>NZ_JBBOUZ010000001.1:0-7500 GCF_038006305.1 Priestia sp. FSL R5-0597
TTGGAAAACATTCATGATTTATGGAACAGAGCTTTAGATCAAATTGAAAAAAAATTAAGCAAACCTAGTTTTGAAACCTGGCTCAAATCGACAAAAGCTCATGCTTTGCAAGGAGACACGCTCATTATTACTGCGCCTAATGATTTTGCACGGGACTGGTTAGAATCTAGGTATTCTAATTTAATTGCTGAAACACTTTACGACCTTACGGGGGAAGAGTTAGATGTGAAATTTATTATTCCTCCTAACCAGGCCGAGGAAGAATTCGATATTCAAACTCCTAAAAAGAAAGTCAATAAAGACGAAGGAGCAGAATTCCCTCAAAGTATGCTAAATTCGAAGTATACCTTTGATACATTTGTTATCGGATCTGGGAATCGTTTTGCCCATGCAGCTTCTTTAGCAGTAGCAGAGGCGCCGGCTAAAGCGTATAATCCGCTTTTTATTTACGGGGGAGTAGGATTAGGTAAAACACACTTAATGCACGCAATAGGCCACTATGTGTTAGATCATAATCCTGCCGCTAAAGTCGTGTACTTATCATCTGAAAAATTCACAAATGAGTTTATTAACTCTATTCGTGACAATAAAGCAGTAGAATTCCGCAACAAATACCGCAATGTAGATGTTTTACTGATTGATGATATTCAATTCTTAGCGGGTAAAGAGCAGACACAAGAGGAATTTTTCCATACGTTTAATACGCTTCATGAAGAAAGCAAGCAGATTGTCATCTCAAGTGATCGACCGCCGAAAGAAATTCCTACACTTGAAGATCGACTTCGTTCTCGCTTTGAATGGGGCCTTATTACAGACATCACACCACCAGATTTGGAAACACGAATTGCTATTTTGCGTAAAAAAGCAAAAGCGGACGGCTTAGTTATTCCAAATGAAGTTATGCTTTATATCGCCAATCAGATTGATTCAAATATCAGAGAATTAGAAGGAGCACTTATTCGCGTAGTAGCTTATTCTTCACTAATTAATAAAGATATAAACGCTGATTTAGCAGCAGAAGCATTAAAAGATATCATTCCTAGTTCAAAACCTAGGGTTATTACGATTCAAGATATCCAACAGATTGTTGGACAAGAATTTAATATAAAATTAGATGATTTCAAAGCGAAGAAACGTACAAAGTCAGTAGCGTTTCCTCGACAAATTGCCATGTACCTTTCTCGCGAACTAACGGATTTTTCGCTTCCTAAAATTGGAGAAGAGTTTGGCGGGCGAGACCATACTACGGTCATCCATGCTCATGAAAAAATCTCAAAACTTGTTCAAACAGATACTGACCTACAAAAACAAATTAAAGAAATAAGTGAATCACTAAAAATATAGGCTTTTTTTACTTGTATTTTGTGTATAAGTGAGTTAGGATTGTACACAGTCTGTCCACATGTGGATAGGCTGTGTTCTCACGTTTTTAGGGGTTATCCACATTTCCACAGCCCCTATTACTACTACTATCTTAAAATATAATAAATAATAAGCTTTTAAACCTACTTTTAAGGAGGATTAATTATTATGAAATTTATCATACAGAAAGACTACCTAGTTCAAAGCGTTCAAGACGTTATGAAAGCTGTATCTTCTAGAACAACAATTCCAATTTTAACAGGGATTAAAATTGTAGCGACTGAAGAAGGTGTTACTTTAACCGGAAGTGATTCCGATATCTCTATTGAATCGTTTATTCCAAACGAGGAAGAAGGAAAAGAGATTGTTGATATCCAAAAACCAGGAAGCGTTGTTCTCCCAGCTCGTTTCTTTAGTGAAATCGTCAAAAAGCTTCCTAAAGACATCGTAGAATTGGACGTCCAAAGTAACTTTTTAACAATCATTCGTTCAGGAAAAGCTGAATTTAACTTAAATGGTTTAGATGCAGAAGAGTATCCTCATTTGCCACAGATCGAAGAAAACAACATGTTTAGATTACCGACAGACTTATTAAAAAACATGATTCGACAAACTGTCTTTGCAGTGTCCACCTCAGAAACACGACCTATCTTGACAGGTGTAAACTGGAAAGTCGACGGCAAAGAATTAACGTGTATTGCCACTGACAGTCATCGTCTAGCTTTGCGAAAAGCGACCATTGAAACTGGAAATGAAGCAACGTATAATGTGGTTATTCCAGGTAAAAGTTTAAGTGAATTCAGTAAGATCCTTGATGATTCTCATGAATTAGTAGACATCGTTATCACGGAAAATCAAGTATTATTCAAAACAAAACACTTACTATTTTTCTCAAGATTACTGGACGGAAATTATCCTGACACTTCAAGATTGATCCCAGCCGATAGTAAAACGGATGTTATATTGAACGTAAAAGAATTTTTACAATCGATTGACCGTGCTTCTTTATTAGCTCGTGAAGGAAGAAACAACGTAGTAAAACTATCTACGCTAGATGAAGGAATTGTTGAAATTTCTTCTAACTCTCCTGAAATCGGAAAAGTAATTGAAGAGGTACAAAGCCAGTCTATCTCAGGAGAAGAATTAAAAATTTCTTTTAGCGCAAAATATATGTTAGACGCATTAAAAGCGCTCGAAGGAACAGATATCAAAATTAACTTCACTGGTGCGATGCGTCCATTTGTCATTCGAACATTAGAGGATGATTCAATGCTGCAGCTGATTTTACCAGTGCGAACATATTAAATCTCAGAAAGCTACTAGCATGCCGTACTAGTAGCTTTCTTTTCTCAAGAAGAATTATTTAGTAAAATAGAGATACATCATTAGAAAGTGAGAGAGTCGCATGAAAACAGAGGTTAAAATTTCAACTGAATACATTACGCTTGGCCAGTTTTTAAAACTAGCAGACGTCATTCAAACAGGTGGAATGGTAAAATGGTTTTTAAGTGAGCACGAAGTATATGTGAACGGGGAGCTAGAAGAGCGCCGCGGACGTAAATTATATGCAAATGACGAAGTGGATATACCGGCTGCAGGATCATTTGTTGTTATTACTTAAAGTTGGTGAAACGTTTGTATATTAAAGAAATTACTTTAACAAATTACCGAAACTATACGAAGACAACGATTCCCTTTGAAAATAAAGTAAACGTCATTTTGGGTGAAAACGCACAGGGTAAAACAAACGTGATGGAATCGATCTTCGTATTATCTATGGCTAAATCTCATCGTACGTCCAACGATAAAGAATTAATTAAATGGGACTGTGAGTATGCAAAGCTATCGGGCATTGTAGAAAAGCATAGAGGGCCCGTTACACTGGATTTAGTCATCTCAACAAAAGGGAAAAAAGCAAAATATAATCACATTGAGCAGAAAAAACTCAGTCAATATATAGGGTCAATTAACACTGTCATGTTTGCTCCGGAGGATTTGAACCTAGTTAAAGGGAGTCCGCAAGTAAGGCGCAAATTTATCGATATGGAAATTGGTCAAGTTTCGCCTGTTTACATGCATGATTTAAGCAGGTATCAAAAGATTTTGCAGCAAAGAAATCAATATTTGAAGCAGCTGCAGACAAAAAAACAAACGGATCTTTCACTTTTAGACGTACTTACGTTACAGTTAAGTGAAATGGCAGCGAAAATCTTAAAAAAACGTTTTGAGTTTTTACAGTTACTCCAACAGTGGGCAGAGCCTATTCATAAAGGGATCAGTCGAGACTTAGAAACATTAAAAATTGAGTATAAGAATTCAATTGATGTATCAGAAGATGCAGATTTGTCGAAAATGTTAGAAGCATATCATCAAAAGTTTGATAAAATAAAAAGTAGAGAAATTGATAGAGGTGTCACCTTAGCAGGACCACACCGTGATGATCTTCTTTTCTACGTTAATGAAAAAGACGTTCAAACATTTGGTTCACAAGGGCAACAGCGGACGACTGCTTTATCGTTAAAGCTTGCTGAAATTGAGTTAATTCATCAAGAAGTAGGTGAATATCCAATTTTGCTTTTAGATGACGTATTGTCTGAATTAGATGATTTTCGTCAATCACACTTGCTAAATACCATTCAAGGAAAAGTTCAGACGTTTGTAACGACAACGAGCATTGAAGGAATTCATCACGAGACCTTAGAAAAAGCCGCTACATATCATGTAGAAGCTGGCCAAATTCAAAAGGTCAAATAGCAATTGATCTGTCTAAAAACTTTTCACAAGGCAATCTAACTGAAATATGATATCATTATAGTTTTAAGTCTATATATTTCAACTCGTACCCTCGATTATGAAAATTTTGTGCATAAGTAAACAAATGGCAAATACATTAAAGGCTCCGTATTATTTCCACATAATATTCGAAAAACATAATACAAAATGATAAATACAGCAGTTTGCTGTTAAAAAAAAGTGTAGGTGATACATTTGACGATGGAACAAAAAGAAGTACAAGCATATGAAGCTGATCAGATACAAGTATTAGAAGGATTAGAAGCTGTTCGTAAACGTCCGGGGATGTATATTGGATCAACGAGCGCAAAGGGTTTACATCATCTTGTATGGGAAATTGTAGATAATAGTATTGATGAAGCGCTGGCCGGCTATTGCGATGAAATTAATGTTATTATCGAAAAGGATAATAGTATTACAGTCAAAGATAACGGTCGTGGAATTCCAGTTGGTATTCAAGAAAAAATGGGCAGACCTGCCGTTGAAGTTATCTTAACGGTTCTTCATGCCGGAGGTAAATTTGGCGGCGGCGGCTATAAAGTATCTGGTGGATTACACGGTGTAGGTGCCTCAGTTGTTAACGCACTTTCTACCTCTTTGGAAGTACACGTACATCGTGACGGTAAAGTTCATTATCAAAAATATGAACGAGGTGTACCGGCTGCTGACTTAAAAGTAGTTGGAGAAACAGATAAAACAGGTACTGTTATTCAATTCCATCCAGACGGTGAAATTTTTACAGAAACGCTTGAATACGATTTTGATACGTTAGCTAATCGTCTGCGTGAGTTAGCTTTCTTAAACCGCGGCATTAAAATTACGATTGAAGACAAACGTGAAGAAGATAAAAGACGTGAATACCATTACGAAGGCGGAATTAAGTCTTACGTTGAACACTT
This sequence comes from Priestia sp. FSL R5-0597, assembly GCF_038006305.1. Classification (NCBI taxonomy): domain Bacteria; kingdom Bacillati; phylum Bacillota; class Bacilli; order Caryophanales; family Bacillaceae; genus Priestia; species Priestia sp. FSL R5-0597. Next base: position 5,055 of record NZ_JBBOUZ010000001.1, read on the forward strand.
AAACCGTTCGAAAGAAGTGATTCACGAAGAGCCGATCTATATTGAAGGTAATCGAGACAACATTTCTGTAGAAATTGCTATTCAATATAACGATAGCTACACAAGTAATTTATATTCTTTCGCAAACAACATTCACACATATGAAGGTGGAACGCACGAAGCAGGATTTAAAACAGCGTTAACGCGTGTAATTAACGACTATGCACGTAAAAACAGCGTATTTAAAGATAGTGACGCCAATTTAACGGGTGAAGATGTTCGTGAAGGAATTACAGCTATTATCTCTATTAAGCACCCAGATCCGCAGTTTGAAGGACAAACAAAAACAAAGCTGGGAAATAGTGAAGCAAGAACAATTACTGACTCTGTGTTTGCAGAACACTTAGAAACTTACTTGCTAGAGAACCCTATTGTGGCGAAAAAGGTAATTGAAAAAGGTTTAATGGCTGCAAGAGCAAGAATGGCAGCTAAAAAAGCTCGTGAGCTTACAAGACGTAAAAGCGCGCTTGAAATTTCAAACTTACCGGGTAAATTAGCAGATTGTTCATCAAAAGATCCTTCTATTAGCGAACTCTATGTAGTAGAGGGTGACTCTGCCGGAGGTTCAGCTAAGCAGGGAAGAAGCCGCCATTTCCAAGCTATTTTGCCTTTGCGCGGTAAAATTATCAACGTAGAGAAAGCGCGTTTAGATAAAATTTTATCTAATAACGAAATTCGTACAATCATTACCGCTCTAGGAACGGGTATTGGTGACGATTTTGATATTTCGAAAGCCCGCTACCATAAAATTGTGATTATGACAGATGCAGACGTAGATGGTGCGCATATTCGTACGCTTCTTCTAACGTTCTTCTATCGCTATATGAGACAGATTATTGAGCACGGATATGTGTACATTGCCCAGCCGCCGCTTTACAAAGTTTCACAAGGTAAAAAAGTAGAGTACGCGTACAACGATCGTCAATTAGAAGAGGTATTAGCTTCTTTCCCTGAAGGCGCAAAACCAAACCTTCAGCGTTACAAAGGTCTAGGAGAGATGAATCCTGAACAATTATGGGAAACAACAATGGATCCAGAATTCCGTACCCTTCTTCAGGTGAACTTGCAAGACGCAATTGAAGCTGATGAGACATTTGAAATTTTAATGGGCGACAAAGTAGAACCGCGCCGTAATTTCATTGAAGAAAATGCTCAGTACGTAAAAAATCTCGATATTTAAATGAACGGTAATACCCTTTATATTTTTTATAAAGGGTATATAAACGTCAGGATAGAGATAGGTTCTATCCTGCGTTTACATATATATGAATTACTATACTGAACTTCGCGAAGGAGGTTCTTATCGATGTCAGATAAACCAAACTCTCAAATAAGAGAAGTAAATATTAGTCAAGAAATGCGCGCATCCTTTTTAGATTATGCAATGAGCGTAATTGTATCGCGTGCTTTACCAGATGTAAGAGACGGACTTAAGCCCGTGCACCGTCGTATTTTATATGCAATGAATGATTTAGGTATGGGATCGGATAAGCCATATAAAAAATCAGCTCGTATCGTAGGAGAAGTAATTGGTAAGTATCACCCACACGGTGACTCAGCTGTATATGAAACAATGGTTCGTATGGCACAAGATTTTAGCTATCGTTATATGCTAATTGACGGTCATGGAAACTTTGGATCTGTTGATGGAGATGCAGCAGCAGCTATGCGTTATACAGAAGCAAGAATGTCAAAAGTTTCGATGGAACTGTTACGTGACATCAATAAAGATACAATTGATTATCAAGATAACTATGACGGTTCTGAACGTGAACCAATTGTATTACCTGCTAGATTTCCAAATTTACTTGTAAACGGTTCAGCCGGAATTGCGGTAGGTATGGCGACAAATATTCCTCCGCATCAGTTAGGGGAAGTCATTGACGGCGTTTTAGCTGTAAGTCAAGACCCTGATATCACAATTGCAGAGTTAATGGAGATTATTCCAGGACCGGATTTCCCAACTGCAGGACAAATTCTTGGCCGCAGCGGGATTCGTAAAGCTTATGAAACTGGGAAAGGTTCTATTATTGTTCGCGCAAAAGTAGAAATTGAAGAACAAAACAATGGTAAACAAACTATTATTGTTCATGAACTTCCATACCAAGTAAATAAAGCAAAGCTAATTGAAAAAATTGCCGAGCTAGCTCGTGATAAGAAGATTGATGGAATTACGGACTTACGAGATGAGTCTGACCGTTCGGGTATGCGTATTGTTATTGAAGTAAGACGTGATGCAAATGCAAATGTTTTATTAAATAACTTATATAAGCAGACATCTCTTCAAACAAGTTTTGGTATTAATACTCTTGCATTAGTAGATGGACAGCCAAAAGTATTGAACTTAAAGCAATGTCTACAGTACTATTTAGACCATCAGGTAGTGGTGATTCGTCGTCGTACTGAA
>NZ_JBBOUZ010000001.1:12500-30000 GCF_038006305.1 Priestia sp. FSL R5-0597
AACAGGTTGATATTCCTGTACCACCTCCCCGCCGTTTGAGTAATGGGGGGACGCAGTAGGATAGGGTAAGCGCGCTGCTGGATATGCGCGTTCAAGCAGTTAGGCTGATGAGTAGGCAAATCCGCTCATCATAAAGGCTGAGCTGTGATGACGAGGGAATTATAGTACCGAAGTTCCTGATTCCACACTGCCAAGAAAAGCCTCTAGCGAGGCGGGAGGTGCCCGTACCGCAAACCGACACAGGTAGGCGAGGAGAGAATCCTAAGGTGATCGAGAGAACTCTCGTTAAGGAACTCGGCAAAATGACCCCGTAACTTCGGGAGAAGGGGTGCTCTGGTAGGGTGTATAGCCCGAGAGAGCCGCAGTGAATAGGCCCAGGCGACTGTTTAGCAAAAACACAGGTCTCTGCGAAGCCGCAAGGCGAAGTATAGGGGCTGACGCCTGCCCGGTGCTGGAAGGTTAAGAGGAGGGGTTATCCTTTGGGAGAAGCTCTGAATCGAAGCCCCAGTAAACGGCGGCCGTAACTATAACGGTCCTAAGGTAGCGAAATTCCTTGTCGGGTAAGTTCCGACCCGCACGAAAGGCGTAACGATCTGGGCACTGTCTCAACGAGAGACTCGGTGAAATTATAGTACCTGTGAAGATGCAGGTTACCCGCGACAGGACGGAAAGACCCCGTGGAGCTTTACTGTAGCCTGATATTGAATTTTGGTACAGCTTGTACAGGATAGGTAGGAGCCTGAGAAGCCGGAGCGCTAGCTTCGGTGGAGGCGTCGGTGGGATACTACCCTGGCTGTATTGAAATTCTAACCCGCGGCCCTGATCGGGCCGGGAGACAGTGTCAGGTGGGCAGTTTGACTGGGGCGGTCGCCTCCTAAAATGTAACGGAGGCGCCCAAAGGTTCCCTCAGAATGGTTGGAAATCATTCGTAGAGTGTAAAGGCACAAGGGAGCTTGACTGCGAGACCTACAAGTCGAGCAGGGACGAAAGTCGGGCTTAGTGATCCGGTGGTTCCGCATGGAAGGGCCATCGCTCAACGGATAAAAGCTACCCCGGGGATAACAGGCTTATCTCCCCCAAGAGTCCACATCGACGGGGAGGTTTGGCACCTCGATGTCGGCTCATCGCATCCTGGGGCTGTAGTCGGTCCCAAGGGTTGGGCTGTTCGCCCATTAAAGCGGTACGCGAGCTGGGTTCAGAACGTCGTGAGACAGTTCGGTCCCTATCCGTCGTGGGCGTAGGAAATTTGAGAGGAGCTGTCCTTAGTACGAGAGGACCGGGATGGACACACCGCTGGTGTACCAGTTGTCTTGCCAAAGGCATCGCTGGGTAGCTATGTGTGGACGGGATAAGTGCTGAAAGCATCTAAGCATGAAGCCCCCCTCAAGATGAGATTTCCCATAGCGCAAGCTAGTAAGATCCCTGAAAGATGATCAGGTTGATAGGTCAGAGGTGGAAGCGTGGCGACATGTGTAGCTGACTGATACTAATCGATCGAGGACTTAACCAAACTTTTAAAAGCATAAGCTTTACTCAGCAAACTGTTACCTAGTTTTGAGAGAGCAATCTCTTGTCTGGTGGCGATAGCGAAGAGGTCACACCCGTTCCCATACCGAACACGGAAGTTAAGCTCTTTAGCGCCAATGGTAGTTGGGACTTTGTCCCTGTGAGAGTAGGACGTTGCCAGGCACTTGAAAAAAGACTAGCTATTTTAGCTAGTCTTTTTTTGTGTGTTCATTTAAGTAACAAGAAATTAAGTAAGGAATCTTTTGAGCTGTAACCTCAAGGAACCTCAAGATAAATGGATAATCTTTCGAAGAGTATGTATGCAATAATTCATACCACCACTCTGTTTCATAACGTGAAATCATACTTAAATTATAAAGTAATAAGTAATGTGCCAACATCTCAGGGAAATATAAGCAGCTATCTTTTTCCAACGGTGCATGCAGCGTGTTAGCTTGGAAATTGTACATAAAAGGTGAACAATTATATAAACAGCTTGAAGGGTCAAGAATACATACCTGATCTTCTGACAAAGACAATGATAGATGGGAACGCTCTTTTAAAAAAGAATAGAGTCTTTCGTGATTCATATGATAACACCGTGTAACTTGTTCAGGAATAGGCAAAGAGGTAGCTGGAAGCGATCCAATAGTTGTTAAATGGGAAGATGGCCTCGTGCCCAAATTTAAAAATAATGTATCTAATTCCGGTACACAAGACAACAGATAATTCATTGTATATTTACTACCTTCTAGTTGTTTCACATGAAACAATTCTTCTCCTACTTGTGAAAATAAACCGCTTTTTTGAATCTTAACTTCATCATCTAAAAAATCATAACTTTGTTTTTTTCTTTTTCGTGTTGATACTCCATGTGCTAACACCGCCGTATTTTCGGGATATACGGGGTTTTGTGTTAACAAACAAGCTTTTAACAGCTGTGACATTCCATAAAATAATAAAACGGGTTGAACTGATACAGGAGATTGTGCCGCAACTTGATAATAATTTTTACTGTGTTCCAAATAATAAATAAATGGGTAACTGTTTTTAAAACTATGTTGCTCTGCATCGCTATAATTCAATTTTTGATAGCGCTTTTTTAAAAAGTCTTGTACAAAAGGAACGGAGAAAAATAAATTGTAGGACGTCCAAACATCATTAAATTTATGCAACTAAATCACCTTTTCTTTTTATTAGAATTATCTGATATCTAGTGAAGTTATTGACAGGTACATATCTGCTTGTTAATCTACTAATAATATTCTGTCGTTTAAAGGAGGATTCTATAATGTGGGAAAGCAAATTTTCTAAAGAAGGCTTAACATTTGATGACGTTTTACTGGTGCCAGCAAAATCTGAGGTACTACCTAAAGACGTTGATATGAGTGTTGAACTAACAAAAACATTAAAATTAAAGGTGCCGTTCATCAGTGCAGGAATGGATACAGTTACAGAAGCTGAAATGGCTATTGCGATGGCTAGACAAGGTGGTTTGGGTATCATTCACAAAAACATGTCGATTGAACAGCAAGCAGAACAAGTTGATAAAGTAAAACGTTCTGAAAGTGGTGTTATCACGGATCCTTTCTTTTTAACTCCTGAAAACCAAGTATTTGCTGCTGAACACTTAATGGGCAAATATCGTATCTCAGGTGTGCCGATTGTCAACAACGAAGAAGAACAAAAACTAGTTGGAATCCTTACAAACCGTGACTTGCGTTTCATCCAAGATTATTCAATGCAAATTGCTGACGTAATGACAAAAGAAGAATTAGTTACTGCTCCAGTAGGAACGACTTTAGAAGAAGCAGAGAAAATTCTACAGCAATACAAAATTGAAAAGTTACCTCTTGTAGATGACAATGGCGTATTAAAAGGCCTTATCACAATTAAAGACATTGAAAAAGTAATTGAGTTTCCAAATGCAGCTAAAGATCAACAAGGTCGATTATTAGTTGGAGCAGCTGTTGGCGTAACAGCTGATTCAAATGTTCGTATCGAAAAATTAGTACAAGCTGGCGTTGATGTTATCGTTATTGATACAGCGCATGGACATTCACAAGGCGTTTTAGATACAGTGCGCAGCATTCGCGAGGCATATCCAGAATTAAATATTATTGCTGGTAACGTAGCAACGGCTGAAGGTACAAAAGCATTAATTGAAGCTGGAGCAAACGTAGTAAAAGTAGGAATTGGACCTGGTTCAATTTGTACAACTCGTGTTGTCGCTGGTGTAGGCGTTCCACAAATTACGGCAGTATATGACTGTGCAACTGAAGCTCGTAAGCACGGGGTAGCTATTATTGCAGATGGCGGTATTAAGTACTCTGGAGATATCGTAAAAGCACTTGCAGCTGGTGGACATACAGTAATGCTAGGAAGCCTTCTAGCAGGAACGACAGAAAGCCCTGGCGAAACAGAAATCTACCAAGGAAGACGCTTTAAAGTGTATCGTGGAATGGGCTCTGTGGGAGCTATGGAAAAAGGAAGTAAAGATCGATACTTCCAAGAAGATAATAAAAAATTAGTTCCAGAAGGTATCGAAGGCCGTTTGCCTTACAAAGGACCTGTAGCAGATACTTTATATCAAATGATTGGTGGTTTACGCGCAGGAATGGGTTACTGTGGTTCAGCTAACTTAGAAGCGTTACGTGAACAGGCACAATTCATCCGTATGACTGGAGCAGGCTTAAGAGAAAGTCACCCACATGATGTACAAATTACAAAAGAATCTCCTAACTATTCTATGAGATAATCATGAATGTGTAAAAAACACGTTTCCTTAATAGGGAAACGTGTTTTTTATGTCATTAATCATGAATGTAACAGTACTTCTTTATCTATTTTTTTAAATTTTAGTATGATAAAATTACATTTATGTGAGTTTACGTTTGGAGGGTATAGAGTGAGAAACGCAGTACAGAAACAATTAATTTGTGTCATTGCTGTTATGTTAATGGCCAGCGTATTTTTTGTCTCTACACAAGCATCAGCTGCTTCTAAAACAGATGATATTGGCGTTGAAGCAGACGCAGCCATTTTAGTAGAGGCAAGTACGGGGAAAGTGCTATACGGGAAAAATACGGATGCTTTATTAGGTATTGCAAGCATGACAAAAATGATGACGGAATACCTAGTATTAGAATCCATAAAAGATAAGAAATTATCTTGGGATCAACGTGTGCCAGTTAGTAAATATGCAGCTAAAATTTCTCAGGATTATGGATTATCAAATGTACCATTAATCGAAAACCAAAAATATACGGTAAAAGAATTATATGATGCCATGGCTATTTATTCAGCTAATGGAGCAGCCATTGCTTTAGCTGAAGCTGTCAGTGGTTCTGAAGAAGGTTTCATTAAGTTAATGAATGAAACAGCAAAAAAATTAAATATGGGTGAATCAAAATTTGTCAATTCTACAGGTCTTTCTAATTCCTTGTTAAAAGGGATGTATCCAAAAGGAACAAAGGAAGAAGATGAGAACCTCCTATCTGCTCGGGCAGTTGCTACTCTTGCTTATCACTTGATTCATGATTATCCAGAATCTTTGGAAGTAGCCAAAACTCCTTCCAAGATGTTTAGACAAGGGCAACAAGGCGAAACAAAAATGAACAATTGGAATAAGATGCTCCCTGGTTTTTCAGCTGCATACAGCGGCGTAGACGGCTTAAAAACTGGTCATACAGATTTTGCAGGTCAATGTTTCACTGGAACTGCAGAGCGTAACGGGGTAAGATACATAACAGTTGTAATGAATGCCAAGGAAAACGGCAAGTCTACAGAAGCTGCTCGTTTTTCTCAAACGAAAAAGATATTGGATTATGCTTTTAGTCATTTTCAGTTAAAAGAAGTAGTGCCTGCTAACGGCGAGATTAAAGGGCATGAAACAATTGATGTTGCTAAAGGAAAATCAAAAGAAGCTTCCGTTTCTCCAAAGAATTCGGTAAAAATTATTACCGAAAAAGGTCAAAAAGATCATACTAAAATCAACTTTAAGTTAAACGATAAAGTTATGAACGATCAAAAAGTTGTTGCTCCTATTAAAAAAGGAGAAACAGTTGCTTATGTAAGTGCAACAAACAGCAATCTTAAAGATCTAGGCTATGTAGGAGGCCAAACTACAGATAGCATGACGCCGGTCGTGACAAACGAATCTGTTGAAAAAGCTGGATGGTTCTCTCTCGCTATCCGCAGTATTGGTAACTTCTTCAGCGATATTTGGATGAATGCTGCAGATACAGTGAATAACTGGTTTTAATGATAACTCAAGAGAAAGAAGAGATACTACAAGGGAGTATCTCTTTTTTTTATTTTTAGATTTGTTTGTATATAATCTATAAATTAGATAGGAATTTTCCGAAAAATACGGTAAAATAGACACTAAGTTTTGAATTTTGTATATACACTAAAAATTATTGTGAAACACTTGATACAGGAGGAAGACAAACATGAATAACATTACAGGTACTGATCGTGTAAAACAAGGAATGGCGGAAATGCAAAAAGGTGGCGTTATCATGGACGTGATCAACGCAGAGCAAGCAAAAATTGCAGAAGCAGCAGGCGCTGTTGCCGTTATGGCATTAGAGCGTGTTCCAGCTGATATCCGTGCAGCAGGCGGCGTGTCTCGTATGGCAGACCCAACAATTGTTGAAGAAGTGATGAATGCTGTGTCCATTCCAGTTATGGCAAAAGCTCGTATTGGCCATATTGTTGAAGCACGCGTGCTAGAAGCGATGGGTGTAGACTACATCGATGAAAGTGAAGTGTTGACTCCAGCTGATGAGGAGTTTCATTTAAATAAAAATACATTTACGGTTCCATTTGTGTGCGGTTGTCGTGATCTTGGTGAAGCATCCCGCCGTATTGCTGAAGGAGCTGCAATGCTTCGTACAAAAGGCGAACCAGGGACAGGAAACATCGTGGAAGCAGTGCGTCATATGCGCCAAGTAAACGCTCAAGTACGTAAAGTTGTGGGCATGGACGAAGATGAGTTAATGACAGAGGCAAAACTATTAGGCGCGCCTTATGAGCTATTACTACAAATTAAACGTGAAGGTCGCCTACCGGTTGTAAACTTTGCAGCGGGCGGTGTAGCAACACCAGCAGACGCAGCGTTAATGATGCAGCTTGGAGCAGACGGTGTGTTCGTTGGTTCAGGAATTTTTAAATCCGACAACCCTGAAAAATTTGCTCGAGCAATCGTTGAGGCAACAACGCATTATCAAGATTATGAACTCATTGCAAACTTGTCAAAAGGATTAGGAAGTGCAATGAAAGGAATTGAAATTTCATCATTATTACCAGAAAACCGCATGCAAGAGCGTGGATGGTAATTTAAAGGGAGTTTTGACAAAATGGTAAAAGTAGGCGTGTTAGGATTACAAGGTGCCTTTCGCGAGCATGCACAAGCATTAGAAGCAGCAGGCGCTGAAGCCATTATCATTAAAAAAGTTGAACAGCTAGACGAAATAGATGGTTTAATCCTACCGGGCGGCGAAAGCACAGCGATGCGTCGTCTGATTGACAAGTATGACTTTATGGAACCTCTTCGCCAGTTTGCACAAGCAGGTAAACCGGTGTTTGGTACGTGTGCGGGTTTAATTTTACTTGCAGGACAAGTTGTTGACCGTGAAGAGCCCCATTTAGGTGTTATGGATATTACGGTAGCTCGAAATTCATTTGGGCGCCAACGAGATAGCTTTGAAGCTGCTCTAAATATTAAAGATATTGGTGAAGATTTTATAGGCGTATTTATCCGTGCTCCGCATATTGTAGAAGTAGGAGAAAACGTTGAAGTCTTGGCAATGCATAACGACCGAATTGTTGCAGCAAGACAAGGTCAATTCTTGGGATGTTCGTTTCATCCAGAATTAACAGATGATGCTCGCATGGCTCAGTATTTTGTAGCAATGGTTGAAGAAGCTTCGAAAAAACCTGTATAAATGAATTGCATCTTGTAAAGACTTGTAGTACATTATGATTAATAAAAATGATATTGGTATAAAGCGTTGATAGGAAATAGTAATAAGATTTTTGATTTCAAGAGAGTCGATGGCTGGTGTGAATCGATAATCAATTCTTATGAATCCGTCCTGGAGCAAGCTGTCGAAAAAGTAGTAGGCAGTTTCGGTTCATCCGTTATCTGGTTTAAGAGGAAGGCTTATTTTAGCTTTCAATTAGGGTGGCAACGCGGGTAAACTCTCGTCCCTTTCATAGGGATGAGAGTTTTTATTTTGCCCTTTTATACTAAAGGAGGTACTCAGTATGTTAGATTTAAAATTTTTACGTGCTAATTTTAATGAAGTAAAAGAAAAGCTCAAGTTTCGTGGTGAGGACTTAACGGACTTAGGTCGCTTTGAAGAGTTAGATGCAAAACGCCGTGAGCTAATTGCTCAAACAGAAGAGTTAAAAAGCAAGCGAAATGAAGTATCACAGCAAATTGCACAATTGAAACGTGAAAAACAAGATGCTGATCATTTAATCGTCGAAATGCGTGAAGTAGGAGACCGCGTAAAGCAATTGGATGAAGAGCTTCGCAGCGTTGAAGAAGAGTTAGAGCTATTGCTGCTTTCAATTCCTAACGTTCCACATGAAAGTACGCCTGTAGGTGAAACTGAAGATGATAACGTAGAAGTTCGCAAATGGGGAGAAATTAAACAATTTGATTTTGAACCAAAACCGCATTGGGATTTAGGAACAGATTTAAATATTTTAGATTTTGAAAGAGCTTCGAAAGTAACGGGAAGCCGCTTTGTATTTTATAAAGGGTTAGGTGCAAGATTAGAACGTGCTCTTATTAACTTTATGATGGATTTACATATGGATGAGCATGGTTATGAAGAAATCCTTCCTCCATATATGGTGAATCGTACAAGTATGACAGGAACAGGGCAGCTTCCTAAATTTGAAGAAGATGCATTTAAAATTAAAGAAGAAGATTATTTCTTAATTCCTACAGCTGAAGTACCAGTTACAAATTTACATCGTGATGAAATTTTAAGCGGAGATCAGCTTCCAATTGCTTATACAGCGTATAGTGCTTGCTTCCGCTCAGAAGCAGGCTCTGCAGGAAGAGATACACGTGGGCTTATTCGTCAGCATCAGTTTAATAAAGTAGAACTTGTTCGCTTTGTTAAGCCAGAAGATTCTTATGATGAATTAGAAAAATTAACGGGCCATGCTGAAAAGGTTCTTCAACTATTAGGTTTACCTTACCGAGTTCTAAGCATGTGTACAGCTGACTTAGGTTTCACAGCAGCCAAAAAGTATGATATTGAAGTTTGGATTCCAAGTTATGAAACTTATCGTGAAATTTCTTCTTGTTCAAACTTTGAAAGCTTCCAAGCTCGCCGTGCTAATATTCGCTTCCGCCGTGATACAAAAGCAAAACCAGAACATGTTCATACACTAAATGGTTCTGGCTTAGCAATTGGCCGTACGGTAGCTGCAATTTTAGAAAACTACCAGCAGGAAGATGGATCAATTCAAATTCCAGAAGTGCTGCGTCCATATATGGGAAATAAAGAAGTTATTTCTAAATAAAAGTAGAAGATGTTCATTAAATTAATTTTTAATGAACATCTTTTTAAAAAAAATTAATAAAAGAGTTGACTTCATTATTTTTATATGATAAATTAATACTTGTCGATACGGAGGAATACCCAAGTCCGGCTGAAGGGATCGGTCTTGAAAACCGACAGGGGTGTTAAAGCCCGCGGGGGTTCGAATCCCTCTTCCTCCGCCATATTTGACTTATAATGCAATTAACATAGCGCGATAAATTGGAGATTGGAAAACCGTTACTTATAAGTAACGGTTTTTTATTTGTTGAAAATGCCGCTTTATTTATTAAAGCGGCATTTTTTTATAGCTGACGACGTTTTAACTTTTCATTATGTTGTAAAAAGCGAGCCACTTTTTCAACAATTGATTCAATTGAATCAGGATCCTTGAGAAGGTCGTATTCTCTAATATCTAAACGGAGAATAGGACAAGCCGTAAAGTTATTAATCCATTCTTCATATCGGGCGTGCATCTCTTTCCAATAATCAAGAGGCGTTTGTTGTTCCATTGGTCGCCCTCTTTCTTGAATGCGATCTACAATATCTTCGAAGCTGCCTTCCAAATAAATGAGCAGATCTGGATGAGGGAAGTATGGAGTCATAACCATTGCATCGAACAAGCTTGTATATGTCTCATAGTCTACTTTAGACATTGTTCCCTTTTCAAAATGCATCTTAGCAAAGATACCGGTATCTTCGTAAATGGATCTGTCTTGGATAAAGCCGCCCCCATACTCGAAAATCTTCTTTTGTTCTTTAAAGCGTTCCGCTAAAAAATATACCTGTAGGTGAAAGCTCCAGCGTTCAAAATCCCCATAAAATTTGTCCAGGTAAGGGTTGGAATCTACTTTTTCAAACGATGTGCGAAATTGGAGAGCATCAGCCAATGATTGAGTCATCGTAGATTTTCCAACTCCAACTGTACCCGCTATCGTCAACACAGCATCATTAGGAATGTTGTATTTCGATCGTAAGTTTACCATTATATACTCCTTTTCAACATACTCTCTTGAACCTCTGATAAGATTCTATTTAAGTGTTGTTTATTTTGTACAAAATCTATTTCATCACCGTTATAACGTAAAATGGTTACGTCAGGGTTCTTTTGTTCAAATGCCGTCATAGCTTTTTCATAATCATCACTTAGTCTCGCAAGGTAGTGAGGATCGATGTTTCGTTCAATTTCTCTTCCACGCATTTTAATACGCTTTAGCAAGGTATCTAAACTGGCATTTAAATAAATAATAATGTTCGGAGCCGGCATATCAGCCGTTAAGATGTGGAAGATTTGTACATATTTTTTATACTGTTCATCTTTTAACGTTTGCTCAGCGAAAATCATGTTTTTCATAATATGATAATCTGCTACAACAGGTTTTTTATAAGATAAGAACCCTTTTTGAATATCCTCTAACTGCTTATATCGATTACATAGAAAAAACATTTCGGTTTGAAAACTCCACTCGTCGATATTCTCATAAAATTTCCCGAGAAATGGATTTTCATCTACGATTTCTTTTAAAATTTCGAACTGAAATGCTTGTGCAATCTCTTTAGCTAGAGAGGTTTTTCCGACACCGATGGGTCCTTCTACTGAAATAAAAGGTGTGCCTTGCATTCATTTGCCTCCTTCATGACCACTCGTTCAAAAAAAACAGACAAAAAATATTTTAACATAGAGAAGGAGAATAAGGGGAAAAGAAATTTCTTTCAGTAAGAAGAATAACAAAAAGCCTACTGTTAACAGTAAGCTTTCCCTATTTATGGCTGTGTCACTCTTTTTGTAATTTTGAAGTTGTCTTCAATCAAGAGCCAGTTTTGTGGGAAATCTAAGCCTAGTTTCCAGTAGGCCATTCCTCTAAGTTTTAATTCTTTGATTAAATCAAACTTGGCCTGAATAGATCTAGCGTCTTCAAACCATACTTCGTGAGTGCGCTGCTGTTCATCTTTATACCGGAAGAAAGGAGCTTGTGCTTTATTGTCGTATTGAATAGCTACTTTATAACGAGCTGCCAACTCAATAGCTCGTTGAGGACTAATGGCTTTGGCATATTCTCCTCCTGGTTTGTAAGGCAGTGTCCAATCGTAACCATATAGGTTTTGGCCCATGATAATTTTTGAACTAGGTATTTCAGATACTGCATATTCTAAAACATCACGTACGGGACCAATAGGAGAGACGGCCATAGGAGGCCCACCGCTATATCCCCATTCATATGTCATTGGAACAACGAAGTTAGCAATCTCTCCAATGGCTTTATAATCATGTGCTTCATACCATTTGCCTTTTTGATCTCGACTTGTCTTCGGAGCTAAAGCCACAGACATGAGAAGTTGCTCATCTTGAAGACGCTTTTTTGCTTTCTGTAAGAATGCAATATAGGCTTCTTTATCTGCCGGACGCAAAAATTCGAAGTCAAAGTGAATGTCTCTGAAATTTTGTTCTTTCGCTGTTTTTACAATATTATTTAAGAGCGTATCTTGAACGTCTTTATTAGTTAAAATTGCTCGGCCGACTTCATCACTGAATGCACCGTTTTCAATATTAGCCAATACCATTAAGAAGATGACGTCATTTTCTTTAGCAATAGAACCTAAATTGTTAAGTGGAGGTGCCTTTAGAGAACCGTCTTTTTGCACTTCGAAGTTCGCTGGTCCGAGATAAGTAAGGTATTTTGCATTTTGATTAATCATTTTCTCTGTTTGAGGGGTGATTTTTCGATTGCTTGTTTCAACATACCCTAAAAACTCACCGTTTCTTTTGTTTGGGGAAGGGGGAATTAAGATGCGGCGGCCAGGTGTTAAGGGTGCTGTAACTGAAACATTGTTCGCATTGGCAATAGCCTGATAGCTAACGCCTAATTTTCGTCCTATTTTCCATATAGTGTCCCCAGCTTTTACTGTGTAGTAAGTACCGTTGATGGGAATAACCATAGATTGCCCGATGACGAGTTGATTTGGATTAGGTAATTCATTTGCTCTTATAATCTTTCCTGCGTCAATCCGGAACTGTTTTGCAATACTATATATACTGTCACCTGCTTTAACAGTGTAAATTTGCATAATAAAAAGCCTCCATTTCATATGACTTACTTCCATCATATGAGAAGGCTTTTTACTTAATTCATCAACTCAGTATGTTTGCAAATACGAGCATTTAATACGTTATGCATCATTCTTAAAGCAAAGGTATTGTCTTCATCTGCGTTTGAAGCAATACAATCTTCAGGCACAATTAAATTATACTCACGCATATAAGCATCGTTGGCTGAAAAAAGCACGCATATATTTCCCGCAATTCCTGTTAAAATAAGTGTATGCACATCGAGCTGTGATAGCAAAATATTTAAAGCTGTTCCATAGAAAATAGAATGCTTTGGTTTAATTAAAAAGTAATCAGCGTTTTGTGGTGAAATGTGATGTAGAATGGGTGAACTTACCTCATTTGTGCAGTGTGTTAAAATGGTTTCTAAGTTTGCTTGCCATAGCTTATAGTGGTCATTGACGTAAATAATAGGGATATGTTGAGACGAGGCATATTGTTTTAATTCGGCAATATTTTGAGCGATTATTAAAGATTTTTCAGCAAGTACTTTGCCGTTTTTGAATTGAAAATCGTTTAGCATATCAATAATAATTAAAGCAGTTTTAGCATTCTTCACACAAGGTCTCTCCTTTTCCTGATGTACATAGTAAATAGTTTGACTCAGAAAAAATATAATATGTAAGGTTGGATAAAAAGTGTTAAATGATGAAAAGTATATGAGGTTGGCAATTGATGAAGCATTAAAAGCTAAAGATAAATTAGAGGTTCCTATTGGGGCAGTTATTGTTCAAAATGATGAGGTGATTGCTGCAGCTTATAACTTACGAGAAACAGAACAGCGATCAGTTGCTCATGCGGAACTTTTAGCCATTGATGAAGCATGTAAGAAACTAGGAACATGGAGGTTGGAAGACGCTACGTTATATGTCACCTTAGAACCATGTCCGATGTGTGCAGGTGCTATTGTATTATCAAGAGTGAAAAGAGTTGTGTTTGGCGCTTATGATCCTAAAGGTGGCTGCGCTGGAACATTGTTAAATTTATTAGAGTTTGAAAAGTTTAATCATCAAGCAGAAGTAGTAGGAGGTATGCTAGAAGAAGAATGCGGGAGCCTCTTAACGACTTTTTTTCGTGAGTTACGTCAACGAAAAAAGGCTGGAAAATAGCGCTGAAAAAGTAAGTTTTCTATAGCGGTTGCATTTTTGAATGAAAAGACGTATACTTGTAAATGCATCAACTTGATGCCCAAACTATTGGTTTCAACTTTGCCGTGCTAAGCGGGGAGGTAGCGGTGCCCTGTACTCGCAATCCGCTCTAGCGAGGCCGAATTCCTTCTTGAGGTTAGCTCATCTTAGGGCCTGCCTTAAGTAAGTGGTGTTGACGTTTGGGTCCTATGCAATGGGAATCTGTGAACCCTGTCAGGTCCGGAAGGAAGCAGCAGTAAGCAGAACCTCTCATGTGCCATGGGGTCGCCTGAACCGAGCTAACTGCTTAAGTAACGCCTGGGGTGGCTAATCGACGGAAGGTGCACGGCAGTTATATACATAAGTTTAGTCTACTCTGTGAGAGTAGGCTTTTTATTTTATCTCTTACTATTTTGAAAAAAAACCTCATAATACGCTATAATGAGAACTAATGAATTATATTAAAAGGAGAGGATGTAGTGGCATATCAGGCTCTGTACCGTGTATACCGTCCTCAAAGCTTTAACGACGTAGTCGGTCAACAACATATTATCAAAACACTTCAAAATGCCCTTGTCCAAGAAAAATTTTCGCATGCGTATTTATTTTCTGGGCCTCGAGGGACAGGGAAGACAACAGCTGCTAAAATTTTAGCGAAAGCCGTTAACTGTGAAAAAGCACCCATTGCTGAACCTTGTAATGAATGTGCAACTTGTCGGGGAATTACGGATGGTTCCATTTCTGATGTAATTGAAATTGATGCAGCCTCTAATAATGGAGTCGATGAAATTCGAGATATCCGTGATAAAGTAAAATATGCACCTAGTGCTGTTCGATACAAAGTGTACATTATTGATGAAGTTCATATGCTTTCAATTGGAGCTTTTAACGCTTTGTTAAAAACGTTAGAAGAACCTCCTGCACATGTCATCTTTATTTTAGCTACAACAGAGCCCCATAAAATTCCATTAACGATTATCTCCAGATGTCAGCGCTTTGATTTCAAACGCATTTCGCCAGAAGATATCGTATATCGAATGAAGGAAGTATTAGGTTCTGAAGAGCTAGAAGTAAGCGAGGATGCTCTTTACGAAATTGCGAAAGCTTCAGAAGGAGGCATGCGTGATGCACTTAGTCTTTTAGACCAAGCCATCTCGTATAGTACGGAGAAGGTGAGCTTAGAGGATGTTCTATCCATAACAGGAGCAGTATCACAGTCTTTTATTGTGAAGATCGTCCAAGCTATCTTTAACGAAAACATTGTAGAAGCGCTAGATTCTGTTGAAAGTTTGATCAAAAACGGAAAAGATCCAGCGAGGTTTGTAGAGGACCTCATCTTCTATTATCGTGATGTTCTGCTTTATCAAGCTTCAGAAGAAAATGCATATTTACTTGAAAAAGCAGCGGTTAACGAAGAGTTTAAAGAACTTAGTTCAAAAATGGATAGTGCCTTTATTTATAAAGTCATTGCTGAATTGAACCAAACTCAGCAAGAGATGAAATGGAGCAATCATCCTCGAGTGCTACTTGAAGTAGCTTTAGTAAAATTAGCTCAAAGTTCTACAAATCAAGAGGGTGCTCTTCCATATCAAGACATTTTGCAAAAAATGAATCAAATGGAAGCAGAACTGCAGCAGCTAAAAGAAAAAGGCATTCAAGTTGATCATACAGCTCAGGCAGCGCAAACAGAGAAAAAACAGACAAGACAGTCAAGAAGTCAGTACAAAACGCCTGTTGGAAAGGTAAATGAAGTTTTAAAAAATGCCACTCGGCAGAATTTAGAAACCATTAAGCGATCTTGGGCGCAGGTATTAGACACATTGAAACAACAAAATAAAGCTTCACATGCAGCGTTGTTATCTAACAGTGAACCGGTTGCGTCTTCAGATCAATCATTTATACTTAAATTCAAATATGAAATTCATTGCAAAATGGCTTCTGAAAATAACAACAATGTACGTGATAATTTAGAGAATATCTTATATACTTTAATTGGCAGCAAGCGTGAAATGGTTGCAATTCCAGAAAGTGAATGGGATAAAGTAAGAGAAGAGTTTCTTCAAGGACAGCAAAGTGATGGGTCATCAGGTCAACCACAGGAGGAAGACCCCGTGGTTGCAGAAGCGAAAAAGCTATTTGGAGAAGACTTAATCGAAATTCAAGAGTAAATTTAGGAGGAATGTTCATATGATGAAAGGCATGGGCAATATGCAAAAAATGATGAAACAAATGCAAAAAATGCAAAAAGATATGCAAAAAGCGCAGGAAGAGTTAGCTGAAAAAACTGTTGAAGGTACAGCTGGCGGTGGAATGGTAACAGTTGTGGTTAACGGTCAGAAACAAGTAATTGATGTAAATATTAAAGAGGATGTAGTAGATCCTGAAGATATTGAAATGCTACAAGATTTAGTACTAGCAGCAACAAATGACGCATTAAAACAAATGGACGATTTAACAAATAACACAATGGGTCAATTTACAAAAGGTTTAAATATTCCAGGACTTTAATAAGGTGGTTGCCACGTGCATTATCCAGAACCAATATCAAAGCTTATAGATAGTTTTATGAAGTTACCCGGCATTGGTCCAAAAACAGCTGTTCGCTTAGCGTTCTTTGTTTTATCTATGAAAGAAGATACGGTATTAGATTTTGCAAAAGCATTAGTTAATGCGAAGCGAAATTTAACCTATTGTTCAGTTTGTGGGCATATCACAGATCAAGATCCTTGCTACATTTGTCAAGATCAGCGTAGAGAGCGCAGTGTGGTGTGTGTCGTGCAAGACCCTAAAGATGTCATTGCAATGGAGAAAATGAAAGAATATAACGGCTTGTATCATGTCCTGCATGGCGCAATTTCACCTATGGAAGGAATAGGGCCTGAAGATATCAAAGTACCAGAGTTATTAAAAAGACTTCAAGATGATGAGATTCAAGAAGTGATTTTAGCTACTAACCCGAATATAGAGGGCGAAGCTACGGCTATGTATATCTCTAGGCTCTTAAAGCCGACAGGAATTAAAATTACTAGAATTGCTCATGGGTTACCCGTCGGAGGAGACCTTGAGTACGCGGACGAAGTAACATTATCTAAAGCCCTAGAAGGTAGAAGAGAAGTATAACGAGGTACTTGCATATGTTTTTTAAACGAAAAGGTTGGCTACGCAAAGAGTACGATGATGAATTTGTGAAGACTTTTATGCAAGTAAAGCAGGAATGGAGTCACAAAACTTCAATGGTAGAAAGAAGTGTAGATCCTTCAGAAGAGGTAATGGTAGATATTCGATTAGCCAAAATGAAGTATCTTTTTCTATTAAAAGAAGCCAAGCATCGAAATATTTCAATTAACAGGATGTCATAGAGGCATCCTGTTTTGTTGTCTTTATAAAATAAGGATTTCCCTCTGTGAAATAGTGCTTTTTTTGAATGCTTGGACATATATATAAGGTAACTTATCTGCTTTAAGAAGGAGGCAACATGCTAAATCATCCTATTGTAGTTGTGTCTTTTTTAATAGGGCTAATCATTCTACTCTTAGTAACAGGTGGTGTTGAAAAAATGCTTCGAGTCATTGGAAATTTATCGATTAAGCTTATTATTGGCGTTTTGCTGCTTTTCTTTATTAACATCTTTGGCGTACAGTTCGGTATTCATATTCCTATTAATTTCCCCACAGCCATTGTTTCAGCTATTTTAGGTATTCCAGGAATAGCTGCCCTACTTGTTATTAATAATTTCATATTATAATTTGGAAGAATATCCAAAATAAAAGTTTTCTGGAATCTTTTCGAGAAAACTTTTATTTTTTTTTGAAAAAGTTGTTGACCAGCAAGTTATCAGATGTTATATTTATATACGTCGCTAAGACAGTAACGAAAAATAACTCGAAAATAACTTAAAGAAAAAAGTTGTTGACAAGTTATTCTTAAGGTGGTAAGATAAGAAAGTCGCCTTGAGACAAGAGTTCTTTGAAAACTGAACGAAATAGTAAACGTCAACGTTAATTTTTATTTTTTAAATGAGCAAGTCAAACATTTCTTCGGAGAGTTTGATCCTGGCTCAGGATGAACGCTGGCGGCGTGCCTAATACATGCAAGTCGAGCGAACTGATTAGAAGCTTGCTTCTAAGACGTTAGCGGCGGACGGGTGAGTAACACGTGGGCAACCTGCCTGTAAGACTGGGATAACTTCGGGA
>NZ_JBBOUZ010000001.1:32500-35000 GCF_038006305.1 Priestia sp. FSL R5-0597
ACACTGAATGGAGGCCCGAACCCACGCACGTTGAAAAGTGCGGGGATGAGGTGTGGGTAGCGGAGAAATTCCAATCGAACCTGGAGATAGCTGGTTCTCTCCGAAATAGCTTTAGGGCTAGCCTCATGTTGTGAGAGTCTTGGAGGTAGAGCACTGATTGGACTAGGGGCCCCCAACGGGTTACCGAATTCAGTCAAACTCCGAATGCCAAAGACTTATCCATGGGAGTCAGACTGCGAGTGATAAGATCCGTAGTCAAAAGGGAAACAGCCCAGACCACCAGCTAAGGTCCCCAAGTATACGTTAAGTGGAAAAGGATGTGGAGTTGCTTAGACAACCAGGATGTTGGCTTAGAAGCAGCCACCATTTAAAGAGTGCGTAATAGCTCACTGGTCGAGTGACTCTGCGCCGAAAATGTACCGGGGCTAAACGTATCACCGAAGCTGTGGATTGACATCTTTGATGTCAGTGGTAGGAGAGCGTTCTAAGTGCAGCGAAGTCAGACCGTAAGGACTGGTGGAGCGCTTAGAAGTGAGAATGCCGGTATGAGTAGCGAAAGACAAGTGAGAATCTTGTCCACCGAATGCCTAAGGTTTCCTGAGGAAGGCTCGTCCGCTCAGGGTTAGTCGGGACCTAAGCCGAGGCTGAAAAGCGTAGGCGATGGCCAACAGGTTGATATTCCTGTACCACCTCCCCGCCGTTTGAGTAATGGGGGGACGCAGTAGGATAGGGTAAGCGCGCTGCTGGATATGCGCGTTCAAGCAGTTAGGCTGATGAGTAGGCAAATCCGCTCATCATAAAGGCTGAGCTGTGATGACGAGGGAATTATAGTACCGAAGTTCCTGATTCCACACTGCCAAGAAAAGCCTCTAGCGAGGCGGGAGGTGCCCGTACCGCAAACCGACACAGGTAGGCGAGGAGAGAATCCTAAGGTGATCGAGAGAACTCTCGTTAAGGAACTCGGCAAAATGACCCCGTAACTTCGGGAGAAGGGGTGCTCTGGTAGGGTGTATAGCCCGAGAGAGCCGCAGTGAATAGGCCCAGGCGACTGTTTAGCAAAAACACAGGTCTCTGCGAAGCCGCAAGGCGAAGTATAGGGGCTGACGCCTGCCCGGTGCTGGAAGGTTAAGAGGAGGGGTTATCCTTTGGGAGAAGCTCTGAATCGAAGCCCCAGTAAACGGCGGCCGTAACTATAACGGTCCTAAGGTAGCGAAATTCCTTGTCGGGTAAGTTCCGACCCGCACGAAAGGCGTAACGATCTGGGCACTGTCTCAACGAGAGACTCGGTGAAATTATAGTACCTGTGAAGATGCAGGTTACCCGCGACAGGACGGAAAGACCCCGTGGAGCTTTACTGTAGCCTGATATTGAATTTTGGTACAGCTTGTACAGGATAGGTAGGAGCCTGAGAAGCCGGAGCGCTAGCTTCGGTGGAGGCGTCGGTGGGATACTACCCTGGCTGTATTGAAATTCTAACCCGCGGCCCTGATCGGGCCGGGAGACAGTGTCAGGTGGGCAGTTTGACTGGGGCGGTCGCCTCCTAAAATGTAACGGAGGCGCCCAAAGGTTCCCTCAGAATGGTTGGAAATCATTCGTAGAGTGTAAAGGCACAAGGGAGCTTGACTGCGAGACCTACAAGTCGAGCAGGGACGAAAGTCGGGCTTAGTGATCCGGTGGTTCCGCATGGAAGGGCCATCGCTCAACGGATAAAAGCTACCCCGGGGATAACAGGCTTATCTCCCCCAAGAGTCCACATCGACGGGGAGGTTTGGCACCTCGATGTCGGCTCATCGCATCCTGGGGCTGTAGTCGGTCCCAAGGGTTGGGCTGTTCGCCCATTAAAGCGGTACGCGAGCTGGGTTCAGAACGTCGTGAGACAGTTCGGTCCCTATCCGTCGTGGGCGTAGGAAATTTGAGAGGAGCTGTCCTTAGTACGAGAGGACCGGGATGGACACACCGCTGGTGTACCAGTTGTCTTGCCAAAGGCATCGCTGGGTAGCTATGTGTGGACGGGATAAGTGCTGAAAGCATCTAAGCATGAAGCCCCCCTCAAGATGAGATTTCCCATAGCGCAAGCTAGTAAGATCCCTGAAAGATGATCAGGTTGATAGGTCAGAGGTGGAAGCGTGGCGACATGTGTAGCTGACTGATACTAATCGATCGAGGACTTAACCAAACTTTTAAAAGCATAAGCTTTACTCAGCAACCTGTTATCTAGTTTTGAAAGAACAAAACTTTTTCAAAAAAAGTCTTGCTTTCTTTTTTAAATCATGTATAATATAATATGTCTGGTGGCGATAGCGAAGAGGTCACACCCGTTCCCATACCGAACACGGAAGTTAAGCTCTTTAGCGCCAATGGTAGTTGGGACTTTGTCCCTGTGAGAGTAGGACGTTGCCAGGCTTTTATATCGGAGGATTAGCTCAGCTGGGAGAGCACCTGCCTTACAAGCAGGGGGTCGGCGGTTCGATCCCGTCATCCTCCACCATTTGCCGGTGTA
>NZ_JBBOUZ010000001.1:40000-92500 GCF_038006305.1 Priestia sp. FSL R5-0597
GGAAGGGCCATCGCTCAACGGATAAAAGCTACCCCGGGGATAACAGGCTTATCTCCCCCAAGAGTCCACATCGACGGGGAGGTTTGGCACCTCGATGTCGGCTCATCGCATCCTGGGGCTGTAGTCGGTCCCAAGGGTTGGGCTGTTCGCCCATTAAAGCGGTACGCGAGCTGGGTTCAGAACGTCGTGAGACAGTTCGGTCCCTATCCGTCGTGGGCGTAGGAAATTTGAGAGGAGCTGTCCTTAGTACGAGAGGACCGGGATGGACACACCGCTGGTGTACCAGTTGTCTTGCCAAAGGCATCGCTGGGTAGCTATGTGTGGACGGGATAAGTGCTGAAAGCATCTAAGCATGAAGCCCCCCTCAAGATGAGATTTCCCATAGCGCAAGCTAGTAAGATCCCTGAAAGATGATCAGGTTGATAGGTCAGAGGTGGAAGCGTGGCGACATGTGTAGCTGACTGATACTAATCGATCGAGGACTTAACCAAACTTTTAAAAGCGTAAGCTTTACTCAGCAAACTGTTACCTAGTTTTGAGAGAACAATCTCTTGTCTGGTGGCGATAGCGAAGAGGTCACACCCGTTCCCATACCGAACACGGAAGTTAAGCTCTTTAGCGCCAATGGTAGTTGGGACTTTGTCCCTGTGAGAGTAGGACGTTGCCAGGCACTTGAAAAAAGACTAGCTATTTTAGCTAGTCTTTTTTTATTATTCACAAAGTATAAGCTATCTACATAAAATGGGGTAAATGAACTGCATAAAGAAGTTACATCTTGTCGATACTTATTTAGTGGAGGTGGAGAGTAATGGAAAAACAAATTAAAACATGTTCCGTTTGTCATGAACAGCATACAAAGGGTATTGAGGTGTTTTCCAGCTTTATATGCCAACACTGCGAGGTAGAGATTGTAGAGGTGGATTCATCTCATTTTCGTTATCAATTGTTAGTAAATCAATTAAAGAGAATATCAGGAGCGTTTTCTTACTAAAAGCCCTTTTTTATAAGGGCTTCTTTATATGGCTCAAAAAAATCATCTAAGTTTGTTATAATGAAAGAAAAATGAATTTTGATAGGAAAAATGCTTACATATTCTTTTATCAAGTTAACAATGTTATATTTACAAAAAGTAAGGAATGGATGTATGGATACATATTTACCTTTATATAACCGTTTAGTAAGGCATAGCGAAAAGAGGTCACTCTCTTACCACGTGCCCGGCCATAAAAATGGTCAAATTCTCCCTTCACATATTCAGTCTTCTTACGCAGATTTTTTGCAATACGATCTAACGGAAATTAGCGGATTAGATGATTTACATGAAGCAGAATCTGTTATTAAAGAAGCACAAGAGTTAACGGCAAAGTTGTATGGAGTAGATGAAAGCTTTTTTTTAGTTAATGGTTCTACTGTAGGCAACCTCTCAGCAATTTTATCTCTTTGTCAAGAAGGAGATAAAATTGCTGTTCAAAGAGATTCTCATAAATCTATTTTTAATGCTATTACTTTATCAAAGGCATCACCTATTTTTTTAGCTCCTGAAATAGATTCAAAAACACATCTTAGTACAGGTGTATCCATTAAAACAATTAAAGCGGCTTTAGAGCGTTCTGAGGATATAAAAGCATTTGTATTAACAAATCCTACTTACTACGGGGTGGCACGAGATTTAAAGGAGACCATTGACTTTATTCATAGCTACAATATTCCTATAGTTATTGATGAAGCTCATGGAGCCCATTTTATTTTAGGCAATCCTTTTCCGTCGTCAGCTGTTACGTATGGAGCTGACCTTGTCGTTCAGTCAGCACATAAAACGCTACCAGCTATGACAATGGGTTCTTATTTACATATGCAGGGAACATTAGTGAATAAGCAAGCGGTGCGCCATTACCTACAAGTACTTCAGTCAAGCAGTCCTTCATACCCTATTATGGCTTCTCTCGATTTGGCACGGTATTATCTGCAGCAGTTTACACAGCATGATATCGATAGAATGACTGACAATATTCATTCGTTTGTTGAAAAGATTAATAAGATTGATACACTTTCAACTATTAATGTGGAAACAGATCAAACTGCTACCGACCTTTTGAAAATGACATTGACTTGTTCAGCGGCAACAGGATATGATTTGCAAAAGGAACTGGAAAAACAAGATATTTATACAGAACTAGCTGACGTTAACTATGTATTGTTTGTTCTACCGTTAAGCAGCAGTTGGGACTTTAATGATACAATTAAGCGGGTTAGACAAGCAGTAGCAAATATACAGCGTAAGTCGTATGAAAAACCACTAATCAAACCATTTCGTTTTTCAAGGGCAACGGTTCTCCTGTCTATGGAAGAAAGAAAATTAAGGACAAAGCATATGTGTTCGTTTGAAGAAGCGATTGGGTGTGTAAGCGCACAATCTATTATTCCATATCCTCCTGGAATTCCTATTTTAATGGAGGGAGAAACGATTACGAGCAATCATATTGACTATATTTTGCATATTCAAAGGTTAAATGGTCATATTCAAGGCGGCTCTTGTATGGAAGAAGGAAAGATAGAAGTATTTAAATAGAGAAAGGAATTTATACATGTCAGGAACGTTTATTACATTCGAAGGGCCAGAGGGTGCTGGTAAGACGACCATCATCCATATGGTTCAACAAAAATTAATACAAGATGGCTATAACATTGTATTAACAAGAGAGCCTGGAGGCATACGAATTGCTGAACAAATTCGTGAAATCATCTTAAATCCATCTAACACGGAAATGGATGCCAGAACAGAAGCACTTCTTTACGCTGCGGCTAGGAGACAACATCTTGTAGAAAAAGTGATTCCTGAGCTAAATAAAGGGAATATAGTATTATGTGACCGTTTTATTGATAGCTCACTTGCTTATCAAGGAAATGCGCGGGGGATAGGTGTAGAAAATATTTTTGCTATCAATCAATTTGCTATTGAGCAAACGATGCCACAGGCCACTTTATATTTTGATATTGAGCCTGAGGTAGGATTAGAAAGAATTAATAAAGGTCGAAAAGATGAGATTAATCGATTAGATTTAGAATCCTTAGACTTTCATTACAAAGTACGAGATGGATATCTATCTCTTTTGAGTCAATTTCCAGAGCGTATTCGCCGAATTGATGCAAATCAATCCATTGAAAAGGTCTGTGAAGAAGTTTATAAACAGATACAATTGATTTTAAAATAAATACAGATGATTGTTATTCTTGCTATACTATTCTTAACAATAAAGTAAAATGAGGTGTTATTCATGAAATTAGTAATGGCCGTTATTCAAGATTCAGATAGCTCAAAGCTTTTAAATGCACTTGTAGAAAGAGGATTTCGTTCAACCAAATTATCAAGTACGGGCGGATTTTTAAAATCAGGGAATACAACAATTATGATTGGTACAGATGATCATAAAGTAGATGAAGTACTTGATATTATTAAGGGCCAATGTGAAAACCGCAGACAGATGATTTCTCCTGTGGCACCGATGGGTGGTAATGCAGATTCATACATTCCGTATCCTGTTGAAGTTGAAGTGGGCGGAGCTACAGTATTCGTACTACCAGTAGATCAATTTCATCAATTTTAAGAGAGAAGATTTTAAATAGAAAGTGATGATTGAATGGGAAATACATGGGAACAGCTTGAAGCTCTTCAGCCGAACGTATTAAAGATTTTGCAAAACAGCTTACTTAAAGAGCGAGTTGCTCATGCTTATTTATTTGAAGGAAGCAAAGGAACAGGTAAAAAACAAATTAGTTTTTTGTTTGCTAAAGCACTGTTTTGCCAAAATCCAGTTAATCATAGGCCATGCCATGAGTGCAGTAACTGCCGGCGAATTGATTCAGGTAATCATCCAGATATTCACTTGATTGAGCCAGCTGGTTTATCGATTAAAAAAGAGCAAATTCAATTCTTGCAATCAGAATTCACAAAAACCGGTGTTGAATCTAATAAAAAGTTATATATTGTGAATCATGTTGATAAAATGACAGTAAGCGCAGCAAATAGTTTACTGAAATTTTTAGAAGAGCCTGGCAACGGAACTTATGCAATTTTATTAACAGAAAATATACAGCGCTTATTAGATACGATTATCTCACGTTGCCAAGTAATATCATTTCGATCTCTTACACCAGAACAGTTAGCTGAAAAACTAGTAGAAAATGGCCTTTCCGCAGTAGATGCGTCCATCTTGTCTAATTTAACAAACAGCATTGATGAAGCAATTGAATTAAGTAAAGATGAATGGTTTGGACTTGCAATAAAGTTAGTGATACAATTATATGAAGTGTTAACAACGAGACCTCAACAAGCTCTTCTTTTTATTCATGAAAAGTGGGTAACACATTTTAAAGAAAAAGAACAAGCTCATATTGGTTTAACTTTATTGATGCTTCTTTACCGTGATTTGTTGACGCTGCAAGTTGGACAAGAGTCTAAAATCGTCTATCGTCATAAAATAGAAGAATTAAAACAGCAAGCTCTTCAGACAACGCAGGAAAAAGCGATTTATCGCTTAGAGGTTATCTTGAAGGCCAAAAATAAATTAAATTCAAATATGAATCTACAGTTATTAATGGAACAGCTGGTGTTGGATTTGCAGGAGGGATAAAAGCTTGTATGATGTAGTAGGCGTTCGCTTTAAAAAAGCGGGAAAAATATATTATTTTGACCCTGGAGAACTTACAATTCCAGATGGTGAGTTTGTTATTGTAGAAACAGTTCGTGGTGTTGAATTTGGCAGAGTGGTTATTAACAAAAAGCAAGTAAGTGAACATGATGTCGTGCTTCCTTTGAAAAAAGTAATCCGCATTGCTGAACAAAAAGACAGGCTGATTGTGGATGAAAATAAACAAGCTGCTAGAGAAGCGTATGACGTATGCGTGCAAAAAATTCAATCACACGATTTAGATATGAAGTTAGTAGATGTAGAATATACGTTTGATCGTAATAAAGTCATTTTTTATTTTACAGCAGACGGCCGTATTGATTTTAGAGAGCTAGTTAAAGATTTAGCTGCTATTTTCCGTACGCGAATTGAGCTTCGTCAAATTGGTGTACGAGACGAGGCAAAACTGTTGGGCGGGATAGGTCCTTGTGGACGTATGCTATGTTGCTCAACGTTTTTAGGTGATTTTGAGCCGGTTTCTATTAAGATGGCCAAAGACCAAAACCTATCGCTTAATCCAACGAAAATTTCTGGTTTATGCGGACGTTTGATGTGTTGTTTAAAATATGAAAATGATGAGTATGAAACGGCAAAAGAACAGCTTCCTGATATAGGCTCAACAATTAAAACTTCAGATGGTTCAGGACGTGTAGTAGGTTTGAATATTTTGGAAAGAATTATTCAAGTGGAACTGTCAGATCACGAACAAATTTTAGAGTATACTCTGGATGAGATCAATAATGAAGGTGCTGTTTCGTTTCAAGCCACAGATTAACGAGGTGGGCAAAGGTGGATAAAAAAGAGATTTTTGATTCGGTGACAAACATGGAGGAACAAATTGGTCATTTATATAAGCAGTTAGGTGAGTTGAAAGAGCATCTTGCTGAGCTAATTGAAGAAAATCATCATCTGCAAATAGAAAATGATCATTTGCGCCGTCGCCTTGACCAGACAAACTTCGAAACGAAGCTGAAAAATAGACATTCAAAAGCAAGCGCTCAAACAAAAGAGCAAAAACAAATTGATATCGGAGAAGGATATGACAATTTGGCTCGCCTTTACCAAGAGGGTTTTCATATTTGTAACATTCATTATGGAAGTGTGCGTAAAGATGGAGACTGTTTGTTTTGCTTGTCATTTTTAAATAAAAAGTAACAACACCTCTCCCTTTTGGAGAGGTTCTTTTTATGAGTAAAAGATGTAAATAATAGATGTACAAGGAGAAGAACGATTATGGTTGAGTTATATGGAGATGAACGTTTAGATTATCTATTAGCCGATGAGGAAATGCGCATTATTCAAAGTCCATCTGTCTTTTCCTTTTCATTGGATGCTGTGCTTTTATCTCACTTTGCTTATGTCCCAATTCGTAAAGGCAACTTGGTTGATTTATGTTCAGGAAACGGTGTAATCCCACTGTTTTTATCTAAACGAACAAAGGGAAAAATCATTGGTGTAGAAATTCAAGAGCGGCTACATAGTATGGCACAAAGAAGTATTGCGTATAATCAGCTGGATGGGCAGATTAAAATGATACATGGTGATTTAAAAAATGCACCTCAAGAACTGGGTTATGGAAAATATGATGTTGTAACATGTAATCCTCCTTATTTCACCACATCCAATAAAGAAGAAATAAATGAAAACGAACACTTTGCAATCGCTCGCCACGAAATTCATTGTTCGTTGGAAGATGTGATTAGAGCCAGTAGTCAACTAGTTAAGCAAGGCGGAAAAGTAGCATTGGTTCACCGTCCAGGGAGACTATTAGATATCGTTACGTTAATGAGGCAATACCGTTTAGAGCCAAAGAGACTTCAGTTTGTCTATCCTAAAGATGGGAAAGAAGCAAATACACTTTTAATTGAAGGTACGAAGGATGGAAGTCCAGATTTAAAGATTCTTCCTCCGCTGGTGGTCTACCAAGATAATGATGAATACACGGACGAATTAAAAAGGATTTTATATGGAACAGAATAATCATTATTTTTATGTAGTTGAATGCAAGGACTGTACGTATTACGCTGGTTACACGAATAATTTGCAAAAACGTATTTCTGTCCATAATGAAGGGAAAGGGGCAAAATATACGAGAGCAAGAAGGCCTGTTTCATTAATTTGGCATGAGGTGTTTACTTCTAAAACAGAAGCTATGCAAAAAGAGTATTGGTTCAAACAGTTAAGCAGAGTGCAAAAACAGGCTTACATTCGAAGGGAGCAAGAAAAGCAGAATGAAATCACAAAAAAGTTATGATGTATCGAATGAACGAGGCGTTTTATATTTAGTTCCCACTCCTATTGGAAACTTAGAGGATATGACATTTCGTGCGATTCGAATTTTAAAAGAAGTTGATTATATTGCCGCAGAAGATACGAGACAAACGAAAAAACTATGTAACCACTTTGAAATCGATACGCCTATTACAAGTTATCATGAACATAATAAACATACAAAAAGTGAACAGCTGTTAAGCGACTTGGACAGTGAAAAAAATATTGCTTTAGTAAGCGACGCGGGTATGCCCTGTATTTCAGATCCTGGTTATGAGTTAGTGGTAGCTGCCGTTAAAGAAGGATATACGGTTGTTCCGCTGCCGGGGCCTAACGCAGCATTAACAGCTTTAATTGCTTCTGGTCTACCTACAGGGCAGTTTTATTTCTATGGATTTTTAAACAGAAATAAAAAACAGCGTAAAGAACAGCTTCAAGAGCTTCAGTATATTAAAGAAAGCATGATATTTTATGAAGCCCCTCATCGATTAAAAGAAACGCTAAAGAGTATAGAAGAAATTTTAGGGAACCGATCTATTGTGTTATGTAGAGAGTTAACCAAACGCTATGAAGAATTTTTAAGAGGAAGCGTATTAGAAGCAATTGAATGGACAAATGCCACAGATATTAGAGGGGAATTCTGCTTAATTCTTGAAGGGACAAATGAAGAAGCGCCAGATGAAAGTAATCTATGGTGGGAACAGCTCACCATTATCGAGCACGTTGATCACTATGTAGAAGAAGGACTTTCAAACAAAGAAGCGATTAAGCAAGTGGCAAAAGACCGAGATGTATCAAAACGAGACATTTATAGTGAATATCACGTACATTAAAAAAAGCTGTCTATCATAGACAGCTTTTCGTTTTATTTAGAAGCTTGTAAAGAATCTTGAAGTTCTTTCATGATTTGTTCTGCACCTTCACGGCTTAGAATTAATTTGCCGCTAGCAAGTTGAATGTTATCATCAGATACTTCACCTGTTACTTGGCAAGTCATGTTTGGTTTATATTTTTTTAAGATGATGCGCTCTTCATCTACATAGATTTCTAGAGCATCTTTCTCTGCAATTCCTAATGTACGACGTAATTCAATTGGAATTACTACGCGTCCTAATTCATCAACTTTACGAACAATACCTGTAGATTTCATGTTAATCGTTCTCCTCTCAATGATCATTTTTCTATGTTATTACTTTCGTCATTATTCGACAATTTCAACGTACTTTCATAATACCAGCGTTTCCAAAACTAGTCAATCATTTTATATGTAAAAAAATGTAGCTGGGAAAAAATTTTTTCCCCGACTCGTTTAGAAGCTAATTGTGACCGTCAGTCAAGGAATGACAAGGGGTTTCATTGGAAAAAAGATTAATCGCCTAAATAGCTTGATATTAACTATTTTGAAGATAGGGTAAATATAATTCGACATAAAACGACAAAATTAGACCTATTTGTCGTTTTTATCAAAGTGACTTTTTGAATGGGGGTATATTTTATATAAAAATAGGGCGAAGCTGATACAATTAACAGGATTATTTTTTGGGAAAATAACGATTATTTAAAAATGAAGTGAATCCGTCATATTCCCGTGTATATAGGAAGAGAATGTTTTGAAATTATCATGTAAAATAGTATGATAGATAGTAGAATAAGAAGACAGGGTTTATATGATTACATCCATATAAATCAAAATGTTGAAATGGAATGTTGGAGGTTATGAACATGGCAGATGGAAATAATACATTTTACATTACTACGCCGATTTATTATCCGAGTGGTAAATTACATATAGGGCACGCATACACGACGGTAGCGGGAGATGCAATGGCTCGTTATAAACGTTTGAGAGGGTTTGACGTACGTTATTTAACAGGTACGGATGAACATGGTCAAAAAATTCAGCGAAAAGCAGAAGAGAAAAACGTGACACCTCAGCAATACGTAGATGATATTGTCTCTGGAATCAAAGAGCTGTGGGATAAGATGGATATTTCGTATGACGATTTTATCCGTACAACAGAACCAAGACATAAAGAAATCGTGGAAAAGATTTTCGCGCGCCTTTTAGAACAAGGTGATATTTATCTTGATGAGTATGAAGGTTGGTATTCAGTTCCCGATGAGACGTACTATACAGAGCATCAACTAGTAGATCCAATCGTTGAAAATGGAAAAGTTGTAGGTGGGAAAAGCCCGGATAGCGGACACCCTGTAGAGCTCGTTCGAGAAGAGTCCTATTTCTTTAAAATGGGGAAATACGTAGATCGTTTACTAGCTTTTTATGAAGAGAACCCTTCATTTATTCAACCGGAGTCTCGTAAAAACGAAATGATCAATAATTTTATTAAGCCGGGTCTTGAAGACTTAGCTGTTTCTCGTACGACGTTTGATTGGGGGGTAAAAGTTCCAGGTAACCCAAAACACGTTATTTACGTATGGATTGATGCGCTTTCTAACTATATCACCTCTCTTGGGTATGATACTGAGAATGATGAAAACTATCGAAAATACTGGCCGGCTAACGTACATTTAGTAGGAAAAGAAATCGTACGTTTCCATACCATTTATTGGCCAATCATGTTGATGGCACTTGATTTGCCACTTCCTAAGAAAGTATTTGCTCACGGCTGGTTATTAATGAAAGATGGAAAGATGTCGAAGTCAAAAGGGAATGTAGTAGACCCAGTGACATTGATTGACCGCTATGGGTTAGATGCCCTTCGTTACTACTTGCTTCGTGAAGTTCCATTCGGTTCAGACGGTGTATTCACACCAGAAGCGTTTGTTGAACGTATTAACTTTGACTTAGCAAATGACCTTGGCAACCTAGTTAACCGTACAGTGGCGATGATTAATAAGTATTTTGATGGTGTTATTCCGACTTATGAAGGAAATGTAACAGAGTTTGATGCACTTATCGTACAAGCTCAAAAAGATACAGTGAATAAATATGAAGAAGCGATGGAGGATATGGAGTTTTCAGTGGCTCTTGCTTCTATCTGGCAATATGTAAGCCGCACGAATAAATACATTGATGAAACGCAACCTTGGGCGTTAGCAAAAGATGAGAATAAGCGTGCAGAACTTGCTTCCGTTATGACACATCTAGCTGAATCAATTCGTCACATTGCGGTATTACTACAGCCATTCTTAACACGTACACCTGAGAAAATTTTTGCTCAGATCGGTGTAAAAGAAGATGTGTTAAAAACGTGGGAAAGCACGACGCGCTTTAATATGCTTAAAGAAGGCACAAAGGTAGAAAAAGGTGAGCCAATGTTCCCTCGTCTAGATCGAGAAGAAGAGGTAGCGTTTATTAAAGAGCAGATGCAAGGAAGTGCTCCGAAGGAAGAAAAACCTGTTGTGAAGGAAGAGCCTTCTGAAGAGATTACGATTGATGATTTCATGAAAGTAGAGCTTCGTGTAGCGCAAGTTACGCAAGTAGAACCAGTTAAGAAGGCAGATAAACTATTAAAGCTGCAGCTTGATCTTGGCTATGAAAAACGCCAAGTTGTATCAGGTATTGCCAAGTTTTATAAGCCTGAAGAATTAGTAGGTCGCAAAGTAATTTGTGTAACCAACTTAAAACCTGTAAAATTGCGCGGCGAACTATCACAAGGAATGATTTTAGCCGGTGAAGATGAGAATGGTCTTTCACTAGCAAGCGTAGATCAAAACTTAGCAAACGGCACGAAGATAAAATAAGTATAGTTAAAAGGGGTGTTTCACGTGTAACATGCGAGGACCCCCTTTTATTCATGGAAAGGATCGATTAGATGTTATTTGATACACATGTTCATTTAAACGCAGAACAGTATGAAGACGATTTGCAAGAAGTAATTAATCGCGCGTTAGAAAAAGGTGTTCAAAACATGGTGGTTGTTGGATTTGATGAACCTACCATTAAAAAAGCTATTCAAATAGCTGAAACGTACGACTTTATCTATGCTAGTGTAGGCTGGCATCCAGTAGATGCAATTGATATGACGGATGAGCATTTAGCTTGGATTGAAGAGTTAGCTCAGCATCCGAAAGTTGTGGCTTTAGGAGAGATGGGATTAGACTATCATTGGGATAAATCACCTAAAGAGGTTCAAAAGGACGTATTTCGCCGTCAAATTCGCTTAGCGCGCAAAGTGAATTTACCTATCATTATTCATAATCGTGATGCCACCGAAGACGTGGTAACCATTTTAAAAGAAGAGCACGTAGAGGAAGTAGGCGGGATTATGCATTGCTTCACGGGCAGTATTGAAGTAGCGAAGCAGTGTATGGATATGAATATGTATATTTCTTTTGGTGGACCTGTTACTTTTAAAAATGCAAAAAAACCAAAAGAAGTTGCTGCAGAACTTCCTTTAGATAAACTATTAATTGAAACAGACTGTCCTTATCTAACTCCTCATCCATTCCGCGGCAAGCGCAATGAACCTGGTTATGTGTCATACGTAGCGGAGCAAATTGCAGAGTTAAAAGGCATAACGTATGAAGAGTTGGCTGATATTACAACAGCTAACGCTAAAAAGCTATTTGGCATTAATGATTAAAACTTTTTCTCATATAACAATCATTTTCGTGTTAAAGTAAAGATAGGCGCAGAGGAGAATGTTATCCTCTGCCTTTTTCAGTTAAAATAACAGATAGATGCTTTTTAATTTAGTTGATAATAAGATAAAACGTTGATTTCATAGAAGAAAAATGATGTGAGTAACGAGCATTTCATTTTTACTGAAAAGCAAATGAACAAAACTGAATGTTTTGGAGGAAGAAATGAAGATTAAAGAAATTATTGTAGTAGAAGGTCGGGACGATACCGTAGCGATTAAACGTGCAGTGGATGCGGATACTATCGAGACAAATGGATCAGCTGTAAATGAAGAAACCATTGAAAAAGTAAAATTAGCTCAAAAAACAAGAGGCGTAATTATTTTTACAGATCCAGATTATCCAGGACAGCGAATTCGAAATATTGTTTCAGAACGTGTTCCAGGATGTAAACATGCATTTTTAGATAAAGAAGAGGCTCGCCCTAAAAACGGCAAAGGTATTGGAGTTGAACATGCTTCTATTGCGTCTATTCAAAAAGCACTAAAAGATGTAAAGCAAGAGTGGGTAGAAGCAGATATGGAGATTTCTCAAGAGGATTTAATCGTAGCTCGTTTGGTAGGAGATAGTAAAGCCAAGTCTCGACGTGAAAGAATAGGAAAGTTATTAAAAATAGGCTATGCCAATGGAAAGCAGCTTCATAAACGATTACAGATGTTCCAAATTTCAAAAGAGGAGTTTATCAAAGCTGTTGAGCAGATAAATAAGGAGGAAAAGGAATCGTGTTAAAAGATATTGCAACGCCTAATCGAACCAAGGAAATTTTAAAGAAATACGGTTTTACATTTAAAAAGAGTTTGGGACAAAATTTTTTAATTGATACGAACATTTTACATCGCATTGTTGATCATGCAGAAATAACAGAAGAAACGGGAGCAATTGAAATTGGACCCGGTATCGGAGCGTTAACTGAACAGCTAGCAAAGCGCGCAAAAAAAGTACTGGCATTTGAAATCGACCAGCGTCTGCTTCCGATTTTAGCCGACACTCTTTCTCCTTACCCAAATGCAAAAGTTATTCATCAAGATGTGTTAAAAGCGGATTTAAAAGAGACGCTCGAACAAGAATTCGAAAACATAGAAGATTTAATGGTCGTTGCGAATTTACCGTATTACGTGACGACACCCATTTTGATGAAATTATTAGAAGAGCAAATTCCGGTACGGGGAATCGTTGTTATGCTTCAAAAAGAAGTTGCCGACCGTATAGCAGCTAAACCGGGAACAAAGGAGTACGGTTCACTTTCTATTGCGATTCAATACTATACAGAGGCTGAGACGGTTATGATTGTGCCTAAAACAGTATTTAATCCGCAGCCTAATGTAGATTCAGCTGTTATTCGGCTGCTGAGAAGACCGAAGCCAGCGGTAGAAGTACAAGATGAAGCATTCTTCTTCCAAGTTGTACGAGCAAGTTTTGGACAGCGCCGAAAAACCATTTTAAACAATCTAGTGAACAACTTGCCAAATGGGAAACAGAAAAAAGCGGACATTGAGCAAGCACTTGCAACTGCTGAAATTGATCCGAAAAGAAGAGGCGAAACGCTGTCTATTCAAGAATTCGGAGCGTTAAGTGACCAACTTTTAAAATCATTTCGCTAAATCATCACATTTTTATCATGAAGTCATAGGCTATGAAGAGAATTTATTTTTGAAGTAGCAAAGACGGAGTGAAGCATATGAACATCAAAATTGGTGATATAGTTACACGACCTTCTTATCAAAGAGATTTGCTTTTTCGTGTTATAGCTATTAATGACAGCGAAGCGGGGAAATATGCGACTTTAATAGGAGAAGACGTTCGGTTGATTGCCGACG
Organism: Priestia sp. FSL R5-0597; assembly: GCF_038006305.1. Lineage (NCBI taxonomy): Bacteria > Bacillati > Bacillota > Bacilli > Caryophanales > Bacillaceae > Priestia > Priestia sp. FSL R5-0597. The sequence goes on from NZ_JBBOUZ010000001.1 coordinate 53,382, forward strand.
CTCCTTGTACAGATTTAGAGGTTGTGGATGCTAAAGAACAGGATCAAAGAAAAAAACAAGAAGAAGAACTTTTAGAAAGATCCTTGGAGCTTATTCAACAGGATTATCGGCTCGTTCGAGAGAAAACTGAATATAGTATGACTAATGGATACAGCCATTCACATCGCTTGTTTCAAATTCCTGGAAAGGTCCTGCACGTAGACGGAGACCCTAATTATTTACGTAAATGTTTGTTGGTTTATGAAAAAATTGGTGTTCCTGTTTATGGTGTTCATTGCGTAGAGTCAGAGATGCCGGAGAAAGTTGGAAAGTTAATTGAGGATGTAAGGCCTGATATTCTGGTGCTGACAGGGCATGATGCTTATTCCAAAGGAAAAGGAAATAAGGATGATCTTCTTGCTTATAGACATTCCAAGCACTATATTCGAACAGTCCAAGAAGCAAGAAAAAGAGTTGGTAATTTAGATCAGCTGGTGATTTTTGCAGGTGCCTGTCAATCGCATTTTGAATTATTGATTCAAGCTGGAGCAAACTTTGCTAGTTCACCTTCGCGTGTAAATATTCATGCGCTTGACCCCGTGTATGTAGTAGCAAAACTAAGTTTTACTCCTTTCACGGATCGTATTAATGTATGGGACGTCTTACGTAATACATTAACGGGTGCTAAAGGTTTAGGAGGAGTAGAAACAAAAGGGCTGCTTCGCACGGGCATGCCTTATGAAAGCGATGAGTAGAAATAAAAACAACTGGTTACAGCATGTACACGCATGATGTGCAACCAGTTGTTTTTTCGTATGAAGCCAAAGTATACGCTGAATTTCACAAAATCATTTTCAATATTTGCTAAAGATATACATATTTCGTTAAAAAACGAGCATACTAACAGCGAAATGTAGATTCATGTTGAAAATTATTTATTGACACAATTAGAGATAGATTGTTATAATTTTATGTTTTTGACTATTTTTCTAACATGTGTTACACTATACATAGTGAGGTGGACCAATATGGCGAAAACTTTGTCTGATATTAAGCAAGCGCTGGATTTGCACCTAGGCCAACGATTAACTTTAAAAGCAAACGGTGGTCGTAGAAAAACAGTAGAACGTTCAGGTGTATTAACAGAAACGTACCCATCTGTTTTTATCGTTGAATTAGATCAAGAGGAAAACTCTTTGGAGCGCGTTTCGTATAGTTACGCAGATGTGTTAACGGAAACAGTGCAACTAAAATTTTTCTAAGAATGACATAGGCAATATAGCAAGTGGTGATGAGCAGTGGACATTGGTTTACTGCTTTTTTATTGGTCTTTTTTTCAAATTATATATACATTATTTTTTATACATACTATACATATCGTCCTCGCATTTTCATGTATAAAGAGCGAGGAGATTCAGGTTGAAATTTCATTTTATACGTAAAGGAGCCATGTGCAATGTCAAGGCGTAGAGGGATTATGTCATCGAAGCTGAAAGAAGAACTGGCTAAAGAACTTGGTTTTTACGATACTGTACAAGCAGAAGGTTGGGGCGCTATTCGGGCAAAAGACGCAGGCGATATGGTGAAGCGAGCAGTGGAGCTTGCACAGCAGCAGCTAAGGCAATAGTGAAAATCAATGCTTATGCGATTATTTAAAGTGAAATGAGGAAAACCGAAGTGTATAACCGCTTCGGTTTTTTTGTCCCAAAATGAAAGATAAAACAGAGGATTAAACAAAGATGTTTAAATGAACAGCTATATCTTGTTCATTTTATGATAAAATAGCGTTAAACTCGATAAGATGAAGTAGGTGAAGTAAGTTGAAATTAATGGTGAAAGCACCGGCTAAAATAAATTTGTCACTTGATGTGTTACATAAACGCCCAGATGGTTACCATGAAGTTAAGATGATTATGACAACAATTGATTTAGCGGACAGAATTGAACTTTCTGATCGTGAAGATGGACGAATTGTTATTTATTCTCATAATCGCTTTGTTCCAGATGACCAGCGAAATCTTGCTTATCAGGCAGCGCAGATTTTGAAGCGGCGTTATAACATTTCAAAAGGTGTAAATATATTAATTGATAAACATATTCCAGTAGCTGCTGGATTAGCTGGAGGCAGCAGTGACGCGGCTGCTACATTACGCGGTTTAAATACGTTATGGGAATTAGGGTTATCATTAGACACACTTGCAGAAATAGGGGCTGAGATTGGCTCTGACGTATCTTTTTGCGTGTACGGAGGGACAGCTCTTGCTACAGGGCGCGGAGAGATTGTAGAGCATATTGAGGCACCTCCAAGCTGCTGGGTGATTTTGGCTAAGCCTGAAATAGGTGTTTCTACAGCAGATGTATATCGAAACTTAAAAATTGAGGAAATGGATCATCCTAAAGTAGATGAGATGGTTCACGCCATACAATCAGGAAATTATGATCAAATGTGTAGCCTTGTCGGAAATGTATTGGAAGCAGTAACGCTGAAAATGCATCCGGAAGTAGCTCTCATTAAAGAACAAATAAAGCGTTTTGGCGCCGATGCTGTACTCATGAGTGGCAGTGGGCCAACTGTATTTGGACTTGTACAGCATGATTCACGTATGCATCGCATTTATAATGGATTACGTGGCTTTTGTGATAAAGTTTATGCAGTTAGGTTACTAGGTGAACGAATAACGCTTGAATAAATCCGTATGTTAATGTTATATTTACATTACAATATTCGGATTTTCAGGAGGATGTTATGAAGTTTCGACGTAGTGGACGATTAATTGATATGACCAACTATTTCATTCAAAACCCTCAGCGCCTTATCCCTCTTACGTATTTTGCAGATAAATATGATTCCGCAAAATCATCTATTAGCGAAGATATGGCGATTATTAAACAAACTTTTGAACAGCAGGGTATCGGAACTTTGGTTACGCTACCAGGGGCTGCCGGCGGAGTTAAATTCATTCCAAAGATGACGAATGAAGAAGCCGGTCAGCTTGTTCAAGAATTATGTGGGTTGATTGAAAAACCTGAGCGTTTATTGCCAGGTGGATATTTATATTTAACTGATATTTTAGGGAACCCCCGCGTTGTGAATAAAATCGGTCGCTTGTATGCATCGCTTTTTGCTAACCGCAAAATCGATGTTGTGATGACTGTAGCAACAAAAGGTATTCCTATTGCGTATGCGGTTGCTCAGTATTTAGACGTGCCCGTTGTTATTGTGCGCAGAGACAGTAAAGTAACTGAAGGATCGACCGTTAGTATTAACTACGTGTCAGGTTCATCTAAGCGCATTCAAACGATGCTGTTAGCTAAGAGAAGTTTAGCGGTGGGGTCAAATGTACTCATCATTGATGACTTCATGAAAGCCGGCGGTACGGTAAATGGAATGGTTAGTTTGCTTGAAGAGTTTGATGCAACTGTTGCTGGTATTGGAGTTTTAGTAGAATCAGAAGATATTGAAGAACGTTTAGTGGATGAGTATGTGTCTCTTGTACAATTAACAGATGTAAATATTAAAGATAAACAAATTCGTGTACAGGAAGGCAATTACTTAAAATATATTTGATCAAGTAAGGGAGAGGAACATATGTTACAGGTTCAAACAAAAAATGCACCGCAAGCTATTGGTCCATATTCACAGGGAATTGTTGTGAATAACTTGTTTTACAGTTCAGGTCAAATTCCACTTCGTCCAGATGGTACGTTGGTCGAAGGCGATGTTCAAGTACAAGCTACTCAAGTATTTGAAAATCTAAAAGCAGTTCTTGAAGAAGCAGGAGCTTCTCTAAATACAGTTGTAAAGGCAACCGTGTTCATTAAAGATATGAACGACTTCGCAGCATTAAATGAAGTCTATGGTGACTACTTCGGCGACCATAAGCCGGCACGTTCATGTGTAGAAGTAGCGAGACTACCTAAAGATGTACTTGTTGAAATTGAAGTTATTGCGCTTGTTAAAGGGTAATTAAATTAACAAATTTCTAACAAAAAGCAAGTAACTTCCAATTGTTCACTTTTTTTGCGAAAATTTTCTAAAAATTTTTTCTGAATAGCAGGAAAACACAAAATTCTGTGGAATTAAGTATGTAAAGCTTCGCATAGAAAAAGGTGGTGAACAAGATGGAAGTAACTGACGTAAGATTACGCCGCGTGAACACTGAAGGACGTATGAGAGCGATTGCTTCAATCACATTAGATGGTGAATTTGTTGTTCATGATATTCGTGTGATTGATGGTAATAATGGCTTATTTGTAGCCATGCCAAGTAAACGTACACCGGATGGTGAGTTCCGTGATATTGCACATCCAATCAATTCAAATACTCGCGGAAAGATTCAAGATGCTGTTTTAGCAGAATATCATCGTTTAGGTGAGGTAGAAGTTGAATTCGAAGAAGCGGGTGCTTCGTAAACATATGATACATTAAGAGTCTACTGAAAAGTAGGCTCTTTTCTTTTTGATTACCGCTTATATAATTTCACACCTTTGTAAAACTTTAGCATTACCAAAAAATAAAATTCATGACTTATAAATGATTCCTTGAAATGCTGTCATTTTTGATATAATATTCTTAATGGATAAAAAGGTAAAATTGGAGGCCTGTTATGTCAAAAAGATATGCAGTCATATTGGCAGCTGGTCAGGGTACACGTATGAAGTCATCTTTATATAAAGTGTTACACCCTGTGTGTGGCAAACCGATGGTGCAACACGTAATTGATCAGTTATCACGCTTAGATTTAACAAATTTAATTACAGTTGTAGGTCACGGTGCCGAAAAAGTGAAATCACATGTTGGAGATAAAAGCTTATTTGCTTTACAAGAAGAGCAGTTAGGAACAGCTCATGCAGTAATGCAAGCAGAATCTTTACTTGCACATGAAAAAGGTACGACAATTGTTGTATGTGGAGATACTCCGCTTATTACAGCTGAAACAATTGAATCTTTATTAAAGCATCATGAAGCAACAAATGCAATGGCAACTATTTTAACGGCTCATGCAGAAGATCCAACAGGATATGGACGCATCATTCGAAATGAACAAGGCTCTGTTGAAAAGATTGTTGAGCATAAAGATGCCACAGAACAAGAGCGTCTTGTACAGGAAATTAATACTGGTACGTACTGTTTTGATAATGAGAAATTATTTGAGACACTTTCAAAAGTTTCAAATGATAATGTACAGGGAGAGTACTATTTACCTGATGTTATCGAAATTCTAAAAAATGAAGGTCAAATTATTTCTGCATATCAAACATCCGATTTTGCTGAAACATTGGGCGTTAATGATCGATTTGCTCTGTCTCAAGCAGAAGAAACAATGAAAAAGCGTATCAACAAGCAGCATATGTTAAATGGAGTGACGATTGTGGATCCTTCTAACACGTACATTTCAGCAGATGCTGTCATTGGCAGAGATACGGTTATTTATCCTGGTACGGTTATTCAAGGAACAGTTGTAATTGGAGAGAACTGTGAAGTAGGACCTAACAGTGAAATTAAAGACTGCAAAATAGGTAATAATACTTCTATTCGCCATTCTGTTGCTCACGATAGTGAAATTGGTCACGAAGTCACAATTGGCCCATTTGCACATATTCGTCCTCAATCATTAATTGGAGATGAAGTGCGCGTAGGAAACTTTGTAGAAATTAAAAAAGCATCTTTTGGCAAAGGTAGCAAAGCTTCTCATTTAAGTTATATTGGAGACGCAGAGGTCGGAAAAGGTGTAAACTTAGGGTGCGGATCTATTACAGTTAACTACGATGGGAAAAATAAATTTTTAACAAAGATTGAAGATGGGGCATTCGTAGGATGTAACTCAAACTTAATTGCACCTGTAACAATTGGTGAAGGCGCCTATGTTGCAGCTGGTTCAACCGTAACGGATAATGTGCCAGGAAAAGCATTATCAATTGCTCGTGCGAAACAAGTAAATAAAGAAAACTATGCTGAAAAGCTTGATATTAATAAAAAATCCTGACGGAGGTTTCACAATAAAATGTCAAATGTATATGCTGATGAAAATTTAAAGTTATTTACGCTAAATTCAAACAAGGCTTTAGCTGAAGAGATCGCAAAAGTAATTGGTGTGGAATTAGGTAAATGTTCGGTTGATCGTTTCAGTGACGGTGAAATTCAAATTAACATTGAAGAAAGTATCCGTGGTTGTGATGTATTTATCATTCAATCAACAAGTGCTCCAGTTAACGAACACTTAATGGAATTATTAATTATGATTGATGCATTAAAACGTGCATCAGCTAAAACAATTAACATCGTTATGCCTTACTATGGCTATGCTCGTCAGGATCGTAAAGCTCGTGCACGTGAACCAATCACTGCCAAATTAGCAGCAAATATCATTGAAAAAGCGGGAGCTACTCGTATTATCACATTAGATTTACATGCTCCTCAAATTCAAGGTTTCTTCGATATTCCAATTGACCATTTAGTAGGTGTTCCAATTTTAGGTGAATACTTCAAGAGTAAAAACCTTGATGACGTTGTTGTTGTATCTCCGGACCACGGTGGCGTAACGCGTGCTCGCCGTTTAGCGGAACGTCTAAAAGCGCCGATCGCTATCATTGACAAACGTCGCCCACGTCCAAACGTAGCAGAAGTTATGAACATTGTTGGACAAGTGGAAGGGAAAACAGCAATCTTGATTGATGACATGATTGATACAGCTGGTACAATTACAATTGGTGCAAGTGCATTAATTGAAGCAGGTGCAAAAGAAGTATATGCTTGTTGTACACACCCAGTTCTTTCAGGCCCTGCGATTGAGCGTATTCAAAACTCTACAATCAAAGAGCTAGCTGTAACAAACTCTATTGCTTTAACAGAAGATAAGAAAATTGGTAAAGTAACAGAACTTTCAGTAGCTCCGTTAATTGGTGAAGCGATTATTCGTGTTCACGAAGAGCAATCAGTTAGTACGTTATTTGATTGATAAACAGAACCTCTTTCCATTTGGAAAGAGGTTTTTTTGAAAAAAATTAAATGGGCTAATCCTTGGTTTTAAAGGGATTTGGACGGGATGAGCAAAGATATATTGCTGATTGAAACGAGTTTTATGTTTAGCAGCCTTCTAAAAAGGGTACATTTTAAGTAGAAAACATACTGGAAGGTGAATAAAATGAGTATTTCAATTCAAGCAAATAAAAGAACGGATTTCAAAAATTCTACAAATAGAAAAATTCGCGACGAAGGAAACTTCCCAGCGGTTGTTTACGGAAATAAAACAGAATCCACGCCTATTTACTTAAACAGTGCTGATTTTATTAAGACTATTCGTGAAGCAGGACGCAATGGAGTGTTAACATTACAAGTGGACAAGCAAAAATATTCCGTAATGTTACATGATATTCAAACCGATCCATTAAAAAACGAAATTGTCCACGCCGATTTCCAAGTGGTCGACATGAAGAAAGAAATTGATACTGAAGTTTCTTTATCTCTAGTAGGAGAAGCAAAAGGAACAAAAGAAGGCGGCGTATTACAGCAGTCTCTATATGAAATTTCATTAAAAGGCTTGCCGCAAGATATCCCATCATCTATTGATGTAGATGTATCAGATTTGGGAATTAACGATACAATTACAGTAGGGGATATTAAGGTAGATAAAAAGCTAGAAATTACGCATGATGCAGAAGATACAGTTGCTTCTGTACTACCTCCTCAACAGGAAGAAGAGCCGGATAGCGGCGAAGTTCAGGATGCTGAAGGCGACGTTGAAGCAACAAAAGAAAAAGATAGCGAAGAATAATATAAAAAGACGTAACCAAAAGGTTACGTCTTTTTGTGTGAATTGATTATAATAAAAGTGATACTATATAGTAATGTAAAACATTAAAGACATTTACCTATTATGTACAACTTACATAGAGTGGAAAGGAGTATCTATTTTGAAATTAATCGTTGGTTTAGGGAATCCTGGAAAAGAATATGACCGTACTCGTCATAACATAGGATTTATGGCAATTGATAAAATTGCCGAACAGTTTATGATTTCATTAGATAAAACAAAGTTTAACGGAATATATGGAACAGGTATAATAAGAGGAGAAAAAGTCATATTATTAAAGCCTCTAACATATATGAATTTATCAGGAGAAAGTATTCGCCCGTTAATGGACTATTTTGATATAGACGTCGAAGACTTGCTTGTTATTTACGATGACTTAGATTTGCCGTGCGGAAAAGTAAGATTGCGTACAAAAGGAAGTCCAGGCGGCCATAACGGAATAAAATCAATTATTCAGCATTTAAAAACCCAAGAGTTTAACCGAATTCGTATTGGGATTGATCGTCCGAAAAACGGTATGAAAGTAGTTGACTATGTACTAGGGCGCTTTACAGAAGATGAAATGGTTCATATGGAAGAAGCGATGAAAACGTCTGTGCACGCGAGTGAAGACTTTTTAGGTCAAACGTTCTTAGAAGTAATGAATCGCTATAATTAAGCAGAATAAAATTTCTCTCAATCGTCCATACTAACACTAAAAGATTTGGGAGGATTTGTATGTCTATTCATTATTTCTGTAGACATTGTGGCGCAAAAGTCGGTATGATAGAAAAGACAGCTCACAATACAGAAGCACTCGGTTTTAATCACCTGACCGCAGATGAACGAAAAGACTTTATTCACTACCATAATAGTGGAGACATCGTGGTTAAAATTATTTGTGAAGACTGTCAAGAAGCGCTAGAACGAAATCCAGACTATCATCAGTACGAAACATTTATACAATAAAAAGCTTTGGTCTCAAACCAAAGCGTTTTTCTGTTTAGTTTAGACATATCATGGGAGGAGGGAATTCCTTTGCGAGGGATTAGACAGCAATTTGAAGAAAATAAAGAAATTGGAGCTGTTGTCAGCAGTTTAGAAGAAGGTTTGAAAGAACAGTTAGTAACGGGAATTTCCGGTTCAGCTCGATCTGTATTAATGGCACTCTTAAATGAGGATAAAAAATACCCCTTATTAGTAGTGACTCATAATTTATATCAAGCCCAAAAAGTGTATGAAGACCTTTTGCACCTTTTACCGGAAAAAGACGTTTTCTTATACCCTGTTAACGATTTAGTTGCTACAGAAGTGGGGATTGCAAGTCCAGAATTAAAGGCTCAGCGAATTGAAGTACTCAATTATTGGAGTCAACATACAGGTGGAGTAGTTGTAACGCCGCTTGCAGGAATTCGAAAGCTGCTGCCTCCTAAAGCAAGATGGGAGCAAACGCAGCTGCCGTTTCAAATGGGAATTGACATCGACGTTGATCATTATTTAAAAAGGTTAGTTGAGTTGGGTTATGAGCGGGCATCGATGGTTTCAGCTCCGGGTGAGTTTAGTGTGCGCGGAGGAATCATTGATATTTATCCGTTAACAGAAGAGCTACCTGTCCGAATTGAACTATTTGATACCGAGATCGATTCCATTCGTACTTTTACAATTGAGGATCAACGCTCTCAAGAACAGTTAAAAGAAATTTCAATCGGCCCTGCTACGGAAATCATTGTGAACCAAAATGAAGTGGCCCAAGGAATTGAAGAACTAGAAGCACAGCTGGCTTCGACGCTGCAGCAAGTGAAAAACGCAGCGCTAAAAGCTACCTTAACAGAAAATATTAAAGGTGAAATTGAACAGCTGCGTCAAGGTCAACTTCTTGAAAATATGTTCAAGTATTTATCATTCTTTTACGAATCGCCTGCTAGTTTACTAGATTATTTACCAGAAGGTGGCCTTGTCATCTTTGATGAAACAACTCGAATTCAAGAGACGTCTGATCAGCTTGAAACAGAGGAAGCTGAATGGATAACAGAATTATTAGGACAGGGGCAAATTGTTCGAGATGTTCAATTATCTCATAAGCTCCCATCTCTTATTCAGCGAGCAAAACATCAGTTTTTATACTTATCGTTATTTTTGAAGCACGTATCGTATACGAGTCCGCAAAATATTATTAATATTTCATGTAAGCAGATGCAGCAGTTTTACGGCCAAATGAACTTATTAAAAAGTGAAATTGAACGTTGGAAAAATGCTAATTATACGGTAGTCCTCTTAGGAGCAGATAAGGAGCGCGTGAAAAAACTCGAAGGTGTGCTAGCAGATTATGATATTGATTCATCTATTTTAGATGGAAATGGTCAGCTTGTGCCAGGTCTTGTTCAAATTATTGAAGGCGATTTACAAATGGGCTTTGAACTGCCGATGCAAAAATTAGCAGTTTTAACCGAGGAAGAATTGTTTAAAAAGCGGATCAAGAAATCAAAGCGTCGTCAAAAGCTTTCCAATGCAGAGCGTATTAAAAGCTATTCAGAGTTAAACGTAGGTGACTATGTCGTTCACGTGAACCACGGTATTGGCCGTTATTTAGGAATGGAAACGTTAGAGATTAACGGTAATCATAAAGATTATATCCATATCAAATATGAAGGCTCTGACAAGCTGTACGTTCCTGTTGAACAGATTGATCAAGTACAAAAATATGTAGGCTCTGAAGGGAAAGAGCCGAAAGTATATAAACTTGGCGGAAATGACTGGAAGAAAGTGAAACGAAAAGTTGAGTCTTCTGTTCAAGACATCGCTGATGACTTAATTAAACTGTATGCAGAGCGCGAAGCAAGTAAAGGTTATGCATTTTCCCCGGATGGCGATTTACAGAGAGAATTTGAAACAGCTTTCCCTTATCAAGAAACCGAAGATCAGCTTCGTTCTGTACAAGAAATTAAAAAGGATATGGAACATGAAAGACCAATGGATCGTCTGCTTTGTGGAGACGTTGGATACGGAAAAACAGAAGTAGCCATTCGTGCTGCGTTTAAAGCTGTGACAGATGGAAAACAAGTGGCTATTTTAGTGCCAACCACTATTTTAGCTCAGCAGCATTATGAAACCATCCGTGAGCGTTTTCAAGACTACCCAATTAATATTGGGCTATTGAGCCGCTTTCGCAGCCGTAAACAGCAGCAGGAAACAATTAAAGGGCTAAAAAACGGGACCGTAGATGTAGTGATTGGTACACATCGTTTACTATCTAAAGATGTGATTTATAAGGATTTAGGGTTGTTAGTTATCGATGAAGAGCAACGTTTTGGTGTAACGCACAAGGAAAAAATCAAGCAAATGAAAGCAAACGTTGATGTCCTTACACTTACAGCAACACCTATTCCACGAACATTACATATGTCTATGTTGGGCGTAAGGGATTTGTCTGTTATTGAAACGCCGCCTGAAAATCGTTTTCCGGTTCAAACATATGTAGTGGAGTATAATCCGGTTCTAGTTCGTGAAGCGATTGAGCGTGAGTTAGCGCGTGATGGCCAAGTTTACTTTTTATATAATCGCGTAGAAGATATTGAACGAAAAGCAGAAGAAATTTCGATGCTCGTGCCTGATGCTAGGGTAACGTATGCCCATGGAAAAATGAATGAAACAGAACTCGAAGCAGTTATCTTAAGCTTTTTAGAAGGCGAATATGACGTGATTGTGAGTACAACTATTATCGAAACAGGAGTAGATATTCCAAATGTAAATACGCTCATTGTCAACAATGCTGATAAGATGGGATTATCACAACTGTATCAATTAAGAGGACGCGTAGGTCGTTCAAATCGCGTGGCATATGCGTACTTTACGTATCATAAAGACAAAGTACTGACAGAAGTAGCTGAAAAGCGTCTGCAAGCTATTAAAGAATTCACCGAATTAGGTTCTGGTTTTAAAATTGCTATGCGTGATCTTTCAATACGTGGCGCCGGAAACCTCCTGGGTGCTCAGCAGCATGGATTTATCGATTCTGTCGGTTTCGATCTCTACTCACAAATGCTTAAAGAAGCGATAGAGGAAAGACGCGGGTCTGACGGAGAAAGTGTGAAATTTAATGTGGAAATGAATCTGGACTTAGACGCGTATATCCCTGATCAGTACATTACAGACGGCCGCTTGAAAATTGAGATGTATAAGCGCTTTAGAGGAATTGAAGCGCTAGAGGATATTCAAGAATTGCAAGATGAAATGATTGATCGTTTTGGGGAGTATCCGGCTGAGGTTGAGTATTTGTTTAAAGTAGCTGAAACAAAAGTATATGCAACGCAGAACCTAGTAGAATCTATTCTTCAGTCAAAACAAGAAATTTCTATTCTGCTTTCTGAAGAAGCGAGCTCAACGATAGACGGCCAAAAATTATTCATGCTAGGTGATCAATTTGGCAGAATGGTCAGCTTAGGTATGGAAGGCAAGAAAGTAAAATTAGTGGTTAACGTAAAAGGACTTGCTCAAAAAGAATGGCTCAATATTGTGTATCAGTTAGTAAAAGGAGTAGCCACTGTTAAAAAAGAACAAGTTACGAATTAAAAAGAAGGCTCATTTTTGAGCCTTCTTTTTATATAGCCGAAATAAAAATGTCCAAATCCCCATGTTTTGGCGGTTTTTTGGACATTTTTTTAATAAAAGCACACTTTTTAACAAAAAAAGAGATGGTTGGTGAATAGAAGTTGTAGAGTGAAGAATACTAACCTCAACAAAGGTGAACCTTTTATCATATAGCCATCAGTGATATTCACCAACTATTTTAATCATCATATGAAAGAGAGGCTTCAATGAATGAAAGCAACAGGTATTGTTCGTCGTATTGATGATTTGGGTCGCGTTGTGATTCCAAAAGAAATTAGAAGAACACTTCGCATCCGAGAGGGAGACCCGCTAGAGATTTTCGTCGATCGCGATGGAGAAGTTATTTTAAAGAAATATTCGCCAATTAGTGAATTAGGAGATTTTGCAAAAGAGTATGGCGAAGCGCTATACGATAGCTTAGGTCATCCTGTACTTATTTGTGACCGCGATGTATTTATTGCGGTAGCAGGAAGCTCTAAAAAAGAATACTTAAATAAAAACATTAGTTCTTTAGTAGAATCTGTTATGGAAAGCCGCAGTTCTTCTTTAGTAACTGATGGGAAAAACCTTGAATTTGTCGATGGATACGAAGAAAATATTTCTTCTTACACAATCGGTCCGATTATTGCAAATGGAGATCCGATTGGAGCTGTTGTCATCTTCTCAAAAGAGAAGTCTCTTGGTGAAGTAGAGCATAAAGCAGCCGAAACGGCAGCTAGCTTCTTATCTCGTCAAATGGAGCAGTAAGCGTAATTATCTTTATTTTACATTATTTACTGAAAAGGTAGCAGTTTCTGCTACCTTTTTTCATGCTGTCTTACCTTAGAAATAAAGAGAACATGATATAATGGTACGGTATTTTATTTATTGGAAAGTGCAGGATGTTTTATAAGAACAAAGCGCTATTCTTCTACAGTTAGCGGCTCATAAAAAGCATTGTTCACATAATTACAAGCTGCAGGTGAAAGGTGTAGGAATGCAGAAACAATCAAAGCTCTATTCTATTTTTAACGGCGCGATTATTTTAACGCTCGCAGGTTTATTTACGAAAATCTTAAGTGCTACTTACCGTATTCCATATCACCATATTGCGGGAGATATAGGGTTTTATATCTATCAGCAAGTTTATCCGCTATATGGAATTGCGCTACAGCTAGGTACATACGGTTTCCCTGTAATTATTTCAAAGTTAGTAGCCGATTATGTGGCAACAAATCGGAGAAAGGAAATCCGAGGAATACTTCAAGTTTCATTTGCTTTTTTGTTTGTAGTAGGCTGCATAATGTTTTCCCTCCAATATATCTTTGCAGAAACGATTGCCGAGTGGATGGGAGATCGTCAGTTAACGCTTCTCATTCAAATTATTTCATTTTCGTTTTTACTTATTCCGTTTATTGCTGTCATTCGTGGTTATTATCAAGGATTATATAATATGTTTCCTACTGCGTTGTCTCAAATCGCAGAACAAATTGTTCGAGTAGGGACTATTTTGTGCCTATCTATTTTCTTTATCCACCATGGGTATGGTCCTTATACTGCAGGAGCAGGAGCTATTTTTGGTTCCATAACAGGCGGTATAACATCTCTTATTATTTTATGTTTATTTGTTTTTAGAACAAAGACAAATTCTAAGGGAGTATTTCAACGCATAAAAAAAGCAGACATCAAAAAAGTAGTGAAAATCCTTATTATTCAAGGTTTATTAATTTGTATCAGCGCTATGGGTCTGCTGTTTATTCAGCTTATTGATTCCTTTACATTATATTCCGGTCTGACGGCGCATGGCATGGCTGAACAGGCAGCAAAAGTTTCAAAAGGTATTTATGACCGTGGACTTCCGTTGATTCAATTAGGTACAGTAGTAGGTACAGCTTTTTCACTTTCACTTGTACCCGTTATTTCTTCAGCCATTGCGAAAAAGAACTTGTCATTTGTGCTTGAAAAAGTTCAGCTGTCTCTCCGACTATCGCTTGTAGTCGGAGTTGGAGCAGCCTTTGGCTTGATTGCGCTGATGAAACCCATTAATATGCTTTTATATAGTAACTCCGACGGAACGGACGTTTTACAAATTTTGAGCTTGTTAGTTATATTTACAACCGTAGCAGCAACTGCTGGAGCTGTGCTTCAGGGGATGGGAGCTGTTTTCGCACCTGTAATAGCCGTCATCGCTGGCATGACGGTTAAACTGATATTGAATCTTTGGCTAATACCAGATTTTCAAACCATAGGAGCAGCCATTGCTTCCTCAGCTGGATTCGCTATTGTTGCAGCAATCAATCTATTTTGTCTGTATAAAAAGCTAGCTGTATCGCTCGTTCCGAAAAAGGCGAGTGGAGGTATTTTTATAACGGGCATAGCAATGGTCATTCTTTTGCAAAGCTATTTATTTTGTTTACATCACTTTGTATGGTCTAATGGTTTAGATACAAGCAAACAAGTGGTTGAAACAGGATCTGGTGTTTTAATAGGCGGTTTGTTTTATTTGTTTATCATTATGAAACAACATATTTTTACCGAAGAGGAATTACGTTTACTTCCAATGGGAAGTGTTTTAGCTAAATACGTATTAAAAAATAAATAAGAAGGTGAAGCAATGACAGGTAAAGTAACAGTTATTGGTTTAGGAGCAGGCGATTTAGAGCAGCTACCCGTAGGCATCTATCGCTTGCTGCAGCAGGAAAAGCATATTTATATGCGCACAAAAGAACATCCTGTAATCAAAGAATTAGAAAGTGAAGGCTTGACGTACGTATCCTATGATGACGTATACGAATCTTATGATGGATTTGAAGAGGTATATGAACATATATCAAATGATTTAATCGATAAAGCTTCAGTAGAAGAAGTGGTGTATGCCGTTCCCGGGCATCCTTTAGTGGCAGAACGTACGGTTCAATTACTTTTACAAAAAGGAAAAGAACGCAGCATTCCTGTTGAAATTAAAGGGGGACAAAGCTTCTTAGATCCAATTTTTGGCGCACTAAAGATCGATCCTATTGAAGGATTTCAGCTGCTAGACGGAACAGACTTAAAGCGAAGCGAAATAGAGTTAACGGGTCATGTTCTAATTGCTCAAGTGTACGATCAGTTCGTTGCTTCAGAGGTAAAACTAACGCTGATGGAACACGTTCCTGATGATTACCTCGTTTACATTGTAACGGCAGCGGGAAGCAGTGAAGAAAAAATCCAGCCGGTCAAGCTGTATGAATTAGATAGAGAAATGTCGCTCAATAACTTAACCACTATTTATGTCCCTCCAGTAGCGGACGAAACGGTTTTATACCATCAATTTGACTCATTCAGAAGGATTATTGCCACGCTCAGAGGGCCAAACGGATGTCCTTGGGATCAAAAACAAACGCATGAATCGCTCAAGCGCTATTTGCTAGAAGAGTCTTATGAGTTATTAGATGCAATTGACCGTCAAGATGACGATAATATGATTGAAGAGCTCGGTGATGTATTGCTGCAGGTATTGCTTCATGCACAAATCGGTGAAGATGAAGGAATGTTTTCAATTGATGACGTCATTCGCAGTGTTTCAGAGAAAATGGTAAGACGCCATCCGCATGTATTTGGGGAAGTGAGCGTGAATGATGCAGATGAGGTCTTAAAAAATTGGGATGAAATCAAAAAAGAAGAAAAAGGAGAGGAGCCTTCTTCTCTGTTAGCTTCTGTACCTGGGGCTATGCCTTCTTTAATGAAAGCGCACGGATACCAAAAACAAGCTGCAAAAGTTGGTTTCGATTGGTCAGAAGTTGAACCTATGTGGGAAAAAGTACAGGAAGAACTTGCTGAATTCCAAGATGAAGTACAGCATGCTGATAAAGAAAAAATGAGTGATGAATTTGGAGATATTTTATTTGCTTTAGTGAATATTGCAAGATTTTATAAAATCGACTCTGAAGCTGCATTAGCTAAAACGAATACAAAATTTTTAAATCGATTTCAATATATTGAAGAAAAAGTGAGAGCTTCTGAAAAACCATTTGAATCTTTTTCGTTAAAAGAGTTAGATGAATTTTGGGAAGAAGCCAAAAAAACAGGTTTGTAAAACAGAAAGGTGAGGGAATTATGAGGTTAGATAAATTTTTAAAAGTATCACGTTTAATTAAGCGCCGTACATTGGCAAAAGAAGTATCAGACAAGGGCCGTATTACGATTAATGGTATCGTTGCAAAAGCAAGCACAAATGTGAAAGTAGGAGATGAATTAGCCATCACATTTGGCACGAAGAAAATTACCGTTAAAATAGAGGCTCTTCAAGAAGCAGCTAAAAAAGAAGAAGCAGCTAATTTGTACTCAATTGTCAAAGAAGAGCGTATTTCATCTGAAGTATAACTGATGAAGGCTTGTTCTAAATCACCTTTCTCATTCATATGTTTTAAACAACAGATAACAAGAGCGAATGCTCTTAATGAATGAGGTGGGGATGAAGATATGAGCCAATTTTATGAAACAAGCAATTCAAACAAAGACCATACTCCAAATCATGATTTAGTGATGAAGGGTCGGCGTCTCTTAGATATCACGGGTGTGAAGCAGGTAGAGAGCTTTGACAATGAGGAATTTTTACTTGAAACAGTGATGGGTTTCTTGTCAGTTAGAGGGCAAAATCTGCAAATGAAAAATTTAGACGTTGATCAAGGAATTGTATCGATAAAAGGAAAAATCTTTGATATAGTTTACTTAGATGAGAACCAATCGGAGAAGGCTAAAGGATTCTTTAGTAAGTTGTTTCGATGAGTTTAAACATTCAGCTCTATACAATGCTTGCGATGGTATCGATGGGAAGCGGTTTAGGTGCTTCTCTCGATACTTATCGTTACTTTGTTAATCGCTCTAAATCACGCCCATGGTTTGTATTTGTAAATGACGTATTGTTTTGGATGGTGCAAGCTCTTCTCATTTTTTATGTGTTGTTTTTAGTGAATGAAGGAGAACTGCGTTTGTATGCGTTTCTTGCTTTGTTTTGCGGCTTTGCCGCGTATCAAAGCTTATTTCAATCACTGTATTTAAAAGTATTAACATTTACTGTCTCGAGCGTATTAAGTTTATATCGAGGTGTTTTAACGCTTAGTAATATTTTTTTGGTCAAGCCTATCCGCTTCTTTATTCATATTCTACTTGTAGTCGCTTTAGGGATCTACCGAGCTGTTCATAAGCTGCTCGTATTCTGTCTAAAGCTTATTTACTTACCGACTAGGTGGGTTCTTTTCGTATTTTGGAGAATGATGCCTAAACCTGTAAAACGATTTTTACATATGGGTTTTCGGTATATAGAAGGAATTTACAATCGTGCAAAGAATATGATAATGAGAGTCGTTGCATGGGTGAACACTTTAAAAAACAAGGGGGACGACTAATTCAATGAGTGCGGTACGAAAAAAAAAGGTCGCGAAGTTAAATACTGATTATAGCCATAAACAAGAACAAATTAAACAAAATACAGATCGAAAGCGTATCGGTTTAATTAGGCGTTTGACTGTTTTCGGAGTGTTGGCCTTAATCATTGGTGGATTGATGGTATCAGCTTTAATTACGCAAACCTCAGCTATTGAGAACAAAAAAGCTGAGAAGGTAAAATTAGAACAGCAGCTGACAAAATTACAAAGCAAGCAAAAACAGTTAAAAGGTGAAATCGTCAAGTTAAATGACGATGATTATATTAAAAAGATTGCCCGCAGAGATTATTTTTTATCAGAAGACGGGGAAATTATCTTTAATGTAAAAAAAGACTAAACGTATGGTTCGTTGACAGTGTATTTTTGCTTTTTGTATAATATAATAAATTGATTTCTTTTATCATTTAAGGAGGAGCATTTTTTTTATGTCAATCGAAGTAGGCAGCAAGTTACAGGGAAAGGTAACAGGTATTACGAACTTTGGAGCTTTTGTTGAGTTACCAGGAGGTTCAACAGGCTTGGTTCATATCAGTGAAGTAGCTGATAATTACGTAAAGGACATTAACGACCATTTAAAAGTGGGCGACGAAGTTGAAGTCAAAGTAATTAACGTTGAGAAAGATGGTAAAATTGGTCTTTCAATTAAGAAAGCGGTAGACAAACCAGAACGTCCAGAAAGACCAGAGCGTCCTGCAAGAGCGCCACGCTCAGACCGTCCACGTGATTCACGCCCACAACGTAATAACAATCGTGGTGGCGGTAATGATTTCCGTACAAAAGAAACATTCGAACAAAAAATGAATCGTTTCTTAAAAGACAGTGAAGAACGTTTATCTTCCCTAAAACGCCATACCGAATCAAAACGCGGTGGACGCGGTGCAAAACGCGGTTAACTTGCTGCTTATATCAAATAGATAGCGAGTTTTTGGAAAGTACCTTTTATCTAAAAGGTGCTTTTTTTATATGTAAAAAAGAGTAGAAAAAAAGCATGTACTTGTTGTACATGCTTTTTGATGACCCGTACGGGATTCGAACCCGTGTTACCGCCGTGAAAGGGCGGTGTCTTAACCGCTTGACCAACGGGCCGTTATTCGAGTAGCGGCGGAGGGGATCGAACCCCCGACCTCACGGGTATGAACCGTACGCTCTAGCCAGCTGAGCTACACCGCCATTATACGTTCTCTAAAAGACATTTATAATAATATAAAAAAGCAGGGTTATTGTCAATAACTCTTTTGTTATTTTTATAGACTTTTATTTGCTTTTAAAAAAGAATGATGAGCATAGGCTTTCTCTGGGGCGAACAGTATCTCTCATATTTTTTAAATCTCCATGTAAGATTGTACATCTTTTTGTATAGTTTTCAATATAATACTAGAAAATAGTCGAACGATTATAGGTATTTTGCTAGTCCGTTTGACAAAATTTCACCTTTCGCCGCGATATAATAACGAATAAGTATAATTAGCGGGTGGTGGGAGAATGCAAAAGACGGAAAGAGATTTTGCAAGTCCAACAACAGAGGCGGTATTTAACCGAACTAGATTAGAAATGTCCCGTGTATTTACAAAGGCGGGTATGAAAACGGAAAAGGTGTTATTTCAATGGGGATTATTGCTGCTAGTCGTAGGTTTCTTATTAGGACGAGCGTTAATTTTAATGAAAATCATGCCATTTGCTTTGCCATTCTTTGCAGCCGTAATGGCTATAAAGAAAGAAAAAGCACCGTTAGCAAGTTTAGCCGTATTGGCAGGGGCATTTAGTGTTTCCATTCAAAATGGAGGTACCGTATTTGCTACACTATTTGTTTTCTTACTAATTCATCGATTTAGCGGCATACTGACAATGGATCCGTTAAAGAAACTGCCGTTCACTGTATTTAGCGCGATGTTACTTACAAAACTAACTATCTTTTATGTGTTTACCAAGGAATTCACCATGTATGATTTTACATTTGTGGCAGTAGAAGCAGGGTTGAGCTTTATCTTAACAATGATTTTCCTACAAAGCGTGCCTTTAATTTCATATCGAAAGCGAAAACAATCATTAAAAACAGAAGAAGTGATTTCTCTTATTATTTTGTTGGCATCTGTTATGACAGGGACAATAGGGTGGATGATTTACGGCCTTTCGGCTGAACATATATTATCTCGTTACTTAGTACTAGTTTTTGCGTTTGTATCTGGCCCTACGATAGGAGCTACGGTCGGGGTCGTAACCGGTTTAATTTTAAGTTTCGCGAATGTTTCTAGTTTGTACGAAATGAGTTTACTCGCTTTTTCTGGCTTGCTTGGAGGACTTTTAAAAGACGGTAAAAAGCTAGGGGCAGCTCTAGGGCTGGTTGTTGGTTCATTGCTAATTGGCCTATATGCTCAGGCAGATCAAGGATTGACGACTAATTTGTATGAATCACTGACGGCCGTTGTCCTATTTTTATTAACCCCATCTTTTGTTTTGAAAAACTTAAGTAAACTAGTACCAGGGACATCTGAAAATATGCTTGAACAACAGCAGTACGTGCGTAAGATCCGAGATGTAACAGCAAATCGCGTAGAACAGTTTTCAAATGTTTTTCAAGCACTTTCCAAAAGCTTTACGCAAAATGGATTTTACGATGAAAAGCCAAGCGCTGATAAAGAAGTTGATTATTTCTTAAGCAGCGTTACCGAAAGGACGTGCCAATTTTGTTTTAAAAAAGAACAATGCTGGGCACAGCAGTTTGATACAACCTATGAATATATGAAGGAAATTATGCTTGAAGTTGATAATGGCACTCTTGAACAAAATCCAAGGCTAATTCGAGAAATGGACAAACATTGCGTGAAATCGAAAAAAGTCATCGATGTGATTGAGCATGAACTTACGTATTTTAAAGCCAATCAGCACTTAAAAGCACAAATTCAAGAAAGTAGAAGGATTGTAGCAGAACAGCTTCACGGTGTCTCTGAAGTCATGGGGAATTTTGCAAAAGAAATTAAGCGAGAGCGCGAAAATTTAAATGTACAAGAAGAACAGATTTTAGAAGCTCTTCGTAACTTTGGGATGGAAATCAATCAAATTGAAATTTATAGCTTAGAACCTGGAAATGTAGATATTGAAATGTGGGTGCCATATTGTCACGGAAGAGGAGAATGCGAGAAAATTATTGCGCCAATGCTTACGGATATTTTAGGTGAAAGTATTGTAGTAAAGAACGAAGAATGTGCTAAATATCCTCAAGGCTATTGCCACGTTTCGTTTGGCTGTACAAAAGCATACGTTGTTGATACAGGCGTAGCACATGCTGCTAAAGGCGGAGGGTTTGTATCCGGTGACAGCTATTCCATGATTGAGCTAAACGCCGGTAAATATGCACTAGCTATTAGTGATGGCATGGGAAATGGAGAGCGTGCCCACTATGAAAGCAGCGAAACGCTTCAGCTGTTAAAACAAATTTTACAAACAGGAATAGAAGAGACAATTGCAATTAAATCGATTAACTCTATTTTATCCCTGCGTACAAACGATGAGATCTTTTCGACCTTAGATTTAGCGATGATTGATTTACAAGATGCCAATGTAAACTTCTTGAAAATCGGTTCTACGCCAAGCTTCATCAAACGCGGAGATAAGGTTATTAAAATACAGGCAAGCAATTTGCCAATGGGCATTATTGAAGAATTTGAAGTGGATGTTGTGAATGAACAAATGAAGGCGGAAGACTTGTTAATTATGATGAGTGACGGTGTATTTGAAGGACCGAAACACGTTGAGAACTACGAAATGTGGATGAAGCGAAAAATTGGCGAGCTTCAAACAAACGATCCACAAGAAATTGCAGACTTAATTATGGAAGAAGTTATTCGAACAAAATCAGGTTTAATTGAAGATGATATGACGGTAGTTGTGGCAAAACTTCAGCACAATACCCCGAAATGGTCATCGATTCCTTCTTACGCTTATCGTAAAAAAGCACAATAGTTAGATAGAAGTATATTTTATCTCCTCCTCGTCTATCATGTTAATACTGATAATGAGGAGGGGATTTTTTTATGAAAAAAGGTACATTGAAACAGATGTTGGTCATTACGGACGGTGGTTCAAATACAGGTGAAGATCCGGTAGCAATGGCTGCACTAGCTAAAGAACAAGGGATTAGTGTAAACGTTATTGGTGTGATGGAAGAGGATACAATTGATGAGCAAAGCACGAATGAAATAGAAGGCATTGCCATGTCAGGCGGTGGCGTGAGTCAAATTGTTTACGTAAAACAGCTGTCTCAAACTGTTCAAATGGTTACAAGGCAGGCAATGACGCAAACACTTCAAGGCGTTGTAAATAAAGAACTTCAGCAAATTCTAGGTTCCTCTAATTCAAGATTAGAAGAGTTATCTCCTGAGAAGCGAGGAGAAATCATGGAAGTGGTTGATGAACTTGGGGAAACGGTTGACTTAGAGATTCTTATTTTAGTTGACATGAGCGGAAGTATGAAAAATAAGCTCCCTACTGTAAAGGAGTCGCTGTTAGATTTATCGTTAAGCTTGAATGCTCGCATGGGGCACAATCAATTTTCAATCTTTTTATTTCCTGGGAAAAAGAAAGATGTAGAGAAGCTAATGGACTGGAATCCAAGATTAGAGTCGCTTTCAACGATTTTCCCAAAACTAACAGCAGGAGGTATTACGCCTACTGGACCGGCTATCAAAGAGGCTACTCATTATTTCACCAAAAAGCGCTCATTGAGAGGGTTGTTAAAAAATAATGAACAATACATTGAAGAATCAGGTATGTAACCTATCTCCGGGAACAGTAATTCAAGGGAAATGGCATCACGTCCATTATAAAATTCTTGAGAAATTAGGCGTGGGAGCAACTGGAGTTGTCTACTTAGTCCAATTAGTAAACGGAACGCTAGCGGCGTTAAAAATAAGCTTTTCCAACATGTCCGTTACAGCAGAAGTGAATGTATTAAAAAAGTTGTCTCAAGTCAAAGACAAAGTGCTAGGACCGCGTTTACTTGATGTAGATGATTGGAGCTATGGTTCTCACGCTCTTTCTTTCTATGTAATGGAGTATGTGAAAGGGCAGCCTCTCCTTTCTTTTATCTCAACAAGAGGGACAGAATGGTTGCAAGTGTTTGCAAGTCAGCTCTTAACAGACTTAGAAAACCTTCATGAAGAAGGGTGGGTATTTGGCGATTTAAAACCCGAAAACCTGGTCGTAACATCTAACCCTGTAAAAGTTCGATGGATCGACGTGGGAGGAACAACTCTGCAAGGGCGGTCAATAAAAGAATTTACCGACTTTTATGATCGAGCGCACTGGGGGCTTGGCTCCCGAAAAGCAGAACCGACCTATGATTTGTTTGCCGTATCTATGGTTTTGATTCACGCGGCTTATGGCAAGCGAATTAATAAAACAGACAAACCGGCTGAACAATTAAAACAATTTATATTAACAACAAAGCAGTTGGAGCCTTTCGGAGACGTTTTGTATCAAGCGGTTACGGGAAAGTATAAGTCAGCTAAAGAAATGAAAACAGAGGTGTTATCGATCGAAAAAAGAAGAGGGGCAAAAAGTAGAGGAACAAAGCCTCAAAACGTTCGTCAACCGTCTGCCCCTCGTGTTAAAGTAAAGAAGAAGCGTTCTCACGTGTTAGAGACGCTACTACTTTGTACGTCTTTAATGTTGATTTATATTTTGTATCTATTTATTCAAGTGCTATAAAGTTTGGAGAAATTGTGAAACTTTCCTTATAGTCATTCGTATAAAGTAAATTAATGATACATTATTGCGTGTACATTATAAGGATGAGTCATTCCTATGGAAAAGCAAGTGAACAATTTTATGACAAAACATCAGTTATTATCCGCAGGCTCTACGGTGGTTGTAGGTATTTCTGGTGGTCCTGATTCTTTAGCGCTGCTGCATTTCTTATGGAGTCTGAAAGAGCAAAAATCTCTTACGATTATTGCTGCTCATGTTGATCATATGTTCCGGGGCCAAGAGTCACAGCAAGACATGGAATATGTGCAGAACTACTGCAAACAATTGAATATTAAATGTGAGGCGAAGCAGATTGATGTTACTGCCTATCAGAAGGAAAGAAAGCTATCTTCTCAAGTAGCTGCCAGAGAATGCCGCTATGCATTTTTTACTCATGTTATGAAGAAGCACAAAGCAAACCTTCTTGCATTAGGACATCACGGAGATGATCAGATTGAAACGATGTTAATGCGAATGGTTCGAGGTAGTACGATGAATGGATACGCAGGGATGCAGCCCAAGCGGCCATATGGGCATGGATTTATTATTAGGCCTTTCCTAGCCGTAACGAAAGAAGAAATCAATCGCTACTGTAAGCTACATGGGCTTACACCTCGAATTGATCCGAGTAATGAGAAAGACTCGTACACGAGAAATCGGTTTCGTCATTACGTTTTGCCATTTTTAAAGCAAGAAAACGTCGCTGTACATGAAAAATTTCAACAATTTAGCGAGAACTTGCATGAAGATCAAGCATACTTAGAGGAATTAACGACCGATGTGATGAATAAAGTAATGAGAAAGAAATTGCAAAATGAAATTCTCATTGATAGAGATTGTTTTCTAAGGATACGCAAGCCTTTACAAAGGCGTGGTATTCAACTAATATTAAACTATCTCTATAAAGAAATTCCTCCAACCCTTTCCTCAGCGCATGTTGACACGTTAGTAGGATTTTGTGAAAGTGAAAAACCGTCTGGGACGCTTGACTTTCCAAATGGTTTACGCATTATCCGATCTTACAACGACTGTCTTTTCACCTTTAATGAGGGGAACATCGAGC
This sequence comes from Priestia sp. FSL R5-0597, assembly GCF_038006305.1. Taxonomy (NCBI): domain Bacteria; kingdom Bacillati; phylum Bacillota; class Bacilli; order Caryophanales; family Bacillaceae; genus Priestia; species Priestia sp. FSL R5-0597. Next base: position 77,975 of record NZ_JBBOUZ010000001.1, read on the forward strand.
CATATGAATTTATTGTTCCGATTCCAGGGGTCGTTGAGCTTCCAAATGGTCACCAGCTTATTTGTGAAATACATAATAAAGTCGAAGATATAAAAGGAAACGATGTTTTTCTTTTAGATGAAGCTCACGATTTACAATCATTAAAGGTAAGGACACGAAAAAATGGCGATAAAATGCGAGTAAAGGGCATGAAGGGACATAAAAAAGTAAAGGATATTTTTATCGATGAAAAAATCCCTTTACACTTCAGAGATCATTGGCCGGTAGTGGAAGATAGCCAAGGAACTATTTTGTGGCTACCTGGTTTGAAAAAATCTGCTTATGAACTGCATACACATAAGTCCAGATATGTTATTTTATACTATAAGTAGCGAAAACTTCTAGGAGGCAAGTAAGGAATGAAGCAGGATATTCAAGAAATTTTGATTTCAGAAGAAGAAATACAACAGAAAGTAAAAGAATTGGGTAAGCTATTATCTGAGGAATACGCTGACCGTTTTCCTTTGGTAATCGGTGTACTAAAAGGCGCTATGCCTTTTATGTCTGATCTAATTAAGCGTGTTGATACATATTTAGAAATGGATTTTATGGATGTATCAAGTTATGGCAATGCGATGGTTTCTTCTGGTGAAGTAAAAATCCTAAAAGATTTAGATACATCAGTTGAAGGTCGAGACATTCTTATCTTAGAGGATATTATCGACAGCGGCTTAACACTTAGCTATCTTGTAGAGTTATTCAAGTACCGTAAAGCTAAGTCAATTAAGATTGTCACACTCTTAGACAAACCAACAGGTCGTAAAGCAGCTATTAAAGCAGATTACGTTGGATTTGAAGTACCTGATGCGTTCGTAGTAGGGTATGGATTGGATTATCAAGAAAAATATCGTAACCTGCCGTATATTGGGGTTCTTAAACCGCAAGTATACAGCAATTAAGAAGCACATATCCAAGTGCAATTTATTGGATAGGATAAATGTTCTATGTTAGTATTGAATACAGTATTTGTTTATCGTGGGAGGAGGTAAGAAATGAATCGGATCTTCCGTAATACCATCTTTTATTTACTTATATTTTTAGTCATTATTGGCGTGGTAAGCTTCTTTAGTGGCTCTAATCAAAAAGCAGAACCAATGAGATACGATACATTTGTTCAACACTTAGACAAAGGTGATGTGAAATCACTCTCTATGAAGCCTGAAAGAGGCGTGTATGTTGTGCAAGGAAAGTTAGATTCTTATAAAAAGGATCAAACGTTCCAAACTTACATCGTAGATGGTGACAAAGCACTTGATCGTATTGACGCTGCTTCAGAAAATAATCAAGTAGAAGTTGATTTTAAACCTGCTGATGAAACAAGCGGCTGGGTAACGTTCTTTACGTCAATCATTCCGTTTGTTATTATTTTCATCCTATTCTTCTTCTTACTGAACCAAGCTCAGGGCGGCGGAAGTCGTGTTATGAACTTCGGTAAGAGTAAGGCTAAGCTTTACAGCGAAGAAAAGAAAAAGGTTAAATTTAAAGACGTAGCTGGTGCAGACGAAGAAAAGCAAGAACTTGTGGAAGTTGTTGAGTTCTTAAAAGATCCTCGTAAATTCGCAGAGCTAGGTGCAAGAATTCCGAAGGGTGTCTTACTTGTGGGACCTCCTGGTACTGGTAAAACATTATTAGCAAGAGCTGTTGCTGGTGAAGCAGGCGTTCCTTTCTTCTCTATCAGTGGTTCGGACTTTGTTGAAATGTTTGTTGGGGTCGGTGCTTCTCGTGTTCGTGATTTATTCGAAAATGCGAAGAAGAATGCTCCATGTATTATCTTTATTGATGAAATCGATGCTGTAGGTCGTCAACGTGGCGCAGGTCTTGGTGGTGGACACGATGAGCGTGAACAAACATTGAACCAGTTGCTTGTTGAGATGGATGGTTTTGGTGCTAACGAAGGTATCATTATTATTGCAGCAACAAACCGCCCGGATATTTTAGATCCAGCGTTATTACGTCCAGGCCGCTTCGACCGTCAAATTACGGTAGATCGTCCAGATGTAAATGGCCGTGAAGCAGTGCTTAAAGTACATGCTCGCAATAAGCCTTTAGATGAATCAGTAAACTTAAAAGCAATTGCTATGCGTACGCCAGGTTTCTCAGGTGCAGATTTAGAAAACTTGTTAAACGAAGCTGCCTTAGTAGCTGCTAGACAGGACAAAAAGAAAATTGAAATGGTCGATATTGACGAAGCAACAGACCGCGTAATTGCAGGTCCAGCTAAGAAAAGTCGAGTTATTTCTAAAAAAGAACGCAATATTGTTGCTTATCATGAAGCAGGACATACAATTATCGGTGTCGTATTAGACGAAGCTGATATGGTACATAAAGTAACCATTGTTCCACGTGGGCAAGCTGGTGGATATGCTGTTATGTTACCAAAAGAAGATCGCTACTTTATGACGAAGCCAGAGCTGCTGGATAAAATTGTTGGATTGCTTGGTGGTCGCGTAGCTGAGGAAATTATTTTCGGCGAAGTGAGTACAGGTGCTCACAATGACTTCCAGCGTGCAACAAGCATCGCTCGTAAAATGGTAACAGAATACGGTATGAGTGAAAAGTTAGGACCAATGCAATTCGGTCAATCACAACAAGGCCAAGTATTCTTAGGTCGTGATTTACACAGTGAACAAAACTACAGTGATGCGATTGCTCATGAAATTGATAATGAAATCCAACGTTTCATTAAAGAAAGCTATGAGCGTGCGAAGCAGATCTTAACGGAAAACCGTGACAAGTTAGAGCTTGTAGCTCAAACATTGTTAGAAGTAGAAACGTTAGACGCTGAGCAGATCAACCACTTAGTAGATCATGGAACTCTTCCAGACCGTTCTAGTCACGTAACAGATGAAGATGTTAAAGTAAACATCCAAACAAAGACAGACGATGAAGAGCCAAAAGCATAAGACCAAAAAAGATCAGTGGAGACAATCTCCACTGATCTTTTTTATTTGGTAGAAGTTAGGTTTGGCAAAAAGTTTTTCATATATATAGTGGATAAGTAGGATATCCACTAGAGAATTGTGTCATTATATTCCTATTTTATCTAGAATATACACGTCTATTTACCAGTTATGGTATGATGGTTTCAGTGTGAATACTGAATTTAAATAAAGTGGTGATTGAAATGATTTTTGTATTAGATGTTGGAAATACCAATACGGTATTAGGTGTATACGATGGAGATGAATTAAAGTACCATTGGCGTGTAGAAACAAGCCGTAATAAAACAGAAGACGAGTATGGCATGACAATCAAAGCCTTGCTTGAGCACGTTAGTTTATCTTTTAAAGATATTCATGGTATTATTATTTCCTCTGTTGTTCCTCCTATTATGTTTGCATTGGAGAGAATGTGTCAAAAGTATTTTCATTTAAAGCCGCTTGTTGTTGGTCCTGGAATTAAGACGGGTTTAAATATTAAATATGAAAATCCACGTGAAGTGGGAGCAGACCGTATTGTCAATGCTGTTGCTGGAATTCAGCTGTACGGAAGCCCTTTAATTATCGTTGATTTTGGTACCGCAACCACATATTGCTACATTGATGAAAATAAGCAATATATGGGTGGTGCAATTGCCCCTGGTATTAATATTTCGACAGAAGCTCTTTATTCAAGAGCATCTAAGCTTCCGCGTATTGAAATTGCGCGACCAAATAGCATTGTTGGGAAAAATACAGTATCTGCGATGCAAGCAGGTATTTTATATGGATACGTTGGACAAGTAGAAGGAATTGTAGCAAGAATGAAAGAGCAAGCAACAGTAAATCCTAAAGTTATTGCTACTGGAGGACTCGCAACATTGATTGCTAAAGAGTCGGATATTATTGATATTGTGGATCCATTTTTGACTTTAAAAGGATTACAAATAATCTATACAAAAAATATGGAGTAAGAGGTGTATATTATGGGCGACTATTTAGTAAAAGCACTAGCTTACAATAGTCAAGTTCGCGCTTATGCGGTAAAAACAACGGATACAGTTGGAGAAGCGCAGCGCCGTCACTATACATGGCCTACAGCCTCTGCAGCATTGGGACGTTCAATGACTGCGGGAGTTATGATGGGGGCTATGCTAAAAGGTGAGCAAAAGCTAACAATTAAAATTGAAGGCCGCGGCCCAATTGGTGTTATCTTAGTAGACAGCAATGCCAAGGGTGAAGTGCGTGGATATGTAACGAACCCGCAAACGCACTTCGATTTAAATCAGCATGGAAAATTAGATGTAGCACGTGCTGTAGGTACAGATGGTACGCTGAGTGTTGTAAAAGATATCGGGATGCGTGATCAATTTAATGGACAAGTACCTATCGTATCGGGAGAATTAGGAGAGGATTTCACGTATTATTTCGTGACATCTGAGCAAGTTCCATCTTCAGTAGGTGTAGGTGTACTTGTTAACCCTGATAACACAATCTTAGCTGCGGGTGGATTTATCATTCAGCTTATGCCAGGAACAGATGATCAAACGATTACAGCTATTGAACAACGTTTACAAACGATTGAACCCATTTCAAAACTGATCCAAAAAGGTCTTTCTCCTGAGGAAATCTTAGAAGAAGTTCTTGGAAAAGAAAACGTAAAGTTTCTAGAGACAATGCCTGTAGAGTTCAAATGTCAGTGCTCAGAAGAAAGAATTGCTAATGCCATTATCAGCTTAGGAAAAGAAGAGATTCAATCGATGATTGAGGAAGACGGCCAAGCTGAAGCACAGTGTCATTTTTGTAATGAAACCTATCGTTTTGATAAAAAGCAGCTAGAAGAAATGAAAGAACAAGCAATTTAAATGAAATAAAAGATTCTTTAAAGGCGTCATTTTATAAATGAACGCCTTTTTTTATAAGTGTTAAGTCCTATTTATGTATATATTGATCTAAAAATATAACAAAAATAGGTAAATGGAAAGACAAAATGATTGACAATTTAGAAAACATCTGATAAATTGTATACAAAATCAATAAAATTAGTTGGTATTAGGAGTGGTCATATGGCACGTATTGCAAATTCAATTACAGAGTTAATTGGTCAAACACCAATCGTAAAACTAAACCGTCTAGTTGAAGAAGATATGGCGGATGTATATTTAAAATTAGAATTTATGAACCCAGGAAGCAGCGTAAAAGATCGTATCGCATTAGCAATGATCGAAGATGCTGAAGCAAAAGGTGTATTAAAGCCTGGAGACACCATCATTGAACCAACAAGCGGTAACACAGGAATTGGCTTAGCAATGGTAGCTGCAGCAAAAGGATACCGTGCTATTTTAACAATGCCTGAAACGATGAGTATTGAGCGTCGTAATCTGCTTCGTGCGTACGGTGCAGAGTTAGTGTTAACACCAGGTCCAGAAGGAATGAAAGGTGCGGTTAATAAAGCAACTGAGCTTGCAAAAGAGCACGGCTACTTTATTCCTCAGCAGTTCCAAAATGAAGCTAACCCAGAAGTGCACCGTCAAACAACGGCTAAAGAGATCATCGAGCAGTTTGGCGATCAGCTAGATGGATTTGTGGCAGGTATTGGTACTGGCGGTACTATTACAGGTGCTGGCGAAGTATTAAAAGAAAAGTATCCAAACATCAAAATTTATGCGGTAGAGCCAGCTGATTCTCCGATCTTAAGTGGTGGTCAACCAGGACCTCATAAAATTCAAGGAATCGGTGCAAACTTTGTTCCGGATACGCTTAACACGGAAGTATATGACGAAGTTGTCGCTGTTCAAAACGACCAAGCTTTTGAATATGCACGTAAAGTAGCAAAAACAGAAGGCGTACTAGTAGGTATCTCTTCTGGGGCTGCGATTTATGCTGCGTTAAAAGCTGCAAAACAGCTAGGAAAAGGTAAAAAAGTGTTAGCGATTATTCCAAGTAACGGTGAGCGTTACTTAAGTACTCCATTGTTCCAATTCGAGGAACAAACACAAGCATAAAAACCATAAAAGAACAGCTTCTATATGAAGCTGTTTTTTTTCATCTGAGAATCATGTAAAATGAAAGCAGGTGATTTATTTTTAGGAGAGTGAACAAATGCAGCAAAGAATGACTTGGGGCGAATCTATTTCTATCTCTAAAAACCAATGGTTCAAAAAATATCAAGAGTTGTCAAAAGAGGAACCGAATCATATCCTGCTTGAAAGCGGTCGAGGCGGAAAGTTTCAAATGATGGGATTAAAACCTGTAGCCATTTTGCGAGGCGAACAAAACGAGCTTCATATCAAAACGGATGGCCAAGCTACTGTTCAAAAAGGTAATCCGCTTCATCTTATGCGAGACTGGATGAAGAAGTTTGAAGCAGAGGTGAATCCAGATCTTCCTCCTTTTCAAGGTGGAGCAATTGGCTTTATTAGCTATGATTATATCCGCTATGTAGAAACCATACCTGATCTTGCTGAAGATTCATTGAAAACGCCGGACGTTTATTTCCTTATTTTCGATGACGTATTTGTATACGATCAAGAAAAGGAAAAGCTCTGGATTATCGTTAACGATGAAGCAGATTGTAAAGAGCAGGCACATAAGCGTATTGATCAATACAAAAAGGACTGGATGGAGGCAAGTGCTGAAGGGCTCTCATATGAGCGTATTCATCGTGTTGCCGAAAAGAGTGAGGTTTCAATGTCTGAAGCTGCTTTTTCAGATGCCACAACTCGCGTACATGAGTACATCGGTCAAGGCGATGTGTTTCAAGTGAACTTATCTGTTCGACAGTCTCAACAGCTTCAAACTCATCCTATGCATATCTACGAACAGGTACGAAAAATCAACCCGTCTCCTTATATGTCTTATATGCAGACAGAAGAATTTCACATTGTGAGCTGTTCACCAGAACTATTAGTGAAAAAAGCCGGTGACGAAATCAGTACGAGACCAATTGCGGGAACGCGCTCTCGCGGTAAGGATGATCAAGAAGACCAACAGTTAGCGGATGAGCTTATTCATAACGAAAAAGAGCGTGCAGAGCATGTGATGCTTGTTGATTTGGAGCGTAATGACCTTGGTAGAGTAAGCGACTATGGTACCGTTCATGTTGACGAGTTTATGGTTATTGAAAAGTATTCACATGTGATGCATATTGTGTCTAATGTAAAAGGCAAGCTCGCGCGCAATAAAGATTTTGTAGATATTGTAGATGCGGTTTTTCCTGGAGGAACGATTACTGGAGCGCCTAAAGTTCGTACAATGGAAATCATTGAAGAACTTGAACCTGTAAGGCGAGGAATTTATACAGGATCGATTGGTTGGATTGGGTTTAATGGAGATATGGAATTAAATATTGCGATTCGCACTATGATTATTCAAGACGGCCAAGCTTATGTGCAGGCTGGTGCGGGTGTTGTAATTGATTCAAATCCGAAACACGAATACAAAGAATCACTGAAAAAAGCAATTGCACTATGGAAAGCAAAAGAGCAGAGCGAAAATGAGCTGAGTGAGGGTGAGTAAAGATGATATTAATGATTGATAATTATGATTCTTTTACGTTTAATTTAGTACAGTATTTAGGTGAGCTAGGGCATGAGCTTCTTGTAAAAAGAAATGATGAAATTACACTTTCTGAAATTGAAGTGCTAAATCCAGATTTCTTGATGATCTCCCCGGGACCTTGTAGTCCTAACGAAGCGGGAATCAGTTTAGAAGCCATCGAGTATTTTGCAGGTAAGATTCCAATATTCGGCGTATGCTTAGGGCATCAGTCGATTGGGCAAGCTTTTGGAGGGAATGTGATTCGTGCGGATAAATTAATGCACGGTAAAACATCTGAAATGCATCATGATGGCCGTACTATCTTTAAAGGTCTTGATAATCCGTTCACGGCAACTCGATATCATTCTTTGATTGTAGAAAAAAGTTCACTGCCGGATTGCTTTGAGATTTCAGCGTGGACAGCAGAAGATGAAATTATGGCGATTCGCCATAAATCATTACCTATTGAAGGGGTACAGTTCCACCCTGAATCTATCATGACTTCTTACGGTAAAGAAATGCTGAAGAATTTTATTGAAACTTACGAAAAAAAGCGAGTGTAATGATATGTATATATACGTCAATGGTGAAGTAAAGCCTGCGTCTGAAGCCACTATTTCTCCGTTTGATCACGGATATATGTATGGTCTAGGGCTATTTGAAACGCTACGAGTTTATGATGGTCATCCATTTTTAGTGGAAGACCATCTGGATCGACTGCGTAGCAGCTTACGTGAATTAAATATTGTATGGGACTACTCCACACAGGACGTGTTGGCAATTATTAATAGTCTGTTAATGAAAAACAATGAGAGAAATGCGTATGTTCGATTAAATGTTTCAGCAGGAAATGGCGGAATTGGACTGCAAGTGGAAGAATACGACAAGCCATCTACAATTGTATACATGAAATCAATGCCTCATCCATCGAGCCCCCTTGTAAAAGAGGGGCTTATTCTTGAGACAAAGCGAAATACGCCCGAAGGAACCGTGAGGTTGAAGTCTCATCATTATTTAAACAATGTACTGGCTAAGCGAGAAGTTGGTTCAGACTTAAATAAAGAGGGTATTTTTTTAACAAAAGAAGGGTTCTTAGCCGAAGGTATTGTGTCCAATTTATTTTTTGTAAAAGATGATTGTGTATATACACCGTCTCTTGAAACAGGTATCTTAAATGGAATTACGAGACAGTTTATCTTTACGCTTTTAAAAAAGAAAAACATAGAAGTTGTAGAAGGTTTATTTACGGCGGAACAGCTTTTGGAGAGTGATGAAGCTTTCGTTACAAATTCCATTCAAGAAATCGTACCTCTTCGAAGTATAAAGGATAAGAAGTTTTCAGTCGGAGACCATACGTTAACAGCTCAGTTGCAAAAAGAGTATCGCTCTTACACGATGTCGCTAATGAGTCGACGCGAGCTACATGTATAAAAGCGAAAGGAGAGGCTAAAGATGGATAAAATTTATGTGAATGATATGCGTTTCTATGGATATCATGGTGTATTTCCAGAAGAAAATAAATTAGGGCAGCGTTTTCACGTGGATTTAACTGTAGAACTAGATTTAAAACAAGCTGGTACTACGGACAATTTAGAATACTCGGTGAGCTATGCAGATTTATACCAAACATGCCAGGAAGTTGTAGAGAAGCGCACGTTCAAGTTAGTTGAAACGGTGGCCGAAACGATTGCATCTGAATTGCTTGCTAATTACGAACTCGTGCAGGCTTGTACAGTAAAGGTATATAAGCCTGATCCGCCAATTCCCGGTTATTATCAATCGGTAGCTATTGAAATTAAAAGGAGCCGTTGAATGACAACAGAAGCATATATTGCATTAGGATCAAATATTGAAAATCGAATGGAACATTTGAAGTCGGGAGTTACTGGCTTGATGAAACATTCTGAGGTTAAGGTAGTGGCTGTTTCATCTGTTTATGAAACGGCCCCGGTCGGGTATACGAATCAAGCAAGCTTTTTAAACATGGTAGTAAAAATACAAACAACGTATTCGTCAGAGCAACTTTTAGATTGTTTGCAAGCCATTGAACAAGCGGCAGGTCGAAAAAGAGAGATTGTATGGGGACCTCGAACCCTTGATTTGGATATCTTACTTTATAGTAATGAAATCATTCATACGGATAGGCTGAACGTCCCTCATCCCCGAATGTTTGAACGGGCGTTTGTGATGGTTCCTCTGAACGAACTAGCTCCATCTCTTATTCTCCCTGTAGCAGAAGAAAAAGTTGAAACCATCACAAAACGGTTATCGGATTTAAAAGATGTAAAATTATTTCGAGAGCAAACAACTGATATACTAGATATGTTCGAAAATAATAGGAATGATTTACATAAGTAAAAATGAATCTTATTAGTTGATTCATTTTTATATTGGCGTAAAGTAGAGTTCACAGTGAAAACTTTAAGGTTTGGGTTCGCAGGTTGTTGGTTTATTCGGTAGCTTGTTAGAGAAATCGAAGAAAAAGAGAAGCGAAGCAAGAATAAAGCGATTTGACATAGAGAAACGACTGAACCTATAATAATTTTAAAGAAACGTAGTAGTTGCCAGTAAACATGCTGGCCTTTTTTCTGTTTCGGAAAACTTAATTATACGATGGAGATGAGTAAACGATGAGTCATGAAGAATTAAATGATCAATTTCTCGTTCGTCGCGAAAAAATGAGCAACCTACGAGATCAGGGTATTGATCCGTTTGGTCAACGTTTTGAACGTACACATACATCACAGCAATTAATTAGTGAGTATGACGAGTTAACAAAAGAACAGTTAGAAGAAAATGAAGTGCCTGTGTCACTAGCTGGTCGTATTATGACAAAGCGTGGAAAAGGAAAAGCAGGTTTCGCTCACGTTCAAGATTTAACAGGACAAATTCAGCTTTATGTACGTAAAGATGCAATTGGCGAAGAACAGTACGAAATCTTCAGCAGCGTAGATATCGGTGACTTGGTAGGGGTTGAAGGTGTTTTATTCAAAACAAAAGTTGGCGAACTTTCTATTAAAGTAAAAGATTTCACGTTACTAACAAAAGCGCTTCGTCCACTTCCAGATAAATATCATGGTTTAAAAGATATTGAACAGCGCTACCGTCAACGTTACTTAGATTTAATTACAAACCCAGAAAGTAAACAAACATTTATCTCAAGAAGCCGCATTATTCAATCGATGCGCCGTTACTTAGATAATCACGGATACTTAGAAGTTGAAACACCGATGATGCATTCAATCGCAGGTGGAGCAGCAGCTCGTCCGTTTGTGACACACCACAATGCGCTTGATATGGAACTTTATATGCGTATTGCGATTGAACTTCATTTAAAACGTTTAATCGTAGGTGGATTAGAAAAAGTATATGAAATTGGCCGTGTATTCCGTAATGAAGGTGTATCTACACGTCACAATCCTGAATTTACAATGATCGAATTGTACGAAGCGTATGCGGACTACAAAGATATCATGGCTTTAACAGAGAACTTAATTGCACACATTGCGCAAGAAGTACTTGGCACAACAAAGATTCAGTATGGTGATCAAGAGGTAGACCTAACGCCAGAATGGACAAGACTTCATATGGTCGATGCTATTAAACAATATACGGGCGTAGACTTCTGGGGAGAAACATCTGTTGAAGAAGCTCGTGCTTTAGCAAAAGAACACGGGGTAGAAATCACTGAACATATGCAATATGGACATATTGTAAATGAATTCTTTGAACAAAAAGTAGAAGAGCAGTTAATTCAACCGACGTTCATTTACGGACATCCTGTAGAAATCTCTCCACTTGCTAAGAAAAATGCGGAAGATCCGCGTTTTACTGACCGTTTTGAGCTGTTTATCGTGGCGCGTGAACACGCGAACGCATTTACAGAGCTAAATGATCCAATTGACCAACGTGAGCGCTTTGAAGCTCAGTTGAAAGAGAAAGAACAAGGAAACGATGAAGCACATGAGATGGATGATGACTTCATTGAGGCATTAGAATACGGTATGCCACCTACAGGTGGTCTAGGAATCGGTATTGACCGCCTTGTTATGTTACTAACAAATGCACCGTCAATCCGTGATGTGCTATTATTCCCACATATGCGTCAACGCTAAAAAAAGAGATGGCTACGGCCATCTTTTTTTAGGTGTTAATATTAGAAAATTTAAACTTTTAATTTACCTCTTGTTTTTATGAAAACGATTTGGTATATTTATATCTGTTGCTAACGCAGATAAGCGAAAACAACAAAAAGAAATAAAAAAAGTTGTTGACATTACGTTGATAACTTGATAAGATAGTAAAGTCGCTTAAGAGCGGCGATTGAACTTTGAAAACTGAACAAAGCGACAAACGTCAACGTTAATTTTTATTTTTTAAATTGAGCAAGTCAAACATTTCTTCGGAGAGTTTGATCCTGGCTCAGGATGAACGCTGGCGGCGTGCCTAATACATGCAAGTCGAGCGAACTGATTAGAAGCTTGCTTCTAAGACGTTAGCGGCGGACGGGTGAGTAACACGTGGGCAACCTGCCTGTAAGACTGGGATAACTTCGGGAAACCGAAGCTAATACCGGATAGGATCTTCTCCTTCATGGGAGATGATTGAAAGATGGTTTCGGCTATCACTTACAGATGGGCCCGCGGTGCATTAGCTAGTTGGTGAGGTAACGGCTCACCAAGGCAACGATGCATAGCCGACCTGAGAGGGTGATCGGCCACACTGGGACTGAGACACGGCCCAGACTCCTACGGGAGGCAGCAGTAGGGAATCTTCCGCAATGGACGAAAGTCTGACGGAGCAACGCCGCGTGAGTGATGAAGGCTTTCGGGTCGTAAAACTCTGTTGTTAGGGAAGAACAAGTACGAGAGTAACTGCTCGTACCTTGACGGTACCTAACCAGAAAGCCACGGCTAACTACGTGCCAGCAGCCGCGGTAATACGTAGGTGGCAAGCGTTATCCGGAATTATTGGGCGTAAAGCGCGCGCAGGCGGTTTCTTAAGTCTGATGTGAAAGCCCACGGCTCAACCGTGGAGGGTCATTGGAAACTGGGGAACTTGAGTGCAGAAGAGAAAAGCGGAATTCCACGTGTAGCGGTGAAATGCGTAGAGATGTGGAGGAACACCAGTGGCGAAGGCGGCTTTTTGGTCTGTAACTGACGCTGAGGCGCGAAAGCGTGGGGAGCAAACAGGATTAGATACCCTGGTAGTCCACGCCGTAAACGATGAGTGCTAAGTGTTAGAGGGTTTCCGCCCTTTAGTGCTGCAGCTAACGCATTAAGCACTCCGCCTGGGGAGTACGGTCGCAAGACTGAAACTCAAAGGAATTGACGGGGGCCCGCACAAGCGGTGGAGCATGTGGTTTAATTCGAAGCAACGCGAAGAACCTTACCAGGTCTTGACATCCTCTGACAACTCTAGAGATAGAGCGTTCCCCTTCGGGGGACAGAGTGACAGGTGGTGCATGGTTGTCGTCAGCTCGTGTCGTGAGATGTTGGGTTAAGTCCCGCAACGAGCGCAACCCTTGATCTTAGTTGCCAGCATTTAGTTGGGCACTCTAAGGTGACTGCCGGTGACAAACCGGAGGAAGGTGGGGATGACGTCAAATCATCATGCCCCTTATGACCTGGGCTACACACGTGCTACAATGGATGGTACAAAGGGCTGCAAGACCGCGAGGTCAAGCCAATCCCATAAAACCATTCTCAGTTCGGATTGTAGGCTGCAACTCGCCTACATGAAGCTGGAATCGCTAGTAATCGCGGATCAGCATGCCGCGGTGAATACGTTCCCGGGCCTTGTACACACCGCCCGTCACACCACGAGAGTTTGTAACACCCGAAGTCGGTGGAGTAACCGTAAGGAGCTAGCCGCCTAAGGTGGGACAGATGATTGGGGTGAAGTCGTAACAAGGTAGCCGTATCGGAAGGTGCGGCTGGATCACCTCCTTTCTAAGGATTTTTACATGACGTACGTTTTGACACTTTGTTCAGTTTTGAGAGTTCAATCTCTCAATTATAGAAAGCACACTACTTTCTTCTTATTAGATAAGAAGAATTTTGGTTGCGATTGTTCTTTGAAAACTAGATAACAGTAATTGCTGAGGAAAAGTGAAACTTTTCTTTAATCAAACCAATAAATAACACAACTTTATGTTGTACCATTTATTCGCTAATGGTTAAGTTAGAAAGGGCGCACGGTGAATGCCTTGGCACTAGGAGCCGATGAAGGACGGGACTAACACCGATATGCTTCGGGGAGCTGTAAGTGAGCTTTGATCCGGAGATTTCCGAATGGGGAAACCCACTGTTCGTAATGGAACAGTATCTTTATCTGAATACATAGGATATTGAAGGCAGACCCGGGGAACTGAAACATCTAAGTACCCGGAGGAAGAGAAAGCAAATGCGATTTCCTGAGTAGCGGCGAGCGAAACGGAATTAGCCCAAACCAAGAGGCTTGCCTCTTGGGGTTGTAGGACACTCTATACGGAGTTACAAAGGAACGAAGTAAATGAAGCGACCTGGAAAGGTCCGTCGAAGAAGGTAACAACCCTGTAGTTGAAACTTCGTTCCCTCTTGAGTGGATCCTGAGTACGGCGGAACACGTGAAATTCCGTCGGAAGCTGGGAGGACCATCTCCCAAGGCTAAATACTACCTAGTGACCGATAGTGAACCAGTACCGTGAGGGAAAGGTGAAAAGCACCCCGGAAGGGGAGTGAAAGAGATCCTGAAACCGTGTGCCTACAAGTAGTCAGAGCCCGTTAATGGGTGATGGCGTGCCTTTTGTAGAATGAACCGGCGAGTTACGATCCCATGCAAGGTTAAGCTGATAAGGCGGAGCCGTAGCGAAAGCGAGTCTGAATAGGGCGTTTAGTATGTGGTTGTAGACCCGAAACCAGGTGATCTACCCATGTCCAGGGTGAAGTTCAGGTAACACTGAATGGAGGCCCGAACCCACGCACGTTGAAAAGTGCGGGGATGAGGTGTGGGTAGCGGAGAAATTCCAATCGAACCTGGAGATAGCTGG
>NZ_JBBOUZ010000001.1:95000-235000 GCF_038006305.1 Priestia sp. FSL R5-0597
CAAATATCTCTGACATTATCGAACAGTATTTAAAACAAGTACTTGAATTAAGTGAAAGAGAAATTGTTGAAATAAGGCGCAGTGAGATTGCTGATAAATTTCAATGCGTTCCGTCGCAAATTAATTACGTTATCAATACCCGCTTTACGGTTGAGAGAGGTTATCTTGTAGAAAGTAAGCGAGGCGGCGGCGGATTTATTCGTATTGCAAAAGTAAAAATGCATGATGCAGCGGATTTGTTTCAGCAAGTGATTGAGATGATTCAAAATGAAATTTCACAAGTAAGTGCTGAAAATGTCATTATTAGGTTAGTTGAAGAAAAAGTCATCACAGAACGAGAAGCAAAAATCATGTTGAGCGTTATCAATCGTTCAGTTATTAATATTGAACTTCCTTATCGTGATGAGCTAAGAGCCAATCTTTTAAAAGCAATGCTTAATTCATTACGCTACCGATAAGCTCATGATCTATTTTATTTAGAACAGGGAGTGATGACAGGATGATTTGTCAGCAATGTGAAACGAGACCTGCAACTCTTCACTTCACAAAAATTATTAATGGTGAAAAGACGGAGATGCACGTATGTGAACAATGCGCTTCAGAAAATGGAGATGCATTTTCTTTTTCAAATCAGCAAGGTTTTTCAATCAATAACTTACTAGCTGGCCTACTTAACCTAGACCCAGCAGTAACTGAAAATTATAAGAAACAAAGTCAGGACGTTCTTTCTTGTCCTACTTGTGGCATGACATATCAAAAATTTGCTAAAATCGGCAGGTTTGGATGTGCAGATTGCTACAAAACATTTGAGCGACCTCTTATTCCTTTCTTGAAGAGGCTGCATGGAGGTAATTATCTACATCATGGAAAAATACCAGCAAGAATTGCAAGTAATCTTCATTTAAAAAAGGAATTACAGGCATTAAGATTGAACTTAAAAGAGTATATCGAAAAAGAGGAGTTTGAGAAAGCAGCCGAACTCCGAGATCACATTCGATTACTAGAAAAGAAGATGAACGAATCGAGAGAGGAGGAAGCGTAATTCATGTCCCAGGATTTGTTCTTTTCCCAGCCTGTTAGCTCTTGGATGCGTCAAGAAGCTTCGAATTCAGATATTGTGCTAAGCAGTCGAATCAGGCTGGCTCGAAATTTAACTCATTATCTTTTTCCAACTCTCTTTTCTAAAGAACAAGCAGTTGAAGTGGTTCGAGTATTTGAGCAAGTTTTTCAAAAAAGCGAGAACACCAATCAGTGGAATTTGCATTTACTAAAGATGAACGAATTACAGCCTCTTCAAAAGCAAGTGTTGGTTGAAAAACATCTTATCAGTCCTAACTTGGCTGAAGGAGACAACAACGGAGCTTGTTTTTTATCAGAAAAAGAAGATTTGAGTATTATGGTTAATGAAGAAGATCATTTACGCATACAATGTTTATTTCCAGGCCTTCAATTATCTGAAGCTTTAAGCACAGCGAATAAAGTAGATAATTGGATTGAGAAATACGTAGATTATGCGTTTGATGAAAATAGAGGGTATTTAACCAGCTGTCCCACAAATGTGGGTACTGGGCTACGTGCATCTGTGATGATGCATCTGCCGGCTTTAGTGATGACCCGTCAAATTCATCGTATTATTCCCGCTATTAACCAGCTTGGCTTAGTGGTGAGAGGAATTTATGGAGAAGGTAGCGAAGCTTTAGGGAATATCTTTCAAATTTCTAATCAGATAACCTTAGGGAAATCTGAAGAAGATATTGTGGCAGATTTAAATAGTGTCGTACAGCAGTTAATTACACAAGAGCACTCTGCAAGAGACGCACTGTTTAAAACATCTCATGTAGAGTTAGAAGATCGAGTGTATCGTTCATATGGAGTATTGGCCAATAGCCGTATTATTGAGTCCAAAGAAGCTTCACAATGTTTATCAGATGTTCGATTAGGAATCGATTTAGGGTATATAAAAGGACTGAGTCAAAATATATTGAATGAACTTATCATTATGACGCAGCCAGGCTTTTTACAAAAGTATTCGGGAGGGCCCCTAAAGCCTCAGGAACGTGACATTAAAAGAGCCACCTTAATTCGAGAACGTCTCACTATAAATAAAAACACAAATTAAACGTGGAGGGTGACGATTATATGATGTTTGGTAGATTTACAGAGCGCGCACAAAAAGTATTAGCTTTAGCACAGGAAGAAGCACTACGCCTAGGTCACAACAACATTGGAACGGAGCACATTTTATTAGGTATCGTTCGTGAAGGTGAAGGAATTGCAGCAAAAGCTCTTTCTGCTCTAGGCCTAAGCACTGAAAAAATTCAAAAAGAAGTGGAAGCATTAATTGGCAGAGGCCAAGAATTAACGCAGACCATTCATTATACACCTCGAGCGAAAAAAGTCATTGAACTTTCAATGGATGAAGCCCGAAAGCTTGGTCATTCTTACGTAGGAACAGAACATATCTTACTAGGCTTAATTCGTGAAGGTGAAGGCGTTGCAGCACGCGTTTTAAATAATCTAGGTGTCAGCCTAAATAAAGCTCGTCAGCAAGTACTTCATTTATTAGGTAGCAATGAAGCTGCTTCAAGCCATCAAGGCGGAGGTTCTTCAAATGCCAATACACCTACGCTAGACAGCTTAGCACGCGATTTAACAGTTGTAGCGCGCGAAGGAAGCTTAGACCCTGTTATCGGACGTGGGAAAGAAATTCAGCGTGTTATTGAAGTGTTAAGCCGACGTACAAAAAACAATCCTGTATTAATTGGGGAGCCAGGTGTCGGTAAAACGGCAATCGCTGAAGGTTTGGCTCAGCAAATCGTCAACAATGAAGTTCCAGAAATTTTACGTGACAAACGCGTTATGACCTTGGATATGGGAACGGTCGTGGCTGGTACAAAATATCGCGGAGAATTTGAAGATCGCCTGAAGAAAGTAATGGATGAAATTCGTCAAGCAGGTAATATCATTCTCTTTATCGATGAGTTACACACATTAATTGGCGCTGGTGGTGCAGAAGGTGCTATCGATGCTTCTAATATTTTAAAACCGTCTCTTGCTCGTGGAGAACTTCAGTGTATCGGTGCTACGACTTTAGATGAATACAGAAAATATATTGAAAAAGATGCAGCGTTAGAGCGTCGCTTCCAGCCAATTCAAGTGGATGAACCAACGTTGGAAGAGTCTATTCAAATCTTAAAAGGGCTTCGTGACCGTTATGAAGCGCATCACCGAGTATCTATTTCTGATGAGGCAATCGAGCAAGCGGTGAAACTATCAGATCGCTACATTTCAGATCGTTTCTTACCGGATAAAGCAATCGATTTAATTGATGAAGCTGGTTCAAAAGTGCGTTTACGTTCATTTACAACGCCGCCAAATTTAAAGGAATTAGAGCAAAAATTAGAATCAGTACGCAATGAAAAAGATGCGTCTGTTCAAAGTCAAGAATTTGAAAAAGCAGCATCTTTACGCGACACAGAACAACGCCTACGCGAAGAATTAGAAGACACAAAGAAAATTTGGAAAGAGCAGCAAGGTAAAGAAAACTCAGCTGTAACCGTAGAAGATATTGCGATGGTGGTATCTAGCTGGACGGGTGTACCGGTCTCTAAACTGGCACAGGAAGAGACAGAAAGACTGCTAAACATGGAAGAGATTCTTCACTCTCGTGTAATTGGGCAAGAAGAAGCGGTAAAAGCAGTTGCAAAAGCTGTGCGCCGTGCTAGAGCAGGCTTGAAAGATCCAAAACGCCCAATTGGTTCATTCATTTTCTTAGGACCAACAGGGGTTGGTAAAACAGAGCTTGCACGCGCATTAGCGGAGTCAATCTTTGGCGACGAAGACGCAATGATTCGTATCGATATGTCTGAGTACATGGAGAAACATTCTACTTCACGCTTAGTAGGTTCACCTCCAGGATATGTTGGATACGAAGAAGGCGGCCAGTTAACGGAAAAAGTAAGAAGAAAACCTTACTCAGTTGTTCTTTTAGACGAAATTGAAAAAGCACATCCAGATGTATTTAACATTTTATTACAAGTGTTAGAAGATGGACGCTTAACAGATTCAAAAGGCCGTACAGTTGATTTCCGTAATACGATTTTAATTATGACATCAAACGTAGGTGCGGACACATTAAAACGAAGCAAGCACTTAGGGTTCACAGTAGAAGCAGAAGGCCAAGACTACAAAGATATGAAAGGAAAAGTAATGGCGGAAATGAAGCGCGCATTCCGTCCGGAGTTCCTAAACCGTATCGATGAAATTATCGTCTTCCATTCATTGGAGAAACCTCACTTAGCTGAAATCGTTAAATTAATGGCGGACCAGTTAACAAAACGCTTAAAAGAGCAAGAAATTGATCTTGAATTAACAAAAGAAGCAATTGATAAGATTGCAGAGGAAGGTTTTGACCCAGAATACGGCGCTCGTCCACTTCGTAGAGCAATTCAAAAACATATTGAAGACCGTTTATCTGAAGAGCTGCTAAAAGGGGTTGTTCAAAAAGGTCAGAAAGTGACGCTAGATGTAGACAAAGGAGAATTTATTGTTAAATCCTCCGCTCCAAGCAGCATCAGCTAAATTTACTCAAACCAAGACGAGGCATACGAAAAAACACGTATGCCTCCCTTTTTATTTTAGCTTAGGAAATAGTGTACAATAGAGATAGAAATCGATTGAATGAACGGAGAGATTGATAACATAATGGCGAAACGAAAAACAAAATTTGCATGTCAGCATTGCGGATATGAATCCGCAAAATGGATGGGGAAATGTCCTGGATGCGGAAGCTGGAATTCGATGGTGGAAGAAATGGAAGAAACGAAATCATCACGCCGAGGAGCTTTTTCCGGAGCTACTGCTTCTAAAGTTCAAAAACCTCAGTCAATT
This sequence comes from Priestia sp. FSL R5-0597, assembly GCF_038006305.1. Classification (NCBI taxonomy): domain Bacteria; kingdom Bacillati; phylum Bacillota; class Bacilli; order Caryophanales; family Bacillaceae; genus Priestia; species Priestia sp. FSL R5-0597. The sequence goes on from NZ_JBBOUZ010000001.1 coordinate 99,891, forward strand.
ACAGCGATTGAATCTACAACAGAACCACGGATTTTTACACCTTCTGCAGAGTTAAACCGTGTATTAGGAGGCGGTATTGTCAGAGGGTCACTCGTTTTAATAGGGGGAGATCCGGGTATCGGAAAGTCTACTTTACTTTTGCAAACCTCCGCGCAGTTAGCAATGAAACAAAATAAAGTACTATATATTTCGGGAGAGGAATCAACCAAACAAACGAAGTTAAGAGCGGACAGGCTAGGTGTAAAAGCTGAAGAGCTTTATGTTCACGCAGAAACAAACTTAGAATTAATACTAGAGGCCATCTCAAGCATGCAGCCTGATTTTGTGGTGATTGATTCAATTCAAACCATTTACCATGCTGATGTGACATCAGCGCCAGGAAGCGTCTCACAGGTGCGAGAGTGTACGGCTGAACTAATGCGTGTTGCTAAAACGAATGGCATTGCCATCTTTATTGTGGGTCATGTAACGAAAGAAGGGGCCATTGCGGGTCCAAGACTTCTTGAACATATGGTAGATACGGTTCTTTATTTTGAAGGAGAGCGCCATCATACGTATCGTATATTAAGAGCGGTTAAGAACCGATTTGGATCTACAAATGAAATGGGCATTTTTGAAATGAAAGAAAGTGGGCTAGAAGAAGTATTGAATCCATCTGAAATCTTTCTAGAAGAACGGTCTCAGGGAGCAGCAGGTTCGGTTGTTGTCGCTTCAATGGAAGGGACAAGACCCGTATTAGTAGAGCTGCAGGCGCTAATCAGTCCAACGAGCTTTGGAAACCCTAGAAGAATGGCGACAGGAGTAGATCATAATCGCGTTTCGCTTATCATGGCTGTCTTAGAAAAGCGTGTAGGAATGCTGCTGCAGAATCAAGATGCTTATTTAAAAGTAGCAGGTGGAGTGAAATTAGATGAACCAGCAATCGATTTAGCTGTAGCCGTTAGCATTGCTTCAAGCTTCAGAGATGCTGCTTCTAGCGCTACAGATGTTATTGTAGGAGAGGTAGGATTAACAGGCGAAGTACGCCGAGTGTCTAGAATTGAACAGCGCGTTCAAGAAGCGGTAAAATTAGGGTTCCAACGAATTATTATTCCGGAGAAAAATTTAGGAGGATGGAAAGTCCCAGATGGTATTGATGTGATTGGGGTATCAACAGTAGCGGAGGCTCTGCAATATACATTAGGAGGATAAGCAGTGGAAGGAGAAAAAACAACAGTTAGTCAAAAACAAATATCAGAAATTCTGCAGTTTGTAGCACCAGGAACCCCTATTCGTGACGGTATCGATAACGTCTTGCGGGCAAAGACGGGCGGCTTAATTGTTATGGGCTACAATGAACAAGTCAAAAAGATGGTAGATGGAGGATTTTCGATTAATTGTGCATTTACACCTGCGCATTTATACGAGTTAGCCAAAATGGATGGAGCGCTTATTTTAAACGACAGCGGAAGCAAGATATTGTTTGCTAATGCTCAGCTCATGCCAGATCCCTCTACCCCTTCTTCACAGACAGGAATGCGTCACCGTACAGCGGAGCGCGTAGCTAAGCAGTCAGGTGTATTGGTGATAGCCATTTCACAAAGACGGAATGTGATTACGCTTTACAAAGGGTCTCTGCAGTATGTATTGAAAGACATTAGCGTTATTTTAGCAAAAGCGAATCAAGCGCTTGGAACCCTTGAAAAGTACAAGGCGGTATTAGATGAATCGATTACAAGTCTCAGTGCATTGGAGTTTGAAGAGCAAGTAACTCATACAGATGTGCTGCAGTCGCTTCATCGTACAGAAATGGTTTTGCGTATTAAAAATGAAATTTTGAGCTATATTAGCGAGTTAGGAACAGAAGGAAGGCTAATTCGTCTCCAAATGAATGAACTGCTTTCTCACTTAGAGGAAGAAGCAACTTTATTAATCAAAGATTATATGTATGACCTCAGCTTTGACCCTTACCGAGTGATTGAACGCATGCAGCAGCCGTCAAATAATGTTCTTCTCGATGACCAAACGCTCCTTCGCTTAATGGGATATCCTATGTATACAAGCTTTGAAGACAGCGTTATTCCTAGAGGGTATCGAATGCTTCATAAAATTCCAAGACTTCCATCGATTATTATTGAAAATCTCATTGATGAATTAGGGGATTTAAAAACGATAGCAGATGCGTCGGTAGAAGAATTGGATGAGGTAGAAGGCATCGGTGAAATTCGAGCACGGAAAATTAGAGAAGGCCTAAAAAGACTAAAAGAGCAGCATCTTACAAACCGTCAGCTATAGGATATTAATTGACATTAAATGTTTGATTCATTAAGATATTGTGAAAATACAAAAAAAGTGACAGTTTGTTTACAAATTCTGTTTTTTGGTTAAATAACAGGTTTCAATCATTGTAAACTGTTTATAATGATAAAGGGAGGTGAAGGCGTGTTAAAACGTTTTGTACAGTTATTTTTTATTATTACAGGTGGTACATTGGGCGTCTTTTTTATACCTGAACTTATTCAATTATTAAATCTGCAAGATGTAGCATTTCTAGAAAAACCTTACGTCGATGCAATACTGGGAGCTATTTTGTTTTTCCTTGTCACGTTTTGGATTGTTGATTATATAGTTGAATTAATTCGCCGAGTGGAAGAGGCGTTGCTGAAGGCGCCTGTAACGGATGTACTTTTTGGTAGCTTAGGATTGATTTTAGGGCTTATTGTAGCCTACTTGGTCGGAGCTTTTTTAGGCAGAATTCAACTTCAAGTAGTAAGTACCATTTTACCAATCTTTCTAAGTATTCTTTTAGGTTACTTAGGGTTTCAAGTCGGGTTTAAAAAACGTGATGAGCTTGTGAACGTGTTTTCCATGCCATCTCGAATTGGGAAGAAAAAAGGGCAAGAAGAAGAAGCAGATAATGAAGAATCACTAAAGTCTCTTAAAATTTTAGATACAAGCGTTATTATTGACGGTCGTATCGCAGATATTTGTCAAACAGGATTTTTAGACGGAACGATTGTTATTCCGCGCTTTGTGCTTGAGGAACTTCAGCATATTGCTGATTCGTCGGATGTTCTAAAACGAAACAGAGGTAGACGAGGTCTAGATATTCTAAACCGTATTCAAAAGGAACTGGCAATGAAGGTAGAAATTTATGAAGGCGATTTCGAAGACATTCAAGAAGTGGACAGTAAGCTGGTCAAATTGGCAAAGCTGACTTCTGGGTTGGTCGTTACAAACGACTTTAATTTAAATAAAGTATGTGAACTTCAAAATGTCGGCGTCTTAAATATTAATGACTTAGCAAATGCCGTTAAGCCAATTGTGCTTCCGGGAGAAGAAATGAATGTGTTGGTTATAAAAGATGGTAAAGAGCATAATCAAGGTATTGCCTATCTTGATGACGGTACAATGATCGTGGTAGAAGAAGGAAGAAATTACATTGGAAAGCAAATTGATGTACTGGTGACGAGCGTACTCCAAACCTCAGCAGGCCGTATGATTTTTGCGAAACCCAAGTTATTAGAAAAAGCACTGTGACGTAACAGGTAAAGGGAGTATACCTATGAAGTATGAAATTATCGTTTTAGCTGCAGGGCAGGGGAAGCGAATGAAAGCGGGGCGGAACAAACAATTTTTAACTATTCAAAACGTTCCGCTTATCATTCATACGCTGCAAAAATTCGAACAAGATCCTTGGTGCAGTGGAATTGTACTAGTTGTAAACGAAAAAGAAGTGGCGATTTTTGAAGAGTTATTAACTGAATATCCAATTCAAAAGGTTCAATCATTGACAGTTGGAGGCGATGAACGTCAACATAGCGTTTATAACGGCCTTAAAAGTCTAAAGCAGGCTCAAATGGTATTAATTCATGATGGCGCTCGACCATTTGTTCAACAAAACACAATCCATGAGTTAGTAGAAAAAGCTGCTAGTGATAAGGCTGCTGTACTGGCTGTTCCAGTAAAAGACACAATTAAGCGTGTGGAACAGGGGACTGTCATTGAAACAGTTGAGCGCTCTAGCTTGTGGGCTATTCAAACGCCGCAGGCTTTTCTTTTTGATGTAGTAATGGATGCACACGAAAAAGCAAAAACAAATGAATACTTAGGCACCGATGATGCAAGCTTAGTAGAAAAAGCGGGACAAAAAGTATCGATTGTAGAGGGAAATTACGATAATATAAAACTAACAACACCAGAAGATTTGTTATATGCAGAAGCTATATTAACAAAGCTAAACAGGACTGAAGGAGTGGAAAAATGAACATTCGAGTAGGACAAGGTTTCGACGTACATGAATTTGCAGAAGGAAGACCTTTAATCATCGGCGGTTTAGAAATTCCGTATGAAAAAGGATTATTAGGCCACTCAGATGCAGATGTGCTGTTACATACAATCGCAGATGCCTTATTAGGAGCGGCGGCTAAAGGAGATATCGGAAAGCATTTTCCGGATACAGACCCTGAATTTAAAGATGCTGATTCAGCAAAGCTTCTTCAACACGTATGGAAACTACTAAAAGATGAAGGTTATGAATTAAGCAATGTAGATTGCACGATTATCGCGCAAAAACCTAAAATGGCTCCTTACATTGAACCAATGAGAGAGCGTATTGCGCAGCTGTTAGAAGCAAGCATTTCTCAAATTAACGTCAAGGCAACAACAACAGAAAAGTTAGGTTTTACGGGACGTGAAGAAGGAATCGCTGCCCAAGCAGCCGTTTTAGTTTATCAAAAATAAAAACAGTTGACTTTGACAGATACCTATTTGGTGATAAAATTAGAACATGTCTAAAACATATAAATACATACTATAAGTAATATTAAATTGGAGGTCATCTTAGTTATGTCAAGCGAAGTAAGAGTTCGTTATGCCCCGAGTCCAACTGGACATCTTCATATAGGGAATGCAAGAACAGCACTATTTAATTATTTATTTGCACGAAATCAAAACGGTAAATTTATTATCCGTATTGAAGATACAGATCAAAAGCGTAATATCGAAGGCGGCGAAGAAAGTCAGCTGCGCTATTTAAAATGGTTAGGTATTGAATGGGATGAAAGTATCGACGTAGGCGGGGAGTACGGTCCTTACCGCCAGTCTGAACGTACGGAAATCTATCAAAAATATACGGAAGAACTTCTTGAAAAAGGATTAGCTTATCACTGTTACTGTACGTCAGAAGAGCTTGAAAAAGAGCGTGAAGAACAGCAGGCGAACAGTCAAATGCCGCGCTATTCAGGTAAGTGCCGTAACTTAACAGCTGAACAGCGTGCTGAACTAGAAGCAGAAGGCCGTGAGCCGAGCATTCGCTTCCGTGTTCCTAGTAACACAGAAATTAAGTGGAATGATATTGTCAAAGATGAAGTATCGTTTGAGTCTGAAGGCATTGGTGATTTCGTTATTGTGAAAAAAGACGGTACACCAACATATAACTACGCTGTAGCCATTGATGATTATCTAATGAAGATGACACATGTTCTACGCGGAGATGACCATATTTCCAATACACCGAAGCAAATTCTTGTGTATGAAGCTTTAGGTTGGACGCCTCCTGTATTTGGTCATATGACGTTAATCGTAAATGAAAATCGTCGCAAGCTAAGTAAACGTGATGAGTCAATCATTCAGTTTATCGAGCAATATAAAGAATTAGGCTACTTGCCAGAAGCACTATTTAATTTTATTACAATGCTTGGCTGGTCACCTGTGGGAGAAGAAGAAATTTTCTCTAAAGAACAGTTTATTGAAATTTTTGACCCAGCTCGTTTGTCAAAATCTCCAGCACTATTTGATACAAGCAAATTACGTTGGATGAACAACCAATACATGAAACAATTGGATTTAGACGAGGTAGTAGCTTTATCAGTTCCTCACTTAGTGAAAGCTGGAAAAGTTGAAGAAACGCGCGATGCAGAAACAGAACAATGGGTACGTGACTTAGTCGCTCTATACCAAGAACAAATGAGCTTTGGCGCTGAGATTGTTGAACTTACTGAAATGTTCTTTAAGAAAGAAATTGATTACAGTGAAGAAGCAAAAGCAGTACTTGCTGAAGAACAAGTACCGGAAGTGTTAAAAGCATTTGCTGAAGAGATTTCTTCCTTAGAAGAATTCAGCGCTGATGAAATTAAGGCAGCAACAAAGGCTGCACAAAAAGCAACAGGTCAAAAAGGTAAAAAACTATTTATGCCAATTCGTGTAGCAACAACAGGCGAAACACACGGTCCCGAGCTTCCAAAAGCTATTTCTCTTTTAGGGAAAGAAACAGTTTTAGCTCGTCTAGAAAGCATTTATAGTTAACAAATTTCTATTTTGCCCATATGATAAAATAATCAAATATGGATATCGTTGAGAAGGAAGAGTAGGCAAGTTCATTGCATATCAGAGAGGGTTATCACCGGCTGAAAGTAACCTATGACAAAACTTGTTGAAGTGCGCCTTTGAGTCTTTTGTTGAATGCTACTAAGTAAGTAGGCAAAAGCGGTTACTTTCACGTTATGAGAGAAGAGTTGGGATTGTTTGTTGATCCAAACAGAGTGGAACCGCGTATATACGTCTCTGTGTCATTTGACATAGGGGCGTTTTTTTATACAATCAATGAGTAGATAAAGGAATAGCGGAATTGGGGTGAGATGATGCTAAAGTTGTTAAAGGAAGACATTGAGGCCATATTTGAACAAGATCCTGCAGCAAGAAGTTATATTGAAGTGATATTAACCTATTCAGGGTTGCATGCTATTTGGGCACATAGATTCGCTCACGGGCTTTTTAAAAGAAAGTGGTTTTTTCTGGCACGTGTAATCTCACAAATTAGCCGATTCTTCACAGGGATTGAAATTCATCCGGGTGCGAAAATTGGCCGCCGCTTTTTTATTGATCACGGAATGGGAATTGTTATTGGGGAAACGTGCGAAATTGGAGATAATGTAACAGTATATCAAGGAGTAACACTCGGAGGAACAGGGAAAGAAAAAGGAAAGCGTCACCCGACGATTGAAGACAATGTCTTAATTGCAACAGGTGCTAAAGTGCTAGGGTCGATTACGATTCATGCGCACTCCAAAATTGGAGCAGGCTCAGTTGTGTTAAATGACGTCCCAGAAAACTCAACGGTTGTTGGTATCCCTGGCCGAGTCGTCATTCAAAATGGCGTCCGGATTCCAAAAGATTTGAATCATCAAGATTTGCCAGATCCAGATGCAGAGCGTTTCAAACAGCTAGAGAAAGAAATTTTACACCTGCAAAATCAATTAAAGGAATTAAAAGAAGGGAAGATTCACCATGGCAATTAAGCTATATAACACGTTAACACGTCAAAAAGAGACGTTTGTACCGCTAGAAGAAAACAAAGTCAAAATGTACGTGTGCGGACCGACCGTGTATAACTATATTCATATTGGAAATGCACGTCCTGCGATCGTATTTGATACGGTGCGCCGCTATTTAGAATTTAGAGGCTACGACGTGGAGTATGTCTCAAACTTCACAGATGTGGATGATAAATTAATTAAGGCAGCAAAAGAGTTAGGAGAAGATGTTCCAACGATCGCAAACCGCTTTATCGATGCCTACTTTGAAGATACGTCAGCTCTTGGATGCAAGCATGCCGATGTGCATCCACGCGTAACTGAAAATATGGATATCATTATTGAATTCATTGATGAACTGGTGAAAAAAGGCTATGCGTATGAGTCAGAGGGCGACGTATACTATCGTACGCGTAAATTTGAAGGATACGGAAAATTATCACATCAGTCCATTGATGAATTGCAATCCGGTGCTCGTATCGAAGTTGGAGAAAAGAAAGAAGATCCATTAGACTTTACTCTTTGGAAAGCAACCAAAGATGGAGAGATTGCATGGGATAGTCCTTGGGGTCAAGGAAGACCAGGCTGGCATATTGAATGCTCGGCGATGGCGCGCAAGTATTTAGGTGATACAATTGATATCCACGCGGGAGGTCAGGATTTAGCTTTCCCTCATCACGAAAATGAAATTGCTCAATCAGAAGCGCTCACTGGGAAATCGTTTGCGAAATACTGGCTTCATAACGGATATATCAATATTGATAATGAAAAGATGTCTAAATCACTAGGGAACTTCGTGTTAGTTCATGACATTATTAAAAAGCATGATCCTTCCCTACTTCGATTCTTTATTTTATCTGTTCACTATCGTCACCCAATTAACTATAACGAAGAAATTTTAGAGAATACGCGCAAAGGGTTTGAGCGTCTGCAAACAGCTTACGGCAACTTAACTCACCGTCTAGAGGCAGCAACAAATCTTCAAGAAGATGCTTCAGAATGGTTTGAAAAGCTAAAAGAGCTTCGCGAGACCTTTGTTGAAGAGATGGATGATGATTTTAATACGGCAAATGCCATTTCTGTTCTGTTCGAGCTAGCAAAGCAAGCTAACTTGTATTTATTAGAACAAACAACGTCTACAGATGTAATTGAAGCCTTTATTAAAGAGTTTAAAGAACTAGGTGCTGCAATAGGCATTGCATTTGGAGAAGCTGAACTTTTAGACGAAGAAATTGATCAATTGATCCAAGATCGTATTCAAGCTCGTAAAGATCGTAATTTCCAATTAGCAGATCAAATTCGAGATGAATTAAAGGCTAAAAATATTATTTTAGAAGATACGGCGCAAGGAACAAGATGGAAAAGAGGATAATAGTGTTATGAGCAGCAGTAAATTAGATGTAAAACAGCTAAATAGCTTAGCTCTTGCTTATATGGGTGATGCGGTGTTTGATTTACATGTTCGCCGCCACCTGCTGGTGTTAGGGACAGTGCGCCCTAACCAGCTTCATAATAAAGCTAAAAAATATGTATCAGCAAAAGCACAAGCACAAATCGTATATTATTTTAAAAATGAAAACTTTTTTACTGAAGAAGAAGAAGGTGTACTGCGCCGAGGACGCAATGCAAAGTCTGGTACAGTCCCTAAAAACACAGATGTGCAAACGTATCGCTACAGTACAGCATTTGAAGCGGTCGTAGGCTATTTGTATCTTTTAGGTGAAGAAGAAAGAATGATGGAACTTATTACTAAAGCTATCTCTTTCGTCGATGAAGGAGAGGGAGGAATGAATCATGGAACATGAATTTATCATTGGACGTAATCCGGTCCTAGAAGCCCTAAAGTCTGGGCGTGACATTAACAAGCTATGGATTGCCGAAGGATCGCAAGGCGGTTCTATGGGGCAAATCACGCAGTTAGCAAAACGTAATGGTGTATTGGTGCAGTTTGTACCGAAAAAGAAAATTGAGCAAATGGTAGACGGTATTCATCAAGGAGTAGCTGCACAAGTTGCTGCTTATCAGTATGCAGAGTTAGATGATTTATTTAACTTAGCGGAAAAACGTAATGAAAGTCCGTTTTTCCTTCTGTTAGATGAGCTCGAAGATCCCCATAATTTAGGTTCTATTATGCGAACAGCCGATGCCGTTGGCGCACACGGTATCATTATTCCAAAGCGCCGTTCAGTTGGATTAACGGCCACTGTAGCAAAGGCGTCTACAGGAGCGATTGAACATATTCCTGTAGCAAGGGTAACAAACCTATCAAGGACGATTGATGAATTAAAAGATCGAGGCGTATGGATTGTTGGAACGGATGCGAAAGAAAGTGACGATTACCGCAACTTAGATGGAGGTATGCCGCTTACGTTAGTGATTGGAAGTGAAGGAAAAGGCATGAGTCGTTTGATTCGTGAAAAATGCGACTTTCTTGTACAGCTTCCAATGGTTGGGCATGTTACATCGTTAAATGCATCTGTAGCAGCTAGTCTTCTCATGTATGAGGTTTACCGAAAACGCCATCCTCTAGGTGAATAAAAATGGATATTCTACTGGTGGATGGTTATAACATGATAGGTGCGTGGCCCGACCTAAGAAAGCTTAGAGATAATGATTTAGCGGGTGCTCGAGACCTGTTAATTGAAAAGATGGCAGAGTATCAAGCATATATGGGGTATCGTGTCATTATTGTCTTCGATGCTCATATGGTCGAAGGAATTGAAAAGAAGGCAAAAAATCATAAGGTTGACGTTGTATTTACACGAGAAAATGAAACAGCGGATGAGTACATTGAAAAGCTGGCTCAAGAGCTAAACAATGTAAAGACACAGATTCATGTTGCTACATCTGATTTTACGGAGCAGTGGGCAATCTTTGGACAAGGTGCGCTTAGAATTTCTGCTCGAGAATTGTACAACGAAATTGAGCAAATTGAGAAACATATTAATCTTGATGTGAAGTCTATTCAAAATCAAAAGCCAGCGGCACGCATTCAACTTTCCAATCAAGTAGCCGAAATTTTCGAAAAATGGCGCCGGGGACAGCGGTGAGGTTATTGACGGTACGGAATTAGCTACTGTATAATATTTCTATCTACTGTGCGGTCGGGGGGATCGATATGGGCGATACTTATGGGAGAAAACTGCATGCTCATTTCGAACAACAAGAGGATGAAACAGTTGTCGATCTTGTGCATAAAGGCGATATTGACGCATTAGAGTATTTGATTCATAAATACAAAAACTTTGTGCGAGCAAAGGCGCGGTCGTATTTTTTAATTGGGGCAGACCGTGAAGATATTGTACAAGAAGGTATGATAGGGTTATACAAGGCAATTAGAGATTTTAGAGAAGATAAGCTAACTTCGTTTAAAGCTTTTGCTGAACTTTGCATTACCAGGCAAATTATTACCGCTATTAAAACCGCAACAAGGCAAAAACATATTCCATTAAACTCTTATGTATCATTGGACAAGCCAATATATGATGAAGAGTCCGACCGAACCTTAATGGATGTTATTTCGGGGACAAAAGTAGCAAATCCAGAAGAGTTGCTCATTAATCGAGAGAAGTTTGATGATATTGAATTAAAGATGGCTGAACTGTTAAGTGATCTTGAGCGAAAAGTTCTCGTTCTTTATTTAGATGGTCAATCTTATCAAGAAATTTCAGAAGAGTTAAACCGCCACGTCAAATCCATCGACAATGCACTTCAGCGTGTGAAGAGGAAATTAGAGCGCTACCTCGAGATTCGTGAAATCACAATGTAGCCTTCTATCCTCATATTGACATGCTAAGAAAGTCTGTGATACTTTTTTATAGACATTATCACTCTATAGGTGGTTGACATTATGCGTAAAAAAGTTGTACTTGCGTGTGTGCAATGCGCTAGTCGTAACTATACGACTATGAAAAACACACAGCAAAACGAAGAGCGTTTAGAAATGAAGAAGTTTTGCAAAACGTGTAACGCACATACGATTCATCGTGAAACAAAGTAGATCAATAATCTGCACAGACTAATACCCCTTTTAATTTATTGGAGGTTACAAACATGAACCGTGTAGGAAATTTCTTGCGTGATGTTGGGCGTGAGATGAAGAAGGTAAGTTGGCCTAAAAAAAATGAGCTAACTCGTTATACAATTACTGTTATTTCTACAGTTGTATTTATGACACTCTTTTTTGTAGTAGTTGATTACGGAATTTCGTCACTTATTCGTTTAATCCCTTGAATAAATTGACTTAAATCATGGTATAATAAAGCTAAATTATGTTTTTTTCAGAAAAGCCCGGAGACGGGTTTTTTAATTTGCTTTAAGAATGATTGTGCTAGGAGTCAACTATTTTCCTAGTGCGTTGTCTGTGCAATAGATTAGGACATCTTATTTTATAGTGAGCTGGGAGGGAAGGACGTATAGTCCTCAGAAATGGAGAAAAATTGGTATGTAGTCCATACTTATTCTGGATATGAAAATAAAGTAAAAACAAATTTAGAAAAGCGCGTAGAAACAATGGGTATGCAAGATAAAATTTTCCGCGTTGTTGTTCCTGAAGAAGAAGAAAGAGAAATTAAGAACAACAAAGAAAAGATTACAAAGAAAAAAGTATTCCCAGGGTACGTGTTAGTTGAAATCATCATGACAGATGATTCATGGTATGTAGTTCGTAATACACCTGGCGTTACGGGCTTTGTAGGTTCAGCAGGTTCTGGATCAAAGCCAACTGCTCTTCTACCAGAAGAAGTAGAAATGATCTTAAAACAAATGGGCATGGACGAGCAGCATGCTGACTTTGACTTTGAACTAAAAGAAACAGTATTGGTTCAAGAAGGTCCGTTTGCAAACTTCGAAGGTACCATTGAAGAAATCGATACAGATAAACGTAAAGTTAAGGTTCATGTCGATATGTTCGGAAGACAAACGCCAGTAGAGCTAGACTTTACACAAATTGAAAAAATATAATCTGTAAGACCTTGCAATTCATGAAGTTTAATGTTAATATTTCATAAGTCAGTATGTCTCAAAACTAGAGACTAAAACAACTATTTCTTTATTTTATATATAAAGAACATTGAGTGGGAGGGCATCGCCCTATTACCACATCACGGACTTAAGGAGGTGTGTCTCGTGGCTAAAAAAGTAATTAAACTTGTTAAGTTACAAATTCCTGCAGGTAAAGCAAATCCAGCGCCACCAGTTGGTCCTGCATTAGGTCAAGCCGGTGTTAACATCATGGGTTTCTGTAAGGAGTTTAACGCTCGCACAGCTGATCAAGCTGGTCTTATCATTCCTGTTGAAATCACGGTATTTGAAGACCGTTCATTTACATTTATTACGAAAACTCCACCTGCTGCTGTACTACTTAAGAAAGCGGCTGGTATTGAGTCTGGTTCTGGTGAACCAAACCGTAATAAAGTTGCAACAGTCAAGCGTGACAAAGTGCGTGAGATTGCTGAAACTAAAATGCCTGACTTAAACGCTGCTAGCGTTGAATCTGCAATGCGCATGGTAGAAGGTACAGCGCGCAGTATGGGAATCGTAGTTGAAGACTAATTCCATTTGATTGGGTGTTAGAAGGTTGCGAGAAATGGAAGTTTTCCTATGCTCGCAACCTTTATTAGTGGGAGGTTATTCCGTTAAAACCACATAAGGAGGAAACAAAAATGGCTAAAAAAGGTAAAAAGTACGTTGAAGCTGCTAAGCTTGTAGATCGTACACAAACTTATTCAGTACAAGAAGCGATTGAATTAGTAAAGAAAACAAACACAACTAAATTTGATGCAACTGTAGAAGTAGCATTCCGTTTAGGAGTTGACCCTAAGAAAGCTGACCAACAAATTCGTGGTGCAGTAGTACTACCAAACGGTACAGGTAAAACTCAACGTGTATTAGTATTCGCTAAAGGCGAAAAAGCTAAAGAAGCTGAAGCTGCAGGCGCTGACTACGTTGGCGATGCTGACTATATCAACAAAATCCAACAAGGTTGGTTCGAGTTCGATGTAATCGTAGCTACTCCAGACATGATGGGTGAAGTTGGTAAACTTGGTCGTGTATTAGGACCTAAAGGTTTAATGCCAAACCCTAAAACTGGTACAGTAACATTTGATGTTCAAAAAGCAGTTAACGAAATCAAAGCTGGTAAAGTAGAATACCGTGTTGATAAAGCTGGTAACATCCACGTACCAATCGGTAAAGTATCTTTCGAAGAGAGCAAGTTAGTTGAAAACTTCACTACAATCTTCGAAACTATGGTAAAAGCTAAGCCGGCAGCAGCAAAAGGCACATACATGAAGAACGTAGCTGTTACTTCAACAATGGGCCCTGGTATCAAAGTTGATACTGCTTCATTCTCTGCTTAATAAATTTGGAAATAAATCGGTGTTGACTTTTTGAAAGTCCCTGATTATAATAGATAATGTTGTTAAAAAGAATAACATTTGTACCGTAGACAGTAGGTGCTGCAAAGCTTAATTTCCTACCGAGGTGTGTGAGATAAATTAGTGAAACGTTATGGTTCGCTTACTACACCTCCATGTCTTTATTGTCATGGAGGTTTTTTATTGCACCTTGTCTGAGTGTACGGAAGGAAATCTACAGGAGGTGTAAAGATGAGCAACGTAATTGAACAAAAGAAACAAGTCGTAGACGAAATTGCTGAAAAACTTCAAGCGAGTAACTCAATAGTTGTCGTTGACTACCGTGGTTTGAATGTTGCTGAAGTTACTGAACTTCGTAAGCAATTACGTGAAGCAGGCATTGAGTTCAAAGTTTACAAAAACACTTTAACTCGCCGTGCTGTAGAAAAACTTGAACTAACAGATCTTAATGATGCGTTAGTAGGTCCAAATGCAATCGCATTTGGTGGAGAAGATGTTGTTGCTCCAGCTAAAATTTTAAACAACTTCGCTAAAGAACACGAAGCGTTAGAAATCAAAGCTGGTGTAATTGAAGGTAATGTTGCATCTGTTGAAGAAATTAAAGCACTTGCAGAACTACCATCTCGCGAAGGCTTACTTTCTATGTTGCTTAGCGTGCTTCAAGCTCCAATTCGCAACCTTGCTCTTGCTACAAAAGCTGTGGCAGATCAAAAAGAAGAACAAGGTGCATAATCTAGTCTGTTATATATAACACAATCACAAGGAGGAAATTAACAATGACTCAAGAACAAATCATTGAAGCAGTTAAAAATATGACTGTTTTAGAACTTAACGATTTAGTAAAAGCAATCGAAGAAGAATTTGGCGTAACTGCTGCTGCTCCTGTAGCTGTAGCTGGCGGTGCTGCTGGTGAAGCTGCTGCTGAGAAAACTGAATTTGACCTAGTACTTGAAAGTGCTGGCGGACAAAAAATCAAAGTTATCAAAGTAGTACGTGAAATCACTGGTCTTGGCTTAAAAGAAGCTAAAGAAATCGTTGATAACGCTCCAAAAGCTCTTAAAGAAGGTATTTCTAAAGAAGAAGCTGAAGAAGCAAAAGCTAAACTTGAAGAAGTTGGCGCTTCTGTAGAAGTTAAGTAATTATTGCTTAACAACTGATATAAAAAAGCTCGCTTGTACAAGCGAGCTTTTTTGCTTCTGTCATCCTTTTCATTTATAGTAAAGAAGAACATATTGATTAGGAGGTTCTATTTTGACAGAACATTATTTTTCTAATACACCATCGTCTGCAAGTAATGAAGAGCGCTTTTCATTTGAATTGAGAGGAACCTCTTTTTCATTTACGAGTGACAGCGGTGTTTTTTCAAAAAAAGAGATCGATTTTGGATCGCGCCTGTTAATTGAAACGTTTCAAATGCCTGAGAGTCCCGGCCCGCTTCTGGATGTTGGGTGCGGATATGGCCCGATTGGGTTGGCTCTTGCAAAAGAGGATAGCCAAAGAAACGTTCATATGGTCGATGTTAATGAACGTGCATTAGCACTAGCTCAAAAAAATGCTGAAGTTAATTCAGTATCAAATGTTTCAATCTATCAAAGCTCTTGCTATGAAAATGTGAAGGAAACGAATTTTGCAGCTATTCTTAGTAATCCGCCGATCCGTGCGGGTAAAAAAGTTGTTCATGAAATTCTAGAAAAGTCATTAGATCACCTTGCTGACCAAGGAGAACTTTGGATTGTGATTCAGAAAAAGCAAGGAGCGCCATCTGCTCTTGCGAAATTAGAATCTCTATTTAATGAAGTAGAAGTAGTAGAAAAGAAAAAAGGGTATTATATCATATGTGCTAAAAAATGTTGACTAATATTTTTTAGTATGTTAGCATTATAAAATGCCAATATATAAATATTCCATATAAGCTCGGGTTATACATAAAATAAAAGGTATAATTTTGAATTATATGGGAAAAACTAATAAAATCAATAGTACGTTTTTATGAAATTGTGGTTTTCTATTTAAAGAGACCATTTTTCTTTTGTTCAATAATAAACATATGGTTTATTATATATTTTGAATAATAACGCTTGATTTGAGGGGTGAATCAGTTGACAGGTCAACTAGTTCAGTATGGACGCCACCGCCAACGCAGAAGTTATGCTCGTATTAGTGAAGTTTTAGAGTTACCGAACTTAATCGAGATTCAAACGGCTTCATACCAATGGTTTTTAGATGAAGGTTTACGAGAAATGTTCCAAGATATTTCTCCAATTGATGATTTTACAGGTAACTTATCACTAGAATTTATTGATTACAGCTTAGGTGAGCCAAAGTATTCAGTAGGAGAGTCTAAAGAACGTGATGTAACTTATGCAGCACCTCTTCGTGTTAAGGTGCGGTTAATTAATAAAGAAACAGGTGAAGTAAAAGACCAAGATGTGTTCATGGGAGATTTCCCATTGATGACCGAAACAGGTACCTTTGTAATTAATGGTGCTGAGCGTGTTATCGTATCACAGTTGGTTCGTTCACCAAGTGTTTACTATAGTGGAAAGCTTGATAAAAACGGTAAAAAAGGATATACAGCAACTGTTATCCCTAACCGTGGTGCATGGCTAGAATATGAAACTGATGCAAAAGATGTAGTATACGTGCGTATTGATCGTACTCGTAAACTGCCAGTAACAGTGCTGTTACGCGCGCTAGGTTTCGGTTCTGACCAAGAGATTATCGATTTAATCGGTGATAATGAATACATCCGTAATACGCTTGAAAAAGATAATACGGAAACAACGGAAAAAGCGCTATTAGAAATCTATGAGCGTTTACGTCCGGGTGAACCACCGACAGTTGAGAATGCGAAGTCTCTATTAGTATCTCGCTTCTTTGATCCAAA
This sequence comes from Priestia sp. FSL R5-0597, assembly GCF_038006305.1. NCBI lineage: Bacteria > Bacillati > Bacillota > Bacilli > Caryophanales > Bacillaceae > Priestia > Priestia sp. FSL R5-0597. The sequence goes on from NZ_JBBOUZ010000001.1 coordinate 116,447, forward strand.
ACGATATGACTTAGCGAACGTAGGTCGCTATAAAATTAATAAAAAGCTTCATATCAAACATCGCTTATTTAATCAAAAGCTAGCTGAAACATTAGTTGATCCTGAAACAGGTGAAATTATTGCAGAAAAAGGCGCAATGATTGATCGCCGTCTGCTAGATCGCTTGATTCCGATGCTTGAAGGTGGAGTAAACTTCAAAACTTATAGTCCGGTTGGTGGAGTAGTAGAAGACGATGTTACATTACAATCTATTAAGATTTATGCGCCAAATGATCCAGAAGGTGAAAAAGTCATCACTGTATCAGGCAACGCTTATGTAACAGAAGAAGTTAAAAATATCACACCTGCTGATATTTTAGCATCAATCAGTTACTTCTTTAACTTGCTTCATCAAGTAGGAGACACAGATGACATCGACCACTTAGGTAACCGTCGTCTGCGTTCTGTAGGTGAATTGTTACAAAACCAATTCCGTATCGGTTTATCTCGTATGGAACGTGTTGTTCGTGAAAGAATGTCAATTCAAGACACGAATACAATCACACCTCAACAATTAATTAATATTCGTCCAGTTATTGCGGCGATTAAAGAGTTCTTTGGAAGTTCTCAATTATCACAGTTCATGGATCAAACGAATCCATTAGGCGAATTGACGCACAAACGTCGTCTTTCAGCTCTAGGACCTGGTGGTTTAACGCGTGAACGCGCTGGTTTCGAAGTGCGTGACGTTCACTACTCCCACTATGGCCGTATGTGTCCGATTGAAACGCCAGAGGGTCCGAATATCGGGTTAATCAACTCACTTTCTTCTTATGCAAAAGTAAACAAATTCGGTTTCATCGAAACACCTTACCGTCGTATCGATCCTGAAACAGGTAAAGTGACAGAGCGAATTGACTACTTAACAGCTGATGAAGAAGATAACTATGTTGTAGCCCAAGCGAACGCTCGTCTAGGTGATGATGGTTCATTCTTAGATGAAAATGTCGTTGCACGTTTCCGTGGAGAAAACACGGTTATCCGTCGCGATCGTTTAGACTATATGGATGTATCACCAAAACAAGTTGTATCTGCCGCTACAGCATGTATCCCATTCTTAGAGAACGATGACTCTAACCGTGCATTAATGGGTGCGAACATGCAACGTCAAGCAGTACCTTTATTAAATCCTGAAGCACCAATCGTAGGTACAGGTATGGAATATGTATCTGGTAAAGACTCTGGTGCAGCCGTGATTTGTAAATACCCTGGCGTTGTAGAGCGCGTAGAAGCAAAACAAATTTTTGTTCGCCGCTATGAAGAAGTAGACGGACAAAAAGTTAAAGGTAACTTAGATCAATACAAATTATTAAAATTCGTTCGTTCTAACCAAGGTACTTGTTACAACCAGCGTCCAATTGTTTCAGTTGGCGACGAAGTAGTAAAAGGTGAGATCTTAGCCGACGGTCCTTCAATGGAAAAAGGTGAGCTTGCTTTAGGACGAAACGTAATGGTTGGTTTCATGACATGGGATGGTTACAACTATGAGGATGCCATCATCATGAGTGAACGCCTTGTGAAAGACGATGTATATACGTCTGTTCATATTGAAGAATATGAATCTGAGTCTCGTGATACGAAACTTGGACCTGAAGAAATTACGCGTGACATTCCAAACGTAGGTGAAGATGCGCTTCGCAACTTAGATGAGCGTGGAATCATCCGCATTGGTGCAGAAGTAAAAGATGGAGATCTTTTAGTTGGTAAAGTAACGCCAAAAGGTGTAACAGAACTAACAGCTGAAGAACGTCTTCTACACGCTATTTTCGGTGAAAAAGCGCGTGAAGTTCGTGATACTTCTCTTCGTGTACCGCACGGCGGCGGTGGAATTATCCTTGATGTTAAAGTCTTCAACCGTGAAGATGGCGACGAATTACCACCAGGTGTAAACCAATTAGTCCGTGTATACATTGTTCAGAAGCGTAAAATCTCTGAAGGTGACAAAATGGCCGGTCGTCACGGTAACAAAGGTGTAATTTCACGTATTTTACCGGAAGAAGATATGCCTTACCTACCAGACGGTACGCCAATTGACATCATGTTAAACCCATTAGGGGTACCATCTCGTATGAACATCGGTCAGGTGCTAGAGCTTCATTTAGGTATGGCTGCTCGTAAGCTTGGCATTCACGTTGCGTCTCCAGTATTTGATGGTGCGCGTGAGGAAGATGTTTGGGCAACAATCGAAGAAGCTGGCATGTCTCGTGATGCTAAAACAGTTCTATATGATGGTCGAACAGGTGAACCATTCGATAACCGTGTATCAGTAGGAATCATGTACATGATCAAACTTGCTCACATGGTAGACGATAAACTTCACGCTCGTTCTACTGGACCATACTCACTTGTTACACAACAACCACTTGGTGGTAAAGCGCAGTTCGGTGGACAGCGTTTTGGTGAGATGGAAGTATGGGCACTTGAAGCATACGGTGCTGCTTATACATTACAAGAGATCTTAACAGTGAAATCAGACGACGTAGTAGGTCGTGTGAAAACATACGAAGCAATTGTTAAAGGTGAAAACATTCCAGAACCTGGCATACCTGAATCGTTCAAAGTATTAATCAAAGAACTACAAAGTTTAGGTATGGATGTGAAGATGCTTTCTGCTGACGAGCAAGAAATTGATATCATGGACTCAGAAGAGGACCATGAGCAACCAACAGAATCAATTATTGCAGATAACGAAGAAAGCCTTTCTGAAGGACAAAAAGATCCTGTCACAAAAGAGTAAGGAATTACTTTCATATAAACGTTAAGGGAAAAAACCTGTAGATTAAAAGGGAGGTAGGCTCCTTGCTAGATGTAAATAACTTTGAGTATATGAAAATCGGTCTAGCTTCGCCAGATAAAATTCGTTCTTGGTCGTACGGTGAGGTAAAAAAACCTGAAACGATCAACTATCGTACGTTAAAACCTGAAAAAGACGGCTTATTCTGTGAGCGTATTTTTGGTCCACAAAAGGACTGGGAATGTCACTGCGGAAAATATAAGCGCGTTCGTTATAAAGGTGTTGTATGTGATCGTTGTGGCGTAGAAGTTACGCGCGCAAAAGTTCGTCGTGAACGCATGGGTCACATCGAACTAGCTGCACCTGTTTCACATATTTGGTACTTCAAAGGTATTCCTAGCCGCATGGGACTTGTCTTAGACATGTCCCCTCGTGCGCTAGAGGAAATCATTTATTTTGCTTCTTATGTAGTAACAGATGCTGGTGATACACCACTTGAAAAGAAACAGCTTTTATCAGAGAAAGAATACCGTGCGTATCGTGAGAAGTACGGACAAACTTTCCATGCAGCAATGGGTGCTGAAGCTGTTAAAAAATTATTGCATGACATCGATCTTGATAAAGAAGTAGATGCTTTGAAAGAAGAATTGAAAACTGCTCAAGGTCAACGTCGTACACGTGCTATTAAACGTTTAGAGGTACTAGAGGCTTTCCGTCATTCTGGTAACGAACCTTCTTGGATGATTTTAGACGTTCTACCGGTTATTCCGCCAGAACTTCGTCCAATGGTTCAATTAGATGGTGGACGCTTTGCTACGTCTGATCTAAATGATTTATATCGCCGTGTAATTAACCGTAACAACCGCTTAAAGCGTTTATTAGACCTTGGAGCTCCTAGCATTATCGTTCAAAACGAAAAGCGTATGCTTCAAGAAGCTGTAGATGCATTAATCGATAATGGTCGTCGTGGCCGTCCGGTAACAGGACCAGGTAACCGTCCATTAAAATCTCTTTCTCACATGTTAAAAGGTAAGCAAGGTCGCTTCCGTCAAAACTTATTAGGTAAACGTGTTGACTACTCTGGCCGTTCGGTAATCGTTGTAGGTCCGAACTTAAAGATGTATCAATGTGGTCTTCCAAAAGAAATGGCGTTAGAGCTTTTCAAACCTTTCGTAATGAAAGAGCTTGTTGAACGCGGTTTAGCTCATAACATCAAGAGTGCAAAACGTAAAATTGAACGTGTGCAACCTGAAGTATGGGACGTATTAGAATCGGTTATTAAAGAGCATCCAGTTCTTTTAAACCGTGCACCAACGCTACACAGACTAGGTATTCAAGCATTTGAACCTACGCTTGTAGAAGGTCGCGCTATTCGTCTTCATCCGCTTGTATGTACAGCATATAACGCTGACTTTGACGGTGACCAAATGGCGGTTCACGTGCCATTATCTGCGGAAGCACAAGCAGAAGCACGTATCTTAATGCTTGCTGCTCAAAATATCTTGAACCCTAAAGATGGTAAACCAGTTGTTACACCTTCACAGGATATGGTATTAGGTAACTACTACTTAACGCTTGAGCGTGAAGAGGCAGTTGGAGAAGGCATGGTGTTCAAGGATACAAATGAAGCACTATTAGCGTACCAAAACGGTTATGTGCATCTGCATACACGTGTAGGTGTGTATGCAGGTTCTTTAAACAACGAAACGTTTACAGAAGCACAAAATCAACAGTTGCTTGTTACAACGGTTGGTAAATTAGTTTTCAACGAAATTTTACCAAAATCGTTCCCATACATTAACGAACCAACAAGAGAAAACTTAGAAGTGAAAACTCCTGAGAAGTACTTTGTTGAAAAAGGTGCAGATGTGAAGGAATTCATCAAGAATCAACCGGCTATCGCACCGTTTAAGAAAAAAATCTTAGGTAATATTATCGCTGAAGTATTTAAACGTTTCAAAATTACTGAGACTTCTAAAATGCTTGACCGTATGAAAGACCTAGGTTTCAAATATTCTACTAAAGCTGGTATTACAGTTGGTGTAGCTGATATCGTGGTTTTAGGAGAAAAAGAAGTTATCTTAACAGAAGCGCAAGCTAAAGTAGATAACGTACTAAAACAATTCCGTCGCGGTTTAATTACTGAAGATGAGCGTTATGAGCGTGTTATCTCTGTATGGAGTAGCGCGAAAGACGTTATCCAAGGTAAATTAATGGCGTCATTAGACAAACGCAACCCAATCTTCATGATGAGTGACTCTGGTGCCCGTGGTAACGCATCTAACTTCACTCAGCTTGCAGGTATGCGTGGACTAATGGCCAACCCGTCTGGTCGTATCATTGAGTTACCAATCAAATCTAGTTTCCGTGAAGGTTTAACAGTATTAGAGTACTTTATCTCTACCCATGGTGCACGTAAAGGTCTTGCCGATACGGCTCTTAAAACAGCTGACTCAGGTTACCTTACTCGTCGTCTGGTTGACGTGGCACAAGACGTTATCGTACGTGATGACGACTGTGGTACAGACCGCGGTATTCTGGCTGTTGCAATCAAAGAAGGAACAGAAGAAATTGAGAAACTTGATGAGCGTCTAATTGGACGTTATGCAAGAAAAACACTACTTCACCCAGGAACAAACGAAGTGTTAGTGAAAGAAAACGAACTAATTACAGAAGACCTAGCTGAAACAATTGTGGATGCTGGTGTTGAAGAAGTATGGATTCGTTCTGCATTCACATGTAACACTCGCCACGGTGTATGTAAAAAATGTTACGGTCGTAACCTTGCAACTGGTTCAGAAGTTGAAGTGGGTGAGGCAGTTGGTATCATCGCTGCTCAATCTATCGGTGAGCCAGGTACACAGTTAACGATGCGTACATTCCATACAGGTGGGGTTGCTGGAGACGATATCACTCAAGGTTTACCGCGTATCCAAGAGATCTTCGAAGCGCGTAACCCTAAAGGTCAAGCCGTTATTTCTGAAATTGAAGGTACAATTGCCGGCATTTCTGAAGGACGCGATCGTCAGCACGAAATTACTGTTCAAGGAGAGATTGAAACTCGTTCTTACACAGCTCCGTACAGTGCACGCCTGAAAGTTATTGAAGGACAGCGCATTGCACGTGGTCAAGAATTAACGGAAGGTTCAATTGATCCTAAAGAATTACTAAAAGTAAAAGACATCACGGCTGTACAAGAGTACTTGCTTCGTGAGGTGCAAAAAGTATACCGTATGCAAGGGGTAGAAATTGGAGATAAACACGTAGAGGTAATGGTTCGCCAAATGCTTCGTAAAGTGCGCGTAATGGATTCAGGAGATACAGATGTATTACCAGGTTCATTACTTGATATTCACCAATTCACTGATGCTAATGAAAAAGTATTACTTGAAGGCAATCGTCCAGCGACAGGCCGTCCTGTATTACTTGGTATTACAAAAGCATCTCTTGAAACTGATTCCTTCTTATCTGCTGCGTCATTCCAAGAAACAACTCGTGTTCTTACAGATGCTGCAATCAAAGGAAAACGTGATGAGTTGCTTGGACTTAAAGAGAATGTTATCATTGGTAAGCTAGTTCCGGCTGGTACAGGTATGACGAGATATCGTAATGCTGAACCAATCAAAAACCAAGCTGAAGAAACGGTAACAATCGACTAATTATAAAATCATTACTCTAGAATGGATGTTTTTTAAAAAAACTACGAAACGTTAGTTGACATCCATTCTAGGGAATGATACTATATCAAAGGTGCTCCTATAAACTACCTGTTACTTTGGAGGATATGATAATGTCTTATGAAAAAGTATTACAGGCTGATCATATTATTGTAGGAACAAAGCAGACGGTGAAAGCATTAAAAAAAGGTACAGTAAAGGAAGTCATCATTGCTGAAGACGCTGATTTTTATGTCACATCCATTGTGGCAAAAACGGCACAGCAAGAAAACGTTCCGTATACGTATGTCCCTTCTATGCGAAAGCTTGGTCAAGCTTGTAGGATAGAAGTTAACGCTGCAACTGTTGCAATTATTAGTTAACACGTTTTTGAACTTTTAGTTTCAAAGACTTTGTTTTTTGCTAAAAAATGAACCACCTGGATGTGTGGTCTTACAAAAGGCGAAAGGAGGAAAAATTAAATGCCTACTATTAACCAATTAATCCGTAATGGTCGTGTGAGTAAAGGTAAAAAATCTGACTCACCTGCTTTAAACAGAGGTTACAACAGCTTCAAGAAAGCTCAAACTAACCAATCTTCTCCACAAAAACGTGGTGTATGTACACGTGTGGGTACTATGACACCGAAGAAACCGAACTCGGCTCTTCGTAAATATGCTCGTGTACGTTTAACAAACGGTATCGAGGTAACAGCTTATATCCCAGGTATTGGTCACAACTTACAAGAACACAGCGTGGTACTTATCCGCGGTGGACGTGTAAAAGATTTACCAGGGGTACGTTACCATATCGTACGTGGTGCACTTGATACTGCTGGTGTGGATGGCCGTATGCAAGGTCGTTCTAAATATGGTACTAAGCGACCAAAAGCAGCTAAAAAATAATAGCTTAACAATTAATAGATAAACTTTTAAAAGTGAAAGGAGGAAGTAGAATGCCACGTAAGGGACCTGTTGCAAAAAGAGACGTATTACCAGATCCAATTTACAATTCTAAGCTTGTATCTCGCTTAATCAACAAAATGATGCTTGATGGAAAGCGCGGTAAGTCACAAGCTATTCTTTATAGAGCATTCGATTTAGTACAAGAGCGCAGTGGTAAAGAAGCTATGGAAGTATTCGACCAAGCTCTTAAAAACATCATGCCTGTACTAGAAGTTAGAGCACGCCGTGTAGGGGGTTCTAACTACCAAGTTCCTGTAGAAGTACGCCCAGAGCGTCGTACTACTTTAGGTCTTCGTTGGTTAGTAAACTATGCTCGTCTTCGTGGAGAAAAAACGATGGAAGAGCGTTTAGCTAACGAAATCCTTGACGCAGCTAACAACACTGGTGCTGCAGTTAAGAAACGTGAAGATACTCACAAAATGGCAGAAGCTAATAAAGCATTTGCTCATTACCGTTGGTAATCTTTTAACGAAACTTTTTAAAAAACAAATTATAATATGGAAGGAGAAATACCTAAGATGGCAAGAGAGTTCTCCTTAGAAAACACTCGTAATATTGGGATCATGGCTCACATTGATGCTGGTAAAACAACAACAACTGAGCGTGTTCTTTATTATACTGGCCGTATCCATAAAATTGGTGAAACTCATGAAGGAGCTTCACAAATGGACTGGATGGAGCAAGAGCAAGAACGTGGTATCACTATCACGTCTGCTGCGACAACTGCTTCTTGGAAAGGTCACCGCGTTAACATCATCGATACTCCTGGACACGTAGACTTCACTGTTGAAGTTGAGCGTTCATTACGTGTACTTGATGGCGCTGTGGCAGTTCTTGATGCTCAATCTGGTGTTGAGCCTCAAACAGAAACAGTATGGCGTCAAGCGACTACGTACGGTGTTCCCCGTGTCGTATTCGTTAACAAAATGGACAAAATTGGTGCTGACTTCTTGTACTCTGTAAAAACGATCCACGATCGTTTAGGTGCAAATGCTCACCCAATTCAGTTGCCAATCGGTGCTGAAGATGACTTCGAAGCAATCATTGACCTTGTGGAAATGAAAGCATACTTCTACGAAGATGACTTAGGTACTCGTTCAGAATCTCGTGAAATTCCTGAGGAATACAAAGAGCAAGCTGAAGAATACCGTGCAAGCCTAGTAGAAGCTGTTGCAGAACTTGACGAAGAGTTAATGATGAAGTACTTAGACGAAGGCGAGCTTACAGTTGAAGAACTAAAAGCTGGTATCCGTAAAGGTACTTGTGACGTTGAATTCTACCCAGTTATCTGTGGTTCAGCATTCAAAAACAAAGGTGTACAATTAATGCTAGATGCGGTAATTGATTACCTACCATCTCCAGTTGATGTACCAGCAATCCAAGGTATCGTACCTGACACAGAAGAAGAAGTTACGCGTGAGTCTAGCGACAACGCTCCTTTCTCAGCATTAGCGTTCAAAGTTATGACGGACCCTTATGTTGGTAAATTAACGTTCTTCCGTGTGTACTCTGGTGTACTAAGCTCTGGTTCATACATCAAAAACTCTACAAAAGGTAAGCGTGAGCGTGTAGGTCGTATCCTACAAATGCATGCTAACTCTCGTGAAGAGATTTCTGAAGTATACGCTGGAGATATCGCGGCAGCTGTAGGATTAAAAGATACTTCTACTGGTGATACTCTATGTGACGAAAAGAGTCTTGTAATTCTTGAGTCTATGGAATTCCCAGAGCCAGTTATCTCTTTATCTGTTGAGCCAAAATCAAAAGCTGACCAAGATAAAATGACGACAGCTCTTCAAAAGTTACAAGAAGAAGATCCAACTTTCCGTGCGGAAACTAATACAGAGACTGGTCAAATCATCATCTCTGGTATGGGTGAGCTTCACCTTGATATCATCGTTGACCGTATGCGTCGCGAATTCAAAGTAGAAGCAAACGTTGGTGCTCCTCAAGTAGCTTACCGTGAAACTTTCCGCGCTGGTGCGAAAGTTGAAGGTAAATTCGCTCGTCAATCTGGTGGTCGTGGACAATTCGGTCACGTTTGGATTGAGTTCGAACCTAACGAAGAAGGAAAAGGCTTTGAATTTGAGAACAAAATCGTTGGTGGTGTAGTTCCACGTGAATACATCCCTGCAGTTCAAGCTGGTCTTGAAGATGCATTACAAAACGGTGTTCTTGCTGGTTATCCATTAATCGATATCAAAGCTGCTTTAGTTGATGGATCTTACCATGACGTTGACTCAAGTGAGATGGCGTTTAAAATTGCCGCTTCTATGGCTCTTAAAAACGCAGTATCAAAATGTAACCCAGCTATCCTTGAACCAATGATGAAGGTTGAAGTTGTTATCCCTGACGAATACTTAGGAGATATCATGGGTGACGTTACGTCTCGTCGTGGACGTGTAGAAGGTATGGAAGCACGCGGTAACGCTCAAGTTGTACGTGCATTCGTTCCACTTTCTGAAATGTTTGGTTATGCAACTGCATTACGTTCAAACACTCAAGGTCGCGGAACATATTCTATGCACTTCGATCACTACGAAGAAGTTCCTAAATCAATTTCAGAAGAAATTATTAAAAAAAATAAAGGTGAATAATTGATTTTCACTCTTTATTGAAGTATAACTACTTATGTACGCTGTGAAAGTGGAGCTCATTCCCTTTCACGGCCTCATAAACCATAAACTACATGAATTTTAAGGAGGATTTTCGAATGGCTAAGGAAAAATTCGACCGTTCAAAAACACATGCCAATATCGGTACAATTGGTCACGTTGACCATGGTAAAACAACTTTAACAGCTGCTATCACTACTGTTCTTGCTAAGAAAAGTGGTAAAGGTGCAGCAATGGCTTACGACATGATCGACGCTGCTCCAGAAGAGCGCGAGCGTGGAATCACAATCTCAACTGCACACGTTGAGTATGAAACTGACACTCGTCACTATGCACACGTTGACTGCCCAGGACATGCTGACTATGTTAAAAACATGATCACTGGTGCTGCTCAAATGGATGGCGGTATCTTAGTAGTATCTGCTGCTGATGGTCCAATGCCACAAACTCGTGAGCACATCCTTCTTTCTCGTCAAGTAGGTGTACCTTACCTAGTTGTATTCTTAAACAAATGTGACATGGTAGACGACGAAGAGCTACTTGAATTAGTAGAAATGGAAGTACGTGACCTTCTTTCTGAATACGACTTCCCTGGTGACGATGTACCAGTAATCAAAGGTTCTGCTCTTAAAGCTCTTGAAGGCGAAGCTGATTGGGAAGCTAAAATCATCGAGCTTATGGACGCTGTTGATGAGTACATCCCAACTCCAGAACGTGACACTGAAAAACCATTCATGATGCCAGTTGAGGACGTATTCTCAATCACTGGTCGTGGTACAGTTGCTACAGGTCGTGTAGAGCGTGGACAAGTTAAAGTTGGTGACGTTATCGACATCATCGGTTTAACTGAAGAGCCAAAATCTACTACTGTAACAGGTGTAGAAATGTTCCGTAAGCTTCTTGACTATGCTGAAGCTGGCGACAACATCGGTGCTTTACTTCGTGGTGTAGCACGTGAAGAAATCCAACGTGGACAAGTATTAGCTAAACCAGGCTCAATCACTCCACACACTAAATTTACTGCTGAAGTATACGTTCTTTCTAAAGACGAAGGTGGACGTCACACTCCATTCTTCACAAACTACCGTCCACAGTTCTACTTCCGTACAACTGATGTAACTGGTATTTGTAACTTACCTGAAGGCGTAGAAATGGTAATGCCTGGCGACAACATCGAAATGACTGTTGAACTTATCGCTCCAATCGCGATTGAAGAAGGTACTAAATTCTCAATCCGTGAAGGTGGACGTACAGTAGGCGCTGGCGTTGTAGCTAAAATCAGCGAGTAATTTCTCGTTTCAGTAAAGGGAGTAGGGTAACCTACTCCTTTTTTATTTGGTGATAAAAGGTAAAGATAGTTTTTACTATTACACTTGCAAAATGATCTCCTTTTATATATAATGAAAAAAGTGTGCGACACATAAAAAAGTTTTTTAACTTTATTGTTGCAATATGAACCCATTTTTAGTATAATAAAAATGTTGGTCTTTGACTGCGATGATGCGGAAGGTTGCCGACACACCCGGCCGCTTTGCCATGGCGAGTGTGGGGAAATTTCCGCGGAGAATGTCTATTGTAAAATAGGCGAAAAAGGAGGGAAAATAATGGCAAAAGAAAAAATTCGCATTCGTTTAAAAGCATATGATCACAGAATTCTTGATCAATCTGCTGAGAAAATCGTAGAAACTGCAAAACGTTCTGGTGCGGCTGTATCTGGTCCGATTCCATTACCGACTGAAAAATCAATTTATACAATTCTACGTGCAGTACACAAATATAAAGATTCTCGTGAGCAGTTCGAAATGCGCACGCATAAACGCTTAATTGATATCGTGAATCCAACACCACAAACTGTTGATTCATTAATGCGTTTAGACTTACCATCTGGTGTAGATATCGAAATTAAACTTTAATTTAAAATAAAGAATGAAAAGATACTTAGGAGGTGTGACTAATGGCCAAAGGAATCTTAGGAAGAAAGATCGGTATGACTCAAGTATTTGCTGAAAATGGTGACTTGATCCCAGTAACAGTAATTGAAGCTTCTGCTAACGTAGTTCTTCAAGTTAAAAACGCTGAGACAGACGGTTACGAAGCAATCCAATTAGGTTTCGAAGATATCCGTGAAAAACTATCTAACAAACCTGCAAAAGGACATGCTACTAAAGCTAATACTGCTCCTAAGCGCTTCATCCGTGAGTTACGCGGTGTGGACGCTTCAGCATATGAAGTTGGTCAAGAAGTCAAGGTTGATATTTTCGCAGAAGGCGATGTAATTGATGTAACAGGAATCTCAAAAGGTAAAGGTTTCCAAGGTGCTATTAAACGCCACGGACAATCTCGCGGACCTATGTCTCATGGTTCTCGCTACCACCGTCGCCCAGGTTCAATGGGTCCTGTAGCTCCAAACCGCGTATTTAAAGGTAAATTATTACCAGGACGCATGGGTGGAGAGCGCATCACTGTGCAAAACTTATCAATCGTTAAAGTTGACGCAGAACGCAATCTTTTATTAGTAAAAGGTAACGTGCCAGGAGCTAGAAAATCTCTAGTTACTGTTAAATCTGCAGTTAAATCTAAATAATAATTCTTCGAGAAAGGAGGAATAACCAATGCCAAAAGTAGCATTGTTTAACCAAAACGGTGAAAACGTTGGAGAGATCGAACTTCAAGATGCCGTTTTCGGTATCGAACCAAACAACAAAGTACTTTTCGACGCGATCGTAATGCAACGCGCATCTCAACGTCAAGGTACTTCTAAAGTTAAAAATCGTTCTGAAGTAAGAGGCGGTGGCCGTAAGCCATGGCGTCAAAAAGGTACTGGTCGTGCTCGTCAAGGATCTATCCGTTCTCCACAATGGCGTGGTGGTGGCGTAGTATTTGGTCCAGTTCCAAGAAGCTATAGCTACAAATTACCTAAAAAAGTTCGTCGTTTAGCAATTAAGTCTGCATTATCAACTAAAGCTCAAGATAACAGCATCGTTGTTCTTGAAGCTCTTTCTTTTGACGCTCCAAAAACAAAAGAAATGGTAGCAGTTCTTAAAAACCTAACAGTAGAACGCAAAGCATTAGTAGTAACTGCTGATCTTAACGAAAATGTTGCACTTTCAGCACGTAATATTCCTGGTGTAACAGTTGTTGCAGCTAATGGTTTAAGCGTATTAGACGTTATGAACCATGATAAGCTTGTAATCACTAAAGACGCAGTTGAAAAAGTAGAGGAGGTGCTTGCATAATGAAAGATCCTCGTGATATTATTAAGCGCCCCGTAATTACAGAACGTTCAACAGACTTAATGGCTGAGAAAAAATATACGTTTGATGTTGATGTAAAAGCTAATAAAACTGAGGTTAAAGATGCTATCGAAAAAATCTTTGACGTAAAAGTTGAAAAAGTAAACATCATGAACTACAAAGGTAAATTCAAGCGTGTAGGTCGCTACAGTGGTCTTACTAACCGTCGTCGTAAAGCGGTAGTAACACTAACTCAAGAGAGCAACGAAATCGAATTCTTCGAAGCTTAAGATTACTAGAGAAGGAGGGAAATTGAGATGGCGATTAAAAAGTATAAACCAACCTCAAATGGTCGTCGTGGTATGTCAGTTTCTGATTTCGCTGAAATTACTACTGACAAACCAGAAAAATCGTTACTTGCACCTGTCAAGAGAAAAGGTGGTCGTAACAACCAAGGTAAATTGACTGTTCGTCACCAAGGTGGTGGGCACAAGCGTCAATACCGTATCATCGATTTTAAACGCGATAAAGATGGAATACCTGGACGCGTTGCTACAATCGAATATGATCCAAACCGTTCAGCTAACATCGCATTAATTCATTATGCTGATGGTGAAAAACGTTACATCCTTGCTCCTAAAAACCTAAAAGTAGGTTTAGAAGTTATGTCAGGTCCTGAAGCTGACATTAAAGTAGGTAACGCGCTTCCTTTAGCTAACATCCCTGTTGGTACAGTAGTACACAACATCGAATTGAAACCTGGTAAAGGTGGACAATTAGTTCGTTCTGCAGGTACATCTGCTCAAGTACTTGGTAAAGAAGGTAAATACGTATTAGTACGTTTAACTTCTGGTGAAGTACGCATGATCCTTGCAACTTGTCGTGCAACTGTAGGTCAAGTTGGTAACGAACAACACGAGTTAATCAACATCGGTAAAGCCGGTCGTTCTCGTTGGTTAGGTATTCGTCCAACTGTACGTGGTTCTGTAATGAACCCTAACGATCACCCACACGGTGGTGGTGAAGGACGTTCTCCAATCGGACGTAAGTCTCCAATGAGTCCATGGGGTAAACCAACACTTGGTTACAAAACTCGTAAGAAGAAAAACAAATCCGATAAATTTATCGTTCGTCGTCGTAAAAAATAACGGGATTGAGCTACGGTTCAAACGAACCGTAGGACAATCACGAAGGGAGGTTCATTTATGGGTCGCAGCTTAAAGAAAGGACCTTTTGTAGATGACCATTTAATCAACAAAATTGAGAAGTTAAACGAAACTGACAGCAAGCAAGTAGTAAAAACTTGGTCTCGTCGTTCAACTATCTTCCCTCAGTTCATTGGTCATACAATTGCTGTATATGACGGTCGTAAACATGTACCAGTTTATGTTACTGAAGACATGGTAGGTCACAAACTTGGTGAATTCGCACCATCTCGTACTTACAAAGGTCACGCAAGTGATGATAAGAAAACAAGACGCTAATATGAGAGGAGGCTTTTAAATGCAAGCTAAAGCTGTCGCGAGAACAGTACGTATTGCTCCTCGTAAAGTTCGTTTAGTTGTAGATTTAATTCGAGGTAAGCAAGTGGGTGAAGCGCTAGCAGTGCTACTTCACACGCCAAAGGCTGCTTCTCCAGTCGTTGAGAAAGTATTAAAATCTGCTATTGCCAATGCAGAACACAATTATGAAATGGACGCTAACAATTTAGTTATTACTGACGCTTTTGTTAACGAAGGTCCAACTTTAAAACGTTTCCGTCCACGCGCTATGGGACGTGCAAGCCAAATTAACAAGCGCACAAGCCACATCACAATCGTGGTATCAGAAAAGAAGGAGGGATAATTCATGGGTCAAAAGGTAAATCCGGTCGGTCTTCGCGTCGGTGTCATCCGTGATTGGGAATCAAGATGGTTCGCTGGCAAAGACTACGCTGACTTATTACATGAAGACTTAAAAGTACGTGAATATATCGCTAAACGTTTAAACGATGCAGCTGTTTCTAAAGTTGAAATCGAACGCGCTGCTAACCGCTTAAACGTAACGATCCACACTGCAAAACCTGGTATGGTAATTGGTAAAGGTGGTACTGAAGTAGAATCACTTCGTAAAGCTCTTAACCAATTAACAGGCAAGCGTGTACACATTAACATCCTTGAAATTAAACGAGCAGATTTAGATGCTAAACTAGTAGCTGAAAACATCGCTCGCCAACTTGAGAACCGTGTATCATTCCGTCGTGCTCAAAAGCAAGCTATCCAACGTAGTATGCGTGCTGGCGCACAAGGTATCAAAACAATGGTATCTGGTCGTTTAGGCGGAGCTGATATTGCTCGTTCTGAATATTACAGTGAAGGTACAGTTCCACTTCATACACTTCGCGCTGATATTGACTATGCTCACGCTGAAGCAGATACTACTTATGGTAAACTTGGTGTGAAAGTATGGATCTATCGTGGAGAGGTTCTTCCTACTAAAAAGAAAACTGAGGAAGGAGGAAAATAATTATGTTATTACCAAAACGCGTTAAATATCGTCGCGAACATCGCGGAAAAATGCGTGGACGCGCTAAAGGTGGTACGGAAGTACATTTCGGTGAATTCGGTTTACAAGCTACTGAAGCTTCTTGGATTACAAACCGTCAAATCGAAGCTGCTCGTATCGCAATGACTCGTTACATGAAACGTGGCGGTAAAGTATGGATTAAAATTTTCCCTTCTAAACCTTATACTGCTAAGCCTCTAGAAGTCCGAATGGGTTCTGGTAAAGGTGCTCCTGAAGGTTGGGTAGCAGTTGTTAAACCTGGAAAAGTAATGTTTGAAATTTCAGGTGTATCTGAAGAGGTTGCACGTGAAGCTTTACGTTTAGCTGCACACAAGCTACCTGTAAAATGTAAGTTTGTAAAACGTGAAGAAATTGGTGGTGATTCTAATGAAAGCTAATGAAATTCGTGACCTTACCACTGCTGAAATTGAACAAAAAGTTAAGGCTTTAAAAGAAGAGTTGTTTAACCTTCGTTTCCAATTAGCGACTGGACAATTAGAGAATACTACTCGTATTCGCGAAGTGCGCAAATCGATCGCTCGTATGAAAACTGTAGTTCGTGAAAGAGAGATTGCTGCTAATAAATAATTAAGTCTGAGAGGAGGCTTTCAGAATGAGTGAACGCAACCAACGTAAAGTTTACACTGGCCGCGTAGTTTCTGACAAAATGGATAAGACTGTTACTGTTCTTGTTGAAACTTACAAAAAGCATTCGCTTTATGGCAAGCGTGTAAAATACTCAAAGAAATTCAAAGCTCACGATGAAAACAATACAGCTCAACTAGGCGATATCGTGAAGATCATGGAAACTCGTCCGTTATCAGCTACTAAACGTTTCCGTCTAGTAGAAGTTGTAGAAAAAGCTGTTATCATCTAATAGTTAAGATAGATCGGATAAGAATGATTCATCCGAAGGGAGGTTTCGTACATGATTCAACAAGAATCTCGTTTAAAAGTTGCAGACAACTCTGGTGCACGTGAGGTACTTACTATTAAAGTACTTGGTGGTTCAGGTCGTAAGACAGCAAACATTGGTGATGTTATCGTTTGTACGGTGAAACAAGCAACACCAGGAGGCGTTGTTAAAAAAGGTGACGTTGTTAAAGCTGTTGTTGTACGTACAAAAAGTGGTGTTCGCCGTACTGACGGTTCTTACATCCGTTTCGACGAAAATGCTTGCGTAATCATCCGTGACGACAAAGGACCACGTGGTACTCGTATCTTCGGACCAGTTGCTCGTGAATTACGTGATAACAACTTCATGAAGATCGTATCATTGGCTCCAGAAGTTATCTAATTGATATATAGAACAAATACAAAATGCCTTTTAAGGAGGTGCGAATAGGATGCATGTTAAAAAGGGCGACAAAGTAGTGGTTATCTCTGGTAAAGACAAAGGTAAGCAAGGTGAAGTACTTGCAGCTTTCCCAAAGAAAGACCGTGTACTTGTTGAAGGCGTGAACGTTGTGAAAAAACACTCTAAACCTTCTCAAGTAAATCCACAAGGTGGAATCGTTAGCCAAGAGGCACCTATCCACGTATCAAACGTAATGCCGTTGGATCCTAAATCTGGTGAGCCAACTCGTGTTGGGTACCAAGTTATCGATGGCAAAAAGGTACGTGTAGCAAAAAAATCTGGTGAAACTTTAGATAAATAATTAATGAAATGTGAAGGGAGGTTTAGTTCACATGAACCGTCTTAAAGAGAAATTTACAAAAGAGATTACTCCTGCTCTAGTTAGCAAGTTTAATTATGAATCTGTAATGCAAGTGCCAAAAATCGACAAGATCGTAATCAACATGGGTATCGGTGATGCTGTTTCTAACTCAAAAGCTTTAGATAACGCTGTTGAAGAACTAGCTGAAATCACTGGTCAAAAACCTGTTGTAACTCGTGCGAAAAAATCTATCGCTGGTTTCCGTCTTCGTGAAGGTATGCCAATCGGTGCGAAAGTTACTTTACGCGGCGAGCGTATGTACGAATTCTTCGATAAATTAGTATCAGTATCACTTCCACGTGTGCGCGATTTCCGTGGTGTATCTAAAAAAGCATTTGATGGTCGTGGAAACTACACGTTAGGTGTTAAAGAACAATTGATCTTCCCAGAGATCGATTATGATAAAGTAACTAAAGTTCGTGGTATGGATATCGTTATTGTTACAACAGCAAACACTGATGAAGAAGCTCGTGAGCTTTTAACTCAGTTCGGTATGCCATTCCAGAAGTAATAACTGCCAACGTTAAGCAGAGGAGGCGAAAATGTGGCTAAAAAATCAATGATTGCGAAGCAAAAACGCCAGCAAAAATTCCAAGTACAAGAGTATACACGTTGC
The DNA here is from genome assembly GCF_038006305.1 of Priestia sp. FSL R5-0597. Classification (NCBI taxonomy): domain Bacteria; kingdom Bacillati; phylum Bacillota; class Bacilli; order Caryophanales; family Bacillaceae; genus Priestia; species Priestia sp. FSL R5-0597. The sequence goes on from NZ_JBBOUZ010000001.1 coordinate 134,567, forward strand.
GAACGTTGTGGACGTCCACACTCAGTACTACGTAAATTCAAGCTTTGCCGTATTTGTTTCCGTGAGCTTGCTTATAAAGGTCAAATTCCTGGTGTTAAAAAAGCTAGTTGGTAAAACCCAAGTTTGGGAAGGAGGTAAATTAATATGGTAATGACTGATCCTATTGCAGATTTACTAACTCGTATCCGCAATGCGAACATGGTTCGTCATGAGAAAATTGAAGTTCCTGCTTCTAACATTAAGAAGCAAATTGCAGAAATCCTTAAGCGTGAGGGTTTCGTACGTGATGTAGAATACATCGAAGACAACAAACAAGGTATTATCCGTATCTTCTTAAAATACGGTTCAAATAACGAACGTGTAATTACAGGCTTAAAACGTATCAGTAAACCTGGTCTACGTGTTTATGCAAAAACTAACGAAGTACCACGTGTACTTAACGGTTTAGGTATCGCAATCGTTTCTACTTCTCAAGGTGTTTTAACTGACAAAGAAGCTCGTCAAAAGCAAACTGGTGGAGAAGTATTAGCGTACGTTTGGTAATAAGTTTTAAATGTGAATGGAGGTGTAACTATGTCACGTGTTGGTAAAAAGCCTTTAGAACTTCCAGCAGGTGTTACAGTTACGAACGAGAGCAACACTGTAACTGTAAAAGGACCAAAGGGTGAATTAACTCGTACATTCCACCCTGAAATCGAAATTAAAGTTGAAGACAACGTATTAGTTGTTAATCGTCCTAGTGACAATAAAGAGCACCGCGCTCTTCATGGAACTACTCGTAGCCTTTTAGGTAACATGGTTGAAGGTGTTACTAAAGGATTCGAACGTGGTTTAGAATTAGTCGGTGTAGGTTACCGTGCACAAAAATCTGGTAGCAAATTAGTATTGAGCGTTGGATACTCTCACCCAGTTGAGATTACTCCTGAAACAGGAATCGAAATCGAAGTTCCTTCTCAAACTAAGATCGTTATTAAAGGTATTGATAAAGAACGCGTAGGTGCATTAGCTGCAAATATTCGTGACGTTCGTCCACCAGAGCCTTACAAAGGTAAAGGTATTCGTTACGAAGGCGAATATGTACGTCGTAAAGAAGGTAAAACTGCTAAGAAGTAATGCCGGTTAGGTAAAAGAAAGGAGTGCCCGAAATGATCACGAAGCTTGATAAAAACAAAGTTCGTAAAAAAAGACATGCTCGTGTTCGTGCGAAGTTATCTGGAACTGCAACTCGTCCGCGTTTAAACGTGTTCCGTTCTAATCAACATATTTACGCACAAGTTATCGACGATTTAAATTCAGTAACAATCGCAAGTGCTTCAACGTTAGATAAAGACCTGACTTTAGAAAGCACTGGTAACACTGAAGCTGCTATCAAAGTTGGCGAATTAGTCGCTAAACGCGCAGTAGAAAAAGGTGTAAACGAAGTAGTATTCGACCGTGGCGGTTATTTATATCATGGCCGTGTTAAAGCATTAGCTGACGCTGCTCGTGAAGCTGGATTACAATTCTAATTGTAAAAGGAGGGAAAATCATGCGTCGTATTGATCCAAATAAATTAGAGCTTGAAGAACGTGTTGTTACCGTTAACCGCGTAGCTAAAGTTGTGAAAGGTGGACGTCGTTTCCGCTTCGCTGCATTAGTTGTAGTTGGTGACAAAAACGGTCACGTTGGATTCGGTACTGGTAAAGCACAAGAGGTACCAGATGCAATCCGTAAAGCAATTGAAGATGCGAAGAAAAACTTAATTACTGTACCTATGGTTGGTACAACTATTCCACACGAAATCCTTGGACAATTTGGTGCAGGTCAAATTTTCTTAAAACCTGCTTCTGAAGGTACAGGAGTTATCGCTGGTGGCCCAGTTCGTGCGGTACTAGAATTGGGTGGAGTAAGTGATATTCTATCTAAATCTTTAGGTTCAAACACTCCAATCAACATGGTACGTGCAACTCTTAACGGTTTAGCTAACCTAAAACGTGCTGAAGATGTTGCAAAACTACGTGGCAAGACTGTAGAAGAACTGTTAGGATAAGGGAGGGATATGGAATGGCAAACAAACTAGCAATTACCCTTACTCGTAGCGTAATTGGTCGTCCAGAAGATCAACGTGTAACTGTTCGTACACTTGGCCTACGTAAGTTAAATCAAACTGTCGTTCAAGACGATAATCCTGCAATTCGCGGAATGATTAACAAAGTAGCTCACCTTGTTACAGTAAAAGAGCAATAAGTATAAATTGTCACTCTAAGGAGGTGCTCCGGAATGAAACTTCATGAATTGAAACCAGCTGAAGGTTCACGTAAAGTACGTAACCGTGTAGGTCGTGGTACTGGTTCAGGTAACGGAAAGACTTCAGGTAAAGGTCACAAAGGGCAAAACGCTCGCTCTGGCGGTGGCGTAAGACCTGGCTTCGAAGGTGGTCAAACTCCTTTATTCCGTCGTCTTCCAAAACGTGGGTTCACTAATATCAATCGCAAAGAATACGCGATCGTTAATTTAGAAGCTCTTAACCGTTTTGAAGATGGAACTGAAGTAACACCAGAATTATTAATCGAAACTGGTTTAGTAAGCAAAGCAAAAGCTGGCGTTAAAGTACTAGGAAACGGTACATTAAACTCTAAGCTAACTGTTAAAGCTGCTAAATTCTCTTCAACTGCTAAAGAAGCTATCGAAGCTGCTGGCGGTACAGTTGAGGTGATCTAATGTTTCAAACAATCTCCAATTTAATGCGCGTGCGTGAAATAAGACAAAAAATCTTTTTCACTTTGTTAATGTTAATTGTCTTCCGAATTGGTACATTTATTCCTGTACCAAGTGTTAATACGGATGTACTAAAATTGCAAGATGGGTTAAATGTATTCGGAGTTCTGAATACATTTGGCGGCGGCGCGTTAAAAAACTTTTCCATTCTTGCTATGGGCATTATGCCTTATATTACAGCATCCATCATCGTCCAATTATTGCAGATGGATGTTGTACCTAAGTTTACAGAATGGTCAAAGCAGGGAGATGTTGGGCGCCGTAAATTAGCTCAAGTAACTCGTTATGGAACAATTGTGCTTGGATTTATCCAGGCTTTAGGTATGTCTATAGGATTCAACAATATTTCGGGCGGACAATTGATCGCTAATCCAGGAATTTCTACGTATCTTCTAATTGCTACAGTGTTAACGGCAGGTACTGCCTTCTTAATGTGGTTAGGAGAACAGATTACTGCAAAAGGCGTAGGTAATGGTATTTCTATCATTATCTTTGCTGGGATTGCAGCTGGTATTCCGACAACATTAAATCAAATTTATGCACAGCAATTTGAAGACGTTGGGGATCAATTATTCATTCGTATCGTAACGGTAGTTTTAATTGCGATTGCAGTTTTAGCTATTATTGTTGGGGTTATTTACTTCCAACAAGCGCTACGAAAAATTCCTATTCAATATGCAAAGGGTTCAGCTGGTCGTAATCCTGTTGGAGGTCAATCCACTCATTTACCGTTAAAAGTAAATGCTGCTGGGGTTATTCCTGTTATCTTTGCAGTTTCATTTATTATCACACCACCAACAATTGCATCATTTTTCGGTCCAAATGATGTAACGACGTGGATTCAGAATACATTTGACTATACTAAGCCAATTGGTATGATAGTGTATGTAGCGTTAATCATTGCTTTTTGTTACTTCTATACATTTGTTCAAGTTAACCCTGAACAAGTAGCAGAGAACTTGAAAAAGCAAGGTGGCTACATCCCAGGCATTCGTCCTGGTAAAAGCACACAAGCTTATTTAACGAAAGTGTTATATCGTCTGACATTAATCGGTTCGATATTCCTTGCGTTAATTGCTGTGTTGCCGGTTCTGTTCATCAAAATTGCAAACCTACCCTCATCTGCTCAGATCGGCGGTACTAGTTTGTTAATTGTTGTCGGTGTAGCTCTTGAGACAATGAAACAACTTGAGAGTCAATTAGTGAAACGCCATTATAAGGGATTTATTAAGTAAAGCTGTTTAGTGGGAGGCAGGCTGCTTTCCCATTAAACGGATAAGATACTGAGGGGGAAGCAAGAAATGAATTTAGTGTTAATGGGCCTTCCTGGTGCTGGGAAAGGTACTCAAGCAGAAAAAATCGTTGAGCATTACGATATCCCTCATATCTCAACAGGAGATATGTTCCGAGCTGCAATTAAAGAAGGAACGCAACTAGGTTTAAAAGCTAAATCATTTATGGACCAAGGTAACCTTGTTCCTGATGAAGTAACAATTGGAATTGTGCGCGAGCGTTTAAACAAACAAGATTGTGAAAACGGCTTTTTACTTGATGGCTTCCCGAGAACAGTAGCCCAAGCAGAAGCTCTTGAAACAATTACAAAAGAACTAAACAAGCAAATTGATTATGTGATTAATATTGATGTAGATCAAAGCATTTTAATGGAGCGTCTTACTGGACGCCGCATTTGTAAAGATTGCGGAGCTACTTACCACTTAGTATTCAATCCTCCTGCGAAAGAAGGAGTTTGTGACAAATGTGGCGGAGAGCTTTATCAACGTGCAGATGACAATGCTGAGACGGTTTCAACTAGACTTTCAGTTAATGTTAAACAATCTCAACCTCTACTTGATTTCTATCAAGAAAAAGGTTATCTACGCAATATTAATGGTAATCAAGATATTAACATTGTGTTTGAGGATGTTCGTCAATTACTTGCTGGGGTTAAGCAATGATCATTTGCAAGACACCAGAGGAAATTGAGGTCATGCGTGAAGCTGGACGAATCGTGGCTTTAACTCATCAAGAGTTGAAAAAACATATCGTTCCAGGTATTACGACTATAGAATTGGATGCAATTGCTGAAAATTTTATTCGTCAACATGATGCAATTCCGTCTTTTAAAGGGTATAATGGTTTTCGCGGCAGTGTATGTGCTTCTGTGAATGAAGAATTAGTTCATGGTATTCCGGGAGAACGCAAGCTTAATGAAGGGGATATCATCAGTTTAGACATCGGAGCTAAATTCGGTGGCTATCATGGTGACTCAGCTTGGACATATGGAGTAGGAAAGATTTCATTAGAAAATCAAGAGCTGCTTGATGTGACTGAGCAATCTCTCTACAAAGGATTAGCAGAAGCGAAGCCGGGTGAGCGTTTGTCGAATATTTCACATGCTATTCAACAGTACGCAGAATCACGTAACTTTTCGATTGTAAGAGAATATGTTGGCCATGGCGTCGGCAAAGACTTACATGAAGATCCGCAAGTACCTCATTATGGTCCACCGAATAAAGGACCGCGTCTACGTCCAGGCATGGTATTGGCAGTTGAGCCAATGGTGAATGCTGGTATGCGATATGTAAAAACATTACCTGATAACTGGACAGTTGTGACAGTGGATGGTAAAATGTGTGCGCACTTCGAACATACTATTGCAATTACTGAGACGGGATATGAAATTCTGACAGCATTGTAATGTTAAAGGATGTTATCTCTATCCATTCCTCGCTAGATGCACTGGACAGTAAACAGTAATTATCTAAATTCACGATGATCGTTTTTCGTCTGAATTGCTGTTAAAATGGTAAAGATGTATATTAGCGTCAATCATCTTGAATTTAATGATTACGATCTCCGGATGTTCAGAACAGGTTCTTTTTAAGTCGTTTAATGATAGCTTGTTACTGTTTCAAAGAAAGGAGAGCACTTTAATGGCAAAAGACGATGTAATTGAAGTTGAAGGTACAGTTGCTGAGACTTTACCTAACGCTATGTTCAAGGTAGAATTAGAAAATGGTCATACAGTACTTGCTCACGTATCAGGAAAAATTCGCATGCATTTCATTCGAATCTTACCTGGTGATAAAGTAACTGTAGAATTGTCACCATACGATTTAACTCGCGGTAGAATTACGTACCGTTTCAAATAAAACCTATGCACTCCGTACTATCAAGGAGGTATGAAACATGAAAGTCAGACCATCAGTTAAACCAATCTGCGAAAAATGTAAAGTTATCCGTAGAAAAGGTAAAGTAATGGTAATTTGTGAAAACCCTAAGCATAAACAAAAACAAGGTTAATCAATAAGGAGGTGCACTATTCATATGGCACGTATTGCTGGTGTTGATATTCCTCGTGACAAGCGTGTAGTAATTTCATTAACATACATTTTCGGTATTGGTCGTCCAACTGCTGAAAAAGTTCTAGCTGAAGCTGGAGTTTCTGAAGATACTCGCGTTCGTGACTTAACAGAAGAAGAATTAGGTAAAATTCGTGATATTTTAGATAGCTATAAAGTAGAAGGCGATCTTCGTCGTGAAGTTTCTTTAAACATCAAACGTTTAATTGAGATTGGTTCATACCGTGGTATCCGCCACCGTCGTAGTTTACCAGTTCGTGGTCAAAACAGTAAAAACAATGCTCGTACACGTAAAGGCCCACGCCGTACTGTAGCGAACAAGAAGAAATAATTAGTAAGGGAGGTCATTAACAGATGGCACGTAAAACTAATACACGTAAACGTCGCGTGAAAAAGAATATTGAAGCTGGTGTAGCTCATATTCGCTCAACGTTTAACAACACTATTGTAACAATTACAGATGTTCACGGTAATGCGATTGCTTGGTCTAGTGCAGGCGCACTTGGCTTCAGAGGTTCTCGTAAATCCACTCCATTTGCTGCGCAAATGGCTGCTGAAGCTGCTGCAAAAGTTTCTATGGATAACGGAATGAAAACTCTTGAAGTTACAGTTAAAGGCCCTGGTGCTGGTCGTGAAGCAGCTATCCGTGCTCTTCAAGCTGCAGGTTTAGAAGTAACAGCTATTAGAGATGTTACTCCTGTACCTCACAACGGATGCCGCCCACCAAAACGTCGTCGTGTATAATTAATATGTATAGATTCTATTTCGTTGTCTATAATGATGATGGTGTAGAATTTATTCATGCAACGAAATGTTTTCCATTTGTTGTGCACATTCGGGAACTGTCTAATAGGGAATTTCGGTTAGGCATTTGAGAAATCAGCCGTCTAGCCGAGGTTTCGACGTTTTGAAGGAGGGTTTATATTGATAGAGATTGAAAAGCCAAAAATCGAAACGGTAGAAATCAGCGATGATAGAAAGTACGGTAAATTCGTCGTCGAACCACTTGAGCGTGGATATGGTACTACTTTGGGTAACTCCTTACGTCGTATCCTATTATCCTCACTCCCTGGTGCAGCTGTAACATCTATTCAAATTGAAGGTGTATTACATGAATTTTCAACAGTTCCTGGAGTTGTTGAAGATGTAACAAACATCATTTTAAACGTTAAAAAGTTAGCGTTAAAGATTTACTCTGATGAAGAGAAAACACTTGAGATCGATGTTAAAGGTCCTGGTACAGTAACGGCTGCTGACATTCAAGCAGACAGTGATATCGAAGTTCTAAATCCGGATCTTCATATTGCAACACTTGAGTCAGATGCTCATTTCCGTATGAGACTTACTGCTCGCACAGGTCGAGGTTATAATCCTGCCGATGCTAACAAGCGTGAAGACCAACCAATTGGTGTACTTCCAATTGACTCAATCTATACGCCTGTTACTCGCGTATCGTATTATGTAGAAAATACTCGTGTTGGTCAAATGACAAATTACGATAAGTTAACGTTGGATGTTTGGACTGACGGTAGCATCGAGCCAGAAAAAGCTGTTGCTTTAGGTGCAAAGATTCTAACGGAACACTTAAATATCTTCGTTAACTTAACAGATGAAGCTCAAAAAGCAGAGATCATGGTAGAAAAAGAAGAAGACCAGAAAGAAAAAGTTCTAGAGATGACGATCGAGGAACTGGATTTATCTGTTCGTTCTTACAACTGCTTAAAACGAGCAGGCATCAATACTGTACAAGAGCTTGCTAATAAAACAGAAGAAGATATGATGAAAGTTCGTAACTTAGGCCGTAAATCTTTAGAAGAAGTTAAAGCTAAACTTGAAGAATTAGGTTTGGGTCTACGTAAGGACGACTGATTATATCTACCTGTTTAACTACTTAACAAAGGAGGGGACCTCACATGTCTTACCGTAAATTAGGTCGTACAAGCGCACAACGCAAGGCGCTTCTTCGTGATTTAACAACTGATTTAATCATCAGTGAACGCATTGAGACAACTGAAGCTCGTGCAAAAGAATTACGTTCAACTGTTGAAAAAATGATTACTTTAGGTAAACGTGGAGATCTACACGCTCGTCGTCAAGCTGCATCTTACATCCGTAATGAAGTAGCTAACGAGGAAGCTGGTCAAAGCGCTTTACAAAAACTATTCAGCGATATCGCTACTCGCTACGAAGATCGCCAAGGCGGTTACACTCGTATCTTAAAAGTTGGACCTCGCCGTGGTGACGGTGCTCCAATGGTTATCATTGAATTAGTTTAATATTTTTAATACAGATAGAAAAGGGCGAGACAGTGTGTAACTAGTCGTTGCCCTTTTTTTATACCTTAAACCGGGTAAATAGCGTAAAAAACCAATGTAGGCAATGCTGCAATAGAAAAAGCTGAGAGGAAGATAGCGTTGAAAGAAATGTCTTTAGAGGTAAAAGATTTATGCTTTCGATACGATCCTGAAGCAGACCTAACATTAGATCACCTTTCTCTCTCTGCTTATAAAGGTGAATGGTTAGCGATAGCTGGACATAATGGATCTGGGAAATCGACGCTGGCACGAATTCTAAACGGCCTTTTGCTACCTGAAAAAGGAACGGTTCGAGTGGGCGATACTCTTTTATCTGAAGAAACAATATGGGATGTGCGCAAGCAGATTGGAATGGTGTTTCAAAACCCAGATAATCAATTTGTTGGCTCAACCGTTCAAGATGATATTGCGTTTGGGCTTGAAAACAACGGGATTCCATTTGAAATTATGGAAAAACGTATACCTGAAGCAATCGAAATGGTCAATATGAGTGCTTTTCTGGATCAAGAGCCTCATCAGCTATCAGGTGGACAAAAACAGCGTGTGGCCATTGCGGGTATAATTGCCGTACAGCCATCTGTTATCATTCTAGATGAAGCAACATCTATGTTAGATCCTATTGGACGAACTGAAGTACTTGAAACTGTTAGAAAATTAAAAGAAGAAAAACAACTGACGGTTATTTCAATTACCCACGATTTAGATGAAGTAGCAATGGCTGACAGAGTCGTTGTGATGAACAAAGGGAAGATCTATGCAACAGGTACTCCACGCGAAGTATTTGCATTAGGTTCCAAGTTAACGGATATTGGACTAGACTTGCCGTTTTCCGTTAAACTAAGCCATCGTTTTGCTTCCGTAGGAATTCCTTTATCAAAAATTCATTTAACAGATGAGGACTTGGTGGACGAACTATGGACATTATATTCAAAGAAGTAGAGCATCGTTATCAAGTTAATACACCATTTGAACGAATTGCTCTGCATGACTTAAATTTAAGCATTCAATCAGGTACATTTTTGGCTGTTATTGGCCATACTGGTTCTGGGAAATCAACAATCATACAGCATCTGAATGCCTTATTGAAGCCAACTGCTGGTGAAATTCAAATCGGTGAGCGCACCATTAAAGCCAATCGAAAAGAAAAGAATTTAAAAGCTATTCGTCAGCAGGTAGGCGTGGTGTTTCAATTTCCAGAACATCAGCTTTTTGAAGAAACGGTGGAAAAAGATATAGCTTTTGGACCAATGAATTATGGCGTTTTGGAAGAAGAAGCAAAGCAAAAAGCACGAGAGCTTATCAAGTTAGTGGGGTTGCCAGAAGACATTCTCACCAGATCTCCTTTTGATTTGAGTGGTGGACAAATGCGTCGTGTAGCGATAGCAGGTATTCTAGCGATGAATCCTAATGTGCTAATTTTAGATGAGCCAACTGCTGGATTGGACCCTAGAGGCCGTCAAGAAATTATGAATATGATTTATCGTCTTCATAAAGAAAAAGGCTTGACGACGATTCTCGTGACTCACAGCATGGAAGATGCAGCTATGTACGCTGATGAGCTAATTGTAATGAATAAAGGAACGATTGCGATGAAAGGGTCACCTAGAGAAGTTTTCGGTCAGCATACGCAGCTAAAAGAATATGGATTGGATGTTCCAGAATCGCTTCGCTTTATGCTGAAGCTGCAAGAGAAATTTCAGCTTGAAGCATCGGATACGGTTATTACCTTTTCTGAAGTGGTAGAGAAAGTGCAGCACCTTATGCAGCAAGGTGAACGAATATGATGAACTCAATCATTATTGGTAAGTATGTCCCGGGTCATTCTGTTGTCCATCGAATGGATCCTCGGGCCAAGCTGCTTCTCGTATTTGCGTATGTATTAATTGTGTTTTTAGCAAATAACCCTATCGGCTATGCTTTTTTAGGTGTGTATACCCTTGTGATAGTGGCCATGAGTAAAGTGCCCGTTTCCTTTATTTTAAGAGGGTTAAAGCCCGTTCTATTTATTATTATCATCACGTTTCTTTTGCACATTTTTATGACGAAGGAAGGTCCTCTTTTGTTTGAATGGGGATGGTTTTCTGTCTATAAAGGCGGCCTTATTCAAGGTGTTTTAATTTCCTTGCGCTTCTTGTTCTTAATTTTAATTACGACGATGCTAACGTTAACGACTACGCCCATTGAAGTAACAGATGGAATGGAAAGCTTGTTGAATCCATTTAAAAAGCTCAAGCTTCCTGTTCATGAATTAGCTTTAATGATGTCCATTTCTCTTCGCTTTATTCCTACATTGATGGAAGAGACAGATAAAATTATTAAAGCGCAGACAGCACGAGGAGTGGACTTTAGCAGCGGTCCCGTTACGGATCGGTTGAAAGCTGTCGTTCCTTTGCTTGTTCCTTTATTTATAGGTTCATTTAAGCGTGCTGAAGAGTTAGCTATTGCCATGGAGGCAAGAGGATATAAAGGCGGAGAAGGGCGTACAAAGTATCGTCAATTAAAATGGGGAAGCATAGATACAATTATGCTTTTACTTCTGCTGGCAGTAGCAGTTGTTTTAGTGCTGATTAGAACGTAAAGATTGTTTGGTGAAAAGATGAAACGTTTAAAATGTATAGTTGCATACGACGGCACACACTTTTCAGGTTATCAAGTTCAGCCCAATAAGCGAACAGTTCAACTGGAGATTGAAGCCGTTTTAGAGAAAATGCATAACAAAAAAGTTCCGATTTACGCCTCTGGACGAACGGACACAAATGTTCATGCACAGGGGCAAGTCATTCATTTTGACACAAACCTAAATATTCCATGTGATAAGTGGAAAAAAGCATTGAATTCAATGCTACCAGATGATATTGTAATGAAGAATGTATGTGAAGTTGATGCACATTTTCACGCCCGGTATGACGTTACTTCAAAAGAGTATCGCTATCATATTTTGCGCGGCGAAGATCGAAATCCTTTCACTCGTTCTTATGCATACCATTACCCTTATCCATTAGACTACTCAAAAATGAAAAAAGCCATCACATATTTACTCGGTACACACGACTTTACAAGCTTTTGTTCAGCGAGGACAGAAGTGGAAGATAAGATTCGTACGATTTACAAGATTGATATGTATGAAGAGAATAGTCAGCTTGTGTTTAGATTCGTTGGAAGTGGCTTTCTGTATAATATGGTTCGTATTCTTGTTGGAACGCTTTTAGAAGTAGGACAAGGCCGTATTGAACCAGATGCTATAAAAGATATTCTAGAAAGCAAATCACGTCCTCGTGCAGGGAAAACTGCGCCTTCGCAAGGACTATATTTATGGCGCGTTTTCTATGACAACTAAACCTGGTGTAACATTTTCTTGACATTAGTAGCTTAAAGATATAATATATCATATGGTATGTATTTTAACCCCACGGTTAGCCCCGGAAATTAATCGTGTTGAAATAGAAGGTTGAAATAATTTTATAATTGATGATGAAAATTAGGAGGGAAACTCATGCGTACAACTTTCATGGCGAAAGCAAACGAAGTAGAGCGTAAATGGTATGTTGTCGATGCTGAAGGTAAAACTTTAGGTCGTTTAGCAAGTGAAGTAGCATCAATCTTACGCGGTAAACATAAACCAACTTTTACACCACATGTTGATACTGGTGATCACGTGATCCTTATCAATGCGTCAAAAATCGAATTAACAGGTAAAAAATTAACTGATAAAATTTATTACCGTCACAGCATGCACCCAGGTGGTTTGAAACAACGTACAGCATTAGAAATGCGTACTAACTACTCTGAGAAAATGCTTGAATTAGGAATCAAAGGCATGCTTCCAAAAGGTAGCCTAGGCCGTCAAATGTTCAAAAAATTACATGTGTATGCTGGTGAAACACATCCACATGAAGCACAAAAACCAGAAGTTTACGAACTTCGCGGATAATTAATAAGAGGAGGTTATTATCTTGGCACAGGTACAATATTACGGAACTGGTCGTCGTAAAAGCTCTGTTGCTCGTGTACGTTTAGTACCAGGTAACGGTCGCGTAACAATCAACGGTCGTGAAATCGAGGAATACATTCCATTTGCTGCACTACGTGAAGTAGTAAAACAACCACTTGCTTTAACTGAAACTGTAGGTAACTATGACGTATTTGTAAACGTTAATGGTGGAGGTTATGCAGGTCAAGCTGGCGCTATTCGTCACGGAATCTCTCGTGCTTTATTAGAAGCAGACCCTGAATACCGTGGAACATTAAAACGTGCTGGTCTATTAACTCGTGACGCTCGTGCGAAAGAACGTAAAAAATACGGTCTTAAAGGCGCTCGTCGTGCACCACAATTCTCAAAACGTTAATTTTATATTACGTTTCAAGCCTTGGTCTTTGGACCAAGGCTTTTTTTATTTGTTGTTTGCGTATGAGACGAAGGCTTGTGCAGACAATATGTAAAAAAGGGAGGCGTTATCGTGAACGAGGTTACATATTTAAAAGAAAAACGTTATGAAAAAGAAATGAAATATGAACGCAAAGTCCTAAGGGAACTATCGTTTGATTTGCTTCAAGAGAGGCTGCGCCGTTATTTTCATCCAATGTTTCAGTGGAATATGCTAGGAGACGAACATGTGGAGGAGTACTGTCTTGACATTGCTATCGAATCATTTTTATTAGGTGCCCGGGTGAGTAAACGTGGTAAAGGCTACGAAGATGTTCAGAAGCACAGTAAGCAAGAAGAGTCTCTTTTAATTGATACATTGTACGGAGCCGTCAGCATGTCTGTAACAGATCTTTATCAAGATGGCCTGTATTATTTGTGTCAAGGATATGTGCAAGACTGGTGGAAAGAAGGTTATCGAACCGCAGAAAAAAGACGCCGTTTACGTTTGCATTAAAAAGTACTCATAATTCCCGTTCTTGTCCCATATAGAAATAAATAGGTGAGGCAAGAAGGGAAGGGATAAAATGTCTAAAGTAAAAATAATGAGCACAATTATAGCGCTTCTTGTTCTTTTTGTCATTGTACAATATCAAATAGATCATAGAACATCATCCGGTTCGCTTTCACTTCCTCTTAGCGGGAAAGTTATTGTACTAGATCCTGGACATGGCGGTGTTGATGGAGGAGCGGTAGGAGAGGATGAGGTGCTTGAAAAAGAAATAACTCTTAAAATTTCGTTAATGCTTCGAGACTATCTGCAAGAGCAAGGGGCACTTGTTATTATGACGAGAGAAAAAGACGAAGACCTAGCGGCCAAAGATACAAGAGGATACAGTCGCAGAAAAGTAGAAGACTTAAAAAATCGCTTAACGATGATTAATAAATCCAACGCTGATTTGTACTTAAGTATTCACTTGAATGCTATTCCATCCTCTGCGTGGAGAGGGGCTCAAACTTTCTATTACGGATCCCTAAAAGAAAACGAGCAAGTGGCCAAACTCATTCAACAAGAGCTAAGAAATAATCTGGACAATACGACCCGTGAAGCAAAAGCTATTCAAACTCTTTACCTTCTTAAGCATTCTAAGCCACCCGGTGCTTTGGTTGAAGTAGGATTCTTGTCAAATCCTACAGAACGTAAAATGCTTCAATCGAAACGCTATCAAAAAAAGTTAGCTGAATCCATTTATGAAGGAGTCAGCCGGTATTTTACTGGAGAAAAGCCTAAATAAAAAGCATAGCACCCTTCTATTCAGAAAAATCTAATATGTATGATATACTTGATAGTATAAATAAATAGATTTTAACATGGTGGTGGGAGTATGCTAACGGAAAAGCAAGTAAAAGAAGTAGTAGGGGAAATTACAGATCCATTTTTAAATAAAAAACTATCAGAAACAGATGCGATTAAAGAAATAACAATTAAAGCTGAAAAACAGCATATAAGCCTGAAGATTGCTGTTGCAAAAACAGGTACGAGTGAACAGTTGAGCCTGCAAGGCACAATTGTAGAAGAATTAAAAAAAGCAGGTGTACAGTCGGTTGGACTGCGATTTGTTGAGTTTACGCCTGAGGAACTTCAGCAGTACCGCGCTGAGCAGCCGAATACTGGCAACTTACTAACTAGTCCGAATGCACCAGAATTTATTGCTATTGCCAGCGGTAAAGGAGGCGTTGGTAAATCAACAGTCTCTGTTAACTTAGCCGTTTCTCTAGCTCGTTTAGGAAAAAAAGTTGGTTTAATTGATGCTGACATTTATGGATTCAGCGTCCCAGACATGATGGGAATCACACAACGTCCTGTAGTAGAAGGTGAAAAGATTATTCCAGTTGATCGTTTCGGAGTAAAAGTTATTTCCATGGGCTTCTTTGTAGAAGATAATTCACCTGTTATCTGGCGAGGACCTATGCTCGGAAAAATGTTGACGAGCTTCTTTACAGAAGTTGAATGGGGAGAATTAGATTATCTTTTACTAGACTTACCTCCAGGAACAGGTGATGTCGCATTAGACGTTCACTCCATGCTTCCTGCTTGTAAAGAAGTGATTATTACAACACCACATCCTACAGCGGCATTTGTTGCAGCTAGAGCGGGTGCTATGGCTTTGAAAACCGATCATGAGGTCATTGGAGTTGTAGAAAATATGGCTTACTTTGAAAGCCAGCTAACAGGGGAAAAAGAGTATGTATTTGGTAAAGGCGGGGGTCCAAAACTGGCTGAGGAACTTCAGACAGAGCTGTTAGGACAGCTTCCGTTAAGTCAGCCTGATTGGAATGAAGAAGATTTTGCACCTTCCATTTACGACGAATCACATCGTTTAGGTCAAATATATGGAGAGATTGCAAGCAAGATTGCATTTATTTGCGAAAATGAAAAAGCAGCAACAGGAAAATAATAAAAAGCACGCGCTGTTCGAGCGCGTGCTTTTTATTATTATACAGAGAGTTCAATCTGCGTCTTTTTTAAATCAAATGCGAGGTTTTGTTTTAAGAGAGCTAAAAATGTTTTTCCAGCTGTACTTACGGTGTGAGACTGGTGCTTTAAAATGCCGATTGCAGGCCCCTCATGTAAGTCATGAATCGTTTTAACCACCACTTGATCCGGCGGAAGAGTTGCGCTTATTTGTGGAACAACGGCTATTCCTAAGTTTTCTTTTACAAAATGCTGAAGTGTGCTAATAGTGCCTAACTGGACTTTAGCAGGCAGCTGTCCTGTTCGTTCAAAGATTAGCTGCTCAATTTTCTTTTGAACGGAAGATTGCCCAGCTGTAATCAGCGTTTCGTGTATTAAATCTTTTGCAAAGATTGTTTTTCTTTTTGTTAGCGCATGATTGAATGGTAGTAGCAGCACAAGTTTTTCTGTTAGCAATGCCTCAAACTCTATATCTCTGAACGATTCTGATACAGTGCCAATCGCGAAATCAATTTCTTGATTGCGTATATGTTGATGAAGGTGCTTTTCGTCTGCAACGAGTAAGCTAATTTCTGTGTTGGGATATCTTTTTTTAAATAATGAGAGAATGGAAGGCAGTCGACTGCTTGCTGTAGGCTCTGCAGCACCTATACGGATCGTGCCAGCTTCGCCTGTTGAATAATCCTTTAAGGTATTATTTAGATATTCATATTCCTTTAGTAAAATATTTGCCCGTTCGTAAAAGATTTTACCTGCTTCAGTAAGTTTAATGCTTTTTCCTCGTTCTAAAAGCTTAAATCCTAGTTCGGATTCTAACTTTTGAATGTGCAGTGTAATGGTAGGCTGAGAGTACTTTAAATATTCAGCGGCTAATTGAAAGCTTCCTAAACGAACAATGGTTTGAAACGTTTTAATAACGCGAAATTCCATCGAATTCCCTCCTTTTGCTATAAAACGATTGTGTTAATTTCTAATATTTTACCATAAAGCTAAGAATTAAAGTTTACAATTCCAATAAAAATACTAAGTATTAAAAAATATAAAGAAGTCATTTAGGTTTTTTAATAAAAATAAATGACATAATTAAATACGCATCTCATGTGAGATGCGTATTTAATCACTGCTGTTGCTGTTCTCCCCCTGAGTCAGATCCAGCGGAAGAAGAACCGCCATCGTCGCTGCTTTGTTTTTGTCCACCTTGTGTTTCTTCAGCGGCTTTCAAAAGAATGTCTTGAATTTTAGATTGATAAAGAGGGCTATCAAACGTTTCGGTCATAATCTTTTGTAAATAAGTGCGATATTCTTTACTCTTTAAAACAGTCAGTACTTCTTTTTCCATAGCCGGATCCTTTAAAACATCTTGAAGCATTCCTTGATATTCAGGATCTTTCATTAGTTGTTTGATGACCGTCTTATTTTCTTTTTCCAAACTTTTAGCAAAGCTTTCAGCAAACTTCGGATCATCCATGGCTTTTTTCCAAAATTCCACGCCCTTATCTGATACTAAGGTTTGAGAAATTGTATCTTTTATCGCGTTTTGATCCATTAAAATATCTTGTCTAACAGAAGGGTCTTTCATAATTGCCTCGACTGCTTTTTTTCCTTCATCTGTTTTTAAAATATCAACAACCATTTTCTTTGTTTGATCATAATCCATACCATTGTTCTCTTCATCTTGCGGTGCACAGGCTGTAGCTAAAAGCATACACATTCCTATATAAATGAGGAGCATGAGTCGCTTTTTCATAGTAATGAGCTCCTTTCCTAATATGCTTACGCTTAATATGAGATAATCAAGGTTTTTTATTCATAAAAGAGCTCTAGATTTTTCAAAACGTGATTGGTACAATTTATGAAAAGGTACAATTTTGCAACTTATGGGGGAGATGGAAGTGAATAGTCGAAATTGGGTTCGTCTATTTCTAACCACGTTAGCTGTTGGGGGTATAAGTACAGCTGTTGTTGGGTTTGCGGTGCGCTGGGGGGAATACGGTCACTTATTTCAACAAGGAAAGATAGGAGAAATTGTTGCTGTTTTAACATGGCTCGTAGGCGTAGGGTTTATTTTTAGTTTAATTAGCCAAATGGGGTTCTTTGCATATTTAACTATTCACCGATTTGGGCTGGGAATTTTTAAATCTGCATCTCTTTGGAAATCGGTTCAAATTGTATTTGTTTTATTTGTATTATTTGACGTTGCTTATTTTCGATATAAGTTCTTTCAACAAGCGGGAGAAGGCATAGGTAAGTATATTTTGTTAAGCGTTTTCTTGTTAGCGGTGGGGTTGTTAGTGGCGTATGCAAAGAAAAAGCAGACGAATAAAGAGGCTTTTGTACCAGCGCTGTTTTTTATGATTGTTGTAACGACAATTGAATGGTTCCCAGCGCTGCGAACGAATGAAGAAAGCTGGCTTTACCTTATGTTGTTTCCACTTCTAATTTGTAATATGTATCAACTTCTTATTTTGCCGAAACTTCTTACGCACGCAAGAATAGCAAAAGCAGACAAATAGTATATTTGTCTGCTTTTGCTTTCCATATACAGTGGGAATAAATCTTAGCGGATATCTTTTACTTGGGTTTTTGAATTTGAAATTAATGTTGAAATACTTACGTTTGAGACTTTTTTATTTTGTAATGAATCCTTGATATATGGAATAGCCTTTGCTGTTTGTTGAGCGGAGTCAGACGCGTGCAGCAATATAATATCTCCCCCGTCTAAAGGCTTTGTAACATTCGAGACAATTTTTTCAACCCCTGGATTTGTCCAGTCTTTAGAATCAATGCTCCAGTGAACAGTAGTATATCCTATATCTGCTGTTAATTTTAAGATGTCTTTATTAAATTGCCCGTTAGGAGGACGAAGAAGGTGAACATCTTTAAGGCCTAGAGAATCAAAGACTTTCTTTGATTTTGCAAGATCCTGTCTAATCTCATTAGGTTTTAGGCTTGTATAAGAAGTATAGTCATAGCCCATTGTGCCAATTTCGTGACCTTCTTTCTTAATGCGCTCTACAATATCTGGGTGACGTTCAGCCCATGAAGCAGATAAAAAGAAAGTAGCATGTTCAATATGCTGTCTTTTTAGTTCATTCAGAATGGGAATAGCTCTTTCATCTCCCCAGCTGATGTTAAAGGTCAGAGCAACTTCCGGATTTTTATCATCCGCCTTATAAACAGCTCTTGGACCGTTATCCGTTGAAAACACGGGAAAGTGAAACGTCTGCTGAGCATAGAGAAAAAAACTTGTAAAAAACGCAGCAACTACGATAAGCATGGTCTGTTTGATTCTTTTGGCTCGAATAGTATAAAACATATTCATTTTGTCACCTCATTTAATAAGTAGTACTTGTCTAATTTGTATGCGTTTTGTCTACAATTAATAACAGGTAAGGAAAAGAACAACTGATTTTATTTTGATGTGTGAGAATCAATGTCGCAAAAAGCAGGTGAATCAATGAAAATTTGTTTATTTAATCAGGTGGAGTGTTTAGAGTTAGAAGCACTACTTAGAGAAGAAATAAAGAGATCAAACGTTGCTTTTCAACAAAGTTTGAATCATGTAGTTCTTGAACGAAACATTCAAGAAAAGTATCAAATCCTTTCAAAGATCTTGCTAAGATTTGGCGAAAGCAGGGAAGTAAATAAGATTTTTTGATAAAACGAAAAAAACTTTTCAAAAAGTGTTGACTTTTATATAGCACAGATGTTAAATTATTAAATGTCGCTGATGAGTGATTGGAAAACAATCGCAATTCATCAGAAATAAAATATTAAAAAGTTGTTGACAAATGAAAGACAACTTGTTAATATAAGAAAGTCGCTCAAGAGCGGCGGTTGAACTTTGAAAACTGAACAAAGCGACAAACGTCAACGTTAATTTTTATTTTTTAAATGAGCAAGTCAAACATTTCTTCGGAGAGTTTGATCCTGGCTCAGGATGAACGCTGGCGGCGTGCCTAATACATGCAAGTCGAGCGAACTGATTAGAAGCTTGCTTCTATGACGTTAGCGGCGGACGGGTGAGTAACACGTGGGCAACCTGCCTGTAAGACTGGGATAACTTCGGGAAACCGAAGCTAATACCGGATAGGATCTTCTCCTTCATGGGAGATGATTGAAAGATGGTTTCGGCTATCACTTACAGATGGGCCCGCGGTGCATTAGCTAGTTGGTGAGGTAACGGCTCACCAAGGCAACGATGCATAGCCGACCTGAGAGGGTGATCGGCCACACTGGGACTGAGACACGGCCCAGACTCCTACGGGAGGCAGCAGTAGGGAATCTTCCGCAATGGACGAAAGTCTGACGGAGCAACGCCGCGTGAGTGATGAAGGCTTTCGGGTCGTAAAACTCTGTTGTTAGGGAAGAACAAGTACAAGAGTAACTGCTTGTACCTTGACGGTACCTAACCAGAAAGCCACGGCTAACTACGTGCCAGCAGCCGCGGTAATACGTAGGTGGCAAGCGTTATCCGGAATTATTGGGCGTAAAGCGCGCGCAGGCGGTTTCTTAAGTCTGATGTGAAAGCCCACGGCTCAACCGTGGAGGGTCATTGGAAACTGGGGAACTTGAGTGCAGAAGAGAAAAGCGGAATTCCACGTGTAGCGGTGAAATGCGTAGAGATGTGGAGGAACACCAGTGGCGAAGGCGGCTTTTTGGTCTGTAACTGACGCTGAGGCGCGAAAGCGTGGGGAGCAAACAGGATTAGATACCCTGGTAGTCCACGCCGTAAACGATGAGTGCTAAGTGTTAGAGGGTTTCCGCCCTTTAGTGCTGCAGCTAACGCATTAAGCACTCCGCCTGGGGAGTACGGTCGCAAGACTGAAACTCAAAGGAATTGACGGGGGCCCGCACAAGCGGTGGAGCATGTGGTTTAATTCGAAGCAACGCGAAGAACCTTACCAGGTCTTGACATCCTCTGACAACTCTAGAGATAGAGCGTTCCCCTTCGGGGGACAGAGTGACAGGTGGTGCATGGTTGTCGTCAGCTCGTGTCGTGAGATGTTGGGTTAAGTCCCGCAACGAGCGCAACCCTTGATCTTAGTTGCCAGCATTTAGTTGGGCACTCTAAGGTGACTGCCGGTGACAAACCGGAGGAAGGTGGGGATGACGTCAAATCATCATGCCCCTTATGACCTGGGCTACACACGTGCTACAATGGATGGTACAAAGGGCTGCAAGACCGCGAGGTCAAGCCAATCCCATAAAACCATTCTCAGTTCGGATTGTAGGCTGCAACTCGCCTACATGAAGCTGGAATCGCTAGTAATCGCGGATCAGCATGCCGCGGTGAATACGTTCCCGGGCCTTGTACACACCGCCCGTCACACCACGAGAGTTTGTAACACCCGAAGTCGGTGGAGTAACCGTAAGGAGCTAGCCGCCTAAGGTGGGACAGATGATTGGGGTGAAGTCGTAACAAGGTAGCCGTATCGGAAGGTGCGGCTGGATCACCTCCTTTCTAAGGATTTTTACATGACGTACGTTTTGACACTTTGTTCAGTTTTGAGAGTTCAATCTCTCAATTATAGAAAGCATACTACTTTCTTCTTATTAGATAAGAAGAATTTTGGTTGCGATTGTTCTTTGAAAACTAGATAACAGTAATTGCTGAGGAAAAGTGAAACTTTTCTTTAATCAAACCAATAAATAACACAACTTTATGTTGTACCATTTATTCGCTAATGGTTAAGTTAGAAAGGGCGCACGGTGAATGCCTTGGCACTAGGAGCCGATGAAGGACGGGACTAACACCGATATGCTTCGGGGAGCTGTAAGTGAGCTTTGATCCGGAGATTTCCGAATGGGGAAACCCACTGTTCGTAATGGAACAGTATCTTTATCTGAATACATAGGATATTGAAGGCAGACCCGGGGAACTGAAACATCTAAGTACCCGGAGGAAGAGAAAGCAAATGCGATTTCCTGAGTAGCGGCGAGCGAAACGGAATTAGCCCAAACCAAGAGGCTTGCCTCTTGGGGTTGTAGGACACTCTATACGGAGTTACAAAGGAACGAAGTAAATGAAGCGACCTGGAAAGGTCCGTCGAAGAAGGTAACAACCCTGTAGTTGAAACTTCGTTCCCTCTTGAGTGGATCCTGAGTACGGCGGAACACGTGAAATTCCGTCGGAAGCTGGGAGGACCATCTCCCAAGGCTAAATACTACCTAGTGACCGATAGTGAACCAGTACCGTGAGGGAAAGGTGAAAAGCACCCCGGAAGGGGAGTGAAAGAGATCCTGAAACCGTGTGCCTACAAGTAGTCAGAGCCCGTTAATGGGTGATGGCGTGCCTTTTGTAGAATGAACCGGCGAGTTACGATCCCATGCAAGGTTAAGCTGATAAGGCGGAGCCGTAGCGAAAGCGAGTCTGAATAGGGCGTTTAGTATGTGGTTGTAGACCCGAAACCAGGTGATCTACCCATGTCCAGGGTGAAGTTCAGGTAACACTGAATGGAGGCCCGAACCCACGCACGTTGAAAAGTGCGGGGATGAGGTGTGGGTAGCGGAGAAATTCCAATCGAACCTGGAGATAGCTGGTTCTCTCCGAAATAGCTTTAGGGCTAGCCTCATGTTGTGAGAGTCTTGGAGGTAGAGCACTGATTGGACTAGGGGCCCCCAACGGGTTACCGAATTCAGTCAAACTCCGAATGCCAAAGACTTATCCATGGGAGTCAGACTGCGAGTGATAAGATCCGTAGTCAAAAGGGAAACAGCCCAGACCACCAGCTAAGGTCCCCAAGTATACGTTAAGTGGAAAAGGATGTGGAGTTGCTTAGACAACCAGGATGTTGGCTTAGAAGCAGCCACCATTTAAAGAGTGCGTAATAGCTCACTGGTCGAGTGACTCTGCGCCGAAAATGTACCGGGGCTAAACGTATCACCGAAGCTGTGGATTGACATCTTTGATGTCAGTGGTAGGAGAGCGTTCTAAGTGCAGCGAAGTCAGACCGTAAGGACTGGTGGAGCGCTTAGAAGTGAGAATGCCGGTATGAGTAGCGAAAGACAAGTGAGAATCTTGTCCACCGAATGCCTAAGGTTTCCTGAGGAAGGCTCGTCCGCTCAGGGTTAGTCGGGACCTAAGCCGAGGCTGAAAAGCGTAGGCGATGGCCAACAGGTTGATATTCCTGTACCACCTCCCCGCCGTTTGAGTAATGGGGGGACGCAGTAGGATAGGGTAAGCGCGCTGCTGGATATGCGCGTTCAAGCAGTTAGGCTGATGAGTAGGCAAATCCGCTCATCATAAAGGCTGAGCTGTGATGACGAGGGAATTATAGTACCGAAGTTCCTGATTCCACACTGCCAAGAAAAGCCTCTAGCGAGGCGGGAGGTGCCCGTACCGCAAACCGACACAGGTAGGCGAGGAGAGAATCCTAAGGTGATCGAGAGAACTCTCGTTAAGGAACTCGGCAAAATGACCCCGTAACTTCGGGAGAAGGGGTGCTCTGGTAGGGTGTATAGCCCGAGAGAGCCGCAGTGAATAGGCCCAGGCGACTGTTTAGCAAAAACACAGGTCTCTGCGAAGCCGCAAGGCGAAGTATAGGGGCTGACGCCTGCCCGGTGCTGGAAGGTTAAGAGGAGGGGTTATCCTTTGGGAGAAGCTCTGAATCGAAGCCCCAGTAAACGGCGGCCGTAACTATAACGGTCCTAAGGTAGCGAAATTCCTTGTCGGGTAAGTTCCGACCCGCACGAAAGGCGTAACGATCTGGGCACTGTCTCAACGAGAGACTCGGTGAAATTATAGTACCTGTGAAGATGCAGGTTACCCGCGACAGGACGGAAAGACCCCGTGGAGCTTTACTGTAGCCTGATATTGAATTTTGGTACAGCTTGTACAGGATAGGTAGGAGCCTGAGAAGCCGGAGCGCTAGCTTCGGTGGAGGCGTCGGTGGGATACTACCCTGGCTGTATTGAAATTCTAACCCGCGGCCCTGATCGGGCCGGGAGACAGTGTCAGGTGGGCAGTTTGACTGGGGCGGTCGCCTCCTAAAATGTAACGGAGGCGCCCAAAGGTTCCCTCAGAATGGTTGGAAATCATTCGTAGAGTGTAAAGGCACAAGGGAGCTTGACTGCGAGACCTACAAGTCGAGCAGGGACGAAAGTCGGGCTTAGTGATCCGGTGGTTCCGCATGGAAGGGCCATCGCTCAACGGATAAAAGCTACCCCGGGGATAACAGGCTTATCTCCCCCAAGAGTCCACATCGACGGGGAGGTTTGGCACCTCGATGTCGGCTCATCGCATCCTGGGGCTGTAGTCGGTCCCAAGGGTTGGGCTGTTCGCCCATTAAAGCGGTACGCGAGCTGGGTTCAGAACGTCGTGAGACAGTTCGGTCCCTATCCGTCGTGGGCGTAGGAAATTTGAGAGGAGCTGTCCTTAGTACGAGAGGACCGGGATGGACACACCGCTGGTGTACCAGTTGTCTTGCCAAAGGCATCGCTGGGTAGCTATGTGTGGACGGGATAAGTGCTGAAAGCATCTAAGCATGAAGCCCCCCTCAAGATGAGATTTCCCATAGCGCAAGCTAGTAAGATCCCTGAAAGATGATCAGGTTGATAGGTCAGAGGTGGAAGCGTGGCGACATGTGTAGCTGACTGATACTAATCGATCGAGGACTTAACCAAACTTTAAAAGCGTAAGCTTTACTCAGCAACCTGTTACCTAGTTTTGAGAGAACAAAACTTTTTCAAAAAAAGTCTTGCTTTCTTTATCAAATCATGTATAATATAATTTGTCTGGTGGCGATAGCGAAGAGGTCACACCCGTTCCCATACCGAACACGGAAGTTAAGCTCTTTAGCGCCGATGGTAGTTGGGACTTTGTCCCTGTGAGAGTAGGACGTTGCCAGGCTATTATTATTCCACAGTAGCTCAGTGGTAGAGCTATCGGCTGTTAACCGATCGGTCGTAGGTTCGAGTCCTACCTGTGGAGCCAACTGGCCCGTTGGTCAAGCGGTTAAGACACCGCCCTTTCACGGCGGTAACACGGGTTCGAATCCCGTACGGGTCACCATTTATTTTTATCTACATAATAGTGGAGGATTAGCTCAGCTGGGAGAGCACCTGCCTTACAAGCAGGGGGTCGGCGGTTCGATCCCGTCATCCTCCACCACCGTGCCGGTGTAGCTCAACTGGTAGAGCAACTGACTTGTAATCAGTAGGTTGGGGGTTCAAGTCCTCTTGCCGGCACCATTTATATCGGAGGGGTAGCGAAGTGGCTAAACGCGGCGGACTGTAAATCCGCTCCTTCGGGTTCGGCAGTTCGAATCTGCCCCCCTCCACCATTTTTATTGGGCTATCGCCAAGCGGTAAGGCAACGGATTTTGATTCCGTCATGCGTTGGTTCGAATCCAGCTAGCCCAGCCATAGAGAGCCATTAGCTCAGTTGGTAGAGCATCTGACTTTTAATCAGAGGGTCGAAGGTTCGAGTCCTTCATGGCTCATTTTAATAAGCGGAAGTAGTTCAGTGGTAGAACACCACCTTGCCAAGGTGGGGGTCGCGAGTTCGAACCTCGTCTTCCGCTCCATTTCTATATAAAAAAACATATTGGGGCCTTAGCTCAGCTGGGAGAGCGCCTGCCTTGCACGCAGGAGGTCAGCGGTTCGATCCCGCTAGGCTCCACCATACATATAAACGTACAACCTTTAAGCAATTTGCTTAAAGGTTTTTTTGTGTAGTTTCTACAAATTAGAATTGTATATATATTCAAAAAAGTGTCGAGTTGAGCCATCGCTCATTTAGCCGTTACAATAAGAGAGTAGCAACATTTGTGATGGGGGGACATATTATGAATAAGCTTTCAATTATTGGAGTACCAATGGATTTAGGTCAAACTCGCCGAGGGGTCGATATGGGGCCAAGTGCGATACGATATGCAGGTGTTATGGAACGCATCGAGAATATTGGATATAGTGTAGAAGATAAAGGGAATATTGAAATTGCCTTAGCTGAACGAGTACATAGTGATGAAAATACAAACTTAAAGAATTTAAAAGCTGTAGCGGATGCTAGCGAAAGACTTGCTCAGACCGTAAGTGATGTTATTACAAATAAAAGGTTTCCTTTAGTGCTAGGGGGAGATCACAGCATCGCTATCGGAACACTAGCAGGAGTAAGTCGTCATTATAAAAATTTGGGCGTAATTTGGTATGATGCACACGGAGATTTAAATACAGCAGATACGTCTCCTTCCGGAAATATTCACGGTATGCCATTGGCGGCAAGTATAGGTATAGGAGACGAAGCATTGACTCGAATTGGTGGCTATGCCCCTAAAGTCAAGCCCGAGAATATTGTGATTATCGGAGCCCGTTCTTTAGATGAAGGAGAAAAAGAGCTAATAAAGGAAAAAGGAATTAAAGTGTATACGATGCATGAGATAGATCGAATGGGTATGACAAAAGTAATGGAAGAAACAATTTTATATTTGCGTGATAAAACAGATGGCGTTCATCTATCACTCGATTTAGATGGACTGGATCCACATGATGCACCTGGAGTAGGAACGCCAGTTATCGGTGGAATAAGCTACAGAGAAAGTCATTTAGCTATGGAGATGTTGGCAGAATCTCAGCTAATCACTTCTGCCGAGTTTGTGGAAGTGAATCCTATTTTAGATGAGCGGAATAAAACAGCTACCGTAGCTGTTGCATTAATGGGCTCACTTTTAGGAGAAAAATTAGTATAAAACATTATTGCCTACCAAAAGGTACATGAAACATATGTGAAGGTAAAAAAAAAGAAGCTCTTAGTTCAGATTCTAGAGCTTCTTTATATAGAGAAAAACTTTTCATATTCATTTAATAGACCATCTAGCTCTGAGCTTACTCTCACCACTGTTAGTGATGATAAAGGATTTTCTGCTGCAAGAGTGACCATGTTATTTCTACATTCTTCAATTTGATTCAAAAGGTTTTCTTTTGTATGAGTCAAGCTTTCCACTCCTCTTCTTTTCATCTATACTAATTACATAACCTACGTACGATCTTTTTAAACGTATTTGACAAATTTTTGTTAAAATAATTAAGCATAAGTGAAACTTTATGATAAAGTACACGTATATATACTATCCCGCAATGGGCGGAGGTAACCGTTACATGGATTTATTATTAAAAAGAAAAATAAAAAAAGTAAAAAAAGGTGACCAGGATGCGTTTGCTGACATAGTAGAATATCACAAGGATAAACTTTTTCATCTATGTTATCGAATGCTAGGAAACCGGGAAGAAGCGCAAGACGCTGCACAAGAAGCGTTTATTCGAGCCTATGTAAATATTCATAGCTATGACACGAGTAAAAAGTTTTCCACCTGGCTATATCGAATTGCTACAAATCTTTGTATTGATCGAATTCGTAAAAAAAAGCCAGACTATTATTTAGATGCAGAAGTAGCCGGGACCGACGGGTTAAATATGTACTCTCAAATAGCTGCCGATCAGGCCTTACCAGAGGAAGAGCTAGAGCAAGTAGAATTGCAAGAATTCATTCAGTCGGAAATATTAAAGCTACCTGAGAAATATCGAACTGTCATTGTCCTAAAATATATAGATGAGCTGTCGTTAAAAGAAATCAGCGATATTTTAGACCTGCCTCTTGGTACGGTAAAGACTAGAATTCACAGAGGACGTGAAGCTTTAAGAAATCGACTTCGCCACTTGTAAGGAGTGAACTAAGAATGAAATGTCCAAAAATGTATGTAAACCTCATTCATGAGCATTTAGATGGAGATATTACAAAAGAAAATGAACTGTTATTAAAAGAGCATTTGCACCAATGCAAAGGTTGTCAGCAGCATATGCATCAGTTAAAAAGAACGATTGCATTTGTGCAAAGCACTTCTCATATAGAATTACCTATGAACTTTACAGCAGGTGTTATGGCCGGGTTACCACGTGAGAAGAATCGAATTCGAATGAATAGATGGTTTACAAACCATCCGATTCTTAGTGCAGCTGCTGTATTTGTGTTGTTAATGTCCGGCACGGTGTTTTCAGCTTGGGAAACGGATGAAGACTTTTCTGTTTCAAAGCAGCCGAACCTGGTCATTCACGATAAAACAGTCGTTGTACCAAAAGGTGAGACCGTCAAAGGTGATATTACTGTGAGAAATGGCGATATTAAAATTGAAGGAAAAGTAGATGGAAACGTTACTGTTATACATGGTGATAAGT
Organism: Priestia sp. FSL R5-0597; assembly: GCF_038006305.1. Taxonomy (NCBI): domain Bacteria; kingdom Bacillati; phylum Bacillota; class Bacilli; order Caryophanales; family Bacillaceae; genus Priestia; species Priestia sp. FSL R5-0597. The sequence continues at coordinate 162,011 of NZ_JBBOUZ010000001.1, forward strand.
ATCTAGCTTCTGCAGGAGAAGTGACAGGCAATATTGAAGAGTTAGACAAGATTTTTGACTGGGTATGGTATAACGTCAAAACTCATGCCAAGCAAGCTGTTGACTTTTAATAGTTAAACATAAAACCGTCCGCTTATCTTGTTAGAGAGGAACAGTGGACGGTTTTATTTATATAAAAAGAAGGCTACATTATATAGGAACAAGGATTTAAAAATAAGATGTAATTTACAGTGTAATTTTGTTTTATGGTATAATAAAACGGTTATGTTATCTTTATTACATATATAGAGGAAGTGAGAAGATGCCTATTGGAGACCTGCCAATCCTCTCATATTTAGGAAAAATTGTTGATGTTCTCCTGGTATGGTTCGTCATATATAAATTAATTATGGTCATAAGAGGTACAAAAGCAGTACAGCTTTTAAAAGGAATCACGGTAATTTTAGTTGTCCGCTTTATAAGTAACTTCCTTGGACTAAATACGTTGCAATGGTTAATGGACCAAGCGTTAACGTATGGATTTTTAGCTATTATTATTATCTTCCAGCCAGAGCTGCGCCGAGCGCTTGAACAGCTTGGGAGAGGACGTTTGTTTTCACGCAGTAATTTGCCTGAAGAAGATGAACGTACCGTTACGATTGAGGCGATTATAAAAGCAACGCATTATATGGCTAAAAGACGCATAGGTGCATTGATCTCAATTGAAAGAGAGACGGGTATGGGTGATTATATTGAAACAGGTATACCGCTCAACTCTAATATTTCTTCTGAATTATTAATCAACTTATTTATACCGAATACACCACTTCATGATGGAGCGGTTATTTTACAGCGGGATCAAGTAGCCGCTGCAGCATGTTACTTACCTTTATCTGAAAGTCCTTTTATTTCAAAAGAATTAGGTACTCGCCATCGTGCTGCTGTAGGAATAAGTGAAGTAACAGATAGTGTGACTGTCATTGTATCTGAAGAAACTGGAGGCATTTCCGTTACCAAAAACGGTGAATTGTATCGTGAATTGACCATTGATACATTAAGAGAAATGCTAGAAAAAGAATTAGTCACAACTTCTAAAGCAACTTCTTCCACTCGTTGGCAATGGAGGTTGAAGAAGAATGGATAAATTGATGAATCGATCGTGGGTTATGAAAATTATCGCGTTGCTGTTAGCCTTCATGTTATATTTATCTGTTAATTTAGATGATGGTGCCAGTTCATCAAATAAAATTCTGAACCGAAGCAGTTCTGCCAACACTGGAGTAGAAACATTAACAGATGTTCCGGTTCAAGTATCCTACAATGAGAAGAACAGAATTGTAAGAGGTGTTCCGGATACGGTCATTATGACACTGGAAGGTCCTAAAAATATTTTGGCTCAAACAAAGCTACAAAAAGATTATCAAGCTTATATTGACCTTGATAATTTAAGCTTAGGGCAGCATAGAGTCAAGGTTCAGTATCGAAATATCTCTGATAATTTAAACGTAGTGGTTAAGCCTGATATTGTAAATGTAACAATTGAAGAACGCGATTCAAAACAGTTTTCAGTAGAGGCAAGCTATGATAAAAATAAGGTCAAAAATGGGTATGAAGCAGGGGAAGCAACCGTTAGCCCAAGAGCCGTCACGGTAACGGGCGCATCAAGTCAATTAGACCAAGTTGCTTATGTAAAAGCTATTATTGATTTAGATAATGCTTCAAAAACAGTGACGAAACAAGCAACTGTTGTCGCATTAGACAAGAATTTAAATAAATTGAATGTAACAGTTCAACCAGAAACGGTCAATGTAACAATCCCGGTGAAAAATATTAGTAAAAAAGTGCCGATCGATGTGATTCAAGAAGGCACGCCAGGCGACGGTGTCAACATTACGAAGCTAGAGCCTAAAACAGATACCGTGAAAATTATCGGTCCATCTGATTCTTTAGAAAAAATCGATAAAATTGATAATATTCCAGTCGATGTTACCGGTATTACGAAATCTAAAGATATTAAGGTGAATGTCCCTGTTCCAGACGGAATAGATAGTGTAAGTCCTAAACAAATTACCGTTCATGTGGAAGTAGACAAACAAGGTGATGAGAAAGACGCAGAAGAAACGGACGCAAGTGCAGCTGAGACTAAGTCATTTAAGAATTTGCCGGTTTCTTTAACTGGTCAATCCTCAAAGTACACGTATGAACTGCTTTCTCCTACTTCAGTAGATGCGGATGTAAAAGGACCAAAATCTGATTTAGATAAGTTAACGAAAAGCGGCATTAGCTTGTCAGCGAATGTAGGGAATTTATCTGCTGGGGAGCACACGGTTCCTATTATAATAAATAGTCCTGACTCTGTTACATCAACACTATCGACTAAACAGGCAAAAGTTCGTGTAACAGCGAAAAAACAATCAGGGACAAATGATGAGCAAACGGATAAAGAAACAAGTGGAAGCACGAGCGATAAAGAAACAAAGCCAGACACGGGAACTGGATCAGGATCAGGAACAAATCCTGGGACGGGAAATTCAGGTGATTCAACTGATAAACCAAGCGAAGAGACTGATACACCTGAAGACAATACAGATACACCAACAGATAATACAGAAACTGGTGACGATAGTAGTAATCAAAGTGATGAAAATTCTACACCCGTAGATGGACAGACAGATAATACATCAGGAAACTAAATGTTTTGACATGAAGGAGAGAAAATTAATGGGTAAGTATTTTGGAACAGACGGAGTACGAGGAGTTGCCAATAGTGAATTAACTCCTGAGCTTGCTTTTAAAATTGGACGCTTAGGTGGTTACGTTCTAACAAAAGATGCAGAGCGACCAAAGGTATTAATCGGACGCGATACACGCGTTTCTGGTCATATGTTAGAAGGAGCGCTTGTTGCAGGCTTGCTTTCAATTGGTGCAGAAGTTATGCGATTAGGCGTTATTTCAACTCCAGGGGTAGCGTATTTAACAAAAGCACTTGGCGCACAAGCAGGAGTCATGATCTCTGCTTCACATAACCCAGTTCAAGATAACGGAATTAAATTCTTTGGTCCAGATGGATTTAAACTGTCAGATGCACAAGAGAATGAAATTGAAGCGTTAATGGATAGTGAAACAGATCAATTACCAAGACCTGTTGGGGGAGATTTAGGTCAGGTAAATGACTACTTCGAAGGTGGACAAAAATATCTTCAATACTTAAAACAAACGGTTGATGAAGACTTCTCAGGTATTCATGTTGCATTAGACTGTGCGCACGGAGCAACGTCATCGTTAGCAGCACATTTATTTGCAGATTTAGATGCGGATATCTCTACAATGGGGGCATCACCAAACGGATTAAACATCAATGACGGTGTAGGATCTACACATCCGGAAGCATTAAGTGCCTTCTTAAAAGAAAAAGGAGCGGATGTTGGGTTAGCATTTGATGGAGACGGAGATCGTTTAATCGCAATCGATGAAAAAGGCGAGATTGTAGACGGTGATCAAATCATGTTCATTTGTGCAAAGTACTTATATGAACAAGGACGTTTAAAGAAAAATACGCTTGTTTCTACTGTTATGAGTAACTTAGGCTTCTATAAAGCACTAGAAGCTAGCGGAATTGAAAGTGCACAAACTGGTGTAGGCGACCGTTATGTAGTAGAAGAAATGAAAGCTAATCAATATAACCTAGGTGGAGAACAGTCAGGTCATATTATTTTCTTAGATTACAACACAACAGGTGACGGTATGCTTTCAGCTATTCAGCTTGTAAACATTATGCAAGCAACGAAAAAGCCTTTATCAGAATTAGCAGCTGAAATGAAGAAGTATCCTCAGCTTCTTGTAAATGTAAAAGTAACGGATAAGCATCATGTTACAGATAACGAGAAGGTAAAAGTGGTTATTGAAGAAGTGGAAAAAGAAATGAACGGTAATGGCCGAGTACTTGTACGCCCTTCAGGAACAGAGCCGTTAGTACGTGTTATGGTTGAAGCACAAACACAAGAAGAATGTGAAACTTATGTAACGCGTATCGTAGAAGTAGTAAAAGAAGAAATGGGCTTAGAGTAATTCATTAATTATATGCATAAGCGGTGACGTTTCAAGCTGCTTATGCATATTTTTATATTGTTGAGAAAAATTCTTGGAAATTATCTGATGCTAAAGGCTGTTTTTACAGATAGTAAAGAAGATAATTGACGTTTTCTCACTTCTTATTGTAATATTAAATCTGTTCGTCTCTTAATTTATGTAAAGGAGTGAACAATCTATTTTAAAAGTGAATACAAAGCGCCTGAACTAAGTAAAGGGACGGAAACGACTTAGTTGACGAGGAGGAGGTTTATCGAAGTATCGGCGGATGCCTCCCGGTTGTTGATTATCACGGCCGAAAACTTGATGTGAAAAACAATGAGGTGACTTATTGGACAAAAGCATTGAGATGATAATCATTGATGATGAAAAGAGACTCTCTTTTCATACATGAAGGAGGATTTTATCTATGTGCGGAATTGTAGGATATATTGGAACAGAAGATTCGAAAGAAATTTTATTACGTGGTCTTGAAAAGTTAGAATATCGTGGCTATGACTCAGCAGGTATTGCAGTTGTTAACAATGAAGGCGTACACGTATTCAAAGAAAAAGGCCGTATTGCAGAATTGCGTCAGGCAGTAGATAACAGTGTTGTAGCACCAGCAGGTATCGGTCATACGCGTTGGGCAACTCATGGTGTACCAAGCCAAGAAAATGCTCACCCGCATCAAAGTACATCTGGACGCTTCACGCTTGTGCATAATGGTGTAATTGAAAACTACGCTATTTTAAAACGTGAATATTTACAAGATGTAACGTTCAAAAGCGAAACGGATACAGAAGTAATCGTTCAGTTAATTGAAAAAATCGCAGCAGAAGGCTTAGATGTAGAAGAAGCGTTCCGCAAGACAGTAAGCTTGCTTCACGGTTCTTATGCACTAGCTCTTGTTGATAACGAAGATAAAAATACAATCTACGTAGCTAAAAACAAAAGCCCGCTTCTTGTAGGTGTTGGCGAAGGATTTAACGTTGTAGCAAGCGATGCTATGGCAATGCTTCAAGTAACAGATCAGTACGTAGAATTAATGGATAAAGAAACAGTAATTGTTACAAAAGAAGGCGTAACAATTAAAACGCTTGATGGTGAAGTGGTAGAAAGAGCACCTTACACAGCAGAGCTTGATGCAAGTGATATTGAAAAAGGTACGTACCCTCACTATATGTTAAAAGAAATTGATGAGCAGCCTTTAGTTGTTCGTAAAATCATTCAAGAGTATCAAAATGAAAACAATGAACTGCACATTGATGCAGACATTTTAGGAGCAATGGATGAAGCAGACCGCATCTATATCGTAGCATGTGGAACAAGCTATCATGCAGGCCTAGTAGGTAAACAATTCATTGAAACGTGGGCGAAGGTTCCGGTAGAAGTGCACGTAGCAAGTGAATTCTCTTACAACATGCCGCTTTTATCTGAAAAGCCACTGTTTATCTTTATTTCTCAAAGTGGAGAAACAGCTGACAGCCGTGCAGTATTAGTTCAAATTAAAGAACTAGGTTACAAAGCGTTAACAATCACAAACGTTCCGGGATCAACATTATCTCGTGAATCTGATTATACGTTATTACTTCATGCAGGTCCGGAAATTGCTGTAGCATCAACAAAGGCTTATACAGCTCAATTAGCAGTCCTATCAATTCTAGCGGCTGTAACAGCAAAAACACGCGGCATTGAATTAGAATTTGATTTAGTTCAAGAGTTAGCAATCGTAGCAAACACAATGGAAGTACTTTGCGACGACAAAGAAGAAATGGAAAGCATTGCTCTTCAATTCTTAGCAACAACTCGCAACGCATTCTTTATTGGACGTTCTGTTGATTATTATGTAGGTTTAGAAGGCGCGTTAAAACTAAAAGAAATCTCTTACATTCAAGCAGAAGGATTTGCTGGAGGAGAGCTTAAGCACGGAACAATCGCTTTAATTGAAAACAATACGCCAATTATTGCATTAGCAACACAAGAACATGTAAACTTAAGCATCCGTGGTAACGTAAAAGAAGTAGTAGCACGTGGAGCTAATCCTTGTATCATTTCAATGAAAGGATTAGAAACAGAAGAAGATCGCTACGTGATTCCGAAAGTTCACGAAACACTTTCACCACTAGCAGCGGTTATTCCTTTACAATTAATCTCTTACTACGCTGCATTGCACCGCGATTGCGATGTAGATAAACCACGTAACTTAGCAAAATCAGTTACTGTAGAATAATAAGGTTCTAGACACCCTTCTATTATAGAAGGGTGTTTTTGTATATAATTCTCATTGAGCTAAAAAATATATTTGCTTGCTTCATTTATTTTATATAATAGAGTAGGTAAATGAATGAAACTCATTTATAGAAAAGGAAGTGAAAAGTATTAGTGGAGTAGCTCAAAGTATAAAGTACGTGTTGCGAGGCATCTTTTTTGTCTTGTATTTTCCCTTTTATTTTGTATTTCAAATTTTGTGTAAGATATGGATATATTTTATCGCTAAGCCCCTCATATGGATAGGAACAAGAATTATTCAACCTGTCATTGATTTCATTTGGAGATACATTATACGTTTTTTATTCGTTTATCCTATTTCTTGGCTATGGAGTGTCCTCATCTATCCTTTTATTCTCTTCGTTTGGAAACGATGTTTTTTGCCTATAACTAGATTTATATGGAAGTATGTTTTATACCCTGTTTTATACATGGTTTGTTACCCTTGTTATCTTCTATGGAAATATGTTGTGCTGCCATTTTACAATGAAATTGTTATTCCCGTGGTTTCATTTTGTCAGCGTATATTCTTCTGTTTTTGGAAAGGAGTTAAGTGGATCATAATTCATATGATCTACTATCCCCTACGGTGGATTTGGGTGAGATGTATATACAAACCGCTGAAAAAGGTATATACAAAAATCATTCAGCCTGTTATCAAATGGTTTTCTCATTTATTTAGTTAACGAAATATACCAAAAGATTGCTTGTCTTTTTTAGGTATTAAACTCGAAAGATAAGAGGGAATTGATGTATAATAAAAACGGATATATCATTGCCTATTTATTTTATTAGATTCAATTTTGAAAGAGAGTGAAACAATATGGGCCGTAAGTGGAACAATATTAAAGAAAAGAAAGCGTCAAAAGATGCTAATACAAGTCGTATATATGCCAAGTTTGGCCGTGAGATTTATGTGGCTGCAAAACAAGGTGAGCCAGATCCAGAATCAAACCAAGCGTTAAAAGTTGTATTAGAACGCGCGAAAACATACAATGTGCCAAAAGCAATTATTGACCGTGCCATTGAAAAAGCAAAGGGCGGTTCAGAAGAAAATTACGATAATCTTCGTTACGAAGGTTTTGGACCAAATGGCTCAATGGTTATCGTAGATGCTCTTACGAATAACGTAAACAGAACAGCTTCAGACGTGCGTGCTGCCTTTGGTAAAAACGGCGGTAATATGGGAGTAAGCGGATCAGTAGCGTATATGTTTGATCCAACAGCTGTTATTGGTGTAGAAGGTAAAGATGAAGAAGAGACGCTAGAACTGTTAATGGAAGCAGATGTAGACGTGCGTGACATTTTAGAAGAAGAAGATTCTGTAATTGTTTATGCTGATCCGGATCAATTCCATGCGGTACAAAAAGCGTTCAACGATGCTGGTATTACGGAATTTACAGTAGCTGAGCAAACGATGCTTGCTCAAAATGATGTAACTCTTCCTGAAGATGCACAAGCTCAGTTTGAAAAAATGATTGATGCATTAGAGGACTTAGAAGATGTGCAGCAAGTATATCACAACGTTGATTTAGGATAATAGTGAAAGAGGCAGACCTATCAAAGAGGTCTGTCTTTTTTTATAGGCCGTGTGAAAAGCATCTATTGACCCTTTCCCTTCGTTTGGAATATGGTAAGATAATGAATTAAGAATAGAAAATAGTAGAATTTTATAAGGAATAAATGGAGGGAAAGCAGTTGAAAAAATTAATGGTGGGGATGGCGTTAACAGCTACGCTTGCAACGGCTGTAACGCCTGGCTTTGGCTCAATTGGGGGAAATCAAGAAAAGGCATATGCAGCAACAGTTACATATAAAGTAACGGCAAGCAAGCTAAATGTGAGAAGCGGAGCGGGAACGAATTACGGGATTATCGGCAGCGTAGTAAAAGATCAAACACTATCTGTGGTGAGCAAAAGCGGAAGCTGGTACAAAATTAACTATAACGGCCGCACAGGCTATGTAAGCAGCGATTATGTACAGTCATCAGGAACAACAGCGCCACCAGCAGAAAGCACAACGTATACAGTAACGGCAAGCACGCTGAATGTAAGAAGCGGAGCGGGCACCAACTACGCATCTATAGGAAGTGTGACAAAAGGCCAGAAGCTGTCTGTGATGAGCAAAAGCGGAAGCTGGTACAAAATTAACTACAACGGCCGCACGGGCTACGTAAGCAGCGATTATGTACAAGCATCGGGAACAACAATGGCCCCAACAACGCCACCAGCAGAAAGCACAACGTACACAGTAACGGCGAGCACGCTGAACGTAAGAAGCGGAGCAGGCACCAACTACGCATCTATAGGAAGTGTGACAAAAGGCCAGAAGCTGTCTGTGGTGAGCAAAAGCGGAAGCTGGTACAAAATTAACTATAACGGCCGCACAGGCTATGTAAGCAGTGACTATGTACAGGCTTCAGCTACAGCGTCTCCAAAGCTCGTAGTCGATTCTTTTAAAACGTTAGGCAACGCTCAGCAAGTCATCTTGGTTACAGCAGATAACTACGATACGAAGTCTGCTAAAATTCAAACATTTGAAAAAGTTGATGGAAAATGGAAGCAAGTTTTAACTGCGAACGGTGTACTTGGACAAAAAGGATTCGCTTTAGCGAAAAAAGAAGGAGATATGGAGTCTCCGACAGGGAAATATACAATTGGCACAGCATTCGGACGCTATGCAAATCCTGGAACTAAGCTTCCATATCGAAAGATTACATCAAATGATGTGTGGGTAGACGATTCAAAAAGCTCTCTGTATAATACGTGGCAGCAAAAGCCAGCGAATGGCCGCTGGACGAGCGCTGAGAACATGGATATCCCGGCTTATGATTATGGGTTTGTCATTAATTATAATGAATCTAGAACCCCAGGAAAGGGAAGTGCAATCTTCTTTCATGTAGGAATAAATTATACAGCAGGATGTACGGCCACTTCTAAAGAACAAGTTGTCTCTATTTTAAAATGGTTAAATCCAGAGAAAAATCCAGTTATTATTCAATCTCCTGTAAGTGAATTAGATAAATATTAAGTTAGAAAGCAGCTGAATTCGTGTAATTCAGCTGCTTTTTTATGTAATTAAAAGCTTTGTCCGTCTGTGGTACGACAAAGTTAGTTTTCCTATTCATTGAATGAAAGCGTTTAATCTCTTACGATTAAAGTATCATCACGTAGAGAAAGGAAGAGAGCAAATGGCTCAATCTAATATAAAAGTAGCTGTACAAAAATTTGGGAACTTTCTAAGTTCAATGGTTATGCCAAATATCGGAGCATTTATTGCATGGGGACTTATTACTGCTTTATTTATTCCAACAGGCTTTTTTCCAAATGAAAGCCTTGCCAAACTAGTGGATCCAATGGTCAAGTATTTGCTTCCGCTGCTAATCGGCTACACAGGAGGAAAGCTTGTACACGATCAGCGCGGAGGCGTTGTAGGTGCTATCGCGACCATGGGCGTCATTGTTGGATCTGATATTCCGATGTTTCTAGGCGCTATGATTATGGGGCCGCTGGGCGGTTATATCATCAAGAAGTTTGACCAGTTTATTGAAGGTAAAGTCAAAACAGGATTTGAGATGTTAATTAATAATTTCTCAGCAGGTATTCTTGGAGGAATTCTAGCGATTCTAGCCTTTTTAGGAGTTAGCCCAGCTGTGGACGGATTTACAGGTGCACTTGTAGTGGGTGTAGATTGGATGGTTGCACATGGCCTTCTTCCTCTTACAAGTATTTTAATTGAACCAGCTAAAATTTTATTCTTAAACAATGCCATTAATCACGGCATTTTATCTCCGATTGGAGCAGAACAAATTCGAACAAACGGACAGTCCATTCTATTGTTATTAGAAACAAATCCTGGTCCGGGATTAGGAATTCTGTTAGCGTATTGCTTCTTTGGAAAAGGAACAGCAAAACAGTCAGCACCGGGAGCGGCCATCATTCATTTTATTGGCGGAATTCACGAAATTTACTTCCCTTACGTTTTAATGCGTCCTCTTCTAATCATTGCGGCTATTTTAGGAGGAATGAGCGGAGTATTTACATTTGTTCTTTTAGGAGGAGGCTTACAAGCCGTTGCTTCACCAGGAAGTATTTTGGCTATTTTAGCTGCTACACCAGGTAATGCAGGCAGCTATGTTGCAAATATCTCAGGTGTTCTTGTTGCAGCCGTCGTATCGTTTATTGTAGGTTCGTTAATTTTAAAAACGGGCAAGCAAACAGAAGATTTGGACGAAGCAGCTCGCAAAATGCAAGAGATGAAGGGCAAGAAGAGCTCTGTAGCAGGAAGCTTTACAAAACAGCAAGGCGACGTACCAGCAAGCGTTCAAAAAATTGTTTTTGCCTGTGACGCAGGTATGGGATCGAGTGCAATGGGCGCCTCTCTTCTTCGCAAGAAAGTTAAACAAGCAGATTTAAATATTTCGGTAACAAATACAGCTATCAGTAATATTCCAAGTGATGCTCAAATCGTTATTACACAGGAAGAGCTAACGCCAAGAGCTCAAAACAAAGTTCCAGATGCGTATCATATCTCGGTGGATAACTTTCTATCTAGCCCGGAATATGACAAACTAATTGATCAACTAAAAAATGATCATACTACTTCTAAGGCGGAAGAAGAAAAGAACGTATCTGCAGAAAACTATACAGATAGTAATGATGGTTTATTAAAAGAAGAAAACGTTTTCTTGAATCAGCACTTTTCTTCTAAGGAAGAAGCAATTCGATTTGCAGGAAGTGTGTTAGTAAAAGGCGGATATGTAGAAGAAAACTATGTTGAAGCGATGATTGAGCGAGACAATATGACTTCTACTTATATGGGAAATGACGTAGCGATTCCGCACGGTACCGAAGAAGCGAAAAAGAACGTTTTAAGATCAGGTTTTACAGTAATTCAAGTTCCAGAAGGCGTTGATTTTGATGGTGAGAAAGTTCGTTTGATTTTCGGAATTGCCGGAAAAGACGGCACCCATTTAGAAATTTTATCTGGTATCGCGATTACATGTTCTGATATGAACAATATTGAAAAGATGGTTCATGCCAAATCAGCTAAAGAATTAATGGCTATTATTCAAAGTAACTAACGGGATAGAAAGGCATGAAGATGCCTTTTTATCCTTTGTTTATAAATAAGAAAAGAGTTGATGTTCTTGTTTATTACTTCAAGAGAAAAATCAATCATTGAGTTAATTATTAAAACGGCAGGAAAGCATACAGCACTTACACTTGCTACTTTTTTGAATGTAAGTGTAAGAACCGTTCACCGAGATTTGAAGGCAATTGAATCAATACTTGAAAAATTTGATTTAAAGCTGATTCGTACACAAGATGAAGGACTAATGATTGAAGGTAAAAATGAACAAATTTTTCGTCTTATCCAAGAGCTGATGAAGATTAAAACGACGGATCAGTCTCCACAGGAAAGAAAATTAATTCTTTTAATTCTTCTTCTAGAAGAAGGAGATTCATTTAAATTACAAACACTGGCTAAAGACTTAGAAGTAAGTATTACTACACTAACTGCTTATCTAGATGAATTAACAGAGTGGTTAACCACATTTGACGTTTTCCTTCATCGAAAGAGAGGGGTCGGAGTAGAGGTTCAAGCTACTGAAGCCAATAAACGGAACGCATTAGCCAATTATTTTCTTGTCCACTTTAATGAAGAGTTAATTGAATGTTTGTTTCTAGTAGAAAATCATCAGCATACGGATGAAACGATTTTGCATTATTTTTATCCGAATTATTTAGCAGAAGTAGACCGAATTGTACATCAAGCGATTAATCAGCATCATTCTAAGCTGGCTGACAGCGATTATATAGGGCTCATTGTTCATATTTGCATTATGATACAGCGAACGAAAAAGCAAATGTATCTAGAAGACGACGGCGGCCAAACGGAAGAGCTGGCGAGTGAACTGTTCTTAATGAAGGATATTTGCCGCGAAATTGAACGGGTATTTTCTCTTTCTTTCACGGAAAAAGATATTCATTTCTTAGCAGTACGGCTGCGTGCAGCTAAGTTCCAAACTACTAGAGACGTATATTACGACAGCGTAGTGGTTGGGCAGATTATTAAGAATATGATTTCTCATGTTTCTGTTCAGCTTAACACCGACTTGACCGGTGATTTTTCCCTTTACCAAGGGCTGCTTGCTCATATGGAACCGGCAATTTTTCGTCTTAAGCAAAAAATGGAGCTTTTTAATCCATTAACGGAAGAGATTAAGAAAAAGTACCCTGTTTTATTTATGGCTGTGAGAAACAGTATCGATCAAGAGCTGCCGGATTTAGTTTTTCCAGATGATGAAGTGGCATATCTTGTTTTGCATTTCGGTTCAACGCTAGTGCTAAAAGAAGAAGTCATGGAAATTCAGGCACTGATTGTCTGTCCAACTGGAATCGGCACTTCGAAAATGTTAGCTAGCCGTATTCGTAAAGAGATTCCGGAGATTAATTCAGTTGTCATTAAATCGGTAAAAGAAATCAAAGAAGTGGCGCTTGAAGGGTATGACGTAGTGATTTCAACAGTAAGACTTCCTTTTTTAAATGTCGATTACATTTTAGTCAATCCACTCTTAACCGAAGAGGATATTCAGTCCGTTCAGAATTTTTTACAGAAAAACATTCAAAAGTTAACCAAAGATAAGGGCTATCGTTCGTTCCAATATAAAAATAAGACCGTCTCTACACAAAAACCGTCTTTTGAGGAAACGATGAAGCAAATTAAAGATGTGCATGGAAGTATCGAATCAATTCTTCAAAACCTTAGAATGTATCGATTTTCGGATGCAGTGAGTCATGATCAAGTGATTTCGCACGTAGTAAAAGCAGCTGAAAAAGAACGTTTAATAACCAATGCCAGCTGCGTTATTGATCAGCTTAAGGAACGAGAAAACAAAGGCGGTTTAGGTATTCCGCAAACGAGTATGGCACTGTTCCATTGCCGTGAACATCACGTGAAAGAGCTGATTTTTCAAGTTTCACATTTAGAACAGCCTTGCACAGTTAAAGGTATGGACGGAACAAACATGCAGGCGCGTAACCTTCTATTAATGCTAGCACCTGAGGAGTTAAGTGAAGTACAGCAAGAAATCTTAAGTTTAATTAGTACAAGTTTAATTGAAGATCATGAAGCAATGATGGTTTTTTCGTCTTCGAACGAAGAGATAATTCGCAAAAGGCTAGAGGATACGTTTCATGAGTACCTTCGAAATAATTTGATAAAGGAATGATTTTTGTGAAACAAGCAGTTCATTTTGGAGCAGGTAATATTGGGCGAGGATTTATTGGGGCATTATTTTCTCAAAGCAACTATCACGTTACATTCGTAGATATTGCTGAAAAGATTATTAATCAGTTAAACACAGATGAAGGGTATAACGTAATAACAGCCGCAGAGCACCCAGAGACATTAGCTGTTCAAAACGTATCTGGTTTAAATAATCTGACGCAAGAACAAGCAGTCATTAAAGCGATTAAAGAAGCAACGTACATTACGACAGCCATCGGACCGAACGTTCTGCCTCGCATTGCTCCTTTAATTGCTAAAGGTTTGGCTGAGCGTGTGAAAACAAGCGACGAAAAGGTATATATTATTGCATGTGAAAATCAAATCTCTGCGACAGATTTATTAAAAGGCTATATTTTTGATGCGCTGGATGAAGAGACAAAAGCTCATATGGTAAATAAGGTCTTTTTCTTCAATTCAGCTGTAGATCGTATCGTACCTCTTCAACACAACCAAGGTTCGCTTGATGTTTTAGTAGAATCCTATTATGAATGGGTAGTAGAGGCACCTGAAAATATTCCTTTTGTAGAAGGAATGACGATTGTGCCTGACCTTGCTCCTTTTATTGAAAGAAAGCTATTTACAGTAAATACAGGACATGCGGTGATTGCATATTTTGGTTATTTAAAAGGAAAAGAAACGATTGATCAAACGTTAAGAGATTCAGATATTTACCAACAAGTACAGCAAACGCTACGAGAAACAGGAGACTATCTAATTAAAAGATATGACTTAGATAGAGAGGAACACGAAGCCTACATCGTAAAAATTATTGAGCGCTTTAAGAATCCTCATTTAAATGATTCAGTTAAACGGGTAGGAAGAGCGCCAATTCGCAAGCTTGGACCTCAGGATCGTTTGATTCGTCCAGCGCTAGAAGCAAAAAAAGCGGGCCTTTCTTATACCCACTTAGCGAAGGCCATCGCTGCTGCGCTTCTATTTGACCCGCAAGAAGATAAAGAGGCTATGAAGCTTCAAGCGAATATTCATGAGTATGGTATTGAGTATGTGTTAAAAGAGGTCAGTGGGTTAGAGGCAAGTAATAATTTAACAAAAGAAATCATTGCTCAATATCATGCTTTAAAATCGTAAATGACTCTAATACGTGTAAACAGTCCATTTTAAATGGGCTGTTTTTCTTTTTGTAGAAAGGGAATGTTTGTGTATAGGAGGATGATAAAATGGTAGCTATTACTCACGTTGGATTAGCTGTACCTGATGTAGAAGAAGCCGTCCAGTGGTATGGGAAAGTTTTAGGTTTTAAGCTGATTGCCGGTCCTTATACGTTTAATGCGGAGGAAAAAAAAGCTGAAAATATGACTCAAGATTTACTAGGGTCTCATATTAAAAAAATGAAAAATGCTCACATGACAGCTGATAACCAGGTAGGCATTGAACTGTTTGAATTTAATAAGCCGCAAATGCCTCTCGTATTAAAAGACAGCGATGAGCAGTATCAAAGTTATTTTCACATGTGTTTAATAGCCGATGACGTGGAAAAATTAGCGGATAAAATCGAACAATCAGGCGGTAAAAAGCGTAGCCAAGTATGGAATACAAGACCTGGAAAACCTTATTACTTAATTTATTGCGAAGATCCGTTTGGGAATATTATTGAGCTATATTCACATAGTACGGAGCTCATGTATGGGAATAAAGAAGAATAAAAGCTTATCCACATCTTTTGGATAAGCTTTTATTTTTCACAGCTGTCCGTAGCCATATACCTTTGCCAGCTCTTCGAAGGTTTTTGATGAATACGTAATAGTTACAGATGTTCCTACTGCTACTTTATCGAATAGTTCTTCCACATCCGCATTGTGCATCCGTACGCAGCCGTGGCTTACATATTTGCCAATGCTAGCTTCTGAGTTATTCCCATGAATACCGTATGTGTCGCCGGTTGTTCCGTTTGCATTAAGCCCTAGCCAGCGAGAGCCAAGAGGATTATTAGGAGCGCCTCCTGCAATGTGCCCTGTATAGTAAGGGCGATTTTTAATTTTGTTAACAATCTTGAAAAAGCCTACCGGCGTATCGCTCCATGTTTTTCCCGTAGCTACTGAATACGTCTTTTCTAACTTTCCGTTATGAAAGTAAGCAAGCTGATTTGTTTTTTTATTAATAATAATTAAATCTTCACTTGCTGTGTTTTCACTTGCGTCCGCCGTGCTTGCTGTATAAGAAATACTGATAATAGCTGCGAGACACAAAGCCGCTGCTCGCAGTAGAATTTTTCTCACGTTCTAGCCATCTCCTCTATTGTTCGATTACATATTTGATGAATTACATGCTATTAGTGTATAAAAGAAAAATGGACTGAACATGAACCTTACCTGAATGAAAACTGAAAGTGCGTTTTTACATGCGAATATAAAGTGAAAATCTGGGCAGAAATACAACTAAAGGTCTGGTACATATCTCATGAAAAAGAGAAAAATGAAAATGCACCTTGTCTGTTTAATTTAGGATGTATTATCATGAAAGTTTGAAATGAAGGGCAGGAGGTGGAATAAACAGATGCTTAAAGAATTTAAAGAGTTTGCTTTGCGAGGAAATGTATTAGATTTAGCTGTCGGTGTTATTATTGGAGCTGCATTTGGAAAAATTGTCACGTCTCTTGTAAATGATATTATTATGCCGCTGATTGGTTTGTTGTTAGCAGGGATAGACTTTAAAGATTTATCCTTTACGGTTGGAGATGCTACGGTATTATATGGATCTTTTATTCAAACAATTGTTGATTTCTTAATTGTTGCATTCTCGATTTTCTTATTTATTCGTTTCTTTAATCGTTTTAAGAGAAAAGAAGAAGAGAAAGTAGAGGAAGAAGTGGCTGTTCTGTCAAAAGAAGAAGAGATCTTAACAGAAATTCGTGATCTGCTAAAAGCAGAAGCAGTGAAAGAGCGTTCATAACAGCAATTTTTACATATGTATAAAACGGCTAAGAGGCCCGTCTTTTTATAAGAAAAGCGGGCTTTTTTTGCGTGAAATTTCTCGGGAAATGTTAGTGGTATGATCATGGGAAAATTAGGCGTGAAAGCGAGAGAGATAGGAATGTTAAAATCATATTAAAAGTGTTAAGATATTGTAAATAGGAGGCTTAAGGTTATGTTTAAACATTTGTATCGTTCTTTGCCAATGCTGGTGGCGTATGGGCTGCTTAGCGTTTTTTTATACAGTGTTGTTATGCTTAATATATCAAATGACACAAAGATATTGTTTGACTGGGCCCAAATCCATACAGCTGGGTTCGTCGTATTAATAGGGGGATGCTCACTTGTCTTATGGGCGCTCACTTTCTATTTGCTAATTCGATTTAATCAGATAGAGAGAATACAAGGTTCGCAGTGGTACGCCATTTTTACGGCAATTGTGTTTTCAATTGCGGTAGCAGCCGTTTCTGCTATGGTTTTTGTTATCTATCATATTGATATACATAATCCAGGCAAAACAATAGAGTGGGTGCAAGCATACCCTGAACGCTATCTTTTTACGGTCTTTTTACTTTCGCTGTTAACACTAGCGATCATTATGCTAGTAGGGGAAGCTTATTTAGGGGCTGGAATTACCTTTGTTCTGTATTTTATTTTAGCTCTTGTAAACTATTATAAAAAAATCTTTCGAAATGAACCATTGTTCCCGAACGATTTTATTCAGGCAAGTCAGTTAAAAGAAGTTATTCCGATGATTAAAGATTCGATTTCAATTCCTATTGTCATAGGAGTTATTGGATCTATTGTCGTACTGATCGCTCTTTGGTTTTTCTTGCCGAAAATTAAAATTCGATGGTTTCTTCGAATTATTATGATTCTGCCGCTTATCTTTTTAATGAAATCATTTTTATTCTTTGAACACTCGTTTGCTCAAAAATATTATGATCAATATGCTGCGCTGATGCCTTGGAATCAGCAAAATAATTATTACTATAATGGACCTGTTATTGGCATGATTTCAAATGTTAAAACAGATGTGCTGCAAGAGCCGGATGACTACTCACAGGAAGTAATGGCCAAAGTGGCAAAACGCATTCAGTCAAAGGAAGAGAAAACACAAGAAAGCAGGACTGAAGTCAAGCCAAACGTTGTGTTTGTAATGAATGAAACGTTTTGGGACCCAACAAAGCTTAACGTGACGTTCTCTGAAGATCCAATGAAAAATACAAGGGAGCTTCAAAAGAAATATCCTTCTGGGTGGTCTTTAAGTCCTTCATTTGGCGGGGAGACAGCTAATGTAGAGTTTGAAGCATTGACGAGCTACTCTTTGTCTTTCTTTAACCCTGGAGGTCTTCCTTATCAGCATGTATTGAGTAAAAAAGAATATCCGTCTTTTGTTTCTTATTTAGAAAAACAAGGCTATGCTACAACAGCTATGCATCCAAACAGCGGCATGCTTTATATGAGACAAAATGTGTATCCAAATTTGGGATTTGATCAAGTGAAGTTTATTGATCAAATGAAGCATACGCAAAAAGATAACAAAGAATTTGTTTCTGATGAAGCTGTAGTTGATGAAGTACTCGATACGCTTCGTCAGTCGAAAAAGCCTGCATTTGTGCATGCTGTAACGATTGCAAATCATCTTCCTTATTCTGCGGATAAGTATAATGGTCAGGAAACAATTAAAGTAACCGGTAAAGGGTTATCACCAGAAATGCAAAAGGAAATTGAAATTTATGCTGAAGGAATCAAACGTTCAGATGCTGCTTTAAAACGATTGAACGATGAAATTCAAAAGTTGGACGAGCCGACCATTGTAGTATTTTGGGGAGATCATTTGCCAGCACTTGGACAAAACCTTCAAGCTTACAAAGAAACGGGTTTTGGAAACGAGAAAACGCAGCAAACATCTCAAAAATTTTATGAGACGCCGCTCTTATTTTTATCTAATTATGATACAAAAATAGATAAAAATCTTGGTACGATGAGTCCTATTTATATTGCTCCGACACTTGTTCAATCTCTTGGTTACAAAAGTAATCTGTTCTACGATCAGCTGAATCAAATGAAAACAGAAGTGCCGGCTTTTCGTTCAAATATGTATATAAACTCAAAAGGAAAGCTAGTGGATGAGCCGGCAGCGCTCTCTAATAAAGCTGCAAAAGACCTTCAAGATTACCATGAAGTTGAGTTTGATACATTATCGGGGAAACAGTACGAAACGCATAAGTTGTATAAATAAAAATAAAAACTCCTTTTAAATAAAAGGAGTTTTTATTTTTTAAGTGTTTAAGGTTGTACTAAAAAATAATTCATGTATAATATTTTAAGGTTAAAAGTAAACTTTAAGTTAAGTAAAACAAAACTTGAGTTTGGAACAGCATGAACAATTATTCATGCTGTTTGCTAATTTTAAATACAGTTGAGGATCGAGAGTATGGAAATAGGAAAGAAAATTAAGAATTTACGATTAAAAAAAGGCTTAACACAAGAAGAGCTAGGAGAACGTACTGATTTAAGCAAAGGCTATATTTCGCAGCTAGAGCGCGATTTAAGTTCGCCGTCTTTAGAAACATTTTTTAGTATTTTGGAAGTGCTGGGGTGCGAACCGAAAGAATTCTTCGAAATTGATACGCATGTTCAAAAGGTTGTATATAAAGAGGAAGACTACACGAGTTATTGCGAAGATGAAAAAGGTTACCATATTCAGTGGCTTGTACATGAATCAAATGAAAAAGAAATGGAGCCAATTCGTCTTATTCTTCATGAAAAAGGTGCATTTAAGAGATTTGAACCTTCTCTTTCAGAAACGTTTGGCTACATTTTGCGCGGGTGTGTGAAGGTGAAGCTTGGAGGCAGAATATATGAGGCTAAACAAGGGGAAACCATCTATTTTCAAGCTTCTGAAGAACATCAGATTTTAAATGCTCATGACGGAATAACAGAGTTAATTATCGTGGCGACAGAGTCTTATTTATAGAACAAAAGAGGTGAAGTGAAATGACATCTACGAATACAATTATTCAATTTGAAAATGTGACCAAGCAATATGATAATGATTCAGTTGTATTGGATCATGTAAGCTTTGAAATTGAAAAAGGGAAGTTTTATACCCTTTTAGGTCCATCGGGATGTGGAAAGACAACGATTTTACGATTAATTGCAGGCTTTACGGAGGCCTCGAGCGGAACGATTTATTTTAATGGAAAAAGAATTAATGATGTCCCGGCTAACAAACGTCAGGTTAATACGGTTTTTCAAGACTACGCGCTTTTCCCGCATTTGAATGTATTTGAAAATGTAGCATTTGGTCTTCGAATCAAGAAGATGAAAAATGCTGATATTGGGATAAAAGTTAAAGAAGCCCTTCGCTTTGTTAACCTAGAAGGATATGAAAAGAGAGAAATAAAGGAAATGTCGGGCGGTCAAAGACAGCGCGTAGCCATTGCACGAGCAATTGTAAATCAGCCCGAAGTCATTCTGCTGGACGAGCCGCTTTCAGCTCTTGATCTAAAATTGCGTACGGAAATGCAATACGAGTTAAGAGAATTACAGCGCCGTCTAGGTATTACGTTCATTTTTGTTACGCACGATCAAGAAGAAGCGCTTGCGATGTCCGATGAAATCTTTGTTTTGAATAAAGGAAGAATTCAGCAGAGCGGGGAACCTACAGATATTTATGATGAGCCAATTAATCGTTTTGTTGCCGATTTTATTGGTGAATCAAATATTGTACCAGGTAAAATGATTGCTGACTTTTTAGTGGAGTTTGGCGGCCAGCAATTTGAATGTGTCGATCAAGGGTTAAACCGAAATGAGCAGGTTGAAATTGTGATTCGCCCTGAAGATTTAGCCATTACAAGCTCCGATCAAGGAAAGCTGCAGGTTCGTGTAGATTCGCAGCTGTTTAGAGGAGTCCATTATGAAATTTTAGGCTATGACCATGCAGGGAATGAGTGGCTCGTCCACTCTACAAAAAAGGCAACGGTTGGCGAAGAAATTGGTTTATATTTTGAACCTGAAGCTATTCACGTTATGCGATTTAATGAAACGGAAGAAGAATTCGATAAGCGACTCGAAGGTTATGAAGAGGATTACCATGCAAACTAAATCAAGAAATATTTATTTAGTCCCGTATGTGTTATGGATTTTGCTTTTTGTAGTTGCTCCCATTGTATTAGTTGTCTATTATTCTTTTTTCAGCATTGATAATGAGCTGACGCTTGAAAACTATAAGAAATTTTTTACCCCTGTTTATTTACAGATGACGCTGAGCTCATTTTGGTATGCCTTTTTAATTACGTTATTTTCCTTGGTTTTTTCTTATCCAACAGCTTATTTACTAACGAAGCTTAAGCATAAGCAGCTTTGGCTTCTACTGATTATTTTACCGACGTGGATTAACCTATTATTAAAAGCTTATGCTTTTTTAGGCATATTCGGCACGTACGGTACGGTTAATAAATTTACTGAATTTCTGGGATTTGGTACTCATCAAATTTTATTTACTGACTTTAGTTTTGTATTTGTATCAGTGTATATTTTTATCCCCTTTATGATTTTGCCGATCTTTAACTCTTTAGAAGAACTTAATCCCTCGCTTATCTACGCTTCGCGAGACTTGGGGGCATCTTCATGGGTGACATTTAAGCGCGTGGTATTTCCGCTAACGCTAGAAGGGGTTAAATCAGGTTGTCAGGCTGTTTTTATTCCAGCACTGTCACTCTTTATGATTACGCGTTTAATTGCTGGAAACCGCGTCATTACACTGGGAACGGCGATTGAACAACATTTTTTAGTGACGCAGGATTGGGGCATGGGAGCCACAATTGCTGTCTTTTTAATTATTGCGATGGCCGTTATGATGCTCATAACAGGCACTGGAAAGAGAGGTGTGTAAAATGAAGAGAAAGTGGAAGTTCAGCCACCTTTATTTATTTTTTGTCTTTTTCATTTTATACGCGCCCATTTTTTATTTAATGTATTACTCTTTTAACAGCGGAGGAAACATGCGAGAGTTTGAAGGGTTTACGTTAGATTGGTACAAAGAAGTGTTTCAAGACACACGTTTGCTCATTATTGTCTTGAATACCTTAATTATTGCTCTATTGTCTTCGGTTATTTCAACGATTATTGGCGTGATAGGAGCACTTGCTATCGTATACGTGAAGCGCAGACGTGTTCAAAATACACTGTTAACATTTAATAATGTGTTAATTGTGAGTCCAGATGTTATTATTGGCGCATCTTTTTTAATTCTATTTACCATTATCGGTGTAAAGCTCGGGTTTATATCGGTATTATTAGCGCATATTGCATTCAGTGTACCGATTGTGGTCATCATGGTTCTGCCTAAGCTGCAGGAAATGAGTCCGACACTGCTCGATGCAGCCCGTGATTTGGGAGCAAGTCGCTTTGAAGTACTTTCGAAAGTGGTATTGCCATTTATTCGTCCGGGTATCTTTGCAGGCTTTTTTATGGCTTTAACTTACTCTTTGGATGACTTTGCGGTTACGTTCTTTGTGACCGGGAATGGTTTTTCCACGCTTTCAGTAGAAATTTACTCGTTAGCAAGAAGAGGGGTCTCGCTGAAAATCAATGCTCTTTCTACTCTTATTTTCATGTTTACCGTGCTGATTGTAATTGGTTATTACTTTATCAGTCAGCGATATAGCAATAAAGCGAAAGGGGTGGCGACTGGAAAATGAAGCAATTAGCAAAGCCGTTTATCTTCATCGTCATCCTTTCTTTCGTTCTTATGTATGTGGTTCATCATTTGAACAATGCCGAAGGATACTCTGGAGGAGATACGCTGACCGTCTATAATTGGGGAGATTATATTGATCCTGATTTAGTGAATCAGTTTGAAAAAGAAACCGGAATTAAAGTCATTTATCAGACCTTTGATTCGAATGAAGCAATGATGACAAAAATTGAACAAGGCGGTACGACATTTGATATTGCTGTTCCTTCTGAATACGCGATTAGCAAGATGCGTGAAGAAAATTTACTATTGCCAATTGATCATTCGAAGCTGCCTAATTTAAAATACATTAATCCGCGTTTTTTAGACCTATCTTTTGATCCTGGCAATAAGTACTCTATTCCTTATTTTTGGGGAACTGTGGGTATTGTTTATAACTCTGATATGATTCATGGTAAGAAGATAAAGAGTTGGAATGATTTATGGGATCCTAAGCTAAAAAATCAAATTTTACTTGCAGATGGCGCTAGAGAAGTGATGGGAATGGGGCTAAACAGCTTAAATTATTCATTAAATGATACGAATAAAGCTCATCTTCAAGAAGCAAAAAGAAAGCTTGATACATTAACACCAAACGTAAAAGCCATTGTAGGAGACGAGATTAAGATGCTCCTAGCAAATGAAGAAGCGGCAGTTGGCGTTGTTTGGTCAGGTGATGCTTCTGAAATTATGAGTGAAAACGATAAGCTGAATTACGTTGTTCCAGAAGAAGGTTCGAATTTATGGTTCGATAACATGGTTATTCCAAAAACGGCTAAAAACGTAGAAGGTGCACATAAATTCATGAATTTTATGCTAGATCCTAAACACGCTGCTCAAAATGCAGAATATGTAGGGTATTCTACGCCTAATAAAAAAGCGTTAGATTATTTGCCGAAAGAAGTAGCGAAAGATGAACGTTTTTATCCGGATGAAGAACTAACCAATAAGCTTGAAGTATATAATAACTTAGGCAAACGAATGCTTGCTTATTACAATGAATTATTTTTAGAATTCAAAATGCACCGTAAATAAAAGGTACTTAGTTAGGCCTTTATACTCAAGTTCTTTATTGTTTTTGTAAATTCAGTTGCGTGATAGCAAGAGGAAAGATAAAATACAAACGAGTAAAGCTAATAACATTTATTTTATGTTATTAGCTTTTTTATTTGTAAAACGGGAAAGATAAGAAAAAATTGAATGTTCTATTATTCATCTAGAATGTATATTTCACATTATATAGGAGAGAAAAAGTGAAGCAAAAACAAAAGCAGCATATTCAATCCATTTATTTTTTACGATTATTCGCTATGATGATGGTTGTGCTCGTACATGTAACAGCAGCGTATGCAACGGTACTGCCATTTGCAAGTGAAGCTTATCAGAAATATCATTTCCTTAACCGAATTGTTCGAATTGAAGCAGGGATCTTCATTGTGATCACAGGTTTAGTTTTCTTTTATAGTTACATTAACAAGCCGTTAACAAAGACTTTATGGAAAACGTATTATGCTCGAAGAGTGACATATATTTTAGTTCCCTATGTTATTTGGGCACTTATTTATGAATTTTATTCGTACTATGTGGGAGCAACAGAATTAAATGCAGCTGATATTGTGAAACGTATTTTACGCGGAGAGTCCTACTATCAGCTTCATTTTATCTTCTTAATTGTACAAGTGTATCTCGTGCTGCCGGTTTTTGTATGGCTAGCACAAAAAGTAACCATTTTTAAAAAATACATGTGGCTGTTTGGTATTATCATTCAGCTTGGTTATTTAATGCTTAACAATACGTATCATATCACTTCATTTAATTTATTTTTAAATACAATGGCTACGTTTTTACTCGGCGGTTGGATTGGTATTTATTATCGCGAACAAGTGGATAAAAAGTACAGTCGTTCAAATATTGTATTATTTCTGGTGACGCTCGGATCGGGAATAGCTATTTCACTGTTAAATTATCACTTATACACAATGAAGACAATTCACATTTCAGGCTTTACGTATGAGGCTGTTAATACGCTTTATTTGGTCGTGGGAAGTTATTTCTTCTTCCGAATTGCAGAGATATTAGCTGAAAAGCTTTCTGTGAAGTCCGTGACGGTCGTTAAAAATATTGCCATGTACTCGTTTGGATTTTACTTGATTCATCCAATGGTTTTAAACTTTGTGGCAAAAGCAGTACCAATACAAGGCAACTATATGTTTCACGTGGAAATCTTGGCACGTTATATTTTGACATTAGCGGGCTGTTACCTCATTATTTGGGGATGTCATCGTCTTTTACCGTTTGCTAGCTTTTTGTTTGGTAAACTGCCAAAAGAAGCGGTGTTCATTTACCGACGTCCTGATCATAAATAGCGTTTAGTTAAAAGTTATGCCTGCTTGCAGGCATAACTTTTTTTATAAAGTATAAGAGATGATAACGCGCTAGTTTTAAAATATTTTTAAAAGTGACATGCTAAGATAATGATTATTTAGGTAATCACAAAAGGGGGAATTTGATATGCGTGTACTTGTGGTAGAAGATGATGCTTCATTATTACACGGTATCGTAGAAGGCTTAAAAGAAGAAGGATATGAAGTTGATTGTGCGTCTGATGGAGATGAAGGTTTGTTTTTAGCAGAGCAGAATATTTATGATGCCTTAATTTTAGATATTATGCTGCCGGGTATGACAGGGCTTGACATACTAAAAAAACTAAGAAAACAAAAGGTGTTGACCAAAGTTATTTTTCTTACTGCAAAAGATAGTGTAGAAGATCGAGTGAAAGGACTCGACTATGGAGCCGATGATTATTTGGTTAAGCCTTTTGCCATGGCTGAACTTTTTGCGAGGTTAAGGGTAATGCTTAGGGACTTGCAGGCAGAAGAAGGTATGATTTCATATGGTCCCATTTCTATACGAGAAGCCAATCATGAAGTAGTGATTAATGGAAGTGTCCTCACGTTAACGATTAAAGAATTTCAGCTTTTGGAATATTTTATTCGAAATAAAGAACAAATCCTTATTCGAGATCAAATTTTTAATCGGGTATGGGGTTTTACATCCGATGTAGGAGTGGGCGTAGTTGATGTTTATGTTCACCATTTAAGAAAGAAGCTTCAGCCTTTTAATTGTGACAATTATGTACGTACAGTCAGAGGCGTAGGCTTTATGTTAAAAGGGGAAGAGCATGTTTAAAAAGACGAGAATCAGGCTTGTGTTATTTAACACAATGGTGCTGATGGTTATCTTGAGCATTTTTAGTGTGGTTTTATATTTTTACATGCAGCATCTTATTTTTTTAAACCCGGACAATCGGCTAAGTGAGATGAGCGAGCAGGTTAAAAAAAGAAATTTACATGAAATTCAGGAAAACAATGAGAGAGAAACAGAACGTCGCGTTGCGTTTTTACTTTGGAGCAGTGATAAAAAATTAATCAAAATTACACCTAAAAAAGGGTTATATACAAACGATATTGACGACTTTAAGCCTGCGCTCTCAGAAGGGAAAATCAAAACGTCGCAAGAGGTAAACGGTCATGCTTATCGAGTGATGAATGTGAAAAATGAAGGATATATAAAAGATCAAGACGTTTCAACAATTCAACTTGTCTTAAACGTAGATCCAGAAACTCAAACCTTAGAGCACCTTGCTTTTCTTCTTGTCATTTCAGCTTTTATTGGACTGCTTCTTTCCCTTGTAGCTGGCTTGTTTTTAGCCAATCGAGCGCTTGTACCTATTCAAAAATCTTGGAACAAACAAGTCGAATTTATTGCAGATGCTTCCCATGAGTTAAGGACGCCTCTTTCCGTGATGCAAACGCATCTCGAGCTATTGTTTAGACGACCAAATCATACGATTGAGCAAGAAAGCGAAAACATTTATCAAAGCTTAAACGAAGTAAAGCGGATGACGAAGCTGGTGGGCAACTTACTAACACTCGCTAGATCTGATTCAAGTGCACAGCTGCTAAACAAAACGGTCTTTAATATGGGTGAGCTAGTTGATAAAGTAGCTAATCAGTTTGAGCCTATATTTGAACTAAAGGAGCTGCATTTCACAAGGGAAATTGAATCGTTAATGTTCGGAGGAGATCAAGAACGACTTCATCAGCTATGTATGATTTTGTTAGACAACGCTTTTAAGTACACCCCACCTGGAGAAAGCATTCATATTAGTCTAAAGAAACATCATCACTCTATGACGCTAATTGTCAAAGACACAGGCATTGGAATTGAAGCGAAAGATCTTCCGTATGTGTTTGATCGCTTTTATCGAAGTGATAAGAGTCGGGCGCGTGCCGAAGGAGGATCCGGTTTAGGGCTCGCGATTGCCAAATGGATTGTACAAGCTCATGACGGAGAAATTAAGGTTTTTAGTCAAAAAAACGTGGGTACGGAATTTTATGTGAAAATTCCGCTATGAAAAAAGCTGCCTGTCATTAGGCAGCTTTTTTTGTCACTTTTTTGTTTGCAGTCTTCCATGCTTTCCATGCATTAGCAAGTAACAGGCCGATTAATAAATAGGCAAGGCCGCCAAAAACTAAGTAATCTACGGCGCTAATCGCCCCTGCAAGCATCCCAAATTTTATTTGGTCTTTATACTTCGCAGGAGAAGTTGGCGGATCCGTCACCATAAAGAAGGCTAAAAATAAAGCGGAATTAACAAAAGGAGCTCGTAAAGCATCCGCTACATCACCTACTCCTATTAATGACATAATCGTAAAAATAGCAAAATACACGCCTAAAAACGCAAATACTTGAGGGAATTTATTTACTTTGCTCGTCACAAGGTACCCTGTCACAAACACGAATACAATGAGCCAGACGGGTAGTAAAGATAAGCTTCCCCACCAGCTTTGGCCGCTTGAAAAGACAATAAGTGAAAAGAGAAGACCAAAAGCGGCAGGGTTAAAAATAGGCTTCTTTTTTACTTTTACTAAGTGCTTCGATAAAATAGCAACAGCTACAGTGCAAAATGTGACCCAAGCAGGTGTAGAGGTGCTGAGCACTAAGGCAATAATTAATCCAGTAATAATTCCGCCGTCAGGAAGCTGAATTTTCTTTTTATAAGCAAAAGAAAATCCTAAATCTAAGGCGGCCGCCGAGCATACGGCGAGTAGTAGGTGTCCTAATCCTTGAAAGGCAGAAGAGTTGAATTCACCTAATAAGGTTAAAAGCAGCAGCATAGCCATCACGTATCTTTTAGGTGTTTTAACTAGCTGCCCCCACCGACTTATTTCTTTTGGTTTGTTTTCATCTACAATAATATAACCTTTGGGTGTACTAATATATTTAACACCGCTTCTTCGTTCAGAACGTGTGGTCATCATTCATTAATTCCTCCATATCTGATGTGAAAAAAGGAGTGAAACTAGAATCGAAGAGTACGCCGCGTACGTCGGCATCATTCAATAAATTTACTCCTTTTTCCGCTCCTAAAATAAAAGCTGATGTAGATAATGCATCGGCCAGCATGGCAGAAGGAGCAATAGCTGTACAACTCATTAGACTGCTTCTAGTAGATGGAGATAAGGGATTAACCAAATGATGCATGAATGGTTGCGTCTTATTTTTTCTAGCATAATTTCCTGATGTGCAGACAGCCGTATCTGTTACACGCAAGGTCAGTAATGACTGCGTTTGAATCTGAGGGTGCTGAATCCCGACTTTCCACAAATCTCCGTGTTGATTGAGTCCTTTAACTAGGATGTCTCCTCCGGCATTAATCATAAAATGCTGATAAGGAAGGGAGTGGGCAGCCAAATCAATAGCTAATCCTTTGGCGACCGCTCCAAGATCTATAATCATCGGTTTTTGTAAGAGAACCGTTTTTTTATGTGTATTCAATACGATGTCTTTATAACTTCCAGAATCGACTGCTTCGTTCACTTGTACGGACTTTCCATCTAAATAATGTTCGTTAAAACCACGTTTTTCTAATTGTTTTCCTACCGTTGGGTCAAAGATTCCATGCGTTTCATCTGCTACTAAGATAGCGAAATGAAGGGCTTCAAATAATAGGGGGCTAACAGCAACAGGTTCTTTGATATGTCTAATTAGCTTCATAACTTCGCTTTTGGCATCAAATCGACTGCATGTCGTTTCGACGGTCTTAAAAATAGTAAATGCCTTTGAGATATGGTGAAGGACATTTGCTTCCTCCGATTGGGGAGCAATTACTTGAATGGACACGGTTGTTCCCATACATAAGACAGAGCGGCTATACGTTTTTATGGACATCATTCGTTTCTCCTTTATGCATTCATTGCTTGCTGAAGGGCGTCATCCACGGCATTTTGAAAATCTTCTGTGCTAAGCGTTGCTCCGCTCACGACGTCGACATCTGAGCTTTGTCTTTGTACGACTTGAGACGGAAGATCCTCAATGTAACTCTCAGAATAGTGAGTATCCGCTTCTGTAATTTCAACTGTATCAATTCGGTCGTTTTTAATGGTCACAGATACGTAAACAGTTCCGATACGGTTGCTTCCTTGACCAGAATACGTTCCATCTTTGTATTTTGTTTTAGGAGCAGAACTTTCGGTACTCGCTGATGAAGGGTGCTTATTAGAAGAAGCGATATCTTCTCCCCAGTTATCATTAACAATCGTTTGATTGTCTGTCTGATCTCTCGTTTTTTTCTGATGATGAGCCGGTGTGACTTGAACAGCTTGCGCGTCAGATAGAGTGTTTATATAACCAGTTGCATAAATACTTCCAATGGCTACGCTGCATGCAGCAATCATCGTTTTTCCCATTTTACTCATATTTGTTGAACCTCCTGATTTATACCAGAACTATAGTTTCGATTATTGATGGTGATCTTTAGCATAAATAAACTTTATAAATAAACTTTTAAAAAAGATTTAAAATCAAAAAAGTTTTTTCAAAAATAAATGATTCAAGTGAAAAGGTCATTTTAAATAATGAAAGGAGAAGCTGGAATTTCTTTCACAAGCCTAGCTATTTTGACATACGTAATAATAGTTAATATTTCTGTTTACTATCTAAACGTGCATGATAAAATAGAAAAGATGAATATGTGTTAGGAGGAACATCAGTGAAAATTAAGCTTGGCCTTTTATACGGAGGAAAATCCGCTGAACATAAAGTATCTTTACAAACAGCTCTAGCAGTTTCAAAAGCAATTAATCACGATAAATATGAAGTGCATCCAATTTACATTACAGAAACAGGAAAATGGATTCGCGGCACACAGCTGACTGGTCCGCTTGAAACAGCTGCTCAATTAGAAATTCAAGATAACGGAACAGCTATTTCACCAGTTTCATTGAATACAGAAATGTTTGCATTAACAGATTCAAAAACAGATGATCAACTAGATGTTATTTTCCCACTTCTTCATGGTCCAAATGGAGAAGATGGTACGGTACAAGGATTATTAGAATTATTGAATATTCCTTATGTTGGAAACGGCGTATTAGCTTCAGCAGCTGGTATGGATAAAGTTGTAATGAAGCAGCTGTTTGCACAGGCAGGTCTGCCTCAAGTGGAGTACGTATCATTTATCCGCCGCGAGTGGGAAGCAGATCGAACGGCTGCTTATGAAAAAGTAGAAACACTTGGATACCCTTGCTTTGTTAAACCAGCAAACTTAGGTTCAAGTGTTGGGATCAGCAAATGTGATAACCGCGAAGAGTTAGAAGCGGCATTTGTTGAAGCCTTCTTATTTGATCGAAAAATCATTGTAGAAGCAGCAGCAGTTGGTCGTGAAGTTGAAATTGGTGTGTTAGGGAATGATGAAGCAGCTTGTTCAGTAGTTGGAGAAATCTTACCTAAAAAAGCGTTTTACGATTACAAAGCAAAATATGAAGACGGCGATACAGGTCTTATTATTCCAGCTGAAATTACAGAAGAACAGCATCAAGAAATGTCAGCACTAGCAATCAAAGCATTTAAAGCAATTGATGGATCTGGTCTTGTACGTGCAGATTTCTTCTTAACATCAGAAGGTAAATTCATTATTAATGAAGTGAATACGATGCCTGGTTTTACACCTTTCAGTATGTTCCCGTTATTGTGGAAACACGCAGGTGTTGAATATCCAGATTTAATTGAAAAACTTGTATCACTAGCAATTGAACGTCATACCGAAAAGCAGCAAATTAAACACACAATGTAACTCACACAACACTATTCATCATGAATAGTGTTTCTGTGTTTAGTTTCAATTAAATAGTATCCATAGTTTACTTTATATCGAGAGGAGCAAACCAACAATGATTAAACGTACGCTTAAACAGCTAGCTGCAATGATTCCAGGAAGTGTATTTCATAGCGGGAACGAAGCAACTGTAATTGAGGGAGTCTCAATTGATACGAGAACTATTCAGCAAGGCAATTTATATATCCCAATTAAAGGGGAACGTTTTAACGGGCATGTATTTGTCGATAAAGCAATTGAAAACGGAGCGGTCGCTACTCTGTGGAACAAAGATGAAGAAAACCCACCGACAGACATTAGCGTTATTTTAGTCGATGATACGCTAGAAGCTCTTCAGCAATTAGCGAAATCCTATCGTCACGAGTTAGATATTAAAGTAGTGGGCATTACAGGAAGTAACGGAAAAACAACGGCAAAAGACATGGTGAAAGCTGTGCTTGATACAACTTACCGTGTTCTGAAAACAGATGGAAACTTTAATAATCATATTGGCATGCCGCTTACTATTTTGCGTTTAGATGAAACTCATGATATTGCCGTTTTAGAAATGGGCATGAGCAGCCGAGGAGAGATTGAGTTTCTTTCTAATTTAGCGGAGCCTGATGTGGCCATTATTACAAATATCGGAGAATCGCACCTTCAAGACTTAGGAAGTCGTGATGGAATTGCGGAGGCAAAATTAGAAATTACAAGCGGCTTAGCACCAACAGGTCAGCTTGTCTATAATGGTGATGAGCCACTTTTAACGTCGCGCGTAGTTAATCCAGCATTTGAAACGGTGACATTTGGCAGCTCAGAACAAAACGATTTGTATCCAAGTGCTATTTCAGCCGAAGAGTTAGGAACAACATTCACTGTTTCACGTGAAACAACATATTCATTCTTTATCCCGGTATTAGGTAAACATAATGTTCACAATGCGCTTTCTGCTATTGCGGTAGGTCATTATTTTGGACTAGACAACGAAACAATCGCTAAGGGATTAAAAGAATTAAAGCTAACAAATATGCGTATGGAGCTTGTAAAACGAACAGATGGCCTGACCTTCATTAACGACGCATATAACGCAAGTCCAACGTCCGTTAAAGCTGCTATCACGTTGATGCATGATTTAGAAGGCTATAAGCAAAAAATTCTTGTTCTTGGGGATATGCTTGAATTAGGCGATCAGGAAAAAGAGTTCCACAAAGAAGTGGGAGAGTTTATTCAAGCAGAAAAAATTGATTATGTTCTAACATACGGTCCTTTATCTGTTGAAATTGAGCAAGGAGCAAAAAATAATTTTGCAGAAGATAAGGTAATACACTTTGAGGAGAAAGATGAGCTTGTTGAAAAATTAACAGCGATTACAACAAGAGAAGATGTGGTTTTAGTGAAAGCATCTCGAGGGATGAAGCTTGAGGAAGTTATCTCAAAAATGATGCATAAATTACCGTGATATTAAAAAGAGTATAAGTAAGCTCTATTGCAAACGGAAAGCCATAGTGTTATGATGTAGTCTGAGTGTCTTGAGGCGCTTATACTCTAAACGTTGAATTTATTGAAGTAGTCGTTTAGAGCATTTTCCGTTTCCTCGGAGAATGCTTTTTTTTGTAAAATATAGATAGTCTAAATATAAAAGGAGTTTGAAAAACTTGGCATTATTTCAAGATTTAGGATTAAGTCAACAGCTTAACAAAGCTGTGAGTAAAATGGGTTTTGAAGAAGCAACACCAATTCAATCAGAAACTATCCCATTAGCACTAGAAGGTCACGATTTGATCGGACAAGCACAAACAGGAACAGGGAAAACAGCGGCATTTGGTATTCCTCTTATTGAAAAAGTTGATGTAAACGTAGATGCAATTCAAGGGTTAATTATTGCTCCTACTCGTGAACTTGCTGTACAGGTATCTGAAGAACTTTACAAAATTGGTCAAACAAAGCGCGTACGCGTGCTATCAATTTATGGTGGTCAAGATATCAGTCGTCAAATTCGTGCATTGAAAAAGCACCCTCATATCATCGTAGGGACACCAGGACGTATGCTAGATCATATTAATCGTCGTACACTTCGTCTACAAGACGTTCATACAGTTATTTTAGATGAAGCAGATGAAATGTTAAACATGGGATTCATCGAAGACATTGAAAAAATCTTATCAAACGTACCTGAGAACCACCAAACACTTTTATTCTCAGCAACAATGCCTACTCCAATCCGTCGCATTGCTGAAAAATTCATGAACGAACCAAAAGTGGTAAAAGTAAAAGCAAAAGAAGTAACGATGCCAAACATTACGCAGTATTATTTAGAAGTACAAGAAAAGCGTAAATTTGATATCCTTACTCGTCTTTTAGATATGCAATCACCTGAATTAGCTATCATCTTTGGTCGTACAAAGCGCCGTGTTGATGAGTTATCAGAAGCATTAAATATGCGTGGTTATTCTGCACAAGGTATCCATGGTGACTTGACACAATCGAAACGTCTATCTGTACTACGTCAATTTAAAGAAGGTTCTATTGATGTATTAGTTGCGACAGACGTAGCTGCACGCGGACTTGATATTTCGGGTGTTACTCATGTATACAACTTTGATATCCCTCAAGATCCGGAGAGCTATGTACACCGTATCGGACGTACAGGACGTGCTGGTAAAATGGGTGCTGCTATGACATTTGTAACGCCAAGAGAAACTGGACAGTTACACAATATTGAGCGTACAACAAAACGTAAAATGGAGCGTATGACTGCTCCAACGCTTGATGAAGCAATGGAAGGTCAACAGCGTATTGCAGCTGACAAATTAACGGAATCTGTGACACAAGGCAACTTATCTTACTACAAACAGTTGGCAGAAGAGTTACTTGAAGAGCACGATTCAGTTTCATTAGTGGCAGCGGCAATCAAATTATTTACAAAAGAACCAAATGAATCACCAATTCAATTAACTGCTGAACCACCGGTAATTGCAAAAGGTGATAAAAACAAACGTGGAAATGGCGGAGGTCGTTCACGTTCTAACTCTAAAAACTACTCACAGCAAAATCGTCGTGGAAACTCAAAGCGTTTTGGTGACAAGCGTCGCGGTGGAAGCAACGGCAGTGATAATAGAAATCGCAATAGCAGCAGTAATCGTAAAGATTCTCGCAGCAAAGCGTAAAATAAAAACGAGCCTTAATAGGCTCGTTTTTTTATGTGTTAATTGCTATTTTATTGGTGCACACTATGAGTAAAATAAAATGGGGTGTTCACTGATGTCGACCATTGTTCGGTTAGGTTATGTGGCGATGAGCGTTCATTTGGAAAATAGTTCTCCTTCTCAAACAATGACTTTTGCACAATTTCAGCGTGTGAAAGACCATGAAGCGGCCATTCGCAAGCTCGAACGTATTGCAATATCCAACTTAGAAAACTGCTTACGGTTATTAAAACATAATGCGTGGAGTGAAATTGAGTTTTTTCGATTCAGTTCTAAGTTAATTCCATTAGCTAACCATGAGGTACTAAAAGAGTGGAACTACATAGCTCCTTTAAAAGATGCTCTTCAGCGTATTTCTGTATTTTTGAAGGAACATCCAATGCGAGTAGATTTTCACCCGGATCATTTTGTTGTTTTAAATTCAACGGATAAAGAGGTTTTTAAGCATTCTATCCAAACTCTTCGCATGCATCAAAAGTTGCTGAAAGGAATGGATATTCCGCTTCAAAATCGCTGTGTTCTACATGTTGGAGGAGCTTATAATGATAAAGAAAAAGCACTGGAGCAGTTTATTCATAATTGGGGGCTTGTACCTCAATCCCTTCAGCAAATGATTATGTTGGAAAACGACGATACAACCTTTCATATAAAAGACGTCTTGTATTTATGTGAAAAACTAAATGTCCCAATCATTTTTGATCTTCATCATCATCAGGCGAACAACGATGAAACTTCATGGCAAGAGCATTGGGACCGTATCATTAGAACATGGGAACATGAAACACTCCCTCTAAAAATGCATATATCTAGTCCTAAAAGTGATAAAGAATTTAGAGCCCATGCAGATTATATCGATGTTAATGGGTTTTACAGCTTTTTAAAAGAAGTAAATGGAACGATACCGCAAATTGATTGCATGATTGAAGCTAAGAAAAAAGATGAAGCGCTCTTTCAGTTAGTAAGAGATTTGAAGACTTATGAAGATGTGGAATTTATTAACTCATCCACTTTTTATATTAAATCCTAAAGCAGGCCTCATATCTGTGGCTTGTTTTTCTGTTTGAACGTAAGAAAAGCGAGAAGAAATCCAGCAATACCTCCAGCGAAATGAGCTGTATTGTTGGTTCCTGGCGTTAGCAGACCTGAAAGTAATCCAATAATTAAAAAGACGACAATGATTTGCTGGTTGCTTTTAGAAAGCATATGCTTTTGTTTTATGACAAGATAGAGGTAAAATCCGAGCAGTCCGAAAATGGCACCGGATGCACCCACATGGCTGTAAAAAGAAGATTGGATTAGAAATGTAACGATATTTCCAAGCAATCCACACGTAAGGTAGAATAGAAGAAACTTATAAGAAGAAAGAATACGCTCAGCGCCTGGTCCTAACAAGAACAATGAAAATGAGTTAAAAAGAAGATGTGAAAAGCTTAGATGTAAAAAGATAGGTGTAAAAAGTCGCCAGTAGTCTCCTTGGGAAATTAAACTATTCACACCAATAAGCTGATGTATAAAAGATTCTGCAAGGTGTGAGGGAAGAGCGGCAAGTAACCATAGCGCAATGTGGATGCAGATAAGCGTGAAGGTAACAGGATAAAAACGTTTAAATTCAGCTGCATTTTCTGTGCGTACGAACATATTTGTCACTCCTTTTTATAAAGGCATTTTTATATACTATTCTGTAAGAGAGGATTAAATGAAAATGATTATAGGAACTGGAATTGATATTACAGAGTTAGAGCGGATTGAAAAAATGGTGCAGCGTCAAAGCGCTTTTATTACTCGGATTTTAACAAAAAATGAAAGAGAACGCTATGAAAAGCTATCAAGCCGACGTAAGGTCGAATTTTTAGCAGGAAGATTTGCTGTGAAGGAAGCATATTCGAAAGCTCTTGGAACAGGAATAGGAAAAGATTTCAGCTTCCAAGATATCGAAATCGTGAATGATGAAAGAGGGAAACCCCACATTGTTACAAAACAACCACTGGAAGCGTCTGTACACGTATCTATTTCCCACAGTGCACACTATGCGATTGCTCAAGTAATTATTGAACGCTTGTCAAGCTAGTCTGCATATTCACTATTTCTTGTTCATATATTCATAGTGTGGATAGGGGAGACAAGATATGTTCTTGCTTCTCCGTTTAGCTGTGAATATACGAAATAAAGGAGTTGGGGAAATGCATAAAAAATGGATTGGCTTATTTGTTTGCGCCTTTTTTCTCTTAGCCTTATCAGCATGCGGTGAAAAAAGTCAGCAGGATGTAACAGATGCATTGGATGCCAAGGTACAAGAAATGGCGGGGTATAAATCAGATGCTAAGATGACATTGAATACAGGGAAAGATGCTCAAGTATACGATGTAGAGATTTGGCATAGTAAGCCTATGTACTATCGAGTGAATTTGAAAAATACAAAGAAAGATCAAAGCCAAATGATTTTGCGTAATGATGAAGGGGTTTTTGTTTTAACGCCTGCCTTAAATAAAAGCTTTCGTTTTCAAAGTGACTGGCCGCAAAATAGCAGTCAAGCTTATTTGTATGAATCCCTTGTCCAAGATATTGTGAAGGATGAAAAGGCAAGTTTTAAATCAACGGATAAACATTATATTTTTGAAACAAAAACGAACTATCAAAATAGCACAATGCTTCCTAAACAAGAAATTACGCTGAACAAAAGTGACTTAGCGCCTGTGTCGGTTAAAATTATGGATACGGATAATAAAGTGTTAATAAAAGTTGATTTCTCTAAGGTGAAATTCGATTCTAAGTTTGATAAAGGGGCTTTTGATACAAAAAGAAACATGACAAGTGCAAAGATTGACATTCCGACATTAGCTCAGCACAAATCATTTAGCGTTCTTTATCCTAAGGACGTTCCAAAAGGTACAAAGCTGTCCAAGGAAAAGAAAATCGAGACGGAAAATGGTGAGAGAGTCGTTTTAATGTACAAAGGAGAAAAGCCGTTTACGCTTGTACAAGAAAAAGCGCAAGTAGCTAAAACAGCAACATCTACAGTTACTGCCGGAGAGCCATTTGATTTAGGTTTTACTGTGGGAGCTTTAACGGATAAAAGTCTATCTTGGACATATAATGGAGTAGACTTTATGCTGGCTTCTGATCAGCTGACACCAGATGAATTGAGTACAGTTGCTAGATCTGTGCAAAGTCAGATGGGAAAATAAGAGAAGCTTACAAGCCTGCATATATGTAGGCTTGTTCTTGCTTAATTTGAATAAAGATCGAGATGAAGTTTGGCTATAGATGTATTATACTAACAGAGGAAAGTACGTTTAGAATGGTTCTGAAAAAAGGAAGTGTCGTAGTAATGGATGCATTTTATAGAGAAACATGGGCAGAAATTGATGTAGAAGCCATTTTTCAAAATGTGAATCATGTAAGAGAACTGATACCGGGGCATAAAACGTTAATGGCCGTAGTAAAAGCGAATGCGTACGGGCATGGAGATAAAGAAGTAGCAGAGATTGCGCTTCAAGCTGGCGCTGATATGCTAGCTGTAGCTTTTTTGGATGAAGCTATTGCTCTTCGAAAAAAAGGAATAAAGGAATCCATTTTAGTATTAGGAGCCGTGTCTCCCTTACACATTCAAACTGCATTGGAGTGGGATGTAACGGTCACTGCTTATAGCAAAGCTTGGATTGAAGAAGCGGCGTCCATTCTAGGTGCAAACAGTCAGTTGCATATGCATTTAAAAATAGATACAGGCATGGGTCGCTTAGGAATTAGAACAAAAGAAGAATTACACGAAACGATGAATATCATCACTTCTCATTCAGGATTCGCGCTGGATGGAGTGTTTACACACTTTGCAACAGCAGACGAGCTAAATTCGTCTTATTTTGAAGAACAGTACACATTCTTTGAAGAAATGGTTCGAATTGTGAAAGAACATAATTTTACACCTCCGATGATTCACTGTGCAAATAGCGCAGCTTTGCTTCGTCGTCCGAGCGATATCTTTAATGGCGTACGCTTAGGTATCTCTATGTATGGCCTGAGTCCTTCAGAGGAATTAAAAGAAGTCTTGCCAATTCCGTTAAAACAAGCTTTTTCGCTGCACAGCCGTATTGTGCATGTTAAAAAAGTCAAAAAAGGGAGTCATATCAGTTACGGAGCTACTTATGAAGCTAAAGAAGATGAATGGATTGCTACTATTCCAGTAGGATACGCAGACGGCTGGATTCGTAAATTAAGTAATTTTGAAGTGTTAGTAGATGGAGTTAAAGTGCCAATTGTTGGTAGGATATGCATGGATCAATTGATGATTAAATTGCCTAAAATGTATAAAATGGGTACAAAAGTAACATTTATTGGAAAACAACAAGGTGCTGAAATTACAATTGATGAAGTAGCAAAGCATCTTGAAACAATTAATTATGAAATCCCTTGCATGATTGCAGCAAGGGTTCCGAGGGTTTATACAAGAGATTCTCAGCACATTCATGTTAATAATTATATCTTGCGCTGAATATACATCTTCCTGAGTCAACATAAAAAGCCTGCGAACAAAAGACAATAAAATAATAACTTCCATGCATAAAAGAGGGTATCAATTGACGATAATAGTGTAGAAATTGACAGAATTAACTTTCCATTAAAGCTAATCAATGTTATGATAAGGAAAGATGAGACTATTGGTGTGTGTATTGATGTTGGAGGTGTATGTTTGTGTCTGAAGCGAGCGCAACTACAGAAATCCTAGTAAGATTACCGAAAAATTTAGTATCGGAGCTCGATCTTATGGTTAAACAAGAAAATGGCAACCGAAGTGATTTTATTCACCAAGCAACAAAATTGTACCTTCGTGAGCGAAAAAAACGCCATATTCGCGAATCAATGAGACGTGGATATATGGAGATGGCAAAGATAAACTTAAATATTGCTTCCGAGGCTTTTCTAGCAGAGTATGAAGCTGATCATACTGTGGATCGTTTAGTAAGCGGGGGGTAATGACTTGGTAGTCAAACGTGGCGACGTTTATTTTGCTGACCTATCTCCTGTTGTTGGCTCAGAACAAGGAGGCGTTCGCCCTGTACTTGTCATTCAAAATGATATAGGCAATCGTTTTAGCCCAACTGTTATTGTAGCTGCGATCACTGCTCAAATTCAAAAGGCAAAGTTACCTACGCATGTTGAAATTGATGCAAAGCGCTATGGATTTGAGCGAGATTCAGTTATTTTACTAGAACAAATTCGTACTATTGATAAACAGAGGCTAACAGACAAGATTACCCATTTAGATGATGAAATGATGGACAGAGTGGATGAAGCCTTGCAAATCAGTGTAGGACTTATCGACTTTTAGAATTATACTTCCATTTATGCTAAGTTGCTCCTTTATGAGCAACTTTTTTAATTTGACTAGGAATAATCAGTAAACGTATATTGTAATAAGAAACGTTTTAAAAATGATAATATATATATAGATATAAATGAGTGTATTGACTCACAAGGAGGACCTCATGAATCAAGATTTATTCAATTATATACAAAATCATAAATCAGAAATTTTTGATCGATGGCTAGTGTTAATGAATGATGTGGAAACAGAGCGGATTAAAAACATTGTATCCGAGCAAGTGTACGTAAATGTAAGCTCTGATTTTGTAAATTTACTTTTGGCAAAAGCATTCCGTGATCAGGAAAATTTTGCAGAGGAACTAGAGGAAGTAGTAGGACGAGTTGTGAGTTTAGGATGGCCTCTTGCTTATTTGACACAGGGTGTACGTAACTTGGGTCATGTAGTGGTTGAAGGGTATGTAAACAGTGAACATGTAAAGGCTGATCAAACTCATTCTGAATTATTCTATCGGTTTGACAAGTGGTTAAGCCCTATTTATAACAAAATAGTAGAACAATACTCCAACTCGTGGGAAAATACAGTTATGTTGCAAAAAGTTGCACTTCAAGAATTGTCTGCTCCATTAATACCGGTATTTGATAAAATTACGGTAATGCCGCTTGTGGGAACAATTGACACCGATCGTGCAAAGAAAATTATGGAAAACTTACTGCAAGGTGTCGTAAAGCACCGATCAGAGGTCGTATTAATAGATATTACCGGAGTACCAGTAGTGGATACGATGGTTGCCCATCATATCATTCAAGCTGCTGAAGCCGTACGTTTGGTTGGAGCCAAGTGTTTGTTAGTAGGAATTCGTCCGGAAATTGCTCAGACTATTGTGAACTTAGGTATTAACTTAAATGAAATTATTACGAAAAACTCATTAAAAAAAGGTGTAGAGTTTGCGTTAGAAATGACTGAGCGGAAAATAGTTGATATAGAATCGGAGGAATAAACGTGAGAATACCCATTTTGAAATTGTACGA
Organism: Priestia sp. FSL R5-0597; assembly: GCF_038006305.1. NCBI lineage: Bacteria > Bacillati > Bacillota > Bacilli > Caryophanales > Bacillaceae > Priestia > Priestia sp. FSL R5-0597. Next base: position 202,013 of record NZ_JBBOUZ010000001.1, read on the forward strand.
CTACTTATTGGTATCCATTCAATGGGAGCTGGATGATCAAACGGCTATTCAATTCCAAGAAGATTTGCTAAGTAAAATTCATCAAACTGGAGCAAAAGGAGTGGTAATCGATTTAACTTCAATTGATATGATCGATTCATTCATCGCAAAAGTGTTAGGTGACGTGGTTAGCATGTCTAATTTGATGGGGGCCAGAGTAGTATTAACAGGTATCCAGCCTGCAGTAGCTATTACACTTGTTGAGTTAGGGATTGGCCTAAACGATGTTCTTACTGCACTCGATTTAGAAAAAGGTCTTGAGAAACTCCAATCGGAATTGGGGGATTAGTATATGGAATTCCAATCCAGCGTAAAAATCGTAACAGAATGGGACATCGTAGCGGCACGCCAATTAGGTAGAAATGTGTCGAAAGAGCTAGGGTTTGGAACAGTTGACCAAGCTCGTATTACAACCGCCATTTCTGAATTAGCTCGTAATATTTACCTATATGCGGGTAAGGGTCAAATCTATATTGAGAAATTAAATCGTGGAGGAAAAAACGGTCTTCTTGTCGTAGCAACAGATGAAGGGCCAGGTATCCCCGACGTTCGCAAAGTAATGGAAGATGGATACTCAACATCGGGTGGACTAGGAGCTGGGCTTCCTGGGGTAAAACGATTGATGGATGAGTTTGACATCGAAACAAATGTCGGAGAAGGTACTGAGATTAAAGCAGTTAAGTGGCTCCGGTAGGAGGAAATAGATAATGTCTTTTGATAAAGAGATGAGAGATTTATACAAAGATATTTTGGGGAACTATATCCAAACACAAAATGAACAAATTTTGTATCAAGGACAAAAACTAAGTAGAAAATCTTTAGAGAATGAAATATCGCCAGAAGATATTGTGAGCATTCATAAAGAAGTGATTGAAGAAATTTATTCTGATATTCCAGAAAAAGTGCTGCATTCTCTGGACTTTTTACTTGAGGTAATGATTAGCTACGGTCTTGCTCTTCGTGAGCATCAAACATTAAAAAATAAGCAGCGGGAACTTCGTTCTGAAATCGAAGTTGCCGCTAACGTCCAGCAGACGCTGTTAGGGACAAAGGTTCCGGCTAGTTCAACTTTAGAAATTGGCGCGATTAGCGTACCTGCTAAACAGATGAACGGAGATTATTTTCACTTTGTAGAAGAAGAGCACGGTGGGTTAAGTATTGCCATTGCCGATGTGATCGGAAAAGGAATTCCAGCTGCAATGTGTATGTCTATGATCAAGTATGCAATGGACAGCTTACCGGACTCAAGAAAAAATCCAAGTTACGTATTGGAGAACTTGAATAATATTGTAGAGAGAAACGTAGATCCAAGTATGTTTATTACGATGTTCTACGGAAGTTATAATCCCGAGACAAACTTATTTGATTATGCATCTGCAGGGCATGAGCCAGGCTTTTATTATGATGCCAAAGCTGATTCATTTGAAGATTTGGAAGCAAAAGGACTCGTGCTAGGAGTCGATCGCCATGTGAAATATCTTCAGTACGAGCAGCAGCTTTCAAAAGGCGATATGATTGTTCTGTTAACAGATGGTGTAACAGAATGCAGAACTGAAGAAGGATTTATCGAAAGATTGGACATCATAAAATTAATTCGAAAATACATGCATTTGTCTCCTCAAGAAATTGTAGAATCTGTATATAAAGAGCTGGAAAAATTACAGCATTTTCAATTGAGAGATGACTTTACATTGATTATTTTGAAGAGTTTAGTTTAAGTATTCTAAATAAGGGTACAGAAAAGATAGCACAAAATTAGAGGGGGTCTACTAATACGATGAATTTAAAAATAGATATACAAAAGGACGGTCAAGCATATCGTATTAAGCTGGCTGGAGAGATTGACGCATATACAGCACCTAAGCTAAAAGAAAAGTTCATGGAAATTACTGAACATACTGAACCGGAAATTATAGTCGATTTAACCGATGTATCATACATGGATAGTACAGGACTAGGTGTATTTATTGCATTGTTAAAAGCCAATAAGAAAAATAACGGCTCTTTGAAATTTGTTGGTGTATCAGAGCGCATCAAGCGCTTATTTGATATTACGGGCCTCACAGACATTTTAAACGTGAATTCACAAGTAGAAGGTGGCGTAAAATGAAACAGCCTTATGACTTTGTTGAGATGAAGATTCCTGCTAAGCCAGACTATGTAGCGATTATTCGACTGACGCTGTCTGGTGTAGCGAACCGGATGGGTTTTTCTTATGATGAAATTGAAGATATGAAAATTGCTGTGAGTGAGGCATGTACAAATGCCGTACAGCATGCTTACAAGAGTGAAGAAAATGGTGAAGTGAGAGTAGGTTTTGGTTTATTTGATGACCGTTTAGAAATCATGGTGGTCGATAAAGGCGAAAGCTTTAATTTTGAAGAGCTTAAGGAACATATAGGACCTTATGAAACATCAAAAGAAGTTGAATTTCTTCCTGAAGGTGGACTTGGTTTATATTTAATTGAAACACTAATGGACGAAGTGAAAATGGTCAATTCAAAAGGTGTAACGCTAATGATGACTAAGTATGTGCAAAGAGAGCAGGTGGAGAGTGATGAAAACACAGTCTCAACCTATGAAATTAACTAAAGAACAGGTTCAGGAACGAATTGAGCGCTTTCAAAAAACGCAGGATGAAGAAGCACAAAGTGATCTAGTAGTACATTACAAGAACCTTGTTGAATCTATTGCACGTCGTTATTCAAAAGGCAGAAGCTTACATGAAGATATTGTGCAGGTAGGGATGCTAGGACTGTTAGGAGCTATTAGAAGGTATGATGCTTCATTTGGAAGAAGTTTTGAATCGTTTGCTGTTCCTACAATCATTGGAGAGATTAAGCGATTTTTACGCGATAAAACGTGGAGTGTTCACGTACCGCGCCGCATCAAAGAATTAGGTCCTAAAATTAAAGCAGCTGTCGAAGAGCTAACAACCCGTTTACAGCGATCTCCTCAAGTAAAAGAAATTGCTGATCATATCGGAGTGACAGAGGAAGAAATTTTAGAAACGATGGAGATGGGGCAAAGTTATCAAGCGTTGTCTGTTGATCATTCTATTGAAGCAGACTCTGATGGAAGTACTGTTACAATCCTTGATTTAGTAGGTGAACAAGAGTCGGGTTATGAGAAAACTGATCAGCGCTTAGTGTTAGAAAAGATTCTTCATGTATTAAGCGATAGAGAAAAAGAAGTAATTCGCTATACATTTATTGAAAATCTGAGTCAAAAAGATGCCGGTGAGAAATTAGGGATTTCTCAAATGCATGTATCTCGACTGCAAAGAAGAGCTCTTGATAAGCTAAGGACTGCAGCTCGCTCAGATTCTAACGATTCGGAGTATATGTCGTGATGACAGTAGACCCGAATACAAAGTCGATTCAAACTCATATATATCAAGAGCCAAAGCAAGGGAACGTGTGTTGTGGAGATAGTTACTATGTCAAAGAAACGGATGATTATTTTCTATGTGCAGTGGCAGATGGATTAGGAAGCGGTGAACAAGCCAGAGCCGCTTCTGTAGCTGTTACGGATGTAGCGAAAGCTCATCATCATCTAGATGTAGATGAGATCATTTCTAAGTGCAACAAGGCTACTCGACATACAAGAGGCGCAGCAGTAGCTATTTTGAAAATTGATAAAAAACATAACGAATTTCATTACACAAATGTAGGTAATATCCGCTTTTATCTGTATTCTCCGGAGGGGAAATTAACGTACCCTCTGCCAATTCAAGGTTTTTTATCAGGGAAAATTCAAAAGTTCCGCACACAAACCTTCCCATATGACTCCGGTTCTAAATTTTTGATTCATACAGATGGCTTAGAATTAAAAGAGATTAAATCTGTTTTTGCTAACTCGATGAATGTCGATCAATTGTCGACACGCCTACAGGCAGCAATTCGATCTCATAATGACGATATTACGTATATCGCTGGTCATCTTCCAACTGCATAGCCTTTCTTTTTAGCTCACATGTGTTATTGCATGTGAGTTTTGTTACAATAGAGACAAAGTTTCATTTAGGTAGGAGGATAAGCTGTGTCTGTTGCAACGAAATTAGATAATCAAATTGTTCAACGTGTAAGTAAAGAGGTAGAGATTTCACACAAGCAAGTACAAAACGTAATTGCTTTAGTAGAAGATGGTAATACAGTTCCCTTTATTGCTCGATATAGAAAAGAACAAACTGGTGCTTTGGATGAAGTCCAAATCCGGAATATTTTAGATTCCTGGAACTACTTAATGAATTTAGAGGAGCGTAAAGAGGAAGTTCACCGATTAATTGAAGAGCAAGGGAAATTAACTGAGGAACTGTCTGCTCAAATTCATCAAGCGAAGAAATTGCAGCAAGTAGAAGATTTATACCGCCCTTTTAAGCAAAAACGACGTACAAAAGCAACTGTAGCAAAAGAAAAAGGTCTTGAACGATTAGCACAGTGGCTACTAAGTTTCCCGAATTCTGACGTGAACATTGAAGCGCAAACATACATAAATGAAGAAGCAGGAGTTCAATCTTCTGACGAAGCTATTCAGGGAGCCCTAGACATTGTAGCGGAACAAATTTCTGACGAAGCATCTTACCGTCAATGGATTCGTACGACCACTGTAAAAGATGGCATAATTGTTACTTCAGTCAAAGATCCGGAAAAAGATGAAAAAAATATCTATGAAATGTACTATGAATATACAGAAGCGGTAAAGCGAATCGTTCCTCACCGTATTTTAGCTATGAATAGAGGAGAAAAAGACGGTATTTTAAAAGTGAGTATTGACGCGCCTACAGATCGTATTCTTTCATATTTACATAAAGAAGTAATCAAGAAAAGGGATTCTTCAGCTGAAGGTTATATCATCTCAGCTATAGAAGATGCTTATAAACGCTTAATAGAACCATCTATTGAACGCGAAATTCGTAAAGACCTATCAGAAAAAGCGGAAGAAAGAGCCATTCACATCTTTTCTGAAAACTTACGAAAACTTCTTCTCCAACCTCCATTGAAAGGGAAAGTGGTATTAGGAGTAGATCCAGCTTTTCGAACAGGCTGCAAATTAGCTGTAGTAGATGAAACAGGCAAGGTATTAAAAATTGATGTTATTTATCCACATCCTCCTGTGAGAAAAGCAGCTGAAGCACAAAATAAATTAAAGAAAATGTTCGCTGAATACCCTATTGAAGTAGTGGCAATTGGAAATGGAACGGCATCTCGCGAAACGGAGCAATTTGTAGCGGATGTTCTTAAAGAAATTGAAAACCCAGTTTATTATTTGATTGTGAATGAAGCGGGAGCAAGCGTATATTCGGCTTCTGATGTTGCTAGAGAAGAATTCCCTGATTTTCAAGTAGAAGAGCGAAGCGCTGTATCGATTGCCAGAAGGCTGCAAGATCCGCTGGCTGAGCTTGTGAAAATCGATCCTAAGTCGGTAGGAGTAGGGCAATATCAGCATGATGTGTCTCAAAAGCAATTAAATGATTCACTGACTTTTATTGTAGAGACAGTAGTAAACCAAGTAGGAGTGAATGCAAACACGGCTTCTGCTTCGCTTCTACAATACGTTGCTGGTCTAAATAAGACAGTTGCTCAAAACATTGTAAAATATCGGGATGAAAACGGAAAATTCTCTAACCGAAAACAGTTGAAGAAAATTCCGCGTCTAGGGGCTAAAACATATGAGCAGTGTATTGGGTTTTTACGTATTATAGAAGGTGAAGAACCTTTAGACAGAACGGGTATCCATCCTGAAACATATGGAGACGTTAAAAAGCTTTTAAAGAAAGCGGAAGTGAAAGAGACTGGACTTGGAACGGAGAAAGTAAAAGAAGCATTAAAACATATTTCTTTACCCGAAATATCAGAAGAACTAAGTATAGGGGAGCTTACTTTAAAAGACATTATAGAAGCGCTCGTAAGACCGGAAAGAGATCCTCGTGATGAACTGCCAAAACCTTTGCTCCGTCAGGATATTTTGAAGCTAGAGGATCTAGCAAAAGGTATTCAGCTTGAAGGAACGGTGCGAAACGTCGTAGACTTCGGAGCGTTCATCGATATAGGAGTTAAGCAAGACGGTCTAGTCCATATTTCTAAATTAACGAATCGGTACGTTAAGCATCCCCTCGATGTCGTTTCAGTAGGAGATTTGGTGAATGTGTGGGTAGAAGACGTAGATATGAAAAAAGGAAGAGTTGCACTGACGATGATTCCGCCCCATCAATAATAAAATTGCCTTTTCAGATTTTCTGAAAAGGCAATTTTATTTGTAAAAAGAAGTGATTTAAGAAGCGGAATTATTTTTTTGATAAAAAAACCAACATTGGTTGAGCAATTTTATTTGTGCACGGTCTTTTTCAGAATAAGCGCGCCTCATTTGTTTTTGTAGCCACATTGGCATAAGGGCAATCACTCCTTTTCATTTATGATAAGGTGAATAGTGAGTATGTAATGAAGTGTATGCCCAAAGAGCTAGTCAGGTGATTTCATACAGTAGAGGAGTATATAAGATGAATGATAAGGATTTACAAATACTTGTAGAAGAAATTTCATTGAAGCTGTTTCACAAACCATTTCGTCATGAAGCCACTTTTAATTCTCGGTTACGTACGACAGGCGGAAGGTATTTGTTACGTACATCTAATATAGAAGTAAACTACAAATACTTTGAACAATATGGCACACAAGAAATAGTAGAAATTATTAAACATGAGCTCTGTCACTATCATTTGCATATTGAGGGGAAAGGGTATAAGCATGGAGATCAAGACTTTAAAAGGTTAATGAAAGAAGTAGACGCACCTCGATTTTGTCAGGCATTGAAAAAAGAAAGTGATGGAAAGAAAAAAGAGCACATATATGTATGTATGCAGTGTGATCAAAAATATGTTCGAAAAAGAAAAGTGAACACAGTTAAATATGTTTGTGGGAAGTGTAAAGGTAAATTAAAAAAAATGTAGAAGATGCTTGACTAAAATAGATTCATTATGGTAAATTAATAAAGCCGTCTCAAATAAACGGCAAAGAAATTACAAAAACTTATTGACATTACATATAATGTCGATTACAATGTAAGAAGTCTGATAAATATTATTCCACAGTAGCTCAGTGGTAGAGCTATCGGCTGTTAACCGATCGGTCGTAGGTTCGAGTCCTACCTGTGGAGCCATATGGAGAAGTACTCAAGTGGCTGAAGAGGCGCCCCTGCTAAGGGTGTAGGTCGTGTAAGCGGCGCGAGGGTTCAAATCCCTCCTTCTCCGCCATTTTATAATGGCCCGTTGGTCAAGCGGTTAAGACACCGCCCTTTCACGGCGGTAACACGGGTTCGAATCCCGTACGGGTCACCATTGATTTTTATTTACATATTCTGTGGAGGATTAGCTCAGCTGGGAGAGCACCTGCCTTACAAGCAGGGGGTCGGCGGTTCGATCCCGTCATCCTCCACCATTTGACTGTTTTATACATAATTTTGGATGGTCCCGTGGTGTAGCGGTTAACATGCCTGCCTGTCACGCAGGAGATCGCGGGTTCGATTCCCGTCGGGACCGCCATTTTAAATTATTGGGCTATCGCCAAGCGGTAAGGCAACGGATTTTGATTCCGTCATGCGTTGGTTCGAATCCAGCTAGCCCAGCCATAAAGAGCCATTAGCTCAGTTGGTAGAGCATCTGACTTTTAATCAGAGGGTCGAAGGTTCGAGTCCTTCATGGCTCATTTTCATTTCTTGCGGGTGTGGCGGAATTGGCAGACGCGCTAGACTTAGGATCTAGTGTCTTTACGACGTGGGGGTTCAAGTCCCTTCACCCGCATCTTATTCATTTTGTGTATTTAGCGGTCGTGGCGGAATGGCAGACGCGCTAGGTTGAGGGCCTAGTGGGGGCGACCCCGTGGAGGTTCAAGTCCTCTCGGCCGCACCAAAAAAACTTTTTAAAAAAGTGTTGACATAAGAAAATAGAAATGATATTATAATAAAGTCGCCAAAACAACGGCGGTAAACATCATAAGAAGCGCCCGTAGCTCAATTGGATAGAGCGTTTGACTACGGATCAAAAGGTTAGGGGTTCGACTCCTCTCGGGCGCGCCATATTGCGGGTGTAGTTTAGTGGTAAAACCTCAGCCTTCCAAGCTGATGTCGTGAGTTCGATTCTCATCACCCGCTCCAAATATATTGAACTTTGAAAACTGAACAAAGCGACAAACGTCAACGTTAATTTTTATTTTTTAAATGAGCAAGTCAAACATTTCTTCGGAGAGTTTGATCCTGGCTCAGGATGAACGCTGGCGGCGTGCCTAATACATGCAAGTCGAGCGAACTGATTAGAAGCTTGCTTCTATGACGTTAGCGGCGGACGGGTGAGTAACACGTGGGCAACCTGCCTGTAAGACTGGGATAACTTCGGGAAACCGAAGCTAATACCGGATAGGATCTTCTCCTTCATGGGAGATGATTGAAAGATGGTTTCGGCTATCACTTACAGATGGGCCCGCGGTGCATTAGCTAGTTGGTGAGGTAACGGCTCACCAAGGCAACGATGCATAGCCGACCTGAGAGGGTGATCGGCCACACTGGGACTGAGACACGGCCCAGACTCCTACGGGAGGCAGCAGTAGGGAATCTTCCGCAATGGACGAAAGTCTGACGGAGCAACGCCGCGTGAGTGATGAAGGCTTTCGGGTCGTAAAACTCTGTTGTTAGGGAAGAACAAGTACGAGAGTAACTGCTCGTACCTTGACGGTACCTAACCAGAAAGCCACGGCTAACTACGTGCCAGCAGCCGCGGTAATACGTAGGTGGCAAGCGTTATCCGGAATTATTGGGCGTAAAGCGCGCGCAGGCGGTTTCTTAAGTCTGATGTGAAAGCCCACGGCTCAACCGTGGAGGGTCATTGGAAACTGGGGAACTTGAGTGCAGAAGAGAAAAGCGGAATTCCACGTGTAGCGGTGAAATGCGTAGAGATGTGGAGGAACACCAGTGGCGAAGGCGGCTTTTTGGTCTGTAACTGACGCTGAGGCGCGAAAGCGTGGGGAGCAAACAGGATTAGATACCCTGGTAGTCCACGCCGTAAACGATGAGTGCTAAGTGTTAGAGGGTTTCCGCCCTTTAGTGCTGCAGCTAACGCATTAAGCACTCCGCCTGGGGAGTACGGTCGCAAGACTGAAACTCAAAGGAATTGACGGGGGCCCGCACAAGCGGTGGAGCATGTGGTTTAATTCGAAGCAACGCGAAGAACCTTACCAGGTCTTGACATCCTCTGACAACTCTAGAGATAGAGCGTTCCCCTTCGGGGGACAGAGTGACAGGTGGTGCATGGTTGTCGTCAGCTCGTGTCGTGAGATGTTGGGTTAAGTCCCGCAACGAGCGCAACCCTTGATCTTAGTTGCCAGCATTTAGTTGGGCACTCTAAGGTGACTGCCGGTGACAAACCGGAGGAAGGTGGGGATGACGTCAAATCATCATGCCCCTTATGACCTGGGCTACACACGTGCTACAATGGATGGTACAAAGGGCTGCAAGACCGCGAGGTCAAGCCAATCCCATAAAACCATTCTCAGTTCGGATTGTAGGCTGCAACTCGCCTACATGAAGCTGGAATCGCTAGTAATCGCGGATCAGCATGCCGCGGTGAATACGTTCCCGGGCCTTGTACACACCGCCCGTCACACCACGAGAGTTTGTAACACCCGAAGTCGGTGGAGTAACCGTAAGGAGCTAGCCGCCTAAGGTGGGACAGATGATTGGGGTGAAGTCGTAACAAGGTAGCCGTATCGGAAGGTGCGGCTGGATCACCTCCTTTCTAAGGATTTTTACATGACGTACGTTTTGACACTTTGTTCAGTTTTGAGAGTTCAATCTCTCAATTATAGAAAGCACACTACTTTCTTCTTATTAGATAAGAAGAATTTTGGTTGCGATTGTTCTTTGAAAACTAGATAACAGTAATTGCTGAGGAAAAGTGAAACTTTTCTTTAATCAAACCAATAAATAACACAACTTTATGTTGTACCATTTATTCGCTAATGGTTAAGTTAGAAAGGGCGCACGGTGAATGCCTTGGCACTAGGAGCCGATGAAGGACGGGACTAACACCGATATGCTTCGGGGAGCTGTAAGTGAGCTTTGATCCGGAGATTTCCGAATGGGGAAACCCACTGTTCGTAATGGAACAGTATCTTTATCTGAATACATAGGATATTGAAGGCAGACCCGGGGAACTGAAACATCTAAGTACCCGGAGGAAGAGAAAGCAAATGCGATTTCCTGAGTAGCGGCGAGCGAAACGGAATTAGCCCAAACCAAGAGGCTTGCCTCTTGGGGTTGTAGGACACTCTATACGGAGTTACAAAGGAACGAAGTAAATGAAGCGACCTGGAAAGGTCCGTCGAAGAAGGTAACAACCCTGTAGTTGAAACTTCGTTCCCTCTTGAGTGGATCCTGAGTACGGCGGAACACGTGAAATTCCGTCGGAAGCTGGGAGGACCATCTCCCAAGGCTAAATACTACCTAGTGACCGATAGTGAACCAGTACCGTGAGGGAAAGGTGAAAAGCACCCCGGAAGGGGAGTGAAAGAGATCCTGAAACCGTGTGCCTACAAGTAGTCAGAGCCCGTTAACGGGTGATGGCGTGCCTTTTGTAGAATGAACCGGCGAGTTACGATCCCATGCAAGGTTAAGCTGATAAGGCGGAGCCGTAGCGAAAGCGAGTCTGAATAGGGCGTTTAGTATGTGGTTGTAGACCCGAAACCAGGTGATCTACCCATGTCCAGGGTGAAGTTCAGGTAACACTGAATGGAGGCCCGAACCCACGCACGTTGAAAAGTGCGGGGATGAGGTGTGGGTAGCGGAGAAATTCCAATCGAACCTGGAGATAGCTGGTTCTCTCCGAAATAGCTTTAGGGCTAGCCTCATGTTGTGAGAGTCTTGGAGGTAGAGCACTGATTGGACTAGGGGCCCCCAACGGGTTACCGAATTCAGTCAAACTCCGAATGCCAAAGACTTATCCATGGGAGTCAGACTGCGAGTGATAAGATCCGTAGTCAAAAGGGAAACAGCCCAGACCACCAGCTAAGGTCCCCAAGTATACGTTAAGTGGAAAAGGATGTGGAGTTGCTTAGACAACCAGGATGTTGGCTTAGAAGCAGCCACCATTTAAAGAGTGCGTAATAGCTCACTGGTCGAGTGACTCTGCGCCGAAAATGTACCGGGGCTAAACGTATCACCGAAGCTGTGGATTGACATCTTTGATGTCAGTGGTAGGAGAGCGTTCTAAGTGCAGCGAAGTCAGACCGTAAGGACTGGTGGAGCGCTTAGAAGTGAGAATGCCGGTATGAGTAGCGAAAGACAAGTGAGAATCTTGTCCACCGAATGCCTAAGGTTTCCTGAGGAAGGCTCGTCCGCTCAGGGTTAGTCGGGACCTAAGCCGAGGCTGAAAAGCGTAGGCGATGGCCAACAGGTTGATATTCCTGTACCACCTCCCCGCCGTTTGAGTAATGGGGGGACGCAGTAGGATAGGGTAAGCGCGCTGCTGGATATGCGCGTTCAAGCAGTTAGGCTGATGAGTAGGCAAATCCGCTCATCATGAAAGCTGAGCTGTGATGACGAGGGAACTATAGTACCGAAGTTCCTGATTCCACACTGCCAAGAAAAGCCTCTAGCGAGGCGGGAGGTGCCCGTACCGCAAACCGACACAGGTAGGCGAGGAGAGAATCCTAAGGTGATCGAGAGAACTCTCGTTAAGGAACTCGGCAAAATGACCCCGTAACTTCGGGAGAAGGGGTGCTCTGGTAGGGTGTATAGCCCGAGAGAGCCGCAGTGAATAGGCCCAGGCGACTGTTTAGCAAAAACACAGGTCTCTGCGAAGCCGCAAGGCGAAGTATAGGGGCTGACGCCTGCCCGGTGCTGGAAGGTTAAGAGGAGGGGTTATCCTTTGGGAGAAGCTCTGAATCGAAGCCCCAGTAAACGGCGGCCGTAACTATAACGGTCCTAAGGTAGCGAAATTCCTTGTCGGGTAAGTTCCGACCCGCACGAAAGGCGTAACGATCTGGGCACTGTCTCAACGAGAGACTCGGTGAAATTATAGTACCTGTGAAGATGCAGGTTACCCGCGACAGGACGGAAAGACCCCGTGGAGCTTTACTGTAGCCTGATATTGAATTTTGGTACAGCTTGTACAGGATAGGTAGGAGCCTGAGAAGCCGGAGCGCTAGCTTCGGTGGAGGCGTCGGTGGGATACTACCCTGGCTGTATTGAAATTCTAACCCGCGGCCCTGATCGGGCCGGGAGACAGTGTCAGGTGGGCAGTTTGACTGGGGCGGTCGCCTCCTAAAATGTAACGGAGGCGCCCAAAGGTTCCCTCAGAATGGTTGGAAATCATTCGTAGAGTGTAAAGGCACAAGGGAGCTTGACTGCGAGACCTACAAGTCGAGCAGGGACGAAAGTCGGGCTTAGTGATCCGGTGGTTCCGCATGGAAGGGCCATCGCTCAACGGATAAAAGCTACCCCGGGGATAACAGGCTTATCTCCCCCAAGAGTCCACATCGACGGGGAGGTTTGGCACCTCGATGTCGGCTCATCGCATCCTGGGGCTGTAGTCGGTCCCAAGGGTTGGGCTGTTCGCCCATTAAAGCGGTACGCGAGCTGGGTTCAGAACGTCGTGAGACAGTTCGGTCCCTATCCGTCGTGGGCGTAGGAAATTTGAGAGGAGCTGTCCTTAGTACGAGAGGACCGGGATGGACACACCGCTGGTGTACCAGTTGTCTTGCCAAAGGCATCGCTGGGTAGCTATGTGTGGACGGGATAAGTGCTGAAAGCATCTAAGCATGAAGCCCCCCTCAAGATGAGATTTCCCATAGCGCAAGCTAGTAAGATCCCTGAAAGATGATCAGGTTGATAGGTCAGAGGTGGAAGCGTGGCGACATGTGTAGCTGACTGATACTAATCGATCGAGGACTTAACCAAACTTTAAAAGCGTAAGCTTTACTCAGCAATCTGTTACCTAGTTTTGAGAGAATAATCTCATATAAATGTCTAGTGATAATGGCAAAGAGGTCACACCCGTTCCCATACCGAACACGGAAGTTAAGCTCTTTAGCGCCGATGGTAGTTGGGACTTTGTCCCTGTGAGAGTAGGACATCGCTAGGCATTTTTATTTTGCTTTTTTATCATCGCGGGGTGGAGCAGTTCGGTAGCTCGTCGGGCTCATAACCCGAAGGTCGCAGGTTCAAATCCTGTCCCCGCAACCAACATGGTCCCGTGGTGTAGCGGTTAACATGCCTGCCTGTCACGCAGGAGATCGCGGGTTCGATTCCCGTCGGGACCGCCATGTTTTAGAAACGAAACAATGTGTTTCGTCTTTTTTATTGTTTGAACCATTTTTATATAAAACTTTACCGTCCTTAGGAGCAATCCTAAGGAATTTTTTATATACAAAGAAATTTCTTTGTAGAATTGCGATGTTAAAGATTGTTGGATTTCTTACTGGATATGTATAGTCCACAACGTTTACAATATATATATACAGATTGAAATGAGGTTCTGAATGAATGACAGAGATTAATGAATTTACGTTTATGTCTACGTCTCCTGATGAAACTAATCAGCTGGCTGCTCGTCTAGCAACTTTATTAGAAGCTGGTGACGTGCTGCTGCTTGAAGGCGATTTGGGAGCTGGAAAGACAACATTCACAAAAAGTTTAGCTAAAGGCTTAGGAATTGAACGCAATGTGAATAGCCCGACATTTACTATCATTAAAGAATACAAAAGCGGTCGCCTTCCTCTTTACCATATGGATGTGTACCGTCTAGGGGATGAATTTGAAGACCTAGGGTTCGATGAGTATTTTGAAGGAGATGGCGTGACGGTCGTGGAGTGGGCTCACCTGATTGAAGAGCAGCTTCCTAATGAATATATTCAAATCAATATTTACCATGAAAACGAAACGACTCGTAAAATCCTTGTAAAAGCGATAGGCAGTCGGTACGTTGAAATATGTAAGGAGCTTTTTAAAAGATGAAAATGTTAGCCATTGATACATCCAATTTTGTCATGGGTGTTGCTGTCGTTGAAGAAAACAAAGTAATTGGAGAAATTATTACGAATCTAAAAAAGAATCACTCTGTTCGCGTGATGAACGCTGTGGAATCTTTGTTAAAAGATTGTGATATTGCGCCAAGCGAGCTAGACCGTATTGTAGTGGCACACGGTCCCGGGTCCTATACCGGTGTACGCATTGGTGTTACCATTGCCAAGACACTTGCTTGGACTTTAAATATTCCTTTAATAGGTGTATCTAGTCTTGAGGCACTAGCAGCAAACGGTCGTTATTTTGATGGATATATTGCTCCGTTATTTGATGCGCGCCGTCAGCAGCTTTATACAGGACTATATGAATGGAATAACGAACGAGGTCTTGTAGAAGTTGAAAGTGATCGACTTGTTATTAATAAGGACTGGGCGGAACATTTAAAGTCATACAACAAACCTATTTTATTCATAGGCAATGATCTTTCCATGCATGAAGAGGCGTTAAAAGAAGTGTTGAGTGAACAAGCTGTATTTGCCCATGTTCAGCAGTTTAACCCAAGACCAAGTGAATTGGCTTTCTTAGGAATGAAGAAAGAGCCGCAGTCTGTGCATACTTTTGTTCCGAACTACATTCGTTTAGCTGAAGCAGAAGCCAACTGGCTTGCTTCACAGCAAAAAGGATAAAAGAAGGTATAACATGAAACTAACAATTAAGTTTCGTTTAATGGAAGTTAAAGATATTGATCAAGTAGTGAAAATCGAAGAGAAGTCTTTTACGACACCTTGGAGTGCAGAAGCATTTCAAAATGAGTTAACCAATAATCAATTTTCAACTTACATTGTGATGGAAGAAGGGGAAAATATTATTGGTTATTGCGGAACGTGGATTGTTATTGACGAAGCACATGTAACCAACATTGCGCTATTGCCAGACTACCGAGGCAAGGGACTGGGTGAATTGCTGCTGCGCAACGTGATGGACGTTCTTCGAAAACTAGGTGCTACGTCAATGACATTAGAAGTTAGGGTATCTAATCATATTGCACAATCATTGTATCAAAAGCTAGGTTTTAAACCTGGAGGTATTCGTAAGAATTATTATTCTGATAACAATGAGGATGCATTAGTTATGTGGGTGAATTTATGAATGAAAATCAATTAATTTTAGCATTAGAAACAAGCTGTGATGAGACAGCAGCAGCTGTGATTCGAAACGGTCATGAAATTGTAGCCAATGTGGTGGCCTCTCAAATAGAAAGCCATAAACGATTTGGCGGTGTCGTACCGGAAATTGCATCTCGTCATCATGTAGAACAAATTACAGTAGTAGTTGAAGAAACTTTAAATCAAGCGAACTTGAAGTTTGCAGATATAGATGCAATAGCTGTAACGGAAGGACCAGGGCTTGTGGGAGCACTTCTTATTGGCGTAAATGCAGCCAAAGCGCTAGCATTTGCACATCAAAAGCCATTAATTGGTGTTCATCATATTGCAGGACATATTTATGCAAATCAGCTAATCAAAAAACTAGAATTCCCGCTCTTATCGCTAGTTGTATCTGGCGGGCATACGGAGCTTGTATACATGGAAAGTCACGGTCATTTTAAAGTGATCGGTGAAACAAGAGATGATGCAGCAGGAGAAGCCTACGATAAAGTAGCCCGCACGTTAAACCTTCCATATCCAGGCGGACCTCATATTGACCGCCTTGCACATGAAGGAGAGCCATTAATTGATTTGCCGCGTGCTTGGCTAGAAGAAGGATCCTATGATTTTAGTTTCAGTGGATTAAAATCAGCAGTTATTAACACTGTCCACAATGCGAAGCAAAAAGGTGAAGAGATTCTTCCACAAACACTTGCTGCTAGCTTTCAAGCGAGTGTCATTGATGTGTTAGTAACTAAAACGATTAAAGCTGCAAAGGAATATAACGTTAAGCAAGTTTTATTAGCAGGAGGAGTTGCTGCTAATAAAGGGCTTAGAGCAGCGCTAGAAGAGGCATTTGAACCCCTATCAAATATTGAGCTTATTATCCCGCCGCTATCTCTATGTACGGATAATGCCGCAATGATTGGAGCAGCAGCAAGCGTACGATTTGCTCAAGGAAAACGTTCAGATATGTCATTAAATGCAAACCCCGGTTTGGACTTGGAAGAGTAAGTGACGAATGAGATTTATTTCTCATTCGTCTTTTTTTGTGGATAAAAATGATTTATCAACAATATTCAATAAATTTAGAATTGACTGTGGATAATTATGTGGAAAAGTCCGTGCACTCAGTACACGGACCTGTTATCAACAAGTTTTAATTATGAAAATCAGACAGATATCCACTATTTATTCACAGAGTGGATAAAGCTTGCTCTTAAGCGCATGAACAAGTAAATAGGATGAATAGATACGCAAAAATATAGGCTACTCTTCTAGAAGCAGCTGTAATTCTTCCCACTCTTCCATTAATGTGGATAACTGTGAAGAAATTTTTTCATTTTCACCGTTTAATCTTGATACTTCTTCGTGATTTTGATAAATTTCAGGGTCACAAAGAAGTTCTTCATTCGCCGCTTGGGCGGCTTCTAATTTGTTTACTTCAGTTTCAATTTCTTCAATGCGGCGCGTTCGCTGTCTCATCAATTTCTTTTGTTCTTTATCTTGTTTATAGGACTGTTTATCTACTTTTACCGTACGTTCTTCGTTTGCTTTTATATTTTCTAATTCTTTGATTTCCTCTATTTCTGCTTTCTTTTCTACATAATAGTCATAATCTCCAAGAAATTCTTCTACTCCTTCAGGAGATAGCTCTGCTATTTTATTGGCAGTACGATTAATAAAATAACGGTCATGTGAAACAAATAATAGAGTCCCTGGGTAATCAATTAACGCATTCTCGAGTACTTGTTTGCTATCTAAATCAAGATGGTTAGTAGGTTCATCCAAAATTAAGAAGTTAGCTTTTTGAAGCATAAGCTTCGCAAGAGCCAAACGTGCTTTTTCACCACCGCTGAGCGTGGAAACGATTTTCAGTACATCATCACCTGAAAACAGAAAATTTCCAAGTGCTGTACGGATTTCTTTTTCAGGTTTGGCTGGGTAGTCATCCCAAAGTTCATTTAAAACGGTTTTATTAGACGTTAAATTGGCTTGCTCTTGGTCGTAATAACCAACCATTACATTTGAGCCAAAGGAAATGGTTCCAGTCTTGAAGCTGAGTTTATCCACAATGCCTTTTAATAAAGTTGATTTCCCCACGCCATTAGGACCAACCAACGCAAGGCTTTCCCCTTTTTTAATGCGAAGGTTTGCCTCTTGGACGACATAGTTGTGTTCATCATATCCGATAGACACATCTTCCAGATTTAAGACTTCATTTCCGCTTTGACGTTCAATTTCAAACGAAAAACTAGCTGATTTTTCGCCTTCGTTAGGTCGATTTATTAACTCCATTCGATCGAGCTGTTTACGTCTGCTTTGCGCACGTTTTGTAGTCGATGCGCGGGCGATGTTTCGCTGAATAAAATCATTCAGCTTTGCGACTTCATCTTGCTGCTTTTCGTACTGACGCAACTCTTTTTCATATCGCTCTGCTTTTTGTACAAGGTATTTAGAGTAGTTGCCCGTGTACTTCACCGTTGTTTTTTGTACGACTTCATACACTTGATTTACGACTTTATCAAGGAAGTAACGATCATGTGAAACGATTAAAATAGCTCCTTCATACCCTTGCAGAAACTGTTCCAGCCATGCTAAAGTTTCAATATCTAAGTGGTTGGTAGGCTCATCCAGAATAAGCAAATCAGGCTTTGTTAAAAGCAGTTTTGCAAGAGCCAGGCGCGTTTTTTGTCCACCGCTTAAGGAGGAAATAGGGGTGCTGTAGTCAAAGTTTGAAAAACGGAAACCGTGAAGAATAGATCGTGTATCCGCTTCATATTGATAGCCGCCTAAATCTTTAAACGTTACTTGAAGCTGATCATACTCTTTGGTTAGTTTTTCGTATTGAACTGAATCATTAAAAATGTCTGGATCACCCATCTTCGTTTCAAGCGTACGTAATTCTTTTTCCATCTTCTTTAATGGAGCAAAGACAGTCATCATTTCTTCCCATATGGAGAGTGTTGACTCAAGAACTGTATCTTGTCCCATATAATCAATGGAAACACCCTTAGGTTTAATAATTTCTCCGCTGTCATAGGAAAGCTGCTCAGCAATAATTTTTAATAAAGTTGATTTACCAGCACCGTTTCGTCCCACTAGGGCAATGCGGTCTTTTGATTGTACTTCTAACTTTATATTCGATAAAATGGGTTCTGCCCCATAGTATTTTGTAATACCGTTCAATTGTAGAATAATCATTTTTTCACCTCTAGTAGTATATCCATAGTGTATTTTAACATATTTTTAACTACAAGTTCTTCCTACAAGCGTTTGTAATTTGTAGAGGGACAAGGACAAATGATGAAGCGAATGTTTTGATTCATGAAATAAAATGATTTTACCTGCACATTTTATACAGGATACTATGTTAAAATAAGAGATAAGTGCATCTCTGAACTTATCTATGATGGATGTAAAAAAATCCGTCATGACTAACAAACCGATCCTTTGAAGGGCTAATTGCTTCGTTCTACATACCGACTTTAAGGAGTGCTGAATAGACAAAAGCCGTCGAGGTGTGAAGCGGAGTATATATAAAACAAGAGAAAAGAGAGAGAATTGGAAGCGCTACCTCAAAGCGGTTGATGCTTTGTGAAAGGTAATGCAATATGACTTGAAAATGTTAGTAATGACATACATGAACTGAGGGGGTACAACGTGAACACTGAACAATTAAAAATACCACAAGCAACGGCTAAGCGATTGCCGCTTTATTATCGTTTTTTGAAAAATTTGCATGCTTCTGGTAAACAGCGTGTGTCGTCAGCGGAGTTAAGTGAGGCAGTGAAAGTGGATTCTGCTACTATTCGTCGGGACTTTTCTTACTTTGGTGCATTAGGAAAAAAGGGATACGGCTACAATGTGAATTATTTACTTACATTTTTCCGTAAAACGTTAGACCAAGATGAAGTAACGAAAGTAGCACTGATTGGCGTAGGGAATCTAGGAACGGCCTTTCTAAATTATAATTTTATTAAAAATAATAACACCAAAATTGAGTGCGCTTTTGATGTGATAGAAGAAAAAGTGGGTACGAAAGTAGGCGACGTGCCGGTCTATCATCTTGACCAATTGGAAGATTATATGAGTGATGACATCTCAGTAGCGATTTTAACCGTTCCTGCCACTGTTGCTCAGCAAATTACTGATCGTTTAGTGAGTTGCGGAATTAAAGGAATTTTAAACTTTACTCCTGCACGCTTAAACGTACCGGATGAGATTCGACTCCATCATATTGATCTTGCTGTAGAATTACAGTCGCTCGTCTACTTTTTGAAAAATTATCCTGTTGAATAAGACGGACTGTGTTACGATTTCCTTAAGTCTAAATTAATAAGGAGAGTGGGAATATGGGGATTGGAGCAGGCAGTTGGATTATTATTGCGATTGTAGCACTGCTTATTTTTGGACCGAAACGGTTACCGGAGCTAGGAAGATCAGTGGGCCAAACGCTTAGAGAGTTTAAGCATGCCGCTAGCGGTGCATCAGAAGATCGTGAAAAAGATAAACAGCGTCAAGTAGATGACAAAGAGTAAAAGGGTGATCATAGTATGACCGAACAAGAAATGTCAATATATGATCATATAGGAGAGCTGCGAAAACGCATTTTAATTGTTTTATTTTTCTTTGTGATTGCCACAATTGGCGGCTTTTTTATAGCGGATAAGGTTATTGTCTATTTACAGCATGCTGATGAGGCAAAGAATTTAACGATGAATGCATTTCGGTTAACAGATCCAGTTAAGATTTATATGCAATTTGCTGTTATTATCGGCTGTGTACTTGCAGCTCCTGTTGCACTGTATCAACTTTGGGCATTTATTAGTCCTGGTTTATATGAAAAAGAGCGTAAGGTAACGCTTGGATATATTCCTGTTTCCATTTTTCTCTTTATCGGCGGTGTCTCTTTTTCTTATTTTGTGTTGTTTCCGTTTGTCGTTGATTTTATGACGCGCGTTTCTGATGAGCTGAATGTAAACCAAGTGATTGGCATTAATGAATACTTTTCTTTTTTAATGCAGCTCACACTGCCTTTTGGCTTGTTGTTTCAGCTTCCCGTCGTCGTTATGTTTTTGACGCGTTTAGGAATTATAACGCCTATGTTTTTATCTCAAATTCGAAAATATGCCTATTTCGTACTGCTAGTTATTGCCGCACTTATTACACCACCGGAATTGCTCTCGCACATGATGGTGACAGTGCCGCTCTTAATTTTGTATGAAATCAGCATCATTATTTCCCGCATTTCGTATCGCAAAGTGTTAAAGGCAAGGGCAGAGCAAGAAAGAGAAGATGTTAGTATGTAAAAAAAACCACTGAAACAGTGGTTTTTTTATTTGGATGAATCATCTTGATTTTTATATTGCTGCTGCAATTTTTTAATTTTGTAGTGCAAGATAAAGATGCGAACCGCAAACCTGAAATCGAATGCGGCTACGAGTGCAAATAAGATTGTGGGGAAATTCCAGACGGTTTCCTGGGCATTTTGAATTGCCAAGTAGGTGAATAAAATCCCCATAATAATATAAATAAACCCTCGTGTTAAAGGGATATTCTTCATAAAAACATGCCTCCAAAAATGAACTGCATTTGTTCTGCTTGTTTTTGCATTTCTATAATTTTATCTGCAAAAATAGTTTGAGATAAAATAACGATTGTATTCATCAAAACATGAGCAATAATAGGTACAACAATTAGTCTCGTCCTTGCATAAAGGAATGCAAATACAAATCCCATAGCTGTATACACAAGTAAATGTTTAAAATCCCAGTGTACCGCAGCGAAAATAAGGGAACTAATAAATGCAGAGATAAAGAAATTGTATCGTTTGTGAAGAGAACCAAAAATAATCTTTCGGAAAATAATCTCTTCTAGTATTGGTCCAATAACAGACGTAACGACAATAAGGAAAGGCGTTGCTTTAACAAGATTAACAATATTTTGTGTGTTTTCAGATACTTGGGTAATGCCAAGAGCGTGCTCAATCATACCTGCTACAGCTTGACCAGCCATAGCGAGAAACACCCCAAGGACTGACCAGACAACAGCAATCGTTTTTCCAGCATGTTCTATACGCATGGACATGTCACGGCGCAGCAGCAGTAAGACAATAAGTAAACCAAGGATAAAGCTAATGATAGTCCAATAAGTCAAAAGCATGACATTCGCTGTTCGAACTGGATAGTCATCAAACATTCCTGTTAATTTTAACAGCGGTATACCAACAACTCCTGAAAACTGCATAAGGATGTAGGTGAGGATAACATACCAATAACGTTTTTCCAATCTTCTATACTCCTTTAAAAGGTTTTTATGTATATATGTCGAAGAAGTACTGTAAAGTTAGTAATTTCTTCTTGCTCGTATTGTAACATACATATTATTGAACAGAGAAAAGAATGCTTTATTTCTCAAAATCGTCGAAATCTAAGACTATTATATGTAGTTGTCGTAAATTTTAAATTTTTTTTGTTTAATACTTGCAAAAAAAACCCACTTTGTTTTAATATAATAATTGTGTTAGCACTCGTTGAGGTTGAGTGCTAATAAAAATGCAAACATATTATTTGAGGAGGTTGTTTCACTTGTTAAAGCCATTAGGTGATCGCGTAGTGATTGAACTTGTAAAATCTGAGGAAAAAACAGCAAGCGGTATCGTGTTACCGGACAGTGCAAAAGAAAAGCCACAAGAGGGTAAAATTGTTGCTGTAGGTACAGGCCGAGTATTAGAAAGCGGTGAGCGTGTAGCTTTAGAAGTAGCTGCGGGCGATCGTATCATCTTCTCAAAATATGCGGGTACTGAAGTAAAATACGAAGGTACTGAATACTTAATTTTACGCGAAAGCGATATTTTAGCTGTAATCGGCTAATTTTAACCACAAACTGATCATACGTAAAAAATAGATTATTAAGAACATCTTGAGGAGGTCAAAGAACATGGCAAAAGACATTAAATTTAGCGAAGAAGCACGTCGCGCAATGCTACGTGGTGTAGATACATTAGCAAATGCTGTAAAAGTAACGCTTGGACCAAAAGGTCGTAACGTTGTATTGGAAAAGAAATTCGGTTCACCGCTTATTACAAATGACGGTGTAACAATTGCAAAAGAAATCGAATTAGAAGACGCATTTGAAAATATGGGTGCTAAATTAGTAGCCGAAGTTGCTAGCAAAACAAACGACGTTGCTGGTGACGGTACAACTACTGCAACAGTTTTAGCGCAAGCAATGATCAGAGAAGGTCTTAAAAACGTAACGGCTGGTGCTAACCCAATGGGTATCCGTAAAGGTATGGAAAAAGCAGTAGCTGTAGCGGTTGAAGAACTAAAAGCAATCTCTAAACCAATTCAAGGTAAAGATTCAATTGCTCAAGTAGCGGCTATCTCAGCAGCTGACGAAGAAGTAGGTCAATTAATTGCTGAAGCAATGGAGCGCGTTGGTAACGACGGCGTTATCACACTTGAAGAATCAAAAGGTTTCACAACTGAATTAGAAGTGGTAGAAGGTATGCAGTTTGACCGTGGATATGCATCTCCTTACATGGTAACTGATTCAGATAAAATGGAAGCTGTATTAGATGATCCATACATCTTAATCACAGACAAAAAAATCGGTAACATTCAAGAAATCTTACCGGTATTAGAGCAAGTTGTTCAACAAGGCAAGCCTCTATTAATCATTGCTGAAGACGTAGAAGGTGAAGCTTTAGCAACATTAGTTGTGAACAAACTTCGCGGTACATTTACAGCTGTAGCTGTTAAAGCTCCTGGTTTCGGTGATCGTCGTAAAGCAATGCTACAAGACGTTGCGATCCTAACAGGCGGAGAAGTAATCACTGAAGAGCTTGGTCTTGACTTAAAAACAGCAGGCATCGATCAATTAGGTCGCGCTTCTAAAATTGTTGTAACAAAAGAAAATACAACAGTTGTAAACGGTGCAGGAAACGCAGAAGATATCCTAGCACGCGTAAACCAAATCAAAGCTCAGCTTGAAGAAACAACTTCAGAGTTTGACCGTGAAAAATTACAAGAGCGCTTAGCAAAACTTGCTGGTGGCGTAGCTGTAATCAAAGTTGGTGCGGCAACTGAAACTGAGTTAAAAGAACGTAAATTACGTATTGAAGATGCATTAAACTCTACGCGTGCTGCGGTTGAAGAAGGTATCGTAGCTGGTGGTGGTACTGCATTAGTAAATATCTATAATAAAGTAGCAAGCATCGAAGCTGACGGTGACACTGCTACAGGTATCAACATCGTATTACGTGCGATTGAAGAGCCTGTACGTCAAATCGCTCACAACGCTGGTTTAGAAGGATC
Source organism: Priestia sp. FSL R5-0597 (assembly GCF_038006305.1). Lineage (NCBI taxonomy): Bacteria > Bacillati > Bacillota > Bacilli > Caryophanales > Bacillaceae > Priestia > Priestia sp. FSL R5-0597. Next base: position 225,531 of record NZ_JBBOUZ010000001.1, read on the forward strand.
AGTAATCGTTGAGCGTCTAAAAGGCGAAGCAGTTGGAACTGGATTTAACGCTGCGACTGGCGAGTGGGTAAATATGCTAGACACTGGTATCGTTGACCCAACAAAAGTAACGCGTTCAGCTCTTCAAAATGCTTCTTCTGTAGCGGCTATGTTCTTAACAACTGAAGCAGTTGTTGCTGACAAGCCAGAAGAAGGCGGAGCACCTGCAATGCCTGATATGGGCGGCATGGGTGGAATGGGCGGCATGATGTAATCAGTGCCCTACCTAAAAAAGCGACCAAGTACTCACTTGGTCGCTTTTTTGCGTGCGTTAATATTTTCAGATTTTTTTAAAATTTGTTAAGATAGTACTATGTTTATTGGAAAACTTATTAAACTCAAGGCTTAACTGAGTTTTAAGGGGGAGCTTTATTGATTCAGCTGGATCATATTAATAGTAAATTAAACCAAGTATTAGAAAACATCGATCAAATTGTGATTGGAAAACGTCACGTATCTACGTTGAGTTTGGTTGCTTTGCTTGCAGAGGGGCATATTTTACTTGAAGATGTGCCGGGTGTGGGGAAAACGATGCTCGTGAAGGCACTGGCCAAATCAATTGATGCAGAATTTAAACGAATTCAATTCACGCCTGATTTGCTGCCATCCGACGTAACAGGCGTTTCTATCTACAGTCCAAAAGACATGGAATTTCATTTTCGTCCAGGTCCTATCATGAGCCACATTGTACTCGCTGATGAGATTAACAGGACTTCTCCTAAAACACAATCGGCGCTTTTAGAAGCAATGGCTGAGCATCATGTAACAACCGATGGTATCACCCGGGAAATTCCGGCGCCTTTTTTTGTGATGGCTACTCAAAATCCTGTTGATTTTGATGGGACCTATCATTTGCCAGAAGCGCAGCTGGATCGTTTTTTATTCAAATTAAGCATGGGTTATCCTACGCAAGAAGAGGAGCTTCAAATTTTAAACGGCGTATCGACTCAAGTTAATCTTGAGGATGTCAAACCCGTCATGAGCATTCCGGAATTAGTACAGGCTCAAAAAACTGTAAGCAGTATTTATGTAGATGATGTGATCAAGCACTATATCATCGAAATCATTCGTAAAACGCGCTCTCATCCACATGTTTCGTTAGGTATCAGTCCTCGTGGAACGGTTTCCTTTATGAAGGCCGTTCAAGCATATGCTTTAGTGAAGGGAAGAGATTACTGTCTTCCTGATGATGTTCAAGAGCTTGCTTCGTATGTGTGTGAACATCGATTAACGCTAAGACCCGATACCCAGTACAGCGGCTTAACAGCGAGTGATGTGATGAAGCAAATTATGGCTGATACGAAAGTACCTGTTAAAAGGTAAGAGGTACTTTATGAAACAGTATATAAAAGTGATATGGAATAAATGTAGAGACTGGTTCGTTTTATTCTGCATCTTTACCGCTACGTTTTCTTACGCCATGTTTCAAGGAGGCTTTGTCAGCTGGTTTTTATTTTATAGCTTCTTACCTTTTGGATTATATGCGGTAGCCGTGTTGCTCTATCCGTTGAAGAAGTGGAATGTTGCTCGTGATGTGAAGCTACAGCCTCGATTCGCTGGAGATCATCTTTCTTATGACATTCACATTACACGCTCCTCGGCTTTTCCTGTTTATATGGCAGCGGTGAAAGAGGAGAGTAACCTTTTAGATCAAGAAGAAAGAACAATTTATCCGCTTTTTCAACGAAACGCTGTTATTCCATATGAAAGATCGTTTGTAGAAAGAGGAGAATATGAATTTTTTACGATTTCGATTGAAATGAGTGATTTATTAGGAATTGTAAAAAAGAAGGCATATTATCCGCTGCACCAGCGGTTTGTCGTGTATCCTCAAATCTATGAGATAGATATCCCGTTTCTTTTAGCGGGAATAGAAGAAGGGAAAAATGAAGTTTCTACGGGAAATCAATCTACTACGTTAGTGACAGGCATTAGAGAATATCAGCCGGGTGACCGATTAGGATCTATCGATTGGAAGGCGACCGCTCGTAAAGCTACGTTGATTTCTAAAGAGTTTGGTCATTATCATGAACGGAGTATAATTATCATTGCAGATGTTATGGGCCCTCTATACTTTGAAGAGCGAATGAGCTTTCTGGCATCCATGCTCATTCATGAAGAAACCAAGCGTAAAAAAGTCGATTTTCTTTTAGCTGGAGATGCCCTTTTTTCGCAGAAAACCTTTGAACAAAGGGAGGCTGATAACCTGTTGCATCACTTAGCACGTGCACAGCCTATTAGCAATCGAGCATTCGAAACAGAATTTCAGAATATTGCTATTCAAAAGCAGCATTCTTTTATGGTAATTGTCAGTCAGGTTACAGGGACTCTTATTGGCCAGATTCAATCCAAGCTGAGCCCTCATGCTAAGGCTTCACTCATTGTCGTTAAAAATGAAGGAGCGGGGCTTAGTGAGGAAGAGACAGTTATTGTAAATGGCATACAATCTTCTGCTTTAACAATTGAAGTCGTTCATATTGATCTTCCTCTATCACTAAAGGAAGTGAGGGCGGAAATAAGTGAATAAATCAGCTTGGTATGTAAAAAACGTCTTATTATACGCGGGAGCTTTCTTTTTATTAGTGGAATGGCTTCTCCCTTTAAATGAAGTCACTGATACGAATCAAATTCAATACTTTATCCTGTTTGTCGCTTACTGTTTTTTGAGCTTAACGTTTCGATTGCCGTTTATTGTGATGACGTTAGGGAGCATGTTGTTTATTTTGTTTTCACTTCACAGTCTCTATTTCCAAGGTGCCTTCTTTTCTTCAGAATGGCTTCCAAGACTTTTGGAAATTCTTCAGTCAGATGTACAAAGTATCATGGAGTGGAATATAGCGAATTTATCCTTTGAAATGAGGAGCACTTTATTTTTTATCCTGCTTTGGATTATGGCTTATTTAATTCGATACTGGATCTTTTATCAAAAAAGAATTTTCTTCTTTTTCTTCTTAACCATTTTGTATATTACCGTATTGGATACCTTTTCTACTTACGATGCCGGAGCTGCTATTATTCGCGTGACGATTATCGGATTTTTATTAGTAGCCATGCTTCGCATCAATCCTGAACGTATAAAAGGTGCTAGCACCGAGCGTTTAGAAAATAGAAAACGATCGTTTCTTTTTCTAGGCAGTTTTTTAGCCATTGTCATTGTGCTTGCTTATCTCGCCCCTAAACCAGGTCCGCAGTGGCCAGATCCGGTCCCTTTTATTGCAGCTCACACAACAAATCAAGGACAGGGAGAATCTGCAAGCGGTCAACGAATTGGCTATGATATGGACGATTCTAAATTGGGGGGATCCTTTGTCAATGATGATACGGTTGTGTTTACAGCTAAAGTAGAGGATGAGCACTATTGGCGTATTGAAACGAAGGATGTGTATACAGGTAAGGGCTGGGAGCTGTCTAAAGAGGAAGAAAAAGTGCCTTTCAAAGGAAATGAAAACTTACTCCCTCAATATGATTCAAGTGTTGCAGGAGAAGTAAGAAAAGCAGAAGTTACCTATTCGCAGCCTTCTGTTCATCTTATGCATGTTCCTCAACTGCTGTCTCTAACCTTAAAAAATGGCATTCAAGCCGATGTTACACCGACCAATGAAAAATTATATCCTTATCAAAATAATAAACTTGTTACTGTTCAATCGTATGAGCTAACGTATAAATATCCTGTGTTTGATACCGGGCTTCTTCAGCAAGCAGAGGAGAAAAAGTCAGAGAGTCTAGAGAATAATAATGAATTTATAGCAAGGTATACACAGCTTCCTGCTAATTTGCCAAAACGAGTAAAGGATTTAGCTCGTACGATAACAAAAAATAAAAACAATCGCTATGAAAAAGCGAAAGCCGTTGAAGAATACTTCCGATCCAATCCATATATATACGATACTGAAAATGTTCCAATTCCTACGAAGAATAAAGATTATGTGGATCAATTTTTATTTGATACAAAAAGAGGATACTGTGATAACTTCTCTACTTCTATGGTCGTGCTGCTTCGTTCATTAGATATTCCTGCTCGGTGGGTAAAGGGCTATACAGAAGGTGATGCCACCGTTATTTCAGGAAGTAGTAAGTGGACAACCTATGAAATTACACAAAATAATGCTCATTCTTGGGTCGAAGTCTATTTTCCAGGAGCGGGCTGGGTACCTTTTGAACCAACAAAAAGTTTTTCTAATCCTTATGATTTTGTAGATAACCAACCTAACAACTCTAGTGAAAATAGTCAAAGGGAAGAAGAGAAACAAGAAACGCAAGTCAAGGAGCAGCCTAAGAAGAAAGAGCTTCCGGCACAAGAGAAAAGAGAGAAAGAAAAAACAGCTTCTCTTCAAAATGCTAAGTTGTCTATGAAATGGAAAGTGCTTTTCTACGGACTGATTGTAGTTATGTTAATAGTAATATATCTCAATCGATTTAAATGGTTTTTACCTTTTTATATCTCTTTTTATAAAAAGAAAGAGAGTGTGGAAACCTTTGAATCAGCGTATGCTTTTTTACTTAAAAGACTCGCTGCAAATGGACTAAAACGGCAAGAAAATCAAACGCTGCGCGACTTTGCAGGAGAAGTAGACGAAAAATTAAATACGGTAAATATGCTAAAATTAACGGAAAAATACGAGCGGGTTTTATATCGAAATGCAGATTCCATAAAAGAATGGAAAGAGTCGATTGAATTGTGGGAAAATTTAATCAAAAAAACGAGTTCTTGACCATTGTTTCGCGGATTGATAGAATATTCTCGAACTTACTATAAATGTTTCGTATACCTTCATATATCCTCGATAATATGGTTCGAGAGTCTCTACCGGGTCACCTTAAACGATCTGACTATGAAGGCAGAACAGTCTATTTGACGATAAACGTCGTGCTCAACTAGACTTCTGCCTTTGTTTTTTGAGGGAGAAGTCTAGTTTTTTTTATATTTTAGGGCATAATAACAAGTGATTATTTACACATTCGGAGAGGTGAACAAGATGGAAGGCATGATTGTTGTATTAGATTTTGGTAGTCAATATAACCAACTGATTACGCGTCGCATTCGCGAGTTCGGAGTATATAGTGAATTGCATCCGCACACAATTACAGCAGAAGAGATTAAAGCATTAAATCCAAAGGGAATTATTTTCTCTGGAGGCCCAAACAGTGTGTACGGTGAAAACGCATTTCACTGCGATGAAAACATTTTTGAATTAGGTATTCCTGTTTTAGGTATTTGTTATGGAATGCAATTAATGACTCATCATTTTGGCGGGAAGGTAGAAGGTGCTAGCCATCGTGAATATGGTAAAGCAGCGATTAACGTACAAAACGATTCATTAATGTACCATGAGTTGCCAAAAGAACAAGTTGTTTGGATGAGTCACGGTGATTTAGTTGTAGAAACACCAGCTGGTTTTGAAGTGGACGCAACTAGCCCATCTTGTCCAATTGCCGCAATGAGTAACAAAGAAAAGAATATGTACGGAGTGCAGTTCCATCCAGAAGTTCGCCATTCAGTGCACGGTAACCATATCTTAAAGAACTTCGTGTTTGAAGTATGTCATGCTGAAGCAAACTGGTCAATTGAGAACTTCATTGAAGTTGAAATGGATAAAATCCGTGAAACAGTTGGAGATAGAAAAGTACTTTGCGCACTTAGCGGCGGAGTAGACTCTTCGGTAGTAGCTGTATTAATTCACAAAGCAATTGGTGATCAGTTAACATGTATGTTCGTAGATCACGGTTTATTACGTAAAGGTGAAGCTGAAAGCGTAATGGAAACATTTAGCGAAGGCTTTAATATGAACGTAATTAAAATCGATGCAAAAGATCGCTTCTTAGAAAAATTAAGCGGTGTATCAGATCCTGAACAAAAGCGTAAAATCATCGGTAATGAATTTATTTATGTATTCGATGACGAAGCTGCTAAATTAAAAGGGTTTGATTTCCTAGCTCAAGGTACGCTATACACAGATATTATCGAGAGTGGGACAGCTACAGCTCAAACGATTAAATCTCACCATAATGTAGGTGGATTACCGGAAGATATGCAGTTCAAACTAATCGAACCGTTAAACACGCTATTCAAAGATGAAGTACGTGCATTAGGTTCTGAATTAGGTATTCCTGATAACATCGTTTGGCGTCAGCCTTTCCCAGGACCAGGTCTAGGTATTCGTGTACTTGGTGCAATTACGGAAGAGAAGTTAGAAATTGTACGTGAGTCGGATGCTATTTTACGTGAAGAGATTGCAAAAGCAGACTTAGAGCGCGATATCTGGCAATACTTTACGGTTCTTCCTGACATCCGCAGTGTAGGTGTAATGGGAGATGCTCGTACGTATGATTACACAATTGGTATTCGTGCTGTTACATCGATTGATGGTATGACTTCTGACTGGGCGCGTATTCCTTGGGATGTGCTTGAAGTTATCTCAACGCGTATTGTAAACGAAGTTAAGCATATTAACCGCGTAGTGTATGATATTACAAGTAAGCCACCTGCAACAATTGAATGGGAATAATATGTAAGAAAACCGAACAAACGAACATTCTTTTATAAGAATGTTCGTTTTTTGTTGACTTTTTTAAAAAGTTAATGGTAGGATAGTAACATAAAACAGCGAGATATAGCTTTAATGTCGTATAATCTTGGGGATAAGGCCCAAAAGTTTCTACCGAGCTACCGTAAATGGCTTGACTACGAGAAAGTAATACATGTATGTATAAAAATCTTTTGTTTTTTGCTCATACATTTCTCTTTTAGTCGATTTTATGCCTTTACGCGCCATAGTGTAGAGGCATTTTTTATGGCTTGCCTAAGTGCATGCGGCTTCTATAAAGGGAGGAAAAAACGTGAAGAAGTATTTTCGTTTTGAAGAGCTGGGTACTAGCTACCGAAAAGAGTTTATAGCTGGCCTTACAACTTTTCTATCTATGGCTTACATTTTATTTGTTAATCCATCTGTGCTATCACTAAGTGATGTAAAGGATCTACCTGACAGTATGAGAATGGACCAAGGGGCTGTATTTACAGCTACTGCTTTAGCGGCAGCTTTGGGATCAATTGTTATGGGAGTGCTTGGTAGATATCCAATTTCATTAGCTCCAGGTATGGGATTAAACGCATTTTTTGCTTATACAGTTGTTCTGACGATGGGAATTCCATGGCAGACGGCTTTAACGGGTGTTATGATATCAGGTGTTATTTTTATTCTTTTAACATTAACAAGCCTGCGAGAAAAAATTATTAATTCTATTCCTATTGAATTAAAAATGGCTGTTGGAGCAGGTATTGGTTTATTTATTAGTTTTATTGGTATGAAAGGTGCGGGAATCATCGTCAAAGATGATGCCACATTCGTTGGACTGGGTGATTTGACGAACCCAACAACATTACTTGCGGTTTTTGGTATTGTCATTACTATTGTATTAATGGTGCTTCGAGTAAATGCAGCTGTATTTATCGGTATGATTGTAACGGCTGTAGCAGGTATGGCTTTTGGGTTAATTGATACACCTAAAGCAGTGGTTTCATCGGTTCCTAGTCTTGACCCGACGTTTGGGGCAGCTTTCCAAAATATCGGTGATATCTTTACTGTAAAGATGCTAGTCGTCATTTTAACTTTCTTATTCGTTGATTTCTTCGATACAGCAGGTACGATGGTTGCTGTAGCGAGTCAAGCTGGGCTTATGAAAGATAATAAGCTTCCGCGAGCGGGCAGAGCGTTATTGGCAGATTCTAGTGCGATTGTAGTTGGTGCTGTTCTTGGTACCTCATCAACAACAGCTTACGTAGAGTCTACGGCTGGAGTAGCAGCGGGCGGACGTTCAGGATTTACTGCAATTGTAACGGCGGCGTTTTTCTTAGTTGCACTGTTCTTTTCTCCGTTGTTAGCGGTCGTAACACCAGCTGTTACTGCGCCAGCTTTAATTACGGTAGGAGCTCTGATGGTGTCAAACTTAGGAGAAATCAATTGGAAAGAGTTCGAAGTGGCAGTTCCGGCATTTTTCACGGTGATCATGATGCCATTAACGTACAGTATTGCAACAGGCATTGCGGTTGGCTTTATCTTTTATCCTATTACAATGTTATGCAGCAAGCGTGGAAAAGAAGTGCATCCCATTATGTATGCTCTCTGTATCATCTTCATACTCTATTTCGCGTTCTTAGCAGAATAGTTTAAATAAAAAAGCTCAGTTTAATGACTGGGCTTTTTTTTTATGGTAAGATAAGAAAACTGCACAGCGGCTAGATTGCTATTGTAATAGAGGTTAATTGGTTACTTTACTGAAGGTTTACTTCATTAACTTTTTTATTTATAAAGTTTTTTAGAAAAACGATTGACTCTATATATTATATATGGTAAATTATTAAATGTCGCTGATGAACAGCGCAGTTGAGAGAAACATCTTAAAAAAGATGTTGACATCAAAATAATAGAATGTTATACTAATAAAGTTGCTTCAGAGCAACGGTTGAACTTTGAAAACTGAACAAAGCGACAAACGTCAACGTTAATTTTTATTTTTTAAATGAGCAAGTCAAACATTTCTTCGGAGAGTTTGATCCTGGCTCAGGATGAACGCTGGCGGCGTGCCTAATACATGCAAGTCGAGCGAACTGATTAGAAGCTTGCTTCTATGACGTTAGCGGCGGACGGGTGAGTAACACGTGGGCAACCTGCCTGTAAGACTGGGATAACTTCGGGAAACCGAAGCTAATACCGGATAGGATCTTCTCCTTCATGGGAGATGATTGAAAGATGGTTTCGGCTATCACTTACAGATGGGCCCGCGGTGCATTAGCTAGTTGGTGAGGTAACGGCTCACCAAGGCAACGATGCATAGCCGACCTGAGAGGGTGATCGGCCACACTGGGACTGAGACACGGCCCAGACTCCTACGGGAGGCAGCAGTAGGGAATCTTCCGCAATGGACGAAAGTCTGACGGAGCAACGCCGCGTGAGTGATGAAGGCTTTCGGGTCGTAAAACTCTGTTGTTAGGGAAGAACAAGTACGAGAGTAACTGCTCGTACCTTGACGGTACCTAACCAGAAAGCCACGGCTAACTACGTGCCAGCAGCCGCGGTAATACGTAGGTGGCAAGCGTTATCCGGAATTATTGGGCGTAAAGCGCGCGCAGGCGGTTTCTTAAGTCTGATGTGAAAGCCCACGGCTCAACCGTGGAGGGTCATTGGAAACTGGGGAACTTGAGTGCAGAAGAGAAAAGCGGAATTCCACGTGTAGCGGTGAAATGCGTAGAGATGTGGAGGAACACCAGTGGCGAAGGCGGCTTTTTGGTCTGTAACTGACGCTGAGGCGCGAAAGCGTGGGGAGCAAACAGGATTAGATACCCTGGTAGTCCACGCCGTAAACGATGAGTGCTAAGTGTTAGAGGGTTTCCGCCCTTTAGTGCTGCAGCTAACGCATTAAGCACTCCGCCTGGG
>NZ_JBBOUZ010000001.1:240000-245000 GCF_038006305.1 Priestia sp. FSL R5-0597
TGCTAAGTGTTAGAGGGTTTCCGCCCTTTAGTGCTGCAGCTAACGCATTAAGCACTCCGCCTGGGGAGTACGGTCGCAAGACTGAAACTCAAAGGAATTGACGGGGGCCCGCACAAGCGGTGGAGCATGTGGTTTAATTCGAAGCAACGCGAAGAACCTTACCAGGTCTTGACATCCTCTGACAACTCTAGAGATAGAGCGTTCCCCTTCGGGGGACAGAGTGACAGGTGGTGCATGGTTGTCGTCAGCTCGTGTCGTGAGATGTTGGGTTAAGTCCCGCAACGAGCGCAACCCTTGATCTTAGTTGCCAGCATTTAGTTGGGCACTCTAAGGTGACTGCCGGTGACAAACCGGAGGAAGGTGGGGATGACGTCAAATCATCATGCCCCTTATGACCTGGGCTACACACGTGCTACAATGGATGGTACAAAGGGCTGCAAGACCGCGAGGTCAAGCCAATCCCATAAAACCATTCTCAGTTCGGATTGTAGGCTGCAACTCGCCTACATGAAGCTGGAATCGCTAGTAATCGCGGATCAGCATGCCGCGGTGAATACGTTCCCGGGCCTTGTACACACCGCCCGTCACACCACGAGAGTTTGTAACACCCGAAGTCGGTGGAGTAACCGTAAGGAGCTAGCCGCCTAAGGTGGGACAGATGATTGGGGTGAAGTCGTAACAAGGTAGCCGTATCGGAAGGTGCGGCTGGATCACCTCCTTTCTAAGGATTTTTACATGACGTACGTTTTGACACTTTGTTCAGTTTTGAGAGTTCAATCTCTCAATTATAGAAAGCATACTACTTTCTTCTTATTAGATAAGAAGAATTTTGGTTGCGATTGTTCTTTGAAAACTAGATAACAGTAATTGCTGAGGAAAAGTGAAACTTTTCTTTAATCAAACCAATAAATAACACAACTTTATGTTGTACCATTTATTCGCTAATGGTTAAGTTAGAAAGGGCGCACGGTGAATGCCTTGGCACTAGGAGCCGATGAAGGACGGGACTAACACCGATATGCTTCGGGGAGCTGTAAGTGAGCTTTGATCCGGAGATTTCCGAATGGGGAAACCCACTGTTCGTAATGGAACAGTATCTTTATCTGAATACATAGGATATTGAAGGCAGACCCGGGGAACTGAAACATCTAAGTACCCGGAGGAAGAGAAAGCAAATGCGATTTCCTGAGTAGCGGCGAGCGAAACGGAATTAGCCCAAACCAAGAGGCTTGCCTCTTGGGGTTGTAGGACACTCTATACGGAGTTACAAAGGAACGAAGTAAATGAAGCGACCTGGAAAGGTCCGTCGAAGAAGGTAACAACCCTGTAGTTGAAACTTCGTTCCCTCTTGAGTGGATCCTGAGTACGGCGGAACACGTGAAATTCCGTCGGAAGCTGGGAGGACCATCTCCCAAGGCTAAATACTACCTAGTGACCGATAGTGAACCAGTACCGTGAGGGAAAGGTGAAAAGCACCCCGGAAGGGGAGTGAAAGAGATCCTGAAACCGTGTGCCTACAAGTAGTCAGAGCCCGTTAACGGGTGATGGCGTGCCTTTTGTAGAATGAACCGGCGAGTTACGATCCCATGCAAGGTTAAGCTGATAAGGCGGAGCCGTAGCGAAAGCGAGTCTGAATAGGGCGTTTAGTATGTGGTTGTAGACCCGAAACCAGGTGATCTACCCATGTCCAGGGTGAAGTTCAGGTAACACTGAATGGAGGCCCGAACCCACGCACGTTGAAAAGTGCGGGGATGAGGTGTGGGTAGCGGAGAAATTCCAATCGAACCTGGAGATAGCTGGTTCTCTCCGAAATAGCTTTAGGGCTAGCCTCATGTTGTGAGAGTCTTGGAGGTAGAGCACTGATTGGACTAGGGGCCCCCAACGGGTTACCGAATTCAGTCAAACTCCGAATGCCAAAGACTTATCCATGGGAGTCAGACTGCGAGTGATAAGATCCGTAGTCAAAAGGGAAACAGCCCAGACCACCAGCTAAGGTCCCCAAGTATACGTTAAGTGGAAAAGGATGTGGAGTTGCTTAGACAACCAGGATGTTGGCTTAGAAGCAGCCACCATTTAAAGAGTGCGTAATAGCTCACTGGTCGAGTGACTCTGCGCCGAAAATGTACCGGGGCTAAACGTATCACCGAAGCTGTGGATTGACATCTTTGATGTCAGTGGTAGGAGAGCGTTCTAAGTGCTGTGAAGTCAGACCGTAAGGACTGGTGGAGCGCTTAGAAGTGAGAATGCCGGTATGAGTAGCGAAAGACAAGTGAGAATCTTGTCCACCGAATGCCTAAGGTTTCCTGAGGAAGGCTCGTCCGCTCAGGGTTAGTCGGGACCTAAGCCGAGGCTGAAAAGCGTAGGCGATGGCCAACAGGTTGATATTCCTGTACCACCTCCCCGCCGTTTGAGTAATGGGGGGACGCAGTAGGATAGGGTAAGCGCGCTGCTGGATATGCGCGTTCAAGCAGTTAGGCTGATGAGTAGGCAAATCCGCTCATCATAAAGGCTGAGCTGTGATGACGAGGGAATTATAGTACCGAAGTTCCTGATTCCACACTGCCAAGAAAAGCCTCTAGCGAGGCGGGAGGTGCCCGTACCGCAAACCGACACAGGTAGGCGAGGAGAGAATCCTAAGGTGATCGAGAGAACTCTCGTTAAGGAACTCGGCAAAATGACCCCGTAACTTCGGGAGAAGGGGTGCTCTGGTAGGGTGTATAGCCCGAGAGAGCCGCAGTGAATAGGCCCAGGCGACTGTTTAGCAAAAACACAGGTCTCTGCGAAGCCGCAAGGCGAAGTATAGGGGCTGACGCCTGCCCGGTGCTGGAAGGTTAAGAGGAGGGGTTATCCTTTGGGAGAAGCTCTGAATCGAAGCCCCAGTAAACGGCGGCCGTAACTATAACGGTCCTAAGGTAGCGAAATTCCTTGTCGGGTAAGTTCCGACCCGCACGAAAGGCGTAACGATCTGGGCACTGTCTCAACGAGAGACTCGGTGAAATTATAGTACCTGTGAAGATGCAGGTTACCCGCGACAGGACGGAAAGACCCCGTGGAGCTTTACTGTAGCCTGATATTGAATTTTGGTACAGCTTGTACAGGATAGGTAGGAGCCTGAGAAGCCGGAGCGCTAGCTTCGGTGGAGGCGTCGGTGGGATACTACCCTGGCTGTATTGAAATTCTAACCCGCGGCCCTGATCGGGCCGGGAGACAGTGTCAGGTGGGCAGTTTGACTGGGGCGGTCGCCTCCTAAAATGTAACGGAGGCGCCCAAAGGTTCCCTCAGAATGGTTGGAAATCATTCGTAGAGTGTAAAGGCACAAGGGAGCTTGACTGCGAGACCTACAAGTCGAGCAGGGACGAAAGTCGGGCTTAGTGATCCGGTGGTTCCGCATGGAAGGGCCATCGCTCAACGGATAAAAGCTACCCCGGGGATAACAGGCTTATCTCCCCCAAGAGTCCACATCGACGGGGAGGTTTGGCACCTCGATGTCGGCTCATCGCATCCTGGGGCTGTAGTCGGTCCCAAGGGTTGGGCTGTTCGCCCATTAAAGCGGTACGCGAGCTGGGTTCAGAACGTCGTGAGACAGTTCGGTCCCTATCCGTCGTGGGCGTAGGAAATTTGAGAGGAGCTGTCCTTAGTACGAGAGGACCGGGATGGACACACCGCTGGTGTACCAGTTGTCTTGCCAAAGGCATCGCTGGGTAGCTATGTGTGGACGGGATAAGTGCTGAAAGCATCTAAGCATGAAGCCCCCCTCAAGATGAGATTTCCCATAGCGCAAGCTAGTAAGATCCCTGAAAGATGATCAGGTTGATAGGTCAGAGGTGGAAGCGTGGCGACATGTGTAGCTGACTGATACTAATCGATCGAGGACTTAACCAAACTTTAAAAGCGTAAGCTTTACTCAGCAAACTGTTACCTAGTTTTGAGAGAACAATCTCTTGTCTGGTGGCGATAGCGAAGAGGTCACACCCGTTCCCATACCGAACACGGAAGTTAAGCTCTTTAGCGCCAATGGTAGTTGGGACTTTGTCCCTGTGAGAGTAGGACGTTGCCAGGCTGGAAAAGATCTCTCTTTTCTTTTAAAAAATCTTTTAAAAAAGTTGTTGACATTACGTTGATAACTTGATAAGATAGTAAAGTCGCTTAAGAGCGGCGGTTGAACTTTGAAAACTGAACAAAGCGACAAACGTCAACGTTAATTTTTATTTTTTAAATGAGCAAGTCAAACATTTCTTCGGAGAGTTTGATCCTGGCTCAGGATGAACGCTGGCGGCGTGCCTAATACATGCAAGTCGAGCGAACTGATTAGAAGCTTGCTTCTATGACGTTAGCGGCGGACGGGTGAGTAACACGTGGGCAACCTGCCTGTAAGACTGGGATAACTTCGGGAAACCGAAGCTAATACCGGATAGGATCTTCTCCTTCATGGGAGATGATTGAAAGATGGTTTCGGCTATCACTTACAGATGGGCCCGCGGTGCATTAGCTAGTTGGTGAGGTAACGGCTCACCAAGGCAACGATGCATAGCCGACCTGAGAGGGTGATCGGCCACACTGGGACTGAGACACGGCCCAGACTCCTACGGGAGGCAGCAGTAGGGAATCTTCCGCAATGGACGAAAGTCTGACGGAGCAACGCCGCGTGAGTGATGAAGGCTTTCGGGTCGTAAAACTCTGTTGTTAGGGAAGAACAAGTACAAGAGTAACTGCTTGTACCTTGACGGTACCTAACCAGAAAGCCACGGCTAACTACGTGCCAGCAGCCGCGGTAATACGTAGGTGGCAAGCGTTATCCGGAATTATTGGGCGTAAAGCGCGCGCAGGCGGTTTCTTAAGTCTGATGTGAAAGCCCACGGCTCAACCGTGGAGGGTCATTGGAAACTGGGGAACTTGAGTGCAGAAGAGAAAAGCGGAATTCCACGTGTAGCGGTGAAATGCGTAGAGATGTGGAGGAACACCAGTGGCGAAGGCGGCTTTTTGGTCTGTAACTGACGCTG
>NZ_JBBOUZ010000001.1:247500-402500 GCF_038006305.1 Priestia sp. FSL R5-0597
GGGTAAGCGCGCTGCTGGATATGCGCGTTCAAGCAGTTAGGCTGATGAGTAGGCAAATCCGCTCATCATAAAGGCTGAGCTGTGATGACGAGGGAATTATAGTACCGAAGTTCCTGATTCCACACTGCCAAGAAAAGCCTCTAGCGAGGCGGGAGGTGCCCGTACCGCAAACCGACACAGGTAGGCGAGGAGAGAATCCTAAGGTGATCGAGAGAACTCTCGTTAAGGAACTCGGCAAAATGACCCCGTAACTTCGGGAGAAGGGGTGCTCTGGTAGGGTGTATAGCCCGAGAGAGCCGCAGTGAATAGGCCCAGGCGACTGTTTAGCAAAAACACAGGTCTCTGCGAAGCCGCAAGGCGAAGTATAGGGGCTGACGCCTGCCCGGTGCTGGAAGGTTAAGAGGAGGGGTTATCCTTTGGGAGAAGCTCTGAATCGAAGCCCCAGTAAACGGCGGCCGTAACTATAACGGTCCTAAGGTAGCGAAATTCCTTGTCGGGTAAGTTCCGACCCGCACGAAAGGCGTAACGATCTGGGCACTGTCTCAACGAGAGACTCGGTGAAATTATAGTACCTGTGAAGATGCAGGTTACCCGCGACAGGACGGAAAGACCCCGTGGAGCTTTACTGTAGCCTGATATTGAATTTTGGTACAGCTTGTACAGGATAGGTAGGAGCCTGAGAAGCCGGAGCGCTAGCTTCGGTGGAGGCGTCGGTGGGATACTACCCTGGCTGTATTGAAATTCTAACCCGCGGCCCTGATCGGGCCGGGAGACAGTGTCAGGTGGGCAGTTTGACTGGGGCGGTCGCCTCCTAAAATGTAACGGAGGCGCCCAAAGGTTCCCTCAGAATGGTTGGAAATCATTCGTAGAGTGTAAAGGCACAAGGGAGCTTGACTGCGAGACCTACAAGTCGAGCAGGGACGAAAGTCGGGCTTAGTGATCCGGTGGTTCCGCATGGAAGGGCCATCGCTCAACGGATAAAAGCTACCCCGGGGATAACAGGCTTATCTCCCCCAAGAGTCCACATCGACGGGGAGGTTTGGCACCTCGATGTCGGCTCATCGCATCCTGGGGCTGTAGTCGGTCCCAAGGGTTGGGCTGTTCGCCCATTAAAGCGGTACGCGAGCTGGGTTCAGAACGTCGTGAGACAGTTCGGTCCCTATCCGTCGTGGGCGTAGGAAATTTGAGAGGAGCTGTCCTTAGTACGAGAGGACCGGGATGGACACACCGCTGGTGTACCAGTTGTCTTGCCAAAGGCATCGCTGGGTAGCTATGTGTGGACGGGATAAGTGCTGAAAGCATCTAAGCATGAAGCCCCCCTCAAGATGAGATTTCCCATAGCGCAAGCTAGTAAGATCCCTGAAAGATGATCAGGTTGATAGGTCAGAGGTGGAAGCGTGGCGACATGTGTAGCTGACTGATACTAATCGATCGAGGACTTAACCAAACTTTAAAAGCGTAAGCTTTACTCAGCAAACTGTTACCTAGTTTTGAGAGAGCAATCTCTTGTCTGGTGGCGATAGCGAAGAGGTCACACCCGTTCCCATACCGAACACGGAAGTTAAGCTCTTTAGCGCCAATGGTAGTTGGGACTTTGTCCCTGTGAGAGTAGGACGTTGCCAGGCCAATAAAAAGACTAGTCATTCAATGACTAGTCTTTTTTGTTTCTAAAAATTACAGCATGAATTTAACTTTTAAATTATGTTACACTATAGTGGATTCATTTAATTTTTGTTATAAAAGCTCTTTTTGACGCTGTAAGAAACTTTTTTCGAACTGGAGGCTGCATTTTGGGTAAGAAATCAAAAAAAGTACTGTATGAATTACAAGAAAATGAAACAATCGCAAGTTGTTTAGATCGGATGAAAAAAGATGGGTATATGCCTGTTCGACGAATGGAAAAGCCTATTTTTGAAGAAAAAGAAATAAATGGTAAAAAGGACTATGTTCCGGTAAAGCAACAGATTGTTTTCGAAGGGAAAAGTCTCTAAATACGAACATTTTAATGATAAAAATAGTAAACATTCGATTTTTAGGTTGACTTTTTTCTAGTTTGGCTGTTATTATTAAGTTGTCAATTGAGATATCCGAAACCTCATATAATAGTGGGAATATGGCCCACGAGTCTCTACCCGATGACCGTAAATCATTGGACTATGAGGAGAGTACAATTACTAAATAGGTAAACATGATTCCTTTTCAAAAGGAATGTTGATACATGAAACCTAGGGTAGTTGTGGCTTTCCTTTAGTGAGCCATAACTTACCCTAGGTTTTTTTATAACGTGAAAAAGGAGCTTTTATTCATGAATGTAAAAGTTGCTGTTGTAATGGGCAGTCAGTCAGACTGGAGCACTATGAAATATGCGTGTGACATTTTAGATGAATTAAATATTCAATATGAAAAGAAAGTTGTATCAGCACATCGAACGCCGGATTATATGTTTGAATATGCTGAAACAGCGAAAGAACGAGGGATTAAAGTTATTATTGCTGGCGCTGGGGGTGCTGCGCACTTACCTGGTATGATTGCCGCAAAAACAATTTTACCTGTAATAGGAGTACCCGTTAAATCAAGTAACTTAAACGGTTTAGATTCACTTTTATCGATTGTTCAAATGCCAGGCGGCGTACCGGTAGCTACAGTAGCTATTGGGAAAGCTGGTTCTACGAACGCTGGCCTGCTAGCAGCACAAATCTTAGCAACACAGGATCCAACGTTAAGTGATCAACTTGAAAATCGTAGAGAGTCTATTAAATCATCTGTGTTAGAAAGTAGTGATCAACTTGTCTAATTTACTTATACCTCCTGGTAAAACAATTGGAATCGTAGGCGGTGGACAGCTAGGAAGAATGATTGCACTATCTGCTAAAGAAATGGGTTATTACATTGCAGTGCTTGAACCAACAGAAGATTCTCCTTGCGGTCAAGTAGCAGATATTAAAGTCATTGGCAACTATGATGATAGAAAAGCGGTTGAACAGCTTGCTGAAGTGTCAGATGTCATCACCTATGAATTTGAAAACGTTGATGTTGAGATGATGAAATGGCTAGAAACAAAATGCTACGTGCCACAAGGCAGTCATTTACTAGCCGTTACACAAAATCGTCGTTTAGAAAAAGAAATGATTACAAAGCTTAATCTAGACGTTCCTGATTACGCAATCGTTACGACTGAAGAAGAACTTTTAAAAGCTGTCGAAACAATTGGTTATCCATGTGTCGTAAAAACTTGCCGAGGCGGATATGACGGTAAAGGGCAAGTTCTAGTGAAAAATGAGAATAATATTCGTGAAGCAGCTGAGCTATTAGCACAGTCGGAATGCATTGTAGAACAGTGGATGAACTTAGATAAAGAAGTATCAGTTATTGTACACCGAAATGCAAAAGGCGAAACGGTATGTTTACCAGTAGCTGAGAACATTCATAAGCATCATATTTTGCACCAAACGATTGTTCCGGCACGTATTACAGCAGATCAAGAAGCGAAAGCTCTTCAATATGCGCAAGAAATAGCAAAAGGATTAGATTTAGTTGGTACATTAGCAGTTGAGATGTTCCTAACTGAAGAAGGTCAGCTTTATATAAATGAAATGGCACCTAGACCTCATAACTCAGGTCATTATTCAATCAATGCTTGTGATCTTTCTCAATTTCAGCAGCATGTAAGAGCCATTTGTAACTGGACCCTAGCACAGCCGACTTTATTAAAACCTGCTGTGATGGTTAACCTATTAGGGGAACATATTGAGAACACAATGGCAAAAATCGAATGTTTAGATGATATGCACTTACATTTGTACGGAAAAAAAGTTGCAAAAGAGAAGAGAAAAATGGGACATATCACGGTATTAGCTGATAAGATAGATGAGGCGATAGAAAAAGCCGAATCTCTAGGAATTTGGGAAAGAACGGAGGAAGTAACAACATGATTGAACGTTATACAAGACCAGAAATGGCAGCTATTTGGACAGAAGAAAATAAATTTAAAGCTTGGTTAGAAGTTGAAATTCTAGCTTGCGAAGCATGGTCAGAATTAGGACATATTCCGAAAGAAGATGTGAAGTTAATTCGTCAAAATGCATCTTTTGATATTAACCGCATCAATGAAATTGAACTAGAAACGCGTCATGACGTAGTAGCTTTCACTCGTGCAGTATCTGAAACGCTTGGTGAAGAGCGCAAGTGGGTACACTACGGTTTGACTTCAACTGACGTAGTTGATACAGCTCTATCTTATTTATTAAAGCAAGCTAATGAAATCTTGCTAAGTGACGTAGAGCGCTTTGTAGAAGTACTAAAGGAAAAAGCTCAAGAACATAAATATACGGTTATGATGGGACGTACGCACGGTGTACACGCTGAGCCAACGACATTTGGTTTGAAAATGGGATTATGGTATGAAGAAATGAAGCGTAACCTAGAGCGTTTAAAACGTGCTGCAGCTGAAGTGGAATTCGGTAAAATGTCAGGAGCAGTTGGAACGTTCGCTAACATCGATCCTTTCGTTGAAAAATACGTATGTGAGAAGTTAGGAATTTCACCAGCACCAATCTCTACGCAAACATTACAGCGTGACCGTCATGCACACTATATGTCAGTACTAGCGTTAATTGCGACATCTATTGAGAAATTTGCAGTAGAAGTTCGCGGTCTTCAAAAGAGTGAAACACGTGAGGTTGAAGAGTACTTTGCAAAAGGTCAAAAAGGATCATCTGCAATGCCTCATAAACGTAATCCAATCGGTTCTGAGAACGTAACGGGACTTGCTCGCTTAATTCGCGGCTATATGGTTACAGCTTATGATAATGTACCGCTTTGGCATGAGCGTGACATCTCTCATTCATCGGCAGAGCGTGTCATCTTACCTGATGCAACGATTGCTTTGAATTACATGTTAAATCGTTTTGCAAATATTGTTAAAAACTTAACAGTATTCCCTGACAACATGAAGCGCAACATGGATCGTACACTAGGGCTAATTTACTCACAGCGTGTACTTTTAACATTAATTAACAAAGGTATGGTACGTGAAGAAGCATACGACTTAGTACAGCCAAAAGCAATGGAAGCATGGGAAACGCAAGTTCCTTTCCGTTCTTTAATTGAAGGCGAAGAGCGCATTACTCGCCACTTATCGCCAGAAGAGATTGAAGATTGCTTCGATCATAAGCACCATTTAAAAAATGTAGATATGATTTTTGAACGTTTAGGTCTTTAATAAAAAAGGCAAGGCACGTCCTTGCCTTTATCTAAGAAAGTGTATCTGAATATTCTGTATGTAGAGGTGACAGCATGGAAAAGCAAGAGTTACTTTATGAAGGAAAAGCGAAAAAAATTTACGCTACTGATGAGCAAGATGTACTGTGGGTTGCTTATAAAAATGAAGCTACAGCATTCAACGGTCAGAAAAAAGCAGAGATTAGCGGAAAAGCACAGCTGAACAATCAAATTAGTAGTTTACTATTTTCAATGTTACATGAGCAAGGGATTACAACTCACTTTGTGAAGCAGCTTTCAGATCATGAACAGGCGGTTAAGAAAGTAGAAATTGTTCCGCTTGAAGTCGTTGTACGAAATGCTACAGCAGGAAGCCTTGCGAAGCGAATTGGTGTAGAAGAAGGTATTCGTTTTGAACAGCCAATCGTTGAACTTTACTACAAAGATGATGCGCTTGGTGATCCATTAATTCTTGCAGAACATGCGATTTTCCTTAAGGCTGCAACTCAAGAAGAGATTGATAGTTTAAAGGCACAAGCACTTCAAATCAACGAAGTATTATCGAAATTTTTCAAAGATAAAGACATTTTCTTAGTGGATTTTAAATTAGAATTCGGCCGTACTTCTCAAGGCGACATTATTTTAGCGGATGAAATTTCACCTGACACTTGCCGCTTCTGGGATGTTCATACGAACGAAAAATTAGATAAAGATGTATTCCGCAGAGACTTAGGCGGTTTAACAGAAGCATACGAAAAAATCTTACAGCGAATCGGAGGATAACCCAACCATGTATAAAGTAAAAGTATTTGTCACATTAAGAGAAAGTGTATTAGACCCTCAAGGAGTAGCCGTTAAAAATTCATTGCACCGTATGTCTTATGAAGAAGTTCAAGAAGTACGCATCGGTAAATTTTTAGAGCTAACAATCGACAGCACAGATTCATTAGATGAACGCGTAAAAGAAATGTGTGAAAAGCTTTTAGTTAATACAGTAATTGAAGACTACCGTTACGAGGTTGAGGAGGTTGTCGTACAGTGAAATTTGCTGTAATTGTTTTTCCAGGATCAAACTGTGACGTAGATATGTATCATGCTATCAAAGATGAGCTTGGTGAAGAAGTAGATTACGTTTGGCACGATACAGAATCATTAGATCAATATGATGGTATCTTGCTTCCAGGTGGTTTCTCATATGGAGATTACCTTCGTTCAGGTGCTATCGCTCGCTTCTCAAATGTAATGGATGCTGTAAAAAAAGCAGCAAGCCAAGGAAAGCCAGTACTAGGTGTATGTAATGGATTCCAAATTTTATTAGAAGCAGGATTACTGCCAGGTGCTATGCGCCGTAATGAAAACTTAAAATTCATCTGTAAAACAGTGAATTTGAAAGTAGCTAATAACGAAACAATGTTTACAAATGCTTATGGCAAAGATGAAGTAATTGCTATTCCAGTGGCACACGGTGAAGGCAACTACTATTGTGATGAACATACGTTACAAAAATTGATTGAAAACAACCAGATTCTTTTCCAATACGCAGGTGATAATCCAAACGGAAGCCTTCAAGATATTGCAGGGATTACGAACGAAACAGGCAACGTATTAGGAATGATGCCTCACCCAGAAAGAGCGGTAAGCGATCTTTTAGGAAGCGCGGACGGACTTAAATTATTTCAATCAATCGTAAAGCAGTGGAGGGAACAAAATGTCGTTACTTCTTGAACCAAATGTAGAGCAAATTAAAGAACAAAAGTTATATCGAGATATGGGATTAACAGACGAAGAGTTTGCGAATGTAGAGCAACTGCTTGGTCGTACTCCTAACTATACAGAAACAGGCTTATTCTCTGTTATGTGGTCAGAGCACTGTAGCTATAAAAACTCTAAGCCTGTACTGAAAAAATTCCCTATCACGGGTGAAAAAGTATTACAAGGTCCTGGTGAAGGAGCTGGTATCGTTGATATTGGTGATAACCAAGCCGTTGTATTTAAAATCGAAAGTCATAACCATCCATCAGCGATTGAACCTTATCAAGGAGCAGCAACTGGTGTAGGTGGCATCATTCGTGACGTCTTTTCAATGGGAGCAAGACCGATTGCACTTTTAAACTCTTTACGTTTTGGTGAATTAACATCTCCAAAGGTTCGTCATTTGTTTGAGGAAGTAGTAGCGGGAATCGCAGGTTACGGTAACTGTGTAGGAATCCCAACAGTAGGTGGAGAAATTCAGTTTGAAGCTTCATATGAAGGAAATCCGCTTGTTAACGCTATGTGTGTTGGTTTAATTAACCACGAAGATATTCAAAAAGGTCAAGCTAAAGGCGTTGGCAACACGGTTATGTACGTAGGAGCAAAAACGGGACGCGACGGTATCCACGGCGCTACATTTGCTTCTGAAGAGCTATCTGATCAGTCAGATGAAAAACGTCCTGCTGTACAAGTAGGAGATCCATTTATGGAAAAACTTCTTCTTGAAGCTTGCTTAGAGCTTATCAAGTGTGACGCTTTAGTAGGTATTCAAGATATGGGTGCTGCGGGCTTAACAAGTTCTTCGGCAGAGATGGCAAGTAAAGCAGGTTCTGGTATTGAAATGAACCTTGATCTTGTACCTCAGCGTGAAACGGGTATGACACCATATGAAATGATGCTTTCAGAATCTCAAGAGCGCATGCTCATCGTTGTTGAAAAAGGCCGTGAAAATGAAATCGTCGAAATCGTTGAAAAATACGGATTAGAAGCTGTTTCAGTCGGTCACGTAACCGACGATAAGCGCCTTCGTTTAACTCATAACGGAGAAGTAGTAGCAGATGTTCCTGTAGATGCATTAGCAGAAGATGCACCGGTATACCACAAACCATCTCAAGAACCAGCATACTATCGTGAGTTCCAAGAGCAGTCAGCATACGCTCCTACTGTTGAAAATCACAGTGATATGTTAGTAACGCTTTTAAAACAGCCTACGATTGCAAACAAAGAGTGGGTTTACAACCAATATGACTACCAAGTACGTACAAACACAGTTGTATCTCCTGGATCTGACGCGGCGGTTGTTCGTGTACGTGATACAAATAAAGCATTAGCGATGACAACAGACTGTAACTCTCGCTATTTATACCTAGACCCGGAAGTAGGCGGCCGTATCGCAGTGGCAGAAGCTGCTCGTAACCTTGTATGTTCAGGTGCACAGCCTCTTGCGATTACAGACTGCTTAAACTTCGGTAACCCTGAAAAGCCAGAAATCTTCTGGCAAATTGAAAAAGCAACAGACGGTATGAGCGACGCTTGCCGTGAGCTATCGACTCCGGTTATCGGCGGTAACGTATCTCTGTACAATGAGACAAAAGGTGAAGCAATTTACCCAACTCCTGTTATTGGAATGGTTGGTCTAATCGACGATATCAACCATATTACAACTCAATATGCGAAGCAAAAAGATGACTTAATCTATGTTATTGGTAAAGCTGAAGCAGAATTCGCAGGTACTGAGCTTCAAAAAGTACTAGAAAACGGTACGGTATTCGGCCAGTCACCTAAATTAGATTTAGCGGTTGAAAAAACACGTCAAGATCAGCTTCTTCAAGCAATTCGTGAAGGTGCAGTTCAATCTGCTCACGATATTGCAGAAGGAGGATTCGCGGTAGCCCTAGCTGAAAAAGTGATGAACGGCAGCGGGTTAGGCGTAAACGTAACGGTAGACGGTGAAGCAACAGCAGAGCTATTCAGTGAAACACAATCACGCTTTGTCGTAACGGTTTCACCAGAGAATAAAGAAAAATTCGAAATGCTTGTACAAGATGCAACATTAGTAGGACGCGTAACAGAAGACGCAACATTAACTGTTAAACATCAAGAAAATGTTCTTGTTCAATTATCAGTTGAAGAATTAACTACTGCTTGGAAAGGAGCGCTTCCATGCTTGCTGAAATCAAAGGCTTAAACGAAGAATGTGGCGTATTCGGTGTATGGGGACATGAAAATGCAAGCCAGATTGCTTATTACGGTTTGCATAGCTTGCAACACCGCGGACAAGAAGGCGCTGGTATTGCTGTAACAGACGGAGAAAAAGTGACAGTGATGAAAGGCGTCGGTCTTGTTAACGAAGTATTTGGCCACGGAGAGTTAGAGCAACTAAACGGTAAAGCAGCAATTGGACACGTTCGTTATGCAACAGCTGGAGGCGGAGGGTTTGAAAATGTTCAACCCCTTCACTTCCGCTCTCATAGCGGAAGCCTTGCGTTAGCTCATAATGGAAACTTGGTTAATGCAAATGCATTAAAGCATCAGCTGGAAAACCAAGGGAGTATTTTCCAATCAACATCTGATACAGAAGTACTTGCTCATTTAATTAAACGAAGCGGCTATGAAGATATGAAAGATAAAGTGAAAAATGCTTTATCCATGGTTAAAGGCGCATACGCATTCGTTATTTTAACGGAAGATACGATGATGGTTGCACTTGATCCTCACGGACTGCGTCCATTATCAATTGGACGATTAGGTGATGCCTATGTAGTAGCTTCTGAAACATGTGCGTTTGATATTGTTGGAGCGGTTCATGAGCGTGATGTAGAGCCTGGTGAGTTACTTATTATTAATGATGAAGGTATTCAATCAGAGCGATTCACACTAAACGTAAACCGTGCTATTTGCAGTATGGAATATATTTATTTCTCAAGACCAGATAGTAATATTGATGGAATCAATGTTCACTCTGCTCGTAAAAACCTTGGGAAACAACTTGCAGTTGAGTCACCGATTGAAGCAGACGTTGTAACAGGCGTTCCGGATTCAAGTATTTCAGCAGCGATTGGTTTTGCAGAACAGTCAGGGATTCCATACGAATTAGGTTTAATTAAGAATCGATACGTAGGCCGTACATTCATTCAGCCTTCACAAGAATTGCGTGAACAAGGTGTAAAAATGAAGCTGTCTCCTGTACGTAAAATTGTAGAGGGTAAACGTGTTGTCATGGTAGATGATTCTATCGTTCGCGGCACAACAAGCCGTCGCATTGTTCGTATGCTTCGAGAAGCAGGAGCAACTGAAGTACATGTACGCATCAGTTCACCTCCTATTAAAAATCCATGTTTTTATGGAATTGACACATCGTCATCCTCTGAGTTAATTGCTGCTACGCGCTCTGTTGAAGAAATTCGTGAATTGATTGAAGCTGATTCACTTGTTTTCTTAAGCAACGAAGGTTTAGTAGACGCAATCGGCAGACAGTATGAAGGCAACGGCGGACAGTGTATGGCATGTTTTACTGGAAAGTATCCAACTGAAATTTATCCAGATACTGTACACCCTCATGAAAAGGTAACTTGTTAGTTTTAACGTAAAAAAGGAGTGACAACATGTCATATTCATATAAACAAGCTGGAGTTGACTTAGAAGCAGGATATGAAGCTGTTTCACGTATTAAAAAGCACGTAGAACGAACTGCTCGTGCAGGTATTATGGGAACAGTCGGCGGCTTTGGCGGAATGTTCGATTTATCTACATTGAATTTAAAAGAGCCTGTTCTTGTTTCTGGTACAGATGGAGTAGGAACAAAATTGAAACTTGCTTTTCAAATGGATAAGCATGACACAATCGGTGTGGATGCAGTGGCCATGTGTGTAAACGACGTTTTAGCACAAGGAGCAGAGCCTCTCTACTTCTTAGATTATATTGCTTGCGGGAAAGCAGTTCCTGAAAAAATTGAATCGATTGTAAAAGGAATTGCAGACGGCTGTGAACAGTCCAACTGTGCGTTAATTGGCGGAGAAACAGCTGAAATGCCAGGTTTATACGAAGAAGATGAATATGATCTTGCAGGGTTTACAGTAGGAGCGGTAGAAAAGTCAGAAATTATTACTGGAGATGAGATTAAAGCTGGACAGCTGTTGATCGGTATCTCATCTAGCGGTATTCACAGCAACGGCTACTCTCTTGTACGTAAAATTGTTGATGATCAAGGATTAAATCTTCACGAAACTTACGCTGGTTTTAATGAAAAGCTCGGAGTTGAGTTATTAACGCCAACAAAAATATACGTGAAGCCGGTCCTAAAAGCATTACATGCAGCTAAGATTGCAGGTATGGCTCATATTACTGGAGGCGGATTTGTTGAAAATATCCCTCGTATGCTTCCTGAAGGTTTAGGTGTAGAAATCGATTACGGTTCTTGGCCAATTCCATACGTGTTTGATTTCCTTGAAGAGCAAGGCAAGCTAGACCGTAAAGAAATGTTCGAAGTATTCAATATGGGAATCGGATTTGTTTTAGCTGTTGAACCTGAAGATATGAATAAAGTCATTGAAGCAATTGAAAACGAAGGCGAAAAAGCATTTGTTATCGGACGTGTCAAAGAAGGAACAGGTGTTGAATTTGCTGGAGGGACGTTTGCATGATAAATATTGCAGTGTTTGCTTCTGGAAACGGCAGTAACTTTCAATCCATCTACGAAGCAACTCAGTCAGGTCGATTAAAAGCAAATATTGCGCTTGTTGTTTGTAATAAACCGGATGCATACGTAATTGAACGAGCAAAAGCATGTGGAATACCATGCTTTGTTTGTTCGCCTAAAAACTATGAAAATAAAGAAGCGTATGAAGCAGCAATTCTTGCAGAGCTTACATCAGCTAAAGTAGAATTTCTTGTTTTAGCAGGATATATGCGATTAGTTGGTTCGACGTTGCTTAAGCCATACAAAAATCGTATTGTTAATATCCACCCTTCGCTTTTACCTGCATTTCCTGGGATTGATGCTATTGGTCAAGCTTTTGATGCAGGAGTAAAAGTGATTGGAATTACCGTGCATTTTGTAGATGAAGGCATGGATACAGGACCAATTATTGACCAGCAGGCTATTCGCATTGAAAAAGGCGATACAAGAGAAACAGTTGAGGCCCGTATTCATGAAATTGAACATCAATTTTATCCCGCGGTACTGAATGAATTATTTGAACAAGCCGCAGTTAAATAAATAGGATGTAACCTTGTCAAAAAAGTTTTAATCCTTTACTATGGTAGAGTAGTAGTGAAAGAAAGATTTTAAATGAGAGATCGGATCAGGAGGAGTTTACAAAATGACAGCAAAACGCGCGCTTATTAGCGTATCTGATAAAGAAGGTATTGTTTCATTTGCACAAGAATTAAAGGACTTAGGAGTAGAAATTATTTCAACTGGCGGTACAAAGCGTACCCTAGAAGAAAACGGCATTGACGTTATCGGAATCTCTGAAGTAACTGGTTTCCCAGAAATTTTAGACGGCCGTTTAAAAACATTGCATCCTAACGTTCACGGTGCTTTATTAGCGTTACGCGATAATGAAGAGCATCAAGCTCAAATGAAAGAGCATAATATCTCGCCAATCGACTTTGTAGTTGTAAACTTATATCCATTTAAAAAGACAATTGAAAAAGAGGATGTAACGCTTGCTGAAGCGATTGAGAATATTGACATCGGTGGACCTACAATGCTTCGTTCAGCTGCGAAAAACTATCGTTCTGTCTCAGTTGTAGTAGATCCAAGCGATTACGCAACCGTAGTAGAAGAGTTAAAAGCGGATGGCAATGTTTCATTTGAAACCAACCAACGATTAGCAGCAAAAGTATTCCGTCATACGGCAGCTTATGATGCATTAATCGCTGAATACTTAACAAACATTACAGGTGAAACAACTCCTGAGAAATTAACAGTAACGTATGAGCGCGTTCAAGGCTTACGATACGGAGAAAACCCTCACCAACAAGCTTCTTTTTATAAAAAGCCGTTAACACAAAAAGGTTCTATTGCAACAGCTACGCAGCTGCATGGAAAAGAGTTATCATACAATAATATCAACGATGCAAACGCAGCTCTTCAAATCGTAAAAGAATTCAAAGAGCCGGCTATCGTAGCGATCAAACATATGAACCCTTGCGGTGTAGGTGTGGGTGAAACAATTGCTCAAGCTTATCAAAAAGCATATGAAGCGGATCCTACATCTATCTTTGGCGGCATCGTAGCAGCTAACCGTCCTATCGACCGTGAAACGGCTATTCAGTTAAAAGAAATTTTCTTAGAAATTATCATTGCTCCTGCTTTCGATCAAGAAGCATTAGATGTATTAACAGCTAAGAAAAACCTTCGTTTACTAACGATAGAGCTTGATGAAAAAGCAGAAAAAGAAGCTTTCTTAACGTCTGTAAAAGGCGGCGTGCTTGTTCAGGATGAAGACGTATTCGGATTTGATGATGCAACGATTACTGTTCCAACGAAACGCGAGCCAACAGAAAAAGAGTGGGCAGATTTAAAATTAGCATGGAAAGTTGTTAAAAATGTTAAGTCTAATGCTATTGTACTTGCAAAAGATGACATGACAATTGGCGTAGGTGCTGGTCAAATGAATCGCGTGGGCGCTGCAAAAATTGCAATTGAACAAGCTGGTGAAAAAGCACAAGGTTCAGCTTTAGGTTCAGATGCTTTCTTCCCAATGGGCGATACAGTAGAAGCAGCAGCTAAAGCAGGAATCACAGCTATTATTCAGCCAGGCGGATCAATTCGTGATGAAGAGTCAATTGCAAAAGCAGATGAATACGGCATTGCAATGGTATTTACAGGCGTAAGACATTTTAAACATTAATGAGGTGAAGAACGTGAATGTTTTAGTTATTGGAAAAGGCGGAAGAGAGCATACAATTGCATGGAAAGCTTCAAAAAGTCCACTTGTTAACGAAGTGTTTGTAGCACCAGGAAACCCAGGCATGAGAGATGTGGCAACGATTGTACCAATCGATGAAAGCAGCCAAGAAGAGCTTGTGCAGTTTGCAAAAGAAAATAAGATTGGATTAACAATTGTTGGACCAGAAAATCCGCTAATTGAAGGCATTGTTGATCGATTCGAACAAGAAGGTCTTCCGGTCTTTGGACCGCGCAAACAAGCAGCGATGATTGAAGGAAGCAAAAGCTTTGCAAAAGAGCTCATGAAAAAGTATGATATTCCAACCGCAGCGTATGAAACATTTACGTCTTACGAGGAAGCAAAAGCATATGTGGAAAAGCAAGGCGCTCCAATTGTTATTAAAGCAGACGGCTTAGCAGCTGGTAAAGGTGTAACTGTTGCTTTAACAGTAGAAGAAGCTGTAGATACATTACGTGATTTTCTAGTTGACCAAAAATTTAAAGAAGCAAGTGCCAAAGTAGTTGTAGAAGAATTTTTGGATGGTGAAGAATTTTCATTAATGGCATTCGTACGCGGGACAAATGTGTATCCAATGGTAATTGCACAAGATCATAAGCGTGCTTTTGACGGCGATCAAGGTCCGAATACAGGAGGCATGGGAGCTTACTCTCCTGTTCCGCAAATTAGTGATGCAGAAGTACAAGAGGCTGTAGAAAACATCTTACTTCCAATGGCTAAAGGATTAGCTGAAGAAGGCTGTGAGTATACGGGAATTCTATATGCTGGTCTGATTCAAACACAAAAAGGACCAAAGGTGATTGAATTTAATGCGCGTTTTGGAGATCCTGAAACACAGGTTGTACTGCCCCGTATGAAAAGCGATTTAGTCGATGTGCTTCTTCGCATTTTGAAAGAAGAAAAAGTAGAAATTGAATGGGATAACGAAGCAGCTATTGGAATTGTATTAGCAGCAGCGGGTTACCCAGAAGATTATCAAAAGGGTGCGCCAATTAACGGATTGGATGCGATCAGTGAAGACGCGCTTGTTTTCCACGCTGGTACGGCTTTAGAAAACGACACATACGTTTCGAACGGCGGCCGCGTTCTATTAGTAGGTGCCAAAGGAGCAACTCTTCAAGAAGCGCAGCAAGAAGTATACAAACAAATGGCTCATATCGATGTAGAAAAAGGCTTTTTCTATCGCAAAGACATCGGCCATCGTGCATTAGCAAAAGCAGCTTTAAAATAAAAAAGGAGAGCTCCGGCTCTCCTTTTTACCTTATGAAGGATTATACGTTTCTTCGTTTCCATTTGGATGGTGTTCATGTTCATCGTGTTTTTGACATGAATCATATGCGTACGTAAGGGGGCAAAAACGCGTGATGCCTTCTGCAACTTTTAAAGCTCCCATTAACCCTAAGAAGATGTATGAATCTTTGTACGGTCTGCGAGATAAACGAGATGTTGTCCAAGAAAGAAGGGTAAAGCCCAGCGTAAGTCGAATTAATGCGTTAACAATACCGATATTTGGTTTCATGTTTTATCACCTTTATTCATAAAATTAATAACAGTTTCTGAATGCGTTTACATCACGGATGTGTTACGATAAAAATACATAGTAAATTAGGGGGAATTTAGCATGCCGGAACAGAGATACCGCTGGAAAAGCAAACATATTAGACAGCAGCTTTTAGTATTAAACGGTCAAAAAGCACCAACTATTGTCTTAAAAGATGCAACATATTTGAACGCTCGAATGAAGCAGTGGAAAAAAGCACATATTTGGGTTTACCAAGATCGTATTGTATACGTTGGCTCAGAGATGCCTAAGCACACAGACGCTTCTACAGAGATTATAGACTGCAGTGAGAAATATGTGGTTCCTGGGTATATTGAGCCGCATGTTCACCCGTTTCAGTTATATAATCCCCAGACTTTTTCCCAATATGCAGCCAAGCACGGAACAACCACTTTATTTAATGATAATTTAATTCTCGCTTTACAGCTTGAACAAAAAACGGCATTTTCGTTGATTGAAGAAATGAAAACGTTACCACAGTCACTGTATTGGTGGTGCAGATTTGATTCGCAGACAGAAATTGATGAAGAGGCTGATATCTTCTCACATACAAACATTACTTCTTGGCTACAAAATGAAGCTGTCTTACAAGGAGGCGAACTGACAAGTTGGCCGAAGCTTTTAGACGGAGATGATTTAATGCTTCACTGGGTTCAAGAGACAAAGCGGATGAGGAAGCATATTGAAGGACATTTCCCGGGGGCGTCAGCATTTACCTTAGCAAAAATGAAATTGCTCGGGGCAGACAGCGATCATGAGTCTATGACAGGGGAAGATGTTGTTGCTCGGTTAACGCAAGGCTATGACGTTGCTTTGCGCCACTCTTCCATTCGGCCAGATTTGCCAAAACTGCTGCAGGAGTTAAAAGAGCTGCAGGTAGATTATTTTGACCATATTACGATGAATACAGACGGTTCTCCGCCTTCTTTTTACCAAAACGGCGTGTCAGATATGTTAATTACGTTAGCTATTTCAGAAGGAGTTCCTGTGTTAGATGCTTATAATATGGTGTCTGTAAATATTGCCCGCTATTATAACATGGAACATTTGCACGGGCATGTAGCAACAGGCTGTGTGGCTAATATTAATATTTTAGAAGATCCTATGCGGCCTACTCCGGTATCTGTGCTAGCAAAAGGAAAGTGGATGAAAAAAGAAGGCAAAGAACAAGCATTAGCCTCGGTGGAATTTCCTTGGGAAAAGTTTGGTTTTTCACCGTTAAAGTTAGACTTTGATTTAACGATGGACGATTTTCAATTTTCAATGCCAGTAGGCGTGAAAATGAAAAATGCTGTTATTATGGAGCCGTATTCAATTCACTTAAATGTGAGCGGAGATGTATTAGCCTCTGATCATGATGAAAGCTTTTTAGTGCTGGTGGACCGAGAAGGCAAGTGGCGCATCAATACGCTGTTAAAAGGATTTGCGACAAATGTATCGGGAATGGCGAGTTCGTTTTCAAATACAGGTGATTTTATTTTAATTGGAAAATCGAAAAAAGATATGATGTGTGCATTCAAACGTATGAAAGAAATTGGCGGCGGTATTGTTATTACAGAAGGTGAGAAAGTAGTATATGAACTGGATCTTCCGTTAAAAGGAGTCATGTCGAATCTGCCGATGGAAGAGCTAAGTAAACGAGAGGTGGAACTCAAGAAAGTGCTGGGTGAGCGAGGATACAAACACGATGATCCTGTCTATTCACTGCTGTTCTTTTCGTCTACACATTTGCCTTATATTCGTATCACGCCAGTAGGAATTTATGACGTTATGAATAAAAAAGTACTTTTTCCGTCTATAATGCGTTAAAATATAAAAGTATCAAAGGAATTTGAAATTTGTATGAAATTGGCTGTCTTCATACAGAATGAATGTATGTGCAAATAAATATAGAAACTGTATTTTATAGATAGAAACAACTAGTAAAGAAAGCCAATGATAAAGGAGTTCGATACGATGCAAATCAACAAACTACGAGGAAAAGAATTAGATCAGCTATTTCAAGCGATTTTATCATTAGAAAACATTGAAGAATGCTATCAATTTTTTGATGACCTATGTACAGTTAATGAAATTCAATCATTAGCACAGCGCTTAGAAGTAGCAAGAATGCTAAGAGAAGGCAACACGTACCATAAAATTGAGACGGAAACTGGAGCAAGCACAGCGACTATTTCCCGTGTTAAACGCTGCTTGAATTATGGAAGCGATGCGTACCAAATGGTATTAGAACGCCTTCAAGAAGATTCAAATCAAAAGTAAAGCGTATGGCTGAAGCAGCCATACGCTTATTTTTTTAATTAAAATTGAGTTGCTTCTTCAATGATATTTTTCAGGTCGCTAATTGCTACACGTTTTTGTTCCATTGTGTCGCGGTTACGAATTGTTACTTGATTGTCTTCTAATGAATCGAAGTCGAATGTAATACAGAAAGGCGTACCGATTTCATCATGGCGACGGTAACGTTTACCGATTGAACCAGCATCATCGTAGTCAATCATAAAGTGTTTTGCTAAATCTTCAAAGACAGCGCGCGCTTCGTTAGAAAGCTTTTTAGAAAGTGGCAATACAGCAGCTTTAAATGGTGCTAAAGCAGGGTGAAGCTGCATTACTGTACGAGATGAGCCGTCTTCTAACGTTTCTTCTTCATATGCATCAATCATATAAGCCAATGTTACACGGTCAGCACCTAAAGAAGGCTCGATGCAGTAAGGTACATAGCGTTCGTTTGTTTCTTGATCAACGTATTGGAAGTCTTCTCCAGAGTGTTCCATATGCTGCTTTAAGTCATAGTCTGTACGAGAAGCTACGCCCCATAGTTCGCCCCAGCCGAATGGGAATTTGTATTCAAAGTCTGTTGTTGCATTACTGTAGTGAGAAAGTTCATCATCATCATGGTCGCGAAGACGAACGTTTTCTTCTTTCATGCCAAGAGAAAGAAGCCATTTGTTACATGTTTCTTTCCAGTAGTTAAACCATTCTAATTCAGTGCCTGGTTTACAGAAGAATTCAAGCTCCATTTGTTCAAATTCACGTGTACGGAATGTGAAGTTACCAGGTGTAATTTCGTTACGGAAGCTTTTACCCACTTGGCCGATACCGAATGGAAGCTTTTTACGCATTGAGCGCTGAACGTTTTTAAAGTTTACGAAAATACCTTGAGCTGTTTCAGGACGAAGGTAAATTTCATTTGTTGATGTTTCAGTTACACCTTGGTGCGTTTTGAACATTAAGTTAAATTGACGAATTTCAGTGAAGTTAGCTGAACCACACTCAGGACATGTAATTTCATGTTCTTTAATTAAGTCAGCCATTGCATCAAATGAAAGGCCGTCTACGATCATTTCAATGCCTTTTTCTTGAAGCTTTTCTTCAATTAATTTATCAGCACGGTGACGAGCTTTACAATCCTTACAGTCGATCATTGGGTCATTAAAGTTTCCTAAGTGACCAGAAGCTTCCCATGTTTTTGGATTCATTAAAATCGCAGCGTCTAAACCAACGTTGTATGGAGATTCTTGAATGAATTTTTTCCACCATGCTTTTTTAATATTGTTTTTTAATTCTACGCCAAGCGGGCCGTAATCCCATGTATTTGCAAGACCGCCGTAAATTTCAGAACCTTGAAATACAAAGCCGCGATGTTTGGCGTGAGATACGATTTGATCCATTGTTTTTGACATTCTAATTCCTCCTGTAAATGGTAGTAATTCAAGCGAAACAAAAAGAGCGGGTACAAAAAAACTCTCGTCCCTGGGCATATCAACAATATGCCCAGGGACGAGAGTTTTTCCCGCGGTTCCACCCTGGTTGATACAAAATGTATCCACCTTCGTCTGTATATACTCCAGATTGCCTTTTCCTTAAACCATTCTCTAGGCTCCCACCGTCCCTAGTTCGCTTTGTGAAGAGGATTTAAGTACTATTGATCCTTCAGCGTATATCATATGAATTTTAGTAGCTATATATTAGCATATCCTATGCAGAGAAACAATAACCTTGTGCAAAATGGGCTTTTTTTGTGATGTTTTCTTCCGGAATTTGAGGATAAAACCATATCTTTTATCCATATTTTTTGAAAACAAAAAACGTGATGAAAAGTTCGGTTTTCCTTTCATTTCACCCTCTTAGTTTTGTTATAATGAACAAATGGACGAGCGCGAACTTTTAAGTGTAAAGAAATGGAGGAACCTATATGTATGATATTAAAGAGTGGAGACATGTCTTTAAATTAGATCCTAATAAAGAAATTTCAGATGCAGATTTAGAAAAAATTTGCGAATCCGGCACGGATGCGGTTCTTGTTGGAGGATCAGACGGAGTAACTTTAGACAATGTGCTGCAGCTGTTAATGCGTATTCGCCGCTACACGGTGCCGTGTGCGCTAGAAGTATCAACAATTGACTCTGTAACGCCTGGTTTTGATTCTTATTTCATTCCGACCGTTTTAAACAGCAAGGATCCAAAGTGGATTGTTGACTTACATCATGCGGCGATGAAGGAATACGGTGAAATCATGGACTGGGATGAAATTTTTGTAGAAGGATACTGCGTACTTAACCCCGAAGCAAAAGTAGCTGCGCTAACGGAAGCGAAAACCGATTTGGATGCAGAAGATGTTGTAGCGTATGCTCGCATGGCTGAACGCATGTTTCATTTGCCCGTTTTCTATCTAGAATACAGTGGAACATATGGAGACCCTGCATTAGTGGCAGAAGTGAAAAATTCGCTAAATGAGACGAAGTTATTTTACGGCGGCGGTATTGAGACAAAAGAGCAAGCAAGTGAGATGGGAGAGCTAGCTGATACAGTTATTGTAGGAAATGTTATTTATACAAATTTATCGGAAGCATTAAAAACGGTAAAAGCGGTAAAAAAGAATATTGCACAGTGAAAAATAAATAAAGTAGAATAGAGAATATATGTTCGATATAGGCGGTGAAAACGTGAATTTTTTAAGTGAAAAATTATTAACAGGATTAAACCCTCAGCAGCAAGAGGCAGTTAAAACAACAGACGGACCATTATTACTTATGGCCGGTGCAGGAAGTGGGAAAACACGCGTATTAACGCATCGAATTGCGTTTTTAATGGCGGAAAAAGAAGTTGCACCTTGGAATATTTTAGCTATTACCTTCACAAACAAAGCAGCTCGTGAAATGAGAGAGCGTGTGGCAAGTATCGTTGGCGGAGTGGCAGAAGATATCTGGATTTCAACGTTCCACTCGATGTGCGTACGTATTTTACGAAGAGATATTGATCGTATTGGCTTTAATCGCAACTTTACGATTTTAGATTCAACGGATCAGCTGTCCGTTATTAAAAACATTTTAAAAGATCAAAACATCGACCCAAAAAAATTCGATCCGCGCTCGCTATTAGGAAGCATTAGTTCAGCTAAAAATGAACTGAAAGTAGCGGAAGAATTTGATAAAACAGCAGCAGGACCATATGAAGAAGTTGTAAGTAAAGTCTATAAAGAGTATGAAAAGCGTTTAAAGAAAAACCAAGCGCTCGATTTTGATGATTTGATTATGACAACGATTCAGTTATTTAAACGAGTTCCTGAAGTGTTAACGTACTATCAGCGCAAGTTTCAATATATTCATGTGGACGAGTATCAAGATACAAACCATGCACAATATATGCTGGTTCGCTTGCTAGCCGCACGATTTGAAAATGTATGCGTAGTAGGGGATTCAGATCAGTCTATTTACCGCTGGCGCGGGGCTGATATTACAAATATCTTGTCATTTGAAAAAGATTACCCAAAAGCCAAAACCATTTTGCTTGAACAAAATTATCGTTCAACGAAAACGATTTTGGCTGCGGCAAACGGCGTCATTGCAAACAATATGAATCGTAAAGTGAAAAACTTATGGACGGAAAACGATGAAGGCCAGAAGATTTATCATTACCAAGCAATGAGTGAGCATGATGAGGCACAGTTTGTAGCACGTAAAATCAAAGAAGCAGTAGACAGCGGCAAACGTAAATATAGCGATTTTGCCATTTTGTATCGTACAAATGCACAGTCGCGTGTAATGGAGGAAGTACTGCTAAAATCCAATATTAACTATACGATTGTCGGCGGGATTAAGTTCTACGACCGCAAAGAGATTAAAGATTTGCTTGCGTACTTGCGCTTAATTGCCAACCAAGATGATGACATTAGCTTAGCTCGTATTGTGAACGTTCCAAAACGCGGAGTTGGAGCTACTTCAGTCGATAAAGTAGCCAATTACGGAAACGTTCATGACATTTCTATTTTCAAAGCGCTTGATGAAGTAGAATTGATGGGGTTAACGGGTAAAGCAACAAAAGCACTTCGTGATTTCCAATCCATGATTTCAAACTTAGCTCAAATGCAAGACTATATGTCTGTAACAGAGCTTGTGGAACAAGTATTAGAAAGAACAGGGTACCGTGAAGCGCTTAAAGTAGAAAAAACAATTGAAGCACAAAGTCGCTTAGAGAATATTGATGAGTTTTTATCTGTTACAAAAACGTTTGAAGAAGCAAGTGAAGATAAGAGCTTAGTAGCATTTTTAACCGATTTAGCGCTTGTTGCTGATATCGATAAGCTTGACGACGAGGAAGAAGAAGAGAACGAACAAGTGATTCTGATGACGCTTCACTCAGCAAAAGGTCTAGAGTTCCCGGTTGTTTTCCTAATGGGTATGGAAGAAGGCGTATTCCCTCATAGCCGATCGTTATTCGAAGATAATGAAATGGAAGAAGAACGACGCTTAGCCTACGTAGGGATTACACGTGCTGAACAAGAATTGTATTTATTAAATGCTCAAATGCGTACACTATTTGGTAAAACAAACGTCAATCCAAAATCGCGCTTCATTGGAGAAATCCCAAGCGAGCTTGTGGAATCTTTAAATGAAACGATGCGCAAGCCTGCTGCTGGTCGTTCAGGGGCTTCAGCTTCGCCGTTTGCAGCGCGCCGACAAGCGGCCGTGGCAAAAACGAAGCTTGTATCAACGGGCAGTGAATCGATTGGATGGAGCGTTGGAGATAAGGCCGAGCATAAAAAATGGGGAATTGGTACAGTTGTAAGTGTAAAAGGAGAAGGAGACTCAAAAGAATTAGACATTGCTTTTCCTAGTCCTACAGGTGTAAAAAGACTGCTTGCTAAATTTGCCCCGGTTACGAAAGTGTAATCGTGAAAAGGAGCTAGAATATGGAGTTTGAGACAGCAAAATCACGAGTTCAAGAATTACGTGACTTATTAAATCAATATGGTTATGAATATTATGTGTTAGATCAGCCATCTGTTCCAGATGCAGAATACGATAAATTAATGAATGAGTTAATTGAAATAGAAGAATCGTTTCCAGAATTAAAAACAGCTGACTCACCTACTCAGCGCATCGGTGGCCAAGTGCTCGATGCGTTTGAGAAGGTTCAGCATCAAACGTCTATGCTAAGTTTAGGAAATGCATTTAATGAAGAAGACCTTCGAGATTTTGATCGCCGAGTGCGCCAAGCCGTTGAAGACGAGTTTTCTTATGTATGCGAACTTAAAATTGACGGCCTTGCTGTATCTCTTCGCTATGAAGATGGATACTTAGTGCTGGGTGCTACGCGCGGAGATGGTACGACTGGTGAAAATATTACTGAAAACTTAAAAACAATTCGCTCGATTCCACTGCGAATTAAAGAACCGTTATCAATGGAAGTTCGCGGAGAAGCATTTATGCCGAGGAAATCATTCGAAGCACTTAATGAAGCAAAAATGGAAAGAGATGAAGTTCCGTTTGCTAACCCCCGTAACGCAGCTGCTGGCTCACTGCGTCAGCTAGATCCTAAAATTGCGGCAAAACGTAATTTAGATATCTTTGTCTATGCCATGACTGATACAGGAGAATTAGAAATCGACTCTCACAGCGAAAGTTTGAATTTACTCGATGATCTTGGCTTTAAAACAAATAAAGAAAGACAGACGTGTGAAACCATTGATGATGTGATTGCTTATATCGAAAGCTGGCAAACGAAACGTCCAGAACTATCTTATGATATTGATGGCATTGTTGTAAAAGTAGATTCATTTGATCAGCAGGCTGAGCTTGGAACAACGGCCAAGAGTCCACGCTGGGCTATTGCTTATAAGTTTCCTGCTGAAGAAGTTGTAACCAAGCTTGTAAATATTGAGCTGACGGTAGGCCGGACAGGTGTCATTACGCCAACAGCTATTTTGGAGCCGGTTCAAGTAGCAGGTACGACGGTACAGCGTGCGTCTCTTCACAATGAAGATTTGATTCGTGAAAAGGACATTCGCATCGGAGATTATGTCGTGGTGAAAAAAGCAGGAGATATTATTCCTGAAGTAGTGAATGTGATTGAAGAGAAGCGAACGGGAGAAGAGCAAGAGTTTACGATGCCTACTCACTGCCCTGAATGTGAAAGTGAACTGGTACGTTTAGAAGGAGAAGTTGCGCTTCGCTGCATTAATCCAAGCTGTCCTGCTCAAATTCGTGAAGGACTTATTCATTTCGTGTCCCGCAATGCGATGAACATTGATGGACTTGGTGAAAAAGTTATATCACAATTATTTCGTGAACAGTTAATTAAAGATGTAGCAGATATTTATACGCTGACAAAACAGCAGTTAATCGAGCTTGAGCGCATGGGTGAGAAATCTGCTGATAATTTGATTGCGGCCATCGAAGCTTCTAAAGAAAATTCACTTGAGCGTTTGCTTTTTGGTTTGGGCATTCGCCACGTTGGAGCAAAAGCTGCAAAGACGTTAGCTCAGCACTTTGAAACCATAGACAAGTTAACAAAAGCAACGTATGATGAATTAGTGGCAATTAATGAAATTGGTGCCAAAATGGCTGATGCTATTGTCGCTTACTTTACACAAGAAGAGGTTCAAGAACTTATACATGAATTAAAAGAGTATGGAGTAAACCTTACATACAAAGGACCCAAGCTTGTAAGTGTAGAAAATGTAGATTCTGTTTTTGCTGGTAAAACCGTTGTATTAACAGGTAAGCTTGAACAGCTATCTCGCAATGAGGCAAAAGCACAAATTGAAGCACTTGGCGGTAAAGTCACAGGAAGCGTAAGTAAAAAGACAGACCTTGTTGTGGCAGGGGAAGAGGCTGGTTCCAAACTGACAAAAGCTAACGAGCTTGAAATTGAAGTATGGGATGAAGCAAGGCTACTTACGGAACTAAATAAATAAGAGGTGTGTGTAGTTGAAAAAGATATTGTTACTTTCTCTTGCGGTCATGCTTGTAACTTCAGCGTGTGCACCGAAGCTTTCGGACGATAAAGAGACTGTTCAACAAACCAACAACAAGAAAGAAAAAGCAGTTATTCCGAAGTATAGTATTTCAGACGATTATTACCGAACAATTCTTCCATTTAAAGCGGGAGTGGCAAGAGGCTTAGTAGCAGCAAACTTAAATAACCGCTTGGATGCGCAAGAATTTGAAACAGGCTTAATGCGCTTATCGACAGATAGCTATTCTCCGAAAAAATATGTGTATCAAGAAGGCCAGTATCTTGATAAAGATACTATTCGCTCATGGTTAAGCCGTAAGCTGAGTGATAAACAGTTTAAAGATCTTCAAAGCAAAGCAAAAGATGATACGGCGAAAAAGAAGCTTAAAAACACTGGGTTAAACCCAATTGATACAGAAAAAGGCGATTTGAAAACTCGTAACGAAACAAGTCCAATGTACTTAGCGAACATTACTGAACAAGACTACCTTATTCAAGACGGAGACGACAAGGTAAAACTTGGAGGCGTCACAATTGGCTTAGCGATGAATTCTGTTCATTATTATACAGAGGAAAATGGTTATGCACGTGAAGTGAAGCTTACAAATAAAGAGATTGAAGCGCAAGGAAAGCAAATGGCAGATGAAATTGTTAAGCGTATGCGCAACATCAAAGGCTTAGAAAATGTTCCAGTTCGAGTAGCATTATTCAAACAAAGTGCTAAGTCCTCTTTAACACCGGGTAACTTTATAGCTGTCGGAAATGCAGGTTCAAATGATACGGCCGTTGGCAGCTGGGATAATTTAGACGAGCAATATTATTTATTCCCATCATCAGATGCAACAAAAGATCACCGAGATGATGCGATGAAGTTTGATGAGTTTAAAGCGCAAATCGAAGACTATTTCCCAAACTTTACAAGCGTAGTAGGGAAAGGGTATTACAAAGATGGACAGCTTCAAAAAATGACGATTGATATTCCCGTACAATTTTATGGAAAAGGTGAAATTGTAGGATTTACTCAGTACGTTGCTGGTTTAATGCTTGATCATTTCCCTTCATATATGGAAACGAGTATCTCTATTAACTCAGTAAGCGGACCGGAAGCTCTCATTGTTAGAAAAGCAGATGAAGACAAGCCGTTCGTTCATATTTACGAAGAGTAAGCAAAAAAAGACACTGCTCAAGCAGTGTCTTTTTTTAATTCTATGAAATTGCCTCCTATGAAGAAATGGCGTGAGAATTTTGTCTCGTAAACTTAGCAAGATAATAAGCAGCAAATGCAAATGCATCTTGTTCGGTTGTCCGCTCTTCATACGGGCGTTTTTTATCCAGCTCAAATTCTTTCTGATAATAAGGGATGTGATCTTGAATATAGTGACGCAGCTCGTGAAAGATGGTTTCAACAAGCGGAAGGTAGTCATCAAATTTAAAAATAAATATAATGCCGACTTCTCGCCAGTAAACACCTGAGGCAAACTGCAGGTATTCTGCTTCTTCTTCTCCGAGAGCGGAGACAATTTTATTGGCTTCACATGAATCACAAAAAATGATAGGAATATGAAAGGCTTTATTTAAACAAGCAAAAACATCTTTTTGCAAGGTGGATAAATCCCACTTGAATTCTTCATCTAATACAAACCATCTTCCGCTTTGCTGATACACAGGGCGCTGGTGGATGACTGACTGTATAAGTATTTTATTCAATTTTTATAGCACCTCTTTTACGGTAAAGTAGTTATTCGTTTTCTTTACTTTCCCAAAGACTAGTGAAATTAAAACATGGTGGTGTGTTCTTCTAAAGCATGTTTCTCTTTCTATCTATCTTTTCTAAAAAGAAGGTTATTTTATACCTATGCAAGAGAGAAATATTTTATGACGAAGGAAAAGTATGGAATGTTGTTTGAATGAAATAGATTTGGTATAAAATAGAAGTGATAAATGTAAGCCCTGTCTTGTCTGGCGGGGTTTTTAATATTTTAGGAACTAGTCTCAGAAATGTTGCCTGTTGCTAGTGAAGTTTGGTATTATCAGTATATTGTAGTGGGACGAATATTCGGAGGTGAAGGAACATGTCAAGAATTTCTGTTGATCAAGTAAAACACGTTGCAAACTTAGCGAGACTTGCGGTGACGGATGACGAAGCAGAACTATTTACAAAACAATTAGATGCTATTATTACATATGCAGAACAATTAGATGAGCTAGATACTACAAATGTAAAACCAACTTCTCACGTATTGGATATGAAAAACGTGATGCGTGAAGATAAGCCAGCTAAAGGCTTACCAATTGAAGACGTAGTAAAAAACGCGCCAGACCACAAGGATGGCTACATTCGAGTACCAACTATTTTAGAATAAGGAAGGAGGCTTTACGATGTCTTTATTCGATCGTAAACTTTCAGAACTACATAGCCTTTTACACAAGAAAGAAGTACGTGTACAAGATTTAGTAGACGAATCATACAAACGTATTAATGAAGTAGATGATAAAGTAGGTGCGTTCTTAGCGCTTAATGAAGACAATGCTCGTGCTTATGCAAAAGAGCTAGATGAAGCATTACAAACAAAAGATGAATTTGGCCTATTATTTGGTATGCCGATCGGTGTAAAAGATAATATTGTCACAAAAGATTTACGTACAACTTGCTCTAGTAAAATTCTAGCAAACTTTGATCCGATTTATGATGCAACAGTTGTTCAAAAACTGCAGGCAGCTGAAGCAGTAACAATCGGTAAATTAAATATGGATGAATTCGCAATGGGTTCTTCAACTGAAAACTCAGGTCTTCAGTTAACGCGCAACCCATGGAATTTAGATTACGTACCGGGTGGATCTAGCGGTGGTTCAGCTGCAGCTGTAGCAGCAGGCGAAGTTCCGTTCTCTTTAGGTTCTGATACAGGTGGTTCAATTCGTCAGCCAGCTGCTTATTGCGGTGTTGTTGGATTAAAACCAACGTATGGTCGCGTATCTCGTTACGGATTAGTGGCATTTGCATCTTCTTTAGATCAAATCGGACCAATCACAAATTCTGTTGAAGATAATGCATACTTACTTCAAGCAATTTCAGGCGTAGACCCAATGGATTCTACTTCTGCTAATGTTGATGTACCGGATTATGTATCTGCTTTAACAGGTGACGTAAAAGGCCTTAAAATTGCTGTTCCAAAAGAATACTTAGGCGAAGGTGTGGGCGAAGAAGCTCGCCAGTCTGTTTTAGATGCACTAAAAGTGTTAGAAGGACTAGGCGCAACTTGGGAAGAAGTATCGCTTCCACACTCTAAATACGCATTAGCTACGTATTATCTATTATCTTCTTCTGAAGCGTCTGCTAACTTATCTCGTTTTGACGGCGTTCGCTACGGATACCGTACAGATAATGCTGAGAACTTAATCGAAATGTACAAGCAGTCTCGAAGCGAAGGCTTTGGAAACGAAGTAAAACGCCGTATCATGCTTGGGACATTTGCGTTAAGCTCTGGTTATTATGATGCTTACTACAAAAAAGCACAGCAAGTACGTACGTTAATTAAGCAAGACTTTGAGTCTGTATTTGAAAACTATGACGTTATCATTGGACCAACTACACCAACTCCATCATTCAAAATTGGTGAGAAAACAGATGATCCATTAACAATGTATGCAAACGATATTTTAACAATCCCAGTAAACCTTGCTGGAGTACCTGGTATTTCTGTGCCTTGCGGCTTATCAAATGGATTGCCATTAGGGTTACAAATTATCGGTAAGCATTTCGACGAAAGCACAATCTATCGTGTTGCTCATGCATTCGAACAAGCAACTGAGCATCATAAAGCGAAACCAGCACTGTAAGGGGTGAGATAAAGATGAACTTTGAAACGATTATTGGTCTTGAAGTACACGTTGAGCTTAAGACAAAATCTAAAATTTTCTCAGCAAGTCCAAACGCATTTGGTGCGGCTCCAAATGCTAACACAAGTGTAATTGACTTAGGTTATCCTGGCGTACTACCTGTGTTAAACAAAGAAGCAGTTGATTTTGCAATGAAAGCGGCGCTTGCGCTAAACTGTGAAATCGCAACAGATACAAAGTTTGATCGTAAAAACTATTTCTATCCGGATAACCCAAAAGCTTATCAAATCTCTCAATTTGATAAACCAATTGGCGAGAACGGTTGGATTGAAGTA
Organism: Priestia sp. FSL R5-0597; assembly: GCF_038006305.1. Taxonomy (NCBI): domain Bacteria; kingdom Bacillati; phylum Bacillota; class Bacilli; order Caryophanales; family Bacillaceae; genus Priestia; species Priestia sp. FSL R5-0597. The sequence goes on from NZ_JBBOUZ010000001.1 coordinate 276,363, forward strand.
GAAGTGAAAGGTGAAACGAAGCGCATTCGTATTAACCGACTTCATTTAGAAGAAGATGCTGGTAAGTTAACGCATACAGGCGATGGCTATTCACTAGTAGACTTCAACCGTCAAGGTACACCTCTAATTGAGATTGTATCGGAAGCAGATATGCGTTCTCCTGAAGAAGCATATGCTTATTTAGAAAAACTAAAATCAATCATTCAATATACAGGCGTATCTGACTGTAAAATGGAAGAAGGTTCACTTCGCTGTGATGCCAATATTTCTTTACGTCCAGTTGGACAAGAAGAGTTTGGTACAAAAGCTGAGCTAAAGAACTTAAACTCATTTAACTATGTGCGCCGCGGTCTTGAACACGAAGAAATTCGTCAAGAAAAAGTGTTATTGTCTGGTGGCCTAATCGAGCAGGAAACACGCCGTTTTGATGAGTCTACGGGTGAAACAATTCTGATGCGTGTAAAAGAAGGATCTGACGACTACCGCTACTTCCCAGAGCCTGACTTATTAGAATTACACATCGACGAAGAGTGGAAAGAACGCGTTCGTGCTTCGATTCCTGAACTTCCAGATGCTCGTAAAAAGCGCTATGTAGAAGAGCTTGGCTTACCTGCTTATGATGCAATGGTATTAACGCTAACAAAAGAAATGTCTGATTTCTTTGAAGCAACACTTGCTGCAGGCGGAGATGCTAAGCTATCTTCTAACTGGTTAATGGGCGAAGTTTCTGCTTACTTAAACTCAAATCAAAAAGAACTTTCAGATGTAGCATTAACACCTGAAGGTCTAGCTGGTATGATTCAATTAATTCAAGAAGGTACAATTTCGTCTAAAATTGCGAAAAAAGTATTCAAAGAATTAATTGAAAATGGCGGAGATGCAAAGAAAATTGTAAAAGAAAAAGGTCTTGTACAAATTTCTGATGATGCAACTTTACGTAAATTCGTAACAGATGCATTAGATGCAAACCCTCAGTCTATTGAAGATTTCAAAAACGGTAAGGATCGTGCAATCGGCTTCTTAGTTGGTCAAATTATGAAAGCTTCAAAAGGTCAAGCGAACCCACCGATGGTTAATAAAATTCTTTTAGAAGAAATTAATAAACGCTAAATTTGATAACTAAATGTGAGGTGGGTATCCATCTCACATTTATTATGAGTAAGGGCGATCGCGCTGAAGGTATGAATAAAAACCGAAACGTGAATATTGTATATCAAGGTTAATTTCTTTATAATATGTTTGTTCATGCCCCCTCTTGTTGATGATGTAATGTGAGGGGGCATTCTTTCACTGATAAAAGTAGGCAAAGATTTGTGACAAATTATCATTATTAGGATGATGAATATGAAAAGAGCGAGAATTATTTATAACCCGACATCGGGCCGTGAAATTTTTAAGAAAAACTTACCGGAAGTTTTGCAAAAGCTAGAGCAAGCAGGCTACGAAACATCTTGTCATGCTACAACTTGCGCTGGCGATGCAACAGAAGCTGCCAAAGTAGCAGTAGAGCGCCGCTTTGATGTTGTAATTGCAGCCGGTGGAGACGGTACCATCAATGAAGTCGTAAACGGTATTGCCGGACAAGACTATCGTCCGCAGCTAGGTATTATTCCTGTTGGAACAACCAATGACTTTGCTCGTGCCATTAATGTCCCGCGTACAATTGAAGGCGCTGTTGATGTTATTGTAGAAGGTGTAACGAAGCCAATTGATTTAGGCTGTGTAACAAACGACGGAGAAACGCATTACTTTGTAAATATCGCCGGAGGCGGCCGTTTAACTGAATTAACGTATGAAGTGCCAAGCAAGTTAAAAACAATGCTTGGACAGCTAGCTTACTATTTAAAAGGCATGGAAATGCTTCCTTCTATTAAACCAACATCCGTTGAAATTGAGTATGACGGAAAATTCTTTGGCGGCGAGATTATGTTCTTCCTCGTTTCCTTAACGAACTCAGTCGGCGGTTTTGAAAAGCTGGCACCAGACTCTTCTTTAGATGACGGCATGTTTGATTTAATTATTTTAAAGAAAGCAAATTTAGCTGAGTTTATTCGAATTGCGACACTTGCGCTGCGAGGAGAACATATCAATGATCCTCATATTATTTATACAAAAGCGAACCGTGTTAAAATTCATACGAATGATAAAATGCAGCTAAATCTAGATGGCGAGTACGGTGGGTTATTGCCTGGGGAATTTGTAAACTTATATCGCCATGTAGAAATCTTTGTTCCAAAAGCAACAGCTGAATTGATGGAAAAAAATGAGATCGCCTAATTGCGATCTTTTTTCATGCTTTCCTTTGTTTGGCTTTCGCTCTTATGGTACAATCAGTTCAGCATTTTCAAATGACTAAAAGGATGTAACGATAAATGGAAAAATTAAAACCACCTGTAGAAAAAAATGAATATATAGATGTTGCGTTTGAAGATTTAACGCATGACGGAGCGGGTGTAGCGAAAGTGAACGGATTTCCTATTTTCGTTCAAAATGCGCTGCCCGGCGAAAGCGGCCAAGTAAAAGTCATTAAAGTAAAAAAAGGCTATGCGTTTGGCAAGCTTATCAAGCACCATACAATTAGTGAGCAGCGTGTTGAAGCACCCTGTCCGGTATACAAGCAGTGCGGAGGCTGTCAGCTGCAGCATGTAAGCTATGAAGGACAGCTGCAATTTAAACAAAAGCAAGTAAAAGACGTCATGGCGCGAATTGGCCATTTACCTGACGTTCCGGTACATTCGACGCTAGGAATGAACGATCCTTGGCGCTATCGAAACAAAGCTCAAGTTCCCGTAGCAGAGCGAGAAGGCGGTTTGGTCGCTGGATTTTATCAGCAGCGAAGCCACGATATCATTAACATGGATGCCTGTTTGATTCAGCAGCAGGCAAATGATGATGTTGTTCAAGCTGTCAAATCAATCTGTGAAAAGCATGGGGTTTCTGCTTACCAAGAACAAAAGCATAAAGGCTCGCTTCGTCATATCATGGCGCGCTACGGACTTGTAACGGGTGAAATTATGGTTGTAATTGTGACTCGTACAGCTGAGTTGCCAAACAAAAAGCGTATTATAGAAGACATTATCGAAGCCGTGCCGAACGTGAAATCAATTGTTCAAAACGTCAACAGCAAGCGCACGAACGTCATTTTAGGGAACCAAACGAACGTACTTTGGGGAGAAGAATATATTTACGACTATATCGGCGACGTTAAATTTGCCATTTCAGCAAAATCATTCTATCAAGTAAACCCTGAGCAAACGAAAGTGCTTTATGACAAAGCGCTCGAGTATGCAGATTTAACAGGAGAAGAAACGGTCATTGACGCCTACTGTGGAATCGGAACAATCTCGTTATTTCTCGCTCAAAAAGCGAAAAAAGTATATGGCGTTGAAATCGTGCCTGAAGCGATTGAAGATGCAAAGCGCAACGCTGAGCTAAACGGTATTCACAACGCTGAATTCGAAGTAGGCGAAGCAGAGGTCGTCATTCCAAACTGGTACAAACAAGGCATCAAAGCGGACGTCATCGTCGTAGATCCACCGCGAAAAGGATGCGACGAAGCCCTTTTAAATACCATCATCGAGATGAAGCCGAAAAAAGTTGTCTATGTTTCATGCGGACCAGCAACTCTTGCGCGTGATCTAGCTATTCTAGAAAAAGGCGGCTATGAGACGGTTGAAGTTCAGCCTGTTGATATGTTCCCGCATACGACGCATGTGGAGAATGTGGCGGTGCTTACATTAAAATAAGAAAATTGTTTGAAACACCACTATCATTAGGAATGGTAGTGGTGTTTTATATTGGCTTTTATTTTTAATACAGTACGGAATATACTAAAAGATTTATAGAGAAACAAATAAAAGCAATTATAAATGGGAGTAAAAAGATTCCTAAATATACATAAGGCAAAATGGAGGAAGCAAATTGATTACGTGGGAAACGGATGAAAAAGAGGTAAGTTTAGAAACCATTTTGAATGTAGAAAAAGTATGGGATGTATTGTTTCCAATCGACTTTATTGAATGTGTAACAAAGTATCATGGTGGAGAACCTTCAGCTGATGGATTTAATGTTGGACAGAGAGAATGTTCTTTTTACCACTTACTAAGTTTTAATCAGGAGAAAAAGGATTACATTTTAAACGTGTATCATGATATTAAATACCAGCTAGTTGATGGTATTTACCCATTTGGATATGACATAGCGGATAATCATGTATGTTTTGACTACCGTTCTAACTCTCAGCGGCCTATTATCGTTTTTATAAATCATGAACTAGCATATGAGAATCCTGAAAGCAGTATTTTTTTCGTCGCCCATTCATTTGAAGAATTTATTAACGGTTTATATGAAGAAGAATAAAATTAAAATAACTTTCCACCAAGAGGCTGGGACAAAAGTATTTTAACCCAAGTAAAAAACGAACCATTAATTAACATGTTTGATTCGTGGTTTATTTTTTTGTTAGGGCAAATAAGTGTCGTCTGTTTCGTTCCTTCTAGCAGTTGATTGGAGGGCAAGGCGAAGACTCCTGTGGGAAAAGCGGAACAGGTGAGACCCCGCAGGAGCGCAAGCGACGAGGAGGCTCAGCGGCCGCCCGCGGAAAGCGAAGTCTTGCACGGAAATCAACTGCGGTTCCATACAAGCTCATCTATACTAGTTGTTCGCCTTTAAATCAGATTCATTTCATTATGATGTCTCAACTTCTTTTAGGTTAAATAAGTACGGAAAAGGTAAAGTTAGCATTTTTATACCAAAAGCAGCAAAAGCTTGATATAAAAGCATTATTCGCTTGTATGTCCGTTTTATTTTGCCGTTTGTCCACCCCACCAACACAGCAAATTTCTGAATATACTTTTTTTAAGGTTTTCAATATTTTAGGAATTATAATAAAGAAGCAATAAATGAAAACATTATATTTGTGGTAAGAGGTGAAGGGACATCATGTATAGAGCAATTGCTATTATAGCGGGTTCTGTGTTAATTGGATTTGCATACAATTGGTTTTTAATCCCCCATAAAGTGCTAAGCAGCGGCATTAGCGGTATTGCTATGATTATAGGAATTTTAACGCCTGCAAGCACGGGAACAATGAATTTTTTGTTGAATTTACCCCTTTTAATTATTGGTTTTATGAAGTTAGGAAAGCGGTTTGTTTTACATACGCTGCTGTCCGTTGTGGCTTTATCAATTGCTTTATACGTGATTCCCTTGAGAGCTGTGAGTACAGATCCTATTCTGTCAGCTGTTTTTGGAGGAGTTTTAACTGGAATTGGCGTAGGGTTTGTTTTTCGTCAGTCAGCCTCAACAGGTGGATTTGATATTATTGCGATGCTTCTTACGCATAAAAAAGAATTTCCGCTTGGCGCTATATTATCAGCGATGAATGCCGTGGTCGTATTTGTTTCAGGTTTCTTTGTGAATTGGGACGCGGCTTTATATACGATGCTTTCGATTTTCGTCACAGGAAAAGTAGTGGATGCGATTCATACTCGCCACATTAAGCTCACGTTAACCATTATTACGAGAAAAGGCGAAGAAATGAAGCAGCAGCTTCTTACGAATTTGGTGCGCGGTGTGACGTTAATGAACGGTGAAGGAGCTTATTCAAGAGAAGACCGTAAAATATTAATGACGGTGATTTCACGCTATGAGCTTGCAAACCTCAAGCAGTTAATTCAATCTGTGGATCCTGAAGCTTTCGTAAATATTACGGAAACGGTAGAAGTAATGGGGCTGTTTCGACGGGATGCCTATTAATATATTTGTTATTTCAGCGCCGATTTATGATAAATAGCCATTTTTATAGTATAAAAGTTATAAAAAAAGCCTTAAGAGTAGTTCTTGAGGCTTTTTTTGCGTAAAATATGAGTAAGAAAATATCGTGTATGAAAAGTATAAAAAAGGGAATTTGATAGAGTACATAAAATATTGACATCAAAAAGGAGAGACTATATGACGGTAGAATATCAGTTAACGAAAAAGAAATATTACGAAACGTTTATGCAAGAAAATGAAAATCAGCCGCCTGTAAAAGTCCTTGGACAAGCTTATTACGAAGAGCAGCAAAAAGAGTGGTACGACTTATCGCTCATTCGCTTAGCTCAGGGAGAAGTGTACTTCCACAATCAAGATTTTGAATCCGCGATTTTTAAGTGGGAGAATGTAAATGGCGACTTTAAGCTGTGGGCGAAGAAAAATACAGCCGACGCACATTATGAATTGGGGTTGTCTACGCTCGCTGAAGAGCTTTACCTATCCATCGAAACGGATTCAAAAGTATTAAAAGCTGAAATAGCGCTAAAGCTGTTTTCGCTTTATACGGACCATAACAATATTGAACGAGCTTATGAAGTTATTAACGAGCTGGTTGCTTCTCAGCCGGATTATCCAAACGTCACGGCGATTGCGCGAAGATTTTATGAAGAGCAAGAAGATTTTAATAGCGCAGTGGAGCTTGCAGTAGATGAGTGTATTCGAACAGAATCGCTGAATTGGTTTGCGGTATTAAAGACTTACGTAGATAAAGGATATACAGCAAACTTTATCCCTAACTATTTTTATCAAGTGATGATTTCATTTTACAAAGTGGACCAAGTATATTTCAAACAGCTTGTCTCAGCTTTATGGAAACAATATAAGAGTCAGCCTCCTTATCTTGCTTGGATTAAAACCATCAATGATATTTTCTTGAATATTGAAGTGGGTCTCTATGATTATTGGCAAGAGATTTCAACTCTTTATCAAGAGACGTACACTGACTTAATGGAAAGTGATCATTCTGTAAAGGAATTGCATGAAGTCATTCCGAACGTATTAACAAACTGGCTTAAAATTACTAATAAGTCACGTGCGTTATTTCCGTCTGCGGCCGTGCTTTCATGGAATGAAAAGTTTCCGTCAACTATTGATACCATTACAATCGAAAATGCAGGCAGATTAATTTTTGAGGCGCGTAACGACATTGATGGTCTTGAATATCACTACAAACTTTGCCATGGCATTATTAAATGGGCTAATGAAAATGGTTTAGAAGTGGGGCACACCTTTAAATGGTGGGTAGACTTTTTATTAGATGCTCATACGACACACTTATTAATTACAGGAACAAATGCTGCAACGTCTTCATTTGTGGGATCGATTACAGAAGAAAAGGTACCGCAAAATCATGAAACAACCTTTGTGTTCATTCATGATGAAGAAGAATCTATCCAGCAAATCGCTGATCAAGAAATCATTCCGATGGAAACGATTGACGGAGCGGAGCAATCTTCTCACCAGGCGCTTGTAGAAGTGAAAAAACCTTTTGCGTTCCTTGATAAGCATAATTGTTCATGCATTGTTACGCCAAGCTTTACAGAACAAGAGGCGCGTGAGCAGGATGCATTTAAATATGCTCCTTTAGCAGATGGTTTACTGTTTGTGCTTGATGCAAAAGAATCGCTGCTTGATGAAGAAAGAGAATTATTGCTGGAGATTAAAGAATATGCGCCAAATACGCCAGTTCATTTTGTCATCAACAATATGGACAGTCTTTATAATCAAGCAACGATTGAGCGAATTACAAAAGAATTTGAGGCAAGCATTGGCGCTGATTTCCCGCAGGCGCATGTATTAGCCTATACGCCTCACTACGTATCGAGTCAGCACCACGGAGACTTGGCTCAGTTTATTAAAGCTAATTTCTATTACGATCCAAACGACGTTGGAGTAGAAGAGCGTGCGCGCAGACTGCTGTTCTTTATTCAAAGCATGCTAAAGGGCTTAGTGGAGAAGAGAAATCACACAGAAAATCATTTGATTGAAAGTATTAAATGGAACGAAGATATGCTTGTGCGATTAAATGGCTTCTTGCATCGAGTGGATGACTTAGAACAAGAAAAAGCAAGTAGTATTGTTTCGGCTTATCACGGCATCAAAGAGGATATCAGCAAAAAGCTAAAAAATAAAATTCCTCGTTTACTCAAAAAGTCTTCAGAATTAGTGAAGGAAGACAGTGATTTTAGTACGGTTCATATTGAGCTGAATAAACAAATGAATATGCGCGTGGAAGAGCACTTGCAGCAAGATGTCCTACCTAAGTTCCGTATTTCTTTAAAGGACTGGATTGCTACATCAAATGAAGAGCTGATTGCGAGTCAAGTAGATATTGAAGAAGTAGCAGAGTCATTAAATAAGATGTACAATGAGCAAAAATTAACGTTAGCCTGCGATTTTAAAGTGCTGGACGACTGGCGCCGCGACGTTAATCGTATGGCTAATCGGGTTCAGCTGGATGAAGAAAATATTTTACTTCGCGTTAATCCAACGCAGCTTTTGTTAAAAGGAGCAGGGAAACTGTTTTCTTCCATTCTTCAAAATCAAACGCTGCTTTATAATCAATATAAAAAGTACATTGAAAGTCAAGACTATCAAGATATCACAGAATCTATGCTGGCAAAGTTTTTTATGCAATTTAATTTATTTGAGAAAAATTTAGAAGTTGATATTGAACTATTCTTTGAAAAGCCAAAAGAGGTTCTAAAAGAAACGATTGAAGAAACACAGGCGCATATTAATGAAAATCAAGACGTATTAAGTCATATGAAAGCCAATCCTGAAGCTTACTATGATCCGTTAACATTATTCCAGCTTCGCTTGCGTCAGTATGATTTAATGGTTAAAGCTACAGAAGAAGTACACTATAACGTCTAAAAGGTGGAGCAGGATGTATTTAACGATAAAAGAAGCAGCAGAGTATCTATCTTTTCCTGAAGAATATGTACAGAAATTGATTCAAGAAGGAAAAGTAAGGGCTATATTTGATGGTGAAAACTACTTATTAAATAAAGAGCAGTTTAACACTCATTTAGAGCAAATGGAAAAGTATAAAAAACAAATTGAAGAATACCTAAATGAGCCAATCCCTGAAGATATGGACGTAAAAGATGAAGATTGAAGGCCGAAGCAGAAAACAGATGTTTTCTGCTTTTTCTTTTGGAGTGAAAGTGTTAAAAAAGGTAAGATATGAAAGAAATGTCGAAAAAAGTTGGAATTTCGTTAAAGATGTAGTCTTTTTAGATGCTTTTTTTATATAATGAAAGTATGCTAAACAAAAAGGAGAAGGTCTATGCAACGATCAAGACAGTTAAGGCTGATTTTATTGCTTGCCCTGATTGTTGTCGCTTCGTTTTTAATTATTATTGTTTCGAAAACACAAGGGATTATAAGTCAGCAAACGACAAAAAAAGTAGAAAACACAAGCGTTGCAATTCTCACCTCTGATGTACTGACAGATCAAAGCTGGGGCAGTCTAGCTTATAAAGGAAAAATCAACATCGAGCAGAAGTACCCCGTTTCGGCTCAAGTTATTAGCGAAGTAAATACGAACCAAAAAATGAAGGAAGCTGCTGAAAAAGTTATTCAAAATGGAACAAAAGTCGTAATTGGACATGGAAGAGAATTTTCTACCGTTTTTACAGAACTCGCTCCTAAGTATCCTCATGTTCATTTCGTCACCATTCACGGTACTTCACGTTATAAAAACCAAACTGTATATACATTTGATCAAACAAAAATAGAGTATCTGGCAGGCACGGCAGCTGCCATGAAGACAAAAACGAAAAAAATTGGATTAATTGATGCATTTGAAGCACGCGAAAAAAATCCAGGGTTTGAAAAAGGCCTAAAAGCGTCTGATTCCTCAATTGCTTTTTATTATCGAGTGGTAAACAGCCGAGACGATGGAGCAAAAGCAGTAAAGCTGCTCCGTGAGTTAAAAGATGAAGGCGTCGATATCGTCTATGCTAAAGGAAATTCATATAATCAAGAAGTGATTCAAGAAGCGAAAAAACAAAAAATGTACGTAATAGGATATTTAGATGATCAGGCGTATATGGGGAGGTCTGTTATTTTAACAAGTGTGATAAATGATGTTCCTCAAGCTTACAACGCGATTATGAAAGACTATTTTAGTAAAAAGGGCCTTCGATCTGGAGAAGTCAAACTTGATGCCCGGGATGGTGTTTATAAGCTTGCGCCTTTTGGACCAATGTACAGTAAACAAGAAAAACAAATATTATATTCGAAAGTTAGAATGTCTACACAGCCGAAGTAACTATGAAAAAGAAAGAGATGATTATGAATCAATTATTTCGCAACATGTCATTCCGTAGCCAAATATTAACGATTCTTCTTTTGATTACATTCATGTTAAGCGGGTTCTCTTTAGTTTTAGTGCATGCCATTGATAAAATGAATCATGTAAGCAACGAAATTAAAGATGAAGATGTTCCTCAAATGGTGTGGCTTTCTTATTGGGAAGAGCAGCTGAACATAAAAGAATACATTGTGAAAAATAATCTAAAGAACCCCACTGTCTCTTTGATAGAAGAATATCAATCATATGATACACGAGTTATTGAAGACAATGAAAAGTATAAGCAGCCTGTGCCAAAATCGTTGATTCCACTGAAGGAAAAAATTGAGCTGCTTGATTTCAAGATTTCTAATAACGTGCAGGGACTGCTGAAGTACGGAGATATAGAGGGAGCAAAAGAGTATCTTAAGAGAAATTATTTGCCGGATCTGCATCAGATAAAAAAAGATATTAATAGTTCAAAAGAAGAGACGGTTGATTCACTTGATACACTATCAGATACACTGTCTGTCATTATTAAAGATTCATTAATTTTACTATTAATTTTAACAGTAAGTGCTATTGTGGCTTCTCTTTATGTTTCTTATCGTATGAGTGCAAGCCTTACGAAACCAATTGAACAAATGATTGAAAAAGTGAATGATATTGCAGACGGAGAATACGGTCTTGTTCTTCAAGACACAAAGCAAATCGAGCTGAAGCAGCTTTCGGCTTCTATCAATCAAATGTCGGTTAGTTTAGAAGATTCATTTTGGAAAATCATTAAAGATAAAGCATATCGCCAGCAGATCTTAAATTCACTGCCTGTTGGAATTATCACAATAGAAGATGAGACAAATAGTATATTTGCTAATACCTCAGCAAAACAGTTTTTAGATCTCGATGAAAAGGATATTTGCCGGTATATGAAGGAATGTCCTGAATATAATACTGAATTTTGGAGCATGTTGAATTCGGGAGAAATTCACGAAAATAAAAAAGTATTATTTGGAACGAAAGAGACGTGCTATTGCTTTTTAGCCTCTCAAACGCAGCTGTTTAATGAGAAGAACGAAAGCATTGGAAGGATTTTTTATTTCATTGATATATCGGATACCGAAGAATTAGAAAAGCGAATGCATCAGTCTGAGAAACTTGCCTTGGTTGGAGAAGTGGCAGCCGGAGCTGCTCATGAGATTCGTAATCCTCTTGCCGTGATTCATGGATTTATATCTCTTATGAATCAGTCTCTTTCTGATGAGGAGAAAAAGCGTTTTTACCTGCCTCTGCTTATGAAAGAGCTAGAGAGGATCAATTACATCATTGAAGAAATGCTGTTGTTATCAAAACCTGGGACTCCGGTGATGAAAAAAGTCAGCATGCAGGATATTATTAATGAGTTATTGCCTTTGATTACTCACTCAAGCAAATTTACAGAAAAAGATAAGCTTATTTTCGATGTGAATTTGCAGCCGCATGTATTAAAGGTAGATGAAAAACAAATCAAACAAGTTCTTCATAATTTAATTCGAAACAGTATGGAAGCCATGGATGGAGAAGGAGTCATTACAATCTACTCGCAGGTTCATGAAGATAGCTACTGTCTATACATTGAAGATACTGGAAAAGGTATTCCGGTTCATATGCAGCAGTCGCTGTACCAGCCTTTTTCCACTTCGAAGGATAGCGGCACAGGTCTTGGTCTGCCCATTGCTCAGCGTATTCTAGAAAGCCACGGAGGACAGATTAAATTATTATCTACTTCTTCCCGCGGCACAGTTTTTGTTATTAAATTTCCTCTACATTAAGAAAACAGCCTCAAAAGGGCTGTTTTTTAATGTGCTGTTAAAATAAGAGGACCGTTTTTCGTAATCGCAAGCGTATGTTCAAATTGAGCGGATAATTTACCGTCTGTTGTACGAGCAGTCCAACCGTTTTTATCCATTTTAGAATGCCATGTACCAGCGTTTACCATTGGCTCAATTGTAATAACCATACCTTCTTTTAAACGTGTACCTTTGCCAGCTTTTCCGTAGTGAAGAATTGTAGGCGCTTCGTGCATGGTATTTCCAATTCCATGTCCTGTGAAGTCGCGTACGACAGAGAATTTTTCGCCTTCTACATAGCTTTGAATAGCGTGGCCGATGTCACCTGTACGGTTTCCTGGCTGTGCTTGCTCGATTCCTTTTAAAAGCGCTTCGTATGTAACATCTACTAGACGCTGTGCTTCGTCTGAAATGTCTCCAACGGTATGAGTCCATGCAGAATCTGCTAAGCCTCCGTTTAAATTTACAACCATATCAATGGTTACGATATCCCCGTCTTTTAACGGTTTAGTTGTTGGAAAACCGTGGCAAATTTCATCATTTAAAGAAGCGCACGTTGCATATTGATATCCTTTGTATCCTTTTTGTTCCGGCGTTGCTCCGTGCTTTGCTAAGTACTCTTCAACAAATTTATCAATTTGCATTGTTGTTATGCCTGGTTTGATCATTTTAGCGATTTCTTTATGACAAGAAGCTAATAATTTACCTGCTTCGTGCATTAAATTAATTTCGCGTTCACTTTTTAATGTGATCATTGTTGTTCACTCCTTTTTTGATGTAACTTTACGAAAAAAGTTGAGCAGCGGTTATAGCGATGGAAGTCGACTATTCATCAGCCCATTCTTCTTTGCTTGAAAATCTAAGAAATACAGGAACCGTCTGCTATTGGGCGATATAAAATCATCCTTAATCATAACGCCCAATGGTAGGAAAATGCAAGATGCAGGCTTAAAAAGGAAGGGTTTGACGCTAGGCATGTAGGGAAAACTGATAAATGAACGTTGAATTGGAGCATTCTCTATAACAAATGCGGTATGATATAGTAAAATAAATGAAACAAAACAATTCTTTAGGAGGGGTATAGGAAAATGAGTGAACATGGAAAATTTATTGGATTTGCAGGTACATATACAAAAGCAGGTAGTGAAGGTGTCTATACATTTACGTTAGATACGAAGGCTAAAAAAATTGTAGAAGTAAAAGCCGTGGCTAAAATTGAAAATCCTACATACTTAAATGCAAGCAAAGACAACGAACATCTTTATACAGTTATTAAAGAAGGAGAAAAAGGCGGAGTAGCTGCTTTTAAGGTTGATCCAAACACAGGGCAATTGAAGTTTGTAAACAAACAGCTGCTAGACGGCGCGCCTCCTTGCTACGTTTCAGTGAATGAAGATAATACGCTTGTTTTATCTGCTAACTTTCATAAAGGGAGCGTTGAGACGTATTCTGTTAATGAAGAAACAGGAGAAATTGAATATGTAGCATCCGTAGTGGAACATCCTCATTCAGACCTCAAAAAAGGACAAAAAGGAAAACCACACGTACACTATGCCGATTTTACTCCTGGAGAAAAGCACGTGGCGGTTGTAGACCTAGGTATTGATGAAATTGTGACATATGAAGTGGAAGAGAATAAATTGAAGGAAGTCAACAGCCTTTCTACATCTGTTGGTTCGGGCCCTAGACATTTAACGTTCCATCCAAATGGCCGCTATGCGTATGCAATGACAGAATTCAGCTCCGAAGTTTTATTTTTAACGTATGACGAAAGCACAGGAAGCTTTACTCAACAACAAGCTACTTTAGCAATTCCGGCTGATTTTACAGAAAATAATCAAGGGAGTGCGATCCACATTTCTTCAGACGGCCGCTTTGTCTATGCAGGAAACCGCGGACATAACTCGATTGCAACATTCAAAGTAGACCAGGATTCTGGACAGTTAACATTCGTAGAATGGACAGGCACTGAAGGCGACTGGCCGCGCGATTTTGTTTTAGATCCAACGGAACAATTTATTGTGGCGTCTAATCAAGAGACAGGAAACTTGGTGCTGTTTGAAAGAGACCAAGAAAATGGAAAGCTAACGCTTCTTCAATCTAACGTTACGGTTCCAGAAGCTGTATGCGTAAAGTTCCTCCACTATAAGTAATCGATGTAGAAAGCCAGACCTGATCCAAAAACAATCAGGTCTGGCTTTCTAAACCTAAGCGGCTGTCACTCTCCTTTCGGGGTTAGTGCCATCCGCATAGGTGAACCTTTGAGGGAATAGTCAGGTAGTCCGCATTCCTAAGCGTCATTTATGATCCCAATTTTTGAAATGAGCATAATCTATATATGGAAGAAAAGCCCTTTTGGAGGGCTTTTTTTTCTGGTGTTGTAGTAGAATGAAGAGAGAACGCATGAAGGGCTGAGGTGATAAGTGTGGAAAATATATGTGAGTATCCAATTGTACAAGCTCCTATGGCAGGAGGAGTTTCGACGCCTAAACTAGCTGCAGCTGTATCTAATAGCGGAGGGCTAGGATTTTTAGCCGCTGGATATAAAAGTGCGCGTGAATTGGAGCAGGAAATTATAGAGATGCATTCACTTACGAAAAAACCTTTTGGAGTAAATCTGTTTGTTCCGACAAATGAAAAAGTAGCAGTTGATGCACTTGATTGTTATCAAAAAGAATTGTCAAAAGCCGCTGGATATTTGGAGTGTCAAGTTGGCATACCAAAGAATGATGATGATGAATGGAGTGCCAAGCTCGACATCATTCAAAAACATCGAGTACCTGCTGTGAGCTTTACATTTGGGTGCCCGGATCGAGAGATCGTAGCAAGCTTAAAGGGAATTGGAAGTCATATTTTCGTTACGATTACAACACCTCAAGAAGCCGAAGTGGCTTTGAGAGCAGGAGCAGATGTGCTGTGCTTGCAAGGAATTGAAGCCGGCGGCCATCGGTCTACTTTTTTAGAGAGTTCGGTGGACTTTTCGCTTATAAATTTGCTAAAAGAAGTCCGTCTAATCACTAAAAAGCCATTAATTGCTGCGGGAGGCTTGATGACGGGGTCTGACATTAAACGCGTGTTACAGGAAGGTGCTTCTGCTGCGCAGTTAGGTACGGCTTTTATTTGTTGTCCAGAAAGCGGAGCGAGTGCTCTTCATAAAGAAAGCATTCTTCAAAAGCGTTTTAATGAAACAGGTGTTACAAGAGCTTTTACAGGGAAACGTGCTAGAGGATTTGTGAATGCTTTTTTTATTTCCTATGATAAATCAGCACCATCCGCTTACCCTCATATTCATTACATGACAAAGCCTATTCGAACAAAAGCTACACAAATGAATAATCCAGAGTACACTTCTTTGTGGGCAGGAACTGGATTTACGCTGGCAAAAGAACTGCCTGCACATCTTATTGTGGAAGAGCTTGTACAAGAACTAAATGAATGATGAGAATTACGGTGTTGCTTGCTTTAAGTGCAAGCAGCTTTACATAAAGAAGGTGAACTTATAGTGCAAAACAAATTTACGATTGGGCAAATGGCCAGACTGCACGATATTCCGATTAAAACACTTCGCTATTATGATGAAATTGGTCTGTTCGAGCCTTATGAAGTTGATCCGCAAACTGGATATCGTTATTATACGTTAGAACAATTTAAGAAATTAGATATCATTGTCTATTTAAAGCTGATGGGAGTTCCGTTAAAAGAAATTAAAAGAAAAATGGAGCACAGCAGCTTGGATGAATTTATTGACACCTTAGCGGAATATCAGAAGGTAACAAAAGAAAAAATTCGTCACCTTCAAAGAGTGAATGCGCAGTTAACAACTCGAATGAAGGAATTAGAACAGACGAGACATATTAACCAAATAGGAGCCCCCTTCATCAAACACCTTCCTTCTCGTGAAGTTGTGCAAGTAAAAGCAGAGGTAGGTACGTTAGACGGAACTGAAAGTGTTCTCCGTGATTTAAAAAAGAAAATTAGTCATATTACCCCGATTATGATTGGGAAAGTAGGGTTTATACTATCTGTAGAAAACACAAAAAAACAACAATTTACAGATTACGATGGCATTTTTTTATTGGTCGAAAGCGATGTTTCTTTTAAGCATGAACTCGTTACGTTAATACCTGAAGGCGATTACGCATCTATTTATATGAGAGAAAAGAGAGATACCACAGGAGTCTATTACGATACGTTACTGAACTTTATTAAAGCCGAAGGATACAAAGCAGAAGGGCCTTTTTTAATTCGGCGAATTGTAGATTCATTTATTTCTCATCATGAAGAAGAGCGGCTGACGGAAATTCAAATTCGAATTACGTCTTGACTATCCAGTTGCTGGAGGGTTTAAGATGAGACTATTGTAAAACTGCTGAAGGGAGAGACAACAATAGATGAATCAGCAAAGTATTTCCCAAGGAATGTCTTTAAGCCGAGGAAATCGCATTTTATTTATTTTAATTTTGGGTTCACTAAGCGCATTTGGACCGTTATCAATCGACATGTATTTGCCAGCGCTGCCGACGCTCGCTAAAGAACTGCATACGTCAGCTTCTTTAGCCCAGGTCAGTCTGACAGCTTGCTTATTAGGCTTGGCATTTGGGCAAGTGGTAATGGGGCCATTCAGTGATATCCGGGGAAGGAAAAAGCCACTTGTAGCAGCATTAATCACCTATGCAGTTGCCTCTGTTTTATGCGTGTTTGCGCCTTCTATTTGGATTTTTATCGTTTTACGATTTATTCAAGGTATGGCGGGAGCAGCAGGAATGGTTATTTCAAGAGCAAGCGTGCGAGACTTGTTTTCAGGTTCGGATTTAACAAAGTTTTTCTCCATGCTCATGCTCGTAAATGGTTTAGCTCCCATTTTGGCTCCGGTTGCCGGTGGACAGCTGCTGACGGTTATGTCGTGGCGTGGAGTATTTGGTGTGTTAGCCGTAATTGGTGCACTAATGTTTTTTGCCGTTTTATTTGGCTTAAAAGAAACGCTGCCGGTCGAACGCCGTAAAGAGGGTGGATTAACAGAAGTACTGCGTATATTTAGCGTATTGCTAAAAGATAGTGTCTTCGTGGGATATGCGCTGGCGCAAGGTTTTATTATGAGCGCTATGTTTGCTTATATTTCAGGCTCTACATTTGTCCTTCAAGACATTTACGGGCTGTCTCCGCAGATGTTCAGCTTTGTTTTTGCTATTAACGGTTTTGGTCTCATTATAGCTACTCAAGTGACAGGACGTTTAGCTGGTAAAGTAAAAGAAGCTACTCTTCTCATGTATGGATTGCTTCAAGCAGCCGTTGGAAGCGTGCTTTTAGTGGCTGTAATTGCTACTCACACGTCCGTTATTTTGGTCTGCATCTTGCTTTTCTTTGTTGTATCAAGCGTAGGAATTGTGAACACCACCGTTTTTTCACTTGCTATGCAAAATCAAGCTTCCAATGCGGGAAGTGCTTCAGCGCTTCTTGGATTGCTGCCGTTCTTGCTCGGAGCAGCCGTAGCTCCTCTTGTGGGACTTGGAGGAGGGCAAAATGCTCTGCCGATGGGCATTGTGATTATGGTCTGTGATTTATTAGCATTAGGTGTATACATGGCATTAGTGAAACGGAAAACTGCATCATAAAAAAGCTACTTGGCTCTCAACAGCCAAGTAGCTTTTTTAGTTATTGAACTTTGTGCTCGTTCTTTTCAAACGGCATTGTGACACCGAGTTTTTGAATTTCTTTTTTTGCATTTTCTAAAATGGTTTCGGCCTTAGCTTTTGTTTCAGCATCTAAACCATTTAGAAAATCTTTCTTTTTAGCAGGAAGATCTACGCCAAGTTCTTTTAATTTGGCTTCAGCTTGTTCCTTAGTCAGCGTGCCATCGCGAAGCTGATCCATAATAGCTTTGACTTTTTTCTTAGTGGCTGCATCTAGATTGCTAAAAGGACCACCTTTATGTTCAGGGAAGTCTACGCCAAGTTCTTTTAATTTGGCTTCAGCTTGTTCCTTAGTCAGGGTGCCGTCGCGAAGCTGGTCCATAATAGCTTTGGCTTTTTTCTTAGTGGCTGCATCTAGATTGCTAAAAGGACCGCCTTTATGTTCAGGAAAGTCTACGCCAAGTTCTTTTAATTTGGCTTCAGCTTGTTCCTTAGTCAGGGTGCCGTCGCGAAGCTGATCCATAATAGCTTTCGCTTTTGCCTTTGTACCAGCATCTAAATTGCTAAAGGGGCCTTCTTTATGATGCTGAGGTAAGCTTACGCCGAGTTTCTGTAATTTTTCCTGTGCTTTTTTCATAATATCATCAACTTTTTGTTGTGTTGCATCACTCGTAGTTGTTGTATTGCCATTTGTTCGCTCTACAACCGTTGAAGAGCTTGTTTCATCTTTGCTTGCTGCAAATGCCGTGGAGTTTGCAGCGGCCATAACTCCTAGTGTTAAACCGCTTGCCATGATATAACCGAATAGTTTCTTTTTCATGCTGTTGTCACTCCTTAAAAGTTATAGGGGTGTGGTACAGAGCTGTCCACAATTGTTAATGTAACCACCAATAGTGAAAAAATGGTGAAAATAGATAAAAAACGAAAAAATATAGACGTTTGTTGAACACTACAGCTCTTTTATTGGATAACAAAATGAAATTCGATATGATTTTATCTAAGTAACAGCAAAAAAGAATGGAGACTTTATATAGATGAACGTTCTTAAAAAATTGGCAATAGCTTTGATAGTTGTGATAGCGGTAAGCCTGTTATTTTTGTTTCGCGATGAGTTAAAGCCAGGTCCAACGTTAAAAGATTTTTCAGGAGCAGCTGAGTTGCATCCTGTCGTAGAAGAAAAGAAAAATAAACTTGTTCAACAAGCAAACGACCAAGGAATCTCGATTGTCATTACGGAAGGTTTCCGTTCAAAAGAAGAACAAGATAAGCTTTATGCAAAAGGCAGGACGGAAGAAGGCAACATTGTTACCTATTCAAAGGGCGGCCAGTCTTATCATAACTATGGACTAGCTATTGATTTTGCTATTGGGTTAAAAGACGGACAAGTTATTTGGGACATGAAATATGACGGTAATAACAATAATCGGTCTGATTGGATGGAGGTTGTAGATATCGCAAAAAGTTTAGGGTTTGAATGGGGAGGAGATTGGCAAGGTTTTAAAGACTATCCGCATTTTCAAATGAGTCCGGAAAATATAAAAGGCCACACACGCTAATAAAGCGTGTGTTTTTTAGAGAAATAATATAATTTCACTATATTTATGTCAGAACCTCTAACATGAATGGAAGCTTGTATTTACTTTTTTTATTAATTTACTGCTAAGAGAATTATATATATTAATATAATAAAGTGATAGACGGATAATTAGAAAAAGGGCTGATTAGAGAGAACTGCCCTAGAAAAATGAAAGACAATTCGTATAAAGATATGCGTTAACTAATATAATCTATTGATTAAGCTTATACAAGTACCTTCAGCCTAGCGAACGTATGCTTACATATCGGCAAATGCCAACAAAACCTTTTATTTTTCTAGCATATTTTATTTGAAGATAGTTCATTTTGATTACAAAAAAGAGATAATTTGTCAACTGTTGACTTTGCTTTAAGGGTAAGAATATAATTTTTAACATATTTTAAATATTTTAAAAATTTAAATATTTATCATTGTTCGTAGATTAGGAGGAGGAAAATGATTGTTTTTGACGGAGTGAACAAATATTACGGTGATTTTCACGTATTAAAAGATATCAATTTAACGATTAAAAAAGGTGAAGTTGTCGTCGTAATTGGACCTTCGGGTTCGGGTAAAAGCACGATGCTGCGATGCATAAATTATTTAGAAACAATATCTAACGGACAATTGACGGTAAATAATATATTGGTTGCAGATAAAAAAACAAATATTAACAAACTGCGCCGCAATATAGGTATGGTTTTTCAGCATTTTTATTTATATCCGCACAAAACGGTTTTAGAAAATATCACCTTAGCGCCTATGAAAGTACTGGGACAGTCGTCAGAAGAAGCTAAGAAAACAGCTCTATACTATTTGGATAAAGTAGGAATCGGTGAAAAAGCCAACGCCTACCCATCCCAGCTTTCAGGTGGCCAGCAGCAGCGTGTAGCCATTGCGAGGGGACTTGCAATGAAACCAGAGATTATGCTTTTTGATGAGCCTACCTCTGCTCTTGATCCAGAAATGATTGGAGAAGTGCTGGATGTCATGAAAACATTGGCTAAAGAAGGAATGACGATGGTAGTTGTAACTCATGAAATGGGGTTTGCTAAAGAAGTAGCAGACCGCATTGTATTTATGGATCAAGGAAAAATCTTAGAAGAGGCAACTCCGGCTGAGTTTTATGAAAACCCGCAAGAAGAAAGGGCACGTTTATTTCTTAGCCGTATTTTAAATCATTAATTGTTTAATAGGGGGAGTAATATGAAGAAATCAAAAACGTTTTTAAAGGCAGCTGTGCTTTCATTAGCAGCGGCTATGATGTTAGCGGCTTGTGGAGGGAAAAGTGAAGAAACGAGTGGATCATCAGCTAAAAAAGATGCGCTCACTGAAATCAAAGACAGAGGGAAAATTGTTATTGGAGTTAAAAATGATACGCGTTTGTTTGGCTTAAAGAATCCAAAGACGGGTGAAGTAGAAGGTTTTGATGTTGATATTTCTAAGCAGCTGGCTAAAGAGATTTTAGGAGATGAAAACAAGGTAGAATTTAAAGAAGTTACGTCCAAAACAAGGGTTCCTCTTCTTCA
This sequence comes from Priestia sp. FSL R5-0597, assembly GCF_038006305.1. NCBI lineage: Bacteria > Bacillati > Bacillota > Bacilli > Caryophanales > Bacillaceae > Priestia > Priestia sp. FSL R5-0597. The sequence goes on from NZ_JBBOUZ010000001.1 coordinate 297,038, forward strand.
AAAAGGAGATATTGACGCTGTTGTTGCAACAATGACCATCACAGATGAGCGTAAAAAAGAAGTGGATTTTACGGACGTGTATTTTCAAGCTGGCCAGTCTCTTCTTGTGAAAAAAGGCAGTAAAATTAAAAGCGTTGATGATTTGAAGAAAGGTACTAAAGTGTTGGCTGTTAAAGGATCAACTTCAGCTATTAATATTCGCGAAAAAGCACCGGAGACAACGGTATTAGAGTTTGAAAACTATGCAGAAGCATTTACCGCTTTAAAATCTAAGCAAGGAGATGCTTTAACAACTGATGATGCTATTCTTTATGGAATGGCTGATGAAGATCCTTCTTATGAATTAGTAGGAAAGCCGTTCACAGAAGAGCCTTATGGCATTGCTGTGAAAAAAGGAAACAAAGAGCTTGTAGATGCATTAAACGATGCGCTTAAAAAAATGAAAGACTCTGGAAAATATGATGAAATTCACGACAAGTGGATCAAACAATAAGCGTACAGTTTTCTTTTCTCAGGATGAGCAGCATTATGCTCATCCTGCTTGTTTAGTTGAAAGGAGGAAGAAAATTGCTGGATTTTTCAATTCTGACGAACAATATGGATCTTTATTTAGAAGGTTTTAAGTACACCATTATCGCCAGTCTGATTGCTTTAGTGGCCAGTTTTGTACTTGGTACAATCATTGCGGTAATGCGAATAGCCCCTCTCAAAATAGTAAATGTAATTGGCACTGTCTACGTAGAGTTTATTCGAAATATTCCACTTGTGGTTATCGTCTTTTTTATTTTTATTGTGGCAGGAATCAGCGGTACAGCAGCCGGAGTGCTGGGATTAACTATTTATACGGCAGCTTTTATAGCCGAAGCCATACGAGCGGGAATTATGGCAGTTCCAAAAGGGCAGCTTGAAGCGGCGCGTTCATCCGGCCTTACGTATAGTCAGGCTATGCGATTCATTATATTGCCTCAAGCCATTAAAATTGTCATTCCTCCTCTTGGGAATCAATTTATTAATTTAGTGAAAAACTCATCTGTGTTAGGGATTGTTGCTGGTTTTGATTTAATGTATCAGGCAGATCTTGTTTCCTCTCAAACTTATGTAGTGTTTGATGTGTATATTTTTGTGGCTCTGTTTTATTTAGTTCTAACCATTCCGTTGAGTTTAGGAGTTGGTTATCTTGAGAAACGTCTTGGTAAAACAAGCTGAAAGGAGTGAAAGTGATGGATTTTATGGGTGCTTATTCTCCTGATCACCTTTCCTTCTTAATGGAAGGATTTTGGGTCACTTTAAAAGTGGCATTCATTTCGATTGTGTTAAGTTTTATTATTGGAAGTATAGTAGGTATTTTAAGGTATGCCCGCATTCCAGTTCTGTCTCATGTACTCGCTTTTGTCGTAGAAATTATCCGGAATTTGCCGCTTCTTTTAATCATCTTTTTTACATACTTTGCTTTACCTGAAATCGGAATTGATATGGAAATTACGTCAGCAGCGATTGTGGCCCTCACTGTATTTGAATCTGCTATGATTTCAGAAATTATCCGAAGCGGATTAAAATCAATTGAAAAAGGACAAATTGAAGCGGCACGTTCATCAGGTTTAAACTATTACCAAACGCTTCGTTTTATTGTATTGCCACAAGCTTTGCGACGAATGGTACCTCCTTTAGTTAGTCAATTTATTTCATTATTAAAAGATACGTCGCTTGCAGTGGTCATCGCGCTTCCTGATTTGCTGCATAATGCTCAAATCATTTATGGACAGAAACAAAGTTACGTGGTGCCGATGTTTTTGATCATTGCGATGATGTATTTTATTGTAAACTATGCTTTATCAGTCATTGCACGAAGACTAGAAGTCAAAAGGGTGTAGATACTCTTTTGACTTTATTTTTGGAAAATAAATAACATTGACAATGCATTGTTGCAACGCATAAAATGACTAAAGTAACAGTGATTAAATGAGATTATTTTCATTCATTATATAGAAGAAAAAAAACAGTGTTGGTCCAACCCCTACTGAATATCCGGTAGGGGTTTTTGTGCAAGAAGTGATTTGGTTAAACTAACACGTAAAATGAACAGAAGGGACGGGCATTATGGGAAAACAAGATCAAAATTTAAAAAAAGGTCTGTTGCCTCGTCATGTGCAGCTCATTGCACTTGCCGGCATGATTGGGACAGGCATTTTTAAAGGTAGCGCTGACACGCTAGGTATTGCAGGACCAAGTGTTGTACTTGCGTATTTATTTGGCGGCCTTATCTTATTTATTGTAATGACAGCACTAGCGGAGATGGCAATTGTCTATCCGAATATGAACGTACAAAATTTAGTGCATAAGGCATTCGGTACGCAAACCTCTTTTATTGTAGGGTGGCTGTACTGGGTGAACTGGATTGTTGTGACGGTTGTTGAACTGCTTGCGGGAGGAAGCTTTTTGAAGTTTTGGTTCCCTTCTGTACCTCTTTGGCTCTTAAGCTTTCTCTGTGCAGTGCTGATTGTCGGGATGAATTTATTTCAAGTGAAGTATTACGGAGAAATTGAGTTTTGGTTTGCCGGTATTAAAGTAATTGCTCTTACTGCTTTTATCATTTTGGGAGCTTTCATTTTATTCGGTGTAATTCCAAGTGATGTGCAAAACCCTTGGGCAAATTATACGGCTCATGGAGGCTTTTTCCCTCACGGCATGAGCGGTGTGCTGAGTGCCTTTTTAATTGTGATGTTCTCTTACGGGGGAGCTGAACTAATTGGTGTGGCCGTAACGGAAACAAAAGATGTAAAAAACGTGTTACCGAAAGTAATTAAAGGCACAGTATGGCGAGTGATTGGCTTTTATATTTTGCCTATTTTAATTATTTGCGGCCTTATGCCCTGGAATTCTGTATCGGGGCAAGACAGTCCCTTTGTGCAAGTGTTTAGTATTACCGGTCTGCCAGGTGCGGCTCACATTATGAACTTCGTTTTATTGACGGCCGTTTTATCAGCAGCCAATTCAGGGATGTATGCAACTTCGCGTACGCTCTATGCTATGGCTCAAAGCGGAGAAGCATCAAAGCGCTTCTTGAAAGTTTCAAAAAATGGCATTCCGATTAACGGTTTGATGATTACGGCTGCTTGTATTTTAATAGGTTTGTTTTTAGCCTATAAGACGCCGGATAATGTAATTAGTTATTTAATGACTATTCCAGGTTTCACGATCATTCTCATTTGGGTGAGCATTTGTTTAGCTCAATTAAAGCTGCGTAAAGGGTATAAAGAAAAGCCGTTTTTTGCCTTAAAGTGGTTTCCTTATACAACGCTCTTTGCAACAGCAGCACTGCTTGTTATTTTTGTATCGTTTATGTTTAACAAAAACAATGTGATTGGATCAAGCGTATGTGCGGTTATCCTGGTCGTACTCCTCATTTTTTCATTTATTAATAAAAGTCGAAAAGAAAAAAAGTTTGAAGTATAGCAAAAAGGCAATATACTAGAAAGACGAGGGTAAAAGCTTGTCTTTCTTTTTTTGCGAAAATTTCTGTATCACGTTACATATTTCTAGATGAAATGTTTAGTTAAATAAATAAAGGATGAGGACTACAATGGAATCAAATAATGTATTTACAACAAACCCAAAAAAGAAATCAAAGCACTTGGCCACGATTTCTTTGGCCATTATGGGAGTGGGCTTCGTTGCCACCATGCCTTTTGGTGATTCAATTTGGGGTCGGTTGCTTCAAGGTGGGTTCGAAGCTGGATTAGTCGGGGGCTTAGCGGATTGGTTTGCAGTTACGGCTCTTTTTCGTCACCCTTTAGGCATTCCTATTCCACACACTGCGCTGCTTCCTAAAAACAGGCAGCGTATTACAAGAGGGTTAGTCTCAACGCTTGAAAACGACTGGCTGTCAAAAGAAAGTATTCAAGAAAAAGTGAAAAGAATTGCGTTTACAAAGCGTTTGCTTCCGATTGTTCGAAAAGGTGTTCATTCGGAAACGATTCAACAAAAAGGAACAGCACTGCTTGTTGATGCGATTAATCGTGTGGATACAGAGAAAGTAGTTCCTATTATTGAAAAAGAGCTCAAGTCATCGCTTTCAGCAATAGAGTTAAAGCCTATCGTGCATTCGATTGTTGGAGAAGTGGTTAGAAATCAGTATGATGAAAAAGCACTTGATGTTCTTTTAAATAAGGGAGAGGGCTGGATTAAAAAAGAAGAAACCCAGTATCAGCTCGGAAGTATTGCTAAAAATGCGCTTGATAATATTGAGCTTGACGGTATTTTACAATTTGCTCTCAAATCATTTCAAAGCATGATTAACGAAGAGAAGCTAGGGTCTATTTTGCAAAATCTACTGCTTTCTATTACAGGTCGTCTTCGTAATGAAGATGATGAATATCGCCTTGCTTTGGTAAATGGAATTAGAAAAGAGCTGCAAGGCTTGGAGCACAATGAAGAACTTCTTGAGAAATTAGAAGCATGGAAACAAAAAACGATTAATGAATTAAATGTAACGAATAAATTAACAGAAATCGTCGATAAAATGAAAGCGAAAGTGACGGCATTTATTGAAAGCCCTGAATTTATGAAAAGCTACGCCGTTCCTTACGTAGAGAGCTGGCTGAATGCTCTTGAAGTGGATGCACAGCGTCAAGAAGCAATTGATACGGCTATTCAAAAGCAAATCATGAGTTTTGTAGACGAGAATCATTCAAAAATTGGGCAGCTTGTTCAAGAAAACTTAGATAAATTAGATGATGAAACGCTTGTGGATATGATGGAAAACAATGTCGGAAAAGATTTGCAGTGGATTCGAGTGAACGGAGCTCTATGTGGATTCTTGATTGGTATTGTGTTAACGGTTATTAAATTAGCGGTATAAAAAAAGCACGCCCCTTTTGGAGCGTGCTTTTTCTATTAATCATCTATTTCTACACTGATTACGTCACCGTTTTTGGCATCTACTGAAACAGTTGCTTCACGTTTATCGGCTGTGTCAATTTCAATTTCATATACTAAACGGCTGTTTTCTTGGTCTAAATCCGTTTCATTCACGGTTCCTTTAGCACTTTTTAAAGCTGTTTTGATCGCTTGATCTAATGAAACAGCAGGGGAAATGTTTTGGAGATTTTCTTCTTTCTCATCATCATCGTCTTTTTGGTCTTCATCAAATTCAATGATTTTACCGCTTCTGCTGTCAATATCTACATCGTATTCTTTATTACCTTTTGTGATATCTACTTCATATTGTTTAACGCCGTCATCTACGGCTAATTGGATATTTGTAATGTCACCGCCGTCTGTTTTTTGAAGAGCAATGTCTTTTGCCTTGGCTTCTTCAATCGTTGTGGTTTGCTTCTTGTCATTGCTTTTAGACTGATCCGTCATGGCATATGCACTTGCACCTAATCCACCGACTAATACTGCACTGGCTAAAACGGTTGTAATAACTTTCATATGTTACGGCCTCCTTGATTTGTTGTTAAGACTATCTTAGCCGATGAACTTTAAAGGAAAAGAAGAAGAAGTTTAAAATTTTCTTAGAAATAAATAAAGGTGTATAAAAAAAGCACAGCTTTCCGCTGTACTTTTAGTCGTCGTCATTTTCATAGGTGATGGAATCTACATGCCCAGAGTAAGCGTTTATCATTACTTTAGCTTCTCTTGTTTTAGACTGATCAATTTCGACTTCGTAGAAGGTTTGGCCTTCTTCCTCTTCTATTTCAACTGAGGAAAACGTTCCTTTTACTTTTTGTAAAGCAATATCTCTTGCTTGTTCCATTGAAATGAGAGGCTCGTCGGATGTAGGAGAAACGGGTGGCTGCTCGCTCTTTTTTTGTTCTTTTTCTGTATCATTTTTAGTTTGAGTAGACGTTTGTTTCTCTACTTTTTGTTTGATTAATGACTGGACTTCTCCATTTTCTCCATTTACTGTGATGTGGTATGGAATATCACCTTTAAGCAAAGTGATTCGATAAATCGGTTCATCATCTTTTTGAGAAAAACTTGCATTTTCAATCGTGCCGCCATATTTCTGCTGAATCATACGGCTGATTTCAGACTCGGATAAAATGGTATCAGATCGATTCATTGCTTTTGCTATTCCATAAAAGCAAGCTGAACCAACAGCAAGAAAGATAAGTATAAAAAGCACCGTTTTCTTCATACATTCACCTCCAGTATTATGAAAAATAGTATAGCAGGCAATTCTTAAAAATCTCTAAGAAACGGTGAGAAATCAAAGAGGAAAGCAAACCGTTACGGATGTCCCTTTGCCTTCATCGCTGCTAATCTCAATACGTCCGCTATGGGCTTCTACAATCTTTCGAGCAATGGATAACCCAAGCCCTGAACCACCGGTTTCTCGATTTCTTGCTTTATCTACGCGGAAAAAGCGTTCATACACGTTTGATAAATCTTCTTTTGGAATACCAATTCCTTGATCTGTGACCGTAATCATAAAGCTTTCGCTTCTTGTTATGGTTACCTCTACCGCTTTTTCACTATATTTAATGGCATTATCTAAGAGGATGTACAGCAGCTGCTTTAAGCGCTTTTCATCGGCTGTTACAATTGGATGATCAGTTTTTACGCTTAAATAAATGGTTCGTTCAAAAGCTTGTTCTAGATGCTTGATTGTTTGGTTACAGACGGCCGCCGCATCTACGTGGTCCATGTGAAGCTCCCACTGCGACTCATCTTTCGCAAGCACCAGCATTTGAGACGTAAGCTGTTTCATGCGTAAAGACTCAGAGTGAATGGCTTCGATGGCTTCTTCTAAAATATCTGGACGCTTCATCCCCCAGCGTTTTAGCATATTGGCATAGCTTTCTACCACGGTCAGGGGTGTTTTTAATTCATGAGAAGCATCGGATACGAACTGCTCTTGCTTTTTATAGTTTTCCTCTAATAAATCCATCATATTATTGAAGGTGTTGGCCATTTGATCTAACTCATCTTTAGAAGAGGAAGAGAGAGCGATTTTTTTGAATGTGCGAGACACTTGAATTTCTTCCATAGTATGAATAAGAGATTTGATAGGCCGCAAAATGATTTTACTTAAAAGCCGTCCGGCAAATATGGTCGGAATTAATATAACAAGAGAGGCAATAAGCAAGATGAATTTTAACGTCTGTAAAGATTGTTCCACGTCTTCGAGTTGTTCCGTGACTTCTAAAGAAACGACTTCACCGTTCGTCCAAATGACCGGAGTATGCGAAATTGCGTATAGGTGGCCGTCGTCTTCTTTGATGGTTGTTTGTTCATTTGAATAATAAGAATAGGATAAGTCCTGAAGCTCTTTCGTTTGATCAGTAACCGATACAACTAAAGGACTCCCTGATTTAGGCAAAATACGAATCATTCCGTTAGGAGGCAAATAGGCACGAAGCAAATTGGCTTGTTTAACCGTCGAACTTGTTTGTTTTAGCCCATTTGTTACGTTGCTTGTTTCTGCTTGTAAACGTTCAATTGCATTGTCTTCCATGGTTTTTTTGAAAATGAAGTAAATCGAACTGTTTGCAATTACTAAGAGAATAAAAAGCAGGGCAGTTGATGTAAGGATAATCTTTGTTTGCAGTTTCATAAGCTACTCCTTAAGCATATAGCCAACGCCGCGCACTGTTTGAATATAAGGTATTGAAAATGGTGCATCAATCTTTTTGCGCAAATAACGAATGTATACGTATACAATATTGGTGTCTCCGTAGTAATCGAATCCCCATACGTTTGTAAGAAGCTGTTCAAAGCTCAGCACTTGATTGTTGTTTTGAAGCATATAGACAAGCAAATCATATTCTTTAGGAGTCAGCTCAATAGCTTCATTTTCACGCGTGACTTCTCGCGTTTTTTCATTAACAACTAAAGTTCCTAGCTGCAGAGTATCTGCTTCTTTTTCAGCAGGAGATGCTGATGCAGGATGGCGAAGCCATACGCGGATACGTGCAAAAAGCTCCTCAATTTGAAAGGGCTTTGTAATGTAATCGTTCGCTCCTAAATCTAGTCCGCTTACCTTATCAGGAAGGGCGTCTCGAGCGGTTAATAAGATAACGGGCGTCTGATCATTGTTTGCTCGAATGCGACGAAGTACTTCAAGTCCGCTCAGTTCAGGAAGCATCACATCTAAAAGCAGCAAATCCCAATCGTGTTCTTGAAACTCTGCCAATCCTTCTGTGCCCGTATAAGCCATGCCGGTTTCATAGCCTTCATGTTCAAGCTCGAGCTGAATTAAACGAGCAATTTTGCGCTCATCTTCTACAATTAAAATTCTGCCTTTACTCAAAAAAATTCCCCCTTGTGTCTATGTATAGTTGCGTACATTATAGCATGGAGAGATTCGGGGTGTATAAATGATAAGGAAATCAATGGTTATTTACTAAATATATCAATAATAGCCCGAGAAATAATGTTCATTTTCGCAAGAAACTGATAAGATAGCTAATGACATTTAAAAATAAGAAAGGATTTCGATTATGTTATCAGCTATTAATTCAGTAGACTATACCATTTTCCATGCGGTGAATCAGTATGCCTCGCATGTGAAGTTTGTAGATTCGCTAATGGTATTCTTTACAGATTATGCCCAGTATGTACTTATTGTTTTACTCGGCTTGTTTTTACTTATTAATAAAAACGGCAGCCGTGTTGTAGCATTTCAAGCTTTATGTGCTTGTGCCACAGGAGTCATTATCAATAAAGTGATTAGTTTATTTGCTTATCGAGATCGTCCGTTTATCTCTCACCACGTGAATCAGCTTATTGATCACGCCGCGAATTCTTCATTTCCAAGCGATCATGCTACATCTGCATTAGTTATCACTTTTACCATTTGGCTGCATTTCAAACGTTCAGGGCGCATGTGGGTTGTCATGGGTGCACTCATTGCATTTTCACGGGTATGGGTTGGCGTTCACTATCCATTCGATGTGTTAACAGGAGCCGTTTTAGGCTGCGTGCTGGCGCTGTTTATTCATTATGTTATATTTAATACGAAACTGATGAGGGCTATTACCAACTTGTCTATTTTTCGAAAATCAGCTTATGACGAACAGTCTCAATATTATTAAGAAAAAGTCGCATATACGCGGCTTTTTTTTATTGGAAAATTTTTAATGTATTTAACACTTGTTTTTTAAAATTAAATTGTGTACAATTAAATTACAGAAACGATAAATAAAAAATTTTAATAAAATTACTAAAAAAGAGGAGAGATTTATACATGAAAGCTTTATATGAAACGACAGTCGTTAACACAGGTGGAAGAACAGGAGAAGTTCATTCTTTAGATAATATCTTTAATTTAGACGTTGCAACACCTCCAGCGCTTGGTGGAGAAGCAACAACAGCAACAAACCCAGAGCAGCTATTTGCAGCTGGATACAGTGCTTGTTTCAACAGTGCGTTAGAATTTATGTTGAAAAAACATAACGTAGAAATTAAAAGCAGTGAAGTAAAAGCTACGGTTCAGCTGCTTCCAGATAAAGCTGATCAAGGAGTAAAAATTGCTGTAGCGCTTGAAGCTCATATCGAAGGCTTAGATTTAGAAACAGCTAAAAAATATGTAGACCTAGCCCACTCATACTGCCCGTATTCAAAAGCAATCAGCGGCAACGTAGACGTAACGGTAGAAGTAGTTTAATTGCTTTAAAAAGCCCTGTTAAGCATGTAAAGCTTAGCAGGGCTTTTTTATTTGAATTTTCTCTATTCATTTGTAAGGAGTACTAGTATAATGAGGAAGAAAATGAATCATTCGCACAGTTTAGGTGCTCTTACATAGCGTAAGAGGTAACAGGGAATCGAGTGCAAATCTCGAGCGGTCCAGCCACTGTAAGCAGGGAGTTTTCTATCTTATCGTCACTCAAAACGGGGAAGGCGGTAGAAAATGATGATCTCAAGCCAGGAGACCTACCTATTCTGTACACTTGACTCTTCTAGGAAAGAGGCGGTGTATCAAGGTACGCAGTGAGCAATTACTGTTTATTTTCATATGCCGACACATCCTCAATTTCTATAGAATTGAGGCTTTTTTACGTTTTATTTTAAAAAAAGGAGTGTAGGAAATGGAAGGTTTATCAGTTTTTTTACTTGTCTTTTTATTAGGAATCAGGCACGGATTAGATGCAGATCACTTAGCTTTTATTGATGGCCAGACCCGATATAATTGGCGAATGGGCAGCCATTTTGCCCCGTGGGTCGGAACGCTGTTTTCACTCGGTCATGGAGGAATGGTGGCCGTCACGGCCGGGGTGCTGGGCGTAGTGATGAAGAATTTTACGTTTCCAGCATATTTCGATCATTTTGCATCTTGGGTATCTATCATCTCTCTCTTTCTGATTGGGACATTAAACACATATCATTTGCTTCGAACTAAAAACAAAGAAGAAGAGTTTCAGGTGAGCGGGTTAAAAGGGAAGTTTATTCCGAAAATCGCAAAAGGAACAACGAATCCTTTTTTAATTATTCTTGTAGGAGCGCTGTTTGCCCTAGCGGCTGAAACAGTCAGTCAAACGGCCGTGTGGTCTCTAGCTGTAGGGAACGCAGGCAAATATACGCCGCTTTTATTAGGACTAGTATTTATGTTTGGTATGATGCTGACAGATACAATCGATTCACTGATTGTACATAAAATGGTGAATGAATCGAGTAAGTTTGGGCAATCTGCTTCCCGCTTGATGGGCTGGGTTATTGTTATCCTCGCATACGGGGTGTCCTTCTACTTAGCATTCACTTTCTTTAATCCATGGGCCGAAGTAAACTTTGAAATGGTTGGCGTTATTTTGTTTGTTTTTTTAGTGTCTATGTTTGTTTTTGTAAGTGTGAAGTCAAAAGGGAAAAATATCAAAATAAATGTCAATTAATAAAATGAAAGCTTTAATCTGTTGAAGATTGAAGCTTTTTTGTATAAATTTGTTGAAGTTTATGGCTATTTTCGGTCGGTTATGAATAAGTTAAAGTATTATCTGTATTTTAAGGATGGAAAATTGTCTGAAAACCATTATAATTAAGGATAATTTAAGGTCGTTATGTGAAACGTAGAACATACTCATACGTACGATAAATAAAAGCAGTGAATGCACAAGCAGCAGGGGTTGTTTGGAGGAGGAATTGATTTGAGTCAGGTAATGGTAGAACAAAGCGTATTTAGTTATTTAAAAGAACATGAACACGAGATGCTCGAAGATTTAGTTGGATTTGTGAAAAAAGAATCACCGTCCTACAGTAAAGAGTTAGTGGATCAGTGTGGAATGTATTTAACGCAGCTGTTTCAGAAGCGTTTAGGCGTAGGGTATGAAATCATAGAAGAAAAAGAAGTAGGAAACCACTTGAAATTTACGATTGGAGAAGGAGAGAAGCAGCTTTTAATTATCGGTCACTTTGACACGGTATGGGAAAAGGGAAGGCTGAGTCTAAGAACAGAAGGAAACAAGCTTTATGGTCCGGGAATTTTAGATATGAAAGGCGGCATTGTGCAATCAATATGGGCAATTAAAGCGATTCAAGAGCTCGGCTTAGAAATGGATAAAAAAATTGTGTTTTTCTGCAATTCAGATGAAGAGATTGGATCAATTTCCTCTAAAAAATATATAGAAGAAGAAGCACAAAGAAGTGAAGCAGTGCTAGTAGCAGAACCTGCGGTGGCGGGTTCAGGTGCGTTAAAAACGTCGCGCAAAGGAGCGGGGATTTTCACCGTAAAGGTGTGGGGACGAGCAGCCCACGCTGGTAATCACCACAAAGAAGGAATCAATGCTATTGAAGAGCTAGCGCGCCAAGTGATTTTTCTGCAGAGCTTAACCGATTATGAAAAAGGTACAACGGTGAACGTTGGGACATTTACCGGAGGCAGCGGTACAAATGTAGTGCCGGAATATGCAGAAGCGCACGTGGATTTACGTGTTTCTACAGAAGAAGAAGCAAAACGTATGACGGATATTATTTTGAATTTAACGCCCATTTTAAAAGGGATTAAGATTGAAGTAACAGGAGGCATGAACCGTCCTCCAATGGTTAAGTCTAAACAAACGGAAGAGTTATTTGAATGCGCTCAGTCAATTGCGGCCAAACTGGGTATGAAATTAGAAGAAGCAGCTGTTGGAGGCGGAAGTGATGGCAATTTTACAGCGGCCATTGGCATTCCCACGTTGGATGGATTAGGAGCATGCGGAAAAGGAATACATGCAGAATATGAACATATTCAAATTGATACGTTGTCCGAGCGTTCTTCTTTATTTGCGAATTTGCTGCTTCAAATATAAAAAAAGCCCGCCTCAAACGGCGGGACTAACCTGAAAGCTTATAGTGGGAGAGTATAAGCTTTCTTTTTTATTTACTGCTTTCTTCTTGAAGAGAAAAAGCAGTTTCTTTCTTTTTAAATACCACTTTATCAAGAGCAAGGAACTGGCTTCCTGCAAGAAATAGGTGAGCAGACATGGCAATTAAGGCAATATCAAACTCAAACCCGCCAACGAATCCGCTTTTAAGCTTGGCTGTAAAAATAGCGCCAAGCATAACTGCCACAAATAAAGCAGCTACGACTCTTGTTGCTAGACCAAGGATAATCAGAACCCCACCTACAAGTTCAATTGTTGCCACAATATATGCCATGAAACCAGGGATTCCTAAGCTATCGAAGAACCCTACTGTATTTTCAATCCCGCCTTGCCATTTTTGAAAGCCGTGTACTAAAAATGTAAAACCTAATACTAAACGAATAATAAGTGAACCAATTTCGACGTTTTTATTCACTTTACTTCCTCCTTTAAGTGTATTTGAAAAACACTACATTATGTAGTGTGAAAGACCGAAAAAAGAAATGTAGCAATTAAATCAGAAAGTCTTTCTTATTTGGATAATTTTACAACATTATGAACACTACACTACACATTGTAGTGTGGTGTTTGTCCCCAGTCAAGTGAAAATATAAAATTAGACCATTTGGCATACAAAAAATTTCTGAAGGGCACTTGAAAAATCCTTTAATTATGTACAATTTAGTTCCTTATTTTCAATCTTATTCTCCAACATGCTATACTGATGGCGGAGGTGTTACGATGCGCTTAGAAAATAAAAGAGTTATTGCGCTTGTTAGTGCAGACTTTGAAGATCTAGAACTATGGTATCCAGTGATGCGTCTTCGCGAAGAAGGAGCAGAAGTACATTTAGTTGGAGAAAAAGCAAACGAAACGTACATGGGGAAATACGGTGTTCCAGCCGTATCGGACTATGCATTTAAAGATGTTGATCCAGCTGAATATGACGCTATTTTAGTACCTGGAGGCTGGGCGCCGGATAAACTGCGCCGCTACCCTGAAGTAATTGAAATGGTTCGTCATATGGATGAACAGCAAAAGCCAATCGGCCAAATCTGCCATGCAGGATGGGTATTAATCTCTGCAAAAATCTTAGATGGCCGAAACGTAACAAGTACGCCAGGAATCAAAGATGATATGGAAAATGCGGGAGCTATTTGGCATGATGAAGCAGTCGTAATCGACGGCCACATCATTTCAAGTCGCCGTCCGCCAGACCTTCCTCCTTATGCAAAAGCATTTGCTGATGTACTAGCAGAGCAATAAGAAAAAAGCCGAAACCATATTGGTTTTGGCTTTTTTATAAGATTCCCTAAAAAAAGAAATGATAAAGTAAATAAAAAATCATCATTAAAAAAGCGAGCAGATGCATCTGCTCGCTTTTGTTCGTGTTTCTTATCAGTAACTTGCTTTTTGCAAGTGTAAAAACAAAATGATTACTTTCTTTATAAAATCCATGATTACGGTTTTTGTATGTTTCGTTGTTGTTAGGGCACAATTAGCATTGATTGTGCTTGCATGGATTTCATCCATTGCCGCGGTTTGTTTTTCCACATGATCGATTAACCTAAACGACGCAAGCCCTACCTCTCTTGCATCCTTACGGCTCCGAAGCCGATCCAGTGTGAATAAGTTTTGTTCAAAGACATGTGTCGAATGCCAGTATTTTTACCTTGCATTGTACGATACATCCTTTCAAGTTACTTTCACTATGTCCAGCTCTTAAAGAAAAGCCAGAAATCTAAATATAACACTTCAGTTGATCTATGTCAAATAGAAAAAAGATTTTTTTCACGTGAAACAATTGTAGCTAAAACATGGTTATGCAAAGGGATATCCTTTTTATATAGAAGAGTTTTTTGATACGATAAGCTAGAGGAATCCTAGAGGAGGATGAACAATGAACAAAAATGAACAGTTTCGAAATGATGTATTGAACAGTGTAGAATCATTAACATATGAACAATTAAATCAGCAGCCAGCATCTAATACATGGAGCGTTATGCAAGTATTAGAACATTTATATTTGATGGAGCGCATGATTGTTTCACGTGTAAAGGATCAGTTAGAAAACGGTGTAGATCAGCCAACCGAAGATAAGCCGTTTCATTTAGCGGTAGACCGTTCTCGAAAAGTAGATGCACCGGCTCAAGTTACGCCTTCTAATGAAAATCAGACATTAGAAGAAATGAAGAGTAAGCTGGCGGAATCAAGAGCGGCTTTAGTAGAGTTAGAAGAAACAGCCAGTGAAGAAAACCTAAAGCAAAAATCGTTTCCACATCCTGTGTTTGGGTTAATGGATTTAAAGCAATGGATTGATTTTATTGGCTATCATGAAAAGCGTCATCAAGAACAAATAGAAGAAATCAAAACAGCAATTGGCGCATAAAAAAAACAGGCATTCCGCCTGTTTTTTTATTTTTGGACTAAAATAGGATAATCCGACATCATCCATATCCCAACACTGTATGTTTGGGGATTATGGTTCCCTACGGTAGAGCCTGTTTGGATGGTAAATGAGAGTTGCAGAGGGTCTTGATCGTAATAAATTGTTTGCTTGGTGGAAGGGGAATAGAGTCGCTTCGGAGGGATTTTAGGAACCGTATCCGTCGTGTTAACAAAACAGCGGCTATTTGAAACAAGATTTGTGTATGTTTGAACGAATTGAGGATCCCCTACTCGAGGAGCTCCGTAGTTGTACATTGTAATTTCCGGAAAAGATGCGTTTGTGGCGACATCTAAGGCATGAAGAGCAGCGAGTGCGCCACCTAGGCTATGCCCCGTTATATAAATGGGCTTGGTGGGAAGCGATTTATATGTTTCAAAAATTTCATCACGGCATGATTCGTAAACGGCTAAAAAACCTTCATGAACGAGCCCGGCTCGTTGATTGTATGGATAGGGGCGCTGCCTAATGCGAGCATCAGCAATCCAATCTGCCTCAGATTGAGTTCCTCGAAAGGCAATTACGATAGAGTCATCAGATTCTAAAATAAAACCAAACCATTCTTGCACCCCTACGGCAGAAGCTTTAAACGATTTAATAAGCCGGTAGCCTTCAGGTACATCAAATGTGCCTCCCTGTGCGTATTGCTTATAAGCTAAGACGCACGCATAAAGAAGGTCTAGAGCTAAAGAACGATAAAATAAAGGCTCGATTCTCATCATTGTTTTTCACACCTTCTAATAGAAAATAACTCCTATAGCCTATGTGTTCTTGAGAAGAAAGGTGCAGATATCTCTTTTTTGAGAGCAATAATTATGGAATGTAAACGATTTCTTATTGGATGTTTTTGAGGGGTTTATAACTTTTTTTGTGTATTTTAACTAAAAAACAAGTTTTAATTTAGAGTTTTATTGTTAAAATTTATAATTTAACTTATAATTTAAAATAGTCTGAATGAAAAAATGAGGGGGTTATCGTTTGGAGCAATTTGTAACGAGTTTGAATAATGTGCTATGGAGCACGCCTGTTATTTATGGGTGTCTTGCGATTGGCCTGTTTTTCTCGATTTTAACAAGGTTTTTACAGGTACGACACTTAAAAGACATGGTTATGCTGATGTTTCAGGGTAAAAGCTCAGAAGCAGGAGTTTCTTCCTTCCAAGCACTGTCTTTAGCGCTGTCGGGACGAGTTGGAACAGGAAATATTGCTGGAGTTGCGACAGCTATCGCTTTTGGAGGTCCAGGGGCTGTATTTTGGATGTGGGCAGTTGCTTTTATTGGTGCTTCTAGTGCATTCATCGAATCAACACTGGCTCAAATTTATAAAGTTAAGCAAGATGGCCAATATCGAGGTGGTCCAGCGTACTACATTGAAAAAGGAACAGGTATGAAATGGTATGGCATTTTATTTGCCATTGCAGCCCTTGTTGCGATGAGTATCTTAATGCCGGGCGTTCAGTCCAATTCCATCGCGCTTGGCATCGACAATGCATTTGGTGTTAGTCCAACGGTTACAGCAGTAGGATTAGTTATTATTCTTGCTTTTATTATTTTTGGAGGCGTTAAGCGTATTGCAGGGGTAGCCCAATTCGTTGTACCTTTTATGGCACTTGGGTATATTATTTTAGCTCTTATTATTATTGCCATGAACATTTCGGAGTTGCCGGGAGTTATCGCTCTTATTTTTAAAAGTGCTTTTGCATTAGATTCTGCTTTTGGAGGAATCGTTGGTTTAGCTGTTTCTTGGGGAGTGAAGCGCGGCATTTATTCAAACGAAGCAGGACAAGGAACGGGGCCGCACGCAGCAGCTGCAGCAGAAGTGTCACACCCGGCGAAACAAGGTCTTGTACAAGCTTTTTCGGTTTATATTGATACACTGTTCGTTTGTTCAGCAACAGCGTTTATGATTTTATTCACAGGCATGTACAACACGGAAGGACCGGGAGGTTCATTTATTATTTCAAATTTACCGGGTGTAGAAGCAGGACCTGGATTTACACAAGCTGCTATTGAAACAGTGTTGCCGGGGTTTGGAGCTGGCTTCGTGGCAGTTGCCCTATTCTTTTTCGCGTTTACAACGATCATGGCTTATTATTACATTGCTGAAACAAATATTGCTTATCTAACTCGCGGAAAGAACGGGAAGTGGGCTATGTTTGCATTAAAACTTGTCCTGCTGGGAGCTACGTTTTACGGGTCAGTGAAACAAGCCTCATTAGCTTGGGCGTTAGGTGATGCAGGACTTGGTATTATGGTATGGCTAAATTTAATTGCTATCTTAATTTTAGCTAAGCCTGCGTTAGTTGCATTAAAAGACTATGAAGCTCAGAAAAAACAAGGGGTAGACCCCGTATTTGATCCTGTTAAGCTAGGAATTAAAAATGCGGACTACTGGGAGAAAGAATATAAGAAAGATGAGTCACAAGTTTCGTAAACAAGAAAATCCTCACATTTGTGAGGATTTTTTTATGAAGAAAGTGAGACAGGCGAATTGTTTAAGTTATAGCGTTCCTTCAAACGGTGAATACGGTGTAGTTCTTCAAGCAGGTGATGAATCGCAAGAAGTTCGTACAGCATGGTTGTTTCTGTTGAAAAAGGCTGATCCACTCTGTTTTCTTCCTGCTTATGTGCCCAAAACCTTTGTTTTAAAGTCAAAACAAGCGTTTGATGCTGCAAAGAGCTTTTATATTGTTCATTTTGTAAGACGTTATGAAAGGAAGTGAAAGTGTCCCAAATCACTTGATGTTTTGCACTTTGCAGCTGATGAGCGGGCAAATAAATTAAATTACCAATATGGTAGACAAGCTGCCTCATAAGAGAAAGTTTCTTATATTCATAGTGGAATTTTCTCATAGCTGTACGAGTGAAATGATGAAATTTCCATTCTTTTCGCTGATACTCACAAAGCGTCTCAATTTTTTCAATTTCAGCAGAAAGCTGCTGAAATTGAAGCTTTGTTTGTTTATGACAAGCGTGTACTTGAGAAAGTTCGCTTCCTCTTTGCTGTAAGACGCTACTCATTTGTTTTGAGAGATTTTGAATTTTCCTCGTAATAATCGGTGTATAATTAGGAGGAAGAACAATGATATTTACAAGTGAAGAAGTAAGCAGCCCAATACTAGTGGTCGCTAGGCGAATTAAAAATGATATGAAATAATGGTCGTGCACAATCGTCAGCATAGCCACTCCTGTTAGCGTTGCAACGAGTGTTCCGGCATGTAAACGCAATTTATAACAGGATATAATAGTAGAAACAGCAACAAGCATATAGGTAAGCGGCGTTACGCCTAAAAGAAATGTGTAAATCATGGCAAAAGCAGCTCCAATTGCTGAAGCAGGAAAGCGAATGAACGCTTTTTTGATAGAATCCGCAGCGGTTGGTTCAATCGTAACAATGGCTGTAATAACAGCGAGCATATACGGCCAGCCAACGGACTGACAAATGAGTGCAGTCAAAAAAACGGCAATGCCTGTTTTAATAATACGACCGCCTAAAAAATTAAATTTTTTTACGTTAATCATTATGCATACCTTCTTTAAAACAGTTAGTAGTTTAATTATAAGGCATATTAAGGTGATAGGAAAACACGTCTTAAAAACTAGCTTTCAAAAAACGAATAAATATACTATAATTTGTTTAAATATTTAAAAGAGGAGTACAACTAATGAAACAATTAATAAATGAAACAATTAATAAATTACAGGATAGATTTTGTGATGTAAGCAAATATATTGGACAAAATCCTGAGCTTGGCCATGAAGAATTTAAGGCTTGCAAAGCATTAACAGATGTTTTAAAAGAACAAGGGTTCACAGTTGAAATTGGTACATGTGACTTGCCAACGGCTTTTACCGCTGTTTATGACAGTCAAAAGCCAGGTCCATCGATTGGGTTTATGGCAGAGTACGATGCTTTGCCGGATCTCGGACACGCATGCGGACATAACTTAATTGGAACCATGTCAATTGCCGCTGGTATTGGTCTGAGTAAAGCAGTCGCAAAAACGGGCGGTAAAATATACGTATACGGAACGCCTGCAGAGGAAACACGAGGCGGCAAAGTAACGATGGCTGAACAAGGTATTTTTAATCATTTAGACGTAGCTATGATGGTGCACCCTTATTACTGTCATCAAAAAAGCGGGCGTTCTCTTGCGATGGATGCGATTCAGTTTGAGTTCTTCGGAAAATCTGCACATGCAGCCGCTGCCCCTCATGAAGGAATCAATGCACTAGACGGTGTATTACAAACGTTCAATAGCATTAATGCGCTTCGCCAGCATGTGAAGCCGGATGTACGTATTCATGGAGTGATTACAGAGGGTGGCAAGGCGGCCAACGTTGTACCGGATTATGCAGTAGCACAATTTTATGTTCGCGCTTCAACTCGTGCATATGTAGATGAAGTAACAGATAAGGTGAAGGCATGTGCACATGGTGCTGCTTTAGCGACAGGAACAAAATTAAAAATCTCAAACTATGAGTTTTCTTATGATGATATGCAAACGAATCAAACATTATCCGACGTCTATACAAATAATCTCATCTCATTAGGTGTGAGCGAGCAAAGCATTACGGAAGACCAAGGCGATCATGGATCTTTAGATATGGGGAATGTGAGTCAGGTTGTTCCGGCTATTCATCCGTATATTCAAATTTGTGATGATTATTTTGTTTGTCATACGCACGAATTTAGAGAAGCAGCTTTAAGTGAGCAAGGAAGAGAAGCAATGATACTTGGTGCAAAAACAATGGCATTAACAGGGTATGACGTATTAACCAATCAAACGCTGCTCCAAAAAATTAAAGAAGAATTTAATGCTACAAAGTAAGAGATAATAATAAAACCATACTAAATAATACGCTTGCAGTGGCAAGCGTATTATTTAGTATGAGAAGTGGGACTGAATGGTTCGAAAAATTTGACCGTGGCGCTGTTCATCGCTCGCAGCTCGAACAATGCGGCTTTGAATTCGAGCATTTGTGATTCTTCTAGCGATTGATTGATAAAATGGAACGGTTTCTACTTCATCTTTAATGGATTCAGAGACCCCTTCTTGAAAAGTATTTGGCAGTTTTATGTTTAATGAAATCTGTGGGTAGCTGCCTGATAAATCATAATAGGCTTTAGAAAACCAGTCAAAGTGTTTAATTTCATCCTGCCGAATACCTAATATAGCTTGTTGAAACTGATCATTAGGAGCCAGCTCTGCTAGGCGTGTATAGTAGTGAATAGCGGAAAACTCATCGTTTACAGCTTTGTTTATATCTCTTAAAAGCTGTTCGTCTAGTCTTGTATCATCTTCCCAATATTCTTCATGCCGGGAGTAAAATTCATACATATGGATATACCTCCTCACCGTTTTGTTCTCTTGTCGTCACCATCATCGTATGTATAGACAAGAAAAGGCGTACATTAAAAGAAAAAAGTTTAACAAAATGGTAAAAAGGGTATGTGCAGAGAATAGTATCAAAAAAGACAGAGGTTATCTTATGATTAAAATTGTAGCTAAAACCAAAGAAGGAGCTATTAAAGAGATAGAAATGAATGAGATTCGTTCAAGCCATGGCTTTCAATGGTATTGGGTTGATTTTTACAATCCCACCGAGGAAGAAAAAAAGCAGCTTGAACAATTTAACTTTCATCCTTTAGCAGTTGAGGACTGTTTGAATCAAGGTCAGCGGGCTAAATTTGAGTTGTATGATGAGCATTATTTTTTAGTGTATTATGCACTTCATAAAGAAGAGCTTGAGCACTTAGAAGTATCTGCATTTGTAGGAGATAACTTTTTAGTCACTTACCACTTGGACAAGCTAACGAGCGTGGCTAGAGTATGGGAGCTTATCAAAAAAGACCCTGAGGCTACCGAAGATGGAACATGGGATATCATGTATGAACTCTTAGATCATACCGTTGATGAATACTTCCCTGTGCTTTATAAATTTGAAGATCACATAGACGACATTGAAGACAATGCAAAAGATGAACCTATGGATGAACTAATGAGGCAGCTTTATGACATCCGAAGTGATTTGTCACGAATGCGCCGGATTTTGAACCCCATGAGAGATTTAATGTATCGTATTATGTCAACCAATGCGTTAAAAGCAAAAGAGCAGGTTCGCTATTTTAATGATATTTATGACCACCTATTAAATATGATTGAAATTATGCAAGCAAGCAGGGATTTGTCAAATGATATTCGAGAAAGCTTTATGTCCATTAACTCGGATCGTATGAATTCAATCATGTTTACGCTAACGCTGATGTCAGCTATTTTCTTACCGTTGACGTTTATTGCTGGCCTCTATGGCATGAACTTTTCATATATGCCGGAACTGACGGGAAAATATAATTATTTTATTGTACTGGGCATTATGATTGGGCTTGTAGGCGTAATGGTCTTTGCCTTTTATAAAATGGGATGGTTCAAATATCGAAAAGGACCTAAACTATAAAGTAGATTGTTAACCTTCCTGTATAAATGTTCATCAACTCAGTAAAAATGAAATTAAATAAGCGAAGATCTTATCTGCCTCTAGATAAGATCTTTTTCTTGTGCTATAAACAAGGAAAGCAGGGAAGCGAGGGAAGAATGTGAAACACGGAAGAATGGGGCTGCGAAGCATCACGGTGCTGCTTGTATGCATGGTGGTAATTCTATCGCTATTGTTAACGGATTTATTAGTTAGCAGTTCAATTGGAAAAAACATCCGAGATCAACAGGCTGAAAAAGCTCGGACTATTGCTACAATTATTTCAGAATCAACGAACGTGAAAAAAGGACTAGAGACAAAAACACCTCAGTCAATTCAGGAATTTACTGAACGAATTCGTAAAAAATCAAGCGTCTTGTTTATCGTTGTTATAGATATGAATGGAATCCGCCAATCTCACCCAGATCCTAAAAAGATAGGAAAGAGGTTTGCCGGAGGCGATGAGCAAAAATCATTGCACGGGAAATCTTATGTATCTGTATCAAAAGGAACGCTTGATAAATCTCTGCGCGCTTTTGCACCCATTTATAATGAAAAAAATCAACAAATTGGCGCAGTGGCTGTGGGGATTTCTTTGAATAATGTAAATGAAGCGATTAGAGATGGGCATCGTCGAATTGTTTTAGGTTCATTAATTGGCCTACTTGTAGGCGTTCTTGGTGCTATTTTATTAGCGAATTACATAAAGAAAATTTTATTTGGCTTGGAACCTTCTGAAATTGCTAAAATTCTAGAAGAGAGAAGCACCATGCTGCAGTCGGTTCGTGAAGGAGTGATAGCTGTTGATAAAGAAGGTAATATTACACTTGCTAATCGTTCTGCACGCCGTTTATTTGTTAAAGCAGGGTTAGCACCAGAGCCAATCGGTTTGTCTATTCGAGAATATATGCCCACCTCCAGATTGGACGACGTTTTGTCTACGGGGGAATCTCATTATGATGAAGAGCAAGTCATAAATGGAGTAGCCATTGTAGTTAATAGGGTTCCGCTAGTGGTAAACGAAGAGATTGTAGGAGCACTTTCTACGTTTCGGGATAAAACAGAAGTTAATATCTTAGCAGAACAGCTAACAGGTGTTAAAATGTATGTGGAAGCGCTTCGAGCACAATCGCATGAATTTATGAATAAACTTCATGTGATTTTAGGAATGGTGCAGATGAATTATTATGATGAGCTAAAAACGTATATTCATCAGCTTGTTAATCATCGTGTCGATGAATCTAGTTCAGTGACTAAATCTATTAAAGATCATGCGTTGGCAGGGTTTCTCATGGGCAAAATGAGTTATGCTAGAGAGGAAAGCGTAGAACTGACGTTTTCCGCTGATGAAGTTATTCCAGAACCTTCAGATCCACACGTTACTCATCATCTCATTACCATTATTGGAAATTTAATTGATAATGCAATTGATTCAGTTTGTCATCAAGCCTCTAAAAAAGTGTCCGTTATGCTTGTGTATAAAAACAATAAGCTTACGATTCAAGTTACGGATACAGGCTGCGGCATTCCTTCCGATACAATGAATCAGATTTTCAAGAAAGGCTTTTCTACAAAAGGAACGAGCAGAGGGTTTGGGCTGCATTTAGTGAAGCAAACGATTGATGAACTAGGTGGCCAAATCGTTATTGACTCATTTATAAATAGCGGTACCACATTCTATATTGATATTCCGTACGAAACAAGGAGAGATCAAGTTGATTAAAGTATTAATTGTTGAAGATGACCCAATGGTTGCTCAGTTTAATCAAAAGTACATTGAAGAGATAGAGGGGTTTACAGTGGTCGCTGTTGCTCATTCGGGTCATGAAGCCTTAGTGAAGGTAAATGAATATCAAGTTGATTTAGTACTGCTTGATATCTTTATGCCTGGGCAAAATGGTTTGAGAGTTTTACAAGAGATTCGAACAAAGCAAGAGGAAATAGACGTCATTTTTATCACCGCTGCTTCGGATGCCCAAACGATTCAGCAAGCTTTACGCTATGGAGCGATTGATTATTTGATTAAGCCTTTTACATTTGAACGCTTTTATCAAGCACTTTCGGCTTATAAACAAACATTTCGTACGTTAAAACAGCAACCTCAGCTTAATCAACAGGAATTAGACGGGCTGCTGTCTAATAAAAAAATAAAAGAAGCTCCGGTAGAGCCGTTGCCTAAGGGTCTAACGACAGGAACATTAGAAGTCATCGTAGAAGCCATTGTGCATCTTAAAGATCACCCTTTTTCGACCGATGATGTGGCTGAAAAAACGGGAATTTCAAGAGTGTCTATTCGAAAATATTTAAAATTTCTAACAGATATAGGTCTTCTTGGAGAAAGAATGACTTACGGCACAATAGGACGTCCTGTGTATGCGTACTTATACAATGAACAAAACCGTCACTTGCTGCATCACTATCTCGTTGACTTTGAAAAATAAAAAGATTTACCTGTCAGAGACGTCCGGTGCTATTTTGTCGGTGTGAGAATATTTTACTGTAGAGTGCCGGTGAGTTAAGTGGTATGGTTGATAATAACAAAGGAAAAAAACAAGTCGTTTGACTGAAAAAGAGGTGGTTTCTTGATTGAAAGCATAGAACGCTTGACTGAATTACTGTTATCAGGGAATCAAGATGAAGCTTGGAATATTGTGTGGAAAAAAAGACAGCAGGGTTTCGATACATTTTATATTTTTCAGCAATTCATTTCAGTGTCAATGGCTCAAATCGGTATGATGTGGGAAGAAGATGAAATTTCAGTGGCTGATGAACATTTAGCTACTACTACCTGTGACTATGTTTTGTCACGCTATCAATTGTGTATAAGACAAGAAGTTATTAAAAGTGAAAAAAAAGGTCTGTTTTTGTGTATAGAAAATGAACAGCATTTTTTAGGTTTAAAAATGATTTCCATTCTCTTTGAAGAGCACGGATGGCAGACGAAACTTTTAGGAGCAGATTCTCCGCTTTTACATGCAACGCACGCTGTTGAACAATGGAAACCTGATTTAGTAGGAATCTCGTTCAGTTTAACTCATCATATAGAAAAAGCAAACGAATATATAGAAGGATTAAAAAAGACAAAACATCAGCCGCTTATTTTAGTTGGAGGCCGAGTAGTTTCAAACTATAAGTTTCCTCTTGTTCAAACAAATCAAGTTCGATTTATTGCACAGCTAGAGGAGTTGAAAGAGCTTTTTCATTATCAATCAATTAGGGGGATTAAGGTTGTCGACTATTAAATATGCTCCGCTTCCTGCTTTTATTATGGATGAGGAAATGAATATTCTAGCGCAATCTGATGAAGCAGCCGCTTTATTCGGAGAGGTTCAACATTTTTTAGAAATTGTTGATGAAGATAGTCAGAACAAAGCTAGAAAACGATTAGGAAAGAAGGAAAAAATAAAAACAGAATTAGTCATGCATTCGCGTAAAGCTAAGATGTCTCTTTATACCGTGAATTGCAAATGGGAGCAAGATAAGGCGCATGTAATATGTGTAGAGGAAGATTCTCAAATTAGAATTCTCTCAGAAAAAATCGAACAGCATACAGCGCGTTTATCTGAAACAGACTTAGAACTGCTGCTGCAAAAAGAACGATTAGAAAAGGCCATGAACCGAGTTATAGAGCTGTCGGGACCGTTTATTCATTTATCGAACAACATGGTGCTTATACCTCTGTTTGGCGATTTATTTGAAGAAGTCATCATGAAAAATGAACATCGGCTGCTCAGACAAATAGATGAGGAAACGGTTGATCGAGTTATCATTGATTTTAATGGAATCGGTCAAATTGATGAACGAGGTGTTGCAGCCCTAGAACATTTAATATGGGAATTTCAGCTAATGGGCGTACAGATTTATTTAACAGGTGTGACACCCGATCACAGTCAATGGCTTCACCAGTATCATTTTCAAGCAAATGTAAAATCTATTAGTAACCTAGGTCAGGCCATTCATCAATTTTTTACAACGGCATGAAATGGCTACAAAAAGTGAACACTTCATATAAAGGCAATAAGACAGGGGATCAATACGGATAAACAGGTGATTAAAATTTGGTGAAACACGCGCGTAAAGTAGCTTTAAGAATTTCAATTATATATATCATTATTGGCGCTGTATGGATCTTGATATCTGATAATATATCTAGAACATTAGCGCAAGGTCGTTTTGAAGTATATATTTTTTTTCAACAATACAAAGGTTGGTTTTTTATTTTAGCTACGGGCATTATTTTGTATGGGTTGGTATATAGGAGAGCTTACAAACTAGTGGAGTCCCAGCAAGAGCTCGTAGTGAAAGAACACGAACTTCAAACGAGCAATCAGCACTATCAATCTTTGTTCAAACATAATCCTGATGGTGTTTTTGAAATAAGTAAAACGGGTGAAGTACTTCTTGCTAACCCGGAAGGTGAAGCAATCGTTGGATACTCCAGTGAAGAACTGCAAAAGATGAAACCTTCAGCTCTTATCGCAGCTGAAGAGTTTGATATGTGTAAAGAGTATTTTAAAGAAGTGCTGAATGGAAAAGGTGCTAAGTTCGAAATGAATGTGATCAATAGAAAGCGAGAAAGACGGTTGCTTAGGTGTTCTTTGCTTCCCATTATTGTTCATAAGCAGGTAGTAGGTGTATTTATGATTGCACGCGATATTACTACATACCGTCAAGATGAAGAGCTTATGATAACCTCGGAAAAAATGTCGGTTATTGGACAAATGGCAGGTGCCGTAGCACATGAAATTAGAAACCCCCTTACTTCTTTAAAAGGTTTTGTACAGGTTATGCAAGCCTCTAAGGAAACAAATGACACATATTTAGATATCATGATGTCTGAAATCGACCGCATCAACTTAATCTCCAGTGAAATGCTCATTCTTGGAAAAAAGCAGCATGTATCTTTTGAAAAGACCAATTTATGCGAGATTTTAAAACAAGTTATTACGCTAATGGAAGCGCAGGCCAATTTAAATAATGTTTCTATTTTATTGAAAGAAACAGCAAAAAGGCCTATTTATGTTTCGGCTGATGCAAATCAGTTGAAACAAGTGTTCATCAATGTGATCAAAAACGGTGTAGAAGCTATTATTGAGAAAGGCCATATTACAATAACAGTTGAAGAAAAAGATACACGAGCATTGATTCACTTTGAAGACAATGGAATCGGAATGAGTCAAGAGAGGATTGAACAAGTAGGGACGCCGTTTTATTCTACAAAAGAAGCTGGAACGGGCTTAGGGCTGGCCGTGTGTTACAAAATCATGGAGCGTCATCAAGGTACCATGCATTTTAAAAGCGGTAAAGGAAAAGGGACAACGGTTACTATTGATATGCCAATTACAGAACGAAACAGCCGCCTTTCGTAGTTCAGAGAGGCGGTTGTTTTCTTGAAAAAGATGAAGTAAGCAGCTGAGCCCTTTGCGTCCGGATCCATATAGGACATAAAACCTCCTTCTTATACAAGTTTTCGTCCATAATAAAGAGGATCATATTGTTTTCTATAGAAGCAATAGTGTATCATAGTTGAAGCTATGTATATCGATGTAGAAAAGTTAAGGCAACAATCGACTTTTCTACTGACGGATTGACAGGGTCCCTTGGGATAAGGAAGGTTTATTTATAAATAGAAATTAAGGTCAGTATTAACGCACATGGCCACTGATACATTCGTTTAATTGAAATAAAAAAATCGTTTATAATATCGAGAAAAGCATGGAAAAGGAGATAGATATGAGTCAGTTTATAGAGACTTTACAGCCTTTTTTACAAGAGGCGTGGAAAAAAGCAGGGTTCAATGAGCCTACTGCCATTCAAACGAAAGCTATTTCAGAGATTTTAGCTAATAAAGATGTAATAGGAGAATCCCCAACGGGAACAGGAAAGACACTGGCATATTTGTTGCCTGTCTTACATCGCATTCAGCCGGGACCATCTCATGTTCAAGCGGTTATTTTAGCATCTTCCCATGAATTAGTTATGCAAATTCATGGTGAAATTCAAACTTGGTCGCAGGGAAGCGGTATTTCAAGCGCTGCGTTTATTGGCGGAGCAAATATGAAACGGCAATTAGAAAAACTCAAAAAGCGCCCTAATATCATTGTTGGTACCCCAGGACGTTTGAACGAATTAATTAAAATGAAGAAATTAAAAATGCACGAAGTCAAAACAATTGTGATTGATGAAGCGGATCAATTGTTTGTACCTGAGCATGTTCAAACGGTTCAACAGATTGTAAAAATGGCGTTAAGTGATCGTCAAATCCTAGTCTTCTCAGCTACTGTATCAGAACGTACCAAATCGCTAGCGAAAGACATGATGAACCAGCCTCTTGAAATAGAGGTAGGAAGAGATGAACTCCCAGCTTCGAAGGTAGAGCATGTATACATCAAAAGTGAAGCTAGAGATAAAGTGGACGTGCTTAGAAAACTAGTTCGTCAAGAACAAATGAAAGCTTTAGCCTTTTTTAAAGGGATTGATACTCTGATCGAGTTTGAAGAAAAATTAACATTTAAGCGTGTAGAAGCAGGCTCTTTACACAGTGAAACGAAAAAAGAAGATCGTGCTACGACGATTAAAGGGTTTCGAAAAGGAGATTTCCCTGTCTTATTAGCAACGGATGTCGCAGCTAGAGGATTAGACATTAAGGGATTGACGCATGTAATTCATATCGATGTTCCTCAAGATGCAGATCAATACGTACATCGCTCAGGTAGGACAGGCAGATCGGGAGCAGAAGGTACAGTCATTTCTCTTGTCACTGAACGAGAAGAGCGAAATTTAAAACAAATCGCACGTGAACTTCAACTTTCATTAGCGAAAAAAGAGCTTTATATGGGCGAAATCGTCGATGAAGGTACAAAAGAGCAGTCTCGTACAGCTAAAAAACCTTCAAAAAAGCCATTTAACAAGAAAAAGAAACAAAAAGGTCGTATGTAAACTAGGTATTCTTCCTTTTTATAACAGCAGTGTCACAACCTAAAAAGCAACGTCTACTGCTTTATTACAGCAGCTTGGCGTTGTTTATTTTCTCTATTTCCCCTGTATAAATAAGTAAAAAAAGAGAAATGTAGATATTTTTTCCTAGGTATGAAAATAGTTTGAATGATGGATTTTGTTTTTTGTAACCTTATTTTAACATTACTTTAAGAGACTTCTAATAAAAGAGGAAGAAGGACGTGGGGACATTTTATGGATGCAATTGATGATCTCTTTGACGACATAGAGCGAAGAAGAAAAAGCAAAGAATATAGTCGAGATGCAGATCAATTAGAATCATATTTACATGAAGTTCAACGTATCATGGAATTTCTTGAAGAAGGTATCTATCTGTTTCAAAATTCGCACCAACAATATGCGTCAGATTGGTCAGGGCGTTCTAAGAGCTCATATGAGGATATTTATAATGATATTACGCAATCTACTTTTCATCTGTACGACGTAAGGGATGAATTGTTTCAAACTTTACGCTTAGAAATTTCACGATTAAGAGAGCTAGCATCGGCGTAATAAATAACATTATCGACTCACTCCTTTAGAAAGTGAGTCTTTCCGTATAGGCTTAAAAAATGTTTGGATGATGACTGAAGGCTTACAAGAGATAGGGGGACGGACATACATGGAGATAAAAGTAAATCCAGAGGTGCTGCAGACATTTGCAGAGCGAATTCAACAGTCTCATTCACAGACGGCTGATGCACTTCAAAAACTAAGCTGGGAAGCTACAAATCTACATTTCTTGTCTGTTGCAGATATTGATAAAGTGCTGGACTTGCAGGAAGAGTTACAGCATATGATTCGCAAACTTGATTCGCTAACGGAAAATGCACATTTATTAGTAAAAGACACTGCGGAGCAAATGAGAAAAGCAGATGGAGAGCTAGAAGGCTCTTCAGGCTGGACGGAGTTTTGGTCGAGCGTATGGAGCGATGGGAGCGCCCATTCGCAAGATACGTGGAATGACATAAAGAACTTAAAAGAATGGAACACGTATGACAATATGCATAGAACGATTGAAAAACCTCTAGGTACTCTTAATGTTATGTGGAATTCGCTTTCTATGTCTTGGGAAGAAAAAGTAGTGAATGGTTCTACATGCAGTCGAACGGAATTTTTTACTTATGGGGTTATTCAAATGGGATTGGGCATTTTAAGTCAGGAGATGAATCCTTCAAACATTATGTTTAGTGACAGCACAGAGGAAGTGAAGAGAGAATGAATGAAGTATATGATGGCGCTGGAAGTGAAATGGTACAGTTCCTTACAGGGTTGTCTCAGCAATGAAGTATACATTTAACTTATTAGAAAAATCGTTAATTGAAGCAATGAAAGATAATAAAAAAATTGCTCAATTTTATAAAACTTTAATGAATAGCAATTTATGGCTAGTTGTTAGCTCAGAACATGTAGCATCAGATATATTAATTGCAGAGCACTATGTTCAGACGATGAAAAGTGCAGCGTATCGATATTTACCTGTTTTTTCGTCAAAATATCCGATTGAACAGATGCTAAAAGATGAAAAGACCGTATGTGTATCATTTAAGGATATGCTGCCTGTATTAAATGAAGAAATAGCCATATTACTTAATCCTGACACGCCTCTCTCAAAATTATTCATCCCGGAAGAAATAAGAATGTTAAAAGAAGATCAAAATTATTTTAAGCAGTAGCCAAGGCGATAACAAGCACATGTCCTTTTTTCAAGCATGTCTGAATCTTAAATAAATAGGATATATATAGGCAGGGCCTTAAATAGGCTGCTGCTTTTTTATTACTAGTAAATAGTTCTATAGATAATAAATAGAAATGTAATTTAATAGTCTTATAGTTTTTATTTTCCTTTAAATAGGTACCTATAGATTAGATGGAAAAGGTTTAAATGAGAACAAAATCTTGGTTTTTCAGGTTTTATTTGCATTTTTTAGGGGTATTTGTAGATACATATTCTCATTTTTGGAGGCTTTTGCAAGTAACCTTTGACCTTATCACTAGAGTTTCTTACAATAATAGTAAATATATAAACCGAAGGAGAGATATGTATGTCAGGAATTATTCGCGTAACACCAGCAGAGCTTCGCGACATGTCAGGTCGCTATACTAACGAAAGCGGTCAAGTTCAAGAACTAGTAAGCCGTCTTGATACAATGAAAAATCAACTTCAAGATATGTGGGAAGGTGCTTCAAGCGAAGCGTTTGCTGCTCAATACGAAGAATTAAAACCTTCTTTCGTTGAAATGTCTAACCTACTTACAAAAATTGCTAAGCAATTAGACGACTCTGCAAATGTTCTTGAAGATACAGATAACCAAATCGCTAGCCAAATCCGCGGTTAACTTCATCTAATAATCTAAGTGAAGTAATAAAAGGAGCGCCCCATTCTCAAAAGATGAAGGCGCTTTTTCTATGTTTTGAGGTGATGAAACCCTATGTATATAGAAGTAACAGTAGACTTAAAGCACTATACAGGTGATCGGTTCGATTTGCGACTATCAAACTATCATTCAATCAAAAAAGTAGTCGAGATCGTTTGGCAAGCTAAAAAGATTACTCAATCACCAAAGGACGGTGCGTGGATACGTGTTTCAAATAAAAATCTTATTTTCTCGGGAAATGAGACGATGATTAACTGCGGAATTACCACAGGTGATTGTATCGAAATTCTCTAAAGGAGTCTATTAGAATGTCAGAGAAGAAACCGACTTACTTAGAAGAGCAGCTCGAAGCTGTAATGACACGTCATAATAATGAATATACATTTGTTTTTCAAAAAGAAAAAATTCGACTTGATCGTTCTGTTGAAATTGAAATGTTAAAGGATGTAAACACGGCTTTTCAAAAAGAAATCATGATGAGCGATGATGAACTTAAAATAACAATTAAGCCTACCTCTGAATTTCAACCTTTTACAGCATTAAGGGGAAAAGAAGAACAGCAAAAGTGGCTGTTTGCAGATCAGCTTATCAAAAAGGTAAAGCAGCATTCTTTTTCAAGGCTGCATTTGTTGATTTGTCCAGAAAATATCATTTTTGATAAAAGTTTAAGTCCTGCTTTTTTACATTATGGAGTGAAAGAAAGTTTACCTCCTTATGAGCCTAACGAGGAACAAATCTTTCAGGAGTTAAAGGCTACGATAGCGGCGGCCGTTGACTCATCGCATACATTTGAACAGTATTTTAAGTTATACGAGACCTTGCAATTAAAAGAAGACGCTAAAAAAATAATGCATATCAGCAATGAGGAAGAGTTGAGTCAATTTGTTCAGCATAAGCTAACCCAAATTGAAAAACATCAAAAGACACTTGTTCAACTTCCTCAAAAACGCTGGACCATTTTTAAGTTTTCATCTGTCGGTATACTTGTCTTATTAATTCCAGCTCTTATTTATACTTTTTATTCTTATTTTTTTGCTCAGCCGAAACAAGAAGCATTTGTAGAAAGCAACGAATACTTTCTTGAAAAAAACTACAGCAAAGTAGTCGACACACTTGAAGATTACGATATTGAAAGTATGCCTAAAATTGTGCAATACGAAATAGCAACCTCCTATCTTGTTAATGAAAAGTTGGGAGAGGAGCAAAAGGCAAATGCTTTAAAGACTATTACGCTTCAGTCAGATCCTCAGTACTTTGCCTATTGGTTTTACATTGGCCGAGGAGACAACAAAAAAGCTTTAGAAGTGAGCCGGTTGTTAGAAGAACGTTCGTTAATTATCTATGCATTAATGAAATACGAAGGTCAGCTAAAGACAGACAACGATTTAGCGGCTGATAAAAAGCAAGAAGAGCTTGATAAAGTAGCGAATGAACTGGAAGAATTCAAGAAAGAAAATGATCAGCAAGAAGCGGAAGCAGCCAAGCAGCAAGAAGAGAAACAGGCTGAGGAAGCACAGGCGGCCAAGCAGCAGGAAGAAGAACAGAAAGCTGCAGAAGCCGAGAAAAAGAAACAAGAAGAGCAGAAAAAACAGCAGGAAGATCAATCGAAGTAGGGAGGTAGTTGTATGAATATGCTTTGGATAGTTAGTGGGCAAACGTATCAGCAGCTGCCTATAGATTTTAAAACCTTTCGCCAAGCAACGGTTGGAAACACTCAGCATCAAACGTTTACTTTTTCCTATCCGTTTGAGAAAGGGCAAATGACGCTGTCATCTGAAAAGAACGGCCGGCTCTTGATTTCCTATGGAGAAGAAAGGATAGCAGAGCTATCTGTTTCTGAGTCGTTTGTATGGCGAGAACAAGGACAGGCTTTAACCTTTGCCCTTACAGAGACGGCTGTTAAAGAAGCTGTCTATTATATTGATTACGGATCAGAAGTCTCGTTTTCCACAAGTGATGAAGCAGCTGATGTGTATCAGCAGAAAGAAAAGTATGTAGTAGAGCCAAAAGAAGGATTTTACTTATCAAAGATAAACGGGAAGTGGAAGGTCTTTTATAACCAAGAACGGCTTTATCTTAATGGACACCGAATAGAAGAGAATAGGAACCTTCAGCCCGGAGATCTTATTTTATGGTCTTCTATGACGATTCAATTGATCGAAAAAGATTTGCTGAAGATTCAAAGCTACTATGATTATGCATCTAAGCTTCCGGCTACGGCGCAACCTATTTCTGAAATGAAAAAGAAGTACCCGGTTTATAGACGGACACCGCGCATGATATATGATTTGCCTAATGATAAGGTGAGCTTGTCCTTTCCGTCTCAAGACAATGATGAAAATAACCGAAGCTTATGGCTTACCATTTTACCCCCATTAGTCATGCTTTTAGTCATGGGTACGGTATCGATTATTCAGCCCAGGGGAATTTTTATTATTATATCTGTCATGATGTTTACGACCACGCTGATTGTATCTACCGTTCAATATTTCAAAGATAAAAAACAGCGCAAGAAGCGCCAAGAGCGTCGTCGTCGAATTTATACAAAGTACTTAGAGAACAAACGCGAGGAATTACAAGAACTAGCATCAGTTCAACGAGATGTATTATCTTATCATTTTCCAACGTTTGAACGAATGAAATATTTAACAGAACAGATTTCCGATCGAATTTGGGAACGAACTGTGGAAAGCAGTGATTTCTTACAGGTGCGTCTTGGAAAAGGAACAGTTCCTGGAAGCTACCAAATTTCTTTAAATAGCGGAGATATGGCTAATCGAGAAATTGATGATTTGCTTGAGCAGTCTCAGCACATGGAAAAAGTCTATCGAGAAGTCAAAAATGCGCCTGTTACCGCTCACTTAGGTTTAGGCTCTATCGGTCTGGTAGGAAAGATGAAGACGGTGAAGAATGAACTGCATCAGCTTGTAGGACAGCTGGCATTCTCCCACAGTTATCATGATGTGAGATTCGTATTCATTTTTGATGAAGAAGAATATAAAGAGTGGGAATGGATGAAATGGCTCCCTCATTTTCAGCTGCCTCATTCTTTTGCGAAAGGCTTCATTTATAATGAACAAACGAGAGATCAGCTTTTATCTTCTATTTACGAAATGCTGAGAGAACGCGACTTAGATGAAGCAAAAGGAGAAGGGGTTTTCTTGCCTCACTTTGTTTTTATTATTACGAATCAGCAGCTAATTGCAGATCACGTTATCTTAGAGTATTTAGAAGGGTATCACCCTCATCTTGGGTTCTCTACGATATTTGCGGCAGAGACGAAAGAAAGCTTAACGGAGCATGTTCACACACTCGTTCGTTATATTAACGAATCCGAGGGGGATATATTAATTCAAAAGCAAAAAGCTGTGAATATTCCATTTCAGCTTGATAAACACACGCTTGATTATAATGAAAGATTTGCAAGGATGCTGCGGACATTGGATCACCAAGTTGGCATGACCAACTCAATTCCAAATAGCGTTTCATTCTTAGAATTATTTAAAGCAAGAGAAATTGGTGAGCTGGATATCGTGCAAAGGTGGCACACCAATGAATCAGCTAAGTCGCTAGCGGTTCCAATTGGTTTAAAAGGAAAAGAGGATATTGTTGAACTAAATCTTCACGAAAAAGCTCACGGCCCTCATGGATTACTTGCAGGTACGACGGGGTCAGGGAAAAGTGAATTTTTACAAACGTACATTCTTTCTCTAGCGGTGAATTTCCACCCCCATGAAGTCGCATTTTTATTGATTGACTATAAGGGCGGAGGAATGGCTCAGCCGTTTAAAAACATGCCTCACCTGCTCGGAACCATTACAAATATTGAAGGAAGTAAGAATTTTAGTACAAGAGCCTTAGCTTCTATTAAAAGTGAATTAAAGCGACGCCAACGCTTGTTTGATAGATATGAAGTCAATCATATTAATGATTATACAGATTTATATAAGCAAGGTATGGCAGAAGAACCTCTGCCTCACTTATTCTTAATCTCGGATGAATTTGCTGAGTTAAAAAGTGAAGAACCAGAGTTCATTCGCGAATTAGTCAGCGCGGCGCGAATTGGACGTAGTCTAGGCGTTCATTTAATTTTAGCAACACAAAAGCCAGGCGGTGTTATTGACGATCAAATTTGGAGTAATGCGCGCTTTAAAGTAGCGTTAAAAGTCCAAGATGCCGCTGATAGTAAAGAAATCTTAAAAAATGCAGACGCTGCTTCTATTACGGTGACGGGTCGAGGCTATCTGCAGGTTGGAAATAATGAAGTGTATGAACTGTTTCAGTCAGCCTGGAGCGGCGCGCCGTACATGGAAGATACGTATGGGGCTGAAGATGAAGTAGCCATTGTCACAGATCTCGGGTTGATTCCTTTATCTGATGTATCTACTCAGCAGACGTCATCCAAACAAGCGGAAGCAGAAATTGATGTTGTGGTGCAAAAAATCGAACAAACGCAGCAGGAATTAGGTATCAAAAAATTAAATAGTCCATGGCTGCCGCCTCTTAAAGAGAGATTGCTTCGCAGTGAGTACAAAGAGAAGCGAGACGGCGTATTCCCAATTGGCTTAATTGATGAACCTGAAAAGCAAAGTCAAACGGTATATAACTATCAGCTGATGGACGATGGAAACATTGGTATATTTGGTTCGTCAGGATACGGTAAATCGTTTACAGTCATGATGTTGCTTCTTAGTCTAGCTGAAAGACAGAGCCCAGAGCAGCTTCATTATTACATTTTTGACTTTGGGAACGGTACGCTGCTGCCGCTTCGTCAGCTGCCTCATACGGCG
Source organism: Priestia sp. FSL R5-0597 (assembly GCF_038006305.1). NCBI lineage: Bacteria > Bacillati > Bacillota > Bacilli > Caryophanales > Bacillaceae > Priestia > Priestia sp. FSL R5-0597. The sequence continues at coordinate 332,405 of NZ_JBBOUZ010000001.1, forward strand.
GATTATTTCTTAATGGATCAAATGCGTAAAATTGAAAAATTCATGACGATTATCAAACAAGAAATCGCAAGGCGAAAGCAGTTATTTCAACAGCAGGAAGTTAGCAATATCAAAATGTATAATGCTTTAAGTTCAGAAGAGCTTCCTCTAATTTTTATCACGATTGATAATTTTGATCTTGTCAAAGAAGAAATGCAAGATCTAGAAATGCAGTTCACGCAGCTTGTGCGTGACGGCCAATCTTTAGGAATTTATATGATCTTTACCGCAACGCGCGTGAATTCTATTCGTCAGTCACTTATGAATAACTTGAAAACGAAGGTGGTTCATTACTTAATGGATCATTCAGAAGCGTATTCTATTTTAGGGCGTACGCCGTATGCGCTAGAGTCTATTCCAGGCCGGGCTATTATCAAAACGGATCAACCTTATTTTGCACAGCTGTTTTTACCTGCGGAAGGAAAAGATGATTTTGAAATTTTTGATGCAGTTAAGCTGCACATTCAACGATTAAAGAATCAATACGCTGATGCTATTCTTCCGGAGCCGGTGCCAATGCTGTCATCGAAACTTGTACTTGCCGAATTTATGACGGACAGAAGAGTTATTCGCGAAAAAGGAGTTATTCCTCTTGGGTTAGATGAAGAGTTTGTTCGACCGGTGCATATGAACTTTACGAAAAATAAGCATTGTATCGTCATGGGGCAGACGCAAAAAGGAAAGACAAATGTAGTGAAAGTCATACTGCAAACAGCGCTTGAACAAGGCGTGAAGCAAATCGGACTATTTGATTCGGTTGACCGTGGTTTATCAAGCTATGCAGCTGAAGAGCAAGTTGTTTACATGGAAACAAAAGAACAGATCGTCGACTGGCTTGACCTAACCGAAGAACGATTGCAGCGACGTGAAAATAAGTATTTGGAAGCAGTGCAGGAAGGAACCGTACACGGCCTTTCATTTGCCCCGATCATGCTTGTAGTAGACGGATTTGTACGATTCCAGCAAAACTTAGACAGTGTCTTGCAGGATCGTATTACAAAATTGATGAAAAATTATAGCCACCTGGGCTTTAACTTGATTGTTGCAGGGAACAACAATGAGTTTTCAAAAGGATTTGACGCGTTAACAACAGAAGTGAAGCAAATTGGCCAAGCTGTGTTGTTGATGAAGAAAACAGAGCAAAGCTTATTTACACTTCCTTATGACCGAAAAGAAGCCGACGTTAACCCTGGCTTCGGTTATTATATTAAAAGTGGAAAAGAAACAAGAATTCAAATCCCGCTATGTGTAAGTGAAAGGAAGATCTTAACATGACCGAACAGCGTAAGTATACACTTAAAGTCATATTAGCTGTTGTTTTAATTTTGGCTCTTCCTTCTTTCTTTTTCCAGTATATTGGAGACAACCCGCTACAAGTCACAGAAAACTCAACAAGAACGATTGCGGTTGTTAACGAAGATAATGGAGTAAAAGAAAACAGTGAAAAAGCGATAGAATTTGGAGAAAAAGTGACTCCTCTTTTACAGGAGGGGTCGGATTATCAATGGACCGTGCTTGGACGAAGCGCAGCTACAAGCGGTTTACAGAATGGGAAATATGATGCGGTTATTTATATTCCCTCGACTTTCTCACAAAATATTTTATCGTATCAGGAAAAAAAGCCAGAAAAAGCTACTTTGGAATACAAAGTTCAAAGCCAGCTTAACGCAGTTAATAAGGAAAAAGTAGTAGGGGAATTAGAAGATGCTACTACAAAGGTTAATAATGAAATGTCCTCTTTGTACTGGAGTTATGTATCACAGGAAGTGGATAAGGTACGCGGACAGTTCGATAAAATTCTAAATAAAGAAATCGCCTTTCAAAAAACAATGGTCGCTTTTTATAAACCGAATTCAAAAGATTTAGCAGGTGAATTAAATGATCAAAAGAAAATTCTTCAGCAAATCCAAGATAATGTAAATAAAGCAGAAAAAGGTTCTAGCGACAGACAAGGCGACGTAGAACAGGTTGAAAAGAATTTAAACAGCTTCATTGAATATGTAAATCAATATCAAACATATCAAGAAACACAGAAACAAATGCTTGAAAAAACGCAGGCTCAAAGCGTCGCTGCGATTCAACAAGGGTTGTCTTCCCTTGAATCTAATCAGCCAAGCTCTAAGCAAAATTTTAATGAGCAGGCCAATCAAGTGTTTAGTGGCTTATCTTCCATTCAACAGCAGCTGGATGAAAATCAAAAAGCCGTTGGAGAACTTGGAGATCAACAAGCAGATAACGTCAGTGAACAAGAAAAAGCTCTGCAAGATTTGAACGGCCAAATCATCAGTTCATACAAACAGCAGTCTGAGCAAACAACCTTAAATCAAATTGAAAGTAAGCTAAAGCCGCTTCGTGCGCAGCTAGAGACAGCTTCATCAAATGATAGTGGTGGAGGCTCAACAGATCCAGGGGAAAGTGATGGAACTCAGCCAGATCCTAATCAAGACGGAGAGACGCCAACGGACCCTGGAGAAGGTGACGGAACTCAGCCAGATCCTAATCAAGGTGGAGAGACGCCGACGGATCCTGGAGAAGATGATGGAACTCAGCCAGATTCCGGTCAAGGCGAAGGAACGTCAGAACCAATTCAAGTGGATTTATCTCAGCAAACAGCAAAGCTTGATGATATATCAAAAGGGCTTGATGATTTAGAACAGCAGCTTCAAGGCATGACGAGTGAAACACCCGAAGCGCCTGAAGCACCTGAGACACCTGAGGGCACGGAAACGCCTGTAACGCCTGAAACACCGGATACACCGGATACATCAGGCACATCCAATGCTGTGAAAAGTGCGCTTGAAAAAGTGGCTAATCTAAAAACACAGGTACAGGCAGTCAAAGATGAGCTGCAAAATGTAACCGTTCAGCCTGAAACTTCAGGAGAAAATACGGATGCGCTGAAGCAGAAAATTGCCAGTTTGGAAGCAGACGTTAAGTCTTTGACAGCACAGAAAAACAAAGCAGAGAAAGACTTAGAAGAAGCAACCAAGTCGTCGAGCAGTCAAATTGCTAAGCTTCAAGAAGAAAATGAACGATTAAAAAAAGAGAATGAAAAGTTGAAAGAAGACGGCAAAAAACCTTCTAAAGGCAGTGCGGATGTTGATGGTCTCATTACGATGATTAAAAACAAAGAAGATAAAATCTTATCTTCTCCAAACCTTTCAGCTTCTCGAAAGGAAAAGCTGAGCAATACATTCTCAGGTAAGATTAAAAGCAGCAGTGCCGAAGATCTGTTAAAGTACTACGGTGATTTATCGCAGTATGATTTGACTTTAGCTCAAGTAGGAAATACAGACATACAGAACAGCGTCCTTAACAATGACTCTATTAAAGGAAGTTTGCAGCAGGCGTTAGCTGGAACCGTTTCTTCTCAAGACGCGCGTAAGCAAATTCAACAAAACCTGTCTCTAACAAAAGAAGAGTTAGCACAGTTCCAAAGTTCAGTGCAAGATTTTGCTGATCAATATGGACAAACAGTTGATGCTGAACAAGCATCGATTATGGAAGAGCTATCAGCTATTCAAGAAAAAGCAAATGCAATGAATCAAGAGCTTCAATCTAGCGCAGGTGAAGATCAAGCATTAGAAAAGAAAGAAGCTCCGGACGTAACAGGCTTAATGACGCTGCAGCAAAGCATGGGTCAAGAGTTGAAGGGAATGAACGAACTCATTTCATCTTTAGGTGAAAGACAAGCTAATGTTGTCACGTACACAGATGAATTGCAGAAGCGTGTAAATGAAGTTCAGGATAAGGCTGACACGCTTAACAGCAAGTGGGCCCAAAACGTGGATTCAACGAAGTTGGTGCGAGGCCAGGTATACCGCTTGTTAAATAATACATTAGTAGATGGACAGAATAACGATTACGTTTATCATTATTTAGCAAATCCTCTTCAAGTAAGCGGTGAAGTGCCGGCTGAAAAAGTAAAAGAGGTTCCACCGGTTGTCATTTTGGTTATTATCTTAATCAGCAGCCTACTAATTGGCTATTTCAGTCAATACTACCGACATGCACCGATGCTTGTAAAAGGTACGCTCTTTGGATTATTGAATTTGATTGTAGGGTTAATGGTAAGTATCTTTAGCCTTAATATTTATTCGTTATCGGGAGACCGGGCAATGGAATGGTCAATCTTTACGATCGTCTTATTGCTTGCTTCATCTACACTTGTACGTATTGCTTTCTTATTAGGAAGCTTCGCTGGATGGGTGACGACAGTAGGGTTGATTTTATTTTATATTACCCCGCTTCTTAACTTATCTATGCCAAACTTTAATTACGAAGATCCAGTATCTAAAGTGTACATGTCCATTCAATATGATACGCAGTCTCTGTTTGGACAGGCGCTTATTGTATTACTGGGAATGACTGCCGTTTTAAGTGTTCTGCCATCTATTATTCGTGCTTTAAAGACGACTAAAGAGGTTGAAAATGATGAAACCTATAGTGCTTAGTAAGAAGATTGGAAGTGTTGTTCTTATTTTTTCACTTTTTTGTTTCCCTATAGCAGCAGCGGCTGAAGCTGATGATGGGAACGTTGAAGAGATTAAACCAAATGTATATAAAGATGATCCCATTAACTTAGACCCCGAATCTTTGCTAGAAAATAAAAAAGAAGTAGGAAATATTCCGGAGGAAATAAAGGATCTTACATTTGAAAAAGAGGAAGATGCAGAGAAAGAGAGTTTAAAAGAAAGTCTTTTTGCGAACGCATCAGCTGAAGATAATACGATTTCTGCGAAAGCAAAAGAATATAACTTGTTTTCTTCTAAAAACACTTCCTACAAGAAAAATCGGACAGAACAAACGGCTTCTGAAAAGTCATCAGATCTACAATGGTTTTATTTATTATTGATTGGTGTGGGGGTTGTTGTATTATTTGTGGTTTTAATACCGCGCATTAGCCCTCAGCCTTCTGTGAAAAAATGAAAAAACCTCGCTGTTAATCAACAGCGAGGTTTTTGCGTATAGACGTAAATTTACAGGCGGCGGAAGCCTTCTTCAAACAAATAATCTTCTGCTTCTTCGTAAGATAAAAATGCTGCCTCTAAATTCAAGCCAGAATAAATATTCCACAGGTCATCTTCATGAACAAGTAAAAGCGTTGCATTGTCTGGGCCGTTCCAGCGCTGTTCATTTCCATTCCCTACAATAGCTTCTTCTCTAGCTGTATCAGGAAGGGTAGACAAAGATTCAATAGAAGCTTCAATAATTGATCGAAGATCTTCTTCAGTGTAATCACGGATATTCACAAGACCTTTGTCATTTGTTTCATATCCTTTTAAAAAACCTGCATATACAAATCCATTTCCGTTAGGATGCAGATGATGCACAACAACCGTTTTATCGTACACGCTTTCTTCATAATGAAAATTCACGCGTCCTAAAGATACATCTTTTCGATGCAGCTCTGGAAACGATGAAATAATAGCTAATTTTTCGTCAAAACTAAGCATAGACAATCCTCATTTCTATTTAAATCATTTCATTTTCTGAAATGGTATAAGCTCTTTTACGATTCGGTTGATTATACCATATATAAAGAAAGACACATAATGCTTTTTCCAGTGTGGACTTTTAAAAATATAACCCTTCGCATAAAGCAGCCGCCACTGTAAAGAAGAACACATCTTTTTCACTATAAAACTTAACAAAAAACAGGCAGGGAATTCACAGTGAAAAAATAATATAAAGAGGTGGAAGGAAACGAGTTTTCAAACCTATCATAAGGAGGAATAAAAAAGTGAGATTACATGCTCTGTGTAAAAAAACATGGGTAATGTCCCTGCTTGTTTTTGCTCTTGTAGTGAGCTTAACTCCTGTTAGTCAAGCAGCGGCATCTTTATCTGTGTCACAAGCTCTTGAAAATCAAAACAATAGTGTACAAGCTGTTAAAGGATATGTAGTAGGTCAACCTACAGGCACATCTACAGTTATTACGAGCAATTACCCAAACGATTATGCACTTGCTCTCGCTGACAGTGCAAATGAAACCAACACAGACAAGATGGTATACGTTCAAATTCCTTCAAATTTGCGAAGTACATTTGGACTTCAAAGTCGCTCGGAGTTAAAAGGGAAAAGTCTTACTGTTACGGGCACACTCACCCCTTACTTTTCACACCCAGGAATAAAATCAGTTACTTCTATCAGTACAGAAACAGGAGGAACTGATCCGAATCCAGACCCCACAGAGCCAACTGTTCCAGTAGAAGACTATTATCGTACCGCAGCTGGAAAAACAGGAAACACCTTAAAAACAGAGCTTCATAACATTATTGACCATCACACAGAACTTTCGTATTCAGCCGTATGGGAAGCTTTAAAGAAAACGGATGAAGATCCAGCTAACGCAAATAACGTTATTTTGCTCTATACGGGGCGTTCACAGAGTAAGAGTACAAATGGAGGCGGAGTGGACGATTGGAATCGTGAGCACGTCTGGGCAAAGTCTCACGGGGACTTTGGAACAGCTATGGGTCCTGGAACAGATCTTCATCATTTACGTCCAACCGATGTGTCTGTAAATGGTACGAGAGGAAACTTAGATTTTGATAACGGAGGGACGGAACATAGCGAGGCACTCGGAAATTATTTTGACAGTGATTCATGGGAACCTCGAGATGAAGTAAAAGGTGATGTGGCTCGTATGTTGTTTTATATGGCCATACGCTATGAAGGCGATGTAAGTGATGAGCCTGACTTAGAACTTAATAACACAGTGAATAATGGCACTGCTCCTTATCATGGGAAATTATCTGTGCTTCTTCAATGGAACGCCGAAGATCCAGTAGATGATCGAGAACGACGCAGAAATGATATTATTTATTCAGACTATCAGCATAACCGCAATCCGTTTATTGACCATCCTGAATGGGTGAATGAGATTTGGAACTAATGTAGGAGGCGTCCTGGCGGGGCGTCTTTTTTTATAAAAGAAAAAGGAAAAAACTAAAATCCGCCGAATACCTATAGGTGATTTTGAAAAAATGGAGGGAAGCTATGAAACAGCTATGTAAAAAAGGATTGGCTTTTATTTTGGTGCTCATTTTTGTTAACGCTTTCATTTTGAATCCACTTAATGGAGCGGCTGCCGTAGATGGAAAATCAATGAATCCTGGTTACAAAACCTACTTAATGGCGCCTTTAAAAAAGGTAACAGACTATACAACATGGGAAGCGTTTGAGAACGATTTACGCAAAGCGAAACAAAATGGATTTTATGCGGTGACAGTAGACTTCTGGTGGGGAGATATGGAGAAGAACGGCGATCAGCAGTTTGATTTTTCCTATGCTCAGCGCTTTGCTCAAGCTGCTCGTAATGCAGGTATAAAGATCGTTCCTATTATTTCTACTCATCAGTGCGGCGGTAATGTTGGAGATGATTGTAACGTTCCGCTTCCGTCTTGGGTATGGAACTTAAAAAGTGATGACAGCCTTTACTTTAAATCTGAAACAGGTACGACAAATAAAGAAACGTTAAGCCCGCTTGCAACTGACGTTATTTCTAAGCAATACGGAGAGCTCTATACGGCATTTGCGCAAGCGTTAGCACCTTATAAAGACGTGATTGCTAAAATCTATTTATCCGGAGGCCCTGCAGGTGAAATTCGTTATCCGTCCTATACAGCAGCAGACGGAACCGGCTATCCGTCTAGAGGAAAATTTCAAGTGTATACGAACTTCGCCAAAAGCAAGTTTCAATCATATGCTTTGACTAAATACGGTTCACTCGCCGGCGTCAATCAGGCATGGGGAACCAATTTAACCTCTGCATCGCAAATTTTACCGCCATCAGATGGCTATCAGTTCTTAAAAGATGGTTATTCAACAGCTTATGGAAAAGATTTCTTAGCATGGTATCAAGGAGCTTTGGAAGATCACACAAAACGTATTGGACAGTTAGCTCATCAGGCTTTTGATGCCACCTTTAACGTACCAATCGGTGCAAAAGTGGCGGGAATTCATTGGCAGTATAATAATCCGACGATTCCTCATGCTGCAGAAAAACCTGCTGGATATAATGATTACAATGCGCTTTTAGACGCTTTTAAAACAGCTAAATTAGATATAACGTTTACGTGCTTAGAAATGACGGACAGCGGAAGTTATCCCGAATATTCTATGCCAAAGACGCTTGTACGCCAAGTAGCAGGTATTGCGAATGCAAAAGGAATTGTTTTAAACGGGGAAAATGCTCTAACTATAGGCAGTGAAGATCAATATAAAAAAGCAGCTGAAATGGCCTTTAACTATAATTTTGCAGGATTTACTTTGCTTCGTTTCTACGATGTCATTAACAATGATACGCTGATGGGGCAATTTAAAAATACGCTGGGCGTTACACCAGTTGCGCAAACGGTTGTAGTAAAAAATGCGCCAACTGCGGTAGGAGAAACGGTTTATATTGTTGGAGACAGAGCTGAGCTAGGTCAGTGGGATACGTCCCTTTATCCAATTAAATTAACATATAATTCATCTACAGCCGATTGGAGAGGCACCGTCTATTTTCCTGCGAGTCAAAATGTTCAATTTAAAGCAATTGTGAAGAGAGCTGATGGCTCGTTAAAAGCATGGCAGCCTTCGCAGCAATATTGGAGCGTGCCGTCAACAACAGCAACTTATACAGATAATTGGTAAACAAAGCCGCATAGCAAACGCTATGCGGCTTTGTTTCGAACATAAGAATTATTTCCAGTTCGCTTGAATAAACTCATCTCGACCAGACTTAGCGCGGTCTTCTTTATAATGCTTTGGATTTTTCTTGTGGAAATCTTGGTGATACTCTTCCGCTTCATAAAACGCAGAGGCAGGAAGGATGCTTGTCACGATTGGTTTTTTAAAACGTCCGCTTTTTGCGACCTCTAGCTTTGTCTCTTCAGCTTCCTGCTTTTGGCTATCGTTATGGTAAAAAATTGCTGTTCGATACTGCGAGCCTCGATCTTGGAATTGACCTCCATCATCTGTTGGATCAATTTGCGGCCAATAAAGATCTAACAAACGTTTATACGGAAACACTTCAGGGTCAAATGTGATTTGAACCACTTCGTAATAACCGCTTGTGCCAGATTTTACTTGCTCATAGGTAGGGTTATCCACAGTTCCCCCCATATATCCTGATACAATGCCGTGAATACCTTCTAGCTCTTCAAATGGTGTAACCATACACCAGAAACATCCACCTGCAAATGTAGCTTTTTCCATACGTAATCCCTCACTTAATCCGTTGTTATGAAGGGTATTATAACAAATTTATATTGAAACAGCTAGAAAAGGGTTTGTAGGTTGTGTAAAAGCTGTGGATAAAGATAAATATCCACAGCTTTTACACAATAAACTCGGCTATGTTGAAGATTGAAAAATGCAGGAGAGAAGAAAGAAAAAATGATAGAATAGATGAGGTGTATATATCGATGTAGCAGAGATTAGGCGGCAGAAGCAGGATCTATGCGGCATCTAGATAAATAAAGTTAGTACGTTAGTAACAAGAGGTAAGAAACAGCATATTCGCGCTGTTAAATAAATATACAAAGATAATAGGAGAGTTGAATATGTTACAAGATAATCTCATCCTAGAGCACTATGGATTAAATGAATTAAATTTTGATACGATCAAAAGCTACCGGGATCGATTTGCTGAAGTAAAACCAGCTCATCCTTGGAATGCGCTTGAAACAAAAGAGTTTTTATACAAAGTAGGAGCATGGGGAAAGGTAAGAGATACCCATAAAGAAGGAGTTACGCTCGCAGGCCTGCTTTTATTCAGTGAAGAACGGATTATCACAGAAGTTTTACCACAATACTTTTTAGAATACCGGGAAAGTAAAGGGAATGAAGAATGGACAGAGCGTTTTACCTCTCAAGACGGGACGTGGTCAGGAAATATTTTCGATTTTTATTTCCATATTCATGAAATTGTTCGCAATAGCGAACCCCAGTCGTCAATCGCTTCCTCTTTAACAGAAGTTTTAATCAATATGCTTATTCATGCAGATTATAATGGCGAGGGCGGCGTTATTTTAGAAAAGCAACCTTCTCATTACGTTTTTTCTAATCCAGGTCTTTTGTTAGTACCTACAGATTCAGTTTTTAGTAAAACCGTTAGTCAGCTTCGAAACCCGAATATCGTTAAGCTATTCAGTTTACTAGGGCTATGTGAACGTTCGGGCTCTGGCTTGAAAAAAGTGAAGCAAAACTGGAGCTTGCATCATTATAAAAAGCCTTCTGTTGATCAAGATGTTTCTATGCATCGTACGGTAGTCACGTTATCTCTGTCCACTCAAGAAAGACAGATTAGTTCTTCTGAAAAAGACACTTATCATACGTCTGTAACTGATTTGGGAAATAATTTTAAAAGTGTCGAAAAATATCAAAACATACCTGAAAACAATGTCGAAAATAACTCCTATAATAAAAATAAAGACTCTTATAATAAAGATTTATTAGAGGAGTTAAACTCATGTAATAACGACAATAACTCCTATAATAAAGAAGAAAACTACTATAATAGTGAACTTAACTCATATAATAAAGATGATTACTCCTATAATATTTATCAAAACTCCTATAATAAGGAATCGGAAGATGGTTCTTCTAATTCAGTGAATGGTGAGGATATTGATACGAAGCTATGGGATATTGCAGCGCTGGCTCGTGAAAAAAAACGGCTTTCGCCTAATCAGATGGAGCATATTATTCTTGAATTATGCAAAGAAAAACCGCTCATGCTTAAAGAGTTTGCTTATTTACTAGAAAGAACGCCGGATGGAGTACGTAATAATTATTTAACAAAGCTATTACGAAAAGGACAATTACAGTTGAAATATCCAAATCAGCCAAACCATCCAAAGCAGGCATATTTATTCCATAAGAAAGATACAGGGAAGTAAATCAAGCAACCGCTAGAACAAATAAAGATTAGGCTGAAAAAATTGATAAGGGAGAGTTTGCTGAAAGCTACAGATCTAAGGGAGAAATTCACCATAAAGTTGCCAAGCTGCCAGACTCTCTTTATATGAGTTCTGGCTCGTATAAAGGAGGAAATAGAGTGTGAAAAGCAAGTGCGTTCTTATTTTTCTGGTGGTTGTATGGCTGTTTAATATGGGGAAAGGAACAGGATGTGGATCAAAGGTGAATGCAGAGATGAATATACCGCTGTCGACGTGGGTGTGGGATACAAAGAAATGGATGTTGGACCAAGAAGCTATCCGTGAAAAACTTCAAGAAAAAAAGGTGACAAAGGTTTATTTACAAATTGACGCTCATCTTTCACCTTCTGTATATAGGCATTTTATCCAACAAGCGCAAGTCCAGGGTATAGATGTCTACGCACTTGACGGCGCACCTTCTTGGATAGGGCCTTCTGGTATAGAAGAGCAAGACGCATTTTTTAATTGGATAACAGCTTACCAAGCAGAAGCGGAAGAACAACAGCAATTTTCAGGGGTTCATTTAGATATAGAGCCGTATTTGTATAAAAGCTGGAAAAATAATCGAGCGAAAAGTATTCTGCAGTATCAATATGTTATTTCTCAAGCTGCAGTACAGTCTCGTCAGTTACACTTGCCGCTTGCTGTAGATATACCGTTTTGGTTTGACGAAGTTCCATTCAAAAATAGCAACGGTTCCGGTTCGCTGGGGCATTGGATTATTCAGTACGCTGATGAAGTCACAATTATGTCGTACCGAAACCATGCAGATAAAGAAGACGGTATTGCTGACATAACGCAAAATGAACGCAAGTGGGGACGTGTACTATCCACTCCGATTGAAATAGGGGTAGAAACGATGGCTTCAGATGAAGGGGAATACATTTCTTTTTCTGCTAAAGGAGAAGAAAAGATGATGCAAGAGCTGGGTAAGTTGCTTACGAAGTGTCAAGCTAAAAACCCTCCAAGCAGTATAGCTGTTCATCATTTTGATAGCTGGCTACAGATGAAACCATGACAACGAAAAGACCGCTGCATCACTGCAGCGGTCTTTTTGGGTTTAGGGAGTATAGATACAATATAGCCATTTTATTAAAGGACTATACATAAAAAAAGTAACCATTTAAAAAATGGCTACTCACACAAAGGGGGGGAACTTAATCTTATCATTCCCACTTTTTCTAAAAGATATGCCTCTTTTAACCCGTTTTTTTAAAATAATTTAGTCGTCCAAGATTCGCAGTTCCACACGTCTGTGACTACATCTTGATAAAATTCAGGTTCGTGACAAATAATTAAGATACTTCCTTTGTATTCTTTTAAAGCTCGTTTTAATTCATCTTTCGCATCTACATCCAAGTGGTTTGTAGGCTCATCCAGTACAAGAATGTTGGTTTCATTGTTAATCAGCTTACATAGACGGACTTTTGCTTTTTCTCCACCGCTTAGAACTTCTACTTTACTTTCAATATGTTTGGTTGTTAAGCCGCATTTAGCTAACGCTGCACGAATTTCATATTGGGTAAAGTGAGGAAACTCGTTCCATGCTTCTTCAATACACGTATTGTAGTTAGCTGATTTAACTTCTTGTTCGAAATAGCCAATATGCTGGTAATCGCCTTTTTCTACAGAGCCTGAAATCGGTTTGATTTCTCCTAGAATACTTTTTAAAAGAGTTGTTTTCCCGATTCCATTTGCTCCTACAAGGGCAATCTTTTGACCTCGCTCCATTTTTAGATTCAGTGGCTTAGAAAGCGGCTCTTCGTATCCAATGACTAAATCAGATGTTTCAAAAATTAATTTGCTTGAAGTACGAGCACTCTTAAAGTTAAACTCTGGTTTTGGACGCTCTTGAGCTAGTTCAATTACTTCCATTTTATCCAGCTTTTTTTGACGGGACATGGCCATATTTCGTGTCGACACGCGCGCTTTGTTTCTCGCTACGAAATCTTTTAAATCTGCCATTTCTTGCTGTTGTTTTTTATAAGCTGCTTCAAGCTGCTGTTTTTTCATCTCATATACTTTCATAAAATCGTCGTAGTCTCCTACATAGCGATTTAACTCTTGGTTTTCCATATGATAAATTAAATTGATCACGCTATTTAAAAATGGAAGATCGTGAGAAATTAAAATAAAGGCATTTTCATATTCTTGCAAGTAGCGTCGTAGCCACTCAATATGCTGTTCATCCAAGTAGTTTGTAGGCTCATCAAGTAAAAGAATTTCTGGTTTTTCAAGCAATAGTTTGGCTAGCAATACTTTTGTACGCTGTCCGCCACTTAAATCCTGTACGTCACGATCTAAGCCGATATCTTCTAATCCTAATCCGCGTGCAATTTCTTCGACTTTTGCATCGATAACGTAAAAGTCATTGTTTGTTAAGAGGTCTTGAAGCGTACCGACTTCTTCTAATAGTTTTTCGAGTTCTTCTGGTGATACATCCGCCATTTTCTCATAGAGGCCATTCATTTGAGCTTCTAAATCAAATAAATATTGAAAAGCACTTTTTAGTACATCACGAATAGAAAGGCCGCGCTCTAATGCCGTGTGCTGATCTAAATAGCCAACGCGCACTTTTTTAGACCATTCTACTTTTCCCGCATCCGGTTCTAGCTTGCCTGTAATGATGTTCATAAATGTTGATTTACCTTCGCCGTTTGCTCCAATTAAGCCGACGTGTTCACCTTTTAACAATCGAAATGATACATCGTTAAAAATCGCACGGTCACCAAAACCATGGCTTAGATTTTTTACGTTTAATACACTCATGCTGACACACCTTTTCTTTTAAAATATCTATCGTACGTTTCGTTATAAACAAATTGATTCATAACGATTATAGCGAACTTATATACATAAATCCATATGAGTTTTCCAGCCTTGAAAGTCATATAAAATTCACTCGCGTCTTCCTTTCACTTGATTCATACTATATATATCAATGTAGAAAATCCTTCATGACGACGGGACGGTTATATCGAATCATTCAAATAGAGTATATAGAAGAATAAAAAGGCAGGGGGAAAAGAAATGAACATTTATACGATACTAGTGGCAGGAAGAATGCATAAGGAGCTGGAGGAGATAATCAAACAAAAGCAGCTGTCTCAGACGTTTCGATTTATGGAAGAGCAAGACGTTACAATGGAAGATTTAAACTGGGCTGACGCGCTTTTATCCTTCGGTCCAACGAATTACTTTAAAGACCATAGCTTCAAATGGATTCATTCTCTCGGTGCAGGAGTTGATCGGTTCTTAGAAAGTGCGGATTGGAAAAAGAGCGTGATGTTAACACGTACGGTTTGTTCATTTGGTCAGCGGATCAGTGAATATTGTCTTAGCTATATGCTAGCTGAACTTCAGCACCACGCACAGTTTCAGCATCAGCAAAAACAAAAGCGGTGGAAAGCGGTAGAGCCTCAGCAGCTTTCTGCTCAAACGGTCATCATTTATGGAACAGGTGAAATCGGCGGACGTCTTGCAACCGTTTTAAAATCTTTTGGTGTACGAGTGATAGGAGTATCTAAAAGTGGAAATGAAAAGCCGTCATTTGATCAAGTAGTCTCGATTTCAAATGAGAGAGACTTGCTAAAAGAAGCTGATTGGATTATTAGTACAATGCCGCTAACGAATGAAACAAAAAGCTACTTTGACCAAAAATGGATGAATTTAGTTGAGAATGCATACTTTATAAATGTTGGACGAGGTGCAACTGTAGATGAAAATGCGTTAGTAGGGGCTATTGAGCAAAAGCGTATTCGAAAAGCATACATAGACGTATTTGAACGTGAGCCGTTAACGAAAGAATCTTTTTGGTGGAATCATTCACATATCATCATAACACCTCATATTTCGGCGGTGACTACGCCTGCAGAAGCCGTAGAGTGCTTTGTTGAAACGCTGCAAAAAGTTGAGCAAGGCGAATTGCCTTCTAACTTGGTTAATATTGAAAGAGGTTATTAAAGCATTATGATGCGCGTTTCCGCTATGAGGATGGTATACTGAAACTTGCTTTTCTTGGACGAAAAGAATGAAATCTGTTCTTCTAGGGGGGAACAAACGTTGAAGCAAGAAGAATTATTTGAACAAGCACGTGTATTTATAGAGACGTGTTACGCTGAACTTGAAAAAAGCGAAGCGGACAAAAACAGGCGATTAAAAGAAATTCATCAGCAAATTATGTCACTCGGACATTATGATCATACATTTGAAGAGTTAGAGCACGGAGCTCGCATGGCTTGGAGAAACAGCAATAAATGTATCGGACGACTATTTTGGCAATCGCTCAATGTATTTGATAAGCGAGAGGTGAGCACAGTTGAAGAGGTAAGAGACGCTCTTTTTCACCATATTGAATATGCAACAAATGACGGGAAAATCCGGCCTACTATTACGGTGTTTAAACCGAAAACGCAAGCAAAAGAACCGATTAGAATCTGGAATCATCAGCTAATCCGCTATGCTGGGTACGAGACGGAATATGGCGTGATAGGAGATCCTGATTCTGTTGCGTTCACAGAAGTTTGCCAAAAGCTGGGGTGGGAAGGTGAGAAAACTCACTTCGATGTTCTTCCTCTGGTCCTGCAAGTTAATGAAGCGTCACCTCGATTGTTTGAGATTCCAAAACATTTAGTGAAAGAAGTAGCTATTACGCATCCAGAACTTCCTGAATTTGAAGACTTACAGTTAAAATGGTACGCTGTCCCGATGATTTCAGATATGAAGCTAGAAATTGGAGGGATTGATTACGTCGCAGCACCATTTAATGGATGGTACATGGGGACTGAAATTGGTGCCCGAAATTTGGCGGATACGTATCGCTATAATCAACTTCCAAAAATAGCTTCTATGATGGGATTGAATATGGATTACAACGCGACGCTTTGGAAGGACAAAGCTCTTATTGAATTAAACGTTGCGGTGCTTTCTTCTTTCAAACGAGAAGGTGTTAGCATTGTAGATCATCATACGGCTGCTCAGCAATTTCACTTGTTTGAAGAAAGAGAACAAAAAAATGGCCGGGAAGTGACTGGGAACTGGACATGGTTAATCCCACCGGTTTCACCAGCTACCACACATATTTTTCATAAGCCTTATAAAAATAAAGTATTATCACCAAATTATTTTTATCAAGACGCTGCTTATTAAATGAACAAAAAAGAGAGTACAAGTTTGTACTCTCTTATTACACGTTAATTAATTTTTGTGTTTATCAAGCAAGTTAGCAAGTACATATGTTTTGTACTTTTCCACTTTGCGGCCTTCATGGTTGCGAACTCCTCGTTTTTTAAGTTCCTCAACATACCAACCTTTGCTTCCTACGTGCATACTCAAACACCCTTTCGTCATTTTTTTAGGATGAACAGAATGAGGTTCATTGTCTGCTCGAATGGAGACATCTTGTCTTTCCAATACGTGCCTCATTGTAACATCTTTTATTTTATGATGAAAGGGAAAAAGGTCAAAAAAACGAGAATGATTTCAGGTGAATTTTAGTTTGTTCATTCCTCGTTTTTTTGAGATAGGAGGAGGAGGTTTAATTCGTCTTTATTTTGGATTAGATCTTCTAATGTATACTGATCTAACACTTTAATGAAGGCTTGCATGGCTTCATGCAAAACACTTTTTAACTTGCAGACGGGGCTAATAATGCAGAAGTTTCCTTCACGGTCAAAACATTCAACAATATGAAAATCTTCTTCAGTTTGACGTACCACTTTGCCAATATTAATGTCTTTTGGAAGCTGAGCTAAACGAATACCGCCGTTTCGTCCTCGGATCGTTTCAATTAAGCCAAGTTTTCCAAGTTCGTGAATGATTTTCATAAGATGGTTCTTTGAAATATTATACGCTTCAGCAATTTCTTTTATATTGCTTAGTTTATTATTATCGCGAACGCCTAAATATAATAAAACTCGCAGTGAGTAATCTGTATATTGTGTGAGCCTCATCTTTTTACCTCTTCTCTTATCAGCAGCTGATATATCTATAATAGCATGTCTATATCTAAGAAATACAGAAAGAATGCTCACATTTTTGACAGGGTGAATTTGTGAACATTTCTTTAAATATGTATATAAAATATATCTTTTTAAGTAGGATATGAGTATTATAAAGATGTATTAAAAATATATCTTTTAAAAATAAATCTTTCGGAGGCGAAAGTTATGAAACAAACAACTATTTCTATTGTAAAAAGTACAGTTCCTGTTTTAGAAAAGCATGGTCAAGCAATCACAACTCGTTTTTATGAAATGCTTTTTGAACAGTATCCTTCTTTAAAAAATGTATTCAACCAAACAAATCAAAAAACAGGACGTCAGCAAATGGCGTTAGCTAATACAGTTTATGCCGCTGCGCAGTACATCGATCGGCTTGAAACGCTGCTTCCAGTTGTGAAGCAAATCGCCCATAAACATCGTAGTATCGGCGTGAAAGCAGAGCACTATCCAATTGTCGGCGAGTTCTTATTAAAGGCAATTAAAGATGTTTTAAAAGAAGCTGCGACCGATGAGATTATGGAAGCTTGGAAAGAAGCTTACGGTGCCATTGCAGACGTATTCATAAGTGTGGAGCAAGAGTTATATGAAGAAGCTGAAGAAAAAGGATGGAAAGATTATAAAAAACTAATGGTTCATAAAAAAGTAAAAGAAGCAGAAGGCGTGTACTCGTTTTATTTAGTATCACCTGATCAAAAAGCACTGCCTGCTTTTCTGCCAGGTCAGTACGTGAGTGTACGAATTCCTGGTCAAGAATATTTATCCATTCGCCAGTACAGCTTATCTGGCTATCCAAACCAACCATACTATAAAATTACGGTGAAAAAAGAAAAACAAATGGAAGACGGGGTCGTGTCAACGTATTTACATGATCAATTGAAAGAAGGAGACTTGCTTGAAGTCAGCGTTCCAGCAGGAGATTTTGTCTTAAAAGAAAATAATAAATCAGTATTTATCAGCGGAGGTGTAGGAATTACTCCAATGATGTCAATGCTTCATCAAGCATTGGAAAACAATCAAGAAGTAACATTTATTCACAGTGCTAAAAATGAGCAGTTTCATGCAATGAAACGAGAGCTTCAATCGTTGTCAGAGACATATACGTTTGAACAGCACGTTTTCTATAGTCAAGCGCAAACAGATCAGCATGATGAAAACACAACGTATGGTCGCTTAACTAAAAAAGAGCTAGCTAAATATGCCGGCGATAAACATGCATATTATTATGTTTGTGGATCTTCTTCATTTACACAAATGGTGTTAGAAGGCCTAGATGAAATGGGCATTTCCCAAGAAAATATCATGTATGAATCGTTTGGCCCGAAAATGAGTATGACTCCTTCCGCATAAATGTATGGAAAAAGGGTAAAAAGCTAACAGTAGACAATACTGTTAGCTTTTTTTATGAAAGGGAGTTTAAAGATGACAAATAAGCAGTATGACATGGTGGGAATAGGAATAGGCCCTTTTAATTTAGGCTTAGCGGCCCTTGCTGAGCCTCTTGATGAAATTGATGCAGTCTTCTTTGATAAAGAAGAGAAATTTGAATGGCATCCGGGCATGTTAATTGACGGCACGGACTTGCAGATTCCGTTTCTAGCAGACTTAGTTACATTTGCAGATCCAACAAGCCCCTATTCTTTTCTAAATTATATTCACAAGCAAAAGCGCTTGTATCCGTTCTTTTTCTTTAATCGTTTTGACATTCCGCGTCAAGAATACAACGAGTACGCAAAATGGGTAGCGGAGCAGCTATCTTCCTGCCACTTTTCTTCAAAAGTTGTGGACGTGATACCAAAAAATGAAGAAGAGTATTATGAAGTAAAGGTAGAAACACCTGAGGGAATTCAAACGGTAAATGCTAAACACGTTGTAATGGGAACAGGAAGCATTCCACTTGTGCCTCCGGCTTTTGAAGAAAAGCTAAATGAGCATATTTTACACAGCAGCGGCTATTTACATAAAAAAGAAGAGATTCAAAAAGGGAAGCATGTAACGATCGTTGGTTCAGGGCAAAGTGCTGCCGAGATTTTTCTGGATTTACTAGAAGAACAGACTGAACATCATTACCACCTTACATGGTTTACAAGATCCTCTAATTTTTTTCAGCTTGATCAATCCAAGCTTGCTCAAGAGTTATTTTCGCCAGACTATGTAGATTACTTTCATTCGCTGGCTTTTGAGGAGCGTACAAGCACGGTAGAAGATTTAAACCCCCTACGTCACGGAATTGAATCTTCTACCTTAACGAAAATCTATGATTTACTCTATCATCGTTCACTTAAAGGAAGAGTACCCGTTACGATTCAAGCTTCGACTGAAGTAAGTGACATTCATAAAAAAGCAAATGGATATGAGCTGGAGTGTAAACAATTAAAGGCTGATCGCTCTTTTCAATACGAAGCGGATCGTTTGATATTATCCACGGGCTATAAGCCAAAGATTTCGCCGTTCATCGAACGAATAAAAGATGATATCGAATGGGAAGATGACAAGCGTTTCAACGTCACAAAAGATTACCGGCTTGTCTTTAAACAACCCCGTAACCACCACTTTTTTACGTTAACTAACATTGAACATTCACACGGATCTGGCGCAACAAATCTTGGTTTATCCGTTCAGCGTAATCAGCGTATTCTGAACGTAATTGCAGGTAGAGATGTGTATCCAGTTCCAGAAGAGACGACGTTTCAGACATTTAATTTGTTTTGAATGTCTGATTTATAAAAACCTACACTGTGTTTTTAGATTATTGTAGAAAAGTTTTTTACTCGTAAACCATGTTTAAAAGAATAGTGTACGGGTATTTTATTTATAGAACATTAGTACACAAATCAATTAAGGAGTTGCTTAGAATGAGTAAGAAAATTGCAGTATTAGTAACAGATTTATTTGAAGATGTGGAATATACAGATCCAGCCAAAGCCTTTGAAGAAGAAGGCCATACGCTAACAAAAATCGATGTGAAAACAGGCGAAGTAACAGGTAAACAAGGCGAAACAACATTAACAATTGATAAAGCAATTGCCGATGTAAAACCAGAAGATTTTGACGCATTGTTTTTACCCGGAGGCTTCTCACCAGATATCTTGCGTGCGGACGATCAAGTCGTAGCTTTTACAAAATCATTTATGGATGAAGGCAAACCGGTTATGGCTATTTGTCACGGGCCACAGCTGCTAATCAATGCTGAAACATTAAAAGGACGTGACGTAACTGGTTTCAAATCAATTGCTATTGATTTGAAAAATGCAGGCGCAAACTTCCATGATAAAGAAGTTGTGGTATGCGGTAATCAACTAGTTACAAGCCGTACACCAGATGATATGGAAGCATTCGTACGTGAATCAGTAAACGTCTTAAAATAAGTAAATAATATTAGTAAAACTTTCTGTAAAAGGCGATAACAGGGTGGTTTACCACTCTGTTGTCGCCTTTTTTGTATGTAACGTTTTTGACGAGGAATTTACAGTTATATTACCGCATTGGATGAAGCTATTTCTCAAAGTATATGAAAACCTTTTACTATCAATAGCTAGAAGCCGCGTAATATAATCGAAATATTTTTTACATAAGTGTTAGTATAATTTTGGTAGCTTAAAAGACGTTGCGAGTTTCATAGTTTTCGTGCAACAATGAGGGTGCATCACGAGGTTGGCTTGCTACAAGCTTAGATGCGTTGCGGTTTTACAAAAAACTTTATTATCACATAGGAGGATTTCAAACATGAAGAAAAGGTTTCGTATTGCCACTGTCGCAGGTGCCGTATCATTAGGATTACTAACAGCAGGACAAGCAAATGCAGCAGCTCCTGATTGCAACACTCCAAAACAAATTACCATTAAAGATGCTCAAGCAGCACAAAATATAAATGTAGACGAGCTATTAAAGAAATTTAACGCTCAAGGACAATCTGCTCAAGCAGCAGCTCCACAGCAAGAAACACAGGCACCAGATCAAGCTGAAGCAGCTCCACAGGAACAAGCACAAGCACCAGAGCAAAGTGAAGAAGCAAAAGCTCCGGAGCAAACACAGCAAAACACAAAAGCTCAACAATCAGAAAATACTGATAAAGCAGAGCAAACCAAAGATGCTAGTCAATTTGAACAAAAAGTAGTAGATTTAGTAAACCAAGAACGTCAAAAACAAGGTTTAAAGCCTTTAACACTTAACAAAAAATTAAGTGACGTTGCACGCACTAAATCAAAAGATATGATGGACAAAGGGTACTTTGACCACAATTCACCAACATATGGTTCACCATTTGATATGATGAAACAATTCGGCATTGAATATACAACTGCAGGTGAAAACATTGCAAAAGGTCAGCAATCTCCTGAAGATGTAATGAATGCTTGGATGAATAGTGACGGTCACCGCAAAAATATTCTAAACCCTGATTTCACTGAAATTGGTGTTGGATACGTAAAAGGTGATACTACGTACTGGACTCAACAATTTATCGGTAAGTAATACAAAAAGAGCAGGATATACCTGCTCTTTTTTGCGTTTTTAGCTGTCCAATTTGGGTATAGTAAAGTAAGAACACGTAAAGGAGTGCCTTACATTGGGACGTATATTAAAAAAAATTCTAGTCGCTGTTTTTCCCATCCTTTTAAAAGAAGGATATCGTCATTATAAAAATCGTAAAACTCGAACTACGCCGTCTAAAGGGTATAAATAAAAAGGACTCAAAAGAGTCCTTTTTGTTTTATGCTTGAACGGGGATATGCTTGAATTCTTTTACGTTAAATAATCCTTTGTCGGTTAATTTTAGACATGGGATAACAGGCAAGCTTAAGAAAGATAACGTCAGCAGCGGGTTGAATTTCTGTGAAATATCAAGCTCATGAAGAGCCCCGTGAAGCTGCTTAAGTAAGCTATTTACTTCATTGTAAGGGTGAGGTGACATTAACCCTCCGATGGAAAGAGGGAGGGAACCAATCACTTCATTATCTTTTACAATAACAATACCTCCGCCGATTTCTTCAATTGCCGCAATTGCTTTTGCTAAATCCTCATCATTTGTTCCTACGGCTACGATATTATGTGAATCGTGAGCAATCGTAGTAGCGATCGCTCCGTCTTTTAGCTGAAAGCCTTTTACGATCCCAAGACCAATATTTCCTGTTAGATGATGGCGCTCAACAACAGCCATTTTCAGCTGATCGTTTTCTACAGAAGGCTGAAATTCGTTTTGCTTTACTTGAACTTCTTCTACAATATGATTTGTAAGCAGGCTGTTTGGATTAATTTCAATAATATTAGCCCGATTGTGCTGAAGTGGTATCGTAAGTTTGTTAATAGAAAACTCTTTCAAATGAACAGAATTCATTAGTTCTGTCGGAAGATCAATTTGTTCTTCTTGCACAGACAGCATCTCTCCATTTTCAGCAATGAGCTCTCCGTTTTGATAAACATGTGCTGCAGATATATCGGTTAAGTCGTCCAACAGAATAAAATCAGCTTTGTAACCAGGAGCAACCGCACCTCTATCTTTTAACCCGTAGCATTCAGCGGCATTTAATGAAGCCATTTGAATCGCAATTAACGGATCCAGCCCGAGTTCAATAGCAAAACGAACATTGTAATCAATAGAGCCTTCCGTTAATAAATCATCTAGATGTTTGTCATCGGTACAGAATAAAAATCTGCGCGCGTTGCGTTCATTTACAGCAGGTAACAATTGTTTCAAATCTTTAGCAACAGAACCTTGGCGGATTAGAACATACATCCCGCGCTGAATACGTTCAATTGCTTCTTCTGCTGTTACGCATTCATGATCTGTTGAAATATTAGCGGTACGATAAATGTTAACGCCCGTGGCATCTAGCCCTGAGCCGTGCCCATCAATTACGCCGTTTGCATCGTTAGCTGCTTGTAATTTATCGAGCATATCGTCATCTCCATCTCGAACAGCAGGGAAATCCATCACTTCTGCTAATCCAAGCACGCGAGAGTGAGAGAAAAATGGCGCTAAGTCAGCTGCTTTTAAGACGGCTCCAGAGCTTTCAAAAGGAGTTGCTGGCACGCTTGAAGGTAAGTTCACAAATACGTCTAAAGGAATGGAATCCGAGTTTTGAAGCATAAACTCAATGCCAGATTTCCCTGAAACATTCGCAATTTCATGAGGATCCGTTACGACAGTTGTAACGCCTCTAGGTACAAGAAGTTTTGAGAACTCTTTAGGTGTAACCATTGATGATTCAATGTGAACGTGTCCATCAATGAACGTAGGCGAAATGTATTTTCCTTTTGCATCAACGACGTTATTCCCGTCGTATTGACCTATTCCAACAATCACTCCATCAGCAATCGCAATATCGGCTTCAATGATGGAAAGCGTAAAGACATCGATAATTTTCCCGTTTTTCACTACAAGATCTGCAGGTATTTTTTTATTGGCAACAGCAAGCTGTTTTTTTAAGGTTGTTTTTGTATTTGACATGAATGTGACTCCTCTCATTGTATAACTGAATAACAATGAAGGACTATGTAAGGGAGAACATAAAGAAGAATAAAAATGCAGTATGAATGATGTTCAACCCTCGTAGTCCAACTATTTACGGTAGTTCGGTAGAAACTCTTGGACCCTATTTCCAAGACTATACGAGCTTTAGGTATTTCGATACATTCTATAGACAAATAATAAAAACGTCAATTCCTAATAAAAAAGAAAGATTTTTGGGAATATTTCATCTATGTGTATGTAAACGATTTAACTCTTATTTGCTCGCTAAAAGGTGCAGCATTCATGTATAGAAAAAAATGTAGAAAAAACCGTCAATGGCTATTAGTCATTGACGGAGGTGTCATTAAGCTTGTTTACGCAGTGTACCTAATTCTTCCGCGATCGCTTGCATTTCACTTGGGCTAAAAGAATCTTTTCTCATTACCATATCGTATAAGTACTTTAAGTCTTCATACATTTCTTCGTCAAAAGCTTCGGCTTTAATTGCTCCGATATTTAGCATGCGCAATTTTTCACTGATGCTATCGACCATATGTTTAATATTCTCTGGAGATTTTACTGATAAATCCACTTTGTTCATCCTTCCAGTTGCGTTTTTTTTATTGTAACATGTTTTTATCGTGTGAACACTTTTATGTCAGGTTCTTATCCACAGAAGAGTGGAAACGATATAAATAAAAGAAAACTATTTTTTAGTTTAAAAATGATTGTATATAATGTTTGTAATAAGGGAAAGGAGTCGAGACTATGATTAACGTATTATTCGTTTGTTTGGGAAATATTTGTCGTTCACCCATGGCAGAAGCGGTCTTTAAAGATATGGTGAAGAAAAAAGGGCTACAAGGACAAATTCACGTAGATTCTGCAGGCACAGGAGGCTGGCACAAAGGAAATCCTCCTCATGAAGGGACGCAATCTATTTTAACGAAAAACAACATTGATTTTAAAGGGCAAACAGCAAGACAAGTGATTCAAGAGGATGTAGCTAAATTTCATTATATTATTGGAATGGATGTCGAAAATGTAGGAAATCTGAGAAGAATGGCTGGACATACTAAAACAGGTTATATTGCAAGACTTTTGGATTTTGTGCCCGATTTACATATTGAAGATGTGCCTGATCCTTATTTTACGGGGAATTTTGACGAAGTATATGACTTAGTTCAAGAAGGATGCAAGGCTCTTTTAGACGAAATTATAGAGAAGCATTTCTCAGAATAAGTGATACTTAAAAAATAAAAAACGGAGGAGAAACGACAAATGGGTAATCGAAATAAGCTAGTAGAAGGTATGGTCATTGGAGCAATTATAGGAGGAGCTGTTTCTTTATTTGATAAAGAAACCAGAAGTTCCGTCATTCAAGGAAGTAAAAAACTGAAAGACAAAACAAAAACTCTTATTCAGCATCCTGAACTTGTGACGGATACTGTGAAAGAGAAATATGAAACGATCCGTACGACCATTGAGCAAGTTTCTGAAGATGTATCATTTGTAGCGGGAAAAGTAGAAAAGTTAAAAGAAACAACCCCTCAGGTGATGGAAATTGTAAACGATACAAAAGAAGCATTTGTAGAGAAGTATGGTGATGAACAAAAATAAATAAGGAGGCACATATGGCTGGAATATACATAAATAACATCGTAAAGTTTGGCAAAGAACTGATGGGCCGCATTCATCGAGATGAGCTGCCCAGCTTATCAGCTGAATTGGCTTATTATTTGCTGCTCTCGCTATTTCCTTTTTTAATTTTCTTAATTACGCTGATTGGATTTTTGCCATTGGAATCAACAGATCTGCTTGACTTGGTCGAAAATGTAGCGCCACAGCAAACGCTGCACATGATTGAAAGCAACGTTTCTCATATCATTGGTTCTCATAATGAAAAACTATTGTCCTTTGGTATCATTGCCACGATGTGGTCTGCTTCAAATGGAATTAATGCGATCGTAAGGG
Organism: Priestia sp. FSL R5-0597; assembly: GCF_038006305.1. NCBI lineage: Bacteria > Bacillati > Bacillota > Bacilli > Caryophanales > Bacillaceae > Priestia > Priestia sp. FSL R5-0597. The sequence goes on from NZ_JBBOUZ010000001.1 coordinate 357,796, forward strand.
CATTTAACCGAGCGTATCACGTACAAGAAAATCGGCCGTTTTTAGTGGCGAGAGGCATGGCAGTTCTCCTTACTTTTGCGATGATATTTGTTATTATTGTAGCGCTTTTACTTCCTGTTTTTGGTCATATGATTGGTCTTTATTTATCGTCTACGTTTGGATTTTCAGAAACTTTTCTCGCTTTATGGTCTGCTTCCCGCTGGATTATCAGCGGTCTCATTTTGTTTACTGTTTTTACGGGGTTGTATTACTTTGCTCCTAATAAAAAGCTGCTGATTCGAAATGTTGTAAAAGGAGCGGCTTTTGCTACGGTCGGATGGACAGTGGTATCGATGCTATTTGCGTATTACGTCAATCATTTCAATAACTATACGGCTACATATGGAAGCTTGGGCGGAATTATTATCTTGCTTATTTGGCTGTACCTATCGGGTATGATTATCGTTATTGGAGGAGAAATTAACGCTATTTTCTACGACCGCCGAGTCAAATCTTCATAGTCACAAATTGGGATGAAATCATTCACAAGATATGAGCATACTAACAAAGTGAAAGGGAGGTTTTACATCATGACAAAGCATACGAAAAAAGACGGAAGCAATACAAAGCAAAATAAAAAGAGTCAGCCAAAGCATAAAACAAGCAACAGCCAAAATGGACAAAACGGTTACCATTAAGGCATTGATTTCCATAATAAAAAGCCTAACAAATACGTTAGGCTTTTTTTCGTCAAGATTTTAGCAAGCGAAGGCCGTTTAAGATAACTAAAATGGTGCTGCCTTCGTGACCTATAACACCAAATGGCATATCAAGCACTTGGAAAAAATTCGAACAAATTAATAAAAAGATGACGGCAATAGAAAAAATAACGTTTTGCTTCACAATTGAGTTCATTCGTCTGGAAAGAGCTACTGCATCCGAAATTTTTGATAAATCATTTTTCATTAAAACAATATCTGCCGTTTCCAGTGCCACATCGGTTCCTTCTCCCATGGCTACTCCAACGTTAGCAGTAGCGAGAGCAGGTGCATCGTTAATACCATCTCCCACCATTGAAACGGTAGGGAATTTTTCTTTTAACGCTTTAATTTTATCTACTTTCGCTTCAGGCAAGCATTCTGCAATGTATTCATCGACGGCACATTCTTTTGAAATGGCCTCGGCTGTTTTTTCGCTGTCTCCTGTAATCATGACGGTATGAATACCCTGCTCTTTAAGAGATTTAACAGCTTCTACAGCTTCTGTTCGTACAACGTCTTTTAGCGCAAGCAATCCCACAATACCATGCTGGTCTTTTGCGTACACAATCGTTTTTCCTTCACTGGCAAGCGTAGATGAAATCCCATTTTCAAATTCAGCTGCTTCTTCTTTACCTACAAAATCTGCTTTTCCTATCTTCCACGTATCTCCTTGAAGAGACCCAATCACACCGTATCCGGGAACGTCTTCAAGTGAATCTGGCTGAACGAGCGTCAATTCCTGCTTGTTTTTCACAAAGTCAACAATGGATTGAGCAAGCGGATGATTAGACTGACGTTCAATTGATGCTATTTTAATAAGAAATTCCTGTTCGTTTATATCAGAACGTACAATAACATTTGTCACTTCTGGCTTTCCTTTTGTTAACGTGCCTGTTTTGTCAAAAGCAATTGCGCTTAAATGGCTTAACCTTTCCAAATGCACGCCGCCTTTGAACAAAATTCCTTTTTTTGCTCCGTTTGAAATAGCAGACAGCGAAGCAGGGGTGATAGATGCAACTAGGGCGCAAGGAGACGCTACAACTAAGAGAATCATTGCTCGGTAAAATGTCTCAGTCCAGCTCCATCCAAGCACATAGTGGGGGAGAAACAGCATAACTGCCACAACCGATAGAACAATTTTTACGTATGTGCCTTCAAATCGTTCGATAAACAATTGAGAAGGAGACTTTTCACTTTGAGCCGTTTGAACAAGTTGAATGATCTTTTGAAACAGCGTCTCAGCACTTGGCTTTGTCATTTTAATGGTAATGGCGCCTTTCACATTCACCGTGCCCGCGAATACTTCATCTTCGAGCTGTTTTAGTACAGGGACAGATTCACCCGTAATAGCTGCCTGATCAATCGTTGTTTGACCTGAGACAACAATACCATCGGACGGCACTCGTTCACCCGGCTTAACTAACAGCAAGTCTCCGATTTGTAAATCTGAAATGGAGACAATTTCTTCTTGGTCTCCAATCAGCCGCGTTGCTTCTTGCGGCTGCAAATTCATTAAGGCGCTAATTTCTCGGTTGCTTTTATTCATGGTGTACGTTTCTAATGCACCGCTTAGTGCAAAAATGAAAATAAGCATAGCACCTTCTGTCCAGTAGCCAATTACAGCCGCTCCAATGGCCGCAATAATCATTAGCATTTCGACGTTTAATTCTTTATTTTCAATCGTTTCTTCAATGCCTTCTTTTGCTTTAGCAAATCCACCTATCACATAAGCTAATACAAAGAGCGTAATAGATACAGCTGTATCCTGCTGTTTTGAAATCAGCCAGCCGGCTAAAATAAGCACTCCGCTCAACAGTGCAGCAATGAGTTCACCATGTGTTTTTAATACGTTGACAGCAGAAGATGTTTGCGGCGTTTGTTCTTGTTTTTTAGGTAACGCATTTTCCATACAAATCCTCCTTGAACGATAATTGAGAAAAATAATCACAATCATTACCCCTAAAAAAGCACGAAAGCTGCCATCTCAGCGATAGCAGCACACTTTTTCCATTTATTATCTTTTGAATTGGGATATTTAGTATAGTATAGCACGGAACAAGCAAGTAGGTAACAACTAATGCTTAAAAAATAAAAACAGAATGCAGCTGGACGTCTGCATTCTGTAAAAAACGTACTACATATCTAAATGCTCTTCATAATATTTATAAGCGGAAGTGTAAATGTGCTCGATATCGGCATCCGTCATGTACATTAAGGTTTCACGGTCAATCCCCTTCATTGTTTCAATAAATGTAATCATGTTTTTACGTTCTTGTCTGCTCATTTATTATTCTCCTCTCCATCTGTTTTAATACAGTTTATTATATTTAATTGTATTATATAACAGAAAAAGTATTTTGTGTGGATTTTTTTTTAAAATAGGCAAAAAAATTTTGAAAGACGTAAATAATTGACTATAGAGAAAAAGGTATTTTATAATTCATATATGAGCATATGCTCATATACTTGCATATAATGAACGGAGAGATGTTATGAAAAAAGATGAACATTCGTTTTTATCACCTCAAACAGTAGAAGAAGCATCAAGAATACTAAAAGCTATTTCAGATCCTACGAGAATGAAGATTCTCTATTTGCTATTTCAAGAAGAGTGTTCAGTCGGTCATATGGTTGAAGTGCTTGGTGTTTCACAATCAGCTATTTCACATCAGTTAACTCACTTGCGTCATTTACGTTTAGTAAAATATCGCCGTGAAGGGAATACGTATTTCTATACGTACGATGATGAACACGTGGTTGGAATACTGCATCAAGTGATTCAGCACGTAGAATGCGCACATAACGATTAGAAGGAGGGTCTTTGCATGAGTCATGATCATCACCACCATCATCATCATGGTCATCATCACCATTTTGATACACAGCGTGAAGGCAACAAAAAAGGTCTGTTAATTGCACTAATTATCACCGCGGGTATTATGGTTCTTGAGTTTGTCGGAGGGCTTTTTACAAATAGTTTAGCGCTATTATCCGATAGCGGACACATGCTGTCTGATACAAGCTCACTTGCTCTTAGCCTCGTAGCCATATGGTTTGCTAACCGAGCTGCGTCGGCTAAAAAAACGTACGGTTATTATCGTTTTGAAATATTAGCGGCTCTTTTTAACGGAGTGGCACTGTTTGTAATAGCAGGGTTTATCATTTATGAAGCCTATCAGCGCGTACTGGAGCCGCAGTCTGTAGCAAGTGGCAGCATGATGCTGATTGCTGCTGTTGGTTTACTCGCTAATTTAATCAGCGCATGGTCACTTATGAGACAAGGCGATGTAAAAGGAAATGTAAATTTGCGCAGCGCTTACTTACACGTATTGGGAGATGCTTTAGGGTCTATTGGAGCTATTGTAGCGGGACTTCTTATGATGCTGTTTGGATGGTATATTGCTGATCCGATTATTTCTGTAGTTGTGTCTGTATTAATTTTAAAAAGCGCTTGGGGCGTGCTTGCTCATAGCGTTCATATTTTGATGGAAGGCTCTCCTGAAGGAGTGGATCACAGTGAAATAAAAAACCTTCTTGAAAACATTGAAGGAGTCAAAGATGTGCATGATTTACACATTTGGACGATTACTTCAGGACTGGACTCATTGAGCTGTCATATGCGCGTAGAAGATGAAAAAGATTGTCAGCAGATTTTGCAAAAAGCCATTGATTTAGTACACGATCACTGTGGTATTGAGCATACGACGATACAAATTGAAAAATCAGCTCTTCAGCACCGGACGCTAAAAGTTTAAAAACAAGCGAGAACTTATAAGTTCTCGCTTGTTTTTTGCTGCATAGGCATTTTTTGTCCGAATACAAAAAGAAGGATAAAAATAAAGCCAAGCATCCCGCTAATAATATTAAAAAAGCTGACATGATGAAAGAACTGAATAAAAGTACCGCCTATGTAAGGACCGGCAAGGCTTCCGATACTAAAAGCAATGCCGCACAGTAAATTACCTGTAGGAAGCAGACGAGTAGGAATCAAATCCGTCATATAGCTGATTCCTAAACTAAACGTAGAACCTACAACCATGCCTGCTATAAATAAACACGCTACTAATGGAATAGCGGTGTCTTCCAAGAGACTTGCTGTAAAAAAAGTCACGGCTCCAATTGATAAAATCCATCCTAATATCAATTTCCGTCCGAATTTATCGCTCAGTATGCCAAGAGGAAGCTGAAACACAATAGCTCCAACTGCAAAGGAAGTCAGCAGCAGTGAAATAAACTCTACTTGCAATCCAATTCGTAAACCGTATACAGGAAAGCTGCCGTTCAGTGATGACTCTAAAAAACCATATCCAAAAGGCGGTAAAAAAGCAATCCAAGCATATTTAGCCGCTTTAGAAAATCGCTTAGCCGTTTCTTTTAATGAATTAACCTCAACTCCCTGAAGGGGAAATTCATTTTTTATCAAAAATAAAAATACCCACGTTAGAAGACATAGAGCAGAAGAAATCATAAAAGGCAGCGCTTGATTAATTTCAATTAACGGCGTCATTAAAGGACCAACAGCAAAACCAATACCAAAAAAGAGCCCATACAGTGAAATGTTTCTACCTCTTTTATCAGCAGGGGAAGACGATGTAATCCACGTTTGAGTTCCAAAGTGCAGCGCGTGATCTCCTATTCCAATAAATAAACGGAGCACAAACCAAAATACAACAGATTTCCACAGGGGAAACAAAGCTAAAGATACAATAACTAAAATTCCTCCTGCTGCGATAATTGGCTTGTATCCGTATCTGCGAAGCGGCGCTTCCATGAAAGGAGAAATAAATAAGATGCCCAGGTACAATCCAGTTGCGTTTAATCCGTTTATAGTAGAGGAAAGACCATCTTTCTCAAAAATAATAGCAATTAAAGGAAGCAGCATGCCTTGGCTGAATCCAGAAATGGCGACAAGGCTAACTAAAATCCAGAAACGTTGTTGATGAGTAGCACCCATAGCATTTAACCTCTTTTTATCTATATTTTGTCAATCCAACTGTTTAATCGTACAAGGAAAAAGCTTTATTGACAAGGATATAAACAGGCCGTGCTGTCCATTTGACATCTTTATGTAAGGGGAGTAGAATAAAACGTGTAAATATTTACATGTTTTTATTTACAATTAAGAGGTGATTGCTATGATAGAACCAGGGCTGAAGAAAATAGCAACATTCACAATTAATGTTGGTACACCCGTCGTTATTGGTCATACAGGATTAGGAAAAAAACAGTTTATTCCCATTAAGTCAGGTACTGCAGACGGGGAAATAAAAGGCTTAATTCTTCCAAGTGGAGCGAATTCTCAAATTATTCGTTGGGATGGCCGCGTCGATTTATCTGCACGATATGTCATTCAAACAGAAGATGATGAACTTATTTATATTGAAAACAATGGAATACGTCAGGTTAGTGAAGAGTTTAGAGAACAGGCTGCTGAAGGTGAAATTATACCCCCAGAGCACGTTTACTTTCGTACGATTCCTGTCTTTGAAACTGGAAGTGCAAAGTATAAGTGGTTACAGGACCGCATGTTTATAGGCGCTGCTGTAAGAAACCCAGAAAGCGTTGTGCTAGACATATACGAAGTTTTATAAATCAAATCAAAGGAGAGGTATAGACATGGAAAAATTTATTGGAAATCATATGATTTACACATACGAAAACGGATGGGAATATGAAATCTATATTAAAAACGAAAATACAATCGATTATCGTATTCATAGCGGAATGGTGGCAGGACGATGGGTTCGTGACCAAAAAGTAGATATTGTGAAATTAACAGAAGGTGTATATAAAGTATCTTGGACTGAACCAACGGGGACAGATGTATCTTTGAACTTTATGCCTGATGAAAAACGCATGCACGGAATTATTTTCTTCCCAAAATGGGTACATGAACATCCTGAAATTACCGTGTGCTATCAAAATGATTATCTTGATTTAATGCATGAATCCCGTGAAAAATACGAAACATATCCGAAATACGTGGTTCCCGAATTTGCTGACATTACATTCATCACAAATGTCGGAGTAAACAATGAGGAAGTTATCGCTCAAGCGCCTTACGAAGGAATGACGGATGATATTCGCGCTGGAAAATTAATTTAATACGGAGTCATACAAAAGGCTAGGACAAAAGTATATTAGTTGAAGGAAGATCCGAACGAATTTGATTCTTGATCAAGAATCAAATTCGTTCGGATTTTTTTATTGTGATGGTGCCCGGAAATAAACCGCGGTGTAACAAGTGATCTATAGTGAGAGTAGTTGGTTATATAAAAAACGGTTTATAATGAAGGAAAGGAGTGAAGAAAATGGAATTTAACATGAAAAAAGAGGCGGGGTTTACGACAGATTTTCCTTATGGAGAGCTACATATCGCCGGAGATGAAGAGCATGGCTTTCGTCCGTATCAGCTAATGACATCATCCATTGCCGTGTGCAGCGGAGGCGTGTTAAGAAAGATTCTAGAGAAAAAAAGAATCGCTTTTTCCGATTTACGCATCCAAGCTGATGTAACGCGCAATGATGAAAAAGCGGGGCGAATCGAAAAAATTCATTTGCACTATATCATCACGGGAAAAGACCTGCCATTAGACAAAATTGAAAAATCGATTGAGCTAGCCCGAAAAAATTGTTCAATGCTACAGTCGGTTATTGACAGTATAGAAGTGACAGAAACCTTCGAAATAAAATAAAAGTGGACATCGTCCACTTTTATATTTCTTTTGGTTTGCTTCCGGCTTTATCAAAATAGCGCATGCGTTCAGGAGTCAGCTGAAGAAGCAAAAAATTTGGGTCATCTGGACTTTTAATCCACTCTTTTAACTTTTCATTCCAAAATTTCTTTTTTAACTCTTCGTTTGTTTCTACATTTACTTTGGCTTCTACCTCTACATACGGATCACTCCAACCTTGCCCATCATAGCCTAACAAAATATGAACGTAAGGGTTTTTTTCTAGTTCTTCGACTTTGTGGGTATCTTTATTGGTGGCGGTGTAAAGCACAAGATCTTCATGAAAAAACATCATAAAGCGTGAATAAGGTTTTCCATCTTGAATCGTAGCTAACGTTCCGATTGTATAGTCATCCAGTACCGATAAAATTTGATTTTTTACATCATTACTCATTTTTTCACTCCTCATTCTATCTCATTATCCTTGGTAGTTTGGCTGATTTTTAAATATCTTAATCAAAAATCAATTAGAGGTTTATCATTTATAAAAATAGGTTAAAAATACTAACATTGACGGTGAGTCTATACAAATTCCATTAATTTGATATGATTGATTTTGTTGTCAAAAAATGAATAAGGTAGGTGTACATATCGATGATCAATCGGATTTTTCTGATAGCGGTTATTCTTGGGGTGCCGCTATCTGTTATTGGGCACATGATGCACTGGTCAGATGTTCTTATGTTTATTATTTACTGTTTAACAATCATTGCCCTCGCAGCTTTTATGGGAAGAGCTACAGAGAGCTTAGCTGTTGTAGCTGGTCCTCGAATAGGCGGTCTATTGAATGCTACCTTTGGTAACGCTGTAGAATTAATCATTTCGATTTTTGCTTTAAAAGAAGGCCTTACAGCCGTGGTGCTTGCATCGTTAACCGGTTCTGTATTAGGAAATCTCCTTCTTGTAGGCGGTCTTTCATTCTTTATCGGGGGACTTAAATTTAAGCGTCAAGAATTTAATGTCTATGATGCAAGACATAATTCTGGATTATTGATCTTTGCCGTTATCGTTGCGTTTGTTATTCCTGAAGTGTTTGCTAGCGAAATGGACGAAGCGAAGACCATGTCTCTAAGTGTCGGAATTTCCATTATTCTCATCATCTTATACTTAGCGGCGTTATTCTTTAAGCTGGTCACGCATCGAGGCGTGTATCAGCATAAAAGTGAAGAAGTGGAAGAACATGAGGAGCCAGAGTGGTCAATGTGGAAAGCGATTGCGGTTCTCTTTTTGTCTACGTTAGCGGTGGCTTATGTATCCGAAAGCTTGGTAAGTACAATCGAAATTGTCTCGGAAAGCTTTGGCTGGAGTGAGCTGTTTATCGGGGTCATCATTGTAGCGATTGTTGGGAACGCGGCAGAGCATGCTTCCGCTATTATTATGGCCGTTAAAAATCGCATGGGTGTAGCTGTTGAAATTGCTGTTGGATCAACTTTACAAGTAGCGATGTTTGTAGCACCAATATTAGTACTTGTTTCGCTAATGTTCGAAAGCCAAATGTCTCTTGTTTTTACTTGGCCTGAGTTGATTGCGATGGTAACAGCCGTATTTTTAACAATTGCGATTTCTAATGATGGAGATACAAACTGGTTTGAAGGCGCAACTCTTTTAGGTGCTTATATTATTATGGGAATTGGTTTTTATCTTATTTAAAAAAGAAACGTTCACTTTATGTGGACGTTTCTTTTTTGTGAGTGAATAGAAGAATTTCCCTTTTGGTATTCAGGATAAAACAGGGGATGTTTGAAAAAACTATGTTTGCATTCATTAACGATGTTGAAAGGAGTTTCTAGATGTTACGTAAATTGCTTTTATTTGTGTTTACCATCATTATTTCGTTTTCATGTTCAACGAAGATCGCCATTGCAAAAACAGCTCAGCCTACCATCAACGTGCCTTCTTCAGCTTTAAATATTTCAAAAGAAAATACGTATCCAAATGCTAGTCAAGACACGCCTTATTTGCAGCCGAGTGAGTTCACAAAAGAGCTCATTGAAACGTCAAATGTAAAAATTGAAAACCCTGATTTAATTCGTATATTAAATGAATCAAACATTTCTAAAACTCCATGGGCAATTGGATTTAGAGCAACCATTTTTTTAGGACAGTGGCCGTTAAATTATGAATCAACAGAAACAAACGTTAACTGGCAGCACCAGCGAATCAATACGAATCATTATGATAACAGAGCAGGAAAAACTCAGTACAAAATGATGTACAGTCAGGAAAATCAAAGCCATGTAAAAGGCGGATTAACGGCAAAAGTGCCTCAGCCTGATCATGTTAAACAAATGATGCTAATTAAAGCAGCTAAAAAAACAAAGCTCACTTTATCATTTCAAACGTTTGTAGGTGCCGGAACGAAAAAAGACCAGGTGTATAACGTAGCTCCTAAAAAAGTAGGTTATCTCTATGCGTACACGCCTGCTGTAAGTGAAAAGGGAAAAGTAACGTATGGGGAAGTATATGTAACGGTAAAAGGCAGCAAGCGTTCAATTGTGGTGAGAAATGTAACGTCTCAAGGAATTGGAGCATGGATTCCAGTACAAGATTATGTCTCCTTAAGTTTCGGGGCTTACGATCAGCCGAGATAACAAAAAAAGAGATTCCAGTGGTGGAATCTCTTTTTGTTATTTTGTAATGTTCGCTTGGAGTTTGCTAAAATCAGTATCTTGATAATAGCTGTTTTTTACCAAAATATTAGGTCCCAAACAAGAGACCGCTGAACAATGGCAGCTAAGTTCTTTAGAAATTGTGCTTTGCTGCCACGTATCAAAAGCGTCTGTAAGCTTTGTATCTTGAATGTTGCCAAGAGGAGGCGTATCACCAAAATCAGTTACGATAATATCTCCGTCGAAAATATTTACATTTAGGCGAGAACGTCCGTCTGGATCGTTTCGAACGGTTACATTTTTACTGCTATACAAGCGCTGTAAAAGCGTTAAGTCTTCCTCGTTATTACTGCATGCATAAAACGGCAGCGTGCCGAATAGCATCCACACATTTTCATCTCGAATATCAAGAAGGTGATGAATCGCTTGACGCATTTCAGGAAGAGATAATGTCTCTAAGGTGCTGGCAAAGTCACTTGGATACATAGGGTGTACTTCGTGACGCTGACAAAGCATTTCATCCACAATTTGACGATGAATTTTTTCCATATGAGGAAGCGTACGTTTATTTAACATCGTTTCAGCTGATACCGTTACACCTGCTTTTACAAGCGCGCGGCTGTTTTCAATCATACGGTCGAAATATTTGGCGCGCTGCTCATAAGTAGGCTTTCGCTCCATCATTGCAAAGCCAGCTTCCACAAAATCGTCCATCGTTCCCCAGTTGTGAGAAATATGTAAAACATCTAAATAAGGAATGATTTGTTCGTAACGAGCAAGATCTAATGTTAAATTTGAATTAATCTGTGTACGGACACCTCGTTCGTGTGCATACTTTAATAAAGGCACCACATAATTTTTCACAGAAGATAGAGACATCATAGGCTCTCCGCCCGTGATGCTTAACGCTCGAAGTGTTGGAATTTCATCGAGACGTTTTAAAATTAAATCAAGAGGCAGTGCGTTTGGGTCTTTTGGCTGCAGCGTATATCCAACTGCGCAGTGCTCACATCGCATATTACAAAGCGTCGTTGTTGTAAATTCAACGTTTGTGAGCGTCGGTTTGCCATATTGTTTCATATCTAAATACGCTTCCCACGGATCGAATTCCGGGGTAATTCGTTGTAAAGTGGCCATAAAAAAACTCCTTTTATTTTTCCGTAAAGTGAAATGATGATGAAAACATCTCACGGTCCGTCCTGCTAGACTAAATTATACGTCCCATTCAAAACGGACACCAGTGACTATTATGGATTTTATTGCTTTTAGTTGTCAAATATGAAAGTATTCGTTAGGATATAAGGAAATACGAATGAAAAGCTACATCAGGAGGGTTTAAAATGGGAAACGCCGTTCGAGATAAAGATTCACAAGTACGTTATTTAAAAGATCGTTTAAATATGTTTGTACATGTATTAGACTCTATGGAGCCTGAAAACACAGATCTAGAAGATATTGACCGTTTGATTACAATGATTGATGACTTAGAAGCAAAATGTGAGCAGTTTAAAAAAGATAAAGAATGAAGAAGAAAAAAGCGCTAGAAAAACTAGCGCTTTTTTGCTTGAAGTAGAAATCCTCCTATAAAGGTCTTTCGAAACAATTTTTGAAGGAGTATAATAAATTTTGAAAGTTGTACGACAGATAGATAAATACATACATTAGCGGGATATGGGAGGAATTAAGTGATGATTGAAGCTTTAAAACAAAGCATGTACGATTTAATTGTTGAAACATCTACAAAATTGCCAAAAGACGTTCGACGTGCTATCGCAAAGGCAAAAGCGCGTGAAAATGCAGGAACGCGTGCAGCAATGTCTTTAGCGACCATTACCAATAATATTAAGATGGCGGATGATAATTTATCGCCAATTTGTCAAGATACAGGTATGCCAACATTTAAAATTAAAACCCCTGTAGGAGTGAATCAGCTTCAAATTAAAGAAGCAATTTATTGGGCAATTGAAGAAGCAACAAAGCACGGAAAGCTTCGCCCTAATTCTGTAGATTCGTTAACGGGAGAAAACAGCGGTAATAATTTAGGCGGAGGCACGCCGGTTATTAAGTTTGAACAGTGGGAAAATGACTATATTGATGCGCGTCTTATTTTAAAAGGCGGCGGCTGTGAAAATAAAAACATTCAGTATAGCCTGCCTTGTGAAGTAGAAGGGTTAGGCCGAGCTGGCCGTGATTTAGACGGTATTCGTAAATGTGTGATGCACTCAGTATACCAAGCGCAAGGCCAAGGCTGTAGCGCCGGCGTCATTGGTGTTGGAATCGGTGGCGACCGTACAACAGGCTATGAATTAGCAAAAGAGCAGCTGTTCCGAAACTTAGATGACGAAAATCCAAACGCTCAGCTGAAAGAATTAGAAGAGTATGTAATGGAAAATGCTAATAAGCTAGGAATCGGTACAATGGGCTTTGGCGGAGAAACGACATTACTTGGCTGTAAAGTCGGCGTAATCAATCGTATTCCTGCTAGCTTCTATGTGTCAGTTGCGTATAACTGCTGGGCTTACCGTCGCTTAGGTATTAAAATCAACGCTGATACAGGAAGCGTTCAAGAGTGGCTGTATCAAGAAGGCGAAGAAGTAGATTTTAATAAAAATGCAGGTGCAGAAGAGAAACAAAATGCGGATGAAACAAAAGAAGTTGTATTACAAGCACCTATTACAGAAGAGCAAATTCGTGAATTAAAAGTTGGTGACGTAGTGCGCATCAACGGTATGATCTACACAGGACGCGACGCTATTCATAAACATTTAACAGACCACGATGCGCCAATTGATTTAAATGGACAAATCATTTATCACTGTGGCCCGGTTATGTTAAAAGACGAAGATGAAAAATGGCACGTAACCGCTGCAGGACCAACAACAAGTATCCGTGAAGAACCTTACCAAGGAGATATTATGAAGAAATTTGGTATCCGCGCGGTTATCGGTAAAGGCGGTATGGGTCCTAAAACGCTTGCTGCTCTTCAAGAGCACGGGGGCGTATACTTAAATGCTATCGGCGGAGCTGCGCAGTACTATGCTGATTGTATCAAGAGCGTAGAAGGCGTTGATTTGATGCAGTTCGGTATTCCTGAAGCAATGTGGCATTTAAAAGTAGAAGGTTTTACAGCTGTAGTGACGATGGATTCACACGGAAACAGCTTGCATGCAGATGTAGACAAGTCTTCATTTGAAAAGCTTGAGCAATTTAAAGAACCGGTATTTAAATAAACATACGTCGGGAACGTATGGTAAAAAGTAACGTTCATGAACGAGAAAATTGAGTGGATACTAAGCGTAAAATGACTTCCGAAAGGAGCTTCTTATGCGCCGGTTCACCTTTTTTCTCGTTTTTTTATTCGTGATGTCAACAGGCATAGCATCTGTTGAAGCACAAATGTATCCAAATACTCCGATCAGCTGGGGATTTCAAAAAAGTAAAAATCACAAGCCCGCATCCGCAGGTACAGCTTATGAACAAATTCTTGCTAAGTATGATGCGTTTTACCTCGGCGATACAACTAAAAAAAATATTTATTTAACGTTTGATAACGGTTATGAAAATGGTTATACCCCGCAGGTATTAGACGTGCTCAAAAAAAGAAAGGTTCCTGCGACGTTTTTTGTAACAGGACACTATTTAAAAGAAGAGCCTAAGCTAATTAAGCGAATGGTAAAAGAAGGGCATATTGTCGGCAATCATTCATGGCATCACCCTGACTTAACTCAAGTGGATGATGCACGTTTTAAAGAGGAACTGCAAAAAGTAAAAGATGAATACAAGAATATTACCGGTCGTGATGAAATGAAGTATCTCCGCTCACCTAGAGGTGTATTTAGCGAACGAACGCTAGCTCTTTCAAAGCAAGAAGGCTATACGAATGTATTTTGGTCACTAGCATTTGTTGACTGGAAAGTGAATGAACAAAAAGGCTGGCGCTACTCATACGACAATATGATGACTCAAATACATCCAGGTGCGATCATGCTTCTGCATACCGTTTCAAAGGATAACGCAGATGCGTTAGATCAAGCGATTGTGGATTTAAAAAAGCAGGGCTATACGTTTAAAAGCATTGATGATTTAATGAACGAACGTAAACAATTGAAGAAAAGTCCTTCTAAAACGAAATAAAGATAAAAACCGACGGGAATGTTTCTTCTGTCGGTTTTTTGCTGTTGAAGTGTTATAATATGCGTTGATGTCTTTTTTAAAGCGATACGGTCCAATAGGTTTTAAGCAGCTAAAGACCGTTAATAACTATATAAAGAATTTAAACTAATCGGAGTTGGTCTCATGAATAAATCAAAAACTGAAATGAAAGTTCAAAAAGGACAAACGTTTCCGTTGACGATAAAAAGACTCGGTATTAATGGAGAAGGCGTAGGCTATTTTAAGCGCCAAGTCGTCTTTGTACCGGGAGCATTACCGAATGAAGAAGTGGTTGTAGAAGCAACAAATGTTCAGCATAAGTTTGCCGAAGGGAAAATCAAGCGAATTCGCAAAAAATCTCCTCATCGCGTAGAAGCACCCTGTCCGATTTACGACCAGTGCGGAGGCTGCCAGCTTCAGCACTTATCTTATGAAGGTCAGCTAGAATCCAAGCGGGATATTGTTCTGCAAGCGTTCGAACGTCACAGTTCATTAAAAAAAGTAGAGGAAAAAACTCGCCAAACGATTGGTATGGAAGATCCGTGGCGCTATCGTAATAAATCTCAGTTTCAAGTCGGCGTGGACAAACAAAAAGTCATTGCGGGTTTGTATGGACTGAATTCTCACCGCTTGATTGATATTGAAAACTGTCCCATTCAGCATAAAGCTACAAATCACGTGACAAAAGAAATAAAACGAATTTTACAAGACCTTCAAATTCCTATCTACAATGAGCGTAAACGCCGTGGAATTGTGCGTACCATTGTATCACGAGTAGGGTTTGAAACGGGTGAAGTTCAAATTGTCTTGATTACGGCTAAAAAAGAAATTCCGAAAAAAGAGCTGCTGATGAAAGAAATTCAGCGCCGCCTGCCGGAAGTGAAATCACTCGTACAAAACGTAAACGGTCAAAAAACATCGCTTATTTTTGGAGACGAAACGTTTACACTTTCTGGAAAGTCGGTGATTCAAGAAACGTTAGGTGATATCTCATTCGAACTTTCAGCGCGTGCATTTTTCCAGCTGAATCCTCTCCAAACGGTGAAGCTATACGACGAAGTAAAAAAAGCAGCTGCGCTAACAGGCAGTGAAAAAATCGTAGATGCTTACTGCGGAGTAGGGACAATTGGCTTATGGCTTGCTAAAGATGCCAAAGAAATTCGCGGAATGGACACGATTGAAGAATCCATTGTAGACGCGCGAAAAAATGCCAAAGATCATGGATTTGAACATGCCACGTATGTAACAGGTCCGGCTGAAAAATGGATGCCGCAGTGGGTAAAAGAAGGCTGGAAGCCAGACGTTATCGTCGTTGACCCGCCGCGAACAGGCTGTGATGACAAGCTTCTAAAAACAATTTTACAAGTAAAGCCAAAGAAAGTGGTTTACGTATCTTGTAATCCATCCACATTAGCCAAAGATGTGCAGCAGCTGTCGAAGGCTTATAACGTTGATTACATTCAGCCTGTTGATATGTTCCCTCATACAGCGCACGTGGAGAATGTGGTGAGTTTGACGTTAAAGAAGTAAATAGATGAAGAGTAAAGGGCAGATTTGGTTCTGCTCTTTTTTTATTTGAATTGGACTCTTGTTGGAAGAAAAAATATTCTAATATATCTAATTTGAATTATTGGAAAGTTATGTTTTAGAAAGCATCGGAGCACCGAAAAGAAGTTTTATTAGTACTTATATTTCAGTAAATGAACTGAAATTTCATTTTTTATAGAGATGATAAACGCCAATCTAGTCTTGAAAACCCACACCCTCAACCACCCCAAGAATACTATAGTAATAAAACTACTAAAAAGTATATACAGAGGGGCAGAGGTCAAATGGACTCAATGTTTTTGAAAGGGCTTACGGGTGAAGTGGTAACGCCGAAAGACCCCATTTATGAGGAAACTCGTCAGGAGTGGAATCGTGCTATTGATAAATTTCCGCTTGTGATTGTGTACTGTGAAAAAAAGCAGGATGTTGTAAATGCAATTCAATGGGCGCGCAAGCATCGTGTAGACATTCGCATTCGATCTGGCGGTCATCATTATGAAGGGTATTCTACGGGTGACTGTGTATTGGTCATTGATATCAGTCGGTTAAACGGGTTGAAATTGGATAGGAAACGGAACATCTTAAAGATGGAGGGAGGAGCAAAGAATACGGAAGTGTATGATTTTATCGGTTCGAATGGATATGTGTTTCCAGGAGGAACGTGTCCGACTGTTGGGGTGTCTGGCTTTACGCTCGGAGGAGGCTGGGGGCTTTCGAGCAGACTTTACGGATTAGGCTGTGACAGCTTGATAGAGCTAGAGTTGGTCAATTATGAAGGAAAGATTATTAAAGCAAACAAATCGTGTAACGCGGATCTTTTTTGGGCATGCCGAGGTGCTGGTGGCGGTAATTTTGGCGTTGTGGCAAGCATGACGTTTCAGCTTCCAAAACCGACGAACAGCTCTGTGACGCTTGTTCGCTTCTTTTATGTAGGTACTACAAGAGAAAAACAGGCACAAGTGATGAATATATGGCAAAGCTGGCTGCCTGAATTGGACAAACGTATGACGCTAGTTGCCAGTTTTTATAATGCAGAAGGAGAAGGATTGGGCATATTTGCGAACGGCTTCTTTTACGGATCTCCAGAAAGAGCTCGAAAGATCTTGCAGCCTTTTGCAGAGGTGGAGGGGTTCCGAGTCGAGCTAGAGTCATTATCTTTTCTTGAAGCGGTACAAAAGATAGAAGCAACCTATCCTCCGTCTGAAAAATTTAAGTCAACGGGAAGATTTGTGCAAAGAAGTTATTCAGTTGGCCAGCTTGAAAATCTTGCAGATCTCATACAGCGTCCAGCAGAAGGGTCCGTTTACGCCGCGATTTCTTTTTATGCACTAGGAGGAGAAATTCGCAGTGTTGGTAACAGAGAAACGGCCTTCTTTTACAGAAACGCTAGATATATTCTGGGCTTTCAATCTGTATGGACAGACGATGCGTTTGCACGAGCAAACAGAGAGTGGCTGTATAAGCAATTTCAATATATTAAACGTATTACGAAAGGCTCCTATGTGAATTTCCCTATCAGCAACCTTAGAAACTACGAGTATGAGTATTTTGGAGACAACGCAGAGCGGTTAGAAAGAGTAAATAAAAAGTACGATCCATTTAACGTATTTAGGTTTCCGCAGGGACTCAGGTAGCATGTAGAAAAGGATACTAAGTTGACGATTGAACCTGTTTCATTACCTTCTTTCGAAGAAGGTAAATAAATGAAAGTCATCTTTCTTGTTGACAAAGCATCCAACTGGTATTAGAATAAACAACTATTCGACAGTCATTATCTTGATCGAAAAATTTAATACGTAGAAAGCTATGATTGCTATGGATCACACTATAGCAGGAGCAGCTTCTGGAGAGATCGCGATAGTTTCGCGACGCCGAAGGGTTCACAATCTCAGGCAAAAGGACAGAAGAGTACCGGATATTTATTTGGCATGTTACTAATTGGTAGCATGTACCATAATATTTGTTATTCTTATGACCATGAGATTGGAGCGCATCCAATCTCTTTTTTTATTGGACTTTATTTTGTAGTCCGCACGATCGCATCAAAGGTTTTATTGTTAGGAGGAGTTAGAGTTGGAACAACGAGAATTAAAGAGGGATTTATCCAATCGTCATGTTCAGCTAATCGCGATTGGAGGAACCATTGGGACGGGATTATTTTTAGGTTCTGGTAAAGCCATACAGCTTGCAGGTCCCTCTATCATCTTTGCTTATTTAATTGTGGGTATTTCGCTTTTCTTTGTGATGAGAGCGCTAGGAGAACTACTGCTGTCTAAAGCAGGTTATCAATCGTTAACAGATATTGCTGAAGAGTATCTTGGACCATGGGCTTCATTTGTCACAGGGTGGACGTACTGGTTTTGCTGGATCATGACAGCTATGGCTGATGTGATTGCCGTTGGCGTATATGTGAAATATTGGTTCAATATTCCTCAGTGGATTCCTGCACTTATTTGTGTAATCATTTTATTAGGACTTAACTTATTAACCGTAAAATTATTTGGAGAATTAGAGTTTTGGTTTGCTTTAATAAAGGTTATTACGATTCTTGCGTTAATTGTTATTGGCGTTATTTTACTGGTAATCGGATTTAAAACAGATGCAGGATCCGTTACGGTTCAAAATCTTTGGAATCATGGAGGACTGTTTCCAAACGGTGTTTCAGGTTTCTTACTTTCATTCCAAATGGTTATTTTCGCATACGTCGGGGTTGAATTGGTAGGGGTATCGGCAGCGGAAACATCAAATCCCCAAAAAAATATTCCATCGGCCATTAATAAAATTCCGCTGCGAATCTTATTTTTCTATGTTGGAGCGCTTATCGTCCTTTTATTTATTAACCCGTGGATGGAATTGAATGCAGCAGAAAGCCCATTTGTTAAAACCTTTAGTTTAGTCGGAATTCCGCTTGCTGCTGGAATTATTAATTTTGTTGTATTAACTTCAGCCGCTTCTGCTTGTAATAGCGGAATGTTTTCAACAAGCCGTATCTTATATAACTTAAGTAAAAATGACCAAGGGCCATCTACGTTTGCAAAACTGAACAAAAACCACGTACCAAGCAACGGATTGTTTGTATCTACGCTGGTTATCTCGGCGGGAGCTTTGTTAAGCAAACTGATACCAGATCAAGCTTTTGGCATCGTAACAACCATCAGCGCTATTTGTTTCATTTGGGTGTGGAGTATCATTTTGATTTGCCATCTAAGATATAAAAAAACGCGTCCGCAGCTGCATGCAGCATCAACATTCAAAGCACCGTTAACACCATTTATAAACTATGTTGTGCTAGCGTTGTTTGCAGTGATTCTTATTATTATGCTGTTTTCTGATGCGACGCGTCCAGCCTTATTGTTGACACCCGTTTGGTTTATTCTCTTATTTGGTTTTTACGGGGCTAGAAGGAAGAAGAAATAGTAAATGGGTGACCTCATCATTTCGTGATGGGGTCTTTTTATTGGAAGATAAATAATTGATTTCTACTGTATGAAGAAAATGCAGTAAGCAAAGTTTATATAAGAACCCTAAAAAAGTTTTAGCAGAAAATACAGTGAAAAAGCTCATAGTTTTCTGATAGTAATGTAGAACCAAATGCTTTTCTTCTATGTCTAAAGGTGGAATTCTATCATTTACATGGAAAAGTTTTCATTTTGCAGTACAATGGAGGTAGACTTCATTGAATTAAGGTGAACAAACATGAAATGGTTTAAATCTCATACGTTTTGGAAAATCTTCACGATTAATGTGCTTCTTATTTGTACCGTACTGACGCTAATGTTTATAGTTTCAAGAGTGATGCTGCCTAATATTTCTCAAGATCAATATCGACAGGTAACTGATAAAACCGTCAAGAGAATGAAAGAGCAAATTAACATCGTTATTAAAGATATTTGGAGCTTGGGCGACGAGGTACAGCAAGATCCTATTTTTTTATCAGATGATGAACAAGAGATAGACAAAGAACTGCAGAAAATAGTTAATATTTCACCGTATATCGATAGCGGAACCATTTTTAATACAAAAGGGTATGTGGAGCATTATTACCCAGATGATTTAAAGAGTATGAAGCACGTGAACTTAAGTAAAAGAAAATATTTTCAAGAAGCGCTGCGAACTAAAAAAATATATTTAAGCGATGTCGTTTCAGCAGACACAAAGCATTACATTGTGGTGATGGCAATTCCTATTTTGGATGAGCAGCAAAATGTAAAAAAAGTTATAAATTTAGCGCTGCGCATTGAAGAAAATAAAAGCTTTCAATCCATTTTTCAAACGTTCGATATAGGAGAGAACGGCTATACGTTTATTGTAGACCGCAATGGTAGAATTATTTCACACCCTGAGAAACAGAGAATCGGTGAAAATGCCAGGGAAAATGAAATCGTTCAGGAAACGATGAATCATAAATCAGGATATCAGCGCGTTGTGAACACCGAAGGTAAGTACTTCTTTGCGTCATTTGAATATATTCCTGTTTTGGATTGGGGAATTGTCGCTGAATTACCCGTTGAAGAAATTTACAGGCCTTATGAAACGTTTGAAAAAACGCTTTGGACCGTTTCAGGTATTACAATTTTACTGCTTTCTTTTTTTACTGCGTTATATGCAAGGCAAATTGTGAATCCTATTCGTAAACTATATGAATTGGCGGGACAAGTAGCGCGCGGGAATTTTAATCAAAAAATTCCGGAACGAGAAATTGAGCGGGGGGAAATCGGTACTTTATCTAAACAGTTTAATGAAATGATTAGCTATATACGCCATTCTAAAGCAAATTTACAGCAAAAAGAAAATCAGCTGCAGGAACAAAAAACGTTTTTAAGACAAGTCATTGACATTAATCCAAGCTATATTTATGCCATTAATCAAAAAAGGGAGTTCATTCTTGTTAATGAATCTTTTGCGATGCTGCTAGGTGAAAAATCTGATGACTTGATTGGACAACCAATTGATAAATATCAATTCAACCTTCAATCAGATCTTTTATATAAAGGGACGTTTTCAAACTGTACGCAAAAAGGGATGGTATTAGAAGAACAGTTTAAAGATTCGAAAGGAAACCGGCGCTGGGTCGAAACAGCAAAACTTCCTATTATGAATGAAAAACAGGAAGTGATTCAAATGCTGTGCGTATCGACAGATATTACGGAGCGTAAAAAAGCAGAAGAGAAGCTTAGAACTTCTGAGAAGCTTGCCGTTGTAGGAGAACTTGCAGCTGGAGTTGCTCACGAGATCAAAAATCCTTTGACTTCTTTAAAAGGTTTTGTTCACTTATTAAAAGAACAAAATCCCAAAGATGCTTTGTATATAGATATCATGGAAACTGAATTAGAACGAATGAATGGAATCGTAGAAGAATTTTTGATGTTAGGAAAACCTCAGGTTATGAATGTTGAACCCTTGAATATGCAAGCGCTTGTTCAAGAAGTGTGCTCGCTTCTTGAACCTGAAGCAGTAGAAAAAAAGGTAGCTTTCATATTTGAAAGGGATGAGCAATTACCGCAGGTATATGGAGATAAAAATCAGTTAAAACAAGTATTTATTAATATTATTAAAAACTCTATCGAAGCAATGCCTGAAGGAGGGGGTATTCATATTACGATTAAAGCAAAAGAAAACCACCTTTGGCTGCAGCTTGCTGATGAAGGGCAAGGTATTCCTCCTGAACGGTTAGCGAAGATAGGTGAGCCTTTTTATAGTACAAAAGAAAAAGGTACAGGTTTAGGGCTGATGGTCAGCTATCGGATTATTAAAGCTCATCATGCGCAGATGACATTTTCTAGTCAGTTAAATCAAGGAACAAGTGTGGATATATTGTTTCCAATCATAAAAAAGTAGGGGAAGTTCCCCTACTTTTTATTATTATACTTATAATATATCAAAAGCTTTCATGTTACTAAAACAAACGAAAGTGCTAAAGAAGATATCCACAGGTTAACAAGAAGTTAACTGCTGAATTGTATAGGATATTCACAACTTTATCCACATTATTCACATTTTTTCAGAAAATTTACATAAAAATTACCCACTGTCATTTCAAGTTATGAAAGCGGTAATATACATATCTGATAAAGTTATGCACATTATCCACATAATTGTGGGTAAACTTTGTGGATATAGTAAAGTATTAAAAAATCGTAAATCATACGCATGAAATCTTCGCGTTATTATCTTTACATAATATAAAACGTCCTTCCGATACACAGTGTACAGAAAGGACGTTGGGATGATCAAGCGTTGGATAGAGATGTTTTGCCTCACTTATTTTTTCGTGTAGCCGCCTGCACGGTCTGCTTTTTTAAACTCGCGGCCGTAATAGATTTCTTGAGCGCTACTTAACGTATTTTTTGCGTTTTCTTTTCGTTTTTTTTCAGACATAAAAAAACCTCCAATTAACGTTTTTCGATCATGCTACTTATTTTTTCCAGAATCTCTCGTTTTTAATCATAAAAAAAGCTCTCCGTGTAACGGAGAGACTCTTACGCTTCTTTAAGCTGGTGATCTTCTTGAACGTCTTGTTCGTGACGCAGGTAGTATAATGTATACAAGTCTTTTGGAATTTCGTACAAATCATATACGTCTTCATGTTGATTAATTTCATCGTATAAAGCTTTGTGTGTTTCATTCGCAAGTACTGCATAAGGCAGTTTTTCGGCAGCCTTAATAGACCTGATGTTGATTTTGCGGATTCGCATAAAAATTCGCTCTATATTTAACTCAAAGAACAGTTCATTAAAGAACGCTTCTTTTGCAATTTGATTATATCCTTTTCCATGAAACGGTTTGCCAAGCCAAGTGCCTAAAAAACCAGCTTGATCCTGTACATCAAATAAATTAATGGTGCCGATAGGGTTACCCCATTCATCTAAAATCGTGCGAGAAATAATTTCTCCATGATCTTCTGCTTCCATCGTTTGTTTAGTCACAAATAAAAATTCTTCATAGGAATGGGCTTTATGACGAACAAAAGGGAAGACATCAGGATGTACCATGAGTTCGTATAGAGATTGACAGTCATTTAGGTCACGTTTTTTTAACATAACTTTTCCCTCCTGATCGAGGGTATATACAGACTCCAATCAAGTCCCCACCCTCGAAATTTTTTAATAATTAAAAAAATTTCGGGGTGGGAATCGAACCCACTAGAACCAGTTACCTGGTGGCGCACCATTTGCCTTCCCATTACAAGTCAACAAACATAAAAAGTCAACGTGTGATGTTTATGCTTTTGTGAAATTCACATGCTTCTAAACGTATCATACTAAAAAAAATAAAAAAAGAAAATAGGTAAAATGTTAATTTTTTTTAAATAATATTTTACCATCTATCATGGTGAAAATAGGCTTTGCTAAGTAGTGAAAGGGATGATGGCTCCATAGCACTAAATCAGCGTCTTTTCCTGATTCGATACTGCCGATTCGATGATCAATACGGAGATTCCGAGCAGCAGTAATCGTGATGCCTTCTAATGCTTTTTGCTCTTCGAGTCCTTCACGTACGGCAATGGATGCGCAAATATTTAAATACTGAATAGGCGTATAAGGATGGTCCGTTGTAATGGAAACTTCTACTCCTTCATTGCAAAGAGCTTGATAGGTTTTCCACGTTTTATTCTTAAGTTCAACCTTTGAGCGGCGTGTTAAAGTTGGACCTACGCTCACTTTTAAATTTCTTCCACCCAGCTCTTTAGCAATTAAATGGCCTTCTGTACAGTGCTCAATACGGACGTCTAAATGAAATTCATCTGCTAAGCGAAGAGCTGATAGAATATCATCGGCTCTATGAGCATGAATCCGAACTGGAATTTCTCTATTCAGTGCTTGAGTGAGAGGTTTGATGCGCAAATCATCTTTGTTGTCACTGCTTGCTGCGTGATAAAAGGCTTCTCGCAGCATCCCCATAATACCCATTCGCGTAATCGATTCTTTATTGCCGTGGCTGTGAATTCGTTTTGGATTTTCTCCTAGCGCAATCTTAAGTCCAGCTGTCTCTTGAATTAACATTTGAGAAATGCTTGTTCCAGCTGTTTTAATAACGGAAGTTGTGCCTCCAATCACATTTGCACTTCCTGGCATAATGTGTACAGACGTAATACCCGCTTCAATGGCATCTTTAAACCCAGGATCTAAAGGATGTACACTGTCAAAAGCTCGGATATGTGGAGTCATAGGTTCAATGGTTTCGTTAGCATCATTCCCGGCCCAGCCGGTTCCTTCATCATATAATCCTAGATGTGTATGAACATCAATAAATCCAGGGAATAAATAACGCTGTTTGCAGTCAATGACTTCTACTCGAAGAGGTGGCTGCAAGTTTGGCCCAATTAAAACAATTTTACCATCTTGAATGAGCACATCACTATTATAAATAGGTTTTGACGTAATAGGATAGAGCGTTGCATTTTTTAAGAGAATGGTTTTCATAAAGTTACTCCTATCTATCGGCAGCTTAGTCACCTGTTTTAGGGAAATAACAGAAAATAACTAGAGTAAATCTCGCAATGCATCTTCTAATACAGTATATGTAAAAATGTAATTCTGTTGAATCAATTTTTCAGGTAAAACGCGCTGTCCCTTTAAAATAATCATACTCATTTCTCCCATCAGCAGCTGAAGGCCAAAGCTAGGTACGGGCATCCAATGAGGACGATTCAACACTTTTCCAATCGTCTTTCCAAACTCTTTCATTTGAACGGGATTTGGGGCAGTGACGTTAACAGCTCCCTCTATTTGTTCGGTATGAATACAGTAATCAATGATCTTCACGACGTCTTGAAGATGCACCCAAGACATCCACTGTTCTCCGGAACCGACTGTTCCTCCTGCAAATAATTTATAAGGAAGGGCCGTAGAAGGAAGTGCTCCGCCATCTTTCCCTAATATAACGCCGAATCTTGTTAAGACAGTACGAATATTGATTTCCATGGCTTTTAGCGCTTCATTTTCCCACTTTTTTACCGTTTCAGCCAAAAAGTCTGTCCCGATCGATGGAGAAGCTTCTGTGAACGTTTCTTTCGTTGATGTCCCGTAATAACCAACGGCGCTTGCATTTACATAAAGTGACGGTTTTTCGGGTAAAGAAGCCATAATGCGAAGAATTTCTTGAGTAGAAGAAAGGCGACTTTCCACGATGGCTTTTTTGCGTTCGTCCGTCCAGCGGCCGCTGTTAAGTGAAACGCCAGCTAAATTGATAAAAACGTCTGCTCCTTCTACATGCTCTTCAGGTTGGCTGTTTTCTTGCATCCACTCTACATATTTAAGTTTCGGATCTCTTGCAGCTTTATCTGCATTGCGTGTTAAAATATATACATAATGTTTTTGTGTTAAAAAATGTTTTGTTAAAGCTTTACCTACGAATCCAGTTCCTCCAGCAATAACAATTTTCATACGAACTTCCTCCTTTATTGAGATAAATAAAAACGTGTATGATACGTTTGGCGGTTCTTCAGCCATCAATTTAAATAAAAAATATGAGGTGAAGGTTAATGCCTGTTGTCACAAAGATCACAACGCAAAAGAATAGCGGTGAACGTTATAATGTGTATTTAGATTACGGTAAAGGTGAAGAGTTTGGCTTTGGTGTTGACGAAAATGTCCTCATCAAATATGACTTAAAAAAAGGTCGTGAGCTTGATGAATTTGAATTAACGGAAATTCAGTACGCAGATGATGAGAAAAAAGCTTATAATTTAGCGATCACTTACTTATCTTATCGAATGCGCTCTGAAAAAGAGGTACATGATTATTTAAAGAAAAAAGAAATTAACTCTACTATTATTCAACAAGTTATTCAGAAACTAGTCAGCCACCGTTATTTAAATGATGAAGAGTTTGCAAAAGCATTTGTGTTAACTCAGATGAACACAACACCAAAAGGACCAAATGTGATTCAAAGAGAATTAAAAGAAAAGGGGATTTCTGATTCCATTATTACCCTTAGTTTATGTGAATACCCTGAAGAACAGCAAATTCAAACTGCTGTAAAATTAATTGAAAAGTTAAAAGGGAAATATAAAAAGTTATCTCAAGTAATGATGAAACAAAAAATGGAACAAGCATTGGCAGTGAAGGGCTATTCGTTTTCTGTTATTCAAGAAGCATTTCAGCGAACGGATACAGAAAAAGAAAGCGATGAGGTTTGGGAAGCTCTGCAATATCAAGGAATGAAAGCTCATCGTCGTTTTTCAAAGTATGAAGGCTGGGAATATCAGCAAAAAATGAAGCAGGCTCTTTATAGAAAAGGATTCTCCATTGAACAAATTCAATCATTTTTAGATTCTATTGAAGAGGAATAGAGCGGGGAAAAAAGTATGTTAGTTGAAGGAAGATCCGAACGATGAATCGAGATTCTTGATAGAGAATCCAACTCGTTCGGATTTTTTTATTGTGATGCTTCAATCTTTTTAAAACAAAATATCTTCTGAGTCATTCTGCTGTTTATAAATAATCTCAGCGATTTCTGAAGCTGAGCGCAAGCGGCTTTTATCTTTAATGTGGTTGTTGTGATCCCAAAAAGGAGTATTCATGCCTCCCATATAAGCTGCCGTCACATGAAGGTTGGTATCTTGGTACTCCACTTTTAAACTTTCTGTAAATCCCCTTACGCCAAATTTACTTGCCACATAGACGCTTTCATTGGCTTTCCCTCGAAGTCCTGCAGTTGAAATGATATTCATAACTTTAGGTTCAGGTCTCGTCAAGAGATGAGGCATAAGCGCTTGCGTTAAAAAAATAGTTCCTTTTACATTTGTATCGATGACTTCATCGATTGCTTGTTTTGTATAATCTGTCAAAGGACCAAAATGTCCAATGCCTGCGTTGTTGATAAGGATATCTACTGAATGCTGCATCAGCAGTTTTTCTACAGATTTTCCTACTTCTTCATACTGTGTAATATCTACAGACATCGTATATACGTTGTCTCCTAGCTCATGCTGCGCCTCAGTTAATTTCTGTTGATTGCGTCCAGCTAGAATGACGTTGTAGTCTTTTGCGTAAAGTTTTGCGAGTTCTTTTCCAAGACCCGTCGCACCGCCTGTGATTAGCACTGTTTTCATTCCCAAAACTCCCTTTTCATAGTCTCCCTTTAGTTATACCTTTTGTTATAATAAAATGAAAGCAAACAAGGGGGAAAACAGCATGTCTGAAAAACGTTATAGTGATATGACGACGTATGAACTTCAACAAGAAATTGGGTCTCTTCAAGAAAAAGCACGAAAAGCTGAACAGCTTGGCATGGTCAACGAGTATGCAGTATTAGAAAGAAAAGTAACAATGGCTAGATCGTATTTATTGGATCCTGAAACGTTTAAAGCAGGGGAAGTATATGAAATTCAAGGAGATCCGGGTTCATATTTTAAAATTGATTATATGAACGGAGTTTTTGCATGGGGGTTTAGACTTGGCTCACCGCAAAATGAAGAGGCATTGCCTATTTCCATGTTGAAAAAATAAAGGGACGAACAAGCAGCACGAAGTGTGCTGCTTGTTTGATTTCTATATTCGCTTTACTTTTAAACAAATAAGCAAAGCAAGCGGTTATTCTTCGCGCTCATTAGAAGCATGCATACGTTCTTGCGGATGCGTATTGATCGTTCCATTTGCACGTTTTGATGCGTATTCTGCTTTTGCTCGAGGCTCGCCTTCAAACTTAGTATGATGTTGGTTTGTAAAATCTTTTGCTTTATTGCGCATCGATACCTCTCCTTTTACAACAGAAAGCGTTGCGGTTATGATATAGTACATGAGGGAGTGAATAACTCCGCATTTATAGTGTAAGTTAAAAGTGCAAACATACTCATAAAGAATTTTGGTAATCGAGGTGTTCTTATGAACGATATATTCGAAAGATTAACGAATCAGCTATTAAATAAAAACAGTTCGCTTTCATATGCTCAAGCCCGTACGTGGGTCGAACTTTTCTGGGAAGATTTTGAGTCATCTTACGCAAAAGCCGGATATGATTATAAAGGGAAAGAAGCGACGGAAAAGGTTGTTACGATGTATATCAACAGCTACGGTGACAAACTTCATGAAATCGCGGTTAAAAACCCTAAATATCAGCATTTATTAAATAACGATGACTATTTAAAACATTAAATAAAAACGAACCGTCTTCTCAAGACGGTTCGTTTTTGGGTTTCATATTTGTTCTTGTTATGATTAGTGCGGGAGGTAATCAAGCTTTTTACGCAATTTTTTCTCACTGAAAATCCAACCAGTGTACGAACAAATAATATTTAAGTCGTAATCAAGCTGTACTACGGCTACAAATGGATAGTAGTCTTTGCTGCGGTAGCGCAAATCAATAAAGCGCACTTCAATGTGGTCGTTATATTCGTCCAGTTCCCATCTATAAATAGGTGAAAAGGAAAGAAAAGCAGATAAATTTTCATCTTTTTTCGCTACTTCAATTACGGCCGACTCAGGAATTGGAACTTTATCAAACGTATCATAAATAAAAATTTCTTCTCCGATTGCTCTTCCTACATGAAAGTACTTTTCGGTCGTCACGGCTAAGTGCCAGTGAGTGAAACGCAGCGTAGGAGAGATATTGAGCTTGATAACATCAGGAAACTGTTTTCGAAGCTTCTTGGCGATTTGATGGCGCATATAAAAGCGCAGTCCATAGTAAAACGCCAATAACACATACAGCGTAATGAATGTTGGTCCTGGCTCTGCTCCAATAAACCAGATTAAAATCGCAAGTACGTGAGCTGAGAAAATCACGTAATCAAACGTGTTGATTACGCCAAGCGCAATCCATTTATTTGTGAAAGGCCGTAAAGCCTGCGTGCCATAAGCGTTAAAGATATCAACAAAAACGTGAATAATGACGCCTGCAAAGGTCCACATCCATAGGTGCAGCAAGTTAGCTCCTGGTAGCAGAAGCGAAAGAATGAGCACGATAAGCAAAGGCCATAAAATAACAGCCGGGATAGAATGTGTAATTCCACGGTGATTGCGGATATACTGTGCATTGTTTCGCAGCTTTAAAACAGTGTCTAAATCAGGTGCTAATGACCCGGCCATTACGCCAATCATCACAGCATCCATTGTGGCTGTATTCGCAGATACAGTGGGGTCTAATGTTGCAAGGCCGCCCAGAGCGATTCCCATTGCAATGTGTGTACCAGTATCCAGAGCGAACTCCTCCTTTGTAAGATGACGATCTTAGATTATTCTAATTCAGCATGAAAGCTTGATTTAAAGCAAAAAATCTCATTTTATTATTAACGCAGCAAATCGGCTGTTTTTATTCATTATTTGAACAATTCATTTTACTATTCATATTTGTAGTTGTTATAAGGTTATCATAAAGTTACTAAGATTCAAAAAGCAACACATTGTATATGTATAGTTAATACCTCGGAGGCTATGACGTGAAACAAAGTAAAGATATTGTACAAAATTTTGATATTCAAGCATTTCAAAATGACTTAATCTCTTGGTTTGAGCAGGAACAGCGCATTTTACCTTGGCGTCAAGATCAGGACCCTTATAAGGTGTGGGTATCTGAAATTATGCTTCAACAAACGAGAGTAGATACGGTCATTCCTTATTTTAATAATTTTATTAGCAAATTTCCCACTATCAAAGACTTAGCTTATGCGAATGAAGATGATGTGTTAAAAGCGTGGGAAGGATTAGGCTATTATTCCCGTGCCCGTAATTTGCAAACCGCTGTTCGAGAAGTCCACGAACAATACGGGGGAAAAGTTCCAAATACGCCAGCAGAAATCTCCAAACTAAAAGGAGTGGGTCCTTATACAACAGGGGCCATTTTAAGTATTGCATACGGAGTGCCGCAGCCTGCTGTAGATGGAAATGTCATGCGTGTGCTATCGCGCATTTTATCCGTTTGGGATGATATTGCAAAACCGAAAACAAGAAAGCTGTTTGAAGAAATCGTGCATGAAATTATTTCAAAAGATAATCCTTCCTATTTCAATCAAGGCATGATGGAACTTGGTGCCATTGTCTGTACACCAACTTCTCCTTCCTGTTTGTTATGTCCAGTTCGCGAACACTGCCGCGCTTTTGAAGAAGGAGTGCAGAATGAGCTTCCTGTTAAATCAAAGAAAAAAGCGCCGCGTGCTCTTCAGCTTGCTGCAGCGGTGATTAAAGACGGTGAAGGAAATTATCTAATTCATAAGCGTCCAAGCAAAGGACTTTTAGCTAATCTATGGGAATTTCCAAATATAGAAGTAGATCTTAGTATAGCGCCAGATCATCAGCAGCTTCAGGCATTTATTCAAAATGAGTACGGAGCTGATATTAAAATTAATGCGCCGTTTACCACAATTCAGCACG
Source organism: Priestia sp. FSL R5-0597 (assembly GCF_038006305.1). NCBI lineage: Bacteria > Bacillati > Bacillota > Bacilli > Caryophanales > Bacillaceae > Priestia > Priestia sp. FSL R5-0597. Next base: position 387,891 of record NZ_JBBOUZ010000001.1, read on the forward strand.
TGTTTTCTCATATCGTCTGGAACATCACAGTATATGAAGCAGAGCTTGCAAGTGATATCAGTGCATTAAAAAATTTGAAAGTAGTTTCTGAAAAAGACTTAGAACAATATGCATTTCCGGTTTCCCATCAAAAAATCTTAAAAGAATATTTGCTTGTTAAATAAAAGAAGCGTGGATAAACTCCGCGCTTCTTTTTATTTAATCATATGATACGTGCGTGCCGTGTGTATAATCTGCTTCGTGGCGCTGTAACCCGCCTCGTGCTTCAATTTCTTTAATAATTTGCTGATGAATACTTTGTCCTTCAGCATTTAAATACGGCGTCATTTGCTGTAAAGAGTGATGGAAAAACGCAAGCTCGCTGTCTTTCCACTCGCTTTTAGAAATCATTGAAAGAGCCGTCATGTCTCGACCTACATACATTCTATTCACCTCGTTCATTTTATCAAGTTTTATCTATTTTCCCTATATTACTTGTTTCTTATGCGATAAAATCAGTACAATGTAAAGATAATATGATACATAAGGGAGATGACATCATGTCACAAAAGGTAGCACTAGTTACGGGAAGCAGCAGAGGTATTGGTAAAGAGATTGCCTTACGTCTTGCTAAAGAAGGATACGATATTGTATTAAACTATGCACGAAGCAAAAGTGCAGCGCAGGAAGTAGCCGAAGAAATCAAAGCATTAGGCAGAGAAGCATTAGTTGTTAAAGCAAACGTAGGAAAAGTAGAGAAAATTAAAGAAATGTTTGAGCAAATTGATGACGCATTCGGTCGCTTAGACGTATTTGTAAGTAATGCAGCTTCAGGAGTTTTACGTCCTATTATGGAATTAGAAGAAACTCACTGGAATTGGACAATGGACATCAATAGCAAAGGATATTTATTCTGTGCACAAGAAGCGGCTAAACGTATGGAAAAAGTAGGCGGAGGAAAGATTGTTACCATCAGTTCGCTCGGTTCTATTCGCTATTTGGAAAATTATACAACAGTAGGCGTGTCAAAAGCTGCTGTAGAAGCATTGACCCGCTATTTAGCAGTGGAGCTTGCTCCAAAAAATATTGTGGTAAATGCTGTATCTGGAGGTGCTGTGGATACAGAAGCATTAAAGCACTTCCCAAATCGTGATGAACTGTTAGATGATGCGCGCAAACATACTCCAGCTGGTCGTATGGTGGAGCCAAAAGACATGGTAGATGCAGTGATGTTCTTAGTCTCCGATCAAGCAAATATGATTTGCGGTCAAACGCTTATTATTGACGGAGGGCGTTCACTTTTAATGTAAGGTAAATGTATTTTGTGCTTGCGCTTTAAAATACTGAAAAAAGTTTGCATACCCTATTTACCTCCCGGGCATATTAATTTTCGTGGAGGTGATTACAATGGCAAAACAAACTAACAAAACAGCATCTGGTACAAGCACACAACACGTGAAAAACCAAAATGCTCAAGCATCTAAAAACAACTTCGGTACTGAATTTGGTAGCGAAACAAATGTACAAGAAGTGAAGCAACAAAATGCACAAGCAGCGGCAAACAAAAGCCAAAATGCTCAAGCATCTAAAAACAACTTCGGTACTGAATTTGCTAGCGAAACAAGTGCTCAAGAAGTGAGACAACAAAACGCACAAGCTGAAGCAAAGAAAAACCAAAACGCTGGTAAATACCAAGGTTAATATCAAAAGCGAACTTAACGTCTTTCAAACGGCGATGTTAAGTTCGCTTTTTCTTATATAAAAAGCAACAAAGTATGACAAAACTTCTTGAAACTTTACACAACTCGTCAAAGGAATCTGTCTCACCTAAACAGAATGTTAACAGAAGTGCCGCGTGTATGGTTAAAGCAAATAGGGAGGAGCTATCGTATGAAAAAATTTGATCAGCTAGTGACTCAACAATTGGAGACCATGGATCAACTTCTGTTTTTGCAGTCTGAGATTGAGCGTTGTCAGGAAATCGAAGGTGAACTAGTAAAACTTCATGAAGAAGCAAAACTTCATTCTGTGCAAGATGAAATTAGTGAAATGAAGCTAAAATTAAAAGAGATTCAATTGACGTTTGAAGCACAAACCGAAGACATTATTCGTACATATAAAAGTGAAGGGGCTTGCTCTACACTTGCTTAATGAACATTGATGTGTCACTTCCTCTCTTTTTTAAGGCTGCTAAGCAAAGGAAAAGTAGGGGGAGTGACTTTTTTGAACTCAAGAAGGTTAGCACATTTGTGTTAAAATGAGAGAGAAACCGTTATAATAAACATAAGACAAATGGAGACGTTATATGAATTTTTTTAAGTGCTAAAATGAAAGTAGGTATTGGAGATGGGAATTCCGGTGGAAGGAGAAACAATTCAAATACACAGCTACAAGCATAATGGACATATTCATCGCGTGTGGGATCGGACAACCGTATTAAAAGCAACCAATAACTTAGTGATTGGAGGAAATGATCGTACAGTCGTTACAGAATCAGATGGACGAACATGGGTCACAAGAGAGCCGGCAATTTGTTATTTTCATGCTCAGCAGTGGTTTAACGTCATTGGGATGATCCGTGAAGATGGAATTTATTATTACTGCAATATCAGTTCGCCGTTCATTTATGATGACAATGAAGCGCTCAAATATATTGATTATGATTTAGATATTAAAGTCTATCCAGATATGACATACACCCTTCTTGATGAAGATGAATATGAGAAGCATCGAAAAGAAATGAATTATCCAGAAGTGATTGACCGTATTTTACATAATCACGTCGAGGAGTTAAAAGGTTGGATTCGACAGCGAAAAGGCCCGTTTGCTCCAGATTTCATTGACATTTGGTATGAACGTTTTTTAACGTATCGGCATTCTTGATGAATGAGCTAGAGAACATTATGTTAGGCCGTCTAAAGCTGACTGTTTGATATAATGTTCTTTTTGGCGTTATGGTCGCCATCTTTTAGAAGAGATAAAAGCACTAAAAAATCGACGCGTGTACATATACTAAGAAAGCTTGCCCTCATAGATAGAAAGGGGAGATTTTATGGGAAGTATAAGACGCTACATGAAGTTTGTACAGCCATACAAATGGCAAATTGTCGGCACTGTCTTAATTGGTATTATTAAATTTGCTATTCCTTTATTAATTCCGCTGCTTTTGAAATATGTTTTGGACGATATCGTAAATGGACATGGCATGTCTTCCTCTGAAAAAGTTCATAAAATGGTGACGATTATGGGGATTTCGTTTGTTATATTTTTAGTGTTAAGACCTCCCATTGAATATTACAGGCAGTATTATGCTCAGTGGGTATCGAGCAAAGTATTATATGATATTCGGGATCAGCTGTTTAGCCATATTCAAAAGCTTAGCTTGCGTTACTATGCAAACACGCGAGCGGGTGAAGTGATTTCACGAGTCATTAATGATGTAGAGCAAACAAAAAACTTTGTTATCACAGGCTTAATGAACGTATGGCTTGATATGATGACGATTGTAATAGCCATTGTGATTATGTTTACGATGAATGTACCTTTAACACTGGTATCGATTATTTTGCTGCCGGTTTATGCGTTCTCTGTAAAATATTTTTACAGTCGTCTGCGCCATTTAACGCGAGTCCGTTCGCAGGCTTTAGCGGAAGTACAGGGTCACTTGCATGAAAGGGTTCAAGGAATCTCTGTTATTCGCAGCTTTGCTATTGAGCCTCATGAGCAGAAACAATTTGATAAGCAAAATTCAAATTTTCTACAAAAAGCAATCAATCATACGAATTGGAATGCAAAAACATTTGCAGTAGTGAATACCATTACCGATTTGGCGCCTTTAATCGTGATTACATTTGCTGGATATCAAGTCATCACAGAAAGTCTTAGCGTAGGAACGATGGTAGCATTTGTTGCCTACATTGATCGCTTGTATAATCCGCTTCGTCGATTGGTCAATTCATCTACTACCCTCACACAGTCTGTTGCATCTATGGATCGGGTATTTGAGTTCATTGATGAAGAATATGATATTACGGACAAAGAAGATGCAAAAGAATGCGCTGAGCTTCATGGAAAGGTTCAGTTTGAGAATGTTTCATTTGCTTATGAGAAAGAAGAAAAACCTGTTATTCATGATATTAATTTAGATGTAGAAAAAGGAAAATCCGTTGCGTTTGTTGGAATGAGCGGAGGAGGGAAATCCACGCTTATCAGCTTAATTCCCCGCTTTTACGATGTGACAGAAGGGAAAATCCTTATTGATGACATCGATATCAAAACTTATAAAGTACGCAGCCTGCGAGATAAGATTGGAATCGTCCTGCAGGATACGGTGCTGTTTAGTGACACGGTTAAAAACAACATACTGCTTGGAAAGCCAGGGGCGACAGATGAAGAAGTCATCGCTGCGGCAAAAGCTGCAAATGCTCACGATTTTATCATGAACTTGCCCGAAGGATATGATACAAAAGTGGGAGAGCGAGGAATGAAGCTGTCTGGAGGCCAAAAACAGCGTATTTCCATTTCGCGCGTATTTTTAAAAAATCCGGCTATTCTTATTTTTGATGAAGCCACTTCAGCTTTAGATTTGGAAAGCGAGCACTATATTCAAGAAGCGTTAGCTGAACTGGCAAAAGACCGTACCACCTTTATTGTAGCCCATCGTTTATCTACAATTACTCATGTTGATGAAATTGTGCTTTTAGAAAATGGAAGAGTAGTCGAACGAGGTTCTCATGAAGAGTTAATTAAGAAAAAAGGTCACTACTATGAGCTCTTTAACGTTCAGCAGCTTGATACCATTTAAAAAACACCCCCTATGGTTCACCATAGGGGGTGTTTTTTAATCCTCTTGTCGCTGATGATTAATATCAAAAGAGTTGTCATCTTTGTGATAGTTTTGGAACGTATCAATCAGCTTATCAAGATGTTCTAACTCTTCACTATACTCAATGATAACAGAAATTAAAGGAAATATATGATAAATAACTTTATTCTCTTCATCATTATCGTATATTTTGTACTGCATAAATTTATCGATTAAAGCTCGTTTTCCAACGCAGGCTTCGTTTGGTACAGTAGTGGTTGGCTGTACGCGTAATTTCCCAATGAATTTTAACAATACTTGCTCATGGTACATTAGAAGACACTCAGCTTCAGATTTGATTAAATCTTGAAATTGCTGAGGCATGACTTGAAGGTCGTTTTCTACTCGGTGAAGTAGTTTCAAAGTTGTAAGAGCCCGTGTTGTTACGGTAATCATTTGACGAAATAAAACAAGCTTGCGTGATTTAACAAAACGTTTTTTCTTTGAATAAGTTCTTTCTTCTTTATAAAAGTCGAAAAGTTGATTCATCTTCGCCATATTGTCTTTCATTTTTTCAATGTCTTCTTTTAACAATGTGTGCTCAGATGCGTGATAAAGATTCATGCGAATCCATTTAATAATTTCTTCCGTTGTGCTTACAATTTTATAATACAGTTTTGTTTCATACTTTGGCGGAATAAAAATAAGATTGACAATAAATGCTGAGAATACACCAAGTAACACTGTACCAAAGCGTATAAGCGCATATTCAACGAAATTATCTCCTGGATTTTCCATGATTGCAATTACTGTCACAAGCGCAAGTCCAATTGTATTATTAATACGTAATTTTAAGTTGACTGCGATGACAACAACAGCGGTAAAACCAATAATGATGGGATGGGTACCAAAAATAAGTCCAAAACAAACTGCAGAAGCAGCTCCAATCACATTCGCCTGTATTTGCTCCAATATCGTTAAATAAGATCTGTAAATAGACGGTTGAATTGCAAAAACAGCCGCAATTGCCGCAAATATTGGAGATGGTAAACTTAGAAATTCACCTAATAACAATGAAAGTGTAATGGCAATTCCCGTTTTTAAGATGCGGGCACCAAGTTTCATGTGCGTTCGTAGTTCCTTTCTGTAAAAAAGTTTTTTCGTTATGAAGAATGTTCCCCAAAACAAATGATAAATTGCAAAAATCAATCCTTCTTTATTACATAACCTGTTGGAAATAATATAAACAATAACATACTATACAAGGTTTAAGAATGGATATCAAGAGAAAACAAGCAGAAAAATAAGGGTATTTCTCGGGATTTTTCGACAGGCTGACAAAAAGGAGATGACGTGTAAGAAATGGTTATGAAGGGTGAGGATGTTCTATAAGAAAACCCAAAGATAAGACAAAAAAGCACTCATTTTCAAACGAGTGCTTTAGAGTAAAAATTAGCGTTCTTCACTTAACTGTTTAAATGCTTTTTCCACTGCTTCTAATGTGTCGGTAATATCTTGTTCTGTATGAGCTGTAGTAAGGAACCATGCTTCATATTTCGAAGGAGCTAAATTGACACCTTGGTGGAGCATTAGTTTAAAGAAGCGTGCGAATAACTCGCCGTCTGTATTTTCTGCTTGTTCATAGTTTTTAACCGTTTCTGTTGTAAAGTAGAGAGTAAGAGCGCCTTTTAATCGATTGATCGTAATAGGCATGTTATATGTACGAGCATGTTTTAAAATACCTTCTTCGAGCATCGCCCCTAGCTTATCCAGCTGTTCATAAACGCCTTCTTGCTTTAGTACTTCTAGGCAAGCAATCCCAGAAAGAATAGAAGCTGGGTTTCCTGCCATTGTACCTGCTTGATAAGCGGGCCCAAGTGGTGCCACTTTTTCCATGATTTCTTTCTTACCGCCATAGGCTCCGATTGGAAGACCGCCCCCGATGATTTTTCCAAATGCAGTGAGGTCAGGTTTTACACCAAGCAAATCTTGAGCTCCACCGTACATAAAGCGAAACGCTGTAATAACTTCATCGTAAATAACAAGCGCTCCAGCTTCGTGAGTTAATTCATTTACTTGTTCTAAAAAGCCGGGTTCGGGCTCAACAATTCCGAAGTTTCCAACGATCGGTTCTACTAAAACAGCCGCAATCTGATCGCCCCATTTTTCTAATGCTTCCTTGTAAGGCTCGATATCGTTAAAAGGAACCGTGATGACTTCATTAGCGATACTTTTTGGTACACCAGCAGAGTCAGGAGTTCCGAGTGTAGAAGGACCAGATCCAGCTGCTACTAATACAAGGTCAGAATGGCCGTGGTAGCAACCTGCAAATTTAATGATTTTATCGCGTCCAGTATAAGCGCGTGCTACACGGATCGTTGTCATAACTGCTTCTGTTCCAGAGTTGACGAAGCGCACTTTATCTAATGCGGGCATCGCTTCTTTGAGCATTTTAGCAAATGTGACTTCATGAGCAGTTGGCGTACCGTAAAGAACACCCGTTTCAGCTGCTTTTGTAATAGCTTTCGTGATATGAGGATGAGCGTGTCCTGTAATAATAGGGCCGTAAGCTGCTAAATAGTCAATATATTTATTTCCATCGACGTCCCAGAAATAAGCTCCGCTTGCCTTTTCCATTGCAACAGGTGCTCCGCCTCCTACGGCTTTATATGAACGTGAAGGGCTGTTAACGCCGCCTACAATATGTTCAAGCGCTTCAGCGTGTAATTGTTCTGATTTTGTAAATTGCATGTTATGCCTCCTAATGAAAAGTTCAACTTCTTTATTCTATCAAACTTATTTGTTTCTTGAAAAACATTCGAGAACGTGTATGATAGAAATTTGTGAGCTAACTGCTAGAAAATAGTTCCTCATCTCGCAGAGGAGTTGCTAGCAAGGGCGCCGGAAACAATAAAAGAAACCACTAATACGTCGACGTAACGGAGGGAATACAATGAAAAATGCTATTGAGGTGAATCAACTTCGGAAAGAATTTAAAGCCTATTCTAGCCGCTCTGGCCTTAAAGGGGCATTCCGGGATTTATTTACCCGTAATTATAGAGTTATGAAAGCTGTGAACGATATTTCGTTTACCGTAAAACAAGGGGAAATGGTAGGTTATATAGGAGAAAACGGAGCGGGGAAATCGACCACAATCAAAATGCTGACAGGAATCTTAACTCCTACTTCAGGCGAGATTACCGTAAATGGAATGAACCCTCATAAAGAAAGGGAGAAGTTTGCCCAAACGATTGGAGTTGTTTTTGGTCAACGCTCTCAGCTGTGGTGGGATATTGCCGTACAAGAATCTTTTCGCTTGTTAAAAAAAGTATACAAAGTGTCAGATGAAGATTATAACGCTCATATGGAACATGTTATTCAAACGTTAGATATTGGACCGCTGCTAGATAAGCCGGTGCGAAAGCTTTCTCTAGGTCAAAGAATGCGCTGTGAGCTGGCTGCTGCTCTTATTCATAATCCGCCGCTTCTATTTTTAGATGAACCGACGATCGGTTTAGATGTGCTGGTTAAATTAAAAATCCGCCAATTTTTAAAAGAAATTAATGAAAAATATAATACGACGATTTTGCTTACGACACATGATTTAGCAGATATTGAAGCTTTATGTGAACGCGTTGTAATGCTCGATGAAGGCAGTATTATTTATGACGGATCACTGCAAAAGCTGCGTTCGAATTGGGGAGACCTTAAACAAGTCACGTTTGAATTTGGAACCGCGCCAAATAAAGAGCAGTTGAAGCTATTGACGCAAGGGATGCCTGTTAACTGGATTGAAGGTGATCAAAAATATTTGTGGACAGCGCAGCTTCAAAATAAAGGAGACTTACTGTCACAGCTGATTGCTAAAGTGGTGGCAAAGCACGAAATCAGTGATATTAACATTGAAGAAATTTCAACGGAAGAAATCATCCGCAACATTTATGAAGAAGGTGTTGTGAATGGATAAATATATAGAGATGATACGCATTCGCTTTTTAATGATGCTGGCGTATCGGACGAATTATTACAGCGGAATATTGATTTATGCGATTAATATTGGTGCTTACTACTTTTTATGGTCCGCTATTTATGGAGGAAAAGAGAATATTCAAGGGTTATCCATTACCCAAATGACAACGTATGTAGCCGTTTCATGGATGGCAAGAGCCTTTTATTTTAATAACATTGACCGTGAAATGGCAATGGAAATTAAAGATGGCAAGGTGGCAGTAGAGTTAATTAAGCCTTATAGCTACCTTGGTATGAAAACAATGCAAGGACTGGGAGAAGGGATTTTTCGGCTGCTGTTTTTCTCAGTGCCCGGTATGATTATTGTCGCGTTTTTATTTCCAGTACAGTTTTCAGCCAATGCCGCAACATGGCTTTATTTTGGACTGTCTTTAATTTTTAGTTTCATTATTAATACACAAATTAATTTATTAACGGGTATTACGACTTTCTTTCTCTTTAACAATGACGGACTCATTCGAGCGAAGCGCGTTGTTATTGATTTGTTTTCAGGACTTCTTCTGCCCATCAGTTTCTATCCTTTATGGGCGCAACATATTATGAGCTATTTCCCTTTTCAGGCCATTAGTTATATTCCGAGCATGATTTTCACAAATGGATTTAAAGGGCAGGAAGTAATAAATGCTCTTATTACACAAGCAGTTTGGTCAGGGCTTCTATTTATTCCTATTGCGTGTTTGTGGAACATAGCGAAGAAAAAAATGGTTATTCAAGGAGGGTAGTCTATGAAAATGTTTTATTTTTCGATTTTCTTTCAGTACATTAGTCAATATATGAAAACAAGGCTTCAGTATCGCACCGATATGGTAGTTGAAATCATTTCAGACTTATTGTTTCAAACAGTTAATTTGATTTTTATTTTAGTTGTATTTGGCCATACTCAGTCGCTGCACGGATGGTCACGAGAGGAAATTATCTTTATTTATGGTTTCTTTTTGGTCCCTTTTGCTATTTTTTCGTCTTTCTTTAACATTTGGGATTTCAACGAGCGCTACATTGTCAAAGGTGAAATGGACCGAATTTTAACGCGGCCGATTCACAGTTTGTTTCAAGTTATTTTAGAGCGGATGGAACTGGAATCATTGTTTGGTGGTATCACAGGGATTGCCGTAATGGCTTACGCTGCGTCTTCTTTACACCTTCATTTCCAGTGGTATGATGTTTTTATTTTTCTATTGTTTATTTTAGGAGGAGCGCTTGTATACGCAGGAATTTTCATCGCCTTAGCAAGCATAGGCTTCTGGTCGGATGCCAGAACCTCTATTATGCCTACTATTTATAATATTGGAAACTACGGAAGGTATCCTGTAGATATTTATAACAATGTCATCCGATATGTTTTAACGTGGATTCTTCCTTTTGCATTTGTAGGCGTATATCCAGCTGCTTATTTCTTAGGAAGGTCAGAATGGTACGGATATGCATTTTTAACCCCGGTGATGGGAATCGTCTTTTTTGTAATCTCTATTTTCTTATGGAATACAGGTGTCAAAAAATACAGAGGAGCAGGCAATTAAATGCCTGCTCTTTTTCGTGGCTTCTGAGTAGTAATGAATGGACAAGGATGCGCGTATAGTGGTAGTAGAGTATAAATTAAAGGAGTAGAATGATGGTTATTTTTCTAATCCTCGTTATCATTGTTTTTGTAATCGGTAGTATGAAGTTTCTTTTTGAAAAAGAACTTGGAGAATTTCATTTTTTCTCAATTGGTCATTTCTTTGTCTTGTTTTATTCATATATCACAGTTTTATTGGGGTTTAGCCTTATTTATACAGTGTGTGAGATGGGAAGTATTCCAGTGTTAAGCGGAGGGTTTGAACATGAAGGTCATTACTTTTATACGCTGTTTAACAGCATGTATTTCAGCGCAGCGACGTTATTTTCAGTAGGATACGGAGATATGTATCCGGTTGGAATTGGGAAATTATTTGCAACTTTTGAAGCGTTTATCGGCTACATTATGCCTGCAATCTTTGTGATGCGAACTGTTACCCGCACTTAAACTTGTCATCTTATCTAATATTGGGTACGCTATTCAAAGAAAATGAAAAGCGTAAAGGAGCAGATAAATATGACAGCTGTAGTTGGAGAAAAAGCACCCGATTTTGTATTAATGTCTACAAATGGAGAGCAAGTATCACTCGCTTCGATGAAAGGAAAAAACGTTGTGCTGTATTTTTATCCGAAAGATATGACGCCAGGCTGTACAACGGAAGCTTGTGATTTCAGAGATCAGCATGAAAATTTTGAAGAGCTAGATGCGGTGATTCTAGGAGTGAGCCCGGATCCAATCGACAAACACCATAAGTTTATTGATAAGCACGGTCTTCCATTCTTGCTTTTAGCTGACGAAGATCACAGCGTAGCTGAAGAGTATGGAGTATGGAAACTGAAAAAAAACTTTGGAAAAGAATATATGGGCATTGAACGCTCCACTTTTATCATTGATAAAGAAGGAACGCTCGTAAAAGAGTATCGCAAGGTTCGAGTAAAAGGGCATGTGGAAGAAGCTTTATCATTTATTAAAGAAAAAATGGCATAAAAACAGGCAGATAACTAGAGCAGTTTTAGTCTTTGAACATACAATATCAGTGTAGGGCATACCTCCTCAGATGTTAATATATTTAAAAGTGTGGATTGATTTCCACACTTCTTTTTTTGCATAACATATATGAATAATTTCTACTTATTACATAAAATAGGAATAGGCATCAAGTTGACAAAACGTGGGTAAAACATGTAGACTAATTATAAGAATTATAAAGTAATAATACTTATAGAAGAGGGGTGCATGACGTGTCAAATCATTTACAAGAAGCCCTTGAAACGTTAAAAGGTACTGGCGTTCGTATTACACCACAACGTCATGCTATTTTAGAGTATTTAATCAATTCTATGACACACCCAACAGCAGATGATATTTATAAAGCGCTGGAAGGTAAGTTTCCAAATATGAGTGTAGCAACCGTTTACAATAATTTAAGAGTATTTCGCGAAGTGGGTATTGTAAAGGAACTAACATACGGTGATGCATCAAGCCGGTTCGATTATGTTACAACAGAGCATTACCATGTGATTTGCGAAAGCTGCGGAAAAATTGTGGATTTTCATTATCCTGGTTTAGACGAAGTAGAAAAGCTGGCTGCTCATATTACTGACTTTGATATTAGTCACCACCGAATGGAAATTTACGGAACGTGTCCTGATTGTACGGCTAAAAAAGCGCATTAATAAGCTGATAGTAGTGATACTATCAGCTTTCTTTTTGTTTTTTTCTATTATACTTTTCATTGAATTGTTTTCCTTCAAGAGACCGGTCAAGCGTAAGCGGCTCGTTGCAATACATACACATATCTACGCGCCCTAGCATTTTGGTTTGCTTTTGACATGTAGGGCAGGTTACTTGAACTGCTTTTGTAGAAAGCATGCCAATCCAGAAATAAACGCCGGTACTAGCTACGATGCACAGTAAACCTAAAAGCATAAAAATAGTCATTAGCCAGACTGAAGACCGAAAGAAAATTCCCCCATACATAACAATGAAACCAACAAAGATCAGGCTGAGTGCAAACGTGCGAATCTTGTTAATTTTATTTGAATACTTTATCCCCATCAGTATCCCCCCTGTTACCAATATATCATAGAGTGAGACAGTGAATAGTAATAAAAATTGAATCTTCGGAAAATTATCCGTAGTTTTTGAGCTTTCTGAATGATTTCCATAATTCTGAGTGGGATATCCGTTATACATCGTATATAATAAAAAAAGAAATCTTAGTCCATAGCCTTTAAAATTTTGAAAAATATTTGTCTATTACAGTTAGGAGAGCTCAAAATGGAAGATGTTTTACGGCCAATATATCAAGAAAGAGCTAGCAATAAAGACACACTCGGTATTTTACTGATTGAAAAAAAGAAATCAGAATCTCCAGTGACGGATAATTTGGATGCTATCTTATTTATTGTGACCAAAACCACAGAAACTTCTCTTTTTATTAAACAATACGAATATGAAAATGAGCGTGCTGCACTTTATATGGCTTCTGAACAGCAAATGAGTGAATGGATTATGAATGGGACGAACCGCCGTATTATTGATTGGATCTTAAATGGTAAAGTGCTATTTGATCGAAACGAATATATGGAAAACTTAAAGAAACGCTTAATTGATTTCCCTAGAGAAGATCGGACAAAGAGAATAGGTGTCGAGTTTGCTAAGTTGATTCGCCGATTTAAAGAAGGAAAAGACTTTTATGCGTCTAATCATTATTTAGATGCATTCAATCATGTCATTCATGCTCTTCATCATTTAGCACGACTGTCTGTGTTGGAAAATGGATTTCACCCAGAAGTGACAGTGTGGAACCAAGTGAAAAAAATAGAACCTGAAATTCATCGTCTTTACGAAGAGCTAATTATTAGCCAAGAAGAGGTTAGCAAGCGTTTGGAGCTGCTTTTCTTAGCAAGTGAATTTCTAGTCAATAAAAAAACTGAATTGGGTGCGAAGCATCTTGTTCATATTATGAAAAGTGAAAAGCAGGAATGGACGTTTAATGAACTTGTTCATCATCCCGAAATACGCCCTTATGCTATTGACTTAGGAATACTCCTTGAGTTTTTAATTGAAAAAGATATCATTATGGTAAAAAAAGTAGAAACCAAAGGAAAGAGTTTGTACCATAGACACTATGTGGCGAAATGATAGAGAGAGAAAGGGTATCTGATACGGTATGGTTATGACGTATAGATGCCCTGACACATGATTTTATAGTCTGGATAAAAGGTTTTTCTAAAAAAACACGATTTATTTTAAAAAATCTATTGACGCTTTAAAATATCCGTGGTAAATTTATATACGTCGCTGATGAGCGATACTAAATTTATCAAAAACTTGAAAAAACTTCTTAAAAAAGTTGTTGACAAGAAAGAGATAAACTGGTAAGATTAAAAAGTCGCTTAAGAGCGGCGGTTGAACTTTGAAAACTGAACAAAGCGACAAACGTCAACGTTAATTTTTATTTTTTAAAATGAGCAAGTCAAACATTTCTTCGGAGAGTTTGATCCTGGCTCAGGATGAACGCTGGCGGCGTGCCTAATACATGCAAGTCGAGCGAACTGATTAGAAGCTTGCTTCTATGACGTTAGCGGCGGACGGGTGAGTAACACGTGGGCAACCTGCCTGTAAGACTGGGATAACTTCGGGAAACCGAAGCTAATACCGGATAGGATCTTCTCCTTCATGGGAGATGATTGAAAGATGGTTTCGGCTATCACTTACAGATGGGCCCGCGGTGCATTAGCTAGTTGGTGAGGTAACGGCTCACCAAGGCAACGATGCATAGCCGACCTGAGAGGGTGATCGGCCACACTGGGACTGAGACACGGCCCAGACTCCTACGGGAGGCAGCAGTAGGGAATCTTCCGCAATGGACGAAAGTCTGACGGAGCAACGCCGCGTGAGTGATGAAGGCTTTCGGGTCGTAAAACTCTGTTGTTAGGGAAGAACAAGTACAAGAGTAACTGCTTGTACCTTGACGGTACCTAACCAGAAAGCCACGGCTAACTACGTGCCAGCAGCCGCGGTAATACGTAGGTGGCAAGCGTTATCCGGAATTATTGGGCGTAAAGCGCGCGCAGGCGGTTTCTTAAGTCTGATGTGAAAGCCCACGGCTCAACCGTGGAGGGTCATTGGAAACTGGGGAACTTGAGTGCAGAAGAGAAAAGCGGAATTCCACGTGTAGCGGTGAAATGCGTAGAGATGTGGAGGAACACCAGTGGCGAAGGCGGCTTTTTGGTCT
>NZ_JBBOUZ010000001.1:405000-587500 GCF_038006305.1 Priestia sp. FSL R5-0597
ACGCAGTAGGATAGGGTAAGCGCGCTGCTGGATATGCGCGTTCAAGCAGTTAGGCTGATGAGTAGGCAAATCCGCTCATCATAAAGGCTGAGCTGTGATGACGAGGGAATTATAGTACCGAAGTTCCTGATTCCACACTGCCAAGAAAAGCCTCTAGCGAGGCGGGAGGTGCCCGTACCGCAAACCGACACAGGTAGGCGAGGAGAGAATCCTAAGGTGATCGAGAGAACTCTCGTTAAGGAACTCGGCAAAATGACCCCGTAACTTCGGGAGAAGGGGTGCTCTGGTAGGGTGTATAGCCCGAGAGAGCCGCAGTGAATAGGCCCAGGCGACTGTTTAGCAAAAACACAGGTCTCTGCGAAGCCGCAAGGCGAAGTATAGGGGCTGACGCCTGCCCGGTGCTGGAAGGTTAAGAGGAGGGGTTATCCTTTGGGAGAAGCTCTGAATCGAAGCCCCAGTAAACGGCGGCCGTAACTATAACGGTCCTAAGGTAGCGAAATTCCTTGTCGGGTAAGTTCCGACCCGCACGAAAGGCGTAACGATCTGGGCACTGTCTCAACGAGAGACTCGGTGAAATTATAGTACCTGTGAAGATGCAGGTTACCCGCGACAGGACGGAAAGACCCCGTGGAGCTTTACTGTAGCCTGATATTGAATTTTGGTACAGCTTGTACAGGATAGGTAGGAGCCTGAGAAGCCGGAGCGCTAGCTTCGGTGGAGGCGTCGGTGGGATACTACCCTGGCTGTATTGAAATTCTAACCCGCGGCCCTGATCGGGCCGGGAGACAGTGTCAGGTGGGCAGTTTGACTGGGGCGGTCGCCTCCTAAAATGTAACGGAGGCGCCCAAAGGTTCCCTCAGAATGGTTGGAAATCATTCGTAGAGTGTAAAGGCACAAGGGAGCTTGACTGCGAGACCTACAAGTCGAGCAGGGACGAAAGTCGGGCTTAGTGATCCGGTGGTTCCGCATGGAAGGGCCATCGCTCAACGGATAAAAGCTACCCCGGGGATAACAGGCTTATCTCCCCCAAGAGTCCACATCGACGGGGAGGTTTGGCACCTCGATGTCGGCTCATCGCATCCTGGGGCTGTAGTCGGTCCCAAGGGTTGGGCTGTTCGCCCATTAAAGCGGTACGCGAGCTGGGTTCAGAACGTCGTGAGACAGTTCGGTCCCTATCCGTCGTGGGCGTAGGAAATTTGAGAGGAGCTGTCCTTAGTACGAGAGGACCGGGATGGACACACCGCTGGTGTACCAGTTGTCTTGCCAAAGGCATCGCTGGGTAGCTATGTGTGGACGGGATAAGTGCTGAAAGCATCTAAGCATGAAGCCCCCCTCAAGATGAGATTTCCCATAGCGCAAGCTAGTAAGATCCCTGAAAGATGATCAGGTTGATAGGTCAGAGGTGGAAGCGTGGCGACATGTGTAGCTGACTGATACTAATCGATCGAGGACTTAACCAAACTTTTAAAAGCGTAAGCTTTACTCAGCAACCTGTTATCTAGTTTTGAAAGAACAAAACTTTTTCAAAAAAGTCTTGCTTTCTTTTTTAAATCATGTATAATATAATATGTCTGGTGGCGATAGCGAAGAGGTCACACCCGTTCCCATACCGAACACGGAAGTTAAGCTCTTTAGCGCCAATGGTAGTTGGGACTTTGTCCCTGTGAGAGTAGGACGTTGCCAGGCTGTTATTATTCCACAGTAGCTCAGTGGTAGAGCTATCGGCTGTTAACCGATCGGTCGTAGGTTCGAGTCCTACCTGTGGAGCCATTTGGAGAGCTGTCCGAGTGGCCGAAGGAGCACGATTGGAAATCGTGTAGGCGGTTAACGCTGTCTCAAGGGTTCAAATCCCTTGCTCTCCGCCATTTTTATTTAATTAGCACAGTGGCCCGTTGGTCAAGCGGTTAAGACACCGCCCTTTCACGGCGGTAACACGGGTTCGAATCCCGTACGGGTCACCATTTATTTTTATCTACATAATAGTGGAGGATTAGCTCAGCTGGGAGAGCACCTGCCTTACAAGCAGGGGGTCGGCGGTTCGATCCCGTCATCCTCCACCATATATTATCATCGCGGGGTGGAGCAGTTCGGTAGCTCGTCGGGCTCATAACCCGAAGGTCGCAGGTTCAAATCCTGTCCCCGCAACCAAGTGGTCCCGTGGTGTAGCGGTTAACATGCCTGCCTGTCACGCAGGAGATCGCGGGTTCGATTCCCGTCGGGACCGCCATTTTAAATTTAATAAGGCTCGGTAGCTCAGTTGGTAGAGCAAAGGACTGAAAATCCTTGTGTCGGCGGTTCGATTCCGTCCCGAGCCACCATTTTAAAAACATTTGTTTTTAAAATGCCGGTGTAGCTCAACTGGTAGAGCAACTGACTTGTAATCAGTAGGTTGGGGGTTCAAGTCCTCTTGCCGGCACCACAGTTATTGTGGAGGGGTAGCGAAGTGGCTAAACGCGGCGGACTGTAAATCCGCTCCTTCGGGTTCGGCAGTTCGAATCTGCCCCCCTCCACCATTTACAGGGGCATAGTTTAAAGGTAGAACTACGGTCTCCAAAACCGTCAGTGTGGGTTCGATTCCTACTGCCCCTGCCAATTATAAAATTAATATTGCATATATACGTGGCGATTGTGGCGAAGTGGTTAACGCACCGGATTGTGGTTCCGGCATTCGTGGGTTCGATTCCCATCAGTCGCCCCATTTATAAACGATATGCATATTCCAATATTGGGCTATCGCCAAGCGGTAAGGCAACGGATTTTGATTCCGTCATGCGTTGGTTCGAATCCAGCTAGCCCAGCCATATTTGCGGAAGTAGTTCAGTGGTAGAACACCACCTTGCCAAGGTGGGGGTCGCGAGTTCGAACCTCGTCTTCCGCTCCAATTTAATTTTAATAAAGTTATTTAGTCTTGAGTAAATGGCGGCATAGCCAAGTGGTAAGGCAGAGGTCTGCAAAACCTTTATCACCGGTTCAAATCCGGTTGCCGCCTCCATTTATTTACAAGCTGCCGGGGTGGTGGAATTGGCAGACACACAGGACTTAAAATCCTGCGGTAGGTGACTACCGTGCCGGTTCAAGTCCGGCCCTCGGCACCATTTATAATTTTAACTTGCCTTTTTTATTTTGCCGATGTGGCGGAATTGGCAGACGCGCACGACTCAAAATCGTGTTCCTTCGGGAGTGTCGGTTCGACCCCGACCATCGGTACTTTAGCTTTACTTGACAGGATGATTCCTGTTTTTATTTTTACTTATTGGTCGACAAATTTTGATAATATTTGCGGGTGTAGTTTAGTGGTAAAACCTCAGCCTTCCAAGCTGATGTCGTGAGTTCGATTCTCATCACCCGCTCCATACATATTGTTATCACAACGCAGTGTCTCGCTTTCAAAGCTGAGATGTTGCGTTTTTTATTTTTAGCGTAAATATAGCGTCTATCTTGAAAAGATAGACGCTATATTTACGTACATCAGTTAATGACTTGATAGGTTGCTTCGCCGCCGTGAATTTGAATGAACATGTCACTTAAGGATTTAGTTAGTTTATAAGCCTGTTCTTCTGAAAGTGAAGGCTTTAAATAGATGAACTGTACAGCTTGTGTTGTCTTTTCAGTTACGTACGCTCGGTTAGAATCGACATAAGGGCTTCCGAAAGCTCCTAGGGCATCTTTTGAAATGATTTTATTTTCTAAAGAAATGTTACGTTCATTTAGAGCTTCGTAAGACTCTTCTTTTTTACCGATAGTAAATTCAACGTGGCCCTCTATATTAGAAGAATCATAAATTCCAATTGGTACTTCATATTGCAATGAAAAAAAGTTATTAATGTCCACAGCAGAATTGATAGAAGGAAGATACGTTTGTTTTCCTATCCGTCGAATTAAAGCTTCTATAGAAGGACGGTATTTACTTGGATCCGTTCCAAACGTTTTGAAAAGCTTTCTCCACTCGCTAACACCTTCAAATTCTGTTACTTTTTTTGACTCAAGGTCAAAATAAATGGATTCTTGAAAAAGGCGCAGACGTCCTTTTAGCATTTGAGGAGAATCGCCAACTTCAATATTTTTATACTGAATGATTCCCATTTTAAAAGAAGGGCAAAGCTGTTTAATAGCGGGTGATAATGTAAAGTTCATTTTTTTGATCCTTTCTATTATAATTAGTATTTGTTCGTTTATAGATACCATCCTATCATTTCATTGAGTGAGAAAACAGTTCAATGCATGAATATATAGAATTTCTTAGAAAGGAGGCTATTACTCACTATGAATGCGTATCAGTTGAAGGAAGAAATTATTTCATACAGCAAAGAGATTGGAATCGATAAGATTGGATTTGCGAGTGCTTCTATGTTTGATGAGTTAAAGAATCGATTGTTAGCACAGCAAGAGTTAGGTTATGCTTCAGGCTTTGAGGAACCTGATATTGAAAAAAGAGTAGATCCCACATTAGTTGTTCCAAAAGCTAGATCCATTATTTCAATTGCACTTGCGTATCCTTCTAAATTAAAGGATGCACCAAAGAGCACAAAGGAAGATCGCCGAGGGATCTTTTGCCGTGCTTCTTGGGGACAAGATTATCATACGGTTTTACGTGATAGGCTTCAAAAGCTTGAAGCTTTCATAAAAGAAAAAGTACCTGCAGCTATCCTTCAATCGATGGTAGATACAGGCGAGCTGTCGGACCGAGCTGTAGCAGAAAGAGCTGGTATTGGCTGGAGCGGTAAGAACTGTGCCATTATCACACCTGAATTCGGTTCCTACGTGTATTTAGGGGAAATGATTACAGATATCCCGTTTCCTCCTGATAAACCGATAGAAGACGGCTGTGGTACTTGTAATAAGTGCGTGGATGTTTGCCCTACCGGTGCGCTTGTAACAGGCGGTCAGCTGAATTCGCAGCGATGTATTGCCTTTTTAACCCAAACAAAAGGATTTTTAGCTGAAGAATTTCGAAGTAAATTAGGCAATCGTTTATATGGCTGTGATACATGTCAAACTGTGTGTCCTGAAAATAAAGGCAAAGACTTTCATTTTCACCCTGAGATGGAGCCTGACCCAGAACTTGCGAAGCCTAAATTAAAACCGCTTTTAACGATGAGTAATCGTGAGTTCAAAGAGAAATTTGGACATGTTTCAGGGTCATGGAGAGGGAAAAAGCCAATTCAGCGTAATGCCATTATTGCACTTGCCCATTTTAAAGACCAAACCGCTGTTCCAGATTTAATTGAGTTAATTAAAAATGACGTTCGCCCTGTCATTAGAGGAACGGCGGCATGGGCGTTAGGCAAAATTGGTGATAAAGAAGCATTAGATACACTTATGAACTTAAGAGAAAAAGAAAAGGACCAAGAAGTAATTGAAGAAATGTCAAAAGGTATAGAGATGCTTCAAGAGATCTAAACCGTATTTTTATTGATAAAGTTAGCTAATGAGTCATAGCGTATAATAAACGCTTAGAAAAGTGGTGACATTATGCTAACAAAAAGGAATGTATTATATACTTTAATTAAAGCGCGTGCGGACAGCTATGTAAAAGGTGAGCTTCATGAAGACTTTAAGCCTTTCATTGAACAGCAGTGTGAGCTAAAGCGGTCTCTTGTAAAAAAAAGAGAAGTTGATGTTTTAAAATGTAATATGAAAGGTTCTATTCAATCTGCTCATACGGATCAGGAAGAAACAAGAGTATTATATAAGGTGCACATTCAGGCATTTTTAAAACAAAACGATTTTTTCTATATAGAAGAAGAAATTGAAGATCGTTTAGCTCTTTTTTATAAAGATACACTTATTCAAGATGAGCTGCTGGTAAAGGATTTTTCTGAAGATGAGGTTGAAATGGATGTAGAAGAAGTAGAGGAAGACGAAGAAAGAGCCTCTTATTATGATCGTCTTGCAGCTGTTCAGTATGCAGAAAAACATTGGGATAAACCTAATGAAAGTTATAAGCAGTTTGAGGTAAACTGCACCAACTATATCTCACAGTGTTTGCATGCAGGAAAGGCGCCGATGCGGGGGTATCCTAAAAAAGCAAACGGATGGTGGATGAGAGGGAACGCCTGGAGCTATAGCTGGGCCGTTGCTCATTCCATGCACAGCTATTTAAGTAACTCCAAATCAGGACTTCGGGCTGTGAGGAAATCCTCAGCAAGCGAACTTGTCCCGGGAGACGTTATCTGCTACGATTTTGAAGGAGATGGAAGATGGAATCATACGACGATTGTTGTAGCAAAAGACGGTCACGGTATGCCTCTTGTGAATGCGAACACGTATAATAGTCGAATGAGATATTGGGCGTATGAAGATTCAACGGCTTACACGCCAAAGATTAAGTATGATTTTTTCCATATCGTTGATCGGTAAGTCTTTCGTTTTAGCAAGTTAGTGGTATAATGATGAATAGATTTGTTAGCAGAGGTGAAAATTTGTGGGAGTACACGTAGTGTTATTTCAACCAGAAATTCCAGCAAATACAGGAAATATTGCGCGAACATGTGCAGCAACAAATACGACGCTGCATTTAGTTCGGCCGTTAGGCTTTTCAACAGATGATAAAATGTTAAAGCGAGCTGGATTGGATTACTGGGAATTTGTAAATGTGGTGTATCATGATTCATTAGAAGAAGTATTTGAAAAGTATCCTGAAGCAGGCTTTTACTTCATCACAAAATTTGGTCAACAGCCACATACAACATTTGATTATAGTGACTTAGAGCAGGATCATTTCTTCGTATTTGGGAGAGAAACAAAGGGTCTGCCAAAGCACATTATTGAAGAGAACATGGAAAGATGTCTTCGTTTACCGATGACAGAAAATGTTCGTTCTTTAAATTTATCTAATACAGCAGCTATTTTAATCTATGAAGCGCTGCGTCAACAAAATTACGCTGGTTTATCTTAAATAAAAAGCGAGGTTCAATAAAATTTGAACCTCGCTTTTTTATTTATGTCGACGATGATATGTAGTGGTTATTTTTTAACGCCCGGTTTATCATTGTATCCCGCTCTGAAGATGGATGCTAAAAAAGCAATTGTTACTCCTAATACTAAAAGTAAGCGCATTGATTTTCCTCCTCAATCTAATTAAAAGGATTATATAGCTACTGCAGTTAAAACCGACTTCCCATATCTCATGATGATAATAATGACAAACTAACTCTTCTAGAGACGTAAGTTCTCTAATAAAATTTAACCGTTCCTTCTTACTCTTTTATTATAGCTAATAAATACTTCACTGTGAATGCCTAGCAAGGACAAATTTCTGAATTTTACAATTTAAAAAGCATGTTCAAACATTTTGCTGCATAGATTGTATTAATCTTGTTCACTAGCACCATAACTAGTAGGGGAGGTCCTTTAATGGATATATTAAAGAAAGTTGAAAGATACCGCGAAGAAGAGAATCGTCTTAAGTGGGAAGGGACATTTGAAGAGTACCTAAAGCTGATTAAAGATGAGCCTTTAATTGCTCAGCCTGCACACTCTAGAGTATACAACATGATAAAGGATGCAGGAATTGAAGAGGTAAATGGTAAAAGACATTATAAATTTTTCAGTGGACAAATGTTTGGACTTGAAGATTCGCTAGAACGCTTGGTGGAAGAATATTTTCACCCAGCTGCAAAGCGTTTAGATGTTCGTAAACGTATTTTACTTTTAATGGGTCCAGTAAGTGGTGGTAAATCGACGCTAGTGACCATGTTAAAAAGAGGGCTTGAAGCTTATTCGCTTACTGATCGAGGAGCTGTTTACGCTATTAAAGGATGCCCAATGCATGAAGATCCGCTGCATTTAATTCCACATCATTTACGTAAAGACTTCTTTGAAGAGTATGGTATCCGAATTGAAGGAAACTTATCTCCTTTAAATACAATGCGATTAGAGGAAGAGTATGGCGGCAGAATTGAAGACGTCATCATCGAACGCATTTTCTTCTCAGAGGACAAACGAACTGGAATTGGAACGTTCAGTCCTTCTGATCCGAAATCTCAAGACATTGCTGACCTAACAGGAAGCATTGACTTTTCAACAATTGCAGAGTATGGATCTGAGTCAGATCCGCGCGCTTACCGCTTTGACGGAGAGCTTAATAAAGCAAACCGGGGAATGATGGAGTTCCAAGAGATGTTAAAATGTGACGAGAAATTTTTATGGCATTTACTCTCTTTAACCCAAGAAGGAAACTTTAAAGCAGGAAGATTTGCTTTAATTAGTGCAGATGAATTAATCGTAGCGCATACAAATGAAACAGAGTATCGCTCGTTTATTTCCAATAAGAAAAATGAAGCTTTGCATTCACGAATTATTGTAATGCCTGTTCCATATAACTTAAAAGTGAGTGATGAGGAAAAAATTTATGACAAAATGATTCGTGAAAGTGACGTATCAGATGTTCATATTGCCCCTCATACGCTACGTATTGCGTCTATCTTTACTACGTTAACAAGATTAAAAGAGCCTAAAAAAGGCGATATCGATTTGTTAAAGAAAATGCGCTTATACGACGGTCAATCTGTAGAAGGCTACAACGATGCAGACGTAGAAGAGTTACAAAAAGAGTATACGGATGAAGGAATGAGCGGTATTGATCCGCGTTATGTCATTAACCGCATTTCATCTACCATCATTCGAAAAGATATTAAATCAATCAATGCATTAGATGTACTGCGTTCATTGAAGGAAGGGTTAGCACAGCATGCGTCTATTTCTGCTGAGGACCGAGAGCGTTACCTGAATTATATTTCTCTGGCGCGTAAAGAATATGATGAAATTGCTAAAAAAGAAGTGCAAAAAGCGTTCGTTTATTCTTACGAAGAGTCTGCTAAAACATTAATGGATAATTATTTAGATAATGTCGAAGCATACTGCAACAAAAATAAGCTTCGTGATCCGCTAACAGGAGAAGAGTTAAATCCAGATGATAAATTAATGCGTTCAATTGAAGAACAAATTGGTATTTCAGAAAATGCGAAAAAAGCATTCCGCGAAGAAATCTTAATTCGTATTTCCGCTTATGCACGTAAAGGAAAACGATTTGACTATAATTCTCATGAACGCTTACGTGAAGCGATTCAGAAAAAACTGTTTGCAGATTTAAAAGACGTAGTGAAAATTACAACGTCCACTAAAACACCAGATGAGCAGCAGCTGAAGAAAGTAAATGAAGTAGTGGCTCGATTGATTGATGAGCATGGATACAATTCAGTATCTGCTAATGAACTGCTGCGCTATGTAGGAAGTTTGTTAAATCGATAACTCAGTACTAACAAGAAAACATGGCACTTCCGATCTGTGCCATGTTTTTCTTATCTCTTAAAATAAACTCTGCATAATTAGGCTATTGTGTAGTACGCATTGCACTTAACCATCATATGATAAGTCATAAACATATACATGACACTAGACACTATAAAATGAATAGTTAATAGTAAAAGAATTAGTTAGCAAGTATACCATTCTTGCGCATAGGATAAGAGTAACCAACCTTTGAACTAAAGGTATTTGTCAGAAACTTTCGGTATAGCTTATGCATGCCGAGTAAAAACGTGCAGGTGTTTTTTAAATAAGGAGGGGAATAGCGTGGGAAAAGAAGTAGATAAAAGTTTTGCTGTCTCAAAAGAAGACTGGTCCCTCCATCGTAAAGGCCACGATGATCAAAAAAGACATCAAGAAAAAATTAAAGAAGCCATTAAAAATAATTTACCGGACTTAATTACAGAAGAAAATATCGTGATGTCCAATGGAAGAGAAGTTGTTAAAATCCCGATCAAATCATTGGATGAATATCGAATTCGGTACAATTATGATAAAAACAAACATGTGGGTCAAGGTGATGGAGACAGTAAAGTTGGGGATGTAGTAGCACGTGACGGATCTGCTGGAGATGGTCAAAAAGGAGCAGGAAAAGGTCAAGGAGCAGGTGACCAGGCTGGAGAAGACTACTTTGAAGCGGAAGTGTCCCTCATGGAACTTCAAGAGGCTTTATTTGCTCAATTAGAACTGCCTAATCTTCAGCGAAAAGAATCTGATCAAATTGTTGTGGAACACATTGAATTTAATGATATACGACGTACAGGTTTGATGGGGAATATTGATAAAAAACGAACGATGATGAGCGCTTATAAGCGAAACGCAATGACAGGAAAGCCTGCTTTTCATCCTATTTATCCGGAGGATTTAAAATTTAAAACGTGGAATGAAGTTATAAAGCCAGAATCGAAAGCAGTCGTTTTAGCTATGATGGATACGAGCGGTTCGATGGGCATATGGGAAAAATATATGGCACGAAGCTTTTTCTTTTGGATGACACGCTTTTTACGTACGAAATACGAAACGGTGGAAATTGAATTTATTGCGCATCATACAGAGGCAAAAGTAGTGTCAGAAGAAGACTTCTTCTCCAAAGGAGAAAGTGGAGGAACCATCTGCTCATCTGCTTACCGAAAAGCGCTTGAATTAATTAACCAAAAGTATGATCCGAGCCGTTATAATATTTACCCGTTTCATTTTTCAGATGGTGATAACTTAACTTCAGATAACGCAAGGTGTGTAAAGTTAGTAAATGAATTAATGAAAGTGTCAAATATGTTTGGGTATGGGGAAGTGAATCAGTACAATCGACATTCCACTTTAATGTCTGCGTACAAAAACATTCAAGACGAAAGCTTTAGACACTTTATTTTAAAACAAAAATCAGACGTTTTTCATGCGATGAAAAGCTTTTTTAGAAAAGAGACCGAAGACCAAAAATATGCATAACCTAAAAGGCCTAGACTTGTTATCTAGGTCTTTTTTATGCGGTTTATTCAGCGCTTCTTTGGAGATAGTAAAAGTACGACTTTATCCAAAAGGAGAATAAGTGAATGAACGAAAATATAAAGAGTGAAATGCAAAAACATCAACAAAATCAGCGGTTGAATGCAGCCGAGTTAGGTTACTTATGGGCGCAATATTTAGGCGATACGCTGTATGTATGCGTTCTTGGATATTTTCTATCTGTTGTAAAAGATCCAGAGATTAAGGAACTTTTAAAAAAAGCACATCAGTTTTCACAAACTCATGTAGACGAATTGACGGAATTATTCAGTTCAGAAAAAATTCCAATTCCAGTAGGGTTTGGGGAACAAGATGTGAACAAAGGAGTTCCTGCTTTATTCGATGATATTTTTATGGCTATTTATGTAAACGAAATGGCCATTGGAGGTATGAAGAAATATGCCAGAGCGCTAAGCGCAGTGAGAAGGCAAGATATTTATGACCACCTATCTCGATGCGTAAAAGAAAGCGACATTCTTTTAGAGAATTCTAACCACGTTATTTTAAGAAAAAGCATGCTGATGAGACCTCCGGTTATTCCTTATCCTGTAAAAGTGAATTTTGTGGACGAAAAAACATTTATATCACCATTTTTCTCTCAAATGCATCCTTTAACTTCTTTAGAGGTTACCGCTATTCAAGAAATTGTTAATACAAATGTATTAGGTAAAACGCTGATGCTGGCCTTTAGTCAAGTAGCTACCACACAAAAATTACGCTCTTATTTTTTTGATGGAGTCAAGCTTGCAAGTAAGCAAATCAAGCACTTCACCGAGTTACTGTCTGAAGCTGATTTACCAAGTCCGAGGCTGCTTGATGCATATGTAACCAACTCAACGATTTCACCGTTTTCAGATAAGCTGATGATGTATCATACTTCTACAGCGGTGACGATCGCTATTGATAACTGCGGTGCTGGTTTGTCTATGGCCTTCCGTTCGGATGTAGCAGTAGAATTTTCTCAGCTAATTGGGCGTATAGGGAAGTACGGAAAAGATGGAATTCGAATTATGATTGAGCAAGGGTGGATGGAAGAACCTCCAATGGCAACTGATCGTAAGAAGTTGGCAGAGAAATAAGAAAGATATGTTGTGGATTATCAGTAATTTTGCGGTGCTGAAACATATATAGCTAAATGAAAATAGGTTGCTCTAGACCCACTTGAATGAACAGTGATAAGATAAAAAAGCTGATTTTTCAAGAAGTAAGTCGAGGTGTGCAAATGAATAATAGTATAAGGGAGTCCATTGCGAAAAAAGTAGCATGGATTAGCGTATGGAGCAATATTGCCCTTACGCTAGGAAAAGTAATAGTAGGATGGATTGGAAATAGTGATGCTGTATTTGCTGATGGTATTCACTCTGCAGCGGACGTATTTGCCTCTATTATTGTCTTGTTGGTTATACGAGTAGCAAATAAGCCAGCAGATGATGATCATCCATACGGGCATGGAAAAGCAGAAGTAATTGTCTCAGGAATTGTAGGAATTATTTTATTGCTTGTATCATTTTATGTGGTATTTGAAGGAGTCGTTGGTTTATTCCATCCGGTTGAATCTCCAAATATTTTAGCCATGTGGATTGCTGTTATTTCATACATAGCAAAGGTATTATTGTACCGTTATTCTTTAAACGTAGCCAAGCAGCACCACAGTAAGGCAATTGAGGCAATTGCATTTGATCATAAAGCAGATATTGTTGCTTCTATTGCAGCGGCAATTGGTGTTTTATTATCCATTATTGGTGATAAAATGGATGTTCAACTGCTGTTATACGGAGATAAAATAGCAAGTATCTTTGTTGCTTATTTAATTTTTAACATTGCCAGACAAATGATGGGAGAGTCTTTTCAAATCTTAATGGAAGGCAATATTGATGAAGAGCTACTGAAAGAACTTGAAGAAAGTATTTATGAATTTGAAGATGTGAAGCGGATTGATCGCGTTCGAGCAAGAGAACATGGCCATTACATATTAGTGGATGTACGTATTTCAATTGACCACTTTAAAACAATTAAGGAAGGTCATGATTTAGGACGAGAAATCAAAGCTACACTTATGAAAAAGCATGATAATATTCAGGAAGTATTAATCCATTTGAATCCTTATTATCCAGATTAAAAAGACGCAGCGAAAATTTTTCGCTGCGTCTTTTTGCATTTTTTTTACATACTATTTATTTTTTTAGAAACAATGAATATTAACAAGAGACATCGAGGCAGGTGAGTGGCACTGTTAATCAAACGAAGATCTAAATGGAAAAAAAGTCCTAACTCCCTTGAAGCAGAAGAAAAAGCAGAAATTGAACCTGGTAAAAACATAGAAGAAATTGTAAAAGAACTTGAAGAACGGTTAGATTATTCAAACGATATAGGGAAAAGACAGCTGAAATTTAATCACCAGAGTGCACTTTTAGTCTATTTTGTCCCTCTTATGGATTCAATGAAGCTAAACGATCATGTTATCAAACCTTTATTAATAGAAAAAGAAGGAGAGATAAAAGAAGTCATACAGGCCGCTTCGATTACTCCTACAAAAGATTTGGATGAAATGATTAGTTTAATGAGCCGAGGTGCGTCTATTCTACTAATTGAGAATGATTCGTTTGTTTATGCAATTGACTCTACCAAAACGGCTACAAGAGAAGTTAATCAAGCGCTGAACGAAAAAGTGGTTAGAGGTTCACAGGAAAGTTTTGTTGAGAGTTTGGACAAAAATCTAAACATGATGCGTCAAAAATTTTTAGATGGAAGCCTTATTGTACGCTACATCGAAGTAGGCAGTATTTCACGCACTCGAGTAGCAGTTTTATATCTGAAAAATATAGCGAACATAGACATTTGTAATATGATTATTGATCGTATCAAACAAATTGAAGTGGATGGAGTGGATAGTGGGAGTGTCATTGAAGAGGCTCTAGAAGATTCACCTCTGTCACCATTTCCTCAGCTGCTAAATACAGAAAGGCCGGACCGGGTGATGGGTAACCTGTTAGAAGGAAGAATGGCCGTTTTAACAAATGGAAATAGTTCTGCGTTAATTGCTCCTGTTAACTTTTTTACTTTTTATCAATCGCCTGAAGATTACAATACACGTGCACTTTATGGCTCATTTTTTCGACTTTTACGCGTGTTCAGTTTTTTTGTTGCCATGAGTTTACCTGCGATTTATATTGCAACGATTTCTTTTCATTACGAGTTAATTCCTTTGGACTTAGTATTTACGGTAAAAGGATCTCTTGAGAACGTTCCGTTTCCTCCGATAGTAGAGGCATTTATTATGGTATTGATATTGGAACTATTAAAAGAAGCATCGCTCAGGCTGCCTTCATCCATTGCTCAAACCATCGGGGTAGTTGGAGGATTAGTTATCGGCACAGCAATTGTTGAAGCGAGTTTAGTTTCAAATATGATGATTATTGTTATTGCTCTAACAGCCGTTTCTTCCTTTGTTGTGCCATCAAACGAAATGAGCACAACGCTGCGAATTTTAAGTTTTCCTATGATGATCGGAGCAGCCGTTTTTGGCTATTTGGGTATTGTTTTTGTACTAGTGCTCATCGTTATGCATTTAGTTATTTTAGAGTCCATTACGATGCCTTACTTAATTCCTTTTGCTCCATTTAGATTTTCCGGCTTAAAGGATGTCTTTGTAAGGATGCATCAGCTTTATTTGAATGAAAGGCCTGCTAATGCTAAGCCTCAAAAACGTAAACGTCAAAAAGCGATAAGGAATTGGGATTCAAATGAATAAAAATAGTATTTCAGCCAGTCAGCTGTTCTTTATCATCTTACAAACTCAAATTGGGATTGGTGTTTTAGGGTTACCTTATAACTTATTTAAAACGGCGCATACGGACGGCTGGATTTCCATGTTAATGAGCGGTTGTATTATTCAAGTCATTACATTATTCCACTGGGGATTAACGCATCGTTTGCCAGGTTTAACGCTGTATCAGATGACTAGCAAGCTGCTTGGTAAGTGGTTAGGTAATTTTTTGAATATAGGATATGTGTTTTATTACATTATTGTCTCAAGTGTCATTACGGTTTTATATGTAAACGTGTTAAAGCGCTGGCTTTATCACTTGACGCCAGCTTATGTTCTTGTCTTTTTATTAGTTGTTATTGCGTTATATTTTGCAAAAGAGAATGTACGCAATATAGGGCGTTTTTTTACTATTGTATCTGTATTTTTAATTATTTTGGTATTATTGGTGTCAAATGCTTATAAAGAGGCCGATGTCCGGTATCTATTTCCGATTGGGCACAGCGGTATTCAAAATATTTTGCTGGCGTCAAAAGAAGGAAGTATCTCAATGTTAGGTTTTGAAGCTATTTTAATTTTAGCACCGTTTGTAAAAGCAAAGTCTACGACGACTTTAAAAATGGTCATGCTTAGTAATTGTATCGTTACGATTTTATATGTGTATATTATCATTGCTTGTTATATGTTTTTTAGCCCAGATGAAATTTTAATTGTACCAGAACCGGTTTTATATATTTTGAAGGCGACGCAAAACTCAGTTATCGAACGAATCGATTTGGTTTTTATTACTTTTTGGATCATTTCTGTTATTACGTCCCTTATTATATATGTATATATTTCAAGTGTAGGCATGCAGGAAATCTTCAAAAAGAAAACTCACCGTCCATTTGTTCCAATTGTATTGATATTTGTAACAGGTCTTTCCATTTATTTTTCAAAAACGGATCAGCTTGTCGCAGCTTTGTCTCAAACAACTAATTATTTAATTTACGTATTCATTTTCTGTATTCCTATCTGTTTGCTATTATTGTCATGGATTAGAAAAGGAACTGTAAAAAATGAAGGATAAACTGATCAAGATAATGAGCATATGTTTAGTTTTAAGTTTTCTAACGGGGTGCTGGGATCAAAAAATGTTAAAAGATACGATGTTTTTGTCTACGGTAGCTTATGAAAAAAAGAAAGGAAATAAGGTGCTTTCTACTATTGCTATCCGCTCATATACGTCTAAAGAAGGGACTTTAGTAAATAAAACTTATCATGTAGCAGGGGATTCACCTCGAGATGATCGAACAAAAATCAACCAGCAGGTTTCTGGAATTGTTATGTCTGCCAAAAAGAGAATAATCTTATTTGAAGATCGATTAGCTAAAGAAGGTATACTAGAATTATCAGACGTCTTATATCGCACACCGGAAAGTCCTCTAACGGCTAAGTATGTCATTGTAGAAGGGAAACCGAGTACGATAGTTGAGCTACAGCAAGTAGGAGAAGAGCTAATTGGAGAATATTTAGACGGAGTTGTCCATACGGCTGAAGTCAATTCCTTAGTGCCAATTGAAACTCTTCAGTCACTTTGTACCGTGTTGTTTGATGAAGGAAAAGGGCTAGCTCTTCCTTATATGAAATTAAATACTGAAAATAAGACCGTTGATGTAATCGGTACAGCTTTGTTTAATGAAGATAAATTTTCAGGTATTACATTAAATTCCGATGAATCTAAGGCGCTTCTTTTATTAGGAAATCAAAAAGACAAATATATGATTATGAGTCACAAAATTACCATACATGATCAACAGTATGTAGTATCGTATGATGTGTCAGATGCTAAAGCAAAAATGCACGTTAAACCTGATGCGGTGCACGGAGCAAAAGTAATCATACCGCTAAATATAAAAGTAAGTATTAATGAATTTACTAAAAATGAAATGTCATCTCCTGCATTAACAAAAAACGTACAGAAAGAAATTGAAAAGATTCTACAAAAGAAAGCTGAAAAAGTAGTTGAAAAGCTGCAAAAAGCTAACTGTGATTTTCTTGAAATAGGAAGAGAAGTAGCTGCTTATCATCCGAGTATATGGAAAAGGCTTAAATGGAGACAGGACTATAAAAACATCTCGATTAATCCGAAAGTACAAGTGGAAATTATCCATCGTGGAGTTATTAATTAACAAAAGTCATGCGAAAAGCGTGGCTTTTTTAATTGAAAAAATTTTAGTTTACAAAATAACAAAAAGGGAATTGTATTTATTTATTGATGTGATAGGATAAAAAAGCATATAAATGCATTCACTACGAATGAAAGCAGTGGACGGGTACATATAGATAATAATAAATGGTTTTGGGAGTCAAAGAAGGTGATGTTGAAGTGAATGTAAGCATCAGGTCAATTGTTAAAAAAGTCATGTTCACTCTATTTATTGCGTATACGGCAGTGGTCATTTATGCTACTCTCATACGGGAAAACGAACATGTTTACGGAAAAGCAATGAACTTGGATTTATTTAGTACAATCCGTCTGATGTGGGACAGCGGTAATATAATGCTCACTCTGACAAATATACTGGGAAATATCGTGATGTTTGCGCCGCTTGGAATGTTTATTCCGTTGTTTATGAAGTGGTTTGACGGTTTTATTCAAGTCTTTACGACGGGTTTCTTAATCAGTTTTCTGATTGAAATTTTACAGTACAAGCTAACGGAACGAGTATTTGATATTGATGATATCTTTTTGAACACGCTAGGTACATTTATAGGCTGGGTTATTATTAAAATACTATATTGGATTAAGAACATGCTGAAAGCACGTTTCAAAAAAAGATGAAAGGACTTCTTTACGAAGTCCTTTTTGCATCTTGTTGATAGAAACACTTAATGCAGCGTCTTACGGAAGAATGTGAGGATTCAACGATAATGTGCTGACAATTTTGCTGAACAAATAATAACTTTCCTTCAAGCTGCTTAATTTGTTTTTTAAGCTGTTCTACTTCATTATTGATAGATATTTGAACCACTGTTAACAAACTCTTTAGCTTTTTCTTTCATTCCTTCTTTTCTTACTTCGTTTACATCTTTTTCATTTTCTTGAGCCATGTTACGAATATCTTGAGAAATACGCATCGAACAGAATTTAGGTCCACACATTGAACAGAAATGGGCTGTTTTAGCACCTTCAGCGGGAAGTGTTTCATCGTGATATTCTTTTGCGCGCTCTGGATCTAGTGACAGGTTAAATTGATCATTCCATCTAAATTCAAATCTTGCTTTAGACAGAGCATTATCGCGTTTTTGTGCTCCTGGATGGCCTTTTGCTAGGTCAGCAGCATGCGCAGCAATTTTATAGGTGATAACGCCTTCGCGAACGTCTTCTTTATTCGGGAGTCCTAAATGTTCTTTTGGCGTTACGTAGCAAAGCATAGCTGTCCCAAACCAGCCAATCATTGCAGCACCAATACCTGATGTAATATGGTCATAGCCTGGAGCGATGTCGGTTGTAAGCGGTCCAAGAGTATAGAAGGGAGCTTCCTGGCATATTTCCATTTGTTTATCTACGTTTTCTTTGATGAGATGCATTGGAACATGTCCAGGACCTTCAATCATAACTTGAACATCGTGTTTCCAAGCAATTTTAGTTAATTCACCAAGCGTTTCTAATTCACCGAACTGTGCCTCATCATTAGCATCTGCAATGGAACCAGAACGTAGCCCATCGCCAAGCGAAATAGCAATATCGTATGCTTTACAGATTTCACAGATTTCTTCAAAGCGAGTATATAAAAAGTTCTCTTCATGATGAGCTAAACACCACTGCGCCAAGATGGATCCTCCGCGTGAAACAATACCTGTCGTACGTTTCGCTGTCAGAGGAATATAACGTAAAAGAACACCTGCGTGAATAGTAAAGTAATCAACACCTTGTTCTGCTTGTTCAATTAATGTATCGCGGTATGCTTCCCACGTTAGATCTTCTGCTACGCCTTTTACTTTTTCAAGCGCTTGGTAAATAGGAACGGTCCCTACAGGAACAGGCGAGTTGCGGATAATCCATTCGCGTGTTGTGTGAATATCCTTTCCTGTTGATAGATCCATAATTGTATCGGCTCCCCAACGCGTTGCCCATGTCATTTTTTCTACTTCATCTTCAATAGCTGAACGAATAGCTGAATTTCCGATATTAGCATTAATTTTCACATGGAATTTGCGGCCGATAATCATCGGTTCGCTCTCAGGGTGATTGATATTATTAGGGATAATTGCACGTCCTCTTGCTACTTCTTCACGCACAACTTCAGGATTCATCTGTTCACGAATAGCGATAAATTCCATTTCGGGCGTGATAATTCCTTTTTTCGCATAGTGCATTTGCGTTACATTTTGATTTTTTTTCGCGCGCAAAGGTAAACGTTTAGTGATAAAGCGATCGTACTGATCTCTTGGATCACCGTCATAATAACCGTTATCCTGTGGCTGAACCGTACGGCCTTGATATGTTTCTACATCGTTTCGTTCTGCAATCCACTTTTCGCGCAGAGCCGGTAATCCTTTTTGTAAATTAATTTCATAAGAGGGATCTGTATAAACACCGCTCGTGTCGTATACACGTACGGGACTATTTTCTTCTTCACCAAAAGACCCTGTAGTAGGAGACTGATGAATTTCACGCATAGGTACTTTAAGGTCTTGTCTGGATCCTTGGACATATACTTTGTGACTGTTTGGAAAAGGCTTTTTCATAGAAACTGATACATTTTGTTTTGACATTACATATTCCTCCGGTTTCGCATAAAGTGTAGCTATACCGAACCATAAAAAAAATCGGGTTCTGTGATAGACAGAACCCGATGGAATAGGCAAAAAAAGAATAAACATATACTATTCTTTTCAAGACTACTTCCCTCCGCTGGTATAACCCAAATCAGGTTCAAAGGGTTAAAGAGTTTTATTGCACTCTTCTCTCAGTCTGAGCTATCAGACACCCCTAGTAGAAATAACATTCAAATTATTCAATTTACGGCTTAAGTTTACCATCATTCGGTAAAAAATCAACCCTTAAATAAAAAAAGCTAGACAATTAGCGTTGTCTAGCAGCATCGATTGCAATCACAATAGCTGTAATAATATGCATGATAAATCCCAAAAATGGAATCCAAGCAACCAGTGAGGTAACAAGCCCTAGTATGTTTCCATAAGCAGATAACCCTCGTCTATTAGCTAAAATGAGTGTGATAGCATGAAGAATAAATCCAATAAAAAGAGGAGTATAGCTAAAGCCCATAACAATCCCCGCGCCAATTAAAGGAATTCCCAGCAAGGCTTCATACCCAGCAGTGACCCATTTCATTGTACGTACATTTCCATTCATAGTAAAAAGCCTCCTAAAAAAGATACTACTATATACGAGAAAAGAGAGAAAAAAGTTTCAAATTACTTAGGGGATATGTCGTATAAGTCAGCCCTATTGGATTAAAATGATAGATGACAGTAAAGGGGGATGGAAAAAACATAATGATTTAGTCATTTTTTCACACTAAAGAAAAATAGTCTAGATGATTCATTTTTAGCTAAGGGACCAGAATTTATACTGAACATAGTGACTGCTTTTTAAAATAAATAAAAGCTGATATCGTGTTTTTTGGTTGTAGCATGTAAGCTTTTTATTACAAATTATTAAAGATTCTTATCTTTTTGCAAATACACATTGTATTTCATAGTTTTAACAATTATGATAAAAAAGCAAGTGTCAAAATAGGAAAATAGTTGAGCATGTAAAACGAAGCGATAAGCTTATTAATTTGAAAGAAAGGCAAGGTACATAGCTTTATGTGGGAAATTATTGTAGCAATCATTTTAGGGATTGTAGAAGGTTTAACAGAGTTTGCTCCCGTTTCGTCAACTGGGCATATGATTATTGTGGATGACCTGTGGTTAAATTCAAAAGAATTATTTTCATCTCCAGTAGCTAATACATTTAAGATTGTTATTCAGCTAGGGTCGATCTTAGCAGTAGTTGTTATTTTTAAAGATCGTTTTATTAATTTATTAGGATTAGGAAAAAAACCAGCTGCTGCAATTGGACCGACAAATCGCTTAAATTTAATGCAGGTAATTGTTGGTTTGTTACCCGCAGGAGTGTTAGGCCTTTTGTTTGATGATTACATTGATGAACATTTGTTTTCTTTAAATACGGTGCTAATTGGCTTAGTGGTCGGAGCTGTATTAATGATTCTAGCAGATTTGTTTGGACCTAAACGTCCGCGTGTAGAGACGGTGGACCAAATGTCTTATGGACAAGCACTAGGTATAGGACTGTTTCAATGTATTGCTCTTTGGCCAGGTTTTTCTCGTTCAGGCTCAACGATTTCAGGAGGGGTTCTTCTTGGAATGAGCCATAAGGCAGCCGCAGATTTTACATTTATTATGGCAGTGCCAATTATGGCAGGAGCAAGTGGACTTTCATTGGTTAAAAACTGGCAGTATTTCACATCAGATGCACTACCGTTTTTTATTGCTGGTTTTATCAGCGCCTTTATTTTTGCGCTTATATCGATTCGCTTTTTCTTAAAATTAATCAACCGCATTAAATTAGTTCCGTTTGCCATTT
This sequence comes from Priestia sp. FSL R5-0597, assembly GCF_038006305.1. Lineage (NCBI taxonomy): Bacteria > Bacillati > Bacillota > Bacilli > Caryophanales > Bacillaceae > Priestia > Priestia sp. FSL R5-0597. Next base: position 426,180 of record NZ_JBBOUZ010000001.1, read on the forward strand.
ATCGAATTATCTTAGCGGCTATTCTATATTTTGTATTTTTATAAAATAAATAAGCGTATTTTATAGACATTTAAACTTCTGATAAAGACTTAAAAAGCAAGAAAAAGCTATTGCAACATTGCAATAGCTTTTTTGCATAAATATATATTATTGTCTTTTGAAAGCGTTTTATAAACATGGGTATTGACAAAACGTGTCGAAAAATAGTAAATTAATATTTGTGCAGTATAAAGTTAAGTAAAAGTAAGACTTCTGTTTAGTTTTATTGACTGTAAAAAACGTATGACAACGTATAGATCGTTTTAATTTTATAAAAATTGAATAATAAGCTTAATCGTATAGAGCGGGGGAATCATTATCGGCAGTAAAGCTGCCTTGGGGTGAATCCTTACAAAAGGTAGGAAACTCTCAATTCCGAATCCGACAGTTAACCTCGTTTGCTTTATTGAGAGAAAGAGCCCAAAATAGCGTAAGTAAAAGGCTGTTCTTTCTTAAGAATAGTCTTTTTTTGTTTTTTCAGAAAAGTATATACAAATGTCATACATCTTTGGGGAGGTACATCTATGAAAAAAATTCGTTTTGGTTTGGCTACGCAGATTTTTACCGGTTTAATCCTCGGTGTTCTTGTAGGAGTAATTTGGTTTAACGATCCGCGTGTAGTAACATACCTGCAGCCGCTGGGAGACTTGTTCTTAAGATTGATTAAGATGATTGTTATTCCAATTGTTATCTCAAGTTTAGTCGTTGGAGTTGCAGGAGCAGGTAGCGGTAAACAGGTCGGAAAGCTGGGCGTTAAAACCATTCTCTATTTTGAAATTATTACAACTTTCGCAATTGTAATCGGTGTATTGATTGCTAATATTTTTCACCCTGGACAAGGTGTAGACATTCATTCAGCACAGAAGAGTGATATTTCACAATACGTTGAAACATCCGAACAGCAAGAAGGAAAGTCAGTGGCTGAAACGTTCTTACACATTGTTCCGACAAACTTTTTCCAGTCAATTGTTGAAGGGGACATGCTAGCAATTATCTTTTTTACAGTATTGTTCGCACTTGGAGTAGCGGCAATTGGAGAAAGAGGAAAGCCTGTTGTTCAATTCTTTGACGGCGTTTCTCACGCAATGTTTCACGTGGTAAACCTAGTAATGAAAGTGGCTCCGATTGGAGTATTTGCTTTAATTGGTGTAACAGTTTCGAAATTCGGTTTAGAGTCACTTCTTTCATTAGGAAAGCTTGTTATCTTAGTTTACTTAGCGTTAATTTTCTTCCTACTTGTTGTATTAGGAGGAATTGCGAAATGGGCAGGAATTAACATTTTCCACTTATTCCGCTATATGAAAGATGAACTGTTGTTAGCATACAGTACATCTAGTTCTGAGACAGTTCTTCCGCGAATTATGGAAAAACTTGAAAAGATGGGCTGTCCAAAAGCTATCGTATCGTTCGTTGTACCAATTGGTTATACATTTAACCTAGATGGTTCTGTTCTCTATCAAGCGATTGCAGCGTTATTCTTAGCGCAGGTGTATGGTATTGATTTAACGATCGTTCAACAGCTGACGCTCATTCTGGTATTGATGGTTACATCTAAAGGAATGGCTGCGGTGCCAGGAACATCATTTGTTGTATTACTGGCTACTCTTGGAACAATCGGCGTTCCGGCAGAAGGATTAGCCTTCATTGCGGGAGTAGACAGAATCATGGATATGGCACGTACGGTTGTTAACTTAGTAGGAAACACACTAGCAGCAATTGTGATGTCTAAATCTGAAGGCAAATTTGACCCTAAAAAAGGTACAGAGGTCATGAGAGCCGGCTAATTTATAAATTAAAAAGCTACTTATTCTATTCAAAAAATTAGAATAAGTAGCTTTTTTCATAATAATTCCTTTATTATTATGGAAATTGACCCTATAATATGTAACATCAGGTATAAATATATCCAAATTTTATTCTTACATAAAAGCAGTCACTGGTTCCTTTCTTTATCAATAAATATAGAGATAGCTTAGCTAGTTGGGGGATAGTAGAGTATGTGGAAAAAGCGAATATGGGTCATCGCCTCGATAGTAATCGTATGTTTGTTAATCCCTTACAGTTTACCGATTGTGTTTGCTTTATTAACAGCATTAGCGCTTGAGGGTATTGTTCAAAAATTGCATCAATCTTTTAAAATGAAGAGAGTCTACGCAGTGCTTATGACCTTCATTTTATATGTTGTTTCGCTCATACTTATTGGATTTTTTATTGTTCGGACAATCGTTACGCAAGTGGTTGCTCTTTCAAAGATAGCGCCTTCATTTGTAAAAGAAATCTATGAAACCGCGATTTATCCAACTATTATCAAGTGGAAATACTATTCAAACGCTCTTCCTACAGAAGTGATTTCTTCTATCGAGCGCACGCTTGAAAAAACCGTAAATTCATTAGATTCTCTATTAAAAAGTACCGTGGAAATCATCATTAGCTTTGCTGCTACTGTTCCTGGGTTTCTACTAGAGTTTCTTATTTATTTAGTAGCGCTTGTATTTATCAGCCTTGAGCTGCCTGCTATTAAAAATAAAATTAAGTCATTTTTAACAGAAGAAACGAAATATAAGCTACAAGTTGTCATCACTCAGCTTATCCAAGCGGGGGTTGGTTTTATTAAGGCACAAATTATTTTAAGTGTCATGACGTTTGTAATGGCTTATGTAGGGCTTTGGCTATTAGATGTTCCGTATACCGCGCTGCTTAGTTTATTAATTGTAATTGTCGATATCTTACCAATCCTTGGGACAGGCTCGGTGCTCGTTCCATGGGGGATTTTTGCTCTTACGCAAGGACATGACTCATTAGCAATCGGCTTATTTATTCTATTTGGAGTCATTACGGTAGTAAGACGTGTAGTAGAACCAAAAGTATTTTCTACAAATATGGGTATTTCACCTTTGGCTGCATTAGTTAGTTTGTACATTGGATTTAAACTTTTAGGTTTTGTCGGGTTGTTTTTAGGACCGGCTTTAGTTATTTTATACGATGCTCTTCGTAAAGTAGGTATTATTCAAATTAACTTTAAACTATAAAAGCGCTGGATAAAACTAGCGCTTTTTTTTTATTGAAACTTTTGTAGTACGTCATACGTAAAGAGGGAAAGGAAAAAACTATGTCGCGTTGGTTTTTATCTATCAATCGGCTAAATTATAGTTTTGCAGTCTTAGATTTAATGACATGAGGAGGAGAATTTTTGTTAGAGTCGGTTTTACTTTCTTTAATTGAAGCGCTAAAACAGCTCTCTTATTTTGGCGTAATTTTAGCATTAACGTTTGAGTTTGTCCCCGCAGAGCTTGTTTTACCTTTAGTAGGGTATTGGGTGTACCAAGGTGATATGAACTTGTATCTGGCTATCCTTGCAGGTACAGTAGGCGGTGTGTGTGGACCGTTGACTCTTTATGCACTGGGACGTTACGGTGGACGACCGCTAGTTTTAAAATATGGAAAATATTTTTTGGTGAAAGAAAAAGAAATTGACGCTGCCGATCGCTTTTTTAATAAGTACGGCAGCGGGGTCGCTTTTTTTGGACGGTTTATTCCAGGAGTGCGTACGGCTATCTCTTTTCCATGCGGGATGGCAAAAATGAATGTATGGCTGTTTTCTATTTACACATTTGTTGCGATGCTTCCAGTAACGGCTATTTACGTATATTTAGGATATAAGTTAGGACCTAAGTGGAAAGAGGTGGGTCCGATTGTATCTCAATACATGCAGCCTATTGGAATCGGAATTGTTGTTTTAATTGCGTTGTTTTTTATCATTAAATATGTGCGGAATAAACAAGTAGGACAGAGCTGATAAATCGAGGAAAAGAGTGAGGATATGTCAGAGCATGAACAATTGAGAATAGAATTGCGAAAAATTGAAAAGTGGGAGAAAGACCAAAAAGGACTTTTTTTCTGGGAGCGGCTGGCTCGCTTGCCTTTTTCAGCTTTAGATAAAGTAACGCCAAAGTTCATTCATCAAAAAATAGAAAAATTATTAGATGAAATTGCTAAGTATGTTGATAATGGAGGCCAGTATTTAGCTAATACGTCTGCCACGCTAGAGAAAGCATCAGCCCAATTACAAGAAAATAAGCAGCTGTCAATAGAGGATGTTCAGCATTTATCTCTGCAGGAAATGGATGAGTTGGCGGAGTATTTTATTGAAGTCCGAAAAAAGAATGCGCAGCTGCAAGGAGCTACAACCGGAGTAGGTGGAATTTTCACACTGGCGATTGATATTCCTTTTGTATTGGGACTTACGCTTAAGACACTGCAAGAAGTGGCTGTTTCTTATGGTTACGATCCCACTGAGCAAGAGGAACGCATTTTTATGGTCAAATGCATGCAGTTTTCATCCTCTGATATTGTAGGAAAGCGTGCGATTTTAGAAGAATTAGCAAGCGGCAATCGAACGCGGAGCTTGCAGCAGCTCCAAGGTTGGAGAGAAGTGTTTCTAACCTATAGAGACAACTTGGGATGGAAAAAGCTATTTCAAATGATTCCTATAGCAGGGATGGTGTTTGGGGCGTATATTAACAAACAAGCGATTAGCGATATAGGAGAAGTTGGAATGATGCTTTACCGTAAAAGACGCATTTTAGAAAAAGTCTCACAATCTAAAAAATAAAAATAGGCTGGTATGAAAGTATTTTAGTTGAAGAAAAATCCGAACGAGTTTGATTCTTAGTTGAGAATCAAATACGTTCGGATTTTTTTATTGATATAGTAAATGTAGCTTTCATGTATTTAGTTGCCTCTAGGTGTTGATTGGAGGGCAAGGCGAAGACTCCTGCGGAAAAAGCGGAACAGATGAGACCCCGCAGGAGCGCAAGCGACGAGGAGGCTCAACGGCCGCCCGCGGAAAGCGAAGCCTTGCACGGAAATCAACAGCGGTGTAACGAGCGATTCATATTAGATCGTTTACCTTTTTGTTCGTGTGTAGATGGGATTGATTTGTTTATGTCTCAATTACTTTTTTTCGACATTATTTCTAGGGAAATATGTCGAGGTGTGTTAAGCCTATTTCCTTAATCAAAATGAAAAGTAGGAATGGTAATAGTATTTTTTCGTCTGGCAATCAGTAAATAAATAATTCCAATTATACTCCATACAATACCGATAAATAAGGATGTTTTTTCTAAGTTAAGCCACATAAAAAATAAAAATAAACTGCCGAGTAAAGGCATAAGTACATATGAAATATATCCACTGAGAGATCGTTTGTTTTGTTGAATAAAATAATGGATAAAAACCGCTATGTTAACTGAACTGAACGCAATTAAAGCACCAAAATTAATTAAAGAGGTAGCTTTTTCAAGAGACAGACTTAGTGAAATTAAAGAGAGACCACCAATAATGACTACGTTCCAAACAGGCGTCTTTGTTTTAGGGTGAATATAGCCAAAAATTCTCCGTGGCAGATAACCATCTTTCCCAATTGCGTAGAGAAGTCTTGATGCACTCATATGTGAGACAAGTCCAGAAGCAATAGTTGATGTTAAGGCTGCTGCTACAAAAATAGATTGAAACAGCTGGCCGCCAATTTTATAAGCGATTTCAGCCGATGCACCTTCTAAATCATGAAACAAAGAGGCTGAAGGGAAAAGAAGCTGAGCAAAGTAAGAAACCGTAATAAATAAGGCGCCTCCCGTACATGCAATAATGAGAATCCCTTTGGGAATGGTTTTCTCAGGCTTAAGTGTTTCTTCAGCCATGGTGGTTACAGCATCAAACCCTAAAAAAGAAAAGCATAAAATAGCTGCTCCGTTTAATAAAAGAGATATAGAAGCCGATTCACTTATAAACGGTTTAAATGATAGCTCTTGCCCTTGAGTTGTAGCACTTAAAATAATAAAGATGATAGCTACTAAAATTTGAAAAGCAACTAATAGCGTACCAAAAGAAACGGTTAAATGAACGCTAAAAATATTCATTATGGTCATGATGACCACAAAGCTGATAATCCATACGGCTTTTGGAACACCTGGAAACAGAGAGCTTAGGTAAATATTTGTCAAAAGTGCATTAATCATCGGTAGAAATAGATAATCAAGAAGAGCCGTCCATCCTACCAAAAAACCAATGCTTGGATTCATTACTTGCTGTGCGTATGTATAAGAAGAACCAGCTCCAGGAAAAGCTTTTACCATTTTTCCATAACTAATGGCTGTGAATAAAATAGCAATCAACGTGAATGCATAAGCACCTGAAACATGTCCATCTGTGGATTCAGTTACAATGCCAAATGTATCGAAAACGGCCATGGGTGCCATGTAGCCTAATCCTATCACGACGATATGCCATAATTTTAGTTGTTTAAGAAGAGAAGGTCCATGATTCATATTTGTCATCCTTTCTGTGTATAATCATTCTGCAATATTTATTATTATACTATATTGTTAGATTTGTCATCTTTTTTTGAAAAAGAAGAGAAAATTGCGCGCTAAGAGATAAAGAGCGTTTAGTTAATTACTAGATAAAGCAAAAAAATGCTTTTTTTCACTTTGATTTTTACCATTGAGTCTAGAAAGCATTTTACATAAAATGAAAGAAAGTAAAAAAGCTTTCGATTAGTATGATCTACTTGTAATAAATACGAAAACAAACTTTTGAATGCGGTTACATTTTTGCGGGTGTATAAACTTATAATGATGATAAAGGAGATGAAGGAAGTGATTGCTACACCCTATATAAACTTGGAGATAAACAAGGGACCAGGTGTGCATGTTGTATTGGATGAAACAAAAAAAGATGGTGTTTATTTTATTAAATTAACGGTCAAGTCGATTAAAAAAAGAAGTCTTCCAAAAATGGCGTTAAAATGGAGCGTTCCGTTGTTAGATATCCAGCTATATAAATCTATACAAACTAGTCAGGGAGATGTGAGTACCTCTTCTGTTCATTGTTTTATGAATAAAAATGGCTCTAACCGCTACACTATTGCATGTTCAGACATACTTCACCCTATTCGGTGTGCCCCCAATTGGAAGGAAATGTGTCTAGATGTGGAGATGAACTTATTTAGTGAAAGCACTTGGTCTCTTCATAGCTACGAAACTGAACTGCGAGTAGATACAAGAATGATTGAAACAGAAGAGTTATTCAAAGATTTAGCGAAATGGTATGAAAGAAAAGAGATTAATCTAGCATCTGCTGTTGAGCATGCAACGGCAATAGATGAAAAAGGAAATGTCTCGTTAGATATTTGATGGTGAGGAGAGAGATAGAGTGGGGATCTTATTTAATGAACGTACAAAGGAGTTTCACCTGCAGGGCCGCGATGTAAGTTATATCTTTTCAGTGTTGAGAAACGAGCAGCTTGGTCACTTATACTATGGAAAAAAGCTTAAGCACCGTCCGTCTTTTCAGCATTTTTTACGTGTGGAAACAAGAGGAGCTAGCGCTTCGGTCTATGAAGGAGAACTAGCATTTTCTCTTGAAACAATCAAACAAGAGTATCCTTCTTATGGGACAACAGACTTCAGAGAGCCAGCCTACCAACTTCTTCAGCAAAACGGAAGCCGAGTCACCAATTTTGAATACGATAACCATAAAATTTACAAGGGCAAGAAGCTATTAAACGGCTTACCTGCTACATACGTAGAAGAAGAGAGTGAAGCCACGAGTGTAGAAGTTGAACTGATTGATAAATTGCTCAATGCATCACTTATTTTAACGTATACCGTTTACGAAGACCGAAATATTATTACGCGTCACGCAAGATTTGAACATAGAGGAGAAGAACCAGTCGATATTTTGCGTATCATGAGCGGCAGCATTGATTTGCCCACATCAAACTATGAAATGGTTCAGCTTTCCGGTGCTTGGATTCGAGAGAGACACGTGAAAACAAGAATGCTTCAGCCGGGTATTCAAAGTATTTCTAGTGCGAGAGGTACAAGCAGCAGTCAGCAAAACCCGTTTTTAATTTTAAAGAATCCAGATGCAACTGAACACAGTGGAGAAGCGTATGGTTTTAGTCTTGTATACAGCGGAAACTTTCTTGGACAAGTGGAAGTAGATCACTATAATGTATCAAGAATAACGATGGGTATTCACCCTTTTGATTTTCAGTGGAGACTAGAAAGTGGACAAACTTTTCAATCACCAGAACTAGTATTGGCTTATTCAAATAACGGGCTAAACGGTCTTAGCCAAGAGTATCATGAGCTTTATCGCAAGCGTCTCGCTAGAGGGAAATGGCGGGATTTAGAGCGACCAGTTTTAATTAATAACTGGGAAGCGACGTATTTTGATTTTAACGAAGAGAAAATTGTACACATTGCCAAAGAAGCACAAAAGCTGGGTGTTGAACTTTTTGTATTGGATGACGGCTGGTTTGGTAAACGTAATGATGATACAACTTCTCTTGGAGACTGGTTTGTAGATGAAAATAAGCTTCCGGGCGGTATGAAATCATTGGCTCAAAAAGTAACGGATTTAGGTATGGACTTTGGATTATGGTTTGAACCTGAAATGATTTCAAAGCAAAGCAACTTGTATGAAAAGCATCCAGATTGGTTGATTCATGTGCCAAATCGTCATCAGTCTCATGGACGAAATCAATATGTGCTTGATTTTTCACGAGAAGAAGTAGTGAATTATATTTATGAACGAATGGAAGCTATTTTAAGTGAAGCACCTATCTCGTATATAAAATGGGATATGAACCGAAATATAACGGAGATTGGATCTGTTGGGCTACCCGCGAATCGCCAGTTTGAAGTAGTACATCGCTACATTTTAGGAGTATATGATTTGTATGAGCGACTAACAAAGAAGTTTCCGGATATTTTATTTGAATCGTGTGCAAGCGGGGGCGCTAGATTTGATCCGGGAATGCTTTATTATGCTCCTCAAGCTTGGACGAGCGATAACACGGACGCGATTGAACGTCTGAAAATTCAGTACGGCACGTCTTTTGCTTATCCAATCAGTTCAATGGGAGCACACGTATCAGCCGTACCAAATCATCAAGTACGCAGAGTAACAAGTCTAGAAACAAGAGGAGACGTTGCGTATTTTGGCGCATTCGGTTATGAATTAGATGTTACGCTGATGACAGAAGATGAAAAAGAAACGGTAAAAAAACAAATTCAGTATTATAAAAAATACCGATCTCTTATTCAAAATGGAAGATTCTATCGATTAAAAAGTCCGTTTGAACAAGATGGAAATGTGACGAGCTGGATGGTTGTTTCATCCGATCAAAAACAGGCAATCATCGGTTATTATCAAGTATTAGCTAGATCAAATCCTTCTTATGAACGCATTGAGCTAAAAGGGCTTCATCCTGATTATGAATATACAGTGATGGAAACAGACCAAACAGCTTATGGAGATGAGCTCATGTACGCAGGAATTGCTCTAACTCATGAATATCCGGGTGTTGAAGCATACGATAAAAAATCTGGAGACTTTGTATCGGTTATTTACACACTGCAAGCGCAATAAGCAAAGAGGCTGGGACATAACGAAATAAATCCAATCGAAAGATGAACAAATGAGATACATGAGCTGGACTGCTTATGACACCGCAATTGATTTCCGTGCAAGGCTTCGCTTTCGCTCCTGCGGGGTCTCACCTGTTCCGCTTTTCCCGCAGGAGTCTTCGCCTTGCCCTCCAATCAACTGCTAGAAGGAACGAAACAAATAAAACGATATGCATCATCAAAAAAAAACGAACCACTCATCAAACAGGTTGATGAATGGTTCGTTTTTTACTTGGGCTCAACTACTTTTGTCCCAGTCTCTTTAAGTTAACTATTATTTATGAAGTGTTGACATAAAAGGCGTGATAATGGTAACTTTTAGTTATAATTGTTAACTTTATATTTTTTAAGTTTACTAAAGTGGAGGGGAATCGATGGAAACCACAAGTTTAAGAGATTGGAAAGCACTTGCTCAGTCTATTATTAAAGGGAAAGAAATTACATATAAAGAAGCGCTTCAACTTCTTTATGTACCGGATGAAGAAGTGTTAGAGGTCATGAATGCCGCGTACTTAATTCGTCATCATCATTATGGAAAAAAAGTAAAGCTTAATATGATTATTAATACTAAATCGGGTTTATGCCCAGAAGACTGTGGATATTGTTCGCAGTCGATTGTATCAGAAGCGCCCATTGATAAGTATGCGTGGTTAACAAAAGAGAAAATTGTAGAAGGTGCTTTTGAAGCTCAAAAAAGAAAAGCAGGTACATATTGTATCGTAGCGTCAGGCCGCCGCCCTACTGATAAAGAAGTAGCGCACGTAGTGGGAGCGGTAAAGGAAATTCGTCAAAAGACAGACTTGAAAATCTGTGCCTGTCTAGGATTTTTAACAGATGATCAAGCACACGAACTAGTCGAGGCGGGTGTTCATCGCTATAATCATAATTTAAATACTCACGCTGATAACTATGACAATATTTGTTCTACGCATGGCTATGAAGATCGAGTCGATACGGTTACTACATCTAAAAAAGCAGGTTTGTCACCTTGTTCCGGTGCAATTTTTGGAATGGGCGAGACAAATGAACAAGCCGTTGAATTAGCTTTTCAAATTAAAAAGTTAGATGCAGATTCTATTCCATGCAATTTTCTTGTTGCCGTTCCAGGAACGCCTCTAGAAGACAAAAAGGCGTTAAAGCCAATGCAATGCTTAAAGCTGTTAGCGATGATGCGTTTTGTAAATCCAACCAAAGAAATTCGAATTTCAGGAGGCAGAGAAGTTAACCTCAGATCACTTCAGCCGCTTGGTTTGTTTGCTGCAAACTCAATTTTTGTAGGCGATTATTTAACGACTCAAGGTCAAGAACCTACAGCTGACTGGGGATTAATTGAAGATTTAGGATTTGAAATCGAAGAATGTGCACTGTGAAGCCGTTGAGAAATCAACGGCTTTTTTTATCTTCAGCAGATTTACAGGAACTATACGTTTACTTTACAAAACTCAACAGCTTCTTTATATTGCCTTCACAAATAACCATTATTATAAAACATGTGAACGATAAGTGAATAGTTACTAAGGTTATGAAATTGAGAAACCACAAAAAACAATAGGTCTATATAAACATCCTATGCGTTTTTTGTGGTTTTTTTATAAATGAAAGGAAGGAATCGTTTTGAATAAGGAAGCAGATTTCTTACAACAGCTTGGACAAGATCGTTTAATTGCATCCATTAAAAGTCCGAAAAATTTAGAGCAATTTTTAGAAACAGAGATCCAGGCCGCCTTTTTATTAACGGGAAACATCAGTGTAATTAAACGCTATGTAGATTTACTCAAACAGCATAATCGAACGGTTTTCTTACACATTGAAAAAATTCCGGGAATTAGCTATGACCGGGAAGGGCTTAAATTTCTCGCTAAGTTTGTAAAGCCCACAGGTATCGTAACCACTAAAAGTTCACTCATTAATTACGCAAAACAGGAAGGGCTGGTTGCTATTCAGCGGCTGTTTTTAGTGGATACAGACGCAGTAGCACAAGGGTTAAAAACCGTTCAAGATATTAAACCGGATGCATTAGAACTAATGCCAGGATTGATTCCGGAGATGATAGAGAAAATCGTTAAAAAAACAAGTATCCCTATTATTACAGGTGGACTCATTCAAAATGAAAGCCATATCCAAGCTGCTTTAAAAGCAGGGGCTACGGCAGTTTCTACAGGAAAATCATGGCTGTGGAAAAAATATGAATGAGCGAGAAAGGAGCGTTTTTAATGAAAAAAGTAGAGTTAGTTAACGTTGGAAAGTCATACGATCAAAAAACAAATGTCATTCAAGATATTAATGTCACAATTGAACCTGGAGAATTCTTCGTATTAGTAGGTCCTTCAGGGTGCGGGAAAAGTACAATGCTGCGAATGATTGCCGGATTAGAAGAAGTCACACAGGGAGAGTTGCTAATCGGGGATGTAAAAGCAAATAAACTGCTTCCAAGTCAGCGCGATTTGTCCATGGTGTTTCAAAACTATGCTTTATATCCGCATTTGACAGTAGAACAAAATATTCTTTTTGGTCTGCATACAAAGAAGATTTCAAAGCAAGAACAGCACAAGCGCTGCAGGGAAGCAGCAGAAATGCTTGGTTTAAGTGAATATTTAAAACGAAAGCCTAGACAGCTTTCGGGAGGACAGCGTCAGCGTGTAGCACTCGCACGTGCTATAGTTACTCATTCACCTATTTGCCTGATGGATGAGCCGTTATCCAACTTGGATGCGAAGCTGCGAGCAAAGATGAGATCAGAAATTCGCCAGATTCAGCGTAAGTTAGGTATTACGATGATTTATGTCACGCATGATCAAACGGAAGCGATGACGATGGCGGATCGAATGATGATTTTAAATGGAGGTAATATTCAGCAGGTTGGGCGTCCGCTCGATATTTACAATGCACCGGCAAACACGTTCGTAGCGTCGTTTATAGGTTCGCCCCCTATGAACTTATCAAACGTTTCTATAGAAAATAACTTACTCGTTTTTGAAGATAGAAGAGCTATTTCTATGAGTGCATCATACAACAACCTTAGCGGTAAAAAGGAAGTTGTGGTTGGAGTAAGACCTGAGCACGTTCAGCTTGCGACAAACGACAACACCAGCTTTATCGTAGAGGTAGATAATGTCGAAATTCTAGGAACGGAAACACTGCTTACATTTCAAATGGGAGACAAACAGTGGATGGCTAAGTGGAACGGTCAATGGAATATAAAAGTGGGAGAGCGCGTCCCTATTTTTATCGATCCAAAACACCTGTTTTTATTTGATAGTGATACAGGTTCATGCTTGCACTATGAACCATCAACGGAAGATTTAACTGTAAAGGGGGCATTTGTATGAGTGCTGTTACCAAAACAGCAAACTCGCCTGTTTCTGTTTCATCAAATCCACAAGAAAAGAAGTCAATGCCTAACCTATTGGTAGGATTATCTTACTTGCTGCCATCATTATTGTTATTTGGTGTATTTCTTTTCTACCCAATGATTAAGACCTTATATTTAAGTCTTTTTATTACAGACACACAGGGAAATCCCTTGAAATTTGTAGGATTACAAAATTTCTTTTATCTATTTACAGATCCAAACTTTTTACAAAGTATGAAAGCCACTTTTTTATTTGTACTATACACGGTGCCTATTGGCTTAATTATTGCATTATTCCTAGCGCTAATCGCAAATGAAAAGCTAAAAGGAATTGGTTTTTTCAGAACAATGTTTTCATCTACGATGGGAATGAGCGTAGCGGCTTCTTCTGTAATTTGGATGTTTATGTATAACCCGACAATCGGTGTTATTAATAAAGTATTAAATCTTGTAGGCATTCATGATGTGCAGTGGTTATTAGATCCTAAGTATGCGCTGATTGCTGTGTCCATCTCTACGATTTGGATGAACATTGGGTTTACCTTTTTAATTTTACTTGGCGGGTTACAAAATATTGATGAAAAGCTGTATGAAAACGCGCGTATTGCTGGAGTTAGCTATTGGTATCAGCTCCGTAAAATTACGCTTCCTATGCTTTCGCCAACGCTGTTTTTTATTATCACCGTTTCGTTTATTAACGCGTTTCAAACGTTTGGACAAATTGACATTTTAACAAAAGGCGGGCCTACAGATTCCACAAATGTCATTGTTTATTCAATCTACAAAGATGCATTTGTAAACTATAATGTTGGCTCTGCAAGTGCTCAAGCTACAATTTTATTTTTCTGTATTCTACTGGTTACCGCTCTTCAATTCAAGCTTGGAGAAAGGAAGGTACATTATCAATGAGCATCACGAGAAAATGGACAACTTATTTGTTACTCATTGCAGCTACTTTAGTATTGATGTTTCCTATTCTATACGCTTTTTCCATTAGTTTTATGAGTGGAGCGGAAGTGTTAGAAGGGAAGATTTGGCCGTCATCTTTTTCATTTGAAAACTATCGGGATGCTTTTGAAAAAGTTCCGCTGCTTCATTATTTAATTAACAGTTTTGCTGTATCTATTTTTGTCATGGCCGGGCAGCTGTTAGTTTCAAGTTTGGCTGCTTTTGCATTTGTATTTATTAAATTTAAAGGAAGAGATACTATTTTCTTTCTCTTTATTTCTACGATGATGATTCCATGGGAAGCAACGATGGTTCCTAACTTTTTAACAGCACAAAAGCTAGGCTGGATTAATAACTATTTGGGATTAACAATTCCTTTTTTCGCCTTAGCATTTGGAACATTTTTATTGCGTCAACAGTTTAAAACCATTCCGGGCGAGCTGTATGAAGCTTCTCAAGTCGCAGGGATCAGCCGCTTTCGTTTCTTTTGGAATGTTGTGCTTCCTGTTTCTAAAACAAGTCTAGTTACGCTTGGCGTATATAGCTTTTTAACAACATGGAATATGTATTTATGGCCACTGTTAGTGACAAATACAGAGGATGTTCGTACCGTTCAGATTGGTTTAAAACAAATGCAAACGCAGGAGATTTCAACTGATTGGGGAGTGGTTATGGCTGCTGTCGTGGTTGTTATTATACCGACATTATTACTATTATTCCTAGGTCAAAAACGTCTTCAAAAAGGATTAACACAAGGTGCAATTAAATAGGAGAGTGAATGTGATGAAAAAGATATTGGCTATCGTAACGGCATGCTTGCTGGTCATTCTAGGCGCTTGCTCAAACTCAACTGGTTCTTCGGAAGCGCAAGAAACTAAAAAAACAGCATCAGGTAAAACAGAAGTCGTTTTTTGGCACGCCATGAGCGGTGACCTTGAAAAATCACTCAATAAAATAGTCGATGAGTACAATAAATCTCAGGATAAAGTTGAAGTAAAGCCCGTTTTCCAAGGAACGTATGAGGAAGCACAAACAAAATTTAATACGGTAGCAGGAACTAAAGATGCACCTGCTATCATGCAAACGTTCGAAGTAGGAACGAAATTCATGATAGACAGTGGTAAGGTTCAGCCTGTTCAAAAATTTATTGATGAAGACCACTACGATACTTCACAGTGGGAGAAAAATATTTCAAGCTATTACCAAGTAGATGGAAAGCAATATTCAATGCCGTTTAACTCTTCAACACCTGTGTTAGTTTACAACAAAGATGCCTTTAAAAAAGCAGGGTTAGATCCTGAAAATCCACCAAAAACGTATGATGAATTAAAGGCAGCTGCAAAGAAACTAACAGAGAAACAAGGAAATAAAACATCACAATACGGTTTTTCAATTCTAAATTACGGATGGTTCTTTGAAGAGCTAGTTGCTTCTCAAGGCGGTTTGTATGTAGATCACGAAAACGGTCGTAAAGGGGATGCCGAGAAGGCAGTATTTAATGGAAAAGAAGGACAAAACGCATTTAATTTAATCAATGACATGTACAAAGAAGGTACCTTCTACAATGTAGGGCAAAACTGGGACGATATGCGCGCAGCATTTCAATCTAAAAAAATTGCAATGTTTTTAGATTCATCAGCAGGTATTAAAACATTAGTAGACAATGCTCCATTTGATGTGGGTGTATCAGATCTTCCTGTGCCAAAAGAAGAGGATCGCCAAGGAGTAGCTATCGGGGGAGCATCTTTATGGATGTCTAAAGGAATTAGTGATGAAACATCTAAAGCGGCGTGGGACTTCATGAAATATTTAGCAACACCAGAAGTTCAGGCAAAATGGCACGTGGAAAGTGGCTATTTTGCGGTTAATCCTAAAGCATATGATCAAGAAATCGTAAAGAAAGAATGGGAAAAATATCCTCAACTAAAAGTGACGGTTGATCAGCTTCATAAAACTAAATCAACTCCGGCAACACAAGGCGCTTTAATTTCGGTATTTCCGGAATCACGCCAAAAGGTAGTAACAGGAATGGAAAGCCTGTACCAGGGAGTAAAGCCGAAACAAGCACTTGATCAAGCAGCAAAAGAAACGAATAGAGCATTAGAAGTAGCCAATCAAAAATAACGTATGATTACGAAGCTCGTCTTTCAAGTTATTTTGAGGACGAGCTTTTTATTTAGTGAATGACTAGTTAGGGGAGATAGAGGACAATGAATAATTCAATTGATCTTTATGCGCATCGCGGCTTTAGCGGACGATATCCTGAAAATACAATGATTGCATTTGAAGAAGCTAGGAAAATGCGAGTTTCAGGTATTGAATTGGATGTACAACTAACCAAAGACGGAGAAATAGTAGTGATTCACGATGAACGAATTGACAGAACGACGAATGGAATGGGATATGTTCAAGAATTTTCATATAAACAGCTGCGGTTATTCGATGCTGGAAGCTGGTATGATTCTCGTTTTTCTAAACAATCAATTCCCACGTTAATAGAAGTGTTTGAGTGGATGATGGACAAAAAGACAGAAATGACCGTGAACATTGAATTAAAAAATGACCAAATTTACTATCCAAAACTTGAGGAAAAAGTTCTTCGTCTAATCGATGAGTTTGATTTAGAAGATCAAGTTATTTTGTCATCTTTTAACTATGATAGCTTGGCTAAAGTGAGATCTCTCCATTCATATATCCCAACAGGATTTTTATTTGAAGGGGTGAGTGAAGATGCGATTGGAAAAGCAAAATCGATAGGTGCGCACCTGCACTGTGATATGTCGTTTGCTCTTTCTTCGTACGGGAAAAAAGCAAAGCAAGAAGGATTAGACTTACGAGTATATACAATTAATGAACTGAATGACTTTTTGAAGCTCCAGCAGGCTTCAGTAAAAGTAGTGATGACAGATTACCCTAACCGTTTTTCCTCTACAATGTTCAAAGGATGACGCAGAAAGGCCGTATGTATTCGTACGGCCTTTTTTATAGGGTAAATATTATTTTATTCTGAATAGTATAAAATTTATATTGTGAAATTGTTTTATAGATGATATATTGAGAGTAGATTATAATGTTCCTTATGAAAGCGAATACATGTTGCGTAGCTCCGCAAACGTTCATTTGCCGGTCCCTAGCATCGTCTGTTATCTCTTTTAGGAGGAATAAAAAATCATGTATGATCAAGATACTATCTATATTATTGGAGATGCCAAAGCTCCTCAAAGCAATCCGATTACTAAAAAGTTCAATCAGTATTTTTTAGGATTGGTAGTTGATAAAACAAATGGAAAAATTATTGATGTGGAATGCTCAGCGACGATTGAGTTAACCGTTCGATTTGTTCAATCAATTTTTATTGGACGTCATATAAGTGATCCCACCCTTATAGACGACATTAACAGCCGCTACTTCGGGTCTTCCCAAAAAGCGCTGGTGGTAGCGTTTCATGATGCACAGAAAAAATATCAGCAAATAACAGCTGCTTTGTCTACATAGACCTAGACGAAATCCAGCCTGACGTTTTCAAACGTTGGGCTGGATTTTGTTTTGCATAAAAACATTTTCGGGGAGATGAAGGGGGAAGAATAAATGATTCAAGATGGATTTATGTATGTGAGTGTGTTAACTGCCTTTGCTGCGCTCATGGTAGGGATTGAAAAACGATTTAAAGGCAATGGATTTTTTAAGTTTATTCCAGGTATTGTACTTATTTATATAGGAGCCGCTCTTATGCAAACGGCAGGATTATTTGGGGATAGCGAGTCAAATGCCGCCATGTATGCAGGCGTTAAAAATGCACTTCTTCCTGCTATGCTGATGCTTATGCTGTTAAAGTGTGATGTTCGAAGTGTAATTAAACTTGGTCCAAGAATGCTGGGAGGATTCATCGTTGCGGTTTTTAGTATAATGATAGGCTTTATCCTCGTCTATGCCATCTTTAAGAATTTCTATGTAGAGGATACGTGGAAAGCTTTTGGTGCTTTATCAGGAAGTTGGACCGGGGGGTCAGCTAACATGGTTGCCCTTCAAGGGATTTTGGATGTTCCAGAAAATATATTTGGCTACGCTCTTATGATGGATACGATTAACTATGCCGTATGGGTTATGTTTATGTTTTGGCTTGTACCATTTGCAGCTAAATTTAATAAATGGACAAAAGCAGACGTCAGCTTTATTGAGAATAGTATAGATGAAGTCGCAGCAACATCTGAAAGCGAAAAAGAAGGTCCTCAGTTTCAGCATCTTCTTTATTTGCTTGGGCTAGGTTTGTTCGTTTCGGCATTGTCTACATTTATCGGAGGGCGTTTGCCTGAAGTGGGAGCCGTTATTAATGCAACGAGCTGGACGATTATGATTGCTTCTGTCGTTGGTTTAGTGCTTGCTGTAACTCCAGCGGCAAAAATTCCAGGTACGCTCGATGTATCAAACGTTATGTTATACATCGTTGTAGCGTTAATTGCTTCTCAATCAGATTTTTCAAATTTAGCTCAGGCTCCTATTTACTTAGTATCTGGTTTTCTCATTATGTTCGTCCACTTAGTGATCATGCTGTTGCTAGCTAAACTATTTAAATATGATTTATTTACGCTCGGGGTAGCCAGTTTAGCTAATATTGGCGGAATGGCGTCTGCTCCAATGCTTGCAGCTGCTTATAACCGTGCACTGATTCCGGTAGGAGTCATTATGGCTCTGATGGGTTCCTTCTTAGGTACTTATTTTGGTATGATGATCGCCAAAATTTTAGGGGCGATCTAAGAATAAACCAAAATAGGTATAAAAGAATATGTGTGCTGAATCGAAAGGAAGCGATTGAAATGATAATTAAAGACATAACTGTAAAGCATCAAACCGTTCCACTGCTCGTTCCGTTTAAAACAGCGCTTCGAACAGCAACAGAGATAGACAGCATAAGTGTAGAGATTCAGTTAGAAAACGGAATAAAAGGAAAAGGAGCGGCTTCGCCAACATATGTTATTACAGGCGATTCTTTAGAAGGCATTCAAGCTGCACTTCAAGGACCTATTAAACTAGCGCTAATAGGGGAGGATATAAGTCAGTTTCAAAAACTCTTAAAAAAAATTCAAAGCTGCTGTATTCACAATTCAAGTGCTAAAGCGGCTGCTGATATCGCCTTGCATGATGCTTATACAAAGTTTCTCAACATTCCTTTATATGCTTTCTTGGGCGATAAGCAGCCTATCTCTACGTGTATGACGATAAGTGTTGATACACCTGAAAAAATGGCTGAAGACGCACAAAAAAGTGCAGCGGACGGATTTGACATTTTAAAAGTGAAGGTAGGTTCAATTCCTAAGCTAGACCTTGAGCGTATTAAACATATTCGATCTGTCATTCCGGATCATGTAAAACTTCGGTTGGATGCAAATCAAGGATGGACTCCAAAACAAGCAGTGCAATTAATTAATGCAATGGAAGCTCTCAACTTTGGTATTGAACTGGTAGAACAGCCTGTCGCTGCTCATGATTGGGAAGGGTTAAAGTTTGTGACTGAACGAGTAAACGTACCCATTATGGCAGATGAGAGTCTATTTTCTGCCAAAGATGCATTAAGGCTTGTAAGCGGGCGGTACGTGGATCTTTTAAATATTAAGCTAATGAAGTGCGGAGGCATTAATGAAGCAAGAAAAATCGCGAGTATTGCTGAGGCGAACGGTGTTGCGTGTATGATTGGAAGCATGATGGAACCATCACTTTCCGTGGGAGCAGCTGCTCATCTGGCAGCCGCTCATCCAAATATCACGTATTTTGACTTAGATGCTCCTCTTTGGCTTTCAACTGAACTGGATGTGTTAAAGTACAGCGGTCAAGAGGTTTTCTTATCAGATCTTCCTGGAATAGGAGAAATCACCGTTCCTATCTCAAAATAAAAAGATAGTAATATAGTAGAAGGAGAGAGACGATGAATATAAAACGTTGGCTTTTGACGGTAACAACAGTTATTTTAGCTACATTTGGAGTCAGTGCAGTTCCTTCTGTTCATGCTTCTGAAGAAAAAGAAACTGCTTATATAGATGTCGCAGCAGCTACTCTTTGGACAGCACCCAACATCTTGCGTGAAGTGGACGCTCCGTCAGCTACTAATCCTGTAGATATGAAGAAGTGGACCACATCGATGAATTTGAAACAGAAGCAGCAGTTATCTAGTGACGGGATGCTTGAGACACAAGCGTTATATGGAAACAAAGTAACGGTTTTAGAGAGACAAGGAGATTGGGTCAAAGTAGCTGTAGACGGACAGCCTACTTCTCGAAATGAATTAGGATATCCCGGGTGGATGCCTACTAAACAATTAACCTATAGCAAAAGGTACGAACAGTATGCAAAGAAGCCTTTTGTAATGGTGACGGCTCCGACTACTTATTTATATCATTCGCCTTCTTTGAAAAAGAAAGGTATTGAAGTTAGCTATAATACGCGCTTACCTCTTTTGGTAAAATCAAAGAGTGCATATAAAGTATTAAAACCAAATGGAAAGACAGCATGGGTTTCTGCAAAAGCAGGAAAAATCTACGCTTCTCAAAAAGATATTCCTGTACCAACTGGCACGGAGCTTGTTGAAAGCGGAAAGGCATTTTTAAATCTTCCATATTTATGGGCTGGCATGAGTGGTTTTGGATTTGACTGCTCTGGATTTACGTTTACGATGTACCAGTCCCATGGTATTACAATTCCACGTGACTCAGGCCCACAGTCTAGAGCAGGGAAACCAGTAGAGATGAACAATCTTCAACCCGGAGACTTATTATTCTTTGCCTATAACCAAGGGAAAGGAAGCGTCCACCATGTAGCAATGTATGCGGGAGATGGTATGATGATTCATTCGCCGAACTCCGAGCGGACAGTAGAGATGATTCCTTTGAACACGAAGGGGTATATTGAAGAGTATGCAGGTGCACGTCGTTATTTACCTTAATTAGTAAGATAAGAAAGAAGCTCTTTTTGTGAAGGGCTTCTTTTTTAATATAGGTATAAATAAAAATTAGAAAATTTAGATTATTTACGTTTAACTACTTCTCAGTAGGGGAAGAAGTAAAGTAAGAAAAAAACATTTTTCTTCTCGAAACATATTGACTTTATGTGCAGGGCGTTATATTATTATAAAGCGTCGTTGAGACATAACAGTAACAACGAAGCTGAAAAAAGAATTTTAAAAAGTTGTTGACATTACGTCGGTAACTTGATAAAATAATAAAGTCGCTTAAGAGCGGCGGTTGAACTTTGAAAACTGAACAAAGCGACAAACGTCAACGTTAATTTTTATTTTTTAAATGAGCAAGTCAAACATTTCTTCGGAGAGTTTGATCCTGGCTCAGGATGAACGCTGGCGGCGTGCCTAATACATGCAAGTCGAGCGAACTGATTAGAAGCTTGCTTCTATGACGTTAGCGGCGGACGGGTGAGTAACACGTGGGCAACCTGCCTGTAAGACTGGGATAACTTCGGGAAACCGAAGCTAATACCGGATAGGATCTTCTCCTTCATGGGAGATGATTGAAAGATGGTTTCGGCTATCACTTACAGATGGGCCCGCGGTGCATTAGCTAGTTGGTGAGGTAACGGCTCACCAAGGCAACGATGCATAGCCGACCTGAGAGGGTGATCGGCCACACTGGGACTGAGACACGGCCCAGACTCCTACGGGAGGCAGCAGTAGGGAATCTTCCGCAATGGACGAAAGTCTGACGGAGCAACGCCGCGTGAGTGATGAAGGCTTTCGGGTCGTAAAACTCTGTTGTTAGGGAAGAACAAGTACGAGAGTAACTGCTCGTACCTTGACGGTACCTAACCAGAAAGCCACGGCTAACTACGTGCCAGCAGCCGCGGTAATACGTAGGTGGCAAGCGTTATCCGGAATTATTGGGCGTAAAGCGCGCGCAGGCGGTTTCTTAAGTCTGATGTGAAAGCCCACGGCTCAACCGTGGAGGGTCATTGGAAACTGGGGAACTTGAGTGCAGAAGAGAAAAGCGGAATTCCACGTGTAGCGGTGAAATGCGTAGAGATGTGGAGGAACACCAGTGGCGAAGGCGGCTTTTTGGTCTGTAACTGACGCTGAGGCGCGAAAGCGTGGGGAGCAAACAGGATTAGATACCCTGGTAGTCCACGCCGTAAACGATGAGTGCTAAGTGTTAGAGGGTTTCCGCCCTTTAGTGCTGCAGCTAACGCATTAAGCACTCCGCCTGGGGAGTACGGTCGCAAGACTGAAACTCAAAGGAATTGACGGGGGCCCGCACAAGCGGTGGAGCATGTGGTTTAATTCGAAGCAACGCGAAGAACCTTACCAGGTCTTGACATCCTCTGACAACTCTAGAGATAGAGCGTTCCCCTTCGGGGGACAGAGTGACAGGTGGTGCATGGTTGTCGTCAGCTCGTGTCGTGAGATGTTGGGTTAAGTCCCGCAACGAGCGCAACCCTTGATCTTAGTTGCCAGCATTTAGTTGGGCACTCTAAGGTGACTGCCGGTGACAAACCGGAGGAAGGTGGGGATGACGTCAAATCATCATGCCCCTTATGACCTGGGCTACACACGTGCTACAATGGATGGTACAAAGGGCTGCAAGACCGCGAGGTCAAGCCAATCCCATAAAACCATTCTCAGTTCGGATTGTAGGCTGCAACTCGCCTACATGAAGCTGGAATCGCTAGTAATCGCGGATCAGCATGCCGCGGTGAATACGTTCCCGGGCCTTGTACACACCGCCCGTCACACCACGAGAGTTTGTAACACCCGAAGTCGGTGGAGTAACCGTAAGGAGCTAGCCGCCTAAGGTGGGACAGATGATTGGGGTGAAGTCGTAACAAGGTAGCCGTATCGGAAGGTGCGGCTGGATCACCTCCTTTCTAAGGATTTTTACATGACGTACGTTTTGACACTTTGTTCAGTTTTGAGAGTTCAATCTCTCAATTATAGAAAGCACACTACTTTCTTCTTATTAGATAAGAAGAATTTTGGTTGCGATTGTTCTTTGAAAACTAGATAACAGTAATTGCTGAGGAAAAGTGAAACTTTTCTTTAATCAAACCAATAAATAACACAACTTTATGTTGTACCATTTATTCGCTAATGGTTAAGTTAGAAAGGGCGCACGGTGAATGCCTTGGCACTAGGAGCCGATGAAGGACGGGACTAACACCGATATGCTTCGGGGAGCTGTAAGTGAGCTTTGATCCGGAGATTTCCGAATGGGGAAACCCACTGTTCGTAATGGAACAGTATCTTTATCTGAATACATAGGATATTGAAGGCAGACCCGGGGAACTGAAACATCTAAGTACCCGGAGGAAGAGAAAGCAAATGCGATTTCCTGAGTAGCGGCGAGCGAAACGGAATTAGCCCAAACCAAGAGGCTTGCCTCTTGGGGTTGTAGGACACTCTATACGGAGTTACAAAGGAACGAAGTAAATGAAGCGACCTGGAAAGGTCCGTCGAAGAAGGTAACAACCCTGTAGTTGAAACTTCGTTCCCTCTTGAGTGGATCCTGAGTACGGCGGAACACGTGAAATTCCGTCGGAAGCTGGGAGGACCATCTCCCAAGGCTAAATACTACCTAGTGACCGATAGTGAACCAGTACCGTGAGGGAAAGGTGAAAAGCACCCCGGAAGGGGAGTGAAAGAGATCCTGAAACCGTGTGCCTACAAGTAGTCAGAGCCCGTTAACGGGTGATGGCGTGCCTTTTGTAGAATGAACCGGCGAGTTACGATCCCATGCAAGGTTAAGCTGATAAGGCGGAGCCGTAGCGAAAGCGAGTCTGAATAGGGCGTTTAGTATGTGGTTGTAGACCCGAAACCAGGTGATCTACCCATGTCCAGGGTGAAGTTCAGGTAACACTGAATGGAGGCCCGAACCCACGCACGTTGAAAAGTGCGGGGATGAGGTGTGGGTAGCGGAGAAATTCCAATCGAACCTGGAGATAGCTGGTTCTCTCCGAAATAGCTTTAGGGCTAGCCTCATGTTGTGAGAGTCTTGGAGGTAGAGCACTGATTGGACTAGGGGCCCCCAACGGGTTACCGAATTCAGTCAAACTCCGAATGCCAAAGACTTATCCATGGGAGTCAGACTGCGAGTGATAAGATCCGTAGTCAAAAGGGAAACAGCCCAGACCACCAGCTAAGGTCCCCAAGTATACGTTAAGTGGAAAAGGATGTGGAGTTGCTTAGACAACCAGGATGTTGGCTTAGAAGCAGCCACCATTTAAAGAGTGCGTAATAGCTCACTGGTCGAGTGACTCTGCGCCGAAAATGTACCGGGGCTAAACGTATCACCGAAGCTGTGGATTGACATCTTTGATGTCAGTGGTAGGAGAGCGTTCTAAGTGCAGCGAAGTCAGACCGTAAGGACTGGTGGAGCGCTTAGAAGTGAGAATGCCGGTATGAGTAGCGAAAGACAAGTGAGAATCTTGTCCACCGAATGCCTAAGGTTTCCTGAGGAAGGCTCGTCCGCTCAGGGTTAGTCGGGACCTAAGCCGAGGCTGAAAAGCGTAGGCGATGGCCAACAGGTTGATATTCCTGTACCACCTCCCCGCCGTTTGAGTAATGGGGGGACGCAGTAGGATAGGGTAAGCGCGCTGCTGGATATGCGCGTTCAAGCAGTTAGGCTGATGAGTAGGCAAATCCGCTCATCATAAAGGCTGAGCTGTGATGACGAGGGAATTATAGTACCGAAGTTCCTGATTCCACACTGCCAAGAAAAGCCTCTAGCGAGGCGGGAGGTGCCCGTACCGCAAACCGACACAGGTAGGCGAGGAGAGAATCCTAAGGTGATCGAGAGAACTCTCGTTAAGGAACTCGGCAAAATGACCCCGTAACTTCGGGAGAAGGGGTGCTCTGGTAGGGTGTATAGCCCGAGAGAGCCGCAGTGAATAGGCCCAGGCGACTGTTTAGCAAAAACACAGGTCTCTGCGAAGCCGCAAGGCGAAGTATAGGGGCTGACGCCTGCCCGGTGCTGGAAGGTTAAGAGGAGGGGTTATCCTTTGGGAGAAGCTCTGAATCGAAGCCCCAGTAAACGGCGGCCGTAACTATAACGGTCCTAAGGTAGCGAAATTCCTTGTCGGGTAAGTTCCGACCCGCACGAAAGGCGTAACGATCTGGGCACTGTCTCAACGAGAGACTCGGTGAAATTATAGTACCTGTGAAGATGCAGGTTACCCGCGACAGGACGGAAAGACCCCGTGGAGCTTTACTGTAGCCTGATATTGAATTTTGGTACAGCTTGTACAGGATAGGTAGGAGCCTGAGAAGCCGGAGCGCTAGCTTCGGTGGAGGCGTCGGTGGGATACTACCCTGGCTGTATTGAAATTCTAACCCGCGGCCCTGATCGGGCCGGGAGACAGTGTCAGGTGGGCAGTTTGACTGGGGCGGTCGCCTCCTAAAATGTAACGGAGGCGCCCAAAGGTTCCCTCAGAATGGTTGGAAATCATTCGTAGAGTGTAAAGGCACAAGGGAGCTTGACTGCGAGACCTACAAGTCGAGCAGGGACGAAAGTCGGGCTTAGTGATCCGGTGGTTCCGCATGGAAGGGCCATCGCTCAACGGATAAAAGCTACCCCGGGGATAACAGGCTTATCTCCCCCAAGAGTCCACATCGACGGGGAGGTTTGGCACCTCGATGTCGGCTCATCGCATCCTGGGGCTGTAGTCGGTCCCAAGGGTTGGGCTGTTCGCCCATTAAAGCGGTACGCGAGCTGGGTTCAGAACGTCGTGAGACAGTTCGGTCCCTATCCGTCGTGGGCGTAGGAAATTTGAGAGGAGCTGTCCTTAGTACGAGAGGACCGGGATGGACACACCGCTGGTGTACCAGTTGTCTTGCCAAAGGCATCGCTGGGTAGCTATGTGTGGACGGGATAAGTGCTGAAAGCATCTAAGCATGAAGCCCCCCTCAAGATGAGATTTCCCATAGCGCAAGCTAGTAAGATCCCTGAAAGATGATCAGGTTGATAGGTCAGAGGTGGAAGCGTGGCGACATGTGTAGCTGACTGATACTAATCGATCGAGGACTTAACCAAACTTTTAAAAGCGTAAGCTTTACTCAGCAAACTGTTACCTAGTTTTGAGAGAGCAATCTCTTGTCTGGTGGCGATAGCGAAGAAGTCACACCCGTTCCCATACCGAACACGGAAGTTAAGCTCTTTAGCGCCAATGGTAGTTGGGACTTTGTCCCTGTGAGAGTAGGACGTTGCCAGGCATTTTTATTATCGCGGGGTGGAGCAGTTCGGTAGCTCGTCGGGCTCATAACCCGAAGGTCGCAGGTTCAAATCCTGTCCCCGCAACCAAATTATCTTTTATACATACTTGAATATATTATTACTATCCTTAGGCATAGCCTAAGGATTTTTTGTTTGGCTATATTTATAAACACTTGTTTAGGTTATGATATAAGATAGTGATGCAGATTAATCAGGAGGTTTTTTATGTTACAAAGTAATATTCAAACTTATATTGAAAAAGAAATGAACGTTCAAGGTCAATCTTTATCTCTATATCAAGAAGAAAAGGAATATGCGTTGCAAAAAGAGTTGGTGCCGCAAAACCTGATGATAGAAGAAAAAGAGGCATCTTCACGTTTTAAAGATTCTTATATCGAAAGAGTAGATAAAGAAACGGACGAGCTGATCGCAGAAGAATCTCCTCTTTCGTTTTTAGATACTCCTCTTTCTTACTTAAAAGAACACAGAAGTGAATTTCTATATGTAGAATCAAAATGGTTTGAATTTATTAAGCTTGATGGATGTTCTTTTGAAGTGGATGATGTGTTTGGCACATATAAAGTATTAACGGGGTTACATATGCAAAAAAAATTCGGTTCTGTACTAAAACAATTTTTTGCTAAAGAGCTTAATGACGGCCCAACAAGCATCCAGCTTTTATTTAATGATAAAGATGGATTATGGGATGTGAATATTGAGTTAGATGCTATAAAAGAGTTTGATGAAAAAATGTCAATAGGTGAAGCTCTTGTTCTTACATATCGCTTTTTCTTTCATCTAGTGGAGTATGTAGAGAACGAAAAAGCTTAAAAATGATGATTACTTTTACTATAAAGATGCTGGGACAAAAGCAGTTTAGTTAACGTTGAACACGAACTATCTATCAAAAATAGATAGTTCGTGTTTTTTAATGGTCATGGTGAACGTAGGTTTCAGTATGAGGTGCTTCTAGCTGTTGGTTGGAGGGCAAGGCTCCATCGCCCGCTCGCGGAAAGCGAAGCCTTGCACGTAAAGCAACAGCGGCGGAACAAGCATCCCAGGTTATTTATCCGGGTTGTTCGTCTTTAGATTGCATTCATTTCGTTATGGCCCAATCTCTTTTTTGATAGGTGATACATAATGAATGTTAAGTGAAGCTGGAAATATATTTACATCTCTATGTTTTTATGGAATGATAAAGAGTATCTTTACATATATGACTGATATGGGTGAAGAACAACTATCAGGAATCTTTCTAGTTTTTTGAGAAAGCAGCCTACATATTAGCTGTTAATAGTACTCCGAGCAAGAAAGCTTCCGTAGGATGAAGTATAATATATACATACAGGAACTATTTTTAACTCTATAAAAAATGTCTGCTGACGTATGGGATTATAAATAAAGAGGGGATGTTCATGTTATTAAGAAAAATAAAGTCTGAAGAATTGGCAGAAGTCTATCAAATGGGATATGCGGCATGGCCTAAAGGCAGGACGTACAAAGAGTATGTTAGAGATAATCAAAAAGAAGAAACATATGGAATTCGGTATGTATATGTAAATGAAGAGAATCAAATTATTGGTTCATTTATTTTGCTTCTTTTACAAACTCCTCGATTAAAGTTTGCTTTGCATGGTATTGGGTCCGTTGTTGTTCATCAGCTTTATCAACGAATGGGGTATGGCCGAGATATGCTTGAAGACTTTTTTAAAAAGATGAAGATAGAGAAGCGCAGCGCTATTTTTATGCTTTATAGCGATATTCTTCCTGAATATTATCATCAGTTTGGGTTTAAGGAGCTCCCTTCTCATTTACAGCGTTATCCTCAATCCATTGCTATGGTAAATTGCAGCGAGTCACAATATGAATACTTAAGTAAGCAATCCATAGAAGACATACCGGCCTATTTTTAAAAGGTATGTCTTTTTTATAGTATTTATCGACACAATCGTTTACAATTTTATGTAAGCGTTTTCTTTATTTGGAGATGAATGATTTTATTTGTCCTCATAACTGTAGGCAAATCGTGCAGTCAATATAAATTTTATTACATAAAACCTTGCTATCATCTTACTAGTAACTCTTATTCATTTCCATACCATACCGTGTACGTTTGCTGCTAAGTATAACCATATCAATATAAGGAGGAAGCAGGAAGATGAAACGATTATTTATAGCAGGGATGATTTTTATGCTTTTTTTATCTTTAGGTGCTGTATCTTCTTCAGCCGCAGGAAGTTTTACCTCTAAAACATATAACGGAAGAACATACAAACTGTACGTACCTAGCAGTTATCAGGGAGGTGCTGCCTTACCTCTAGTAGTTATGCTACATGGCTGTACTCAAGACCCTGATCAATTTGCAGCAGGAACACAAATGAATGCACTGGCAGAAACAGAGAAGTTCTTTGTCCTCTATCCAGAACAGCCCTCTTCTGCTAATTCAAATAAGTGTTGGAACTGGTTTGATACTGCTCATCAATCAAGGGGAAGCGGTGAACCAGCGTTAATTGCTGGAATGGTTAATCAAATAAAAAGCAGTTATTCAATAGATGCCGACCAAGTCTTTGTTGGAGGGCTATCTGCTGGTGCAGCTATGAGTGTTATTATGGGAGCTACTTATCCAGACATATTTGCGGCTATCAGCGTTGGGGCGGGCTTAGAATATAAAGCAGCCACTAGTGTAACAGGTGCTTATACAGCAATGAGCAGTGGAGGTCCTAATCCTATCCAACAAGGAGATTTAGCCTATTCAGCCATGGGAGAGCATAAGCGAGTGGTTCCGGTTATTTTGTTTCATGGGACAGCTGACTACACTGTTGCGCCTATAAATGCGCATCAAATACTATCGCAATGGGCTCAAATAAATGATAGAGCGTCTGATGGACTGGATAATAACAATATTGATGATACGGCAGATCAAACTTTACCAGGTACAGTATCTGGTGGAAGAAGCTATACGCAATATATTTACAAAGATACAGCAGGAAAAACAGTAATGGAAAAGTACATGATAGAAGGCATGGGACATGCTTGGTCAGGGGGAAGTACATCCGGTTCTTATACAGATCCTAAAGGGCCAAATGCAACTAAATTAAGTTGGAACTTTTTTAAAAATCATCCGAAGAATGGTGACGCTCCTAATCCAGGAGATATATCCCCGCCGGTTACAGCTGCTTCACCAGCGGGAGGAACGTATGGAAGTTCTGTTTCTGTCACATTATCACCCAATGAACCTGCCACCACTTACTATACATTAGATGGAAGTACACCAACTGTTAATTCTCTAAAGTATTCTGAGCCTATTAGCATCAACTCTAGCAAAACAATAAAATTTTTTAGTGTAGACGCTGCGGGTAATCAAGAGGGAGTAAAGACGGAAGTTTATCAAATTTCTGGAACTTCAGAGAAATCCTCAGTATTTTCTTCGCTTGCTGCTGAAGATGGATTTATCGGAAATTTATCAGCTGACGGTATGAGTAGTTCTATTCATAAAATTGGGGATAAGGGAATGTACAATACCGACACATACCGAACCATTTTATCTTTTGATACAAGCTCTTTACCTGATGATGCAAGTATTACGGATGTATCTTTGAAAATTTATCGCAAATCTTCAACTGGTAATATTTCATCTTTGAAAGGCGATATTAAAAGCGGTGTATTTGGAACTAGCAGTGCTTTAGAACAAATAGATTACCAGGCCTCACCATCTATTTCAGCGGCCTTCCAAATGTCAGTGCCTTCACTCGATAATGGATATACAACTATTCAACTTCCTTCCTCACTTTTGGGATATATGAATAGGAACGGCAAAACTCAGTTTCGCTTGTCAAGCTCAGGTTCAGCGGACTTTTTAAGTGACGTAGTTGAAATTTATGGGGGCGACAATCCTGCATATGCTCCAACTTTAACTGTTTCATATAAGTAAAAAAACCTTCTAAAAGCAGTTAGCTTTTAGAAGGTTTTTTTTTGCTGATAAGTTACTTTTATCACCGAATACAACTCCAACTTTTTATAGAGTTTTCTTCAAATTTTGACATGATTTTGATGAAATTTAATCATTATTCAAAAATGAATTGTCAGAAATATTACAAGAAAATGTTTAAAATTAATTAAATCCGTAATAAAAGTAAAATATTCCTGTAATGGAAGTGAAATGAACAGGTGGTATCATTCAGTCATTGAGTAAATAAGGAGGTATTCGGAAAATGAAGAAATTTGTATTTACTCTAGGGACAACGGCAATTCTTTCAGCAGGATTTGTAGGTGCAGCATCTGCCTCTACAAGCGGAACGTATGAAGTACAAAAAGGTGACACTTTATGGAAAATCGCTCAAAATCATAATGTGAGCGTAGACGAGCTAAAAGATGCTAATAACTTAACATCAACACTAATTTATCCAAATCAGACACTAAACTTATCTAGCATAAAAGAAATCGTACATACTGTAAAACGTGGTGACACTTTGTGGTCAATCGGTCAACATTATGGCGTAACAGTAGAAGAAATTAAAGAATGGAACGGTTTAACATCAGACTTAGTTTTCCCTGGAGAACAATTTAAAATTAAAGCGGCACAAGCAGCTCAATCTCAAACAGCTAGTGCGCCAGTAGCAAAGGCAGCTCCACAAGTGCAGCAGTCTCAAACGGCACAAGCTCAGCAAGAACAAGCAGCCCAAGAACAAACACAAAAAGAACAAGAGCAAGCTCAAGTAGCAGCCCAAGAACAAGCACAAAAAGAACAAGAGCAAGCTCAAGCAGCAGCACAAGCACAGGCAGCCCAAGAGCAAGCACAAAAAGAACAGGAGCAAGCTCAAGTAGCAGCACAAGAGCAAGCACAAAAAGAACAGGAGCAAGCTCAAGTAGTAGCCCAAGAGCAAGCACAAAAAGAACAAGAGCAAGCTCAAGTAGCAGCCCAAGAACAAGCACAAAAAGAACAAGAGCAAGCTCAAGCAGCAGCACAAGCACAGGCAGCCCAAGAGCAAGCACAAAAAGAACAAGAGCAAGCTCAAGCAGCAGCACAAGCACAGGCAGCCCAAGAGCAGGCACAAAAAGAACAAGAGCAAGCTCAAGCAGCAGCACAAGAGCAGGCACAAAAAGAACAAGCAGCTCAACAGCAACAACAACAAGCTCAGCAACAACAGCAGTCTCAACAGCAGTCTCAACAGCAAGCTAGCGGCAAGTCTATGACTGTTGAAGCAACAGCTTATACAGCTAACTGTGCTGGATGCAGTGGTACGACAGCTACTGGAGTAAATTTAAAATCAAATCCAAATCAACGAGTAATTGCGGTTGATCCTAGCGTTATTCCATTAGGTTCAAAAGTATACGTTGAAGGTTATGGTCAAGCTGTAGCGGCAGATACGGGTGGCGCAATTAAAGGAAATCGAATTGACGTATTCGTTTCTTCAGATAGTGCTGCACAAGACTGGGGCAGAAGATCAGTTAAAATTACAGTTATCGACTAATACTAGTCTTATAGAATAGAAGTAAGAAGAGATGTCTTTTAGAAGACATCTCTTTTTTTATGCTTAAAATAAACGTTTGAAAAAAATAGGTCGGGGCATACTGAAATTTATAGTAGGAATTAGTTT
The DNA here is from genome assembly GCF_038006305.1 of Priestia sp. FSL R5-0597. Classification (NCBI taxonomy): domain Bacteria; kingdom Bacillati; phylum Bacillota; class Bacilli; order Caryophanales; family Bacillaceae; genus Priestia; species Priestia sp. FSL R5-0597. The sequence goes on from NZ_JBBOUZ010000001.1 coordinate 457,792, forward strand.
GTTATATTAGTAATTATTTCTTAATTTATATACAATGTTTGAGTGTCTTAAAAAGCTTAAATTATGTCAGGAGTATAGAAATATGAAATTTTATAAAAAAATAGCATTACTAATAGTGCTGGGTGTGATCGCAGGATTCTCGTATCTAGGCTATCAGGGATTATTTCGGCACGACGATCATTTGAACACGTCTGATCATAATCCTTTATCTTCTTCTAAACAGAAGCAAAATAGCATAGAAGTTGTTGGGAACCCCGAATCCATTGCCGTGCTAGTAAATAAACAAAATCTTCTTCCTGATCACTATGAACCCGCTGACCTTGTATACCCGGACGTTCGGTTTATATTTAAAGAAAAAATTGAAAAGCGACAAATGCGTACAGAAGCAGCAAAAGCGTTAGAAAGAATGTTTTCAGCTGCTGAACGAGAAGGGATTTACCTAGCCGGTGTTTCCGCTTATCGTTCTCAAATTCGCCAGGAATCTCTTTATCAAGCGTACATAAAGCAAGATGGAGAAGCGGCAGCCAGTCATTATAGCGCCCATCCAGGCAGCAGTGAGCATCAGACTGGTTTAAGTATAGATGTATCAAGCAGCACAGGTAAGTGTGCGGCTCAAGATTGTTTTAAAGATACTCCTGAAGCCAAATGGATTGAAAGAAATTCATATAAATATGGATACATTGTTCGCTATCCAGAGGGAAAGCAGCAGATTACAGGTTATAAATATGAGCCGTGGCATATACGATTTGTCGGAAAAGAACTTGCCTCTAAAGTGTATAAAAAAGGAATTACGTTAGAAGAATATTATAATGACTACATGCAAGTTGATAATCCAGTTCAGTAAAAAAGAAGAGTTATATAAACTCTTCTTTTTTTGTATTGCTGGAATATACCCTTACTTTAAAAGTTGGAACGAGGGAAAGATGTAGAGATGAACCACGGGATGCTATATCCTATGCCTTACTAGTAAAAGAGTTAACGCTTATAAATTATAATGAATTTTGTGATAAAGAATACTCATGTTCGTTTTCATTTCCCTTCACATATTCTACAAAAAAGGGAGGTGAAAGAAAATGAGTTTTTACGGAGGTTATGGTTATGGTTATGGATACGGAGCAGGTCACGGAAGTAGCTTTGCGTTAATCGTTGTGCTATTTATTTTACTAATCATCATCGGTGCTTCATGGGCAGGGCACTATTAATAAGGTGTCCATAAATAAACTCCCTTGAAATAATTCAAGGGAGTTATCTATTTTTATCTATAACTAGGTAACTGTAAGTACGAAGTGCTTACATATCCTTTAAAGCCGTTGTATTCTACAAAAGCCCAATCAAATGAAAGCTTGTTATCTTTTGAGTAGCCCCAAGCTAAGAAGCTGACGCTTTTTCCTTTAGGAACAGTTGTTACAACTTTGTTGCTTGTGCTAGGCCCTGTGCGTAAATTAAGGTTAGCAGCTGTATGAACAGTAGTAGGGACTTTCATTAAATAGGAAGTACTGATATATCCGGTGCCGCCAATTATTTTAATGGCAGCCCAGTCTGCATTTACAAACTTGACTACTTCAATTTGATCTTTTTTTCTTAATGTATCAAGAATTTTTCCCTGAGTGCTAGGTTTTGAACGTATATTGAGTACGTTTGCTGTCACTTCATATACGCTGAACGGTGCGTTTATTTTTTCTGCTGCACTTGCTGTTTGCTCGTGAGTGAATGGCAGTGTTCCAGATAGAGATGAAAAAGTAAAGCCAGCTGCTAATGCAAAAACCGATATAGATTTTGTAATTGTCTTCATGCGAATATCCAACTCCTTAGTGAAATAGGTTATATCTTTTTCTATAACACTAAGAATAAAGAATACTTGTTTCTAAATTGTTACCAACATGCATCCTAGTTGTAAATTTACGAAAGGTCTGTAAAAAGGTTTATTTCACAGACCTTTTAATAGCGCTATTGTTACTCATCCTCGGGATCTTCCGTTGATTTATGAAAAGAAAAATATATAAAAATTGATAATACTGTCCCATAAATGCTCCACAAAGCTAAAGCAAAAATAAATTCTTTCTGCAGGCAATAAATAATGGTTAAAGCAACTAGTGCAATAAAACTTATTAAAATGGTCTTTTTCATAAGCACCCCGCCTATTTAGTTTAATTACTCTATACGCTTTTTGATCGTGCTTTACCCTATAATTATTCGGTCATTGCGCTAAAGATGAAAGGAAAAAGTTAAACAAAGCCGAACTTATAATAAAAAGAGAGATGCAGGAGGATACGTATGTTAAAACAACATGTACTAGAAGATATACAAAAGCTACAGTCTATTTGCCAACAAGAAGAAAAAATAGAGCTGAAGCTGAATTTTGACATGTTACGAAGTCGAAAACAAAATGAAGTTAACGATTTTTTTTATTATGAAAATAATCAGCTTGTTGGATTTATTGGTCTTTATGGGTTTGGGAATACAGTAGAAATATGTGGAATGGTCGATCCTAGCTATCGCCGAAAAAAGATTTTTTCAAAGCTGTTTTCTCAAGCTTTACATATGTGTAAGAAGCGTGAGTATACAGAGATTTTATTAAATGCTCCTGGCGATTCGATTTCAGGCAGGGAGTTCTTAAAGAAGATTCCATGTTCATTTACTTTTTCGGAATATCAAATGAAGTGGGCGAAAAAAGAATTAGAAGATGATAATCCCTTTGTTACGCTTCGCTCTTCCCAGTCAGATACCGATATGAAAATGGAAATGCAAGTTGATGTGGAATGCTTTGGTATGTCTTTAACAGAAGCAGCTGCTTATTATGAACAAACGAAAACGGAAGAACAGCAAAATCATTTTATCGTAGAGTACAATAGTCAAGCGGTTGGAAAGTTAAGGGTATCTTATGATAAAAGCGAAGCATGGATTTATGGATTTGGTATTTTACCTTCCTATCAAAAATTAGGAATAGGAAAGGCTGCTTTAAAACAAGTCGTTTTACAGCAGCATCAGCTAGGGTATGATGTATTTCTTGAGGTTGAAGCAAAAAACAAACGCGCTTTGCAACTTTACGAAACATGCGGCTTCGATTCATATCACGTGCAGGATTATTACGTATACAGCTTGTAGATAAAAAACACGGAAATCTTAGATTTTCGTGTTTTTTATTTACATATTAGATGATATGTGCTTTTTTGAGTAAATAATGAGAAAGTAGAGAGAAAGTGATATGCCCGTTGATAAAAACAGGGAAGGCCATACAAATAAGATCGGAGCACTGCAAGCAAGGATACACGTAAGAATACCTCCAATAAATGCTTTTCTAAATAATTGATAAGCCGTATACCCCAGGCTAATACTGACAAATACATTGATGAGGCTAAGAAAAATAAACGAAAAAAACAAATTATCTCCCCCCCTTGTTTTTAATACACAATAAAAAGGAATATTTCACATGTTTAGTGTAGCAAAAAAGAAAAAACAACAAAATTTGGATCCTAAAGATGAAAAAGGAAGCCATCTGTGTTATGTATAGTAAAGTGAATGAGAACGTTAAAAAAGGGAATGAGTTAATAAAGCGATATAATAGAAAGAAAGGAGTAAAAGGATGGAATTTGCCCATATCTTTACACTAAGTGTATCTGTTGTAACAGCTATTAATATTTTATTAGCCGGTATTCTTATTTTCATTGAACGAAGAGATATAGGATCTACATGGGCGTGGCTTCTTATTTTATTTTTTATACCAATTGTCGGTTTTATTGTATATCTATTCTTTGGAAGACAGCTAAAACAGAAAAACTTTTATAAATTGTCATCTGATGAGCGGGAATATTTAAGATCTTCAGTGGAAGAGCAATTAAAAGAGCTTAAAGCGACCCATGAATATCGAAATGATTTATTAATCCAACATAATAAATTGCTGTTCACTAATTTAAATTCTTCTAAGTCACTTGTGCGCATCGACAACGAAATTGATATCTTCAGTGACGGTAATCAAAAATTTGAGGCATTGTTTGAGGATATTCGAAATGCTAAAAAAGAAATTAATATTCAATATTATATTATTCAACGAGATAATCTTGGGAAAAAATTAAGAGATGAGCTAACAAAAAAAGCAAAAGAAGGCATAAAGGTTCGCGTTCTTTATGATGAAGTAGGATCTAGAAAAATGACGCCATCATTCTTTAAGGAGCTCATTTCATATGGCGGCGAAGCACAGGCATTTTTCCCTTCAATTCTTCGCTTAATTAATTTTCGGATTAACAATCGAAATCATCGAAAGCTTTGTATTATCGATGGTGAAGTAGCATACATAGGAGGATTTAACGTAGGAGATGAATATTTAGGGTTAGATCCAAAAATGGGTTATTGGAGAGACACTCATTTTCGCATTAAAGGAGAGTCAGTGAACGATATTCAAGGGCGATTCATTTTAGATTGGCATCAAGCAACAAAGCAGCCAATTGAACTGGAACAATTTTTGCATCGTACAGAAACTCATTCTGGAACAGTTCCTGTACAAATTGTAGCAAGCGGTCCCAATTCGACTACCCAGCACCTGAAAAACATGTATATCTCATTGATTATGTCGGCCAAAGAAAGTGTATACCTTCAAACGCCTTACTTTATTCCTGACGCAAGCTTTATGGATGCTTGTAAAATTGCTTTATTATCTGGAGTAGAGATTCATATTATGATTCCAAACAAACCTGATCATCCTTTTGTTTATTGGGCTACGTGGTCTCATGTAGGGGAACTGCTGGCATACGGTGCGAATATTTATCTCTATGAAAAAGGCTTTTTGCATGCTAAAACGATTGTAGTAGATAATGAAGTGTCTTCTGTAGGAACGACGAATATCGATCCGCGAAGTTTCAGCCTTAATTTTGAAGTGAATGCAGTTGTATATGACCAGCCTATTTCCAAAAAGTTGCAGAACCTGTTTCTTGAAGATGTGCAATGCAGTTCAAAATTAACGTTTGAACGATATAAAGAGCGCTCTCTTCTTATAAAATTTAAAGAAGCGGTATCTCGCTTACTGTCACCAATTTTATAATAAAAATCATTGATATCATGAAACAGACTTGAATTTTTAGATTCAGGTCTGTTGTTTTATTGGTTTCTCCTTGTAAGGAGAGCTAGAGATAAAGTTAAAAAGTTTTACCAAAAAATCCAAGGGTATTAATACTATAACAAGCTAAAAAATGATAATACCTAGGAGGAATAGAAAATGACAAAAAATGTAGTAGGTACGTATGATTCAGAAGAGGCCGTTATTACAGCGATTCGAAATTTAAAAACACAGGGATATCCGGACAGTGCACTTTCTGTTTTGACAAACAGTGGTCCTCATCATGAAAATACAGAAGTGATTGAGCGTTCTGCAGGAATCGATGTGCAAACAGTTGATACAGATCAACACTCAAAGCACCATCAATCCTTTATGGAGAAAATAAAAAATGCTTTTACTTCGTCTGAAGAAAAAATGGATCAAGATGTTAATCAAATCGAAAATCAATTAACCGAATATGGTGTACCTGCTGCGGAAGCTTCCTCGTATGTATCTGATCTTAAAAACGGAAAAGTTTTGCTGATGGTAGACGCAGTTGAGCATGATAAACACAATTCAGCTCTAGGACAAACCGTGACACCTGCTGAAAAATCAGCTGACCCAATGAATGAAAAAATGTTATACGGCAATCACGAAAATAAAATAAGGTAATGTTGAAGGAACTAAATAAGATAATAAAAGACTGCGTTCTTAAATAAAAGCTAGTTAACGAAAGGAAGGGGACCGATGAGAAATCTAGAAAAAACGGAATATGAACTTGACTATTTAAAACAGCAGCAAGAAGTTAATCAAGAGCTCATCAAAGTTTCACAGTCTCTTGTCGCTACGTTAAAACAGTATGAAGAAGAACCGACCAATACAGAAGTGTTAGCTGTAATCGCTGATTTAGAAGGTCAGCAAGAACAGCTCAAAGCAAAGACCGAAAAGATATCTGAAGAGCTTGCACATTTATAAAGTGAGATAAAAGAAGTTCCTATAAAAGGAACTTCTTTTTATGTTTTATTATACACAGTCTATTGTGAGAGAAAGAGAATCTTATATAACGGGATGTGAACGTTATGGGGGGTAGTGATTTTGTTTTAGATACATATAGATGAGAAGGAACGCGATAAGACATTATATAAAAATGGGAAAAAGGAAGAACGGTCATTCGCTCTTCCTCCAGCCGTATTGCTTATGATAGTGATTTAGAAACGTCCGCCGCCAAGTTGCTGTTCAGCCATTTGCACAAGGCGTTTTGTGATTTCTCCGCCTACTGAGCCGTTTGCGCGTGCAGTTGTGTCAGGACCAAGAGTTACGCCAAATTCGCTAGCGATCTCATACTTCATTTGATCGATTGCTTGTTGAGCACCGTGTACTGCTAATTCGTTGCTGCTCTTATTTCTGCTGTTTGCCATCATAATCAACTCCTTTTATAAGGTTAAGATTATGATTTGATTAATAGATAGTTTTTATACATAAAATAAAAAAATTTTTTCAAGGACTTATAGAATATGCTTATTGGAATATAGTTACAAAGTTTTCCACTAGGTAACGGAAAATAATTATGTGTAGAAAGAGAGAGAGGTCACGTAAAATAGAACACAAGTAAGTAAGCGGTTACATATTATTCGAAATAGAATGAGAATGTTAATATTCCTATTCTATTTATAAAGAATCACTGATGGCACTAATTCAAGAATATGTTGCTAAAAATCCTGATATTGATCCCAATAGAATCTATATCGGAGGAGCATCTAACGGCGGATATATGACTATGCTTATGATTCGTGATTATCCAAACTATTTTGCAGCAGCATTTCCAGTATGTGAAGGACTAAATGATAGATTAATTACGGATCAAGATCTTGAAAAGATGAAAGAAACGCCTATTTGGTTCGTAGCCGCTAAAAATGATACGGTTCTTCCACCAACGATTAACACTCTTCCAACTTATGAACGTTTGGTGAAAAGCCATGCAAATAATGCTTATTTATCACTATTTGAAGATGTGCATGACACCACGGGTTTATACAAAAATAATGATGGTTCGCCCTATCAGTATAACGGGCATTCATCTTGGATATATCTGTATAATAATGAACCCAACGCTAAAATAAATGGAGCTACAACAACCATAATGAAATGGATGAGCAAGCAATCGTTGAACAACAATTAATCATTTATAAAAAAGCTGTTTCAAGTAGAGCAGCTTTTTTATGTCTCTTTTAAAGCTAAAGCATATATCTAAAATAAACGATTGAATACTTTCGTGATAAAATAAGGAAAGAGATCACGAAGAAAGGAACAGTGAAAGTGAAACCAACCATTTACGATGTTGCGAAAAAAGCAGGGGTATCGATAGCCACTGTATCCAAAGTAATCAATCAGACAGGCCGTATTAGTGAAAAAACGATAAAAAAAGTAAATGAAGTAATGATGGAATTAGATTATCAGCCTAGCAGTGTTGCAGCTGCGTTAACTGGGAAAAAGACATATACAATTGGCGTGCTAGTTCCTGACATCTCTAATCCTTTTTTCGCAGAGGTAGCAAGAGCTTTTGAGAATAGTGCCAGAGCAGCGGGATACACGCTTTTTTTATGCAGTACGGATCATCAAACAGAACGTGAGCATGAATACATAGATCTTTTATTCAAAAAGCAAGTAGATGGAATTATTATCGCAACCGAACTAAATGATACGAAGCTCGTAAAGAAAATTGTGAAGCATGATGTACCACTTGTATTGTTTTCAGTTGATCATCCTTCTATCTCAACGCATGTAGTGACAATTGATAACGTTCGCGGAGGATATATCGCAGGTACGTATTTAATAGAAAAAGGTCATCAATCGGTAACGATTATCACCGAAAAAGATAGAAAAAGCAGTGAGGGGCGATTAGCAGGATTTAAACAAGCGCTCACAGAGGCAAATTTATCACTAGAAAATCAGTCCATTATCAGCTGTTATTCAACAGTAGAAGATAGCAGAAGAGCAAGTAAACAGCTGCTTTCTTTGCCTAATAGGCCGACAGCAGTCTTTGCATGTACGGACTTAATTGGAATATCCCTCATAAATGAGGCAAGAAAGCAGGGGCTTTCAATTCCAGGAGATCTGTCGGTAATTGGATTTGATAATACAATTTATGCCGATATTGCTGAGCCTGGTTTGACAACGATTGAACAACCTATTTCGCAGATGGCAACTAGTACGTTCGAACAGCTGTTAAAGTCTATGAAAAAAGAAGAGCATGCAAAGCAGCGAATAACAATTATTCCAGAACTAGTAGAACGTGCGTCGGTAAAAAAGCTATAAAACAGAGAAAAGAAAAAGCTGCATGTGCCTGGGCACATGCAGCTTTTTTACTTAATAATATTTATAGAGAGACCGGATTTTTGACTTCGTTTATTGTTTCGCCTTTGACTGTTGTTTCTGTTGGAATTGTAAGGAAACCCGTTAAAAAAGCTCCAAAGAAATATAGGCAAGCAAAGATCCAGATTACGCCGCCCGTGCCTAAAAGACCTATGAAAATAGTTACAATTAAAGGGCCTACAAAAGCAGAAAGTCCAGATCCTAAATTCAATACGGACATCGCAGCTCCTTTATTCTCCGGAGCTAAGGAAGGCACTAACGCTGTAAGAGGGACATATCCTGCTAGTGTTGCACCGTAACAGCATGCGACAATCATCATTACCCAATAATTATGTCCTACGAATTGAGGTACATAGTAAAGAGCGAGTGTTACAATTCCGCATCCTACTCCACCAAACCATTTGATTGTATTTACCCAGCCAAATTTATCTCCAACAATACCAAAAATAATATTAAAAGCCATATTCACAAAAAACAGAGTGCCCCAGATTTGAAGCCATTCGCTCATTGTGAAATCGTGTTTCATCATATAGGTTGGCAAGAAGACAACAAATCCAAATTGAGCAGCGGAGTTAATAATCTTTACAACTCCACCGATTCCTACTTTAGGGTTCTCAAATGCAATTGTAATCCCTTTCATTAATTCTTTTGTTTTGTTATCGCTTACTTTTTGAACGGTAAATCTGTCTTTATTCATGATAATTGAAAAGATTCCGCCGATCAAAACAAAAAGTAAACCACTCCACAAGGTAGCAATTTCGCCGATTTTAGGAACCATGTAACTGGAATAAAAAGCTCCGATTACGCTTAAACCAAGCTGGAAGACAAACCAAAACCAGCCTACTGCTTTTGAAAGCATTTTCTGGGGCGTGCGGTAAGACACCCAGACCAAGAATGAGTAAGCAAATAAAGGGTAGCCAAATCCTCTAAGAGCATAACAAATTAATATAATTGTGTAATTCATAATATGAAGTCCTATACCTATAAATCCAATTGAACCAATAATAAAGGATATCAAGCCGAATGCCATTGCTTTTCTAGGACCCCACAGCTGAACCAGTACGCCGGAGAACCAGGAAGAAATAGAGACCGTAATACCGTAAACGGTAAAAAGTAAAGCAGCATGTTCAATGGTTAAACCTCTTTCTACAAGATAAGGAGATAACCATCCTTGTTCTAAGCCATCGCCAATCATAAAAACAATAATACCTATGTATCCCCACGTTAAATGAGAAGGGATCCCAATCCTGTCAAGAGCTGTTTTTCTGGAAATAAATTCATTCATTTTTCCACACCACCAGATCGATTATTTTGTTGAAAACATCAAACTAATTTGGTTAAGCGCTTAATCTATTTGATAAAAAGTATACGCTTACATTTTTTAAACGTCAATTAAAATTTTAAATATATCTAATTTTCAATTAAATGATTTCAACAGTGGAAATAGTAGTAGATAAGATTATAATAACTTGCCCTTATTATAAGAATACTTAAATATAGAGAATTCCCTTAATTTTAAGCATAAATAGATAAAAATAAGGTTTTTCATACTGTACCATCAGATGAATAAAAAACAAATATTCTAAATAATCTATAAAAAATGTTGCATTTCAAAAAACAGTATGTATAATTGGAAATAGGAAAGCGCTTAACCTAAAAATAGGTTTGAGCGAATGTTTTCTTAACTTTTAATTAAAGGGGAAAATAAGATGGGGATTCTTACAATTGGAATAATTGGTGCTGGACGAATAGGTAAATTACATGTTGATAATTTAAAATTAATGCCGCAAATAAAAATTAAAGCGGTTTCAGACGTAGTGGTAGATCATTTGCACGAGTGGGCTGCAAGTAAAGGAATTTCAACGTTAACAACAAATTATCAAGATTTATTAGCAGATTCAGAAATTGATGCCGTTTTCATTTGTTCGCCAACGAATACGCACGCATCGATTATTGAAGAAGCTGCTCGAGCGAAAAAGCATATTTTCTGTGAAAAGCCCGTTAGTTTTTCAGTAGAAGAAACAATCCAAGCGTTAGAAGTAGTAAAAGAACACGGCGTACAGCTTCAAGTTGGCTTTAACCGACGATTTGATCCCAACTTTAAAAAAGTGCATGATCTTGTACAGCAGGGAGAAGTAGGACAGCCGCACATTTTAAAAATCACCTCCAGAGATCCTCAGCCTCCGAGTCCAGAATACGTCCGCGCTTCAGGAGGATTGTTCATGGATATGATGATTCATGATTTTGATATGGCTCGTTATGTAATGGACAGTGAAGTAATTGAAGTATCGGCTTACGGGACGACGCTCATCGATCCTGCTATTGAAGAAGCAGGGGATATAGATACGGCAATTGTGTCATTAAAATTTGCAAACGGAGCTTTAGGCGTGATTGATAACAGTCGTCAAGCTGTCTACGGTTACGACCAGCGCCTTGAAGTTTTTGGTGAAAAAGGTTCCGCTACTGCTGATAATTGCCGTCCAACTACAGTAGAAATATCAACAGGCGAAACTGTAGTGAAAGAGAAGCCGCTATATTTCTTCCTTGAACGCTATACACAAGCATATATAGATGAAGTAACACAGTTTGCAAGAGCAATTATGGAAAATCAAAGCGTAATTTGTACAGGTAACGATGGATTACAGGCAGAACGAATTGCTAAAGCAGCAAAAAAATCTTTACTATCAGGGCAGCCAGTGAAGATTGAACATAAAAAATACGCAGTGAATTAATGATAGAAATGTGGGCTGAAAGAGAATATCTTGCTCTTTTCGCCTTTTTAGGAAAGCGCTTAACTAAGGAGGAGTAAAGATGAATCCGCTTGTTTTTAAAGAAAATCGTGAGTTAGATTTTATCGCTATCGGTCGCTTATGTATTGATTTAAATGCAAATGAAACACAGCGTCCAATGGAAGAGACTAAAACATTCACTAAATATGTAGGAGGCTCTCCAGCTAATATTGCGATTGGAGCAGCAAGGCTAGGCTTAAAAACCGGTTTTATCGGAAAAGTATCAGATGATCAAATGGGCCGCTTCATTACTGGGTATCTTCAAAAAAATAAGATTAATACAGATAGTATTGCTGTCGATAAAACAGGGGCTGTAACGGGGCTTGCTTTTACGGAAATCAAGAGCCCTACAGATTGCAGCATCTTAATGTATCGAGATAACGTAGCGGATTTAAAACTAGATCCTACAGAAGTATCAGAAGAATATATTAAGAAGTCAAAGGCTCTTTTAATATCTGGAACCGCTCTTGCACAAAGTCCTTCTCGTGAAGCTGTATTTCTAGCATTAGAATACGCACGCAAGCATGAAGTTGTAGTGTTTTTTGATATTGACTATCGTCCATATACATGGGAATCGGAAGCTGAAACGGCAGTCTATTTTAATTTAGCTGCTGAAAAATCAGATGTGATTATTGGTACGCGAGAAGAGTTTGACATGATGGAAAAACTTTTAAATTATAAAGAATCTAATGATCAAGTAACAGCAGAGCGCTGGTTTTCTCACCATGCTCAAATCGTCGTGATTAAGCATGGTGGAGAAGGATCTATTGCCTATACAAGAGATGGTAAGTCTCACCGTGGAGGAATATTTAAAACAAAAGTTCTGAAAACGTTTGGTGCTGGTGATTCCTATGCTTCAGCCTTTATTTATGGATTGATGCAAGGACTGGAAATTCCACAGGCAATGCGATTGGGGGGGGCCTCCGCTTCGATTGTCATTTCAAGACACAGTTGTTCAGATGCTATGCCGACAAGCGTTGAGCTCTTCAACTTTATGGAGACAGCAACTGAAGTTTTGCAGGAAGCCTAATAAACCAAGGGAAAATCTTGAGAGATTAAAGGAATAGAAGCTTATTAAAATCAGATAAAGGGAGAGATATTCTATGACGCAAACAGCAGTAAAAACAGTAAAAAACTATATTGGTGGACAATGGATTGAATCAGCTGCATCAAAAACGGAACCTGTGTATAACCCAGCAACAGGTGAATTAATCGCACAGGTACCTCTTTCTACAAAAGAAGACGTAGATCAAGCGGTGCAAGCAGCAAATGAAGCGTTCAAAGGGTGGGCAAAAACAGCTGTGCCTAAACGTGCACGAATTTTATTCAAGTATCAGCAGCTATTAGTAGATAACTGGGATGAATTAGCAAAGTTAGTGACAGTTGAAAACGGAAAAAGCTTTAACGAAGCGCGAGGTGAAGTGCAGCGTGGAATTGAATGCGTAGAATTCGCGGCAGGAGCTCCTACGTTAATGATGGGGAAACAGCTTCCTGATATTGCAACAGATATTGAGTCTGGCATGTACCGCTATCCAATTGGCGTCATTGGAGGAATTACACCGTTCAATTTTCCAATGATGGTTCCTTGCTGGATGTTCCCGCTTGCGATCGCTTGCGGCAATACATTTGTGTTAAAGCCTTCTGAGCGTACGCCGCTGTTAGCTGCAAGATTAGCTGAGCTGTTTGAAGAAGCTGGTTTGCCAAAAGGTGTATTAAATATTGTAAACGGCGCGCATGATGTGGTAAACGGTCTTCTTGAACATAAATTAGTGAAAGCTATTTCGTTTGTAGGTTCCCAGCCTGTAGCTGAGTACGTGTACAAAAAAGGTACGGAAAACTTAAAGCGTGTTCAAGCTTTAGCCGGTGCTAAAAACCATTCAATTGTATTAAATGATGCAGATTTGAACGTAGCAACAAAACAAATTATCGGAGCCGCTTTTGGTTCAGCAGGTGAACGCTGTATGGCAGCATCTGTTGTTACTGTACAAGAAGAAATTGCGGATCAGCTAATTGAAAGATTAGTAGAGGAAGCAAATGATATTGTAATTGGCGACGGCTTAGAAGAAAACGTCTTCTTAGGACCAGTCATTCGTGAAAATCATAAAGAGCGTACGCTCAGCTATATTGAATCAGGCGTGCAAGAAGGAGCGGAGCTTATTCGTGACGGTCGCACAGATGCAGCAGTAAATGGCAAGGGCTACTTTGTCGGACCAACGATTTTTGATCATGTTACGCAAGAAATGAAAATTTGGCAAGATGAAATTTTTGCACCTGTGCTGTCTATTGTACGTGTGAAAACATTAGAAGAAGCTATTGAAGTAGCTAATAACTCTCGATTTGCAAACGGTGCTTGTATTTATACAGATAGCGGCGCAAGCGTACGTGAGTTCCGTGAAAATATTGAATCTGGTATGTTAGGAGTAAATGTAGGGGTACCGGCACCTATGGCATTCTTCCCATTCTCTGGCTGGAAAGATTCTTTTTACGGTGATCTTCATGCAAATGGTACGGACGGCGTGGAGTTTTATACAAGAAAGAAAATGGTAACAACGCGCTGGTAAGTGATTCATTAAAAATCGCATTCCATTTTAAAAGGAGGTATCAGGAATTAAAGATATTCCTTATGCTTCCTTTTTTAAAATCGCAATCTAGTATTAGAAGGGAGAAAGAAGCATGGAAACAGTTAGAATGACGACGGCACAAGCATTAGTGAAGTTTTTAAATCAGCAGTATGTTGAATTTGATGGAAAGCAGCATCAGTTTATTAAAGGGATTTTTACAATTTTCGGGCACGGAAATGTAGTAGGTCTTGGGCAAGCTTTGGAAGAAGACCCAGGAAATCTAGATGTATATCAAGGACGTAATGAACAAGGAATGGCCAATGCAGCGATGGCTTTTGCAAAACAAAAACATCGAAAGCAGATTATGGCTTGCACATCTTCAGTAGGACCAGGTTCGGCAAATATGGTTACAACGGCAGCAACAGCTTCAGCTAATAACATTCCAGTTTTGTTGCTTCCCGGCGATGTATTTGCAACTAGACAGCCTGATCCTGTTTTGCAGCAAATTGAACAGACATATGATTTATCTATTTCTACAAACGATGCTTTCCGTCCAGTGAGTAAGTACTGGGATCGCGTAAGCCGCCCTGAACAATTGATGACAGCTATGATTAATGCGATACGTGTGTTAACGAATCCTGCAGATACGGGAGCTGTAACTATTTGTTTGCCTCAAGATGTGCAGGGAGAAGCATGGGACTTTCCAGCTTATTTCTTCCAAAAGCGCGTTCACCGCATTGAGCGTCGCCTTCCGACTAGGGACAGTCTAGCAGATGCAATTCAAGCAATAAAAACAAAGAAAAAGCCAATCATCATTTGCGGAGGAGGCGTTCGGTATTCAGAAGCTGCAAAAGAGTTAAAACAATTTGCTAGTGAGTTCCATATTCCATTTGGAGAAACTCAAGCTGGGAAAAGTGCCGTTGAAAGCGACTATCGCTATAATCTTGGCGGAATAGGTGTAACAGGAAACTCAGCTGCTAATACAATCGCTAAAGATGCGGATTTAGTAATTGGAGTAGGCACTCGATTTACTGATTTTACAACAGCATCTAAACAGCTTTTTCAACATCCCGACGTGCAATTTCTTACTATTAACACGTCTGAATTTCATGCAAATAAACTGGATGCCGTGAAGCTTGTAGCTGATGCAAAAGAAGGGTTGTTTGCTCTTAGGAAAGAGCTCATGTCAATTGGCTATCAGTCTGGTTACACGACAGAAATTGCAAGTGCAAAAGACGCATGGGAAGCAGAATTAGAGCGTCTACATAGCATACGTTTTACAGGGGCAGATTTTATTCCAGAAATAAAAGGTCATTTAGATGAAAGCTTAGCTGAATATGCAGAATCACTTGGTACTCAATTAACGCAAACAGAAGTAATTGGAGAGGTGAATAAGCTCCTTGATGACAACTCCGTCATTGTTGGTGCAGCTGGAAGTCTTCCAGGTGACTTACAGAGAATGTGGAAGTCTAATAAACCCAATACCTATCATATGGAATATGGATATTCATGTATGGGATATGAAGTATCAGGTGCACTTGGAGTTAAGCTGGCTGAACCAGCTAAAGAAGTGTATGCGATGGTTGGAGATGGAAGCTATCAAATGCTGCATTCAGAGCTCATTACAAGCCTTCAAGAAAGAAAAAAGATAAATATTTTACTGTTTGATAACTCCGGATTTGGATGTATTAATAATCTTCAAATGTCAAATGGAATGGGGAGTTTTGGAACAGAGTTTCGCTATCGAAACGATGAAACAGGAAAATTAAACGGAAACGTGATGAAAATTGATTTTGCAGCCAGCGCCGCAGGCTACGGTGTAAAAACATATCGTGTAAGCTCTCTTGAAGAACTAAAAACGGCAATGGAAGATGCACAAAAACAAGAGACTTCTACATTAATTGATATTAAAGTGCTACCCAAAACTATGACAAACGGTTATGAATCGTGGTGGCATGTAGGAGTAGCAGAGGTATCTGAAAATCACCATGTACAAGAAGCCTATAAGGATAAAGTGAAAAATCTTGAAATGGCCAGAGGTTATTAACAAGCAAGAGAAATGGCCGATGTTGAGGGGAAACATTCGGTGAATATAATAGCGTTTTCAATTTGATATAGGGGAGAGGAAGACATGTTCAAGGAAAACACGGTCAAACTGGGGATTGCTCCAATCGCTTGGACAAATGATGACATGCCTGAACTAGGAGCTGAAAATACATTTGAACAGTGTATCAGTGAGATGGCTTTAACCGGTTTTAAAGGAAGTGAGGTAGGAAACAAATATCCGCGAAATGTTTCGATCTTAAGGAAGGCATTATCACTTCGGAATTTAGAAATTGCAAGCGCATGGTTTAGTACATTTTTAACGACAAAGCCGCTGGAAGAAACGGTGACGCCATTTATTGAACATCGCGATTTTTTATACGAAATGGGAGCAAAAGTAATTGTTGTATCTGAACAAGGACACAGCATTCAAGGGATGATGGATGTACCTTTATTCAAAGAAAAGCCCGTGTTCACGCCAACAGAGTGGAGCAGCCTTATAGAAGGCCTGCACTATCTTGGGAAACTAGCAAGAGAGAAAGATATGCATATTGTCTATCATCATCACATGGGAACAGGCGTCCAAACAACAGAAGAAATTGAGCAGCTAATGGAGCTTACCAATCCAGAGCTTGTTTCGCTCCTATTTGATACCGGTCATCTTGTTTTTTCAGGCGAAGAACCTCTTTATATCTTAAAAAAATATCTTCATCGTATTAAACATGTTCATTTGAAAGATATTCGCCAAGAAGTAGTTGATCGAGTCAAACAACAAGACCTGAGCTTCTTGCAAGCGGTAAAAGAAGGAGCCTTTACTGTTCCAGGCGACGGAGTTATTGAATTTGATGAAGTATTTACTACGCTTGCCGCTTCTGATTATAACGGCTGGTTTGTCGTAGAAGCAGAACAGGATCCAGCGCTTGCTAATCCTTTTGAATATGCGTTAAAAGCAAGAAACTTTATTAAAGAAAAAAGCGGTCTTTAATTTCTATTGTAAAAGGTTTTACGCCTTTTATATGTTTATGAAAGGAAAGGAGGAGATGAAATGAAGCCAACCATCTATAGTGTGGCTGAAGAAGCAGGTGTATCAATTTCCACCGTATCAAAAGTTATCAATCAAACCGGTCACATTAGTGAAAGAACAAGACAAAAAGTAATTGAGGTTATGGGGCAGTTGAATTACCATCCAAGCGTCGTAGCATCTGCTTTAACAGGAAAGCCTACTAAAACGATTGGGCTTCTCGTACCCGACATCTCCAACCCTTTTTTTGCCGATTTGGCAAGAAGCATAGAAGACCGAAGTCATGAGCGAGGTTTCCATGTTGTAATGTGTAATACCGATAACGATGCGGAAAAAGAGAAAAAATATCTATCGCTGTTAATTCGTCAGAGAATCGACGGTTTAATTGTAGCATCTGCTTTTCGCAATGCTAATCTTTTAAAAAATATGCTGAAGCAAGATATACCCATTAGCGTTATTGCTTCAGAAATCCCTCACATATCTGTTAATACAGTGACAGTGGATGACTATAAGGGAAGCTATTTGGCGACTGATTATTTGCTATCTTTGCATCATAAAAAAATTGCGATTATTACAGAAAATGCAAAAAGTAATCACGCCCGTTTAGATGCTTTTCGAGATGCCATGCAAGAAAATGGAATCACTGTGTTACCTCAGCACGTTATTACGACCGAAGCAAGTATTCAAAAAGGATATGAAAGTGCTAAGCAAATTTTTTTAATGAAGGAGAAAGTGACGGCTATTTTTGCTTGTAACGATTTACTGGCTATTGGCGTCATACAAGCGGCAAAAGAATTCAACATTGATGTGCCGAATGACTTATCAGTGATTGGCTTTGATAATACCGTTCTTTCTACTACCATCACGCCCATGTTGACGACGGTAGCACAACCGACAAAAGAAATGGCTGTAAACGTAGTGGATTTGCTGGTTAGAGAAATGGAATACTCAACGATGCATAAAGAACATTTACTTCTTGAGCCGAAATTGATTGTCCGGAAATCGACGGCTCCGTTACGAAGAAACGCCACAGCATCTGCAAATAATTGAATACAATCAAGAGTATTGCTGTTAATAAAAACTCTTCACAGTCACATATTCAAAAGAATGTATAAAGTCTATGAAGAAAAAATGAGTGATTAGTAAATTCTGATTGTGCTACTACATAAAGGAGGAAGTTAAACATGCTAGGTAAATTAGGTGAATTAAATAAAGGATACAACGTACTTACAGAAATGGCCGGTCAGCACAAAGATATGCTGATGGATATTGGGATTTATAATATGTCTCAAGGAAAAGAGGAAACTTTACTAGACAGCAGCAATGAAACGGCTATTCTTTTACTAGAAGGAAAGGTAAAGCTAGAGTGGGAAGGACATTCGAAAGAAATTCAGCGTGAGTCTCTTTTTGAAGAAGAGCCTTGGTGTTTGCACGTTTCGAAAAATGTGGAGGTTAAAATTACCGCGCTTGCCAATAGTGAAGTACTAGTTCAAAAAACGGATAATGAAAAAGAATTTTCATCAAAATTATATACGCCTGAAGACTGTCAAAATACAGTAGCTGGTGAAGGAGTATGGGAAGGTACCGCTCAGCGTGTCATTCGGACAATCTTTGATTATAATAACGCTCCTTATTCTAACCTTGTTATTGGAGAAGTTATTTCTTATCCAGGAAGATGGTCGAGCTATCCGCCTCATCATCATGATCAGCCTGAAGTATATTACTATCGTTTTGACAAGCCGCAAGGATTTGGCTGTGCAATGGTTGGAGAAGATGCATACCGTGTAGTTGATAATAGTTTTATTACAATTCCAGGTGAATTAGATCATCCTCAAGCAACGGCTCCCGGCTATGCGATGTACTTCTGCTGGATGATTCGCCATCTTGACAATAATCCATGGACAGACCGTATTATGGAAGAACAGCATAAGTGGTTATTAGAGCCGGATGCAAAAATTTGGCCTGAAAAATAAATAAAACTCTTTATACGAAATGGGTTTCAAATGTTGAAAAACCTCGAATGAAAAATAATTATGCGTAAAATAATAGTTTATTTTTGTAAAATTTGTTTTTATATGTTAAAGTATAGCTTGTATTAATATTCAGGCGATGATATCGCTCTTTTTGGCAGATTCCTTTTTTAGGAGTCTCTTTTTTTCTAAACAGAAGCAAGAGATCGTATGTCAATCAAAAAAAAGGAGATAAGCGTAGCCGCTTATCTCCTTTTCTTTTTAGCATTATCTAACGCTAAGTTCTTTTTTACTACTTTTTCTAAAGCAACTTCTACGTGAACATTTTTTTCATCGATGTCATTCACAAGCACGACGGTTCCTTTTCGTCCTTTAATCTTTAAATCATCACCCGTAGAAGGAATGTTTTCCCTCAGCTGGCTTAATAGAAGCTTTCTGTTTTCAAAAAAGTGGACAGCCACCATTTTATCTCACCTAATTTCATATGATATGTGTGATACAAAGATGTGTATATGAAATCCTTCCTATACGTTATGTCGTCAGGGGTGGTTTTAGAACACGTTGAATAGACAATTGTTGCATCGATATATGAAATAAATAGGGTGGCATAGTTATAAATCTTCTATTCTTGGACATACTTATACTACTAATCTAAAAAGGGATGTGGATGAAAATGAAGGTGGCTATCGGATTAAGTGTATTTACGGTCGTTACAGGAGCAATTGCGTTAGGGTCAGTTTACTTTTTAGCAGGGATCTTTTCGTTTTTCTTAACGGTTTTTTCATAAAAAAATCCACCAAGAGGTGGATTTTTTTATTTAGCAGCGGCTTTTGTTTCATGAGGCGAATTGCCGATAAATCCAAATTTTCCGCCGACAACTTCTTTTACTTCGTGGATGACAATAAAAGAATTCGGGTCAATTTGCTGGATTTTCTTTTTAATTTTTAATAACTCGTTCTTTTTAATAACAACGTAGATAATGCGTTTATCTTTGTTGGCGTAGTAGCCATATCCGTAAAAGATGGTAGCTGCATTTCCAAATTCACTGGTGATAACTTGCGCAATGTCTTTGTACTGATCA
This sequence comes from Priestia sp. FSL R5-0597, assembly GCF_038006305.1. Classification (NCBI taxonomy): domain Bacteria; kingdom Bacillati; phylum Bacillota; class Bacilli; order Caryophanales; family Bacillaceae; genus Priestia; species Priestia sp. FSL R5-0597. The sequence goes on from NZ_JBBOUZ010000001.1 coordinate 477,658, forward strand.
GACATAATCGTCATTGCTTTTTTGTTGTGGAAACCTTCGATAACAACATCGACGATTTTAGCACAAAGATAGACGAATATAAAAGTATAGAGGGTATTGTTGACGCCAATAGCAAAAACTGATGCTAAAATAATGACGCTGTCCATGTAGAACATGCTTTTCGAGATATTGTAGCCTTTTGTGTAGTTTAATAAATAAGCTAAAAGAGTTGTGCCGCCGGTAGATCCATCCGCGATAAAAATGAGTGCCAGTCCTGTTCCCATTAGTAAAGCCCCGAATACAATTCCTAAAATCATGTCGTGAACGTGAAAAGGAATATAGCTGACCAGACCTAAGAAAACGGACGTCATGACAGCTCCTAGAATCGTATAGAGAATGGTTTTTTTAGTTAGAAATTTATAAGCTAAGGCAATGAATACAAGGTTCACAAGAAATGTGCTGATACTTGTAGGGATATGAAATAAATAATATAAAACAAGAGCAATACCAACCGTACTTCCGTCACCTAATTTATTTGGAATGACGAAAAAATCAATGGATGCAGCAACTAAAAGCGCTCCGGCAATAATTAAAATGATGTCTTTATAGATTGTTTTCAATATGCAAACCTCCCTGATCATTAGGATATTTTCACGTGGAATTTTGTTTTTACTAGTGTTTCACAAATGATAAAATAAAAAACGTCTTAGAAATTGTCTAGTTATAAAACTGATCAACTTCTAAGACGAAGAATTACGATACGTGTATAATGTCTTGAGTCTGCTTTTCTATGCTTTGATGTCACCGATTATATAAACCTCTGACCGCTATGTCAACGCTATGAGAGATGTTCAACTTTTCAAAAAATAGAAGGCGGTTTCCTACATAAAAAAAGAATCCTTTGCGACGGCGCAAAGGATTTTCAAATTTATTGGAATAGGGGGAATACGTTATTAGAATTGCCATTTTCATAAATTAATATACCTTTATTTTTTAAAAAAATTATTTGTTAATGACGATTGAAAGTTTGTAATTCACATGCTGATTTAGCTCTGTCAAAAAATCATTTAATTCTTCATTCGAATGAAATTTACATTCTAGTAAGTAGCAGCCATCGCCGCTGATTTTAAAGTTGTTGATGACGTACTTCTTCTGACTTTCTACAAATGTAAGGTAGGGGTGGTGATGAATGCTCTGCGTATAGATATTTAAAAATGCATGGACGGTGTAGCCAAGTTTTCGTTCATCAATGTTAATTGTATAGCCTTTGATAATGCCTTCATCTTCTAACTTTAATACTCTAGCAGAAGCGGCTTGTCCGGTTAAATGCACTTTTTCTCCTAATTCTTTCATCTTCATACGTCCATTTTTTGATAGCTCTTCTAGTATGCGCTTATCTGTATTATCTAACATCGCTACAAATCCTTTCGTATTTCAAATCAAAAGGGTTAACTACTTTATGTCACCTATGTATACGGATACGTCTTCTATTTTATACTAAAGAAAAGTAAGAAAAAAGAGCAGTCAATATGGAAGACATGAAAGCAGCAGTAGTTTGCAAACAGCTAGATTGACGAAAGCTTAAGCTTGCTGTATGATTCTTTGAGTGTTTACGTGGTTCGTAACCATCCCACGTTAAAAAACTAAGGAGAGAATAGTAAGATGAATATAAGAACACTTTGCGTCAACGGTCTTTTAGCAGCTATGTATATTGCTGTTAGCATGTTAATTCAGCCGTTTGGCTTCACCAATATCCAATTTCGTATATCAGAAATGTTCAATCATTTGATTGTATTTAATAAAAAGTACGTGTACGGCATTGTACTAGGGGTATTTCTGACGAATTTGTTTTTTTCACCAATGGTCGCTTATGATCTGGTGTTTGGGGTAGGACAATCTGTACTATCATTACTCATTACCATTTTTTCTATGCGCTACATTAAAAATATGTGGGCTCGTATGCTTATTAATACACTTGTGTTTACGTTTACGATGTTTATTATTGCGTTTGAACTGCACCTAGCATTTGATTTACCATTTTTCTTTACATGGTTAACAACAGCTGTTGGTGAGTTTGTGGTTATGCTTGTTGGAGCACCAATTATGGCGGCCATTAATAAACGTGTACAATTTAATAAGCTAGTTGGATAAAAAGATGCGGCTGTGATAAATCTCACAGCCGCATCTTTTTTTCTTTGTTATTCTATAAGTGTAGTGATAAACCCCTTATTATTGAAGAGCTTTTCACGCATGGACAAATTACCCATATCTAGCATGTAAAAAGAGCAGGTCGCTATTGCGTTCTGCTCTTTTTGCGTAACGCAATAGCGAGTATTCAATTAGATTATTTTGAAAGAAGAAGTGACAAATCTCACAGCGCGTTCTTTTTTCTTTTGTTACGATATACATATAGTTGGCAAACTCCTTATCGAAAAGTTTTTCGCACAACAACACATTACCTATGCGTAGCAATTAAAAAAGCAGACCGACAAGGTTTGCTTTTTTAATTGTGTATTTTTACCATTAAATAACTTTTTTGAGTTATAATTGTAAAATAATCTTTGTTACGAGAGAGGGGATTATTTTTTGAATAGAAAGTTAGGAATTCTTGTTTTATTAGTGTTAGCTATCTTATTTGCCGGGTGTTCAAAAGAAGAAGACAACGTTCCTTTAAGAGAACTAGAAAAGATCCATATTAACGTCATCAAAGAACAAAAGATGAAGCAAGGGATTTCGTATGAATTGGAATTCGTAAACAAGAGCGATTTGACCATCAAACAAAACAATGTCTTTTTATCCTATCCTTTAAAAATAAAAAACGGTTATTCTGAAAATAAATTTAAGGTGTTAGCAGAAGGCAATAAGTTAAATATTAAGCCAAAACAAAAGGTAAAGTTGACTGCATTTCTTCCTTATAAAGGAATTAATAAAGAAGCGTTAGCTATTGATGAGCCTGACGTAAAGTGCATAGGATATTGGAATAAGATCGATGACTACCATCAATTTTCTTTTGGAGGATCTTTGAAGCGAGAATAATACATGGATTTGTTAAATGATGGAACTTATGAAGCGTGAAATCGTATATAAATCAAGGGGGAGATTTTAGTGAAGAGATATGGACTATTTATCATTAGTTTCATCGTTTTCTTGGGTAGCTTTCAACTGCTAGCAGGAATGATTCTTACGCTCTTATATGTTCCAGAAAGTTCGACTATGTGGAGCTCAATCGAAGGATTATCAAGTAAAGTAACGTTTGGCAGTTATTCTGGTAGCTTTGCTTTTATGATTCCCGCTGTAGCAGCTACAGCCGCTTTTTTTATCTCTAAAAAATGGGTTAGGAAAAGTGTATAAGAAACTAATAGCGGTGGTGAATAAACAGTGAATGTAGACACGGATAGATTAGTTAGCTTCTTTATTTTATGGGGAACACCCGCTGCTTTTAGTATAATAGAGTACTTTAAACTGAGTAAGACTGAAAAACAAGAAGCTATACGAGACTTAACATCATTAAAATCGATTATAACAACAGGCTTTATATTGATTGGAGGAGTGATGGCGAGTTTAGGTAGAGTATTATCGCTGCTGCCTCTGCACATTATAGGTACTTTTATTTTAGTCATTGGTGGTATCGCGGGCGCTATTGAAGCATGGAAAACAGAAAAAAAGAGAGGTATTATTATTCTTGCTTTCATAGTATCTATGATTGCTTTTACATTTGTAATATAAATTCGGCATGTAACAAGAGCTGCTCATGACTTGAGCAGCTCTTGTTAGTTTCTTATTTATTGCGTCTCCAGCTGCTGGTCTTTTTTCTTTAACGTAAGAGCGAGCAGGAACGAAACGATAGCGAAAGCGATGGCTACATAATAGACGGTATGGACCCCGCTTGTCATACTTTTTATTTGTAACAGCGTTTTATTCGTTTCATTTGATTGTTGAATAAAGTGCTGAGAAGCCATTGTCATAATACTTGTATACAAAGCGGGTCCAATTGCGCCTGAAACTTGGTTAATCGTATTTGAAATGGCTGAACCGTGAGCGTGAAGCGGTTTAGGTACTTGATTTAAAGCAAGCGTCATTACGGGTCCTATGCTTAAACCTACGCCAATTTTAAAGGCAGCGTATAAAATAGCTGCAGTCATCGTAGTTGTTTCTCTTGAAATGGTAGTGAACAAACTTAAAATAAACGTTAAAAGAATTAAACTTGTTAAAAGCAGCGGCTTAAATCCAATTTTATCAAACAAACTTCCTCCGACCATAGCTGTTAGAGCCAGCGTTACTCCTCCTGGAAGCATAAGAAAACCTGATGGTAGCAACTCTATACTGATCAGTCAATCTAGACGTTTAGGTCTTGCATAGAAGTGGAGATTGACGTTAGTTTGACAGGTGTAAGCATTGCTTAAAATGTTAAGAATAAGATTACAAAGTATTTTGGATCTATACTTCTATTGCTGTTAAAAAAATATAGTCAAGTAATGAAATTAAAAGAAGACGAGAAGCGTATAGCATGTTACGATAGGGACGGTATAGAAATTGACACATATCGGTTTCTAATAGAAGAGACAAATTTTAAAATTTTTAAATGTAAGGTTGTGATTCACCTGAGACTGAATAAATTTATTAGCGAATCTGGCAAAGCGTCAAGACGCGGGGCAGATAAGTTAATTAGTGAAGGAAGAGTAACCGTTAATGGAAAGGTTGCAAAAATCGGAGATCAAGTTAAGCCTGGCGATGATATTCGAGTAAGTGGCCAACAGCTTCGGATTGCTCGAAATAATGTATATATTGCACTTAATAAACCAGTCGGCATTACAAGTACGAGTGAGAAAAAAGTAAAGGGAAACATCATTGACTTAGTCAATCACCCTTTGCGTATTCATCATGTCGGACGACTAGATAAGGATTCAGACGGCTTAATTTTACTTACAAATGACGGCGATATTATTAACGAAATTTTACGTGCAGAAAACAAGCATGAAAAAGAATATATTGTTGCAGTAGATAAGCCGATTACACCCGAGTTTATCAAAAACATGTCTGAGGGAGTAAAAATTTTAGGTACAAAAACGCTTCCTTGTAAAGTGACACAGCTGTCTAAGTACGAGTTTCAAATTATTTTAACACAGGGCTTAAATCGTCAAATTCGCCGTATGTGTGAAGTGCTCGGATATGAAGTATACCGACTTCAGCGTACGCGTATTATGAATATTCACTTAAACAACTTGCCTGTTGGGCAATGGAGAGATTTAACGAAAAAAGAGCGTACGCAGCTATTCAAAGAATTAGACTATGAACCTAAAGAGTGGTAAATCAAAAGACACCAGCCTGTTAGACTGGTGTCTTTTTTTATTCGCATACAACTACTTGTCTAGAAAATACGCTTTTGCGCGCTACGCAGCGATCTGAAATAGAAAAGCCAGCTTCATGAATCATATGGTCAATCGTGTCTACTGTAATCACGACTACTTTATCCGCAAAGCGGCGAGCGTGTTTTAAAATAGAAAGCTGATCTTCAGGCGTCGCGTGGGTGTAGAGATTGTAAGGCATGTCGATGATCGCTACGTCATAGTGAGTGGTAACATCCGAAATCGGTCCGGTTTTGACATCACCCTTTAAGCCGAAATGCGCAATATTTTCACGAGATCCGTCGGTCACAAGTGGGTTGATATCGCGTCCTACAATATCAATGCCCATTGAAAGAGCTTCTACGAGGACTGTACCAATACCACAGCATGGATCAATCGCTTTGATTCCTTCAGGCTTTGGAACGGCAATGTTAGCTACAGCTCTTGCAAGGCGGGTACTGAGTGCCGTAGAGTATTCACGCGGTTTCTTCAAATGATGCAGCCATACAGCTTCGCTTTTTTGATATTTTCCAAAATACCAGCGTCCTTCAAATGGAACAATTCCAAACAAATGGTCAGGGTTATGCAAGTCTGCTTCTGCTACAAAATGCCAACCCACATCACGTTCAATCGCACGCTGACCTTTATAGCTTATTTTTTGATCTTTTTCTAAGTCATTAATTTTCATAAAAATGAGTTTAAATGTTTGATCTCCAAGGTCAATATCTTCTACTTGTTTGCAAATATCTGCAAGGTCATCTGATTCATACATAATATCTAATCGCTCTTTGATAAAAGGGCTTCTGCTTGGATCAAGTTTAACGGCGCTTCTTATGATAGGTTTCTCAGTTTCAATTTCAAAAAGAGAGCGTCTCTCTAATTGACATAGTGAGAGTTCCTCTTCGCTGCATGCGTATGTGTAGATATACTGAGGCAGCTGCGTATGGTTATTCAATATCGTATCATCCTTTATCGTATCTAATTATCCTTCTTCTCAAACAATAGCGAGAAAAGAAGAGAAAAGCAACGAATTTAAATATATTTGGCTGTGAATACTAAATTGAAGCGCTACATAGTCCACTTATTTGACAAAACATGCTAAAATAACTGATGATAACCTGCATGTGCTGCTGTTTATACAAAAGAACTGGATCAAGGTTTCTCAAAAATCATTTATACACTGCTGACATTTTGATGAATAGGAGAGGCTACGTGATGTCTAAAAGTGATCATGAAAAGCAACAGATGAGTCGGGCTGATATGAAAAAACAAGCTAAAACATCCTCGCAAAACCTTGTGATGAACGTACTCATTGCCATTGTATCTGCATGTATTTTAGCTCTTATTATAAATATTTTTGTACTAATGAAATGAGTCGTTATGCTGCTCATTTCTTTTTATTAGGTTCAGCTTTTATTGAAGAGTTTGAGGTCTCTTTCACTAGAGAGCACATTGTGAATAGCATATCTTTTTTTTACAAATGATAGTTGTGATATGATAAAGCAATAATACATTAGACAAAAAGCTGGAGGTTACTTAGTATGCCATTACTTAGATTTGATGTAATAGAAGGAAGAGACGAAAAAGAGTTAAAAGCATTACTAGACGCTACTCATCGAGCGATGCTAGAAGCCTTTGGCGTCCCAGAACGCGATCGTTATCAAATTGTACATCAGCATCCTGCTCATGAAATGATTATTGAAGATACAGGTCTTGGCTTTGAGAGAAGCAAGGATTTGGTTATTATAAGTGTGACGAGCAAACAGCGAACAGAAGAGCAAAAACAAGCTCTTTACAAATTAATTGTAAAAGAGCTGGGAGAAAGCTGCGGAATTCAGCCAAGCGACATTATGATTTCAATTGTTGAAAACGGTAATGCTGACTGGAGCTTTGGTATGGGAGAAGCTCAATTCTTAACTGGGAAATTATAAAATGGTTTATTATCTAGAGAAGCCCTTATTTCTAAGGGCTTTTTCTCATTTTGTCTATAAAAATATTATTCTCTTAGTCACATCTTACTCAAAATTAAATACAGACATCTGTCAAATGAATGATACAATAAGCTTATATGCCGTTTTGAGTGGGAAAACCAAAAAAGAGTTCGGCGTACTAACTTCAGAACAACAATAATTTTACATAAAGATGTAAAGATTTAAAGGTTAAAAGAGAAATGTATAAAATCTGTAAAACAAAAGAACAGTTACGCGTTAAACATAGGAGTAAAAGGTTCTTCACGTGTTTTTTCGGATAATAAGAGAAAGTAATTTTGATCATTGAGGAGGAACTTAGAATGTTTGGATTTGATGCAGATGTATCGCCATTAGTGCGAATTAAAGTAATTGGAGTCGGCGGTGGAGGAAATAACACCGTTAACCGTATGATTGAACATGGTGTACAAGGGGTAGAATTTATCGCCGTTAATACGGATGCTCAGGCGCTTAATTTATCTAAAGCAGATGTGAAAATGCAGATTGGTGCGGCATTAACGCGAGGATTAGGTGCAGGAGCTAATCCAGAAGTAGGAAGAGAAGCTGCAGAAGAAAGCAGAGAGCAAATTCAAGAAGTACTGCAAGGCGCAGATATGGTATTCGTAACAGCTGGCATGGGGGGAGGCACTGGTACTGGAGCAGCTCCGGTTATTGCCCAAATTGCCCGTGAACTAAATGCTTTAACAATTGGAGTAGTTACTCGCCCTTTTAAGTTTGAAGGAAATAAACGTACCAAGCAAGCAGTAGGCGGTATTACTGCGATGAATGAATCGGTAGATACCCTTATTGTCATTCCAAACGACCGCTTGCTTGAAATCGTTGATAAAAAGACACCTATGCTTGAAGCATTCCGTGAAGCAGATAATGTTCTTCGCCAAGGTATTCAAGGTATTTCAGATTTAATCGCTGTTCCGGGGCTGATTAACCTTGACTTTGCTGATGTAAAAACAATTATGTCTAATCAAGGATTTGCGCTTATGGGTATCGGACGAGCTTCGGGATCAGATCGAGCAATTGAAGCAGCGAAAAAAGCGATTTCTAGTCCGCTGCTAGATGCATCGATTGATGGAGCAAGAGGCGTGCTGCTGAACATTACGAGCGGCAGCAGCCTGAGTCTTTACGAAGTACAGGAAGCAGCAGATATTGTCACGTCCGCTTCTGATCAGGACTTAAATATGATTTTTGGATCTGTGATTAATGAAGATTTAAAGGACGAAATGATGGTAACCGTTATTGCCACTGGATTTGATGATGAAGATATTTCACCATCAGCTTCCACTTCTAGAGTTTCAAGAGCACGCTACTAAATTAAATAACCAGCTTTTATGGTGGCAATTGTTTTTCAATTGCCTTAAAAGGGAATCCGGTGAAAATCCGGAGCGGTCCCGCCACTGTAACAAGGAGCCTTATGTCAAAAAGCCACTGTCTATTTAGAGACGGGAAGGCGGTATAAGGCAATGACTTGAAGCCAGGAGACCTGCCATAAATCGCAGCACGCAATAACCTACGAGGATAGGGAGGTGTTTTGGCAGAATCAAAAATACGATAAACAAGGGATACGTTTATCTGAATTTGTTGTGAAGGCAAGCACTTCTTTTTAGAAGTGCTTTTTTTTGTGTATTAAAATAGAAGGTGGAAAAATGAATGATAAATAATAAAAAACTTGTATCTATGATATTTCTCGTGTTACTTTGCCTCACTGCTTGCGCTCCTAATGAAGAGAGTGTAAGTATAAAAGAAAGAAAGAAAACGGATAAAAGTGTGACGTTTTTATTTAATTTTACATCTGCAACGCTTGATCCTCATACGGACGATAATTATACAGCAGTTCGTGGGGGAGTAGGGGAGACGCTTGTTAAAATCAACGACGATTTAAAAATAAAGCCTTGGCTTGCTGAAAAGTGGGAAACGAAAGATAACGGCCTTACATGGACATTTATGATAAGAAAGAACATCATGTTTCAAAACGGAAAAGCGCTGGATGCAAATGCCGTTAAGTCTTCTCTTCAAAGAACGATAGACCAAAGTTATGCGATGAAAAACGCTTTAAATATTAAAGAAATGAAAGCGAACAGTCATGCGCTGACAATTACATTAAAAGAAACAATGCCTAAATTTCCTTCTGAATTAGTGCATCCAAATACAGCTATTATAGATGTTGATGCTTCTAATATAGCTAAGAAGCCCATTGGTACGGGTCCATTTCGCGTCTTGTCTTTTGATCAAGGAAATCAAGTAAAATTAGAAAGATATGAAAATTATTGGGGTGGAAAAGTGAAATTGAAAAGTGCGATCTTTGGATTTAACGAAGATGCTAATGCGCGAGTTGCTGCTCTTCAATCTGGAACAGCCGATATTATTTATCGCCCGCCTTTAGAAAGCTTGGGCACTTTACAAACAGATCCGTCTTTTAAAGTAAGTGGAGTACCTAGTGTGCGCACCCATTTATTGCTTTACAATCAAACCAATGACGCATTAAAAGACGAAAATGTAAGAAAAGCTATCGATACTTTATTGAACCGAAAAGAAATTGTTAGCAGCATCATGAACAATCAAGCGGCAGCGGCTGGAGGTCCATTTTTACCCCAATTTCCTTTTGCTGATAGTACTGCTAATGAGCAAAGAGGTATGACATCTGCTAAAAAATATTTAGAGAAAGCAGGCTATCAAATCAAAAATGACAAAGCAATCAAAAATGGAAAGCCACTATCGCTCTCTCTTGTCACATACAGTTCTTTGCCAGAACTGCCTTTAATTGCTCAGCTTATACAGTCTAATGCCAAAGAGTTAGGAATTACTATTAAGATTCACCTAGTTGAAGATAGCGATGAATATGTAATGGCAAAAGATGATTGGGATTTAGCATTGTACAGCCTTATCACAGCACCTAGAGGAGATGCCAGCTATTATTTAAGTACGAACTATTTGCCCGGCGGTGGTTTAAATGCCAGCCGGATTAATGATGATACGCTAACAAAAATGATAGAACAGTTAAATTCAACAGTAGATGACGCAAAACGAGATCAGTTAGCCAAACAAGCAACCGCTTTGATTAATAGAAAAATGCTGACGTCATCGATTGTACATCCAAACATTGTTGTTGCTTATAATCAAAAAGTGAAAAACTGGACAACAAATCCAAGCGAGTATTATATGCTGACTCAGCACTTAGACGTAACGCCGTAGTTAACATTGCAGCATAAGCAGAGAAAAGAAAAAGTATACAATGATCGCTAAAAGGATGTGACAGTAAACGTGCAAGAAGTACAAATGTATCAAATTAAAGAAGTAAAAGAAAAGGATGCTGAAGTGATTCAGTTTGTCATGAATATGCGGAATGAGCTATTTCCTATGCTGGAAAAAAATCAGCTTCCTGTGGATTTGCTTCATTTTAATGAACATTACGTTCAAGCGAAAGACGCTGCTTTTTTTGCAGCTGTTACGGAAAATCAACAAGTAATTGGAACCATTGGTTTATACGCTTACGATGGACGGTTTCATGCATTAAAAGAGCGATATGAACATAGAACTGCAGCTGAGATTGTAAAATGCTATGTCGATCCAGCGTACCGGCGTCTAGGCATTGGACAGCAGCTGTTAAAAGCAGTTGAACAATTTGCCCAAAGTCATTTTTATGACACGCTGTATCTGCATACTCATCCTTTCTTACCTGGCGCTATTCCTTTTTGGGCTTCACAAGGCTTTATCAAAAGGCTAGCTGAACAGGACGAACCATGGAATACGCTGCACATGGACAGAAAAATACAACGAGTCGTAACGTAACGAGATCATACAGTAATTACCATGGAATCTGTATATGGGCTCATGCTATAATGAACGTAACTTACATTTATAGCCTGTAGGGCAAGTCCTTACAGAAAAGAACCACGTTTCGAATTGGCTGAAACGTGGTTTTTTTCTATAAAAAACAAGTAACAAAATATTTTTAAAAATATATATGAAATCGCTTTCAAAATAATGAAATATATTATATAATTACTAGTGTTGTGTTGTACTTTGTTAGTGTTAAATCAATATCCTACATGTGTGAGCCGATTGCCTTATGGTAGTCGGCTTCCTTTTTTTATAGTAGAAGTCTAAAGGGAAACAGCGTTCGTTAAAATGGCTGTAATTGTCATGATAATAGTTGTCCCAAAGGCCCACTTGAAAAGAAAGAAAAGTAGCAATCATTCCAAACCCTAACAAAGAAAGCATTATCCATCACCTCTTAAAAATTTAGAAAATTCTATTAATTTATGTTATAGCATTAGAATTAATGTTAAAGTTTGGTATTTTTAAATAAGGTAACTTCAAACTAAACCTAAAAACTAAAAAAGCCGCCTTGTAGGCGACTGGTTTAAGCTAGGTCAGCTGTTATGGACTGCTTTTGAAGGTGATCAGACAGAAGGCTGTAGGCGATAATCTTCTTTTTATACTGTTTTACGACATCGACATGATCATGATAGCTATATACGCATAGTCGAACATCGTTTTTCCCTTTTTTCGTATCGATAACAAGTGGAGTTTCACTGTCTTCTAGGTGTTTATAATAGTCCTTATTTCCTTCATGGACATAATATTGTTTTAAAAATGTTGCTTTATTAAAATAATCAATCACTTGCATTTTGTCTTTGCCTTCTAAATGTTTCCCATCAACTGTGACAGTAGCGTTTTGATCATCAAGTGTTGGGTGTAATTGAAATTTAGTCATAAGCCATTTGACCACTGGAGTTGGAAGACACGTTATTAATATTTTGAGTGCACTTACAAGAATGATGGAAAGTAATACAATCCATGTCATAGTTAATCATCTCCGCTTAAATTAAATAAGATTACATACTTATTTTACCACAGAGAACATGATTGCTTTTTGTACATTATGTGAACCTTCTTTAGTGAAAAGATGTATATGAAATGCGTTTATTTATGCACATTTAGGGAAATATAAAATTATAACAAATACTACATATAAAAAAGGAGAAAAAATTATGTTGTGGACGATTATTGGACTTTTATTTATTTTTTGGTTATTAGGATTAGTTTTTCATATTGGCGGCGGCATCATTCACATTCTTCTTGTCATTGCAGTGATTGTGCTGATCGTAAAACTTGTGAAACGAATTTAGATATAAATAAAAAGCCTTTCCTTAGGGAAAGGCTTTTTATGTGGAGAGATTATAAAAATGAGCTGTATTTCGATATAAAAAATCATATGTCTCCGTTACAGAAACCCTTTTGAGACGTGCTATTTCCTGAACGGACTGATGCATCATTGATGGAACCGTTGTCTGGTTTTGAAAAGGTCCTTCAAATGGCCACGGACCATCTGTTTCGACCATCAAGTAGTCAAGAGGGTAATCTGTGGCAAGCGCTTGGATTTTAGGTTTATATACAATATCAGGTGTAAGGGAAATATAGTAGCCGTTGTTTTTCATTCGTTCAACGGTTTTTTTAGCTCCTTTGAACCAGTGGAAGTGAGCTTTAGGCACAGAATGTTTTTCTAGCAAGTCGCACACGATCTCAGCATCTTCATATACAGCGTGAAGAATTAACGGTTTCCCCCATTTTTTTGAATGAATAATAAAAGCTTCAAGCAGCTCCAAATAGGGCTCTAGAGAAAGAGTATAGGTCTGACTTAAGTAATAAGGTAGACCAACCTCACCAACCGCAATCATTTCTTCATTGTTTTGATCAATCCAAGCAAACAGCTCCGCTAATTCATTTGAAGAAGGCAGCATTTGTTCAGGGTGAAATCCGTAGGCAGGTTTCACGCAGGAATATAACTTGCTGATTTTTTGATTAAGTTGGCAAGAGTGTAATGTAGAAGATACAGAAATAAGCGCTTGTAACGAAGGATCCTGCTCAACTATGTCTTTCCAGCTTTTCTGTTCATATTGATCTAGATGAATATGCGAGTCAATAATGCGTTTCATAAATAATGCTCCTCTCAGCCTATTTTGTTTAAAAATAATGCGTAAGAGAGTGTATGATGCTGTTAAGCCTCCACTTTATTTCTTATTTGTTTTCTGTTCCCCCATTTAGTAATAGATGAGAACGTATAAACAATAAGAGCTAACCAAATAAAACTAAAAGCAATAACATGAGCTTTTGTTAGCGATTCATGGTATAGAATGACTCCTGCTAGCAAAGACAAGGTTGGTGAAATATATTGAAGAATACCAAGCATTGATAATGATACTTTTTTAGCACTTTTTGTGAATAATAGGAGTGGTAAAGCTGTAACTACTCCACTGCCCATTAATAAAAGACTTGTTGAAAAAGAATCAAAAAACTGCAAGTGTGATTGAAACGTAAGGTAGCCTATGTATGCTAATGCAATAGGGGAGATGACCATCGTTTCAAGAGTTAATCCAATCGTTGAATCAGCTTTAATCTTTTTCTTTGCCAAACCATATAATCCGAAGGTAACAGCTAAGCTAAGCGAAATCCAAGGAACCACACCATAATGAAGACTAAGCGTTAAGACGCCGATTCCTGCTAGTATAAATGCAAAAATTTGAGCCCCGCTTAATCTCTCTTTTAAGAAAATAACACCTAATAAAACACTTGTTAGGGGATTAATATATTGTCCAAGGCTCGCTTCTACTATTTTTCCATTAATGACAGCCCACATAAAAATGCCCCAATTTGCACTAATAAGTACAGACGCAGTAAAAAGGGACCAGAATAAGGATGGTTTTTTCACTATTTCTTTTATAAACGTAATGTATGTACGCCATTTCTTTGTCATTAATAAAAGAATAAGCATAAAAATAAAAGACCAAAAAACGCGCTGAGCTAAAATCTCACCTGGTGCTACGTGGTGAACCAGCTTCCAATAAATTGGCGTGAGCCCCCACATAAGATAAGAAAGGACCGCATATATCACACCATCTCTGTCGTGATTTAAGTTCATGTGAAACCTTCTTTCTAACATAAGATAAAATCAGTAATAAAAGTCATAGATTAACATAAAAAAGCAGCATAAACGATTATATCACAGAGAAAAACGATTCTTCACATGTTGAATGGCTCAAAAAAGCGCTATGCGCCAGGTCATTGCTTTTCTATGTCTAAAATAAAATCAAATTGCGTGTTTCTAACAAGGTAAGTGCTTACACAAGTGCGTATGATAAGCGTTCCTTCAGCTTATATTCAAGTGGTTATGAAAAACAGTTGATTTCCCCATTATAAACTGTCAAGCTTAGGGAAGAAGAAAATCTTAGAGGAAAGAATATATAGGTGACGAATATGATCGAAATAAAAATGTCTACGATAAGCGACGGAGAATTTAACAGAGGTGTATTTGCTAAGCAAGATATTAAAAAAGGAACGCTTATTCACGAAGCTCCTGTTATCGCTTATCCTAATAAAGAGCATGATTTTATTGAGAAAACAACACTAGCGGATTATGCTTTTGAATATGGAGTGAATCATACGGCTATTCTTTTGGGATACGGTATGCTGTTTAATCACTCGTATACACCCAATGCTACGTATGAAATTAATTTTGACAATCATACCTTTGATTTTTATGCATATACGGATATCCAAGCAGGAGAAGAAATTCTCATCAACTATAATGGAGATGAAGATGATCAAGAGCTCCTTTGGTTTGATCGTGAAGATGAAGAAGAACAAAAGTAAAAAGTTAAGCCCATCGAAAATCGATGGGCTTTTTATTATGCTTTTTTATCTGGATACATAGTAGAGTTCAAACGGATGAATTGGTAAATATGCGTAATAATAACTTTTAAAACGGCATATCCAGGAACGGCTAAAATAATACCGATGATTCCGAATAAGTTTCCGGCGGTTAGAATGACAAAAATGACCGTAATCGGGTGAATATCCAGGCTTCTTCCCATAATTTGCGGAGAGATTACTTTGCCTTCAAGCAATTGAACAACTGCCCAGACAATGGCCAGTTTTACAAGCATAAAAGGAGACGTAATAAACGCAATAATAATGGCTGGAATAATGGCGATAATAGGACCAAGGTAAGGGACAACATTGGTTACCATGGCGATAATCGCTAGAAGTAATGCATAATCTAACCCAATAATCAGATAGCCAATGAAAAGCAGTACACCTATACAAATCGCAACAAAAATTTGCCCGCGAATATATGCGCTTAATGCGTGGTTCATGTCGGCTAAAATGAATTTAGCTTCAGAACGAGAGCGGTTTGGAAGCAGTTTTACAATGTAATTAGGTAAGTTTTTCCCATCTTTTAATAAGTAGAAAAGAATAAAGGGTAAAACGGCAACCGATAATATAATTTCTGTAATGGTGCCGACAAAGTTCACAATACCGCTTGAAAATCCAGAAACATATTTACTCAAGTGTTTTGATGCATCTTTTGAAATCTTATCTAGGTCCGTGTTAGCCGACTGAAGGCCTTGTTCGACATATCGGTTATTCGAAAGGTTCGTCACCGCATGCTGAACGTCATGCGTCAGCTCTGGGATATTATCAATAAGACGGTCAACTTGATTTTTTAGAGGCGGAATAACCGATGAAATAATAATGGCTAATGCGCCGATAATCACTATGTATAAAACAAGAATGGAAATAATTCGTTTTACACCTTTTCGTTCTAAAAAGTCAACAAGCGGATTAAATAAATAAAAGCAAATTCCTGCTAAGATAATCGGCAGTGCGATTGTTTTAATAAAAATAGAGATAGGAATTAAAATAAATCCGATTTTTGATAACGAAAAAATAGTCATGCTGAGAATAAAAATAATAATTGTATATACAACAAATTTATTATTTAAGATTTTTTCTCGGAAAAAAGTTCCTTTCTGAGGTCTAGGTTCCAAGCTGTTCAACTCCTTTAAAAAGTAAATGTATAGTTATCATACCCTGATTTAGACTAATTTAAGAGGGTTTTTTACAAAGAAGTGTGCATACTAGTAGAGAATCTTCTAGAAAGAAGGGGTGAAATCATTGAAAGAAGACAAACAGCCCTCGTATCGTGATTTCTCTACAGTAGAAAAAAGCCACGAGTATATAACCGCTGAAGAATTTCCAGACGGTCCCTTCGGCTCTCCGGTTAATCAAAAACTGGGGAAATCTACTTCATGGGAAGAAGGGCAGCGAACGTATAGCGCATTTAATTATGAAAACAAAAACCTTCATGAAAAAGCTCAAAGGTTATTCCCAGGGGCGCACCCTGTACATGATAACCCAAAGGAACATGAACAAAATCCAAGCTAATGTTTTTATTTTTAATGGGAAATGAAGAGCGCTTCTTTCTTGCTTGCATTGATATATGTATAGAATAATGTCTGCCAACTGCGATATCAAAAAGTCTTTGATATGTTTAGTATATGTCGATTTATCTTTTTGTTAAATCATGTTGACAACAAGCGGTTTAGCCTGTAATATAAAACGTAACTTATCACTGTTTCTACAGGATTCGACAAAATTTGATTTACTTAAACTTGTGATCTCAACTTCTATTTACAGCTATTAGAGCGCTGTAAGTAGAAGTTTTATTTATGTTATCGATCAAAAAGAAAAAAGCAGGTCTGCTCAAGCAGGCCTGCTTTTTTTATTATTGAACAGCGTCAAATTTATTTACTTTCCACTGAGAATTAGATTTATAGAATGTGACAGTTCGTTTTACACTGCCGCCATCTACAGTTGGAACTGTGAATTCATAAGAGCGAACTGTTGCTGTTTGATACACAAGCTTTGTTTTTGCTTTTGACCACTCTAACATGCTGAATCCGTCGCCGATTGGATGTGCAAGTTTACCGTTATATGTGATATAGCCGTAATTTGTTAATCCTTTTTCTACTGCACTATTTGTAAATGTCTCAGATAAGTAGCTTGATAGCTCAGCTTTTGTATCAAATTCAGGGCAAAGGTACACGTACTCAGTTCCTTTATATTCAAATGTACGTTCTGTACATGGTTTGTTTTTATAACCGTGCAGAGCACTCCAGAAATGATTGCTGGCACTAGCTGCAATTTTGACAGCATTTGCATCCGTTAGTGTTGGAGATGTTGTTTGTGCTGTAACTCCAGTGCTTAGTGTAAAGAAAATAGCGATTGATGATAAAACTAGTCCAATTTTTTTCATTTCTAACTCACTCCTAATTAATTAACCTTATTTATGTAACAATTATGTGTTTTATATTTCTTTTGTTACATTTATATTACAATAAATCTGTAATAAAAGAAAGTGTTTTGTCTTTTTTTCTTAAATTTTTTTAGATTTTTACTAGTTTTTGAAGTAGATATAGTAAATAAATTGCGGATAAATGTTGATTTATCAGGATTTTTAAACCGATTTTTCTATTTTATATTCGTTTTGTTACAAATAATATTTTTTGTAACAAATATGTAATAAAAGAAGCTGAATACTTTTAGGATACAGAAAAATAAAGATAAAACGGTGAAAAAGCGATTTTAAAAGTTTATTTTCCTTTTTTTGGGCATATTTCTTTTGCGGTTTTGAGCTTTTTAGTAGAGTAGATTAAGAGGAGGCGAAATCATGAAAGTCATTATACATAGTGAGAAAAGCGGTATAGCAGGCATGAATTACAGAAATCTTCAGGAGATGCCCCCTGAAAGAGGAGAAGTAAAAGTAAGGTTAAAAACAGCAGGTTTAAACCGGAGAGATTTATTTGTTATGAATAATCGAGGCAAAGGAGATAAGCCGTTTATTCCCGGTTCAGACGGTGCAGGTATTATAGAAGAAGTGGGAGAAGGCGTAAAAGGTTTAAAAATTGGAATAGAAGTGATCATTAATCCAAGTCTGGAGTGGGATCGTATAGAGGACATTCCGTTTACGCCTAAAATTTTAGGTGGTCCATCGAATGGAACGTTTGCAGAGTATGTAATCATAAAAGCGGATAATGTTGTGCAAAAGCCGCCTTATCTATCTTGGAAACAAGCGGGAGTTCTTTCATTATCAGCTTTAACTGCGTATAGAGCTCTCTTTACAAAAGGACAGTTAAAAAAAGGAGAACATCTACTTATTCCTGGTATAGGGAGCGGAGTCGCGACTTATGGCTTGTTATTCGCAAAAGCTATCGGAGCTGACGTAACGGTTACTTCTAGAAGTGATGAAAAAAGAAAGCAAGCCCTAGAGTACGGAGCTGATTATGCATTAGACAGTGGAAGTAACCTAAAAGAAGAAATCAACGATAGAAAAGTAGATATCATACTTGATAGTGTGGGGGCAGCTTTATTTCCGACGTATTTTGAAATACTAAAGCCAAATGGAAGAATTGTTAATTTTGGTGCGAGTTCTGGAAATGAAGTTGAATTGCCTCTAAGAACTATTTTTTATCCTCAATTCAATATACTTGGCACATCTATGGGAAGTCAGGAAGAATTTGTGGACATGATGGATTTTATAGAGAAACATCAAATTAAACCAATCGTCGATAGATTCTATCCGCTGTCAGAGGCAGCTGCAGCTTGCGAACGATTAGATAAAGGAAAACAATTTGGCAATATAGGTTTACTTATTTCAGAATAAAAAAATCCCCGGCGCTAACTGGGGACTTTTTTATATAATCAAACGTTTGTTTAAATGAAAGAAACAAGGTAATAACAGGATTTTTAGCAGTTTTTTTATCATAACCACCAAGCCAATAAAAAGGTAACAAATCCTCCTAGTATCAAAAATCCCATGCTGTATTTGAGCGTGTATTTAAACAGTTCACCCTCTTTTCCGGCTAAACCTACTGCTCCAGCAGCGACAGCAATTGATTGAGGAGAAAGCATTTTAGCCATTACGCCGCCGGCAGTATTAGCCGCTACGAGAATAATTGGCAAGACATTAATTTGCTGAGCAGTAGTTAGCTGCAAGTTGCCGAACAGCGCATTATTCGATACGACAGACCCCGTTAGAAATACGCCAATCCAGCCAAGAAATGGAGATAAAAATGGAAAATAAGCAGCTGATGTAGCGAGTGCCAATCCAAGTGTAGAGGACTGTCCTGAATAATTTGAAATAAAAGCAAAAGCAATGACCATCATAATCGTCATAATAGGTCTTGATAGTTCTTTTACGGTTTCCAAAAGAGTGGTCCATGCCACTTTTGCCGATACGTTAAGCAAGAAAACTGAAAGGATACAAGCGATAAGAATTGCCGTACCTGTTGCTGCAAATAAGTCTATTTTTAAGACAGCAGCGTAAGGCGTAGGATCTTTTACTAAAGGCGCTGCTTTAATTACGTGATTGTGTAAAAATGGGACGTTAATAAGCAGGTTCAGATGTTCAAGCGCCGTTTTGACAAAAGAAATGCTCCAAGCCGTAACGAGTATCGTTAATAGAATAAAAGGAGACCAAGCCTTTAAAATTTGTTTTGGTGACAGGCTGAAGCTTTTAGCTGCTGCCGGGCTTGTTCTTTTAATATAAAAAGCAAGAGCAAGCAAACTCACAATAGAAGATGTGATATTTGGAAGTTCAGGGCCGATGTATGTAACAGTTAAATACTGCGTCAGTGCATAGGAAATGGCTGTGATGCTCGTTGCTTTCCATACGTCTTTTAATCCTTTTATCCCATCCATAATAAAGACAAGTAAAAAAGGGATAAGAAAAGAAATAATCGGAAGCTGCGTGCCAAGAAAATGAGCAATTTCTTTTGGATCAATGCCAGATACTTGTCCTGCGACAATGACAGGAATCCCCATGGCGCCAAAAGCTCCTGAAGCTGTATTAGCAATTAAGCATAGCGCCGCTGCTTTTAACGGTTTGAATCCAAGTCCAACTAGAAGCGCTGCTGTAATGGCAATTGGAGCTCCAAATCCTGCTGCTCCTTCTAAAAAAGCATTAAAGGAAAAAGCAACAAGCAGCATTTGCAAGCGGGGGTCATCGGTTATTGAAATAATAGATTGCCTAATGGTAGTAAACTGTCCGCTTTTGACAGTTAGCTTGTATAAGAACACCGCGCCGATAATAATATAGCTGATGGGCCAAAGTGCATACAAAAACCCATAGCCTGTGGCTCCTAAGACCATTGAGGCAGGCATATCATAAAAATAAATAGCAATAATCATAGAAAGAAGTACCGTAATACCAGCAGCAATGTGTCCTTTTAATTTCAAAAGAGTTAAAGCAATAAAGAAAAAGATGATGGGGATGAGTACAATTAGTGCAGAAAGCCAAATATTATTTAACGGATTATATACTTGAGTCCACGTCATATTCATACACCTCTACTACATATTTAAAACAAGGGAGCGGGGGAGTCCCCCGCAAAAATCTTTTGATGTTACACAAAAGCTCTGTCGCGAGTTTGCTTAAGAATGCTAGCAGAGTGCTCGAGCTGCTGCTGTTCGTGAGGAGTTAAATTCAATTCAATAATTTGGCGCACGCCGTTTTTATTAATGATAGCCGGCACGCCGATATACACATCAGAAATACCGTATTGTCCTTCTAATAAAGCAGATACCGTTAAAATAGAATTTTCATCATCTAAAATAGCCTTGGTTATGCGTACAAGTCCCATCGCAATTCCGTAATAAGTCGCTCCTTTTCGATTAATAATATGGTAAGCCGCATCGCGTGTTTGTTCGAATAGATGCTGCATATCCGGCTCTTTTTCAATAGCAGCAGTATTGATAAAATGTTCGAGCTTCACACCGCCAATTTGCGCGTGGCTCCAAACAGGAAATTCCGTATCTCCATGTTCCCCCATAATATAAGCGTGGACGTTGCGAGAATCTACTTCGAAATAGTCGCTTAACAAGTAGCGGAAGCGAGCTGTGTCAAGAATCGTTCCTGAACCAATTACTCGTTCGTTTGGTAATCCTGATACTTTTTGTGTAACGTGTGCGAGAATATCAACTGGATTTGTTGCCACTAAAATGATGCCGTCAAATCCGCTGTTCATAATATCTTTTACAATGCATTCAAAAATTTTAACGTTTTTTTCAACTAGATCTAAGCGCGTTTCCCCTGGAGCTTGATTAGCGCCCGCTGTAATAACTACTAAATCAGCATCAGCGCAGTCTTTATAATCTCCAGCCCAGATTTTCATCGGTGTGGCAAATGGCATTCCATGATTGATATCGCGTGCTTCGCCTTCTGCTTTTTCTTTGTTCATATCGATTAACACTAATTCATTGGCAATACCTTGATTCACCATTGAAAAAGCGTAGCTTGAGCCAACAAAACCAGTTCCGATAACGGCAACTTTTCGTGTCTTTGGTGTAAATTGTGTTTTCATTTGTATCATCCTTTGAATTTTATTTTGTGATGTTTTTCACAATGTTAGTGTAACAAGAATAAATACCCTCGGCTGTGATAAAAATCACACCCTTAAAAAAATAGTAAACAATTTTACAGGGCGATTTAAAAAAGGGTTCTTCTACATGAAGTGCCACATTTAGAAAGATCTTAAACGTTTAAAGTGTTGAGTAAAGGCAACTTGTTTTGCAGAAAGCTAAAGAGTTTAACATTCTCTATTTGTATGTTAACAGCCAATAATGTTTCTATAGACCCACACGAAATCCATTTGTTACACTAAGTTTGCTTATTTTGAATAAAGGAGTGGAAGGGATGGAGAACTACTATGAGCAAGCCCAAAAAGGCGCTTGGGTTAGTATCTTATCATATATCTTTTTATCAGCATGTAAACTTATTATTGCGGGTGTCACCGCTTCCTCTGCTTTAAAAGCCGACGGTCTTAATAATGTTACAGATATTATTGCATCAATTGCCGTCTTAGTCGGCTTAAAAATCTCTAAAAAACCTCGCGATAATGATCATCCCTATGGACATTCCAGAGCGGAACATATCTCTTCACTTATTGCTTCTTTTATCATGATGGTCATCGGACTAGAAGTATTGGTCGACGCGGGTCAGTCATTATTTATGGACAAATCTGAAGCGCCTAATTTACTGGCTGCTTGGGTAGGTCTTGGAGCGGCTGCTGTTATGGGTGGTGTCTACCGGTATAATATTAAGCTTGCTAAAAAACTTGATAGCCAGTCTTTATATGCGGTTGCTAAAGATAATTTGTCTGATGCACTTGTGAGTATAGGGGCTGTTGTGGGAATTTTCGGCTCACAATTCGGCCTGCCCTGGCTGGACGTGGTAGCTGCTTTTGCTGTGGGAATTATTATTTGTAAAACAGCCATCGAGATTTTTAAAGAAGCGGCTCACTCCTTAACGGACGGATTTGATGAAGAAAAGTTAGGGCACTACAAAGAAAGCATTGGGCTTGTAGAAGGTGTAAAAGAAGTAGAAGATGTGAAAGCGCGCAAGCTTGGTAATCAAGTCGTGATTGATGTAACTGTTAAAGTAGATCCCCATTTAAATGTTATTAAAAGCCATGAAATTGCTGATCAAATTGAACATATGATGAACGATGAGCATCAGATTAAAGATACGCTTGTTCATATTGAACCTGATGCATACGAAAAGCAAAAATAAAACCAGCACGTTCTTTCGTTATGAAAGGATGGGCTGGTTTTATTTTTGGAGAAATTTGAAATAAATCACAAAAACTTCTTCAAAAATGAAAATGAAAAGCCGTTATTAGTAATATAAAGATTTTTGTAGAAGGGTGAGGGAATGAAGAGGTTAAGTGCAAAGCTCGTAGTATTTTTTAGTATTTTTATAGCTATTTTATTATTAGTTGTTTCAGGGGCTGTTTATCAATTTACCAAAACACAAATAGAAAAAGATGTAGAGATTCAGTCTCAAAGTCAAGTGAAAGAGTTAAAAGAAACGATTCATACGTACTTAGACATGTATAGTCGTTCTTTGCTGACGTATAGTGAAAATGACGTAATTGTTAATTTTGTTAAGCAGGAAGGAAATCAAACAAACCAAGAGAAAAATCCGTATTTTACATGGAATACGGTTCAAAAAGAGTTTACGCAGTTTAAAGAAAAATATCCAAACCTGGCACTTGAATACATAGGCACTAAAAATAAGGGAATGTATTCTGTTCCTAAGCAAGAGTACGGATCAGGTTATGACCCGACTTCAAGAGTTTGGTACAAACAAGCAATGGCATTACCTGATCAAGTAATTTACACGGATCCATATGAAGATGCAGCAACGAAAAAGACGGTTGTGACGATTGCAAAGGCTATTTTAGATCCAGATACTAAAAATGTGCTGGGCGTTATAGCTACTGATTTAGACTTAGATGCATTAAAAAACATTGTAGGTAAAGCAGAAGTAAATCACGGTGGATATGCATTTTTATTTGATCAAAATGGCACAGCGCTCGTTCATCCAACAGAAGCTGGAAAAAATTTAATGAATCAGCCATTTATGAAAAAAATGTACGAAGCAGACCGGAATAAAGATTTCATGAAGTATACCTTTCAAGGTGAAGAGAGAGTGATGGCATATGATACTCTCGAAGGAACGAATTGGAAGATAGGAAACGCCTTTATTTATAATGAAATGCTCTCAAGCGCTCATCATTTACTGAATGTGATTGTCTGGATTGCGTTAATTGGCATCTTATTATCAGTGGTGTTAACCATCTTTTTCTCAAGAATCATTACGAATCCAATTCGCCGCTTGAAAAACGAAGTAGCCAAAGTAACAGCTGGCGATTTAACAGTTCAGGTTCAGACGAAGTCAAAAGATGAAATTGGTGAACTTACTCATTTATTTAACGATATGGTAGCTAAAATGAAAACATTGATTGGCACGGTTCAGACGTCTGTTGAGACAGTAAAAACGTCTGTTGAAGACTTGAGTGCTGTATCTGAAGAAGCAACTGCATCCAGTGAAGAAATTGGCCGGGCTATCCATGAGATTGCCAGCGGCGCCACTCAGCAGGCTTCTGACGCTGACTCTACTAATCACAAAACGATGAGTTTATCTTCACAAATTGAAGAAGTCATTGAACAAAACGCCGAGATTAATAAAATGACGATTGAAGCTGTAACCATCAATGAAAAAGGCTTAAAACAAATGCAGCTGCTTCGCAACCAAACTACCGAATCATCTCAGACGATTCACGGTGTTCAAACGGTAATGGAAGAGTTAACAAGTAAGATGAAAGAAATTGAATCTATTATTTTTACAATTAATAGCATTTCAGATCAGACAAATTTACTTGCACTAAATGCTAGTATTGAAGCAGCTCGTGCAGGAGAACATGGCAAAGGATTTGCGGTAGTAGCTGAAGAGGTACGAAAACTTGCTGAACAGTCCTCTCAGGCTACTGAACAAGTTCGCCACACGATTGCAGCGATTCAAGGGGAAGTCGCGGCTGCTCGTGAAGAATGCAACCGGACAGAAGAACTTTCAAAATCTCAAGACTTTGTGGTAGGAGACACAGAACAAGCTTTTCGTGAAATTGCTACTACCATTGAGCAGGTGGCAGCGGCTGTCGAACATGTAACAAGCAGCATGGACAGCATTGATGAGCATAAGGAAGACGTGGTAGCGGCCATTCAAAGTATAGCAGCTATTGCACAGCAATCAGCAGCAGGAACGGAAGAAATTACGGCTTCTACAGAAGAACAAATTAGAGCTATTTCTACTGTTTCTCAATCGGCTGAACATTTGCAAGAGATTAGTGAAGAATTGGCGAACTTGATTCGTCAATTTAAAATTAAATAAAAAAGAGCGCCAATAACATATTGGCGCTCTTTTTTATTTAATAGGAAAACAAGTTGCTGTACGGTAAAAAAACCTGCTGATCTGGAGGTGCAACAGCTGACACGCGCTGATGTGTAAACGGGTGTATAAAAGAAAGCTTAATGGCATGTAAAGCTTGCTGCTGATCTTTTAATCTCTTTCCGCCATAAAGCGTATCACCAAGTAATGGATGGCCGATGTGACTCATATGAACACGTATTTGGTGAGTGCGTCCGGTCTCGAGCGAAAGTTCAATAAGCGTTTCATTTTTTTCCATATTGCGCTTTAACACGCGATAAGATGTTTTGGCAGCTTGTCCCGTTCTAGATACTCTTCTTCTCGTAGCGTGATGGCGATCGCGTCCAATAGGTTCATTAACGATTCCTTGCTCTTGTTTCATGAGTCCTTGGACAAGAGCAACATAAGTCCGGTTAATTTTACGTTCAGCCAGCAGCTGGTCAAACACAGAACTTGCTACAAAATGCTTCGTGAATAAGATAGCACCTGATGTATCGCTGTCCAAACGGTGAACGTGTCTAGGCTTTGTTTTGAGGCCTATTTTTTGAAAATAAGCAGCTACAGCATTTAAAAGAGTTTTTTGGTCCTGCTCTGATGAAGGATGAGTATTTAGGTTTATTGGTTTGTTTACAATTAGCACGTGTTCATCTTCAAACAAAATCTCTATATTAACATTGTAAGGTGTTATTTCATCAGGTTCTGCTTCAAAAAAAGGGAGTGACACTCTATCATTTTCCTTAAGAGTGTTCCTCCATGGTAAAGGTTCACCGTTTATAAGCACATTTTTATTCATCCGAAACTGATGCAGCGTTTTTTTAGGAATACGCCATTTCGTTTTTAAATAATCTTCAATTGTTTGCCCTGCATCATTTTTTGCGATTTTATCTTCTAGCCATTGGCCGTGTATACTCATATTTAATCCCTTCCTTACATACTAGTAAATATCCTTTAATCTTTAAAAAGAACTTGTAAATAATTAGGAGGAAATAACTACCTGAAGTTCTCGTTTTATGTTTATGTTATGCTAAATAAAGAGACATAAGTTAAGAGAAAAAAGGGGGGGTAACCATGAAAATTGCCCAAGCAGCTCCGCCAGAAATGGAGAATTACATAGAAGAGTTGACTGAACAGCTTCGCTATGACTTGTTACCTCGGTATGTATCTGTAGATAAGCTTAATCCTGATGAATTATTAAATCCAGATTATTGTACAGACCATTTATATAATGGCTTACTCGATGAAGCATTGCAAGTCATTAGTAGCCTTCAGACAATAATTGCCGTAATTGAAGCGATTCAACATCGGCCGATTGAAGAAAGCGACTGCGAGCAATTCGAAAAAAATATTGCAATTTTAAAAAAATACGGGTTTTTATTTCCTGTTTCCATTGAGTGTTTTGCAAAAGAAAACAATTTGATTACGTATTCGTATGAATCGTTTTATAATTCATACATAAATTAAAGAGGCTGGGAGAAAAGTATTTTAGCCTAAGTGAAAAACGAACTATTGATCAGCAAGTTTGATGAGTGGTTCGTTTTTTTTATGGTGAATACAACTTCATCTGTTTCGTCCTTCCAGCAGTTGATTGAAGGGCAAGGCGAAGACTCTTGCGGAAAAAGCGGGACAGATGAGACCCCGCAGGAGCGCAAGCGACGAGGAGGCTCAGCGCCCGCCCGCGGAAAGCGAAGCCTTGCATGGAAATCAACGGCGGTGTCATAAGCGGTTCAGTTCATGTATCTGATTTGTTCGTCTTTAGGTTGGATTCATTTAGTTCTGTACCGGCCTCTTTTTAATCATATATTTCAGACTTCTATTGGACATTCAAAAAGAGCTTGTGATATGGTCAAACTTGTATAAATCCATCAAAAAATAAATAGGAGCGAAAACATGACAAAAGCAAAATTATGTTTTATCGGTGCAGGCTTTCACGCATCAACGAACATTTACCCCTCTGTTATTGAAGCGGGAGCAGAAATTAAAGCAATTTCCACACGCAGTATCGAAAGATCAAAAACTGCTCTTCAACGATTTGGGAGCAGCGGTACGCCGTACGATGATTATAAGAAAATGCTAAAGCAAGAAAAGTGCGATGGAGTAGTGGTTGTGGCACAGCCTGAAGATCATCCTGCTTTGGTGCTGGATTGCATTCGAGCAGGACAAGATGTTTATGTGGACAAGCCTTTGGGGATGAATGAAAGAGAAGCGAAAGAGATTTCAGATGCTGCTAAGCAAGCTGGCGTAAAAGTTATGGTAGGTTTTATGAAGCGCTATGCGCCTTGTTATATGAAGTTAAAAGAATTAATTGAAGAAGGTAGCCTAGGAAGTGTCCGTTCATTTCAAGCAAGATTTGCTGTAGACAGTACCCCTTTTTGTAAAGATGAAGAGCAGTTTATGAAGCTTGCTGCCATACATATTGTTGATCTCGTCCGTCACTTGTTCGGCGAAGTCGTTCACGTGACAGGGTTCAGAAATAATCATGGTGAATATATTTCAAATAGTATTTCGCTGAAGTTTGACAATGGCACTGTAGGGAGCCTGTATTTTACTGGCATGACAGCATGGTCTCGAGAAAGTGAAAACTTATTAGTGACATTTGACGATGGCTTTGCTTTTGTTGACGAAATAAATTCATTAACTATTCACGAATCCCAGACTTTTGATGAATTACCGTGGAAATCATTAAAAGAAAACGATCGTGTGTTTACACCTTCTGCTTCACCGATGTCGGGAGCTTATCGAGATCTTTACCTTCGTGGTTTTGTTGGAGAGATGGCTCATTTTATTGAGTGTTGTACAAATGACCAAGAACCTCTTTCCAGTGGGAGCGACAATGTAAAAACGATGAGATTATGTGATCAAATACTGTCATCTTTGATTATGTGATCAAATACTGTCATCTTTAATGTAAAGAAAGCTTTAAAGAAAAGAATGTACGATGAATAGCTTACTGCAAATTATGTAAATCATACTAAATAATGTTATGATTAGACAGGTCGTATAAACGAAAGCATTTACCTTTCATAAGATTACAAAACGTTTCAATCTTATTACATATGTTTAAAATTAGCCTAAATGGTTTCTTTTTACGCCTATATCATATACAATGCCCCCTAGATGATTTTTTCGAATAGCTAATAATCGTTTGGGATTATGAAAGGAGATTAATCATGAGAAAACTGATGTATACATTGCTCATTGGGTTAATTGCTGCAGCTTTAACAGCTTGTGGTTCAAACGATGATGCAAAGCAATCAAAGAACGATGATCAAAAAACTGCACAAACTGAGAAGCAAAAAGAGGCTCAGGAAAAGCAGGAAAAGCAAGCAAAAGAAATGCAGAAGAAATTAGATAAACAAAAAGTAGATGAAAAGAAAACCGTAGCAGTTGTAAACGGTAAAAAAGTTTCGGGTGAAGAATATAATGCAGCCCTGGCTACATCACAAAATCAGTACCAACAAATGGGACAAGACCCAACTTCTAAAGAAGCAGCTAAACAAGTAAAGCAGCAAACAATTGACAATTTAGTAGGTCAAACGCTGCTATTGCAAGAAGCTGAAAACAAAGGCTATAAAGCAACTGATGAAGAAGTAAATAAAAAGTTAAAAGAAACGAAAAAGCAGTTCAAAACAGATAAACAGTTCAAAGCGGCTTTAAAAGATGCAGGAATCACTCAATCACAATTAAAGTCTGAGCTGGCTGACAGCATTAAATATCAGCAGTACGTAGATAAAGATATCCAAACACCTGAAGTAACAGATAAGGAAATTCAAGATTATTACGATCAATTTGCAAAACAAAGCCAAAGTCAAGCAAGCGGCAGTAAAGAACAATCTCAAATGCCAAAGCTTGAAGACGTAAAGCCTCAAATTAAGCAGCAGCTTGAACAACAAAAGAAACAAGAAGCATTACAGAAAAAAGTTGAAGAACTTAAGAAAAATGCAAAAGTTGAAGTGAAGCTTTAAATACAAATGAAACGGCCCTTTAAAGGGCCGTTTTTTTGTTATGTACATTTATTGCTTCTTGTCAGTAAAAAGGGGTGCGTGAAAGATTTTAATGTATTTTGACTTATAAGGTAAAAAGTGTTCTGATGGTTTGCCTTTCATCCTATACTTTTCTTATATAGATATAAGAGAAATTGGGGGAGTCGATAAATGAAAAAGGTGGCTGTTTTTTTTGTTGGGCTTGTTTTTTTACTCGCAGGGATGGGTCTGACAGGCAATGCTTCTGCGGCGGCAAATCAACTTATTATCATTAATAAATCTACTAACACCCTTGCTTTTTATAATGGAGGAAAATTAGTAAAGACGTTCAAAGTTGCGACAGGGAGGCAGATGAGTTATACACCAGAGGGTACTTTTAGCATTGTGAATAAAATTAAAAACCGGCCTTATTATAAAGACAACATTCGGGGAGGAGATCCTAGGAATCCACTAGGTGATCGCTGGCTAGGATTAAATGCGCGCGGAACGTATGGCACCACGTACGCTATTCATGGAAATAATAATCCAAGTTCTATCGGAACCTACGCAAGTTCAGGGTGCATTCGTATGTATGATGAAGAGGTACGCTGGCTGTTTGACCGCGTTCAAACCGGTACAAAAGTGGTTATTGGTCAATTTCATTCTCAAAGTTTTGATTCAATCGCTATGAAAAACAAATACAAAATAAGCAGTACTCCAGTTGCCCAGAATCTTTGTAAAACGAAAAAGCTCTCAAAAGGCCAAATTGGTTTTGTAACGATTCAATCACCGATGGTTTTGTTAAAAGAAGAACAAGGAAAATGGGTAAAGATTCGTACGTTAAATCGCGGTGAACGTTATAATGTATATAAAATAGATGGCATTAAAGTCTCTTTAGGACCAGGATTTATTGAAAATTATCCTAATAAAAAAACATCCATAAAATTAGATATTTGCAAATAGAAAATGAGGCTGGGACAAAAGTATTTTAGCCTAAGTGAAAAACGAACCATTGATCAGAATTTTGATTCTTGGTTCGTTTTTTTTATTATGGTGAACGCAGATTTCATCTGTTTCGTTCCTTCTAGCAGTTGATGGGAGGGTGAAGACTCCTGCGGCCGCCCGCGGAAAGCGAAGTCTTGCACGGAAGTCAACAGTGGTGTCACAAGCTAATGTATCCATTTTTTCGTCTTTAGATTGGATTTATTTCGTTATGTCTCAACCTCATTTTTTGAATTTTTAATAATGTTTATTATAATAAAAAACAGGGAAACTAATTGCCTAATGAAGAGAGAGAAAGGGTTGTTTGAGCGTATGTCTACAATAGACTTATCAAAATTCGAGAAAAAAATGATTATTCGTAACATCAAACCGGACGATATAGATGAAATTTTAGCACTTCAAAAGCTATCATTCCCCGGAATGGATCCGTGGAAAAAAGAACAGCTTGAAAGTCATCTGGCCATTTTTCCAGAAGGACAAATATGTGCAGAGTACGACGGGGAAATTATCGGATCTTGTTCAAGCTTGATTGTGAACTTTGATGAGTACGATGATCAGCATACGTGGGACGATATTACAGACGAAGGATACATTACAAATCATAACCCGGAAGGCTACAATCTGTATGGAATTGAAGTAATGGTTCATCCAAAGTATCGCGGCATGAAAATAGGACGCCGCTTATATGAAGCGCGTAAAGATTTAGCACGTGAATTGAACCTTAAAAGTATCATCATCGGAGGAAGAATTCCTAATTACCATAAGCATTCAGCTGAAATGTCGCCTAGAGAGTATGTAGAGCAAGTTATTCATCATAAAATTTATGATCCAGTACTATCTTTTCAGCTAATGAACGGATTTACGCTTATGCGTATAAACCCTGGTTATCTTCCTGATGACCTAGCTTCTAATAAGTATGCAACGCTGATGGAATGGAACAACGTAGATTATGTTCGCCGTTCAAAACGCCATTTTAAAACATCATTCCCAGTGCGTATTTGTGTTGTTCAGTATATGATGAAACAGATCAATTCATTTGAAGAGTTTGCAACACAGGTAGAATATTATACAGATGTTGCTTATGATGCAAAAGCCGACTTCTGCGTATTCCCGGAAATTTTCACAACTCAGCTCATGTCTTTCTTGAATGAAAAGATTCCAAGCAAAGCGGTTCAGCGCGTAGCAGAATATACGGAAGAGTACATTGAGTTATTTACTAACTTAGCGGTTAAATATAACGTAAATATTATTGGAGGATCCCACTTCGTCGAAGAAGATAATGGAGATATCTTTAATATTGCCTATCTATTCCGCCGAGATGGAACAATTGAAAAGCAGTACAAAGTGCATATTACACCTAATGAAAGAAAATGGTGGGGAATTAGCCCAGGAGATAAAGTTGAAGTGTTTGATACAGATTGCGGGAAAATTGCGATCCAAATTTGCTATGACATTGAATTTCCTGAGCTTGCTCGTATTGCTACAGATAAAGGTGCAAATATTATTTTTACACCATTCTGTACGGAAGATCGTCAAGGCTATCTGCGCGTAAGATACTGCTCTCAGGCTCGTGCGATCGAAAACCAAATTTATACGGTTATCGCAGGTACGGTTGGAAACCTGCCTGAAACAGAAAATATGGATATTCAGTACGCTCAGTCTGCTATTTTTGCACCGTCTGACTTTGAATTTGCACGAGACGGTATTGTAGGAGAATGTAACCCTAATATTGAAATGGTGGTTATTGGAGATGTAGATTTAGAAATTCTTCGTCGCCAGCGTCAATCAGGAACGGTTCGTCAATTAAAAGATCGACGCCATGACGTTTACAATATTAAATATAAAAAATAACGCAGTTTCTAAAAACATCATGCAAATGCATGGTGTTTTTTATTTCAACTTTTGCCATAATAAAAACTATTACAATGAATTTTGTGGACTAACCATGGAAAAGAGGGGAAAACATGAGTTTTCATGGACAATCGGTATTACCCGCTGTTCGAGATATGAAGCAATTGGAAAATTTTTTAGTAAGCAATTACGAGTACGGAGTTCTTTTAGACAATCAAGTGGGCATGCTAAAAGGAATTATGAGAGAGGTTCATAAGCATGAAAAAAAGCTAATCATTCATTTAGACTTAATTCATGGCTTAAAGCACGATGAGTATGCGGTTGATTTTTTGTGTCAGGAGTTTAAGCCTGCGGGGATTATTTCGACAAGAACAAACGTCATTTTAAAAGCTAAACAAAGAGGAATCTATGCCATTCAACGGGTCTTTTTATTAGACAGCACGGCTTTGAAGAAAAGCTACGAGTTAATGAAGAAAGTAAAACCCGATTATATTGAGCTTCTTCCTGGAATTGTGCCCACTTTAATCCAAGAAGTCAAAGCTGAAACAGGCATTCCGGTGTTAGCCGGAGGTTTAATACGAACCGAAGAAGAAGTTCGTAATGCTTTAGGAGCCGGGGCTTCTGCTGTTACAACATCAAATAGAGAACTGTGGAGTATTTCAACTTAAAAAAACTGTTTGACAACGCTTTCATAATCTAGTAAACTTCTAGATAAGTTAATAGTTGTGAGGGAGAATAGGAGATCCACGGTATAGCCTTTTAATGATTTTATTAGGGGGATGTATGGTGGATTTTCTTATTTTCTTGTAATGTTAACCGTGTTTATACAAAGGGGAGGTATTTATATGCAAGCATTTTTAGGAGAAGTAATTGGAACAATGATACTAATTATCCTTGGCGCTGGTGTATGTGCGGGCGTCAATTTAAAAAAATCGTTTGCTGCTAATTCAGGATGGATTGTTATCACAATGGGGTGGGGAATGGCAGTAGCCATGGCAGCATATGCGGTTGGTAATATGAGTGGAGCACACTTAAACCCAGCGCTAACAGTAGCGCTTGCTATTACAGGTGATTTTCCATGGTCGCAAGTACCGATGTACATTTTAGCTCAGTTTATTGGAGCGATTCTTGGTGCAACAGTTGTTTATTTACACTATCTTCCACACTGGAAAGAAACAAAAGATGCTGGTACAAAACTAGGCGTATTTGCAACGGGGCCAGCAATTGAGAACCCATTTGCAAACGTTTTAAGTGAGGCGATTGGAACATTTGTATTAGTAGTAGGAATTTTAGCAATTGGAGCAAATAAATTTACAGATGGATTAAATCCTTTAGTAGTAGGATTTTTAATCGTAAGTATTGGTTTATCATTAGGAGGAACAACAGGGTATGCTATCAACCCTGCTCGTGATTTAGGACCTCGTATTGCTCATGCTATCTTGCCGATACCTGGTAAAGGCAGCTCGAACTGGAAATATGCTTGGGTGCCAGTAGTGGGGCCTCTATTAGGGGGATCAATTGGCGCAGTCTTTTATCAAGCAGCATTCTTAAATAAAATGTCTAACAGCTTATGGATTGTCTTAAGTATTGCAGTGATTGTTTTAGCGGTTATCTACGCGGTTTCTAAACAAAAAGCAGCCCAAATTCAATCAGCAGTAGTACCGAAAAAATGAATGCGCTTTACCATCTAACTATGTACAATAAAGAAACGACACTATACAGAGAATAGGGGATATTGATATGGAAAAATTTATTTTATCTTTAGACCAAGGAACAACGAGCTCACGAGCAATGTTATTTAATAAAAAAGGTGAAGTTGTGCATGTAGCTCAAAAAGAGTTTACGCAGTACTTTCCAAAACCAGGTTGGGTAGAGCATAATGCAAGTGAAATTTGGGGTTCTATCCTTGCTGTTATCGCATCTTGTTTATCTGAGTCAGGCGTTCACGCGGACCAAATTGAAGCAATTGGGATTACGAATCAGCGTGAAACAGCCGTAGTATGGGAAAAAGCAACAGGAAAACCCGTGTATAATGCTATCGTATGGCAGTCTCGTCAAACGTCTGGTATTTGTGAAGAATTAAAGGCAAAAGGATTAAACGATACGTTCCGCGACAAAACGGGGTTATTAATTGACGCATACTTCTCTGGAACGAAAGTAAAGTGGATTTTAGATAACGTAGAAGGTGCACGAGAAAAAGCAGAAAACGGTGAATTGTTATTTGGAACAATTGATACATGGTTAATTTGGAAGTTATCAGGCGGAAAAGCGCATGTAACGGATTACTCAAATGCCTCTCGCACGCTTATGTTCAATATCTACGATTTAAAATGGGATGATGAACTACTAGATATTTTAGGAGTACCAAAATCTATGCTTCCGGAAGTAAAGCCTTCTTCTGAAGTATACGCTCATACCGTAGATTATCATTTCTTTGGTCAAAACATTCCAATTGCTGGAGCAGCAGGGGATCAGCAAGCCGCTTTATTTGGACAAGCGTGCTATGAAAAAGGAATGGCGAAAAACACGTATGGAACAGGTTGCTTCATGTTAATGAATACGGGTGAAAAAGCAGTTAAGTCGGATCACGGTTTGTTAACTACATTAGCATGGGGGATCAACGGCAAAGTAGAATACGCGCTTGAAGGCAGTATTTTTGTAGCAGGATCTGCTATTCAGTGGCTTCGCGACGGTTTGAGAATGTTTAAAAATGCGGCTGAAACTGAAAACTATGCAACACGAGTAGAGTCTACAGACGGCGTATATATTGTGCCAGCTTTCGTAGGACTTGGAACACCTTATTGGGATAGCGATGTACGTGGAGCGATGTTTGGATTAACTCGAGGTACAAAAAAAGAACACTTTATCCGTGCAACGCTTGAATCATTAGCTTATCAAACAAGAGACGTATTAAGCGCGATGGAAGCAGACTCTGGAATTACATTAAAAACATTGCGTGTAGACGGAGGAGCAGTTAAAAATAATTTCTTAATGCAGTTCCAAAGTGATGTGTTAGATGTTCCTGTTGAGCGTCCTCAAGTGAATGAAACAACCGCTCTTGGGGCAGCATATTTAGCGGGTCTTGCGGTCGGCTACTGGAAAGATTGTGATGAAATTGCGCAGCAGTGGAATATGGAAAAATCTTTCGAACCAAATATGGAAGAAGAACAACGTGAAGAATTATATAGCGGCTGGAAAAAAGCCGTACATGCAACAATGGCTTTTAAGTAATTATTTGATGAAAATCCTTTAATTAAAAACGCATGTATGATATAATGTATTCAAGTTAATAAATTGGTTGGAGAATCGGAGAGACCACAGATCCATATGTAGGCATACTATATATGTGATTTGTGGTCTCTCTTTTTGTATATTGGAAAATTTTGATATCTTTGAAAAATGAAAGGGGAATGACGTATGTTTTCAAGTCAAACACGTTCGAATAAATTGGTAGACATGACACAAAATCAATATGATTTATTAGTAATTGGTGGGGGAATTACTGGGTCAGGTATTGCACTTGATGCGACTCATCGAGGCATGAAAACGGCATTAGTTGAAATGCAGGATTTCGCAGCAGGAACATCTAGTCGTTCAACGAAGCTTGTTCACGGCGGTCTACGCTATTTAAAACAGTTTGAAGTTAAAATGGTAGCCGAAGTTGGTAAAGAACGTGCCATTGTATATGAAAATGGCCCTCATGTAACGACTCCGGAGTGGATGCTGTTACCTTTCCATACGGGTGGAACATTTGGGAAATTCTCAACTTCAATTGGATTGCGCGTATATGATTTCTTAGCAGGAGTAAAACGTGCAGAGCGCCGCAAAATGTTTAGCGCAGAAGAAACGCTTAGACGCGAGCCACTAGTGAAATCTAAAGAGTTAAAAGGCGGCGGTTACTACGTTGAATATAAAACAGATGATGCACGTTTAACGATTGAAGTAGCTAAAGAAGCTGCCGCAAGAGGAGCAGATTTAGTCAATTACACAAAAGTGGAAAACTTCATCTACGATAAAGGAAAAGTAGTAGGGGCTGTTGTTCGCGATCAGCTTACGAATAAAGAATATAATATCTATGCAAAAAAAATCGTCAATGCTGCAGGTCCATGGGTGGACACGCTGCGTGAAAAAGATAATTCAAAAAAAGGCAAGCAGCTTCAATTAACAAAAGGAATTCACTTAGTTATTGATCAAGAGCGCTTTCCGTTAAAACAAGCCATTTACTTTGATACACCTGACGGACGTATGGTATTTGCAATTCCGCGTGATGGAAAAACATACGTAGGCACAACAGACACGGTCTATAAAGAAGACGCTAGACATCCGCGTATGACTGTAAAAGACCGTCAATATGTTATTGATGCGATTAACTATATGTTCCCAACGGTTGATATTACAGTAGACGACGTAGAATCAAGCTGGGCGGGTGTTCGTCCACTTATTCACGAACAAGGAAAAGATCCTTCTGAAATTTCGCGTAAAGATGAAATCTGGACATCAGAATCAGGTTTAATTACAATCGCTGGAGGGAAATTAACTGGGTACCGTAAAATGGCTGAAATTGTCGTAAATCGCGTAGCTGAAGATTTTAAAGCAGAAGGACGCGAATTTGAAAGCTGTCAAACTAAACATTTACCGATTTCTGGAGGTAATGTAGGAGGTTCAGGCGGGTTCCCAACGTTTGTAGAGCAAAAAGTCAAAGAAGGCATCAAACTAGGGTTATCACGTGACGCTGCTGAAAAGCTTGTAAAACGCTATGGCTCAAACGTAGACAAAGTATACCGCTACATGATTGAACGTCCGGATCAGCTAAAAAACAGCGACCTTCCAGCTAGTGTATTTTTGCAAATTCAATATGGCATAGAAGAAGAAATGGTTTCAAAACCAGTGGACTTCTTCATTCGACGTACGGGCGCTTTATTCTTTGATATCAACTGGGTAAGAAGCTGGAAAAAACAAGTGATTGCTCATATGGCCGAAGAGTTAAAGTGGACGCCTGAGCAAACAAAAGCTTATACCGATGAATTAGAACAGCACCTTCATGACGCAGTTGTACCAGTAGATGAAAAAGTTAACCGTATGACAGGTATTTCATGATAAAATAAAAAAGTACCTCAAAATTTGTCAATACAGCCATAATATAATAGCAGGAAGTCAAATTTTGACGAAGAAATATAA
Organism: Priestia sp. FSL R5-0597; assembly: GCF_038006305.1. NCBI lineage: Bacteria > Bacillati > Bacillota > Bacilli > Caryophanales > Bacillaceae > Priestia > Priestia sp. FSL R5-0597. The sequence continues at coordinate 514,562 of NZ_JBBOUZ010000001.1, forward strand.
TATGACTGTTAAAAAAAGAGAAAGACGATTACTCGTTTTTCTCTTTTCATACATATTTACATTTATATAAGGGGGCTTTTTTTTTATGAGTTGGAAAGAAACGTATACATCTTGGATTAATCACCCAAATTTAGATCCTGAATTACGTCAAAATTTGGATGCAATCAAAGGTGATGAAAAACAATTAGAAGATAGTTTTTACAAAACATTGGAATTTGGAACAGGCGGAATGCGTGGAGAAATTGGAGCGGGTACAAACCGTATGAATACGTATACAATCCGAAAAGCTTCTGAAGGCTTTGCTGAGTACATTAAACAAGCTGGCGAAGAAGCTATCAAGCAAGGCGTAGTCATTGCATATGATTCTCGCCACAAATCGCCTGAATTTGCGATGGAAGCAGCAAAAACATTAGCAAGTCACGGAATTAAAACGTATGTATTTGAAGAGCTAAGACCAACACCTGAACTTTCATTTGCAGTGCGTGAGTTAAACGCATTTGGAGGTATTGTTATTACAGCGAGCCACAATCCTCCTGAATATAATGGATACAAAGTATATGGTCCAGACGGTGGTCAGCTGCCGCCAAAAGAAGCTGATGAACTAGTTGGCTTTGTAAATGCTGTGGAAAATGAACTTACATTAGCTGTTCAATCTGAAGCGGAGCTAAAAGAAAAAGGTTTTATTGAAATGATTGGTTCAGCGATTGACGAAGCATACAATGAGAAACTAAAAACGATTTTAATTAACCCAGAGCTAGCTTCTGAAACAGGTAAAAACTTAAAGGTAGTTTTTACACCTCTACATGGTACAGCTAATAAGCCAGTTCGCAACGCGCTTCAATCCATCGGTTACGAAAATGTTACGGTTATTGAAGAACAAGAACTTCCTGATCCGAATTTTTCGACGGTTAAATCTCCGAATCCTGAAGAGCCGGCTGCATTTGAATATGCTGTTCGTAAAGGAAAAGAAATTGATGCAGATCTCTTAATCGCAACGGATCCAGATGCAGACCGTTTAGGAATTGCTGTCAAAGATCCAAGCGGCGAATATGCGTTATTAACAGGAAATCAAACCGGTGCTTTATTGCTTCACTATTTGCTTTCTCAAAAGAAAGAAAAAGGCGTGCTGCCTGCTAATGGCGTTGTGTTAAAAACGATTGTAACGTCAGAAATCGGCGCACAAATTGCTCGTTCATTTGGATTGCAAGTTGTTGACACTCTAACAGGTTTTAAATTTATCGGTGAAAAAATTAAGCAATATGAGCAAACGGGCGAGTATACATTCCAATTCGGTTATGAAGAAAGCTACGGCTATTTAATTGGTGACTTTGCTCGTGACAAAGACGCTGTACAAGCAGCCATTCTAGCGGTAGAAGCTTGTGCTTATTATAAAAAGCAGGGCATGACGCTATATGAAGCGCTTCAGCAAGTGTTTACTAAATATGGTTTCTATCGTGAAGGTCTGAAATCTTTAACGCTTAAAGGAAAAGAAGGATCTGAGCAAATTCAGCATATTTTGGCTACATTTAGAAATGAGCCTCCTACTGACATTGCAGGGTTAAATGTTTCGGTTGTAGAGGATTATACATTAAGTGAGCGCCAGCATATTAAAGCAGGAAAAGTAGAAGAGATTACATTACCAAAATCAAATGTATTAAAATATATCTTAGAGGACGGTTCTTGGTTCTGCCTTCGTCCGTCTGGTACAGAGCCAAAGGTGAAGTTCTATTTTGGCGTTGTGTCAGAAGATGAAGCAACGAGCATTGCCCATTTAGAAGCTGTACAAACAGCTGTAATGGGTGAAGTGGAGCGTGTACTAGATAAAGTGAAAACGGTATAAAAATAAAGCCTGCTCAAACTTGAGCAGGCTTCTTTTATGATACTTTATTTGATTGGGTATTTGACAAATATGAAGAAGATCGTAGAGCTTTATAAATTCTCGGAGCAAGCATAGCCCCAAGAACAGTGAAAATAAGATCCTTTACAGCAAACCACGACATAATCTTCCAAGCAGCTGCATATGTCATTGCAGGAGCTTCAAGCCAGTAGTTAACCGCTATATACATATACGTAGTACCAATTAAATAAATAACTGCAATACCAACTAGCGATGAAATTAAAAAGATAGAAAAAGTCGGCTTGCCGCGCATTTCCATAATTTTTCCTGTGATAAATGCAGCGACAATATAAGAAAGCAAAAAGCCGCCGGTGCTTCCAAATAAAATACCAATTCCTGCTTTAAATTGAGCAAATACCGGAGCGCCGGCAATGCCAATTAATACATATACAATCATCGAAATAGAACCCATTCGGCTCCCAAGTAAAAGTCCTGCTAATATAACAAAAAAAGGCTGAAGCGAAAGAGGCACGCCGCCTACTTGTAAAAAAGGTGCCCAAGAAGTAATGTTTGCACCAATAGCCATAAGAGCTGCAAACATACCGGCTAATGTTAAATCTAATGTGCGAAACCTTTTAGTATTCATATATGTTCCTCCCAGTATGTACTGAAATATCTTAGCGTATGTACTGAAGATTGTACGTCGAATTCACTTTTATGTCAACGATAAAAATAAATATGTTTACATATATTATTTGATGTTTTTTGAAATGAAATATGCATATTTTTAATGCAACATAAAAAAATAAAGAAGGGAATTCATCCCTTCTTTGTCCAAGTGTGTGTATCAAAAATACTAGTACAATGATTCTTCCAGAAGCTCCGGGTTGTGCTCCGAATATTCCGTTGCATGATCAATGTAGCGTAGTAAAGAATAAAGCTCTTCTTGAATGATGCGGTAGTTTCGTTCAAAATTGTAGGCGTGCAAAAAATGTTCAATCTTTTTTGAAAGAAAATCGTCGTCTGTTCGAACCATTAAAATTAATAAGTTATCCCATTGTGAACGGTGTGTGTAATATAAAGCTCGATCATAATCAATTACATCCATTAATAACGTTCCTCCTTTTGAGGAGTTGAAATTAGTGTATGATATTTGCGGGAATTCTTACGCTGTAAATGTTGGGCAAAAGACCAGTGCATAATTAAAAGAGGTTGTAGTCATTATGTAAGAAGAATAAACGTACAGCACCGGATAAATGATAAGAAAGGCAAAGAATAACGAAGCGTAACAGTTACATTACATCCATTATTTAAGACAACTAAATAAAAATCCCCTTTTCTTGAAAAAATAAAGCTTCTTTTTGATGAAAACACATGAATTGACATGTTTGTACATAGATTGAAGTAAGGAGTGAAAGGGGGAGCTGTCGTGAAAGAAGCAGATTATAAGCAATTATACCGTGCGATTGATGAAATTACGGAAATAGCTAGCGGTTTCGGTTTGGATTTTTATCCGATGCGCTATGAAATTTGCCCGGCAGATATTATTTATACGTTTGGTGCATATGGGATGCCAACTCGTTTTTCACATTGGAGCTTTGGAAAACAATTTTACAAAATGAAATTACACTACGATCTTGGATTGAGTAAAATTTATGAATTAGTTATCAATTCAGATCCTTGTTATGCATTTTTATTGGATTCCAATGCGCTTATTCAGAATAAATTAATTGTAGCTCACGTGTTAGCTCACTGTGACTTCTTTAAAAATAACAGCCGTTTTGCCAACACTAAACGGGATATGGTAGAAAGTATGGCAGCGACCGCTGATCGAATTAAAGAATACGAAGTAAAGCACGGTAAGCGTGAAGTAGAAAAGTTTTTGGATGCTGTCTTATCGATTCAGGAACATATTGATCCGTCTCTTATGCGTGCCAAGCTTTCTTGGAGCATAGATGATGTAGAATCATCGGAAGAAGAAATCACTTCTCCTTATGATGATTTATGGAATTTGGATTATAAAGAAAAGAAAAAACCAAAACCTCCAAAGTCTTTTAAAAAATTTCCGCCTCAGCCTGAAAAAGACATCTTATTATTTATTGAAGAATACAGTCCTTATTTAGAGGATTGGCAGCGGGATATTTTAACGATGATGCGAGAAGAAATGCTTTATTTCTGGCCGCAGCTTGAAACAAAAATTATGAATGAAGGCTGGGCTTCTTTCTGGCATCAACGCATTATTCGAGAAATGGACTTAACGAGTGATGAAGCGATAGAATTCGCGAAGCTAAATGCAGGGGTTGTGCAGCCGTCCAAGACGGGAATCAATCCATATTATTTGGGATTGAAAATCTTTGAAGACATTGAAGAACGCTACAACAATCCAACCGAAGATATGATTCGCCGGGGCGTCGAGCCCGGGTCAGGAAGAGAGAAGATGTTTGAGGTACGTGAGGTTGAATCAGATATTTCCTTTATCCGCAATTACTTAACAAAAGATTTAGTTATGCGGGAGGATATGTACTTATTCCAAAAACAAGGAAAAGACTATAAAATCGTCGATAAAGAGTGGACAGAAGTTAGAGATCAGCTTGTTAATATGCGCGTAAACGGAGGATTTCCTTACATCACAGTAACCAATGGAGACTATTTAAAAAATGGAGAGCTCTATTTAAAACACTGGTATGAAGGAATTGAATTAGATGTTAAATACTTAGAAAAAGTGGTACCGTACGTTCATCAGCTTTGGGGCCGACCGGTTCATTTAGAAACGATGATGGAAGGCAAGCCAATTGCCTTCACGTATGATGGGAAGACAGTGCATCGAAAACATTTATAAAAAGGAGACCGCTTAAATAGCGGTCTTTTTGTGCTTCTGTAATTTTATTATCCATATAAATTGAAAAAATAAAATTACTATGCAATAATTTGGTGAGAATCATTTTCATTTAGAAAGGGAGATAAGATGTTTGTTGTAAACGCAAGTTTTGAAACGGAAAAGAAATTTGAAGAACGGCTCAAGCAAAAAGCTAAGAAAAACAAAACAGAAATTGAGGAAGCCAAAGGAAATTTATCGTTCGAATGCTGGAAAAAAGATTCCGCGGATAAAGTCGAATATATCTTTGTATCCAAGTGGGAAGAAAAACAGTTCTTTCAAGCTTGGATTTCAAGAGAAGAACATGTGAATGAACATAAAGAAGCGAATAAAAAGAAAACGAAAGCATTTTCTGAAGCTATGGAAATCAAGAAAACGCTGCGTTTTTATGAGGCGGTAGAAGAAGACATTCTTTCCTAAAAAAGCACGCTTGACTTTCATAAATGTTGTAACTATAATGATTACAACAAAATAGGAGTGAGAGTAATGAAAATTAGCAGTCGATTCACCGTGGCCGTTCACATACTGTCTTTAATTAAAGTAGATAGCAGTCATCCTAGTACTTCAGAGTGGATTGCTAGCAGTGTAAATACAAATCCTGTTGTTATAAGACGAGTAATTGGGATGTTAAAGAAAGCTGGACTTGTGGGCGTAAAAGCCGGAGCTGGCGGAGCTTATCTATTGAAAGATTTAGAAGAGATAACGTTGTTAGACGTTTATCGAGCGGTAGCGGCTGTGGAAGAAGGAGAATTGTTTCAAATGCATGAAAATCCGAATGTGGAGTGTCCTGTAGGAGCCAATATTCAAAGTGTCCTTGAATTGATTTTAAAACGTTCTCAAGATGCCATGGAACAAGTCTTAGCCGATGTGACGATGAAAGAATTAGTGACGGATTTAATAGCAAAAATAGATGCATAATAACATGCGTCTGTTCGTAAAAAAACGGAGAAACCTGGGTTTCTCCGTTTTTTTATAGCTTCACAATTGTTCGTCCTCGAGCTTGTCCTTTTAATAAAGTAGGAAGAACCTGAGGGAGATCTTGTAAAGAAACTTCCTGCTGAATGAAAGGTTCGAAGCTTTCAGGTTTAAAGTCATTAGCGAGTCTATTCCAAATCTCTTTTCGAGTAGGCATTGGACAGTAAACAGAATCGATGCCGAGTAAATTAATCCCTCTCAAAATGAAGGGAAAGACCGTTGTTGGCACTTTGCCTCCAGCTGTTAGCCCGCTGACCGCTACAGAGCCTCCGTACTGAATTTGACTGAGGACAGAAGCTAGGGGCTCTCCACCCACAGGATCCACCGCAGCGGCCCATTTTTGCTTGCCTAATGCTTTTAATTTGCCGTTATAAACGTCTTCACGCGCTACAATAGAGGAAGCGCCAAGCTCTTTCAAATAAGCTGCTTCCGAGCTTTTTCCTGTACTTGCTTCCACTGTGTAGCCTAATTTTGAAAGAATGGCAACCGCAAAGCTTCCTACACCTCCCGTAGCCCCTGTTACAAGCACAGAGCCGTTAGATGGACTAGTATGGTTTTCCTCTAAGCGATGCACAGATAAAGCAGCTGTAAAGCCAGCTGTTCCGATAATCATTGCTTCTTTTAACGTCAAATTTTCAGGAAGAGGGACAATCCATTCGCTGCGTAAGCGCGCATACTCACTGTAGCCTCCAAAGTGTGATACGCCAATGTCATAGCTTGTTGCGATGACACGATCACCTTCTTTAAAATCAGGGCTGTCAGAAGATACAACGATTCCTGCTAGGTCAATACCTGGAACAAACGGATAGCTTGTCACAATATTGCCGTTTGCGATGCTGGCTAAGCTATCTTTATAATTCACCCCTGAATAATGAACGCGAATAAGTACATCGCCTTCTGGCAAATCGTTTAGCGTCAGTTCTTGGACAGACGCCTCCACTTGTTCTTCACCTGTTTTATCTACTACTAATGCTGAAAATGATTGCTTCATTTTATTTCTCCTTTCTATACTGAGATGTATATGCCTATACATAGATTACCTTATTTCTATACCCATTATAGAAAATAGTAAAAGAAGTTCATAATACTTTGATTACCAAAGAGGCCATTTCATTATAAAATAGCGGTATAGCTATTACGTAGCGATACATAGAAAAGAGGAGAAGAGACATGAGCACAAACATATATTTTAACCATGATGCAGGGATTGATGATTTAGTATCCCTTTTTTTACTGCTGCAAATGGATGATGTAAAGGTAACGGGGGTATCTGTCATTCCTGCTGACGGATACTTAGAGCCAGGTATCAGCGCAAGCCAAAAAATTATTGATCGTTTTGGAAGTTATGATATCGAGGTAGCCAAATCTACTTCACGTGGTATGAACCCATTTCCAAAAGAATGGCGCATGCATACGTTTTATGTAGATGCACTGCCAATTTTAAATGAAAAAGGGAAAGTGCAAACAAAAATAAGTCAGCTGCCTGCTCATGATCATTTAATTGAAACATTGCAGCACACAGACGGAAAAACGACTTTATTATTTACAGGACCGCTAACTGATTTGGCAAGAGCACTTGAAAAAGCGCCGGAAATAGAAGAGAAAATTGATAAGTTAGTGTGGATGGGCGGTACATTTCAAGAAGTAGGAAATGTGCAGGAGCCTGAACATGATGGAACGGCGGAATGGAATGCTTTTTGGGATCCAGAAGCAGTAGCAACAGTATGGGAAAGCAGCATTAAAATTGAGATGGTTGCTTTAGAAAGCACGAATCAAGTTCCATTAACGCCGGCTATTCGCCAAATGTGGGCTTCACTTCGCAGATATGAAGGAGTAGACTTTGTAGGGCAGTGCTACGCGGCTTGCCCGCCGCTTGTGCATGTTGAAACCAATTCGACTTATTATTTGTGGGATGTACTCACAACAGCATTTACAGGGAATTCAACACTTGTGAAGGTAAAAACCGTTTCGAGTATTGTGTATACGGAAACACCAAGACAAGGAAGAACAGAAATTTCTGAAGAGGGGCGACCTGTAGACGTCGTGTATGACGTCACAGCTGAAGCATTCTTTACGTACATTACAGAGTTAATGAAAAAAGCAGTAGCCAAATAAAGAAAAAGGTTGCACGTGAAAATGTGCAACCTTTTTAATGAATCATATTCAAGAATTGACGTGTTCGCTCTTGTTGAGGATTTGAAAATATTTGATCCGGTGTACCTCTTTCCATAATGACACCTTGATCCATAAAAATAACTTCATCTGCTACTTCGCGGGCAAAGCGCATTTCATGAGTTACCACAACCATCGTCATTCCTTCTTTCGCCAGGTCTTTCATGGCCTGAAGAACGTCTCCTACAAGCTCAGGGTCAAGAGCTGAAGTAGGCTCATCAAACAGCATAACTTTTGGGTCCATCGCCATTGCTCTGGCGATGCCAACACGCTGTTGTTGTCCGCCAGACAGCTGGAAAGGGTAAAAGTCGAGCTTATCGCCTAAGCCAACGCGTGTTAACAATTCTTTACCTCTTTTTTCTGCCTCTTGAGTAGAAACGCCTTTTACAATTACAGGACCTTCCATAACATTTTCAAGCGCACTTTTATGAGGAAATAAGTTATAGTTTTGAAAGACCATACCTGTTAGGCTTCGAAATGAAGTAATGTCTTTTTTACGAACAGGTTTGGTGAAATTCATGCTTTTTTTATCAAGTTCAATCGTGCCGTCTGTTGGGATTTCTAAAAGATTTAAGCAACGTAAAAAAGTAGTTTTACCCGATCCAGAAGGACCAATTAATACAATTACCTTGCCCTGTTCAACTTCTAAATCAATCCCTTTTAATACTTGCAAATCACCGAATGATTTATGCAAATTTTTGATATTAATCATATGAAAAACTCCTTTAGCTACTCGAAACGGTTATTTAGATACGTAACGATCTAGTCTTATTTCAATGCGTCCTTGGATAATGGATAAGATTGTACACATAATCCAGTACAAGAGCGCTGCTTCACTATAAAGAAGTAAAAATTCATAGTTAGTCGAAGCAATTTCTTGAGCTTTACGGAACATCTCAGAAACAAGAATAAGCGATGCAAGTGACGTATCTTTAATAAGGCTAATAAAAGAGTTAGATAATGGCGGAATCGATACACGTGCTGCTTGCGGTAAAATAATCCGTCTTAACGCTTGGGAATAGGTCATACCAAGTGAGTAGCCAGCTTCCCACTGTCCTTTAGGAATAGATTGAATCGCTGCTCGGATAATTTCAGATGCATACGCACCTACACTTAATGAAAATCCAATAATAGCAGAGATAAATGGGTCAATTGTTATATCTAAATTGGGTAAGCCGTAGAAAATAATAAATAATTGCACAAGCAGCGGTGTACCTCGAATAATCGATACATAGATGCGCGCAATTATATTTAAAACTTTTATAGATGATAAACGAGCCAAGGCTGTTAAGACAGCTAAAATGATACCGAGTACAAACGTGATTAATGTTAGTGGAATAGAATATTGAATAGCTCCCTTTAGCATTGGTAAGAGAGATGACTGAGCGATTGAAATCAATTGATTCAATCGCTCTCCATCAGGAAAAATATTATTTAGGAGAAACATCTTCGCCAAACCATTTCTTAGAAATTTTTGCGTATGTTCCGTCTTTTTTCATATCTTTCAATGCTTTGTTTACTTCATCCACTAACTTACCGCTGTCTTTTCTAAACATAAAGCCGCTTGCAGCACCATCGGATTTTTCATCCGCGATTTTGATAGGTGCGTTAGGGTGCTTTTTCTTATAGTCAAGGAACGATAATTTATCGTTAATTGTAGCATCAACACGGTTTGCGCTCATTAGTTCTACTGCTTGAGCAAAACCTTCAGCACTCGTAATGTTTGCACCATAAGATTGAGCCATGTCTTTATAGTTACTTGTTAATGACTGCGCTGATTTTTTTCCTTTTAAATCTTTAAATGATTTGATATCTTTTTCGTCTTTACGAACAATTAATACAGCGCCTGACTGGATGTATGGGTCAGAGAAATCGTATTTCTTTTGACGATCTTCACGAATACCAACTTCATTAGCAATCATGTCAAATCGTTTAGCATCTAATCCAGCAAACATGCCATCCCACTGTGTCTCTTTGAACTCAGCTTTTACGCCAAGACGTTTAGCTACTTCTTGAGCCAATTCTACATCAAACCCAGTTAGCTTTTGTTTGTCATCATGAAAAGTGAACGGAGGGTATGTACCTTCAGTTCCAATTGTTAATACACCATCTTTTTTCACTTTATTATATAAATCCTCTTGTGAAGATTTATTGTCTCCATTGTTTGCTTCATTTTTTGAGCTAGAACCGCATGCGGCAAGCACAACTGTGAAAGCTAATAGTAGCGACAAAAGTGCAGCAAATTTCTTCATTTTCTAAACCCCCTAGTATTCTGATAGGAAATGATACTCTGTGATACTAAACAAGAACACAGCAAAAGTCAACAAAAAAAACTTATACGATTAATGTGACTTAAAATAAGGGAAATATACCTTCTATACACGGTTTGTCATAAGGATACAGAAAGATTTTAAAATTTGGATTAAGTGGATTTTTAAGGGATATTTGAGGAGTAAAAAGGAAGTTTCATGCGACGATTTTCTCTTTCATTTTTTCATGACTTTTGGTGCAATAAACATATAGTTAAATGTTAAGGTAGAAATAAATTCCTTATGGTACACTTAAAGAAGAATTTATGAAACGGAGCGATATGATGAAAGCCATAAACTTAATCTCAATTGCCTTTGGTGCTATCGCTGGTACATATGCGCGTTATTTGCTAAATCTTTCCTTATTATATACGGGCTATCCAATAGGAACGGTAATTGAAAACCTATTAGGAAGCTTCATACTAGGCCTATTAACAGGATTTTTTGCGTGGAAAAAGCCAAAAGAATGGATAAAGCTTGGACTAGGAGTTGGCGTGTGCGGCGGTTTTACAACGTATTCAACCTTTGCAGGAGACGTCATTTCTCTCACTCAGCACCATTTATTTTGGGGAGCCATTTATGTCATTGTCTCTTTAGTAGGTGGAATCCTTCTTGCTTTAGCAGGCTATCTATGCGGTGAAGCGGCAGGGAAAAATTTAGTGAAAGTACATGAGGTGAAGTAAATGAGCATAGTGAGCTTGGCACTTGGCGGGGCAGCTGGAGGAATATGCCGTTATCTTTTGGGTTTAAAAGTTACAAAAACAGTTTCAAACCCTCCTTTTCCAGTCTCAATGCTGTTTGTAAACTTGCTCGGTGCGTTTGGGCTTGGTCTTTTTTACGGTAGTTATTATGGAAAGGTTCCGAGTCATGCTTATGATGATTCAATATTTTTAATGATTGGCATTGGGTTTTTTGGAGCCTTTACCACTTTTTCAACGTTTAGTGTGGAAACCGTACAGTTAATTCGGGAAAAATCTTATCGGAAAATGTTGGCGTACGTGGGGATTTCAGCATTTGGAACAGTTGGTTTATTTACAGTCGGTTTACTGGCAGGAACGTTTTTATTATAAGTAAAGAGAACGTTTCTAGTAGGGAAAAACAAAAAGACGGAGAAGTAGAGAATGGATAGAAAAGCAGAAGTTTGGAAATACATTTTGTTGATTGTAGCTGTTGCAGGTCAGATCATTGGTTTTTTATTTTTATTTATAAATGTTGTGGCGGCATTTATTTTTTACGGTTTTTATATTCTAACTTTTATTATGTTACTCCTGCTGTTTATATGGGATCGGAAAAAGGAAAAAGACAAAGAAGAATTTGACGACTATACCGATTACTAACTATATAAAAAGCAGAATGATTCGGTGCGCCGGGCCTCTTAGTAAAGAAGCTTAAAAGATACATCTATAAAAGGAAGAGAGCCGTAAGAGCATAAAGAGATATTGTATTTACATCTAGTTGTGTTATAATTTTAAGTGCAAAAACAAAATCAATAAATAGCAATCACTAGGGGAGCTTTTTGAAGCTGAGACGGATGTATTTCGGACCCTTTGAACCTGATCTGGTTTGGACCAGCGTAGGGAAGTGGCGATCATGTTTACATAACGATGCATGCTAACCACTCTACGTTGTAGAGTGGTTTTTTGTATGTAATAAAGCCCTCTGCACAAGATGAAGTGATTGAAATTTCTCTTTATTCTGAATGGAAAGGTTTCGATCATGTGGATATTCCTAAATTTCATGTCATTACAACAGATAAGCAGCCAATCGAAGAGCTTCAAAAAATTTTAACGGCTATCGCGCCTTTTGCGGGCGCCATTCATATTAGAGAAAAAAAGAAAACAGCAAAGCAGATTCAATGTTTACTAGAAAGCCTACCATTTTGTCGCTCTAAAATTATTGTGAATGACCGAGTTGATGTAGCGCATGCTTTAAAAGCAAAAGGTGTACAGCTTGCCTATCATAGTTTAGACGTTTCGTTTGTTATAGACGCATTTCCTTCTCTTATTGTTGGAAAGTCAGTTCACTCTGTGGAAGAGGCTTTAGAAGCTGAAAAAGATGGTGCTCACTACATTTTATACGGACATATTTATTCAACACATTCAAAAAAAGAATTAAAAAGTCGAGGGATAGCGGCACTAAAAGAAGTAGTAGACGCTGTGCAGATACCGGTTATTGCCATTGGAGGAATTACACCTGTAAATGCCAAAGAGGTACTTCAAACAGGAGCACACGGTATAGCCGTGATGTCTGGTGTCATGCTTGCGCAAGATCCCCTGAAAGCGATTAAACAATATTCTCATATATGGACATCTGGAGGTGGAGAAAATGAAGCAGCATTATGATGTACTGTTAATCGGAGGAGGTATAATCAGCTCTTCTATCGCTTATCATTTGTCAAAACAAGGAGCGTCAGTAGCTATTCTTGAACGCAATCAAGTTGGTTGTGAAGCTTCAAGTGCAGCCGCTGGTATTTTAGGTGCTCAAGCTGAAATTGATGAAGAAGGTCCTCTTTTAGACCTTGCTATTAAGAGCAGAAGCATGTTTCCTGAACTGGTGAAGGAACTAAAAGAAAAAACGGCTATCGACGTAGAGCTCATTCAAAAAGGCTTATTAAAAGTCGCTGTAACAGAAGAAGATGCACACGTATTAAAGAAAAAAGCCGCTCAGCACCACCGGTGGGACAAAGATGTAAGATGGATCGATGTAAAAGAAGCGCGTTTGTTAGAACCCGGGCTCTCTCCAGACATATACGGAGCCATTACAATACCGGGAGACGGCCAGCTAGCTCCGGCTAAGTTAACACAAGCTCTTGCTCATGGAGCCTTGTATCACGGAGCAGATGTATTCGAATACTGTGACGTTCACTCTCTTATTATGGAAAATGAAACAGTAAAAGGGGTACAGACGTCCAAAGGCTCTTTTTATGGAGAAAAAGTAGTGATTGCAGCAGGCTCATGGGCTAAACGCTTTATTTCTTCTGAACATTTAGGCGAGGTGTTTCCTGTAAAAGGAGAGTGTATTGCTCTGCAAAGTCATAAGCCCCTGCTTTCTAAAACGATTTTTTTAGATGAAGGTTTTTACTTAGTCCCTAAGACTGGTGGAAGAATCGTAATCGGGGCAACTAAGCTGCAGCATGATTTTACTAAGACCGTTTCTGCACAAGGTATTCAATTTTTGCTGAATAAAGCTTCTGCGCTTCTGCCGGCCATTAAAGAAGCCACATTTGAAAAAGCATGGGCTGGTCTTCGTCCACAAACGAATGATGGCTGGCCTTATTTAGGAGAGCACCCTGAAATAGCGAATCTGCACATGGCTTTTGGCCACTACCGAAACGGTATTTTATTAAGCGCTGCAACTGGAAAAATTATGGCTGATGCTTTGTTAGGGAAAAAGCCAAATCATTCATTCTTTACATCATTTCAGCTAACGAGAGCAATGGAGGGAGTTCATTGAATCTAATTATTAACGGTAAGACCGTCACTGTCGGAGATGAAATTGAAACGGTCGAGCACTTGCTGCAGGCTCAGAGTCTGCATGAGCGAGTTGTAATTGTTGAATTAAACAAGAATATTTTGCAAAAAGAAGAACATAGCGATGCATGCTTAAAAGATGGAGATACATTAGAAGTTGTTTCATTTGTTGGAGGAGGATGAAGAGTATGTTAAAAATTGGACAGTATACATTTAATTCACGTTTATTATTAGGAACAGGGAAATTTCCGGACTTTACGACTCAGCGTCAAGCGGTAGAAGAGTCGGAAACAGAAATTTTAACATTTGCTGTTAGACGAATGGATATTTTTGATCAAAATCAGCCTAATTTATTAGAAGCACTTGATGTGAAGCGTTTCACTCTTTTGCCTAACACTGCTGGAGCAAAAAATGCAGAAGAGGCCGTACGTATTGCTAAATTAGCAAAGGCTTCTGGACTTTGTGACATGGTGAAAGTAGAAGTAATTGGATGTGATAAGACGCTGCTTCCTGATCCAGTTGAAACATTAAAAGCTAGTGAAGAACTGTTAAAAGAGGGCTTTACCGTTTTACCTTACACATCAGATGATGTTTTACTTGCGCGTCGTTTAGAGGAGTTAGGCGTACATGCCATTATGCCAGGAGCGTCGCCTATCGGTTCAGGTCAAGGTATTATTAATCCGTTGAACATGCGTTTTATCATTGAACAATCAACCGTTCCAGTAATTGTAGATGCAGGTATTGGAACGGCTTCAGACGCAGCTCAAGCTATGGAGCTAGGAGCAGATGGTGTGTTATTAAATACAGCTGTTTCAGGAGCAAAAGATCCTGTGAAAATGGCTCGTGCTATGAAGCTAGCGATTGAGGCAGGAAGAGCAGCATTTGAAGCAGGACGTATTGAAAAGAAACAATATGCAACGGCAAGCAGTCCAACAGAAGGGATGAGTATCGGTTGATTAATCGTTATTCCCGCCAAGAATTGTTTCAACCTATTGGAAAAGGCGGACAGCAGCAAATTCAAGAAAAGCATGTTCTGATTGTAGGAGCAGGTGCTCTTGGAACAGGGAACGCCGAGGCCCTTGCACGAGCGGGAGTAAAGAAAATAACGCTCATTGACCGCGATTATGTAGAGTGGAGCAACCTTCAGCGTCAGCAATTGTATAGTGAAAAAGATGCTGATAAAAGAATCCCAAAAGCAGTTGCCGCTAAAAAAAGGCTTCACGATATTAATCATGATGTAAAAGTAGAAGCCCACGTAGCGGACGGTACCCCTCAAGTTTTAGAACAGCTTGTTGAGGGGGTAGATGTTATGATTGATGCAACCGATAATTTTGACACACGCCTTGTAATGAATGATTTATCACAAAAATATGATATTCCTTGGATTTACGGAGCATGTGTAGGAAGTTACGGAATTAGTTATACTATCATACCAAGTGAAACACCGTGTTTATCCTGTTTGCTTGAATCTGTACCGCTTGGAGGGTTAACATGTGATACAGTGGGGATTATTAGTCCTGCTGTACAAATGGTAGTCGCTCATCAAGTAACAGAGGTGTTAAAAATATTAGTTGGAGACTGGAATGCGCTCAGGAGGGAACTTGTTTCGTTTGACGTATGGAAAAATGAGTATACGAGCATCAATGTGAACGTATTTCGCAAATCTGCTTGCCGCTCATGCGGCAGTGAACAAACGTATCCCTTTTTACAATATGAAAATCAAACGAAAACAGCTGTGCTATGCGGAAGAAACACGGTACAAATCCGTCCGGGCAAATCAGCCAAGCAGCCGCTGCAGTCTTTAGGTGAACGATTAAAAGAAAAAGGATATAAAATTGAACAAAATCCGTATCTGCTTTCTTTTTATGTAGATGATTACCGTTTAGTGATGTTTCAAGACGGGCGCGTCTTTGTCCATGGAACAAACGATATAGTAGAAGCAAAGTCACTTTATCATCGGTATATTGGGTAAGAAAGAGATGGAGGTTTCAAGCATGACAGTACCAAAAGCATTAACCATTGCTGGATCAGACAGCGGTGGAGGAGCAGGCATTCAAGCAGATTTAAAAACATTTCAAGAGCGTGATGTTTTTGGCATGTCTGTTATTACAGCTGTGACTGCACAAAATACAGTTGGCGTTCAAGGAGTTTATCCTTTAGAAGTAGAAGCAGTTGAAACGCAGTTAGATTCAATTGCGACTGACTTATTTCCTAATGCAGTGAAGACAGGTATGTTGTTCAGTGCTGATATTATTTACGCAGTGGCTCGTAAAATCAAACAGCACGGACTGCAAAATGTTGTAGTTGATCCCGTTATGATTGCAAAAGGCGGTCAATCTCTTCTTCAAAGAGAAGCTATACAGGCTCTAAAAGAATTATTGCCTCTTTGTGAAGTCATTACGCCGAACATACCGGAGGCGGAAGTCATCACGGGGAAAGAAATTCACACGATTGAAGACAGAAAAGAAGCGGCAAAACAGATGCATGAGCTAGGTGTAAAGCACGTGGTAATTAAAGGCGGACATGACCAATCTCATCAAGATATGATTGATCTAGTGTATGATGGTCATACGTATGTTGAAATCAAGCATGAAAAGATGAATACAAAGCATACACACGGGACGGGATGCACGTTTGCTGCTTGCGTCACGGCTGAACTAGCGAAAGGCAAAAGCGTAGTTGAAGCAGTTCAAACCGCTTCGGATTTTGTTCACTATGCGATTAAGCATACGCTTGAACTTGGTTCGGGACACGGTCCTACTAATCATTGGGCGTATAGAAAATACTTTCGTTCAAACATATAAAAAAACGTGCCTACAATCTAGGCACGTTTTTTATGAAGAAGGAATATGTGTCGGAATCTCTCCATCGATGCCTAAATAATAATGTCTAATGGGCTTTAAATTATCATCAAGCTCATAAACAAGCGGTACGCTTGTGGGAATATTCAAGTTCGCAATGCCATCAGGTGAAATGTTATCCAAATACTGCATCAGAGCTCTGATCGTATTACCGTGAGCGGAAATAATGACTCTTTTGCCAGCTTTAATAGAAGGAGCAATAGTTTTGTTCCAATATTCTAGAACCCGCTTTTCTGTATCGGCTAAGTTTTCCGTTACAGGAAATTGTCCCTTAGCTAATTCCTTATACTTAGGGTTGGAAGCTTCATAGCGAATATCTGTTGTCTCTAAAGCAGGAGGGCGTTCGTCCATCGACCTTCTCCACAAATGCACCTGCTCTTCTCCAAATTTTTTTGCGGTTTCTTCTTTGTTCAAACCTTGAAGAGCCCCGTAGTGTCGTTCATTCAGTCTCCAAGATTTATATACAGGAATCCACATGAAGTCCATTTGATGTAAGACAATCCATAGAGTACGAATGGATCGTTTTAAAACAGAAGTATAGGCGATATCAAAAGCATATTCGTTTTTCTTTAGCACTTTTCCGGCTTCTCGCGCTTCTTGCAATCCATTTTTAGAAAGGTCTACATCCGTCCAGCCTGTAAATTTATTTTCAAGGTTCCATACGCTTTGTCCATGCCTAATCAACACAAGTTTTATCATCATGTTCTCCTTTCAACAGTGACTAAGGACTCTATTCTTTTTTATTATGAGAAGGAAAGTGTTTTTTATCCTAAAAGCCGGGGAAAGGAGTTTTTAACATTTAGAAAAAGTGATGCTGAAAAGTAAAGCTTTAACTTTTTTACGCATATGATAAAAATAAAAAAGGAAGGGAAGATAGTGGATGAGTGACCAAGAACGTCAGATTCAAGCGCTGCACGGCCAGATTGAAGATTTAAAAGAAGAAATGTATCAGATGAAGCTTGATATTAGCACATTAGAGAAAGAAAAAGGAAAGCCTGTTTTGACACCGGCTCTCGTTGGTCAAATAGGAGGTTTTGTTCTAGGTGGATTAGCTATAATTGGTATTTTTTGGATGTAGAACTTTTCGTTTTGAAAACGAAAAGTTCTCCTGATTTTTCAATAAGCAATTCCAACGCGGCATTTTGGGAATTTTTGAGCCCATATTTCATGGTAGGTAAAGTGAGCGGTATCTCCCGTTGAAATTTTAACGGCATCTGCTGGCAAAATATCTTTTTCCACTCGGTATGTGCCTGTTACTTCACCATCAGGCAAGTAGGTTGGGCATATAACGGTCCAGTTTAGGTCACTTTCCTTCAAGTGTAAGTATCCTTTTAAATGATCTTCTGCTGCTCTGGTCGTTTTACGCTTCGATTCATTTGATTGAAAACGATACTTTTCCGGTTCCGTTCGTGACTGTAAAATACCTGCAGTTCCGATAGTAAGAATACGATGAACGCCGTAATGCTTCATGCTGTTTATAATAAGCGGAATACTTTTTGAAATGGTCTCTGCACCATCTGTATTTAACGCGCTGACTACGATATCTTGGTGCTTGAGGGCAAAGCTGATATTTTCTTGATCAAGGACATCGCCTTGTAAGATATGTAGGTTTGGATGACTAATCTTTAGCTTATTGCGGTCTCTAACAAGTACCGTAACGTCGTTTTCATCTTTTAGCATCATTTTTAATAAAGACTGTCCAACTCGTCCTGTTGAGCCTAATAGTAAAATTTTCATTGGTTGCACCCCTCTATAAAAGATAGTATCTATTCTTTAGAATATACAATTTGTATACTTATTCATAATAAAAAGCATGTGTAGCATAAAGTAATACAAAGTTGATGAAGAAAATATTCAACATCAAAAAAATTTGATATGATAAAAAGACAGAAAAATCAAAAAATAGGAGAGTGAATGTCTTTTGGGAGACTTGCCTCTGAATCAAATGATGATATTAGTCGTTTTGCTTATGTTATCAGCTTTCTTTTCATCTGCTGAGACAGCCTTTTCAAGCGTAAATAAAATTCGTTTAAAACATTACGCTGAGAAAAAATATCGAGGAAGTAAAAAAGCGCTGCATATTGCTGAACACTTTGAGCAGACGCTATCGACAATTTTAGTAGGAAATGTTGTCGTAAACATTGCTGCGTCCTCTTTGGCAGCTAAAATTGCCCTCGATGTGTTTAAAGGAAACCTAGCACTTGTGATTAGTATCATCGTTATGACCATCATCATTTTGATTTTTGGTGAAGTCTTGCCGAAATCGTTAGCGAAAGAGCATGCCGAATCTTTTGCGCTGATGATTTCTTCCTTGTTATTTCTTATTATTAAATTATTAACCCCGATTTCCTTCTTATTTTTACAGGTGAGAAAAGGAGCTTCTCACTTGTTAGCGTCTGCTCCTACACCAACGATTACAGAAGATGAAATTAAAGTGATGGTAGATTTAAGCGAAGAAGAAGGAACGATTAATAATATTGAAAAAGAGCTAGTTCATCGTTCACTCAATTTTAATGACATTGTGGTGGGGCAAATTTTAAAACCTAGAATAGATGTCACAGCAGTTGACGTAAATGCCGATATTGATTCGGTTTGTCAAATGTTTCTTGAAGAGAGATATTCGAGAGTCCCTGTATACGAAGATCATATTGATAACATTATTGGCATTTTATCAGAAAGAGAATTTTTAACCTGTTTAGTCCAAAGAAAAGAGATTTTTATTCGTGATTTGTTGAGACAACCTATTTTTGTAGTAGAATCCATGAAAATATCTGTACTATTGCCAGAGCTTCAAAAAAGTAAGGTGCACATGGCAATTGTAGTTGATGAGTTTGGTGGAACGGCCGGTCTTGTGACCTTAGAGGATATATTAGAAGAAATTGTGGGAGAGATTTGGGATGAACATGATGAAGCTGTTAAGTATGTACATCAGATAGGGGAAAAGGAGTACGAATTTAACGCAGACATCCCTATTGATGAATTTTTAACCTATGTAGCAGTTAGTTCTCCTGACAGCACGTGCCATACCTTAGGGGGATGGATATATGAGCAGTTTGATCATATTCCTGCTAAAGGAGACTTTTTCTCATATGAAGAGATATCGTTTACCATTAAGGAAGTAGAAAATCGACGCATTCGCAAAGTTTCCGTAAAATCATTTGCGAATAAGAATGAGGAAGCTGATTAAAAGAAATTAGAAAGCGCTCCAAGAGATCTTGGAGCGCTAAAGCCATAATATGAAATTAGTTAATATTAGTACTTGCCGCCTAAGTTTTGCTCAGCTAATTGTACTAAACGTTTTGTGATTTCGCCACCAACAGATCCGTTCGCACGAGCTGTTGCATCTGGTCCTAAGTTTACACCAAACTCACTAGCGATTTCGAACTTCATTTGATCGATAGCAGCTTGAGCACCAGGCGCTACTAACTTGTTTGATGAATTTCTGTTTGATGCGTTTTGATAATTTGCCATGTGTATTCATCTCCTCGTTAGATAAAATAGATTTAATGGTTGAGTTAGCTGGAGTTGAACCAGCCGAGCAGATGCATCGATTAGATCTGCTTGCCTACCGCGGCGTAACTCAATGTTTGCGAGCTGTTGTGCTCGGTTGTTACTAGTATTATGGCGAAAGGGAAAAAAACATATACATAGAATTTTATTGGTAATTTATAGAAATTTTTGTGTGGAGTTTGATAAAGAGTAAGAGAGTTTTATTCGGTGCATATTATAGGTACATATTGATCAGGTAAAGCGAGGTGTGCGGATGTCGATTTGTTCTTTATGTAATGGGTTTAGTGATGTACAAATGACGTGCAAAGCATGTGGAGAAGTGCTAGGGGATATGGGAAAAGTCAGCGATTATTTTGATGATTACAGTGCTTACATGGAAATCGATCAGTTAAAAGTAGAAAATGGGTATCCTAGTGATTTAGCAAATCACCAATGTATTCATCTCTTTTACTGCTCTACTTGTCACAGTGAGGAATTGAAGCAAATACAGGAATAAAAAAAGACCCCTAAGGGTCTTTTTTATTCGTGTTCAGCACGGATGCGCTGTTCAGATTCTGCATCAAAGAAATGCGCTTTGTTCATATCTAATGCTAAGTCTAGAGACTGAAGCGGTTTAATATCTGTTCTTGAATCTACGCGTGCTACAAAATCTTGTCCGCCAAGTTTAGAATAAAGCATGGTTTCAGCTCCCATTAACTCGGATACATCGACTTTAATGGTAACTTTTGTGCCGGGTGAAGATTCAATAAATACAGGCTCATCATGGAAATCTTCAGGACGGATGCCTAAAATAATTTGTTTATTTAAATATCCTTGCTCGCGAAGTATTTTCATTTTACCTTCCGGAACTGCAAGAAGAGAATCGCCTACTTGAACCTTTCCGTCTTTTAACGTTCCGGTTAAGAAGTTCATAGCAGGAGAACCAATAAACCCGCCTACAAATACATTTTCAGGTTTTTCATATACTTCTTTTGGTGTACCAACCTGCTGGATAATCCCATCTTTCATAACAACCAGACGAGAAGCCATTGTCATTGCTTCGGTTTGGTCATGTGTTACGTAAATTGTTGTTGTACCCAAACGCTGGTGAAGCTTCGCAATTTCAGAACGCATTTGCACACGTAATTTCGCGTCTAAGTTTGATAAAGGTTCGTCCATTAAGAAGACCTTAGCATCACGAACGATTGCACGACCTAGAGCTACACGCTGACGCTGTCCGCCGGATAATGCTTTTGGCTTGCGCTCTAAGTATTGCTCAAGTCCTAAAATACGAGCGGCATCTTTTACGCGGCGTTCGATTTCATCTTTTGGTAATTTACGAAGTTTTAAGCCGAAAGCCATGTTGTCATATACGCTCATATGCGGATACAATGCGTAGTTTTGGAATACCATTGCAATATCGCGATCTTTTGGAGCAACGTCATTTACACGCTTGCTGTCAATATAAAAATCACCTTTGGAAATTTCCTCTAGCCCTGCAACCATACGAAGCGTTGTCGATTTCCCGCAGCCTGAAGGCCCAACAAATACAATAAATTCTTTATCTTGAATGTGAAGGTTAAAATCTTTTACCGCCGTCACATCTTTATCATACATTTTATAAATATGTTCTAAACGTAATTCAGCCATTTCCATTTCCCCCTTGTATGTACTCTGTGAAACCGTTTTCTTAACTCTAGTGTAATTTTTTTTAATGAAACGGTAAATGGCAAACATGCACAAAAAAAAGAAAGAGTTTTCGTGCACTATTTACGAAAACCCTTTCATTTTATTTTTTATCCTGCGAATTTTTTAACGCAAGAATAGCTAAGTAAGCAGACACAGCTCCTGTGAAGTGTTTGATATCAAGGTGTGTGCGATCAATAAATTTCTCAATTCTATACTGCAAGCTGTTGCGATGCATGTACAAATTCTTAGCAGCAAGAGATACGTTTAAATTACATTCTAAATAAACTTTAATCGTTTCTAAAAGATCTCCATCATCTTTTACTAAGTCAAGTAAATGTATCATATGATTTTGGATTGCCTCTGAAGACTCTTGCAGAACCAAATGGGGTAAAACGTCGGTAAAATGGATAACATGGTTTTGTTCGACTGTATGCTTAATTTGATAAAACCATTTCTTTTCACGCTCAAAAATTAATCGCGGTGAAGACGGAAAAAAGTGAATTTGTCCTTCAAAGAACTGAATTGAAGTTTCAAAATCATGACATAGCACCTCGATAGAATCTGATAAATTTTCAGTTAAGTCATTAGGATCATCAAAGGTTTCGATAACGATACCTGATTGTTTATCAATCCACAACACAGTAATCGAGGTAGAATACAAGGCGTGAAGCGCATTTTCAAACTCTATTTTTTGTTCAAACAAACGTTTAATTAAAAACTGGGTAAAGCGAAAAGAATGGTGCGTATGATGAGAGTGAATGACTTTTTCAGGTGCTTTAAATAACAGGTTTGACCAATACAATTGTTCTGGCGTCAGGAAAGAAACTTCCTCATCATAAGGCGTTAAAAAAGCAGAAAGTAATGCCTGCTCTTTTTGAGACAAAGCCGTGTGTTCAATTCCAATGAAGCCTTCATCACATGAAAACCATTTGTATCGTTCAAATTGAGAAGGGATTTTAGCCTTAATCATTTTATCCCCAAATAGTGTGTGCAGCTGTTTCATCTGTGCTCGTTCCCTTCGGTGAAAGCTTACTATTCATAAACGTGAAAAAGCATAAGCTCATGAATATAATCAATTAATTGTGTTTCATCTATTTGATTAGAAAGCGCAGTTTTCCATACAATTTGTCCATCTTTTAAATAATCAGCCTCGTAATAAACCCGATTCATATAAAACGAGATGTGCCAGCCCGGCATTCGATTATTTTGATACAGTGGTTTAACCTGAAAATGTGCAACCATAAAGAAAATCTCCTTTCTCAAGTAGTTATTATAAGCTTACCATGAGAAAAGGAGATGAAAAATCATTTAATCTAAAAATTTTGTTAATTTGTAAAATATGTTGCATATGTGTTTAGCACCTTGCGTTTGAATGT
This sequence comes from Priestia sp. FSL R5-0597, assembly GCF_038006305.1. Taxonomy (NCBI): domain Bacteria; kingdom Bacillati; phylum Bacillota; class Bacilli; order Caryophanales; family Bacillaceae; genus Priestia; species Priestia sp. FSL R5-0597. The sequence continues at coordinate 537,615 of NZ_JBBOUZ010000001.1, forward strand.
CTGTTTCATCAAAAATCATCGGTTTTGCATTCACTTCAAACAGATAATAATGACCTTGGACTGACTTTGCCATATCAAGAGAAAATTCTTCAATGAGAGGGAAGGACTTTTGAAGGACTTGCCCGCACGTATTTACAAAAGACGAAAGAAAGGAAGTATCTACTTCATCTTCAAGATCTTGAGAAGGTGAAATGCTTCCGCCGTTTAACGTATGTGTTGTAATGGAGTGATAGGGACTATGTCGAATACCGACGCCGCTAATAACATACCGGCTATCTTTGTGATGCGCTAAAATACGTAAGTCATAGCGCCGGTCTTTGAATGGCTGCGTCTCAATTGCTTCTTGAATGAGATAAGCAGACCTGGGAAGGTCAATTGCTTGTAAAGAAGAAAATTCTTCTTTGCGTGTATGATCTTGATAAATAATCGTATGCTTATCGGAAGATAATCGGAAAATTCCAGCGCCTTTACTGCTGTTAATAGGCTTAAAATAAAGAGAAGAGTGTTTTTGCAGAAGCTTAGCAATATCAATTTCTGGTGTTAAACGATAGGTTTTAGGAAGGTGAGAAGATAATAGTGGATGTTTTGAAAATAACTGATACACTTTCCATTTTGAAAAAAAAGCGGAATTAAAAAGGGGGATGTGCCTGCTTTTTATTTTTTTGTGTAAAGATTTCAGCTTTTTGGTTTCTGATTTTCTTCCTGGATAACGATTATATATAACGTTTGGCAGCGGCAAAGTTGTTTTGATCCACTGCTTTTTTGCCCCGTCAAAGCAATACCCTTCAAAGAAGTGATGAGACATTGTTTCTTCAGCGAATAAAGCAAGAAGCCCGCCTTTCTCTTGCAGGGTATGATGTAAGAGTTCTAATAAAGGACGCTGTTTTACATTCAGTTTTTCCAAAACAGCTTTGTTCGTTAAAACTCCCACAATAGGACCTGCTTTTTCTCCTTTTAAACGAAGAAAAGCTTGAGTAGAAGAAATGCTTTGAGTAAAGGGAAGTTCAATTTCTTGAACTCCCCATGTGTAAGATGCTGAAGGATTATTATGAAACCACTGCTGCTTTTCTTTGTGATAGTAAATTGTAATCATATGCTGATGCCTTCAGGTGTATTTAGATAGTATCCAGATAAGTAAATCGCATATTCTAGAGAAAGTTTTCTAGTTTGTTGATCCGCTTTTCGTAAGGCAGGGTGTGAAAAAATAGAGCGACCGGGCTTAGAGTTAGCTTCAAACAGCCACACGTTTCCTTGATAATCCACTCCAAAATCGAATCCAAGCTCTCCAATTAATCCGTTCAACTCCTGTTCAAGTATATGACTAATTGAGATAGCGGCATCTTTTAGCTTATTTTCGATTTCTTTTTTGTAAGAAGGGTTAGTGAATATTTTGGCTGTAGCTTCAATTTCTCCGCCGTAATCAAGATGCGTAGTGATGCTGTTGGGACCGGCTACTTTAGCAGCTAGAGCAGTAAGCACCCATTGGTTATTCCCGTCTTTATTCGTATGCACGCGAAAGTCTACACAGCGCTTTTCTTTTTTGATTAATGAAATACCTTGCTGAGCAATGTATGAAGGATTAGTAAGTAAATATTCAAATTCTGATAATAGTTCCTCTAAGGTTTCTTTTTCTTGAACATGAAGACCTTTTTCTCCTTTGTAAGTCAGCGTGTACATGGAATCTTTAAAAGCTAGCGTATAAATGCCGCGGCCTAAGCTTCCGTTTTTCGGCTTTAAATAAACGGTTTGATGAAGAAGCAGAAGTTTTTTTATTTGCTCACACGAAGGACTTTCAACCGTGTAAGGTAACAAATAGGCTGTCTGCTCGTTCAGTTTTAAAAGCTCATGAATTTCCCACTTGTTGAAAAAATCAGGATTAAAAAATGGAATGCCGTAATCAGTCATCACCTTTTCTTTAATGAACTTAAAAGGAGCTAACCCCTCTGTTTTTCGATTTGGCAAACGGTTATATACAACGTTAGGAAGCGGGACTTCATGCTGTGTCCAGCCGCTTTCCTCGTAAAAATAGCCGTTTATGGTCCCGGTTTCCCAGTTGATATGATGAGTTCCAAAAATAAAAGGAAGTCCCCCTGTTATACTTGCAGTAGAAAGAAGTTTAGCTAAGTGAAGGGAACGCTTTCCAATTGGCCGCAGCAGAGAACCAGTAAAACCAGCTGATAACACACCAATTAAAGGTCCTAAGTGAATGGTCTCATTCACAATAATAGGGTGCATCATATGAGCGAAAGGAATTTGCAGTTTTGTCATTAGCTCAGCTGAAATCTGAATTTCTTCACATTCTGAAGATTGTATAAGGCATGGAGCTGTCATTGTTCCAAAAGCTGCTTGTTTCAAGGAGTCTTTGTAAAGAGATGCAGGAACAGAAAGATCGCATCCTAGCTGCTCTACTACAACAAGGCGAGTAAGAGTTTTTTTCATAGCATTACTCCTTACGATACGATAGTGTGTTAGCTAAATAGATGCAGTAAGACAGGACATTTTTATACATGACTTCTTTTTGTTCAGGAGCTGTCTCCATTACGATTTTTCTTCCTGGTTTCGAATTTAAATCTAGAATCCAGATGCTGAAGTCTCTCGAGATACATAAATCAATACCTAATTCAAAAAGAGAAGGAAAATGATTTTCCAGCACGGACGGAATCGTTTTACAAATGGTGTTGATTTCATCCATTACATATTGACGGTGAACGCGAGGGATGCGAGGCAGCAAGTTCTCAAAAGGTACAATAGAGGCTCCTGAACTTACATTTGTTACGATGGAGTCTCGTTCACCTTGTCTAATTCCTCTTCCAATTTCTTTCCAAGCACCATCGTTTCCTTTTTGTAATAGCAGTCTTATATCAAAAGGAGTGCGCTCATAAGGGAAAAATGAAATATGGGGCTGAGCAATATACAATACATCACGGGCCGTTTTCGTAAACCAGTTCTTAAACTCCTGAAAAGAGGAAAATAGAATGGTGTTTACAATGTCATTTTGTTGATAAGAAGCTTCAATTTCACGTCCACGCTGTCTTAATTTCACAATTCCTTTACCTTGTGAGCCGTTGGCAGGCTTAATCATTAGGCTATCGTTTGTTCGAAGCAGCTGAACAAGCTGCTCTACACTTTCGATTGGAGTGGTAGGAGGAATATATGAAGATAAATAGCTATCTTTTTTAATGGCTTCATAGACATCTAGCTTATTGGGCAATCCATGGCCTAAAAATGTAACATCTTCCCGCTGTTTAAGCCAGTTTACAATAGGGCGAGCCTTATTAGACAGCGAGTCTTTTCGATAAAAGCAGCGATCGTAAATAAACGAAGGAAGTAAAAAGGAATCTTCTATCCATTTCTTTTGTTGTAAATCGTAGCGGAAGCCTTCAATATTTTCGGTGTTAGGATGAATGTTAAAAGGAGTAAAACGGTATATTTCAATTGAAAACTCAGAAGCATGTTTAGCAATTTCGGTCACATACTCCACTTCTTGCTGTGGGTGAATCGTTAAAAAGCCTAATGAAATCATCGTAAATCCTCCTTGGCAAATTGAAAATTCGTTGCATGCAGACAATAATCAAGCAGTGCTTTTGTTGAGGGACGAACAGAGAAAGCGCTTGAATCTAATTGTTTGGAAGGTTTGACATTTACTTCAATAATCCAAGGCTTTCCTTCTTGATCAATCGCTAAATCAATACCAAATTCTGCATAAAGTTCAGACGGGTGAGAAAGCTGTGTGCAAATTTCAATCGCAATCTCTTTTAAAAGTGAAAGGATATGGCGCGTCGTTTTTGAATCATAGAGCTGAGTTAAAACTTGCTGAGGAGGATGAATATCCCCTCCACGAGCAAGATTTGAGACGAAATTGCCGGGTTTTGATACACGTGTGACAATGGACGTGATTTTCCACGTCAAGTCGTCTTTTTTATGACAGAGAATGCGGAAATCAAAAGGGCACTGTTTGTATGTCTGCAGTGAAATTCCTTCTTGGATGAGAAACCCTTGCCTTTTTAATTGACTATAAAGCGTTTCAAATAAGTCATAGAGAGATTCATATTCTTTTTCATACGTGTGTGTAAACGTTGTATAGTCTAAAATATACTTTTCTTTCTTTGAAATTTTAAAAATATTTTTTCCTTGGCTACCATGAACAGGCTTCAGAAAAACATCGTCATGAAGTTCCAAAGCGTCAAGAAGATCTTGACGTGAACGAAGCTGATACGTTTTTGGCAAATATGGAAGCAAGTGTACAACATCTTTAAGCTGTTGAAAAACCGTCCATTTATTTAAGTAGCGTGCGTTAAAGAAAGGAACGTCATGCTCTTTCAAAAATGTTTTAAAGGTTTGAAAATCAGCGCTTTGCTCGGTTTTCCTGGCATGAATCCGGTTGTGTACGATTCCCGGAAAGGGAACGTCTGAATAAACCCATCGATCACCGCGATAAACATATCCTTTAGGGGACAATGACTTCACGTCGCTCAATTTGCTCACATAGCAAAAACACCCTAACTCCTTGCAAGCTTGAACAAATTCCTTACAAAATACAGAAATGGAGCCAAAGGGTTCTTCATCTTCTCGAACTTCTGTTACGATGCTAATCACGGGTCCCATCCTAAACGTGTTCTCTTCGTAAATGCCTCTCAGCTGATGCGTTTCATACGGAAAGCGAAAGTCTGCAAATAGAGCTTCCGACATCATGAAGCAGCATTCTCGATGCTGAAAAACAGTGGCTTTGACTTCTTTTGTGATGGAGCCTACTGTTAACGTAAACTCGTGCTTGCATTTCACACGTGAGAACAGAGCAGAACTAATGTAAATGTCGTCGCTCATATGGTTCTCTAGTGGTTTTAGAGAAATGGTAAAAGTATTCATAAACGAATCCTCTTTTTCTTTCCTTTAGTAGGCGAATGCTGATATATACTATGAGGAATTAGCCCAATCTGTGAAGAGAATTTATCGTTTTCTGAGAAAATAAAGGTCTTAAGCTGAATTTTATATAATAATTTGTTATAGTTAGGGAAGTCAAGAAATTATAGAACTGAATTAGGAGGAACTTAACGTGTCTGTAAACTTACATGATGTAGCAAATGATTTAGAAAAAGCAATTCGTCAAAGCGACGATTACACAAACTTAAAAAACTTATATGCAGCAGTAAACGCTGATCAAGGTTCAAAACAATTATTTGAGCGTTTCCGTACAATGCAAATGGAGCTGCAACAAAAGCAAATGATGGGCCAAGAGATCACTGAAGAAGAAGTTCAGCAAGCTCAACAAACAGTTGCAATCGTTCAACAAGATCAAAATATCGCGAAGCTAATGGAAGCTGAGCAACGTATGAGCATGGTAATTGGTGAATTAAACAAAATTATCATGAAGCCACTTGAAGAACTTTACGGTGCGGCTGAATAAGAGATAGAGAAAAGAGGAAAAGAGAAATCTTTTCCTCTTTTTTTATGCGGAAATTCCTTCTAATTGTGCAGTTCTGCTCATAAGCTTAGTAACAAGGCTACACATGCCGACTATCATGAAAAGGTCATTTATAACCGTATCCTAACGGATTAGACATCTATGAAAGAAGGGGTTCTCATATGGCTTATCGATTGCTAGCGTTGAATATTGATGGAACCATTTTAAATAGCCAAGGGCGCGTTACAAAAGAAACGAAAGACGCAATTCAATTTGTGAAAAATAAAGGGGTTTACGTTACGTTAGTAACAAACAGGCATTTTCCGTCTGCTAAAAAAATTGCTCGATCACTTAAAGTTCATCCAGCAATGCTCATTACTCATAGCGGTGCCTTTATCGGAACATCGATAGACAAACCGATACTAGATAAGAGAATTAGCGAGGAAAAAACATTTAATCTCATTCAGCTTTTTGAAAATTTTAATTGTCATGTCCGCATTTTGCATGAAAGGTTTTCAATTGGAAATCGTGTAAAGCTTCCTAATAATATTGTAGCTAAAAGCGTGTTAAAAACGGGAGAACCGCTCTTTTATCCCGTGCAGTTCGTAGATTCATTAGGAGATACGCTTCGTGATGAACCTGTTTCTACTCCAAAAATAGAAGTGTATTTTGCAGATCGTAGAGAAAAAGAATACGCTGAGCAAACAATTGCCAGTGCAGTTCCGGATATTGAATGGTTTTCGTATCCAAATGAAAATAGATGCTATATTACGCCAAAAGGAGCCACAAAAGCTGCCGGCGTTCGTTATGTAGCAAATCGTCTAGGGATACCGATGGAAGACGTAGTAGCCATTGGAAATTGCTATGATGATGTAGAAACGATTGAACACGCGGGAATGGGTGTGGCCATGGGCAATTCACCAACGGAATTAAAAATGCTTGCGGATTGGGTTACTCGTTCTAATAATGAAAATGGTGTAGCCTATATGGTGAAAGAATTATTTAGAAAGCAGCAGCGTCTTGGTTATCTTCATCAAATTGACAGCTTTCGTTTAAAATAAATAAAAGTATGTTAGTTGAAGGGGAATCCGAACGAAGAATCCAACTCGTTCGGATTTTTTTCATTGGTAGGATAAACGTCAGCTTCACGTATGTAGCTGTTTCTAACTGTTGATTGAAGGGCAAGGCGAAGACTCCTGCGTAAATCAACAGAAGTGTAACAAGCAATTCATATGAGCTTATTTATCCCATTTGTTCGTCTGTAGGTTGAATTAATGTAATTATGGCTCAATCTCTTTTTCCGTTTGTTTCCTGTCCGCGTATTCCCTTGAGCTGAGCACCTTGACCGGACATACGTAGGTTTTGTAAACTGATTACTTAGATAGAATTGATTTGAAAGGTGATTATATTGAACATTTATATAAAAGGTATAGAAGATGAGCGTTTTTTACGTCCGCTTCACCGAATTTCAGATTTGTTTTTTGAAGAAAGCAACGTCTCCTTTGAGGATGATAACGAAGCTCAGCTGAAGGTTGAAGTAGAGCTAAAAGTTCATGAAGAAATTTATGCGAAAGCAGTGCTGCATGATGCTGCAACGGACAAGGTGTTTACAGAAGAGCTTTCTAAATCGTTTACGCCGTATGAAACAGAAAAAGAAAAATTCAAGCAAATAAAAAATGTGGTGCTTCGCGTCTACTTATCTGTGTTACAGGAGTATACAAACATTGTTCAAAAATGGGGTATTTTAACCGGTATACGTCCAACGAAGTTGCTTCATATGAAACTGCAGTCAGGCAAAAGTAAAGAACAAGCACATCGTGAGCTAAAGGAAGAATATTTAATCACTGATGACAAAATTAATTTAATGCAGCATATTGTGGATCGTCAACTAGCAGCTATTCCCGATTTACATGAGTTAAAGAACGAGGTAAGCATTTATATAGGCATTCCGTTTTGTCCGACGAAGTGTGCATACTGTACATTCCCAGCCTATGCGATTAACGGACGTCAAGGATCTGTTACGTCATTTTTAGGCGGCTTGCATTATGAGATGCGTGAAGTAGGGAAATGGTTAAAAGACAATGACGTCAAGATTACAACCGTCTATTATGGCGGAGGCACACCAACGAGCATTACGGCTGAAGAAATGGACATGCTGTATGAAGAGATGTATGAATCGTTCCCTGATGTACAAAATATCCGTGAAATTACGGTAGAAGCAGGAAGACCCGATACGATTACGGAAGAAAAGCTAGCTGTTTTGAACAAATGGAATATTGACCGGATTAGTGTAAATCCGCAGTCTTATATTCAAGAAACCTTAAAAGCTATTGGACGTCATCATACAGTTGAAGAAACGATTGATAAATTTCATCTTTCTCGAAAAATGGGGATGAATAACATTAACATGGACTTAATTATTGGGCTTCCAAATGAAGGTGTAGAAGAATTTCAGCATACGCTAGACGAATCTAAAAAATTGCTTCCTGAATCTTTAACTGTTCATACGCTATCGTTTAAACGCGCGTCTGAAATGACTCAAAATAAACGGAAATACAAAGTAGCAGATCGCTATGAAATTGGTAAAATGATGGATTTAGCGACTGAGTGGACTCAAGAACAAGGATATGAACCTTATTATTTATATCGCCAAAAAAATATTTTAGGTAATTTAGAGAACGTTGGATATTCATTCCCTGGTCAAGAGAGCCTGTACAATATTATGATCATGGAAGAAAAGCAGACGATTATTGGCCTTGGGTGCGGGGCATCCAGTAAGTTCGTGCATCCAGAAACAGGCATTATTACAAGGTTTGCGAATCCAAAAGACCCAAAATCGTACAACGATGGATTCGAGCACTATACGCAAGAGAAACTCAAGATTTTAGATGAATTGTTTAGGAAATAAAAAGGTCACTTTTTAGTGATCTTTTTTATTTTCAGCAGGGAAATGTCGGAATCTGTTGAATATATAAGAAAGTTGTAAGCGTTTTCTTATTATGACGATGCGAGGTGCCGCTTAATGATGAATGTACAGTTAACCGTACCATCTATGATGGAAAGAGCTGAAAAGCTGTTTGGTAAAAAAGAAGTGGTTTCTAAATCTTCAAAAGGGATTCAACGTTTAACTTATAATCAGTTAATAAAACGGACTCGGCAGCTCTCTAGTATGCTAGAACGAATTGGAGTGAAGCGAGGAGAAAGAGTCGGAACGTTTGCATGGAATCATCATAGACATCTAGAGGCTTATTTTGCTGTACCGGGAATAGGCGCTGTGCTTCACACAATTAATATCCGGTTAGATTCTGAGCAAATTGTATACATCATTAACCATGCACACGATAAAGTCATTTTACTTGATGAATGCTTTTTACCTTTATTTGAAAGCATTCATCAAAGGCTTCCACATGTTGAAGCCTATATCCTTATGTCAGATGAAGGTGAGCTGCCAGAAACAGAGTTGCCAGTGTATCATTACGAAAATTGGATTCAGCAAGGGGATGCATCGCATTCCTTTGTTCAAGATTTAAGCGAAGAAGAACCAGTAGGCCTTTGTTATACCTCTGCTACTACAGGAGAGCCAAAGGGCGTTGTATATTCTCATCGCGCTATTTATTTACACTGTATGGCGCTAGGACTTGCTGATAGTGCTGGATTATCAGAAGGTGATACCGCTATGCCTATCGTTCCAATGTTTCATGTAAATGCATGGGGAATTCCTTTTGCTGCGGTCTGGTTTGGGACAAAGCTCGTGCTGCCGGGCGCTTTTTGTACCTCAGAGACGATTGCCTCTCTCATTGAACAAGAGAAAGTAACTCTTGCTGCAGCAGTACCTACCGTTTGGTTAAATTTTTTACAAGAGTTAGAAAAAAAGCCTTACGCAGTTGATAGTTTGCGGGCTATTTTATGCGGCGGATCAGCGGCCCCAAAAAGCGTCATTCGAGAATTTCAGGAAAAATATCAAATTGAATTTATGCATGCATACGGAATGACGGAAACAAGCCCTGTTGTAACCGTCTCCCGCTTAAAAAGCTATCAGTACAGCGAAGACCCTGAGTATCAGCTCAGCGTAAAAGCGAAGCAAGGTTTCTTAGTTCCTGGCGTTGAAATGAAAGTAATAGGTCAAAATGGAGAAGTTGCTTGGGATGGAGTGGAAATGGGTGAGCTATTACTAAAGGGGCCATGGGTAGCTTCTGAATATTACAAGGATAAAAGAACAGAAGATACGTTTAAAGACGGCTGGCTGTATACGGGAGATATTGTGACGGTTGACGAAGAGGGAACGATCAAAATTGTAGACCGAACAAAAGATTTAATTAAAAGCGGAGGAGAATGGATTTCATCGGTTGATCTAGAAAACGCGCTGATTGCCCATGAATCTGTTTTCGAAGCCTGTGTCATAGCAGTCCCTCATAAGGTGTGGCAAGAGCGTCCAGTTGCTTGTGTCGTGTTAAAAGATGCATATAAAGGTGTCGTTTCGTCAGAAGAGCTGCTCAAATTTTTAGCGCCGCAGTTCGCAAAATGGTGGCTTCCAGATGACATTTTATTTATGGATGAAATCCCAAAGACAACGGTCGGAAAGTTTTTAAAACGTACGCTTCGTGAACAAGTCCTCAATCATTATCAGAAAGGGTGAGTAAATATGACCGTCGAATTAAAAGTAGTAGAACTAGTTTTGCAAGAGCGTGTCGCCACAATTTCGTTTAACAGGCCGGATGCGTTAAATGCATTAAACGAAGAAGTGCTAGAGCAGTTTATTCAATGTTTAAAAGTTGTCGAAGAAAGTGAAGTGGACTTCTTAGTAGTAAAAGGAAACGGAAAAGTGTTTTCAGCAGGGGGAGATATTAATATGATGATGTCACCTTCACAATCAGAACGTTTTGAGCAGGTGATGGATTTAATTAATGAAGCCGTGCTGACTTTATACAGCCTGCCTCAAATGACGATAAGTGTACTGCACGGTGCGGCAGCAGGGCTAGGGCTCAGCATTGCGCTTGCTTCTGATTATATTATTGCAGAAAGACACACGAAAATTGCGATGAACTTTATCGGCATTGCTCTAATTCCAGACGGAGGCGGTCACTTTTTACTAGAAAAGCGCATCGGTTCTCATCGTGCGAAACAGCTAATTTGGGAAGGAAAGACATTAAAAGCAGAGGAAGCTCATCAATTTGGCATAATTGATGAAATAAAAGAAGGAGATTTGGCGAAGCGTGTAGAAGATTATCTCTCATATTGGCTAAAAAAACCTTCACGTGCTTTGAAGGAAACAAAGCGAATTTATGTGGAGACATCTATTTCACAATTAAAGCAAGTGCTTGCGCTTGAGAAAAGAAGTCAGTTTGCTATGAGCCAAAGTTCGGATCATAAGGAAGGTGTACGTGCGTTTCTGGAAAAGCGAGCGCCTGTTTTTAATCAAAGTGAAAAAGATATTTCCGAAAATTAAGTGAACTAGTTTAAAAGCCAATATTTTTGTCTATCATATTGATAGAGCATGTTTAAAAGTTGCAAAACAGTGGTAACACAAGATAATGTAGAAACTAATGAGGTGATTGGAAATGAACAAAACAGATTTAGTAAACGCAGTGGCAACAAAATCAGAGTTAACAAAAGCAGATGCATCTAAAGCAGTTGACGCATTACTAGAAACAATTTCATCAACGCTAGGTGAAGGTGAAAAAATTCAGTTAATCGGCTTCGGTACATTTGAAGTACGCGAGCGTGCTGCTCGTACAGGCCGTAACCCTCAAACGGGTGAAGAAATGCAAATTCCAGCATCAAAAGTACCGGCATTTAAAGCTGGTAAAGAACTAAAAGAAGCTGTAAAGTAATATAAAACGCCGGAAAGTTAAACCTTTCCGGCGTTTTGTATTAACGATGAAATAATACAAGTTTTCCGCTAGAGCTAACGCATCGATGTGTTTTTTCTAAGTAGGCAAGCCCTTCTAACTTTTTGGTGCCGATTGTCTTTGCTTCTGTTTCAGAAGCTGCTTCGAAGCTTTCATCTATTAATTTTTCTCCAGTCTTTTCAAAAGCGGTTAATGTATAAGTACTCATAAAATCTACTCTCCTCTTATAGTATAATTGTAAGCGTATTCAACATATTTCTCGTCTTATTCCTCTAAATCCTGCTAAGGTTTACAGATATCATTTTTTTCCATACAATAAACATAGGTTTATTTACAAAGGAGGAATTAAATGTCTCTTTCTATCCGTGAAGTTTCAAAAAGGTACGGTGAATTTACAGCTGTAAATGAACTATCCTTGCAAATTCCAAAGGGTGAAGTGTTTGGTTTTTTAGGTGCAAACGGTGCTGGCAAAACAACGACGTTTCGAATGATTTTAGGGCTCATTGAACCAACCTCAGGTCACATCCAATGGAATGATAAATCTTTAACTTACAGTAGAAGCCATCTAGTTGGTTACCTTCCAGAAGAAAGGGGATTATATCCGAAATTAAAAGTCAAAGATCAGCTTGTTTATCTAGGACGGCTGCGCGGGATGAAAAAAGCTAACGTGCTGCAAGAAATGGAGCGCTGGTTATCTCGATTTAATATTCCTCAATATGCTTCAAAAAAAGTAGAAGAGCTATCCAAAGGAAATCAGCAAAAAATTCAATTTATCGCTTCCGTTATTCATCGTCCCGAGCTGCTTATTTTAGATGAACCTTTTAGCGGATTGGATCCTGTAAACGTAGAGGTACTAAAAGAAGCGGTACTTGATTTGAAAAAACGCGGGACGACGATTGTTTTTTCAAGTCATCGAATGGAACATGTGGAAGAACTTTGTGAATATTTATGTATTATGCATCATGGTACGCCTGTTGTATATGGAAGACTGCCGGAGATCAAGCGTTCATTTGGCAAGAAAAACGTCATTATACATGGGAAAGGTCCGTTTGAGAGAATTACGGAGCTTGAAGGTGTTGTAAAGGTGAAAAAAACGGTTGAAGGCATGATTGTTCAAATTCAGCATGAATCCGTATCGCAACTCATTTTTCAAGAACTTAAACATTTTTCATTTGTATCTAAATTTGCAGTGGAAGAGCCTTCATTAAATGATATTTTCATTGAAAAGGTAGGTGCTTCCTATGAATAAATTTTGGGTCATCGTTTTTCATACATATCTTAATAAATTAAAAACAAAATCTTTTATTATTACGACGATTATTACTGCTCTTATTCTAGTTGCTCTTACAAATATGGAGAAAATTATCGACGTTTTTAATTCAGACGATAATGGCACAAATGTGGGTGTCATCTATGAAGTGGAAAGCGTATATACGTTGTTCAAACAAAATGTAAATGCTATGGATTCAGACATTCATTTAAAAGAATTTACGTCTGAGGCTAAGGCAAAGCAAGCGGTAAAAAGCGGGCAGCTCGATAGCTATTTACTTTTATCTTTAAACGATAAGCAGCTGCCTCAAGCTGTGTACAAAGCTAACTCTTTGGCCGAATCAAATCTTTCATCTACCTTAGAACAGGCGGTACAGCAAACAAAAGTGGCTATGGCTACAGTGAAAATTGGTTTAGAAGAAAAGCAAATTGATCAGCTTTACAGTCCTGTTTCATTTAAAAAAGAAGCGTTAGTTGAAAATGCCAAAACAGAACAAGAGCTAAATCAAGCAAGAGGTCTTGTGTATGTTCTGCTGTTTGTTATTTATTTTGCCGTTATCATGTATGGGAGCATGATTGCGATGGAAGTAGCTACTGAAAAATCATCCCGCGTTATGGAGATCCTTGTATCGAGCGTATCACCTATTACACAAATGTTTGCTAAAATCATTGGAATTGCACTGCTCAGCTTAACACAGCTTGCAGTGATACTGAGCGTGGGCTACACATCGTTAAAAGCCAGTGTGGAAACAAATCATAACGGCATCTTTTCTTATCTCGGATTTAATGATGTTCCGCTGACTACATTCGTGTATGCATTTGTCTTTTTCATATTAGGGTACTTTCTTTTTGCTACGCTCGCGGCTTTTTTAGGTTCTCTTGTGAGCCGTATTGAAGATGTACAGCAAATGATTACGCCCATGACCCTTGTGATTGTGGCCGCTTTTTTAATTGCTATGTTTGGACTTGGTGATCCTGAAACCACAATCATTACGGTCACATCTTTTATCCCGTTTTTTGCTCCTATGATTATGTTTTTGCGTGTAGGTATGTTAAATGTTCCTATGTGGGAAGTGAGTGTATCGATAGGGATTTTGGTTGTGACGATTACTGCTTTAGCTATATTTGGTGCCCGTGTGTATAAAGGAGGGGTCCTTATGTATGGTCAATCTACCTCTTTTAAAGATATTAAAAAGGCGCTGCAGTTAACGAAAAAAGAAACATAAAGAAGTGAGAGGCTGAGACAAAAGTAGATTAGTTGAAGGGAGGTCCGGACGAACAATCTAGATTCTTGATGGAGAATCCAACTCGTCCGGATTTTTTTATTGGTATGGTGACCATAGTTTGCATGTATGTAGTTGTTTCAAGCTGTGTAGTGGAGAGCAAGACGAAGACTCCTGCGGAGAAAGCGGAAGCGACGAGGAGGCTCAGCGGCTGCCGGAAAGAGAAGTCTTGCACGGAAATCAACAGCGGTGCCTCAAGCGATTCATACTAGCTCCTTTATCCAATCTGTTTGTCTTTAGATTGTATTGATTTTGTTGTGTCATAATCTCATCTCTTATGAAAAAGCGTCTACCCGTGCATTCGGTGCCAAGCGATGGTAAAATGAAATGTAAAGAGCTGTAAATAAGCGGACGAAGCGATAAGAGCTTTGCTATCAAATACATAGAATGAAGTGGTAAGGAGGAAAAGGGCATGACAAAAGGAATTGCTCAATACGAAGTAGGAGAGCAAGTTGATCTTTATTTTTTAATTAAATCCTCAACGAGAGGAATTGCAAGCAATGGAAAACCATTTTTAACGGTAATCCTACAGGATAAAACAGGTGATATTGAAGCCAAGCTGTGGGATGCATCTCCAGATGACGAGGAAAATTATGCTGCTCAAAAGATTGTGCGAGCTGCTGGAGAAGTAATGAATTACCGCGGGCGCAACCAGCTGAAAATACGCAACATTCGTCCTGCACAGCCCCAAGACGGAGTGCGCACATCTGACTTTTTAGAAGTGGCGCCTTTATCTCAAGAAGAAATGGTGGAACATATTACAAAGAGTATATTTGAAATGAAAAATTCAAATGTCCAGCGCATTACTCGCCATTTGTTTAAAAAATATCAAACGGAATTTTTAGAATATCCGGCAGCAACTAAAAATCACCATGAGTTTGTATCGGGGCTTGCCTACCATGTGGTGTCTATGCTGAAGCTGGCTGAGTCATTTTCAACCCTTTATCCAAGCTTAAACCGCGACTTGCTGTACGCTGGAGTTATTCTTCATGACCTTGGCAAAGTATTTGAACTTTCAGGTCCTGTTTCGACGATATACACAGTCGAAGGGAACTTGCTTGGCCATATCTCGATTATGGTGAATGAAATTGGAAAAGCGGCGGAAGAATTAGCGATTGAAGGAGAAGAGGTCATGCTTCTTCAGCACCTTGTATTATCGCATCACGGTAAGGAAGAGTGGGGAAGTCCGAAAAAGCCGTTAATTAAAGAGGCTGAGATGCTTCATTTGATTGACAATGTAGACGCTAAAATGAATATGCTGGACCGAGCATTAACAAAAGTGAAGCCTGGTGAATTTACAGAGCGTATTTTTGCACTTGATAATCGTTCATTTTATAAACCAACGATTGATTAAAAAGGTATAAGTCTTTCTTCCTTCGCATATAGTGGTTGTAAATAACTGTGATGGGGGATCAATATATGGTGACACTACCAATTTGGATTTATTTAGTTGTAGCAGGCATTTTCTTTAGTGGATTTATGGCAATTCGTGCTGCACAACATGATAAGCAAGTGGATGATTCGTTTATTGAAAAAGAGGGACAAGTCTTCATCGAAAGAATGCAAGTGGAAAAAGAAAGACGCAACAGCGATTCTATCTGATTATATAAAAGAGCCTGTCACATGAGTGACAGGCTCTTAGCATTACTGCTGAGGAGTTTCTACGCCAGATTGACTATCTGTCGCACCTTCTTCGAAAATTGGTTTTACATTTTTATCTTTGACTTCCACTTTTGCTTTATCAAGCTCTTTTTGAATCTTCTTGTTCGCTTCTGCTTGATCTACTTTTGAACGTTTGATTTGCTGCTCAAGTTCGGGTTTCTTTTTCTCAAACGATTCTACTTTCTTTTTATCGACTAGTTTAATGATATGGTAGCCGTACTCTGTTTTGATTGGTTTACTTACTTCACCTTTTTTCAGCTTGTAAGCCGCTTCTTCAAATTCTTTAACCATTTGGCCTTCACCGAAGTAGCCTAAATCGCCGCCGTTAGCTGCAGACTGCTGATCCGTTGAATATTCTTTTGCTAGACTAGCAAAGTCCTCGCCTTTTTTGATTTTCGCTTCTACTTCGTTTGCTGTCTTTTCGTCTTTTACTAAAATATGACTTGCGCGAATTTGAGGTTTTTGAGCTTTATATTCATCATAAGCTTTTTTCAGTTCTTTGTCCGATACTTTAATGCCTGCCGTAGCAGCTTTTTCACGGAGAATATCTACTTTTAGCATATCTTTGACTTCTTTTTCGCCTTTTTGCTTAATAACTGAATCCACCTGATCACCGTATTGTTCTCTTAGAATGTTCAGCTGCTGATCAAGCTCTTTATCCGTTACTTTATATTTTTTACTCAATACTTTTTCTTCGGTAACGCTTCGTACGAGTGTATTAAATTGGTCTTGTCCGATTGTATCTTTCATTTGCTTATACAAATCACCTTGAGTGATATTGCCTGCTTTTGTTTCTACAATTACTTTTGAAGAATCGTTTGCATTTGAAGCATCATTTCCCCCACTGCATGCTGATAAAGCAACGAGGCTGGCTGCCGTTGTTAGTGCAACTAAGCTTTTTTTCATACGTAAACACTCCTACTCATCATTTTTACTTATGTAGCTTGACTCAAGATTTACTATATCACATTTCCTGATGTTAGCAAATGAAGTTAAAACCACGTAAATTTACATTTATTTTCCACTAAGCATGGAGTGATTATACGCTTATGATGGCTTTTTTATAAAGCGTTTTCAAAATGGTGGACAAACTCACAGAGTAATCTCCAAACGAGAAGCAAGAGAAATAAATTATGGAGTTTGGGCTAAAAGCCTAGACGTTTTTTGAGCTGATGCATAAGATGCAGTATTAGTAAACAAAGGGGGTGCTCAAATGAGCGGATGCGGATATGGAGGCGGTTTTGCACTATTAGTTGTACTGTTTATCTTATTAGTCATTGTTGGTTGTGCATGTTACCACTAGGAAACAGATGAATATAAAAGGAAAGGGGCGATAGATATGGGTTCTTACGGATGCGGATACGGCAGTGGATTTGCTCTATTAGTCGTATTATTCATCTTATTAGTTATCATCGGCGCTAGCTGTTTTTGCTAAGCCTATAAAAAAGCGGTGAGACATCTCACCGTTTTTTATGTAAATGATACTTCAATATAAGATGAAACTAATAAAATGGTAATTAATACATTAATCGTACGAAAAACTTTAGGCTGTTTTTCAGCTGGAATTTCTTTTTGAATACACAATGTATTTGTTAGTGCATTGATGTAGAATAAAATGAATAGTGCAAATACAATAAAGAATATGTACATAAAAATCCCCCTAACAAAATCAGTGTGACGAAGACAAAAAGTCTTATAGTCATTTATATAGTACAGCTTTGTATGAATTTACAAATATCTATATTAACATTACCAAAAAAGCGGTAAAATAGATAGTTATATATACAGTTGAGCAAAGAATTTCAAAAGGTATTTACACAGAAATGCGGTTTTTATTTTATAAAGGGTAGTTAAGAAGTTGAGAAATAGGTTTTAAACGAAATAGCAAAGTGAATGGATAAGAAATGAGTAACAATCAGCCATTGTGCAAAAGGATTGTTAAAAAGGACAGAGGGATTTATATTAATATATGCAGTGAGTACATAATCAGTATATGAAAATCTTTATACGGTGCTACTCAAACAGGAAATGTGATTGACGAAGAAAGAATTATTTGGAAGAACATGAATGAATCATGTACAATATGGAGTAGAGATATATGAACGTTGAAGGAGTAGGGGAAGCGGATGGAAACTTTAGAATCTCGAGTATCACGTTTAGAATATTACATAAAACTGTTATCTGGGACATCTGAACAAGAAGCTAAACCATTTATTGATTTAGTGGTAAGAAATCAGCTTACAAAGAGGGAAGTAGAGGAAATTTTAATTCTGTGTGAAGATACAAAAAACGAATATATTGAGCAAAAAGCGGAAGGCCTAACAGACTTTGTTCCGCTTCTTACACAATTTGTTGGTATGCTGAATTATAAATTAACTCCCAGAGAGACGGTCGAATCGCTTCGTTATCAACCTTCTTATCAAGATGTGATGAATGAATTTTTTGAAATTATTCAATGGATAAGGGACTAACCATTAAGAGTTTGAAATAGTCTCCTGGTGGTTCTCTTTATCTTTCTTGACAAGCTTGCCATCTTCTTCAGTGAATTCTTCTTCGATATGATGGAAAGATCGCTCGAAGATATCCATAAAATCTTCACCGTAAATTTTGCGGATGACGGTCATTAGTTCCATAAACTCAGGGAATTTGCCGTACAAGTCGCGCAACGGAAGTGCGCCGCTGAATACTGAATTATTAGAAGGTTCGTAATGTTCCATTAAATCCAGTAAAATGGCCTCGCCTTTATCTGTCAGCTGAATGTACGTATTTCGCTTGTCGCTTTCTTTTTTAGAAAACTCAAGTAAACCTCGTTCTTCTAGTTTTTTGGAGAAGTTAAATGCAGTAGAAACATGCATAACTCCAAACTTGGCAATTTCGGAAATGGAAGCCCCGTTTAAATGATATGAAATCCACAAAATATGATGCTCGTTAATATTAAGGTCATAAGGCTTAATCCATTGCTGCCAATCCTTCTCTACGGTTTTCCAAAGGGCTTTACTTAATTGGGCAATACGTTGGCTAAATAGAAGTGCTTCTTTCAAACTGTAATCCTGATCACTAGTCTTTTTCATCTTCTCCCACCTACTTAGTCTCTTTTTTTATTTATCTTCTATTATGCCAATAAAATAAAAAATTATAAAGATGTAAATTTACAAAATTTTAAAAAATTAAAAAAGAAGGCGCTTTAACCTTCTTTTTTGTCAATTTTTTCATTGGGATTTTTAGTTGTCTGTACATGTTCCTCTAGGTTTGACAAAGAATTTTGGATTTCTTTCAAATGATGCTGAATGGATTCCTTATGAGGGACAATTTCTTCTTTAAACTGACCAAGGGTAGTAGAAAGGTCACTTGCGATATTTTTCACTATAGTATTTCCTTCTCTGGCGGTCATTTGTACTTGTTGAGAAACAGCTTTTATTTTTGTTGAGAGCTCTTGTTGTGAAGCGTTAACTCGGTCTTTTCGAGAACTGACACGCTGTTTAAGTTCTCGTCCTGAATATGGAGTAATAAGAAGCGTTGTAATAGCGGCTACGGTGCTTCCGATTGCTGCTCCAGCTGCTAGTTTTTTCATTCTACTCATTATTTATTTCCTCCTATGTAGTAAAGTAATTGCTAACACTTCCTTCTGACATAATCATAAAAAAATAGCATAGATTTATACAAAAGAAGGAGGTTATCAACATGGGATAGCTTTATTCATTCTTTTGATGATTAGCCTGAGTTTTTTTCTCGCTGCTTTTAAATGGTTTAGCCTTACGACTAGAACGGCATCATATCCACCTAAACATGTGCTTAAACAAAAGTCTCTTACATGTGCGACAGTGGCTTTTGCGAGTTTTTTATTGGCGCTTATACTTTATTATGTAACCTAGGATGGGGAACTTAAACCTTTATTACATAGTAAGTCTTCATACCTATTGTATGAGCTGCAAATGAAATTTAAGTGAAAAGCATCCTGTATCATTTCTTTTTAAACAACAAGTTAAGAGCCGGACTTTAGATTGTCTCTAAAAGATCAGCAACATACTATAAATGAACCGTTTTATCTAAAGGTCCGCCACGCTTTGGCGGGCCTTAGCTTTTGGTGTAAAAAAAGAGCCTGATTCTTAACTAAATCAGGCTCTTGACGTTACGATAATTTTGCTTTGATGCTTGTGCGTTTTAGAACGGATTGAACAATTGGATAAATAACGACCATAACGATTGTATTCACTACTGTTGCAGGTAATACAACCGCAGCAACAAGCGCCATGACGCTGTTTCCGCCCGGTAAGCCGACGATTAGCGCGGCAGCAGACAAGAATACGGTTCCTGATACGAGCGTGCCAACAGCTGTTAAAGCAGCGGCAACTGGTGTTTTGATGCCTGTTGCTTTTTTCACAAGCATAAATAATGCAAAGAAAACAAATGCTGTAATTGGTTTATCAATTATGTTTGCAATATGTCCTCCCGGGAAACTAGACGTTAAAGCAGAAATAAAAGCTGTTGTGAAGCTTACTAGTACTACATTTTTTACGCTAGGAAACAACAGGATTGCTAAAAACATCATTGTTAACATCATATCTGGCTTCATTCCAAATAAAATAGGAGGTACCACCGTGTGGAGAACCGCTCCAATTCCGACTAATAACGCTAAAGAAACTAAAACTTTTGTATTCATTTCTCATCTCTCCTCTTCTAAGCTAAGCTCGAAATATACCAATAGTGCGTCTATGCCCATTGCATATATTTACATACTGATTATAACATATTTATGTGAAAAAAGAATCAGCTAATTCTGCCAATTACGCGTTTGCCTGCGCAAATTCATCCATAAAGACGGCAAGAGCTTCACACGCTTCAAGCGGCACAGCATTGTAAATAGAAGCGCGGCATCCGCCGATTGAACGGTGTCCAGCTAATCCTACAAAGCCTTTTTCTTTTGCTTGCTGTAAAAACTCAGCCGTTAGCTCATCGTTTGGTAAAGTAAACGTGACATTCATAATTGAACGGCTTTCCTCTGTAGCGTGAGGAGTATAGAAACCGTTTGAACGTTCCATGCTTGCGTAGAGTAACTTAGCTTTTTTATGATTTTGAGCTTCAATGGCTTTAACGCCCCCTTGTTCTTTAATCCAATCTAAAACAAGTGAAAGCATATAAATACCAAACGTTGGAGGAGTGTTGTAAAGAGAATTGCTCTTTACGTGAGTCTCATAGTTCAGCATTGTTGGTAAACCTTCAGGGATACGTTTAAGCAATTCTTTCTTCAAAATGACAACTGTTACACCAGATGGTCCGAGGTTTTTCTGAGCACCAGCATAAATGAGTGAGAACTTAGATACATCAATTTGACGGCAAAGAATGTCGCTTGACATGTCAGCAATTAAGTCTACTCCTTCAATAGAAGGGTAGTCAGCCCATTGTGTACCAAAAATGGTATTATTGGACGTGATATGCAAGTACCCAATCTCTTCTTTTGGAAGCTTTATATCATCTAAAGCTGGAATAGAGCGGTAGTTCTCTTCTTTAGTAGAAGCAACAACTGCTGTTTTTCCAAGTTTCTTTGCTTCTTTTAACGCTTTTTCCGACCATGATCCCGTTAGCACATATGCCCCGACTTGATCAGGAGCTAAAAAGTTCATTGGAATCATAGAGAATTGCAGGCTTGCTCCGCCCTGCAGGAATAAAATTTCATGTGTATCTGGAATATTAAGCAATTCCGTTAGTGTTTCTTTAGCATGTGTTAATACATCTTCAAACTCTTTGCTGCGATGTGATAATTCCATCACAGACATACCTGTATTTTTGAAGTTAACTAGCTCCTCTTGAGCAAGTTGTAAGACAGGTAGGGGAAGCGCAGATGGACCTGCATTAAAATTATAAGCTCTGTTTAACGTAATCACATTAATTCCTCCTCAAATTAGTTCGAACACTCATCATACAAAATGGCTAATGACTGATGTCAGAAAGAATATCATTATACTATCATGAAAACTCTTAGTTGTGGAGGTAACTTTTCAAAAATTTAAATTAATCTGTAAAGAGAAAATAATAGAAAAAAGATAAATAAAAAGTATACGTAAACATGTTTTGGCAAACATGTAAATGAAATGTTTATATGCTATACTGATGGAAGAAATAATGTGGAGGAACAGAATGAGAGTATTAAAATATGCAATATTAGGGCTCTTAAATCAGGAGGAGCTCAGCGGGTATGACATTACCAGACTTTTTAAAGAAGAGGTTGGTAATTTTTGGAGCGCTAAACACAGCCAGATTTATCCCGAGCTAAAGCGATTAACAGAAGAGGGATTTATTCGCTATGAAACGGTGATTCAAGGCAAAAAATTAGAAAAAAAGATGTATTCGATAACGGAAGAAGGAAGAGTGGAGCTAAGCAAGTGGCTCACTACGATTGATCCTATTCCTGAAACAACTAAAGATGAATTTATGTTAAAAGCTTATTTTGCTTCATCCATGTCAATAGAAGAGTTAAAGCAACAAATAGATAACCAATTATCAAGCAGGAAAATGAAGCTGACTTTTTTAAAGAAACGAATGGATGATCTTTTAGAAGAAGTTAATCACCACATTACCGTTTCTTCTCCTCAATTTGGTCATTACTTGGTGCTATCTCGCGCTCAAGACCGGGAGACAAGCTATATCAATTGGCTTGAACGTACGCTGAATTTAATTGAAAAAGAACAATAAGAAAAGGTGAGCAGATCATGAGTTGGTGCATAAAATCATTTCAAGAGCTGACAAATGATGAGCTTTATGAAATTCTACAGCTTCGCACCTCTATTTTTGTTGTGGAACAGAAGTGTGCTTACTTAGAAGTAGATGGAAAAGACAAATTTGCTTATCATTTGTTCAAAAAAGAAGATGAGAAAATTATCGCATACCTTAGAGTTTTACCAAAAGGAATTAGCTATAAAGAAGCTTCTCTTGGACGTATTATTGTAAAACAAGCACAGCGCGGTACAGGTCTCGGAAGAGAACTAGTAGCAAGAGGAATTGCTTTTCTAGAGAATGAATTGCACGAGAAGACAATTAAAATTCAAGCTCAAAGCAGACTTCAAACATTTTATGAATCGTTTGGTTTTAGACCTATGTCCGATATTTATTCAGATGAAGGACTCCCACACGTCGATATGCTAAAGACACCTTAGAAACTTCACCATTTGTGTGAAGTTTTTCTATTTTTAAAACGGGTAAGGTGAAAGAAACGTGTAGGGTTTAGTGGCATGCAGATAGAATCGATATGACTACTACTAAATTAGTAATTTATGAATAAGATAGATAGTGAATTTGTTTCTTTTTACTTATTCTTTGATTTTCAGTAAGTGATATATTGAAGAAAGTAATAATATTGTATATAATGATTTTTGTAACAAAAATGTAACAATTACGTAATATTCTTAATATTTATTGAGAAAGAAATTTGTTGTACATATTGCTTGGAGGCATTTTTATGAGTGCAAAAGAAAAGAAAAATAGGTATATATATAGTTTGGACGGACTTCGGGCCTTTGCTGTCATGGCTGTGATTGCTTATCACTTAGGCTTTGGATGGGCGTCTGGAGGATTTTTAGGAGTTGACGTTTTCTTTGTATTATCTGGGTATTTAATTACCTCAATTTTACTGGTGCAATCTTGGGAAAATCCTTTAAAGAATTTGAAGCATTTTTGGATTAGCCGTACGAGAAGACTTCTTCCAGCTGTGTATGTGATGGTCGTATTAACTGCAGCGTGGGTTATTTTATTTAACCGACCATTGTTAACAACGCTACGAGGCGATGCATTATCGTCTATTTTTTATATGAGTAACTGGTGGTTTATTTTTCATAAAGTTTCATATTTTGATAGTTTTGGATCACCGTCACCATTAAAGAACTTATGGTCACTTGCTATTGAAGAGCAGTTTTATATTGTATGGCCACTTGTTTTATTGTTGGGTTTGAAATTTATTAAAAAGAGAGGAATTCTTTCTCTATTTATTTTAGCTGGAGTAATGGCCTCAGCCATTCTGATGTCTTTTTTATATGAGCCAGGAGGAGATCCTAGCCGCATTTATTATGGAACCGATACTCGGCTGTTTGCCCTTTTAATCGGTTGTTTACTTGCATTTGTCTGGCCGATGTATCGTTTATCATCAAAAAATCTTCCAGCTGTGGGCAAGCAAGTATTAAACGCAGTAAGTATGGTAAGCTTCTTTGTATTTATTCTCTGCGTATGGAGCGTTGATGAGTATACGCATGCATCTTTTCTTTATCAAGGTGGCATGCTGCTGATTTGTTTAAACGCTGCTGTGCTGGTTGCAACGATTAGTCACCCTAGTAGCTTTTTAGGAAAAGCTTTGTCGTTTAAACCGCTTCGCTGGCTTGGTACTAGATCATACGGTATCTATTTGTGGCATTATCCGGTTATTGTTCTTACAACACCTGTAGCCGAGATTGGCCGCCCGGTCTATTGGCATGCGCTGTTACAAGTAGGAATTACATTTATCATTGCTGAACTTTCGTACCGTTACATCGAGGTGCCTATTCGCACACGCGGTTTTCGCTATTATTTCCGGCATTACCATCCGAGAGAGCTTTTTAAATGGCGTAATCTCTCTCGTTCGAGACAAGCGGTTTTGGGCAGTCTCATTTTCTTTTTGGCGTTGTTTACAGCGGATATGACAAGCTTTGCTATTAGTACGCAGCAAAAGGATGAGACCGAAGCAAAACAAACAGAGGTTAAAATTCAAACGAATCATAAAGAAAATGCTTCAACTTCTGTCAAAGACAAGAACAAAGCGGAGGATGAAAAAACAAAGAACGCGGAAAAGAACTCCGCAGAAGAAAAATCTGATGCAAAAGAAGAACAGCAGCCGAATTCTTACAGAGATGTTCTTGCGATTGGAGATTCGGTCATGCTGGATATTGCTCCTAATCTTAAAGAGATGCCGCTTAGTATTACGATTGACGGAAAAGTAGGAAGGCAGCTCAATGAAGCACTGCAGCTAACTCCTAGTTATCAAGCATTTAATAATCCGAACAGCGCAGTGATTATTGAGTTAGGAACGAACGGTTATTTTACCAATGAAGAACTTGAACAACTGTTAAAAGCTTTTTCACAAGCGGACGTTTACTTAGTGAATACGCGCGTTCCTCGTTCCTGGGAAAGCACCGTGAACAAGAACTTGAAAGCTGCTTCTGAAAAGTTTGATCACGTCACGCTTGTAGATTGGTACTCTGAGGCTTCTAAGCACCCTGAATACTTTACATCAGATGGTGTCCACTTGGTACCTGAAGGATCAAGAGCATTAACAAAATTGATTGAAGAGCGTATGAATTTAGAAGTTAAGGGAAAAAATGGTTCATGATGAGCGAGAGACGTATTGAGTTTTAAATCATAAACTGATTAATAGATAAAACAAAAAAAGCTTACATGTGTAAGCTTTTTTGTTTCAAGAAAGGCGAGAAGAAATATTGCCAGCGATTTCTTGAAGTTTTTCAGGCGTGTATTCGCTTGTATGCTCTTTCCATACAGCACCGAATCCATCGCCTTCCCCGTAGCGTGGAATAATGTGCATATGATAATGAAACACGGATTGACCAGCTTTTTCACCATTATTATTTAAGATGTTTAAGCCGATTGGGCTGTATGTTTCTTTAATTGCATTTGCGATTTGAGGAACCACTTCAAATAAATTGCGCGCAATTTCCGGTGTTAGTTCGTGAATGTCTTTTTTATGTACTTTTGGAATCACCAGCGTATGACCTTTTGTTACTTGACTAATGTCTAAAAAAGCTAATACATGTTCGTTTTCAAATACTTTTGCACCTGGAATTTCACCGCGAATAATTTTGCAAAAAATACAGTTTTCATCATGTGTGCTCATTATGTTCACCTTCCGTTACTAATATAAATGTATGGGTATACATGTACGTTTATTTTACCACAAAGTAGAAATGCAATCAGCAGGCAAGAAATAGCCACTCATATTTTATACACAAAAACGGGATGCAAACGATTATGCATCCCGTCATGTGAAGAAGGAAAAAATAGCTTTTAATGCAGCATATGATCTTTAAGGAACACCTCATTTACGTAATTACATTGCCTAATGAAACAGTAACTTGAAAAAGTATATTCTCTTTAACAAACACCTCATTTAAGCATTGAGCTAAAAAAATATACAATGTGAACGAAATCGTTCTTGGTCTTTGACAAACACCTCATTTACACAGTAATAAATGAACATTATTGTCTACCCATTATATATATTCTTACTACGTTCATGACTACCATCCCCTTATGAATCAAACATACATCGATTTACAATAAGGTTTTCTGAAATATGCCTGCTGTAGACACCTCATCCCAAATGTAAGAAGCTTTGTAATGATTAGTTGTAATCAATAACTTGTTTTCCTTCTTCCCTATATAGAATGTCCCGATATTTCGATTATATTCTGGAAAAATTAACCGAAAAGAATTGAAAACGATGTGAGGACGAAAAAGATTTGGTACAATAGAGCAAATAGCGCTTGCGCTTGTAGACAAAAAAGAACAAATAAAAGGAGATCGTGATGGGTTCTTTATTGCAAATTAACAATATTACAGGGGGATATACGAAAACTCCCGTCTTAAAAGATGTATCGTTTGATGTAAATGCAGGTGAATTAGTTGGGTTAATCGGCTTAAACGGAGCCGGAAAAAGTACAACGATTAAACATATCATTGGATTAATGGAAGCAAAAAAAGGAAGTGTATCCATTAATAATAAAACCTTTCAACAAGACCCAACAGGCTATCGAAGTCAGTTTACGTTTATTCCAGAAACTCCTGTGCTCTACGATGAATTAACATTAAAAGAACATTTGGATATGACAGCTATGGCTTATGGACTTGAGCCTCAAGCATATGAAGCACGTCTGCAGCCGCTTTTAAAAGAATTTCGTTTAGACCGGAAGTTAAAATGGTTTCCCGCGCATTTTTCAAAAGGGATGAAGCAGAAGGTTATGATTATGTGCGCTTTTTTGGTTCAGCCGTCTCTTTATATTATTGATGAACCTTTTTTAGGTTTAGACCCGCTTGGTATTCAATCTTTACTTGATTTGATGACGGATATGAAAAAGCAAGGTGCAGGCATTTTAATGTCCACACACATTTTGGCGACCGCGGAGCGCTACTGTGATAAATTTGTTATTTTACATAACGGAGAAGTAAGAGCGCAAGGAACGCTTAAAGATCTTCAAGAAGAATTTCAGATGCGCAATGCTACTCTTGATGAAATTTATATTGAATTAACGAAGGAAGAAGGCTATGAGTAAGATTGACGCATTATGGAAGCAACGATTTCAGCAGTATTTAGTGGATGTAAGAAGATATACAAAATATATCTTAAATGACCACATTAAATTAGTGTTAATTTTTGCGATTGGCGGCTTGGCCTACTATTATCAACAGTGGTTGAGTACATTAACACCTGCGTTTCCTTCGGCTGTAGTGATTGCGATCCTTATGGGATTGATTTTAACAATGGGCCAAATTCAAACGTTTTTAAAACGACCTGATTTAGTCTTTTTGCTTCCTTTGGAGACGAAGCTGCAGCCTTATTTCAAAAAATCTTTTTGGTTTACCTTTACGATTCAGCTTTATATTTTATTATTTGCAACGGGTGCAGCAGCGCCTCTTCACGTAAAAGTAATGCATGATTCTTACTCAAATATTTTTGTGTTTTTTCTGCTATTACTCATTCTGAAAGTTGTAAACTTAGGCATGTCTTGGTGGGCCGTATGGTTTGAAGAAAAGTGGGCGAAGTGGACAGATTATATCGTCAGGTTTTTCTTAAACGCAGTTTTTACTTATTTCTTATTTTCGCATGCATACGTATTTTTCACAGGAATTGTAGCGGTAATTATGATTGCGCTAGCCGTTTATTATCGCTCTCTTACAAAAAGGAAGCCGATTAAATGGGAAAAGCTAATTGACTTAGAAGAAAAGCGCATGGGCTATTTTTATCGATTAGCTAATTTATTTACGGATGTTCCACAAGTCAAAGAACGAATCAAACGCCGTAGATATTTAGATTGGCTAGTAACACGTATTCCATTTCGTCAAAATGCTACTTACCATTACTTGTACACCAGAACATTTTTGCGATCAGGAGATTATTTAAGCTTGCTCGTTCGCTTAACTGTCATTGGCGGATTTTTAATTGTAGCTGCGCCGTTTCAATACGGCAATATAGTGGTTGTTTTATTTGTTGTATACATGACGGGTTTTCAATTACTCCCGCTTTGGAAGCAGCACAAGCAAATTTTATGGCTTTCTCTTTATCCAGTCGAAGCTAAAGAACGAAAAAGGGCATTTTTGGACGTATGGAAAAAAGCGCTGTATGTACAAATTCTTGTGCTCGCCATAGTGGTGGCTTTTTCTAATATAGTTGCTGCACTGCTTTCCTTGGCAGCAGGTGCTATATTTATTCACTTATTTGTAAATGCATATGTAAATAAAAAATTAACGTAAAAAAAGCTCCGAATGGAGCTTTTTTTACGTTTTTAGACTACTTTTGAGACGAAGATAATATCCGAAAGCGATAGACGTTCATCGCTACTTTTGTGAGATGATCAAGAAGCTGATAATTCGCATACGCACCTACAACAGCTCCAATTCCCGGCATCAGCTGAAACATTTTCACAACATCAATGTAATCGCGATATTCTTGTTGAAAAGCTTTCCAATCAAGCTCAAGAAGTTCCTCTTTCTTTTCCTCCCAGCTTTCTACTACTTCGAGCAGCTTCGTTCTATGGTCGTCGCTGCAAAAGGCAAG
Organism: Priestia sp. FSL R5-0597; assembly: GCF_038006305.1. Classification (NCBI taxonomy): domain Bacteria; kingdom Bacillati; phylum Bacillota; class Bacilli; order Caryophanales; family Bacillaceae; genus Priestia; species Priestia sp. FSL R5-0597. The sequence continues at coordinate 565,884 of NZ_JBBOUZ010000001.1, forward strand.
ATGAAAAATATATAGCATATAAATGCGTTCTTCTTTTTCTTTTACATCAAAACCATACGTCGCGGCAATGTCAAATAAGCACTTCATTTTTATGGAAAGAAGAAGTGGGAAATCTGCTGCGCCTAAAAGGAGACCACCTGCACCAGTACCAGCTCCTTCTACAGCAGCTGTTTTTTTGTACTTAGGTATGAGCTCCAAAATTCTTTTCTCTTTTTCTTCAAACGAAAGACCGCTGACATCTCTTTTTTTAGTCGTGAAATCGGACCCAACAAGCGTGGTTTCAACCATTTTTTTTATACTTTCAGTTATAATTCTATGGACTTTAGCAGGGATTTTTTCATTTAGTTTAAGCTGTAAGGCTTTTGCGGTACGCTGAAATTTAGAAGGTCGTTTCAACATGCTAAATTTCCAATGTTCAGCTTCTCGTAACACTTTTTCTTCATACGTATTCAAAAAAGTCACCTCTTTTCAGTCGATATAAATACTACGTTTTAAGTGAGAAAAAGTTTCCTAAAATAAAACAGCAAGCAATCGTCTGTTTATCTGTACGAATGCTTGCTGAATGATTAATTCGCTTTTATTGCGTTTTTAGAATGAGCTTGTTCTCTTAAATACTCAACAGCAGCCGTACCAAGCGTTTTCGCTGCGATAAGCATTGCTTTTTCGTTAAAATCAAATTTAGGATGATGATGAGGATAAGGAGCATCTACACCTTCTGGCTGAGCTCCTGTAAAGAAGAACGTTCCTTTAATATGCTGCAAATAATAAGAGAAATCTTCTCCAGTCATGTGAGGCTCCGTTTCTTCGACTGTATGAACTTCATCGATTTGAGAAGCAGCAGAAGCAAGAAAGGCCGTTTCTTCCGGGTGGTTTACGACGGAAGGATAGCCGCGCGTATAACTCAGCTCATAAGAAGCATCAGCTGTTAAGCATGTACCTTGGACAATTCGTTCGATTTCTTTTTCGACATCATTTCGTACATCTTCATTAAATGTTCTTACCGTTCCAATTAGTCGAGCAGAATCAGCGATAATATTAAATGCATTTTCCGCTACAAAAGAACCTATGCTTACAACCGCTGAATCAATTGGATTTACACGTCTGCTTACAATTTGCTGTAAATTAACAACAAGCTGAGAGGCGATGACGATTGAGTCTTTTGTTTTGTGGGGCTGTGCACCGTGTCCGCCTGCTCCTTTGATCGTAATTTCAAAGCGATCAGCAGCAGCCATAATAGGGCCCGTTCGATATTGAACCACACCAGTGGGAGTTAATGACCATAAATGCGTTCCGAATATCGCGTCTACACCGTCTAAGCATCCGTCTTCAATCATGGACTTGGCGCCTCCGGGAGCATACTCTTCGGCGTGCTGATGAATGAAGACGATTTTACCAGGGAGAGAATCTCTTATTTCAAAAAGCGCTTTAGCAAGGACTAAAAGAGTAGCCGTATGACCATCGTGGCCACATGCATGCATCACGCCCGGAACAGTTGATTGATAGGGTACATCTTTTTCATCTTGAATAGGAAGGGCATCAAAGTCGGCTCTCAAAGCTACAGTAGGACCAGGTTTTCCTCCTTGAATACTTGCTACAATGCCGTTTCCTCCTACATTTGCTCGGTAAGAAATACCGATCTTGTCATAAAAAGACCGAATGTAGGCAGCAGTTTGAAATTCTTTAAAAGACGGTTCTGGATACTGATGCAGATATCGGCGAATTTGAACCATTTCATCAAATTTTTCTTCAAGTAAAGTATGTAGCTTGGAGTTCACATAACCATATCCTTTCTGTGTAAGTTGAATAAAGTTTTGAATTTTTTGACATTTTAATCATTATATCATTATCTATAAAAAAGAAAAGAATGTAAGCGTTGTTATTGAAAAAAGTAATTGAATCATGAAATATTTTATATACATAATAGATACATAAGATGAGAAATAGGGACAAAGAATGAGTTTTTTACCAATTTTCTCGTGAGATAATAGGAGGTAACGATATGGTAGATTCACAAACTGTATCTCTGTACAAAAAATTGATGTGGGCGTTTGGGATTGCGGGTCTCGTTTTTTTAGGAGTGTTGTTTGCTGTGTCGACAGATTCTTTTCAAGGAGACCGCTGGCTTGTTTCAGCTATAGATGACAGCACTATTCTTCAGTCAGCGTCATCTGTTTTTCACGGCCTGTCTTTTTTAGCTTCAAAAGTGATGATTATGGTTCTTTTAGCTGTACTTATTGTTTTTTTATTTTTTAAAAAAGACTATATTGGCATGATATCCTCATTTTTACTTATTTTAAGCGGCGATATTATTAATAAAGCAGTTAAAGATGCGGTAGAACGAGCCCGTCCTCTTGAAGGCATCGAAGGCTACAGTTTTCCAAGCGGCCATGCAATGATGGGAATTCTTATCTACGGTCTGATTTTCTTTTTTCTGATCAAGCATATAAACAATCAAAAGGTGGCCAAGTGGTATCAGCGGGCAATTACTTTAATTGTTTTGTTAATCGGCGTGAGCCGTATTCTGTTAAGAGAACACTTTTTAACAGATGTATTAGCTGGCTACAGCTTAGGGCTTATGTGGCTAATTGTAGGCATTTTCTTCTATACGCTTGTTTATGCGTATGTAAGGCCGTCAGCGGAAAAAGAGTTTCCAAAAGGTATGTAACAAATATATACATATGACCCCCTTCATCAAAAGAAGGGGGCTTTTGTTTAAACTAGGAACATTGCGACAATCGTTGTAACAACTAATCCAATCGCTACAGGTTTTAAATTGCGTCTAGCGAGTTCAAACGGACTGACTCCACAAATCGCAGCAGCTGGAATGAGCGCCCATGGAATCAACGTTCCCCCTCCAACCCAAATCGCAGCAATTTGCCCCAAAGCAGTTAGCGTGGCAGCGCCCGATCCTAAAGCAGATGCAAATAAATGAGAGACAGAGCCTACGAGTGAAATACCTGAAAAGCCTGAACCGTCTAACCCTGTAATAGCTCCTAGCGCAGTTATCGTCACAGTAGCGACCTGTGCAGTTAACGGTACAGTCGAAGCAAGCGCAACACCTAGGTCATTGACAAGTCCATGTGATCCTTTCGGAAGAAAGTCACCAATGATTGTTTTGAATCCAGCATCTCCTAAATAGAAAAAAGCGGCAATCGGAATAACGGGACCGAATACTTTAAACCCAAACTGCAAGCCTTCAATCAAGTAGGAAGTGGTTTGTTCGAGACCTTTTCCTTTGTGAGCAATAAGCGACACCACTACTAAAATAAATAGAGCTGTACCTCCAACGAGAGCAGTGGCATCTCCTCCCTGTAAATGAAGGGCGAACATTGCCCATACGTCTATAGCAAAGAAAAGAGGAACTATAATGGCTAAAGCCCGGCGTAATGAAGGAGAAAGAGGTGTGGATTGGTTAGAAGAGCTGCTTGTTAAAATTGTCGGTTGCGCCTGAATTTTATTGTGCTTCATATCTTGTTTTAGAAAGTAAAAAGCAGAGAGTGTGGTAACGACTCCCATCACAATGACAAGAGGGACACTTGCTTGAACAACCTCGTGAACCGGAAGACCTGCTGCGTCAGCGGTTATCTTAGGGGCAGCTTGAATAACAAAGTCTCCTGAAAGCGCAACGCCGTGGCCGAATAAATTCATCGCTACAGCTACGCCTATAGCTGGAAGCCCTACGCGGATGGCAACTGGTAAAAGCACGGCTCCAAGTAAAGCAACGGCTGGAGAAGGCCAGAAAAAATAGGAGATGGTCATCATAACTAATCCAATAACCCAATAGGCAAGAGTAGGTGTTTTAATGAGGCGAGCAAAAGGTGAAATCATCGATTCATTTATTCCTGTAGCCATTAAGACTTTGCTCATGGATACAATAATTGAAATAATTAAAATGGTAGGAAGCAGTTCTGTAATGGCATAAATGAAGCTGGAAAAAACAGCGCTGACGGAGTGGCTTAACGAAGAGGTAGCCGTTAAGGAAAGTAAAAAAATCCCGAGTATACAAAGGATACTCGTATCTCGCCGCATAATCATAAAGCCGATAATGAAGGCGATAAAAAGGACATACATCCAATGAAGAGCTCCAAGCTCTATGCCCATAAAAATTCCTCCCAATAGGTGATGTAGTATACAATATGACGTTTGTGCCTATTGTGATACTCGCCTACTAGGAGGATGTTTACTTATTTAACTACGTGGTATGAGGTCACATAAGAAGGGCGAGAGAAAATCGATGGCTGCTGATCCACGCCTTCTGACGTACCGCGTTTTTTGTGTGCTTCATTATAGGCTTTTGAAGACTGCCAATCGCTAAATGAACTTTCATCTTTCCATCCTGTAAAGATAATGTATGTGTCATTTTGCAGTGGACGAAGCACACGAATAGCTGAAAAGCCTGCTTCATTTTCAATTAAACGAGCGCGTTGGCTAAATCGCTGTTCAAACAAAGGACGGCCTTCATCTGTAACTGAAATATTATTTAGTACAGCAAATCCGCTATCTGCAAGATCTCCAGAAGCATCTAATACTTCATAAGCATGTCCTTCTTTAAAAATTGTATCTCCATCTGTTTCGTGGACTAGTGCAAATTGATCGTCATCTTTGTGAAGCAGTAATAAACGTTCACTCGGATGTTCGTCGATCAACTTTTGAAGGTAAGGGCCTGTTCCGTAAGTAATAAAGATCTTCATGGATTATACTTCCTTTCTAATTGGGAATTGCATACAATTTACAATTGTAAATCATACTAAAATTATAAAATTTTACACACAAAAATTCAAAAATTGTGAACTTCTAATGAAGATGGTAAAGTAAAACATTGATGAAGTTGTTTTCCATATTATCAAAAGTTTAGCGGAAGAAAAGGGGTGGCACGATGTACAAAAAAGGCTTATACGCAATTGCTGCCTTAGTTGGAATTTTTCTATTAGGATTGATTGGATATATTATCATCTTGTTTCTTGGAAACTATGTAATTGATGAGAAAAAAATCGTCATGGACTCGGCTACGAGATTAGTCGATGAAAATGGAGACGAATTAACAAAGCTCTATGTGAAAAATCGGGACTTGGTTTCAATTGACAAGATTCCAAAGCATGTGCAACAAGCATTTATTTCAATTGAAGATGTTCGTTTTTATGAACACCACGGAATCGATTTTAAATCTATTGGCCGAGCATTATACCGAGATATATTGGCTGGAGGAAGTGTTGAAGGAGGAAGTACTTTAACACAGCAGCTGGCTAAAAATGTGTTTTTATCGAATGATAAAACGCTGCTTAGAAAAACAAAAGAAGTAGTGGTGGCTATTAACCTGGAGCAGCGTTACAGTAAGCAAAAACTGCTTGAAATGTATTTGAATCAAATATACTTTGGACACGGAGCCTATGGAATCCAAGCTGCATCCAAGCTTTACTTCAATAAAGATGTCTCCGAATTAACGGTAGAAGAAGGTGCACTTCTCGCTGCACTGCCAAAAGCACCGAATTCCTATTCTCCTATTTTACATCCAGAAAAAAGTATAGAACGTAGAAATGTTGTGTTAAATGCCATGCAAAAAGCAGGTTATTTATCAGCTGAAAAAAATGTCCGTTCGCAAGGAAGAACGCTGGGGCTGAACATAAAGGAGCAGGCTAAAAATCCAGCGTATTTAACCTATATCGATATGGTTATCCAAGAAGCAGAGAAGAAATACAGCATTTCGGGCAATGAGCTTCTGCGCGGAGGTTATACGGTCAAAGTACCGATGAATATAAAAGTACAAGAAGCCGCCTACGAGCTGATGAAAGAAAATCGTTATTTTCCAGGTACAGATAACAGTGCCCAAGGTGCTTTTGTATTAGTCGATAACAAAAGCGGAGGAGTTTTATCTGTTATGGGAGGACGAGATTATGTACAAAAATCGCTCAACCGCGTAAATGTCAAAAGACAGCCAGGTTCTACGATGAAACCTATTGCGGTATATGGCCCTGCATTAGAAGAAGGTCAATTCAAGCCTTATTCGTTGCTGCAAGACAAGCTTAGAAGCTACGGGGGATACACACCTAAAAACGTAGACGGCCAATATGCTAAAAAGGTAACGATGTACGATGCCTTAAAAGATTCTAAAAACGCAGCTGCCGTCTGGACATTGAATCAGCTAGGAGTTGAAACAAGCAAGCAGTATCTCACAAAGCTAGGAATTCCGTTAGAAGATAAAGGGCTTGCGATTGCTCTTGGAGGATTAAAGGAAGGAATTACACCGCTTCAATTAGCAGGAGCGTACCGGGCATTTGCTGAAAATGGAGAAAACATCCAACCGTACTTTATTCAAGAGATAAAAGATCAAGATGGAAAAGTGATTGCAAAAGCTGTTCCCGACACTCACAAAGCATTTTCAAAACAGACGGCTTGGTATATGACAAAAATGCTTCAAGGAGTTGTTAAAGAAGGAACGGCAAAAAATGGAGAGTTTAAAGGAGAGTTAGCAGGAAAAACAGGGTCTACTTCGTATACGAATGTTAAAGGAGCCACAAGAGATGCTTGGTTTGTTGGATATACCCCAGATGTTGTAGGAAGCGTGTGGATGGGATATGATTCTACAAATGACCAGCACTATTTAACAAAAGGAAGTTCTTATCCAACTCTATTATTTAAAGACATTCTAACAAGAGCTGGTTACGACGAAGCTGCATTTCAAAAGCCAGCAGGCGTTAAAGATCTGCCAAAACCAATACGTTTAGAGCAAGTTAAAGATTTAAAACAAGAATTAACATTCCATCCATTTGGTTTGCTAACGGTAAGTTTATCGTGGACACCTTCACCTGATAAAAGAGCTGTTTATTATGTTTATGAGAAAAAAGGGGATAAAGCCGAATTGATTGGCAAAGTGAAGGGAAAAGGAGCATTTGAAAAAGAGCGTGTGAATCTGCTCGACAGTCCTACTTATTATGTAGTTCCTTACAATTCCCAAACACAACAAAAAGGAAAAAAATCCAACGAAGTAACACCTGCTCTTTTTCAATAAAAAAGGAAGAGTAGGGCGATTTTTTGACATTTTTAGCAGGTGGCTATACAAGTCGTAAAGAAATGGGTATAGTGACAAGTAGAGAATATAACGTGAAACTTTAATCAGTAGAGGAACCGGTATGTTCCTTTGCTGATTATTGTCTGTCTAATCGAAGAAAATACGGATGGAAGACAATCGAGAAAGGTGGAAATTATGAGTCAAGGAACGTTTAACGATACTTTTTTAAAAGCCTGTAGAGGGGAAAAAACGGATCATGTTCCGGTTTGGTATATGCGCCAAGCAGGGCGTTCACAGCCGGAATACCGAAAGCTAAAAGAGAAGTACTCTCTATTTGAAATCACTCATCAGCCGGAGCTTGGGGCATACGTAACACGCCTGCCCGTTGAACAGTACGGAGTGGATGCAGCTATTTTATATAAAGATATAATGTCACCGCTTCCTTCAATTGGAGTGGATGTTGAAATCAAGTCAGGAATTGGTCCTGTCATTTCTAATCCAATTCAATCTTTAAGCGATGTAGAAAAGCTAGGAGAAATTACCCCGGAAGAAGATGTTCCGTATGTATTAGATACGATTAAGCTGTTAACAACAGAACAGTTAAACGTACCTCTAATTGGTTTTGCCGGTGCTCCTTTCACAGTAGCAAGCTATATGATTGAAGGAGGACCTTCAAAAAACTATAATAAAACAAAAGCATTTATGTACACGGAACCTAAAGCATGGTTTGCGCTAATGGATAAGTTAGCAGATATGACGATTACATATGTAAAAGCGCAAATTGACGCTGGAGCAAAAGCCATTCAAATCTTTGATTCATGGGTGGGGGCTTTAAATGTAGCGGATTATCGTTATTTTATAAAGCCTGTTATGGAGCGGATTTTTACCTCTTTGCGCGAAAAAAATGTACCTCTCATTATGTTTGGAGTAGGAGCAAGTCATTTGGCAAAAGAATGGCATGATCTGCCGCTGGATGTAGTGGGATTAGATTGGCGAACACAGCTGGATGAAGCACGCGCACTAGGCTTAACAAAAACACTGCAAGGAAACTTAGATCCTGCTATTTTGTTAGCTCCATGGGAAGTTATTGAAGAACGTGTAACAGAAATATTAGATAAAGGGATGGCCAGTCCTGGTTACATCTTCAACTTGGGGCACGGCGTCTTTCCACAGGTTCAGCCGGAAACGTTGAAGCGTTTAACAACCTTTATTCATGAATATTCTGCAAATAGACAATAAATTGTCAAATAATTTGGAGCGCTAAACTTTGAATTTTTCTTTTTATTCATGGCAAAATGAAGACAAGTATTGAATCTAACAAAGAGGTGTCGAACACATGAGTAAAAAAGTAATGGGATTACTTGTAATGGCATATGGAACACCATATAAAGAAGAAGATATTGAACGTTACTATACACATATCCGCCGCGGACGTAAACCTTCACCGGAAGCCTTGGAAGATTTACAAAACCGCTACGAAGCAATTGGGGGCATTTCACCTCTTGCAAAAATTACGCAGCAGCAAATGGAAAGTCTAGAAAAGCGCTTGAATGAAGTACAGGATGAAATTGAATTTAAAGCGTATCTTGGCTTAAAGCATATTGAACCGTTTGTTGAAGATGCAGTAGAAGCCATGCATAAAGACGGAATTAAAGAAGCGGTCAGCATTGTTCTTGCACCTCACTTTTCAACGTTTAGCGTAAAATCTTATAATGGACGCGCCAAAGAAACAGCTGAAAAATTAGGAGGACCAATCATTCATTCCGTAGAAAGCTGGTACAGTGAGCCAAAGTTCATTCAGTACTGGGCTACACGTGTTAAACAAACGTTTGATTTAATAGACGAAGAGAAACGCCAAAAAGCCGTATTGATTGTTTCTGCGCATAGCTTGCCAGAAAAAATTATTGCAGCAGGAGATCCATATCCAAATCAGCTTCAAGAAACAGCGGATTTAATTGCACAAGCAGCTGGTATTGAACATTACGAAATTGGCTGGCAAAGTGCTGGAAATACGCCTGAGCCATGGATAGGTCCTGATGTCCAAGATTTAACAAGAGAACTGCATGAAGAAAAAGGCTATACGTCGTTCGTCTATACCCCGGTTGGATTTATCGCGGACCACTTAGAAGTACTTTATGATAACGACTACGAATGCAAAGTGGTGACAGATGAAATTGGGGCTGATTATTACCGTCCTGAAATGCCGAATGCACAGCCTGAATTTATCGATGGGTTAGCTACAGTTGTGTTAAAACGAATTGCGCGTTAAGTCAATATAGATTCTTTGTACGTTGAACAGGGACGAAAAGTAACTTATAATCAATATAAAGAAAAGTAAGAAGCGAGCTATGGGTTTCCATAATCGCTTCTCTTTATATTGAATTTTACAGAAAAGGCGATGATAACATGACGGATAGACGAAAAAAGGTTGTCATCATCGGTGGAGGAATAACAGGTCTTTCAGCTGCCTATTATTTGCAAAAAAAAATAAAGGATCATCAGCTGCCTATTGATCTTCAACTAATAGAAGCGACGCATCGGCTTGGCGGGAAAATTCAAACGGTCAAACGAGACGGTTATTTATTTGAAAAAGGTCCTGATTCATTTTTAGCGCGTAAGCTAGCTGCTACAAAACTGGCAAAAGAAGTGGGGCTAGGTCGGGAGCTAGTCGGAAATGAAAAGGGAAAATCCTATATTCTGGTAAAAGATACACCGCATGCGCTGCCTGATGGTGCTGTAATGGGGATACCAACCAAGTTATCTCCTTTTATCACAACAGGGCTATTTTCGCCTGTTGGCAAGCTGCGCGCAGCAGCTGATTTTTTTATACCGAAGACAAAAAATCAGGATGACCGTTCGCTAGGCGTATTTTTTAGAAGACGGTTTGGTGATGAAGTTGTTGAAAATTTAATTGAGCCTCTATTATCAGGAATTTACGCAGGAGACGTTGATCGTTTGAGTTTAAGATCAACATTTCCACAGTTTTTGCATGCTGAACATAAGTACAGAAGCTTAATTGTTGGAATGAAAAAGCTAAAAGAAATTCACCCACAGCACGGTGATGATTCGGAGTTTAAAAAAAATAGCGTCTTTTTAACATTAAAAGAAGGTCTTCAATCGCTAGTAGATGGGGTAGAAAAAGCAATAGATCCTGATATTATTACAAAAGGAATAAAGGTAGAGAAAATTTATAAAGAAGATACCACATATGAATTATCCTTAAATAGCGGGAAAGTAATAAAAGCAGACAGCGTTATTGTAACTTCTCCTCATGCAGCTGCTCAGTCTATGCTCTCGGAATATAAAATATTCGAACCGTTAAAGCATATGCCTTCCACTTCAGTAGCTACTGTTGTGATAGCCTTTGCACAAGAAGCGCTGCAAGACAATCTAGATGCAATGAACATCGCCGTTTCCAGAAATAGCGATTACACGATTACGGCATGCACGTGGCTAAATAAAAAGTGGCCGCATGCGGTTCCGGAAGGAAAAGTGCTGCTAAGATGTTTAGTTGGACGAACCGGGGATGAAGCTGTGGTGGATCAGCCTGACGATGAAATTTTTAAAATTGTCCTGGAGGATTTGAAGAAGCTCATTACGATTTCTGCGGAGCCTGAATTTTACGCGGTAACGAGATGGAAGCAGTCAATGCCTCAGTATACGGTCGGACATCACGATATGCTAGATACAATGAATGAACAGCTTGAAAAAGAGCTTGCCGGTCTTTATGTAGCGGGAAGCTCGTACGAGGGTCTAGGTATACCAGAATGTGTAGAGCAAGGAGAAGATGTGGCTAAAAAAGCGGTTAAATATGTGCAGCAACTGTAGAAGTGGAGCGGTGAATCAATGCTCCGCTTTTTTGTCTACTACCCGTAGAGAAAGGTTATACTAAGAGAAGAGATTGTGGTTGAAAAGCAAAAGAAACTTGTGCTATAGTAAAACCGTACTTGTTGACTGAAATATTCATTTGGTCAGAAAGAAGGGGATAACGTGGCGATAGACCGAAAGCAATCAGTTGTTGATGCAGCGTCAAAATCATTTGCGCTGTTTGGATATAAAGCAACGACTATGGAGCAAGTGGCGAAGCTTGCAAATGTCGGAAAAGGAACGATTTATACTTTTTTTAAAAACAAAGAAGAGTTATTCGATGAAATTGTGACACGAATGATTCGAGAAATGACAGATGCAGCTGAAACTGTCATTGACAGCAGCCGTCCTTTTTTTGAAAATGCCCAAGCAGCCATTTTTCGAATCTTAGAATTCCGCACTGAGCATCAGCTCATGCTGAAGCTGGTACAGGAACAGCAGTTAGGCACTACAGCAGTGCAAGAAGTGCTTGTGCGAGTAGAAGAAGAGATTTTGACTTATATAAAAAACAAAATCGAAATTGCGATTTCTAAAAAAGAAATCAAACCGTGCAACCCGGAGCTCACAGCTTTTTTACTATTTAAAATGTACATTGCACTCGTCTATGATTGGGAAAAACGGCATGAGCCGCTTTCAGAAGAAAAAATTGCTGAATTAATTGAACTATACTTTTTACGCGGTCTGTCTCAGTGAGATAGGCTTTTTTCATAGAAAAAACAAAAAAGGTCTCATGACGAGACCTTTTTTATTGTTCATTATCATCTTTTTTTACGCCGTTTAATTCTGTATTTCCTGTTTTTGCATCTTCTTCTTTTTGTTCTACTTCTGTATTTCCTTGCTTTTTAAGTTTGAAGTAGGCATCAATAACATCACCTGTAATAGTTTTACTTTGTCCGCCAGAATTCGCTCCAGCAACATACGCAGAAGGAATAACAACTGCTACAGCTACTTCAGGATTGTCATAAGGTGCATAAGAGACAAAAGTGGAGTTACGTACGCTTACGCCTTGATTATAGGTTTCAGCTGTTCCTGACTTGCCTGCTATATTATATTTTCTGTATTTTGGATTTGTATACAAGGCGTGTCCAGTACCACCTTGAGCAGTAACAACACGACGAAAACCACGTTTTACAATGTCAATTTGCGACTGATTCATTGTAATACGGTTTAATACTTGTGGTTCCACGGAACTTTGTATACTTCCTTTTAGCTCACTGTCAAGTTCAGGCTCACGAATTTCTTTCACAAGGTGAGGTTTCATTCTGTATCCACCATTGGCAATTGTTGAAATGTATTGAACAAGCTGAAGCGGTGTATACGTATCGTATTGACCAATTGCAAAGTCGAGAGCTTTACCAGGTTCGTTTGTCACGGTGTTACGAATACCGGTTGATTCGTTTTCTAAATCAATTCCCGTTGGAATTCCAAGGCCAAACTGACTGTAGTATGAACGCATTTTATTAAAAATAGAAGGCGAGATATGCAATGATCCGCCAGGTCGATAAGTTTCACCAGCCATGTTTAGAATTGTTCTATACATAAAAACGTTAGAAGATTGCTCGAGAGCTTTTTCGATACCTGTAGCTCCCATATTGTGAGAAGATTTCTTCGGTTTAGTACCAGCAAACTTCATTGGTGCGTCATAAAAAACAGTACCAGGCTGAATTGCACCTGAGTCAAGTCCGGCTAGAACGGTCGCTCCTTTAACCGCGGAACCTACTTCATAAGAAGTTGTAAGATTTCCAAGCGCGAAGTCTTGAACTTTGCGTGCTCCTGTTTGTTTGTCAGTAACAAGCTGTTTTCCTCCCATTGCTAAAATGTCTCCCGTATGTGGGTCCATCATAATAGCAAACGCTCGGTCCATTAAGCGGTTCCTCGCAGAGCCTTCAAGTACAGCTTTCGTTAAAACATCTTCGACTTGTTTTTGCAGTTCCATATCAATCGTTAAAATTAAGTCACTGCCGCGCTGACCTTCAGTAACGGTCTCTTGACTCACTAAGTTGCCGGAGCGATCGGTTACGTTTTGTATGCGCGCTTTTTGACCACGAAGAACGTCTTCGTACTGCTTTTCTAAATAACTTTTTCCTACTCGGTCATTTCGGCTGTAGCCGTGGGACAAGTAGTACTGTAAGTTTTCGCTTGGTAACCCTTCGTCTGCCGATGTGATTTTACCAAGCAGCGTGCTAAGTAAGTCATCGTATGTATACATACGGTCCCAGTAAGTTGTCGTATCGACGCCAGGCAAGTCACTCAGCTGCTCACTAATAACGGCAAGCTCTTTATCAGTTAAGCCGCTTTTAATAATTTGAGCAGTTAACGCATACCCGCCTTCCATCTTGCTTTTAATGGCAATCACTTCAAGGTCGTCTTTCACCGATAAAAGTTCATTTTTAGTGATGCGCTTCAGCTGAAGAGGATACAAATCATCTTCAGAAATTTTTTCTTCTTTTACTTTTTGCTTATCTGCTGCGGTAATTTTTTTCGCTGCTGCTTTTGGATGAGTTGCAATCCAATAATCTTTTAAGTCGCGTTCTGTTAGCTTAATCGTATTTTTATCTTTCTTTTTATCCGATTTGCCAAACACGTCTGTTGTAACAGGAACATCAATAAGAGTGGCAAGCTTTTTAGCTACTTTTAGCTTGTCTTCTTGAGTGACGCCCTTCAAACGCGTGTACGTGACAGCGTTCAACGGTTTATTATCCACGATAACGCGGTCATAGCGGTCTAGCATCTTTCCGCGAGGAACCGGTGAATCTACCGTTTCATCTTCTGTTTTTTCAACTTCTCGTTTATAGTTCTCTCCGTACACAATCTGTACGAAGCCTAATCGTAAAATGAGTGCAGAAAAAAGCAGGAAAACCACAATAAACAGCCAGTTAATTCGAAATGAGACATGTGTTTTTTTGCGCTTTTTAGTTTTCATGTAAACCCCTTCACTTTGTTTATACAAGTTAAAAAAATTCATAAATTTTCTTATGAATCTATCACTCTACATATTAACATAATTTTGTCTATAAATGTTATTAGGTGGAATAAAACAGATAAAAATTTTATAGAAATTTTTGCGAAAGAAGAGAGAGCTGTCGAAGGGTGCTGAAGGGGGGTGTTCAATATTTTCCACTCGGTTGTTCAATATTGTTACCTGTTCAAATGTCCTAGAATCGTTAAAATAAAGAGAGATAGATATCAAGGGGGGCAAAACGAATGAAAATGAAAAGGCTTTCAATAATGTCTGGCGTGTTAGCAACATCACTTTTATTTGCGACAGCATGTTCAAACTCAGGTACGGATTCAAAAGCAAGTAAATCAACAGGCTCAGGTGATCAAGTTGTTATTGATATGTTCCAGTTCAAAGTGGAAATTGCAGATCAGCTGAAAGAATTGACGGATGAATATACAAAAGAACATCCAAACGTAAAGTTTAACATCCAAACAGTCGGCGGAGGAGCGGACTATGGTGCAGCATTAAAAGCACAGTTTGCCTCTGGAAATGAACCTGATATCTTTAATAATGGAGGGTTCCAAGAAGCGCAAACGTGGAAGGATAAATTAGAAGATTTGTCTGATCAGCCGTGGGTAGATAATCTGTATGATATCGCTAAAGAACCGATGACAATGGACGGGAAAATCTATGGTCAGCCGCTAAACTTAGAAGGTTATGGTTTTATTTATAATAAAGGTTTATTTGAAAAAGCAGGCATTAAAGAATTGCCTAAGACGCTGTCGGAATTAGAAGCAGCTTCTAAAAAGCTTAAAGCAAAAGGCATTACGCCATTTTCTAACGGATACGGCGAGTGGTGGGTGCTAGGTAACCACTTATTTAATATTCCAATGGCGCAGCAAGATGATCCAGATGCGTTTATTAAAGGTCTAAACGAAGGAAAAGCAAAATTTGAAGGCAATGAAACGTTTAAGCAATTTATGAATCTGTTCGATTTAACGTTAAAGTATGGAAATAAAAATCCATTAACGACAGATTACAATACACAAGTTACTCAATTTGCTTCTGGTGAAACAGCGATGATGCAACAAGGTAACTGGACGGTAAATATGATCACGAAAATCAATCCGGACATGAAAATGGGCTTTATCCCAATGCCGATCAGCAACGATGCGAAGAAAAATGATAAATTAGCAATCGGAGTTCCAAATAACTGGGTAGTGAACAAAAATGCACCAGATGCAGATAAAAAAGCAGCGAAGGAATTCTTAAATTGGATGGTTTCTTCTAAAGAAGGTCAAAAATTCTTAGTTGAAAAGTTCAAGTTCATTCCAGCGTTCAAAAACATCGATGGAAAAGGAATCGATTCTTTATCTGATGATATCTTAAAATACTCTGAAGAAGGCAAAACATTATCTTGGAACTGGTTTAAGTATCCAGAAGGAACGGTTCAAGAAGTAGGCGCAGCAATGCAGTCTTACGCAGGCAAACAAATGACGGAAGAAGAGTTTATGAAGAAATTAGATACAATTTGGGCAAAAATGAAAAAATAACCAAAAAGTCCGCGTGGAAAACGCGGACTTTTTGGTGTGAAAAAAATAGCTGGTTAGATTCATAGTTATGAAAAAATAATAGTTAATTGAAAGCGCTTTTAATGTATAATAATAGTCATAATGTATGACATTAGTCAAAGGAGGTTAGTTGTGAAAGGCTGGAGCATACGCAAGAAATTAATTTTGTTTTTCTTATTCGCAACCGTTATTCCCTTTTTAATTTCAACGATTTTTACGTATCAATACACAAAAGAAACGGTTAAGAATCGATTTATTTCTACCAACTATCAAGTTATTAAAAATGGAAGCAATGATTTGAGTGATTACTTAAATGAAATTGCTAATATTACAAAAAGGCTGTACGGCTACCACCCATTTATTAAAGTGTTAGATGAAGGCGTATCAAGTGACTTAGGAGCCAATCAACTGGAAATATCACGCACTCTTCTTTATTTATATAATACTCGTCCAGAGATTGAACAGCTCCATCTTTATATTGAGAACGGGCATGACTCGTATACAGCTTATAATTCGAAAGTGAGCAGCAGAGGGAAGTACGATGATATTTACACTCAGCCTTACTATTCTTATTTAAATAAACATCATAAATTTCTTGCCATTGAGCCTACCCATGAAATTTATAGCTACAATAATTTATCAACGTTAATTGACTCACTGCCGAATCAAGTTATTAGCTTTCATCAGCGGATTGATGAAATTCCATCAGACAAGTTGTTAGCTTATCTATCTTTAGACATTAACATGACACAAATTCAATCTATATCGCAGCGCTTATATAATGAAGAGTCAGAAGATTTTTATTTAATGAACAATAAAGGGAAGGTTTTGTATTCTTCGGATTCAAAGGTTATTGGAAAAAACGAAAACTACCCGTGGCTAAAGGCGCTTACGTCTCAAGAGGATCACAGCATGGAATGGGAAGATAAAAGCTTCTCAGGCGTATTAATGTATGAAAAGCTTAAACAGCCTTTTGAGGACTTATACATTGTGAAGCGAATTCCTTACAGTGTTTTATATGAAGATGCAAGAAAGACAGCACTTATGAATGTATTAATTGGCCTGCCATTTTTGTGTATGCTCGTTATCGCTACGCTTTTTATATCGGTCCGTTTTACACAGCCGATTAACGTATTAATTCGCAATATGAAAGAAGTGGAAAAAGGATCATTTGAAGTCCGGTTTAAATCGCTTGGAAACGATGAATTTGGTGTTTTAGGAAGGCACTTTACCTCTATGGTAGAAACAATTAATGACTTAATTGAACGTAAATTCCGATTGGAGTTAGAAAATAAATCAACGCAGCTAAAAGTGTTGCAGTCACAAATTAATCCGCATTTTTTATACAACGCATTTCAATCGATTGGAACTCTTGCCCTTAAGCATAAAGCAGTTGAAGTATATTCTTTATTAACCTCACTTTCTCACATTATGCGTTACAGCATGAATATGAAAGAGGATATCGTTAGCTTAAAGCAAGAAGTCGATCACGTAAAAGCTTTCTTGAGTCTACAGAAGCAGCGGTTTGGTTCAAAGTTTGAGTATGAGTTAAATATCGAAAAAGAGGCAGAGCTTATGCGAATACCGAAAATGATCTTGCAGCCTCTTGTTGAGAATTCTTTTAAACATGGATTCGAAACCCGCACAGGAAGCGGAAAGCTGTTGATTTCAGCGAAGTTAAACGGAGAAGAACTGATTCTAACTGTTTCTGATAACGGAAAAGGGATAGGAGAGCAAGAGTTGAATCAATTAAAAGCGAGACTTCAGCAATCGTATAATCAAACAGATGAGCATATTGGGTTACAAAATATTTATGAACGACTTCGCATCTACTATGGAGATCATGCTTCAATGCAAATTAGCAGTCAAGAAAATCACGATTTTACCGTTGTCATAAAGCTAACAACAATTGAAGAAAAGAGGGATAGTGATGAAAGTATTAATCGTGGATGATGAAGAGCATGTAAGAGAAGGAATAAAGCTGCTTGGACAGTGGGAAGAGCATGAAATTACAGATGTGATAGAAGCTGATAGCGGTGAGCAAGCGATTGCGCTTATTGAGGATCACGGACCGGAAATCATTTTTACTGATATGAAGATGCCTAATATCGATGGAATTGCTTTGTTGGAGTGGATTAAAGAGAATTCACCTTCTAGCAAAACGATTGTGGTAACAGGGTATGATGACTACCACTATATGCGTAAAGCTATTCATTTTGGAAGTACGGATTATATTCTAAAGCCAGTGGATCCTTCGATTTTAAACGATACGCTTGTACGAGCTGTAACTCAATGGAAGAAAGAAGAAGAGTCCAGAAAAGTCCATAATAGCAGCTATCGTTTAATCAATGAAATGAAGCCGATTTATCGAGATCGAAAACTAACGCAGTTAATGAACAATTATTTGCTAAATCAATCAATCTATGAAGAGTTTGGTTTCCATCTGACTAGAGAATATGAAGTGGGGATTGTACGTGTAGATGAATCCATTATTCGTTCTTTTGGCGGTGACCGGGATTTAGCCTATTTTTCAATTTTAAATGTAATCAATGAAATGCTGATGGCAGAAGAAAATGGGGTAGCCTTCCGTTATTTATCAAATAAGTGGGAAATTATCATTATATTTTGGAATGATTTTGAACGCATAACCTCTTTGCTGACGACTTTACATACAGCAATTCGCCGTACGTTAGACGTGAGCTGTCGGATTGCAAGAGGATGCAAAGTCTCTTCTATTGATCAGCTAATGAAATCCTATGAACATGCGAAAAATTCGCTTTTATTAAGCAATGTTCTTGATCAAAATAAAGTGAAGGTCTACGGCGAGCAAGACGTTTTAGCAAGTGCTTTATTAATAAATATGATGGATTATAACAGTAAAATTGAAGAGGCGCTGCAAGTAGGGAAGTTTGAAGCTTTTTTGCCGGTATTCAACGAAATTATCACAGCTTTTGAAGCACAAAATTATCTATCATTAAAGCAAATTCTGCATTTTGAGCAGGAATATCAGCTGTTAAGCCAGCATTGGTTAAAAAGATATCACATTCCTTATACGATAAGTAATGGTCCTGAATATGTTCTTTCTTTTTTCTATAACCAAGATGGGCAGTTTCAGCTAGCAAAGTATGTAGAGAGAAAAAAGCGTGAAGTAAAGCGTTTTTTAAAAGTAATAAAAAGGTATAGCAAGCAAAACAATCGCGACGTTATTTATGAGATCGAACAATTTTTGCAGCAAAATTTTCATCGAGATGTGAAGCTTCAAGAAATATCGGAACGTTTCTATTTAAGCCGTGAATACATTTCGAGAAAGTTTAAGCAAGAATTTCAAGAAAATATTTCAGATTATATGGTGAAAGTCAGAATGAATAAAGCCAAATCACTTTTACTAAATGAAGAACTAAAAATCTATGAAATTGCGAATATGATTGGATATCATGATGATAAATACTTTCGAAAAGTGTTTAAAAAAGTAGAAGGCATTACGCCAAACGAGTATCGCAGTTTGACCGTATAAAAAAAAGCTGAAACTGTTATAAAACAGTTTCAGCTTTTTTTATTTCATGATATCCAGGCAGTGATCGCATTTGTTTCCGTAGCACTCATGCTGTTCCTCGATGTCGTTTCCGCATTCTACGCACTTTTTATTGGGTAATCTTTTGAAAAATTCAGTCATTTTTTCTAACATTTAAATCCCCTCCGTTGTTTTTTGTTACTAACATTGTATTATAACAGATGTTGAAATGTCAATTATGTTTTATAACAATTTAGCCTATTTTGCTATTCTAAGTGGTTATTTGTTATATAACAATGAGTTATTTCGATAAAATAGGCAAAACGAGTATCTTTCAGTTAGTTTTCAAAAAAAAGTAGGGTATACTGAACGTAATAAAAATAGTACGAAAGGGTGATTGAAATGAAAGTAACTGTTATTGGTTTTTGGGGAGGATATCCTGCTGTTTCAGAAGCTACTTCTAGCTATTTAGTTGAGCACGATGGATTTCAGCTGCTTGTTGATTGTGGAAGCGGTGCATTGGCTCAGCTGCAAAAATATGCAAAACCAGAAGAAATAGATGCGATGATTTTATCTCATTACCATCATGACCACGTGGCTGATGTCGGAGTATTTCAATATGCTCGCCTCATTCAGACTCATCTAGGGAACGCTGTTAAGGAACTTTCTATTTACGGACATACATATGATCAGGAAAGCTTCAACAAACTTACTCATAAAGGAATTACCAAAGGAGTAGAGTACGATCCGAGTCAAAAACTTGACGTTGGGCCTTTTACAATCGAATTTATGAAAACGAAACATCCAGTCGTTTGTTATGCCATGAAAATAAGTGCTGGCAATCAAACCGTCGTGTACACAGCGGACTCGAGCTATTTAGAAGAATTTGTTTCTTTCTCAGAAAATGCAGATCTTCTTATTTGTGAATGTAACTTTTATGCTAGCCAAGATGGAAGCGGTGCTGGACACATGACAAGTACAGAAGCCGGTACACTTGCTTCTAAAGCAAGTGTCAAACAACTCATGCTTACTCACCTTCCACACTACGGAGAACACCAACAGCTAGTAGAGGAAGCTGCTGCTCATTATCAAGGTACGCTTACGTTAGCTGAATCAGGATACGTATGGGAATAACAAGGAGGAAAATGAATGTTATTTATTGATAATCAAAAAAATTATGATCCCCGAATTAACTTAGCAATTGAAGAATATGCGCTCAAGCATCTAGATATTAATGAGACATATCTGCTGTTTTATATTAATGAACCTTCTATTATTATTGGAAAAAACCAGAACACCATTGAGGAGATTAATACAAAATATGTTGAAGATCAGCATATTCATGTAGTGAGACGTCTATCTGGAGGCGGTGCCGTTTATCATGATAAAGGAAATTTAAACTTCAGCTTTATTACGAAAGACGATGGAAATAGCTTTCATAATTTTAAAAAGTTTACCGAGCCAGTCGTGGAAGCGTTAAAGAAATTAGGAGTCAATGCTGAGTTAAGCGGACGAAATGATTTAATGGCGGAAGGACGTAAAATTTCTGGAAATGCTCAGTTTTCGACGAAAGGAAGAATGTTCAGCCATGGAACTCTTCTTTTTGATTCAGAGATTGAAAACGTGGTATCAGCGTTAAAAGTAAAAAAAGATAAAATTGAATCCAAAGGCATTAAGTCTATTCGAAATAGAGTAGCGAATATCAGTGAATTTTTAGAACAGAAAGTAACGGTGGAAGAATTTAGAGAAATGCTGCTTCGGTATATCTTTGAGGGAGAAGAAAATATAACAGAATATAAACTAACGGAAAAAGATTGGGAAACGATTCATCAAATTTCTAAAGAGCGCTATCAGTCATGGGATTGGAACTATGGAAAATCACCTAAATTTAACTTACAGCACTCTCACCGCTTTCCTGTGGGACAAATTGACGTTCGTTTGGAAGTGAATAAAGGGAAAATCGATGCTTGCACCATCTATGGAGATTTCTTTGGAGTGGGAGATGTCGAGGAAGTACAGGGGAAATTAACAGGTGTTCGTTATGAAAAAGCTTCTATTGAACAAGCCTTAGAGGACATCGATATTCCACATTATTTTGGTAATATTACAAAAGAAGAGTTTGTTGAATTAATCTATTAAGAAAAAAGTCTGCCACATCAGGCTTTTTTTCTTTTTAAACAGATGAGTCTTGTCAATAGAACAGCAGTAACATTATAATAGAATAGAAGAAGTAAGAATTTTTCCATTATTATGACTTAATAATGAATGGTTGTTCATTCATTCGTTATTAAAAGGAGGAAGTTATGAGATGAATTTGTCAGCACAGCTTCATAAAACAGCTGAGCAATTTCCGCAAAAATCGGCATATGTTTTTATGGATCAGGAAACATCTTATGCAGATCTTGATGCATCGGTATCTAAGTTTGCTAATGGTCTGAAGCAATTAGGTGTAAAAAAAGGAGATCATATCGCTTTAATTGTCGGCAACTCGCCTCATTTTGTTATTGGATTGTACGGTGCTCTTCGAGTAGGAGCTACTGTTATACCCATTAATCCTATTTACACAGCGGATGAAATTAGCTACATGCTTCAGGATGGAGATGTAAAAGCAGTTATTGCGGTTGATTTACTTCTCCCTGTTTTAAAAAAAATCATTGGACACACTCCATTTTTGGAACACGTTATCTTATGTGAAACGACAGATACAGTGGAAAGTATACC
>NZ_JBBOUZ010000001.1:592500-4700000 GCF_038006305.1 Priestia sp. FSL R5-0597
TAGCTGGTTCTCTCCGAAATAGCTTTAGGGCTAGCCTCATGTTGTGAGAGTCTTGGAGGTAGAGCACTGATTGGACTAGGGGCCCCCAACGGGTTACCGAATTCAGTCAAACTCCGAATGCCAAAGACTTATCCATGGGAGTCAGACTGCGAGTGATAAGATCCGTAGTCAAAAGGGAAACAGCCCAGACCACCAGCTAAGGTCCCCAAGTATACGTTAAGTGGAAAAGGATGTGGAGTTGCTTAGACAACCAGGATGTTGGCTTAGAAGCAGCCACCATTTAAAGAGTGCGTAATAGCTCACTGGTCGAGTGACTCTGCGCCGAAAATGTACCGGGGCTAAACGTATCACCGAAGCTGTGGATTGACATCTTTGATGTCAGTGGTAGGAGAGCGTTCTAAGTGCAGCGAAGTCAGACCGTAAGGACTGGTGGAGCGCTTAGAAGTGAGAATGCCGGTATGAGTAGCGAAAGACAAGTGAGAATCTTGTCCACCGAATGCCTAAGGTTTCCTGAGGAAGGCTCGTCCGCTCAGGGTTAGTCGGGACCTAAGCCGAGGCTGAAAAGCGTAGGCGATGGCCAACAGGTTGATATTCCTGTACCACCTCCCCGCCGTTTGAGTAATGGGGGGACGCAGTAGGATAGGGTAAGCGCGCTGCTGGATATGCGCGTTCAAGCAGTTAGGCTGATGAGTAGGCAAATCCGCTCATCATAAAGGCTGAGCTGTGATGACGAGGGAATTATAGTACCGAAGTTCCTGATTCCACACTGCCAAGAAAAGCCTCTAGCGAGGCGGGAGGTGCCCGTACCGCAAACCGACACAGGTAGGCGAGGAGAGAATCCTAAGGTGATCGAGAGAACTCTCGTTAAGGAACTCGGCAAAATGACCCCGTAACTTCGGGAGAAGGGGTGCTCTGGTAGGGTGTATAGCCCGAGAGAGCCGCAGTGAATAGGCCCAGGCGACTGTTTAGCAAAAACACAGGTCTCTGCGAAGCCGCAAGGCGAAGTATAGGGGCTGACGCCTGCCCGGTGCTGGAAGGTTAAGAGGAGGGGTTATCCTTTGGGAGAAGCTCTGAATCGAAGCCCCAGTAAACGGCGGCCGTAACTATAACGGTCCTAAGGTAGCGAAATTCCTTGTCGGGTAAGTTCCGACCCGCACGAAAGGCGTAACGATCTGGGCACTGTCTCAACGAGAGACTCGGTGAAATTATAGTACCTGTGAAGATGCAGGTTACCCGCGACAGGACGGAAAGACCCCGTGGAGCTTTACTGTAGCCTGATATTGAATTTTGGTACAGCTTGTACAGGATAGGTAGGAGCCTGAGAAGCCGGAGCGCTAGCTTCGGTGGAGGCGTCGGTGGGATACTACCCTGGCTGTATTGAAATTCTAACCCGCGGCCCTGATCGGGCCGGGAGACAGTGTCAGGTGGGCAGTTTGACTGGGGCGGTCGCCTCCTAAAATGTAACGGAGGCGCCCAAAGGTTCCCTCAGAATGGTTGGAAATCATTCGTAGAGTGTAAAGGCACAAGGGAGCTTGACTGCGAGACCTACAAGTCGAGCAGGGACGAAAGTCGGGCTTAGTGATCCGGTGGTTCCGCATGGAAGGGCCATCGCTCAACGGATAAAAGCTACCCCGGGGATAACAGGCTTATCTCCCCCAAGAGTCCACATCGACGGGGAGGTTTGGCACCTCGATGTCGGCTCATCGCATCCTGGGGCTGTAGTCGGTCCCAAGGGTTGGGCTGTTCGCCCATTAAAGCGGTACGCGAGCTGGGTTCAGAACGTCGTGAGACAGTTCGGTCCCTATCCGTCGTGGGCGTAGGAAATTTGAGAGGAGCTGTCCTTAGTACGAGAGGACCGGGATGGACACACCGCTGGTGTACCAGTTGTCTTGCCAAAGGCATCGCTGGGTAGCTATGTGTGGACGGGATAAGTGCTGAAAGCATCTAAGCATGAAGCCCCCCTCAAGATGAGATTTCCCATAGCGCAAGCTAGTAAGATCCCTGAAAGATGATCAGGTTGATAGGTCAGAGGTGGAAGCGTGGCGACATGTGTAGCTGACTGATACTAATCGATCGAGGACTTAACCAAACTTTTAAAAGCGTAAGCTTTACTCAGCAAATTGTTATCTAGTTTTGAGAGAGCAATCTCTTGTCTGGTGGCGATAGCGAAGAGGTCACACCCGTTCCCATACCGAACACGGAAGTTAAGCTCTTTAGCGCCAATGGTAGTTGGGACTTTGTCCCTGTGAGAGTAGGACGTTGCCAGGCAATGAATAAGACCCCTTTTTATGCTCTTGTAAAAGAGTCTAGGGGTTTTTTATTTGGCTCATTTGTAAAAAACTTATATACACATTTAATGTTGTGTATGATATTTGGAGGATTAGCTCAGCTGGGAGAGCACCTGCCTTACAAGCAGGGGGTCGGCGGTTCGATCCCGTCATCCTCCACCACCGTGCCGGTGTAGCTCAACTGGTAGAGCAACTGACTTGTAATCAGTAGGTTGGGGGTTCAAGTCCTCTTGCCGGCACCATTTATATCGGAGGGGTAGCGAAGTGGCTAAACGCGGCGGACTGTAAATCCGCTCCTTCGGGTTCGGCAGTTCGAATCTGCCCCCCTCCACCATTTTATTGGGCTATCGCCAAGCGGTAAGGCAACGGATTTTGATTCCGTCATGCGTTGGTTCGAATCCAGCTAGCCCAGCCATAGAGAGCCATTAGCTCAGTTGGTAGAGCATCTGACTTTTAATCAGAGGGTCGAAGGTTCGAGTCCTTCATGGCTCATTTTAATAAGCGGAAGTAGTTCAGTGGTAGAACACCACCTTGCCAAGGTGGGGGTCGCGAGTTCGAACCTCGTCTTCCGCTCCATATAAAGCGCCCGTAGCTCAATTGGATAGAGCGTTTGACTACGGATCAAAAGGTTAGGGGTTCGACTCCTCTCGGGCGCGCCATAAACGGGAAGTAGCTCAGCTTGGTAGAGCACTTGGTTTGGGACCAAGGGGTCGCAGGTTCGAATCCTGTCTTCCCGACCATTTATGGGGCCTTAGCTCAGCTGGGAGAGCGCCTGCCTTGCACGCAGGAGGTCAGCGGTTCGATCCCGCTAGGCTCCACCAATGAAATTAAATAATTGTAACGAATAATATGGCGGTGTAGCTCAGCTGGCTAGAGCGTACGGTTCATACCCGTGAGGTCGTGGGTTCGACTCCCTCCGCCGCTACCATATAAGTTACATTTGTTATAAATATACGGAGGAATACCCAAGTCCGGCTGAAGGGATCGGTCTTGAAAACCGACAGGGGTGTTAAAGCCCGCGGGGGTTCGAATCCCTCTTCCTCCGCCATTTATTTATATCATATTCATATCATCGCGGGGTGGAGCAGTTCGGTAGCTCGTCGGGCTCATAACCCGAAGGTCGCAGGTTCAAATCCTGTCCCCGCAACCAAAGTGGTCCCGTGGTGTAGCGGTTAACATGCCTGCCTGTCACGCAGGAGATCGCGGGTTCGATTCCCGTCGGGACCGCCATTTTATTTGGCTCGGTAGCTCAGTTGGTAGAGCAAAGGACTGAAAATCCTTGTGTCGGCGGTTCGATTCCGTCCCGAGCCACCATTTTAAGACGGCGATTGTGGCGAAGTGGTTAACGCACCGGATTGTGGTTCCGGCATTCGTGGGTTCGATTCCCATCAGTCGCCCCATCTTAAGTAACGCGGGTGTAGTTTAGTGGTAAAACCTCAGCCTTCCAAGCTGATGTCGTGAGTTCGATTCTCATCACCCGCTCCAAATAATGGGCCTATAGCTCAGCTGGTTAGAGCGCACGCCTGATAAGCGTGAGGTCGGTGGTTCGAGTCCACTTAGGCCCACCATATTCCACAGTAGCTCAGTGGTAGAGCTATCGGCTGTTAACCGATCGGTCGTAGGTTCGAGTCCTACCTGTGGAGCCATACTGGCCCGTTGGTCAAGCGGTTAAGACACCGCCCTTTCACGGCGGTAACACGGGTTCGAATCCCGTACGGGTCATCTCAAAAGCAGTTTGCATATGCAAACTGCTTTTTTTGTTTGTAAACAGAGTTTAGACAAAAGAATAAACTCTATTTTTCGTTTTTCTATGATTTTCTCTTCACAATTTGCATTTCCTATGGCACATCTCTAAACGCTTGTTCTAAATTTCGAAAAAAAACCTACAATAGTAATAACAGAATACTGTTTGTACAAAAGGAGGGGAATGCGTGAAAAAACTTGTTTTGTGGTCCATCGGAGTTTTTCTTGTGTATGCAGCTTGTATATGGGTGTATTTATTTTATATAAGTGACACCTCTATTCCACAATCATTAAAAGGTACCAGCGTGGATCCTGCTACGTTTATGAATGCAAGAGAACTTATGTTAACCGAAAAATATTCAAAGATTAGAGATGCGCTCTTTTTTATCCGAATTCCATATGAGTGGTTAGGGTTTATTTTAATTTTAGTGTTAGGTGTGTCTAAGAAAGTGAATAAGTGGTCTAAAGACGTCAGTCGTTTCAGTCTTCTCCAAACTGCTATTTATGTATTTTGGTTATCTGTTCTGCTGCTGATCTACTCTTTTCCTATGGACTGGATTAGCTATAAGCTTTCAACGGCTTACCATATTACGACGCAACCTTTCCAAGGATGGATGAAAGATCTTTTTACAGATTTTTGGGTGAACTATGCCACGATGTTTTTAGTGATTGCTGTGTTATATGCATTCATTCGTAAGTTTTCAAAAAGATGGTGGCTGTATGCGTGGCTAGTATCTATTCCATTTACGCTATTTTTGACGTTTATTCAACCAGTGGTTATCGATCCGTTATATAACGATTTTTATCCATTAAAGAATAAAGAGCTGGAGACGAAAATTTTGCATTTAGCAGATGAAGCTCATATACCTGCTAAGCATGTATATGAAGTAAACATGTCTGAAAAAACGAACTCTCTCAATGCATATGTAACGGGAATAGGTTCTAATTCAAGAATTGTGTTATGGGATACTACTCTTAATAAATTGACGGAACGTGAAATTTTGTTTATCATGGCGCACGAAATGGGTCACTATGTGAAGAAACATATTTATGTAGGGATTGCTTCAGCCTTAGTTTTATCGATTGTAGGTTTATGGCTAACGAAACATTTAGCTAGCTTTGTGATTAAGAGATGGGGGAAAGCATTAAAAATCACTTCTCTTAGTGATTTAAATTCATTACCGCTTATTCTACTTATTTTTTCTGTGCTCACATTTGCTGTAAGTCCTTTAACAAATATGCAGTCGCGTCATCATGAACTTCAATCTGACACGTACGCCATGGACTTAACAGGAGATAAACAAGCTGCTATTAAAACATTTCAGGATTTAACAAAATCAGGACTGTCCCAGGTGAATCCGCCGTATTTAGTGAAAATTTTTCGATATGGTCATCCAACAATATTGGAAAGAATTTCATTTGTTGAGAAGTATGAAAGAAATGAATAAGTGATATAAGAAAAAGTAAAGGATATATGAAGCCTTTTATACGTAGGTATTAATAGAAAAGCCTCCTTGCGAGTAGGAAAAAAATTCTAAAAGGAGGTTTCATTTTCGAAAGTACTGTTATATAATAACGTATGTAAAATAAAAACTGTTTTATAACAATAGGGAGGAATAGTTATTTGTGATTGAAAAGATAGCAGTCAAACTTATCAGCGTATATTCACCTCAGCAAAGTCTTACTACATGTCCTTCAACTATTTACTTATTTCATCTACGTTCTTACTAAAACTATGGCAAACTGCTAATTTACTTCATCATGAAACAGACATATTCTCACTGCTGCGTTTTATATTTTTATGAATATAGAATTTTAAATTCATTAGGGGGTATAAAGAATGAAAGAGATTCGTGTAAAAAACCTTGAAGAGAACTGGAAAAGCGATGAGCGTTGGAAAGGAATTGAACGTCCATATTCTGCAGAAAAAGTCATTGGACTGAGAGGATCCATTGATATTGAACACACGCTTGCTAGAAGAGGGGCCGAAAAGTTCTGGAACTTATTAAAAACAGAGCCATACGTTCATGCATTAGGAGCTTTAACAGGAAATCAAGCAGTACAACAGGTAAAAGCAGGGTTAAAAGCCATTTATCTCAGTGGATGGCAAGTAGCTGCAGATGCAAACCTTTCAGGAAATATGTATCCTGATCAAAGTCTATATCCAGCAAACAGCGTGCCGCATGTTGTGAAACGAATCAATCAAGCGCTGCAGCGTGCCGATCAAATTCAGCATTTAGAAGGAGAAGGAGATATTGATTACTTTGCTCCAATTGTAGCAGATGCAGAAGCAGGGTTCGGAGGACAGTTGAACGTATTTGAATTAATGAAAGGAATGATTGAGTCAGGAGCATCTGCGGTACACTTCGAAGATCAATTGTCATCTGAGAAAAAGTGTGGTCATCTTGGCGGCAAGGTATTGCTTCCAACTCAGACAGCTGTGAAAAACTTGATTGCTGCTCGTTTAGCTGCTGATGTAATGGGTGTTCCAACACTTCTGATTGCTCGTACCGATGCTGATGCCGCTGATTTAATTACAAGTGATGTTGATCCTGTAGATCGCCAGTTTATTACAGGTGAACGCACCGCTGAAGGGTTTTATCGCACGAGAGCCGGAATCGATCAAGCTATCGCTCGTGGCTTAGCATATGCGCCATATGCTGATCTAGTATGGTGTGAGACGTCTGAACCAAACTTGGAACAGGCACAAAAATTTGCAGATGCTATTCATGAAAAATTCCCAGGTAAAATGCTTGCTTATAACTGTTCACCATCTTTCAACTGGAAGAAAAAATTAGATAAGAAAACGATTGAAAAGTTTCAAAGAGAAATCGCAAAAATGGGCTACAAATTCCAATTCGTTACGCTTGCTGGCTTCCACGCTTTAAATCACAGCATGTTTGAACTGGCACGAGGATATAAAACAAGAGGAATGGCAGCTTATTCAGAGTTACAAGAAAGAGAGTTTGCTAGTGAAATAAATGGATATACTGCTACAAGACATCAGCGTGAAGTAGGAACGGGTTATTTTGATGAAGTGGCGCAAGTAGTTTCCGGTGGGACTTCCTCTACAACAGCTTTAAAAGGTTCAACAGAAGAAGAGCAGTTTCAGGCGCATAAATAACAAAAAATCTATGAGTGGAACGGTTGTTTACTTCCACTCATAGAAAAAATTCTAACAAAAAAGATTCTTACATCTGTAAGAATCTTTTTTTATGTAGTAAACACGATTTAACAGACAGCTGTTCTTCCTGAGAAGAAAGGTTCTGCCTGTTAAACGTACATATAAATCATTAACATGAATGAACTTCTTGAAATATTAAGTAGATGTTTGAAGTAAGGATTGGTACTGTGCTGATAGCTCATAAAAAGCAGTTTCATCACGTTGATCTAATGCCGTGTTAATGTTTGTTTCTAACAGTTCTTTTTGACGCTTAAAAAGCGATTCATCAATTACCATTTCGATATAAACATCCAACATACTCACAGTATCAATTACTTTTTTCTTGCGAGCGAGGGACTTCATCATTTCCGTGTACGATTTTTCATTGTTCATACCTCATCACCTCTGCACCCTTTTTATTATTATATAGATTAAAAGAAGAAAAAACAACTAATTTTCTAAATTTTTAGATTTTTATTTTTAGAAATGATAAAGTAAGAGGGAAACGCTACTTTCGTTTTTATCGATTGGCTATTTGGTTTAAAAATGAATCCTTGGGGGCGAAGAAATTGAATCATGTAAAAAAGCGTACGGTAACGGTAGAGGATTTGTATGAATTGAAGTCTGTGTATAACCCTCAGATTTCTCCAGATGGAAAAAGTGTAGTTTATACGGTTCGAGAAACGAAAAAAATAGAAAACGGTTATGAGACGAAGCTGTTTATGTTAGATCTTGAAACAAAAAAAACAAAGCAATTGACGTATTATAAAGGAAATAATCACTCTCCTGCATGGTCTCCTGACGGCAGGTGGATTGCTTTTTTATCAGATCGCAGTCAAACCGTTCAGCTCTATCTATTAGCAGCGACAGGCGGGGAAGCAGAAGCACTCACAGATTGTGAAAAAGGCGTTAGTAATCCCGTATGGTCTCCTTATAGTGACGAAATTATGTTTTCTACAAAAGTGGAAGAAAAAGCTGTAAGAGTTGAACAAAATCATGAGCATCCTCAGCCATACGAAGTGGAACGTTTGTTGTATAAATCCGATGCTAGTGGCTATTTAAAAGGTGAATATACGCAAGTTGCGGTCGTTAAACTTAAAAATAAAGAAGTGACGTTTTTAACGGATGGACCTTATCATCACTCTGTAGGATGCTGGGCCCCTGATGCAAATTCAATTGTATTTTGCAGCAGTCGAGGAGAGAATCCGGATTTATCGTTAACCATGGACGTGTTTATTTTGCATCGTGATACTAAAAAGTTAACATCTATTACAGCAGAAACAGGATATTTTCATCAAGTTTCGTGGTCACCAGATGGGTCATACATAGCTTACATTGGAAATGAACGTACATACGGATCGGCTTCAATGAATGACATATATATTTATCAGGTCTCCAATCAAAAAACAGCTTGTATCACTGCAGGTATAGACTTAGAAATAGGAGATATGGTAGCAGGAGATTTTCACTTTGGAAGAACCGCAGCGGGAATTATGTGGAGCAGTAAGGAAGAATTTTATTTTGTCGTAAGTGAAAAGGGTTCTGTAGGCATATATAAAGGAAATGTAAATGGAAAGTTAGACTCTGTGCTTATGGATAATGCTCACGTATACGGGGTATCTGTTCTTCCCAACGGTGAGGAAGCTATCGTAGCAATCAGTACATTTACACATCCCGGAGATCTTTATTCTTTAAATTTAAAAACAGAGGAACTAGTGAAGCTGACAAACGTTAATGATTCATTTTTAAAGCATGTGCAGTTAACGGAAGCAGAATCTTTTTGCGCGACTGCCACGGACGGTATACATATCCACAGTTGGGTCGTAAAAGCGGCTGCTGCCAACGATGTATCTCCAACCATTTTAGAAATTCACGGAGGTCCGCATCTTATGTATGGTCATACATTTATGTTTGAATTTCAAGTGCTTGCATCAAAAGGGTTCAATATCCTCTTTTCTAATCCAAGAGGCGGAAGAGGATATGGTCAAGCCTTTACAGATGCCGTTCGAGGAGATTACGGAGGCATGGATTATATGGATTTGATGGCAGTAACCGACGAAGCAATTAACCGCTACTCTTATATTAATGAAGATAAACTTGGCGTAACAGGAGGAAGCTACGGAGGATTTATGACAAACTGGATTGTAGGAAGTACAAATCGGTTTAAAGCAGCGGTGACGCAACGGTCTATTTCAAATTGGACGAGTTTTTACGGCGTTAGTGATATTGGCTATTATTTTACCGAATGGGAATTGAAAGCTGATATTTATGAGAATCCGGAAAAACTTTGGAACCACTCGCCGCTTCGTTTAGCGGAGAACGTGAAAACACCGCTGTTAATCTTGCATAGCGAACAGGATTATAGATGTCCAATTGAACAAGCTGAACAGCTTTATGTGGCACTAAAAAGAAAAGATAAAGAAGTAGAATTTATTCGTTTTCCTCAGTCTAACCATGAACTTTCTAGAAGCGGTAAGCCTAATTTACGAACGGCGAGACTAAAATATTTAACCAGCTGGTTTAAACGTTATTTGCAGCAGTCTAAGTAAAAGCACATGTTGTTCTAGAGGTTCTGTTCGTGTAAGTAAGGGCTGGCTATATGGCAAGCGCAACAGGGCAGGAAAGATAAAACGCTGTAAAACTTTTGTTTGGTAAAGGAAAGTAGTACAATAAGTGAAAAGTAGCACAGTTGTTTAAATAAGGAGAACATTCGATGGATTTTGAAACATTAAAGCATTATTTGACATTAGACGGCGTCCTCGAGTTATTAAAACAATATCAATCATTTGGGATCATTCCCGGACTGCTGTTGCCTATTTTAGAAGCGTTTATTCCTATCTTGCCGCTTTTTGCGTTTGTAATGGCTAATGCTGCTGCCTTTGGCTTATGGTTAGGCTTTTTAATTTCATGGATCGGGAGCTGCGTTGGATCACTGCTTGTCTTTTTGATTTTTAGAAAATACGGACAGGCGAGGTTTTTACATTTTATCAGCCGCCATGCGCAAATTCGAAAGATTATGATTTGGGTGGAAAGACACGGTTTTGGACCGCTGTTTATTATGCTTTGTTTCCCTTTTACGCCGTCTTCAGCGATTAATGTAGTAGCTGGACTATCACGTGTCAGTATGGCTCAGTTTATGCTTGCTGTATTAGCGGGTAAAATGGTCATGATATTTATGATGAGCTTTATTGGGGCCGATTTTGTTTCATTTGTGAAACAGCCTTTAAAAGCAGTACTTGTTTTAGTGATCATTTTTGTCCTATGGCTTGTTGGAAAGCAAATTGAACGAA
Source organism: Priestia sp. FSL R5-0597 (assembly GCF_038006305.1). Taxonomy (NCBI): domain Bacteria; kingdom Bacillati; phylum Bacillota; class Bacilli; order Caryophanales; family Bacillaceae; genus Priestia; species Priestia sp. FSL R5-0597. The sequence continues at coordinate 602,985 of NZ_JBBOUZ010000001.1, forward strand.
GATTAAATGAAAAATCTAAAGTGAAACAGTATGACAAATAGTTTGTTTATATATAACAAATAGTGATGAAAGACTGCTTTTTAATAGGCAGTCTTTTGTTATACATACAGCAGAAGAGGGTATTGTAAACTATGGAAAAACCTTTTCTTATAGGAATACAGCAGCATTTTTGAAAGGCTTTTTGCCTTTTTCTTAAAGAAGTTATTTGTCTGTTTATTCGGTTGGTAGAACAATGCACATACAGAGTATCTGTCTAGTAATGAACAAGTTTTTTGTTTATCAATTGTGAAAAATATGCTAAAATAAAAGAAAAAACTGGGAATAAATTAGACGTCTATTCCTAGTTGCACCTAAGTAATGAACCCTTTGTTTTCTAGAGATATACATGTTTTTTCTCAACATGTATTATCACCTCATGTATTTCAAAACGTTTTCTTAAAAATTATATGAATGATTTTTGAGCTTGACTACTAAGATGTAAGTAGAGGGATCATTACTAGAAAAGCACCGAATGATCATTAAGACGTGCTTGGCGTCGTTTTGAGGAGGGGAATGCGCTACTAAGATTCAAGCGACTTGCTGATTAATCGTTGTTAGTAAGCGTCTTATAGCGCGGGTGACATGAGATTAAAAGATAAAGTGGCAATTATTACGGGTGCAGCAAATGGGTTAGGGTTCGAAGCTTCTCGAATTTTCGCACAAGAGGGTGCAAAGGTCGCTATGGTTGACTACGATGCAAAAGTAGGAGAAGAACGAGCAGCTCAGCTAAAAGAAGAAGGCGGAGATGTAGCATTCTTTCAAGTAAACGTAGCGGATCGAGACAGTGTAGATGCAATGGTAGAAGAAGTCGTGAAACGCTTCTCTAAAATAGATATTTTAATTAATAATGCAGGTATTACCAGAGATGGAATGCTAACTAAATTATCAGTTGAAAATTTTCAAGCGGTCATTAACGTAAACCTTACAGGCGTTTTTCACTGTACGCAAGCCGTTGTACCGCATATGATTGCTCAAGGTAAAGGGAAAATTATCAGCACATCTTCGGTATCCGGCGTATATGGAAATGTTGGTCAAACAAACTATGCGGCGACAAAAGCCGGCGTAGTGGGAATGACAAAAACATGGGCTAAAGAGCTTGGGCGAAAAGGAATTAATGTAAACGCTGTAGCTCCCGGGTTTATTGAGACGGATATGGTGAAGGCGATGCCGGACAAAATCATTGATCAAATGAAATCCACTATTCCTTTACAAAGGTTAGGTCAGCCTTCTGACATTGGTTATGCTTATCTTTATTTAGCCTCTGATGAGTCCAACTATATTAACGGCACAACACTGCATGTAGATGGTGGAATCATGATGTAAAAGTAGAAAATAACTCGCTTTTCTAAAACTTTTCAGTGGTCATTTGGCTACTGAAAAGTTTTTTTGTTGCATCCAGCATTTCACATATGTGCAAAGTGGAATTTTGTCTGCAAGTTCAGTAAAATAATAAGGAGAGAGATAGAGAGATTTAGCTGATTATCACTATAAAATTTTGACGACTGCGTCACGTGTTTGCGTGGCGTTTATCCATTTTGCACTTAAACAACTAAAAATATAGAGAAGAAAAATGAAGGGGTGAAAACGTGGGGCTACAGTTTTTATTAGGACGTTCAGGAAGCGGGAAAACGGAATATCTTTTAAATAGCATGCGCCAAGAGCTGTTAAATGCTCCGCTTGGGCATCCACTTATTTATATTGTACCTGAACAGATGACGTTTCAGTCGGAGTATGCGCTTGTTCAAACACCTGGGTTAGAAGGCATGATGCGTGCTCAAGTTTATAGTTTTACACGTCTTGCGTGGCGTATTCTGCAAGAAGTCGGAGGTATTAGCCGCTATCATGTGGATCAAACAGGTATTCATATGATGCTTAAAAAAATTATCGAGCATCAAAAAAAAGAGCTTCGATTGTTTGCGAATTCTTCAGAACAAGCAGGGTTTATTGAAGAACTAGAAAAAATGGTTAAAGAATTTAAACAGTACACGGTAGATGCACCGTCTCTCGAAGAGATGAAGCAAAAACTTCAAGCAGAAGATGAGAAAGTCCTTGCTGATAAATTACATGATTTACATCTCATTTACGGAGAATTAGAAAAACAGCTGATGACAAAATATGTAGATGGAGAAGATTATTTGAAGCTGTTGAGCGAAAAAGTAGTCTCTTCTGCGTACCTTGCTCAAGCAACGATTTATGTAGATGGATTTCATCACTATACTCCTCAAGAATTAACGGTATTAGTAGAGCTGATGAAAGTTTGTAGAGAAGTGAAAATAGCGGTTACTTCTGATTATTCATATCAAGATTTTATTCCAAATGACCTGCACTTGTTTCGATTAACGAGCGAAACGTATCAAGAAATAATGGGCCTGGCGGCTGAAAACGGGATAGAGATTCAAGAGCCAAACGTATTTAATGAACAAAAAAGGCATCAAAACAGTCCAGAGCTTGCCTATTTAGAACGATATTATGATGAACGGCCAACGCCGGAATTTCAGTCAGAGCCCGAGCACATTCAGCTGCTGCCTGCTGTTAGCCGAAGAGCAGAGGTAGAAGGGATTGCAAGAGAAGTGCTGTCGCTTGTGCGCGATCACGGCTATCGCTATCGTGATATTGCCTTGATTGTTAGAAATGCAGAAGACTATCATGACTTGCTTCAAACCATTTTTCGAGATTATGAAATTCCGTACTTTATTGACCAAAAGCGAGCGATGTTTCACCATCCACTCGTTGAATTTATTCGCTCAGTCTTAGAGGTGGTAAGCGGGTCATGGCGATACGAAACCATCTTTCGGGCAGTGAAAACAGACCTTTTATTTCCTTTGTCATCTGATGTGCACCAGCTTCGCGAAGAGATGGATGAATTAGAAAATTACGTACTTGCTTACGGTATTCAAGGATCTAAGTGGACGAGTAAGGAGCCATTTACCTACAGAAAATATCGTTCGCTTGAAGACATGAACCTTGGGAAAACTGACGAAGAGCTTGCTTTTGAGCAAAAAATAAATGAATTAAAAAATATGATTGTTCCTCCTATTTATTCGCTTCAGCAAAAATTAAAACAAGCGAAAATAGGAAAAGAAAAAGCAGAAGCACTCTATCGTTTTTTAACGAATTTAGATATTCCACAAAAGATAGAAGCGCTGCGCAATCGATGTGAAGAAGAAGGAAAGCTTCAAGAAGCAAGAGAGCACGAGCAGGTATGGAAAGCAATTCTTCACTTATTTGATCAGTTTGTTGAAATGATGGGAGAAGAGAAAGTATCGATTTCTTTGTTCGCGGATCTATTTGAGACAGGGCTTGACAGCATGCAGTTTGCACTTGTTCCGCCTGCACTGGATCAAGTGGTTGTGGCAAGTTTTGAGCGTTCGCGTTTATCCGATATCAAAGCAAGCTTTGTGCTAGGCGTAAATGACGGTGTGATTCCAGCTAAACCAAAAAGCGATGGCCTGTTATCTGAGAAAGAGAGAGAGCAGCTGCTTGAATCAGGCTTATTACTTGCGCCAACTGGAAGGCAAAAGCTGTTTGACGAACAATTTCTCATTTATTTAGCACTTTCCAGCTCTTCTGAAAAACTTTATGTTTCGTATCCTCTTGCCAATGAGGAAGGGAAGACTCTGCTGCCTTCACTCGTTATTAATCGAGTAAAAGAGCTATTTCCGCTCCTGCAGGAAAAGCTGTTAATGACGGAGCCTACGGATTTAGAAGAAGAAAAGCAAGTTGATTATATAACAAATCCCTTAACGAGCATCGCGCATTTAGCCAGCCAGCTGCAAGGGTGGAAACGCCATTATCCGATGAGTTCCGCTTGGTGGGATGTATATAATTTTTATGTAGAAAATTCAGATTGGAACTCATACAGCGAGAAAGTACTAAGCAGTTTATTTTATAAAAACGAAGCAAAAAGGTTAACAAAGAAAACGAGTCAGCGTCTGTATGGAAAGCATATTCAAGCAAGCGTATCGAGAATGGAGAAATTTGAAGCCTGTCCGTACGCTCATTTTGCTTCTCACGGGCTTAAGCTTAAAGAACGAAAAGTTTTCAAATTAGCAGCTCCTGACATAGGCGAGTTATTTCACGCGGCGCTGAAGATGATTTCAGACGAGCTACGGGGCGGTCAAAAAGAATGGAAGAACTTAACGAGAAAAGACTGTCAGCAGCTTTCTACGGCTGCGGTGCACGAACTTGCTCCGCGCTTACAAAATGAAATTTTATTGAGCTCTAATCGCCACCACTATTTAACACATAAGCTGCAGCAAATTATTGAACGTGCGTCGCTTGTGTTAAGTGAGCACGCTAAGGTGAGCGGGTTTGTTCCTGTTGGATTGGAATTAGGGTTTGGTCCTAGCGCGGAGCTGCCTTCTATGCAGTTTACACTGCCAAATGGCCATACGATGGAACTTGTTGGCCGAATTGACAGAGTGGATAAAGCGGAAAGCTCCAAGGGACTTTTACTGCGTATTGTCGACTATAAATCAAGCGATAAAGCATTAAACTTAGTGGAAGTGTACTATGGTTTATCTCTTCAAATTTTAGCTTATTTAGACATAGTCGTGACGTATGCTGAACAGCTTCTTCATGATAATAGAGGAGCATTGCCTGCTGGCGTTCTTTATTTCCACGTTCATAATCCAATGATCAACAGTACTAAAGCATTACAACCCGATCAAATTGAAGCCGAAATCTTCAAGAAGTTTAAAATGAAAGGACTGCTTTTAGGGGACGAGGAAGCAGTCCGATTAATGGACGAAACGTTAGAATCAGGGCACTCACAGGTTATATCGGCGGGTATTAAAAAGACAGGGGGCTTTTATTCCAATTCTTCGGTTGCGAGCGAAGAAGATTTTACACATCTCCGTCAGTATGTGCGAGGTAAGTTTGTAGAGGCAGGTACTGAGATTACAAATGGAAAAATTGATATTTCGCCTTATAAGCTAAAAGATAAAACACCATGTGCGTTTTGTGAATACCGCTCAATCTGTCAGTTCGATGAATCAATGGAAAACAACGAATATCGTCAGCTTAGTACAGAGAGTCAAAATGTTATTTTAGATAAAATTCGAGAGGAGGCCAAACGAGATGAGTGAAGATATACACGTAAAACCGGCCGACTCCCAGTGGACGGATGATCAGTGGAACGCCATTGTTTCATCCGGTCAAGATATATTAGTAGCCGCGGCGGCTGGCTCAGGAAAAACAGCGGTTTTAGTCGAACGTATTATTAAAAAGATTACGATGGGCGAGGAACCAATCGATGTTGATAGATTACTAGTTGCTACGTTTACAAATGCTTCTGCAGCCGAAATGAGAAATCGAATTGGAGAAGCATTGGAAAAAGAGTTAAAAAAGAATCCATCTTCTTTACACTTGCGCAGACAGCTTAATTTATTAAACCGTGCGTCGATTTCTACGCTCCATTCTTTTTGTTTAGAAGTCATTCGAACGTATTATTATTTGATCGATGTAGACCCTGGTTTTCGGATTGCAGATGATACGGAAGCGGATCTTCTGCGTGAAGAAGTATTAGAAGAATTGTTTGAAGAGCAGTACAGTATTGAACAGAACGAGCGATTCTTTGATTTAATTGATCGTTATACAAGCGACAGAAATGACTTAGATATTCAGCTTATGGTAAGAAAGCTATATGACTTTGCACGATCTAATCCCGACCCAAACGGCTGGCTTAAAATGATTGTGAGTCAATATGATGTCACAGAGAACTCTTCTATTGATTCACTTCCGTTTTTGTCTTTTCTTTTACAAGAAGTAACAACGCAGCTCGTGGGCATTGAGTCGATTTTAAAACAGGGCTTAGAGCTAACAAAGCTGCCGGGAGGGCCTGCTCCTCGCGCCGTTAATGCAGAGGAAGACCTGGCTCAAATTCATCGGCTGATCAGCGCTTCTAAGCATTCTTTTGCTGATTTGCATGAGGAAATGCAGAATTTGAATTTTACTCGTTTAAAGCCATGTAAAGGAGATGCATACGACTCGCAGCTTTTAGATGATTTCGGAGAGCTTCGCAAAAAAGCGAAAACAAGCCTTGAAAAGCTTCATGCTGATTTGTTTTCTAGGCCTTTGTACGGCTACATGGCTGATTTTGAAAAAATGAAGCCCGTTATTGAAACGCTAATCTTTTTAGTTCAGCGCTTCGGTGAACGATATGAACACATCAAAAAAGAGAAAGGGTTAGTGGACTTTTCTGATTTAGAGCATTATTGCCTACAAATCTTGAGTGTAAAAGAAGATGGGGTGCTTAAGCCTTCGTCCATTGCTCAAAAATATCGCACTCAGTTTGAAGAGGTGCTTGTTGACGAATATCAAGATACAAATATGGTTCAAGAAACACTAATTAAATTAGTGACGAGAGATAGTGAAGAACAAGGGAATTTATTTATGGTTGGAGATGTAAAACAATCCATTTACCGCTTTCGTTTAGCGGAGCCATTTTTGTTTTTGACGAAGTACAAGCGATTTACGCAAGATGGACGACAATTTGGAAAACGTATTGACTTAAATAAAAACTTCCGAAGTCGTTCTCAAGTGCTTGACGCCACAAACTTTATTTTTAACCAGCTGATGGATGAAGAAGTAGGAGAAATTGCATATGACGATGATGCTTCTTTAAAATTAGGAGCATCGTATCCAAAAGTGGAAGGAATGGAAACGGAGCTTCTGCTGATTGCAAAAGAAAATGCAGAAGAAGGAGCGGAAGAAGAATCGGATTCTTCTCTCGTCGCTTTTTCAGAAGCAGAGCTTGAAACCGCTCAGTTAGAGGCAAGAGCAATGGCGCGCAAAATCAAAGAACTCGTTCAAAACCGTTTTCAAATATATGATCGCAAGCTCGATATCATGAGAAACGTAACGTATCGTGACTTTGTTATTTTGCTTCGTTCCATGCCTTGGGCTGCGCAGATTATGGATGAATTTAAACAAGAAGGCGTGCCGATTTATGCGGATTTATCAACAGGCTATTTTGATGCTACTGAAGTGATGATTATGATGTCTTTATTAAAAGTAGTAGATAACCCGCATCAAGACATTCCGTTAGCTTCTGTTCTTCGCTCACCGGTAGTAGGGCTTTCAGATGAAGAGTTGGCTACACTGAGAGCAGAGCAAAAGAAAGGAACGTATTATGATGCGTTAAAAACGTACTTAGCGGTTTCAGATGATGAAGAACTTCGCGATAAAGTGAAATATTTCTATGAGCAGTTAAAAGCATGGAGAACACAAGCTAGACAAAGCTCTTTGTCAGAACTAGTATGGCAAATTTACCGCGACACGGGTTTCTTTGAATTTGTTGGCGGACTTCCTGGCGGGAAACAGCGTCAAGCCAATTTACGTGCTCTTTACGATCGCGCTCGCCAGTATGAGGCGACTTCATTTAGAGGTCTGTTCCGCTTTTTACGCTTTATTGAACGGATGCAGGATCGAGGGAACGATTTAGGAGCTGCTCGAGCGCTGGGAGAACAAGAAGATGTGGTGCGTTTGATGACGATCCACAGCAGTAAAGGTCTTGAATTTCCTGTTGTTTTCGTAGCTGGTCTTGCTCGTCAGTTTAACTTAATGGACTTGAATAAAGCTTATTTACTCGATAAAGAACTAGGTTTTGGATCTAAATATATTGATCCGAAACTGCGTATTACGTACCCGACTCTTCTTCAGCAGACCATGAAGAAAAAAATGAAAAAAGAAAGCATGGCAGAGGAAATGCGGGTATTATACGTAGCTTTGACGCGTGCGAAAGAAAAACTTATTTTAGTTGGAACAGTAAAAGACGCACCAGAAAAGCTCAGACAATGGAGCTCCGTTATGGGACACGAAGATTGGACGCTTCCAGCTCACGTGAGAAGAGATGCAAAATGTTATTTAGACTGGATTGGACCTTCTTTAATTCGTCACAAAAATGTTAGTCATATGGTTGAAGGAGAGGTCCAGCCGGCCGAGATGATTTATCAGCATGCTTCAAGCTGGAAGCTTTCAACGTTATTAGCAGGTGATTTAGCCGAACAGCCTCTTGAAGAGCAGCAGCATCATGAAGAGCTTTTGAACGCTCTTCAAAAGCATGAGCCAGTTACAGAATCCAGCGATTATAAAGAGGAAGTGTATAGACGCTTAAATTGGTCTTATGATTATCGTGTAGCTTCCGTTCATCGTTCAAAGCAATCTGTTTCTGAACTAAAAAGGCAGCAGCAGCTGACGGATGCAGGTGCAAGCAATGATCTTGTTCGGGGAGCTAAAGCACCTCTTGAAAATCGTCCGCTGTTTCTTCAAGAGAAATCTCTCACAGGAGCTGAAAGAGGAACAGCTACACATGCCGTTATGCAGCAGCTTCCATTAAATAAAGCTTATACCCTCGAAATGGTTCAAGACTTTATTCAATCAATGGTTACCAAAGAATTGTTGACGCAACAGCAAGCGGATGCCGTTGATGCAAATGATGTAGCAGACTTTTTAGACAGTGACATTGCACAAGGTATTCGAACGGCTCGCACGGTTTATAGAGAGATGCCTTTTAGTTTAGGTGTCTCCGCTAAAGAAATCTATGATCGTTGGGAGCAGGAAGATGAAACGATTTTAGTACAAGGTATTATTGATTGTTTATATGAAACGGAAGAAGGCCTCGTTTTACTTGATTTTAAAACAGATAATATTTCGGATCGTTTTCAAGGGGATTTTGAACGAGCAAAACCATTTCTAATTGAAAGATACCGCATTCAGTTAGAGCTTTACGCAAAGGCCATTGAGCGGATTGTGAAACAACCTGTTCAGCATCGCTATCTTTACTTTTTAGATGGTGGACATGCTGTTGAAATATAAGAAAAGAAGAAGGCGATAGTCTTCTTCTTTTTCACCAATAAGGAGAGAGTAACATGCGTTTATTACATACAGCGGATTGGCATTTGGGGCGAACGTTAGAAGGTCGAAGCCGTCTAGCTGAGCAAGCACAGTTTTTAGATGAACTGGCAGACATTGTGGAAGAAGAAAAGATAGATGCTATTCTCATGGCGGGAGATGCCTTTGATACGGTTAACCCTCCAGCAGCGGCAGAGCAGCTCTTTTACGAAAGTATGTCTAGGTTGAGCAACAATGGAAAACGTCCAATTATTGTTATTGCAGGTAATCATGATAACCCAGATCGGCTGTCGGCGGCTTCTCCATTAGCTGTTCATCAAAATATTACACTTCTTGGTTTGCCTACTACCGATGTAGAAAGCATTCACATTCCTACATCAGATGAAATATTAAAGGTTGCGGCTCTTCCTTACCCATCTGAATCAAGGTTAAAGGAACTGTTAGCAGAAGAAAATGATGAGCTGGCTCTTCGAAATTCATACGATGCCAGAGTAAAAGGTATTTTCGATAAAATGAGTGAGCAGTTCACAACAGATACCGTTAATATTGCGATGAGTCATATTTACGTAGCAGGCGGAAGTTCAACGGACTCAGAACGTCCAATTGAAGTAGGAGGAGCTTATACGGTGGCGGCAACTAGTTTGCCTGCTAATGCTCAATATGTAGCTCTAGGACATTTGCATCGCCCGCAAATGATCAATCGCGCCAACACCTTTGCAAAATATTCTGGGTCACCTCTTGCCTATAGCTTTTCAGAGTCAGGATATGCAAAGTCTGTTACCATTTTAGATGCTCAGCCAGGAAAAGAGGTTGAAATGACGGAAATTCCATTATCTAGCGGAAAGCCTTTGACGCGTTGGAAAGCAAAAAACGGATTGGCAGAAGTATATACGTGGCTTGATGAACAGAAAGATGCGCAGGCATGGGTTGATTTAGAAGTTCACGTAGAAGATGCACTTTCACTAGAAGAAATCCATCGACTTCGCAAGCTTCATGCAGGCTTTATTCATATTCGTCCGGTATTCAAAGCAGAAGAACTAGCACATGAAACACGTTCACAGCGCGAAGTGCCGATCGAAGAACTGTTTACAAAGTTCTACAGCAGGCAAACCGGCGGAGGGGCACCTGATGATGAGTTAGTCAAACTGTTTTTAACCTTGATTAACGATGAAGAAGTATCGGGAAAGGAGGATGAAAAATGAAACCTATTAACTTGACCGTTTCGGGGCTTCACAGTTTTAGAGAAAAACAAACTGTCGACTTTGAAGCGCTGTGTTCAGGCGGTGTGTTTGGAATATTTGGTCCTACTGGAAGCGGGAAATCCTCCATTTTGGATGCCATTACACTAGCTTTATACGGAAAAGTAGAGCGTGCAGCCAATAATACACAAGGAATTTTAAATCACGGGGAAAATGAACTGAAAGTATCGTTTACGTTCGAGCTGGAAAACGCTAGTCATAAAAAACGCTATACTGTTGAACGAAGCTTTAAACGGACAGATGAGCTGCGTGTGAAATCAGCTTCCAGTCGATTGATTGAAATCGAAGATGAAACGTACGTATTAGCGGATAAAACAAATGATGTAAACCAGCAGGTACAGGAACTTCTTGGTTTAACAATTGATGATTTTACAAGAGCTGTTGTATTACCACAAGGAAAATTTGCAGAGTTTTTATCGTTAAAAGGGACGGAACGTCGTCAAATGCTTCAGCGTCTTTTTAATCTCGAGCAGTACGGAGATCAGCTTAGTAAGAAAATACGCTATCAAGTTCAGCAGCTAAAAACAGACCTAGATAAAATCACGGCAGAACAAACGGGATTAGGTGAAGCTTCAACAGAGAAAGTAACAGAAGCCGAGCAGCTTGTAAGTGATAGCATTGTACTTTTGGAAAAACGAGAAAAAGAAGCGGCTGATTTGCAGGAACGATACGATCAGCAGGCATCTCTTTGGAAAGCGCAGCAGGAAAAAACACTGTTAGAAGAAAAACTAGTGCATGCTTCTAAGCAGGAAGAGGAGATTAAACAAAAGCAAGATTTGCTGACGAAAGCGCAGCAGGCAGAGCGTCTTTTTCCTTATTTAGAAACATTTGAACAAGCTGAAAAACAGCAGAAGCTTTATAAAGATAAAGTAGAAAAATTAAAAGTGCAAATTGTTCAGCAAAGTGAGGAATATAAGCGATCGAATAGCTTATATGAGCAGGCTCGCTTACAAAAAAATGAACAGCAGCCCAAATTAGTTGTTCAAAAAGAACAGCTTCAACAAGCTTCTGATCTTCAAAAACAAATTAAAGATGGGCAGCAAGAAGTAAAAGAAGCGGAAGTTTCTCTTCAGCAAAAGCAGCAGGCACTTCAAGCGAAAAACGATGAATTAATGGAAGCGGATAAGCGGTATCAGCAAGGCTTGGCTCTTCAAAAAGAGTTAAAAGAAGCATTAACAAAGGTGGAGATTCAACCTGATTATCGGCAGGCTGTTCAGCAAGCATTTTACCGTTATCAAGTATGGAATAATGATAAAAAAAATCTAGATGAAGGCCAAAAAACGTATAAAGAAAAAGCGGAACAGCTTCAGCATTTGCATACACAAAAACAGACACACCAAGAGAGATATCAGCAAACAATAGAACAAAGTAAAGCGTTATTTTCAGATATTCAAGGCTTGTATCATACTGTATGTGAGCGGGAAAAAGAGTTTCAGCAGCTTTTTCAACAAGCAGATCGTTTAATGAGCGATCTAAAAAGACGCAAAGAAAAAGAATGGTCACGCCGTCTGGCTCATCAATTAGCTGAGCAGCTGACCCAAGGAGAGCCTTGTCCAGTTTGTGGCTCTGAGCATCATCCTAACCCCGTGTTACACCAACAAGAAGATGACGTCACAACTGAGTCAGCGGATCAGTTCGAAGATCAAGTCAATCAATTGCGTGAACAGCGATTTAGCTATTCGTCGCTCAAAATGCAGCTTGAACAGCTAGCTAAACCTCTTGTTGAAAAAATACCTGAGTTAGCTGAGTTTATGAACGAAGCTGGCGAAGTTTCTGCTTTAGGAGAAATGGGTACAGATGCCTTTGGGCAGTATGCTAAGAAAATAGAAGTTGAAATCAAATCTCTTGAGCAGGATTATTTGCAGGTAAGTGAAAAACAGCAGGCAATTCTAGGGCAGGTACAAAAGGTCCAGCAAAGTCTTGAAAAGATTGAATTAGAGCTTGCTCATTATCAAAAAGAACAAATTGAATTAGAAGGAAAAGTCAATCAGCAAAAACAAACGTTACAAGCAGGAAAAGAAGCTTTTCAACAAGATTATCCTTCCTTTGTATTTGAAGAGATGGAAAAAATTAACGAACAGCTAAATGAGCGAGAAAAAGAAGAGCAGACAATAAAGGCTCGAATTGAAAAAAGCAGCATATTTTTTGAAAATCAGCAAAAGAAAATCGAAGGTCTAAAAGAAGAGAAATATGCGGGCGAAAAAGAATTTACAGAATTAAAAGCAATGCTGTCTCATAAACAATCTCTTGTTCACTCGCAAATTGAACGCTTGCGTACGCTTACAGATCAAGAAGATATTGAACAAGCGCTGCAAAAAACACTGCACTTACTTACGGAGTTAGAGACGAATGAACAGCAGGCGTATCAGCATTGGCAGACTGTTCAAAAAGCGTATCAAACGCTGCAAATGGATGAAAAAGCAGCGAGCGAATCTCTAGAAACAGCTCATATCCAGTATAAAAAAGCAGCTGAAAAATGGGAAGAAGCTATAGGAAATTCTTTATTCAGCGAAGGAAAAGAAGTTCAGCAAGCTTTGTTATCAAATGATGAGATGAAATTGTTGGATGAAACTGTTCAGGCTTATTGGGACAACATAAAACAGATGAAGTCATCAATTGAACAGTTAAATATCCAGCTGAATCACCAGTCCATAGAAGAGCAGCAATTTGAAGAAACTCAGCAGCTGCTTCATGATATAAAAGCAGCTGTAAAAGAAGCCGTTCAGCTTAAGGGAGCGGCTGAGCAAACGTTAAAAAGCGTCAAAGAACGACATGAGCGATTTTTAGTGCTTGAACAGAACCGTGAAGAAAAACAAGCTTTATTTGAACAATATCAGAAGCTTCAAACAGTATTTAAAGGGAATGCTTTCGTGGAATATATTGCTGAAGAGCAGCTGATGTCCGTTAGCCGAGATGCTTCAGAGCGTCTGGGTATATTAACACGTCAGCGCTATGCGATTGAAGTTGATTCACAAGGCGGCTTTATCATGAGAGATGATGCAAATGGAGGGGTGAAACGTCCGGTTTCAACTTTATCCGGAGGAGAGACGTTTTTAACTTCGCTGGCTTTGGCCCTTTCATTGTCTGCACAAATTCAGCTAAGAGGAGAATATCCGCTGCAGTTTTTCTTTTTAGATGAAGGCTTTGGAACGCTTGATGGCGAGCTTCTTGATACCGTGGTTACGGCGCTTGAAAAACTTCAGTCCAATAATTTATCAATTGGAGTCATTAGTCACGTGCAAGAACTTCGGGCTCGGCTGCCAAAACGTTTGATTGTTGAGCCGTCCGAGCCTTCCGGCAAAGGAACTAGTGTAAGAGTAGAAACTTTATAGGGAAGGAAATCTATATGAAGAAAAAAGACAGGCGAATAGGAACATGCGAATTATGCGGAAGGCAGGATGTCTTGACGACCGTACATCATTTAACGCCTAAGGAAATGGGCGGAGCGTTTGAACCGACGGCAAACTTATGTATTCCGTGTCATAAACAAATTCATGCGTTATACACAAATGATGAATTAGCCATTCGTCTTAATACGATTTCTTTATTACAAGCTGATTCTAAAATTAGCTCTTTTATTAAATGGATTCGTAAACAGCCTTCTTCTAAATTACCTAAAACCAAAAAATCAAACAGCCGAAAGTCCAAGTGAATGAAAAACCCCTTATCTGCTTTAGTAGCAAAGATAAGGGGTTTTTTTAAGCATTTGCCGCTATATTTTGATCGAATAAATCTGGATCTAACGTATTTGTTCCTGAAATGCCGTTATTTGTATTAACAAAGTTACCTGTATTTAAAGAGCCGGAGCCTGAGGCTGTTTTAGCAGCGCTTTTTGGAGAAACATAAAACGTATCTCCAAACGTTACGACACCGCCCCCGACGCTCGTGATACTAACGGGTCCGATTATTGCTGGCATGAGGTTCACACCCCTTTTTTTCGTGATATTAGTTTAGTATATGAGCCATTTCTTAAAAGGTTCACTCACTGCCGCTAGGTGCTGAGGCAGCTTTTTTCGATGTTCCGGCTTCAGCTTCCTTTGAAGGTTCATCGTTGATCAGTTCACGAATATGCTTAATGCGGGCTTCTGCATAAACATTGCAGGTCGAGCCAACATGAATAACTGACGAGAATGAGCACCCTTTTATATCAATTCTGTTAACGCGGATTAAAGGTATTTCATTCCACGTTTGAACGGGAATAGGTTCGTAGTCACCATGGGGAATAGGCTCACTAAAGATAGCATAATCATCAAAATTTCCTTCTCTGCCGTAGAAAAACGGATACTGTCTCCGATCAGCTAAAGCTCTATTAAGTAAGTGAATTTCTGTTGAATCTCCAATTTGGCAAAAGGAGCTCGCCGACAAGGAATTGATTTCTATATAATTAACAGAAGATGTGCGTGAAAGCATACATAAGCTCCTTTATGATAACGATAGTGGGACATAAGGGCCGATAATCAAAGATTCAGCTGGCGTATCAAATGTTGAGGATAAAGAGATATAGTTTGCATCACCAATTAAAAAAAGAGAGGAAGAAGATACGCCTGTAATACTAACGTCTCCAACAAGCAATTCGCGGTTTACAACGTTAAAGTTCATGAAGGGGGTCCACCTTTCTTTAAAGATTCAGGTAAATACGTTAAAAATGCGTCAATTCCTTTTTTCATATCTTCATAAAGTTTACCGATAATTTGCGGTTTGATTTGTTCGAAATTTCGTTCCATTTCTTCCGGTTGAACTTGCTGTATATAAAAAGTAATCCGCTGCTGCAGCTGCTTTTTAATATCTTCTAAAATAAACTCGTAGTACGATTCATCAATCATCATCGAGCGCTCATCAAGCACATGTTGAACCATAGAAAATCCATATTGATTAAGCTCATTTAAAATCGTTTCATGAATATCAGAGACCCACTGCTTTTCTAGCTGGCGATCCAATGGTTTTAAGCTGGGATTTTGCGGTCCAGGACCTCCGGGTTGTCCCGGCTGCTCACCTTGAGGCGGCTGCCCTTGTGGCTGAGCTCCTTGCGGAAATGTTACTTCTGGTTTCTCATTAATAATGATATCTTCTAAATTATCGGGTGTAAGAGGGTTTAATCCAATATTAAGTGTTCCATCTAAAGAATCAATTTTTAACTGTTCAAATTTATATTCAATTTTATCAATTTTAATAGGTGGCTGTTCACCTAACTCTTTTATTTTCTGCTGAAGTTCTTGTACGTTTTTTTCAAGCTGAGCAATTCGTCCTTCTTGCTGCTGAATATACGAAGACATTTGCTGAACATACTGATGTACCTGCTGAATATAGTCCATGTTATCCACCTTCAATCACCTCGATTTCCTTACCTTCTGATAAAGAAAATAGTTATATATATACATATGGCGCTGAAGGCTGTAACATGTCAGTCGTTGTCTCGAGCTGGAGGAGTTAGCGACTGTGAAAAAGGGGCTGGGGCGGCTCCTGCGCCGGTTCCTGGAGTAAAGGTAGAAGGAGAGACAGATCCAAGAATTCCTTTTTTTGTTTCAGTAGGTGCAGCGCCTGTAAATCCTCCTGTATTAAAGAGATTTGAGTTCGGTTTAATAACACCTACGCTTCCAATTTGAAGTACCGACGAGTTACTTACAGCACTAATCTTCATACTTTGAATACAGATACTTTGATTCACGTAAAAGTTCATAAGCATCCCCCTGTATGAGCTTCATTTCTATTATAGATTTCCAGCGACATTTTGGTCATTTACGTCATTGTCTGACGTATTGGTTGAGCTCTGCTGATTCACAACATATAATCCGTCACCTGTATTAAACGAACCTGCGCCAGCAAATGTTTTAGCAGTGGAAATAGGGGCTATTGTATAAACATCTCCAATATGAAAGACGCTGGCTGAACCAACACTGTTAAGATTAACAACACCAACAATGGCAGGCATAGGCAAACACCCTTTTAATTTAGTCTAGTAACAGCATATGAAGCCTAGATAAAAAGGTGATTAATGCTTTTTCCTTATCTATATGCAGAGGAGAAGTAAAACATTAAAAAGAGGAATGGAAATAGTAAACATTGAAGAAAAACTTTTGCGTTCGATATAATGTGAAGGCAATAATGAAATCATGTAAGGTGTGAAAGAATGAAACGTTTTAAAATGAATGCAGCTGATAAAGAACAGCGTATTGAAGCGGCGGATGTATTAAAAGGAATTGCCCTTATCGGTATTTTGCTCATAAACATGCCGAATTTTTATTCGCCTGCTTCGTATTACGACAATAATTTGTTGGACGGTTCAAGAATGAATTATGTTGCTAACGGATTAGTTGATCTAGTTGTAGGGCAGACAGGATACGCGCTGCTTGCTATTTTGTTTGGGTTTGGTTTTATGAAAATGTTCGAGCGTACATATGAAAGACAAATAAGTTTTACTCCTTTTTATGTACGAAGAATGGCGGCTTTGCTTATCGTTGGAGCCATTCATGCTTTATTTATTTGGCATGGTGATATGATTGTGATATACAGCTTTTTTGCTTTGATTATGCTGTTTTTTCAAGAAGCAAAGAAAGAAGTGTTATTAGCGTGGGGAACCGGAATATTTAGTATTTACGCTGTAATTATGACTGTTATTTTAACAGTAGCTGCTTTTGCTAATGAAGGAGAGACAGCGGCAGGAATTTACCAGCCAATTATTGATAAAGCTCTTCAAGTATATGGACACGGAAGTTTTGCATCAATCTTTCATCAGCGCCTGCTTGATTGGTACTACGCTTATAATTTAAATACGGTTCCTTTTATGTTTTTATCACTATTTCCGCTGTTTTTATTAGGCGGCTTTATAGCAAAAAGCGAATGGTTTAAAGAAATAGAAGAATATATAGTTGAGACAAAGTGGATTTGTCTTATTTCATTCATCGTATACGGAGCATCATCTGTATTGCCTTATGCTTTAGATCACAATGTAGCCACATCCTATATTCACGATACAATCGGAGGAACGGCAGGAGCAATTTTTATTGTAACGTTGGTTACATTAGCTATGCGAAGCGTATCTATTCAAAAAGTCATGCAGCCATTTGCTTTTTTGGGAAGAATGATTTTAACTAATTATATTGTCCAGTCTATTGTATGTACATTTCTTTTTTACTCATATGGATTAGGATACTATGGGCATATTTCAATTGTAGAAGGTTTGTCTATTGCGGCGATTATCCTTTCTATTCAACTGCTGGGAAGCTGGATATGGATTAGCCTATTTTTAGATGGGCCCCTTGAAAAACTCATTCGGTATGCTACTTATGGACGAAGTCGCTAAAAATCCTTTTCCTTCCTTTTATTATTGGTGAAGGAAAGGTTTTCATGATATGATATTTTCAGAAAGGACGTGAGATGAATGGCTCCACTACATATTCATGTAACGCTTTGGACATTATTGATTATCTCGTTTGTGGTTTCGTTGATTTTACATCGAGCAGGTAAAGCTAAAGGTCAAAAAATCTTACATATGGTAGCGAGACTTCTATACTTATTAGTATTAGTATCAGGTCTGCATATGTTAGCAGCTTGGTACCATTTTCAAGGCGCAGCGCTCATTAAAGGAATTGCCGGAGTGTTAGTGCTTGTGGGAATGGAAATGGTCCTTGTTCGTACTGAAAAAAGAAAACGTACAGGCGTTGCTTGGGCAGTTCTTGTAATTGCGCTTATCTTAGTATTCTATTACGGATATGTCGTACTAGGATAAGAAAAGAGGATAGGGCAAGAGTATTTTAGTTCAAAGAAAAACCGAAGTATTAATCAGAATTCTGATTAATACTTCGGTTTTTTTTCGTTGTCATGGTGAAAGTAAATTTAATGCGTGTAGGTGCTTCTAGCTGTTGATTGGAGGGCAAGGCGAAGACTCCTGCGGGAAAAGTGGCACAGGTGAGACCCCGCAGGAGCGTAAGCGACGAGGAGGCTCATCGGCCGCCCGCGGAAAGCGAAGCCTTGCACGGAAACCAATAGCGGTTTAAAAGCAATCAATACGAACTCATATATCCAATTTTTTCTTTTTAGATTAGGTTGATGAAGTTATGTCTCAAACTCTTTTCTTTTACTTTAATCTAAAAAAAGATTCATTGAACGTTCTCCATCGTTAACGGTATATTCAAATCGGTCTAGGTATTGCGTGCCTCGTTCGAATAAATGCTGAACGGCACAAATTTTTTCCTCATTGTCATAAATGATAAAATTAGCACCTTTTGTATCACCGTCTGTCGGTAAAAAACATAATGTGTTGTGACAGTAAATACAATCATAAAGAGAGAATTTTAATGAATTTAAGTGCTGAGTGAATGATAAAAAGGTCTCTTTCGGTAGTGATTGAAGAAGCTGTTCGTATGCATAAGGTAGCTTTTTAGTCAGTCTTAGCTTATCTCCATTTCGCAATAAATACGTTCCATCGTGAAGCTTTATTTGACGGTCATCAACCATAATGGCTTTTTCCCAGCGTGTATCAATAAGAAGTTCTAATGTCTCATCCATTACTTCATGAAGCATGGAAGCTTCGTCACTTTCATCTTCAAAGAAAATCCACTGTGAATCAACACATTCAACCGTACCAATCACGAAGGAACGCGGCTGATTGTTCATAGCTTGTTGTTTAGAATAATGATTCATAATCAAACCTCCGTGTGAAATTTATCCATATTTTTTTATTGCCTAAAAAAGCTCTCTTTATAACTGAAAAGTAAAAATAAAATATAAGGACAATTCAACTGTAACTACTGCGTGCATACAATGGCATTATTTCATTCATAAACAAGAGCGTGAAAGAAAGGATGATAAACGATGTGTGGTATAACGGGTTGGGTCGATTTAAAGCGATCGCTTTTAAATGAAACAGCAACAATAACAAAAATGGCTGACACTTTATCGAAAAGAGGTCCTGATGACACCAACGTATGGACACAGCAGCATGTTGCTTTTGGGCACAAACGCTTAGTTGTAGTAGATCCTCAAGGCGGAAGACAGCCGATGACGCGAGAAAAAAATGAACAGCTCTACACGCTTTGCTATAATGGAGAGCTTTACAACACGGAAGATATTCGGAAAGAATTACTAAAAAGAGGTTATCAATTTCAGGGACATTCAGATACGGAAGTACTTCTAACATCTTATATAGAATGGAAAGAATCATGCGTAGATCATTTTAACGGTATCTTTGCTTTTTCGATCTGGGATGAAGCCAATGAAAAGTTATTTATAGCACGCGACAGAATGGGAGTGAAGCCCTTATTCTATCGATCTTATGAAGGTGGAATTCAATTTGCATCAGAATTAAAGGCGATATTAGCTCATCCTGAGGTAAAAGCAGAAGTAGGATTAGATGGATTAGCAGAAGTGTTTGGCTTAGGACCTTCTCGTTCTCCCGGCCACGGCGTATTTAAAGAAATAAATGAATTGCGTCCGGCTCACGCGCTCACGCTTACGCGTAACGGGTTGAAGATTTGGCGATACTGGAACGTAAAAAGTGAGCAGCATACAGATAATTTAGCTGAAACAACAGAAAAAGTTAAATTTTTAGTGCAAGACGCGATTGTAAGACAGCTAGTGTCGGATGTCCCGGTTTGTACATTTTTATCAGGTGGAGTGGACTCAAGCGCCATTACAGCAATTGCTGCAAATGCGTTCAAAGAAAGCGGCAAGGGCTCCCTTCATACGTATTCTATCGACTATGAAGACAATGATAAATTTTTTAAAGCAAATGAGTTTCAGCCAAATTCTGATGGAACTTATATCAAGCTCATGTCCGATACGTTTCAAACAAATCATCATCGCTGCATTATTTCAACGGAGGACCTTGTGCAGCATTTAACAGAGGCTGTAGAGGTGAGAGATCTTCCTGGAATGGCTGATGTAGATTCATCGTTGCTTTGGTTTTGCCGTGAAATCAAACAAGATTTTGTCGTGAGCTTATCAGGAGAATGTGCAGATGAAATTTTTGGAGGATATCCGTGGTTTCACCGAAAACACGATTTGTCTTCGGATACTTTCCCGTGGATGCGCTCATTAGATGCTCGAATTGATTTGCTGCAAAGTTCATGGAGAAAGAAATTACAGTTAGAAGATTATGTACGTGCAAGATATGAAGAAACGTTAAAGGAAGTGCCTGAATTAGAAGGTGAATCGTTAGAAGATGCGCAGCGGAGAAAGCTGTTTTATTTAAATCAGGTTTGGTTTATGACAACTTTATTAGATCGTAAAGATCGTATGAGCATGGGAGCGAGCTTAGAAGTACGCGTACCTTTTGCAGATCATCGCCTTGTGGAATATGCATGGAATATTCCATGGGAGATGAAAATGACGGGCAATAAAGAGAAGGGGATTTTACGCAAAGCGCTTGAAGGAATTTTGCCTCATGACGTTCTTTATCGCAAGAAAAGCCCTTACCCTAAAACGCATAACCCAGCTTATACAAAAGCTGTAACTGTATGGCTTCAATCTCTTTTACAAGATAAACAGTCACCTCTTTATGAATTTTTTGATAAGCAGCAGTTAAAGCATATTATTGATACAGGCGGAGAAGGATTTAAAGCGCCGTGGTTTGGTCAATTAATGACAGGGCCTCAGCTGCTAGCTCATCTAGCTCAAATTCACGTCTGGTTTACTCACAATAATATTCAAATTGTTGAATGACAGGACCCTCTCAGTACAGAGGGTTTTTTTATAAAATCAGTCATCCATTTCTCTTTTTTATACGTTTAAGTAGAGAAGAAGACCGCAGTCTATTTTTGTATAACTTTACATAGATATAAAATAAAAGCTTGAAAGCACCGAATAAAGGGAAAGTGTACTGAAACCCTGGAAAAATGGTACAAACGTCATATTTTCATGGTTTAGTTATTGGTAATTTTATGATTCGAATAAAGACAAGCAGTTTATCGTTGTGTTTAATAATAAAGCTTTGTATAATGTTTGTATAACTATTGTATAAGATTAGGAGTGTATGTATGCAAAAAAACGTAATCGTGATTGGAGCAGGTCCAGGAGGACTAGCGGCAGCAATGCTGTTAGCAAGTCATGGCTATAAAGTAGATGTATATGAAAAGCAAGGATACGTGGGCGGGCGAAATTCAGCGATTAAAATGTCAGGTTATACGTTTGATATGGGTCCTACATTTTTGAGCATGCCACAGATTTTTGAAGAATTATTTCAAGCTGCTAATCGCAATGCGCATGACTATATGGACTTAAAACGTCTAAATCTCATGTATGAGCTTATCTTTGATGATGCACAGATTCAGATGACGGATAACCATAAAAAGATGAAAGAAGAAATCGAACGTTTATACCCAGGAAACGGGGAAGGCTATGAGCGCTTTATGAAAGACACCGAAGCAAAGATGGCGGCTTTGCTGCCTTTATTGCAAGGGCAGATGGATCGTTTTCATCACTATTTAAAGCCTGAAGCAATTCGAGCACTGCCGCATTTATCCTTAGGTAAAACGCTCTATGATGTACTTGGCAAGTATTTCACTGATGAGAAATTGAAATTAGCTTTTACTTTTCAATCGAAGTACTTGGGAATGTCCCCTTGGGAATGTCCAGGAGCCTTTTCTATTTTATCGTTTATGGAACATGCCTACGGTATCTTCCATCCGATAGGAGGAGTAAATCAGCTATCTCAAGCAATGGCAAAAGTAGTGGAAGAACATCAAGGGCACATCCACTTAAACCAAGGTGTTCAAAAACTATGGATTGAAAATAAGAGAGTAAAAGGAATTATTCTAGAAAATGGAGAGCGAATAGGGGCAGACGACGTCATTATCAATGGAGATTTTGCTCATGCCATGACGAATTTAATAGATGAAGGTACGCTTAAAAAATATGCAGTTAAAAAACTTGAAAAGAAAAAATACTCTTGTTCCACTTTTATGATTTATCTAGGCATAGACAAACAGTACAAAGATCTGCCTCATCACACGATTGTGTTCGCTGAAGATTATAAAAAAAATGTAGAAGAGATCACAAAAACGTTAGCTCTTTCAGAAGACCCTTCCATCTACATTCAAAACCCAAGTGTAACAGACCCAACTTTAGCACCAGAAGGAAAGTCTGCTCTTTATATTTTAGCGCCGGTTCCAAATAATTTCAGCGGTGTAAACTGGGATGAAAAACAAAAAGCTTTTCGAGATGCAGTATTAAAAATTGTAGAAAAGAAAACGGGTTTCAAAGATTTAGAGAGTCATATTGAAGTTGAAAAAATCATTTCACCAAAGCAGTGGGAAGAAGACGTGCTGGTCTATAAAGGAGCGACATTTAACCTTGGACATCAGCTCACTCAAATGATGGTACTGCGTCCGCATAATAAATTTGAAGAATTAGAAAATTGCTGGCTAGTTGGAGGAGGAACTCATCCAGGGAGCGGTCTACCAACTATTCTGGAATCATCCCGCATTACGACAAAGCTCATCTTAAAAAGAGACGGACAATTACTGAATGAGCCGTTTAAAACCATGAAGGAAATGGAGAGTGCATTATGAGAACAGCAATTGTTGGAGGCGGAATAGGCGGTTTAATTACCGCTTTGTTATTAAGCAAACGAGGTTTTTCTGTTGATATTTTCGAAAAAGAAAACAAGCTGGGCGGCCGGCTGGCGTTTGTAGAAAAAGACGGTTATAAAATTGATGAAGGTCCCACGATTGTCTTGCTGCCTTTAATGCTTGAACGTATTTTAGATGAAGCGGGCATTTCTGCTTCTCAATATGAACTAATACGCTGTGATCCACTTTATGATATTCATTTTCCAGACGGTACGACCTATACAAAAAAAGCGACTGAAAAAGATCAGTTAGAGGAGATTAGCCGTTTGTTTCCAGGCGAAGAGCAAAACTACCGGCGTTTTATGACTGAATTAAAAAAGCGATTTGAACTAGGAAGTAATGCATTTTTGGAAAAAACATTTGTAAATAAACGAGATTTTTGGACATGGCAAAACATTAAGGCATTAAAAAAAATGAATGCAAATAAATCAATGAGAAAATTTGTTTCAACGTATTTCCATGATGAACGTCTAGTAGATGCCTACTCGCTGCAATCTCTCTATATTGGAGGGAATCCTTATTCGGCACCAGCTATTTATTCCCTTGTTCCTTACAGTGAGCATGCTCATGGCATCTATTACGTAAAAGGGGGATACGCAAGTCTTGTGCCACTTCTTGAAAAGGCGCTGATAGAGCAAGGTGTAAGCATTCATTTGAATAAGGTGGTTCAAGAGCTTTCTATATCAGGAGACAAGACAGAAGGGGTTATTGTTGACGAAAAACTTCACCCATTTGATCAAGTGATTTTAAATGGCGACTTTCCTAATATGGCGAAAATTGCTCAAAAAAAAGAAAAGAAGTATGTGCCTTCGTCCAGCTGTCTGCTGCTTTATCTTGGTTTGAAGAGAAAATATGATCATCACAATGTGCATCAATACTTTATGGGCAATGATTTGGCTAAACATATGGAAGCAGTGTTTAAGCATAAAACGATTCCTGAAGATCCCGCTATTTATACATTTAATCCCTCTGTTATTGATCCATCCCTAGCTCCCGAAGGAAAAAGTGTGCTATATGCACTTGTACCGGTTCCATCAGGTGGCCACATTGATTGGAGCAATCAGCAAGATTTTGTTGATGGAATCATTCGAACTTTGGAAGAAAAAGGGTTTGGGGAGCTGCGTAAAGAAATAGAATGGGTAAAAGTACGCACGCCAAATGATGCTCAAGCATTTGGACTTTACGAAGGCGGAAGCTTTGGTATTGCTCCTGAGCTGTTTCAGTCAGGCGTATTCAGACCTCAGTACCAGCCGTACGAATATAAAAATGTTTTTGCGGTGGGAGCATCTATACATCCAGGCGGAGGCGTGCCAATTGTTATGCAAGGAGCAAAAATGTTGGCTGATCATCTTATTGAACAATCGTCTATTCAAACGGTTGCAAAGCTCTCTTAAGATCTTGTGAAGCCATAAGGAAATGATGGTTTATCCTTTAATAGAGAAAGGGGTCCTATATGATGAACATTTCGTTAGACAAAGCGTACACTCAGTGTGAAGAAATTATTAAAGAAAACTCAAAAACGTTTTACAAAGCTTTTTCCATGCTGCCGTCAAAACAAAGAAAGGCAGTATGGGCGGTATATGCATTTTGCCGTCAAGTCGATGATATTGTAGATGAAGGAAGTAATCCTGAAATAGAGCTGCAGCAATTCGAAGGAGAATTTGCTCGGTTTAAAAATGGAGAACTATTAAACGAAAGCGCCATGTGGGTAGCTCTGCGCAATGTATTTGAACAATATGAAATGAATGTTCAAGCATTTGACGATATGATTACCGGTCAGCGAATGGATTTAGTAAAAAAAGAATACGATACGCTTGATGAAGTGAAAACATACTCCTATCATGTAGCGAGTACGGTAGGGTTAATGCTTTTACCGATTTTAGCTCCAACTACTCATAAAGAATTAGAAGAAGAAGCAGTTGCGTTAGGCATTGCGATGCAGCTGACCAACATTTTAAGAGACGTGGGGGAAGACTTAGAGCGAGGGCGCATTTATTTACCGAAAGACCTTATGAATTCTTACGGATATACGCGCACGCTATTAGAGAACCGGTGGGTCACTTCTGAATTTATAGAAATGTGGGAGCACCTGGCCAAAGAAGCAGAAATGTATTATATAAAAGGGCTTCAGTCGATTCATAAATATCCCGTGGCTTCTCGTTTACCTCTTACAGGAGCGGCGCATTTATACCGAGCAATTCTTGATAAAATTCGAAAAGAACATTATGAAGTATTTACAGAAAAGCATTTTGTCACAAGTCAAGTGAAAAAGCAAATTATGACATCTATTTCTACGGGGTAACGCAAAGGAGCTACTTTTCCTTTGCGTTACTTTTTTTTGAAAAGATATGAAAGCGTTAACTATTATGTAAATAAGAAAAAAGTCTCATTTTTATCACATATTAACTTGAATATTCAGAAAATTACCTATATGATAATATACATAACATTAAATGTTAATAAAACTAACATGAAAGAGGGGTTACAATGAAAAAAGTGGAAGCTATCATTCGTCCAGAAAAATTTCAAGCACTGCGCGTAAAATTAGAGGAAGTAGGAATAAACGGATTAACAGTCTCAGAAGTGGCAGGCTGCGGTCAGCAAAAAGGAGAGCAGGGACTGTTCAGGGGACAAAGTTTTGAAATCAAACTAGTACCTAAAGTCAAGGTAGAAATGATTTTAGAAGCAGAACAAGTTCATGAAGTCATTAAGATCATTCAATCAATTTGTTCTACGAACCAAATAGGCGACGGAAAGGTTTTTGTCTATCCGGTAGAGGATGCTGTACGAATTAGAACAGGAGAAGCAGGTGTAGAGGCTATTTTATAAAAAGAGAGTGTTATTTTAATAGAGGGGGAGTTAAGCGTTGAAAAAGAAAATTAGTGCGGTTTTGTTTATTAGTTTGTTGGCGGCAACACGCGTTAATGCAGCTGATCCAACTGTCGAATCAGTCAGTGCATCAATTGACATGATGTGGGTAATGTTTGGGGCAGTGCTTGTGTTTTTAATGCACGCAGGGTTTGCGATGGTTGAAACAGGCTTCACTCGTTCGAAAAATTCGCTTAATATCTTAATGAAAAATATGCTAACGGTAGCTGTATCTTCCGTATTGTATTTTGTGATTGGTTTTGCCCTTATGTTTGGAAATTCAAAAGGAGGATTTATCGGTTCAAGCGGTTTCTTTTTAAATGGAGAAAGCGATCAAATGAGCTTTTTCGTCTTCCAAATTGTTTTCGCAGCAACGTGCGCTACGATTATTTCAGGAGCGGTAGCGGAACGTATGAAACTATCCAGCTATATGATGCTCACGATTGCTATGGTAGCTGTGATTTATCCAGTTGTAGGTCACTGGGTATGGGGAGGAGGGTGGTTGTCCAAACTAGGCTTCGTAGATTTTGCAGGATCGACAGTTGTTCATTTGACCGGGGCTCTTGGTGCGGCTGTAGCAGTTACTTTTCTAGGAGCACGTCTTGGAAAGTATGGAAGCGATGGAAAAGTCAATGCTATTCAAGGGCATAACATTCCGCTTGGCGCATTAGGTGTATTTATCCTCTGGTTTGGCTGGTTTGGATTTAATGGAGGAAGTACATTAGCAGCCGATCCTGCTCTTGTCCCGGGAATCATTGCAACAACATTAATGTCTGGGTCATGCGGAGTCCTGTCTTCTGCTTTATACACAAAGTTTCGCTACAAACGTATTGATGCTAGCTTAACATTAAACGGTGCCTTAGCTGGACTTGTAGGGATTACAGCTGGAACAGCAAACGTATCGATCCCGGGCGCGATCGTCATTGGGCTGATTGCAGGAATTATTCTAGTAGAAGCTGTGCATTTTATCGATAGCAAAATGAAGTTAGACGATCCAGTTGGCGCTATTACTGTTCATGGAATTTGCGGTATTTGGGGGACGTTAGCAGTGGGGCTGTTTGATACAGCTAACGGTTTATTTTATGGTGGCGGCGTACAGCTATTAGGTATTCAAGCTCTTGGAATTATAGCTGTGATGGGCTGGACAATTGGAACGGTTGGGTTATTCTTATTTGTTCTCACGCGTTTTTCTTCCATTCGAGTATCAAGCGAAGAAGAAATTGCTGGTTTAGATTTTGCTGAACACGGTTCATCCGCATACGAATTTCGTGAAAGTTTTGTAGCGACAGGAGACGGCAATCTTCATCCTGAATTTGGTGTTGGATTGATTGATCGATTAAATAAAGTGGGTAAAGTATCGGATAAACCTCATATATCGAACGTAAATGAGACGATATAGCAGTATATAGATAGAAAAAAGTGATTAAAAGTAAAAACTTTTAATCACTTTTTTTGTTTTTATCAACTTATTTAACAATAATGTAAGCGTTAACGTTATAATGGAAACAAAAGTGAGTTTGAAACAGTTCGTCTATAGGAGGGGAATAGATGAAATGGAAAAGGACAAGTATGCTACTTATACTATTATTGCTTTTTGGAAGCAGCGCCTCAGCGCAAGATCATAAAGATATACGTGATGAGGTGATATACTCATTGATGATTAACCGTTTTTATAACGGAAGTGAACAGAATGATCGAAATGTTAACTATGAACGCTCAGATGCCTATTATGGAGGCGATTTACAGGGAGTAGCACAAAAGTTAGACTATATTCAAGAGATGGGATTTACCGCTGTTTTATTGACTCCTTTTATGGAAAATGATGAGACAGGCTATCATGGATATGCGGTGACCGACCATTATAAAATAGACGATCATTTTGGAACGTTAAAAGACTTACAAAATCTTGTGAAGAAAGCACATGAGCGCAATATAAAAATTATGGTCGAATTTCCTTTGACAATCAGTAACAATCATACCTGGATAGCAGATAAAGGAAAACAAACATGGATAAGTAATGAATCCGGTACGGATAACGAAGTAATTAAAGCATTGCCTCACCTTAACTTAAAAGAAAGCGCCGTGCAGAAATACCTTATTAAAAATGCTGCCTGGTGGAGCAAACAAACAGATATTGACGGATATTACGTTAAAGATATCGATCAAGCTCCTTCTGCATTTATTTCATCTTTTTCTCAGACGTTAAAAAGCATGGATCCTTCCTTTCTATTAATAGGAGAAATAAACGGGCATTCATTAAAAAAAAGTGAGCAGGCTGATTCATTAGGAATGGATTTGCTTGTAGATAGAACGCTAGCCGAAGCCACTGCTGCTACGTTTAGCGGTACTAATCGTCCGCAGAAAATGTTGTATGACAAGTGGGAAAAAGGAAGTAATTTGCCTTTAGCCAATTTTTTAGATGATGTTCATAGCACACGTTTTACAGCAAAAGCATTAAAGAGTGAAAACCATCCTGGAGCCCGAACAAAGCAAGGGCTTTCCTACCTTTATACTTCGCCGAGTGTACCGATCGTTTTTTATGGAACAGAAATTGCGCTGAATGGGGGAAAGGGAGCAGAAAATTATGGCATGATGAATTTTTTAGCTAATCCCGATATTATAGATCATTTAAAAAAACTGGCTGAACTTAGAGCAAAATCGCCTTCTCTTCGAAAAGGAAGCTTTACCCTTGTGTCTGAGCAAAAAGGTGTGGCCGTATACAAGAGAAGGTATAAGGACGAAACGACGTTTGTTGTGATTAATAATACAAAGGAAACGTCGGCCATTAATGTACCGCTTAAAAAAGTTGGAAAAGAAAATGAATTAAGAGGGTTAATAACGGAAGGAATTATACGACCAGTTGACGATGTATACAACATTTCATTGGAGCCTGAGACGACAAATGTATATAAAGTAGTGAAAAATTCAGGGGTTAATATTGGATATATCGCAGCGGTTGCCGCTGTTTATACGGGATTCGGCATCTTTTTGTACAAAGCATCGTCAAAAAGAAGAAAAGAAAAGAAAATTTCTCAATCTCATAAAAAGGACAGCGCGTCGTAGTTGTCAAACTATATTGGATAAGTAGTAATGAAGAAAACATAATTAAGAGGTGGAATTATGGGTGTAACAATAAAAGATGTGGCAAATTTAGCAAATGTAGCTCCTTCGACGGTATCTCGCGTCATTGCAGACAGCTCAAGAATTAGTGAAAAAACAAAACAGCGCGTGCGATCGGCTATGAAAGAACTTGGTTATCACCCAAATATTATTGCGCGAAGTCTAGCAAATCAAACGACAGAGGCAGTCGGCCTAGTGATGCCGAGCTCAGCAGACAAGGTGTTTCAAAATCCATTCTTCCCAGAAGTGCTAAGAGGAATCAGCACCGGAGCTCACGAAAACAAAAGAGCGATTTATATGTCCACTGGAGAAACGGAAGAAGAGATTTTTGCAGAAGTTGTTCAAATGGTACAGGGAAGACGAGTGGATGGATTAATTTTGCTGTACTCCAAAGTTGATGATCAAGTACTTTCTTATTTGCAAGAACAGAGCGTTCCGTTTGTAGTTATTGGAAAGCCGTTTAAGCATAGTGAAAGCATCACGTTTGTTGATAACGACAATTTTAAAGCTGGAAAAGAAGCGACGGAATATTTAATTGAATCTGGTCATGAGCGTATTGCTTTTATTGGTGGAAGTCTTGAATTAGTCGTTACCATTGACCGTTTAACAGGCTATGATAAAGCGATTCAAAAAGCAAACATTCCTTACCGGGATGAGTATGTGATTCATGAAGAATTTCTACAGAAGGGAGGAAAAGAAGCTGTTTGCGAACTTTTATCTCTAAAAGAACGTCCAACGGCTCTAGTAGTAGCAGATGACCTAATGGCATTAGGCGTTTTAAATACATTGGATGAAATGGGAATTTCGGTTCCTGAAGACATCTCTATTGTCAGTTTTAATAATGTCTTAATCGCTGAAATGGCTAGACCAGCTCTTACATCAATTGATATTAATATTTTTGAACTTGGTTATCAGGCTGTAAGCTGCTTGATTAAGCAGATTGAAACGCCATATGCTGTTGCAGAACAAGTGCGCGTTCCTCACAAAATGATTAAAAGACAGTCCTGCAAAACCATTCAAATGACGAAAAGATAACGTAATACACAAATAGAAAGAGGCTGAGACAAAAGTAGTGTAGTTGAAGGAAGATCCGAACGAGTTTGATTCTTGATGGAGAATCAAACTCGTTCGGATTTTTTCGTTTTTAGATTGAATTGATTTAGGTATGTCTCAACATCCTCTTTACGCAAAAAAAATTGGCATTTTAAGCGCCAAAAAAATATACATATGCCAATTATTTTTTCTTTTATCAAAAAGAAAGAATGATATTAGTAGTGAAAGCCTTGATGATAAAGAGGCTGTAAAGTTTTATTAAAAGTTGGCACGCTATTTGCATAACTATAAAGTAAACAAAGATTTGCATACTAGGAGGCATATATCATGGTAGTTTCTTATTCTCATGAACCATTTACAAATTTTAAGGACGAAAACAATAAACAGGTATTTCAAGAAGCATTAACATATGTGAATACACAGCTTGGCAAGACGTATCCACTTGTAATCAACGGTGAAAAAGTGGAGACCGAAGAGAAAATTACGTCTGTTAACCCAGCAAACATAAAAGAAGTAATTGGATATGTATCTACAGTAAATAAAGATCTAGCAGAGCAAGCAATACAGTCAGCTCTAAAAGCTTTTGAAACGTGGAAAAAGTGGAAAGTAGAACACCGAGCAGATATTCTTTTCCGCGCAGCGGCCATCATTCGTCGAAGAAAGCATGAATTTTCTAGTTATCTTGTAAAAGAAGCAGGAAAGCCTTGGAACGAAGCAGATGCTGATACAGCAGAAGCAATTGATTTTTTAGAGTACTATGCACGTCAAGTCCTGACATTAAAAGACGGTTCCCCAGTACAGAGCCGAGACGGTGAGTATAATCAGTACAATTATATTCCGCTTGGCGTAGGTATTATTATTTCACCATTTAACTTCCCGTTAGCTATTATGGCTGGAACCGCAGTAGCAGCTATTGTAACCGGAAATACGATTTTATTAAAACCAGCTGATGCCACTCCTGTAGTAGCAGCGAAATTTGTAGAAGTAATGGAAGAAGCAGGATTACCAAAAGGCGTATTAAACTTTATTCCTGGTGCTACACCTGAAATTGGTGACTACTTAGTGGAACATCCAAAAACACGCTTTGTTTCATTTACCGGCTCGCGTGCAGTGGGTTGCCGCATTTACGAAAGAGCAGCAAAAGTACAGCCGGGGCAAAAATGGCTAAAACGTGTTATAGCTGAAATGGGCGGAAAAGACACGGTGGTTGTAGACAAAGATGCTGATCTTGATTTAGCAGCTTCTTCAATCGTATATTCTGCATTTGGTTTTGCAGGGCAAAAGTGCTCCGCAGGTTCTCGTGCTGTTGTGCATCAAGATGTATATGATGAAGTGCTTGAAAAAGCAGTTGCGCTAACAAAAACATTAACTGTTGGCAACCCGGAAGAAGTTTCGACTTATATGGGACCTGTTATTCACGAGGCTTCGTACAATAAAGTATTATCGTATATTGAAATTGGAAAAGAAGAAGGGCGTCTCGTTGCGGGAGGAGAAGCAGACAATTCAACTGGATACTTTATTCAGCCAACTATTTTTGCGGATGTAGATGAAAAAGCTCGTCTCATGCAAGAAGAAATTTTTGGTCCGGTAGTAGCATTCTCTAAAGCGCGAGATTTTGATCATATGATGGAGATTGCAAACAATACAGAATATGCATTAACAGGCGCTTTATTATCAAATAACCGCGAGCATATTGAACGCGCCCGTGAAGAGTTCCATGTTGGAAACCTGTATTTTAACAGAGGATGTACAGGAGCGATTGTAGGATACCAGCCTTTTGGCGGATTTAATATGTCAGGAACGGATTCAAAAGCAGGGGGACCGGATTATCTAGTTCTTCACATGCAAGCAAAAACAACATCTGAAACATTTTAATTGGAAAATAAGGAGGAATAAATATGACAACTGAAACACAAAAAACGGTGAAAATTATTGAGCAAACAGAAAAGTTTGGGGCACATAACTATCATCCGCTGCCGATTGTAATTGAAAAAGCAGAAGGCGTATGGGTACACGATCCAGAAAATAATAAATATATGGATATGCTAAGCGCGTATTCCGCTGTTAACCAAGGACATCGTCATCCGAAAATTATTGAAGCATTAAAACGTCAAGCTGATAAAGTAACGTTAACGTCACGAGCGTTTCATAATGATCAGCTTGGTCCATGGTATGAAAAGATTTGTAAATTAACAAATAAAAATATGGCTCTTCCAATGAATACGGGAGCAGAAGCGGTTGAAACAGCCATTAAAGCTGCACGCCGCTGGGCTTACGATGTGAAAGGTGTTGCTGAAAATCAAGCACAAATCATCGCATGTGTGGGCAACTTCCACGGTCGTACAATGACAGCTGTTTCATTATCATCTGAAGCAGAATATCAACGTGGTTTTGGACCGATGCTTCCAGGACTTCAAACGATTCCTTACGGTGATTTAGAAGCGTTAAAAGCTGCTATTACACCAAATACGGCCGCATTTTTAATTGAGCCAATTCAAGGCGAAGCAGGTATCGTTTTACCTCCAGAAGGCTTCTTAAAAGCTGCAGCTGACTTATGTAAAGAAAACAATGTGCTATTTATTGCTGACGAAATCCAAGTCGGCTTAGCGCGTACAGGCAAGATGTTTGCTTGTGATTGGGAAGACGTAGAACCAGATATGCTGATTTTAGGTAAAGCGCTTGGAGGAGGAGTTTTCCCTATTTCTTGCGTAGTCGCTAACGAAGACATTTTAAGTGTCTTTAACCCTGGCTCTCATGGTTCAACATTTGGAGGAAACCCGCTTGCTTGTGCCGTATCATTAGCTGCTTTGGAAGTAATTGAAGATGAAGAACTTCCAGCGCGTTCATTAGAATTAGGTTCTTATTTCAAGCAGAAGCTCCAAAGCTTAAGCAATCCAGTTGTGAAAGAAGTGCGCGGCCGAGGCCTGTTCATCGGGGTAGAATTACACGAAGAGGCTCGTCCTTATTGTGAAAAATTAAAAGACCAAGGTTTGCTTTGTAAAGAAACGCATAGTACGGTTATTCGTTTTGCTCCGCCCCTAACGATTTCAAAAGAAGAGTTGGACTGGGCAATTGAACGAATTGAAAAAGTATTTGCTGAGTAATCGGTTTAAAATAAATAAAAATAGTACGATATGTATATATCGTACTATTTTTGTTCATATGCAGCTAAATAACGTTTTTATTTGATAGGCAGGAGGAATAGAAGTGTATACCCAACTCTCACAGCTAAGCATAGAAGAGCAAGTTGAATGTTTAACAAAAGCGTTAGTGAAAATCAAAAGTATCAATGGGACAAGCGGCGAAGTAAAGATTGCTGATTTCATTAAAAACACGCTTCAAAGTTTTCCTTATTTCAAAGAAAATCCCCTTCACGTTTGGGAACAGAAAATTAATGGCGATACGCTAGGTAGAAAAAATGTATTTGCTTTTATTCAAGGCAGCAAAAAAAATGCTCAAACAATGATTTATCACGCTCACTTAGATACGGTTGGCATTGAAGATTTTGGTCCATTAAAAGACATAGCGTTAGATCCAGAAGAACTTCAGCACTATTTCTCTATGCATAACATTAATGAAGATGTACAGCGAGATGCTCGTTCAGGTGAATGGATGTTTGGAAGAGGAGCCGTTGATATGCAAAGTGGAATTGCTGTACATTTAGCCAATGTGCTGCATTTTACTAAGCATCGAGATCAATTAGAAGGAAACGTCCTTTTTATGGTCAACCCAGATGAGGAAAGTCAGCATGCTGGAATTATTTCTGCTGTTTCTGAACTGAACCGTTTGAAAAAAGAGAAAAATCTTTCATATGTAGCAGCGATTAATACCGACTTTATTACACCTCTTTACGATGGAGATTCCACGCGCTATATTTATACAGGAGCCGCTGGGAAGCTGCTTCCATGTTTTTATATTTACGGAAGGGAGGTACACGTAGGAGATACGCTTGCTGGTATAGATCCTAATTTGATTGCATCTGAGATTACGGGAAGCATCCATAACAATATTAATCTAGCTGAAAATATTGAAGGAGAGCTGGTACTGCCACCTTCCTGTCTGTATCAACGAGATAATAAAGAGGCTTATAATGTGCAAACCGCCGTAAGCAGTCATTTGTATTTTAACTATTTCATCTATGAACGAACGGCAAAAGAAGTGATGAGTCAATTAATTGGATTATCAATCGAAGCATGTGAAAAAGTAGAGAAAAAACTTTCTGATTATTACGAACTTTTTGCGCGAAGAACGAATTTACCAAAGCGAAACTTGTCTTGGAAAGTGGATGTTGTGAGTTTGGAAGATTATCTGGAAGAATTGGATCAAAAAGGGATAAATGCTCAGGCTTGTATTGAACGAGCTTTCGAACAGTATGCGCATTTAGAACTTAGAACAAGGTGCTTTAAAGTAATTGAAGAACTTCAAAAGTTAGATCCGCATCAAAGTCCGCGCGTAATTGTCTTTTTTGCACCGCCTTATTTGCCTCATAATCACTTGAAGAAAGACGAAAGCAGAGATCAGCAGCTTCTTTATCCTTTACAAGCGGCTGTGGAGAAGGTTGGAAAACAGACGGGAGAGACGTTTCAGTTTAAAAATTTTTTTCCCTACCTAGCGGATGGCAGCTTTTTATCTCTTCATGAGACAGATGAGGAAATCGATGCTTTTACACGTAACTTTCCGGGGTGGGGGATTGCAGGGGCGATTCCTTTCCGTGAAATTCGAGAGTTAAATATTCCGTCCATCAATATAGGAGTATATGGGAAAGACGGACATAAGTGGACAGAGCGAGTGTATAAGCCTTATTCGTTCGGCGTCCTTCCTAAGCTGATTCAAGAAACAACTGTTCAGATGCTAAAAAGTAAGCATGCTTGTACAAACCACATATAAGAAAATGAAGAATGGAGGTACCGATGAATAGACATACAGAACAAAACCAATTACAGAGAACAATGAAAAGCAGACATTTATTTATGATTGCGTTAGGAGGCGTGATTGGAACAGGCCTATTTTTAGGTTCGGGTTTTACTATTAGCCAGGCAGGGCCGGGAGGAGCCATTCTTGCTTATATAATAGGCGGCTTCCTCATGTACTTAGTTATGCTTTGTTTAGGAGAGCTAGCGGTAGCAATGCCGGTTTCAGGTTCCTTTCAAGAATACGCTACAAGGTTTTTAGGACCTTCTACAGGCTTTATGATTGGATGGCTGTACTGGTTCAGCTGGGCAAATACGACAGGGCTTGAATTTACGTCAGCAGGAATTTTAATGCAGAGGTGGTTTCCTGATGTACCTATATGGTCATGGTGCTTGATTTTTGGCGTCATTACGTTTTTAATTAACGCTCTTTCTGCTCGAAGCTATGCTGAAACTGAGTTTTGGTTTTCGAGTATTAAAGTTACGGCTATTATTCTATTTATTTTAATTGGAGGAGCTGCTGTTTTTGGTTTTATTGATTTTAAAGGAGGAGAACCCGCACCGTTTCTTTCACATTTTACCCAAGGCGCAGGTCTTTTTCCAAATGGAATACTGGCAGTTTTATTGACTTTAGTAACGGTTAACTTTTCGTTTCAAGGAACGGAGCTTGTCGGCATTGCAGCAGGAGAAAGTGAAAGTCCTGAGAAAACGTTGCCGAGATCTATTCGAAACGTCATTTGGAGAACGCTGTTTTTCTTTGTGTTAGCTATGTTTGTTTTAGTCTCTATTCTGCCATACAAAACAGCGGGAGTTATTGAAAGTCCGTTTGTTGCCGTATTAGATCAAATTGGAATTCCCTATGCAGCGGATATCATGAACTTTGTCATTTTAACAGCTGTGTTATCCGTGGCGAACTCTGGGGTCTACGCTGCTTCCCGTATGCTTTGGTCATTGTCAAACAGCAATATGGGGCCAAAACCTTTAAAGAAATTATCTTCAAAAGGTGTTCCAATTAACGCGTTAATTGTGACGATGATTATTTCGGGATGCTCGCTGATTACAAGCGTCGTGGCTGCTGAAACCGTATATCTTTGGTTTATTTCGATTTCAGGAATGGTGACCATTATTGTTTGGATGTCCATTTGTGCCTCTCAATTTATGTTCCGCCGTCGTTTTTTAGCGGAAGGAGGAGATGTAAAGGAATTGAAATTTAAAACGCCCCTTTATCCGTTCGTTCCTATTCTAGGTTTTTGTTTGTATGGACTTGTATTAATCAGCTTAATTTTTATTCCGGATCAACGAATTGGTCTTTACTGCGGGGTCCCTTTAATTATTGTACTCTACGTGTATTATCACGTAGGAATCAAGAAAAATATTAATCAAAAACAATCGGATTCACCGGTTTATAAAGCAAAATAAAAAAGAAGTGCACTGTGCACTTCTTTTTTATTTAGAGCGGATGTCTAATCGTTTCATACGATACTGCAAGCTTTGTCTAGTCAGCCCTAGTATCTTAGCACTTTTTGAGATGTTGTGGCTGTGTTGTTCAAGCGTTTGTTTAATGCATTCTGCTTCGAACGCTAACAGCTGTTCCTTTAAAGGAAGAGGAGGGTGAAAAGCGCTTGGATAAGAGGGTGCTTCACCGCTTGTTTTATCTTCAAAATGTTCATGCTGCTTTAGCTGGAACTTTGTTCTGTATTGAAAAGGAAGGTGAGAATAGTGAATAACATCTTCATCCATCACCAAGTTCATTGCACCTTCAATAATGTGTTCTAATTCCCGTACGTTTCCTGGCCAGTCATAAGAGAGAAAAGAAGACATGACTTGGTGATCTACGGTTTTTACATTCATCTGAAACAAATCATTGTATTTTTTGATGAAAAACTTTGTTAATTCAATAATATCTTCTTTTCGTTCACGAAGAGGAGGAATAAAAAGCGTCACGACGCCAAGTCGATAATATAAGTCTTTACGTAATCGATTTTCTGCAATCGCATCGATTGGGTCTTCATTCATGTTCGCGATGACTCGAACGTTCACCGGTTTGTCTACTGTATCCCCAATTCTTCGTACGGTTTTTTCTTGCAGTACTCGAAGAAGCTTAGCCTGCAGATTTGGATTCAACGAGTTGATTTCATCTAGCAGTAATGTGCCTCCTTGCGCTTGTTCGAAAAGACCAGGATTATCCATTGCACCTGTAAAAGCTCCGCGTTTCGTACCGAACAAAAGGCTTTCAATTAAATTATCCGGTAGCGCAGCGCAGTTTTGTGAAATAAAAGGAGCGGAAGAGCGGCTGCTGCCATTATGTATGCTTTGGGCAAACAGTTCTTTCCCCGTGCCTGTTTCTCCAATAATTAAGACATAAGAAGGAGTTCTAGTGGCGCGCTTAGCGTCTTCAATAACATCGTGAACGGCTTGACTGCTTCCGATGATGCTATCAAACGTAAAGCGTGTGTTTCCTTTTTGCCTAATGTTTTGCCGGATTAGACGCTCTAGTTTCGTCACGTCTTGAGCAATTTCAACCGCTCCTTGAATGACACCGTTTTTTAAAATAGGGAAGGTATTATTAATCGTCGTGATTTCTTGTCCTTGATTGTTGAAATACGTTTGTTTGACGTTAACCGTTTCTTTTCCTTTTTGCAGCGCCTGTACAAGCGTGCTTTGCTGATTTTCTTTGAACATAAACACATCTAACAAGTTTTTATGTAAAACGTCTTGTTCATCCATCAGCTCCATCTTTGTCATCTTTTCATTGTAAATAATGGTTTTTCCTGTTTCATCGACCGCATGGATACCGGCATCGACTTTATTTAAAATGGTTTCATATATATGTTTAAGAGTGCTTAATGTATCGGTCATTCAAATACTCTCCTTTAGCGGTGTTCATATCTCTATTTAAACAAAAATAGCTGAATTCTGATAGTGTTTCCATAGAAAAATAAATGAATGACCGAAGAGAAATGTTATCCGTTTACAATGGATCCTCCATTAATGTGAAGGACTTGCCCGGACATATAAGAAGAATCAGAGCTTGCCAAATATACATAGGCCGCTCCGAGCTCAGAAGGCTGTCCTGCTCGTTTCATAGGTGTGTTAGACCCAAATGTTGCAACTTGCTGTTCGTCGAACGTAGACGGAATAAGAGGTGTCCAGATGGGTCCTGGAGCTACGCCGTTTACACGAATGCCTTTTGTTGCGAGCGAAGCTGACAAAGAACGTGTGAAAGCCACGATAGCACCCTTGGTTGAAGAGTAGTCAATCAGCTGGTCATGCCCATGATAGGCTGTCACAGACGTTGTATTAATAATAGCGCTTCCTTGTTTTAAATGAGGCAATGCAGCTTTGGTCAAATGGAAAATTGAAAAAATATTCGTTTGAAACGTACGGGTAAGCTGTTCAGTCGTGATATCCGTAATACTTTTTTGAGGGTGCTGTTCAGCTGCATTATTGACTAAGATGTCTATTTTTCCGAAAGTCTGAATGGCCTTTGAGATGACTTCTTGACAAAAATGTTCATCTCCTATGTCACCAGCAAGCAACAAACAAGAAGCTCCCATTCGTTCAACTTGTTTTTTAGTTTCATTTGCATCATCGTGTTCATTAAGATAGGTTACAACAACGTTTGCACCTTCTTTCGCATAATGGTAAGCGACAGAACGCCCAATTCCGCTGTCTCCTCCTGTGATAACGGCTACTTTGTTCTGTAATTTTCCGCTTGCCTTATAGTCTGGAGCGATAGAGGTAGGGATTGGATGCATATCTTTCTCAATACCTGGCTGAGTTTGCTGATGCTGAGGAGGGAAGTTTTGTTTTTGATTTTGATTCATTAGTATACACTCCTTAATTAATATGAGTATGTAAGCGTATACTAGTATTTGTTAAGAGAGTGTATCTATGCATAGGGATAAGCCTAAACGGATAAAAAAGGCTTTGAAAGAAAAAATGAATGCCAGGGGCATCCATTTTTAGCGGTAATTAATAAATTGTACGTCAATAGGTAAATCAGCGCTGCGAATAGCTGAAATAATTTGCTGCAGGTCATCACGATTTTTACCGCTTACGCGAAGCTGATCATCTTGAATTTGGCTTTTTACTTTTAAACCGGTATTTTTAATAATTGTATTTAGCTTTTTAGCGTTGTCTTTGTCGATACCTTGAATTAACTTAGCGCGCTGTCTAACCGTTCCTCCAGAAGCATTTTCAATTTTACCGTAGGAGATATTGCGTGTAGGTACGCCGCGTTTGATGAGCTTAGAAATCAGCACGTCTTTTAACTGTTCAAGCTTAAATTCATCATCAGAAATAAGAACAAGCTCTTCGTTTTCAAGCGAGATTTCGCTTTTACTGCCTTTAAAATCGTAGCGGGTTTTAATTTCTTTTGTTGCCATGGTAATGCCGTTTGTTACCTCTGATAAATCAACTTGTGACACAACGTCAAATGAACTATCTTTAGCCATAATAACCTCCATATGTAAAGAGTTTGTTCTTTTATTATAAATAAAACACAAACTGTATACAACTGATATTGAATAGAGAGCCGGTAATTGATACAATACAAGTTATGCTTTTTGTTGTAAGCTATAGAAGCAGCTTTTTAACAAAACGTATGCATTTAAGTTAATTTGAACTTTAGAATGCTGTTTGATGCAAAGTGAGAAGGTATGTGGTGAAGGAACAATCACTACTAATTTATATAAAGGATGGATAGAACGATGAATGTAGAAGCTGGGATGAAAGCGTATTTAACAGTAAACCGGGAAACGCCGATTGGTTATATGTTAGCAGAAGGCGAAGAAGAAATTTTGCTACATAAAAATGAAACAACAAGAGAGCTTGCTGAAGGGGAAGAAGTAGAAGTTTTTCTATACCTTGATCAGCATGATCGCTTAACGGCAACGATGCACTTACCCCTTGTTGAAGAAGGTGTCTATGAGTGGGTTGAAGTCGTAGATGTTAATCCGGGTTTAGGCGTGTTTGTAAATATCGGCATGAATAAAGATATGTTAATTGGTTCAACAGACTTACCTGCGCTAGAAGAGCTGTGGCCAGAAGTTGGAAACAAAGTTTACTGTACGATGAAGATTTCAAAGCGCGGTAAGATGTACGGGAAAATTGCTACAGACGATGTGATGAAAGCAATGGCTTTAGATGCTCCACCTGAACTTTTTAATCGTGAAGTGAGCGGATATATCTATCGCGTCCTGCGCGTAGGTTCATTTATTATGACAGATGAAGGATATGTTGGATTTATTCACGAAAGCGAAAGACGTAAAGAACCGAAGCTTGGTACGCATGTAACTGGCCGCGTCATTAATGTAAAAGAAGATGGAACGCTAAACGTATCGCTTCTTCCGCGCAAACAAGAAAGCATGGATGAAGATGCACAAGTACTATACGATTACATGGAAAGCCGCGGTGGCGTTATGCCATTTTGGGATAAAAGCTATCCAGAAGATATTCGTGAGCGCTTTAATATGAGTAAAGCTGCGTTCAAACGTGCGCTTGGTAAACTGATGAAAGAAGGAAAAGTTTATCAAGAAGAAGGATGGACATATTTTAAAAAAGAAGAAAACTAAAAGGAGAAGCCGCTGAAAATTCAGCGGCTTCTTTTTATAAGTGATCAGTTTTTTTAGAAAATGAATGTTTTCCAAGCTCACGGTTGTGCTTAGCTTGCAGATTCTTTTCGTGAAGCTTTGCGTTATTATCTTTTGCTTTTTTATCGTTATCGCTCGTTTTTGGCATTGTGATACACCCCTTTTTGATCGTACCTTTAGAATGCCCTGACCTCTTTAAATTATTCGATGGTTTCGTTCAAAAAGAAGACTGCAATCGTCCCTGGGCCAGAATGAGAACCTATGGCTGCACCAATAATATTAATAATAAAATGTTTGGTGCCAAAACGTTCTTGGATCATCTCTTTCAGCTGAAGAGCTGTTTCTAAATCATCTCCATGGCTAATTCCAATGGTTTGAGAAGAGAGATTTTTTCCTCGCTCTTCCATCACGTCAAGCATGCGTTTAAATACTTTTTTACGGCCGCGGATTTTTTCGATTGGAATCAATTTTCCATCTTCCACATGAAGCAGCGGCTTAATATTAAGCAGACCTCCTACAAAAGCAGAAGCTTTGCTCACGCGGCCTCCTTGAGCAAGAAAATCCAAGTCATCAACCGTAAAAATATGCTCCATATGCAGAGCGTATTGCTTTATTTTTTCTGTCATTTCTACTAGCGAGAGGTTTTGGTGTAATAATTGTGCTGCATAATAAGTAACTACTCCCTGGCCAAGAGATGCACATTTCGTATCGATTATTTCTAATTGGAAATCGGGATACTTTTCTAGGAGTTCTTCTCGAATCATCATTGCTGTTTGATATGTACCGGACAATTCCGAAGAAAAAGCTAAATAAATACACGAATCACCTGATTTAGCTATGTTCTCAAAGACTTCATACATAGTAGTTGGAGCCGCTTGAGACGTTTTCGGCATCTTGCCTTTACGGATGGCTTCGTAGACAGAAGCTGGTTCAATCGTTTGTAGATCTAAAAATTCTTGATTATCCAAGCTTACGCGAAGCGGTAAAAAGCCAACGTTATTTTCTTGAAAAAAGGATAAAGGCAAATCGCTTGCACTATCGGTTAAAAGTTTAATTGACATAAATGTCACCTTCCTAATTGCATTTATAAAATATGAAATGAGTTTGATGTATAAACATTGAAAAGCGTTATATACGACATAGTATTAGTGTATAAGCACTTGGAGGAAAATACAATTTTTGAATAAGTTTTTTTAATTCTGCCAAATCGTACATACTATATGTACTAACTATTTTAAAGATGCTGACTTTATTCATTTTATAAATGGGTATAAGGAAGTAAGAAGTTTTAAAAAGCGGAGGTCGGTCATTTGAATATGTGGCTTGAAACAAAAAAAGCGATAGTCGTCTTAGTAGGAGCATTATTGAATGCGCTTGCGCTCAACTTGTTTTTGATACCTGCTAATGTATATTCGAGCGGCTTTACGGGAGTAGCACAGCTTGTTTCGAGTATCGTGACAGATTACACTCCTTTTA
Source organism: Priestia sp. FSL R5-0597 (assembly GCF_038006305.1). NCBI lineage: Bacteria > Bacillati > Bacillota > Bacilli > Caryophanales > Bacillaceae > Priestia > Priestia sp. FSL R5-0597. The sequence goes on from NZ_JBBOUZ010000001.1 coordinate 644,723, forward strand.
CTATTTCCACTGGAGTGCTGCTGTTGTTGTTAAATATTCCTGTAACTATTTTAGGGTGGAAAAAAGTGGGGAAGTCATTTACTGTTTACAGTTTTATCAGCGTTGCTGCAACAACTTTGTTTCTTGGAATTATTCCTATTCAAGCACTTTCTAAGGACATCATCCTTAATGCAGTTTTTGGAGGCGTTATTTTAGCGGTAGGGGTAGGAATTACGTTAAAATTTGGAGCTTCAACTGGTGGGCTCGATATCATTGCCCTGATTTTGTCCCGAGTAAAAGACCGACCAATTGGCACTTATATGTTCATATTAAATGCAATTATTATTGTGCTAGCAGGTCTTTTATATGGTGCTGAGAAGTCACTTTATACGCTTGTGACGCTTTATACGACCACTCGCGTCATTGATGTTATTCATACGCGTCATGTCAAACTCACAGCAATGATCGTAACGAAAAAAGGAGTGGAGCTAAGAAAGGCGATTCATGCCAAACTCGTGCGAGGGATTACGGCGGTACCGGCTAAAGGAGGCTTCACAAACGAAGATAAAGAAATGCTAATGATTGTTTTAACTAGGTATGAATTATTTGACTTGGAACGAGTAATTAAAGAGGTGGATCCTAAGGCATTTACTAATATCGTTCAAACAACGGGAATCTTTGGTTTGTTTCGCAAAGATTAAAAAGAGTCCAGGTATTCATTACCTGGACTCTTTTTTATTAATGTGTGCCTTTTAAGTCATTAGAAAGTTCTTGAAGCTGAGCTTGTTCTTCAGGAGAAGCATTTTGCTGCGCATGAGACAGCATATCAGCTGCAATGTTTTCATCAGAAGCTGCAGACGTATGAGCCTGAGACGTTTGATGATTTTGACCAGCAGCTCCCAATGTATTCTGAAGCTGTTGAAGCTGAGCTTGTTCTTCAGGAGAAGCGCTTTGCTGTGCATGAGACAGCATATCAGCTGCCACGTTTTCACTAGACGTGTGAGCTTCACCGTGAGCGTGAGACTGACCGCCTTCTAAAGTGCTTTGAAGCTGTTCAAGCTGGCTCTTTTCTTCAGGAGAAGCATTTTGCTGTGCATGAGACAATATATCAGCTGCCACGCTTTCACTGGACGTGTGAGCTTCACCGTGAGCGTGAGACTGACCGCCTTCTAAAGTGCTTTGAAGCTGTTCAAGCTGTGCCTTCTCTTCGGAAGAAGCATTCTGAACGATATGAGACAGCGTATCGGACGTAATGTCTGCGCTTTTCTCTTTTGAATGTGATTCTCCATCTGTATCATACGCTTGATGCAATGAGTTTTGGAATTGCTTCAGCTGCTCTTGCTCCTCAGGAGAAGCTTTAGAAGCAATACTATTTAATACGCCTTCTGAAATATCAAGTTCACCGTTGCCGTGCTTTTGACGATGAAGCTGATCTTCTGAATGGCCGGATACTGCGTTTCGAATCGCATCTTTTACTTGACCAAAAAGTGAATTTTTCATAAGTTACTGTCCTCCATGAGGAGTTTGGCGCTGGTGAGCTTGAAATGCTTCTGCCTCCGCCATAGTCATATGATAAGGAATTCGTTCATCATGTTTTTGAACTGCGTCTGCACCTTGTTTCACAAAACGTTTTGATCGATTGCCTCTGCCCATCATAAATTCCTCCTCGTAATATAAATAAAACCGACACCTTAAGAAGTGTCGGTTATAGTGTGTGCTAAATAAAAAAAATGATAGCGATAAAAATTTACCTTGCTTTTCAAAAAAAGCTAAGTTATAAATTTAACGTTTTTTCCAAATAATAAGCAATACCATCATTTTCATTCGATTTTGTTACTTCACGCGCTAGCTGCTTTAATTCGCTAATACCATTTTCCATGGCGATACCGTGTCCTGCAAATTTAATCATTTCAAAATCATTGTCTTCATCTCCAAATGCAATAATTCGTTCGCGAGGAATTTGATAATGATTAGCTACGCGCTCAAGACCTACAGCTTTATTAAGTCCTTTTTTTACAATTTCAACGACATGCCAAGGTGCTCCCCAGCGTCTATGTTCTAGTACTTCTGCATGAACATCTGAAAGGTGAGAGCGTATATCTTGTACATGTTCTTCATCTGCGTGAATTAAAATAGACGTTGGATCGTGCTGCAGCGTATGACGCAAATCACCCGTTTGTAATTTAGGATCCCCTAGGCTGAGTACATCCATTAATTTTCGATCTTCAAAATGAAGATACACATCATCTTGTACTTCTGCCATGATATTGTTGATGCGATAGTCTTGCATAGCTGTCACAATGTCATGAACAGTTCGGCGATTTAAAGGTTCGTGATGCGTGCCAAAATCAGGCTGAAGGGGATGATGGACAAGCGCTCCGTTAAAGTTTACGATAGGCGTGGATAAATCTAATTCGCTGTAATACATAGCACTGGAACGATAAGGTCTTCCAGTTGCAATCATTACAATATGTCCGTCTTGTTTGGCTTTTTCTAACACCCGTTTTGTTTTAGGTGAAATGGTTTTTTCATTCGTTAACAATGTTCCATCCAGATCTAAGGCGATTAAGTGTTGATCGTTTCTCATATAGGGCTCCTTTTAAATTGAAGTAGTTATACGATTATATTGAATTCTACTAATATTCATGCTTGTATTCCCATATTTTACACAACTTTTCCTTATGAGCAAAGCAGAACGATTGACATGCAAAAGTTGTCTTGTTAAGGTGTAAGACATAGTTATTGATTGCTTACGATAAATTGTTTAAGGGTATATTTAATACGTGAAGATAATTACGGAAGTAAAAGAAAGGAGAATGAATATGGATAAACAGTTAGAAGATAAAATCATGGAATCACTAGAAGAAGTAATTGATCCAGAGCTTGGCGTTGATATCGTAAATTTAGGCTTAGTTTACGGGGTGGAAATGGAAGAAAACAACACGGTTATCGTGACGATGACGTTAACTTCTATTGGGTGCCCGCTAGCGGGTGTGATTGGCGAACAAGTGAAAAAACAATTAATTTCTCTTGAAGAAGTAGAAAATGTAGAAGTGAATATCACATTTAACCCGCCATGGGATAAAGATCGCATGACGCGCTACGCTAAAATTGCATTAGGTGTTCAATAAGAAAAAAAGCCATCGTTGATGGCTTTTTTTCTTATTCAATTCTGCACAATTCCACAGGGCAGTCTTCACAGTCTATTTCTTTCTTTAAAAAAGAGAGCTTATGAATGATAATTTTTCCATCTGTCATTGAGATTACTTCATTTTTTCGCAACTCAGCGAGCATACGATTGACCACTTCTCGGGATGTCCCGCATAGATTAGCGATCTCTTGATTTGTCAACGTTACGTTTAATAAAATACCATTTGGCTTCATTACCCCAAAACTATTGGACATGCGAATCAGAGTAGAATAGAGAGCTCCTTTTTTTCCATTTAGAATTAAGTCTCTAAACTTTGTCTGCATTCGCTTAATTTGAAGTCCCATCCACTTCATGTACTCCATGGAAAGAGCAGGGTATTGTGCTAGTTCGTTTTCTAACACCCGTTTTTGAATGCTGATCGCTGTACAAGGTTCAATGGCTTTTGCTTGAAGCATATGGGGAGTAGATCCGCAAAACAGCATAACTTCCCCGATTAAGTCTCCTGAACTTGCCAGCTGAAGCGTCAGTTCGCGTCCTTCCGGCGTCACTTTACTTACTTGTACAGCTCCAGAAGTAATAAAAAATAAATGAGTTGAAGGTGAACCTTCTTGAAAGAGAAAGTCACCTTTTTTAAACGAAATTTTATGATCAAAGTCCATAAAAAATTGCTGCAGCTCATTTGAAAAAGAATCCGTTGTGATGTTCATCATGTTATCACCTTTTACTCAAAATTTTTGCGACTGTTACTTATTAATCTATTAAGTTAGAACAGTCTGTATATCCTGTACGTCCACTAGCCGTATGAAGAAATGTCATACGGATGATTTTTATCGATACTCTTATTATACACAAAAACAACCAGTGTTTTCCAAAACTATCTGTGAACAATTTCTAAACAAAAATAGAAAGATAGTTATAAAAATAAAAACTTATGAATAAATAAAAATGTTTAAAAATATAGAATAAAGTGTTGTTTTTTTTAAATATTCATTTGATTTTATTTTTATACGGTATTATAATGATAAATAATTCAAATAGATACGTGGAAAAAGGAGTTTTAAAATGAAAGAATACAAGGTAGGAATTGTTGGAGCAACAGGGTATGGAGGAGTAGAACTGATTCGTTTGTTAGCGAATCACCCGCATTTTCATGTTTATGCAGTTTATTCATCCTCTCAGGATGGGATGGAACTAGCAGAAGTTTATCCTCACCTTTCTAATACTGTATATACACTGCAAGATATAAACCCTAAGAACATGGCCAAAGAATTAGACTTAGTGTTTACAGCAACTCCGTCCGGTGTTTCTAGCAAACTTGTACCTCAATTAATAGAAGAAGGAATAAAAGTGGTAGATCTATCTGGAGATTTTAGATTAAAAACAGAAGCTCTTTATGAAAAGTGGTACAAAAAGCCTGCTGCAGCCGAAGCGTTTTTACAACAGTCCGTGTATGGGTTAGCGGAATGGTTTGCAGAAGAAGTTGAAAGCAGTACGTTCGTTGCGAACCCGGGTTGTTATCCAACAGCTACACTGCTTGGGCTAGCTCCTCTCGTTAGTAAACAAATGGTGAAATCAAACTCTATTATCATTGATGCAAAGTCCGGAATTTCAGGAGCAGGACGTGGTCTTTCGCAAATGGCTCATTATGCTGAAATCAATGAAAATATGAAAATATACAAAGTTAATCAGCATCAGCATATCCCAGAAATTGAATCTATTTTAGAAAAGTGGGATGAGGAAATTGGCCATGTTACGTTCAGTACGCACTTAGTTCCAATGACGCGAGGGATTATGAGTACGATATACGCTGAACTTTCTGAAGAGAGCTCAGTACAAGAGCTTCATCAGCTATATGTAGATACATATCAAAACTCCCCATTCGTTCGCGTTCGAAAAGCTGGTGAATTTCCGTCTACTAAAGAAGTAAGTGCATCAAATTATTGCGATATTGGTATTGCATTTGACGAACGAACAAAGCGTGTCACGATTGTTTCTGTCATTGATAACTTAGTTAAAGGGGCAGCCGGTCAGGCCATTCAAAATGCCAATACCATGATGGGATTTGAACAGCAAACGGGTATTGGACTACTGCCTGTCTTCCCATAAAAGCACAGCATCACTAATCACGATAAAAGCAGGAGGGAACGTATAGTGATTACGGTTAAACAAACGAAAGAAAAGATAAAGAAAATAGAGAACGGTACAATTGTAACGCCGCTAGGTTTTTCAGCAGATGGCGTTCACGCTGGTTTACGTTATGCTAAAAAAGATTTAGGAGTTATTGTAAGTGATGTGCCAGCTAATTGCGCAGCTGTTTACACGCTTAATGCTTTCCAAGCAGCGCCTTTAGCTGTTACAAAAGAAAGTGTAGCAGTAGAGCAGAAGCTGCAAGCGATCGTTGTGAACAGCGCATGTGCAAATGCATGTACTGGAGAACAAGGATTAAAAGATGCATACCAAATGCGAAATACATGTGCAGAAAAGCTTAATATTCTACCTCATCATGTAGCGGTAGCTTCTACAGGGGTAATTGGAGAGCTTCTAGATATGGAAAAAATCGTGAAGGGCATTGGGTTATTAAGTCCTTCGTCGAACAAAGAAAAAGCAGAAGAATTTCAAACGGCTATTTTAACAACAGATACCGTAATGAAGTCAGCTTGCTATCAAACAGCCATTGACGGCAAAACGGTTACGATTGGCGGCACAGCGAAAGGATCAGGTATGATTCACCCGAATATGGCTACGATGCTTAGCTTTATCACAACGGATGCTAAGGTTGAAGCTTCAGTACTACAAGATGCGCTGGGTTCTATTACAAATAAAAGCTTTAATCAAATTACAGTAGATGGTGATACGTCTACGAATGATATGGTTGTTGTTTTAGCAAATGGAAAAGCTGATCACCAGTCGCTTACACCAGATCATCCTGAATGGACGTCATTTTATGAAGCACTGCGCTTGACGTGTGAAGATTTAGCCAAACAAATTGCACGCGACGGTGAAGGAGCAACAAAACTAATTGAAGTAAACGTATCTGGTGCTCATACAAACGAAGAGGCAAATGTGATTGCTAAACAAATTGTAGGCTCGAACTTAGTGAAAACGGCCATGTATGGAGCCGATGCCAATTGGGGACGAATTATTTGTTCAGTTGGCTACAGCGGCGTAGCGCTTAATCCAGAAGCAGTGAACGTTTCGTTAGGTGATATCCAAATGCTAAAAAACAGCCAGCCTGTTTCATTTAGTGAAGAAGAAGCAAAAGCTTATTTAGAAAATGATACGGTTGAAGTCTATGTTGACTTGCAGCAGGGAAATGGAATTGGCAAGGCGTGGGGCTGCGATTTGACTTACGATTATGTGAAAATCAATGCCAGTTATCGAACGTAAGGAGAGAGTGAAATGAGCAGTGAAAAAATCGTCGTTGTAAAATGCGGAGGCAGCATTATCAATCAGTTAACAAGCGCTTTTTTTGAAAGTATTCAGCAGTTAAAAGCGAGTGGATATCAGATCATTGTTGTGCACGGAGGCGGGCCTGATATTCAAGATACGCTTACCAAGCTTCACATTGAAACGGAATTTGTAGATGGGCTTCGAAAAACGTCCAAAGAAGCATTAGAAGTTGTGACGATGGTATTAGCAGGCAAAGTTAATAAGCATCTTGTAAAAGAACTACAAAAAGCGAACTTAAAAGCAGTAGGACTATCAGGAATTGATGGATCGTTGCTTAAAGCAGAGGCTATCGATGTTGAACGTCTAGGTTACGTTGGAGAAGTAAGAGGCGTAAACGATACATTATTAAAACAACTAACTGACAGTCAGTACATTCCGGTTATTTCTTCCATTGGAGCCGATGAAGAAGGTAATAGCTATAATATTAATGCTGACGTGGCAGCCGGAGCCGTTGCACAAGCAGTAAATGCTGAAAAGCTGATGTTTGTGACGGATGTAAAAGGTGTATTAAAGGATGGAGCATTGCTTCCTGAGCTTACAAAGTCAGAGATTGATGCACTTATTGAAGAAAAAGTAATTTACGGCGGAATGATTCCAAAAGTGACATCAGCGGTAAATGCGTTATCTCCTTTACTTGAAGAAGTTCATATTATTAGCGGAACTGATGGATTTTTAGATAAGGAAGGAAAGCTGATTGGTACAGCAATTAAATATAGTGGAAAAGGTGGAGAAGATAGCGATGAGTTCATTGTTTCCAACATATCAACGGTTTGATATCCATGTGGAAGAGGCGCAAGGAACAAAATTAATAGATAACAAAGGAAATGAGTATTTAGATTTTATTTCAGGTATCGCTGTCTGTAACGTAGGCCATCGTCATCCTGATGTTCAAAAAGCGATCGAAGAGCAGTTAAATAAAGTGTGGCACGTGTCAAATTTATTTCATCAATCGATTCAAGAAGATGTAGCAGGTAAGCTTGTGGAACATTCAAACGGTGATGCAGTATTCTTCTGTAACAGCGGTGCAGAAGCCAACGAAGCGGCGATTAAATTAGCGCGCAAGTACACGCAAAAACATAAAATCATTACCTTTACAAAATCATTTCATGGACGTACATTTGCTACCATGACAGCTACAGGGCAGGCAAAAATTCATGATGGCTTCGGTCCTCTTGTTAATGAATTTGTTTATGTGCCATACAATGATGAAGAAGCATTAAAACAGGAAATGGACGACAGCGTAGCAGCAATTATGGTTGAAGTCATTCAAGGAGAAGGCGGAGTTGTTCCAGGAACCGAAGCATTTTTATTAACTATTCAAGAGCTGTGTAAAAAGCACGAAGCACTGTTTATAGTCGATGAAGTGCAAACTGGAATCGGCAGAACAGGAAAACCATTTGCCTATCAGCATTTTAATGTGTCACCAGATATTATTACAGCTGCTAAAGGGTTAGGAAGCGGAATGCCGGTTGGTGCGATGATTGGAAAAGGCTATCTCAAAGAAGCATTTGGACCTGGTACTCACGGAACAACCTTTGGAGGAAATCCAATTGCATTAGCTTCAGCTAAAGCAACTTTAAACATTATTTTTAATGAAGCATTTTTAGCAGAGGTTATAGAAAAAAGCTTTTATTTTACCAACGCTTTGAAAAATAGCGTAGCAGATTATTCATTTGTAAAAGATGTTCGCGGAAAAGGTTTTATGATTGGAATTGAATGCGGAGAACATCAGTCGGCATTGCTTGCAGCAATGCGTGAAAAAGGATTGCTAGCACTGGGAGCAGGACCGCATGTAGTACGATTGCTGCCGCCTTTAACTGTAACAAAAGAAGAGTTAGACCAAGCGATTCATATCATTGAAGAAGCATTTAGCCAAACAAAAATTACTTCATAATACAAATTTTTTTGAATATGTTTGTATAAAAATTCTGTTTTATAAATAATTATTCGAAGAGGGATGCACAATGAACGGATATTTACACTTAGCAAACGGCGATTCGTTCGCCGGACACATCGAACATACAGCAACGCACCAGGCAGAAGGAGAAATTGTTTTCTTTACTGGAATGACTGGTTATCAAGAAGTTGTGACTGATCCATCTTACAAAGATCAAATTATCGTCTTTACGTACCCTTTGATTGGGAACTATGGTATCAATGAGAAAGATTATGAAAGCAAAAAGCCTCACGTAGCAGGCGTTGTCGTATACGAATGTTCAGATGAAGGGTTCCATTACGAAGCGATGTACAGCTTCAAACAATATTTAAAGAAATGGAACATTCCGCTTATTACACATGTGGATACGAGAGCGGTCGTAAAACGAATTCGAAAAGAAGGTACGATGCAATCTGCCTTTTCGGCATCTGCTGAGCCGCCAGCATTTACTGCTGAATGCGATGGATATGTAGTAAAAGAAGTGTCAACAAAAGAGCCTGTTACTTACGGAAACGGTGAAAAACACGTTGTATTAATGGACTTTGGCTATAAAAAATCAATTTTACAAGAGCTGCTAAATCGAGAGTGCAAAGTAACGGTTGTTCCTTATTCTACAAGCTCTTCAAAAGTAAAAGAGCTGCAGCCGGATGGCATTGTCTTATCAAACGGACCTGGAGATCCAACTCAAGTAAGCAGTCAGCTGGATGAATTAAAAGAAATTATTTCAGCGTATCCAACTTTGGGAATTTGCTTTGGACATCAGTTAATTGGGCTTGCTTTTGGGGCAGAAACCAAAAAGCTGGCGTTCGGTCACCGAGGAGCTAATCAGCCTGTAATTGATTTAACGACTAACAAAGTGTGTATGACGTCTCAAAACCATAGCTATGTCGTAGATGAACAGACGATTACGTCTACGCCATTAAGCGTTCGATTTAAAAATGTGAATGACGGATCGGTTGAAGGTTTAATGCATAAAGACCTTCCTGTTATTTCGGTTCAATATCATCCAGAAGCACATCCTGGACCAAGTGACAGTACGTATATCTTTGATGAATTTATGACGAAAGTACAGCAAGTAGGGAGCGGAAAAGTATATGCCTAAAGACCAAACATTAAAAAAGATTTTAGTAATCGGATCAGGACCAATCGTAATTGGGCAAGCAGCAGAATTTGATTATTCAGGAACCCAGGCATGCTTGTCATTAAAAGAAGAAGGTTATGAAGTTATCTTAATCAATAATAATCCAGCTACGATTATGACGGACACTCACGTAGCAGATCGAATCTATTTTGAACCATTAACAGTAGACTGCGTAGAGAAAATTATTGCAAAAGAAAAGCCGGATGGTTTGTTAGCTACATTAGGCGGACAGACGGGTTTAAACTTAGCCCTTGAGCTTCATGAACAAAATATTTTGCCAAAATACGATGTGAAACTTTTAGGAACACCGATTGAATCAATCAAAAAGGGTGAAAGCCGTGAAGAGTTCCGTGCATTAATGAATGAACTAAATGAACCGGTGCCGGAAAGTGAAGTTGTCACAAAAGTAGAAGAAGCATTAGCTTTTGCCGAGAAAATTGGTTTTCCTGTTATTGTACGTCCTGCTTATACGTTAGGCGGAACGGGCGGAGGAATTGCTCATTCTATGGAAGAACTTGAAAAACTTTCAGCGTCAGGTTTACGTGAAAGTGCTATTACTCAATGCTTAATTGAAAAAAGCATCGCTGGATTTAAAGAGGTTGAGTACGAGGTTATGCGTGACGTGAACAATACGTGCATTACAATTTGTAACATGGAAAATATTGATCCAGTGGGTGTTCATACTGGAGATTCGGTAGTCGTTGCTCCTTCTCAAACGTTAACCGACGTGGAATATCAAATGCTTCGTTCGGCTTCAGTTAAAATTATTTCATCGCTTGGCATTATTGGAGGTTGCAACATTCAGTTTGCGCTTGATCCAAAAAGCAAGCAGTACTATTTAATTGAAGTAAATCCGCGTGTGAGCCGTTCGTCTGCTCTTGCATCAAAAGCAACGGGCTATCCGATTGCTAAAATTGCTGCAAAACTATCAGTAGGCTACACGCTTCATGAGTTATTAAATCCTGTAACAGGAGACACATATGCAAGCTTCGAACCAGCTCTTGACTATGTAGTAGTGAAATTTCCAAGATGGCCGTTTGACAAGTTTTTCTACGCGGAGAGAACGCTTGGCACGCAAATGAAAGCAACTGGAGAAGTAATGGCTATTGACCGTAACTTTACACGTAGCTTCCAAAAGGCACTGTCTTCTTTAGAAATTGATTTACAAGGATTGGAAGTAGAAGAACTGCAAGAACTTTCAACGGATGAATTAAAAAGCAAGCTTGGCGAACAAAGCGATGAGCGTATTTTTGTTATCCTTGAGCTTTTACGTCGCGGTACAACGCCTGAGTATATCCATGAAGTAACGCAAATTGATTATTTCTATTTAACACACTTTACGCAGCTGATTAAAATGGAAGCCTCTTTGAAGGAAGTACGTTTTGATTCCATTACAGCTGAACACTTCAAGCAAGTGAAGGAGCATGGTTTTACAGATGCGTATCTAGCAAGCGTATGGAACGTGCCAGAGCTTGACGTAAGAGCGAAACGTAAAGCACTACATATTACGCCAAGCTACAAAATGGTAGATACATGTGCAGCGGAGTTCGAATCCTCTACGGCTTATTTCTACTCTAGTTATTATGGCGAGAGTGAGATTGAACCATCAACGAATAAAAAAGTTGCGATTATCGGTTCTGGACCGATTCGTATCGGCCAAGGAGTAGAATTCGACTACAGCTCTGTACACGGTGTGTTAGCTCTTGAAAAAGAAGGATACGAAACAATTTTAATTAACAACAATCCAGAAACGGTAAGTACGGATTTTGAAGTAGCAGACCGCTTATATTTTGAACCTGTAACAGTAGAAGATGTGCTAAACGTTCTTGATGCTGAAAATGTGACGGATGTAATTGTTCAATACGGAGGTCAAACGGCTATTTCGCTTGTTAAAGGGCTAGAAGAAGCTGGCGTCAATTTACTAGGGATTACAAATGATGTTATTGATGCACTTGAAGATCGCGACCTGTTTTATAAGCTCTTAGACGACTGTGATATTCCGCATATCCCAGGTGAAATGGCGAAAGATGAGCAAGAACTTGTACAAAAAGCAAAAGCTATGGGATTCCCATTACTTATTCGTCCTTCTTACGTCATTGGCGGAAAAGGAATGCTGACAATTCAAAATGAAACGGAGCTGCAGGCTTGTTTACCAGCTATTAAAGCGTCTCATTTCCCAATGCTTATTGATGCTTACTTCCCTGGAAAAGAAGCAGAAATTGATGTTGTAGCAGACGGAAAAGATGTGTTGATTCCGACAATCGTTGAACATATTGAAAAAGCCGGCGTTCATTCAGGAGACAGCTATGCGCTTTTACCAGCAAAAACAGTAGAAGCAGCACATAAAGAAAAAATGGTGAGCTACGCTCAAAAAATTGTAAACAAACTTCAATATAAAGGGATTATGAATATCCAATATGTTATTTACAACGATGAAGTCTACATGCTGGAAGTTAATCCGCGTGCCAGCCGTACAGTGCCTGTAGTAAGCAAAGTGTGCAACACGCCGCTTGTTTCGCTATCAACTCAAATATTGCTTGGGAAATCATTGTCGGAAATTAGCGAGAAGCTAGGTTTATTGCCGGATCCGGCTTATACAACTATTAAGTTTCCAGTGTTTTCGACAAGTAAATTATCAGGAGTTGATCCGCTTGTTGGACCAGAAATGAAGTCAACTGGTGAAGGAATTGCGATTTCTTCAACGATTGAAGAAGCAGCAAAAAAAGTATTCCATCAGTATGTGTTAAGTAAAAAAGGTGCTGCAGAAGTGTATATTAACGGAGAAGCACAGGGCCTTGAAGAACTTGCGCAAAGCGCGGGATTAACTCTTGTTAAAGATAAAGAAGTTAGTGAATGGGTAAAAACGAAAGAAGCTTTATTATATGTAAGTTTACAGCCTGAAGATAAAGAAAGCCGTATGTCAGCATTAAAACACGGTTTAATGGTTATGACGGAGGCAGAAACGGCTTCGCTATTTTTCCAATCGTTCCAAGTCGATGAATATCACGTTTCATCACTACAAGAATGGTTTCAAAAAACTAAAAAGGAAGTGACAGTATCATGAGTACAGTATCGGTAAATACGAATTTAAAGGGAAAAGATTTGCTTACGCTTAAAGATTTATCATCAGACGATATTATGTCACTTTTAGAAAGCGCCATTGAGCTGAAAGAAAAGCATAAAAATGGTGAAATCGTCACATCGTTAAAAGGAAAAACGCTGGGGCTCATTTTTGAAAAATCTTCAACAAGAACAAGAGTCTCATTTGAAGCGGGAATGATGCAGCTTGGAGGAAACGCCCTCTTTTTAAGCAGCCAGGATTTACAAATTGGACGCGGAGAAACGATTGCTGATACAGCACGCGTACTATCTGAATTCATCGATGCTATCATGATTCGTACGTTTGAACATAGCAAGATCGAAGAGCTTGCAGATTACGCATCCATTCCCGTTATTAATGGTTTGACAGATGATTATCATCCTTGTCAGGCTCTAGCTGATTTATTAACGATTTACGAGCACAAGAAATCATTTGATGGGCTAAAAGTAGCTTATGTTGGAGACGGAAATAATGTAGCGCATTCCTTAATGATTGCATGTGCAAAAATGGGAATAGATATTTCAATTGGATGCCCTGACGGATATGAGCCAAAAGACTTTGTAACAGCTTATGTTAATGAAGTAGCTGCTAAAACGGGTGCGAAGGTTACGATTACAAAAGATCCTGTAGAGGCTGTAAAAAATGCCGATGCTATTTATGCAGACGTGTGGACAAGTATGGGACAGGAAGAAGAAGCACAGCAGCGCTTGAAAATATTTGCTCCTTATCAAGTCAATGAAGAGCTAGCTGCCCATGCGAAGTCAGACTATTTATTTCTCCACTGCTTGCCTGCGCATCGTGAAGAAGAAGTGACAGCAAGCATTATTGACGGACCAAATTCGGTTGTTTTCCAGCAGGCTGGAAATCGTATGCATGTACAAAAGGCCTTGCTTCAAGCAATTTTAGGCTAAGAAAAAAACCTTTCTGAGAATATCAGAAAGGTTTTTTTGTTTAAAGGGAATTAATTGTGGGAACACCAGTTGTATACTAAACAGAACGAAAGGTGATTTATGATGAAAGTATTAGTTGTTGGAGCAAACGGAACAACGGGAAAACAAGTGGTAGAAAAAGTCGCAAACAGCAAGCAGCATGAAGCTTATGCGATGATTCGCGACGAAAAACAAGCAGACGCTTTAAAAAAGCTGGGCGCTAACGTTGTACTTGGTGACTTGGAGCAAGATGTTTCAGATGCTTTAAGAGGTATGGATGCTGTCATATTTGCAGCAGGTTCTGGAGGACATACGGGAGACGAAAAAACAATCGCTGTGGATCAAAACGGTGCTAAAAATATCATTGATGAAGCAAAAAATCAAGGTGTGAAGCGCTTTGTTATGTTAAGTTCAATGGGAACAGATGCACCTGAACAAGGACCAGAAGGCTTACAACTTTACCTGCGTGCTAAAGCGATAGCGGATGAATACTTAAAGCAGTCTAATCTGCAATATACAATTGTACGACCAGGAACTTTATCGAATGATTCAGCTACTGGAAAAATTGATATCAATAATGATATTGAAGATAAATCTCAGACGATTCCTCGAGCAGATGTAGCAAGCGTGCTTGTAGAATGCCTAAACGAAGAAGCTACGATAGGAAAAACGTTTGAAATGTTAGCCGGAGAAACTGAAATTGAACAAGCTATTAAATTTACTCATTGATACAAAAGGGCAGATCTAAAGGTCTGCTCTTTTCTGTTCTGTTCCTAATATGAAAACATCTCCATTATGAAACGGAAATTTTAAGGGAATAGTATAGGAGAACATTTCATTTCAGGAATGAGGAGGCAGGACAATGGGACAAAATCGTCATTTCACACCGGGTCAAAAAGCTCCTAATAACGGAGTGTATATTGAAATTGGTGAAACAGGAAGCAACGTAAATAATCCTCAAAAGGTTAAATTAAAAGCAGGAGAGCGTTTTCCAGAGACGGCAAACGATGATCGCCACTGGACATACATTCGCAAGCCTTAAATAGTAAAAAAATAAAGAAGCCATTCTAAATTGAATGGCTTTACTTGTTTTCCCATTGCTGGGTATAATGAAATAAAGGTCAATAAAGGTCAAATGTATCGAAGGAGGATGTTCAATGGACATAAATAAAATGACCCAAAAATTGCAAGAAGGCGTGATGGAAGCGCAGTCCGAAGCTATTAAACGAAATCAGCAGGAAGTGGATATTGCTCATTTGCTTTATACGCTTATTCATCAGCAAGATGGTATTGCTCCTCGCATATTAGATCATTTACATATAGATCATCAATCTTTTCAGCAGCAGGTAAATCAACTGCTTGCGAAAAAACCTGCCGTTACAGGAAGTGGAGCTGAAGCAGGGAAAGTTTATATTACAAATAAACTCCAGCAGCTGTTTGTCAAAGCTCAAGAAGAAGCATCTCGTCTGCAAGATGATTATGTTTCAGTTGAGCACATCTTTTTAGCCTTAGCACAGGAACCGTCTTCTAGTGAATATGGCAAGTTATTTTCAAGTCACGGTATAACAAAAAAAGCTTTGCAAGATGTGCTTACTAGCCTTCGAGGAAATCAGCGAATTACAAGTCAAAATCCGGAAGTTACATATGAAGCGTTAGCTAAATATGGAAGAGACTTAGTGGCAGAAGTACGAGCAGGGAACATTGATCCAGTCATTGGACGAGACGGAGAAATTCGCCGCGTTATCCGCATTTTATCGCGAAAAACAAAAAACAATCCAGTTTTGATTGGAGAACCTGGCGTTGGTAAAACAGCGATTGTTGAAGGTCTAGCACAGCGTATTGTTCGTAGAGATGTGCCTGAGGGATTAAAAGATAAAACCATCTTCTCATTAGATATGGGAGCTTTAGTAGCAGGAGCGAAGTTCAGAGGCGAATTTGAAGAGCGTTTAAAAGCTGTTCTTCAAGAAGTTAAGAAAAGCAACGGTCAAATTCTTTTATTTATTGACGAACTTCATACAATCGTTGGAGCAGGTCGTACGGACGGAGCGATGGATGCAGGGAATATTTTAAAACCAATGCTTGCTAGAGGAGAACTTCACTGTATAGGAGCTACAACTCTTGATGAGTATCGTCAGTATATTGAAAAAGATCCAGCTCTTGAAAGACGCTTTCAACAGGTGCTGGTTGAAGAACCTTCAGTAGAAGATACAATCTCTATCTTACGTGGTTTAAAAGAACGATTTGAAATTCATCACGGTGTAAATATTCATGACCGGGCGATTGTTTCAGCAGCGGTTATGTCGGATCGTTATATCTCAGATCGCTTTTTACCTGATAAAGCAATTGATTTAATTGATGAAGCATGCGCAACTATTCGAACAGAAATTGATTCGATGCCATCAGAATTAGATGAAGTAACGCGACGTGTCATGCAGCTTGAAATTGAAGAAGCGGCATTAAGTAAAGAAACAGATCAAGCAAGCATCACAAGGTTAGAGGCAATTCGAAAAGAAGTCTCTGATTTAAAAGAACGTGCAGATACAATGAAGCTGCAGTGGGAAAAAGAAAAGCAGTCGATTCAAACGGTGCAAGATGTCCGGGAGCAGCTTGAAAAAGCGAAGCGAGACCTAGAAGAAGCTGAAGGGAAATATGATTTAAATAAAGCAGCCGAACTTCGCCACGGACGCATTCCAGCTCTTGAAAAAGAACTAAAACAGCTGGAAGAAACAGCTGCTGAAAAAGCACAAGAAAACCGTTTGTTAAGAGAAGAAGTAACGGAAGAAGAAATTGCTGAAATTGTAGGAAGATGGACGGGAATTCCGGTGTCGAAACTAGTTGAAGGAGAAAGAGAAAAGCTGTTGAAGCTTGAGTCAATTTTACAGCAGCGTGTGATTGGACAGGACGAAGCCGTATCCTTAGTTACAGATGCTGTGATTCGCGCAAGGGCAGGCATTAAAGACCCGAACCGCCCAATTGGATCATTTATTTTCCTAGGACCTACCGGAGTAGGAAAAACGGAGCTAGCCAAAACGTTGGCACATTCGTTATTTGACAGTGAAGAACAAATGGTTCGTATTGATATGTCTGAATACATGGAAAAGCATGCGGTCTCTAGGCTTATAGGAGCGCCTCCTGGCTATGTAGGGTATGAAGAAGGCGGACAGCTAACGGAAGCGGTGAGACGCAAGCCTTATTCAGTCGTTTTGTTAGATGAAATTGAAAAAGCTCATCCTGAAGTATTTAACGTGCTCCTTCAAATACTAGATGATGGAAGAGCAACAGATTCAAAAGGAAAAGTCATTGATTTTAAAAATACAGTCATTATTATGACGTCAAATATTGGTTCTCAATTTTTATTAGATGGTTTAACAAGTGAAGGCGAGATTACTGAAAAAGCCAGAGAGCAAGTGATGGCTCAATTAAGACAGCATTTTCGCCCAGAATTTTTAAATCGAGTAGACGACACGATTTTATTCAAACCGCTAACTGTTCATGAAGTAAAGGGAATTATTGATAAGCTATTGCTTCAGCTTGAAAAGCGTTTATCCGATCGTCATATTTCGTTAATGTTAACAGAAGAAGCAAAAAATCATATTGCGGCCTCCGGGTTTGATCCGGTATATGGAGCGCGCCCTTTAAAAAGGTTTATTCAAAAATATATTGAAACAAAAATTGCCAGAGAATTAATTGCAGGGCAAATTGAAGATTATAGTCAAGTGACAGTTGATGTAAAAGATGATGAGTTTGTTGTCAGCGTATAAGTTTTCTCAAAAGGCCATTCATGATAATTTGAATGGTCTTTTTTTGCTATTAAGAGCAGCATCCCTTTTAAAATAAATAAAAAAAATACGTGAGAGCTAAGCGTAAAAACTTATTCAGTTTTAGGTTGTAGAATATATCTAATTCATTTATGATAATACAAAATGGGCAAAGGAGCATGAATGAGCACATGAAGGACCGTATAGAGCTTATATATGACGAAGCATACGATTTTATAGATCAGGCATTAACTAAAATAAGAGCGCTGGATAAAAATGATCTTCAAGCTGAAAATGAAGAAGTGCAGGAAAAGGCAGAACGGACAGAGTTTGCACTTCAAGCTGCACGAGATATTTTAGAAAATATGATTATCCCGGGTAAAAAATTGACTTTTATTTACGAAAAAGGTTCTGTGGTAGTAGAAATTCCCGATAAAAAATAAAAACGACTTCCTTTTATGGAAGTCGTTTTTATTTTGGTAATGCAAAGTGTTCATCAATGGATGCATCACTTTTTCGATACTGCCCGGGTGTCATATTGGTTGTTTTACGAAATACTTTTGTTAAATAATTGGCATTTGCATAGCCGACGTTTTCAGCAATTTCTTCGATTGAATACTTGGTTTGATGCAATAGCTCGGCCGCTTTTTGAATGCGAAGCTTCGTTAAATATTGAATCGGCGTAATCCCTGTTGTTTGTTTGAATAACCGGCTAAAATGATAGCGAGATAAATGAGCTGCATCTGCCATTTCATCCGGACCGATTTCTTCATGATAATGATTGCGGGCAAATAAAATAGAGCTAATG
The DNA here is from genome assembly GCF_038006305.1 of Priestia sp. FSL R5-0597. NCBI lineage: Bacteria > Bacillati > Bacillota > Bacilli > Caryophanales > Bacillaceae > Priestia > Priestia sp. FSL R5-0597. The sequence goes on from NZ_JBBOUZ010000001.1 coordinate 662,975, forward strand.
ATACTTTCAGGCCAATCCTCTGTAAAACTGTCCATGCTTTTAATATATTGATACAGCTCCATTACAAAGCGGTAAGATAAGCTTGAGGCATGAAATGGATCTGCTATATGTTTTTCACTTGCCCTCTTATATATCTGAGCAAGCAGCTGAACAGGTGCTGATTCAGGGTGAAATCGAATTACAGGGGAGTGGGTTGACTGAATATAATCCCAGCATTTTTGTACTTCATCTCCGTATAATGTAAGAAAAATAAACTCCCAGTTTTCACTTTCCTTTGGTAAGTAATAGCGATAATTTCCAGGTATATTGACGATGAATGCTTTTCCAGCATCCACTTTATATTCTTGTCCATCTATTTCAATCATCCCGTACCCAGAAACCGTGTATTGAAAAATATATTTTCCTACATCTTTTCGCTGATTTCCGCTCCAGTTATAAAGGGGCGAGAAAACTTCATCCCATCCAACCGACCAGAGCTGCGCAACTTCGTTTGTGCGGGATTCTAAAAACCTGTATGCGTACGTTGAATATTCTTGAGCTTGGAAATGTGAGAGCAAATTTTCACCTTCTTTTTGAAATAAAGTAGTACTTAATTCTTACTTTAACGTAATCGCTTTCATTTTTCTATAATTTTTTGAAAATATCATGATTATTTTTGGTGAATGTCTCTAAATCTATTATTTTCTTATAATTTGCAAGTCAAGGCTCCCATGAAGATAACACCTTTTTGGCGCAAGAGCAGTTCATCATCAATTTAAAAGAATCATTTTTAAAGTGATAAGCAAAAAAGTACCGATTATCGATAGGAATTTTACCATTGAGGCAAGGAAAATTGGACTTTACAATGTACATATGAATCCGTTTCCAAAAAACTACTTAAAATAGGTGATAATAAATGCTGGAAAAATTAATCGAAGAGTTCAAACAAATATTTCATTCGTCAGAAGCTATTCGCTGCTTTTTTGCACCAGGGCGTGTCAATTTAATTGGAGAACATACTGATTATAATGGAGGGCATGTTTTTCCTTGTTCATTGAGTATAGGAACGTATGCGGTAGTACAAAAACGTCATGATCGAAAAATACGTATGTACTCTAAAAACTTCTCTGAAGCAGGCGTTATTGAATCCTCTTTAGAGCAATTAACGTACAAAACCGAGGATGATTGGGCTAATTATCCAAAAGGAGTAATGGACACCTTTAAAAAGCACGGATATGATCTTCCTTTTGGTTTTGATATCTTGTTTTTCGGCAACATTCCTAACGGAGCAGGGCTTTCATCGTCGGCATCAATTGAGTTAGTCACATGCGTACTTTTAAATAAAATTCTTGAATTGAATATTGATATGATGGACCTTGTAAAAATGGCGCAGCAAGCTGAAAATGAATTTATCGGCGTAAGCTGCGGGATTATGGATCAGTTTGCAATTGGAATGGGAAAAGAAAATCAAGCCGTATTGTTAAACTGCCAGACTCTTGAATACCAGTATAGCCCGCTGCAGTTAACAGATGCTGTGCTCGTTATTTCTAACACAAATAAGCGAAGAGGGCTGGCAGATTCAAAATATAATGAGCGCCGTATGGAGTGTGAAAGAGCACTATCAGATTTGCAAACTTCACTTTCCATTGATTCGCTTGGTGATTTAACAAAAGAACAATTTGAAAAGCACAAATCTTTAATACAAAACGAAGTAGATTGTAAGCGCGCTAAACATGCGGTATATGAAAATGAACGCACAAAAGAAGCGGTTGCTAAATTGCAAAACGGCGATTTAAAAGGATTTGGTCAATTGATGAATGAGTCGCACTGTTCGCTGCGAGATGACTATGAAGTAAGTGGAAAAGAATTAGATGCTCTTGTAGAAGCAGCCTGGTTGCAAGAAGGTGTGATTGGATCACGCATGACAGGTGCAGGCTTTGGAGGCTGTACAATCAGTATCGTAAAAAAAGCACAGGTTGATAGATTTATTGAGGAAGTAAAAGACGCTTATTATAAGCAAACGAGTTTAGAAGCTGAATTTTATGTGGTTACGGTTGGAGAAGGAGCGCGTGAACTCACATTAGAAGCAGTATAAGAGAAAACAGATAGAGAAAGGAACGAGTGTATGTCAGTCAACATTCATGAAGAAATCACCCGACTTATTCAATATGGTTTACAAAAGAATCTAGTAACAAAATGGGATATAGATGTGGTGAGAAATAAACTGCTGGAAGTGTTAGAACTCGACGAATGTATTACGGTAGAAGTTAAAGAAGAACGTTTGGAACATCCAGCTGCTATTTTAGATAACATGCTTGATTGGGCTGCCGAAAACAATCGAATCGCCGATAATTCTATCACATATAGAGATTTATTCGATACCAAAATAATGGGATGCTTTGCAAGCATGCCTTCAGAGGTTAATCGAACCTTTTACGATCACTATCAGCAAAACCCTCAAAAAGCCACAAGCTATTATTATAAGCTGTCAAAAGACATTCACTATATTCGCAGAGATCGAATTGCTAAAAACGAAAGATGGGTAACAAACACTGACTTTGGAGAACTTGAAATTACTATCAACTTATCTAAGCCGGAAAAAGATCCAAAAGCAATTGCAGCAAGCAAATCACTGAAAGAAAGCAACTACCCGCTATGCCTGCTCTGTAAAGAAAATGCTGGCTATGCAGGCCGCATTAACCACCCAGCTCGCCAAAATCACCGGATTATCCCTGTGGAATTGCAGGAAGAGCTGTGGTACATGCAGTTTTCACCTTACGTTTATTATAATGAACATGCCATTGTTTTCGCGAGTGAGCATACACCTATGCATATTTCAAAGCAAACGTTTAAGCGGCTGCTTGCCTTCGTTGAACAATTCCCACATTATTTTTTAGGGTCAAATGCAGATTTACCCATCGTAGGAGGATCTATTTTAACGCATGATCACTTTCAAGGAGGCTATCATGAGTTTCCTATGGCTAAAGCAAGAATAAATAAATTGTTCTCTCTTGAAGCGCATCCAAACGTGAAAGCTGGAATTGTTCATTGGCCAATGTCGGTCGTTCGTCTTCAAAGTTCGCACCTTGCACCATTAGTGGAAGCAGCGGATTTCATTTTGAAGAAATGGAAATCATATAGTGATCAAAGTGCTGGTATTTTAGCTTTTACAGATCAAACTCCTCACAATACGGTCACGCCTATTGCTAGGAAAAGAGGGGATTTGTACGAATTAGATTTAGTACTGCGAAACAATCGAACAAACAGCAAGCATCCAGATGGCATTTATCATCCGCATGCAGAAGTTCATCATATCAAAAAAGAGAACATAGGTTTAATTGAAGTAATGGGGCTTGCGGTTTTACCCGGTCGTTTGAAAGACGAAATGAGTCTAGTGGCCAAAGGGTTAGTTCAGAATAACCTGAGTGAAGTAGCCAGCAGGCATGATCAAGTGAAAAAACACGTGAAGTGGGCTGAACACATCAAGAAAAAATATCCGCATATTGAAGTGGAAAATGTCCAAAGCATTCTTCAACAAGAGCTCGGTTTGATCTTTGCGACTATTTTAGAGCATGCAGGTGTGTTTAAACAAACTGCTGAAGGGCAGCTCGCATTCAGTCGTTTTATGAATTCGTTAAATGAAGCGTAAATCATTAATAAAAACAGGCAGCTCGTAATGAGCTGCCTGTCTTTATACAGTTAGGGCATGCTGTTTTAAAAGGGTATACAGAGCCTGTGTTCCTTTATTATCCTGGCCTTGTTTTTCGAGCTGTTCATAAAGCGATTTTGCTAATTTTAGCCCGGGTGTATACAGCTCCATTTCTTCAGCTGATTCAATGGCAATCTTCATATCTTTAATGAAGTGTTTAATATAAAAGCCTGGTTCGAAGTCTCCTTTAATCATGCGAGGAGCTAAATTGCTTAACGACCAGCTTCCCGCTGCGCCTGTTTCAATACTTTTTAGAACGGTATTCGGATCTAATCCGGCTTTTTCAGCATAAAGTATCGCTTCGCAGACACCCATCATATTAGAGGCAATAGCAATTTGATTGCACATTTTTGTATGTTGACCAGCACCGGCGCTTCCTTGAAGAACGATATTTGTCCCCATTTTTTCAAGAATAGGCGTAACGGCAGAGAATGCTTCAGAATCGCCTCCTACCATAATCGCTAAGGTTGCTTTCTGAGCCCCAATATCTCCTCCTGAAACAGGAGCGTCAAGCGCATGAATGTGCTTCTCTTTTGCTGCTTGATAAATCTCACGAGCAAGTATAGGGCTTGATGTCGTCATATCAATTGTATAGCAGCCTTTCTTTGCATTATGTATAATGCCGTCTTTTCCTAAATAAATCTCTTTTACATCGTGAGGATAGCCTACCATGGTGATAATAACATCAGATTGTTCGGCCACTTCTTGAACGGTTTCTTTCCATTTGGCCCCTTTTTCAAGTAGTGCTTGAGCACGAGTTTTTGTTCGTGTATAAACAAGGACTTCATATCCTGCGTCAATTAAATGCCCGGCCATGCTTTGACCCATAACGCCTGTTCCGATAAAACCAATTTTTTCTTTAGTCACAGCAGTATTCACTCCTAAAGTTAATAGTTTGATTATTCTAAAATTATATAGTTAAAGTTTGGGATAATCAATGATTCCGACTATATATAGATAGAGAAAAGCACTCTCAGTCCTATGTCTTGAATACGAGGTAAGGAAAGAAAGTACTGAGAAGAACCTATGCCGAAAAATAAAAAAAGCGCTGGCTTTACAGCCAACACTTTTTAGTGTTGATTATTTGCTGGTTTATTCGGTACACCCAGTTCTCCAATCAAAATTACAACTAGCGTGAAAACTACTCCAAGGATGGAAGCGGTTGCGAAACTGTAAGTACCGCCCGTCATTGCAGAGATTACGTACACTGCCATATTCATTAGTAAAAAGCCCCAAACAAAAGCCATTACGACACGCATTCTATTCACCTCGTTTACAGTACAGTTTGATTTCATTTTAGCATATAGCAGTCAAATAAGAAATTGAATTTTTTATGAATAAATAAGGGGCGTGCTCCCATGCAGAAACAAAAGAGCAATAAGTCAGAAATAGGCATTATTCTAGTGCGCTTTTTTATGGTTCTATCATACACTGTATGGAACAACTAGTAAGTTACGGAGGAAGAGCTATGATACATCGACGCTTTTTTAGCTTAGATACGCAATGGAATGTCGTACATGTCCCTGAACGACCGAATGGTTTCGGTGTGTTAGTATTGGGTGATAAAGATCATTTTGTTGAAAGTTCAACTAGCTTATGGATTCAGCACGGCGGAAGGTCACAGCTGTTGCAATGTTTACAAGATGAAGGATACACAGTATTTTATTCCAATTTATATGGCCGGCATTGGGGGTCTCCTGAAGCATATCACCTTGCAAAACAACTTTATCATTTAGTAATGAAACAAGAAATTTTAAATAAACGAATTCATATTTTAGCTGAAGGAATGGGGGCTCTGTTAGCGCTGCAGCTAATGGAAAATGACGGGAATACGTTCATTCGATCAGCTGGTTTACTAAATCCGTGTATTGATCTTCATACGCATGCAGAACATGAAAAAAACAATAAATTCTTTTATAAACAATTCACGAAGGACTTGACTCAAGCTTATAAAGTGGAGCGGAAGCAAGTATCAAAGCTAATTAAGGAGTACCCTTCCGTTACGGAATTAAAATCAACGCTGCCCGTGAAGATATGGACCGCGCCTAATGCCTCTACTCATTATCCAATTGCACACAGTAAAAAATATGAACTACATCGTGAAGAACTTCACTCTCCGATTATGCTTTCACTTTATTTGCCTGAAAAAAACTATTTATTTGAACGGTCCCTTCTCCAATTTTATAAACAGCATGAAAAAGTGTTATAAGCAAAGCTTCTATGATTATACATATCATAGGGGCTTTTTGTATAAGAGATAAAAGGAAAAAGAGAGTTCATGATGTTTTTAGGGATGAACTACTTTGAAATAAGGAATGAGTACTCTCTATAACTATAGGGCTTTAAGCTTTTGTTTAATAAATGATGAATGAAGAATTGGAGGAAGCGATATGGGAAATGTAGTAGTAATAGGGGCAAACCGCTTTATTGGTTTTCATTTATGTATGACTTTTTTAGACGAAGGTACAGAAGTAAAAGGATATACACATTCTGCTCATAAAGAAGAAGATGATTTGCAGGAAGAGATGAAATTTTTCTTAGGGCGAAACGCTAATTATGTATCGACTGAAGTAGGCGATTCATTAGATATGATTACATCAGAAACGGATATTGTCTACTTCACGTATTTCGATGGAGGAGATTTTTATCATCCTGATTTTTTAAGACAAGAAATGCAAAAAGCGCAGCAAGTACTCATTCAAGCACTTAATAAATGCCGTCAATTCAACATTCGATTTGTGTTTGTTTCTACCATGCGCGTATTTGGAGACCAGCAGCGAAAGATTGAAGAAACAACGATTCCAGAACCGGACAGTAGTGAAGGAAGGCTATACGTTCATTTTGAGCGAATGATAGAAAAATATAAAGATGATGGATGGCCCATTATGATTGTCAGAACGCCCACTCTTTATGGACCTTGGCAGCCTTTGTCAATGTGCTATTCTAAAAATATTGCCGGGTACGAGGAAGCTTTTACCATTATGGAAGGCACGGATTTTATTATTTATATTGAAGACGCCGTCAGTGCACTCAGACGCTGTAAAACTGGTGCATATTCATATGAAGTGGTTCATTTAGTTGAAGAAAAATTACAGCCTTGGAGCGCAGGAGCAAACATTACTCATATGGAGGTGAAGGAAGAAGCGGCTCAAGAAAAATATGAAATTAGCAGGAAAGCGAAAGAACTGCTGCATTTTTCTTCCAAAGTAACGGCTAAAGAAGGCATTTACCTGCAAAAAAAACATATGAGAACATTCTTTTTACCTCTTCATTAAAAGGAGAAAGTTGTACTTATAGAATAGATTCGCTAATATAAGGAGGAATAAATGTTTTTAATAAAGGAGATTTCACTATGGAAGAGCAAAATATGCAATTCATGCAAATTGCAATGAAGTACTTGCCAGAAGCAAAGCAGATTTTAGATGAAACAGGCGTTGAGTTATCAATGGAACACGTACAGCCGGTATTGACATTACTGACAAAAGTAATGAACGACGCCTATGAGCTTGGCAAGCAAGATGCATTAGCTGAAAATGAAAACAACTAAAGAAAACAGCTCGGTAGAATCCGAGCTGTTATTTTTGTTTGTAAAATAAATCGACTAAAGGGGCAAACTGTTTAAGAAGAGGAGCTAGTTCTTCGACGGCGAGTACAATTTCATCGATTTGTTTGAATAATCTTTCCCACTCCTCTCGCTCTCTTTCTTCTCTTGATTTTCTGCGCCCAGCTCCAAACATAAAATCAGAAAAAGCTTCATTTCTTTGTCTTCTTGCCATGATACTCATTCCTTTCACTATCTTAATGGTGGGTAAGTTCTTACCTAATGTCCCATACTAGAGTAAGAGGGACCCGTATGATTACTATATGTAGCATGATAGATACCTGAGTAGGACGAACACCCATATAGACAAAAAATAAAAAATGAAGTAAAATTAGTACCAACTCATAATAATTGATTATATAATCGGTAAATGAAATGACAGATATAGGTTTTATAGGAATATAAGCCTTTTATTTAAAGGAGAGGTTGATATGAACGCTGGTGTTCTAGGAATTGGACGTTATGTACCAGAGAAAGTTGTAACAAATTTAGATCTTGAAAAAGTAATGGATACATCAGATGAGTGGATTCGTACGCGCACAGGTATTCAAGAGCGCCGAATTGCAGCCGATAACGAGGACACATCTGATTTAGCTTATAAAGCAGCAGTTGAAGCTTTACATAAAGCTAACGTCGAGGCAGAAGATATTGACATGATCATTGTTGCTACGGTAACGCCAGATCAACCGTTTCCTACAGTATCATGTATGCTACAAGAAAAATTGGGAGCAAAAAAAGCAGCTTCTTACGATGTGAGTGCAGCATGTGCAGGATTTATGTACGGCATGATTACAGCTAAGCAATTTATTGAAACTAATGCTTACAAGCATATATTAGTGGTCGGTGTAGAAAAGCTTTCTAAGATTACAGATTGGGACGACCGTAACACGGCTGTTTTATTCGGAGACGGAGCAGGTGCAGTTGTAATGGGACCTGTGTCAGAAGGACGAGGTATTTTATCCTTTGAACTAGGATCCGACGGTACGGGAGGCAAGCACTTGTATCAAAACGAGCTTGATCATATTGTCATGAACGGACGTGAAGTATTTAAGTTTGCTGTTCGACAAATGGGGGAATCTGCTGTTAATGTAATTGAAAAAGCAGGTTTAACAAAAGAGGATGTTGATTTTCTTGTACCTCATCAAGCGAATATTCGTATTATGGAAGCTGCAAGACAGCGATTAGACTTGCCTGAAGAAAAAATGTCTAAAACAATCCAATACTACGGCAATACATCAGCAGCATCGATTCCAATTTCAATTGTTCATGAGCTTGAAGCAGGGAAAATTCAAGACGATGATTTAATTGTAATGGTTGGCTTCGGAGGCGGCTTAACATGGGGAGCTATTGCCATTAGATGGGGAAAATAACACTACATTTTTAAAGCAACTGAAGGAGATGAATGTACGATGAATAAAAAACGTGTAGTTGTAACAGGACTTGGTGGGCTTACACCAATTGGAAATGACGTAGAAACAGCTTGGAAAAACGCAGTAGCAGGCGTGTCTGGCGTTGGTCCTTTAACAAGACTAGATGCAGATGAATTTCCTGCTAAAGTAGCGGCTGAAGTAAAAGATTTTAACGTGGAAGATTTTATTGACCGCAAAGAGGCTCGTAAGATGGATCGCTTTACTCAATATGCGATGGTAGCTGCATTGGCGGCTGTTAAAGATTCGAATTTGACTATTACGGAAGAGATTGCTCCAAACGTCGGGGTTTGGATTGGTTCTGGAATTGGCGGTATGGAAACGTTTGAAAATCAATATTCAACGTTATTAGAAAAAGGTGCCCGCCGTGTAAGTCCATTCTTTATTCCGATGATGATTCCTGATATGGCAACAGGACAAGTTTCTATTGCTTTAGGGGCGAAAGGCGTGAACTCTTGTACGGTAACGGCGTGTGCAACAGGTACAAACTCTATTGGTGATGCATTTAAAGTCATTCAACGCGGAGATGCAGACGTGATGGTGACGGGCGGTACGGAAGCACCAATCACGCGTTTATCTATTGCTGGTTTCTGTGCGAATAAAGCACTTTCTACAAATCCAGATCCTGCAACAGCATCTCGTCCGTTTGATAAAGACCGCGACGGCTTCGTTATGGGAGAAGGTGCGGGTGTTATTGTGCTTGAAGAGCTTGAACATGCATTAGCACGCGGCGCACGTATTTATGCTGAAATTGTGGGTTATGGTTCAACAGGAGATGCTCATCATATCACAGCGCCAGCTCCAGGAGGAGAAGGCGGCGTTCGTGCAATGCGTCATGCGATTGAAGATGCAGGTCTACAGCCAAGTGATATTGATTACATCAATGCTCACGGTACAAGTACAGGGTACAACGATAAATTTGAAACGATGGCTATTAAAGAAGTATTTGGTGACCACGCTCAAAAAGTAGCAATTAGTTCAACAAAGTCAATGACTGGCCACTTGCTAGGAGCTGCTGGTGGAGTAGAAGCTATTTTTAGTGTGAAAGCAATTCAAGACGGTATTCTTCCTCCAACAATTAACTATCAAACACCCGATGAAGAGTGCGATTTAGACTACATTCCAAACAAAGCGCGTAAGCAAGAAGTAAAAGCGGTGCTAAGCAACTCACTTGGATTCGGTGGTCACAATGCAACAATCATCTTTAAAAAGTACGAAGCATAATGAAAAATTCTAGGCTGACGCCTAGAATTTTTTTTATTTTTAATAACCAAAAGAGTAGCTGTGAACATATCATGAAACAAAAGGATGAAGAAAGAGAGGGGAAAACATGCCGATTGTTTCAACTTCTACTTGGACGGAGCCGAAAGAAATAAGCCGTTATCTTGCGCGCTATTTTAAGAAATTAAAAGAAAAAGAATATATGGAATTACTTTTTAACTATGGAATGTGTCCGCCTTCTTTAATGTTTATAAAAGAATTAGAAGAAATGAAGAAAAGGCAGGTTTGGAAGAAAGTAAAAGCACATTATGAAAAGCTTAAAAAAGCATGGAATGGGCCGGATGTAGCGGTGCTAGTGCTTCCAAGCAATCCTCGAAATCGAAAAATGCAGCGTGAATTTAACGGAAGAGCAGGTGTCGCTTTTACCGATAAATTATTTGTGTTTATGACAAGTCATACATCCGATGAAGAAATGTTAGCGGTGCTTACCCATGAATATCATCACGTTTGCAGGCTAAAAGCCATTAACAAATCTGATGAAACGATTACTTTGTTAGACGCTATGATGATGGAAGGGTTAGCTGAAAGAGCAGTGGAGGAATATTGTGGTAAAAAATATTTAGCCCCTTGGACAAATTATTATACCATTGAAGAAGCTAAAAAAATGTGGGAAAAGCATGTTAAACCTTATTACAATCTGCGCGCTGACGAAAAAAAATATGATCAACTGTTATTCGGCCAAAATTGGTATCCAGAAATGATGGGCTACAATATCGGTTATCATCTTGTTACTTCATGTATGAAGCCTCACACTTTAACTACTACCCAGCTGCTTCCTCTTAGTACCAATACTATCTTAAAAAAATCTGCGTTCCAACTGTAAAAAAATAAGTTCTATATACCCAAAATAAAAAATAGTAAATTTTATCCTGTTTTCAACAAAAAATTAGGAGGTTTATGCGTTAAAGTGCTGAAGAGATATTCAAAAATCATTATTTTAAAAATAAAAAATATAATTAATTTTCAAAATATATTGATTTTGTAATGAAATTGTAATAATATCTTATTCAAATATAACAATTTTTAGAAAAATGAGGTGTGCACTATAAATGGATAAAAAGCCCGTCGAATCAACACCTTTACTAGAAGTGAAAAATTTACAAACTGCTTTTTCCATTAATGATTCCTGGCATAATGCTGTGGACGACGTGTCGTTTCAAGTCGGACGAAAGCGAATTGTAGGAGTTGTAGGAGAATCTGGCTGTGGAAAAAGCGTATTGTCTTTATCCGTTATTGGGCTATTACCTAAAGTAAATAGTCAAATTAGAAGCGGAAGCGTTGTATTTAACGGAAAGAATCTTACGCACTTATCAGAGGATGAGATGAATGATGTTCGGGGAAAAGACATCTCAATGATTTTCCAAGAACCGATGACATCTCTCAATCCTGTTTTAACCATTGGGTATCAGCTGCAGGAAGTATTGTTTAACCATATGAATATATCGAAAGCGGAAGCGCGTGAAAAAAGCATTGCGCTTTTAAAAAGCGTTGGTATTTCGAGATCCGAAAAGCTCATCGATGAATATCCGCATCAGCTGTCGGGAGGAATGAGACAGCGCGTCATGATTGCCATGGCGGTAGCTTGTCAGCCTAAACTTTTAATTGCGGATGAGCCGACAACCGCCCTGGATGTTACGGTTCAAGCTCAAATTTTAGAATTGTTAAAAGAAATTCAAGAAAGCAATGATATGTCTATTATTATGATTACTCATGATTTAGGAGTCGTTGCTGAGATGTGTGATGAAGTGATTGTCATGTATGGCGGGAAAATTGTTGAGCATACAGATGTTGATACGTTATTTTATGCCCCAAAACATCCGTACACGAAAGCTCTTCTTCACTCAATTCCACGCATGGAAGATGATGTAGAAGTATTAAATACGATCAAAGGAATTGTGCCTTCTCTTGTAAACATGCCGAGGACAGGCTGTCGTTTCGTTAACCGATGTCCTCATGCAATGGAAGACTGCAGTTCCGTTACGCCTGTTCTTCGCGAGGATTCACAGGGGCATGACGTCGCATGTCTGCTGTATGAAAACAGCTATCCGTCAAAAGGAGTGAAGACAAGCTAATGACTAAAGCAGTGAAAGATGTATTGCTAGAAGTTCAGCATTTAAAAACCTACTATCCTATTCACGGGGGATTTTTTCGAAAGAAAATTGGTGATGTAAAAGCAGTTGACGGTATTTCCTTTGCGATTCGAAAAGGAGAAACGCTCGGTCTGGTAGGAGAATCTGGCTGTGGAAAATCCACGGCAGGAAGGACGATTCTAAGACTGTTGGAACCAACTAGCGGAAAAATTATTTTCGATGGTAAAGATATCACAGAAGCAAGAGGAACTTCTCTCCGTAAAATTAGACAAGATTTCCAAATGGTTTTTCAAGATCCCTATGCTTCCCTCAATCCAATGCAAATGGTTGGAGATGTTATTTCTGAACCAATTCGGAATTTTACAGGAAAATCAACCAATCAATTAAAATCAGAAGTTATGAATCTACTTACAAAAGTAGGGTTACCGGAAGATGCATACTATAAATATCCTCACGAATTTTCCGGTGGACAGCGTCAGCGTATTGGAATTGCACGTGCACTTGCACTTCGTCCAAAACTTATTATTGCTGATGAACCGGTGTCGGCACTTGACGTTTCTGTCCAATCACAAGTTTTAAACCTTCTTAAAGAACTTCAACAAGAATTCGACCTAACCTTTTTATTTATTGCCCATGATTTGAGTGTTGTTAAACATATGAGTGACCGTATCGGTGTTATGTACCTAGGCGGTTTAGTGGAAATTGCTGATAAGAAAAGTCTATACGCAGAGCCGTTGCACCCTTATACGCAAGCGCTTGTATCGGCTATACCTGAACCAGATCCACGAAAGAAAAAACAGCGTATTATTTTACAGGGAGATGTGCCAAGTCCAATTGATCCGCCAAAAGGCTGTGCGTTTCATCCTCGCTGTATACATGCCATGGCAGAGTGTAGCCAAATGAAACCTGCCTTAAAGGAGGTGAGACCTGGCCATCAAGTAGCTTGCCATTTATATAACTCGTAAAAGCTACATACGAACAGATTATTAGTTAAATAGGGGGAACGTCATGATGAAAAAGAAATCGTTTTTATCACTTGTTTCCATTTTGCTTGTGCTATCGCTTTTTCTAGCGGCATGTAGCGGTGGAAGCAGTTCTTCATCTTCTAGTAATAAAGAAGGCGGAGAAGCAAAAACTGAAGGTGCAAAAACAGACAAGCCAAAAGATGGCGGAACGATTACGTATGGGATTGATGGAGCGCCGGAAGGGCTTTTTGAGTACGCATTGTATGGTAGTGCGTATGATAGCCAAATCTTAGAATTTATCAATGAAGGTCTTTTTACTTATGATAAGAAATTAAAAATTAAATCTGACTTAGCTACTTGGGACGTGAGTGGTGATAAACTAACTTACACGTTTAAATTAAAAAAGGGGATTAAGTGGCATAACGGAGATCCATTAACTGCAGATGATTTTAAATATACGTATGAAACGATTGCTGATAAAGACTATACAGGTCCACGCTATGTAAACGTTGAGCATATTAAAGGCGCTCAAGAATATCATGACGGCAAAGCGGATTCTATTTCCGGAGTTGAAGTGGTAGATCCGCAAACATTTAAAGTAACGTTTAAAGAAGTTCGTGTAAATAACTTAGACAATCTATGGCCGTATCCAATGCCGAAAAAGTACTATGAAGGAATTGCTGTAAAAGATCTTGCAGAGTCCAAACAAGTTCGTAAAGAGCCTATTGGTGTTGGACCATTTAAAGTGAAAAAAGTGGTAGCAAGTGAATATGTTCAGATGGAACGCAATGATGACTATTGGAAAGGTAAGCCTCATCTTGATGGCGTTGTTGTAAAAGTACTGGATCCATCTGTTTCCGCCGGAGCATTGAAAAAAGGCGATGTCGACATTATGGATGTTCGCCCAGCTGATTTAGGGCAAGTTGAAAAAGCAGAAAACTTAGACTTTTTGGAAGGGAAATCAACTAGTTATTCGTATATTGGTCTACGATTTGGACATCGTGATAAAAACGCTGGTAAAAACGTAGATGATTATGATAAGTTCAAAGATCTAAAACTTCGTCAAGCATTGCTTTACGCAATAGATAGAAAAGCAATGGTAAAAGCATTTATGAACGACAAAGCGGTTGTTTCTAACACAGTTATTCCGTCTGTATTCTGGATTGCTGCTGACCAAAAAGATTTAACAAAGTACAAGTATAGTCCAGAAAAAGCTAAAAAATTGTTAGCTGAAGCTGGTTATAAAGATAAGAATAATGACGGTTTTGTAGAAGATCCAAACGGAAAACCATTTACGATCTCATTTGGTCACTATGCTGGTCCAGCCAACTTCGAGGGTCGTGCGAAGGCTATTATGCAAGCATGGAATGATATTGGTATTAAAACAAAATTAGCAACGGGTTCACTTGTTGAATTTAACTTGTACAATGAAATGAAAGATAACGACGATAAGGCGTTAGAAGCGTTCTTCGGTTCTTGGGACACTGGTTCAGATCCAGATCCTACAGGATTATGGAGCTCTAATGCTGAATGGAACTATGGCCGTTGGGTAAATAAGGAATCTGATGAAATGCTTAAAGACGGTTTGAGTGAAAAATCATTTGATGATAAACACCGTAAAGATGTATATGTAAAATGGCAAAAATTCTTTAACGAGCAGCTGCCAGCACTTCCTTTATGGGAAAATATCAATATTTATGCTGTGAATAAGCGTGTGAAAAACGTAACTCTAGATCCATCAACGGTAGTTGTAGATCCGGAGAAATGGTCTGTAACGGAATAAGTATTTTACATGTAAAGGAGAGTCAACGATGCTGCAATACTCACTAAGACGTATTTTAGGGATGATTCCAATGTTGATTCTGATCTCCTTTGTTGTGTTTTCCCTGGCAAAAATGATGCCAGGGGACCCTTTTGGGGGAGAAATCAACCCCAGTAATACAGATCCAAAATACATTGAGGAAATGCGTGATAAGCTAGGATATAACGATCCTATCTACGTTCAATATTGGAACTGGGTAAAGGGAGTGGCACAAGGAGATTTAGGAAAGTCAACAACTCATAAGTTACCGACATTAGATATTATTTTAGAGCGTATGCCTAATACGATCTTTTTAGCTTTGACTTCGCTTTTGATTACGTATGTGTTTGCATTTATTTTAGGTATGTATGCAGGAAGAAAACCGTATACCTTAGCAGATAACTTTATTGCAGGATATAATTACTTTGCATTAGCGGTTCCATCGTTTATCGCAGGGATCGTAGGCATTTATTTATTTTCCTTTCAGTTAGGCTGGTTTCCGTTTAGCGGTTCTGTTGAAGTAGGATTAAAAGAGGGATCATGGGAATTTATTCAAAGTAGAATTCATCACGTTATATTACCTGCACTGATTCTTGGCTTGATGTCGACCGCGCAGTATACCCAATTTTTGCGCAATGATATTATTGAAAACAGTCGCAAAGATTTTGTGCGCACAGCTAGAGCAAAAGGAACAAAAGAATCTAAAATTTATAATGTTCATATCTTACGCAACTCAATGATTCCGCTTATTACGTTTTTAGGGTTTGATCTTGTAACAATCATTAGCGGTTCTATCATTACAGAGACAATCTTTACGTATCCAGGAATCGGAAAGTTGTTTGTTGACTCTGTAGCAACTCGTGACTACTCAGTTATGATGTCGCTTACAATGCTGTTTTCAATTTTAACACTAGTTGGGAATCTGGTTGCTGATTTGTTATACGGCGTAGCAGATCCGCGTATTCGTTTGGATTAGGAGGAGAAAGTATGGAAATTGTAACGAAAAAAGATGTACAGCCAGAAGTGAATATGAAAGCTCCTAAAAACCTTTCTCCATGGGCGATTGCGCGAAAGAAGTTTGTGAAAAATAAACTAGCCATGATAAGTTTGGCTTTCATGATTGTGATTACGCTTCTTGCCATTTTTGCACCGCTGCTTACAAAAGCAGATATTACACGTATCGACTATATGGCGATGAATGCAGCGCCTTCCAGTGAGCATTGGTTTGGAACGGATACAAATGGTCGAGACGTATTTGCACGTACATTGTATGGAGGAAGAACTTCGTTACTGATTGGAGTTGCTTGTACAACACTCGTTATTTTAATCGGAACTCTTATTGGTTCGATTGCGGGTTATTACGGAGGCAAAGTGGACCAATTCTTAATGCGTTTTACAGACTTTGTCTTAAACTTTCCGCTCATTGTTTTTGTTGTAGTGTTAAATACAATTCTAATTGGAAAAATCTCAGGCGTTTGGACGCTCATCCTAGTTGTTAGTTTCCTAAGCTGGGGAAGTACGGCCCGGCTGGTGCGAAGCAAAGTGTTGGCTGAAAAAGAAAATGAATATGTGCTTTCAGCTGTTTCCATTGGGTGCAGCCCGTTTAAAATCATCTTCAAACATTTGCTGCCAAATGTGTTTTCAACGATTGTGGTTCAAGCCAGTTTGCAGATGGCCATCCTTATCGTGTTTGAGTCAGCGATTAGCTTTATCGGTTTTGGCGTGCCGGCTGATACGCCGAGCTGGGGGAATATGCTGACAGAAGCAAGGGAATCAGATGTGCTGCAGAATAAGCCTTGGATGTGGGTTCCGCCAGGTTTAGCTATTACATTTACGATCCTGGCTATCAACTTCATTGGTGAAGGATTAAAAGATGCTTTAAATCCAAAATCTCTTCGTTAAAAATCTATCACAAAAGTGTGATAGGTTTTTTTAGGTTTGTCAGACCTCCTGACAAACCTATTACTATAGAAGAAACTCGGATTTTTTCTGCTTATAGGGGTGGATATAGTTCATGAAGCCTGTAGCAATCATTAGCACTGGCGTTATGTCTGAGCTTCGAAATAAGTGCATTTGCATAATAACCAAAAACGAAGGTATTTTACAATTAATTTTTAGAAAAATAACATCATTTGGAATAAAAATTCCTTTCTCTGCCTATACTGATGGATAACAAACAGATAGTAAGTGAGGGGTAAATTATGCTATATCTTCATGATGTATGGGTTAATTGGTTTGAAGGCGAAGAAAACGGTTATAATGTGTGTCATTTCCATGAGTGGAGAAAAGACGATTGTGTAGAACTGCTCGATCAAGCACCGTTATTAAAAGTAAATCCGCTTTTATTTCATTACATTGAAAATGATCTTTCCGAGCTACCTCAACAACTACTACAAGATGTCTATCAGAAAGCATACATTCGGAAAAATCATGAGCGCACGCAGGTTGAATATTGTTTTATTGTTACAGATGGAACGAATATTTTAGCAATTGATACGATGGGCTATCATATCCCAATTCGAAAAAGCCGCTTAATTCCAAGACAAGAACAGTTAGTTTATGAGATGATTGCGGATCAAGAAGAGCTAGAATATAAGTTCAGTGAAGACGAGCTAACTAAAAAAGAGCATCATATTCTTTCGCCGTCTCCTGAAACGATGAGAGGGCTAACACGTAAAGAACGTCAGCTAAAACAGCTGTTATTTATGGCACTTGATCAGCTACATACAACAAAAAATACAGCTCAAATCCGCTACTGGTACACAGAGTGGAATCCAACGAAATACGAAGACATTCAAGAGATGCCGTTTCAAGACGTATGGAATCAGCTATACGATGAAACGAAGTCAGGGTGGTCACCGAAACATAAATTATTATGCGAGCGCTTAGTAAAAGGACAACCTTTCTTTGAAAAACTTTGGGAAATTGAACAAGAGCCAAAAGTGAATTAAAAAAACGACTGCATAGCAGTCGTTTTTTTTTTAACGTTTACGGCCAATTCCCATTGCGTTTCGCATTTTGCGAAGCATTTTATTAGCCGTTGCATTTGCTTTATCGGCACCTTGATCTAAAATATCATCTAACTCGCTAGAATCAACTAATTCATAATACCTTTCTTGAATTGGAGCAAGTGCTTCACCTACTACTTTAGCTGTGTCAGCTTTAAAGTCACCATAACCTTTGCCTTCGTACATTGCTTCAATGTCTTCGATTGATTTATTTGCTAGGATTGAATAAATGCTTAATAAGTTTGAAATACCTGGCTTATTTTCTTTATCGTAGCGAACAATACCTTCTGAATCCGTTACGGCACTTTTGATTTTCTTTTCAATCGTTTTAGCGTCATCCAAGAGCGTAATAAAAGCTTTTTGGTTTGGATCGGACTTGCTCATTTTTTTCGTAGGATCTTGAAGAGACATGACGCGTGCGCCCACTTTTGGAATACGTACTTCGGGAATAGTGAAGATATCATTGTATTTTTTGTTAAAGCGCTCAGCTAAGTCACGCGTTAATTCTAAATGCTGCTTTTGATCTTCACCAACTGGAACCAAATCGGTGTTGTATAAAAGAATATCAGCTGCCATTAGTGGAGGATAAGTTAATAATCCTGCTGATACTGCTTCTTTTCCAGCGGACTTATCTTTAAACTGAGTCATACGCTCAAGTTCACCGATATACGCTACGCACTGTAACATCCATCCTGCTTCCGTGTGGGCGGGCACTTCTGATTGAATAAATAAAGTTGATTTTGCTGGATCAATTCCTACTGCTACATACAGAGCAGCAAGGCTGCGAATGTTTTTACGAAGTGCTAAACGGTCTTGAGGCGCTGTAATTGCATGCTGATCTACAATACAAAAATGACAGTTATAGTCATGTTGAAGTTCAACAAATTGCTTCATCGCTCCAATGTAGTTACCTAAAGTGATTGTACCGCTTGGTTGAATACCTGAAAAAATTGTTTTCATCAAATCTTCCTTTCATCTGCACATATATGATGCTAGTTTACGTATACAACATAAAAAGGCCCATCCGCTCCTAGCATAAGCTAGGGGCGAATGGACCGCGTTGCCACCCTAATTAGCACACATTATTGTGAACTATCTTTATTCATGTAACGTTGAGATCAACGTTCAAGCTTTGCACTTGAAAGCTCCAAAGTCCATTCTGCAGGTTTCAATGTTTGTTTTCACCAGCCACAAACTCTCTAAAAATGAAAATTCTGCATACTACTCTTTTTCACAGCTTTAATTATATAGTTATTCGTTATTATAACGCGAAAAAGCAGGAATTTAAACATCTTATCGCTAAAAAGTTTTATAAGACAATTTACTGGAATTTTTCTTCGGCAAAAAAAGACAAGAACCTTTTAATTAAAGCACTTCTTGATGAAAATTTGGTGGAGGATTTGGTAAAAATCTTTTATTTAGTATTTCTAATATCTTTGTAATACTATTGTAATACCTATACTACAAAAAAGATTTTAGACGTCTGACAAGTAGGCACAATCCTTATAAGATAAGGTTTTTTCCCTCATGACAAAAAAATACCATTAAATAATAGTATTGCAATAAATTTTTAAAATATTTATAATAGGCGTAACAAACATATTTTTTACAAAGGTATTACAATTTCTTAATTTTTCAGAAAAAACAAAATAGCCAATGTTTTGTTTCAATTAGCGAATTTTGTAATGAATGAGTCTTCTACATATTAAGCGCATACATTGGATTTACAGCATGTAAACAATTGATGACAGTTTCATAGGGTAGAAGAATAATTTTGCAGTGAGGTCTTTAGCACTCTACTACGTGAAAAAATAACTGATTATTTTGTATTGAAAGAGGATTAAGAAATTAGTGCATATCAAAAAAATATGGTTGCCACACAAACAAAATTTAATAGGGGGTAACACGCAATGAAGAAAAGGTTGTCAATTCTTTTCAGTTTGCTGCTTGTAATGAGCTTGTTTTTAGCTGCATGTGGATTTAACAAAGAATCTGGTGGCAGTGAAAATGCTAGCAGTGATGGCGGCGACAAGAAAAAAGAGCAAGAGCTTCGCGTAAACATTAAAACTGAGCCTTTCTCACTGAACCCAGGCTTAGCTAATGATTCAACGTCATCAAACGTATTATTACAAACATTTGAAGGTTTAACTCGTATTGGTAAAGATGGAAAACCTGAAAATGCCATGGCGAAAGATGTAAAGGTCAGCGATGATCAAACTAAATATACGTTTACGATTCGCGACGATGCAAAATGGTCAAATGGTGACCCTGTAACAGCAAAAGATTTCGAATATGCATGGAAATGGGCGTTAGATCCTAAAAACGAATCTCAATATGCATATCAATTATACTATGTTAAAAATGCACAGGCTGCTAATGAAGGAAAAGGTTCATTAGATGATGTTGCCGTTAAAGCAACAGATGATAAAACGCTTGAGGTAACATTAGAAAACCCAACGCCATATTTCTTAGAATTAACAGCTTTCTATACGTACTTCCCAGTGAATACGAAAATTGCTGAATCAAATGAAAAATGGTACACAAATGCAGGCGAAAACTATACGTCAAACGGTCCTTTCAAGCTTAAAACTTGGAAACATAACGACAAAATTGAGTTAGTTCCTAATGAAAACTATTGGGATAAAGATGCTGTAAAACTTAAAAAAGTTGAAATGTACATGATCAATGATAACAACACTGAACTTTCAATGTTCAAAAACGGTGAATTAGACTGGGCGGGTATGCCTACCGGTCAATTACCAGCTGATGCACTTCCTGAATTAAAGAAAGACGGTTCATTAAACATTCAAGAGATTGCAGGTACTTACTGGTACAAGTTTAATACAGAACAAAAACCTTTAGACAATGTGAACATTCGTAAAGCATTAGCTTATGCAATTGATCGTAAAGGTATTACAGAACAAATTACAAAAGACGGTTCAGTTCCAGCGATGGCGGCTGTACCACCAACAATGTTTGAAGATAACAAAAAAGGCTACTTCAAAGACAATGATGTGAAAAAAGCAAAAGAATATTTAGAAAAAGGCTTGAAAGAAATGGGCCTTAAAGATGCTTCAGAACTACCAGCAATTAAGGTTTCATACAACACGGATGAAAAACATGCAAAAATTGCACAAGCTGTTCAAGATATGTGGAAGAAAAACCTTGGTATTAAAGTACAGTTAGACAACTCTGAGTGGGCTGTTTACATTGAAAAGTTACACCAAGGAGATTATCAAGTTGGGCGTATGGGCTGGTTAGGAGACTTTAACGATCCAATCAACTTCCTAGAGTTATTCCGTGACAAAAAAGGCGGAAACAATGATACAAACTGGGAAAATCCAGAATATAAAAAGTTATTAATTGACTCTCAAAAA
The DNA here is from genome assembly GCF_038006305.1 of Priestia sp. FSL R5-0597. NCBI lineage: Bacteria > Bacillati > Bacillota > Bacilli > Caryophanales > Bacillaceae > Priestia > Priestia sp. FSL R5-0597. The sequence continues at coordinate 684,213 of NZ_JBBOUZ010000001.1, forward strand.
GAAACAGATCCTAAAAAACGTCAGGCAATGTTGAAAAAAGCAGAAGGTATCTTCATGGATGAAATGCCAGTGGCACCAATCTACTTCTACACAAATGCTTGGGTACAAGACAAGCAGCTGAAAGATGTTGTGATGTCTGGTCTTGGAGACATTCAGATTAAGTGGGCTCATTTTGAGTAAGTAACATCAATTATGACAAAGGGTATATGGGGCCTGGTGCTCCATATACTTTTCTTTCTTGTGCGCGAATTTTGTAAAAATATGGAGGTGTGTCAGGGTGTTCAAATATATAGGAAAACGACTTATTTATATGTTTCTATCATTATGGCTGATCGTAACAGCGACCTTTTTCTTAATGCGTGCTGTTCCAGGAGGTCCATTCACATCAGAAAAGCAGCTTCCCCCTGAAATTCAAAAAAATCTAAATCAGTATTACGGTTTAGATCAGCCTTGGTACCATCAGTACTTTGATTACTTAACATCAATTTTAAAGTGGGATTTTGGTCCATCTTTCAAATATAAAGGCCAAACGGTAAATGATTTGATTAACGGCGGATTCCCTGTTTCATTCATGCTAGGGATGGAAGCTATTTTAATAGCGATTGCTATTGGCGTAGTACTAGGTGTTATTGCTGCTTTAAAACATAATAAGTGGCAAGATTACACGGCGATGGTTATTGCAGTTCTAGGAATCTCAGTTCCAAGTTTTATCATGGCAGCGGTATTACAATACGTTCTGGCTATGAAACTACAAATTTTTCCGGTTGCACGCTGGGAATCTTGGGCACACACGGTGTTACCAGCTCTCGCGCTTGCTTCAACCCCTATGGCGTTTATCGCACGATTAACTCGGTCGAGTATGCTTGAAGTATTAAGCAATGATTATATTCGTACAGCGAAAGCAAAAGGTTTAAGCAGAGGCGTTATTACAGTTAAGCACGCCATGCGAAATGCGATGCTTCCAGTCGTATCCTATATGGGACCTTTAGTAGCAGGGATTTTAACGGGTAGCTTTGTTATTGAAAAAATATTTGGTATCCCGGGATTAGGTTCACACTTTGTACTCAGTATCTCAAACCGAGATTATACAACGATTATGGGCGTAACGGTGTTCTACAGTATTTTACTACTTTTTTGTATCTTGCTTGTAGATATTGCATACGGCTTCATTGACCCTCGAATTAAACTTACAGGTGCTAAGAAAGGAGAGTAACTATGCAGCAACTTCCGAAAATTCCTAAAGAAATGTTTGAAACAGCAGGGATTGACCACGCTCAGGCAGAAAAGATTGAAAAACCGAGTCTTTCATTCTGGCAAGATGTTTTTATTCGTTTTCGCAAAAATAAGCTTGCTATGTTTGGTGTAGTACTAATGGTTCTCCTTGTTTTTATGGCTATATTTGGTCCATTGATGGTGAAATATGATTATGCAACCAATGATTTGCTGAATGCTAATCAGGCTCCATCTTCTGAGCACTGGTTTGGTACAGATGAATTAGGGCGTGATGTTTTTGCTCGTACGTGGGAAGGCGCTCGTATTTCATTATTTATCGGGTTAGCAGCAGCTTTAATTGATTTATTCATCGGCGTAGTTTGGGGAAGCATCTCTGGATACCGCGGCGGCCGTACGGATGAAACAATGATGCGTGTTGCGGATATCTTATATGGTGTTCCTTACCTTTTACTGGTTATTATTTTAATGGTTATGCTTGGCCAAGGGTTAGGTACGATGATCTTGGCGATGACCATTACCGGCTGGATTAACATGGCCCGTATTGTACGTGGACAAGTATTGCAGTTGAAAAACCAAGAGTACGTAATGGCTTCACAAACATTAGGAGCAACAACAAAGCGTATTTTATTTAAACATCTTATTCCGAATGCAACAGGTCCAATTTTAGTAACAATGACACTAACGATTCCTTCAGCAATCTTTACAGAAGCATTTTTAAGCTACTTGGGACTAGGCGTTCCGGCACCGCTTGCAAGCTGGGGGACAATGGCTTCAGAAGGCTTACCTGCTTTGGAATACTATCCTTGGCGCTTATTTTTCCCAGGTTTGTTTATCTGTTTAACAATCTTAGCGTTCAACGTAATTGGTGATGGATTACGAGATGCGTTAGATCCAAAACTACGTAAGTAAGGAAGTGAACTCATATGTCACGTTTATTAGAAGTAAAAAATTTAGCTGTATCATTTAAAACATATGGCGGAGAAGTTCAAGCTGTTCGCGGCGTTAACTTCCACTTAAATAAAGGTGAAACGCTAGCAATTGTTGGTGAGTCAGGATCTGGTAAAAGTGTAACTTCACAAACAATCATGCGCCTTATCCCGATGCCTCCTGGCCGAATTAAAAGCGGTGAAATGCTGTTTGACGGCATTGATTTAGCAAAGAAAACGGATAAAGAAATGGAAGCTATTCGCGGTAAGGATATCGGTATGATTTTCCAAGATCCGATGACTTCTTTAAATCCAACAATGAAGGTTGGAGCTCAAATTGGTGAAGTCGTAATCAAGCATTCCAAAGTATCTAAAGCGGAAGCGAAAAAACGTGCAGTCGAGTTATTAACGCTTGTAGGCATTCCTTTTCCAGAACAGCGTGTGAATCAATATCCGCATGAATTCAGCGGAGGGATGAGACAGCGTGTTGTCATTGCGATGGCTCTTGCTTCTAATCCGAAATTACTGATTGCTGATGAACCAACAACGGCGCTTGATGTAACAATTCAAGCTCAAATTTTAGAGTTGATGAAAGACATTCAGAAAAAAACGGATACATCTATTATCTTTATCACCCATGATCTTGGTGTAGTAGCAAATGTAGCAGATCGAGTAGCCGTTATGTACGCTGGTCAAATTGTTGAAACGGGCACAGTGGATGAAGTGTTTTACGACCCAAAACATCCGTATACGTGGGGACTTTTAGCTTCTATGCCAAGCTTAGATAACGAGGCGGAAGAAGAGCTGGCTGCTATTCCTGGAACGCCGCCAGATTTAACGAATCCTCCAAAGGGAGATGCATTTGCAGCGCGAAATCCGTACGCAATGAAAATTGATTTTGAGCAAGAACCTCCAATGTTCAAAGTATCGGATACGCACTATGCAAAAACATGGCTCTTACATCCCGATGCACCAAAAGTAGAGCCGCCTGCTTCAGTTCAGCGCCGCATGCGTAAAGTTGATAATGTATACAGTACACCTGTACTCGTAGCGAAGGATGGTGAATAACATGACAGATAAATTATTAGAGATTAAAGGCTTAAAGCAACATTTTTTCACAAGTAAAGGAACAATTAAAGCGGTTGATGGTCTGACGTTTGACATCTTCCGCGGAGAGACGTTAGGTCTTGTAGGTGAATCTGGTTGCGGAAAGTCAACGACAGGCAGAACGATTATTCGTTTATATGACGCTACTAGCGGTGAGGTGCTATTTAATGGCGAAAATGTACATGGTCGCAAATCTCGCTCGGAGCTTAAAAAATTCAATCGTAAAATGCAAATGATTTTCCAAGATCCATATGCGTCACTTAACCCTCGTATGACGGTAGCAGATATCATAGCAGAAGGCATTGACATCCACGGTTTAGCTAAGACGAGAAAAGAGCGTATGGCAAAGGTTCACGAGCTTCTTGAAACAGTGGGGCTCAACAAAGAACATGCAAATCGCTATCCACATGAGTTTAGTGGCGGCCAGCGTCAGCGTATCGGTATCGCAAGAGCACTGGCAGTAGAACCTGATTTTATCATCGCAGATGAACCAATCTCAGCTTTGGATGTATCTATACAAGCTCAAGTTGTTAACTTAATGAAGAAGTTACAGCGTGAACGTGGACTAACCTATTTATTTATCGCCCATGATTTGTCAATGGTAAAATACATTAGTGACCGCATCGGCGTGATGTACAGAGGTAAGATTGTAGAGCTTGCACCAAGTGATGAACTTTATCGAAACCCTGTTCATCCATATACAAAAGCGTTGCTTTCAGCTATTCCGCTTCCCGATCCTGACAGTGAAAAAACGCGTCAGCGCAAAATTTATGATCCAAGTATCCATGATTATAACGGTGAAGAACCGGAGCTTAGAGAAGTATCTCCAGGTCACTACGTGTCTTGTTCTCAAGCAGAGTTTGCCGCATATACAACCTAACAAAAACGATCTCACAACGAGGTCGTTTTTTATTTAGTTATCAAAGAACGCTAAACTTTAAATTGGAAAAAACATGTAAGAACAAGTGACATTAGCGCTTTACAGGTATTATACAATACAGGATTAGAAAATACTATTAAAAATTTTCAGAATTTTATATTTAAGACAAAATATCTATGTTAAAACCTTATAACTAAAGGAATATAAGTGATTAATAATGTTGTGTATTGAATAATAATTCATAAATATAAAAGAAGGTAGACGTATGCCTACCTTCTTTTTATAAATCTGCTAAGATATCGCCGTCTTTACGATTTTTGTCAATTTTTAATACTTGATCTGCCGGCTGATAAGACGCACCATATATTTCTTTGTCTTTGTAAGTATGAATTAACTCGTACGTTTTTTTCATTTTATTTAAAATGCTTTCCTCTGTTTCAGAGGTAGGAGACCAGTATAGAATTTCCATCTGATTAACTTCATTTGTAGCTAATGAGCGGCGGTTATAGCCGATTGTTTGAGCATGCTTAAAGTCTGCACGTTTATAAAAATGCAGTCTTTTTGCTGAGTCTGAATCTTTATAGTCTATAGGCTCTACTTCTAGGATAATTGGTTTGTTATGTTGTTTTAACTCATCAATTAATTTACCGCCAAGCCCTTGACCTCTAGCGTCTTTTGAAACAAAGAGGTAATCAATAAAGATAAATTGGTCTGTTTCCACGTACATTAATACGTGATGAGGTCCTTCATTTTTATGATAAATATCGCTGCGTTCTTGTAAAAGCGTTTCGATATGCTTCTTTGATTTCATTTCTTCAATGGGAAAATATTGACTTAGTTTTTCATACCAATTCATAGCACCCTCCTACTGATCTTTTCATGATGATGTTCATAATAGTGTTTAAACAGTTATCTTATCTTTACCCTTTTTAGGGAAAAGTAAGCATCTATAATTGAAAATAAGGAAAAATAATAGATTTATTATTCTTAATAGTTAGAAAATTATAGCGGAATAAGAACATATAATGTAAAAAATGGTTTTTATTATATTTTTATTGTAAGTTTATTTGTGAAAACCACAAAAAACTATCGCATTTTTTGTGGTTTTTGATAAAATGAACAAAGTGAAGTTTTTTTAATATTGTATTTTATAGATGTGATAGCGGTAAAAATGCAGGTGTGGAACTTGCAATATCAGATTTTTAGTACATACACTGCCTAGAATTATTTGTTTGAAAAATAAGTTAATTAGCCGCTATTAAATGAAATGGACATGTTAGGAGAGAGAATTATGCAAGGGAACACGCAAGAAAAAGAATTAAGCCGTGGACTTGAGGAAAGACATATTAGCTTAATGTCTTTAGGCGCAGCTATCGGAGTTGGACTGTTTTTAGGTTCTGCATCCGCTATTCGGTTAGCAGGTCCTGGTATTCTTATCATGTATGGAATCAGTGGTCTTATTATGTTTTTTATTATGAGAGCGTTAGGTGAAATGGCAGTACAAAATCCAGTAGCCGGTTCTTTTAGTAAGTATGCTAACGATTATTTGGGACCACTCGCTGGTTATTTAACAGGCTGGAACTACTGGTTTATGTGGATTATTACATGTATGGCTGAAATTACAGCCGTTGGAGTATATATGGATTTTTGGTTCCCGGGTGTGCCCCAGTGGATATGGGCACTTGCAGCGCTCGTTATCATGACAGGCGTTAACTTTTTAGCTGTAAAAGCATATGGTGAACTAGAGTTTTGGTTTTCTCTTATTAAAGTAGTAACGATTATCCTTATGATTGTGCTTGGTCTAGGCATGATTATCTTTGGAATTGGAAATGGCGGCATTGCAACAGGAATCAGTAATTTATGGAATCACGGTGGCTTTTTCCCGAATGGTATGAAAGGTGTTCTTCTATCACTTCAAATGGTTATGTTTGCTTACCTCGGTATTGAAATGATTGGGGTAACAGCAGGAGAGGTGAAAAATCCGGAAAAGACGTTAACAAAAGCAATTGATAATGTACTGTGGAGAATTTTGATTTTTTACATCGGAGCTTTGTTTGTTATTATGTCTATTTATCCTTGGCCAGAGATCGGAACACAAGGAAGCCCATTTGTTTTAACATTTGATAAAGCTGGAATTCCCGCTGCAGCAGGGATTATAAACTTTGTAGTGTTAACAGCGGCTTTATCTTCTTGTAACAGTGGGATTTTTAGTACAGGCCGTATGTTATTTAATTTAGCTCAGCACGGGGAAGCACCAAAACGCTATGCCAATTTAACAAAAGGCGGCGTGCCTGGTGCAGCAGTTATTGCTTCAGCTGTTGTACTGCTACTCGGAGTTGGCTTAAACTATGTTGTTCCTGATAAGGTGTTCACGTGGGTGACAAGTATCGCTACTATTGGAGCGATTTGGACATGGGGAATTATTTTACTTTCTCAAATTCGCTTCCGCAGAGGATTAAGTGATCAGCAGGTAAGTGATTTAAAATATAAGCTTCCGTTCTTCCCTTATACGTCGTATCTCGCTCTTGCTTTCTTAGCGGGGGTAGTAGTGGTGATGGGTTTCTCCTCTGATACAAGAATAGCCCTTATTGTAGGTCCGATATGGTTTATTTTGTTGGTTATTATTTACTATTCAAAAGGTTTTCATAAAAGATAAAAAATAAGGCTGAGACAAACCTATTTTTGTTGAAGGGAAATCCGAACGCGTTGAATTCTTGATTAAGAATCTAACGCGTTCGGATTTTTTTGTTTGTAGGGTGAACGTAGGTTTACTGTATGTAGGGGCTTCTAGCTGTTGATTGGAGGACAAGGCGAAGACTTCTGCGGGAAAAGCGAGACAGGCTCACCGCCCGCCCGCGGAAAGTGAAGTCTTGCATGGAAATGAACAGCGGTGTCACAAGCGCAATCCACACGAGCTCATATATCCCGTCTGTTCATCTATAGATGAATGGAGTTATGTCTCAGCCGCATTTTTTTCCAAAAGAAAATGAAGGATTTATTATTTCACTTTTTGCTTTAGTGTGCTAATATATTATATTGTTAAACAAATGAAGAAATAAATAATTTCTATGTTTTAATAGATTAGCATCGAGCTTTCTATGTCAAAAGTTTAAGCTTTTAGAAAGCAAAAGGAGACACAGCAAATGAAAGACAAAAAATGGGGACTTTGGTTTTTAACAGCCTTTGTAGTTGGTAATATGGTAGGCGGCGGAGTATTTATGCTTCCTTCTAATTTAGCAAACGTATCAAGTCCAATTGGTTCAACACTTGCTTGGATTGCAACAGGTCTTGGCGTGTTCATGATTGCTCTTGTGTTCGGGAACTTAGTTATGAGAAAGCCTGAATTAAAAGGAGGGCCTCAAAGTTATGCAGCGAACCTTTTTTCATCGCCTAAAGCAGGTAAAGTAGCTGGGTATAGCATGGCTTGGGGTTATTGGGCAGCAAACTGGGCTGCAACAGCATCTGTCATCATATCGTTTGCGGGATATTTAACAACGTTCTTTCCAGTAATGGAGAGTAAGGATATTTTATTTTCAGTCGGAGATTTTCAATTAGAAGCTGGGAAATTTATTACGTTTTTAGTATGTTCTGTTGTATTATGGGGAATTCAAGCTATTTTGCAGCGAGATATCAATAGCGCCGGTAATATTAACTTTATCACAACGGCAGCTAAAATTATTGGATTCGGTTTATTTATTGTTGTGGCGCTATCGCTATTTAGCGCATCCAACCTCGTTAGTACAGAATTTGTTAATTCAAAGGGTATAAATGTAGGATTAGGAAGTCAGGTCAATGGAGCAGCCATTGCTACGCTGTGGGCATTTATCGGAATTGAATCAGCTGTACTGTTATCTAATCGTGCAAAATCACAAAAAGTAGTAAAGAAAGCAACGCTGCTTGGATTATTAATCTCAATGGTTATCTATGTGGGGATTACGCTTCTAGCTATGGGGATTCTTTCGACAGCTCAGCTTCAGCAGTCTCAAAAGCCTTTGGTAGATACGTTAGAAATGGTTATTGGACATAAAGGTGCTTACGTAATGGCCATTTTAGCACTTATATCTTTATTAGGTTCTACTGTTGGATGGATTGTTGTTAGTGCAGAAGTTCCTTATCAAGCAGCAAAATCAGGGTTGTTTCCACAGTGGTTTGCTAAAACGAATCAGAACAATAGTCCAGCCCGCTCACTAACATTAACAAATGGCTTAACACAGTTGTTTTTGTTTGCGACTATTTCAGGCACAGTTTCGCAAGCCTATAATTTCGCTATCGTTGTAGCTACTCTTGCCTATTTAGTTCCTTATTTCGTGACGACAGTTTATCAATTAAAGCTTATTGTGACGGGTGAGACGTACGACACGATTAAAGGATCGCGAGTAAAAGACGGAATTATTGCTTCGTTAGCACTTATTTATTCGCTATGGGTGATTAAGACAGGGACAGCTGATTTAAAAACATTTTTCCTAGGTATTGGATTATTTGTAATCGGGCTTTTACTGTATCCTATCTTAATGAGACGAGGAAAAAACACATCAGCTATTAAATAAATAAGAGATTATCTCAAAAGCTTTGCAGAAAAGTCATTTCTTCTGCAAGGCTTTTTTAGTGACTGAAAAGTTCGAGGAATTTGTGAAAGAAAAAAATAATAAAAAAATGAAACTAATCTACAGGTTTATTCGTAATAGTAGTGTGGTAAATAAATAATGAAGAAAATCGGTAATGAAAATAATGACAGTGAAGGAACGAACTAATGTACTAGTTCACTTTAAAAAGTATATCATTCCGATGAAGTTTATAGTATAATGCAAATAGATATTATTTTTTAAAAGTAATTATAAAGTAGTATCGATTTTCATTATCAGTCATTAAATATTTACACTCGTTGAAGTTTGTATAAAACAACATGATTTACAGTTCATGTTTTGAATGTTATGACCGATTATGATAGAAGGAGTGAAGGAGTAAATGGTTACATTATATACATCACCAAGTTGTACATCTTGTCGTAAAGCGAAAGCTTGGTTAGAGGAAAATGATATTGGATATACAGAGCGTAATATCTTTTCAGAGCCGTTATCAATCGATGAGATTAAAGAAATTTTACGTATGACAGAAGATGGAACAGATGAAATCATTTCAACACGTTCGAAAACTTTCCAAAAACTAGACGTTCAGGTAGACGCTATGCCTTTACAAGATTTGTATGAATTAATTCAGCAAAATCCTGGCTTACTGCGCCGTCCGATTATCATTGATGAAAAACGTCTACAAGTTGGTTATAATGAAGACGAGATCCGTCGTTTCTTACCACGTAAAGTGCGTACTTTCCAACTTCGCGAAGCTCAAAGACTTGTGAATGGTTAATTTTTATATTTGTCTGTTTAAGATTTAAATACGAAACCAACCAAGTAACGTTTGCTTGAAGTTGGTATATAAAAAATAAGCAGCAGGGAGCCAAATAGCCTCTGCTGCTTATTTTTTGTCGAAATAGCAGGGAAAATGAAGTATATATGTAATTAATAAAGAAAGAGAGTAATTAAACATATAAAAGTGGTGGTGAACGGATTGGAGCTTTTACAGCTAAAATATTTCCAAGTAGTTGCTAGACTAGAACATATCAGCAAAGCGGCTGAAGAGCTATACGTATCTCAGCCTGCGCTCAGCAAAACGATTTCACAGTTGGAAAAAGAGCTAGGCATTCGTTTGTTTGATCGAAACGGTAAATACATTAAATTAAATCGCTACGGTAAAGCGTTCTGTTCCAAAGTAGAACGTGCTTTAAAAACATTAGAAGACGCAAAGCATGAGCTAAAGGATATGTCGAACGATCCATGTGAAGAAATTCGTCTTGTTGTGTTAGCTAGTTCACATTTACTTCCAGAGCTATTAAGCAGGTTTCGTGAGCAATATCCTCAGGTGCGTTTTCGGCTAATGCAGCATTTGACTAATAGCTATTCACAGCCTGATTTTGATTTATGTATTTCAGCTTTTCCATTAACAACCCGTCAGATTGAACATACTCCTTTACTTCGTGAATCGATTTTGCTTGCAGTCCCTCTTGATCATCATTTAGCCAAGCAATCACGTGTAAAGTTAAATGAACTTAAAAATGAGAAATTCATTGTGCTAAAGAAAGGGAAAGAGCTAAGAAAAATAACGGATGCGATTTGTAAGGAACAGAATTTTGTACCTCAAATTACGTTTGAAAGCGATGATCCAGCAACAGTGAGAGGCTTGATTAGAGCAAAGCAAGGAATAGGTTTTATTCCTGAAGTGACGTGGGGAGGTTCTACAGGAAAGGATGTAAAACTGCTAAAAATTGAAGAAGAAACATTTGAACGTACAATCTTTTTAACTTGGAACAATGGAGGCTACGTGACGGATTTACAACAAATCTTCAGGCAGTTTGTGATTGATTATTTTAAACATTTACCCTCGGATATGCCTCATGAATACATATAAGAATCATGACTAAATGTCATGGTTTTTATTTCTTTTTCGAATAAATCTAAAATGAACAGTAGAGAAAAACTGCATTATGTCATTTTTGATATAAGTATATAACTAAAAATGCATAGGTTATTCAACTTTTTTCCTTTACACTATTTTTAAACCATAAAGTAAACGCTTTCAATAATGGGTTGGGGAGGAAGTAATATGATAATCTTCGGTGTAGCGCTGCTGTCTATTTGCATGTTAATAGGAGTAATTGTAGGGGACGCATTAGGAGGGCTGATGGGAGTAGAAGCCAACGTTGGGGGAGTAGGGGTATCCATGCTTCTTCTTGTACTAGCGGTGGATTATTTAAAGAAGAAAAATAAGCTCCAAGTAAAATCCGAAGAAGGCATTGCTTTTTGGGGAGGAATTTATATTCCTATCGTGGTAGCGATGTCTGCACAGCAAAATGTTGTAGCTGCTCTTGATGGAGGAGGCATGGCGATTCTTGCAGGGGTGGTAGTAGTCGTAGTAGGCTTTTTATCCATACCATTTATCAGCAGAATAGGAGAGAAAGCGAAGGTGAATGAACAAGAAATAGAGCTTTCTATTTTACCTAAGGAGCAGATAAAATGATGAATATGATTAAAGAAGGATTAGAAAATAACGGACTGATTACGGCATTTGCTATTATTGGGATTGTCATGTATATTGCTTATTTTTTATCAGATAAATTAACAAAAGGAAGAGTTCACGGATCTGCTATTGCTATTATGTTTGGGTTAATCCTTGCTTATATCGGTGGAGTGAATACAGGAGGAGAAAAAGGGATTTCTGATATACAGTTATTTTCAGGAATTGGTTTAATGGGCGGGGGGATGCTGCGAGATTTTGCCATTATTGCTACTGCGTTCGGTGCCAATTTTAGCGAAGTCAAAAAAACGGGAATCAGCGGGATTACGGCTTTGTTTTTTGGGGTTTTCTATTCCTTTGTACTAGGTGTAATTATTGCTCTTTGTTTTGGGTATAGAGATCCCGTTGCTTTGACTACAATCGGAGGAGGAGCTGTGACCTATATTGTGGGACCGGTTTCTGGAACTGCGATTGGAGCCTCTTCTGATATTATCGCGTTAAGTATAGCTGTAGGATTAATTAAATCCATTTCAGTTATGATTTTGACACCGATATTTGCTAAGAAAATCAAATTAAACAACCCTCGTACAGCAATGATCTATGGAGGAGTTATGGGGACGACGAGCGGTGTAGCAGCTGGTTTAGCGGCGACAGATGTAAAACTTGTACCTTACGGAGCCATGACAGCTACATTTTATACAGGTCTTGGTTGCTTACTCGTACCATCTATTCTTTTTTTACTCACAGAGATTATTTTTTAAGTGTACAAAGTGTTTTATGAATAAAAGACTGCTGTGCTCATTAAACTAAAGAAAAGGCCATACTAAATAAAAATGTTTAGTATGGCCTTTTCTTTATCATTTAGTTGAACGAAAGCTATTAACAGCCATGCCGCTTATCAGCACAAGAGCAATTGTTATAAACGGAATAAATGTTCCTAGAGATGTATGGTCTGCAAAGAATGAATGTAAGTTCTTTTCATGTCCAATCATATTTCCAGCAGTATAAGCTAAAATAGCTGCTCCGCCGTAAACAAGCAGGGGAAACCGTTCCATCAAATACAAAATGAGCTTGCTTCCCCAAACAATAATAGGGACGGATACGAGTAGTCCCGTGACAACTAAGATAATATTTCCATGAGCTGCGCCTGCCACAGCTATTACATTATCTAGTCCCATTACAATATCAGCAAATACAATCGTTCTCACAGCGGCGCCTAACGTCACACCTGCACGAATTGAAGATGCATCGTCACCTTCTGATACAAGAAGCTTAAAGGCAATGATCACTAATAAAAAACCGCCGATGAGCTGCAAGTAAGGAATAGTTAGTAAATAAACAGCTAAAATAGTAAGTACAATGCGAACGATCACAGCTAAGCCAGTCCCTAAAAAAATAGCTTTATTTCGTTGATGTTCAGGTAAATTGCGGCTTGCTAAGGCAATAACAATAGCGTTGTCTCCACCTAATACAATATCGATACCGATAATAAGAAGAATGGAGGTTATTAATTCTAAATCCAATAGTCTTCCCTCCCAATATGTAAGGATAAGTAGCTCATATTGCTTTATCTGTGTTCATTTTTAACAAAAAGCGTTCATAGGGTAAAGAGATTATGTATATAACAAAGTAAGGTGTAAGGTGGCTATGAGTTGTCAGAGTATTTTTTATTTCCTTTCTTTCGCATTTTGTCATAAAATAGATATACAAGGTTCACTCAAATAGTGTATGCTTGTATATCCCAAGTTAGAATGCTTTACAAAGTGAGAAAGTACATGTAATATTGCTTTAACACGGGGGTAAAATAGTCCCTTCATCGTTTAGGGGTAATGTTCGAAATGGCCGGATTACCTTCACTGATTTTTCCGAAGGGAGAGATGATAATGGAAATCGAACGCATTAATGAAAACACAGTAAAATTCTTTGTCACTTACGTAGATATTGAAGAACGTGGATTTGATCGCAATGAAATTTGGTTTAGCCGTGAGCGCAGTGAAGAGCTATTCTGGGAGATGATGGACGAAATTCATCAAGAAGAAGAGTTTGTAGCAGAAGGTCCTCTTTGGATTCAAGTACATGCGCTTGAGAAGGGGCTAGAGGTTATCGTAACAAGAGCACAAGTTTCAAAAGACGGTCAAAAGTTCGAAGTACCTGTTGGTGAAAATGATAAAATCGATATCCCTGTAGATGGAAAAATTGAAGCGTTGCTTGATCATCAAGCGAATCAAAATAAAAAAGCTGATTTTGAAGAAGAAATTATAGAAGACGAAGGGCTACAGTTCGTCGCACGCTTTCAAGACTTAGAACATTTAATTTCCTTAAGTCACCATTTAGAGTTAGATGATATCATCAACAGCATGTACGTGTTTGAAGGGAAATATTATTTATACGTTGAGTTTACAGATGATGAAGACTTTGTAGCTGAAATTGATAACATTTTAAGTATCATTTTAGAATATGCAAATGAATCAAATGTAACAGTTCATCGTTTAATGGAATATGGAAAAGAATTAATCAGTGAAAATGCACTTGAACAAGTAAAACAGTATTTTCCTTTACGATAATAGCAGCCGATTTCATGTATATGAAATCGGTCTTTGTTTTGTCCTCTTTTTTGGAAAAGCTCTCCGCTCATATCGAACAGTATAGGTAGAAAAAGCAGGCGGCTGGTTCCTACACGGGAAAGTGTAGTGTTAAAATACCAAGTTTGAGGATAATAACAGTATAGAGACCTGTTATGAATGATGAAAGATTGGTTTTAGGATAGGTGAAAACAAGTTGAAAAATAGATTACAGCTTTTAATTTTTGTTGTTGGTATTATTGCCTTGCTTTATTTTACAAAAGGGTATTGGGACGGTAAATTTATTGGCGTGCTAAGTATCTTAATTACGATTAGTGTTGTTTTCATCGGTCTTGTTATTTCATTAGAAAACCGTCATCCAACCCAAACGCTAACGTGGCTCGTAGTATTAGGCGGTTTTCCAGTAATAGGGTTCTTTTTTTATTTGTTATTTGGACGCAATACGCGAAAACGGCGTTTATTTGCTAAAAAAGCAAAGCTGGATGAACAGGTGCTTTTAAAGATGGAAAGAGATTCTGGTATATTAGAAAATCACTTTGAACAGTTGGGCACCAGTAGGAAGCAAATGCTGAAGCTAGCCGTGAGGCTTGGCAAGAGTCCCATTTCTTTTTCTTCAGATACGCGCGCATTGACGAATGGAAAAGAGACATTTCACGAAATTATGGAATCTTTAAAGCATGCAAGGCATCATATCCATTTAGAGTATTACATCGTACGACATGATCACTTAGGAGAACAAATTAAAGATATTTTAATTCAGAAAGTACAAGAAGGAGTTTATGTACGTTTCTTGTATGATGCCGTGGGCAGTTTTCAGCTTTCACCGCATTATATTCATGAGTTAAGAAACGCGGGCGTAGAAATGATTCCGTTTTTGCCGGTGAGACTTCCATTTCTCAATAATAAAATCAACTTCCGTAATCATCGTAAAATTGTAGTCATTGATGGAACAATTGGATTTGTAGGAGGTTTGAACATTGGTGATGAATATCTCGGAAAAAGTCGGCATTTTGGCTTTTGGAGAGATACTCATTTGATGGTGAAGGGTGAGGCAGTCCGTTCATTACAGCTTATTTTCTTGCAAGACTGGTATTATATGACAGGACAGACGATGCTTACTCAAACGTATCTATCGCCGGATTTAATTGACATTGATATGGAAAAGTGCGGCGGTGTTCAAATGATTGCCGGCGGACCAGACCGTGAGTGGGAAATTATTAAACACTTATTTTTTTCGATGATTACGTCTGCGAAAGAGTCCATTTGGATTGCTTCTCCTTACTTCATACCTGATGAAGATATTTTTACTTCTCTCAAAGTAGCTGCTTTAAGCGGTATAGATGTAAGGCTTCTTGTACCTCAGAAGCCCGATAAAAAAATTGTTTTTCATGCATCACGCTCTTATTTTCCTGAGCTGCTAGAAGCAGGTGTGAAAATTTACGAGTATAAAAAAGGATTTATGCACAGCAAGATTGTGATTGTTGATAGAGAAATTGCCTCTATTGGAACAGCTAACATGGATATGAGAAGCTTTCATCTGAATTTTGAAGTAAATGCTTTTTTATATCGCACAGCTAGTACCCAAAAGCTCGTATATGAATATATGCAAGATTTAGAAGAAACGAGTGAGCTTCACTTTAAAGACTTTGAAAAGCGGCCATTTATACAGCGGCTGTTTGAATCAACAGCTCGTTTGCTTTCACCGCTATTATAATCGCTGTAAACCACATTGCGTATGCTGCAATGTGGTTTTTTTCTGAAAGAAAAGGGTTTAGTAGAAAGATGTCGAATACAAGGATATAGCTCGCTACTATAGGAAGGAGAAATGTACGATTGTTAGTTGCCCGAACAGAAGAAGGCCTCATTTCACTAGCTCAGCGCTTTTCGCTTGAACAGCTTAAGCTGTGGAAAAAAGAAAAGCAGTTCTACTGTCCCTCTTGTCAATCCCCTGTACAGTTAAAGGTAGGTACAAAAAAAATCCCTCATTTTGCTCACCTGAAAAAAACGTGCGTCGCTCAGCATGAAGGTGAAACAGATTATCATCTTGACGGAAAGCGAAAGCTGTTTCACTGGTTTAGTTCTCATCTTGAAGTCGAGTTAGAAAGTTACCTTCCTGACATTATGCAGCGTCCAGATCTTCTTATAGATACCCCTTCGCAAAAATATGCAATCGAATTTCAATGTGCGTCCTTATCTTCCTCAGTGCTAACCAAACGTTCTATTCATTATGAGAAAGGAAATTATATGCCTCTTTGGATTATGGGGGCAAAAAGAATGAAACGCTTATCCACTTATATGTATCAACTTTCTTTTCAAGAGTGGCAGTTTCTCACTCTTTCCGATTATACGCCCACACTTCTTTATTTTTCACCTTCTACTAATCAGCTGTTGAAACTTGAACATCTTATGCCTTTTTCATCTCAAATTTGTTATGCACAGCTTGTCGTGCTCTCTCCTCACGAGCATACCTTTCATGATCTTTTTTCTACACATACACAGCCTCAATTTTTCTCTTCATGGGTAAAGAAAAAGAAGGCATGGAGAACGCATTATATCCTCTATCCTAATCAGAAGCTTCAGCCTTTTTTACACGCTCTTTATGAAAACAATATTCCTCCTTCTCATATTCCAGCAGAAGCGGGCATGCCGCTGCCTTCTTTATACATGATTGAAACGTCTGCTACTATATGGCAAACGTGGCTGCTTCTTGATTTAATGCAGCAGAAGCAGGTAGGGGATTTAGTTACAGAAAAAGAGTTATGCAGGCTATGGCTCTACAGAATTCATCAGAGGCATATTGTGTTTCGGTCTTTGCCGATGGCCCCTGTTGTTGTAGCACAGCCCTTGTTTGAGTATATAGAGGTATTATGCCGGTTAGGAATACTAACGTCTATAACTTCTGGGTTATACAAAATCAGAAGGCCTTATACGATTCCAAAGCAAACATCCGATGCTTTTTTAGAAGATGGACAGATGATGAAAAAGTGGTTAAATCAAGCAAAAGAAGTGACATAACCACTGAAAATCAGTACGCTTAAGAAAGAATCCTTTTTTCAAAAGCGTACTGACTTTTGATTAATTCTTTTAAAACAACATACAATAACGAAAGAAATAAAAAGGATTCGCCTTAGAAAAAGCGAACAGTTATAGACAGGTAGAAAAAGATGGAGGGATGACCATGAGTGAACAATCAAAAGTAAAAAAGTTACCAAGTAGAAGCGAGATAAAAGTAGAAGATACGTGGAAACTAGAAGATATTTTTGCTTCAGATGACGCATGGGAAAAAGAATTTGAAGAAGTAAAAGCTCTTATTCCAAAAATGGAAAAATTCAAAGGGAAACTTGGAGAGTCCGCTCAAACTTTATACGACGCTCTTCAAGAGCAAGACGAGCTCACAATGCGCGTTAGTAAACTTTATACATATGCTCATATGCGCTACGATCAAGATACCACTAATTCTTTTTATCAAGGGTTAAATGATCGCATCAAAACACTTTATACTCAAATTGCAAGTGCACTATCTTATGTAACACCAGAAATTTTGTCTATTGAAGAATCAAAAATTAAACAATACATGGCGGAACATAAAGAGCTAAAGTTATATGCTCATGCATTAGATGAAATTACTCGCGAGCGTCCACACATTTTATCAGAAAGCGAAGAAGCGCTTCTCGCTCAGGCTTCTGAAGTATTAGGATCTTCAAGCAACACGTTTGGAATGTTAAACAACGCGGATTTAGAATTTCCTTCTATTAAAGACGAAAATGGAGAAGAAGTAGAAATTACGCACGGACGCTATATTCGTTTTTTAGAAAGCAGCGATCGCCGCGTACGAGAAGAAGCGTTTAAAGCAGTGTACGAAACGTACGGTAAATTTAAAAATACGTTTGCAAGTACATTAAGCGGCACGGTGAAGAAAGATAATTTTAGCGCCCGCGTTCGTCACTATAATTCAGCTCGTCACTCAGCTCTTAGCACAAATAATATCCCAGAAGAAGTATACGATAACTTAGTTAAAACAGTGAACGATAATTTGCATTTATTGCATCGATATATTGATTTACGTAAGAAAGTATTGGGAATTGAAGAGCTTCATATGTATGATCTCTATACGCCTTTAGTAAAAGACGTAAAAATGGAAGTAACGTATGAAGAAGCAAAAGATTATATTTTAAAAGGTCTGAAACCACTAGGTGAAGACTACCTTAATGTGTTAAAAGAAGGATTTGAAAATCGTTGGGTAGATGTTCATGAGAACAAAGGCAAGCGAAGCGGTGCTTATTCTTCAGGAACGTACGGCACCAATCCTTATATCTTAATGAACTGGCAGGATAATGTAAATAACTTGTTTACACTAGCCCATGAATTTGGCCATTCTGTACACAGTTATTACACAAGAAAAACGCAGCCATATCCTTATGGAGATTATTCAATCTTTGTGGCAGAAGTAGCTTCCACGTGTAATGAAGCGCTTCTAAACGATTATTTACTAAAAACGATTGATGATGAAAAGCAGCGTTTGTACTTGCTTAACCATTATTTAGAAGGGTTCCGCGGTACGGTATTCCGTCAAACGATGTTTGCTGAATTTGAGCACGATGTGCACGTGCGTGCTCAAAACGGAGAGCCGCTTACACCTGAATTATTAACAAAATTATATTATGACTTAAATAAAAAATATTTTGGAGACAACTTAGTAATTGACGAAGAGATTGGGTTAGAATGGGCTCGTATTCCGCATTTCTACTACAATTACTACGTTTATCAATATGCTACAGGATTCAGTGCAGCAGCGGCATTAAGCAAGCAAATCCTTGAAGAAGGAGATGCAGCTGTTGAGCGCTATGTAGGTTTCTTAAAGTCAGGAAGCTCTGATTATCCAATTGAAGTGTTGAAAAAAGCAGGAGTGGACATGACAACATCTCAGCCTATCGAAGAAGCGCTAGCCGTATTTGAAGAGAAGTTAACGGAAATGGAACGTTTATTAAATCAATAAAATTAAAATGAAGCAGGAGCTGTATCCTGCTTCATTTTTTAAATCCCCGAAATTTGTTGTGATTGTTAAGCAATGTAAAAATAATAAGAATAGCTAAAAATAAGAGAGGGCCTGCGATAATGACAGGAACAAGCTGCATAAGAGATAAAATATAGAATAAAAAAGAAAACAAAAGAATCACAACCCCTAGAGTAATTCCAGCAATTTTCATAGTTAACACCTCTATTAAAAGCATAATTGGTTGTACTATATGAGTGAATCTGGCTGTTTATGAAGTTTTTTTATAAAAAAGTGAATAAAATTGAAAAAAGGGGTTGCCAAAAGTCGACATAATTTGCTATAGTATTAATCGTGAAGTTTATCACAAAACAAACATATACCCCTTTGTTTGACCGTGAAAAATTTCTCCCATCCCCTTGTTGTCTTAAGACAAACGAAAAGACTTGGCGAAAGCCAAGTCTTTTTTGTGTAGTTGATGCTTAGGATAAGCATCAACATTTAATAATTAACAGCTCTTTTCAGTACTTCTCCAAAAGGTTCCATATTTGACAGGAACTCTTTCAACAACCTGCTGAAGCTGAAGTTTTTTCAATTCTTTTTCAGCCTCTTCTAATGATAAACCATACACAACTGCAACTTCTTTTGAAGCAACAAATTGAAAATAGCTTAAAAATGAACGAAGAGGCGGAAGACAAGCTGGATCTGGGTCAATTTCTAACATCTCTTTAATGATGTGTACATATGTTTCGTACGAATAGTATCCTGATATCTTAATGCCTTCTTCTTCAACTTTTTCGTTAAAGAACACAAGAGTTGGAATCTCATCGACATCCATTTCCGATGTGATTTTTAAATCACATTGAAAAGCCTTCGCAGCGTAATCTGAATGCAAATCTTTTACAAATTCATTAACATCTAGCCCCACATGTTTTGCACATTGTATTAAGACAGATTCTTCTGTAACATTTTGTTTTTCTAAAAATACTACTTCTTGAAGTCTTCTCAAAAAGCGAATGCCCTGTTTCTTTCCTTGCAGCCCGGCCGCTTTAATTGCAATTGATGCAGCGTAAGGAGTATCGATGGGGTTTTCAAGCCACAGGTTGCCGTCACATGACATGCCGGAGCGGCTTCCAGTTTTCTCCCACGATTTTGCAATATGTTCAAATCTCTGCTGTGCTCCAATATTTAATTGCTGTAAGTTTCCGCCAAGCACATGCTTGAGGGATAACAGCTGACCATATTCTATTTGTAACTTCTTTAGAATAGGCTCGAGTGCCCAGCACTCTGGACAAAGAGGGTCAACAAATACATAGATTTCAAGCGGTTTTTTATTTGAACCTTGACAAAGCTGATGCAAGGATGGGTATTGGCTGTTTAGATTACTCAATGTGAAAATCCTTTCTCATCTGTCTGTTCCGGTGAATTAATCATGTGTTGGGCAGTTAAAATAAGACGATGATAAAGTTCATCTCTCTCAGGGCCTTCTAAATTAATTTCGTCCATTGCTTCATGCATACACGTCAGCCAGGCTTTGGCTCTTGACGGTGTAATTTCAAAAGGAAGATGCCTAGCTCTCAGCATAGGGTGACCATGCTCTTCAGTGTATAGCGAAGGCCCTCCTAAATATTGTGTCAGAAATTGCTTTTGCTTTCGTGCTGTTTCTGTTAAATCATCAGGAAAAATTGGCGCGAGCTCAGGATGTTGTCCAACGCGTGTATAAAAAGCATCAACAAGTTTTGAAATCGTATGTTCACCGCCTAATAATTCGTAAGGGGAGTGGATTTTTTCTCTCATGTTGATAACTCCTTTGTTATAAGAAATATACGTCTTAACTCTTTGGTGTTTTTTACTTTCCTTAATTTTAGCAGTGTCATTTCGTTAACTCAAACTATCCGCTTACTTCTTCTACTGGAAAAGAGATAAAGTGGAATTTTACATAAGAAAAGTCTATGATGCTGTGGCGAATCACTTAGTATGAGAAACAAAGGAATCCTTTCACAAACGTTTCCTTCTATTTATATAGTGTAACCTCGACAAACTACAGTCATTCCATGGTCGAGTCGCGAATGATTGGACTCTTTTACACGAGATAAGAAGACATAATTTTATTTACATATTTTTGCGTTTCTTGAAAAGGAGGTACTCCGCCGTATTTATCGACATTACCTGGTCCAGCATTGTAGGCTGCCAACGCTAATTTCACGTTTCCGTCGTATTTATCTAACATTTGTCGAAGATATTTGGCTCCTCCAAATACATTTTGCTTGGAGTCATACGGATCTTCTACACCAAGAGCTTTAGCGGTTGCTGGCATTAGCTGCATAAGCCCAGCCGCTCCGACAGAACTTTTGGCAGAGGGATTAAAATTTGACTCTTGTTTAATAACAGAACGAATAAGTTTAGGATCCAGCTGGTAGCGTGCAGCTGCTTCATTAATTATCGTTTGTACATCCTGAGAACTGGCCTTTGCCGTTTCGTTTTTTTGTGCAGATAAGGCAGCAGTTGAAGCGGCTGCCTTATCTGAAGAAGAAACAGATGGCTGGGATTGCGTTTGAACCGCTGTAGCTGGAAACATCTGCGCTGCCTGCAAGTAAAGGTTGGTACTCATTTGAGGCTCTTGATTGACGTAGTCTTGAAAAAGCTGAGCAAATACAGAGAGTAAAGTTGTACCAAGCATCACGTTAGCTGTTGGCAGCTGGTTGTTAACTGAAAATGGCTGAGTTCCAGGAAATTGAACGGAAGACATGTAATGGTTAATATTCATGCTCATGAATTTATTCTCCATCCATTAACGTATACTTTCGCTTGTAAAACCGTCGAATTTTGTTTTCCGTTGGTTTCTTTTTAATATCAAGCTCCATAAGCAATTGCTCAAAATATTTTGCCCCTTCATTGGCATCGGTTACTTCGTATTCGAGTTCATAGTCCTCAGCACCTAGATAAAAGCTATGATCGAGTACAAGTAACCCGTTCTTATATGGAATTTCTGCTCGACTTGTACGCAAAGTGCCAAAATAAGTTAGCGAATGGCTATCGACTTGTAAATCAGTAATAAGCTGTTGAATCGTTGACGGAATCTTGGCGCTGCCATCTAGCAATTCTTTAGCTTGTTCATTTGTTAATGCTTCATGTGTTTCTAAAAGGCCCTCTTGATGAGGCTGTTTTAGCGTGAGAACGAATTTATTTTTTTTGCTTCGAATTCGCAGGGCAGCTCCGCAGTCTTTCAATGAGAAAGCAGGTGTATCAAAATAGTGGTTTTCTTGAGAAATAAACTGATTTTCAGTTAATTGAAAATGTGAGCGGAGACGATCAAACTCTTCTTTCGTTACTATATTTTTAAATTCAATTTCAATTTCTTGTTTCAATGAAATCATCCTTTTAATTTAGGTCTTTTGGTAAGGCACTTTCCATCTTAATTTATCACACTTTTTGAGACAGTAAAACTACATTTCCTAACAGGAATATCCATATGGGGAACTTGGAAAATGAAGAAATACGGATTGTTTAGGTTTTACCTTTATTAAACGTTCCTGGAATGTGTTAAAATAGTAACGAATTGTATAGTTGGAAGGAGTTTATTTATGCACAATCGAATTGACATCACTACCTGTGTGATGAAATCAAATGAATTACATTTAAAAGCAGACCCTATTGAGACGGAAATTGAACAATTGGAAGATACAAAACAAATGCTTGTTGACTCAGATAACATGTCATTTGTATATGTTGTAGATATTAATGATCAATTTATGTATGTTGGCCTTAGTGATAATATTTGGGCGAATTTAAAGCACGTCTTACATAAAGATATGAAAGTATTTTTAGAAATTAATAAGGAAGTAATTGAGCTATCAGCCGTTAAAGAAGAGCTGTCTTATCTCATCAGTAACATCGAAGGAAATGTGAATTATGGAGACGAGATGGTAGCAAGAGTAGAGGAAGTTTTTTTAGATAAAGAAAATAAGTAACAGAGAGAAAAAAGGGGGGTGTTATTAATGATCAGGCATTGGGATTTATTTTTAGCACCGTATAAACAAGCCGTTGAAGAACTTAAGGTGAAATTAAAAGGAATTCGTTCACAGTATGATATGAAGTCTACGCATTCACCTATTGAATTCGTGACGGGACGAGTAAAGCCTATCGCCAGTATTTTGGATAAAGCGACTCGAAAAGGAATTTCTCTCGATCGCTTAGAGGAAGAGATGCAGGACATTGCAGGACTCCGTATGATGTGTCAATTTACGGACGATATTAAAGCGGTCGTAGAGCTCCTTCGTCAGCGCACAGACTTTGAATTGATTGAAGAAAGAGATTATATTCTTCATAAAAAAGAAAGCGGCTATCGTTCATATCATGTGGTCGTATGTTATCCTGTTCAGACAATTAAAGGTGAAAAGAAAATTTTAGTGGAAATTCAAATTCGTACACTGGCTATGAATTTTTGGGCTACAATTGAGCATTCTTTAAATTATAAGTACAGCGGGAAATTTCCTGAGAATATCAAAAAGCGACTTCAGCGTGCTTCTGAAGCGGCTACTCAGCTCGATGAAGAAATGTCTCAAATACGAGGTGAGATTCAAGAAGCCCAGGCTATTTTCTCACGAAAAAAAGAATCGGCGGAAGAATCTTAGGTATGACTCAGCAACAGCTTTGTACACTGGATGGATAGGGGGAGAGAATTAGGTGGAGAAAATAAAATTTGCTATTACATCAAAAGGCAACCAAATATCAAATACGCTTATGCAAAAAATGAAAACGTATTTATTAGATTTTCATTTAGAATATGATGAAAACCAGCCTGATATTGTAGTGTCAGTAGGGGGGGATGGAACGCTTCTCTACGCGTTTCACCGCTATCGAAACCGACTTGACAAGACGGCTTTTATTGGGGTTCATACCGGTCATTTAGGCTTTTACGCAGATTGGACACCTGATGAGATTGAGAAGCTGGTGATTGCTATTGCAAAGACACCCTATCAGACTGTAGAGTATCCACTGCTCGAAGTGATTATCCGCTATACGAACGGTGGACGCGAAGCTCGATATTTAGCTCTGAATGAATGTACGGTGAAAAGTGTAGAAGGCTCTTTAGTAATGGATGTGGAAATTAAAGGGCAGCGATTTGAGACATTCCGAGGAGACGGCCTTTGCGTATCCACTCCCTCAGGAAGTACAGCTTATAACAAATCCCTTGGAGGCGCGATTTTACATCCTTCGCTTCAAGCTATTCAAATTGCTGAAATGGCTTCTATTAACAATCGAGTGTTCCGTACGATAGGTTCTCCATTGGTTCTTCCTGGACATCATACAGCGCTGTTAAAGCCTGTTAACGACGCAGACTTTCAAATTACCATTGATCATTTAACTCTTTTACATAAAGATGTAAAGTCGATTCAATTTCGGGTAGCAAGCGAAAAAATTCGATTTGCTCGCTTTCGCGCGTTTCCTTTCTGGCAGCGTGTCAGAGACTCTTTTGTATGTGATGATTAAAGGCAGGGAAGAGAATGAAACAAGTTTTTACGTTGAGTTGGACCGTAGATCATTCTTTCGAGGGTGTAGCGGTTCGTGAATTTTTAAAAGAACATGATATTTCCAAAGCTTCGCTGACGGACATTAAGTTCAGAGGAGGAGCGATTGAAGTAAATGGAAAGCATGCAACGGTTCGATATATTCTGCAAAAAGGTGACGAAATCAAGGTGGCGTTTCCACCAGAAAAAGCAAGTGAAAGTCTTCTTCCTAAAGCTATACCTTTGGATATTGTATACGAAGATGAGTATATATTAGTTTTGAATAAGCAGCCAAACATGCCAAGTATACCTTCTCGAGAACATCTAACGTGGTCACTAAGTAATGCTGTGCTCTATTATTATGAGAAAAATAACATTAACTCGACTGTTCATCTTGTGAACAGGTTAGACCGAGACACATCTGGGCTGCTTATTGTCGCTAAGCATAGGCACGTTCATTACTTATTCTCTAAAGCACAAAAAGAACATGAAATTAAACGCGTGTACCGAGCTTTTGTTCATGGTAAGCTTGTTGGCAAGGAAACGATAGAGGCACCGATTGGCCGAAAAGAGTCAAGTATCATCGAACGGGAAGTAAGAGAAGATGGGCAGTTTGCTATTACACACTATACGGCGCTTCGTCCGTATTCTTCTTTTACAGAAGTTGCTCTTTCGCTTGAGACGGGGAGAACTCACCAAATTCGTGTTCATATGGCTTATAAAGGATATCCACTGCTTGGAGATACCCTATATGGCGGAACGAATCATCTTATTTCTCGTCAAGCTCTCCACAGCTATGAGCTCACTTTTTTTCATCCTTTTTTACAAAAAACGTTGTCTTTTACAGCACCTTTGCCGCCAGATATGCAGAAACTTCAAATCGTAAGATAAAAGTCGCTTTTTAAATGAAAAGCGACTTTCTTTTTACACGAAGTGATTAAATTTTTCCTCTACATAAGGCATAGATGAAGGCACCGATATAATATTCCCTTCAGGATACTGAAACGCCGTTAAAGCCCCTCCAAAAACTGCGCCCGTATCAATATTAATGGTATTATGAATTTTTCTGGCTTTTACTACGGGTGTATGCCCATACACGATAAAAGGTTTTCCGTTATAATGTTGGGCCCAATCCCGTCGGACAGGCATACCGTTTAGATGTTTTTCACCCGTAATGTCTCCGTATAGCACAAAGGTTTTAACTTTTTTATCTGTTCTGCCGATGTATTCAGCTTTAAGGCCGGCGTGAGCAATAATTAATTGATTTTGATCAAGCTGCACATATAGAGGTGATTGCTCATAAAGCTCAATAAACTTTTTTTTAATGAATTTCTGTTCTCTTGAAGGCAAGGCTTCGTACTCAGCAACGGTCGTTTCTAACCCATGAGTAATTTCCACTTTGTTACCGCAAAAGAAGCGATATAGCTTATTACAGTGATTGCCTGGACAGTAGTAAGCTTGCTGATGCTTGATTACAAGTGACCATACGAGCTCAATCACTTTTAGTGAATGAGGTCCTCGGTCTGTTAAATCACCTACAAATCCAAGGCGCCGTCCGTCAGAGTGGATAGGAATCCCGTCTTGCCACTCATACCCAAGTTTTTCTGTTAACGCTTTTAATTCATCATAACATCCATGGATATCGCCTATTATATCTACTTTCATCTTTTATCCACATCCTTAAAAGGTTTTTCCTTTGACGATATAAAATTACCCTTATATGGAGCAAACTATGTGTAGAACTTATATATTATTGGGAAAAGAGTAAAGAGCTATGAGTTGAAAAAAAACAAAATTCATCATAAAGTTAAATGAGTTTTGTGCGACAGGGAGGTCGAAGACATGACAGATTCAATTGAAAAAGAAGAAAAAGCATGGTTCGCCGAACATTTATTATCACTTCTAGAAAAAAATGAAATCGATGCATTTCGTGAAGAATTTTTACATATGCATACGTATGACCAAGCTCAATTTTTTGAAGAATTAGATGAGCCTTCTAGGTTTGCGCTGTACGAGATGTTATCTCCGGAAGAAATGGCGGATATCTTTGAAAATGTAGAGATACGAGAAGAAGATTATCAAGAAATTCTCTCAGAAATGCATCCCAATTTTGCAGCAGACATGCTGTCGGAAATGTCGGCGGATGATGCCGTTGACGTATTAAATGAATTGGATAAAGAACAAGTGGCGAGCTATTTAACGATTATGGATGAAGAAGCAGCCGATGAAATTAAAGAGCTGCTTCATTACGAGGAATATACCGCTGGAAGTATTATGACGACTGAGTTTGTGGCCATTCGTGAAAATCAAACCGTACATTCAGCTATGCACATTCTACGCAGGGAAGCTCCAGAAGCGGAAACGATTTATTATGTATTTGTTATTGATGAACAAAAGCATCTAGCAGGTGTTATTTCTCTTCGTGATTTAATTATAGCAGATGAAGATACGATGATAAGCGAAGTTATGAATGAACGAGTTGTATCCGTGTCAGTAGCAGAAGACCAAGAAGAAGTTGCGCGCATTATGCGCGATTACAACTTTCTTGCGCTTCCAGTTGTTGATTTTCAGCAGCATCTTCTAGGGATTATTACGGTTGATGATGTGATGGATGTTCTTGATGAAGAGGCATCGGATGACTATTCTAAATTAGCCGGTATTAGTGATGTAGATGATACGATTGACCACAATCCCTTAGTAGCGGCCAAAAAGAGGCTGCCTTGGCTGATCATTTTGCTGTTTTTAGGAATGATGACAGCGAGTTTAATTGGACGTTTTGAAGATACGTTGAATCAAGTAGCTATTTTAGCTGTATTTATACCTTTAATTGGCGGTATGGCTGGTAATACAGGAACACAGGCACTAGCCGTTGCGGTTCGCGGACTGGCGACGGGAGAAATCGAAGAAGAAAGCAAATTTAAGCTGTTAATCCGAGAAGCAGCTACCGGAATGATTACGGGCGCATCGTGTGGACTTTTAGTTGTATTAATTGTTTATATTTGGCAGGGAGATCTGATTTTAGGCGCTTTGGTAGGCGTCTCTGTATTTTCAACATTGATTGTGGCTACACTAGCAGGAGCGTTTATCCCGCTTCTCATGCACAGATTCAAAATTGACCCTGCAGTCGCATCAGGACCATTTATTACAACGATCAATGATCTTATCAGTATTTTAATTTACTTCGGTCTAGCCACAACATTTATGAGTTATTTAAAATAATGAAGGGACTTTGGAATTCGACATGAGTAATCATGTCGGATTTTCATTATCAGTTCATATAGTTGACAGAGAACCTTCAAGCTTTTATGATTAACCTTTAATTTTGAATACTAACGTCTTCGTTTTATAAATAGCGAAGGTAAAAGGAGGGGAATCTAATGGAACAGCACGCGTCCTTTACATCACTTGTTATCGTCATTAGTTTGGCCTTTTTAACGCCTATACTGTTGCATCGGTTTAAACTCAACATTATACCTGTAGTCGTAGCTGAAATTATTATGGGATTAATTATAGGGAAAAGTGGTTTTGACCTTGTGGAGCAGGATATGTGGCTTGAAACACTTTCCACTTTAGGCTTTATCTTTTTGATGTTTTTAAGTGGTTTGGAAATTGATTTTTCTGCTTTTGCTGGAGGAAATTCAAAAGACAAAAAGGCATCAGGAGCGAAGGTGCCAAATGCTTTTTCCATTTCTATACTAGTGTTTGCAGCTATCTTTGCGGTTTCACTATTTTTGTCCTATGTTTTTGTATGGACCGGTTTTATTGATAATGCCTTTTTGATGACGCTTATTATTTCTACCATTTCACTAGGAGTAGTAGTGCCGACTTTAAAAGATGCACAGATTATGAAAAAGCCAATTGGACAAACCATTTTATTGATTGCGGTTATTGCGGACTTAGTCACGATGATTTTACTAGCCGTATTTGCTTCCGTCTATGATAAATCAGGAAATAGTAATACATGGTTGATTTTAATTTTATTTGGAGTAGGAGTGATTTTATACTTCATAGGGAAGCAGTTTAAAAACCGATCGTTTCTTGAGACAATGTCTAAAGGTACAATTCAAATCGACACGCGCGCCGTATTTGCACTCATTATCATTCTAGTGGGCCTTTCGGAGTCAATTGGTGTTGAAAACATTTTAGGCGCTTTTTTAGCGGGATCACTCGTTTCTCTTCTTGCGCCTAATAAAAACTTAGTTCATAAATTAGATTCGTTTGGCTACGGTTTTTTAATTCCTATCTTTTTTGTGATGGTAGGAGTGAAGCTTGACGTTTGGTCATTGTTCAGTGATAAAAAAGTGCTGATTTTAATGCCTTTATTATTCATTGCATTATTAATATCCAAGCTAGTTCCAGCGTTAATCTTAAGAAAATGGTATGATATGAAAACCGTTTTGGCATCGGGTTTTCTTTTAACATCGACTTTATCACTCGTTATTGCGGCAGCAACGGTTGGTGAAAATATTGGTGTGATTGATTCACAAATGTCCGGTGCGCTGATTTTGGTGGCGATTATTACATGTATTATTACACCTATTATCTTTAGAAAGCTGTTTCCAAAGCCAGAAATCAGTGATAGAAAGCTGAAGGTTAATATGCTTGGTGCAAATCAATTTACACTCCCGGTTATTCGAGAAATGGATCTTGATTTATATGATGTGACGATTTATCATCCTACTCAGGACAAAATTGAAAACCGTACGTCGGATTCCATTTTTAATATCGTCGACATCGATGGATATAGTAAGGAAACGTTAAGAAATATGGGGATTTTAGATGCGGATGTATTAGTTGTAACAACAGGGGAAGAAGAAAGAAATAGCGACATTGCTCTATTTGCAAAAGAGTATGGTACAGAACGGGTTATTGCCCGCGTAGAAAGTCCTGTCTTAGATGAAAAGATGAAAGAAAATAACATTGAAGTTTTTTCTGTGCTGTTATCTACAACGGCATTGCTAAAAGCTTTAATCGAATCGCCAAATATTTTAAATATCTTAACGAATCAAGAAACAGCACTTTATCAAATTAATATGCGTAACCCTAAATACGAGGGGGTAGAGCTTCGTAAGTTCCCGTTTACAGGAGATGTGATTTTTGTTCGAATCTTCAGAGGTAAAGATTCTATTGTACCTCATGGCGATACAGAGCTTGAATTTGATGATCGCTTGATTGTAACGGGGTCTCGTTCGTATGTGAATGAATTGCGTATGCTTCTTGAGTATAAAATTAGATAAAGGTATTTAGCTGGATTTAGTTTTCTACCTGATTGAATGAGAGGAAGAGACTGAGACAAAAGTATTTTAGCTCAAGTGAAAAACGAACCACTGATCAACATGTTTGATTAGTGGTTCGTTTTTTGTTGTTTTGAAAATAAGTTTCATCTGTTTAGCTCTTTCTAGCAGTTGATTGGAGGGCAAGACGAAGACTCCTGAGGGGAAAGTGGAAGGGGTGAGGCCCCGCAGGAGCGCAAGCGACGAGGAGGCTCATTGGCCGCCCGCGGAAAGCGAAGTCTTGCATGGAAATCAACGGCGGTGTAGCAAGCGGTCAGCTCATGTATCCTATTTATGCGTCTTTAGATTGAATTAATTTAGTTATATCTCAACTTCTTTTGTGGTATTTTCCTAAATTATATAAAAAAGTATAGTGCTGCTTTTATTTCTAAAAAGGCTGCCGCAAAAAAATAAACAAGTTTTTCCGTGTGCAAGCATACATTTTTAAAAGAACGATAACAAGCAATTGGAGGTATGCTTCATGACTAACTCAAAATCTAAGTCAGAAGAAAATGAGCCGCTAATGTACATTGTCCAGCCAAACGCTACGCAAAACCAGCGTTCTATGCAATATTATTTTAGTTCAAAACAGCAAGACAATAAAGGAATAGAGAAAGAGCATGTGTTAAAAGAAGAGCCCAGCTTTTCTTCTATTCAAGAAGTCAAAGAGCCTGACATAGAAAAAGTGGAAGAGATTAAGAATGAAAAAAAGGAAGAGCGTTCAATTGTTCCTGTGGATATACCGCAATCAGAGAATAAAAAGCCAAATAAAATGTTTCAGTCTATGACGATTAAAGAAAAAGTTGAATTTCTATGCAGCTTCCCGCCTCATATGTCTCAGCCAATTTGTGAAATTACGTGCCAAAATCAAAAATATATAGGAACAATCTTAGAATTAAAAGAAGGAAGTTTATACGTAAGCGTTCCTCCTAATAAAGAGAAAACAGTATTGACATTTCATGATATTCAAACCATATCTATCGTTAAAATTTAAGTGATTTTAAAAGCTAACAGTGAAGAAGCACGTTAGCTTTTATTTTCATAAGTTTGTGAATGTACGGAGGAATGAAGATGACATGGATTTATCTAACGCTATTTATCTTTGCAACGTTTCGACTTACTCGTCTAATTGTTTTTGATAAAATTACGGCTTTTATTCGGAAGCCGTTTCACAAAATTGCAGAAGATCAAGATGAACAAGGAAATACGGTAACGTACCTGGAGATAAAAGGGAAGGGGCTGCAAAGGTGGATTGGAGAACTGCTCAGCTGCTATTGGTGTACAGGCATATGGTGTGCGGTAGGGATTTATTTTAGTTATGTAGCGGTCCCGCACATTGCTATTCCTATTATTACGATCTTAGCTATTGCAGGGTGTGCAGGAATTATAGAATCTTTTATGAAATAAATGGACGAGTTAAAAGACATATTGATCGTCAATATGTCTTTTAATGATTAAGGGAAATTTAGCACAACTTTATTTAAAAAAGGAATACCTTCCTGCCACTCTTCACTATAGAAAAAGCCTTCTAGAATAAATGAAGTTGTATCAGTGGAGAGCGGAATGACTACTTGAAAAGAGTCAAATAGTAATTTGCCTTTGGGCTTTAATACTGTTTGCTTAATGGGTTTAATCCAATATTCACCGTCATTTTGAATTTTTTCGTTCCATTTTGGATGAGCGTAGCGCCATTCTAAAGAAGAAGAGGGGACACTAGAAGCTTCAATATCTTTTTCATCAATGATCTTCCCGCTTAACATAGCAGAAGCAGTAGGCTTCATTTTTAAGCAAAGTGTTGGAGAGTATAAAGTACTGCTCGTTTGATTTTGAATAATTACGTTGCCGAACATCATCAGCTCGCTTTCATCTTGTTCTGGCAGCAGTATGGAATGTTGGAAGAAACAGAGGATATCGCTTTTTTCGAACCTTTCTATGGGTTTTTCTACAATCTTTTCAATTACTTTCTCCACGATTTTTTCTTCAATAACGGGCTGTTTCCTTGAAGCTTTTTCTCGAAACGCTTCGGCAATAATTTTTTGTTCGGAAAGCTCGTTTCTCAGTAGATCCAGTTCTTTTTCTAATTCTTCAATTTCTACTTCTTTTTCAGATGTAGAAAGCGTCTCAGCGTGTTTCTTTTTCCAAAACGATGTATTTTCTTTTTCTCGCTCTAAAGCTCGTTCATAGCTTTTTAGTTGGTTTTGCACGTTTCGAATTTCTGATTTATAGTGTATGAGCTTTTGTTTTAATTGAGTTAGATCATCTTTAGGGGAAGGGGAGTTACGACTCATCTAGTAGTCTCCTTTCCTGCTGAGCTATAAATTAATCTGGTCGTTAGAGCTGCCCATAGCAGTTTTATTTATATGTATGCAGAAAGCGCGTAAAGGATGAAAAAAGAGGAGAAATATTCTCCTCTGGCTTTTTATCTTGTTAATCAAATTCGTGATGGTCGAAGCCTGACTCTACATCGTCTCCATCAAAATCATCGTGATGTGGTCTTCCAGGGAAAATAGCATCACATTGAGGTGGATATTCAATAGGTGAGCAGCTGCTTGTAGAAATGATTTCAGGGCGAGGGTAGCAGAAGCTTCCTTCTACTTCAACTTTAACATCTTTTTCAATTTGAACACTTAGGCATAACATAAGATCAAAGCTTAATTGCTGTAAGTGACAATCTGATAATCTGAGAGAACCGTCAGTTCCTTCAAAAGATTCAAGGTGGACAACAGGTTCTGTTCCTTCCGGGGCGCATAAATAGAATGTTTGATGTATTTTCCAAGGAATAACGCTAGATTCAACCTCATCGTGTTTGTGATGTCCATTCAATTCAATTAACTTAACTCGGTAAAAGCCGCTAATTGATAATTTTACTTCATGAAGAACAACAACTTCTCCATCTGGTAACACAATTTTTTTAGGTCTGCGACCACCGTGCGGCACAAGCTCAATCACGTTATCAAGTGCGTCTTCATCTGAAGGATCTACAGGGTGACCTTCACTATCTGTTAAAACAATTTCCACTTCTACGTCATGGCCTAAATCTTTAAGTGCTTCTTCTTCAAATAATGAAGTGTCGTTCGTAAAGATTTGTGGTAAAACAACTTGACGTCTAACCCAGTCGTACACTTTAGGTACGCGGATACATAATGATTCAAAAAGTTCTGCCATTTTTAAACCTCCTAATTGTAATTGTCCTTCCTTTACGCTTTTCGTTACTAGGTATCGGACTACTATAGTGTATGAATGACCTGCTTTTATGTTCCTTAGTAAAAGCGGAATTTATCGGAATAAATCCTAGTTGGAGCGAGCATAAAAAATGAAGGAAATAATAAACTCAATTACAGCATATTCATGTTAATAAAAAGTGTTATTCATCTTTAACTGATTTTTTAGAAGCTGTGGGTTATTTATAATGGAGGAGTGAAGGGCATGAGCGAGGAAAAAACAAAACAATATATTGCTTCATTGAAGTCGGAGTTGGCTTTTTATAAAGAAGAATATCAAAAATTCAAGCACCAAGAATTTGAATATGAAGATATGAAGGAAGAGTTATTGGAATTACAGCAAAAGCATGAAGAAGAAAAAAAGAAGCTAGAGGAAAAAATAGATTGGCTTAAAGCATGCGTCAATGAACAAAAATCAAAAACCGAACAGTCTATTGTACAGTACAATCATCAAGCTCAAGGGACAATTCAAGAACTGCAAAATCGGCTGCGTGAAGTGACAGAGCAAAAGGGAGGAGAAAGACCGAGAGTGAGGAAACCAAAAAACAGCACGGATTTATTTTTGTCTCTGCAGCGCAAAATGGACAAATAAGATAGAACGTCTTTCTTTAGTCCTGAATATAATGTTATAGATAGGATGCTGTGAAAAGGAGGGAAACATGATGTATTATCATTATAATTATAATCCTAATCAATACCCTCAGCCCCTGCCTTATCATCCACAACCAATGACAAAACAATCGGTGAAGAAAGGGCATGCCATTCCTAAGCCAGTCCAGTACCCTTCTCCAAAACAAGGTGGTTGCGGCTGCGGTTCAAAGTTACCAAAGCGATAAGCAATAGAAGCATTGTCAATCAGACAATGCTTTTTTACATGGAGTGGAGAGAGGTGTAGAGATGCCAGATTTTTTCGATGAATTTGAACGGTTTTTTGAACAGCATATGATGGGGGAACATCGAAAGAGAATGAAAGAAGTAGAAAAAGCAGAAAAGCAGATGGAACAGCAGGAAAGGAAACTGCAGCATAATGTAAAAAGACTTGATGAGCAAGATGCTGAAGATCCGTTTGGACAATGAAATTTAATGTACACAGTTGAAAAGCCCATACAAAATCATTTGAGTGAACATACAGTATAGAGAGTAAAACAGAGGGGGTGTAATATTATGGGCTGCGGATTTGGCTACGGTGGTTGTGGTTACGGTGGTGGCTACGGCGGTGGTTTTGCGTTAATCGTTGTATTATTCATTCTATTAATTATTGTTGGTTGTGTTTGTTTTTACAATTAATCCCTTCTATGAATAAGGCACCGAAAAGTGCGGGTGAAGTTTCACTCGCACTTTATTTTTTTATTAAATGTAAAGGGCACCATCTAGGCACATGGTGCATACGATGAAGTATAAATAAAGGAGGTCATGCAAAGTGGATAATAATATGTTTAAAAATATAGAAAAGAAAACAGGCGTTAATATGAAGGATATTTTTGAACTTGCGAATTCTGTACAAAATGCTAATTTTAAAGATGAGCAAACGGTGCGTAATATTGTGAAGCGAGTAGCACAAATTGCGAATAAGCCAATTTCAAAACAAAAAGAAGAACAAATTGTTAAGGCGATTGCAAACAATAATCAATCCATTGATTTTGCGACCATCGCTAAAATGCTAAATGAGAAAAAATAATTTAATATTTTTATATAAAGCCCTGAGGTGTCAGGGCTTTTTTCTATTTATGTAATTTCATTTGTTTGAAATGCGTTAGAATCAAGATCAAACAGTTCGGGATGCTGTTCTAAGTAATTAATTTCTTTAATACGATGAGCGATAGGAGGGTGAGTTGCAGTAGCTTGATTCAACCACATAAAAAAACCTTTTTCCTGTGAGTGCGTATGAACAAATTCTTCCTGATTTACTTTTTTATTTAGACAATGACCAACCGCAAGTATAGTGAGTGCTTGAGTGGCAGCTTTTGCATCACCAATCGCAACGGAAGCTATGCGATCACATGTATATTCACAGGCCCTAGAGTAAGCTTTTCCTAAAAAAGGAACCCAAAGAGCAGGTAGAATAAGTGAGTGGTAGAGTGTGTGCTTACGTTTGATATGAACTAATTCGTGGGCAATGATAAAAGAAAGTTCTTTTTCTTGATTATCTTCAATCATTTCAACAATGTCGGAGTATAAAACGACAAAGTGACGTCCAAAAAAACGTGTAGCAAACGCGTTTAATAAGCCGCCTGATTGAACAATATAAATATCGGGCAGCTCTAAATCCAGCTCTGAAGATAAATGTTTTGCCTGATGATAAGTGTGCGGGAACTGCTTCTCTGTCAATCTAACTCCATTATTGCGAATTTGAGCAATAGAGAAACCGTGTAGCATAAATGTAATGAAAAAACCGATTGCAATGTAGAGAATGCCGACGAGTGAAATAATTAAAAACAAATAGGTTAATAAGCTGATAACCATACACAAAATGAAAAAAATCTTTTCATTTTCATGAATAAGCTTTGCGTTCAATAATGGAACCTCCTAAAATATAGTAATGCAGTACATAACGTAGTGTAACGCATCTACTTATGAATATCTACCTCTTAGTGGAATATTTGGTTAATAATAGAGGTTGAAACGTAACGAAATCAATCCAATCTAAAGAGGAGAAAATTGGATACATGAGCTCCTACGGGGTCTCATCCCTTCAGCTTTTCCCCAAAGAGCCCTCCAATCAACAGCTAGAAGCAACTAAATATATTAACTCTACATGTACATGACAATAAAAAGTACGAACGGTTAATCAATAATTTTGATTAACCGTTCGTACTTCAATTTGACTAAAATACTTTTGTCCCAGCCTTTTTTGCTTTATACTTTTTTTATAAAAGACTTCAGAAATCTTGAAGGATAAGCGGTTTTACCTCTTCTAGTTTGCGGAACAGATAAGTAAAGTGAATTCTGTGCACGCGTCATGGCTACATATAAAAGGCGGCGTTCTTCTTGAAGCGGCACATCATCTCCGCCTCGATAAGCTTCGAGTGCATAATCATGAGGCAATCCTCCGTCTACGCTGCTCAGTACGTATACATGCTTATATTCAAGACCCTTTGCTCGGTGAATGGTGGTTAGCTGAATACTTTCATTAAATTGCTTGCTTAAAGCTTTCATCTCTGTGTTCATGGCAATCATATGATCCACATGATCTAACAGTTCAGGTACGGTTTTGAATTTACGTGCTACAACTTTTAAATCCCGCACGTCATCCGAACCTTTTTCCATCATATTTCCTTCATTTCCGCGTTTTTTGACAAAATCATCGAATCCCATATCCTTAGAAATCGTCTCAAGTGCCAAAGAAGGAGACATTGATTTTAGCGACTTGAATAAAGGAATTACTTTCTTGAGCTTTTTTTGCTGAAACGGTTTTAAATCTTGAAGATATTCAAGCGCATCAATAAATGTACCGTCATGAAGAATACTTGCTGCTTTTAAGTCATTGACTGCTGTTTTCTTTAAAAATAGCGCGTTCACTAAATCTTGCAGCGAACTTGCATCATTTGGATTCACGCTCAAGCGTAGAAATGAAAGTAAACTTCGAACCATTCGTCTTTTATAAAACGAATCCGCATCTTGTTCGATTGAAAATGGCAGGTTTGACTGCGATAAACGTTCAAAGATGGCGCGTGAAGAAGCGTGAGTTCGGTACAAGACCGCGAAGTCAGTTGGAGAAGCGCCTTGCTTAATCTTTTCTTTCATATCCGTTACAATCATTGTTGCTTCTTCTTCTTCGTCGTATGGAAAGAAGAAGGTAGGTCTCAACTCATTATCAAACTGGGCAGCCATTTCTTTTTGTCGGCGCGCTGTATTTCGTGCAATCACTTTATTAGCGGAAGAAACGATGGCGTGAGCTGAACGATAATTTTGGTTTAACGTAATAACAGTTGTATGAGCAAAATCTTTTTCAAAGTTTAAGATGAACGAAGGATCGCTTCCGCGGAAAGCGTAAATTGATTGATCATCATCTCCTACGACACACAAGTTTTTAGAGTCTTCACTTAGCATTTTCATAATTTTATATTGAACTTTATTGATATCTTGAAATTCGTCAATTAAAAAATAGCGAAATCTTTTTTGATAACGAGTTAGCAAATCGGGATTTTGTTTTAGCATTTCATAACATCCATACAGCATGTCATCAAAATCGAATAGCTGTTTTTGCTTTTTGACTTCTTCATAGCGACGATATAAAAAGTGCACATCTTGTTCCCATTTGTCTTTTGGGCGAACATCTTTCACGCCAACAAGCGTGTTTTTCCAATAGCCGATTTGCTGAAGTGCCTGATCAAACGGGAAATCTTTTTCATCCACGCGGAGCTCTCTTGCTGCTTCTTTCACGATCTGTTCTTTTTGCCAATCCCATTTCAGCAGGCGATCCATTTGCCACGCTTGAGGATTGTGGTGAACAATCATACGTAAGAAAATGCTGTGAAAAGTTCCAACTAGCATTTGACGAAGATGTAAGCCGGACATCTTTGGATATGTAGCCAATCGTTCTTTCATTTCTTTAGCTGATTTAGCCGTGAAAGTCACCAGCATAATGGATTTTGGATCAATTTGTTTTTCTTGTATCATATATGCGGTGCGAGCTGTTAACACACGCGTTTTTCCGCTTCCTGCACCGGCTAGAATAAGAAGAGGTCCTTCTGAATGTGTAACAGCTTTCCATTGGTTCGAATCTAATTCAATACCGCTCTCTTTAAATTCATTTAAATAAGGAGAGTCAGAGTGTTTAGGAACAGGTGGTTTTGAGCGAAAAGCAGGAACACTTGAAAAAGGCACGGAAGACCTCCATGTCGCTTTCTCTTTTACAGTTGAATTTTTCTCACCAATAGCTCGTCCTTTAGGAATACGAAATCCATTGGTTTCTCTGTATTCAGCCGGAGTTTCTTTTATTTGTTGTACAGCTGTTGTTTCTGATAGTGTGTCTGAACACTCTTCTCTTTCATGAGGAACTTGAGCATGATAAAAGTAAGGAGAATGTTCAATCCCCAGGTATAATTTAACTGGTTCTCCGCAGTGAGCACATGTTATTTCTCCTCGGAGACTAGCTTCATATAAATATTGAAATCGGTCTCTAGCCGTTATAGCAAGATTAAGTATCTGTTTTTGATAAAGTGCACGTTGCAAAAAACATGGCCTCCTTTGTAAAACATGAACAATCAATAGTAAATAAGAGGGAGTTAAAGCAAGAAGCCGCTCTTGTTCTACATCGATATAGATGTGTATATACGCACAGTTTTTATTCTATAATCAAAGTCTATCATATCAAAATCATCTTTTTTTAAAAAGAGTACGGATATTTTTGGAGGGATACGATGTAAAAAAGGGTATATATTGAGTAAGAGGTCACATATGTTCAAAAAAAGGCGGTATAGATACAAAGTGCTATCTGTTTTGAACAAGTCTAGAAGAGGGCGTAAGTGAGCTGTTTCAATGTCGATACTTCTTGCGAAAAATACTGAGGTCCGGGAGTAGAAGGTATCTTGAAAAAGAGGAGGGTTCATATGGGATATATACTGCCCGTCACACCTTATCAATCTATTCAATATGCAAATCGCCTTCAAAAAAATAATGCTTCTTTTTCAAATCGTATTTGGCCTGTCCAGAAAAAAAGCTTTGACGAAGAGTTTGAATCGCGTTCTCACTCATTGGAATTGACGCCAAGCTCCGTACAAAAGCGAAAAAAGCTTCAAGCAGCAGAGCGTGTATACAGCAAGCTAACAAATAAGGGCCTAGTGATTAATACACGGGTATAATAGAAAAAATCGTGAACGCAGCAGAATGAATGCGCTCACGATTTTTAACAAAGTAATGAACAAGTAAAAAACACCTTAGTAAGATTCAATAAAAAGTGTACGGCCCTGCTGCCATTCAGCATAAAGCACCTGTTTATAATCGGTAAATCCCTGTTTTTTTAACTGTTTCTTTAGCCAGTCTTCATCAAAGCCTGACTGAATTAAGTTTTTCAAAAGCAAACGTCCATCACTGACGAAGGCGATAGATAAAACAGGTTCAGAAGGAGGCAGCTGCAGATCGCTTCTTGTTGGTTTAGCATAATCAGATTTTGGCAGTACGCTTAGCGAGCCATCTGTTTCTAAAATTGCATATTCAACTTCACGAATGGAAAATATGTCTTTTGAACGCAGCATATGAAGAAGCTGATCGATATCTAATCGATTTTTGCTAAGTTCTTTGTACGAAATTTTCCCTTTTCGAATAATAATAGATGGCCGTCCTTCTAAAAACAAGCGCAGGCGAATATTTTTTTGAGTAATAACTTCGGTGACATAAATAAGCGCTCCCCAAAAGATAACAGCAAATAAAATTTTGCCTATGCCTACTTCTGAGTCATATAACGCATTTCCTACTAACTCTCCTAATACAAGAGCAGAGATAAAATCAAAAGTGGTAAGCTGAGTGATCGTCGCTCTGCCTAAAAATTTAGTTAAGATAAACAAGCAGATAAATCCGATAAAGAGTTCTAGTGCAATTCCGATAAGTTCATCCATATTTTCACCTAATTCACATGATTAGGTATTAGTATAAGCAAAGCAAAGGTTCTTATCCTTTAAAAAAGCAAAAACACCAGGTTCAATTCCTAGTGTTTTTTACTTAGTTTCTTTACCATCTCTACATGTGGAATTCCAGCATCCATAAATTCACCTGAAACCGTTACGTAGCCTAGCTTTTTATAAAATCCTTCCGCATGCGTTTGAGCATGCAGCTTAATCTTTTCAATCTCATGCTCTGCTGCGATCTCTTCTAATTTATCCATCAAAAGCTTTCCTACACCGTCTTTTCGATAAGAAGAAAGAACGCAGATTCGTTCGGCTTTTCCATAGTCCTCTACCATACGGAAGCGTCCTGCCCCAATTGGTGCAGTTCCTTTGTATACAACTAAATGCAGGGCTTCGCAATCGTATTCATCGATTTCTTGCTCTACATCAACCTGCTGTTCTTCTACAAATACTTTTTGACGTACGAAGTAAGCATCAGAAGGATCTTGTTTGTTCGTTAGTACTTTGATGTTCACGTATCTTATCCCTTTCCAAGACGAAATGTTTCAAACACAGTCCATGTTTCATTTTCAAGCTGGTACATTAAATGAAAGCGATCAACTGTTTCTTCATGAGCGACATCTACAAGCTTCAACTGGCTATACACATCTAAGTGCTCATCATCTGAAAGTCGTTGACCAATTGTAATATGTGGAATAAATGAATACTCAGTTGGCTGTTCGAGATTGCCTTCATGAAGTTTATTGTAAAGTGACGTCAGTTCTGGCTTTTGTTCCACTTTTAAGTAAATAACGTTATTGGCTGGTGAAAATGAGCTTACTTTCGTTACATTTAATGTAAATGGATTTGTTTCTTCGGCAATTTTACGCAAATTAGCCGCAATTTCATCAATTTGGTCTTCTGTAGCTTCAAAGACTTCTTTTAATGTAAGATGAGGCGGAATTAATGAATAGTGAGAATCATAGCGCTTTCGATAAGAATTCGCTACATCTTGCAATTTTTTAGATGGAAAAAGTACAACGCCAAATTTCATAAAAAATCCCTCCAAAGTAAGATCATAAAATATGTATAAAGCGAGCTTATTATAACAAATTTTCAAAAAATATGATATCTTTCTACTTCAACATATATTGAAGCGACCGCTTTACGTCTTTTTGCCAGTATTTCCACGTATGATTTCCGTTAAATTCTTCATAGAAAACAGAATATCCACGCTGCTTCATTTGTTCGTGCAACAAGCGGTTAGGCTCAATAAAGTTCAATATACCGTCTTGTGTTGTTTTGACGTCCGTTTCTTCCGTTCCAATAACATGATACAAATCCAGAAGTGAAGGAGAAGCAAATGAGTTGACCGTTTGTAATACAGCATCGTTCACGAAAGGAGAATGCATAATTACTTTCCCGAACGTGTGAGGATACGCAATGGCCGTCAGCAGTGAAACTGTAGCAGCAAGCGAATCACCAATTAGAACACGCGATTTTCCCATTTGATATGTAGGATATGTTTTATCCAAAAATGGCACAAGTTCATGTGCTAAAAAGCGAATGTAAGCATCTACCTGCTTTCCTTCTGGATGATACTTATCGCGTCTGTCTTCCACGCTTTTATATGGAATTCCAACAAAAATAGTACGATCGATTTCTGACTCGTTCATTAAATCATCGATTAAACGAGGTGTACGTCCGTACATAACATAATCTTTTCCATCTTGGGCGATAAGTAGAGAATACTTATAGAGCGTAGAATAGTTTGACGGCAAATAGACTAGTAACGTGAGATCTTCTTGCAGTGCGTCACTATAAAAAGAAATTTCTTCTAACTTCCGCTTACTTTCTGACATGAATAATCGACTCCTATGCATTTGAATGAAAGCGTTACCTTTATTGTAACACATTTTCTAAAAATCGTTCTTTATTTTATTGTAACGAATTTTTTAGCGAATGACGAGAAAGAGGCATGCGTTGCTAAAAAAAGAGGTTAGGACGTAACGAAATGAATTTCATCCAAACATGAACAATCTGGATATATAATCTGGACAGCTTGCTCGGCCGCAGTTGATTTCCGTGCAAGACTCCGCTTTCCGCGGGCGGCCGGTGAGCCTCCTCGTCGCTTGTGCTCCTGCGGGGTCTCACCTGTTCCCATGTTTCCGCAGGAATCTTCGCCTTTCCCTCCAATCAACTGCTAGAAGGAATGAAACAGATAAAACCTGCGTGCACTTTAACAAAAAAAACGAATCATCAATCAAAC
Organism: Priestia sp. FSL R5-0597; assembly: GCF_038006305.1. Lineage (NCBI taxonomy): Bacteria > Bacillati > Bacillota > Bacilli > Caryophanales > Bacillaceae > Priestia > Priestia sp. FSL R5-0597. Next base: position 725,820 of record NZ_JBBOUZ010000001.1, read on the forward strand.
AGTTTGATTGATGATTCGTTTTTTTGTTAATCTAATTTTTTCATCTTTTTAAACATATCTTTTTCTGCTTGAGTGGCTTTTTCTAGCGGTTTTTTCGTATATTCCTCTTCTTTTTCATCAATCGAAACCAATTCTGTGTCATTTTTTACATAACTTCGGATATTGCGAGCACCGAAATAGCCGTTTACATCTTTCAAAATAGGCTTGTTTTCTTTTTGATCATAAAGAGTATATGAATTCTCTTCTTTAACGATAGCATAGTGATTTCCTGCGAGCAGAGCCACAGCTTCTTTTTCGCTTTTTCCAAAAGTAGACATGAGAAACAGAACGATTAAGACGATAAAGAAAAGGGCTGTTGCGCCAATGAAAAATAATAATAAGCCTCTGCTAAATTTACTTTGTTTTTCTTCCACAGTAGACAAACCTCCTGATTCGATAATTTCATTATAGCAAGTAAATGTAATGAGCGCCTAAAGAGATATGTGACGAGTTTATGAACTCAGGAGGATGAACAAAAAAGGTTTTTAGCGGCTCTCATCGAATTTAGTATAAAGAGAGACAACAACTTGAAAAGGAGAGAGAGACATGACAGCGAAAAAAATCCCAACGAGCAAAGAAGTAGCAAAGGCAACATTTAATTTGCTGGAAGAGCGTGGCGTAACAGTTTTGGATATTGCTGAAATTGTGTATGATTTACAGCTTCCTTATCATCCAGCTCTAACCATTCAGGAATGCGCTGAAAGCGTAGAGAGAGTACTGCAAAAGCGAGAAATTCAGCATGCCCTTCTAGTTGGAATCGAACTTGATAAGTTAGCTGAGCAAAATAAATTATCAGAACCTCTTCAAAGTATTGTAGAACAAGACGAAGGGTTGTTTGGCGTTGACGAAACGATTGCTTTAGGTGCCGTTTTAACCTATGGCAGTATCGCTGTTACGACCTTTGGCTATTTAGATAAAGTAAAAGTAGGTATTATTGAAAAGCTGGACTGTAAAAAAGAAAAAGGAGTTAATACCTTTTTAGATGATTTGGTAGCGAGCGTAGCTTCTAGTGCGGCAAGTCGTTTGGCTCACCGTCAGCGTGATGAACAAGAACAGCTGCAAGAAGGCAATCCGGCTACGTAATAAACTTCTTTTAGTATGTATATAAGCTGCGTAAATTAACGCGTTAAAATGATTTAGTCTTTTATTTGAATAACGGAGGCTAGGCACGTAGGAGATACGTGCCTAGCCTCCGTTAATGGAACGATTTATGGCTGTAGTGAAGTAGTCATAAGATAGCTTAAGTTTTCCAGTCCAAGACTTTCATAAAAAGCACGTGCTTTTTCGTTAAATGCCCATACGGTAAGCTGGAGGTCATTTGCTCCTTTTTGTACAGCCCACTGTTTCGTAGCAGAAAAAAGACCTTTTCCTACCCCATAATTTTGAAAGCCTTTTTTTACACCAAAATATTGGATGTATGCTGTGTAGGAAAGCGGAGCTAACGTGGTGGGAGGGTTATATTTTAATTCAACAACAGACGCTCCAATAATTTGATTTCGATATTGAGCTACAAGAATATCAATGGTTGCATAATAAAGGGTAGCTTGATATTGTTCTGGAGATAAAACAGCCATTTGGTTATCAAACATAGAAGGAAGCGCATTTGCGTGGAGTTCTAGTGATTCCCCTAATATTTTATTTACTTCTGTATAATCATCTAGTTTTGCAGTGCGATAGATAATATCCATACACACTTCACCTACTTTTTAAAAGTTGTGCTTTATCATATGTAGCAACTTAGAAAATGTTAAATGAGAATGAAAACCTGAAAATTTTAAGTGAAGAACCGCACTAAACAGAGCATATATTTTATGCTCTGTTTGATGTTGTAGTTGAAGAATATATAAGGGCGAAACATTAAATTCTAGTTTCAGCAATAGCATCGCGTACTTTTTCAAGCGAGTGTTTAGAGGTGTCTTTATTCGCAATCATTACATTAACATACAAAGCATCAATGAGGCTTAGCTGTCCAATTCTCGAGGCGAGAGCTTCAGATCGATATTCGGTTTCTTCTGAACTTGTATAAAGAGAAACGTCAACGTTTTGACTTAATGGAGATTTAGGAAAACCCGTGATCCCGATCGTTTTGGCACCGTTCGCTTTTGCTGTATTTAAAATGTTCATCGTGTCTTTATTTGTTCCAGAATGAGAAATCACTACCGCTACATCTTGTTTCGTCAATTGAGAAGCGGACATAAGCTGGAAATGGGAATCGATAAATGCAAACGTTTTAATTCCTGTTCGCACAAATTTATGAAAAGCATCCATAGCCACGACTGAAGAGCCTCCCGTGCCATAAAATTGAACTTTATCGGCCTTCATTAAAAGTTTGACGGCTTTTTCAATAGCATTGCCCTCTAGTATTTGTAATGTATTCTCAAGCGTTCGCACGTTGGAGCGAAAGATTTTTTCAGCGATCGTTTTTTCATTATCCGTTTCAGCAATTTCCTCGTGAATCTGCTGAATAGGCGTCATAATTTCAGCAGCCAGCGCTATTTTCATCGCCTGATAGCCCTTGAAGCCAATTCGTTTACAAAAGCGAAAGACTGTTGCATCAGCTACATTTAAATCGTCTGCTACTTCGTTAATGGTACTGTGAATAATTTGTTCCGGCTGTTCTAAAATATAATTTGCAATTTTTTTCTCTTTTTCACTGAATCTAGCATAGTGAGAACGAATTTTTCCTAAACAATTTTGCGTCATAACTGATGTTCCTTTCCACGAATTTAGTAGTAAAAAGAGTATAGCACAAAAATATGTGTGAAAAAAATTTTCTTGTAAACGATTGCAAAATGAAAAATAATTCGTATAATGGAGGTAATGTGAAATTTTTTTTCAAAGGGAGTTTGTAAAATGAAAATTGGATTAATCGGGTTAGGAAAAATGGGATATAATTTATCATTAAATTTAATGGACAATCATCATGAAGTTGTAGCTTATGATGTGAATAAAGAAGCGGTAGAAAAACTTTCAAATGAAGGAGCAGCTGGTGCCTTTACTATTGAAGAGTTAGTCAACGAACTGCCTGCTTCACCTAAAGTTGTATGGGTTATGGTTCCGGCTGGAGAAGTAACGGAAAATGTGATTACAGAACTAAAAGAACTTCTGTCAGAAGGAGATATTGTAATAGATGGAGGAAACTCTAATTATAAAGAATCTGTTCGACGTGCTCAGGATCTTCAGGAAAAAGGTATTTACTTCTTTGATGTAGGGACAAGCGGCGGAATGGAAGGTGCAAGAAACGGAGCATGTACAATGATTGGCGGAGATGCAGAAGCATTCCGTACAATTGAACCAATTTTTAGTGATATTTGCGTAGAAAATGGATTTATGTACGCAGGCAAAAGCGGAAGCGGTCACTTTTTAAAAATGGTTCATAATGGTGTAGAATATGGAATGATGCAATCCATTGCTGAAGGATTTGAAGTTCTGGAAAAAAGTCAGTTTGATTTCGACTATGAAGCCGTAGCGCGCGTTTGGAATAACGGATCTGTCGTTCGCTCTTGGTTGATGGAACTAACGGAAAATGCGTTTTCAAAAGATCCTAAACTAGATAGTATTAAAGGAGTCATGCAGTCTTCTGGTGAAGGGAAATGGACCGTAGAGACTGCCCTTGATCTTCAAACGGCAACTCCTGTTATTGCTTTATCGCTAATGATGCGCTATCGTTCATTAGAGGAAGATACATTTACAGGAAAAGTTGTAGCAGCACTTCGAAATGAATTCGGCGGTCACGGTGTTGTAAATAAGTAAAGTAGTAAAGTAGGGGGACAGCAGCATGAGCAAAAAATATGCAATAGGTGTAGATATCGGAACAACGAGTACAAAGTCTGTATTATTTTCAGTAGACGGTACAGTCATTGCTAACCATGGGATTGAGTATCCACTATACTCGCCTACGCCCGCGATGGCTGAGCAAGATCCTGAAGAAATTTTTCAAGCAGTTGTACGTACCATTCAAACGGTTGTAAAAACAAGCGATGTAAAACCTGAGGATATTTTATGCGTTTCATTCAGCTCAGCTATGCACAGTGTTATTGCCGTTGATCAGCAGGGAAAGCCGCTGACAAAATGTATTACGTGGGCCGATAATAGAAGTGCAGAATGGACGGAAAAAATTAAAAATGAATACAACGGCCATGAGATTTATTTACGTACAGGCACGCCTATTCACCCGATGTCGCCACTTTCCAAGCTAACATGGCTTTCTAATGAACAGCCTGAATTAGTGAAGGGAACACATAAGTTTATTTCAATTAAAGAATATGTATTCTTTAAGTTGTTTAACGAATATGTGATTGACTATTCGATTGCATCAGCAACAGGTTTATTTAATCTGAAAAATCTTGCGTGGGATGAAGAAGCATTAAAAGTAGCAGGTGTGACGACAGATCAGCTATCCACTCCTGTTTCAACTATGCATCAAGTGAAAGGGCTAAACACAGAGCTTGCAGTTGAGATGCACTTACTGCCGGATACGCCCTTTATTGTAGGTGCAAGCGATGGCGTATTATCAAACTTAGGTGTAAATGCGATTGAACCAGGCGTTGTTGCAGTAACAATTGGGACAAGCGGAGCTATTCGAGCAGTCACTGACAAGCCAGTAGTCGATCCTAAAGGTCGTATTTTCTGTTATGCGTTGACAGAAGACCACTGGGTAATTGGCGGCCCTGTAAATAACGGAGGCATGATTTTCAGATGGGCTCGTGATCAATTTGGAGCGTCGGAAGTCGAAACAGCTAAACGTCTTGGAAAAGATCCATATGAAGTATTAACGGATATTGCGGCTTTAGTGAAACCTGGAGCAGACGGCTTATTGTTTCATCCATACCTGTCAGGAGAGCGTGCGCCGCTTTGGGATGCAAATGCTAAAGGTTCATTTTTCGGCCTAGGTTTGCATCATAAAAAAGAACATATGATTCGCGCCGTATTAGAAGGCGTTATTTTTAACTTGTATACGGTATTATTGGCACTTGAAGAGTTAATTGGAGAACCTACGAAAATTCAGGCAACAGGCGGATTTGCACGTTCCGCACTTTGGCGCCAAATGATGGCAGATATTTTTAACCAAGAAGTATCCGTGCCGGAAAGCTTTGAAAGTTCATGTCTAGGAGCAGTTATTCTTGGCTTATATAGCCTTGGCGAAGTCGACTCATTAAACGTTGTTTCCGATATGGTTGGAGCGACTAATCATCATTATCCAATCAAAGAAAACAGTGAAGTATATAAAGAGTTAACGACTATCTATATTCGTTTGGCTCGTTTATTTAAAGAAGAATACGAAAGCATTACGGCTTTTCAAAAAAAATACGTACATTAAGTTCAAAAATCATCGCTTGAAGCTTTCAGGCGATGATTTTTTGTGTGTTAGGTTATCTAACAACCAAAAGAGTTAACACTACACAATATATAAAAGTTCCCTCAAATAATGTTACAATTTGTCCAGTGTATCCCTGTTTCGCATTAAATATAATAAGGAATAACGTTAGTATTTATCACATACTAGAAGGAATCGTCACAAACGCCTTTATATTTCAGAAAATTCAAATAAAATTTGTTTTTTGAAATGAACTTATTTTATGAAAAGGGGTTTTATGGATGAAAACACAAATCGAGCAAGATGGAATTGTGACGCTCACAGATGAGACGCACAATCAGCTGAGCGGAAGCGATCTTTGGAATGAAGATTTACGTCCTACTACGATGAAAGAACATTCTTGGAAAGGAGTTAACTTTGCCACGCTTTGGATTGGGATGTGTCTGTGTATTCCAGCTTACACAATGGCGAGCGGAATGATGACGCTTGGAATGAACTGGTGGCAGGCAATTGGTACAATCTTTTTAGGAAATGTAATTGTTCTTATTCCTATTTTGCTTAATTCTCACGCTGGAACCAAGTTTGGCATTCCTTATCCGGTATTTGCCCGCCTGTGGTTTGGAGATAAAGGAGCACATATCCCAGCACTGGCTAGGGCTATTGTGGCTGCTGGATGGTTTGGAATTAATACATGGATTGGAACGGAAGCAATTGATACACTGCTAAGCGCTTCATTTTCATCTTGGAATGGTTTAGCTGGTCATACAGCCATTGTATTTGCTCTCTTTTGGCTTTTAAATGTAGGAGTGGCGTATAAAGGACCGCAAGCAATTAAAGTGTTAGGAGCGATTGCTGCTCCGGTTATTGGTATTTCAGCTATTATTCTTTTTATATGGGCTTATACAAACTCAGGAGGGTGGGGACCCATTTTATCTACGCCTTCTAAATTTACATCCACCGGAGAATTTCTAGCTGTATTTTTCCCTGCTTTAACCGGAGTCATTGCATTTTGGGCTACGCTCGCTTTGAACATTCCGGATTTTTGTCGATATGCTAGAAGCCAGAAATCCCAAATGGTTGCGCAAACCTTCTCCTTGCCGTTGACGATGAGTGTTTTTTCATTTATTGGAATTGCTGTTACCTCGGCAACCATCGTTATATTCGGAGAAGCTATTTGGGATCCAGTGGCGTTAGTAGCTAAATTCCCTCCGTTTATCATTTTCTTAGGAACAATCGTTATCGTGCTTTCTTCTTTAACGATTAATGTGGGAGCAAATATTGTGGCGCCGGCCCGTGCAATTGAGAATCTGAATCCAAAGAAAATCACGTTTGCGATGGGAGCGCTAGTAACCGGTATCTTTGCTATTTTGCTTCAGCCATGGTACATCATGTCTAATTTCGGGAATTATATCTTTGGATGGCTTGGAACATACGGAGCGCTGCTTGGTCCTATAGACGGCATCGCCATTGCTGACTACTGGCTTGTAAGAAGGAGACAGATGGCATTAAAGGATTTATACGAGGTAAACGGTCGCTATAGTTATTCAACTGGTTTTAATAAAAACGGTATTTATGCATTAGTAATTGGCGTGGCCATACCTGTTTTAGGCTTACTGATTCCTGGACTGCGCTTTTTATGGGATAATGCCTGGACATTTGGTCTATTCATTTCTATCATCGCCTATACGTATCTCATGAGAGGAGATAAAAGTGTATTAGCGCCGGGAGAATATGAAGAAATAACGTTAAAAACAAGCGAAAAACCAATTATCGACAGTCAAACCGCTGATCCCACCATCACTAAATAAATAAGATAAATCCAATCATTAACATGATTGGATTTTTTTATGCGTTGAAACTCTATGGAAGAAAATTGATAAAATTTTTTTGAGTTTTTTTATTGATTTAAGAATTTTTTTTTCATATAATTTAAGTAATAAAAAGATGAAATCGTTTTCTGATTTAATTAATGTAAACGATTTCGATAATTAAAACGTATTTTTTAAAAAATTAACAGGTTTAGAGCTTTTTTGCTACATAAAGAAAGCGTTTACTTAAGGGGAAGGTGGAAAGCAAGATGGATGCATACTTATTAGCTATTACGGTTGTCGCAATTGTTATTGTTATTGTAGGTGTTTCAGTTTTTAAATGGCATGCGTTTATCAGTTTAACGGTTGCGAGTTTGTTTTTAGCAATTGCTTCTGGGTTATCAATGGATAAAATTGTTGCCGCTTACGAAACGGGAGTGGGCGGTGTTTTAGGACACTTAGTAGGAATTTTAGCACTGGGAACAATTTTAGGTAAGCTGATGGCTGATTCAGGCGCTGGCATGCAGGTAGCGGATTATTTTGTAAGAATATTCGGTGTGAAAAGATTGCCGTGGGCAATGCTAGTAGCAGGTTTCATTATTGGTATTCCTGTTTTCTTCGAAGTAGGAATTTTAATCTTACTGCCTTTAGTTATTTCGATTCATAAAACAACAAAACAAAATATATTATTGATTGCTCTGCCAGTTATTGCAGGATTATCAATTGTTCACGGTCTCGTTCCTCCTCATCCGGGAGCGATGGCAGCTATTAGTATTTACGGAGCAAATACGGGGAAAGTGCTTTTATACGCGTTAATCATTTCAATTCCAGCAGCAGTTATCGCTGGACCAGTTTTTGCAAAATGGGTTAACAAACGAGTAATTCCAGAAGGAGAGCCGGATTTAATTCGTATCACGACAACATCTAAAGATCTTCCTGGTACAGGCGTTTCATTCTTTGTTATTTTACTTCCTGTTTTATTAATGGTTTTAGCAGCAATAGTGCCTATTATTAACGGATTGCCAAGCGGCGTAGTGAAGTTTGTAGAATTAATAGGAAGTCCATTAATTGCACTTTTAATTTCTTGTTTTGCAGCGTTTTACCTGCTTGGAAAACGTCAAGGTATGACAAAAGATGTGATTAAAAAACTAACGGAAGAATGCTTGCTTCCTGTAGGATCTATTGTCTTGATTATTGGTGCAGGCGGTGGCTTCAAACAAGTATTAATCGATAGTGGAGTAGGTACAACGATTGGTCAAATGTCTGAACATCTATCTCTATCACCACTTGTACTTGCATTTTTAATTGCTGGATTAATCCGTATCGCTACAGGTTCAGCAACAGTTGCATTAACAACAGCGGCGGGTATTGTTTCACCGATCATTGAGCATATGTCTGGTGTTAATTTAGAACTTCTGGTTATTGTTACGGGCGCGGGTTCACTAATGTTCTCTCACGTTAATGATGCTGGATTCTGGATGGTGAAGGAGTATTTAGGATTAACAGTAAAAGAAACGTTCAAAACATGGACTGTTCTGGAAACGCTTCTATCCTTTATTGCTTTTGCAGGAGCACTTATTCTAAATGCAATAATCTAAAAATAAGACTCTTTTACTCTATGTAAAAGAGTCTTATTTTTTTATGAAAGAAAAGAATTTACTAGAAAAATAATCAAAATATTTTATTTATTCGTTAAATTATGGCAAAATAGAAATAGAAGAACAATAGCTTCTAAGAAGGGAATGACAGAGAGTGAGTAATCAACTAGTATTTTTCACAAACTTTTCAGAAGGAAAATTAGATTCAGACGTTTCTTGGTATTGTCCACCAGCTCAATTTCAAATTGATACGGAAACGAATCGATTAGTGATTAAAACAGACGCTAAAACAGATTTTTGGCAGCGTACTCATTATGGCTTTGAAGCGGACAATGGACACTTTCTTTATCGTGAAGTAGAAGGCGACTTTGAAATCATGACAAAGGTGCATACATATCCAGTTAATCGCTACGATCAAGCAGGTCTCATGATTCGTGTATCAAAAGATACGTGGATCAAAACGTCAGTTGAATACAATCCCGATGGCCCTAACCAATTAGGAGCAGTCGTAACCAACCAGGGCTTCTCAGATTGGTCCAGTCAAAATTTTACTCAAAACAAATCAGCGCTTTATTTTAAAATTCAGCGCAAAAATGATGATTACACCGTTTGTTATTCAAGTGATGGAGATTCCTGGACTCAGCTCCGACTCGCTCACTTATTGCACTCATCCAAAGAACCTGTTCAAGTTGGGATTTACGCTTGTAGTCCTCAAGGAGAAGGATATGAGGCCCAATTTGATTTTATAAAAGTAGAAAAGCTTTAAACGAAAAACACGATTTAGTCACAGCTAAATCGTGTTTTTTATTTAGAGAGTACATTATCTAAAGGCTGTGTGGCAGCAGTGGGTGTCGATTGATTGTGTAAAGCAATTTTTTGTTTGAAATAGCTGATGACAAACCCTGTAATCGCAATGGACATAACAGAGAAAATTCCTTTTGAAAATCCAATTGAATACATGCTCGACAGCACGACGAGGAAATCAAATGAAAAATTCACTTTTCCAGGATCCCAACCGAATTTTCGCTGCGCGAATAACGCTAGAATATTAGCACCCCCAAGAGAAGCTCCGTTCATAAATAAAATGGATAAGCCAAGACCGGCAATTAGTCCGCCCGTAACAGCACCCATCAGACTGGGAAGTGTAAAAGCAGGAAGCAAGTGATCGAGTGAAGTGAGAAGTGATAGCAAAGACACTGATCCTATAGTTGTGACGGTAAATTTCCATCCCATTTGAAAGAAGGAAAAGAGATAAAAAGGAATATTAATGAGAAAAAAAATCACCGCAAACGACAAAGGAAGGGCATATGACAAGCTAAGAGACAGACCAGCTGTTCCCCCCGTCACTACGTGAGAGTGCCGCAAGATAAGAACACCAATACTTGCAATCGTACATCCAAGAATAATCCATAAAACTTTTTTCATAAATAAACCCCTTTGTTTGTTTTTTCGGAATTTTCATTTTCAATTATCTACTTTAATGATAGGATATTAAATAAAGAAAACACATGTATAAATGAAGGAAATAATACTTGTTCTGTTATCAACTTGAATAAAGATTTTATTTATTATATTCATTTTGAAAGGAAAGGTTTGTATGGATCAAATCGATGCACAATTATTGTCTATTTTGCAAAGAGACGGGCGTATGACGATTAGTGATTTATCAAAAAAGCTGGCTCTTAGCCGTCCGAGCGTATCAGAAAGGCTGCAGCGCCTTCAGGAACGAGGAGTGATACAGCGTTTCAGCGCTACGGTGTCTCCGAAAGCTTTAGGGAGAGATACACAGCTGTTTATTCAAGTAAGCGAATTAAAAAGAAAACCAGAGGAATTTGAAGACTTTATTGAGCAAAATGAAGATGTGCTTGAATGTCATCGCGTAACGGGACCGGTTTCTTATTTTATCAAAGCAGCCGTGTCTGGAATGGATGGACTTAGAATGCTCGTGGATGAACTGATTCCTTATGGAAATGTGAATACCTCAATTATTTTAAAGTCGCCTGTAGAAAACAGGATGATTACTCCTATACAAAAACCGACCCCATAAGAGGCCGGTTTTTTGTGTAAGGACATATTAATAAAACCCTTTAATAATATAAAAATGATTTTGCAAAATATCAGGAACTTCTTCTTCTGAAACGTTTCTTTTCGTCTTTTTTCCGCTGTCAGTTACAGTTAGTGTTTCACCAGAGAGGGTAATTCGCCCTGTAGGTGTTGCGATCGTAACAAGGCGTTTGTGTACAAACGGAGAATCAGCTGAAGTTTGATTGAACTCACACATGGGAGTAAAGTCTGTCAGTTTCTTAGGAAGCGTAGACACACGGTACAGCGTTTTCCATACATCATCTTCCCATCGCTGCAAATCATACATATGCTCAGCAACGTTTGTCATACGATAAGAGCCGCTTACATCTCTTACTACTTCGCCATTTAAAGGCATTGGCTTGCGAACAGAATCTCCAAATCCAACGTCTACGATATAAGACTGATTTTTAACCGTCACAAGGTTTGTAGCGTGACTTCCTTCAATGGTCCACGTGCCATCGGGTTTTTTGACGGTAGCTGAAACGTACGAGACTTCATAACCGCTTTCTTTTAACAGCCAGCCAAATAAACCGTTTAATTCGTAGCAAAATCCTCCGCGCAAATTTACAATTACTTTTTGAAAGATCCGTTCTAAATCAATGATAATAGGAGTTTGAGACAAAACGTCTAAGTTCTCAAACGGAACATGAAGCATATGCTTGTTCTGTAAAGCAGCTAAGTTTTCATACGTTGGACTATCCGGTTTCTTAGCTAAAAACCGACTAAAATAATAATTAATATTCATCAAATACACCTCTTAGTGAATCATTTCTCTTTGTCTTTAAGCTTAGCAGAATATTCATGTAACAGCGTTTTTTCAATGGTTTCTTTGGAAGTAAATTCTTTCAATCTCAGCTTTTTGTTCTTTACTGACTTCTCTTAAAGGATTAGTGGCTAGAAAACATAGTGGACAGACAAAATCAAAATAAAATTCAGCGTGTGCTTTCATCCCGTCATGCTCCTTTATGGCATGTTTTTAGTTTATCAAAAGTAAAGACGGTTCTTCCAACTTGGGGACTGTGGAAAAATAGTTGACAAAATTGGATAACTCTTTCTATAATATAGTCAATACATATTACGAGCGATTAGTTCAGTGGGAGAATACATCCTTGACAGGGATGGGGTCGGGGGTTCGAATCCCTCATCGCTCATACCAAAGCCGTTTTCTTATTAATAAGAGAGCGGCTTTTCTCTTTGGCTTAACAAACCAATGCTATATTAAATCTTGAGCGCGCATAGAAGAATTAAAGTATAATGAAACATAGTGCATCAGGTCATGATAAAGATAATCACTAATTTAAAATAAATGAGGGTACAAAATGAATCAAAGAAGTTTTAGTCAATATGGTCTTAGTGACAAGGTAGCTAAGGCGCTTTCTAGCCTGCAATACAATCATCCTACGGAAGTACAAAGTAAGGTGCTTCCCATTGCGCTAGAAGAAAGAGATGTGGTCGTGAAGTCTCAAACAGGAAGTGGAAAAACGGCTTCCTTCGGCATTCCACTGTGTGAATTAGTTAACTGGGAAGAAAATAAGCCCCAAGCCTTAGTGTTAACACCTACACGAGAGCTGGCTGCGCAGGTAAAAGAAGATATTACAAATATCGGCCGTTTTAAGCGAATTAAAGCAGCAGCTGTTTATGGAAAATCACCGTTTGCCAAGCAAAAAGTAGAATTAAAGCAAAAAACACATATTGTTGTAGGTACGCCTGGACGAGTGCTTGATCATATAGAAAAAGAAACGCTGGCATTAGAGAAAATTCGTTATTTGGTTATTGATGAAGCAGATGAAATGCTAAATATGGGTTTTATTGACCAAGTGGAAGCGATTATTCAACATCTTCCTAGTGAGCGTGTAACGATGCTTTTCTCGGCTACGCTTCCGGAAGATATTGAAGAACTGTCTCGCAAATATATGAAGAAGCCGGTTGATGTTGAAATCAAAGCGAACGGATTAACAACAAGCACGATTGACCATTCTGTTATAACAGTACAAAATGAACGTAAATTTGAACTGCTGAAAGACGTAACTACAGTAGAAAATCCAGACAGCTGCATCATTTTTTGCCGCACGCAAGAGCAGGTAAATACGCTGTTAGATGATTTAGATGATCTTGGATATCCTTGTGATAAAATTCATGGGGCAATGGTGCAAGAAGACCGTTTTGAGGTTATGAATGATTTCAAAAAAGGGAAATTCCGCTATTTAGTAGCAACAGATGTAGCTGCGAGAGGAATTGATATTGATAATATCACGCACGTTATTAACTATGACCTTCCGTTGGAAAAAGAAAGCTACGTTCACCGTACGGGAAGAACGGGACGTGCCGGTAAAAAAGGGAAGGCTATCACATTTGTAACGCCTTATGAAGAGAGAATGCTATCGGAAATTGAAGAATATATTGGTTTTTCGATTCCAGTATCTACTCCTCCTTCTAAAGAAGAAGTACAGCAGGCAGCATTCGCTTTTAATGAAAAAATTAATGAGCGTCCAGAAGTTAAAAAAGATAAAAGCGAGTCATTAAATAAAGACATTATGAAGCTGTATTTTAACGGAGGAAAGAAAAAGAAAATTCGAGCGGTCGATTTTGTAGGAACAATCGCAAAATTAGACGGAGTAACCGCAGACGATATTGGAATTATTACGATTCAAGAAAATGTCTCGTATGTAGAGATTCTGAATGGAAAAGGTCCCAAAGTGTTGCAAGCAATGAAAAACAAAACAATTAAAGGAAAGAAATTAAAAGTTCATAAAGCGATTAAATAATAAAGGAAAGTCCATCTTTTTAAAGATGGGCTTTATTTATACAGCCAATAAAGGAGTTGAGAGTATGAAGTACATAAAAGAAGCGTGTGTAGAAGGGTATGAGCAGGCAAAAAAAGCGGAAAAGCTAGGAGCAGACCGCATTGAATTATGTGACAATCTCAGTCAAGGAGGCACTACGCCAAGTTACGGCACCATTCAACATGCAAGTGAACATCTTGATACAGATATCAACGTGATTATTCGCCCAAGAAGCGGTGATTTTTTATATTCCGAAGCAGAATTTCAAATTATGAAAAAAGACGTTAAAGCATGTAAAGACCTTGGAGTAAACGGAGTAGTATTCGGCATATTAACAGAAAAAAATGAAATCGATCACGGACGCACTAAAGAATTAATAGCAGAAGCTTGTCCTTTAAGCGTTACATTTCATATGGCATTTGATGAGATTAAAGATAAATACAAAGCCATTGATATACTTAGTGAAATGGGAGCAGACCGCATTTTGACCAAAGGTGGGAAAGGGTCTGCTTTGCAAAACTTGCAGGTGATCCGAGAACTGATCACATACGCCAATGACCGTCTTATTATTTTACCCGGCGGAGGAATTCATGAAGGCAACGCAGATCGGGTTATAAAAGACACACAGGCGACTGAATTACACGGAACAAAAATTGTAGGAGATTTATCGGATTAAATAAAAAGAGGCTGGGACAAAAGTATGTTAGTCAAAGTGAAAAACGAACCACTAATCAACATGTTTGATTGGTGGTTCGTTTTTTTGTGATGGTAAATATAGTTTTATGTGTTTCGTTCCTTCTAGCAGGTGATTGGAGGGCAAGGCGAAGACTCCTGCGGGAACAGCGGCCGCCCGCGGAAAGCGAAGCCTTGCACGGAAATCAACTGCGGTGTAATAAGCAGTCCAGCTCATCTATCTCCCTTGTTCATCTTTAGGTTGGATTCATTTCGTTATGTCTCAACCTCTTTTATTTTGATGTGTTTTCTTTTGCTGCTAAGCCGCTCGTCATTTTGGTACGCTGAAAGAAAAACGAACCTACGACGAGTACAGCAATTAAAAGAGTTAAAAAGAACTGTGAACGCAATGAATCAATAAATGCCATGGCAATAAAGATACTAGTGATGGCAAGGATTGTAGCGTAAGTTAAGTAAGGAAACAACCACATTTTAATTTTTAATGCTTCAGGGTTTTCTTTTTCATATTTTTTTCTCATTTTAATTTGTGAAAATGCAATAACGAGGTACACAAGAAGGGCTACGCCGCCTGATGCATTCACTAAGAACAAAAAGATTTTATCTGGCGAAATATAGTTAAAGATGACGCTGATGTACGAAATAACTGTACATGCTAATATCGCGCTAACCGGCACGCCTTTTTTATTTAATTTTGAAAAGCTTTTTGGCGCATTACCATTTTGAGACATGGAAAACAGCATACGAGAGCTTGTATACAAACCAGAATTCAGACAAGAAAGGACAGCTGTTAAAATAATAAAGTTCATAATTTGAGCGGCGGCCGGTATGTTTACTAATTCAAGAATAGAGACAAATGGGCTTTTCATTAGGCTTGATGAATTCCACGGAAGAACGGTTACTAAAATAAAAATAGATCCTAAATAGAAAAATAAAATACGATAAATAACGGTATTGGTCGCAATGGTAATGGCTTTTTCAGGTTGAGAAGATTCACCTGCCGCGGTTGCAACAATTTCTGTTCCCATAAAGGAGAACATGACAAGGGCGATTCCTAAAAATACAGAGCTAATTCCATTCGGTAAAAAGCCGCCTTTATGCAAAAGATTGGAAGTGCCGGGAGAATCAATTCCTGGAATGAATCCACAAATAATAGCAATACCTAAAAGTAAAAAAAGAACGATACTGATAACTTTAATGAGAGAAAACCAATATTCAAATTCTCCGAAAGATTTAACAGAGTACAGATTGGTCATCGTTAATAAAAAAGTAAGAGTCAGACTAACTCCCCAAGACGGTAAAGACGGGAACCAGTATTGAATAATATTTGCACCTGCAATGGCTTCAACAGCAATAACGATAACCCAGAAAAACCAGTAGAGCCAGCCAATTGTGTAGCCGGCCCAAGGGCCTAATGCCTCTTTTGCATAAGTGGAAAACGAACCGCTGGAAGGATTTGCAGTAGACATTTCTCCAAGCATTCGCATGACTAAAATAACGAGTAAACCAGCAAATGCGTACGAAAAAATAGAGCCGGGTCCAGCGGTGTTAATGAGTGATCCGCTTCCAATAAACAATCCAGCGCCAATAATTCCTCCAAGAGAAATCATGGTGATATGCCGGATCTTTAACTCTTTTTTTAACTGTGGCTGTGGATGGCTGTTCATTTGTAACCTCCTATATAACCTGAATTTTTAGTTAATATGGAGAATTATAGTATGTTATAAGGTGCAAGGACAGGATGTTGTTAGAACTTCTTTCATATAAAAAAACGGATATGAATGGTTGCATTCATATCCGGCTTACTCTGACACAGACATTCATTATGCGTAGAAAGTACCTGATTAGCGCCTTTTTTCTTTATTATAATAAGCAATGCAGATGAATTTTTTATGAATGGTAGCTGAAAATAAGCTGAATGATTGTTTTAGATACGTTAATCAAAAGAGATGTACATCCAATTAAAGGATAATATGGAATGATATCCAAACTCTCCGTAAAGCGCTAAATGCGGGTTTTCCTTTCTGAAAACGGGTATATATAGTAGTAAGAAGTTCATTCTTTTACTAAGTATAAAAGAAAGATGTGCGATAGAAACAGGAGGTTATAAATAATGAAACATGTTGAAGTAGTAGAAAACGGAGCGAATATTAACGAAGCAGTTAATCAATTTGCAGATAAAGGTTTTGAGAAAAATGAAGTATACGTGTTTACCTATGACAAGGAAAATTCTAAAAATTTAACAGAAGTAACGGACACAAATATTATTCGACTGTCTGAAGAAGGTCCTTTACATTCAGCAGCGAGTTTATTTTTAACAAGAGAAGATGAGCTTCGAACAAAAATGGCTTCGCTAGGCTTATCAAAAGACGAAACAAAAAAATATGAAGAAGAGTTAAAGAAAGGCAGTGCGATTGTAGTGGCTGCTAGGGGAGAAAGAAAAGACGTTTAATTAGGGCAAAAGTAGTTTAGTTAAAGTAAGATCCGAACGCGGTTATTCTCTATCAAGAATCAGCCGCGTTCGGATTTTTTTGTGGGGACGGTGTAACAAGTGATCTATACGAGCTCCTTTATTCCATTTGTTTGTCTTTAAATTCACTCGATTTCGTTATGTCTCACACTCTTTTTTGTTTTTTCCAATATATGATTGATAAAACTAATGGTATTAGTTAAAATAAAAACTAATACCATTAGTTTTTATTTTGATAATAGGGGGATGAGGAAATGAGAATAGTTCGTGAGAAAATGTTGTATCAATTGACGTTTTTGCCTCGATTTTTTCCAGTGAATTGTTATTTAGTCGAAGAGAAAGACAGTCTTACGTTAATTGATGCGGCTTTTCCTTACAGCGCGTCAGGTATTTTGAAAGCTGCAGATCAAATTGGAAAACCGATTACTCGAATTGTTTTTACTCATACTCATGAAGATCACATCGGAGCAATTGATAATTTGAAGAAAAGTTTGCCGAATGCTTCTGTTTATATGTCGCAAAGAGATTATCGATTATTTTCAGGAGACTTTGCACTCAATTCTGAAGAACCTCAAAACCCAATCCGTGGAGGAATACCAAAACTAGGAAAGATTTCAACTAAAATTGATCATTTCATCGAAGAAGAGTCTTATATAGGCTCACTTGCTCCTATTTTTACACCTGGACATACACCTGGGTCTATGTCTTTTTTAGACCAGAGAACAAACGCATTAATTGCGGGAGATTCTTTCCAAGTGCGGGGAGGAGTTGCCGTATCAGGTCAGTTAAAACCGCTGTTTCCGTTTCCTGCCTTTGGAACGTGGAGCAAAGAGCTAGCGCTTAAAAGTGCAGAAAAGCTATATGAATTAAACCCGTCACTTCTTGCTGTTGGACACGGAAGAATGCTTTCTCAACCGCTAAAAATGATGGAAAAAGCAATACAACAAGCAAAAGTAAAAATAGAAAAGAGGAGATGAAGGGATGTCGCCACGACAAGGACTAGATTTCAAAAAGGTTATTCAAACAGGTGAAAATTTGGCCAATCGTGAAGGGTTTTATGCTGTTACAATTGCTTCATTAGCCAAAGAATTAGATGTTCGCCCTCCGTCTTTGTATAATCATATAAAAGGGTTAGAAGAGCTGCGCAAAGAACTGGCTTTAAGCGGACTGCAGCAGCTACACTATCTTCTAAAAAGTGCTGTTGAACATGCTTCTGCAGAAGACGCTGTTTATCAGCTAAGTAAAGCGTACGTTTCATTTGTAAGAAAGTCTCCCGGAATATACGAAGCAACGGCAACGGTGGCACCAACGATACAGGATGAAGAAGTACAAAAAGCATCTGATAACATCGTATTTTTAGTGCTGGAGGTGTTAAAACCGTATCATCTTCCGGAAAGTGAAGCCCTTCATGCTGTTAGAAGTCTCCGCAGCATTTTACATGGATTTTCTTCTTTGGAGCAAAAAGGGGGATTTGGCATGCCGTTGAGTACTGATGAGACACTAGATTTTTTAATTCGTACGTTTGTATTGGGGCTACACCGGTATGAACAGACCCCATAAATTTCATTAATGCCACTAAGCCTAACGCTTTAATGGAAATTGAAAAAAAACAGAAAGAATGATAGATTACAAATAAAGACATTTATTCCTATTGTTTTAGGGTTGTTACTGATGAAGCAGGCAAAACCTAAGCTGCAAGGACAGAAAAGGTAGTTTCTGTTTGTTGCTGTTTAGGTATTTTTTGCTTTTGTTTAAAATAACCAGCTCTTTTAATTTATTTTATAAAGGGGAAATCTTCTGAGAATGGAGAGAAACAAACATGCTTAATTCAAGAATGATCGTCATATTAAGAGAACTAATGTCCGTACAGTCTACATTATCAACCGTTACAAGCGAATATTTAGCAACAGTAAATCAGGTATCTTCTCGAACTATTCGAACGGATATAAAACAGTTAGATGACATTTTGTCTCAGTACGGGGCCAAAATTAAATCAGCTCGAGGGACGGGATATGAACTTAGCGTTTTAGATGAAAAACAATTTCATCAGCTATTAAAAGAACTTTCGGCTAATCAATTATTTGATTCAACTTCTATTCCAACCGTTCCTGATGACCGCGTGCATTATTTAATTAAAAGACTGCTGCTAGCAGACGGATATTTGAAGCTCGAAGATTTAGCAGACGAGTTATATATTAGCAAATCAACGGTTCAAAACGATTTAAGAGATGTTAAAAAACAGCTGTGTAAGTATGATATTCTTTTAGAAAAACGTCCTAACTATGGCTTGAAAGCTAAAGGGGACGAAATGAAAATGAGATTTTGTATGTCTGAGTACATATTTAACCGAAAAGATAAAGAAGTAGATATGGTATACAATGAAATATCCATCCTGCCCCAAGAATCAATCTTAACGATTAAAGCCCACATTTTAAATCAAATAAAACGATACAATATTATGGTTTCAGATATTGGATTAAATAATTTAATCATTCATTTAGCAATAGCTTGTAAGCGAATACAAGAAGAAAATTTTATCTCTTTGTATTCAGAAGACTTGCTTGAAATTATGGAGCATAAAGAATATGAAGTAGCAGCTGAAATTGTGAGGGAAATTGAAAAGGCATTCAAGATTCGTTTTCCGAAATCAGAAACAGCGTATATCGCCATTCATTTGCTAGGTACAAAAATGCTCAACAGTAGCAATCATGAAGACAAAGAAGTGAAGCAGTTTATTGCCGCAGATATTTATGAATTAACAGCGGCTATATTAGAAGCAATTGAAAAAGAGCTTCATTTAGGAATTAGTGAAGATTCAGAGTTGATTCTTGGCATGAGTTTGCATTTGAAACCGGCTATCAACCGCTATAAATATGGAATGAATCTGCGAAACCCGATGCTTGAAGGAATTAAGAGTCATTACCCTCTTGCTTTTGAAGCTGGAATTATTGCCGGGAAGGTTTTAAAAAATCGCCTTGAAATTGACATGCATGAAACGGAAATTGGCTATTTAGCTTTACATATTGGAGGGGCCATTGAACGTCGGAAAATTATCAATCAGCCTAAGCGCTGTTTGATTGTATGCGCATCGGGAGTAGGGAGTGCCAAGCTATTATCATATAAGCTGCAGGCTACGTTTGGATTAAATCTTACTATTCTAGGAACAACTCAGTATTATAAGCTTCACCAAATGTCGCTGCACTCTTTAGATTTTATTGTTAGTACCATTCCAATTCCAGAGGATCTTCCTGTTCCTGTAGTACAAGTAAGTACAATTCTAGGAAACAATGATTTTAAAAAAATTGAATGTTTAATGAAGAATAAAACGCAGTCTTCGTTAGAATACACGAAAAAAGAATTAGTATATTTACAGCAAGAATTTCAAACAAGAGAAGAAGTGCTTCATTTTTTAGGAGAGAAATTAACTCATCTAGGACTAGTTCCTTTTCAATTTATAGAATCTGTTTTTGAAAGAGAAGCTGCATCCCCAACAAGTTTTGGCAATCTCGTTGCGATTCCGCATCCTATGGTTCCTCAAACCGATACGACGTTTTGGGCCATTTGCACGTTAAAAAAACCGATTATGTGGGAAGGAAATCTTGTGCAATTTATTTGTCTTTTAAGTGTAAAAGCGAATAATCAAGGCGATTTGCAGAAGATGTACAGTTTGTTGGTTCGCGTTGTGGATGACAAGCAGGTCGTGCAGCGCTTAGTAAAGTGCAAGGATTATGAGGAGTTTATAGAGGTATTTATGAAAAATATTAGATAAAAGAAGTCCAAGAGAGGGGCTTCTTCTTTTATCTGAATGTTCAAACATAATTTTTCCGTTACTAACGGAAAAAGGTTGTGTATAAATGTAAGCGCTTTTATTTTAAGATAAAACTATCAACAAAACAGATAGCAAAATAAAAAAACGGGGGAATGACAGATGAATATTCTATTATGTTGTGCAGCTGGAATGTCTACAAGTTTACTAGTAACAAAAATGGAAAAAAGTGCTCAGGACCAAAGCACGGAGTATAAAATTTGGGCAGTTCCTGGTGACTCTGTTCGCAATCATATTGATCAAGCAGATGTACTGTTATTAGGACCTCAAGTGCGCTACTTGCTGCCGCAGCTTAAGAAGCTAGGTGAAGAAAAAGGAGTGCCAGTTGACGTTATAAATCCTGTTCACTACGGAACGTGTAATGGAGAACAAGTGTTAAAATTTGCAGCTCAACTAGTTTCAAAATAGGAGTGTGGACTACATGAGCAAATTTAATAGTATGCTTGAAAGCAAAGTAATGCCTATCGCCGGAAAAATGGCAGGTCAACGCCATTTACAAGCACTTCGAGACGGTATTGTTCTAACAATGCCGCTCATTATTATCGGTTCCGTATTTTTAATACTATCGAATTTACCGATACCAGGTTACAACGACTTTATGGCAGGGATTTTCGGAAAAGAATGGGCCACAAAAATGGCGTATCCAGTTGGAGCTACATTCGATATTATGGCGCTGCTTGCTTGTTTCGGAATAGCCTATCGATTAGCTGAAAAATATGGAGTAGACGCTTTGTCCGCAGGTGCTATTTCACTTGCTGCCTTTTTACTTGCTACTCCGTATAAAGTGTCGTTTCTCCCAAGCGGCGCTAAAGAAGCTATTTTAGTAGACGGCGGAATTCCAACCGCTTTAATGGGAAGTAAAGGACTTTTCGTAGCAATGATTGTCGCGATTCTCTCTACGGAAATTTACAGATGGTTTATTCAAAAAGATATTGTCATCAAGATGCCTGATGGAGTTCCACCCGCTGTTGGAAAATCGTTTGCCGCTCTTATTCCTGGCTTCACGGTAATAGCATTTATTTGGATTTTACGTTTGTTAGTAGAACAAACGCATTTTGGAAGTCTGCATAATATCGTTGGAGAATTGCTTGGAAAGCCTTTAGGTGTGTTAGGCGGCAGTTTAGGCGGTACGCTAGTTGCCGAGCTTGTTATTATGCTCATGTGGTCTTGTGGACTTCATGGAGCGAATATTGTCGGTGGAATTATGGCTCCAATTTGGTATGGAGCTATGGATGAAAACAGAATTGCATTTGCTAGCCATGAAGCATTACCCAATATTTTCACACAGCAGTTCTTTGACATTTGGATTAATATCGGAGGCAGCGGAGCGACACTAGCTCTAGTCGTTGCCATGATTTTAAAAGCGCGCAGTCAACAAATGAAGCAGCTTGGTAAATTAGGAATAGGGCCAGCTCTTTTTAATATCAATGAGCCGATTATCTTTGGACTTCCGATGGTGATGAATCCAATGATGCTTATTCCGTTTATTATTACCCCTCTTGTGACGGTAGTAGCAACCTATATTGCCATGTCGACAGGACTGGTAGCAAAACCAGCAGGTATTGCGGTTCCTTGGACCATGCCTCCGATTATTTCTGGCTATTTGGCCACAGGAGGAAAATTATCGGGTGCAGTTATGCAAGCTATTAACATCGGCATTTCTGTTTGCATTTATTATCCTTTCTTTAGAATGTGGGATAAACAAAAATTCACTGAAGAACATGGTATACAGCCTGCAGTTGAAGGGGTACCAAGTGATACACAGAAAGATATTGTGTGAGGAGGGATAAAGAATGGAAAGCGTTCAAGAATATATTTTTAAATTAATCTTACACGGTGGAAACGGCAGAAGTTCAGCAATGGAAGCGATAGGGGCTGCCAAAAAGGGAGATTTTTCAGAAGCGCGTGAAAAGCTTACACAAGCTTCTGAAGAATTAAATGCTGCTCATCATATCCAAACGTCGTTAATTCAAGGAGAAATTAGAGGGGATAGCACAGAAATTTCTCTGCTCATGATTCATGCTCAAGATCATTTAATGAATGCGATGACGGTAAAAGAAATGGCTACTGAATTTGTAGATTTATATGAAGCAATCAAAATTTCTGGGGGGATTACATTATGACAAAAGGTATTAAAATTGTAACAATTGGCGGAGGTTCAAGCTATACGCCTGAACTAATAGAAGGGTTTATTAAACGATATGATGAACTTCCAGTTCGAGAACTGTGGCTAGTAGACGTGGAAGAAGGAAAAGAAAAATTAGAGATTGTTGGAAATTTAGCGAAGAGAATGGTGAAAAAATCAGGTTTGCCAATCGAGGTTCATTTAACGTTAAATCGAAGAGAAGCACTAAAAGATGCGGATTTCGTAACAACTCAATTTCGCGTTGGCTTGTTAGATGCACGAGCGAAAGATGAAAGAATCCCGCTTAAATACGGGGTGCTCGGTCAAGAAACAAACGGACCGGGAGGATTATTTAAAGGACTTCGCACCATTCCCGTTATTTTAGATATCTGCCGTGACATTGAAGAGTTATGTCCAGAAGCTTGGCTGATTAACTTCACAAATCCTGCTGGCATGGTAACAGAAGCTGTGCTTCGCTATAGTAACATTAAAAAGATTGTAGGACTTTGTAATGTGCCAATCGGAATGGAAATGGGGATTGCTAAGCTGCTTGATGTAGACCACTCTCGCATTCGAATTGATTTTGCTGGTTTAAATCACATGGTCTACGGATTAGATGTATATGTAGATGGTGTAAGTGTCAAAGATCAAGTTATTGATTTATTGAGTGATCCAACTAACAGCAGCTTTGTGAAAAATGTAGCAGGACTTGGATGGGAGCCAGAATTCACAAAAGCGCTAAATGCGTTAACGTGTCCATATCACATGTACTATTATAAAACGCGTGAAATGGTAGAAAAAGAGCTTGTTAATTATGAAAAAGGTGAAACCAGAGCAGAAGTCGTGAAACAGTTGGAAAAAGAGCTGTTTGAACTGTACAAAGATCCTAACCTAGACATTAAACCGCCTCAATTGGAACAGCGCGGAGGTGCTTATTATAGTGATGCAGCGGTTCGATTGATTACATCCATTTATACGGATAAAGGCGATATTCAACCTGTAAACACAGTGAACAATGGCGCTATTGCAAGCATTCCAGCTGATTCTGCTGTAGAAGTAAGCTGTATCATTACAAAAGATGGTCCAAAGCCAATTTCAGTCGGCGATCTTCCCGTACCTGTCCGCGGTCTTGTTCAAACCATTAAGTCATTTGAGCGGATTGCAGCTGAAGCAGCAGTGACAGGAGATTATGACAAAGCTATTTTAGCATTAACCATTAATCCTCTTGTTGCTTCTGATAAACTAGCTAAACAAATTGTCGATGAGATGTTAGAAGCTCATAAAGATTACTTGCCTCAATTTTTTAAAACGGTTCAAGCTTAAAGTCAAGCTGTTCGAATACAGTACGTATTCGAACAGCTTTTTTGTATAAAAGATATCTATTGTTTTTACTCTTTTCCATTTATACTAAGACACAAGACTCAGGGGGGATACAGCGTGAATAGGAAGAGAGAAGAACTAAATAGTATTGATGAAATAGCGGATGGAGAATTAAAAACTATTTTTGATATTTCTCATGATGCTATTTATATGTCTGATGGAGAGGGAAGAACATTAAAGGTAAGTTCGGGGTGTGAAAGGATATGGGGATACAAGGAAACAGAGTTGCTTGGAAAAACGGTTTATGAGTTAGAAAAAGAGGGGGCATACAGTCCATCGATTACGAGGCTTGTGTTAGAAAAGAAAGAAAAAGTATCAATGATTCAAGTTACAAAGTTGGGAAGGCGATTAAAAGTAATAGGTGCACCAATAAAAAATACGAAGGGGGACATTATTCGAGTCGTTAATATTTCAAAAGATATTACGGAACAGAACCAGTCTTTACAAAACGAAAAAAAAATTGCTCCATTTGAACATCTTCCTCAGGGTCAGATGGAAAGGTTGAATAACAAAAAGGTAAAGCAGATGTACATTTTGAGCGAAAACGAAGAAATGAAAACAGCGGTTTCTAGAGCTGAGAGAGCAGCTTTAGTAGAATCTAGTGTGTTAATCCATGGAGAAAGTGGAGTTGGTAAAGAAACCATGGCATATTTCATTCACGAGCGTAGTCCACGGAACAAAGGGCCGTTTGTAACAGTTCGTTGTGGTGCAATTTTATTATCTAATATAGAAAAGGAGATTTTTGGGCAAGGGGAGGAAATAGGAGCAATTGAAAAAGCCGGCGGCGGTACGGTTTTTTTAGATGAAATTGATTTATTGCCTTTGCCACTACAGCTGAAGTTATCTTACCTCGTAGAACAGCAATTAACATCCTCATATACTAGTGCTCGGTTTATTACGGGGACTTCAACTAATTTAACGGAAAGTATAAAAATAGGGGAATTTAGAAAAGAGCTGTATTATCAGCTAAGTATTATCCCTATTCAAATACCTCCGCTTCGAAACAGAAAAGAAGATATTATTCCATTGACGTTACATTTTTTAGAGAAAATTAATTTCTTGTATGAAAGTAAGAAAAAGCTACATCCTAGGCTGTTGAAAAAACTACAAAACTACTACAGCTGGCCAGGAAATGTTCGAGAGCTTAAAGCGTTAGTAGAGCGATTATTTGTATTAACAGAAGGAGAGTGGATTCAAGAAGAACAGTTAATGAGTGACATACTAGTAAGTGCAAAAAATGAAAAGAAAATTGAAATTCATGAGCTAATGCCTTTAAAAGCCGCGGTTCATTTAGTGGAACAAGAATTGCTGAGAAAGGCTAAGAAGAAATATAAATCCACTACACAAATAGCAAGAGCGCTGGGCGTTAATCAGTCTACAATTAGTAGGAAGCTAAGCCGCTTTTAATCGAAATAAAATGCCTATGCAAAAGTGCATAAATTATAAAAGGAGGGAGATAAACTCTGTAACTATCAAATTTTTATAAGAAATACGTTCACAAAAACTTATGCATAGACGCATAAGTTTCTTTTTTTATGAGATTGAATTTTCAGAAAATAATTGATATTAATAATAAAGTAGAGCAGTTTTATAGGCAGCATATTTTTCGTAGGGAGTGAGGAAAATGAGAGGAAAGTACAGATATTTTATTATGGGTATGATCGTATTTATGACCGTAGTGAATTATATCGACCGAGGTGCTATATCGTATGCACAAGAAGCAATTATAAGCGAGTTTAACCTAAATCCTAAAACATGGGGAGGGATATTAGGCTATTTCGGATATGGTTATATGTTTGGTGCATTATTTGGCGGAGCGTTAGCTGATAAGAAAGGACCTAAATTTGTATGGATTGTAGCAGGTATGGCTTGGTCCGTATTTGAAATAGGAACGGCTTTTGCTGGTGAAATAGGGATGGCCTTGTTTGGTGGGTCTGCTATTGCTGGATTTGCTGTTTTCCGGGTTTTATTTGGATTAGCGGAAGGGCCTACTTTTTCAACCATTAATCGTACAATGGCTAACTGGGCAGCTCCGAAAGAACGAGGATTTGCTGCTTCTATCGGATTACTTGGTACGCCGCTTGGTGCACTGTTAACTGCTCCAATTGCAGTAGCCCTGCTGTCTTTTACAGATTGGAAAACGATGTTTATTATCCTTGGGTGTATTGGTCTTGTATGGATTACGATTTGGATTAAAGTATTTACTAATCAGCCGGAAGAAAATAAAAGAGTTTCTCAAGAAGAATTAGCCGAAATACGATCCACTCAAGGTTTGCTAAAGTTTGAGAAAGAAAGTGGACAGAATGAAGAAACTGTTCCTTGGTATCACTTCTTTAAAAATCCTACGTTAGTCATGAACGCTATCGGTTACTTTGCTTTTCAATATGTGAATTTTTTAATTTTGACTTGGACTCCTAAGTATTTGCAAGATACATTTGATTTTCAATTAGGGTCACTATGGTATTTAGGTATGATTCCATGGACAGGAGCTTGCATCACCGTGCTGTTAGGAGGGAAAATATCTGATTACTTACGAGAAAAAACAGGAAGCCTGCGCATAGCAAGGTCTGGATTAGCCGTTGTCTCTCTATTTTTTACAGCTCTCTGTTTTATTTTCATTCCTACGGTTAACAGCGTAGCAGCAGTACTGACGCTAATGACAATTGGAAATGCATTTAATTTCTTGCCCAACTCTGTGTATTGGACAGTAATTATTGATACAGAGCCGTCAAAAGCAGGAACGTTTGGTGGTGTTACGCACTTTTTTACAAATATCGCCACGATTGTAGCACCGACATTAACAGGTGCGTTAGTAGCTGCTAGTGGATACGGAGCGATGTTTACTGCAGCTGCCGTAGCCGCTGTTGTTGGAATGATAGCCATGATTTTTGTGAAGCCAGGAAAGCGTATTATTAAGCCTATCATTCCTGTTAAACAAAGTAGCTAACCTTATATCATAGTAAAAAGAGGAGGCATATACTTATGCATTCAGATTCTATTTTAAACATGGATATAACAACGTTATCCTTAAAAATAAAAAATAAAGAGATCTCTCCGGTAGAGATTACAGAGTGCTTACTAGATCGTATTAAAGATATTAATCCTGCTTTAAATGCTTTTATAACGATAAACGAAGAGGCAGTAAAGCAGGCGAAAATAGCAGAAAAAGAAATTATGAATAACGAGTATAAAGGAGCGCTTCATGGTATTCCAATTGGCGTTAAAGATCTTGTATACACAAGAAATATGAAAACGACGATGGGTTCTAAAATTTATCAACATTTTACGCCGGATTATGACGCAACCGTGGTAGAGAAGCTTCATCATGCAGGAGCGATTACGATTGGAAAACTTAATACACACGAATTTGCGTATGGGCCAAGCGGAGATGTTTCATATTATGGAGCCGTAAAAAATCCGCACGATACGAAGAGGATTTCAGGAGGTTCGAGCAGTGGTTCTGGGGCAGCTGTTTCAGCTGGATTATGTTATGGAGCGATTGGTACAGATACAGGAGGATCTATTCGTATACCTTCATCTGCATGTGGCATCGTAGGGATGAAGCCAACGTTTGGTCGAGTAAGTAAGCATGGTGTTTTTCCACTTGGCGAAACGTTGGATCATGTAGGACCGATGACGCGAACCGTTTCAGATAATGCTTTATTTTTAGAAACAATTGCCGGCTATGATACAAAAGATCTTTATTCAGTAAATAAGCCGACCGAACATTTTAGTAGATTCATTGGTTCTTCTATTTTAAAAAAAACGATTGGCATACCTTCTAATTTTTACTTCGATGCTTTAGATTCAGAAGTTGGGAATGCTTTAAAAGAGGCAGTGAAGTGTTTGGAAGAGCTAGGTGCAAGTGTAAAGTCTATTGAGCTTCCTATGCTGTCACAAGCATCTTGGGCACAGTCGAAAACGATTCAAAGTGAAGCCTATATGGTTCATGAGAAGCGAATGAAAGCGTATAGACAAGACTATCAGCTTCCCGTTCTTGAGAGGCTGGAAGAAAGCCAAAAAGTAACGGGATATGAGTATGCAAAAGCGCAGCAAATTCGCTTACAAGCTCAGAAAGAATTTCAGGACGTATTTGAAAGTGTAGATGTGTTAATTGCTCCGACGCTACCGATTCTACCTCCTTATATGGGAGAAGAAAAAGTAAGAGTTGATAATCAGATGAAGTTAGTTCGTTCGGAGCTCCTTCGCTTAACAGAACCATCTAACTTACTTGGTTTGCCTACGCTGTCGCTACCATGTGGTTATTCTCGTGATGGGCTTCCAATCGGAATGCAGCTCATAGGACCACATTTTGCTGAAGCTGCTCTCTATCAAATCGGATACGCGTTTGAACAACATCGCCATATCCCTACACTAAAATGGAATATTCAAACACAGCCAACGTTAAGCTAAAGAAAAAGGTTCATTTTTGAACCTTTTTTCTGTTTGTTCAGCTAGATTTCTAGCAGCATCAGTGTAACAATATAAAATAGAAACAGTTGGCAAAGGGTGGCTAAAAATGATTCATTTATTAATTATGATGGTAGAACGAGTCGGAGTTATTGTCATCTTAGGCTTTTTGCTGGCACATACAAAAGTTTTTCGGCAATTTCTCCGTAAACAGCAAGGTTATAAAGGAAAAGCTGTACTTATTTTTATTTTTTCTCTTTTTAGCATTATTAGTAACTACACGGGAATTGAAATTCAAGGAACGATTATTCGAAATGAAGATTTATTATTAAAAGTAGATCCATCAAGCTCCATTGCAAATACGCGGATTATGGGTGTGGAAATGGGCGGTCTGCTTGGCGGTCCTTTTGTTGGTTTAGGAGTAGGACTACTTGCCGGCGTTCATCGCTTTATGTTAGGTGGGAGTACGGCGTTTAGCTGCGCTGTTTCATCCGTTTTGGCAGGAGTGTTAACTGGATATATCGGTTATGCCTACCGGAAAAAACATCGAACGATTACACCGCGCTTTGCTGCACTTGTAGGCATAGCGATGGAAACGCTTCAGATGCTGATTATTTTATTATTTGCTAAACCGTTTGATTCGGCATGGACGCTAGTGAGTATTATTGCTATTCCAATGATTATTGTAAATGGTACGGGAAGCTATATTTTCTTATCTATTATTCAGTCCATTTTACGGCAAGAAGAACAAATGAGAGCGCTTCAGACACACAAAGTATTATTAATCGCGGATCAAACTCTTCCGCATTTTCGGCAGGGTCTCACTAGTGAATCATGTGAAAATGTTGCAAATATTATTCATCGCTTCACAGGTACGGACGCTGTTTCGTTAACGGATACGCACAAAATTTTAGCTCATGTGGGAGAAGGAATTGATCACCATGTTCCTTCGCACAGTTTAATTACCGGGCTGTCTCACGAAGTGCTGAAGACGGGGAAAATTATGAAAGCAAAATCCAGAGAACAAATTGATTGTCAGCATAAAGACTGCCCGCTTCATGCCGCAATTGTAATGCCGCTTACTTCTCACGGTACTACCATTGGAACACTAAAAATGTACTTTAAAGATGCGAGCGGGTTAAGCCGGGTGGAGGAAGAGCTGGCAGAAGGATTGGCCAAACTTTTTTCAACTCAGCTAGAGCTCGGCGAAGCAGAGCTTCGAAGTAAATTGCTAAAAGATGCGGAGATTAAAGCTTTACAGGCACAGGTGAATCCTCACTTTTTATTTAATGCCATTAATACGATATCGGCGCTTTGCAGACAGGACGTAGAAAAAGCTAGAAAGCTGCTACTGCAACTAAGCGTTTATTTTCGTTCTAATTTGCAAGGTGCAAGGCAGCTGTTGATTCCGTTATCAAAAGAGCTTGACCATGTTCACGCGTACTTATCGCTTGAACAAGCCAGATTCCCTAATAAATACGAAATTGACATGTATATTGAAGAAGGACTAGATGATGTCTTGCTTCCGCCGTTTATTCTT
Source organism: Priestia sp. FSL R5-0597 (assembly GCF_038006305.1). NCBI lineage: Bacteria > Bacillati > Bacillota > Bacilli > Caryophanales > Bacillaceae > Priestia > Priestia sp. FSL R5-0597. The sequence continues at coordinate 755,891 of NZ_JBBOUZ010000001.1, forward strand.
CAAGTACTTGTGGAAAATGCCATTCGGCACGCGTTTCCGCGCAAACAAAAACACTGTCGCGTAGAAGTTTATATTGAGACAAAAGATAAATATGTATACGTAAAGGTAAAAGACAATGGACAAGGTATAGACACAAAACGATTGGAACTGCTTGGCAATGAGCCTGTTTTTTCAGAAAAAGGAACGGGGACGGCTCTTTACAATATTAAACAACGTTTACATGGATTGTTTGGAAAAGAAACGACACTGGAGTTTGACGTAACAGAGGGAACAGCAGTTTCGTTTGTTATACCAATTGAATTAAAAAGCGAGGGTATGTAATATGCTGCGAGTACTAATAGTAGACGATGAAATGTTAGCGCGAGATGAATTAAAATATTTACTCCACCGAACGAAAGAAGTAGACTTCATTGAAGAAGCTGAAAGTATCGAAGAGGCGTTGGATAAAATGATGGATGAAAAGCCGGATTTATTATTCTTAGATATACAGTTGTCAGATGACAGCGGTTTTGATATTGCGAAAAGACTTAAAAAAATGAAAAACCCGCCTGCTATTATATTTGCAACTGCGTACGATCAGTACGCTTTACAAGCCTTTGAAGTAGATGCAATTGACTATATTTTGAAGCCTTTTGATGAAGAAAGAGTGGTGCAGGCCATTCATAAATATAAAAAAATGCGTGTTCCTCATCACGTTGTTAAAGAAGAAGAACCGATAGGAGAGTCTTCTTCTCAAACGGGAAAGTTAGCGATTTCTGTAGACGATTCAATTGTGTTAGTAAATATAGAGGACATCTTGTTTGTAGGGCTAATAGAAGGAGAAGTCACCATTCAGACCATAACAGAATCCTATCATACTGCAGATACGCTGGCTATGCTAGAAAAAAAGCTCCCTTCTCAGTCGTTTGTTCGTGTGCACCGGGGTTATATCGTCAACGTACATCATATTTCCGAAGTACAGCCATGGTTTAATTCCACGTATAATTTAGTGATGAAAAACGATAAGCGAGTTCCTGTCAGCCGTACATATGCTAAAGAATTGAAGAAGCGTTTAGGAATTTAAGTAAGAAACAGCTTGCGTATGCATTTTAGCAGGCTGTTTTTTGCATTTCAAGGCTCGATTTTTGTAAGTGAGCACAAATATTCGACTCTTTGATTTGAAAACGCTTTCTAATGTGTTTTCATTTTATATAATGAAGTCAACAAACAGAGAGAGGTGAAAGAAATGAGTGCTAAAAAAGTGTATGGCTTTTTAACACAAGCATTTATTTTTTCCGTAATTATGTTGATTTCAGATTTTATTGCAGAGCATTTGCCTTTTCCGATGCCAGCTTCAGTTATTGGACTTGTGCTGTTATTTCTTGCACTCTGCTTGAAGATTATTAAACTAGAGCAAGTTGAATCACTGGGAACGGCTTTAACTTCTTTGATCGGATTTTTATTTGTACCAGCAGGTATTTCTGTTATGAATTCATTAGGTGTTATGCAGCAGTACGGCATTCAAATTTGTTTAGTTATCATCGTGGCAACGATTATTTTGTTAGGCGTTACAGGCTTATTTTCACAGCTTATACTTGGCATGACAAAAGATAATAAAGCAAAAGAAGAAATAAAAGATGTAGATATGAGTGAAAAAACAAAAAAACAGGGCATTGCGTAATATCAATTATAAAGAGACAAGGTGGTTGGAAAGATGAATCCGTATTTTGGAATCGTGGTTTCTTTAGCTGCGTACGGTATTGGAACGTATTTATTCAAAAAGTCAAAAGGGTTTTTCTTATTTACTCCTTTATTTGTGGCAATGGTGCTCGGGATTGCTTTTTTGAAACTTGGTCACTTTTCTTATGAGGAGTACAGTAGCGGCGGAAAAATTATCAGCTTCTTTTTAGAACCGGCAACAATTGCTTTTGCCATCCCTTTATATAAGCAAGCCGATAAATTAAAAAAGTACTGGTGGCAAATTCTTTCTTCTATTGCAGTAGGATCAGTTTGTTCGGTAGCGATTATTTTTGCGATTGCTAAAGGTATTCATATGGATGAAGTCGTGATGAAATCAATGCTCCCACAAGCAGCTACAACAGCGATTGCACTGCCATTGTCTCAAGATATTGGAGGGATTCCTGCTATTACTTCCTTTGCCGTTATTTTTAATGCAGTTATTGTATATGCACTGGGCGCATTATTTTTAAAAGTATTCAAAGTGAAAAATCCAATTTCAAAAGGATTAGCGCTGGGAACGTCCGGGCATGCGCTAGGAGTAGCCGTAGGGATTGAAATGGGAGAAGTAGAGGCAGCCATGGCAAGTATTGCAGTCGTTATTGTAGGTGTCGTCACAGTTGCCGTTATTCCACTTTTTGTTCAGCTAGTCATGTAATAAAAGCCTGAAGATGTCAGAAAACCTCTGACTTCTTCAGGCTTTTATTTGTTAATACACCACTCCAAAATGTCGTGATGCGCAGTTTTGGCAGGTTGTATGGTCAAAAAGACTCTCAGGAATGATAAATTCAAAACAAAATTGACATTGTTTGAATTGACTTTGTCTATAAAACATTGTCTCTAAGAAAATAGCTGTAATATGTTCGGTTATACGCTTATGGGAACGTTGTTCTAAAGTGGACCACGGAATAGACTGATGCTCTATGTAAATCGGAGAAGAAGTATAGGGTGTATCCCATTGAATGGCTTGATATCCAAACGTAAGGCCATGACGTGCTGCTGATGTAAATATGATCAGGTTTTGATGGAATTCTGGTAGAGGTAATTCTAGTTTTTGATCTTTAAGCGATCTCGTTTTGGAATGAAGGTTATACAATTTAATTTGAAAATGAATCCACTGAGTGGCGTGAACGGTTATTGACATGTTTTAAACCTCCAATTCAGAATCTTTCTTTTATCATAATTGATTTCAAAATAAATAAATAGTAGGCAAAAAGAAGATAACAAAATTTTATATAGAGTACTTATAAAGCGTAGAGAAAGGTAATGCAAGCACAGCATCCTTTTTTCTACCCCTTTTTAAAGCAGATTAATCTTCTATATAAAAGCCTGCTTTCAACGAAAGGTATCGGCGTATTCATACGCTTTAAACAGATTTTAATGTTAGAAGTTATAACAAGGTCCATTTCTTTTAGAGAAGTTTATGAAATAATAAAAAATGTATATTTTACGGTCTGAATCTATGTGTTGGAGGTTTTTATATGACGAAACAAAAGCTGATAGTAATCGGAAACGGAATGGCGGGAATGCGCTGTATTGAAGAAATTCTTATTCATTCTCCAGAGTGTTTTGATATTACTGTTTTTGGAAGTGAGCCTCACGTTAACTATAATCGAATTTTATTATCAACCGTTTTACAAGGCAGTACAAAGCTTGAAGATATTAACATTCATTCTTTTGCATGGTATAACGAAAATAATATCAATTTATTTAAAGGAGAAAGTGTTACGCACATAGACACCAAGAGAAAAATAATAAAAACAGATAAAAACAGAGAGACGATGTACGACAAGCTTATTATTGCTACCGGTTCGAGCCCGTATATGCTCCCCGTTAAAGGGGCTGAAAAAGAAGGGGTCCTCGGTTTTCGTACCATCGAAGACTGTCGGAAAATGATTGAAATTTCTAAACGGTATAAAAAAGCAGCGGTTATTGGAGGAGGTCTGTTAGGGCTGGAAGCTGCTAGAGGACTATTAAATTTAGGGATGGATGTTCAAGTTATTCATCATTCGGGTTTTTTAATGGAGCGACAGCTAGACAGAGCAGCATCTGCCATGTTAAGAGAAGAATTGGAAAAGCAAGGCATGAGTTTTCTATTAAACAAACATACGGATGAGATTATAGGGGGAAATCGAGCAGAAGGCGTCCGATTTAACGATAACAGCAAAGTTGCAGCTGATTTAGTTGTAATGGCTACAGGAGTGAGGCCAAATGTGAATCTCGCTAAAAAAAGCGGAATAGCAACAAATAGAGCAATTATCGTAAATGATTATTTAGAAACGAGCATTCCGGATATCTATGCAGTAGGTGAATGCGCTGAACATCGGGGGATGACATACGGCCTTGTTGCTCCTCTTTACGAACAAGGAAAAGTCTTAGCGCGACACCTTTGCCAAATAAAAAACGAAGGTTATGGCGGGTCCGTTCTTTCCACTCAGTTAAAAATATCAGGAATAGACGTTTACTCGGTCGGAGAGTTTAAGGAAAATCAAGGTGCAAAAGCTATTACGATTTCGAATATGTTAGATGGTATATACAAAAAAGTAGTTTTTCGCGAAGGGAGAATAGTGGGAGCCGTTCTTTTTGGGGATACCAGTGAGGCTATAAAGCTATCACAAATGATTAGTGAAAAAAAGGATTTGTCGCAAGCGGAAAAAGTACAATTATTTCCTTCACAATATGAAAAAGAAAATGCAGCAGCTTCTATGCCACTTACAGGTATCGTATGTAACTGTAACGGTGTAACCAAGGGAGCTATTATTGAAGCAGTACAGAAAAATGATTTAACGACAGTAGATGAAATAAAAAATTGCACGAAAGCTTCTGGTTCATGCGGAGGATGCAAGCCCCTTGTAACAGATCTTTTAACGTATATTCAAAGCAATGAATTTGATGAAAACATTGAACAAAAAACCTTTTGTGCTTGCACACATCTATCAGAAGATGAGCTGGTAAGAGAAATGCAGCAATATCAATTTGAAACGGTTCAGCAAGTAAGAGAAATGTTAAAGTTTAAAGACATGAAAGGCTGCTCGTTATGTGAAGGCGGTCTTCATTACTATTTAAATATGATGAATCCTCATTATGAAAATAATCGACATTCTTTATTTACTATGGAGAATGAACAGGCCGTTTTGCTTCATGACGGTACTTATGCAGTGGTACCGCAAATACACGGTGGTCTGACAAATGTACAGGAATTAAGGAACATAGCAAATGTAGCTGAAAGGTACAACATCTCGAATATTCGTTTAACAAGTGATCAGCGCATTCAACTTATTGGAGTGAAAAAAGAATATCTTTCGTTGATAAGTGAGGAAATAGATAGAGGACTTCAGCAGCTATATGAACGTACAGTTAAAAATGTATCTGTTTATATAGGAAAAGGAACGTGTATTTGTCAGTATGAACCTGCTCTTGCTTTATCAAATGAATTAGACAAACAGCTTGAATACGTAAAGACCCCATGCGATATCAAAATCAGTATTGCTTCTTGTTTTCACATTACAGAGGATGTCACAACAAGTGATATAGGATTAAGAAGAATAGACAGAGGTTGGGAAATATATGCTGGCGGAAGCAGCACAGAAGCCAGAAGCGGGGAGCTGTTTTATGTGGCCGAAACGAACGAAGAAGCGATAGAAATCAGCTGTTCTTTGATTCAATATTACCGTGAAACGGGAAACTATTTAGAAGCTGTCGGCAGCTGGATCGAGCGAGTAGGAATTGTTCATGTCAGAGAAGTTTTGTTTGAGGCAGACAATCGAGAGTATTTAATGAAGCAGCTCAGCTCAGAACGCTCTCGTGCAATCACATATTTATTATAGGAAAGAAGGGGGACCTACGATGACTGAGATGCTGTTGAAATATTTTCGTGAGCAGCAAAAGCAAGTTGAAACCGAGCGTATCTATAATACACAGTGTCCTTACTGCAGCATGCAGTGCAAAATGCAGTTAGTTGAACAAACACATGTAAAAAGAAAAACGTATAAAACAATTGGAAGAGACAACCCTACTTCTCAAGGAAGATTATGTATCAAAGGAATGAATGCGCACCAGCATCCTTTGCATAAAGATCGGATTCAATATCCTTTGTTAAAAGTAAACGGAGAGTTTGTAAAGATTTCTTGGAGGGAAGCTCTTGACTATATTAAAGAGCACGTTACAGAGATTCAAGAGAAGAATGGAGCAGATGCGCTAGGTGTTTATGGAAGTGCCTCTATTACAAATGAAGAAGCTTATTTATTAGGGAAATTTGCTCGAGTTGCGTTAAAAACAAAGTATATTGATTACAATGGACGCTTATGTATGTCAGCTGCTGCTTCTGCTGCTAGTAAAACATTTGGCATGGACCGAGGATTTACGAATAGCTTACAAGAGATTCCGTATACTGAATGTATTATGTTAGCTGGAACAAATATTGCGGAATGCCAGCCAACGATTATGCCTTATTTTGAAAAAGCAAAAGAAAACGGAGCTTTTATTATTGCTATTGATCCAAGAGAGACAGGTACAACTAAAATAGCTGATTTACACCTGAAGCTTAAACCGGGGAGCGACGCGGCATTAGCCAATGGAATCTTGAAGGTCATTATCGAAGAAAATTATCTAGATGAACGATTTCTACAAGAACGTGTTAATGGATTTGAAGAGGTAATGCAATATGTGGCGTCTCTAGAATTTAGTGTCATTGAAGAAATAACGGGAGTGCCGCTTGAGAAAATGTATCAAGCTGCCCGTATGTTTGGTCAAAGAGAAACAGGAATGATTTTTACTGCTAGAGGGGTAGAGCAGCAAACAGACGGGAGTGCTGCTGTGCAGAACTTTTTGAATATTCTACTTTCTGTCGGGAAAATCGGTAAACCCCGCTGCGGATATGGAGCCATTACTGGTCAAGGAAATGGGCAAGGAGCCCGAGAACACGGTCAAAAAGCAGATCAGCTTCCAGGCTACCGTTCAATCGAAAATCACGAGCATCGGATGTATATAGCAGATGTTTGGAACATAGAGGAGAAAGATCTTCCTAGAAAAGGTGTTTCTGCATATGAAATGATTGAAAAAATTCATGACGGTGAAATTAAAGGGCTGTTTCTGGTGTGTTCAAATCCAACCGTTTCAAATCCAAACGCTAATTTTGTTAAGAAGGCTTTTGAAAAGCTTGAATTTCTAGTGGTAGCAGATATGTTTGAATCAGAAACGGCAAAATTAGCAAACTTAATTTTACCAGCATCCTCTTATTTGGAAGATGAAGGAACGATGACAAATGTAGAGGGAAGAGTTACATTGCGCGAAGCTAGCTTTCCGCGCCGTGGCGAAATCAAACACGACTGGGAAATACTATGTGAAATTGCTAAAGTTTTAGGGAAAGAGGAATATTTTTCGTTTTCATCAGCTGAAGAAATATTTAATGAACTGCGAATAGCAAGTAAAGGAGGAATCGCGGATTACTCCGGTATTACGTACGAACGATTACGAGCGGAAAAAGGAATTTTATGGCCATGCAGAAGCTTAACGGATAAAGGAACCGAGCGCCTGTTTGAAACACGTTTTGCTCATAGTGATGGAAAGGCGATGATGGTCCCTGTCTCCAATCAAGCTATTGTTCCTAAAGCAAAAATAACGAAAAAATATCCTCTCTATTTAACAACAGGGAGAGTGGTGTCACACTATTTAACGGGTGTACAAACGCGAAAAAGTGCATCTTTATCTGCTAGAAATTTCGAATCTTTTATGGAAATCCACCCTTCAACAGCGAAAAAATATGAAATTTCGAATCAAGAATTAGTACAAATTGAATCTTCATATGGAAGGATTGTGGTAAGAAGCAAATTTTCAGAGGGCATTCGGCCAGATACCGTATTTGTTCCTTTTCACTGGGCAGATTCTCAAAATGTTAATAACCTTGTTTCTGAGAAATTAGATCCCGCCTGTAAGATGCCTGGCTTTAAAGTAAGTGCCGTGAATATTAGCCCTTCTGTAAAAAGAAGCAGTTATTAAAAATGCTGATGCAAAAAGCCTCTTGCAAAAAGAGGCTTTTTACGTGGAATCAGGCAAGGTGCTTTTGGTTAATACGTACATCTTGTTTTTTGAATCCAGAATAATTCAGTAAGAGACAGAATAGAGCAAAAAGCGCTAGTAAGGAAAAACCGACAACGTAATCTCCGCTTGTATCTTTTATAAAGCCTAGCACAATAGGAGGGAAAAAGCCGCCTACTCCTCCGAATGCTCCTACGATCCCCGTAACAGCTCCAATATTTCCTGTTGAAACAGATGGAACCATTTTAAAAACAGCTCCATTTCCGATACCAAGGGTAATGGCTGCAAGTAAGCAACCTGCGCTGAATAGCGCGAAGGAGCTGATGGTAAAGGCGATAAATAATCCTATTAGCAGCATTCCGGTAAAGACAAAGGTGAGTACTTTTTTTGCTCCGAATACATCCGATAAATATCCTCCAAGAGGCCGTACAAACGTTGCTAATACAACAAAAATAGCTGTTTTCAGCCCGCTGTCTACGGTTGATGCATTAAATTGATCGTGCAAAATGGTAGGGAGATAGATGCTGAATGTGACAAATCCACCGAATGTTAAAAAATAGAAAACGGACAAAAACCACGTTTCTCTAAATTTTAATACCGATAAAGATTCCTGCAGCGTTTTAGGAGAAGCAGCAGAAGGGTGGTCTGAAGTTCCTACCCATAATAAAAGAGCCATTAAAGCTACCGCAATTGCTAAACTCCAAAATACCCAAGGCAAGCCAAAAGAAGAAAAGATAAGTGGAATACTAAAGCTTGCTACCGCTGATCCTAAGTTGCCCATCCCGGCAATTCCTAAAATAAAACCTTGCTTTTGAGGTGAATACCATTTAGAGACATATGTAATGGAAATAGCAAATGTTGTTCCAGCCATGCCGATAAAAAATGCCCAAAAGAGCAGCATGGAGTAAGAATGAGTAAAGCCTGCACAAATGGTAGGGAGTAAAAGAGCAAGCATTGTTAACGAATACACTTTTCTTCCGCCGAAGCGATCTGTTAAAATTCCCATCGGAATCCGCATGAGTGAACCTAATAAGACGGGAGTGGCAATTAAGATACTTTTTTCAGCGTTGGTTAATGAATACATCACTTGAATATCTGCGGCGATAGGCGCGAAGACAGACCATACTGAAAAAGCAATAATCATAGATAAAGTCGAGATAAGAAGTACAGATAAGGGCCGTTTAGAAAACATTGCTTAAAAACCTCCTTTTTTATATACAGCGTAAAGCTGTTGCAACATGGTAATTATGATACTACGCTTTCTTTCTTATGTATCATTCTGTGTTAGGCTTTCTTCCGTGGTTTTATGGGAGACCTATATTACTAATAGAAATGGGAGGAAACTTAAAGATACACGAAGTGTTCATAAAAAACTCTCATCGTCATGCGCAGCGATGAGAGTTTTTTTATCAGTAAAAGTATCGTTTCTTATTCAGCCGTCGCAATTTCTTCTTCTACATCATGGTCTTCTAAATTAGCATTTAGAAATTCACTTGTTTCCGATAAATTGAGATTTAATTTCGTTTTTTTGCAAATTTGAATGGTAACATCTTGAACGGAGACGTCTAAAACATGTCCACCTTCTTTTTTATATTCATCAATAAAGTGCAGGTGATACCCGGGAACACCGATGCCTGAAGAATATTCTGGCGTGTAAAAACCTGCTAGTGTTCCATTTACATCTGAAGATGTAAATGTAGGCTGATCAGCAGCTGCATCTACCATGGAAGGATAGGGTTTCTCTTGCTTTGCAACAGTGCGAGTTTTTACTTCTTTAAACTTCCCGTCAATACGAACTGCATAGAATAAATTCGGACTGGGAATAAGCTCGTTCATTAAGGTTTCTAGTTGTTCACGGTTCATTTCCTCTTCTACACGATAAGAGATATCTTCATAAAAGGTTGTCATAATGGCAAAAGGTGTTTTTGCATCTTCACTAATAGGTGCGGCTTTCCCATCAGCAATGTGATAAAATTCTCCGTCAAAGGCAATCATTTCACCATCCAGCTGATTAAACGTGCCGATGCCGAAATCACCTTTCTTAGCTAAATCCCTGTATGTGACAACACCGTCAAATACTCCGTCCAATAAAGCAATCATAGTGGAAGTTTGGTGAATCGTTAATTTTTCTTTATTGCTCATTCTTTACTCAGTCCTTTCAGTTAATTTGATCTGGCAGTAGCTGTGTATTTAATTTTTCATTATCTTTATAATCTACAGGCACGTCGATGATAACGGGGCCTTGTTCACGAAAAGCGCTTGCTAGAGTGTCCGAAAATTCTTCTGGTGAGTTCACTCTAAATCCTTTGGCACCAAAACTTTCAGCAAGCGTAACAAAGTCTACACTCCCGAACTCTACCGCAGATTTTCGGCCATATTTAATCTGCTGTTGAAAGCCAACCATATCGTAGGTTTGATCGTTCCAGATAATGTGAACAATTGGTAAGTTTAACCGAACGGCTGTCTCGAGCTCCATAGCTGAAAATAAAAACCCGCCGTCTCCAGACATGGACAGAACTTTTTTATGGGGGCGAACGAGTGCAGCTGAAATAGCCCAAGGCAAAGCAACACCTAGCGTTTGCATGCCGTTGCTGAATAGTAAATGCTGAGGTTCATAGGAACGAAAATAACGAGCCATCCATATGTAATGCGAACCAACGTCACATGTGATGGTAGTATCATCTTCAACAAAGTCCTGCAGAGCTTCAATTAACTGTAGGGGATGAAGGTGAGTGTCATTAGAAAACTCGTACTGATCGTCAGGTTGTTCAAGTTTGCTTTTTAGCGTTTTTAAAAAAGAAGCACTTTCTTTTGAACGTATTAAATGTGGGAGTTTATCCGTTAATGTGTCGATGGTGCTTGGGATATCCCCTACTAACTCAATTTCCGGCTGATAATGGTGGTCAGCTTGTGCTTGTACATCATCTAAATGAATAATGCTTCTTTGACTTTCTGAGTTCCAAAGAGAAGGAGGGTATTCAATTGGGTCATATCCGATTGTTAAGACGACGTCAGCATGCTTCAATAAGACGTCTCCAGGCTGATTGCGAAAAAGACCTACTCGTCCAAAAAAGTGAGTTTCAAGCTCTCGTGAAACAGCTCCCGCACCTTGGAACGTTTCTACGACAGGAAGGTCATGTTCTGCTACGAGTTGACGGATTGATTCCACTGCTTTAGATTTACTTGCTCTCATACCTAAAAGTAAAACAGGTAGTTTTGCTGTGCGAATAGTGTGTATAGCTTGGGCAACAGCGTCTAAATTAGCAGCGCCAATCGTAGGAGTTTTTAGAAAGGATAGAGTGGAAGCTGATGTTTCGCCATCCATTACATCCTGCGGCAAGCTGACAAAAGATGCTCCTGAAGGAGAAGAAACAGCTTCACGAAAGGCGTCTGTTATCACTTCTGGAACGTTTGCAGCATCTTCTACCTCAACGCTGAATTTGGCGATAGATTTAAATAGTCCTTCATTGTCCATTGATTGATGCGTCTTTTTTAATCGATCTGCTCTTGGAACGGCTCCTGCTAGGGCTACCACTGGATCACCTTCAGAAGTAGCAGTGACAAGGCCAGTGGCTAAATTAGCGGCACCTGGACCTGATGTGACAAGGCAAACGCCCGGCGTACCTGTCAATCTTCCCATAGCAGCTGCCATAAACGCAGCATTTTGTTCGTGGCGGCAAACAATTACTTCCGGTCCTTTTTCTTTCAAAACATCAAATACGCCATCAATTTTGGCTCCTGGAATGCCAAAAATATAAGGCACATTCTGACTTGCTAAACTTTCTACTAGTAAATCGGCGCCTTTTTTTGTTTCGGTAGTATCAGCATTACTCATCATGCATTCTCTCCTTTAAGTTTCTTAAATAAGTTTTAAGGCCTACTGATTGAATACCCAATTTGTATGACAACTAACCAAAGGAAAGGAGAAGGTTTTAATTTTCTAAATAAAAAACTTCCCTAATTAATTAGGGAAGCAGAGATGTACCTATTGCGAATAAAACACATCTGTTTTATCTGTAGGTTTATGGTACTTGGGGGATAGCAAGTGAAAGTCCTACGCGGCTCTTATTTGGTATGGTTAAAAAGCTTTTGGTAACGAACAATTTTTTGATCTAGCTTTTGACTTAATTTTAAGATCTCACCGTGAGAATAGCTGCTTGTTTTCTTAGCTAATTGGTAAATATCTGATTGTAAGGCTCGAATTTCTTTTTCTAACTGTGGTTGCTTCATTGAAATCCTCTCCAAGTCAGAATACTTCTATCTTCTATCTTTTATCTAATAGTATGAAATTCCTTCATATTTGTAAAATGTTTTTTGTTTTGAAAAATATGAAATAGGTAAAGAGCTGCTGACAAGCTTTGTCGAACACTTTTTTTACCTATTTTCAACAAATATGATATACTAAGGCTAGGAAAAATGACAATCCGGAGCGCACGTTCAGTTATTCTTAACAAGCGAATGAATTCTTAGCTTTGACAAGTTTAACTTGTAAGGTGAAGAAATTCATCACATAATCTTATTAGATCTGAACCTTGTTAGCCCGGATGAGGATTTGTCGAAAACGATTCACTAGAAAAAACCTTCGAGACCGCCAACTCGGAGGTTTTTTTATTTTTGTGTATGGGAAGTAAAAAAAAGACATAGACTAATAAAGAAAAAGGTCCTGCACCCATAATCGGCCGTAGTTGATTACACCTTGTCCATTTCTGCAAGGAAGCTGTCTTTTTACTATAGGGAAGTGCCGCCAAACACCATTCCCTAAAGACAATCAGCACACGAGCCTTATGGATGAAGAACCCTTTAGACGATACTTATCGGTGATTACTTATTTTACTACTGGAAAAATAGCAAAATAAGAGCGACTATGGCTCCTAAAAGCTCCACGTAAGCCGTTAGGAGCTGAACATTCTCAGCATCTAGGAAAAATGACTTGAGGATTCGTCTCAGACTATCCACCACCTTTTTTTTCCTTGCGTGAGTTCCCAAGGGAAAGAAAGGGGACGACAGTGCTTCTTTATTTTAACAAAAGTAGGAAATGATAAGTAGATTTATTTGAAGTGTAAATTAAAAAAGCATGTAAAATACATGCTTTTTTAATTTGGGTAAATTTCTTTTATGCGTCCGACTTGTCCATCTGTTAAACGAACTTTGATACCGTGCGGGTGAAAGCTTGAATTGGTCAGAATGTCTTTGACCGTTCCGTGTGTAAGTTTTCCAGAACGCTGATCTGCTTTTAAAACAATGTCGACTTCAATTCCAGGGGCTACGTCTTTTCTATTTTGTCCGTTCATTATACACCTGTTCTCTTTCGCTGATTATTCGTTTTTTTGGTTTGTTGACTCGTCAGCTTTTTGGTTGCTTGATTGGTACTGCCGTTCTTAGCTTTACTTGAAGATTGATTTTTCTTATTAGCAAGCTGCTGTTTGATAGCATCTTGAAGGCTAATTTTCTTTTTAAGTTGTTCTGTCATAAAGGTTCCTCCTGAATACGTACATCGTCTGAAAAAATAAAGAAAGTAAGGGAATGAAAAAGCTGACTATCTAGTCAGCTTTTTTTAATTAGAAACAGTGACTTCTTCTACAGGCTGCATAAGTACAGCTTCTTTATCAGGGTACGTTTTTTCAATATGATGTTCTCCCCAAGAGCATAGTGAATCAAGAATGCTTTTTAAAGACCATCCGTAATCTGTTAAAGAATATTCTACTCGAGGCGGCATTTCATTGTACATTTTTCTAACAATGATGCCGTCTGCTTCAAGCTCACGAAGCTGCTGCGTTAATACTTTTTGTGTAACGCGCGGCATAATTCTTTTTAATTCTCCAGGGCGTTTTGTCCCTTTAATTAAGTGGCAAAGAATAACGACTTTCCACTTGCCTCCAATGACTTCTAATGCCGCTTCCACTGGAATATTATATTTTTTCACGTTAACAACTCTCCTTGTTCTAGAGATAACGGTTAAATGCATGGTTTCGCATTTTTTCTGATGTTTATCATACCACTATAGCGCAGAATTTTCTAGGTGTAAGCATTTTTTTAGAATACCCAATAGTTCATGACTTTAGTATTTACGCTTATTGTAACCTCCAGGTACCTATATCACTTGAAAGTGCGTACTTTTTCTTTGGTTTTACATCGCTCATAATAACAATTGTTGATGGCCGGTTAGCGAATATATGAAGGGTACCTAAGCTAATCAGCTGTAAGAGAAGCTATTATAAAAAGTTATTATAACGAACAGGAGGCGTTAAGAAGTGAATACACTTTCACAAACACAACAAAGTAAAAAAAGCGGTGCTTTGCCGCTATTAGCGCTAGCTATTAGCGCCTTTGGAATCGGGACAACAGAGTTTGTTCCAGTAGGTTTATTATCATCGCTTGCAGATGATTTAAATATTTCCATTACACTAGCAGGGTTATTAATTTCAGGGTACGCAATGGGAGTTGCATTTGGAGCGCCCGTATTAACAGCATTAACAAGTAAAATGAGCAGAAAATCATTGCTGATGCTATTAATGGTTATTTTTATCGTAGGAAACTCAGTAGCAGCTTTATCAACAAGCTTTGGGCTGCTGCTTATAGCACGAATTATTACTGCATTTTCACACGGGATTTTCTTTTCTATCGGTGCGACTATCGCTGCTGATTTGGTGCCGGAAGATAAGCGGGCAAGTGCCATTGCTTTAATGTTTACAGGTTTGACAGTTGCAACTGTTACAGGTGTTCCACTTGGTACATTTATCGGACAAGCTTTCGGCTGGAGAGCAACATTTTGGGGAGTAGCGTTACTTGGCGTTATTGCCATTATTGCCAGTGCTCTTTTAGTGCCTAAAAACTTAAAAGAAGCGCCGCCGGCAAAGTTTAGTGATCAATTAAAAATTTTGAAAAACGGGCCGCTTTTACTATCGTTTGCTATTACTGCTTTAGGTTATGGCGGAACGTTTGTAGCTTATACGTATTTAGCACCTATTCTTGAAAAGTTAACAGGATACGCACCAAGCGCAGTTAGTATCTTGCTATTAGTATACGGCGTAGCAGTAGCCATCGGAAATACGATTGGAGGAAAAGCTGCGAATAAAAATCCGTTAAAAGCATTATTTTGGATGTTTTTAATTCAAGCCGTTATCTTAGTTATTTTATCGTTTACTGCATCGTTTAAAGTAGCGGGAACAATTACGATTTTTGCCATGGGCTTATTGGCATTTATGAACGTACCTGGACTGCAAGTGCTGGTCGTGAACTTAGCTGAAAAGTATGTTCCTTCAGCAGTAAACGTAGCCTCTGCGCTGAATATTGCTGCATTTAACGTTGGAATTGCTATTGGTTCTTTTGTAGGCGGCCTGATTGTTGATTCCATTGGTCTTGTTCATACTCCTTGGATTGGAGGAGTGATGGTTTTAGGAGCGGTCTTATTAACCGCATGGAGCCGCTCAATAGAAGCAAAAGCAAAATAAAACAGAGATCATCGCCTTTTGCGATGATCTCTTAGCTATAAAAGGAGAGGAAGCAAATGACTGCATTTCAACATCATAAGGCGTATCGTCGTATGTACAAGGAGAATGAGTTAACGTTAGGTTTGCATATGCCGCTTGAAAATTATCAGTATGCCACGCCTACGATGGAGAAACAAGTAGAGCTCACGCAGCTTGCAGAACAATATGGATTTACAAGCTTATGGTTCCGTGATGTCCTTCTTCAAGATCCATCATTTGGCGATCCAGCCACGGGTCAAATTTATGATATGCTTATTTATTTGACTTACCTTGCCAGTCAAACAAAAGAAATTGCTCTCAGTACATCTGCTATTGTGCTGCCTTTACGCCATCCGCTTCGTGTAGCTAAAGAAATGGCAACCATTGATCAGCTTTTTCCTGAGCGTTTGATTATGGGCGTATCCTCTGGAGACCGTCAAGCAGATTTTCGAGGGTTAGGTATTCCTCATGAAGAAAGAGGAAAGCGATTTGCAGAGGCTTTTCATTATTTAGAAGAAGCGTTAAATAAAGAATTTCCATCTATCCAGTCTGCTTTGGGGTCCATTCAAGGAGCAAATGTTGTTCCTAAGCCAACGAAACGTATTCCAACGATGATCACGGGATACAGCCAGCAAAATATGGAGTGGTTTGCACAGCATGGAGACGGCTGGATGTATTATCCTCGTCATCCGCATTTTCAAGCAGAAGCCATTAAACAGTGGAGAGAACTGGTTGATATCTATCATCCAGGCGTTTTTAAACCTTTTACACAACCTATGCATCTAGATTTGGCAGAAGATCCAAATGAAATGCCAACGCCAATTCGTTTAGGATTTCGAGCAGGGCGTAATACATTAATTGAGCTTCTTTCTATTTATAAAGAAATAGGAGTTAACCATCTCTTTTTTGCTCTTTTTGATAGTAAGCGTCCGGCTGAAGAAGTCATACATGAGCTTGGTGAAGAAGTGCTTCCGCATTTCCCGTCTCATATGTAGCAAACAAAAAGAGGCTGAGACAAAAGCAGTTTACTTAAAGGAAAATCCGAACGATGAATCGTTCGGATTTTTTCATTTATCCAATTCGCTCATCTTTAGATTCCAGATTCCATTGATTTCGTTATGTCTAACTCTTTTTTTATATAGATTTCAAGTTATAGGATATATAAGAAATATGTATTAGAGTTATTGATTCTATGTTCTTTATAATAAAAGTATCCATTATCTCCTTGGGTGATATAAAGTCGAAAGGAGAAACACGATGAGTGTTGCATTTCTATTTCCAGGACAAGGTGCACAATATGCTGGTATGCTTCATGATATAAAAAATAAATGGGGATTAACGACTACGTTTGAAGAAGCAAGTGAGGCTTTAAATCAAGACGTATTATCGTTAGATTCGTCAGAAAAATTAAAATATAATAAAAATGTTCAGATATGTCTTTTTATTGCAGGAGTGGCTACGGCTAGGTCGTTTAAAAACAAAGGTTACTCGCCAGACGTGGTAGGAGGGCATTCAATAGGGGCGTTTGGAGCAGCAGTTATATCTGAAGTGTTATCTTTTAAAGAAGCTCTTTTTCTTGTGGGAAAAAGAGGGGAACTGATGGGAAATGCCTATCCTGATGGTTATGGTATGGGGGTTGTAATGGGACTGCGCGAACATCAGCTTCTCTCTATTGTACATGAAATATCCACCGATGCAGCTCCTGTTTACGTAGCGAATCTAAATGCTCCTGATCAAATAACGCTTTCTGGCACCTTAAAAGCAATTGAGGAAGTTCTTGAAAAAGCATCTAAAAAAGGGGCTAGGAAAACCAAAATGCTTCATGTAACGGTGCCTTCTCACTGTCCTCTTATGGAAGGAGTTTCGAGCGAATTACGAAAAATAATAACGGAAGTGAAAGGAAAAGACCCGATCGTTCCTTTTATAGGTAATTGTAAAGCTCGGAAATTATGGAAAGCTGCTGATATTAAGGAAGATCTGGCAGCGAGTGTTGCCCTGCCCGTCCGTTGGCATGATATGACGGAAGTTATGTATGAAATGGGTACAAGATTATATATTGAAATGGCTCCAGGAAGAGTACTAACGGATTTGACTGCTAAGAGCTTTCCGGAAGCAAGGGCTATTTCTGCAGCCGAATCTACTATGAAATCTGTGTTAATTTTAATGGAGAAAGAAAAAATGTAAGCGCATTAATTTAGGAGTAGAAGAAAGGAGCTAGAACATGAGTGGAATAAAAAAAACTTCAAAATCATGGACAACCCGCCGAGATCAAAAAGCAGCTCGCCTTGCGAAAATAGACCAACTTCTTAAAGGAAAGTTATTGGATAATGAACACATTATTGAAGCGTTAGAATTGCTTATATCACCCGGAGATAAAGTAGTGCTTGAAGGAGACAATCAAAAGCAAGCATCTTTTTTATCAAAGGCGCTGAATGAAGTAAGCGCTGATAAAATAAACGGTCTTCATATGATTATGTCTAGTATTTCACGCCCGGAACACCTCGACATATTTGAGAAAGGAATTGCTGAAAAAATTGATTTTTCGTACGCCGGTGCTCAAAGTCTTCGCGTATCTCAAATGATTGAAGATGGCACGTTGAAAATGGGAGAAATTCATACATATCTAGAGCTTTACGGACGCCTTTTCATTGATTTAATTCCCAATATCGCATTAGTGGCTGCCGATAAAGCGGATGCACAAGGTAACTTATATACAGGAGCAAATACGGAAGAAACGCCGACGATTATCGAAGCAACAGCGTTTAAGGACGGAATTGTCATTGTGCAGGTAAATGAACTTGTTGAAGAACTTCCGCGAGTTGATATTCCGGCTTCTTGGATTGATTGTATCGTCGTGGCCAATCAGCCTTATCAATTGGAAGCTTTATTTACCCGAGATCCTCGTCATATTACAGAGCTCCAAATTCTAATGGCTATGATGACGATTCGAGGTATCTATGAGCGCCACAGCGTACAATCATTAAATCATGGCATTGGCTTTAATACAGCTGCAATTGAGCTTTTGCTGCCTACCTATGGAGAAAAGTTAGGGCTGAAAGGTAAAATATGCAAGAACTGGGCTCTGAACCCTCACCCTACGTTAATTCCGGCTATTGAAAGCGGATGGATTGAGAGCGTACACTGCTTTGGTGGAGAAGTAGGAATGGAACAATACACAGCAGCCCGTCCAGATGTATTTTTTACAGGACGCGACGGCAGCCTGCGCTCAAACCGTGCGATGTGTCAAGTCGCTGGTCAATATGCGGTAGATGCTTTCGTGGGATCAACTTTGCAAATAGATGGAGAAGGAAATTCTTCTACCGTCACATCTGGACGTTTATCAGGGTTTGGCGGAGCGCCTAACATGGGGCATGATCCTAGAGGCCGACGGCATTCTACGTCTGCTTGGTTGGATATGATGAACGATAAGCATGAATTAGCAAGAGGCAGAAAGCTAGTTGTACAAATGGTTGAAACCTTTCAATCAGGAAATGAGCCTGTTTTCGTTGAGTCTTTGGATGCGGTAAATGTAGCTAAACAAGCAAACTTAGCTACTGCTCCTGTCATGATTTACGGGGATGATGTGACACATGTCGTGACTGAAGAAGGAATTGCTTATTTATATAAAGCACAAAGCTTGGAAGAAAGAAAAGCAGCGCTTGAAGCAGTAGCGGGGGTAACGCCTATAGGGTTACGGCACAACCAAAATAAAGTGGAAAGAATGCGCAGAGATGGCTTAGTGGCTTTTCCGGAAGATTTACAGATTCGCCGTACGGAAGCAAAGCGTTCGCTGTTAGCGGCGAAAAGTGTAGAAGATTTAGTAGAATGGTCAGATGGTTTATATAATCCGCCTGCTAAATTTAGGAGCTGGTAAAAAATATGCGTATTCAAGAAGAGCCAAAAACAACTGTGTTTTCTTCATGCCTGATAGCTAAAATGGCAGTTACCGCTTTGGTTGATGAAGCGGTACTTACACCTAAGCCGGGGCTTGTAGATGCAGCAACAACTGGATCTCATCAAGATATGAATATTGAGACGCTGCTAGCCTCTGCTTATGCTTTACAACCGACCTTCTCACAGATTGCATTATATAGTCAAGGAAAGCAGCCGAGTCAGATGCTAAGGGAAGAAATTGCTCGAATTGGACGCGAAGGTGAACAAATTATGTACGCGGCTACGGATGGTGTCAATACACACAAGGGAGCTATTTGGGCATTAGGTCTACTTGCTTCTGCAACAGCGGTTTGCGGTATTCAAGCATCACCTGCATCCATCACAGAAGCTGCAGGGAAAATTGCTCGTTATGCAGATCGCTTTTGTACTCTGCATTCATCTAATGGACTTCGTGTGAAAAAAAAGTATGGCGCAAAAGGAGCGGCTGGAGAGGCGAAGCAAGGATTTCCTCACGTGATTCATATAGGCTTGCCTGCTTTACATAAGGCTCGCAAGCTAGGCATACATGAAACATCAGCGCGGATTGATACTTTAGTAACACTAATCGCCAATCTTGATGATACGTGTATTTTGCATCGTGCTGGTCCAGTTGTATTAGAGGAGGTTAAAATGGCGGCATCCAATGTGTTAGAAGTTGGAGGGGTATCTACATCAATAGGAAAACAGCGGCTGGAAGCGTTAGATCATATTTTTCTATCATCTAACGCTTCTCCAGGTGGAAGTGCAGATTTGCTGGCTGCTGTATTATTTTTAGATCGAATATCTCTTTTTAAAGAATCATAAACGTCTGCAGGGAGGAGTGAGTGGCTAATGGAAACGTTAGTGTTTAAATACAAAGCCGATCGAAAGTTAACTCAGCGCGCACATGTAGGCGTTGTTGGTTCAGGGGATTTAGAAATCTTAATGGTTCCTTCTGATGAAGAACATGCTCACGTATCAGTACGAACAGGAAGTGAAGGGTTTAGTGAAACCTGGAAAGCCGTATTAGATCGGTTTTTTAGTGCTCATATGATTCAAGCGAAAATTGTAATTAATGATTTCGGTGCTACGCCCGGTGTAGTCGCTTTGCGTCTTGCACAAGCTTTGGAGGTGAGTGAAAATGGGAGTGAATAATCAAAGCTTTATTGAGTTAAATGGAAGAGAACGAGCCCAGGCAATCTTAGATCAAGGTACATTTCGTGAGCTGCTCGGCCCTTTTGACGGGATCGAGTCGCCTCATTTACCTAAGCAAAATATTGTTCCTCAAAGCGATGATGGTGTCATCATAGCAAGTGGGCTAATAGCAGGGGAGCCAGCAGTTGTCATTTCAATAGAAGGAGGATTTCAAGGGGGAGGCATTGGTGAAGTATCGGGAGCTAAAATTGCAGGAGCTTTAGAATTAGCTCTTAATAATCACAAAAAAGGTGTTCCTGTTAGACCTGTTTTTCTATTCGATACAGGAGGGGTAAGGCTGCAAGAAGCGAATTATGGACTTTTGTCGATATCTGAAATTGGCTCAGCGGTAGTTGCTCTGCGTGAGCATACACCTGTTGTCGGAGTTATTTCAGGAAATGTAGGCTGCTTTGGAGGAATGTCTATCACTGCTTCACTCTTTAGTTATCTCATTATGACAAAAGAAGCAAGGTTTGGTCTTAACGGCCCGGAAGTGATCGAACAAGAAGCGGGGGTTGAAGAGTTTGATGCAAGAGACCGAAGCTTAATCTGGAAAACGATTGGCGGTATTCAACGCTATGAAACGGGGTTTGCAGATACATTAGCACAGGATGATGTTACTGCTATTCAACGAGCGGTTCAAGAGACGTTTCAAAAAAAAGAAAAAGTAGCTAGTAAAACAGAACAAGTAGATTTTTATAGGCATTTGCTTAGCAAGGTTGATCCTTCAGAAAAAATGGCTCCTTATCAATTTCAAGAATTGTATAAAGCAACAAAAAATGAACATATCCCTTCAGCAGTCTCTTACTCGTTGAACGAAGTTCCAGGTAGCATGCCTAACAGCCGCGGTCGCGTGTGGATTAACGCTTTAATAAATGATGAAGAAGCAGATTTTGAAATTCCTTCCGTTCTTTATAAAGACGCACTGCTAGGAAGAGAAAAGGTCCGATATATATCGGTTGTACCTAATCCTTATAATCGTTTCTTACGTGCACGAAAAGGCGAAGTAGGACTAGATGAAGGATGGGCAATTGCTAAGCACGTTCGTGAAGTAATACAAGAAGATCGAAATCAATCTCCGCGCCCTATAATTGCCATTGTGGACGTACCGAGTCAAGCGTATGGCTATCATGAAGAACTTCTAGGTATTCACTATGCTTGCGCTGCTGCAGCTGATGCTTATGCAGCAGCGCGCTTAGCAGGTCATCCGGTTATTACGTTAATTGTCGGAAAAGCAATTTCAGGAGCATTTTTGGCTCATGGATACCAATCGAATCGAATTTTGGCTTTAAAAGACGAAGGAGTGAATGTTCACGCCATGTCCAAACAGTCGGCAGCGCGCATTACTAAAAGAAGTATAAAAGAACTTGAGGAAGCTTCAAAGAAAGTCCCGTCCATGGCTTATGATATTAAATCATTTGCTTCACTTGGCGCTTTATATGAGCTGGTTAGCGGTATTCAAGCAGAGCAGCCCACAGAGCGCGACGTTCAAATGATTCAAGATATTTTAATTGGAGCAGTAGAAGATGTTCGCTGTGAAGGTGTATACGATTTAAGCAGCCGGCTGCACAGTGAGCAAGCAAGAAAGGAAGGGCGAAAAGCTTCTTTATGGGTAAGAGGTGAGTTGGAAAAACAATGGAATATATAGCTCATGATTTGCTTCAGTTAAAAGAGGAAGCAAAGCTTATCAGTTATACACCTATCCCCGAGTGGGTGGAATATTCATTAGCCAAGGCTCCATTTGTAGTGGTAAGGCGTGCTGTTCACCGAGATAAACTGATACCTATTGGAGTAAGAGGAGAACGAAGGAATCAGCGTTTTGGTGCTTTTTTATCTGAGGAGGCCATTAAACAAACAATTAGGCCGGAAAATCTCGTTTCATTTTTTCAAAACGCCCAGTCTAGAAACATGCCAGCTATACGCGCTTTGGAAGAGGTGGCTATTATTTTTGAAAAATTTGCGTGGGGACCAACCGGCAGTGTAGGGTTCGAGCTTGCAAGCGGTGAAGAAGTTGTCACGACAACCAGTGATTTAGATGTACTTATTCGTCTTTCTTCTTATTTGTCGGTGAAACAAGCGGAAATGATAGTCAGTAAGCTAAAGAGATGCCCAGTTTCTGTAGATGTACAGGTAGAAACAGAAAAAGGAGCCTTTTCTCTAGCGGAATACGCAAAAGGCGAAGAGACGCTGCTTCTGCGTACTGTATATGGTCCTGCCTTAGTAAAACTGAATCAATTAGCATAAAAGACGGATGAGGGATTTGAACCTTTTCCGTCTTTTATGTCAATACCAGCTTTTTTCTTGGCTTAACAAACGCTTGGCTTCAAGAAAAAATATTTGAATAAACTTTTTGGTGTTAATGCGAATCGGCAAAATTTTAGAATCTCCCTGCAGTTCTTTCATTTTTTTACGAACGGCTGTAAAGTCAAAAAACTTAGAAGCATAATTTTCAAACTTTGGATTTGAAAAATCTGTTAATCCAATAGAAGCAAAGTGATTCAGTGAGTGAGTAACTGCTCGTCTTATTCGCTGTTCACAAGCCTTGGTTTCACGATTAATTTCAATAGAAGACGCGTGAGCTCCCAATTTTTTCTCAGCGACATTCACAAAAATAGTTTTTAGAGAAGGGAAATGTTTTTCCACACTTTCTCTTTGGTCATAAGTGTACAGAAACTGTAAAATATCCAGTAAATCTTTTGCACCATTTTCTCCTACAATACCTAATTCGGCTAATAAGAATTTCCCTACATCATATAGATGGGCTTGTTTCGTTATCGGCTGGCTTGAAGGGGGAGCGTGATGGGCTGTCGCTAAACTATTCAAGGAGGTTTTAATATCATCGATTGATTTCTCAAGAGAGATTCGTTCAATTACTTTTCGAATAACCGTTAAAATTTCAATTCGATTAATTGGTTTTGTAATATAGTATTCAATTCCTAATGAATAGGCTTCTCCTATTAATTCTTTGGACTCTACCTGTGAAATCATAATCATTTTTCCTTTAAATGAATCTTTTAAATGACGGATCGTTTCGATTCCATCTCGTCCTGGCATAAGTAAATCAATAAATAAAATATCAATTTGCTTTAAATTTAACGTAGAGGCATCTAAAAAGCTGCCGTCTACGACTTCTTCTACAACTTCTCCTAAATCCTCATCTTCAATCAGCTGACTGAGCGTTGAACGAATGGCTGAATCATCATCTGTAATACAAAATCGCATAAACTCATCCTTTCTGAATTAGACTACAAAGAGGTATTTGAATGATAAAAATCATCCCTTTATCTCCTTGTTTAGCTTCAATCGTACCTCCAAGTTCTTGAACAATATCTCTTACGTAAGAAAGGCCAATTCCAGTAGAGGGATTTCCAAATTGATCGTATTTTGAGGTGAAACCAGGTTCAAAAATAGCTTTTTCGTACTTCAAAGGCACGCCAGGACCATCATCTTGTACATGGAATTCTACAAATTCAGCTTGTCTATGTACGGATAAAACAATCATTCCCTCATCTTTAATCGCCTCCACTGCGTTTGCTACCAAGTTATTAATGATCGATAAAATTGTGTAAACGTGGTAGCTGAAATGTTCCCCGGTGACAGAGGAAAAAAAGCTAATTTGTTTGTGAAGAGAATCGGCATATTTTTTGTTGATGCGTACGATCAGCTCGATTAATTCCTCTGCTTTCATATAATTTTGGAAACTTTCATTTGAAATTGTTTTAGATAAGCCCGCAAAAATACGCTGGTTGTCTTTTTTTACTTCGTGAATATCTCCGGCAATCCGAAGCGCTTTTTTACTGAGCGATTGGTTAAGCACAGAATGATCTTTTTCCTGCTGATGTAATACACGGTATAAATCGTACGAGGCTTTTGTAATCACTTCTGTATTATGAAGGGTCTTTTTTAAATGAACGGTTTCTTCATAAAGGCTTGTAATAAGCATTAGCATGTGCTCATTTTGTTTGCGAATTTGACGTTCTCGTGACTGTGATTCATAAATTGTCATCATATTAAAAAAGCTAAGTACAATGAAGCTGTGAGCAAAAGCAATAACGGCCATGTCGGATAATGAATCGATATGAATGGTTGTGTGCAAAACGATATACTGCGCAGTTAGTTCGACTATATCAGCAGCTATTTCAATGATGAGTCCAATTAATCCAATCACAATAGCACTATAGTTCATGCGGCTTACTTTAAAAATAAAAAATAAAAGTGCATACGTAAAGTAAAAGAAAAACGTAGGGTAATGCGTATGTGCAGAAGCCGCAAATTGAAAATGATCGAGCGTGATATAATCGAGCATGATGCGAAAGAGAACGACGCTTAAAGCGGTTAACAAGCCGCCAGATAAAACGGTTTTCCGTTTTAAAAGCAATAGGAAAAAGAAAAATGTTGGAGCTCCAAATGTAATTCGAAATGTTTCATTTAACGGATAAAATTTTAGCTCTCCCGCCAGCGGAACAGTAATGAGCATGAGCAATAAAATGTACGGATCTTTTCGAATGAAAGATTTAAAATTCAGATAATTACACCTCCTGAAGTGATTCGTGAATTAGTATACATTGTGACAGCGTCCAGCACAATGGAGAAGAGTACCAAAGATAAAAATATAATTCCAAAAAGTTTTGTAGGTTTTTGTATGCTCTCGTAGGTTGCATTGTACATTAAAAACGAAAATGAAATCCCGCTTTATGAAAGCGCTTTAAAATAAAAAGTTAATGAAGTGATGAGGTGATTTTAATGAAAAGAGAAATTGAACAGGAAATGTCTTACTTACAGGTCACTGCAAAAGAGCAGTTACACGAGTGGGTAGAGCAAATAAAAGAATTTTCGTCAGAAGGAAAAACGGCTGATTATATCCCCGCTCTGAAAGATATGGACTCGTCTCAATTAGGTATTTGTTTGATTGGTGCTGACGGAACGGTTATCCAGTCTGGGGATTATGAAGCGGTATTTACTCTTCAAAGTATTTCTAAAGTCATTAGCTTTATAGCAGCTTGCTTATGCTGCGGCATTCCCTACGTACTAGAGAGAGTAGATGTAGAGCCAACTGGAGATGCATTTAATTCTATTATAAGACTGGAAATGCATAAACCAGGAAAGCCGTTCAATCCTATGATTAATGCCGGTGCTTTAACGGTTTCATCTCTTTTATCTGGAGAGACGGCAAAAGAAAAACTAAGCTATTTGTTTGATGTAATAACAATGCTTACTGGGAAAACACCACTCATTAATGAAACCGTCTTTGAATCAGAATGGCAAACGTCTCATCGAAATCGTGCGCTTGCCTACTATTTAAAAGAAACAAACTACTTACAAGGAGAAGTAGAAGAAGTTCTAGAGGTTTACTTAAAGCAGTGCTCAATTGAAGTAACGACTGAAGATATTGCGCTGATCGGATTAATTCTATCATTAGACGGATATCATCCAGTGTTTCACAAACAAGTAATTCCAAAAGAAGTAGCTAAATTAACAAAAGCGCTTATGCTTACATGCGGTATGTATAATGCCTCAGGAAAGTTTGCGGCATTTGTTGGTATGCCAGCTAAAAGCGGTGTATCAGGAGGAATCATGTCATTGGTGCCACCTAATACGAAAAAGCAGTCTCCATTTCCAGACGGATGCGGTATCGGAATTTACAGTCCAGCTATTGATGAGTACGGGAATAGCGTAAAAGGCGTTACGCTGCTAAAAAAAATCGCAAAAGAATGGGATTTGAGTATTTTTTAGTCTATTTACGTACTATTCATTCTCTTCAATAATATAAACACCAAGAGAAAAAACTTTCATGTTTTGCATTTGTTCTACCAAATTTTTTAATGAGGTGATAGGCGTGCAACAAGCAATCGAAAGTGTAATTAGTGTCATCAATGATTTTTTTTGGTCGAATTTATTAATTATTTTACTTGTATCAATCGGTATTTATTTTACGATCCGCTCTCGTTTTTTGCAGTTTCGCATGTTGAAAGAAATGGTACTTGTTTTGAAAGAAGGACGAGCGGCTAAAGATGGGGGAGTCTCCCCGTTTCAAGCTTTCTGCATAAGCATGGCAGCTCGAGTAGGAACAGGAAATATTACCGGTATAGCGATTGCTATTGCTCTTGGTGGCCCGGGTGCTGTATTTTGGATGTGGATTATTGCCATTATCGGTTCAGTATCAAGTTTTGTAGAAAGTACACTCGCTCAAATCTATAAGGTAAAAGGGTCAAACGGATTTCGAGGAGGACCCGCTTACTATATGGAAAAAGGGTTAAATAAAAGATGGATGGGCGGGCTATTTGCTGTACTCATTACACTGTCATTTGGCCTGGTGTTTAACGCTGTGCAGTCTAATACGATTACGCTGGCATTTGAGAACTCTTTCGGAACGAGCCGCTTATTGATTGGGATTATTATGACAGTTATATTTGCGATAATTATTTTTGGCGGGATCAAACGCATCGCCAAGATATCGGAATACATCGTTGTCGTATTAGCCGTTTTATACATTGGAATGGCTCTGTTCATCATCTTTAAAAATATTGATCAAATGCCTGCCGTTCTATCTCTAATTGTGAAAAATGCATTTGGATTTGAACAGGCGCTTGGGGGATCAATTGGTGCAACGTTAATCAACGGAGTAAAGCGCGGACTGTTTTCCAATGAAGCAGGGATGGGAAGTGCTCCCAACGCGGCGGCAACTGCAGTGACGAGTCACCCAGTTAAACAAGGTCTTATCCAAGCATTTGGTGTCTTGACGGACACGCTCGTGATTTGTACAAGCACAGCATTTATCGTTCTCTTATCTCCCGCCTATAAGCAGGGACTAAGCGGCATTGAATTAACGCAAGCTTCTCTTAGTACACATATCGGTTCTTGGGCATCAGGATTTTTAGCTATCATGGTATTTCTATTTGCTTTTAGTACGTTAATTGGCAATTATTATTATGGAGAAACGAATATTGAATTTTTAAATTCAAATAAGATGTGGCTTTGGTCTTATCGTGTAGGCGTTTTAGCGATGGTTATTTTTGGGTCGGTTGCTCAGCTTCAGCTTGTATGGAATCTGGCAGACTTATTTATGGGGATGATGGTAGTGGTGAACTTAATTGCTATTTTTCTATTATCGAAAGTGGCTTTTTCTGCCTTGCATGACTATACTCAGCAGAAAAAGGAAGGGAAAAATCCAGTCTTTTATAAAGATGCATTAGAAAACAATCAGAATATTGAATGTTGGGAAAGAGAATCGACTTCATCCCCTTCTGAAAAAGAGAATATTATCTAAAAAAAGTTCAGCCAGTTGGCTGAACTTTTTTTTATGCGTTTTTCTTTAATTCAGTTTGCGTAGTGCCTTTAGAAAATAATGTTTCTTTCACGCCATTTGTTGCTGCTTTGGTTTTTGCAGCAAAGATTGGATTTAAAATAAAAACTACGAGTAGGTTAGATAATAATCCCCAGAACCCTTCATAAAGGCCAAATGAATTTCCTGTGGCATGAACGGTAAACGTTACAACCAGCCCTACTACTAATCCAGCAATCGTACTTTCTTTCGATTGATTTCTCCAAAACAGGCTGATAACAATAGCCGGGAAGATTTGTACCATGCCGGATACCCCTAGTAACTGTAGGGAAACAAGTGCTTGTGGGAATAATAAACCGAATAAAAGTGCCAGTCCAATAACAACAAAAACCATAGAACGAGTAACCATTGTTAATGTTTTACCCTGTACATTTGGATTAATTAAATCTCTAAATATATTATTTGCAAATAAGTTAGACGCTCCGATAGCCATGATAGAACATGGAATTAATGAAGCAAGAGCAATCGTTGCATAAGCTAACCCTTGGCCAATGCCACCATATGAATATTGAATCAAGGTTAATAATGCTAATCTAGGATCCGTTGTATCTTGAGGTAATACTTGATAAGCAATAAACCCTAAGAAGATGACTAGAATTAAAACAATATTGTAAAGAGGTAAGAAGACAGCATTTTTACGAAGCGAATCTGCACTTTTAGCAGTGAAAACACCTGTAGCAGCGTGGGCCCACATGAATAAAGCTAAAGCAGATACGAGTGATGCTGTAATAAACCATGGAATGCCCTTAGGTCCTTGTGTTGGGATCGTTAATAGCTGAGGTGCATCCTTTGCAACATTGTCAATCATGTTGCCCCAGCTTCCAAAATGCATAATTGGCAGAGAAACAACCATAAATAACATAATCGCCCATACTAAAATATCTTTAATAATTGCCGTATAAGTGGGACCTTTAATTCCGCTGAAAAAAGTATAAAGAGCCACAAGAAAGAATGAAAGAATAACGACAGCTTTTACATTAATGTAGCCAGTTCCTGCAACGCGAAGAGTATCTTGAATACCGCTAAGCTGAAGATCGATATATGGAATAAGCATCAATACACCTACTATGGCAATTAAAGAGGAGAGAAATTTACTGCTAAAACGTTCTCTAGCATAATCAGCAAGTGTAGTAAGTTTGTGCTTTTTAGCAACAGTCCAAAGTTTTGGAAGAAAAAAGTATGAAATTAAAAAGGCTAAAACAGAGTAAGGAATGGCAAAAAATGCGATGCTTCCTCCTTGATAAGCTGTACTTGTAAGACCTAGGAATGTATAAGCAGTATATAAATCTGCTCCTACTAAAAGCCAGACGAGCAGGCTTCCAAAACGTCTTCCCCCTACAGCCCACTCTTCAACGGAGCTTCTAGATGATTTGTCACGTCCTGCTATAAAGCCAATGGCGATAACGACAAGAACAATTGCTGATGTGATTAAAAGTGCGGTTAAATTTCCTTGCATTATTCAATGTCCCCCCAAGATTTTTGTAAACGATAAATGATAAATGTACACACAGGCGTTAAGAAGACCCATAAAAATAACCATAAATGCAAAAGAGGTAATCCAAAAATAATTGGATGAATGTTATTTACAAAAGGTAAAAAAGCGAATTGAGCAATAAACGGAATGATGAATAAAATAAATATTATGAATTTTCTGTTCAATCTTTACTCCTCCTCTAAAATTTATCTAACAATGTTCACTATGATAGCAAGTCTGACATAGTAAAGCAATAAGTTTTTTGAAAATTTCGTTATAAATTACGAAAATTTTTTTAGAAAAACAAAAAAAGGGTATGAGAAGAAGATATTTGAAATGATTAGGGAAGAAAAAGCAGGGGAGAACCTAAGCGCAGTTGCCTTTGAAACAAAAAAAGAACGGAAAAGAAGAAAGGTAGTTTTCTCGATGAGATAAAGTATATTGCTATTGCATTAAAGAAAAAGAATTTGTATGTTCAAATATAGATTTATGGAAGCTATAAAAACGAGCAAATAAAAAAACTAGACAATAAGTGCTTGTCTAGTTCCACCACTCTGTCAATGGTCCTTTGTCGCCATAAACAGGATCTGTTGTAGGAATAGGTACTTGTGCAATTTCATCAAATACGTGAGGGCGATCCGTTTGTTTTCCTGTTCGTAAGTTGTAATCCATGCCCTCTGGATAAGCTCCAACCACTTTAAAATCAGCAGTTGACTGCAGACGCATATGTCCTGTACCTGCAGGGAGTACGAGTACATCCCCAGCATGCACCACGATATTTTCTCCCATATGTCCACCTAGTTTTAAGCGTGCAGATCCGCTAATTACACCTAGTGCTTCATGAGAATTGCTGTGGTAATGGTGAAAATCATATATGCCGCCTACCCAGCTGTTTTTCCAGTTGTGAGAATTAAAAATGCTCTCTACTTTCTCTTTCTTACTAATAAATACGTGTTCATACAACAAAACTGGAAGACGAGGGTGATTTGGAATGGTTCCGTCGTCATCAAAATAAAGAACTTTTACATTTGCATAATTCATAAGCATCCCTCTAACAATCTTTTTTCGTAATTTTCCCTGTTTTTTGCTTGCGTAAACAGAGAAGTTTGCTCGAAGTACTTCATTCGTTGCGAAGTGCATGATATGTAGGTGTTAACGTTTTCCCAAAAGAAGTCTCCCACTTCAAGCGTAGCTAAGTGGTGGGCAGTTTACTTTAGTATCTTTTCTTCATATTGTATATAAGTAAAGGGGCTAGTGCAAGAATTCTATGGATATATAGATGTTAATTCGTATTTTGTAAATGAATAATATATATTAATATAATTTTTAGAAGATGATATGCTCGTGAAGTAAAAGAATCAAATAATAAGCAAGGTTAGAGTTTTAGTTGTTTTTTGTAATTAGGAAGAGATTTTAAGAAGATTTATTCGGAATTTTACGAATAATTCATTACTTTTGTAAAAGTAATGTAAACATTTTTGTGTATTGAGTAATAGTAATGAATGTTATATACTGATAAAAAATATATTCCTATATGTGACTGGCGCAACATGGATGACCATGGGGGAGCATATAGCGTATAAGCCGCGCGCCTGGGCAAACACTTGAGAAAATTTCGCAAGTGTTTTTTTTATTTTCCTAGGGAAGAGGAGTAGATTTGGATGAGCAATATGCAAAGGAAGATGGGAACATTTGCTTTAACCATGACAGGCATAGGTTCGATTATCGGTTCAGGATGGCTGTTTGGAGCATGGAAAGCAGCTCAAATTGCAGGACCCGCGGCTATTTTTTCATGGGTTATTGGAATGGTAGTTATTTTGACCATTGCCCTATCGTACGCTGAACTGGGCGCGATGTTTCCGCAAGCAGGGGGGATGGTTAAATATCCTCAGTATTCACACGGATCATTTATTGGATTTTTGGCTGCTTGGGCTAACTGGATTTCAATCGCTTCAACGATAACAGTGGAGGCTATTGCATCTGTGCAATATATGAGTACTTGGCCGTGGAAATGGGCTCGCTGGACTCATGAATTAGTAGACAATGGCATTTTAACGTCCAAGGGGTTGGCAGTTGCGTCTCTGTTATTATTCATTTACTTTTTTGTGAACTATTGGACGGTAAATCTCTTTGCTAAAGCAAACTCATTTATTACGATTGTTAAATTAATTATTCCTGGTTTAACGGCAGGGGCTTTATTTTTTGCTGGTTTTCATAGCGGGAACTTTTCAAGTGAGCATGGGGTAGCACCTTACGGATGGGCGAGTGTTTTAACGGCAGTGGCAACATCAGGTATCGTGTTTGCATTTAATGGGTTTCAAAGTCCTGTAAATATGGCAGGAGAAGCAAAGTCACCTAATAAATCGATTCCGGTAGCTGTAATTGGTTCAATTTTTATTGCTGGAATTGTATACATTATATTACAAATTGTTTTTATCGGAGCAGTAAGTCCGTCATCAATTGCGAATGGATGGAATCATTTGAATTTTAATTCTCCTTTTGCTGATTTAGCGATTGCGCTTGGAATTAACTGGCTAACAATTGTGTTATACGCAGATGCATTTGTTTCTCCTTCCGGCACAGGTGCTACATATACGGCAACGACTTCTAGAATGTTATACGGGATGCAGCAAAATGGATATTTGCCAAAGATATTTGGTACTCTTCATCCACTTTACAATGTCCCGCGCCCAGCTATGTGGCTAAATTTAGCAGCCTGCTTTTTGTTTCTCTTTTTATTTAGAGGATGGGGTGTCTTAGCAGAAGTGATCTCAGTAGCGACGCTTATCTCTTATATTATGGGCCCTGTAGCGCTTATAACATTAAGAAAAACGGCTTCACACTTTTACCGTCCATTTTATTTAAAAGGGGCATCAGTTATTGCGCCATGCGGCTTCGTTTTTGCTTCTTTGACGCTTTACTGGGCAAGGTGGCCACTTACAGGTGAAGTGATTTTTATTATGGCAATTGGCCTGCCAGTTTATTTTTATTACCAAGCGAAAAATAAATGGGTGGGCTTTAAAAAAGAATTTTTAACCGGGGCTTGGATGCTTATCTATTTAGCGTGCATGATTTTTATTTCCTACATAGGAAGCGAAAAATTCGGAGGTAAAAATATTTTACCTTTCGGATGGGATATGCTAGTGATTGCTTGCGTATCATTAGCCTTTTATTACTGGGGAATTAAAAGTGGCAAATCTAACCGATATATGAAAGAAGCTGAACAAATCAATCAAGAAAATTTTAAATCTAAATAAAAAACACGAGCCGGTGCTCGTGTTTTTATTTAGATGAATGGAGAATTTAGACTTAGTTTTTATCAAAATATTGTAAAAAACATAGATTTTAAGGTTTAAGGATTTACACAGAGGGAACCTTTATTTGGGATAAAGTTCTAAAAAAACAAAATAAAGGGGATTGGACAGCTGTGAAAAAAATGAATGTTTTGGCTTTGGTTTTTGTACTTATGCTAGTATTAGCGGCTTGTAACAGTTCTAAGGAAACGGGAGGATCCACTTCGGCTAAAAATAAGGCGATTGAAGCATCTATTGACAGCGCTTCTTATATTTTAGTAGATAGTGATGAAGGAGCTACAAGTGAAGAAAAGGGGCTGTTGAAAGTTGATTTAAAAGTGAAAAATGTATCCAAAAACAGTATATCTTTATCGGATTACGACGGTGTGTATTTATATGAAGGAGATGAACAATTATCTCCAAAAACGGGAGTGAACAGTAGGGAACTTGGACTAGAAAGCAGTTCATCTGACAAGATTGGCGCTGGGAAGCAAAAAAAATTAATGTTCGTCTTTGAAGTCAAAAAAGATAAAAAGTACAAAATTGGGCTTCAGCCAAAATCATCTGATTATGATGAAGAAATTGACGAAGTAACATTAACACTGGATACGAAGAAATACGCGAAAAGCTATAATAAGCTGCAAGACCCAGAAAAAGCTCTGCAAGCTTACACGGAAGTTCTTTACTTAAACAAAGAAAATGTAGATTATGATAAATATGTAACAGCGGACAAAACAGCTGTCATAGAAGAACAGAAAAAAGCGTTTAATGAGGAATTAAAAGGTGCGTTTTCTAATAGTTTAACCGATAAAGCAAAAAAAGATTTTTTTAACATGTATAAAGATGTTTTGAAAGAAAAAGCAAGCGTAAAGACAAATGTGATTGCCAATGCAAATAATAAAGCTGTAGTAGAAGTGGAGTACACTACTGTTAATTTATCAGACTTATATTCATACGTATCGCAGCTTAAGAGAGCATATACAGATGAAACAAAAGATTACGATACAAAACACTCTGAAGAGTTTGCGGCTTCTAAATTCAAAGATATTGTAAATGAATTAGAAACGAAAGAAGGAAGTCGTCCGCTACGAATTTTTATGGTGAAAGAAGATGGGAAATGGACTGTGAAGTCAAGTGACCTATACAGTGACTCTTTAGGTAAAACGTTTGGATCAAGCTACATTCGATAGACAAAAAAGAGGCTAGGACAAAAATAGTTGAGCCCAAGTAAAAAACGAACCATTCATCAATCTGTTTGATGAGTGGTTCGTTTTTTTGCGATGGTGCATATCGTTTTATTTGTTTCGTTCCTTCTAGCAGTTGATTGGAGGGCAAGGCGAAGACTCCTGCGGGAAAAGCGGAACAGGTGAGACCCCGCAGGAGCGTAAGCGACGAGGAGGCTCAGCGCCCGCCCGCGGAAAGCGAAGCCTTGCACGGAAATCAATTGCGGTGTCATAAGCAGTCCAACTCATGTATCTCATTTGTTCGTCTTTCAATTGGATTTATTTCGTTATGTCTCAACCTCTTTTTTGTTTTCTGTAAATAAATCAACGAGTTTTTTGTAAAGCTAAATTTATCAAAATATGCTAGTATAGTTTCATTCATTCTTTTATTCTTATTATGATAGGCATCAATGGAGGTTCTTACTAATGAAAGCAAATTATTGTAAAGATACAAAGGCCGTTCGAACGAGCCGCATTTTCCCTAATGATATTAATAATCACAATACGTTATTTGGCGGAAAATTAATGAGTGATATTGATATGATTGCGTCCATTTCAGCTTATCGTCACAGTCGTACAGAGTGTGTGACGGCTTCGGCAGACTCTATTCACTTTCTGCACCCTATTACGCCTCAAGATTCTGTATGTTTAGAGTCATACGTATCATGGACAGGTCGTTCATCGATGGAAGTGTTTGTGAAAGTGATTAAAGAAAATTTAAAAACCGGGGAGCGTCAAATTGCAGCCACATCATTTTTAACTTTTGTGGCAATGGATGATGATGGAAAGCCCCGCGCAGTACCGGAGCTTATTCCCGAAACAGAAGAAGAAAAATACCTGTTTCAAACGGGGGCAGATCGCGCTGCCACACGTAAACAAGTTCGTAAAAAAAGCAATGAACTAGCCTCAGTGTTGGATTTAGGACAACCTTGGTAGCATAAAAGAGAGGCTGAAAAATATTTTAGCTGAAGTGAAAAACGAACCATTGATCAACATGTTTGATTAGTGGTTCGTTTTTTTTTGTTATGGTGAACGTAGGTTTCATCTGTGTTGTTCCTTCTAGCAGTCGATTGGAAAGCGAGGCGAAGTCTTGTACGGAAACCAACTGCGGTGTCACAAGCGGTTCAGCTTATGTATCTCATTTGTTCGTCTTAGGATTGGATTCATTTAATTATGTCTTAACCTCTTTTTTATATTTGATGAATTTCTCCCCTGAATGGGAGGAGGAAACAAAATTATATGAAATTTATTTTCGTTCATGGTAATA
Source organism: Priestia sp. FSL R5-0597 (assembly GCF_038006305.1). Lineage (NCBI taxonomy): Bacteria > Bacillati > Bacillota > Bacilli > Caryophanales > Bacillaceae > Priestia > Priestia sp. FSL R5-0597. Next base: position 790,817 of record NZ_JBBOUZ010000001.1, read on the forward strand.
TGAATTTAATATAATTTTCTAAAAAGTTTAAAAAGTACAACATTTATAAAGAAAGGTGTCGTGTCTAATGGTAACAGTAGAAGCAGCAGAAAGACAAAACAGCAGCACTGCCCTGCGCCGTGATGTAAAATTTCTCGGTCAGTTGTTAGGGAAAGTTCTGGTTCACCAAGGTGGAGAAGAACTGCTCAACAAAGTAGAAAAAATACGCGAAGTGGCAAAATCACTTAGAGAAAACAAAGATGAAGCCATCTATAAAGAAATAAAAAATGAAATCGTTACTCTTGAACAACCGATGCGCGCGCAGGTTATTCGGGCGTTTGCCGTTTATTTTCATTTAGTTAATATTGCAGAGCAAAATCATCGAATTCGTCGCAGACGCGAATATCAGCAGCAAGAAGATTCTATTATGCAGCCGGGTTCATTGGAAAGCGCCGTTGTTTCGCTTAAAAATAATGGCGTGGCGCCAGATGTAATTGCTAACTTGCTTCAAACTTTATCACTTGAGCTTATCATCACGGCACATCCAACAGAAGCCACTAGACGAAGTGTCCTTGATATTCATAAACGAATGGCTGAGCTTCTGAAAAACTTGGATAATTCAACGTTAACAAAACGTGAACGTACAGAAATTGAAGAAAGACTGTTTAGCGAAGTGTTAATTTTATGGCAAACAAATGAACTGCGAGATCGCAAGCCAACCGTAATGGATGAAGTATCCAATGGATTATATTATTTTGATGAAACGTTATTTGAAGTGCTTCCTCAACTTCATCAGGAATTGGAAAATTCATTGCAGGAGAATTACCCCGAAGAAAATTGGAAAGTGCCTAATATTCTTCGATTTGGTTCATGGATTGGCGGAGACCGAGATGGAAATCCAAACGTAACTCCTAAAGTAACGTGGCAAACGCTTGTCAAACAAAGGAAGTTAGCTATTCGTAAATATAAAGAGTCGCTTACTCAATTGAGACAAAGGTTAAGTCAGTCTACAAAAAGAGTCGCAGTTTCAGATAATCTTCTTGATTCTATTAATCAAGAAATATCGCTGCTGCCTGAGAAAAAGCGATGGAGAATCAAACACGAAGTATATCGCTGCAAGCTTACGATTATGCTTCATAAATTAAATTTAGTTGGAGAGTCGGAAGCAGGTTATCAAAGGTCGGAAGAACTTTTACAAGATTTGTTTCTCATCAAAGATAGCTTGCAAAAGCATCAGCCTCAAGATTATCAGCTGAAAAGCTTGTGTAAATTAATTCGCCAAGTTGAGCTGTTTGGATTTCATTTAGCAACGCTTGATATCCGTAATCACAGCGGAGAACACGAAGCGGCAATCAAAGAAATTTTCCATGCTGTTTCTTTAGCTGAAGATTATTCAGCGTTAACAGAAGAGAAAAAAGTTGAGCTGCTAGGGAAAGTTCTTCAAGACCCAAGACCTGTGCTATCGTTTGTAGAGAATTACTCTAAAGAAACGCAGCAAGTAATTGAAGTATTTAACATGATACATCGAGCACATAAAGAATTTGGAGAAAGATCCATTGAAGTCTACTTAATCAGTATGACGCAGTCTGCAAGTGATTTGTTAGAAGTCATGGTACTTGCCAAAGAAGCGGGTATTTACCGCCTTCATGCAGATGGCCGCATTGAAAGCAAGTTAAATATAGCTCCGCTGCTTGAAACAATCGATGATCTCACAGCAGGTCCTAAGATTATGGAACAGCTATTTCAATTAGATTTTTATCGAGAGCACTTAAGAAAACAGAAGGATTTGCAGGAAATCATGCTTGGCTACTCAGATGGAAGCAAAGATGGCGGAACGCTTACCGCTAATTGGAAGCTCTACAAAGCGCAGCAGGAAATTCACGATATGGCGAGGAGGTATCAAGTTCGTCTGAAGTTTTTCCATGGCCGAGGCGGCTCACTAGGCCGAGGAGGAGGCCCGTTAAACCGAAGCATTTTATCTCAGCCTGTTGAGACGCTAGGAGACGGTGTTAAAATTACAGAGCAAGGAGAAGTTCTTTCTTCTAGATACTCTTTATATGACATTGCTTACCGAAGCCTTGAACAAGCGGTCTCAGCTCTTCTTACAGCGGCAGCAAATGTTTCTCAAGAAGCTGAACAATGTGATATTCGTACACATGAATGGGAAGAAACAATGGACGAGATTTCAACTGCTTCGTTACGTAAGTATCAAGAGCTTGTTTTCAACGATGCAGACTTTTTAACCTACTTTAAACAAGCTACACCTCTTCCTGAGCTCGGGGCTTTAAATATTGGGTCACGTCCAATGAGTCGAAAAGGAAGTGATCGCTTTGAAGACTTGCGAGCAATTCCATGGGTATTTGCATGGACGCAAAGCAGACAGCTGCTTCCAGCCTGGTACGCTGCAGGTACGGGCTTACAGCATTTAGTAGAGAAATCCGGAGATATACAGCTTCTTCAACAAATGTATAAAGAATGGCCATTTTTCCGCTCGACCGTCGATAACCTGCAAATGGCTTTAACAAAAGCAGATTTAATGGCAGCAAAAGAATACACAGAAATGGTACAAGATCCGGTTATTTCAGAGAGGATTTTTACCGCTATTAAAAAAGAGTATAATGTTACGAAAGAAATGATTCTTCAAATCACGGGGCAAAAAGAATTAATGGATCATCTTCCTACGATTAAAGAATCTATTAAATTACGAAATCCGTATGTGGACCCTCTAACCTTCTTGCAAGTTAAGGTTATTTCCAAGCTGCGTGAAGATGAGGCTGAAACGTTAAATGAAGAACTTTTAAAAGAAGCATTATTAACGATTAACGGCATTGCAGCAGGATTGCGTAACACAGGCTGATGATACCAAAAGACACCTCAATAAAACAAAAGAGGTGTCTTTTGTTCATTCTTCTCACATAAAGAACTGCCTGTCGGTTCCTTCTCTTTTAAAGAGAACTTCCGTCTGTTAAATAGGCACTGAGAAAAATCAGTGATAAAATAGAGAAGAACTGGTAATATTCTACAAACAAGTGCTAGTGGTGGGGTAACTAGATTGAATATGGAGGACGAGGACAATGGTAAAAAATTCGCAAATCTTCATTGAAGCTGACTCCGAGAATTCTGTATTTATTGGACTGGAATTTTGTGAGTATACACAAAAAATGAATCCTACTTGTTTGTCCAAACAGCATATAAATGTGTTTATTCATCCGGAAGAACTCACTGTGGAATTTAAGAAAACAAAAAGTGATAGAACTATTGATGATTTCCATCTGATGCATATCGTTCCGGTTCATTGCTTTAATTATTTATTATGTTCGATTTCGCAAGGTATTGTTACAGATGTTCAGCTAAAAGCGGTCGGTCATCAAGGAGAAACGTTGTTTGAAGAAAATCTTACATTGAAGTTTCATGAAAAAGCGACGGATTATGAAGAAACGCTCTCATTTTTCAAACATTTAAATCAAGAAATACAAAAACAGACGAAAAAATATACAGCCAGTTATATGAGCTCATGATAAAGAAAGCTGCGGTTTTAAAAACCGCAGCTTTTATTCGTTTAACCGAAAAAATTATGTGAGAGATGCTTACAAAGCAAGAGATTTTTCAGTGGGAAATTGATAAAGTGAAAATAAGAGAAATCAGTGGACAGAAAAGCTTTTAGCGGCTGGCCGCTTTTTATTCAATATGCAAGGGTTAGGTATTGAGATTAAAAAAATAGCGATGAATACGTATTATTATTGTAGATGAAGTGCTAAGGTCGCTCTATCTGCAATTATGTAGAATCTTCGCGCGCTTATAGTCTGTTTTACGGAACGAAAAAGCTGCGGAAATAGAAGAACTCCTTCTATTTCTGCGGTTTTTTTTATAAACAAGAAATAAATTCACTTATCGTACGGAGGCGATGCAGATGATTAAAGATTTAGTATTGGCTAAGGAATGGCTGCCTGCAGCTTATTCACATGATTTAACAGATCAGCCCTTGCAAGTAACGATTTTAGAAGAGCGAGTTGCGCTGTTTCGCACAACTAATGCCATTAAAGCATTTAAAGATTTGTGCATCCATCGCGGTGCAGCGTTATCTCTTGGGAAAGTAGTAGATGATTGCATTGTGTGCCCTTATCACGGATGGAAATACGATGGTGCCGGGGCTTGTGTGAAAATTCCTCAACAGCCGCCGGGAAGAGCGATTCCTTCAAAAGCAAAAGCACAGGTATATGATTGCGTTGAAAAGTATGGGATTATATGGGTGAAGATGAACAGCGAGGCAAGTGATATTCCTCTTCCTCAGTATGACGAATACCTTAACTCCGGATTTAAAACGGTTTGCGCCAACCCTCATACTCTGCAGGCAGCAGCTCCTCGTGTCGTAGAAAACTTTCTAGATGTAAGCCATTTGGCTTTTGTTCACGAAGGAAGCCTTGGACACTCGGATTACGCCGAAATTCCTGATTATAAGGTACATTGGAAAGATAACCGATACATTTCTGACGAAATCGCTGTGTACGCAGATGCAGATGGTACGGGTAACTTTGCGACTATTTATTATACTTTTGAAATTCTTCGTCCTGCCGTTGCAAGGTTGAAAAAAGTGAACTATGAAACGGGTGAAATCTTTTCGATGCTGTTTGCGGTTTTACCTGAAGAGGAAAGAAAGTCGACTGTGTTTGCATTGGTTTCTAGAAACTATTCGTTTGATGCACCTGATCAATATTTCCGTGATTTTCAGCAGCTTATTATTGAACAAGATACGAGCATTGTAGAAAGTCAAAAACCCGAAGAGCTGCCGCTTGACTTACAAGCAGAGCTTCATTTGAATCCGGACCGACTGAGTATTGCCTATAGAAGATGGCTCGGTGATTTAGGAGTGACCTTTGGAAGTGACGTAGGAACAAGATTAAAAAAAGCTGCTCAATAAAAAAGAAGAAAGGAGTCTCCTTTCTTCTTTTTTATGTATGTTCACGGATAAGCTGATGATAGCTATTAAAAAGGGTAGGATATGTTAAGCGGCTTAAGATGACGCAGGAAAGCGTAGCAGAGGCTAGGATAGTAAAAACGATGAGCAGCTGGAATTTGACTGCTTGTATCGGATCTGCCCCTCCAATAATCTGGCCTGTCATCATGCCGGGAAGCTGAACGAGTCCAATTGTTTTTTGGCTTTCTACAGTAGGAATCATGCTAGCTTTGATTGCGGCATTTAAAATACTATGAATAGCTTGTTTAGGAGTTCCGCCAAGCGCCAGAATCAATTGAATTTCGTCTCGCCTTCTATTTACTTCAGCGTCTAACCGATTTAAAAATAAATTGGCCAAAATCATCGAATTTCCAATAATCATACCGCTGACAGGAATGACATATCGCGGAGTAGCAGGGATAATATGTAGGCCCAGCATAACGCTTTGGGTCAGGATTTCTACAATAAAAAGAGTGACAAATACACGAAAGAAAGCTTTAAATCCCTGCTTTTTTTTCTTTACAACATTTTGGGAAGCGACCGTCAGCATAACGAATAAAATGAGAATCATAAAAGCTGGGTGATTCGCGTCAAAAATAAAAGATAAAACATATCCGATCACTAACAGCTGAACGGCTGCTCGAATACTGGCAATGATAATATCTTTCTCGAGTCCTATACGAAAAGATTTTGATAAAAAAAGAGCAATAAAAACAAAAACGATGGTAAAAATCAGTGAAAGTGAACTCATAGAAAGGCTCCTTCAATAAATTGTTTTGTTTCAGCTTTTACAGGAGCATGAAAAAAGGTCTCCGTCTTCGCTTTTTCTACAATCACTCCGTTCATTAAAAGCCAGACTTCCTCTCCTAAACGTTTGGCTTGTTCTAAATTATGGGTAACCCAAATAATCGTTTTATTCTGCTCTTTATGTAAATGAGAAATAAGCTGTTCAATTTCATGAGCAGAAGTGGCATCCAAAGCGGAAGTGATTTCGTCTAAAAGCAAAAGGTCAGATCCGTTCGACAGCGTGCGCGCTAATGATAACCTTTGTCTTTGACCACCGGATAAATCTCTTGCATCCTGCCCTAACAAGTCAGGGGAAAGACCGGTTAAGGCACAGAGTTCTTCAGGCATAATATCCTGTTTGCCGTGCAGCTTTTGAACAAGCATCATATTATCTCGCACTGTTCCATCAATAACAGGAGCTGATTGAAAAGCGATGCCCACTTTTTTTCGCAAATCAGAAATATTCCATTTGCTAATGTCTTTTCCATATACTTCAATACTTCCTTCATCAGGTGCAGAAAGTAAATTGCACATGGAAAGAAGGGTGCTTTTTCCGGATCCTGATGGTCCTACCATCATGACGAGCGAGCCTTGCATCACTGCACCCGATATGCCTTTTAAAACACTATGTTCTTTATCTTTAAATGTTTTATGAACGTCTGTAAATGTAATGGCAGGTATTGAATTGAACGTGTTCATAGTAACTCCTTTTTCATTCGTTTTGTTTATTGTAGCATAAGCGAAAGTATAAAAAGTTATTGGGCGATATAAAAAAAAGCTGTGAAAAACCACAGCTTTTAAACAGTTGTATTCACTTTTTGGCTGGCTTTTAAGGCATAATCTAAATCTTCAAGAAGGTCGTCGATTGCTTCTGTTCCAACCGACAGACGAATGAGTTCTGGCGTCACACCCGAAGCTTTTTGTTCGTCTTCAGATAGCTGTTGATGAGTGGTGCTTGCCGGGTGAATAATGAGTGATTTAGAGTCGCCAATATTGGCTAAATGAGAAAATAACTGAACCGAATCAATTAACTTAGCCGCAGCGTTTTTTCCTCCCCTGACACCAAAGGTTAAAATGGCTCCTTGTCCTTTAGGCAAATATTTTTGTGCCAAAGAATAGGAAGGGTGGGAAGGAAGCCCCGCATAATTTACCCATTCTACTAATTCATGCTGCTCTAAAAATTTCGCTACCTTTAATGCGTTTTCGCTGTGACGCTCTAATCGCAGATGGAGTGTTTCTACTCCTTGAAGAAGTAAAAAGGAATTAAAAGGTGATAAAGCAGCTCCAATATCTCGTAAAAGCTGAACGCGCGCTTTTGTAATATAAGCAGCTTCACCGGCAGCTTCTGTGTATACGAGGCCATGATAACTTGGATCTGGAGTTGTTAAGTCTGGAAATTTTCCGCTCGCTTCCCAATTAAATTTTCCACTGTCTACGATAACACCGCCAATTGCTGTTCCATGCCCTCCAAGAAACTTAGTAGCAGAATGAACGACAATATCTGCTCCAAAATCGATGGGGCGAAGAAGGTAAGGGCTTGGAACAGTATTATCAATAATAAGAGGAATTCCATGTTCGTGGGCAATGTCTGCAACTGCCTCGATGTCTAGCACATTTCCCTGTGGATTTCCAACGGATTCAGCATAAATTGCCTTTGTTTTGGAAGTGATTGCCCTTCTAAAATTTTCTGGATTATCGGCGTTTACAAATTTGACGGTAATGCCCAGTTTAGGAAGCGTAGACGAAAAGAGGTTATACGTTCCCCCATATAAACTGCTTGCTGATACAATTTCATCTCCTGCGGAAGCGATATTCAAAATGGAAAAGGTAGTAGCTGACTGACCTGAAGCTACTCCTAGAGCACCAACTCCGCCTTCTAACTCAGCAATTCGCTGTTCAAAAACGTCCGTAGTAGGGTTTACAATTCGAGTGTAGATATAGCCTTGTTCACTTAAATTAAATAAAGACGCAGCATGCTCCGTATCTTTAAATCCAAATGAGCTTGTTTGATAAATAGGTACGGCACGCGAAAAAGTAGCTGGGTCAAGCTGTTGACCAGAATGGATCGCTTGTGTTTCAGGACGAAATGGTTTCTTAGCAGACATTGAAACTCCTCCTTGGATATAAAACTTATAAAAAACATAGGAATAATAAACTTTAATCATAATATACGAATTCTATTGAATGATGTCAAATGATAATTAGAATATTTAGAAAATATAAAAAAGATTAATAATGTAATTTAGCATTAAGACATCTCTTTAATTGTTAAAAATACCATAAAAAATATTAAATGTAAGAAAAATGTAAATTAATTTGTATAATTATGTTAGAATATTAGGTGTTTGAGAGTTTCTTAGAGAGCCAATTTTGCTAGAAGACTTTAAAAAATAGTAAAAGGTGGGTCTTAAGAGCTACTAACGAAACAAAATAAAAGGAGTTTGATTATGAGCACAGAAGTCAATGTATCTTCGGAAGTTCAAGAGAAAGGAAAGCCTTCTATTTTTGGTTTTATTACGAGTCCGGTTGTACAGTTTGAGAAAATGAAAAGCACTCCGGTCATCTGGGGACCTCTTTTACTTGTTATTGTTTTAACACTTGCAACAACGCTTCTAGCTGTTTATACCCCTCAAGCGCAAGAGACATTACAGCAGCAAAAAGAAGCTGGGATTGAAGTGAATCCTATATTCAGTATGATTGGCGGAACGGTTGGAGGAGTGATTGCAATAGTTGCTACACTGGCATTCACGAGTTTAATTTTGTTTTTAATTGCAAAGTTAGGGACTGGAAAAACAACATATCGCCAAATGTTTAGCATGAATTTGTTTGTTACGTTCATCACAGCAATTGGTCAGTTAATTAATACGGGAGTCGCTGCATTAGCGCATACTTCAGCGAATGTGACGTCGTTAAATGGGCTAGTTGGTGCTAAAGGTGCTATTGGAGGCGTATTTACTTCAATCGAAATTTTCTCTATATGGGGACTTATTTTGACAGCAGTCGGGCTGCAAAAAGTAGCGAATTTATCAAAAGCTGCTTCAATTATTACCGTAATTGTTTTATTTATCTTAGGAGCTGCTATTTCAGGAGTTGGAGGAGCTGCTTCAGAAGCGCTTAAAGGAGCAGGGTTGTAAATGAAAAAAGGAATAATTATTACAGCCGTAACAGTTGTTATTGTTGCGGTTATTGGGATTAATGTATATCGTGCACAAAGTGTAGGTGGTAAAGCAGTTGATGTTCAAGTAACAACTGTAAAAGAAAAAAAGTTAAGAAATACAGTGATGGTTCCGGGTACGTTAAAGCTTGCTGATGAGCAATACGTTTACTTTGACGCTGAAAAAGGCGAGGTTGAACGATTTCATGTAACGGAAGGATCGCGCGTACAGCAGGGAACTTCTCTCGTAACGTACGAAAGCGATACGCTTGATTTAGAGCAAGAACAAAACAAGCTAGAAAAAAAATCGAGTCAGCTGCAAATTGATTCAGTAAGCAAACAAATCTCAAATTTAAATAAAAAACAAAAAGAATTAGAAAAAGAAATGAGTAAGCAAGAAGCGAAAGATCAAATTGAAACAGAGCGGACGCAGCTCAACCTCGACTTAGAAACGGCTAAAATTGACTTAGAACGAAACAAACTAGAAGCCAAATCAATTGCTAAAAAAGAGCGTAATTTAGACGTAACGAGTGATATTAGCGGGACTGTGCTAGAAGTAGATAAAGAAGCGGTTAATAACACGAGTGAAGTTCAAAAGCCGCTTATACATATTGGTAATACCGATGAATACTTAGCTACTGGCGTGCTTTCTGAGTACGACGCTTTAAAAATTAAAACCGGTCAAGCTGTTAAAATTACATCAGATGTACTGCCTGATAAAGAATGGTCAGGGAGCGTAAAACAAATTGACTATCTACCTCAGCAGCAGGCATCAGCGGAGGCAGGCAATGATGCAGCGAATCAATATCCAGTTGAAGTAAAAGTAGATGACCAAGATATCACGATGATTAAGCCAGGATTTAAGCTGCTGCTTGAAATTGAAACAAGCAGTAAGAAAGCTTCATCACTGCCAATAAAAGCAGTTGTAAATGAAGACGGAGAAAAATTTGTATACGTCGTGAAAGATAAAAAGGCGGTTCGTAAGGAAGTAAAGGTAGGAGAAACAACCAACAAATTTATTGAAATTAAAAGCGGCGTTTCTTCTAAAGATAAAGTTATTGCCAATCCTTCAAAGGACTTAACTGACGGTGCGGAAGTGACTGTTCAATGATTGAGCTTGTAAATATTCATAAAAGCTATCATCTTGGCAAAGAGGAAGTACCGATTTTAAAAGATATTAATTTGAAGATTTATGACGGTGAATTTGTTGCGATTATGGGTCCTTCAGGCTCCGGAAAATCAACGCTCATGAACATTATCGGATGCTTAGACCGCGCTTCTTCAGGCTCCTATTTATTAAATGAACAAGAAATCTCTACTTACAGCGATGAGCAGCTGGCAAAAGTAAGAAATATTCATATCGGCTTTGTTTTTCAGCAGTTTCAGCTGCTGCCGCGTTTATCAGCTGTCGAAAACGTAGAGCTTCCAATGGTATATGCCGGCGTATCGCGTAAGGAAAGACGAGCCAGAGCAGAAGCTGCGCTTGCAAAAGTAGGGCTGAGTGAGCGAATGAAACACTTGCCGAGCGAGTTATCAGGAGGGCAAAAGCAGCGTGTTGCTATTGCTCGCTCTATTGTTAACAATCCAACGCTTATTTTAGCCGATGAACCCACAGGAGCCTTAGATACAAAAACGAGTGCTGATATTATGGAGCAATTTTCTAAGCTAAATGCAGATGGGACAACAGTTGTAGTTATTACTCATGAACCTGAAGTGGCAGAGTACACATCGCGTACAGTTATCGTTCGTGACGGTAAGGTGCTAAGTCATAGCGACAAGGAGAACGATAGCTTATGAGTTTAATAGAAAATATTCGTATGGCTTTTTCCTCGGTTCTTGCTCATAAAATGCGCTCTATTTTGACAATGCTTGGTATTATCATTGGCGTAGGGGCGGTTATTATCGTTGTTGCTATCGGCCAAGGCGGAGAACAGATGATTAAGTCAGAAATAACAGGAGCAAGCAATACAGTTGATGTCTACTATCAGCCTCCTGAAGACGAGATGCAAGCTGATGACCTTTCCATGACGGGGGAGCCGATCTTTACAGAGGATGATATTAAAGCTCTTTCGACTATTCCTGGAGCGAAGAATGTGGTAGCTTCTAGCTCAATGGGAATGGGAATAAGATATAGAGACAAAGAATCCGATACAACTGTTAACGCAATTAATGAAGGGTATATTGAGGTTAATCAGCTTGAAGTTTCAAAAGGAAGAATGTTGGACAGCGCTGATTTTTTGTCAGGTAATCGAGTAGGTGTTATTACGAGCGATATGAAAAAAGAGCTGTTTGATAAAAAAGAAGCTCTTGGACAAGTAGTATGGGTTCAAGGACAGCCTATCAAAATTATTGGTGTGACAAAAAAACCAAAAGGCTTTTTAGCATATGAAATACCGACTATTTACATTCCAGATAATACGTACAAATCAAGCTTCGGTAAGCTCGACTACACAAACCTTAGCGTTCAAGCACAAAGTTCTGATCAATTAAAAAAAGTAGGTAATGACGCAACAGATTTGTTAAATAATTTGCATGATGCTGAAGATGCTTACCAAGTGCAGAACTTAGAAGAAATAGCAGATAGCATTGGAAATGTAACGCGAATTATGACAACGATTATTGGATCGATTGCAGGCATTTCCCTGCTTGTTGGCGGGATTGGCGTTATGAACATTATGCTGGTTTCTGTAACGGAACGTACAAGAGAAATTGGTATTCGTAAAGCATTAGGAGCCTCTAAAAGACAAATTTTAACTCAGTTTTTAATTGAATCTATTACGCTCACGCTTATTGGTGGTTTGCTTGGCATCGGCCTTGGCGCAGGCGGAGCGTCTCTTGTTTCGCTATTTGCCGGCTGGCCGTCATTAATTTCGTGGCAAGTAGTACTTGGAGGAGTGTTGTTTTCCATGACGATTGGCATTGTATTCGGCATGCTTCCTGCAAACAAAGCGGCGAAGTTAGATCCAATCGAAGCATTAAGATATGAATAAAGACATGCGTTCGCATGTCTTTATTTCAATTTAACGAGAACCAAGAAGATTTCTCGTTTTTCTTATTTATTACTTACTAGGGTTGATACGGGCTACGTTAATAATATCATGTATTTTCTCTACCAAATCGAGCATGAGAAATCCGTTTCCTTCAGAGCTTTTTCGATATCCAAGAGGAAGCGTCCTTCTTACAAGTTGAGCATAGATTTCGGCTTCGATTAGAGAGCGGCCAAATTCCTTCTCACATAAGTTAATTAATAAAGCTAAAGCTCCTGCCACGTGAGGAGTTGCCATTGAAGTTCCTGAAAGAGTCGCATATTTACCTTCTAAAAAAGTAGAGATGATGTTAACTCCCGGTGCCACTAAATCCACTTCTTCATTGACATTGGTAAAAGGAGCCAAGCTTAAGCTGTTGTCCACTGCTCCTACTTGAATGACTTCGTTGTAACTTCCTGGATATGAATATTCAAAAGTTTCTTCGCGATCATCACCTTCATTTCCGGCCGCAACAACGACAGAAACATCTTTATTCACAGCATTTTGAACAGCTTCGTGCAGTTCTGGAACGTCTTGTGGTCCCCCGAGTGACATGGAAATAACTCGTGCTCGCTCATTGTTAGGACCTCGCCATTCGACGGCGTAGTTAATAGCGTCAATAATCCATTCGTAATTTCCCGATCCTTCACCGGTAAGTACTTTTAAGCTTAGGATTTTTGCTTTGGGTGCCACCCCTACTACCCCTTCATTATTGAGCGCAGCAGCAATGGTACCAGACACGTGAGTGCCGTGCCCATTATTATCTTCAAATACAGAAGAATCTCCGTCATAATCCGAAGTGAAGTTTCTTCCTCCGATAATACAATCTTTTAAGTCAGGATGATTTGTGTCAACACCAGTGTCGATAACTGCAATTACAATGCCTTCTCCTTGATTGCTTTGTTCCCAAATAGCAGGTGCTTGAATTAAGCTTACTCCTTTAGGCGTTTCGTTTGTTGAGTCGATAATCGACTCAATTGTATAAGGAATTAATTTGACTTGTAACGATTGTTGAGTCATAGTCATCCTCCTTAAAATGAATTCCATAAAAAATGGAAGTTACTTAATTATAAATTCCCAACTATTGCTATAAATTAAACGCTTTTAATGCGAATCCTTTCTTTTTGAATAAAAAGACTCACAAAAGATGTGAGAAGAGGAAAAAAGACCCTGAAGACAAGCCCGATAGAGATTTTTAATGTTATCTGTGTATTCACTTTTAATGTTTATCTCACACTATAGAAGAAAGAAACTCCAAGAAAAATCACATAGGACTGGTGACTTTTGATATAATTACGAACGGTATGACATTCTCAAAATACATGATATTTATAAATATATATTAATTTGCAAATTACGAAGGGGCTGAGGATAGTGTCAACTTTAACGTCTCAATCCGTCATTAAATGCGGAAAGTATGAGCTGAATTATGCGGATCGTACGCTTATTATGGGGATTTTAAACGTAAACCCGGATTCATTTTCAGACGGCGGAAAATACTACGATGTAGATAAAGCAGTTGCTCATGCTGAGGAAATGGTAAAGCAAGGAGCAGATATCATTGATATCGGAGGAGAATCAACTCGTCCTGGTTATACAAGAATTAGCGATGAAGAAGAGATTAAACGGATTGTGCCCGTTATTTCTGAAGTGGCTAAGCGCGTAGAGGTGCCGATTTCCGTAGATACATATAAATCGGAAGTGGCCAAGCATGCGCTAGAAGCAGGAGCACATATTATTAATGATATATGGGGTGCAAAAGCCGATCCTAAAATGGCTCAAGTTGCAGCTGATTATAATGTGCCCATTATTTTAATGCACAACCGTCATGAGCCCAACTATACAAATCTGATTACAGATATGATAAGTGATTTAAAAGAAAGCATCTCCATTGCAAAAGCTGCAGGAGTTCGCAATGATCAAATTATTTTAGATCCAGGCGTTGGCTTTGGAAAAACGGCTGCCCATAATGTAGAAGCAATTCAGCATTTAGATCAGCTGACGAATATGGGTTATCCGGTGCTGCTTGCTACTTCTCGTAAAGGATTTATTGGACAAATAGTGAATGCTCCTCCTACGGAAAGAATGGAAGGAACCGCAGCTACTGTATATGCTGGGATTGCACAAGGCGTTCAAATAGTTCGTGTTCATGACGTATTAGAAATCAAGCGCTTTGTAAAGATGGCAGATGTACTGGTAGGAAAACATGTCTTTCAGTTTTAATGATCATCAAGATAACTGCATTAAAGTCATTTTAAAACCTTAAAATGTCATGTCTATTAGATAAAGATTCCTGAGCAGTGAAGCTCGGGAATTTTTTATGTATGTAAAGTGGCGGAGGAAAATAATGAACGATTGGATGGTTGATTTTACATAATTTAGCTTTATGATAGAAAGAGAAGGTATAGCGCTTTCATATTCTGATTAAATTGTGCTGCTTAAAATGAAATAAATAACATCTTGGTATTTAGTCTTATTCAATCACCGAAATATGGAGGAGAGAAGAATGAAATTAGCATTGCTTCTTGTCATTATTATCGGCGTTGCTGCCCTTGCAGGTACGATCAGTGCTGCAAAGAAAGTAGATGAAGATTACGGGAAATCTAAAAAGAAAAGTATAGTGAATTTATCTATTATTTACGGAGTTGTATTCATAGGATCAATCGTAGGAGTAGCATGGTATATTGCAGTGAGACCATAAATAAAGAGGTTGAGACATAACTAAATGAACCGAATCTAAAGACGAACAAATGAGATACATGAGTTGGACTGCTTATTACACCGCAGTTGATTTCCGGGCAAGGCTTCGCTTTCCGCGGGCGGACGCTGAGCCTCCTCGTCGCTTGCCCTCCAATCAACTACTAGAAAAAACGAAACAGATAAAACGATGTTCACCACAACAAAAAACGAACCATTAATCAAATATGTTGATTAATGGTTCGTTTTACAATTGAGTTAAAATACTTTTGTCCTAGCCTCTTTATTTTGATTCCAAGGTTAATTCTCCGCTTGAAACAGCTATATCGATAGGGTATTTTCCATTTCCGTATTTTCCTTTTAATACATTCTCTGTTATCGTTGCATTGTTTAACTTAAAATTGTTGTTAATGTCACCGCTGCTTACTTTTCCATTCACTTTAAAACCAGCGCTTTTCGGAAGAACCAGCACGGCATCTCCGGATCCTACATCTACAGAAACGGCCTCTTCTAGCTTTTTAAAATCCATATAGAGATCACCAGATCCAATGCGCGTCTGAAGTTTTCCTTGATAGTTTGTTCCTTTAATTTGCCCAGAGCCGACAGCAAATTTAGCCGTTTGGGTCTCGACATTACTCAGCTGTAAATCTCCAGAATTAACATCCGTACGAAGAGAGGTGCTCATCAAGTTTGAAATGCTTGCATTTCCAGAACCTACTTTAATCGAAACATCTTTCAGCTGAAGCGCTTGTTCAGGATGTGTAGCAATTTGAAGGTCCCCCGAACCTACGTTAAGCGCAAGGTTATGGTGATAATCTTTAGGAATGTAGATTGTTACTTTTGTGTTTGAAAAAATAGAAAGCCATTGA
This sequence comes from Priestia sp. FSL R5-0597, assembly GCF_038006305.1. NCBI lineage: Bacteria > Bacillati > Bacillota > Bacilli > Caryophanales > Bacillaceae > Priestia > Priestia sp. FSL R5-0597. The sequence goes on from NZ_JBBOUZ010000001.1 coordinate 806,282, forward strand.
AAGGGACTTTTTTGATACGCGACAACTAGGGTGTCTCCATTTTGCTTTACATCTACTTTTCCTTTACCTTCTACTTTTGTTTTAATATCTTGACGATCTTGCGGAACGACCGTTGTACTAATGCTTGGAGAGTCGATTTGAATACGCTGAATATCACTTGATAATGCCGCTTCAGACTTGGACGTCTTGAATGAACTTAACGACCAGGAGGAAGGCGCAAACGCAGTAGAAAAGAGGACTGCCGTACCACCTATCACTAAAATAAAAGCCAATATTTTTTTCACGTTATAACCCGCTTTCTACCTATAATTAAATTTGTTTTCTTCTACCATAAAGTGTAAAATGAAAACCGGTTAATTTCAACGAACAGCAGGATTATTTTTTTCTACGTCTCAAGTCGTAAAAATGAAATGTTTTTTGTGAGGAGTTAAATGAAAAGCGAAGTAGAGATTTAAATATACTCATCAAAGAATTAATTTCTTTATTTCAAAAACAGGAAAATAATTGAGTTAAAAGAATGATTAAATTCACTTTTTTTGTGTGATTTTCCGATGAGTAGTTCAAAAGAAGTGATAAATAAATAGAATTTTCATACCAATTTTATTATTCCGAAAAACTTTTAAAGTGTTGATTATTAAAAAAATAAAGGGTAGAATTTGTTCATATCAATTGAATACAGCTAAGATTACGATCTTGTATATTATCAGTAATATGGTCTGATAGTCTCTACCTAGTAACCGTAAAAAACTAGACTACAAGAAAGTTTGGATATAAGCAGCAAAAAGAAGGGCGTATTATCATAGATACAGCCTTCTTTCAAAGCTCTTACTTTTCATACTTTCTGTTATTGTCAGAATTTATGAAAAGTAAGAGCTTTTTTTGTTTTTCAAATACACACCTGGGAGTGGCTTGCATGTACTTTTTATTAAATTTATTAGGCGTTTTTGTAGTAATGGGCGTCGTCTTCTTATGTTCTCCTAAAAAGAAAGAAATAAAGTGGCGTCCGATTGCTTCACTATTAGTCGTTGAAGTCCTCATTACTTGGTTTATGTTAGGAACTTCAATCGGAACATGGATCATTAATAAGATTGCTTCGTTCTTTACTTGGCTGATTTCCTGTGCCAACGATGGAATTGCCTTTGCGTTTCCATCCGTAATGGGAAATCAAACGGTTGACTTTTTCTTCAGTGCATTACTGCCTATCATCTTTGTCGTGACGTTCTTTGATATTTTATCTTACTTTGGTATTTTAACGTGGATTATTGATAAAGTAGGCTGGGTCATTTCGAAAGTTTCTCGCTTGCCTAAATTAGAAAGCTTTTTCGCTATCCAAATGATGTTCTTAGGAAATACGGAAGCATTAGCAGTTATTCGTAATCAGCTTTCTGTGTTAAAGGACAACCGTTTGCTTACGTTTGGAATTATGAGTATGAGCAGTATTAGCGGATCTATTATCGGTGCTTATTTAACGATGGTTCCCGCTACGTACGTGTTTACAGCAATTCCACTGAACTGTTTAAACGCGCTTATTTTAGTGAGCTTATTGAATCCAGTTCATGTTACAAAAGAAGAAGATATGATTTACGTACCGCCAAAGTCAGAGAAAAAAGACTTTTTCTCTACCATTTCAAACAGTATGTTAGTCGGAATGAACATGGTAATTGTTATTTTAGCGATGGTTATTGGATATGTAGCTCTTACATCTGCGCTTAACGGTATTTTAGGCGTTATTGTAGACGGCTTGACTGTACAAAAGATTTTCTCTTACATCTTTAGTCCATTTGCATTCTTACTAGGGCTAACGGGACATGATGCCATGTACGTAGCTCAGCTGATGGGTATCAAGCTAGCAACAAATGAATTCGTGGCGATGATGGATTTGAAGAAAAATCTAGATACACTTCCACCGCATACGATTGCAGTTGCTACAACATTCTTAACATCTTTTGCTAACTTCAGTACGGTGGGTATGATTTATGGTACGTATAATTCTACGTTATCAGAAGGTAAATCAACGATTATTGGAAAAAACGTATGGAAACTGCTTGTGAGCGGTATCGCTGTTTCTTTATTAAGTGCTATGATTGTTGGATTGTTTGTTTGGTAAAAAGTGAAAAAGCTGTGCTTTCGTCTTCGAAAGCACAGCTTTTTTCTTGTTGTATCATCTATTCATTTGCAGAAAAACGCTTATGAATATCAACAGTAAAAGGAAATCACACTATTCAAGAAAAATTCATTTTACTTTTGCAGAAAAACATTTTAAATCTAGTGAGCATTATGTTAAGATTACAAAAGGCTGTTTCATTTAAATTGAGAACACCGCATAAATATGTAAGTAAATATGCATAGAAAACAAAGGTTTATTAATTTTTTTCTAGGTAATATCTCGTAATAAATAGGTTGAAAGGAAATGTCGTTAATATGATAGAAGGACAACAGCAAACAAATGAATTAAAAAAGACGATGAAAAGCAGACATTTGTTTATGATTTCGCTCGGCGGGGTTATCGGTACAGGTTTCTTTTTAGGAACAGGATACACGATTAGCCAAGCAGGGGCGATTGGAGCTATCCTTTCGTTTATCGTAGGTGGCTTCATTATGTACTTAACAATGCTTTGCTTAGGGGAACTTGCAGTAGCAATGCCAGTTTCTGGTTCGTTTCAGACATATACAACAAAATTTATTGGCCCTGGCGTTGGTTTTGCTTTTGGATGGTTATATTGGTTGGGCTGGGCTGTAACGGTTGCATTAGAATTTTTGTCAGCAGGTCAGCTTATGCAAAGATGGTTTCCTGATTCTCCTGTATGGATCTGGTGTGCTATATTTGCGCTTTTATTATTTTCATTAAATGCACTGTCAGCTAAAGCGTTTGGTGAAGCGGAGTTTTGGTTCGCCAGCATTAAAGTGTTAGCTATTATTTTATTTATCGTACTTGGTGGAGCTGCTATGTTTGGTTTTCTTCCATTAAGCAATGGAGACAGCGCGCCGCTTTTCTCTAACTATACGGCTCACGGCGTGTTCCCTCACGGAATTAGTGCCGTGCTGATTACGATGATTACAGTTAACTTCTCATTTCAAGGTACGGAGCTTATCGGTGTAGCTGCTGGGGAAAGTGAAAACCCAGACAAGACTGTACCAAGAGCAATTAAACAAACGGTATGGAGAACGCTTGTATTTTTTGTACTAGCTGTAGCTGTATTAGCGGGGATGATTCCGCTTGAAAAAGCAGGCGTAGTTGAAAGTCCATTTGTTGTTGTATTCGACCAAATTGGTATTCCATATGCAGCAGATATTATGAACTTTGTTATCCTAACGGCACTGTTATCTGTAGCTAACTCAGGTCTTTATGCAGCAACGCGTATGCTGTATTCATTGTCAAAAGATAACATGGCAAGTTCAGCTTTCATGAAAGTAAATAAACGCGGTGTGCCGATGAACGCCTTGCTTTTAACATTAGGCATTGCGCTTTTATCTTTGCTTTCAGGATTCTTTGCTCAAGAAACAGTATTTGTATGGCTTATTTCTGCAGCGGGTTTAGGTGCACAAATTGGCTGGATTACGATTGCTGCATCACTGCTTGCATTTAGAAAAAGATATATAAATCAAGGAGGGCAAATCGAGGATTTAAAATTCAAAGTCCCTCTTTACCCGGTATTACCTTTAATCGCATTAGTATTAAATACGATTGTACTTGGAAGCATGGCATTTGATGCAGAGCAGCGAATGGCACTGTATGTCGGTATTCCACTAGCGCTGCTGTTTTATGCTTATTATCATGCACGTGTAAAAAAGAAAGTTGATTTATCTATCAGCCGTCAAGAAGTGCAGCTTAAAGACGACAAAAAGGTAATTTTATAAAAATCAAAAAGACGCAAAAGCCCAGGTTTTTGCGTCTTTTTTTATATTTTATTTGTAAACTTAAATTAAAATTAAGTTGACAAATAAAAAGAGATTATTGCAAACTTAAAGCAGCGAACAGAGAAAGGAGGGTGAACATGAAAACGAGAACAATGGCGTATGTTTCTTTATTTGCTGCTTTAACGGCGATTGGTGCATTTATAAAAATTCCTATTCCCTACATACCGTTTACTCTTCAAATTGTTCCTGTCTATTTAGCCGGGGCGCTGTTAGGACCGCGTTTAGGTTTGTATAGTCAGCTATGCTACATAGGTATTGGGTTAATCGGTGTTCCGGTTTTTGCAGAAGGAGGAGGTTTAGGGTATATCTTCAAACCAACGTTTGGCTATTTAATTGGCTATGCTGCAGGGTCATTTATGAACGGCTACCTTATTCAAAAATATGACTTAAAGAAACCTTTTTCTATCTTTTTAGCCAACTTATCTACATTGGTTATTGTGTACGTATTCGGGTGCGTTTGGCTTTACGGAGCAATGAAATGGATAATTGAAAAGCCACTTTCACTGAGTGATACACTTCTTTTTGGAGCTGTTTTGCCAATGCCTGGAGATCTTTTATTGTGCATTTTATGTTCAGTGCTGATTCACCGAATGAAGCCTCAATTTAGCCGTTTATCATCAAAGCGGGCTAAAGCGGGGTAATGAAGACATAGAAAAAAGAGGAGGAAAGAAAGTGGGCAAAGCGTATTTTATTACGGGAACTGGAACAGATATTGGTAAAACGCTGGTGACAAGCATTTTGTATAAAGTACTTAGCCGTCTAGGAATAAAAACGACAATTTGCAAACCGTTTCAAACCGGCTACCAAGATGAAATCGGAGGTTATCCAGATATTCACTGGTTTGAAACAAGGCTCGGAGTAGCAAATACAGGTATTTATCAGTTAAAGCCAGAGACGTCTCCTCACTTGGCTATTAAACTGAGCAATAGGCAAGTAGAGCCTTCAATCGTCTTAAAGCGCATTAATGAATTAAAAAAGGCATTTGACGTAGTACTCGTGGAAGGAGCGGGAGGACTTGCCGTACCTTTAATTGAAGAGGAAACAACGTTTTATATGACAAAAGATTTGATCCTAGATGCACAAATGCCGGTTATTGCTGTTGGAACAACGGAATTAGGAGCTATTCACGATGCGCTTTCTACCTTTTCATATGCAAGTGAGCATCATCTTAAAATCAACGGACTCATTTTTAATCGTTTTAATCACAGCAGTATCATTCATAAAGACAATGTTCGAACGATTGAAAAGCTGCTTCAAGTCTCTTCTTTAATGACTGTACCTGTATTTACTCATATCGATGAAGAGTTAGAAGCATATATTGAGAAATTGGTGAGGCAAAAAAGTGTGATTCAACATATTCAGGAGGTGTTTGACTGTGTCGTATCAAAAAGCTGAGCTGGAAAAATGGGATAAAGAATATGTATGGCATCCCTTTACACAAATGAAAGCTTACCGTGAATCGAATCCCCTTATCATTGAAAGAGGAGAGGGAAGCTATTTGTATGACGTAGCGGGAAACAAATATTTAGATGGATACGCTTCTCTATGGGTGAACGTGCATGGACATAATGATCCGGAATTAAATACAGCTTTACATATACAAGTGGAGAAATTAGCGCATTCTACGCTGCTTGGATCGGCAAACGTTCCATCCATTTTGTTAGCTAAAAAGCTAGCGGAAATTACTCCTGGCAGCTTATCGAAAGTATTCTATTCTGATACAGGCTCTGCCGCTGTTGAAATTGCGTTGAAAATTGCCTATCAATATTGGCAAAATCTCGACTCTGCAAAGTACAAAAACAAAAGTAAATTTATCTCATTGAATGAGGCATATCACGGAGATACAATCGGGGCAGTCAGTGTAGGAGGCATGGATTTATTTCATCGCATCTTTAAGCCTTTACTGTTTGAACGCATTCCCACACCTTCTCCTTACATCTACCGTATGGACGGGTTCGAAACCGAAGAGCAAGCTTCAGCTTACTGTATTCACCAGCTGGAGAAGCTCTTGCAGAACAACGGAGAAGAAGTAGCCGGCTTGATTATTGAACCGCTTGTGCAAGGAGCAGCGGGTATTATTACTCATCCTCCCGGTTTTTTAAAACAAGTAGAGCGTCTGTGCAAAGCGTACGGGGTATTGCTCATTTGTGATGAAGTAGCTGTCGGATTCGGGCGAACAGGAACGATGTTTGCATGTGAACAAGAAGACGTAGTACCAGACATTATGTGTGTAGGAAAAGGGATCACAGGAGGATATATGCCGCTTGCTGCTACGTTAACAAGCGAACAGATATTTAATGCTTTTTTAGCTCATCCAGATGAAAATAAAACGTTCTTTCATGGACATACGTATACGGGAAATCAATTGGCCTGTACAGTAGCGCTTAGAAATATTGAACTGATAGAAGAAAGAGAGTTAATCCGTAGTGTAAAAGAAAGGTCGAAAGTTTTTAAACGTTATCTATTAAAGCTTTATGAACTGCCTAACGTGGGAGACATTAGACAAAGAGGATTAATGGCAGGAATCGAGGTTGTCAAAGACCGCCAAACAAAGTCTATTTTTGAAGATAAAAAAGTGATGGGAGATATTATTTTAGCGGCTCGCCAAAAAGGTTTAATTATCAGAGAGCTAGGTCCTGTAATTACGATGATGCCTATTCTTTCAATGACGGACGAAGAATTAAAAACAATGGTTGAAATTGTATATGAATCAATTAAAGAAGTAATCGCACGCTATACAGTGAGTTAAATAAAAAGAGACTAAGACAAAAATATTTTATTTAATTGAAAAAAGATCCGAACGATTCATCGTTCGGATCTTTTTTCAATCAATAAATGTTTTTAATACTTGATAGTCGCAGTGATCGCACATGCTGATTTTCATCTTTTAATAGAAGAGTTTGTTCGAGCAAGTTTAAGTTTTGAATATAACCTTTGACCGTTTGAACAAAACCGTTGTTTTGATAGTTAATAGTTAGTAATTTATTCGTTTTTAATGCTTTTAAAATCATACCTGTTTTCTCCCTTCTTATATCGCAGTTGACGAAAAACTACAAAATAATGAAGAAGCATTGGAGGCTTGTATTATTTATAAAAATTACTCTATTTTTTATAAATGCTCTCCTGCTACTAATAGTAGAGAATGATGGTGAAAAACAGATGAAAGATAAAGAATAAGGTTTGATTTATTGTAATGAACTGACTTTTCCTTTACAAATACCTATTTCAAATTTCTTTTTAGTGATAAAATACTGTTAGTGAAATAACTACTTCTTTTCATTAAAGGGTAAGAACGGGTTATATTGATAGAGTTTTAGTTCTCTATTTCTAGTAATGAAATAAGAGATAGAGAAATAGACTAATAAAAATCAATCAAGGAGTTTTTGTATGGATCAGAGTTTTATTTTAAATCTTTTAGAAATTTTACTCATTAACATTGTACTAAGTGGCGATAACGCAGTCGTGATTGCTTTAGCTTGTCGGAATCTTCCGGACGAGCATCGAAACAAAGCGGTTGTTTTCGGTACATTAGGAGCGGTTGTATTACGTGTAGGGCTAACGTTTGTCGCTGTATATTTATTAACAATCCCATTTTTAAATTTCATCGGAGGCCTGCTGCTTCTATGGATTGCGATTAGTCTTTTAAAAGGGGAAGATGACGGAGATATTAAAGCGAATTCAACTCTAGCAGGTGCTATTAAAACAATTATTATAGCGGATCTTGTTATGAGTTTAGATAACGTAGTAGCGGTTGCGGGTGCGGCCAACGGCAGTATTCTACTCATTATCCTTGGTCTTGTTATCAGCATTCCGTTAATCATTTGGGGAAGTCAGCTTTTAATGAAAATCATGGAAAAATTCCCGATTATCATCATTGCCGGAGCAGCGCTTCTTGGCTATACTGCTGGTGAAATGATCTTTAAAGACAAAGCGGTAGGACATGTATTAGAAGGGTTAAATCCGCATTTGCATACAATTGTTCCTATTTTGTTAGCTATTTTAGTTGTTGTTGTTGGGAAACTTAGCGGACGTTCTAAAAAAGAAACGCATTAATCCTAAAAAAGAGGCTGGGACAAAAGTATTTAAGATGAAATGAAAAACGAACCACTAATCAATTTTGATTGGTGGTTCGTTTTTTTGTTGTGGTGAACGTAGGCTTCATTTGTTTAGATCCTTCTAGCAGTTGATTGGAGGACAAGGCGAAGACTCCTGCGGGAAAAGCGGAACAGATGAGACCCCGCAGGAGCGTACGCGACGAGGAGGCTCATCGGCCGCCCGCGGAAAGCGAAGTCTTGTACGGAAATCAACTGCGGTGTCATAAGCGGTTCAGCTCATGTATCCCATTTATTCGTCTTTAGATTGGATTCATTTGGCTATGTCTCAACTTCTTTTTTATTATTTAGCTAATGGAGGTGCGGAATTAACGTCTTGTATCGTCTCTACAGGAGGATGAAATTCATTTTCCATTTTCGATACAACTACAGTTGCTACACCATTTCCAATTAAGTTTGTAATGGCACGAGCTTCCGACATGAAGCGGTCTACCCCGATTAACAGCGCGATTCCTTCAACTGGAATCATTGGGAATGCAGCAAGCGTAGCTGCTAGTGTAATAAATCCAGAGCCAGTGACTCCGGCCGCTCCTTTAGACGTTAGCATTAAAATACCAAGTAGCGTAATCTCTTGCATTAACGACAGGTCGACTCCATACGCTTGAGCGATAAAGATAGCAGCCATGGATAAGTAGATTGCTGTTCCATCTAGGTTAAACGAGTAACCAGTTGGAATGACAAGTCCTACTACAGATTTTGAACATCCGTACTTCTCCATTTTGTCCATCATTTTTGGCAGTGCAGATTCCGAAGAAGACGTACCTAATACAAGTAGAATTTCTTCTTTAATAAAAGCAATGAATTTAAAAATATTAAATCCATAAATCTTAGCAATGGTTCCAAGTACAAATACAATAAATAAGAACATAGTAATGTAAACAGATCCCATTAAGAAACCGAGTTTTTGAAGAGAGCCTATTCCAAAGTTACCGATCGTATAAGCCATCGCTCCGAACGCCGCAATAGGTGAAAGTTTCATAATCATATTAACAATGCCAAAGAAAATATCTGTACAGCGTTCAAAGAATGTAATGACAGGAGCCGCTTTTTCGCCGAGTGTAGCTGTAGCCATTCCAAATAGTACGGCAAAGAATAAGATTGGCAATAATTCACCATTTGCCATTGCGCCAAATACGCTGTCTGGAATAATGCCCATGATAAACTCCATAAAGCCATGCTCCGCTTCAGCTGCTTGCTGGGTATATTGAGTAACATCAGCTCCGCTTGCGCCATTGATATTAAAGCCAGCCCCAGGCTTGATAAAGTTTACAACGATAATTCCAATTGCTAAGGCAAAAGTAGTGACAATCTCAAAGTATAAAAGAGCTTTACCTCCAATTCGTCCCACTTTCTTTAAATCTCCCATGCTTCCGATACCGATGACCACTGTTAAGAAAATAATTGGGGCAATCACCATCTTAATTAATTTAATGAAGATATCAGCCAATACTTTTAATTTAGCTCCAAATTCAGGAAACATAAAGCCAATTGCAATACCAAGAAGGATACCAATGACAACTTGAACAGTTAGGTTTTTAAAACTTAATTTCATATGTAATGCTCCTTTCGAGAATGTTTTTGTTAACGCTTACATTATTCTTATCCTTATATTAACTGATAATTTTAACTATTTATATTTCTGGTGATAATGTTCTTTTTGGTCATTTTGGTCAAAAAAAGTGATGAACATATAGTCATCACTTTTTGCTTTCGATATTTTTTATTTGCTGAATGATATCAAGCGTTTGTTTTGTTGCATTGGCTTCAAACGATTGATAAAGAGAGTTAAACTGCTTTTTCCATTCGGCTTTCTGTGTATCATTTAAGTAATAAACGCGCATGCCAGATTTATTTTTTATTTGCTGCAGCTGTTCATCGTTCATCATTTTTGATTGAGTCCAAATCCAGTTCGTTGTTTCTACCATGGCATCACTTAATAGTTGTTTTACATCTTCAGGGAGGCTGTCCCAATATTTTTGATCCATTAAAACAGCATAGCCCAAGTATCCATGGTTGCTGATGGTCATATATTTTTGCAGCTCGTACAAACGTTTTGAATAAATATTAGAAATCGTATTTTCCTGTCCATCAAATTCCTGTCGTTCAAGGGATTGATATACTTTATTAAACGAGACAGCCTGAGGCTTAGCGCCAAGAAGTTCGAATTGTTTTTTGATTACTTCACTTGGCATAATGCGAAATGTTTGACCTTGAAAATCTGCTGGATGGAGCAAAGGTTTTGTATTGCTGGTCATTTGTTTAAAGCCGTTGCTCCATAAAGCAAGCCCTTTAATGTTTTTCTCTTGCAGCGTACTCAACAAATCCTGTCCGATTTTCCCGGTAAACACTTGTTTTGCCTCGCTGTAATCATCGAAAATGAAGGGGAGATCAAAAAGTTGCCACGTAGGGGAAAGGTCGGTTAGCTTTGAAATAGAAGGCGCAATCATTTGTACATCGTTTCGGCGCAGAGCGGCAAGTTCTTCGTCGTCTGAATACAATACACCGTTTGAATATACTTCAATTTTAACTTTACCATCCGATTTTTGATTAACGATTTCAGCGAATTTTTGAGCGGCTAAGCCTTTTGGAGTGTTCTCAGCTACAACGTGGCTAAAATTAATAACAATTTGCTTATTTAATCCTTTTTGCTCATCGTCATGATACACATTATCCTGATTTATAACCGTATACTGCAAAAAAACATAGATCATCAAGAAAACGCTAACAATGATACTTGCCCCTATAAACATCTTCAAAATGTCCAACCCCGCGATTCAATAATTTTTCTCTACAAATATTCTAACACGCAATTTCTCAACGTGGTAAAATTAAAATAAACTTCAATCAGCAGTAGGTGTTCCGCTATGATGCGCTTATCGATGCAAACGAAAATGACGGGGTTAATCTTTTTTATCGTGGTCTTTTCGTTGTTTTTAGCAAGTATTGTCGTGATTAATAATTTTGTGCAGTCAAAAGAAAATGATTTAGAGCAAAGGGCTTTGATCACTTCGAGAACAGTTGCTGAAATGCCTGAAATTCGAGAAAAAATTGAAAAAGATAGCAAGAACATTAATCAAATTGTAGAGCCGATTCGCATTATTCACGGTGCTTATTATGTAGTGGTGATGAATATGAATCACGAACGTTTGTCTCATCCTTTGCAAAGCATGATTGGGAAAATTTCTAAAGGAGAGGACGAGGGCCAGGCGTTTGCAGAACATACTTATACTGATAAAGCAAAAGGAGAAGGCGGGATGGTCATTCGTTCTTTTGTTCCCGTTGTAAACGATCAGCATGAACAAGTAGGAGTCGTTGTCTCAGGCTACCTTCTTCCGAAATTTACAGAGGTTATTTTAAGTTTGAAAAAAGAAATTTTTCTCATCTCAGGTCTCGCTCTTTTTTTTGGAGGATGGGGAGCGTGGGCGCTTGCATCTCGTATTAAAAAAGAGATGTTTGAGCTTGAGCCTCATGAAATTGCTCGTTTGTTTGTAGAACGAACGGAGACTTTTAATGCCATGCATGAAGGAGTCATTGCCATTGATAAAGAGGAGAACATCACTATTTTTAATCATAAAGCGAAAATTATGATGGATGTACCTGATGAGGTAATTGGGAAAAAGATCTATGATGTGATTCCAGATACAAGACTGCCAGAAATTCTGCAGCTTAATCAGCCTGTTTATAATCGAGAGCTTCAAGTTCGCAATTTAAATATTTTAAGCAATCGTGTGCCGATTAAGGTTAATAATCACACAGTCGGTGCGGTCGCTATTTTTCAAGACAGAACAGAAGTTAAAAAATTAGCTGAAGAGTTAACAGGGGTTAAATCATTTGTAAGCGCTCTTAGAGTTCAAAACCATGAATACATGAATAAACTTCATACCATTGCAGGGCTTATCCAACTTGGAAATAAAGACAAGGCTCTTCAGTACGTTTTTCAAGTGTCTGAACAGCAAGAAGAGCTCACCCAATTTCTTCATAAACATATTAAAGATGAAAGTATATCGGGATTGCTGTTAAGCAAAGTCAGCCGTGCCAAAGAACTTGGAATTGAGTTAGCTATCGATCGCCACAGCGAGCTTCACTCATTTCCTCCTTACTTAGATCATCATGATTTTGTAATTATTATTGGTAACTTAATTGAGAATGCTTTTGATTCGTATCAGCATATGGAGCGTCGTGAACGGAAGATCTATATAAGTATGGAACAAAGTGACGGCATTCTTTCTATATTAGTTGAAGATAACGGATGCGGCATGAATAAGAATCAAATAGAGAGAATCTTTGATGAAGGTTTTTCAACTAAAGCAAAGGAAAATAGAGGAATTGGTTTGCATTTAGTAAAACAAATTGTTGAAAAAGGAAACGGTCAGATCGAAGTAGAGTCAGAATTAGATGTTGGAACCACTTTTATCATTACATTCTTTTTATAGGGGGAGTGGGAAATGAATAAAAAAGAATGGACAGTGCTTCTCATAGAAGACGATCCTATGGTACAAGAAGTGAACCGCCAATTTATTGAACAAGTTGAAGGGTTCATCGTTATCGCGGCAGCTTCGAATGGTTTAGAGGGTATACAGCTCATTAAACAGCATCAGCCTGATTTAACAATCATTGATATGTATATGCCTAGTCAAGATGGCTTAACCACCTTACAGCAAATTCGAGCAAATGGCTATAAAACAGACGTGATAGCAGTTACGGCTGCAAGTGATATTGAAACGGTACGGAAAGTTCTTCAATACGGCGCGGTGGATTATATTATGAAGCCGTTCAAGTTTGAGCGAATGAAGCAAGCGCTTGAACAGTATCGTTCTTTTCAAGTTAAAATAAGTAAAAAAGAACATATTACTCAGTCTGAATTAGATTCTATGCTGTTTCAACAATTCGAAGAAAAACCCGATTTGCTTCCAAAAGGGCTAAATGCGGTTACGTTAAGGAGGATACAACAATATCTTTCCGAACAAAATCATCCGATTTCTGCTGAAGAAGTGGCGGACGGCGTAGGAATTGCGCGTGTTACAGCAAGAAGGTACTTAGAGTTTTTAGAACAGGAAAACGAGCTGAAATTATCAGTTGAATACGGCAGAGTGGGGAGACCTATTAATCGCTATATGTTAAAAATAAATTAAATCATACAGAACAGCTTTTATTTGGAAAAGCTGTTTTTTTGCGTTAGAAAGTATATCTTTTTCTCTCCTAGAACAAATTAAGGTATACAGTTTTCGCTATCCAAAGAATATTTCGTGCGGTCATTAATTCATAAAATGTCCCTGAAAAAGGATTAATGGCGGAAAAATTGGGGAATATGCACTTTGACATTTAATTTTAGCACAGGAAGGTTTTGAAACATGGACATATTTTTAGCCGTCTTACCAGCCATATTTTGGGGAAGCATTGTGCTTTTCAATGTGAAATTAGGCGGAGGACCTTATAGTCAAACGCTTGGAACCACATTGGGAGCTTTGATTTTCTCCATCGGTATTTATATTTTTGTACACCCTACGCTTACACCTTTAATCTTTGGTGTTGGAGTTGTATCCGGGTTATTTTGGGCAGTTGGACAAAGTAATCAGCTGAAAAGTATTGATTTAATTGGAGTTTCTAAAACGATGCCTATTTCAACGGGGCTTCAGTTAGTTTCCACTTCATTATTTGGAGTAATTGTGTTTCACGAGTGGTCTACAAAAACTTCAATCATTCTTGGTGTGCTCGCTCTTATCTTTATTATTGTAGGGATTGTTTTAGCATCACTTCAAAGCAAAGAAGAGAAAGAGGCTGAAGAAGGAAAAGGAAACTTCAAAAAAGGAATTGTTATTTTATTAATTTCAACCGTTGGTTATTTAGTTTATGTTGTAGTAGCCCGTCTATTTAATGTAGACGGATGGTCGGCTTTATTACCTCAAGCAATTGGTATGGTTATTGGAGGAGTATTGCTGACGTTTAAGCATAAGCCATTTAATAAATATGCAATTCGCAACATTATCCCAGGTCTTATTTGGGCCGCTGGTAATATGTTTTTATTCATCTCACAACCTAAAGTAGGCGTAGCGACAAGCTTTTCGCTTTCTCAAATGGGAATCGTCATTTCAACATTAGGCGGGATCATTATTTTAGGTGAGAAGAAAACGAAGCGTCAGCTGATTGGGATTATTATTGGAATTATACTGATCATCATAGCAGGAGTCATGTTAGGGCTCGCCAAAAGCTAACTAGGAGGGTATTAACAATGTATAAAGATTTAGAAGGAAAAGTAGTGGTCATAACAGGTTCATCTACAGGTTTGGGAAAATCAATGGCGATTCGTTTTGCGACAGAAAAAGCTAAAGTAGTTGTGAATTATCGTTCTAAGGAAGACGAAGCTAACAGCGTTTTAGAAGAAATTAAAAAAGTTGGCGGAGAGGCTATTGCCGTTAAAGGTGACGTAACAGTTGAGTCTGATGTAATCAATTTAGTTCAATCTGCAATTAAAGAATTTGGAAAGTTAGACGTTATGATTAATAACGCAGGACTAGAAAATCCGGTTTCATCTCATGAAATGTCTTTAAGCGATTGGAATAAAGTAATTGATACGAACTTAACGGGAGCTTTCTTAGGTAGCCGTGAAGCGATTAAATATTTTGTTGAAAATGATATTAAGGGAACAGTTATTAACATGTCGAGTGTTCACGAGAAAATTCCTTGGCCATTATTTGTTCATTATGCAGCAAGTAAAGGCGGTATGAAGCTTATGACTGAAACACTGGCATTAGAATACGCTCCAAAAGGTATTCGTGTAAATAACATTGGACCGGGAGCGATTAATACACCGATTAACGCTGAGAAATTTGCTGATCCTGAGCAGCGTGCAGATGTAGAAAGCATGATTCCAATGGGATACATCGGAGAGCCGGAAGAAATTGCAGCAGTTGCTGCATGGCTAGCTTCTTCAGAGGCGAGTTATGTAACAGGAATTACGCTCTTTGCTGACGGCGGTATGACACAGTACCCATCATTCCAAGCAGGACGCGGATAAGAAAAAACGCACTCTATGATAGAGTGCGTTTTTTAGTTTTCCTGAGCTTTTTTTTGGTTCTTAGGAGCTGACTGGTGTTGAATGCGTAAGAAAAGCAAGATTAAAACGATAACGCCAGTGATGCTGTACATCCCAAGAATAAGGGGCTGCTGTGTATCTGTTCCGGAAGTAATGCCGTGATACAGTGCTAGCAAATAGCCTGGAAAAGCAAGAAAATGAATGGCTTTCCAGGCTTTTCTCCCAAGCTGTTTTATAAAGTCGGATGTAATAATTAGTACCAATAAAATGTAGAGTGAAATAGTACCAAGACCTGTGCTAATCGGTTTGTAATCGGAAGTGAACGGAATTAAAATGTCAGAAAGTGAAAAATGAACAGATTGATCAAATGATAAAACAAGTCCGTGAATCATGCCAAACAATAACCCAAACCACCCTGATGATTGATGGACCAGCAAAAGCTGTTTTTTTCGTTTTGGTTTAAAAAACGAAAAGCTGTGAGAAATGCCAGCGGCAACCGATACAAACATTAGTAAATAAGAAGTTAAGCCGGCTGCCCGAATGGTGTTCCATACGGGAAAATGAGCACTAAATTGCGCGAGGAGAGTAGCCATAATGGTATACCTGACCTTTCACATGTTTTTCGATTAGTACGTTGCCTTCTTTTGTAACCGCAATTACTTCTAAAGAAGGGTGATGCATTTTAGCTAACCTTAATCCAGCGTCCCAGCCGAGAATAAGTATGCACTTTGCATAGACTTCAGAAATGGTCAAGTCTTCTGAAACGACCGTTACTTGCAGAAGCTCTGATGAACTAGGCTTGCTGATTCTGCCGTCAATAATATGATGGTGAGTGTGTCCGTTCACTTTCCACGAACGCTTGCCTACACTGCTTGTGGCAATACCGCTGTTGCTTTTTACTTTAATGGTCGTGAGATTTTTTGATGCATCAAATGGATGAGAGAGAGAAATGGACCAGTGCTTGCTAGCGGGCCCCCACGTTACAATATCTCCGCCTCCATCGATTGCTCCAAGTGAAGTTCCTTTTTTCTTTAATTGATTCGCCATTTGCTGAATGCTCCAACCTTTTGCAATTCCTCCTAAATCCAGACCGATATTAGAAGCAAGCTGAATACTTCTCATTCCTTTATGAATCATAATAGGGTTAACAGCATCAAAAGCTGCTACTTCTTGAGGTAGCTGATTGTTAGGCAGTTGTTCAAAGTTTTGGTCATATCCTAGAGTTTGAATAGAATGATACAGAAATGGGTTGAAAATTCCGTTTGTCTCATTGTAATAGTAATAGGCTGCTTTTACAGCTTCATACAGCATTTTTGACGGTAGAAATAATCTTCCGTTCAGCGAATTAAGCTGTGAAAGCTCGCTTGTTGGAAGAAAGCGGCTTAGGGTTTCTTCTACAAGATAACACCAGCTCTCTACTTTTTGGCTGACAGGTGTTTCAAGCTGATATACATTAAATGTGGTATTCATCGCTTTAAATGAGTAGCTCATTTCATCACATCCTTAAGAAGGTCTTGTTTGCATAGAAGAATCATTATTGTTGCCCCAATTATCCTCACCACTTGTGGAATCATCATTTGACCACTGATCTTGCTGATTACTCGAATCATCGTCTGACCACTGATCATCTTCACTGCTTGAATTATCGTCTGACCATTGATCACTTTGTTTGCTAGAACTGTCATTTGACCATTGATCTTGCCCGTTAGTTCCATTGTCCGTATTGGATTCAGATCCTGAATCTGGAAATAGATCCGTCTCATCTTCCGTTTGAGTTTGCGATGAATTATTGGCGGATGTATCGTTATTTAGTGCTGTAGATGTTGAATTTGTTTGATCATATTTTTGAGAAAGCCCTACAAATGTTGTAAATGCAGCAACGCTCGATAAACCAACCATCCATTTTGACCATTTATTAGTTGCCATTGATATGCTCCTTTTATCTTTCCTATTTTGCAACTGAACACTGAAGAAAAACTGAAGTGGAAGGTAACATACATCGTTCAATTGTTATAGTTCAATATAGACAGAAAAAATGAAAAAATAGTGAAATAGATGTAGGTTGGATTATTCTCATAGGGAATTCAGCGAATTATTAGATTAAAAAAAGGTTGTTCTTTTTAGAACAACCTTTTTTTAATCAGCGATAAATCTTACTAATCGATACGTAATAAACCGTTAACTGTACAAGAGAAAGAAGCAAAAGAACGGCAATGGGGTAAAAGCGAAAAGAATTCGATAAGAGCGGATAGAGAGTCATCAAACCCCCGCCAATAGGAAAGGAAAACAAAAGAAAAACAAAGGCTTTTTTACAAGCTTCTGCTGTCATCATTTTTTCACGCTCATCATCTTCTGCAAACTCAAACGGAAATAGTAAAAGGGAAACATTCTTTGTCTTTTTACGTGCGCGGTAATAAAAAAATATCACGATTAAAAGAACAATAAAAGAAGCGAAGGAACTTATAGACATAGTAGCTTCCCAAGGCGGCTCAGGGTGGGTCATAATTTCACTTAATTGAGCATTTAAATTTAGCACATCATACAAAACCCAACCTGCACATAACAGAGACACTACATTCAACAAATAAGATTTAATAACATTACTCAACATTTTTCTCCTCCTTTTGAAGTGTAAAAACATCTTCCATTTTTAATTGAAAGACATCACAAATTGTTAAACCAAGTAGTAGGGAAGGAACGTAATTTCCCTTTTCAATAGCTGCAATGGTTTGGCGAGTGGCTCCAACTTTTTCAGCTAAATCTCCTTGCGTATATCCATGTTTAGCTCTAAGCTCTTTTACGTGATTAATAAGAGTCAATATGATCACCCGCTGCCTTTTTAATAAATTTGTTAAGTTGATTTAACATTATGTAAAGTTAATTTAACATCAATTGGATGATTTTTCAATATATAATGGATAAAAAATACAAAAAAGATCCTAGAAGAATTCTTTAGGATCTTTTTTGTTAATAAATTTCTTTAATGCCAGACAAACGAATGGAAAAAATGTTTTGTTTTTCATCTCGTAGGGAGAGGGTTTGGTCGGTTAGGTTTAAATTTTGGATTTTTCCTTTGAAGGTTTGAAGCAGGCCATTTTCGTAATAATTCACGGTTACATGTTTGTTTTTCTTTAACGCTTTTAAAATCATTTATTCATCTCCTTTCATGTGTGCATCTGTTATGAAAAGAAAGCTGTGGCTTAAGCATAAGAATTTGGAGAATGCTCAAGGCAGAATTATTATTATACAGCAAGATGAGAATAGTTTGTAGATAAATTGTGAAAAAATGCACAAGTTTGCAGTGCGGGTGTTGCAACAGAATACAGTATATGAGGAGAGGAGGGGTTTTATGATAAAAAAGGTGATTTTAGTTTATTTATTTGTGGGTATTAGGTAAACTAGTAGATGAATTTAAAGAATCTATCTATAGTTGTGAAGGCTAGGATTTCATTTAATTTTCATTTTCTATGAGTATAATGATAAAGGTTTTCTATATGTTCTTTGTGAATCTACTCATAAACTAATCGAGAAAGGAAAATCAAAATGAAGCGAATCGTTTCTAAGCCGCTGCACTATTTCATATTAGCCGCTGTTTTAATGTGGATAAAGTCGTATGTGGCTTATAAAACTGAATTTAACTTAGGCGTAAGCGGCGTAATGCAGCAAATGCTGCTGTTTATAAACCCTGTAAGTTCAGTGCTGATTTTTTTAGGAATCGGCTTATTTTTTAAAGGAAAGAAAGCAGGAGCTTGGATTCTTGCAGGCAGTTTCATTATGACGCTGCTGTTGTACAGCAACATTCTCTATTATCGTTTTTTTAACGATTTTGTAACTCTTCCCACACTGTTGCAGACAAGTAATGCAGGAAGTATGGGCGGAAGTATTATGGATTTATTAAAAGCACATGATGTTTTTTATTTTGTTGATTTTATTATTTATCTTTTCTTCTTTTTTAGTAAAAAAATTGACTGGCATAATGAAAAAGTATCGGTTAAGAATGCTGTAACCATTCTTTCTTTAGGATTCATGGTTTTTTCTGTCAACTTAACATTAGCAGAAATTGATCGCCCGCAGCTTCTATCTCGAACTTTTGACCGCAATTATCTAGTAAAGTATTTAGGCGCCTATAATTATACGATGTATGACGGTGTTCAGACTGCTCAAAACTCTAAACAGCGAGCTTTTGCAAGCAGCAATGACTTAACGAACGTCGTTAATTTTAAAAACAGTCACTATGCGGAGCCTAATTCCGTTTACTTCGGAAAAGCTAAAGGGAAAAATATTATTAAAATTCATTTGGAATCATTTCAGTCTTTTTTAATTGATTACAAATTAAATGGCCAGGAAGTGACACCGTTCTTAAATTCGTTGGCCCATGGAAATGACTTTACGTATTTTGATAACTTCTTTCATCAAACAGGACAAGGAAAAACATCAGATGCTGAGCTGATGATGGACAACTCTCTATACGGCCTTCCTCAAGGTTCTGCCTTTGTACTAAAAGGAAGCAATACGTATCAGGCAGCACCAGCTATTTTAGATCAAAAAGCTGGCTATACGAGCGCTGTACTGCACGGAGACTATAAGACGTTTTGGAACCGTAACGAAATTTACAAGCAGTTCGGTGTGGATAAGTTTTTTGATGCAAGTTATTACAATATGACGGGTGAAAATAAAATTAATTATGGCTTAAAAGACAAACCGTTCTTTAAAGAATCTGTTCCAATGCTGCAGTCTTTACCACAGCCGTTTTATGCGCATTTAATTACGTTAACAAACCATTTTCCATTTTTACTTGGAAACAATGAGGCAAGCATACAGCCAGCTAACACGGGCGATGCGACAGTTGACCGCTATTTCCAAACGGCTCGTTATTTAGACGAATCATTGCAATCTTTCTTCCAAGAACTGAAAGCTTCTGGGCTTTATGATAATTCTGTGATTATGATTTATGGAGATCACTACGGTATTTCTGAAAATCATAATGCGGCAATGGAAAAAGTAATGGGAAAAGAAATTACACCTTATGAAAATGCTCAGCTGCAGCGTGTACCTCTATTCATTCACGTTCCTGGAGTAAAAGGCGGAGTTAATCATACGTACGGTGGAGAAATTGATGTTGTGCCAACTCTTCTTCATTTAGTAGGGATTGACAGCAAAGAGTTTATCCAATTTGGTACAGATTTATTTTCTAAAGGTCATGATGATGTAGTAGCGTTCCGCAATGGCAACTACGTATCTCCGAAATATACACTAGTGGATGGAACGTATTATGATTCTAAGACAGGCCAAGCGCTTAAAGAAAATAATCAAATGAAAGCTTATAAACAGAAGGTAGCGAAAGAACTGGAGTTATCTGATCAGGTGCTTTATGGAGACTTACTTCGTTTCCACAAGCTGAAGGATTTCCAAACAGTCGACCCTTCGAAATATATGTACGGGAAAGAAGAAACAGAAACATCAGCTAAATAAAGCTAAAATCAAAAGAACATGATGACTTCTGCAAAGCAGAATGAGCATCATGTTCTTTTTTACTGTAAACTATTCATCAATAAATTTCTTTAATTCCCGATAAGCGAATAGAGAAAGTATTTTGCTGTTCATCTTTTAATGAAAGCGTTTGGTCTGTTAAATCTAGGCGCTGTACTTTTCCTTTAAACGTTTGAAGCAAACCGTTTTTATAATAGTTAATTGTAACGGCCCCGTTTTTTCTTAATGCTTTTAAAATCATTTTCAAAACTCCTTCCATATTTAAAATGTGTATGATTAACGAGCTGTAACATTCATTTTCATTTGCATATTTTTATTATACACAAAAATAGAAAGCGTTTTCACTAAAAGTTTGAACACTTTGTGAAAACTTTAACAGAGAATGTGACAAATACATACAGAAACTGATTTATTTGTCGTATTCATCATAAAACACATTTATGAAAGGAGTGTTAAGAACGTGTTAAAACTTTATGGATGGAAAAATATTATAAGATGTCGTTTGAAATGTCGTAGTGAATCCATTCACCGTTCGTTACATTTCCTCCCATTTTTCTGTAAAGCGTTTGAGCTCTTGTATTATCATAAGCCGTTTCCCAAGACATGGCTGCATACTGATGTTCTTTTGTATACTGGTGACTAATCGAAAATAACTTTTCCCCAATTTTTTGACCTCTTGCTTTTTCAGTAACGTACAAGTCATTTAAAATCGCTACAGGCTTTACACGCGTGGTGCTAAATGTAAAATAAAGCGTTGAAAAACCTACTGCCTCGTCATTTTGAGTCGCGATAAACTGGACGCCAGTATCGGGACGTTGAAACAAGTGATCAATTAAATTTCTCAGCTGTTTTTTGGCAGGCTGAGGGCGCTTGTAAAAATCAACAATGTATTCGTTCATTAATGAAATAAGTGCTTCCATGTCAGCAGCATTAGCTTGACGAATTGTAATAGTAGTAGTCATTAAATCTTCTCCTTTTTAATTAGATGATCTACACTTATAGTAAAAGAAATGTATCCCCTCTAAAAGAGCCAGATTTAAAAAATAAGATAGGGACAGATGAAAGGAGCTAGCGTGAAGTTCACACCTTTATTAAACCGAAGGAATGATATGACTTTATATCACCAGCTATATGAATATATAAAAAAAGAAATTGTATCCGGCAGGGTGAAAGTAAATGACAAACTGCCTTCTATCCGGTCTCTTGCTGATTACTTAAACGTAAGTCGAAATACTGTAGATATGGCCTATCAGCAGCTTTTAGCTGAAGGATATGTAGAAAGCAAGCCCAAAAGTGGACTGTACGTAACGAATACACAGTTTGATTTACTGCAAACAGATAGAAAGCCGACTGTATTTTTACAACCTCACTCAGAAACAAAGTCGTGTACCTATGATTTTCGGTATGGAAAAGTTGATAGCCGTTTGTTTCCCTTGAATGAGTGGAAAAAACGATACAATGAAAGTCTTCAAACTTATAAAGAAGCGCTGTTCACGTACCAAGAAACTCAAGGAGAAGAATCACTGCGAGAAGAAATTGCGACGTACCTTTATCAGTCAAGAGGAGTGGTTTGTTCGAAACATCAAATTATTATCGGAACAGGTACTCAGCAATCGCTCAGTTTGCTAGCGCAGATGTTAAAGCCAAGCATCAGAGATATTGCCTTTGAAAATCCTTGCTATGACGGGGCTAGCTTTGTATTTAAACAGCATGGATTCTCCTTAAAACCTGTGTCACTTAATAACAGAGGCATAAACATCCAAGAGCTTTATGATAGCCAAGCACGCGCTGTTTATGTCACACCATCTCATCAGTTTCCATACGGAATGATCATGCCTGTTTCAAGAAGAATAGAGCTTCTTACATGGGCGAATGACTGCAATGGATTTGTTATTGAAGATGATTATGACGGAGAATTTCGTTATAAAGGAAGTCCCATTCCTTCATTGCAAAGCTTGGATACTAAAGGGCGCGTCATTTATACAGGGACATTTTCAAAATCTTTTATGCCTTCTTTAAGAATCAGCTACCTTGTATTACCGGAAGTGCTTCTAAAGGAATATCATGAACGCTTCTCTTTATACGAGCAAGCTGTTCCAGCCCTTCATCAGTGGACGCTCGGACTGATGATGAAAAACGGAGAGTGGAGTAAGCATTTAAGAAGAGTGAGAACTGCTTATCAACTCAAACACGGTACTCTTTTAGCAGCTTTACAGAAGGAGTTTAACAAAAACATCACGGTGTCAGGAGAATATGCAGGTTTGCATATCCTTGTCCGCGTGCACAACGATATGAACGAACAGCAGTTAATTAACGCAGCTCAAAAGCAAGATGTCTCTGTCTACGGCACTTCTCGTTATTGGCTTACGGAATCACCTCAACAAAAGACTCATCTATTATTAGGTTTTGGAAGTTTGGAGAGAGAAGAAATAGAAGAAGGAATAAGGAGGTTGAAAAATGCTTGGTTATAAGCCTCTCCTCATTTCTTCGATTTCTTGACAAAAGCTGCCTAGTCCTTTAGACTTTTTTGCATATATTTTAAATTATCTGAAAGGAGGATAGGGTAATCGAAGCTAACTGCTAGTGGACAACCCTAGATCAAACAATGAATCCTATCCAACAAATTTTACATACATTTCCTGTGATTGTACTAGATGGTGCAATGGCAACTGAACTGGAGAGATATGGCTGTGATTTGAACGACAGCTTATGGTCTGCAAAAGTGCTTATGGAGCAGCCGGAATTGATTAAGAGAGTGCATCAAGATTACTTTGCAGCAGGAGCTGACTGTGCAATTACTGCAAGCTATCAAAGCACGTTTGAAGGTTTTGCAAAACGTGGTTTAAGTGAAGCAGAGGCGCGCGAGTTAATTCAAGCATCTGTAAAAATTGCGGCTGAAGCAAGAGATGAATTTTGGCAGCAAGAAGAGAATTGTCTTAATCGCCCAAAACCAATTGTCGCCGCTTCGGTAGGTCCTTACGGAGCATTTTTAGCAAACGGATCGGAATATACTGGACAGTATGACGTAACAGAAGAAGAGTTAATGGAATTTCATCGTCCTCGTATGAAAGCATTAATTGAAGCAGGAGCAGATGTGTTAGCTTGTGAAACCATTCCTAATCTAATGGAAGCAAGAGCCATTGCGAGGCTGCTAGAAGAATTTGAAGGAGCGTACGCATGGATTACGTTCAGCGCAAAAGATGACCTGCACATTAGCAGCGGAACATTAATCTTGGAGTGTGCACGCTATCTGGATTCCTATAAGCAAGTAGCAGCTATTGGAGTTAACTGTACGCCGCCTCAATATATTTCTTCACTTATTAAAGAAATTAAATCTCAAACGGATAAGCCAGTCATTGTGTATCCAAATTCAGGAGAGCATTATGATGCTGAATCTAAAACATGGAACGGGACATCTGCAGGCGAAACGTATGGCTGCAGCGCTCACAGCTGGTATGAAGCAGGTGCTCAGTTAATCGGAGGGTGCTGTCGCACAACTCCAGATGATATCAAAGGCATCACAAAATGGGCTAGAAAATAACGGATTGAAAAAAAGAGAATGTGAGAAAAGCTGTTTCGCTAACCTTAAACACGAACGATCTATCAAAAATAGATAGTTCGTGTTTTTTTATGGTCATGGTGAACGTAGGTTTCGTGTGCGCAGTTCCTTCTAGCTGTTGGCTGGAGGGCAAGGCGAAGACTCTCGCGGAAAGCGGAGCCTTGCACGGAAATCCACAGAGGTGTCATAAGCAGTCCAGCTCATTTATTCCCTTTTTCCATCTTTAGATTGAATTCATTTTGTTATGTCTCAATTTCTTTTTTCTTGTAAAATAAAAGAATACAAGTTGAGAAATTTTTATTTGAACGAAAGAAGGGATGATGAAAGTGAAAGATATTAAAAATATTTATTGTGTGGGCCGAAACTACGCACTGCATGCAAAAGAATTACATAATGATATTCCAACATCACCTTTTTTATTTTCCAAACCTACTCACGCTCTTGTTGAAGCAGCTGGACAATCAATCACTCTTCCTCGCGACCAAGGAGAGGTGCACTTTGAAACCGAACTGATTCTTCATATTGGACAACTTTACAAAGAAGGCATAACAGTGGATGAACTTGTTGACG
Organism: Priestia sp. FSL R5-0597; assembly: GCF_038006305.1. Lineage (NCBI taxonomy): Bacteria > Bacillati > Bacillota > Bacilli > Caryophanales > Bacillaceae > Priestia > Priestia sp. FSL R5-0597. The sequence goes on from NZ_JBBOUZ010000001.1 coordinate 830,964, forward strand.
AGATGACGATTGGATTAGATTTGACGCTTCGGGATGTGCAGAGCGAATTAAAACAAAAAAAGCACCCTTGGCTGCTTGCAAAAGGATTCAAACATTCAGCGGTCGTGGGAAACTTTATTCCGTTTGAAGGAGTAGAAGCATCTAAGCAGAAAGACTTTTCGTTAGTGAAAAACAATGAACGCGTTCAGCTGGGAAATATCAAAGATTTGATTTTTGACTTACAAACGATTATTGATTTTACAGGAAAACATTTTGGTCTTGATAAAGGAGATCTTATTTTTACAGGTACACCTGAAGGAGTAGGTCCGCTTTCACATCAGGATCATCTTTCACTTAAATGGGGGCAGCAAGAGCTTGGTTCTTGCATCGTTTCCCTTCGTTAACAAAAAGAGCTTGAAACAAAAGTAGTTTAGTTGAAGGAAGATCCGAACGGTGAATCGAGATTCTTGATAGAGAATCCAACTCGTTCGGATTTTTTATTGTGATGGTGAATGTAGGATTCACGTATTTCGTTGTTTCTAGAGGTTGATTGGAGGGCGAGACGAAGACTCCTGCGGGAAAAGCGGAACAGGTGAGACCCCGCAGGAGCGGAAGCGACGAGGAGGCTCACCGGCCGCCCGCGGAAAGCGAAGTCTTGCACGGAAATCAACACAGGTGTAACAGGCGGTTCACCTTATTTATCTCATTTGTTCGTATTTAGATTGGCTTGACTTCGTTATGTCTCCATCTTTTTTTTTATGAAGTCTTAATTTTTTAGCCTTCAGAATGAATTTAATATCCAATGGGAAAGCTGTTTCTATCTCCTTTAGAAAACGAGGTCCTCAGCATGGTGCTCTTAATCTTTACAACGGTGATTTCTATTTTGAGTGTACTAGTCATGCCAAAACGTATCAGCTGGATAGAAATGTACACAACTTCTTTGTTTGTTATGTTTTTAGGATCGGTAGCAGATATATATCTTGATGTTAAATATAATCTTTATGGCTTTTTTAAAACAGGAGTAGATTTTGAATATCTTTTAGTCTTTATTTTTATTTATCCTGCGACGAATAGTGTATTTTTAAATTTTTATCCTGGGAGCAAGAGCTTGGCTAAAAAAGCTTTATACATTACAGTGTGGGTAATTCTTACAACACTGTTTGAATACATTTCTGCCCAAACAGAAGTGTTTTATTATAACGAATGGAAGACGCTATACTCGTTTTTTTGCTATCCTTTTCTTTATATAGCAATGGCTTTAAATTTAAAAATGATACGCAGGCTCCAGGTTATCGATAAGCAAAAATAGAAATAAAAAAAAGTAATGATAAATCATAAAAAAATGATATTTTATTAATGGCTACATATGTAATATAGTAAAAATAGAAAATAAACGAGGCAGCATATAAGCAGGGTTAAAAAACATCAAAACGGGAATCTTGACATTAACTTCATGTTTTTAACCATGTATTGTGAATGAATATACTTAATGCTAAATAATATGTTGTAGAAGGAATTTAGTAAAGGAGGCAAGAAGATGTTTAAGCGTAGTGAAAAAATCCAAATTCATGGCGTAACGTTTCATGGAGTCATGAGTGCGAAGCAAAAAGCGGCCCTGCACGAAATTGCTAATGTAACAGACGAAAAAGACTGGGATGGGCTAAAAGGTGTGTACTGCTTAGGCAGTGTAAAGGTGCAAGGAAAAGATGTGTTAGGTGTGTACTATGGCCAATTTAATGATAACCTTCCAAAGGAGAAGCGCAAACTTCAGTTTGAAATTGACTATATTAAATATACAGTAACGGAATGTCCCATTGTCTTTATCGATACAACAAAAAACAAAAAGCCTCATCAATTTGCTTTTATCATTCTGCATGAATTAGGCCATCATGTGGATCGTATGACAAATGGAACGCTTTTAAAAGAAGGAAATAGAACGCAAGAAATGTTTGCTAATACGTATGCCTTAGAAAAATATTCAAAAATAGAAAAGTTCCAAACAAAGAAGTTAAAAAAGATTCCATTTTTAGAGGAATCTCTTACTCAGTGGAATAAAACTCCTCATCCTGGAGCGTATTCTCTTAGAGTTCAAATTGAATAATTCACGAGAATAGTTCCTCTCTCTCCGTTTTTTATTTTCCTACCTTTTTCCTCTTCCTGTCTTTTATCCTCCCAATGAACAAAAAGGATTTAATTACCCATAAAGTTTTAAAAGTTTTTATAGTACGAATTATTTACACTATACCCTCCTGTAAATTATGATTATTTTAAGAAAAAACAGAAAATTTTAAAGTTTTAAGGTACAACTTAATAGTGAACAAGCGATGTTGTAATCGTATAGACGAACTGGCATACATATGCGAGTCATACATACAAACGAATCGCTTCCACTGTTATGAAAGCGGATTCAAAAATAGGAGGGGTAATAATGTTAGCTATTCTTGGGTTTTTGATGGTTTGTACATTTATGTTTCTGATTATGACAAAACGATTAACGCCGCTTATTGCTTTAATGGTTATTCCAGTATTGTTTGCAATCATAGGGGGATTCACAAGCGGTATTGGAGAAATGGCTTTAAATGGTGTAAAAGAATTAGCACCTACAGGCGTTATGTTAATGTTTGCTATTTTATATTTTGGGATTATGATTGATGCTGGTTTGTTTGATCCAGTTGTAGGAAGAATTTTGAAAATCGTAAAAGGTGATCCACTAAAAATCACAATTGGTACAGCTATTTTAGTTCTTATTATCTCATTAGACGGAGACGGAACAACAACATATATGATTACGCTTTCAGCGATGCTTCCGCTTTATAAAAAGCTAAACATGAAGCCAATGATTTTAGCCTGTATCGCCATTATGGGTAGTGGAGTTATGAACTTAACACCTTGGGGTGGACCTACTGCTCGTGTGATGAGTGCATTGAAGTTAGATGCTTCACAGGTGTTTACACCACTGATTCCAGCCATGATTGGCGGAGCTGTTTGGTTGTTATTCACGGCTTACTATTTCGGGAAAAAAGAGCGCCAGCGCTTAGGTGTTATTGATATTCAAGACGTTACAAATGCTCAAGTAGCTTTTGCAGAAGCAGCAGCCGCTGAAGGAATCGAGTACAAGCGTCCGAAGCTTTTATGGGTAAACTTTGCTTTAACAGCTCTATTATTAGTAGGACTTATCACAGCAGTTATGCCGCTTCAAATTCTATTTATGATTGGATTTGCAATCGCTATCATGATTAACTATCCAAATTTAGAAGTTCAAAAAGAGCGTATTACTGCACATGCTGGTAATGTACTTGCTGTTGTGTCTCTTGTATTCGCAGCAGGCGTATTCACGGGTATTTTATCAGGTACCAAAATGGTAGATGCAATGGGTAATAGCTTAGTAGGATTAATTCCAGATGCGTTAGGGCCTTACATGTCTGTGATTACTGCCATCACAAGTATGCCATTTACATTCTTTATGTCAAATGATGCTTACTACTATGGGATTTTACCAATTATTGCTCAAGCAGCTTCAGCATACGGTATTGATGCTGCAGAAATTGGCCGTGCTTCATTGATTGGTCAACCTGTTCACTTACTAAGTCCTTTAGTTGCTTCTACGTATCTATTGGTCGGTATGGCAAAAGTCGAGCTTGGTGAATTTCAGCGCTTTACTTTAAAGTGGACGATTGGAACAGCTATGGTGATGCTTTTAGTAGCTATTATTACAGGAGTTATTACGCTGTAAAGATCAGGAAACTAAAAACTTATCAATTCCGCTTTTGGGATTGATAAGTTTTTTTGTCTAAAAAGCTTTTGGAATAAGGAGCGGATATACAAAAAATTTTGATAAAATAAAAGAAGAATAGAACTATAAGGTAAAGGCTAAAGGTGCGATGAAATGAAAAAATGGTTTCAAGTATCGCTGCAAACAAAAATCGTAGGTTTATCCGCAGCATTAATCATAACTGTTATTGTTCTTTTAGCGAGTATTTTCTCTTACATGCAGTTTGTAGAATCTAAAAGGCAAGCCGAGCAGCTGGCTCTTCAAGCAGCCAAATCAATATCATTTATGCCGGAAGTCAAAGCTGCTTTTCAAAAAAAACAGCCGAGTCGATATATTCAGCCGCTTGCCGAGCAAGTGAGGGAACAAATCGGAGCAGCAAGTATTGTGGTTCAAAACCGTGAGCAAATCATCTATTCTCATTCTAATCAAAAATGGATAGGAAAGAAAAACAAAGAGGCGGTTAACGATAGAGCACTATTATTCGGCGGATATTATACGCTGGACGGAGAGGGAACCACAGGTCCTGCTATTATGGGGAAAGCGCCTATTGTCATCAGTCACGGAAAGTATACGGAAGTCGTGGGAGTGGTGACGGTTGAGTTTTTAAAATCTCATGTTCATGCTCAGCTCATTACGCGTATTCAGCAAATTATCCTATTTTCACTAGCTGTTTTATTGCTTGGTATGATCGGGGGTATTTTTTTAGCTAAAAGTATTAAAAAAGATACTCTTGGTCTTGAACCCCATGAAATCGCTTCTTTGTACCGTGAACGAAATGCAATTTTACTTTCGATAAAAGAAGGAATTATTGCTATTGATCATCAAGGCTTTATTACGATGATGAATACATCAGCTAAAAATATGCTGGGGTTACAGACGGAATATTTACATCATCATATCATTGAAGTATTTCCTTATACGAATATGATTGAAGTGCTAGATACGGGAATAGCCCGAAGCGACCAAGAAATTTTTTTGAATGAAAAAACGTTTATCTTAAACTTAACACCCATTATTGAACATCAGCGAATTGTAGGAGTGGTCGCTAGTTTTCGTGATAAAACAGAATTAAAAAGCTTAATCAATACGATTTCAGAAGTACGAAAGTATTCAGAGGATTTACGAGCTCAAACGCATGAGTTTACGAATAAGCTGTATGTTTTGTCGGGTTTGCTGCAGTTAGGGCAGTACAAAGATGCATTGGAGTTTATTCAAAAAGAATCAGCCGTACACCAAACGCAAAATCGTATTCTATTTGATCAGATATTAGATTCCAAAGTTCAAGCAATATTGCTTGGGAAGATTGGAAAAGCATCTGAAAAGAAAATTCATTTTTCGGTTGATTCGGAGAGTACACTCGATACGCTCCCAGAACATATTGAAATTTCTCATCTCATTATCATTATTGGGAACTTAATTGATAATGCATTTGAAGCCGTGAGTCAGCGGTCTAAAAAAGAAGTGTCGTTTTTTATTACCGATATTGGTCATGATTTAATTATTGAAGTGATGGATAACGGACCCGGTATATCAGAAGAAGTACTAAATCAAATTTTCACAAAAGGGTTTTCAACCAAAGGTACAGACAGAGGATACGGACTGGCAAATATAAAGAAAATGGTAGATGAACTTGGAGGATCTATTGAAGTGTATAATCAGCCAGAAGGAGGAGCCATTTTTTCAGTTTACCTTCCAAAAAACTGAATCATGAGAAGTAAGGGGAGAGTCGAAATGTTACGAGTCGCAATTGCAGAAGACGATTTTCGAATTGCTCAAGTTCAAGAGCGATTTTTATTAGAAGTAGATGGTGTAGAAGTCGTAGGCAAAGCGTTGAATGCAAAAGAGACGCTTGAAATGCTAAAGGAGAAGAAAGTTGATTTACTTCTTTTAGACATCTATATGCCAGATGAAATGGGAACAGATTTACTCCCAAAAATCAGAGCCCAGTTTCCACAAGTTGACGTTATCGTGGTAACGGCTGCAACAGAAAAAAACATTGTAGAAATCTGTTTGAGAAACGGCGTCGTTAATTATTTGATTAAGCCGGTTATGATGGAATCCTTCATTAATGCTATTAAACAGTATCAAGAGAAAAAGGAACTGTTTAGTACGCATGAAGAAGTTGATCAATCATTTATTGATGCGTACTTTGGACATGTCAGAACAAAGCCAAAAGCGGATAAATCTCTTCCTTCAGGTATTGATGGTATCACATTACAAAAGTCAAAAGACATTTTAAAAAGCATCAAAGGAATTACGATCGAAGAGATGGGGCAACACATGGGAGTATCTAGAACGACAGCTAGACGATATTTAGAGTATCTAGTATCAACCGGTGAATGTCACGTTGAATATGATTATGGGATTATTGGAAGACCGGAGCGCAAGTACTATTTAGCGTAGCATTAGCCTTGAAGGATGGTATATATGATCAAAAAGCTCATGATAGTGTTTATAAGTGCATTGCTTGTTAGCTGTTCTACTCCCTCTAAAAAAGACCGCATTAGTATGGAAAAAATTGAAATTGTGGCAGCCGGTGCAAAAGGCGGAGGAGCAGATGCAACAGTAAGAGCCATTCAACAAGTGCTAACGGAAAAGAAGATTGTGAAGGTACCCGTTTCTGTTAGTAATAAAATAGGTGGGCAAGGTGAAGAAGGATGGAAATATATTAAACAGAGAAAAGAAGGAAATATTGTTTCCGGGAATTCCAGTTTGCTGATTACAAATAATTTGCTAGGGCAAAGTCAATTAACCTATAAAGACTTTACTCCGCTCGCTATTTTAACATCTGAATGGGAGGTCATCGTAGTTCCTGTTAACTCTCCTATATACAATTTAAAACAGCTCATACGCACGTTAAATCAAAGTGAATCCAGTATGAAAGTGGGAATATCACCTCGATTAGGAAACGACGATCATTTATCGTTCATGCAGCTAAATAAAAAAGCAGGCGTAGACTCTTCCAAGCTTGAGTTTTTCGTTTATAACAGCAGTCATAAAGTAATTGATGCGCTCGTTCATCATCAGCTAGATGTAGCACCCATGTCATTATCAGAAGTAAAAAAGCAGTATGAACAAGGGCAGGTAAGGATACTCGCCGTTTCTTCTCCTAAAAGGCTAGAAGAGCTAAAAGAGATACCGACGTGGAAAGAAGCGGGAATTGACGTAACGTTTAGCCATTGGAGAGGTCTAATGGGACCGCCTAATATGACCAAAGAACAGGTAGCATATTGGAATAAGGCCGTGTATGAAATGGTTCATACAAAAGAATGGGAACAGCTTCTTAAAGATAATGATTTAACCTCTTTTTATAAAAATAGCAGCGGTGCTAAAGTCTTTCTTGAGCAGCAAAGCAAGCTGTATTCTGACTTAATGGGCGGAGCAAATGATGAATAAATACAATAGAAAAAGGTTGGGACAAAAGGATTTTAGATGGAGTGAAAAACGAACCATTGATTAAAGTTTTTAATTCTTGGTTCGTTTTTTTGTTGTGGTAAGTGTAGTTTCATCTGTTTCGTTCCTTCTAGCAGTTCCGCTCATATATCCCATTTGTTCGTCTTTAGAATTAGATTCATTTCGGTATGTCTCAACCTTTTTCTGTCAGTGTACATCTTTTAAATCCAAGTTTTGAATGAACTCAATAAAAGCTTTTACAATGTTAATTTTTAAGGAGTCCTCATGATAAAACATCCATGTGCTGCGCGTTAAAGGTACTTGATCTTTAGTTTTTAACGTGTATCTGTAAATCTCTGCAGCATCGTCAAGCAGCATACTCGGCAAAATCGCATAGCCCAGTCCGTTTACAACCATCTTTTTACATGTTTCTGCTTTATCTACTTCAATGCTGACAAGGGGAGGCTGAGAGTAATTTTCAGCCCACCAGTTATCAACGGATGTTTTTAAAAAACGATCTTGATGATAATCAATTCGAGGTAGATTGGGAAGATTGTTTATGTCGACAGGCTGTGCAGACGCAATGCAAATTGTTTCTTTAAAAAGCAGCTCTTTTTGATCTTGCCAGTTATAATCACCTTTTACAAACGCAATATGAACATCGTGCTTATAAAGCAGATGAGCCATGTCGCTGCTCCATCCGGTTGTGACTTTGAATTCAACATCAGGAAATCGCTCTTTAAATAAACGCAATAGCCCAGGGAGCTTGTAGTCAGTGAAAAAGTTAGACACGCCTAGACGTAAAGTCCCGGTTAATTGATCATCCATGTTTAACACATTTTCTTTTATTTTTTGAACCGTAAGCAGCATTTCTTCTGCGCACTTCACTAAATATTCTCCCTGCGGTGTAAACTGAACTCCGCGGCGCCCTCTATTTACAATCTGAACATGAAATTCCTTCTCCATCTGCTGCAGTCTATGCGTAAGCGCAGGCTGAGATATAAATAGCTCCTTGGCTGCTTTTGTAATGTTTTTCTCACGGTACAATACTTGTAGAATAAGCCAATCTCGATCGTCCATACTACCCCTCCAGGAATAAAAAAAATGAATGGTTTATAATAAAATTTCGATATTTTAATTATTTCTAAAATTATACTATAGTTAAGAAGAGAAATGTTCGGTGTAAGAAAGAAAAGCCTTGTAGAAGGAAGGAAGTAGGTATGAACGCAAGAGTTGTTTTTTTACAATCTATATTTTTTATTCTATTAACAAGCGTGGGAGGATTTCTTTTATCGTTAACAGGCTTATCCATTGGCTGGATGCTTGGGACTCTCATTTTAGCTGCTATTCTAGCTTTTCGAAAGCCGCGTTTTTTATCTCAAACAAGCAAAAAAGGCATTCCAAAATATTGGCTGTACGCTGGACAGTGCATTTTAGGGATTGAATTAGGTCAAAAGATTAACTTATCTGTGGTGACTACGTTTCAATCTCACTGGTCCACCATTACGATTATGCTTTTGCTGTCCGTTGTTTTTTCTCTTTTATCCGGTTATTTGCTATGGAAGTTCAGTTCCACAGACTTATTAACAAGCTTTTTCGGTACGACTCCGGGTGGAATGAGCGCCATGCCAGGCATGGCTGAAGAAGTAGGAGCCAATACGGCAGTTGTAAGCATCATTCAAACGATGCGCGTGTTTTTAGTTGTGCTTGCTGTTCCTTTATTTGTAGTCTATTGGGGAAGTAATACAGGACGGCATGCAGTGTCCGTTACCCCGAGTGTTTTTGAGTGGGGATCACTGTTGTGGACAGGCGTTTTAATTGTTACAGCAGTAGTCGGCTATTATATAGGGAAAAAACTAAAATTTCCTGCTCCTTGGTTAGTAGGAGGAATGCTTACTGTTGCAATTGTTCAAACAGCTGCTTCATCGTACGTGGGGTATAATCTTCAAGCATACTGGCCTCATTCTGTGATGATTTTATCGCAAATTTTTATTGCTTCAAGCATTGGTTCTCGCTTTCATAAGGAAATGTTCATTGGCGTAAAAAAAATTATGGTTGTGGCGCTTATTAATACAATTGGTTTAATCGCCGCCATGTTTGTATGTGCACTATTCGTTTCCAAAATAACTGGAATTGAGCTTATCACGTCTATTTTAGCGTTTGCTCCTGGAGGCATTGCAGAAATGGCGACTACATCCATTGTACTGCAGGCTGATTCGACGTTAGTAGTAGCGGTCCAAGTGCTTCGTATTTTAACAATTTGGCTGCTTCTGCCTCCGCTGTTTCGCATGTTTCATCAGTGGGGAGAAAGAAAAAGAATACATTCACACGTTTCATAATAAATATGTGAATGCACTAGGTAGAGTAAGAGAGAGTTTTAAAGAGGGAAATGGGGGGAGAATAGATGAGTAATAAAGAAATGGTGGTCAGTCAGTTCGGGGGGAATGCCGGAAAGTATGTCAAAAGTAAAGGTCATGCAAAAGGCAAAGATTTAGCGGTTTTAGCGGAAATTGCTGAAGAAAATAGAGGAGGAAAGCTGCTTGATGTAGCGACAGGAGGAGGACACGTGGCAAATAAGCTAGCACCTGTCTTTCAAGAAGTAACGGCTTTTGACTTAACTCCTCAAATGTTGCAAAGTGCTGAAGGCTTCATTAAAGAAAATGGTCATGAAAATGTATCGTTTGTTCAAGGAGATGCTGAGGATATGCCATTTCAAGATGACGAGTTTGATACGGTAACGTGCAGAATTGCACCGCACCATTTTCCTAATATTAAACAGTTCATCAAAGAGGTATACCGAGTGTTAAAGCCAGGAGGACAGTTCTTGCTCATTGATAATGTAGCACCGGAAGTGAATGCTTATGACGAGTTTTATAATCGAGCTGAAAAGACAAGAGATCCAAGCCATTATCGTGCTTATAAAAAAACAGAGTGGCTTTCTATGCTTGAAATGCAAGGATTCCGTACAGAAGTGCTGACAACTTTTCCAAAGCGCTTTTTATTTGATGACTGGTGTGCGATGATGAATGTTCCCCAAGAGACAAAGCGTGAGCTTACTCAATATATGCTGAATGTACCAAGCGGATTTAAACAGTTTTTCGAAATCAAAACGAATCAACAGGGAATTGAATCGTTTCAAGGAGAAGCAATCTTTGTAGCGTGCTACAAACATAAATAAAAAGAAGCCAACTCCGGTGAGTTGGCTTCTTTTTTTACTTATGCTCGTTGGTTTGAACGATTTCCAAAATATTGCGTAATACGGTCTAAAATAATTGCTAAAATAACGATTGAAATTCCAGCTTCAAAGCCCGTGCCGACTTCAAGTCGAGAAACTGCACGATATACTTCTGCACCAAGTCCCGGAGCACCCACAAGAGAGGCAATAACGACCATTGAAAGAGATAGCATGATGCTTTGGTTAATTCCTGCCATAATTGTTTTTGTAGCTAATGGAAGCTGTACTTTAAATAATTTTTGTTTTGTTGTTGAACCGTAGGCATTTGCTGCTTCTACTAAGTCAGCGGGTACTTCACGAATACCTAGGTTCGTTAAGCGAATCGTTGGAGGCATTGCAAAGATAACAGATGAGATAACACCTGGAACCACACCAATTCCAAAGAAGAAAAGTGCTGGAATCAAATACACAAATGCCGGCATCGTTTGCATAAAGTCTAAGATTGGCGTAATAATCCGAGCTGTCTTTTCGCTTTGAGATGCCCAAATGCCTAGCGGGATTCCTACTATAATTGAAATTAATACGCTTGTTAAAACGAGGGCTAGTGTGTCCATTGTTTCTTGCCAGTAGCCAAGATTAAGAATAAATAATAGACCAATCATCGATAAAATAGTAAATGACCATTTTTTACTTGAAAACCAAGCAATGATTCCGACAATTAAGATTAAAATTAATGCTGGTGGAAAGGTTAGCACTAGTACAATAAAACTTACAATACCATCGACAATAGCTGAAATAACATCAAAAAACCCTTTGATATTATCATTTAAAAACGTGACAAAATGGTCAATCCAATTGCCAACGGGAATTTTAGGAATACTATTCATTTACGTTCACCTCATTACTATCAGTACCGGCAAGTGCTTCAATCACTCGCTCTTTTTTAATGATGCCGCGCAGACGATGGTTTTCATCTACAACCGGTAGCGGGAAACGGCTGATAACCATTTTGTCGTACAAGTTTTCTAGTAGCGTATCTGTCGTAACAGTCGGAATATCCGTATCTAATACGTCTGCTGTCAGTTTATCTTGTTTAATGGCGCGGCTGATATCATCTGCCGTTACAACTCCTAGAAGAGTTTTTTTCTTGTCTACGACGTAGATGCTTGAATAACCAGCTTCTTGCATAATTTTAAGAGCCACGCGCGGACCACGGTCTACGGTAATGGATTCGGCACGATTCATCACGCTTTCAGCTGTGTATACTTTAGCTACATTAACGTCTTCGACAAAGCGCTCTACATAATCATTGGCAGGGTTTGTCATAATTTCTTCAGGTGTTCCTACTTGAACAACACTGCCGTCTTTCATTAAAACGATGCGATCTCCGATTCGAAGAGCTTCATCAAGATCATGGGTAATAAAAATGATTGTTCGCTCCATTTTTTCTTGAAGCTCCAGCAAAAAATCTTGCATGTCTTTACGAATAAGCGGATCTAGTGCACTGAATGCCTCATCCATTAATAAAATGTCAGGGTCATTGGCAAGTGCTCGAGCTAGTCCGACGCGCTGCTGCATACCGCCGCTCAGTTCACCGGGATATTGATTTTCGTATCCTTTTAAACCTACTAATTCAAGCGCTTCTTTTGCTTTCTTTTCGCGTTCGGCTTTTGGTGTACCTTGAACTTCTAATCCGTATTCTGTGTTATCAAGAACCGTACGGTGAGGGAATAAAGCAAAGTTTTGGAAAACCATGCTCATTTTTTTTCGGCGCATGTCGCGAAGTTCCTCTTTGTTCATTTTTACTACATCGTCACCGTCTAAAATAAGAGATCCAGATGTTGGTTCAACAAGGCGGTTAAACATGCGAACTAAAGTGGATTTACCGCTTCCAGACAGGCCCATAATGACGAAGATTTCACCGGATTTGATTTCGAAGTTTGCTTGATTAACTCCAATTGTCATTCCTGTTTCTTCTAGAATTTCTTTTTTTGTTTTTCCTTTTTGAAGTAAATCAATCGCTTTTGACGGATTCTTACCAAACACTTTGGTTATATTTTGTACTTTTAATTTTACGTGTTCCATATGTCCACCTCAATTGTTGTTTTCTTTTACGTTCATTACTTTTTCGTCCAACTATCGATTAACTTTTTATGTTTTTTTACCCATTTCTGTGCTGCTTCTTCAGGGTTTGAAGATTTTTCAACTTGTGACAGAAGAGGACTGATTAATTTATCGTTCATCTGTGCATTATTCATCCATTTTATGACTTGAGGATTTGTCTTTTTAAATTCCTTGCTTGTCATTGTGTAAATGTTGTCAGGGTCTCCAAACGAGTTTTTAGGATCTTCTAAATATTTGATGTCAAAGTCTGCAAAAGCCCAGTGAGGATTCCACATAGTAACAACAATTGGTTTTTTTGCCTCATAGGCTTTGCGCAGTTCACTGAGCATAGCTGCCTCAGACGATTTTACAAGCGTATAGCTTTTAAGGTTATAATCTTTTAACGCTTGTTCGGCTAATCCGTTAATGCTGGAGCCTGGGTCAATTCCAATAACTTTGTTATCGACATCAGAAGCAACCTTAGTAAGGTCTTCTGTTGTGTTCACGTCTTTCATATAGGCGGGAACCGCAAATCCTAAGCGCGCATTTTTAAGCCAAGGGTCTTCAATGTTTACTTGATCTTTATACTTTTTGTAAAAAGGCGCATCTGTTGTAGGAAGCCATGGTGCAAACGAAATATCAATGTCGTTATTAGCTGTTCCTACCCAAACACCGGCTTTCTCTAAGAAAACAGTTCTAACCTTATAACCTCGATCTTCTAAAATCTGTTTCCATACGTACGTGTAGGCAATGTTTTCAGTATAGTTATTCATGCCGATGGTAATGGTTTTTTTATCTTTAAAGGCGCCATTACCGTTGCCGCAAGCTGAAGTAATAACTAGAAGAAAACAAATCATGCTGATTAAAAATAGTTTCTTCATGCAATGTAACTCCTTTATAAAGTTTTAAATCAATATGACTGATATGTAGAACGGATGCTAAACACAACGAAGTGTATACCCGGTTTTTTTAGGTGGTAAACATAAAAAATATAAAATGTGAAATAGAGTGGGTGATTTTTCGGCGTTATAAAGTTATTTTTAGCTAAAAATGTACATCGTAGTTAAGAGAAAATATGGGAAATAAATGGATAAAATAAGTGACTGTAGAATCAGTCTTACATGTTATCACTCTTTTTTTTACTCCGTCAACTTCAAGTCAAGAGTAATTCGGCAATTGAGCCGTATAAACCGATACGAAAAAATATCTTTTTAATAAAGTTATTTTTTAGGAAGAATAGGTGATTAAAGAGCTTTGCATCAGCTTTTACCTTGAATTGTAAAAGGAAGAAAGATAACAGTGAGACATATAAGAAACGTGAGAGGAAATTGATAAAATAAAAAAATATTTTTGAAGCCAGCATACGGATAAATTTTTGATTGAATTTAAAGATTCAGAAAATTTTATCTTGCATAATTTCAACTTCTTATAGTAAAATGAATGAAAGTCATTCATTTTATAGGTGGAGGGAAAAAGTTGGTTACAAGCACAAGTGAAAAATACGATAAGATTTTACAGGCAGCGATTGAAGTCATATCTGAAAAAGGACTTGATAAAACATCAATTTCAGACATTGTAAAGCGTGCAGGCGTAGCACAAGGGACTTTTTATCTTTATTTCAGATCTAAAAATGCTCTTGTTCCGGCTATTGCAGAAAACTTACTTTCTTTGTCACTTGAAAAAATCAAAGAACGAGCTAAAACAGCAACGGATTTTTTAAGTACATTAGAGGTAATGATTGACGAAACGTATAAAACAACAGATGAATATAGGGATGTTCTTGTTTTATGCTATTCAGGGCTCGCTTTTGACTATTCATTAGAAACATGGGAAGCTATTTATTTACCTTATTACAACTGGTTTGAAGAGGTATTAAATCAGGCTGTTAGAAAGGAAGAAGTCATCAAGCAGCTTAACGTTAAATGGACAGCTAAGACGATGATTAATTTGATTGAAAATGCTGCTGAACTTTTTTATATCGGGCGAGAGCAAGATGTCACACTTGAGCAATCAAAGGAAGAACTTTTTCAATTCTTAAAGCGTTCTCTTGTGCCATCCGTGTAATATTAGCACTGCTGATATTACATCTACTAAAATGACTGACATTCATTCAAAATATACAATTAATTATCAGAATTATAAGTTTTTTAAGGTTTAAAATGACTGACAATCAGTCGTTATTCGATAAGGAGGTATTTTATGGATCGTACAGCCGTTAAAACTTTAACCTTGAATATGTACATAAACGGAGAGTGGAGAAAAGCAGAGAAGCAGCGCTCTACTGTTAATCCAGCGACAGGTGAAGTGATTGGATATGCTGCAGAAGGCAGCGCAGAAGATATGAAAGCAGCAATTGAAGCAGCACGAGAAGCCTTTGACAACGGAATTTGGTCTGAGACTTCTGCATCTGACAGAGCAGCCATCTTATTCAAGATTGCCGATAAGCTTGAGGAAGCGAAAGAAGAACTAGCAGCATTAGAAACAATGGATAACGGAAAGCCCTATCGTGAAGCTGAGGCTGATGTGGAAGATGCAGCTGCTTGTTTTAGGTATTACGCTGGGTTAATTACAAAGCCAGACGGTCAAACGTACAGCGTTCCTGCACCTATGCAAGCAATGGTTATAAAAGAACCAATCGGCGTGTGCGGATTGATTGTACCTTGGAATTATCCGCTATTAATGAGCGTGTGGAAAATTGCACCTGCTTTAGCTGCAGGAAATACGATTGTATTTAAACCTTCTGAAGTGACACCAGTTACTCCTACAAAACTTTTTGAGATCTTAGAAAGCGTAGGATTGCCAAAAGGAGTGGCAAACCTTGTTATGGGAGCCGGAGATACTGTGGGAAATACGCTTATTCAAGATAAGCGTGTTGATAAGATTTCTTTTACAGGCGGAACGGTAACTGGAAAACACATTATGCGTCAAGCAGCAGAAAATGTAACGAAGGTATCTTTAGAACTTGGAGGAAAGTCACCGAACATTATATTTGCTGACGCTGATTTTGAAACAGCTGTAGATTATGCCTTGTTTGGAATTTTTGCAGGGAGCGGCCAAATTTGCGCTGCAGGTTCTCGTATTTTAGTAGAAGAAAGCATTGCTGAGCGATTTATCGAACGTTTTGCAGAACGTGCTCAAAAAATTAAAGTAGGAAATGGAATGGACCAAGAGATTGAAATGGGTCCTCTTGTAAGTGAAGAACATATGAAAAAAGTATTAAAGTACATCGAAATTGGAAAGCAAGAAGGCGCCCGCCTTGTATGTGGAGGCAATCGAATCACCAGCAGTGGATTGGAAAAAGGATTCTTTGTAGAACCTACGGTTTTTAGTAGCGTTACGTCAAATATGAAAATTGTGCAAGATGAAATCTTTGGGCCCGTGGTTGTTATTCAAACGTTTAAAGATGAAAAAGAAGCTATTAAGCTTGCAAATGATACGGAATATGGTTTGGCAGGCAGCGTGTTTACAACTGACGGTGCAAAAGCTCTTCGGGTGATTAAAAAGCTGCGTGCGGGCATCACTTGGGTAAACACGTATCATTTTACGTTTAACGAAGCACCTTGGGGCGGATATAAGCAGAGCGGAATTGGCCGAGGACTGGGCACGTTTGGATTGGAAGAATTTCAAGAAGTAAAACAAATTAATATTAATTTACAAGTAGAGCCAATCGGCTGGTTTAAAAATTAAAAAGTAGAGAAGGAGCGATATTAAAATGAATACAGTGACGAAAAATCAAGAGGTAAACAAAGCATATGGTGAAGTAAACGAATACATCAACAAAGTGCTGGGACTTATTGAAAAAAGCGAAGTGTCAGCTGAAGAAGCACAGTGGATTACGAAAGAAACAGTAGACGGATTTCGCGAGCATGTCAACCCAGGCTTTTTAGAATATCGTAAAACAGTAACGGTGGATACGCAGTTTGCAGCTGTTGAATGGTCAGATGAAGGTTCTTGTTTTACGGATGTAAACGGTAAAAAATACATTGATTGTTTGGGCGGGTTTGGAATTTATAACGTGGGACACCGTCATCCTAAAGTAGTCAAAGCTGTTCAAGATCAGCTTCAGCGTCAAGCCCTTCATAGCCAAGACTTATTAGATCCACTTCGTGCGATGCTTGCTAAAATTTTAGCAGATATTACACCGGGGGATTTGAAGTATTCCTTTTTCACAAACAGCGGAACAGAAAGTGTAGAAGCCGCTTTAAAACTAGCGAAAATGTATAGTGATCGAACAACGTTTATTTCCACAACACGTTCTTTTCATGGAAAAAGTCTAGGTTCTTTATCAGGTACGGCAAAAGGAATGTTCCGTAAACCATTTCTGCCGTTAATTCCAGGTTTCCGTCATGTACCGTTTGGTGATATTGACATGATGCGCAAAACATTTGAAACGTGCGCGCTTGTAGGGGAAGATGTGGCAGCTGTTTTATTAGAACCAATTCAAGGAGAAGGGGGCATTATTCTTCCTCCTGAAAATTATTTAAAAGAAGTGCGTGCACTATGTGATGAGTACGACGCTATCTTAATTTTTGATGAAGTTCAAACAGGCATGGGACGTACCGGTGAAATGTTTGCATCAGAATTATACGATGTTGTACCCGATATTTTATGTCTTGCTAAAGCGTTTGGAGGAGGAGTTATGCCTGCTGGCGCGGTTGTAGCAAAAGAAAAAGTGTTTTCAAGCTTCTTTGATAATCCGTTTATGCACACAACAACGTTTGGAGGCAACCCGCTTGCCTGCGCAGCGGCTATTGCAACTATTAACGTGTTGATTGAAGAACAGCTGCCAAACCGTGCAAAAGAGCTAGGAGAATATTTCCTTGCTGGTTTAAAGAAAGCTGCTGAAAACCATGGAGATAAAGTACTTGAAATCAGAGGGCAAGGCTTAATGATTGGAATTGAGTTCCACCAAGATGAAATTGGCTACGCGCTTTCTAAGGGAATGTTTGATGAAGGAATTCTAGTAGCTGGGACGCTTGTAAACTCTAAAACAATTCGTATTGAGCCACCGTTGACTATTGCAGCTGAAGAAGTAGATCAAGTCATTTCTACATTTGAAAAAGTATTAAATGAGCTGAACCACCAATAAATGTAACAAGGAGCAATGAATATGAGTCGTCAAACGTTTCTTATTCCTGTATTGCTTTCAATGATTTTAGTAGTGGAAATGCCTAGCGACTAACTGAAATCATTGAAACGGAGGAGTAAATTATGAAATATCCATTGTCCCCAGATGTCAAACCAGAGTTTTGTACAACGGGCTCATTTATGAGGCTGCCAGCGGAAAGAGAAAATGCAAAAGTAGGGCTAGTAGGAATGCCGTTTGATACGGCAGCATCTTTCAGAGTAGGTGCACGCTTTGCACCTCAAGCCATTCGTCAAGCTTCCATGACGCTGTTTCCTTATCACCCGGTACACGACGTATACCCATTTGATGATACAAATGCCATTGATATTGGTGATGTGCCGGTTATTCCGCACAATATTCACAGAAGCTATGAATTGATGGAAGAAGCGGTAGGAGCTCTTATGGATAGAGGAATCGTTCCAATTGGAATCGGAGGAGATCATTCTGTTACTTTAGCAAGCCTTCGTGCTGCTGCTAAAAGATATGGCCCAGTGGCTATGATTCATTTTGATTCTCATACAGATACGTGGGATACGTATTATGATGAAAAATATTGGCACGGATCTCCTTTTATACGCGCATATGAAGAAGGGCTAGTAGATCCGAAGAAAGTTTTTCAAATTGGTATTCGCGGAACATTAAATCATCCGGGAGATGTTCAAGAAAGCAAAGATCTCGGTTACCATGTAGTAACGGCAAGAGAGCTTGAACATCAAGGGTTTTCATTGATTTTGGAGCAAATGAAGACAGCGATTGGAGATACCCCGTGCTTTTTAACATTTGATATTGATTTTGTTGACCCTTCGTGTGCACCGGGAACGGGAACGCTTGAAGTAGGCGGATTCAGCAGCAGAGAAACGCTGCAAATGATCCGTTCTCTGACGGGATTTAACTATGTTGGATTCGACTTGGTAGAAGTGCTACCCGCTTATGATCCAACGCAGATAACCTCTTTGCTTGCAGCTACAATCATTCATGATTTTGCTAGTTTAGTTGCAGTGAAAACGAAAAGAGAGTCATTGGATACGATGATTAAATAACAGTTTGTAAGCAGAAATCCCTCTTATTCAGAGGGTATTTCTGCGTGGATATAGCAGGAGATTAGGAATATATAGCTATTTAAAATAAAGCGCTTTCATAATATGATAAAAGAAAAAGATAGTTTGTTAGCAACCCTTACCAACTTAAAGAAATAAATCATATATTTGCTTATAGTAAATGTAACAACTCTTTATATAAAAATGAATGAAAGTCATTCATTTTTATATAAAGAAATTAAATCATATGCATTTATGGGTTAAATTGTCAGAATGTTCTTAATAAAGTGAAGGGGGAAGATAAATGAAACATGAAACAGTAACATTAAAAAGGTCGTTGAAATTATGGCAGATTGTATTAATGGGGATCGGATATATGACTCCGATGGTAGTGTTTGATACGTTTGGGATTGCGTCTGATATGACGAATGGACACGTTCCCACATCTTATATCATAGCCCTTGTCGGGATGCTTCTCACGGCAGTAAGCTACAAAAAGATGATTCAAGTGTTTCCAAATGCAGGCTCAGCCTATACATATACGCAAAAGACAATCAATCCACATTTAGGGTTCCTAGTTGGCTGGTCTGCACTAATGGATTATCTCTTTTTACCGATGGTTAACGCACTTATTTTTCAAATTTATTTATCATCTATTTTTCCTTCGGTACCATCGTGGATTTGGGTTGTCAGTTTCGTCATTATCGTTACGCTGCTAAATTTACGAAGCGTTAATTTCACCGCCAATTTCAATACGTTTCTTGTTGTATTTCAAATGACGATTTTAGTATTGTTTGTTGCTGTTTCAGTCAAAGCGTTGCTAGGCGGAATGGGGGAAGGAACCCTTTTTTCTATGAAGCCTTTTTTTAATCAGAACATGACGTCATCAGGGCTAATAGCGGGAGCGACACTTATGTGTTTTTCCTATTTAGGGTTTGATGCAGTGGCCATGTTATCAGAAGAAACGCCCAATCCTAAAAAAACGATTCCGCGAGCTATTTTTTTAGTTGCGTTAATTGGAGGAGTCATGTTTACCGTGACATCTTATTTTATTCAAGCGGTTTTTCCAACGTTAGAAGGATTCAAGCATCCAGACGCTGCAGCTCCTGAAATTGCTATGTATGTGAGCGGCACGCTGTTTCAAATTGTCTTTTTAGCTGGAGGAATTGCAGGAACATTATCATCAGGCATGTCATCGCATGCAAGCGTTTCACGTTTATTATACGTAATGGGACGGGATCGAATTTTACCTCAGTCATTTTTTGGTTATGTTCATCCTAAGCTGCGCACTCCCTCGCGAAATATTGTATTGGTCGGAGTTGTATCAGCAACTGCCATTTTCTTCAGTCTGGCAACGGCTACTTCATTTATTAATTTTGGAGCACTCATTGCGTTTTCTTTTGTTAATATTTCGGTTATCGCGCACTATGCTGTTCATCAAAAGCAGCACCGGTCGGCTAAGGGATTTTTGTCATACATTGTTATGCCACTATTAGGAGCAGCTGCGATTGGCGTTTTATGGCTTAACTTGGAGCGCAATTCATTTTTACTTGGGATTGGCTGGGCGATTGCTGGTTTAGTTTATTTGGTGTATGCAACGAAAGGTTTTAGAAGGCAGCTGTCTTCCATTGAGTTTAAGGAAACAGAAGAAATGTCACCTTTGATGAAAGTCGGAGAAAAGTAAGGATAGAAACTACCTGTTTAAGCCTATCTTATTAAGGAAGCCACATTTATGGATTACGTATTTTGAACGTGTTACTATGTAAGAACGATAAGATAGAAAAAGGTAGGTAAATTATGATTAAAGCAGTTGTGTTTGATTTTGATGGATTAATTATTGATACAGAATCAGTGTGGTACGAGGTGTACCGCGAAATGTTAGAAGACAGGGGAGTAGATCTACCGATTGCAACGTTTGCTTCTTATGTGGGAACGGATGCTACGGCACTTTACGATTATTTGCTTCAGCAGTTTAACAATGAGTTCACGAAAGAAGAACTGGCTCAAGAATCGTTAAGACGTCATCAAGAAAAAATGAAATCATTAGTAGCCCGAGAAGGTGTAGCAGAGTACTTGGCAGAAGCAAAAGAACTTGGATTAAAAATTGGTTTAGCAAGCAGCTCATATCGCGACTGGGTAACAGCATTTTTAAAAGAGCTAGATTTGCTGCACTATTTTGAAGTCATTCAAACGCGCGATGATGTAGAAAAAGTGAAGCCAGATCCGGCTCTTTACCGAAATGCAATTGAAAAGCTAGGCGTAGAGCCTTCTGAAGCTTTAGCATTTGAAGATTCTTCTAATGGAGCAAAAGCTGCCATGGCAGCAGGCTTGCGCTGTGTGATTGTACCAAATCCGTTAACTAAACATCTGTCATTCGAAAGATATCACTTACATATCGAATCGATGAAAGAGAAAAGTTTAAAAGAAGTGATTCAGTATCTTTGTATTGAAGACTAAAGCGAAAAGCGGCGCATTTTCCAAAAGAAAATGTGCCGCTTTTTTTATTGTTTTACTGCTTCTTCAGTCAAATCAAAAGGATTATCTACAGGGTTATAGACGCCGTCGTAATGTTTTTTAGTTATTAGAATAATAAGTCAATAACCTTTAAAGAAATCCTAATTCAGTATTAGTAATAGCTTCATTTATGTTTCGTTATAAGGGAAGAAGTTTCATTGACACTCTGGAAGAATATGTTTTAAGATTACTTCCAAACAGTCTTAATTCTTAGTTAATTTATGTATTTAATTAGTTTTGGAGGTTTCTATGGGGAAACATATTTATTTAAATGCGTTTGATATGAATTGTGTTGTACATCAGACACCTGGTTTATGGACGTACCCAAGTGATCAGGCGTCCGAATATAAAACGTTAGATTACTGGGTAGAGTTAGCTAAGCTATTGGAAAAAGGAAAGTTTGACGGTTTGTTTTTAGCTGATGTATTAGGCATTTATGACGTTTATAGGCAAAGTAACGAAGGAGCTCTTAAACAAGCTGCTCAGCTTCCGGTGAATGAACCAACTGCACTTATTTCCGCTATGGCGTATGCTACAAAGCATTTAGGGTTTGGGGTAACGGTATCTACTACTTATGAGAAGCCTTATGCGTTTGCGCGAAAATTTTCGACATTGGATCATTTAACAAATGGCCGTATTGCATGGAATATTGTGACTTCATACCTTGAAAGTGGATCAATCAATCTAGGATTAGAAGAACACTTTACGCATGAAACCCGCTATAATATTGCCGATGAATTTTTAGAAGTCTGCTATAAGTTGTGGGAAGGAAGTTGGGAGGAAGGAGCTGTTGTAAAAGATAAAGAAAAAGGAATTTTTACACTTCCAGACCGGGTTCATCCGATTAATCATAAAGGGAAGTGGTTTAGTGTTCCAGGCGTACATTTATCAGAACCTTCACCGCAGCGGACTCCAGTTTTATTCCAAGCAGGAGCTTCTGCACCAGGAAGAGAATTTGCTGCCAAACACGCTGAATGTATCTTTACAAGTTTTCCTACTAAAAAAGTAGCCGCAGATTACGTGAAAAAAATGCGCGCTCAAATTGCTGCAGAAGGCAGAGACCCACAGAGCGTATTAATTTTCAATTTATTTACACCAATTGTTGGACGAACTGAAAAAGAGGCGGAGGAAAAGCTTGCCCAGTTTGAGAGCTATGTCAATTTCGAAGGAGCAGCCACGCTGTTTAGCGGCTGGACGGGAATTGATGTTTCTGCCTATGAGCCAGAACAGCTCATTGAATTTATTGCAACGAATTCGGTTCGTTCTGCTTTAGAGAAATTTACAATAAGTAATCCCGATAGAAAGTGGACGATAGAAGAAGTAGTGAAATTTGTCAGTATCGGAGGGATGGGCCCAGTTACTGTGGGTAGTCCAGAACAAGTAGCTGATTTTATGGAAGAATGGATAAACGATACGGGCATGGATGGGTTTAATATGGCTTATGTGACCACACCGGGAACGTTTGCTGATTTTATTGATTTAGTGATTCCTGTTCTGCAGGAAAGAGATTTATTCAAAATGGATTACAGTGAAGGAACTTATAGAGAAAAGCTATTTAAAAAATCACATTTCTTGCCTGATGAACACTATGGCGCTCGATATCGAAAGACGAGCCAAAAGGAGAGTTTAACATGACCGCGACCACTGTAAAGGAAGAAATTTATCTTGATCAAGCAAAAAAGCTGTCCGTTTCTTTTGCAAAGGATGCAGCGCAAAGAGATAAAGAAGGCGGAACACCCAAGCAGCAAAAAGATGCTATTCGCCAAAGCGGGCTGTTAAATTTATTAATTCCTCAAAAATATGGCGGAGAAGGCGGGAAATGGTCAACAGCTTTGGCTATTGTTCGAGAGTTGGCCAAAGGCGATGCAGCATTAGGCCACTTATACGGCTATCACTCCTTGTTTGTCTCAGATATTCGAATCAAAGGTACAGAAGAACAGCAGGCTTATTTTTATCCTTTATCTGTTCAGCAGCAAGCTTTTTGGGGAAATGCCTCTAATCCTTTAGTAGAAAGTCTAAAAGGCGATAAGCAATCAGAAGGTTATCTATTAAATGGAACAAAAGCTTTTGGTTCTGGTTCACCTGATTCTCAGTACTTATGGCTATCGTTTAATGATAGAGAAACGGGGCAATATTTAA
The DNA here is from genome assembly GCF_038006305.1 of Priestia sp. FSL R5-0597. Classification (NCBI taxonomy): domain Bacteria; kingdom Bacillati; phylum Bacillota; class Bacilli; order Caryophanales; family Bacillaceae; genus Priestia; species Priestia sp. FSL R5-0597. The sequence goes on from NZ_JBBOUZ010000001.1 coordinate 854,204, forward strand.
ACGGAGTCGTGCCTACTGCGAGAACAGGCATTACCGTCAAGGATGACTGGAATGCGATGGGACAAAGACAGACGGGAAGTGGAAATGTAGATTTTAAAAATGTACGAATAGAAGAATATGAAGTGGTTCAAGATTTTGTTAAAAATCCTACTCCTTTTTCAACTATTGGAGCCTCGCTGTCGCAAATTATTTTAACGAATGTCTTTATAGGAAGCGCTTTTGGAGCAATTGAAGAAGCACAAAACTACACGGCTTCTAAAACACGGCCTTGGTTAACATCAGGGGTAGAAAAAGCTTCGGATGATCCAGGTATACTGCGAAAATACGGTGAACTTTGGATTCAAGCGAAAGCAGCCAGTGCACTTGCAGATGAAGCAGCTCTCATATTGGATGAAGCGTGGGAAAAAGGCAGAAAATTAACGGAAGAAGAACGTGGAAATCTAGCAGTTCACGTAGCGGCTGCCAATGTTTTCGCTGGTAATGCTGCACTGGATATCACAAGTAAGATATTCGAAGTTATGGGAGCGCGTTCGGTTCATGCTGAATACGGATACGACCGATTCTGGCGTAATGTAAGAACTCATACTCTTCATAATCCAGCTGAATACAAGCTTCGAACGGTTGGGAACTGGGTGTTGAATCAGCAGTACCCTACACCTAATCCGTATGCTTGATTTAAAAATAGTAAAAAATGAAGCTATCAGACAACTGAGGCTCCTTATTGCAGTTTATTTGTAATAACGGAGTTTTTTTTGTAGCTTTCAAAAGGGGCGAATACAAGTGGAGTTATTTTGGTTTATTCCAACGTACGGAGATGGACGTTATTTAGGAAGCCATGAAGGAGCCAGGGCTGCAAGCTATTCTTATTGCAAACAAGTTGCACAAGCTGCGGATGAGCTAGGATATAGCGGGGTTTTGCTTCCGACGGGAAAGTCATGCGAGGATGCGTGGGTTGCTGCATCTACTTTAGTGCCAGTCACTGAAAATCTGAAGTTTTTAGTGGCGGTACGCCCCGGTTTAATGTCCCCTACACAAGCCGCAAGAATGGCGGCAACATTTGACCGCTTTTCTAAAGGAAGGCTTCTTATTAATGTCGTAGCAGGAGGAGATCCTGTGGAGCTAGAAGGAGACGGGGTGTTTTTGAACCATCACGACCGCTATGAGCTGACAGATGAATTTTTAACGATATGGAGAAGGGTATTAAATGAATCCGATGTTCACTTCCACGGAGACTACTTGAGTGTTAAAGGTGGAGACGTGCTTTATCCGCCGATCCAAAAACCGTATCCTCCGCTTTATTTTGGAGGTTCTTCTCCTGTAGCGATGGACGTTGCCTCAAGGCATATAGACGTCTATTTAACTTGGGGAGAGCCACCTGCGCAAGTAAAAGAAAAAATTGAACGAATGAAAGAAAAAGCTAGGCAGACAGGAAGAGAAATTCGATTTGGCATCAGGCTTCATGTCATTGTTCGTGAAACTGAAGAACAAGCCTGGAAAGCGGCAGATGAACTGATTCAACATGTAGATGAAGAAGCCGTTAAATCAGCCCAAAAAGTATTTTCTCGAATGGATTCAGAAGGTCAAAAACGTATGAGCGCCTTGCATCAAGGCGACCGTTCAAATTTAGAGGTAAGCCCTAATCTATGGGCTGGTGTAGGGTTAGTTCGAGGAGGCGCAGGGACTGCTTTAGTAGGGGATGCTGATACGGTGGCACAGCGAATCAAAGAATATGCTGAGTTAGGTATCGAAACATTTATTTTATCTGGATATCCTCATTTAGAAGAAGCATATCGAACAGCAGAGCTTTTGTTTCCAAGACTTCCAGTTCAGCGTAAGCAAGATGAGAACGAGCGCACATTTATCAGTCCATTTGGTGAAGTGAAAGTGAATGATAAAGCACCCGCTAAAAGGTGAGAAAGGAGGGGGATCATGAACAACACACAAACGGTTGCAGCGTCTCAAGAGAAAATCTTTGAATTGGCTAATCAGTTGGCTAAAGAGTTTTTCAAAACAGCCGCAAAAAGAGATAGAGAAGGTGGAACGCCTCTATATGAGCGTAATCTACTTAGAAAAAGCGGTCTTTTAGCACTCCCCATTCCTAAAGAATACGGAGGTTATGGAGCCGGCTGGCCGATTGTTTTTAAAGTCGTGAATATCATTGCGAAAGCAGATAGTTCACTTGCACACTTGTTGGGGTATCATTATTTGACGGTTTGTTCGACGTTTCTGTTCGGAAGTACTCAGCAGTACAAAACTTTTTACGAAGAAACAGCAGCTCAGCAGCTTTTTTGGGGCAATGCCTTTAATCCTAGAGATTCAGGGTTGAAAGCAGTTCGAGAAAACGGACGATTAATGCTCAGCGGAAGCAAAAGTTTTTGTTCGGGGGCAACGGATTCCGATCGTTTGTTAGTATCGGCTCAAGAAGAAAACGGTGAGGTATTGCTATGTGTACTTCCTACTCATAGAGCAGGAATCGTTACTGAAGATAATTGGGACGGATTTGGGCAGCGTCAAACGGACAGCGGAAGTGTAAAGTTTGAAGGTGTTATCGTTTATGGAGAAGAAATATTGCATAAAGCAGATGGAGAGCAAAAGGTTTTTCCTACGGTACGAACACATTTAGCTCAGCTTATGCTCACTCACTTATTGTACGGTATTGCTCAAGGCGCTTTGGAAGAATCAAAAGCTTATCTGAAGGCTCATACAAAACCGTGGCTAAGTTCAGGTGTTGAAGCAGCGGAGCAAGATCCTTATATTATTCAGGAATACGGTGAAATGAGTTTAAACCTTCATGCTTGTTCAGCACTTATAGAAAAAGCTGTTACAGAATTTGATCGTGCATGGGCAAAAGAAGATGCGCTAACGGAACAGCAGCGTGGCGAGTGTGGAGTCGCCATTGCGATGGCTAAAACGTTTACTGCCAAAACGGCCTTACATATTACTTCCACTATATTTGATGGGATGGGTGCTAGGGCCACGTCTGATCAGTACAAATTTGATCGCTACTGGCGCAACGCACGAACAATTAGCTTACACGATCCTGTTGCTTACAAGCTTCGTGACATAGGTAAATGGTATCTTAGCAGTGAACTGCCGCCGATTACCCCATATTCATAGAAGTCTACTAAAAAAAGAGGTTGGGACAAAAGTATTTTAATTGTAGGAAAATCCGAACGATGAATCGTTCGGATTTTTTATGGTTAAGGTGAACGTAGGTTTCATATGTTGAGTTGCTTCTAGCTGTTGATTGGATGGGTTTCATTATGTAGCAATTTCTTTTTTAATAGAATGGGTATAACTTTTTTAATTAAAAAATAACGAATCAGCTTGTTTAAATAGATAAAACTGATATAATGATAACGATTATCAGTTTCAAGAGTCAATTATCTACATAAAGATACAAGCAGGAGGAATGACATTTGAATAAGAAAAAAATAGGACTGCTGGCTTTTATTACAATGCTGGCAATCGGAATGCTTATCGGCTGCAGCAGTACGAACAAGGAAAATTCAGCCGATGAAAAAAATGAAAAAACAAGAGTGGTTAAACATGAGCTTGGAGAGACAAAAGTAAAAGAAAATCCAAAGCGAGTAGTTGTATTAGAGTTAGGTTTTATTGATGCATTGTTAGATGCTGGTATTAAACCTGTAGGAGTAGCTGATGATGATAAAGCAGAACAGCTTATTGATAAAGATGTACTAAAAGAAATCAAAGGATACAAATCAGTTGGCACGCGAGCACAGCCTAGCTTGGAGTCGATTAAACTTTTGAAGCCAGATTTGATTATCGCTGATTCAGAACGTCATAAAAATGTATATAAAGAATTATCGAAAATTGCGCCAACAATTGAATTAAAAAATTTAAATGCTAATTACGATGATTTACTAAATACGGAGTTAAAAGTAGGAGAAGCGGTTGGCAAGAAGGCAAAAGTTGAAAAAGTTGTAGAAGAGCATAAGCAAAAAATGAAAGATTTAAAAGCAAAAGCGCCAAAAAATCCGGGCAATGTACTTGTTATCGCTGATGCAAATGGTAATATTAATGCTAGAACTTCAAATTTCTTTACAACGGGTGTTCTTGAGCAATTAGGCTTCAAAAATGCATTAACAGATCCTACAAAAGAGTACAGTGTAAAAATGACAATGGAACAGCTCGTAAAAGCAGATCCAGACAAACTCATTGTTATGCGAAATGAAAAAGGTCATACGCCTTTAGCAAAACAGCCATTATGGAAAGAGCTAAAAGCGGTTAAAAATAATCAAGTGTATGAAGTTGATGTATTTAAATGGTCTCTTCGCCGAAGTGTACAAGGTGCAAATGGTATTGCAGATGAAGCAGAAAAGTTATTATTTGAAGGCAAATAATAACGAAGAAAAGAACAATCCAGCGGGGTTGTTTTTTTCTTTTTATTGAACTTTCAAATGGAAGGAGGCGCAGTCTACTATGAAAGCTGTTCACGGTTTATCCAAAAGAAACAAATCTCCACTTCGCATAATAGCTATTTTTCTTGCTGTTATCATTCTTTTACTGATTTCTATGTTTTTATCTATTTCCATCGGTTCTATACATATTTCTTTTGGGACGATTAAGCAAGCTTTACTAGATTTTGACGGATCAAAAGAACAATCGATTATTCAAACTGTCCGTCTGCCTCGCTTATTGGTCACGGCATTTGTTGGTGCTAATTTGGCTGTCGCCGGAGCGTTGATGCAAGCATTAACTAGAAACCCATTAGCTTCTCCTGGTATTTTTGGTATTAATGCCGGGGCATCAGCGGCAATGGTATTTTTAACGGTTTTAGTGCCAGGTGTAAGCATGATTGGCGGGGTGTTTGGAGCATTTTTAGGAGGCGCCTTTGCTGCTGTTATTGTCTACGTCATGAGTTCGTTGATTAAAGGAGGAGACAGCGATGTAAAGCTTGCTTTAACGGGTGTCGCTATACAAGGTATGCTTATGTCTCTTACACAAACGCTGCTAATTTTTAATGAAAGCAAAACAGAAGGCGTTATGTTCTGGCTCACCGGCTCAGTTATTGGGCGGGACTGGGGACATGTTCACGTGTTGCTTCCTTTTAGCATTGTAGGTCTGCTTGTTGCGTTTGGTCTGGGAAGAGCGTCTTCTTTGCTATCTTTAGGAGATGATGTAGCTAGAGGACTCGGGCAGCGAGTCTTTGCCATTAGAGCGTTCACTGCAGTTGTTGTGATTGTATTAGCTGGTGTTTCAGTGGCGATTGCGGGTCCTATTGGATTTGTAGGGCTTGTTGTTCCTCATATGGTGCGCTATTTAATAGGTGTAGATTACCGAGTTGTTTTGCCAATGAGCGCGCTGCTTGGAGCATCTTTACTGCTATTAGCAGACGTATTGTCGCGATTTATTACATACCCGTATGAGACCCCTGTAGGTGCAGTAACAGCATTGCTTGGAACACCGTACTTTATTTACTTAGCGAGACGCAAAAAAACAGAAAGGAAGGCATGAGTATATATGCAGACTGTCAATAAAACAAAAAAGCAGCCATCTCGATTCAAGTCTGTCGGCCTGTTTATCATTCTTTCTGTCTTAATTATAGCGCTGAGCGTGATAAGCCTTAGCTTAGGAGACATTAACATACCTCCTTTAGATATTATTACGTCTTTTATTGGCATTGGCGATCCTGACTTGACGTCTATTTTGGTAGAATTTCGCCTGCCTCGTATTTTGCTGGCTATTTTAACCGGGATCGGCCTAGCTGTGTCCGGAGTCGTCGTACAGTCTATTATGAGAAATCCGCTCGCTAGTCCCGATACATTAGGTCTTTCAAGCGGATCAGGGTTAGCTGCTGTTGCAGTCACTATTTTACTGCCTTTAGCAAGTCCGTCTGTTTTATCAGTCGCTGCGTTTGCAGGAGGCTCCTTTGTCTTCGTAATAGTCTATTTGCTTGCTTATAAAAAAGGAGTAGAACCTATTCGATTTGCGTTAATAGGTGTAGCGGTCAGCGCTTTTTGTTCATCCGGTATTCACTTGTTAATTTCAAAAGCAAATCCAAACGTAAACGCAGCACTCATTTGGCTGAGCGGCAGCTTATGGGGAAGAACATGGGATCAATTGATTGGTTTACTTCCGTGGGTCGTTATACTAGTACCGCTGATTTGGCTGTTAGCTGCTCGGTTAGATTTAATTCATTTAGGCGATGAAGTGGCTAGGGGGCTAGGGGCTAGAGTAGAGCTAATTCGTCTAGTATTACTAGCAAGCGCAGTGGCAATGACGGCTGCCGTTGTATCGGTTGTTGGTACCATTGGCTTTGTCGGGCTTATTATTCCTCATGTGGCCAAACGGTTAGTGGGACCGAGACATAAACAACTGATTCCTACAGCCGCTTTACTTGGAGCTTTGTTTGTACTAGCGGCAGATTTGATTGGGCGAGGAATTGCTCCTCCGATTGAAATTCCGGCCGGATTAATCATTGGCATTATCGGCGCTCCGTATTTTCTTTATTTACTGTGGAGAGAATCTAAAAAATAAGCTCGCGCTTTAGCGCGAGCTTATTTTTATTCCAAGTGAATTTTGGGAAATGGAATATGCGGAGGCTCTTCTAGCCATCCTTGTTCAATACTTATTCTTGATACTTCTTTGGCATATTCCAAAATTTCAGTCGTGAAGTTTGTATAGTTTAAAGCGAGATCTAAACGGGGGCTTGTTGACATCGCAAGCCCGTAGCCACGTACATTTTCAGTAATCATCGCAGCTAGGTGAAACATCATGAGTTTTTCTGAAAATGGGGGAACAGAAGACTTTTCTACTCCGTAATCCCACTTCATTGTGACCGGTATGTTTTCTACCATTAGCGGTTGTGACAGGGATTCAATATGCTGCTGCACAAGCTCTCTACCCTTTAATAAAAAAGCCTGAATGTCCTGAGAAGGAGCTGTTTGAGCAAACCCTAAAATTAAATCCTTTGCAATTAAGTTCGTCTGTATACTTGACACGATATGAGAAATTTCAATGACGGTTAACGGCCGCTTTTCATCAAAATAGCTTCCTAAGAAGAGTTCTTTATCGTTCATATCAGACGCATCTGCAATAGGAATGGGAGGCAGTTCTATAAAAATTTGTTTTTCTAACAACAAATCTGTAATCGTTTGGTTAAGCTTTTCTGCTTTTAACAGCAAGCTGCGAAAAAAAGATCGTACATCATTTCTTGCGGCAACATCGACGCCCGTAGTTGCTGACAGCAGAAGGACATTTGAAATATGCTTTAAATAAAGCAAATAAAAAGAATCCGAAAATAATTTTGGAGCTTCAGCGTCAAGGTCTTCTTCTCCGAAACCAAGCGGGATTGGCATATTTTCTTTTAAAAAGATAGCAGTGAGCGCATCACTGTTTTTTGTTGTGATATGCAGTGTACCTTGAATCGCTTTTTGAATCTCTAAATCGTCTACATGACAAAGAAATTGTTTGAGCATACAAGAAATCGCTTTATCGTTCATATATTGCTTCCAAATAACAGCCATCTCAGCGGCTGATAGTGGAGAAAATGATTGATTATTCATAATAAACTCCTCATGCTAAGTAATTAACAAGTTTCTAAAAGGTTACCAACTAGTATAAGTCAAAGGAAGTAAGATAAACACTATAGAAAGTAAAAAAGGTATCAACATTTTACTATAAGAGTAAACGTCATGCATAATTTAAAGGTTCTTTTAGCAAAAGAAGGGCGCAGCCGCTTCTTTCTTGCAAAGCAGAAATAAAACCGAAATAATAAATGAAGAAAGTTAGGCAAGAAAGGAGTTTCATTATATGCCAGAAGGTCCAGAAATTAGACGAGCAGCCGACGAAGTGGAAAAAGCGATTATCGGTCTTCCTGTTCGCGAGATATGGTTTGCTTTTCCATCTTTGCAACATTATGAAGAAGTATTAACAGGAGCTCGTATTGAGAGAGTAGATACAAAAGGAAAAGCTATGCTTATTCGTTTTGACAACGGCTATACCATTTACTCACATAATCAGCTTTATGGAAAATGGTATGTTCGTTCATCTTACAATTATCCATCTACAAACAGACAGCTGCGCCTTGCAATTCATAATGAAAAAAAATCAGCGCTGCTTTATAGCGCTTCTGATATTGAAGTATTGCGTGATGAAGAAGTTCCAGCTCATCCTTTTGTATCAAGGGTTGGTCCTGATATCTTAAGTGAAGAAGTAACGGCAGGTGAGCTTTTAGACCGTTTTTATTCTAAACCATTTTATCGTAGAAAGTGGGCATCGCTGCTGCTAGACCAAAGCTTTATAGCTGGGATTGGCAATTACTTGCGCAGTGAAATCCTATTTGTAGCGGGAATTAACCCTGCAGCTCGTCCCATAGACTGCACGGAAGAACAGCTTAAAAAGGCAGCTGAAGCAACCATTTCTCTTGTAAAACAGTCCTATAAAACAGGTGGCATTACAAATGATGTAAAGCTTGCTGAATCGTTAAAAAAGAAAGGGCAAAAGCGCTCTGCATACCGCCACTGGGTTTTTAACCGTGAAGGAGAAGCTTGTCGAATTGACGGCACGCCTATTCTAAAAGTCCAAGCTGCTTCTAGAAGGCTTTATTACTGTCCTACTTGTCAGAAATAGCAGGATATATTTATTCTGCTATTTTTTTGATGTGAAAATGAATGACTGTTCATTTTTGTGATATAGTTAAAAAATAAAGTCATAATCTTAAGGGGAGGGATAAGATGGAATGTAAAGCAGGAGATACATTTACGTGGCAAAGAACGTTTCAAGAGGAAGAAATCATGCAGTTTGCGGAGATGACTGGAGACCGGGGCAAACATCATATAGAACGTGACGAAAAAGGGCGGCTAATGGTACATGGGCTTATGACTGCTAGTATTGGGACAAAGATAGGGGGAGACTTAAACTACATTGCAAGAGAAATGGTGAGTGAATTTCTTCGTCCAGTTTTTGCAGGAGATACAGTTACCTGTGAATGTATATTAACTGAAGTAGAAAAAGCAGATGGTTTTCAAAAAGTGAAAATCAAATCAGTGTATCGAAATCAACAAGGTAAAGAAGTACTGATAGGGACAAGTAATGGAATTATAAGAGATTGAAATGAAGGCGCTAACAAAAAATAAGTTATGAAGGTTGTTAAAAAAGTCACGGATTCGTGACTTTTTTATTGTTCAATTTCCTTCTTTTGTTGGTTACCATTTAAATGTAAATATGGTAATTTAGTAAAGTTGAGTTTCACAAATGGTAAAAATGTGTATTTACTAAGTACATAGATTCTTATTTTTGGAAAAATATTTAAAAAGGAGTTTCTTAGATGAAAAAAATAATGAATACCGGCTTAGCACTATCATTCGCTCTATTGCTTTCGGCATGTGGGATGCCGTCTTCAGAGGAATTAACGGGTGACGTGAAAGAAGCACAAGAAAAGGTGAAAAATGTTCAAGTGAAAGTCAATGGGAAAGAAGAAGGATCGTCTGATTACAAAGTCAACGGAGTACAAGAGTTTGATTTTAAAAGTAAAGCAGGTTACATTAACACAAAAATGAACGGCGAAGAATTGAAGATGTATCATGACGGTGATGAAACGTTAGCTGTGGCTGGAGAAGAAAGCACAAAAGTACAGGGAGAAGAAAAAAAGTACGTTAAGGCTTTAATTAATAACGCTAGGGAGCTTCAACAAAATCCAATACGCTACTACCAAAAATATGATAAAAATCTTCCAAATGAATTTGACGTCACCGAAAAAGGCAAAGAGTATGTATTAACATTTAACGGAGACAAAGACAAAAAGCAAAAAATTGTAGCAGGTGATGCTAAAGCTTATTATAAAATAACAAATCAAGGCAGCGATACTGCTGTAGACCTTGACCAAATTAAAGGAAAAGATTTTTCGCTTATTGTGACAATTGATAAAGAAACGAAGCAAATAAAGAAAGTAGTAAAAAATCAGTCGTATTCAGTTAAAGTAGACGGAAAAACAGAAAACTCAAAGTCTAAGCAAACGTATACGTATACATATAACCAATTAGACAATGTAACAAAACCAAAAGTGGAAGCAAAAGCCGCTGCTGCTTCTAATGGTAGCAGCACCGAAACGCCAAGTAAAGAAAAGCAGGCTGCCTATGCCAAGGAAGCGGGACAATACGTGGATGCTTTAATTCAAGCCACTGTTTATCAAAATACAGATCAATTTGTTGCTAAACATCCGAATCAGCAAGATAAGAAACAGGTAAAAGAAAAAGGGGAGTTCCAAAAGAGTTCGTTTGTAGAGTTTTTTGAAACGAATTTTAAAGGGGCTTTATCATCATTGAGCTCAAATATAACCGATGAGCAGTTAAACGAAGTAAGCAGCGCTTTTCTAAAAGCTCTTTCATCTACAAAATATACTATTAAAGATGCAGCGTATAGTGCTGAAGATGGTGCGTACGTCGTACAAGTCGAAATTCAAGGATTTAACGATGCAAGTGTATTAGCGGAAGTCATGACACCACTTGCAGAAAAATATCAGGCGGGTGAGCTGAGTAACGAGCAGTTAGTAAACGAACTTATTGACGGAGTAGCAAAACGCTATCGTGAGCCAGTTGAATTACTTCCGGCAAAAACAGTCCCTGTACACGTCGTAAGAAATGGTGAAAAAGATTACGAAGTTTTAATGCAAGATGAGTATCTGTTAACATTTGCTCAACAATCATAAATAGACATAAAAAAGGATTTCAGCTATATGCCTGAAATCTTTTTTTATGTTGTTTTAAAATATAATTTCAAAAAATAAAATAAATTATTGAAATTATATTTTAAACGAATTATAATAACCATAACTTCACTACATGATGAAAAAGGAGCCGAAAAGATGAATGAACAGCTTACGTTATTAACAACAGAGTCTCAAAACGAGCAGACCATGAAGATAGATACGGCTAGTACAAAAGAAATTTTAAACGTAATGAATAAAGAAGATCAAAAAGTGGCGCTGGCTGTGCAAGAGGTACTTCCAGACGTAGAGGTAGCAGTTGAGTTTGTAAGCGAATCGTTTCAAAAGGAAGGGCGGCTTATTTATGTCGGAGCAGGAACAAGCGGACGGCTGGGAGTATTGGATGCTGTTGAATGCCCGCCTACTTTCAGTACCAATCCCAATCAGGTACAGGGACTGATGGCTGGAGGAGAAAAAGCATTTGTGAAAGCAGTTGAAGGTGCAGAAGATAAAGAAGAATTGGGAGCAGCAGATTTACAAAAAATACATTTAAATGAACGAGACACAGTCATTGGAATTGCTGCAAGCGGACGTACGCCTTATGTGATTGGTGCATTGAAATATGCAAAATCTGTAAAAGCTAAAACAGTGGCGCTGTCTTGCAATGGTAATTCACTTATTGGAAAAGAAGCAGATCATAGCATCGAGGTAGTAGTAGGTCCAGAAGTGCTAACAGGTTCCACAAGGTTAAAAGCAGCAAGCGCTCATAAAATGATTCTCAACATGATTTCTACCGCGGCTATGATTAAAGTAGGAAAAGCATATGAAAATTTAATGATAGATGTTCATGTGAGTAATGAAAAGCTTAAGGAACGAGCGATAGGTATTATTTGTAAAATTACAGGTGTTTCTTACGAGCGAGCAAGTCAAACGCTTGAAGAAGCAAATAATGAGGTAAAAACAGCAGTGGTGATGATCAAAACAAATGAAAATTACGACACCGCAAAGATGTTACTGAATAATGCGGGGGGGTATGTGAGAAAAGCGATTGAACATTACGTATAAAGGAGAGAAACGATGTCAACAGGCGGATTAACAATGATTAAAAACACGGTGGCTAAGCTTCCAGATTCGGAGCGGAAAATTGCTGAATATATTTTAAACAACCCGCATACTGTGGTAAACAGTACGGCTGGGGAACTAGGAAGACTAGCGAATGCGAGCAGTGCTGCTGTTATTCGTTTGTGTAAATCTATCGGGGTTAGCGGCTTTCAAGAATTAAAGGTTAGAGTAGCCGGTGATTTAGCTAAAGATACAGAACAAGGATACCGTGATATTGAAACAAATGAAACAATTCAATCTATTGTCAAAAAAACGGCAAGCAACAGCATTCAAAGTCTAAGTGATACGGCTGAGCTTGTGAATTATAAAGAAGTAGAGCGGGCTGTTTTGGCGCTGATTGGAGCAAAAAACATTCATTTTTTCGGAATTGGTGCTTCACATATTATTGCTATAGATGCGCAGCAAAAATTTCTTCGAATTAATAAAAATGCGACGGCTTTTGCGGATAGCCATTTAGCAGCTACACTCATCGCAAATGCAAGTAAAGACGATGTAGTTGTGGGTATTTCTTTTTCAGGAGAGACTCCTGAAGTAAGCAACGTCTTATCTTTAGCTAAAAATCGCGGAGTAAAGACGATTAGCTTAACTAAGTACGGACAGTCTACCGTTTCGTCTTTAGCAGATATTTGTTTGTATACGTCTTATTCTCAAGAAGCGCCGTTTCGAAGCGCAGCAACATCGTCTCGTTTAGCCCAGCTTTATGTGATTGATGTTTTATTTTTAAGTATTGCAGCGCAGCAGTACGACCAGACGATTGAGTATATTGACAAAACAAGAGATGCCATTCAGTTTTTGAAAGATAAGAAATAAAAAAAGAAAACGATTACAAAAAGGGGATTTTGTGGTCTGTTTCCTCAGTGGCGTATCCATCTAAGAGGAAAATACAAAGGGGGATTAACATGTCTTTAGATAATCATCAATTAGCAAAGGCTGTTTTGGAGATGCTTGGGGGAGCATCTAATATTGAAGCGTATACGCATTGTATGACGCGGCTGCGTGTGACTATAAAAGATGATTCAATTGTTAAAAAGGCAGATATACGAAAACTTGAAGGCGTGCTCGGATTAGTGGAAGAAGAAACGCTGCAAATCATTATTGGGCCGGGCAAAGTGAACAAAGTAACAGAAGAATTTGGAAAGTTAATTGATGAATCCGGCGGTATTAACTTAGAAGATCGTGCAGCACAGCGGAAATCGGAGCTGAAAGAAAAAAATGCAACTCCGTTTAAGCTGTTGCTTCGCCGAATTGCAAGTATTTTTATTCCGTTGATACCTGCTCTTGTAGCATCTGGACTTATTACCGGAGTGACAAAAGCAGCTGTGCAGGCGAAGTGGCTTCCGGCAGATTCACAGATTGCTATTCTTTTAACCGTTATCGGAAGCGGTTTATTTGCCTATCTGGGTATTTTAGTAGGTATTAATGCAGCAAAAGAATTTGGTGGTTCGCCAGCTCTAGGAGGCTTAGCGGGCATTTTAGTCATTAATCCTGCCGTAGCTGATATTAAACTTTTTGGTGAAGCACTTTTGCCGGGGCGTGGGGGCTTAATAGGAGTGCTGCTTGCAGCAATCTTTATGGCCGTGTTAGAAAAACGAGTACGTAAATTTGTCCCACAGTCACTGGATATTATTATTACACCAACCGTTACGGTGTTAATTACAGGAATTATTACGTATGTGGTATTCATGCCAATCGGCGGCTTCATTTCAGATGGAATCACAAAAGGTCTTTTAGGAGTTTTAGAGGTTGGAGGAGTTGTAGCAGGCTTTGTTTTAGGGGCAACGTTTTTGCCGCTCGTTATTACAGGACTGCATCAAGGTCTTACTCCGGTCCATTTAGAGCTTATTAATTCGATTGGAGATGATCCGCTTCTTCCTATACTAGCAATGGGCGGAGCCGGTCAGGTTGGTGCAGCTTTTGCTATTTATATCAAAACAAAGAAAAAACGCTTAAAGCGAGCAATTGGAGGCGCACTTCCTTCAGGGCTGCTGGGAATCGGAGAGCCGCTTATTTTTGGAGTCACACTTCCTTTAGGGCGTCCATTTTTAACCGCTTGTCTTGGAGCTGGAATCGGCGGAGCGTTTCAGGCGCACTTCCATATTGCAACTGTAGCAGTGGGAGTATCGGGTTTGCCGCTTACGTTTTTAGTTCATGCGCATCAAATTCTTCTTTATTTACTTGGATTAGTTATTGCTTACGCAGCAGGCTTTATTTGTACCTATTTCTTTGGATTTAACGATGAAATGGCGAGGGAGTTTGAATGATTGGCATTTCATTTTATTTGAACGATAGAGATGCCAAACAAAGATTAGTAGAAGCGAGTGAATGCGGCGTTACACGCGCATTCACTTCACTTCACATTCCAGAGGAAAAAGGAGATTTGGCTGAACGGGCAAAAGAATTGCTTCATGTGGCTAGAGATTGTGGAATAAGCGTGTATGCAGATGTATCTAAGCATACACCGGTTCATTTAGGTATCGAAAGCCTTATGACTCTATCTTCACTTGGCGTATCAGGTATTAGACTAGACGATGGCTTTAGCGTAGAAGAAACGATTTTACTTGCGGATGAGTTTTATATTGCCCTTAATGCAAGTACAGTGTCAAAACTAGAAATAGAAGCGCTATTATCTGCAGGCCTTCATCATCATCAGCTGCTTGCTTGGCATAATTTTTATCCGCGGCCTGAAACAGGGCTTGAAGAAACGTTTTTTCAACAGCAAACAGATTTATTTAATGAACTTCGTATTCCAGTTTGTGCTTATATTCCCGGGGAAGGCGAAAAGAGAGGACCTATTTATCAAGGACTTCCTACTAGAGAAAAAGACCGTAATAAATGTCCTTTTACCTCTGCAGTAGATTTATACGGATGCGGAGTAACGGAGGTTTATATTGGAGATCCATACGCCAGTTCAAATTTATTAAAACGTTTAGTTCAATATCAAGAAAACCGCATTATTCCGCTACGCATTCGTTCACCTCATATACAGGGAACGTACAGCGTGCGTCCGGATGTATCAAGAGACGTTCTGCGTTTGGTTGATACACGATCTGTAAAACCAGTGCTGCCATTTCATACAGTAGAACGCAGAATCGGAGCAATTACAATGGACAATGATGGCTACGGACGTTACAGAGGAGAGGTTCAAATAGCTAAAAGGAATTTGTCTGCAAATGCTAATGTGAATGTGATTGGGTATGTAATAGAAGAAGATCATGAGCTGCTTTCATTAGTGAGACCGGGGCAAAAGCTTGAGCTTATTACTGTCTGAAGGAAAAAACGGTGTATTTTTAAAGAAGCCAATAGCTAACTAGTAATGTCACAAAAAGAAAGAGCACACACTGCATGAAAAAGGTGTGTGCTTTTTCTTTTACTACTAAAAAGGAAACTATTTTCATTACCATATCATGAACCTTTCTATTGAATAAAACGCTTTACTATGATAAAACTATTACAGGTAAACATATGATAATAGATTAATTTCATAGAGATACAACACCACTAGGGGTGCTTTCGAAGCTGAGAGAGACGATAAGTCTTAACCCTTATAACCTGAACTAGGTAATACTAGCGTAGGAAAGAGGTATTGTAATGGATGTTTTGTATGGGATTTCCTTACGAACTCGTTATAATAATTTTGTGTACATAAACAAAAACACTTCTTTCCTGCGAAAGAAGTGTTTTTTTATGCGTAAAGGAAGGTGTCATACATGAAAGAAACAATTGATTTGCTTGTCAAACAGGTAGAGGAGCGCAAAGGAGAGTTAATCCAGTTATTAACAACGCTTGTTTCGTATAAAACGCTAGCGCCTCCTGCACGAAATTCTCATGAAGCGCAGCTGTACGTAGCGGATTTTCTTAAAAACTGCGGTTTTTCCATTGATATGTGGGACTTATATTCTAACGACCCTATCGTAGTGGGAACGTTAAAAGGACAAAAATCGGCTGACTATCAAAGCTTGATTATTAACGGCCATATGGATGTTGCTGAGGTACAAGAAAATGAAAATTGGGAAACCAATCCGTTTGAAGCTGTTGTGAAAGACAATATGATAATTGGACGCGGAGTTGCTGATATGAAAGGCGGTTTGGCGGGAGCATTATTTGCAGTTCAGCTTTTAACAGAAGCAGGAATCGAGCTGCCAGGAGACTTGATTTTTGAATCCGTTGTAGGAGAAGAAGTAGGAGAGGCAGGTACGCTGCAATGCTGTCAGAAAGGGTATACAGCTGATTTTGCGCTTGTAGTCGATACAAGTGATTTACATATTCAAGGTCAAGGCGGAGTGATCACGGGATGGATTACGATAAAAAGCAGTAAAACCTATCATGACGGTACACGCCGAAGTATGATTCATGCTGGAGGAGGGCTGTTAGCCGCAAGCGCTATTGAAAAGATGGCAAAAGTGATCGGAGGGCTACAAGAATTGGAGCGTCACTGGGCTGTTACAAAGAGCTATCCAGGATTTTTGCCAGGGACAAATACGATTAATCCAGCAGTAATCGAAGGCGGAAGACATGCTGCTTTTATTGCAGATGAATGCAGGCTGTGGATCACCGTTCACTATTATCCTAATGAATCGTACGACCAAGTATCAAAAGAAGTGGAAGAATATATTATAGCTATTGCAAAAGCAGATCCATGGTTAAAAGATAATCTGCCAACCTTTGAATGGGGAGGCACATCAATGATTGAAGACAGAGGAGAAATCTTTCCGTCATTAGAAATTGATGAAAATCATGCAGGAGTGCAGCTGCTTGCAAATACTCATGAACAAATGGAAGGTAAAAAGCCTCCAATTGATGTGTCAACTAGCGTAACAGACGGGGGATGGCTAGCTGATGCGGGAATTCCCGCCGCTATTTACGGTCCGGGAAATTTAGCAAATGCACATGCTGTGAACGAACAATTAGATATTAATCAGCTTGTTCAATATACAAAAGTGATAGTGCAGTTCATTTATACGTGGCTGCATACGCATAAGGAGTGATCATCATGAAATTTAGTGAACGATTATACGAAAAGCTGCAGCCTATTTGGCGTCAAAATCATAATCATCCCTTCGTACAGGGGATGGGAGATGGAACGCTTGAAAAGGAGAAGTTTCGCTTCTACATGATTCAAGATTACCTTTACCTAATTGATTATGCCAAATTATTTGCGATTGGAGCCATGAAAGCTACCGATCTTCAAACGATGGGGAAATTTGCAGCCCTTTTAGATTCTACATTAAACGAAGAAATGAGTCTGCACCGTGAGTATGCCAAGAAATTTGAAATCAGCGAAAAAGAATTAGAAAAAGCGCAGCCATCTCCTACAACGCTTGCATACACGCACTATATGCTGCACGTTGGTCAAAGTGGAACATTAGCTGAATTAGTAGCCGCTCTTTTGCCTTGTATGTGGAGCTACTGGGAAATAGGAAAAGAACTTAGTGAAAAGCCTGGAGCTAACAATGAGTTTTACCGTGAGTGGATTGAAATGTACAGCTCAGAAGAATTTGGAGAACTGGCGACATGGTGTATCAATTTATTTGACTCACTTACTGAAGATAAATCAGAAGTGGAATTAGAAAAGCTTGAAGAAATTTTCTTGAATACGACGCGTTTTGAGTATATGTTCTGGGATATGGCTTATAACGAAGCGATGTGGCCAATTCATGAATAGGTCTGTGTTATCTTTTCAAAACGTCAGTTTTACGTACAAGAACGGTGATCAAGCGATTTTAAAATCATTAAACTTAGACGTGAAAGAAGGCGAGTTTGTCAGTATCGTTGGAGCGAGCGGCTCTGGGAAAAGTACGTTGTTTCGTCTCATTACAGGTCTTGAACAGCAGAGTGAAGGCGATATCGTGATTAACGGAAAGTCTTATGAAAAGCGACTAGGAAAAGTAGGCTATATGCCGCAGCAAGATTTGCTGCTTCCGTGGCGTACGATTCTAGACAATGCAGCACTGCCTCTTGAGCTTCACAATGTATCAAAAGCAAGTGCTCATAAGCAAGTGTCTCAGCTGCTTGAAGAGTTTGGCCTAAAAGGGTATGAAAACCGTTTTCCAAGTGATTTATCCGGAGGGATGAAGCAGCGCGTTTCTTTTCTTCGGACGGTATTAAGCGGTTCTAACGTGCTGCTTTTAGATGAGCCTTTTAGTGCACTTGATGCAATCACACGTTTATCGATGCAGGAATGGCTGCTTGACCAATGGCAAAAGCGTAAGCATAGCATCTTATTTATCACTCATGACGTCAATGAAGCGCTTTTTTTATCAGATCGCATTTTTATCTTTTCAGACAAGCCAGTAAGTTGTCTTGAAGAAATTCAAGTGCCGCTTAGCAGACCTCGAACGCAAAAAGATCTGAATCAACAGCGAGTGCTTGATGTGAAAGATTATTTAATTGAACAGCTAAGATCGAAGGTGAACACATGAAAAAGTACGGGGCTTCAGTGATTTTAGTAGTCATTTTGCTGGCTGCTTGGGAAATTGGAGCACGCATTGTAAACTATCCGTTTATTTTACCAACGCCCAGCGGTATTTTAACGAAGCTTTGGGAGCTGCGAATGGATTTATTGTTTAAGCATTTACCAGCTACGTTATCTATTGTCGTAATTGGGCTTGTAATATCCGTTGTGCTAGGGGTTCTGCTGGCTGTGTGGATGAATTGGAGTCCGCTTATTGAGCGTGCTTTTTATCCGCTTATTATTGCGTCACAAATGATTCCGACCATTGCCATTGCTCCTGTATTTGTGCTGTGGTTTGGCTACTCCATTTGGAGCAAAGTGATTGTGACCGTATTAATTACGTTTTTTCCCATTACCGTTAGCACATTTGACGGGCTTCGTTCTACAAACAAAGAGTTAAAAGAACTCATGTTAACGATGGGAGCAACAAAAAAAGATATTTTCTTTAAGTTGAACATTCCTTCTGCACTGCCTCATTTTTATTCGGGACTCAAAGTAGCGGTTACCTTTAGTATAATAGGTGCTGCCATTGGGGAATGGTTGGGTGCGCAAGCAGGCTTAGGATATTTCAGTCGTCGCATGATGACACAGTTTGATGCAGCTGGTGTATTTGCACCAATTGTGATTTTATCCGCGCTTGGTATTTTATTTTTTATTATTGTAGTAGGTTTCGAAAAACGTTCATTAAAGTGGAGGAAAATAGAATGAAAAAATGGTTTGCGATTAGCTTAAGCCTGCTGCTTGTTTTGATGCTCGCTGCTTGCGGTCAGGACAAGGAAAATAAAGCTGGTGACAGTAAAAAATTAAAAGACGTTACAATTATGCTTGATTGGTATCCAAATGCAGTGCACAGCTTCATTTACGCTGCACAAGAAAAAGGATATTTCAAAAAAGAAGGGCTGAATGTAAAAGTACAATTTCCTGCTAATCCAACAGACTCGCTTAATTTAGCAGCTGCAGGGAAAGTCACGCTCGGCCTTTACTATCAGCCTGATGTAGCAATGGCACGAGCAAATGAAGATGTGCCGGTAAAGTCGGTAGGAGCGATTGTAAGATCTCCGCTAAACCGGGTTGTGGCATTGAAAGATAGCGGTATTAAGCGTCCTAAAGATTTAGAAGGAAAAGTAGTAGGATACAGTGGAACACCATTAAGTGAATCTGTTCTAAAGAAAATGGTGAAAAGCGATGGAGGAGATCCGAATAAAGTAAAACTAGTAGACGTAGGGTTTGAGTTAAATTCATCGCTGATTAGCAAAAAAGTAGATGCTGTAATAGGTGCGTATATTAACCACGAAGTACCATTGCTTCACAAAAAAGGATACAAAACGGTTGACATTGATCCGTCAGATTACGGCGTGCCATCTTATTACGAGCTAGTGGCCGTTACAGGGGATCAAACGTGGGCAAAAGATTCTGATACGATTAAAGCGTTTTGGCGTGCCGCGACAAAAGGGTATGAATACACGGAGAAACATCCAAAAGAATCACTTCAAATTTTGTTAGATAATCAAGATAAATCAAACTTCCCGCTTGAAAAAGATGTGGAAACAAAAAGTTTGAATATCTTACTTCCAAAAATGAAGTCTGAACAAGGATTCGGCAGTCAAACGAAAGAATCATGGCAATCAAATGTTAACTGGTTAAAAGAGTCAGGGTTAATTAAGAAAAAGCCAAATGTAGATGAGATGTTTGAGAATATTGGGGAATCTCAGTAAATAATTTAAGACGAATTTAAAAAAACCTCCTTATACTGAACGTAACTTTCTGAAAGAGAAAGTGAAAAGGTCAAGGAGGTTTTTTTATGGCTTTTACGATAGTAGAGAAGGAAACATGTATTGCTTGCGGAGCATGTGGAGGGAGTGCGCCAGATCTTTATGATTATGATTCAGAAGGTCTTGCTTATGCCGTATTAGATAACAACGAAGGAACAAAAGAAGTTCCTGAGCATCAGCAAGATGAGATGATGGAAGCGTACGAAGGGTGTCCAACAGACTCGATTAAAGTTGCAGAGCAGCCGTTTTATGGAGATGCAGCAAAATTCGAATAGGGCTTTTGAAAAAATAAATAATGATAAAGTACATTTAGTTATCTGATAAGTGAATATTTGGTTATATAGAAAGTTCCAAAACAAAAAAGGTCTTGCCTAGGCAAGACCTTTTTCTACTCTAAATTTGCATGCTTTCCGTACATCGTATGAGTATCAAGTTCTTTCTTCTCCATGAAGCGAAGAATCAGCGCATCGTAAAAAAGAAGAAGCGTTTGTTCAAACAGTGACGCCATAGGCTGTACGGTTTGATAACTGCTTTGTTCTTGATCCTTCGGAGCGCCGGGCAGCTTCACGATGAAGTCAGCCAGCTTGCCAAGCGTGGAATCGGGGGAAATCGTGACTACTCCAACTTTTCCTCCAAGTTCTTTTGCTTTTTGAGCAATAGGAATCAAGCTCTTCGTTTCGCCAGAACCTGATCCGATGATTAATAAATCATCCTGCGTGAAAGTGGACGTCACGGTTTCTCCAATGACATAAGCATCAATGCCCATATGCATCATACGCATAGCAAACGACTTGCCCATAAGACCTGAACGGCCTGCTCCTGTGACAAACACTTTTTTAGATGAGATGATGCCATTTACAAGCTGTTCAGCTTCATCGTCAGCGATTAGAGCTGTTGTTTGTAAAAGCTCATTCATAACCGTTTTTAAATGTTCGCTCGTCTGCATAGAAAGCTCCTTAATTTGTAATAAGCTCTTTCATTTGAGAAGCAACTGATTTTTTATCATCTTGGCTCGTGATGCCTCCGCCAACGATAACAAGATCAGGCTGTGCTTTTACTACTTCAGGTAAAGATTCTAATTTAATGCCGCCAGCAACGGCTGTTTTTGCATTTTTTACAACGCTTTTGATTGTTACTAAATCTTCAAAAGAGTTTTGACCAACTGCTTGAAGATCGTATCCTGTGTGTACGCAGATATAGTCAACGCCAAATTCGTCTAGCTCTTTTGCGCGTCCTTTAATATCTTTTACACCAATCATATCGACTAGAATTTTTTTACCTTGTTTTTTCGCTTCTTCAACTGCACCTTTAATTGACATATCTTCAGCCACACCTAAGATGGTAATGATGTCTGCTCCAGCTTGAGAAGCTTGCTGTACTTCATAACCAGCTGCATCCATGATTTTTAGGTCAGCTAATACTTTTAAATTAGGAAATGCTTCTTTAATTTCTTTAACGGCGCGAAGCCCTTCATTGATTACAACAGGTGTACCGATTTCCACGATATCAATATGTTCTTCAACTTCTTTTACTACCTCTTTTGCTTGAGAAATATTAACAAGATCTAATGCTAATTGTAATTCCATTCTACTCCACTCCTTACAGAAATCTATAGATACCTTTTGTGCCTTTTTACATAAAAAGCAGCTGGTGTAGTTATTGTACCCGCAGTTTGAGGTTCTTAAAAGTACGCACTTTTCCCACAAATAGTGTGGGGAATGATAGTATACAGAAGTATACTAATGGACATATCAGTCTTGTAATCGCTTAATTTTCATTAAAAATGCGGATGATATTGAGTAATATCATCCGCATAAAAAAATAAAAACTATGGAATAGAAGGATTCGTTTCCATCATTTAATTAACGTTTCTGCCTTTTGTTCTTGATTGACCAGCACTGTATCACGGTAATTTTTACCCCAATCGTACATGGCTGTCAAAATAGGCATTAAACTTTCTCCTTCTTTTGTAAGTGAGTATTCGACTTTAGGTGGTACGACAGGATAAACTTTACGGTTAACAATTAGATCTTCTTCCAGTTCCCGCAGCTGGTTAACCAGCATGCGCGGCGTAATATCAGGAATAAGCGATTTTAGTTCCCCGAACCGTTTTGTTCCTTCACGTCCTAAGTGCCATAGTATCAGCATCTTCCATTTTCCGCCGATAATAGCAAGCGTTAATTCTTTTTCACAGTTAAATTCCTTATTAAGCTGGCTCAATTGTTTCACCCCTATGACCAATAGTATAAAATTTCTTTTACAGTACTTCTTATTATACCGGTGCTGACAATCCTTTTACAAAAATCCGGCTTGTATCGGGACTGACCCCCTAGAGTGAGACAAATAAAAAACACCTTTAAGTTAAAAAACGGGTATGTAGTACCTAACAATAACTTGGAGGTGTTTTTTCTATGGGGACAAGAGTCAGTTATCCGGTAGAAATAAAATTAAAAGCGATTGAAATGAGATTAGCTGGTATACCTGTAAAAGAAGTATTGTCACAGCTGAATATTCGTAATCATACCCAATTGAAAACGTGGATGACATGGTATAAAAATGGAGAAATGCATCGATTTGGACAGCCTGTAGGCAAGCAGTATTCATATGGAAAAGGTCCTGAATTTAAAAGCGAGACGTCTAAGTTAGAGGCAGAGAACCGGCAGTTAAAGCAACAGATTGAGATCTTAAAAAAGCACAAGGAATTGGAAAGGAAGTGGTACCAGAAATTGTAGTAAACACAGTGGAAGAGCTAAAAGGTCAGGTGCCTATTTATCAAATCTGTTTACATCTTAATATCCCTCGATCCACTTACTATCGTTGGAAGCAACATACAAAACGGGATACATTAAAGAAATGGATGGAACAACAAGTTGGTGAACAATGTCATAAACACAAGTTTCGATATGGCTATCGAAAGATTACAGCATTACTCAATCGAACGATGAAGATTAATCATAAGTTTGTGCAGCGTGCCATGCAGAAGTATGGTTGGCAATGTCGCGTAAAACGGAAGAAACGTCAGCGAACAGGGCAACCTTATCAGGTTGCAGAGAATGTATTAAATCGTGAATTTCGAGCTGATTGTCCTCTTCAAAAACTAGTGACGGATATTACCTACTTGCCTTTTGGACCCAAACAGTTGTATCTTTCAAGTATTCAGGATTTATTTAACGGAGAAATCATTGCGTATTCCATTGGTGATTGTCAAAACGTAGCGTTTGTTTTAGATACGTTAAGTCAACTTCCTTCTTTGCCTGAAGGATGCACGCTGCATAGCGATCAAGGTTCCGTGTACACATCGTATGCTTATCAACAAAAAATCAAAGAAAGAGGCATTACCATGAGTATGTCCCGCAAAGGGACTCCCGCAGATAATGCCTCTATCGAATCGTTTCATTCCTCGCTAAAGTCTGAAACGTTCTACCTTGACGAGTTGACATATACTACGACCACCATCGTAGAGCAAACCGTCAAAAACTATATTACTTATTATAACAATGCCCGTATTCAAACAAAACTAAACAACCAGTCACCGGTACAATATCGGCAACTGGTCGTTTAAAAGGTGTTTTGATCCCTGTCTCAAAAACAGGGGTCAGTCCCCATCTTTCCATTAAAAAATTTAGCTTTTTTTACTATATAGTTATTCTTGACTAGTGAGATATAAAAGGTGGCCTTTAGTCATGTTTTTTATTTTTAACGAATTCAATTGTTTAAATATAAAAAAAGATGGGAAATCACTCAATAACGATGCTAAAGGAGGCAGTAAAAATGGAAAGAAACCGATCTGAATTACAAAACCCTGCTTTAAGCAACAGCGCAGGCATCAACAACGATGTAGGAATTAATAACAATCCACAGACAGCTAATAGCACTGCTGCTGTTAGCACCACGGGGAAAAGCTACAGCAGCAAGCTAGTAAAAGGTGTTGTTGTCGGGGCAGTTGTAGGTGGATGTATAACATTACTTGATAATAAAACTCGCTCATCTGTTAAAAGAAGAGCCGTTACATTAAAGGACTCTTCTGCAAACATGATTAATCAAGTAAAAGAGAACCCTCAAGAAACAAAAGAAAAAATGGTGCAGCAAATGAAAAATGCATCGAATCTTTTAAAAGATGCAATTAATGATGCCAAACATTTGTACGAGCGTGTAAATGAAGATTTCTTTAAGCAAGCAGAAGATGTGAAAAGCGTTACGCATGATGCAAAATCAACGGTAGAAGATGCTAAAAGTGATTTACAGCAAATTGGTGAAAAAGTGAAAGATGCAACTTCTGAAATAAGTAAGGAAAAGATGACGCCGGACGAAAAACCAGAATCTGAGCGTGAAAGAACATATCAGTCTATTCACTAAGAAGGAGATGTTAACTGTGAGTCAAATGAATGAAGGAACTACAAAAGACATGAATAAAATTGAAGAAACGGTAGATAATTTAGGGACGGAGAAAAAAGAAGCAATTTTGCAGAATTTTGATACGTTTACTGATTATTTAACTCAAAAAGTTCATGTCGGTAAAAAGCTCGGGTTAAATGAGGAACAATTAGCAGCTGCTACAAAAAAAGTGGCTAGCTATTTAGCCAAAAATGAGGAGCCTCGAAACCGAGAAGAAAAAGTCCTTCATGAGTTATGGAAAGTCAGCAGTGAAGAGGAAAAGGAAGTCCTTTCTCATCTCATTTTAAAACTAGTTGCGTAACATTAAAAAAGCATCCCGTCTATCAGGATGCTTTTTTAATGTATTAAGATGATTGATTTTGAGCCTCTTGAATCGTTTTATCCCAGTCAATACCGCAATCATCCGTTGCACAAGAAGATTGCTGTGCGCAGCTTGCACATTTTCCCTGAGTACTCTTGCGGAAGAATTTTGTCATATGATAAAGGGCATACCCAAAAATCAAAACCCCAATTAAAATGTTAATAATCAATGTTATTCACTCCTTTTAAGAAAAACCAAGTACTTTTCCAATAGTGTGTACAAGCAAAGCTACGAGATAAGCGACAACCAAAGGGTAGGCCACAGCAAATGCTGTCCATTTTAATGAGCCGGTTTCTCGTCGAATAACAGCGACGGTTGCTAGACACGGAACGTAAAGAAGAACAAACACCATAAACGTATAGGCTGTTAGCGGTGTAAAGAATGTCTTCATTGTGTCGCCAAGCTGTCCTTCTTGTACTTTATAAATGATGCTCATAGTTGAAACAACCACTTCTTTCGCTAGGAACCCTGTAATCAGTGATGCTACAGCTTGCCATGTCGCAAAACCTAAAGGGATAAATAGAGGAGCGATAGCACCTCCAATAATAGCCATAAAGCTATTTTCCATATCTACTCCAAAACCGCCAGGGCCAGCGT
Organism: Priestia sp. FSL R5-0597; assembly: GCF_038006305.1. Classification (NCBI taxonomy): domain Bacteria; kingdom Bacillati; phylum Bacillota; class Bacilli; order Caryophanales; family Bacillaceae; genus Priestia; species Priestia sp. FSL R5-0597. The sequence continues at coordinate 879,571 of NZ_JBBOUZ010000001.1, forward strand.
AAGATGATAGCCAGATAAATACAGAGCCAGCTAAAATAACCGTACCTGCTTTTCGGACGAAATTTCGGCCTTTTTCCCACGTGCTTCTCCAAAGAGTCTTGGCTTGAGGTACGCGGTAAGGAGGAAGTTCAACAATAAAAGTTGATTGTTCGTCTTTAAGAAGCGTTACTGATAAAATTTTCGTTACAACAAGTGCTAAAATAATGCCAAGCAAGTACATAGAAAACACCACAGCTGCTCCGTTTTGCACAAAAAACGCACCTACAAACAAAGCGTATACAGGAAGACGTGCTGAACAGCTCATAAATGGATTGACTAAAATGGTCATAAGGCGCTCTTTTCGCTGTTCAATTGTACGCGCGGCCATAATCCCCGGTACGTTACATCCAAAGCTAATAATCATCGGAATAAATGCTTTTCCGTTCAAACCGAAAAATTCCATTATACGATCCATTACTACAGCAATTCTAGCCATGTATCCTGAATCTTCAAGCAGTGAAATGAAAAAGAACAGGACAAAAATTTGTGGTACAAATACCAGTACGCCGCCTACTCCTGCAATAATGCCATCCACAATTAAATCGTGAATAAATGGAGCAGCACCAGCTGCATTTAAAAGAGAATCAGCGCCTTCACTAAGCGTTCCGCCAAAGAAGCCGTCCAGTTTATCAGAAAGCGGAACGCCAATCCACGTAAACGTAATATTAAAAATCAAATACATTAAGCCAAGAAAAATAGGGAGACCAAGCCACTTATGCGTCACAATTCGATCGATTCGATCCGTGAAAGTTAAAGGTGTTTCGCTGCCCTTTATGATACACTCGCTCGAAATGCGTTCAATAAATGTCGTACGCACGTCGAAGAAATGCTCACTAAGCGGCTTGTTTATTTTTTGTGCAGCGGCTTTTCGAAGCTCAAGCAGCTCTGAGTAACTCGTTTTTTCTTTTAATGTTGATTCGATTACGCTATTTTCCGCTAAGAACTGAATGGCCATCCATCTGCTGACGTCCGCTTTTGTTTGAATCATATGAATTGCTTGTTCAGCGGTTTCCCCATAATTTAATTGAAATGAAGGGGCTTTTAAATCTTGCTTCAAAGTAGAGAGCAGATCGTTAATTCCTTTTCCATTGCGGGCAATAATCGCTGAAACCGGAATATGTAATGATTTGCTAAGCTTCTCCAAATTAAAAGTCAATCCGCGTTTTTCCGCTACATCAATCATATTTAAGCCGATTACTAATGGCTTTCCATATTCCAATGCTTGAATAGTGAGATGCATGCTTCTTTCAAACTGAGAAGCGTCTACAATATTCAGCATACTGTTAAATTCTCCGGTTAACAAAAAGTTAGTTACCACTGCTTCATCTGAAGAAAGAGGAGTAAAGTCATACACACCCGGCAAATCAACCAGCTGGCTGTTTTGCTTTTTAATAGATCCAACTTTCTTTTCAACGGTTACACCGCTCCAGTTTCCTACGTATTCATAGGAATCTGTTAATATATTGAATAAAGAAGTTTTTCCTGTGTTTGGATTTCCTAAAAGTGCAATTGTACTCATGCTGTCTCAACCTCAATTTTGGCCGCATCGCGTTTTCGGATGCTAATCATTTGACCTTGACATTCAATAATACAAGGTCCTCCTAAGATGGTTTTTTGCTTCATGCATAGTTCGCAGCCTTTTTTTACTCCAAAAGAAAGAAGGCGGCGTTCTAATGATCTATCTAAAAATTCAATGTTTTTAACTTTTACTTTGTCGCCAATACTCACGGTAGTTAAATTCATCATTCAGCACTCCTGTTAATGATAATCATTTTCAATTTGTATCTATCTCGATTATACATAAGGTTCTAAAATCAATCAATGCTTCTAGAGCGTTACAATTAAAAATATATATTTATAACTATATTTTTCAGGTGAAATTATGTACGATTTTAGCAGTAAATTGTCAGGAGGGATGTGAGTGGAGGTAATCATTCGCAAAATGAGAAAAGAAGATATTACGTCTGTTCAATACGTCGCAAAGATGAGTTGGTATGATACATATGAAGGAATTATTCCTAGAAGCGTTCAGAATCGGTTTCTTTCAGAAGCATACTCCAATAAAAGGCTGCTGTGGCGCTTGCGTAATTCGTTCATTTATGTAGCAACTATTGATGAGAAAATCGTAGGATACGCTAACTTTTTCCGACTACAAAACAGAGGGGAAATAGAACTAGGATCTATCTATATACTGCCTGCTTATCAAGGAAAAGGAATCGGTTCGCAATTGTTAGAAAAAGGAATGAAGCGCTCGAAGGAATTAAAAATCGTTTACATTAACGTAGAAAGGGAAAACGGAATAGGCCGTGCATTTTATCAATCAAAAGGTTTCCAGCTTGTGGATGAATTTGATGATGAATTTGACGGGCATTTACTAAGAACGATGCGAATGAAACTCATGATTTAAGCCTGATATTTAGTGTGAACGTTATCTTAAAAAGCTGATTTTAAACTTTCTGCTAAAATCAGCTTTTAATTACAGAATAACGATTGACCTTATTCTTGTGAATATGGTAACATTAATCAGAACTTAATGACCGAAAATGTTTTTCGGTCAAACAGTCAGGCGGAAGTAAGGATTATTGGAGGCTAAAAAACATGAATATGATTAAAGGAGAATGGAAAAAAATCTTTTCCAAACCAATGACTATTGTTGTGATTTGCGGATTGTTATTTGTTCCATTACTTTATAATGTCATCTTTTTATCTGCTTACTGGGATCCATATGGAAAAACAGATCAAATTCCAGTTGCAGTGGTAAATGAAGATAAAGGTGCTACGTTAGATGGAAAGAAATTGAATGTCGGTCGTGATTTTGTTGATGATTTAAAGAAAAACGATAAATTTGACTGGAAATTTACGAACAAAGAAAAAGCGTTAGAAGGCTTAAAAAATGAGGACTACTACTTAGTTTTGGAAATTCCAAAGAATTTCTCCAAAAATGCAACAACATTAATGGATGAGAATCCTAAAAAAATGAAATTTATCTACCATACAAATGCCGGAAAGAACTATTCAGGCGCTCAAATTAGCTCAAATGCAGTAGCTAAAATCAATGATCAGATTAAAGAAGCAGTTACAAAGCAGTATGCTGAAACGGTATTTGACAGCTTTAAGCAAGTAGCGGACGGTCTTCAAAAAGCAAGTGACGGTGCAGGAGAGCTAGAAAATGGCTCGAAAACGCTGCGAGATAACATGAAGAAACTAGCAGACAGCACGGTTACGTTTGAAGACGGTACAGCTAAATTAGCAAGCGGGTTAACGGATGCACGAAAAGGAGCAACAGATTTAAATGCCGGTGCAGCTAAGCTACTAAACGGTGCGGACACAATTAATGAAAACTTAGGCAGCCTAAACAGCGGTTTAGGGAAGCTAGAGAATGGAAGCAGTCAATTATATAGTGCTTCTAGTCAATTAGAAACTGGAGCTGTTGGTGTTCGAGATGGGTTGTCAAAGCTACAAAGTGCAACCAAACAACTTAATGATGGAACACAGACACTTCAAGGAAAGCTTCCGCAGTTCACGAGCGGCTTAAACCAAGTGGATGCTGAAGTGAGCAGCGTTACGCAGCAAATTAATCAAGCGGAACAGGAAATCACTCAGATTAAACAGCAGGTAGATTCAAAAAAAGCGGAGTTTGAACAGCAGCAGCAAGCTCTTATTGACAGCATTAACAGCAACGAATCCATTCCCGATGAGCAAAAACAAACGCTGATTGCAGGAATTAAAAAGCTGACGTCTCAGCAGTTTATGGATGAACAGCAGCAAAAAGCAGAGCAGCTAAAAGCAAAAGTAGATAAAGTGCAAGAGTTATCTGCGGCGCTGCAAAAGCTTTCTAAAGGCGGAGAAGATATCCAAAGCGCAATTAATAAAATTGCTGACGGACAAAGTCAGCTGTACGATGGACAAACGAAAGTATATAACGGTGCTGTTAAACTAGCAGACGGAGAAAAGCAGTTCAACAGTAAATTTGCAGAGCTAAACAGCGGTATAGCTGACGCTCATACAGGAGCTGGAAAGCTTGCTGACGGGCAGCAGCAACTTGTGGATGGGCTTAAGAAGTCTGAACAAGGAAGCGCAGCGCTAGCAAATGGTTTAACGCAGTTAGAAAACGGAGCAACCAAATTAGCAAATGGTTCTAAAGAGTTAACAAATGGTTCATCCAAACTATATGACGGTTCATCTAAATTATCAGATGGAACAAGCGAGCTTCATTCATCTTTAGCGGATGGTGCAAAAGATGCAAAAGATGTTAAAGCAGATGATAAAACATACAGCATGTTTTCAAATCCAACGGATTTAAAATCAGATAAACAAAATAACGTAGATAAGTACGGTGTCGGATTAGCTCCATACATCTTATGTATTGGCTTGTTTGCGGGAACATTAATGTTTTCAGCGGTGTACCCAATGAAAGAGCCATCAATTCGACCGACATCAGGTATTTCGTGGTTCTTAAGTAAGTTTAGTGTCATCACTATTGTAGGTATGCTGCAAGCAGCGATTGCTGTTACAGCCCTTCTTTGGGGCTTGCATTTAAACGTAACAAGCATTTGGCACTTCTATATCTTTACCATGATTACAGGTGTAACGTTCTTTACACTGATCTTGTTCTTAACAACAGGGTTAGGAAAAGTAGGGCAGTATTTAGCCTTTATTATTCTGCTGCTTCAAATTGGCGGCAGTGCAGGTACATTCCCTAAAGCACTTGTGCCGGAATTCTTCCAGGCAATCAATCCATACTTGCCTATGACCTATGCAATTCGCGGTTTCCGTGAAATTATTTCAATTGGTGATGATTTCGGCTATGTATGGCATCAGGCTGGCGTACTTGGAATCTTTGCAGCAATCTTCATCACTCTTTCATTGATAATGTTTTATATCAATGCCAGAAAAGAGAAGCATCACACAGAGGAAGAGGCAGCAGCCTAATTTAACTAATAGAAAAAGAGAGTTCCAGTTTAAAAAGGAACTCTCTTTTTCTTTATGTTAGTATAGGTTTACGTGTAAAAGAGGGGAATGTGAATGCATGCAGCTTACAAAATTTGCGGTGTATGAAAGTGATCGTGTGAAAAAGTGGCAGGAAGGGCTGAAAGAATGGGACGGTTCAATATCGGAACGGATGATAAATGACAAAGCGGAAGATGAATTTTGGCAGCAATATCTAGAAAAAATGTCTTTTGATTCAGAAAACGATCCTGTAGTGAAACAGCTTCAGCAAGAACTTCTTGCTTTTTTGAATCCAAGTGACTCTGTCATGGAAATTGGCCCTGGCTGGGGAAATTATACGTTTTCAATTACGGATTATGTAAAAGAACTTACGTGTATGGATTGTTCGCCAAGCATCATCCGCTACTTACAAAAACAATCAAATGCCCGCTCTAATCTAAAGTTCATAGAAGGTAAATGGGAGTATGAGCGTCTAACAGATAACTATGACGTGGTAGTAGGAATAAACTGTTTTTACCGTATGCATAACATTGTCGATGGTCTCTTAAATATGAATGATTCGGCTAATCGTTTGGCGGTTATTGGCATGTCAGCGGGTCCAGAAAAGCCTCATTACGTAGAGTTACATAGAAAACTTGGGTACGAGATTAAATGGCGCCGTAAGGAATATATTGACTTACTAAATATTTTATATGAACTGGGCATTTATGCAGATTGTAAGCTGGTTCCTATAACCAAAACGGTAACGTATGAGACGTACGAAGATCTCATCAAGAAGAACTCGACAAAGCTGCTTTCGAAAGATGTTGACAAATTAGAAACTGAGAAGATTATTTTACAGCATGTAAAGAAAATAAATGGCACATATGAATATACGTATCAATATCATATGGCTTTTATTTATTGGAAACCGATAAAAAGAACCCGTTGATTTTTATTCAACGGGTTCTTTTTAGTAGTAATAAAGCTGTAATTTAGAATAAATAATATTAAAATCGTCGCCGCTTAGAAGAACTTTCAATTCCAGCTTCTTCACGGTATTTAGCTACTGTTCTTCTTGAAATTTGAATTCCTTCGCTGGAAAGAAGAGACATGAGCTTTTGATCTGAAAGAGGTTTTAATTTATTTTCTTCGGCAATTAATGTTTTAATTTTCTCTTTTATAAAGGCGGTAGAATTGCTTTGTTCGCCATCGGTTCTCTCTAAAGAATTAGTGAAAAAGTATTTTAGTTCAAACAGTCCGCGCGGCGTTTGAATATACTTTCCGTTAGTTGCACGGCTTACCGTTGATTCGTGACAGTCTACTTTTTGAGCAATATCTTTTAAGGTAAGCGGCTTTAGCCCCGAAATACCCATTTCAAAAAAATCTTGCTGATGTTCCACAATGGCTTTAGACACGTTGTAAATCGTCGCATTACGCTGCTCAATACTATTAATTAGCCAAGTAGCTTCATGGATTTTTTCCTGTACGTATCGATCGGTTGTTACGCATGCAGAGCGATGAACCAGTTTTTGGTAGGTGCTGTTAATCTCGATGGGCGGAAGCAGCTCGCTATGAAGAATAACATGATAGCGGCCGTCTATTTTTTGTACCGTTACATCAGGCGAAATGTACTTCGTAAGCGGAACATAGAAATCTCCTGCTGGACGAGGATTCAATGTCCGCAAGCAGTCAACAATTTCTTGTACTTCGCGCATTGAAATAGAGTATTTTTTTGAAATGTTCCGATATTTTTTGTTAGCAATATCTTCAATATCGTGTTTCACCACATCGTATAAAAGAGGAGGCTTTGACTTTTTGGCCTTAATTTGAATAAGCAGTGAATCGACAAAGTTTTGAGCGCCCACTCCGATTGGATCAAAGCTTTGTAAAACGTGAATCATATCGTTGACTTCGTCAATTGAAACGTTAAGCAGTTCGGCTGCCAATTTTGGTTCAATTGCTAAAAAGCCGTTTTTATTTAAGTTTCCAATTAGAAATTGAACGATGTGTTTTTGCTGTGAGTGTAAATGATTTAGCATAGACAGCTGCTCTAATAAATGGCTCTCTAATGTCACAGTTTGATCGGATATATAATTAAACGGATTATACTCGTCATCGGTGTGACCTTTTGAATATGAACGCTGTTCTCGAGTGTTAAATGAATTTTTTTGCTGAGAATCGCCAGCAGACAGTTTAATTACAGGATTTTCATTGACTTGCTCATGAAGATAATGAACTAAATCGGCCGTAGAATAATTTAAAATGTTGATAGACTGACGTAATTCAGGTGTCATGGCCAATTTTAATAGTTGTTTTTGAGATAAATCTAAACCTAATTGCATCATTGAATCACCTATCATTCTTGAGTTTTATTTCGACAATTCTGGCTGCATCGTTCGACATCATCATATATGAAAATGCGAAAGAATTCTATAGTGTTGTCAGATGTTCTTACACAAGGGCGACTCATAAGAAAGAGTAGGGAAATAGATAAAACAACCGAATAGCTCTTCCCAGCAGCTATTCGGTTATTTTAACAAAGCTGCTAGGAGAACTTAGCTGCAATTTGGGGTGTTTCCCATTCTTCTATCTCCCCATGCGCACATCATATTTAAAATTTCTCGTAAGGTTTCGCCTTCTTCACTGAGTGAGTACTCTACTTTAGGAGGAACTTCATTGTATACTTTTCTATTAACTACACCGTCTTTTTCTAATTCTTTTAGCTGTTGAGACAGCATTTTTTTAGTAATAGCAGGCATAGCTCGCTGAAGTTCGCTAAAACGTTTTTCGCCTTCTTTTAAGAGGCATAAAATAACGACTTTCCATTTCCCGCCGATTACTTCAAGTGTTGCTTCAACAGGTACATTATAGTGGGGTGCTTTCACCGCTAATCCTCCATTCATAAACAGATATGAAATATGGATATAATAATTTAATATCCATAGACCTAGGTTACCGGGAAGGTACCTGGTTACATGAAAGTGCCGTCTTTTGTAAACAACATGTATTTATTATACTGAAAAAGAACTTTTAATTGAAGGAAGAAATGTAAAAGGGGAGATCTTGATGAAAGCTTTACTGCTAGAAGGCAAAGGGAAAGTAAGTGAGATGAAAGTCGGAAATATCCAAAAGCCGCATCCAGCTAAAGGTGAAATTTTAGTTAAAATTAAAGCTACTGCCTTGAACCCTGTAGATTATAAAACAGGAAACGGCGGTAATCCCAGTTGGACATACCCTCACGTATTAGGACTTGATTCAGCTGGCGTTGTCGAGGAAGTGGGAGAAGAAGTCACAACTGTCAAAATCGGAGACCGCGTTGTATATCATAGCGATTTATCAAAAAAAGGCGGGTTTGCACAGTACGGAGTGACAACAGCTCATACGGTTTCCCTTATTCCACAAGGAGTTTCATTTGAAGACGCTGCAGCTATTCCATGTGCGGGGTATACAGCATATCAAGCATTGTTTCACAAAATGAACGCTTCAAAAGGACAAACGATTTTAATTCACGCAGGTGCTGGAGGGGTTGGAGGGTTTGCCATTCAGCTTGCTAAAAATGCAGGTCTTACAGTGCTTACAACCGCATCTTCTGCCAATCATGAGTTTGTAAAAAGTTTAGGTGCTGACTATGCAATCGACTACCGTAAAGAAGATTTTGTGAAAAAAGTGCTGGAGCTTACCGATGGACTCGGTGTAGATTTAGTCTTGGATACAGTCGGGCGTAACAATGCAGACGAGTCGGTAAAGGCTCTTGCTTTTAATGGTCAAATTGCATTTATCGCAGGACCTCCTAATGTAAATGATGCGATTTCGTTTGCGCATCCACTATCGTTTCATCAAGTTGCATTAGGAAGCGTACATCAGTCTAACAACGTAAAAGAACAGCAAAAACTTGCGGAGATGGGAAATAAAATGCTTTTGCTTTTACAAGAAAATAAGCTGAATGCTCTTGTGGAAAAAGTCATTTCACTAGACGAAGTGCCGGCAGCTTTAGATGAACTGGCGACTCGTCGAGTAAAAGGAAAAATTGTAGCTGTGATAGATAAATGATAGAGCGAAAAAGAGCTTGAGAAAAAAGTATTTTAGTTGAAGTAAAAAACGAACTATTGATCAATAGTTCGTTTTCTCGTCTTTAGATTGGATTGGGTTAAGTTATGTTCCAGCCTCTTTTAAATCGTAAACTGCTGCGTATAGAGCTTGTGGTAAAAACCTTGTTTCTCTAATAGCTCGTGATGATTTCCTTTTTCAATAATCTGTCCGTCTTTTAAGACAAGAATTTGATTTGCATTTTCAATCGTTTTGAGGCGGTGGGCAATTACAAAGCTTGTTTTTCCTTTTAATAGATTACTCATTCCTTTTTGAATATCAATTTCTGTTTTTGTATCAATATTGGAAGTAGCTTCGTCTAAAATTAAAATATCACAGTCAGAGAGCATGGCTCGGGCAATCGATAAGAGTTGCTTTTGACCTTCACTTAAATTTCCTCCACCGGCTGAAATCACGGTATCGTATTGCTGCGGCAGGTGCTTGATAAAAGAATGAGCATTTGCCATTTTTGCTGCGCTTTTCACTTCTTCATCGCTGGCATCTAACCGGCCGAATCGAATGTTATCCGCAATCGTACCGGAAAATAAATAGGTATCCTGAAGAACAATGCCAATTCGATTTCGTAAATCATGGATGTTATAGTCACTGATGGAACGGCCGTCAATTTTAATGTCTCCGTTTGCGATGTCATAAAATCGTGTGAGCAAGTTAATGATTGTTGTTTTACCAGAACCTGTAGGACCGACCAAAGCAACCATTTCACCTTTTTTTGCTGTAAGTGTAACATTTTTTAAAATCATTTTTTCGTCAGTATAGCCAAATGATACGTTCTCAAAAGCAACGTCTCCTGCAAATTTTGTAACAGAAAGAGCGTTTGGCTTGTTTGTGACGTCCGGCTGCTCATCCATAATCGCAAACACGCGCTCTGCGCCGGCAATAGCCGAAAGAATAGTGTTTACTAAGTTTGCCATTTGACTGATTGGGCGAGAGAACTGACGTGAGTAGTTAACAAATGAAGCGATCATCCCAACTGTAACGCTACCTTGAACAGCCATAAATGCTCCTGCTCCAATCACTAGTGCTAAGCCTAAGTTGTTAATAAAGTTTGTGACAGGACCTAAAAAGCCTGAAAATGTTTCTGCTTTTGTTGCTGAACTTCTCAGCTGTTCATTTCGTTCATTAAAAACAGTTAAAAAATCTTTTTCCTTACTAAAAAGCGTAACAACTTCTCCTCCAGAGATTGCTTCTTCTACAAAGCCGTTTAGCTCACCTAAGTCTTTTTGGCGTTTGACAAAATTTTCACTGCTTCGTTTTAATATTTGTCGAACGATTATAACCATTAATGGAATAACAATCAGTGTGATAATGGCAAGAATCCAGTTGAGCGAGAACATCGCAATGGTAATACCGACTAGAGATAAAATAGAGGACAGAGCCTGAATAACGCTTTGACTCAGAGCGTTATTCAGGTTATCAATATCATTCGTAACCCGGCTCATTAACTCTCCGTGAGCTCGCTTATCAAAAAAGCGAAGAGAGAGAGTTTGAAGCTTTGCAAATAAATCTTGGCGGAGCATTCCGATGGTCGTAAACGAAACGTTTACCATTAAATAGGTTTGCAGCCATGTTAACAAAGATGTCGTAATGTAAATTCCTGCAAGAGTGAGTGACATTCGTATCGTTCCGCTGATATCTTTGGGAATAATATGCTCGTCAATAATAACCCCAATTAAATAAGGGCCTAATAAATTAAGCAGGGAAGTCACAATAACTAAGATGATCGCAGCCACAAGCGGAGGCTTTCGTTTTCCCATATATGACCAGATTCTATATAGTGTTTTTTTCGCATTCTTTGGCTTCACTACAGGACCCTTCATCATGCCTCTAGGGCCGCGAATAGAGCTCATTTGATTTTTACCTTGATTATTCACTAGGCAACACCTCTTTTCCGCCTTGTGCTAGATAAATGTCGTAATAAAGAGAGTGGTGACGAAGCAATTCTTCATGAGTCCCTTGTTCAGCAATTTTGCCTTCATCCATGACGATAATATGATCAGCGTGAAGAAGAGACGAAATTTTAGACGCAATAATAATGACGGTCGCATCGGAAAACTCTTCTTTTAAATGTGTTAGTACCTGCGCTTCTGAGACAGCATCCAACGCGGAAGTTGCATCATCAATGACCAATATAGCAGGCTTTCTAACAAATGCACGCGCGATTGAAAGACGCTGCTTTTGCCCTCCTGATAAGTTGGTTGCTCCTCGCGTTAAAGGATACTCATATTTTTCTGGGAGTTTTTCAATAAACTCCGTTGCGCATGCGAAAGCTGCAGCATCTTCAATTTCTGAGGAAGAAGCATGATCGTTTCCCATTCGAATATTCATATCAATCGTTCCGGTAAACAGTGTAGCTTTTTGAGGAATAAACCCAATGGATGAGCGAAGCTCTTTTACGTCATAGTTTGTCAGATTTTTTCCATCTACAAAAATTTCGCCGCCATCAGGATCATATAAGCGCGAAATAAGTTTTGCAAGCGTCGATTTTCCGCTTCCAGTAGAGCCGATAATGCCAATAGTTTCCCCGTGTTTAGCAGTAAATGAAATATCTTTTAATACGTTTTCTCCATTTTTACTGTAGCTGTATGTAACGTTTTGAAACGATAGATCACCTTTAAGCCTGTTGATTTGAGGAGCAGAGTTTGCTGGAGGAATGTCTATTTTTGTTTTTAAAACAGAATCGATTCGTTCAGCTGAAGGGAATGCACGTGTAATTTGCATCAGCACCATGCTGCTTGACATAAGTCCGTTTAAAATAATCGTTAAGTAATTAATAAAAGCTAAAATCACACCTGCTTCAATTTTTCCTGCTTCAACTTGAAGTCCACCCAGCCATAGAGTAGCTACCATGCCGATATTTACTACAAATAAAATAACGGGCATTAAAAGCGAAATAAGCTGAACAGCACTCATATTAGCTTGCGTCAAGGAGCTGTTTGCTTCTTTAAACTGATTGATTTCATATGATTCTCTTACATACGCTTTTACTACGCGCATCCCTGATAAATTTTCTTGGACTTTTGTGTTTACACGATCAACGCTTCGCTGAACTTTTTTGAAAAGTTTTCCGGCTTTCGTGATCACAAACCAAATGCATAAAAATAAAATAGGGACGACCACGACGATAATAGGAAACAAAGAACGAGCGGTTAATAACACGATCACAATACTTCCTGCAAAAAGTAAAGGTCCTCTAACTAATACTTTTAGCGTCATATTCAATGCGTTTTGAACACTCGTTACATCATTTGTCATGACGGTGATTAAGTGACCAGTCCCTAGTTTATCTCTGTTGCTGTTTGAGAGGTTTTCAATCTTTTCAAAAAGCGATTTTCGAATATCGGTAGAAAAATTTACTGCTGCTTTTGTGCTAAGGATGGCGCAGACGATACCAGCAGCTAAGCCAATGATTGCTAACATAAGCATAAGGATACTTCGGGTGATAACATATGTTTGATTGTTGTTTGCAATGCCATAATCAATGATATGCTGCATAATAGTAGGCTGAAGAAGGTCAGCTAACACTTCAATGACCATCAATAGCGGGGCAAACAGCGCGAGCCATTTGTAAGGTTTTAAGTAAGGGTATAAAGATTTAATTGTATTCACACATTGTGGCACTCCTTTCTGTAAAAAATATGGTAACATAGAATAAGTTTAGAAGTTTGTTTCAAGCACCATTTATTATACGCCAATGCAAGCAGAAATCCACTTTTTGAGAGGGTCAGGTATGCAATGAATCAAACATTACGAGTACATCATCCACTTTTTGGATCTTTGTTATATGACTCGGCCTGGGTTGGAGAAAAACAGGTCACTTTCTTTGGACAACAACAACATGTGTTGCTGACAATTGATGGAGATAAAGAGAAGCCATTTCAAAAACGGCAAGAAGAGGCTTTTCAAGCATTTTGGCTTCAAAGCGAATTATTGTTAAAGAGGACGGAAAAAGCTCTTTTTGATTATTATCAACAGGTGCGAGATGAATACAGAACTCAAGTTGAAAAAGACGTGGTAGACTTATTAGTTCCGAATGTAAAAAAGCGAAAAGACATCGGTTTTTTAGTTGAGTGTATTCAAATCTTTGTTCCTGAAGCACCCCATGATACAAGAGAAGTTGGTTTGTTTTTTGAATGTACGTGGGAAGAAGAGCATATGTTAGCTGTAAAGTTTAGAAATGAACAAATTGCCGCTATTGGCTTACAAGAAGATTTATTCTAGTAAAAAGCCTTGAAGCAACCTGCTTCAAGGCTTTTTGGCATTAATGTTTGACAGGCTCTTCGATTCCCATACCTGTATTTGCTTTTACTAAAATCTCATCAAATTTCTTTTCGTCTGCTTTTTTAGACGAAAGAAGTGTTCCTATAAAAGCAGCTAAGAAGCCTAGAGGAATGGAGATAATACCAGGGTTTGTTAATGTGATGAGCGGCTCACCTACAAAGATAGCAGCTCCAGGCTCAGGTGCCCACACGTTTGGACTAATGGCAACTAAAAACAGTGAGCTGAATAGTCCAACCAGCATGCCAGTGACTGCTCCTGCTGTATTAAAACGTTTCCAAAAAATAGTAAGAAGAATAATTGGCAAGTTAGCGCTCGCTGCTACGGCAAATGCAAGTGCAACTAAAAATGCTACGTTCATGTTTTGAGCAAATAATGCAAGAATAATAGATAGAATGGATACCCCAATAGAAGCCCATCGTGCAGCCACTACCTGTTCTTTTTCAGTTGCAGCCCCTTTACGGAGAATATGACTATAAAAGTCGTGAGCGAATGCTGAAGCTGCTGAGAGCACCAGCCCAGCTACAACAGCTAAAATCGTAGCAAAAGCTACAGCTGAGACAAACGCAAAGAGAAAGTCTCCGCCAAGAACTTGAGCGAGCAGGGGAGCTGCCATGTTTCCTGCTGCATTTGCTTTGATAATATCATCGTACCCTACGAATGCAGCAGCACCGAACCCTAAAAAGATTGTCATAATGTAAAAAACGCCAATGATCCACGTTGCATAAATAACAGACTTTCGTGCGGTGATGGCATCTTTTACTGTAAAGAAACGAATAAGGATATGAGGAAGGCCTGCTGTACCAAGAACAAGAGCTAAATTCAACGAAATCATGTCCAGCGGATTTTTGAATTTATTTCCTGGATTTAAAAATCCGTCGCCAAGAGGAGTTGCGGTTTTCATCTCAGAAAACATTTTAGCAAAGCTAAAATCAAATTTTGAAAATACAATAATGGAAATAATGAACGTACCAATCATGAGAAGCAAGGCTTTGACAATCTGCACCCAGCTGGTCGCCGTCATCCCGCCAAATACAACGTAAACCGTCATCAACACGCCGACAATCAAGACAGAATACACGTAATCTAGACCAAGTAATAAATGAATTAATGCTCCTGCTCCAACAAGCTGCGCAATCATATAAAAAATGGAAATGGTGATCGTGTTTAATGCGGCAACTCCCCGCACTTTCTTTTCGTTAAAACGAGCTGCTATCATATCTGCCATCGTGTACTTTCCTAAGTTGCGAAGTGGTTCAGCGACAATGTATAACACAACGAGATAGGCAACTAAAAAGCCGATGCTGTAAAAAAAACCGTCAAATCCAGAAAGCGCTACCATTCCAGCTATGCCTAAAAATGACGCAGCAGACATATAATCTCCGGCAATCGCCATGCCGTTTTGCCAGCCGGTTAAACTTCCATCTGCTGTATAAAAGTCACTGGTCGTTTTTGTCCGCTTGGATGCCGCATACGTAATGATTAGCGTAAGACCTACAATAGCTAAAAAAAGTGAGAAAGCTAGTACGTTCATTCATTTAACCCCCTATTCAATTTGCAGCTTCTTTTTTTATCGTGTCAACAAGTTCATCAAATTTCGAGGCTCTTTTTGTGTATAAAATGCATAGGGTCCAAGTCATCACAAACTGTGCAAAAGCAAATACCCATGCCCAAGTCATAGAAGCAAAAGCTGGTTTGTTTAAGACGGTTGTGTAAGCCGTTAAAATAGGCAAGGTAAAATAAAAAGCAAGAAAAAACAGAGAGAGCGGTAAAATAAAATTGCGTTTTTGTTTCAAAAGTTTTTGAAATGAAGCAGACTGTACAATTTCTGTGTAATCAGGAGAGGAAGAAGCATTGTTTACCTTCTTTAAAGAATTTTCATTCATCGCCAAGCGGAATTCCCCCTTTGATAATAAATAGATGAAGCAAAAAGCTCCATATCACTTGAATTATATTATTTTCGGAATAAAAAGTAAATTCTGTCTTTTTGTGAGAATGGTAACTTTGGAAGTTTTTTAATATACTAAAGCTTCAAACTAAATGCATACTGCCATAATAAAAAACGAACAACATTCAATATAAAGGAGAAATCGTTCACAATAGAAATATTGAAATTAACCCTTAGCTTCTTTTACATATAAGGCTTTTCTTTATTATTTAAACGTTATTTTTTTGTTGGATCTTTTGAAAAATAAAAGAAGATGATGATAAAATCATAAGCACACAATAATGTTAGATAGGAAACAGGTGAAGAAAGTACGCTATTATTTAGAGATGGTTATAAATAGACAAGATATTATGAAAGATTTCTATATGAATGATATTTTTTCTTTATAGTAAACAAACAATGTGACTACTTATATAAAAGAGAAAAGGTGAAATAATGGCATTTGGAATCAAACGCCCGGAACTAAACGCATGGAAAGCAGCTGTTAAGCGAGGAGAGATCGCATTTTTAACTCATTACTGGCTCGATGAGCGTTTTCCACACGCAACTACCGTAACAAAAGTAGGTTGCAGTGACTTAAATAAGCTGATTAAGTGGGGAGAAAAGTATGGCATTCCCGCTAAGTATATTGATAATCGATCCGGCTATCCTCATTTCGATTTACTAGGCGAGCGTCAGAAAGAAATTATGAAAAAGGAAAATCAGCTGGAGCAGCTGAAGCGATTTGAAGAAGTTAACGAATGAAAAGCAAAGTTAATTTTAAAAAACTGTAAAAAAATTCTATTGTTACGGCTTTTTTTATGTTTAAATAGAAAAAACAGTGGAATAGATTAAGAAGAACAATTACGTTATGTATTCTCTCATATAGGGAAAATAACTTAGTTTAGTTTCCTTATTTGATACGATAAAGAGCTTTGTTTTATAATAAAATTGTTGTTCGGATAAAAGGAGGAAGAAGGGCATGTCCGAGGTTGGAACTTTAAAAAAAGGATTAGATATCTTCTCTTTGCTTTTAAACCGTCCGAATATGACTATTCCGGAAATGATGGAAGCGCTCGGTTTTAATAAGAGTACGATGTATCGTCTTGTGAGCACGCTTGAACAAAACGGATTTATTGTAAGAAACCCGTCTAACCGCTATACGGTTTCACCACAACTGGTGCTGGCACTCGTACAAAATACGATGCATACGAACTATGAAATGAATTGGCTCTCTGTTCCTGCTATGCAGAAGCTGAGTGAAGAGACCAATGAGACCATTTACGCGGGAATTCTCCATCATAAACAGATGGTTACAACTCAGGTGGTGAACGGGCAATATAGCACTCGTACACATTCCGAAGTAGGAAATAAAAAGCCGCTTCATGCAAATGCTATTGGAAAGTGTATTCTTGCTTATCAAGAGGACAGCGTGCAAAAATCTATTCTTCACGAACTTTCGCTTGAAGCTTATACAGATCGAACGATCACCGAGCTGGACGAGCTGGAAGCTGACTTAGCTTTAAGTAAGGAAAGAGGATATGCTGTCGATGATGAAGAACGGGAGCCTGGCGTTCGCTGTATTGCAGCCCCTATTTTTAGAAAAGGAAAAATAATGGCAGCTATTGCTTTATCAGGTCCATCCGTTCGTATTTCAGAAGAGAAAGACGAAGAACATGCTGCACTTGTTAAACAGTGCGCAGAACAAATTTCACAAGCAATTACTCTTTACGAATAATTCAACAGTAAAAAAAGGGGATGAACAGCAACATGGAAAACTTACAGTCAACAACGACCTTAGCAAACGGCGTGAAAATGCCTTGGTTAGGTTTAGGTGTTTATAAAGTAGAAGATGGTCAAGAAGTTGTAGATTCAGTTAAATATGCAATCAAAGCTGGATACAAAAGCATTGATACGGCTAAAATTTATGAAAATGAAGAAGGCGTGGGACAAGCGATCAAAGAATCAGGTGTTTCTCGCGAAGAACTATTTGTTACATCAAAAGTGTGGAATGCAGATCAAGGATACGACACAACTCTTCAAGCGTTTGAAACAAGCTTAAACAAGCTAGGTCTTGAATATTTAGATTTATACTTAATTCACTGGCCGGTTGAAGGTAAGTATAAAGATACGTGGAAAGCACTTGAAAAGCTTTATAAAGAGGGGAAAATTCGTGCAATCGGCGTATCGAATTTCCAAGTTCATCATCTAGAAGACTTAATTGCAGATGCAGAAGTTAAGCCGATGGTAAACCAGATCGAATTTCATCCACTTTTAACACAAACAGAAGTGCGCGAATACTGCCAAAAACAAGGAATCCAAGTGGAAGCATGGTCACCGCTTGCACAAGGTGAGCTGCTTGATAACGAAGTGTTAACTCAAATTGCTGAAAAGTATGGAAAATCAACTGCTCAAGTTATCTTACGCTGGGACTTGCAAAACGAAGTAGTAACGATTCCTAAGTCAACAAAAGAACATCGTATTATCCAAAATGCAGACGTATTTGATTTTGAATTAAATGAAGAAGAAGTTGAAAAAATTAACACATTAAATCAAAATCATCGCGTAGGTCCAGATCCGGATAACTTTGACTTTTAATTTTAAATCAAGACTAAAACGTCTTGTAAGATAAATAATAAACAAAGCGCTATTGTCATTCATGCAGTAGCGCTTTGTTTATTAAATAGGAAATGTGATGGTTGAACGAGGAGGAAAAGTAATGAAAATGTCAGGAAACACTATTTTAATTACGGGCGGAGCGTCTGGAATTGGGTTAGCGCTTGCAGAACGGTTTTTAAATGAAGGAAATGAAGTCATTATTTGTGGAAGAAGGGAATCAAAGCTGCAAGAAGCAAAAGAAAAATTCCCTTCGTTACATACAAAAGTGTGCGACGTATCAATAGAAGAAAGCAGAGTAGAGCTAGTAAAATGGGCGACCGAAACGTTCCCAAAACTAAATGTTATTGTTAATAATGCAGGCATTCAGCAGCGCGTAAATCTTTTACACATGCACGAAGAGTGGCAGTATTACGAAAAAGAACTAATGAGTAATGTAAGTGCTCCTATTCATTTAACTTCGCTATTGATTCCTCATTTCGTTCAACAAGAACGTGCTGCGGTTATTAACGTAACGTCCGGGCTGTCTTTAACACCTGGAGCATGGGTGCCAATCTACAGCGCAACAAAAGCGGCGTTAAGGTCGTTTACGATTAGTTTAAGACATCAAGTAGAAGAAACAAATACCGAAGTGATAGAAATTCTTCCTCCAGCCGTGAACACCGATTTAGGAGGACCGGGACTTCATACATTTGGAGCACCGCTTGATGACTTTGCCGATTCGATATTTGAAGAATTGAAAAAAGGTAAAATCGAAATTGGCTATGGAGATAGCGCTAAGAGGCTTCAAGCTTCCAAAGAAGAAATTGAGAAAGCTACAGCACAGGCTTGGAATGGATTTTTGAAAAATAATCCTGAATTTTAAAGGCAGGAAGCAAAAAGCTTCCTAAAGTCGTCAAGAGTAGCGGGTCATAAAAAGCGTGTGTCCATAAAATAAATGAACACACGCTTTTTAGCATTAACGATCTACAGTTTGTCTAATTCTTTTTTCCATTTTTTCAAGCATACGGAGGTACTCATCCTGTTCTTCAGGAGTTAGAGCAAAAAGCATGTCTTGCCAAAATAAATTTCGCTGCTCAATTACATAGTTCACTAATGTTTCGCCAGCCTCTGTTAAGGATATCCATACAATTCGGCGGTCTTTTTGGTCACGTACGCGCTTAATGAGTGCATCATCTTCTAATTGATTTAATAAAATGGTAGTAGCCCCGGAGGTTAGCTTTAGATTTGAAGAAATTTCGGCTACCATACGTTTAGAGCTGATTCCAATGAATTTTAGAATTAAAAATTTTGTAATGGTCAAATTATAGGGCTGCTCACTGATTTTATCTTCCAAGAGCTTTCGCTTGAGTTCAAATAATGAGGTTTTAACTTGGTCAAGTTTTTCTAGTTTATCTATTAACTGCTGATCCATCATAATCACCTTTTCTTTATCATTATAGGTGTTAAACAATTGCTGCTAGTTACCTATTGTGGTTTATGTATATAGGGAGTTTGTTCCAAAAAAAGGAGCTGTTTTTGTGTATAACCCTATGCTTATATATCTAACTTTAAAGTAAAGTAAAGTACTTGTAAAGAAACCAAAACTTTTAAGTTGTATTTCAGTTAAAGATGTAGTAAAGTATTCAGTCGGGAAAACTTTATGAAACATAAATGTTTAGTTTTAAAAATAAATTAAAATCAAAGTTATTTACAACTAAATATCTTTGTGATAAAGTTATCTAGCGTAATACTTAACTGAATGAAATATTAAGGAGGTAAAATAAATGTCAAGAGGGCGTTTAATTTTAATGAACTTTATCGGAATTATTGTAGTATTAGCTTTAATTATTGGTGGAGGATACTATTATATTCAGAAATCTAATTATGTATCCACAGACAATGCAAAAGTGTCGGGCGATCTTTATACAGTAGTAGCGCCAGCGGCAGGTAAAGTAGCAAGCTGGAATATTGAAGAAGGTAAAGATGTTTCAAAAGACGATGAGGTAGCTAAAATCCAATCAGAAGATGGAGAAAAAACAGTTACAGTACCAGAGGATGGTAAAATCATCAAAACACAGGTAAAAGAAAATCAAATGGTTCAAGCTGGTCAACAAATTGCTAGCGAAGTAGATATGAATAACTTATTCATCATTGCAAACATTAAAGAAGACAAATTAAAAGATATTGAAGCTGGCGATGACGTTGATGTAACAGTTGACGGAGATACTAAAACAACAATCGATGGAAAAGTAGAAGAAATCGGTTATGCAACAAACTCAATTTTCTCATTAATGCCAAGCTCTAATTCAGACGGCAACTATACGAAAGTATCACAAACAGTTCCTGTTAAAATCTCTATTTCTAACTACTCTGAAAACGTACTGCCAGGTATGAACGCAGAAGTTAAAATCTCTAAAAACTAAGAACGTACATGATTAAGAAGAGAAGAAAGGAGGAAGGAACTGATGTCAGCAAACACGATACAACCAGAGGAAAGCTCAGTTAAAAAGCATATCCCGCTACTAGTCGTACTTATGCTTGGATTGTTCTTAGCAATTTTAAACCAAACGCTGCTAAATGTTGCGATTCCGCATCTGATTACAGAGTTTGGCGTTACGGCTAATACCGCACAGTGGTTGCTTACAGGATATATGCTTGTAAATGGTGCACTTATTCCATTATCAGCCTATTTAATTGAACGTTTTGGCGTTCGTCGCTTATTCTTATTTGCGATGGCCTGCTTTACAATTGGAGCGCTTGTCTGCGGAATCGCGCCGACTTTCTCAATTATGCTAATTGGACGTCTGGTTCAAGCAGTCGGGGGCGGAGTGCTAGCACCTCTAGTTATGACCATTATCGTATTTATTTTCCCTCCTCATATGCGCGGAAAAGGAATGGGTATCTTTGGTTTAGCCATGATGTTCGCTCCGGCAATTGGACCGACGCTTTCAGGATGGGTTATTCAAAACTATGACTGGCACATTTTATTTACGGGAATGGTGCCACTAGGTGCACTCGTACTTATTATTGCAGCTTTTAAATTAAAAGATATTAAACCGCCTCAAAATGTAAAAGTAGATCTAATTTCTGTGTTTACATCTCTTGCAGGTATGGCTTTACTTCTATACGGCTTCAGTGAAGCTGGAAACGATGGCTGGACGGATTCAGTTGTATTATCAACGATGATCGGCGGTATTGTCTTATTAATCATCTTTGTTGTACAGCAGCTTCGACTTAAAAGTCCATTACTTGATGTGAGAGTATTTAAATACAATATTTTCTCATTATCTAATATCATCAGTATTGCCATTACAATCAGCATGTATGCTGGTATGTTCTTATTGCCGATTTATTTGCAAAACATCCGTGGCTATTCAGCGTTTGACTCAGGCTTATTAATCTTGCCTGGTGCACTTGTTATGCTAGTCATGTCACCGATTTCTGGTACGCTGTTTGATAAATTAGGACCGCGTCCACTAGGGATTGTCGGGATGTTGATTACGGTTGTGACAACATTTGAATTTACAAAATTAACGCTTGAAACACCGTTTAGTCATATTGTTATTATTTATATGATTCGTGCATTCGGTATGTCATTATTAATGATGCCAATTATGACAGCTGGTTTAAATCAGCTGCCGGCAAAATTAAGCAGCCACGGTACATCTATGTCGAACACGCTTCGTCAGGTGAGTGGTTCAATCGGTATCAGTTTAATGACTACAATCTTTACAAATCGCACAACATATCATGTGAATGAAATGAGCAGTTCAATGACTACATCTGATCCATTCTTTATGAATAACTTCCAGGTATTTGTGCAAAAGATTGCTCAAACGCTTCACCTTTCTCAAACAGAAGCGCAAAAACAAGCTTTAACAACATTAGCTGGAAAAGTTCAAGCGCAAGCAACTGTACAAGGAATTAACGACGCGTTTTACTGGACAGTTATCATTGCCATTATTGGATTGATTTTAAGTTTCTTCCTACGTGATGTTCGTAAAGATCCAGTGGTAGAAGTAGAAGAGACAGAAAAAGAAACAACAGACGATATTCGTATGTTACCGGCACCAAAAGATATGAACTCATAAGCAACGGAGGGATAAAGGATGAAAATTTGTATCGTATATGATAGTGAAGGCGGACATACAGAGGCATTAGCAAAAGCGATTGCTTCTGGCGCTGAGCTGTCTGGAGAAGCAACTGTATATGTAAAGCATGTCGAAGAAGCAGATGTACGTGAACTGCCTGAAATGGATGCTATTATTTGGGGCTGCCCAGGGCATTTTGGAACAATCAGTTCAGGGTTAAAAACGTGGATTGATAAATTAGGTTATTTATGGGCAGAAGGTAAATTAATTGATAAAGTAGGTGCGGTGTTCTGTACAACAGCTACAACGCACGGTGGCTTAGAAGCAACGCTTTTAAATTTAATTACACCGATGCTTCACCAAGGAATGGTTATCGCTGGCTTACCAGGTAACATTCCAGAAAATGCGCTGTACGGTACTTATTACGGTGTGGGAATTACTTGTCCAATCGAAGGTGACGAATTATTAACAGAGAACGACCAAGCGCTAGGTAAAGCGTTAGGAGAACGTGTTGTTCAAGTGACTAAACGAATGACACAAGGACAGTAGGTGACAGTATGTTAGGTATTTTACTGATCGTTGTAGCTGTGATTCTGGTTGTCCTAATTATTACAATGAATGCTAAAGCATCATCTTCTAAGCGCCAGCGTACAGTTCCACCTAAAAAAGAAGCGGCTGCTTCAAATGCTCCTAAAGAGCCAAAAGTAGAAGAGAAAAAAGTAGCAGAAGAAAAACCTACAGCACCAAAAGAAACACCAAAAGAAGAGCCAAAAGAGCCGCAGGCGAAGACGGAAACAAGAACATCTAGACATAAGAGAGAAAAAGATGTCATGAACGATGATATGTATCGTCAAGTGCTGCAAAAGTTTAGAGAAGGCGAAAAAGACGACACGGTTTTTACAAAAGAAGAACGTGACGTTATGAATGATGACGCTTTTCGTAAGGCTTTAAGATCGTTTAAGAAAAACGATAATGAATGAGTTTCTTCTATTATAATAGTACGGAATAAAACAGATAGAAAATAGGTCATAAGCATTCCGCGAAACCAGCCGCTCTCCCCAGGTTAGGTTTCGCTTGGAGTGCAGCAGGGGGCTGACATGTTAACATCGACTCCCTGATTATAAGAAAGGGGACGTCAAAACATGGAACAGCTCACATTTATTGAAGAGGTCCAGAGAATTTCGATATCCCTTAACAAAAAGGTAATGACAGAGATAAAAGAAAGGTTACTTTCACAAGGGATTACGCCTTTTCAATATCATATCTTATTAATTATCGGTAAATGCAGTCATATTGGAGTAACCAAGCTGGCAGAGGAGATGCGTGTAAAGCCTAGTGCGATCACTCCTGTTATTACTCGTTTAATAGACTTAGAGTTAGTTTCACGCTATCACTCTAAAGAGGATCGCCGTAAGGTAAACATTGAGTTAACTGCTAAAGGTGAACAAGTGATTGAAGAAGCAAATGAAATTGTGCAAAAGATGATTGCTCATTTCTTTTCTTGCTATGAGCCGAAAGATCAAGAGCAATTTTTGAAATTATTTAAGAAACTAGACGCTAATATCTAATGAAAGAAACATCACTTCTTAATGGAGTGATTTTTTTTTTGATAAAAAGATTGTCAACTTCACTTTTCCATGATATCATTTGTGTAAACGGTTACATATATGGAGGGAGGGAAATAAAGTGGTAACAATTCGTGATGTAGCAAAAGAAGCAGGCGTGTCCGTTGCGACCGTTTCGCGTGTTTTAAACAGTACAGGGTATGTAAAAGAAGACACGCGTGTGCGAGTAATGAATACAATTCAAAGATTAAACTACAGCCCTAACGAAGTAGCCCGTTCGCTTTATACACGTGAATCACGTTTGATTGGTCTATTGCTTCCAGACATCACAAACCCTTTTTTCCCTCAGCTCGCACGAGGAATAGAAGATGAAGTACATAGCCATGGATTTCGTTTAATTCTTGGCAATAGTGATGAGCAGTTAGAGAAAGAATTAACATATCTCCAAACGTTTACGCAAAATCATGTAGTAGGAATGATTACGGCAACAACAAGTTTAGCTCAGAAACTATATGAAGGTCTTACATTTCCCGTCGTGTTTTTAGATAGAAGTTCTGATCAGTATCCATCCGTTTATGCTGATGGTTTTGAAGGCGGGAAAATCGCTGCAGAAGAAATAATCAAAAGAGGAAGTAAAAGAATTACTCTTATCAAAGGTCCAGTAAATGTAAAGCCTGCTCAGGAACGTTTTCAAGGCTCTCTTTCTGTCTTGAGTCAGTCTGATGCAGACTTTTACGTATTAAATACAAATTCTCTAGCATTTGACGATGCGCAGAAATGGGCAAAGGAAATCTTTCAAAAGTACCCTGAAACAGACGGGATTATCGCAAGTAATGACATTGTAGCCACAGCTGTTTTACATGAGGCGTTTCGATTAGAGAAAAGCGTGCCTGATGATCTTCAAGTGATTGGTTTTGATGATATTCCGCAAAGCCGCTTTTCGTTTCCAGCCCTGTCTACAATTCGTCAGCCTGCTTATGAAATGGGCAAGCAAGCAGCAGGTCTGTTAATGAAATGCATTAAGAAAGAACCTTTAATTCAAAAGCAAGTACAACTACCCGTTACGTTTATTGAACGAAATACGACACGAAAGGTTGAGGAACATGGCTAAAGTAACTGTGATTGGAAGTTCATCAATGGATTTAGTAGTAACATCAAATATTCGTCCTGGAGCTGGAGAAACAGTGTTAGGAGAATCATTTAAAACCGTTCCGGGAGGAAAAGGAGCGAACCAAGCTGTTGCAGCAGCCCGGCTTGGAGCGGATGTGAGTATGATTGGATGTGTGGGCGAAGATCATTACGGAAAAGCAATCCTGGAGAATTTCAAATCAAACGGTGTATCTGTGGAAAATGTGAAACCGGTTACAGATTCAGATAGCGGAACAGCTCACATTATACTCGCTGAAGGAGACAACAGCATTGTAGTTGTTAAAGGAGCAAACGATTATATTACTCCAGACTACGTAGAAAAAGCCAAAGAAAAAATTAAAGAAGCTGATATCGTACTTATTCAGCAAGAAATTCCAGAAGAAACGGTTGAATATGTTGCTCAGCTTTGTCAGGAACTTAAAGTACCGCTTTTATTAAATCCAGCGCCTGCAAGACCATTAAAAGCAGAAGTGATTGAACAAGTTTCTTACATCACTCCAAATGAACATGAAGCAGCGCTTTTATTTGAAGGAAAAGAAAAAGAAGAAGTATTAAAACAGTATCCAAATAAATTGTTTATTACAGAAGGAAAACAAGGCGTACGCTATTTTAACGGCGAGAAAGAAGTATTGGTTCCTTCTTATCAAGTAGAAACGATTGATACAACAGGAGCAGGAGATACGTTTAACGCAGCGCTTGCTGTGGCACTTGCCGAAGGAATGGGTTTTGAAAAAGGAATTCAGTTTGCTAATCGCGCAGCTTCGCTATCCGTCACTAAATTTGGTGCGCAAGGCGGCATGCCGACTCGAAAAGAAGTGGAGGAGAGTCTGTAAATGAAACGTCACGGAATGATTAACAGTCATATTACGAAAATACTAACAGATCTAGGTCATACAGACACTATTGTCATTGCAGATGCAGGGTTACCTGTTCCGAGTGACGTGCCTAAAATTGATTTATCTTTAAAGCTAGGAGTGCCTAGCTTTGAAGATGTAGTAGTAGCTGTGTTAGAAGATATGGCTACAGAAAAAATAGTGATTGCTTCTGAAATGAAAGAAAGAAACCAAAAGGCTTACGAGTTGATAGAAAAGCAAAACATCTTAGTAGAAGAAGTATCGCATGAACAATTGAAAATGTTGACAAGCAAAGCGAAAGTTGTGATTCGTACAGGAGAAGCAACTCCTTATGCAAACTGTATTTTACAAGCGGGAGTTATTTTTTAAAAGAGGTGAACAGCATGCATATTGCAATGAGAGGGATTCATAAAGCCTTTGGAGCAAACCGTGTACTAAGAGGCGTGGATTTTGAATTACATGAAGGTGAAGTTCACGCACTAATGGGGGAAAATGGAGCGGGGAAATCTACGCTGATGAATATTTTAACCGGCCTTCATAAAAAAGATGAAGGACAGATTCTGATTGATGGCAAAGAGACGTATTTTCAAAACCCAAAAGAAGCAGAACAAAACGGAATTACCTTTATTCATCAAGAGCTGAACGTTTGGCCTGAAATGACGGTGCTTGAAAACTTATTTATCGGCAAAGAATTAAAAACACCTTTAGGTTTTTTAAAAACAAAAGAAATGAAAGCGTTAGCAAAGAAGCAGTTTGAAAAATTAGCTGTCACCATTCCTCTTGATCAAGAAGCAGGACTTTGTTCTGTCGGACAGCAGCAAATGATTGAGATAGCCAAAGCGCTGATGACGAATGCAAAAGTGATTATCATGGATGAGCCGACCGCAGCGCTTACTGAAAGAGAAATTCAAAAGTTATTTGACGTAATTAATGCGCTGCGAAAACAAGGTGTATCGATTGTCTATATTTCACATCGTATGGAAGAGATTTTCGCTATTTGTGATTCCATTACGGTCATGCGTGACGGACAGACGGTAGACAAAAAGCCGATTCCAGAAACCAGCTTCGATGATGTTGTTCGCAAAATGGTAGGAAGAGAGCTAACGGATCGATTTCCTGCTAGGACATCTCCTAAGGGAGACGTTGTTTTTGAAGCAAAAGGCTTGGAGAGAAAAGGTGTGTTTCAAGACGTTCATTTTTCAGTGCGATCAGGAGAAATTGTCGGCGTTGCGGGGCTAATGGGAGCTGGAAGAACCGAGATTATGCGCGCTATCTTCGGGCTTGATCCGTTAGAAAAAGGCGAAATTATCTTAAATGGCAAACAGGTCAGTATCACAAAGCCAGACCAAGCCATTAAATTAGGTCTCGGGTTCATTACAGAAGATCGTAAAACAGAAGGACTCGTTCTGGATTTTTCTATTCGAGAAAATATTGCACTTCCAAGTCTATTCAGCTTTTCGCCAAAAGGCTTTATTGAACAAAAAAGCGAGCAGCAATTTGTAGATTTGCTTATTAAACGTTTAACGATCAAAACCGAGTCGTCTGAGACGAGTGCGGCTAATTTATCGGGAGGAAATCAGCAAAAAGTAGTTATTGCCAAGTGGATTGGCATTGGACCAAAAGTGCTAATTTTAGATGAACCAACTCGAGGAGTTGACGTCGGGGCGAAGCGTGAAATTTATCAGCTTATGAATGAACTGACAGACAGAGGCGTGGCTATTATCATGGTGTCTTCAGAGCTTCCGGAAGTACTCGGCATGAGTGATCGCATTTTGGTTGTGCATGAAGGAAAGATAACAGGTGAACTGACAAGTGAAGAAGCAACTCAAGAAAAAATTATGACATTTGCAACAGGAGGTCAGTAAAATGAAAGCAAACACAGCGATAAAAGAAAATCGCGTTGATAACGTGATGCAAAAGCTAGGTCCGTTACTAGGTTTATTTATTCTTATTGTCATTGTATCGATTTTAAATCCAAGCTTTTTAGAAGCTTTAAATATTTTAAACTTGCTGCGTCAAGTGGCTATTAATGCTTTAATTGCATTCGGTATGACATTTGTTATTTTAACAGGGGGAATTGATTTATCCGTGGGCTCTATACTTGCTCTATCAAGTGCGTTAATGGCAGGTATGATTGTGTCAGGTGTAGATCCTATTTTAGCTATTTTAATAGGATGTGTGTTAGGAGCTGTAATGGGTATGGTTAACGGCTTACTTATTACAAAAGGAAAAATGGCGCCGTTTATTGCGACGCTAGCGACGATGACAATTTTTAGAGGGTTAACGCTTGTTTATACAGATGGAAATCCGATTACGGGCTTAGGTGAAAACTATTACTTCCAATTATTTGGCCGAGGCTATTTCCTAGGTATTCCTGTTCCAGCGATTACGATGGTATTAGCGTTTGCTGTCCTATGGGTGATTTTGCATAAAACACCGTTTGGCCGTAGAACATATGCAATCGGTGGAAATGAAAAAGCAGCATTTATTTCAGGAATCAAAGTTCCGAAAGTTAAGGTTATGATTTACTCACTAGCAGGATTATTGGCAGCGCTATCAGGAGCGATTTTGACTTCTCGCTTGAATTCTGCTCAGCCAACGGCAGGTACGTCTTACGAGTTAGATGCTATCGCCGCAGTAGTACTGGGTGGCACAAGCCTTTCCGGAGGACGTGGACGCATTGTTGGAACGTTAATTGGTGCGCTGATTATCGGAACATTAAACAACGGTTTGAACTTACTCGGCGTTTCGTCGTTTTACCAAATGGTCGTAAAAGGAATTGTTATTTTAATTGCGGTATTAATTGATCGCAAAAAGTCAGCTTAGGAGGGAAAAACATGAAGAAAATTTGGCTCGTGCTATTATCATTTTCATTATTACTGTTAGGGGCTTGTTCACTTCAGCCTCCTGAGTGGGCGAAACCATCTGAAAGTAAAAATTTAAAAGATATTAAAATTGGTTTATCCGTGTCTACATTAAACAATCCGTTCTTTGTTTCCCTAAAAGAAGGAGTACAAAAAGAAGCAAAAAAACTGGGCATGGAAGTAGTTGTAGTAGATGCTCAAAATGATTCAGCAAAACAAATTAACGATGTAGAAGATTTAATGCAGCAAGGTGTTAACATTCTGCTTATTAACCCAACGGATTCAGCCGCTATTTCAACAGCTGTACAATCGGCTAATAATGTAGGGATTCCAGTTATTACGCTAGATCGTTCAGCAGAAAAAGGAAAAGTGGAAACACTGGTAGCTTCAGATAATGTAAAAGGTGGTCAAATGGCTGCTGATTACATTGTAAAAAAAGTAGGTGAAAAAGCTCAGGTAGCAGAACTTGAAGGCGTGCCCGGAGCTTCAGCAACTCGTGAAAGAGGAAAAGGGTTCCACAACGTTGCAGATCAAAAGCTAGATATTACGGCTAAACAGTCAGCTGATTTTGACCGTACAAAAGGCTTAAACGTTATGGAGAACGTTCTTCAAGGAAACCCTGGTATCAAAGCCGTATTTGCTCACAATGATGAAATGGCATTAGGAGCTATTCAAGCGATTAACAGCTCAGGAAAAGATGTATTAGTAGTAGGGTTTGATGGAAACGACGATGCAATTAAAGCAGTAAAAGAAGGAAAACTAGGAGCAACTGTAGCCCAGCAGCCTGTTTTAATTGGTAAACTTGCCGTAAAGTCTGCTAAAAATGTTCTTCAAGGCAAAAAAGTAGATAAGCAAATTCCAGTGCCTTTAAAACTAGTAACCTCTGAAAAATAATGGCTTTATACGTGTGAAGAAAAAAGACGCTCATTTGATTTATGGGCGTCTTTATATATATATAAAGTGTAAAAAAGAAGTGAAAAAGTCACAACTTTATAAATAGTGTAGGAATTATGTAGGTGGAATTTATGTAATAAAAAGTAAAAAACACAGAAAAAAGGCGGTAAAACACATAATTTTCTGTGAAAAATTTGTAATATAGCTGTAATAATAAGCGTTTATTTTGATTTTTAAAGAGTAATTTTGCCCCCTTTGTGACAAAAATATATCTTTTTTAATAAACAGTAAACCTCTCTATCAAGGGATTTTGGTGGTAAATTCCCAGAAAGAGATTCTTGGTTATACAGATTATGGGAAACTTTTAACTGTATTGTAACATAAACAGCTAGTTTTTTATGGTATAACTATGTCTATGAGGAAAGGGGACTATTACTTTATGAAAATTTTTAAGCGTATGACTCTTGCAGCAGTCACAGGAATTTTCTTCATGACCGGCATTACAGAGACTCACGCCCAATCGAATGAAGAAGCGCTCCAGACTACTGAAAATAAAATTAAAGAAACAGAAAAGGCTGTTCAACAAAAAGAGAAAGAGAAACAGTCTATCAATTCAGATGTTCAAAACATACAGTCACAATTAAATTCATTACATACAGTAATCTCTAGCAATAAAAAAGAGTTAGCATCGACTGAAAAGCAGATTTCAGAAGCGAACAAAATGATTGAGAAAAAGAAAAAAGAGATCGTTTTGCTTCAGGAAAAAGTGTTAAGTCGTAAAGATATTATTGAAAATCGATTAGTTGCTTTACAGCAGGACGATAAAACAAGCGTTGTTATTGATACATTAATGAATGCTGATAACTTTGGAGATTTTGTTGCACGTATGGGTGCGGTCACAACTTTATTGTCAGCAGATAATGATATTTTAAAGCAGCATCAAAATGACTTAGATCAAATTGAAAAAGATAAAAAAGAAATTGATAAGCAAGAAAAAGTATTAGAAGCAGCAAAAAGTAGCCTAGCGGCTAAACAAGCTGAATTAGATAAAAACGTTGCGAAACAAACAGCAACGTTAACAACTATGCAAGAAAAATACAGTACGGTCGTAAATGAAATTGATGCAGCTTCTTCAGAAAAAGCAAATCTTCAGTCTGAACTAACAGGCATTCAAGATAAGATTGCAAAAGAAAAAGAAGCAGCTCAAAAGCAAGCTGAGCAAGTGGCAAAACAGCAGGCGGCTGAAAAGGCTGAGGCTGATGCAGAAGCAAAGCGTCAAGCTGAATTAGCAACAGCTAAAAAAGAAGTAAAAACAGAGCCGAAACAAGAAGTAAAAACAGCTGCGGCTACAGAGAAGAAAGCAGCCGTTTCTTCAGAAGAAAAAGAAACGAAAAAAGAAGAAAGCACACAAAAGCATTCTGGAAAAGAAATGTATGTAGAAGCAACAGCTTATACAGCTAATTGTGCAGGCTGCAGCGGCGTAACAGCCACTGGACAAAATGTAAGTTCAGGCACTCATAAAATTATTGCGGTAGATCCATCCGTTATTCCATTAGGTTCAAAAGTATATGTAGAAGGATACGGAGTGGCAACAGCAGGTGATACGGGCGGTGCGATTAAAGGATATCGAATTGACGTATTAGTACCTTCTGAGTCAGCTGCAAAAGCATTTGGACGTCGTACAGTGAAAGTAACGGTGCTAAACTAAAGAGAAGATCCGAACGATTTATCGTTCGGATTTTTTCATTTTGTTGGTTTTCAGATGAGATGGATGCAGCTATGTCTCAGCCTCTTCTTTGCATGTTTAGTGAGCAAGTTGCTAGCTAATCTATGCTCTTTTCGTTACCATACAATAAAGTAAATGGAAGAAAAGGAGTGGGTAAAATGAAGGTAGTTGATCCAGCGGTACAAAGTGCAAAAGATAATTATCATTTGCTAACAGGTGTCGTCATTCCCCGGCCAATTGCGTTTATTACAAGTCAAAATGATGACGGTGTAGTGAATGCCGCGCCGTTTAGTTTTTTTAATGTAGTTGCGGCAGAGCCTCCGCTGATTGCCGTTTCGGTTTCGAGAAGTGAAGGTCAAATGACGAAAGATACGGCCAAAAATATTAGTGCATCTAAAGAATTTGTAGTTCATCTTGTAGACGAAAACTTAGTGGAACAGGTGAATCAAGCGGCATCTTCTTACCCTTCTTCCGTGAGTGAAGTCGAGGAAACAGGGTTAACACTAGCACCGAGCAAAAAAGTGCAGGTTCCCGGAATTCAAGAAGCCAGCATTCGAATGGAATGTAAGCTTCACCAAATTGTTCCATTAGGAACGGATGAGGCATACAGCTCAGATTTGTTTATCGGTGAAGTTGTGATGTTTCATATTAGTGAAAAAGTGATAGAAAACGATCGCGTTTCTGCAGAACGTGTGAAGCCAGTCAGCCGGCTTGCGGGTTCTAACTATAGTAAATTGGGGCAATTATTTTCCTTAGAACGTCCCAAATAAGCAAGAAAGTGTTACTTATGTAGCAAAAAAATAGTATACATTGGATTTTTTTAAATAAGCGATTGTGTTCTGTTTCAACAATAACAGTACATTCGCTTTTTTTTATGAACGAAAAAGTTAATAGAAACCATAATAACAAAATCAATTTACAAAAAGGCAAAAATGTAAGGTTTTTGCCTTTTATATTTACCATTGAGGAAAAGGGTATTCATTCATATAATTTAGATTAAGTAAATTGTATACGCTTTCAATATACAGAATTATTTTTCAATAATTCTATCTAGAAAGAGACGTGAGCGTTTACAAAAAAACTTGCCACACTAGGAGACGAGATCATAGGAGGGGTATTCATTGAAACGTTGGTTTAGTTTAATCAGTTTTGCACTCATTTTAACCCTAGTACTTGCAGGATGCGGAGGAAAGTCCGCTAATGAAACAAGTGGTAGCGGTGGAAAAGAAGTTGTTGCATGGGCTTGGAATATTAACGTACCGGTATTAAAGAAAGCAGCAGCAGAATATCAAAAAGAGAATCCAGGATTTAAATTAAAAGTAGTGGATATGGGACGTGAAGACGTTTATTCAAAACTAACAACAGGATTGCAGGCTGGCGGAAAAGGTCTTCCTGATATTGTATTAGTAGAAGACGATCGTTTCCAAGGATATTTGGATGCATTTCCAAAGGCATTTTTAAACCTATCTAAAAAAGGATTCGATAAGCAAGAAGATAAATTTCCAGAGTTTAAGAAAGCTCTTTTATCAAAGGATGGGGACATGTACGGCTTCCCGTTTGATGCAGGTCCGACAGGCGTTTTCTACCGCACAGATTACTTTGAAAAAGCAGGCGTAGATCCAAACAGTATCAAAACATGGGATGATTATATTGCGGCTGGTAAGAAAATTAAAGAAAAAGTTGGCGTTGATTTACTAGGTTTAGATTTTAATAATGACGATGGCTTATTCCGAATGGCACTAACGCAGCAAGGTACGTTCTATTTTAATAACAAAGGTAAGCTCAATTTAACTTCTAAAGAAGCGAAAAAAGCGATGGAGTTAAATAAGAAGTTAAAAGAAGCAGGCATTGTTAAAAATACAGTGGGCTGGGATGCTTCAATCAGTGCTTTAGCAGAAGGTAAAGTAGCAAGTTCACCATCTGGTGCTTGGCTATCTGGTTCTATTACGCAGCAGGCTCCAGATTTAAAAGGAAAATGGGGAGTATTTTTATTACCTTCGTTTGAAGAAGGAGGCAACCGTGCTTCTAACTTAGGCGGAAGCAACTATGTGATTTCAGCAAATAGCCAAAAAGCAGATGAAGCGTACAAATTTATGGAATATTTCTCAACAACAGATAAAGTTCAAGAAGAAGCGATGAAGGGCGGATTATTCCCATCATTAAATACCGTATATTCTTCAAAATTATTCACTGCACAAGATGAGTACTTTAACAATCAGACGATTTGGAAAACATTCGCAGATGAAATGAAAGATATTAAGCCGGTTAATTTTACAGGCAATTACTCAGTTGCAAACAGTGAAGCAGTCAAAGCTGTGTCAGAGGTAACAAATGGTAAGGGCGTTACAGACTCGCTTGAAGCAGCTCAAAAACGCTTAGAAAACCGAATTCAAAAATAATCAAGAAGCATAGAAGGTGATTTCTAGAAAATTGCCTTCTATCTCTTCTTCTTGCGGTACTAGGAGGTCATCATGAAGACAAATAAATCATTGCCTTACTTATTTATTGCTCCAGCACTTTTGCTGTTCGCGCTGTTTACCATCTATCCTATTTTTTCATCGTTTATTCTAAGCTTTCAGAGTATGGAAGGCGGAAAGTATGTATTTACCGGTTTATCAAACTATACACGTTTGCTCGGAGATGACATTTTCTGGAAAGCGCTTGGAAATACGGGGATTATTTTAATCGTTCAAGTACCCGTCATGATTTTATTAGCGCTTGTACTAGCTAACGCGTTAAACAGTCAGCTTTTAAGGCTAAAAGGTTTTTTCCGAGTTTCATTTTTCTTGCCCGCAGTAACGTCGCTAGTTGCCTATTCTATTTTGTTTTCAATCATTCTTCAAGATGAAGGAATTATGAATACTATTTTAGGGTTTTTCGGTATCGATGCCATTCAGTGGCTGGGAGATCCTTTCTGGGCTAAAGTCTCAATCATCGTGGCGATGACTTGGAGATGGACAGGTTATAATATGGTTATTTTTCTAGCAGCTCTTCAAAGTTTATCTCATGAAGTTTACGAAGCAGCTGATTTAGACGGGGCAAATCGTATTCAAAAGTTTTTCCACGTAACGGTTCCACAATTAAAACCCGTTATCTTGTTTGCTACTATTTTATCAACAATTGGCACGCTTCAATTGTTTGACGAACCTTTTAACTTAACAAAAGGCGGCCCTGCTGATTCCACGATGACGCTAGGCTTATATATTTATCAAAATGGCTTTAAATATTTTGATTTTGGATATGCTTCAGCCATTGCGTACGTTGTTGTATTATTAGTCGGTATTTTAACGTTCTTCCAATTTAAATTTACGGGTGATAAATCATGAGTGTATTAGAGAGAGTAGAAGCAACCGCAGTAGCTACCGTGCCTAAGGTTAAAAAGAAAAGCAACATCATGCGTAAAATAGGATTATACAGCATGCTTGGGCTGTTCACGATTATCTCTATTTTTCCGTTTTACTGGATGATTATCGGCGCTACGAATGAATCGGGAAAAATGTTTACAAACCCTCCAACGCTGAAGCCTGGCGATCAATTTATGACAAATCTACAAAATTTAAATGCTTCAATTGATTTAGGGCGGGTCTTTTTTAACTCAGTATTTGTTTCAGTAGTGTATGTGATTGTAGCTTTAATGGTTTGTTCTACAGCTGCATATGCGCTATCTAAATTTGAATTTAAAGGACGAAACGCAATTTTTACGACGCTTTTATTGTCCATGATGATTCCATATCAAGCAACGCTCATTCCGCTTTTTCAGCTGATGTCGAATTTTAATTTGCTTGATACGTATTTTGCTCTTATTGTTCCGCAGCTGTGCTTTCCGTTCGCTATCTTTTTATTACGTCAGAACTTTTTAGCTTTTCCAACGGAACTGATTGAAGCAGCACGTTTGGACGGTGCTGGAGAGATGAGAATCTTTTTAACCATTGTGCTTCCTTCTATGAAGCCTGCGATGGCTGCAGCAGCTATTTTCTTATTTATGACACAGTGGAATAACTTTATGTGGCCTTTAGTTGCGACTACATCAAACGAAATGGCTACATTGCCAGTTGCTCTTTCAAGCTTAATTGGGTTATCGATTATTGATTACGGTCAAGTAATGATGGGGGTAACGATTGCAACCATTCCAATCATTGTCTTCTTCCTAGCACTTCAGCGTCATTTTATTTCAGGAATGCTTGGAAGTGCAGTAAAATAAAAAGCAGCAGATGTTGAGAAAAAAGTATGTTAGTTAAAGGAGGATCCGAAAGAATCTGATTGTTGATCGAGAATCAAATTCGTTCGGATTTTTCCCTTTCTAGGATGAACGTAGATTTAATTGTAGTTAATTGCTTCTAGGTGTTGATTGGAGGGCAAGACGAAGACTCCTGCGGCAAAAGCGGAACAGGTGAGACCCCGCAGGAGCGTAAGCGACGAGGAGGCTCACCGGCCGCGCGCGGAAAGCGAAGTCTTGCATGGAAATCAACAGCTGTGTAACAAGTAATTCATACTAGTTCAATTTGTTCGTCTTTAGATTGGGTTGATTTAGCCATAGTTCAATCACTTTCTTAATGAACAGGGGGAGAGAAGATGGGAGAAATACCTGTAGGAGTACAGCTTTATACGCTGCGTGAAGAAACGAAAAAAGACTTTAAAGGAACTCTTCAAAAAGTAGCTGCTTTAGGATATCAAGGGGTAGAGTTTGCAGGGTACGAAGGATATACAGCGCAAGAAGTAAGAGCGTGGTTAACGGATTTACAGCTGAAGGCAGCTTCTAGTCACGTGCCGCTTGAACAATTAGAAGCAAATTTAGAGCAAGTGATTCACTTTGAGCAGCAAGTTGGAAATTCACATATTGTTTGTCCTTATTTAATGCCTGAACGACAAACTGAAAAAGGATATTTCGAACTTATTGATTCTTTAAATTACATTGATGCTTATTGTAAAAAAGAAGGCATGTCGTTTAGCTATCACCATCATGATTTTGAGCTAAAAAAATTGTTAACTGGAAAGTCAGCTCTCCAAACGATTCTAGAAGAAACTGGGGTAAATGTAGAGCTGGACATTTATTGGCTCACTAAAGCAGGCGAAGATCCAGTTGAGTGGATGAAGCACTATCGAAATCGTACGCCTTTTATCCATTTAAAAGATATGACAACAGACGGCGAGCAATTCTTTGCTCCTCTTGGTACCGGAGGGGTAAATGTAAAGGCTGTCATGAAAGAAGGCAATAAAGCAGGCGTAAAATGGTGGATCGTTGAACAAGATCAGTGCATAGAAAGTCCTCTTAGCAGTATTAAAAAAAGCTTAGCATATATCAAATAAAAAAAACGAACAGACGCTGTCTGTTCGTTTTTTATTGATAAGCTGGAGTCCATTCAATTTCTCCGCACTTATTCGTATAATCAATATTTACTTCAAAGTTATGTTTTTCATAAAAATGAATTAATCTTTCGAGATGATCCCAGTCGCGCTCAGCGATATCTCCTTTAATGACATGAACATTTTGATCAACCGCTACTTCTTTTAAATAATTCATACATACAGAGCCATATCCCTTATTAGCGGGACCTTTAATATCACCAATAAAAATCGTGTGATTATCTTCATATACGCCATCGATGGCAAAATCCCAAGCCCCTCTATAGGCTTTTGTGCATTCATTTAGCATAATTTTACATGCGTTTCCGTCATTTTGTGCCGATACAATAACTAACTGATTATCTTCAGGCTGATCGACACCGATAACTTCGTACTTTTTAGCAATTTCTTTTAAATTATCCTGCATGCGAAATAGCTGAAACTCTAAATCATCAAGTGTTTCTTTTAGTTCTTCTGCATTCTGGTTTTTTTCTGTAAGCTGAGTAAACATTTTATACTCCTTTCCGTCTGTTTTCGGTCTAAGTGCGCCTATGACAAAGAGGACACGGTGTATAAAGCGAAACTTTATTTAGCAAAGTATCTGCCTTAGTAAAAATATAAAAAGGAAAGAACCTGATTTGATTGATCGTTCATCAAAACGGCTGCTTTCCTTAACATTCACTTTTAAATTTTTTACAACGTGTATAAGGGTAACAAAGACTCATTAATTTTGTCAATAAGGTTGCAGGTCTATTTGTAAAGAAGATAACAGGACATTTTACTTATCTGGAAAGAAAAATAATGAGTGAAAAAAGAATCATTTTAAAGTAAAATCATTGGAGGAAAAGTATGGTTAAAAAGGAATTGCTTTTCATTTGGAAAAAACATACTTAAAATAAAAGTAAGAAAATATTTCATTTACTTACAAAATATTATAGAAAAATGGATGGAGTAATATGGGGTAAGTGTTAACTATATCGAACAAAGGGTGTATAAGATGGATAAATATCAAATTGCATTATTAGCTAATGTGCGTAAGCAGCTGCAAGAGTGGACTGATCAAAATAAAGAAATACCTCATGAAGAGGTGTACCGCTTTTTGCATTCAATTTCTGGAACGTCTGCGACTATTGGACTGCATTATTTAGGAGATCGTTCCCGCGCGTTAATGGAAGCTGTTGAAAAAAAACAGAAAAAAATCTGGGATTACGGGGAGTTGAATACTTTTTTATTAGATATTATTAAAATTTGTTATCAAGATGAAATTCAATCCGCAGAAGATATAAATAAACCGATAGAAATCAGTGAACAAACAGCTAGCATTTTACTTGTGGACGACGATCTTTCAATGCTTATGTATTTAAAAGAACAGTTTGAAAAGCAGGGATGGTACGTATTAGCAACTGCATCTAAAGAAAAAGCCATTACGGCTTTTTACGAATTAAAGCCGGATTGTTTTGTTGTTGATGTACATATGAAAGACTGTACAGGCTTTGACATTCTTTCATTTTTACGTGATAAAACAAAGCAACTGTTCGTCCCGATTGTCATGATGAGCGTTGATAATCAAAGAGAGACGCGTTTGAAGGCTTTTAAATTAGGGGCCGATGACTTTCTTGTTAAACCTTTCGATTTGGAAGAAAGTCTACTTCGAATTGGTCACCATATTGAACGAAAGCAAATGTTTAACTCCTATTTAATGTTTGATGAATTAACAGGAGCCTATAACCGAACGTATTTAAAAGAAATCTACAGTCAGCAGCTATCCAGCTACGACCGCTTAAAAGATCCTTTTTGTTTAGCGATTTTAGATTTAGATTTCTTTAAAAGAATAAATGATCAGTATGGACATCTTATGGGAGACCGCGTGCTGCAAGCATTTGTAGAGTATATGAAGCATGAAATTCGTCCAACAGATCACATTTTTAGATATGGAGGCGAAGAATTTATTCTTTTACTGCCAAAAACCAATATAAAAGAGGCGGAAACAGTATTAAATAGACTGTTGGATTCCTTTGTGAAAAAAGTGTTCACACATCAAAGCAATTCGTTTTATTGCAGCTTTTCCGGTGGAGTTGTAGAAGTTCATAACAATGAATGGCCGTTAGAAAAAGCGCTTCATCAAGCTGATGAAGCATTATATATAGCGAAGGAATCAGGACGTCAAAAAATTGTAGCTTCTTCTCAAAGCAAGCTGGTTAAAAAGCGAACGCTTCGTATGGCTATCATTGATGATGATTCTATCATTCGAACGATGCTGAAAGAGCTTTTGAGTAAGATTGATGTAGGAGATCGTTATGAAGTGAAAATAGAAGTGTTTAAAGACGGCATCGAATTTTTTGAGTCCCAATGGATTCACTCTAGCGATCACTACTTTGTTATTTTAGATGGAATGATGCCTAAGATGGATGGCTTAGAAGTGCTGCAAAAATTAAGGCAGCAGAAACGTCACGATCAGTACACGGTTATTATGCTTACATCACGAAACAGCGAACAAGATATTCAAAGAGCATTAGAACTTGGGGCAGACGATTACATGACAAAGCCATTTAAGTTAATGGAGCTTGAAGCGCGCGTACGTCATTTAATGAAGAAGGTGAAATAAATGGGGATGTCCATTCAAGTGGTATATGCCTTATTTGGCGGATTGCTATTGCTGTTGGTTTGTTTTTTAAGTTATTTACTCATTCAAAAAGCGCGTTTAAACGCTTTTCGAGCAAAAGTAGAATCCTATAAAGAGAGTGTTAACGAATCTCTTTTCATTTACTTATATAGAAAAGATGAAGAGCGTCGGGTGGAGCCTAAAAACAAAATAGAGCTGACAGGTGTAGAAGAACTATTGAGCGGATTTTCTGCAGCTGTTCAAGGCGATGACATTCTAAATAACATCACGCTCTATGCGGAGAAGGCTTTTACACCTAAATATAAAAAAGAGCTGCATCATTCTAGGTGGAGTGTCAGAATGAATGCCCTTTATGCTATTGAAGACTTTGGTCTTACTACGTTAACAGACCAATTACTAGAAATGTATGAGAAAAAACATAGTACAGCGGCTGAAAAAAATCAAATTTTAAAGATTTTAGTTAAGCTGAACCGCCCTGAGTTTGTTGTGTATATGACGAACGCTTCTAGACCGCTGTCTGAATTTATGTACCGCTCTTTGTTTGGAACTATGAACAGTGAGCAGTTTCAGCAATTTTTTAATAAATTTGAAGACCTGCAAGAAGAAATTCAGCTGCCACTTATTGATATGATCGGTATCGATCGTAAATTAGAGTATATAGATTTCTTAAAAGTGTACATGAAAAGTTCATCAGAAGAACTGCGAATTCGTTCGTTGAAATCACTTAACGCTTTATCTTTTCCATTAAAAATAGAGGAGCTCACGAAACATCTTCAATCAGATATGTGGCAAGAAAGAATGATGGCTACAAAACTAGTAGGCAAAACGAGAGATGAGAAGGGATTGTCACTTCTCGAGCAGTCGCTAAAAGATTCTCATTTTCTTGTGCGTTCAAATGCTGCTCAGTCAATGATGAAAATCCCAACGGGTACAGAATACTTAGTTCATGTATATAAAACGACTGATGACAAGTTTTCGAAAGATATGGCAGCAGAATGGCTTGAAAAAGGAGGAATTACGGTTGTGGAATAGTGTTTGGCATCTTTTATTGTCCATTTGCGGATGGGCTGTATTTGCTTATATGATTTTTGTGCTTTGTTTTTATTTTATGATGTTTATCATCTCTGCTTTTCAACTGCGAAAGCAATATCAATTAAACGATGAAGAACCTTATGAAGATTTGCTTACGGTTAGCTATACAACGCCGTTATCTATATTAGTTCCCGCTTATAATGAATCTGTCGGGATTATTGGAAGCGTACGTTCGCTGCTCGGAATTGAATATCCGGAATATGAAGTAATCGTAGTAAATGACGGATCTTCAGATGATACGTTAGAAAAGCTTATCGAAGAGTTTTCTCTTGTGAAAATGAATCGAGTTGTGAGAAAGCAAGTGGAAACGAAAGAAGTAAAAGCTGTATATCGTTCTAAATTATACGATTATTTATATGTAGTCGATAAACAAAATGGAGGAAAGTCAGATGCATTAAATGCAGGAATTAATTTATCCAACTATCCTTATTTTTGTTCGATCGATGGCGATTCAGTGTTAGAAAGAGACGCTTTTTTAAAAGTTATGAAGCCAATTATTGATTCAGACGGAGAAGTAATTGCTTCAGGAGGAAGTATTCGAATTGCAAACGGATGTAAAATCGAAAACGGTGCGGTCGTATCGATTGGACTTGATACGCAGCCGCTTGTTGTGATGCAGATTATTGAATATTTACGTGCCTTTCTTATGGGGCGCATTGGTCTCAGTCGCCATAATTTATTACTTATTGTATCAGGAGCATTTGGCGTATTTTCTAAACGCTGGGTGATTGAAGCTGGGGGTTATTCTCATACAGTCGGCGAAGACATGGAGCTTGTTGTTCGCCTCCACCGACTGATTAAACAGAAAAAAGCCAACAATCAAATTGTTTATATTCCAGATCCCGTATGCTGGACAGAGGCACCTGATGAAATCAAATATTTGCGAAGACAGCGAAACCGCTGGCACCGCGGTTTATTTGATAGTCTTTGGAAGCATAAAGAGATGCTGTTTAATCCGAAATACGGAAGTATCGGAATGATTTCTATGCCTTATTTTGTGTTTATTGAACTAATCGGGCCGGTTATGGAAATGTTAGGCTATTTGTTTATTGTTATTTCTCTAGTTGTAGGCGGGATTTATGTGGAATTTGCGTATTTGCTTTTTCTCTTAATGGTTGTATATGGTTCTCTTTATTCGATGGCGGCTGTTTTGCTAGAAGAGTGGAGCCTTCGCAAATATCCAAAAGTATCTGATATCGCTAAGCTGTTTGTCTTTTCCCTGACTGAATCCTTTTGGTATCGCCCTCTAACTGTTATATGGCGCTGTCATGGATTGTTGGACGTTATTCGCAATAAAAAAGGCTGGGGAGACATGCAGCGAAAAGGAGTTTCACAATGAAAAAATGGTTATTAATCGGCGGCATTATTTTGGTTATGGCAGTAACGGCTTCGCCATTTCTTATTTGGCAGCTAAAGAAACCAACTGATTTGAATATGCTTGTCATTGATAAAACAGTGCCAGATCAAACGTTTCGAGAGCATCAGGGCTTAATGTGGATGCTGAATCAAGCGAAAGTACGCAAAGACGGGAAGCCTTATGAAATCTCAAAAGATTATGCAGGGTTTTATCCGAATGGAGATAAAACATACAGCATTAAATCTCTGCCAAAAACAAACTCTGCAGATATGATTTATATCACGGACACGTATGGCGTATACAAAGAAGATTTAGGCGTAAAAGCTAAAAGAGGAGATCGTTCTCAGCTGGTGTATGGCGGCATGACTTCTGAAGACGTGAGCTACGTTAAGAAAGCACTGAATGGACGTACAAAAACGCTGATTGGAGAGTTTAATACATTTGGAAGTCCTACTTCTCTAGACGTTCGCAAAGAACTGTATGAATTGTACAATGTTACGTGGTCCGGCTGGATTGGTCGCTATTTTGATGAATTCGGCAGTGAAGAAGTTCCTGCTTGGGTGAAAAGTGCTTACAAAAAGCAGTACAACAAAGAGTGGAACCTTACGGGCAAAGGCTTACTGTTTGTTAATGAATCCAATAAGCTCGTTATTATAACGGAAAAAGAATTAAAAGAAAATCCAGTATGGTTTCAATATATAAAACAAGGAAAAAAAACATTGAATTTACAGGATGAATCTGCTTATCAATATTGGTTTGACGTAATTACACCCCAGCAAAAAAGTGATGTGCAGGCTCAGTTTGTCTTTCACTTGGATTCTGAAGGAAAAAACAAGCTAAAGGAAAATGGTATTCCTTTGTCCATACCAGCAGTCGTTCATCATAATAAAGAGCGATATGATACTTATTACTTTGCAGGAGATTTTGCAGATCAAGGAGAAGTACCTTCCATTTATCAAACCTCTTTTTACCCGGTGTGGAAGAAATGGACAGAGAAAATCGGAAAAGAAGATGAGTCTTCTTTTTACTGGACTGTTTATCTGCCTCTTATGAATAAGATTATAGATCAACAGCAAAATGCATCGCAGCCTGCTTCTGTTACTTTTAATGAAAATATGGAAATCTATGAAGATGCTGACCGTAAAGTAGCAGGGAAAGTAGGAAAAGATTATTTGCAAGTTTATCAAAACGGCAAGTGGAAAGATTTGCTGATTAAAGGAGTAAATATGGGCATTAGTAAGCCAGGCCATTTCCCTGGTGAGACCGCTATTTCGAAAGAAGAATATTTGCGCTGGTTTAAAGAA
This sequence comes from Priestia sp. FSL R5-0597, assembly GCF_038006305.1. NCBI lineage: Bacteria > Bacillati > Bacillota > Bacilli > Caryophanales > Bacillaceae > Priestia > Priestia sp. FSL R5-0597. The sequence continues at coordinate 922,311 of NZ_JBBOUZ010000001.1, forward strand.
ATTGGCAAGATGAATGCAAACTCAATCCGCGTATACACCATTCACCCTCCCGGCTTTTATGAAGCGCTTGCTGAGTATAACCAAAAAGCCAAAGAACCCATTTATCTTTTTCATGGAGTATGGGTGAATGAAGAAGTTTTCTATGATTCACAAGATGCTTTTGCAAAGGAAAATACAAAAGAATTTGAAGCTGAAATGAAAAGGATTGTAAACGTTATTCATGGAAATGCAACACTGCCAAAACGGACGGGACATGCAAGCGGAACGTATACAGCAGACGTGTCTCCTTATGTTTTAGGCTGGATTATAGGAGTTGAATGGGATCCCACGGTAGCCCTTTCGACAAATGAAAAACATAAAGGAATGAAAGATTTTAAAGGGAAGTACATCTATACGGAAAAAGGCAATCCCTTTGAAATTTGGCTTGCGCAGCTTATGGAAAAAACAATTTCCTATGAGCAGGATAAATATGATTGGCAGCGGCCTATGAGCTTTACGAACTGGGTGACGACGGATTTATTGACTCATCCATATGAGCCTTCTGAAGACGAAGATAAAGTGTCTGTTAATCCTAATTTAATTCACACAACTAAAAAATTTGAGCCGGGATTATTTGCTTCTTATCATATTTATCCTTACTATCCTGATTTCTTAAACTATGAACCTCGTTATCTCGCTTATCGCGATCATCGAGGAGAGAAAAATAACTACGCAGGTTATTTGCAAAATATGAAAGAAGTTCATCATATGCCCGTGCTTGTTGCTGAATTTGGCATTCCGGCTTCGCGAGGACTCACCCATAGAAACGTATACGGATGGGATCAAGGCTTTCATACGGAACAAGAACAAGGAAAGATTCTGTCACGCTTGTACGAAGATATTGTTGAAGAAAAAATGGCTGGCGGTATGGTCTTTACATGGCAAGATGAATGGTTTAAGCGAACGTGGAATACGATGGAGTACGACAATCCGAACCGCAGGCCATTTTGGACGAATTTGCAAACGGGAGAACAGCATTTTGGCCTGTTGAGTTTTGATCCAGGAACAAAGCTGAAAGTCAAAGTAGACGGCAAATCAGATGATTGGAAAAAGCTGAACAGCAAGTCGGTATATAAGCCGTCTAAGAAGTTAAAAGCATTGAACATTACAAGTGATGAAGGTTATCTATATCTACACGTGAGTGCAAAAGAGCTGGAAGATCAAAAGCTTTATTTCTTGTTTAACACAATTAACAATCAGGGACAGTCAAAGATTCCTCAAATTCCTTCTTTAAAAACAAAAGGAATTGATTTTGTAGCAGAATTAAACGGGAAAGAGGACAGTCACTTGTGGATAGACAGCTATTACGATACGTATTATTTTTCGTATGCCCATCAGCTTCAAATGATTCCATCTGTAAAAGGAACCGATACAAAAGATAACGGCATGTTTAATCCAATCAGGCTCGCCCTTAACAAAGAATTAGCGATTGGAGAGGGGAAAAACAAGAGAACCATTCCTTTTGACGCCTATGAAACTGGGAAGCTCCAAGAAGGAAACAGCGATCCTAACTCTTCTTCATTTGATTCGCTGGCAGATTTTAAAGTGAATGAATCAAATGGAATTGCTGAACTTCGCATTCCTTGGGCGCTTTTAAATGTAAAAGACCCGAGTCAAAAAGAAATAATGGGAGATATTTGGTCCAAAAAAGGATTAGAATCCAGCGAGAAAATGAAAGGAATTCAAGTGGGAGTCGTAGCTGTTAATAAGAAGAGCAATGACGTGGAAGATACGTTTCCGACTCAGAAAAAAGGAGAACTTTTATTAAAAGATTTTTACTTATACAAGTGGAAAAATTGGGAGTATCCAACTTTTCACGAACGAATAAAGCCGTCCTACTTCATATTGCAAAAAACGTATGGACGACTACAAGCGGAGGAATAACAATGGCAAAAATTTTATTAGCGGAAGATGAAGAAGTGCTTCGTATGTTAGTGGTAGATACGCTTGAAGATGAAGGACATGAAGTGACGGAAGCAGAAAACGGCGAAGAAGCGTTGGAATTTATTAAAGAACGTGATTTTGACTTAATTATTTTGGATTATATGATGCCCGTGTTCACCGGGCTTGAAGTCATTCAGCAGCTGAAAGAAATGAAAGATAAGCGCCATACAAAAGTATTGATGCTTTCAGCTAAGAATCAAGCTGCTGATCAAAGCCGGGTGTTAGAAGCAGGGGCTGCGTATTTTATGTCTAAACCGTTTAGTCCCCTATTGCTAGCCGAACGTGTTGAGGAAATTTTAGATGAACAATAAACTAAAACGAAAAAGTATCTCAACCCAGTTCATCTTCTTAGCAAGTATCCTTTTACTTGCTTTTGCGGCGGGTTCAACTGTACTTGTTGTACGGCAAAAAGAAATTACAGCTGATTATGCCCAGTACAGGGCACAAGTACGGGAAAAGGCACAGCTGCTATCTACAATTGATAAATCAATGAACAGAGCTTTTTTGCAGGCTCGTGGGTTTATTGCATTTGATTCAGAGGATATGTATAACGAGGCTGCAAGTCAGCAAAAAAGTATCGAAGAAAATCTTGATCGACTTTCAGGTCTAGCGGCAGATAGACGTGAACGTACGTTTGTAAATGAAGCGACGGTGATGCTAAACACGTATTTTAATCAAACGCTTCCTTATTTTAAAGATATTTACGACAAAAAAGGCATTGAAGGAGTCCGCTCTAGTCCTGAGCGGAAGGCTGCTTCTAAATCAATAGAACAAATGCAAAAAGAACTTGATGACTACCAAAATGAATTAACTAAAGACTTAAATACACAGTACGATGACACGTCGAGTGACATGCAGAAAAGTCAAACGTTCTTTATTTTATTTTTAGCGTTTACAGTGGTCATTTTATTATTGCTTACACGGGTATTGCTAAATAAGTTTGTAAAGCCGCTGAGTCAGCTAGCATATACGGCAAGCGAAATTGCTGCGGGAAAAGAAATGCCTATGACATTTGATGAACATAGAAGAGATGAAATCGGTATGCTATCTCAGGCCTTTTACAAAATGGTATCGACTTTGCAAAATAACGAACAGGAGTTAACGGCTCAAAATGAAGAGCTGATTGCACAGCAAGATGAGTTGCACAGTCAGCAAGATGAACTTCAGCACGCATTGGAATTGACAAAGGAACGAGAAGGCGAGTTAGAATTGCGCAATTTATTTGTGCATGGACTAACAAATTCTCTTCACAAGCAAGAAGTTCTCACGAGTGCTGTCACAAACATGAGCCGAGTAATGAAAGCTGATCACGGTTTTATTATGCTAACCGATGAAAAGACACATGCTTCATTTGGTCTATCTTCATCAAGTGTTAAACAGATGATGGAAAACCTTCATAATAATTACATTGATCATGTGCAAAAGACGAAAAAATGTATGGTAGTAAAAAGAGAGTGTATAGAACATGAGCGCCTATATCATCGGCAAACGTTTTATTTGTATGATGTTATCGTACCGGTGCTGTCTTCACAGGGAGATATGCTAGCCTATATGTTTTACAGCCGCTACGCGGATGAATACACAGAACATGAATTACAGACATTTGAAATATTGGCCAAACAAATTACGATTGCTCTTGAAAAAATTTATATTTACGAAGAGTCTGAGCATGACAGACTGCTATCTCAAGATATTTTAAATTCGATTCAAGAAGGAATGCAGCTTGTAGATACAAGCGGTACGATTCTACAAGTGAATACGAAGACTAGCGAATTGTTTCAATATGAGCATCAAAGCGGGCTTCTTCAGCTTTCTCGCGATCAATGGCTAGATGCTCTCTCTCAAAAAGTCGAAAATATAGAGGAGCTAAGACAATACGTTAAAGCCATTTGTAAGGGAGAGCAAGTAGAAAAATCTTTTGTTTATTATCTGCACACGGAAGGTAAGCGAAAAGTTATAAAAGTTTATAGCGAATACGTATATCGAAACCGTCAGATGTTTGGCGTATTGTTCGTTCATCGTGATATTACGAAAGAATTTGAAGTTGATCAGATGAAGTCGGAATTTGTAAGCACTGTGAGTCACGAGCTGCGCACACCTTTAGCAAGTGTATTAGGGTTCACTGAGCTTATGCTAAACAAAACATTAAAAGAAGAAAGACAGAAGAAGTATTTAACTACTATTTATCAGGAAGCACAGCGGTTAACTTCTTTAATCAACGATTTTTTGGATGTCCAAAGAATGGAAGCGGGGAAACAAACCTACGATAAAAAGTATCAAGACATTCTGCCGCTTATTAAGCAGGTGATTGAGGTCCAGAACATACAAACAAGTAAGCATGAATTTGATATGATTTCCGATCAAGAGCATTTTACAGTAATGGGAGATAAAGATAAGCTTCTGCAATTGTTTAATAATGTAATTAGCAATGCAGTAAAATATTCGCCCGATGGAGGGAACGTTACAGTTAAAGTGTATCAAAAGGAACACGCTGTTTATATTGATATTCAAGATGAAGGAATTGGTATACCAAGTGAAGCGCTAGGACATTTGTTTACCAAATTCTACAGAGTAGATAACTCCGATATGCGCAAAATTGGCGGAACGGGTCTAGGGTTAGCAATTGTAAAAGAAATTGTAAAAGCTCATGGTGGAGACATTACTGTACAATCAGAATGGAAAAAAGGAACAACATTCACGATTGTTCTCCCGCTTCTACATGAAGTTCAGTACGATGAAGAAATGATGATAAGTGCGAATGATAACCGTAAAAGCGTAGTGATTGTAGAAGATGATAAAAGTTTAGCGACGCTTTTACAGGTAGAATTAAAAGAAAGCGGCTTTCACGTTCGGTATTTTAATAACGGAGAAGACGCATTAAACTCTATTCATCAGCAAAAGCCTGAAGTGGTTGTTCTAGATATCATGCTAGGAGAAAATAAGTTAGACGGCTGGGATGTTTTAAGGCATCTCAAAGAAAATACAGAGACAGAAAAAATTCCTATCTTAATCTCATCTGCTTTAGACGAAAGAAGCAAAGGATTAGAGCTTGGAGTGTGTGAGTTTCTGATTAAACCCTATCAGCCTAGTAAACTATCTAAAACGATTCTCCAGCTGCTTTTGAAAAAACAAGAGCATGAAGGAGAAATTATGATTCCATCAGATAAAGAAGAGTAGAAATTTGGTGAGGCTTCGTTATATGTACGGAGTCTCATTAAACGAAAAGAAAATTAGTAAAGTAATAAAAAAACATTGAAAACGCTATCAAAATGTGGTTTTATAGAAAGTAGGCATAACATGATGACCTTAGAATTACCTTTTTCCACCTCCTTACATGCGTAAGGAGGCTTTTTTGTATAAATATAGTAAGATAAGATAACAAAACCTCATGCAGAATCGTTTATTGACTTTCAGCTCGTTAACAAACTGCTCAAGAAAGTTTGATAGTGAAAGGAGTGAAGCTCTAGAAACGATTTCACAAAGGGAGGATAGTCTCTCCAAGAAGTGAAGGTAGTTCAATTTTTATAATCATAGTATAATAAAAAATACGGTTATAAAAGCTGTGTTTTTTATACATCTTTTATATAGAAGGTAAGATTGAATTTTATATTTTCTTAAAGGAGGTCTTTCCTTGGATATTGCGTATATAATTGCTGAAGAAAGAATTAGACAAGCAATAAAAGACGGTGACTTTGATAAGCTGCCTGGGGAAGGAAAACCATTAAAGTTAGAAGATTTATCACATATACCTGAAGAACTGCGCCAAGCGTATAGGATGTTAAAAAATGCAAATATGATAAGTGATGAACAAGAGCTAAAACGAGATATGGCTACAATAGAAGAATTGATTTCTATATGCACGGATGCTAATGAAGAACAAAGGCTAACAGAGATGCTTACGGAAAAGCGTTTGCGCTTTGAGCAGCTCGTTGACAAGAAAAAGATGACAAGTTCTGCAGCTTACAGGACGTATCAGAATAAAATTTACTCCAAATTTTTTTATTAATGAGTGTAATAGACGAGACGATCGGAGGGTGAGAACTTGCGGCTGTTAATTTTATTGATTAGTATCATATTATTTATTTCGCTTTGTTTTTATATTTTTGCCCCACAAATAAAACGAGGCGCCCAATCGAAAAATGTGCCGGTTTTATTTATTCATGGCTATTTAGGCAGTCAAAAAAGCTTAGGGAAAATGATTAAACGATTTGAACAAAACGGATGGGGAACTAAAGTAGCTTACTGCGTCGTTCAAAAAGATGGAGCTATTCAGTGGAAGCACATTATGAAAGCAAAAGAGGGAAAACTCCCGCTTATTCATATCGTCTTTAAAAAGCCAGATGCCAGTATTGCACAGCAGCAAAAATGGATTGAAGCTATTATGCAAGATGTACGTGATACATATAAAGCATCTTCTGTTGATTTAGTTGGACATAGTATGGGAGGAGTAACAGCAGCAGCAGTTAGTTTGGCTAACCCTCAATATATTCAAAAGTTAGTTACGTTAGGATCGCCGATTCAAGGATTAGATTATCAGGAATTAATGGAGATGTATCCTCATGCACGCAATCATATCGGATCTATGGGGGCTCGTGATTTAGCTTTTCACTCTATAGCGTTAAACAAGCTATACGAAAGTCGTCAAGATTTCTCAAAAGAGATCGACGTTTTTTCAGGAGCAGGAGATGTGGGAGATAAGACAGATGGAGTGGTAACAGTAGAAAGTGCATACGGACTGCAAGAGTTTACCGAACACATTCATCTCCAAACGTTTCATGAAGCACATTCGGATTTACATGAAAGCTCAGAGGTTGATAAAGCTGTTTATCAATTTTTAAAACGAGATTAAAGGGGGATTACGATGCTTTACTTAATTAGACACGGCCAAACAGATTGGAATAAAAACAAACTTATTCAAGGGCATGCTGATATTCCGCTCAACGAAACAGGAAAGCAACAAGCCAAACGCGTAGCGGAACGTTTTAAAGATATCCATATTGATGTAGTCTACACAAGCGATTTGCTTCGTGCGCAGGAGACGGCTAGGAAAATTGCCGCAGTCGCTAAAGTAGAGAAAGTCGAGGTTTGTGAGCAGCTGCGCGAGCGCTCTTTTGGAGAATTAGAATCAAAGAACGTAGAAGTTCTGCATGATCTTGTGCCAAACTATGCGACAAATTGGGGAGAAGAACCTTTATATAATATTGAAACACTCGAAGCCGCTCAAGAACGGATGGTTCGGCGTTTAACGGAAATTATGAAGGAGTCTATTGGAAAGAAAGTAGCAGTTGTTAGTCACGGGGCGGCAATTAATACATTCATTCATCATGTAACAAGCGGAGAACAAGGAACAGGGACTACTATTTTACAAAATACATCGATTACAACTTTTGCTTATGAAAGTGGAAAATGGCGTCTTGAAACAATCAATGATGCCAAACATCTTGAATAAATATACTTAAAGAGGCTGTGACAGTAGTATTTTAGTTGAGGGAGGATCCGAACGATTAATCGTTCGGATTTTTTTATGGTTATGGTGAACGCAGGTTTCATATATGTAAGTACTTCTGGCTGTTGATTGGAGGGAAAGGCGAAGACTCCTATGGGAAAAGCGGAAGGGATGAGACCCCGCATATTAATTATATATATAAATATTTATACAATTGATTTTAATAAAAATGCATAGTAAAATAAGTTTTATTACTATTCTATTAAAGCGTTTAGTATAACTGGATTTCCTAATATTGTTTAATAAGTAACTATATTTCGGAATAAGATTAATTGATTTGTATAATTTCAAGGAGGATGTAGTATGTCTAAAGATTGGAGTCACTTATTTGAAAGAATGCCTGAATTGCTAGCACCGACAATGGCTAAAGATCATCCGAATTTGCCCGTTGTGAAAGAAGAAGGATGCTATTATTATGGATTGGATGGTAAAGAATATCTCGATTTTACTTCCGGAATCGCTACGACAAATGTAGGACACAGACATCCGAAAGTAGTAAAAGCAATCAAAGACGGAGCAGATCAATTATTGCACGGTCCCTCAGGTGTCATTATGTACGAATCGATATTAAAGTTAGCCGATGAGTTAGGAAAAGTAACGCCGGGCAATTTAGACTGCTTTTTCTTTGGAAATAGCGGCACAGAAGCAATTGAAGGAGCCTTAAAATTAGCGAGACATGTCACAAAGCGTCCGTATGTTATTTCTTTTTTAGGGTGTTTTCATGGACGCTCGATGGGAGCTTTAAGTGTTACAACATCGAAAAGCAAATATAGACAATTTCAGCAGCCTTCGGGACTGACGTATCAACTTCCATATGCCAATCCAAAAGAGTGCTCTGCGGAGCTAGACAGCGATGTATACTTCACTGAAAAGCTTGAAAAAGATTTTGAAATACTCTTTAAGCACCAAGTCACGCCTGAAGAAGTGGCTGCCGTTATTTTGGAACCAGTATTAGGTGAAGGCGGCTATATTATCCCTCCGAAAAGCTGGATGAAGAAGTTAAGAGAGATTTGTGATCGTCACGGAATATTACTTATTTTTGATGAAGTGCAAACAGGGTTTGGCCGTACCGGTGAATGGTTTGCTGGCCAAACCTTTGATGTTGTACCAGATATTATGGCTATAGCAAAAGGAATTGCTTCTGGAATTCCGCTTAGCGCAACGGTCGCTTCTCAAGAATTAATGAAGCAGTGGCCTCTTGGCACACATAGTACAACATTTGGAGGGAATCCTATCGGATGCTCAGCAGCTCTTGCAACTCTTGAAGTGATGAAAGAAGAACAGCTGCTGGATAACACGAAAAAAATGGGCGCTTATGCATTAGAAAAGCTGCATCTTTTAAAGGAAAAACATTCAGTTATTGGAGATATCCGTGGTTTAGGACTTATGATTGGAATTGAAATTGTTAATCCGCATACGGGAGAAGGAGATGGAGACGCTTTATTCGAGATTTTGGACTTAGCTTTAGAAAAAGGCGTGTTATTTTATTTTTGCGGAAATGCAAGTGAAGTTATTCGCATGGTACCTCCGCTTACTGTGACAAAAGAACAGATAGATGACGGCATTCGTATGCTAGATGAGGCTATTACTTCTTTTGAGAAAAAGTCAGCTGTAAAAGCGTAATAAAAAAATATAAAAAATTTATATATTTGTAACCTAGTTGTCATAGTAATGGTAGCGATATCATAGTTTTAGAGGGAAAACAATTTTCTGAAAAGTAGTTGACATCTGTTTGTGCAGCATGTAACATAATATTTATCTTATCAACAATTATCAACAAAATTCGACAAACTTCTTATCAAGAGAGGCGGAGGGATAGGCCCTGTGAAACCTCGGCAACGGACTTTATAGAACCGTGCCAACTCCCACAAGCAGTGCTTGAAAGATGAGAAGAGACCAGGCTTACTAACAATTGTGATCCCAACCTCTTCTTACAGGCACTTAGACACTGTAAGTGGAGGTTTTAATTTTATGACAAGAATATGACATTTAGATAAAAAACAGCAGGTGAAATTACCTGCTGTTTTTATATGCTGTAAAATGATAAATAACCTACCAGAATTCCTAGTAAAAGCACCCCGGCCGTAATACCAATAATCCACCACATCATTTTTTTCATCGTTTATTCCTCATTATCAATTGACTGTAGCTGTAGATCCGCCAGAAGCGCCGGAAGCCGTACCATAAGCGGTTTGTCTTTTGATTCCAGCATTTTTAGCTGCAACTTTCCACTGCCAGTCAATTCGTCCGTAGGCTCGATTATTTTGTACCCAAGATTTTGAGCTCTTTTTTGAAATAGACACAAGGGGGTTTACGTTTTTTGTGACCACACCTCGTACACTTTTGACTGAAGTTACTGAGGAGCTTTTTGTGTAATAATCTACATACACCGTTAGTTTTGTTGTTGTAAATCCAGCCGCTTTATAAGAAGCCGTATAAGCTGCTGTTTTGAATAAAGGTGAAGCCGTTTTTGCTCCGTATGCTGCTGTACTTGCAGCTTCGACCGTGCCGCTGCTCTCTTCAATATCCATTTTGAACAGAGATGGATCCCTTAGTGATTGTACAACTTTTTGTTTTTGTTGACGCGACAGTTTTGAAAATTCATACAGTGAACTTTTATCACCTTGCCCTTTCAAGAACTGCGTGTAAGAAGCAACCGTTAAATGAGCAGGTTTTTCACTAGCCTGAACAGAGTTTGGTACGACTAATAGACATAATAATGCACCTATCAGGGAAAAAGCAAAAAACGTTCTTTTTGTAGCCATATTCATATAAATCCTTTCTAGTACTCTATCTTTATAAATAGATAAGAAGTAATTTATCGTTTTGAAGAAGGGCTGTGTGCTGACATATTAACTGTCATCACGACACGAGCTTGCTGTACAGATTTCATAAAGCATTCGTATAGAGAAGCGAATACTTTGTCCACATCTCCTTCTAAAGCTGTTGCAAAAGGCACGGTTTCGGCAAATACTCCCTGTTGTTTAACTGCGCCAATTCCGCTTTTGATGATGTCTACATAATGCGGCGTATCTAATGGATACAAAGAAAATTGAGTGGATACAGGGAACGAAGCACAAAGCTGTTGGTTTAAAGGCATGTTTTCTTTTGAGTTTATTTTTCTTTCTTCGAAATATTCTTCGTGACGCCCTGTTGAAAACGTGGCATTCAGCACAATATGCTTTTCTGATTTTCCAGCACTTTTATAAATGGCCTGTACAACTTCAAATACGTCTTTGGCAGTTCCTTCAATAAACGTACTAACACGGTCCGTTTTTCGCTGAACTTTAGACATATCCACTTCGTTTAGTGCGCTTAAAATAATATCGATGAAGTTATCGCTCATAACGGAAAGCGTAAAACGACAGCCAACATTTATTTTTTCCAAGTTAATCACCCCTAAAATATAGATTTGTAGTTTTTTAATCATACAAATCATAAAATAACTTTTCTGTTTTGTATAGAAACAGAAGATAGATTCTTTATTTTTAGTAAATATTACATAGAAGAAACGAGAATAAATTGCATAACATGAAAATTAAGGGTGTCAAGAAAAGTCACATAGTGAAAAAGAATAAAAAAACAATGTTAGAACTTCTGACAAAAAGCTGGTATATAGACTGAAAACACCATATTATAAATACAAGATCACATTATTCTCCTGCGATTTCGTATAACCTCTTGAAAAAGGGACTTGGGATTTTATCATAAATCCAACCTCCTAGCTGTATAATCAGCTAGGAATTTTTTTTACCCAAAGTCTCTATCGCCCATGAGGTTACCTGCACTTATTCAACTCAGAGCATGCACCATATATATTTAAGACCAGTGTAAGAAAGATTGCTTGAAGATGTTAGTGTTCGGTTTGAGCTAGAAATAGATAGATGTTACGAAAGAGGGGAAAGAAGGTATGACGCACACATTAATTAAAAATGCAGAGATTATTACGATGAATGAGAAGAATGATATTATTTACGGTGACCTTTATATTGTTGGAAATCGTATTGCAGCCATCGGGAAAAATCTGCATCCGGAAAAGGTAGATAAAGTCATTGACGCAGCAAATAAAACGATTGTGCCGGGCTTTATACATACTCATATTCATTTATGTCAAACGCTTTTTAGAGGGCAAGCAGATGATTTAGAGCTGCTAGACTGGCTAAAGAAGAAAATATGGCCGCTTGAAGCTTCGCATGATGAAGAATCTATCTATTATTCAGCACTGTTAGGGATCGGTGAACTCATTCAAAGCGGGACTACAACAATTGTCGATATGGAAACTGTTCATCATACAGACTCTGCTTTTCAAGCTATATCTAAGAGTGGAATCCGAGCTCTTGCAGGAAAAGTAATGATGGATAAAAAAGGCGACGATCTGCCAAAAGCTCTGCAGGAGACAACGGCTGACTCGATTAAAGAAAGCGTAGAGCTGCTTGAAAAATGGCATAATTCAAATAACGGTCGTATTCGATACGCATTCTCCCCAAGATTTGTGCTGTCGTGTACGGAAGATTTGCTGCGTGAAGTGAGCCATTTATCAGCTGCCTATAATGTTCATGTCCATACTCATGCTTCTGAGAATCAAGAAGAAATTCGCATTGTAGAAGCTGAAACGGGTATGAGAAATATCATGTACTTAGACCATTTAGGATTAGCCAATGAGCGCCTTATTTTAGCGCACTGTGTGTGGCTAAACGATCAAGAAAAGCAAATTATTAAGAATCAAGGAGTAAAAGTCAGTCATTGCCCAGGCTCAAACTTAAAACTTGCATCGGGAATCGCAGATGTGCCCAGTTTATTAGAGCAAGGTGTATTTTTAAGCCTTGGCGCTGATGGTGCTCCTTGTAATAATAATTTGGATATGTTCAACGAAATGAGGCTGGCCGCTACGATTCATAAACCCTCTTACGGACCAACAGCCATGAATGCAAAACACGTGCTCGAAATGGCTACAATCGGCGGAGCGAAAGCAGTTGGGCTTGAAAAAGAAATTGGAAGTTTAGAGGTTGGGAAAAAAGCGGATCTTGCCATTTTAAATTTAAATCAGCTTCATACTTTTCCATCTTACGGCGTAGACCCTATTTCCAGAGTTGTGTATTCAGCAACGCGAGGAGATGTAGAACTAACAATGGTTGACGGTGAAATTGTGATGGAGAATCGCCAGTTAAAAACCATTGACCAGGGAATTGTGCTGAAAGAGGCAAATCATTCGATAGATCGTCTTTTAAAAAGAATTCCACTTTTAATTTCGTAAGATGTAAAACGAAGAAGAGGCTGGGATAAAAGTATTTTAACAAAAGTAAAGCTCAAATTATTAATCGGAATTATTGATTAATAATTTGAGTTTTTTGTTGTCAAGGTGAACGTAGGTTTCATCTGTTTAGTTGCTTCTAGCTGTTGATTGGAGGACAAGGCGTAGACTTCTGCGGTTATTCCATTTATTTGTCTTTAGAATGGATTTATTTAGTTATGTTTCAATCTCTTTTTTGTATAAATGAGTAAAAAGAGTACTCTTGCAACAGACTAAAAAGATAAGAGAAATAAATTTTCAAAATTCCAAACTAACGGAAGATAAAAATTTTTATAATGATAGCGTTTTCTACCTTTGCATATCTACAAATTAAGACTATAATAGGACAAAAGATTTTACTTTGAAACGTAAAATCCTCCTAAATCGTGTCCTTTTTAGGACATTCGAATAGGTAGGATTTTTTATTTTTTTTTAGAAGTAGGGAGGCGCGCGTGTTGGAGCGTAACGGAATATTAGAGCGCTTGTTTAAACTATCAGAGCGCAACACAACACCAAAACAAGAAATACTAGCAGGACTTACAACTTTTATGACGGTCAGTTATATGGTAATCGTCAATCCCATTATCATGTCTGACGCGGGTATCCCTCGAGAAGCGGCTCTTGCAGCTACCATTTATGCCATTGTATTTAGTACGTTACTGATGGCTCTATGGGCAAACTTCCCGATTGTAACCGGTCCAGGGATGGGTTTAAATGCGTTTTTTACGTATTCAGTAGTATTAGGACAAGGATTGTCATGGCAAACGGCACTTGGAGCAGTTTTTATATCCGGGGTCTTATTTTTTGTTTTAACGGTAACAGGAATACGCGGAAAGATTATTGATGCCATTCCGAACGTATTAAAGTCTTCAATAGCAGTTGGAATTGGTCTTTTTGTTGCGTTTATCGGTTTGAAAAACGCTGGATTAGTTGTGGCAAACGAGTCTACTTTTGTAGGGCTTGGAAATGTCATGGATAAAGGCCCGTTACTTGCTATTTTTGGGCTGATATTAGCAGCTGTACTGATGGCTAAAAATGTAAAAGGTGCTCTTATTATAAGTATTTTTGCTACGACAATATTAGCAATGATTGTAGGAGTACAAGCAGTTCCTCATTCTCTGAAAGACGTCTTTTCAGCTACGCCGCCAAGCGTTGGAGAAACATTCTTTCAAATGGATTTAAAGGGTGCAGTTGCCTACGGCATTTTTTCAGTTGTATTTTCTTTCACCATCGTAGAATTATTTGATACGCTAGCGACATTGATTGGACTATCTAAAAAAGCAAACTTAGTAGATAAAAACGGTAAAATTCCAGGTTTAAATCGCGCGCTTGCAGCAGATTCAATTGGTACAATGGCGAGTGCTATTTTTGGAAGCACTGCGCTAAATACGTATATTGAAAATGCAACAGGTATTGCAGAAGGAGGGCGTACCGGCTTAAAGGCATTAACGGTTGCCATCTTATTTATATTTACCTTGTTTTTTGCACCGCTTATTCAATTTATCCCAAGCGTTGCTACTGCTCCAGCACTCATTATTATTGGTTCGCTTATGCTAAGTGACATTCGAAACGTTAACTTCGACGATTTCACTGAAGTTGTTCCCGCTTTCTTAACAATTGTCATGATGCCGTTAACCTACAGCATTGCAGAAGGGTTAGCATTCGGCTTCATTTCATACACAGCGATTAAACTGTTTACAGGACGCCATCGCGAAATTCATTGGATGATGTATGTAATCACCATTGCCTTTTTTATCAATTTTTATATGAGTTCCCATTAGGAATGAAAAAAGACGTAGCATTAAGCTACGTCTTTTTTGTAAAGGCTTGTTGAGGGAACAAACCTTTATTTCATTAAGGTTGATAAATATCCCAAGCTGTTTTTAATGAATCAACGATATAGTTAGCTACTTCTTCGATATCCAAATTATCAGTTTCAACTTTTGAATGGTGGTTTGAGTAGATAGCTTGACGGTCGTAAAATAGCTTTTCAATATCTTCTAAGCTTCTTCCTTGTAAAACAGGACGGCTATCAATGATCAAACTAATGCGTTCTTTCCAAGAATCCCAAGACAAATCTAAAAAGAATACGATGCAGTTAGATAAACAAATCTCTTGAATTTCTTCTTGTAAAAAAGCGCCTCCCCCTAAAGAAATGATTTTTAAGCGCTGCTGTGAAAGTCGACTTATTACTTCTTTTTCTTTTTGTCTGAAGAAAGTTTCACCGTGCTCTTTAAAAATCTGAGAAGTAGGCATATTAAATTCTTTTTCGATTTCTTGATCTATATCAACAAAATCTCTATACAATTTTTTGGCAACCATTTCTCCAATAGTTGTTTTTCCTACCCCCATAAAGCCGATAAACACAATACTTTTCTCTCTAAGAGATATGTCGTTATATGCCATTTTTAAGCCTCTTTCTGATTTTTAAATACAAATCGGATGTTATAGTAAATACTGAAATTATAATATAAATCCTTTAGTTTGTAAAAGCTACTATTCTTCTCTGAAATAAAGCAGAAATTATTTTTTAGGATGCATAGAAAGATACACCCGAGTATCTTTTTTGTGCTCATATTTTGGATTAGCGCTTCGCGTATATTCTTTTGACTGATGTTCTATATGGTAGTTCTGTTCAAATTGTTTGATTGCTTCATTAATTTCTTCTTGTGTTCCCATTAATCTTACTTGCAGCATTGTAATGTCTCCTTCCATACACCTTGCTTTTTGACTATATCATGAAATGAAAAAGAAGTACTTTTATTTTTGTTGACGAACCTGTATATACAGGTTAGAATAAAAACATAAAACTTGTATATACAGGTTTGTGGTGAGATTTATATGGGGGATAGGAGATATAGGAGTGAAATGAAAGCGGAAACAAGGGGGAAAAGACATGAATCGAGAATCTGTTGAACGCATTGTAGAAGCCGTTGGCGGAAAAGAAAATATCTCTGCTGCAACGCACTGTGTAACGCGCCTTCGACTTGTTTTAAAAGATGAAGGTAAAGTCAATCAACGTATGCTAGATGAGCACGAATTAGTAAAAGGATCTTTTTCTACAAACGGCCAGTTTCAAGTTGTCATTGGTCAAGGCACGGTGGATAAAGTATATAAAGAAATGGTGGCGCTTACAGGTATAGGCGAGCTATCAAAAGAAGAAGTGAAAAACGAAGCGGCTAAAAACTTAAATCCGCTGCAGCGCGCAATAAAAACATTAGCTGACATTTTTATTCCTATTTTACCGGCCATCGTAACTGCGGGTTTATTGATGGGAATCAATAATGTACTAACAGGAGCCGGAATTTTTTACGATGATAAATCAATCGTAGATGTTCATACACAGTGGAAAGACTTCGCAAGCATGATTAATTTAATTGCGAATACGGCTTTTGCCTTTTTGCCAGCTCTTATTGGGTGGTCAGCTGTTACGCGTTTTGGAGGAAGTCCTTTATTTGGAATTGTCCTTGGGCTCATGCTTGTACATCCTGACTTGCTAAATGCTTGGTCTTACGGAGAAGCATTAAAAAAAGGAAGTATCGATACGTGGAATTTATTTGGCCTGCATGTTGAGAAAGTAGGCTATCAAGGACAGGTTTTACCCGTATTAGTCGCTTCATTCGTCTTGGCAAAAATCGAATTATTCTTACGAAAACGCATACCGGATGGATTTCAACTTTTGATTGTAGCACCTGTAGCTCTTTTAGTAACAGGGTTTCTCGCTTTTATTGTAATTGGTCCAATTACATTTGCAATAGGAAATGTTATTACAGATGCAGTTGTATGGCTGTTTAAAACGGCTCCATTTATTGGAGGGCTTGTATATGGAGGTTTATACGCTCCTCTTGTTATTACAGGGATGCACCATACATTTTTGGCCGTAGATTTACAGCTGATTGGAAGCGTAGGGAGTACGTTCTTATGGCCAATGGTAGCATTATCGAATATTGCACAGGGCTCTGCGGCTTTTGCGATAATGGTTCTTTCAAAAAATGATGAGAAATTAAAAGGATTATCTTTAACGTCAGGGGTTTCAGCGTGGCTTGGCATTACGGAACCTGCAATGTTTGGTGTGAATTTGCGTTTTAGATTTGCTTTTATTTCTGCAGTGATTGGTTCAGCTATTGCCGGTGTTGTCATATCTGTAGCCGGAGTGAAAGCAGCGTCGGTAGGAATTGGGGGTATACCAGCTCCGTTATCAATTGTTCCACAGAGCTGGCCGCCTTTTATTATTGGAATGGTTATCGTAATCGTTGTGCCGTTTCTTTTAACGTTAACGCTCGGAAAGCTTCAGAAAAAATCAACCGTTACATCAACGGTCGCGGGTACAGACTCATTTCAACATAATTCTAAGAATTAAATGGTGGTGTTAAAGATGCAAGAACCTTGGTGGAAAAAATCGGTTGTTTATCAAATTTATCCAAAAAGTTTTTATGATACGACTGGAAACGGCGTGGGTGATATAGCTGGCATTATTGAAAAGCTAGATTATTTGAAAAAGCTCGGGGTAGATGTTCTGTGGCTAACGCCAATTTATAAATCACCGCAGCGGGATAATGGATATGATATAAGTGATTATTTTGTTATTCAAGAAGAATACGGAACAATGGAGGATTTTGATCTTTTAGTAACAGAAGCGCATAAGCGGGGTCTTAAAGTCATCATGGATATTGTCGTTAATCATACATCAACTGAACATGAATGGTTTCAAGAAGCTAAAAAATCGAAAGATAACCCGTACCGAGATTTTTATATTTGGAAAGATCAAAAAGAAGATGGAAGTGCTCCGACGAATTGGGTTTCAAAATTTGGGGGATCCGCGTGGGAGCATGATAAGCTCACAGAACAATCGTATCTGCATTTGTTTGATGTTACGCAAGCGGATTTGAACTGGGAAAACGAGCGTGTGCGCCGCAGCGTGTATGATATGATGACGTTTTGGTTTGAAAAAGGAGTAGATGGATTTCGTCTGGACGTTATTAATTTAATTTCAAAAGATCAGCGTTTTTTAGATGATGACGGTTCCGTTGCACCAGGAGATGGCCGGAAATTCTACACCGACGGTCCTCGCGTGCACGAATATATGCGGGAAATGAATCAAGAAGTTTTTTCAAAATATGATAGTATGACCGTTGGAGAAATGTCGTCCACAACCGTTGACCACTGTATTCAGTACTCTCATCCGGACCGACGCGAGCTTAGTATGACGTTTAATTTTCATCATTTGAAAGTCGATTACCCGAATGGAGAAAAGTGGGCCCTAGCAGATTTTGATTTTATTAAATTAAAAGAGATTCTATCAACTTGGCAAACGGAAATGAATAAAGGTGGGGGATGGAATGCATTATTTTGGTGCAACCATGATCAGCCTCGCGTTGTTTCACGCTATGGAGACGACGAACTCTATCATAATAAATCTGCTAAAATGCTCGCTACAACGATTCATTTGATGCAGGGAACGCCTTATATCTATCAAGGCGAAGAAATAGGTATGACAAACCCGAAGTTTTCCTCTATTGATGAATATAGAGATGTGGAGTCATTAAATGTGTATGAAATAAAACGTGCACAAGGAATGGACGAAAATGAAATTTTGGAAATTTTAAAACATAAATCAAGAGATAATTCCCGTACACCGGTGCAATGGAACGATAAGCCGAATGCAGGTTTTACAAAAGGAAAGCCATGGATTCATCCGGCCGATAACTACCGTAAAATTAATGTAGAAAAAGCGTTAGAGGATAAAGATTCAATCTTTTATTTTTATCAAAAGCTTATTGCACTGCGCAAGCAGTACGAGATTATCACCTATGGAAACTATGAATTGATTCTTGGAGAAGACGAGCAGATTTTCGCTTATATCCGAAATGGAGCAGATGAAAAGCTGCTCGTGATAAACAATTTCTACGGCAGCGAAACAGCCTTTGAACTGCCAGAAAATCTAACTTTTGAAGGATATCATAGTGAAATATTGCTGTCTAACTACGAAGATTCACCAAAGGAATTCAAGCGAGTCTTACTTCGGCCGTATGAATCAATCGTGTATCATTTAAAAAAATAGAGAAAAAGTGAAAAGAACGATGGGTGACAATCTATCGTTCTTTTTATACAATTGGGTATATATAGAAAGTAAAATAGGTGATGGCAATTGAAAGAAAATAAATTTATCAGCATTTACGAACAGTTAGTCGATAAAATTAAACGCGGTGACTGGCGTCCTAATACAAAACTTCCTTCTGAAAATGAGCTTGTTGAACAGTATCAAACGTCTCGTGAAACGATACGGAAAGCGTTAAATTTACTCTCGCAAAATGGGTACATTCAAAAAATGAAAGGAAAAGGTTCTTTTGTATTAGACGTATCACGCTTTGATTTTCCAGTATCAGGACTTGTTAGCTTCAAAGAAGTCGCGGAAAAGCTAGGACATACGTCGACTACTATTGTAAAAGAGTTTGAATTAATCAAGGCTGATCAAGATTTGTGCACACAGCTTGGCGCAACGAAAAAAGATCTCATATGGAAAGTAGTTCGAGCACGTGAAATCGATGGAGAAAAAATTATTTTAGATAAAGATTTTTTTCATAAAAAATATGTTCCTCACCTCACAAAAGACATATGCAAAGGCTCTATTTATGAATACTTAGAAAAAGATCTTGGGCTGAAAATCAGCTTTGCTAAAAAAGAAATTTCCGTTGACGAGCTGACGGACGAAGATAAATGTTACTTAGATTTGAAAGATTATGAACATATTGTGGTAGTAAGAAACTATGTGTATCTAGAAGATGCAAGCCTTTTTCAGTATACGGAATCACGTCATCGTCTTGACAAGTTTCGTTTTGTGGATTTTGCTCGCAGAGGTATATAATGGTTCACTGCCCATGAGTTTTTCCTTTTTGTAGATGTTTACAAAAAACTGCTTTGGTATAAAAAACAAAGCAGTTTTCTTATGGGGAAAACTGAAAAAACGTGATCCTTTTGACGATAAAATTCTAAAAAGGTTGAATTTTTATTTAGAGTTTGTTTTAGTAGAACATAAGATTATTTTATATTTGTATAATGTTATTCATACGGTATACAGATTTATTGATCTTTTTTTTATTAGATATATAAGAAAATGTTATTTGAAAATGATAACTTCATTAGTAATTCTAATAAAACTGTCTAACTACAGCATTAAAGGGAGCTGCTCAAACAATACTAAGTAAAAAGGAGGAGACGGAATGAGTAACGATTATCGACTTTATCCTCTTGGTGATAGCGGCATTGTCGTTTCATTTGGAGACGAAATTAATTTCGGTATACATAAACGTATTCAGCAATTTACTGAGGTGCTAGAGCAATCATTATGTAAGGGAATGATTGAATATGTGCCGGCTTTTACGACGGTTACAATCTATTATGATCCTTGGATAATGAGTGAAAAAGGAAGAAGAAATCCTTACACAGCAATATCTACATATATTGAAGAACTGCTTTTCCACCAGGAAGAAAAATCTGAAGCGGTCGCTAGACAAATTGACATTCCGGTGTGTTACGGAGGAAAGTACGGCCCGGACTTAGAGAGAGTAGCTGCTTTTCATTCATTAACGCCTGATGAAGTTATCTCCATTCATACAAACGGAGAATATTTGGTGTATATGATAGGCTTTGCTCCTGGTTTTCCTTACTTAGGAGGGATGAGTGAAAAAATTGCGACTCCAAGGAAAGAATCACCGAGAAACAGCATCCCAAAAGGGTCAGTTGGCATCGCAGGAATGCAAACCGGCGTGTACCCAATTGAAACACCTGGAGGATGGCAGTTAATCGGGCGTACTCCTCTTACACTATTTAACCCAGAAAAAGACTCGCCAAGCTTACTTCAAGCAGGTGATCGTATCCGATTTGTTTCCATTTCTGAAACGGAATATGAAGCACAAAAGGAGGTGGATGAAGATGAGTATTAAAGTGATGCGTCCTGGTTTATTAACAACGATCCAAGATATCGGCAGACATGGATATCAAAAGGACGGCATGATTGTCAGCGGGGCAATGGACAAAGTTGCTTTAAGGATTGCCAACTTATTAGTAGGAAATCAAGAAAATCAGCCGGTTATTGAAATTACGTTAATGGGACCAAAAATTGAATTTCAGCAAGATGCTTTAATTGCCCTGACAGGAGGGGATTTATCGCCAACTGTTAATGGTGAAGCCGTAAAGATGTGGCGGCCTTTATATGTGAAAAAAGGGAGCGTGCTGCAGTTTGGTGTTCCGACTTTAGGTTGCCGTTCTTATTTATCGGTTTCCGGTGCCTTTAACGTTCCTGCAGTTATGGGAAGTACATCTACTTCGCTTCGCGCTCGGATAGGAGGGCTGCACGGTAAAGCATTACAGTCAGGAGACGAAGTATTAAGCCATCCTCCTACAGAAATAGGGGAAGCAATTATAAAGAAACTGGTGAAAAAGCAAACGGACCGCTCTTTTCAGCAGGCTTTTTGGACCATTCATCCTAAACTTCTTCCTTCATACGAGACGCCTATTATCCGCACAATGAAAGGTGCGGAATTTGATTGGTTTACGAAAGAAAGTCAACAACATTTCTTTAATCAAGAATTTGACGTTACGCCGCAATCTGACCGAATGGGCTATAGGCTAAAAGGGAAGAAACTAGTCCTTCAGCAGGAAAAGGAGCTGCTTTCTAGCGCTGTGACGTTTGGTACAATTCAAGTACCAAAAGAAGGACAGCCCATTGTTTTATTAGCAGATCATCAAACGACAGGAGGATACCCTAGAATCGGGCAGGTAGCAACTGCCGATTTTTCGGCGCTGGCACAAGTTTCTCCAGGGCAAAAGGTTTCTTTTCAATTCGTTTCACTGGATGAAGCGCAGCATTTATATATGGAGCAGGAAAAGAAAATCAATCATATTAAAAGAGCACTTCGAATGAAAATATAAGGGGGAAGAAAATGGCTACCGTTGATTTGAACTGTGACTTAGGGGAGAGCTTTGGGAACTATAGATTAGGAAATGATAAAGAAATTTTACGCTATGTAACGTCAGCAAACATTGCTTGTGGCTTTCATGCCGGAGATCCTTCGGTTATGAGAGAAACAGTAAAGCTGGCTTTGAGTGAAAATGTGGCGATCGGCGCGCACCCCGGATTGCAAGATTTAGCTGGATTTGGACGTAGATATATGAAAATTACGCCTCGAGAAGCTTATGATTTGATGGTGTATCAAATGGGGGCTCTTTCAGCTTTTATACGTGCAGAAGGAGGGGCCCTTCATCATGTGAAACCTCATGGCGCTTTATATAATATGGCTGCAGGGGATCGAGACATAGCTAAAGCTATTGCTGAAGCTGTTTATAATGTTAGTGAGGAAGCTATTCTATATGGTCTTGCTGGAAGTGAATGGATTAAAGCTGGAAACGAAATCGGCTTGCGTACGTCTCAGGAAGTATTTGCAGATCGAACCTATCAACAGAACGGCATGCTGACGCCGAGAAACGTTGAAAACGCCGTGATTCAAGATGAGAAAGCAGCTATTTCTCAAGTAATTAAAATGGTCAAAGAAAAGAAAGTATTCACTGTGCAAAATGAAGAGATTCCGATTCAGGCAGATACCGTCTGTATTCATGGAGACGGTGCACATGCTGTTGAATTTGCCAAAGCTATTTGTGACAAGCTAAAAGAAGAACAAATCATTATTCAACCACAATGAGGTGACATCATGAAAAAAGAACGCAACTGGAGCGTGCTCCTCGGAGCAGCATTTTTAATGGCTACTTCAGCAGTGGGTCCAGGTTTTTTAACTCAAACAACTGTCTTTACACAAGCTCTCGCCGCAAGTTTTGGTTTTGTCATTTTACTGTCGATTTTATTAGACATTGGCGTTCAGCTAAACGTATGGCGTATTATTGCCGTCTCAGAAAAAAGAGCACAGGATATTGCTAACAGTGTTTTCCCAGGTCTCGGTTTATTTATTGCTATTTTAATTGTAATCGGAGGCTTAGCATTTAATATTGGAAATGTAGGAGGAGCGGGTCTTGGCTTCAATGCGCTATTTGGTATTTCTCCTAAAGTTGGTGCAGTTATTACAGCCATTATTTCTATTGCCATCTTTTTAGTCAAAGAAGCCGGAAAATTAATGGATCGTTTTGCTCAATTAATGGGCGGAATATTAATTATTTTAATGGTGTATGTTGCGGTTTCTTCCGCTCCGCCAGTAGGAGAAGCGGTATCTAAAACATTTTGGCCGGATCACATTGACGTAGTGGCGATTGTTACTCTTGTAGGAGGAACGGTAGGAGGATATATTACATTTGCAGGAGGTCACCGTTTATTAGATGCAGGAATCAAAGGAAAAGCCGCGATTCCGGAAGTAACAAGAGGAGCAGTATCCGGCATTACGATCGCTTCGATCATTCGAATTTTTCTATTTTTGGCAACATTAGGTGTATTGAGTCAAGGGTTAAAACTGAATCCCGATAATCCACCTGCCTCTGTTTTTCAGTTAGCCGCAGGGGATATTGGCTATAAATTATTTGGTGTCGTCATGGCAGCAGCGGCTATCACTTCAGTTATTGGTTCGGCATATACATCGGTTTCCTTTATTAAATCCTTCAGCAAAAGGATTGAGAAATATGAAAACTGGATTATCATTGCATTTATTACGATTTCAACCCTGGTTTTCTTAACGATTGGTCAGCCGGTCACGCTGCTCATTTTAGCTGGAGCATTAAATGGGTTAATCTTACCTATTACACTCGGTACAATGCTTATAGCGGCTTATAAAAAGAAGATAGTAGGGGATTACAAGCATCCGACTTGGCTTACCGTTTTTGGCGGTTTTGTGGTCGTTATTATGGCTGTGCTAGGAGTCTATACGCTTGTGACTCAAATGGCAAAACTGTGGTAAGAAATTCTATAACCAATTAAAAAAGGGCCAGAAGGCCCTTTTTTAATTGGTTATAGGCAATACATATAAAATGATTGCTAAAAAGTGAAGTACGGTTCCGCCAAGAACAAACATATGCCAAATCATATGGTGAAAACGAAATCCTCGCCATACGTAAAAAACGGCTCCGATTGTATACAACACGCCTCCAACTACAAGAAGGACAATTCCTTGATGGGCAATGTTTTGAGTTAACGAATCCCACGCAAACACAATCATCCATCCCATAAATACGTAAAGAATGGTGGAAATAAAAAGGAATTTCTTTACAAAAAAAGCTTTGAATACAATTCCTGCAAGAGCGATGCCCCATACAATTCCAAAAAGTGTCCAGCCGGTGGTTCCTTTTACTGCGATAAATAAAAATGGAGTGTACGTGCCGGCAATAAACAAATAAATAGAAGAATGGTCAAATATCTCAAAAAGATCTTTTACCTTACCTTCCGGAAAGCTATGGACAAGCGTAGAGGAGACATAGAGAAGCAGCATGGTTACTCCGTAAATAGTAAAACTGATAACATGCCAAGGCGTTCCTTCTAACGAAGAAAGTACGATTAAAAGCGTTAATCCCACAATGCTGAGTACGGCTCCAACGCCGTGTGTAATCGCATTTGCAATTTCTTCTCCTCTTGTAAATGTGTGTGTAGTAGCCATTTACAAAATCCTTTCTTTACACAAATTTATCTTCTATTTTCTCAGAGGATCAGTTTTGAACATACCTGCTGAGAAAAAATCCGTAACGGTCAAAAACATGAGTGAAAAGTTCATTGGTTATTTCTTTATTATAGACCATTCTTTTGATTTTATCTATTTTGACTGGAGGTCCGAAAAGAGGAAAGATATATATATGTGAATGTTCACTAGCTGTAAAAAGCATGTATAGAAGAAAAAAATGCTTTTTGAAAAAATGGCAGAAAAGTTGTCATGAAGGCATGATTTTGAAATACATATAAAATAAAACTTTTAACAGTCAAGGTTACGATTACTGCTTAGCTCATTTGCAATAGATAAGTAACAAGATTGTAAGAAGGCAGGGGGATGGAAGCAGTGAAAAAAGAAGTTATTTTTGATGAAACAGGCACATACAAATATTCTCTATTATGCAAATGGAGTGAAGTAAACGAACGTAAACTTACGTTTATCTTGTCCTTTCCAGAAAATACGTATGAATACAGCGATGATACAGCTGTATCCAAATGCATCGACCTGGCGCAAAAGTGGGGATTTGGAGTTTTAGAAATCGTTTATTTATTCAGCTATCAAACCGATCATGTTTCGTTTTTACGCATGCTTTCAAAAGAAGAAGCTGTTGGAACAAGAACAGGTGAATATATTCAAAAGGCTGTGGAAGATGCTGAACTAGTTGTGGTAGCTTGGGGTGATCATGGAAGCATTTATAACCGGCAAGAGGAAGTAGAACGCTTTTTGAAACACAAGCCGGTATACTGTTTTGGAAAAACGAAGCAGCAATTTCCTCGCCATATTTTATCCGTCGTGCACCGTACAGAATTACAGAAATACGAAGTGCCGGCTAATCGTGAAGAGTCAGAAGAAGTTTCTTCGTTTATTGAAGACATAGATCAAAGTTTTGGTGGAGAGGATTATTCTCCAATTAAACAACTAACAGAAGAAGAACCGCTTATGTTTATTGAAGACATTGCCAGTATGTATCGATAAAGAGAAAAAGCGAGGTTTATATTCCTCGCTTTTTCGTTAGTATAAAACACCAAGTTTTGTCATATGGTTGTATCAAGAAGCGTGTGTGAAGGGGGAACTTTATGAAGTTGAATGAAGTGTTGCACCGCATCACAACTATTTACAATGAGTTAGAAGAAAAGTGCTTTCAATATATAGGGACTGTGATCAATGAAAATGCAGAGCTGGATATTTCTCGTCTAGAAGAATTAAGTACGCTGTTAAACTTCGTATACGAATGCTCGCAGGATGTATTAGTAGGTTCTATTTTAACAAAATTGGATTATGGACAACCCATTTATCAATTTGCTATGTTAAAGCCTATTTCCCTTGAAGGAAATGAAGATAAGTTAGATATTTTATATGAAGAAAAGGTAAAAGTAGAAAGAGCGATTCTAGATGTGTATACAGCTCAGCGAAAGAAGTTATTGACTCAAGCAGCCGAAGACTTAAAAGAACTGCACTACGAGCTGCAGACCTACGTGTATGCTTGCAACATATAAGTGAATCTGTTGAAATGGCAAGGTATATATACAAATAAAAAGGAATATGTTAGGATAAGTAAAAAGAACTCCTAATCAAAGAGTTCTTTTTATTGTAAAATATATGATTTTGAACTAGTCAAGCATAAAGACGGTGGTAATGGCAGTTACCCTTTTCTTTGTGCTTTTTTTATCCGATTGTGTTGATGATGCTGCTTACTGCGTTAAAAAAGTTCATAAGTACCTCGTTTAGCATGTAATATGCCTCCTCTCTTACTCAATATGTACAATCAAATTATCCAATTGTGTTAATGATGCTGCTTACCGCGTTAAATAAGTTCATTAAAACGTCGTTGAACATGTTTGCAACCTCCTTTATGATAGATTCATATAGTAATACGAGAAAACATAAAGTTTAGATCACATTTTTTTAATATTTTTTTAGAAAAATAGTTAAAAAAAGAGTTTAATGGAGGTTGAAAAAGATGAATTCGTTTACAAACGACGAAAAGCAAGCGGTATACAAAGCGATTTACGGAAGAAGAGATGTACGCACATTTTTGTCTGATGAGATTCCGAATGAAACGGTTTATAACATTCTACAGGCTGCTCACAGCGGACCTTCCGTCGGGTTTATGCAGCCTTGGAATTTTATATTAGTATCTGATACAGAAGTGAAAAATAAACTTGCCTGGGCAGCAGATAAAGAGAGAAGAGCACTGGCTATTCATTATGAAGGTGAAAAGAAAGAAGATTTTTTAGAGCTAAAGATTCAAGGATTAAAAGAAGCGCCGTTAACTATTTGCGTAACGTGTGATCCAACAAGAGGGGGCTCTCATGTTCTCGGAAGAAACTCAATTCCAGAAACTGATATGATGTCAACTGCGTGTGCGATTCAAAATATGTGGCTTGCTTCATATGCAGAAGGACTGGCAATGGGATGGGTAAGTTTTTATAAAAAAAATGATGTACGTGACATTTTACATATTCCTCCTCATATTGATCCTGTAGCGCTCATGTCAATTGGCTATACAGATAAATACCCTGAGAAACCAATCTTAGAACAAGCTAACTGGGAAAAAAGAAGGGATTTAGACAAGCTAATTTATCATAATGTATGGGAAAATGAAAAAGAATAGCGGAGAGAAAATAAAGACATACTAAAAAGCGCTGAAATATAGTAAAATTTGAATATTAAATGATACACTATATATAGCGAAAGCGGATATGAGCGTCTAGCGTATCCGTTTTATTTATATGTATACAAATGACTTGGGAAAAAGAGAGATAGGAGAATTGAAGGTTTCATGAATATTGCAAGAAGTTGGCTTCACAACAAACTTACTGTTCGCATCATTACGCTTATTATTATTACAGTTTTACTTGTCAGCATTAGAAGTATGCTTCAGCTGCTGTTATTTACGTTTATTTTTACCTTTTTAATTGGTCGTCTTCAACAAACGTTAAGAAGAAAGCTTCCGCTTAATTCAACGCTTATACTCATCGTCATCTATATCGCACTGATTGGTGCTCTCGGTATTGTAGGATATGTATATATCCCGGTTATTATGACGCAAGTTACTGAGCTTGTACAGAAGCTGATGTATTTTTACAAGCACCCCCCTGATAATACATTCGTCACCTATATTATCGATAATCTAAAGAGATTCAAATCACCAGAAAATATTCAGCAGAATATTGATTTAGTATACAGCTATTTATCTAATATTGGAAAAGTAAGTGCACAAGTTTTCTTAGCACTCTTGTTAAGCCTATTCTTTTTACTTGAAAAGTCGCGGATTCACCGATTATTTGTCCAACTGGAACAATCTAGGCTGGGCTGGTTTTTCAAAGAAGCTGGCTATTTGGGGAGAAAATTTGTTAATTCCTTCGGCAAGGTAATAGAAGTTCAGTTTATTATCGCTTTTGTGAACAGCATTTTATCCGTTATTGCCCTATGGGTGTTAGGGTTTCCTAATTTGCTTGCGCTTGGCGTTATGGTCTTTCTACTAGGGCTAGTGCCGGTTCTTGGGGTATTTGTTTCACTCATTCCGCTTTGTACAATCGCTTACAGTTTAGGAGGCGGTGTAAAAGTACTATCTGTGTTAATTATGGTGGTAGTACTTCACGCACTTGAAAGCTATGTATTAAATCCAAAGCTTATGTCATCTAAAACAAACTTGCCAACATTCATTACGTTTATCATTTTAGTATTTGGTGAACATTTCTTGGGCGTATGGGGGCTGATTCTTGGTATTCCTATTTTTATTTTCTTTTTAGATCTCGTAGGAGTAGATTCAGCACAGCAGCTGTCAAAAAAAGAAGAGACTGGGACAAAATGATTTTAGACGAGGTGAAAAACGAACCATTAATCAAGATGTTTGATTAGTGGTTCGTTTCTTTTTTTAACGAGCGTATCGTTTTTTGAATGACTGGATGATCTCGATGCTTAAGTTTATAAGCAAGAAAGATCTGATTTTTTACCGCTAAATGTTCAAGTTCGACTTTCACCTTTTTTTCTTGGAGCGCTTCTTGAATCAAATAGCGGGGAAGCAGGCTGATTCCCATGTGATGCTGAATGGCTTTTAACACTGTTTGAAGATTTGGAATCACATGATGAGGCTGAATTTCAGGCCGTTTTTTAAAATGCTGTCGCCAAAAACGCCTGATAATAGGAAGTTCAAGGCCATAGCCAATCCACCGCTGATTGTATAAAAAATCCTCTATGTCTTCATTGGGTGTCATTTCAAAAGAAGGAGGGACGGTTAAGACAAACTCTTCTTCTTCAATGACCGTATATTCGACTCCTGGTATTTGCAATCTTTGGGTTGTAATCGCAATATCAATTTCGTCGTTTTGTATCTTTTCAAGTAAAACAGAAGCAATACCAAACTGGCTGTAGCAGCGGATACCTGCATCTTTTATTCTTTCTAAAGCTTGTTCGGTAAAATACTCTACGGGAGAACCAATTTTTACGACCGGCAGCGCGTCGGGAGATGAAGCGGTCATTTTTAATTCAATTGAAGCAGCTTCTAGACTTTCAATTAACGGGACGATACGCGTGTACAGTTCTTTACCTTTTTCTGTTGGAATCATCTTTCTTGGTGCACGGATAAATAAACCTTCGCCTATTTCAGCTTCTAAAGCAGCTAAGTGCTGACTCATGGCCGGCTGCGTTAAGATCCTCGCTCTGGCTGCTTCAGAAACGGATCGATATTTGTAAATGCTAATAAAGCTGCGATACCATTCAAAATCAATCATTTATGCTATCCTTTCTTATAAATTTATTTATGGATATCTATTTATTTTCTAATTTGTATTATAGACAAGCTCTCTTTAAAATAAAAATAGTAAGCAAATCATTTTTAGATAAAATAATAAAAGTAACGCTAAGCAAATGATTTAAAAAGGAGAGTTAGACTGTGAAAGCATTATTATTGCAAGATAAAAATAAATGGACAGAAATGAAAGTAGAAGAAATAGAAAAACCTCTTCCAAATAAAGGAGAAGTAGTAGTTGAAGTTCACGCAGTGGGACTTAATCCAGTGGATTATAAAACGGCTACTAATGGAAATCCTCATTGGACATATCCTCACATTCTAGGT
Organism: Priestia sp. FSL R5-0597; assembly: GCF_038006305.1. Taxonomy (NCBI): domain Bacteria; kingdom Bacillati; phylum Bacillota; class Bacilli; order Caryophanales; family Bacillaceae; genus Priestia; species Priestia sp. FSL R5-0597. Next base: position 951,806 of record NZ_JBBOUZ010000001.1, read on the forward strand.
TTGGATGTAGCTGGGACAATTGATGAAGTTGGAGAAGGAGTAGTTGACTGGAAAAAAGGAGACCGCGTTGTCTATCACGGGGACTTTATGAAAAAAGGCGGATATGCTGAATATGCGGTCACAACTGCTCATTCAATTTCGCGCATTCCTGATGCTGTTACATTTGAAGAAGCTGCTGCTTTGCCTACTGCAGGTTACACGGCGTATGAAGCACTATTTCGTAAATTTCCAATGAACCATATTCAAACCATCTTAATTCACGGAGGAGCTGGAGGCGTAGGGGGCTTTGGCGTGCAGCTTGCTAAAAACGCTGGAAAAACCGTTTTCTCAACAGCTTCAGCACATAATCATGAGTATGTGAAGTCGTTAGGCGCTGATTATGTAATTGATTATCGCGAGGAAAATGTCGTGGAAAAAGTATTGGAGCTGACAAATGGCCGCGGCGTAGATGCTGTGCTTGACACGGTGAGCGCAAAGAACGCAACGGATTCTTTAGATATGATTGCCTATAGAGGACATTTAGCACATATTGCTGGTGCACCTGACTATACAAAAGTAAAGCCTTTTACAAAAGTGATTTCTTATCATGAAGTAGCTTTAAATGCTGCACACCACATTGATGACATGATGGCGCAAGCGGATTTAGCAAAAATGGGCGATGAGCTTTTAGCATTAGTAGCAGAGAAGAAAGTAGCTCCGATGATTGAGCGCATCATCTCGTTAAAAGAAGTGCCAAGTGCATTAGAAGAGCTTTCAAAACGCCATGTGAAAGGGAAAATCATTGCTAAAATTAAATAATAGCAGGACAGAAAAGACTCTTTTATTACAACTAATAAAAGAGTTTTTTTCTGCTATTTTCTTTTTTTGCGTTACTTCACTTATGAACTGCATATGATAGAAGATAATCAAATATAGCAAACCGGTGCATATAAGCTTTTTTTACTAGTAAAATTGCTTTGAAATCGTGAAATTTTGAATAGTTTGAGTTATGATGAAAGAACGTGAAATTTGTATGATTGAAAGGAGAAAAAAGGTGCAAGGGTTTATTGATTTTGTACAAAACTTAGGCATAGTGGGCATCTTTATTGCTACAGCAATCGAAGCTGCGGCAATTCCTTTTCCGTGTACGTTATCGATTTTGCTCATTGGCTCGGTGCTGCAGCTTTCAATATGGAAAATCCTTATTGTTTCAGCTGTCAATACCGTTATTTATATCGCATTCAACTATATTCCGTTCGTTATGGGATACAGGTTTGAATCTATTACCAAACGCTGGTTTGGTGAAAAAAATATAAAGCGTGCTCAAAAATGGTTTCATAAATACGGAAAATGGAGTATTACGATTTCTCGTCCCATCAGTATCGCAAACTATATAACCTATTTGGCAGGCCTTAGTAAAATCAAATCTAAGGACTTTGTTTTATACAGCACCTTAGGCATTTTTCCGTGGTTTGTTTTTTTGCTCTATGTAGGAGGACTTGGAGATATTGAAAAAATCCAAAAATATTTGCATGATGTAGATCGTTTAATATTTGTTATTCTTATAATCGGAGTGATAGTTGGTGCAGGCTGGTGGATGAAAAAGAGAAAAAGTACATAAAAAAGACCGGACCAAATAAGTGATTCCTTAAAATAAGAGCGCTTTTATAGTAAGGTTTTTATAACTCAAAAGAGCCGCCTCTAAGTCGAAACCCTGACTTAGAGGCAGCTCTTTTATTCAACTATACACAGCCCGCCAGCTTCTATAAGACGTAATATCCTCCGCATCTTCTGTCGCATGAGCTTCACAAAGAAAACCCGCTACTTCACTGCCGTCTTCGAGAGTGATTTTGCCTAGTCCAAGAGGAGAAGGGATAGAATCGGCAAAAGAGCCGAGTAGTGATAAAGGCATTTCCCAAAGTTCAACTTCAATTTTTTCTCCTTGTTGATGCGTTCGCAGCAGCCCCGGTTTTGCTGGAGAAGTAGGCAGTTTAAAAAGCTGGTAATAAGGAGCGGTTTGGTCTTTTCGTACGAATGAAGCTCCATGTTCACGCATTTGAAATTCAAGTGGAAACCCGCGCATATGCAAACCGCAAACAGCTACTAAGGTTGTATCTTTTCTTGAATCAACCGTTCGTTCACCATTTAAAAACACTTCGCTAAGCCCGCAAATGAATTGTTCGCCGTCAAATGTAGAGAAAAATGAAATGCCAAACGGTAAATCAAGATCTGCATCTTGAGATGGAAGAGAGACAGCGCATAAGTCGAGCAAGTTACAATGGTTTGTAAAACGCCCCATGTCACTGTTTGTTTCAATTGGATTTTCTCTTACTTGTTCCCGCGTCCACGTTCCGCCTGCTGTCGGCATAACAAGAACAGCATTTTTAAGCTGATGATATGCTTTATGTTTAAAGGATTGAAGCTTATGTGAAGCTTGAAATAAAGCCGCAGCATCATATTCTGATTTAGCTCCTGAACGAAGGACTTGCTCGGTTACAGGAAATGCTGTTTCTTCATGAGAAGTAATAAATTCTCCTAAGTCAGCCCAGCGCTCCGCTACGTATGGGCCGTCATACAATAAAGCAGCTGCTTCGCTTAAATACGAGCCGTCAATGTATTCAATGGGAATAGATAAACCTTCAATCTTTTTCACTGCTTGCTTCCAAGCTTCCTCGTACTGCTCAGCAAACGGTCCGTAAAATGAGAGCGGTTCTTTTACCATACAAATTTTTTCAGGGAGAGCCGAAGAAGCCCGAACAACAGAGCGTGACCATGGATCTTGATCGTCTACCCCTCTAATAATAGAATCTACAAGCAGCACGTCACTCCATTCATGAGCAAAAGCAGTGACGCAGTCTAAGCTTTTACACGCCGGAACTACACCTGCAGATGGCCACGCTCCGAGAGAAGGTTTATAGCCAATTAAACGGTTTAAACCGGCTGGAACGCGTCCTGAACCTGCTGTATCGGTGCCTAAAGAAAAAGCAGCATGCCCGCGAGCTACGGATACAGCTGACCCTGAGCTCGATCCGCCGCTAATGAGCTCGGACTTTAACGCATTGTGCGTTTCGCCGTAAGGGCTTCGTGTACCGACCAGCCCTGTAGCAAATTGGTCCAAGTTGGTCTTTCCAAGAGGAATAGCACCTGCATCAATAAGACGTTGAACAACCGTAGCATGTGCAGAAGGGATATACGTATATTCTTTACATCCGGCTGTCGTCGGTACATGGGCTACATCGATATTATCTTTAACGGCGAATGGAATTCCCCATAAAGGTAACGCTTCAGGGCTTAGGGTAGCTAAGCGATCGAGATAAGGTTTTAACTCACCGAGTGTAGGAGGGGTAATCCAAATATTCATGTCTTTATCAGCTTCTACACGCGTAAGAATTTGATGTACTACATCTTCCGGAGTTAATTCTTTTTTGATATACATATCACGTAACCATTGAACCGAAAATGTTTTAGGCAAGCTCACTGTTTTCATTGTATCCACCGTCCTTAATGAGTAATTGGAGCAAAGGCTTTTATACCGGCAATCAGCTGTCCAGCTTGTACTTCATCGCCGGGTTTTACATGAATAGAACTGATATATCCATCCATAGGTGCTAGCTGTGGAAACTCCATTTTCATACTTTCTTCGATAATTAACGTATCGCCTTTTTCAACTTTTTGTCCTTCTTCAACAAGAACTTTCCATACGCTTCCCGGCATTGTACAGCGGGCGGCCTCCGTACCTTCAGGCAGTTCTTGTTCCGTAATTTCAGCCGTTTCATGTTCAGAGACATACTCAGCTAAGCCGAGTGCTTTCCAATCTTCTCGTTCTGTTTGAAAAGCAGCCTGCTGGGTTTGACGAAAAGCAGCCGTGCTTTCTTCAATAGATGAAAGAAAATCTAAATATTCTCCAAGTTTAAACGTTGTCTCCGTAATATCTGCTTCAAATCTCCCGCGAAGAAAATCTTCGCGCAGTTTTAAAAGCTCATCTGCTTCTACTGGGTAAAATTGAATTTGATCAAAGAAACGAAGAAGCCACGGTTTTCCTGCTTCAAAACTTTCCGTTTGACGAAGTCGGTTCCACATTTGAATCGTGCGTCCCACAAATTGATAGCCCCCAGGACCTTCCATTCCGTATACGCACATATACGCACCGCCAATACCAACTGCATTTTCAGGCGTCCATGTACGAGCGGGATTATATTTCGTTGTCACTAAACGGTGACGAGGGTCTAGAGGCGTAGCAACAGGTGCGCCTAAATATACATCTCCAAGCCCCATTACAAGATAATTAGCGTCAAATACAACTCGTTTAACATCTTCAATGTGATCCAGACCGTTTACTCGGCGAATAAACTCTAGATTGCTTGGACACCAGGGGGCATCTGGGCGAACGTTTTGCTGATAGCGTTCAATAGCTAATTGAGTCGCAGGATCATCCCATGAAAGTGGAAGTTTTACAATACGAGAGGGAACTTCCATTTCTTCAAGTGGAGGAAGCGCACGATCTATAGCTGAAATGTGCTGGCAAAGTTCAAGAATAGACATCTTTGTTGCATCAATATGAATTTGAAGAGAACGGATACCAGGCGTTAAATCTAGAACTGGTAAATCCTTACGCTTTTGAATAGCTTCCATTAAAGCATGCACTTGGAAGCGAAGCAGCAGGTCAAGCTCCATTTCTCCGTACTCCACAAGTATATTCGCATCGCCTGAGCAGCGGACGGAAAAAGGGAATCGTCTATTTTCCGTTTCGTTGATCAGAAGCGGATAATCGCTTTTGAGCGGCTGTGCTACTGGATTTGTAAGCACAGGAAGTGATGCAGATGTTCCGATACGCTGTAAAAAGTCTTCCTGCGTACATTTGAGTTTTTCAGCTTGTTCAAGATCAATTAATTTAAACGAAATTTTATCTCCGGGGTGAAGCTGTCCTATTTTCCAAAACTCTGCTGAAGCAGTCGTAACAGGGCAAACAAAGCCGCCGAGGCTCGGGCCGTCTGGGCCAAGTAAAATAGGCATATCTCCGGTTAAGTCTAAGGTGCCGATGGCATAGGCATTATCATGAATATTTGATGGATGCAAACCGGCTTCTCCTCCATCTTCACGCGTCCAAAAAGGAGCGGGACCTATTAACCTAACGCCTGTTCTAGAGCTGTTAAAATGAACTTCCCATTTTGTATCTGTTAGCTGCTGCAAGTACTCTGGCTGCAAAAACTCTTCTGTACAATGAGGGCCGGGAATCACTCCAATTGTCCATTCTTTAGACATGGTTGGCTGGTAGGAAAGAGCAAGTTCATTTTCAACGTGAGCGTAGTCAGAAACACGCAGTACATCTCCCGTGCGAAGTGCTCTTCCGCCGTGTCCTCCGAAGCTTCCTAGTGTAAAAGTAGAAGAACTGCCTAATATTTTAGGCATATCAAGTCCGCCGCCAATCAGTAAATACGTGCGCATTCCTTCGGTTGCTTCACCAAATGAAAGAATTTGTTCCGGCTTTGCTTGAATGGTTTTATACATGGGAATTTCAGCGCCGTCTAATGTAGCATGCATGTTAGCACCGGTAATACAAAAAGATACATCGTCTCTAAATTTATAAGAGCCGCCTCGGAGAGTCATTTCAATTCCCGGGGCATCCGGTGAATTTCCGAGAAGTTTGTTTCCTATGCGAAAAGCAAAAGGATCCATTGGGCCGCACGGAGGAACTCCTACATTCCAGTGCCCGGTGCGTCCCGGGTAATCTTGAACAGTAGACTGAACGCCGCCGTCTAAAACTTCAATTGCTTGTTCGCTCGGAGTATATGAGTTAAGCATTTGAGTATACACATCGCCTGTTTTACACGCTTTTTCTTCTAACAGTCCCTGCAAGTATTGAAGATTAGTAGTAACGCCGTATAATCTTGTCTCTTTTAAAGCAGCGCTCAATTTTAGAAGAGCTTCTTCTCGTGTTTTTCCATGAACGATAATTTTAGCTAGCATAGGATCATAAAGTGATGTTACAGTAATGCCGTCTCGCACCCATGTTTCAACTCGAGCACTTTTAGAGAAAATGGCTTGGTCGATTTGCCCGCCGCTTGGACGAAAATCATTTAAGCAATCTTCGGCATAAATACGCGCTTGGATACTGTGACCTGAAGGAACAGGAAGCAAAGAAGGAAGGTTTACCAGCTCATCGCATGCTTCTTTAAGCATCCATTCTACTAAATCGATGTTTAACACTTCTTCTGTAACGCCGTGTTCTACTTGAAGACGAGTATTTACTTCTAAAAAATAAAACTTCTCCGCTTCGGCGTCATATAAAAATTCTACTGTTCCTGCACTTCGGTATCCCACTTCTTTAGCTAGTCGAGTAGCTGCTTGCAGCATATTTTCCCGTATATATGAAGGGAAGTTTGGAGCTGGACTTTCTTCAATTACTTTTTGATTTCTTCGCTGAATAGAGCAGTCGCGTTCTCCTAAAGCCACTACTTCTCCAAAAGAATTCCCGAAGATTTGAACTTCCACATGGCGAGCTTTTTGAATGTATTTCTCTAAAAAAACACCGCTGTTTTTAAAGTTTGTTTGTGCTAAATGGCAAACTGAGTCAAAAGCGGCTTGAAGAGCTTTTTCATCCTGGCAAACACGCATTCCAATTCCGCCGCCGCCAGCTGTACTTTTTAACATAACGGGATAGCCAATCTCTTCAGCAGCACGTACAGCTTCTGATACATCTGTAATAAGAGGTGTACCAGGAAGCAAAGGCACGTCCGCTTTTTGCGCAATTTCCCGAGCTGAATGTTTCAATCCGAATATTTCCATTTGCTGAGGTGTAGGACCAATAAATACAATTCCTTCAGCTCGACAGCGACGAGCAAACTCCGCGTTTTCGCTTAAAAAACCGTAGCCTGGATGAATAGCTTCCGCTCCTGTTTTCTTTGCGATATCTAGAATAAGGTCTTCGTTTAAATAACTTTCTTTGACCGGGCCGCTGCCAATTAAAATGGCTTCATCTGCTTCATCAACGTGCAGGCTGTCTTGATCAGCTTCTGTATAAACAGCCACAGATTTCACTCCGAAATGTCGTAATGTTCGCTCAATTCTAACAGCAATTGCTCCTCGGTTCGCAATTAATACTTTTGTAAACATAGATGAACACTCCTTTTTATAATGAATCCCAAATAACTAAGCGAATAGGGGTAGGGTTATAATCGTTGCACGGATTGTTAAGCTGAGGGCAGTTGCTGATCAATACAAGTGTAGGATTGATCGCTTCCATTTCTACATAGTATCCAGGTGCAGACACTCCGTCATTAAACGTTAATCCGCCGCTTGGCGTCACAGGTACATTCATAAAAAAGTTTACGTTCGGTGCTAAATCTCTTTTAGTGTAGCGGCTATCATATTTTGATAGCTGCAGCATAAATGTATCTCGGCAGTTATGCATCGGAAGCGTGTCATGTGCATAACGTACGGTGTTGCTTTGTGCGGAACAAGCTCCACCTAGGGTATCGTGGCGTCCGCACGTGTCAGCTACAATTTTGACTAGTTCTTTGCCAGATTGAGAAAGCAGCACCGTGCCGGTGGATAAATAAATATTTCCTTGATTAGCAATCGTCGATACTGCACTGTAATGATCTTCTGGATTTTCTGCATCAAAGAATAACGTATCCGCTGCTTGATTTCCTTTTACATCTATTATTCTAAGAGTTTGGCCTGCTTTAAGTTCGTGCATCCAGCCGTCCCCAGCCAGTACCGTTTCATCATAAATTGCGTTCTCTATTTTTCTGCTGCTTTCCACTCGATTAAATACAGCCATTATAGAAGCCTCCTTCATTTTTAAATCGTTGATAATGTTTTATTTCCAAGCAATAGGTCATAAGACCATGTGTTTTCAAACGCTCGTTTATTTTCAGGTCTAAAATTTAAACAGTAGTCGTCTGAGCTTACAGGAGCTGCTTCATCTACGGTTATTTCAATCGGAACAGAAGGATACGTTTCGCTCGGGTCTAGGGGGTTAGGTGTATTAGACAGTAGAAAAAGCAAATCCATCTCTGTTCTAAGCGTAATAAAATCTCCTTTTTTACAATGAGAAGAAACAAAATTCATATTGCCTTCTTCGTCGCAGTATACTTTTGAAAATAAGTTAAGATTAGGGACTAAATCCCGTGTTGTTAAACCGTTGCGCAGAAGCTCCATTGAGAAGTTTTCTTCGCCATTCCTTCGCCATTCGTTTCGGGATTCTTGATAAGTAGATGCACCGTATTTTTGATGAGTTAAGCTGCGCGTAGTATAGCCTGAAATGGTATCATGCCAGCCGGTGGTGTCAGCAGTAATGCTTGCAAATGCTCTGCCGTTGTCACTCATCAGAACGTGTCCTTTTGTTAAATGAGCAGTATGCTGAGCTTTTAAGGTATCAGGCATGTTGTATCGTTCCGTTAAATCATAAGCGTTGTACAATAGTAGGGATGCGTTTGCACCGGATTCTTGTGCGGTAAACGTCACTGATTTTCCTCTCCCAATTCGTCCTGACCATTTTCCGCCCGCTGGGATGGTTTGCTTCCAGATATAACTCATAAAATAACCTCCTTAGAATAAAAAAAGGATAAAAGCTTGGGAGAGTAGTCTCCCAGGCTTTTATCCTTCCGTGTTATACAGCATAGCGCCATATCGCTCTCTCTCGGACCAGTCTTTAACGTATGTTAAACGGAACCCTAGACAGCTTTTTTGTTCTTAACATCTGTAAGAACCTTTATCCATTTGTGGCTTTCGATTAATCGTAGTATAGTATGTTTGAAAATAAGTTGACAAGCAGTTTGTTAGAATACCTGACACAAAAACTGATTTTTCAGTTTATTTTTCAGGGACCGTCACTTTTGAATGATCTCTCTTTACAAAAGGAGCCGATAGTCGAGATTTTACAAATAAATAGAGAAACCCAACCGTAAGCCAGGCGACACCAATCAAAAGAGTGTCTTTGTTTAACAGTGTGAGCAGCCATCCGATAAATGCCGCTCCTATCAAAGGGAAGATTAAATAAAGTATTGTTTCAGTAAACGACCGTTTCTTTAACTTAATATAAAAATGGGCAATGACTGATAGATTAACAAATGTAAAAGCGGTTAAGGCACCGAAACTGACAAAAGTAACGGCTGTGTTTAAATCAATAAACATTCCCAAAAACGAAAAAGCGGTAACAAGCAAGATATTCACCACGGGCGTTTTAAACGTTGGATGAATATATGAAAATACCTTCTGAGGCAGCACGGATTCACGGCCTAAAGCATATAAAAAGCGAGTCACGCTTGTGACTGAAGAAACTCCTTGAGTAAAGGTTGCGATAATTAAGACCGTAATAAATAGACTGCTTAAAAGATTTCCGCCCACTAATTTTACAAGGGTGTAGGCAGCATTATCAGGATTAGTAAATGTGAATCCCGGATAGGCAATCTGTGTAAAATACGAAATAGCGATGTACATAACAGCTGCAATACAAACAATAAGAAAAATGGCTTTTGGAATGGTCCTTTCCGGTTGAATCGTTTCTTCCGCCATTGTTGTAACGGCATCAAATCCTAAAAAGCAAAAGCAAATGAGCGCAGCTCCAGAAAAGATAGTCGTAAACGGTACATCTGAAGCCAAAAAAGGATGAAGTGAAAAAAGAGTAGAAGAACTAGCTTGACCTGTTGCAATATCTTTGATGATAAATAAACAAAACAAACTTATAAATAGAATCTGAACTACAACAGAGATGCCGCTTATACGAGCGACAGATTTAATACCAACAATATTGACTAAAGCTAAGATAATGTTCATGACAATGACCCATACGTATACAGGAATAGAAGGAAATTCTGTATGCATAAAAATACCAAATGTTAAAATAGCGATAATAGGGGAGAAAATATAGTCTAAAAGAAGTGCCCAGCCTACTAAAAAGCCAAGGCGAGGATGTATAGCTTTTTTCGTATACGTATAAGCAGATCCTGCTATTGGATATGCTTTTACCATTCGGCTATAGCTATATGCGGTAAAAAAGATAGCTAAAAAAGCAATTAAATAAGCAAGGACCATTTGCCCTCCAGCCGCATCGTAGGCTACTCCGTAAACTGTAAAGAAAATCATCGGAGTCATCCAGGCAAGACCCAAAAATACAATTTGATATACCTTTAGCGATTTACTTAACGCTGGTTGGTTGTTCATATAAATCCCTTCTTTCCTCTATTTTATACTAGTAAAAAAGAAAAGCCTGGGAGAATGATGTCATTCTCCCAGGCTTTTATCCTTCCGTGTATACGGACCGTTCCGTACGCTCTCTCTCGGACCAGCCTTTAACATGTGTTAAACGGAACCCTAGATCGCTTTTTGTCTTCAACAGAGTGAAGACCTTTATAGATAATGTAAGTAGTTCGAAGTATAAGCAGGATTATAAGAAGATGCAACTACTGTGTTAGATAGTTTAACAAACTTTTAAAAAAAGTAAACTTTTGTAAAAGGCGAACTATATATAATTTTATTAAAAAGATTATTCGTTTATATTTGACTTATAGAGAGACCTATAGTATATTTGTAGACAAGAAAAAGCTAAATACGGTTCACTCATATATGTTTGAGAATATGGCTCAGACGTTTCTACCTTATCACCGTAAATGATAGGACTATGAGTAAAAAGTGAATCTAGGTTCCCATTTTTACGTTAGTAGAAAGTTTGGTCCAAGCGATTCACATATTCATTTTTGAAAAGAAGTGGATATGACACCGAAGGGATAAAAGCCCAGGCGGGTAGGTTTTTGCTCATTGTATTTGAGAGACCTGCCTTTGTTTGGGCTTTTTCTTATGTGTCTATTTACAGTGTGAGCGAGTGGTGGAAATTTTTTGCTTGTATCTGCATTGCTTTCTGGGGAGAATAGCGATGCAAAGCATGAAATCACTCACTGAAGCTTTATCTGTAAGCCCTCATTTAACCATGGGAAGTACATTCTATCTATTTTCTAGCATTTTTTCTTTGATGAGCAGCGTGGGGACGCTGCTCTTTTTTTTTGTTCTTGCTTTTTTCTCTGTAAATAAAGGCCTTTAGAGAGAAGGTGATTCGCGAAATTTGGCGAATTAATGCTTTAAACAATAAATGATAAATAAGATAAAGCGGTCTATGAAAAATGAAGAAGTTGAAAAATTGAGGAGGGAATTATATTGCTTCACTTAATTAATGTTCGCTTGCCAATTATGCACGATCACGCTCTTTTTGAAGTGAAAATTTCAAATGGAATGTATACTTCTATCGTTTTACAAAACGGTTATCTTGAAGGTGACGAGTTTTTTCCGCTACACGCGGCCGTGTTAGGAAAAGAAACGTCACTTGATGCACAGGGGCGTGTACTATTACCAGGATTTGTAGATATGCATATGCATTTAGACAAAGCTCATTCGCTTCCTCAGGTACCCAATCTATCTGGAACTCTTCAAGAAGCCATTAAAAATTACAGCAGCAGCCTGCCGGCATTTCCAGAAGAAGAAATTAAGCAGCGAATGTTAAAAACTGCTTTGCAGGCATTAGCTAACGGTACGACTACGATTCGAACGCATATTGATTTTGACTGCAGCATGGAAGAAGATAGCTTATTTCGAAGTTTACAAGCGGCTGTCGAAGTGAGAGATGAATTAAGCCCGTATATGGATGTGCAGGTTGTTCCGCTATTCTCTAACTTAGACATTGATGATATGCATAAGATGACTAAAATTGAACGAGCATTCGACCTTGAAATTGATGCGATTGGAGGCTGTCCTCATTTAGCTGGAAATCCAGAAAAAGAGATTGATGCTCTGTTTTCGCTGGCTCAAGCCTATAATAAACCTCTTGACTTACATGTGGATGAAAGCGATGATCCATCTGTTGATACGATAATTAATATTGCTCATAGAACAATTGAATTGAATATGGAAGGAAAAGTGGTAGTGGGGCATCTTTGTTCGCTTGCAGGAATGACTGATGCAAAAGTGAAAGAAATCTTAAACCTTTTGAAACAGGCGAAAATTGGAGTTGTCACATTACCTGCTTCTAATTTATATTTACAGGGAAGGGAAGATAAAGGAATTGTAAGACGAGGCGTAACGCGTATTCGCGACATACAAAAAGCAGCGATTCCGATTGCTACTGCATCTGATAACGTGAACGACCCCTTTCATCCGTTTGGAAAAGCAGACTTGCTGCAAGTAGGGTTACTAACTGCCTATGCTGCACATATGGGAAGTCCAGATGATCAGCGGCAGTTGCTCCGAATGATTACAAGTATACCAGCCCGGCTGATTGGAAAAGAAAAGTATGGAGTGGAAGAAGGAAACGAAGCAAACTTTGTTCTGTTAAATGTCCAGTCTGTACAGGAAATATGGACTGAACTTCCTGAAACTCGCTTTGTTTTCAACAAGCATCGCTGGCTTAGCGTAAAAGAGACGCATCAGCGGCTCGCGGATACGAACTTGACTAATCTTTGGCAGGAAAATCAAATTTTAATTGGTTAAATAGACATAAAAAGAAGCTGTCACTAAAGTGACAGCTTCTTAATCAATTACTTTTGAACGTTAGCAGCTTGTGGTCCACGAGCTCCATCTTCGATTTCAAATGTAACTTCTTGACCTTCTTCAAGTGATTTGAAACCTTCGCCTTGGATAGCTGAGAAGTGTACGAATACGTCGTCTTGTCCTTCTACTTCGATGAATCCAAAACCTTTTTCTGCATTAAACCATTTTACTTTACCTTGTACCATTGTAGTACCTCCTGTGTGGAAAATCCACGAATATATTACTATCTCTGCTCAATTTCAATAAGAATCACTTTAAAGAAAGTCTTTCTATTTGTTAACACCGAACAAGAAATAATATACCTAGTATAACACTTTTTTATAAAAAAGAAACCTTTTTTCATAAAAAAGTACTCTGAGATAAAAATAAGTTGAAAATATGGGAATATTTTGAAATAGTAAATAAGCTATTGTTTTGTGGATTTTTTAGCGATCCCTAAAATCTTTTATCTCGTAAAAAAATGAATAGTGAGGTTGACAAATTGAATAACGTGTAACTATAATGGTTACAACGAGCTGAAAAGAAATAGCAGTGTTATAAAAGCTCAAATTTTTTTGTGTAATGTGTAACTATTGTGGTTACAACAAAAATAAAAGGAGAGAATAAAAATGAAAATTGGCGTTATTGGAGCAACAGGAAAAGCAGGTCAATTAATTATGGAAGAAGCAAAACAGAGAGGACATGAAGTAACAGCCATTGTTCGAAATGCTTCTAAACTAAAAAATCAAACAAACGTAATTGAAAAAGATATTTTTGTCATTACTTCAAAAGACATTGAACAGTTCGATGCTGTGGTAGACGCATTTAATGCACCTCCCGGAAGTGAACAGATGCACGTTGAGTCTATACAATCACTTATTAAAGCATTTCAAGGTGTTCAAACGCGACTCGCAGTAGTGGGCGGAGCAGGAAGTTTATTTGTAGATGAAGAAAAAACAATGCCTTTAATGAGCACAGAAGGTTTTCCAGCAGCTTATTATCCAACGGCTTCAAATATGGGCAAAGGTTTAAAAGAACTAGAAAAATCAACTATAGATTGGACTTATTTAAGCCCAGCCGCTTTTTTTGACCCAGAAGGTGCTCGCACTGGAGCCTATCAATTAGGAAAAGATCACGTGATCACAAATAGTCAAAATGAAAGCTATATTAGCTATGCTGATTATGCGATTGCTTTAATAGATGAGTTAGAGAATAAAAACTATGTAAACGAACGTTTTGCTGTAGTGGGTGAGAAAGCATAAGCTTACGTTTGAGTCATATAAAAAAACAGCTTACATTTGTTGTGAGCTGTTTTTTTATATAGAACAAAATAGATATAAAGCAACGGAAAATGGTATAGATTTTTTATTATTTCTTCGTTTTTCTTTTTAAAAACGATACAATACAACATAGATGATAAAAAGGAGATGAAAAGATGATTCGTTTTGGTGTAATAGGAACAAACTGGATAACAGATCGACTGTTAGAATCAGCTCAGTATGTAGACGACTTTCAGCTTGCAGCTGTTTATTCTCGAACCATTGAAAAAGCAGAAGCATTTGCAGGTAAATATGATATTCCTCATATATTTACTGATTTGGAGGAAATGGCAGCGAGTGCTGAAATTGATGCCGTGTATATTGCTACTCCAAATGCTTATCATGCGGAACAAGCTATCTTATTTTTGAAAAATAACAAGCATGTACTGTGTGAAAAACCGCTCGCAGCCAATGCAGCAGAAGTAACTCGGATGATTCAAACAGCCAAGAATCACAATGTGTTACTAATGGAAGCGATGAAATCAACCCTTCTTCCTAACTTCAAAGTGATTCAAGAGAACTTACATAAAGTTGGTCCAATTCGAAAATACGTGGCATCTTACTGTCAGTATTCTTCTCGTTATGATAAATATAAAGAAGGTATCGTGCTTAATGCCTTTAAGCCAGAGCTTGCCAACGGTTCACTGATGGATTTAGGTGTATATTGTCTTTATCCTCTGATTACGTTGTTTGGAGGGCCTCATAAAATAAAGGCAACGGCGTTTATGCTAGAATCTGGAGTAGATGGAGAAGGATCAGTTGCTTTAGAGTACGAAGATCGTGACGCGGTCATCATGTATTCTAAAATTACAAATTCGCATTTACCAAGTGAAATTCAAGGAGAAAAAGGCAGTATGATTATTGACAAAATACATACCGCTGAAAAGGTAGAAATTCGATACAATGACGGACGGGTAGAAGAGTTAACGGTCGATCAGCCTTATCCTGCTATGTACTATGAAATAAATGAATTCGTAGAGCTGTTAAAGCAAGGAAAGATGGAATCGGACACAAATTCTTATGAAAATTCATATCTAACAATGCACGTGATGGATAAAGTGCGAGAGCAAATCGGTCTTGTATATCCGAATGATAAGAAATAAATAAAAGAGGCTGGACAAAAGTAGTTTAGTTGAAGGAAGATCCGAACGAGTTTGATTCTTGATGGAGAATTAAACTCGTTCGGTTTTTTTAATGGGTAGGGTAAAAGCAGGTTTTAAGTAACAAGTAGTGACCCTTATTAGATGATTTATACCATTTGTTCGTCTCTAAATTGGATTTAGATCGTTATGTCTGATTCTCTTTTATTGTAGTTATAAAGAGCATAATTGAGATTTGAAATCTTGTTGCAGCACACTGCAAAAGCAAATATGTTGAAACAAGGGAAGTTTTTTAGTATCTTCTATGTTCATTCATCCCTGCATACATAGGATTAATCAAAGGAAAGAATAAAAAGAGTGAGAAATATTCGATAATCAATCCTAGATTAAAATGATTATAAAAAAGTATTGACTATAATAATAGCTCGTGTATAATAAAGAATGTAATCAATAGTTATTACTAGTTTATAATGATACTAATAATCGTTATCAAATAGTAAATAGTGCTGATTGCATTAAAAATAATACATACAAGCATAGGCTTGTTAAATACATTGTACAAGGAGAGGTTTTGACATGGCAGAACGTATGGTAGGAAAACAAGCACCACGCTTCGAAATGGAAGCTGTACTTGCAAATAAGGAATTTGGAAAAGTAAGTTTAGAAGAAAATATGAAAAACGGTAAATGGACAGTATTGTTCTTCTATCCAATGGACTTTACATTCGTATGTCCAACAGAAATTACAGCCCTATCAGATCACTACGAAGAGTTAGAGGATCTAGATGCTGAAGTGGTAGGTGTTTCTACAGATACAATTCATACTCACTTAGCTTGGATTAACACAGATCGTAAAGATAATGGGCTTGGAGATTTAAATTATCCATTAGCTGCAGATCCAACTCATGCAGTAGCACGTGATTACGGCGTATTAATTGAAGAAGAAGGCGTAGCGCTTCGCGGATTATTCATTATTAATCCAGAAGGTGAATTACAATATGCAGTTGTAAACCATAACAACATCGGCCGCAGCGTAGAAGAAACATTACGTGTACTTCAAGCACTTCAAACTGGCGGACTTTGCCCAGCTAACTGGAAACCAGGTCAAAAAACACTTTAATAAATAACGGTAGAGTAGAGGAGAACTTCCTCTACTGCTTCCATTAAGATAGAAAAGATAGTTTTCTAATTATAAAAGACGGAATATTCAGTTTTATTTATGAGGAGGATTTTAACATGAAATTACGTGAACAAATGCCTGAATTAACTGGAGCAACATCTTGGATTAACGACGAAGTGACAAAGGAAGATTTAGTAGGTGATAAAGCAACGCTTATCCACTTTTGGTCAGTAAGCTGCCATTTATGTAAAGAAGCAATGCCTGAAGTTAATGATCTTCGTGATGAGTATGATGATCAATTGAATGTTGTAGCGGTTCATATGCCTCGTTCGGAAGATGACTTAGATATGGGTGTTATTGAGGCAATGGCAATGGGACACGATATTACTCAGCCAATTTATGTAGACAGTGAGCATAAGTTAACAGACGCTTTTGAAAATAAATATGTACCAGCATATTATGTATTTGATAAAGAAGGTCAGCTTCGTCATTTCCAAGCGGGTGGAAATGGAATGCCAATGCTTCGCAAACGTATCAACCGCGTTTTAGGAGAAGAATAATCTATACATGAAGAAGAAATAAAAAGGGCCGGGATAAAAATATTTTAGCCGAAGTGAAAAACGACACACTGATCAACATGTTTGATTAGTGTGTCGTTTTTTTGTTATGCAGAACGTAGATTTCATCTGTTTCGTTCCTTCTAGCAGTTGATTGGAGCGCTAGCGACGAGGAGGCTCAGCGGCCGCCCGCGGAAAGCGAAGTCTTGCACGGAAATCAACTGCGGTGTAATAAGCAGTCCAGCTCATGTATCCTATTTGTTCGTCTTTAGATTGGATCCATTTCGTTATGTCTCAATCTCTTTTTTTTATTTTTACTGAGTCGTTTTGATTATTAATGAGCATTTCATCATATTGACATAAAAAACCTAATATAGTTAAATTTATATAAGAACAAACGTTCGTTTTTGGTGTTGTTATTTTACTCTTTTCTCCCTTTTTAATAAGTATAAGAAAAAAAGGAGGAGATTTGCACAATGACTCAGCTCTATTCGCAGCAAGAAAAGCGGCACGACAAAGAATGTACCTTTCATACATTTCTTACAAACCACAGCGCAACTCTTCAGACTCATATAATGAATACATTTTTGACACCAGAACGCTATGAGCGATTACAAAAAGCGGTTGTTAAAAATGATACAAAAGAACAAAGACTTCTAAACAAAGAATTTCATCAGTTTTATAGTGAAGTTAGATTGCTTCATTATATTAACAAGCTTTGCAGACATTATTCCAGAGATGTTATGCGTGTAAAAGAAAAAGAGCGTTCATATATTCCTCTTCGCCTGCAGCAGCCGGCTGCGCTAGATGGAAATCGAACAGTTGAAGATATGCTAGGAGTACAGGACGGAGCTGTATGGGAGCATGAATTTTTAGGAAATCAACTTGAAAATCGTATTCTTCATCATGCATTTCGCCAATTAACGGCCAAGCAGCAGTGTATGCTGCACTTGATTATTGTCGAACGCTGGACTCATAAAGAAATCGCTGCTTATTTTTCTATTTCTCAGCAAGCGGTTTCTAACCATTACCAACGTGCGCTAAGCAAGTTGAAAAAAATTATGAAGGTGAGTGATAGATATGTTTGATCCTCAATGGCTTCAACTTGTTGGAAACGTAGGATTTCCCGCTGTCCTTTCTTTTTATTTATTACTGCGTGTAGAAAACAATATAAAGCGACTTGAAGAAAAAGTGGAAGAATTAACAACTGACTTAAGAAAGAAGTGAAGAAATGGAAACTCTATATGAGCTTGTAAATAAAGTGAAAGCCGGAGATGAAGAAGCGTCAAGGCGTTTATTAAAAAAGCTGGAACCAAAACTAAATAAAGCTGTCCAAAACTTTTCACTGCATGAGAGAGAAGACGTAAAGCAAGATTTAAAGATTAAAATTCTTTCCGCTGTTAAGACGTTTGATTTTTCCAAAACGCCAGGGCTTTGGGAATTTTTACGCCATAAATAAAAAAGAGCGCTCGTTGTATCGACGCTCTTTTTTTTATTTTTGCTGCATTTCGACTACGTACCTTTCAGTGAAAAATACAAAAAATAGAAAATGGATAAATATTTTAAAAAAGGTAAAAGGTGATGTGTACACATAGAGTTTAGTAGTATACTAACAAGTAGAATTTCTTGTAGAAAAGGAAGATAAACACTCTTTATATAGTGAGGATGGTCGGCAACAAATAGAGTGTAGAACAGTTTTATTTAATGAAGGAAAAAAATGATAGTACTGTTCGATAAATCAAACAGTACTAGTTATAAAAAAGCAGCTGTAAACAATATGTAAGCTAAGAAGCCTATTGTTTTTGTTTTAGCTTTTGGAAAGAGGTGAAGAATAGAGTGAGTCAACTTCTCTTTAATATCACGTTAATTATTTCTTTCTTGTTTGCTGCGAGTATAGTTCGAGAGCAAATCATTTATAGAGTAGAAGGAATAAAACGGTATAAAATGTATCGCTTAATTTATTACGGATGTTCTTATGGACTATTAGGCAGCATTTTAATGATATATACAATTAAAATAGATTCTACTATTATTCTTGACCTTCGCTTTTTAGCGGTGACAATTGTTTGTCTTTATGCAGGAATGATACCGGCTATCATTGCAGCTTGTATTATAGGAGTAATGCGTTTGCTTTTATTTGGAATTACGGAAAGCGGAATAATAGGCGCTGCTACAATTATCGTAATGGCTTTACTGTCTGGGTGGACGGTTCGCTTACCTTATCGTCCATTTATTCGTTTTCAATTAATGAATTCTATTAGCTTGCTTTGCATATTTTTCTCCTTGTCCTTTCTTTTTAAAGATATGAAGCACGCCGCTGCGACTATCGTCTATTTACTCCCTGCTTCCTTTATAGGCGGGTGTTTAGTGTATCTAGCAGGTAGATATATATATGTATCTCGCGTAACGACAAGTCAGCATAAAAAACTGTCTAA
Source organism: Priestia sp. FSL R5-0597 (assembly GCF_038006305.1). NCBI lineage: Bacteria > Bacillati > Bacillota > Bacilli > Caryophanales > Bacillaceae > Priestia > Priestia sp. FSL R5-0597. Next base: position 970,834 of record NZ_JBBOUZ010000001.1, read on the forward strand.
AATGTTTTCGATTATGGTTCAAAATGCAAAGACAGGTACCATGATTGAAACGCCAAAGCGCGAGGTAGCCGTTATTAATCAAACTTTTTGTGACATGTTTGATATACCCGGGCCTCCTAATCAATACGTTGGACTGGAAAGTAATCAGCTGTTTTTATCTCACGCTCCTATGTTGAAAGATCCCGCTAGATTTTTAAAAACGGTAGAAAGCACCGTCTATTCAAAAGAGTCAATAGTAGATGAAGAAATTACGTTTATTAACGGTAAAATTTATGCGCGTGACTACATTCCAATCTATGAAGGTCATGTGTATATTGGCCACTATTGGGAATATCGAGATATTACGGAGAAAAAGAAGGCTGAGTGTGATCTTCGCAAAGCTAATAAAAAGCTTGAAATGCTGTCCATGAAAGATGGCTTAACGGGTCTGAACAACCGCCGATCTCTTGATAAACAGCTGGAAATCGAGTGGGAATACGCGCGGAAAGAAAAAGAGGCGCTTTCTTTTCTTCTATTTGATATTGATTATTTTAAAGCGTATAACGATACCTATGGCCATATTCAAGGAGACGAATGCTTAAAAGAAGTAGCGAAGATCGCTAAAAGCGTTGTCTTTGACGAATCGGTTTTTGTCGCAAGATACGGAGGAGAAGAGTTTGGTATATTGCTTCCTCGAGCTAATCAATATGAAGCGATCAGAATGGCAGAAGCTATTAGACAGCAAGTGGAGGACCGTGGAATTGTCCATCAAGCTTCTGAAGTGTTTAAGTGTGTCACTATCAGCGTTGGAATAATGACAGTCGTTCCATCCGAAAACATACGACCCATTTCAATTGTTCATCAAGCAGATCAGGCTTTATATGAAGCAAAGCGTACGGGTCGAAATCGAATTTCAGTATATTCTCACCACAAAGAAGCTGACTCAAACGTTTGAGTCAGCTTTTAAAAGAGATATAAGCCTCTTATTTAGGAGGGGCTTTTTCTTTTTCGTCTTCTTCCATAATTCCTTTTGTAGCGTTTTTAAACTCTTTTAACGTTTTTCCAGCAGCTTTTCCTAATTCCGGCAGTTTTTTAGGGCCAAAAAGCAATAGAGCGACAAATACAATTAAGGCAATTTCTCCAAACCCAAGGTTCATTGTCATCGTCTCCTATTTTTTGAAAGTGTTTACAAGTTTAGTATAGCACGAAAAGAGGGGAAGTAGTACACCCTTATCCAGTGATTTTAAGGCCAATTACACCTGCTACAATACAAAAAATAAATAGAATTCGACGCATATCTTTTGCTTCGCGAAAGAAAAGCATGCCGAGAAGTACACTTCCGGCAGCGCCTACTCCCGTCCATATACCGTAAGCTGTTCCAAGAGGTATTTCCTTTAACGCTAAGGAGAGAAGATAAAAACTTCCTGCACCAAAAAGGATAAATCCAATTGAAGGAAGCAATCGCTTAAATCCATCCGAAAGTTTTAAGAAAATCACAAATCCCACTTCGCAGAAACCGGCAGCTATTAATGCAATCCAGGCCATGTTAAGATTCCTCTCTTTCTGTTTCTTCAGTAGAAATTAACTTTAAACCGATAATTCCAAAAATCATTAATCCTAAAAATAAAATCTTTCCAATATTTACGCCTTCGTCTAAAACAGTCATACCGAGTATCGCTGTACCAGCAGCTCCTATACCAGTAAACACTGCATAAGCTGTTCCCACAGCAATTTTTTTTAAGGCATTTGAAAAGAAATAAAAGCTGATGACAATTGTGACGATCGTAATGATTGTTGGAGTTAATTCAGTAAATCCGTGTGAATATTTTAAGCCGATTGCCCATACAATCTCGAGCAAACCAGCGATAATAAGGTAAATCCAAGCCATTTTAATTCCTCCTTACATAATAATAAGCCCTTTTTACAGGGCCTATTTAGCGCGTATGCCTTCCCAAAATATTGTCCAAGCATCGTGGATTTTTTGATCATAATACTCTGGTTCATAGTAAAAGCGCTGAATGAACAGTCCGTCGGTTAAACAATAAAAGCTATTGATATACAAATCAATCGGACGGTCAATTATTTCGCCTTCAGCCATTCCCTGTGTAAAAATAGCATGCAGAATTTGATCAGACAATCGTTCGCTTCTTAAAAAAATAGCTTTTACTTCCGACTGCAAATGCTCAGGTGGAAACAAAATAAGACGACGGTACATCTGGCCAAAAGAATCTTTTTCAATCATCGTGCAGAAATCTACAACAAAGCAGTGAAGCTGTTCTTTAGTAGACTTTGTTTTATGCTGTTCGTATATAACAGATAACTTTGTTAAAAATAAATTCATTAAATCATGCACGGTTAGTAAAAATAAGTCGTCTTTGTTCTTAAAATGAGCGTACAGGGAAGGTTTTTTTATGCCTACTTTTGATGAGATATCAGCAAGCGATGTTTCTGTATAGCCTTTTTCTCCAAAGAGCTCCATTGCGGCAGCTCTAATTTTTTCTACAGTTGATAATTCACTCAAAAAAAGCTCCTCCTCAATCTAACTAACGGTCGTTAGGTAAAAGATATCAAATATAAAAAAAAGAAGCAAGGGAATCGCTTCTTTTTAATGTATTTTTACTAAATGACGCTGAGTTAAAAATAAAGAAAAGATAAAAATAAGCTCAAACGTATTTGTTACGGCTGTGCTTGGTATAGGAATTGACACGGCACTTCCTACAATCATCACGGCTACTCCAATCATCATGCTGCTCCACCTGGTCTTGCGAAATAAGGAAATTCCAACAAAAAGCAAAATAATCGCCACAATAAGAACCATAAGAGGGGGACCGGATGATCCCACTAATGTATAGCGAACAATGCCATATTCACGTACAACTTCCATACGCTGACTAATGGTCTCGATTATTTCATAGCTAATTAAGGCAAACGTAGTCAGCAAAAAAACAATGCCGGCAACAGATTTTTTAGCCCATGTGATCGTCGAATATTTCGCTACGCCATACGCAAAGAGCACCAAAGTAGGGGTAAATAAAGCGTGAAACCAAAAGCGAAGCATGCTGAGTGAACGTAAAGTATCGCCTTCACCGATAAATGAACCAATCCCAATCATTACATTATCGTAAATTAGTCCAGCTATTACTAAAGGAAGAAATAGCATGTAAAACGGCGAAGTGTTTTTTCGTACTACATATATGCTAAAGAAAAACAGGACAATGTAGCAAAAAGAAAATAGAAAATAAAGGATTGTATCAACCATTGTTTTCCTCCTTTTGATGATACTTCTTTTTTTTATGATAACATCATATGCCAAAAAAGTGAGAAATCATGCATTTTTCTAGGCAATCTTAACGGACAAAAGATGCCTTTATCGGTAGAAAGATTCAGAAAATATTGAAATAAAAATAGGAAAAGAGGCCATAGTCAAGAGATTTAGATTTACTGAATTGATTATTAAATAAAGGGAATCTATAAAATAACAACAAAAGAACTAGGTACATATGGAGTCTAAATGCTTATAAAATTAGAAAAAAATATTTAATGTCCTTTCTATTTAAGTAAGTTAAATGTAAGCAGAAAATGATAAATAAATGTATTTTTCTTACTTTTATATCTATCTATCATCCTCACAAGTACGGTTGTTAGACAAATTCAATTGGTATATCCATAAAAAGGAATTAATGGGATAAAATATTTTTTATTCCACCTTTATATTACAAAACGTTTTCTAAAGTTAAGAAATTTTTAATTACGTAATATTTCCGTGTGTTAATTGTAAGAGTGATGTATAAAATATTCCTGTTGTTATGGTAAAAAAAGGTATCGATGGGATTTTTCTAGGTAAATAAACTTTAGACCTATTCTGTAAATTTTAAATAAAACGATGAGTTTTTAATTCTGTAAATAGACAATCGGAATTGTAAGAATATATAACATTTGAGCTATTGACCACTAATGAGCGCAGATGATAGTTTTAGAGCTGTTGAAATTGGTGCTCGAGTCCATTTTTCAAAGCAGGTGTTTTAGCAGCATGCTAGCGCTGTTAATTGATTAGCTCCCATACATATATAAAGGGAGTGAAACTATGAAATCGTATATCTATCATTATGAATCAAAAGCATTCATAACGTATCCAACAGGAGAAGTTTGGAAGGAGAAGAATGAAACATGATCTTAATTATCCTATGCTGCCTATTTTTAGTAGGGTATGGCGTTTGGGAGTATCGCAGACATTTACGCAAGCTGCATTCAATTCCTGTACGAGTGAATGTTAATGGTATTCGCGGAAAATCCACCGTTACACGATTGATTACAGGTATTGTAAAAGAAGCAGGTTACAAAACAGTAGGGAAAACGACAGGAACACAAGCGCGTATGATCTACTGGCATACAAGTGAAGAAGAACCAATTATTCGTCGTAAAGAAGGTCCGAACATTGGAGAACAGCGACGAGTGGTAAATGAAGTTGCCGATATTGGCGCGGAAGCTCTTATTTGTGAATGTATGGCGGTACAGCCTGATTATCAAATCACATTCCAAAATCAGCTGATTCAAGCCAAGGTAGGCGTTATTGTAAACGTACTAGAAGATCACATGGATGTAATGGGTCCAACTCTAGATGAAGTTGCTCAAGCGTTCACTGCTACTATTCCTTATGATGGCCACCTTGTTACAATTGAAGGTCCATATTTGGAATACTATAAAAAAATAGCCGCAGAGCGCAACACAAAGGTTATTGTAGCTGACAATGATAAAGTATCTGAAGCGTATTTACGTGAATTTGATTATATGGTTTTCCCTGATAATGCTTCCATCGGTTTAGCAGTAGCAGAAGCACTTGGCATCGATGCTGAAACAGCGATGAGAGGAATGTTAAATGCCCAGCCTGACCCAGGAGCTATGAGAATTACAACATTTGGCGATGAAAAAAATCCAGCATTTTTAGTGAATGGATTTGCTGCCAACGACGCTTCTTCCACGCTTCGTATTTGGGAACGTGTAGATTCAATGAACTATAGTGAAAAGCTTCCTATTGTCATTATGAACTGCCGTCCGGACCGTGTAGATCGCACCGAGCAATTTGCTGAAGATGTAATGCCATACATTGAAGCGGATGTAATGATTGCAATTGGTCAGACGACCTCACCAATCGCTGCTGCACACCAAAGAGGCGAATTGCCAACAAAAGAATTCTGGGATATGGAAGGCGCTTCTACAGAAGAAATTTTAGAGCGCATGAAGCCTTATTTAAAAGATCGTATCGTATACGGTGTCGGAAATATCCACGGTTCAGCCGAGCCGCTTGTTGAAGCTATTATTGAAATGAAAAAGATGAGAAAAGCAGTTTAATCTAGGAGGCCATTTCATGTTCGGATCAGATTTATATATTGCCCTTGTGTTAGGGGTTACACTAAGCTTAATTTTTACAGAAAAAACGGGCGTATTGCCAGCCGGTCTTATCGTACCGGGGTATTTAGCTCTTGTATTTGATCAGCCAATTACCATTTTAATGATTTTCTTAATTAGTATTTTAACGTATGTTATCGTCGTGTACGGAATCTCAAAAGTAGTTATTTTATATGGACGTCGCAAATTTACAGCGATGTTAATTACGGGTATTGTGATTAAAGTTGCATTTGATTATTTCTTCCCGATCTTGCCGTTTGAAGTGTTTGAATTACGCGGAATTGGTATCATTGTACCGGGCTTAATTGCAAATACAATGCAAAAGCAAGGTCTTCCTTTAACAGTTGGAACAACGGTTTTATTAAGTGGTGTAACATTTGGAATTATGCAAGTTTATTATTTATTTTAATACACAAACAAACCGCAGCTGGTAAAGGAAGGTGAAAGCGTTGAAAGAGAAAAAATTAAACTTTCAAGAAAAAGTATTGATGTTTATAAAGAAAACAAAGCCTACAACGGGCAAGCAAGCTCTTATCTTAACGCCAATTTTAATCGTAATTTTAGCTCTTTCAGGATGGATGGAGCGTTCGGACGCTCTTGAAAACCCTGAGACGGCTAATCCAGAGGCCAATAATGATTTAACGATGACTATGGTCGGAGACATTATGATGGGTCGCCATGTAAGAGAAGTAACTGAACGCTACGGAGAAGATTTTGTATTCCGCAACGTGGAGCCGTTCTTTAAAAATTCGGATTACGTAAGCGGGAACTACGAAACGCCGATTTTAACAAACGACGTAGATTCATATAAAGCAATGGAAAAAGGTATTCATTTATATAGTAAGCCTGCTGATCTAGCGACCGTTAAAAATGCGGGTTTCGACGTATTAAACTTAGCGAACAACCATTCAATGGACTACAGTGCAAAAGGGTTAGAAGATACGATCTCTACTTTTGAAGCAAACAAATTAGATTTTGTTGGTGCTGGCCGTAACTCTGAAGAAGCAAAGCATATTTCATATAAAGATGCTGACGGCATCCGCATTGCAACCGTAGGGTTTACGGATGTACATTCAGACGGAATGTCCGCTGGAAAAAACAACCCAGGTATTTTAAAAGCAGATCCGGATCTTATTTTCAGCACGATCCAGCAAGCGAAAGCAAATGCTGATTTAGTTGTAGTAAATGCCCACTGGGGTGAAGAATACGATGCACAGCCAAGTCCTCGTCAAGAAGGACTAGCAAAAGCGATGGTAGACGCTGGTGCGGACATTATCATCGGTCACCATCCGCACGTTCTACAGTCATATGACGTATATAAAGGTTCGGTTATTTTCTATAGCCTAGGAAACTTTATCTTTGACCAAGGGTGGTCAAGTACGAAAAATACAGCGATGGTTCAGTATCATTTAAACAAGCAGGGCCAAGCTAAAATTGATGTTATTCCAATGGTTATTAAAGCAGGTACACCAACTCCAACGGATAACCCTTGGCGCATGAAGCGTATTTATAACGATTTAAACAAGTTTTCTTCAAACCCTGAACTGTTAGAAAAAGAACGAAACAAGTTTGAATTAAACTTAGATCATTCTCGCATTATAAAACATGCAGAGGAGCGCAAAAAGAAAGAAGCACAAGCTAACTAATAGCCCGTCATACACAGAGGAGGTAAAAGATGATAAATAAACGTAATACGATTATTGTTTCCATTGTCATCTTTTCACTCATAGTAGGTGTATGTGTTTATCAATTTATGTTTCCAAAACAAGAATATGCAGTAAGTACTTCAGATCCTCGCGCCACAAAAGTAGGTATGGAAATTCTTAAACAAGGCGGTACAGCAGTTGATGCAGCTATTGCCATTTCCTACACGCTTGGTGTTGTGGAACCGTACGGATCAGGACTTGGGGGAGGCGGCGGAATGCTGATTGATCCAGCAGATGCCTCTCCAACATTTATTGACTACCGAGAAATTGCACCTAAGAATGATAAAGAAGATGAGATTGGCGTACCAGGGTTCGTCGCTGGTATGGATTATATTCAGCACCACTACGGATCTCTGTCGATGAGCAAACTAATCGACCCGGCCATTAACTATGCCGAGAAGGGGTACAAAGTGGACAAAGATTTGCACGATAGGCTGGTTTCATACAAAGGTAATGTGAATGAAGATGAAATTCCTAGCTTTTACCCAGATAAAGACGCCATTAACACAGGTGAAATTGTCAAACAGCATGAATTAGCGAACACGCTGCAAAAGATTAAGGAAGAAGGGCCGAATGCTTTTTATAGAGGGAAAATTGCAGACGATATTACAGAAGAAACGAAAGTAAGTCACAAAGACTTGCGAAAGTATGCGCCTGTTGAGCGCAAACCTCTATCAACTAATTATAAAGGTCATCAAATTATTTCAGCACCTCCTCCTTTTGCTGGTGCTACGCTCATTCAAATGTTAAAAATGACGGATCAAGAAGATATTTGGAAGCTGAAGGAATCGCATCCTAGTCTTTATTATCATTTTCTTGGTCAAATTTCAAAAGTAGCTTATCAAGACCGCTTGAAGAAAATTGCCGATCCGGCTTTTATAAAAGAAACGCCAAATGATTGGATCGACGATCACTACGTGCATTTACTTCGTAATAAATTAAATAATACTGAAACAGATCACACCAAAGTAAGCGACGTCGAAGAACATGAAAGTACCACTCATTTTGTTGTGATGGACGGTGACGGAACCGTTGTATCCACAACGAATACGCTGAGTAATTTCTTCGGCAGCGGTGAATATGTAGATGGATTCTTTTTGAATAATACGCTCAATACGTTTGGACAAGGAATTAACAAGCGTGAACCTGGTAAGCGTCCAAGAACATTTACAGCCCCTACCATTATTCGTGAAGGTGATGAATGGGTAATGTCGATTGGCACACCGGGAGGAAATCGTATTCCGCAAGTGTTAACGCAAGTAATTGAGGATTATTTTGAGGACAAAGATTCCATTAAAAAGGCAGTAGAAAACAAGCGTGTGATTTTTGATTCTCATAAGTTTTATTCAGAAGCTAAGCTTAAACAGTCAACTAAAGATGGTTTAAAAACGTACGGTTATGACTTGAAAAACAATGATAACGCGATGTTTTACGGAGGCGTTCAAGCTCTTGTGAAAGACTTAAAGAAAAATCAAATTCAAGGTGACGCTGATCCGCGCCGCCACGGTTTATGGGAAAAAAGTACAGACTAACTTAATTGGAGGAATAGAAAATGATCGCAAAACGTATCGTAGGGATTGTAGGACCGATTGCTATTGTAGCAGGAGTAGTAGCAGGACTTGGAGCTTTAAAACATCCGGCTACTCTTTCAACAGATGAAGAGCAAAAAATCGAAAATAACGTAAAAATGATTGAACAAACAAAATCTGCTGCTACAGATGCAGTAAATGATGCTGCATCAGCTTCTGGGAAATAAAACATATATAGTAATAAAAAGGCATCGTCCGGGGCGATGTCTTTTTTGTGTGCAATTTAATTTATGGATAAAAATGAAAGCGCTTCACAAAATATACATATGAGTAAAAATGGAGGGGAATGTGTGAATAAAAAATTACTGTTATTTAATATTGTTGCTGTTTTGTTGTTAATCGGGGTTATAGCCGCTTTTTTTATGACTCAATCGAGTACAGATCTTAGTCCTAAAAAGCTGCTTAAAAAAAATAATGATCATTCTTATGGTGTGAGTTCATCGAATTCTCTGGCAGCAAATGTAGGGATGGACGTATTAAAAGAAGGCGGGAATGCAGTAGATGCGGCCATTGCTATTTCGTATGCCCTCAATGTAGTCGAACCTTTTGGATCCGGAATTGGCGGAGGTGGAGGTATGCTGATTGCCAAAAAAGATCAGCCTGCTACCTTTATCGATTACCGGGAAACCGCTCCAACTTCTATGAGCGGTAAAAACGGCGTGCCGGGATTTGTGGCTGGCATGGAATATATTCAGCAGAAGTATGGCACAAAATCAATGAGTGATTTAATTCAGCCGGCCGTTGAATACGCTGAAAAAGGGTTTGAAGTAGACTCTCTTTTATCTTCGCGATTGTATTATTCTAGAGGAAGGATGGATGTGGATGATCTATCTGCTTTTTATCCGAAGGGAGAAGCAATCGAAGAAGGAGAAACGCTGTCCCAGCCAGTGTTGGCTAAAACGTTAATTAAGATTCAGCGAGAAGGTGCATCTGCATTTTATAAAGGAGATTTGGCACAAGATCTTGCTGATGCAACGCCTATTTCTAAAAAAGACCTATCTTCCTATCAAGTGACAGAAACCAAGCCTGTCGTTTCTGCTTACAATGGAACGGAAGTGATTTCAGCGCCTCCGCCTTTTTCCGGGATTACACTGATTCAAATGTTAAAAATGGCAGAGAAAGAAAATCTTGAAACAATGCCTGACAAAGACTATTACGAAACGATGAACAGAATTAAAAAAGCAGCTTACTCCGACCGGTTAAAACAAATTGGCGATCCTGACTTTCATAATCAAAACTCAAGTGAGTTAGTTAGTGATGATTATATAACAAACCTGGTCAATCACCCGACAAGTTCTTCAGGTGAAGGGGATGAAGAACACGAAAGTACAACACATTTTGTAGTTATTGATTCAGAAGGAACCGTCGTATCAACAACCAATACGTTAAGTAACTTCTTTGGTACAGGCGAACAAGTTGACGGTTTTTTTCTTAATAACAATGCTGATACGTTTGGAAGCAAAGAACCGAATAATCGTGAGCCAGGAAAAAGAGCAAGAACCTTTACAGCTCCAACTATTATAAGAGAAAAAGGCGAGTGGGCGATGGGAATAGGTTCTCCTGGCGGAACACGGATTCCTCAAATTTTAACTCAGGTACTTTCTAAAAATCTTGAAGGAAATGAACCGCTTCAAGAAGCTGTAAATGAACCGCGATTTATTTTTGACGATTCGACTATTTATATAGAGCCTGATTTAGATACAAAAAATATCCCTTCTGCGTTTCGGATAGAAACAAAGGAAAGCGACGTCTTTTATGGAGGTATCCAAGCGTTAACCATTAATTTTCAAGATAAACAAATGGAAGGGGCGGGAGACCCTAGAAGAAATGGAGTTTGGAAAACAGGAGATTAACGAAGTAAAGATCCCTTCTCATATGCTTAGGCATAGTGAGAAGGCGTTTGAAAATATCGAATGGAATGAAATTCTTTGTCACTGGAATGAAAATGTACGTAAATGGGGGAACGATCTAAAGCAGGGTGAGCGTTGAAAAACGTGGCATCACCGTAGCGCAATGCTTTTAGTAAGTAAGGCATTTCTTGTTTGAAAATAGCATACCGTATGGCTTGAACAGACTTTTCCGTGTGTTCATTTCCAATAAATACGTATACATACAGCGTATCAACACCGTCTTTGTGGAGCCATTCGGCAAAAAGCTCATTTCGCTGCTCATTTAATTGATCAACAGCAAACTTTTCGTCGATCCAAAGAAATAAATCGTCTGTTTGTTCAGAATGGGTGAGCGTATAGCGACGCCCAATAAAAGGAAAGGTGGGCGTGCTTCCTTGCCGGTATGTGACGCTAAATTGCTGAGGATTAAAAGCAGACAAAGGGCATCTTCCTTTCACGCTTTTAAGTAGTTTATGCATAAAAAAGAGAAATTTCACACATTCGTCAAGAATTTTAAGCTGCTTTTTTTACATGCATACTTATGAAAAAGTTGTTACACTGAAGAAAAGAAATAGTGGGTGATAGAAGATGGAGCCGCTGTATATTGTTTTAACGATTTTTTTAGCAGCCATGCTATCGTATGATATTGCTAAATTTGTTCGAGGAGACCGGCCAGATTGGAAAGAGGGTCTCGTGACGGGCCTTGTGTTCGTGGGCTTTTTAGCAGCCATGCAAATGGCTTTTCACATTGTATAGCGCAGAAAGAGGCTGGGACAAACGTAGTTTAGTTGAAGGAAGATCTGAACGGTGAATTGTTCGGATCTTTTATGGTTAAGGTGAACGTAGATTTCATGTGTGTAGTTATGTCTCAATCTCTTTTTTGAGGATATGTCCGATAAGTTTAGTTCGGCAATACTAAAAAGCCCTGATATCGAATAAGCTGTTGTATACTGCATTTTTGATAAAGGGGCCTTTTACTTGTATCGAAAAAAAACACTGCTTTTGAAGCGAAGTTTAGGAGTAGCTGTGTTTCTTGCTTTGATTGCGCTGGGAATTTGGATGTTTCAATTTACATTCTTTTCTCCGAGTCATCAAGCCAAATCTGCTGTAAAAGAATTTTATACGCTAGAACAGGAAGGGAACTTTTCGGAATCATGGAACCTTTTTCATTCGTCCATGAAAAAGAAGTGGACAAAAGGTGCATACATACAAGATCGAGCACACGTATTTCTCAATCATTTCGGAGTAGACACTTTTACGTATTCCATTGAAGATGTTGAAAAAAGAAAGAGCTGGAAGATGGAAAATGATCGTAAAGCGTTTCCTGTTGTTTACGAAATGACCGTTATCCAAACGTATAAAGGGAAATATGGAAACTTTGATTTGGTGCAGAAAGTGTATGCTGTTCGTGAAAAAGGAGAATGGAAAGTCGTGTGGGATTATAAACAGTAGGAGAGCCTGCTGTTTTTTTATCTTCATAAGAAATGAGCATACTTCAGCTGGTAATATGCCTCTTTTTTAACAGAAAAAACGTTATGTTTTTTTACGAGTGGGTAAAATGAAAGAAGGAGGCGAACACAGATGAAATTTAAAACGATTTTATTTGATGCATATGGAACACTGTTTGATGTACATACCGTTATTGAAACGTGTGATAAGCTGTATCCGGAACGAGGAGAAAGTATTAGCCATTTATGGCGTTTGAAGCAAATTGAATATGCAATGCAATATCAGCTGATGGGACGATACGTTGACTTTTATACATTAACAAATCAATCCCTGAAATATGCAGCAGAAGCAAATGATATTGATTTAACGGAACATGAAGAAAAAATGCTGATGAGTGCTTACATGAAGCTGAATGTCTACGATGAGGTCAAAGAGGTGCTCGCCTATTTAAAAGAAAAAGGATATCGTCTGGCTATTTTTACGAATGGTCCTAAGCATATGATTGATCCGCTTGTTTCTTATCACAATATGAATCATTTATTTGAAGACGTTATTTCCATAGACGAAATCAAACAGTACAAGCCTACAATGGCAAGCTATCATTATGCAAAAAATAAAATGAATGCAAAAAGAGAAGAAGTATTGTTTCTGTCATCGAATACATGGGATATTGCCGGTGCTAAAAACTACGGGTTCGCAACGGCTTGGGTTAACCGAAAAGGAAATGTAGCTGAGCATAAAGAGTTGCAGCCAAACGTAATCATTAAAAGCTTAAATCAGCTTATTAAATAAAAAAAGAACGAGCATTAAGCTCGTCCTTTTTTATTTATTGCTAAATGTATCTTTTGTTTCGCCTACTGCTTTTTGAGCATTTCCTTTTGCTTTCTCAGCTTTTCCTTCACGCTGAAGATCGCGGTTATTCGTTGCATTTCCGACTTGATCTTTTACTTCACCTTTAGCTTTTGATACATTTCCTTTAACTTTATCTCCTAAACCTTTACTCATTTTAATCTTCCTTTCTATTAGTGATTAAGTAGTGTTACTTGTCTATTCCACCGTTAGAAAGAAATTAAACATATTTTCTGATTTTGGCCTAAACAGAAGCTAAGCCTGCGATATTTAGAAGTACTGTTTAGTCACTATCATCATTCGGAGGTTTTAAGTTCCCACTCATCATAAATCTGAGATTCATAAGGCCATGATAATAAGCTTAAAGATTCCACTGCTTTTAGAACAAGAGGAGAAGCATTATCGATGTTAAGATCTTGGGGTGCAATCCACAATGCTTCCAAAGAATCTTGTCCTTCAAACTGGACGGGGTTGGAAAGAAGCTCACCGCCGGCAATGTCTACGTAATAAAAAACAGCAATGTGATGTACATGGGTAAATTCTTTCCACTTACAGGGATACTGAAAATCCGTTGTACCGGCTTGAGAAATAATAGTAATTTCAAAGCCAGTTTCTTCACTAAATTCTCTTTTCATCGCATCTGTTAATGTTTCACCGTGTTCTAGCTGTCCACCTGGCAAATCAAAGCGATGAATATACGGCCCTCTATTTTTTCGAATAACAAGCAGCTTGTCATCTCGCATACAAATTCCATATACGCCAAAGGCGCGATCATAGTTTGGTTCCATCTTTTTTCACTACTTTCTATAACAGAATGGCTTGATAAAGCATCATTTGATTTCTTTATCCTACCATACATTTTGTTATAGAACCTTTTTTAATGAGGTGCTTTTACAGTAAGCGTACGGGAAACAGCACTTTCGTTATGCAAACGGTCAACAGAGGTTACAACATATGTGTATGTTTGATTTTTGAGTGCGCTTTGATCTACAAATAATTGTGTTTCTCCTGTTTTTCGAACGGTTGTCAGTAAGTTTTCTGCGTTGTTGATGTCACCTCGTTTATTGCCTTGGAAGCGATAAATGGCATAATAGGCGGAATCATTCTGCTGATGATCTCGAATTTCAAACGCCGCTTCTTTTGTATGAGGGCCCGCGTTTTTTAATTTTGGTGCTTTTGGAGCCGTACCATCAAGCCAAGGCATTGCCGGAATAAGAGCAGGATGTTTATAAATATCGTTTTGCAGCTTATCTTTTATTCCTAGTGGGTTTCGGTTCAAATCTTTCAGGCTAAAATGCATGCTCCCATGTACTTCTGGAAATTGATGATTAAGAGCAATTTGCCTTGGATACTCATCGGGATCAGACCATGCTTCCACCGCGTTGTTATTAATTTTATAAGCAGCTTGTCCAATATAAAGGTGAACTGGCTTTCCGCGAACTTCATCTCTCCACCAGTTGAGCAGCGTATCGTAAGCAGCGGGTTCAAATCCAATATTCCAATAAATTTGCGGAGTGATGTAATCAATATATCCATTTTGAATCCACGTACGCGTATCAGCATACAAATCATCGTAGTTTGTTTGTCCAGCAGTCGTCTCAGAGCCAGTTGGATCATTAGCGATGTTTCTCCACACGCCGAACGGACTGATGCCAAACTTCACGTATGATTTTGTTCTTTTAATAGCCGTATTTAAATCTCGAACAAGCTGATTAACATTGTCTCGGCGCCAGTCTTCAATATTCGAAAACGTTTGAGCACCGTAGGTTTGATACGTTTTTTGATCAGGGAACGTTTGACCTGCAATTTTGTAAGGATAAAAATAGTCATCCATATGAACAGCATCAATATCATAGTTTCTTACGACTTCGAGCACTTCTTCAATAATAAAGTTTTTTACTTCGGGAATACCTGGGTTGTAGTAGAGTTGTTTTCCATAGGAGACGACCCAATCAGGATGTTGTTTGGCAGGATGATTATCGGCAAGTTTGTTTAAATCAGTATGATTCATGGTAATGCGGTAAGGGTTAAACCATGCGTGGAATTCTAAGTTGCGCTTATGTGCTTCCTCCACCATAAAAGCTAGAGGATCGTAGCCGGGATCTTTACCTTGTGTACCCGTTAAATATTCTGACCACGGGCCATATTTCGACGGATAAAAGGAATCAGCGGTAGGTTTAATTTGAACGACCACAGCATTCATTCCCATCTTTTGTACTTCATCTAGCAAATAGGTAAACTCTTTTTTTTGCTGCTCAACCGGAAGACCAGGCTGAGAAGGCCAGTCAATATTGTATACGCTTGCAATCCAAGCCGCTCGAAGCTCCCGTTTTTGATACGTAGTAGGTACGTCTGCTTTAGCAGGTAATGTGCTCGAACAAAACAGCAGCAAAAACAAGATGCCTCCAATCCATTTTTTTATATGCATGTTCGTTCCTCCTTCTTTTTTGGTTGAGATAAAATTTCTTTCATAATATAGCATGCGGTCGTTATATTCACAATAGGTTTTAATAAAATATTCTGAAAAATAAAATAAAGTTTTAAAAATATCAGAAAAATATTGAAATTAAACTTCAGAAAAAATATAATAATGGTAATTTAAAGAATATTTTAGAAATACGTTACTTAACGATGGAGGAATTCATGCGCCAATTTTCCGTACTTACTTTAATCGATGCACAAATGAATCATTACAGTCCTGCTGAAGGAAGAGTAGCTGATTACGTGTTAGAAAATCCTACGACCACGTTGAACTTAACGACCAAACAGCTAGCTAAGCAGTGTCAGTGCAGCGAAGCTACGATTATCCGCTTTTGTCAGCGTGTAGGGATTAATAGTTTTAAAGAATTAAAGATTGAATTAGCAAAAGATGCCCATAAGGTGAATAACGAGCAGCTGCCGAATCTTCCGGTTAATTTTGAAGACGAGACCGAAGCTGTGCTTGAAAAAGTCATGAGCAAAAGTATGAGCGCACTTATGAACACGAGTCGTTTAGTGAGCTCTTCTGCAATTGATGCAGCTGCGGAAGCTATTCATAGAGCGACACGAGTGTTTTTATACGGAGCAGGGGGATCATCTGTAGTTGCGCTAGATGCGCAGTATAAACTGCTTCGAATTGATATTTCAGCGCTGTTTTCATTAGATAGTCACGTTCAAATGGTGATGGCTACGAATATGACAAAAGATGATGTGCTGTTTGTAGTATCGACTTCCGGTCAAACAAAAGAAGTGGTGGAGCTGATGCAAATAGCCAAAGATAAAGGGGCAGCGGTTATTTTGCTAACGCAGCACGGATCATCTCCAGCTTCTAGATTAGCTGATATTCTGCTGACTATTTCAGTAGAAGAGCAGCATATTCGAATTGGAACGATGAGCGCTCGTATTGCTCAGCTAGCCATTGTAGATGCGATGTTTATACGGTTATGTATTCAAAAAGGCAATCAAGTGTTTGAGCGCATAATCGATACACATAATGTAATTCAAAAAATTAAGAGGTAGGGGGAAACGAGAAAATGAAGGTATTGTTTGTATGTTCTGGAGGAATGTCAAGTGCGATTGTGGTGAAAGCATTAAAAACAGAAGCACAAAAGCACGGAACGGATATGGAAGTGCTGGCAATTGGGACAAATGAAGTGGCAGAGGAAATTCAAAAGGGCTGGGACGTTGTAATGGTTGCACCGCAGATTCGTCACCGGTTTAACGCAGTGAAAGCGGAAGCGGATAAAGCTTCTGTTCCATGCGGGCCCATTCCGCCGCAGGCTTATACGCCGCTTGGAGGTCCGACGCTTTATAAAACGGTTCAACAGCTCGTTAGCTAAGGAAAGCAGGTTTCTTCCTGCTTTTTAAATAAATAAGGGGTTTATTACACAAGGGGAGAATATAGAGGGGGAAAGGGTATATGAGCAAATTTGTGTCGTTTTTAGAGAACAATTTATCGGGACCCATGGCCAGGTTATCAGAACAGCGGCATCTTCAAGCCATTCGTGATGGTGTTATTTCCGCTTTGCCGTTTATCATTATCGGAAGTTTTTTCTTAATTTTAGCATTTCCTCCTGTGCCGCAAGATAGCACAATTGCGAAATGGGCAGCTGATAACAGCGCCAACATTTTAATACCGTATCGCGTAACGATGTTTATTATGTCTTTATATATAGCCTTTGGGATAGGGTATAACTTGTCCAAAAGCTATAATCTCGATCCGCTGTCAGGAGCACAAATTGCAGTTGCTGCACTACTTCTTACGGTGACTCCAAAGCTGATTGAAGAAGAAGGATTTATGCTTCCAATGACCAACCTTGGAGGACATGGTTTATTTGTGACGATGATTGTATCGATTTTATCAGTCGAGATTCTCAGGTTTTGTAAAGCAAAAAATGTCACCATTAAAATGCCGGAGCAAGTGCCACCTTCGGTATCGAGGTCTTTTGAAGCGCTAATTCCAGTTGCGATTGTTGTTGTACTTATGACCATTATTACAATTGTTTTAGGTATCGATCTTCATCATTTAGTTGATAAACTAGTTGCTCCGCTTGTAGAGGCAGGAGATAGTTTAGCAGGAGTATTAATACCGGTTTTCTTAATTACGTTTTTCTGGTCATTTGGAATTCACGGCGTCTCTGTTGTTGGGACAGTGGCACGGCCTGTATGGGAAGTATATTTAGCGAAAAATGCTGAAGCGGTAGCAGACGGAGCTTCAACGCTCCCGTATATTGCACCCGAAACGTTCTTTCAATGGTTTGTTTGGATCGGAGGATCTGGAGCAACGCTAGGCCTTGCTTTAGCAATGCTGTTTTTCTCAAAATCTAAATATTCGAAAGCGCTCTCTAGGACATCTTTTATTCCAGCGGTTTTTAATATTAACGAACCAATTATTTTCGGTTTGCCAATTGTCTTAAATCCTATTTTAATTATTCCTTTTATTATCATCCCGATTATTACAACGATCATTTCATACGCAGCAACTGCGACAGGCCTTATTACTCCAACATACGTAATGGTTCCTTGGACGCTCCCGGCGCCGATTGGGGCATATCTATCGACCGGAGGAGACTGGCGGGCGGTTGTACTGGTCGTTGTCAATATTGCTATTTCTGTTGTGATTTATCTTCCGTTCTTTAAAATGTACGACCGAAAGATGGTTGAAATGGAAAGAAGCGATGAAGCAACGGTTACACCATCCGATAGCTCAGTTCAAATGTAAAGAAAGAGAAGCCAACTTGTTTGGCTTCTATCTCTTTAATAGGAGTGAAGATCAATGTTTGTTCGATTTCGATATAAAACCGTGTTTTTATTTCTGTTGACCATGGTTCTTTGTAACGTTATTTTTACACCTTTGCTGCAGTATGCTGGTTTGTCAGCGCAGCATAGTTTATTTGCCATTACAAGTCTGTCAGCAGCTTTGCTTACAACATTTATTTCTATTCGGCTTTCAACAGCAGCTTTATCTAAAACCGCTGTTTGTATACGCTTTGTTTTGCTCGGGGCAGGGTGCACAGCCGTTACATATTTAGCCGTTTTTTAACAAGGAGGGGCAAGGAATGAAAGTAGTGACAATAGGGGGAGGATCAAGCTATACGCCTGAATTGGTCGAAGGGTTTATTAAAAGGTACAATGAGCTTCCAATTCGAGAACTGTGGCTTGTAGATGTTGAAGAAGGAAAAGAGAAGCTTGAAATTGTAGGAGCACTTGCTAGAAGAATGGTCAAAAAAGCAGGTGTTGATATGGAAATTCATTTAACGCTTGATCGAAAAAAAGCGTTAATAAATGCTGATTTTGTAACGACACAGCTTAGAGTAGGCCAGCTTGATGCGCGTATTCAAGATGAACGCATCCCTCTTAAGTACGGAATGATTGGTCAAGAGACAAACGGGGCGGGAGGATTATTTAAGGGCTTGCGAACAATCCCGGTTTTGTTGAAAATTGCCGAGGAAATACACGAAATTTGTCCAAACGCCTGGCTTATTAATTTTACAAACCCTGCCGGTATGGTAACGGAGGCGCTGCTTCGATATGGAAAGCATTCTAAAGTAGTAGGAGTCTGTAACCTGCCTGTACATATGACGAACTCAATCGCCAGCTTGCTTCAAATCGAAAAAGAAGATGTGCACATTGAATTTGCAGGGTTAAATCACTTGGTATACGGGCTGCATGTGTATGCAAAAGGAAAGGAAGTAACGCAAGAAGTCATTCAACTTTTAAGTGATCCAAAGTCTCAAGTAACAATGAGAAACATAGCTCCTATTCCGTGGCAACCGGATTTTTTGGAAGCTCTTGGCGTGATTTTATGTCCTTATCACCGCTATTACTATAAAACAAAAGAAATAGTAGCAGAAGAGCTTTTGGCCTTTCAGTCAGGTACTATGCGCGCTGAAGTGGTCAAAGCATTAGAAGCCGAACTTTTTGAACTCTACAAAAACCCAAATATAGAAAGTAAGCCTCCGCAGCTGGAAAAACGAGGAGGCGCTTACTACAGCGATGCCGCATGTAATTTAATTTCATCCATTTATAACGATAAAGGTGATATTCAAACATTAAATGTAAGAAATAATGGCGCCATTTCTTCACTGCCAAACGAATCTGCGGTTGAAGTAAACTGTGTTGTAACAAAGCAAGGACCAGTACCACTCGCTGTCGGTGAACTTCCGGTAGAAGTGAATGGACTCGTGCAGCAAATTAAATCGTTTGAACGAGTAGGAGCAGAAGCCGCGGTTACAGGATCTTACGAAAAAGCGCTGGTTGCCCTGACCATTAATCCGCTTGTTCCAAGTGACGAACTGGCTAAGGCGGTCTTAGACGAACTGCTTCAAGCTCATCGCAAGTATTTACCCGCTTTTTTTAAGGAAGTGAATGCGTAGTATGTATGCCGTTGGACTTATGTCAGGAACGTCACTGGACGGAATTGATGCAGCTCTTGTGGAGATTGAAGGAAGCGGCTATGGAAGTAAAGTTAAGCTTCTTCAGTTCATTACCATGCCGTTTTCACCGTCGTTAAAAAAAGAAATTGAACAGGCGCTTTCTCTCGAACATTCAAATGTACAGCTGATCTGCAGCTTGAATTTTAAACTTGGCTACGCGTTTGCAGATGCAGTGAAAAGAGTGTGCCAAGAAGCCGGGTTTTCTCTTGAACAAGTAGATGTCATCGGATCGCATGGTCAAACCATTTACCATCAGCCGTATGCTTCAGGAAATACAGCGATGTCTACACTCCAAATTGGAGAGCCCGCTGTTATTGCCTATGAAACTAAAACGAAGGTAGTGGCAAACTTCAGAGTGATGGACATGGCAGCGGGCGGGCAAGGTGCTCCGTTAGTTCCTCACACCGAACGAATTTTGTACAGCCACGCTGATCGTACAAGGCTGCTTCAAAACATTGGAGGTATTGGGAATGTAACGTTGATTCCGCCAAAACACTCTCCTATACCCGTAGTAGCTTTTGATACGGGGCCGGGAAATATGATGATAGATGAAGCGTGTCAGCAGCTTTTTCATGTTTCATTTGATGAAAATGGGTGTTTAGCAGCTGGAGGAACTATTATTTCAGAGCTTTTAGAAGACTGTATGAACCATGATTACATGAACCTTTCTCCTCCTAAATCGACGGGAAGAGAGCTGTTCGGTACACAGTACACAAGGAGACTGCTAGAGAAATATAGCAACCATAAAAAAGAAGATTTGCTAGCTACGATTACCATGTTCACGGCATCATCCATTGTACATCACTATGAAACATTTATTTTTCCTGCCTATTCTATTGACGAAGTGATTATTGGAGGAGGCGGAAGTTATAACAATACGCTGATGAATATGATTAAAGCCAAGCTAGGGAAGCGCTGCAGCGTGTATACACAAGAAGAAATAGGGATGTCTTCAGAAGCAAAAGAAGCCGTAGCTTTTGCGGTGCTCGCAAATGAAACACTTGCAGGTTATCCAAGCAATGTACCAAGTGCAACCGGTGCTTTGTCTCCTGTAATATTAGGAAACATTACGCCTGCACCACTATAAAAAAGGGGATGGAAGAAATGACAGAAGCAGCAAATATGGAAAATGAAATTTTTGAACTTATTGCATACGGAGGAAATGCTAGGTCACTGGCATATGAAGCGTTAGAAGCAGCTGAAGATTATGATTTTAATAAAGCTGACGAACTTTTAAAGCAGTCTCAAGAAGAGCTCAGCCATGCTCATAAAACGCAAACTGCGCTTATTCAACGTGAATTGAACGGAAAAACAATTGAAAAGTCGCTGCTTTTAATTCACGCACAAGATCATTTAATGACGGCTATTTCAGAGCAAAAATTAATTGAACATATGATTAAGCTTATTAAAAAATTTAAAAAAGAAGGCGAAAATCAATGAAAAAGCTAGGTATTGCGATTTATCCGGAACATTCGACTGTGGAAAAAGATAAAGCGTATATAGCACTTGCGCATCAATACGGATTTACCCGCATTTTTACGTGCTTGCTTTCTGTTGAAGGCGATCAGAAAAAAGTAATGGCAAATTTTAAAGAAATCATTGAGTTTGCCAATGAGCTAGAGATGGAAGTAGTAGTGGATATCGCTCCTCGCGTATTTGGAGCGCTTGGCATTTCTTATGATGATCTATCTTTTTTTCAAGAATTAGGGGCTTATGCTATTCGTCTTGATCTAGGCTATACGGGAAATGAAGAGTCCATTATGACCTTTAATCCATACGGCTTAAAAATTGAAATTAATATGAGTAATGCAACAAAGTATGTTGATAATATTTTAAGTTACCAGCCGAATCGAAAACAGCTATTGGGGTCGCACAACTTCTATCCTCATCGATATGCGGGATTGTCGTATGATCACTTTATGAAGTGTTCAGCGTTGTTTAAAGAACATAACCTTGAAACAGCAGCGTTTATTAATTCACCAAATGCTACTTTTGGACCGTGGCCTGTTACTGAAGGGCTTTGTACGCTTGAAATGCATCGTACGCTTCCGATCGACGTGCAGGCTAAGCATCTTTTTAAAACGGGATTAATTGATTGTGCAATCATTGCGAATGCTTATGCATCGGAAGAAGAAATGAAGGCGCTGCGTGATGTTGTTCAGCAAGAGCGCTTTACCTTTAATGTGAATCTGTATGATACGATTACCGAGCTTGAGAAAAAAATTGTGCTAGAAGAGTTTCATTTTTACCGCGGAGACGTATCGGATTATTTAATTCGCTCTACGCAAAGCCGAGTAAAATATAAAAAAGAAGAATTCAAGCCTACGCATACTCCTTCCATTCGAAGAGGCGATATTTTAATAGAAAATGAACTCTACGGTCAGTACAAAGGAGAGCTGCAAATTGCGCTGTTAGACATGGAGAACTCAGGTAAAACAAACGTAGTAGGCCGCATTGCGGAAGAGGAAATTTTCTTATTAAATGAACTGCAGCCATGGGATAAATTTGCTTTTTGTGAGCGGTGATGAAATGGACTATATTATTAGTATTGACGGCGGGGGAACAAAAACAGAAGCCGTTGCGTACAGCTTAGACGGCCAACAGCTCGCTGCTTCAAAAAGCGGTTACGGCAATTTACTCATTAATTACAACACGGCTATTACTCATATTGATGAATGTATTATGGCGTGCAAAACTGAGCTTGCTGGTCATACATGTAAAGGCATTTCACTAGGACTTGCTGGAAGTAAAGCATTATCCAAAGAAGAAATAAAACGATATTTTTATAATCGTTATCAAGTAGAAGTAGGTTTATATGATGACGCCATGATTGCACATGAAGCACTACTGCATGGAAAAGAAGGGATTTTAACCATTGCAGGAACTGGAGCTGTCAGCATTGGTAAAAAAGATGGAGTGTATGAATACGGTGGAGGGTGGGGACACCTTCTTGGAGATGAAGGAAGCGGATATTGGATTGGTCTTCAAGCACTGATATTGCTGACGAAAGAGCATGATCAAAACCGTCCGTACAGCAGCCTTAGTCAGACAATCTTGCAACATGTAAAAGCAGACACCATACACGATATAAAAAAGTTTGTCTATTCATCTCCTAAATCAGAAGTTGCTTCACTCACTCCGCTTGTTGTAAATCAAGCGAGAAATTGTAAACAAGAAGCAAGTGACATTCTTCAATGGGCTGGAAAGAACCTTGCAAACATGACTCTTCATTTGTATAAGAAACAGCGGTTTGAAGGGAGCTGCTTGCTGGCATGCAAAGGCAGCATTTTAATGGAAGTTCCAGAAGTGTTTGATGTTTATAAAAAAACATGTGAAAAAGAAATAAAGCATATCCAGTGGGCAACACAGCGAGTATCATCTGCTAAAGGAGCTTATCAGCTGTTCATGAAAGAGTATCAATAGAGAAAAAATGATCGTGGAAAAGGCAGGGGATCACAGTGAACTTAAATCATATCTTAACAGAAAAACGCAATCCGCAAACGTTAAACATTGATGAATTATCAAGCCTGGAAATTGTAAAAAAAATTAATGAAGAAGATCACCAAGTGCCTCAGGCAATCAATAAGGTGCTGCCTGTTATTGCTTTGTTAGTAGATGAAATTGTCAGTGCTTTTAAACAAGGCGGACGTCTGATTTATATCGGAGCAGGTACAAGCGGGCGGCTAGGCGTGTTAGATGCATCTGAATGTGTACCAACATTCGGTACACCTGCCGAACAAGTAGTTGGGATCATAGCCGGGGGAGACAAGGCGCTCCGGCACGCGTTAGAAGGAGCAGAAGATAATAAGAAACAAGCGATAGAAGATTTGAAAGCGATTAATTTATCAAATAAAGATATTCTTGTAGGGATAGCTGCAAGTGGAAGAACGCCTTATACACTCTCAGCGCTTGAGTATGCAAACAGCCTGGGTGCAGTAACAGGCTGCGTTGTAAATTCTCCTCAATCAGCTATGGAACAAGAAGCAAACTATGCGATAGTAGCAGAATCAGGCCCGGAAGTTGTAACAGGTTCTACAAGAATGAAAGCCGGCACTGCTCAAAAGCTTGTTCTTAATATGCTGACGACGGCTTCTATGATTCAAATTGGTAAAGTCTACAGTAATCTAATGGTAGACGTACAGCCGACTAATGATAAACTCGTACAGCGTGCTAAAAATATTATTGCAGAACTAACAGGCGTCTCATCAGAAGAGGCAGCCGAAAGTTTACAAACATACAAAACGCCAAAAGCCGCTATCCTTGCGCTTCTTACTTCTATAGAAGGTGATGAAGTGCACCGGTTGCTTGCTAAACATGACGGACATTTAAAAAAAGCCATTGCAGAAGCAAAGGAACAGTCGACTAAAGATTAACCCGCCAGCTAATTAAATTATTTACGTAAAGATAAAAACCTCATGTTACGCTAGTAGCATGAGGTTTTTATGATATTGGAAGTGGAGGAGCAATGAATGAAAATTGGGTTAGCGCAAGTGAGATTTCCAAAGTCAGCCGCAGAGGGTGTAGAAACGGTAGACAATTGTATGAAACAAGCAGCAGAAGAAGGATGTAACCTTATATGTTTTCCAGAATCAATTGTGCCGGGACTTAGAGGAGTGGGTTTTGAAGTTGAGACATACAATCACGAAATTCAACAAAATACGCTTTATAAAGTTAAGTTGCTTGCCAAGCAGTTAAAGCTCAACGTAATTTTACCACTGGAGTGGCGCGACGAACTTGGTATGCATTTAACTGCTTTTGTAATTGATGAAAATGGAAAAGAATTAGGGTATCAAACTAAAAATCAAATTGATCCAGCAGAAGATCAATTTGGTTATAAGCCGGGAAATGGCCGCAAGTTGTTTGAAATAAACGGCGTGAAATTCGGTATTGTTATTTGCCATGAGGGATGGCGCTATCCTGAAACTGTCCGGTGGGCTGCTATAAGAGGAGCAAGCATTGTGTTTCATCCACAGTTTACTGGTGAAGTACCAGATCCGAAGTTTTATGATTATGCAATGATTGCAAGAAGTACGGAGAATGGTATTTATTTTGCAAGCGTGAATTATGCCTTAGAGAACCAAAAAAGTACAACTTCTCTTCTTTCTCCAAAGGGTGAATGTTTGATAAAAGCAGGAATTACTAACGTATACGATAGAGCCCGGCAAAGCAAACCGGCTGTTAGCTCAGCGCTTGTTATCCAATTTACTATTGTAAAAAAGTTTATTTTTCTAGTTAAATTAGCATGTGCGCTTTGATAATCCTTTGGTTATTTCTCCTTATGACGATGTAAACATGAATATGGTATTATCGAAAGTTAAAGGGGTATTAAAAGGTGTGTGGAAACAATGGATCGAAAAAAAGCCGCATCAGTAGCTGGAGCATTGGTCATTGCCGTAGGAATTTGGCTGTTTCAAAGCGGGAAATTTAAAAGTGAAGCCCAGGCAGATAAGTTTACGAGTACGTTTTTGGTCGATCATGAACAAACAGACAATGGATTTGAATTATTTACTTCGGATACCAATCAATATAGCATGTGGTTTCCGCTTCAGTATGTTATTCATAAATCTTCTTATAAAAGCAGTGAAGATGAAAGTGAAGTATGGACAGCATCAACGAAGGAAAATGATTCATACAATGCTGGGAAAATAACGGCTTTATTTTCTAAGAAAAAAAGCAAAGCAGCTCAAAAAAAAATGGATGCGTTTCAGCCTGATTACATGTTAAAAGGTAAAAATGCAACGATTTATGTGAAAAAACAAACAAGAGATGGAAAGCATAGCATTTATCATGCTTATGTGAATGATGATTATTCAAGCAGGTATATTTACTATACGTTTGAACTAAAAAGTAGCGAACAGACAAACAGTACAAAACAGCAGTATTGGGTAGAAAAAATTCTTCTAAATACACAGTTTCAAAAAAACTCAGCTGAATAGTCAGCTGAGTTTTTTCGTAAGGATTCATAATGCTTTTGCTTTTTTATGTAAACGGGTACAATATGAGTAAGGAGGCCTTCGTATGATTGAAAAACAAGCAGTTGGTGAAAAAGCAGCACAATTTGTTGAAGATGGAATGATTGTAGGGCTAGGAACAGGTTCAACAGCTTATTATACAATTGTCAAACTAGGTGAACGAGTAAAAAATGGATTAAACATCAAAGCGGTTCCTACTTCTCAAAAAACAGAAGAACTGGCAAGGAAACTAGGTATTCCTATTGTTACCTTAGCAGATGTTGAATATATTGATATAGCAATTGACGGAGCGGATGAAGTGGATAGCGAACTTTCTTTAATTAAAGGAGGAGGCGGCGCGCTGCTTCGAGAAAAAATGATTGCGTACGCAGCGAAGCGGTTTATCGTGATTGCGGATTCTAAGAAAATAGTGAAGACGCTAGGAGCTTTTCCTCTTCCTGTTGAAGTTATACGTTTTGGCTGGGAAATGACGGCGAAGCATATTCGCAGTGCAGGTTGTGTACCGCAGCTTAGGCTTTTAGATGATCATACGCCGTTTATCACTGATAACGGAAATTATATTCTAGACTGCCATTTTTCAGAAATTGAAAATCCTGCTGTGCTGGAAAAACAGCTTACAATGATTCCAGGCGTAGTAGAAAGCGGTTTGTTTGTAGGAATGACGGAGGAAGTCATTACCGTACAAAAACAAGAGGTTCATATCATAAAAAAATAGAAGCTTTGGCGTCGGGCCTAGGCTTCTATTTTTTAATTGGAAAGAACGTTCCAATTTTTCTCTAATTGATATATGTATTGAGACGCGTTCAGTACATTTGGATGAACGAAAGTATCAATTGTTTTTTGCGGACAAGCAGATCCGTATAATGAAAAAATGACAAGCTTGCTATGCTCGATTGGTGATACAACGTGAGATAAACAGCGATAAGAAGGATTTATCAAGCTTTTTACCATCTCATGAATATCTTCTTTGTCGTAAAAATCGACTTCAATTTCCGTCTTTACTAAATAACGGCTTTCAATGGCGCTGCTTCTATAATAATTGTAGCGTGCTCCGATGAAGTAGGACGGATCTGATGTTGAAACGTCCAAATTCGTATATGTTTGATCCTGCTTGCTTTTATAAAAAATAGAATCATGAGTATGCTTCATGAATTCTTGATAAGTTGTTCCATCTTCCCACAGAGCTAGAATACAAGCATCTGTTTCATCTTCCACGTTCCAACCCCCTAATTGGCCAATGAAACCATTCACGTGTGCAAGAGCAGCCCAATGCTGTTGCGTATATGAAAAAGATGCTTTTTTATCAGTCGGTATGCTGCATTTCACAATTTTTGTCAACATTCTCCCATCACCTCAATTAATTACTTCGATAAATGCAGGAAAAATCCTTCTAAAAAGAGGAAAATGATAGACATATCCCCCCTTTAAAAGCCATACATTTCAAATAGGACAATGTTAGGGAAAGAAGGGGAAATGAATGAAAGTTTTTCGTGCAAAAGCCTGTCAGTCTCCTACGCGAAAAGGCTGGTCAATTATGTTTCAGCATCCGTTTAAAAAAGATGAAAGAGGAAGATCGCACCCGTTTGTTAAACGGTTTATGTATACAGAGCAACACGATGAAATTGACATGTTGGTTGAAGAGATGAATGAACTGCTGAGAGTGCAGGATTTTTGGACAAGTACTGCAAAAGGAAGAGCAAAAGCAAGGTATGATGAACGAGTAGTGAATGCTTTTTATAACGATATTGAAAAAAAGACAAGCGAACAAATTGACAGCGAGTATGAGTACGTTCATGTAATAGGAGAACAAGGAAGCGGCAAAACATCTTTAATCCGCCAGCTTCTTGGTATAAAAAAGGAGTGCGGCTTTCTAGGAATAGGCAGTAAAGGCGCTTATTCTGCTACGTATAAGGTGAAGGATTCTCAACACTATGAAGCTGCCGTCTCTTTTTTTACGCGAAGTGAAGTGCAAAGGCAATTGGAGAAAATCCTACTAAGAAGCGCTGAAGTGTATGCTGAAGGAGGCACGGATTATGACTTGGTCTTTGAGTTATTACACGGAGATTCCTCTTTTAATCTGCGCGCTCTTTTGGGAGATCTCCCATACAAAGCCCGTTATTTTAATGATGATGTTCCTTTAAGAATGAGCGACGAAAATAGTTCATTCAAACAATTTGTAGATGCAATTAAACGAGAAAGTGAAATAGTAAAAGACGCTGTTGATCAAGAAGGAAGAGATTTTGCAGAGGTATGGCATAAGCGGCTTGAATGTAGGAAGATCACTGAGCAAATGCTTCTGGCAATTGAATCTCGGTTGAGAGAATACAAGGAAGGAACGTGGGAAATAGGAGAAGACGACTGGCCAATATCCTGCCGTCTCACAGCAAAAGAGCTGTCTTTCTTTGATCCGCTAACAAATGAAGAAGAAGAAAATAACGGACGCCTTATTTATCCATTGTTTCGTAGAATTGAAGTTTCCGGCCCTTTTTCTTTTAAAAAAGGGGTAGCGATTTGCGAGCATCCACCTGTTGAATATACGGGCACCATCCACGATTCTTTTAAACAAGCAGCTTCCATTTTATACGTACATCATGGGCTTAAAGAATTAGATATTCAATTTCTTCAGCAGCTCATCGTACATGGGCACGGTGCTAAGGTAAACGTTTGTGTTACACACGGAGATTTGCTTACCTCTCCAAGCTGCCGTACGGATTATGCTAAAAAACATGCCATGGCTAAATTGATAGATGGTGCGCTTAAAAGCGTTTCACCTCTTATGAGAAAGCAGCTTCACTACTATTTAACAGTAGGGAATACGTCTGTTTTAGAATGTGTACACGAGGAATCCGAAGAGAGTCACTTTCTGTATAAAGACTTAAAGGCAGCTTTAGTATCAGAAACGAGAAAAAAGCAGCAAGAGCTGCATCCTATTTATTTAAACTTGACTGTCTCTCAGGCTTTTTATGAAGCAATGGAGTCGCTGAACATTCCTTATATGGACAGAGAAACGTGTTTAAACATTTCCTTAGGAGAGAATGAAGGACCGGTACCAGCTATTGCGTCCGCCGTTATTTCATCTGTGTATGAGCATTTTTTAAGTCAGCCGTCTGGATGGTCAAGTACTTATCATTCGGTCACCGACCGACAGCAGGTTATTCAAGAGTTGGCAGGTGAGTTCGCAACCGTCGTTTATTCCTATTTCAACGAACAGCTGCTTGAAAATACCCGTAATGACTGGCGCGCTCTTTATAAAGAAAAAGAAGACGATCAGCCGTATAAATATAGCAGGGTCATAGAAAGTGTGATTCCTGCCAAAAACGATATCTATCAGCAGCAAATTCTTATGAGAACGGTTTATCAATTGATTAAGTATGTGGTAGAAAAGAAAGACGGCGTAATGGTTCATTAAGGAGTCCCTGTAAAAAGAGGTTTATAAATAAAAAAAACAGAGCCTGATTTCAGGCTCTATTAGCGTTTGGAAATAGCAGTTAACGTATTAGGTCCGGCAACGCCGTCCACTGCTAGCTTATTGTCTTTTTGAAACTTACGTACAGCAGCTTCAGTATTGGTGCCGAAAATACCGTCCGTGCCTTTTGTATCATAGCCAAGCGCCGTTAATTTCTTTTGAAGAGCTTGAACATTGCTGCCTTTGCTGCCTTTTTTAAGCGTTTGTTTTGTGTTAATTGTTGTATCCGCTGGTGGATTTGTTGGCTTTGGATTTGTCGGATTTGTTGGTGTCGGGTTGGTTCCAGGGTTTCCTAAAGCTTTATACGTTGATGGACCAACAATACCGTCAGCCGTTAAGCCGTGGTCTTTTTGGAACTTACGCACAGCTGAATCTGTATTGGCACCGAACACACCGTCCGTACCTTTTGTGTTATAGCCAAGTGAAGTTAGCTTCTGCTGAAGTTCTTTAACTGCATTTCCTTTACTGCCTTTCTTTAAAACAGTTCCTGTAGAAGGAGCTGGAGTAGAACCTGAGTTTCCAGAAACGTTGTACCCGTTTGCTGCTGCAATGTCATTAAATGATTTAGAAGAAGTTGTAATCACAACCGGTGTACCGACGGTCACTTTACTAAATAACCATGCCACTTCTTCATCGTACATACGAACGCATCCGCTGCTTACATATTTGCCAATGGAAGCAGGATTATTATTTCCATGAATAGCATACGTCGTGCCGTATGTACCTCTCGCATTTAGACCCAGCCAGCGGTTGCCAAGAGGATTTCTAGGGTCTCCACCAGGAATGTTCCCTGAGTAATAAGGGCGATTGACAATTTTATTCACTACTTTGAAATGCCCTTCTGGTGTAAGAGACTGCGTGCGTCCTGTTGCGACTGAAAACGTTCGGACAAGTGAACCATTTTGGTAATAAGCGAGTTTATTTGTTGCTTTGTTAATGATAATTAAATGAGATGGTGTTGAAGCAGCTTCTGTTTTTGGAACGCCTACAAACAAGCAGGCTAGAGCTAGAATAGCCGCTATGAGTACGATTGTTGTTCTTGATATTCTATTTGCCATGTGCTGCGCCTCCTTAGGCTGCATTAATGAAAAACGTATGGTGCTTTGAGCAGTGCTATAAATTCTTCACTAATAAAATAAAAGACGAATAGCTGCATTTTCTATACCTGTATGTATGCGCTTAATAAGGAAATCATTAAGTAGAAAGACTTTACTAGCGGGAATTTATAATAATAAGAATAACTAAGTTTTTCTTGATGATTTGTACAACTTTAAGAATATAAGTTTACTAATCTAGCGGATTCACATTTACATAAGCAGCACATCCTTTCCAGTTCTTCATTTTCGTGTAAAGAAATGAAAGCGTTATATAGATTGTTTTGTAATCATATTGTAACATAGTTGTATTTTTTATACCATAAAAAGACATAAAATAGTATAAAAATACTTTATATGGGTTTTATGTACAAAAAATTCAAAAGTTCAGGAGAACGAAGCTATTATTAGATATACGAAACTGGAAAAGAAGTATGCGTAGTTTTATGGAAATAGATAAATATTCTTATTCGAATATAGGGAGGAACAGAGTAAAAAAACTACTTGCAAAGAGACAAGTAGTTTTTAAACCGTTATTTTTGAGCATACATTACAACAAAATTAAAAAATTTATAGATGCAATCCACCGTGCTAAACCCGCTTGCTGTTAGCCAATTTAACTGGTCATGTAAAGTTGCCATTTTATCTAACTTCGTACGTTCATGAGCAGCCTTAATTTGCTCATGCGTTAATCCGCTTGCGGCAATTCTTTCACTCCAGTCTTTTTTATATAACTCTTCAATAATGGAAGAATGGCCTAATACTTGATCGGCATTAATAAATATTCCTCCTGTATGCAGTAAATGATAAATTTGACCATACAGCTTTTGCTTTTGTTCGTCTTCTAAATGATGAATAGCAAGTGAAGAAATCACAATGTCGAATGAGTGTTCAAATTCGTAGCTTGTTATATCTGATACAATAAATTCCATATTCTGTTCGTTTTTAAAGCGCTCCTTGGCTTTTTCAAGCATTTGATCTGACACGTCAATCAACGTGAAATGAGCATCTGGGTATCTTTCTTTGACAAAAGAAGAAAACAATCCCGTACCTGCTCCGATATCAAGTACGCGAAGCGGCTTATTTGAAAAGTGAAGAAGAGAAACGGGAATGGAATAAAAATCAAAAAAACAAGGAATAAGTTTGCGGCGCTGCTCATCATACTGAGAAGCATGAGCATTAAATTTTTCTTTCACGTTATTTTTCATTTTTACAGCTCCTTTATTTGGTAATATTGAGATACATATATCGTATAGAAGTTTGGTAGAAAAGAAAATAAACAAAAATAAGCAGTATTGATTCCAGTTTGTTATGAATAGAAAGAGATGGAGAGAAGAAAATGGAGATCAAATGGTTAAAAACATTCATCATAGCGGCTTCTTATGAAAATTTCAGGCAAGCGTCTGAAGATTTATTTTTAACACAGCCTGCTGTATCAAAGCATATTCAGCGACTGCAGCAAGAGTTAGGTGCTGAGCTTTTTGAAAAAAAAGGTAAATACATCACGCTGACTGAGGCAGGACGCTTTTTTTTGCCTCATGCTCAAAAAATGGTGAGGGCATATGAAGAAGGAGTAGGAAATTTTAAGTTATGGAAGCAAGGATATAACCGAAAACTGACTATATCCGCTGCTCCTCAAATAACAGCATCTGTTTTACCAAGCCTCATCAAACAATTTGTAGAGAGATATCCCCATATTGAAGTAACGGTTAATATCACAAATTCGTTTCAAGTGGGAAAAGACATCAGCGACAGAAGGTCAGATATTGGATTAACAAGGATGCTTCCGGGTCAGGCAGACGTTTTTTATGAGTTAATTCATAAAGAAAAAGCAGTCTTAGTTGCCCCGTTTTCTGCAGAGGCACGTACGGAACAGGAGCTGTTATCTTCCTACCGGCTGCTTACGAATAATCATCCTGTTTATTGGGAAGATTTACTCCTTCAAATCAAGGCTTGTTATCCTCACATTCAGCTGCTTCCTGTGACGCAAGTAGAAATTACAAAGCGCTTTATTGAAGAAGGTTTAGGCGTATCTTATTTGCCATTTTCTATGGTGAAAAAGGAAGTTGAAAATCAAACGTTAAGCGTCATTTCACAGCAAAAAATTATCCGGCCTTCTTCACATACGTATATCGTAACAAAAGGTGAAACGGAAGAAACAAAGCAGTTTAAGCACTTTGTAGCTGAGACCTTAACAGAAACGAGTTGAAATGATACCATAAAAAGGAAGGGGGGATGGCAATGTATATATTAATAATACTTGTAGCAGCAGCGGTCTTAGCAGACGTTATCTTGAGAAAAGTCCTTGATATCCCTCGCAGCAAATTTTGGGGAAAATATGAGTATGAAAGTCTAGCTTTAGGCCGATGGGATAAATATGTGACGATAGCTTTTGTTCTTTGTCTGTTACTTGATATGATCTTTATGTTTGTAGAGCCTTATATCGTATCTTTCCTATTTTTAGTCGTGAATATTTTGTTAAAAAGTATAGATGAATGGAAATACAAACAAGAAACGAAAGAGTACGTAACAAGCTTTGTACAGATGGGATTCTTCTTTACAGCTTTTGTTCTATTAGTCAGCGGAATTGTATAGAAAAAAGAGCTTTACCTATGGCAAAGCTCTTTTTGTATTATTTAAAAATATGATCAATGTCTTTAATTTCAGAAGAAGTGAGCTGTACATCTAATGTTTTTAAGTTATCAAGTACTTGATCAGCGCGTTTTGCCCCTGGAATTAAAACATCAATTGAATCGCGCGTTAAGTACCAAGCCAGAACAAGATGAGCTACTTCTACGCCTTTTGCGCTAGAGATTTGACGAAGACGCTCTACTTTTTCTAGGTTTTGCTGAAATGCTTCGCCGATAAAATGAGGCATATCTTCGCGCAGGTCATTAAACTTTGTATTTTTATCATATTTCCCAGCAAGTAAACCAGCAGCTAGCGGAAAGTATGGAATAAATGAAATATGATTTGCAGCCGTATAAGGTAAAATATCGTTTTCTGCTTCTCGCTGAATTAAGTTATATTGGCCTTGTACCACGTCTACATAACCATCTTTATTTGCTTCTTTTAACTGATCTAACGAGAAGTTTGATACGCCAATAGAACGGATCTTACCTTCATCTTTTAATTCTTTTAACGCACCAACCGCTTCGTCTTTAGGTGTGTTTTTATCTGGAAAGTGAATATAATACAAATCGATATAATCTGTTTGAAGGCGTTTTAAGCTATCTTCAACCGACTGTTTTAAAAATGCAGGAGAATTGTCTAGCAGTACTTCATCTCCAACAATTTTATGTGCTCCTTTTGTAGCGATCACCGCTTCTGCACGATTTCCGCGTTCTTTTAGTACTTCGCCAATTAATTCTTCAGAACGTTTAGGACCATAAATGAACGCTGTATCAAGTAGGTTAATGCCATTATCTAACGCCTTATGAACAAGGTCTTTGCCGACTTCTTCGTTTAGGTTAGGATATAAGTTGTGTCCTCCTACAGCGTTTGTTCCAAGTCCAATAGGGTTAACATATAATTCGGATTTTCCAATCTGCACTTTTTCTGCCATGTCTAACGTCCATCTCCTTTTTTTATATCTTCTTTTTTACTATAGCAAAATATACCATGAATCAAAAATAGTACGCTCATATGAAAAGCAGCTTTAAAAAAATATGTGAACTTGAGTTACATGTAAATAAGGAGTATATTCTACAGGGCTCTATTTCAATAGCAGAAATAAAAAAAGAACCTCTTTTAAATAAGAGACTCTCTTTTAGTCATGGTAATATGATAGCTTTTTGACAGCTGAAATGTTTCAGCGAGCTGCCTGCGTCCTTGCGCTCCTTGTTCGCGCACATAGTCTAATTCGTTTGGTGTAAGAAGCTTCATGCTAATCAGTTTAATAGATTCGTAAGGTAAAGAGAGGCTAGCTGAAACAGAAGGAGACTGAACTCCTAGCAATACACCAATATCTCCATTTTTATTTACAAAATGAGGCGGTACGTCCAAATCCGTAAATTCAATTGAAAGAACATCATGTTTCATGAATAGTTCTAGCATATTAGGGTGAGCGGCAGCATTTTGACTCATTTGATAAAGAAGGTCAAATGCCCAGTGATCCTGGATATCCGATAAAGGTCCGCGAAGAGATTCATCATCGCATTCGATATAGAATTCTAATCCCTTTCCTTGTCTTTGGCTCTTTTCTTCAGGTAGTTGAAACGGGTCGGACAAGCCGTCGCTTGCTAAAATAACCGTCTCTGTTTTTTGAACACGAATAAAAGTTTGACGTCCAGACGGCCAAGCAGGCCCGCCAAAAAACATGGGATTTAACAAATGAGTTAATACGTCTCCGTCTACATGTCCAATTGTGTTCCAGTAGTCTTTTCTTTTTGAGATTGATTCCTCAAGAACACGCTCTACTTCTTTTTCCTGCTTCTTTTGCTTCCACTTTAAAAATAATGACAAGTATCCCACACCTCTTTACGACTTCATAGTACCCAATATATACCTCATTTAGGGAACTCGTAAACCATTATTTAGTGTATAAAAGTAAATTATTCCTTTAAATTATAAAATTCCCAAAGTTTTCTCGGGGGATTACAGAATTTTGTCTTTAATAAATCAGGTGAAAAATCAAATAAGCCACATAAACGGCCTGTGCGAAAAATAAAAAGCCCCAAAAGCGTGCTGAAAGATGGGTAAGCTGCTTTAAACTTGTAGCGTCACCCGCATCGTTTGGGTATTTGATGCTTAACACAAAAATAATAAAGGCGGAAAATAGAGATTCTACAAGTAACAGTGCACCAACAAACATCATGCTGTAGCGCATAAGCTGTGGATCTTGCAGATAATAGATGCCTCCGAGGATCAAACCGATAGAAAATAGCCATACAATTCCGTATCCGTTACGTACCCAAAGCAGTAAATTAATAACAACAACACTTCCTAACCCGTAAAAAAGCCAGTCGTAGTGGTTGTGAACGAGCAGGTAGAAAAATAAATAAGCCATTGCTGAGCTGAACGGGTAGCCGGCTAAGGCAATAATGACGCGCGGCAGCCATCCACGGGATCCCGCGTAGGTGGCAGTCACAGCTACACCTTCATTATTGGTGTAAAGCTCAATGCGATTGACGCCTTTTCCGACAATAAGCCCCATTAACGCGTGGCCATCTTCATGAAACATCGTATTTAAATTTGAAAAATAACGTCCAATATGCCTAAGCAGTGTATTAATGCTAGGAGCAAATGAACCTATAAATGGAATGCCTCTTGTTAGCACAAAAGCTAATAAAATAAATAAGAAAAGCGTAGTAGATTGTTCCATCGCGATAGTCCTTTTCGTAAAATGATATGTTTCTACTTTACTCGCAAACGTGCTAAAAGGGAAATGAAACGGCTAGTTTCTCTAGGAAAAGAGAAGTTGGGAGACTTACATAATATTAGTGTAAACAGACCTGACACATTCATTGACCAACTTATTCCAAATTTTATATTCTAAACAGATATAAGAAATGAGGAGATGGTTGAATGAAAGATACGTGGAACGCATTTGTAGACAGTGATCTTTACGTACCTCCAACGGGAACGGGGATGTTAAATAACTTGAGTTTTGCGTTAAAAGACGTATTTGATGTACAAGGACATATATCAAGTGCAGGAAATCCGGATTGGCTCGCCACGCATCAGCCTGCAAGCGAACATGCAGATGTAGTAGCTGCTCTTTTAAAAGAAGGAGCTGCACTGAAGGGAGTTACGCACACGGACGAGCTTATGTACGGACTAAATGGAGAAAACGCGCATTATGGAACACCGGTAAACCCAAAAGGCGCAAATCGAATTCCGGGAGGTTCTTCGAGCGGATCAGCGGTTGCTGTCGCAGCGGGAATAACTGATTTTGCGATTGGAACAGATACTGGAGGATCGGTTCGAATTCCGTCAAGCTACTGCGGTATTTTTGGGTATCGTCCTTCTCACGGACGCATTTCTACAAACGGTCTAATTCCACTTGCTCCAAGCTTTGATACAGTTGGTGTAATGGCTAGAGACGGCCACACTCTGCAAAAAGTAGGAGCGGTTTTATTGAACTCAACGTCGCGTGCTAGCGGTTTTACAAGACTTTATGTAGCAACAGACGTTATGGAACTTGTGGATGAACAAAGCATGCAAGCTCTTGCACCACCTATTAAGCACGTAATGAAGTCTTTTTCTACTACAGAAGAAATAGTAATTGCCCCCCAGGGTTTTTCTACATATATGGAAACTTTTCGTTTGCTGCAAGGAAAAGAAATTTGGCAAACGCACGGAGAATGGATTCAAAAAGAAAACCCAACGTTTGGAGACGATATCGGAAGCCGCTTTCAATGGGCGAGCACTCTTACCTTATTAAATATGAATTATATAGAAGAAAAGCGTCGTGAACTTCGCTATTTTATGTACTCACAGCTTGGAGAAGACGGAATATTAGTGCTTCCTACAGCTCCAGGACCCGCGCCTATAAAAGATGCAAAAGGACCGGAGTTAGAAAACAGAAGATTGCGAACACTTCAAATGACGTGTATTGCCGGACTAAGCGGACTTCCGCAAGTTACGATACCTGCGGGAGAACTAGACGGTTTGCCAATCGGCTTATCTTTTATTGCGGGATACAACCAAGATGAAAAATTATTAAATTGGGTAAAAGAAAACAGCGATCATATCATTCAAGCATCGGTAAGGAGCGTATCATGAAGTTAGTAAATATAATAGAGCAAGGGAAAGAACAAGCAGCTATTTTAGACAATGACAGCATTCTGCTTATAGAAGATATTAATGCTAAATATTTAACAAACTGGTCTACAACAATTTGGGATCTTATTCAATATAAAGAACTTCGCCACCTTGAAACATGGTACGCCCATAATAAATTTGGTATGAACAGCTCTTTTCCCGCACTGCACTTGCAGGGCAGAAAAACAGCTCCTATCATTAGTAATCCGTCAAAATTGTTAGGCATTGGATTTAATTATGCAGCTTCTGAAGAAAAACTAAAAGACTACGACCGTGCCATTGATCCAGTTAGTTTTTTAAAACCCGCAACCGCCATTATTGGACCAGATGACAGCATTCGTATTCCAAAGCAGTCCTACAAAACAACGGCTGAAGCGGAACTAGCGGTGGTAATCGGCGAAACGTGTAAGGATATAGAGCCAGATGAAGCCATGAACGTAATTGCTGGCTATACGTCAGCCATTGACGTAACCGCAGCTGATATTCATGCGGCGAATCATCGCTACTTAATGCGAGCAAAAAGCTTTGATACATTTTGCAGTATAGGCTCAGAGTTTATCACAAAAGAAAGCATATCAAACGTGAAATCACTTCAAGTGCGCACATTGCTAAACGGAGACATGCAGCATGAAAATACCGTGTCTAATATGATTTACGACATCGCATACTGTGTTTCATTTTTCTCAAAAGTCATGACGCTGCATCCAGGTGATATTATCTTAACCGGAACGCCGGGACCCGCTGTTATTGAAGATGGGGACTGTATTGAATGCCATATTGAAGGCATGCTTCCATTAAAAAATAAAGTGAAAGATATGAAGAAAGTGCCTCAGCAAATCTAGTAAATAACCCCTGTAAAGAACAGGGGTTACATGACTGTTTATTTCGAAACTGGAAGTGTTTGTCCACTGTCCTTTTTCGGAATAGGAAACGCACCTAAAAATAATGCGTTTGTAAGAAGAAATTGTTTCAACAATACATGACATATTAAAGGAATCAATGTTCCCATTACTATGTATAAAAAGACGGTAGATATGCCGGTGTATTTTTCTATTAAAATAGTAACCGGTACGTGCAAAAACATAATGGTAAACGAGGATTTCCCCACGTATTCAAAAGGCTTACTCCACTTTGTTAAGCTCATTTTTTTGCTTATATATACAAGAATGCTTGCCGCGCAAAGAGGAATAATCAAATCAAGCAGCCATGTATAAACGTTTGCTTTAATATCTAATGTATAAGAAAGAACGTTGAGCTTTTCTAAAACTACAATCAATAAAATGATTAAGCTGCTCACGATTACGGTGCTATTTCTCTCAATAAACGAAAAAGCTTGTCTGCTGTAATATCCAATTGCGTAATAACAAATGGATAGCAAAACAGAATTGGCGCTCCATATAATGTTTTTTTGCTGAAGAAATGGAAAGCTGACATAAATATGAGCGATAAAATAGCATAGAGCTAAGAAAAGAACCATTGACCTTTTTCTTTTAATCAGTAGAGATGCATAGGCAAAAACAAGGTGAGTTAAGAATAAACAAGTGACAAACCAAAAAACACCGTAATAGTATCCGAGAGTTCTCCCGCCAATACATAAATGGTAGATGTTTAGTAACACTTCCCGAACGTTAAATGTTTGAACAAAGATAAGGGCTGCTATTAACAGGCCAAATGAAAAATAAGGGATAAGTAAACGCATCCATTTTTTCAAAATCCATCCTCGTACTTCTTGTATTCTAGAACGTGAGTGAAACAGATAGCCGCTAATCATAAAAAAGAGAGGCATGTGAAACCAAAAGAAATAATGATGAAAAAAAGGGCTGCTAGAATGCCCTGCCACTACTGTAAGAATACATAATCCTTTTAGCGCATCTAGCCATGAATGGTGTTTGCTCATTAAGCTTTCATTCCTTTAATAAGTAAATTAGTTCCTGCTATATTATCTAACTCTCTGTGAAAAAGAGCAATAAAAATTTCCTTCCCTTTTCTTCATAATGAGTTCATATTGATTGTCTATACTAATAAAAAATATAACCGTATCGCTGCAGGATACTGAAAAATGAAATATTTACAAATGGAAAAGAAACGGGTACGATATCTGTAGCGACACTTAATAAAAAGGAGCTGACTGACAGTATGATTTTAGTCATCGGAGGAGCAGGCTATATCGGAAGCCACCTAGTAAAAGAATTAGTGAAAACAAATGAAGTTGTGGTACTTGATAATCTATCAACGGGTCATCGCTGGGCAATCGATGAGAAAGCGGTATTCGTAGAAGGAAATCTAGGTAATGAGAAAGATTTAGAAAGCGTATTCACAAATCATAAAATTGATGCTGTCATGCATTTTGCTGCTAATAGTTTAGTAGGGGAGTCAGTAACAGATCCTCTTAAATATTATCAAAATAACGTAGCTGCGACGTTAACCCTTTTACAAACGATGATGAAGCACAATGTGAAAAAGTTTATTTTTTCATCTACTGCTGCTACATACGGGATTCCTTCTGTAGATATCATTACAGAAGATACGGCAACAAACCCAATTAATCCGTACGGACGTTCAAAGTTAATGATCGAACAGATTTTAGCTGACTTTGCAAGTGCTTACGACATGGAATATGTTGTGCTTCGTTACTTCAACGCAGCGGGTGCTTACGAAACAGCAGAAATTGGCGAGTGCCATGATCCTGAAACGCACTTAATTCCAATCATTCTTCAGCACCTGCTTGGTGAACGTGAAAACATCTCTGTATTCGGCTCAGACTACGATACTGCAGACGGAACGTGCATCCGTGACTACATTCACGTAACGGACCTAGCAAATGCTCACATTTCAGCGCTTCAGGCACTGTTAGACGGCACGAAGAAAACAGCAACGTACAACCTTGGAAACGGCCTTGGCTACTCTGTAAAAGAAGTGATCGAAACGTGTGAAAAAGTAACGGGTAAAAAAGCGAATGTCGTAATGGCAGACCGCCGCGCTGGAGATCCGGCACGCTTAGTCGCATCTTCTGATAAAATTCACGCAGAATTAGGCTGGAAAGCGCAAATTTCATTAGAAAAAA
Source organism: Priestia sp. FSL R5-0597 (assembly GCF_038006305.1). Lineage (NCBI taxonomy): Bacteria > Bacillati > Bacillota > Bacilli > Caryophanales > Bacillaceae > Priestia > Priestia sp. FSL R5-0597. The sequence continues at coordinate 1,010,976 of NZ_JBBOUZ010000001.1, forward strand.
TTATCGCATCAGCTTGGAACTGGCATCAAAACAGCGCAAAAGTAACAAATTAATAAAAAGTGCCTCTTTTTTCTTTAAAAGAGGCTTTTTTATTACGATTAAACTGATTTATGTTCTAAATAATCATTTTTAAAAGCCAGTGTTTTAGCCCACGAACAAGCCTTCTTCTTTTCGGACATTTTCCCTAAACAAGCACGACTTTTGTTCTTTTCCATATGCTATAGGTAAATATACCATTCACAACTATCCCCGTTTATAAAATAGCCCGCAAGGAGGTTATGATATGTATTACTGTGTAAGATGCTCCAAATTTCATGACGAACAGGAAAAAGAAAACATCTTTCAAAATGGTTTTTACATTGATCCCTATTTGCTTCAAAAAGTTCATTTAGGCATGTGCGTACACAAATCCCCGTCAATCAAACAAATAAGAGCCGTAGAACGATTCGAAACGAAAAAAATGTAGAATTCACATTCACCAATAAGAAGCTAGATCTAATCAGGTCTAGTTTTTTCAGTGGGAAACAGCTTTCTTCAGCTATCTTTCATGTAATATTAAGAGAAATTTAAGACAAGCCCGCTATACTAGTTAGTAGACGTATACATAGGATATGGTACGTTAAGAAATTGAAACAGCAGTCCGTTTTATAAACTAGAAAGGATGGCGTCAAATGATTTCTGAAAAACAATCACTTTTGTTGAAAGAACAAGCAAAGCTTCTCGCATTAAAAGAATATAAAGGCATTGTCAAATCCATATCGCTGAGTAAAATACTCACTCTTCCTATTTATACAGTAGACATCCTTACGTTAAACGGAGAAGAGCATAAAGTAAAAATTAACGCCCAAACCGGGAGTATTTTGAAAGAAAAAACGATTCCTTTAACTAAAAGCCGTGCAAAAGCATACGCGTTAAGACAGCATAAAGGTATTATCGAATCGATTGTTCTCACTAACAAGCAGTATGAAATTGTGATTCTTGGACTTGATGGGAAAACCCACAGCGTGAAAATTGACGCTGAAATTGATGTGCTGGCACAAGGAGAGCGAAACATTCAGTAAACGTCCTATATTATGTAATCAACCTCACTTTTTTGAAAGTGGGGTTTTCTTTATTGAGAGAAATCATTAATAACGGTAACAATGATAAAAAAAGAAACGATTATTTCTTTAATAGAAAGGGTAAGTGATAGTAAAAAATAACCACTTCCTAATTATGGTTCTTTGATTCGTTCTGCTTATGACTCTCCCATTATAAGTATGATAGTATCGAACATGTATAAAACATAGGTTATAACATAACTAAAAGGGTGTGCGACAATGAAAAAACGTACGAAGACCATTATTGCAGTCATTGCAGGAGCTGCTATTTTAATAGGAGGAATATGGATGATAAACGAAAGCCGATACCCAAACGTCCCTGCTTTTGATGATCACTTTACGCGTGAATTCTTAAACAAAGATAAAAAAGTGGATGACGGGTTTTATGAGTTTAAGTCGAAGACAGGGCAGTATACGATGTGGTTTCCGGAGGGATATACATTACTAAATGAAGATGGCGATTATTCTAGAGATAATAAAAACTTCGAGCAATGGGGAGCTGTTCCCTCAAGTGAAAACCAGGTGTATAGAGGTGCTATACACATCACAATGGCTAAAGATAATAAAAAAAATCAGCAAGACTATATTGAAAGCTTTTTTAAAGATCATTTGATTTCTAAAGAACCAAAGCTTATTAAAACAAGCAAGAATATTATTTACTTTTCTAGTGTTCATTTTGAAGTAAATAAAGACAAACAAGTAGTAGAAGGTAGCGATCAAAAACCTAACAGCTTTTATGCATATATTATGGATAAAAACTCCGATAGAGTAGTTGAATTTTCTTTTGAAACCAGTGGATTTAAAAATCAACATTTGGATGAAGAAGATCAGACAAAGTGGTTAATGAAGATTTTGAAAAGTATAAAATTTTCTAACTAAGGGGTTTTTATTATGGAACAGAAAGAAATTTTAGATAACAGTATTAGAAATAAAATCGTTCAGTTAGAATATAGTGATTTAACAAATAAAGAAGAGAAAATAAGGAAAATATACAAAGAAGAAACAGGGAAAGAACCTCCTGAATTTAAAATATATACAAGTGAAGAGATGGGGATTGGAAAAACCTCAGGGATGGATGGAGCAGCTATACACTTTTATGATAAAGGTCAAAAGATAAATCAGGTATATTATATTTTCAGAGGAACAGAACCTTCCAAAGATTTCGGAGATGTTATTTATGACGCTTTAGGTATTGGAGCAGGCAAGAAAGATAACCAGTTAAGAGATGCGTCTATAATGTATGATAAAGTAGAAAAAAAAATAAAAACACAAAATAAAAATAACGATATTAAACTAGTACGTTATGGAGATGGGCATTCACTAGGAGGTAGCTTAATAGTAAGTATCGGGCTTATAAAAAAGACTTTTACTAATATACGGGGTTTAAACGATGCCCCTGTGAATATAAAGCAAATTGTTAGGAATGATACGTCCTTTCGAACGTATTTAAGTCGAACGGAAGGTAGAATCGATAAGATACCTGAAAAAAAAATAATTGAAATAGCCAATACTTACTACAAAAAGCAAAAGGCCACTATCAGCCATACCTGGGTAAAAGGCGAGCCCATGCATGCTCAATCCTTTCCAAACAGCTGGTATGCAGGTAACAAAGTGACGATGCTTGGAGATTTAGATACAGAAGAAATGATTAACATTGGGAAATATCCTTTTCAGAAAGAAGCAAAATGGAACCCAGTGTATATGATAGACCAATTCCGTTATAACCTTGGAGTAAAGACAACATTAGGCGGTTTAGGGTTTGTTAATGATCATGTGAAACAAGAAACGTTGCTTAACCTGCCAGAAACACGTGATCAATACCTTGAGAGTGTAAAAAGATATCCTTTTCTTCATTTTGGAGAGATTAAAGCAGGTATAGGAGTAGGAGCAGTAGTAATGGTAAATACATTTACTAGCCCTGGAGCAACATTTCAGCTTGTTAAAGGAATATCTCAAAGAAATCAAGCAAAACTCCACGGAATTAATTACGTTGTCAAATACACAGAAGCTAATGCTATGAAGACGTATTATCAGGTTTTTGATTCAGGATCTCAGGAAGAAATCTTGCTAGATTATGAACAAATGAAGAAGTTTGTTTATTACTGTGCTAATGCTATTAAAGACAAAGAAGCAAACTTAAATACGCTAAAGCAGTATTTACATAGTGAAATTAACGAAGTCTTCGAAGCTAAGAAGAAAAAGTTAAAAATGAAAATATCCAGAGAAGAAGCTTCTCCCCAGTCATTTATGGAAAAGGCAGATAAAGACGGCGCTACCCTCGCATGGTTTGGACAAAAGCGTGTGGCTGAAAAAGTGACGTTTGACAAAACGTTTGACCCGCTAGACGATAGTGTATTTACTCCTGTTGAAGAGATTATTTCTTCTATTCAAGAGGAAGTTACATACTATCAAAAGTTTCTTGAAGCGTTCTTCCAAAATTTCGAGAAGATGATGGAAGCTGACGAATCGGTAGCTTCAGATATTAAAAGCATGAAAGAAGTAGTAGGGGGGATTTAATTGTTTGATTTTGATTTTACACACACAGGAACAACGAGCGGTAAATACACGTTTGAATTTGATAGTGATGACTTCAAAGACGAGCAGGCAAAAAGGATTAAAGAGTTAATCAAAAAGGATCAAGAAGTAAATGAAAAGCTTTGGCATGCTAAAAGCTATTTAGAAAACCAAACGGGTGAGTTTGCGGATGCGGTTAAAAGTAAATTAGAAGCAGCTGAGCGGGGATATACGCTACGAGCTCAGCAGTATGATACTGGAGCATTTCAGCATATTATGAGTTTTATGCATTCTATTAAAGATATGCATAAGAGAGAGTACGAAATTCGATATAAAGAATCAATGGATGAAAGTGAATTAACATAAGGGATACTGCTATTCCTCAGACAGTGGTCTGAGGGATTTTTATATGTTGAACAATTTACATTAAGTCCTATTTATTTCAAAAGAGTAATAGAGGGAGTGTAGGACAATGAAAAAACGTACGAAGACCCTTTCCGCAATCATTACAGGAGTTGCTATTTTAATAGGAGGAATATGGCTGATAAACGAAAGCCGCTACCCAAACGTCCCTGCTTTTGATGATCACTTTACGCGTGAATTCTTAAACAAAGATAAAAAAGTGGATGATGGGTTTTATGAGTTTGAGTCCAAGACAGGGCAGTATACGATGTGGTTTCCGGAGGAGTATCAGTTGTTACATGAAAATGAACAACAATATGTTAAAAGTGACGATTTTTACGAAAGGTGGAAAGCTTCATCAGTCAAGAAGCATAAAAAAGGAGATCAACTAAATTATTTACAAGTCGAACTATCAGAGAGTAATCCTGATGATGAATCTATTTATGTAGAGAGTCTATTTAAAGGTGAGTTTGGCGCAAATAATCCTGAAAAGTGGGAAACAGCTAATACCCGTATATATTTTGATGCAGCTTATCTTTATTTTAAAGGAACAGAACAACATGTCATCCATGATAAGAATAAATATGCTCCAAATACATACATAGGATACGTAGCAGATAAGTATTCTAATAAGGTAATTGAATTATGGTTTGATGACAGTTTAAATCATCAAACTAATAAGGGGCTTGAGAAAAGAGAGTGGTTTGTAGAAATATTAAATAGTATTCGTTTTAATCAAGAAAATAGCTCAACTTGAATACAAAGGCTTATTTGGTAAAGAAAAAGAAGTCAGAGAGATTTGTGAGTCTCAATAACTTTTAAAAAAGGTATGTCGAAGGAATAAGAACAGATATAACAATTCTAAACTATTCAATATATACAAAGTGAAGTTTGTTCTAAACAATAAAAAAGGATGGGCGACTATGAAGAATCGCATGAAGACTGTTATTGGAGTAATTGTAGGAGTCGCTATTTTAGTAGGAACAATATGGCTGATAAACGAAACACGCTACCCCAACGTGCCAGCTTTTAATGATCACTTCACGCGTAAGTTCTTGAACAAAGATAAAAAAGTGGATGATGGTTTTTATGAGTTTAAGTCAAAAACTGAGCAGTATACGATGTGGTTTCCTAAAGGCTATCAGCTTATAAAGGAGAACGGAGAAGATTACGTAATAAACGGTAATTCTTATGAAAGGTGGATAGCGAAAGAGGTAAATAACAAAGCTGAAAATGCTGGGGGAAGTTATATCGAAATGACATTTTTAAACGCAAGAAAGGCTGAAAATGAATCCTTTACTGTAGACAATATGTTTAAAGAACAGCTAAATGTTACTAAGCCTAATACGTTTGAAACTTCTAGTACAAGAATCTACTATGATTCAGCTTATACATATTTTAAAGGAACACAAGAAGTAATTATGCATCCTAATAAAGAACATGCTCCAAATACATATATAGCATATGTAGCGGATAAACATTCTAATAATGCAATTGAACTGTGGTTTGATAAAAGTGAAAAAAGCAGAAAGAATGATGAAGTAGCAGAGAAAAAATGGTTCCTAACGATATTAAAAAATATTAAGTTCCGTGAGGGGAATGAGGCTTAATAAAGCTCATGTTGAACGATAATTTAAGAAATAAATCAATTTTAACTTAAATACCAAAACCTATCTAGTAGAAATAAAGAGGATGTGCAGCTATGAAAAAAAGGACGAAGACCATTATTGCAGTCCTTGCAGGAACGGTTATTTTAACAGCAGGAATATGGCTAATAAACGAAAGCCGCTACCCCAAAGTCCCTGCTTTTAATGATCACTTCACGCGTAAGTTCTTGAACAAAGATAAAAAAGTGGATGATGGTCTTTATGAGTTTAAGTCAAAAACTGGGCAGTATGCGATGTGGTTTCCAGAGGAGTATCAATTAATACATGAAAATGATGAAGATTATGTCGTGAGTGGAAAAATGTACGAAAGATGGGTAGCAGCTTATACCAAAGAGCATAAAAAGGAACATCAAATTAATTCTATCAGTTTAAAATTTTCAGAAGGAAGAGATCCAGGAGATGAATCTTTTAGCGTAGAAAGTCTTATGAAGAATCGTTTTAATGTAAGTGAACCAAAGGTAATAGAAACTTCTAATACTAGAATTTACTATCAATCTGCTTACATTTATTTTAAAGGGCCCGAGAAGCATGTGATAAATGACAGTAAAGAACATGTCCCAAATACATACGTAGCCTATGTGGCTGATAAGGAATCGACAAAGGTCATTCAATTATCAATGGATCAGGTTGGAGATTTTATAGAAGATAGTAACTTGGAAAAGAATACATGGGTTTTAAATATGTTAAAGAGTATCCATTTTAGAGCAGAAAATAACGGAGATGCCAGAAGATGAAAAAGCATACTAAGACTATCATTGCACTCATTATAGGAGTAACTATTTTAATAGGCGGGGTATGGATAATAAATGAAAGCCGCTATCCAAATGTTCCGGCTTTTAATAATCACTTCACGCGTAAGTTCTTGAACAAAGATAAAAAAGTGGACGACGGGTTTTATGAGTTTGAGTCAAAGACAGGACAGTATACGATGTGGTTTCCAGAGGAGTATCAAATCATACATAAGGATGCTTCGGATTATGTTAAAGATGATACATATTATGAATTTTTGAAAGCCTCTAATAATAGCCGAGATGGATATAAAGGATATATTAATATTGAGCTGTCTGAGAAAAAAACTAATAAAGAAAAGATATATGTAGAGGGCTTATTTAAAAACCGTTTTTATATTAATGATCCTCAAAAATTACAGACAGATACAACAAGAATTTATTACGATAGCGCGTATATCTATTTTAAAGGCACAGATAAAAGAGTAATTACGGATTTTAATAAACGTACCCCAAGTACATATGCTGGCTATATTGCGGACAAAAACTCTGAGCGGGTAATTGAATTTTATTTTGATAGTACAGAACACCTTTCTGAAAAATCAGCAGAAGAACGTGAGGAATGGATTATAAAGATATTAAAGAGTATTACCTTTAAAACAGAATAAAAACAAGGTCTACTCATTCTGTTTTAAACAATAGCTGAAGAAAATTTCTTAATTTTAAAGTTTGTACGAGCAAGGGCAATAAAGGATGTGTGGAATGATGAAAAAACGTAAAAAGACTATTATTGCAGCAATCGTAGGGTCATCTATTCTAATAGGTGGAATATGGCTGATAAACGAAGAACGTTGCCCCAATGCCCCAGCTTTTGATGACCGCTTTACACGTAAGTTCTTGAATAAAGATAAAAAAGTGGACGGCGGGTTTTATGAGTTTAAGTCGAAGACCGGGCAGTATACAATTTGGTTTCCAGAGGAGTACCAGCTGTTGCATGAAAATGAACAGCAGTATGTTAAAGAAGGAAAGTTATATGAGCGTTATAGAGCTGTATCTAATAGCAATGAATTAGAATATATGACAGTTGAATTTTCAAACAAAATAAAAAAAAATGAATCTATTTACGTTGAAAGACTGTTTCAAGAGCAATTTAATTCAAATAAACCTTATAAAATAGAAACTAGAAATGTAAGTATTTATTATGATAAGGCCTATACTTATTTTAAAGGTACTCATAAGCAAGTAAATAGAGAAAAAGAGGGCTACGTGCCTAATGAATATGTAGCCTATATAGCGGATAAACATTCTAATTCAGTTATTAAATTTTATTTTGATAACGTAAAAGCAGAATTAAACGAGAGGCAAGGAAGAGAGCAAGATAAGAGGATTATGAAAATCTTAAAAAGTGTTCAATTTGATGATTTTAAAGATACTAGAAATTAAAATCTTTTTTTGTGGAATAAGAGCGAATCAAAAAAATATATACTATCCAATTTATAATAAGTCCCGTTTATTTCAAAAGAATGAAGGGAGGGTATAACGATGAAAAAGCGTATAAAACTCATTACTGCAGTTATTGCAGGAACAGCTATTTTACTAGGAGCCGTATGGCTAATAAACGAAAGCCGCTACCCCAATGTTCAAGCTTTTGATGATCACTTTACACGTAAGTTCTTGAACAAAGATAAAAAAGTGAACGACGGGTTTTATGAGTTTAAGTCAAAGACAGGGCAGTATACGATGTGGTTTCCCGAGGAGTATCAGCTGTTGCATGAAAATGAACAACAGTATGTAAGAGACGGTAATTTCTATGAAAGATGGAGAGCTTCATCTATTAAAAAGTATAAAGGTGAAAACCAAATAAACAATATACAAGCTACATTTTCAGAAGCAAGAAAACAAGAAAACGAAGAATTTAGTGCAGAAAGTTTATTAAGGAGACGCTTCAATGTCAGTAAACTGGAAAAGCTAGAAACAGATGAAGTTCGAATCTACTATCAATCAGCTTATATCTACTTTAGAGGGGCAGAAAAATACGTTATAAATGATAAAAATAAGCATGCCCCTAATACATATGTGGCATATGTAGCTGATAAAAACTCTAAAAAAGTTATTCAGCTGTCTTTTAATAGTATTGGTGGGCGTTCAGATAACTCTGAGCCTATAAAAGAAGAGTGGTTTATAAAACTTTGTAAAAGTATCAATTTTAATAAGCCAAACAACGGAGATGTAAGAGGATGAAAAAACATACGAAGACTATTATTCTAGTCATTGTAGGAGCCGCTATTTTAATAGGCGGCATATGGGGCGTAAACGAAAGCCGTTATCCCAACGCCCCAGCTTTTGATGACCATTTTACACGTAAGTTCTTAAACAAAGATAAAAAAGCGGATGATGAGTTTTATGAATTTAAGTCTAAGACAGGTCAGTATACGATGTGGTTTCCAGAGGAGTATCAAATGCTACATGATGCTTCAGAGTATTACTCTGTAAATGGAAAATCATATGAAAATTGGTCTGCTTCATATAGGAAGATGGCTGGAAAAAATAAATCAATCCACTATATTAAGGTTGAATTTTCAAAGAATGATAAGAACTCTGAGCCTATTTATGTGAAGGGATTATTTGAAGAGCAATTAAAAGATAGTAATCCTAAAGAAATAGAAACTTCACGTACTCGCATATATTATGACTATGCTTATGCATATTTCAAGGGAACTGAAAGGCATGTAGTACATAACAGTAAAGTTCATTTACCTAATACCTATACAGCTTATGTAGCAGATAAAAATTCTAATAAGGTTATAAAATTCTCATACGACAGTATAGGTGAAGGTACAGAAACTAGCCAAGAAAAAAGGAAGTTATGGTTTTTGACAATATTAAAAAGTATTAATTTTAGCGAGGATAAAAGTCGTGAGTGAAAACCTTTATTAAGTAACGATATAAGAAACAAAATAACTCTGCTTGAGTACAGTGGATTATAGGGATGAAAGTGAATGAACATAAGAGATGCAGCTATTGCTCAGACAATGATTTGAGCAATTTTTATATGTTTAATAACTACAAATAGATGAGTAAGCAGTATGTAGCATACATAGCAGTAGATTTAAATAAAACTATTCAAATAATATTAAATGTGGTTTATTTCAAGCAATGAAGGGAGTGTGTAACAATGAAAAAACGTACCAAGGCCATTATTGCAGTTATTGTAGGAGCCGCTATTTTAATAGGTGGCATACGGGGCGTAAACGAAAGTCGCTATCCTAACGCCCCAGCTTTTGATGACCACTTTACACGTAAGTTCTTGAACAAAGATAAAAAAGTGGACGACGGGTTTTATGAGTTTAAGTCGAAGACAGGTCAGTATACGATGTGGTTTCCAGAGGAGTATCAAGTTTTACATAAATATCGCGAAGATTACACTAGAAATGGCGAATCATATGAAAATTGGTCAGCCTCTTATATTAAACCCTACGAAAATGATCAACAAACATACGCTATCAAGGCTGAATTTTCCGAGAACGACATGAAATCAGAATTAATTTATGTAGAGAGTTTATTTAAAGAACAATTAGACAGTAAAAAACCTAAACAGTTAGAAACCTCTCATACAAGAATTTATTATGATTATGCCTATACATATTTTCGTGGTACTAACCAACATATAGTACATGACAGTAAAGAAAATCCGCCCAACCTTTATGTAGCATATGTAGCAGATAAAAGCTCTGATAAGGTAATCAAATTAATATATGATAGTGTAGGGGAAAATACAGAAACAAATAAAATGGATAGAAAGAAATGGTTTTTAAAAATGTTGCAAAGTATTAAATTTGTTAAGGGAAATTAATTATAAGCAAAAGCTTTTTTTAGCATAAGCGCAACAAATCAAAATGCTAAAGACTATTCAATATATAAGGATTAAAGTTTGTTCCAAACGATAAAGTAGAGGGGACGCCAATGAAAAAACGTTCGAAAGTTATCATGATAGTTATCACAGGAGCTGCTATTTTAATAGGAGCAATATGGCTGATAAACGAAAGCAGCTACCCCAACGTTCCAGCTTTTGATGATCACTTTACGCGCAAGTTCTTAAACAAAGATGAAAAAGCGGATGATGGGTTTTATGAGTTTAAGTCAAAGACAGGGCAGTATACGATGTGGTTTCCAGAAGAGTATCAAGTTTTACATAAAAATAGAGAGGATTATGCTATCAATAATGATTCTTACGAGAGCTGGTGGGCTGTCTACAATGAAGAAGTTGAAGGTAAAACACAAGCGAATTATATAAAAACTGAGTTTTTAACCAGTAATCCTGCAGATGAGAGTATTCACGTTGAGGCTTTATTTAAAAGAAGATTTGGATTAAGTGTTCCTAATAAGATTGAAAACTCACAGACGAGGATTTACTACCAATCAGCTTATATTTATTTCAAAGGAACAGAAAAGCGTGTAATAGTAGATAAGAAGAAACATATTCCTAATACATACTTGGCATATGTAGCAGATAAGCGTTCTAATAAAATAGTACAGATTTCCTTCGATAGCAGCGATAAATATAAAAGCGGTGATGAAGAAAAAAAGCAAGAATGGTTTTTAAAAATGCTAAAAAATATTCGTTTTAATGAAGGGAAATAGTAGAGAATTTATAGAGAAGAAGAGGTAACAAGTTAGATGAAGAAAGTTATAGGATTTGCTTAGCTGTAGGTGCAATATTTTTTGTAATGTCTTGAATGGGCTGTTATCCTTGGTTTTCCAACTAGCATCTATTTATCAACATGAGCAACTTGTCTATGATTACAAACTAACGATAAGAGGTTATTGCGCTAAGTATATAGTAAACGTAAACTTCACATATTAGGTGTTTCTAGCGGTTGATTGGAGGGCAATGCGAAGACTCCTGCGGGAAAAGCGGAGCAGGTGGGACCCCGCAGGAGCGCAAGCGACGAGGAGGCTCAGCGGCCGCCCGCGGAAAGCGAAGCCATGCACGGAAATCAAACGCGGTGTCCCAAGCAATCTATACTAGTCCCTTTATTTAATTTGCTCATCTTTAGATGGGGTTGAGTTGCTTATGTCTCAATCTCTTGTTTGAAACATCCTTTACAGCCTATCTATCAAAAGCATAAAAGCCTCTAAAACACTTCTTTGTTGCTATCATAAGCCTCCAGCAAGTCCCAAAATACTAAATCGCCTAATGGAATATCTTACTTTTAATGGACAATTATCTGTTTTTAGGATATATTTTTATAAGTTTAGGTTATGGAAGAAATAGTATATTGAAAACGAAAGGTGATTAAACGAAAGAATGGATGCTCATGTTTTAAAGGAACTGACGTATGAAGACTTTCAGTTTGTATATCAGCCTATTTATGCGCTGGATTCGTGGGAGACGCTAGGTTTTGAGGCTTTGCTGCGCACGGCTTTCGCAAAAGGGCAAATTGAAGAGTTGTTTTCACTGGCAAGACGCCATAATTATTTGTACAAGCTTGATACGATGGCAATTGAAGGGGCTATAAAGAACTTTCCGTTTGAGGTATTGAAATCTGAGGATTTATTTATCAATGTGTTTCCCTCTACTCTTCTCCACCCGCATTTCCAACGGTTTTTAACATATCTGTTGAACACCTATAAAAATGCGAAACATCGTATTGTATGGGAGTTAAATGAAACGCTTCATGAAAAGATTTTATGGGAATCACCAGCTCTTTTTGCCCGAGTAATGAGTTTGAAAGAGGCCGGTTTCAAAATTGCGATTGATGATTTTGGAGCAGGAGCCGCGGCGATGAGACAGGTAAGCATGTATGAGCCTTACTATATGAAATTGGACCGAAGCTATGCTGAAGGACTAGCCGACTGCAAGCAAAAGAAAGATCTGATTGATTTGCTTGTTAATTATTATCCGCATACGAATCTCATTTTAGAAGGCGTTGAACGAGATAAAGATTTAGCCGCAGCGATTTCGTTAAACCTACATGCTGCCCAGGGCTATTTGCTGGGAATGCCGCAGTCAATCTCTTCCTACTTAACTTATAATAAGTACCGCAGTTTATTCAGACGAGAAAGGCTATTGAACTCTTAAACCATAAACTTCACGGAATAGATCATTTATCGTAATATGAGAACGGGTAATTAGACTTACATGCAACGCAGATATCTTGAATTTTTATAAAATTATGTGATTTTGTACGATTGTTAAAATATTTTAAGAGATAAAGAAGACGTGTTGGTTTGGGAGAATGAGTGAATGGCATATCAAAACAAGACGTTTAGTGAAATTCCAAAGGCAGATGGAGGATATTTAGTATGTATAGTGAAGGGGTATTCCAATTTTATTTTATGAATATGCCGCAGCCTGTTATTTTAATTCAGCAAGAAAAACATCAGCTATATTATAAAGAATGTAACAAAGCAGCTCAGCAATTCTTTGACAAAATGGAAAACGAGATAATCAACAAAGAAGAAAATCTGCTTTTTTACACACTTTGTGAAAAAGCCATTGCCACGAAAGAACCGATTCAATATCAACACATACAGCTTTTTCAGCCCGACCGGCATGCATATGAAGTAACTTTTACTCCTCTTTTTAATCAAGCGACAAACCCTTCACATGTCCTTGTCATGGCTCAAGAAATTCATTATAAAAAAACACAGGAAGAGAGCACGCGTTTACTCGATGCGTTTCTAGAAAACACGGTAGACGCCATTCTAATTGCTGATTGTGATGAGAAGGTCTTAACAGTCAATGGAGCATTTGAAAAGCTATTTCAGTGGAGAAAAGAAGAAGCTATAGGAAAAAGCCGTCAAGAGATGAACATCGTGTCAAAGAAAGAGGAACAAGAAAACCTTAAATTAATAGCAGAATTAAAAAATGGTAAGACGCTGTCTCCTTATGAAACAGTCAGGTACAAAAAAAGCGGCGAAAGCGTGTGTGTATCTGTCAGCTGTTCACCGATTTATGACCATCAAAATCAACTGGTCGCCTATTCAGTGATTTACCGAGATATCACAGCTATTAAAAGATTAGAATTAGAGCTCATAAAAAGCAAACAGTGGTACAAATCGCTATTTACAAACCACCACCACGCAGTTTGTATGCTGAATTTGGACGGCACGATTTTAAATATCAACAGCGCATTCTTAGAAACGCTGCAGCTTTCTGCAAGCGATGTGCTGCATAAAAATTACCGAGACATTGCTAAAAGACTGGGAGCCTGTAATTACAAACGTTGGAATGTATATGAAGAAATTAGTTATAGTACAGAGCTAACATTCCGAAGAAGCCAACATTCTATACAACATGTGTATATTACAACGATTCCTGTTAAAGTAAATAATCAAACGGTTGGCGCCTATGCAATCCTACACGATATCACGCCTCAAAAAGAAGCAGAAGAACAGCTGGCGTATACGCTGAAAGAACTTGAAAATATAAAATATGCGCTTGATGAATCAGCTAGCGTTATGATTATAAATGCAAGTGGAACTATTACCTATGTGAATGATATGTATGTACAGTATTCAGGTTATGAAAAAGAAGATTTAGTAGGGAAGTATTATCGAGATGCAGGGCTTAATCATGACCACCGTGAGCTGCTTGAAACAATAAAAAGCGGAAAAGTATGGCGAGGACAGCTTGAAATGGGGACGAAGCATCATCAGTCATACTGGGTATCGAAAACAATTGTGCCGTTAAAAGATATAGACGGAAATATTACTCATTATGTATCCATTCATAATGATATTACTGAACAAAAAGCGCTAGAAAATAAACTTCATTTTGAAGCCACTCACGATAGTTTAACAGGTCTTCCTAATCGGGCGATGTTATTAAAAGAGTTAAACAAAGTAATTGAAAAAGGGCAGCAAAAAAGCGATGAGTTTTTTGCGCTTTTGTTTCTTGACTGTGATAATTTTAAGCAGATTAACGATGAATATGGCCATCATATAGGCGACGAATTTCTAAAAGCATACACGAAGAGATTAAAGAGCTGTGTGAGGAAAGGTGATCGTATTTATCGTTTGGGCGGAGACGAGTTTATCATTATTTTAAACGTAACAAATGGACGAGAAATTGAACAAATTGCTAGGCGAATTCACGTATCTCTTCAGCAAAGCTGGAATGTACGGGGCTATTGTTTGCGCACCACAACTACCATCGGCGTCTCTATTTATCCAGAAGACGGGGAATCGGCTGCTTCATTATTAAAAAATGCAGATGATGCGTTATATAAAGGAAAAAGAGAAGGGAAAAATAATTATATCCTCTATCAAACGTAAAAAAAGCCTCCAAAGAGGCTTTTTTATTTTATCCATGTTTTTGCCCACTTGCTGACGGGTCCTAAGATCATACCAAGCTCTGATCCTTTTTTAGTTAAGATATATTCAATACGAACCGGACGTTCAGGAATAACGTGCCGGATTACAATTCCTTCTTCTTCTAACTCTTTCATTCGTTCGGTTAACATTCGTTTACTTAAAGAGGGAATGCTGCTGTGAATTTCACTAAAGCGTTTAGGACCGCTCATCAGGACATAAATAATTAACCCGTTCCATCTTTTTCCTATTATATCAAACGTTTTCCACACTTTTGGACATAACTCATCAAATTCATTCATTCATGCCACCTACTTTATTGTATATAGGATATTAAAAGTAACCCTTATAATGTTATTATATACTAGCATTTGGATAATGAAAAGGCTATCTTTTTTTATTTTCAAAACTTTCAGTAGCTTGGAAACGCTGTATTGTAAAGTTTTTAAAAAAAGTCACAGAATCGACATATTATTATTGACGTATCAAGAAAAAAGGTCTAAGATTGGTTACATAAAGTTACCTAGTTAAATAAAAGGTACTTTAAATTTACAATTACATCAAGAGTTTGAGAAAGAAGGTTAGTATCAAATGGATATCCTTTTGGCTATTCTTCCTGCGATTTTCTGGGGAAGTATTGTCCTGTTCAACGTTAAATTGGGCGGAGGTCCTTACAGTCAAACGCTTGGGACTACAATTGGTGCGCTGATCTTTTCAGCCGTTATTTATTTCGTAGTTCATCCAGTGTTGACGCCGCTTATTTTTATTGTCGGAATCGTTTCAGGATTATTTTGGGCAGTTGGGCAAAGTAATCAGTTGAAAACGATTGATTATATTGGTGTTTCAAAAACCATGCCAATTTCAACTGGTATGCAGCTTGTGACAACATCACTATTTGGTGTTATCGTGTTTCACGAGTGGTCAACAACAACAACCGTTATTTTAGGCGTGTTAGCTCTTATTTTCATTGTTATTGGTATCGTGCTAACATCACTAGAAAGCGAAAAAAATGCAGAGCAATCTGGACAATTCAAAAAAGGGATTATTACCCTTATTGTTTCAACAATTGGATACTTAGTGTATGTAGTTGTCGCTCGTTTATTTAATGTAGACGGCTGGTCGGCACTATTCCCACAAGCTATTGGTATGTTAATTGGTGGACTTATACTTACTTATAAACACAAACCGTTTAATAAATACGCAATTCGCAACATTATTCCAGGCCTTATTTGGGCAGCTGGTAACATGTTCTTATTTATCTCTCAACCTAAAGTAGGGGTTGCAACAAGCTTCTCATTATCACAAATGGGAATCGTTATTTCAACGCTTGGCGGTATCTTCTTACTTGGAGAAAAGAAAACAAAGCGTCAGCTTATTTCAATTACGATTGGTATTGTGCTCATCATTTTAGGTGGCGTATTCCTCGGAATGGCTAAAAGTTAACGTTTACGTAAAAGTTAATGATAGTATGTATGAATAAATGAAAACACTAGGAGGATTTTATTATGTATACAGATTTAAAAGATAAAGTAGTTGTAATTACAGGTGGATCAACAGGTTTAGGTCGCGCAATGGCTGTTCGTTTCGGTCAAGAAGAAGCAAAAGTTGTTATTAACTATTACAACAATGAAGAAGAAGCTTTAGATGCGAAAAAAGAAGTAGAAGAAGCAGGCGGACAAGCAATCATCGTTCAAGGCGACGTAACAAAAGAAGAAGACGTTGTAAATCTTGTTCAAACAGCTATTAAAGAATTCGGTACATTAGACGTTATGATTAACAACGCTGGTGTTGAAAACCCAGTTCCTTCTCATGAGCTATCTTTAGACAACTGGAACAAAGTTATTGATACAAACTTAACAGGTGCATTCTTAGGAAGCCGTGAAGCAATTAAATATTTCGTTGAAAACGACATTAAAGGAAACGTTATTAACATGTCTAGTGTTCACGAAATGATTCCTTGGCCATTATTTGTTCACTATGCAGCAAGTAAAGGCGGTATGAAACTAATGACGGAAACATTGGCTCTTGAATATGCGCCAAAAGGTATCCGCGTAAATAACATTGGACCAGGTGCGATGAACACACCAATCAACGCTGAAAAATTCGCAGATCCTGTACAACGTGCAGACGTAGAAAGCATGATTCCAATGGGTTACATCGGTAAACCAGAAGAAGTAGCATCAGTTGCAGCATTCTTAGCATCATCACAAGCAAGCTATGTAACAGGTATTACATTATTTGCTGATGGTGGTATGACGAAATATCCTTCTTTCCAAGCAGGAAGAGGCTAATAGTTTAGAATCAATGTAGAAAAAAGAGACATGGCAAAAAGCGCCATGTCTTTTTTTTCTATACCTAAGAGAATTTCACCCCCCCCTTTCGGGGTTGGTGAAATTCTCCTAGGTAAAAGCTTTTAAGAACTTTTTAAAACCTTTTTGGGAAGGTTCAAGGGAGCTTTTTATGCTTCCCTTATAAGTTTATTGTATTAGCCAGCCATTTTTTTGTTAGACGATGGCTGGTTTTTGTCTTTTAGTTTGCTGAAGATAAAGGCTAGCACTGAGCCTGAGATGTTGTGCCAGACGCTGAAGATGGCGCTTGGGACAGCGGCTAGCGGCGAAAAGTGAGTGGAAGCGATAGTGACACCGAGCCCTGAGTTTTGCATGCCAACTTCCATTGCGACCGCTTTTTGTTTGGCTAGATCCATTCCGCATAAGCGGGCAAAGAAGAAGCCGATTGTGAAACCAAGAATGTTGTGAAGCACAACTACGGCAAAAATGATACCGCCTGTTTTAGCAAGCTGCGCTTGGCTTCCTGCCACAACGGCAGATACAATCAAAACAATTGCGACTACTGAAACAAGGGGAAGAGCTTTGGAACTTGCTTCTGCAGCTTTTCCAAAAAACTTTTTGATTGTAAATCCAAGAGCAAGCGGAATGATGACAACTTGTATAATGGAAATAATAAGAGACATGATATCAATATCGACCCACTTGCTTGCAAATAATAAAATAAGAAGCGGTGTAACAATCGGTGCTAAAATGGTTGAAACAGAAGCGATAGCAACTGCGAGCGCAACGTTTCCTCGAGCCAAAAAGACCATTACGTTTGATGATGTGCCGCTTGGACAGCAGCCTACTAAAATAACGCCCACTGCTATTTCTTTTGGTAAATCTAAGCCAATCGCCAAACCGAATGCGAGAAGCGGCATAATGATAAAATGCCCCACCACGCCTAGTGCTACTTCTTTCGGTCTTCGAAATACTTCGCTGAAATCAGACGCTGACAGCGTTAATCCCATTCCAAACATGACAATTCCTAAAAGCGGAACGATATACTTTCCAATCCATACAAAGTGCTCGGGGAATGAATAGGCAATAACGGAAATTAAAATAACCCAAAGCGTAAATGTTTTTCCTGCAAATGTACTGATTTTCTCTATTGTTTTCATCTGTACGATACCTCCTGCGAACTATAAGAAGAAATTATACTATTTATTCAGAAAAATGAAAACAGTATTTTTGTAAAATAGTACAGAATATTTTATCTTTTGGAGATTATTTCAGCTTATATGCAAGCATTCCTTCATTGAATACACAGAATATGTGGTAATATAAAGAAGTTAGTTTTAGAAAGTCGGAGGAGTTTAGTCATGAAATTTATCTATATTTTGTCTGTCCTTCCGTTCGTAGGCATATTAGGTTTTCTTCCTTTTGTTAATCGAGTGACTCCGTTTGTTCTCGGTATGCCGTTCAATATGTTTTGGATGGTAATATGGGTGGTGCTTACGTCCATTATTTTAGGGGTTATGTATAAGCTTGATCCCAGAAATCGGGAAGGGGAAGAAGAATGAATAGTGCACTTATTATTATTTTACTATTTTTAGTGGCAGCTATTTTTCTTGGCATACGATC
This sequence comes from Priestia sp. FSL R5-0597, assembly GCF_038006305.1. NCBI lineage: Bacteria > Bacillati > Bacillota > Bacilli > Caryophanales > Bacillaceae > Priestia > Priestia sp. FSL R5-0597. The sequence goes on from NZ_JBBOUZ010000001.1 coordinate 1,029,614, forward strand.
AACCAAAGGCAAGGATATGAACTTGGAGCAGTGGACGGTAGGCGGACGCGGTTTCGGGGCTATTTTAGTGTTTGTGCTGATGGCCGGAGAAATCTATACAACGTTTTCGTTTCTAGGCGGAAGCGGATGGGCTTATGGAAAAGGAGCTCCTGCACTTTATGTCTTAATTTATATTAGCTTATCATATGTCTTATCATACTGGCTTCTTCCTGTTATTTGGAAGTATGCAAGAGATCATAAGCTCGTCTCGCAGCCTGATTTTTTTGTAAGCAAATATAAAAGCCCTTACCTTGGTGTGCTTGTAGCTGCTGTAGGAGTGATTGCGGTCATTCCTGTTATTGTTGTGCAGTTAAAAGGATTGGGAATTATTGTATCACAAGCATCATACGGCGCCATTTCAATGCCGGCAGCCATTTGGATGGGGGCTATCAGTTTAACGCTGTATGTGATGATATCCGGTATCCACGGTTCTGCATGGACGGCCGTTATTAAAGATATTATGATGCTTGCTGTGATTGGATTTTTAGGTATTTATTTACCTTTTCATTATTACGGAGGATACGGTCCAATGTTTGAAGCGGTGAATACAGCGAAGCCAGGATTTTTAAAGTTTCCTGAGCAAGGATTAAGCGTCTCGTGGTTTATTTCGACCGTTATTTTACTAGTACTTGGGTTTTATATGTGGCCGCAGGTGTTTAGCTCAAGCTATACAGCGAAAAATGCAAAGGTATTTCGTAAGAATGCAATCATTAGTCCTCTTTATACCTTAATGCTGCTCTTTGTGTTTTTTGTTGGATTTGCAGCTATTTTAAAAGTTCCTGGTTTAAGCGGAGGGGACGTGGATCTTGCGCTATTACGTATCTCAATCCAAACGTTTGATCCTTGGTTTATTGGAATTATAGGAGGAGCGGGTTTGCTGACAGCGCTTGTGCCGGGATCGATGCTGTTAATGAGTGCGTCAACGCTGCTGGCTAAAAACATATACAAACCGTTTGCGCCTCAAGCAAGCGAAGCGCGTATTGCTCGTTTAGCGAAAAGCTTTGTACCGGTTGTGGCACTCATTTCCGTTTACTTTACGCTAAACGGAGGAACGACGCTATCAACAATTATTTTGATGGGCTATAGTCTAATGACACAGCTGTTTCCATCTCTGCTTTTCAGTTTGAAGAAAAATAACTTTGTAACGAAACAAGGAGCAGCGTGGGGGATTGTTGCTGGAATTATTGTAGTGGCCTATATTACAATCAGGGGCTCTACGATTGGTACGTTGTTCCCGTCACTGCCTCAGCAAATGAAAGATATCAACGTCGGATTTATTGCGCTGCTTATCAACTTTATCGTAATGTGGGCAGTCAGTATGCTCACAAAGCAAAACGAAGCTGGGACAAAAGTATATTAGACGAAGTGAAAAACGAACCATTGATCAACACGTTTGATTAGTGGTTCGTTTTTTTGTTAGGGTCAACGGTAGACCCTTCTAGCAGTTGATTGGAGGGCAAGACGAAGACTCCTGCGGGAAAAGCGGAACAGGTGAGACCCCACAGGAGCGCAAGCGACGAGGAGGCTCAGCGGCCGCCCGCGGAAAGCGACGTCTTGCACGGAAATCAACTGCGGTGTCACAAGCGGTTCAGCTCATGTCTACCGTTTGTTCGTCTTTAGATTAGATTCATCTCATTATGTCTCAGCCTTGTTTTTTCTAATCAAACAGCAAAGAGCCAAAGGAATAGGATCATCCTTTGGCTCTTTACGTGGCTTTTAACCGATAATTTGTAAAATTTCCTACATCAACTGATTTACGCTAAAGCGGGAACTCGGTCGTTATAGTAAATAACTTCCGATAGGATCTTACACCCTTTAATCTCCTGAAATGTCTTTTTCGCCTCTACCTCTGATTCAAATTCAAACATAGTCGGACTTTGGTTTTTCGAGTAAACGGTAATGATCCACATTGTAAAATAAGCTCCCCCTGTAAAATAATAGTTTTCCTTTTTAGTGTAGCTATCAGGTGATGTAATAATAATTGAATAGTTGTGATACAGCCTCACATTTTAAAAGGTACTTCTACTATACAACAAAAATTACAAAATAAAACAAGAAAATCTAAAAAACTACAAAGAATAATGAAAGAGAATAAATAACCGTTTATATATGGGCTATATTTATAAATGGAAGTGGGAGTGCAAAAAATATAGGAAGAGCGATTGTCTTTTAGATTGCTAAACTATATACTTATGTTCAAAAAGTGCAGGACGTGAACGATGAAAGTTGATACGGTAGTAAAAAAAGATGTTTTACTCATTTTGGTGATGATAGTTGTTGTGCCGCTAGCAGGAGAGCTTAAATATTATCCTTTTCATGATACGTATAGAGTCAGCTTTGCTGTGCCCATTTTTTTCTTTTCACTGCTGCTTTTAAGAAAGGTATCTCCTGTAATACCAGGTATTTTAGTTGCGAGTGCTATAGTGGGCTTTCGAATGTACCTTGATTGGTATAATTACGAATCATTTGATTTTCTGCATTCTTTGCAGATTCGATGCTCAGCAGGGATTTATTATCTTGTTTATGCCATTGCTTTTTCTTGGTTTAAGATTAACGATTTTCATTCAAAGCCGTGGATTATTGGCATATGGAGCATCATCATCGAAACGATTTCAGGTGGCATGGAACTGCTTTGTATGTATGTGATGGTTCACCATCATATTGTGTTTCCGGAGTTCATGCAAATTTTTATTGTAGGCGTCTTTCGAAGTTTCTTTGTTTTATGTCTGTTTAGCATGATCAAGCTTTACGAAGGGCAGCTGAGAGAACGGCAAATCTCTCAAAAAAATGATCAGCTGCTTGTTGTGCTTTCAAATTTGTATGAAGAATCCATTCATTTGAAAAAAACGCTGCAAGACGCTGAGAGAATTACGAAAAAGTCGTATGATTTATATGAAGAACTACACGAAGCAGATATCCACCAGCTTACTTCGCTGCACGAATTTAGCCAAAAAGCATTACAAATTGCAGGAGAAGTACATGATATTAAAAAAGACAACCAGCGGATATCAGCAGGACTGTCCAAGGTCATTACAAAAGAGGAATTTTCTGAGTATATGGAAATCGAAAGTCTGCTTCAAATCGTCATGCGCAGCAATGAAAAGTATGCGGCGATGTTAGCAAAAGATATTCATTTTTCATATTCGGTTCTAGGAGAGCATCCTCGCTATCACGTGTACTTGTTTTTATCATTAATTAATAACTTAGTAACGAATGCAGTCGAAGCGATTGAAAAAGAAGGCGCGATTATTATCGACGTCTGCCGAGAAGAAGACCGCATTTTACTATATGTAAGAGACAGCGGTCCCGGTGTAAAAAAAAGGCATGAACGTCTCATTTTTAAAGCGGGATTTACATCCAAATACGCAAAGGACGGGACGCCTTCTACAGGTCTTGGGCTTGTCTACGTTAAGCAAATGACCGAGCAGCTGGGCGGGAGTATTCAATTTATTAATCTGTCTCCAAGCCCCGGTGTTCAATTTACTATAGATTTACCTATTTCTACGTTAATGGGGGATAAGGACTAATATGCGATTTTATATCATAGATGATGACGAAGTCTTTCGTTCAATGTTAGCTGAAATTATTGAAGATAATGATTTAGGAGAGGTTATAGGGGAGGCAGAAGACGGAATTGTCTTAAATGATCAATCTTCTCTATTGCAGCAGATTGATATTTTATTTATTGATTTGTTGATGCCCATTCAAGACGGAATCGAAACCGTGCGCAAAATAAAAGATACTTTTAAAGGCAAAATTATTATGATGTCACAGGTAGAAACAAAAGATTTGATTGGAAAAGCCTACTCGCTTGGCATTGAATACTATATCACGAAGCCGCTTAATCGTATGGAAGTGCTCATGGTCATTCAAAAAGTAATTGAACGAATTCATGTTCAACAATCAATGGAGAAAATTCAAGAATCGTTAAATACCGTACTTAATATAGGAAACCAGCAAAAAACGCCTGCTTCTGGTAAAAAAGAAAGCGATCCGGCAGAAGCGTGCAGGTTTCTTTTAAGAGAACTTGGGATTTTAGGAGAAAGCGGAAGTAAAGATTTAATCGAAATCATCAATTACCTGCATCAAACAGAAAAAAGCACGATGTATGAACAGCATTTTCCGTCTCTCAAAGAAATTTTTGAGAAAATTACCGTGAGAAAGCTTGGTTCACCTTTTTCAGAAGACGTGCTGCAAAAAGAAATGAAAGCAGCCGAACAGCGAGTCAGAAGAGCCATTTATCAGTCTTTAAATCATTTGACTTCCCTTGGAATGGTTGATTTCTTTAATCCTAAATTTGAAAATTACGCTTCTAAGTTTTTCGATTTTTCAATGGTGCATCAGCGCATGAGAGATATAGAAAAAGGAACGGGCAAAAGCAGTACGCCAAGTCGTATAAATGTAAAGAAATTTATTCAAATGCTCTATTATGAAGTCAAACAAACGCTGTAGCAAAAAAACTACAGCGTTTTCATTTTGTAATTTTCTAAAAACTTTTTGTTAGTTTCAGTAGGTTTTTGTTAGATTTTGTGATGCCTATGATAATGTAATCTTATGAATAAAAGAACTACTTAATAAACAGTTCTTAATGGAATTGTATCTGTTGAATACATTAAGTGCAAATAAACAGCTTCGAGCTGTTAGAAAAAAGAAGGAAGGTGCAAAGATATGTTCAAAAAGCTTGGATTAGCAGGACAAATTCTAATTGGTTTGATTGCAGGTATTATTGTAGGGGCCATTTTTTACGGAAATCCTAAAGCAGTTGAAGTACTGCAGCCAATTGGAGACGTATTCATTCATTTAATTAAAATGATCGTAGTGCCGATTGTTATATCTAGTATCATTGTGGGCGTTGCGGGTGTTGGTGATATTAAGAAGCTTGGTAAATTAGGCGGAAAAACAATTCTTTACTTTGAAATCATTACAACGGTTGCCATTGTTGTAGGCTTATTAGCAGCTAATTTGCTTCACCCTGGTACTGGTGTGGACCGCAGCGGTCTTGAAAAATCAGATATCAGCAGCTACACATCAACGGCAGAAGCTACAGAGCAAAAAGGATTTGTAGAAACATTTGTTCACATCGTCCCAACGAATGTATTTGAGTCAATTGCTGCAGGCGACATGCTGCCAATTATTTTCTTCTCGGTCCTATTTGGACTTGGAATTGCATCAATCGGTGAAAAAGGAAAGCCGGTTCTAAGATTTTTTGAAGGCACGGCAGAAGCGATGTTTTGGGTAACGAATTTAGTTATGAAGTTTGCACCGTTTGGCGTATTTGCATTAATCGGTGTAACCGTATCAAAATTTGGACTAGCGTCTCTGATTCCGCTTAGTAAGCTTGTAATTGTTGCTTACGGCACAATGATTTTCTTTGTATTAGTGGTGCTAGGACTTGTAGCTAAATGGGCTGGCGTTAACATCTTCCACTTATTAAAAGTGCTAAAAGATGAACTGCTATTAGCATTTTCAACTGCAAGTTCAGAAACAGTATTACCGCGTATTATTGCGAAAATGGAAAAGTTCGGATGTCCTAAAGCCATTACATCTTTTGTTATTCCGACGGGGTATTCGTTTAACTTAGATGGATCTACTCTTTATCAAGCGCTTGCTGCGATCTTTATTGCGCAAATGTACGGTATTGATATGAGCATCACACAGCAAATTTCACTGATATTAATTTTAATGGTTACATCTAAAGGAATTGCAGGAGTTCCGGGCGTATCGTTTGTTGTACTGCTTGCAACGCTTGGATCTGTAGGACTTCCGGTAGAAGGCCTTGCTTTTATCGCTGGAATCGACCGTTTGTTAGATATGGGACGTACAGCGGTAAACGTAATTGGAAACTCACTTGGTGCAATCGTCATTTCGAAGTGGGAAGGTCAATTTAACGATAAAGACAAGGAAGCTTATATTAACGAAGTAACGAAAAAAGTATCGTAATTACAAACGTATTTTAGTTGAAGGAAGATCCGAACGAGTAATCGTTCGGATTTTTTCGTTTGAATTTGCTTTGAAAAGTTGGGAATAGTAACTAAAGATGAAAAACAAATGATTGATACAAGGAGGTCACAACATGGGAAGAGCAAATAATCACAAATCATCACATAACAACAAAGGGTCACTGCCTCAAACACCAAAAGAGTTAAAAATTGCTCCGGATCAAGCAAATGAAGAATTTTCACGCGAGTTAGCGCAGCATCATGATGCTAAAGCGAAACAGGACTTAATTTTGAAACAGCAAAAAGAAAAGTAAAAGAAAAAAAACTGAGACATAATGAAATGAATCCAGCCTAAAGACGAATAAATGAGATACATGACCTGGACTGCTTGTGACACCGCAGTTGATTTCCGTACAAGGCTTCGCTTTCCGCGGGCGGGCGCTGAGCCTCCTCGTCGCTTGCTCTCCTGCGGGGTCTCACCTGCTCCGCTTTTCCCGCAGGAGTCTTCGCCTTATCCTCCAATCAACTGCTAGAAGGAACGAAACAAATAATACTATGTTCACAATCACAAAAAAACGAACCACTAATCAGACATGCTGATTAGTGGTTCGTTTTTCCCTAAGTGAAAAATGCTTTTGTCCCATCCTCTTTTTGATAAACAACTAAAGATAAAAATTCCTAAGTAACCATTTTGTAACATTATTTAATCATAGCGTAATAGTTTTTGAGGCTTTTTTCATTATAATTAAACCGAACACATTGAAAAATAGGTTCATAGAAACGTAACGTTCGGTTACATAATGGAGGAAAAAAATGAAAAAAGCCATCATTGGGTCTATAACGGCAGCTGCAGTTTTATTTAGCGGAGCCAGTCCGTTTATTGCACCTGCTCAAACAGTGGAAGCAGCGTCATATTCATACAAAGATACGGCTATTGCTACTGGTAAAAAATTAATAGGTGTTCCTTATAAATGGGGAGGCACAACAACAAAAGGTTTTGACTGCTCGGGATTTATTCAATACATTTTCAAAAAAGCTGGAAAAACACTTCCGCGCACAACGGAACAAATGTATCGAGTAGGGACAAGCGTTTCAAAAGCAAAGCTTCAAAAAGGAGATTTAGTTTTCTTTCAAACGTATAAAAAAGGTGCTTCACATGTAGGCGTGTACTTAGGAAATAATCAGTTTCTTCAAGCTTCTACGTCTAAAGGCGTGACGATTACATCTCTTAGCAACAGCTACTGGAAAGCACGTTATATTGGTGCAAAACGGATTTAATCATCCGTCATTTTTTTGGAAAACAACACTACATTGTGTAGTGTTGTTTTTGTTTGCATATACATAACATATTGCAGATATTATTTTTAACGTTTTATACAAAAAAAACCATATTCTGTGAGATAATAACGTTAACACATTTTGTACTTTAACATAAGGAATATCCCACTCTATTCGAAAGTTTGGTGAGCGAAGATGAAGCGCTTAGTATGGAGTTATGGAATAGGTATTGTTGCAATAGTAGCAGTACTCTCATTTTTCTTTATGATGAAAGGTCAAACCGAGAAAGCCGTCGTTAGCGGAAATGTACCAAAAGCTCATGCGCAGGAAGAAAGAGTGAAGCAGCCCATCTCACAGTTCCGAGCATTACAGCCTGATAAAACAGGTAATGAAGTGGAAAATGTAAAAAACAACATGCCTGCAAAAGCCGATCCGCCTCCTTTTTTAGTCTACATTGACCCTGGTCATCAAGCTCAGGCTAACCTAGAGAAAGAGCCAATCGGGCCGGGAGCAGCGGAAACAAAAATAAAAGTTTCCGGAGGTACATCAGGTGTGGTGACCAAGAAGCCGGAATACAAGCTGACGTTGGAAGCCTCTATGATATTAAAACAGCTTCTCGAAGAAAAAGGCATAACCGTAAAGCTTACTCGCAGTTCTCACGATGTGAATATCAGCAACCGGGAACGAGCGGAGCTTGCGAATAATTCAAAAGCTGACTTACACGTACGTATCCATGCAGATGGTTCTGAAAATACTTCTGTAAAAGGATTTTCTGTGCTCACTCCTGCAGAAGATAATTCCTATACAAAGTCTATTTATCAAAGCAGTTTACAAGCATCTCAAGCTATTCTGACAGAGGTGGAAAAAGATCAGTTTGTCGAAGTGGACGGCATTCGCTATCGCAGTGATCTTTCAGGATTTAACTGGTCGATTGTACCTGTAACGCTAGTTGAACTGGGGTATATGACGAATTCAGAAGAAGACCGGAACCTGTCTGATCAGGCTTACCTTACAAAGCTGATGAATCATGTTGCAGACGGTATCGTGGCATATGAAGGAATGACAAAATAAAAGGTGGAAAGACCTATAAAAGCGTGTGACTAAATCAATTGATTTATGTCACACGTTTTTTTTGTCGTTCATATGATATAAAAAAGCGTTTTTTCGACAAAAAAATGGACGAGCAGAAAAGAAAACTAGGTAAAATGCTTTAATTTTTATAGAACTGTGTCGATATAACGAGAGATATTAAAATGCGTTAGACAGTACATGAAAATGGGGGAACAAGATGAGAAAGTTAACGGCATTAGCTTTAGTACTAAGCGTACTGCTGTTTCAATTCACGCCGCTTGCTAGCGTGAAAGCTGAAACGGTAGAACCAGTTGTGTCTGTAAAATTAGTAAACTATTTAGGAGATCAGCATGCAATTACAATTAAGCCGTCTTATTTATACACTATTAAAAACTCGGATTTGGTCTTAAATGCAAATACAGAGTATACGGTAACCGCAACAACTCAAGGTGTCACTTTAAAACAAGGAAGCACTGTCTTAGGTGAATTTACAAGCTTTGAAATTACACCGTCTCTTTATAAAAATCCCGTATCTATTAACGGCAGACAGTACTTAGGTGACGTGGCGTTTACAAATGAAAAGGGAACGTATGTCAGACCTGTTAATACGCTCCCGATTGAAGACTATTTAAAAGGCGTTGTGCCAAATGAAGTCTATACATCTTGGAATCTGCAAGCTTTAAAAACTCAGGCGGTAGCAGCAAGAACATACGCAATGAGCTATGCAGGAAAAGTAATCAATGACACGGTAAGCTATCAAGTGTACGGTGGCTATACGTGGTATGACAGTACAAACCAAGCAGTAGATCAGACATTCGGACAAGTAGTCACCTACAACAATAAATTAATCAATGCCGTTTTCTCATCAAGCAACGGCGGAAGAACCGAATCAAACAGCAACGCTTGGGGAGGAACTCAGCTTTCTTATTTCCCGGTGAAAGAAGATCCATACGATAAGCAGACGCCGTGGACGTTAGCTATTCAAAAAACGCAAATTGATTTAACAGGAAAAGATTTAGCTAACTATAGCGCTTGGTGGAATACGGTTTCTGAAAAAGATAAAACCGTTACAGATAATTTGAAGTCATGGTTAGTAGCCAATAAGCATCCTGGTAAAACGATTAAAATTACGTCTATTCCAAAGGTGAGTTTTTATGCTCCTTCATCAGGAGGTCGTGTGACTAAAGGTGCAATTACAGTGGACTACCTCGTTAAAGGAGATGTAGACAGTTCGCAAAAACTAGTGGTTCATCATTTGGAATTAAAAGATTTAACATCGACGAAGCTAAAATCAATGTTAAACAGCCGTGCGATGCTTAGTCTGCTTGTAACGGAAACAAATGAAACAAGCACATCAACAACTTTTAATGGTAAAGGAAATGGACACGGTGTTGGAATGAGTCAATACGGTGCTCAAAAAATGGCAAGCCTAGGCAAAGACTATCGTGAAATTTTAGATTTTTATTATCCAACGACTACTCTTTTAAGTTTTTATACAACAAAATATCCGCGAAAAGAGCAGGAGCAAGAACCACCGAAAGATACGGTTGCACCTGATGCACCTTCAGTTAATGCATTAGGAGATAACCAAACATCGCTTACGGGCGTGACAGAACCAAATGCTTCTGTTATTGCAAAAGTGGAAAATGAAGTAATTGGAACGGGTCTTGCTGATGAAACTGGAAAATTTGCAATTACGATTGCCAAGCAGCCAGCAGATACAAAAGTGTCTGTAACGTCTAAAGATGCAGCTGAAAATGAAAGCACGGCTACAGTAGTGAGCGTAACGGATCAAACGCCGCCTTCTGTTCCAATTGTAAATGAAGTAAGTGACCAAGATACGACCGTAACAGGCGTAACAGAAGCAAACGCCGTCGTGACGGTAAAAGCAGGCGATGCAACGTTCTCTGCAGTAGCGGATGGTAACGGTACATTTACTGTTTCAATTCCAGTACAAATAGGCGGAACAACAATAGCGGTAAGTGCAAAAGATAAAGCAGGAAACGAAAGCCAAGCGCCTTCTTTTGCGGTTAAATCTACGTTAAAAGCACCGCTTGCACCCAAAGTAAATGAAGTAAGTGATCAAGACACAATGATCAAAGGAACGGCTGAAGCAAATGCGACGGTCATCGTTAAAAACGGAAGTCTTCAGCTTGCAGCAGGCAACGCAGATGCCAAAGGAAATTACAGCATCTCGATTGCGAAACAAAAAGCAGGAAGCACGCTGTACGTGACGGTTCAAAATGCAGGTGGAACAAGTTCAGCCGCTGCGGTGACCGTACAGGATAAAACGGCACCAGCTACGCCAAAAGTAAATGCAGTAAGTGATCAAGATACAAAAGTTACAGGTGCAGCAGAAGCAAATTCTACAGTTACGGTAAAAGTAGGAACTACAACTGTAGGAACGGCTAAAGCAGGTGCAAATGGAGCGTTTTCTGTTTCCATTTCTCATCAAAAAGCGAATACAAAGCTAAGCGTACAAGCAAAAGATGCAGCAGGAAATAGCAGTACTGTATCGACTGTAACTGTTACGGCAAAGCAAAAAGCTCCGCTCAAACCGACAGTGAATGAAGTGAGTGATCGAAGCACAGCCGTTACGGGTACCGCAGAAGCAAATGCAACGGTTGTCATTAAAAACGGAAGTCTTCAGCTTGCAGCTGGTAAAGCAGATGCTAAAGGAAATTACAGCATCTCGATTGCGAAACAAAAAGCAGGAAGCACCCTGTCTGTAACGGCTGGAAACACAGCGGGCGTGAGTCCAGTTGTAACTGTAACCGTGCAGGATAAAACAGCACCCGTTACACCAAAAGTGAACGCTGTAAGCAATCAAGATACAGTCGTAACGGGAAGCACAGAAGCGGGCGCGGAAGTGCATGTGAAAATTGATAAAAAAGTAATTGGCAAAGGAAATGCGAAATCGGATGGAACGTTCAGCATCATCATTCCAAAGCAGCCTGCTGCTACAAAATTAGCTGTTATTGCAAAAGATGCAGCTAATAACTATAGCTCCAATGCGTTTGTAACGGTTAGTGTCGTACAGACAAAACCAGCGCTTCCAACCGTTAATACGCTTACTGAAAAAAGTACAGCAGTAACGGGAACAGGAGAAAAAAATGCGTCCATTTATATTAAAGTAGGCGGAAAAATTATTGCAAGTGGGAAAATTGATGAAAACGGCAAGTTCAGCGTGAAAATTCCTGCTCAAAAAGCAGGAACAGAAGTGACGGCGGTACTGCAAAATAAAGTAGGATACAGTCCGTATAAAATTGTAAAAGTACAAGATACAACGCCGCCGGCACCTCCGGCAGTTGATGCCGTTACGTCTTTGTCCACATTTATCTCGGGAAAAACAGAAGCAAATGCCGTGATTACGATTAAAAGCGGTACAAAGCTAATCGCGTCAGGCAAAGCAGATACTAAAGGGCAATTTAAAGTAACGATTCCAAAACAAACAGCAGGCGTAAAGCTGGCTGTTACAGCAAAAGATGCAGCCAATAACTACAGCTCCAATACGTTTGTAACGGTTAGTGCCGTACAGACAAAACCAGCGCTTCCAACCGTTGCTACGCTTACTGAAAAAAGTACAGCTGTAACGGGAACAGGAGAAAAAAATGCGTCTATTTATATTAAAGTAGGCGGAAAGATTATTGCGAGTGGAAAAATTGATGGAAACGGCAAGTTCAGCGTAAAAATTCCTGCTCAAAAAGCAGGAACAGAAGTGACGGCAGTTCTGCAAAATAAAGTAGGATACAGTCCGTATAAAATTGTAAAAGTACAAGACACAACCCCGCCGGCACCTCCGGCAGTGAATGCCGTTACGTCTTTGTCCACGTTTCTCTCTGGAAAAACGGAAGCAAATGCTGTGATTACGATTAAAAGCGGTACAAAAGTAATCGGATCAGGCAAAGCAGATAGCAAAGGACAGTTTAAAGTAACGATTCCAAAACAAAAAGCAGGCGTAAAACTGGCTGTGACGGCAAAAGATGCCGCTGGAAATACAAGTTCAGCAGTCAATATAAATGTTAAATAAAAACAAAAAAGAATTCTCTGCGGAGGATTCTTTTTTTTAGTGATTTTTAAGTGGGATAAAAGGTTACTAAAAAGTTACCTTAGAACTTTGAAGTGCCTAACTTACTTTAAAGTGGGTTCTATCTTTTTCTTTTTTTCTGTTTCATAATAACAAATGTAAAGAAATTAGCAGGGGGTTTTTTATAATGAGTAATCATTTGCAAGATACAGTAACACTTCACAACGGAGTCAAAATGCCTTGGCTTGGATTAGGTGTATTTAAAGTAGAAGAAGGGCCTGAATTAGTGAACGCCGTGAAAACAGCTATCGTCAAAGGCTATCGCAGCATCGATACGGCAGCTATTTATGAAAATGAAGAAGGTGTAGGAGAAGGAATTCGCCAAGGTCTGAAAGAAGCAGGTCTTTCACGCGAAGACATTTTTGTTACATCAAAAGTTTGGAACGCAGATTTAGGCTATGAAGAGACGCTAGCTGCTTACGAAACAAGCTTACAAAAGCTTGGCTTAGAATATTTAGATCTATACTTAATTCACTGGCCGGTAGAAGGCAAGTATAAAGAAGCGTGGAAAGCATTAGAAACGCTGTATAAAGAAGAAAAAGTAAGAGCTGTGGGCGTAAGTAATTTTCAAATTCATCATTTAGAAGACTTAATGAAAGATGGAGAGGTTAAGCCTGTTATTAACCAAGTTGAGTATCATCCTCGTTTGACGCAAAAAGAGCTGCATGCTTTTTGTCAAAAGCACGATATTCAGCTAGAAGCATGGTCTCCGCTTATGCAAGGAGAATTGCTAGATAACGATGTGTTAAAAGAAATTGCTGAAAAACACGGCAAATCAGTTGCTCAAATTATTCTGCGATGGGATCTGCAAAACGGAGTTGTAACGATTCCAAAATCAACAAAAGAGCATCGTATTGTTGAAAATTCATCGCTATTCGATTTTGAATTGGATACTGAAGACGTAAGTAAAATTAATGAATTAAACCAAAATCACCGAGTAGGTCCAGATCCGGACAACTTTGATTTTTAATAGAAGAACTAAGAGGCTGGGAGAAACGTATTTTAGCCCAAGTGAAAAACGCACCATTGATCAACAAGTTTGATTAGTGGTTCGTTTTTTTTTATGGTGAATACAGCTTCATCTGTTTCGTCCTTCCAGCGGTTGATTGAAGGGCAAGGCGAAGACTCCTGCGGGAAAAGCGGGACAGATGAGACCCCGCAGGAGCGTAAGCGACGAGGAGGCTCAGCGCCCGCCTGCGGAAAGCGAAGCCTTGCATGGAAATCAACGGCGGTGTCATAAGCGGTTCAGCTCATATATCTCATTTGTTCGTCTTTAGGTTGGATTCAGTTAGTTATGTCTCGGCCTCTTCTTATGCATTATTACATAAATTTAACATTTTCTTCACAGTGAGCTAAAGGACGGGCCGTATCATAAAGAAAGGTCGTGAAAGATAGAGAAATCATTTCATTTTTAAGTGTAAAATAGGCGGTGTAACGATGACAAAACAAGCTTACTCTCACATACAATGTAAAAAAACATCAATGATTGATTTATTGCTGGATGCAGGGGTTTATAAAAAAGGAAATAAGCAGCTATACGAGCTTACGCTTCAAGAACTAGAATCAGAATACGAAGCTGTTGCACAGCAGCGCATATCTCAATGAAATTTTGATACATTGCTAGAATTTGTTATAATAGAGGAAAGGATAGGAGTTGATTTATATCGAAAAGCACCCGACAGACTCGCAGCCCATCCGTATGGATATCCTCGATTCTATATTTGCTAAAATGGTATTAAATAAGGCTATCCGAGATTTTAGAAGAGATCAAATTTTACGTGAAGTCGATCAAACATTAGAAGAAAGAAACAAAGAGAAATTTTTTCAATTAATTGAAGAATTAAAATCAATTTCGTAAAGAGCGTTCGCGCGATAGAATTTGATTTTATCATTTTAGCATATAAAAACAGGTAAGAAGCGGCATGCTTAGTTACCTGTTTTTTTGTCGTTTTATTGTAAAACAAGGCCTTACATAAGAAGTGCACCTTGCTAGTAAACAGACAAAAAGAGCAAGTCTAATGTACTCACTCTTTTCAGAAAGGTATGGGTGTTACTGAGAAAATGAATGTCACTCTCTAAATGTTGCGTGTGGGGTTTAGAAAGTTCTATGCATCTGCATATTTTCTACTTCATTCGCTCTATGTATTGTTAAAGTAACAATATAACCATATCTTATCACATGAAGGAAATTCGATTCAATATATTTATTGATTTTCTTTTTAAATTGTTCTAAATAATTAGTGAATGTAAAAAATTGTTTTTATTGGGTGAATGTGTATCTATGAAAAAACAATAGAAAAATCTAGTGGGTTTTTATGGGAGACATTTGTTTATTTCTGACGGACTGTAAGCTTCAAAAGAGTACAATCCGTCCTGTAAATCAGTATTAAGAAAAAATGAGCTGAACCCAGTAGAATAGGAGGAAAAGAGTAACGATCGTGGTAAGCGGGATAACAATAAGTGATACTTTTAAATAATCTTTCCATTTTACCTTGATATGATTTTCTTTTAAAATATGCATCCAAATAAGAGAAGCCAGTGTTCCAATCGGCAATAAAAGCGAGCCCATATCACTTCCAATAATATTAGCAAGATAAATGGTTTTAAGAGTAATAGGATCGAGCCCCATTTCAGTCAGGGTAATGGTTCCAACCATCAGGGCAGGGTGATTGTTAAACAAGTTAGAGAGAATAGAAACAAGTCCTCCCATGATAAAGCTTGCTTCAAAAAGTCCTCGATTTACGATTGGTTCGCAAACTTTTACAAGCAGCTCCGTTAACCCTACGTTATGCAGTCCGTAAATAATAACGTACATCGAAAAGGCAAAAACAAAAATGTGCCACGGCGTTTTCTTTAAAATATCAATCGGGTTTGTACGTAAGTGATACCATCTCCAAACAAGCAAGATCAGTGAGCCGAGTACAGCAACCAATTCGATTGGTATGCCGAAATAAGAGGCGACAAATAGGAGACAGCGCATAACAAACACAAATAATAAAACTTTCAGCATAAATTGTGTGCGTTTACGTTTTGTTTCAACAGAAATGCTTCCTTTTAAGGGGTGAAACTGTTTCGTAAAGAAACTTTCTTCTATATCTTTTGAAGCATGCGGCAGTTTTTTTGGCAAATGGCGTTTTACGACCGTATACATGAGCCAAGACATAAATAATAAACCAAGTGTCGCCGGTACAAACATCATCGCCGTGTGCATATAAAGCGACATATGAACAATTTTTAAGGCAATCAAATTGACAATATTACTTACACCTATAGGCGCGCTGGAAGCGGTAGCAATAAGCGCTCCACTTAAAAGGTAGGGGATCTGCTGGTGGGGTTTTAGCTGAAGGTTTTTCAAAAGTAGAATTAAAATTGGAGTGGTAATTAAAATACTGCCGTCATTATTAAATAGTAAAGTCATTAAAAAGCAAAGCAACTGAATGTACCAATATAATCGGTACCCTGAGCCTTTGGATAAACTCACTAGTCGTGCAGCTGCCCAGTGGAAGAATCCAAAACTTTCTAATATGACGGCCATGACAATGGTGGCAATAATGGTGATAGAAGCGCCGCTTATCTTTGCAAAAATATCAACAATGTCTGATTTGGATACAATCCCTGTAAGCAGGATAATGGCTGCTCCTATGGCTGCCGGCCATGCTTCGTTGATGCCGTTTGGCCTCCAAAAAATGACGAGCATTGTCATTGTAAACACGAAAATGGCAATTCCAATTTCAATATTCATCAGTATGCTCCTTTCTTCTAAAATTTGTAATGAATATACCCTTGCATGTCCCTTACACTCTATTTATATTCATTTATTACTAGAAGGATTGTGCATAAGACCATTTTTGCTAATATGTTTGTTTATCTTGCCAAGGCACGTATCATCTCGGGAGAGGAGCCTATAAAAAGACTAGATCAATCAAAGACGAACAAATGTGATAAATGAGCTAGTAGGATCGCTTGTTACGCCGCTGTTGATTTCCGTGCAAGACTTCGCTTTCCGCGGGCGGTCGATGAGCCTCCTCGTCGCATACGCTCCTGCGGGGTCTCATCTGTTCCGCTTTTCCCGCAGGAGTCTTCGTCTTGCCCTCCAATCCACCGCTAGAAGCCACTACATACATGAAACCTACGTTCACGTTTATCATCACAATAAAAAGATCCGAACCATTCATCGTTCGGATCTTTCTTCAACTAACATACTTTTGGTCCAGGATCTTCAAGGTTAGCAAGTATAGGTTTTTTCGTGTAAAGTTAACGCTTGTATCTGGTCACGGTCAGGTTCATAGCCAATGCCTGGTGTATCGGGAACGGAAATAATGCCGTTGTCGACCGTGATTTCCGGATGAACAATATCACGCGGCCAGTATTTAGAGGATGCGGCCGTATCTCCGGGAAGTGTAAAATTAGCAAGTGTGGTAATGGCAATATTATGTGCTCGCCCTACACCTGATTCGAGCATACCGCCGCACCATACGGGCACACCGTGAGTTTGACAAAGGTCATGAATTTTTTTGGCTTCGGTTAGTCCGCCTACGCGTCCAATTTTAATATTAATAATTTGCGTGCTTCCAAGTTTAATAGCTTTTCGAACGTCTTCAGCTGAATGAATGCTTTCATCTAAGCAAATAGGGGTGCGCATGCGGGCCTGCAGTTCAGCGTGATCAATTAAATCATCATGAGCTAACGGCTGTTCAATCATCATTAAATCAAACTCGTCAAGCTGAGCAAGGTGATCAGCATCTGCAAGCGTATAAGCAGAGTTCGCATCAACCATCAGCGGAATAGAAGGGAACTCGTTTCGAACGGCGCGCGTCAAGTTAAGATCCCAGCCCGGCTTAATTTTAATTTTGATTCGCTTATATCCTTCATTCAAGCCGGCTTCAATTTTTCGAAGCGTTTCGTCAATCGTAGGCTGAATGCCAACGCTGAGACCAACTTCAATTTGACTTTTACTGCCTCCTAGCGCTTTAGATAGAGAGAGGTTTTGCCTGCGCGCATACAAATCCCAAACAGCGCCTTCTAACGCCGCTTTTGCCATGTAATTGCCGCGAATATGAGCAAAGCGTTGGGATACTTCGTCAGGATGCTGAATGTCTTTCTGTTGAAGCAAAGGAATTAAAAAATCCTCCATAATGTGCCAGTTTGTTTTAAGCGTTTCTTCTTTATAAAAAGGGTCCGCGCACGCTACGGATTCGGCCCAGCCGGATCGTCCGTCTTCGTCTTGAATTTCTACTAAAATAAAATCTCGATCCACTTCTTTTCCAAGACTTGTCGTAAACGGATGAAGTAAATCCATTTTTAAATGCCGTAAAATGACGTGTTTTATCTTCATTTTTGCACCTCTTTTTTCGTTAAGATGTAAAAATGAACGGGCGCGCTGCTTTCTGGATGCTTCATAAAACCTGTTACTTGGAATCCTTTTGCAAAACACGTTTGAAATACGTATCTTGTACGCATCCGCCAGTCCAATGCAAGAGAAGGAGAGCCTTCTTTCATTTGCTGAAAAGCAGCTGGAATAGCTACAGCTACAACCTCATCATTTAACAGTTTTTCATCAATATTTGTAACAGAAGGAAACCCTTCATCCGTTAACGTCCATTGAGTAAGCGATGCCTCCATTATTTGATCTGGCGTATAGGGAGGCTGAGCTCGTGTTGTATCTTCTGCGGATGCCCATTCTACAACGAATCGATCAGAAGGCAAGTCAGCATTTAACGGATCATTCATGTCTCCGTAGCAGTTTTCAATATACGTAGAACAAACGGCTCCAAGCTTTCCAATATTTAAATACCCGTTGGCACTTTCTAAAGGATCATACGTCCAGCTGATATATGAATAACCCTTTTTTTTACTTTCCTGGCGCTGCGCATGCTTAAGTTTGGCACCGATACCCATGCTACGATAGGCAGAGTCAACTGCTAATATATGAGAACATAAGTAGACGCACGTTCCGTCAAACCCGGGGAAACTATATTGAAAGCCAATCAGCTTTTCATCTAGAAACGCACCGAGCACAAGACCTCCGTTTTTAACAGCGGTCAAAGTTTGGTGAACAGGCGTTGCTTCTTCTTCTCCCCAGACGCGGCTTTCTAATGCGCGTACGTCTTCTAGTTCATTGGTTGTTGTAAGTGAACGAATCGTTAAGGCTTCAGTCATATGTTTACTTCCTTTCTTTTAATCATTTATTCTAAAAAGATGCCTTGCTCGGTATAGAGCTTTTCCAAGCTTTCTTGTCTTTTTCCAGCCGTTTTTTCATCTCTTTTTTGCATGCTGCTAATGACAATTTGAGACAGGGCAAGAAGCGATAAAATATGTTCGGTTGTTCCGGCTAAAAGCGTGATATCAGCGATTTGACCTACCGGAGACAGACGGCGGTCTGTAATGGCAATGACTTTCGCTCCTTGTTTTTTAGCCTGCTGAGCTACTTCGAGCGCTTCTTTTGTATAGCGCGGCAGTGAAAATACAACAACCGTTGATGCGCTTGTGAGATTGCATAGCGTTTCAAGCAAAAATCCAGTTGGAAAAGATAAAAGAACATGATTGCGAAGCTGATTCATTTTATAATACAGCCAGTAGGCTGCCGTATGAGATTCACGGAAACCTGCGATATACACTTGATCACTTTTGATAAGCGCATCTACAGCTTGAGATAAATCCTTTTCATCAACAGGGGAAAGCCATTCATCGAAAATTTTCTTTTCTTCCGCTGCGGAATAAGCTGCAGGCTTGCTAGCTGCTTCTTTTGATTCGGCAGAAGAAAGCCATTCTTTTCGCATTAGCTCCTGCAAATCGGAAAAACCATTTAACCCAAGTGCGTAAGCTAGACGAATAACGGTTGTTTCACTGACACCTGCTTCTTTGCCAATTTGCCCGGCCGTGTACAACGAGCCTTTTTCCATAAAATTGACGAGAAACTCCGCCACTTTTTTTTGACCGCGAGAAAGGTCAGGGAATTTATGTTTAATTAATTCTTGAAATGATGGATTCATATAGCCTCCTAAAAAAAAGAAGTTATAACTTCATAAAAATATATTAATGCATTTTTAACTTCATTTCAATTACTGTTTCAAAATAAAAAGAAGCCCTCGTGATATAATAAATTGATTATTCGAAAATAAATGACATTATTCAAAAACGAATTGTATTTTATTCAAAAATGAATAGAAAGCGGGGAGCATACATGAATTCAGAATGGAATGAAAATCAGTGGATCCTTCATTCATTAAAAGATGATTTGCTTGTGACGGATGAAAAAGGCATCATTGTCCGAATACATGAAGGAACGGGAAACATTTACGATGTAAAAGCTGAAAAACTGCTCGGAAAGTCTGTGTATGAACTTGAAAAACAAGGACTGTTTACCCCAATCGTTACCCCAATTGTGCTTGAAACAAAGAAGAAAATTACGCTTGTACAAACAACTAAACAAGGCAAGCAGGTGCTCGTCACGGGCATTCCAGTCAAAGATGAAAAAGGAGAGATTAAAAGAATCGTCAGCTATTCTCATGATGTGACGGAGCTTATGGAAATGAAAACATATCTTGATGCGATGGAAGGCGAAATGCAGCGTGTAAAGAGCGAGCTTATGCTGCTGCGGAACCAAAATCTATCAACAGAAGGAATTGTATGCAACAGCGATAAAATGCAGCACGTTCTTCGTACGGCCGTTCACGTTTCGAACGTAGACGTAAATATTTTACTTTTAGGGCAGTCCGGAGTAGGGAAAACGCATTTAGCCAAGCTGATACATAACAAAAGTACAAGAAGCAAAGGGCCGTTTATTGAAGTGAACTGCGGAGCGATTCCAGACCATTTATTTGAAGCGGAACTGTTTGGATATGAAGCAGGGGCTTTTACGGGTGCATCGAAAAACGGAAAGGTGGGACTGGTCGAATTAGCAGACGGGGGCACGCTTTTTTTAGATGAAGTGGGAGAGCTGTCACCGGCGCATCAAGTGAAAATTTTAAAGCTCATTCAAGAAAAACAGTTTTATTCCGTTGGAGGAAGAAAGCCCAAAACCGTGGACTTTCGCTTAATTGCAGCGACGAACAAAGATTTAGAAAAAGCCGTTGCTGAAAAAGAATTTCGAGAAGATTTGTATTTTCGTTTAAGCGTTGTACCGATTACCATTCCATCTTTGAACGAGCGTCCTGAAGATATTTTTCCGCTGCTCACACATTTTGCCGAGCAGTTTGAAAAGAAATACAACCGAAAAAGAACGTTTGATAATGCGGTTATTCACGCACTGCTTGCACATGAGTGGAAAGGAAACGTACGAGAGTTAATCAATGTGATTGAACACGCGGTGGTTGTGTCTTCACAAACGCTGATTACAATGGAGCATTTGCCGCATTCTCTGCATAGGAAAAAACGGATTCAACACGTTGAAGAACATGGGGAAATGAAGCTTAATGACGCGTTAAACGAGCTGGAAAAAGAGATATTAGTAAGAGCAAAAAAACAGTATAAAACGACAACAGAAATAGGTGAAGCACTCGGAATCAGTCAGCCTTCAGTTGTTAGAAAATTAAAAAAACATTCTGTTTTTTAACGTCTTTGGCACGCTCTTTGCATGTAAAACAAGTACAAACACATTACTTGATAGATTGCGAGGAGGAAGTCAGATGACGCAGGCATCACTTACACAGTTAATGAACAGTTTACCGGATTTACTAGCACCAAGCATGGCGAAAGATCATCCTAATTTACCGGTGGTAAAAGCAGAGGGCTGCTACTACTACGGAGCGGACGGAAAAACGTATTTAGATTTTACATCAGGTATTGCAACAGCGAATACAGGTCATCGTCACCCTAAAGTTGTACAAGCGATTAAAGATAGCGTTGATCATCTTATGCACGGCCCGTCAGGTGTGATTATGTACAAATCTATTTTACAGCTTGCTGAAGAATTAAAAACAGTATTGCCAAGAGGCCTGGACTGCTTTTTCTTTGCTAACAGCGGAACTGAAGCAATAGAAGGAGCGTTAAAGCTAGCAAAATACGTGACGCAAAGACCTTATACGGTTTCGTTTATGGGCTGCTTTCACGGCCGTTCTCTCGGAGCGCTTAGCGTGACGACATCAAAAAGCAAATACCGGAAATTTCTTCAGCCATCGGGCTTAACGTATCAAGTGCCTTATGCAGACGTGACTCAGTGTCCAAAAGGAGAAGATCCGGAAATCTACTGCGTGGAAAAGTTAGAAAAAGATTTTGACACCTTGTTTAAGCATCAAGTAACGCCGGAAGAAGTAGCGTGCATGATTGTAGAGCCGGTTCTTGGAGAAGGCGGCTACGTGATCCCGCCAAAAGCATGGCTGCAAAAAATAAGAGAAGTGTGTGACAGACACGGCATTCTGCTTATTTTTGACGAAGTGCAAACCGGCTTTGGACGTACCGGCGAGTGGTTTGCAGCTCAAACGTTTGACGTGACGCCTGACATTATGGCAATCGCAAAAGGCATAGCATCAGGACTTCCGCTAAGTGCTACCGTAGCTTCCAAACAGCTCATGGAAAAGTGGCCGATTGGTACACATGGAACAACTTTTGGAGGCAATCCCATTGCTTGTTCAGCAGCACTTGCGACCATAGACGTACTAAAAGAAGAAAAGCTAATTGAAAACTCAAAAGCAATGGGGAAATATGCAGCGGATCAGCTTCAGCATTTGAAAGCGAAGCATGAAGTGATCGGAAGCATTCGTTCAGTAGGACTAATGATTGGAATTGAAATTATTAATCCGAAAACAAAGCAAGGTGACGGAAATCTTCTTCTTGAGATTTTAGACAAATGTTTGGAAAAAGGGGTGCTGTTTTACCTTTGCGGAAATAGCGGAGAAGTGATTCGAATGATTCCTCCTTTAACGATTAAAAAAGAAGAAATTGACGCCGGGCTTCGCGTGTTAGACGAAGCATTGACAGAAATCACAAGTCTTCACGTGATCTAAAGCTTTAAGAAGCTCTTTGTTTCAACGAAAGATAGATTGACCCATAATAAGGAGGAATCTGTTATGAACGGACTGGATATGACGGTTATGTTTGTCTATTTTGGCGTATTGGTTGTAGCGGGTATCATTGGCTCGTTAAAAGCAAAGTCATCAGAAGATTTTATTTTAGCCGGGCGAAACCTAGGGATGTTTATGTATTTAGGATGTTTGTCTGCCGTTATTTTAGGCGGGGCGTCAACGATTGGAACGGCTCAGCTTGGCTACGAGCACGGGCTGTCTGGCATTTGGTTCGTGACGATGATTGGACTTGGAATCATTACGCTTGGCACGATTTTTATTAAGCGGATTTCGTCGTTGAAAGTGACTACTATTAGTGAGCTGCTAGGAAAAAGATATAACGCTCAAGCGCAAATTATCAGCGCCGTTGTTGCCGCTATTTATACACTCATGGTATCGGTCACTCAAGTGATTGGAATGGGAACGATCATTCATGCATTGCTTGGATGGAACATGACGGCCTCGATGCTAATTGGCGGTTCGATTGTTTTGTTCTATACGATTTTAGGCGGAATGTGGAGCGTAACGGTTACTGATATTATTCAATTTGTTGTGATGACGGTGGCGATTTTTGGATTTATGCTTCCGATGAGTGTATCAGAAGCAGGAGGTTTCAAAGCCCTTACCGGAGATTTACCATCATCGTATTTTGATTTTTCATCGATTGGATACGGTCAAATTTTTCAGTATTTCCTTCTATATACGCTTGGTATGGCAGTTTCTCAAGATATTTGGCAGCGAGTATTTACGGCGCGAACAGAAAAAATTGCGCGAAACGGCTCTATTTTTGCAGGGGTGTACAGCATTGCCTACGCAATTGCGGGAAGTGTAATTGGAATGTGTGCGTATTTGCTGCTGCCAAACGCAGAAAGCAGTCAAAGCATTTTTGCGACGCTTGCGATTCAAATTCTGCCTCAAGGGTTATTAGGTCTCGTACTTGCAGGCGTTTGTTCGGCGCTGATGTCAACTGCTTCAGGAACGCTGCTTGCGTCTTCTACGCTGATTAGTAATGATATCATTAAAAAAGTGTGGCTTAAAAATATTTCAGAGAAAAACTATTTAGTTTTAACCCGTGTGAATACACTTATTGTCGGCGTGCTTGCTATTATTTTTGCTCTTTGGATTCAAGACGTGCTTGTTGCTTTAGACGTTGCGTATGCCATTTTATCAGGAGCGATCTTTGTTCCGTTTGTTGTCTCGCTGTTTTGGAAAGACATTCATCCAAAAGCCGGAGTTTCAGCGATTGTTGTCAGTACGCTAGTAGTACTTGGAGGTCTATTGATTGAAGGACTTTCTTCTACTACGCCAATTCTATACGGCATTTCAAGCAGCATCATTGTAATGGCTGGGTTTGCGGTTATGGCTCGAAACAAAGAACTGTCTGATCAAGAAAAGGTTCAAGAAGATATGTGAATAAGGGGGTAAAAAGCTTCTCATAGTAAAGTGAGAAGCTTTTTAGCATTTTGTATGCATAAGTATAGACAACAAACGCCAAGGAGGAGTACACTAGACGCTCAGATTATAGAGATAAGGAGATTGGTACATGAAAAGCAGAACGTCCGTAATGGTTAGTATTGTGCTGGCAATGCTAGTGGCTTCGCTTGATTCAACGATTATGAATACGACGATGCCCGTTATTGCAAAAGAGCTTGGAAGATTTGATTTGTACGCGTGGTCGTTTGCTTCGTACATGATTGCAAGTACGATTTTATCTCCGGTAGCGGGAAGATTATCGGATTTATTTGGCCGCAAAAAAGTATTTGGGTTTGGAATTATTGCTTTTTTAATTGGTTCGATGCTTTGCGGAGTGGCAAATACGATGATTCAGCTTGTTCTTTTCCGTGCGGTTCAAGGAATAGGAGCCGGGTTTATGGTGGCCTTTCCCGCTATTATTGCCGGAGACTTATTTCCAGTGGAGAAACGAGGGAAAATTCAGGCGCTCTTTACAACGATGTGGGGATTATCAGCTGTGTTAGCACCGCTTTTAGGCGCTTTTTTTGTGGATTATTTAACGTGGAGATGGATTTTCTTTATTAATTTACCGGTATGTATCGTCGCGTTTCTAGCGTTAATGCCGTATCAAGAAAGCTATGAGCCGAAAAGAGCAAAAGTCGATTACATCGGCGCTATTTTGTTTGGAGCGGGCGTTACCTCACTGCTGCTCGTAACAGTAGTGGAACAAAACCGAATTGTGTATGCAGTCGTTGGACTTATTTTATTAGTGATTTTTTATCTCCATGAACGAAAACATGTTTCTCCGATTGTACCGCTGTCTATGTTCCAAAACAAAACGCTGTCATGGATTAATATCAATGCGTTTATTGGAACAGTAGCTTTATTCGGAACGTCAAGCTACATTCCGTTATTTTTGCAGCGAGTAGCGCATTTGTCACTGTTTATGAGCGGAGTAGCGCTGTTAGGAACAGCGGTCGGCTGGATGTCTGTATCTGTGCCTGCGGGTAAATGGATTTTAAAACACGGCTACAGAAAGCTGTTGCTAATTGGAAATGTACTGCTGGTTGGCTCGGGAACACTTCTGATGATGTTAAATGAAAGTCACGGCTTCTTTTATGTGTTTTGCGTCATGATTGTACAAGGACTATCGTTTGGACTGCTTTCTACGGTTGGAGTCATTGGTGTACAGCAATTAGTAGGAGGACATGAAAGAGGTATTTCAACGTCATTTTTTATGTTTTGCCGAAACATGGGAACAGCAATCGGCGTTACGATTATGGGTGCGTTGCTGACTTCAGGCGGAAGCTTTATGGCAGGCATTCATCACTTGTTTTTATTTGGCTTTGCCGGAAGCATCGTGGCGTTATTAACGTCGTTAAAGATTCAAAACGATACGGAAACAAAGCACAATCGAGCTGCTAGTTGAGGGAATTTATGCTAAATATGTTTATTTCATAAAAAAACGGGAATAAACCAAATAAGGTCATAGAATTGCCTGAGAAATCGTAGGCATATTCTTCTTCTTCTTTCACTTACTACATGTGGGACGCCGGGTATCGGCGTCTTTTTTTGTGCTGTAAAGAAGCTGCTTATATTATCCATAAGTAATCTCGTTCAAATAATGGGACTTTTTACAAAAATAAGTCTTTAAATGGTAAGTAACATTAGGTATAATTTAGTGGTTATTTAGCATATTTTAGAAATGTTTGACTGAGTTTGTACGAAAAAGTGAAAGGGGATATTTCATGTCATGGCTCACCAAATGGTCGTTCAAAAATAAAGCGGCTATTACCATTATGTCTATTTTAATTTTAGCTTTAGGAGTCATTAGTTATTTTACACTTCCGATGGAGTTCCTGCCGACCGCTGATCAGCCTCAAGTGTCAGTAGTAGTTATGGGGCAAGGAACGGATGCAGACTCGATGGAAAAACAAGTGACGTCACCGATTGAAGAAGCGGTAGCCGGTGTTAAAGGAAAAAGTAACGTGTATTCAACAACGGGAGACGGCTATTCGAAAATTGATATTTCTTTTGAATCGAAAACGGATATGAAAGAAGCAAAAACAAACGTCCAAGAAGCGCTGTCTTCGGTGCAGCTTCCAGCCAGCGTATCAAAACCTAATGTTATTCAATTAAATACCTCTATGATTCCCATCGCAGATATTTCACTCACATTTAAAGAAGGATTAACAAGAGACAATCTGGATCTTGCAGAGAAAAAACTGATCCCTAAATATAAAGACATTAAAGGCATTGCCAGTGTTCAAACATATGGAACAGCGGATTCCTACGTGTCTATTAAAGTGGACAATAAAAAATTGTCACAAAAGAACGTGACGATTGATAAAGTCATCAGCGTGTTAGAAGGAAAAAACACGTCGCTTGCAGTTGGAGAAAAAGTCATTAATAACAAGTCGAGCAATATCAACGTAACAGGTAAAGTTGACAGCTTGGACAAAGTGAAAAAGCTGCCGGTTACACAGGGTGTAACGCTAGGCGACCTTGCAAAAGTAGAAGTGAAAAAGCCTGAAGGCGTCGTGACGCATATTAACGGAAAAGATGCACTTTTACTTATTGTGACAAAAGACAGCCACTCAAACGCCGTTAGCATTACAAAAGAAGTAAAAAAACTGTCTCAGCAAATTAGCAAAGACTATAACGATGTGAATGCTTCTATATTTTTTGCAACAGGGGACAGCGTACAAAACTCTGTTCATTCCATGATGAAAGAAGTGTTGCTAGGTGCACTTTTTGCGACTGTTGTCATCATGCTGTTTTTACGCAGCGTTCGCTCTACGTTTATCACAATTGTATCCATTCCTTTATCGCTTTGCTTTACGCTTTTCTTATTATCCAAATCAGGCGTCACGCTTAATATTTTAACGCTTGGAGGAGTAGCGGTAGCAATTGGGAGATTAGTAGATGATAGCATTGTTGTGATTGAAAACATCTTCCGGAAAATGCAAAAAGAAAAGTTTTCGCTTGGGCTTATTATTGATGCCACAAAAGAAGTAGGCTCTGCTATTACCGCTTCTACGTTAACGACAGTAGCCGTCTTTTTACCAATCGGCCTTGTAAACGGAGGGCTTCAGGACTTTATGCTTCCGTTTGCTCTAACGCTGACGTATTCACTGCTATCTTCATTAATTGTGGCACTTACGGTTGTACCGTTAATGAGCGCGGGATTATTAAAAAATGAAAAACTTCGCAAGCACAAGCAGCCGGTTCGTTTTACAAAAGTCATTACGTGGTCGCTTAATCATAAATGGGTTGTGCTGCTCCTTTCGCTGCTTTTATTTGTCGGATCTATTGGCGCGTACACAATGATGCCTAAAGGAGCGGTGGATAATTCTTCATCTGATTTTGTAGGCACAACGTTAAGCTATCCAAATAATACGCCAATTAAAACCGTAGAAGAAAAATCACTGCAGCTTGAACGCTATATTTTAGCTCAAAAAGAAGTGAAAGAAGTATACATGCAGCTTGGTAATACGGCCGAAGGAGCCAAGTGGGGAGACGTTGGTTCGCCTACTGAAGCTACGTATACGATTATCGTAAAAGACAGTGGAAACACGGATTCGCTAATGAAACGAATCCAAAATCAAAAGAAACTCTATGACGGAGGAGATCTTAGCGTAAGTGCAGCTTCACTAATGGGAGCGTCCACTACTTCCATTACCGTTGATGTAATTGGAAACGACATGAAAAAGTTAGAAAAAACAGCAAGCAGCATTAAGAAAGAAATCAGCGATATAAAAGGAGTAGATAAAGTTTCTACGAACCAAGACGAAAAGAAAACGATTTACTCTCTAGACGTAGATCCAACAAAAGCAAACACGCAGCAAGTAGCGCAGCAGCTTGGCGTTATGCTGAATAAAACGCCGATTGGAGCGATAGATTTAGAAGGCAAGCAAGCAAACGTACTTCTTGAATCTGTCTTAAATCCAACGTCACCAAAAGAGTTAAAAGATATTTCTATTATGACAGAGACAGGACCGTCACCTGTTTCAAAAGTGGCTTCGCTAACGCAAGCTGAAAAGCCAACAAATCAGTTTCATAAAAATGGAGACCCATATATTCAAGTAACAGCGGATGTCAATCCAGAAAAGCTTTCAGAGATTAATAAAAACATCCAAACAGCGATTTTTGGAGACGGTAAGAGTAAAGGGTTATCCATTTCAAAAGATGTTGACGTTGTAATCGGCGGAGCAAGCACGCAGCAAGGAGAAGATTTCTCTGACTTGTTTATTACGATGCTCGTGTCGATCGGTATTGTGTTCTTAATTATGGTGATTACGTTTAAAACGATCCGCACGCCGTTTGCGATTTTATTTTCGCTTCCGCTTGCTGCCATCGGTGCCGTTTTAGGATTATTAATCAGCCGTATCCCAGTAGACGTAACGGCTTTACTTGGAGCATTAATGCTGATTGGTATTGTTGTAACCAACGCCATTGTACTATTAGACCGTGTGAAGCAAAATGAAAAGAAAATGATTATGCGCGATGCCATTGTTGAAGCAGCCGCTACGCGTATGCGTCCAATTGTTATGACGTCTGCTGCTACGATTTGTGCAATGCTGCCGCTTTTATTTAAACAAAGCGAAAGCGGCAGCCTCGTTTCTCAAAGTTTAGCAGTCGTTGTAATCGGAGGATTGGCGGTTGCAACTCTTCTTACGCTTGTAGTCATTCCAGTTGTGTATGAACTGCTTCATTTTAGAAAATCGAAAAAGCAAAGAATACAGCAAAAACAGCAGGAAGACGTAACGCCGCTATAGTGTTTAAAAGAGGTTAGGACATAAGTAATTTAGTTGAAGGAAGAGGCTGGGACAAAAGGATTTTAGACAAAGTGAAAACCGAACCATTAATCAAGATGTTTGATTCGTGGTTCGGTTTTTTTGTTAGGGTAAACATAGGTTTCATGTGTATGAGTCTTTCTAGCAGTTGATTGGAGGGCAAGGCGAAGACTCCTGCGGGAAAAGTGGAACAGGTGAGACCCCGCAGGAGCATATGCGACGAGGAGGCTCAGCGGCCGCCCGCGGAAAGCGAAGCCTTGCACGGAAATCAACTGCGGTGTCACAAGCGGCTCAGCTCATTCTCTCATTTGTTTGTCTTTAGCTGGAATTGATTTGGTTACGTTCCAGCCTCTTTTTTATGAAACTTTTTGACTAGTCAAACGTATAGTTAGATAAAGAAATGGAGGGATACTATGTTTAAAATAAAAGAGCGATGTTCCGTTTGTCAAAAAGAAATTCAGCCGAATGAAGAAGTATGGATGCGAATGAAGTATCCGAGTAAAAGAGGAATGACCGAAATCAAAGCTTTTTTACATCAAGAGGCGCAGTTTGTATGCATGGACTGCTTTGGAAAAACAAAAAAATGAGTCAAATGCACGTGTTCTCTTTTCAAAATATTGACATATTATACTTTATAGTTTAATATTTAGATAATTATCTAAATACTTAAATATGATGGAGATGAACTTCAATTGAATGAAACGTTTAAAGCCTTAGCGGATCCTACTCGCAGAAAGATTTTAGAGCTGCTAAAAGAGCGGGATTTAACCGCAGGAGAAATTTCCGAGTATTTTAATATGACCAAACCAAGCATCTCAAATCATTTAAAAATCTTGAAGCAAGCGGACCTCGTTCAAGATGAAAAAAGAGGGCAGTTTGTGATTTATTCATTAAATACAACCGTTTTTCAAGATTTAATCGGCTGGTTTTTCAGCTTTCAGAAAGGAGAGAGTTAAATGAAAAAACACGTATTTCCTTTAAGCATTACCCTTTTCACACTAATTGCATGGCTGGTTGCACTGCCACATCTTCCAGCTACGATGCCCATTCACTGGGGAGCAAATGGAGAAGCAGACGGATTTGCAACGAAGATAAACGCAATGATCTTAACAGTAGGCATCATGGTACTTATTTATTTTATCATTGCATTTGTTCCGCGAATTGACCCTCGTAAAGAAAATTATAAGTACTTTTCAAAAACGTATAATATCCTGTTAAACGCCGTACTGCTATTATTCTTTTTTGTAAATATGAGCACTATTTTACAGGGGCTTGGCTATAACGTGCCGATGTCGTACATTGCTCCGATTATGGCTGGACTCGTTTTTATCATTATCGGAAACTACTTGCAGCGCGTACGCTCTAACTATTTTATGGGGATTCGTACACCGTGGACATTGAGCAATGAAAACGTATGGAAAAAGACGCATCGTTTATCTGGAAAGATCTTTTTTATTGGCGGACTGCTGATTCTTATTAGCGCTTTTTTACCTGATGGATACAAGTCAGTTATCATGTGGGGGAGTATCGTTCTGTGCGTGGCGATTCCTTATCTGTATTCGTACTTGGCGTATAAAAAAGAAATGAATATGTAAGCATACCAAAAAATCCGGTGAACACACCGGATTTTTTTATGGATAACATATCAGCCGTAACGCCACCGTTCGTGTCACGCCGGCTGATGAGAATAAATACAGCATAAAGTATGAAACGCGTTTCAGGTCAAGAGCTGCTATGAAAAAACTTACATTTCTTTACGATCGCTTGCTTGAGGCGGCTTTTCAATCCAGCCGTTTTTAATCATCACTTCGCTGCATCGCCCCGCTACTTTTAAGTCCCGTAAAATACACGCTTCACAGTGCCCGACAATATCAAGCCTCATGCTGGTAGTCATTGCCGTTGCGTAATAGGTAATGGCTACTTTAAACATCGCTCCTGCGTGAAACGTCATCAGCTTTTCTGAAAATGGCGCGTGCGTAGACATTGTGATTTCATTATCCAAAAGCGGAGGTGTATGAAGGTTTTCCCCGTGCATGATGGAAGAATAAAGCTCGATATGCTTATGCGCCACATCAAGCCCCGTCTCCATGACTTTCCGCACGTCTTTTCGTTTGCTCACTTGTTTAAAGGCAATTAAAAGCGCTTTGGTTGCCATGCTTTTTCGTAAATTAAAATAAATATTTCCGGCTTCCGTTGCGTTTAAAAGGCGCTGCTTTCCTACAAAATCAAGAGCGTAAGTCAAATCTGTGATCGGCTCTTGTTGTTTCGGATTTAAAAAATAAGGAGCCGGCACATAAAGATTTTTTGCTAAAAGCAGGTCGAGAGACCGATTATATACTTCCATCACGTCCAAATTACACTGATGATAATAATCTCGAAGATCTCGGCGAACGGACACGCTAAATGAAATGCCGTATCCTGCCAAGCCGTGAATCGTCATGTCATGAAGATATTTCAGCCAAAACGAGTCTGTAAAAAGCGGAGGTGCGTGCAAGTCCACATCTTCATCTGTAAATCCTTTTGGCAACGGAAAATGCTCGGCATGAAAAATGGCAGTCAGCAGCTCAATATGCTTTTTTGATAGCTCTAGCGAAAAGGCAAACAGCGCCCGAATCTCTGCATCCGT
Organism: Priestia sp. FSL R5-0597; assembly: GCF_038006305.1. Lineage (NCBI taxonomy): Bacteria > Bacillati > Bacillota > Bacilli > Caryophanales > Bacillaceae > Priestia > Priestia sp. FSL R5-0597. The sequence goes on from NZ_JBBOUZ010000001.1 coordinate 1,060,903, forward strand.
GACCGTTGCAAGAACGTGTTTTGCTACACAAACCGCCAGCGTATCCTGCTGATACTGCGCGCATAGACTCGTTATCTCCGGCGAAGTCAAACGCTTGCTTTCTGCGTTCAATAGGCTTTCCTCCTATCTATAAAAATGGTACGTATTTATAAAAAACAGATAAGTATAGTGTGAACAAGATTGTGTTAAATTATTCCATTGATAAATTGGAATCAAAATAGAAAAAAGACCTGCCCGGTAAAGAGCAGATCTTTATGTACATGATTTATTTTGTATTCAGTGCTTTTTCAATTTCAGGATAGGTAATGCCGTATTTTTTAGAGACGGTAACTAAACTCATAATTTCTTCTTCAGCAGGTGGTCCCACTTGCGGCAGAGGAGCATTTTCAGGAACGGAAGTACCGAGTTCTTTAACGAATGAATCAAAGCCTGCTGGAGAAGCAGTAAGGATAAATTCTGTTTCTTCTGGTCCGGTCACAAAGCGATGCTGAATACCTCGAGGAGCAAAAACATAATCGCCTGCTTTTGCTTCAATTATTTCTTCTCCTATGTAGAAAATCATTGAGCCACGCTTTATGTAAAACGTTTCGTCTTCATGTTCGTGAAGGTGAAGCGGGGGACCTTGGTTTGCTGGTTTCACTACGTGTGCTACGGCGTAAGCTCCGTTTGTGTCTTCACCTGATACAAGAAGCGTTACTTTTTCATCAAGAAAATGAAATGTGTTTTGATCGTGCGGCGTACGGTGAAAAGCGTTTGTTAGCTGATTATGAGTTGCTGTCATCCTTTTATCTCCTTAAAAAACATATTTTGAGATTATTGTATACTAATATGGACGTTTTGTGTGCAAAATAATAGTTAAAAAGAATTATTTATTTACATTTATTATCTTTTTGTAGTTCTATTGTTATTGATTATGGATTTTCCATATAATTTCCTTTGTCTATTTTCCAAAACTACCCAATATGCTAACATAAAGATAGAACCCCTAAATGGATAAGTGATGTATGAGATGTAAAAGGAGAGTTTCGATGAAGTTGTTTAAAGATGCGTCTAAACGAGAGCATCAAAATTGGAATAAAGCTGTGTCGGCAGGTTTTTATATCCTTTTATTGCTGCTGTTTGTGAACGTAATAATGTATACCTATAAAGGTGCCGAGTTAGTGTCGTCATTTTCTATGTTTTGGACAGGGATCATTGTGACGTTTGGCTATCAGTTCATTTTAAATAGAAAAAGTGAGGAAAAATGAATAAACAGCCTTGGCACCGTTCAGAAAAATTCCTGCTGCTGCTGTGCTTTTTTGCGCCACCCATTGGTTATGTGGCAGTGGTGATGAATAAGAAAAAGCTAAGCCGAGAACAGTGGCTGAGTAACTTAACGGTAGCGACTATTATCATGTCCATATGGATGCTGAAGTTTTTACCGCATCAGTGGGGAATCATTATTTTGTTAACGGGAGTCGGAATCTATTGGTATCACCGAATGTTGAAGAAGTTTAAGAAGTAGCGGCAGGGATAAAGAAAGTTAAATTTTCCCCCTTTGATATTTTGATAAAAGAAGTTAAAATATTATAGTAATACAAATTTGTCCTACCCATGTAAATAAAAGTATGTATTTAATATATTTGATGATTAGTTAAGAATAGAGCCAACCAAAGCGGTTGGTTTTTTGTATGAGTTCATTCTTTTTTTTTGTGGAAATTAAAGAATAGTATCCGATGTAAAGTTAGAGCATATAGGCAGGTTTTAAAACTGTCGGATCAGTTCTTTAAACAGGAGGCCATCACTAGTGTCGATAAAGAAAAAGTTGTCCGTATTCTTTACTTTGCTGGTATTGTGTATTCTACTAGCGAATAACACCTTGCACTACATTCGATCAAAAAATAGATTAACAGAGTTTAATCAAAGGGAAATCACGCTGGTCACAGAAGAAATTGCGTACGAAGTCGAAAATTCTAAAAATAGTGCCTCCTATATGGAAGATCGGATGGCACAGGAATTACGAACGGCTTCAATTGCAATTCAACAGTCTTTGCCTGCTGATTACCGAGACGTCACCAATGACGAGTTAAAACAGTTGGCTAAAAAACTGATGGTATCTCACATTACACTATTAGCACCCGTAGCAGGTGATATTATAGGCGTAAAATCTTCTGACCCTAAGGAAATCAATATGTCTACAAAAGAGTGGGGCTATTGGTATACCTCCTTTCAGCAGCTTCTTTCTCAGCAGCCGGTCACGACAACAAAAGGATTGACTTTACCTCACTATTGGAGCGGGCCGATTGAAGTAGCTTCTAGCAACCCTAATCACATTGACAAATGGGGCTATTATTATGACGGGTCTACTAATTATATTATTGATCCTTATTTCCGGGATCAGCACGTCCTCGATTTTGAAAAAAGGTTTGGCCCTACGAACGTGATGGACCGCTTTACAGAAAATCTTGAAGGCGTTCTTGAACTAACGGCTTTTAACCCGAAAAACTTCGGGAAAAGAAATCAAAACGTATATTTAAACGGCAATAAATATATTAGAATAAAAGATCAGCCGATTTGGTACGGTACATACACGTATCGAAATACCGAACGTGATAAAAAGTCCATTCAAAAGGCCTTAAAAACGGGAAAATCACAAAGCTATACTGCTGAAATTAACGATAAAAAAGTATTAAAAACATTGGTACCGATTAAAGAAAAAAACTCTCCAGCTTACGTGATAGGTGTAGTGTATGACTACGGACTTATTAAAAAAGAGCTGCAGCAAGAATTAATCAAACATTTACTGCTGTCTCTTCCGTTTATCTTTATTGTCCTTATTATCAGCTTTGTTTTCTCTACATCCATTACGCGGCCGATTAAACATATTATGGAGCACGTAAATCAAATCGCCAAAGGCAATTTTGGCAAGGTGCTGAATGTAAGAAGAAAAGATGAGCTGGGAGGACTTGTAGCAAACATCAACCACCTTTCTCACTTTTTAAAAACATATGTGGACGATTTAAAGAAAAGTCAGGAAGAAAGTGAGTACCATGCGTACCACGATTTTTTGACAGGATTGCCGAACAGAAGATATTTTAAAGAAGAATTAAACAGGCGCTTAATTGAGTCGAAGGAAAAATCCATTCGTCACGTAGCCGTGTTATTTATGGATATAGACCGGTTTAAAGATATTAATGATACGCTAGGGCATTCAAAAGGAGATCAGCTTATACAGCTGATAGCCAACCGCATTAAAGAATGTCTGCCTCCTGCTAACAGCTTTCTTACAAGGCAAGGAGGAGACGAGTTTGTCATTTTATTCAGTGATTTTACACCGGAAGAAGTTAAAGGTATCACCGAGAAGATCATTGCATATGTTCAACAGCCCTGCTACATTGACAATGATGAAGTTTTCGTCAGTATCAGCAGTGGGTTAAGCTTTTATCCGGAGCACTCTACGAATTTGGACACGCTTATTACGTATGCAGATGTCGCCATGTATGCTTCAAAAAGACAAGGCGGCAATAAAGTAAGTATTTATCATGATTCGTTAAATCAAAAACAAGCTGAAAAAGTTCACATCGAAACGCGCTTGCGAAAAGCAATTCAAAAAGGTGACATTGACGTTTACTATCAGCCTAAAATAGAAGCAAAGCGCAATGTAATCACGGGCGTAGAAGCATTAGTTCGCTGGAATGATGCAGAGCTTGGATTTGTTTCTCCAGAAGCGTTTATCCCTGTAGCAGAAGAAACTGGTTTGATTCAGTCTCTATGGGAAGTTGTCATGAAAAAAGCTTGTTCTCAAGTCAGCAAATGGAACAAGAATCGAAATGAAAAAATGACGCTAGCGGTTAACTTTTCTCCGCGGCAGTTTCAAGATCCGATTGTGTTAGTCAATGAAATACAGCAATTTCTTTCGCTTCATAGATTTGATCCCACATGGTTTGAAATGGAAATTACGGAAAGTACATTGCTAATGAACGCGGAAGAAACGATTAAAGCTTTACATCTGTTAAAGAAATATGGAATATCAATTTCTATCGATGATTTTGGAACCGGATATTCTTCGTTGAGCTATTTAAAAAAATTACCAATCGATTGTTTGAAAATCGACCGGTCTTTTATCCAGGATATTCAAGAAGATTACAGCAACAGCGAAATTGCGCAGGCGATTATCAGCTTATCTCAAAGCTTAAAGCTTGAAGTAATCGCAGAAGGTGTGGAAGAAGAATATCAAAAAGCGTTTTTAATGGAAAACAGCTGTGATCATATGCAGGGGTACTTGTTTAGCAAGCCTCTTGCTGCAAAAGATTTTGAAGCAGCGTTTTTAAATAGCTGAAGCAAAACCATCATTTAAAAATAAACTTACTAAGAAAAGGGAAGAGGACATAAAAAGATGGCACTTAGTACACAAAATTTAATTGCTCAAAAATTTTTAGAAACAGTAGGCACAAATTCAACTGAAATAGATAAAAAAATAGGTCAAGCTGACACGTTTATGAATGCGGTGAAAGAACTGATCGATTTATGCGGAGATAATCCGGAAAGAGACGGCCTTGAAGAGACGCCGTACCGCGTGTTAAAGGCATTTTTGGAATACACGGAAGGCTACCGAGAAGATCCGAAAGCTCATTTGGAAAAAACATTCGACGTGAATCACAATGAATTAGTGTTAATACGAGACATTGAATTTCACTCAATGTGTGAACATCACTTTGCGCCGTTCTTTGGCGTTGCGCACGTTGGGTATATACCAGATAAAAAAATTACAGGTTTATCTAAAATCGCTCGTACGGTAGAAGGATACGCAAAGAGATTTCAAGTTCAAGAACGTCTAACAAATGAAATTGCAGATGCAATCGAAGAAGTGTTAGAACCGAAAGGAGTTATGGTAATTATTGAAGCGAAACATATGTGCATGTGCGGAAGAGGAATTAAAAAATCTTCAGCTTCTACAGCCACTTCATCCGTTCGAGGAACATTTATGGAAAAACCAGAGGTTCGAGGAGAATTTTTATCTCTTTTACAGCGACAAATGTAAAGAAACAAAAAGCCATATAAGCTGAGAAGCAGAAGCGAGGTGAGCTGTATGCAACATGTTGACGTACTGATTATTGGCGGAGGGCCCGCTGGTATCTCTGCTGCCGTGTGGTGTAAAAGGCTAGGCGTTGAGTGCTTGCTTCTTGAAGAACAGGCACAGTTAGGCGGACAGCTGTTTACGATTTATAATGAGATTATTGATTATCCCGGAATACAAGCGGAAAATGGAATTGAGATGCAGCGTAAAATGGTTCAGCATTTTATTGATATGGACTGCTTATATGAAGCGAATACAAAAGTAATTTCCATTGACGAACGTTCTAAAACAGTAAAAGTAAAGCAGCAAGAAACTGAAAAGGAAATTGGCTATACGTATCTTATTTTAGCAACGGGCTCTAGTCAGCGAAAGCTGGGAGTGCCGGGTGAACAGCAAATGATTGACCGAGGAGAAGTGTACTCTGCTTCAGCAGACGGAGAACGGTTAAAAGGTAAAAGGGTTGCTCTCATTGGCGGAGGAGACCGGGCGTTTGAAGGAGCACATCTTTTAGCATCAAAAGCAAAACAAGTATATTTGATTCATCGTTCTACGCATTTTAAAGCAAGAGAACAATACGTTGAAAAAGTTCTTTCCGACCCCGGTGTTAAAGTGATGACAGACACCGAAGTGACCGCTATCCACGGAAAGCATCGCGTCACATCAATTGATTTAAAGAGTAAAAACAGTGACAGTGAGAATTTATTGGTAGACGCAGTGCTGATCAGATTAGGCGTAGCGCCCAATGTTGAACTTATTAAACAAAAAGTCACGACTACACAAAGCGGGCTCATCGTCATTAATGAAGTGCATCAAAGCAGCAATCCATCTATTTACGCCATTGGAGACGCGTGCACGACTCCCTTGTTTTCTAGTATCAGCTCTTCAGCCGGGCAAGGAGCGATTGTAGCCAAGCATGTATCGAGTCTTTTGAATGATTGATAATATAAAAAAGCATCTATCAAATCGATAGATGCTTTTTTACGTAACATAGTAAAAGAAACATAGCAGAAGTACGTTCACAGGCAGACAAATCGTTTGGAAAAAAGCAATGTAGTTTTTCGGAGCAGCGCTGATTCTTTTTACTAAAATACACTCGGTAATGAAATTAAAAAGAACGATGATAGAAGCGACTGTTATATACGTCCAGACGTTCTGCTGAAACAAGCGAGTAAAAAGAGGCGAGAAAAGAAGTAAAAAAGCAGCGGTTTGAAAGGAACCCCTAGAAAATAGATCATGTTTTTTAACACTTTGATTCACACTATCCCTCCTTTATATGTTTTATTTTACCAAATTTAAAAGACTTTAAAAACCTTTTCGGCTATCTTTACCTGAGATGTTCCTCATTTGGGGAAAGTAGGGTAAAATATATGTCAAATGTAACTTATTCTACTAGTATAGAAGAAATAGATAAAAGGAGGCAGCATGAGACCTTGCCAGATAAAAATACGGAGAAGGAGCAGTCGATCATGATCATGAAACATCTTGATCGTTTGAACACGCAGCTTTTAAAAGAATACAGTGAAGGTATTTTTTTTATCAACTGTGAAGGGGATATCATGTTTAGCAACGAGGCAGCCTTCAGGCTAACAGGAAACGAACACAAACAAAAAAGCCAGCAGCTGACAGCTCTTATACATAAGTCGAAACAACAGCAGGCACAAGAGCTTTTTCAACGTGCTTTAAAAGGGGAAAAAGTTCATTTTTCAACGACAATCAATCATAAAACAAAAAAAGAACTTCATTTATATATTACGCTCATTCCTATTATCGTAAATGAGCAAGTAGCGGGTGTTTACGCCATATGCAGAGATGATTCAAAAGAGCAGGAGCGCTCCAATCACATTTCTCAATTAGAAACACATTTGAAAATGGAGCAAAAGCTTGCCAATGTGGGAAGCTGGTATTACGACGTGACGGAAGATAAAAGCTATTGGTCACCTCAGCTGTATAATATTTACGGATTAAATCCTGGTCAGCTCTTTACTCCTTCTTTTAAAGATGTTCTTCAATTTATTAAAGAATGTGACCAAAAAAGGTTAAAAAAAGCAGTTACAGAGGCACTTTTAACGGGAGAAAGCTATAAAATTGAATACGCGCTGATGCGGCCAAACGGTGAAGAACGTACGGTGTTTGAACAAGCGGACGCAGTAGCAGATGAGCAAGGAAACGTCATACAGCTGATCGGCGTTGTTCATGATATTACCGAATCGAAAGTGATTACGAATGAATTAAAGCAAAAAGAACAGCAGTTTCAAACAATTTATAACAATTTGGATGCCGGAATATGGTCCGTTGATGTGCAGCGCAATAAAATGATTGTATGTTCAAACGGTGTTAGCAGTATCTACGGAGAAGATGCGATTAAATTTTTAGAAGATAGAGATCTGTGGGAAAGCTTTGTTCACCCTGACGATAAACCAGCTGTGGAAAAAGCGCAGCATCAGCTGCAAAAAGGAAAAACGATTCGCCAGCAGTATCGGATTTATACAAAAACAGGAGAGATGAAGTGGGTAAAAGATCGATGCATTCCAACACTTGATGAGAACGGTAAGCTGGTACGCATAGACGGGATTGTTGAAGATATCACCGCAGAAAAAAAGTACATGGATCAAGTTGAATATCTTGCGACTCATGATCATGTAACAAACTTGCCGAATCGAAGAAAGTTTGAAAAGAAATTAAAAAATTTCATTCGGCAAATGAAAAAAGAAAAAGATTCATTAGCGGTCTTTTATCTAGGACTGAATCGCTTCAAGCATATTAATGACACATTAGGCCACGACGTAGGCGATCGCCTGCTGCAGCGTATTGCCAATCGGTTAAAAAAGTTCGTAACGCCAGATGTGATGCTAGCTAGAGTAGGAGAAGACGAGCTTGCGATTTGTTTTTTATCTCTTGCACATATAAATGAATGTCAAAAACTAGCCGCAGCTCTTTTTCAAGAAATCGAAAAAGAAATTACGATTGACGACTTTTCTCTGTACGTCACAGCCAGTATAGGAATCAGCATCTATCCGCATGACGGTGAAGATGTGAAAACCTTATTAACGAATGCCAACCTTGCTATGCGCCGTGCAAAAGAAATTGGGCGAAGCGACTGGCAGCTGTATTCGCCGTTAATGGACAGCGAGACGTATAAAAGCTATCATCTGGAAAAAGGACTGCGGAACGCACTTCTGCAAGATGAGTTTTTTATTGAATATCAGCCAAAGGTTCATACAAACAGCAGAGAGATTGATAGCATCGAAGCGTTAATTCGCTGGAATCACCCGGAATGGGGGCGCGTATCACCAGAAGACTTTATTCCATTAGCGGAAGAAACTCATTTAATTATTGAACTGGGCGACTGGGTAATCGAGCGTGTCTGCAAGCAGCTGCAGCAGTGGAAGAATCAAGGGTTACAAATCGTGCCCGTTTCGATTAACGTCTCGTCTAAACATTTGCTGAAACGAGGATTTGTAGAACACGTTCAACAAACGTTAGCTCATTACAACATCGACCCTTCATTTATTGAATTTGAAGTAACGGAAAGCTCTATTATTCAGTATGAAGAACACGTAAAAAAAGTCATGGACGAATTAAAGAAAATTGGCGTAACGTTTGCTTTAGATGATTTTGGCACCGGCTTTTCTTCGTTATCACATTTAAAAGACTTTGAATTTAACACGCTTAAAATTGATAAAACGTTTATTCAACACGCGACCGATAAAGGAAAGCAGCAGGCGATTACAAAAAGCATTTTATACTTAGCTCATGCTCTTAACATGAAAGTGATTGCAGAAGGCGTTGAAACAAAAGAGCAGCTCGCCTTTTTACAAAAGCACGAATGTTCCTTTATTCAAGGCTATATCGTCAGTCAGCCGGCTGCGCCTCAAAAAATCGCGGAATATTTAAAGAGGCGATTTCTATAAAAAAAGTGATGTCTCGTCGAGACACCACTTTTTTTACGCTTGAATAGGTTTTCTAAGCGTCCAAATTTGGTAAAACATATAAAGAGACTGATAGATGGTCAAATACGTCAGCAAGATCCAGCCGTTCATTAAGTACGGATAAATGGCTTGCTGTACAGAAGGGCTCGTTAAGTAATCACGGAAATAGATGCACAGTACAACAATCATGCCTGTAAACGCAAAGCCTGTTAAAATCCCTTGCCCTAATTTACTGCGCGTTTTTCCGTTTTCCGCGTTGTATTGATTCGCCCAGCCGTCTTTTTTATTAGCGGCAAGCCTCTCTAGCCACACTTGACCAAACGTAATTAAATTCACCCATAAATAAATTTCCGGACTAATCAAAAGACCGGCCAGTATTACATCAATCGGCCTGTGCATCGGCGTTTTGACAGCCAGCATAATATTTAACACAGAAGCTAACGCGATTGGAATAATCCAAAGCCACGACCAGTAAAATTGATCGGTCGCAAGCGCAGCAGATAACAATAAAATAAACAGCAGGCGAATAAGTAAATCACACAGCGTTTTGATCTGTGAACGCCACAGCTTTCCTTTATGCTTGGTTCTGACGTCCAAGTTTCCGTTTGTCAGTAAATCAACGGTTCCGGACTTCCATTTATTACGCTGTTCACGGTACGTGTGATAGCTTCTCATCGAGTCTACAAAGCAGCGAGCGCCTGGACTGATTAACGTTTTCCAGTTGGATTTTTGCAGCTGCCACGTCAGCAGCATATCTTCAACATCGCTGTCATTTTGCCAAGGACCGTCAAGTTTATTTTCTTCCACTATATTTTGAAGCGCTTCCGGGCGAAACAGCGTAGCCTGACCGCCAAGTACGTACGTGCTTCCACCGTGGTACTGAAGATCCAACAGCCAGCTTGCCATATCCTGCTTTTGCTGATGAGTCCACCACCTGGCTATCGGTCCGCCGTACTCGCCGCTTGCGAGCTTTTCCTCGTAGTGCACATCATCTTTTGACAGCGAGCTTTTCTTTTTAGGCATTCTCATCGTATATTTTGCCATCACGCCGCCGATGTTTCGCGACGTCATTAAATCTTCCCATAAATTAATGAGTGCTTTTGGAGCCAAGCGGCTGTCTGCGTCCATCCCTAAAATCGCTTTAATCGACTCTTTATACAGCTGCTGATATTTCGTCAGCGTCGTATTATATAAATCCAGTGTATCTCCATATATCTTTTTCCAAGCCGTATTTAATGCGCCGACTTTTCGTTGTTTATTGCCTTCAGTGACCAGTACCTTTACATTTAAATCAAATTCATCTCCGGCCAGCTCCGCTTTTTCTTTCGTACGGTCCGTACAGTTATCTGCAATCACAAATACATCGAGCTCCACATTATTTGGAAGAAGCTGATCGCCTAACCCCGCCAAGCAGTCGCGAATTGATTTTTCTTCATTGTGCGCCGGAATAAATGCCACAATGCGAGGCCTCATATACGAAGCTCCAATACTTCCAGTAACGACACGCTGATTGTTCATGTTTTCCTTTACCCCCTGATATATCAGGAAACCCAGCTATCCTAGTCCTAAGGACCTTAGACCTGAAGTTTTGCGTCCCAGCCTTTCGGCTGGTTTGCCTTTAACTGAACAAGTTAAGTTCACTACTCTTTGTTTTCTTTAAAGAACGAAATACCTGAAATGATACTATATAACGAATATCTTTTTTAGATTTTACCATAAAAATAGGTTGAATTACCCTAAAAAGGTTCGACAAATTTCGATAATCACTTAAGCTTACAAACGAGATAAATAGTAAATAGCTCTCCAAATAAACGCTTTCCGAAGTGCTTTTTGATTATCAAATCAGAAATAAGTAGCAGGAGACAAATAAACAAAAAGAGACAGAAGAAACGAGCAACGAATTAAACGTTGATGATACCAGTGAAGATATCCACACCACATGAGAGAGATAACGGAAGTAGGGTGTGTGTGGGAAAAGAATTCTATTATATGGTTATAGTTCAAAAGAAAGTAATTACGGCGCACTTTTCAACTCCTTTGGCTTAAGTTCACATTAAACGAAAGGGGGGATTACAAATCTTTTTCTTTTGTTAGCAGTAAATATACAATATCTTCAATTTCTTATTGCTTGTATTCAAGCTATTTTGTTGTTTTGTTAGGTTAAAGTTATGGATTGCAAAGATATACTGTAGATTGGTTATGATAATGGCTCCATTCTTTTTAGTAGTTATACGTATTTTGCGAAAATGTGATAAATTTTTGAAGAAAGAGAGTAACTAAGTCTTTGAAAGGTGATCAAATAGAGTTAAGTTTTAGTAACAGTATCAATAAAATTATGGCTAGTTTCGAAAACCTCTTAATGAACTACAGAATTTTTAATATCTAAAAATCAGAGGAACTTTTATATATAGTTGTTTTTTTGTAATGTTTTATACGACCTTGTTTAGAATTTTAAAAGAAAATGAAAAGAGAGTATAAACAACTTAATCTCAATGTCGATATATAGTATGAACATATTTCCTAGAGGTATATGTTTGATTACTGTTATTCCTCGCTTAATCATTCAGTAAGCGAGAAACTTCTTGAATACAAGGATGTAACCAAGAAGTAAAACCAATTATATGGAGGTAAAGGAAAATGAGAATTAATCACAATATTGCAGCGTTAAATACGTATCGTCAGTTTAATAATGCAAACAATGCACAAGGTAAATCAATGGAGAAATTGTCTTCAGGTCTTCGTATTAACAGTGCTGCTGACGATGCAGCAGGTCTAGCTATCTCTGAAAAAATGAGAGGACAAGTTCGTGGGTTGGATATCGCTTCGCGTAATGCTCAAGACGGCATCTCGTTAATTCAAACTGCAGAGGGTGGTTTAAATGAAACTCATGACATACTACAACGTGTGCGTGAATTAGCAGTTCAATCTGCCAATGATACAAATACAGATGACGACCGAGTAGAGATGCAAAAAGAGGTATCTCAGTTAATCGAAGAAGTAGATCGTATTGGTAATAACACTCAATTCAATACTAAAAACATCTTATCAGCTGATCAAGCATTAGATATTAACATTGGGTCAAATTCAGGTCAAGCATTAACTATTGAGTGGAAAGCTCAAACTAAAGCAGCTCTAGGGGAAGATGCAGTAGACATTAGCGCAGTAACAATTGCAACTAAAGTTGATGCACAAACAGCAATTGATACAATGGATGAGGCAATCAAATCAGTATCAGCATCTCGTGCTCAAATGGGTGCTTACCAAAATCGTTTAGAACATTCTATTAATAACTTAAATACTTCTTCAGAAAATTTAACGGCAGCTGAATCACGTATTAGAGATGTTGATATGGCGAAAGAAATGATGGAACAAACGAAGAATTCAATTCTTTCTCAAGCATCACAAGCAATGTTGGCTCAAGCAAACCAACAACCGCAAGGAGTTCTTCAATTACTTCGTTAATAGAAGAATTTTAGTTAAAGACTTCACTTTAAATAGTGAGGTCTTTTTTAAGATAGAAAACAAAAAAAATACAGAGGGAATTATATGAGAAAATTCGCAAAGGTTATTATTGGATTATTACCTGTTCTATTTATTTTAAATGTAGGCACTGTGTTTGCTTATTCAGGAATTCAAAAGGTTTCTAATGATTATATTGAGGTAGCAACAAGTGGTGATGGTCGTTTTACTATTGGAACTACAGGTGGAAATCCTGAAAATTTGTTAGATGATTATAAAAAGCTTTTATATGGACACCCTTCTCCTAGTACCTCTTATACAACTGTAAGAGTGGATGGAGCAGACTACTATTTTGCCGGTAATGTCCAAAGTCCTGTTTCTAATGATATTTACAAAAATAGTATTACTGAAGGAGTGTTTTCAGATATAAGGGTAAAACAAATACTTTCAATTGTTAAAAATAACACTACTCAGTTAAAAGATACTATTGAAATAAAATATTTAGTTACGAATACAGGGAATGTCCCAAAGAATACAGGTATAAGAGTAATGATGGATACCATGTTAGGGAATAACGATAGCGCTCCCTTTCGAATACCGGGAATCGGTGAAGTTACAACTGAAAGAGAATTCGTAGGGGATAATATCCCTTCATATTGGCAAGCATTTGATAGTTTAAGTAGTCCTACAGTTATTGCTCATGGCAGCTTATTAAATGTTCCAATAAAACCTGATAAAGTACAATTTACGAATTGGCGTAGAGCTTTTGAATCACCATGGGATTTTTATACTTTTCCAGGTTCTTCTAATGGAGATAGCGCGGTTAATATTTATTGGAATGAAAAAAAATTATTACCTGGAGAGACTAGGGAATATGTAACTTATTATGGGTTAAGTAACTTTATTTCAGAAACAAATCCACCGGTGAGTTTAAATATTGCCGGACCTTCTGAAATTAATTTTAATGGAGAATCTTATTCACCTAATCCTTTTACTATTACAAGTTACATACAAAATATCAGTGATGTGCAAGCTGATAACTTACAGATGGAAATAAAACTCCCGGAGGGTGTTTCCCTGATTTCAGGTAATAGGATTCAAGAAGTTGGTAATCTAGCGCCAGGAGAAGAAAAAATGACCTCCTGGAATTTTAAAATCGAAGATTTAAAAGAGTTAGAACAATTTAAAATAGAAATAATGCTGAAAGGTACGAATATTGAAGAAAAAAAGATTACTAAGACTATTCATATCAACGATGTTAGCAATCCTGTACTAGAAGAGATTCAATTAGCCCCTAATGAAATACGGATGCTAAAGGGTCAAAACAAAAGTGTCAGCGTATTAGGGTATTACTCAGATCAAAGCTTCAAAGACCTTACATCTGCTGCATCTGGAACAACTTATTCAATAGATAATGAACAAATTGCAAAAGTAACAGATGAAGGTGTAATTAAAGTTTTAGATGATTCTCCTGGAGGTTCTATACAATTAACTGCGTCGAACAGTAACTTTACCACGACTGCTACAGTTGTAGTTGAATCTAGTAGTGAAGATATTCCTAGAGAAATTGTTGTATGGCCAAGTGAAATAACTTTAGACAAAGGGCAAAGCTATCAGTTAGCAGCGTTTGCCTATTATGAAAATGGAGTGCAACAAAATATTACAGCAGATAAAAATGTTTATTATTCGAGCTTAAATGAAAGTACTGCAAAAGTTAGTAGTTTAGGCTTAATAACAACTGAAGGATCTACACCGGGTGAAACTAAGTTAAAAATTGAGTATAAGGGTCTTACTAAAGAAATAGTAGTAAAAGTGATTGGAGATCCTGTGCTTTCAAAAATTGAAGTATCACCTCAAAAAATTGAGTTAGAACGAGGGAAGACGCAACAAATAGATGTCAACGCTATAATGTCGAATGGAGAAACAAAAGATGTTACAGCTAAAGAGGAAACAACGTATAAAAGTTATGATCCTAACCGAGCAACGGTGAGTAGTGAGGGATTAATACAAGTATTGCCGAATGCGCCATTAGGGGATGTAGGGGTCCGAGTAACCCATGGGGGGAAATCCCAGACTGTGACGGTAAAAGTATTAAGTGGACCGACATTAGATAGTATAGTGGTAACCCCAGCGCAAATGGAATTAGAACGAGGGAAGACGACACAGATAGGTGTGACAGCTGTGATGTCGACCGGAAAAACAAAAGATGTTACAACTGAAGAGGGAACGACATATAAAAGTTATGATCCTAACCGAGCAACGGTGAGCAGCGAGGGATTAATACAAGTATTGCCGAATGCCCCATTAGGGGACGTAGGGGTTCGAGTGACCCATGGAGGAAAATCTCAGACAGTGACGGTAAAAGTATTAAGTGAGCCGACATTAAATAGTATGACGGTAACCCCAGCGCAAATGGAATTAGAACGAGGGAAGACGACACAGATAGGTGTGACAGCTGTGATGTCGACCGGAGAAACAAAGGATGTTACAGCTGAAGAGGGAACAACGTATAAAAGTTATGATCCTAATCGAGCGACGGTGAGCAATGAGGGGTTAATACAAATCTTGCCAAATTCGCCATTAGGGGACGTAGGGATTCGAGTAACCCATGGAGGAAAATCTCAGACAGTGACGGTAAAAGTATTAAGTGGACCGACATTAAATAGTATAGTGATAACACCAGCGCAAATCCAACTAGAACGAGGGAAGACGACACAAATAGGTGTCACAGCTATGATGTCGACGGGAGAAACGAAGGATGTTACAGGTGAAGAGGGAACGACGTATAAAAGTTATGATCCTAATCGAGCAACGGTGAGCAGTGAGGGATTAATACAAATCTTGCCGAATGCGCCATTAGGAGAAGTAGGAATTCGAGTCACCTATGGAGGTAAATCTCAAAATTTATCTATAAAAGTATTAAGTGGATTATAGTCATTATGAATTATTTTCAATAAAAACATAGAATGCCTCTTAAGACTAAGGGTCTCTCGTTTATTATTGCTATTTCAATAGTAACTGCTTCATTGATATTAATTAAAAGACACAAAAACCTTAGCTAATGGATAAGGTTTTTGTGTCTTAAAAATGTCTATTAGCGTAACTTTATCTAGGAAAAAATACTGATTTGAGAGCGTAGGTTGGCCCTTAAAGAAAAAACTTTCATGAATGTTAATACCTCTATTGTACATAGTAAGGCCATTGCTTAAGAGAAACATTATTTGTTTTTTAATCGTATGGTTAGTGAGTAGACCCACCCGAAACCACAACATCCTCTTCAACCAAAATCGTAGTTTTCACCACACTAAGCAACCCCTGCACAATCAAATCCAGCGACATGCTCCCTTTCCCTGGATGATTCACAGCTTGTTCAGGAAGGTAAGGGATATGCACAAATCCGCCTTTAATACAGCAGTTTTGAATCATGTTCATGAGTCCGTAAAATACGTGGTTACAGACAAACGTTCCAGCGGTTTGTGAGACGCTGCTTGGAATGCCTGCTTGGCGCAGGTTTTCGACAGCTGCTTTGATGGGCAGCGTCGAAAAGTATGCGGCAGGACCATTTTCAATAATAGCGCGATCAATAGGCTGCTGGCCGATGTTGTCAGGGATTCGCGCGTCGTCTACGTTAATAGCTACGCGCTCGACCGTGATTCCTTCTCGGCCTCCTGCTTGTCCAACACAAATAACAATGGAAGGGCTAATCTCTTCTATATACGTATGAAGCTTCGCGATTGATTCACCAAACACAGTAGGAAGAGATTTAGCGATAATGTGATAGTCTTCAACAGCTACACCGTCTAAAGCTTTTACCGCTTCTAAGGACGGGTTAATACTTTCACCTTCAAATGGTTCAAAGCCAGTTAGTAATACAGTTGTCATTCTATTACTCTCCTTTAAAAATGGTATACAAGGTAGTACATTAATAGCGTATTCACAACAAACACGGATAAAGCAATCGGCACTTGAGCTTTAATTACGGCGTTTTTGTCTTTTAATTCAAGCAGCATAGCAGGTACGATGTTAAAGTTGGCTGCCATTGGCGTAAGAAGCGTGCCGCAGTAGCCAGCAAACATGCCAAGAGCTGCCATAATGGCTGGATTTCCTCCGTGCATATGTACAATGAGCGGAAGTCCAATACCACCGGTAATAACGGCAAACGCAGCAAAGGCATTTCCCATGACAATCGTAAATAGCAGCATTCCCAAGCAATAAGCAAGCACAGCAACAAACGCATAGTTAGTCGGAAGAATATCACTTACAATATCCGAAACGACTGTGCCAACGCCTGATTTTGAAAAGATGCCGCCAAGCGCTGCCAACATTTGCGGTAAAATAACCGCCCAGCCGACGGCTTGAAGCAAGCGGCTTCCTTCTTTAACAGGCACGTCCATTTTTGCTTTGGTGACGCTCATTGAAGCGATAAACGCAATCACAGCTGCGATTGCTAGTGAAATTAACGTGACTTTTTCTGGGTCAATTAACGCCCAGTTTCCAAACTTGATTTTGCCAAAAAGAAGGGTACCGATGATTGTAAAAATAGGAATAAATAAAGCCGGTAAAAAGATTTTGTTTTTTAATCGCTGTGCGTGAGCAACTCGTTCTTCAGCAGGCGTTTCGGCTTCATTCGATTTAGTGACTCGGTTAAATGAAGCAAGCAGTACCATGATAATGACCAAGCATCCTACATAAAAAGGTGGAATGACGTTGCCAAATAAAAACGTAACGGAAAACAACGCCCAAAATAGAGAAGATCCTAAACGGTTAGGGTGGTTATGATCGCGTGCGATTCGAATCGCAATAAAAGCGACAATAATGCCGAGTAAATAGTAAATCGTATCAAGAGTTAGGATGCTTTTCATTTAACTCGCCTCCGTTTTTGAAGATGATGTTGGTTTGTGCTTCGTCATTTTTTTGTGAATTCTTCGGTCTAACTGACGGAAGCGAATGGCGCTGATCAGCAGTGCTGCGATGGCTGTTGGAATTCCCCAAAGCGCCATATCCCAGACGTCGACATGAATCCCTACAGAGTCAAAAAATCCTTTCATTAAAAGAATTCCACCCGTTGCGATAAAGATATCTTCGCCAAAAAACCAGCCCGTATTTTCAGCTGCGGCTGCGTGGGCGCGAATATCTTCTTTTACTTTAGGTGGAAGCTCTCCGTACTTGGCACGAGCTGCACCTTCAGACATGGGTGCTACTAATGGACGCACGGATTGAGCATGTCCTCCGATATTTAAGCCGACTGCCGCTGAGATTTCACGGATAAAAAGATATATAAGTAAAACATTTCCAGAAGAAGCGTTTTTCGCTTTTTTGATCAGGACTTCCGCTTGTTCCTTTAACCCGTATTTTTCTAATACGCCAAAGATAGGAAGCGTAAGTAAAATAGCCATAGACATATAGCGGTTATCGACAAAGAACTGACCGAACATCGTAATTACTTCATGCAGTGATAAACCTGATACAAGGCCCGTCACGATGCCTGCGACGGTCACAACAAGCAGTGTATTTAAACGAAATAAAAAACCTACTGCTACTAGCAAAACCCCAATTAATTTCAACATAAAAAATCCCCCTTGAGTATGTATAGACCGTGCTGTAAATTCACCTCCTTTGTTTTCCTAGAAAAACAAAGATGTTTCGAGTATAAACAATTCTGAAAATTAAAACAAGATGCTTAAGGCATAAAATAGTTTTATTGGTGAAACAAAAATTATAGAAGGAAGATTTATATAATGTCTATGGACTCAGAAGTAAAAGAAAGAATTCTGCTAGGGAGTTTAGGTAGTAATTTTTTTAGTTGATCCGTTGAAAACATTTCTCCTAAAATACCAAAAATGGTGTATAATTCTAAAAGGTATGAATATAGAATTATATAGATTTCAACAAAATAAACCTATATGACTATATTTTAAACAATTTATTGAAGGGGGAAGGAGTATTTGAATTGTTCAAATTGCGGCCATTTTAATGAGGGCGGAAAGTTTTGCGTGAAGTGCGGTCATAAATTGCAAGAAGAGGCAGCTGTAAGCCAGGCGGCAGCAGCATCTGAATATCAACCTCAGCCGCAACCAGCGTATGCGCCTCAACAGCCTAATCAGCGTGTTCGTCAGGCGAAAAAAGTGTCAAAATCATTTTTTAGTTATTTTGCAGAAGGAATTAAAAATCCAACAGCTACAGCACAAGCAGCAGGCGAAAGCCAATTTGTTAATGCTCTTATCACAGTCATTCTTTATGCTCTTAGTATACCTATTATGCTGTATGTAGGCTGGAAGCTATTGTTGATTCAATTTGTTCGAAGCATGTTCAAGCTTCCTATTATCAGTGAAGAGCTGGCTCCATCCGACATGGAGGATTTTAATACAGGCGCTGAATTGATAAAAGCCACAGATATCAACAGCATCATTCACTTTAATTTTACGGATTTCGTCTTTAAACAAGGGATTTTTATTTTTATTGGACTTGCAATTATTATTGGAGCAACATATGTTGTAGCAAAGTTTGGAAAGGTAGACGTTTCCTTTAAAGAATTTTTCTCACGCTTTGGCACGTTTTTAATTATTCCAACAGCTCTTCTTTTAATTGGGCTTGTGCTTGCATTTCTTCACGTTGAATACTTCTCTTATTTTATGAATTTTGGTTTGCTGAGCATTTTCCTTGTAGTTCCATTTACCATTGCTAGCTTTAAGCAAAGCGGAACAAATGGGCTTGATCGTATCTATAGCACTCTTATTGTATATGTAGTCATTACGATTGTGCTGACGTTTATTGCGAATGGTTTAGGAGAAGAAGCCAAAACCATTATTACAAGAATGGGAAACAGCAGTGAATTAAATGATTTATTTTAAGTCGGCAGAAAGCATCGTGCACAGCGATGCTTTTTCATAACACTATAAAAAGGAGTGTGTAAGTTGGGATATTGTAAAGAGTGTGGCCATCAGTTAACAAATGAGCATCAATTTTGTCCAGAGTGTGGACATCCCGTCGAAAGGAAAGCGGCTTCTAGTGAAGGAGCGGCATCACAGCGTTACGCAGAATCGACATCATCTTCAGCAGAGGAGAGACGCGAATCAGTAAAGCCTTCAAATAAAAAAACAAAGGTTATAGCCATTTCAGTTATAGCAGCAGCTGCTATACTTGGGGGCGCTTATTACGGAATAGACAAAACAATGATGGCGCCTAAAGCCGTGTCAGAAAAATTTATTGCTTCAGTAAAGGGTAATGATGTTGATAAAGTAAAAAAATATGTAAATGATGGTCAAATTCAATTAGAAGCCAACGATGAGCAAACAAAATCATTTATTACATATTTGCACGAAAATCCAGATGTTATGAAATCGATCTCTGAGGGGTTAGCGGCAGATAGCAGAGCGCTTGAAGCAGGAGTTCCAAGCGAAGATCACTCTTCATATGCTAAGTTAGAACAAGACGGAAAGAAGTGGGGAATCTTTGATCACTACACGGTCCAAGTAAACCCTGTATATGCAAAAGCTCAGTCTACAGAAGATGCGACAGTAGTATATATTGACGGTCAAAAAGCTGGAACGGTAAGCAGTGACTCTTCTAAAAAGATTGGTCCATTTTTACCTGGTACGCATACCGTAAAAGGTGAAGTGCAAAATGATTATGGAAAAGTTGAAAACGAACAAGAGGTTGAAGCCACCAACGGAGAAGATGTGAACGTGGAGTTTGACTGGTCAGATCATGCAGTATACATCTCTTCAGATTATGATGACGCGACGCTGTACGTTAATGGTAAAGACACAAAAACAGAAATTAGCGATATTGATTATTTAGGTCCACTGCCAATGGATGGTTCTATAAAACTATATGCAAAACGTGGAGAAAAGAAAACAGAAGAAGTATCAATTAAAAAAGGCATGGAAGATGTTGCGCTTAATTTTGATGAAGAAAATACGACAGAAGCTACGGCAAAAGCATCGGCTCCTTCTAAGAATCAAGAGACGACGGACAAAGGTTCGGAAGTCAATTCTGGAGTATCTACTAGTGAAGTTTCTAGTTTTATTGAACAATATATGTACGCTACAATTTCCTCAATTAACAGTGGAGACTTCTCTATTGCAGAGCCTTATATCGATACTAATGGACCAAAATACAAGGAACAAAAAGATTATACAGCTTACCTAATCAAAAAAGGCATAACAGAGGATTTATTGAGTTTTAACGTAAATAGAGTAACAAAACTAGATGACTCTATGTATAAAGTATATACAACAGAAGAGTATGATATTTCGTACGGAGACGGGTCTGTTAAATACAAAAAATTCAACAGTATTCATAAAGTAAAAGCATCATCTGATGGAAGTTTGGGAGTTTATCAGCTTATTAGTTCAACGGAAGTAAAGTAAAAGCTGATAAATAGACCCTGAAAAAACGAAAAACGTAGTAGGAAATAACAAATAAAAAAGACGTCTTCCATGAGAAGACGTCTTTTTTATGTATGAGTCCCAATATCAAACCCAATACCTGGGATACTGCCGATCTTGAAATAAATTATTATACACGGTAGAAATCAGTACAACTACACATGCACAAATCATAATAATACCTAAGTATCCCCAGCCTGCTTGAGTATTAATGGCTACAATCGCGCTAGCCGCAGCAGGAGGATGAACGGTTTTGGTAAGAATCATTAAAATAAGAACAAACGCAAGGACAATCGCTATGGTCATTAGACTTCGATGAAATAAGCTCCAAATAATAAGTGCAGAAACGGTTGCGAGCAAGTGCCCTCCAAGCACGTGGCGCGGCTGTGATAAAGGGCCTTTATGAGCGCCAAAGACAAGCACGCAGCTTGCGCCAATCGGAGCGAGAGCCATTGGATAACCAAGCGCTAGTGCAATCGTGCTGCTGATGATAATCGCAATTAAGCCTCCAATAGAAGAAACGACCGCATCTCTATAATTGATTTTCGGTTCTTCTTTTAGTTCTCCTTTCATCTTTTTCGTATAAGAGCTCAAGTAAGACAGAAAGGGGCTTTTGCTTTGAGAAAAACTTTTTTCAAATTCCATTTCTTATTTCCTTTCTTTTGTGTAAAAGTTATATGTCAAGTTGTATGTCAGAACATCTGCTATAATAAGTTAGTTTATAAGAAAAGAAGGATTACTGAAAGAGGAAAAACGACTTTTTTTAGTGGGAATTCTTTTTATGAACCAAAAAAGGCGTGATAGAAGGGAAAAGGGTCTCTATGTGCAGTGAGGGCAAGAGAAATGTATAATAGACCTAGAGGTGACTAAATTATGTATCTAGTAGACTACCATCATCACACGAACAATTCATTTGACTCACAGGCAGTCATGAAAGAAGTGTGCGAGCAAGCTGTAAAAAACGGCATAAACGAAATTTGTTTTACCGAGCACTTTTCATTAAATCCATTAGCCCCAACGTATGGTCATATGGATTTTGATAAATATGAACGAGAACTAGCGGAATGCAGAGATCAGTTTCAAAATCAGCTAGTGATTAAAAAAGGAATTGAAATTTGTGAGCCGCACTATTTAAAAGAGAAGTATCAAGAAACAATGAAGCAGGAGAACTTTGATTTTATTTTAGGTTCGGTGCATAACATTAATAACATCAAGCTTCGCAAACATTTAGAGCTCAACGATAAAGAAGCAATTTACCGCGCTTATTTTAATGAAATGTATAAGCTAGTAAGCGAAGCGGACATTGACGTGTTGGCTCATTTAGATTTAATGAAGCGCTATGCGTTTGAGCAATATGGCATATATGACTTTCATCAGTTCAAAGATATTCTTGCGGATATCTTAAAAAAAGCAATTGATCGCAATATTGGAATTGAAATTAACACTTCAGGTATAAGAGGGAAGCTGGGCGAAGCATTGCCGGCACTGGAAGTTGTTGGGCTGTACCGCGATTTAGGCGGAGAAATCTTAACAGTTGGCTCTGATTCACACTTCGCTGAAACCGTAGGAGCACATATGAAAGAAGCGGTTGAAATGGCAAAACAGTGCGGATTTAAGGAGATTTATACGTTTGATCAACGCAAGCCAAAAGGAATTCGTATTTAATAGGAGTGTGTTTCACTTTCTTCTAGAATAATAATAACTGTAAAAAGCACGCTCTAATTTGAGCGTGCTTTTTTAATTTAGTTTCCCTTAAGCTCCGACAAAAACCTCCGGACTTCTTCGATGGTCAGACCCAGCTTGCGTGCTGATTCTATAAGACTTACCCACTCTTGATCGATTGACAGTACATGTTCTTTTTTCATTACGATTCATCCACCCTTTGCCAGGGAACCCAGCTATCATAGCCGAAAGCGGCCTTAGACCTGAAGCTTTGCGTCACTATTTTTCAATAGTTTTGCCCTTATCTGGATAATTTGTAATAGTATTCTTAGTATACAGTTATTTTACAAGATAATATTTGTAAAAGATGTCGAAATAGGTCGATTATAACAAAAAAATTAAACGTTCATGAATGGATTTATCAGTTTGTTTTACGGAACTTTAAATAATACTGAAATTCGATAAATTCTTCTTTGGTCATGCCGTCTTGAATGGCTCGTTCAATTAAATGCAGCCATTCTAGATTGAGGACTGGTTTTGAAGTTAGAGCTGGACAACTGATGTCTCCTTCGATTAAGTCATCAATCGTTGTATGAAGAGAAGACGCGATTTTATCAAGCATTTGAAGGGAAGGATTGTTGTTTAACCCTTTTTCTAAATGAGATAAATATGATTTTGAAATATTAGCTTCTTCAGCTAAGCGTGTAATAGAATAGCCTTTTTTTAGTCGCAAATTCTTAATCTTGTTCCCTATCACATTCAGTTCATCCTCTTCTTATGGATTTTTTGTTCATTATAACGCATAAACGTACATATTGTGTAGATTGAAATATAAAATTAATAATATTTTGTTCTTTATAAAGAATAAAATGAGTGTAAATACCTATTTTTGGGGCAGGTATATTATGCTATACTTCACTTACAAATTGTTCTTTATTAAGAATATTTGTCGATTAATCACCTTTTTATTCGTTATAGTGAACGTTTTATATAGTATGCTAGCACTATTTAAGATGAGCGCTGTGCGATGAAGGGATGACATCATTTATTACATTTTGGATAGGAGATTACATGGAAAAAAGATATGTAGAACTTGATGCGTTAAGAGGATTAGCAGCTCTTTTTGTTGTGATAAATCATTATCTCATGATTTATCCAAGCTTCAGTGAGTATAGGTATGACGGTGATTCTTCTTTTTTACTGTCCATGGTAAAAGAGAGTCCGCTGCGGCTATTGTTCAGCAGTGGAAATGAATCAGTTGTTTTGTTTTTTGTCTTAAGCGGATTTGTTTTAGCACTGCCGTTTTATGGCCGTTCTTCTTTTCGATATGAAAACTATCTTGTAAGAAGAATTTGCCGAATTTATCTTCCTTACTTGTTTGCAGTGTGTGTGGCTATTCTATGTAAAATCTTATTTAGTCAAGGCGGGATCTCACAGGTAAGCCACTGGTTTAATAACTCATGGATCACAAACGAGTCGCCAAGTTTACTTCTTCAGCACTTTTTTTTAATTGGCACATTTAACACAGATGCTTACAACAATGTTATTTGGTCGCTTGTTCATGAAATGAGAATTTCAATTATTTTTCCTCTTTTAATGATTCTTTTGCTGCGAATGGATGCAAAAAAAATCGTAATGCTATTGTTTTTCGTGTTTGTTTCATCATCAGCGCTATTATTGCTTAATCAATCAAACTTAGAACCTACAAACTTCTTGCTTTCTTATCATTATTTGCTTTTATTCGCCGCGGGTGCAGTTACGGCGAAATATCGAGATTTTTTTATTCAACTTTATCTGAAAATTGGCACATTTAAAAAGGTGCTTATCGTTCTGATTGCATTTACCTGTTATTTATCTGAAGGCATCATGGGAAATTACGCCATCACCAATAACTTTTTATGCCGTAATCTGGCAGTGATGCTAGGGAGCTGTATGTTCATTATTATTGCTTTAGCATCGCCGGCAGCTTCAAAGGTTTTACGCACAGGAGTGCTGTCATTTCTAGGTAAGATTTCGTACAGCTTATATTTAACTCATCTCATTGTGCTGTTTTCAGCTATGTATTTGTTACACGGACTTTTGCCGTACTGGAGCATTTTAAGCATTTGTTTCCTTTTATCACTGGTGATGGCTTCCGTCACGTATCATTTTGTTGAAAAGCCTTCCAGCAGATTAGGGAAATTCCTTACAAGAAACAAAGTTGTTTTCGGCGGAGCAGTGAGTCGTAAGTAACAGAGAGATAAAGCGTATGGAGGTGAGTTTACGATGCAGGATAAAATTCAGCTAAAGGATTTTTTTCGAATTTTAAAAAGAAGATGGCTTACGATGCTTTTAGTCATAGTCATTACGAGTATGAGCATCACAACTATCTGTTTCTATCTATTAAAACCTACCTATCAAGCATCTACTCAAGTGCTTGTTAATCAAGCAACATCTAAAAATGTAGATGAAATTGCTAATATTACGCAGCTGAATACCCAATTAATTTCTTCGTATATCGATTTTATTAAAAGTCCGATGATCATAAACGGTGTAAAAGACGAATTAAAGTTAACTATTTCTAATAAAAAGCTGAGTGAACAAATTACGATTGATCATAACGAAAATTCTCAATTTGTCACGATTACCGTAAGGAACGAGAATTCGAAAACGGTAAGTGAAATCGCAAATAAAGTAGCTTTTCTTTCAAAAGATCAAGCGATGAAGTTAATGAAAGGAAGCAACATTCAAGTATTAACCGAGCCGTCGCAAAGCCTTAAAGTATTCCCAAAGCCGCTGCCGGTTGCAGCTATCACTATATTGGTCAGTCTGTTAGTAGGAATAGCGGGAGCGATGCTAAGAGAATATCTTGATAGCACCGTTCGAAATGAACAAGATATTCAAGAACTTATCGGACTTCCGATTATTGGACATATCGAGCTTGAGCCTCGAAAAATGAAGCGAAACCAAAAGCAAGGCAGTGATCAGGAAAAGGCAAGGAGGGAGAACCTTGAGTTTTAAACAAAAAAAGTATCCATTTTCACTGTATCAAGATGCCAAAACCATCAACCAAACAAATATGATTCGAAAAAATGTTGAGGTGCTGCTGAATAGTGAAATCAAATGCCTGACAATCACATCAGCGGAATTGAATGACAAAAAGCCGCTTATAACGGCAAAACTAGGTATTTCATTTGCCGAACAAGGGAAAAACGTTCTTCTTATTGACGGAAACGTGCATTGTCCTTCTCTTCATCAGCTCTTTGACCTTGGAAGTTCAGAAGGATTAACGGATGTATTAGTAAACGGCAGAGGCCGGCATGTACCCATCAAACAAACGTCATACAAAGGACTGGACGTACTTCCGGCCGGATCTCACTTTCGAAATGCATCCACACTATTTGTTTCCAAGTATTTTGATGAGCTCATAAAAAGATGGAAAGAAGAATACGATTTACTTCTTTTTGAAACGCCTCAGTTTTTAGAAGAGACAGATTCTCATATTCTTGCAGCAAAATGTGATGCGACCGTGCTTGTTGTAGAAGAACGCAAAACGAAAATGGATGCCGTTGTTAAAACGAAAAATATGCTGGAAAAAGCGCGTATTCATGTGCTAGGCGTTATTTGGAGTCCATCTCACTAGCTCCTCATTTTATATAGAAGGAAGTGAAACGATGAATCAAATTGTCTCGAAAACGACCGGTGATTCCGATGTGCTAAAAAAAGAATTTCCGCTTTTTTACTCGCTGTGTAAACGCATGGTTGATATCGTGATTTCGTTTGTGGCTCTTATGGTTTTGCTGCCTGTTATTTTGCTGTTTGCGCTCATTGTGATGATTGAAACACCGGGTTCACCTTTCTTTCTTCAAGAGCGTTTAGGTAAAAACGGCAGACCATTTACCATCATGAAGCTGCGTTCAATGTACAGTGACGCTGAAAAAAACGGAGCGCAGTGGGCGGTTAAAAATGACAGCCGGGTCACCAAAGTAGGAAAGCTGATTCGCCAAACGCGAATCGATGAACTGCCTCAGCTGTGGAATGTGTTAAAAGGCGATATGTCGATTGTCGGACCACGACCTGAAAGAGCCGTATTTATAGAAGAATTTCAAAAAACAGTTCCTGCATTTAGCCAGCGCCTTGCCGTTAAGCCGGGCCTGACAGGCTGGGCACAAATTAATGGAGGATATGAGTTAACGCCAGCAGAAAAGCTGGAGCTTGATCTTTACTATATTCACCATACGAATATACGGTTTGACGTGAAGATTATGATAAAAACGCTAAGAGTCATTGTAACAGGAGACGGATCAAGATAGGAGAGGGATAACATGAAAAGAGTATTAGTTACAGGCGGATGCGGTTTTATTGGATCACATATGGCAGAGCTTCTTTATCAAAACGGATTTGAAGTAAAGGTCATTGACAATCTCTCAACGGGGAAAATAGCAAACATAGAAAATCGAGGCATTTCTTTTCACTACGGAGATATTGTGAGTGAAGAATTAGATAAAGTATTTGCCGAGTTTAAACCTCATTATGTTGTTCACCAAGCGGCTCAAGTAAGCGTGGCTCATTCCGTTACTAATTTTCATCATGATGCCAACGTCAATATTCAAGGAACGATCAACATTATTAATGCGTGCAAAAAACACGGAACTGAAAAAATCATTTTTGCTTCATCAGCAGCCGTGTACGGAAACACGAACGTTACTCCCATTTCGCTTGCTCACCCAACCAGTCCAGCTTCACCGTACGGACTGTCAAAGTTTACGTCTGAAGAATATTTAAAGCTTGCCAAGCAGCTATATGATATTGACTACGTCATTCTTCGCTACAGCAACGTATATGGCCCGCGGCAAAATTCACAGGGTGAAGGCGGCGTGATCTCGATCTTTTTTGACCGGTTTGTTACGAACCAGCAGCCGATTATTTACGGAAGCGGCAGTCAAACAAGAGACTTTATTTACGTAGAAGACGTGAGCCAGGCGTGCTTACAAGCCATTCAGTATGAAGGATGCGGCACGTTTAATATTTCCAATAACAGCAGCATCAGCATTAACGAACTTTTTTTCACGATGAAAAGTATATCAGGCAGTCACTTAACACCTGTTTACCACAGCGTGCGTGAAGGTGATATTGCAGACAGCAGGCTGTGCAATAAAGAAAGCATCAAATTATTGAAGTGGTCGCCTGCTTTTACGCTTGAAAAAGGATTAGCCAAAACGTATGACTACTACCATGAAACGCTAGCTCAGCAATTTGCTAAAACGATGGAGTAAGAGGGATGTATGAAGAAAAATTCCATTTGGAAAAACATTGTTCACTTATTTATTAGTACCGTTGTATCACGTTTGTTAAATGCAGCTGCGCTTATCGTGCTGGCACAGTATTTAAGCGCAGCTAGTTACGGCAGGTTCAGCGTAGCGTTAGCTTTTGCGATGATATTAGGCTACTTTACCGACGTTGGCTTAAGTAACACCGTGCTTCGCGAAGGCTCTAAAAAGCGAGCTGACGTGGATCATCTTTTATCCTCGTACGTGAAAATGAGAATTTTGCTTTTGCTTGCGACGTTTGCAGGGGCGTATATAGTGATTTCCTTGTTTTATCACGAAGCATCACTTGTGAAAATGATGTACTACTTGATTGTGCCGATGGTAACAGGCCTTGCAATGCAAAGCATCGGGATTACGTATTTTCAGCTTACTGAACAAATGCATCACTTAGGAGCTATTCGCATCTATTCAGCTCTTTTGCTGGTGGTTCTGCTGACGGTTGGAATGCTGATGCATACAAGTCCGTTTTTTATTTCGTTTTTGTTTGGCTTTTCCTATCTTTTAGCAGGAGTGTACAGTCTGTGGATGGTTGGAAAAAGAGTATCGTTTAATTTGAAAAAGAAAATTCAACGCGGGCTGCTGAAAAATATCGGCTCATTTATTGTAAGCGGACTGCTGATTATGCTGCTGCCGCAGCTTGGTCCAATCGTATTAGAAAATACAATTCCGCTTGCAGCCGTCGGCGTGTTTGCCGTTGCGTACCGTATTCCATCGGCGCTTTATCAAGTTCCAGGAATTGTAGCGGGTGCTTTTTATCCAGTATTATTTCGCCACTATAATCATCAGCAGGCAGACAAACATTTACAGTTAAATATTCTTCAAGTGAAGCTTATGAGTTTAGTAGGGATGCTAACAGCGCTTCCTTTTTATCATTTATCCGATATTGCCGTGTCGTTATTGTTTGGAGATAAATGGGCTGCAGCCGGAGATGCGTTAAAGTGGCTATCGCTCATGCTGATTTTCCAAGGCTTAAGCGTAGCACTGGCAGATGGCTTAACAACAAAAGGACTTCAAGGAAGAAGAACGGGCGTTCAGCTCGTTGCGGTTGTTTTGGGAATTGTTTTTTACTACTTTTTAAGTTCTGCTTATTCTGTAATGGGAGCCGTATACGCTGCGCTTTTAATTGAAGGCATTTTATTTATTGGCTGCTGGTTATGCAATCCGGAAAGACTGATCATCATGCGTAAAACCTTTCCGCTTTTTGTTTGTTTATTTGGCAGTACAATTGTATTTACCACGCTGCTATTTTCACAGCACCCGTTTATTGCGCTGTGTGTAAACATGCTGCTTGTGTTTTTGTTAACGCTGCTAGATAAAGAGATTAGAAATCAAGCGTTAGGATACCTGCAAAAAAACAAACCACTAAACGTAGAGAACAGAAAGGAGGCACAAAATGGATAGTGTCTACGTGCAAAATCGAAAACCGACCGTTTTGTTTTGCCTTTTTGTTCTTGTTACATTAAGTAAATATAACGTCAATATTGGCTTTTCATTAAAGCCGTACATGATTTTTTTATTTGCGCTTCTGCTGCTGAGCTTTGCTTCTTTTTACGTCTATAAGCTCCAGGCGTATGAAGTGCTGCTGCTTTTATTTTATCTTTTTTACTGTATGACCGGAGCGTTTTCTCTGTACCCAGAAGCCAGTCTTCGTATTATGCTAGGCGTTTTGCTTATCCTTGCCTGCTACTTTTTAATGAAATATGTGATAGCAGAGTTTCATAGCGGCAGTATCAAACGTGCGTTAACCGGAGCTGGCATTCTTTTTAACGGCGTGAGTTTACTGCTTTACATTGCGGGTCTTCAAGCCGTTCATTTTCAATTTGCCTCCGAAGTAGAAATTATTAAATGGGGCGTAATGATTGACCGCAGCTATCCGCGTTTGATTGGCGTACTGGACGATCCTAATATTTACGTATTTTATAATACGCTGTTTTTTACTTACTTTTTAACCAATAGCGATAGTACTAAAAATAAAGTCGGACTTTTGCTTAGCACATTAGCAAGCGTATTAACGTTTTCCCGAGGCGGATTAATTGCTATGGTCGCCGTGTTGATTCTGTACTTGCTCATTACTCGTTCGCTTAACAGTCTTAAAACAGCTCTTTCGTTTGTGTTTTTATTTGGTGTACTTGCTCTTATCGCTCATTTCATGACGAATTTTAACGTGTTCACCATTTTAACCGAACGAGCCGATGACTTTTTACATGACGGAGGAAGCGGAAGGTTTTCGCTGTGGAGCCGGGCATTCGAGTTTTTTTCATCGCATCCGTTTGCCGGAATCGGCGCTTTTAACTTTTCAGAGTATAACTTGTTTTACTACGGCGAAGCGCTGTACGTTCATAACACGTTTTTAGAGATTTTATCAGAGACGGGTATGATTGGCTTTTGCCTATATTTTAGCTTTTTACTTCTTGTGTTGCTTCAGCTTTTAAAACAAAAAATTCATAAAAAAGAGCCGTACTTATTTTTAACGTTTGTTGGTTTTTTGCTTCAAATGATGTCGCTTTCGTTAATTGTAAATGAGCTGTTCTTTTTATACTTAGCGCTGCTGTCAGGCTATTTACGAAATCACCAAAGTGAGGAGAATGCAAAATGAATAACTTCAAATCTCAACCGAATCAGCCCCTCGTTTCAATTGTTACACCTGCCTATAACTGCGCAGCCTTTATTTCATCAACTATTAAATCCGTTCAGCAGCAAACCTACCTCAACTGGGAGCTGCTTGTGATTGACGACTGTTCGACAGATGAAACGGCTGAAGTAGTAAAGAAATTCAGTAGAAAAGATCAACGCATTCAGCTGCTTCAACTTACAAAAAATTCAGGAGCCGCAGCCGCACGCAACGAAGGTATAAGCGCAGCAAGCGGACGGTTCATTGCTTTTTTAGACAGTGATGATCTATGGCATAGGGGAAAACTTGCAAAACAAGTGGCCTTTATGCTTGAAAAAAACCGTGCTTTTTCCTATACGGGCTACAGCATTATCAATGAAAAAGGTGAAAAAACAGGTGTTGAAGTAAACGTTCCGAAAAGTGTTGACTATAGAATGCTAGCGGGGAACACCATTATCGGCTGTTTGACAGTCATGCTTGATAAAAAACAAATTTCCGGGATTTTAATGCCAAACATTCAGCCGGAAGACACGGCGCTTTGGCTGTCACTGCTGAGAAAAGGCTATACTGCTTACGGCCTTCAAGAGTCACTTGCTTATTACCGTCTTGTATCTCACTCGGTTTCTCGCAACAAGCTGAAAGCAGCGACGAGGTACTGGAAGCTCCTTCGCAAGCAAGAAAGGCTGCCGCTATGGAAAAGCGCCACTTATTTTGTGCAGTACAGCGTGAATGCGTACGCTAAAAGTAAAAACCTCTCAAAATCGTAAAGGATGTGGAGTCTTGAAAAACGTACTTTTAATCACGGATAAATTGATTACAGGGGGAGCAGAAACGTATTTTTGTAAGCTCGAAAACCAGTTGAAGCATCCAGACATTACCGTATACACAGCAGCTGCAATGGGAGAACTGTACAGCAAAATTCAATATAAAAAACGGTTCACGCCTTTAAGCAGAAAAAATCATCTTCACAATCTTTATGTACTGTGGAAAAAAGTTCGAACGTGTAAAATTGACATCATTCATGCTAACAGCCTGCGTATGGTGATGTATGCAGTGTGCGTCAATCGAGTGCTGCGAAAAAAAGTAAAAATACTTTATACAAAGCATAATGTAACGGTGCTGGAACAAAAGGCAAAAAGCTTTTTTTGTAAACTCGTAAACTCTTATGTGCATGGAGTGATTACGGTCAGCCGTTTTGAACAAGAACAGTTGATGAACCTCGGCGTGAATAGTGGTAAAGTAACAACGATTTATAACGGAGTGGATTTAAATCAGTTTGTATTTAAAGAAAAGTCTGCTTCACTCGACTGTCATATCGGTCTGTTGGCAAGAGCTTCAAAAGAAAAAAATCACGAGCTGTTTATCGAAATTGCCTCGCTGCTTCGAGATCATGAACATATGAAGTTTCATATTGGAGGAGGAGGTCCTGAGCTGCAGCGAATTCAAGAGCTTATCCAGGAGCAAGGCTTGTCTGAAAAGATAAAGATATGGGGAGAAGTAGAAGACCCTGAAGCATTTATTACGAAAATGGATATGCTTCTTTTAACTTCTCATCGTGAAGTCTTTCCAATGGTTGTTTTAGAAGCAATGGCCGTTGGTACACCGATGATTTCAATTGATGTAGGAGGCGTGAAAGAAGCGATAGCAGACGGAGACACGGGCTATTTAATCCCGACTTATTCACCTGAAGCATTTGCGGAGAAAATTACGGAGCTGTACGCCGAGCAAGAGCAAAAGCAGCAGTTTGCTAAAGGCGCAAGAAAAAAAGTCGAGCAGCACTTTACGTCGAGTCAAATGATTGCGTCCACTGCTGATCAATATGTAAATATGAACGCAAAAAGCTTCTAACAAGGAAGCTTTTTTTCTATGAAAACAGTGAACCACAGGTAGTCAAAACGCATAAAGTAATACAAGCAGTACATGCTTTACAGCTGCTAAGAAAGCGAGATGAGTTTAATGGAAAACTGCAGTGAAGTAAGAATAGTAGACGCCGCTTGTTTTGGCGTGACAAGAGACGGCGTGACGGATGATGCACCTGCGATACAGCAAGCAATTGATTACGCAGCTAGCAACAATTTATCACGAGTACTCCTAACAGGAAACTATACGTATGCCATCGCATCACCTCTTGTGATTAAACCGTCTATTTCGTTTGAAATGGACAGTGGAACAAAACTTAAAGTAACAGGAAATTATCATGTGTTTACCCTTCAAAAAGATGCCTCCATTTCAGGTGGAACGGTTGAAGTGACCGATCCATCATTTACCTCTTCGGTCATTTACCTTCACGGATCGCAGCAATTAGAAACAGGAAACAAAACGACGATAAGCAACATCAGTATGATTAATACGTCAGGCGCTTATAATGGAAAAGGCATTTATTTTTATTGCCAAAAACCGTGGGATTTTATCAGCTTTGTGAACGTATCCTTTGTACACCTTCGCAACTTTGAAAGAGGCGTGCTGCTGCAAACTGAAAAAATCACCAACATCAATACACCTGCATGGATTAACGCGAATAACTTTAGCTATTTATCGATTGACGGCTGTCAGTATGGAATTGACGTAGCCGGTATCAGTGACGTACCGTATGAAACGTCAGGAAACAGCTTTGTTCATTTTCAAATGCAGTGCCGCAGCCAAACGAAACGAGCGATTAAATGTTCAGGTGCTTACAATACGTTTGAAGGGCATATTTGGGATACGTATTTGATGAACGGAGGAGAACCACCCGTAGAATTTACGAGTATCTCACATCGAAATCAGCTTGCCTCTAACCTTTTATCCACATCGATTTTGAACAACGGACAGTATAATGACATTACGTCTCCTTTTGAACAAACTCGGAATATATTTGCACCAGGACTTCCAGGAAAACCTGATATCATCGGCAATCAAGACGATATTTTTGTACAAGCTGATAAAAAATATACCGTCAAACAAATCGCTGGAAAAGCCCCGTACGGAGGAAGCATCAGCAACTGCTTCAGCTTAATTGATGAACAAAGCATGAACTACCTCGATGTGCCGGCTTCAGCTCCCGTTGTGATTGAAATGGACTTTACTGCAAATCCAATTAAAATGCTGAATATGGCCGGCGTTTCATTTGGATGGGGTGAGTCACCTAAAAATATTAAATTTGAATATCTAACAGCACTAGACGGCGCGTGGACAACAGCAAAAGACGTAAAAAACAACTTAGGAAACACGGTAACGGCAGAAGTGCGCGCCAATACGCTGTATAAAATGAGACTTACGCTAAGCGAGTATACAAAAGACCACAAGCGTTTTCGAATTAACCGCATCTTCGGTACGTCTTCTATAATGCCAGGTTCCTCTTGGGTGGCAACGGCCGGAAGCAAAATGTACGGAAACCTCGAGTTTCAGCAAGGAAACAGTCTGATCCTTAAATCTCCTGACGGACAAAGCTGGAAGCTAAGCGTCGATAACACAGGGAAAGTCTCTGGAACAAAAATCTAAGTAGAGAAATTATTTTTAAGTAAGCTTCTTTTTACGAGAAGCTATTTTTTATGTCGATAAAAAGTCACGAGCGTACTATGGATAGAACACCCCCTATGACCGATAGATATAACGAAGTGTGAAAGTGAAAGCAGAAGAATACATCAGCGAAAAGGGGAAATGTTATGGGGGCATTACGAAATCTGAGTATTTACCGAAAGCTGCTAGTAATGGTTATAATTTCGACAATTTCACTTATTGCAGTCGCCGTGATCAGCTATTTGTATACACAGCGAATTGCTGACAGCTCGGAGTCTATGTACAATGACCGCCTGCAGCCAATCAGGCAGTTAGGGCAAATTCGTACGAATAACAGAGCGATTGATGCCAATACGCTTGAAATGATTTTATCAAAAGATGAAAACTATCAGCGTAAGCGTCTCGATGAAATTCAAGAAAAAGAAGCTGAAAATAACAAGCTTATCGAACAGTATAAAAAGACATTTTTGCTAGATAGTGAAAAAGAAAAACTGGCTCTATACGAAGAAAATATAGGTAACTTAACACAAGCAAGAAGTGAAGCCATACAGCTTGCTCAAGATGAAAAAGGGGACGAAGCCTATAACGTTTTTTCTAAACAAATCGTCCCCCTACGTACAACCATAAACAACACGCTAGATGATCTTCAGACGATAAATAATAACGAAGCAAAAAGCATTTACCAAAAAAATAAGCAAAGCGTAAAATCAGCGGTTACGACTCTTTTACTCGTCAGCGCGTTGGTCATCCTACTTACAATAGGGATTGGACTTCTGATTGCACGCATGATTACAAAGCCGTTAAACAATATTAAAAACCTCATGGAAACAGCAAAAGACGGGGATTTTCAAGTGAAAGGCACCTACGAATCCAACGATGAAATTGGCTCCCTTACCGCTTCATTTAATAAAATGATTGGCGGATTAAAAGAAATGATTATGTCCGTTGGAAACATTTCATCAACGGTTGCCGCTTCTTCAGAAGAACTAAGCGCCAGCGCAGAACAAAACAACAGTGCGATTGAACATATTTCAAGCATCACTGAAAAACTAGCCTCAGGATCTAACCATCAAGTGAATCAAATTCAAGAAAGCTCCACCATTATTCACCGCATTACGAACCAAACATCAGAAGTTGTTGACAACGTCGAGCAAATCACCAAGCGAGCACTCGAAACGGCTGCGATTTCAAATAGCGGAACAGCGACCGTTGAAACAGCAGCCCAACAAATGAAATCAATCAACGAAAATGTCACTGAACTCTCATCTGTTTTTCAAGGACTTAGCGACCACTCAGCTAAAATTAGTCAAATTAACGATGTCATTACAACCATTGCGGATCAAACAAATCTGCTTGCTTTGAACGCAGCTATTGAAGCCGCAAGAGCAGGAGATCACGGAAAAGGTTTTGCCGTTGTGGCGAGTGAAGTACGAAAACTAGCAGAAGGCTCATCCAACTCAGCTAGTCAAATCAAAGATCTGGTTAGCTTAATTCAAAGCGAAACAGCTCGAACGCTGCAGTCGATGACAACCACAACCAAAGAAGTAAAAGAAGGCCTAGCAGTAGTCGAACAAGCGGGTACATCGTTTATGCAAATTAACGAAGCGGTACAGCATGTAGTGGACCAAATTCAGCAAATCGGAAGTGCTATTCATAATCTAGCTAAAGATACGCTCGAAGTCCAGCAGGCGATTCACGAAGTCAACGGTATCGCTGAAGAAGCAGCAGCGGGTGCACAAAACGTGTCAGCTACAACGGAAGAACAGCTTGCTTCTATGGAAGAAATTGCTTCATCCGCGATGGATTTAGCGAATATGTCGGAGGAGCTGCAAGAATTGATTGCGAGATTTAAAATATGAGAAAAAGCATGGGGCGCTTGCTCCATGTTTTTTTGTATGAAGTAGGCGTATTTAAGCTATAAGGTACTCTCTACCATAGTTCTGTGCTCTTTCTTCAACAGTGAAGTTGCAAAGAATTGATATACCCGTTATCAAAAGAAGGTGATAAGATTTAACTAACAAGAAAACGTTTACAAAAAATAAAAAAATAAGTACAGGTTACAATCCATGATTTATAAAAAAGGGGTTTGTAGAAATGGAGATGTTAACAACACGACAAAAGAAGTTATTGCAATTAATCATTAGCGAAGAAGAGTACAAAACGATTGATTTCTATTCTCAGAAAATGAAAGTTTCAGAGCGAACGGTGCATAATGATTTAAAGCTAGTTTCTGGCTATTTATCAAAAGGAAGCGCCACTCTTCATAAAAAACCTGGAGTAGGAATTAAAATCAAGGCCAAACCAGATTATAAACTCATGCTGTTAAATGATTTAGATCTAAAGAAAGAAGAAATTGATCCTCTATCAACTAAAATAAGAAAGATGAAAATTATACTGCAGCTGTTATATGCAAATCAGTCGACTTCTCTTCAAAAGTTATCAGAAGAATTTATGGTAAGTAAAACATCGATTGTAAAAGACTTAGAGAAAGTAAAAGAATGGTTAAAGCCCTACGGCTTACTTTTAGTAAAAAACCACGAAGGCACAAGGGTAAAAGGAAATGAAGAAAGTACCCGAAGAGCAATTGCAGGTATTACAAATGAACTTCTAAATTTAAATTATCAGCAGGATTACGATATTCAATCCAGCAGCAGACTGGATGCCGCGACTTTCTCTGGACTATCCAACTTGTTTGAAGACCTTGAAGTCACACAAGTAGAACACATCATTGAGCGTGCTGAGAAAAAGCTTCAGTATCGCATCAGTCATACGTATTTTTTGAATTTAGTCACTCATATTTTAATTTTAATTAAGCGTGTTCGCTCTCATCAGCGTATAGCAGCTGTTAATGAGCCAGAGTTGCATCATCAAACGGCTTACGTTTTGAAAATGTATACCATTGCTAAAGAGGTAAGTGAAGAAATATCTGAATGTTTCGATATCAGTATCCCGGAAAATGAAATCCACTATATAAAGCAGTATTTATTATGTTCCGGGATGGAAAAAGATATTTCACCAAGTAATGTTGAACTATTTGTAAACCACGCGGATAGTTCGTTAAAAGAGTTAGTAGACGAGATGGTTCAAACTTCGACCAAGGTAATGAATCTGAATCTGCAAGGTGATAAAGAGCTGTACACAGGTCTGCTCATGCATATTAAACCGATGATTAACCGCTTAAAATATCAAATTAACATCAAAAACCCGCTTCTAGAAGAAATCAAGCATCAGTATTCTGCAACATTTGGCATGACGTGGCTTGTTTGTTCCATCATCGAAAGAAAATTGAATGTAAAAGTAAATGAAGATGAAATTGGATATGTAACGCTTCATTTTCAAGCAGCAATCGAAAGATGCGTAGGGCTAAAAAGAGCAATTGTCGTCTGCCCCGGAGGTATTGGCACATCTCAGCTAATCGCAAATCGAATCAAGCGGCTTATTCCTCAGCTGGAAATAGCAGAAGTTATCTCTTTAGGCAGGCTATCTCACTTTGATTTAAGCAACATTGATTTTATTATTTCAACCGTTCCTTTACATATTGAAGTGAAGCCGGTCATTACAATCTCTTCGCTCGTAAGTGAAGTGGACATTAAAAATATTAATAACTTTTTTTGGGAAGATACATTTTCGAAAAAAGAAGCAAGTATAACATGTGCCAATTTATTTAAAATGCTAGATCCGCAGTTGATTTTTCCTCAGGTGAATTTTACAGATAAAGAACAGCTAATTGATTACTTATGTCACCAGCTTCAAAGCAAAGGATACGTGAAGGAAAGTTTTAAGCAATCAGTTGTTCAACGTGAAAACATAGCTTCTACTTCACTAGGAAATTCAGTAGCGATCCCTCACGGAGAAGATCAGTACGTAGAGCGTTCTAAAATTATTATTGCCACGTGCTCAAATGCGTTGGACTGGGAAGAAGGAGAAGTCAAAATTATCTTTCTGCTTGCATTAAAATTTGGTGAACAAATTGTTGTCAAAGATATACTTACAGATCTGTACAGTATCTTTGATTCTGAGAATACCCTTACTAGATTAACAGAATGTACAACGGCAGAAGAAGTAATGGCGCTGTTGGGAGAGGGGACATAATGGTTATTAGTGAAAGCTTAGTAGCACTTGATTTAAAATCCAAAGATAAATTAGACATCATTAAAGAGCTCGGACATTTAGCTTATTCGTCTGGGAAAATCAAATCAATCGATAAGTATATTGATAGCGTCTTAAAAAGAGAGGAAGAGTTCTCTACCGCTATTGGATATTCAATCGCTATCCCGCACGGAAAGTCTGATCAAGTAGTCGAGCCATTCATTGTATTTGGGAGAGTAAGCGAGCACGTTGAATGGGATGAAGACGATGATAAAGAAGTAAAACTGATTTTCTTAATAGGCGTTCCTTTAGCTCAAAGCGGGGATGTCCATTTGAAAATTTTAGCTAATATTAGCCGGGAGCTTATGGATGAAGAATTTCGAAAAGAGTTAATTCACGCTCCTGGCGTAAGAGAAGTATGTTCAACACTTAAAGCAATAGCACTATAAAATTTGAGGAGGAATAAACATGAATATTGTAGGAATTACAGCTTGTCCGACAGGAATTGCACACACATATATGGCTCAATCTGCTTTAGAAAAGGCTGGAAAGAAATTAGGACACAAAGTGATGATTGAAACGCAAGGAGCAATGGGCATTGAAAATGAACTAAAGAAAAAACAGATTGAATCGGCAGACGTTGTTATTTTAGCTGTAGGCTGCGCCATTGAACGAGAAGAAAGATTTACCGGCAAAAAGATATTAAAAGTAGGAGTAGCAGAAGCCATTTCCAACCCTCAGAAAGTGTTGGAACAAGCAGAAAAGCTTATGACGCAAGAAGTATAAACGGAAGCGGGAGAGTGGTGCTATGAAAGAGTTTTTTAAAATCCTAAAAAATCATTTAATGACGGGTGTTTCCTACATGATTCCAGCGGTTGTAGTGGGCGGCATTTGCATAGCAGCTGCGTTAGCTACAGGAACACCTGGAGAAAATGGAATGGAAGTCACCAACCCTTTAATGAATAACATCTTAAGTATTGGTACAGCGGGATTCACAATGATGGTTCCGGTTTTAGCAGGCTATATCGCTTACTCGATTGCGGGTAAGCCCGGCCTTGTACCGGGGATGATTGTTGGCTACATCGCTAACACACCGATTGGTGACAGTGAAGTAAAAGCAGGATTTCTCGGAGCAATTGTTTTAGGATTTTTAGCGGGCTGTTTTGTTCAGTGGGTAAAAACCTGGCGAGTGCCCACTATGCTTCGGCCAATTATGCCTATTTTTATCATACCGATTACCAGTTCACTCGTAATTGGTTTAGGATACATTTATTTGTTAGCCAAGCCGATTGGGTATTTTATGACAGCTATGACAGAAACGTTAAAACAAATGAATGGGTCAAGCTTAATTTTATTAGCGGTTATTCTAGGATGCATGATTGCATTTGATATGGGAGGTCCTATTAATAAAGTAGCCTGCATGTTTGCTTTTGGAATGATGGCAGAAGGCGTGTATACCATTATGGGAATTATTGCAATAGCAATTTGTACTCCTCCTCTTGGTTTAGGACTGGCTACAGTATTAAGCAAGAAAAAATACAACGATCAAGAAAGACAAGCGGGAAAAGCAGCTCTTGCCATGGGGATGATAGGGATTACAGAAGGAGCCATTCCGTTTGCCGCAGCCGATCCTTTTCGAGTGCTGCCTTCTATCATGGTAGGATCTGCCACAGGAGCCGTCATTGGCGCCCTTGCTAAAGTAACTGACCATGCACCACACGGAGGGCCAATAGTTTTATTGGTTGTCGATCATAAGCTTTGGTATATAGGAGCTATTTTAGCAGGAACAGTCGTGACAGCCGTCATGGTTAATGCTTTAAAGAAAGATGTAACAAAAGAAGTGCCTGAAGAAGAACCAATGGATCAACAAAGCATCAGCGTCTAAAAGTCAATAGCAATCCCTCGAATGAACAATATGTGTATACATATTGTTCGTTCCATTTTAAAGGGGTGTTAACCATAAAAGGAGGAAGTATCATGCAAAAAATAAACATTAATGAAGTGGTAAAAGTAATGCTCAACATGCAAGACAAAGGGGAGGCAGTTACGCTTCTAGGAATTGGACCAATGTCTAAAACTTTATTAAAAGCTTGTTTTGAATTAGGAAAAGAAAAAGATTTTCCGCTATTATTTATCGCTAGCCGCAACCAAGTAGATGCAGTAGAACTAGGCGGAGGCTACGTGTGTAACTGGAATCAAAGAACGTTTACTCAAACGATTGCTGAAACAGCAGCTGAAACAGGGTTTGACGGCTTGTATTACACGTGCCGAGATCACGGTGGCCCGTGGCAGCGAGACAATGAAAGAAATGATCATCTAGAAGAAGAGCTGGCGATGCAGTTAGGTAAGCAGTCATACTTAGAGGATTTGATTAACGGGTTTGATTTGCTTCATATTGATCCAACAAAAGATCCTTATGAAATGGGAAAAGTGGTTCCAATGGAAAGTGTGCTGAGTCGTACAATTGAATTAATTCAGTACTGTGAAAGTGAACGAAAACGCTTAGGGTTAGCTGAAATTGGCTACGAAGTAGGAACAGAAGAGACAAACGGGGGGTTAACTTCAAGAGAAACCTACGAAACGTTTATTCAAACATTAAACAGCGAGCTGGAAAAACGACAATTGCCTACTCCAACCTTTATCGTAGGTCAAACAGGAACGCTTGTAAAAATGACAGAAAATGTAGGAACCTTTAATTCTAAAAATGCTCAAGAGCTAGCAAGCATCGCCAAACAGTATGGAGTAGGTCTAAAAGAACATAACGGAGATTATATTGACGATCATATTTTGCTGCAGCATTTGCCGCTTGGCATTACTGCCACAAACGTTGCTCCGCAGTTTGGAACGGAAGAAACGCGTGCGTATATTGAATTAGCTAAAGTAGAAGAACAGCTCGCTCAAGATGGACTCATCGAACACAAATCAAATGTTGAATACGTCTTAACGCTTCAAGCGATTAAAAGTGAAAGATGGAGAAAATGGATGGTAGGGGATCAGCGCGAGCTAGAAATCGAAGATATCCTCCAGCAAAAAGAGCTCACTGATAAAATTTTAGATATTGCCGGTCACTATGCATTTAACCATGAAGAAGTAAAAGCTGAAATTCAAACGTTATTTCATAATTTACGACAATGCAATATTGACGGAGAACGCTTTGTTATTAATCGAATCAAACGTTCTTTAAATCAATACGTGGAGTGTTTTAACTTGGAAGGAAGTACGACAAAAATCATGAAGGAAATTGGTGTTGAAGTATAAGAGGATAAGATAAAAAGCAGAAGGGTTTCTTCTGCTTTTTATCTTGCAAACTATTTAGCTGTCAGTTTATTCCGTTGCAATAAAAACAATAGAAATAACATAATGGCAGCTCCTGATGAATCAATCATTACATCTACAATACGACCGTCTCGTCCAATAATAAAAGCTTGATGAATCTCATCTACAAATGCAAAGGCAGCCAGACAGCACCACGCTTTTAAATAGCGATACTTTTGTTTTTTGAAATTCCAGTAAAAAAGCAAACCAAGAAATCCGAAAAATGAAAGGTGAGCGATTTTACGCAAAATAAACTCTAAGTCAAATCCATATGTATAAGACGTATAGAATTCACTTCCAGGTCTTAATATAGACCAAAGTGTTGCGTTGTGATCCCATACAGAAGAGTTTGTCCAAGTAGACGGATCGGTGACTAGCAAGTGCGGAGTATGAGAGAACTTTGAAATAGATAGAATTAAAAAGATTAAAAGAATACGTTTTAGCATAATGGGAAACTCTTTTCCTGAATTTTTTAAAATCATAAAAATAATCATAAAGAAATTTAAATGCAATTGCAAGAAGTGGAATCTAACTTTCCGATAATTGTAAAAAAATATATATGAACTTAATTATTATTTCTATGTAAAATTTAGGGGATCAAAGTAACTAAATACAAAGAAGTGTACAAGAAACAATTAATGACAAGAAAACCACTTTTCAAGGAGTAATTATGACATTTTATGCATATAATTGTTAATTCGACAAAAAAAGACAAAAACACTCATATCCAAGAAGAATTTGTTATGATAGTATTATTTTTGATTCAAGACTAAAGTAACGATTGTTAGTGTTTATAACATTTATAGTGAAAATAAGACTAGTAAATAAGATTTGAATATTAGACACAATTTTATTGAGAATAATTAAACAAAGAAATGGTGATATCTCCTTACCATTAACAAGGGAGGTACTCGGCTACGCTGTGGGTGAAAAAAGCAATATCACCTTAGACACTAGAGTTGTCAATAGCGCGGTGTGAGGAAGGGTTTGATGCCCTATTTATTATACACATTTAATAGACAAGTATTGTACATACTTGTCTATTAAATGTGTATAAATTGTTTTTTGAAAGAAGTGATCAGGGAGATATGAACGAATTTGATAGTTTGCCGAAAAGTGTAAAAAAGACAGTTAGGTATATTAAACAGGATTCAACGCTTGAACAGTTAATGTATATACAAAAATTACTCAATCAAACTATTAGAGCAAGAAAGGAGGATTTAGCGAATGTTAACAAACTAAATCTTAGGAGATAAGAAACCGTTAATTTAAAAATATGAAGTAAGAAAGGTGATAGAACTTGGATTATAAAAAGAGAATGTCTCTTTTAATGCTGCTAGATTCCATTATTGTATTAGGGTCTGTATACGTTAGTTATTTTATTTTACATCCTTATTTTGAAATTTTTACTACGAAAACATTGCTTGTTAGTTCTGTCAGCTTATTTATAGCACATCATGTCTTAGCCAATGTATTTCATCTTTATAAAAAGGCTTGGTCATATGCAAGTATTGGTGAACTGTGGGCTATTTTTAAATCTGTAACATTCTCCGTTGTAGTTACTGCTATTATACAACTAGCATTTTTCCAAGACATTTATTTTAGAACGTTGTTTATTGCATGGCTGCTACATATTTTATTAATAGGTGGCTCTCGCTATGTATGGATTATCTTCCGAAACACATATTTTAAAAAGCAAAACATAGCCGATTACAAACGTACACTTATTATAGGTGCAGGATCAGCAGGTACCATGATAGCAAGGCAATTAAAAACCAATCATGAAAGTAAGCTTTACCCTGTAGCTTTTATAGATGATGATGTAAAAAAACACAAATTAGAGATTATGGGATTACCCGTGTTAGGTGGAAAAGAAGTCATACAAGATGCGGTTAAACGGTTTAACGTTCATTATATTATTATTGCTATCCCATCTTTAAAGACAAGTGAGTTAAAAGAAATATATAACGAATGCGCAAAAACTCAAGCTAAAACACAAAGTATGCCTAAAATTGAAGACATTATGCTAGGAAAAGTATCTGTTAATCAATTTAAAGACGTAAAAGTTGAAGATTTACTAGGAAGAGAGCCTGTTGAGCTTGATCATGCAGGCATTTTAGAAACAATTGGGGGTAAAGCTGTTTTAGTAACGGGCGCTGGAGGTTCTATAGGCTCTGAGATCTGTCGCCAAATTTGTAAGTTTAATCCTAGAAAAATTATTTTATTAGGTCATGGAGAAAATAGTATTTACACCATCGATATGGAGTTACGTCAGAAGTATCAAACTACTATTGAAATTTTTCCTGTTATAGCCGATGTTCAAGATAGAGATCGTATCTTTGAAGTAATGGATACATATAAACCGGATGTAGTTTATCATGCTGCAGCTCATAAGCATGTCCCTTTAATGGAATATAATCCTAAAGAAGCAGTGAAAAATAATGTAATTGGTACAAAGAATGTAGCAGAGGCAGCTGATACATTTTCGGTCCGTAACTTTGTACTGATTTCGTCCGATAAAGCAGTTAACCCTACAAATGTCATGGGCTCTACTAAACGAATTGCAGAAATGGTAATTCAAGAATTAAATAAGCATAGTCAGACAAAGTTTGTAGCTGTTCGTTTTGGAAATGTTTTAGGGAGCCGAGGTAGTGTAATTCCCTTATTCAAAAAGCAAATTCAAACAGGCGGCCCTCTTACAGTTACTCATCCTGATATGACTAGATATTTTATGACCATCCCAGAGGCTTCTAGACTGGTTATGCAAGCTGGAACGCTTGCCCATGGAGGAGAAATTTTTGTATTAGATATGGGTGAGCCTGTTAAAATTGTGGACCTAGCGAAAAACCTGATTGAACTTTCAGGATATACGGAAGAAGAGATTGGGATTAAATATGCAGGAATTCGACCTGGGGAGAAAATGTACGAAGAGCTTTTAGGGAAAGATGAAGTACACGATGAGGCGATTTTCCCTAAGATTTTTATTGGGAAATCGTTAGAAGTGGATTTTTCCCGGGTTACGACG
The DNA here is from genome assembly GCF_038006305.1 of Priestia sp. FSL R5-0597. Lineage (NCBI taxonomy): Bacteria > Bacillati > Bacillota > Bacilli > Caryophanales > Bacillaceae > Priestia > Priestia sp. FSL R5-0597. The sequence continues at coordinate 1,105,246 of NZ_JBBOUZ010000001.1, forward strand.
CTGGTTAATAATTATGAAGTTTACGATACAGAGTATACAAGAGAGTATGTGTTAAGTTTGGCGAATGATCGTGAAGGTGTACTAGTAAGAAATGCAAACTAACATGCTAGAGAAATAAATATAGATTACTGGGAAGGAAGTTTAAAGAAATGGGAGATAGAATTTTTCTATCATCACCACATATGAGTGATGAGGGTTATGAAATGGAATATGTTAAGGAAGCTTTTGATACAAACTGGATTGCTCCTCTTGGAGAAAATGTAAACGGATTTGAAAGAGAGTTAGCAGACAAGGTTGGGTCTAAAGCTGCAGCAGCCCTATCTTCTGGAACAGCTGCTATTCATTTAGCTTTGAAAGCGGCAGGAGTAGGTGAAAGGGACATTGTTTTTTGTCCTACACTTACTTTTTCTGCTACAGCTAACCCTATTATCTATCAAAATGCTACACCAGTTTTTATAGATAGTGACTACAAAACCTGGAATATGTGTCCGGAAGCACTAGAGGAAGCTTTTGCAAAATACCCTAATGTTAAAGCTGTTATTGTTGTCCATCTATATGGATTATCAGCTGATATGGATAAAATTACAGAGCTTTGTAAGAAACATAATGTTGCGTTAATTGAAGATGCAGCCGAAAGTTTAGGAACATACTATAAAGGACAACACACAGGAACTTTTGGTGAATATGGTATTTTTTCTTTTAATGGAAATAAAATTATCACTACTTCTGGTGGGGGAATGCTTGTTTCTAACAATGAAGAAAAGATTTCAAAGGCTCGATTTTGGGCTACACAGAGTCGTGATCAAGCGATTCATTATCAACATAGTGAACTGGGTTTCAACTACCGTATGAGTAATGTTGTAGCTGGAATTGGACGAGGACAGCTAAAAGTGTTAGAACAAAGAGTTGAAAAGAAACGAGAAATTTTTGCTTACTATAAAAAAGAGTTAGAGGGTCTCGAAGGAATAGGGTTTATGCCTAGCAATGATTGGGATGCTCCTAACTATTGGCTGAGTAGTATCATTTTAACGGGGAACGTAAGACCCCTTGATATAATGGAAGCTTTAGAAAAAGAAAATGTTGAATCAAGACCTGTATGGAAACCAATGCATATGCAACCGTTCTTTGAAAAGTATGATTTTATTGGTAAAGGTGTTTCAGAAGAACTATTTGCAAATGGTGTGTGTTTACCAAGTGATACTAAGATGAATAATGAGGATTTAAGAAAAGTAATAAAAGTTATTAAAGGATTGTGGACTAGTTAATGAAAAAAACTAATTTATTTATAAAAAGGTTAATAGATATTTTTTGCAGTGGTGTAGGGGTAATAATAATTTCACCGATTTTTATAATTATAGCTTTATTAATAAAATTAACTTCAAAAGGTCCTGTCCTATTTAAGCAAGAACGCATCGGGTTATATGGAAAAACTTTTGTGATCTTTAAATTCAGAACAATGGTAGTGGGAGCAGAACAATTGGGTGATGGTCTATCCATAAATACTTCTACAGATAACAGAATTACTAAAATTGGTAAAATTTTGAGATTTACTAGTTTTGATGAGCTACCTCAATTATTTAATGTTTTGAAGGGAGATATGAGTTTAGTCGGTCCACGCCCTCCAGTAACTTATTTTCCCTATAAAGGAATCAATGACTATCCAGACTGGGCTAAAAACCGCTTTAATATGCGTCCAGGGGTAACAGGTCTAGCCCAAGTCTACGTGAGAAATTCTGTTAGTTGGGATGAACGTATAAAGATAGATAATAAATACATTCAAAGCTTCAATTTTTATTTAGATATTAAGATTTTACTAAAAACATTTTATAAACTGTTTAAGCCAGAGAATATTTATAGGGAACAACAGGTGAAAAATAATCAAAAAAAAGCATAGTAATAGGTACTTTGTTCAATATTATAAAAGTGGTGAGACAATGATTAAAGGAAAAAATATTCATCTTCGACCAATTTTAAAGAGTGATATTCAACTTTTGAATGAATGGAAGAATAGCGAGGAAACATACAAATATTTGGGGGGGGGATTTTCTCCTACTTCTATAGATGAGCAGGATAAATGGATGGATGCCATGATAGATATGTCTGGTAATAATAAGAGATTTATGATTTGCAAACACGATGGTATTCCTGTAGGACTAATAGGATTGTACTCCATAAACTGGATTAATCGTAACTGTGAAATTGGGATATATATTGGTAATTTAAGAACCAAGGGTCAAGGGTACGGTACGGAGGCAAGTGGGTTGATTGAAAAATTTGCCAATGAATATCTAAATTTAAGGAAAATCAAATTGAATGTGGTAGCTGATAATAAACAGGCTATACATATGTGGACATCTTTAAATTATGAGCAGGTAGGGGTGTATAAAGATGAACGCTTTATCAAGGGAGAATATAGAGATTTAATCTTGATGGAAAAATTCATCCAATAATTTAAAACTTTAATAAAAAGATAAACTGTGGGGGCCCAATAATGCAAAATAATTTAAATATATTAATTTTAAGCTGTGGTACACGAAACAAAGTTATCCAGTATTTTAAAGAGACATTAGGAACTCGTGGACTCGTTATAGCTACAGATTGTAGCAACTTAGCACCTGCTTTGTATGAAGCTGATAAACATTTTATTGTACCTAGTATAAATGATGATGGTTATTTAGAGAGTGTTCTTTCTATTTGCAAAGAAAATAAGGTAAAGGCAGTATTATCATTAATTGATCCTGAATTAAGTATTTTATCTAAATATCAACAAGATTTCTTAGACATAGGTACTATGCCTATTGTATCAGACTTTGATACTATTGAACTTTGCTTTGATAAATATAAAATGTTTAGTTTCTTAATTGACAATAATTTTAATACAATGAAAAGTTATGTAAATAAAGAAATATTTTATATGGATGTTGAATCTGGAGAAATTAATTATCCCGTATTTGTTAAACCTAGAAAGGGCAGTGCTAGTATTAATATAAACAAGGTTCATTCAAAAGAGGAGATTGAGTTTCTTTTTAACAGATTTGATAATTTATTAATACAAGAATATATGCACGGTACAGAGTATGGAGCGGATGTTTACATTGATATGATTTCAAAGGATCCTGTAGCGATATTTGTAAAAGAAAAAATTAAAATGAGAGCTGGAGAGACAGATAAGGCTGTATCCTTTAAAGAAGAAAAACTTTTAAAATTAATTAAAGAATTCCTTAATAAGGTTAACTTCAAAGGTATAATTGATATTGATATATTTGAAGTTAATAACGAGTATTATATTTCAGAAGTTAACCCTCGTTTTGGAGGAGGTTATCCTCATGCATATGAGAGTGGTGTAAATGTACCTGAAATGATTATTAATAATATAGACAACATAATTAACTCTAATGTAATTAATCAGTATGAAGAAGGAATTTACATGATGAAATATAATGAGGTGAAAGTTGGCAAGCTGTAACAAAGATACTTAGAGTTTTGAGGGGAAAAGAATGAACATACTGTTTTTATCTATTGGAAAACTAAATAATATAGAGGATAAGGGTTTATATACAGATTTATTAAGAAAATTTCGTGATGAAGGGCATAACGTAGTAGTGGTAAGCCCAAACGAGAAGAGACTTAATAAACCTACAGAATATGTGAACGAGAATGGAGTTAAGTTTTTAAGGATTAGAATAGGCAATATAACTAAAACTAATATTATCGAAAAAGGAGTCTCTACATTAAGAATAGAGGGACTATACCTAAAATACATTAAAAGATTTTTGAAAAATATAAAGTTTGATTTAGTGATTTATTCTACACCTCCTATAACTTTTGAAAAGGTAATTGGTTATATAAAAAAGAGAGACAATGCAAAATCATATCTTCTCCTAAAAGATATATTTCCTCAAAATGCGGTAGACCTTAAAATGCTTAGTACAACAAACCCAATTTATAAGTATTTTAGAAGGAAGGAAACTAAACTATATAAACAATCAGATTTTATTGGGTGTATGTCACAGGCAAATGTAGATTTTATTTTGAAAAATAACGTTGATATTTCCAATACAAAAATTGAAATATGTCCAAATAGTATAGAACCGATACAGTTAGAAAAAGATGCAACTTTAATAAGAGAAATTAGAGAGAAATATAATATTCCACTAGATAAGACAGTGTTTATGTACGGTGGAAATTTAGGGAAACCACAAGGAATTGATTTTTTAATTGAGTGTCTAAATGCTCACAAAGAGAATGAACAGGTTTACTTTATAATAGCAGGTTCGGGAACGGAATTTAATAAATTAAAAAATTACTTTAACAAAACAAACTTAGAAAATGCTCAATTATTTGAACAATTACCAAAAAATGAGTATGAGATTCTAGCAAATTCATGTGATGTTGGATTAATATTTCTAGATAGAAGATTTACCATTCCTAACTTTCCTTCTAGATTATTATCCTACATGCAAGCATCTATGCCTGTTTTAGCAGCAACAGATGTTAATACAGATATTGGAGATACTATCCAAAAAGGCGATTTTGGAAAGTGGAGCGAGAGTGGGGACATAGAAACTTTTAACTCTAATATAACTCTACTATGTTCCAAAAATTTGAGAGAAAAGATGGGAGAAAATGCTCGAACGTATTTAGAAAAAAATTATACTACTACACATTCTTACAATATAATTATGAAGCACTTTAAATAGATAAAGGGGTACTGTGAAATGTTTGAAAATAAAACTTTACTTATTACCGGAGGTACCGGTTCTTTCGGTAACGCTGTTATGGACAGATTTTTAGATACAGATCTAAAAGAAATTAGAATTTTTTCTCGAGATGAGAAAAAACAAGACGATATGAGAAAGTTATATAAGAACGATAAGTTGAAATTTTATTTAGGAGATGTAAGGGATTCGTCTAGTGTTAAAAATGCTATGCATGGCGTTGATTACATTTTTCATGCAGCAGCTTTAAAACAAGTTCCTTCTTGTGAATTCTTTCCTATAGAAGCAGTAAAAACTAATATTATTGGAACTGATAATGTATTAACTGCAGCGATAGAATATGGAGTTGAGAAGGTAATCTGTTTGTCCACGGATAAAGCTGCATATCCAATAAATGCTATGGGAATTTCAAAAGCTATGATGGAAAAAGTCTTTGTTGCAAAATCTAAGACGGTTCCAGCAGACAAAACACTCATTTGTGGCACACGATACGGAAATGTTATGGCGTCACGGGGATCGGTTATTCCATTATTTATTGAGCAAATCAAAAGTGGACAACCTATTACAGTAACGGATCCTAATATGACTAGATTCCTAATGAGCCTAGAAGAAGCTGTAGAGCTAGTTGTATTCGCTTTTCATAACGCAAATGCTGGGGATATTATGGTTCAGAAAGCTCCGGCAAGTACAATTAGGGACTTGGCTCAAGCACTAAAAGAATTATTTAATGTAGACAATGAAATTAAAGTAATTGGGACACGACATGGCGAAAAGCTTTATGAAACGCTCCTTACTAGAGAAGAGTATGTAATAGCAACAGATTTAGGAGGCTTTTTTAGAGTTCCGGTTGACAATAGAGATTTGAACTATGATAAGTACTTTGCAGAAGGAAGTCATGATCTTTCTCAGGATCAAGAGTATAATTCTCATAACACCGAGTTACTTAATGTAGAACAAATAAAAGATAAGTTACTAGCCTTAGATTACGTTCAAAGCGAGTTGAAAGGTTGGAACAAGTCATGAAGATACTAGTTACTGGATCAAAAGGGTTTATTGGAAAAAATCTTGTAGCAGAACTTCGTAATAGAAATTATAAAGATATTCTAGAATGTCACAGAGACACAGACTATACACTTCTAGAAGAATATTGTGAGAAGGCTGACTTCGTGTTCCATTTAGCTGGAGTAAATCGTCCACAAAATGAAGAGGAATTTGATGAAGGTAATCTAGGTTTTACCTCTACATTGATAAACATTCTAGAGAAATATGAAAATGGTTGTCCCGTTATCTTTGCTTCCTCTACTCAAGCAATGCTAGACAATGCTTATGGCAGTAGTAAAAGAGCAGCAGAAGATTTAATTTTCACCCATGCTAAATACAGTAATTCAAAGGCTTTAATTTATCGTCTACCAAATGTCTTTGGAAAATGGTGTAAACCAAATTATAATAGTGCAATTGCAACATTTTGCTACAACATTGCACGAAATCTACCTATTACGGTGAATGATTCGAGCGCAAGTATGAATCTAGTTTATATAGATGATGTAGTTGAAGAGTTAATTCGTGGCTTAGATAATAATCAAAATATATTAGGTAACTTCTGTGAAGTTCCTACTTCACACACTGCTACTTTAGGTGAAATTGTAGAACTTATAAAATCTTTTAAGAAAAGTCGTGAAGAACGTTCTATACCAAACATGAATGATGCACTTTCAAAGAAATTATATAGTACATATCTAAGTTATCTACCGGAAGATCAATTTAGCTATGATTTAAAAATGAATATGGATCAAAGAGGATCGTTTACAGAATTTATCAAGACTGTAGATAGAGGACAAGTTTCTATTAATGTATCTAAGCCAGGAATAACTAAAGGTAATCACTGGCACCATACTAAGAATGAAAAATTCTTAGTTGTAAGTGGACATGGTGTTATCCGTTTTAGAAAAATTGATTCAGAAAAGGTCATCGAATACTTTGTAAGTGGAGAAAAGATGGAAGTGGTTGATGTTCCAACTGGGTATACACATAACATTGAAAATCTAGGCGAGATTGATATGGTAACAGTTATGTGGGCAAATGAACTTTTCATCCCCGAAAAGCCGGATACTTATTATTTGGAGGTATAACAAATGAAGAAATTAAAGGTTATGACAGTTGTGGGTACTAGACCGGAAATTATTAGACTTTCAGCTGTAATTAATAAATTAGAAGAATCAAACGCAATTGACCATACTCTTGTTCATACTGGACAAAACTATGATTACGAATTAAATGAGGTCTTTTTTAAAGATTTTAATTTGAAGAAACCCGACTATTTCCTTAATGCAGCTACAGGAACTGCAGTTGAAACGATAGGTAATATTCTTATTAAGGTGGATCCTATTTTAGAAGAGATAAAGCCAGATGCTTTATTGGTGTTAGGAGATACTAATAGTTGTTTATGTGCTATTGCTGCAAAGAGAAGACATATTCCAATATTTCATATGGAAGCGGGGAACAGATGCTTTGATCAACGTGTTCCTGAAGAAACGAACAGAAAAATTGTTGATCATATAGCAGACATTAATTTAACTTACAGTGATATCGCTAGAGACTATTTATTAAGAGAGGGTTTGCCAGCGGATCGAGTTATAAAAACTGGAAGTCCGATGTTTGAAGTACTAGAGTCTAGAAAATTAGATATTGAAGAAACTGATATTTTAAATCAATTAAATGTGAAAAAAGGTAAATATTTTGTAGTTTCAGCTCACAGAGAAGAAAATATATCCTCAGACAAAAACTTTTTTAATTTAGTAGATAGTATAAACAATATTGCAGAGCTGTATAATATACCAGTTATAATTAGTACACACCCAAGAACACAGAAGATGATTGAGACTAAAGGTATCGAGTTCCATAGTTTGGTAAAAGTTTTAAAGCCTATGGGATTTAATGATTATGTTAAGTTACAAATAGATTCAAAAGTAGTACTTAGCGATAGTGGAACTATTAGCGAAGAATCCTCAATTTTAGGATTTAGAGCCTTAAATATTAGACAGACTCACGAAAGACCAGAGGCAATGGAAGAGGCTTCGGTAATGATGGTAGGACTAACAAAGGAAAGGATATTACAAGGCCTAAAGGTTTTGGAATATCAAAGTGAGTATACATTATCAAAGGTAAAAGACTATAGTATGCCAAATGTGTCTGATAAGGTGTTGAGAATAATTATATCCTATACAGATTATGTGAAAAGGACTGTGTGGCACGAAAATTTATAACATTCTAAGTTATTTGTAGGCTGTTATGTATAGGAGATGATTGATATATGAAAGTTCTTGTTGTAGGAAATGCCCATCTGTATAAAACACCTGAAGGTAAATATTATACACCTACAATCTATAATAATGAATTTTTTCAACGCTACTTAAACGTATTTGAAGAAGTACGTTTCGTTGCTAAAACAAAGTACGTGAAGAAACTGGATAAGGACAAGTATATTGCTTTAGACGACGAGAGAATAGAGATTTATGAGTTACCTTGGTATAAAGGTATGAAAGAAATGATATTGAATATAGGTGAATTAATTAAAAGATATAGAAGAGTTGCAGACGATTGTGACTGTTGTATTTTTAGAATAGCTCAGATAGAAAGTTATTTCTCTTACATTCTTTCAAAAAACTTTAGGAAGCCAATTGCTGTAGAGGTTGTTAATGATCCAGAAACTTTTACTAGCGTTAGACACATATTTAAATGGTTTAATATAAAAATGTTTAATCGGTTAATAAAAAAAGCAAATGGAGTATCCTATGTTACAAAAAATTATCTTCAAGAAAGATACCCTAGTACTTCTAGGATAAAAGGAGAGAGTATTCGTTATTTTGAAAGTTATTACTCCTCAATTGATCTTAAATCAGAGTACATTAGACAAGCTAAGGAATATCCTAATAGTAATGAGACATTTGAAATAATTCATGTAGCTAATTCTATTAATGGAAATACTAAAGGACATAAAACTTTAATAGAAGCGGTAAAATATATTGTAGAGAATGGATATGAGGTTAAAGTTTGTTTTATCGGTGATGGAAGTGCTGTGAAAAACTTCGAGCAATATGCTAAAGAGTTAAAAGTTGATAAGTATATAGACTTTATTGGGAGATTCAATAGTAAAGAAGCTATTTTAAATCGTTTAACTACCAGTGACTTATTTGTATTGCCTACATATATGGAAGGTCTACCTCGGAGTATAATTGAGGCTCAAGCTGTAGGACTCCCTTGCCTTTCAACTCCAATAGCAGGTATTCCCGAGTTACTTAATCAAAAATACTTATTCTCTCCAAAAAATAGTAATGATTTTGCCCGAGAGATTATTAGGTTAATAAATAATCCAGAGGAATTGAATCAAATGAGCGCTACTAATATTGAAGTAGCAAGAGAGTATACACAAGAGAATCTTACAAAAAGAAGAACAGAGTTCTATAGTAAATTAAGGAATCTTGTAGTTATAGATTAATTGGTCAACTTTGTAGAATAGTTTTATGAGGAGAAGCAGATGAAAATAGTTCTTATAATGGGAGCGTTTAGTTTTGGTGGAGCAGAAAGGGTAATGTGTAATTTAGCAAATCATTTAAGTGAGAATAATCATAATGTGACGTTAATAACCCTTTATAACAAAGAGCAATGTTATCCATTACATGATAACGTTCATATTGTTAATGGATTGAATTTTAGAAGTAAGGTTAAAGCAATAAGTTTATTGAGAAAACAAATTGAGACTTTATCTCCTGATGTAGTAATGTCGTTTATGACTCATATTAATATACTTACAATCATATCTACCCTCTTTAAACAAATACCTATTATTATATCTGAAAGAAATGATCCAAGAATTCATCCTTCGGGCACATATCTTAGGATTTTAAGGAAGATTCTTTATCCATTTGCTGATGGCGTAGTTTTCCAGACTAAAGAGGCTCAAGAATTCTTTTCTAAGTCTATTATTTCCAAATCAATGATCATTCCTAATCCATTAACATTGGATATGAAAGAAAAGACAGAAGATGGGAAGAGAGAGAATAGCATTGTAACAGTTGGAAGACTTACAAGACAAAAAAATCAGGCTTTGCTAATTAGAAGTTTTAAGGAAGTATTAAAAGACTTTCCAAATTATAAGTTAAGAATATATGGAGAAGGAAATTTAAGAGAGGAGTTACTTATTCTTATTAAACAGTTAAATTTAGAGGGAAAAGTAATTTTAATGGGAGCGAGTGATAATATCCTTGAAGAAATAGATAAATGTAAAATATTTGTTCTTCCATCAGATTCGGAAGGAATGCCTAACTCCCTTATGGAGGCAATGGCAACTGGACTTCCGTGTATTTGTACGGATTGCACTTCAGGAGGACCTAGATACCTGATTAAAGATGGTCAAAATGGGGTTCTGGTGCCCGTAGGTAATCAAGCAGATCTAACTAAAGCCTTATTAGATTTATTAAAGGATGAAAAAAAGAGAGAAATAATGGGCAGTAATGCTAGAGGTATTTTTGAGAAGTTAGATCCTCATAAGGTGTTTAGTAAGTGGGAAGGATTCTTAAAAAACTCTTCGAAATAATGAAAAAGGAATTTAATTAAATATGAACATTCTTCGAAAGAAAAGTGCAAGTATTAACATTAATAGTCTTCTAGGTATTAATATATATCTGTATTTAATGAGCTATGTACTATTTTTTGAGAGTGGAGAAGTTAGAATTGTTTATGATGGTTTATTATTATTATTAATTATTCTAGGCACTACTTATATACTTCTTCAAAAAAGGGTCATACTATCCCCTTTTTTCATTGCTAGTTTGGTATACGGTATAATTTTACTTGTATCTTATCTATATACACCATCTCCGGTAAGTGGTAAATATGGATTAACTTACTATGGCATATGTTTAGTTATAATATTCATATTAACGAACTATATAGATTGTAGATATAAAATTTACCAATTAATAAAGTTATTTGTATGGGCTGGGGTAGCAATTTCACTGAAGACATTTAATTATTATGGCTTCGGTATGTTTACAATGGCTTCCAATTATACTGGTAGTACAAGGACCGCCTTTAGAATTGGAGGAGATATTGGTAATTCTAATAATATTGGCATGTACTGTATGTTTGCTACAGTATTTGCTATCTATCTTATTAGTGAACAAAAGGTCAAAATAAAAGGGATATATATAGCAGCTTGTTTATTATGCACAACTGTGGGACTACTCACAGGATCAAAGAAAGCTATTATAATTTTATTCGTTGGAACAGCGATTCTTTTTATTACTAAGAAAGGTAATAGCATTGGCAAGAAAGTACTAATGGTATTTATAGCAATTTGTGTTTTATCCTTAATATATTGGGCTATTATGAAGTTTCCTTTCTTTACAACAATAAAGCTACGCATTGAAGAATTTTTGAAACTCTTTAGCGATGAATCCTCAAGTAGTGATGATTACGCACGGTTTTATATGTTTGAGAAAGGAATGGATGCATTCAGGAATCATCCATTTATAGGAAATGGTGTTTACTCATCGCAATATTATTTTGGAGCTTATTCTCATAATAATTATATTGAAATATTAATGAACACAGGTATTATAGGATTCATTGGTTTTTATGCAATATACTTTATGCATTGTTTAAAAATAATTAATGGATCTATAAAATTCTCGGAATTTAGATCACTTGTGTATTCTTGTTTATTATTAATTCTTATGTTAGGTTCAGGGTTTGTATATTATTTCTCAGTATATTTCCAGACTATGATGGTACTTATTAGCTCTATAATATATATAGAACTAAAAAGGAAGCGAAATGCAGTAAAGACTGAGTAAATACACAAGTAGAGTAGCAAATCTTACTATAGTTTAATTAGTTAATTCATTCCTAAACTACTATATTGGAATATATCTCAGCTAATAAAAACATATTAGATTCTTAGGAGAGTATGAATGAATAGTATAAAAAACATCTTAAAAAGTAGTCATATAGTGATCAATATAAATGACAACATTAATAAATTATATTACAAATATCTTATCTCAGACGTCAATTTAATAAGAACTAGATTTAAAAAGCGATTAAATAGAGATTTAGAATTAAATAATCCTACTAAATTCAATGATAAACTGCAATGGTTAAAGTTAAATTGGAATAACTCTTTAGCTACTCAATGTGCAGATAAATATATGGTGAGACAGTTTGTAAAAGAAAGAATTGGGTCAAAATATCTTAATGAAATTTACGGGATATTTGAAAATGTTGAAGAGATAAACGTAGATAACTTACCGAAGTCTTTTGTTTTAAAAGGCACTCATGGCTCAGGTTTTAACCTCATTTGCAAAAATAAAGAAGTTATTGATTGGAAGAAAGCTTTTAAGCAGATGAAAAGATGGTTAAGAACAAATTATTATTTACAGAGTCGAGAATGGGTGTATAAGGATATTAAACCTAGAATAGTATGTGAAAAGTTTATAGAGCAAGGAAATGGAGATGAACTTCAGGATTTTCGCTTTTTTTGCTTTAATGGAGAACCAAAATTCATAACAGTAGATTTTAGTATAACTGATAAAAAGAAAACAAGAAGAAATTTATATGATTTAAATTGGAATTTGATGGAAGAGGAGATTTCTTATCCTAGAGAAAATAAAATTAAAGTTAATAAACCAAAGAAATTGAATGAAATGATTAATTTAAGTAGAAAATTGTCAGCTGATTTCCCACATGCTAGAGTGGATTTTTACTATATCCAGGAAAAAATAATTTTTGGTGAGATTACCTTTTTTCATCAAAGTGGCATGGGAGAAGTTAGACCGTTAGAATTTGAGGAAACAATAGGCACTTGGCTAAAACTTCCAAGTGTTGAGCGATAAAGACTATATTAGATTACTTAACAATGGAATTAAGTAATTCTCTAATACTAGCTAATTGAAATAATAGGAGAGGTAAATGTATATTGAAAGAACAAGAATTTGGAACGAAAATCTTTAATGCAGCTAAGTGGTCAACCGTGACTGAAATAGCAGCAAAGTTAGTTATTCCACTCACCAATATAATATTAGCTAGAATAGTTGCACCAGAGGCATTTGGCATCATAGCTACTATCACAATGATTATAAGCTTTGCTGATATGTTTACTGATGCAGGTTTTCAGAAATACTTGATACAATACGAATTTAAAAGTAATTCTGATAAATATAATTATGCTAATGTTGCTTTTTGGACAAATCTATTCATGTCGTTGCTACTTTGGAGCATCATAGCTACTTTTAGTGGAAATATAGCTGCAGTAGTAGGAAATCCAGGATTGGGAAGGGTAATAACACTAGCGTGCATTCAACTACCACTTACTTCCTTTTCAAGTATTCAACTAGCTCTATATAGGCGGGATTTTAATTTTAAAACCCTTTTTTTTGTTAGGGTTTTTGCTCTTTTTGTTCCAATAGCTATCACCATTCCCTTAGCACTTTTAGGTATGAGCTATTGGGCAATAATTATAGGAACTATCTCCACACAAGTTTTTAACGCCATAGTACTTACTGTTAAATCTAATTGGAAGCCTAAAGCTTATTACAATATAGGTATATTAAAGAATATGTTATCTTTTAGCATTTGGTCTTTAGGAGAAGCTTTTTCCATTTGGTTAACAACATGGGTTGATACATTCATTATTGGTAGTTTGTTAAGTGATTATTTTTTAGGAATATATAAAACCTCAACAACTATGGTTAACACAATAATGAGTTTAGTAACTGCCTCCATTGTTCCAGTAATGTTTTCGGCATTGTCCAGGTTACAAGATGATAATGACAGATTCATTAATTTATATTTTAAAATGCAAAGAATGATATCCATATTAATATTACCCCTAGGCATTGGGATCTATCTTTATAGTGACCTAGCAACAGATATTCTTTTAGGGAGTCAGTGGAAAGAAGCTAGTAAAATAATAGGAATCTGGGCATTAACAAGCTCAATTATGATTGTATTCGGTCACTTTTGTAGTGAAGTATATAGGGCCCAAGGGAAACCGAAATTATCTTTATTAGCACAAATTCTACACCTCATAGTACTGATTCCAGTGTGTATTATAAGTGCTAGGTATGGTTTTTGGATTTTAATTTATGCTCGTGCGATAGTTAGATTTCAGTTTATAATTGTCCACTTCCTTATCATGAAATTGGCTATTAAAATATCTATTATGAAAACATTAAAGAATGTGTTACCTATAGTTATTTCTTCTCTAGTTATGGGGGGAATAGGGTATCTATTAGGAAGAATATATACAGGGGTATTGTGGGATCTAATATCAATTGTTATCTGCATCTTTCTTTATTTTAGTATGCTAATGCTTTTCTCTAATATGAGAAAGGAAGTTATTTTATTAGGAAAAAAGCTTATACTTAACAAATTGAATTGATTACGTGAAAAAAGGAAATCTTTTATTCAAGATTATAATGGGAAGAGGAGTATATTTATGCACAAAATAGCTGTAGCAGGCACAGGGTATGTCGGTCTAGTAGCAGGTGTATGCTTTGCAGAGATGGGCCATCAAGTAACATGTGTAGATATCGATCAAAATAAGGTAGAACTTATGATATCGGGCATTTCGCCAATTTATGAAGCTGATTTACAAGATTTAATGGTAAAAAACTATGAGTTAGGAAGATTGCACTACACCACAGATTATCAATCTGCTTATAAGGATGCAGATGCTATCTTTATTGGTGTAGGAACTCCAGAACAACCAGACGGATCAGCTAACCTCTCTTATATTGCCACAGTCGCAAGACAAATTGCTGAATCAGTAGAAAAAGATTGCTTAGTTGTAGTAAAATCTACAGTTCCAGTTGGCACAAATGATAAAGTAGAGCAATTTATTCAAGACTTTTTAGTGAACGATGTAAGAGTAGAAGTAGCATCAAACCCGGAATTCTTAGCCCAAGGATCTGCAGTGCATGATACATTACATGCAGAACGAGTTATTATTGGAACGGAAAGTAAATGGGCAGAGGAACTTTTACAAGATATTTATAAGCCATTTAATCTCCCAATTGTCTCAGTAAACAGAAGATCAGCTGAGATGATTAAGTATGCTTCAAATGACTTCTTGGCACTGAAAATTTCGTATATGAATGACATTGCGAATCTTTGTGAACTAGTAGGAGCTGATATTCAAGACGTTGCAAAAGGAATGAGTTTTGATGAGCGTATCGGTAGTAAATTCCTAAATGCAGGTATTGGTTTTGGAGGATCATGCTTTCCTAAAGATACAAAAGCTTTAGATTACCTTGCAACACAAAATGGTTACGAGTTAAAAACAGTACAAGCTGCGATTAATGTAAATAAAGAGCAAAAAACAATGCTTTATAAAAAAGCAAGCCGCCGCCTTATTACATTTAATGGTCTAAAAGTTGCTGTACTAGGTTTAACATTCAAACCGGGAACGGACGATTTACGTGAGGCTGCTTCTCTTGAAAATATACCTTTATTATTAGAACAAGGTGCAGACATTTATGCATTTGACCCCGTTGGAGCAAACAATTTTGCGAAGGTACATCCCGAAGGTCGCCATGGAAGAGGTAGTATTACTTATGTATCCAATGTTGAAGAGGCAATTAAAAATGCCAACGTTTGCTTTATTTTTACAGAGTGGGGGGAAGTAAAAGAAGTTACCCCAAGCATGTATAAAAAGCTAATGAGAACCTCCTTAGTTTATGATGGAAGAAATATCTATAGTGTAGATGAAATGGAACAAGCAGAAGTAGAGTACCATTCTATTGGAAGAAAAACAGTAGAAAGACAAAACATAAAGGAGACGAATAAACGTGAACTACAATCAACTAGACACTAATAAAACATACCTTATTACAGGTGCTGCAGGATTTATTGGTTACTTCTTGTCTAAGAAATTATTAGCGGAAGGATGTACAGTTATAGGAATTGATAATATCAATGATTACTATGATGTCAAACTAAAACATACCCGCTTAGAACAGCTAGAGCCATATAAGAAATTTACTTTTTTAAAAATAGATATTTCCGATAAGGAAGCTCTTACGAATGTATTTAAAGAGTACGCACCTAACGTTGTAGTAAACTTAGCTGCTCAAGCAGGGGTACGTTATTCAATTGAAAACCCTGATGTATATATGCAAAGCAATGTTATTGGTTTCTACAATATTCTTGAAGCTTGCAGGCACTATCCGGTAGATCATTTAGTATATGCTTCTTCAAGCTCTGTGTATGGTGCGAACAAGAAAGTTCCATTTGAAGAAAGTGATTTTGTTGATCATCCAGTATCACTTTATGCAGCAACTAAGAAATCTAATGAATTAATGGCTCATACTTATAGCCACTTATATAACGTTCCAGCTACAGGACTTCGATTCTTTAC
Source organism: Priestia sp. FSL R5-0597 (assembly GCF_038006305.1). NCBI lineage: Bacteria > Bacillati > Bacillota > Bacilli > Caryophanales > Bacillaceae > Priestia > Priestia sp. FSL R5-0597. Next base: position 1,121,380 of record NZ_JBBOUZ010000001.1, read on the forward strand.
AGTATACGGACCAATGGGACGACCAGACATGGCTTACTTTGGTTTTGCGAACAAGTATTTTGCAAATGAGCCAATTAAGATTTTTAACAACGGTGATTTTGAGAGAGACTTATATAGGGATTTCACATATATTGATGATATTGTAGAAGGAATTGAACGTTTACTTCCTAATCCTTCAATTGGTGGAAATAATGTCCCTCACAAAGTATTCAATATTGGAAACAATAATCCAGAGAAACTAATGACTTTTATTGAAACTTTGGAAAAATGTTTAAGTAACGCTCTAGGCAAAGAGGTATTATTTGAGAAAGTATTTGAGCCTATTAAACCGGGAGATGTTCCAGCTACATATGCGTCAACAGATTTGCTGCAAAATGCTGTAGGATTTAAGCCAGAAACTTCAATAGAGGAAGGGTTACAAAGATTTTCAAATTGGTATGTAGATTACTATAATATGAAATAAAAAGTTAAAATAATAAATTAGCTGAATTTTACAAGATTAAAATAAAACCTTTTGTTTATTTTATATACTTTCTAACTTAGATAGTAAACAAATTATCAACTGTGTCGATATAAATACGGGAATAGAAAAGTGAATGTCAATTTTTCAACTATTTTACAAAATAGTATAGTTAATTATAGTTTTGTAAAGTATAGTGAGAAGTAGATGTTTTTAAGAAGTTATTAAGTTCGGAGGACAGTTATGGAAGAATCTATTGATTTAAAACAGTTATTCGGGGTCATAAAGAAGAGATTCTGGTTAATTGCTTTACTTACAATCATAGCAGCAATAATTAGCGGTGTCGTCAGTTTTTTTATTTTAACACCCGTATATGAAGCTAACACTCAAATTCTAGTTAATCAAGCAAAGTCAAAAGAGCAGTTTTACAATTCATCTGAATTGCAAACAAATGTTCAGTTAATTCAAACGTACAATGACATTATTAAAAGTCCAGCAATTTTAGGGGAAGTAACAAAGCAATTAGACTTAGACATGACTCCTAAACAGTTAAGCAATCAAATCCAAGTAACGAACTCACAAGATTCTCAAGTTGCCCATATTGTAGTACAAGATACAAATGCCAGACTAGCAGTAAAAATTGCTAATACAACGGCAGCTGTATTTAAAAAAGAAGTGCCTAAAATTATGAGTGTCGACAACGTAAGTATTTTAGCAAAGGCAGAGCTTGATGAAAGTTTAAGTCCAATTAAGCCCCAGCCGCTTCTAAATATTGCAATTGCGGTTGTGGTAGGACTGATGGCAGGAGTTGCTCTTTCATTTTTACTAGAGTATTTAGATAATAGTATTAAAGATGAACAAGACATTGATCAGATTATGGAACTCCCTGTTATTGGAGTAATCTCTCTTATGGACGAGGAAGAATTAAAAGGATCATCTGTTTCTTCGCATTCTCTAGCACCAGCGAGAGGGGGAACTCACAGTGTTTAAAAAATCTAAAAACGCAGGATCAAAGAAATTAACTCATATGCGAAGCTTAATTTCACATCAAAAACCAAAGTCTCCTATTTCAGAGCAATATCGAACGCTGCGTACAAATATTCAATTTTCAAATGTAGATCGTAATATTCGTTCGATTATGGTAACTTCTTCATTTCAGGAAGAAGGAAAATCTACAACAGCAGCTAATTTAGCAGTAGTATTTGCTCAGCAAGGAAAAAGAGTGTTATTTGTGGATGGTGATTTGCGTAAGCCAACTGTACAGTATACATTTCAGCTAGAGAACCATATTGGTTTAACGAATGTGTTGACAAAGCAAACGACTTTAGGTGCAGCTGTTAAAAGTTCACATGTCCCAGATTTATGGATTTTAACAAGCGGCCCTATTCCCCCAAATCCAGCTGAGCTACTGGGTTCGCAAGCAATGGAAGAGTTATTTGAAGAGATGTACAATGAATTTGATATGATTATTTTTGATACACCCCCGGTTCTGCCGGTAGCAGATGCTCATATCTTAGCAAATCAATGCCACGGCATAGTGCTTGTGATGAAGAGCGGAGCAGTTGAAAAAGATGCAGCGTTAAAAGCCAAAGATATTTTAGAACATGCTGATGGCAAACTTTTAGGCGTCGTACTAAATCAGAAAAAGCATCCTGCTGATGGCCAATACTATTATTATGGAACTAAGGCATAATAACCTACAAAAGAACGCACCCAGTAAATAAATAATATTTACTGGGTGCGTTTTTATTATAAAAAACAAATAGGTCTAAAGAACCGTTTATTTAAGCTCGATTAAGAGAGTTCAAAATTCACCAAAATGTGATAATAATAATAATGAAAGCGATAACAACATTTAAATTATTTATGTATAACATAAAATAATCTGAAAAAATAAACAAGTCTGTAGTCTCACGAAAAAACGACCGATTATTGGTAATATATAAACTATATTATAGAAAATATCAGAATAAGATAAAAATGGATATTATATTGAAATGATATTTCTTTAGACTTATGATTGATATTTTAATGAACAATAAGAACTATTTCAGAGACAAAAACAGACATGAAAAGTAAAAAAATGTGCTTTTCGTGAATTTCGACAAAATAAGACATTGAACCTATAAAATTCCTATGCTAAGATTAAGTGTAATTTTGGGTCTTTTGGATTAATGGAGGTGGAGAAAATGATTGATTTACATTGTCATATCTTGCCTGGTATAGATGATGGTGCTAAAGATATAGAAGACAGTATAGAAATGGCTAAGCATGCATCTTCTCAAGGGATTCGAACGATTGTAGCTACGCCTCATCATCAAAATGGCAAGTATACAAATGAAAAAAAAGATATTGAGGAAAAAGTATCTTTTCTAAATAAAATATTAATTGATAAACAGATCCCTGTCACGATTTTACCAGGACAAGAATCTCGTATATTTGGAGAGATGGTAGAAGAGTACAAGAATGGAAAAGTTCTAACCTTAAACAATACGCACAAATACGTATTTGTAGAGTTCCCATCTAGTCAAGTGCCTCGATATACGGAACAGCTTTTATTTAACCTTCAATCAGAAGGGTTAACACCTATTATTGTACATCCAGAACGCAACAGTCGAATTATGGAAGAGCCAGATATTCTTTATAATTTGGTAAACAAGGGGGCTTTAACACAAGTTACAGCTTCGAGCTTAACTGGTCATTTCGGTAAAAAAATTCAAAAGTTTTCGAATAAACTGATTGAATGTAATTTAACTCATTTTGTGGCATCTGATGCTCATAATGTTACAAATAGAGGGTTTCTAATGGACCAAGCGTTTGATGCGGTCGAGCAGGAGTTTGGAATAGATATGGTTTATCTTTTTCAGGAAAATGCGGAAGCTGTTATTGAAGCAAAAATGTGTTTTAAAGAGCCGCCGGAAAAGATTAAAAGAAAGAAGATTTTAGGCATTTTTTAAAACGTTTATGTAAGTTTACCTTACATAAATGTTATTTTTTGCTTTTAACTGGATTATTATTCTTTGTAAGATAAAAAAATCTAAAACTTAAAGATTTAGGTGATGTCTCCTAGCCGTTATCAACGGAGATACTCGATTGTGCTGTGGGTTATCAAGCCTTAGACGCTAGTCGTCAAAAGTACAATGTGAGGGAGGGTTAGATGCCCGCTTTAAAATTAAATACTTAGGTAAGGAATAATAGTTTATTTCCTACCTAAGTATTTAATTTAGATTAAGTACCTTCCCCATTACTTATTAAAAAGGAGAGAATACTATGAAGAAAGTAAGAAAAGCGATTATTCCAGCTGCAGGGTTGGGAACAAGATTTTTACCGGCTACAAAGGCAATGCCAAAAGAAATGCTGCCGATTGTCGATAAGCCAACAATCCAATACATAATTGAAGAAGCAGTAGAGTCAGGTATTGAAGATATCATTATTGTAACGGGAAAAGGAAAGCGTGCAATTGAAGATCATTTTGACTATGCACCTGAACTAGAAAACAACTTAATGGAAAAAGAGAAGTTTGATTTGCTGGAAAAAGTTCGTCAGTCTTCTAACGTAGATATTCACTATATCCGTCAAAAAGAGCCAAAAGGTCTTGGACATGCTGTTTGGTGTGCACGTAATTTTATTGGAGACGAGCCTTTTGCTGTACTGTTGGGGGACGATATTGTTCAAGCTGATACACCTTGCTTGCGTCAATTAATGGATGAATACGAAACAACATTATCATCTGTAATCGGTGTTCAAACAGTTGCAGACGATCAAACTCACCGTTATGGAATTGTTGATCCTATTTCAAATGAAGGTCGTCGTCATCAAGTGAATACGTTTGTAGAGAAGCCAGCAAAAGGAACAGCACCTTCAAACCTTGCTATTATGGGACGCTATGTATTCACACCGGAAATTTTTAAATTCTTAGAAGAACAGGAAATTGGTGCAGGCGGGGAAATTCAATTAACGGATGCAATTCAAAAGCTAAATGAAATTCAGCGCGTATTTGCTTATGACTTCGAAGGAAAACGTTATGATGTGGGTGAAAAATTAGGCTTTATCCGTACAACGCTTGAATTTGCATTAAATCACGAGGAGCTGCGTGATGATGTGCGCAAACTAATCGATGAGCTTGCTCAATTAAATGCTGTAAAACAATAAGGAGTAAATGGGAGGGCTTGTTTTTGAGTGCATCAAAAGTAGCACAAAGTAAATCATCGGCTTCGTACCCAACTCAGAACATAGAAGCGGTTGTTCAACAACAACCTGCTTCTTATTACATAGGGAAACGGATTATCGATATTTCAGGTGCATTAATTGGAATTATTTTGTTATCGTGGCTATTTCTTATCATTTCAATTGCTATAAAAGTAGAAGACCCTAAAGGGCCAGTCTTTTTTCGTCAAAAGCGCATTGGAAAAAACGAAAAAGAGTTTCATATGTTTAAGTTTCGTTCCATGGTCTCTGATGCTGAAGAAAGACTGAAAGATTTGCTTGAGAAAAATGAAACAGGAAGTATCATGTTCAAGATGAAACATGATCCTCGTATCACAAGAATTGGACGTTTTATTCGAAAAACCAGCTTAGATGAATTGCCTCAGCTTTGGAACGTTTTAAAAGGAGAAATGAGTCTAGTAGGACCAAGGCCTCCTATCGAAAGGGAAGTTGAACAATATTCTGAGTATGACAAGCAGAGACTTCTTGTAACACCAGGCTGTACAGGCCTTTGGCAAGTAAGCGGCAGAAGCAGTATAGGTTTTGAAGAAATGGTGGAGCTTGACTTGCAGTACATCCAAAAACGTACGATTGGATACGACATCAATATCATTTTAAAAACAGTCGGCGTTTTATTTGGATCAAAAGATGCATATTAAACGAACGATTAAATTCAGAAATAAATAGGTGAAATTATGTCTTCTTCAATGTCTCGTAATACTATATGGTCGTTTCTGAGTATTGTCGGCGTTCAGTTCATTAACATTATGACCAATGTAGCATTAGCCAGAATCCTGAGTCCAGAAACATTTGGAATTTTAGGGATGGCTATTGTGTTTGCTGGATTTGCATTTGTAGTGCAAGAGGCTGGCTTAAACTCATATTTAATCTTTAAAAAAGGTGATATTCAAAAAGTTGTCTCTACTACTTTTTGGCTGAATATCATTTTTTCTATTGTTATCGCGGGAGCTCTGTACTTTAGTTCAGGAGCTATCGCTGATTTTTATCGCGATACACACGTAATTACCATTTTACATTTTATTTGTATAGGGATTTTAGTAGGTTCGATTGGAAGTACCCATCGAGCGCTGTTAATGAAAAATAATCAATTTAAAGATGTAACAAAAGTCGATATCTTAGCTGAGGTAGTATCAAGTATCGCGGCTATTATCCTAGCACTCTATATCAACGGGTTATTGGCAGTATCAGCGAAATATGTATTTAGACCGTTTATTCAATCTTTAGTTGTTTTTAAATACTCTAAATACCGTATTCAATTTGCTATCTACATGGATGAGTTGAAGGACTTATTCTTGTATAGCGCAAATGTACTGGGTTCTCAATTATTTATGTATATGAATAACAACGTAGATTTCTTTTTAGTAGGGCGTTTCTTAGGAGATAAAATCTTAGGAATTTATACACTAGCCTTTCAATGGGGAGCACTAGCTAGATATTATCTTTCAGGTGCCGTGATGAGGGTTGTCTTTCCAGAAGTATCCAGACAGCAAGACGATCCTAGCAAACTAAAAGATATGTATTTAAACGTCGTTTCAAAATTAGCCTTTATTACACTTCCAATTTGCTTCGGTTTAGCCCTTGTAGCACATGAGTTTATTTACGTCCTGTATGGAGAGAAGTGGATGGCCGTTGTACCTGTTCTTCAGTTGCTGCTCATAGCGGGGGGAATATCTTCTATCAGTGTAGTAGGAGGACCGGTGCTGCGAGGTATCGGGCGACCTGATTTAGAAATGAAGCTTAGTGTATTTTCGTTTGTTTCTTTTACGGCGTTAGTTCTTATTGGAGTAAAGCACGGCCTTCTAGCAGTTGCTATAGCAGAGTGCTGCCGCGTTGTTCTTGTAGAGACAACAAGATTATGGCTCATCAGAAAGCATTTAGGTGTATCTGTACGAGCTGTATGTAAACAATTGCTGCCTACTGTGCAATCGTTAGTACTCATGATTATTGTACTGTATGGAATGAATTTGTTAGAGATTGAAATAAACGTATTGATTCTATTTGTACTTAAAATTGCAATTGGTGCGGCTGCTTATATTGCGGGTTCGTTTATCTTTAATAAATCCCAGTCTAAATGGATTCTTAACTACGTTAAAAAGAAACAAGCAGCATAAACTTTTGTCGTTAAAAAGAGGGAGAGCATGAAAAAAAAAATATTGATTGTCAATAGCTTCTATTTTCCTACCATCGTAGGAGGAGCTGAAATTTCAACTCAATTGCTTGCAGAAGGATTGTCAGCTGATTACGAAGTGCATGTATTAACAACAGGCGAACAAAAAGAGAAAGTTCTTACAGAAGTTATTAACGGAGTCACGGTGCACCGTTTGCCTTCACTAAATATCTATTCACCTTTAGATCGAAAAGATAAGGGGACTTTAAAAAAGTTAACCTGGCATTTTATTAATATGTATCAGCCAGCTCAGGCGAAATTACTGACTAAAGTGTTAAAAGAAATTAAACCTGACCTCATTCATTCTCAGAATTTAATGGGTATCGGAACTTATCTATGGAATATCTGCAGCCAGCTATCTATTCCAATTGTTCACACAACGCGTGACTATGCTCTTATTGAGCCCGTAAATAGCGGTGTGGTCAATCGTTTCATTCATAAGGTCAATGTAAAAAGAAGTTTGAACGTGAAGAAAGTGGTCGGTATTTCAAATTATATTTTGAAGTATCATCAAGATCATCAGTTGTTTCAACGCTCCGATGCAGACGTTATTGGCAATGTAGTAAATGCTGAGCGTTTCGAACGTATACAAAGAGTGGAAGGTGAGCCTTTAACGGTAGGGTACTTTGGCCAAGTGGCTTCTAATAAAGGCGTTATGATGCTTGTAAATACAATTCAACAGCTAGATTCTTCGATTGTGAATAAGCTAGTTATTTGCGGTACAGGAGATCAGCTTGACGAAATAAAAGAAATCGCTAAGACAGATAGCAGAATTGTAGTAAAAGGAAAAATTACCCAAGAAGAAGTGTATCAGCAGATGGCCAGTGTAGATGTAACCGTCGTACCGTCAAAATGGGCTGAGCCTTTTGGACGAGTAATCATCGAATCTTATCAGCAAGGGACTCCTGTTCTTGCAACAGCTGTAGGTGGCATTCCTGAATTAATTCCTGAAAAAGATATGTTGTTTGAAAGAGAAAATATAGAAGAGTTAAAAGAAAAATTAATCGTTATCCAAAAAATGTCGCGCAAATCATATGAAAAGTTAGTTTCTGATAGTTACGAAAATTCCGTTAAATATAGAGACAATCTTGTAGATTACAAACGCGTGTATGAGAAAGTAATGTAACAAGTGTTATAAAGGCACGCATGTAGGAGGAGTATAACATGAAAATTAGTGTGGTAGGAACTGGATATGTAGGGCTTGTAACAGGGGTATGCCTATCAGAAATTGGCCATGATGTTACGTGTATTGATACAGACATCAACAAAATTAACAAAATGAGACAAGGGCAATCGCCCATCTACGAACCAGGATTAGCTGAGCTAATGGTTAAAAATATTAACGAAGGTCGCTTACATTTTACAAATGTCCATAAAGAAGGCTTCGAAAATTCAGAAGTCGTGTTCATCGCAGTAGGAACACCTCAGCTTCCAGACGGTTCCGCAAACTTACAATATATTGAAGCAGTAGCAGAGCAAATTGCTCAAGAGGTAACAACTGACGTGGTCGTTGTAACAAAAAGTACAGTGCCAGTAGGAACAAATTATCGAGTAGAGAAAATTATCCGTGAAAATCTTAAAAATGACGTAAAAATCAGTATTGCTTCAAACCCTGAGTTTTTACGCGAAGGTTCAGCGGTTCAAGATACATTTAATGGGGATCGAATTGTTGTCGGAACAGATGACGCTGAAACAGCGGCTATTCTTGAAGAGATGTACAAGCCTTTGAATATTCCAGTATTTAAAACAGACATTTCAAGTTCTGAAATGATTAAATATGCATCAAATGCGTTCTTAGCAACAAAAATTAGCTTTATTAACGAAATTTCTAATATTTGTGAAAAGCTAGGGGCGAATGTAGAAGATGTAGCAAATGGTATGGGCTATGATCAGCGTATTGGCCGAAACTTTTTAAATGCGGGAATTGGTTACGGAGGGTCATGTTTCCCAAAAGATACCCATGCATTAGTGCAAATCGCAGGCGGAGTGGAGCATGATTTTGAGTTGCTTAAATCTGTTATTCAAGTAAATAACAATCAGCAGCGTCTAATGGTAGATAAAATTGTTTATAAATTTGGCAGTTTAGAAGGAAAAGTTATTTCATTATTGGGTCTGGCGTTTAAACCAAATACTGATGATATGCGTGAAGCAGCTTCTATTGTTTTAGCAAAAGAATTAATTGCTCAAGGAGCTAAAGTGAAAGCATACGATCCAATTGCTATGGCAAATGCAAAATCACTTCTTCCAGAAGCAGTTACTTACGAAGAATCACTTTCAGGTGTTCTACAAAATGCCGATGCAGCAGTAATTGTAACAGAGTGGGATGAATTTAAAAATATGAACTTAAAAGACTTGCATACGGTCATGAACGAAGCTGTTGTTTTTGACGGACGTAATTGTTTTGATGAAAAAGCCGTAACAGAAGCAGGTATTGAATATCATTCTGTTGGTCGAAAATCTATTTACACTTCTAAGTCATTAATTAATTCCTAAGAGATCAGAAGGTTAATTGCCTTCTCTCTTTTTCAAGGCTTCCCTTTCCTATTAGGAATAAATTTTAATGAATATAAGGAGAATACTATGGATGTATATATAAATGGACGCTTTTTGACTCAGCGCGTAACAGGTGTGCAACGGTTTGCGTGGGAAATCATACAGCGTTTAGACAAACAAAAAGACGTTCAATTCACGATTTTAGTTCCCCCTAATTATGAAGGGGAGCATTCGCTTCAAAACATAAAAATCAAATCAATTGGCCAATCTACAGGACATAAATGGGAGCAGTTAGAGCTACCGGTTTATGTAAAAGCAAAGCCTTTAATTAATTTCTGTAATACGGGTCCTATTTTGAAAAAAAATCAAATTGTTGTGATTCATGACACGGCTGTCTATGCTTCACCGCAAGGCTTTTCAAAAGCTTTTAGAGTGTGGTACAAAACAATGTTCACATTCTTCAAACTTAGATCAAAAAAAGTATTAACTATTTCTCAATTTTCAAAAGAGGAATTAATAAAATATCTAAAAATCAGCTCAAAGAAATTAGAGTTAATTTCTGAAGGCAAAGAACATTTTGATTCTATTAAAGAAGATCATTCAATCCTTGAGAAGTTTGATTTAAAGCCTCAGAAATACATTCTGGCTGTGAGCAGTATGAATCCAAACAAAAACTTCAAAGCGCTAGTCGATGCTACCGAGTATTTGCAAGACGAAGATTTTCAGATTGTTATAGCTGGCGGAACGGATTTAAAAGTTTTTAATAAAATTAACATTGAAAATGAAAACATTAAGCAAGTTGGATATGTAACAGACGAAGATTTAAAAGGTCTGTATATGAATGCAGGCTGCTTTGTATTTCCGTCCGTTTATGAAGGATTTGGATTACCTCCCTTGGAAGCAATGTCTACAGGATGTCCTGTACTTGTGTCCAATGTTGGCCCGATGCCTGAAGTATCTGGTGACGCTGCTATTTACTTTAATCCGAACGATTCACAAGAACTTGCGGATAAAATTAGATATGTCATGAATAGTGATGATGTAAAGCAAGAGCTAAAAGTAAAAGGTTTAAAACAAGCTGAAAAATTTTCTTGGCAAACAGCAGCTAATCAGCTGATCGGATATACAAAGTCGCTGGATGCATAAAAAGGCAAAGGTCTTTTTATGAAAGGAGATTTATCCCCTATGAAAGTAATGCATGTAGGTGAATACGTAAAAGGCGGAGTAGCCACTTATGTAAAGGAAGTTATCGATTACCAGAAACACTGCAAAGATATTGAAGAAATCTATCTTGTTGCAAGTGACACAAATTCTGATAAAGATTTTGATCTTCCTTCTGAACACCTGTTTTTTTATAAATACGAACGGAATTTGAAGAGCGTTGCAAGTGCGGTTAAACAAATAGAAAAAGCAATCGATCAAGTACAGCCTGATGTCGTACATGTTCACAGTACGTTTGCAGGAGTGTTTGTAAGGTTTCCTTTGTTTTTTAGAAGAAAGAAATATAAAGTTGTTTATTGTTCACATGGATGGGCTTTCTTGATGGAGTTATCTTCCTTAAAGAAAAAGGTCTTTACGTTTGTTGAAAAGGTACTGTCTACAAAGACAGATAAAATTATCAATATTTCGCAAAACGAACAAAATAAATCTCTTGAATTAGGGTTTACTGATAATAAATTAGCGCTCATTAACAATGGAATTAATACAACTGTACGCGATGGAAATCCAAACCTTAAAGTCGATAAAGAAAAAATAAACCTCTTATTTGTAGGAAGATTTGACCGACAAAAGGGACTAGATATCTTAATTGAGTTTTTTACAGGCTATAAAAATAAAGATATCCAGCTATATATTATTGGTGATAGCGTGCTGAAAAATAGTGCAATTGAAATCCCTGAAAATGTGATAAGCGTTGGCTGGGTAGATAATAATCAGCTAGATTCATATTATGAGTTATTTGATGCGGTGATTATTCCTTCCAGATGGGAAGGTTTTGGACTAGTTGCCGTGGAAGCAATGAAAAACGCAAAGCCAATTATAGTAAGTGATCGAGGAGCGTTACCTGATTTAGTTGGAAATGATAATGGTTATATTTTTTCGCTTAATCAGTTAAGTACATTGGAACAAATCTTGAACTCGCTTAATAAAGCTGAGCTGCGACGTAAAGGTCTAAATGGTTATGACTATTTTATGGACAACTTTACTAGTGAAATAATGAATAAAAAAATTATTGATGTATACAAACAAATAATTTAATAAGGTGGGCATAAATTTGAATTTAGTACTTTTATCAGGTGGGTCTGGCAAGCGCCTATGGCCGCTGTCCAATGATGCGCGTTCAAAGCAATTTCTAAAAGTATTAGAAGATAAAAATGAGTCGCTTGAATCAATGGTTCAAAGAGTATGGAATCAGCTGAAGAATGTTGGACTCGCTGAATCTTCAGTCATTGCAACGAGCAAATCTCAGGTTGATATGATTCACAGTCAGTTATCGAATGAAGCTGACCTGATTGTAGAACCTATGCGCCGAGATACATTTCCGGCTATTGCTCTTGCTGCTTCTTATATATACAGTGTTAAAAAAGCTTCATTAGACGAAGTAGTAGCTATTCTTCCAGTAGATCCGTATGTAGATGATGCTTTTTTTAATAGAGTAAAAGAATTAGAAAGAGTTGTGCAAGAGAGCGAAGCACAGTTAGCCCTTATTGGTGTTACCCCTACATATCCTTCATCTAAATATGGATATATTGTTCCTTCAGAAAAAAAGAAAGCAAGTAAAGCGGATTACCTTTCAGTTAACCGATTTACAGAAAAGCCGAGTGAAGCGGCAGCCGCTGATTTAATTAAGAATAACGCTTTATGGAATTGCGGAGTATTTGCTTTCAAACTAGAATATGTGATTTCTATTCTTGAGGCTAAGGGCTGGCCAACTGATTACGAAAAGTTGCTGAAACAATATAGTACTCTTCCTAAGATTAGCTTTGATTACGAAGTAGTAGAAAAAACAAAAGACATTGTGGTTCTTCCATATGACGGCTATTGGAAAGACTTAGGAACTTGGAATACATTAACGGAAGAAATGGGCACAGTCAAAATTGGTAAAGGTGTTATCAGTGAAGACAGCGAAGGAGTTCATTTAATTAACGAGCTAGATATCCCGGTCACAGTACTTGGAGCGTCTAACTTAGTAGTAGCTGTAAGTCCTGACGGCATTCTTGTATCGGATAAAGAATCCAGCCCTCGTATTAAAGAGTTAGTAGGTGAGTTTGACAATCGCCCTATGTACGAAGAACGTCGCTGGGGATGGTATCGCGTATTAGACTATACAAAGCTTGAGGAAGAAAAAGAAGTCTTAACAAAAAGAATTGGCGTAGCAGCAGGCAAGAATTTAAGCTATCAGCTGCATGATTATAGGGACGAAGTATGGACAATCATTAAAGGAGAAGGCGAGCTAGTTTTAAATGACCGCTTGCAAATGGTAAAACCGGGGGATGTGCTAAAAATAGCAGCAGGAGAGAAGCATGCCATTAAAGCAATCTCGGATATGGAATTTATTGAAGTGCAAACTGGTTCTCAATTAATCGAAGAAGACATTGTTCGACTATATATGGAATGGGACGCTATTCAGGAGCATGTATTAAGTGTAAAAGAAGTGTAGGAGCAAAAGCAAAAAAGAGTAGCTTCATCTACTCTTTTTTGTTTGGTATTTTTGCTGCTAAAAACGTTATATAAGTAATAATAGAGGAGATGTACAATCATTGAAACAACCTATTTTTTTACGACCATCATTTCAAGAGAGGATCTGGGGTGGAAATCAGCTAAATAAAAAATACGGATATACCATTCCATCCTCGAGAACGGGAGAGTGCTGGGCAATTTCTGCTCACCCACATGGTCAAAGTGTTGTAGCATCTGGGAAGTTTGCTGAAAAAAGCTTAGGAGAGCTATGGGAAGAACATCCAGATTTATTTGGTCATTTTGAAAGCGACCGTTTTCCTTTGTTAACTAAAATTCTAGATGCAAATGATGATTTATCTGTTCAGGTTCATCCGGATGATGAGTATGCCAATAAGTTTGAAAATGGTGAACTGGGCAAGACAGAATGCTGGTATATTGTTGACTGCGATGAAGACGCAGATATGATTTTTGGACATCATGCGCAGTCCAAAGAAGAATTTGTTCAGTTGGTGGAAGATGGTAATTGGGAAGGTCTTCTGCAACGAGTCAAAATTAAGCCAGGTGATTTTTTCTACGTTCCAAGCGGTACGATTCATGCTTTGTGTAAAGGAACGCTTGTACTAGAAACTCAGCAAAGTTCAGACACTACATATCGCGTGTACGACTATGATCGCCGAGGACAGGATGGTAAGCTTCGAGAGCTTCATTTAGATAAAGCAATTGATGTTACTACTGTTCCTCATACTGCAGCTAAAATTGAGCCAGCTATCGCTAAAACAGCTGGAGGAAGCATTACAACATTCGTAGAAGAAGATTATTTTACTATATATAAATGGGACATTACTAACTCCTTATCACTAACTCAAGAACGCTACTTTACACTAGTAAGTGTGATTAATGGCGAAGGTAAAATAATTTCAGAAGATAAAGAATACTCAATTAAATATGGTGATCATTTTATTATTCCACATGAAATGCATTCATTTACTATTGAAGGACAGGTACAATTAATTGCTTCACAACCAAATAGTAAAGGAGGTCATCAACGTGAGATGGCAAGTACAGCTAGACAAATGGCTAATGTTTGATGATTTGAATGAAGAATTAAAAAAAGAGTTACTCGTAATGACAAAAAATGAAAAAACAGCAGAAGATGCATTTTATAAAAACTTAGAATTCGGCACAGGCGGAATGAGAGGAGAGCTTGGACCTGGTACAAACCGTTTGAACATTTATATGGTTCGTAAAGCCACTGAAGGTCTGGCTTCTTATATTAAGGAAAATGGAGATAGTGCCAAGAAACGAGGAGTTGTAGTAGCTTACGATTCTCGTCACAAATCACCTGAATTTGCATTAGAAGTAGCAAAAGTATTAGGGCACCACGGAATTAAAACGTATATCTTTGAAGAGTTACGCCCTACGCCTGAGCTATCTTTTGCCGTTCGTTATTTAAATGCATTTGCTGGAATCGTAATTACAGCCAGTCATAATCCTCCAGAATATAACGGATATAAAGTGTACGGAGAAGATGGAGGACAGCTTCCGCCTGCTGCTGCAGATACTATTATTTCTTATGTAAATGCAGTGGAAAATGAGTTGGTGATACCAGTAAAAGAAAAAGAAGAACTTCTTGCTAGTGAATTATTGACGTATATTGGCGACGAAGTTGATGCAGCTTATACGGAACAGTTGAAAACAATTCAGTTGAATCGTGAAGTTGTAGAGCAAGCGGGAAAAGATTTGAAAATTGTTTTTACACCTCTACATGGTACTGCCAATAAGCCTGTTCGTGCCGGATTAAAAGCATTTGGTTTTACAAATGTTACGGTTGTAAAGGAACAAGAGCTTCCGGATCCTAACTTCTCAACCGTTAAATCGCCTAACCCTGAAGAACATGCAGCTTTCGAATTAGCTATTCAATATGGCAAGGAAATTGATGCTGATATCCTAATGGGAACAGATCCAGATGCTGATCGCCTAGGTGTGGCAGTGAAGAATGAAGATGGTGAATATGTAGTACTTACAGGAAATCAAATGGGTGCTTTAATGCTTCACTATTTGTTAACACAAAAGCAAAAACAAAATATCCTTCCTGAAAATGGAGTCGTTGTTAAAACAATTGTAACATCGGAAATTGGCCGTGCTATTGCTACTAGCTTCGGATTAGAAACCATTGATACGTTAACAGGTTTTAAATTTATTGGCGAAAAAATTAATGAGTTTGAACAGACAAAAGAGTATCAATTCCAATTTGGATATGAAGAAAGCTATGGCTATTTAATCGGGGACTTTGTACGTGATAAAGATGCTGTCCAGTCAGCAGTTTTTGCAGCTGAAGTTGCAGCTTTTTATAAGGCGCAAGGGAAATCTCTTTATGAGGGTCTGTTAGAGATTTTTGAAAAATACGGATACTACAAAGAATCTCTTTATTCTTTAACGCTTAAAGGAAAAGACGGAGCAGAGCAAATTGAACGAATTTTAACTTCCTTTCGAAATAATCCGCCAACGCAAGTAGCTGGTAAGTCTGTGACGTTCATAGAAGATTACCAATCTAGTAAAAAAGTGGATGTAGTTCACAATAGATTGGAAAACATTCATTTACCGAAGTCTAATGTTTTAAAATATTATCTAAACGACGGATCATGGTTTACTGTTCGTCCGTCTGGAACGGAACCTAAGGCTAAATTTTATTTTGCTGTACAAGGTGAAAATCTAGAAGAAAGCCAAAATTTATTGGAAAGACTTCAAACAGAAGTAATCGAATTAGTAGATAGTATAATAAGTAAAAAGAATCAACCTGTCACTTAAAAAATATGAATTAAGAACTATTCATTAGTTTAGAAAACAGGTAAGTAGTTGTTTTTTTTTAGAGAATTTTATCAAATATTTATAAAATAGTGTAGAAGTTGGATAAAAGTTCTATTATAATGAATAGGAATGAATTCATCTATTATTGGAGGTCAACATGGCAGAAACAATCACGCTGAGAGACTTGTTTCGGACAATTAAAAAGCGTCTGTGGCTTATCGGTATTATTACTTTGATAGCAGCGATAATCAGTAGCGTCTTAAGTTTTTTTATTTTAACGCCAACTTATGAAGTGAAAACACAGCTACTGGTGAACCAGGCTAAGTCTGAACAGCAACTCTATAACTCTGGAGAAGTAGAAACAAATATTCAATTAATTAACACATATAACGTTATTATTAAAAGTCCAGCAATACTTGAAAAAGTCAAATCTGAACTTAATTTAGATATGAGTGTTGAAGAATTGAACGAAAAGATAGAAGTTACAAGTGCAAAAGATACTCAAGTAGTAGAAGTACTAGTGACGGATGAATCACCGTACGTAGCAGCTAAAATTGCAAACAAAACAGCACAGGTATTCAAAAGTAAAGTTTCAAAGATTATGAATATCGATAATGTTAGTATTTTAGCACCAGCGGAAGTTAAGGAGAACATATCTCCAGTAAGTCCGAATCCGCCGTTATATATTGGTATCGGAATTGTGTTAGGTCTTATTGTAGGGTTAGGTGTTGTATTTTTAGTTGAACAGCTAGACAACACAGTAAAAACAGAAGATGATATAGAACGTTTATTAGAGTTGCCAATCATGGGCATTGTGGCACCTATTAGTGACACTAACTTGTCTACTAGTAGAAGAGCTCATTCTTCTAGTCGTCAGAGAGTGAGGGGGGAATCCATTGGCTCGCAAAAATAAAAATAACGATAAACTGTTGACAGTTCAACGTCGTTTAGTTGCACATAATTCACCAAAATCACCATCGGCCGAACAATATCGTACAATTCGTACAAATATTCAATTTTCTACTTTAGAGGAGGATATTCAGACAATTGTTATGACTTCTTCTGGTCCTGGTGAAGGGAAGTCTACGACATCTGCTAACTTAGCGATTGTATATGCTCAGCAAGGCAAGAAAGTTCTTTTAGTAGACAGTGATTTACGAAAACCAACTGTACATTACTCTTTTAGATTAGAAAACTACGTTGGTTTTACAAATGTTTTAACAAAACAAGAAACATTATTAAATGCGGTTAAAAAGACAGATGTTCCAGATCTGTTCGTTTTAACAAGTGGTCCAATACCACCTAACCCTTCAGAGCTTCTTGCATCAGGTTATATGAATGAAGTGTTGGAGCAAATGAAAGCTGAATTTGATTTTATTATCTTTGATACGCCGCCAACACTGGCAGTTACAGATTCACAAATCCTATCTAACAAAGCCGATGGTACCATCTTAGTAGTAAGTAGTGGCAAGACTAATATGGACGCTGCTAAGAAGGCTAAGGGGTTATTAAGTAATTCTAAAGGTAGATTATTAGGAGTTATTTTAAATAATCGAAAGATGGACAATGATAGCCAATATTACTATTATTATGGTACTAATTAATAAAAGCCCTGACATTTCATGTTGAAATGTCAGGGCTTTTTGTTATGCTGCTATTTCTGTAGATTCTTCCTTTATACATTTTTTACTGTAAAGGTAAGTAGAAATAATTAGTGTTAAATAAATCATGTTACAAGGAAAGTTAACAATAGAATTGTTATAGAAGAACTCTATACATAATAAGTATAAAAGCATGTATCGTACCCCTAAAACATCCAAGTGACTATGGTTGAAAAATTTAATAATTAACCCCAGTAGGGCTAAGGCAAATGCTGCTGTAGCAATGAAACCGTAATTGCTTAATAAATAAATATATGTGCTATCTGTGGCCAATACATCATTTGCTCTTTCAAGGCCAAATCGTCCGTTTACTCCCATTCCTACTCCAAAAAGATAATCGTGCCATGAGTGAAATTGCTTTAGTATATCCAAATGCTGTTGAATACGAATATAAATACTATTATAAGCGTAGTACTCATTAAATTTAGCAAAGAAATAGTACATATTCATAAAATGGGTAGACATAAAGAAGTAACATAAAACAATTACACTACATATTGTTACCATCACAGTAGCAAATTTTTTGAAAATATAACTTAAAGTTTTAACCGCAAAATAGTAACCTGCAGCAATAAGAGCTGTTTTATAAGTAGAGAAGTATAGCGAAATTAAAAATACACTAAGCAATAATACAATAATTGATGTACCATACTTATGAATCTTTCTGCTTTCTAAGAGTAGAACAATACACAATAGCATCAAACTGCCTGATGCTACGAAAGTCAACTGTAAACCTGGAGCACGTAATTGATCTGCTGCCGTAATAATTTTAACTCCTGTAGAACTTCCCCAATCTTCCGTTCCGAGGCCAACTAAGCTATAAAATTGGCTCGTGAAAAAGTGTTGAGCAATAATAGCTAGACTATTTAAAATTCCTAAACCTAGAATAATTTTAATGAAAGTCTTATAAAAGGATAGGATAGAGCTCGACTGCAAAGCATTAAAACAATAATATACGGCAATTCCAAACAAAGCAATAAATGCATCTAATTTCAACTGGTATAGAATAAATTGTAAATCACTTTTAAATAAGCTGTTAATTACCACAAGAGAGAAGAACAGAGTAAACCCGTACAATGTATATAAGGGTTTTATAGAATAGTGTGGCGCATTAAAAAGAATCCCTACAAGAAATAGAATTAAAACAAAAAACTCTTTCCAAAGCTTAAGAATTGGAATATTTAAGAAAGTTGCAAAGAAACCAATTACACCGGCAAATAACATCAGGATTGTAAAAAACAAAAGCACCGATAAAGGTGTTTTTCGAGAAGAAAAAACCATAAAATTCCTCCAAATTATTATATAGAACAGTTGTAAGTCCTTTAAAAAAATAAAAAATGAGTGAAAAAGTGAAAGAGGCAAAGCTTCTTTCACTTTTTGTGTACTATTTAAGATTTAATTGCTCTTTTAACATAGTAGATAATTTTTCTCGTTCTGAATCAGAAACAAGGTAATAATAAATTCCGTTCATTTTGGTGCCTTTACCGTCAATTTGTATCTGCTCTAAGTCTTTACGAGCATCTTTATAATTAGACTGAATCTCTTTCATTTCATCAAATGTTAAATTAGTTCTTACATTATTACCAATTGCGTCAAGAATATGACCGTAGTTAGCCAAAGATTTTACACTTGCGCCTTCTTCAATAACAGCTTGAATAATTTGACGTTGTCTTTCTTGTCGTCCGAAATCGCCACGTGGATCTTCATATCGCATACGGGTATAAAGTAAAGCTTTATCTCCGTCTAAATTTAGTTTGCCTTTTGAATAATGAACGCCATCAATATCAAAAGCAAAAGGATTGTTAACAGTAATGCCATCTACAGCATCCACAATATCTCTAAAACCTTCCATGTTTACTTGTACATAGTAATCAATAGGTACATTAAGAAAATTTTCTACAGTTTTAACAGACATATCTATGCCGCCAAAAGCATAAGCATGATTAATTTTATCCTCTTTGCCTTTACCAATGATTTCAGTGCGCGTGTCACGAGGAATACTAACCATCTTTACTTTGTTGGTTGTAGGGTTAACAGTCATTAGGATAAGGGAATCAGACCGTCCTCGATCAGCACCTCGCTGATCTACCCCCATTAGTAAAATAGAAATAGGGTCCTTTTTCTCTAAACTTACTTGAGTCGAGCGCTTTTCAGAAACTGATCTACTTAATGGTTCATGTGTTTTATTAAATGTATTGGCAACTGAATTATAAACAGAAAAGCCGTAGATGCCTACTCCGATAATAAGTAGTAAAATAATGCCCAAAGCTATTTTAAATCCTTTTTTCTTTTTCTTTCTGCGTTTCTTACGCTTACGTTCTTCTTCCATTCTCACTCTTCCTTTACAAGAAATTTGTTGCTGATAATGTCAAGACTTTTAACATGTGATAAAAGACACAATCATTCTTTTATTTTACCAAAAAAAATGACAAAATTAATCATTTTTTATAAAAAATTTCTGGAATTATATTATAATAGATAAATAAATAAAATAGTAAGGAGATCATTTATGAAAGTATGGATTAATATTATTGCTACTCTCACTCTAGTTGTTACAATAGTAGCAGGTAAAATGTACTGGAATGAGAAAGTTGAAGCAGAAGGAGTTGCACGTCCAACTGCAGTTAGTAGTTCATCGTCTCAAGCTTCTTCAGAGAACTGGAAAAGCTATACGGCGAACCTTCCTACATCTATTGTAAAGAAATTAGAGAAGGCAAAGAAAACTGGAGAGCCAATTAAATTAGTTATTGTAGGGTCACAAGACACCTCAACAGAGTCAGATGCATGGCCTGCTCAGTTAGAGGAGAAGTTGAACGATACATACGGATCAGCAGTAGAAGTTGAAGTTCAAGAATATAAAGATAAAAATTCGCTCGAGTTTATTCGAGAAAAACTTTATGAAAAGGTCATTGAAGCGAAGCCAGATGTACTTTTATTTGAGCCATTTTTAGCTAATGACAATGGAGTTGTAGGTATTACAAATACGCTTGACAATATTAATCTAATTATGACCCATATCAATGAGAATGTAGACGATTTAGTAACAATTATTCAGCCATCTCATCCTATTTATAACGCAACTAATTATCCAAAAGAGGCAGAGCAATTAAAGGCATTTGCTAAGAAAAATGGGTATGAGTATATTAACCATTGGTCAGAATGGCCAAAGAGTGATTCTAAAAACTTGTTGAACTATTTAACTGCGAATAAAACAGCACCAAGCAAAAAGGGAAATACAGCGTGGGCAAAAGCTCTAGAAATTTATTTCACCAATAGTAAATGAAAAAAGACTGTCTATCTAGACAGTCTTTTTTGTGTGACATTATATAAAATTTAAAAAATAAAATTGAATTTTCTTTATAGAAAATATATTATATAAATATAAAGTGTTTGTTGCACCGAACAATATTTCGATAGAACGAACATTTTTCTTAATGAAGGATATTTGATAAAAAACTAATAAGTCAAAAATCCTGATTTTAGCAAA
The DNA here is from genome assembly GCF_038006305.1 of Priestia sp. FSL R5-0597. Classification (NCBI taxonomy): domain Bacteria; kingdom Bacillati; phylum Bacillota; class Bacilli; order Caryophanales; family Bacillaceae; genus Priestia; species Priestia sp. FSL R5-0597. Next base: position 1,142,361 of record NZ_JBBOUZ010000001.1, read on the forward strand.
CTTTTCAACATCTTTTTTGTTCTTTTCGCGCGTTAATTTGAATATTTCACGTCCGTAACTCTTTTAATTAGTATATTTTGTTAAAAATAAATCTTTTTAATTCTCTTCTTTTATTTTACTATTAAGTATATCTATATAATAAGAGGAGAGTTTTTATGATTGATATTCACACTTTTATTTTACCTAACTTTAGTAAGGGACCAAAAGATAAGGATACATTTATACATATAGCTAAAATGCTTGTCAAACAAGGCGTTACCCATGCGGTAGCCACACCCACTATTAATAGCGAAATATCAGTTGAGACTAAAGAAGGCATTCTTAATCAAATTGATAATGTTAATCGCCACTTAAAGGAACTATCAATCCCCTTGAAAATTCTTCCTGGACAAAAAGTTCGTTCGTCTAGACAAATTCTAAATTTATACACAGAAAGCTTGACTATTAACAATACAAGCAAGTATTTAATGATAGATCTTACTGAAGAAGACTTTATTGAGCAGTTTGAGGATATTATTTATAAAATGCAGTTAAAGGAAATAGTGCCTATTATTAGTGAACCGGAAATGTGTTCTTTTATCTTAGATAATCCTCAAAAGCTATATCAGTTTGTAAAGAATGGAGCAATTATTCAATTATCGGCTGCTAGTATCTTAGGACAAAACGGTCGTAAAGCCAAGCGAGCTGCTTTTCAATTTATAGAGCATGGGCTTGCTCATGTGATTGCGTCGGGAGTGACAGCTCAAACGTTTAAAACGTACGGATTGCAGCGAGCTTATGACGAACTAACTAAGCGCTATGATAGTCGAACGGTCTACATGTTTAGAGAGAACGCGGAGTCAATTGTTCAAGGTGAAGCTGTATATAAAGAGCGTCCTGAACGAATCAAACCTACAAAGTTTTTAGGAATATTTTGAAAAAAAGAACTTCAATGAGAATTGAGGTTCTTTTTTATAGGATGATAATGGTTGGAAATAGAAAAAAGAGGGTAGGAATTGGTATAATAATCGTAGAATACTACAAGTAAGTTAAATTTTAAGGGGGCTAGTGGAATGATAGATTTGTATACACATTTGCTGTTAAATATAGGACAAGGTCCCAAAAGTGAAATTGTATTTGCAGAAATAGCCAAAAAGCTTGTGGAGCAAGGTGTCACAACGGCAGTTGTCGCGCCCTGCAATGACGGAAGTGGTAGGATGCACCGTCAAAATATCAGTACGTATGTACAACAAGCTAACGAACTGTTAAGCAGTAAATTTATACCCTTGCATTTAATAGCTGCTCAAGAAGTAATGGCTAGTTCAGAAATACCCATCCAATATGCTAATCATCAACTTATGACAGTCAACGACAACGATAAATACTTGTATTTACGGTTACCACCATCAGGGTTTCAATTCGATATAGAAACGCTTGTATATGATCTTCAATTATCAGGCCTGATTCCAGTTTTCCTTCATCCAGAAAAATATCCATCATTTCAAGAAAACACTAATTCCTTATACAAAATTGCTAAGCAAGGAGCGGTTCTCTTATTAGACGCCCAAAGTCTTTTGGGAATGAATAGTCGTAAAACAAAGAAAGTGGCTTTTCAGCTGTTGGACCATGGTTTATGTCATGCAATTAGCTCAAGTGCAAGTCCTTCTACATATCAAAAAGCTTCTTTGGCTAAAGTATATGATGTCATTGGTCACCAATATGGAGAAGAACTTAGAGATAGCCTCATAGAAAACGCCAAGGCTATTGTTAATGGATACTCTATTTTAAAAGATGAGCCTGAACGCATCAAAAAAACAAAATTCCTAGGAATCTTTTAACTTTTCCCTTTTTACCCTGATTAACATTCGTTTAATCAGGGTATTTGCATAAAAAGACCTATTCCAGACCCTTCTTTTATCATCATTATTTGGAGTTATTTTACAAATTATGTTTGCGTTTTCATGAAGAATGATAGTAAAATATTGTTAGTTAAGTAGATGACAGGAAAGTACGCGGTTTTCCGGGGTTCGTGGTGGTAAATGTCGAGAAGAATACATAGTTTCACATTTAAAATCGTCGTAGAATAGAGCTATACAAAGCGCAGGGAGGGAAATAAAGTGATTGATATTCATACGTACATATTGCCTAATATCGATAGCGGACCTGAGGAAGTAGACGGCTTTTTGAAAATGGCACGCTCCTTAGCGGATCAAGGCGTTCAATCCGTTGTGGCTACGCCGCTTTATGATAGCGATCAAGAGTTTATGAAACACCATTTATTTCTCTATGTGAACGCAGCTAATGAATGGCTTACAAATTCATGTGTTCCTCTTCAAGTATTACCAGGTCAGCTTGTCCCTTTATCGCCTCAACTTCTGCGAAACTATGATCGAAATCAGCTTCTTACGCTTAATCACACCGATAAATATTTGTTTCTTTCACTGCCTGACTATGATGTCTCACCTTATTTTGAAAAGATACTGTCTGATCTTCTCACAAAAGGCATTGTACCTATTCTTCGTTCACCAGAATGTCACCCGATTTTCCGAGATCACCCTGAGCGTTTGTATGAGCTTGTTAAAAAAGGCGTGCTCGTTCAGCTAAGCGCTGCTAGTATTCTCGGTTTAAACGGGAAAAAAGAAAGAAAAGCGGCCTGTACGTTTATTAAATACCGCTTCGCCCACGTGATTGCCTCTGGCGTTCATGCTCGCAATTACCACGACTATTCACTTTCAAAAGCGTATGATTACATTTCCGATATGTACGGTGCTTCAGAACTTTATTTTTTTATTGAAAATGCAGAAGCAATTATCGACGGTCGTCCGGTGCATCAATTAGAGCCTGAGCCGATGAAAAAATTTAGTTTATTTAAATTATTTAGCTAAAAACAAGGGACTTTTCCATAAAAACGGGAAAGTCCCTTGTTTTGTCTTTCTTTCATTGTGGTATGGAATAGAAACAAAGTTAAAGAAAGGAAGGCTGAATATGATAAAAACTACAGCTGGAAAGGCAGCTATGTCGGTATTAAAAGAATGGAAGATCGATCACATTTTCGGTATGCCGGGAGATTCAATCAATCATTTTATGGACAATCTGCGAAGTGAAAAAGATGAAATTGAGTTTATTCAAGTCCGTCACGAGGAAGTAGGCGCACTTGCGGCATCTTCTTACGCTAAGATTACAGGCAAAATCGGCGTATGTCTGTCGATTGGAGGGCCGGGTGCGATTCACTTGTTAAACGGCTTATATGATGCCAAAGCAGATGGTGCACCAGTGCTAGTGCTAGCGGGACAGGTGCCACGCGCGAAGCTTGGCAATGAATCATTTCAAGAAGTAAACTTAGAACGCGTTTTTGACGATGTGTCGGTGTTTAATCACCGAGTAGATTCGCCTGAATCATTTCCTCATCTGCTGCAGCAAGCGATTCGAACGGCTTATGCAAAAAAAGGTGTAGCGGTTCTAGTCATTCCAGATGATATTCCGTCTTCAACGATTAAAATTGACTCAAAAACACCAACTGCGAATGTATCAAAAACCATTTCTCACAGTGACCCAGAAGATGTAGCTAAAGCGCTTTTAGCGATTAAATACGCTAAGAAACCAGTTATTTTGGCAGGAACAGGTGCCAAACACGCCAAGCTTGAGTTAGCGCAGTTTGCAGAAAAAATTGCGGCACCGATTATCTTTACGCTTCCGGGTAAAGGAATACTGCCTGATCACCACCCTTATAATCTAGGGCAGCTCGGTCAAATTGGGACAAAGCCGGCGTATGAAGCGATGGAAGAAACCGATTTGCTGATTATGATTGGAACTTCGTTTCCATACCGTGAGTTTTTACCGGACGGGGTTGAAGCGATTCAGCTGGACTCTGACGCTACACAAATCGGCAGACGCTATCCTGTATCGATTGGATTAGTCGGAGACTCTAAAACGACGCTCTCCCAGCTTGCGCATAATTTAGATTATCAAGAAAATCGCCGTTTCTTAGAAGAGTGTCAAGTTAATATGGAAAACTGGTGGAAGCACGTAGAAAAAGAAGAAAACGAAGTGAGCACGCCAATCAAGCCGCAGCAAGTTATTCCTAAGCTGCAAAAAATCGTAGATGATGATGCGATTGTATCTGTTGATGTCGGGAACGTGACGGTATGGATGGCGAGACATTTCCGCATGACAAATCAAAAATTTGTGATTTCAAGCTGGCTGGCAACGATGGGCTGCGGACTTCCGGCTGCGATTGCAGGAAAGCTTGCTCATCCTGAAAAACAATCGGTAGCCGTATGCGGTGACGGAGGCTTTACGATGGTCATGCAAGACTTTGTAACGGCTGTGAAGTATAAGCTGCCGATTGTTGTCGTCGTCCTTAATAACAGTGAAATCGGCATGATTAAATATGAACAAGCCATTCAAGGTCACTTGGATTACCAAACGCAGCTTGGTGAAATGAACTTTGCGAAGTTCGCTGAATCATGCGGAGGAATCGGCTACCGCGTTGAAAAATACGAAGAGCTCGAAACCGCTTTTGAAAAAGCAGCGCTGGCGAATGTTCCTGTTGTGATTGATGTCGTTGTTGCGGATGAACCGCCGCTTCCAGGCAAAATTTCATTTGGACAAGCGGCAAATTACTCGAAGCATATCATGAAAAAGTTCTTTAAAGAACATGAGCTCGAAATGCCGCCTCTTCGTAAAGGACTAAGCAGAATGCTTTAATCAGTGACTCTCCTTACAGGAGAGTCTTTTTAGGAGGGATATCATGGGAGTGTTTGAAATCATTTTACTTATTTTTGGAGCGGTCATGATGCTTGTCATTATCGTGCCGGTTATTGTTGCGGTTATCCTTTGGATGAAAGATGAAAAGCAAGAAGAGCATTCGGTTTTGAGAAACTATCCGCTGCTTGGGAAAATGCGCTATATTTTTGAGAAAATGGGGCCTGAACTGCGTCAGTATTTATTTTTAAATAATAACGAAGGCAAGCCGTTTTCTAGAAATCAATACGAGCAAACCGTTAAGTCGGGTAAATACCTCAACCGAATGATGGGGTTTGGCTCAGAGCGTGATTTTAGCGAACCGGGCTATTATATTCGAAACGCGGTGTTTCCAAAGCAGCGCGATGAAATGAAAGCGGATAATACGACAAAAGTTAAAACAAAAGTATATAAAATGGACGCGGATAATTTATTTAGCCGAAGAGAGCACCGAGAAGAAAAAGAAGCGGATCCGTTTTATTTGCAGGATGAAGAGGCGGTCGTTATAGGGCCTTCATGCAAAAATCCCTTTGTTGTAAAAGGATTAATCGGTCAATCAGGCATGAGCTTTGGAGCGCTTGGTGACCATGCGATTACCGCTTTATCCCTAGGATTAGGTCGAGCAGGCGGCACGTGGATGAACACGGGAGAAGGAGGCCTGTCACCGTATCATTTAAAAGGAAATGTGGATATCATTTTTCAAATTGGTCCCGGGCTTTTTGGCGTCCGGACAAAAGAAGGCGAATTTTCATGGGAAGAGTTTAAAAAGAAAAGTGAAATGAAACAAATCAAAGCGTTTGAAATTAAGCTTGCCCAAGGAGCCAAAACGCGAGGCGGTCACGTAGACGGTTCAAAAGTAACGGAAGAAATCGCCGAAATCCGCAACTTAAAGCCGGGAAAATCGGTAGACAGCCCCAACCGTTTCAAAGAGTTCGCTTCGTATCCTGAAATGTTCCAGTTTATTGAAAAACTTCGAGATGTAGGCGGCAAGCCAGTAGGCATTAAAATGGTTGTCGGCAACACAAACGACCTTGAAGAAATGGCGGCGTATATGAAAGAGACGGGAAGCGGTCCTGACTTTATTACGATCGACGGAGCAGAAGGAGGAACAGGGGCATCGTTTCAAGAATTAGCAGATGGAGCCGGCGTACCGCTGTTTTCAGGCCTTCCTTTTGTGGATGAACTGCTTAAAAAATATGGAGTTCGCGATGAAGTGAAGCTTTTTGCATCGGGTAAGCTGTTAACGGCTGATAAAATTGCGACGGCTTTATCACTGGGTGCTGACTGCGTTAATATTGCCAGAGGCTTTATGTTTTCTGTTGGCTGTATTCAAGCGCAGGTTTGTCACAATAACAGGTGTCCCGTGGGCGTAGCGACAACAGATCCAAAGCTGCAAAAAGCGCTTATTATTGAAGAAAAGTCATACCGCGTGTGCAACTACGTGCTGTCATTACGTGAAGGATTGTTTAATTTAGCCGCAGCTGCCGGTATTGATTCACCGGCAAAGTTTTCAAAGAAGCACGTGGTGTTCAAAAACAGCAGCGGACAGTTAGCTGATATTTCTACAAAGGAAAAGATGTACGTATAAAAAAGCTGCCAATCGGCAGCTTTTTTATTGTCTTCTTTGAAGTAAATGCAGGCAAAACTCTAAGTCTTTTTGAAGGTGTTCCTGCATTAACGCTTCAGCTTTTTCAGCATTGCGTTCTTTAATAGCGTTATAAATGTCTTCGTGTTCGTCAATTAAAAATGGGCGGTTGTAAAAAACCACGGTATGACGGAACAAGTAAATGATGGACTGCATGCGGTCGATAATATTAATCATTACGTCATTGTTGCTTGCGTTCACAATAATAGCGTGAAAACGTTCATTCGCGCTCATAATGTCTTCAAACGAGCCGTTTCTTCCGATGTCTACGCATTCCTTTAACTCTTCTAATTCGTTATCAGACAAAAAAGTTGCCGCAGCTTTAGAAGCTGAGCCTTCTAGCAGCATTCGCACTTCAAACAAGTTGCGCAAATCTTTTTCTGTCGGCGACACCACTTTTTTTCGGACAATCAGTCCTTCATATTCTAAGCGTCTGATGGAATCACGAATCGGCGTTCGGCTGAATCCAAGCTCGCTCGCTAATTTTTCTTCGACGATTTTTGTACCGCCTTCAAGCTCACCGTTTAAAATTTTATCTCGAATCATCTCATAAGAAGGGTGATGAGACGAACGAGAACCTTGATTTCTTAACATACTCTACTTCACCTCTAGCATTCGACACGAGAAAATCTCGTCTCTTTCTCTCTTTATTTTTAATCATTTTGTACGCGTATACCCAAATCATACTATAACTTGTGAAAAGGTGGGACGGAAAGTTTCGCTTTTAGAAATAAATTTCATTTAAAAAAAGGCTAGACAAATAAATAGAATGCGAATATGATGAGTGTATACAAAATTATCAGAAATGTATACAAAAAATATTTTAACGTATACATTTTTTTAAAACGCATTTGAAAACGTATACAACAAGGGGAGGAAACGAAAATGACAAAACGCGTTGGATTTATTGGACTTGGAATTATGGGAAAACCGATGACGCTCAATTTATTAAAAGCAGGCTTTGAGGTAACGGTTTACGATATTAATAAAGCAGCAGTGGAAGAAGTGAAAGCAGCAGGAGGATTTGGAGCAGAAAGCCTTGCTGAAGTTGCGGTGAACAGCGACGTGATGATCACGATGCTTCCAGCTTCACATCATGTAAAAAGCGTAGTACTTGGAGAAGAAGGGTTAATTCATAGCGCAAAAGAAGGAAGCGTTATCATCGATATGAGTTCCATTTCACCGGTAGCATCAAAAGCAATTGCGGCTGAACTTGCACAAAAAGGAATTCACATGCTAGACGCTCCGGTTAGCGGAGGAGAGCCAAAAGCAATTGACGGCACGCTTGCGATTATGGTCGGAGGAAACGAACACATCTTTGAGAGCGTTTCACCTATCCTTCATGCGATGGGAGCAGAGGTAACGCTTGTTGGTGATAATGGAAGCGGCGTAACGGCTAAGCTTGCAAACCAAGTGATTGTAAACTTAAATATTGCAGCGATGTCTGAAGCACTTGTACTAGCAGCCAAAGCAGGCATTGACGTTGAAAAAATGTATCAAGCGATTCGCGGCGGATTAGCAGGAAGCGCTGTATTAGATGCAAAAGTGCCGCTTATTTTAGACCGCAACTTTGTAGCAGGCGGACGCATTGATATTAACTTAAAAGATATGACAAACGTGATGGAAACGGCTCATGACATTGGCGTACCGCTTCCGCTTTCAAGTCAGCTTGTGGAAATTTTCCACGCGTTAAAAGTAGACGGAAAAGCAAGCGATGATCACGGCGGAATTGTGCAGTACTATGAAAAATTAGCAAACGTTGAAGTGAAAAAGAAGGTGGAAGCATGATTAAACAACAGGAAAAGCGTCTTGTAAGCGATGTATTTACAAACATTCCAGCGGTCGATGAAGCACTTGTGCAAAAAATGCTCGACGAAGAGCTTCTGACGTTCAACCAAAAAATCATTGTGTTAGACGATGATCCAACGGGTGTTCAAACGGTTAACGGTATTTCCGTGTACACAGACTGGAGCAAAGACAGCATTAAGCAAGGGTTTTTAGAAGAAAACTCCATGTTTTTTATTCTAACAAATTCACGCGGATTTACCGCTTCTGAAACGGAAAAAGCCCACGCGGACATTGCCGCTGTTATTACAGAGGTAGCAGGTGAACTAAATAAAGAGTTTTTAATTATCAGCAGAGGTGATTCAACTCTTCGCGGTCACTATCCGTTAGAAACGGAAGTATTAAAGAAAACCGTTGAACAGCACTCAAACCAAGTGCTTGACGGCGAAGTGATCTTTCCTTTCTTTAAAGAAGGCGGACGATTCACAGTTGATAACATTCACTACGTGCAAGATGAAGACTACTTAGTGCCGGCAGGAGAAACGGAGTTTGCAAAAGACCGTACGTTTGGCTACAGTAAGTCTCATTTAGGCGAGTGGGTGGAAGAAAAGTCAGAAGGAAAATTTAAAGCAAGTCATACGACATATATTTCGCTCGAAAGCATTCGTGCACTTGATTTAGTGACGATCACAAATCAGTTAATGGAAGTGAAAGACTTTAACAAAGTAGTCGTGAACGCAGTGGATTATGTGGACGTAAAAGTTGTGACGATTGCACTTCTTCGCGCGATGAAGCTTGGAAAGCATTTTATGTATCGAAGCGCTGCAGCTTTAACAAAAGTGATGGGCGGCGTGAGCGACAAAGACCTTTTAACAAAAGAAGAGCTCATTAAAGAAAAGTCGTCAAACGGCGGATTAATTATGGTTGGTTCACACGTCAAAAAAACAACGGAGCAGTTAGAAGAATTAAAGAAATGCAGCTTCATTGAATTTATTGAATTTGACTGTCATCTTGTCTTAGAACCTGAAAAGTTTGAAGAAGAAGTGAACCGTATTATCAATGAAGCAGAGAAGCTTATTTCCAAAGGTCAAACGGTAGCCGTCTATACAAGACGCGAGCGCTTAGATCTTGGCGAAGGCAAAAAAGAAGAAGAGCTTAAATTATCGGTGAAAATTTCAGATGCGGTTACAAGCATTGTTCGCCGCTTAAACGTTCGTCCAAACTTTATCGTCGCAAAAGGCGGCATTACGTCAAGTGATATTGGTGTAAACGGATTGTCTGTAAAGCGTGCGACGGTTGCTGGACAAATCAAGCCGGGCATTCCAGTATGGGTAACGGGAGAGGAAAGCAAGTTTCCAGGCATTGCGTACATCATTTTCCCTGGAAACGTCGGAGCCAAAACAACGCTTCGTGAAACGGTTGAATTACTAAGTAAATAGAAAGAAGTGAACGTACGAGGTGCGTTCACTTTAGAAAATATTTGAAAGCGTATACATTATTTGGATGTACGTACATGAAAAATGGTCACACTAAGGGGATGAACATATGAATTCAGTATTTGGATTAAGTCATGAAGCAAGTCTTTTGCTGTATGCGATTGTATCGATTGTTGGACTAATCTTTTTAATTGCTAAGTTTAAAACAAATCCGTTCGTAGCGCTGATTGTTGCGGCTTTGTTTATGGGTCTTATTTCAGGAATGAAGCTGCCTGATATCGTAACGGCTTTCCAAGAAGGCGTAGCGAGCGTCTTAGGGTTTATCGCGATTGTTCTTGGTCTTGGAACGATGTTAGGTAAAATGATGGCAGAGTCAGGCGGAGCTGAGCGTATTGCCCGCACGTTAATTAAAGTATTCGGTGAAAAGAACGTACACTGGGCCATGATGGTTGTAGCCGTTATTTGCGGGATCCCGGTCTTCTTCCAAGTTGGTGTTGTATTATTAATTCCGCTTGTGTTTGTAATTGCCAAGCATACGGGTACGTCACTTATTAAAATTGGTTTATCATTAATTGCCGGTTTAGCCGTTGTTCACAGTTTAGTACCTCCGCACCCGGCAGCGATGCTAGCGGTGGATATCTTCAAAGCAGATTTAGGTAAAACGATTTTGTATTCATTAGTTGTGGCATTCCCAGCTGCAGCAGTGGCAGGTCCTATTTACGGATCGTTCATTTCACGCCGTGTTCACGTAGAGCCAACGGGTGAAATTATGGAGCAGTTCACAGAGTCGAAGCATAAAGATCTTCCTGGTTTCGGCATTACGTTATTCACGATTTTACTTCCAGTACTATTAATGCTTTTAGCAACAATTACTGGGTTTGTTTATCCAGAAACAAGTACGATTCGCTATGTAACAAACTTTATCGGAAGTCCAATCGTAGCGCTGTTAATTTCGCTAGTGTTTGCTTTTTATTCGTTCGGTTTTGCAAGAGGATACAACAAAGACGATTTATTAAAATTCACAAACGAATGTCTTGGACCCGTTGCTTCGATCATTTTAATCATCGGTGCAGGCGGCGGTTTTAATAAAATTTTAACAGCAAGCGGTGTAGGTGACGCGATTGCAGGATTTGCTCAAGATGCACATCTTTCTCCTATCGTACTAGCGTTTGTAATTGCCGGGTTAATTCGTGCAGCAGTTGGTTCAGCAACAGTAGCCATGACCACAGCAGCAGGTATTGTCGCACCAATTGCAGCAACCATGCCAAACGTAAGCCCAGAGCTGCTAGTACTGGCAACAGGCGCAGGTTCTGTAATGCTATCGCACGTAAATGATTCTGGCTTCTGGTTAATCAAAGAATTCTTCAACATGTCAGTGGCTCAAACGTTAAAAACGTGGACAGTGATGGAAACGATTCTATCATTTGCGGCGTTTGCAATGGTTCTTATTTTAGACATTTTTATTTAAAAGAAAGGCGCTGGCTTCAGCGCTTTTTTCTTTGGATATTAAATATATTCAAAACATTTCAAATAATGAGAAAAAAAGACTGGATTTTTCCCGTTTCGATAGTATAGAATAGTTATAAAGTAGCAAAGGGGGTAGATGTATGACAAATGATGAAAACTATCAAGTTGGTTTGACGACAAAAGCATTGATTCCAGTGAACGACCCTATACACTGCACAAAGGTGCTGGATGAAGCAGGAGAATACATGCTAAGAAAGACGTGTAAGCAATTATTAGAAGAAGCGTGTATTCGAGAGTTAAGTACATTTAAAGGATCCATTGCCGCTGTTCGAAAACTATTTCCCTATAAACAGCTTACACCTCTTGTCATTAGTCGTTCACAAGCGATTATTGCGTTTCCTACATCTTCGCCCAATGACTACAGCTGCGCTTGGATTTTCTCCTCTCACGTTCATACTTCACATACGCTTGCTACAGTTGATCCAGCCTCCATGCTAATTCACTTCAAAGATGGAACGTTCATTCCAGTGAAGCTTTCTTATTATAGTTTAGAAAAAAAGCTGGCCAGAGCGGCTGTTATTCGTAATTACTGTTTAGAAAGTCCGGTTGTCTTGGCATAATGCGTTCGATTTATCGAATAAACTTGTCCTACATATGAACAATTGTTTGGACTACACATATGAACCGAAGGAGGAAGCTTATCATAAGCTTCCTCCTTTTCTTAATCCTGAAGAAGCGAGGCCTTTAGCTTTTTGCGAGCTGCTTTTCCCCAGTTTTTAACGGCTCCTGTGGAGACTCCGTATTTATAGGAAATATCTTTATACGGATAGCCTTCTAGCAGATGTTCGATTACATAGATTTTTTCTCTCCCAGTTAAGTGTTCGATATGCTGCTTGATGATTTCACTTTCTAGGGGAACGGGAAGAGCGTGATCTTCGTTTAGTGAAAGTAGGTTCTGCTCAGCTGGTGTTTCCCGTTCTTCGTATAAAATGGTGCCTTTTAAATGAGAAAGGATCGTACCGCGCACGGTTGTGTAGGCATAAGCGGAAAAAGAGCCTTTGCTTTCGTCAAATTTTTGATACGCTCTCCATAAACCAATTAACGCAATTTGATAATATTCGTCGTAGTCTTTGTAAATATGAAATTTTTTAATCATCGACACAATTAATGGATGAAAAGATGAAGCGATTTGATCAAACGAGCTTTTTTGCATGTAGCATTCCTTTTTCAAAAACGCGTTTTTGTTGTATTCCGCCGGTATCTCTACTGTACAAGGGGAAGATCACATGTGCGAATGAACGTACATTATGTTTTCTTTTTAAGAAACGTGACGTAATTTCCCCGGAAACTTCACGTTTCGCTAGGAAATATGCGAAGTATACGTGTATTTGTAGAGATTTTACGTACGAAAGGTCCCCCATTCCAATTTCTACTAATCTATACTATTTATATATCGATGTAGCAACTCTACCATCACGGAAGAGCGGTGATGGTAGAGTTGCTAGACCTAAGCGGCAGTCACCCTCCCTTGCGGGTTTGAGCCTGCCGCATATGTGAACCTTTTTGGGCAAATTCAGTGAAGTATTTTTGTGGTTGTCCTTTTGTGTTTTCTATTGAATGTAAGTTGGGTGGGCAGAATATAGTTGGTTTTTAAAAAGTGGGTAAAGGGGAGATTGAATGAAGGCGATGGTTGGGGTAAATGTGGCGGCGGCTGTTTTGTGCGGCGCGGTGATGTATGCGGGGACGCAGCACTGGCAGGAGCAAACGGAAGCGCAGGCAAGTGAAGTGAAGTCGGCTGTTGTACATAAAGAAAAACAGTTTTCTGATGTATCTGCTTATACAAAAAATCTTCCAGACTTTATTACAAAGCAAATTGAGTCGTCTGTCGCAAATAAAAAACCTCTGACTCTTGTGGTTGCCACATCCGCAAAGGAAGCAGGGTGGCCTCAGCAGTTAAAAAAAGAACTAGCAGCTACATATGGACGTGATGTATTTACGGTCAAAACACTTTCATATGGTAACGGGACAACCGATGAGCTTTTATCCTCACACATTGCCGATCAAATTGATCAACTTCAGCCAAACATTATTCTGTTTGAAGTACCTCTTAAAAATGATTATCAGCACCTTACGCTAGATGAGACGCTTGAAAATACAGACAAGCTAATTCATCAGCTCAAAGACTTGAAAAAGACCCTTATGGTTCAGCCTTCACAGCCATATATTTCACAAACCGAGTCCTACGAAGAAGGGGTAGAAGCGATCAGGGGAGTATCTGAAGCAAACTGGTTATATTATATGAATCACTCGCTCATTTGGCCGTTTCATTTAGGAGAGTATATCAATAAAGACAGCGGGAATTTAACGAAAAAAGGAAATGAAGTGTGGGGAGAGTATGTTGTGAATTGGTTTACGGGAAAATGAAAAGAGGACAAGTATATCCTCTTTTTATTTTGCAAAAATTTTCTTTTTTGTTCTATGTTTTTAGCCTATTTTATGAAGTAAAATAGACTCATAAAGCAAAAAAAGGCATAAAATGAAAAGTTTTGATGCTTGAAAATATTTAAGGGGGGGACACATGAAAAATAAGAAAAAGCGTTTGATTTTCATTGGATTTTTTATTTTATTTCTTCTTTTCTTAAGTTTTAAATTTAGAACTCAAGAAGAATCTCTTAAGCCCAATAATATAAAAATAGGAGATAGTTTAGGTGTTAGTATTCATAGGGATGTTACTGAAAATGATATGAAAAATATCGCGAACGCTGGGTTTAAGTGGGTAAGAATAGATATCTTTTGGGAAAGAGTCGAAACAAAAAAAGGAAAATATGATTTTGAAAAAACAGGATATGATCAAATTAATAATTGGATCAAGAAGTATGATTTAAAACCATACTACATATTAACGTATAGTAATCCTCTTTATGAGAAGCAGAGATCTATTACAACACCTGAAGGCAGAGCAGCGTTTGCTAAGTTTGCAGATGCTACAGTTAAGCATTATAAAAACCAAGAGGGGATTTGGGAAATATGGAATGAGCCTAATACGGAAACCTTTTGGAACCCCCAACCTAGCTATGAAAACTATGTGAAGCTTGTGAAAAAAACTGCACCAGTTATCCGAAAAGAAGATCCTCATAGCCTTATAGTAGGACCTGCCCTCTCTGGAACTCATAGAACATCTCTTAGGTGGTTAGATAAAACGTTCAGCTACCACTTGCTTGATTATATCGATGCAGTTTCTGTTCATCCATATAGAGACGATGATCCTGAAACAGTTGCTGGAGATTATCAGAAAATAAAAGCGATGATACAAGATTATACGTATAAACGTATTCAATTATTTGCAGGGGAATGGGGTTATTCAATGGCTCCTAAACCTAATAGGAAAATTAGTGAAATGAAGCAAGCTGAGTACTACACACGAATGATGTTAATTAATCGATGGGAAAATATTGGTTTGAGTGTATGGTACGATTGGAAGAATGACGGATATGATGAAAATGAAAAAGAGCATAATTTTGGAGTTATGTGGTACAGTGGTAACCCAAAACTTACGTATTTAGCTGCTCAAACACTGAGCGCAAATCTAAAAGATTATCATTTTGTGAAAAAGTACTCTTTAAAAAATAGTGATGACTATTTGCTTGAATTTCGCAATTCTACTGAAAAAAAAGCGCTTGTGTATTGGACTAGAGACTCCAATCATAATTCAAAAATTACTTTGAAGAGCGGCAAGGGTAAAGTTATTTCAATGCTGGGAGCACAAAGGGAAGTTGAGTGGACAGATGGAATTGATCTTAATTTTTCGACGAGCCCAAACTATTTATTTATTGATTAATGTATAGATGTTGTCATATAACCTGAAGAAAATAACCGACTCTTATCGGTTATTTTTTTTGCTTGCTGTTAAAGCAATGGAATCGCATACATACCATTATAGTGTTAGATAACCTAACACATAAGTTGAACGATTCAGAAAATTCATATATCTTAAATGTATCTTTAAAGATGCATAGAAAATATATCTTTGAAACAAGCAGGTATAGACGCCAGGGGAGGAATGGAAGATGCAAAAAAAGAAACTCGTATTGATTGGAAATGGAATGGCTGGAGTTCGAGCGATTGAAGAAGTATTGAAGGTTTCAAACGAAGCGTTTGAAATTACGATTTTCGGAAGCGAGCCGCATCCGAACTATAATCGTATTTTACTATCAAAAGTGCTGCAAGGAGATACGAATGTTGAAGACATTACGTTAAACGATTGGAACTGGTATCAAGAAAACAATATTACATTATATACGGGCGAAACGGTTACGAGTATCGATTCAGTAAAAAAAGAAGTAGCGACAAACACCGGCAGAGTAGAATCATATGATGAATTAATTTTAGCAACGGGCTCTCTTCCTTTTATTCTTCCGATTCCAGGGTCTGATAAAAAAGGAGTTACGGCTTTTCGAGATATAAAAGACACGGATGAAATGCTGCAGGCTTCTCAGCAGTATAAAAAAGCAGCGGTTATTGGAGGCGGACTGCTTGGATTAGAAGCGGCGCGCGGACTGTTAAATTTGGGAATGGACGTATCTGTGATTCATTTAGCTCCGTATTTAATGGAACGTCAGCTCGATCCAACAGCGGGCAAACTGCTTCAAAACGAATTAGAAAAACAAGGCATGAAGTTTTTGCTTGAAAAACAAACGGCGGAAATCGTCGGCGATGAGCGAGTTGAAGGATTATCTTTTAAAGACGGGACGTTTTTAGAAGCTGATTTAGTCGTAATGGCCGTTGGAATTAAGCCAAATGTTCAGCTTGCAAAAGAAGCGGGACTTGACGTAAACCGAGGAATTGTTGTGAATGACTATATGCAAACGGATATTCCAAACATCTACGCGGTTGGAGAATGTGCAGAGCATAGAGGAATGGTATACGGACTGGTGGCACCTTTGTATGAACAAGGAAAAGCATTAGCAAAAGCGATTTGCGGGGCAGAAAAAGTGCCTTATGAAGGATCGGTTTTATCAACACAGCTAAAAGTATCAGGTGTTGAAGTGTTCTCGGCAGGAGACTTCACGGAAGATGAAGAGAAAAAAGCAATCAAAGTGTTCGATGAACAAGACGGCATTTATAAAAAACTTGTTTTGCGAGGCAATCAAATCGTAGGAGCCGTTCTTTTTGGAGACAGCAGCGACGGAAATCGACTGTTTTCAATGATACAAAAGCAAGAAGACGTATCGGATGTCGCAAAAGTGTCGATTTTACAGCCATCTGGCGCTAACGCGGGTGAAAGCTTAGTAGCAAGCATGAGTGCGGATGATATTATTTGCGGCTGTAACGGCGTCACAAAAGGTACGATTGTGGAAGCTATCCAAAAACAAGGATGCTCATCGGTTGATGAAATCAAAGCTTGTACAAGTGCGTCTCGCTCCTGCGGAGGATGTAAACCGCTTGTAGCGGAAGTGCTTCAGCATACTCTTGGCGCTGACTTTGACGCAGCGGCTCAAAAAGAAGCGATTTGCGGCTGTACGACTCTGTCACGAGATGAAGTTGTCGAAGAAATCAAAGCAAAAGGACTTTCGCATACGCGTGAAGTTATGAATGTACTTGGGTGGAATAATGAAGAAGGCTGTTCGAAATGCCGTCCGGCGCTGAATTATTATTTAGGTATGGTGAATCCAACCGGATACGTTGATGAACGTGAATCACGATTTGTGAATGAACGCATGCACGCAAATATTCAAAAAGACGGCACGTATTCTGTTGTTCCTCGCATGTACGGAGGCGTCACAAACGCAGAAGATTTACGAAAAATTGCAGATGTTGTTGATAAATATGAAATTCCGCTCGTAAAAGTGACGGGTGGTCAGCGTCTTGATTTGTTTGGTGTTAAAAAAGAAGATTTGCCTAGCGTATGGGAAGAGTTAGATATGCCTTCCGGCTACGCGTACGGTAAGTCGCTGCGAACGGTGAAAACATGCGTCGGCGAACAGTTTTGCCGTTTTGGAACGCAGGATTCAATGGGCGTTGGCATTGCGCTTGAGAAAAAATTTGAAGGACTATGGACGCCTCATAAAGTGAAAATGGCTGTATCTGCTTGTCCAAGAAGCTGTGCTGAGTCAGGCATTAAAGATATTGGCTTTATTGGAATTGACGGCGGCTGGGAAATTTACGTGGGCGGAAATGGAGGTACGCATCTTCGCGGCGGAGATTTGTTGTATAAAGTAAAAACAGACGAAGAATTGATGGACATTACAGGAGCTTATTTGCAGTATTACCGAGAAACGGCTAATTACTTAGAGCGTACATCTGCATGGATTGAGCGCATGGGACTTTCGCACATTCAGTCAGTGCTTGATGACGCTGAGACGAGAAGAGAGCTGAATATGCGTATGGACGAAGCGTTATCTACGTACCGTGATCCTTGGAAAGAAATCGTCGAAAGCAAAAAGACGAAAAAAGAGCTGTTCGAAACAGTTGTCACATCATAAAGCTGGGGGGAAATAAAGATGGTGAATAAAAACATTACAAAAGTATGCGTGGGGTCGATTCATGATTTTCCGGTAAGCCTTGGTAAAACAGTGAAAGTAAATGGAAAAGAAATTGCGGTGTTTAAGCTATCAAGCGGAAAAATACGGGCAATTGAAAACCGCTGTCCGCATAAAGGCGGGGTGCTAAGTGAAGGAATCGTGAGCGGCGACTCGGTGTTTTGTCCAATGCACGACTGGAAAATTTGCTTGCATGACGGTAACGTACAAGAGCCTGACAGCGGATGTGTAGACACGTACGAAGCGTCTGTTGAAGGAGATTTGCTGTATCTTTTAATTGAAGAATAAGTAACGGGGCGCGTTGATTTTCAACGCGCCATAAAAATTCAAGGGGACACACTAAAAGGAGCGAAGCAAAAATGAGAACAGGAAAAGTGTACATTGTAGGAGCCGGACCAGGAGATCCAGATTTGCTAACAATAAAAGCAGCCAAATGTTTAGAAAAAGCAGACGTTATTTTATATGACCGATTAGTGAACCCTGTTCTTCTTCAGTATGCAAAAGAAGGAACGGAACTCGTCTACTGCGGGAAAAAGCCTGGTGATCACTGCGTTTCTCAAGAGGTTATTCATGATTTGCTTGTATGCTACGCAAGAAAAGGAAACACCGTCGTCCGGTTAAAAGGCGGAGATCCGTTTATTTTCGGAAGAGGCGGGGAAGAAGCAGAAGTGCTCGTTCAAAACGGAATTCCGTTTGAAGTCGTTCCAGGAATTACAGCAGGCATCGCGGCACCGGCCTATGCTGGAATTCCTGTGACGCATCGGGAGCTCAGCCGTTCGTTTGCGGTTGTGACGGGACACTGCTTGAGCGGCAAGCCGGAAAGTATTCGCTGGGAGCATTTAGCAAAAGGAGTTGATACGCTTGCGATTTATATGGGCGTTAAAAACTTGCCTTATATTTGCCGTCAGCTTTTAGACGCGGGGAAAAGCGCGGATACGCCAGTCGCTCTTATTGAACAAGGCACGTCGGTTTATCAGCGCACGGTTACAGGAACGCTTGGCACAATTGTAGATACGGCTGCGGAGCAGCAAGTCAGCAATCCCGCGATGATTGTGATTGGTGAAGTGGTGAAGCAAGCTTCTGTTCTTTCGTGGTTTTTGGAAAAAACAGAAGAAAAAGTATGCGTCTAGTATGAATAAAAGGAGGAAACGCTTTTGTTTAAGAATTCACTGCAGTCAATGAATGAGTTAGCCCGTGAAAAAACGAAGCTTGTGAATGATCATTTGCTGAGTTATTTGCTGTTAGCTGTGCTAGCGGGTGCTTACGTGGGACTTGGCGTTATATTAGCTCTATCGGTAGGAGCGCCTTTAGCTTCTGCTTCTTTACCGGTCGTTTCTCTTGTGATGGGGTTATCTTTTGCTGTTGCTCTCCTGCTTGTTGTATTTGCAGGAGCTGAATTGTTTACGGGGAATCATATGGTTTATACGGTCAGTACGCTATCAGGGGTCACCACATGGAAAGATACGTTCAAAAACTGGACGTGGTGTTTTATCGGAAATGCGATAGGAGCGTTTGGGCTTTGTTTGTTAATTACCGGAACCGGTTTGTTTAAAGGAATTGAACCGAACCATTTACTCATGACGCTGGCAGCTAAAAAAATGAATTTGCCGGTTAGTGAATTGTTTTTTCGCGGCATCCTTTGTAACTGGCTTGTTTGTCTTGCGATTTGGACGGCTTCGCGCACTAAAAGCGATGCGGCAAAAATCATGCTTATTTTTTGGATGCTGTTTGCATTTGTTGCTTCAGGATACGAGCACAGCGTGGCAAATATGACGTTTCTTAGTCTGGCTTTATTGCTTCCGCATCCCGATGCGATTTCGGCTGCTGGACTATTTCATAATTTAATTCCTGTTACGCTCGGAAACATCGTAGGGGGAGGACTGTTTGTAGGAAGCCTCTACTGGTTTGTGAACGCTAGGCAGCTAAAAGAAGCTAAAAAGCAGCCGGCTTCTCTCTCAGCTGACTTGGATTCTGCTAAACTGTCTAAATAGCAAAAAAACCGCTCTTTGTACCATGTAGTCTGCTTTTAAAGCTATCATAACGGTATTTTAGAGCGGTTTTCTTCTATATAATATAAACTGCTTAAAGCGTATTCACATCTATACGTATCGAACAAGCAGTATTGTTCTTCATTTTATAGAAACAGGATGTCTGTGAGAATTGAATCCGAACAGATTCTGTTGAAATGAATGTGTGAGGGTGCAGATATCATCGAAGAGGCAGAGGGCATCTTAGAATTTTAATGTTGTTTGGCATTTTATGCTCTTTTTGAGCTTCTTTAAAGCAGTTGTACATTGCTTTGCTGCCTAAATGATTAGCGGAGTGAATCGTGATTCGATCGGCATATAAATGGTGTTTTACCATAAAATGCACGAGCATTAATCCATTCCGTGTCTTGCTGAGTAAATCGTGATCGAGTGACAAATGTTCAACATCGAATGATCTTAAAAGATCAATACATTCGTCAATCGTTTCGGCTAAAACATGACCGTCAGGGCATTTGCGATAGTCGTCTAGAAAAACATTGATTTTCATGACTGATTCTCCCTTCCTTGCCTTGTATTTAGTGTAACATACATAATGTCATATACCTACCTAAGTCTATTCGACACGTTTTAAGCTATTCCTTCTTAAATAGGGGTAAAAACACGAATTTTTATCATTATTTGCATATCTGAGGCGAATAAACAGGAAATAAGGAAAGAGATGTCGAACGAAAAGTGAATAGATAAACAGTTTAAACTGGAAATTAACTTTTTTTATTTTGTGATCTTTGTTTAACAAGGTCATTTAAATCCCAGATTTGACAAGGGATGGAAAAGGTTTAATGAATAAAAGATTGTGAGAAAAAAACGATAATTTGCGATTTTTTTAAAATAAATTGGAAATTTCTCTTTACGAAAAAGATGTTTGGGACGTATAATTTGATTTAAGGATTTTTTGGAACATAGTATGACAATATGACAAAAAAGAAAAGTAAGGTGAATAGAATGGGTAAGTTATTTAGTATCGGTGAAGTATTAATTGATATGATTCCAGCTCAAAAAGGTCTTCAATTGAAAGAAGTGGAATCGTTTACGCGTGTGCCAGGCGGAGCGCCGGCAAACGTTGCAGCAGTTGTTGCTACATACGGTAATGAGTCAGCGCTTATTACAAAAGTTGGAGAAGATGCGTTTGGAGACTTTCTAGTAGATACGCTTCGTGAAGTAGGAGTAGGTACTGATATGGTCTATCGTACAGAAGAAGCAAACACAGCTTTAGCTTTCGTTTCTCTGCGTGAAGACGGAGAAAGAGATTTCAGCTTCTATCGTAATCCTTCAGCAGATTTATTGTTAACGGAAGACGAAATTAACCCTGATTGGTTTGCAAGCAACGATCTTCTTCATTTCTGTTCGGTTGATTTAGTTGAAAGTCCTATGAAATACGCTCATATGAAAGCGATTAAAAGCATGAAAGAAAAAGGCGGAGTTATCAGCTTTGATCCAAATGTACGTCTTCCACTGTGGAAAGACCATGAGCTATGCCGTCAAACGATTTTAGAATTTATTCCTCAAGCGCACTTTGTCAAAATTTCAGACGACGAGCTAGCGTTTATCACAGGCATTGAAGATGAACAGCAAGCGATTCAGTCTCTATTTACAGGTGACGTTCAAGTAGTTGTGTTCACAAAAGGTGCAGAAGGCGCAACGCTTTATACAAAAGAAGCTGTCTATGAATCAAACGGTTACAAAGTAGCGGTTGTTGATACAACAGGTGCAGGAGATGCGTTTATTGGCGGATTCCTTTATCAGCTATTAAGCCGCGATGTGTCACAAGAAAACTTAACGGATATTCTTGACTCAGACCACGATGCTATTTTGCGCTTTGCCAATGCAAGCGGTGCCTTAACGACAACTGGAAAAGGTGCGATCAGTTCCATTCCAGCCAAAGAAGTAGTCGAGCAATTTTGTAAGCCTGTAGCTAACTAAAATGAAAAGGCTTTATCTCTTCTTATTTTCAATCAGCAGAGGCGTCCGTTTCTGCTGATTGCAGATCACATAAGAGGAAAAAGCGAGCTGCGGAGCAAGAAGAAAAAAATTTTTTCTGTTTTTAAAAAATAATCAAAAAAATTTCTAGCTAAATAATAAATGTTCGTGTTAGTATAATACGAGCAGCAAGAAATAGCAGTTTTACCACCATTTATGAAAACGTTATATATTTTTATCGATGTAGAAAATTTGATAGGACTAAAGAGCAGTCCTATCAAATTTTCTAGACCTAAGCGGTTGATGCCCCCCTTGCGGGGTAGGCATCATCCGCATAGGTGAACCTTTGGGGGAATATTCGAGGGGGAACAAGTCTGTAGCCCTTGGTAAAAAAAAGCAGCAGGTCGTTACATACGATGTACATAGATTAGAAATAGGAAAGTAGGTTAAGAGAAAGATGGATATTTTGCTAGGTGTTCTTCCTTCCGTTGCGTGGGGAAGCATGATTTTAGTTAGTATGAAGATGGGCGGTGGACCTTACAGTCAAACGCTTGGAACAATTATTGGAGCTTTAATCCTTTCATTTGTTCAGTTTATGATTGTTCAGCCGGTGTTAACGCCAACGCTTGTTATTGTCGGAATTGTTTCAGGTTTGTTCTGGTCAGTAGGTCAAAGTAATCAGTTTAAAAGTGTTCCATACCTTGGTGTTTCAAAGTCAATGCCGATTTCAACGGGTATGCAATTAGTATCAACAGCTCTTTTTGGTGTTATTGTATTTAAAGAATGGTCAACGCTTCAAACGATTGTGCTTGGATCTATTGCGATTCTTTTAATACTAGCAGGCGTTGTGCTTTCTTCATTAGACGGTAAAAAAGAAGGAGCACAAGGGACTCCAGGACAAACGAAAAAAGGAGTTATCACTCTTATCATTTCAAGTCTTGGATTCTTAGTTTACGTCGTTATCGCACGTATTTTCAACGTAGACGCATGGGCAGCACTATTCCCGCAAGCAATTGGTATGTTAATTGGCGGTTTAATCATTACATACAAACATAAGCCATTTAACAAATATACGATTCGTAATATCTTACCAGGTCTAATCTGGGCATCTGGAAACATGTTCTTATTCTTATCTCAATCAAGACTAGGCGTAGCAACAAGTTTTTCATTATCGCAAATGGGTATTGTTATTTCTATCTTTGGCGGTATTGTCTTCTTGGGAGAAAAGAAAACGAAGCGTCAATTGTTTTATGTATCTCTTGCGAGTGTACTGATTATTTCAGGCGGCATCTGCATAGGCCTCGCAAAAGCCCACGCTTAATATATCGATGTAGAAAAACCCCCATGGCTAGAGTGCAGCCATGGGGGTTTTTCTAGACCTAAGGTTTTGAGGCACCCCTTGCGGGGTAGCCTCAAAACCTTAGTTAAAGTCAAATCCATAGTGCTCTTGGAGATTTCCAAGCTGTACGTTTGTGTGAGTGTTTCTCGTTCTTAAGTATGATTGTTTTTCATTCTTTGTTAGGAAGCTGTTTGGTGTGAAATGGCTTATAGTAGTAGGAAAGGATGGGGGAGAGGCTATGATTAAGAGTATTTATGAGACGCATGTGCAGGTTCGGAGTTTGGAGGATTCGATTGAGTTTTATAGACATCTTGGGCTGACGTTTGTTCATAAAATTGAAGAGCGGCGCTGTGCTTTTTTCTTTGTTGGGGAACAAAAGCAAATGCTTGGTCTTTGGGAAACAGACGAAAAAGAGTTGAAAAGAAGTCACTTTGCTTTTGGAATTGAAGCCGCAGATATTCATGAAGCGTTAACGTGGCTGCGTTCAAAAGGTATTGAACCTGAAGAAACGTCGTTTGGAAAGCCGCAGACAGAGCCAATTGTTCATACGTGGATGCCGGCGGCTTGCGTGTACTTTAATGACCCTGACGGTAACAGCTTGGAGTTAATTACGCTTTTGAATGATGAGCCTGTCGTATCTAAGGATTTTCCGTATTTAAGTGAATGGAACATGAAACAGCAGTGAAAACTGCTGTTTTTTTGTGTATCATAAACGTAAGATTGACATAATAATAAACATATAATATATTTGTTTATAAATTAATAAACAAAATAGAAAGGTGTCTATTTAAATGGTAAACGACTTGTTTTGGGAATCATCTTTTGAAGATATGAAGAAAGGGTACGGGGAAAGCGAAGATCACTACCACTGCTTACTGTGCGGTGAAAGTATTGAAAAAGGCATTATTTATCCGTTGGAAGGTGTTTTTTATGAAGCAAAACGCTATATGAAGCTTCATATTGAACAGCAGCACGGGTCTGTGTTTCATCATTTAATAGAGCTAGATAAAGAGGTAACCGGTCTTTCAGATCATCAAAAAAATTTAGTGAAGTTTTTTAAAGAAGGAAAGAGCGATAGTGATATTCAAAAAGAAATGGGAATCGGCAGTTCATCCACCATTCGGAATCACCGCTTTACGTTAAAGAAAAAAGAGCGTCAGGCAAAAGTGTTTTTAACGCTGATGGAACTGTTAAATGAAGGGGAAGAAGAGAAGGCGGTACCCGTAACAAATACTGCGACTAGAAGAAGTCAGCGCTACAGCGTCAGTGATGAAGAGCGTGAAAAGATTTTAGCGAAGAATTTTCCTCAAGGTTTAAACGGACCGCTTCGTACTTTTCATTTGCAAGAAAAACACCGTCTTGTTGTTCTTGAAGAATTAAGCGGGCATTTTGAGTTTGGCGCAACGTATACCGAAAAAGAAGTAAATGATAGGTTAACACCTTTTTATGACGACTATGCGGTGCTGCGACGCTATTTAATTGAGTACGGGTTCTTAGAGCGCAGCGCAGACGGAAGCAGCTACTGGAGAAAAGGAGAGACAGAGATGAGTATGGACTCAAAAGACTATAAAAAACAAATGAAGCAGCTAGCGAAAGAAGTAAAAACAGAAGGCGGCGTGTATCAAATTAAAAACCTTCACAACGATAAGATTTATATTGGCTCTACGCCTAACATCAAAACGTTAAACGGCGTAAAGTTCACGTTAAAGACGAACACTCATCAAAATAAAGAGCTTCAAGATGAGTGGAATACGTATGGTGCGGATGCTTTTTCAATTGAGATGCTGGAAACGATTAAAAGAGAAGAAGAAAAAGCACTTTCAAAAAAGGATTTGCTAAAACTAGAAGCGAAATGGTTAGAGAAGCTGCAGCCTTACGGCGAAAAAGGCTATCATTCGCCGAAAGCTGATACAAAGGAGAAATAGGTGTGAAGAATCAAGATGTGAAAAGTGAAGTAGTGGAATCAGAAAAATCCGTCAGTAAGCTGATGCTTGTGTTTTTGATTCCGCTCATGTTAAGTAACGCCATGCAGTCCGTTGGGCAGCTGGCAGGAAGTATTATTGTCGGAAGAGCGCTTGGAGTTGATGCGTTAGCCGCTATTTCCGCGTTTTTTCCTCTGTTTTTTCTGCTCGTGTCGTTTTCGATTGGAATTGGTTCAGGAAGTTCCATTTTAATCGGGCAAGCGTACGGGGCACAAAATGAAAAACGAGTGAAAGAAATTATCGGTACCACGCTCACGTTTACCTTTTTAGTCGGAATTGTGCTTGCTGTTTTGGGAAGCATATTTGCTCCGGAGATTCTTCGGATTATGGGAACGCCGGCTAATATTATTGACGTAACGGTTCACTATGCGCGCATTTTGTTTGTGGCGATTCCTGTTTTGTTTTTATACTTTGTTTATACGACGTTTATGCGCGGAACCGGCGACTCTAAAACGCCTTTTTACTTTTTAGTTGTGAGTACAGTCTTAAACCTCATTTTTCTTCCGATTTTAATTTTTGGATGGATCGGAGTCCCAAAGCTTGGCGTGTACGGCGCTGCATACGCAACGGTGTTTTCAACCGTATTAACGTTCATTATTATGATTATTTATTTACGCAAGAAAAATCATTCGCTAAAGTTTGACTCATCCATTTCATTAAAAATGGACGGAACGCTGTTAAAGCTGCTTATGCGTTTAGGGATTCCTGCGAGTATCAATATGATTTTAGTTTCTCTTTCTGAAATTGCGGTTATTACGTTCGTAAACGGATTTGGCTCAGACGCTACAGCGGCGTACGGAGCGGTGAACCAAGTAGCAAGCTATGTACAAATGCCGGCAATCAGCTTAGGAATTGCGGTTTCTATTTTTGCCGCGCAGTCGATTGGTGCCAATAAATTTGAGCGTTTAAAAGAAGTGATTCGCTCTGGAATTATGCTGAATTACGTCATTGGCAGCGTATTGATTTTACTTATTTATCTCTTTTCCAATCAAATTTTAGCACTGTTTTTAACAAGTCAGCATACGCTCCATATTGCCGAAGAGCTGTTAGTGATAACGCTTTGGAGCTATTTGATTTTCGGCCATGCGCAAATTATTACCGCTACGATGCGAGCAAGCGGTACGGTGCTTTGGCCTACGGTATTTAGCATTATGGCTATTTGGTGTGTGGAAGTGCCCGTAGCCTACGTGTTATCGCAGTTTACGTCTCTTGAAATCAAAGGGATTTGGATCGGATATCCAGCGGCGTTTGTGGTCAGCTTAATCCTGCAGTACAGCTATTATCAATTTGTATGGAAGAAAAAGAAAATTGAACGCCTTGTCGGATAAAAAACGAGCGGAAACGCTCGTTTTTTATTTTTTCTAATTAAAACACCCTTAGCAAAGAGTTTTAATAGGATAGTGCATATAACTTTTTAATGAAAAGAGGGTATGACACTATGAGTAAATCTGGATTTGTGCCGGATAATTCAAATATTAAAAAAAGCTCAGGAACGCCTAATCTGTCAGTGAATTATAAGCAAAACGTCCTGTTCAAACGAAACGATCAAAATATAGCGTATCAGCTAACCTCAACTCAGCTGCCTGCCATGCTCGGAGGTGCGTTTGTTGATTTATATATGACGAAAGGGCATATGAGAGAGCCGCACTGGCATCCAAACGCGTGGGAATTAGATGTCGTCGTTTCAGGTGAAGTGCAGGTGTCTGTCTTGGACCCTGATACAAGCAGCATGCACAATTACCGAATAAAAGAAGGCGAAGTTGTTTTTATACCGATGGGCTGGTGGCATTGGATTGAACCTCTATCGGAAGAAGCGCATCTGCATCTCTTTTTTAACAATGATCAATTTGAGTCTACAGAAGGATCCGACGTGCTGCGCTTAACGCCTCCTATTGTGTTTCAAAAAGCGTATGGAGTAAGTGCAAGCGAAGTAGCAGAAGCCGTTGCTCCGATTACGGATACAGTTGTGATTGGGCCGCCTCATGATCATTCTTTTTATCAAAAGAGCTATCTCAAGGATGAACGGGATGAACAAATTGTGGTTAAGATAAATGAAAAAGTAGTGCCTGCTGAAGATAAGTAGCAAAAAAAGAGGCTGGGATAAAAGCCTTTTAGGCGAAGTGAAAAACGAACCATGAATCTTTAATTCACGGTTCGTTTTCCTGTTATAGTGAACGTAGATTTCATTTGTTTCATTCCTTCTAGCAGTTGATTGGAGGGCAAGGCGAAGACTCCTGCGGGAAAAGCGGAACAGATGAGACCCCGCAGGAGCGCAAGCGACGAGGAGGCTCAGCGGCCGCCCGCGGAAAGCGAAGTCTTACACGGAAATCAACTGCGGTGTCACAAGCAGTTCAGCTTATGTATCTCCTTTGGTCGTCTTTAGATTGGTTTCATTTTGTTATGTCCCAGCCTCTTTTTCGTGAAGCGTTTTTTATAAAAACAGCTCTTCACGTTCTAAGTGCTTATACAGCCGCGTTGTGACTTGTTTTTGATTCCATTCGTTTTGCGGAAACTGCTGCTTGTCTACGTGAGCAACGGCCGGCTTGTAGGTTTTTTGAATCCGTTTGATATCATTAAAGGTTGCGTTGGTTTCAATGTGATCAGTCAGCGTAAATACAAGAGAATGCAGCTTTGTAACATTGGGAATCGTAGCTGCTTGGCTGAAAATGGCTTTCGCGACGGACAGCTGTCTTTCATGCGCCGTAAAGACGTCTTGTTCATTCCGCTCCTTTAAATAAACAAGTGCTTCTTTTCCGTTAAGGCGAATCGCTCCTTTTGGAAAAACAATGTTGCTGTGTTCAAAAGCACGTTTGTTTGTGACGATAATGCCGCCTAATTTATCTACAGCATCGACGACTGACTGCTGATCCATTTTGACATAATAATCAACAGGAAGCTTTGCATATGTTTCGACTTTTTTTACAACAGCATTCATATTTCCTTGATGATAAATGGTTCGCAGTGTTTCATTGCCGAGCTGAGTTGACCCTGGCAAGTGGGTCATTTTTATTGATTCATGCTGCTTATTAACAGTCATATATACAAATGACGTATTTTGATGGTTTTCTTGAATTAAAAGCAGGGAAAACGGTTGTCCTTTTTTTAAATTGACGTGTGTTTTGTTACCATGCTCAAGCGGTACATACGTTTGATCAACGGCAGCTTTCACCGTATGATAGCCTGCAAACGTGATGCTGACAAAACTGACGAGTAAAAACAGTACGAGACCGCCAATCCATTCTTTTTTTGCTTTGCTGCTCATCGTCTCACCTTTTTCTATCGAAGTCGTTCGTAGTATTGCCATCTTAAAAGGGGAGTAAAACAAATGAGCGCTATTTTTATTGCTTATCTTGCTTTTTCTTGGCGTAGGTTTTGAGCTCTGTAATTAAAATTGCTTGTTCTTCCACATCGTTAAATGCTTCAATGCCATAAAGGTATTCGGTGTGCCGTTTTTCTTTCCACACGCAAAGTCCGGTAATATGGATGGGTTTTTCATTTAAATAAAAGCTGATTTTTAGCTGAATTTGATGGTTGAAAATAGGTAAATCAAGCGGCGTAATTATTTTGATTCCTTTTGGTGAAAGGTCGATAACAGACAAAGGACCTGGCTTAGAATCGATTTCTTTGTTGTCGTATTTAGCAATGGAAAACGTTCCAACAATGGGAGTCTCGAATAAAAAGCGAAACGGTTCTTCACGTTTAAAATGCATGTATCATCAGTCCTTTTCGTAATCTAAGTTTGTTAAGTAAGTATTCGATGAAAGTCTAAAAATTCCTACACGTTTTTCCCCATCACCCATATAATGTTTATCGATGTAGAATATCTACCATGGCCATAGACCGGCCATGGTAGATATTCTAGACCTAATCGTAGACGATCCCCCTTGCGGGGTTGATCGTCTACGATTAGGTGGACCTTTGTGGGAGTATTCAAGCTGTCTTAGTTATCGATTGCCGATTATAACTGCTTTTATAGTATCGGAAGTTTTGTTTGAAACTTTAAATAGAGAGGAAAAGGTTTTGAAAAAAGCGCTACGCTAGAGTTGGATTGTATGTTAAAATTAAACTTTGTGAAGTAGCTGTATTACAAGTCAGCGTTCCTTCAACTAATTAGGAGGTGAGATGAATGGGCACTGATGACCCCATTTCGATGAAGGTTACTGCAAAACAAGATAGGGGCAACAAAGGTGTATGTGTTCCTCTCATTTCAACGAAGGAAAATACTCCTTAATGCCTCAATGATGTGAGGTGAAAAATCAATGATTAAAACATACTTATATGATGATGAAACAAAAGAAATGGTAACGAATCTTGATTTAGGAGACGTGCATGAAAAATTGCGCAATCCTGATAATTTGCTGTGGATTGATCTGTATGATGTCCACGGACAAGAGCTTGCTCAAATTGCTAAATTATTCGATTTTCACCCATTGGCGATCGAAGACTGCTTACACGACAGTCCTCGCGCTAAAATGGATGATTACGAAGACTATAAATTTTTCGTTTTTCACGCGCTTCGCTATAACGAAGAAAGTGATGATGAGATTACGACGCTTGAGTTAAATGCCTTTGTCGGATCAAATTACGTAGTGACGATTCATAAACATAAAATGGGCTGGCTTCGCAAAATGGATGCTGTATGCTCACGCTATCCAAAGTTTATGAACCGCGGCGCCGACTTTTTACTATATGCTTTGATTGATGGCATCACGGACGAATACTTTCCGATTTTAGACCGAATTGACATGCGTATTGATGAATTAGAAGATGAAATCTACAACAAAGAAGTCCGCGGAGTGACGGAAGAGTTCTTAGCCTTAAAAAGAACCATTATCTTAATCCGTCGCGTTATTCTGCCTCAGCGCCGAATTTTCTTAACGGTTAATGGAAAGTGGAAATTCGACATACGAGAAGAAAATGTTCCTTTCTACATTGACTTGCTTGACCACTTAGAGCGTATTGTAGACTCTGCCGAAACGTTTAGAGACCTCGTAAACAGTGCGCTTGATACGTATTATTCTATTACCAATGCAACTTCATCTGAAAAGCTGAATGTCTTAACGTTAATTTCAACGATTATGCTTCCGCTAACGTTCGTAACCGGATTTTTTGGAATGAACGTACCGATTCCATATCAAAATTCCCACTGGGCTACTGCTGTTATTATTGTTATGTTAATTGTGTTAACGTGGGGAATGTGGAAATACTTTAAAAACAAACAGCTGTTATAACAAAAAGGCACTTGGCTATAAGCCAAGTGCCTTTTTCTTTCTTTATTTTGTCACCGTTTTTGTTGTTGCTTTACTCGTATTGTTCGCTTTGTCTTTTGCCGTTACGCTTAAAACTGTTGTTTCTTTTTGTTTTTTAATTTTTACTGAGTATTGTCCTTTGCTGTTAGCAGCAGCAGAGCCAATGCTTTTTTTGTTTACGGTTACTGTTACGGTAGCATTTGCTTCTGTTTTACCCGTTACAGTCGTGCTTTTTGTTGTGACAGCATTTACGCTTGGTGCAGCAGGGGGTGTTTTATCGCTTACTTTTACAATCGTAGCTTTACTTGTGTTGTTAGCTGCGTCTGCTGCTGTTACGCTGATTGCTGTACCTGCTTTTTGTTTTTTAATGGCAATGCTGTACTGACCTTTTGCGTTGGCTTTTGCTTTGCCGATTTCTTTATTGTTTACTTTAGCTACAACAGATGCATTTGCTTCTGCTGTTCCTTTAATAGCTGTATCCGCGTCGCTGACTGGATTCACTTTAGGTGCATTTGGAGCAATAACGTCACGCACCGTTACTTTTACTTCTTCACTTTCTTGTTTTTGGCTGTTTGTAGCCGTGATATACAAGACTGTGTTTTCTTTTTGTTTTGGAATCTTCACTTTGAACGCGCCTTTTGCATCAGCTTTTGCCGAAGCAATCACTTTTTTAGCGCTGTTTTTAACATTTACCGTAAAATTCGCTTTAGACGTTCCTGTTACGTATTCATCTTTATTCGTCACGGCTTTTACCGCTGGTTTGGCAGGTGCTTTTTGAACAACTGCACGAATGCTTGTGCTTGCTTTTCCGTTTGTGACAACCACTTGTAAAACGGTATCAGCTTTTTGAGCTGGAATGTTCACAGAGAACGTATTTTTTGCATCAGCTTCGGCAGTGCCAAGTGTTTTTGAGCCGTTCATTACTTTAACAGTTGAACCGCTTTGAGCTTTACCTGTAACAACTTTTTGCGTGCTGACAAATGTATTTACCTGCGCTTGCAGCTGCTGTGCACTTACCGCGCTGTACGCATTTAAACGTCCCCATCCTGATACGTAATCGTAGCCTGGAGCAGGAGGTTCTGCTGGACTTTCTTCGTCATCATATACAGGAGCATCTTTCTCGTCAAACTTAATATCTTTAGCTGTATCCGTTAGGCGTTTTTCAACGTCTTTTGGCTTTAAGCCTGGGTTTTGGGACAGTAATAATCCCGCAACGGCTGCCACGTGAGGTGTCGCCATTGATGTTCCGCTTAAATAAGTAACGTTTCCGTCTGGAACAAGACTTGGAATATCAGAGCCTGGAGCTGTAATATCTAATCCTTTTCCATAGTTTGAGTAGTCAGATACGATATCTAAACGGTTTGATGCACCTACTGAAATCGCATAGGCAGATGAAGCAGGGTAAGAGAGCTCTTCCATACCGTCGTTTCCGCTTGCTGCTACAACCGTTACGTTATGGTCGTATGCATATTTTAATGAATATTCAAGCACGCGGCTGTAAGATCCGCCAAGGCTTAAGTTAATAACTTTTGCACCGTGATCAACCGCGTATTTAATACCGTACGCAATTTGTTCTGTATCTCCGCTTCCAGATGCGTCTAGAATTTTAACCGGTAAAATTTTCGCATGAGAATTAATGCCGGCCATTGAATAGTTATTGTTTGCAGAGGCTGCGATAATACCTGCTACGTGAGTTCCGTGTCCGTTGTCATCAGTTGCATTTGACGAACGATCCACGTAGTTATAGCCTGTTCTTGTATCCACCACGCCTTTTAAATCAGCAAGTGATGAATCTACGCCCGTATCGGCAACAGCAATAACCGTATCTTTTAATTTTTGCCCGTTTAGTAGTTTTTCAAGCGATTCGTATTGAATATCGGCGTGCTGCGTACCGTCATTTTTACCCGTGTTGTTTAATGACCACTGATACGGATATTGTGAATCCATTGAAAGAGCGTGGTACTCTTGAACCGGCTCGATAAATTCAGTTTCAGGAAGTGCCTGAATTTGTTTTGCCGTCATTTTACCTTGAGCAGACGACGTACTGAAGCTTTTTCCATTGCTGTCATCTAATTGAATAACAAACATATTATCAAAAGAAGCAGCTGATTGTTTTAATGGATTAATAGATTCAATGCTTGCTGATTTTGACTGTGCTTTTGTTTTAAATGACTTTGCATTTGCACCATCTTTTAATTTAACAATATAGCGAGTTTCCGCTTTTGTTGAAACGCTGTTTGCGCTGACTAACTTAGCTCTTACTAATACAGACGATACGTTTAAGTCCGTTACGTCTTTTAATTTTGTCTGTGCTGCTACTTTTTCTAAGTCTTTCTTTAAAGCAGCCGGAACGGATTTATAAGCGATGCTGTATAAATCATTGATTGCTTTTTGATCAGCACTTGTAATCATATATGTGCTTGATGCGCCGTTTTTCGCTACATCTGTAAATAAACCTTTTAGCTGAACTAAATCTTTGTATACTTGTTCGCGCATTGATTTATCGATAATCATTTTAGAGCTGATAAACGGAGCGGCTTTGTAGTAAAGAGAAGAAAGGTCTTTTCCGCTTGCTGTTTTTGAAAGCACAGCGTCACGAATCGTACGCAAATCTTTTAAAATACCTTTTCCGTTTTCTTTTTGGCTTGTACTTAATTCAGCCGGGCATTCTTCTTCCATCATTTGAGAAGGAGGAAGTGAAGCGCCTTCATAGCTGATTGTATATGGAACTTCTGTTTTTTCTTCCGGCTGTGGTTCTGGAGAAGCTGAACCATCTTCCGCATCTTCTTCAATCATGTCGTCTTCGCTTCCATAATACTCAACTTTCACATAATAAGGGCCAGTCCAAGCGATTGGAAAATCAAGCTGAGCAGGCTCATCTTTGTAGGAGTATCCCATATAACGGTCAAATGCCACGTTGTTTTTGGCATTTTCAAGACTGGAGTAAACCGTGATGTTTACTTCATCATCACTTTGAAGCTTAATTCGGTAGTGTGAAAACTTTGCTACCTCTTGCTTAGAAGGATTAATTTTGTACCAATGCGTTTGTTCTGGTTCTGTAAATGTTCCTTTTGCTGCTTTACCAATGCTTAATGTTTTTTCATTAGCAGGAGGATTGCCTGCTGCTTGTGTTTTCAGTAAGCCTAATTGGCTAAAACACAAGGTGAACATTAAAGCAAAAGCAATAAAACGATAAATTGACCCTTTTTTCATGTTAAACCTCCAAAAAAATATAGTAAAAAACAGGAATTACATACCTATTAAACCATAAAGTTTAAAAACTTGTAAATAATTACTGTTGCTTATTTTAGTATTTTGTCAAGTTATTAATCTCGCATAAAAAATGGTGAGATAAGTCCTAGTTGCAAAAAGTAGAAAAAATTGGAATAATAAAGATTGAGCCTATTTGTAAGAGGCGAAAGTACGCTGAAAAGGGAAGAAGGGAATGAGAATTATTTTTAAAAGCAGAATCTGTTGGAGAAAATCTGATCGGTTTCTTTTTACCTGTGTTTATAAAGAGGAAATCGGGCTATATAAATAAAGATTGGAAAAATTTTCAGTCTAATTAAGTTCATTTGTAGCATATAATACGAGCTGGATTTCTTTTATAATAAACAAAAGCAAAGAAAGAGCAAATGGTGAAAAGGAGTGAAAGAAGTTGTCAAATGTGATGCAACGACAGGAAAAACGAATGAAGTTTGATGCCGAACAGCTTGCACCCCTTGATATTGATGAAGAGATAAAGAAGTTGCTAACAGAAAAAGGATTGCCCAAAGAAGCTTCACCATTTCTAGAGTTCGTTTCATCCAAAGGAAAGCTAACAACATTATGCGAAACATTTGAGTTATCACCTCGCTACCAGCACTATTGGTTTTTAGGAACAACCGGCGCTGGAGATCCAATTTGTTTTCATCAAAAAAACGGTTCGGTTGTGCTGCTCGATACGTCCAACGATGACTGCGAGCGTTTCGTGAATACAACTTTTCCGCAGTTTTTAGCATGCTTAGATGTGTTTGAAGAGCTAGTAGAAGAAACGATTCAAGCAAACGGAGAATCTGCATACTTAGAGCGACACATTCCTGCTGAGGTGCTGCAGCGATGCAAAAAACGTATGAATGAAATTGATGAAGCTTGCTTAGCCCCTTATTCTTTTTGGTTCAAAGAACTTTCTTTTTAATAATATAGTAGAAAAATAGACATGGCCGTTTTGGTCATGTCTATTTAGTTGTGGCTGCAGGGCTATTAATATAGATAGAATAAATAAAAATGATAGTATATAATGGATATAAATTCCTTTTTTTGAAGAGGGAGGAGAGTGTAAATGATTTCTTTATTTGGATTAATGGGTGCTTTCTTCGCGCTGCTTTTTGGTGCGTCGTATTTCTTCTATAGAAGGAACTCGCCCGTGCAGTACGGAATTTCACTTAGCAGCATGCTAATAAGCATATTTCTATTTCTATATAGCATATTTGGAGTTGGCGGCTTTGAAGGAATGGGTCTTGGTGCTTTAGCGGCTGCTTTGTTCTTGGCATCGGTTCTGAGCTTGTTCGTCAGCGTTCTTTTTAATATCATAAATAGACACGGGAAAGGTGCTGTGTGAAATGGGAGAAATAACCTTTAGAGAAGCAGTGCGAGAAGATTTGGATCAAATTGTTGAAATGCTCGCGGATGATATGCTCGGAAGCAAACGAGAACGCTACGAATTACCGCTTCCAGACTGTTATGTGCAAGCATTTCAGGCAATTGATGCGGATCCAAACAATGAACTGATTGTCGCATGTAAAGATAGTAAAGTAATAGGTGTTCAACAAATAACCTTTACGCCCCACATTGCAAGACAAGGCGGGTGGAGAGCCACGATTGAAGGAGTTCGAACCGCTTCGTCACAGCGCGGAAAAGGGGTTGGCTATCAGCTGATTACATGGGCGATTGAACGAGCGAAAGAACGCAATTGTCAGTTAGTACAATTAACAACCGACAAGGAACGATCGGAGGCTTTGCGTTTTTATCAAAAGCTTGGATTCACAGCTTCTCATGAAGGATTAAAGCTCCATTTGTAATTCGCTGTTAATGGTTATGAACATAAAATAATGAGTACGATAGAAAGAGAAGAGGTTGAGACACAACGAAATTAAATCAATCTAAAGACGAACAAATGGGATACATGAGCTGAACCGCTTGTGACACCGCAGTTGATTTCCGTGCAAGACTTCGCTTTCCGCGGGCGGACGCTGAGCCTCCTCGTCGCATACGCTCCTGCGGGGTCTCACCTGTTCCGCTTTCCCCGCAGGAGTCTTCGTCTTGCTCTCCAATCAACTGCTAGAAGAACGAAACAAATGAAAATTATGTCTACCATCATAAAAAAGGAATCACTAATCGAACACACGGATGAAATCATACATACAACAATTATGAAAGAAGCTAAAAGCCAGCTAGAACATTACCGCAAAAAAATCTTCAAATGAATGCACTACGAAATTTCTTATAACTTATTTGACACTTAAGGTATAAAAGAGTATACTTATGTTAAACATAGTAATTATGTCGGATAAGTAGGTTATGGTGCTGTGAACAAGACTTCTACTGATAAAGAGGAGATCTAGTCCAAAACGTACAGTCCGACTTTGATGAGATGCTTTCAAGCATCTTTTTTTTGTGCAAAAAAACAGCCGCAGGGGCTGTTATAGGGCAGTAATTCTTCCTTTGTAAGCATCAATCAACCGCTGGTTGTGTTCATCTGAACCTTCCATGTTTCCGCTTAAAAAGACAGGAGGAGTGATGCCGCGGCTGAGCAGTTTTTGTATGGCTTTAGATAGGACATCATTTAGAATAGCGCCTCCAATTACAGTAGAACCAGAAGCGAAGGAAATGTCTTGCTGATGAAGAAGGACGTCTCCTTTTGGAATATGATTATTAATAACAAGATCCACGACATCATGAAGGTATTTTCCGCTTTTATGTCGCGAAGCCCGGCTCGTGGCATAAGAAGGAGAGGTAAGCCCGATAACAAAGGCGCCTTTTTCTTTTGCAATCAAAGCTACATCAATCGGAACGGGATTTACGCCCGATGTAGAAATGACAATCATAATATCGCCTGGTACGATATCTTCTTTTTCCATAAAGGTGGAGGCATAGTCGTTTTTACGCTCTAGCTGTGAAGAGCGCGAAGCTCCTTTATGAAGCATCAGTTCTTCCACAAAAATAGGATGAATCGGCGCAAGCCCTCCAGAACGGTAAAACACTTCTTCCGTTAAAATATGAGAATGACCGCACCCAAATAAATGAATGAGGTGATGAGAAGCCAATTGCTGTGAGATTTTCTCGGCTGCGGATTCTATTGCCTGCTGTTCATGCGCCTCCACTTTAGCAAGCAGTTTTGTTAGTTCCTGTAGATATAAACTAGACATAAAAAAACTCCTTAGTTTTAAGATCGTGTCATGTTAATCGTAAACTTATAGCGGTCTGCTCGGTACGAAGACTTCACCACTTCAAGCGGCGTGCCGTCTTGCAAATACGTATTTCGTTGAATCAGTAGAACGGGTGAATATGAGTTGATTCCAAGATGCTTCACTTCGGTTTCAGAAGCTAAAATGGATTCTAACGTTTGATTGGCTTCGCCAATTTTCAGGCCCAACTCTTCTTCTATATAGCGGTAAAGAGAGTCGTTAACAATGGATTCTGTTAACCCTTTGACTAAGTTGGCGGATACATATACGCTTTCGAGCGCCATTGGCACGTCGTCAGCTAAACGAATACGCTTGATTTCATAAACAGGTGCATGAAGAGAAATGTGCAGCTGTTCGGCAATTTTTTCCGAAGCCGCAATGATTTCAAAACTCAGCAATTTACTGCTTGGCACCATTCCGCGCGCTTTCATATCTTCTGTAAAACTCGTTAATCCAACGAGCTGCTGCTCCAGTTTTTTTTCAGATACAAAGGTGCCGCGGCCTTTTTGACGATATAAATAACCGTCGTTTACTAAATTGTTAATCGCTTGGCGAACGGTCATTCTGCTGATTTCAAATCGTTCTGCAAACTCTCGTTCAGAAGGAAGCGAATCATTTGGTTTTAACTCTCCGTTTTCAATTTGTTTTTTCAACTGTTCTTCAATTTGATAATAAATCGGAAGAGGTGAGCTTTTATCAATCACTTAAGTTCTCTCCTTTATGTAAACCTCCTCATCTAAAAAAGACGAGGAGGCTATAAATTAAACCGTAGTCGATACTTTAGCTAAAGCTTCTTGGTCCGCAATAATTGTAACACAGTGATGCTTCTTTAAAATAGAAGCAGGGAAGTTCTCTGTAATTTCTCCGTTAAGCAGCTGATACATCGCTTCTGCTTTGGCTTCACCGGAGATAAGCAGTAAAATTTCTTTGCTTTTCATAATCGATTCAATTCCCATTGTAATAGCCTGAGTAGGCACTTCGTCAAGAGAATTAAAGTAGCGCGCATTGGCTTTTCGCGTTGACTCTTCTAACGTCACAATATGAGTAGGAGAGTTGAATGACGTACCAGGTTCGTTAAAGCCAATGTGTCCGTTTTGGCCGATTCCAAGAATCTGAAGGTCAATGCCTCCATGATTTTGAATCATTTCATCGTAGCGGCGGCATTCTTCTTCAGGCGTATCAGCCAGCCCGTTAGGAACGTGCGTGTTTCTTACGTCAATATCAATG
This sequence comes from Priestia sp. FSL R5-0597, assembly GCF_038006305.1. Lineage (NCBI taxonomy): Bacteria > Bacillati > Bacillota > Bacilli > Caryophanales > Bacillaceae > Priestia > Priestia sp. FSL R5-0597. The sequence continues at coordinate 1,180,163 of NZ_JBBOUZ010000001.1, forward strand.
TGATTAAATAATGCATCTGCCATATAGTAGTGATAGCTGTTTGGATCTTGCGGCTTCATTCCGACATATTCATCTAAGTTAAAGGAAGTAACGTGTTTGTAAGACGTGCCGTGCTCTTTATGATCTTGAATTAAACGATCATATAATCCTTTCGGCGTGCCTCCCGTTGCAAGTCCCAGATTCATATTTGGTTTTTCATGAAGTTTGCTAATCAGCATATCAGCTGCTTTTGCACTCATTTCACTGTAGTTTTTCACTTGGATGATATTCATTGTTAGTCCTCCTTTTGAAAGCTCAATGTGCCTCGGCAAAATGTCATTTCAACATCTAAGTTTTCATTTAACACCACGATATCCGCATCTTTTCCAATTTTAAGGCTTCCTTTTGTATCAAACAGGTTAAGCTGTTTTGCTGGGTTTTCAGCGGTCATTTTTACGATGTCTTCTAATGAGCAGTTCGTAAAGCTCATCGTGTTTTTAATCGCATCGTTCATCTTTAAGATGCTTCCTGCTAACGTTCCATCTGCAAGGGTAGCCGTTGTGTCGTTTACGTGAACAGGCTGTCCGCCTAAATCATACGTACCGTTTTTTAGCCATTTGGCACGAAGAGAATCCGTGATAAGAATCATGCGTTCACTTGTAATTTGATCGTACGCAAGCTTGACCATTTCAGGTCGGCAGTGGATGCCGTCTGTAATCAGCTCTACAAATAATTCATTTCTCAAATAAGCGGCGCCTAATACGCCGGGCTCTCTATGGTGAAGACCGCGCATGCCGTTATATAAATGCGTAATATGAGAAGCTCCTGCTTCAATAGCTTCACCAACTTGATCATATGTGCTGTCGGAGTGGCCAATAGAAGCGACGACGTTTGTTTCTTTTAAATAAGAAGTAAGAGATAAGCCGTTTGGCTGCTCTGGAGCTAACGTAACAAGTTTAATATGTCCTCCGGCTGCTTTTTGCCATTCTTGAAACAGTGCCACATTCGGATCTTGAATGTGAGTAGGGGGCTGCGCGCCCGCACGTTTCGGTGAAATAAACGGACCTTCTAAGTGAATACCAACTACTTCAGCATCCGCATCTGTTTGCTCTTCGATATAAGCGCCCGCGTTGCGAAGTGCTGTTTCAACCGCTTCATTCGACTGCGTCATAGTAGTTGCTAAAAAGCTTGTTGTACCTTCTTTTGGAAGCGTGCGCGCCATTGTTTTTAATGCTTCTGCCGTACCGTCCATCGCATCGGCATTGTTAACGCCATGAATATGCACGTCAATGGCACCAGGAATCACTTTATAGGAAGGAGAAAGCTCAATTACATGGTCTTTCGGCTGACGTACGTATTGATGGATCTCTCCGATTTCAGTAATTTTCTTGTTCGTTAGTTTAATATACCCGTTTTTTAATGTCTGATTTTCACTATAAACGGTTACATTATAAATAATGATGGATGAATGTGTATCCATACATACACTCCTTTGCTCGTTGTATTGATTTAAGTGTAACGCTTTTTGGAATAGTTGTCTAGACCAGTTAATTCTTTTTTGTGAGTTAGAAAGTTTTGTAAGGGCTTTTAACATTGATATAGAGAGGTTTTTAAAAAGAAAATTGGTATAGACAACTATATATTTTATGTGCTAGTATGAGTCCATGCAGTAAAACCGCCGTCATTTCAGCTGATTATGTAATCATAGGACAGGGATGAATGCGGTAACTTGTCATCCGATAAATATTGTTACGAAAATCCTTGCTCGTAACATCGGGTTAAATACGTTATACAAAGGAGATAGAAACATGCTGAATTTTTTACAACGTATTGGTAAATCGCTTATGCTGCCAATCGCAGTATTACCTGCTGCGGCATTGCTTCTTCGTTTGGGTCAAAAGGACTTATTAGATATTCCATTTATGGCTCAAGCCGGAGATGCGATTTTTGCGAATTTAGCACTACTGTTTGCACTCGGTATTGCTGTAGGGCTTTCAAAAGATGGAAGCGGCGCAGCAGCACTTGCCGGAGTCGTCGGTTATTTTGTTCTAACAAAAGGAACTGTAGCTATTGATAAAGATATTAATATGGGTGTACTCGGCGGGATTGTCTCAGGTGTAACGGCTGGTTTACTATACAATCGTTTCTCAGCGATTAAGCTGCCCGAGTGGCTCGGCTTCTTTGCAGGAAAGCGGTTTGTACCGATTATTACTTCAGTCGTTATGCTTGCGCTTGCAGGAATTTTCGGGGTTATTTGGCCGCCGATTCAAGATCAAATTAACAACTTAGGAACGTGGATTACAGGAGCAGGAGCGCTTGGTGCAGGTATATACGGATTTTTAAACCGTCTGTTGATTCCAATTGGACTGCATCACGTGTTAAACAGCTTAGTATGGTTTGTATTCGGAGACTATCACGGCGTAACGGGAGATTTGAATCGCTTCTTTAAAGGAGATCCAACGGCAGGAACGTTCATGTCTGGATTCTTCCCGGTTATGATGTTTGGTTTACCGGCAGCTGCGCTTGCGATGATTGCAGCAGCTAAAAAAGAAAAACGCAAACAAGTCAGCGGTATGTTAATCGGACTTGCGGTTACTTCTTTTTTAACAGGAATTACGGAACCAATTGAATTTCTATTTATGTTCGTAGCACCGCTATTATACGTTATTCATGCCGTTTTAACGGGAATTTCGATGGCTTTAGCCGTTGCTCTTGGCATTCACGCTGGATTTGGATTTTCAGCAGGTGCCATTGACTTCTTCTTAAACTACGGAATTTCACAAAAACCGCTGCTGTTAGCGGGAATTGGCATTGTATATGCGGTCATTTACTTTGTCATTTTCTACACGCTGATCAAAGCATTAAATTTAAAAACACCGGGACGTGAAGATGATGAAGAAGTAGACACATCAAACGAAACGGTTGTAGCAACAGGCGATAAATATGTGGATATGGCATCGTATTTTATTGAAGATTTAGGCGGAAAAGAAAACTTAACCGTAATTGATAACTGTGCGACTCGTCTTCGCTTACAAGTAGCTGATGCTAGCAATATTAATGAAGCTGCCTTAAAGCGCCACGGAGCGAGAGGAATCATGAAGCTCAATAAAACAAATGTTCAAGTCATTGTCGGAACAGAAGTAGAGTTTGTTGCAGACGCAATGAATCAATTAGTTAAATACGGCACAGCGTCAACCGCTGCACCTGTTGAACAACAGGCTGTTCAAGCAGATGCACACACAGAGTTTGTGTTACCGTTTGAAGGCGTTGTAAAGCCGCTTAGTGAAGTGGAAGATCAAGTGTTTTCACAAAAGATGATGGGCGACGGCTTTGCGATTGAACCGATTGAAGGAACGCTCGTATCACCGATTAACGGTGAAGTCATGACCGTGTTCCCAACAAAACATGCGATTGGCTTAAAAACAGCAGAAGGAATTGAAATCCTGATTCACGTTGGATTAGATACTGTGAATTTAAAAGGAGAAGGATTTCAAGCGCTTGTTCAAGAAGGTGACAGCGTTCAACAAGGAACACCTCTTTTACAGGTGGATTTAGAGTATGTTAAAAAGCATGCACCGTCTATTGTGACACCAGTTGTATTTACCAACTTGCCAGCGGATAAAGAAGTGAAGCTGTTAAAAACAGGCTACCAAAAGCAAGGTACAAAAGACGTTATTACATTTTAATAAAAAGGCTGGAACAAACCTGTTCTAGTTAAAAGAAGATCCGAACGATTCATCGTTCGGATCTTTTTATGGTGATGGTGAACGTAGATTCAATCTATTTAGTTGCTTCTGGCTGTTGATTGGAGGGCAAGGCGAAGACTCCTGCGGGAAAAGCGGAACAGGTGAGACCCCGCAGGAGCATAAGCGACGAGGAGGCTTACCGGCCGCCCGCGGAAAGCGAAGCCTTGCACGGAAATCAACAGCGTTGTTGCAAGCAATCAGCTCATGTATCCTATTTGTTCGTTTTTATATGGGGTGATCTAGTTACGTTTCAATCTCTTTTTCTTTTCTTCATAATTGAGGGAATTTTGTGTTAAAATTTAGGGTGTTTGATACAGCTAGTGCGCAGCAGAGAGGGAGTAGAACAAGTGAAAAAAGAAACGGCATTATTCAGAGTAAAGGTGACAGCATGTTTATTATAGGAGCATTAGTCAATGGATTAGCAATTGTTGTCGGAACATTAATGGGCAAGCTTGCTCACCGCATTCCTGAAAAAGTAAGCGTGACGGTGATGCAAGTGATGGGGTTATCCGTTATCACGCTTGGTTTGCAAATGGGTTTTAAAAGTCATCAGTTTTTAATTGTAATTTTGAGTTTAGCCATTGGAGCGGTTATTGGTGAGTTCATTGATTTAGATGAAAAGCTAAACCTTTTAGGCAATATGATTGAACGAAAATTTCAATCTCAGCAAAACGACAAGCAAACATTTAGTATGTCACAGGGCTTTGTGACAGGAACGCTGATCTTTGTTATTGGAGCGATGGCGATCGTCGGGGCATTAGACAGCGGAATACGCGGCGATCACAGCGTATTGTTTACGAAAGCGGTGATGGATGGGTTTATCTCATTGTTATTAACGACTACGCTTGGAATAGGCGTCATTTTCTCAGCGGTGCCCGTATTTCTGTACGAAGGTATCATTGCGCTATTTGCTACGCAAATTAATGCGGTTGTGCCGCAAGATTTAATGAATAGTATCATTGCCGAAGTCACAGGAGTAGGCGGCGTGTTAATTTTAGCAATTGGAATTAATTTATTAGAAATTATTAAAATTAAAGTTGCCAATTTACTGCCTTCGATTTTAATTGCGGTTGTGATTGTAGTTGTACAGCATACATATTTTTTATGAAGAAAAAGCTTGTGAATAGTATTCGCAAGCTTTTTTGTATCTATATGAGCAAAAGTTAAGGTAATAGCAGGTATAAAGTGATACGTGGATAATGGTATAGGATGAACAGAAAAACAAAAAGGAGGATTAAAAATGCGGAGTCCTGTTTTCAACAAAATGAATACGGTATTTATCCACGTCTCCAATTTAAAGTCTTCAGTAAAATGGTATAGCGAGCTACTGAGTCAAGAATACAAGATGAGCGAGGTGAAGAACCCCGTTTATAATCTTAAAATTGATGGAGAAACAGGATTAACGCTAGACGCAGGACCTGAAGGAACAGAAAAACAAATAGTGGCTAGTCTCCATCCAATTTTTAATTTCCATACGGAAGATATTAAAGACGCCTATGAATTTGTTAAAGGAATGGACTATACGATTGATTCTCCGATTACTTCTTTTGATGATTTTTCGTTTTTTACGATAAAAGATCCGGATGGACATGTGGTCATGATTTGTACAGGATAAGTAGTTAGCTCCAGAAGTTTAAGGTATAGTATACTAATAATAAAACCCTAATGATATGAAGTAAGGAGAAATACTGCTTATGAAAGACAATCAACAGATTACAGCTCTTATTGCTGCACAAGTGGAGAAGTTAGCACGTCAATTTGGCTATGACTTTTTATCTGAAAAACAAGGGAATCAAACGCTTTGTCAAATTCTTCAGCGAGATGAAGACGGATCTATTTTGGCAACGCCGCTTAGTTTTCATTTACATATGAATGAAGACAAAGGAACGGGAGATATTATTTACTACCATGAACAAGGAGAATTTAAGCGCCAGCAGGTGAATGTATATGAAGAAAATAGCCTTGTGAACGTGTTGTTGTTTATCCAAGAGCGGTTGAAAGTCAATCGATAAAAGACATATGCAAGAAAAAAAGCAGGGAGCTCCCTGCTTTTTTCTATGAATTGATATAGCGTAGTCCTACGCGGTTATTAAAAATTTGGTTATGATTTTTGAAGACAAAAGCACCTGCTGCGTGATCAATCACCAGCTCATTGTCGTACACTTCTTCCATGTCATCATCAACAATAAATTCTAGGTCTTCAACCGTTACAACTTTTTCATAGGGTTGAAGGCTGCGCTTTGAGATGATCTTCATTTCATAAATCGTATTAACAATATCGCAGCTTCCCCGATCAAAAGAAAGCTGAATCATTTGATTTTGTTCCACGTTCTGCAACGCTTCTTTTGCAGAAGGAGTGACGCGTATATTCATAAATGATATCCTCCTTTTTCTATCCTCAAATTAAATTGTGTGAAATGTATTTAGGAATACTTTATTCGATCTTTATGTCACGGGCAAGAAAAAAGCTTTCTCACTATTATTATTTCCCTTTCAAAACAGAACAAAACGCTGATGTTTTTATCATGTTTTCATAAAGACGTACATAGATATCACCTGTATGTGATGAAAGGAAAGAGGAAAAAACTGCGCTTTGTAATTCTTAGGTGTAAATACTTAATTATAGGAATATATTGTAAAAATACAAGAAGATAAGTCATTTACGTATTTTAATAGTTATTGAGATAGTTTTGAATAATTGGTTTTATTTTCAATATATTGGGTACTTAAGTAGAGTACTTTGCACACGATATTGCACCGAAAGACATCGGTTTATCGGACTAATTATTGTCTTATTTTGTCGAAGTAGTAGAATTTATGGAAACCATTCCTTATCATGTACAAAGTGACTAACAAAATACATAGGAGGTTCTGGTGTAGATGAGTGAGAAAGATCAAAACAGAACAACAGACGAAACAGCGGCTTCGCTAGAAACAGCGCCCGCTCCCAAAAAAGCGCCAGCTAAATGGATTATCATTTTGGCAGCTTTAATTGTGATTATTGGAGGAGTAATTACATTTGCTACGGTATTTAAAAAATCTCCTAAGCAGTTATATTTAATTTCTGAAGTAAATACGTATCAAAAAGCAGCAGATGAATTAGAAACGAAGTACAGTGAAACGATGGCTTATCAGGAAAAAGCGATGAAGCAGCCTTCTACCACAAATGCTACTGTCAAAGGCGGCTTTAACATGGATTCACTTTCGTATGATCCAAGCTTTAAAATGATTCAAGATCTTATCAGTAAAGCTGAAATTAAAATTAAAGCGGAACAAGATCCGAAAAAAAGTGAAGCATACGGTTCACTGGCTCTTAATATCGGCGGTTCAAAAGCGCTTGACCTAGAAGGTTTTCAAACGAAAGAAAGAATAGGCTTTAAAGCCCCGATTCTAGCAAATGAATATTTCTATTTAAACTTAGATGAATATGGACAGGTAGCGCGTAAGTTCGATCCTTCGTATTCAGGTCCTGAAACGCTTGATATTAACACGAGTAACGTAAGTTTAGAAGACTTAAAGTTAACGGAAAAAGAAAAAACCTACATTGCAAAAGAGTACGGAACGTTCATTTATGATCAGCTAGACAGCGATTATTTTACAAAAGAAAAAAATGTGGATTATAAAACAAATGGCAAAACGCTTCAGTTAACAAGCGTGACGCTTAACATGTCTGACAAAGAAACAAAACAATTTATGGATAAGCTTATTGCAAAGGTAGCAAAAGATGACAAGCTTCATACTATCTATGCAAATCACGTGTCTAAGCTGTTTAAATCTTCGGCAGCAACGAATCCAGAATTAAAAGATATGGCAGATCCAAAAGAATTGAAAAAATCAGTAAAAGAAAGTCTTCAAGACTTCCAAAAAGAAGCAAAAGATACGACTTACCCTGGCGGTGTTAAATCAACCGTGTACGTTCAAGATGATGTTGTTGTAGCTCGCGATATGAACATGGGCGTAAAAAATGCTTCTAACGATAAAGGAAAACTTAACGTCGTAACTAAAAATATTCCGTATGAAGATAACAAAACGGCTAAGCAGTTCAAAGCAGTCCTAACCGATAGCACTACCGATGATGCATTTACGTTTGATATGAAAAATGACGTAACAACGGAAAGTGAAAAGAGAAAAGAAAACATGTCTATTCATTTGTTAACAAAAGATTCAAAAGATGAAGACACGAATATGACGTTTAAAATGAATTCAGTAATCAACGGTAAAACCGATGCAAAACAGACGGCTGACCGTACTTTCTCTTTAGACTTAGGTGATCAAGAAGATCTAGTAGTAAACGGAGAAGTAAAGCAGAATCAAGCAATAAGTGCTTCAAAAGGAAAAGCAGATTATTCGTTTGATATTCGTACAAAAATAGGACCAAAAGCAGATCCTGCAAACGTTACGTTAAAAATTGACTCTGCTTCTCAATTAAAAAAATCAGCCTCTATTCCAGAGCTTGACGCATCTAATGCGACAAACGTAAAAGATGTAACGCCTGAAGATATGCTGTCGATTCAAGAAAATTTTGCTAAAAATGTTCAAGGTCTCATGATGAATATGGGAACCGCTGGTTACTAAAAGGTGCAAAGCAGATGAAGATATATTTCTCTTTGACTCTTTTTACATGTAAAGCTCTATTGAAAAATATAAAATCTCTCATACTGCTAATAATGATCCCTGCTCTGTTTTTACTTGGAGCAGGGATCATTATTAGTCAGACCATGCAAGGTGAGGAGAAAGTCAATCGGTTTCCCGTGGCCATTGTGGATAAAGATGATACTGCACAGACGAAGTACGTCATCGAACAGCTGACTGAAGGTAAGCTTCGCAAGATCATGAAGCCGCTTTACACGAATGAAGAGAAAGCTAAACAGCTGCTGCGAGAAAATAAAGTGGCAGCCATTGTAACACTGCCAAAAGGTTTTAGTCACGATATTGCTCATGGGAAAAATCAGCCTTTACACGTCATTGGAAACAGCAATAAGCCGCTTCAGTCACAGCTGTTTCGCTACGTGATGGAAAGTGCAGCCGACTACACGTCAGCTGCTCAAAGCGGTATTAATACGGTTGATGCTTTTTTAGAAAAAGAAAATGTTTCCGATGAAAAGAGACGCGCAGAATTTAAGAAGAGCTTAGTAACGTTTGGGCTTCATGTATTAGATAGAGGAAGTTTATTTGATGAACAAGTAGAAACGAGTTTCTTTCAACAGGATATGAAGCAATATTATGTGCTGTCTTTTGCTGCTTTGCTGCTTATGATTTGGAGCTACGGCGGATGGCTGCTTGCTAGTGAAACGCAGACTTCTCCCGTGCTGGATCGAATGAAAACAAGAGGTGTATCGTTTCTTCGCATTTATTTAGCGCAGCTGACGGCTCTGTTTGTTCTTTTGCTACCGGTATCTGTCGTATTGTTTGGAAGCCTCATTAAAGGACTGAAACTGCCTGTAACCGGTACGTACGGAGAGCTTTTTCTAGGGATAAGCGGAAGTTTGTTTGCTTTTTTATGTTTGTTTTTACTTCTTCGGGTTCTTTTTTTATCACAAAAAGCTTATCAACTAACCGGCATGCTGTTTATTTTGCTGAGTGCGATTTTAAGCGGACATGTTGTGCCGGTCGTCTATTTACCAGACTGGGCGAGTGGTTTTCAGAAATGGTCACTCAACACCCGTGTCTTGGAGCTGTTATTTTATGAATTTGATGGATATAACACAAACGAAGCTTTTCTTTACCTTAAGTCTATTCTCATTACGGCAGCAGGAAGTTTTGTTCTTGCCGTTGGCTACGTGATGACTTTGCAAAGGCGGTGGAGAAAATGATCAGTGAAAAGATAAAGCAGCTGCTGAAGCGTCCTATGCTTATTGTTATGATTTTCTTTTTACCTTTAATAGGAACGGTCATCAGCAGCTCATTTTTAGCAAAAGTACAAAGTGATTCAAAAATACCCGTTGCTCTTGTCGATCAAGACCACAGCAACATGTCTAAACAAGTGCTGGATCGACTGCGGAAAACAACAGAAATTCAGTTTCTTTCTATGAATGAAGAACAAGCGAGAAAGCAGCTGGCCAAAAATAAAATTGACAGCATTTTTGTGTTTCCTAACGGATTTCAGCAAGAAGTAGAAGCGGGGGATTATCAAGGAGTCATTGATTTGCTTACGCTACCTTCTTCTGTTGCGACAGAAGCGGTTCGAGAAGTCGTGGCCAGTGAAGTGACACGGTTAACGACAAATGTTAAAGCCGCAAATGAAGTGCGTTTTTTATATAAAGTCTATCACATTCATGCAGGACCGGATTTATGGAAAGAAGCGTATCACTATACCGATAACCAGTGGAAACCAAAGCCGCTGATGACAATTGATTACGAGGCGCAAGGAACGAAGAAGCATAAGAAGCAAGGGAGCGTTCAAATGACCGGATACGTGCCGCTATGGGGATTTTTTACGCTTTTGCTTTGCTGCATTACATCAGATTGGATGATTAGAGAGCGGAGGCACCTTTTCAAACGAATGAAAACGATGCAAAAAGGACTTTACGGTTATATTCGAAGCGTCAGCGCCGCTTTTGCTGTGCTATACGTGCTTCAAGCTCTCATCAGTTTTGCTCTATTTAAATGGCTGTATGGAGCAGAGTCTTACGGTGTGCTGCTGTATATGTGTATCTATGTGATCACATGCGTTGCTTTTAGCACGTGGCTTGCAAGTGAAAGTCAGCGAGTTGGCTCTTATTATATGATCAGCGTCGTCACGGTCACAGGACTCAGCATAATAGGAGGGAGCTTTTTCCCGGTAGGAGAGCTTTCTGCAACGATTGAAAGAATAAGTCAGTGGCTTCCGCAGCATCTGCTTCTGTATCAGCATACACTGCCGCTTACGTTCATTTGGAAAGAGATAGCTGTTTCCATTGCATGCATATGTTTGTGCACGTTTAAAATAGTGTGGAATGTGAGGAGCATTAAATGATTGAAATTAACAATGTTAGCAAAACATACGGAAAAAAACAATCGTTAGCAAATGTTACGCTGACCGTAGAAAGTGGAGAAGTCATTGGTCTTTTAGGACCAAACGGCGCTGGTAAGTCAACGCTTCTGTCTATTTTGTCTACCATTACGGCTCCTTCAAGCGGGAATGTCACGATTGGAGGCTTATCGCTTAAGAAAAATCAAAAAGCGATACGAGAAGTCATTGGCTACGTTCCACAAGACATAGCGCTGTGGGAAGAGCTTAGCGTAAAAGAAAACATGAAAATGTGGAGCAAAATGACTTCACGCTCTCTGTCGAATGAACAGCTTCAGTCTCTTTGCTCAGCTGTGCAGCTCGAAGGAAGATGGAAGGATAAAGTGAAAAATTTATCAGGAGGCATGAAGCGAAAGCTGAATATAGCCGTTTCGCTTATTCATGAACCGTCCGTTTTGTTAATGGATGAGCCAACAGTCGGAATTGATTTGCAGTCAAAGCTTGAGATTATCCGCTATATCAAACAGCTGACGGCAAAAGGAAAGACGATTATCTATATTACCCATGATTTGAATGAAATCTTAGGCGTGTGTGATCGGTTTGCCGTCTTAAAGGAAGGAAAGCTGGAGTTTGTCGGCACGATGGACCAAGCGAAGGAAAAGACTGGAGAAGAGGCAGAAGAGAACGTTGTGTATAAGCTGCTGCATGATTAAGAGTAAACAATCATAAAAAAAGAGCCGCTTCATGAAGAAGCGGCTCTTTCTATTATGCTTGTGTAACTTCTTGTTCTGGTGAATGGCTTTCAGGCTGCACGCGTTCTTCCTCAGGAAGGGCACGTACTTCCACTTCTTTCATTTGGTGACCGTCCATTTCTTTTGCAATAAACTCGTATCCAAAAAGTTTGAACGATTCGCCTTCTTGAATATCGATATTTTGCATCAGCATCCAGCCGCCGATTGTATCGATATCATCGTTTTCAATTTCGATATGAAGCACTTCGTTGACTTCTTCAAGCAGTACTTTTGAGTTAAAGACAAAGTGCTGATCGTTGATTTTTTGAACAAGCGGCTTTTCATCTGTATCAAACTCATCTCGAATTTCTCCAACGATTTCTTCTAAAATATCTTCAACGGTAACGATACCAGCCGTACCGCCGTACTCGTCAATCAACACGGCCATATGCGTACGTTTCTTCTGCATCGAGCGCAGTAGGTCTTGAATCGCTACGGTTTCAATTACTTGAATAATAGGATTCATATAAAGCTTCACGCTTTGCTTTTTTAACGCATCGTTAATTACGACATCGTTTAGAATCTCTTTGACGTTGACTAAGCCGATAATGTTATCTTTGTCTCCGTCAACGGTAACAGGGTAACGGGTGTAGCGGTCTTCTACAGCAAGCTTTAAGAAATCTTCAATGCTGTCGTCTTCAGAAACAGCTGAAATTTCTGTTCTTGGTACCATGATTTCGCGAGCAACACGGTTATCGAATTCGAAAATGTTGTTCACGTACTTATATTCAGACTGGTTAATTTCCCCGCCTTTAAAACTTTCTGATAAAATAATGCGCAGCTCTTCTTCACTGTGCGCAAGTTCATGCTCTGAAGCTGGCTTTAATCCAAACATGCCAGTTAACAAACGGGCAGAACCATTTAGTAACCAAATGAAAGGGAACATGATTTTATAGAATAAAATTAACGGACGAGCAAACAATAACGTAACTGTTTCAGCTTTTTGAATCGCAAATGTTTTTGGCGCTAATTCACCAACGACTACGTGAACAAACGTTACAAGCGCAAATGCGATAATGAATGAAAGAATATGTGTTAAAGATGCAGCAACACCCAGTTCTTCAAACAGAGGTTCCAAAATCTTCGCAACAGTCGGTTCTCCTAACCAACCGAGTCCTAAAGCAGTAATCGTAATACCAAGCTGACACGCAGATAAATACTCATCTAAGTGTGTCGTTACGGTTTTAACCGCATTCGCTCCTTTTTTGCCTTCAGCAACAAGTTGATCTACCCGTGAACTACGAAGCTTCACAATTGCAAACTCTGAAGCAACGAAAAAAGCAGTGAGTACAATTAAAATCGCAAAAATAATTAAGTTAATGGTTATCAATGAATATACTTACTTTATAGTGCTATAAAGTAAGTAAACACCTCCTGTAAATAATAAATTTACGACAGCAGCAGCAGTAAAGAGTGCAAAAGAGTGACGCTTTCTGGTGAAAGCCGATTCATCATTACTTTTCGATCTTCTTCGTTAAGCTTTTCCATAAGCGGTGCAACTTCTTTTAAACTGTCGTTTAGTACGTAAAATTTGGATGCTAATTCGTCTTTGGAGTGGCTATTCTCGGATTGCTCTACAGAAAAGAGAGAAGAAATCTCTTCAAGAGAACGGCCTTCGCTTTTTAATTTTTCAATTAAGTAAAGACGTTTCAGCGCTTCTTCGTTATAAAAGCGATAGTTAGAAGCAGAGCGTTCTGCTTTTAACAACCCAATGTTAGTATAATAGTCAACCGTGCGCTTCGTTACATGTGCCATCTCTGCAAGTTCGCCAATTTTGTATGTCGCAACCCCATCAGAATACCACCTCCTTTAACTATGTCAACCATCACGTGATGGTTTTTATCTACGCAACTATTTATCTTTTATCCTATCGTAATTAAGTATACGCGCGTAAGATCAAAAAGTTTCATTTTTTTATTAGCATTCAGTATATCTCAAAATAAGGTAGTTTGACAAAGATTTTATAAAAAAAACTCGCTTATATTAAGCGAGTTTTTTAGTAGGATGAAGTACGATAATGTGCATGCGTTCATACACATATTGAATACGTTCAGTATATTCTATGAACTCAGAGCTCATTGGAGATAGCTGATCAGCAATACGGTGCATAATAGCAGCTTCTTCTTTTAACGAATCTAAATTTTGAGTTCTGTCAATTCTAGATTTAAATGTTAACGAAATCATGTTATTCACCTCGTTGTTATATTACTTGTTATGAGACACTATGTCCGTGACTTTTATCACTCTAGTCAAAGGTGATAGCGTAATTATTTGATGTTTGCCGGCATTTTGTGTAGGATGATTAGAAAAGGGTTTTTATGGGAGAATGAAATGAATTTAAAACGAATGCACCACGTAGCCATTATAGGAAGTAATTATGAACGTTCAAAAGCTTTTTATGTAAATGTGTTAGGATGCAAGATTATAGAAGAAACATATAGAAAAGAAAGAGATTCATATAAGCTAGATTTAGAAGTAGCTCCTGGCTATCAAATTGAGTTGTTCTCGTTTCCAAATCCGCCACAGCGTCCTTCAAGACCTGAAGCGTGCGGCTTACGCCATTTAGCTTTTGCGGTTGAAAGCGTAGAGGATTCCAAGCGTGAACTAGAGCAGCAAGGGATTGATGTGGAACCTATTAGGGTAGATGAACTAACGGGAAAAAAATTCACATTTTTTGCTGATCCGGACGGGTTACCGCTAGAGCTTTATGAAGAGAAAGAGGGGGAATAAGGAGTATGTGCAATTATTTATTCGTATACGGAACGCTTCTTGAAGGAGAAGGTAATCACGGGTTGCTGCATCATGCGCGCTCAATTGCCAAGCAGGCAAAAACGAAAGGAAAATTATATGATACTAAGCAAGGCTATCCGATGCTTGATATCGACAGTGAACACATTGTATACGGAGAAGTATATGAAGTGACCGATCAGCTTATGTGGAAGGCGCTTGATGAATTAGAAGGGTACATTCATGAAGGTCATAAAGACAATGAATATGATAAAGTTGTGCAAACGGTTGAAACGGACCAAGGTGAATTTGAAGCCGTTGTATATGTAGCAAGAGACCGTTCCCTGCTGCAAGAATTTATTCCAGGCGGAAACTGGCGCGTATGGAAAGAAGATTTATTAGAAGGCATGCTGTATTTTGCTTACGGTTCATGTATGGATAACGATCGTTTTATTAAGCACGGCGTTGATCAGCATTTCCAAGACTGTCTTGGCAGAGCTGTTTTTAAAGGCTATACGCTTCGATATAACCACGTTATTCATGACGGAGGACGTGCAGACATGGTTGAAGAAGGCGGAGTCGTTGAAGGCAAACTGTACCGCGTACCGCCTGAAGCGATTACGTACCTTTACGGCAGAGAAGGGGTAGATAATAACGGCTATCGTCCTGCCATTATCTCTGTAGAGCATGAAGGTAAGATGGTGGATCATGTTCTTACTTTTTTTGTGTTAAATAAAGAAAAAGAAGTCGCACCTCCGGATCACTATTCGACTGAAATTATTCGAGGAGCAACAGGTGTACTCAGCGAAGAATACGTTCAGAAGCTAATAGAGCAAGTACATGCGCTAAAAAATAGCGATGTTGTAAATAATTAATATAAAAAGACGCAGAGACAAAAGTAGTTTAGCTGAAGAAAGCTCCGAACGAGTAATCGTTCGGAGCTTTTCATTGTTATGGTGAACGCAGTCCAGATCATTGACCCCATTTGTTCGTCTCAAGGTTGGATTGATTTTGTTATGTTCTCTGTTGCATTAGCTAAAGGAAACAGAGAATTCTGTTTGAAATACACCGTCTTTTGATAAACGGTTGATGCCTAATTTTTCTTTGAAATTTCCGTTGTGGTCATGCGTATCTGCAATTCCAAACCAAGGTTCGATGCAAAGAAAAGGAGCGATTGTATGATTTTCTGCATCATACTTTGACCAAATACCGACATAAGGGAAATCATTAAACTGAACGTTAATTTGATTTTCATTAACCGGTGATTTAATTGTAATTCCGTCAATATGGCTAAAAATTAACGCGTCATTTGCAAATAAATCTGCGCTTAGCGGAAGCTTGTGCACATTTTCTGCAGCCCCTTTTTCATGAATAAGAGCGTCTTTTAATACAAATTCCTTCGGCGTAGTTTTAGAAGGCTCTATTTCTAAAAAGTAATCAGAAATCTGCTCGTTTTCACGTAACGGAATACGAAAAGCAGGGTGGGCTCCAATTGAAAAATACATATCCTCTTTATCTTCATTTACTACTTTCCACTGAAACGTTAATCGATTGTTTTCCAGACGGTAGCTAATTTCAACTGAACATTCAAATGGATATACGTCTTTAAACCGGCCGTTTGTGGCAAATTTCAGCCGTGCTGTTTCGTTTGTTTGCTCAATCAAGGTGAAAGTAGAATCACGTAAAAAGCCGTGCTGAGGCAAAGAGTATTCGCGCTGATCAACGGTATACTGATCATTTTTTAATCGGCCTACGATTGGAAACAATACGGGCGATACTCGTCCCCAATAAGCGGGGTCTCCGCTCCACATAAACTGCAGGCCTTTTTCCTTATGAAATACTTCTACAACTTCCGCTCCTTTTTCTTCAACGCTGACTTTCATTTCGCTATTTTCTAGTACAATCATTACAACATCTCCCAAATCATTGTTGTACGCTAGAGCTGTCTCAAACGTACTGGCTTTGCTTATATTATACCCTTCTTGGCAAAAAAGGTATTAATTTCCCTATTTTTGTTCAAATTAATATAGAAAAAGGAGGGTTCAAATATGAATCATGCAACATTATTGCTCATTAAATTTGCAGCGGCACTTATTGCGTTTGGTATAGGCCTTGATTTGTTTTTTGATGCAACCATCGGAGACATTATTTCTTTTAGCTTGTTAACGACAGTTGTGACATATCTAGTAGTGGATCGAATTGTACTGCCTCGAGTGGGAAATCGTGATGCCATTATTGTTGAATTTGTTCTAACGTATATGAGCGTATGGATTTTTGGCACATTGTTATTAGACAGTTACGTTCAAATTGCTTGGGGAAGTATTATTTCTGCAGCTATTATTACATTTGCTGAAGTTTTTGTTCACCGCTACTTATTCAACCATATTGAAACAAAACATACAGCGAGAACGCGTCCGGCTTTTAAGCGAAAACTAGCGTATGACACAGAATTTGCAGAAGAACAGCATGTAGAAAACAAAGAAAATCCAAAATAAAAAGAGGCTGGAACAAAAGTATTTTAGCTGAAGTGAAAAACGAACCACTAATCAACATGTCTGATTAGTGGTTCGTTTTTTTTGTTATGGTGAACATAGGTTTCATTTGTTTCGTTCTTTCTAGCAGTTGATTTGAGGGCAAGGCGAAGACTCCAGCGGAAAGCGAAGTCTTGCACGGAAATCGACTGGGGTGTCACAAGCGGTTCAGCTCATGTATCCCATTTGTTCGTCTTTAGGTTGGATTCATTTCGTTATGCCTCAACCTCTTTTTATGTGTTAATGCATAAAAGTCATTTCTTTTAAAGGCCAGTATTTCATGTTGACTTCTCCCATGATTGAAGAAATGGGAGTGAGGCCAAAATGTCTTCCGTCCCGGCTTATGCGTCTGTTGTCACCTAGCACTAATACGTATCCATCCGGTATCGTGCCGTCTGGAGACAGTTCGTACGTGGAAAAGTTTTCAGTAAATCGCTCGTAAGCGGGCACTTTGGATAAATATTTATGAAGATGCGGCTCTTTTTTGACTTTGTTATTTATATACAGAACATCATCTTTGTATTCGACCGTTTCTCCTGGTAAGCCCACAATCCGCTTTACTAGAAAATCACTGCTATAGGGAGCTTGTAACACGACAATATCAAAGCGCTCCAGCTTGCTGTGTTTGTTAATAATAATTCGATTGCCTTCGTGCAAAATAGGCTTCATAGAATCGCCTTTTACAGTGTAGGGCTGAAACCAATAGTGCTGAACGACAACAGAAAGCAAAACGGTGCCGAGGATGACGCTTGTGTATGTAAGAATTTCACGCTTTATTTTTTTATTGATCATAATGGATGAACACCTTCTTAACGGTAAGACTATCAATTTAGGTTTTTCATAGAGATATAACAGTGTTGATTGTACCATTCAGAACTAAAGTTTTCCATATCTATCTGTTTATGCGTGTATCCCGAAAATATGCTTGGCGGAACAAAAAATGAAAAAAGCCGTTATTCTTTAAAATAACGACTTTTCTTTATTATAACTGAGCGCGCTCAGTTCGAGTAGCTGGTTGATTTGGTTCTTCTTCTATAACAGGCTCAACAGGCTTATGCTGCTTGATTTCTTCTTCTAGTTCAGCAATTCGCTTGTTTTTCTGTTTCACTTGTCCTCTTAGTTGAACAATTTTTACAAAGCTCAATGAAGCAGCAACAACTCCTCCAAACACAGCCGTTGTTAAGATGATTAAAATAAGAGGCCATTTTTGTGAACCAAATACATAGTTAAATTGTACAGGATCGTTGTTAATTACAGCTAAAACAGCAATGATAAGAGCAAATATAAGTCCTAAAATAAAAAAGCTCTGTCCTTTCATAAGCTGCACTTCCTTTCTTTACATGGTCATTACAACTTTTATAGCGTAACCACTCATCTTAAGTGTTTGCTATCTTGCTTATAGGTATACGTATCCACATTTAAACAAAATCAAACATTTTCTTGATTATATATATCTTTCTTTTAAAACACAATATATCAATTGGTGTAGAAAGTTTGACATGTCCAAAGACCTGATAGAGGGGGATTTTTGAGGGAAGGGAGTAGGTATAAGGCTTCATTGTCATAAAAAAAGCACGCGTTCGCCGCGTGCTTTTTTTATGTATAAACTTAAAATGCGTTTAGGGTGTTATCGCTTAACCACTGTTTGCGTTCAGCTGCATCTTCGAATAACTCATCTGCATTTGTAAATTGAGAAGCAATGACATATTCAATTGTTGCAAGAGGAGCTGTTAGCAAACGCCAGTTTAATACGATTGTATTATCTTGAGTCGTAGCGTATTCTTCACCTAACTCGTCCCACTTAACAGATTCAGGAGCATTGTCAGCTGCTTTTTTAACAGATTTCAAAGCTTCTTGGAATTTTTCACCTGCGCGGCCTTGGTACCATTCTGTTAATAGTTGTCCAATACCTTCATTTGTTTGCTGCTCGTTCCAGCTTTCAGGTACTGTAGCAATGAATTTTGCACGGAATGTCATTTCAGCTTTTGCTACATCTCCACGAACGATGTTTAAGCGGTATTGACGCCCTAGGTAAGGGAATTTGTCTCCTTCTTCAAAAGAACCAGTTTTAGCTGCAGAAGCTGCTGCTTTAGGAGCCTCTTTTTTAGCTGTTTCTTTTTTTACTGCTTCTTTCTTTGGAGCAGCTGGCTTTTCCTCAGCTGGTTGTGAACCGTTTAGTTGTTTTAAAATCCATGTTGCTTTGCGTGCGATGATTGAACGCACATTGTTTTCATTAAGACCTCTTGGGATAATAACTTTTACCCCTTCTTTGTCACAAATTTGCACCGTGATATCGGTTCTATTTGGAACGACTTCAATTTTGTAGTCAATTGTTTGATTGCCTGTTTGATACGTATACATAAAATTTTTCGTACTCCTTTCTACAAATCTTCATTTTATAAGCAAAGGTAGAGTTTGGTCAAATGAAAGAATAATCAGACAGTTATCAACTGCTGTTGCAGCGCCTTGCAGGAAGATATGTATTCCAATATTTAGTGGAAAAGCGCCAATAATAATTGTTTCAATTCTTCTTTAGTTTTTACAAAAAAATATAAAAATATGCCGATACTACTAATATAGATTAGACATTCTATGTCTTTAGATTGTATAGGGGATGAAAAAATGAAAAAAGCTTTTCAAAGTTTACGCATGAAAATGCTATGTATGATTGCAGCCATGATGGCCATAACATCTACTGTAATTGAAGTAACCAATTATTATCTTATTGTGAAACAAGAGCAAGCAGCTTCGATTACGCTAGTGATTACATTTCTGTTTGTTTCTTTTACAACTACCGTGTTCTATTTTATCATACGTCGCTACATAATTGCGGTTGAAAATTTGTCAAAAACAATGAAAGGGATTTCAAACGGCGATTTATCTGTAGATGTTGTTCCTTTGAAAGGGAAAAATGAGATTAGTACACTCATATCTTCATTTAATGAAATGATGACTCACATGAGAATACTGCGTCAGAAAATAAGTAAAACAAAGAGCACGGTCAGTCATTCCTCAGAGCAATTGCTTGTAAGCATGGAGGAAACAAAAACAGCTGTGACAGAAGTTACGATGTCTATTCAAGAAATTGCTGCGGGTTCTGATAAGCAGTTGCTAAGTGTGGTTGAAACCGAGCAGGCTATGGTGGATATGGCTAAGCTGCTTCAGAAAATGACTGATCATTCTTCAAAGGTACAACAATCGATGAACAGAGCCTCTGAACATGCTTCTACCGGAAATGTTGCGGTGAAAGATGTGACGAATCAAATGAATAAAATCTATGAAACCGTTAAGATATCGACCAGTGAAGTAAAGGGACTCGAAGATCGTTCCGCAGAGATTGGCCGCATTATTAATACGATTACAAGAATTGCTGAACAAACAAATCTTCTTGCACTTAATGCTGCTATTGAAGCTGCAAGGGCCGGAGAACATGGAAAAGGTTTTGCTGTAGTGGCAGGGGAAGTACGTAAGCTAGCGGAAGAATCTAAAACGTCCGCTATACAAATCAGTCATTTGTTAAAAGAAATTGAAATACAGGCAAAGCGGGCTTATCAAAACATGGAAGTGAATACGGAAGAAGTCACGCTTGGTATTGCCACTGTCGAAGATGTAACTGAACAGTTTTCCACAATTATGGAAGATGTCTTTGCCGCTCAAGAACAAATGAACAAAATGACAAAAGCAACAGGAGAGATTGATGGGTATTCGTTTAAGGTAATGGAGTCTGTCATGGCCCTTTCGGAGGTTGCTAAACAAGCAGCTGCTTACGCTGAAGAAGTAGCTGCGGCTTCACAAGAGGAGTTAGCATCTATAGAAGAACTTGTGATGTTGGCAGCTAATTTAAAAGCTACGGTAAGTGAGTCCTGAAGTCTATCTTGATATGTACGTAATACGCGCAGTTTTCTGCGTGTATTTGTTTTATTTATATCTTTTATAGAAAACGATAAATAGAATTGACACGTTATCAAAGCAGTTGTATAGTGAGTACGCAAGGCGGCAGTCTGCCTTTTTTAATTCTTAGTAAACTTATAAGTTAAATAAAATATTTAAGTACTATCTAAGGAGACAAAGAGATGAAAAATGAATTCCGTTTGGCAACAAATGACGACGCGGATAACTTATTGAACTTAACTCTACAAGCATATAAGCCTATTCGAGAGCTAGGCATTCCTTTCTTAGCAGCTACTGCTGATCTTGCCCTCGTTAAGAAAAATATTTCTCAAAACCTTTGCTATGTATATGAAGAAGATAAAAGAATCGCTGCCACTGTATCTATACGAATGCCTTGGGGAGAACATCCAGGTCCGTTTGCTGTTCCGCACTTTTGGTGGTTTGCAGTGGACCCGTCGTTTGCCAGGAAAGGCGTTGGATCTAAGCTGCTTCATCTAGTAGAGGAAGAGGTAATAAAGAATACGTTTAAATCGCCAGGTGTGTCTTTAGGAACAGCAAAAGAACATCCTTGGTTAGTTGAGATGTATGAACGAAAAGGATATGTTCAAGCTAAAGAAAAGCACCTTGCACAAGGCTATACGACCGTATTTCTTTATAAAAAATTCAATGAGGTACACTCTTTGTCGTAAAAGATAGAGAAGTGGTCTAAATTAAGAAATGTGAAAGAGTGATAAATATGACAGATCAATTACTACTAAATACACTAATAGACATACGCCGTGAGCTGCACCGGTTTCCAGAGCTTTCAATGAAAGAATATGAAACAACTAAACGTATTAAAAAGTGGTTAAAGCACTACGATATTTCTATAGCGGATGCATTCCATTTAGACGTGGGAGCAGTAGCGGAAATTGTGGGAGGGAAGCCGGGACCTACTATCGCTATTCGAGCTGATATTGATGCGCTGCCAATTGAAGAAAAAACCAATCTGCCATTTGCTTCTGAAGTGAACGGTGTTATGCACGCATGCGGACATGATTTTCATACGGCTTCTATAATCGGAGCAGCCATTCTTCTCAAAGAGCGTCAGCAGGAGCTTTGCGGTACGGTTCGATTTATCTTTCAACCGGCCGAAGAAACGGCTTCTGGGGCAAAAATGCTCGTTGAAAAAGGTGTGCTCGAAGGAGTAGAAGCGATATTTGGAATGCATAACAAACCGAATCTTCCTGTAGGAACCATTGGTGTCAAATCGGGACCTTTAATGGCAAGCGTTGATCGTTTTGAAATTGACGTCAAAGGAGTAGGCGGTCACGCAGGTATTCCAGAAAAAACAGTAGATCCGATTGCTGCTGCTGGTCAAATTGTTACTAGTTTACAAACCATTGTCAGCCGTAATCTCAGCCCATTTCAAAATGTTGTTGTCAGCATAACTCAAATCCACGGAGGGAGCTCGTGGAACGTCATTCCTGACAAAGTAACGCTTGAAGGAACGGTGCGTACCTTTCAAGAAGAAGCGAGAGAAAAAATACCGGCTCTTATGAAACGAACTGCTGAAGGGATTGGAGCAGCTTTCGGCGCTTCAGTAGACGTTAAATGGTATCCGTATCTTCCTGTAGTAAACAATGATGATACGCTGGAAAAATTGGTTATTAACGCTGCAGAGAATCTTAGTTATCAAGTCGTAGAAGCTGAACAATCGCCTGGAGGAGAAGATTTTGCCGTATATCAGCAGCGTGTACCAGGATTTTTTGTATGGATGGGTACGGCTGGAGAATATGAATGGCACCATCCTTCTTTTTCATTAAATGAAGAGGCATTACTTGTAGCAGCTTCTTATTTTGCTAATCTAAGCTTTGACTTTTTGAATTCATTCCATTACCACAAAAATTAAAATATTTTTATTTTTCTATTTACGCGGATGGAATTGTTTGATAAAATAAATTTTAAATTAAAAAAGTTATCACGAGTGGACGAGAGATCTGGCTCTTTGACTCCACAGCAACCTACGAATGTAAGGTGCTCCTACCAGCAAAGCATGTGCTTTGGGTGATAAAACGGGTGAAAAACTCATTTTGCATCAAAGCAAAATGAGTTTTTTTTATTTTTCTAAAAGGAGAGGGTTTTATGAGTCATACAGCAGTTGCAGCACATACAGGAGAGAAAGCATTAAAGGAAGCCGTAAAATTATTAGGAAAGCATTATCAAGTAGCTTATCGTGAATTAGAAACATTTTATGAAATTGTGGTCGAAAACCATGTTCGTACATATGCTGTAGGCATAGATATTAAAGATGTACAAAAAGCAAATGAACTAGAAATTTATTCATCATGCTGTTCCAAGCTTGAGCGAGTAGGCTGTCTTTTATAGAAGTCTGCTCGCGCCTCTATTTTTAAAGTGTTTTTAAATAGAAAGCATGTTTTTTGACAATTGAAGAATCTGGTGGGTATAATCATTACTCACTAGGTTTCAAAATTAATCATAAATTGTCGAAATTTTTACACAAATTAAAGGTTACATTCGAAATGAATTGTGGTATGTTATAAAACAAGAATATTTTATGAAAGGAGCATTGAAATGGAAATGTCTCTTGAACATGGAAACGATGCAGGAAGCGAACAGCTTATTGATCGTATCCTAGACTTTTTAGAAGATGACGAAAAGTAAAAAAAAGAGTGTGCGGTGCTAGCCCTAGCCGCGCACTCTTTTTTTATCATGTGCGTCAAGGAAGCGCATACTATGATACATAGGGATAGAATGAAAGGGTCTCTGTCAAAGGGATTGACGAATCGTTTTGTTTGATGGAAAATTTAGAAAAAGGAAAGAGATGAAGGGTATGTCGAACAAAACATCTTTGTATCAAACAAAAGAACAGTTAAAGAAGCTTGTAAGCGAATTGGTTTCTATACCTAGCGTGACAGGAACGATGGCAGAAGTGGAAATGGCTGAATCGATAGCGTCGTATTTATTGAAGCTGCCTTACTTTCAAAAAAACGAGCAAGTTGAGCTTCATTCAACAGGAGACGGGCGATCGATTGTCACAGCTTTTGTTGAAGGGAAAAATACGAATAAAACAGTTGTATTAGTCAGTCATTACGACGTAGTGGATGTACAAGATTATGGACAGTGGAAAAAGGATGCTTTTCACGCTGATACGTTAACGATTACTTTTTATAATGATATGGAACAAGTTCCGGCGCACGTACAAAAAGATATGATAAAAGGAGACTGGCTTTTTGGCCGAGGAACGATGGACATGAAAGCAGGTATTGCTCTGCATATCAGTATGATTGAACGAGCATGCAACGGAGAGTTTGACGGAAACATCCTGCTTCTGTCGGTACCGGATGAAGAAGTAAATTCGCTCGGAATGAGAAAAGCAGTGCCTGTTCTTTTAGAACTTGCGTGCAAACATCAGCTGGATTTTTCTCTCATGCTAAATGCAGAACCAGTGTTCAGCCGCTATCCTGGTGATCAAACGAACTATGTGTACTCAGGATCGATTGGCAAGATCATGCCAAGCTTTTTGTGTTATGGAAAAGAAACTCATGTAGGGGAACCGCTAGCTGGTTTGAATGCTAATTTACTAGCTTCTTATTTAACAACAGAAATAGAACTAAACGTTGATTTTTGCGAAAAAGTAAGAGATGAAACGAGTCCACCTCCTACTGTGCTGATACAAAAAGATTTAAAAGAAGAGTATTCCGTTCAAGTTCCGCACTCTGCCGTTGTATTATTTAATTTATTTATGTTAAACCGCTCTCTTAAAGAAGTAACAGATCTGCTGTTGAAATCGGCTGACAAAGCGGCTTTGAATGTAAAAAAACATTATAATAAAGCTGCTTGGCAGTACGCTGTGGGAATGGAGGGTTCATCCCTTGACGTGAACGTATGGACGTATGAAGAACTTTATACTCATGCAGTCAAACAGCACGGTGAAAAATATGTGCAAGAAATGGAAGCGGCACTTTTGGCACAAGAAGATGATGACAGAAATAAAACCATTAAATTAGTAAACTCTTTAGCTGGTTTATGTAAAGAAGCAGCTCCGATGATAGTCTTATTTTTTACGCCGCCTTTTTACCCGGCCGTTTGTTCACATGATGATCTCTTTGTACAAAAGATTTTGTCAAACGTACAGGCAACTGCCAAAGAGCAATTCCAAGTGGAGCTAGTTGAACAAAGTTATTTTGGTGGAATTTCGGATTTAAGCTATGCCAGCCTGCAGCATCCGCTTCATACATTTAACACGTTAGTAGCCAATATGCCTCTATGGAATAAAGGATATCATATCCCGCTAGAAGAGCTAGAGGAGCTGAAGATGCCGGTGCTGAACATTGGACCGCTGGGAAGAGATGCGCATCAATGGACCGAAAGATTAGACGTTCAGTATTCCTTTGAAATTTTGCCTCACTTCATTTATCAAGCTATAAAAGAAGCACAGAAATAAACATCCGCCCGCGGATGTTTATTTGTTGAATTTAAAAGAAGCTCCTTGTACGGTAATTTGTTGCGGTGTTAGAGCGTGATCCAATTCAACCAAAAATGGACGCTCTCCAACTTTTTTTAATGTATCATGGACAACACCTTGTGTTCCGCTGCAAAAAATAAGGTTTCCTTCATTGACATATAGTTTTTGACAACGTGCATCAAGTAAAGAGTCTTTGTAGCTTTCGCCAGCCTGAACGTCCAGCAGTTTTGTCCATTTGCTGATGGATTCTTCAAGGTTATGTACAGCACAGTAAATGTTTTTTAGCTGCAGCTGACCGGCTTGATGGGAAGAAAGAGCAGCTAGCTTTGGCTTGCGTTTTTCTTCTGGTTCACCCCACTCAATAAAGAAAGGAAAAGGAAGGGCATCATGGTCATCTTCAATAAAACACATTTGCCATTGAAGTCTTTCTCCATCATTAGTTTGACGAGACCCCGCTACAGGGCCTTTTACAGTGTAGCCCTTGTCTTTCAGCTCGGTTATGAGCAAATCCATATCATCTGTACGAAGGGCGAATCGCCCAAAATGACCAAACGGCGTATGTTCGTTAACAAGCTGCTGAATAAGATCATTATCTGTAACTGTTTGAGCTAATGCGATATCTGTAAGCCCAAGCCACTCAATATAGCTCAGGTGAAAATAAGCCAACGTGTTAAAAGTGCCCCATTTTTCATGGGTACCGCCTTTAATAACATTGATTCCGTATTCGTTTAGTTCTTTCTGAGCTTTAATAGGATCAGGTGAAAAATGAACAAGATGATCAAAAGATAAGTGCATGGGTAGGCCTCCTTTTAAGAGAGATTCTTTCCCACTATTATACTTTGTTTTCTTTTTTAAGAAGAGTAAAACGAATGATTATGTAAAATAAAAATCTTTAAAAAAGCAAGCCGCGTATGTTTTAGACTCGGCTTGCTTTAGAGTTAGTTAGCGACGGCAGCCATGACCTTTAAAGCAGCAGCCAAATGATTTATTAAACCATGGATATGAGCAGCAAGGTGAACCGCAGCGACAGCGGCGACGGCTAGAACGGCGAGTAGTGCAGCGAGTAGAACGGCGAGTAGTGCGACGAGTAGAACGGCGAGTAGTGCGACGAGTAGTGCGGCGAGTAGTGCGGCGAGTAGTGCGACGAGTAGTGCGACGAGTAGTGCGGCGAGTAGAACGGCGAGTAGAACGACGAGTAGAACGACGAGTAGAACGACGACGAGAACGTCTGTGAAGAGCAGTTGGCTCTTGGTACATAAATGTTTCAAGCTCAGTAGAAGCAAGTGCTTCTGTTGCTTCTCTAATTCTTTCAGCAGTGATATGCATATAAACACCTCCTGGCTAATTCGGTACATAATACAATATGTACAAGGAAGGTGTTTGGATATAGTGAAAACATGGAATTTGTCTAAATTTGTGAAAGAAATGGAGTGGTTTTCATGCTTCAAATCCTCGAACATCAAAGAGTGGATATCGCTCTTCAAATAGTAGCTGTGCAAGTAGAAGCTTATCAAGAAGAAGCAAGGCTCATTAGCTTTTCAGATATTCCTCAGCTTACAGAAAGCAAAGAAGATGTTATGAAAAGCAAGGAAGTGTTTATCGGAGAAATAATTGAAGGTAAGCTAGCAGGCGTGCTGTCGTTTGAAAAAGAAAATGAGCGATTAACGATTTGCCGCCTTGTTGTGCGTCCTCGTTACTTTCGAAAAGGAATCGGAAGCCGTCTTTTAACATATGTACTTCAAAGATATTCAGAATGTGAGTGTATGGTTTCCACAGCCGAAAAAAATACACCTGCGATTAAGCTATACGAAGCTCATCGGTTTTCAATTATAAAACACACTGCAGCTGCGGATAATCTTGTGTTAGTAACGATGAAAAGAGATTGAGACATAGCTAGATTAATCCAAAGACTAACAAATTGGCTACATGAGCTAGTAGGAATCGGCTGTTGATTTCCCTACAAGGCTTCGCTTTCCGCAGGAGTCTTCGCCTTGCCCTCCAATCACCAGCTAGAAGTACCTACATACATGAAACTTACGTTTACCATAGCAATAAAAAAATCCGAACGCGTTGGATTCTCCATCAAGAATCTCGATTCATCGTTCGGATCTTCCTTCAGCTAAAATACTTTTGTTTCAGCCTCTATGATGATAGTGTTTGCTCAGAATAATCTAGAGCTGTATGACGCTGAATCAGCAGTAAAGCAGCTAAAGTGACAACTGCTCCGATAATAAAAGGCAGCGTCATATTGAGTTTAAAGGCAAATGCACCAAGCAGAGGGCCAAAAATACGCCCTAAGCTATCCATTGAGGCAGTTAACCCTGAAGCAGAGCCATATCCTACTTTGGTTCTCATCGTAATTAATGAGAGGACACAAGGACGAATAAGGGCATTTCCTGCTGTAAATATGCACAGAAATAAGGTAGCATTAACGGCACTAGAAGATAACAAAATAGACGTAAATCCTATTGCTGAAACCAATAAGCCAATAGCCATCAGTTTTTTTTCATTTCCTTTTTTAAATCGCTGCAGTACACCGCCTTGAATCAGGGCTTGAGTTAAACCGCTCGCCATAAACATCCATCCGATTGTCGTGGGAGTAGCATTGATTTTCGCTATTTGAAAAAATTGAAAAGTAGCTTCTAAACCAGCGAGCGTAAAAGTAGCTAAAAATGAAAGAACATATAAATACTTCATAGCTCCTTGAAAATCTGACGTGAAGTCATGCCATCTGGATGTCTGTATTTTGGCAGCAGGTTCTTTTCGTAACGATTCTTTTAACGTAAAGAATGAGAACGCTGTCATAATCAGTGACAAGATACCAGAGATAACGAAGGGAACAAACAAGCCGAAAGACGAAAGGACACCGCCTAATGCCGGTCCAAAAATAAAGCCTAAGCCAATTGACATCCCTAACAGTCCCATTGCTTTCGTGCGGTTTTCTTCATCTGTACTATCAGAAGCGTATGCAAAAGCACAAGGAATAACAGCTCCTGCAAACAAACCTCCGATGATGCGTGACGTATACATCAGAGTCAAAGAGTTTTCTGCCACCGAAAAAAGAAAAAAGCTTGCGCTAAAGCCAAGTAAGCCCCAAAGTAAGATGGGACGGCGGCCTTTTATATCGGAAAGCTTCCCCCAAAAAGGTGCGGTAATAAAAGATGCGATCGAATAGCTAGCCATTAGTATCCCTAAATTGACCGTGCTTGCACCCGTGGCACGAATAACTTCAGGTACGATGGGGATGATCACGCCAAAGCCGACAAATACCATAAAAATAACAAACATTAACGTTCCAAGCTGTTTGTTCATATGCAATTAAGCCCCTTTCTCTGTAGAACATGCCGTGAGTTTAGTATACCAAATACAAAGACGTTTTTTACGTATATTTGGTAAAAAGCGCTTTATTTATAAGTGAAGAAAACATGTTAATATTTACCTGTTGCGCTGAAGCTGATACAATTAAAAGAAAAGGGACGTGAAGCAATTGCCAATATGGATTGTATTTGCTGGGATTATAGGCGGTCTTTTAGGATTTGGGGCGCTAGTGGATTATATAGCTAAAAAGAGAAGTGTCGAGCTAAATCCAGAAGAAGGGATAAAGAATGCTTCTGATGCAGAACAAATCTATGTGGAAAATTACCTTTATCAAACAAAAGAAAATAACAATCACTTTCAATAAAAAAAAAGCTTGGAGAGAAATCTCCAAGCTTTTTTAATGCGGTAAAAAGATGAGCTGATAGAGAAATAAAACAGCAAAGACATACACAAGCGGATGAACTTGTTTGCCTTTTCCTTTTACCAGCTTCATTAACGGATAAGAAATGAAGCCAAGCGCAATTCCTGTTGCAATACTTGATGTAAGAGGCATCGCTAGAACAACTAAAAAGGCAGGGAACGCTTCATCAAAGTCATTCCAATTAATTTTAGCTACAGCACCCATCATCAAGCTTCCGACAATAATTAATGCAGGTGAAGTAATAGCTGCTACGCCAGAAACCGAGCTTACAACCGGGCTAAAGAATGCTGCCACGATAAATAGAATGGCTACCGTCACGCCCGTTAGACCTGTACGTCCGCCTGCTGCTACACCAGATGAAGATTCAACGTAAGCGGTTGTTGGGCTTGTACCAAATAAAGCGCCAATCGTTGTACCAAAGGAGTCAGCAAGCAATGCTTGACGCACGCGAGGCATCTTATTACCTTTCATAAGACCGGCCTGTTGAGCTACGCCTACCATTGTACCTGTTGTATCAAAAATCGTCACAAGTAAGAAAGAAAAAACAACTGTGTACAAATCATGATGAATAACATCTCCAAAAGCAGCAAAAGGATTTGAAATCATTAAGCCATCTGGAAGGTGAGGGGAAGCAAACAAACCTTTATCAAATGAAAGCTGTCCTCTAAAGAAAGCAATTAATCCGGTAATAATCATACCGAAGAATAAAGCGCCGTTTACATTTAGCGTATATAAAATGATTGTAATCGCAAGTCCAATCAGTGTTAAAACTACTTTCTCAGACTGCAAATCACCAAGTCCAATTAAATTTGATTTATTTGCAACAATAATACCGGCTGAACGAAGCCCGATAAAAGCAATAAATAAACCGATACCAGCACTGATCGCGTGCTTTAAATTGTTTGGAATAGCTTCAATTAATTTTTCACGAAACGATGTTAACGATAGGATGATAAAGATAATACCCGCTACGAATACAGCTGAAAAAGCAGTAGCATAGTCGATACTTCCATTTGAACCAACAACTAAAGCAGCAAAGTATGCGTTCATTCCCATACCGGGAGCAATAGCGATTGGATAGTTAGCTGCAAGAGCCATCCATAGCGTAGCTACGACTGCTGAAATAATAGTAGCTGTAAATACTTGATCAAAAGGAACGCCGGCGCTGGACAAAATAACTGGGTTCACAATGACGATATAAATCATGGTTAAAAACGTTGTAATACCAGCTAAAATCTCCGTTTTAGCATCCGTGTTATATTCTTTTAACTTAAACATAAGTAACCTCCAAAAATAACGAACATTAAAAGCAACATGATATATAATATTCGTTTTTTACTTGAAATGCAATAGATTTGCATATAAAAAATCAAAAACTAAAAAAGTGACGATAAAAGAGCTAAAACAAGTGTGAAATATTTCTTTTTTTCGGTGCTTTTTATAGTGTGCGCGTATAGAAGAGGCTCATACGAAAAAAAGCCGCTTAGGCTATAGCGGCTATGTTGCTTGTTTTGAGGAAACGACTATCGGAAATTTTATTTTAATGGAAAGAGTTAAATCGTGATAGGTATATTCCAAGCGTCCGTGGTAGTTGGAAACAAGTTCAGAAATGATCCACGTGCCAAGGCCTTCGTGGCGTTCTTTCTTTTCTGTCACATGAAAAGAAGTAAACAAGTGATCTTGACGCTCTCGTGATAAAGGAGCCGTAGAATTGCTGACTTCTAAAATGTAAATGCCACTTCGAATCATACTCGAAACGGTTATCTCTTTTTTCTCAGAAGAATGAGCGGCTTCTAAAGCATTATGCAGTAAATTCATGATGAGATTCATTTGGTCAAGGTGCTTTAAAGGCAGCTGTGATAACGGTGAATCTAATTGAACATTCATATGTATTCCCCACGTATGTGCTTGATTCTTGCTTTGATGTACAACAGAAGCAACGTGCGAATGTTCACCTTGAATATATGAATGGGTATCATTCAAAGCTTCAACGTAATCTTGAATATACTCTTGTGCCTGCTGTCTTTGGTTTGTTTCTAGAAGATAGGATACGGCGCTGACATGTTTAATAAAATCATGTCTTTCAGCTCTTAACGCTTGAAAAAGCTCATTGTTTTTTTGAATTTCACGTGAAGCACTGCTTTCCCGGTTGGTTACGAATATGTATTGTTGATAAGACGAAAACATGTCGGTCATGTAACCAATCATTGCGATAACGGTTAGGCCAATACTAAGAGGTGAAGATAGGCTAAATAAAAGCAGGAAAAAAGACGTCAGCACGATTGCTTTTTTTATCGTTAGTGAAGGAGCCGTTTGATATTTCTTTCTCCATATAAAAAATGAACCAATTATAAAAGAACTAAGTAGGAGATGTAAACTAACAGGCAGGTCTTTAAAAAAGAGGAGCACGAAAACAGTTAGTAAAACTAGTGTGTAAAATAGTTTCATTTTAGATAGTCCCTCCTTTAAAAGTATTCTTTTTGCAAGATGTCTAAATTTGTTTTCGTGATTAAAGCTGTTTTTTCGGTGCTTTGAAACATCACGGAGTATGAGTGCTTAGTATACAGGGAGAAATTTTGAATATAGGAAATGTTGATAATAAAAGCTCGATGAGACCTTAGAAAATGACTCGCGGTTAATTCTTTTTCAATTTCGTTTAATGATTGATAGGTACTAAATTCTCCATTTCTCGTTATGATGGTGGTAGAGCGACCCGTTCGTTCTGCAAATATAATATCTTGTTTGTTCAGCACTTGCATTTCGGTTTTTTGTTTTAAAATAAGCTTATCTCTTGTGTTATTTGATTGGTTTTTTTGATAAAAACGCTGAATGCCTTTTAACAGACGCTCTTTAGAGTAAGGCTTCATAATGTAGTCTAAAACGTTGAGTTCAAATGCATGAACGGCAAAGCCGCTGTGCCCAGTGACAAAGATGACTTGAATATCAAGTGCGTAAGCATTGATAAAGTCTGCAAGCTCATAACCTGATAGTTTTGGCATTTCAATATCTGTAATTAATAAATCAATTTCATTTTTTTTAATTTCGTTATAAGCTTCCTCCGCACTGCTAGTCGAAAAAAGTATGTCTATATCATCTTCTCTTTCTAAAGAAATCCTCAATTTTTCTAAATCATATGAATGATCATCCACTAATCCTACCTTCATAAATAAAAACCCTCTTTGTTTTATTCTATTGGATATTACCACACTATTTTACCATGATTTACAAGATGGAAAGGACGTTTCGCGACATAAAAGACCCTCTTTATGACAAGATGGAAGATGCTGTATAAAAAATAAGCTAAGATAGAGTCAATCACAGTAAAAGGGGAGAGCGGATATGATTGAAATCAAAGGTGTGACGAAATATTTCAAAGAGAAAAAGCAAACAATTGCAGCTGTTCAAGATATTCATGTAACCATCGCACAAGGAGAAATTGTAGGACTATTAGGGGAAAATGGAGCGGGGAAAACAACTCTTTTACGTATGCTGTCGACTGTACTTGAACCATCGGAAGGCCATATGTTCATTCACGGAATTAACATTCATAAACGGCCCGATAAAATAAAGCAAAAAATCGGCGTCCTTTTTGGCGGTGAAACAGGTTTATACGACCGTTTGACAGCTCGTGAAAACTTAGCTTATTTTGCTAAGTTTTATGGAATGAGCAAACATGAAACAAAGATAAGGATTGAGGAACTAGCCAAACGTTTTGGAATGAAAGACTACTTAGACCGCCGCGTCGGAGGCTTTTCAAAAGGAATGCGTCAAAAAGTAGCCATTGCACGCACTATTCTTCATAACCCAGACGTTATCCTATTTGATGAACCGACTACAGGATTAGACATTACATCAGCAAACATGTTTCGCGAGCTTATTAAAAGTCTGCAAAGAGAAGGAAAAACGATTGTTTTTTCCAGTCACATTATGGAAGAAGTGGAGATGCTGTGTCAGTCTATCATCATGATTCATAAAGGAAAAATGATTTATCAAGGAACAAACGAACAGCTGTATAAAGAAGAAGAAAGCACAGACTTAAATTACATCTTTATGTCGCGTATCGTGAGGGGGGCTTAATATGATTTGGCATATTTATAAAAAAGAGTTGATTGATTGTTTGAGAGATCGCAAAACGATTATCTTTAGCGTGTTGATTCCGATTCTGTTAAATGTAGGGATTATCTTTTTTGCAGACAAAATGATGGCCAATGATCAAACAGATTCCATGTCTGTAGCTGTTACAAAAGATTCTGATGCCAGTGTGATCGACTGGTTAAAAAACGATGACAATATTAAAGTAATTGAAAGCAGAAATCCACTCAGTGCTGTAGAACAAGGGAAAGCGTTAGCGGCGTTAAAGCTACCAGACGATTTTTCTTCAGAAGTGCGTAAGATGAAATCGCCAGAAGTTACTGTTTATACGGATTCAGCGAGCATGAACTCAGGTGCTACCGCAGAGTATATACAAAATATACTGAATAAACATCGAGAAGCTATAGTTAGCGAACGCTTAGACCAACTAAATGTGAATAGTCAAACGATAGCTCCGTTTAATGTGGTTGAAAAAGGAGTGTCTAAAGAAGATGACGGCTCTTTAACAATGATTGCGATGTTTGCGCCAATGATTATCATTATGGGCGTTTTAGGTGGCATTCTTCCTTCTGCCAATGATATTTTTGCAGGTGAAAAAGAACGGAAGACGATGGAAGCTCTATTGATGGCTCCTGTCAAACGAACGCAATTACTGGTTGGAAAATGGCTTACGATCTCTACATTCGGTATCGTAAGCGGCCTTTTGTCTACATTGGCATTTGTTTTCTCTGTACGTTATTTAACAACTATATTAAATGATGCACTGCAGCTTAAGGGGCATGTTACAACCTTTATCTTCTCGTTTTTAGTCACCCTTACCCTGCTAGCACTTCTAGGAGCTATGGTATTATGTATTCTTAGCCTTTTAGCAAGTTCGGTTAAAGAAGCGCAGAGCTATACATCTCAAATTATGATGGTAGCGATACTTCCATACTTTTTACTGATGGGAAAATCCGTACACGAACTGCAACCAAGCGGATTTTTAATTCCTATTTATAACGTATTTGCACTCATGAAACAGCTTCTCTACGGTGTCTACGACATGCAGAGTCTCGTCTATACAATAGGAAGCTTGTCGGTTTGTACGGTTGTTTTATTTACGGTTGGTTATACGATGTTTACGAAAAGCCGCTGGGTGCTTGGTAAAGGGTAAGAGACTGGGCAAAAGTAGTTTAGTTGAAGGAAGGTCCGAACGAGTAATCGTTCGGATTTTTTTATTGGAATGGTGAACGTAGGTTTCAAGTATGCAGTTAGTTGCTTCTAGCTGTGGGTTGGAGGGAAAGAGCAACAAAAAGAGAATGTAGAAAGAAAGGGGAGTGAGACAGTTGCATCCTATTATAATAGAAGAAATTCCTCATTCGATAAAAAAGTATGTAAAGCAAATCGAAAAAGTGACGTTTCCGAAGCAAGGGTGTACCTCAGATGTTGGTATCCTTCATACCGCTAAAGGGAGATATGTTTTAAAACGGACAAAAAGGGAAAAGTACAGAAAATGGTTATATAAGGAATATTATGTATTAAAAAATATATGCGCTCTGGAAGAATGTCAAAGCCCGATCGCTTACAAATTCGTTCAAACAGCAGAAGAGAGCTGGATGCTGCTAGAATTTCTTGAAGGAAAGACGGTAAGAGAGTATTTAGAGAAGGAAGATAATGAAAAAAAGCGTGAGCACGTTGTCTATGAAATGGGGCGTCTTCTTGCTCGTATTCACAATGCTGAGTGTCCAGAACGATTAGTGAGTAAGCAGCCGTGGATCCACCGAATGCTGCAAGAGGCAGAGTACAATTTAACTCACTATGAGGTAGACGGAAATCAACGGCTGCTAAAACAACTGCAGAAGCAAAACATGATATGCAAACAAGAGGTACTTATTCACGGAGACTACACGATTGATAATGTACTTGTACACGACGGTCAGATAACAGCTGTTATTGACTGGAGCGGAGGAACTTTAGGAGACGCTCGTTATGATATGGCGCTGGCTGTTCGTTTTGAAGACGGAATCTTTACAGGTAAAGAGCGCGCGTCTTTTTTTAAGGGATACGGCAAGGGGATTTCACAGAGCGAATTTTGTTATTTTGCAGAAGGTTTATACGAGTTTTTCTAGGGAATAATGACATCATTTTCTTCATTTGTTGAACGTCCACTTTCTTTGACGAATTCATACTAGTTTTGTCACGTATGAAGGGATTTAAAGATTTCTCTCGAAATGGCTAGTAAATGAAAAAATGGAGGGATGGAACATGACGATGAAAACGGTGGATGTGGCAAAGTCGCTGGGAATACATCCAAGTACGGTATTAAAATGGGTTAAAATGGCGGATATCGAGCTAGAGAGAAATGAATCGGGACACTGTGAGTTTACAGAAGAAAATATTGAAGCACTTAGAGACTTTCAAAAAAACCGCAATCGTCAAGCCGTCGTCAAAGTGGTAGAAAAAGTAGTAGAAAAAGAGGAAGTCGTTATATCTGATGAACGTGCACAAGATATGCAAAAGCAGCTTGATCAGCTTTTTTTAAGACTGATTGAAAATGAAAAGCGTACAGAAGAAAAAGCGGGAGAAGTAGTGACCTTTCAAATTTTAGAGCATCGTTCAGAAATCGATCGATTAAATAAAGTTATTACGAAATTAGAAAATCGAGTAGCGGAACTTGAAAGTCAGTTGAAAAGTGAAGACAGCTTAAAAGGTAAAAAGCCTGTTCCGAGATGGAGAAGCTTTTTAACCGGTATTTTTAGCTATTAGCAGCGATTTACCATAACGGTAAATCGCTTTTTTTATGGAATTTTACGAAAAATACATCAATTCGTACAGACTTGTGGAAAAAAATCTCAATAATAGTTGACGAAACGCTTAGTAATTTGATAAAACTAATTAAGTTAAGAAAGTGAAATACTTTCGTAAATACATATTCGTTATCATGCGATAGCGTTAAGGAGAGTGACAAGTGAAAAAAAGAGAAGAGCTCGTTCAAGAAATGGAGACGCTGTTTCGCTTTGTGTTCAGACAGCTTCGCCAAGAAATTAATGAAGTATACAATTCAGAGCTATCAACAAATGAATTTATGGTGCTTCGTATGCTGGTTGATTCCGGCAGGCAGCGATCAACTGATTTATCTAAGTATCTTCAAGTGTCAGCAAGCCACATTACGGCGGTAACCGACTTGCTTTTGTCAAAAGGCTACATTGCACGCAAACGGTCTGAAAATGATCGACGTATTATTGATATTGAACTGACCAAAGAAGGGCAAGATATTTTTAATGTGATTCAAGAAAAAAAACGAGCATATTTCCTTGAGCGGTTTGAGCACTTTACAGATAAAGAAATTGAAACGATGAATAAACTGTTTCACAAAATTAAAGGTGATCAAAAATAAAGCGCTTTAAATGCGGAAGAATAATCAGTGAAGATGAGCTTCACTGATTATTTTTTTGTCTTAAAACGGAAAGAGTACAAGAAGCAAGTTAGTTGGTGAGAACATCAAATCAGCGTATAATAATAGAAAGAATACATGAAGGAGGTCATCTTTTTGACAGAACAATATGAAGTAGCAACTTTTGCTGGAGGCTGTTTTTGGTGTATGGTGAAGCCCTTTGATGAACAGCCAGGCATTATAAAAGTTGTATCTGGCTATACAGGCGGTCACAAAGAGAACCCGACGTACAAAGAAGTATGCTCAGAAACAACGGGCCACTATGAAGCGGTCCAAATTACATTTGATCCAGAAGTTTTTCCATATGAAAAGCTTTTAGAACTATACTGGCCTCAAATTGACCCAACGGATGCAGGCGGACAATTTGCGGATCGAGGCGATTCATATCGAACAGCTATCTTTTATCACAATGAGCACCAAAAGGCACTAGCTGAAGAATCCAAGCAACAATTAGAAGCAAGCGGTCGTTTTTCTGAACCAATTGCCACACAAATTCTACCGGAAAAACCGTTTTATGAAGCGGAAGAATACCATCAAGGTTATTATAAGAAAAATAAATTCCGCTATGCTATGTATCGACGAGGATCTGGACGTGATCGTTTTATTAAAGAAAACTGGAAAGACTTTGGCCGCGACGAGCAGCTAAAAACGACATTAACGCCTATTCAATATGAAGTTACTCAAAATGACGCAACGGAACCCCCGTTTCGCAATGAATTTTGGGATCATACAGAAGATGGTATTTATGTAGATATCGTATCAGGAGAGCCGTTGTTTAGTTCAACCGATAAATATGATGCCGGATGCGGATGGCCGTCTTTCACAAAAGCGATTAATAAAGATGAAGTAAAAGAAAACATGGACGTTAGTCATAATATGGTTCGTACAGAAGTACGAAGCAAAACGGCTAACTCTCATTTAGGTCATTTATTTGATGATGGTCCGCAAGATGCAGGCGGCTTGCGTTATTGCATCAACTCAGCAGCTCTTCGCTTTGTTCCGAAAGAAGATTTAGAAAAAGAAGGATACGGGGAATACGCTGTTTTATTTAACAAATAAAATAATATGAAAAAAAGAGCGTGATTCAACTTAAAGTTGGCTCACGCTCTTCTTTTTGTGTTTTCTTTTGTTTTATTTTGGCTCGAATGAGGCTATAGAGAAAAAGGAAGGGAATGTAGCCATAAATAAAGTAAAAGCCGGTCATGGATAATCGTGTATTAAGCTGATCGATGGTTTCTCGATCATCAAAGAAAATAGAAAAACCAAGAAGGGCAATAAGAACTAATATGAGAAAAAGCGTAGGCGGCTTATTAAATGTTTTGCTAAATCCACGAATTGTACACCATACGCTGACAGCAATAGTAGGAAGAACGACTAAAAGCCACATAGAAATTAAAATATATTCAAAGCGCTGTAAAAATGGGATTTCAATAATTTTAGCCATCGTTAAGGTTGGCCAGATGGTATGGCCTAACTGTCCTTGACTAAAGTAAGCAAACGACACTAATGCCGTACACAAATATAAAAAAGTACTGAACAAAACGCCATATTGCCCCCACTTCTGACTAGTAGCGCCATTTTTTATAAATGGATAGAAAAAAAGTACGGATTCAAATCCCAAATTCTCAAAGGTCATCATTTTAGTTGAAATTAAAAATTCCCATATTGTGTGATCAAATAAAGGAAATAAATTATTAAGGTGCCCATATTTTAACGTATAAAGTAAGGCAAATACGAGCGGCAAGGGAAGCATGACCCCAAAAAAGGCAATGCCAGTAATCACACGAAACCCACCGGAAACTGTGTAGTAAATAATAGGCAAGTATACAAGTGATACGACCCATGTTTCTAACTGCGGAAACATCCATATTTGCAAAATCTCTACATACGTTCGGTAAATCGTTAATGCAAAGATAAAATAATAAATGGAAGCGGCAAGGGTTAAAGCCCCTCCAAGATATTTTCCAAAATATAGCCGGTGAATATCAATAATGTCGCTGTTTTCACGGGTTAAGATATTAAAAATCATCGCTAATAAAATACAGATGCTGATCGCTGCAAGAATGACAGATATCCATGCTTCATATCCGGCACCTTTAATAATATAACGCTGAAATCCTAGTATTCCAACGCCAATCTGAGTAGAGTGAACTAAGAAAAAAAGAAAAGAAGGGGAAACTTGATTTTCTTCTTTAATTGTATTGTGCATCTTTTCTTCCTCCTAGTTGCTAATACCGGTTTGAATAAGATGAACGTGAGCTTTTACTTCAATATTCATATCCGGATATTGCGCTTTGAATTCTTCACTGTTAAACCTTCTCGTTTTACTTCGAACATAATCGGTAAAACAAATGGGATCGATTTTGTGCCGCTGAAGCTTTTTAATAAAAGTATCCCCGTCTTTTTCAATGTCTTTTTGAAGCGTTTTTTCAACCATTTTAATACGAGCCGGGTCTGTTAAATCTATCCATCCAGGAAACTCTTTTACAAGGCCGTCGACAGTTAAGTGCGCAACAATACTTGGATGTTGATGATTGCCTTTAATTTCATACTTTGTTTTGGTGCGCAAGTTTTGAAGAATGATCTCGCCTTTACGGTCACTTTCTTTAATTGTTACTGAGTAGCGGCCGTGCTTTGTTCCGCTTGTTAGCAGCTTAAATAAAAACGTTTCTTTCATTCCGATGGTTGTAACGACTTTTTGTTCTTTGAAAAGCGCCAGCCCCTTTAATTTAATAGCATCTTTTTCTTGAGCTAAAACAGGAAGGTACGGGTCGCGGTCATCACTAAAAAAACTGAATAAAAAAATTTGTAAATTGGTGTTAGGCAAATTTTCTGTGCGGATATTTTGTTCAATCAAATTAGAAATAAACTGATAGTCCTTAATTTTCTTTTTTGTAACGGAGCTCAATAATTCATGTGCGTTGCCATCTACGATACTTAATTTAATATTACGCCCAAGGTCTGGATTTCTAGCAATTGTATTTACTAATTCATCCACGCCGTGTGTTGCAAATTTTTTTCCCATGACGATGCTTCTCAGCTGCCCAAAAGCGACCGGAAGAGATGATTTATTGTTTAAACGGAGTGGAATATCAAATGATGAATTAGCAGTAGCCGCAATAATACTAGGTTCTTCCGTTGGCCCGTACTTATAGATAGGGTATAAAATAGTTCCTCTGACTTTATTGCTTTGAGGAATATAATCATATCCTATGGAGTTAACTACTTGAATTTCGTCAATTGTTTCACGGTCTGCACAGCTCGTTAAAAAAGTAAGGCAAGTGCATAAAATAAGTATTCTCTTCATGACGTTTCCCCGCTTTACTCATTATCTAAATTACTTTTTCGTTTAGTCTTGTTCGCTTTATTAGGGTTATAGCGAAAGCGTTCTAAAGGACGCAAGTAGCTTGGCCGCTTGGCCGTATGACTATACGGCAAGCGCAAAAAGGTATCCCTATACTCTGTTGGGCGAAACGGAAAAAGCGGAACAAGATAAGGCATGCCCAAAGACTTTAACCGAAGCAAGTGAACCAGCAAGAAACAAAAGCCAAATGTGATGCCGACTAAACCGAACGCAGTGGCAAACAAAATAAACGGAAAACGTAGCAGCCGGATCGTGTTAGACATTTTAAAAATAGGCGTTGTAAAAGAGGCTAAAGCTGTCAGTGAAACAATAATAAGCAAAATATTGCTTGTTAACGCAGCTTCTACCGTTGCTTGCCCAATAACAATCCCGCCTACGATTCCCAGTGTTTGCCCTACTTTTGTTGGAAGTCTGGCTCCTGCCTCCCGAAGCAGCTCAATGGTTATTTCTAAAAAAAGCACTTCGATAACAGGTGGAAAAGGAACGTTTGTCCTTGAAAAGATAATAGGCCCCAGCAAATCTTTTGGAAGCATCTCATAATGATACGTAACAATGGCTACATAAAGAGGCGTAGCAAAAATAGAGAAAAAGACGCCCAAAATACGAATAACTCGGAAAAATGACCCTAGAACCCACGGTAAATAGTAGTCTTCGGGTGAAATAAAGAAGTCAAGCAACGTTGACGGTCCGGTAACTGCGTAGGGTGAACCACTCGAAAAGAAGGCAGCTTGCCCGTTTAACAGACTAAACAGAACTCGATCAATCCGCTCTGTTGTTAAAAAAAGCGGAAATGCCGTAGAAGAATTATCGGAAATCAATTGATCAAGCATTGTACTATCAAAAATGACGTCAAAATCTATTTCTTCAAGGCGCTGGGTCATGGTGTCTACGTGCTGAGGATTCGTTACGCCTTCTAAGTAAACAAGCACCACGCGCGTTTTCGATTTATTTCCTACGGTGAGTTCTTTAAAAATAAGGTTTTCGGAAATGACCGTTTTTCTCATTAAATAGAGATTGACATCTAAATCCTCCACAAAACCAATTTTAGGACCAACGACGCTGAACTCATTTTCCGTTTCATTTTCTTTTCGAAACCCCGTATCAAAGCTTTGAACTTTAATAAGAGCTACTAGCTTATCGTCTTTATGCAGTTGAAACATCACATAGCCGCGCAGCATCTTTTCTAAAATTTCTTTTGTATCTTTTGTAACGGAAATATCTTCAATCGGCAGAACGTTTTCGACTTCATATACACTGCTTAACGTGAAGTCTAGTTTTTGAAAAGGCTCAAGTATTTTATCTTCAACACTTTGCATGTTTACGAGCTGCTTAAAATAAGTAATGATGTATTTTCGATGCTGCGAACCAATAGCTAATGTTGTAAAATCACTTGATTTTTTAAATTGTTTAATCAGTTCGTCCAATGATTTTTTGGGCTGATCGTCTGCATTCTTTTTTTTAAATAAATGTTTAAACATAACCGTGCCCCTCGCATGACTTTCTATTACTGGTAGTTTGTTCATGTACTTCCTTTTTATTCGACTATTTTTTCTCAAGAAGAAAGGAAGAATATAAAGACAAACTTTACACTCTTTTACAGTGGATAAACAGTAGATTTACGTTTGGATGGTAACTTTAGACATGTCGAAGATAATGAAATAAAGGAGCGGGTACATTTATATGAAGAAAAAATTAGCAGGTATTACACTGGCAGGAGCAGTAGCATTGGCCTCGTTTGGTTTAGGAAACTCTCTTATTCAAACGGAAGCAAAAGTGGAGCATAAGTCAGCTAAGAAACCTCAAAATGTCATTATGATGGTAATGGACGGGACGAGCTCAAATGCTACTACACTTGCAAGATGGTACAAAGGAAAACCGTTACATATGGATCAGCTGATGGCCGGGGGAGTACGTGCGTATTCGGCAGAATCTGCTATTACAGATTCCGCTCCGGCAGCTACTGCTTTAGCAACAGGAAATAAATCAAATTCTGGTTATGTAGGTGTGCTCCCTTCAGTAGTGAATACACCTGGGGTTAAACCCGTAGAAAAAGAAGATCAGTTTCGTCCCGTAGCAAACGTTCTAGAAGG
This sequence comes from Priestia sp. FSL R5-0597, assembly GCF_038006305.1. NCBI lineage: Bacteria > Bacillati > Bacillota > Bacilli > Caryophanales > Bacillaceae > Priestia > Priestia sp. FSL R5-0597. Next base: position 1,221,963 of record NZ_JBBOUZ010000001.1, read on the forward strand.
AGCAAAGCTTTCGGGGCGCGCGACAGGAATTGTGGCTACTTCTGAAATCCAGCACGCCACACCAGCTGGTTTTTCAGCCCACAACTACAGCCGTGATGATTTTCAAACGCTAGCGGAGCAGCAAGTGTATCAAAACATTGATGTAGTACTTGGAGGAGGTAAGCAATCTCTTCTGCCAGGAAAAGAGGAAAAAAGCCGAAAAGACGGTGAAAACTTAGTCAATGTATTAAACAAAAGAGGATATGACTTTGTAGAAAATAAAAAGGAATTAGAGCAGTCGCGCGCCAAAAAAATCTGGGGGAGCTTCGCCGACCGAGACTTAGCGTATGATATGGACCGACCGCAGACAAAAGCAGAACAGCCGAAGCTGTCTCAGATGACAAATAAAGCAATAACAACACTCTCCAAAGATAAAGACGGTTTTTTCTTATTTGTTGAAGGAAGCAAAACGGATTGGGCAGCTCATGCAAATGATCCAATAGGCATGATTAGCGATGTATTAGCGTTTGATGAAGCAGTGGGCAAAGCAGTAGAGTTCGCTAAAAAAGATGGAAATACGATGGTTATTGCGATTGCTGATCACGGAAACAGCGGTCTTTCAATCGGTAATGCAAATACAACAAAAGGATATGATACCACACCTGTTTCTGCTTATATTGATCCATTAAAAAAAGCAAAAATGACGTTAGAAGGTGCTACGTCTAACTTAAAAGAAGATTTATCAAATAAAGAAGAAGTAGCTGCTTTGTATGGTTTATCAAATCTAACTTCAGAGGAAAAAGCGCAGCTGACTAAAGCAAGAGATAAAAAAGAAATGAGTGCTACACTATCAAAGCTATTAGCCAACCGAGCAAACCTTGGATTCACAACGGGCGGTCATACGGGTGAGGATGTATTTCTGTATTCATACGGCGTCAATCGACCAACGGGGCACTTTGATAATACGGATATTGCTAAACATATGGCTAAGTCAATGAATATTAACTTAAATGAGTTAACAAATGAATTATTTATTGAAGCAAATAAAGCTTTTAAAGGCTCAAATGTAGCGGTGGACTCAAAAGATAAAAACAACCCTGTGCTCGTTGTTACAAAAAATAAGCGAACGGTACGTTTTCCGGTAAATAAAAATATTGCAATTGTAAATGGAAAAAAGATGCAGATGGACAGTGTGGTGGTACAGGATAAAAAAGGTCGCTTCTTTGTATCTAAACAGGCACAGCAAATTGTAAAAAATGCAAAATAAGAAATGAAAGTAAAACAGGCCGAAGTATAACTTTAGGCCTGTTTTTTTACAGATAATAGATGGATAATTAGATGTATTAGCCTTTAGAGAGGAATGAATTGATTTATTTTACAAATAAATAGCTTTGAACTCTTAAAGGAATGGAAAGTCTTCACCTTTAAATATATGTGATTTATACTATGAAATGGTATAATAATCATAGTTCTAAAAGGAACTAGTTCGGAATACATATGTAAGTTCATAGCGTTATATGCTAGAATTTTTATAATAAAATGAATAAAAAATACATAAATTTCTTCAAGTGAAATTACAAATACAGGGTTATTAAGGGTTGTATGTAAGTAATTACCTTGAATAAAAAGTAAAAAATGAATAAAAGTATGGGTGGAAGAACGTAGAACATGTTTTAATAGTAAGAGAAGACAAAATGATTGAAAATAGCGTGTCGCCTTTATTAAAAATATTAAATAAAGATTCTGGCATGCTGATTTACAGATTATAAAAAGGGTATTAAATCATTGTTAGGAAAATAAATGATAATAGATAAACGGTTTTATTTCTTCTTCTAGAAAACCTACAATTATTGCAATATTCCCCATGAACAATCGTTGTGCGTTCCATTAACGATTAGCGTCCGTGTAGATCATTCATCTCAACATAAAAACACTATAAAGATGTGTAGACATGCATAAAACAGAATGGGCAATAGTTCGTACTATACTTTAACATTGTATCCTAGGGGGAGTCAGGATGAACAAAATCAACTTAATTATTGCCGATGATAACGAAGATTCGGTTGAAATTTTAGATTATTTTATAGAACAGCTTCCGGAATTTGAAGTGATTGGCATCTGCAAAGACGGAGAGCAGCTTGTACAGGAAGTGATGGCTAAGAGTCCAGACCTTTTGCTCGTAGACATTAATATGCCTACGATTAACGGTGTAGATGCCATAAAAAAGTGCCTGCGCATTAAGCCGAATTTAAACTTCATTTTTATCACCGGTTATGATGAATTTGCTGTGAAGGCATTCGAGTTGTCGGCACTGGATTACATTGTAAAACCAATTGAAAAAACCAGACTTTATATGGCGCTAGAGCGGGCAAAAAACTCCATTGGAATTGATAAAAATCAGTCAAAAAAGCCAGGTGAGCAATTAAAAAGACTGCCTGTAAAATTTAATGGATCTACTTATTACATTCCAATTGATCAAATTATTTTTATTGAAAAGTCCGGAAAAAAATGCTTAATCTATACTCAATCACGTGTCTATGAGACATATGAAAATATTAGTGATATCTATATGTATTTGAACCCTTCTGTATTCAGTCAAACACATCGGTCTTATATCGTAAATTTGCAGAAAGTTTCGCACATCACACCAAAAAATGAAACATATCTTGTTTATTTCTTAGAAATTGATGAATATGCTCATATCTCAAAATTAAAAATCCAAGATGTTCAAAAACAGCTGCATCAGTTAATGACAAATTAAGAGATGCTGCTTCTTCTAAAATAGTTATGCTGATGAGAGGACGAAGCTTATGTAAGTTTCGTCTATTTCATGTGTCTGCTTTCGGAATAAATGATCGTAATATAGTTCTTATAAGGAGAGTTAGATAGAAGAAGTAACGTTAAAGTGAAAGGAAAGAAAATGATTTCAATTACTGGTCACTATAATGAATTTACCGTATTTCTTGCTGTCATTGTAGGGATTCTTGCCTCTTATACAGCACTTGATATTGTGAGCAAAATGATGAAAAAACAGCGGAACAATTATTTGTGGCTCACACTGTCAGCAACTTCAATGGGGCTTGGAGTGGGGGCGATGCACTATATTGCGATGCTTGCTTATTATGTTCCTGTTAGCTTTCATTTTGATGTTGTACTTTCTGTCCTTGCTTTAATAATAGCAATTAGCGGATCATTAGTTGCGTTTTGGACATTCTGGAAATGGCGCACGTCGGTATGGTCAGGGCTCATTTTAGGAAGCGGTATTCTGGGTACACATTATATTGCAATGGCAGCAATCGAAACGGAAGCACACATTCATTATGCGATGCTATCTGTTTTGCTTTCCGTCATCATCGCCCTGGTCGTTGCATTTTATGCGATGCACTTGTTTTTTCGTTCGAAAAGCGTGAAAGCTAATCCATTTCTTAAACTTGTTAGCTCCATTTTGCTAGGCATTGGCATTTCAGCTATGCATTTCATTAGTATGTATGGAATGAAGCTGCATATTGCACATTCAGTTGCTAGAAGGTGGGGCCAGTGGCTGCCGTATCAAGCGCCGTTTTCCAATATTATTGCAAGCATTACAATTACGCTACTGATTGTCTTCCTGCTCGTTGCTGCTTTTAAGCGTCAGGAAGAAGTGAGGGAAAGTCAATTAAAAGAAGAGTATTATCAATCCCTTTTTAACTACAATCCCAATATTGTGTGTGCAGTTGATTTGTACGGCAATATTCAAACGATTAACCCAAAAGGAATCGAGCTAACAGGATACACGTTAAACAAAATGGAGACAATCCCGTTTCCTTCTATGTTCAGAGAAGCTGAAAGAGCTGAAGAATATATGTGGAAATCCCTGAGCGGAGACTCTGTATATTATGAGGCAACGCTGATTCGCAAAGATAATCAGCCTGTATACGTTGAAGTCACGCAAATGCCCATTATTGTTTATGATCAAATTAAAGGAAGTTACGTTATCGCCAAAGATGTGACAGATCGAAAAAGGGCTCAACAGCAGCTTCTGGATTTACAAAAAGATTTAAAACGCACGCTTTCACAGCAAGATGGTACTATTTTTAAATTTGTGAAGAACAGTAAAGGATATGTCTATACGATGTGCGAAGGCAAAATGATTCGTGAAATGGGATATGAGGAAATAGATGTTGTCGGAAAAACACCTGAGGAATTTTTACCTGAATCCTACGCAAGAGATAATAGGAGTTACTATGATAAAGCATGGGCGGGAGAGAAAGTGTCGTATGAAGTACTTTTGAACGACTTTGCTTACTATACGAAATTAACACCTCATATCTACAAAGGAGAAGTACAAGAAGTTATTGGTTCTATAGTAGATATTACTGATCTTCACGAAGCAAGAGAAAAGCTGGCTAAAAGTGAAAGCATGTATCGATCCGTTCTTTCTACAATGTCAGAAGGCGTGGTGTTTCATGACCTTGAAGGTAACTTAATTGCTGCCAATGCATACGCTGCTAAGATTCTAAACGTGCCTTATGACCAAATGTTATCGGTTAACCCGTTTGGTTTAGACTGGGAAATTATTCATCCTGATGGCACAGCTTTTGCACTCGAAGATATTCCATCTGTCCGCTGTCTTCATACAAAAGAGCCTGTGCGAAATACAGTCATGGGCATTTATTTAAATGAGAAAAAGTTGACTTGGCTTTCGGTGAATGCTGAACCTCTGCAAGAAAGCAAATATTATAAAGGCGTAGTTGTCACATTTTATGATATTACAAAGCAGCAGGAACAAGAACAAGATCTGCTTCATTCCAATCAGCAAATGATTATAGCCAAAGAAGAAGCCGAAAAAGCAAATCAGGCTAAGTCAGAATTTTTATCAAAAGTAAGCCATGAACTTCGAACGCCTTTAAACAGTATTTTAGGCTATGCACAGATATTGGAAGAGCAAGGAGAAAAAGATTTAACAGAAAAACAATTGAATCGTATACGAAAAATTTTAAAAGCAGGTAATCATCTTCTTTATTTAATAAATGAAACGCTTGATTTATCGAAAATTGAATCAGGTCACTTAGCGATTAACCTTGAACCAGTGTCGGTAAAAGAAGCAATTGAAGACGCGCTTAAAATTATGAAACCATTAGCAAAAGATAAGCATAGTATATTTTATACTCGCTTTCACGCATACCAAGAAGTCTTTGTTGAAGTAGATGAACTTCGGTTTCAGCAGATCTTATTAAATCTGCTTACAAACGCCATTAAATATTCGCCCGCTTATCGCGATATCATTATCTATACCGATATTGCTCAGCATCACGTAACCATATTGATTGAAGATAGGGGCTTTGGAATTCCAGCTTCAGAATTAAATCGGATTTTTGAACCTTTCTATCGTGTGAATAGACTAGAAAAAGACGGAACAGGGATTGGGCTGGCGCTTGTAAAGCAGCTTGTTGTCTTAATGAATGGAACGTGCGGAGTGCGAAGTGAAGAAGGAAAAGGCAGTACATTTTGGGTTCGTTTTCCCTTAGTACATCCACCTGTTCCTAAACGCTTATCCAATGAAAGGGAAGCCGAGTCATTTTTAGGTTTTTCTATGCCGATCTCAATTGTGTATATTGAGGATAACGATACAAATATTGAGCTTATGCAATCGATTCTTTCTCCATATAAAAACGTTAAGCTCTTAGTTGCCAAAACAGGAGAAAACGGCATCGGGCTAATCAAGTCCATTTCACCGGATATTGTTTTAATTGATATTGATCTACCTGATATGAATGGTTTTGAGGTATGCACACAGCTTCAGCTGGAAAAAGAGTTGAAGCATATTCCGCGAGTCGCCTTGAGTGCAAGCGCGATGCAAAGCGACATCGATCAAGCTTTTTTAGTCGGTTTTAGTGAATACGTAACAAAGCCAATTCATATTGCCACGTTTTTGAATGTATTAAATCGCTTTACAAAAGCTTAACAAAAGTTTAGAAGGCTTTTCATTGACTTATTAGTGGACCTTTTGTAAAATAAAAACAACTTAATACATTTACTTCTTACGGAGTAAAGGGGAGTAGCGTCAGGGAAACCTGAAACAAAGTCGTCATTACATGGAGTATTCCATCGGCTTTGTTGGCATAATGATTATGCTTAGCAAGACCTTTGCCATATTTGGCAAAGGTCTTTTTGTGTTTTATTCCGGTAATGAGAATAAATCAACTTATACAAAGAAACGAGAGGGGATTTTTATGGATGCATCGCTTTTGTTAGAATATGGATGGGTATTGCTGGTGCTGGTTGCATTAGAAGGAATTTTGGCGGCGGATAATGCTCTTGTAATGGCCATTATGGTCAAACATTTACCGGAAGAAAAACGCAAGAAGGCATTATTTTACGGATTAGCCGGTGCCTTTATTTTTAGATTCGGTTCATTGTTTTTGATTTCATTTTTGGTAGATGTATGGCAGCTTCAAGCAATAGGAGCCATTTACTTATTGTTCATTTCCATTAATCATATTGTGAAGCGATATGTGAAAAAAGGTGATCATGAAAAAGTAAAAGAAGCGGACGGAAAAAAGGGCTCAGGTTTCTGGATGACGGTCTTGAAAGTAGAAGTAGCGGACATTGCTTTTGCGGTTGATTCAATTTTGGCTGCTGTGGCTCTTGCCGTTACGTTGCCAACAACCAATCTTCCTAAAATTGGCGGACTCGATGGCGGACAATTCTTGGTGATCTTTGCCGGAGGAATTATGGGACTAATCATTATGCGTTTTGCTGCAACTTGGTTCGTCAAGCTATTAAATACGCGCCCGGGGCTAGAAACGGCGGCTTTTGCTATCGTAGGCTGGGTAGGGGTTAAGCTAGCAGTTTACACTCTTGCTCATCCGGAGTTAGGTATTATTAATGAACACTTCCCTGAATCAAAAGTATGGAAAATTACGTTTTGGGTTGTGTTACTTGGCATAGCAGCTTCAGGCTGGTTCTTATCTAAAAACAAAGAACAAACTGATCTTGAAGGTTCAGAGAAAGAAAAAGACTCATTAAAGAAAATTGAAAATCAATAATACAAAAAAAACGCGCTTTTAATGCGCGTTTTTTTTGTATTAAGATAAAATACCTAGTTTAAATTGTTTTGGGAAAGGGTAAAAGAACTAACTGGTGTTTAATTACTGTATATCCGAATGTTTTGCTTTTTCGTTCATATTCTGTAAAGAACAGAATCAGCGTTGGATAATTCAGTTCAATGAAGTTTATTTCAGTTCATAAACATATATTTCAAATGTATGTTAATTGGTAAAATTGAGCTATTATGGGTTATAATAAAGAGAATTAAAAGGAGCAGAGCGCTTCTTTACCCTGTTCGTCATCAAAAGAATGGATATTAACATGGTATAAAGCAACTGAGTATAGTAAAAGAGGTGAAGCCAATGCTCACAAAAGTTCAAACGCCTCCATCGCTTGAAACGCTTGTACTGACGATTCAGCAAGGGGATAAACAATTACATAACGAAATGATTCAACAATATAAACCGTTTATTGCTAAAGTTGTTTCAGCTGTATGTAAACGTTATATAAGTGAAGCTGACGATGAATTTAGCATTGGTCTGATTGCGTTTAATGAAGCCATTGAAAATTACACAATCCAAAAAGGAAGATCCCTTCTTGCATTTGCGGAACTGATTATTAAAAGAAGAGTCATCGACTATATTCGAAAAGAAAAGCGAAACCAAACGCTGCTCTATAGCCGAATTGAAAATGAAGGTTTTATGCAAGGTAAGGTAGAAAGGGATATATCGCTTTCTAACTATAAAAGGCAAAGTGAAACTTCATATATTCAAGAGGAAATGACTTATTTTTGTCAGACGCTGGAACTGTTTAAATTAACTCTTGAAGACATTATTAACACGTCTCCTAAACATAAGGATGCAAGGGGAAACGCAGTGGAAGTTGCATCTTTTATCGTCAATGAAAAAGAATTAAAAGATAAGCTGTTTTTAAAGCGGCAGCTTCCCATTCGCTTGATTGAAAAACATGTCAAAGTGAGCCGGAAAACAATTGAAAGAAACCGGAAATATATCATCGCAATGGTTATTATATTAGCGGGGGACTACGTGTATTTAAAAGACTATATTATGTAAGAAAAAGGCACACGCAGGTGCCTTTTTTTTAGCCATGTTATGAAGTTATGTTTTATTTTTGTGTGCTGCCGCTTAAGTGAGCTTGAGCTTGTTGCACCAAGCGTTTTGTGATTTCTCCGCCTACTGAACCGTTGCTGCGTGCAGCAGTGTCAGAACCTAGAGTTACCCCAAATTCTTGAGCGATTTCGTATTTATATTGATCTAAAAATTGTTCTACTCCTGGTGTTAATAGTTTATTTGTTCTAGCCATGATTAGTCATCTCCTTTTTTAGTTGTACAGCAGTTCACTGCTGTACCTGTATTATTTGCTGTTTACTATTTTGCATACTGGTAATGGTTTGCAAGAAAGTATAAAAAAGCCCAGCTTTCAAAGAAGCTGGGCTTTTTTATATATTATTTTACAACTGCATATTGCTCAAGAGACTGAGCAAATGATTTTTGAAGAGATTTTACTTGCTCTACGTATGCATCAGATACGTGTTGGAACTCTTGACGCGTTTTCTTTTGCTCTTCTACTAATTGTGTTACTACTTGATGATATTGTTCTTGAGCTTGCTTTACTAAAGAATAGCTTGATTTGCTTTGGTTAAGAGAAAGCTCTTGTAATTTATTTAATGCTTCATGCGTGCGGTTTGTCCATTCTTCATAAGAATCGGCAACAGCGTTACCAGCTGTTTTACGTAAGTTTTCAACTGTTTTTTGTTGAAGATCTTCTAATTCAGCTTTCCACTGTTTGTCTGTTGCTTGAAGTTGTTCAACTGCTTTTGTTACAAATTCTTGCTGTTGCTCAAGTGCTTTTAACGTCCATTGCTCAATTTGTTTGTTTCCGTCTGCAATGTTTTGTAACCCCTTTGTCCATTGTTCCCACATTGCATCAATTACTGTATCATACTTTACTGTTGACATAATCAAATTCCTCCTTGAATAATTTGGTCTGGCGAACAGTTATCGTAATGAACAAAACGTTAAAGAAGAAATTCGTAGTTGTGTAATAAACCTAACATTCCGCGCTCGCTGGTTGACCGTGAAATTTATTTAACATTATATTAGGAAACGCAGATGTACTGCGTGAATCCCTTTAATCGTTTTCTTCCTCTTTTGATTCTTTTGACTTTTTAGAAGAAGAAGAGCTAAAAGGGAACAACATGTCGGTATACATGTGAAAAAATGAATCTAACATGTTTTGATACTGTTCAAGTGAATTAGCCCACATGCTTAAATATTGTTCACCGGCATCTGTTAATGAGTAAATCCGGCGTGCAGGTCCTTCAGCTGACGTATCCCATTGCGATGTAATCAAGTTGTCTTTTTCAAGCTGTCTCAGCGTGCGGTAGACATTTCCTTGATCAACTGATGTGAATCCAAAGCTCATTAGTTGCTGAATGAGCTTGTAACCATGTAGATTCCAACCTCTTAAACTTAAAAGAAGAAAAGGAACCATCAAGTTTTTTGGTGCACCGCTAATCGATTTTTCTAAGTTGTTTGAATTAGAGGTGTTATCTTTTTCACTTGATCCCAAGGTAATCACCCCTTCGAAAAAAGAGAATTTGTTTTCTATATGTGTAATTTACACCTAGATGAAAAAATTGTCAACACTTTAAAACAGGTCTTTCAAATACAGGAAAAAAGAACGATTTTTTGAATTTCGACAAAAAGCGTCAAAAAAATTCAAAAATAAACAAAGATTTAGAATTGTTTATTTTGGAAAACGAATTTATAATAGTACATGTAGGTAATTTTTATAACATTTATAATTTGTTGGTAAGTGAATTGTGAAAAGATTTACATTATCCAATAAATAAACGCAAAATTGGTTGCGTTTACTTAGAGCTTCTAATATGTCGCTTGTCACATTAAGTGTCCATATTGAAAGCCATCACTTTTAACGTACACAAGAAAGGAGATGGAGTTTTGGAACAGCAAAAAGTATTTGATCCGTTTCAAGCATGGAAAGACGTATATGACAAAACCGAATCTTACTGGGGTAAAGTTATTGGGGACAATATGAATCGTGAAGAATTTTCCCAGCTCATGGGAAATGTGCTAAATATGAACCTTCAATATCAACAAGCAGTAAATGAAGTAACGGGGCGCTATCTGCACCAAGTAAATGTACCCACAAAAGAAGATGTAGCAAACGTTGCGTCATTAGTCATCAATGTGGAAGAAAAAGTAGAATTATTAGAAGAGCAATTTGATGATCGTTTTGATGAATTAGAAGCACAGCAAGAAAGTGCATCCGCTTTGAAAAAAGATGTAACTAAGCTGAAATCTGATGTCAAATCATTAGACAAAAAACTCGACAAAGTTTTATCTCTTCTTGAAGGGCAGCAAAAAACACAAGACGAGTTAAAAGAAACGATTCAACAACAAATTAAAACTCAAGGTGAGCAGCTTCAGGCTCAGCTGTTAGAAAAACAAGAAAAATTAGCTGAAAAGCCAAAGGCAGAAGCTAAAGCTGAAGCAAAACCATCAAACGCTCAAAAAACTGAGCAGCCGGCTCGCAAGTAGGGCATAGGGGATTTTAAAACAACATTAACTGCTGTATTTACAGTAAAAATCATCGCTGAAGAAGCAAGGGGGAAATTTTTCATGACAACATTACAAGGTAAAGTAGCAATCGTAACAGGCGGATCTAAAGGTATCGGGGCAGCAATTACACGTGAGCTTGCTTCTAATGGAGTAAAAGTAGCAGTAAACTATAACAGCAGTAAAGAATCTGCAGAAGCAATTGTAAAAGAAATTAAAGACAACGGCGGCGAAGCTATTGCGGTTCAAGCTGACGTGTCTTATGTAGATCAAGCAAAACACCTAATCGAAGAAACAAAAGCTGCGTTTGGTCAATTGGACATTCTAGTAAACAATGCTGGAATTACGCGTGACCGTTCATTCAAGAAGTTAGGCGAAGAAGATTGGAAAAAAGTAATTGATGTAAACTTACATAGCGTATACAACACAACATCAGCTGCGCTAACGCATCTTTTAGAATCTGAAGGCGGTCGTGTTATCAATATTTCATCAATTATTGGTCAAGCGGGCGGATTTGGTCAAACAAACTACTCAGCTGCTAAAGCAGGTATGCTAGGATTCACTAAATCATTAGCTCTTGAACTTGCTAAGTCAGGCGTAACAGTTAATGCAATTTGCCCAGGATTTATTGAAACGGAAATGGTAATGGCAATGCCGGAAGAAGTTCGTGCAAAAGTTGTTGCGAAAATTCCAACTCGTCGCTTAGGCCACGCTGAAGAAATTGCACGCGGAGTTGTTTACTTAGCAAAAGACGGCGCGTACATTACAGGACAACAGTTAAACATTAACGGCGGCTTATACATGTAATAGATGCTGGCCCTGACTTTTGTCGGGGCTGTGCTTGTTAACTAACTACTAATGAAATGAAAGGGTGTGTATATTCGTGGCAATTCCTTACGTGCAAGAGTGGGAAAAATTAATCAAATCAATGCCAAGTGAATATAAAAGTTCTGCAAGACGTTTTAAGCGTGCATATGAAATTATGACAACAGAAGCGGAACCGGAAGTTGGATTAACACCAAAAGAGGTTATTTGGAAAAAGAACAAAGCGAAATTATATCGCTATACGCCAGTAAAAGATAACCTTCATAAAACACCAATTTTACTCGTATATGCACTGATCAATAAACCGTATATTTTGGATTTGACACCTGGAAACAGCCTTGTTGAATACTTATTAAACCGCGGTTTTGACGTGTATTTACTTGACTGGGGAACTCCTGGACTTGAAGACAGCAATATGAAGTTAGATGATTATATTGTGGATTATATTCCAAAAGCGGCGAAAAAGGTGCTGCGCACTTCTAAATCTCCTGATTTGTCTGTTCTTGGTTACTGCATGGGCGGAACTATGACATCTATTTTTGCTGCATTAAATGAAGACTTGCCGATTAAAAACTTAATTTTTATGACAAGTCCATTTGATTTCTCGGATACAGGTTTATACGGGGCATTCCTAGACGACCGCTACTTTAATTTAGATAAAGCAGTAGATACATTTGGAAACATCCCTCCAGAGATGATTGACTTTGGAAACAAGATGCTAAAGCCAATCACAAATTTTTACGGTCCGTATGTAACGCTGGTGGATCGTTCGGAAAATCAGCGCTTTGTTGAAAGCTGGAAGCTAATGCAAAAGTGGGTTGCTGACGGAATCCCATTTGCTGGTGAAGCTTATCGTCAGTGGATTCGCGACTTCTATCAACAAAACAAATTAATCAATGGTGAACTTGAAGTTCGCGGACGCAAAGTAGATTTGAAAAATATTAAAGCTAATATTTTAAACATTGCTGCTAGCCGTGATCATATTGCGATGCCGCATCAAGTGGCAGCTTTAATGGACGCTGTTTCAAGTGAAGATAAAGAGTACAAATTGCTGCAAACAGGTCACGTATCTGTTGTATTTGGTCCAAAAGCAGTGAAGGAAACATATCCTTCAATCGGCGATTGGCTAGAAAAACGTTCTAAATAAAATAAAGACGCGGCTGGGACAAAAATATTTTAGCCGAAGTAAAAAACGAACCACTGATATCAGTGGTTCGTTTTTTGTTATGGTGAACGCAGGTTTCAAGTATGTGGTTGCTTCTAGCTGGTGATTGGAGGGCAAGGCGAAGACTCCTGCGGGGAAAGCGGAACAGGTGAGACCCCGCAGGAGCGTAAGCGACGAGGAGGCTCAGCGGTCGCCCGCGGAAAGCGAAGTCTTGCACGGAAATCAACAGCGGTGTCTCAAGTGTCCATACGAGCTCATGTATCCCATTTACTTGTCTTTAGATTAGATTAATTTAATTATGTCTCGACCTCGTTTTTTTGTATAAACAGACAATATTGAGTGACGGTTCTTGATGCAGGCTGCTGGGATTTATGATATCTAATGACAAGTGAGGTGACTTCTTTTATACTAATGTAGTCACCTTCTTGAACATGGGATTTTTTACATGGATATTGCGATCCATGTAACAATGAGTATGCTTTGGGAAGAAAGAAGAAAACTATTAGTATTATAACAAAAAAGGAATGTCAGATTATGCCGCAACCATGGAAACGACGAGTAAGGCAGATGTCTTCAGCTCAAATTATTGTTACATTTTACATAGTGGCTGTTACGCTTGGATTTCTATTGCTTAGTATTCCAGAAGCTTTAAAGCCGGGAGTGAAGTTAGCATTTATTGATCGCTTATTTATTGCCGTTAGTGCGGTAAGTGTAACAGGGCTGACACCTGTTTCTACTCCGGATACATTTAGTACCACGGGCTATTTTTTGCTCGCTTTTATCTTTCAAATCGGTGGTATTGGTGTGATGACACTCAGTACATTCATTTGGATGATTTTAGGTAAAAAAATTGGTTTAAAGGAACGTCAGCTCATTATGACAGATCATAACCAATCCCGTTTATCAGGATTAGTTGACTTGATGAGAAATATTTTATTTATTATTTTTGCTATTGAACTAGTTGGTGCCATTATTTTAGGATTACATTTTCTCCGTTACTATTCGAGCTGGACAGATGCGTTTCTGCATGGTTTCTTTGCTTCTGTCAGCGCTACAACAAATGCCGGCTTCGATATTACAGGATCTTCATTTATTCCGTATGCCCATGATTATTTTGTACAAGTGGTAACTGTTATTTTAATTACGCTTGGAGCGATTGGATTCCCTGTGTTAATTGAGATTAAGCACTATTTTTTAACATTTAAAGATAAGCGTAAATTTCAATTTTCTCTATTTACGAAGCTAACGACCATTATGTTTTTTCTGCTGTTAGCAGGGGGAACAATTTTAATTCTTGTGCTAGAGCATTCAGGGTTTTTAGCAGATAAGTCTTGGGATGAATCGTTCTTTTATGCGTTTTTCCAATCCGCTGCTACAAGGAGCGGAGGAGTGGCGACCATGAATATTAATGAGTTTTCACTTCCTACGTTAATTATGATGAGCGCGATGATGTTTATCGGGGCTTCACCGAGCTCAGTAGGAGGAGGAATTCGTACGACGACGTTTGCATTAAATATTCTTTTCCTGTTTTATTACGTAAGAGGAAATAAGACGATTAAAATCTTTCGCCGCGAAATTCATGAAGATGACATTATCAAATCAGTAGCCGTGTCGATGTTAGCCGTGATCATTTGCTCGATTTCTCTTCTTATTTTAAGTATTACAGAACATTTTTCTCTCATTGAGCTTATTTTTGAAGTGTGTTCAGCTTTTGGGACAACCGGTTTATCAATGGGCATTACAGGAGGACTTTCTGATATCGGAAAATGCGTTATTATGATTTTAATGTTCATTGGCCGAATTGGCATGTTTTCATTTATCTTAATGCTTCGCCGTCCAACGTCTGGACCGGATTATCACTATCCGAAAGAACGTATCATTATTGGATAAAAGAGGCTGGGACAAAAATATGTTAGTTGAAGGAAGATCCGAATGAGTTTGTTTCTTGATTAAGAATCCAACTCGTTCGGATCTTTTTATTATGATGGTGAACGTAGGTTTCATGTAGCTGCTTCTAGCTGTTGATGGGAGGGCGAGGCTTATCGACCGCCCGCGGAAAGCGAAGCCTTGCACGGAAATCAACAGCGGTGTCACAAGCGGTTCAACGCATTTATCCTAGTTGTTCGTATTTAGAGTAAAGTGATTTTGTTATGTTTCAACCGCTTTTTTACAGCTTTTTCTGCTTATATTGCTTAGCAAAAGGCGCATTCTAAGAAAAGGAAGTTCAATGGACTTCCAAGCATAGGAGGGATAGATGATGGCAAAGCGTAAAGTAGGGTACAAATCAGCACTAACTAACAACAATACACCAAAAGAGAGCCTTTCAGATGCAGAATTTGCTGCTGAATATGCTGGCGGCGAGGAGCCGGCTAAAGGCGCGAATCGCAATTCTAAAAAAGGAAAGCAAGGTAAGTAACGATGAGCAAACATAAACAAAATAATAAGCATATAGCGAGCACCGAAGCAAAACAAAAACAATTACTGCAAGAAGAGTTTGGAACGGAAATGGGCGATCCGAACGCAGCTAAAATATATGAATCCCTTGGAAAGACAAAGTCTGATAAAGAGCATGAAAAGAAAAAAGAATGCTAAAGAAAAAAACCTCGGATATCCGAGGTTTTAGCTTACAACTGGAAGACCAAATGCTTCTACAGGTGCTGAATAAAGTTTTGTATCATTTGCTTTTTGATCATAATAAGCAAGAAGAACAGATGGTTGTTCATTGATTTGTCCTGTTTGTTTATAATACATATAATCAAATGGAAGAATCTCTAAAACAGTGTGCTTGTATAATTCTTTTTCAGCAAGCTGTTCAGCTTCAAAAGCCTGTCCCATGATAGAAGGATTAGCAAGCATTTGCTGATAGTAATGAGAGCGGACTTGTTTTTCTACTTTATCGTCCCACCAAGGCTTACGAGGCTTATGCTTTTGGTTTTGTAAATAATCAATTTTCATAAACCCTTCAATTACTTCTTCATTTGAAAAACTTTCTGTTTGAATATACTGTTTAAGGCGTCTGAATAAATCTTCAAGCTGATGACCGATTCGAACCCAGCCCATTTCATCCCAATACGTCCCAAAGTTTTGGAAAAAATCAAAAGGCGTATCATAGCAGTGTTCTACTAAAAACTCGATCGTTTCATCCATTCGGTGGTCATTCCAAAACTTTTCTAAAATATCTTCTACATGCTTGATGCGTACGACATCTGAAAATGGCAAGACGTTATTGCTTAAAATTTCATAAGGCGACTGATCCATGTATTGATAATTATAGCGAGGCGCACTTAAACGTAAGCCAGTGCCGCGAAGCATTTTTAAAAAGCCTAGCTGAAGCTCTTCAGGACGAAGTGCAAATACATCATTAAACGTATTTTTAAATGAGTTGTAATCTTCGTCTGGCAGTCCGGCGATTAAATCTAAATGCTGGTCGATCTTTCCGCCTTCTTTTACCATTGTTACGGTACGCGTTAATTTTTTGAAGTTTTGTTTGCGTTTGACTAGCTCATTAACGGCATCATTTGTAGATTGAACGCCAATTTCAAAGCGGAATAATCCTTTTGGCGCGTTATCGTTTAAGAACTGAATAACTTCTGGGCGCATAATATCGGCAGTAATTTCAAACTGAAATACGGTACCTTCACGATGTTCATCAATTAAAAATTGGAACATTTCCATGGCGTAGCTGCGGCTGATGTTGAACGTGCGGTCTACGAACTTAATTGTGCGCGCTCCGTTATCCATCAAATAGCGAATATCTTCTTTTACTTTTTCTCGGTCGAAATAACGAACGCCTACTTCAATAGAAGAGAGACAGAACTGACAGCTAAACGGACAGCCGCGGCTTGTTTCAATATACACAACGCGTTTTGAAAGTTCTTGGCGGTCTTCTTCAAAACGGAAAGGAGAAGGCATTTCGCGCAGATCAATTTTATTGCGCTGTGGGTTAACAACTGGTTTTCCTTCTTTTCGGAAAGCCACGCCGCTTACGTTTTCAAACTGACGCTCGCCGTGAAGTTCATCTAACAGCTGCTTGAATGTTTCTTCACCTTCACCAATAGCGATAAAGTCAGCTTCAGGAATACGCTCTAACCAGTGAGTTACATCATAGGTTACTTCTGGTCCACCGAATATAATGATGAGCTCAGGATTGATCTTTTTAAGCATTTGTGCGACTTTAATCGTTTCTTCAATATTCCAAATGTAACAGCTGAAACCAATAATATCTGGGTTGCGTTTATATAAATCCGTGACAATGTTCATAGCAGGATCTTTAATCGTATATTCGGCCATATCCACTTTATAGTCAGGCTCGGCATAGGCTTTTAAACATCGAAGGGCTAAAGAAGTATGAATATACTTCGCATTCAATGTACTGACAACAATGTTCATTCAAAAAGCTCCTTTTAACTCGTAATATGAAATCAATTTACTATTTTAGCACATTTGAGAAATAAAGTATAAATACCTTTGCACTTTTGTTGTGGCGGGGAAAAGATTTCGGTAAAATGTAACAGAAACGTAAAAGAAGAAAGAGTCTCGGTTAATGTGAACCTTGGTGAACGAAAAAAATGAGGTGGAAAACGTGGAATATAAGCGAATTAAGCCAAAAAAAATATACGAAGAAGTAGCCGAAACGCTTCTTGAGAATATAAAAGAAGGCAGCTTGAAACCTGGAGACCGTTTGGATTCAGTGCAGCAGCTGGCGGAAAACTTTCAGGTAGGACGCTCAGCTATTCGTGAAGCTCTTAGCGCTTTGCGGGCGATGGGGCTTCTGGAGATGAAGCAAGGAGAAGGCACATTTGTACGCGAATTTAACTCAGATATGCTATCTTTGCCTGTAACTAGCGCTGTATTAATGAATAAAAACGATATTGAGCACTTGCTTGAAGTGAGAAAAGTATTAGAAATTGGAGCTGTTCGAGCGGCAGCTCAAAAGAGAACGGATGCGGACCTTAAACAGCTGTCTAATAGTCTGGAACAAATGAAAGGAGCGTTTGGCAATGAAGAACTGGGAGAGAAAGCAGATTTTGCTTTTCATTTAGCCATTGCCAAAGCCTCACAAAACCCTCTTTTAGTGAAGCTTATGAATAACGTATCAGAAATGATGATTGAAACGATGAAAGAGACAAGACGCATCTGGCTTTATGCAGAAGAGAAAACGGCTGAACGGATTTATAAAGAGCATCAGCAAATTTATGAAGCTATTCTTTCTCAGCATGCAGAAGATGCTCAGCATTTTATGATGAGTCACCTTGATAATGTTGAACATGTACTAATGAAATACATACCGGAAGAAAAATAACGCCATTTCAGGCAGAAAAGTGCGCTCTAAACAACAGAAAAACTAAAATTCAAGCACCTTCCGATAATTTATGCTTGCTCTATTGTGAAAAGATTTACATAATAGAAACTAGGATTGTCAAATGGAGGGTTACAAAGTATGAAAAAGCAATATAGAGATGATAGTCTAGCTTTGCATACAGATCTATACGAGCTGAATATGGCGCATACGTATTTTCAAGACCAGATTCATAAACGTCGTTCTGTATTTGAAGCTTACTTTCGTCGGATGCCGTTTGAAAGCGGTTATGCGGTGTTTGCCGGGCTAGAAAGAGTAATTGATTTTATTGCTAATTTCAGATTTAGCGAAACGGACTTAGATTATTTATATGAAGAATTACATTATGAAGCGGAGTTTATCGACTATCTAAAACAGGTTCGATTTAGCGGTAATATTCGTTCGGTCGTAGAAGGCGAAATGATTTTTGCTAATGAACCGATGCTGCAA
Source organism: Priestia sp. FSL R5-0597 (assembly GCF_038006305.1). Taxonomy (NCBI): domain Bacteria; kingdom Bacillati; phylum Bacillota; class Bacilli; order Caryophanales; family Bacillaceae; genus Priestia; species Priestia sp. FSL R5-0597. The sequence continues at coordinate 1,240,351 of NZ_JBBOUZ010000001.1, forward strand.
ATTGACGCTCCTTTAGCAGAAGCGCAGCTTATTGAAACGCCGCTTTTAAATATTTTAAATTTCCATCCGCTGATTGCCACAAAAGCATCGCGTATTCGCTTAGCCGCGGGAGAAGATAATTTATATGAACATACGGGTACAAATCAGCTTATGGAATTTGGTTCAAGAAGAGCACATGAGCTGGATGCTGCTTTTTACGGGGCAAGAGCTGCTTATATTGGAGGCTTTGACGCAACCAGTAATGTAAGAGCGGGAAAAGTGTTTGGAATTCCTGTGTCCGGCACTCACGCCCACGCGCTTGTTCAAGTCTATCGTGATGAATATAGTGCGTTTAAAAAATATGCCGAATCACACCGTAACTGTATCTTTTTAGTAGATACATATAATACGTTAAAATCAGGTATTCCAAATGCTATTAAAGTAGCAAAAGAAATGGGAGAACGAATTAATTTTATCGGTATTCGATTAGACAGCGGAAGACTTCCATATCTTTCTCAAGAGGCAAGAAAAATGCTTGATGAAGCGGGCTATCATGATGTGAAAATTTTCGCTTCGAATGACCTTGATGAGTACAGCATTCTAGATTTGAAAGCGCAAGGTGCCAAAATTGATGGATGGGGAGTTGGAACAAAGCTCATGACGTCCTTTGATCAGCCGGCGCTAGGAGCGGTGTACAAGCTGGTTTCTATTGAAGATGATCATGGAAACATGGTGGATACGATTAAGCTGTCAGAAAACCCGGAGAAAATTTCAACTCCCGGTCTAAAAGAAGTATATCGAATTGTAAATCAAGTGAATCACAAATGGGAAGGCGATTATATTACGATGCAAGACGAAGTGCCGAATGAAGAGGAGCATTTAAAAATGTTTCATCCTATTCATACGCACGTCAGCAAGTTTGTCACGAACTTTAACGCACGTAAAATTCACCAGCCAATCTTTGTACAGGGAAAGCTTGTGTATGAGCAGCCTACCATTGAAGAAATGAGAGCCTACTGCTTACAAAACTTAAAGCATCTATGGGATGACTACAAAGTTATTACAAAATCGAACGAAGATGTATTTCGTCCTACAGAGTATCCAGTAGACTTAAGTACAAACTGCTGGGATAACAAAATGCAAAATATCGAAGAGACTAGAAGCAAGTTACTATCTGATACCGTACTTGTGTAGATTCCGTCAGCTAGTAATGAGAGGAGAGTTTTTTTATGAAAGAGCTACAAAAGCAAATTATTGAAGAAATGCATGTGCAAAAAGAAATTAATCCCGCGGAAGAAATTCGCCGCAGCGTTGATTTTCTGAAATCCTACATGAACAAATATCCTTTTTTACGTTCGTTTGTACTAGGTATTTCCGGCGGCCAAGATTCTACGTTAACTGGAAAGCTGGCGCAGCTAGCGGTTAATGAGTTGAATGAAGAAGCCGAAGAAGAGCGCTATCAGTTTATTGCTGTTCGTCTTCCATACGGTGTGCAGGCAGATGAAGCAGACTGTCAAGATGCACTTGCTTTTATTCAACCAACAAAATCTATTTCTATTAATGTAAAACCAGCAGTAGATGCGATGCTTTCTGCTGTTGAAGAAGCGGCAGATGATAAAGTTTCCGACTTCAACAAAGGAAATGTAAAAGCACGTGAACGAATGATTGCGCAATATACGGTAGCAGGCATGTACAGTGGAGTCGTACTTGGAACGGATCACTCCGCTGAAGCTGTTACAGGATTTTATACAAAATTTGGTGACGGAGGAGCTGACTTAGTTCCTATCTTCCGTCTGAACAAGCGACAAGGAAAACAAATGCTAAAAGAATTAGGCTGTCCCGAGCATCTATATATGAAAAAACCAACGGCTGATTTGGAAGAAGATCGTCCACAGCTTCCGGATGAAGAAGCGCTTGGCGTAACGTATGAGCAAATCGACGATTATTTAGAAGGCAAAGATGTAGGTGAACATGCAAGTAACGTCATTGAAGGTCACTTCTTAAAAACGCAGCATAAACGCCAATTGCCAATCACAGTGTTTGATGATTTTTGGAAATAAATAAGTAAGAAGCTGAGACAAACGTAGTTTAGTTGAAGGAAGATCCGAACGGTTTTGATTCTTGATGGAGAATCAAATTCGTTCGGATTTTTTTAATAATAGGGCAAACGTAGGTTTCACGTGTCTCAATTTCTTATTATTTTGTGGCAAAAATATCAAACAAAGAAATGTATTTTTGAAAAACTAGTGAAATTAGAAAAACATAGGAGTATAATAGCATTAAGTCATCTGATGACCTGTTAACTAAAAGAAGTAAAATGATCAGCTTGGAGGGAGCAAATGATGAAAGTATCTTTATTTGCCACATGTTTGATTGATATGTTTCAAACAAATGTAGGAAAAGCGACGGTAGAATTGTTAGAACGATTAGGATGCGAAGTGGATTTTCCAAAGAGTCAAGTATGCTGCGGGCAGCCTGCGTATAACAGCGGTTACGTAAAAGAATCAAAAGAAGCAATGAAAAACATGATAAAAGCGTTTGAGCATGCAGAGTACGTTGTATCTCCATCAGGCTCGTGTGTGACAATGTTTAAAGAGTATCCCCATCTTTTTAAAGGTGATGCTGCATGGCATGAGTCTGCCGTGAAGCTTGCTGATAAAACGTATGAGCTAACGGATTTTATTGTAAACGTTTTAAAAGTAGAAGACTTGGGAGCCAGCTTAAATGGGAAAGCCACTTATCATTCTTCCTGTCATATGACGCGTTTGCTAAACGTAAAAAAAGAACCTTTTACACTATTAAACAATGTAAAGGGTCTTGAAATGGAGAATCTTGAAAACAGTCATAACTGCTGCGGATTTGGCGGGACGTTTTCGGTTAAGATGGGGCAAATCTCTGAACAAATGGTCGATGAAAAAGTGGGCTGTATAGCTAAAACAAACGCGGAGTACTTAATTGGAGCTGACTGCGGCTGTCTTATGAATATTGGAGGAAGAATTGAACGAAAAGGACAGCCTGTAAAAGTGATGCATATCGCTGAAGTGTTAAATAGCAGAATGTAAAGAAAGGAGAATACCGAATGTCTATGAAAATAGGAAACGATCAGTTTAAAAAACGCGTCGATGACGGAGTCAATAATGCGTTTATGCGCTTTGCGGTTTCAGGTGCTCAAGAGCGCTTAAGAAGCCGTAGATTAGATGCGGCGGAAGAGTTAGGGAACTGGGAAGAATGGAGAGCGCTTGGCGAAGAAATTCGTCAGCATACGCTTGAAAATTTAGATTACTATTTAGAGCAGCTCACGGATAATGTAGCTAAACGCGGAGGCCACGTTTTTTTCGCTCAAACAGCTGAAGAAGCGAATGAGTACATAAAAAATGTAGCGAGGCAAAAGCAGGCAAAGAAAGTCGTTAAATCCAAGTCAATGGTTACAGAAGAAATTCATATGAACGCTGCTTTAGAAGAACTGGGCTGTGAAGTTATTGAAACGGATTTAGGAGAATATATCCTGCAAGTAGATGATCACGATCCGCCTTCTCATATCGTAGCTCCTGCACTTCATAAAAATAAAGAACAAATTAGAGATGTATTTCAACAAAAGCTTTCTTATAAAAAAACGGAAAAACCTGAAGAACTAGCTCTTCACGCCCGGGAAATGCTGCGAAAAGAATTTTTATCAGCTGATATTGGCATCACGGGATGTAATTTTGCGATTGCAGAATCTGGGTCTATTTCACTTGTAACCAATGAAGGAAATGCAAGGTTAACAACTGCCCTTCCTAAAACGCAAATTACGGTTATGGGAATGGAACGAATTGTGCCAACGTTTGAAGAGTTTGAAGTGTTGGTAAGCCTGTTAACTAGAAGTGCAGTAGGTCAGCGGCTTACAAGTTACGTAACAGCGCTTACAGGGCCTAGACTTCCAGGGGAAGTAGACGGACCGGAAGAATTTCACCTAGTGATTGTGGATAACGGACGATCTGCGATTTTAGGAACTGAGTTTCAATCTGTTTTACAGTGTATTCGCTGTGCGGCATGTGTGAATGTATGTCCCGTGTATCGCCATATTGGAGGGCATTCATATGGATCTATTTATTCAGGTCCGATTGGAGCTGTATTATCTCCTTTGCTTGGAGGCTATGAAGACTACAAAGAGCTTCCATATGCCTCAACGCTATGCGCAGCCTGTACGGATGCCTGTCCGGTCAAAATTCCGCTGCATGAGCTATTGCACAAGCATCGTCAGCGAATTGTCGAGAAAGAAGGGAAAGCACCTATTTCGGAAAAGCTGGCGATGAAAGCATTTGGCTTGGGAGCAGCTTCTTCTTCTCTATATACAGTGGGCGCTAAAGTAGCACCGGCAGCTCTTACTCCTTTTATGTCAGGAAGCAGTATTTCCAAAGGGCCTGGTCCATTAAAAGCGTGGACAGAAAGCAGAGAGTTTCCGGCGCCTACAAAAGAGCGCTTACGAGATTGGTTTGATAAAAGGAGTGATGATGATGAACGGAAGCATTCAAAATAGAGACAGTTTTTTAGGCAATATTGCTGCTAATCTTAAGCGAAGCAGGCGAACAAGCGGCGTAGTAAAGCCCCAATGGAAGCATGCTCCTCAGCATGAGGTCTACCGCAGCTATTCGCCAGATCAATTAAAGAAAGAGCTTGAAAACCATTGCGAACGTATTCATACTCGCTATGTAGAAACATCATTACAACACTTGCCAGCTGTCCTTGAGGAAGCCGTAGCGAACTATGGAAATGGTCTTGTGAGCACGTGGGATGATCCTAGGTTTTCCGAATATGGATTGAATCTGCTGATGGAGAAATGGGAAACAAGCAGTAGCCTTCATGTATGGAATTCTGCAAAAGGCGATGAGAATATTAAACTAGCTGAACAAGCAAATGTAGGCATCACATTCAGTGATTTGACGCTAGCGGAATCCGGCACAGTTGTTTTGTTCAGCAGCGCTGCAAAAGGACGATCGGTCAGTTTGCTGCCGGCCACTTATATTGCGATCATTCCTCAAAGCTCCATTGTCCCTCGCATGACACAAGCTGCTGAAATGATTCATGAAAAAGTAGAGCGAGGAGAAACGATTGCTTCTTGCATTAACTTTATTACGGGACCGAGCAATTCAGCTGATATTGAAATGAATCTAGTCGTTGGCGTGCATGGACCTATTCAAGCCACTTATATTGTAGTGAATGATCGATAGAGGCTGGGGAAAACGTATTTTAGCCGAAGTGAAAAACGAACCGTGAATCAAACATGTTGATTCACGGTTCGTTTTCTTTGTTATGTTGAGCATAGGTTTCATTTTGTTATGTCCCAGCCTCTTTTATTCATGCTCCTTTTTTAAATAACGGGAGAATGTGAAGAAATGTCGCATTTTGAATAAACGTGACTAATTTTAAAAAGGTAAAAAGCAAATCTTGTAGAATACTAAGTCTATAGATAAAAGGTGGGGAAATGGGAAGTGCAAAAGAAAGGAGCAATGAGCATGTCACCACACAGAGAATTAACATCTGAAGCTGCGCAAAAGCAGCAAGGTGAATTAGAGCAGCTACGAGCTATTTTTAATGACGTATTAGATGCCATTGTCGTATTTGATGAGTATTTTCAAGTTATAAATGCAAACGAATCAGCCTGCGGGCTGTTTGAAAAAACAAAGGATGAGCTATTAACGTATCAAATGAAAGATTTTCTCATGTATTTTCCGTATGACATGATTGAAGCGTACTATCCAGCGCTTTTAGAAGAAAGCTATTTCAAATATGAAGGCGCGATGACGCTTCAAAGCGGCATGATGAAACATGTTGAATTTACTTCACACAAACATAGTCACATGTCGGGCATTATTGTGTGTACATTTCGAGATATTACACAGCACAAGGTGATGGAAAACGAACGGTTTATTAGTCATCATATGTTTATGGATGTATTTAATGAAGCGGTAGATGGAATTGTTATTTTTGATCGAACTGGTCAGCTTATCGACGCGAACCCTTCATTTTGCGAGCGATTAAATTATACAAGAGCACAGCTTTTAACCAAAACGTTAGAGGAGCTTGTAGAACCTACTTATCATTATAAAGTGAAAAAATTATGGAGAACTCTGCATCAAGAAGGAAAGACAAGCGGCGAGCTGCCGATTAAGCTCGAAAATGGAGACGTTACTTTTTTTGAATTTACCACAACGGCTAATATATACAGTCAATACTATATGTCCATTATGAGAGACGTGACGGAAAAACGGCTGATGGAGCAGCAGCTGTTGAGAAGCGAAAAAAATTTCAGGGCTATTTTTGAAAATGCGATTGAAGCCATTTTGATTTGGAAAGACGATGGGGAAATCTTAAACGCTAATCTTGCTTCGTCCCGTACATTCGAGCTGCCGTTGAACAAATTGATTGGAAGTAATTTGTATACGTTTATCGATAAGCAAAGCTTTAGTGCATTAAAAATGCTGCAAACATTTCAAAAAGAAGGAGAAATTCGCAATCAGCTTCCTTTTTACATGCCAAATGGAGAAATCAAACAGTTGGAATTCACAGGGAAAAAAGGCATTATAGAAGGAGACCATTTAACCATTTTTCGAAACATTAGTGAACGTACAAAAATCGAACAAGAGCTTCGGAATAACGAAGAGAAATTCAGACAGATTTTTAATGGTTCGATCGATGGGTTAGTTTTATGGGACGGCAAGCGAAATATTATTGATGTGAATTCTTCTCTTTGTGATATTCTCGAACTCAGCAAAGAGGAGATTTGTGCGCATTCCATGGAGGATTTTATTTCTTCAGCGAATTTAGATGCGGTCATTGAGCATAAAGAAACAATTGAGCAAAAAGGGGAAGCTGAAGGAGAGATTACGTACGTTACGGGGAACGAAAAAGTTAAAAACATCGAATTCTCTACGAAAAAAGATATCTTGCCAGGTCTATATATGACGCTTTTAAGAGACGTAACGGAACGAAATCAAATGCAGGAGCAGATTCGGAAATCGGATACGCTTCAAGTAGTCGGACAGTTAGCAGCTGGGATTGCGCATGAAATCCGCAATCCGATGACGGCTTTAAAAGGGTTTGTTCAGCTGCTAGAAAGCAGCATTCAAGAAGATCACTCTCTTTATTTTGATATTATTAAATCCGAATTAAAAAGAATCGAAACTATTATTACAGAGTTTCTAGTACTCGCTAAGCCACAGGCCGTAAAGTTCGAAAAGAAAAATCTAGCTGCGGTTGTTAAAGAAACGATTGATTTATTAAATGCTCAAGCGCTTTTAGAAAATATTCAGTTTGAACTAAGTGTGTCCCCTAAGCTGCCAATGGTATACTGCGAGCCGAACCAAATTAAACAAGTACTAATAAATGTAATTAAAAACGCAATTGAAGTCACGTCAAACGGGGGAAGAATTTTTGTTGAAGTCTATTCTACAGAGCCGCACTACGTGACGGTCTCCATTCGAGATCAAGGAGACGGAATGCCCGAAGAGCGCATCAAGCGCTTAGGGGAACCATTTTATACGACAAAAGAAAAAGGAACGGGGCTCGGTTTGATGGTCTCATATAAAATTATCGAAGAACATAAAGGGCGAATTGAAGTGGAAAGCAAAATAGGAGAAGGAACAGCTTTTCGTGTTATTCTTCCAGCCTAATTAGAAAGGATAAGCGAGTATGTACTATGGAGAAATGAACTTATTTTCTGATTTGAAAATTTATATTGTAGCCTCGGAAAAAGGGGTTCAACATATTTGGTTTGATAGCGATGATCACAACGAGCAGCTTAAAAAACTTGTCCATGACGAGAATTATCACCTTGTGAAAGAAGCGAAGCGGCAGCTTCAGGATTATGCTGAAGGGCGCACGCTAACATTTGATGTGCCTTTGGATATAAAAGGAACAGACTTTCAAAAAGAAGTGTGGTTAACGCTTAAAGGTATACCTTATGGACAAACGTGGTCTTATAGTGATGTAGCGGAGTCTGTTAATCGCTCTAAAGCCGTAAGGGCTGTGGGACAAGCGAATCGTCGAAATCCACTGCCTATTATTTTACCTTGTCACCGTGTTATTGGTAAAAATGGAGCTTTAACAGGTTATGCAGGTTCCCAAACTCATATAAAAGAAAAACTATTAATGCTTGAAAGAAATGTAGCAAAAGGCGCTCTGGAGTTAAAATAACTATTCATCGTCTAATTTCCAGCCTTCTCCCTGCACAAAAACACCGTCAATTTGCTGAGGAGAAGGGAGGGAATTTAGTTCTTCATCTTTGGATAAATCGAATAGCTGATATTGCTGCTTGCGATTTAACGCTTTGTTTTTATCCGTTTTTTGCTCTGCACTCATTTTTACTCCTCCTTATTCAAAAAGAATCCCCTATAATATATGTAGAAAAAGCAGAGAGTACTGTTACAATTGTGTTACAAATGCAGCCAAAAAGCGCTGTTTAATAAAAAAGGTTGAGACATAACAAAATCAATGTCATCTAAAGATGAACAACTCGTATAGATGAACTGAACCGCTTGTGACACCGCAGTTGATTTCCGTGCAAGACTTCGCTTTCCGCGGGCGGCCGCTGAGCCTCCTCGTCGCTTGCGCTCCTGCGGGTCTCACCCCTTCCGTTTTTCCCGCAGGAGTCTTCACCTTGCCCTCCAATCAACTGCTAGAGGGAACGAAACAGATAAAACGATATTTACCATCACAAAAAAACGAACCACTAATCAACATGTTGATTAGTGGTTCGTTTTGCAGTGGGGCTAAAATACTTTTGTCCCAGCCTCTTGTTATTGAGCAGATTGCAGCAAAACTTTTTGAATGGATTCAAAAGACGGGGAATGGATAACTCCATGCTCTGTAATAATGGCCGTAATCAGTTCGCTTGGCGTCACATCAAAAGCTGGATTGTACACAGAGATTCCGTCTGGAGCAATTTGCGTATCTCCAATGTGCGTTACTTCTTTAGGTGAACGTTCTTCAATAGGGATGCTGCTTCCGTCTTGAATAGATAAATCAAATGTGGACTGCGGCGCTGCTACGTAAAATGGAATACCGAATGCTTTCGCTAAAAGAGCAAGTCCATACGTTCCAATTTTGTTAGCCGTATCGCCATTTGATGCAATGCGGTCAGCACCTACAATGATCCCATTAATTCCTTTTGTTTTAATGGTATGAGCAGCCATATTATCCGTAATCAGCGTAACGTCTACTCCCGACTGCTGAAGTTCCCATGCTGTTAAGCGAGAACCTTGAAGAACGGGTCTTGTTTCACAAGCAAATACTTCAAGCGGAATATCGCGCTGCTTAGACAAGTGAAAAGGTGCTAATGCTGTTCCATAATAAGCTGTAGCAATTGAACCAGCATTACATATTGTCATGATTTTATCTTTCTTTTTAAATAAAGAAAGGGCATGATCTCCAATTCGGTAGCACGTTTCTTCATCTTCTACTTGAATTTGAATCGCTTCATGAACAACTTTTGTTTTAGCTTCATTAACGGACGAAGCGGATTCAGCGCTTTTCGCTACGCGGTCCAATGCCCAAAATAAATTGACGGCAGTCGGGCGTGAACTAGCTAAATACTGTTGATCTAGAGCTAGCTTTTTGTTAAATTCCTTGACTGAATCCGTGTCATAGCTAAGCGCAGAAAGAGCAAGACCAAAAGCCGCCGTAATGCCAATTGCAGGGGCTCCGCGTACTTTCAAGGTAGTGATAGCATCCCATACGTCTTTAATGGTTTGCAGCTTAATATATTCAACTTTGCCAGGAAGCTGCTGCTGATCTAATAAAGTAATATATGATTCATTCCATTCCACTGAGCGCGGAAGTGATAGTGTATTTGTCATGCTGATACCGATCCTTTCATTGTGTACATTATTCGTTATCGAAGTAAATGTTCAAATTCATTTGGTGAAACGTCTTGTTGGTGCAGAAGTAAATAGCGTCCAATTTTTAACGCAGTACGTTTAGCGTTAATTTTTCTTTCCTCTGAAGAAATTTCGTCTAAGTCCGCCACGTGAGCTAAGCCAATCGTACGTCGAATGATTTCACACCCTGCATATCCAACAGCATCTTGCCACGTTTGCGTTAAAATTTCATGTAACAAGCGCTCATCTTTAGCGAAAGGTTCAGTGTTTTCAGAATGCCAAAGCGCAGTAAAGGTATCTTTAAATACGTTCCATGTGTTCGTAATGTGTGCAAATAACGGTTCGCGATCTGTTTTTCGAGAAAGAGCATTTAAAAATAAATTTGCAACAAATTGGCCTAAATCGAATCCAAACGGACCGTAAAAAGCAAACTCTGGATCAATCACTTTCGTTTCTTGACTGCTAGCAAATATGCTTCCTGTATGTAAATCACCGTGAATTAGCGTTTGGGCATTTGTTAAAAATTTATATTTTAATTTTGCTGCTTGTAACTTTACATCTCCATCGTTCCACAATTCTTCTACATCAGGACGCAGCGCTTCTTCAAATTCATTTGTATCGATATCAAAAAAAGGATCTGTAAAAACTAAATCTTCCGTAATATTGCATAAGTCCGGATTGCTGTACTTGACGACTTCTTCTTTTTTATCCTGAGGCTTTAAGGCAAAATCCGACGTTTTGAACGCAATATGTCCTAGAAAAGAACCGATATGCTGTGAAAGCAGGGGATAACTTTCTCCTTGAATAAGTCCGGCGCGGGAAATCGTTAAATGAGACAGATCTTCCATGACCGTAACAGCAAGCGTTTCATCGTGGTAATACACAGCTGGTACGAGTTCAGGGGTAAATGCACCGAATTGCTTGAGCGCATTGCTTTCAATCGTGGCACGGTTCAAGGATAGAGGCCAGCTCTCGCCTACAACTTTTGCATAAGGAAGTGCTTGTTTGACGATAATGGATTTATTCGTTTGATCATTTATGATGTGAAAGACGAGATTTAAGTTGCCATCACCGATTTCACGGGCAGTCAGTGCTTCTGTGGCATCAAAGAGACCTAGCTTTTTCACAAGTTTGATTGCTGAAATTTCTGTTAAAGGCTGATACTTCTCTGTTTTTGTTGTTGACATTAGAATCCCTCCATAGTTTATTAAACTGATTTGTTTACTAAGTTAATAGGTTTAAGAATGTATGGAGGCTTTTATAATTTTAGAAAATATAAAAGCCTCTTTCGTTGGAAAGAGGCTTGATTGTAGTGTTCAAACCTCTTATCTGCCAGAAAGAATTACTTTCTGTTGGAATTAGCACCGTGCCTTTGTAAAAACATGTTTTACGGGTGTGATCCATCTTAGGATGGAATGACGGTCGGTTGCTGGGCTTCACAGGGCCAAATCCCTCAGCCAACTCTTGATAAGAGTACGATTACTTATTCAATTTTGATTTGTTTGAAAATTTTATGTTATCTGGTGAAAATCGTATCATGCAAAAAAACGGCTGTCAATACATAATTAATAAAATTCTGTGCGGCGATCTGTAAAGACAGGAATTTGTTTACGAATTTCTTTTACAAGTTCCAGGTTAACGTCGGCACTTAAAAGTTCTTCGCTATCGCCAGCTTCAGCGATTATTTCTCCCCACGGATCGATGACTAAGGAATGTCCGGCAAATGTGTTATTAGGATCTTGGCCTACACGATTACACGCGATTACATAGCATTGATTTTCGATTGCGCGGCTAATGAGCAGTGCTTTCCAATGGGCAAGTCTTGGAGCCGGCCACTGAGCAACAACAAATAAGACTTCTGCTCCGCTGCTAGTATGCACGCGAATCCATTCTGGAAAACGAATATCGTAACAAATAACTCCTGCGCATAAAGACTGTTCAAGTGTAAAAAGATTTTTTGCTGTTCCTGCTTCTAGATAGAGGTGCTCATCCATTAATTTAAATAAGTGCAGCTTACTGTATTGTGACACTTCACGACCTTTTCGATCGAAAATATACATCGTATTTGTGACGCCTTGCTCTGTTTTTTTCGCGATCGAACCTGCCACAATATTTACTTCGTTCGTTTTAGCAAATTGAGAGATTAATTGCTTGGCCTGCTGTCCTTCATCATCGGCAATTTCGTCTAGCCGCGTCAAATCATAAGCTGTATCCCATAGCTCAGGAAGCACAAGGATGTCAGGGTTTTCTTTTAGAGCTTCCGTCATTTTTTGTTGAATATATTTTCGGTTTTTAGTTGGGTTTCCAAACGCAATATCAAGCTGCAAACACGTGATTTTTACACTCACTTTATCATCCGTCCTTTTTTTAGTAGTTGAAAAAAATGACTTTACAAGTTGAGTATTACAATATATTATTTGTGACTAGAATTTCAAGAATTTTTTGAGAAGGTGTGCGATGATGAAACAATTTGAGCAATCGGAACTATTAAAAAGTTTACCAAAACAATTTTTTGCATCACTTGTAGGCAAGGTAGGAAAAGTAATGGCCCAAGGGCACGACGTTATTAACTTAGGGCAGGGAAATCCTGATCAGCCCACTCCTTCACATATTGTAGAAACACTCCAAAAAGCAAGTGCTAATCCTATGCATCATAAATATTCTCCATTTCGGGGGCACCAGTTTTTGAAAGAGGCCGTTGCGACTTTTTATAAACGAGAATATGGCGTTGATGTGGATCCTGAAAAAGAAGTAGCTATTTTGTTTGGCGGGAAGGGTGGACTTGTTGAAATCCCGCAGTGCTTATTAAACCCTGGAGATACGGTGCTGGTTCCGGATCCTGGATATCCTGATTACTGGTCTGGAGTAGAGCTTGCAAAAGCAAAGATGGAAGTGATGCCGCTCACGGCTGAAAATCATTTTCTGCCCGTATACGAAGAGATAGGTGAACGTGCTAAAGAACAGGCAAAGCTCATGTTTTTAAACTATCCGAATAATCCTACCGGTGCAGTGGCAACGGCAGAATTTTTTGAAGACACCGTGGCGTTTGCTGCCAAGCACGATATTTGTGTGGTACACGACTTTGCCTACGGAGCCATTGGATTTGATGGTAAAAAGCCAATCAGCTTTTTACAGACTCCTGGTGCAAAAGAGACGGGAATTGAAATTTATACTCTTTCTAAAACGTATAACATGGCGGGATGGCGAGTTGGATTTGCTGTAGGAAATGAAAGTGTAGTAGAAGCTATTAATCTTCTTCAAGATCATATGTATGTCAGCCTCTTTGGGGCGGTTCAAGAGGCAGCAGCGGCAGCTCTGTTAGAATCTCAACAATGTGTGAATGATTTAGTTAAGCGCTATGAATCTAGACGCAATACCTTTATTCAAGGGCTTCAAGAAATTGGTTGGGACGTTACATCTCCAGCGGGTTCCTTTTTTGCATGGCTAAAAGTTCCTAAAGGATATACTTCTGAACAATTTTCAGATTTACTTCTTGAAAAAGCCCACGTTGTAGTGGCACCTGGAGTAGGCTTCGGAACATATGGTGAAGGCTATGTGCGCGTAGGACTGCTGACGGATGAAGAGCGCATGAGAGAAGCTGTATCTCGAATAAAAAAATTAAATTTATTTTAAAAACGCATTGACAATCCTTTTTGAGTTGGCTTAATATGTAAGAAGTTAACGAGATTAATAACCGATAAATCCTAGCGGTATTTTTTATTTAGTATATAATCTACGAATTCAATTTAAATAAATAGCAACTTTCTTATTAAGAGTAGGTGGAGGGACTAGCCCGATGAAGCCCGGCAACCGACTTAACGCATGTTAAGCACGGTGCTAATTCTTGCAGCAGCAGCTGAGAGATAAGAAGAGCAACGAAAGCCTCTTCTTAATCACAGAAGAGGTTTTTTTTATTAACGATATTAAACAGCAAGGGAGTTTTTAGCATAATGAGTGAAATCGTTGCAAGCTACTTACTACATGACAATAAAGGAAATTTTCATAAAAAAGCGGAAGGAATTGCTTTAGGACTAACCGTCGGCTCATGGACAGGTCTGCCGCTTTTAGATCAACAACAGCTTCAAAAGCATAAAGGGCGCGTCGTATCCGTAACTGAGCTTCAAGACTGCGAACGTGTTAACGGATATTTAGGCGGAGAGGTTAAGCAGGCTATTGTCAAAATTGCTTATCCAACTGCCAACTTTTCAAGAGATTTACCGGCTATTTTAGTTACGGTTTTCGGAAAACTATCACTTGATGGAAAAGTGAAATTATTAGACTTGGATTTTCCTGATGAATTATTAGCTGAATTCCCAGGACCGCGCTTTGGAATAGAAGGTATACGAGAGAAACTAGGCGTTTATGACCGTCCGCTTGTGATGAGTATTTTTAAAGGCGTGATTGGAAGAGACATGACGTACTTAACAACTCAGCTGCGTGAGCAAGCGCTTGGCGGAGTGGATTTGGTTAAAGACGACGAGATTTTGTTTGATAGTGAACGAACACCTTTTGAAACTCGCGTTACAGAAGGAAAAAAAGTACTGAATGACGTATACGAAAAAACGGGACACCGCACGCTGTATGCTGTTAATTTAACGGGACGAACGTTTGAATTAAAAGAAAAAGCGAGAAAAGCAGCTGAGCTAGGAGCCGATGCTCTTTTATTCAACGTATTTGCTTACGGGTTAGACGTACTGCAGGCACTTCGAGAAGATGATGAAATTAACTTGCCGATTATGGCACACCCAGCTGTTAGCGGAGCGCTTACGCCATCAGAGTTTTACGGTTTTTCAAATTCATTACTGCTTGGAAAACTATTGCGCTTAGCCGGAGCAGATTTCTCACTGTTTCCATCACCATACGGAAGCGTAGCGCTTTCTCTTGAAGATACGACAGGCATTGCCTACGAATTAACGCGTCCTGTGTACAAATATAAGCAGACTTTCCCGGTTCCTTCAGCAGGAATTCATCCTGGAATGGTACCGCAGCTTGTGAAGGACTTTGGAATCGACAGCATTATTAATGCAGGAGGCGGAGTTCACGGTCATCCAGACGGCGCTATCGGAGGAGGAAAAGCATTCCGTGCGGCGATAGATGGAGTACTCTCTCATCAAACACTAGCCGAAAAAGCGGAAGAATCAAAAGAGTTGCAAAAAGCTTTGCAACTATGGGGAACAGTAGAGGTGAAAGCATGACATCGTTAAAAATCTTTTGTGACTTTGATGGAACAATCACAAATAGCGATAACATTATTGCTATTATGAAACAATTTGCTCCTCCGGAGTGGGAAAGTATTAAAGACGACGTGCTAGCACAGCGCGTCTCCATTCAAGAAGGAGTAGGGCAAATGTTTGCCTTGCTTCCCGTGGAATTAAAGGAAGATATTATTTCTTATATTTTAGAGACGTCTGCTATTCGAGATGGATTTGATGATTTTATTGCCTATACAAAAGAGCATCATATTCCGCTTTATATTGTAAGCGGAGGAATTGACTTTTTTGTAAAACCGCTTTTGGGAAATCGAGTTGCAGAGGAAATGCTCTACTGCAACGGATCTGATTTTTCCGGTGAGCATATTTCCATTACGTGGCCTCATACATGTGATAAACAGTGTACAAATGACTGCGGCTGCTGTAAGCCAACGATTATTCGCCATCTTGCAGATGAAAGAGATCATACGGTTGTTATTGGCGATTCAATTACAGATTTGCAGGCTGCCAAATTAGCTGACACTGTCATTGCGCGTGACTTTTTAATTAAAAAATGCGAAGAGCTATCTCTACCGTATCGTCCTTTTTCTACTTTTTATGATGTGATTCACCATTTACAAGAATTAACAGAAGAGGTGAAAGCATGAGTATTATGGCTCAGCAAAGATTACACGAGCTTGCAGATATAAAAGATGAGTTGGCAGAGCGCGATTGGTTCTTCGGTACAAGCGGAAACTTAGCGATTAAAGTGGATCAAAATCCGACAACTTTCTTTGTATCAGCAAGTGGAAAAGATAAAAGAAAACGCACAAATGAAGACTTTTTGTTAGTTGATCAATACGGGAAGCCTGCAGAAGAAACGCATTTAAAGCCTTCTGCTGAAACGCTTTTACACGTTAAGATTTACGAGTCAACGAATGCTGGGTGCAGCCTTCATGTACATACAATCGACAACAACGTGATCTCTGAACTGTACGGAGATGAAGGGTTTATTTCATTCAAAGGCCAAGAAATTATTAAGGCACTGGGTATTTGGGAGGAAGATGCGGAAATTACTGTTCCGATTATTCCGAATTACGCGGATATTCCGACACTAGCAGAAGAATTTTCTCATCATATAAAAGGCGATCAAGGCGCGATTTTAATTCGTAACCACGGAATTACGGTATGGGGGAAAAATGCGTTTGAAACAAAAAAAGCGCTAGAAGCCTATGAATTTCTATTTAGCTACCATGTGAAATTACTATCACTTAAAGGCATTAAGCCAAAGGTGCATTTATAAAAGGAGGAAATAAAAATGGCGCAAATTCGCTTACATGTAAATAATAAAAGAATTGAAACTCAAGAGGAAGTATCAGCTTTTCTGGCAAACAATGAAGTTATTTATGAAAACTGGGATATTACAAAACTTCCAGAAAATCTTCGTGAAAAATATGATTTAACTGATGAAGAAAAAACAGAAATTTTAAACGCTTTTGGTGAGGATATTAAAGATATTTCTGAACGCCGCGGCTATAAAGCTCAAGATGTTATCTCGTTATCGGAATCTACACCAAACATTGATGAATTGTTAAAAAACTTTCAGCGCAAGCATATTCATACAGATGACGAAGTTCGCTTTATCGTAAGCGGTCATGGAATCTTTGTTATTCAAGGAAAAGACGGTGAATTTTTTGATGTTGAATTAGAGCCGGGCGATTTAATTTCAGTACCAGAAAACATTCTTCATTACTTTACACTAATGGAAGATCGTAAAGTAGTCGCTGTGCGAATTTTCGTGACAACTGAAGGATGGGTACCTATTTACGCATAACAACTACTTGTAAAGCATAGGTCATGATCACCCCGCTTTTACATCTAAAAGCGGGGTATTCTTTGGATTATTATAAAACTAACTATTTTTATATGAATAATAAGTTTAATAGGAGGAACACCATGAAAAAGAGTAAAAAAATGCTGTGGCCACTTACTTTGCTCGTGCTTCTAGTTTTTGCGCTGGCTGCCTGCACGAAAGAACAGCCAAGTCTAAACGAGAAAGCACAGGCAGCTCCAGCGCAGCAAGCGGCTTCTGCTAAGCCTGTACAGCAAGAAGGAAAAAAGATTACGAAAGATACAAAAATTGCTCTTATTTCTGAATTTACGTCAGGCACTCACGCTGCTCAGTACATAACAGGTGTGACAAAAGCGGCTAAAAAAGCAGGAGTACAGCTATCCGTTTCTGATTCTAATAATGATCAATCTAAAATGGCGGCGTATTTAGACACGGCTATTAACCAAAATGTTGACGGTATTATGATTGACCACGGCCGGGCTGAAACCCTTGAACCTGGCGTGAAGCGCGCGATTGCAAAAGGGATTCCCGTTATTGCAACAGACGTAGAATTAAAAGTAGAAGGCGTTACAACGATTGACCAAGATGATTATATGCTTGCGCTCCAGGGGCTAAAGCAAATGATGCAGGACATTAACGGAAAAGGAAATATTGTATATGCGTTTGTTGGAGGCTTTGCACCGATGGAAAAACGCGACAGCATTTATAAAATTATGATGAATCGCTATCCAGATGTAAAACAAATTGCCACATTTGGAAGCGCAACAGACAACACCTCTCTAGACACTCAAAATAAAATGGCGGCTGTATTAAAGCAGTATCCAAATAAAGGAGACATTGCAGCCGTTTGGGCACCTTGGGACGAATTTGCAAAAGGAGTCACAAGAGCGATTAAAGAAGCAGGACGAGATGAGATTAAGGTATATGGAGTGGACTTATCTGATGAAGACCTGCAAATGATGCAGGCAAAAAACAGCCCGTGGAAAGCGTCAGCTGCTGTAAACCCAGCTTCAGTAGGAGAAAAGCAGGTTGATCTGCTTCTTAAAAAGATTTCCGGTCAAGAGATCCCTCGTTATTATTCCTTTGATCCGGTTTTAGTCAAACAAACTGACTTGCCTAATCAAACGATTAATATGGACCAGCTTAGTCAGTACGTAGAAGAATGGGGTAAAAAAGAGTAGAAGTGGAGGGACAGACATGACGAACGAGCTTTCAATGAAGAACATTACAAAAAACTTTGGTTCTTTTCAAGCGCTGAACAAAGTTGATTTTACTGTTCAAAAAGGGGAAATTCATGCTTTATTGGGAGCCAATGGTGCCGGTAAAAGTACGTTGATGAAAATATTGTGCGGAGCTTACGACGAGTACGAAGGAAAGATTTACAAAGACGGAGGAGAAATCTCTATTTCTTCTCCTAAAGAAGCGAAGAGCCACGGCATCGGCATTGTACACCAAGAAGTCGATGTAGCGCTGATTCCTTCGCTATCAGTAGCTGAAAACATTGTGTTAGACGTGCAGGTTTCTAAGAAAAGTAAGACATTTGTAAACTGGAAATCTATTTATAAGAAAGCGGAAGAAGCTCTTTCTTTACTTGGTTCTTCTTTATCCGTTAAAAAAAATGTTGTTGATCTAACTCTATCAGAAAAACAGCAGGTGCTTATTGCACGTGCAATTGTACAGAATGTTGATTATTTAATTTTGGATGAACCAACCGCACCTCTTAGTGTGGAAGAGACGAAACAATTGTTTTCTGTGATGAGAGAGCTGAAGAAAAGCGGAGTAGGCATTATTTATATTTCACATCGCCTTCAAGAAGTGGTTGATATTTGCGACCGCTTAACGGTTTTAAAGGACGGACGCTATGTAGCTACAAAAGAAACTTCACATACATCAATTGAAGACGTGATTACGCTCATGTTAGGAACGTCTTCTGTAAAACAGTGGGTCAAAAAATCAGTAGAAGTTGGAAACGAACTTTTACATGTAGAAGCATTATCCCTTCCAGGGCGCCTTTCGAATATCTCTTTTCATGTAAAAGAAGGAGAGGTAGTCGGTATTGCAGGGCTTGTAGGAGCAGGGAAAACGGAGCTTTGCCGAAGTCTATTTGGTTTAGAGCAATATGTCAGCGGCAGCGTTCGGTTAAAAGGCAAGAAACTAAAGTTGAATAAGCAGCCGTATTATTATATTGCACAAGGTCTTTCTCTTGTTCCTGAAGAACGAAGAAAAGAAGGAATTTTTGTTCATGAATCGATTGCCGATAACTTAGTTTTGCCAAGTCTGTCCCGCTTTACAAATTATTCGTTTCTAAAGCGAGGAAAGATCAAAGAAAAAGCGCAGAAAACGACTGGGCAAGTTGGCGTAAAGTCTCATTCTATCGAGCAGTCAGTTGGAACGTTAAGCGGTGGAAATCAGCAGAAAGTAGCAATCGGAAAATGGCTTGTTACGGATTCTGACGTACTGTTGTTCGATGAGCCAACTAAAGGGGTTGATGTGGGCTCTAAGCGAGAGATATTCGACTTAATTACAGGGCTTGTGTCACAGCAAAAAGGCGTTGTTTATGCAACCTGTGAATTCGAGGAGCTGCTAGGGGTAGCGGATCGAATTTATGTTATGTACAACGGGAAAATCGTGAAAGAATTATCCAAAGAAGAAGCAACTAGTGAAAAATTATTTTATTATACAGCAGGAGGAGTAAAAGGATGAGTGCGGAGTATGTAACAGAACCTGTAGCGAAACCAAAGAGAAAAATAAGCGTTTTCGACTTTTTTTACAAATATGGGACAGTCTTAATGATTTTTGTTATTA
Source organism: Priestia sp. FSL R5-0597 (assembly GCF_038006305.1). Taxonomy (NCBI): domain Bacteria; kingdom Bacillati; phylum Bacillota; class Bacilli; order Caryophanales; family Bacillaceae; genus Priestia; species Priestia sp. FSL R5-0597. Next base: position 1,260,033 of record NZ_JBBOUZ010000001.1, read on the forward strand.
TGATTATTTTTTCCATTGCCACACCTAACTTTTTAACAGGAGAAAACATTAGTGATATTCTGCGCTCTATTTCCATTGTTACCTTAATTGCGCTTGGTGTAACGATATCGTTAACGGTCAACGGACTCGACTTATCTGTAGGATCTACGGCTGGTTTAGCCACTATTTTATCAGCTTCTATGCTCGTTTTACACAGACAAGAAATTGCAGTTGCGATCATTGTTCCGATTATTGCATCGCTTCTCATCGGGTTAGTGAATGCTTTTTTAGTAGTGAAAGTAAAGATTCCTGATATTTTAGCCACGCTTTCCATGATGTTTATCGTACAGGGGATTTTATTAACGTATACAAAAGGCTCAGCTATTTATACCAATATGCCTTTACCAAGCGGAGAAAGAGCTCCGGGAATTTTCATTCCTTCTTTCCTTGCGCTGGGGCAAGGTCACTTTCTAGGTATTCCCGTCCCTGTGATCATTATGCTGCTGACTGTGCTGCTTGTTCATATCGTTTTTTCCTATACAAAGTTTGGTCGTTTTTTCTACGTAACAGGAGGTAACATAGAAGCAGCAAGACTTTCGGGTGTACCGGTTAATCGTTATCGTATGTATGCCTATATGTTTTCAGGTTTGCTTGCTGGAATTGGAGGAGTCGTTTTAGCTGCCCGTATTGGAGTAGGAGAAGTGAACGCAGGCTCACCATTTTTAATGGATGCCGTAGCTGCGACATACATTGGCTTTTCCGTATTTGGAGCAGGGAAACCGAATGTATTCGGGACGCTGATTGGCTCTATTTTAATTGGTGTGCTGTTAAATGGATTAACGATGCTAAATGTTCCGTATTATATGCAAGATATTATTAAAGGAGCTGTATTAGCAGGAGCCTTGGCTTTAACGTATTACCGCTCGAAACAAACATCTACGGCTGTGTAAACAGCCGTTTTTTTTCGTTTGAAATCGGGAAGAATAAGGAAAAACAATAGTATAATCTATTATTTATGTAGAAAGAGGGAGTATAGATGAAACGTGTCGTCATTATAGGAGGAGTAGCCGCCGGAATGAGCGCAGCTTCACAGCTTCGCCGGATGAAAGAAAAAGAAGAAGTGGAAATCCTTGTGTTTGAAAAAGGTGGAGATATTTCTTACAGCGCATGTGGCATGCCTTACTATTTGTCAGGTGTTGTAAAAGAAAAAGACGATTTGATTGCTCGTACGAAACAAGAGTTTGAAGAGCGAAATATCTCCGTCCATCTTTTTCACGAAGTTAAAGAAGTAAACCATACAAAGAAATACATAGTAGCACAAGATGTCAAAACGCACGCTGAAAAAGAGATAACATATGATGAACTCATCATTGCAACTGGAACAACGGCTGTTAAACCTAATTTTATGAGTGATAACATGCCGAATGTATGCACATTAAAGTCATTAGAAGACAGCGAAAGAATCTATACATATCTACAGGCTCACTCCGTAGAAAAAGTCACTATTATTGGTGGAGGATATGTCGGAATGGAAGTAGCTGAAGCAATGAAGGCTTTGGGAAAAGAAGTACGGGTCATTGAACAGGGAAAGCAGATTCTATCTATTTTAGATCAAGACATGGCAGAGCATTTACAAAAGCAGCTAGATGACGATATTTTATTTCATTTCGAAGAAGAAGTGGAAGCATTGCTGCATTCAGATGGTTCCGTCACTCACGTTCAAACAAACCGTCAAACGTACCAAACGGATTTAGTGATTGTAAATGTAGGAGTTCGTCCGAATACGCAATTCTTAGAAAGAAACGGACTAAGAATGCTTGAAAATGGAGCTATTTTAGTAAACGAGAAGTTGGAAACCAACGTGCCTCATATCTACGCAGCGGGAGATTGTGCAACGAGCTATCACCGCGTATTAAAAAAAGATGTTCATATTGCTCTTGGAACCATTGCCAATAAGCAAGGAAGGGTTCTTGGTTACCGATTAGGGGGAGAAAATAGAGAATTTCCGGGTGTTCTAGGTACAAGTATTGTCAAAGTGATGGACTATGAAATTGGAAAAACCGGCATCTCAGAAAGAGAAGCAAGAGAAAATTCTCTTTTATACAAAGCCATCACAGCCGAGGCTCCGAGTCATGCTTCTTACTATCCAGGAGCTGAGAAGATGGTCATAAAACTTGTTTATCATCCTGAAACAAAAGAGATTTTAGGAGTTCAAATGATTGGGAAAGAAGGAGTTGCAAAACGAATCGATGTATTTGCGACAGCTATTACTTGCCGCCTCACAACAGATGAAATAACCATGCTAGATCTTTCATATGCCCCTCCTTTTGCTACGGTATGGGATGCTGTACAAATCGCTGCTCAAAAAGCTGAATAAAAAAGAGGCTGGGACAAAAGTAGTTGAGTCCAAGTAAAAAAAGAACCATTCATCAACCTGTTTGATGAGTGGTTCTTTTTTTGTGATGGTGCACATCGTTTTATTTGTTTCGTTCCTTCTAGCAATTGATTGGAGGGCAAGGAGAAGACTCCTGCGGGAAAAGCGGAACAGGTGAGACCCGGCAGGAGCGAAAGCGACGAGGAGGCTCAGCGGCCGCCCGCGGAAAGCGAAGCCTTGCACGGAAATCAATTGCGGTGTCATAAGCAGTCCAGCTCATGTATCTCATTTGTTCGTCTTTCGATTGGATTTATTTCGTTATGTCTCAACCTCTTTTTTATTCGACAAGCAGCACCTTTTGTCGAAAAACAACTTGTAAAAAAAAGATAAACGGTATTCCTATAGTAATGTAAGCGTTTGTAAATTCCGACAAAATAATTTTTTTGCGAAAAAAATGTCTATTATTGCGACTCTATTTACATATTTAGTAGAATTTGTAATAATGCGTTATAAGCTAATTTCTTTGTCATAGGAGAGGATTTTGTGTTTGGAGTGAGAAATAGAACGAAATCAGAGAGATTATTAGTGGAAATCGTCCAAAAAAGACAAAAGATGGTGCAGCTCGGAGAAGAAAAAGGTCTGACTAATGAAGAAACCGTTACCTGTAGTCAAGAGCTTGATCAGCTCTTACTCGTTTATCAAAAGCAGCGTTTAAAAGAAGAGGAAGAAAAGACATCGTTTGCCACACTGATTAGCCGCTTTTTATCTTTTTCAAAGCTGTAATGCAGGACAAGCATTCGGAATCGGGCAGTAAAACAATTACGCTGCCCGTGGTCTCTCTTCAGCTTTAAAAAATGTTAATTAAAAAAATCATAAACAGCATACCAAAAATAAACGAATAAGTAGCAAACCTTTCGTTTCCATCGCCGTGACTTTCCGGAATCAACTCTTTATAAATAATAAAAAGCATGGCTCCGGCAGCAAAAGCTAACCCATATGAAACGAGAGAATCAACAAAATTAGTTAAATAAAAACCGAGTAAAGACGTTACAATCTCAACGGAGCCTGTAAGGGTAGCAATTAAAAATGCTTTTATTTTACTAATATTTTGCTGAGCTAAAAATAGCGCGACCAACAGTCCTTCAGGTGCATTTTGAAGACCGATTGCAAGGGCAATTAAGTTCCCTGTATTTTCAACATTTGAAGCGTAGCTAACACCAACAGACAGTCCTTCAGGAAGGTTGTGCAACGTAATAGCGGAAACAATTAAAAGTGCTTTTTCATCAAACTGAATGCCGGTTTTAGAATGCTCAAGATCAATGTGAGGAATATTCTGCTCCAAGAGTGTTAATGTTACCACGCCAAGCAGTAAGCCAATCGCTAAGGAAAAAAAACCGCCGCTTTGAAGAGATTCTGGAATCAAGCTCATAGTAGAAGCTGCTGTCATAATACCTGCAGTGAGCGCAAGAAGAACATCTTTCCACCGATGAGTGAGTTCTTGATTCAAAAACAGAATAGGCAAAGCACCTACTCCAGTCGATAGCGCAGAAAGAATGCTTCCAATTAGTACCTCAGTCATAAACCGTCTCCTTTTACGTATTCTTCTTTTTATCCTCAATTCACATCGTTCTTTTAGTGTATGTTTTTTTGTTTTATATGAGCATGACTATTTTAAAAGTGAATAGGTTTATGCAATAACCTTACAAAAAAGTTGAACCAGTGAAGGTTCAACTTTTTAGGTGAAGTACAGCTCCTGAACTTGGTTAGCAATGTGCTCAAGTTTATTGGAAACTTGAGGAATGCCATATCCTACATACAAAGGAGATGTGGCAAAGCGAGGAATGATTTTCGCTGCAATTTTGCCGTTTTTAAGATTATAAAAAAACAAGTTGTAGCTCGTGCAGCTACGATGAAAATGATTTAATAAATAGTGAGCAGCCGTTTGAAGATAATCTGCAAACGTGTGCAGCTCTTTGTCAAGCTGATCTGTTATTACGTTAAATTCAAAAAAGCCCATTCGAGGTTTTACAGATAAATTAAATGTGACGTGTTCATTTTTGGCAATTGTGACTCCTTCAAACTGCTCTAGCTTCACATTTTCATTTACATCCATCTCATTTAAACCAATAATTTGCATATGAGGATGTCGTAATGATCCTCCAGACATGGGGCCGTGGTTTTTAAAGAAAAGAACAGAAGCATATTCTCCGCTGTTCATCATCGATATCCATCGTTCAGTAGCAAAACTCAGCAAGGTATACAGATGTTCTTTTGGATAAATAGATAGTTCTGAAGAACACTCATCGGTCTCAATAATAACCGTCTGATAAGCATCTTGCAGAACGGGAAACTTATTTTTTAGCCAAATGATAGGTCCTTGTTTTTCAATGATGCCTGTAAGAGATTCTACGTCGCAAAAGGGACAGGGGTTTTGCCGGTTAACGATTGTTTCAGGCTTTTGCGAACCAATCGCGGAATTAAATAATAAATGGGTTGGTTTCATAATCATTCACCTTTTTATGTAATGTTCATATGTTTATTGTATTAAAAGCATATGTATAAATCCACTTATATACATTTTTTATCAAAAAAATTGTACAAGCAGAGAGAATAACCGATGAAATAAGCCTGCTTTGATTGACTTTGAAGGGAAATTTTAGTATTATCTTGATATCAAGATAATATCAAAGGAACTGATTAAAATGACGAATGATGTAACTAGAGAAGAGTTAGACCAATCTCTTAAATTATTTATTGTACTATCTCGTGCCAATCGTTCAATTAATGATCATGTGCATAAATTTATTCAACAGCATGGAATGAATCCAACCGAATTTGCTGTCCTAGAGTTATTGTACCACAAAGGCCAGCAGCCTCTTCAGCAAATTGGCGGAAAAATTCTGTTGGCAAGCGGCAGTATTACGTATGTAGTAGACAAGCTTGAGAAAAAAGGCTTCTTGGAGCGCGTTGCTTGTCCGAACGATCGTCGCGTAACCTATGCAGCTATCACCAAGCAAGGCAAGGAAATGATTGAAAGCATGTTTCCGAGTCACGAAAAAAGAATTCATGAAATTTTATCCGTTTTATCTAGCGAAGAAAAGGAAGTTGCCATTTCGATGCTTAAGAAACTAGGGCACTATGCAGATGAATTTTTGCCGGAATCGACTAATTAAGTAAGGAAAGCTCGTTTGTTTCTGTTGAACAAACGAGTTTTTTCTATGACTTCTTTCATGACCAATCGACATAAAAAATAAAAAGTGACAAAAAATTGAAATTAACAGGAATACAGCTGGATAAAAACGAATTAGGTTACATACAGACAATAGAGGAAGGGGAATAAATGATGAAATTTGAGAATTATACATATACGCGACCTGATATGAATGAAATTGAAAAGCAGTTTGAAAAGGCCATTACACATTTTACGGAAGCAGGGTCAGTCAGTCAGCAAAATGAGGCAATTCGTCTAGCAAACGATGCGTATTCTCAGTACAGTACAATGGGGAACATCTGCTATATTCGTCATTCTATCGACACAGCCAATGAATTTTATAAAGAAGAACAAGACTATTTTGATGAAACACAGCCGCTTTTAGAAGGATACGTAGAGAAATTTTACAAAGCTTTAATCTCTTCACCTTTTAAACCGGAACTAGAAGAAAAGTGGGGAAAGCAGCTGTTTTCTCTTGCTGAAATGCAGTTAAAAACGTTCTCTCCTGAAATAGTAAAAGAGCTGCAGGAAGAAAATAAGCTATCATCTCAATATACGAAGCTAGTGGCGTCAGCTAAAATTGTATTTGAAGGAGAAGAAAGAACGTTAGCTCAGCTCGATCCGTTTATGGAGTCATCTGATCGAGAAATGAGAAAAAAAGCAGCAGAAGCGAAGTTTCAATTTTTTACTGATCATGAAGAGGAATTTGATGATATTTACGACAAGCTTGTAAAAGTGCGGACTAAGCTTGCTGAAAAATTAGGCTATAAAAATTTCGTAGAAGTGGGCTATGCTCGTATGTCTAGAATAGGGTACGATGCTGAAATGGTTGCCGCTTTTCGCCAACAAGTGAAAGAGTATATTGTTCCCCTTACTGAAAAACTAAAAAAGCGTCAGCAGGAAAGAATTCAAGTAGAGAGCTTAACTTATTATGATGAACCGTTTCAGTTTGAAACAGGAAACGCAGTGCCAAAAGGTGATGAAAAGTGGATTATTGAAAATGGACGGGTTATGTATAAGGAGCTTTCTAAAGAAACGGACGAATTTTTTTCCTTTATGCTTGAAAATAATTTAATGGATTTAGTCGCTAAAAAGGGCAAAGCAGGCGGAGGCTACTGTACGTTTATTGAAGAATACAAAGCGCCGTTTATTTTTTCAAACTTTAATGGAACATCAGGCGATATTGATGTGTTAACGCATGAAGCAGGGCATGCTTTTCAAGTGTATTCCAGCCGAGATATGGAAACCAATGAGTATCACTGGCCTACGCATGAAGGAGCTGAAATTCATTCGATGAGCATGGAGTATTTTACATGGCCTTGGATGGAGTTGTTCTTTAAAGAGGACAAAGATAAATACCAGTTTTCTCATTTAAGCTCAGGCTTAACTTTCTTGCCTTACGGGGTAGCAGTTGATGAATTTCAGCATGCTGTATACGAACGCCCTGAGATGACGCCTTCGGAACGAAAACAAACGTGGCGAGAAACTGAAAAGAAATATATGCCTTCTAAAAACTATGACGGCCATCACTATCTAGAAAGCGGGGGCTTCTGGCAGCGTCAGCTTCATATTTACACGTCTCCGTTTTATTATATTGATTACACGCTCGCTCAAATTTGTGCATTTCAATTTTGGAAAAAAGATCGGGAAAATCATGAACAAGCATGGCAAGATTACGTTCATTTGTGTAAGCTTGGCGGAAGTAAGCCATTTTTAGAATTAGTAGAGGAAGCGAATTTGATCTCTCCATTCGAAGAGGGCTGCGTGCAGTCTGTAGTAGATGAAATTGAAAGCTATTTAAATAGTATTGATGATAAAAAGCTATAAAAAAAGCCGCGTTTGCGGCTTTTTTTTATTGACATGTTCCTTCTTTCCATAAAGGAATCGTAAGGGTAACGCTGGTTCCTTCGCCCACAGTGCTTTTAATCTCAAATGTTCCTTTATGCTGATACAGAATGTTTTTAATCACAACAAGTCCAAGACCGGTGCCTGATGGCTTCGTAGTAAAAAAGGGCTTTTGAATGTGCGTAAGCAAATTTGAGGGAATACCCACTCCTGTATCTTTAATAAAAATAGTAAGGCCTTTAGTATGCTGAGTAACGTTTAAATGAATTTCTCCTCCGCTAGGCATAGCTTCGAGCGCATTTTTTAATAAATTAATGAGTACTTGCTTAATTTGATTGGCATCACAGCAGATGTATGTATGCGGAGCTTCCACCTGCGTTTTAACTACGACGTTTTTTAATACACATTCTGATTCATACAGAAGAATAACGTCATTTAAAATAGTAGAGAATGCATGTTTTTTCATAACCGTATCATGAGGTTTAGCGAGCAATAAAAATTCTCCAACGATTGAGTTAATACGATTCAGTTCACTCAGCATGATGGTTGTATAAGAATGATAGCGGTTGCTGTCTTCATGAATAAGCTGAATAAATCCATTCAGGGAAGTAAGCGGATTTCGAATTTCATGAGCGATGCCAGCTGCCATTTCGCCGGCTAAAGATAATTTATCGGTTTGGCGAAGAAATTTTTCTGTTTCCTTTTCTTCTGTAAGATCGCGTGAAATACCAAAAAGCGCAACGACTTGCTGATCACGATTAAAAATAGGTGAAACAGTGATTTCTACGTCAATTATTTTTCCGTCTTTTCGCTTATCTTGGGTTTCAAAGGCTACCAGCTTTTCTCCTTTTTTAACCCTTTCTAATCGGTTTTCAGCGTCGCCTTTTAAGCCAGCAGGAATAAATGGGATGGCTTTTCCGACAATTTCTTCCGCTTTCCATCCGTATATTTGCTCAAAAGCATCGTTTACTTTAATCACTTTGCCGTCTAGACTGAATACGGAAATGGCGTCGCGATTGTATGTGAAAAAAGATTGTAAATACTCTTGAGCTGAGTAAAGTTCATCTTCGGTTTTGTTCATTTTGACCGTCGTAATAGCAATCAATTTTTTAGAGAAATGAGCACAATACAACAAAATAATCATTGTGATCAGCGTAAACAAAATGAAATAAACGATATCTAATTTCACGAAAGTCACAGATGTAAAAAGAGTGTTGCTTACATAAAAGTACAAAACAATTATTATGGACATTAATGTAGAAGTTACAATAGCGATATAGCTATAGTAAATAAAGCTAACAATTATTCCAAGAAACAAAAACAAATAATTAATAACAGCAGGTTCAATAGATGTTATGTACGCAATATAGGCATAATAGCATATAAAAAAAGAATACATAATGATAGCAGGATGAAAATGAAAGTAATACATAGCCGTCACTACCAATAATAAAACCCCTCCGCTTATAAAAACAATCAGATGAGGATCAGCTGCAATAAAGTGGTATAACACAATGTGGACAAAATACAGCAGCCAAAAAATAAGTAAAAGAATAAAATTACGTTTTTTTATGAGGTTGTGTGATTCCATAAAAAATCCCTTTCTTAAATGGTGAATAACTTTATAGGAGAATAACTTCATAGTCAGCTAGTCGCACGATACAGTAATATATCACTCATATTAGCATAGTTACAACTATGTGAATAGCCGAATTGAGCACTTAGACCAAGGAAGATAGATCTAGAATGTGGCTGGTCATAAACTATTAAGGAAATATGAGGGGAATATGAACGAAATGAAGGAGATGTAAAGCTTTTGTGATAACCTTGTAAAAGTGAACTTTTTTCCAATTGGATAGGCTATACTGCCAGTAGAGCCATATGAATGGTGACTACATAGAGGCTCAGATGATTCGAAAGGAGACGGTAAAATGAACAAAAGTTTATTAGTCAAGTTATTTGGATCACTTCTAGCAATTATGTTAATCACAGCATGCAACTCACAAACGGATGAAAAAGATGCAACAGAACAGCAAACTGAACAGTCGGATGATACTCAATCGGAGGATACAACAACAGATGATTCACAGGAAACAATGAAGCAAGACGAAGCAGATGACTCATCTGGGGATGAAGCAGCTGATGATCAAGAAGAATCAACGGATAGTGCGGACGAAAAAACAGATGAAAGTAAATAAACGAAAGTATTTCTATAAAAAAAAGCGACTCAAGTAGAGTCGCTTTTTCTATTAGTTTTGTACGGTGATTTCGTTTGCTGCATTTAACGTTACGTTCACTGTTGATACGTCCGCATCATCTAACAGTAAATCTGTAATTCGATCTTCAAGCTGTTCTTGAATTGCTCGGCGGAGTGGTCTAGCACCGAATGCAGGGTGATAGCCAAGTTCAGCCAGTTTTTCTTTTACCTCATCTGCTACGCTCAGCGTGATGTTTTGTTCTTGTAATGTTTCTTTCAATTCAGCAAGCATAAGGTCAACGATTTTAATCAAGTTATTTTTTTCAAGGTGATTAAATTCAATGATTGTATCAAATCGATTTAAAAACTCTGGTTTGAAATAAGATGAAAGTGAATCTAAAACGGATGCCTGCTTAAGCGCATCATTTTCTGCGTCAAACCCAACCGTAATTTTCTTTTCACCTACACCAGCGTTACTTGTCATAATGATAACCGTGTCTTTGAAGCTTACTGTGCGACCTTGACTATCCGTTAGACGTCCATCTTCTAAAATTTGCAAAAACATATGCTGAACGTCTGGATGAGCTTTTTCAATTTCATCTAGTAAGATGATGGAATAAGGATTACGGCGTACTTTTTCTGTTAATTGTCCTGCCTCTTCATGACCTACGTAGCCAGGAGGTGAGCCGATTAATTTAGACACCGCGTGTTTTTCCATATATTCACTCATATCTAGACGAACCATTGCATCTTTTGAGCCGAACAGTTCTTCAGCTAATGTTTTGGTTAACTCTGTTTTACCGACACCTGTTGGACCGACAAATAAGAATGAACCAATTGGGCGATGCTTCGCTTTTAATCCAGCGCGAGAACGTCGAATTGCTTTTGCTACTTTTTCGACAGCTTCCTGCTGTCCGATTACTTTTTGAGCTAAGTGCTCTGCTAAATGCTTCATTTTTGCTGATTCATTTTCTTGAAGTTTACCAACAGGGATACCCGTTTTCTTTTCAATAATGGCTTGAATGTCAGCAATATCCACATTCATTTTTTGCTGTTCTTCGCTTAGTTGTTTTTCAAGAGCAGCTTCTTCATCGCGCAGTTTTGCCGCTACTTCATATTTTTCATCCTTTAGCGCCTGCTCTTTTTCTTTTGTAATTTCTTTTAAGCGAGCGGCTGCGTCGTCTTTATTTGTAATGCCTGCCTGTAAGTTCATTTTTGAACCTGCTTCATCTAGCAAGTCAATTGCTTTATCAGGCAAGAAACGATCTTGAATGTAGCGGTGTGATAAATTTACACAAGCGCGGATCGCTTCATCTGTATAGCTAACGCCGTGATAATCTTCATATTTACTTTGAATTCCTTTTAGAATTTCAACGGCTTCTTCTACAGACGGTTCGTGAACCATAACCGGCTGGAAACGTCGTTCAAGAGCCGCATCTTTTTCAATGGAACGGTACTCTTTTAAAGTTGTAGCTCCGACTACTTGAAGTTCACCTCGTGCAAGAGCAGGTTTTAAAATATTGCTTGCGTCCATTGAACCTTCCGCTGAACCTGCTCCTACAAGAAGGTGGATTTCATCGATAAATAAAATCACGTTTTTTCGCTGTTGAAGCTCAGAAATTAACTGTTTCATACGCTCTTCAAATTGACCTCGCACGCCCGTATTAGCTACGAGTGATGCTACATCTAACAGATATACATCTTTATTTAGCAGCTTTGCAGGAACTTTTCCTTCCGCAATTTTTAAAGCTAACCCTTCAACTACAGCTGTTTTACCAACACCGGGTTCTCCAATTAGTACCGGGTTGTTTTTGTTTCTTCTATTTAAAATTTCAATGACGCGCTCTACTTCTTCTTCGCGGCCAATAACAGGGTCAATTAATCCCGTTTTCGCAATTTGAGTTAAGTTTCGACCAAATTGATCTAAAAAGCCTCCGCCGCCGTTTCCTTGCTGTGGCTGCTCCGGTGCAGCTTGTTCGTGCGCCATTTGCTTGAATAAATCATCGATGTTCATAAAGCCGCCACCTCCAAAGCCTGATGGGATTTTATGTTCTTTCATTAGTGCTTGATAACATGTATGACATAAACGATATTGAGATTTTTGATTATTTGTTTGTACATTTAATTGAATAGATGCTTCACGTTTATTACAGTTTTGACAAATCATTTAATTAGCCTCCCTAAATGATTTTAATCGAAGATCAGCAGGTGTTTGACCTTTCTTGACCTTTCGTAATCTCATTATACTTTGACCTTTTTTGACTTTCAAGTCTTTTGCTTAAAAATTTTTTGAGGGAAGTTCTTCGCTTATGTACAAAAGGTAGTACATTAAAAAAACGTGTGTTTTGTGTGTACCCGTTTTATATATATATAAAAACATTAGAAGCATTTTGTACAATGATTTGCTTAGATAGAGAATAAATATTAATAAGAAGAAAAGTGGAAAAATGAGTGCAGAGCCTGCCGTTGGATAAAATAAGTTATTGACAGCAAGAAGGATAAAAATTATACTCAAGAAGGTTTGCACTTAACTGCGTAAAAGCATAAAAGCGTTTAAGTGAAAAAGAAAGATAGAAAGGGAATACCTCATGAAAAAAGAAATTTCATTTATACAATCAATAGCGGTGGTTTTGGTGCTATTAGCTATTATTTTTATTTCATTATTTATGTTAAAGCTCCCGCCTCATATTCCGCTAATATTTGGTGTAGCATTTATTAGTGTGATTGGCTTTTTGTTGAAATATAAGTGGACAGAAATGGAGAAAGGCATTTTAGACGGTGTTAGACTTGGCATTAAGCCTATCCTTATTCTAATGCTGATCGGGATGCTCATTGCGATTTGGATGGTAGGAGGAACGATACCGACGATTTTATCCTACGGCTTCCACTGGATTTCACCGCAGTACTTTTTAATTAGTGCTTTGGTTATCACCGTGTTAGTTTCAACATTCACGGGAAGTTCATTAACAACCGTCAGTACGGTAGGAGTCGCTTTATTTGGCGTGGGAACTGCTATTGGTGTACATCCAGGGCTAGCAGCAGGGATGATTGTTTCAGGAGCTGTGTTTGGAGATAAGATGTCTCCATTGTCTGATACAACAAATTTTGCTTCTGGTATCGTTGAAGTACCGCTCCCTAAACATATTCAGCATATTACGTGGACGACGGTTCCAAGTATTGTTATTACAGCAATCATTGCATTGGTAATCGGAATGAACGGAAATCATGAAAGCGTCAATTACGGAGAAATTCAAGGAATTCAAGAAGCATTAAAACATACGTTTAATTTACACGTGTTAACGTTGCTTTCTCCACTCTTAGTTCTTATTTTTTCGATGAGAAGAGTCGATGTATTGCCAACGTTAGTTTTAGGGATTGTAACGGCCATTATTACAGGAATGATTACACAGCATGAATTTACGCTGAGTCAATTGCTAGGGGTTCTTCAAAGCGGGCCGGCAATCGAGTCAGGAAATAAAGTAGTCGATGCGATTGTAAACAAAGGCGGATTACAGTCCATGATGTTTTCTATTTCTCTTATCATGATTGCCTTGTCGCTAGGTGGCTTGATGAGAGCGGTTGGAATTATTGATGCTTTATTAGAAGGATTAGCAAAACAAATCCGCCGCAGCGGAGACGTTATTTTTGCTACGCTTCTATCTTCAATTGGAGTGAACGTTATTACAGGAGAACAGTATTTATCAATTCTTCTGCCTGGGCAAACGTTTAAGCCGCTGTATGAAAAGTGGAACTTAGACCCGAAAAACTTATCACGAACGCTTGAAGACGGTGGAACGGTTATTAATGCTATTATTCCGTGGGGTGTCAGCGGAGCTTTTATTTCAACTGCATTAAATATTCCAGCGGCTGACTATATTCCATTTACATTCTTTAGCATTTTATGTCCGATTTTTTCAATTATTTTAGCATATACAGGCATTGGTATTGCCAAGAAAAAAGCTCAGTCTTAACTGGGCTTTTTTCTTTTTAAAAAAGGACAGGTAAAAAACGACAAAAAAAGTATCATTCCACTTTTCAAATCTATAATTTAATAATACAATTTACTATACGTCTTTCCTATTCATGTACTTGTATGAATTCTTATTTCTTTATTAATGAAGAAATTTGGGTTTTGCGGTATGATAAATAAGCTGTATTGGCGATGGGATGAATGCCCTTTTTAGCAAACATTTAAGAAGGGTAAAGGCAAATGAAAACACTCATTATAAAAGAGAAAAGATATTTATTGAGGAGAGGGTTTCTGTTGAAAAAATGGGGCATCATTGCATTAATCACTGTAGCTGTGCTCGGTGTGACAGCGGTTTTTAACCGAGCTGAAAGTGATGATGTAAATAAAGAAAAATTGAATTTATTATCGCCTTATTCAAATAAAGTAGATGTATATAGCATTACGTATCCTAGTGATAATTTAAAGATAAAAGGGTTTTTAGTACAGCCTAAAGACATTGCAGACAAACATTATCCGCTTTTAGTATATAATCGCGGAGGAAATCGCGAACATGGCATGATTCGCGCAAAAACACTTCAGTATTTGTCATACTGGGCAAGTAAAGGCTACGTCGTTGTTGCGACTCAATACAGGGGAAATGGCGGAAGTGAAGGAACAGAGACGTACGGCGGTAAAGATATTGACGACGTATTAAATCTTATTAAATGGGGAGAACAGCTTCCTTATGTAAATCACCAGCAAAAGGTAGCGCTAGGATATTCACGCGGCGGTATGATGACGTATTTAACGATGAAAAACGGCGTTAAATTTGATGCTGTTGTCGTACAATCAGGTATTACAGACATGTTTCAATTCTACGACCAAAGAGGGCCTGAAATGAAACAAGTGCTGCGGACAATTGTAGGAGATCCGGCGCAGTATCCAGAGAGGTATAAAAGTCGTTCTGTTGTCTACTGGAGCGATAAAGTAAATTCACCTCTTTTAATTTTACAGGGTGATCATGATCGTAAAGTTCATCACACTCAGGCTGAAAAGCTTGTGAAACAACTAGATGAGCAGGGAAAAGAATACAAATATGTACTGTATAAAAACGGAGACCATCCGCTAACTGCTTATTATGATCAATATAACGCGGAAATTGATAAATGGTTTAAAATACATTTAGCTAAGCAGTAAAGAAATTGGAAGCAGTTTTGATGAATGGAAAAGAGCAGCTTGTTTTATCCTACTACATGTAAGCATATAAAAAGGGGATGAAGCAAAATGACTCAGTCTAAAAGTCAAAAAGAGCGTCAGTGGAACGTACGAAAGCAATCACAAAACCCATCGCATGGAAAAGTAAAGTCTTTTGAAGAACTATCAGAAGAAATCACGCCTAAACGTAAATAAGCTAACCATCATATAAAAGAAGACACAAAAAAGGAGAGCTGAAGCTCTCCTTTTTCTATGTTTGTTTATGGATTTGTAGACCACATGCCCGCAGATTTGATAAAAATACGCGGATGCAGCTTTAATTGTGCTACCATAATTTCTGCTAGGTCTTCAGGCTGCATCACTTTATCAGGATTGCCATCCGTTAAGTTTTCTTTATATGCTAATTCCGTTGCTACTGTACTTGGTGTTAGAGCTGTTACACGAATATTGTGTTTGCGCACTTCTAGCGCTAAAGATTCAGTTAAGCCAAGCACGCCAAATTTTGAAGCGCTGTAAGCACTTGTAACGGGAGCGCCTTTTTGACCAGCAGTGGATGAAATATTGATGATGTCTCCACCATTTTTTTCGATTAATTGAGGTAGAACGGCGCGCGTTACGTAGTAAACGCCCATTAAATTCACATCAATGATTTGTTTCCACTCAGCTGGGTCTAGCTCTAAAAAGCCTCCGAATTTACCGATTCCCGCATTGTTGATTAAGATATCCGTTGCCCCTAATTTTGTATGTAGATGCTCAACTGCTGCGTTTACTTCTTCCATAGAAGAAACGTCTGCTGTTGCATAAGCAACTTGTACATCAAATGCTTCCAGTTCAGAAGCAACAGCCTTTAAATCTGCCTCTGTACGAGCAATTAAACCGATATTTACGCCTTCTTTTGCTAATTCAATTGCAGTTGAACGACCGATGCCTTTTCCTGCTCCTGTAATAAGAGCTACTTTGCCTTTAAGTGATTGTGCCATGTATAGACTCCTTTCAATGTTCCGTATAAACATTCTTCATAATAACGAAGAATTATCCATTACTATCCTATAGAAATGCACAAATGATGTCAAAAATAAAGATTATTAAAATGGCTTCAAGTATAAATTTCCTTTTCATACAAAAACTATAGAGACTAAAAAGAAGAAATTCCGTTTCTTTTCGTTCAATGTAGTGGAGGATGAACAATGCGTATTAAAAAACTATCGGAGTTAACGAATAAATCCAAACAGCGGAAAGAAAAAGCTGGTGAATCGAAGGACTCTAAGGCAACTAGTGCTTCTTCCACTGAGGAAGAGCAGAAATTGTCGGAGAGAGTGGGAGATAATATCTTCCACATGAAAAAAGCATTGGGACAGAGCACGGACTTAGTGACAAGAGAGTTTCGAATTTCAATTGAAGAAAAATTCACTTTAGGTGTTGCTTACATCGACGGATTGGTAAATAAAGATGAAGTTGAACACTATGCGCTGGACTCCATTATGCATTATCACGATGAGCATTTAACTCATGATGACGGTGTCGTTAATATGTACGAGTTGATTAAAAGCTATAGTTTGGCGGCCGGTGAAATTATGGAAGCCAAAACATTGGATGATGCTCTTCTTCATGTTTTATCAGGAGATACCGTGCTGTTTTTAGAAGGGTATCAAACGTGTATTGTGGCAAGTACAAGAGGGTGGAGAGACAGGGCTGTTTCTGAACCACAATCTCAGACCGTTGTAAGAGGACCTCGAGACAGTTTTACAGAAACACTGCGAACGAATACCGCATTGATTCGGCGCCGAATAAAATCTCCAAAACTTTGGATTGAATCTCAGCAAATAGGAGAGTTTACAAAAACGGATATTGCGCTCGTTTATATAGACGGCATTGCGGATGAACAGGTCATTCAAGAGGTAAAAGAGCGTCTTTCTAAAATTGATATAGACGGTATTTTGGAGAGCGGATATATCGAAGAGTTGATTCAAGATGAAGATTATACACCTTTTCCTACTATGCATAACACGGAGCGTCCAGACTCCGTGGCAGCAGGTCTTTTAGAGGGGCGGATAGCCATTTTAGTAGACGGTACACCTTTTGTATTGATGGTTCCTGCCCTATTTATTCAATTTTTTCAGGCGGCCGAAGATTATTACCAGCGCGCAGATATTAGTACATTGATTCGCTTAATGCGCTACATGGCATTTTTCTTAGCCCTTTTAACACCTTCTGCTTATATTGCTTTAACTACTTTTCATCAAGAGATGCTTCCTTTTGCTTTGTTAATTAGTATTGCAGCTCAAAGGGAAGGTGTGCCTTTTCCAGCTATTATTGAAGCGTTTATTATGGAAATCACGTTTGAAATTTTGCGAGAAGCGGGAGTCCGATTGCCTCGAGCAGTAGGTTCAGCTATTTCAATCGTGGGAGCACTCGTTTTAGGAGAAGCCGCCGTACAAGCTGGATTAGTATCGCCTGCAATGGTTATCGTTGTATCCATCACCGCTATTAGTAACTTTGTTTCACCGGTGTATGATATGGCCATTGCAGTAAGGATGCTGCGCTTTATTTTAATGGTTTTAGCAGCTACTTTTGGCTTGTTCGGTATTATCCTCGGGCTAATTTTAATGATTTTACATTTATGCAGCTTAAGGTCATTTGGAGTCCCTTATATGACACCTATGGCTCCCTTTGTGAAGCGTGATCAAAAGGATGTTCTAATTAGACGTTCGATCAAAAAAATGAAAACAAGGCCAAAGCTTATTAACGAGAAGAATATTTCACGTCAAAAGACGCAAAAAAACTAAACTGTGCAAAGGTGGCCGGTTACTATGAAAGCATTTCTGATGTTATGTATCTGTTCATTGCTGTTAAGCGGCTGCTGGAGCAGTCGAGAGTTGAATGAGCTAGCCATTACGGTTGCTGTCGGAATTGATAAAGCAGAAGATGGCATTATTGTTACAGTTCAGCTGATTAACCCTGGTGATATTCAGGCCAAAACCCCTACAAACGGGCCTTCTGTTACCACATTCTCTATTAAGGCTTCGTCTGTAATGGAAGGGTTAAGAAAAATAACGACAAAATCCCCGCGGAAAATTTATCTTTCTCATTTACGAATGCTAGTCATTAGCGAAAGCATGGCGGAAGAGGGTATTGCTGAAGTGCTTGATTTCTTTGCTCGGGATCATGAAGTGCGTACCGATTATTTTGTTGTTGTTGCTAAAAACACGAAAGCATCGAGCGTTCTGAACGTATTAACAACAATTGAAAAAATACCAGCTAACCATATGTTTGCTTCATTAGACGTCTCTCAGCGTATTTGGGCACCCACTAGAGGCGTAAAGTTAAATGAACTGATCAGTAACTTAACGAGCGAAGGAAAGCAGGCGGTGTTATCGGGAGTATTGGTCAAAGGCGACGTGAAAAAGGCAGGAGATATGTCGAGCATTTCCCGGACCAATCTGTCCACCCTGCTCAATTTTAAAGGATTAGGTGTCTTTCAAAATGATAAGCTGATCGGCTGGTTCAATGAAGACGAAAGTAAAGGATATAACTATATTACAGGAAATGTAAAAAGTACGTTAATTGTTATTCCATGCGAAGGAAAAGAAAAACAGCACGATATCATCGGAGTAGAAATGCTTCGAACGAACGTGAAGGTAACGGCTTCTATGAAAAACCATAAGCCTCATATTCACGTGGATTTAAAAGGTGAAGCAAACGTGGCAGATGTAGAGTGTCAAGTAAACTTACAGGACCCAGCTGTAATCAATATGCTCGAACGAAAAACAGCAGCGGACGTAAAAGAAAAAATGAATGACGCAGTGGAAAAAGCTCAAAAAGATTATAAAAGTGATATCTTCGGTTTTGGAGAAACGTTTTACAGACAAGATGTAAAGAGATGGTACAAAATGAAAAGAGACTGGAACAGAATTTACGCAGAAGATTTAACCGTCGATTTAGATGCCAAAGTTCAAATCCGTCGCTTAGGCACGTTAAATAACTCATATATGAAGCAAATGAAGCATTAAGGAGAAAGAAAATGGAGGGATTTATCGCCTTACTCGTACTTCTTGCTTATTTGACTAAAAAAATTATGATTAACTTCCGAAAGGAAAAGTATTACCGTGAAATCGTTGTCTATCTTTGTCTTATAGGTATGGGTTTATTCTTTTGGGGAGCCATTACACTCCGTAAAGAAGTACCTACGCCTCTGTACTTTTTAGAGGAACTCATTAAGCCTCTTACTAAAACCGTTCATCATCTGTTATTTACGTAAGCATGTAGGAGAGAAGGGGTGTATGATGCAAATAAAAGAATTTATTACTCCGAAACAACTTCTTTTTCTCATTTATTTTTTTTGTATCGGAAGCGCTATTTTGGCAGTTCCGGCTACGTTATTAGAAACGAATAGACAAAATGCCTGGGTATGTAGTGTGCTTGCTATTGGCTTTGCCCTTTTAATTGTTGCGGTGCTGTTATGGCTGATGCACCGTTACCCTCAGCAAACGTTCATTGAAATAGCTAAAAAAGCGCTAGGTCCTTACGCCGGAGCGTGTATGTCTCTTATTTACATTTTTTTTATGTTCATTCAATCTACGTTTTCCCTTCGAGATATCAGTACATTTATGACGACGCAAATTGTCCCTGAAACGCTGCCTACGTGGATTCATGCTCTTGTGATTTTAGCGGTTATATACGGAGGGTATTTAGGCATTGAAGTGATAGCGAGAACCGCGGAAATCTTTTTACCGTGGATCGTCGTCCCTTTTTTATTGTTAATTTCGTTAAATATTCCTCAGATGAAACTGGATCGTCTTTACCCTTTGTTTGAATTCCGCATGGATGATTTAGTGTTAGGAACCACGTATTTCTTAGGAAATCCGTTTATGGAATTGATTTTTGTGCTAATGATTACGCCTCATATAAAAGATGGCAAAAAGGTAAAAAGAATGATTGTTATCGGCACTGTGGCATCGGGCTTGACGATTACGATTGCAGTTGCGGCTTGTATATTAGCTCTTGGCGCGAATATTGCATCAATGCACAGCTACCCAGTTTATTTATTAGGAAAAATGATTTCGTTAGGTGCAACGATACAGCATGTTGAAGTATTAGTAGCTATTATTTGGATGTTATCTATCTTTTTTAAAGTTGTCATTGTGTTCTATGCTATTCAGTTAAGTATCGCTCAATTATGTAATTTACGGGTGCGCAATTTTTTGAGCTTTCCTTTAGGTCTAATCATTACAGGCGTGGCGTATTACATTATTCCAAATACAGCATACTTCAATTATTTTGAAAAATATTACTGGCCGTTTTATTTATTTGTACTAAGCGTCTGTTTTCCGTTGTTATTTATTGCGCTTTCTTATATAAAGAGAAATAAGGCAGCTAAAGGTGATAGAAGCCAACAAACATAGCATTATTTATACGTATGTGGTATAGTATACGATGACAATTCAAGAAGAAACGCCGTACACGTTTGTATATGTACGGGAGAGGTTCGAAAACTCCCTCTATAAAAAACTAAGATCATCGTTGATGACAAAAGACACGGTTTTAGCGTGTCTTCTTTCACGTGCTTTTCTATCAACACGTCTTTTTGACGTGTATGCTGGCGAGGACGTGTATCTTAGTTGCTTTTTAGGGAGATTGCTGGAAAAGAGCAGTCTCTTTTTTGTGTTATAAAATTAGTCACAAAGGGAACGAACGGTTCAATAAAGTTTCTTCTTCTTTTGATTTCAATCAAAAAGGAGACGAACAATAATGATGAAAAATGAAAAAGCTATTGTTGTATTTAGCGGAGGTCAAGATAGTACAACATGTCTATTTTGGGCTTTGAAAAACTTTAAAGAAGTAGAAACGGTTACTTTCCAATACGGTCAGCGTCATAGTCAAGAGATAGAGGTAGCAAAAGCTATCGCAGCTGATTTAGGTGTGAAGCATACCGTCCTAGATATGTCACTTTTAAATCAATTAGCACCAAATGCCTTAACGCGAGATGATATTGAAATTGAGCAAAAAGAAGGAGAGTTGCCTACAACGTTTGTGGATGGCCGCAATCTGTTATTTTTATCATTTGCTGCCGTACTGGCTAAAAACAGCGGAGGCCGTCATATCGTAACAGGCGTTTGTGAAACTGATTTTTCGGGATATCCAGACTGTCGAGACGTATTTGTGAAATCGTTAAACGTCACGCTTAATTTATCAATGGACTTCGAGTTTGTGATTCATACGCCGCTTATGTGGATTGATAAAGCAGAAACGTGGGCGTTAGCGGATGAGCTAGGAGCGCTTGAATATGTGCGTGAAAAAACATTAACGTGCTACAACGGTATTGTTGCTGATGGGTGCGGCGAATGTCCCGCATGTCAATTGCGAAAACGCGGGTTAGATCAATACTTGCAAACAAAAGAAGGAGGAGAAAAATAATGCTGCAACAAATGTATCCTCAAGTCTTTCATGACTATGAATATGAATTGAACAAAGATATGCAGTTTGCTGCGGCACATTTTGTTCCTCATACAGAAGCAGGAAAATGCCGTCAAGTCCATGGACATACGTATTTTGTAAATTTAACTGTTGCCGGAGATACATTAGACGAAGCGGGCTTTTTAGTAAACTTTGCGCTATTGAAAAAAATTGTTTCTGGTCAATTTGATCATACATTATTGAACGATCATTCTATCTTTAACGAAGAAAATCCAAATGATTTTCCTACAACTGAAGTTGTTGCTCGTAAAATTTATGAGTTGGTTCAAGAATATCTAGACACACTACCAAATAAGCCTTCTTGCGTACAAGTATTCGTGCGGGAAACGCCGACAAGTTACGTGGTTTACCGCCCAAAGAAGGTGAAAAAACGTGGCTAATACAATTCCAGTACTTGAAATATTCGGCCCAACGATTCAAGGGGAAGGAATGGTTGTAGGACGTAAGACGATGTTTGTTCGTACCGCAGGCTGTGATTATTCCTGCAGCTGGTGTGATTCAGCTTTTACATGGGATGGATCAGCTAAAAACGATATTCGTCAGCTAACAGCAGAACAAATTTGGACGGAGCTTAAAGAAATTGGAGGAGAGTGCTTTGATCACGTCACCATTTCTGGAGGAAACCCTGCGCTTATCAAGGCGATTGGTTCACTTGTAGAGCTTTTGCACAGTCATGGGGTAAAAGCAGCTCTTGAAACACAGGGAAGCCGTTATCAGGATTGGTTCCTAAAGATCGATGATTTAACGATTTCTCCTAAGCCTCCAAGTTCATTAATGAAAACAAATTTCTCCGTATTAGACGATATTATAGAGACATTAATAAAGGAAAAACGCATGGCGCACATAAGCATAAAAGTCGTTGTATTTAATGATGAGGACTTTGAGTATGCAGCGTCTGTTCATGAACGTTATCCTGAGGTTCCATTTTTTGTTCAAGTAGGCAACGAGGACTTAACGACAATCGATAATGCGTCGTTAACACAAGAATTGCTTAAAAAGTATGAGTGGTTAATCGACAAGGCAGTGGCAGCTAAAAACATGAACGATGTAAGAGTTCTGCCGCAGGTTCACGCCCTTGTTTGGGGAAATAAACGAGGCGTGTAAGCGCATAGCAAAAAATTTACAAAGAAAAATAAAAACAGATATATACAAAATAAAAAAACGCTGTTAGAATGACAATCGTAGAAAGAGAGGAAATGCAAATGAGCGGTCGAAAAGATGAAGAATTAGAAGGTGTATCACTCCTTGGAAATCAAGGAACAAACTATTTGTTTGAATATTCACCAGAGATTCTAGAAGCATTTGATAACAAACATCCAAATCGTGATTATTTTGTGAAATTTAACTGTCCGGAATTTACGAGCTTATGTCCAAAAACGGGTCAGCCGGATTTCGCAACCATTTATATTAGTTACATTCCAGATGAAAAAATGGTGGAAAGCAAGTCGTTAAAGCTTTATTTGTTCAGCTTCCGTAACCATGGAGATTTCCATGAAGACTGTATGAATATTATTATGAATGACTTAATTAAACTGATGAATCCAAGATATATTGAAGTATGGGGAAAATTCACACCACGCGGCGGGATTTCAATTGATCCATATACAAACTATGGCCGTCCTGGTACGAAGTATGAAGAAATGGCTAATTATCGCCTGATGAATCATGATTTATACCCAGAAACAATTGATAATCGTTAATTCGAACAAACAGGTTGTGTATGCAACCTGTTTTCCATTGCAAAAACAACAGATGAGAAGGTGAAAGAATGTCACAGAGATCAGCATTAGTATTAGGTGCAAGCGGACTTGTTGGTCAAGAACTTTTAAAAATGTTATTAAGCAACAGCTTATATAACCATGTGACAGTGTTTGTTCGAAAAAAGCTACCAATCGAACACACAAAGCTACGTCAGCTTGAAATTGATTTTTCAGAGCTTGATAAGCACGAAGAATGCTTTGCAGTTGATGATGTATATTGCTGTTTAGGCACGACAATGAAAAAAGCAAAAACAAAAGCGAAATTCATTAAAGTTGACTACGAATTTCCTTTAAAAGCGGCTAAATGTGCAGAAAAATATCGCTGCAAAAACTTTTTAACGATTACAGCAATTGGTGCTGATCTTCGTTCGCCATTCTTTTACAGTAAAGTAAAGGGGCAAGTAGAAGAAGATATCGCAAGCTTGTATATCCGTTCTACTCACTTTTTCCGCCCATCGTTATTATTAGGCAAGCGCCAAGAGTTTCGCCTATTTGAAAAGCTTGGGGGATACACGTTAAAGTCGTGTTCATTTTGCCTTGTAGGAAAGTGGAGAAAATATCGTCCAATTAAAGCGTATAACGTAGCCAAATCTATGATGAAAGCTGCACTTGAAGATAAATGTGGTGTTCATGTACATGAAAGCCAAGACATCTATACAGGTGAATGCTATTATTCGTTTACCAACGGCAAGCGCGTGTTATCAAAATAAAAAAAGCCTCTTCATAAGAAGAGGCTTTTTTCTATCTTCCGTCAGCATCCGCGTTCCCATCACCATCACCATCACCATCGTGATCGTGATTAGAAGCAGATTCACTCCAGCTTGTGTAGGAGTTAGAATCTTCTTCGGCATAATTCATGGGTTCAACGGATGTTTTTTTATTTGAAGTTTGCTTGCGTTTAAAAACGAACTGCACGATGAAAAAAAGAATGACAATAAGTGCAACGATAAACAATACAGTATCAAACATGCTAGTAATTCCTTTCAGTAAGTAGGTAGTAGTAGCTTGTTCTTATTGTCACACGAAAATAAGACCCTTTCAAGAAAAAATGGGGCCTGGTTTTGTTTCTTTAAGGAAACTTTTTTTATCTTAGCCATATATTATTGTATGAAGAAACATTTTAGAAAAGAGGGAGTACAGTGAAAAAAAGTTCGAAGGATGTTAAGGTTCAACAGTATATTTATCTCATGTATAAGCTGGGAATTATTACAGAAGAACAAAAGAATCAGTTCTTTCAAAACCACTAAAAAAGCAACCGTTTTTGCGTTCCGGTTGCTTTTTCCCTTTACATAGCGGGATTAATAATCGTGTAGTTTTTGTGATTGACAACAGTTCGCTGTTCTAAGTCTAAATCCCGGTAGTTTGTCATGTAAGTCAAATCAACAATCACGGAGTTTTCATTTACTTTTTCGACAATGCCCTGTAAGCCATTTTTAAATTCTATCAAGTTTCCTACCTCTGCTATTTTCATCATTCATCGCTCCTTTGTTTTAAATTAGTTCATTATTAATTTTTTAAATAATTTTAATTTTGAAAATAGTAAAACTAGTTAGCGTTTTCTTTTTTTACAATTTTGCCTTAAAACTGGGAATTAGTAAAGGGTTTTTTGAAAAAATATAAAATAAAATTGAAAAAACAAGTAAAATGTGCTGAGGAATAAAAGGAATTGGTAGCTTTAACGAAAGAGAGAAGCAACACAGTTCCATCTTTGTTCATCTTTCGTTATAATAAACGAGGTATAATCTTGTCATAAATTATAAGAATTAGAAGGTGTAGAAATTGAAAGATACTGGACTCGTGCTCGAAGGAGGCGGTATGAGAGGCCTTTATACAACCGGAGTTTTAGATTACTTTATGGAAAGAAATCTGTACCTTCCGTATGTAATTGGCGTTTCAGCCGGCGCTTGTCATGCCACTTCTTATTTATCTAGACAAATAGGAAGAAGTCGCAAAGCTAATTTAGATTTTTTAGAGGATCCTCGCTACTTGTCGTGGAAAAATTATTTTAAAACAAAAGAGATATTTGGAATG
This sequence comes from Priestia sp. FSL R5-0597, assembly GCF_038006305.1. Lineage (NCBI taxonomy): Bacteria > Bacillati > Bacillota > Bacilli > Caryophanales > Bacillaceae > Priestia > Priestia sp. FSL R5-0597. Next base: position 1,285,068 of record NZ_JBBOUZ010000001.1, read on the forward strand.
GATTTCGTTTTTGATGAAATTCCTAATCAGCTTCTTCCATTTGACTTTGAGGCATTTGCTGAGCGTACAGAGAAGCTTGTAGTAGGAGCAACGGACTGCGTGACGGGAGAACCCGTTTATTTTGATGAGTATGATCGGGATATTTTGACAGCGGTTCGCGCTTCTAGTTCCCTTCCATTTTTAGCACCTGTCGTTACATATAAAGGAAAAGAGCTGTTAGATGGAGGAATCAGTGATCCGATTCCAATCAAAAAAGCAGTGCAGGATGGATATAGAAAAAATATTGTTGTGCTAACGCGAAACGAAGGATATCGAAAAAAGAAATCAAATATGCTTTGGTTATTGAAGCGCAAATATCGTCATTATGATGGGCTGACTCGTGCGCTTGAGAACCGTTATAAATTGTATAATGAAACATTGTCATATATTGAAGAGCAGGAAAGACAGGGGAATATCTTTGTGATTCGTCCGCAATCCCCTCTTGTAGTAGGGCGAATTGAGAAGAATCGTGAGCGTCTCGACGCTCTTTATAACCAAGGATATAAAGAAGCTGAAGCTCAATTTGCGTCTCTGCAAAATTGGCTGAACAGCTAAAAACGAGGTGGAACTGAATGGATGAACAAACAGTAATCAATATGTTAAATGAGTTAAGTGAAGGAAAAGTAACCGAAATTAAAGTTAAAAAAGAAGACTTTCTTGCTTTTCGCCCTTTTTTAGTAAATCGCCCTGATTTCAAACATTTTCGTGGAATCGCCGGACGCGGAGGCGATTTTACCTATACGTATCTAGAAATTCCTAGGAGTTAAACGAAATGATGGCATTATTTGATTATGCCTTATATAATGGATGTATGAGCCTGTACAGTAGAGAATATACTGTTACAAGTGCTTGTGCGTTTATTTAGTAACGTATAGTAAGAGCGAATAAACGTGTTTAGTTATAGGAGGGATATTATGGATGAGTTTCGAAAAAGTACAGCACCTTTTTATTTTGCAGATCATATATGGAAAGATAAAAATGGAATGACGACTTATGGGATGCTGTTAACGAACCGGCCCGAAGATGACGGGGACTATGACCTCCATTCGTTATTAGAAGAAGCATATGTAGATCATAAAAAAATTCTAATTACTACTGTTTACGACAACAGTGAACAGCAGTTGACCGGATACGTGATACATTTATCAGATGATCAAGACGTTTTTACGTTTATGGATGATACGGGTGCTAAACTAGTGATTGATTTCTATGATGTTGTAGAAATTGAGATCGAAGATTAAAAAGAGCTGAATGTTGATTACAACATTCAGCTCTTTTGTGTAAAAGTAGATGAATTTAAATGTTTATCATAAGAATTATAAGGGAAAAACGAATGAAGAAATTTCTGATTAAACTGAAATAAGGCGGGAAAATATACCTGTATTTTAGAAAAATTACCGTGATTATGACAAAAAATAAGGTACAATGTCATATTTGTGTTCCGAACGTAATTTTGTTCATCAAACTTAAAGAAATGTAATTGAATCGTTCGGTGAAACCCCCATATAGCTATGATAGAGTAATACCATACGAAATTTCAGGAGGTATTACCTATGAAACATAGTTATATGAAATCAATGGTAGTAGCTTGTTTAGCTACTCTTTCATTTATAGGTTTTAATGCAACAGCTACGGCTGCAACTAATTATAAAGTAGTCAAAGGCGATAGTCTTTGGAAGTTAGGTAAAAGATATAGTGTAACAATTGACGATATTAAAAAATTAAACAATCGTCAAGGAGATATGATTTATATTGGTGAAACATTAGCTATTCCGAGTAAGACAAAAGTGCTGGCTGCTGAAACAACGGAACCTTCAACGGCAGCACCTGCTAATACGGCTAAGCCAGAACCAAAACCAGAAGCCAAACCAGAAGCCAAACCTGCGAACCAGGAAACACCTGCAGTTTCGATTTCGGCAAGCGAAAAAGATTTATTAGCTCGCTTAGTAGAAGCCGAAGCAAAAGGCGAATCGTATGAAGGAAAAGTAGGGGTAGCAACAGTAGTGTTAAACCGTGTAGATTCTCCGAAGTTTCCAGATACGGTAACAGGAGTTATTAAACAAGTTGTCGGAAAAGCATACGCTTTTTCACCGGTTCAAAACGGATCAATTAACAAACCTGCTTCAGAAGATTCGAAAAAAGCAGTAGAGCAAGCGTTGACTAGAAAAGATCGTTTAGACGATTCCATTTACTTTTATAATCCAAAAACAGCTACCGATAACTGGATTCGTTCACGTGCTGTAATTAAAACAATTGATCATCACGTGTTTGCTAAATAAAAAAGAGGCTGCAACAAAAGTATTTTAGACGAAGTGAAAAACGAACCATTGATCACATGTTGATCAATGGTTCGTTTTTTTTTGATGGTGAATATAGTTTTATCTGTCTCGTTCCTTCTAGCAGTTGATTGGATTCATTTCGTTATGTGTCAACCTCTTTTTTTAGTCTAAAAAGATATCTCGTTCCAAACTGCCTTCAGAACCCGTTAAAACTAGACCAATATCGGTATCAGCTTCTAAGTTCTGAACGATGGTAAAAGGCACTTTATGTTGGTTAGCCACTTGAATATAAGGGGAGAGGTATGAATAAGACAAAGAGCCATTTAAAAACAAATGACCGTCTTTCACTTTTTTTAAAAGAGGCTTTATTTTTGCTGCATCCTTTTTCATGACTTGCCCTTTTTTTAGCGCAATTTCAATATTCTCACGTAGAGCAGTTAAGAAATATCTTCTTTCGTCTCTTTTTGTTTCCTTTGCTCCGTACATTCCTCGTTCTAAGTATTCTTCTAGTTGATCAGACATTATGTCACTTCCTTTCGTTATAAACTATAAACGATTATGGATATAAGTAAAAGGGACAGGAAAAAAGGAAAATCATTGTGCTATATCACCTGTTTTTTTGCTGAGTACAAAGAAAAACAAAAAATGTGTTGAAATTTAGCCTAAAATATTGTTTAATGTAAATAGATAGAAAATCATATCGGTTTTTTATTAAAGGTTTGTAAGCGATTACAGATATACATACATAGCAGCGTTTGGGGAGACGCTCCTATGATTTTATGTTCAAAGCGCATTGTATAAAAAGGGGATTATATAGCTTTAGGGCATATACGGTCAAGCAAAGGGTCAGATAAATTAATAAAAAATCGCTATGTATTTTCATAAGAAGAACGGTCAACATCTTTGTTGAGCGTTCTTTTTATGCGTTCATATTATGTTTATTTCTCATTGCAGCAGCTGCTGAAAATGCTAAAAGGACATTCCTCGTTTCATCTCTCTTATTTTACATGTAGTATGTTTCAAAGCCTTAAAAAATATGTCTGTACGCTTGTTTGATTCTAACGAGGTGATAGAAAAAGAATATTTTTTAAGAAATCACAAAAAAAGAGGCGATTGCCTATGCAAGAAGTAGGTGAATAACATATGTAATAAAGAGAATGAAATATAATTTGAGGAGGCATGTATCATGCAAGAATTTGATATTAATGACATAAGAAGACCATTTGGTGGTTTTGGAGGCTTTGGCCGTCCAGGATTCGGTTTCGGTCGCCCAGGTTTTGGTTTCGGTCGTCCTGGTTTTGGCTTCGGCCGCCCGGGGTTCGGTTATGGCTTTGGTCGCCCTTGGGGTTGGGGCTTTGGAGCTCCATTTCTTGGAGGGTTAGTTCTTGGAAGTGCATTAGGAGGTCCAGGTTATTACGGTTATCCAGCACCATATTATCCGCCGTACCCACCATATTATTATTATTAAAACAGTGAGCGCTGATAAAGCGCTCTTTTATTATGTCCAATTCAAGGTATATATAGAATGAATGCAAGACGCTACGTTTAGAAAATGATAACAGTTTTAAATAAGGAATGAACGCTTAAGCTAAAGGAGACAAGTTTTCCTTGCAACAATTGTTGATTTTGCTATAATAACTTCGGTGGCATTTTTGGTCACTGGGTGGGCGAGGGATAGATGAAAAGAAGGAAATTAGATTGAACGCATTATTTGAAAAGTTGTTTCGTTTAAACGACCACCAAACAACTGTCGGAAAAGAAAGCTTAGCTGGGGTCATTTCATTTCTTTCCATCGTGTATATTATTGCTGTTAATTCAACCATTTTGTCTGATGCTGGTATTCCGCTTGAAGCAGGAATATTCGCAACAGTGGCTTCGGCTTTTGTAGGCTGTGTTATTATGGCTTTTTGGGCAAATGCGCCTCTCATTCTGGTGCCAGGTATGGGGATTAACGCATTGTTTACGTATACGATGGTTCAATCAATGGGGTTATCTTGGCAAGAAGGGTTATTAGCAGTAGTGATATCCGGCTTTCTTTTTATAGCATTAGCTTTTTCACGACTGTCTGCCAAAATTGTTTCTTCGATTCCGCATTCGTTAAAAGAAGCGATAACAGTCGGTGTTGGCTTATTTTTAACATTTATCGGTTTGCAAAAAGGGAAGCTTGTAGTTCCAAGCGAAAACACTTTTGTAGCACTTGGAGACTTGTCAGATCCGTTTGTTATCAGTACGCTGTTGACGTTAATTATCACAATCGTACTGTTTATCCGAAATGTGAAAGGTAACTTTTTGTTAAGCATGATTGCTGGATCCGTCCTTGCCTTCTTACTTGGTGTAAGAAGCAGTGCAGAAAATGGACAGTCCGCTGCGAGCGTGAACGACTTCTTTAGCAGCTTTGGCACATTGTCTTTTGGAGCCATTGGAGACGTTGCGTTTTGGGCAGCTGTCTTTTCATTAACAATGGTATTGATTTTTGAAAATATTGGTTTGCTTCATGGTCAGCTAGGTATGATGAATCAAGATAGCAAATTTCCGCGGGCCTTTCAAGCAACAGCCGCCTCAGCTTTGCTAAGCGGGGTGTTTGGAACAAGTCCAACGGTGTCTTCTGTAGAAGGAGCATCTGGTATTGCAGCTGGAGGGCGAACGGGTTTAACATCGCTTATTACAGGAGTTTTATTTTTAAGTTCACTTCTGTTTATTCCATTTATCAAGCTGGTTCCAGATAGTGCTATTGCACCTATTCTCATTGTGATTGGAGCACTAATGATTCAAAATATCAAAAACATCAATTTACAGGACTTAACAGAAGGTTTCCCTGCATTTTTAATTATTGCGCTTATTCCTCTTACGTACAGCATTGCTGATGGAATTGCATTTGGGTTCATTGCGTATCCACTGCTTAAATTATTCCTTGGTAAAATGCGTGAAGTATCGATGTTCATGTATGTAAGCGCGCTATTGTTTTTCTTGAATTTTGTGCTGCATTATATTGCTTAAAATAGACGGCTGAGTACTTTTGCTCAGCTGTTTTTTGTGTTTGCGGTAAAGAATCCTCTTTTTAGATATCATACTCCGTATTTCGTGTCCTTTGGTTAATCAGCCGCTTCTAAAATGGCGTTTCCTGCGTAAAGTAGTACAGAAGTCGGAGGGGATATAAGGGGGAGAAAACAATGGGAATTAAATTAATTAAAATATCAGCCGTTTATTTTGGAATTGGCATCATATTGGGGTATTATATGTCAATTGTTCACAGCTACGCTTTGACGCCTGTTCACGTGCACATTAATTTATTAGGATGGACGTCGCTTACGTTAGCGGGACTTATTTATTATTTGTTTCCTGCGTTTAGCGAAAGTAAATTAGCTAAACTGCACGTATGGTTGCATAATATAGGATTACCGGTCATGATGATTGGTTTATTTCTCATGATCGTACTAGAAAACCAAGCTTTTACACCCGTAGTGGCAGTAGGAGCAACACTTACGGCTATTGGCGTTTTAATTTTCGTATATCACATCCTTAAAAATTTGAAATCTGAACGATAAACCAAGAAGGTCGTTGACGATGGTTGCTAATTTCAAAAGGAAAAAGAACCAGCTATAGCGAATATACATGTAAACAAGGTGAAAGTGCGATTTACATAAAGGTGTGCTAGGCATCTTTATAAGGAGGGGTAAGCTGCAGGGATTTCTAGCTCTTATAAAAGCCAATAAAAGGGCTGATTATAAGTTTCTTGCGGCGGAGATACTATGGGAGAACATCAACAATTAGTGCGTGTTAGGGAGCTAGCAAATGAAATTATTCGACTTCGTCTTCAAGACCGTACGACTTATGACGAATTAGAGTTGCAAAATAATGTAGAGTTGTTGTCTCGTTCTGTGGTTGACTTAGTAAACATTATGTTAGCCGAAGATGTGGATTCGTCTACGTCTTTAAAAGCTACAGCTTCTAAAATGAAAATGGTGTATAATAACATGCATCAAGCTGAGAAAAAAGATTATTTGCATTTCTAATTGCTAGGCTCCTTTTCGCCACAAACGAAATGGAGGTGTACGAGGCAGATGCTATCGTCACTAACGACTTCTGAAGCTATTGTAGCATCCGTTCTTGCACTGGTTGTCATTGCCGTTTCCATTATCTTTTTTGCCACTCTTATTATGGTTGTTGTACGACGAGAAAGAATCAGCAGCTTGGTTAATCATGGAGAGCATGCAGATGGGAAGCAAAAAAGCTTAGGTGAATTTTTTCGTTCTTTACGAAAAAAATAACTACCGTTTTCTTATTAAATAGATAAAAGCGGTCAATTTAAACGTTGACCGCTTTTTTTAGATTGTTTGCTTATTTTTTTCTAAAACAATACGCGCTGCTTCACTAACAGATGACACAACAGCAGAGGCGTGGCGCTGAACAGCTTCAGGAGCTGTAGCCATAGCGAAACTGTTCGGTGTTAATTGAAACATAGGAATATCATTAAATGAATCCCCCACACATGCAATTTCCTCTGGTTTTAGCTGAAGATGATTTAATAAAATTTCAATGGCATTTCCTTTGCTGATATGTTTAGGCATAATATCCAAACACTGCTTGGCAGAAATATATGTATCAATATAATCACCAAACTCTTCGTTCACTTCTTTTTGCAGAGCTACCATTTCATCATGATCTCCAAGAACCGTGATTTTAGATGGAGAAAGAGCGTGACCAAATGAATCTGTCATTTCAATTTGCTCTTCGATAGGGAAAAACATGTGAGTTTCAATTGCTTCAATAATTTCATTTCGCTGCTCTACATAATTCGTGTCGTTTGAACAGACAAGCGTAATACGGTTAGGATCTATCGTTTTTTTATAAAGTTGAACCGCTAAATCATCTTCAAACACTTTTCCATGAAGTTCTTGATTTTCTTTGGTCCACACAAATCCTCCGTTTTGGCTAATGCGATGAAATGTATTATTAATATCAGTAGAAATCTTTAAAATTTCCGTATCCATTCGTCCAGAAGCAAGACAAACCTCTACTCCTTGGCGCTGAAGTTCACTAAGTGCGTCTGCATTATGCTGTTCTACGTATTTTTCTTCGTGTAAAAGAGTTCCATCTAAGTCGCTTACAAATAATTTAATCATCTCTTGAAAATTCCTTTCCCTAAAAAAATTACCTTGATAAGAGTGTTACAAATTTATTACATTCCTTATTCTATCAGTGTTTCCCAAGAAACTCATAAAAAAAGCTCAAACCGGCGGTGAATTCAAAGGGATTAAGACATAACTACATCACTTTTTTTCGCAGGAGTCTTCGCCTTGCCCTCTAATCAACAGCTAGAAACAGCTACATGAAATCTAGTTCACCATCATAATGAAAACAATCCGAACGGAGTTGATTCTCAATTAAGAATTAACTCCGTTCGGATCTTTCTTCAACTAAAATCCATTTGTCGCAGCCTTTTTTTTAGGTTTGTTCACTGTAAAAAAAACAGCCGCGGTCTAAAAGACCGCCGCCATGTTTTACAATACGTTAAAATATTTCGCTTCAGGATGTGCAAAAACAAGGGCTGTAACAGAAGCTTCTGGTTCCATCATGAAACCGTCTGTTAACTGAATGCCGATGTCTTCAGGTTTAATTAATTTAAACAGTTTTGCTTGGTCTTCAAGGTCTGGACATGCGGGATATCCGAATGAAAAACGCTGACCTTGGTATTTGGCTGAAAAACGCTCCGCCATTGTAAAGTCAGGCGAATCGGGGAATCCCCAGCGGTCACGAATTTGCTGATGAACACGTTCTGCTAATCCTTCAGCTAGTTCAAGCGCAAGAGCTTGGAACACGTGACTCTTTAAAAACTCGCCGTTTTCTTTGAATTTCGCCGCGCGTTCGCGAATGCCTGTTCCTGCTGTTACAGAGAAGAAACATACATAGTCCATCTCTTTTTCTTTAGGCTTTGCAAAATCAGATAAGCACAGGAACTGTCCTTTTGCTTGTCGAGGGAAGGTAAAGCGTTCAATTTCTGTTTTTTCATCAGCAGGATCATAAATAATTAAATCATTTCCGTCTGCTTTAGCAGGGAAGAACTGATAAATAACCGCTGGTTTAATTAAGTTTTCTTTTAGTGCCAGTTCGAGAAGGTCATCAACGGTTTCTTTTAATTGAACAGCACGCTCGTCTTTTTCAGCAAGCAGCTTATTCACTTTTCCTTTTAGTCCTAAGTGATGGCCTAAAAGCATCTGCCAGTTAATATACGGAAGAACCTGTGCCAAATCGTAGTGTTTGACAACGTGGCGCTTTAAATCAGCCGGTACAAAAACAGGAACATCCGTTGAAATGGCGGATCTTTCTAAAACAGCCGTAGCTGCTTGAGCGGTTTGAGGCTGGCGTTCTCGAACCGTTACTTTCTTTTCTTGACGCGTTTTTAAATCTGCTAAAAGCTGAATAACTTCTTCTTTGTTCTGCAGCTTATTTGCTAACGCTAATCCGTCCATCGCATCTTTGGCGTAGAGGACGGCACCTTCATATTCCGGGGCAATTTTAAAGTCAGTAAATTTACGGGAAAGGGCAGCGCCTCCTACCATAATTGGAACATCAATGCTTGATTGCGTTAAATCTTGTGCAGTTAAAACCATTTGCTGAGCTGATTTTACTAAAAGACCTGACAGGCCAATGATGTCTGGCTTTTCGTCTTTTACTGCTTCAATCAGCTGCTGCGGCGTTACTTTAATTCCTAAATCAATGACTTTAAAACCATTGTTGCTTAAAATGATGTCTACTAAGTTTTTACCGATATCGTGCACGTCGCCTTTAACCGTTGCAAGAATCACTTTTCCTTTTCCAGAATCATTTTCAGTTGCTTCCATATGAGGTTCTAAAAAGGCAACGGATGCTTTCATAACTTCCGCACTTTGAAGCACTTCTGCTACAATCAGCTGGTTGTCATTAAACAAACGTCCGACTTCCGCCATCCCCTTCATAAGCGGTCCGTTAATAATATCTAACGGATCATCATATTGAGCTAAAGCCTGTTCTAAATCAGGAAGCAATCCTTCTTTTGTACCTTCGACAATATACATTGCCAATCGTTCTTCAAGTGTTAACGTAGAAATTTCTACTTTTGCTTCTTTCTTTTTATCACGATAAAAGTCCGTAAACGTGCTTAGCGTTTCATCAGTTGTGTTAAATAATAACGCATTAGCAAGCTCAATTTCAGCTTCTGGAATAGAAGCATAGCGCTCTAATTTTTCTGTATTAACAATGGCATAATCGAGTCCAGCCTGCGTACAGTGATAAAGGTAAACCGCATTTAGTACTTCACGTCCGACTGGAGGAAGACCGAATGACACGTTACTTACGCCGAGAATGGTCAGGCAATCAGGCAGGGCTTCTTTAATCATTTTAATTCCCTTAACTGTTTCTTCAGCAGAACCAATATATTGTTCATCACCAGTCCCTACAGGAAACACAAGAGGGTCAAAAATAATATCTTTTGGATTAAAGCCATGTTTTTCAACAAGCAAATCATGTGAGCGTTTAGCAATCTCTACTTTTCTTTCTGCAGTAACAGCCATGCCTGTTTCATCGATTGTACCGACAACCAGAGCTGCGCCGAATTTTTTTACTAGCGGTAAGATTGCATCAAAACGCTCTTCACCATCTTCTAAGTTAATGGAGTTGATAATGACCTTACCTTGCGAGTACGTTAAAGCTTTTTCAATAACTTTCTCGTCAGTTGAATCGATTACAAGAGGAACCTTCACTTTTTTTACAACTTCTTGAATAAATTCCTCCATGTCTTCCATTTCTTCACGGTCTGGATCTGCTAAGCAAATATCAATAACGTGAGCACCATTTTTAACTTGAGCACGCGCAATTTCAGATGCTTCTTCAATTTTCCCTTCCGCAATCAGACGCTTGAACTTGCGAGAACCGATTACATTCGTACGTTCTCCCACAAAAAGAGGGCGCATAGAATCGTCATATACAAGCGGTTCAATACCGGTTACAGCATGATTATGCTCGGAGCGATCAAGCGAACGAGGAGCAACCTCTTTTACCGCTTCAGCAAGTGCTTTAATATGAGCAGGCGTTGTACCACAGCATCCGCCTACAAAGTTCAGCCAGCCTTTATCAGCAAATCCTTTAATTTTTTGAGCCAGCAGCTCAGGGGACTCATGATAATTGCCTTCTTCATCCGGAAGTCCAGCGTTTGGATAACAGCTAACAGCTGAAGTGGCTAGGTCTGAAAGAGAGCGAATATGATCCGTCATAAATTCAGGACCTGTCGCGCAGTTAAGTCCGACTGAAAGAGGCTTCATGTGTTCCAGTGATAAGTAAAAAGATTCGATATCTTGACCAGCGAGAGTTGTTCCCATTGGCTCAATCGTTCCTGAAATCATAATTGGAACTTCTATTTTCAGTTTTTCAAACGCCGCTGTAATGCCTAAAAACGCAGCTTTTACGTTCAGCATGTCTTGACAGGTTTCGACTAGAAGTAAGTCGACGCCGCCGTCTAACAAACCCCGAGCTTGCTCTTCGTACGATTCTACTAACTCAGGGAATGTAATACCTCCCGTAACAGAGAGAGTTTTAGTGGTAGGGCCGATAGCTCCAGCTACGAACCTAGGCCATTCGGGAGTTGAATATTTATCGCGGGCTGCACAAGCAAGCTTCACAGCTTCGATATTCAATTCATACGCCAAGTGGCCTAAATCGTATTCATCAAGTACGGTAGATGTTGAGCCAAACGTATTGGTTTCAATGATGTCAGCACCCGCTGCAAAATACTCTTCATGAATGCGCTGAATCACATGAGGCGCTGTTCGGGTCAAATATTCGTTGCAGCCTTCATATTCTTCGCCGCCAAAATCTTCAGCGGTTAAATCAGCATCTTGAATCATCGTTCCCATTGCTCCATCGATGACGAGTATTCGCTTCTTTAGTTGTTGTTCGATAAGTGAGCTCATTTATATCTTCCTTTCTGATGTAACGAGTTGCTTGTCATGAATATAGCGTGTTAGAATTTCGGTCATTTCATAGCGCATAAACGGCGTAATTAAGTAAATACCGTCAAATAGCTCATATGCTGTATCAATTAAGTTTTTTGCAATCGCAAGGCCTTCGACTTCACCGCGAATCCGGTCATTTCCCGTTGCGTCCATACGTTCTAGAATATCTTCTGATAATTTAATTCCAGGTACTTCATGGTGAATAAATCGAGCATTTCTTGCGCTTGTTAACGGCATGATCCCGATGTATACCGGTGTTGTTAAATGTTTGGTTGCTTCATATACCTCTTCAATTTGCTTAGTTGAATAGAGAGGCTGAGTAATGAAATAGTGAGCCCCGCAGTCGATTTTCTTTTCCAAGCGCTGAACGGCTCGGTCTAAGTGACGCACGTTTGGGTTAAAGGCAGCTGCAATAGAAAAATTGGTTTTTTGACCAAGCGGTTTGCCGGAATAAGATAGTCCTTCATTAAACTGAGCGATTAAACTAATCAAGTCAAATGAAGATAAATCATAGACCGAAGTGGCGCCAGGGAAATCGCCAACTTTTGACGGATCACCGGTAATTGCAAGCACTTGATTCATTCCTAGCGTATGAAGTCCCATTAAATGAGATTGAAGTCCAATTAAATTTCGGTCGCGACAGGTAATATGAATAAGCGGTCGTGCTTTTGTTTCTTGTTGCATCAGTGTTGCCATTGCCAAGTTGCTGATGCGAGGTGAGGCAAGAGAATTATCAGCTAATGTAATAGCATCTACGCCGACTTTATCAAGTGCTTTTGCGCCTTCTAAAAATTTCGTCGGACCAAGCTGTTTAGGCGGATCCAGCTCGACGATAACCGAGCGGCGCTTCTTCACAATTTCGTGCATATGAGGTTTATCCTGCTGCTCACGCTCTTGAACCGTAACGGCTGGTCTCATTTTAACGACTTTGCTTGTAATCGGAGGCAGGTCTTTTAAGGCAGACGACATGGCGCGTACGTGAGCTGGTGTTGTACCGCAACATCCTCCAATTAAGCGAACCCCTTGTTCGCGGAATAAACGCGCGCTTTCTACAAAGTAGTCTTCATTCGTTTCATATTCCAGCTTGCCTTCCACATACGCCGGAAGGCTGGCATTAGGGTAAGCAGATAAGAAAGCACGATCAGGAAGCGGTACTTCTTCAAGAGACTGAATCATATGATAAGGACCTAAACGGCAGTTTAGCCCGACAACATCTGCTCCCAAGTCTTCTAATTCTTTTAATGCATCTGCTAAAGGACGCCCATCTTGCAGTACGCCAATATCATGCAGGGAAACGTGGGTAATAATAGGCTTATCCGTTTCTTTTCTTGCTAGTGTAAGAACGGTCTTTAATTCTTCGAAATCATAGTATGTTTCAAATAAAAGGCCATCCACGCCTTCATTTAAAAGCCAAAACATTTGTTCACGAATGCTTCGCTTAACCTCTTCTAAACTAATAGCATTTTTTTGGAAAGAACGAATTCCACCAAGTGTACCAACCACGTAAGCCTGATCTTTTGCAGCTTGTTTCGCTAATTTTACACCAGCAACATTGATGTCTTTGACTGAATCTTCTAATCCATAACGGGCAAGTTTTTGATAATTAGCAGCGTACGTATTTGTTTGAATAACGTTTGCACCAGCTTCTACATAGGCTCTATGAATACGAGAAACCTCTTCTGGTTTGGTGATGTTTAGTTCTTCAAAACAGCTGTCAATACCGTGTGAGTAAAGGAGGGTACCAGTGGCACCATCCCCAATTAAAATTTTAGACTTTAAATCTTCAAGTAACCCCATGTCAAAACCTCCTTAAATTGTTCCGCTTCTATTTCACGAGTGATTCGTTTTATGCAATATGCCGATAAAATAGAAAAAGTCTTCTTAAGAAGAAGACTTTTTTCGCCTTCTTATCTTCCAAGCAATAAATTGCTTGCTGGATTTAGCACCATGTCTCTAACGACTGGTTGCTGAGGTTTCAAAGGGCCAGTCCCTCCACCTCTCATGATAAGAATCAATTGTATATAATTGAAACATATTTTTTTAAATAGAAAGAATACTTATTTAATAATTTATCTGATTTTTAGAAATTATACAACAGTAAATTGTGAATTTCCAGCAAATATTGAGGAAAATTTAAAAGCTAAAGGGAAAATATCCGTATATTTTGTTTGAAAACTGCCGTTATGTTAAGGGATAAAGGGTTTTCATGAAAAAAACAAGAAGGAAATAAAAAAACGAAAAAGGAACAGCACCGGGTGAGGCGAGGATTTACATATAAAAGGCTCGTCTTTTTTTAACCGTTTCTACATATAGTGAACTATGAAGGGTAGAAGGGTGATGGGCATGAAAAGGTGGAAAATCACGCTGCAGGTTGCTGCTACGTATGTAGGCACCGTTGTAGGAGCCGGTTTTGCAACAGGCAAGGAAATTGTTCAATTTTTTACACAGTACGGGGAACTTGGAATGGTTGGAATTTTGGTCAGCGGCTTGTTTTTTATTTGGCTAGGTTCGAAAATGATGCTGCTTTCGCACGCAATTGGGGCTTCTTCTTATCAGCAGCTTAATACATATTTATTTGGTGATGTACTTGGAAAAGCGGTAAACGGTGTAATGATCGTCATTTTATTTGGAGTAACTTCAGTCATGCTAGCGAGTACGGGGGCAATAGGAAAAGAACAGTTCGGGCTGTGGCCTCCTGTTGGGATGATTTGTACAATTGTTTTAACTTATATATTTATCGCAAGAGGAATTAACGGTATTTTAATGGTTAATTCTCTTGTTGTGCCGATGATGCTTTCATTTGCTTTTATCATCTTTGTGCCAAATGTCAGCTATTTCTCACTGATTCAAACGAAGCCAGACTTAACGCTCGTCACACAGTGGAAGTGGGCGGTTAGTCCCTTTTTATATATTTCCCTAAATCTAGCTTTGGCTCAGGCCGTTTTAGTTCCATTAGGAAGCTCCGTGAAAGATAAGAGCGTGATCAAAAAAGGGGCCGTAATAGGAGGATGTGTACTTACGTTTATGCTTGTTTCTACTCATCTTGCCCTTTCCAATTTGCCTTATTCATTTCAACTTGATATTCCTATGAGTGCCGTTGTTAAAAATATCTCAGCGTGGGTGAATGTTTTATTTACGGTAGTTGTGTTAGGCGAGATTTTTACTACATTGATTGGAAATGTATTTGGAATCGCTAAACAGCTTCAATCATTTCTTCCCCTGAATGACAAACAAGCTTTTGCGTTTATTATCTTGGCATGCTTTATTATCGGGCAATTTGGATATGCTCAGCTTCTTGAGTTTTTGTATCCGATATTTGGCTATATTGGACTAGCTTTTGTATGGATGCTATGTATTAAAAAAGAAAAAATAAGCTAAAAGCTGGATTTTGAAGAGCGGATGTGAAAAAACGAAGTTAAATGATGTGACAAGTCGATTTTACTTTGCTATAATGTAAAACAAATAAGACTCTAGCAGTCGAATATATTATCCTTCGGGGTCGGGTGTAAGTCCCAACCGGCGGTGATAAAGCATATGCTTTTAAGCCCGTGACCCGTTTTCATACGATGTATGTTAGCGGTGGATCTAGTTAAAATCTAGAGCCGACAGTAAAAGTCTGGATGGGAGAAGGATCAGGAAGCACAGTTGTTTTTTTGTGTTGTATTAATAAGGGACAGGTTTGCCTTTTTTAAAGCTACCCTTGTTTTCATACACAAAACATAACTGTTTATTTCGTATACAATTAGCGGAATTTTGCATAGATAAAACTGATTCAGCTCAGCCGACCCCTTGGACATTTGTTCAAGGGGCTTTTTTATTTTCAGTGGTTGGGGGAAAGATAAATATGAAAAAAAAGCAGCTGCTATTTCAAAACGGCATAAGAAGTTGGAATAGCGCCAAAGCAGGTGAAGAAAATGTTCACAGGTATTATTGAAGAAATTGGAAAAATAAAACGGATTCAAAAGGCTACAGAAGCAATTGTTCTTACGATTGATGCGAAGACCGTGTTAGAAGATGTGAACTTAGGGGACAGTATTTCAGTTAACGGCGTTTGTTTAACCGTAACAGCTTACTCTCAAAATGAATTTACGGTCGACGTCATGCCGGAGACGATTAAAGCAAGTACCCTGCAGCTTCTAACCGTTGGATCACGTGTTAACTTAGAACGGGCGATGGCTGCAAATGGCCGGTTTGGAGGGCATTTCGTTAGCGGACACGTTGATGGAATTGGAACCATTGTAAGCAAAACACGTAAAGGAAATGCCTTTTATTATGAAATTCAAGTCGACCCTGAACTTCGTGAATTTATGATGTTAAAAGGATCTGTTTCTGTAGACGGAACAAGTCTTACTATTTTTGATGTCAGCAACCAATCATTTACTATTTCTCTTATTCCTCATACGGTGCTTCACACAGTCGTGGGAGACAAACAGCGAGGAGACAAGGTGAATATTGAATGCGACATGTTAGCTAAATATATGCATCAAATGATGACGAATAAGTCAACTCCTGGCGCCTCGAATCGTTCAGGTAATATGAAGGATTTATTGCAGCAGCATGGTTTTACAAATTAACAGTGAGGTGAAAGAGATGTTTCATAAAGTAGAAGAAGCCATTGAAGAGTTAAAAAAGGGAAAAGTGGTTATTGTATGCGACGATGAAGATCGAGAAAATGAAGGAGATTTTATTGCATTAGCCGAAAAAACGACGCCTGAGGTTATTAACTTTATGGCTACTCATGGAAGAGGATTAATTTGTACACCTGTTAATGAAGAAATTGCGCATAAATTGAATCTTCACCCAATGGTAGTGAACAATACGGATGTACATGGAACAGCATTTACAGTAAGTATTGATCATATTTCAAGTACAACAGGTATCAGTGCGTACGAACGTTCTGCTACCGTTATGGCTCTTGTAAATGAAGCAACGGTAGCAAGTGATTTTCAACGACCAGGACACATTTTTCCGTTGATTGCAAAAGACGGGGGCGTTCTGCAGCGTGCGGGTCATACAGAGGCCGCTGTTGATTTAGCCGTGTTAGCAGGAGGAAAGCCTGCGGGTGTTATTTGTGAAATCATGAATGAAGATGGAACAATGGCACGCGTACCGGATTTAACAAAGATTGCAGAGCAATTTGATTTAAAAATGATTACAATAAAAGATTTGATTGCCTACCGCCGCAAACATGACCAGCTGATTAGCCGTGAAGTAGAAGTAAGCTTACCTACGGCATTTGGTGATTTTAAGGCTGTAGGATATACAAATAAACTTGATAATAAAGAACATGTGGCTCTTATCAAAGGTGATATCGATCATAATAGCCCCGTTCTCGTGCGTGTTCACTCCGAGTGTTTGACTGGAGATGTGTTTGGCTCTGAGCGCTGTGACTGCGGTCCTCAGCTTCACGCAGCTCTTACGCAAATTGAAGAAGAAGGACGCGGCATTCTGCTGTATATGCGTCAAGAGGGCAGAGGTATTGGCTTATTAAATAAGCTAAGAGCATATAAGCTGCAGGAAGAAGGATACGATACCGTAGAAGCGAATGAAAAACTCGGGTTTGCTGCGGATTTACGAGAGTATGGAATCGGTGCTCAAATCTTAAAGGACCTTGGAGTCAAACAAATGAAGCTTTTAACGAACAATCCTCGCAAAATTACTGGGCTAAAAGGCTACGACCTTGAAGTGGTAGAGAGAGTGCCTCTTCAAATGCCGGCAGTGGATGCCAATAAAAAATACTTAGATACCAAAGCTAAAAAACTAGGTCATTTATTACATTTATAAGTTTACACTTTTTTTCGTTATAACAAATGAAGCTAATTCATGAAAAGAAATGTAAATAACTATATATTACTACTAGCAGGAGGAACAAGAGATGAATCATTTATATGAAGGAAATTTAGTTGGCACAGGATTAAAAATCGGAATCGTGGTAGGGCGTTTTAATGAATTTATTACAGGGCGTTTACTTAGTGGAGCAGAAGATGCGCTTAAACGTCACGGCGTAGCTGATGAAGATGTAGACGTGGCTTGGGTACCGGGTGCTTATGAAATTCCATTAATCGCTAAAAAATTAGCTGAATCTAAAAAATATGACGCGGTTATTACGCTAGGAACGGTTATTCGAGGAGCTACTCCACACTTTGATTTTGTATGTAATGAAGTAGCAAAAGGCGTTGCATCTCAAAGCTTACAAACAGGCGTACCAATTATCTTTGGTGTATTAACAACTGAAACAATTGAGCAAGCAATTGAACGTGCAGGAACAAAAGCAGGAAACAAAGGATGGGAAGCTGCAGCATCAGCTATCGAAATGGCCAACCTTTCAAAAATGATTGAAGGATAATAGAGGTCATTCCAGTTTTTGTAAGATAAAGAGTTAAAAGAGGCTGAAACAAAAGTATGGTAGTTGAAAGAAGATCCGAACGATGAATCGTTCGGATTTTTTCATGGTTAGGGTTACATTACAACATAGGTTTCCTGTATGTAGGCTTCTAACTGTTGAGTGGAGAGCAGGGCGAAGGCTCCTGTACGGAAAGCGAAGCCTTGCAGGGAAATCAACTGCAGTGCAGCAAGCGATCCATACTATCTCATGTATCCGATTTGTTCGCCTTTAGATTGGATTGATGTAGTATGTCTCAATCTCTTTTGAATAGAAGCTAGCTATGTATAATTTAGCTAAAACGTCTTACTCTAAGTAATAATTAGGTCGTAAAAGGGAGACGTCTATGCCTCATTATACTGCTTTTTTTGCATTGATTATTATCAGCACAGCCGTTTTGCTTACAGTATTCATACGTAAAAAAGATAAAAAGCTAGTCGTTTTGCTTTTTTTTATCATTGGAATGGCTTATGTACTAGAGTATGTTGTATTTGTGTTGTTTGAAAGTTACGAGTACGATCCTGATTTTATGACCAATGAATATTTTGATAATTTGTTTGGGTCCTTAACTTCTCAAACGTTTGCTTTTCCAATCATGGCTATGGTGGTAGCTGCTTATCAATTAAAATTTCGCTATATTTTAATCATTTCGGCTATGTTTATGGGGATTGAAGAATTATTTTTACACTGGGATATTTATACACATCACTGGTGGAAAACAATTTATACAGGCGTTTTAATGACTATAGGCTTTAGTATTTCAAAGATTTGGTATGTATGGCTAACAGAACGGTATATGACATTTGTGCATTACGCTACATTTTTTCTGGGAATGCTCGCCATTACTTCTACTATTATGTTTCTGCTGTTAGCATACTTTCATAATAATTGGTTTTATACGGGATGGTTTGCGTCGGTTACTCATGATTCCGTAAATGCAACGATGATTTATGTTTGTATTGTTACGATTCTCCTCGTTTGGAGTGTAGTCAAAGAATTTTTTATTGGAGCTGGGATCATTATAGCGGGGCTGCGTATAGTAGATATTTTACTAATTCACTATGGGATTTTACTGGTATCTATTACCACTTCACTTGTTCTTTTTACGCTTTTACAAGCGGGTATATTCATTCTGAGCGTTATGCTTCAACATTTTATTATGAAAAATTGTTATGGGACGAGTAAAAAAGACGTTGCGTTTCCAGCGAAGAACTACTAAGATAATACGTAACTCAAATAGTTTAGTTCAATAATATTTGAAACAAAGAAAAATGAATTGACGGTTATGCGTATTATTTGTAAGATAGGAAAGCAAATAATAGAAAGCCGAAACAGGGGAGTGAAGGATTCGTGAAAGAGTCCTTTTTTGTAGAAAAGGTACTTAATAATAATGTATTAATTGCTAAACACCTTACCTATGATGAAGTTGTGCTAATTGGGAAAGGAATAGGGTTCAACAAGAAAAAAGGCGATGAAATCGATGCAAAAGCTGTGGAAAAAATGTTTTTGCTAAAGAGTGAAGAAGAGCAAGAACAGTACAAGCAGCTTTTAGCTCAGGTGGATGAAGATGTAATTGAAATGATGAATGATATTGTAACGCATATTCAAAAACGCGTTAATATCCCTTTGAATGAGCATATACACATTTCATTGACAGATCATATCGCCTTTGCGATAAAACGTTTTCAGCAGGGGATGGGTCTTAAAAATCCATTTTTACTTGAAACAAAAGCCTTATATCCAGAGGAATATACGATCGCATCTGAAGTGGTAGAGATCATTAGTCGTAAAATAGGCGTGCAGCTTCCGGTAGGAGAGATTGGTTTTATCGCGCTTCATATCCATAGTGCGCTGACTGAAAAAAACCTGTTAGAAGTGAATCAAGACTCGCAGCTTATTCAAACGATTATTAATGTGATTGAAGAATCGCTTCATCTGCAGGTAGACAAAGAATCTGTACACTATATGAGATTGATTCGTCATTTGCATTTTGCCATTGATCGAGTAAAAACAGGGGAAAAAATAGAAGAGCCAAAAAAAATTGCTTTGCTATTGAAAGAAGAATATCCTCTGTGTTACAATGTGTCTTGGAAAGTGATAAAAGTAATGCAGCAAGCGTTACATTTACCTGTGTATGAAGCAGAAGCAGTTTACTTAACGATGCATCTGCAGCGACTTATAACAAAAACGGATTTATAAAATCATTTCAATACGTGTTACTGATACGATCAGGCATGAGTGAGAAATGAAGCGATGTGTAATTGGATGAGTATATCCATTTGTCGTTTCTTTTTCCTCATGCCTTTTTTTGTTATAAGAAAGCGCAATCATTGAAGACTTCGCCTCATAACACCGGGAAATGTAATGAGTTTTCTAGTTAAAGAAAGCGTTTTATGAAAGCGCGTTAATGATTCACGTATCAAATAAATAGCTTGTTGCACACTAAATATATAAAAGGAGGTAAGCGCCATGTTTAAAAAACTTTTTGGAGTATTACAAAAAGTCGGAAAAGCGCTTATGCTACCGGTTGCGATTTTACCGGCAGCAGGGATTTTACTTGGAGTAGGGACAGCGCTTCAAAACCCTACATTGTTGGATGCAGTACCGGCACTTGGTGCAGACTGGGTTCAATTAGTTTCAAATGTTTTGTCGCAGGCGGGTCAAATCGTATTTGACAACTTATCGCTATTGTTTGCCGTTGGTGTTGCCGTTGGTTTAGCCGGTGGTGACGGTGTAGCAGGTATTGCTGCAATCGTAGGTTACTTAATTATGAACAAAACGATGAGCACAATCTTAGTGGCTACAGGACAACTAGATCCTGACAAAATGGGTGCTAATCCAGCTTACACTAGCATCTTAGGAATTCCTACGTTAGCTACGGGTGTATTCGGGGGTATCATAGTAGGTATTTTAGCTTCATCCATGTATAATCGTTATTTCAATATTGAATTACCATCTTACTTAGGGTTCTTTGCAGGAAAACGATTTGTACCAATTATTACTGGGGTATTTTCAATTCTTTTAGGTGTTATTATGATTTTCATTTGGCCGCCAATTCAAAGCGGATTAAATGCTTTCTCTACCAACATGATTGATGCAAACCCAACTTTATCAGCGTTTGTATTTGGATTAATTGAACGTTCATTAATTCCATTTGGACTTCATCACATCTTCTACTCTCCGTTCTGGTTTGAGTTTGGTGATTATGTCAATAAAGCAGGTCAACATATTCATGGTGACCAAAAGATTTTCTTTGCTCAATTAGCAGATGGCGTGCCTTTAACAGCAGGAACATTCCAAGTTGGTAAATTCCCGTTCATGATGTTCGGATTGCCAGCAGCCGCTCTTGCGATTTATCACGAAGCGCGTCCTGAAAACAAAAAATATGTAGCTGGTATCATGGGTTCAGCTGCTTTAACATCTTTCTTAACGGGTATTACAGAGCCGCTTGAGTTCTCGTTCTTATTCGTAGCACCAGTATTATTTGCGATTCACGCAGTATTTGCTGGTTTGTCGTTTATGGTTATGCAATTATTAAATGTTAAAATCGGTATGACATTCTCAGGTGGGGTTATCGATTACGTTCTATTTGGAGTTATGCAAAACCGCACAGCATGGTGGCTAGTTATTCCAGTAGGTTTAGTTCTAGCAGTTATCTACTACTTCGGTTTCCGCTTTGCAATCCGTAAATTTAACTTAAAAACACCGGGTCGTGAAGATAAAGAAGAAGGAGAAGAAGATGTAAAAGTAGAAGCAGCAGAGCTTCCGACAAATATTTTGGCTGCACTTGGCGGTAAAGAAAACATTACACATTTAGATGCTTGTATTACGCGTTTACGTGTTTCAGTAGATGATGTGGGTAACGTTGATAAAAACCGTTTGAAAAAACTTGGAGCAGCTGGTGTTCTTGAAGTTGGTAACAATATTCAAGCTATTTTCGGTCCGAAATCTGACACGTTAAAAGGTCAAATTCAAGACATTATGAATGGCAAAACACCGGTTGTCACAAAAGAAGAGACAAAAACAATTGAAAAACCTGTTGCAACATCTGAAGTAGGAAGCGATAATGGTAATGATATTGTTTCACCGATTGAGGGAGAATTGGTACCTTTATCGGAAGTACCAGATCAGGTATTTTCACAAAAATTAATGGGTGACGGTTTTGCGATTATTCCGAAAACAGGCACAGTAGTTGCACCAGTGGACGGAAAAATAGTAAACTTATTCCCGACGAAACATGCTTTAGGTATTGAATCAACGACTGGACGTGAAATTTTAATTCACGTTGGTATTGATACAGTTAATTTAAAAGGCGAAGGTTTTGAAGCTTTAGTTGCCCAAGGCGATGAAGTGAAAAAAGGACAGCCTCTATTGAAAATTGATTTAGACTTTGTAAAAGAAAATGCGCCATCGACGATTACGCCGATCATTTTCACGAATTTACAAGCTGATGAAAAAATTGATATCTTAAAGCAGGGCCAAGTTTCTCAACAAGAAGCAAATATTATTAACATTTCAAAGTAAAAAGGAGATTGATTTAACATGGCACAAAAAACATTTACAGTAACAGCAGACTCAGGAATTCACGCACGTCCAGCAACAACTTTAGTACAAGCAGCAAGCAAATTTGATTCTGACATCAACTTAGAATTCAACGGTAAAACTGTAAACTTAAAATCAATCATGGGCGTTATGTCTTTAGGTATTCAAAAAGGCGCTACAATCACTATCTCTGCAGAAGGTTCTGACGAAGCAGATGCACTTGCTGCTCTTGAAGATACAATGAGCAAAGAAGGATTAGGCGAATAATGACAAAGGAAATTCAAGGCATTGCCGCTTCTAGCGGCATTGCTATTGCTAAAGCATTTCGTCTAGAAAATCCAGAATTAACCGT
Source organism: Priestia sp. FSL R5-0597 (assembly GCF_038006305.1). NCBI lineage: Bacteria > Bacillati > Bacillota > Bacilli > Caryophanales > Bacillaceae > Priestia > Priestia sp. FSL R5-0597. Next base: position 1,307,649 of record NZ_JBBOUZ010000001.1, read on the forward strand.
TGAAAAAAAATCAGTAACTGAAGTTGAAGCAGAAGTAGCACGTCTAGAAGCTGCGCTAGAAAAATCAAAATCAGAACTTGAAATTATTAGAGAGCACGCTCGTAAAGAACTTGGAGATGACAAAGCAGAAATCTTTGAAGCTCACTTATTAGTTCTAAGCGATCCTGAACTTATTAATCCAATTAAAGATAAAATTACGAATGAAAATGTAAACGCTGAACATGCACTTGATGAAGTAGCGGCAATGTTTATTAATATGTTTGAGTCAATGGACAATGAATATATGAAAGAACGTGCTGCTGATATCCGTGACGTAACCAAACGTGTATTAGCTCATCTTTTAGGTGTAAACGTTTCAAATCCAAGCTTAATCTCAGAAGAAGTTGTCATTATCGCAGAAGATTTAACGCCGTCTGATACAGCACAGTTAAATCGTAAGTTCGTAAAAGGATTTACAACAGATATTGGCGGACGTACTTCTCACTCAGCAATTATGGCCCGTTCAATGGAGATCCCAGCTGTTGTAGGTACAAAAACAGTTATGGAAGACATTCAAAACGGCGTATTAGTAATTGTTGATGGTTTAGATGGCGAAGTTATCGTTGATCCAAGCGAAGAAACAGTAAAAGCTTACGAGAAAAAAGCCGCTGAGTATGCAGAACAAAAAGCTGAGTGGGCTAAGCTTGTAAATGAAAAAACGGTTTCAGCTGATGATCATCACGTTGAACTTGCAGCTAACATTGGTACACCAGAAGATGTAAAAGGCGTATTAGAAAACGGCGGCGAAGGCGTTGGCCTTTATCGTACAGAATTCTTATATATGGGCCGCGAAGATCTTCCGACGGAAGAAGAGCAGTTTACTTCTTATAAAACAGTTCTTGAACGTATGGAAGGCAAACCAGTGGTTGTTCGTACTCTTGACATCGGTGGAGACAAAGAGCTTCCTTATTTAAATCTACCAAAAGAAATGAACCCATTCTTAGGATTCCGTGCTATCCGCTTATGTCTAGAGATGCAAGACATGTTCCGTACACAGCTTCGTGCGCTTCTACGTGCAAGCGTATACGGTAATCTGAAAATTATGTTTCCTATGATTGCTACTGTTGATGAGTTCCGTCAAGCAAAAGCTATTCTTTTAGAAGAAAAAGCAAAACTTCAACAAGAAGGCGTACAAGTTTCGGAAGACATCGAAGTAGGGATGATGGTAGAGATTCCTTCTTCAGCGGTAATCGCAGATTTATTTGCTAAAGAAGTAGATTTCTTCTCTATCGGAACAAACGATTTAATTCAATATACGCTTGCTGCTGACCGCATGAATGAGCGCGTGTCTTATTTATACCAACCGTATAACCCAGCGATTCTTCGCTTAGTGAATATGGTAATCAAAGCGGCTCACAAAGAAGGTAAGTGGGTAGGCATGTGCGGAGAGATGGCAGGAGATGAGATTGCCATTCCAATTCTTTTAGGCTTAGGCTTAGATGAATTCTCAATGAGTGCAACGTCTATTCTGAAAGCTCGTTCTCAAATCCGTCAATTATCAAAAGCTGATATCGAACCTCATTTAGATACAATTCTATCAATGTCTTCTACGGAAGAAGTTATTGAGTTCGTAAAATCAACTTTTCATATTGGATAATAAAAAGGTGTGATCATATATGATCACACCTTTTTTATCTTTTAAGAGAAAATAGTAGGCAAAAGCATATTTGCAAACAGCATTGTAAGAAGTGCTGCTACGATCATGCCAAGGCTAGAAAAAGTGCCTTCAATTTTTCCAAATTCAAAAGCTCTTGCTGTACCTGTCCCATGGGAAGCTACTCCTAAAAGAAGACCTCTTGCTAGAGAAGAATGCAGTGCGAGGAGCTTAATCAGTTTTGGAGCGACCATACATCCTACTACACCGGTTATAATCACAAACATAATGGTAATATTCGGATCTCCTCCTAGCGTCTGAGACACATTAACGGCAATAGGAATCGTAACCGATCTTGGAATCAAGCTATGAACCAGCGTTGATTGTAAATGAAACACTAATGCTAACAGCATGGAAGAAATCATGGCAGCAAACGTTCCGAGCCCTACGCTTAAGCTGATTTCAACACGATGTTTTTTGAGTAAATCAAAGTATTTAAACATAGGAACAGCAAAAGCAACAGTTGCTGGTCCAAGCATAAAGCTAATAGCACTGGCACCTTGCTTATAATGATCATAAGAGCCATTCGTTACTAATAAGATGCCAATTAAAAGAATGGGGGCTAGTAAAATAGGGGAAACTAGCATAGACTTATATTTTTTATAGAGCACTTTTGTGCCGACATAAACGAGCAGTGTAAGCGGAAGAGCAATCCATGTGAGTAATGTCATTTTAGCGAACCTTCCTTTTTTCTTGAAATATGTTCTGCAATGATTCCCGTTACAGACATCACAATAATCGTACTGATTGTGATAATAATCACAATCTGGATTCCAAAATGCATCAATACATCTCCATAATTGATGAGTCCAACGACGGCTGGTATGAAAAATAATAATAGTTCTCCCACTAACAGTGTTCCACCTTGTTCAACCCAGCTTAATTTAATTACTTTAAAGTACAGTAAGAAAAACAGTAAGAAAAATCCGATGATACTACCTGGCACTGGGAGGTCAAACCACTGTGAAATACTTTCTCCTATTAAAAACAGAGCCGTTAGTAATAAAATCTGTAAAATCACCATAATCAGTTTCATGATTAGCCTCCTTTATTTATGTTTTTATTCATTCATTCCTAGTTTGTTGAGACAATAATGGAGTCGTCTATGCTGAAAAGACGACTCCATCATGGGAAAAGAGAAACTATTTGGATTTTGCAAATGGGGATACAACTTAAGTAAATGAATGCTACACACTTATCTTACAAAAAAACGACTATAATATGAAATATATAATAACTATGATAACTATTCTTTTTAGTTATAGTCGCAAGAAATCTCTTTACAAATGCGTTGGTAACCTTTTCAAAAAAGCGTTTGTGAAATATAAGGTGTAATTATTTAATAAAAGGCAATCAAAAAAAGAAATTGTGACATGCCTACATCCATTCAATCTAAAGACGAACCAATGGGATAAATGATTTAGTATGAATGACTTGTTACACCGCCATGAAAAAAATCCGAACGAGTTTGATTCTTGATGGAGAATCAGGCTCGTTCGGATTTTTAATTAAACTACTTTTGTCTTAGCTTTGTTAAACTGTACTTTTAATATAATCAATAAAAGCCTGCGTAGCATAAGAGATATATCGATCTTTTTTAACGATTAAAGCAATTTCCCATGGAATAGCATTCTCGAGATTAATTACTTTCATATGCTCCAAATCAAGCTTTTCACATAGTGAATAAGGGAAAAGAGCAATGCCGAGATTAGCAGCTACCAGCTCTCCAATGAAGTCCCACTGAGAGCTTTTAAAAGCAATATTAGGCGTAAATCCATTTTTTAAACATTCGTTATAGACCATTTCATGCATGGTGAAGTCTTCATGAAAGGAAATAAGCGTTTCGTCTTTTAACTCTTTTAATGAAATCGTAGAATGCTGAGCCAACGGATGAGATTTATGCACAACAAGCTGCAGTGTTTCTCGAGCTAAAGGAGTCGTAAAGAACATATTTTCATCAACTGGAAGTAAAACTACCCCCACGTCCACTTCTCCTTGTTCCACAAACTTTTGCATTCTTTTAGCGCCATATTCCACTAATTGAATATCAATCTCAGGGTATTGCTCTCGAAATGCTTTAATAATAGTAGGAAAAAACAATGTACCAATAATAGGGGGAATGCCTATTTTGATGGTTCCTCTTTTTAAATGCATTAAATCATAGAGGGAATCCGATAAATCTCGGAGAGAAGATAAAATGCTTTCAGCTTGCTCGTACACAATTATTCCTGCATCGGTAAGCTGCACTTGTTTGCCAGCGCGATCAAACAAAGGTGTGCCGAGCTCTTCTTCTAATGATTTAACCATTTTACTGAGAGAAGGTTGAGAAATATGCAGCGCTTCAGAAGCTCTTGTGAAATTTTTATGTTTAGCCACTTCTGTTAAGTAATGCAAATGGCGAACATCCATTTTGTATACCTCCGTGTTCATACATGCTAATTAATAAGATACACACATTCTACCACATTCACGATCAGCTCTATACCTTTCTGTCCTATCCAATAAAATGATCAGTAGAAGGGGGAGTGAATACAAAAGAAATTGCCAACAATATATATTTACACATTGTTTATTTTAGAAGTATAATATATAAATCAGTAGAACGGTTACATATCGATCACAGAATCAATCAATAAGGTGGTTAGAACGGTTGAGTAAAGCAGATGAAATAAGAGATATCGTTTATATTAATGGCCATGTAAATAAAAAATGCTTTATTACATATGGAATTGAATTTAAAGAGTTTTATCATTCCCTTCCTACGCCGCTTGCAAATATATTATTGTTAAAGCACGGTTTTGAAGACAGTGATTACCATTACCAAACCCATATGGACTACGTAGAAGAAGAACAAATTCATCTTTTAGCAGAGGATGATGTTTATGATTATGGCGATTTTTGTTGGATTGATTTTGAGGATATATCTTCGTTGGATTTGTTAGAACCTCAAGATATTGCAGCGCTGCTGTATTTAGGTCATTTAAAAAAACCGCTCAATTCGCCATTTAATAATAAACTCGGTAATCAATTTGTTTATTTAGCTCACGATGATGGATTTTATAACAAAATCTATTTTCGAGACGTGTATGATATGAAGCACATTTTAAGTCGAATCATTCCGTTAAAAATGTCAGCAATTAAGCAAAAAAGATTTGTATTTAGAAGGAAGAAGTTAGAATATCCGATTTTGCCGCTCGTGTTAGCAAATACGCTTCTTACTTTAACGAATGACGGTTTGTTTATTGATTTTGAACATATGGTTCAATCCCGTAAAGATATTAAAATTCCTTTGTATACAATCGGTGATTTTGACGATATGAATGAAATGTATAATGATCGGTTTGAGCACAAAGAGATGAGTAAATTGCAGGCGCATCTTGTTCTGACTCATAAAGAACTGGAGTGGAGCATTGAAGAAGTTCAATAATCTAAAAAGAAGTTGAGACATAACGTAATGAATCCAATCAACTGCTAGAAGGAACGAGACAGATAAAACTATATTCACCATCACAAAAAAACGAACCACTAATCAAACATGTTGATTAATGGTTCGTTTTTCACTTGGGCTAAAATGCTTTTGTCCCAGCCTCTTTTTGAATAGACGGATAAAATGGATTTTTCCATTCCATTAGTACGGCGTAGTTGTGTGAATCTTCATCTTCAATATAATTTGCTGCGAGGCAAATAGGCGTTCTGCCACAGCGCATCAAAAAGGTCATAACGGGGTCGTAGAGAGTTCCGGCTGATACAAGGTTCATATATTCAACGGGCGTGTACAAGGAAGACACTGGTGCGTATCCAGGGATGCGGCACCCGCCGAGCAGCCTTTCTAACTTGTAATGAATCACCACTTCATATAAAGACTGCAACAGCAGCTTCCCAAGCCCCATTGATCGATGCGAAGGAGTGACGCACACGTCCACTACATAAAGCGTATTACCAGAAGGGTCGTGCGTATGAATATATCCGCTTCCTGTTACTTCATCCCATGTGTGAGCCGCATTTCCTTCCACTGAAACAATCGCGCTTGTGATAGATCCGCATATTGTCCCGTCTATCTCCACACATAGCGCTCCATCCGGAAAAAGGGAAACATGGTTATTTAACTGATCTTTACTCCATAATAATTCAGAAGGGAAAGGAGGGGGAAAACTTTCTTCTTGAATCCGAATCAACTCATCAAAATCATTCGATGTATATGATCGTACCGTACATATTACAGGCTTATTTTGATGAAAGACAAAGCATTGCTTTTTATACACTGCTTTTTTGCCTCCTTTAAGAAATAATTTTCAGATAATTATACCATATGGAAAAAAGAAATTATTTCATATTTATTGAAGAATTTGACGAGAACGTGATAAAGTTAAAAAGATTCGAACTATTAGATGAGGTGAAAGAAATGGATGTTGAATTAAAAGGAAAAACAGCGCTTGTATTTGCAGCCAGCCAAGGGCTTGGCAAAGCGATTGCTGCTAGACTCGCAGAAGAAGGCGCAAACGTTATGATTGCAAGTCGTTCAGAAGAGAAACTAGCCCAAGTAGCAGAAGAGATTTCATACCTTGGAAGCGGACAAGTGTTACATAAAACGGCAGACGTTACAAAAACAGAGGACATTCAAGATGTTATTCAATATACAGTAGATACGTTTGGAACTATTGATATTTTAATTAATAATACAGGAGGTCCTAAAGCTGGGAATTTCCTTTCGTTAACAGATGATGATTGGAAGCAGGCATTTGAGTTAAATCTCCTCAGCTATATTCGTATTATTCGTGAGGTAGTGCCTTTTATGAAAAAGAGCGGAGGACGTATTGTCAATATTGCTTCTTCTTCCATTAAAGAGCCAATTGCTGGACTTATTCTGTCAAATACCTTCCGTACAGGAATCGTGGGACTTACGAAAACACTTGCTTCAGAACTAGCAGAGGACGGTATCTTAATTAACACGGTTGCGCCAGGAAGAATTGCAACAGACCGAGTGAAAGAGCTAGATACCATTCGTGCTGAAAAAATGGGAGTAGACGTTTTAGAAGTTGAAGAAGAGATGAGAAACCAAATTCCTCTTAAGCGCTACGGTCAGCCTGAAGAGTTTGCTAAAGCCGTTGCTTTCTTTGTTTCGGGAGCGAATTCATATATGACAGGCCAGTCGTTTCTAATCGACGGAGGCATGGTGAAATCCATTTAGTTACATAGAAAAACCCTGCAGCTGCAGGGTTTTTTGTTAAATCCAAGTTGTAACTTGATCTAATGGTAAACGATCGCTAGCATGTGCTTCTTTAGCTGCTTTTCCAACTGAAATAAGCATAACTGGAATGTATCGATCCTCAATTTTAAACTCTTCTACAAATTTTTGTGCGTTAAATCCGCCCATTGAACATGTGTCATATCCTTTTGCTTTTGCTGCAAGCATGAATGTCATAGATGCAAGCGAAGCATTTGTAAACGCGGCATCGCGGGCGAAAGCACCGTTTTTATAAGCGCCGTTAATTTGTCCTGACAAAATGTTTTTTACGTCTTCTGTCATGTGACCTGCTTCGACTAGTGGGTTGTAAACGTCATCTACATTTTTATTGGCTTCTAAATCACCTAACACAGCTACTACAGCGCCTGCTTCTGTAATTTGTTTTTGGTTGTAAGCAATTGGAAGTAGACGTTCTTTCGCATCTTGGTCTGTAATAACAACGAAATGCCAGTGCTGTAAGTTCCAAGCTGATGGTGACTTCACTGTTGCTTCTAAAAGTTCCGTTAATTCTTCTTTGCTTAATTTAGCTGAAGAGTCATATTCTCGAATCGATGTACGTTCATTTACCACATCAAAAAAATCTTTTGTCATAATAAAAACCTCCGTTAAAAGTATGTATTTCTTTAGTGAATCGATGCACATTTTATAATGATACACTATTGAAGTCAATTTATATGCTTCTAGTATACCCGCTCTTATGTGCTATCACTCACAAAAAAATGCATACACTTCTTACCATCGGTTTAACGTGATTGACGAGATGTAAGATAAGCTTCAATTCGATCACAGGCTTCACGCAGCGTGTTCATGGAATACGCATACGACAGGCGTACATATCCTTCACCGTGGGAAGAAAAAGCGCTGCCGGGTACTAGTGCAACACCCGCTTCTTTGACTAACTCCAGGGCAAAATCAAATGAATTACTGTGGAAGTTCTGGATAGAAGGGAAGATATAAAAAGCACCAGTCGGCTTTTCTACGTCAAATCCCATGTTTACTAGTCGGTCATACACATAATTCAGTCTTTGTTCGTATTCTTTTTTCATATCCACCGCATCGTTTTTACCTGCTGTCAGTGCCTCGAGTGCAGCTGCTTGAGAGACAGAAGAAGCACAGCTCACGTTGTATTGATGAACTTTTAAAATATGTTTGGCTAAATAAGAAGGAGCAAATAAAAGACCAATTCGCCAGCCCGTCATGGAGTGAGACTTTGATACTCCGTTAATAACAATTGTTTTCTCTCTCATAGATGAAATGGAGGCAATGGACTGATGTTTTTTATCAAAAACGAGCTCGCTGTATATTTCATCAGATAGTACAAAAATATTTTTATCGCTTAAAAGAGCGGAAATTTCTTCTAATTCTTGCTGTGACAACGTCACGCCTGTAGGATTAGACGGATAAGGTAAGATGACGCATCTTGTTTTAGAGGTCAAATGTTGTTCGATTAAATCCGCAGTTAGTCGAAATCCTGTTTCGGTTGTATCAATATGTACAGGTTTAGCCCCGTTTAACCGGATAAGCGGTTCGTATCCTGGATAAACAGGTCCAGGCAAGATAACTTCGGAATCTTCTTCTAAAATGGTGCGAAGAGCAATATCAATTGCTTGACTAGCTCCAATGGTCACAATTACTTCATCCGCTGGGTTATAGTGCAAGTCATATTTTTCTTTGACAAATTGAGCTGCTGCCTCGCGCAGTTCGATTGTTCCAGCATTGTGGGTATAAGAAGTTTGGTTACCATCAATTGCAGATTTTGCCGCTTCTTTTACATGCTGTGGTGTTAAGAAGTCAGGTTGTCCAATTGTGAGGGATAAAACATCTTGGTATTGTGAGACCATATTATAAAATGTACGTATTCCTGATAGTTCAATTTCTTTGACACGTTTATTGATTAAGTGCTCCATGGTTTCAAATCCTTCCGCGTATTTTCAACTCATTTTATCACAATGAAAATAGGTAAAAAACCACTATTTGCGCATTTTGCAAATAGTGGTTTTAAGTTAGGTGTTATATAGCTTATTATAAGCAGTTGTTAGTTCATAAAATTGTTCTTCATCTCTGTTATCTAACGCATCGTCGATAAGAGATTTCAAATGCTGTTTATTAAAGTTTGTACTCATAGTCGTTAAAATACGATCAGCTTCTTTTGCGTAATAGTGTTGGTAAGGTGTGTACTGAGATGAGTGAGGATAGTGATTCATATTTTTTCGATAAGAACTCATAACATAAACCTCCTTTTTTAAAATAAAACGCAGCTTCTATTACTTGAAATGTACCCTTTCTATATAGTTGTTAACCCTGTTTTTAACTGCGAATGTGCTAAGGTATGTGTTAGGAAATCAGAGGTTCCTTGCTTCACGTTCAATTCTAGATTCAAAAAAATAAGTGTATAAAAAGACCTGCATATATATGCAGGTCTTGTATATTAGTCAGTGTGTATTTGGCCTTCACGCCAATAAACGGGGGAAACGTAGCCAAAATCAACTTCATGATCGTCCAATGTGACAACGCAGTGATCAGAGCCTTCTTGTTCTTTAATATCTTGATATACAGCTTCTTCTACGTTTTCAATAATGGTCATTTCATTATCGTCATTAAAAAGAATGACGGAGCCTTTCATATTACGAACACCTTCTTTTAAGATTATTCATTCACTTTGTGTAGTATAAACCGTTTTGGCTGTAGAGTCCACAGCTATCTTCGATTTCTTGTTAAAAATTTGTGAACAGGCTTTTAGGAATGAATAAGAAACCCTCTAAATAGAAGAGTAACCGACTTGTCTATTCTTTCTTGAAGGGTAGCAGAGTCGGGTTGGTTAGTACACCAGTAGAGAAGGGTGCCAAAAAAATTAAGTATAGCAATAGAAGCCATTTCTTCGGCAGGGATATCGACTATAAGTTCACCTCGGTCTTGTCCTGTTTGAAAAACTTTTGTAAAATGAGCGCGCATTTTTTCAATTTGAAGAATTTCAGATTGTTGAAAGGAACTGTTGGTAATAGCAATATGAAACCAAGAACGGATTAGGTGAGGGTTCGCTTCTTCGTTTGATTGTGCTAGTAATAAAAACAGTTGTTTAACAATGGCAGCAGTTGATTCTTCGGTTTGAAGGAGCTGTTCTAATTTATAGGAGATACGGTTTGTGAAATTAATTCCAAGGTAGTGAAGAACTTCTTCTTTTGTTTTGAAGTAATTAAAAAATGTTCCCTTTGCTACACCCGCTTCGTGCGTAATTTGAGACACAGTCGTTTTTTGATATCCCTGCTGTTGGAATAAAGAGATAGCTGCTTTTTGAATGCGTTTTTTTGTTTCTTCTTTTTGTAATCCTCTGTTCATAAATTACACCTCATTTGAATAGGAGTGGTCGTTTGACTCAAGTTCATAAGCTAGTATAGAGAAGTAAAGTAGAGCAAGTAAAAAACTGAGCAGAGGATAAGGCGAAAGGGATCAACGCTCATGTTTTTATATAGTATATAATATTCTGTTAATTCGTAAAACAATATTTTATGTATATGTTTTAGGGAAAAAGGATAATAAAATAAGAAAATTTTTCTTTACGGATATAAGAGGCGGTCACTATAATAGGAAATATGGACTATTAGATAAGCGGGTGAGATGAGAGGAGTAAGTGATATGAATCAAGATAAAGGAATACTGTTAGAAAGTGGTACAAACGAACTGGAAATTGTCGAATTTGAGATAGGAAATGTTTTATTTGGCATCAATGTAGTAAAAGTTAGAGAGATTATTAATCCTGTATCTATTACACCTGTTCCAAATGTGCATTCTTACATAGAAGGTATTATAGAGCTAAGAGGAGAAGTTCTTCCTGTCGTTGACATGGCAAAAGCGTTAAAAATGGAACCTTCAAATACCCCGGAAAAAGATAAGTTAATCGTCACAGAGTTCAATCAGCAAAAAATAGTCTTTCACACACACGCAGTAACGCAAATTCACCGTATTTCTTGGAAAGAAATTGAGAAGCCTTCAGATTTGTATCAAGGTTTGGAAACGCAGATTACTGGAGTGGTAAAATTAAACGGGCAAATGCTTCTGCTGTTAGACTTCGAAAAGTTGATTTCTGATGTGAACCCTGATACGGGTATTAATCAGTCGAAAATAAAAAAGCTAGGGGCTAGAGAACGTTCTAATAAAAAGATTGTCGTGGCTGAAGACTCGCCGCTGCTGCGCCGAATGATTGAAGATACTCTTGCACAAGCAGGTTATGAGAACACGGAATTTTTCGAGAACGGTGAGGAAGCATGGAACTATCTAAGCTCAGTGATCGATGAAGGAGTGGAAATCAGTGATCAAGTCCAGCTGCTTATTACAGATATAGAAATGCCGCAAATGGATGGCCATCATTTAACTAAAAAAGTGAAAGAAAATCCTCAGCTTTCTATCCTTCCAGTTATTATTTTCTCTTCTCTTATCACAGAAGATTTACGTCACAAGGGAAAAATGGTAGGAGCGGAAGGACAAGTAAGTAAGCCGGAAATCGGAGAGCTTGTTGAGTTGATTGATCTCTATATTTTGTAGGAAGACAAAAAAGTGCCTGAAAGCAGATTGCTCCACTTCAGGCACTTTTTTTAAAAATAACTTTTACCCAGCGGTTTAAACACAGGTGCTTGCCGTTTTCTTGGAGTCGAAACAGGGCTTTTAGCCGGCTGTACGAGATGACCCGTATATTTAGATAATAAGCGCTTCGCATAAGATAATGACATAGTCGTTTTGGGATTTCGATACTGATGGTTTAAATGGCCGAGGTGTGATAACTCTTTGAAGTCTTCTTTCTTTGGAGGCATATGGAAAAAGTAGTCTCCAACTGATACAAGTACATCTGATTTTTGCTGACTTTTACCAGGGTTTGGCGAAAAGTGAAGTCCTTCTTTTTTTGCTTTTCCTTCTAAAATTAGTTGATCTAATGCAATTTTCTTTAACGTATATAACTGCTTAGGATCAGGAGCAGCTTTTGCGTGACGATTTACAGTGAAAATAGCTTGTGCAATCTCAGATACAGACGGGGTCAAAGAGCCTTGTCCATTTGCTTGAGACATACGTTCACTCCCTTTCTATCATATCAGCTGTTCAACCTATAAGGTGAAAGCTGATACGTTCATTATAGCGTGTCTTGTCCCATTTGAAAATAATTACACGAAGAAGTATTTTGGTAATTAATGAAATTTCCTATGTATAGGGTTTGTTTTGTTACGCTTCCTTATACAAGTAAAGTGGAACAGCACGCCATACTTTCTATTTTTAAAAAATGCTGCTCGCACAGTTAAACAATCATTGATTAGTAAATCCCGAACTATTGAGCCATTCGTCGAGAGGGTCGAATATAAACACCAGTACCATTTGGCACAATTTGAGCTAGCTCATTTACTTGGGCATTATACATACGAATGCATCCTTTGGATACGGCTTTTCCAATAGAACTTGGATCATTTGTTCCGTGAATGCCATATGACTTTTTAGACAAGCTTAGCCACATTGTACCAAAAGGCCCCCCGGGGTTTGGTTCCCGGTTAACGATAACAAAGTCTCCAGTAGGCGTTGCGCTCAGCATTTTTCCTGCTGCAATGGGATAGACTTTTTGTATGATATTATTTCTTCGTAATTCAAGCTGTTTTTCAGCAATAAACACGTGGATCGTGTAAGGAATGAGCTCTTTATCGGGGAGGTTTGGAATGATGATTACTTGCCCAGGCTTCAGCGCATGATGGCTTACAAAAGGATTAGCCATCCACAGGTCTTCAACCGGAATCCGGTAGTCACCTGAAACGCTTTGCCAGGTTTCACCGCGCTTTACTATATATCTCATTAACTTCGCTCCTTTGATATATGACTATGCTGTAACAGTATACGATTGAAAAAAGTAAAAGTGACTTTTTAAAGTTATTTTGAAAAAGGTGTTGAAATTACATTGACTTATAAGCATGGACTGATTGATATAGGTTCAAATACAATACGCCTTGTTATTTATGAATACAAAAAAGGCAGAGGGTTTAAGCAAATTGAAAACGTGAAAGTAGCTGCACGGATTCGAAATTATTTAGATAAAGAAGGAGTGTTAACGGCTAAAGGAATACATACCTTGCTTGATACGCTTAAAACGTTTGGAGTTATTACCAAGCATTATCAGCTGCTGCGCGTTACCTGTGTGGCCACAGCTACCATCCGTCAAGCGACTAATGCAAAAGAAGTTCTAGCCCTTGTAAAAAAAGAAACGGGCTTTTCTATTCAACTATTGTCTGAATATGAAGAAGCGTATTACGGCTTTGTTGCAGTTATTCATTCCACTTCGATAGAAGAAGCCATTACAATTGACATTGGCGGGGGAAGTACGGAAGTTACGTATTTTCGCAATCGAGAGTTAGTGCAGTACCACAGCTTTCCATTCGGTGCCTTATCTCTACGTCTGCAGTTCGTCAAAGGCAATATTCCCACTGCAGAAGAAAAAGCGAAAATCCGGGATTTCGTGATCCGGCATTTCCATGCTGTCCCTTGGCTTTTAAATCGTCATGTGCCGATTGTAGCAATTGGAGGAAGTGCAAGAAGTATGGTGCAACTGCATCAAGGTTTTATCCACTATCCTCTCGCGGGGCTGCATCAATATGAAATGAATTTAGCTGATATATTGCATGTGAAATCTGCTATAGGCTCATTGTCTTATCACAATCTTCAAAAGCTAGACCGTTTGTCAAACGATCGTGCGGATACAATTTTGCCAGCGATTGAAGTATTTCAATCAGTATATGAAACAGTGAACGCGACTCGCTTCATCCTAAGCCGCAAAGGCTTGAGAGAAGGGGTGTTATTTAAAGAAGCATCTGATGCTAATATCCAGCCAATGTACCCCGATGTCATACAGCAAAGTTTTCAAGAAATAATGGAAGAGTTTGAAGTAAGTAAAGATTACGTCAAACAGCTTACGCGCACAGCTAGTATGATGTTTCAGCATCTTAGGGAGCAGGGACCGGTTGAGTTAAAAGAGGATGACTTAGCGCTTCTTATAAAAGCTGCGCAAGTGTATGATATAGGAAAGTATATTGATGCAGAATCAAGCAGCCAGCATACGTTTTATGTGCTTGCTAATCGTACAATAGATGGAATTTCACATAGAGAACGTTTAAAGCTGGCACTTGTTTCTTCATATAAAGGGAAGTCTTCTTTTAGGCAATATGTTGCTCCTTTTAAAAAGTGGTTAACAAAAGACGAACAAAAAAAAGTTCAGCTGCTCGGTGCACTTTTAAAAATAGCTGATGGCTTACATGCAACAAAGCGAAATGTTGTTCAACATATTGATGTGAAAAGCGATGAAAACACAGTGACGATTAAACTATTATGTACAAAAACCTTTCTTCCTGAACAATATCAGGCTGAAAAACAGAAAAAGCATCTAGAAAAAGTAGTAAAAAAAAATATTGTTCTTGAATTTACTAAGCTTTAGAATAACGCTGGGTCGGTTAGAATATTCAGTATAGCTAACTAGATTAAATTCATTATCCTGGAAGGTGAGGCTAATGTTAGAAAGTAATCGCACTTATAAGCAAACCATACAAGTGGCTGATTCAGCTTATTACAATAATCGTGAATTGAGCTGGCTGGCCTTTAACAAGCGGGTGCTGGAAGAAGCTGTAGATACGAAAAACCCTTTGCTTGAGCGATTTAAATTTCTAGGGATTTTCAGTTCGAATCTGGATGAGTTTTTTATGATTCGGGTAGCGGGGTTAAAAGATCAGGTGAAGGCTGGATTTAACAAACCCGAAAACAAAGCAGGCTTAACTCCTACACAGCAGCTATTCTCTATCTCCAAACAAAACCACGAGCTTGTCAAGCAGCGGTATGATACGTATATTCACACACTTCTTCCCGAATTACAGAAATACGGTGTGGAAATCATTTCGGTTGAAAAGCTGGAGAAATCAAATCTAGATAAGCTTGAACAGTATTTTGACGAGCAAATCTTTCCCGTATTAACTCCTATGGCTATTGATACATACCGGCCGTTTCCTATGTTGATGAATAAAAGCTTGAACTTAGCAGTTGTCCTTTCAGAAAAGTTAAATGATGAGCAGCAAATTGCCGAGATAAAAGGAAGACTAGCCATCGTTCAAGTACCTTCGATGCTAACGCGCTATATTGAAATAGCTACGTCAGATTCTACCCGTCTATTTGTATTGCTAGAGGATGTGATTGCCTATTTTATTAAAAAGTTGTTTAAGGGATACTGCGTTTCTTCCGTTTCCCAATTTCGAATTACCCGCAACGCAGATATGACTATTCACGAAGAAGACGCTCAAGATTTATTAAAAGAGATTGAAGAAGAGTTGCAGAAGCGAAAATGGGGAGCGGCTGTTCGGCTTGAGATTAAGAGTCCATACGATCAGGGTGTACTAGCGTATTTAAAGTCAGTCCTTGAAATTGACGATGAAGATGTGTATGAGATCAAAGAACAGTTGGATTTAACCAGTTTATTTTCGTTTTATAGATTACTTAAATCTACGCATGAAGAGCTCGCTGAAAAAGCCTTTATTCCTAAGGTTTCAACACAGTTACACCCGGATCAAAATGTTTTCGATCAAATGATTCAAAGAGACATTTTGCTTCACCATCCTTATGAATCGTTTAAGCCGGTGCTTGACTTTGTTAACTGTGCAGCAGACGATGAAAATGTGCTTGCTATTAAGCAAACGTTATATAGGGTAAGCGGAGATTCTCCCGTTATTAAAGCATTAAAACGAGCGGCTGCAAAAGGTAAACAAGTGACGGTACTAGTTGAACTAAAAGCAAGGTTTGATGAAGAGAATAATGTGCAATGGGCTAAAGAGCTAGAGCGGGCAGGATGCCACGTGATATATGGAATGACGCATTTAAAAACGCATGGTAAAATTACGCTCGTGGTGAGAAGAGAAGGAGAGCATATTAAGCGATTTGTTCATCTTGGTACTGGGAATTACAACGATGCGACGGCAAAGATCTATACGGATATAAGTCTTTTTACTGTCAACCAAAACATCGGGATAGATGCGGCCAATTTTTTTAATTACTTAAGTGGCTATACGCAAAAACCAGTATATCATCATTTATCCGTTGCACCATTTGATATAAGAAACGATTTTTTGCATCTCATTGATCAGGAAATACAGTATCACAGACGGTATGGCAATGGAAGAATCATTGGGAAAATGAACTCATTGACGGATAAAATTTTAATTATGAAGCTATATGAAGCTTCTATAGCGGGTGTGACAATCGAACTCATTGTTAGAGGAGCGTGCTGCTTGCGCCCTCAAATTCAAGGCGTTAGCGAGAATATCAGAGTAAGAAGCATTGTCGGACGATTTTTAGAGCATAGCCGAATCTATTATTTTCATCATAATAAACAGGAAAAGTTTTTCTTTTCATCTGCAGATATGATGACAAGAAATATGGTGAAACGAGTAGAAATTTTATTTCCTGTCTTGGATACACATTTGAAAAAAAAAGTGTGGAAGTGGCTTGAAGTTATGCTTGCTGATAATGTAAAAGCACGAGAACAAGATCAAGAAGGGAATTATCATTACGTCATAAAAAAAGAAAATGAGCTCTCTATCAATAGTCAAGAGATCTTTTGTCAATATGCTCTTTGCGACGATCAAGAATAACATAAAAAAAGCCGAGTGCTCGGCTTTTTAGTCATGTTATTATCTAGGAATGGGACCACCAGGACCGTATCCAGGTCCGTAGTATGTGTTATAAACAGGAGCACCGCCTCCATAACCGGCACCAGGGTAGCCTCCTCCAGAAAATCCAACGCCTCCAAAGCCGGCACCAGGGTAGCCTCCTCCAGGAAATCCACCGCCGTAAAACGGAACGGGATAAGGATAAGGTGGTGGACAGCACCCAGGTCTGCCTCCAAAGCCGCCAACAGCTAGTCCGCCAAGCAGCCCACCAGCTAAGCCAGCAACAAAAGGAAATCCAAAAAAGCGCTCGTCACCATTTGGAATATTACGATATCCTGTATAGGGATATTGATAGTACATAATTTAACCTCCTTGTCAGTTGTCTTTGTAGTGTATGGCTGAACGGAAGTTTTTGAGCCTGGTTTATTTCTTTAAGACTAGAATTAGGCGGTCATGATCAGCTAAAAAAAGACAAAAAAACATAAAAACGCCCTGTAAGGGCGTTTTTATGTTGATTGCAAGGTGAAAAGCGTAATTTCAGGCGTAGCTAAAAAGCGAAAAGGAATGCGCGTGGTTCCTAAGCCTCTATTCACATAAAGCTTCATTTTAGAATCTCCAACTTCGTACATTCCTTCAGGGTAAACCGTCCCAAAGGGCGGTGTAATCAAAGGACCGTAAAAAGGAATTTGAATTTGGCCTCCATGACTGTGGCCGGAGAGCTGAAGATCCACTGGAAAAGGAGCTGCTTTGACAGCAACGTCAGGTTCATGAATCATAGCAATAGAAAAGATATCCGGCTGTAATTGTCCTAGCGTTCCCTCATATTGTGGATTCCCAAGCATAATATCATCGAGTCCACAAATATGAATGTAGCTTTTATCGGGCATGGAAACCGTGTCAACTTCATTTACTAGAAGTCTAAATCCTGCGTCTTCAATGGCTTGTTTGTAGATATTTGTTCCATACCCTCCATGATCATGGTTTCCATATATTGCGTATTTTCCAAGAGGAGCCTGAAGCCTCTGTAAAATCGGGGGAATTCTTTCTGGATGCGGGTATTCATTAGGTACATCCATTAAATCTCCAGTAAATAATATAATAGTAGGCTTCAAATTATTTATGGTTACCATAAGCTGTTCTAGTTGTAATAAATCATAAGAGAGTCCAAGGTGAATATCACTAAATTGTAAAATTTTTATTCCGTTAAAGCTTTTCGGAATGTTTTTAGAAGTAATTGTATGACGAACAATTTGCAGACGTCTAGGCTCAATATATTTGGCATATGTATACCCAAAAGACGTGGTGAGCAAAGACCCTAACGAAATAGACGCTAGTCCTTTCAAAAAAGATCGTCTTGTATACGTCTTTTTCATGCAAAATCAACCTATTCCTTATAGTTTTCAAGTTTTCATTATAGCATTGTTTTTTTTATCATCACAACGAGAAGTCTGCTTTTAAGTTAAATAGATAAAAGTTTCACTTTATTCAGAAAAAATAGTAAAATAATAGTTGTAAAACACTTATGTTTTGGGGAGGAAGATAAATTGAAGAACAAGGTCGTAATTGTTACTGGCGGTTCAAGCGGAATGGGAAAACATATGGCGAAGCGATTTGCAGAACAAGGTGCTCATGTGGTAATCACAGGTAGGTCAGCCGATCGATTACAAGAGACAGAAAAGGAAATTAAAACGTTTGATGGACAGGTACTTTCCGTGGTAATGGATGTACGCAATCCAGAAGATGTGGAACGAATGGTTCAAGAAACAGACAAGGCATTTGGACAAATTGATTTTTTAGTTAATAATGCTGCAGGAAATTTTATATGTGCAGCTGAAGACTTATCCGTTAACGGATGGAACAGCGTAATTAATATTGTATTAAATGGTACATTTTATTGCAGTTCCGCAGTAGGGAAATATTGGATCGATAAAGGTACAAAAGGAGCCATTACAAACATTGTGGCTACATATGCGTGGAACGCAGGAGCAGGTGTTATTCATTCAGCTTGTGCCAAGTCAGGAGTTTTAACCATGACGCGCACGCTCGCAGTAGAGTGGGGAAAGAAATACGGTATACGGGTGAATGCGATTGCGCCGGGGCCGATCGAGCGAACAGGAGGAGCCGATAAGTTATTTGAGTCAGAAAAAATGAAAGCGCGTACATTGAATTCTGTACCATTAGGACGCCTTGGAACTCCTGAGGAAATAGCAGGATTAGCTAGTTTCTTATTCTCCGATGAAGCATCTTATATCAATGGGGAATGCATCACAATGGACGGGGGACAGTGGCTAAATCAGCATCCTTTTTAAGGTTGGATACGCACTAAAAAGTACAAAGCAAACCTAGAAGGACTAGCAAAATTATGCTATTCGTATTATACTAACGTAAAGTGAACAAGGAGAGGGGAGAGTTGAGTGGACCCGTTAGATGTATTAACAAACATAGAGAAAACTCTTCCGTATTATCAAGCAATTTTTAGTGCAGATGGACATAGAGTAATTGGCTATGAAGTGTTGGCGAGGTTTCAAAATGAAGGGGAAATTGAAAGTCTCGGCCCATTCTTTCATGATGATGCGATTCCGGATGAATATCGCATAGAAGTTGATTATGCTGTTTTAACACAAGCGCTCGAGCATATGTTGACCCAGGAAGAACAATTTTTAATTTTTATTAATCAGAACCCTAATTTATTAATGAACGATCATGGAGAATCCTTGCTAGAATTATTGCAACTTTTCGAAAATAAAGGATTATCGCTTGATCGAATTGTTCTCGAAATTACAGAACACAATTTTAGTGGAGATTTGGAATCGCTTCAACACTTACTAAAGTATTATCAAACATATGGTATTAAGATTGCAATTGATAATATAGGAAAAGAAAGTAGTAATCTAGACAGAATTGGGTTGCTGTCACCAGATATCTTAAAAGTAGATTTACATATTCTAAGACAAACGGACATGGCGCAGTCGTATCAAGACGTATTGTATTCTTTATCTCTTTTAGCAAGAAAAATGGGTGCTACGCTTCTATATGAAGATATAGAAGCCTCCTATCAGCTGCAGTATGCATGGAGAAACGGAGGCAGATATTTTCAAGGTTATTATTTACATAAGCCGGCTGCTGAACTTGTCGATCCGAACATCTTAAAG
Source organism: Priestia sp. FSL R5-0597 (assembly GCF_038006305.1). Taxonomy (NCBI): domain Bacteria; kingdom Bacillati; phylum Bacillota; class Bacilli; order Caryophanales; family Bacillaceae; genus Priestia; species Priestia sp. FSL R5-0597. The sequence continues at coordinate 1,327,407 of NZ_JBBOUZ010000001.1, forward strand.
GATAAACTAAAGGAACGTTTCGAAATGTATATCGCTCATGAAAAGAAAAAGCTGCTTGCTGTTTACCAGCTGACGGAACGCTTTCAAGATAAAATGCAGCAGGTAATGACAAAGTGCAGAAAGCTAGAAACGTATGACGATATGCTGCCTGTTATTGCAGAAGAACTATCCAACGTGTGTTTTCGCCTTTACATCTGCGATGAAAATGGATTTCAAAAGTCTTCTAACTATGTAAAGAAAAACGAGGATTGGATTCTTGAGCCTGAATATGTAAAGAAAAATTGGAGCTGGCGCCCATATTTTCTTGAGAATATTATTCGAATGAGCTATGAAAAAAAAGGCATATTATCAGATTTGTATAATGATATTGAAACAGGTGAGAATATCCGGACTTTTTCGTATCCGATTGATAATATGCACTATATATTCCTTGATATTTCATATTCTTTTTTATATGAAAGAGACGTTTTGTAGAGAATATATAAGTTGAAGTTAAACCGGCAATCAGCAAAAGTGGTTGCCGGTTTTTTATGTTTTTTTAGAGGGGAACGACAGTCGGTTATAGAGATATGCATAGGCAGGGGAAATTTCGGAATTCTAATAAAAAAGAAGCGAAGGAGCTGAGTTAATTTGAAGAAAATATGCTTACTTGTCTTTTTGATGATGATCTTGTACTCAGGAAAATCTGTTTATGCGGAAGTGTCAGGAGAGATTAGGCATGAAATCTTTATAAATTTGCAGGACGCTTATCAGGCTCAGCTAAGAGCTGCGTCTGCCCATGCTAATCAAGATGCTGCTCGTGAGCTGAAATTATTTTTAGATGATGAGTATGCATCCGTATTTTTTAATGAGGCTCTCTTACAAAAAGCTCAAGGATATGTCGGAGAGGGACCTGAATATTTAACACACTACATCCCTTTCTTTTCTTTCGATGAACAGACGAAGGTAGCTCTTCATTCCGACCAAAACAAAGCTTATGTCTATCAATTTTTTCCGGCTGTGCATAATGAACGAGTAAAATACCAAGATCATTATGAAATGATCACTTTAGTAAAAAAACAGGGGAAATGGAAGGTACAAAAGCTTATATATAGTAAGAAACACTCAAAATAGCCGAGAAAAGCTTATTTTGAGTGTTTCTGTTACCCAATGTTCAGAAGCTTCTCAAGCGCTTGAAGGTCAAACCCTCTGATAATTTCCTGATCAACACGAATAGTCGGAGTGGAATAAGACTCTAACTCAGTAGTCATTCGTTTTCGAGCAGAAGCATCTTTAGATACGTCAAATTCTTTATAGGAAACGTGGTGATGCTGTAAAAACTGTTTAACAATTTCGCAAGGTGGGCAAGCTGGTTGTGTGTACAGCTCTATAGATCTCAATGAAAGCACCTCCCTATATCAAAATGAATGGTGTTAAAGTAGAATGAAGTTTTGGATGATACATAGTATATCGCTATGTTATTATAATAAAAAACGACATATATCGCTATAATAAGGCATTTTCTTATGAAAAATCACGTAAAGTACTTGTGTTTTTTTAGTATGTGGCATATAGTGAAATGGTGTCTTTTAAGTATTAGTTTAGATAAAGTACTTATTTGAATTGATATTGTAGAAAAGTCGAATGCGTAATGATGTAATAGGTGAAAGGAGAGATTATATGTCACAATTACAAGGTATTTTAACTCGTCTTGTGAATCTCCGTGAGCAAGCAAGTGGAAGTGAAGCGCCACAACGCTTCTTCGAAGTAGAGGGAAAAAGAATTTGCAGCGTGAAATATCATGCAAAAACTGAAACATACGAACTTGAAGTATATCAAGATGGTGAAAAGCCAGCTGTTTATCAATTTGATAACGTTGATATGATTGCAATTGAAATTTTTGAACTTATTCATTAAGGGATAAAGCAAAACGAATGCCGCAAAGGATTTTATACTTTGCGGCATTTTTTTGTTACTGCGTATGGAGTTTTTGCGGTGGCTTCTGTCCTATTTTCCCGGGAAATACCGACAAAGTGATAGCGGATTTTCTGATAAATGGAAGGAAAGGGTCGAATGCTGTAAAAAAAGCAAAATAAAAAATTCAGATAATTATGAACTTTCGTTGACACTTGTTTTAAAAAAATCTAGACTTAACATATAAGGGAGAACATCCAGTGTGTCTGCTTCTATTCCCTCTTAAAGGTTCGCATTTACGTAAGCAAGCTATTTTCATTTTGTAGCTTGTTCTTTTTCTCTTTACACATGTGGAAGTTATGAGAAATGGAAGGAGAATGTATAAATGATTGATATTGATCACAATCAGTTAAATCAAATTGAACTTCGAGATTTGCTTGTCACTTCTGATAAAGTTGCTCATGTTCAAGTGGGAAATAATTTAGAACATGCTTTGCTTGTGTTAACAAAGACTGGCTATACGTCCATTCCCGTATTAAATCCAAGGTTTCAGCTGCAGGGGTTCGTGAGCATGACGCTTATTTTAGATTCGATTTTAGGGTTAAAGCGCATTGAATTTGAAAGATTAGAAACCATGAAAGTAGAAGAAGTTATGAATCAAAATGTTCCTCGTGTCTCCATGAAAAAATCCGTATTAAAAGTCATAAATGCCATGATTAACCATCCTTTTTTGTGCGTAGAGAATGAAGATGGTATTTTTGAAGGGATTTTAACGCGAAGAAATTTGTTAAAGTCATTAAGAAGGCAGTCCATCATTCTCCCGAAAGAGTCATTTCAATAATTTTTTTAAGAAATCGTGTTTCAGCCTATCTTTCTCCGTTTTTTTCTTATATGATAAAGGTAAAATGAAAGTAAAAAGAGGCTTGAAAGGAATAACTGAATGCAATTAATAGAATGTCGAATGCTCGTTGTATTAGCTCAAGAATTAAATATGAGAAAAGCTGCAGAGAGATTATTTGTATCGCAACCAGCTTTATCACAGAGGCTGCAAACCATTGAAAAAGCATGGGATACACAAATCTTCATTCGTTCGCAAAAAGGACTGTCATTAACGCCTGCTGGAGAAAAGATTGTTCAATTTGCAAAAGAAGTAGTAGAAAAAGAAGATCGGGTTCGCGAGGACTTGCATCATTTAGATAATGAAGTATATGGTACACTCAAATTAGCGGTGGCTTCGATTATTGGACAGCACTGGCTGCCGGCGGTGTTAAAACGCTATATGGATCGTTACCCACATGCTAAAATCTCTCTTGTAACCGGCTGGAGCAGTGAAATGCTTCGCTACCTGTACGAAGATGAGGTACATATTGGAATCATACGCGGAAATCCCGATTGGAAAGGCGTCAAAGAACATTTGTTTACAGATCCTCTTTACCTAGTTGATTCAGAAATTGAAAGGGCAGCGGAAGTAGTAAATACTCATCGACCATTTATTCAATTTAAAAGTGACTCAACGTATTATCAAGAAATTTTAGAATGGTGGCATCGAGAGTTTCATACTACACCGAAGCGTACGATTGTAGTGGATCAGATTGAGACGTGTAAACAAATGGCTTTAAATGGTCTTGGTTTCGCTATTTTACCATCGATTGCTATCAAAGAAGCTGGAAGCCATATTCATCGGACGCCGCTTCTAAAAGCAAATGGCGAGCCAATTACACGAGACACTTCTTTAGTTGGATATGAATCAGCGTTTAAACTGAAGCAAGTTCGAGCATTTGTTGATATTGTACGTGAATACGTAAGAGAAACGGTCTAAAGCGAGCTCAGGTGCTCGCTTTTTTTATTTGCAATCGTTATCTTTTTATTAAAACGATAATGATGCTTGTCATTGTGAAAGCATTTTGTTACATTAAATGAGACATTGCTTACTTAGGAGGAATACATAATGAAAATGATGGATGCTAATGAGATTATCTCATTTATTCAAAACAGTACAAAATCAACACCGGTAAAAGTTTACGTAAAAGGTGAAGTAGAAGGAATTGACTTTGGTTCATCTTCTAAAACATTCGTAACGGGCAACACAGGTGTAGTATTTGGTGAATGGAAAGAAATCAAAGCTGCTATTGAAGCAAACGAAGGAAAAATTGAAGACTACGTAATTGAAAACGATCGCCGCAACTCTGCGATTCCTTTATTAGATATGAAAGGAATTAAAGCTCGTATCGAGCCAGGCGCTATTATTCGCGATCAAGTTGAAATCGGCGACAACGCTGTTATTATGATGGGTGCATCGATTAACATCGGTTCTGTAATCGGTGAAGGAACAATGATCGACATGAACGTAGTACTTGGTGGTCGTGCAACAGTAGGTAAAAATTGTCATATCGGCGCAGGTTCTGTATTAGCTGGTGTTATTGAGCCACCTTCTGCAAAACCAGTTGTAGTAGAAGATGATGTAGTAATCGGTGCTAATGCTGTTGTTCTTGAAGGGGTAACAGTAGGTAAAGGTGCCGTAGTTGCTGCAGGTGCAATTGTGGTCGAAGATGTAGCCCCTTACACAGTAGTAGCAGGTACGCCAGCACGCGTTATTAAAGAAATTGACGAAAAAACAAAGTCTAAAACAGAAATCAAGCAAGAATTGCGTCAATTAAACGAAGAATAAGAAAAACGATCAGTTTGCGCTTTTTCTTTGCTGAATTAATAGGTTTTAGCGATTGGGATACTGAATCCTTAAACGTATCATATGGACAAGTTGGAAGCGTGGGCAACCACGCTTTCTTCTTTATTTCGTGAGGAGGACATACACATGGCTGAAAATGAATTTGTGAAAATAAGAAGAGAGCTACATAAAATTCCTGAATTAGGGTTTCAAGAGGTGAAAACACAGCGTTTTTTGCTTGATTATATTAACACTCTTCCGCAAGAGCGCTTAGAAGTAAAGACGTGGAAAACGGGACTCTTTGTTAAAGTACATGGTACAAACCCAACTAAAACAATAGGCTACCGAGCAGATATTGACGGTCTTCCTATCACGGAAGAAACGAATTATTCTTTTCAATCACAGCATGAAGGACTCATGCATGCCTGCGGACATGATATGCATATGGCCATTGGGCTAGGCGTACTGACTTACTTTGCTCAGCATGAAATCAAAGATAACGTACTGTTCATCTTTCAGCCGGCAGAAGAAGGTCCAGGAGGAGCACAGCCAATGCTCCAAAGCGATATCATGAAAGAATGGCTTCCAGATTTCATCTTTGCCCTTCACGTAGCTCCTGAATATCCGGTTGGGTCGATTGCACTGAAGGAAGGGTTACTATTTGCTAACACGTCTGAGCTATTTATTGATTTAAAAGGAAAAGGCGGGCATGCTGCTTATCCACATACAACAAATGATATGGTAGTCGCTGCATGTCAGCTCGTTTCACAGCTTCAAACGATTGTTGCTCGCAACGTTGATCCGCTAGACAGCGCTGTAATTACAGTAGGAAAAATTCAAGGGGGGACGGTTCAAAATATTATTGCGGAGCGAGCTCGCATAGAAGGGACCATTCGCACGCTATCTCCTGAATCAATGACGCGTGTTAAAGAACGAATTGAAGCGATTGTTAAAGGAGTAGAAGTAGGGTATCAGTGTGAAACATCCATTGATTATGGATGTATGTATCATCAAGTATATAATCACCATGAAGTCACGCGAGAGTTTATGGAATTTGCCAAAGCGCAAACCGACGTGGATGTCATTGAATGCAAAGAAGCAATGACGGGAGAAGATTTTGGCTATATGCTAAAAGATATTCCTGGATTTATGTTTTGGCTTGGCGTTCAGTCTGAATATGGGCTTCATCATGCAAAGCTGCAGCCTCATGAAGGCGCAATAGATACGGCGATTTCACTTATTACAAAATATTTTGAACATAAAGGCAATCAATAAATCGTATAATCATTTTTCCTTATGGCTAAATTAATACCATGAGGAGGTGGGCAACGATGGCACGAATTGGTGTAGAATACGGTTTAACAGATGTACAGGCTGCACTTCAGCAGCTCGGACATGAAGTGGTACAATTACGCAACGAAAGTGATGCACAAGGGTGCGATTGCTGTGTTGTAACAGGGCAGGATTCAAACGTAATGGGGATTTCTGATGCAGTAACGCAAGGCTCAGTTATTACAGCTAGCGGATTAACGGCAGAAGAAATTTGTCAGCAAGTAGGCAACAAGGTACAAGGATAAAAGAAAGCCGAAGGAATAAATCCTTCGGCTATTTTTATGCATGCTGAGGCTGCTTGGCATCTTCAGGCTGCTTTTTATCAATATTTACTTGATGAGGGAACGGAATATCAATACCGTTTGCGTCAAATGCTTCTTTAAACTCTTTGCGAAGCTGACGTTCAACCCCCCACTGCTCACCGTTTTTAGCTTTGCCAACTACACGAAGCACAACGTCCGATGCGCCTAGACCTTGAACTCCTATCACGCTTGGTCCTTCTACAATGTTTTCATTTGTTGCAGCAACGCGCTCACATACTTTTTCTAGTACGGAAATTGCTTTGTCAATATCATCATCATACGAAATGCCAATATCAATCAACGCGCGCATATTGCCTCGGGAATGATTGCTTAAGCTTGTAATTTCACGGTTAGGCACATAGTGTAAAGTTCCATCAAATCCGCGAATTTGAGTAGTACGCAGACCTACTGATTCGACAATTCCTGAAAAACTTCCGGTTGTTACATAGTCGTCAACATCCAGCTGTTTTTCAAGAAGTAAAAAGAAACCTGTTACAACGTCGCTAACTAGTCCTTGAGCACCGAACCCGATTGCTAGACCCACAACTCCGGCACCGGCTAATAGAGCTGTCGCATGGATATTTACTGCTTCAAGCAGCATGACGACAAAAATAAAAATAAGTACATATGAAAACACATTAACGGTTAAACTTTTGAGTGTGAGCATGCGTCCGCGCGTAGTATTTTCGCGCTCACTCATTTTTTCAAAGGAACGCTCAATAACTTTTTTACCAATTGCTCGTACAAGTAAAAATACAATGGTAATGGCAATAAGTTTTAACACAATAGCTCCAGCATTGGTAAGAAGCTGTTCCCAGTTGATGTCTTGCATCTTAAACATTCGTTGTTCATCCTTCCTATGTTCTGTTTCAATATTAATAAGTGGGAATGTATTCTGTGGAAAAGATTTTGTAAGAGTATGAGCACATTTGTTTATTCCCGATATTAGACATGCTAAACTGAGAAGGTAAATAAATGCAACCCTTTTATAGCATTTTTTTGCTGAAGTCAGGGTTTAATTTGCCCTAAAGGCGGGCATAACAACTATGTTACCATTATAAGATGTTGTTTAAATTCATTCTTAATTAATATTGACTAAAAAAACAATATCCATTATAATGAAAACCGTTATAACAGTACATAAGTGAGAATGTTTTATACATTTTCTCATTTAATAATTATTTGGAGGGATCATGTATGCCAGAACGTATGGTAGGTAAACAAGCTCCACGCTTTGAAATGGAAGCTGTATTATCAAACAAAGAATTCGGTAAAGTTAGCTTAGAAGAAAATATTAAAAATGACAAATGGACAGTATTATTCTTCTATCCAATGGACTTTACATTTGTATGTCCAACAGAAATCACTGCACTTTCTGACCGTTATGATGAGTTTGAAGATCTTGACGCAGAAGTAATCGGTGTTTCTACAGACACAATCCATACACACTTAGCTTGGATCAACACTGATCGTAAAGATAATGGTTTAGGTGATCTTAAATATCCATTAGCAGCTGATACAAATCACGTTGTTTCTCGTGAGTACGGCGTTTTAATTGAAGAAGAAGGTGTAGCACTTCGCGGTTTATTCATCATCAGCCCAGAAGGCGAATTACAATATTCAGTTGTAAACCACAACAATATTGGCCGTGACGTTGATGAAACTTTACGTGTTCTTCAAGCGTTACAAACTGGCGGACTTTGCCCAGCTAACTGGAAACCAGGTCAAGCTACTTTAAACGCGTAAGCACAACGTTTAAAAGGTCTAACGTCCACGTTAGGCCTTTTTTTCATCGGATAATAAAGAACATATAGTCAATAATAGTGAAAACAAGGGAGGCTTTTATTCATGAAATTACGTCAGCCAATGCCTGAGTTAACGGGCGCTACAGAATGGTTAAACGGAGAGGTTACAAAAGAGCAGCTAATTGGCGAAAAGCCAACGCTTATTCATTTTTGGTCAGTAAGCTGTCATCTATGTAAAGAAGCAATGCCTCAAGTAAATGAATTTCGCGACCAATACAAAGAACAACTAAACGTAGTAGCCGTTCATATGCCGCGCTCTGAAGATGATTTAGACTTAACAAAAATTAAAGAAGTAGCAGCAGAACACGATATTACGCAGCCAATTTTTGTAGACAGTGAACATAAATTAACGGATGCATTTGAAAATCAATATGTACCGGCATATTATGTATTTGACAAAACAGGTCAGCTACGCCACTTCCAAGCTGGTGGAAGCGGTATGAAAATGCTTGAAAAGCGCGTGAATCGTGTATTAGGCGAGAACGAATAAATACAGGCAGTTGTAACAGGTGAAAAGCATTCGATGCTTAGTAGAACTTGCATCGAATGTTTTTCTTTTTTGTGTGTAGGAAGTAACTGATAAAGGAAATATAAAAATGTGGATTTTTTCTTGTGAGTTTACACCATACTAACACTAACAACATGATACGAAACTTACTATTGGAGGTAATTTACATATGAAATTAGGTATGATTGGCTTAGGGAAAATGGGAGCAAACTTAGTATTGAATTTACTAGATCATAACCATTCTGTGGTAGCATTCGATGTGAACAACGAAGCCGTACAGAAAGTATCAGAAAAGGGAGCAGAAGGCGCTTCTTCCATTCAAGAATTAGTAAGCAAATTAGAAAAACCACGCATTGCTTGGGTAATGGTTCCAGCCGGAGAGCTCACAGAAAAAGTAATTTCTGAGCTTCAAGAATTACTTGAAGAAGGAGATATGATTATCGAAGGCGGTAATTCTAAGTATAAAGATTCCGTACGACGTGCTGCAGCTTCTGCTGAAAAAGGAATTCACTACTTCGATGTTGGAACGAGCGGCGGAATGGAAGGTGCCCGAAACGGCGCTTGTATGATGATTGGCGGAGATAAAGAAGCATTTGCTACAATCGAACCTATTTTCCGCGACATCAACGTAGAAAATGGCTACCTCTATTCAGGTGCAGCAGGAAGCGGTCACTTCTTGAAAATGGTTCATAACGGAATTGAGTACGGCATGATGCAAGCAATTGCTGAAGGTTTTGATGTGTTAGAGAAAAGTGAATTTGACTATGACTACGAAGCTGTAGCCCGCGTATGGAACAATGGCTCTGTTATTCGCTCATGGTTAATTGAATTAATGGAACGTGCATTTTCAAAAGATGCAAAACTTGACAGTATTAAAGGAGTTATGCATTCTTCCGGTGAAGGGAAATGGACGGTTGAATCAGCTTTAGATTTACAAGTGCCAACGCCAGTTATTGCTTTATCTTTAATGATGCGCTATCGCTCACTTGAAGATGATACGTTTACAGGTAAAGTAGTTGCCGCTCTTCGCAATGAGTTCGGCGGACATGCAGTGGAAAAACAATAAAAAAAGAAGCTGGGACAAAAGTATTTTAGACGAAGTGAAAAACGAACCATTGATCAATATGTTTGATTAGTGGTTCGTTTTTTTGTTTGAGTGAATAGTTTCGTCTTTAGATGGAATTCATTTAGCTATATCCCAACCTCTTTTTTATGACTATTTACCTTTTTTTGAAAAAATATCTAAAAATTATGGTAATTTATTTCGGGAACCGATATATTTAAATATGTGTGCCACATCTTAGCTAAGGGAAAGGACGGGGTATATGGGAACGTTTAAAAAACTAAAAGATTTTTATTTGCCGTACCGAATGTACTTTTTTTATTCTGCTATTTGCTTGTTATTTGTAACCTCCATCACTGTGATTTACCCTATTGTGCTGCAATATACGATTGATCATATCGTGTTAGGAAAACAATATCAGCTAGTCGATAATGTAGCATTTATTTTTATTGGACTGATGATCATCAAAGGAATCTTTACATATATTCAGCAATATTACGGCGACTTATTTGGAATTAAGTCCGTGTATACTCTTCGCAATAAACTTTACCGCAAACTTCAGTATTTACCGTTTTCTTATTATGACAATGCTAAAACAGGGGACTTGATGTCCAGGTTGACAGCTGATGTAGAAGGATTTCGTTTTTTTCTATCTTTTGGCTTCTCAGAATTAATTCGCTTCGTCATTTTACTTACTGCCAGCTTTTCCGTTATGTTCTATTACTCTATTTCACTCACTCTTGTCACAATTTGCCTGCTGCCTTTTTTGGGGGTAGCTGTTTATCGTTTTGATAAACGCGTTCATCCAGCGTTTCGCTTAATTCGCCAATCGTTTGGAGAACTTAATACAAATGTTCAAGAAAATATAAGCGGCATACAGACGGTCAAATCATTATCAAGAGAAAAATTTCAAACCTCTAAATTTAACGATTCCAACGGAGTTTATAAAAATCGAAACATTGAAACAGCGAATGTGTGGGCAACTTATTTCCCCTTAATGGAGTTTATAGGGAATTTATCTATTGTTGGTCTCCTTGCTTACGGAGGAGCGCTTGTTATGAACGGAAGCGTACGTCCTGGAGAGCTTGTTGCTTTCTTTAGCTTAACCTCTTATTTAATGTGGCCGATTATGAATCTAGGGTTTGTTATCAATATGTTTTCACAGTCTAAAGCTTCAGGTGAAAGGCTGCTAGAAATTTTAGAAGAAGAAGAAAAAGTCCATGAGCATGCCGGAAGTTTCTCTATTAATGGAACGGTCGAGTTTCAGCATGTTAGCTTATCCTATCCAAACGAGGATAAAAAATCGCTTGAGAACATATCGTTTTCTGCTTCTAAAGGGAAAGTAGTAGGTTTAATCGGTGCAACTGGAGCCGGCAAAACAAGCTTAACACAGCTGCTCACGAGGTTTTATGAACCGACTTCAGGACAGATCTTAGTTAACCATCGTCCGATTAAAGAGTATCCGCTCTCTGTTCTTCGGAAAGAAATTAGCTTTGTACTTCAAGAAACGTTTTTGTTCTCAAGCAGCATAGGAACCAACATCTCTTATGGCGTGCCGGGTATTTCTAGAGAAGACATTATTGATGCTGCAAAACGAGCGCAGGCGCATGATTTTATTATGGAGCTTCCAGATGGATATGATACGATGCTGGGAGAGAGAGGACTGGGGTTATCAGGCGGGCAAAAGCAGCGTATTGCGATTGCACGAGCGCTTATCTTAAATCCTAGTATTCTAGTATTAGATGATGCCACCAGTGCCGTTGATATGAAAACAGAAAGAGAAATTCAATTGGCTTTAAAAGAAGTGATGAAAAATCGTACGACGTTTATTATCGCGCACCGCCTTTCTTCTTTGCGACATGCCGATGAAATCTTGGTCTTACATGAAGGTCGTATAAAAGAGAGAGGAAGCCATGAAACGCTCATTCAAAAGCAAGGGATTTATAAAAACATTTACGACATTCAATATGAAAGCAGTACGTCGGTGATGAACGTATAACAGGGGAGGAATAGAATGGCAGGCGAAAAAAATAAAGTTGTGCGAGAGCGCTTTTATTATCAAACAGATCAAATCATTGATAAGACGTTTAACTGGAAGCAAATGGCCCGCTTGTTTCGTTATCTTCATCCATATCGAAAAAACTTGCTTCCTTTCTCGTTTCTTATGGTCATTATCACGACGGTCATTAGACTCGCTATTCCTATTTTGATAGGTGTCTATACGCTTGATCATGCTGTAAAAGATAAGAATAGCACGCTGCTCATGCAGTTAGTTTTCATCATTTTTAGCTTGTATATCCTATCTTATATTGCGAATGTCTTTCGGATTAAATGGATGAATCAACTCGGGCAGCACGTAATATATGATTTAAGAAAACATTTATTTACGCATGTTCAAGGGCTATCGCACCGGTTTTTTGATACGCGTTCAGGAGGCTCTATTCTTGTAAGGATTATGAATGATATTAACTCTCTTCAAGATTTATTTACGAACGGGGTAGTTAACCTATTTATGGACCTCTTATTGTTAGTGGGAATTGTGGTTATATTATTTTCTCTCAGTCCTGCTTTGACATGTGCTGTTTTAGTCATTTTACCGATTATGTTTTTGATTTCTACAAAGCTGAGAAGAAGAATCCGCCGGTCATGGCAAGTTGTTCGTATGAAGCAGTCAGTATTAAATTCACATTTAAATGAGAGTATTCAAGGCATTCGCGTTACTCAATCATTTGCTCAAGAACAAGAAAATATGCTGTTTTTTGATCGCATAAACAGTGAAAATTACGAGAGCTGGAGGCAAGCTACTCGAAAAAATGCCATGTTTCGACCGTTTGTAGAACTCACAAATGCTGTCGGAACGGCCATTTTAATTTGGTTCGGTGCTGCACTTATTCAAGATGAGCGGCTAACAATTGGTATTTTTGTATCATTTGCTTTTTATCTCGGGATGTTTTGGGAACCGATTTCTCGTTTAGGGCAAGTGTACAATCAATTATTAATGGGAATGGCTTCATCCGAGCGCATTTTTGAATTTCTAGATGAAAAACCTCTCGTCGCAGATTTGGAAACCGCTACGTCTTTAGAGAATATGAAGGGGAAAGTTGAGTTCAAGCACGTCTCATTTTCTTATGATGGGAAGCGTAAAGCTCTAAACAACGTATCAATTGAAATAAAAGAAGGACAGACGGTTGCTTTAGTGGGGCATACTGGATCTGGAAAAACGTCCATTGCTAATTTAATCACACGTTTTTATGATGTGAACAAAGGGCAGATTTTAATTGATAATATGCCTATTCAAGATATTACGTTAGCGAGTTTACGAGCACAAATTAGTATTGTGCTGCAAGAAACCTTTATTTTTTCAGGAACCATCACGGAGAATATTCGGTTTGGAAAACCGGATGCTACCGATGATGAAGTGATTAAGGCCGCAGAAGCGGTAGGGGCTGCAGATTTTATAAAGCGTCTGAAAAAAGGCTATGATACGGAAGTAGAAGAGCGAGGAAACGTTTTATCGGTGGGAGAGCGTCAATTGATTTCATTTGCTCGAACGCTGTTGGCTGATCCTCGTATTATCATTTTAGATGAAGCGACAGCAAGCATCGATACAGAAACAGAAGTGAAGATTCAACAAGCGCTTAAAACGCTGTTAAATAACAGAACGGCCATCATGATTGCTCATCGGCTATCGACTATACGAGAAGCAGATAACATCATTGTGTTAGACCACGGAAGCATTATTGAAACAGGCAATCATGGGGAACTTATGCAGCAAAAAGGCGTATATTATTACCTTGTTCAAACCCATGCTACAGCTTAAAAAACAGAAGGAGCTGATCCTTCTGTTTTTCTATGAGAAATAGTAAAGACATATAAGCGTTGTTAACGGGAAAATGAGGTTGATACAAAAGAATTGTGGTAAAATAACGGTAGTTCAGATTTTTTCCTGTACATAATGGAGGAATTCAAATGAAAAAAGAATTTGCAGTCATCGGATTAGGTAGATTTGGTGGAAGTATTTGTAAAACATTAAGCGATCAAGGAATGGAAGTTCTGGCGATTGACATTGATGAAGAAAAGGTAAATGAGTATGCTAACGTTGCTTCGCATGCAGTAGTAGGCGATTCAATGGATGAAGGGGTTCTAAAAAGTTTAGGAATTCGTAATTTTGATCACGTTATCGTAGCTATTGGCGACAATATTCAGGCAAGTATTTTGACGACCCTTATACTAAAAGAGCTGGGGGTTGAAAAAATAACGGTAAAAGCGCAAAATGATTATCATGCCAAAGTATTATCAAAAATTGGCGCCAATTTTATCGTGCATCCCGAACGAGATATGGGACGAAGAATTGCCAATAACATGATTTCAAACAGCGTGCTGGATTATTTGGAGCTATCTGAAGAACACAGCATTGTCGAATTAGTAGCAAGCAAAAGAATGGCTGGCAATACGCTGATTGAGTTAGACATTCGTGCGAAATATGGTATTAACATTGTAGCCATTAAGCGTGATCGAGATATCATCGTTTCTCCTCAGGCGTCCGAAACGATACAAGAAGGAGACGTGTTGATTGTTATTGGAGCAGACGCAGATATCAACCGCTTCGAAAATAAATTTGCCAGTTCCTAATAAAAAAGAGCAGATGCAATTGCATCTGCTCTTTTTCTTTTATTAAACCTCCATAATGATTGGTAAAATCATTGGACGGCGCTTTGTTTTTTCGTAAAGGAATGGAGCCAATGTGTCTGTGATTTCATTTTTAATCTCAGACCATTGTGACGTACGACGTTCCATCACTTTGTTCAAGTGTTTTGTAATGAGGGACTGTGCATCATTAATTAAGTCGCCAGATTCGCGCATATAAACAAAACCACGAGAGATAATGTCTGGACCAGCAGCGATCTTGAAGTCTTTCATATTGATGCTTACAACGACAATAACAAGTCCTTCTTCAGATAAAATACGGCGGTCACGAAGTACGATATTTCCAATGTCACCAATTCCGCTTCCGTCAATATATACAGAGCCTGAAGGGATTTTGCCGGCTACTGAAGCTTCGCTGTCGCTTAAAGCTAGCACCTCTCCATTATCCATAATGAAGCAGTTTTCTTCAGGAACTCCACAGTCTGTTGCAAGTTTGATGTGCATCTTCTGCATGCGATACTCACCGTGAATTGGCATAAAGTATTTTGGTTTCATCAAACGAAGCATTAATTTTTGCTCTTCCTGTCCGCCGTGTCCAGAAGTATGGATATCGTTTAGAGCACCGTGAATAACCTCTGCTCCTGCACGGAATAGCATATCAATTGTTTTGCTAACACTTACTGTATTTCCTGGAATAGGTGAAGATGAGAACACAACCGTATCTCCAGGGATAATTTGAATTTGGCGGTGAGTACCGTTTGCAATTCTAGATAGCGCTGCCATCGGTTCACCTTGGCTGCCTGTACATAAAATAGTCACGCGGTTAGCTGGAATTCGGTTAATTTGAGAAGGCTCAATGAACGTATCTTTTGGACATGAAATATATCCAAGCTGTTGGCCAATCTCAATAGCTGCTTCCATACTGCGTCCGAATACAGCAACTTTGCGGTTATGCAATACGGCTGCTTCCACTACTTGCTGTAAGCGGTGAATATTTGAAGCAAACGTTGCAAAAATAATACGGCCGTCTACTTTACGGAAAATGTCATGAATGCTGTCACCTACGCGGCGCTCAGACATCGTAAAGTTAGGAATTTCACTGTTTGTACTGTCTGAAAGCAAGCATAGAACGCCTTCTTTACCGATTTCAGCCATTTTTGTTAAGTTAGCCGGTTCGCCCACTGGTGTAAAATCAAACTTGAAATCTCCTGTATGTACGATTTGTCCGTTTGGTGTTTTTACCACAATTCCGTAAGAATCAGGAATACTGTGAGTTGTACGGAAGAACGTTACCGATGTTTTACGGAATTTAATTACGTCATCTTCAGTAATTTCATGAAGCTGAGCTGTACGAAGCAACCCGTGCTCGTCTAATTTGTTGCGAAGAAGTCCAAGGGCTAATTTTCCTGCATAAATAGGAATGTTTAATTCTCTTAATAAGTAAGGAATTCCGCCGATGTGATCTTCATGACCATGTGTAACGAAAAGACCGCGGATTTTATCTGCATTTTTTACCAAATAACTGTAGTCAGGAATAACGTAGTCAATTCCTAAAAGCTCATCTTCAGGGAATTTAATTCCTGCATCAATAAGAATAATTTCATCTTGAAACTGTACGGCATACGTATTTTTACCAATTTCGCCTAGTCCACCCAGGGCGAAAACTGCCGTTTGATTATTTTTTACAAATTTCATTTTCATCATATCTCCAATACTTTAAAATCTTCATGCTGTTGTTCATATTCTAGATAGTCTCCAGTCACTGCTTGAACAAACTCAATATTAATTGAACGCGCTTTTAACTTTTTACGAACGTCACGCTCAGAATCTGCGTTCACATACACTGTTTTTGTATTTTCACGTACAGCTACTTCACTCATTTTTTCTTGAAAATAAACTTTAAAAATCATAACAAAAATCTCTCCTTAATTCCGAAATTCAAATAACTTATTTTATTATATTATAAAATGTGTATGTATTTCATGTATTTTCTAAAGAAACTTGCTTTCACTACATTTTAGTCATCTAAATATAACAAGTCAATTAATTATAGAATAATATTAATAGGAAACGGATACAAGACTATATTTTCCGGGCGTATAAAAAATAAGGGCTATTCCATTGTACGATGCAGACACACACTCTGCAAATTTTACAACAGAAAGCCCTAAAAAAATCGATTATGCCATCGTTTTTTTACGCAATAATTCATTCCAGCGTTTTAGCAGCCTTTTTCGAAAATCTTTTAACATGATTTTTCAGCTCCTTTGTTTTTTTGCGATACCTGCCTGTCTCTCTCTGTACTTTTATTATATGATGAAAAGGGAGAGGTTTCTCGTGGTTAAATATGGAAAAATTGTAAATAGGAACGTCCATTTATAGAGAAATCAGTGCTTGTTTGGTATAATTGGAAAGGCTTAACAAAGAGATAAAAAATTATAAAAAATAAGGTGATAAACGTGGAACGAAAGATTATTTTTTTTGATATTGATGGAACGTTATTGGATCATGATAAAAAACTGCCTGCTTCTACAAAAAAAGCTGTCCAGCTGTTAAAAGAGCAGGGGCATGAAGTGGCAATTGCAACTGGAAGGGCTCCTTTTATGTTTAAAGATCTGCGTGAAGAGTTGGATATTCAAACATATATTAGCTTTAATGGTCAGTACATTGTCTTAAATGGAGAAGTTCTTTACAAAAACCCGTTAAATAAAGAAGAGCTTCAGGATTTAACGGCTTTTGCTGTTGAGCATGATCATCCTGTCGTATACATGGATCATGAAGATATGAAATCAAACATTGAATTTCATGATTATATCGAATCCAGCATCAGCACGCTGAAAATTGGATTTACCCACCCTCACCACGATCCTGCTTATTTCAAAGGGCGTGAAATTTATCAATCCCTCTTATTCTGTACAGCGGGAGAAGAAGCTCCTTATGAAGAAAAATTTAAGAAATTTGACTTTATTCGCTGGCATGAATTTTCAACTGATGTTCTCCCAAAAGGTGGATCAAAAGCGCGAGGAATTGAGACCATGATTGAAAAGCTTGGCTTTGATAAAAAAGATGTATATGCATTCGGAGACGGCTTAAACGATATCGAAATGCTTGAGTTTGTCGGAAATGGCGTAGCGATGGGAAATGCGGAAGAAGTCGTGAAAGAAGTGGCTGATCTTGTTACAAAAGATGTAGCAGAAGGTGGTATTCTCCACGGATTAGAGCTAGTAGGATTGTTAAAATAAGAAAAAACGCGAGCTCTAGCTCGCGTTTTTTAGCGTTCATATGGAAAAGCATTTTCAGGTTCTTGAAATGGGTTTTCTTTATTGATGTAATCATAAAACATAATTCCGTCTAAATGATCAATCTCGTGCTGAAATACGACAGCAGGAAGGCCTTTCAAACGAATTTTCACTTCTTCGCCTTCAAGCGTTGTGCCTTTTACTGTGATGCGTGCATATCGAGGAACAAATCCTGGGATATCTTGATCGACAGACAAGCAGCCTTCACCGCCTGTAAGATATGTCTTTTCAACTGAGTGGCTAATGATCTTAGGGTTAAATAATGCATAGCTGTATAGCTTGCCTTTTTCATCCGTAACGTGTACCCCAATCATTCGTTTTGATACATTAATTTGAGGAGCGGCAAGTCCGATACCAGATCGCAGTCCATATTTAGCAGCAATTTCAGGGTCTTGGCTGTTTTTTACATATTCTAATAAGCTATGTAAAATCTTTTTGTCTTCTTCAGAAGCAGGTAACGGTACTTCTTTTGCTACTTCTCGCAGCGTTGGGTGTCCGTCTTGGATAATATCGTTCATTGTAATCAACTTTCACATCTCCCTAGGCTATTTTATAGGTATAAAGTGTACCAAATCCGTATAAAAAAGTCATTACCTCGACCTTGACCACATAAATGTTTCTACTAATTATATGTATCAAACATTTGGAAAAACATGCATAAGAAAACATAAAAGCGGCAGTTAGCCGCTTTTATTGTATAATTACCAGCCGCCACAGCTGCAGCCGATAATAACTAATAAAATGAACAGTACGATTAATAACACGAAACCTTTATTAGAACCGCCGCAGCCATATCCACCATAACCCAACATAATGTAACCTCCCGTAGTTATCAATCCCAAGGTAAAAAGTAATAAACTCCCTTTTTTTCACGATTGGGTTAGTATAATATATTAAAAGGTGGAAAAAGGGTGTAGATAAATTGCTAATTTCCTACAAAAATTGTATAATGACCCATGAATAAGGGAGGATTTACCAAATATGAAATGCGTCGGAAGATATATAGTTATTGGCATTGCTGCTATGTCACTAGCAGGCTGTGCAGAGGGCTCATCGCCTGAACTTGAGGTATATAATGGATTAGAAAAAGTGGTAGCACAAGAAAAGCAATTTGCTGATCAGCAAAAACCGTTAGCTGATTTAGAACAGCAAGAAAATGCGATATACGACCAAATTATTGAGCTAGGGATTAAAGATAAAAAGAAAATAAAAAATAAAGCACAAAAAGCGCAGCAGTTATTAGATGAGCGTGAAAATAAATTACAAAAAGAAGAAAAAAGCATCAGCGCTTCGCAAAAACAGTTTGAAGCGACAGAGCCAAAGATCCAAAAGCTAGAGGACGGCAAAGCAAAAGAAGAGGCGCTTGAACTATCTTCGTTAATGAAGAAGCGTTATAAGGCCTACCAGTCCTTACATGATGCCTATCTTCATTCCATTGAATTAGATCGTCAGCTATATACGCTCTTTGAAAAAGACAATGTGAAATTAGAGAATCTTGAAACACAAATCGCTTCGATCAATGCTACTTATAAAGAAGTTGAAAAGAAAAAAGAAACGTTTAACACACTAACAGCTGACTATAACAAAGCCAAAGAAGATTTTTATAACAAAACGAAGTTAAAGGTGAAAAATAGCGAGGATAAATAAGAAGGCCTGTGAAGTTTACAGGTCTTTTTTTTTTGGCTGAAAAGGAAGGTTTTCTGAAATAAAGAAAGAGTTTCGACACGATTCAAGTAAAAATTACAAAAGGTTATTGTTTTAAAAAATCGTTTATTTGTGGCAAGATAGGAGATGTGCAGACGTAAAAAAAGAGAAGGTTATTATAAAACATATAATACAGTTTGTATCTGTGTAATAGTACAGCATGTCTTTTTTATGTGTTTTATTTCACAAACTAAAAAAGCGTAATTTCTTGATGTAAATGCATTGACGAACTGTTTTAGTGTATTGTAAACTAGGTAGCGTAGTAAGTGTTGTATTAATCATTTTTGCAAAATAATTAATACAGTTTAACGAAACGCTCGTTTCGCTTAAACTTTCCTTTTACGTAAATGTTTGCACAGAATTCGCTGGGGAATACATAGAAATGTTAAGGATTAGCGAATTCAAAAAGCTACTCGACAAAATATGACTTTTACTTGTCCATTTGGGACATTCTAAAAGCGTGTATGTTTGTTTGATTAGTAAAATGAATTTATACGGCTTAAATGAAAGGAAGAGGTGACTTAGATGGCTGCTAAAACTAAAAAGGCTATTATTGATGTATCAAAGCAACTTGATAAAATCGCTGAGCAGTACCAAACGTTCCAAATTCTTAATGAAGAGGGCGAAGTAGTAAATAAATCAGCGTTGCCAGATTTATCTGACGAAAAATTAAAAGAGTTAATGACTCGCATGGTATACACTCGTATTCTTGATCAACGTTCAATTTCATTGAACCGTCAAGGTCGTTTAGGTTTCTATGCACCAACTGCTGGGCAAGAAGCTTCTCAAATCGCTTCACATTTCGCGTTAGAAAAAGAAGACTTCATTTTACCTGGGTACCGTGATGTGCCTCAGTTAATTTGGCATGGTCTTCCACTATATCAAGCGTTCTTATTCTCTCGTGGTCATTTCCACGGTAACCAAGCGCCAGAAGGTGTAGATGTACTTTCTCCACAAATCATCATCGGTGCACAAATCGTACAAACTGCTGGTGTGGCACTAGGTCTTAAAAAGCGCGGTAAAAAAGCAGTAGCGATCACTTATACAGGTGACGGCGGAGCTTCACAAGGTGACTTCTACGAAGGTATGAACTTCGCAGGTGCATTCAAAGCTCCAGCAATCTTTGTTGTACAAAACAACCGCTTTGCAATTTCAACACCAGTTGAAAAGCAATCTGCAGCACGTACAATCGCTCAAAAAGCAGCGGCTGTTGGTATCCCAGGCGTTCAAGTAGACGGTATGGATGCACTAGCAGTATACGTTGCAGTAAGCGAAGCTCGTGAGCGTGCAGTAAACGGTGAAGGTCCAACTTTAATTGAAACATTAACTTACCGTTATGGTCCACATACAATGGCTGGTGACGATCCAACTCGTTATCGTACAGCTGAGCTTGACACTGAGTGGGAAAAGAAAGATCCACTTGTTCGCTTCCGTAAATTCTTAGAAGCTAAAGGCATCTGGAATGAAGAAGAAGAAAACAAAGTAATCGAGCAAGCTAAAGAAGATATCAAACAAGCTATTAAGAAGGCTGACGATTATCCAAAACAAAAAGTTACAGATTTAATGGAAATCATGTACGAAACTATGCCTTCAAACTTACAAGAGCAATATGAAATCTACAAAGAGAAGGAGTCGAAGTAAGCCATGGCGCAAATGACAATGATTCAAGCGATTACTGATGCGTTACGCACAGAAATGAAAAACGACGAAAACGTATTAGTTTTTGGTGAAGACGTTGGCGTAAACGGTGGAGTATTCCGTGCGACTGAAGGTCTTCAACAAGAATTCGGCGAAGATCGCGTATTCGATACGCCATTAGCTGAATCTGGTATCGGTGGTCTTGCTGTGGGTCTATCGACTCAAGGTTTCCGTCCGGTTCCTGAAATTCAATTCTTTGGTTTCGTATACGAAGTACTTGATTCTGTATCAGGTCAAGCTGCACGTATGCGCTACCGTTCTGGCGGTCGCTGGAATGCACCAATCACATTCCGTTCACCATTTGGTGGAGGCGTTCATACACCAGAACTTCACGCTGATAGCTTAGAAGGTATCGTAGCATCTCAACCTGGTCTAAAAGTTGTAATTCCTTCAACTCCATACGATGCAAAAGGTCTTTTAATTTCATCAATCCGTGATAACGATCCGGTTGTATACTTAGAGCACATGAAGCTTTACCGTTCATTCCGTCAAGAAGTACCTGAAGAATCATACACTATTGACTTAGGTACAGCTGATGTGAAACGTGAAGGTACAGACGTAACGCTTATCGCTTACGGTGCAATGGTACACTCATCATTAAAAGCAGCTGAAGAACTAGAAAAAGAAGGTATCTCTGCTGAAGTAGTGGACTTACGTACAGTTCAACCTTTAGATATCGATACAATTCTTGCATCAGTTGAAAAAACTGGTCGCGTAGTAGTAGTTCAAGAAGCTCAAAAACAAGCTGGTATCGCAGCTAACGTTGTAGCTGAAATTAACGATCGTGCAATCTTAAGCTTAGAAGCACCAGTATTACGTGTAACAGCACCGGATACTGTGTTCCCATTCTCTCAAGCTGAGGGCGTATGGTTACCAGACCACAAAGATATCGTTGAAACAGCTAAGAAAGTACTTGAATTTTAATTAGCATTTTACTGTGATAGAAATCAGCTTTATGCTGATTTCTGTCTTAGATAAAATAAACACTAACAAATTGAACGCAACTAACTAGGAGGGTGAAGACACGTGGCATTTGAATTTAAACTGCCGGATATCGGTGAAGGTATCCACGAAGGTGAAATTGTAAAATGGTTCGTAAAAGCTGGAGATGAAATTGATGAGGATGATGTACTAGCAGAAGTACAAAATGACAAAGCTGTTGTTGAAATCCCATCTCCTGTAAAAGGTAAAGTATTAGAAGTAAAAGTTGACGAAGGTACAGTAGCTACTGTAGGACAAGTTATCGTTACTTTTGATGCTCCTGGATACGAAGACTTAAAATTCAAAGGTGACGATCATGATGATGCACCAGCAGAAGAAGCTAAAGAAGAAGCTTCAACTGAAGAAGTGACTGAAGAAGCAACAGCTCCTGCAGCACAAGCTGATGTTGATCCTAACCGTAAAGTAATTGCTATGCCTTCAGTGCGCAAATATGCTCGTGAAAAAGGTGTAGACATTAAAGCTGTTCCTGGTTCAGGTAAAAACGGACGTATTGTTAAAGATGACATCGATAGCTTCTTATCTGGTGGTTCTACAGCTACAGCTACAGCAACTGCTGAAGCTCCAGCTAAAGAGGAAACTGCTTCAGCTGAACCAAAAGCAGCTGCAGCACAAGCTATTCCTGAAGGCGACTTACCAGAAACTCGCGAGAAAATGAGCGGTATCCGTCGTGCAATTGCAAAAGCTATGGTTAACTCTAAACACACTGCTCCACACGTAACATTAATGGATGAAATCGATGTAACAGCTCTTGTTGCTCATCGTAAAAAATTCAAAACAGTTGCAGCAGATCAAGGTATTAAATTAACATTCTTACCTTACGTGGTAAAAGCGTTAACTTCAGCACTTAAGAAGTTCCCAGCTCTTAACACTTCAATTGATGATTCTACAGATGAAGTAATTCAAAAACATTACTACAACATCGGTATCGCTGCTGACACTGAAAAAGGTCTTTTAGTACCAGTTGTGAAAAATGCTGATCGTAAATCTGTATTCGAAATTTCGGATCAAATTAACGACCTTGCTGGAAAAGCACGTGATGGTAAATTAGCTCCTGCTGAAATGAAAGGCGCTTCTTGTACAATCACAAATATCGGTTCTGCTGGTGGACAATGGTTTACTCCAGTTATCAACCACCCAGAAGTTGCAATTCTAGGTATCGGACGTATCGCTGAAAAACCAGTTGTACGCGACGGTGAAATTGTAATTGCTCCAGTATTAGCATTATCACTAAGCTTTGACCACCGTATTATCGATGGCGCAACAGCTCAAAACGCTCTTAACCAAATCAAGCGTTTATTAAATGATCCAGAATTATTATTAATGGAGGCGTAATAAATGGTAGTAGGAGATTTCCCAATCGAAACTGATACTCTTGTCATTGGTGCTGGCCCTGGTGGCTACGTTGCAGCAATTCGTGCAGCTCAATTAGGTCAAAAAGTTACAATCGTAGAAAAAGGTAATCTTGGAGGCGTATGCTTAAACGTTGGTTGTATTCCTTCAAAAGCATTAATCGCTGCAGGTCACCGTTTTGAACATGCTAAACATTCTGAAGACATGGGGATTATCGCTGAGAACGTAACAGTTGATTTCTCTAAAGTTCAAGAATTCAAAAACGGCGTTGTAAACAAACTTACTGGCGGTGTTGAAGGCCTTCTTAAAGGTAACAAAGTTGACATCGTAAAAGGTGAAGCTTACTTCGTTGACAGCGAAACTGTACGTGTAATGGATGAAAATTCAGCACAAACGTACAAATTCAAAAATGCAATCCTTGCAACTGGTTCTCGTCCAATCGAGATCCCTGGATTCAAATTCTCTGAGCGCGTAATCAACTCTACAGGTGCATTAGCGCTTAAAGAAGTTCCTAAAAAATTAGTTGTAATCGGCGGAGGTTACATCGGTACTGAGCTTGGTACTGCTTTTGCTAACTTCGGCACAGAAGTTACATTTGTAGAAGCTGCTGATGAAATTCTAGCTGGTTTTGAAAAACAAATGAGCTCTCTTGTTAAACGTAACCTTAAGAAAAAAGGAAACGTTGAAATCTATACAAAAGCAATGGCTAAAGGTGTTGAAGAAACTGCTGATGGCGTACAAGTTACGTTTGAAGTAGGCGGAGAGTCAAAAGTAATCGATGCTGACTACGTATTAGTTACTGTAGGTCGCCGTCCTAACACTGATGAGCTTGGTCTTGAGCAAGTTGGCGTTAAAATGACTGACCGTGGTCTTATCGAAATCGATAACCAAACTCGTACATCTGTAAGCAACATCTTTGCAATTGGTGATATCGTAACTGGACCACCACTTGCACACAAAGCTTCTTACGAAGGTAAAATCGCAGCTGAAGTAATCGCTGGCGAACCTGCTGAAATTGACTACTTAGGAATTCCAGCAGTTGTATTCTCTGAGCCTGAGCTTGCATCTGTAGGTTATACTGAAGCACAAGCAAAAGAAGAAGGATTAGCTGTTAAAGCTTCTAAATTCCCATTCGCTGCTAACGGACGTGCGCTTGCACTTAACGCTGCAGAAGGCTTCTTGAAGCTTATCACTCGTAAAGAAGACGGAGTAGTTGTTGGTGCTCAAATCGCTGGACCTAGCGCATCTGACATGATCGCTGAACTTGGTCTTGCTATCGAAGCTGGCGTAACAGCTGAAGATATCGCATTAACAATTCACGCTCACCCAACATTAGGTGAAATCACAATGGAAGCTGCTGAAGTAGCAATTGGAAGCCCAATTCACATTGTAAAATAATGTTTTTAAAAAGCTGATGCATACGCATCAGCTTTTTTTTTGAAGAAAACGGTTTTCATAAAGTATAAGGTGCTTGTCAGACAGTTTTTTTACTGGTTGAGTATAATTCTAGCAGAAAGATGTAAAAAGCGCTGAGACAGTCTTAAATGAGTTCTAGATGCATACATATAAAGTGGGACGTGCTTTGCTTATAGTTGGATACAAAATTGCTTCTTTGGATAACGAATGAAAAGGCGGCGAAGGAGCTATGAAGACATATTTCGTTTGGAGCTTGCACATTGTTATTTGGATGGGGTATTCACTGGTTGAATTATTATCAAAACGTGATCAATTGACATCTAAAATTATTTTATTTTTAGTATTTGCTTATTTAGCTTACGGTATAGCAGAAATGAACGTCAAATCTAAAAGACTGGCGCTTATGATGACGGGCACCACGTCAGCTATCTGCTTGACATGTTATCAACTAATTTTATTTTGCACGGCGTAAGAGTGCATAAAAAAAGCGTTAGCTTATATAAGCTAACGCTTTTTTTGTCTTACACAGATTTCTTTTCTCTTTTTAACGCGCCTTCTTCTTTAAATGCTTTCATTAATGAGAAGACCGTTAGCACCAGCACAATTGAGAATGGAAGTGCTGCTATAATCGCAGCTGTTTGGAGCGCATCCAAACCACCTGTCCAAAGCAAAATGATTGCTGTTAACGATTGAATTAAGCCCCACGTAAGCTTAATAGAGCCTGAAGGATTTAGATCACCGTTTGTTGTCTGCATTCCTAAAACAAATGTAGCTGAGTCAGCTGATGTAATAAAGAATGTAGCAATTAAGCAAATAGCAACAATGGACATGAACGTACCAAATGGAAACTGTTCAAGTACGTAGAATAAAGCAACTTCTGTTCCTTTATTATTGATAACATCCATAACAGGAAGATCCTTAAAAAAGTCTAAATAAACCCCAGAACCTCCGAATACAGCAAACCATAATCCGCCAAATACGGTCGGAACAGCTAGTACACCAATTAAAAATTCTCGAATGGTTCTACCTCGTGAAATACGAGCAATAAACGTACCAACGAAGGGTGCCCAGGCGATCCACCATGCCCAGTAGAAAATTGTCCAATCTTGAACCCAGGTGCTGTTATCAAACGGGCTCAATCGAAAACTCATCGACGGCAAGTTTTGAATGTAGCTGCCAATTGTTGTAACGAATAAGTCCATAATAAAGTTGGTTGGACCTGCAAATAACAAGAATAGCATTAACAGAATAGCTAAAACAATATTAATGTTACTCAAATACTTAATACCCTTGTTCAGACCTGTCTGTGCTGACAGCATGAACAAGAACGTCACGATAATAATAACAATTAATTGAGTCGTGAAATTATTATCAATGCTTGGCGACAAGTAAGAGGCTCCACCAGTAATTTGAATAGCGCCCAGTCCTAGAGATGTTGCCACCCCAAAAATAGTTGCAAATACGGCGATGACGTTTATGATCGTTCCAAGAGGTCCATCAACACGTTTTCCTAATAGTGGACGTAAAATATTACTGATTATGAACGGGTAACCTTTTCTAAATTGAAAATATGCAAGGGCCAGTGCAAGAACGGAATAAATAGCCCAAGGATGTAAACCCCAGTGGAAAAACGAATAACGTAGAGCTGCACGAGCTGATTCTGCTGTACCGCCTTCACCAGAAGGTGGAGTATGAAAATGATTGATTGGTTCTGAAACACCCCAGAATACAAGTCCAATTCCCATACCAGCACTAAATAACATAGCAAACCACGAGACGTAACCATACTGAGGCTTTTCGTCAGGTTTACCTAGTTTAATGTTTCCGTACTTTGAAAAAATTAAGTACAGCGTAAAAACTAAGAATAATGTAGCTGCTAATAAATAATACCAGCCAAATTTCTCGATGATAAAACTATGTATTGCCGATGTGACAGGTGTAAGCGCTGCGCTTCCTAGCACAGATTCCGGAATAACACCCCATACGATAAATACTGCAGCAATAATAACCGAAATGATAAAAACAGGAGTCAGTTTTTTCATCGATTATCACTCCTTTCCTATTCTATTTTACATAACATAGTTTCTCATATAACCTTTTTAGCTATACATGAAACCACATGGTTATACATTCTAGTAAAGTTTGTATGAAATGTCTACCCTATTAGTAAGAAAAAAAGGCAAGATCTCAAATTCTTATTTTTCGTAATTATTTTAAAGTGCCGAAATAGATATGAAATTAGACATAGTTTTTTCATATAAATAGAGATGATGCTAAGGGGTCAGCTTTTTGAAAACAAATATAACATTTATGAGAAAAATATTTTTAATGTGACATACTAATTAGTTGTTGACATATTTAATGTGACATAATAATATAATATCAAGAGTTGTAAAACGCTTACAAAAAAAGACGGTTAAAGGGGAGTTTACAAAATGGGAACAATCGTATGTCAAACATGTAACTGCACAATTGATCATTTCGAAGATGAGAAAGTGACGCGATTATACTCAACATGTAAAAGCGGAGAATGTCAAAAAGCAGATGAAGATTTAGATTAATTCAATAAAAAAAAGGTGCGGAATTCCGCACCTTTTTTTTTATTGAATTGCTTTATGTTCTTTAATGACACGAAATGTCTTTAATTCAAAATCTTCCGGACCCTGCACTGGTAAACCTGCCTCTAAGTTTGTTTCAATATAGGTTAAATTTTCCTCAGTGATGATTTCCCCAGGAATAAAAATAGGAATACCAGGAGGATAGACCATTACAAATTCTGCAATAATACGACCTGCTGACTCATGAAAAGGTACCACTTCGGTTTCAGCGTAAAAAGCATCACGAGGTGTTAAAGCCAATACAGGAATATCAGGTAATAAAATAGCAGGTTTTGCCGTTGTCTCAGAAAGGTTATGGAATTTTGCGGATAACTCACGCAGAGCTGTGACAAGACGTGAAAGATCTTCTTCTGTATCTCCGGGCGTGATAATACATAGAATATTATAAAGGTCAGACATTTCCACTTCGATATTATGAGCTTCACGCATCCATTTTTCTACGTCATAGCCCGTAATTCCTAAATCTGAAACAGAAATAATTAATTTAGTAGGGTCTAAATCATACGTAGCTTTTGTGCCTAAAATTTCTCTGCCTATACATCGGATATGCTCAATTGTATTAATTTCTTTTCGTGCTTTTTCAGCAAGAGAAATTGCACGTTCAGCCAGCTCTTTTCCTTCTGTAGCTAGACGTTTTCGTGCAACATCTAAAGAAGCCAGCAGCAGATAAGAGGTTGATGTTGTTGTCAGCATGCTTAAAATAGACTGTACGCGTTTTGGAGAAATTAAGCCTTCGCGTATGTTTAAAATGGAACTTTGCGTCATAGAACCGCCTAATTTATGCACGCTTGTTGCTGCCATATCTGCACCGGCCTGCATAGCAGACAGAGGCAAATCATCATGGAAGTGAATATGAACGCCGTGAGCTTCATCAACAAGTACAGGCACTTGATACGAGTGGGCAATTTCTACGATTTTACGAAGGTCTCCGGAAATTCCAAAGTAAGTTGGATTGATAACAAGCACTGCTTTTGCTTCAGGGTGCTGCTTTAAGGCTTTTTCTACAGAGTCCGATGTAATACCGTGAGAAATGCCAAGATTTTCGTCGATTTCAGGATGAATAAAAATAGGCGTAGCTCCTGAAAAAACAATCGCACTCATAACAGATTTATGCACGTTTCTAGGAACGATAATTTTATCTCCAGGTCCACATGTCGCCATAACCATTGCCATAATTGCTCCGCTCGTTCCTTGAACAGAGAAAAAAGTATGATCAGCACCAAATGCTTCTGCAGCTAAATCCTGTGCTTGTTTGATAATGCCTTTTGGCTGGTGAAGGTCATCAAGGGGACCGATATTAATTAAATCAATGGATAAAGCATCATCGCCAATAAATGAGCGGAATTCAGGATCCATTCCATTTCCTTTTTTATGTCCAGGGATATGGAATTGTGTTG
This sequence comes from Priestia sp. FSL R5-0597, assembly GCF_038006305.1. Taxonomy (NCBI): domain Bacteria; kingdom Bacillati; phylum Bacillota; class Bacilli; order Caryophanales; family Bacillaceae; genus Priestia; species Priestia sp. FSL R5-0597. Next base: position 1,356,106 of record NZ_JBBOUZ010000001.1, read on the forward strand.
GGTTTTTCTTAGCGTGATTAACTAATCCAGTAAATAATGGAGTTGAAAATTGAGAAGACAACTTTGCTATACACCTCTTTTATCATAAATTGTCAGTCCCTCTAAGCAAAGCTTAGAGGGACTTTGATTGTTTTTTTATCAAATTACAGCATTCAATTTTATATACCAAAAACTAATGGCTGTTGAATTATACATATTAAAATATCAGATCTTTTTTCTACAAAAGAAATTCAACAGAAATTCTACTCCGCAGTTTTCTTGATTTTAACCATTATATAAATGAATGAAACGCGTATGTTTACTACTGTTTGATAATATAAATACAATTTTTAGTTAAAAAAATACAAGTAATTGTAAACTGCTTATTACTTATTATTTTATAGTTCTTTATGTTTTGAAAATCCCCATAAAACAAAAGAATTATAGCACTTATTAACCTATTTGCAAAGATATTTTAAAGAGAAAATAAAAAGAAAAAAAAGGAGAAATTCTTTTGGGTGAAAAGAGAATAAATTTTGTGTACATTATAGATTGTGATAGAGTTAAGAATATAGATATACATAGAATGAAGAAATAAATGGAGTGATGAGAAGTGGAATATCAATACCCTATCTCCCTTGATTGGAGTACAGAAGAAATTATTGATGTAGTGAAGTTTTTTGAAAGTATTGAACGAGCTTATGAAAAAGGTATTGAGCGTGATCACCTAATGGCAGTCTATCGCCGATTTAAAGAAATTGTGCCAAGTAAAGCAGAAGAAAAAACAATCTGTAACGATTTTGAAGACCAAAGCAAATACTCTTCTTATCGAACGATTCAAAAAGCAAAGGCTGCTTCTTCTGGAGATATCATAAAAATGTAAAAAATGAGACTGGGACAAAAGTAGTTTAGCCGAAGTAAAAAACGAATCATTAATCAAATTGTTTGATTAATGATTCGTTTTTTTTGTTACGGTGAACATAGAGTTTATCTGTTTCGTTTCTTCTAGCAGTTTATTGGAAGGCAAGGCGAAGACTCCTGCTGGGAAAGCGGAACAGGCGAGACCCCGCAGGAGCGCAAGCGACGAGGAGGCTCACCGGCCGCCCAGGGAAATCAACTGCGGTGTCACAAGCGTTTCAGCTTATGTATCCCATTTGTTGGTCTTTCGATGAGCTTCCTTTCGTTATGTCTCACCCTCATTTTTTTTATATCAATTCGTTAAAATTATGCATATGCTTTTTTAGTTAGTTCATATAATGGAGTTACCGTATGAAATGTTTGTTCAATACGAGCCATCCATTCTTCGCCGTTCATTGCAATCGCTTCTTCTTTTGGAATTGTAATGCCGCATAGGATCTCAGCTTTTTTAACCGTCTCTAGACGTTCAAACAAACGCTCTAAGTCTTCAGAAGATAAGTCGCCCATTTTTTTACTATCAGGTTTTGTATGATCTTTCGACCAAACAAACGAGTCTGGGATATTTTGACGAATCTCCTCCATGTTTTGTTTTAGCAGCTTTCCAAATTGTTCTTTAATAGGTGATTCGTAAATGACGGCAAACCACACAAAGACGTGTGTTTCCCAAAGGCCAATTTGAAAATGAGGGAGCTTTTTATACCCGCGTTTACTGTTAGCAAAGGCTACCCACGTATCTGCTGGCGGGTTAACTGTTCTTCGTGCATGTTTGGCAATATGTACGAACATTTCATCTCCACAAAGTGAAGAAAGAGTAGGAGCAAAATGATTGCTCAATTGTTCGAATTTTGGGCGTATCGTTGTCTTGATGGCTTCCATACGTGCATCAAGCCCCTTGATACGGAATACGTTAAAGTCATCTTGTGAAAATCCTGAGAATGCCATGTGAAACCTCCGTTTTTTTAGTGAATATGCTGCTGTGCATCTATGCAAGTAAGTATGATTTACGCGAAGATTCTACCACATGAAAAGCATAAACACCAATTAATTCGCATATGCTTGTCAAAACGTGTCTATCATTTTTTTATAGGTAATCACACAATTTAGTTGCATGAGATTAGGTTTCGACATAGACTATATCAATCAAAATATCTGAAAATTTAGTTTTCTATAAGTGGGTTCAATAATTTGAGAGGGGTGTTTGAAACATGAAACAAGTGGTGAATATGTATAAGAAGAATGATGGACAAAAAAGATTAGGTGTAATTCGGTTGGAGTTAGATTACGAGTTAGCGACGTTATATGAAGCCATGATGGAGAATAATGAGGAACAAAAACAAAAATGTAAGCGAAAGCTCGAGAAACTTCGTGAAGAAATGATATCTCTTCAGTAGCAGACACGGGAATAAAATAGAACAAATATGGGTAAACTGTAAAAAAGGATTAAACTGAATGAGCAGATTCATAAGTGGTAACAGAGCACGTGGGAGAAGAAGGGGCAGTTCTTCTCCCACGTGCTCTGTTAATTGACATCTTGCAGAGGTTTTTTTAAGCTTAAATAAGAGACGTATTTTTGAGGGGGAATTGAGATGACACAACGCTGGAAAGAAATTGATACATACGTTAAAGAGTGGCTAAAAGAAGCTGGACAAAAAATTCAACAGTCGTTTAGTAAAGAACTTCTCATTCAAACGAAATCGAATCCAAATGATTTAGTAACAAATATGGATAAAGAAATTGAACAGTTTTTTATCTCAAAAATCAATGAAACCTTTCCGGAACATCATATTCTCGGAGAAGAAGGATATGGGGAAGAGCTTGAATCAGAAGAAGGAACGATTTGGATTATCGATCCGATCGACGGTACGATGAACTTTGTTCATCAGCAGCGAAATTTTGCTATTTCCATCGGTATATTCGAAAATGGTGTAGGACAAGCAGGTTATATTTATGATGTTATTCATAATGAGCTGTATCATGCTTTAAAAGGACAGGGCGCGTTTATGAATGACATCCAATTGCCGAAACTTGAACCTGTACCAGTTGAAGAAGCTATTATTAGCTTAAATGCAACGTGGGTGACGGAGAACCGCCGTATTGATCCTTCCGTATTAAGTCCGCTTGTGCGTAAAGTAAGAGGGACCCGTTCATATGGATCCGCAGCTATTGAGCTTGCTTACGTAGCGGCTGGACGCTTGGATGGATACATTACTTTACGTTTGGCTCCATGGGACTTTGCTGCCGGTAAAGTGTTGATTGAAGAAGTTGGAGGAGTCATGACGGATTTAGAAGGGAAGCCGTTAGAGATTCTTGAAAAAAGCAGTGTATTTGTAAGCAAACCAACATTACATGACGAAATCTTTCGTACGTACCTTGAAGGAAAGTGGAATAAATAAAATAGAAGTGAAGACTTACGTGTAGTCAAAGAATTTTGTGATGAAAAAACGTCATGAACCATTTTGATGTTGCAAATGGCCATGACGCTTTCAATCATCGCAAAAAAATTACAGCTGCCCTTTTTCTCGCATTTTTTTCTTAGTCGTAAAGCCAAGACCCATTACAACAATTAAAGCTACGATAGCTAAAATGACCCCGAGAGCGCTTCCTTCTCCGATAAATATGCCAATTGACATAATAGCTGCAGTTGCGATGAATGCATATAAAACGAATACCCACTTAATGTTTCTCATGTTGATTCCTCCCATTTGTAACGGATATTTATAGTGTACAACAAAATCATTCTGCAATTCTAGAGTTAGTGTGATATAATAGCTTAGTTATTACAAGCATAGGAGTGAAATGCGTGAACATTCGTAAAGATTTACGTAATATTGCCATTATTGCCCATGTAGACCATGGGAAAACAACGTTAGTAGATAAATTATTACATCAGTCCGGAACATTCCGTACTAATGAGCATGTTGAAGAACGTGCGATGGATTCAAATGACCTTGAGCGTGAGCGTGGAATTACAATTTTAGCGAAAAACACAGCTATTAATTATAAAGATACGCGTATCAACATTATGGATACGCCAGGACATGCTGACTTCGGTGGAGAAGTTGAGCGTATTATGAAAATGGTAGACGGTGTTCTACTTGTAGTAGACGCATACGAAGGATGTATGCCTCAAACGCGCTTTGTATTGAAAAAAGCATTAGAGCAAAACTTAACGCCGATTGTTGTTGTTAACAAAATTGACCGTGACTTTGCTCGTCCAACTGAAGTAGTTGATGAAGTAATTGACTTATTTATTGAACTAGGTGCAAGTGAGGAACAAATTGAGTTCCCTGTTGTTTATGCTTCAGCAATCAACGGAACGGCTAGCACGAACCCTGAAAAGCAAGATGAGAACATGTCATCTCTATTTGACTCAATCATCGAGCACATTCCAGCACCAGTAGACAACAGCGACGAACCACTTCAATTCCAAGTGGCAATGCTTGACTACAATGACTATCTTGGTCGTATCGGTGTAGGACGCGTATTCCGCGGAACAATGAAAGTAGGCCAGCAAGTTGCATTAATGAAGCTTGACGGTACGGTAAAACAATTCCGCGTAACAAAATTATTCGGTTTCCTAGGCTTAAAGCGTGTTGAAATCGAAGAAGCAAAAGCAGGAGACCTGATCGCTGTATCAGGAATGGAAGACATCAACGTAGGTGAAACAGTATGTCCGTTTGACCACCAAGATGCACTGCCAATTTTACGTATTGATGAACCTACTTTACAAATGACGTTCTTAGTAAACAATTCACCGTTTGCTGGTCGTGAAGGTAAATTTGTTACATCTCGTAAAATTGAAGAGCGCTTAATGTCTGAACTTGAGACAGATGTAAGTTTACGCGTGGAAAATACTGATTCACCGGATGTATGGGTCGTTTCAGGACGTGGAGAACTTCATTTATCTATTTTAATTGAAAATATGCGTCGTGAAGGATATGAGATTCAAGTATCAAAACCTGAAGTAATCGTTCGTGAAATTGATGGCGTTCGCTGTGAGCCAGTTGAACGTGTGCAAATCGACGTGCCTGAAGAACATACGGGTTCTATTATGGAATCAATGGGTGCTCGTAAAGGTGAAATGGTTGATATGATTAACAACGGCAGCGGTCAAGTTCGTCTGATCTTTATGGTTCCTGCACGTGGTTTAATCGGTTATACAACTGAGTTCTTATCGTTAACTCGTGGATTCGGTATCATTAACCATTCATTTGATAGCTACCAACCAATGCAGCAAGGTCAAGTTGGAGGTCGCCGTCAAGGTGTGCTTGTTTCTATGGAAAGCGGTAAATCATCTACTTATGGAATCCAAGGCGTAGAAGACCGCGGTACAATTTTCGTGGAGCCAGGTACAGAAGTATACGAAGGTATGATCGTAGGAGAACACACTCGTGAAAATGATATCGTTGTTAACATCTGTAAAATGAAGCAAATGACGAATATGCGTTCTGCTAACAAAGATCAAACAACAGGTATGAAAAAACCTCGTATTATGTCTTTAGAGCAATCACTTGAATATTTAAACGAAGATGAATATTGTGAAATCACACCAGAATCTATTCGTCTACGTAAAAAAATTCTTGATAAAAATGAACGTGAAAAAGCAGCGAAAAAGAAAAAATACGCTGACACGAAATAATAAAAAAAGGAAGTCGTTAGCTTTATTTGCTAGCGGCTTGTTTTTTATCAATTATATCAGAATTTTCTATTTTTTGAAAGCGTTTTATAAAGAGAGAATTTGGAAAGGAAAAAGGTGGCTTATATCGAATAATGTAAAGTAAGGAATAGGGGGAAGGAAGATGGATGTAAAAGAACACCTTTCATTTTTTGCTGCTTTGTATCAAGTAGATGAACATGCAAAAATAGGAATGTGGCTGTTATACTTTACTATTTTAGGGCTATCTGTTCTCGTGTACAAACTCGGGTTTGCAAAGAAGCTGCCGCTTTTAAAATCTGTGGTTATTTATCTATTTTTAGCTTTTGGATGTACGATTTTAACGTTTTTAGGCATTTTTTTACCTGTAGCTGAAGGGCTAGTGGTTGCAGCGCTTGTATTAATTATTTATAAAATACGGCTGTATCAGGCTAAAAAGCAAAACTCCACGTTGGGTTCATAACAGACTACATAAAAAGACGCTTGTAGCTACAAGCGTCTTTTTAGTATGATATAGCCGAAGACAAGAGCGGCTGCGAAAATTAAATGGCCAGCTGTCCAATAAAAAATTGCTACTGCATCATCCACTGCAGGCGTAGGCTTAAGCGCAAGCAGCGTCAACGGAAAATACAAAGGAATGGTTGGAAGTGTTAATAAAAAAGAACACAATACGATTTTTCGAATAGACATATTGTTTAATTTACCTACTATGTAAACAAAAACGATCCCAATTGCAACGGCAATGAATAAATGAAAAACAAACTCCACCCATTCAGGCCATTGAATAGGGCCAATGATAGGAATAAAATCAACATTTAATAAAAGGGTATAAACTTGTTTGCCGGTTAGCCATTCTATCCATTTCAAACATAACCCAAGGATAATCCCGCTGAACATGCCGATACTTATTCCTAAACGGAGCACCTTACCAATCCTCCTCTGTCTTTTTCGACTCATATAGTTTAAAGTTACCAGTAGCTATGCGTTCTTTTGTTCGTTTTTCAATCCGTTCAGAACATTCATTGCACATATATGTATGGATAGGACGGTTGCGCAGTCGTTTTGCCACGAGCGTTTCATCCTCAATTGTTTCAATTTTATCGCACATGACACATTGTACTCTCATTTCTATCACCTCAACTTCTCTATACATCATTCTAGCCGAAAATTCTTGTTTTATAAAGTTTTTTTGCGGTGCTATCTCTCAGGAGAAAAGGAACGATAGGAAAACATTCCTAAAGAAGCAGGTAATTTTGCTTGTTAGCTCGAAGATAGTAACTAGTAAGTACATAAACAGTAGGAGGGATGAAAATGGCCAACGAAGTCGAGACTCAATTAGTAGATGCATTATACGATGAGCTACAGACAGAGAGATTTGCAACCATTTCAACTATTGATTTTGAAACAAACGCTCCAAATGTTAGTGCCATTTCGTGGTTAGTAGCTCCGACTAAACAAAAAATTCGATTTGCCGTAGATGTCAAATCGAGGATTGTAGAAAACATTAAACATACGAATAAAGCAGTGGTAAATATTCTTGCTAATGAATCATGCTACTCAATCAGCGGAATAGCTGAGGTAGTGCAAGAAAAGTTAGACGGAGTAGCTTTAAAGCTGACGCTAATTGAACTAGATATTAATGAAGTAAGAGATGTCATGTTCTATGGCTCTAAGATTTCAGTAAACCCTTCATATGAAAAGACCTATGATCCAGTAGCAGCCGCTAAACTCGATAAGCAAGTAATTGAAGCGATAAAAAAAGCTTAGCAGCAGCCTGCCGCTAAGCGACTTTCTTATTCATTTTTTTGAAGATGATTATTAGATTGTTTTTCCTGCTCATTCTTTAAATTTTGCTCTTGTTTATTATTTAATTTTTGATTGTTTGTATCTGTTGAACTAGGATTTCGGCGGATTTCTTCTGCAAATTCAGGCATCACTCGGTTTACAATGGCTGCTAATTCATCTAAAAATCCTGTAACCGGCCGACCTTTGCGAATTTCATTTCCAATTTGTTTTAGCCGAGCGACCGTATCAGGATCTGCAATAACAACAGAGTTAGCGCCGTACGGATCAGCTTTCAGACCTTCGGCAACTGTATATTTGATTGAACTTACTTCTGAACGATCAATATCTTTGCCGACGTCAATGCCTACGATTGCATACTTGCCGAGCACAATGGCAGTAGCATCATTTACATTCGGAACGCTTGAAGCCAGTTCAACTAAATGCGCTGATATTTCATTAGCAGTACGCTTGTGAGAGCGTTCAGGAGATGAATTTTTGACCTGTACAATTCGATCTGTCTTTTGCCCTTCTTCAACGTCTGCTTGATTATTGTTGCAGCCGGTTAGTGTAATAAAACATAAGCTAATGGATAGAAAAAATTTGTTCATGTGGGAGACTCCTCCTTATGAATGACTCATTTTTTGTAGTAATTTGTATTTAGTTTCTAATAGTTCTTCTATCTTTATACACGTGTTCATATATTTAAAGAAAATGGTCCGTCCATTTAAGGTCACTTCACACATGTGCGTTACATAGTATATAAATGGATGGGTGCCTTGTTTCACTCCTTACAGGAAAAACAATCGGAGTAGGAGGCTGAATTATTGGGAAAAATTTATGTATTAGATACGAATGTTTTATTACAAGATCCGCATTCAATTTTTTCATTTGATGATAACGAAGTAGTGATTCCAGCCGTTGTACTAGAAGAAGTTGATTCGAAAAAAAGAAATATGGATGAAGTCGGACGAAATGCAAGGCAGGTATCCAAACTCATTGATAACTTGAGACAACATGGAAAGTTATATGAGAAAATCCCGTTAGAAAATGGGGGCCATTTGCGAATTGAACTCAATCATCGCTCTTTTCAACAGCTTCAAGAAATCTTTGTGGAAAAAACAAATGATAATCGAATTTTAGCTGTTGCTAAAAATTTATCCCTTGAAGAGGAAACAAAAGAAGATGGACGTGAAGTGATACTAGTGAGTAAAGATGTGTTGGTACGTGTGAAGGCTGACGCAATCGGTTTAAGAGCAGAAGATTTTTTAAGTGATCGAGTAGTGGAATTCAATAGTATTTATACAGGCTTTTCAGAAGTCTATATTGCAAAAGAGCTGCTGAGTCAATTTTACGAAAAAGGAGAGCTGCTAACGTCTCAAATTGCGAACCACTCCTTTTTTGCAAATCAATTCTTAGTGATGAAAGATGCATTTGGAGGATCCGGATCAGCCATCGGCATTGTCGATCAAACAACAACGAAAGTAAAAAAACTGTTATTTGAATATGATCATATCTGGGGAATCAAACCTCGAAATGTTCAGCAAATTATGGCGTTAGAACTTCTTCTTAGAGACGACGTTCAACTGGTCACGTTAATTGGGAAGGCAGGTACGGGTAAAACGCTGCTTGCTTTAGCTTCAGGACTTATGCAGACGGAAGATCTAGGGTGTTTTAAAAAGCTGCTTGTAGCTCGTCCAATTGTTCCTTTAGGGAAAGATATTGGATTCTTGCCAGGAGAAAAGCAGGAGAAGCTTCGTCCATGGATGCAACCAATTTATGATAACCTAGAGTACTTATTCAACACTAAAAAACCTGGAGAACTGGATGCGATTCTAGCGGGGCTGAGTTCAATAGAAGTGGAAGCCTTGACGTATATAAGAGGCCGAAGTATTCCGGAACAGTTTATTATTATTGATGAAGCACAAAATTTAACGAAGCATGAAATTAAAACAATTTTAACAAGGGTAGGGGAAAAGAGTAAAATTGTGCTTATGGGAGATCCGGCTCAAATTGATCATCCTTATTTAGATGAGTATAACAACGGATTAACGTACGTAGTTGAAAAGTTTAAAGAGCAAAAAGTATCGGGCCACGTTCGGTTAATCAAAGGAGAGCGCTCCGGGCTAGCACAATTAGCAGCTGATATTCTTTAAAAAAAAGTGGGGTCCCTTTTGGAACCCCACTTTTTTTATTATGTAACGATGATTTCTTCCACATATTTAATAGGGTTATTTCGGTTAGATCCATCCGGTAAATAGACATAGATAGGCCCGTCTTCTCTAAGAGGCTTTCCGTCTTGGCTGAAACCAAAGATTAGTTTTTGCGCTTCTTCTAATGAAAAAGAAATCAGCGCGTCTTTTGTTTTAAATGAAACGTTGGTAGCGTCTTTAGTAGGTGAAGCGTTTGCTAGAAAAGGTGCAAATAAAATCCCAAATGTTCCATTTACTAGCTCCTGTTTTTTGAATTTCTTTTCGGTTTTTAACGTAGGAGGAAAGACGGCTCCTTCTTGAATTTCACGGTCCCAATGCTTAGAAACAGCCTTTGTGTACGCTTCTGTCTCATCTTTTTGCTCTGGTGGATGTTCAAAGAAAACGTCCATATCGAGCTTGCGGTCATCGAAAATCCACACGCTTGGGTCGAGTGTCAGCGTATATTTTACTTTTCCTTTTAACATAATAATTGAATTCATCATAAATGCCCCCTTGCTAAAAGTATAAGCGCTTTCTCCTTATTTGTCACTTTGATGAAAAAATTTAGTTGAGAGTGATTCTCGTATGATATAATGTAAGAGTCAACGAAAGTGCGAAATTTCCTACATCTATGGTAATGGTTTTGAGAAAGTAACAGTATAAAAAAGACGGCCAGCCTCACGGACATGTTTATCCTTGCTTTTTTGGAGCATAGCCTTTAAAATTGAGAGATAGATTAGGTAATCGCTCGCGAACGGAGGGATTGAGTTTGACGCCTGAGACAATGATAGATCATCGTGAAAAAGCGTATGCGTTGTTAAAAGCTGATGCAGATAAGATTTTGCAATTAATTCAAGTTCAAATGGATAACTTAACAATGCCACAATGTCCTCTCTATGAAGAGGTTTTAGATACACAAATGTTTGGTTTATCAAGAGAAATTGATTTTGCAGTTCGTCTTGGTTTAATTGATGAACGTGTTGGAAAAACATTGCTAGACCGCCTCGAGCGTGAACTTTCTGCACTGCATGAAGCGTTTACAAAAAAATAAAAATCACGCGATCGAAACTCAAACTATATACAAACGTAGTTTGAGTTTTTTATTACAGGTGGTTGAAATTTCCTAATTTACTCAAATTTGTACATAAAAGATGAAACGAAACAGAAACACGTCATTTTTAAAGGAAGAGGGTTATGGTAAAAAAAATATTTAGGCATTTTGACTATTCAATTGTAATTCCAGTGCTGCTTCTTTGTGCGGTTGGACTAGTTATGGTTTACAGTTCAAGTATGATTGTAAGTATTACAAGATATCATACGTCAAGTGATTTCTTTTACAACAGACAAAAAATGTGGCTTGCGTTTACGCTTGTATTGTTCATTTTAACAATGCTAACACCTTACAAGCTGTATCCTAAAATACTGCCTTATGCGATTCTGGGCATTTTTGTACTGCTTTTGCTTGTGTTTGTAATGGGGCATACGAGTAACAATGCGCAAAGTTGGCTGCAGCTTGGCGGAGCAAACATGCAGCCGGCTGAGTATGCCAAGCTTGTTGTCATTTTATACTTATCGTATGTTTTGTCTAAAAGGCAAGAGTATATTGACAACATCAAAAAAGCTTTTTTTGGACCTATGGGTCTTGTATTTCTAATATTAGGTTTTGTAGCGATTCAGCCTGACCTTGGAACGGGATCAATTATTTTTGCGATTTCCGTTACCATTATGCTATGTTCGGGAATCTCTAAAAAAACCTTTTTCCGCATGTTAGCACTAGGTATTATTTTGCTTACGGTCATTATTACGATTGGTTTTTTTACAGGTCAGTTTACTGCCAATCGAATCGGCCGTTTTACCGGTGCGTCAGATCCGTTTGCTAATGCTCAAGGAACCGGTTATCAGCTGGTTAATTCATATTTAGCAATAGGTACAGGAGGCTTAAAAGGCCTTGGTTTAGGAGAAAGTGTACAAAAGTATGGTTATCTTCCCGAGCCCCATACCGATTTCATTATGGCCATTATTGCAGAAGAATTAGGATTCTTTGGAGTTATGCTCGTGCTGGGCCTTTTAGGCTTCTTAATTTTCAGGATTTTAATGCTGGCTAAAAAATCTCAGGATCCGTTTGCTAGCATGATTTGTATTGGAGTAGCCAGTATGATAGGTATTCAAACAGGCATCAACCTTGGAGGGCTTACGGGACTCATTCCGATTACCGGCGTCACGCTTCCGTTTATCAGTTACGGAGGGTCTTCGCTACTAACGCTGATGGTGTCTATGGGAATTATTGTAAATATTTCATTTTTCGTAAATTATCAAAATAAAAAACAGAAAAATACGGAAAATATTGTGCTACATCCGAACAATACATCAACAACAAGCGATTGATTTTCGTAAAAAAATTGTGTAAAAAAAGCAAAAATTTATTGGAATTTTATTATTTTCCATTGATTTTTGCTTTTCTTTTATCCAATTTTGCTATATATTGAAGTTTATACGAAATTGAGAGGAGATTAGCAACATGAGTTTTGTAACTAAAAAAATCAAAAAAGTATTAGTAGCAAACCGGGGAGAAATTGCGATTCGTGTATTTCGAGCATGTACTGAACTGAATATTCGGACTGTTGCAATTTATTCGAAGGAAGACGCAGGTTCTTATCACCGTTACAAAGCGGATGAAGCCTATTTAGTAGGAGCGGAGAAAAAGCCCATTGATGCTTATTTAGATATAGAAGGCATCATCGACATTGCTAAGTCTCATGATGTAGATGCTATTCACCCTGGCTATGGTTTTTTGTCAGAAAATATCCAATTTGCAAAACGTTGCGAAGAAGAAGGCATTATTTTTATTGGCCCAAAATCCAAGCATCTTGATATGTTTGGCGATAAAGTAAAAGCACGTCATCAGGCTATTCAAGCAGATATTCCCGTTATTCCTGGTACAGATGGTCCTATTGATTCAATTGACGAAGCAAAAGAATTTGCTAATCAGCATGGATATCCTCTAATGATCAAAGCAGCTTTGGGCGGAGGCGGTCGAGGCATGCGTATCGTTCGCGATGCAGACAGCCTGAATGAATCTTATGATCGTGCCAAATCAGAAGCAAAAGCGGCTTTTGGTAATGATGAAGTATACGTCGAGAAACTAGTTGAAAATCCAAAACATATTGAAGTGCAAATTTTAGGTGATGAACAAGGAAATGTTGTGCACCTTTACGAACGCGACTGTTCAGTGCAGCGTCGTCACCAAAAAGTAGTAGAAGTAGCACCAAGTGTTTCTATAGATGAAGACTTACGTCTCCGCATTTGTGAAGCAGCTGTGCAGCTGATGGAAAAAGTGCAGTACATAAATGCTGGTACAGTAGAATTTTTAGTATCAGGAAACGATTTTTATTTTATTGAAGTAAATCCACGTGTTCAAGTAGAGCACACAATTACTGAAATGATTACAGGTATTGATATCGTTCAATCGCAAATTTTAATTGCGGACGGCTACGCACTTCACAGCAAGGAAGTGTCTATTCCTGCACAAGACCAAATTCACGTACATGGATATGCAATTCAATCTCGTGTAACGACAGAAGACCCGTTAAATAACTTTATGCCGGATACGGGTAAGATTATGGCTTATCGTTCTGGCGGCGGTTTTGGCGTACGTTTAGATACGGGAAACAGCTTCCAAGGTGCTGTCATTACGCCGTATTATGATTCACTGTTAGTAAAAGTAACAACATGGGCCTTAACATTCGATCAAGCCGCATCAAAAATGGTACGGAACTTAAAAGAGTTTCGTATTCGTGGAATTAAAACCAATATTCCATTTCTTGAAAATGTAGTAAAGCATGACAAGTTCTTAACAGGTGCTTATGATACATCATTTATTGATACAACGCCTGAACTTTTTGTCTTCCCTAAGCGAAAAGACCGCGGAACTAAAATGCTTACATACATTGGGAATGTTACGGTAAACGGATTCCCGGGTGTATCGGAAAAGAAAAAGCCAATCTTTACGAAACCGCGTGTTCCTAATGTCGATATAAAACAACCAATTCCAAACGGAACAAAGCAGATTTTAGATGAAAAAGGCGCTGAAGGGCTAGTAAATTGGGTGAAAGAACGCAAGGAAGTGCTATTAACGGATACAACCTTCCGTGACGGCCATCAGTCTCTTTTAGCTACGCGTATTCGTACAAACGACTTAAAACAAGTAGCTAACCCAACTGCTCGCTTGCTTCCGGATTTATTTTCTATGGAAATGTGGGGAGGAGCAACGTTTGATGTCGCTTATCGATTCTTAAAAGAAGATCCGTGGGATCGCTTGCTTACTTTACGTCAACAAGCGCCAAACGTTCTTTTCCAAATGCTTCTTCGCGCGTCAAATGCGGTTGGATATAAAAACTATCCTGATAATGTAATCAAGGAATTTGTTGAAAAATCAGCTTATGCAGGTATTGATGTTTTCCGTATCTTTGACAGCTTAAACTGGGTGCAAGGAATGACTCTTGCAATTGACTCCGTTCGTCAAACAGGGAAGATTGCAGAAGCAGCGATGTGTTATACAGGTGATATTTTAGATCCGACGCGCCGTAAGTATGATTTGGATTACTACAAGAACTTAGCAAAAGAGCTTGAGCAGTCTGGAGCACATATCCTGGGCATTAAAGATATGGCGGGTCTTTTAAAACCACAGGCAGCTTATGATTTAGTATCGGCTCTAAAAGAAACGGTTGATATTCCAATTCACCTTCATACGCATGATACAAGCGGAAACGGTGTATACACGTACGCAAAAGCAATTGAAGCAGGTGTAGACATTGTAGACGTAGCCGTAAGCTCAATGGCAGGCTTAACGTCTCAGCCGAGCGCTAACTCTCTTTATTACGCATTAGAAGGTGCGGACCGCAGACCAAATCTGGATATTAAAAATCTAGAAGAGCTTTCTTACTATTGGGAAGACGTGCGAAAATATTACCAAGACTTCGAAAGCGGGATGAATGCTCCTCATACGGAAGTGTACGAGCATGAAATGCCAGGCGGTCAATATAGCAACTTACAGCAACAAGCAAAAGCAGTTGGTTTAGGAAACCGCTGGGATGAAGTAAAAGATATGTATTCACGCGTGAATTTGTTATTTGGTGATATTGTAAAAGTTACGCCATCATCAAAAGTAGTTGGAGACATGGCATTGTTTATGGTTCAAAACAATTTGACAGAAGAAACGCTGTTTGAGCGCGGTGAAACGCTTGACTTCCCGGATTCCGTTATTGAATTGTTTGAAGGGTATTTAGGACAGCCTCACGGGGGATTCCCTAAAGAGCTTCAGCGCATCATTCTAAAAGGCAGAAAACCTATTACAGTTCGTCCTGGAGAACTGTTAGAAGATGTGGACTTCGATGCAGTGAAAGAAAAGCTATTTAAAGACTTAAATCGTCAAGTGACGAGTTTTGACGCCATTGCTTATGCGCTGTATCCAAAAGTATTTATGGATTATCACAAAGCAGTCGAACAATACGGAGACATCTCTGTTCTTGATACACCGACTTTCCTATACGGCATGCGTTTAGGAGAAGAGGCTGAAATTGAGATTGAAAAAGGAAAAACCTTAATCGTTCGCCTTGTATCCATTGGAGAACCGCAGGCAGACGGTACGCGAACAGTATACTTTGAATTAAACGGTCAGCCTCGTGAAGTCGTGATTAAAGACGAAAGTGTCAAAACAACCGTTACGGCAAAACAAAAAGCCGACCAAGGAAATCCGGCCCACATTGGCGCTTCAATGCCTGGAACCGTTATTCGAGTAGTAGTAGAAAAAGGCGATAAAGTCTCAAAAGGTAATCACTTAATGATCACAGAAGCAATGAAAATGGAAACAACCGTGCAAGCACCATTTGACGGCGTGATTAAACAAGTACACGTATCGAATGGAGATGGCATCCAGCCGGGAGATTTATTAATTGAATTAGAAAGCTAATCAAAAAAGGTACGAGCTCAGAGCTCGTACCTTTTTTGATTAATTATGTGTATGACGCGTTGCAAGTAAGGTCAAGTAGCTTAATACACCGAATAGGAAAGAGATAATTAAAGAATGAGCAAGCGCGAGCTCTAGCTGCAGACGTGTGACAACAACAAGCATACCGGAAACCGCCTGAAAAATAACTAGAATGAGAGCAGCTAACCATCCGTAAAAAATATTTTTTTGATGACGATAATATTTAACTGCATGGATAAAGGCAGCTAAAATCCATACAAACGTTAAAACAGCAGCGGATCGATGTCCCATTTGAATCCACTGATTCAAATCAACAACGGGTAGCCAACCGTTTCCGTTTGAACAAAATGGAACGTCTGGACAGGCTAAGCTAGCTTCTTTATGGCGAACAAGCGCGCCCGTGTACACAACGGCATATGTGTATAAGATAACCCCGTAAATATGTTTTTTCATTTTAGAGCCTAGCTGCATGTTAGCTGTGTCGAGCTTTTGATCCACTTCAAAGATGATAAGTGTTAACAGCAGCACAGAAGCAAACGAAATAAGGGAAATACCAAAATGAAGAGCAAGCACCGCATCTGATTGCCCCCACATAACGGCAGCGGCCCCAATTAATGCTTGCAGTACTAGGAAGAAAAAAGAGATAAACGCTAAAGGTCTAACTTCTTTTATATGTCCTAGTGAAATCCACGCCCATACGCATAAAGCGAGTACAAGAAAGCCCGACACGCCAGAAACTAAGCGGTGGCTTAATTCAACAACGGTTTCAAATGTTAAAGGGTCGGGAATGAGCTGTCCGTTACACAGAGGCCAAGAATCTCCGCACCCGTCTGCTGAACCAGTTTTCGTAACAAGAGCACCGCCAAGTAGAATAAGTAACATGGCTATGCTCGTCACAACGGATAAAAACTTTAATCCAAGTCGCACAATAATCACCATCCTAAAAGCAAAGTAAGTAATATAACGAGCTAAACATTTTATCCTAATCTTTTTGTATATTAAACATAAATTTCATTTATTCTCCATAAACTTGATTGAATTTGTTATAATGGTAGAAAGTGTAAGGTTTGTTCATGAGTTTGACTCTGCAGATATGTAAAAGGTACCGTACAGAAAACTATTTTACTTGCAGAAATATCTTTTAACAAGTGACAGCGACATGCATTTAGCTCATGACAAAAAAAATCCATATTTTTTTCATGAATTCTTCACAAAGTAACGGCAAAATATGGTTTAATAAACATGAGAAATAGATAATTCTCTACTATTTTATCGTTTACATGTGAAGCTTTTAAGTAGTTTCGGTGAGAGGAATATGACTTCTTTGTGAACAAAGAGGAGATTTTTGTAAAAATATGTTGAAAACGCCTTCATTTATAGACTCTTTATTTACTAGATAAAAGTCTGTGGATGAGTAAAGGAGGAAGCGCCATGGAAGATTCAAAAATGGTGGAAGATTCAACGCTTTCTGCATCGCCTAACACAGCTCATGTAAGCGAAAATAGTTCCATTTGGTCAGATTTTTTAGCTACGATTAAAATCGGAATAGTCAACTCAAATTTCATCACCACCTTTACTGGTTTTTGGCTAGCTCTTTTCTTCAACGAACAACACTTCTTAGAAAACCTGGATAAAGCATTTTTTACTTTAATAGGTTCTTCACTTATCATCGCCGGTTCATGCAGTTTGAACAATTACATAGATCGTGACATTGACCCTCTAATGGAACGAACAAAGGGACGACCTACAGTGACAGGAAGTTTTACACCTTTGACGGTCCTTGGGATTGGAATCGGTTTGACGTTAACCGGCTTGCTTATGCTACTAGTTGTTTCTTCCGTAGCCGCTCTCATCGGATTAGCAGGAATACTTACATATGTAGTTCTTTACACCATGTGGTCCAAAAGACTATACACAATTAATACAGTAATCGGAAGTATATCAGGCGCTGTCCCGCCATTAATTGGATGGGCCGCTATCGATCCCAATTTACACGTAGTGGCTTGGGTATTATTTTTAATCATGTTTATTTGGCAGCCGCCTCATTTTCTAGCTCTTGCTATGCGAAGATGTGAAGAATATCGAGCAGCGGGAATCCCTATGCTGCCTGTTGTACATGGTTTTGAGCTTACAAAACGACAGATTCTCATTTGGATTGCTTGTTTGTTGCCATTACCTCTTTATTTATACGAATTAGGCATTCCATTTCTAATTTTGGCCACTGTTTTAAACATAGGATGGCTATTTTTAGGATTTGCTCAATACAATAAACAAGAAGACACAAAGTGGGCTAGCATGATGTTTGTCTACTCACTAAACTATTTAACTATTTTATTTGTCTCAATGATTGTCGCAACGCTTTTTGCCTAGATAAAATCTTTCACTGAATGCGACGCTGCACAAGGGGGATTTCTTCTACATGTAGAATTCATTATAGAAGGAATAAGTTTTATGCTCAAGAGGGCATAGATGAAATCACGTCAATGAAAGAGAGGTTGGGGAATGGTATGAAAAAATGGCGATTGAACTTTCGTGTTTTGTCGTTATTTACGCTGCTTGCATTCGTGTTATCGGCCTGTGGAAAACCGTTTTTGTCAACACTTAAGCCTGCAGGTGAGGTAGCTGAAGAACAATATTCGCTTATGCTTCTTAGTACAGCCATCATGGTTTTAGTTATTATTGTGGTCACCATTATCTTTATATTTGTTATTCTGCGCTTTCGTCGTCGTAAAGGCGAAGAAAACGTGATTCCAAAGCAAGTGGAAGGAAGCAGAAAGTTAGAAATTATATGGACAGTGATTCCTATCTTGCTGCTCATTATTTTGACTGTTCCAACGGTCATCTCAACATTTAAGCTAGCGGACGTAAAAGGAATGAAGGACAAAGATGCTGTCGTAGTAAATGTGCGTGCTAACTTGTACTGGTGGGAATTTGAGTATCCTAATCAAAAAATTATTACATCCCAAGATCTAGTTGTTCCAACGGATAAAAAAGTCTACTTTAATATTAAAGCTTCTGACGTCAAGCACTCATTCTGGATTCCTTCAGTTGGAGGAAAGCTCGATGCTAACACAGAAAATGATAATAAATTTTGGCTAGTGTTTGATTCTAAAAAATCGAAGGAAGCTAACGGGGTTTTCTACGGAAAATGTGCTGAGCTTTGCGGTCCATCTCATTCTCTTATGGACTTTAAAGTACGGGCTGTATCAAGCAATGAATTTGATACGTGGGCAAAAGATTTGAAAAAGGCAAAGCCTGATGTAGAAACAGCATCCGCAAAAGCGGGTCAAGAGGTCTTTAATGAAAGCTGTATCGGATGCCATGCTGTTGATGTCAAAGACAATCGTCCAGAGCAAGCTCGTCAAGCACCAAACTTAGCCGGTTTTTCTGAACGTGAGCGTGTAGCCGGAGTGCTTCCTCACAACAAGGAAAATATCAAAAAATGGTTAAAAAACCCTGAGAAAGTTAAGCCGGGTAATAAGATGAGTGGTACATATCCTGACTTAACTGATGAACAAGTAAATGAGCTAGCAGACTATTTAATGAGTTTAAAAGAAAAATAAACGTCCAGTCGTTTTTAAAAGGGGAGGTTTAGCGATGAGTACACTCAGTCAAAAGAAGGGTGTAGGTGGAACAATTTGGGACTTTATGACAACCGTGGATCATAAGAAAATCGCCATTCTTTATTTAATTGCCGGCGGTATCTTTTTTCTAGTCGGAGGAGTGGAAGCGCTATTTATACGTATTCAGCTGGCTATACCAAGCAATGACTTTGTTAGTGCAGGAACGTATAATGAAATTTTAACAATGCATGGAACAACGATGATTTTCTTAGCTGCCATGCCGCTTCTTTTTGCTATGATGAATGCAGTTGTTCCGCTGCAAATCGGAGCTCGAGATGTAGCATTTCCATTTTTAAATTTGTTAGGTTTTTGGTTGTTTGCCTTTGGGGGACTCTTTTTAAATCTAAGCTGGTTTTTAGGAGGAGCACCTGATGCAGGTTGGACATCATATGCTTCGCTGTCTATTGCATCGCCTGGTCACGGAATTGATTTTTATGCGATAGGTTTGCAGATTTCCGGAGCCGGGACATTGATTTCAGGTATCAACTTTCTCGTAACAATCATTAACATGAGGGCGCCAGGTATGACTTATATGCGTATGCCGCTGTTTACGTGGACGACGTTTGTTGCATCAGCTCTTATTTTGTTTGCGTTTCCAGCACTGACGGTTGGATTGTTTTTAATGATTTTTGACCGCTTGTTCGGTGGAAACTTTTTTGACGCCACAATGGGTGGAAATACGATTATCTGGGAACATCTTTTCTGGATATTCGGTCATCCGGAAGTATATATTTTAATTCTTCCAGCGTTTGGTGTTTTCTCAGAAATTTTACCTACTTTTTCAAGAAAGAGATTATTCGGATACTCGTCGATGGTTTTTGCTACCGTATTAATCGGATTTTTAGGGTTCATGGTGTGGGCGCACCACATGTTTACAACCGGACTTGGTCCGATTGCAAATGCCATTTTTGCTGTCGCTACGATGGCCATCGCCGTTCCAACTGGAATTAAAATTTTTAACTGGCTGTTTACGCTTTGGGGAGGAAGTATTGAGTTTACGTCTCCAATGCTTTACGCTGTCGCCTTTATTCCGTCATTTGTTATCGGGGGAGTAACAGGAGTTATGGCAGCTGTAGCACCTGCAGATTATCAATTTCAAGATTCTTATTTTATCGTTGCTCACTTCCATTACGTTATCGTAGGCGGTGTCGTATACGCTATATTAGCAGGTGTCACATACTGGTGGCCAAAAATGTTTGGCAAGATGTTAGATGAAAAGTTAAGTAAAGCAACGTTCTGGCTCTTTTTGATTGGTTTCCACTTAACGTTCTTTATTCAGCATTTCTTAGGTCTAATGGGGATGCCTCGCCGCGTATGGACGTTCTTGCCTAATCAAGGTCTCGACCTTGGGAATGCAATCAGTTCATCAGGAGCTGCTTTCATGGCGGTTGCTACGCTCATTTTACTTGTTAACATTATAAAAACCACTGCCAAAGGACAAAAGGTAGGAGGAGATCCTTGGGGAGACGGACGTACATTAGAATGGGCTATTTCATCTCCGCCACCAGAGTATAACTTTAAACAAACGCCGCTTGTACGCGGGTTAGATGCATATTGGATTGAAAAAATGGCAGGAAATAAAGAAATGACGCCAGCCGAACCTCTTGGTGATATTCATATGCCAAACTCATCGTTTATTCCATTTATGATATCGCTTGGGATGTTTATTGCAGGGATTGGCTTTTTGTATCGAAATGATCATGCGTGGGGAGATGTTGTAGGGATTATCGGAATGATCGTCATGTTTTTATCGATGTTCTTCCGTTCATGGATTGATGATCACGGTTTTCATATTCACAAAGAAGACTTAGTTGATGATGACAAGGAGGCGAAGATGTAATGGAGACTGAACAAAAGCTAACCGCTGAAACTTTCCCTGCTTCGCCTGAAAAAGCAACGCTTGAAGGGAAAAATAAATTTACCGGCTTTTGGCTCTTTTTAGGCGGGGAGACGGTTTTGTTTGCTTCACTTTTTGCTACTTATTTAGCTTTGCGCAATTCAACGATGTCAGGACCTAAGCCGGAAGAATTGTTTGATATTAAGCTTGTTTTTGCAGCAACCATGATTTTATTAACAAGTTCACTAACAAGCGTATATGCTATGTATCATATGAAAAATTTTGAGTTTAAAAAGATGCAGCTATGGTTAGGCGTTACGTGGCTTTTAGGTTTAGCGTTTTTAGGGCTAGAAATCTATGAGTTCAGGCATTATGTTCATGAAGGGCATACGTTTACAAGCAGCGCATTTGGTTCTTCTTTCTACGCGCTGGTTGGGACACACGGAGCTCACGTAACGTTCGGACTGCTTTGGATTGGTTCTTTGATGATTCGAAATGCGAAGCGGGGGCTAAACTTATATAACGCTCCTAAATATTATGTCGCAAGTTTATACTGGCACTTTATCGATGTTGTGTGGGTCTTTATTTTCACGGTTGTATATTTAATGGGAATGGTGGGATAAGCTGATGACGACAAATCAATCAAACTCAGATAACCCAAGGCTCAATTTAGAATATCGTAAAAAAAGAAACGCAGAAGATATGAAGATGCAAGTTATCTCTTTTGCAATGATGTTGTTTTTAACACTAATTGCTTTTTTTGCGGTTTATCAAGAGTTTAGCGGATGGTACATTATGCCGGTGATTGTGCTCTTGGCGGTTGTTCAAGTCATCTTTCAACTTTATTATTTCATGCATATGAACCACAAAGGACATACCATACCAGCATTTTTCTTGTATTCAGGCGTATTGGTAGCTCTTTTAACCATTTTAGCTTTTGTAACCATTATTTGGTGGTAAAGAAAAGGGCTGGCATGCGCCAGTCCTTTTCTTCATCTGTAGAAGGAGGAATAGACGTTGATTAACAATTTGCAGATGTTTGGTTTTGAAGCACTTTGGAGCCCTTACTATTTTTTAACCATTTGTCTGGTGACCGTCTTATATTTTTTCATCGTTGGTAGATGGAGAGGGAATTTTATAGGAGCGGCGGCCGTAGACAGAAAAACAAAAGCGTATTTTGTTATCAGCATGGTTCTTTTGTATATATGTAAAGGAGGACCTGTAGATTTACTAGGGCACTTTATGTTTAGTGCTCATATGACGCAAATGGCAATTGTTTACTTGGTGATTCCCCCGCTTTTTATTTTAGGAATTCCACCGTGGTTAGCTCGTTCTGTTATTTATGTAAGAGGGGTTAAACCTGTTTTTAAATTTTTTACAAAGCCCTTAATTGCTTTACTATTATTCAATGGGTTATTTTCTTTGTATCATATTCCGCTGCTTTTTGATGTTATTAAAACGGATATGACGCTTCACGGAATCGTGAGTGTTGTATTATTTATCGCTGCATTTTGTATGTGGTGGCCACTCATTAATCAGCTAGAAGAAGAACAAACGCTAAGTTCTTTAAAAAAGCTTGGATACATTTTTGCAGATGGCGTACTTCTTACTCCAGCGTGCGCGCTGATTATTTTTGCAAACCATTCTTTGTATGCGACGTATACAGACTCAAGCGCTTGGGTACAAGCTCTTTCCCTTTGTGTACCGCCTTCTATGATTGCAAGTTTAGGGCAGCTTGCTCCTGAGATGTTTAATACGCTGCCACCCGTGGAAGACCAGCAGCTAGGCGGCGTTATTATGAAGATCATTCAAGAAATTGTGTATGGAACGGTTTTAGGCTTTATTTTTTTTCAGTGGGCTCGAAAAGAACGAGAGAAAGATACGTACATGCCTGATTTTACTGAATCTCAAGATATAAAACCAAAGGAATTTCCGTCTACTCCTCCTTTGAATTAAAAAAAGCGCAGTCTGATTACTGCGCTTTTTCTAATTCTATAGCTGAACGGTTTCAAGCTGTGATTTGATTTGTGTTAATATCTTTTCACACTGTTCTACAAGGGATGGCGGGAAATATTCTCCGTCTCCATATTCTACACCGTGAGGATAATAATGTTTGCCTAATAGAGGTGTCATAAGGTGAATAACAGCATGCCTGCCCCCTACATCGCCTGAAATAGCATGTCCTTGGACTCGCAAATAGAAGGTATCTCGCTGAAACTCGAATTTTCGATCGTACGTGACGCGTTCATAATCCCATTGTCCGGCGCGGACCAGGCCAAATTGATGCATAATCTCATCTAATAAATCTAAATCTACCTTTAATGAATCAAACTTTGCATATTCAAATTTCATATGAACTCCCTCCCAAAACAGATATACCCCAACTAAATCATAAGCCGAATGGATAAAACTTGCAATATCTAATAAGGAAAAATGTAAACGTTATCTATTTTTATTTAAACGTTTTAAATGCGAAAGTTTACTAAAAAGTTGGTCACACTATAAAGCGAACACACTATGTAAAGGAGGATAAAACAATGAAAACTGTACAAGAGGTAATGACAGCTGATACGGAAACATGCACCACGCTCGATAACGTATATGAAGTGGCAGTGAAAATGAAGGAATGGAATGTAGGCGCAATTCCAATTGTCGATAGAGATCAGTTAGTAGGAATGATTACAGATCGAGACTTAGTTATAAAAGGCATTGCAGAAAAGAAGCCAAATTCAAGTAAAGTAACGGATGTTATGAGTGAAGAGCTTATAACTATTACAGCGGAAGCCTCTGTAGAAGAAGCTTCTAAGCTTATGGCTCAACATCAAATCCGTCGTCTTCCTGTTGTGGAAAATCAAAAGCTAGTCGGGATTGTTTCGCTAGGTGATTTATCAACGTTTCGCTATGCAAATGAACGTGCAGGAGAAGCGCTCTCAGACATTTCAGAACATACGCATTAAAAAGCGAAAGCCAACTGTTTGCAGGATATTCGTAAATAGTTGGCTTTTTCTTTTGTTTCCTTCATACCGATAGCTATTTTTTTTTGAATGCATGTATAATAGAGATAAAAATAAGTTAAACAGGTAAAGAAAACAGGTGTAAGGAGAGGAAGAAAAGCTGAAAAAAGTTATTTTTATTCTCGTATTAATAGTGGCATTTGTATACGCGGAGGATTATTTACCTCAGCTAGAAAAATATCTAACGGGTCAAAATATTGAGCAAAACCAAACGGATTCCAAAAGTCAGCCCACCCAAGAAGTGGCTTCTTATGAAAAACAAAGTGAAAATATGATGAGGCTCATTGGAGATCATTCAGAACAGTTAATTGGAATGCTTGGAGAGCCGGATCGTATTGATTCTTCTGCATATGGCTATGACTGGTGGATTTACAAAAAGAATCGTCAAACGTATGCGCAGGTAGGAGTAGAAAATAATCAAGTCGTATCCGTATACGTCATTGGTTCAAAAACAAATACAGATCCTTTTGAGATTGGTGAGAAGCGAGAAGAAGTGGAAAAAAGAGTTTCACTTTCATCCGAACTCACGCTTCAAAAAGACGGAAATGAATACCGATTTCGTCTGAGTGAAGAGGATATGAAAATGCGTCCAATTATTAAATATGGAGATGTATACGTCCAACTATATTTTGATCAGTTCCTTAATACAATCTCAAGTATTCGAATTATGGATATGGACACGCTATTAAAACAGCGTCCGTACGAAATTGTTTATCGCGGCGAGCTTCCAACAGCTCCGTCATTGACAGCAGAGGAGTGGAAAAGTGTCCAAGAAGGAGAAGAGCAGCAAATTATCGATATTACAAATGTAATTCGAGACCGTTTTCAGCTGTCACCTTTAGCTTGGGACGAAGCCACTGCCGGAGTAGCTTATTTACACAGCAAAGAAATGAGTGACTTAAACTATTTCTCTCACGTTTCACCAGCACAAGGTGATTTAGGCAACCGTCTGCAAAAAGGTGATGTAGTATACCGTATCGCGGGCGAAAATATTGCCTCGAATTATCAGGATGGAATCGCTGCGGTTGAAGGGTGGCTTAATAGTGAGGGACATCGTAAGGCTTTACTCAATAAAGAGTTTACGCGTCTTGGTGTAGGTGTATATGAGAAGTATTATACGCAAAACTTTATCACTCCGATGAATGAATAGTAAGATTAAAACTTCCTTTTGAAAATAGGTCTACTCTTGTCCTCTTTCTCATAAGTTTTAGTAGAGGTTAGAGGAGGGACGAGAATGAAAGGAAGAATAGTAGGAATATTGCTCGTACTTTTCTTTGCATATACGACTACTGTACATGCAGCTGAAGGGCAGTGGGAAAAGCTTGATAACTTATCTGATCAAACGCTATCGCTTGTAGAGCAAAAGGAGTATAAAGCAGCCCAACATTTGTTCAGAAATTTTTCGAATGAATTTACCAGTCTCAATACAGCTTCTTTGGGCGTATCGGCCGAAGATATACGTATTTTAACTCTTTGTTATGAACAGGTAGAAAGGTCTCTTTTATCTTCTGATTCCAGTGATGAAGAACGTCTTCAAAAAGCTACTCAATTTCGATTATTAGTCGATGCGCTGCACAGCAAGCATCAGCCTATGTGGACTGAACTCGAAGGCAGTATGCTAGCAACATTTAAAGAGATGCGAAATGAAGCAGTAAAAGGAGAACAGGCGGCTTATGAAGCGCAGCTTAAGCAATTTTTAAAGGAATATGATATGATCTTACCGAGCGCGCAGGTAGACGTGTCGTCTCCCTACGTACAGCGTGTGAGCGCAGACGTTCACTTTTTACAAAGTGAAGGAACGCTAAGTGAGATTAACGATGACCAGTTCAACCAAATGGAACAAAATTTAAAAGATTTTTTTGAACAAGTAAAAGAAAATCGTACGGACCCGTCTTTTATTTGGGTTACAATCACCACCGGAAGTATTATTATTGCTACACTTTTTTATGTAGGAGCGCGAAAGTATTTCGCTGACCAGAAAAGAAAGTCAGCCAGAGGGCGTAATGATTGACGTAAAAGCGCAGAATTGTCTAAAATAAAAGAGTAGTCAAACACATAATGAAAGGTGTGGGTAAATGAGCTTTTTGATTTATTTTCTCATTATTATCCTTGTGCCAATTTGGGCACAGTTTAAGGTGAGAAGTGCTTACAAAAAATATTCACAAGTAAGCAACTCATCAGGAATGACAGGCGCAGAAGTAGCAAGAAAAATTTTGGATGAAAACGGATTGTACAACGTTCACGTAGAGCCTGTAGGCGGATTTTTATCCGATCACTACGATCCTCGCTCAAAAGTCATTCGTTTGTCAGAAGACAACTATTACGGAACGTCTGTCGCAGGCGCTGCCGTTGCGGCTCACGAAGTGGGACACGCGATTCAAGACAAAGAAAACTATTCGTTTTTACGCCTTCGCCACTCGCTTGTGCCGGTGGCAAGCCTTGGATCAAACGCTTCTTGGATTTTAATTATGATTGGAATTATCGCGTCGATTAAGCCGTTGCTATTGTTAGGTATTATCTTCATGGCAGCAGCGGTCGTATTCCAAGTTGTAACACTGCCTGTTGAATTTAACGCTTCAAGCCGAGCGATGACGCAAATCGTCTCAGTCGGAGCGATTCGAAATGACGAAGAGCGCGAGACGCGCAAAGTGCTTAACGCAGCGGCTTTAACATACGTAGCAGCCGCAGCAGTAGCAGTTCTTGAGTTGGTTCGTTTAATCATGATTTATACAGGAATGAATAACGACGACTAATAAAAAAATACCGCATTAGCGGTATTTTTTTATCTTTCAAGCGGTTTTTTATTTTCATCAAGGGTAAATCCTTCACCTAAGACATCATGAACATCCGTAACTGCAACGAAGGCGTGTGGATCTACAGAAGTAATAACTTGCTTTAAACGGAAAATTTCATTTTTACTAACAACGCAGTATAGCACGTTGGTATCTTGCTTAGAAAAAGAACCCTGTCCTTTTAAAATCGTCACGCCTCGATCCATTTCTTTCATAATTTTATCCGATATGGCTTCGTTATGATTCGAAATGATGGTTGCGCCTTTGGCCGCATACGCACCGTCTTGCATAAAGTCAATAACCCGTGCAGCGACAAAGACTGCAACAAGTGTGTACATAGCTTCTCGGTAGGATAAATAAATGAGAGACGCACTAATCACAATAAAGTCAAAAAGAAACATCGTTTTCCCCATATTCCACCCGATATATTTTTGAACAACACGGGCAATGATATCGACTCCTCCTGTTGTTCCTCCAAACCTGAAAATAATGCCAAGACCCACTCCAATAAAAACACCGGCAAAAAGAGCTGCTAGAGTCATATCATGGCGCAGGGGCATATTCACCGGAAAGCGCTGGAATATCCATAAAAATAGCGATAAGCTAACAACTCCGAGCATGGTATAAATAAATGCTGTTCTCCCTAATAGTTTCCACCCTACAAAAAACAAAGGAATATTTAACACTAAGTTAGAATAAGAGGGATCAATGTTAAATAAGAAAAATAAAAGCAGGGTAATGCCTGTGAATCCACCTTCAGCTAAATTGTTTTGCATGTTAAAATTAACAAGTCCAAACGCAAATATAGCAGAACCAAGCAGTATAAAAATAATATTTTTTAATCTGAGACCTTTCATACTTACAAACCTCCTATGACCGTTTTTACACTACCTTATCATAAAGGAATATATTTCATTTCGTAAATAACTATCGAAAAGATTTTTGAAAATAGTAAAAAGTGATGATGTTTCTTCTAGTGCTATGTATTAGTAGTATCCTCAATTCGTAAAATATAGACAGATTTTTGAGAATTAAGGGAAACGTGAGGAATATTGTGAAAGAGCATCTGACAAAGGCGTGGTAAGAAGAAGTAATTACACTAAATAATTTGAAGTAAAGATGTTATAATAGTAAGCTGAGTGTACTTCTAAAAGAGGTGAAATAAAAAGATGTCAAAAAAAACGATGGAGCAAATGCAGCAAGAAGTTGATGCATATATTAGCCAATTTAAAGAAGGATATTTTAGTCCTCTTGCTATGCTTGCGAGAATGTCGGAAGAAGTGGGCGAATTATCGCGCGAAATTAACCACTATTATGGTGAAAAGCCGAAGAAAACGACTGAAGCAGAACGTACGGTCGAAGAAGAAATGGGCGACATTTTATTTGTATTAATTTGCTTTGCAAATTCATTAAATATTGATTTACAAGAAGCGCATGATCGCGTTATGAATAAATTTAATACGCGTGACAAAGATCGCTGGACGAAAAAAGAAGACTAAGGAGAGAAAAAGAATGGACAAAATTCGAATTGTACTTGCAGGACCAAGAGGTCGTATGGGAAAAGAAGCTGTATTATTAATAGAAGAAACAGAGCATTTTGAATTAGTAGCAGCGGTGGATCGTATCAATGAAGGAAAATACATAAGTGATATTGAAGGAATGCCAAATGTACAAGCGCCGATCTACACGGATATTGAAAAATGTTTTCAAGACGTTAAGGCAGATGTTTTAGTTGATTTGACAACACCTGAAATTGGACGCGTTCATACTAAAACAGCTTTAACATATGGAGTACGACCTGTTGTAGGAACAACTGGCTTTTCAGAAGAAGATTTAAAAGAATTAAAGCAGCTTGCTGAAGAGAAGGAACTTGGCTGTATTATTGCACCTAATTTTGCGATTGGCGCTATTTTAATGATGAAGTTTTCACAAATGGCAGCTAAATACTTTGATGATGTAGAAATCATTGAAATGCATCATGATCAAAAGTTAGATGCACCATCAGGAACAGGCTTAAAAACAGCGGAGCTGATCAGTGAAGTTCGTGAAGCAAAAAAACAGGGCCACCCTGAGGAAAAAGAATTACTAGAGGGCGCACGCGGTGCAGATTATGAAGGAATCCGCCTACATAGCGTACGTTTGCCAGGACTGATTGCTCACCAAGAAGTGATGTTCGGAGGATTTGGACAAACGTTAAAAATTCGTCATGATTCATACAACCGTGCTTCTTTTATGTCAGGTGTGAAGCTAGCTGTTGACACAGTTATGAACGTAGACACACTTGTATATGGGTTAGAAAATATTATTGACTAAGGAGCGAGAAAAATGAAAATCGCCTTAATTGCACATGATAAAAAGAAAAATGATATGGTACAATTCACAACAGCCTATCAAGCGATTTTACAGGAACATTCGCTGTTCGCAACAGGAACAACAGGAACGCGTATTTCAGAAGCAACGGGTTTGCAGGTTCACCGCTTTCAATCAGGACCGCTTGGAGGAGATCAGGAGATAGGAGCTTTAATTGCTCAAAATGAAATGGATATGGTTATTTTTTTCCGCGATCCGTTAACAGCTCAGCCTCATGAACCTGATATTTCAGCTCTGATGCGTCTATGTGACGTCTATGCGGTTCCTCTTGCAACGAATATGGGAACAGCAGAGATTTTAATTCATGGACTTGAACGAGGCGATTTGCATTGGCGTTCAATTATAAAAAAATAGGGTGAAGATAATGAAAGAAACAATAGATATCCTTGCCTTTGGTGCTCATGCCGATGATGTAGAAATCGGCATGGGTGGAACCATTGCAAGAATGAGTGAACAAGGTTTGAAGGTAGTTATTTGCGATTTGACGCAAGCTGAACTTTCTTCAAACGGAACGGTTGAAATTCGAAAACAAGAAGCGTCTAAAGCAGCTGAAGTCTTAGGTGTTCATGAGCGAATTCATCTGCATTTGCCAGACAGAGGTTTGTTTTTAAAGCCAGAATATATAGCTGAAATTGCATCAGTCATTCGCACGTATCAACCAAGGA
Source organism: Priestia sp. FSL R5-0597 (assembly GCF_038006305.1). Taxonomy (NCBI): domain Bacteria; kingdom Bacillati; phylum Bacillota; class Bacilli; order Caryophanales; family Bacillaceae; genus Priestia; species Priestia sp. FSL R5-0597. The sequence goes on from NZ_JBBOUZ010000001.1 coordinate 1,385,918, forward strand.
TTATATTTGCTCCTTATTTTGAAGATCGTCATCCTGATCATGGAAATTGTGCAAAGCTTGTAGAAGAGGCCATGTTTTCCGCTGGCGTTAAAAATTATATAGATGATAAGAAGCAAAAAGCTCATCGTGCGGAGTCTCTATATTTCTATATGATAAATGGATTTCATAAGCCAGATTTTATCGTAGATGTATCAAGCACGTTTCAAAAGAAAGTAGCTAGTCTAGAGGCTTATGAAAGTCAATTTATAAAAACAGCAGATACGTTTGATACGCCGCTCGTAAACGGATATATTGAAACGGTAGAGAGCAGAGAGCGGTTATTTGGCAAAGAAGTCGGGATAGCTTACGGTGAAGGTTTTTTATCTAAAAAACCGATTTTGATGTACGACGATTTAGTAGGTGGAAAATAAATGAAGTTAAAAATTGGTATTACATGTTATGCTTCCGTTGGAGGTTCAGGAGTGGTAGCAACGGAGCTAGGGAAGCTGCTGGCTGAAAAGGGGCACGAAATTCATTTTATTTCCTCTAGCATGCCTTTTAGATTGACGAAAGTATATCCAAATATTTATTTTCACGAAGTAGATGTAAATCAATACTCCGTCTTTAAATACCCTCCGTATGATCTCGCTTTATCCAGTAAAATGGCTGAAGTGGCTAAAAGAGAAAAGCTTGATATTATTCATACGCACTATGCAATCCCCCATGCCGTTTGCGGGATTTTAGCTAAACAAATGGTAGAGCACGAAGTGAAAATTGTGACGACTCTTCATGGAACAGATATTACGGTTCTAGGAGAGGATCCATCGTTAAAAGACTTAATTAAATTTGGAATTGAGAAATCAGATGCAGTGACGGCTGTATCTCAGTCACTTGTTGATCAAACTCACCATTTAATTAGTCCAGATAAAGAAATTGAAACGATGTATAATTTTATTGATGAACGAGTTTATCATAAAAAAGAAGTTCAGTATTTAAAAGCGGAGTATGGCATATTAGAAAATGAAAAAGTCGTTATTCATATTTCAAACTTTCGTCAAGTCAAACGAGTTACAGATATAGTCAAAACATTTGCTATTATTAATGAAAAGCTTCAGTCTAAGCTGCTGCTTGTAGGAGACGGCCCTGAAATGACGGTTGTGTCTCAATTGGTAAAAGAGCTAAATCTTCAAGATTCTGTGTTATTTCTTGGGAAACAAGAAAATGTAGCAGAATTATATTCGATTAGCGATTTAAAACTGTTATTATCTGAAAAAGAAAGCTTTGGGCTTGTACTTTTAGAAGCTATGGCTTGTGGTGTTCCATGCATCGGAACAAATATAGGCGGAATTCCCGAAGTAATTGAACACGAAAAAACAGGATATATTTGCGAAGTTGGAGACGTCGAAGAGGCAGCGAGCAAAGCAATTCAGCTACTTGAAAATGAACAGCTGCATCACCAAATGAGGGAAGCGTCTCTAAGCGCAGTTAATCATAAATTTCATTCAACAGAGATTGTGAGTCAATATGAAAAACTTTATTATAAATTGGTACAGGGTTGAAGAATGGAGGACGTTATGAAAGAACCGTTCATTCATCCGCTTTATATTATTGAAAAACTGGAGACAGCCGGTTACGAAGCGTATTTTGTTGGAGGAGCGGTCCGGGATCTCATTTTAAATCGGACGATTGGAGATATTGATATCGCTACGTCAGCTAGGCCGGAACAAGTGATGGAACTCTTTCCTAAGACGATTCATGTAGGAATCGAGCATGGTACGGTTGTCGTTGTTCATGAGAACGAGACCTATGAGGTGACCACTTTTCGCTCTGAGGGAGAATATGATGATTTTCGTCGTCCCTCGTCCGTTACGTTTATTTCGTCTCTGATAGAAGATTTGCAGCGTCGCGATTTTACAATTAATGCAATGGCTATGAATGCAAAAGGAGAAATTATTGATCCATTTAATGGAAGGGAAGATTTACGAAACCAGTTAATTCGTACTGTCGGAAATGCTAAAGAACGCTTTCATGAAGATGCTCTTCGTATGATGAGAGCCGTTCGCTTTGTCAGTCAGCTGGCGTTTTCGCTGTCTGATCAAACTAAAAGAGCCATTCAGCAATACGGTGAACTACTGAGGCATGTTTCTATTGAACGCATTACAGTTGAATTCGAAAAAATGCTGAGCGGAAAGCGGCCGTCTTTAGCATTAGCACTTGTAGCAGATACGGAGCTGTATCGCTACTTGCCCGAATTGAATGTAGATCCGCAAAAATTCCGATCTGTTTGTGCACACGATTGGATGATGCTTCAGCGAGTATCGGAGTCGTGGACACTTCTTGTACATCTGCTCGACATTCAAGACAAGCAGGCATTTTTTAAAAGCTGGAAATTATCTAATAAGCAAATTAAAGATATTCAGCTTCAGTCTATTGGTCTTCGGGACGTTTTGGAAAATGGATGGTCAAAACGCATCATGTATACAATTGGAGAGCAGGCCAGCGTGAGCGTGAATCGTATTTTACAACTTCTTCGAAGCAATGAGTATATGAATGAACATGAGCTTCTTTACATCTATAGCGAGCTGCCTATTCATTCTTTAAAAGATTTAGATATAAATGGTCAAGATCTTTTAGTGTGGACAGGTAAAAAGGGTGGTCCATGGGTGTCTCAACTATTAAAAGAAATTGAGGAAAAAGTTCTATACAATGAGTTAATGAACACGAAATCTTCAATAAGAAAGTGGGTGCAGTCTTGCAGTCAGATATAAGAAGAACGCTGCTTGAAATGTTTACGAACGCAGATGGGGACTATGTGTCCGGCCAAAAGATCAGCGATTTATTAGGCTGTTCAAGAACAGCTGTATGGAAGCATATCGAAGAGCTGCGAAAAGACGGCTATGAACTTGAAGCTGTTCGTAAAAAAGGCTATCGCATTGTTGGGAAGCCGAACAAAGTAAGCAGCAACGAGCTTTTATTAGGACTTCAAACAACAAAAATCGGCCAGTATATTCACTATGAGGAAAGCGTGCATTCTACTCAAAAAATTGCTCATCGAATTGCTCAAGAAGGAGCAAAAGAAGGAACGGTCGTAGTTGCTGAAGAGCAAACGGCAGGAAGAGGAAGACTTGATAGAGCGTGGTACTCCCCAAAATATACTGGTGCCTGGATGAGTATTATACTGCGTCCTTCTATCCCTCCGCAGCAGGCTCCTCAGCTGACTTTACTATCAGCAGTCGCTGTTGTACAGGCCATTCAAGAAGTGACGAACCTTTCTCCAGACATTAAATGGCCGAATGATGTTTTATTAAATGGGAAGAAGCTAGTTGGGATTTTAACGGAAATGCAGGCTGATTTTGACCGAATTCATTCGGTCATCATTGGAATCGGCATCAATGTGAATCAGCAGGAAACGGATTTTAATGAACAAATCAAACACATTGCCACATCTTTACGTATTGAAAAAGGTGAAGAAATTAATCGTGCCGCTTTGATGCAAGCGTTTTTCTTGAAGTTAGAAACCCTTTATGAAGAATACTTAAAAAATGGCTTTGGTTTAATTAAAGTTCTTTGGGAAACGTATGCAATCAGCATTGGAAAGCGAATTATAGCACGGACGATGACAGCCAACATTGAAGGCTTCGCAAAAGGTATAACAGATGAAGGCGTTTTATTGATTGAAGACGATGAAGGTGTTATACACCGAATTCATTCTGCAGATATTGAGCTCTCTGCTAAAAAATAGTAGAAAAATAAAGAAATTTTTATTATAATACGAGTATCAAGGTAGTATCGAAAGAACTTCACTTGATACTCGTTTGTTTATTTTTAATACGACAATAAATCTGCCTTGATCCATTAAGGACTAGGACAGAGGGATGACGCGTAGGTAAGCACATTAGGTAAAGTGTGCTTTTTATAGATGAAGTCTGTCAAAGTCCTTCTTCCTTTTATAGGTAGAAGGGCTTTTTTGTGTGCAGACGTGCGCTCATCTCCTCTGAGAAGGAGGAGAAAGTTAGTGAAAACAAAATTAGATTTTTTACGTATGAAACAAAACAATGAACCAATTGTGATGCTGACTGCGTACGATTATCCGTCAGCTAAGTACGCTGAAGAAGCAGGCGTAGACATGATTTTAGTAGGCGACTCTCTAGGAATGGTCGTTTTAGGATATGACTCTACGATTCCTGTAACGGTAGATGATATGATTCATCATACAAAAGCGGTTAAAAGAGGGGCTAGTGATACATTTATCGTCACCGACATGCCGTTTATGTCCTATCACGTGTCGAAAGAAGACACGATGAAAAATGCTGCTCGCATTATGCAGGAAAGCGGAGCTCATGCTTTAAAAGTAGAAGGTGCAAACGATGTTCTCTATACAATTTCAGAATTGACGCAAGCTGGTATTCCGGCTGTTGCACATCTCGGGTTAACACCTCAGTCTGTCGGTGTTCTGGGCGGTTATAAAGTACAAGGGAAAGAAGCGAAAGAAGCCAAACAGCTAATCCAAGACGCAATCAAGTGTGAGCAGGCGGGAGCTATTGCTGTTGTATTAGAGTGTGTTCCTAAACAAGTAGCAAAACAAGTAGCTGAACGCTTAAGCATTCCAACAATCGGAATCGGAGCAGGAGCTGACACGGATGGTCAAGTACTTGTATACCACGATGTATTAACGTACGGCGTAGAGCGTGTGCCCAAATTTGTTCAGTCATTTGCGAAAATAAATGAGCCTATTTTACAAGGGCTTTCTCAGTATGTAAGTGAAGTGAAAAAAAGAGAGTTTCCGAAAGAAGCACATACTTTTTCAATGAAAGAAGAGCAGTTAACGGCACTGTACGGAGGGAAATAAGATGAAAGTCATTACAACAATTAAAGACATGCAGCAGGAGATGAAAAAAGAAAAGCAGCTTGGACGTTCAATTGGATTTGTCCCGACGATGGGCTATTTGCATGAAGGCCATGCTACTCTGCTTGGAGCAGCTCGCACAGAAAATGAAGTAGTGGCGCTAAGTATTTTTGTGAACCCGACTCAATTTGGACCAAATGAAGATTTTGATACGTATCCAAGAGATTTTGAGCGCGATGAGCGCGTGGCAAAAGAAGCTAACGTCGACTATTTATTTTATCCTTCAGTAGAGGAAATGTATAAGTCAAGCCGTTCAGTTGCTATAACCGTGAGAGATCGTGTAGACGTATTGTGTGGACAGAAGCGCCCTGGTCATTTTGACGGAGTAGCCACGGTACTAACAAAGCTTTTTCACATTGTAACCCCAGATCGTGCATACTTTGGTAAAAAAGATGCGCAGCAAGTTGCTGTAGTAGATGGTTTAATTGAAGATTTTAATTTCCCGGTGGAGCTTAGAGCAGTAGATACGGTGAGAGAAGCAGATGGATTAGCTAAAAGTTCTCGTAACGTATATTTAACAGATAAAGAAAGAGAAGAGGCACCTGTTTTATTTAAGAGTTTACAAAGCGCTCTGCAGCTTCTTGAAGGCGGAGAGAAGCAAGTAGAAATCATTAAAGGGACCATTCGAAAAGAAATTGAGCAACATACGAGCGGTAAAGTGGATTATATCGAGGTTTATACGTATCCAGAGCTAAAACCAATTAAGAAAGCCGCTGGAAAAATCATTATCGCTTTAGCTGTTCAATTCTCTAAAGCTCGTTTAATTGATAATGTAATTGTAGACGTACAGGGGGATAACTAAATGTTTCGCACGATGATGAACGCTAAAATACACAGAGCTCATGTCACTGAAGCCAACTTAAATTATGTTGGCAGCATCACCATTGATGAAGATATTATCGACGCAGTAGGAATCGCAGCAAACGAAAAAGTCCAAATTGTAAACAATAATAACGGAGCTCGCTTGGAAACGTACGTGATTCCCGGCGAACGAGGGAGCGGCGTAGTTTGTTTAAATGGAGCTGCTGCAAGACTCGTGCAGCCTGGAGATATCGTCATCATTATCTCTTATGCGCTCGTAGCAAATGAAGAAGTAGCTCACCATCATCCAACCGTAGCGATTATGAATGAGCAGAATAAAATCCAACAATTGCTTAAACAAGAACCAGCTGGTACAATTCTATAAGAACAGTCCCCCTTTATGAGGGGGATTTTTATTTGAATACATACGCTAGTAAGTGAACGGTATAAACCTCTATACACACTAAAGTAAAACTTCTATGTATGAAAGCCTCTCTGTTTTTCACGAGAAGGAGTTGCGCTTTTAAAGCATATAGAGCAGGCTTTCACTTTATACTATAAAAAGACAGACTTGCGAGGTGTTGACCGTGAATAAACGCTTTGTTGTGGTAGATCTTGAAACGACGGGACATTCTCCAAAACAAGGAGATAAAATGATTCAATTTGCTGCTGTCATAGTAGAAGACGGCAAAATTGTTGAACGTTTTTCTAGTTTTTTAAATCCTGGTATGGATATTCCGCCTTTTATTACACAACTAACTAACATTCAAAATGATATGGTGAAAGATGCGCCTTTATTTGAAGAAATTTCACCTAAAATTATAGAATTGCTAGATGATGCTTATTTTGTTGCACATAATGTGGCATTTGATTTAACTTTTTTACAAGAAGAACTCTATCAGTGCGGGATGGAGACGCTTTATAATTCAACCGTGGATACCGTCGAACTGGCCCGGATTCTGCTGCCTACAGTTGATGGGTACAAACTTAGTCAATTAGCTGAGTATTTACATATTGAACATGAAAACCCTCATCAAGCAGATAGTGATGCAGAAGTAACGGCACGTATTTTACTTTTACTAATTGAAAAATTAAAGAAGCTCCCTTTAACAACCTTGAAGCAGCTATACGCGCTAAGCTTACACTTTAAAAGTGAAATTGGAGAACTGATTCAACAAGTTATAGATGATAAAAGTTATGCCGAGGATGATTCTTATGAATTTATACACGGCATTGCGCTAAACAAATATCAGCCGCATTCAGCTAATGAAAAGCAGCACTCTCATACTTACGAAATATTTGAAACTGAAAAGCAAAAGCTGTTCCATCAGGCTCTGCCATTGTTTGAAGAACGAAAAGGGCAGTGGGAGATGATGAACTTTGTACAAGAGTGCTTTGCAGGCAACGAGCATGCTTTAATTGAAGCGGGGACCGGTATCGGTAAAACCTACGCTTATTTAGTTCCTGCCGTGTTTTATGCTTCTGTTCATCACCACCCAGTCATTATCTCAACTAACACGGTAACGCTTCAGCAGCAAATCATCGAAAAAGATGTGCCCATTTTAGAAAAGATTGTGCCGTTTCCTGTCACAGCAGCTGTTTTAAAAGGAAGAGAACATTACATTAGTATAAGAAAATTCATTCAGCTCTTAAAAGAGCGAAATAATAATTACGATGCGATCCTCACAAAAGCGAAGCTGCTTATTTGGCTGACGGAAACGGAAACGGGCGACAGCGATGAAATAAACCTGCCTTCTGGGGGTAAACTTTTTTGGGAACAGCTAAATGAAAGCAATCCGTCTCCAAGTGACTTTAAGCATCCTTGGAAGCTTTATTCTTTTTATGAACGAGCGCAGAACAGAGCGCAAAATGCCCATATAGTAGTGACAAATCATCGCTTACTGTTGATGGATGTGATGAGTAATCATGAGCTGCTACCTGATTATGAACAAATTATTATTGACGAGGCTCATCACTTAGAAGACATTGCCGGAGAAGAACTGGGAGAGCGCTTAGATTATTTTGCGGTTCATGCGCTATTAAACCGAATCGGAACCATTCAAGACAAAGGGCTGTTAAAAAAAGTTCACCATACGCTTGTAAAATATAGCATCGAGCTTAACACTGAATTTCTTCAAAATCTGTTTGTGCAGCTTCATTCTGAGTGTGATGACTTATTTCGTTTGATTCATTCTTTTGTTCAAAAAAGAACAGGCAATCAGCAGGGCGAGATTGGAAGAAGCAGCTATCGGTATAAAGTGGAAAAAGAGCATGGGCATTACTGGACGGCTATTCAAGAAGCAGCGTCGCGCATTCGTTTTTTAATTCACGATCTTTTTACATGGAATGATGGGGCAAGACATTCCTTTGACGATCTATATGACAAAGCCACAAAAAATGAACAGTCATCTCTTCATGAATTTCAAACGGCTGTTAAAGGATTTGAGCATATATCTCAGCAAATAGAAAAGCTTTTGTTCAAACAGCAGAGCAATTACGTAACGTGGTTTGAAATTGAGCCAAAAGGAGCAGCAAATGCTACGTATATCTATAGTCAGCCTACTTCCATTGCCGATACGCTGGCTGATGAATTTTTCGCTAAGAAACAAAGCGTTATTTTAACATCGGCTACATTGACGGTGAATGGAACATTTGATTATTTAATTCAAGAGCTAGGGTTATATGACTTTCAGCCTGCTCAACTCATTCTTCCTTCCGAGTTTGATTACGAGAAGCAAGCTAGAGTCTATATTCCTCAGGATATGCCTGCTGTTAATGAAGTATCATTATATGAGTATAGCGCTATGATGGCAGAAAGTATTCTTGACGTAGCCAAAGTAACAAATGGCCGTATGCTGGTGCTTTTTACTTCATATGACATGTTGAAAGCTACATATGGTTATTTGAAAGAGTTAAACGATCTTGAAGAGTTTGTCCTGCTTGGTCAAGGAGTCACAACTAGAAATCGCAATAGACTGTTAAAAGACTTCAGTCAATTTGAGCATTCCATTCTTTTGGGTACAAACAGTCTGTGGGAAGGAATTGATTTGCCAGGAGATTTATTATCATGTCTCGTAATAGTCAGACTTCCTTTTTCATCTCCAAATCAACCTCTGTTGACAGCTAAATTTGAGCAGATGAAAAAAGAAGGGAAAAGTCCCTTTATGAATTATTCACTTCCTCAAGCCGTTATCCGTTTTAAACAAGGATTTGGACGGTTGATTCGTTCAAAAAGTGACCGGGGAGCTATATTTATTTTTGATAATCGTATTACGCGAACAGCATATGGATACCATTTCCTTCACTCGCTTCCAAAAGTCCAGGTTGTTCAAAAAACGTTTTCAAATATCTTACTGGACTACAAAGAATGGTGGAATGAAAAGACTTGAGCATAGCTTAAGTCTTTTTTTATGCATACTGTTTCTTCACTTGAGAGACGATAGTAATATACTATGATAAGCAAATGAGGACAGTGTATGATTAAAATATTGCTAAGTGCTGTACTGTTTTTTAGTTTTATGACCTGTTCGGTTTCAGCAGCCGTCATTAAAAACGTAGATTTTGGTTTGCAAGCTGATGAAGTAGTGATCACCTTTCTGCCTCTTTCAGATGGAGAAGCAAGTCTGATTCAAGACGGAAGCGGTGAGGCGATTTTAGTAAATACCGGGAGTGCATCTTCCTATCCCGAGCTAAACAAGTGGCTGCAGCGATATAAAGTAAAAAAAATCAACCAATTAATAATTACGAAACAGCAAAAGTACTATGATTCAAATGTTCAGCGAGCTGTGAAGGATTATCATATAGAGCGTATTATTGTGCCGGCTCAGTACCAGGCGGAATTTCAAACAGAGAAGTGGAAAGAAAATGATTTATTTCAGTTAACGGATAATATACACGTTGATGTCTTGCATGCATCGAAGCAAAAAACAGCGGCTATGGATCTATTATTTACGATTGGAGAGCACCGAGTTCTATATGCCATGAGCGGCTCAGATGAAGTAGAGGAAAAGTTTTTACGCATTCCCCTTACTCATGTAGATATATTGAAAATTCCTAATTTTGGAGAGGGGACATTTTTTTCGAATACATTTTTGAAGCAATTAGATATACAGCTTGCCGTTGCGTTTACGAAACCAGGGCGTTCCTATTCCCCTCGACTGCTTTCGAATTTAACAGCTGAATGGATTGAATTATATGACGTAAGAGAGGGGAGCGCTTACTCTATTAAAATGGCGCTAAAATCCTATGATGTGATGAAATTTTCTGCAAAATAAACAAATTTCCTTTTGCAAAAAGAGGTAAATTCCTTATAATATTATATATGTTTACTTATTTATTCGGTTTTTACGCAAAACGTACAGGCTGGATTGATGAGTGAAAAAGATGACGATGGTTTTTGATACCTGTTATAATACGGATATCGTCATTTTTGCGTCGTGATAGACGAGCTAGGAGGTTTACAATGGAAAGCAGGATTGAAGTATTATCAACTGTCCGCGTGGAAAATTCCTCGGATTTATATAAAATTGTTGATAGTTTGAATCGCACGTTGAAAAAGCAAGATTTGATGTTCGGATTAGCGTTAGATGAAGAAGATCAAAGCAAAGCTGTATTTACAATTTATCGTACATAAGTAGGGATTTTATGAAAAAGTTAATTATTGTAGCGGTAGCTGCTGTGCTTTTAATTATCGGAGGCATTTCTTTTAGCATTTATCACTCGTCTGTGAAGGATGTTCAGTCTGCTGAGGAAAAAGCAGCATCCCAAGCAAAAAAAGAATTTAATTTGAAATCTGTCACAAGTACCCAGCCATATTTCGGCAATCATGCATTTTATGTAGTAGAAGGTACAAACCGAAGCAATCAAAAGGTAATTGCTTGGATGCCTAAAAGCAAAAAACAAACAGCTGTTTTAAAGAAAGCAAGCAGCGGGATCACAAAAGAGAAAGCCATTTCCATTGTGAAAAATGATAAAAATCCGCAGGAAATTAAGTCGGTGCGCCTAGGCATTGAAAATAAAAAGCCGCTGTGGGAAGTAACATATGTGGATAAAGATAAGAAACATTTAACATACTATTATCTTGATTTCTCTAGCGGTGAATTTATAAAACGATACAGCTTATCTCAATCATAAATCGTTTATACCATATGAAATGTCATATGTGTCATAATATAAGATTTCAGCGCTTTATGAAAATGAAGCCAATTTTTTATCTATAATCAGCCTGCGGGCTGATTATAGCTTTAGTTCATAGGGGGAGATTTTAGTGAAGTTAGCAAAACGTGTATCAGCATTAACGCCATCATCAACATTAGCGATTACAGCAAAAGCGAAAGAATTGAAAGCGGCTGGTCATGATGTGATTGGACTTGGAGCAGGGGAACCTGATTTTAATACGCCGCAGCACATTTTAGAAGCGGCTGTTACAGCAATGAATGATGGTCAGACAAAATATACGCCAGCAGGCGGTCTTGCACCATTAAAAGAAGCGGTAATTGAAAAATTCAAACGCGATCAAGGCCTGACGTATTCACCTTCTGAAATTATTGTTTGTACAGGTGCTAAGCACGCACTGTATACGTTATTTCAAGTTCTGTTAGACGAAGGTGACGAAGTAATTATCCCAACTCCTTACTGGGTAAGTTATCCTGAGCAAGTAAAGTTAGCAGAAGGTACACCCGTATTCGTTGAAGGTTCTGAAAATAACGAATTTAAAATCACACCTGAACAATTAGCAGCGGCTATTACTGCTAAAACTAAAGCTGTTATTATCAATTCACCAAGCAACCCAACGGGTATGATTTACACAAGAGAAGAGCTTCAAGCTTTAGGAGAAGTTTGCTTGAAGCACGATATTTTTATCGTATCAGATGAAATTTATGAAAAGCTTGTGTATGGTCAAAATGAACATGTATCGATTGCACAGCTTTCACCAGCGTTAAAAGAAAAAACAATTATCATTAACGGTGTTTCTAAGTCACATTCCATGACGGGCTGGCGCATTGGATATGCAGCTGGTGATGCTACAGTTATTAAAGCAATGACAAACCTAGCGAGTCACAGCACGTCAAATCCAACATCTATTGCTCAATATGCAACAATTGCTGCTTATAACGGCACTCAGGAGCCGGTGGAAATGATGCGACAAGCTTTTGAAGAGCGTCTAAACGTAATTCATGAAAAGCTGATTAACATTCCAGGGTTCTCATGCTTAAAACCACAGGGTGCTTTCTACTTATTCCCTAATGCAATTGAAGCTGCAAAGTTAACTGGCTTTGATACAGTTGATGCATGGGTAGAAGCTATTTTAGAAGAAGAGAAGGTAGCGCTAGTGCCTGGATCAGGATTCGGTTCACCTGAAAACGTACGTCTTTCTTATGCTACATCACTAGATCTGCTAGAAAAGGCATTGGAACGAATTCAATCATTCATGACTCGTCATATGAAATAAAAAAGATTATATTTAAAAACAAAAGAGCCTTTTAGCACAAATCACACGTGTTAGAAGGCTCTTTTTGTTTGTTACTTGTTATTATGTTTGTCGAAATGTATAATAGGATGGCATACATAATTACGAAATGTAAGTTTTTTGGAGGGATATTAATCGTGAAAATTACGATTTCAGAAGCAAACAAGCATGTAGGAAAAGAAGTAACAATTGGTGCTTGGTTAGCGAATAAACGTTCAAGTGGTAAAATTGCCTTTTTACAGCTGCGCGATGGATCAGGATTCATGCAAGGGGTAGTTGTAAAAGCTGAAGTAGAAGAAGAAACTTTTAAATTAGCTAAATCTATGACGCAAGAATCATCACTATATGTAACAGGTGTGGTACGCGAAGATGAGCGCTCACCGTTTGGCTATGAGTTAACAGTTACAAGCCTTGAAGTTATTCATGAAGCTGTTGATTACCCAATTACGCCAAAAGAACATGGAACAGAGTTCTTAATGGATAACCGTCATTTATGGCTGCGTTCTAAACGTCAACATGCTGTTATGAAGGTTCGTAACGAAATCATTCGTGCAACGTATGAATTCTTTAACGAAAACGGGTTTACAAAAGTAGATCCTCCAATCCTAACAGGAAGTGCTCCTGAAGGAACAACAGAATTATTCCACACGAAATATTTTGACGAAGATGCATATCTTTCTCAAAGTGGACAGCTTTATATGGAAGCAGCGGCAATGGCGCTTGGAAAAGTATTTTCATTCGGTCCAACGTTCCGCGCTGAAAAATCTAAAACACGCCGTCATTTAATTGAGTTTTGGATGATTGAACCAGAGATGGCTTTCTACCAATTCGAAGATAACTTGAAAGTACAGGAAGAGTATGTGTCTCATGTCGTACAGTCTGTTTTAACAAACTGTAAGTTAGAGTTAAATGTACTAGGCCGTGATACATCTAAGTTAGAACAAATTAAAGCGCCATTCCCTCGTATTTCGTACGATGAGGCTCTTAAATTCTTACATGAAAAAGGATTTACAGACATTCAGTGGGGAGATGACTTTGGAGCACCGCATGAAACGGCTATCGCAGAAAGCTATGACAAGCCGGTATTCATTACACACTATCCAACGTCATTAAAACCATTTTATATGCAGCCAGATCCAACAAATGAAGACGTAGTATTATGTGCAGACTTAATCGCACCAGAAGGCTACGGAGAAATCATTGGAGGCTCTGAACGTATTCATGATCAAGAGCTTTTAGCTCAGCGTGTAGAAGAGCACAAATTAGATACAGAAACATACAAGTGGTATTTAGAGCTTCGTAAGTATGGCTCAGTTCCACATTCAGGATTTGGTTTAGGCCTTGAGCGTACAGTAGCATGGATTAGCGGCGTAGAACACGTTCGTGAAACGATTCCATTCCCACGCTTATTAAACCGTTTATACCCGTAAGGAAGTGAAAAAGTATTCTGACTCCTGTAGTCAGGATACTTTTTTAGCTTTTTTTATGAATCATAAAAAGAAAAGAAAAACGAGGTTTTTACTTATATCACAAGGAAACAACGGCAAACATAGAAGAGAGTCTAACTTAAAAGGGAGTTGCAATTCTCGAAAAAATAAGTTAGTGTAATATTCTTGGAAGGAAGTCATCGTTCGTATATATTTTATATGTGCAGAGCAATGGTACGGTTTCAGCGGAAAGTTTTACATAGAAGCTTTTTAGCTTCGAATAATTATTACTTTGACTATAAACTTCATGATATACTAACTACTGAGGTGTTCGGATATGAAAAAAGAAACGTTAATTGAATGGTTTGAACAAGGCACAGTTTCAATTCCGAAGCTGCTGTTTAATCACTATAGCGATTTGGGAATGAACGAAACGGAATTCATGACGTTAATGCATATTTATGTTTCCATTGAAGGCGGTGAAGGTTTCCCGACACCTAACGAATTGGCGGCAAAAATGAGTATTTCAAGTGCTGTGTGTATGGATACGCTGCGAGCATTAATTCAGCGCGGCTTTTTATCTATTGAGCAAGATCAACAGCAAAACGCCCTTATTTGTGAACGTTATTCATTAAAACCGCTTTGGGAAAAGCTTATTCATCATATGATGCAAGAAACAAGAGAAGTAGAAAAAAGCGAAGAAGAACAAGAAGAGCTTAATTTATATACAATGTTTGAAAAAGAGTTTGGCAGAGCATTGTCTCCGTTTGAATGCGAAACGCTAGCGATGTGGATTGATCAAGATCATCATGACCCCATTATTATTAAAGCGGCACTAAGAGAGTCGGTGATGTCTGGAAAATTAAACTTCCGGTATATTGATCGTATTTTATTCGAATGGAAGAAAAATGGCATTCAGACCATTGATCAAGCCCGCAAGCATAGCCAAAAATTTCGTCAAAATCAACAGCCCAAAAAACTATCTTCTGTTAACCCTTCTCAGTCTACATCAGCCATTCCTTTTTTTAACTGGCTAGAGCAATGACAGGATAAAAAGCTGCTTCAAGATCCAAGTAATTGAATCTTGAAGCAGCTTTTTTAAAAGAATGTGGACAAAAGTAGCATTTGACAGGAACCCTATTGTAAAATAGGAGGGAACTACCTGTAAGAAGAAGGAGAACTAGTATGTTAACGTTAAAACAAATCAGACAGTGCCTAGATGCTATGGCAGAAATGTTTCCTGACGCCCACTGTGAGTTGAATCATCGGAATCCCTTTGATTTAGTCATTGCTGTGGCGCTATCTGCTCAGTGCACAGATGCTTTAGTCAACCGCGTAACAGCGGATTTATTCAAGAAATATCAAACGCCTGAAGACTATTTAGCCGTTTCGTTAGAAGAGCTGCAGCAAGATATTAGATCAATCGGCTTATATAGAAATAAAGCTAAAAACATTCAAAAGCTCTGCCGTATGCTCATTGATGAATACGGAGGAGAAGTTCCGAAAGATCGTGATGAGCTGACCAATCTTCCGGGAGTAGGGCGTAAGACGGCTAATGTTGTTGTATCCGTAGCTTTTGGAGTACCGTCAATAGCCGTAGACACGCATGTAGAACGTGTAAGTAAACGCCTTGGGATTTGCAGGTGGAAAGATTCCGTTTTGGAAGTAGAAAAAACGCTGATGAGAAAAATTCCGAAAGATGAATGGTCCGTTACGCATCATCGACTTATCTTCTTTGGACGCTATCACTGTAAAGCACAGTCTCCTCAATGTCATGTCTGCCCGCTTCTTGATCTTTGCCGAGAAGGAAAGAAACGAATGAAAGGAAAAGAGAAGAAGACAGATGTTACCGATTGAAGTGCCGTCACATTTCATATGCGAACCATTTTATTCAAAAGAAGATCGGGTTCTTGAAGTAGATAAAAAAAATGGAAGAAATTATTTTGCTTATGATATTTTATACGATGTACATAAAGAAACGAAAACACCTTGGAGGGATGTTCAAAAGAACATACGGCCATTTTTTGAAAAGTGGGAAACTCAAAGGGAAGAACTGCATACGCTTTTTTCTCAGCGAAAAGCAAAAGAAGCAGCGCCTTGTATGAAACAAGCTGCTGCTATGTATATTAGTTTACTGTTTTGGATTAATGGACAGCCCGTTCGGCGTTTAAATCGGCTGCAAGAAGACATAGCGGACCTAACCTATAAGCCTATTAACTGTGCTGAGAGACTTATGTTTTTGCTGCAGCGAGTTTCTTCTTATCAAGCGTATATTCAGCTGACAGAATTATTTAATGAGCTGCGTAAGCAGTATGCAAAAATGCTTATTCTTCACAAGAAATAAAGCCCCTACACGTGTAGGGGCTTTTTACTGCTGCGTTAATTTTCAGTTGTTGGCTCTTGCTGCGGTGTAGCAGGTGTTGACGGCGTCGATGGTGTAGCAGGAGTTTGTGGTGTTTGACTTCCTGAGTCACTTCCACCGTTGTCTGCTGGAGGAGGAGTTGTGCCTCCGTTATTATTGTTGTTATTACCATCGTTAGTATTGCCGCTATCGTTATTGTTATTATCGGTATTGCCGTTATTACCGCTATTGCTACCGTCACTATTGCTGCCATTATTGCTGTTTTGGTTATCATCCGGCTTAGTAGATGAATCGTCACCTTGATCAGAGCCGTTGTTTTGATCAGTGTTGCTATTGTCTTCATTTTGATTATCGTCCGTTGTTCCGTCATCTTCAGGCTTAGTAGAATTATCTTCGGTAGTTTGATCTGATGAATCAGGGACTTTTACAGAAGAACTAGCGCTTTCGCCCGTATTTGTTGTTACGGTGAAACTATACGTTGCGCCTGCTGCTGGATTGGAAATTGTTTTTCCACCGGCTCCTGCGCCAGATGCGAGTTGTTCAGAACCGTTAGGAGATGACATTGTGACTGTAAAGGTCGTATCACTGGCTGCGTTTGACGCTGACCAGTTAACTGAAATTGCTCCTCCGCTATACGAAGCAGTAATTTTGGGCTTCACATCTTTATTGTCTTTTTTCTCTTTTTTGTCCTCTTTTTTATCTTCTTTCTTTTCTTCTTTTTCTTTCTTCACAAACGTTTGAGATACTTTTGTCGGTGCAGTGCCGCGCACAAAGTATTCTTTCGTAATTAGGCTCGAAGGAGTAGAGCCGCTTGGGCGTTTTAAGTCTTTGCCCGTTGGTTTTTCCACGGAACGTTCAACTACGCTGTCCGGCTGCTTGAAACTTCCTTTAGGTTTGCCTTCAGAAATATGAGTAATAACATGCTTAAAGATATTTTTTGCCATGCCTGTTTCATTAGGACTTAAAATATAGCCGTCTTTAGCAGTTTCATAGCCTGTCCATACGGAAATCGTATAGTTTGGCGTAAATCCATTAAACCAAACGTCTTTTTCACCAGCGTCTGGAATATTGTATCGTTGCTTTTCTGCAGCACTAAAGTTCGAAGTTCCCGTTTTACCCGCAATTTCTAATCCTGGTGTACGAACAGCACGAGCTGTACCATATGATTCGTTTACAACAGATTTCATCATGTCCGTCATCATAAATGCCGTGTAATCTTGCATTGCGCGTTTTGGTTTTGGCGTTAAATCAATTTCTGTTCCATCAGGGAATTTTACCTTTGTCACCGTATGCGGTGCATTGTACATACCTTCATTTGCAAAAGCACTATAGGCTCCAGCCATTTGTAGAGGTGTAACACCTGTACGGAAGCCTCCGATAGAATAAGATTCAGAATAAGCTTCGCCGTCTTCTTCATCTAATTTTAGCCCAAGGCCTGTAGCGAACTCTTTTGCTTTATCCGCACCGGTTGCTTGGAACGCTTTTAAAGCAGGGATGTTCAGTGAACGTCCTAAAGCTTCACGCGCTGAAACCCAACCTTTATAGTTGCGTCCAAAATTTCGGATTGGCGTGCCGTTTGAATAATGATATTCTTCATCTTTTAGCGGTTGTCCAGTAGACCACTTTAAGTTCTCAATCGCTGGACCGTAATCTAAGATCGGCTTAATTGTTGAGCCGGGCTGACGTCTCATATTTGTTGCAAAGTTTAAGCCGCCTGATACACGATTACGTCCGCCTCCAATTGCTTGAATACCGCCTGTTTCATTATCTACAACGACAAGACCTGCTTGGAATTTATCGTTCGGGAAGTTGACTACTTTGTTATTCATCACATCATCCACATAGTCCTGAGCATTCGTGTCAAGCGTTGTATAAATTTCTAAGCCCGCAGAAAATGGATCCGCGTCTGTTTTCTTTTTTACTTCCTCGATTACTTGATCAATAAATACATCGTACTTAGATGTTGATTCAGTTTGTTTAGCTAAGTGAGCCTGTACATCTACTTGTTTTGCTTTGTCGGCCTCGGCTTGTGTAATGAAGCCGTTTTTAGCCATTAAGTTTAATACTGTGTTACGGCGTTTAGTAGCATTCTCTGGGTTTGTAACTGGGTTATAAGTAGTTGGCGCTTTTGGTAAGCCTGCCAACATAGCAGCTTCATCAAGAGTTAAATCTTTTACGCTTTTAACTCCGTAAAATTTCTCAGCTGCTCGTTCAATACCGTATACTTCACCTGATGCGAAATATATTTTGTTTAAATACATTTCAAGAATTTGTTGTTTCGAATATTTGCGCTCAAGCTGGTAAGCTAACCACATTTCTTGTACTTTACGTTTAACCGTCTTCTTTGGTGATAAGAACGAATTCTTTACCACTTGCTGAGTAATCGTACTACCGCCCTCAGCACCGAAGCCGTCTTTAAAGTTCGCCATTAATGCTCCACCAATACGGTAAAAGTCGACGCCGTGATGTTTATAAAAACGAACGTCTTCCGTAGCGATAAATGCGTTTTTGACGACTTGAGGGATTTCATCGTATTGCACATATGTACGTTTTTGAGCTCCAATTTCTTTTACAACTGTCTTTCCATCGTTTGCATATACTTTAGATGAAAAAGAGTTTTTTAATACCGAGTCATCAACTTTTGGAGCATCGCTTATCATAGCAAAAAAAGTTCCCACTCCGGCAATGAGCCCGATGATTCCTATCAGTAAAACTGCGGCAACAATTTTACGAAATAGGCCTCCTTTTTTCTTCTTTTTCGGTTTTCCTTGAGATTTACCTTCTGGTTTGTTGTCATTCATAGCTCTTCGTCGTTCTTCACGAGAGCGATAATTATCTGACATAAAAACTCCTACCTTTCAACGCATTGTAAGAGAATGATTTCCGTAAACATATATATCATACTCTTAAAAGTATAATTTATCTATAGTTTTTATGTAATCGATTCTCGGATGGTAACCAAGTTCGATGAAATGTCCTTTTTTTTCAATATCTGCCTTAGGGATTGATTTTCGTCCATCTTTTTTCATGGCATCCCAATAAGGAAAAAGGAACTGTGCTTCGAACAAGTATATTTCTTGTAAAGTAGAGAACATTAATATAACGAAACAAACCCCGTTTTGTTTCACAATTTGCTTCATATGTTCAATTTGATGTTCATGAAAATTACGCAGAGGAAATGAGGTTTTATTTCTCGTTTCTTTTGCTTCAAAGTCAAGGTGTTTTCCTTTATAGATTCCATTATAGTCTGTAGTAGAAGCCTGTTTAAAATAAGCTTCTTTGATAACAGCGGCACTTCTCTTCGGATAGTCTACTTTTACAATTTGAACAGGGGTTGGTTTTTTGTGAACAATGGCTATTCCTTTTGAAACATAGTATTCGTTTGTTTCGTTTAAATCGTCCTCCAGCGTCATACCACGATTGCTATAGCTAGCTTCTAGCTTTTTAGGGGAAGGACTGCTGGTATTCAATGGCTTATAGGCCTTTCCGTTAGGATAGCGAATCATAACCATCACTCCTTTAGTGTAAATCTATTAAACAAACAAATTCTATTATACCAAATCCTACAAATAAAAATAGATGAAAGAAGATGAAGAGATGTCACTCAATAGTTCGGAACAAGCGCTGTTGACAGCGATTAATAAAACAACAGACAAGCTGAATATTGATAATATATCAAGAACCCAAGCTTATGCAACTTTTTATCATAGATATCCTGAAGTAAAGTGGGCATTTCTCGCAAGTATGGTATCGCGCAACGCAGGGTGGAATATGTGTGATTTGCAAGGAGAACCAATGAAAAAAGCGTTATCAAAGCAAACGCGCGATTTATTATTTTTGACGTATGAAAGAGCAAATTGGCTTATTTTTAAAGATGCCTTCCCGCAATTACTATTGTATGCTGTTTCGCGTAAAAAACATGTCTCTTACGTTCATTTACTTCCCTATTTAAATGTTTCATCTTTTATCGAAGAAAAGTGGAGGCAATTTATGCAGAAACCTTCTGAACTGCAGCTTATTCATGCGTTAATTGTAAATGAGCAGCACGTTATTCAAAAGCCCGTTATTGAACAGCCTTTTTATCAAGATAGAGTATTTAAAAGTATGCTGTTTTTTTTTCAAGATATATTCCACTTTAGCTCCGTCCTTTTTCCTACTACAAAAGGGGAGCTATACGGTTGTTCTGTTCATGATTTTACAAAAGTAAATAATCGGATTGATTTGGGGAAGAAATTAGCGGCTTTATTATTTCATGAAAAGTATTATCCCTTGTTTTATGAATTTTCTTTGAAAACAAAGCATACGGGTTCGAGATACGATTATGAGCAGTATTTTGTGGATGAAACCAGTTGCTGTACACCTGCACTTCGAAAGGTGTATCCGGCTATTAGACATCATGAAAAAAAGAGAGAAGAGTGGTTTTTAACAAAAAAACAGGAACAAAAGCTCATGAAAAAGCCGCCTTTTCCAAAGAAAGTTCATTTTACAAAGTGGTATCTTCAAAAGCAAAAGCAGCTGCATATATTAATGAAAGTAGCGCAAGTAGTTAATGTAAATAAAAACGGTCACAAGTGACCGTTTTGTTCTTAAGTAGAAGGCTGGTTAGGACCGTTTAACTTTTTAGGATCACCGTAGGTTTTTGTTTCAGGCTTATTTTTAGGCTGTGATTTTTGCTGTTTGTTGGCCATGTCTAGGCACCTCCTATCATGTTGTAATGAACGTTCAGCAGCAGAATGTATCTCCTTAGCTGAAATGTCTATACTAGTGTTTTCAATATGTTCTCTTTCGATTCACCATAAATGAAAATGTCGAAAACATCTTTCTTTGACGAATAGAAACTAGTTTTGTCATGTGTGAAGGGACATTGAATAAAAAAGAGAATACGTTATGCAAAGGAAAATTTGGAGGGATGGCGATGAAACAAAGTATGGTTAAAACAAGCGAAATGATGACTTTATTAGATAGCTTACTAGAGCAAGTAGATCTAGTGGATAAAACGATGTCTACATCTATAAATGAAGCATTTACACATTGTGAAGAAACATATATGGAACAAGTTCATCGCATTGACCAATCGCTGCAAGAAATTGAAGTAGCTGTGTATGAAAGCATGCCTTCCGAAACAGAATGGAGTAGAAGCCGAAGAGAAATGGTTCTTCATACAGTATAAAGATTGTTTATGTTACAATAGTCATCGTAGAGGTGACGAATAACGATGAATGAAGATGTGAAAAAAAGTACGGAAATCATGTTTCAATATAATGAAGTAGCTGTAGAACGATTAGCGTCTATTCAACAGGAAGAAAATTATGAAGTGAAATTTTTTGAAGAAGTAAAACCTTATGGAGATATTTTCTTCAAAGAACTTGATGAATGGGCTAGTCTCGTAACGGAATGGCTGAAGAAAGAGCGACCAAAATATATTCATGTTAATCAAGTAGAGACGTTAAAAGAAAATTTACAAAACGTTGTACTACAGTCATTTTATCCCGAGACGCGAGAAAAGCGATTTAAAAAGATGTATCACTCAAATAAGTATGTGCTCGAGTCGATATTGAATAATTAATCCCGGCCTTCCGTTAAGACTTATAAGGTGGGGATTTTCTATGTATGCCTAAAGAGAAAACTCTTTAGGCATTTTATCATGATCAATAAAAAGTTAATCAAAATCTTTTTGTGATTGGATAGAAACAGCTGGGTGATCTTGTGAAGCAACTGTATCGATATGATAATCAACTTTTTCGGTATGTTTAGAAGCAACGGCGTTATTTGTTTTATTTACTGCACCTTGTCCTTGTTTTTTATGATCAAAATGTTTTCCACGACTCATGAAATAAACCTCCTTTATTGAATACTACGTTAAAGCCTTTATAGTATAAACAAGTCAAAAAAGAAGTATGTGTCCACTTTATAGGAAACAAAGAAACCACCGATTTCTCAGTGGTAGTAAAAAAATTAATCATCTTGTGCACTAAAATCAGGCTTAGTAGCTCCAATTTGTTCGAGTTCACGTACAGCGGCTTTGTAATTCATAGGAGTTAAAAAACCTTTTAAATACTGCTGCTGAGCAAAATCGAGTAATTCATTACTTGACTGCGGCTCATATTGTTTCACCGCAATAAAAGCTTCTTGAAGTTCGTTCACATACATGTAAATTCCCTCCTAATCCCCATTTGTGCCACTACGTATAGGTAGTATCACTTGTTCTTATCGTACCATATATTTAAATAATCTCGTTTTTTTGAAAAATTTAAACTTTCGACAGAAACCTACATATTTTTGAATGCGTTCCCCAAAAGTACAAGTAGACGAACGTCACCTCTTATTTCTGCATACATACTATATATTATGTAATATTAAAAAGGAGGTATTGATTTTGCATGTATACAAGTAAGCACTATCCGTATTATGAGCAACATCAACCAGAACGTTTTGATTTAAGTCAGGTACATCCATTTCCACAGTATCACCAGCAGCCATGGACGGAAGCTTATATGCCGCAACATCCGTACGCTCAGCAACAAATGCCTTTTGGCCCTCAGCAAATTCCCTATATGAACGGAATGTACCAGCAGCCCATGTACAACAATGCAGGTGCGCCTTTTAATCCATATCCTAAAGGTCAGCAGCAAAAGCCTCAGCCATCTCAATTTCAGTCACTAATGTCTCAGTTTAAATCGAGTGATGGCAATTACGATATGAACAAAATGATGAATACTGCGGGACAGATGATGGGAGCCATGAACCAATTAACATCCTTAGTAAAAGGGTTTTCCGGGATTTTCAAAGTATAAGGACTAGAAGTTATTTTCTAGTCCCAGCTTATTATTTTTTCTGTTGATTTTTCAAATAGTTTTCTCCAAGAAGTGCAAATACTTCATTGTAGGTTAGTCCAGACTGCGCATTTAAACGTTTGATCTCTTCGACATCTGTTGTTGATGAAGTTGAAATTTGATGTTTGTTTTTTTTCATAAAACCTCTCCTTTTCTATGTAAAATGAATAACGCTCCATCTTAGTATATTTCCAAATGTTCCTCTTCTATAAGTGGAAAAAAACGCCGAAGACACTCATGGCTCTTCGGCGTTTTTTTTTCAATAAAGATGAGTGTTTAGGGAAATTAAGAACGGCGAGAACGACGAGAGCGGCGAGTAGAACGACGAGAGCGGCGAGTAGAACGACGAGAGCGGCGAGTAGAACGACGAGAGCGGCGAGTAGAACGACGAGAGCGGCGAGTAGAACGGCGAGAACGGCGAGTAGAACGACGAGAGCGACGAGTAGAACGACGAGTAGAACGGCGAGTGCCGCGAGAAGAGCGACGAGTACCGCGAGTAGAACGGCGGCTACTGCGGCCAGTGCTACGAGAAGAGCGACGCTTTCTTGTTAGTGGACCAGCAGTTGGCTCTTGAAACATAAAAGATTTCAGTTCTGTACATTCTAGGGCTTCAGCAGCCTCTTTAATTTTTTCAGGTGTAATATGCAATACAAAAACCTCCTTGTCAATTGGACTAGGTCTTGCATTAATAGAATACGCGATGATGCTTGTCCTTGATATGAGTCAAAAGTGGAGTTTGCGGAAATAGTTGATGCTGCGGGGTATCATGGAGAATTTACCCTTCATATACTTTAATAATTGAAGAAAGGTGGTCGAATCATGAAGCAAAAAGAAATCCCTCAATACGCTCTGTTTGTGAATGTAAAAGATTTAAAGGAAATGCAAAGAGATATTTGGTCAGAAGAAGCGGTTCAGGCAACGATGAAGTTTAACAAAAAACGCTACGATATTGATTTGCTCCTAAGAGGCTCCCATATTCGGAAGATGAAGAAAAAGTCATATTATATTGAATTTTATTCTCCGAAAATATTTCAGCGCGCCAAAGAAATACACCTAAACGCTGAATACAAAGATCCATCGCTTATGCGCAACAAATTGTCCCTCGATTTTTTCTCTTCTTTAGATGTTTTATCTCCCCACTCTCAGTTTGTCACTCTTAAGATTAATGGGAAAAATGAAGGAATATATCTTCAGCTCGAATCGGTAGATGAACTATTTTTGAAAAAAAGAAATTTAGCGGATGGATCTATATTTTATGCAGTAGACGGAGATGCTAATTTTTCTTTGATGAGCGATTTGGATAAAAAGCCAAAAACAACTTTGTTATCTGGATATGAAGATAAAGCAGTGAGAGAAGGAGACGAGGAAAAATTAGAAAAGTTTATATTTAATCTTAATACATGGACAAATACGGAATTCGAACAGAATATTGAGAAGTACCTGAACGTCGACCGCTACTTATCTTGGTTAGTCGGTATTATTTGTATGCAGAATTACGACGGTTTTGTCCATAACTATGCGCTCTATCTAAATCATGAAAGCGGGCGCTTTGAACTGATTCCATGGGATTATGATGCAACTTGGGGAAGAGATGTAAATGGAAAAGTAATGGAAGGAGACTATGTCCGTGCACAAGGATTTAATACGCTTACAGCTCGCTTACTGGCGGTGAACAGCATTAAAAAGAGATATATTCAAAAAATGAACAATGTTCTAAATAATCAATTTACAATAGAATACATGAAACCAATCATTTATCAACTGCATGAGTATATTGCTCCATATGTATTAAAAGATCCTTACGTAAAAGATAACTTGGAGCAATTCCATAAGGAACCAGACCTTATGCTTTCTTTCGTAAAAGACCGAACAGCGTACATTAAAAGTCATCTTTTTGATTTTTGAATTTTACTAGACTGATAGGCAAAAGTGGAATTTAAGAATAATAGGCAAATGCAGGAAGACAATAGCTGTACATGATACGTATATATACATTATGAATGACCAATAAGGACAATTAATAAGGAGGAAAAATAATGAGTAACTATTACTACGACCAAAATCAAGACCAAACTCAAAATGCCAATCGTAGTCGCGCTCGTAAAGTTCAACAATCTGAAAGCACGGGCTACTCTGCCCACTTTAAACCATTAAAAGGGAGAGTAGTAACTGTCTATCGCGGGGGGCCTGAATCTAAAACGGGATATTTAATCGACGTTCAATCAGATTATTTAACACTTGCTCTTGAAACAAAACAAAATAACAATCAGCAAAATAATCAACCGGCGCAGCTTATTCCACAACAGCAATATACATTTATTTATTACCAGCTCGCTCATGTTAAAAGCATTACAGAGGATACAAAGTCTAATTCCGCGCAAACATTTTCTGGATTTAATAGTGAAGTAGAACTGCACAGAGCCAACACATTTGCAGGCACTTTATTATTGATGAAAGATAAACAAGTGCAAATAAATCAAGGAGGGCCAGAGAAAAAATTGGGTAAGATCCTTGATGTATTAGGCTCATTTGAATCTGCGTATGTCGTATTACTAACAGAAGATGACGGCGTCGTTTATATCAATGTAGAGCACATAAAGAGTGTAAGTGAAGTTGTAAGCAAAAATACGCCTGTTGTTCCGCAAAACCCATTATTAGTTGAAGAGACACCTGAGTATATTAAAGCGAAAAGTTTCAATGAACTGTTTGAAGAGTTTTCGCATAGATGGGTAGCTATTAACGGCGGAGGGCCAGAGGCTGTAGAAGGTGTGTTAGTTCAAAGTCGCAATGGAAACTTTACTCTTGTACAAAATAATCAAGTTCTACGTTTACAACCAAGACACGTAAAAACCATTGCCTTAGGATCAAAAGGATCTTTCAAGCAAAATGAAGAAAATTCTGAGCAAAATGGAGATACAAATGAAGAAGATTCTGTGCAAGAATCAACTACTGTAGATAGAACCGGAGGTCGCACGGATGGCCGTACTGGAGACCGTACCGGAAGACGTACAGGAGGTCGCACAGACGATCGCTCGGGAGGTCGCCGTACGGGTTCACGCTCTTCAACACCAGGTGAAAAAGTTATTAAAACGAAAAATTATCGTTGGAAAGCATGATGAACTGGAACATAAAAGGTGCTTATAAAGCACCTTTTCTATCATATAGGAAAAAGGAGGAGAATGAGTATGAGTATGAATCATTATATTGATAAAATTGTTGAAGTCGATATATCAGGTAAAACAACGTTTGTAGGAAAACTTGTTGATCTCGGGTTAGATGTAATGGTTTTATATAATGGACATGATTATTTGTATATTCCTCTTTTACACATACATCGCTTACGAGAGGTTTCAGAAGAAGATTATACACCTTTACGAACCATAGAAGAGAACTTAATAGAAGAAAGTCAGCGGATTTCTTATCGTAATATTTTACAGCAGGCAAAAGGGAAATTTATTGAAATTTATGTAACAGGAGGAAAATCATTGCATGGCTATATTACAAGCGTGCTGAATGATTATCTTGTGTTTTATTCTCCAGTGTATAAAAATGTCTTTGTTTCTCTACATCATTTGAAATGGCTTACCCCTTATAGTAATGAGTTAACCCCTTATTCTTTAAGTGACAAAGAGCTCCCAGTAAGGCCTGCCTCTGCACCTTTTGTCAGAAACTTTGAAGAGCAGCTTAAAAAATATGAAAATCAACTGGTCGTATTAGATTTAGGGGATCAATCAGAAAAAATTGGCGTACTTAAAGAAGTTTCTAATAATATTGTTGAACTAATTACGGCAAATGGAGAAAGTATGTATTGGAAGTTAGCTCACGTAAAATCTGTGCACTTGCCTTAGAAAAAGAGACCTCGGTGTCGTCTCTTTTTTTATGTACTTATCAGGACAAGTATATTGAATAAACAAATGAGATGATTTAAATTTTTTAGAAAATTATGTTGACAATAAAGAAAATCTTTATTAAAGTTAGTAACAACAAACGTTAACCACCAACAATTATATAGAACTCTTATCAAGAGTGGCGGAGGGACTGGCCCTGCGATGCCCGGCAACCATCAAATGAAACATTCATTTGAACGGTGCTAATTCCTGTGGAACATCAGTATTGTTCTAACAGATGAGAGAAATCGTGTATAAACGAACACTCTTCCATCTGTGAAGAGTGTTTTTTATTTTGAGTTAAGGAGAGAAATAGATGAAAATTGAAACTTTATTAGTTCGTTCAGGAGTAGGTCGTGACCCTTCAACAGGTTCTATTACAACACCCATTTACCAAGCATCAACATTTGCTCATCCTGCTTTAGGGCAAAGTACAGGATTTGACTATGCACGTACGGCAAATCCTACTCGTACGGCATTGGAAGAAGCAATTGCTGCTTTAGAAAAAGGCGAAGTAGGAGTAGCATTCGCTTCAGGAATGGCGGGTGTAATGTCAGTTTTAGCGCTATTTAAAAACGGAGATCATTTAATTGTATCAGAGGATTTATACGGAGGAACGTACCGAGTACTAAATGAAATCTTTTCAGAGCAAGGAATTACTGTTTCGTACGTCAACACAGCCCATCTCGAGCAAGTAAAAGATGCGCTTCGTCCCAACACGAAAGCTTTATTCATTGAAACACCTACAAATCCAATGATGCACGTGACTGATTTGCCAGAAGCAATTGCGTTAGCTAAACAGCATGATTTGCTTACTATCATTGACAATACATTCATGTCCCCTTACTA
Source organism: Priestia sp. FSL R5-0597 (assembly GCF_038006305.1). Taxonomy (NCBI): domain Bacteria; kingdom Bacillati; phylum Bacillota; class Bacilli; order Caryophanales; family Bacillaceae; genus Priestia; species Priestia sp. FSL R5-0597. The sequence goes on from NZ_JBBOUZ010000001.1 coordinate 1,413,431, forward strand.
TCAGCGTCCTTTAGAGCTTGGAGCAGATATTGTGATACATAGTGCAAGCAAATACATTGGGGGTCATAATGATGTAGTTGCTGGTCTTGTAGTCGCTCGATGTAGTAGCTTAGGAGAAAAAATTCGTTTTTATCAAAATGCAGCTGGGGCAATCTTAGGTCCACAAGATAGCTGGCTGTTATTGCGCGGTATTAAGACGCTAGCGCTTCGTATGGAAAAACATAACGAAAACGCACTGAAAATTGCAAATTGGCTTACTGCTCATGATCTCGTGGAAAAAGTGTATTACCCTGGTCTTGAAACACATCCGGGCTATGAAATCATGAAGAAACAAGCAACTGGATTTGGAGGCATGATTTCTTTTGCTGTCTCACACCCTGACATCGTGTCAGTACTTTTAGAAAATGTTAAAGTTATTACATTTGCAGAAAGCTTAGGAGGCGTGGAAAGTTTAATGACATTCCCAGCTCGTCAAACACACGCTGACATTCCGGAGGAAATTCGAAATCGTGTCGGAGTAACAAACTGTTTACTTCGATTATCAGTTGGAATTGAGCACGCAGATGATTTAATTAAAGATTTGAAGGAGGCATTTGATGCATACCAACAATAATAAACATAGATTTGGTACGAACTTAATTCATGCAAATACAGGAATTGACGGTCATTTTGGAGCGGTTAACGTACCTATTTATCAAGTATCTACATTTAACCAAGAAGATGAGACGAACAACGGTCGCTATGACTATTCTCGTTCAGGAAACCCAACGCGTGAGGCTTTAGAAAACACTATTGCTCAGCTAGAAAATGGATACGCTGGTTTTGCTTTTTCATCAGGTATGGCTGCTATTTCATCGGTGTTATCTATTTTTGAATCAGGGGATGAAATTTTAGTTTCACACGATACGTACGGCGGGACATATCGTGTATTAACACGATTATTTTCAAAGTTTGGTATCAAAACAACTTTTGTTGATACAACGAAGGTTGAGAAAGTAGAAGAAGCTATCACAAAAGATACGAAGGCTATCTATATCGAAAGCCCTTCAAATCCATTTTTACAGGTAACGGATATTAAAGCAGTAGCAAGTTTGGCGAAGGAGCACAATCTCCTTACAATTGTGGATAACACGTTTTTAACACCTTATCTACAGCAGCCGATTGACCTTGGTGTAAATATTGTCATTCATAGTGCTACAAAATATATCAGCGGCCACAGTGACGTCATTGGCGGTTTAGTTGTAGTAAGCGATGAAAAGCTAGCGGAAGAAGTAAAGTTTGTACAAAATGCTTTTGGTGCTATCTTGGGGCCACAGGATTGTTTTTTACTGCTTCGAGGCATTAAGACATTAAAAGTTCGTTTAGATCAGCAGTTAAAAACAGCGCTGCAGTTTGCAAAGTGGCTTGAAGAACAATCTCTAGTGAGCCGTGTATACTACCCAGGCTTAAAAAGTCATCCGGACCACAAACTCATTTCAGAACAAGCAAATGGATACGGAGCTATGATTTCTTTCCAAGTGCAGGATGAAAAAGTAGCACGACATATTTTACAAGGAGTCAAATTAGCTTCAATTGGCGTTAGTCTAGGTGCAGTTGAATCCATTCTCACGCATCCTTCAACAATGTCTCATGCAAGTATCCCAAAAGAAGTACGTGAAGAAAAAGGAATTACTGATTCACTTCTTCGCCTTTCAGTAGGGTTAGAGGAATTCGAGGATTTGAAGCAAGACTTTAACGCTGTTTTTCAAAGCTTAGAAGAAAAAGCGTTAATTAAATAAAAAAAGGACTTCCATTAAGGAAGTCCTTTTTTTGTTATATACAGCTATCTAAAAGGTTTGTGTATAGGGACGTAAGCGCAACTTTTTCATCAGAGGAAAGACTGCTGTTTAGAATTCTTTTTATGCCAAGATGATATTTTACATACGGTGTTTGCCGAACGCGTGGATGAGTCATTTCATCTTTTAAATCTTTCAGAATGGCTTCGTGAAGCTGATCTTCACTTGTCAGGGCTTGTTTAGAAGCGAAAGAACGGTTCAACCATAGGGTCTGATAAGCTGCTAGTAAATGTTCAGAAGTCATTGTGCAAAGAGCTCCTTTAGATTAGTTTCTTCATTATAATAATCTATAGTTTATCATAAGTATTAATACGTGTACGTAACTTTTACAGAAGCGGATACAGTCAAGGACTGAGCTTGGATAGGGGGAGAGGCTGCTAATAACTTAGGCGAGGAGCCAGATGACTGATAGACGGGGCCTTCTTCGATTAAAATGGGGATTTGGTTAATAGGGAGCTGCAGCGTGTTGGCAATGGTAAAGGCCTTTTCTTTAGCGTTAAGCAAAGCTTTACTTATCGCTTCTTGTTCATATTTATCATCATTTGTAACGTGAAATTGAAGATCTTGCGCTACGTTGGCTCCGCTTGAAAACGTAGCGTTATAAACATCGCCAGCTTGTTTTACATCTTGTACTCTTACTCTAAACAAATGCTGTACTTCGTATCCCGTAAGAGTCGATTTTCCATCGCTGTAATCATATTTAGGATTTATAGTGAATGAAGCTGTTTCAATTTGCTGGTCGTTGATTCCAAGTTTTTTCATCTCTTGCAGCAGAGTATTTGAAACAGCTGAATTATCTTTTAAGGCTTCTTGAACGTCTCGGTTTTCCGTGCGCGTTCCAATCGTCATGGAAATTTCATTTGGAATGGCTGAAGCAGTTCCTTCACCAGTTACTTTAATTTCTCTATTTTGTGTATCTACGCGCAGTGGCTGTGTAGGTTCGTAAGGGAAATAAGAATGTTGCATGTAAAAACCCTCCTTAATCCGTCTTTAGTACATATATATGACTGCAGGGCTTGCATTAAAAGCAAAAAGTACACAAGTCGTAACTTGTGTACTTTTTTTACTATTTTGTATGCTGTTCTAATACGCTTTCCATGTTTCTAAATTGATCTTCTACAGCTTCTGAAGGCTTTTTTGTTAACAGACTTACTACAATAACAGCCAGCAAGCTTAAGAAAAATCCAGGAATCATTTCGTAAAGGGCATCTTTCAATGGAGTATTTACCCAAATTAATACTGTAGCTGCACCTACAATCATTCCTGCAAGGGCTCCCCATCTAGTCATACGCTTCCAGTAAAGACTTAGTAAAATGGCCGGGCCAAATGCAGAACCAAATCCAGCCCATGCGTATCCGACAAGTCCTAAAATCGTATCACTAGGCTTTAAAGAAAGCAAAATACCAATAATTGCAACACCTAAAACCGCAGCTCTTCCGACTGTTACAAGCTCTTTGTCAGAGGCTTTACGTCGGAAAAATGTTTTATAAAAATCTTCTGTAACAGAGCTTGCCGTTACAAGCAGCTGAGAAGAAATAGTACTCATAATCGCTGCCAATAAAGCTGCATATAAAAATCCAGTAATTAATGGATTAAATAAAACATCAGCAAATTTAATAAAGATTGTTTCAGGATCCCCAAGTTTCATCCCAGTTTGATCCACATAAGCAATTCCAACAAGACCCGTTAACATAGCGCCAATGATTGATAGGATCATCCAGCTCATACCGATACGACGGGCAGGCTTTAATTCTTTAATAGAAGAGATCGCCATAAAGCGAACGATAATATGAGGTTGACCAAAATAGCCAAGTCCCCAGGCTAAAAAAGAAATAATCCCTACTACGGTTGTACCTTTAAATAAATCAAGGTAAGTTGGATCGATATTTTTTACAATATCCATTGTTGTTCCAACGCCGCCTAAGTCAGTAAAGGCTACAATAGGCACTAAAACAAGGGCAATGAACATAATAACGCCTTGCACAAAATCTGTTAAACTAACGGCTAAGAAACCGCCGAACAGAGTATAGGCAATAACGACAGCAGCCGTTACAAATAGTCCTATTTGGTAATTTAAACCAAATGCCGATTCGAATAATCTTCCGCCTGATACCATACCAGCTGAAGTGTAAAGAGTGAAGAAAATAAAGATAACAATCGCTGATACTGTTCGAAGAACCTTGGCATGGTCCCCAAAGCGATTTTCAAAAAAGTCCGGAATTGTAATGGAGTCATTCGCTACTTCCGTATAAGTGCGAAGACGCGGAGCGAGGATTAAATAATTTAAATAAGCACCAATAGATAAACCTACTGCAAGCCATAAACTTGAAAGACCTGTCACGTACATGGATCCAGGAAGGCCCATTAACATCCATCCGCTCATATCTGAAGCACCTGCTGAAAGCGCAGTAACAGCCGGACCTAGTCCGCGTCCGCCTAGCATGTAACCCGATACGTCTTGAGTTGTTTTTGTGTAGGCATACCATCCTATTCCGAGCATTCCTACAAAATAAATGCCCAGTGAAATATAAACACCAATATCCACCAAATCTCCCCTTTATGCATTTTTTATGCATGAAACGAGCACTACTCGCCATGCAAACATCTTATGGTTTCTAAAACTAACAAACTTTTCCCTTACTATCAACCCACAAAACCGTAAAATACATGAGGCGAAAATCCCCTATCCCCCTATAACAAAGAAATGAAAACGTTTTCAAAATAAAATAAAATAAAAATATTCAGAAACTTATAAGTGCATTTTTTATGCAATATTTTATGCAATGGGTAAAATAAAAAGAGCATTTTATAAAATGCTCTTTTGACATTCATGTATATTAGCGTGAATTTGGAAACACGCGGCGAACAACTTCTGAAAACTCGTCAAACAGTCCAGAGACTGGTTTACCCGTTTGAAGCTTGTCTACATATCCATTCATACGGTTTACAAAGTCGGGGTTTGTTGATACAAACACTCGATGAACACTGCCGTCGGCTTTTCGTACTTCGTGTGCGATCTTATGCTCCATATCTTTTGTGAGATTGCCTTCTTTGTTATCGTCTAATACAGCTGCTACATAAGCTGTATGGTCGGTTACGATTACGTTAGCATCTTTTACATTTTTTAACGCTACGATACGATCAGCTGCCACATCGGCTACTCTCATTCCGCCGGACTGATTGTACTGTTCTTTCTCATTACGCTGTACGTCTTGCGTATTATTTACGTCATTCATTTTCGTTTTATTGTTTCCATTTTCATATGTGACGTTGCGGACTGTATTATCGTCAATGACGCCATCTTTACCTTGATCTGCTGTGCTGCAGCCGAATAAAGAAAGGGTCGTCATGCAGCCTACAACAAACAAAAACGATTTCTTCATGATAGTATCACTCCTTATAAGTTTTAACCTTTCTTATAATTTGTTAAAAACGTGTGAAGCATACATGAAAAATATAAAAAAGCCTATACTATCGAAAAAGGAGGAATATGTATGAGTGAAATCCGACAAAGCATATTTGTGCTTCATACAAAAGAAGAAAACCATGAAGAAACAACAACGTTTGCGTTAACTTCAGAAGAAGCTAAGCTATTATTTGAAACCCTGCAAAATAAACGAAAAGAAATTATCGACGCCCATATTGATAACATGTTGACGTAAGGAAGGTAAATATCTTGTAAAACAGATGAGCCATATGTTAAAGGTGGCCAAATATTTGCATTCTACATATAGGTATAGTATAATGTAAACGCAACCAAATATAATTAATACTATGTTTTGACCATATACTCGAATTAGATTTAGTGAAAATTCACTTGTTATAAAGGAGATCTACTTCGCGTAGGTCTCTTTTATAATATGTGAATTTTTTATTTACGGTATAAATGTAAATATAGAGTAACATATTAAAATTTTTACATTTTTTGGAGGTTTTTTTACATGGCTACTACAGGTACAGTAAAATGGTTTAACAGTGAAAAAGGCTTCGGTTTTATCGAAGTACCAGGCGAAAATGATGTATTTGTTCATTTTTCAGCTATCCAATCTGAAGGCTTCAAAACATTAGAAGAAGGCCAAAAAGTTGAATTTGAAATCGTTGAAGGCCAACGTGGACCTCAAGCGGAGAATGTTGTAAAATTATAATTCAACGCTACATATGAAAGCTGCCGATCGGCAGCTTTTTTTGTGCAAATTTGTTTTATTTGTATGATTAAGAAAATAGATTAAAGTAGGGGAGAAGGGAAGGCGTGAGTTCATTTCATTGCTGTGCCACATGTCAACATTTTCAAAGCATTAAATTGGATAAGGGAATGAAGTATCAATGCAAGAGACTAGGCTATGAAACTCGTCCTGCTTATCAGTTTACATGCTGGGAACCAAAAGAAGTAGTTAAAAAGCTAATGGAAAAACGAAATCAAAAAGATATTGATACATAACGAAATCGATCCCATCTAAAGACGAACAAAGAACAAATGGAATGGATTCTCTAGTATGAATTGCTTGTTACATCGCTGTTGGTTTCCGTGCAAGACTGCGCTTTCCGCGGGCGGGCGCTGAGCCTTGCCCTCCAATCAACAGCTATAAGCACCTACATACATGAAACCTACGTTCATCATCACTACGAAAAAATCCGAACGAGTTGGATTCTCCATCAGGAATCTCAATTCATCGTTCGGATTTTTACTAAACTACTTTTGTTCCAGCCGCTTTTAATTATTCCTCTTTATCTGTCCCTTCCTCTGAAGGTAAATGCTTCCCGCAAAACTCTTTGACAGCTGCTTCTTCCTCTTCTTCTAGGTCGAAGTCTAATACTTTATTTGTTGAAACTTCGTAGAAATGAGTCTGGGCAATAGAAGTGTTATCTTCGCCTTTAATATACACTACGCGTAGTGCTAGGTCGCTGCCGGTATATAATTCATCCTCTTCTTCTACCTCAATGTATAAATGAAATTCATAGCGTTCACCTAGAAGGAGACCAAATGGATCCTGCAATTGTTCAGCTGTATATTCTTTAATTGTAAACATATGTACGTCCTTTCCATATATCAGTAAAATACTTGCATCATCTATTATAGTTTTTCTTTGCAAAGAAAGAAAGTGCATGCGTAATTCATGTACGGATTTATTCCTTGGTCATTCTATTTAGCGAATCTACTTGATGCGATGGCGCAAGGACTTCGATGATTTACTTAAAGATGGAAGAAACGCGCGTATGTTTTTGCTTATACATGGCAGCATCTGCTTTTTGAATTAATGTATCTAGGTTGGTGTCGTCTGAAGGCGCACATATAATAAACCCGTAACTCGCAGACAGTGCATATGGCTTCTTACATTCTTTCTTTTTATCTTCTAGCTGATTATTAATATTTTGCCACAGCTCGTGTACGTATTCTTCCGTTTGTTCAGGAGCAATTAATAAAAACTCATCACCTCCGTAGCGAAAGAGCGTATCATCCTTGCTAATATAACCACTAATTGATTCTGCTATTGTTTTAATAAGCCAGTCGCCTTCTCTATGACCGTATTGATCATTTACTAGTTTTAAGGAATTAATATCGATAAAACATAATACAAAAGATGTATCATTGGTTTTAGCTCTCAGCAGTTCCAGCTGCAGTTTTTCCATTCCGCTTCTTCGATTTAAAATTCCGGTTAGCATATCAGTTGAAGCGTGCAAGTTCAATTCATGCTCAACCGCTTTTAAATCGGTTATATCGGTAATACCTGCGAGTATGCAGCTTTCGCTTTGATACTCTAGTAATTCATAATTGATCATAACCCACTTAGAATCTCCATGTTCACGTGCTTCTAGGATGTAGTTTTTTACATGCTTTTCTTGTTGAAGACGTTTTAAAATCTCCTCTCGATCTTCATCAGTAGGGTAGATTATAAATCCGTCTAGTTGATCAAGATCTTGAGAAGCAAGATTGTAAAAATGAATAGCTTTATTGTTAATGAGCAGCACTTTGTGGTCGGATAATCTCGTTAATAGTAAAGGATAGGGATTAATTTTGAACAGCGTAAAAAAATTATGTTCGCTTTCTTTTAGCTGTAAATGATTCATATATTCTTTGTGACGGTATGTATAGAGAATATATGAGATAAGCAAAGCGATAGCAACTGCTGCAGTTGTATTGATCTGCTTTGAAATAAGAGAAAAAGAATCCGGTACATATCGTGATAAGCCATATAGTAAAAAAAGATGGTTAGGAATAAAAATAATGCACAGATGTTTTAATTTCATAGGACATAAAACAGCTGTGGAAATCAAAAGCATCATATAGACGTCTACGCGACCTGTGAAAAGCTGACTGTTAATAGTAGAAAGTGCTGCAGCAAATACGTAATAAAATATATAGCCATATACCATGGTGCTTAAGTAGTTAGCAAATCGCTCTTTTCTTTTACTAAAATAATAGAAGAATAAATAAAGAGAAGAGAGAGCGAAACTAGTGAAATGAATACCAATTAGTGTATGTCTAAACTGAGATGTCCCCGCATGTTGAAGTAAAGAAAACCCTATATAAATATAAAGAGGGTAGGAAATGACAAGAGCAAGTGAAACTAGCTTGACTCTTTGTTGAAGCATTTCTGCATTCGTTTTATCGAACATTTTATCTTCATTAACTTCTCTTCCTGAAGGGAAACGAAATTTCTTCAGAAAGGAGAAAGGTAAAAGCGAAAGAAGAAATGACATGACCATCATCTCCATATCTTTTTTTAGGTATTTTAGCATGTTTGTATAAGAAAAGACATGAATTTTTTAGATGAAAATGTCTGCTTTTCCATCAAGAAAAAGCACTAAGAGTTATAGGAGTAAAGGTGAGACCAAAGGGCCCCACCTTTTTTTATTGAAGTTTATTTGATTCAGCATGCCGTACAAACATGGTTTCATCTTCTACTAAGCCGCAAGCTCCACACTGAATGCGTTTTTGGGGTCCGTTATAAGCAGCGTGAAAGGCATCGAGCGTATCGTTTGTGTATTCTTCTACGACGTCTCCGCTTCTTGGGTCCATTTTTACAGGTTTTGCATTTTGTTCAATGATATTAAAGCGCGTTCGATTTGTTTTGCAGCTAGGGCAAAGATAAGGGCTTCCCATTTTTAACATCTCCTTGAAAAATTTACTGTATTAATACCATGTCCGATTCCACCAAAAACATACAAAAACTTATGGTTTTCTATCGAACGTTCATTCGTTAAAATAGAAGCAGGTGATGAAAATGAGAATACGAAAAAACTTACAAGAAGTAATAGATATCTTGCAAACGAATCCATCGTATCAGCAAAATATTGTTCATTGGCATACAATCGAAGAGAAAGAAGCTAAAACTGCGCCATTTCCAGCTTCTTTGCATACGAAACTGCGGGAAGCACTTGAAAAACGAGGAATTGGTTCGCTTTATACGCATCAAAAAACAGCGTTTGATTTGGCGACAGCTAAGAAGAATGTTGTGGCCGTTACGCCAACAGCCTCGGGGAAAACACTGTGCTACAACTTGCCGGTACTGCAAAGTATTATGGAAAACGATCAAGCTCGAGCTCTTTATTTGTTCCCAACAAAAGCGCTTGCCCAAGATCAAAAAAGTGAATTAAATGAAATCATTGAAGAAATGGAAGTGCCAATCAATAGCTACACGTATGATGGAGATACTCCGGCAAATATCCGCCAAAAGGTGAGAAAAGCAGGGCATATCGTTATTACGAATCCGGATATGCTTCATTCAGCTATTTTACCTCATCATACAAAATGGGTATCACTGTTTGAGAATCTGAAATACATTGTGATTGATGAACTTCATACGTACCGCGGTGTTTTTGGAAGCCACGTAGCCAACGTTATCCGCCGGTTAAAGCGAATTTGCCGCTACTATGGAAGCGATCCTATCTTTATTTGTACATCAGCGACCATCGCTAATCCAAGAGAACTCGCTGAACATTTAACGGGAGCTCATGTTATGTTAGTAGATAACAACGGAGCGCCTAGCGGCCGCAAACATTTTATTTTTTATAACCCGCCTATTGTGAATAAACCTTTAAACATTAGAAGAAGTGCTACGCTTGAAGTGCGAAATATTGCAGGAGAGTTTTTGAAAAATAAAATTCAAACGATTGTATTTGCACGAAGCCGAGTACGAGTGGAAATTATTTTAACGTATCTGCAGGAGCTCGTAAAAAACCAGCTTCAACATAAGTCTATTCAAGGGTATCGAGGAGGATATTTGCCGAAGCAGCGACGCGAAATAGAAAGAGGACTTCGAGAGGGAAGTATTTACGGGGTAGTCAGTACGAATGCTTTAGAGCTAGGAGTGGATATCGGGCAGCTGCAGGTGTGTGTAATGACAGGTTATCCAGGCACGGTTGCAAGCGCTTGGCAACAAGCAGGACGAGCAGGAAGACGTCATGGAGAAGCCGTCATTGTGATGGTCGCAAGTTCAAGTCCGCTTGATCAGTATATGATTCAGCATCCGGATTACTTTTTTAGCAGAAATCCAGAAACAGCTCGAATTAATCCTGATAATCTTGTTATTTTAGTCGATCATTTAAAATGTGCGTCCTATGAGCTGCCGTTTAAGCAGGGAGAAACATTTGATGGGGTAGAAATTGAAGACGTGCTGGAGTTTTTGCAAGAAGAACGAGTGATTCATTTTAGCGGAGATAAATGGTACTGGATGAATGATTCCTTCCCAGCTCATAATATCAGTCTGCGCTCTGCATCCCAAGAAAATGTTGTCATCATTGATCAATCGGACGTTGCAAATGTGAAAGTAATTGGAGAAATGGATCGCTTTAGTGCTATGACGCTTCTTCATGATGAGGCGATTTACTTGCATCAAGGCATTCAGTATCAAGTAGAATACTTGGACTGGGATGAGAAAAAAGCGTATGTTCGTGAAGTCGATGTAGATTATTTTACCGATGCAAACTTGGCGGTTAACTTGAAGGTTCTAGAAGCTGATAAAGAACGACTGGAAGGGACATATTCAATCAGTTATGGCGATGTAATGGTCAGCGCCATGGCGACGATATTTAAAAAAATAAAGTTTGAGACGCATGAAAACATAGGGTCAGGTCCCATTTCACTTCCGGAAGAAGAGCTTCATACAAATGCCGTGTGGCTAAGCTTTGAAAAAGAACAGTTTCACGAATCTGAAGAACGATTGGAACAAGCTCTTATTTCCGTGGCAAATGCCATTCAGTCAATTGCACCGCTTATGGTGATGTGCGATCCTTCTGATTTACATGTAGTGCCTCAGATAAAAGCGGTGCACAATGAACAGCCCACTATCTTCTTATATGACCGATACCCGGGAGGCATTGGCCTAAGCGATAAAGTATACGAACAAATGAATGATGTGCTAAGTCAAACTAATCAATTAATTGTAAATTGTTCTTGCGAAAGCGGCTGTCCGTCCTGTATTGGTATGGAAGCACAAGGAGAACACGCGAAAAGCGATGCGCTCGTACTGCTACAACAACTGCAAAGTAGGTGAACTCGTGTCTTTTAAAAATAAATTAAACCGTATGAAAAAGCATCTTCATGTTACAGAAGCGAAGCCTCCGGTTGAAAGTAACCCCCAGCGATCTAAGGGCGCGTCTATTCCCTATGAGCAGGAATGGAAGGGAAATCATGCTGCGCCTTACTTTGCCGAAGACAGCTACTGTATGATCAGAGAAGTGGTTTACCCGCTCGACTACAAGCATGGACATTATGAATTTAATGAGCTGAAAAAAGTAGTGGAAGTATGGAATCAGTCTACAGTTGCTCATCCGCTTTCATCAAAAGGCCACACATATTCAGATTTGTTTTTCTTTGATACGGAAACGACGGGGCTTAGTACAGGTACGGGAACGACTATCTTTTTGCTAGGATACGCAAGGGTGTTAAAAGATTCCGTCGTTTTTCGTCAGCATATATTAACCGAGCCAAGTGGAGAAGTAGCATTTTATGAAAGTTTTTTAAAAGAAGTAGACTACACGACGCTTGTGACTTATAATGGTAAATCTTTCGATTGGCCTCACGTCAAGACTCGCCATACGCTATTGAGAGATCATTTGCCCAAGCTGCCTAAGTTCGGTCACTTTGATTTACTGCATGCGTCAAGAAGGCTGTGGAAACATAAAATGGGTTCGGTTAAGCTTGCGAATGTCGAAAAAGAAATACTTGGAATTGAACGAGTTGATGATATTCCCGGTTTCTTAGCTCCCATGATTTATTTTGATTTTATTGAAACGAAAAATCCAAGAGGCTTATTCGACATTATGAAACATAATGAACATGATATTTTATCGCTTATTACCTTATACATTCATTTATCAAAACATCTCCTTACTAGTGAGGAGTTTACAGAAAAAGAAACATATGAAGTGGCAAGGTGGTATGAGCAGTTGGGGGAGAACAAGCACGCTTTCTCTCTTTATCAAGGCGTAGCGGAAAAAGAAAAAGAAGAGCATGAAAAAGCTCAGCTAGCGATGGCTTATCATTATAAAAAAGAGAAGAGTTGGAAAGAGGCAGTGGACATGTTTGAACCCTTGGTTCAAACATGTGAAGGTGACGTCGCTATAGAAGCACTGGTTGAGTTAGCTAAAATTTATGAGCATCGTCTCAAAGATGTTCATCAAGCACTTCTATATACTGAGCTAGCCTCGGAGAAGTGGAATCAACTCAGGGGAATGACGAAAAAAACGTCGAAGGAAGCGCTTGAAAAAAGACTTCTTAGATTAAAAAATAAATCAGCTAAAGGATAGGCTTCAGCTGATTTATTTTAAAATATTCAGAATTATTATTCTTTTGTTTTTGTAGACGTTTTATATTGTTCTATTTTTCAGTCATTGATAAAATTAGTCAATGTAAGACTGATTCTTACAGCTTAAAAACAGAACTTTGGTGAGATGGAGAGAGGCCTCATGAAAAATGTGATTTTAGTATCATTTTTCGCATTAATTTGTTTAACAGTAATTGTCTTAAGCAGTTTGAAAAATTCGTATAACTCCTTTATGTAGGTCAAAAATAGGTGTTTGTCTTAGTACATGTACATTACCCTTCACATATTGTAATAGTGTAATAACTAAACAGTGAAAGGGGAAAAAGGATATGTATCCAAGACCAACAAAATGTATGCCACCAATTGTGCATCCAACAAAATGCTGCACACAGTTTACTTCTCAGGAGGTAGTTGTACCTCACATTCATCCAAGTCATAATACATTGGTGAATCATACAAATGTGAAGCACGTGCATTACTTCCCGCAAACACAATCTGTTGTAAATGAAACTTCAAATCAACAGTTTTTTGGCGGTGCGCAGCAATATCCAACTCAAGTAGGTGGAGCAGGCTATCCAGGTCAAATGGGAGGCTACCCAGGTCAAGTAGCAGGTGCTGGTTACCCAGGTCAAGGAGGTTACCCAGGTCAAGTAGCAGGTGCTAGTTATCCAGGCCAAGGAGGCTACCCAGGTCAAGTAGGTGGAGCTGGTTTTCCAGGCCAAGGAGGTTACCCAGGTCAAGTAGCAGGCGCTAGTTATCCTGGACACAAAGGTTGCGGCCAAGGAAGCTGTCATACAAAAGGCGCGCATCAAGGACCTAATTCAGGGTATTTTAGATAATGTACGTTAATAGGAGCTGATTACATCAGTTCCTATTCTATTTTGTTACAAAGGAGTTATATAATGAAGGTGCTAACGGTTACTGGTTATAAGCCATTCGAACTTGGAATTTTTAATGAAAAACATCAAGGCATTACATACATAAAAAAAGCGCTCTATAAAAAATTACAGGAATTAGTAGAAGATGGATTAGAATGGGTATTGATTAGTGGCCAGCTAGGAGTAGAGATTTGGGCAGCAGAAGTGGTATTTGATCTGCAGCTCGAGTATCCCGAGCTTCAGTTAGCTGTTTTAACACCATTTTTGGAGCAGGAAGAAAAATGGAATGACGTCAATAAAGAATTGTATGAATTCGTCTTAAGTCAAGCAGATTATGTAGATAGCATCACAAAAAAGAAATATGAAAGTCCAGCACAGTTTCGGTTGAAAAATCAATTTTTAGTAGAAAAAAGTGAAGGTATTTGTTTAGTTTACGACGAAGAGCACGAAGGAAGTCCTAAATATATGTTAGAAACGGCTAAAAAGCGTGCTGAACGAGAAGAATACCCTATTATAATGGTGACGTCTCACGACTTACAAGATATCGTGGATGAAGAAAAATTTTCGTCTTTTTAACGCCACTTGACGAAACATTTTAAAAGATAAATTGACATTTGAAGCTATTTTTGAAAAAATGAATTATAATAAAGATAAGGTTTATCGTATTCGAGGTGATAGAGATGTTAGCTGATAAAATTCGTTTAACGGCCAAAGAAATTTTAGAAAAAGAATTTAAAACAGGCATGAGAGGCTATAATCAAGAGGAAGTAGATAAGTATCTAGATTCTGTTATTAAAGATTATGAAGCATTTCATGAAGAAATTGAAGCATTACAAACTGAAAATTTACGCTTAAAAAAGCAAGTAGAAGAGTTATCCAAAAAGCCGCAACAACCTTCGTTTACCCCGCCGCCGGCTCAACAGCAGCAGCAAGCGGGTACGACAAACTTTGATATTTTAAAACGTTTGTCAAACTTAGAAAAACATGTGTTTGGAAGTAAATTATACGAATAACCTAAAAATAGGAGTTGCATTCAACTCCTATTTTTATTATACTAAGGAAAGTCGTTATCAATAACGTTCGGGTAATTGCTGCATCACATATGAGGATGTAGAGGAAAGTCCATGCTCGCACAGACTGCGATGTCTGTAGTGTTCGTGCCTAGCGAAGTCATAAGCTAGGGTAGCTGTTAAAAGCTAACGGCGGGGAAAAAGCCTAAGTCTTTTTAAGATATGGCTTGACTACTCTGAAAGTGCCACAGTGACGAAGTCTTATCAGAAATGATAAGAGTGGAACGAGGTAAACCCCTCGAGCGAGAAACCCAAATAATGGTAGGGGAACTTTCTGGAAGGAACTGAACGGAAGGAAGGACAAAATGGTTACATTTTGTAGATAGATAATTGCCACCGGAGTACGAGGTAGCTAGCCGCTTGCAGTACAATGGTACAAAACATGGCTTACAGAACGTTATTGAAAAGCAATCGACAATAGTTGTTATACACTATATTTTAATCCAACCCAGCTCTTCATATAACGGAAGAGCTTTTTTTATGTCAAAATGACAGCTTATCATAAGCTGTCATTTTTTTTGTACAATCAGGCTGAGCTTGTTGTCAGCCTCAGGTCTTAGGAGAAAATAAAGCTCTAGCTCGTTTTGAAAAAACGTTATCATCCTTAAACTAAGTATATAGAGAAGCGAAAGGAGGAAACAAAATGAAAAAAGTTGGTTTGTTTTTGATTGGAGCGGTAGCTGCTATCGTTCTTCTTGCAAATGCTGGCCCCATGGTAGGACTTGCGCTTGGCTTGGTTATTTTGTACGTAGCATTTAAAGGGTTTGTTAAAGCAGAGACCCCCTTTAAAAAATGGTTCTGGGGGTTTATTGGTGTCGTCGTACTCTTAACAACCGTTTCAAACCTTCCGGCTCTTGCTGGTATCATCGCAGCAGTAGTACTTTACATTGTATATAAAAAGTGGAACAGCAGCAGGCCTATAAAAATGGAAAAAGAAGATCCGTTTAAGCACTTTGAACGTCAGTGGGCTGACTTAAATCAAAAATAATAAAATTTCACTTTATTATCTAAGGAGATGAACAAAATGAGAAACTTATTTACTCGAATGAAAGAAACGATTTCTGCAGACCTTCATCAATTACTTGATCACAAAGAACAAAAAAATCCAATTGCTGCGTTAAATCACTATTTGCGCCAATGCGAGCAGGAGACTGAAAAGGTAAGGCAGCTTGTTGAGCGGCAGCACACGTTAAAAGAGCAGTTTAATCGCGAATACCATCTGGCACTTGACATGATGAAAAAACGTCATGAGCAAGCACAAGTGGCGCAAGCAGCTGAAGAAGCAGAATTACATGAATTTATTGTAAAAGAGCATGCTCACTACGAAGAGAGAGCAAAGCGTGTAAAAGAATCTTATGAAGATGCATCCAAGCAGTTAGAAGAGCTTGAACAAAAGTATGAAGAAATGAAGCATAAGGTAAAAGATATGCATATTCGCCGTATGGAACTAATGGGGCGCGAAAATATTGCCCGTGCGCACCATCGTATGAATTCAGTAATGAAAACGGAAGCATCTTATGCGTCCTACAGTCAGTTTGACGAAATGGAAACCTATATTGACCAGCTTGAAAATCAAATTAATACAAATTACTACAGACAAACGGTAGACAGCAAGATTGCTGAATTAGAAAAAAGAATAAAATCATCGTAAAAAATCAGTGTTTCTGCATAAAACATGGTATTCTAAAAAAGGCGTAGGTTTCTGCGTCTTTTTAAGGTGAGAGAATAGATATCTGCAGCATCCAAAGAACGCTATGTCATCTACGAGGAGAAAGGAGAGGGAGCTGTGCAAAGCGTAAACAAAACAGAATCTCTTATGTTCATTTTTATTTGCAGCTTATTTGTCCTGTTTATTGAAATTATGTTTTTTCACAGCGGCTTGATCTTTTCTGTATTAATTGCCGGTGCGTTCATGTATATTGGGCGAAAAAAAATGAGAAGAAAATTAGGGCGTATGTTATTTTGGATTGGCGTTATTGGGCTTGTGTTGAATATATTTAATACGGTTGCCTTTAAGTTTTTAGTTATTGCTCTTTTCCTGTACTTTTTACTTAGATTTATTCAATTACGAAAGCATCCGGTTGAATTTAGACCAACTGACGAGTTGACACAGCAGCCAAACCAAAGTTTGGTTCAGGTCCGGCCGGTTTTGACGAATAAACTTCTTGGTAGTCAAAGAACCGAAGACTCCGTATACGAATGGGATGATATTAATATTCAAAGCGTATGGGGAGACATTGTGATTGATTTAAGCAATACTGTTCTGCCAAAAGGCGATGCGGTTATCTTTATTCGTCAAGTGTTTGGAAATATTAAAGTGCTCATTCCTTACGAAACAGAAGTATCTGTGAATCATTCTAAACTAGCAGGAAACGTAACGGTTTTTGGCCATCAGCGCGGCTTTTCGTTCAATGAAAATTTGTCTATCAAAACAGAGGAATTTGATCAATCTGCTCATAGGGTGAAGATTGTTACAACTGTTGTGATTGGAGATTTAGAGGTGCAAAGGATATGAGTATTCTTCAACGGCAGTTATTGTGGGGGATTTTCTTAAGTTTTTTTGTATTTGTATCCGTGCTCTTTACCGTGTTTTTTGCATATCCTGTTTTTCAACTTAGCGACTTATGGAAAACGAGCGTATTTGGCATGCCTTTTGTGCTGTTTTCCTTCAGTTTAAGCCTTACGATTGGAAGCGTGATTGGAGGAATCATGGGGTTTATGTGGAGACAGCAGTGGACATATGTTGAAAACCGATTATATGAAATAGAAAATGGCCACCGGCATATGTCGGCAAATGAACCGCTTATTCAAGAAACGTCTCGAATTATAAGCCGTTTAAACAAAGTAGATCATAAAATGATTTTTCAAGCGCAGCAATCTCAAAAGATGGCAACGGAAAAAGTGGAAAATCAGCAAAAGCAAGTGCAAGAAATTGTTTCTCAAGAACGAAATCGGCTTGCTAGAGAACTGCATGACTCCGTTAGTCAGCAGCTATTTGCCGCTTCGATGCTTATGTCTGCTATTACGGAATCCAATCTTACGCTACAAGACTCTGAAGCTAAGCAATTAAAGATGGTTGAAAAAATGATTAATCAATCACAGCTTGAAATGAGGGCTTTGCTTCTTCATCTTCGTCCTGCAGCATTAAAAGGAAAATCGCTACAGGCTGGAATGAAAGAACTGATGAATGAGCTTGCTCAAAAAGTACCGCTTGAATTAAATTGGAAAATAGAAGGGTTTGAACTTGATAAAGGCATTGAAGACCACTTGTTTAGAATTTTGCAAGAATCCGTATCAAATACGCTGCGTCATGCAAATGCAACAGCTTTAGACGTGCTGCTGATCAAACGTGACTTTTCCATTATTTTACGTATTGTGGATAACGGAGTTGGTTTTGATGTAGAAAAGGAGAAAGTCGGATCTTACGGTCTGCAAAATATGTATGAACGCGCAGTTGAAATTGGAGGCCTATTAAAAATTATTAGTTTGCCCGACAAAGGAACAAAGCTAGAAGTAAAAGTACCGTTAGTAGAAAGAGAGGAGAAGCAAAATGATTAATGTACTGTTAGTAGATGACCATGAAATGGTTCGTATTGGCGTAGGAGCGTATTTGTCGGCTCAAACAGACATTCATGTAATAGCTGAAGCAGCCAATGGCCAACAGGCCGTTGAATTAGGGCTTCAGCTGCGCCCGGATATTATTTTAATGGATTTAGTCATGGAAGAAATGGACGGGATTGAAGCAACAAAACAGCTCATTAAGCAGTGGCCGGAAGCAAAAGTAATTATTGTCACTAGCTTTCTAGATGACGAAAAAGTATATCCCGCTCTAGAGGCAGGGGCAACAAGCTACTTATTAAAAACGTCTAAAGCAGGAGAAATTGCAGCTGCTATTCGCCGTACATATGAGGGGGAATCTGTATTAGAGCCTGAAGTAACCGGTAAAATGATGTCTAAAATGAGAAAGCCGTCTTTACCTCATGAAGAACTCACAGCTCGTGAAATGGAAATTTTACTTTTAATGACACAGGGTAAAACAAATCAAGAGATTGCAGACGAATTATTTATTGCGCTAAAGACGGTAAAAACACATGTGAGCAATTTATTAAGTAAGCTGGATGTGCAGGACCGAACTCAAGCCGTCATTTATGCCTTTAAACACAAATTAGCGCAGTGAGAATCGTTATTCAAAAGAGAATAACGATTTTTTTTGTGAAAAACCTATTTTTTTGCATGTATTCATTATAAAATAGCGATATGCGTAAAGGCGAACGCTTACGTAAAAGCACTATTTTGAGGGGTTGAGCACATGGAAAAGAAATGGTGGAAAGAAGCTGTTGCGTATCAAATCTATCCGCGAAGCTTCATGGATTCAAACGGCGACGGAATTGGTGACATTCAAGGGGTTATTTCAAAATTAGACTATTTATCTGATCTTGGAATTGATGTCATTTGGATTTGCCCGATTTATCAGTCTCCTAACGACGATAATGGCTACGATATCAGTGATTATAAAGATATTATGAAAGATTTTGGAACAATGGAAGACTTTGATGAGCTGTTAGATGAAGTTCACCATCGCGGAATGAAGCTGATTATGGATTTAGTTATTAACCATACTTCAGATGAACACCCTTGGTTTTTAGAATCTAGGTCTGCTAAAGAGAATCCATATCGTGATTATTATATCTGGCACGAAGGTAAAGATGGAAAAGAGCCAAACAACTGGGAATCTATTTTTAGCGGATCAGCTTGGGAGTTCGACGAAAAGACAAAAGAATATTACATGCACGTATTTTCTAAAAAACAGCCCGATTTAAACTGGGAAAACGAAAAAGTACGTCATGAGCTTTATGAAATGGTTAACTGGTGGTTAGATAAAGGAATTGACGGCTTTCGTGTAGATGCTATTTCGCATATTAAGAAAGTGGCCGGCTTCCCAGATCTGCCGAACCCTGAAAAGCTAGATTATGTGCCATCGTTTGAAGGGCATATGAATCGACCGGGAATTCAAGAACATTTAAAAGAGCTAAAAGAAAAAACGTTTGCCAAATACGATATTATGACGGTTGGAGAGGCAAATGGTGTAACATCGGACAGCGCAGATGAGTGGGTAGCTGAAGATGGCGGAAACTTCAATATGATTTTTCAGTTCGAGCATATGGGACTGTGGGATAAAGGAGAAGAAAAACCGCTTGATTTAATCGAGTTAAAAACAATTTTAACTAATTGGCAAAATGGTTTAGAAAAAATTAACGGCTGGAACGCTTTATATTTAGAAAATCATGACCAAATTCGTTCTGTAAATAAATTCGGCAGCACAGCTTACCGAGTGGAAAGTGCAAAGTGCTTAGCTGCACTATACTTTTTAATGAAAGGAACACCGTTTATTTATCAAGGACAAGAACTTGGAATGACCAATGTTAAATTTGATTCTATTGATGATTATGATGATGTTGGGATGATTAACTACTACCGTATTCAGCGTGAAAAAGGCGATTCACATGACGAGATTATGAAAGTTATTTGGGAAACAGGCCGCGATAACTCAAGGACGCCAATGCAGTGGAATACAGAAAAAAATGCAGGATTTTCTACCGGAAACCCTTGGATGAAAGTGAACCCAAATTACGTAGACATTAACGTAGAAGAGCAGAAAAGTGATAAGAATTCGGTACTGAATTTTTACAAACAGCTCATTAAAATTAGAAAACAGCATGATGTGCTGGTGTATGGAACTTATAAGCTGTTGGCAGAAGAAGATTCCGCTATTTACGCGTATACGCGAACATTAGAAGGTAAAACCGCTGTTGTTATTTGTAATATGTCACCGAATAATCAAACGTTCGAGTTTCCTTCAGAGAGCTCATTTACAAACATAGAAGTGCTGATTCATAATTATCCGTTGGATAAAAACGAAACGCTTGAACAATGTACGCTGCACCCATATGAAACACGTGTATACTTACTTTCATAAACAAGTTGAGCAACCGATTGCGCAATTTTAAAATGGAAAGCTTTTAAAAACAAATCTATATGCGACATATGTAAAGAAACTGCTGGCTCTACCAAGAGCGAGCAGTTTCTGCATTTTGATAAAAAGACGGAGAAAGCTTTGACTACGGCGCATGTATATGGTACTTTTACACTTAGTGTAGATAATTAGAAACAAAATGAGGTTGAAAAATGGCGAAATATAAAATTATTGCAACAGCAGCAATGGGAATTGAAGCACTAGTGGCTAAAGAAGTGCGTGCTTTAGGATATGAATGTGAAGTAGATAATGGCAAGGTTATCTTTGAAGGAGACGAGCTTGCAATTGCTCGATGCAATTTATGGCTTCGTACAGCAGATCGAATTAAAGTACAGGTTGGACAGTTCAAAGCTCGTACGTTTGATGAGCTTTTTGAACAAACAAAAGCATTAAATTGGGGAGATTATTTGCCCGTAGATGCACAGTTTCCTGTATCGGGAAAATCAGTTAAATCTAAATTGTTCAGCGTATCAGATTGTCAAAGCATTGTAAAAAAAGCAATTGTTGACAGCATGAAAAAACATTATAACAAAACAACAGGCTGGCTCGAAGAAACGGGGTCAACGTTTAAAATTGAAGTAGCGTTATTAAAAGATGTTGCTACATTAACAATTGACGCAAGCGGTGCAGGACTTCATAAGCGCGGTTACCGCGTAGGACAAGGGGAAGCTCCTTTAAAAGAAACGCTGGCAGCTGCTTTAATTATGCTAACGCCGTGGAATGCGAATCGTCCGTTTGTCGATGTTTTCTGCGGTTCTGGTACAATTGCTATCGAAGCAGCGCTTATCGGTCAAAATATTGCACCAGGATTTAATCGTGACTTCTTATCAGAAGAGTGGCCGTGGATGTCAGCAAGCATTTGGGACAAAGCGCGCGAAGAAGCAGAAGACTTAGCGAACTATGACCAAGTGCTAGATATTGCTGGTCATGATATTGACCATCGTATGGTAAAAGTAGCGGAGCAAAATGCATTTGAAGCTGGACTTGGAGATTTAATTCAATTTAAGCAAATGCAAGTGCGCGATTTTACGACGCCGAAAGAATATGGAATCATTATTGGTAACCCTCCGTACGGCGAACGTTTAAGCGATCGTCCTTCTGTTGAAAAAATGTACGCTGAAATGGGCGAAGCGTTTTCTAAGCTTGATACGTGGTCGATTTATATGCTTACATCTCATGAACAGTTTGAACAGTACTACGGTAAAAAAGCGACGAAAAAACGCAAATTATTTAACGGATTTATTAAAACAGACTACTATCAGTACTGGGGACCTCGTCCTCCACGCAACGACTGATATGAAGCGGTTTTAAGAGAAAAAAATAATCAGTACAGCATTGTACTAGTGCTTGTACAACTTAGCCATGTTACTTTCCAAGTGGAAGGGAGCATGGCTTTTTATTATGCAATTAAAGTATACGATAAGAGAATTTATTGAGGACAGAAAGTTCAAAAATTTATCTACACACACAATCAAGATGTATGAAACCAACTTAAAAATCTTTTATGAGTATTGCATTCAAAATGAAATTATTAATTTAAATGATATAACTCAATCAACATTGAAGAAATTTTTCCTTGTTATGAAAGAAGAAAATAAAAACAATGTAGGAACTCTTAATAACAAAATACGTAACCTTAAAGCGTTTTTTAATTATTTGGTTGAAGAAGAAATGTTAGATGAGAAGCGTAATCCTATGAAAAAAATTAAGCAAGTAAAGCAGGAGGTCAAGATAGAAGTTCCTACTGATGCACAAGTCAAACAAATCATTAAGTATTTTGAACGTCAAGCATATCGTAATGGTTCATTCTTAGGTAATCGAAACCGAATGATGATTATCTTTCTTATTTCAACAGGCGTACGTAGAGGTGAAATAGTCAACATGAAATGGTCAGATATTGATTTTCAAAACAATACGATAAAAGTGTTCGGAAAAAAACGTCAAATAGCGTCTATTCCAATGACAATTAAATTAAGAAAGGAACTGGCTGAATGGAGAATACTATGTGAACACCATTTTAAAGAACTTGGTGAGTATGTATTTTGTAGTCGGAGTAATAAACAGATTACAGATGAAGCCATAAGCACATTATTCAAGCGTGTAAGGCGTGATATGGGGAGTTCAATAGGTAAGGTGCATTGTCATTCATTTCGTCATTATTTCGCTTCTAAAGCCATTCAGAACGGTTTGGATATGAGTTCTCTACAAAAAATTCTAAGGCACGAATCACCTAAAGTCACACAACAATATGTGAATTTATGGGGAACTGCTATTCATGAACAAAATGAGAAGTTTAATCCATTAAATACACTAGATATCTAAATGGCTAATAAGAATTTAAATTAATTACAGACAAATAGTCCAGTTCGACAAAAAATAAGGAGTAGATGCTCGCAACATCTACCCCAACATTTGGCATATTGAAGACACCAAATGAATAACAAATTCAATTTTAGTATAAGACACCCATAAAAAAAGTTCAAGGGTCTATACTCTTCTTTGATATGCCTTCTAATATACTATATGGGGGTATTTGTAATGAAATCAGGAAATATTAATCAATATAAACACTTATCAAACTTTGACAATCTTAAATCCTTTAATTCATCAATGGAACAATGGTATGTAGATATTCATCAACAGAAACTATTTACCAAATCTGAATTGATTGCACTGAAACGTCTTGTGCGCTTCTCTGCGTGTGTTTTTGGCGTATGTAACGCAAAGATTCAAACGATTGTTTCTGCAACTCACAATGACGCAATCGGCATCTCTAGAAGCACTTTTAAACGTATGTTAGTGAGGGGGCAAGATATAGGGCTTATCACAATCTATCGCACTTTTAATCATGGCAAACAAGGGCATAATGTATATATTTTTAATCGCTATGTTTCAGAACTAGAAGAAGATGTTTCTGTTTCAGATACGATTGAACCACCGCAACAGAAACCAATTGAACCACCTAAAACTAGTAATCTTTCTAAAACTAATAACCATAATATAAACATACGTACAGATAATGTAATTAAAGATATTCCAGTTGGATTTCAAGATTTAGTAAAATTCTATTACGAACCAAAACAAATAATTGAGTTATGGAGGTGTGTTAAAAATAGCACACGTTATTTGACATACATGGACGAGCAACAAAAGGTCGATTTAGGTATTCGTTCATTTAAACAAATGATTTGCAATATCAAATTAGGGTATAGTATCAAGAAATCTATTTATGCTTACTATTGGGGGATTCTGCAAGGAAATCTTGACATTGAATATAAGAAAATTATTCTGAGTGCTTAAATAGAATTTTATAAAAAAATTACATTAGAGGTAACAAGTGTTCGGAAAAAGTGCATAAAAAATGTGCATGTTTTCCGAATGGTTTCGGAATTTACGCACAAAATATATGCACATTTTACGAGAGTGTTCAGAAAACACACACAAAAAATGTGCAATAATTACTAAGTATAGAAGAATAAAAGTGAAACGAATAAAATAGATAAAGGAAACTAAGTCGCTCACGCTCCTTCTATCTTGTTCGCTTACGCTCTAGGGAAGTCGCTTCGCTCCATTTGGGGTGAACCCCAAATCGCTTATTACAAAATAAAAGTTTTGAGATAGTTTAAAACATATTTAAAGTGATTAACATGGGGTCTTCCTAAACAAACAATAAGTTTAATAAGTGTTTAAAAGACATTTTAAAATAAAAAAAAGAGCATTTAAATTGCTCTTTTTCTTAAAACCAACTGGCATTATATCACTTCTTATTTTGTATCTTCTCCGAAAACCTAACATTGATAGAAAATCTTCGGTGTGAAGTAAATAAGATTACTAAATATGGAAATTATTTGTTTTTTCTTTAATATTCCCTTAATCTTTTTTCAGCATAACGAACAGCATCAAAGAAATCTTTTTCACCATATTTAGGGGATTTCCCTTCTGATTTACACATATCATTTTCTGCTTGCAACGCTGATACATCCATCATTATAAATGATGCTAGTAACATTTTGTCTGCTTCCGAATAAGCCATATGTAATCTCCTTTTAAAATTGGGTCAATTATACTTAGTATAGGTTTAATCATGATTTTTAGACATCTTTAATTGCAATTATATTTGACCGAACCTTAATATAGGAGAACGCTCTATTTCGGATAAAATTTCGCTTCTAAGTAAACACGTTGCATTACATTATAGATTGAACTTGGAGTATTACATTGAAAATTCCTCTGAAAATCGAAGAAGCATTTCTTCTAAACTCCTTTGAAGTTCTTTGTAAATATCATAATACTGGTATAAATATATTCTTTCATTATTTATTATGTCATCTCTTAATTTTTTTAAACGTATAATCTCTTCGGAATCTAGTGATATGGTTGATAATAATGCAAAATCCCTTGGCTTTCCAATGTTTTCTTCTTTTTCAAGATGCTTATCCCATAAATCTACTTGAAGAAATGTAGCGTTAATATGTAGTGGGTCAATATTATCTTCGTAACACCCACCCAGTTTATTTTCAAAGTCCCTAAAGAGTTGGTAAGCATCTTTATCAATTTTTAGCATGTGATTTCTCATAATTTTATTTGATTCGGCTAATCGCGTGTGGAACTCTTTAGATTCTTCTGTTTGTAAGAAATTGTAACAGTCATCAAGTATAAACAAAAATACATGAGGGTTATGGTTTTTAATTCTTTCCAAGACATTTATGTGTTGCAGACATTCTCTTATGATATCTAAACTTTCTTCTGCATGGGAAATCATTATAGGGAGTGAATCACGCCTTGCTTCTGTTTTTGCTAACGCTCCTGCTATTTTACTTTGTCGTTCACTATGCTTTAGGGTTAATATTACACCTATTAAAGTAATAGCACCAGACAAAATTGAGCCGATATAAGTGCCGAGAAACCCTATCCAAGCAGGTACATCGCCATAAACTTTAACAATGTGAACACTCATTAGATAATTTACAAAGGCAGGTACACCTACTAGCAGTATTAAGAGTGTTAAGATTCCTAAAATAATATAAGTTCTTTTACTAAGATTTTTAAAATCCAAAACTATTCCTCCTATTCACCTAATATATTACCATACTTATCCAATATATTAGGTGGAATAATTAAAAATAAAATGTGCAAAAAATACCTTATCTAAGGGATTTATATATGAGAGGATTGTTTGCAATTGTAAAATGTTCGTAATAGTGGCTAGAAATGTACTAATTAATGAGAGGTTATTTTCTTCTTAGAAATGTATACAAAAGTGCTTTCACAGGACGATAAATAGTGAAGGAGTTAATCCTAAAACGAAAAATACGTACAAAACATGCTAGTTAATGGCATACTTAATGAGGGGCTAATTATTTTTTAAAAGTGACACAAAATCGCTGAGTTAAGGGCATAAATAATGAAAGGTATATTTTAAAAATATAAAATGTACACAAAATGCCTTAATAAACCACTAATAAATGAGGGAACTATTTATTTTAGGAAAGGTGACACAAAACCGTCTATCTATCGTGATAAATGGTGGTAGGACTAAAATGTGGAAAAAACCCGTTTGATAGGGCGATAAACTTATGAGGGGTAGAAAATAATATACGTACATAATATATCGCTAAACCACTAATATACGAAGAGATTAATACCAAATAAAAAATACGTACAAAATGGTTTAGTTCGACACATAATTAATGAGAGGTATATTTTCTTTTAGAAATGTATACAAAAGTGCTTTCAAATACACTTTATTAGTGAAGGGACTTTTTCTTTTAGAAAATGTTCAATAAATATGCTAGTTAGGGCGATAAATAATAAGAGGACTAATTAATCAAAAATTTTTATCCCTTAATGCAATAACTTGCATGACGATATTTTTAACTCCTATGGAATATCAATTTAAAAGTTTGGTTGCGAAGGAAGTTGTGACCCGTTGTAACCTTCTAACAGTTTATCTTTACGATAAACCTCCTAACTCGAAGAGTGTTCAGCCGACACTCTTCTTTTTTATGAATTAATTTAAAGGAATGATGTAAATGAAAGACATGGCTATGGAAGAAATCGCATTTAAAGGTGCAGAAGAATTAGAACAAGACAGGTTAGAAATCGTTCTAGCAGAGAGTGAACGAATTTTAAACAGAGTTAGTGAACGCTTGAAGCGTATGGATAAAAGACAAGAAGAGATGGAAATCAAATATAAACAACTTGATGGTCTACTCTATTTTATGGAGTGGCAACTAGACAAATTTGAAAAAGAAAACAATCTAAAAGAAGCAAAATAGGTTGGTTCACAAAGCAAGACCTTGACAATTTAGAATGATTATTTGTTTCGTTTAAGATGGTTAAGGTGGTGAAGTAAAATGCTAGATATTTTAATGATGGCGTTTGGAACGATTGATTTAAATTCAATCGGTCAAATGTTAATTGATAATGGTGTCTTTGCCGTCCTTTTTGGATGGCTATTTTTCGATACTCGAAAAGAAGCAAAGAATCGTGAAGAACGATTGTTAGACCATATCGAGAGACAAGGCGAAGCACTAGACAAGGTAGCAGACACGATTGAACGAATGGACATTCGCCTGAGTTATATAGAACAAAAAGTTGATAAAAAATAATTTAGAAGTGAGGTAAGTGAAATGGAAGAAAAAAACTTACAAGAACATGAAGTAGTTAAAGAAAACGAAACAATTATTGAAAGCAACACAGATACTTCCATCGACGAGCAAGAGCAAGTCGAAGAGAAGTTATATAAACAAGAAGATATTGACGCTCTGCAAGCACAAGTGGATGAGTTAAGTCAGTATAAGCCAAAGGAACTAACAGAAGATGAAATTAAGATTCAAGAGAAGTTAGAGAGTATTTGGCAAAGAGAAGTAAACGCAACCCTTAAAGAAGAGGGTTTAGAAATCTTCTCTGAATTTATTAATGCAGGTGTAGATGATACAGACGCATTAAATAAACAAATTACACAACTAAAAGAGATTGTTGGAAAACTTAAATTATCCAACAGTTATCAACCCACTAATCATAAATCTGTTGATGGTTATTCATTAGCCAAAAAGAACAAAGATACTAAATCGATGATTAGTGAAAAATTGAATTTTTAATAAAAGAAAGAGGAATTTAGATGTTAGATACTAACAAATTAACAAATTTAGAAAATATTAATCTCACTGATGAAATCGCTGTTATTGCTCCAATGGCTACTCCATTTATGACACTATTAATGAGCAAAGGTCAATACATTGACACAACTGGAAAAATCCACACTTGGAGAGAGAAAACTTTAGATTTCGCTGACGTAACAGTTGCAGAAGGTAGCGAAGCGACAAACTTCGTTAACGGTATGCGTGCTGAACTTAACAACGTTTTAGAAATCTTCTTAAAAGCAACATCTGTATCTGGTACAGCACAAGCAACTGGAAAAGTTGGCGACTTATTCGCTTCAGAAATTAGTGACCGTCTTGCAGAGGTTAAAGTTTCAATCGAAAAACGCCTAATCACTGGTGTTAAAGATGACGCTTCTGTATCTGGTATCCGTAAAATGGATGGTCTTTTAAAATTCGCTGACGCTTCTAACATAATTACAGGTGCTACCTCTGGTCAAATCAAAGAAGAAGAAATTAAAGGACTAGTTCGCAAACTATGGGAACAAGGTATTGAAAACGGTGAGTTTTATGCTCTTGTAAATGCTGACATTAAAGAAAAAATTGATGCTCTTTACAAAGATTCTTACCAATATACTCATACTGAAACTAATTTCGGTATCGTTGTATCAAGCATCAATACTAACTACGGTAAAATCAACTTCGTTTTAGACCGTCATGTACCTGCCGACAAAGTTATTGCCTTCGATTTAAACTCAGTAAATGTTGCTTTCTTACGTCAACCACAATTTGAAGCACTTGGTAAAACAGGTGACAACATCAAAGGTCAAGTTGTTGCAGAAGCAACTCTTGAAGTGGCAAGCAAAAAAGCAGTAGCAGTTTACACTTTAAAAGCGTAATCACAACTACATAACAACAACGTAGGAGAGGGAAAATCCCTCTCCTATTTATTTTAAAAAGCATTAAAAAATTTGCATGGAGGTATCAAAAATGAGCATCAAAGAACATTACATACTAAAACGTAGAAAGAAGAAAATTCGTTTAAGACAAATAGCAGAGTACATTGGATGCTCTCAATCATTAATCAGCCGTTACGAAACAGGCGATTGTGAAATGGAGAAATTAAAGGTCGAGAAATACAAGGATTTTATCGATAACTTTTAAAACATCATACAGGTAATTAAAAATTTATGTAAATCAAAGGAGTGAAAAATGTGAAAGTAGTAGTAACTTAACTCTTTTACTCAATCGCACGTGAGTAAAAGGAGAACAACGCATACATAAATACAATTGAATAATGTATAGAACATAAATTTCAAAACATGAATTAGTGCAAGCAAAAGAGCGAAGTGCAAACTTTCGCTAATTTATGAAGCAAGAATTTAAAAACAAATTTCCACAATGGGTATTCGAAGAAAATGACTATACGGTTTGTCTATCAGATGACTTAGATAGTTTAGTTGGAGCAATGATTTTAAAACAGGTTAAGGGATGGGAAACAACGCATTTCTATGACTTTGAATCATTGTATTCAGTAGATAAAACAGACAAGCGCAGAGCCGTTGGCGTAGACGTTGCTTTAGAAAGTGGAATGACATTCGATAATCATGTTGTTAGATTGACAAAGAATGATAGGGTTAATTCTTTATCAGCAAATCCAAACGTGATTGAGAATATTAGCAGGGAAAATTACACAGAAAAGTACGCAATGAGTACAACGTTGTTGCTCTGGTCGTTATATGACTTACCAATGCCAGTAACGGACAAAGGGAAACTTTTACTATTAAGTATTGATTCTAGTTATCTTGGACACTATAAAGGGTTTCAAAAGGTACAGAATGAATGGTTGAGAAAACTTGGATTTGAGGAGTTAATTGACATTCAAAATAAGTACACAATAAAAGATTTCGTGAACGTCAAAAAAGAGTTTGATTCTTCATTGAAAATCGAACTCACTGATAAGGGTACTTTAACAACTCAAATGAAATTAGAAGGTATCAGCCAACTTTTAGGATTGGCTATTGAGTTACCAAAATACATATTTGAAGTTAGAAAAACATTTGAAAGAAAAAATTACAGTTTACGCAATAACAAAAGTTACAGCAAATCGAGCGTTGAGAACATTCTCGGCAAAGATATTTTCTCATTGGCTCTCACATCTAAAAACTATGCAAGTTTAACATTAATGTAAAAAAGTTGTCAACAGACGTTAAATCAAAGGATGGTAAGTTATGAAACAAGAATATTACTTCTGCTACTCAACTAATTTAAGTGAGTTTTTAAGAGAAGAAAAAGGAATGGAAGCAATCTGTAAAGCATTCCATCACAAGACAGATAAACTCTTCTGGTTGTTTGAAAAGACAGAAGAATTAAAGGATGCTCTAAACGAATATACAGAGCAAAGTAAAAACAAGGGTCTACGTTAAGACCCTTTATAAATCAAATTGTAAATTAAGCACCATGAGTGCATGTAAGTAAATTAAGGGGATAAATTATTATGTTAAAAATGACTAGAAGAACTTTCGCAGTATTACCAAATGTGGCTTTCGCAGGAGGTACAGAATATCATCTTACTAAAGATGAATTAATGGTTTTTGTACATATTCAATTTGTGAAGCAAGTTGGTCTAATGGATACACAGATTACAAGAATATATACAGATATGTTGCTTGAAGATTTAGAATGGAAGACAACTACAGCAAGTCGTGATAATAAGCGTGTAGTTACTGCATTAGAAGGATTAGAGAAGAAAGGTTATATCGTAATTCAATTTGACGGTAAAAAGATTACTAATTCTCTTCTTACAATTACAGTTGTCGAAGAGATGATGAAAGTAGGAACCCATGTCTCTGTGAAATGGAAAGATAAGCCATTGCCCTTCAAAGGATATACCAAAATTGAAGGTGATGATTACAATCTAGCAGAGGTTGATGGTCAAAAGATGACTGTTATTGCTTATGTATTATGGAGAAGCGGTATTGAAGGATACAAAATTGCATTCAAAGAATGGCAACTAGTATTAAATGTGAGCGATAAAACAGCACAAAGCATCATTAACGATTGTGATTCAAACATTAACATTATTCGTGGTGAAAAATATAAGGATGAAAATGGTCAATGGAGACAAGAGCCAAACACATATGAGTTAAAGAAAAATATGTCTACAAAGAGCAAACTAGAAAAAGAAAAGCAAGAAGTAACTAGCATGACTTATTTAGAAAAGTTTGCGAGCACAGTTACAGACCCACGTTATATGGGTGATATGGAAGTTATAAAAGAGTTATATGACAAAGATACTCCTTTAGATTGGAAAGGGTACGAAGCATGGAAAGAAACTACTTGCCCAAATCTTAAAAAAGCAGGTAATGACCTTTTTGCAATCCTTGAAAAGAAAGGTCAAACATGGTTAAAAGAAAAACTTGAAAAGGAATATCAAGACCGTAAAAAACATCAAACAGCAATTGAAATTGCTATGGCAAAATTGCCAGACATTATCCCTTATGAATCAGATGAGGAAGAAGCAGAACGTCAGGCGAAGCATCAAGCAATCAGAAACGTAAAGAAGAAAGATTACTCTTTCTTTGATGAAGAAATAGTTTAAGAAAGGTAAATGAACAATGACATTAAGAGAAGCATTAAAGAAAGTTACGAAGGAGAATCGTGCGTACTTTCATTACAAATTTCCAGATACACGATTTGATAAAACGATAGAACAGAAGACAGAGCAAGAGTTTCTTACTTCTGTGAATCGTAAAACGATGAATGGTTTTCAAGAGTGGGAGAAGTCGCTAGAATACGCAAATCTTGTTGCTCTTTACCTGCAATCAAAGCAGATTGATACTTTACATAACATTTATAAAGTGGTTGAAGTAAAGGCACTTGAAGGTGACGATAAAGCAATCGCAACGCTTTTAAAACTGAATAAAGAAATTAACGCAATGATTAAAGGGTTTTCTACTGTACAAGATGCAGAAGAAGATGATGATGGATTGTCGGTGTAATAAATGAGCAAGAAGTTAACAACGAAAGAAAAATTAGAGTTAATCAAGCAAGACCCTGTGTTGTGGCTACAAAACTTCGTCAAAATTACAACAAATACAGGTGAATACGTTCCATTTATGGTCAATGACCAACAGAAACAGTTTATAGATGGAATGGTGCGTTTTAACGTAATTTCAAAGGCAAGACAGATTGGTTTTTCTACTCTGTCTTTAGGTTTATGTTTATGGATGGCATGTACAAGACCTCGAACAAACTACATGATTGTTTCCTATAAGGAAGAATCCTCAACACTACTCTTCGAAAAACTCAAAGACATGTATGACAGTTTACCGAAAGATAAATTTCCATTTCCAAAAGATGTAGAAAACAACAGACGTAAATTAAAACTAAATAATGGGTCATCTATTACCCTTGCTACGGCAGGAGGTAAAGACGTTGGGCGTGGCTCCACATTCGAGTACATATTGCTTTCAGAGTTTGCATTCTATGAGAATCAAGACAAAATCCTTTTGTCGGCTGAACAGGCACTAGCAAAATCTAAGGCATCAAAGATAGTTATTGAAACAACTTCAAACGGCTTCAACCACTATCAACGTTTGTTTATGAATGCGTGGAAAGGATATGAAAAAGGTCAATCAAGATATAAACCTTTCTTCTTCCCTTTTTATTCGTCTTCTTATGCAAAACAGTTTAAAGAGGATTATGATGAAGCAGAAACTTGGTATAAAACAACACATAAAAAACGCCTTAATAAAGAGGATTTAGAGCCAGAAGAAATTGTTTTACATAATGTAGGTGCAACACTTAAACAGTTAATGTGGCGTAGATGGAAACTGTTAGATATGAGCATTCAGCAATTTTATCAAGAGTTTCCTGCTACTCCAATGGAATCATTTATTTCTAGTGGTTTGAGCGTATTTGACCAATCGAAAATTATCGAACGTTTAAGATACGTGAGTGAGCCAAAAACATATGCAGAAATCAAAATGAGTGTTCCAGACAGCATTGCAAAATATGTTGGTAAATCACTTATGATTTATCAAGTGCCAAAAGAAGGCATGAAGTATTATGCAGGTGTTGATACTGCTTCTGGTTCTGGCGGTGACTACTCCACTATTTCAATATTAGACGCAGAAGGAGAGCAGGTTTTAAGTTTCTATAACAATAAAATTCCTGTATATGAGTTTGCCAGTGTTATTAATGACATTGGCAAATGGTACAACTATGCTTTCTTAACCGTAGAGCGTAACTCATTCGGCACACCGATTCTAGAGCGTTTGCGTAAAAAGTATGAGTATATGAACCTTTACAAACATAAGGTCTTTAATCAACAGCAAGGTAAAAAGATGATGATGCTGGGTTTTCAAACAAATCAAGTAACTAAAAGCATCATGATTACTGATTTAAAAGAACAATTCGAATTAGAAGCAATCCTAGTCAATTGCAGAGAAACATTAGAAGAAATGCAAATTTTTGTTGAAACAGAAGGCAAGACAGGAAATAAAAAAGGTGAAGGTAACCATGATGATAACGTTATCGCTTTGGCTCTTGCAATTCAAGGTATAAAACAAAACAAATGGTATGTTTAGGTAATTTTCTGTGATAAAATACCTCTATAAGGGGTGGTAGAGGTTGGCTAAATTAACAATCAATACAGGTTATAACATAGAAAAATGGAGAAAAAGATTTAAAGGGCGAAGTGATATAACAGCGCATTTAACCCATTTAACAAAAAGTGATGTACCATTTGGCGATGTGAATAACCTAATAAAAATACTAAGCGAAGGAAGAATCATAGGAAGTACCACTGACAAAGGTTTTATTAGTGGTGGAAATCCTGCTGTGTGCTTTCAGGAAGCACCTTTGTATGGGGTCTGTCAAAACGTGTATCATGAGCAACTAAACAGAGCAGAACTAGGTGGGAAATCAAGGTATCATGCTGTTGGTCTTTCATTTAGAAAGGATTATGTATTCAATCATGGTGGCAGACCTGTATTCTATGAGAAAACAGAAATAGCCAAGCAAATGTTGCCTAAAGATGAATGGTGGAGAATCGTAAACTTTAACCTTGAAAATCAAGATAAAATTATCGATTGGACACATGAAAGAGAATGGAGGGTAAAAGGGGATTTTACTTTTGATATTACAGAAGCATATGCCCTTTTAATTAACCACGACTATTACAGATACTTTATTGAATATGCAGGGGAAGAAATCTTGTCTTCAATAAAAGGCATTATAGTTTTACAATCTGTTCTCGAATAATTGAATAGAATATGAAAAACACCTCAATAATGAGGTGTTTTTTAATTTATACAAAGAAAGAGGAAGTAAATATGAATATACAAGAGTATATCAAAATCGTTCACAACGGAAATCAATTGTGGTTTGTGGATGAGGTATCGCACTACACGAATCAAAAACGTGTTTTAGATGTGATTGAAAAGAAAAAATATCTAGATGGCAAACATGCTATATCTAATCGTGTAGTAGAGAATTACAATGGTAAACCATATGAACAAAGGAAGGTTGTTCTTCAATATGCAAAACAGATTGTAAATCTTGAAACAACATACTTACTTAAAAAGCCATTAACAATTACAGGTGACGAGAGCATTGTTGCTGATATTAAAAAGGTTTATAAAAAAGGTAAGTATGATAAGTTTGACTTTGATGTGCTTAACTCATTAGTTAAATACGGTAACGCTTATGAGTATGTCTATGTTAATGAGAAAGGTAACATTTGCAGTAAGTTAATTCCTTCTGAATGTGCTTATCCTATCTATGACGATGAGATTAAAATGATTGCGTTCGTTGAATACTACACATCGTTAGATGCTGATTGGTACATTGTCTATTATGAAGATAGTGTCATTAAGTATTCGACAGTAGGTGATGGAGAGGTAAAGGTTATCGAAAGTCATAATAATGTTAGTGGTCTACCTATCCATTATAAGAGTGATAGTGAATTAGATAATGCTTTTGGTAAGAGTGACCTTGATGACTTCATTAACATCATTGATGCAATGGAGGATTTATTAAGTAAGTTTAGTGATTCTTTCTATAAGTTCCATAATCCAATACCTGTAGTTATTGGGCAACAATTAAAAGGTGAAGGGTTAAGCCCCCATATTGTTGGTGGTGGTATTACATTAGATGATAATGCTGACTTTAAAATGGTAAGCAATCAGATTAATCATCAAGCATTTCAAGTAATCTATGACACGTTAAAACAAGAGTTAATCAACATTGCTTCTATTCCCGCTGTATCATTGAACAGTACCGATGTATCTAACCTATCTGAAACATCTATGCAGATGCTATATCAATTGGCTGATATGAAAGCAGGGATTAATGAGAAGTATCTAAGAGAAGGATTAGAACAACGTAATGAGAAGGTTGTACAATTGTTAGAGACATTAGGTAAATCATATGATGAGGATACTATTGATTCATTAGATATGGTGTTCCATTATTCAAGACCTGTTGATGAAACTAATGTTATTGATAACGTTGTTAAGTTATATCAAGTTGGTGCGATTAGTTTAGAATCATTGCTTGATATTGCTCCTTATATAACTAATACTCATCAAGAGTTAGAACGTATCAAGAATGATGCAACTAAGGCAGTCACAGAAACAAGTAATGAGAACGTAGAAGACAATGAAAGTACAGGTAAAGAGCAAGAGTAATACATATGCGGTAAACAGGGTGCGAAATACCTGTATAGTTTCATGGAAACCTTGATATAACAGGGCTTTGTGGGTTTAGGTATATACTACAGGTGACACACTGTTAAGTACATGTACGTGTGCGCACGTGGAAAAATGCCATAAAATATAAAGAAAACCAAGCAAAAAAGGACAAGGGTTCTGGCGAACCTCCTTCGCTCGTTAGATTGACAACAATGTATATTCATGGTAAACTGAAAGTCCTCATACACCATTCAATTTCAAATTCCAAAACACTGATAACTGAATAAAATTTTTGTTTTATCTCCCATCAACAAGGGGATAATGTGAGGAAAAATTGCTTCCGAGAATATATGTTATGTAAACTGAGTGTCTTGTCAGTACATAAGTTCGTATTTTTGGGCTGTATAAACACCGTATAAACATGCGATTTTTGGATGAAGAATAAAAGTACCATATAATGTACCTTATAGGCATAGTTTAAGAGCCAAATCAAAATGCAATGATATTTTGTTGCTTTTGATTCATGGCTCTTTTTGTGTGCCTAAAAACGTTTAGAACAATATATAAAATGCTGTCTATAAAGAGCAAAAAGACGTTACCCCATATCTCAAAAAACTCCCTACAGCCAACCTCCCAACACACGCACGAAAATTTTTAAGCCCACCGAAAGGAGAAATCAAAATGTACATTCCACAAAT
This sequence comes from Priestia sp. FSL R5-0597, assembly GCF_038006305.1. Classification (NCBI taxonomy): domain Bacteria; kingdom Bacillati; phylum Bacillota; class Bacilli; order Caryophanales; family Bacillaceae; genus Priestia; species Priestia sp. FSL R5-0597. Next base: position 1,449,512 of record NZ_JBBOUZ010000001.1, read on the forward strand.
GATGAGACAATCTATCTCTTATTTAGAAGAGAAAATTCGCTCATCGTTTCCACTCTTAAATAAAATCAAGTCCATCACTCCATTGATGACTACAGAACAATATGAAGCAATCTATCCGTACATTGCTCATTACTTGTATCAGTCACTCAAAGCGAACGACTATACTCATACTCTGGAATTTTATGATGAAGAAGATACAAGTGGAAGAGTGCTACATGGTTTCTTTTTGGTGGACAATATCACTTGGGAAGGTCATTACTTCATTTTTACTTATGAAGGATTTTGGCTCTACAATAACCAACCATATGATATGCCTACTCACATTCAAGAGTACATCAACAAATTAGTTTGCAACTCACATGAATGTTTAATATATAACCAACCAATTATAAAGGAGAATCTTTTTATGAATAATATCGAAAGATTAAAAATGGAAATCGCAGGTCTGGATATTCCAGAACTAGAACTAGCAATCTATTTAGAGGAAGAAGGATTAGACGCAGACCAATTATATAATGCTTCGTCTACTGCAAATAAAAAAGCAATCTATGCTTCTGCTTTATCAGTTTTAAATTCTTTAGCAAATCAGCCACACCTAATGAAGAACTATAGACAGGATGATATGACTATCACTGATTTTGCGAAGCATTTACAAAATCGCATTAACCAATTAGAAATAAAAGTTCGTCAAATGCCGTCAACAGACAGTAAACCTTCGAACTTCTTCAACCTATTTCAATAAGAAAGGAGACAAACAAGAATGGAAATGTTTAATGTTTTTAAAACAAACACAGAGGATTTCAAAAACATGTTGCAAATCAATGGTTCTGAAATCTACGTTAATGGCAATAAAAAATATGCCCTAATTTCTCATCCACAAAGCGTAAAAGAATTTAACGATAAATATATCTCTACTGACTTTAAAACTCAACGTGGCGATTATGTCTATTATCAAGACATGTATTGGATGATTTGGAATCAAGTAACTGTTCCACGTGCTAAATCCTTCAAGGGTATCATGCGACAAGCAGAACACGATGTATTATTTAATCTCTTTTACACTGATGTAACAAGTAAATATCTACTGAAAGTACCTGCTGTCATCCAACGAACTTCTGACTATACGTTAAGAACCGATGAAATGATGACATTAGTTGATTCAGAAATTCACGTATTTGTAAAAGATACAACATCTACTCGTAAAATTAATGGCTTAGTTGGCATTCCAAATGGTCAAATCGTTATTGGTGAGCATAACTATGATATCGTGGGTGTATCGTATGCGAAGAAAGGATACCTTGATATTACCTGCCGTATGGGTACAAGAAAATCTTCTACTGACTATGCAAACAATATTTATTGGGGTGAGGGTAAACCTGCTGATTGGGCTGATAACTACGATTTATCATTCTATGAGCGTGAAGGCGTATCAAATCTTCCAATCGTACCAGACAACTATCAAACCTCATTAACCGCATCTGCAACATCTACTGCTCAGTCATCTGAAACAGCAGGAACAGTTATAGCCACATGGACACCAGAAGCGAATAAGCAAACATACGCTAACTTCAATGGGTACAGAATCCATCTTCTATCAGATGGTGATGAAGTTGCAGTGAATATCGTTGATAAAGACACTTTAACAGTAACATTCGGCAATCTTGCGATTGGCTCTTACATAGTTGAGGTATATTCTATTTTCGGCAATAATAACACAATCCTGCCTGTCTCAACAACAGCAAATGTTGAAGATGGTAACACTCCAATTGTTACACCAGATACAGAAATTACAGATGTAACTTTAACATCATACGATGACACTAATTCATATGGAACGCTTGTCTGGGAAAAAGAAAAGGATGCAAGTAAATTCGAAGGATATACTCTAACAGGTTATCGTGTAGAAGTTTACACTTCATTATTATGGGGTGGAGATACTCTTAGAGATTATTGGGTTGTTTCAACAGAGCAATGTGACATTAAAACAGGATGGTCTGGTGAGAATGGTTGGTTTATAACTGTTCAATCAATCTTCAATAATGGAGTTTACATGCAACCCCAACGCTTTGAAGGAGATACTTTAACAGCGTTACCAGACACAGGTGTATGGTCCCCTTGGTAAAAAAATAGGGTCGACTTTTAGTCGGCTCTCTTTTTATTTCTGCGACCTGTGTGAGTTTTTCTATTAATAGAAGTCGGAAAATTAGGATTTGAGAGGACATTAGTGATTTCAAGGGCTTAGAACCTCTCTAACCCTGTAAATTAGTTAATTAAATGGGGGCATTTACACGCTTAGACAGCAATCATCATCCATCTAACAACCTTAAAGAAAGATTTCTATATAAGAAATCGGAAATTTATGATTTTATGGGACACCTACGTCTACAAATAATGAACGTTGGAATTATAAAAAATCGTGATTTTTAAGCCGGCCTCTTTACTTCCTAAAATGTCCATATTATAATGAAAGAAATTATTCGGAAAGTAACATGGGTTACAAATTATTTTTTCTCATAAATCCTTAAAAAAGCGACGAAAAAACGCAAATTATTTAACGGATTTATTAAAACAGACTACTATCAGTACTGGGGACCTCGTCCTCCACGCAACGATCAATAAATACAAAAAGCCAAGCGGTGTAAAAACAGCTTGGCTTTTTGTATTTATTTCTTTTTTAAACCGCGATAAGCTAGCATTCCAAACATGCCTATCCCGAGCACGACAATTAATAAAATAAACCAAAACGTAGCATTAAGCAGGTATTTATATAGTCCGTCATAATAATCATGCATGTACTCACCCCATTATGTTTTTTTATAGTATGGGCGAGTAGCAGGGCAATATATGTATTCATTTCTTTTCAATAGCAGGCTTAAAACGAGAAATGATTAGCTTATTTCTAACATATTTACGAAAGGGAAATCTCATACTAAAACCTAAGAGGTGATAAAATGAGAAAAAATCGATCAGCACGGGTTTTTGGCGGGATGATGCTTCTTTCATGGTTAACCATCCCTTTTATAGGACGACAGCATATTAAGCGCTATTTATCATCTACTATGTTTATTTCCTTTTTAATTATGGTTGAAAGCTATATTGCTGAAAAAAAGAAGTGGTGGATATTCCCTAATCCTCCTCATCCATATTTAACAGGTGAAGCTGCTTTACTCTTAGGTCCATTTTTAGCAGGTTCTTTATGGATTAAAAAGTTCACATATGGCCATTTTGGAAGGTATATGTTATTAAATGCAATCGTAGATACATTTTTTGTTTATCCTTTTCAACGAGCTATGAACCGTGCAAAGCTTTTTAGGGTAGGCACATTTAAAGAGTACCATTTGCTAGGTATCTTTCTGTTAAAAGCTGCTTTAATGTACGTTTACCAACACCTAATAGTAGAGAAACCGAAACCTCAGCGTGCTTTAAAAAATAATCCTATAGAATAAAGGGGCAGGCAGGGAAGCGTGATTTTCTTGCCTGCTATTTTAATGCCCCAGAGGTCATTCCTGAAATGAAATGCTTTTGCAAAAACACGTACGCAATCAATAATGGAATAGAAGAAAGAACGACTGCTGAAAACAGCATAGGGTAATTGGTTAGAAATTCCCCTTGAAAGTCCAATAATGCAATAGGCAGCGTTTTTACTTCTTTAGATTTTAACAATAGCAAAGGGAATAAAAGATCATTCCACACGATCACAAACGAAAAAATTCCTACTGTAGCCATTGAAGGTATGGAGAGTCGAAGAGCGATTTTTGAATATATTTTCCACTCTGACGCCCCGTCCATGCGAGCGGCTTCGAATAGTTCCTTTGGCAAAGTTTTCATAAACCCCGTTATAATAAACACACCGATAGGAAGCAAAAAACTTATGGAGACGATAATGACCCCTGTTAGCGTATTGACCAGTCCAAGCTTATTCATCAGCAAAAAGACAGGAATCATATTGACTTGAGTAGGGACAATCATTCCGCAAACAAAAAAGCCGTATACAATCCATCCAAGCTTTTGAGGTAGCTGAATAATAGCGTAAGCAATCATGCTTGAAAACCATAGAATAAAAAACGTGCTAAAGACGGTAACAATCACGCTGTTTTTAATATAGCCAAAGATGGGTTCATTGACGAGCAGCTGTTTATAATTTTCAATATTCCAGCCTGCTGGTAATCCAATTGGGTTGCTGTAAAGTTCAGGTGTTGTTTTAAAGGTTGTTAATAAAACCAAGCTTAAGGGCAACAGAATGATTAAACCGTATATCCCTAAAATCAGATGTCTGAATGGATTTTGTTTCATAAAAGAATCTCCTTTTACATTTTGGTCAGGCGAAGTACGCGAAATTGAAGAAACGTTAAAAGAGCAATCACAATCATAAATACAACGGAAATGGCAGAGGCATAGCCAAAACGAAAATTAATAAAAGCTTCGTGATAAAGAAGTGTCGAAAGAATTTCAGTTGAGTTGGAGGGACCTCCATTTGTCATTGCAATGATTAAATCAAATGCTTTAAAACTTTGTATGGTCGTATAAGCCACAACCATTGTCGTAGCTGGAGCTAAAAGAGGCCACGTAATGCGCTTGAATTTTTGCCATCGTGTTGCTCCATCAATACTAGCAGCTTCATATAACTCACTGGGAATAGCTTGAATTCCAGCTACAAAAATAATAAGCATTTGACCAGTATGTGCCCAAAATTGTACAAAAGCCAAGCTGTAAATGGCGATATGTCCATTTCCGATCCAAGACTGTGTCCAATGCTCAAGGCCTATTTTACTTAAAAATAGGTTAACTCCTCCAATGTTGGGGTCATACATAAAGTTCCACGTGAACGCAATCGACACGGATGAAATAATCGTCGGTACAAAAAAGAGTGAGCGATAAAATGTATTCCATGCAGAATTTCTATAAAGTAAAAGTGCAAATCCCAAGCTCAATAACGTTTGAAAGATCAGCACGCCAATTGTGAACTTTAAGTTGTTTGTAAGAGACTGTGTAAAAATAGCATCGTTTGTTAAAATTTCTTTGAAGTTTTGAAAACCTACAAATGAGAACTGAGAAGACAATCCATTCCAATCAGTTGTACTTAAAAATAAAGCAGAAAGCGTTGGCAATGCAAAGAAAACCGTATATATGACAAAACCAGGAAGCAAAAACAACCATAGATGCCTGCTTTTAGAGATATTTTTAAATGAAAAGAGAGGAAAAGAGAACGAAGGGGTTCTCTTTTCTTCCTCTTGAATAGACGTATTAGTTTTTAGCGACACGTTCTACCTCTCCTTGTGCTTTTTCAGCAGCTTTTTTCGCTGACATACCGGATAGTACGTCCTGTACAGATGTTTCAACAGCTTTTGATACGCGCTCATTTAAAATGGTAAATCGAGGTTGGAAGACCGTTTTTTTGTCTTTCCACTTTGCGCTTTCTTTGAGTTCAGGTGAATCATATTTCACGTCTTTGACCGTTAATAACTGGCCAGTAGCATTTGCATACTCAGAAGAAATCTTTGGATCTGCAAGGAAAGTTAAAAATTTCTTAGCAGCTTCTTTGTGTTTTGATTTTTCAGCAACACCTAATAAGAATGTTGTGGTATGAACACCTTCGTATTTGGCTTTATCTTGATCCACTGTAATCGGTGCAAGCAAACCTTGATCAATCTTTGGGTTTTGCTGTTTGACTGTAGCCATCATATAAGAACCTTGAGCAAGCATTGCGCCTTTTTCCTGAGCGAAAAGTGCTGCAGCACTTTCTTTTTTCGTACCAAGAGCATCTTTTTGGAAGTAACCTTTATCATTTAATTCTTTAATTTGAGATAGGGTTTTGATAAACCATTCATCAGTTAGCTTGCGCTTGCCCGTTTCTACTTCGTGAAGGGCGTTATTTGTAGGTTCGTTATTCATAATCATTGGGTTAATAAATTGAGAAGGACTTACGTCTCCTGAAAATAAAATCGGCGTGTAACCATTTTTCTTTAATGTTTCAGCTGTTTTTAAAAAGCTATTCCAGTCTTTAGGAACATCTAAATTTAGTTTTTCAAAAATGCCTTTGTTATAGACAGGGATGTTATAGACTAGCTGATAAGGAAGAGCATATTGCGTATTATCCGCTTTACCCGCTTGGATTAGCTTTTCGTCAAATTTGCTGAGTAAGTTTTGGTCGTCCAGCTTTGCAAAACCGTTTGCTTTGCGAATCGTTTCAAATTGACTTCCTGGAAAACTAGCAAATACATCGATGCCTTCTCCAGATAGTAGAGATCCTTGAATTTGTGATTGATATGAATCCGAAGGAAAGACGGTCATCTCTACATGAATATTTGGGTTTTTCTTTTCAAATTGCTCAATGATAGAATCAAAGGCTTTCGTATCTTCTCCTCTCCAATGCGTAAAGTTAATGGTTACTTTTTTTGAAGAATCGCTGCTGTCGCCGCTTGTTGAACTGTTTTTGCCGCAGCCGGCGATGATCACGGTGAGCATTGCTAACAGAATTAATAATTTTTTCATTTTAGTTCCCCCATTTATAGAATTCTTTTTAGATAGTTATTGGTCAATTTTGATACGATTGGTAGATGCTTGGTCAAAGAAATGAGCATGATTCATTTGAAAATGAAACGGAAAGTGCTGATGAACTTGAATATGTTCATCCCCAGGGATTTTAGCCACAAAGAGCTGCTCTCCTAAACTGCTGTATAGTATGTACTCTGCTCCTAATAACTCAGACACATCTACCGGTAATGAAATATGAGGAGCATCAGAAAAGGCGCGCGTAATATGCTCGGGTCGAATTCCTACAGTAATGAATTGATTATTGTAGCCTTTTTCATGTAACGAATGCATTTGATTTTCTGTCAGTTGAAACTCATGTTCACTGATGTACAGTTTGCTGTTCACTACTTTTCCTGTGAAAAAGTTCATTCCCGGTGAGCCTATAAAACTGGCTACAAACGTATTCTCTGGAGCATTATACACTTGCATAGGTGAACCTATTTGCTGAATTTTTCCGTCTTTCATAACTACGATTCTGCTTGCCATCGTCATGGCTTCTGTTTGATCGTGGGTTACATAAATAATGGTCGTCTGCAGCCTCTGATGAAGCTTACTGATTTCAGCACGCATTTGTACGCGAAGCTTCGCATCAAGGTTAGACAAAGGCTCATCCATTAAAAAAATTTGGGCATTCCGTACAATGGCTCTTCCTAAAGCCACTCGCTGACGCTGACCTCCTGATAATGCTTTTGGCTTGCGTTTTAAATAGGGTTCTAAGTCCAAAATACTAGCCGCTTCACGAACGCGCTCATCAATTTCTTGTTTTGGGACTTTGCGGAGCTGCAAGCCAAATGCCATGTTGTCGTAAACCGTTAAATGAGGGTAAAGCGCGTAGTTTTGAAACACCATTGCAATATCCCGGTCCTTAGAAGGTAAATCGTTTGCACGATCTCCATTAATAAGCAATTCTCCTTCTGTTATCGATTCAAGGCCGGCGATCATTCGAAGGGTAGTGGATTTGCCGCACCCTGAAGGTCCTACAAATACAATAAATTCTTTGTCTTGAATATGAAGATTAAAATTATCAACTGCAAGACTATCTTTTCCGTATTTTTTATACACATGCTGCAACTGCAGTTCTGCCATTTTTTTCTCCTCTCAGCAGGCTTTTAAAAAATAAAAGCCTCTAATTGCACAGACGGATTGTACGTGTATCTGGCAATTAGAGGCTATCGGTTGACCGGTAAGCCTGTAGTATGTAGTTTTGAGTGATTGAATCTGTAAGTAATTTTAAAATATATTATTCCTATATGTCAAGTGAGAATTAAAATATTTTAATAAGTTCGATTATTTTTCTTAAATGAAAGAATCCATTTATTAAGCCAGAGATGCTGGTTTTGAGAATAAAATAAACAGCTGGTGTATAGAATGATAGTATTCACTTTTATAGTAAGCACTACAGAGAGAGGATGTTTATAAATGGATAGAAACACGCAGTTCACTATGATTCGGCAAGCGTTGGAAAACAGCTATCATTTAATGCAGCAGGGAATAGAAGTTAGCGGAGAGACGCTTACTCAGCTGGAACAAGCAAAAGCCGAGTATGAAGCGGCCTTTTTATTGTCTCAGTCCACGGATTCCAAATTCCGCTGTAATTAATTTTTTAATAGCACTTATTCCGTTTGCGTTCTATACACCCAGCTTTTATACAAAAAGGTTCTGTCCTTACAGGCAGAACTTTTTTATGTTCAGCTCTTTTTATTGACATTTTAGATAAAGTAGTCAATAATTAAGTTTTGCTTACATGAGAAATTTACTAGATAAAAAGAAGTGAAGCTAATTTTTATTGATAGATATTTACATAAATAAAGGAGTCAGTATCGATGATGAGAGAGCGGTTGCCTTTTACAATTGAGCGGGATGAAAACTTTTTTGACAAATTAAATGAATGGATAGGTGATGTTTTTTATGATCATCTTCCAGACGCAGGATTAGAACTTCGGGATGAACAAATTTTTATGGCTTTTCAAATCGAACGAGCTTTTAAAGAAAAAAATGTAATCTTTGCAGAAGCAGGTGTAGGAACAGGGAAAACCATTGTGTATTTACTGTACGCTATTTGTTATGCAAGATATATTGGCAAGCCGGCTATTATTGCCTGTGCGGATGAAACATTAATTGAACAGTTAGTAAAAGCCGAAGGAGACATTGCCAAGCTCTCTGGTATTTTAGATATTAACATGGATGTTCGCCTAGCAAAATCTCAAGATCAGTATCTGTGTTTAAAGAAATTAGATGCTGTGACAGCACGAACAGATAATGAAAATATTGAAGAAATTTACGATACGCTTCCTGATTTTGTTCATGATCATAGTGGTATGCAGTCGTTCTATCACTACGGAGACCGTAAAGAATATCCTCATTTAACGGATGAGGAATGGAATCAAATTAACTGGGATACGTTTCAAGATTGCTCTTCCTGTGAGCAGCGTCATAGATGTGGCTTAACGCTTTCACGCGAGCACTATAGAAAAGCACATGACTTAATTATTTGCTCTCACGATTTTTACATGGAACACATTTGGACATATGAAGCCCGCAAGCGTGAAGGACAGCTTCCGCTTCTTCCTGAAAGCAGCTGTGTTGTATTTGATGAAGGTCACCTGCTGGAATTTGCTGCACAAAAGGCTTTAACGTATCGCATTCAAGAAGATACGTTAGAAAACTTGTTAACGCGTCTATTAGAAAATGACGTGCGAGAAGAATTTGCTGTGAAGATCGAGCACGCTATCGATGTGTATGCAATGTTCTTTGACCGTTTAAGTGAAGCAAGCACAGAAATCGTTGGTTCTAGCCGTAAAGAAGTAGCCCGAACAAACGGATTACAAAGTGTAGGAAAAGAACTTTTATCGCTGCTTGAACATATCGGAAACGAGCTTGTGTTTGAGAGTGAGACCTATACAGTAGACGAATATACGCTGCGAATTGTAGATGAGTACCTAGATCAAATTGATTATTCGCTGCGCTTATTTATGGACAACGAAAATGCCATCTACTGGGTGGAAGAAAACAACTGGCAGCTGACGTTGGTTATTATGCCGCAAGCAGTAAAAGACGTCTTAAAAGACCGAGTATTTGCGAAGAAAATACCATACATTTTCACTTCTGCCACTCTTTCAGATAACCAATCGTTCGATTATTTAGCATATAGCTTAGGAATTGCAAAGCCGCTTTCTTTTTCAGTTGAATCGCCATTTGATTATGATGAGCAAATGAAAATTGCGGTGAAAAATGTTTCGGATGATCAAGAAGAAGCGTTTGCTGAAAAATTTGCCTTTGCTGTTGCTCAGCTCGAAAAAACGAACGGACGAGCACTTTTATTGTTTAACAGTAAAGAAGAACTAGAGATGTTCAAAGAAGTTTCCAAAGAGTTAAATCAGTACACATTTTTATTTGAAGGCGATCAAGAAATCAGTAAATTAGTGTCTCAGTTCCAAAGGGAAGAAGAAACGATTTTATGCGCTGTTCATTTGTGGGAAGGGTTGGATATTCCTGGACCTTCGTTATCGAATGTAATTATTTGGTCTCTGCCGTATCCGCCAAATGATCCGGTCTTTGAAGCAAAGCGCAATCAAGTAGTCGATCCATTTTGGGATGCAGATATGCCGTATATGCTTCTTCGCTTAAAGCAAGGAGTTGGAAGGCTGATTCGCTCTCATAATGATAAGGGTCTAATCACGATCTTTATGCCAAAAAGCACAGATTCAAAAGTGCGTTCAATCATTGAACAAAATGTTCCAACCAAAATAGAAAACGTATAAAAAAGCGCGGTGGCAGCCGCGCTTTTTTATATGCACAATAGATTGAATTTTCAGTTATATACACACCGTTACTATTATGATAAAATAATTTATGGTGAAATAAGGAAAGTAAGGAGGAAAAAACAATGAGAGAAGACATACAGAAAATTGAGAAACAGTTTTATGAATACATGAATAAAATCAAAAGTTATCACGAGGCAATCGGAGTGATGTACTGGGATTTGAGAACGGGTGCTCCAAAAAAAGGGGCGGATCAGCGTTCTGAAGTGATTGGCATGATGTCATCAGAAGCGTTCAATCTTTCCGTTTCTAATGAAATGGCAGGTTTTATTGAGAAATTAACGAACCCTGAGTCACAGCCTTACATAAACGATATTACGAAAAAAGCAGTGGAAGAATGTAAAAAAGAATATGACTTAAATAAAAAGATTCCTCCGCACGAATATAAAGAATACGTTACGTTAACTTCAAAAGCGGAGTCAATTTGGGAAGAAGCAAAAGAAAAAGCAGATTTTGCTTTATTTCAACCGTACCTTGAAAAAATTGTAGCGTTTAATCAGAAGTTTGTGGAGTATTGGGGGTATGAAGGAAACAAATATAACCGTTTATTAGACCTTTTTGAACCGGGAATGACGGTTGAAATTTTAGACGAGGTATTTAGAAAGCTGCGGGAGCATATTGTGCCTCTTGTTCAGCGAATCGCCGGGTCAAATACAAAGCCCAATACGGAATTTTTATTCCGTACTTTCCCAAAAGAAGCGCAAAAGCAATTTAGTCTAGACGTGTTAAAAACACTCGGCTATGATTTTGAAGCGGGGAGACTTGATGAAACCGTCCATCCTTTTGCTACTGGCTTAAACCCGGGAGATGTGCGCATCACCACTAAATATGCCGAGAACGATTTCCGAACGGCTATTTTTGGCACGATTCACGAATGTGGCCATGCTTTATATGAGCAGAATATTTCAAAGGATCTTGTTGGCACGGTTCTATGTGAAGGTACTTCAATGGGAATTCATGAATCACAGTCGCTGTTTTTTGAGCAGTTTGTCGGGAAAAATAAAGCATTTTGGCAGCATCATTACGACGTACTAAAAAAGCATGCGCCGGAACAATTTGACGATGTAGGTTTAGAAGATTTTTACCGAGGAGTAAATGAAGCAAAACCGTCTCTTATTCGTATTGAAGCAGATGAGTTAACGTATCCTCTTCATATTATGATTCGTTACGAAATTGAAAAAGGATTAATAAACGGGGAGTATAAAGTTGAGGATTTACCGGAAATTTGGAATGAGAAATACGAAGAATATTTAGGGGTTCGTCCAAGTCACGATGGAGAAGGCGTGCTTCAGGACGTACACTGGGCCGGAGGAAGCTTTGGGTACTTCCCTTCCTATGCTCTGGGCTATATGTACGCAGCGCAGTTTAAGCATACCATGTTAAAAGACTTGCCTAATTATGATGAACTCTTGGAAAAAGGAGAAATTTCGCCGATTACAAATTGGTTAACAGAACATATTCACCAGTACGGAAAAATGAAAAAACCTCTTGAAATTTTAAACGATGTGACGGGTGAAGGGCTAAATGTAGATTATTTAATTCAATATCTAGAAGAGAAATACGGACAAATTTATCACGTATAAAAAGTGCTATAACCGAATATTATGTTTTGTATTGCAAGTAAATGTTCGAAAATATCTTTTTTAGATATTTTCAAATAAAAGATTTGCTGATATAATACAAGTAACTCAATAACGCACTCATATAATGACGAGAATAAGGCTCGTAAGTATCTACCAAACTACCGTAAATAGTTTGACTATGGGTGAGCGATGAAGTTTGTTTTTCACTTTTGTGCGTAAAAGCTCAAAAACATTGCTCTACTCATATACGAGTGCAGCTATGTTTTTGAGCTTTTTTAATACAAACGTTGGAGGAACGAACTATGAAAGCTTTGCAAAACAAAATTTTAACAGATGGAATCGTATTATCGGACACGGTTTTAAAAGTAGACACATTTTTAAACCACCAAATGGATCCTGTACTGATGAAAGAAATTGGAGAAGAATTTGCTTCGCGCTTTGAAAATGCAGGAATTACGAAGATTTTAACGATTGAATCATCAGGAATTGCTCCAGCGATTATGACCGCATTGAAGCTAAACGTTGAGATGGTGTTTGCCAGAAAAAGAAAATCTTTAACACTTCAAGACGGACTCATTACATCAAAAGTATATTCATTTACAAAAAAAGAAGAAAATGAAATTTCAGTTGCTGATAAATTTATTCGAGAAGATGACGTGATTTTAATTATTGATGACTTTTTAGCAAACGGCCAAGCTGCATTCGGCTTGATGGATATCGTGCAAAAAGCAGGTGCTAAAGTAGGCGGCATTGGTATTGTTATTGAAAAAGCGTTCCAAGATGGAGGAAAACAAATTCGTAAATCAGGCGTTAAAGTAGAATCATTAGCGCGCATTCAGTCTTTATCAAATGGTAAAGTTACATTTGCTGAAGATAAACCGACAGTGGAGGTTTAATATGAATAAAGGAAAAGTCTTTTCACTTGGTTTACAGCATGTTTTAGCTATGTACGGAGGTGCGATTGTTGTCCCGCTTATTGTTGGAGGAGCCATTGGCTTGACTCAGCAGCAGCTTACGTATTTAGTGGCGATTGACTTATTTATGTGCGGTGTGGCAACGTTACTGCAAGTATGGAAAAATCGTTTTTTCGGTATTGGTCTTCCAGTTGTATTAGGGTGTACGTTTACTGCCGTAGGGCCTATGATTTCAATTGGAGGTTCTTACGGCGTTTCCTCCATATATGGTTCTATTATCGTCGCCGGTTTACTCATTGTCCTTCTTTCTGCTTTTCTAGGTAAATTGGTTAAGTTTTTCCCTCCTTTAGTTACGGGTTCGGTTGTAACGATTATTGGAATTACGTTAATTCCTGTAGCGATTAAAGATTTAGCTGGAGGAGAAGGAAGTAAAGATTTTGGCAGCTTGAGCAATTTAGGTTTAGGTTTTGGCGTTTTGCTATTAATTATTGTTCTGTATCGATTTACAAAAGGATTTATGCGCTCCGTCTCTGTGTTATTAGGATTGGTTGTTGGAACAATTGCAGCGTCTTTTATGGGGAAAGTCGATTTTTCCGGCGTAAAAGAAGAAGCGTGGATTCATATGCCGCACGTGTTTTACTTTGGGATGCCAACGTTTAATATTATGGCCATCCTGACAATGTTCCTTGTTTTACTTGTTGGCATTGTCGAGTCCACAGGCGTTTATTTTGCCGTTAGTGATATTTGTAAAAAAGAAGTGGATGAAAAAGATTTATCTAAAGGCTATCGTGCAGAAGGATTGGCGATTTTATTAGGCGGATTTTTTAACGCATTTCCTTATACAGCGTATTCTCAAAATGTAGGACTTTTACAGTTGTCAGGTGTTCGCACAAGAAATGTTGTATTTGCAGCGAGTGGAATTTTAATCATTTTGGGCTTTCTACCTAAAATCGCAGCCGTGACGACAGTTATCCCGAGCTCTGTACTTGGAGGAGCTATGGTAGCCATGTTTGGGATGGTCATCTCTTCAGGTATAAAAATCCTTAGTCAAGTTGATTTAGCAAAACAAGAAAACCTTCTTGTAATTGCATGTTCGGTTGGTATGGGTCTAGGGGTGACGGTTGTACCTGAACTCTTCAAAAACTTACCAGAAAGTCTTCAAGTTCTCACTGGAAGCGGTATTGTGATGGGGAGTTTTACAGCAATCTTTTTAAATATTGTCTTTAATATGATGAAATCACCACGTGCGCAAGTTGCGGACACAAAATTAGCAAATGAAGTAATATCGAAATAAAAAGAGGCTGGCGCCAAAATATTTTAGTTGAAGAAGATCCGAACGATTAATCGTTCGGATCTTTTCAATGTCATAGGGAACATAGCTGTAACAAGCGATTCATAGTAGATTATTTGTCCAATTTGGTCCTCTTTCCTATTAAGACCGTGTTTTGAAAAACAGTGTATAAAGCATTTTCCCCACGTCAGGATTTTTTGCCACTAATGAAATTTCTCTTTTGAATTTGAAGTCTGTAATAGGCAATGCTTTAATGTTTGAGCTTTGTAAATGGCGCATAAAAATTTCAGGGAGAATTGAAATACCTAAATTAGCTGAAATAAATCCCATAATACTTTGAGCAAATTCAATTTCATTGGCAATGGAAATTTTTAAGTTATGACGATTGTACGCTTTTTCTACTAGTGTCCGAACATCGCACCCTGGAGGGAGAACTACAATGGGTTCTTCTTTGAAATCTTCAAATGATACGCTTTCTTTTTCGGCTAACGGGTGCTGATCATTCACAAATAAATAAAAGTCTTCTTTGAATAATAATTTTGACCAGTAAGTATGTTGAATCTCTCGATCATCAAATAAAGCTCCATCAATTTGATTGCTTTCTAACTGCTCTAACAAATCATAATAGTGATGCGAGGTTTTTATATCAATATGGCGATTGTGGTCTTTAGCAGAAGCCAGTTGATAAGGTAAGTAAAAAGCAGCCATACTTTGCCACGTTCCGATAGTTAAATCACAAGCTTCTTGCGTAGACACTAATTTTTTTTGAAGAGCATGAACGCTTGATAGTATGGATTCACCTTCTTGTAAAAGAATTTCACCTGCTGAGGTTAATTCTACTCCTGTAGCGGAGCGAATAAATAATGTTACTCCTAAATCTTCTTCTAGTTTTCTCATTTGCTTACTGAGCGCGGGCTGCGTCATATGCAGCTGTTCGCTTGCTTTGCTTAAGCTTTTTGTTTTGGCTGTTTCAATAAAAGACTCAAGCCATTCTGTTTTCATATTTATCACCTATAACCTTTTGTTATACCCATAGTATAGAAGGGAAGTTCTCATAAATCAACGAAGATGCTAGTGTATATAGTGTAGTTAACACAGCGCAAAGAAATTCACACAACTAGGAGGATGAATGATGTATCCAAACAAACTATATATTAACGGTGAATGGACAACAACAGAAGAGAAAATTGATGTGATTAATCCAGCAACAAAAGAAGTTATAGGACAAATTCCCAAGGCAGGCGCAAAGGAAGCAGCACTTGCCGCTGATGCAGCAGCGACAGCTTTTAAAACATGGTCGAAAAGAACCGCTCAAGAGCGCAGTGCTATTTTAATGAGATGGCATCAACTTATTGAAAATCATAAAGATGAACTAGCAGAAATTATGACAACGGAACAAGGCAAACCATTTGCAGAAGCAAAAGGTGAAGTGCAGTATGGCAATGATTATATTGCTTGGTTTGCTGAAGAAGGAAAGCGTGTATATGGTGAAACGATTCCAGCTCATCATACGCATAAGCGTATTACGGTTAAAAAACAGCCTGTTGGCGTTGTAGCAGCTATTACGCCATGGAACTTCCCTGCAGCCATGATTACGCGTAAAGTGGCCCCAGCTCTTGCAGCAGGATGTACAATTGTTTTAAAACCATCTGAAGAAACACCATTTACAGCATTTCGTTTAGTAGAACTCGCAGAAGAAGCGGGCGTTCCAAAAGGTGTGATCAATGTTGTTACTGGAGATGCAGCAGCTATTGGCGACACATGGCAAAAAGACGGACGCATCCGAAAATTAACATTTACTGGTTCAACAGCGGTTGGTAAACATCTAATGCGGGGTGCTGCTGATACTGTGAAAAAATTATCGCTGGAATTAGGCGGTCATGCACCGTTTATCGTAACAGAAAATGCAGATTTAGACGCTGCTGTAAACGGCGTAATTGCTTCTAAGTTTGTCAACGCAGGTCAAACGTGCATCTGCACAAACCGCGTATACGTACAAGAATCCATTGCAGATGCTTTCGTTGAAAAATTTGCAGCAAAAGCGGCGGAATTAACAGTAGGAAACGGATTAGAAGAAGGTACACAAGTTGGACCGTTAATTAACGACAAAGCGGTTGAGAAAGTAAAAGCACAAATTGCGGATGCAAAAAGTAAAGGAGCTAAAGTTGTAGTTGGCGGACAAGCTATAACAACTAAAAACGGTTTCTTTATGGAGCCGACAATTATCACAAATGTAACTGATGACATGAATTGCATGTTTGAAGAAACGTTTGGACCATTGGCACCTGTAGCAACATTCAAAACAGTAGAAGAAGCCGTAGAACGAGCAAACAATAGCCCTTATGGTTTAGCAGCTTACGTATTTACAGAAAACATCAAAGAAGCAACATTTGTATCTGAAGAATTAGAATACGGCATTGTAGGAGTAAATGATGGCTCTCCATCTGCAGCTCAAGCTCCATTCGGCGGCTTTAAAGAAAGTGGTCTTGGACGTGAAGGAAGTCATTACGGCATTGAAGATTATTTAGAAGTAAAATATATCTCAATGGGACTTTAATAAAAAGTAGGACAAAAATAGTTTAGTCGAAGTGAAATACGAACTAGCAACTAATAATCAAAATTATTGGTTGTTAGTTCGTATTTTTTTATTGTTAAGATGGACGTAGCTTTCATGCGTTTCGTTGCTTCTAGCGGATTAATCCCATTTGTTCGTCTTTAGGTCGGAGTGATTTCGTTATGTCCCAGCCTCTTTTTTATGCACTTTTGTAAAGAAAATTTGAAATAATAGTTCTTTAACGCAATTAATTGCATTTCTAGGATGTCTGTGCAAGAATAAATATTTCAAAAATGGTTTAGCTTTGTTTAAAGCGTGGGTAATACAACAAATGCACATGATTGCTTGTTAGATGAAATGAAAAGCAGAACTTTACCACTGATAAATTACGCAAGCTAGAACCAAAATAGTAGTACTGAATGGTGAAAAATATAGGAGTTGATATAGATGATTACAGCAGAGAAAAACATAGTGAAATTTAAAGCAAAAGACGGACGTGAAGTCACTATACGCCCTGCAAAGGCAAGTGATGCAGAGCATATTACAACAGCGGTAAGAGAAATTATTGAAGCCGGGGAATTTATTCAAAAAGATGAGCCGCGCACAGTCCAAGAAGAGCAAGATTTTATTGCATCAGTAGAAAAGAACAATCACATGTACGTTGTAGCTGAAGTCGAAGGTGAAGTACTTGGAATCGCACGTGTTCTGAGAGGCGAAATTAAAATGAAGCGCCACACGGGGCTCTTCCGTACATGGCTTATTTCAAAAGCACAGGGAATGGGAATAGGAAAACAATTTATGAATTATACGCTAAACTGGTGCAAAGAAAATAATCTTCATAAACTTTCTTTAACTGTGTTTGCTTCTAATAAAGTGGCATACGAATTGTATAAAAAGGTAGGATTTGAACAAGAAGGTGTTATGAAAGAACAAGCTTATTTTAACAATGAATATGTAGATGAAATCTATATGTCCATTTTCTTTTCATAAAAAATAAGCACTTATTTTCGTCAATCCATAAATTGTATCTGTACATTCAGATTATTTGCGCTATAATAAAAGTGCACAACAAACATACACTTCTTCAAAACGTAGACTTTCCTGAGTTACAGGAAAGTTTTTTTATGTTTCACCTCCATTCCACTAAAAAAGAATTGAATAAATCCCCAGCTATTACAAATGTTAAATGTAACGCAATCAAAGAGGTGAAGTGTATGCCAAAAATTATCTCAGTTGGATTTGGAGTTCCCCCCTATGAATTAACTCAGCAAGACACGCTGCTATTTGCAAAAGAACTTTTTTCCGAGTCGTTTAAAGATATTAATCGTCTGCTGACCGTTTTTCAAAATGGTCAAATTGAAAAACGTAATTTTGCCAAAGACTTATCTTGGTTTCAAGAAGATCATACATTCGAAGAAAAAAATGATGCTTTTATAGAATGTGCTGTTGAATTAGGTACAAAAGCCATTGAAGAATGCTTAACAAATAAAGACTATGTAAGTACCCCTTTGCCGTGTGGAGAAATTGATGCTATTTTTTACGTTTCAACAAGCGGTGTAGCTACGCCTAGCATTGAAGCTCGAATTATGAATAAGCTTGCGTTTTCAGACCATACAAAAAGAATCCCTATATGGGGATTAGGGTGTGCCGGAGGAGCATCTGGACTTTCAAGGGCTTACGAATATTGCAAAGCCTTTCCGCGCGCTAAAGTTCTTGTATTATCCGTTGAGCTGTGCAGTTTGACTTTTCAGCGGAATGATCGTTCAAAAAGCAACTTAATCGGTACATCTTTATTTGCTGATGGAGTAGCAGCTGCTTTAGTCGCAGGTGACGAAGCAGATATCACTTTTGCCCGTTCAAAAAGCTTTCCTTACATTTTACATACACAATCGACGCTTATGCCAAATTCCGAAGACGTAATGGGATGGGAGATTAAAAATGATGGGTTATTTGTTGTCTTTTCAAAAGATATTCCCACTATTATCGATTCGTGGTTAGGCGGAGAAGTTGAGTCTTTTTTACAAACTCAGAATTTGACCAGTCGGGATTTAAAACATTTTGTTGCTCATCCTGGAGGGAAAAAAGTGCTTGAAGCATATGTATCAACGCTATCGCTAAACGAAAATATGATTGCTGATTCACTAGATGTACTTAAAAACCATGGAAACATGTCTTCGGCAACCGTTTTATATGTGCTAGACCGCTTTATGAAGAAAGAAATTCCGAGTAAAGAATACGGTTTATTAACAGCTCTTGGTCCTGGATTTAGTTCTGAAATGCTTCTATTAGAGTGGAGGTAAAGCGATTGTTTTTTTATAGTTTTTTTGTATTTATTATCTTACAGCGTCTATGTGAATTGGTGATTGCCAAAAGAAATGAAGCTTGGATGAAGAAGCAGGGAGCGTACGAAGCTGGTCAAAGTCACTACAAATGGATGGTAAGCATGCACGCCGCTTTTTTTGCTGCTCTTTTTACGGAAGTGTATGTGTTAAACGGTGGAATGTATCACTTTTCTTTTTTGTTGTTTAGCTTTTTTGTGCTTGTGCAACTTGCAAGAGTATGGGCTATTTCTTCGTTAGGAAAGTATTGGAATACAAAAATTATCGTCTTGCCTAACGCGAAGGTTGTGCTAAGAGGTCCTTATCGGTTTATGAAGCACCCAAATTATACAGTTGTAGCGGCAGAATTGGTGTTAGTTCCGCTTATGTTTCAGGCATACTGGACGTTAGCTATTTTTTCTGTTTTCAATTTGTGTATATTAGCCGTTAGAATTCCTTTAGAAGAGCAAGCGCTAACGAATGAAACAAATTATGGCGAGGTCATGCAAAATACGGGACGTTTCTTTCCTGCAAAAAAATCTCAAAACTAATTGAAAATGATTATCTTTCATGATAAGATGAAATCAAATGATAAAGATTATCAATTTCATCAAGTAGAAACGGTGGTGGACGTAATGGTTAGTCTTTTTGTGATCGGAGCACTTGCTACATATGTTGGCGTCACAACGTATGTAATGAAAAATATTGAAAAAGCCCAAAAGGCGTAATATATACACGGTAAATAAATACAATGCAAAGCTGTCAAATTATTGACAGCTTTTTTTATTGTTTTTGTAACTAAAAATTCAGTTTTTTATGGGAAAACGTAGGTGAATCAAGTAAAATAGAGAAAGAATAAGCAGAAACAAAGATGGATAGAGAACATTTAAATACAGTCTTGAATGAGGCAAAAGGGGTAGAGTAATAATGGGTAAAGTGAGTGTGAAACATCAAGAAAATCTCCAATTGGAAGCATCTCTTTTTCATTTACATAAGCAATTTCAAGCAGCTGGAGATGAACAGCAGGCAGCAAAAGCAATACAGCTGTTAAAAAAGTGGGTGAACGGTGAATTTGTTGTAGCATTTTGCGGACATTTTTCGGCGGGGAAATCGAGTATGATTAACGAATTAATGGGGCAAGCAATTTTGCCTGCAAGTCCTATTCCGACAAGCGCAAACTTAGTATCAGTAAAGGCTGGGGATGAGCATGCAACCGTTTATTACCGCAAACAGCCGCCGGTGCGTTATGAAGCGCCTTATCAGTATGAACAAATTAAGCAGTTTGCTGTCGACGGAGATGAAGTAGAGTCCATTCATTTATCAATCGAGACAAACGCTATTCCTAAAAATGTTGTGGTGATGGACACACCGGGGATTGATTCAACAGATGATGCGCATCGTGTATCGACCGAGTCAGCTCTTCACTTAGCGGACGTTATTTTCTACGTGATGGATTATAATCATGTGCAGGCAGAATTAAATCTTCAATTTGCAAAACAGCTGCAAGAAGCTAATAAAACGCTTTATTTAATTGTAAATCAAATCGATAAACATCAAGAATATCAGCTAACATTTCAAGCATTTAAAGAATCTGTAGAAACGTCATTTTTAAAGTGGAATGTTAGACCAGAAGGAATCTTCTATACGTCGTTAAAAGAGCCAGCCAACCGTCATAATGACCTTTCGTACGTAAAATCTCTATTACTTGCTATGATGACGGAAAAAGAAAACCGACATCAGCATATTCAACATGCGATGCAAATGTTAATTGACGATCACCTTGCCTTTATTGAAGACCAAGAAGAAGAAAAGTTAACGATTCATGACGAGCTGCGCCATAAGCTGACGCTTGAGAACCATGAAATAAATAAGCAGCAAAAAGAGCAGCTTCTCGAAAAAGAAGCGGAAATAAAGCGTGCTGAAAAGCAGTTAGCAGAAACGTACCAACAAGAAACAGGCAAGATACTAAGCAACGCCAATTTAACACCATATGAAATGAGAGAAAAAGCTAGGCTGTTTTTAGAAACGACAAAGCCTGATTTCAAAGTCGGTCTTTTATTTGCTAAGAAAAAGACCGAGGAAGTAAAAAAAGAGCGGCTGACGTTATTTTTTGACGATATGAAAGAACGAACAGCCTCTCAGCTGCAGTGGCACTTGCAGCAATATGTGCAAGATCTGGTGAAAAATCAAAATCTTACTGACCCGGATCTTATACGCCAGGTTCAGCAGTTTGAAATTCCGTTAGAACCTCATGACTTAATTGAAACGGTAAAAGCAGGAGCTACGATTAATGGTGATTATGTTTTAACGTACGCAAAAGATGTAGCTGATCACATTAAGAAAAAAGCCACGCGATTGTTATACGAGCTCTATGCGCAAATCGAACAGAGCAAAATGGAGCAAGATGAAGTAAAGCGTGAGAATATTTCTCAACACTTGCAGGAATGTGAGTCATTTGAAGAAGCGTATACATCTCTTCAGGAAATGAAAGCAAAACTGGCACGTACAAAAGCGTTGCTTCAATCTTTACAGCAAACTGATGACGACCTAACGCTAGAAGATACAAACGAGTTGTCATATATGTTACAAGAAGAATATGAAATGGGCATCATGAAAGCTGAAGAAAAGCATGAAGCTGCGAGTGAGCAGCAGTTAGTTTCACAGCCTGAGGAAGCTGTGCATGAAACAGGAACAGAAAAGGTTCTTCAAGATGTATCAGCTGTTCTCGAACAGCTCCGTTCATTTGGAAAATTAGACCGCTTTATTAATAGGCTTCAAGAAAAACGTAAAAAGCTATCAAATCAAACGTTTACCGTAGCTTTATTCGGAGCATTCAGTGCCGGTAAGTCATCTTTTGCTAATGCGTTGATTGGAGAAAGATTACTTCCTGTATCTCCGAATCCAACAACAGCAACCATCAATAAAATTATGCCTCCAACAGAAAAACGGCCGCATAAAACAGCTGTTGTGCAAATGAAAACAAACGAGCAGATGATCCAAGATTTAAATGGTGCACTTAAGCTGTTTCATCATGAAGTAGAAACAATTGACGAAGCGCTCGCGATTATTCCGACCCTGCAGGCAACAGAAGAGCTGCAGCTGCATTTGTCGTTTTTACAGGCAGTAGAAAAAGGCTACGGCGAAGTCAAGCATCATATCGGTTCAGAAGTAGTAGTGGATACAGAAGGATTTCATGATTATGTAGCCAAGGAAGAAAAAGCGTGTTTTGTTCAATTTATTAACCTGTATTATGACTGTGAATTTACTCGCTTAGGCATTACGCTTGTTGATACACCTGGAGCTGATTCAATCAATGCGAGACACACGGGAGTAGCGTTTGAGTATATCAAAAATGCAGATGCCATTTTATTTGTAACGTATTATAATCATGCATTTTCAAAAGCTGACCGAGAATTTCTTATTCAGCTTGGCCGTGTAAAAGATGTATTTGCGCTTGATAAAATGTTTTTCTTAGTAAATGCAGCGGATTTAGCCAGCTCCGATACAGAGCTGCAGTTAGTTCAGACGTACGTAAAAGAGCAGCTTGAACAGTATGGTATACGCTTTCCGCGCTTATACCCGGTATCAAGCTTGCAGGCTTTGCAAAACCACGAGGATAAAATGTTTCTACCATTCAAAAATGCGTTTTACCGCTTCATAAATTATGAATTACCAGAGCTTGCTATCCAAAGTGTCTATGCAGATTTCGAACAAATTTTAGCAGTTGCCAATGAAATGAAACAGGTGCAGACAAAATCAGAAGTCGATAAAAAGCGATACATTCAATCTCTTCACATAAAAAATGAGCAGGTAGCAGCAAAACTGCATGAAATTCATTTTGAATATGAACAACAGCAGTTTGACCGAGAATTAGAAGAGCTTTTATTTTATGTGAAAAAACGTCTGTTTGTGAGGTACGATGACTTCTTTAAAGAAGCATTCAGTCCGGCAAACTTAAGAGATGATCGAGGTGAAAAGCAAAAGCAGCTGCGCCTGTGTTTGCAGGAGTTGTTAACGTCTATTTCCTTCGACGCAACGCAAGAAGTGCGTGCGACCACTTTGCGAATCGAAAAATACATCGTAAAATTAATCGAAGACTGGCATCGAATGATCATCACAAAGCTACAGCGCTATGAACCGACGTTTACTCCAACGTTGAACTCGTTAGAGCCTCCAAATGGCAGCGAAGTTGTGACAAGTCATCAATTCGATAAGAATGAATCGTATCAAAAAGAGCTTTCACTGTATAAAAACAATAAAAGCTTTTTTGAAAAAAATGAGAAAGCAAAGCTCCACGCTGCTTTATTAGAACGTATTAAGCCGGATGTTAATCACTACATTGCGAAAGAAGAAGCTGCTCTTCATTCACACTATACTTATTTAGTGAATCAGTACGTTTTAGCGCATAAACAGTCTGTATCTGAAGAATGGTATGATTATTACAAACAGCTGCAAGCGGCCGTGTCTGAAGAATTTCCAATTCAAGAATTGGTAAGTACAATGACGGTGCTAGAACATGTATTGGAGGAAAGAAAGGGTCATTAATTTTTATGTCTACACACATAAATAAACGTTTACAGGAAATTGAAAAAGAATATAATGTAGAAATTTTGTTTGCATGTGAATCAGGGAGCCGTGCTTACGGACTGGACACGTTAGCGAGTGATTTTGACGTCCGCTTTATATATAAATATAAAGCATCACGCTATCTTCATCTCAATAGACCTCAAGAGGTCATTAATGTAGCAGAAGGCAATTATGATATGCAAGGGTGGGATTTGTACAAAACCATTTATTTGTTTACAAAATCAAACCCTTCGCTTTATGAGTGGCTATGGTCGCCTTTTGTTTATTATCAAAAGTCATCGTTTGCTGAGCCACTCCGGCAAATGATGGCTCAATCATATTCCTTAAAAGCATTGGGATATCATTATTTTAAAATTTTAACGATAAATAGTAAAAGAAATCTGACATCTTCTGTTACAATAGAGGATATAAAAGTGATGCTCCAACTGATTCGTGCATTTTTATCACTGAAAGTAGTAGTAAAGCAGCGCAGTTTCCCTGTCATTTTATTTGCCGATTTATGTAAGCAGGCAAATCTCGACGATAGGCAGCAATCCATCATTGAGCAATTTGTACAATGCAAGATAAGCGGGAAAGTCGCTTTTAATGAAAAGATGAAAAACTTTTTGGATAGCATTAAGAAAGAATCTGCAGCGATAGAAAAAAACTTAAAAGAATTACCGGAAAAGCAAATCAGTTATGAGGACATTAACTTATTTTTACTAACTCAGCATAATATAATGGAGGAACGAACATGAGTGTACATAAAGAAATTTCAGCCCATTCTAAAAAACAGCACGAATTAGTACGTGCTTTTGCCAGCTTAGAAGCTCGACGTGAGCAAGCTATTGAAGCAGCTGTGCTTCTCTGCAAAGAAGGGAAGCCCTTTTCTGTAGACGGTATTAACGCTGTAACAGCAGAAATTAATGAGCTGTCTCAAAAATATACCATCATTCCAGGCCGTAAAGTAGTGACGGAAGAAATGGTTAAAGAGTACGTAGCAAGAATATAAACGTGCTAAGCTCTGGTGTTTTTACCTTAATTTGAACAGGATATGACGTGCCGCTTGATCCATACTAATAGTGTACCAACGAGGTACAAATAGGAGGAGATAGCGATGGGTCGTCAAAAATTAGGTAATAAAAATGCGCAAGCGAATAACAATGCAAAGCATAATTATAACCAAGAGTTCTCTTCTGAGTTTAAAGCAAATCAGGCTCAAAAAGCAAAGCGTGCAAAAAGTGCAAATGACACTTATGCTGGGGAGTTTGCTTCTGAGTTCAACGTGCAACAAAACCAAAATAATTCTGTTAACAAGAAGTTAGAAGCTAATAAAAGTGCAAATAATCAATATGGACAAGAATTCGGCTCTTATGCTGAAGTTGAATCTGCCAAAATGAATAATGCTGCACAAAAAAAGCGTAAAAAATAACAGAACTGTTTCCAAAAACGCCGGGATTAGTCTGCTCTGTCAGCAGATTAGCCCGGCGTTTTTTGTTGGGCAATATTTGCTTGGGTACAAGATGTCAATCCATCGCAAACTATAGATGAGGTGAAGCAATATGAATAAAGGAATTGTCATTGCTCTTTCATCAATCGGTTTAGCACAAGCTTTAAAAATCCCAATTAAAAAGTATCAAACAGGAAAATGGGATATGCGGATGATTGCTGCGTCGGGTGGAATGCCAAGCTCTCATTCAGCCGGCGTATCTTCTTTGGCTACCTATGTAGCATTAAAAAGAGGTGTTTCTACGATTGACTTTGCGTTAGCATCTGTTTTTGGAATTATTGTGATGTACGATGCACAAGGAATTCGAAGGCAGACTGGCGAAATTACTATTAAAGTGAATACGTTAGATGAAGAAATTGAAAAGCTTGCGGGTCTTCCAGACGGAGGCTTTCACGATTTGACGGAACAGCGCTTGAAAGAAATGCTTGGTCATCAGCCAGAAGAAGTGATTGGCGGAGCCATTTTAGGAGTAGCACTTGGAGCAATTGGCTATTTTTTAGAAGGGAAATCATAGTCAAATAGCCAAAAGTAAGCTAAGATAAAGAAGAACCTTTGCAAAAGGATGGGACGAAAAAGTGACAAAAACAGCTCAAACCGTTGAAGAGTATCTTCTTTATCTTGAAGAAAAAGGCTTTCATTTAGCAGAAGATGCACGTGGATTTATTTCATTTGGTCAGCAGTATACGCGTGCAGCTGACGAGATGGTCATATTTACAATTGAATGGACACTAAAAGTACAAAAAGAATTTGACGGCAGTTTTTTTGTATCGCTCCTCGAGAATTTGACATCAAATCGTATTAGCAATCAAAAACAAGCCATTCAATATTTAAAGTCATCAGGTATGATTTAAGCAGGATTACATTCCTGCTTCTTTTTGATTAATGGCTTGTCTGGCCAGCTGATCAGCACCTGCATTTTGAGAGCTAGGGATCCACTTTATAAAAAATAAATCAAATTGACTGGACAATTTGAGGGCTTCTTCCAGTAAAGGAGCAAACGCTTTATTTTTAACGTATTCTTGGTTCATTGCGCGGTCTACTAGCTGAGAGTCTGTTCGAAAAGATACGCTCGTATACTTTTTTTCTAAACAAATTTTTAATGCATGAAGAAGTGCATGGTACTCTGCTTCATGATTCGTCATTGTCCCAAGAGCAATAGCGTAACGATGATGTTCACCATTTCCTTTAATTAAAATACCAGCTCCAGAAGGACCAGGATTGCCAGCAGTGGCTCCGTCTATATAAACTTCAATCATCATACAGCCTCCTTGTTAAAACAATATAAGCTTAAACCATGTTTTTTCATCAATAGTATTGTATCATAAGTACTTCAGCTATTTTATATTAGCACGTATAAACGCTAAAATCCGCTTATTAGGTAAGAAAACTGTCATGAAAAGACATAATAGAAGATAAAATACAAAAAAGCAGAAAAAGTGTTGAATTCAAAATTGCTGATGAAAGGAATGCTCGTTATGAATTTCCAAATTGAATGGCATTATAAATCCTCGAAACATAAACAGTTAATTTTCACATCCGATTTCACAGATGCGAATGAGGCGCTAATGATTGTGGGTGATTTAGAAAAAACAGGTCGAACGAAGGAAATTTTTCTACTTGATGAGCAGCAGCAAAAATGGACTGTAAAAGAAGCGAAAAAGCTCTTACAGGAAGTACAGACAGAGCCTCACGATATTGTGGCATATTTTGACGGAGGCTATGAGCATGATACGCTTTTAGCGGGGCTTGGGGTTGTGATTTATTTTAAACAGAACAACCAGTCTTACCGAATACGACGAAACTCAAGACTGCAAGAGATAGAATCAAATAATGAGGCAGAGTATGCTGCTTTTTATTATTTAATACAAGAGCTTGAGGAACTTGGTGTTCATCATATACCGGTAACGTTTAGAGGTGACTCTCAGGTTGTATTAAATCAGCTTGCAGGGGAGTGGCCCTGTTTCGAAGAAGAGTTTAATCGGTACTTAGATCGAATAGAAGATAAAATGCAGGAACTTGGTATCCGACCGGTATATGAGCCTATTTCAAGGAAGGAAAATGAAGAGGCCGACCAGCTTGCGACTCAAGCTCTTCAAGGGATACCAATTGCTAGCAGGAAGCAAGTGTAACACACAGAACGAAATGGAGATGAACGAGAGTGGAACGTAAACAATTATTAGAAGAAGTAACGGAGTTATTGGATTACTACTGTAGTGATTGTTTTGTAAAAAAAACGTTTAACAAAGAAAAGGGCAAAACATACGCTCAGACGTTTTGTATTAAAGAGTGTACCGTAGGAGAAAAGATTAAGCAGTATGGAGATTTGCTGACTAAAAAGTAAGCGTGTATAATTTGTCGGCAGCAGCTTCATTCTATCCATATGGAGGTGTTCTTTCAATGGATAAGTTTTCAAATGAAGAAGTAACAACAGGATATAATGATTTAAAGCAAGTAGAAGTGTCCATTCAATCTGCTCAAAAGATGATTGGGACAGCTACGATGAGTATGAGTCCTCAGCAGCTTGAAGAGGCAACGAATGCGCTTAATGATGCAAAAGCACAGCTTCAATCTGCCAAAGCTCATGGCACAGGAGTAGACGAGCAATTTCTTCAGCAGTGCATGCAGTCTATTCAAACATGTGACCAGCAGCTTACTGAGGCCAAACGCTAGGTATAACAAAAAAGAGACTCAGAAAAGAGTCTCTTTTACTATAAAATAAAAAGATCTATTTATGATAGCTTAGTGACATTAGCGGCTTGTGGGCCTCTATTGCCTTCTACAATTTCAAAAGATACCTCTTGTCCTTCTTCCAAGGATTTATAACCTTCGCTTTGGATGGCAGAAAAATGTACAAATACGTCGCTTCCGCCTTCAACTTCAATAAAGCCATAGCCTTTTTCATTGTTGAACCATTTTACTTTACCATTTTGCATAACTTGAATCCCCCTAGTACTGTGCAGCATCATGCTGCTGAAACTCGAATTATCATTTCCAATAGAGGTAAATGATTGTTTATATTATATAATAAGAAGAAATAAAATTTCAATATTAAAATTTAACTTTTCTGAAAATTAAATTTTATTTAACGTGGACATAGTCTATTTTTAATAAAAAAATTTCTCGTGAGATGAAAAATAACTGAAAATTTAGTTTATAATAAAAGTATAGTCAGCATAATTTTAACGCGGTGATAAGGAGTGGGTCGTGTATGTATCGTACACAAATAAATGGAAAAGAAATCATTTTGTTATTTTCAACGCTCGAAGCAGCAAAGAGCCGCAGCAGCCTAGAGAAAGAACAAATTTATAAGCGCGTATTGCATTTAAATGAGCAGCTGTTAATGTTTCAAAATGGAACAAGCTTCACCATTGGTGATCCGTTAGGATTAATTGTAGCTCAAGTGAAAAAAAGCGATTTGACAACCATATATATCGAACATATTATTGATAAACAGTTTATGTATGATGGAGATGGTCATCGAGGTGAAGTAGTGTAATAAGATGACGCCTATATATGAAGAAGCGTACGGAGATACTCGTACGCTTCTTCATATATGGGATTAAAAACATGTGTTTTTACAAGTATTAACAAGAATAAATAACAAAGTTCAATAAATTAAAGAAGAACAGTGAAACCATGAATAGCAATTACCTTTTTAGCTAAAAAATATAGATACACATCATCTTATGTAATGAGATAGTTAAGCTTTGAAATCAATGAACACGAGAAGTTTTATAAAGCTTAAATTGAAAAACGTGTGATTGTGACGTTAATTAGAAGTAAGGTTTGGAGGACGCTATGGAAAGTAGAAAAAAATTGGATTTACTTGCTCTTGCTTCTGTGCCACTTATCATGACCCTCGGAAATTCAATGTTAATTCCGGTGTTGCCGGTGATTGAAAAACGTCTACAGATAAGCTCGCTGCAGGTATCCATGATTATCACGGTCTACTCAATTTTCGCTATTTTTTTAATCCCGATTGCTGGTTATTTATCAGATCGATTTGGCCGCAAGAAAATTATTATTCCTAGTTTGTTGCTTGCTGCAGTAGGAGGGGCTTTAACAGGCTGGGCTTCATGGCAAATGGCCAATCCATTCTGGGTTATTTTAATTGGCCGCGCGATTCAAGGAATAGGTTCAGCAGGGGCTATGCCTGTTGTGATGCCTTGTGTAGGAGATATGTTCAAAGACGAGCAAGAAATTACAAAAGGACTAGGTTTAATTGAAACAGCCAATACGTTTGGGAAAGTACTAAGCCCAATACTGGGAGCTTTTTTAGCGGCTATGATTTGGTTTCTTCCTTTTTGGTTCATTCCTATTCTTTGCCTTATTTCGATTCTTTTAGTTATCTTTTTAGTAAAAGTTCCGAAAAATGATAGTTCTTCTGAATCTGAACAAAAAAAGAAAAGTATCACGCAGTTTTTGAAGGATTTGAAGAAGACGCTCAAAGAAAATATTGGATGGCTTATGGCTATTTTTATTTTAGGCGCCATTATTATGCTTGTATTATTCGGGGTTTTATTTTACCTATCGACCATACTAGAGGAGCGTTATCATATTGTGAATACGAAAAAAGGCTTGGTAATGGCTATTCCTTTGCTCGCTTTATCTATTTCTTCTTTTGTGGCGGGGAAAAAAGTTGGCAACAATAAAATCGTTATGAAGTGGTCTGCTTTTTTTGGCTTTTTATTGTTAACATGTTCTTTCATCATTTTATTTTTTAATACGTCTCTTTTTAGTATTTTACTCACTTTAGTGCTTGGTGGAATTGGAATTGGAGCAGCTCTTCCCAGTCTTGATGCACTTATTACAGAAGGAATTGAAAAGGAAGAGAGAGGAACCATTACGTCTCTTTACAGTTCGATGCGCTTTGTCGGAGTAGCAGCTGGGCCTCCTCTTTATACATTGCTTATGAAGTGGTCGGACATGGCTGTGTTCCAAACGTCTCTAGGGGTTAGTGCAGTAGGTGCCATTTTAGTTTTAAAAGCTATCAAACCAAAACCTGAAGGCGGCGTAAAACTGAAGAAAGCTGAAGTGTGATTTTACGGAGCTGTCTTATGATAAAAGACAGCTCTTTGCTATTTAAAGACCCGTCAATATGCTTAAATTTATATTGTGTCTAGAAAAAATCCTTGAAATTTCTTATACTTCAATTTATAGACAGCAGATGTAATAGTTCTTATTTTATTGAATAAGGTGGTTTTGAATTGAGTATAAATTATCAGAAATTAAAAAGCATGGTGGATCATTATCAAATATTTGATCTTGTAGCGTATATAACAGAAGAAGTACAAAGCCTTCAACCAAAGAGCCTTGCGGGGATTGTGAAAGAATGGTTGACACACTTACAAACGGAAGAAGAGCTGTACGAGCTTATCCGCTTTTGTGATGAGGCTTTATTAAATCGTTTAAGCCGAATGTTAACGACATATGGCTATCGTCGATTTGGCTCGATTCGAATGGTGACTCTTTATTGCGATGATCTCCTGCGCGAAGGCAAGATACTTGACGCTGATGATAGACTTTCTTTATTAATTTCTCAGCTGGATACGGAATCAGTTAAAAAGGAACAGCTTGAGAAAATCTATTTTTTAAAGGTAAGAATTCTTTTAGAAATGAAACAAGTGGATGAAGCTTCTAAGTGGATGAAACAAGTAACGTCACATAACCAAAAGGGTATGGCTGACAGATGGGGCTATTTTTATTTGCAGCTCAACGACAGAATGAAAGCTGAAGCCTGCTTAAAAGAAGGAACGGCATATAAGGAGAATGGAGATTTTTGCTATGCAATGCTAGCGGACTTATATGCGTACGAAGGGAAGCATGAACAAGCGCTTGAAACAATTAACGAGGCTATTGTTCGCTATCCACAGCTTCCGTCTTTATATATGGATAAAGTCATGCGATTAAAAGATTTAAAAGAGTATTCTCTCTTGCTTGAAACGATTGAATTTATCGACTCAAAGTTACCCTATCACGATTATCAAGATTTTTTTACGCTGCTGCGCGCCGACATTTATTTTGAACAGCAGCAGCAATCTCAGCTTATGCATCTGCTCTCGACCAAGCGATGTTTAAAAGATTCACCTTATCAAAAATTAATCGGAAAGCATACAGACGATAAATTCAGTACAATCAAGCTTCCGATTGTACCCATCGTTCAAAAAGATAATTATTGCGTGCCAGCCAGTATGAGTATGATGTTAAGGCTTTTACATACCGAAAAAACACAGGATGAGATTGGAACGCGTATTTACGGCGGCTTAGGATCCAAATTATCAACTGCGGTGAGCTACTTTGAATCTCTTGGCTTTGCAGCGATGTTTTTCACAGGCACAGTTGAACAGTTTAAAGAACTATTAGACAAAGGGCTGCCTATTTTGGTCAGTCTGGAATTTGAACAAGCTTCCCACGTTCAAGTTGTATTTGGCTACGATGATGAACTTGAACTTTTCCATGTACAAGATGCTAATTTTCTAAGTCCAACATATGTAGAATATAAAAATTTTGATCAGCATTACGCTAATTCGGGGTTTTTATCAATTGTTGCTTCTAAAGCGGCAGCGGATCTCGCTTCACTTTCTAAAGAGCAAGATGAGTTTATCCGTCAGCTGTATGACTTAATCGAACTAGTTGAAGCGGATGAAGAGGCCCACATTAACGATCTCGTTTCTTTATTAAAAGCAAATGAGCATGTTCCATTTTCCACTATTTACAGTATGAAGCATTTGTACAGAAAAGAGCATGAAGCCTATATTCGTACGTGTATTAATCATGTGTTAGAGAAATATAGCAATCATGATTATCTTAAGCTTCACGCCGCATATGCCTTTTTTAAACTTGACGACAGTAAGGGAGCATCTTCCTTGTTACACCACATAGATAACAAAAAGCATAGCTCTTTTTATCACTATCTTAAAGGAAGAATTGCGCTGGATGAAGAGAAATATGATGAGGCTGTTGAAGCACTGCGCAGCTCGCTGCAATTAGACGTAGAGCAGCATTTGAACTGGAGCTATCTAGCACTTGCATACATGTACCAGGGAAACCTCGAAAAGGCTTTTGAATGCTCGACTATTTCCTTAAATATGTATAGTGATGAATCTTATACACAAATCAATCACGGACTTATTTTAATGGAGAAAGAAAGATACGCAGAAGCCAGAAATCTTTTCGACGCGTTATTAAAGGAAAACCCAAAAGATGCGCACAGCTGGTTTGAAAGAGCCCGTTGTGATGAACATTTAAAAAAGTTTCGTAAAGCTTACCGGGGGTTTCAAGTAGCTAAACAGCTTTTGCCGACTGTTCCTTATCCATATCTTTCGATAGCTGATTTGCTACAATATCAACTAGAAAAAACGGACGAAGCTGAAAGCTATCTCAAAGAAGGCATGAAGCATCTACCGGGCGACATGACAATTCGAGGAAGACTAGGCGATTTATACGTCGCGAATCAAAGGTACGAAGAAGCTATTGCTCTGTATAAAGAAGGCTTAAAAATAGAGGAAGATGCCCTTATGTATTTGGGGTTATCTTATGCGTATTTAGAAACAGGTGAACATTTAACGGCCGTTGATACGCTCACGCTTATTGCGCAGAAGTTTTCATCGAACAGCGACGTCATGTTGGATGCAGGCAGCATGCTTTTAGATGCAGCAAAACAAAAGGAGCTAGACAATCAAACGTTAGAGTTTGGATTTGCTCTTTATGAAGAAGGAATTCATTTTGCTCAAACAGCGTTAGATGAAGTGTTAGAAGCATATACGGGTTATTTAGAAGACACGGCGTTATTGACTCGTGGAATTAAGTTTTTAACTGCAGAACATCAAGAGCACCCTAATGAGATTTTGTACATGTGCTATTTAGGCATATTATACGAACAGGTCAAGCAGCTAACAAAAAGTGAGAAGCTTTATCATCAAGCGCTTCGTATCAAGCAAGATGCTTTGCCATATTATCGGTTAGGTGAAATATATCAATCAATGAATCGCATCACTGAAGCAAAAGAGGCCTTCCAAAAGTGCTTAACTCTTGATAAAACATTTGAAGCCGCTTGTATGAAGCTTGCCGAAATGGCTTGTGAAGAACAAAATCGAACGGCTGAAAGAAATTGGCTGCTTCAATGGATACAGCTGAATCCTATGGAAGTAAACGTTGAGCACGTAGCTTCACTTTGTGAAACAGAGAAAGAGTATGAAGAGCTGTTAGAGGTATTAAAGAGCGTAGAGGAAATTGTGCTACCTCAATGGCTCGCTGACAGCCAGGCTCATGTGTATCGTCTAAAAGGAGACATTTCACAGGCTGAAGCGTATCTAGAGAAGGCTCTTGAACTAGATCCACAGAATCCTGCTATTCGCCATCATCAGGCAAAATGGCTCATCATGGAACAGAGATATGAAGAAGCTAGAAAAGTTCTTACAGAGTTGCTAAGTGAGGATCCGGAAGATTACGCTCTATTTCAAACATTCATGTCTAGCTTTCCAAATGGAAAAAAACTGTCCGGGCTTACGGCAGATTTAAAAAAGATAAAAATGGAAAAACAAAGCAAAAGTTTGTTATTTAAAAACGCAGCCGAGGCTTTAAATGAGTATGCCGATTCGGTCGTAGAAGAGCAGCAAGGATCTATCTTCAAACGAAGCTTAGCAAAATTCAAAGCAAAAGCAAAAACGGTTACGCTGCTTGGCTTAACGATTGAATTGTATGAACTTGCCATAAAAACGGATCGAAATAATAAAGAGGCTGTGCATGCATTTGCGGCTTTTTACGAAGAGAAAGGGTTGATTGAAGATAGCATCACCGTGCTGAAAAAATCGCTGCATCAAAGCTGGGATTTTGATGTTGCCTATCATTTAGCCAATATACTCGTTAATATCCAAGAAAATGAACAGGCTGCACATGAAGCGCTAAACTTAGTTCAAAAACTTCTCAAACAGCAGCCAAATCATATAGATTTGCAGATATACCGAGCATTTATTTTGAGTAACCTTGAAGAGGTAGAAAAATCAGAGGCTGCTTTTCAAGAATTACTTCAGCAGGAGATTTATCAGCCTGACATATATGCAGGACTAGCAAAACTGTATAATAAAACGGAACGTTATCATGAAACTGTTCAGCTTCTTCAAAAAGCAATTGAACAGCATCAAGAGTATGAAGGAATGTATACCGATTTAGGTATCGCGTATCATTTAGAAGGTGAAACAGAAGCAGCAGCTTCGCTTATGATAACCAGAGTAGAAAGCGGAGACGAAGATCTTTTTATTCGCTATAACTTGGCATGCTACCTAGCTGTTCTTGGAAAAACTGCCTCTGCTCAGGAAGAGTTGGATTATGTTTTAGCGCACGATGAAACGGGAGAATTTTATGAAATGGCTATGGAAGACGATGAACTAAAAGGATTAACGGTAAAAAGGTAAAAAAAGAAGCTGAGTTTCAGCTTCTTTTTTTTTATCCCTCTTTTGCATCTTGTCTTTTCAACGAAAGTGATTCGAAAATTTCCAGTGCAAGAATGATAATGGTACCAAGAACTAATCCATTGCTTAAAAACGTAGTAACTAAAGGAGGAAGTGTTGAAAAAGCTTGAGAAGGCAAAAACATAACCCCTATCCCCGACAGCAGCGCAATACCTGCTTTTTTCATTGCTTTTTCGGGCTGTTTGGCATGCTTGAATTCTCCAATTCCAAGAGCCATCATACCTGTAAAAACAGGAAAGATTGCCGCATATCCGACGGCAGGAGGAAGAGCGGACATAATGGATGTTAAAGGGGTAAAGATACTCAGAAAAAGCAAAAGACACGATGCTACAATAAAAGGAACTCGGCTATAAATATTTGTAGCTGAAATAAATCCACCGGAACCTGAAATAGGAACGGCACCGACACCTGAAAACAATCCTCCAAGCAGCTGGCTTATACCCGAAACCATCCCGGAACGTTTAATATTGTCTTTTTCAATTTTTTCTCCTTTGTGTTTATAAACAGACTCAACAACACGAATAGAAGCGAGCATGTTTGTAATTAAAATGAGTGTTACAAAAAAAGCAGTAACAACCATATTCCATTCAACGCGAGGAGCTCCGAATACAAACACTTTAGGTATGTAAAATAACTGCGCCTGAAATTCGATAGGTTTAGCTAACCCTAACATTGCAAATACTCCCCAGCCTACACCAATACTAATAATAATGCTGAGTTTATTTAACGTCCGGTGTGATAATAAATAAAAAGTCAGCAGCAAAATCGCAGCTGAAGTCAGCGCAATTGGAAGTTTAATAGCTGAATTCGTTTCTGTAATGCCAAACATTCCTTTTAAAAAGGAACCGCTGAGCTGCGTCACTAATAAAATTAAATATGTACCGGTAACCGTTGGAGTAAAGTATTTTGCTAGTTTATCAATGAGACCAAACAGGCTCATTAAAATAGCAATTATCCCGCTTATAAGAAGGGTGAACTGCAGCACGCGAAGCGTTTCGGAGTGAGAACCAAACAGAACGGTTCCAAGACTCGCATACAGAGAAAAGACGCCCCACCAAACGCCAGCTGGCCCTTCCATGATTGGGTATTTATGCCCTATAAATACCTGCAAGAGCCCGGATAAAGCCAAAATAAATAACGTTCGCTGTAAAAATTGAATAGAATCTGCTGCGTTTAAATGAAACTGAGAAGCAATTACAATAGGAACAATCATACTATTAGAAATCATAAATAAAAACCATTGTAGCGAAGCAATGGAAACTCGAAACATTCTTAACACCTCAATTAATGCCGACGAGCGGCTGAATGAACCAACAGGTTGCTCTATTATTTTACCATGGGATTTCCAATTTGTAAGCGATATCTTGTTAAAAGGATGACGAGTAAAATGTCAAAAGATTCAATATATTGTTGTAAAAAGAAGAAAGATAATTTATAATTTTCTTACAATTATAAATTATAAACATAAGAATAATTTATAATGAACTGACTAACAGTCAAGGAAGGAGGAGGGATAAGACAAATGAAACTATACCTGTCGGTTGATATGGAAGGAATTACGGGACTCGTCGATCACACAAATGTTCTGCGAGAGAAAGAGAATTATGAAAGAAGCCGCAAAATAATGACGGATGAAGCGAATGCAGTCATTTATGCAGGGTTTAGAGAAAAGTGCTCAGAAGTTGTGGTAAATGACAGTCATTCGAGTATGAATAATCTCCTTGTTGAACGGCTTCATCCAGAAACTCAGCTTATTTCAGGAAGCGTAAAACCATATTCAATGGTACAGGGATTAGATCAGACTTTTGATGGTGCTATATTTCTAGGGTATCATGCTAAAGCATCCATGCCTGGTGTCATGTCTCATTCAATGATATTTGGTGCTCGCAATATGTACATAGACGATATGAATATTGGAGAGTTAGGCTTCAACGCATACGTCGCAGGCTATTACGGCGTGCCAGTTTTAATGGTAGCTGGTGATGACCAAACGGCGCTGGAAGCACAGCAGCTTATTCCAAACGTGACGACTGCTATCGTCAAACAGGCCATTTCACGTTCTGCAGCCAAAACATTAACCCCTAAGAAAGCAGAACAATTACTTCAAGAAAAAACAGCCGCAGCTATTCAGCACAAACACCTTGTTAAACCTTTAATTCCACCTAAACACCCAACCTTACGAATAGAATTTGCAAATTATGGTCAAGCAGAGTGGGCGCATTTAATGCCGGGCACAGAAATTGAACCTGGAACGACGACCGTTCGGTTTCAAGCAAAAGATATTTTAGAAGCTTATCAGGCCATGCTTGTTATGACTGAATTAGCTACGCGCACAACATTCTGTTAGAAGGTGGGATAAAGGTGAAAAGTTATATTTTAAAGCGATTTTTATCCATGCTTGTTACGCTGTGGGTAATTGTGACCTTAACCTTCTTTTTAATGCATTCGATTCCTGGATCTCCATTTAATGAAGAACGAGCGACAAGCGATGCAGTTCAAAAAAACCTGGAATCATTTTATCACTTAGATGAGCCGCTAGTTGTGCAATATGTTCTTTATTTGAAATCCATTGTTACCTTTGACTTTGGTCCTTCTATTAAACAGCCGTCTCAAACGGTTAACGACCTTTTAGGAAGAGGGTTTCCCGTGTCATTTGAACTTGGAATGGTGACGTTAATTCTTGCGGTGATTTCCGGTATTACACTAGGCATTATCGCTGCTCTTAGAAGAAACGGAATAATTGATTACATTGCGATGAGCATAGCAGTTATCGGATTGTCGATTCCAAATTTTGTTATGGCCACGTTGTTAATTCAACAGCTTTCTGTTAATTTTAAAATTTTACCCGCTGCTACGTGGACGAGCCCTTTACATATGATTCTTCCGACTCTAGCTCTTGCCACAGGTCCTATGGCTATTATTGCACGTTTGACTCGCTCAAGCATGATAGAAGTACTGACTCAAGATTATATTCGAACAGCGCGTGCAAAAGGGCTTTCGCCAATGAAAATTGTATTTAAACACGCGCTTAGAAATGCTTTAATGCCTGTTATAACAGTTCTTGGAACGATTGCAGCCAGCGTATTAACTGGCACATTTGTTATTGAACAAGTCTTTGCTATTCCTGGCATGGGGAAATATTTTGTGGACAGTATTAATACGAGAGACTACCCCGTAATTATGGGCACTACGGTCTTTTACAGTTCGATTCTCATCATTATGCTTTTTTTAGTAGACATTGCTTACGGAATACTTGATCCACGAATCAAACTGTATAAGAAGGAGGGATAACGTGCTGGAAAAACAGGAGTATAAGCAAATTCCTGATGAGTGGTTTACGCCAAAGAAAAAAAAGAAATCTGAAGCCGAAGCAGTTGTAAGGCCGAGTCTTTCTTATTGGCATGATGCATGGCGCAGGCTTGTAAAAAACAAGTTGGCCATGCTGGGTCTCTTTTTTTTAGTCATCCTCGTTGTGATGGCTATATTCGGTCCTATGTTTTCACCCTACAGCGTAACGAAAGCCTCTTTTACAGAGCAAAACCTTCCTCCTTCAGCTAGTCATTGGTTTGGAACGGATGACTTAGGCAGAGATATGTACACTCGGACATGGTACGGGGCTAGAATCTCTTTATTTGTAGGGCTGATGGCAGCGCTTATTGATTTTATCATCGGTGTCATTTACGGGGGCTTCTCAGGCTATAAAGGAGGAAAAACAGATAATGTCATGATGCGCGTAATTGAAATTTTATACGGTCTTCCTTATTTATTAGTGGTAATTTTACTAATGGTAGTCATGGGACCCGGGCTTTCTACGATTATTGTGGCACTTTCCGTTACAGGTTGGATCGGGATGGCGAGAATTGTACGGGGGCAAGTATTGCAAATAAAAAACTATGAATACGTGCTTGCATCCAAAACGTTTGGAACAAAAACCAGCCGTATCATTAAGCGAAACCTGCTTCCAAATACGATGGGACCGATTATCGTTCAAATGACACTAACCGTACCAACTGCCATTTTTGCTGAAGCTTTTTTAAGCTTTTTAGGGCTGGGTGTACAGGCTCCTTATGCGAGCTGGGGAGTAATGGCAAACGATGGTTTATCAACGATTCTATCAGGCTATTGGTGGCGTTTGTTTTTTCCCGCGTTTTTTATTTCTCTTACCATGTTTGCTTTTAATGTCCTTGGAGACGGACTGCAAGATGCACTTGATCCGAAATTAAGGAGGTAAGCAAATGGAAAAAATAATCCGAATCAAAAACTTACACGTACAGTTTTCAACTTACGGAGGGCAAGTTCAAGCTGTAAGAGGCGTTAGTTTTGATTTACATAAAGGAGAAACCCTAGCGATTGTAGGAGAGTCAGGTTGCGGAAAAAGCGTAACGTCTCAAAGTATTATGAGGTTAATTCCAACACCTCCGGGCAGGATCACAAGCGGCTCTATTTTATTTAAAGACCAGGATTTAACAAAACTATCAGAAAAGAAAATGCGAGACATTCGAGGCGCTGATATTTCGATGATTTTTCAGGATCCTATGACTGCGCTTAATCCAACTCTTCGCGTAGGTGAGCAAATTGCAGAAAATATTATGCAACATGAAAACATTTCAAAAGAAAAAGCCAAAGAAAAAGCATTTGAAATGCTGGAGCTAGTCGGAATTCCAAATCCTAAAGAACGCCTAAAGCAATATCCTCATGAATTTAGCGGGGGAATGAGACAGCGTATTGTCATTGCAATGGCCCTTGTATGCAACCCCGAAGTGCTAATTGCTGATGAACCTACCACAGCCCTTGACGTCACGATACAGGCGCAGATTTTAGAATTATTTAAGGATATTCAGCAGAAAACGGATGTCTCCATTGTTTTAATTACCCATGATTTAGGTGTAGTTGCTCAGGTAGCTGACCGTGTTGCCGTAATGTATGCAGGAAAGATTGTAGAAATTGGAACAAGAAGAGACATCTTTTATACGCCGCAGCATCCGTATACAAAAGGATTGCTGCGTTCAGTTCCTCGGTTAGATCTATACGAAAGTGAGCTTGTGCCTATTGCAGGCTCACCTCCCGATTTATTTGCACCTCCATCCGGATGTTCGTTCGCACCTCGCTGTCCTTACGTAATGGAAGTGTGTGATCGCATGTATCCTACGTCGACAAAGCTGAAAGAAAGTCACCAAGTGCACTGCTGGCTTCAAGATGAGAGAGCCCAAAAATTTGTAACAACTATAAGCTAGATTTATAGATGAATAGCGAACTTATGAAAGAGGGGAAAATGATGAAAAAAATAGGGTCTTTACTAATGATGTGTGTACTTATATTTGCACTTGCTGCCTGTACGGCCACAAAAGATTCAGGCGCGGAGCCAGAAAAGGAAAGCAGTACAGCAAAAGAAGACGGTAAGGTCCTTTATATGAATAATGGCGCAGAACCTACGTCTTTTGATCCGCCTATTGGGTTTGATTCATATTCATGGAATATGCTTAATAACTTAATGGAGGGGCTGACTCGTTTAGGAAAAAGCGATGAGCCTGAAGGAGCAATGGCCGAGAAATGGGATATTTCTGACGATAAAAAAGTCTATACATTTCATTTGCGAAAAGATGCTAAATGGTCAAATGGAGATGACGTAAAAGCAAGTGATTTTGTGTTTGCATGGAAGAGGCTGTTAGATCCTAAGACTGGTTCTCCAGCGGCGTTTTTAGGCTATTTCATTCAAGGTGGAGAAGAATTTAATACGGGTAAAGGCAGTGCTGATCAAGTAGGAGTCAAAGCGCTAGATGACAAAACTTTTGAAGTTACGCTTAAAAGTCCGCAAGCCTATTTCTTAAGCGTAGTTTCCAATCCAGCGTTTTTTCCAATTAATGAAAAAGTAGCAACAAAGAATCCGAAATGGTTTGCAGAAGCAGATTCGTTTGTTGCTAATGGTCCTTTCAAATTAACTCAATGGAAGCATAACAGTAATCTAGTAATGGAAAGAAACGATCAGTACTGGGATGCTAAAAATGTAAAGCTCGATAAGGTAAAATGGGCAATTGTTGAAAATACAAACACAGAATACCAAATGTATCAAAATGGAGAACTAGATGTTTCTGAAATTCCATCGGATTTAAGTGAAAAGCTGTTGAAAGATGGAGATGTTCATATCGAAGACCAAGCGGGAACTTACTTCTATCGCTTTAACTTAGATAAAGAGCCCTTTCAAAACAAAAATATCCGTAAAGCATTCGCAATGGCTGTAGATCAAGATCAAATTGTTAATTTTGTTACAAAAAATAAAGAAAAACCAGCTCGCGGGTTTGTATCATACGGATTTAAAGATGCAGATGGAAAGGATTTCCGTAAAACAGGCGGCGACTTACTAAAAACAGATGGCAAAGAAGCAAAAGCACTTCTGAAAAAAGGAATGAAAGA
Organism: Priestia sp. FSL R5-0597; assembly: GCF_038006305.1. Lineage (NCBI taxonomy): Bacteria > Bacillati > Bacillota > Bacilli > Caryophanales > Bacillaceae > Priestia > Priestia sp. FSL R5-0597. The sequence goes on from NZ_JBBOUZ010000001.1 coordinate 1,490,484, forward strand.
AGAAGGATATAAAAAGCTGCCAGCTATTACGCTAACATACAGTACAGACGATACACATAAAAAAATAGCAGAAGCACTTCAGCAAATGTTCAAAGAAAATCTAGGTGTAGATGTGAAGCTTGCCAATATGGAATGGAATGTTTTCCAAGAAGAACAAAAAGCGTTAAAGTTTCAGCTGTCACGAAGTTCGTTTTTAGCTGATTATGCAGATCCAATCAACTTTTTAGAGAGCTTCCAGACGGGTCATTCAATGAACCGTACAGCTTGGAGCAATAAAGAATATGATAAGTTAATTAAACAAGCTATGAATGAAACTGATAATAAAAAACGTTTTGAGCTTATGTATAAAGCAGAAGGTATTTTATTTGATGAGATGCCGATCATTCCTATTCATTTCTACAACTATGTGTTTTTAATAAAAGATAACGTATCTGGAATTGTTCGTCATCCTGTTGGCTATTTAGATTTGAAGTGGGCAGATAAACAGTAAAGTGGAACTTTTCGTCAGAGGGGATTTCAATTCCCTTCTGACCCAAGTTTCACTTTCTTCATTTCTTTACACAAAAGGAGTGTAGCAAATGATCAAACCAAAACGATTAAAAAAAGGTGATACAGTAGCTGTTATTGCACCTGCTAGTCCGCCTAATCAGCACAATCTAAAAAAAGGACTAGAATATTTGAAGGAAATAGGATTAAACGTAGTAACGGGTGCGCATTTATATAAAAAAAACGGGTACTTGGCAGGGACTGATGAACAGCGAGCAGCCGATATACATGCGATGTTTGCCAATAAGGAAGTAAAGGCAATTATCTGTGCATGCGGAGGGTACGGGACTGCTAGGCTTGCCTCGCAATTAAACTACAATTTAATTAAGCAAAACCCAAAGATTTTTTGGGGATATAGCGATATTACGTTTTTACATACCGCTATTCATCAGCGCACAGGTTTGGTTACCTTTCACGGACCAATGCTTTCGTCGGATATCGGAAAAGAAGATGTTCATATAGAGACGAAGCAAGCTTTTTATCAATTATTTTCTCACCGTTCTTTTTACTATACGGATCAAATTAGCCCGCTCGACACTATTTGTGAAGGAGAAGCAACTGGTCAGCTGATAGGAGGAAATCTGACTTTGCTCGTGAGCACGCTTGGCACTCCATTTGAACTAGATACGAAAAATAAAATTTTATTTATTGAAGATATTGACGAAGAGCCGTATGAAATTGACCGCATGATGACACAGCTGTATATGGCCAATAAACTGCAGGATGCAGCGGGAATTCTTATCGGAGATTTCCATAACTGCTATCCTAAAAAACGTACAGAGTCGCTTTCACTAGAAGAGGCATTAACAAGTTACCTGACTTCTTTAAAAAAGCCTGTTATGAGAGGATTTCGCATCGGGCATTGCTCGCCTCAAACAGCTGTGGGAATTGGAAGTTATGCCACGATGTCGACTTATGAACGAATGGTGGAATTTGAATCCGGTATTACATTACCAAAAGATAAAGTCGAACGCTGAAGGTTAAACCTGCAGGGAGGAGAAATAAGTGATGGATAAAAAAGCGTATTACGTTTGTGTAGCTGTGGCGACTGTTTGGACTTCCTATGACTCTAGCAGAGAAATAGATGACAATGCAACAAGTGTCCCAGTAAAACTAGATAAATGGCTGGAGCAATTAACGTATACACGTCGGTTGGAGCTTTGTGAGAAAAATTTAGTTCAAACGCAGCTGTTACTAGGAGAAGAAGTATATGTAACGGAACTGAAAGGTAAATGGGCAAAAATCGTTATTCCTTCTCAGTTTTCTTCTAAAGATGAAAGAGGATATCCCGGGTGGGTTCCTTTCCACCAACTGATTTCCCAAGCTGAATATTCTCCATTGAATAAGCCAACGGCAGTGGTATCAGCAGCGATTGCGACACTGCAGCTAGCGGAAGAAGCCTTGCAAATTAGTTATCAAACGCAGCTGCCTCTTTTAAAAGAAGATAAAGAATGGCTAGAGGTTCAAACACCGGTTGGCACTGGGAGAATAAAACGTCAAGATGCTGTTGTAATAGAGGATAGAAACCGTAAAACAACAAAAGGAACTGGAGATATGATTATTGCAGCAGGAGAACAGTTTTTGAATCTTCCATATTTATGGGGGGGTATGAGTGCTTGGGGATATGATTGTTCCGGGTTTGCCTATGCTACTCATAAAGCAAACGGCTATCTTATTCCAAGAGATGCCACCGATCAAGCAAGGAAAGGCAAAGAAGTAGGATTAGACTCTATTCAACCCGGAGATTTATTGTTTTTCGCTTATGAAAAAGGGAAGGGGTCTATCCACCATGTTGGTATTTGTTATGGCAGAGGAAAAATGCTTCATTCACCTAAAACGGGTAAAACCGTCGAACTGATTGAATTAAAAGGAACGCTTTATGAAGAAGAGCTGTGCGCAGCCCGGCGCTATTATTAGGAGGTGGCAGTTATGACAGCGAAGCATTTGTTAGAAGTAAAGCAGCTGAGCAAATATTTTTCAATTACGAACAAGCAGGTTTTGAAAGCAGTAGACGGCGTGTCTTTTTATATTTCAAAAGGAGAAACCTTTGGACTTGTTGGTGAATCCGGCTGCGGAAAATCCACTGCCGGGCGAACAATCATTGGATTGTATAACCGTACATCAGGAGAGGTGCTTTATAAAGGGAAAAACGTGCATGAGCTATCAGAGAAAGAGAAATTTGCTTTTCATCGTAATATGCAAATGATTTTTCAAGATCCATATGCTTCACTGAATTCTCGTTCTACCGTAAAGGAGATTATCTCAGAACCAATGGAGGTTCACGGACTTTATTCCAATAAAAAAGAAATGCTGAACCGGGTGTATGAGCTGCTAGAAGATGTGGGGCTAAATCGTGATCATGCCAACCGCTATCCTCATGAGTTTAGCGGCGGGCAACGCCAGCGCATAGGGATTGCGAGAGCTTTAGCGTTAAATCCAGAATGCATTATTGCAGACGAACCTATTTCTGCTTTAGATGTATCTGTACAGGCTCAAGTAGTTAATTTATTAAAAAAACTCCAAAAAGAAAAAGGGTTAACTTATTTATTTATTGCACATGACTTGTCGATGGTAAAGCATATAAGCAGTCGTATTGGAGTTATGTATTTAGGGCATTTAGTAGAATTAACAACAAGTTCGGAGCTGTATCAAAAACCGCTTCACCCATACACTCAAGCTCTACTGTCAGCTATTCCTATTCCTGATCCTGACGTTGAGGATAATCGGAAGCGGATTGTTCTTAAAGGAGAATTGCCAAGCCCCATTAACCCTCCCTCTGGCTGCGTGTTTAATACACGCTGTCCTCTTGCAGTAGCAGCCTGTAAGACTCAAAAACCAGAGTGGCAGGAAGTTGAAGAAAATCATTTTGTGGCCTGCCACTTATACAATCAAAAGATAATGAGTACCAACTATATTGAAACAGCTGCGACAAAATGATGGAAAAAGCAAGGATGAAAATAGAAGATGCAGTTACGAAATGGAAACGGAGTAATAATGGACTTATACGGATTCATATTGAAGGGAAAGAATCCATACAGATTAATTCTTTTATCCAACAACGAGCAGCAAGTACAATCAAGCTGCTGCTTGCAATAGAGGCGTTTCGTCAAATTGATGAGGGCATCTTGGCTTTAACATCTGTCATTCAAAGAATGGAAAAAAATACGGTTGGCGGAGCAGGTGTACTTAGAGCTCTTCCGCGGTTAACACATATTAAAGTGGAAGAGCTGCTTACCCTTATGATAATGGTTTCTGACAACACAGCTACAAATGAGCTCATTTCTTTAGTAGGATTTGAAAAAATTAACGAATGTGCTAAAAATCTAGGATTAAAGAAAACCGTTTTAAACCGCTATATGATGGACGAAACAGCTGTTAAACAAGGGATTGATAATTATACGTGTGCCTCTGACGTAGTAAAGTGCCTAAAGGAAATATGTGAAGGAAACTTTTTGCGAAAATCTAGTTGCGAAAAAATAATGAGAATGCTAGAAATGCAGCAGTTTCGGCATAAGCTTCCAGCACGTATAGGATCAGCGTTTCAAGCTGCGAATAAGACTGGAGAACTACAGGGAGCGGAACATGATAGTGCTATTCTCATGCGAGGTAACGAAACGTATTATGCCGTTGTTTTGATAGATGGACTAAGTGACAATGAACAGGGAAGGAGATTGATTACTGATATTGGATACCTTCTGTCATCTAACATCTAAAAATCTTTTGACCATTTCAATAAGCGGGGGTAGTTTGGTCTCTTTTTATTTAATGTCTTCCATCAAAGAAAAACTCACATGTACTAATAATAAATGCTTGTCTTCTCAGATTTTGGCGAGACCGTTGTTTGCAGTGCTGGATTTGTGCTAGTAATAGATAAACATGTTCTTTTTCATAAAATTTTATGAAAAAATAATGATAAATCATTCATCCTATACCAACTTATTCATATTTTTTATATAATAGAATAATAGTATATATTTTAAACGAATAGTGAATGTCTATGCCAATTAGCAAGGAGCATGAAATTATTCGATTCATAAATGGTGGTGTATGTATGGCAAACGAACATGTAATGATAGATATTATAAAAGCATTTAAACGCAATTCAACTGAATCCATTGCCATGGATTTAATTAAGGAAGTGCGAGGGACATTTAGTCCTTTACCTAAATATATAGCGGATTTAATTGATGAGCTGAGAAAATTAAATTTAAAAGACGAAGTGATCAGTGTAATCTTGTATCAATCTGTATATGTGGCGGATCATCAATTTAATATTAAAGATACCATTACCAATCGTCAGTTTGTAAAAGATACGATTGAAATGGGCAGAAGATGGGTGCATCAGTACGGCCGAATTGAAACAGTAGAAGAAGCAATTCATATTGCAGAGCAAGTGTCTACAAAAGAGGACTTGCCTCATCATTTGCAAACAGCAACAATTGACGAAAAAATTACGCTTGAGGTGCAGCTTGATCATCAAACATATGAAATGTTAAAAAATATAGCGGTTTATTATGATCATCATTCCTATGAACAGTCAATGACTGTAGCAATTAATCGTTTATATACGCAGCTGCGCGATGCACAATCAAAAAATAGTTAAATGTCAAATCTCACATGTTCCGTGCACCATGTGAGATTTTTTAAGATGTGAAAGAGGCGCAGATGAAAATGTCTTGCTCCATCATTCATCAAAAGGAGGGAGAACATAGATGAGGGTATATTTATCTCCTCTTCAAGAAAAAGATGCTTCTAAAGTTTTTGCATATTGGTCGGATGAAGAGGTTACGAGATATATGAATATTGAGCCCTTTACGACGCTTTATCAAGCGGAAAGCATGATTGCACTTCTTCAAAGTTTGACGAAAGAAGGGAAAGCAACACGCTATGCTATTCGATTAAAGACTTCCGATGAGATTATTGGAACCTGCGGTCTAAACCGTATTGATTATGATAAAAAGCAAGCAGAGATTGGGTATGATTTAGGCAGACCTTTTTGGAAAAAAGGCCTCATGACAGAAGCGCTCTGCCTTTTGCTAGAAAAAGCTTTTGAAGAGTTTCATATACGGGAGATTGAAGCAAAAGTCGATCCTAATAATAAAGATTCAATTACGCTTTTAAAAAAATTCTCGTTTCAATTAAAAGAGGCGTATAAGTCAGATGATTGTACGTGTTTATACACCGTCAATAAAGAAAAAGTGAGCGCGATATTGTCAGGACGCTCAAAAAGTAAGAAGTAAATCCAACAGAAGTTCTTTTGAAATAGTAAATATTTTTAGGCCTTAACCGATAACAAAGAAAAGAACGAATTGAAGGAAGGTCATGAATGAATCATCATACACATTTACTAGAAGGGACGTACAATGAGTTACTCGTTACACTTTCTTTCCTTATCGCTATTACTGCGGCGTACGCTTCTTTTGGGTTAGCTAATCGTGTGAAAATTTCCCGGGCAAAATTTATTCAGTTTTGGTTAATCAGCGGGGCATTTACATTGGGAGTAGGCATTTGGTCCATGCATTTTATTGCCATGCTTGCTTTTCACTTGCCCGTAGATGTTTCATACAATTTATGGTTTGTTCTTCTCTCAATCTTGGGAGCGATAACAGGATGTTATATAGGCCTTTACCTCATTCACAAACAAAAGAAAAGCATGAAGGCACTCACCATTGCGGGGAGCTTTATGGGAGCTGGAATTGTTTTTATGCATTATTCCGGCATGATGGCAATGGAGCCCATTATGATTTCATATGATCCATTTGTCGTTTTTCTCTCTATTCTCATTGCTGTTGCTGCTTCTAATACAGCTTTGTGGCTTGGTTTTTACTCAAAGCTAAATGAAGGGAAGCTTACCGTTTTTGCTAAGCTTATTTGTTCTACTATTATGGGCATTGCTATTGCTGGTATGCACTATACGGGCATGCAGGCAGCTTCTTTTTCAGGAATGCGAAGGCCTGAACAATCAAACGGTTTTGCTTTAAATCCACTATATTTATCCGCCGTTATTATTTTTTTTGTTGTCTGCCTATTTACGGCTGTGTTTTTAACCATTTTTATGGATCGACGCGTACAAAAACAAGAAGTTTTAAAATGGGCTTTTTTTGAATCTGCCCTGGATGCTATTTTGGTGATTGATGAAAAAAGACATGTTTTATCGCTCAATTATGCAGCAGAAACGCTTTTCTCTCTTAAAGCATCAGATGTAATCGGGAGTGATGTTGTTAAGCTGCTGCCCTTCTATAAATTTTCTTCTCTACAAGACGGACGGACTGAGCACTCCCTTTTGATAAGTAATAGAGAAGTTACGGTTGAGATAACGGTGATGGCGGTAGCGATTGAAGAGACGGTTGAGTATATGCTGTATATACGCAATATGACGCAAGAGCGTGAAGCGGAAAAAACGTTGATTGAAGCAAAAAATCGTTATGAAAACTTGTTTTACTCCTCTCCATTGGCAATTATGGTCCATCGAGAAGAAGAGGTCGTGTCCGTGAATGATGCTATGATTCAGCTTTTAGGAGTAACGGAAGACCAGCTCGTTGGGAAATCGTTATATGATTTCTTTTCATCTGAACAAGTTCCTGATATTAAAAAAGGATTGAAGGCAGTAAGAGATAGAAAAGATGAGCCAAGACCTCCATTAGCTCAGTTGAAAATGTTTAATGCGTTAGGTAAGGAACTCTTTTTAGAAGTAAAATCTACGCTCATTCAAATTAATGGAGAGACGCTTTTTCAGACAGTAACTAGAGATGTAACGGAGCAGAAAAAAGCTCAAGAATCGCTTCAATATATGGCTTTTCACGATATGCTAACAGATTTACCAAATCGAAGTATGTTTTCAAACATTGTAGAGAAATCCATTGATTCAGCAGCTGCTTCAGGAAAAAAGCTTCATTTCTTATTTTTAGACCTCGATCGTTTCAAACAGGTAAATGACACGCTTGGTCATCATGCTGGAGATCAGCTTATGCTTCAGGTGGTCGATCGAATGAAGAGCTGCCTAAGAAACCAAGATGTGCTTTCGCGTTTTGGAGGAGATGAGTTTTTAGTTTTACTGCATGATAGGACGGATGAAGAAGTGAGAAAAATCTGTCAATCATTAAATGACTGCTTATCCACTCCTTTTGTAGTGCTATCGAGAGATGTTTATTTAGGGGTAAGCATCGGAGTTAGTTTATTTCCTAAAGATGGAAAAACGCTTGAGGTGCTAGTTCGCCATGCTGATTTAGCGATGTACGAAGTCAAAAAACAAGGGCGTAATCATTATCTGTTTTATCAAAAAGAAATGCAGGTTCATACTACGCGACGAATGAGAATTGAAGATGGTTTACGAAAGGCTTTTGAGCTGGGCGAAATGGAGCTTCACTATCAGCCGAAAGTCAATATTCAAAGTGGCCATATTGTTGGAGTAGAGGCTTTGATCCGGTGGACTCACGCCGAGATGGGCGTTATTTCTCCCGCAGAATTTATTCCGATTGCTGAAGAAACAGGCGTTATTGTTACATTGACGAAATGGGTATTAAAAAAAGCGTGCCATCAAAATAAGTATTGGCAGCTGAAAGGACTTCCTCCCTTAAAAATGAGTGTGAACATATCAAGCGTGGATTTTGGTACAACTGATTTTGTTGATTATGTGTTAGATGTCTTGCGTGAAGTAGAGTTAGAATCACGATATTTAGAACTTGAAATTACGGAAAGTGTAACGATGAAGCATGTTGAGCAAACAATCGAAAAGCTACAAATTTTAAAAGATGCAGGAGTATTTATTTCGATTGATGATTTTGGCTCAGGATATTCCTCATTCAGCTATATTCAGAAGCTGCCTATTCATACGCTGAAAATTGACCGGTCTTTTATTAAAGATTTAGATCCTAATACAACGGAAGTATCGATTGTCAGAGCCATTATTACACTAGCCAAAAGTTTGCAGCTATCCGTCGTAGCAGAAGGTGTAGAAGAAGTTGAACAAGTAGAACTTCTTCATAAAGAAAAATGTGATGAAGTGCAGGGATACTATTTCTCCAAACCGATTTCAGCGCAGGAATTTTATGAGAAATTTCATAAAATCGAAGAAAAAATGGAATTTGTTCATTAATGTAAAAAGCCGTTCTTATTTAGGGACTGACCCCCTAGAGTGAGACAAATAAAAAACACCTTTAAGTTAAAAAACGGGTATGTAGTACCTAACAATAACTTGGAGGTGTTTTTTCTATGGGGACAAGAGTCAGTTATCCGGTAGAAATAAAATTAAAAGCGATTGAAATGAGATTAGCTGGTATACCTGTAAAAGAAGTATTGTCACATCTGAATATTCGTAATCATACCCAATTGAAAACGTGGATGACATGGTATAAAAATGGAGAAATGCATCGATTTGGACAGCCTGTAGGCAAGCAGTATTCATATGGAAAAGGTCCTGAATTTAAGAGCGAGACGTCTAAGTTAGAGGCAGAGAACCGGCAGTTAAAGCAACAGATTGAGATCTTAAAAAAGTACAAGGAATTGGAAAGGAAGTGGTACCAGAAATTGTAATAAACACAGTGGAAGAGCTAAAAGGTCAGGTGCCTATTTATCAAATCTGTTTACATCTTAATATCCCTCGATCCACTTACTATCGTTGGAAGCAACATACAAAACGGGATACATTAAAGAAATGGATGGAACAACAAGTGGGTGAACAATGTCATAAACACAAGTTTCGATATGGCTATCGAAAGATTACAGCATTACTCAATCGAACGATGAAGATTAATCATAAGTTTGTGCAGCGTGCCATGCAGAAGTATGGTTGGCAATGTCGCGTAAAACGGAAGAAACGTCAGCGAACAGGGCAACCTTATCAGGTTGCAGAGAATGTATTAAATCGTGAATTTCGAGCTGATCGTCCTCTTCAAAAACTAGTGACGGATATTACCTACTTGCCTTTTGGACCCAAACAGTTGTATCTTTCAAGTATTCAGGATTTATTTAACGGAGAAATCATTGCGTATTCCATTGGTGATTGTCAAAACGTAGCGTTTGTTTTAGATACGTTAAGTCAACTTCCTTCTTTGCCTGAAGGATGCACGCTGCATAGCGATCAAGGTTCCGTGTACACATCGTATGCTTATCAACAAAAAATCAAAGAAAGAGGCATTACCATGAGTATGTCCCGCAAAGGGACTCCCGCAGATAATGCCTCTATCGAATCGTTTCATTCCTCGCTAAAGTCTGAAACGTTCTACCTTGACGAGTTGACATATACTACGACCACCATCGTAGAGCAAACCGTCAAAAACTATATTACTTATTATAACAATGCCCGTATTCAAACAAAACTAAACAACCAGTCACCGGTACAATATCGGCAACTGGTCGTTTAAAAGGTGTTTTGATCCCTGTCTCAAAAACAGGGGTCAGTCCCTTTAAAAGAACGGCTTTTTATTATTGGTTATTTCGATATACATAAGGGTCTTTTGGAGACTGCTCACGCTTTACTTTTGTTACTTTCACAACAGGGATGGTTTTTTTGAACGGCTGGTAATACATTGTACTAATTTTTCCTGTAACCGTTGCCCAGTCATCATTTTTAAAAGTAACATCATCTGGAAACTCAATAAGCATTCCAAACACCCCTGAATCTGCAATACAATGAATGATACCAAAGCGAAAGAGAAAATATTGATTCTTTTTTAATTCTTTCGTTTGATACATAAATCCTTTAAAAGAAATGGTTTTGTCAGTGAATTCACCAGGATATCGGTAAATAGTCTCCATTGCATTTAAAAATTCCTCGTCTTCTAAGTTGATATTTTCTCCTTTAGAAAACTTTTTAAGATCACGATGAATCATTTTGTCATAGGCTTCTTCTCCGTAAAAAGAACTTGTGTCAGGCTGTAAAAATTGATGAGAAGAATAAGGATCATTTTTGTCATAAATAGGAAAATGAAACCCTTTAGCTTCAACAATATTAGAATCAAGGGTTGCGACAGGTAAAAATAAGACCGTGAGTACAGGTAAAATATAAATTGGGTACCATACTCTTCGTTTCCATTTGCCATCTTGCTGATTATGGACGCATCCACAGCTACAATCATCATCATGTTTTTTAGGGCCTATCATGTAAAAGATTAATTCTGCAATGGTCAAGAACCAAAGGACAAAGATGGTGCAAAATGAAATCCAGGAATATTTCATATTGATATATTTTGAGATATCCCCAGTTGCATGAAGGTGCATGAAGATGAATGTAAACCCTATTAAAATTAAAATACGAATCATGCCAAATCCCTCCTTACTAATGAACAATTAAAATCGAAACAATAAGTACTAAAATGAAGACATACGCCAAAAGCGTAAAGACAAATTTAGTCTTAAACTGGCTTAGCATCATCAGCGTATTCTTGATATCAAACATTGGACCGAATACCAAGAATGAAACAATAGCACTATCTGTAAACGTACTGCGAAACGAGGAAGCGATAAACGCATCTGCAGAGGAACAAAGCGATAATACATAGGCAAGTCCCATCATTACCGCATTTGATGAAACATTTCCTTGTCCCAATGAAAGTAAAGTAGAGGTCTTCACGAACGTTTGCATGCCGGCGGCAATTAATCCGCCAATAATTAAAAATTTCCCAACAGAAAAAAACTCATCAATAGTATGACGAATCGATTGTGAAACTTTCTCACTCATTTTCTTGGGGGAAGTATGCAAATGAACCTCACGTTTTGTCTGAGGTGCTTTGAATTGAACACTTAAAATAAGACCTACAAGTAAGGAAACAATAAAAGCTACTCCTGCCCGATAAAATACTATTTTCCAATCATTTCCGAAAGCTACAAAGGTAGAAAATAAAACAACAGGATTAATAATAGGGCCTGTTAACATAAAAGGAATGGCAGCATAAAGGGGAACCCCTTTTGCCATTAAGCGCCTAGTAATAGGAACAATTCCACATTCACAGGCTGGAAAAAGAGCTCCAATCACACTAGCTAATATGACAGCACCTATTTTATTTTGAGGAATAACTCGAGCCATCATTTCATCCGTTACAAAAATTTGAATAATTCCTGAAATGATCACGCCTAATAATACAAAAGGAAGAGCTTCAATAAGAATACTAATAAATATAGTATTCATTTGTAATAGAGACGAATTCATTATTTTCACTCCAAAATTAAGTTTATCTAAAATGTATTAGTGCAATAAAGTTGTATTTGGTCAACTTATACATAGTGTATCGTAAAAAGGGAAGGGAATAAAGCTTTTTCAAAAAGAAGTGAAAGGATTTTTTTGTTATTTATTCAAAATATGTCCCGTATTATGAGAAAACTATTGACTCATCTTGAATTAACAGATAACATTGATGATAATGATTATCAGCGTCATCAAGAGTATATACATAGGAGGAAGCATTAAAATGAAGCAAGTTAAAAAGATTAGACTTCTCAGTATAGCTACTATTGTTGCTATTTTATTTGTTCTAGCAGGATGCGGGTCAAATCAAAATTCTTCAAAAGAAAATTCAGATAATAACCAAAAGGTGTCTGTTCAGCATGATCTTGGAAAAACGAAAGTTCCTAAAAATCCTAAAAAAGTAGTTGTTCTTGAACTATCCTTTGTGGATGCTCTGCAAGGTTTAGGAATGAAGCCAATAGGGATTGCAGACGACAACAAAAAAGATATGATTAAAAAACTTGTAGGTGGAAAGATTGACTATACTTCAGTAGGAACACGTCAACAGCCGAATTTAGAAGTAATTAGTTCCCTGCAGCCGGACTTAATCATCGCCGATGTGCAGCGTCATAAAGCAATTTATAAAGAATTAAACAAAATTGCACCTACAATCGAATTAAAAAGTCGTGAATCTACATATGAAGAAAATATAGACTCATTTAAAACAATTGCAAAAGCAGTAGGAAAAGAAAAAAAAGCAGAGCAGCGATTAAATGAGCATGAAGAAACGATTTCGAAATTAAAAAATGAGTTAAAAGAAGAAAGTGGTCAGACAGTCTTACCAGCAGTTGTCAGAGATACTTCTTTCCAAGCGCATACGTCTTCTTCTTATGACGGAGAGTTTCTTGAAAAGCTAGGGTTGAAGAACGCTGTGCAGAACAAAGAAGCATATGCTGAAATGAATTTAGAACAGTTGTCAGACATTAATCCAGATATTTTAATCCTAGCAAATAATGAAGGCAAACTTGTAACGGATGAATGGAAAACAAATCCTCTTTGGGAAAATTTAAAAGCTGTTAAAAATGATAAAGTGTTTGTAGTAGACCGTGATTTATGGACAAGATTCCGAGGGGTAATTTCAGCTGAGGCAATTGGAAAAGATACGGTTAAGTTACTAAACAATAAGCAGCAGTAATATAACGGAATCTGACAAAGAGGCGAGAATAGTTATTCTATTCTTGCTTCTATTTGTTTAGAAAAGAAAACTGTAGAAAGTGTGTTGGAAATGACAAATCTTGTCCAAAAGCAAAAAATAAATAAATACATTGTGTTGGTAGCTAGTGTTTGCTTGTTAATCATCGGAATGATTTTACATGTCACTGTGGGATCCTCTGCAGTTAGTTTTACAGAAGTAATTAAAGCAATTTTTGCTCCTGATGACTCTAAGCAGACAACGATCGTACAGACGCTCAGGTTGCCAAGAGCCGTGCTGGCAGCTCTTATTGGAGCCAGCTTGGCAGCTGCTGGAGCATTGATGCAAGCTATTACACGAAATTCGCTTGCTTCACCCCAAGTGTTTGGGGTAAATGCAGGTGCTTCATTAGCGATTGTAATAGCTTTTATTCTATTTCCTGATTTTACCTCTCAATCAACTGTTTATATTGCCTTTTTAGGAGCAGCTTTAGGAGGAATAACGGTTTATTTGTTCGCATCGGGCGGAAAGACAACTCATGTGAAACTAGCACTTGCCGGAATGGCCGTGCATTTATTTTTATCGTCGCTTACTCAAGGAGTGATTGTGTTAAATGAACAAGCTACGGACGTTTTGTATTGGCTTGTAGGTTCTATTAACGGGAAAGACTGGACTCATGTAAAAATTTTGTTACCTTGGTCATCTCTAGGTCTTCTTCTAGCTTTTGTATCATCTCGTTCTATATCGATTCTAGTGTTAGGAGAGAATATGGCAACGGGTTTAGGCGAAAAGGTAAAATGGATTCGCTTTTTTGCAGGTATACTAGTCATTATGCTTGCAGGTGCATCTGTTGCCGTTGCGGGGCCAATTGGGTTCGTAGGTCTCATTGTACCTCACATAGCTAGAAAATTAGTAGGAGGAGACTACCAGCGAATCCTGCCATTTTCAGCTCTATTAGGAGCCATTTTGCTTGTCTATGCCGATGTACTTTCTCGTTTCATTGCCTATCCTTTTGAGTCGCCAGTAGGGATTGTAACAGCTCTTATCGGAGCTCCTTTCTTTTTATATCTTGCTAGAAAAGGGAGGAATATTAAGCAATGAAAAGAAAACACCCTTATCAAATATTAAGTATCTTATTGCTATGTTTAATCATCACGGTTGTAATTAGCTTAGGAGTAGGAGCCGTTTATATTTCCCCTGCAGAAATCTTTCAGCAAATAGTAGGTAGTTCCCAAGGTAGTTCCTTTATTTTAACAAATTATCGCATTCCACGTACCCTCATTGCTATTGTGGTCGGTGCGGCTTTAGCGGTAGCAGGAGCTATTTTGCAAGGGATATTAAAAAACCCGCTTGCTTCTCCTGATGTTATCGGTGTAACAAAAGGAGCAGGGCTATTCGCCGTTTTTATCTTAATTGTATTTCCAGCTGCTTCTATGCTTCTGCTGCCGCTTTCAGCTTTTTTAGGAGCATCGGTCATCGCCGTTATACTCATGGTGTTTTCTTATTCTCAAGGAGCTAAAACTCATACGCTGGCTTTAGTGGGTGTAGCTTTAGGAGCTATTTGCCAGGCTGGAATTCAGTATTTTATGATTAAGTTTCCAGATGACGTGAATACAACTCTTCTTTGGCTTACAGGAAGTTTATGGGGAAGAGGCTGGAGTGAGCTTTTGATGTTAATTCCTTGCGTCGTACTTGTTCCTTTTATTATTATATTTGCATCTAAGCTCGATATTTTAAACTTAGGAGATGAGATTGCAGTTGGCCTAGGAGAGCGAACAAAGTACGTTCGTTATACACTATTGAGTATGGCTGTGATATTAACCGGTTTATCTGTAGCTGTAGTTGGGTCAATTGGATTTATTGGTTTAATTGCTCCTCATATTAGTAGGAGGTTAGTAGGGAGTCGGTCGAAGTTCTTGTTACCAGTTTCAGCAGCAGTAGGTGCTTTATTCCTGATAATTGCTGACAGTCTCGGAAGAGGGGTTGTGCCGCCCATTGAGATTCCAGCTGGAATCGTAACATCCGTTATTGGTGCCCCTTATTTTCTATATTTACTGCGGCGTGAACAGAAAAAATAGGAGAAAGGAGGAAGAGTAATGACCAAGTTAACTGCGGAAAAACTTTCGCTATCATATGATTCAACTTCAGTTATTCGCGATATTGACCTTCACATTCCAGAAGGAAAGATAAGCATAATCATTGGATCAAATGGCTGCGGAAAATCAACAATCCTTCGTTCATTGGCGCGTTTATTAAAGCCGACAGAAGGAAATATTTATTTAAACGGAAAAGATATTCATCAACATTCATCAAAAGAAGTAGCAAAAAAACTGGCTATTTTGCCTCAAGCTCCTGAAGCTCCTGAAGATTTAACAGTAAAAGAGCTATGCTATTATGGTCGTCACCCTCATAAAGGCTTATTTGCTCGCTATTCTGCTGAAGATCATCAAATTGTAGAGGAGGCTTTACAAGCAACTAAACTGTCTAATTTAAGTCATCGCACACTGGATGCGCTCTCTGGAGGACAGCGTCAAAGGGCCTGGATTGCAATGGCATTAGCACAGGGTACGGAGCTTCTGCTTTTGGACGAGCCTACCACATATTTAGATTTAGCTCATCAGATTGAAGTGCTTGAACTTCTTCGTTTCTTAAACCAAAAGAGAAATTGTACAATTGTGATGGTCTTGCACGATTTAAACCAAGCAGCTCGCTATGCAGATCATTTAATCAGTATTTCAAACGGTCAGATTTACAAAGAAGGTTCTCCTGCTCAAGTATTTACAGAAGAAATGATAAGGGATGTGTTTAATTTATCATCAACTATCATTCAAAATCCAGTTGATGGTTCACCTCTATGTATACCAACTGGAATCATAAAATAAACTGCACTTAAAAAAACAGCGTACTATTTTCACATAGTACGCTGTTTTACATTTAAGGTCAGAGCTAACAGTTTATACAATACATAGATTCCAAGGTATGCACCGGTTAATAAAAAAGCTGAATTTAAAAAGATTGCATGAATGCTCGTCATAAAAACAGTATGATTTTTTAAGATACGATAGATAGAAGCAGCGGCTATATTTCCAAATACTAGCGCTGAAAGAAGGGCTAGCGTATTAAAAACTAGTTCTGCTCCTTTCCACTTTAGTGAGAAAAAAAGCATGATAATAGGAACAATAATACTTGCAGAAACCAACAGGAAAATCAATGGACCATCTCCAATACGTTATCTTATTACAGTTACATAGGATAATGTGTTTACTTATTTTTAGATAGTCTTCCCTTTTTATAGTCTGTTAAGCTTTTTTCTTCCATTTTTTACTTATATAAAAAAGTAAAGTAATGGATAAAACCACTAAGATGATTTTTCCTTGCATAGATCCTTGTGAAATATGATAAACCGAATAAACTTCAATAAAAAGCGCTGGAATTTTTCCAAGTGCGCTAGCAGAAATGAATACCGCAAAGGAGCCTTTTCCTACAGCACTGAAGAATGTAATGAGGCCTGATGGAACAAAGGGAAGTAATCGCAAAGAAAGAATGAATATAAAACTCTCTTTCCCTTGTACGCGCAGCAGCTTTAGCCACTTGGAGTGAGAAGGTGTTTTGGTATGAACAAGTGTACGGAAACCTTTTCGGTACAGCCAAAAAGAGAGAGCTACACCTAAAACTTCTCCAATAAAAGAAAGTAAAAATCCATTCCAAAAACCAAATAATTTTACGTTTACGAACGTAAGGGGCGCGCTTGGAAATACGCCCGTAATGCTAATAAGGATGTTCAAGAGAACACTAATAAGCTCTGCTGCTTCTAAATGTTCAAGCAGAAATGTTTGAAGATAGTCAGTCATGGTTATACTCCCGTTTATGTTTTATATGTAGGGCTAATTTAAGCTCATTTTCTACTATTATATAATTTTTGGCATGAAATAAGCAGTCAGCAGTTTATAAAAAACGAAACAGGGTAACTACTTACTAATGAAAGACGATTTACTGATTTGAAGGGATGGACAACTCATGTTGAAATTTTTGCTTGTTATTGTGGTTGTATTATTAATTATTATGATTTTTAAACGCATTATCCGAAAATAAAAATGCTAACTAAGCAGCTCGTGAGACCTTTCTCACGAGCTCTTTTGCGGAGCTATTCGGCAGCTCAACAATACACTTTTTACTGTGATGAATATCACTGCAGCTAAAGAAATGAAGGGGTAAGATAGAAATGGGAGGGAGGTATATGGAGCTAATATTCTATCTCAGCACTTATTTATCAGGGGGAGCTATCGCATTATGGCTAATTAATGCAGCGTTTAATGGATTATTAAAATAACAGAGGGAGAGAAAATGAACGATTCTAAAGGTATATTTAACAATAAAGAAAGAAAGCTTGCTCGCTATTTGGAGACGTACACAACCGAGCAAATTTTAAACGAAGCAGGTATGTCTTCGTCTGCTGCGTTATATGAGTTGAAAAAAATAAGATTACCGCGGGCAGTTGCTAATACGATTGTTTATTACGTACTGGCAACCAATAATCAAAAGCTGGTTATGTACAAACTGCTCATGTTAGCGGGCGTTTGTAAAAAGCTTGGCATTCAAGATGCACAGGCAGCCCTCACTTTTATCAAAAAATATTACGTTTGTCATCAGCATTTACACTAAAAAGCACATCTGTCTGAGGGGGAAAAGAGATGAATATTATCCCGTTTAAGCAGCGTTCATCTGCGGAAATTTATCAAGATAAAGAACAGCCGTTTCAATGTTTCATTGAGGGAGATCGATTTCAGTTAGATTTGTATATGACGTATTTATTTCATCGCTGTCATTCTAGCAGGTATAGATATAGCCGTGTTAACAGAAAGGGTAGGATGTAATGATAAGATACCGGTGGTAAACGGCTTCATTTTCCTAATGGAATAATGAAGCCGTTTGTTGTGTTAGAAAGAATGATTTACTATGATGTAGTTAATGATAAAAGAAAAAAGGAAGGGAAGGAACGTAATGGATTTACATAATTGGGAATATTGGATTTCAAAGCTTGAGCTGCAGCCTCATCCAGAAGGAGGGTTTTATAAACAAACCTATCGTTCTAATGATGAAATTTCTGATAAAGAAGTGTCATCTCAGTTTGATGACAAACGATTTCTATATACGAGTATTTACTTTTTATTAAGGTCTCACGATGTATCGCATTTCCACCGGCTGCAATCAGATGAATTATGGTACTATCATGGGGGAAGTTCTTTAACCATTCATATTATCTACCGCGACGGAACCTATCAAGAAGTAAAACTAGGTACAAACTTAGAAAATGGAGAAGTTCCTCAATTTTTAGTTCCAAGAGATACCATTTTCGGTTCCTCTGTCGCAAATGAGAATACGTTTTCCCTGGTAGGGTGTATGGTCGCACCAGGCTTTGATTTCCGTGACTTTGAATTATTCACAAAACAGCAGCTGCTTGATGAATTCCCCGAGCATGTCGTGATCATCGACAAATTAGGGTACGATAAACTCCCAAATGATTAAAAAGCATGCATCTCGGTTTGATGCATGCTTTTTTCATTTGAACCATCCTTTTTCCTTAAAGCGAGTAATGGCTTCAATGCGATTCTTTACTTCGAGTTTGTCCAGAATGGTAGAAATATAGTTGCGCACTGTTCCGGTCTTAATAGATAGTTCGTCAGCAATTTCCTTTGTGTTTTTTCCATCAGCTACTAGAGCTAATACTTCTTTCTCTCTAGCAGTAAGAGGACTGGTAGATTCACTATATAAGTCATCCACTAATTCTGGAGCATAGAGGCGTCTGCCTGCCATCACGCTTCGAATTGAATTTGCGAGTTCTTCACTTGGACTATCTTTTAGCAAGTAGCCACTTACGCCTGCTTTCAAAGCTCTTTGAAAATAGCCGGAGCGAGCGAACGTTGTTAAAATGATGACTTTGCAGTTTAAATCTTTCAGTTCCTCTGCAGCTTCAAGCCCAGTTTTAAGTGGCATCTCGATGTCCATTACGCATATGTCTGGCTGGTGCTGCTTAGCAAGTGATACCGCTTGTTCCCCATTTGAAGCTTTTCCGACAACTTCCATGTCATCTTCTAAATTTAACAAAGAGCCTAAAGCTCCTAACATCATTTGCTGATCTTCGGCAATGACAATTCGAATCATAATTGTTCCTCCTTAATATGTTTGACGATGTTTGGAACTGTAATATGAATAATCGTCCCCCCTTGACTGGAGATATCAAGATGGCCGTTTACAAACTCCAACCGCTCTTTCATTCCTAAAAGTCCGTTTCCTTCCCAGCAGGTTTTTTTCGTATTAATACCCACTCCATTGTCTTCTACCGTTATGCCTACTTCTTTTGCAGACTGATGTAAAGTAATCGTGCAAACGGTGGCTTGACTATGTTTGACCACATTGGTTACGGCTTCTTTTAAGCACATGCTCAGAATATTTTCAATTAGCAAAGACACATTCTCTAATGAAATATCCTTTTCTCCTACAAACGTAATTTCGGCAGCTTCTAAAAGCTCTTGAACGCGTTTTAGTTCTTCGCTAAGGCGAATTCCACGCATTTGAGAAACCATTTTTCTCACTTCATTAAGAGCCGTGCGCGCTGTTTGCTGGACATCTTTTAATTCAGATTTTGCTTTTTCAGGATCTTTTGCAATAAGTTTTCTTGCTAAATCACTTTTTAGACCGATAAGAGACAGCTTTTGTCCTAGCGTATCGTGCAGGTCGCGAGCTATACGCTGGCGCTCTTCCTGTTTTACAAGCTCAGAAATACGTTTATTTGCATCTTCCAGCTGTTCTTCCAGCCGGTCTCGCTTCTTCCGGTTATAAATGCTAAATGGCAGTACAATTACACTAATGGAAATTACAAAAATGAAAGGCAGCTGTTTTAAAAAGATCTCTTCTTGCATAACTACGTTAAAGTTTACCGAAATAACGGTGCTGATCAAATGAACAGCATACAAAGTGAAGAAAGCGAGCCGTTTTTGGATATTTCCAATAAAATAAGCGATAAAAAAAGCGAAGTAAAAGGCAAAGTAAATATAATTAAAAATCGTTGTTAGTGCTAAGGAAATGACGATTAATAAAGCCGTCCATACGTAAACGGACTTGTCTGTTGAAACAAATGCAAAACGATAGAAAATAAAAAATAAGATGGTGAGTAAAGAGCCAAGAATAATGTGATTCATGGATGAAGACTGTAAGATAAAATAAAATGGTAAAATGGCAAATACCGTCCATATGTAAGGAGATAGCCCAGTGATTTTTTGGAAAAACGTATATTTTTTCATAAAGAACCTCATTTGTTTGTTAAAATACACTATTAGTTTACCACAAAGTAGAATGAAATAAGTTTAGGCGAATAGATAAAACAGTCAAGCTTTTGAAAGCTTGACTGTTTTATTAAAGTTCTGCTTTTGTTTGAGAAGAAATTCTGCTTGCTTTTGGTGCAGCTGAGCGTTTTTTTATTTCTTTAAAGCTCACAAACATTTTGTTTTCTTCATCCCATAAACGGAATCGAAGAGAGCGAAGGCTTGTTGCGAGTGTAATGGTTGGTACATTTTGAAGAGGCTGTGTGTGTTGATGAACAGCTTCAAGCTTATAGTTGGGCACTCTTGGGCTTAAATGATGTACGTGGTGAAACCCGATATTGCCTGTTAGCCATTGCAAAAGTTTTGGAAGCTTGTAAAATGAACTTCCTTCAACGGCTGCTTTTACATAATCCCAGTGCTCATCTTCTTCAAAATAAGAATCTTCAAACTGATGCTGTACATAAAACAGCCAAATTCCAATTGAACCTGAAATGAAGAAAATCGGTCCTTGGATTAATACAAACGCCTGCCAACCTACCAACCAGCAGGTCGCTGCTGCTAATGCAACAATCAATACATTTGTAAGATACGTGTTCATTCTCTCTTTTTTCTTCGCATTTTTTCGATTGAATCGGTTTGTAATCAAAAATACATATATAGGTCCCACGCCGAACATAACGAACGGGTTGCGATAGATACGGTAAGCGATTTTTTTCCAAATAGAAGCTTCTTTATATTCCGTTACGGTTAACACCCAAATGTCACCCGTACCTCTTTTATCTAAGTTGCTGCTTGTTGCATGGTGAATGGCATGGCTATGTCCCCATTGACTGTAAGGAAACATCGTTAACACACCGGTAATTGTTCCGAGAATTTTATTGTGTTGTCTACTCTTAAAGAAAGAGTAGTGACAACAGTCATGAAAAATAATGAATATTCTTACTAAAAACCCTGCTGCGATGACAGTTAGCGGAAATGCTAAAAAATAAGAAATTGAAAGGCTCTCATAAGCGAGAAACCATAGTGTGAAAAAAGGTAAAAAAGTATTAATCAATTGTCTTATGCTGTCTTTCATTACTGCTTTTTCAAAGGGTGCAACTTGTTTTCGTAAATTCTTTTGTTTTTGTATAGTCATATGAAATTCCTTTCATCACCGTATATTATCCTCAGTATAAAGGGATTTTTCTGACTATTTAAGACATACGTGTCATATAGAAACTATGACACTTGTCATATATACGTAGGGGGAAGCTGTAAAAAATGAAAAAAAGCGGTATTTAACAGTTTGCGGTTCTGATAAAATTATACAGTGAAGGCTTATTGTGACGGAGCATTTAAGAAAAAGGAGTTTGAAATGAATAAAAGAAATAGATGGGTATACCTGCTTCTAGCTATTGTTGTCATGGGAGCAGGCCTATTATCAAGAAAACTTACTGCGTATCTTCCTCACATCGTAAATATATATGCGGGAGATTCGTTATGGGCCTTAATGATTTTTGTCAGTGCGGGTTTTTTGTTTCCTACATGGAAGACAAAATTGATTGGTATGTTTGCTATAGTGTTTTGTTACTTCATTGAATTTACACAGCTGTATCACGCTCCTTGGATTGATGACATAAGAAAGACTGCGCTAGGAGGGCTCATTTTGGGGTATGGCTTCTTATGGAGCGATATACTAGCCTATTCGATTGGAGTCGCGGTAGGAATGAGCTGGGAGTATTATAGATATCGATTTAAAAGACCCGCCTAGCAAATACGTTTCAATGAATCTTAGAACTCAGCTGAGGATGGAATAAGCCGTAGGGTTATGAAGCAGGATGTATATACATAAAAATAAACTTATGCATAAAATTTTTTATTTAAAACCTATTATCTATTCGTTGAACGAGAGGAAGAGAGGGGATTATTTGAATTTAATAGCCTGGATGATTATTGCATGTGAAATCGCTTTTTGGATAGTCATCATTTTAGGATTAGCAACAAGGTATATGTTTAAAAAACAAAAGCTCAGTTTTTTTATTTTAGCTTTAACACCTGTTGTTGATTTTTTTCTTCTGATTGTGACGGGCGTAGACCTTTACGGAGGTGCTACAGCGACTTATGCTCACGCTATTGCAGCCGTGTATATTGGAATTTCGATCGCTTTTGGAAAAAGTATGATTCAATGGGCAGATGAACGCTTTCAATATTATGTGATGAAAAGTGCAGAAAAACCTCGTAAGCGCTATGGAAAAGAATATGCAAAGCATTATTTTAAATCATGGATACAGCATCTTCTTGCTTATGCTATTGGGGCAGCTCTTTTAGCGGCGATGATGTATATAGTACCAAATGGAAAAACTAACGTGCTGCAAAATGTAGTGGAAGTTTGGACAGTTATTGTAGGAATTGATTTCTTATTATCTCTTTCTAATTTCGTTTGGCCTAAAAAAGAAAAAGAGTCTGGTTATGCTAACTCATAAAAAGGCATCGATGCTTGAAAAGCCAGTGAAAAAACCTCCCTGTAAGGAGGTTTTTTGTTTTACCATCCAGGGTATAGGTATATGAATGATGCTTGTCTGAGGTAGTTCAGTTTAGTTGCTTAAGCGGCTAAACTGCTTTTTGTGCAAATATATGTACATTTTATGTAGCATGCATGATAAGAATTCTGTGTATTCCATATACTACCTCATATGAAAGGTAGGCAAGTGATACAATACAGTTTGTTTTTAGGAGAGCTTTTATGAAAAAACGCCGGTTGGACTTTATTTTTTTATTTATTATTTTACTTTCAATTTATGCTTTCTTTTTTACCTCTATTGATATTCATTGGAAGTATGCCTTAGTTGGATTATATGGTGTCATCATTTTCATTTGTATGTATTCACTTATGCTTGAAAATCGAACGCCTGAAAGTACGTTGGTTTGGATGTATGTCCTCTTTTTCTTCCCTGTTGCAGGCTTTTTCTTTTATTTGTATTCAGGACAGCTCTATTTAAAGGGGCATATGTTCAAAAAAAAGCGTATGCATAACCGAGAGATGCTTAGAAAGATGGCAGATAAAGAAACGACGCCTGATCTATCAACGCTTCAATCTCATCAGCGTTACTTTGCTCAGTATCTTCAATGTGTATCTTTGACAAAGATGAATGTTCATACAAAAACCTACGTCCTTAAGAACGGGCAAGAAACGTTTAACGAAATCAAAAAGCATTTGCAGTCAGCCAAACATTTTATTCATATGGAATACTACATGTTTCACTCAGATTCGTTAGGAAAAGAAATCATTGATATTTTAATTAAAAAAGCAAGCGAAGGTGTAGAAGTGCGCTTTACGTTTGATACAATGGGAAGCTTTACATTATCGGGTTCAGATATTAAGCGAATGAAGAAAGCGAATGTTAAAGTGCATCCTTTCTTACCTATTAAGTATGGATTTTTTAATCAAAAATTTAACTTTCGAAACCACCGTAAAATAGTTGTAATTGACGGGGAAGTAGGTTTTGTAGGAGGACTAAATGTAGGAGATGAGTACTTAGGGAAAAATAAAAAAATCGGTTTTTGGCGAGATACCCACCTGATGTTAAGAGGTGAATCTGTTCAAACGCTGCACTCAATTTTTATGTTTGACTGGGAATACGTTTCTGGAGAATGCTTAATTCATAATGAAGCGTATACAAAACCTCATCGTGTTGAAGGAGAAGGGTTCGTTCAGGTAGTGGCGACGGGGCCAGATACGCAGGAAAATATGAGCGACTATTATTATACAATGATTACAAGCGCGACGAAGTCAATTTGGATTTCTACCCCCTATTTTGTTCCAAACGAAGCTATAAGAACTGCTCTTCGTATTGCGGCTAGAAAAGGTGTAGAAGTACGAATTATGGTGCCGGAAATTAATGATGGCTTTCTGACTCAATATGGAACAAGATCATATTTTGCCGAACTTCTTCGATGTGGAATTGAAGTATATTCGTATAGAAAAGGATTTTTGCATCAAAAAATTGTGATTATCGACGGAGATATGGCTTCGGTCGGTACCGCAAATATGGATATGAGAAGTTTTCATCTGAACTTTGAAGTGAATGCATTTTTAATTGAGGGAGAGACGATTCAAACGCTCATTAAAAATTACGAAGAAGATATGGAAGACAGTCATTTGATCAAACCAGTAGCATTTTACAAGCGAAGTTTAGTAGAACGTTCGAAAGAGTCATTTGCTCGCTTATTTTCAGGTGTTTTATAAAATAAAGTTTGTTTTCAAAAAGCAGGAGGAAACGTATGGGTGAATCTCCATTTGTTAAAAAAGATACGTTTGGTCGAAAGTTACATCGCTTAAAAGAACGCACTAAGCCGTTTGTCGTGCGTTTTTCACGGTTTGGTCATGTAGCTCAAGGTGTGGTCTATTTTGTCATCGGTATATTAGCGATTCAGACAGCTTTCGGATTAAAAGGCGATTTAGTTACTTCTCAAGGGGCCCTACACACAATTGCAAAGCAGCCGTTTGGATTTTTAATTTTAATCGTTTTGGCAGTAGGTTTAAGTGGATATGCGTTTTGGCAAATCATTTCTGCTATTTTTGACCCTCACCACGTTGGGCATGGTGTAAAAGGCGCTTTTACTCGTTTAGGCTATTTAGTTGTAGCCACGTTTTATATTAGTCTTTGTGTGAGTTCGATAAAAATTTTGCTTCATGCTCACGTTCATACGTCAGGTAAGCATTATCAAACGGTATCAGCCAAGCTGTTATCTTATCCCTTTGGGCAAACCATCATTGCGCTTACAGGTATCGGCGTTATTATCTTTGGGATTGGACAAGTATATTGGGCTCTTTCAGGACGCTTCCTAAAAAAACTAAAGAAAAACGAAATGTCAAAAGAAGAGTGGCGATGGAGCGGGCATATTGGAAAAGCGGGTATTATTGCTCGAAGTATCGTCTTTGGGATTATTGGCTTCTTTCTTATTCGCACGGCTCTTCAAGCGGATCCAGACGAAACGAAAGGGTTAGATGGAGCCCTTGCTGAAGTAGCGCAGCGTCCTTTTGGGTCTGTACTGCTGGCTATCGTATCAATCGGGCTTATGGCATACGGAGTATATATGTTTGCAGAATCAAGGTATAAACGAATTGATCCTTAATAAAATTTAAAAGATGAAAAAGCTACTTTTTAGCCTTCTGCTCATATCATATAGCAGATAGATAGTGAACAGGAGGAGAGGCAGATGCCATCGGTAGTAGGAGCCGTAAATATCTCGAATGTATTGGTTTCATCTTCAGTGGAGTTTGGTGATTGTCTGGCTATTAAGCCAAAGAGTACAGCTTTTACAACAGTCGGTTCTGGTAGCGGGAACACAGGAAACTTTATGAATATTACAAGCAGTGCCAGTACCGCCAATACAATTGATATGGATATTAACGATCAAAATGTAGTGGGAAATGCATAAGAAACGAAAGCTTATCGTCATCGGACGGTAAGCTTTTTTATTTGAGTTTGACGTATACCCAAACGTTTCTTTACCACAATGTACCTCTAGGATTCTATCTTATAGGAGTAGTAAACTAGACAGGTGATGTCAAAAAGTGGGGAGGCGAGATTATCAAATGAAGAAAATATGTATGAGCCTACTTATTCTCTGTCTTTTCAGTGGAGGATTGGCCCCAATAAGTAAAGGAGACGCTGCTTCTTCAGTAGGCACTGTCAAAGGTGATAATGTAAATGTGTATCGTTCTCCATCTTTGCATTCTTCGGTTGTTCAGACAGTGAAAAAAGGAGAAGAATTTCCTGCTATTTCATCTGAAGCGGGAGATGCAGCTCAAGTTATCACCCATAAAGTAGTGCCAGGAAATACACTATGGCTACTAGCTAAACAATATGGTGTAACAGTCAGCGAGCTAATAAAACAAAATCAGCTAAAAACGACGGAGCTAACTCCGGGGCAAACGCTGAAAATACCACCAAAAGGCTTGTTACATAAAGTAGTATCAGGAGATACGCTTTGGAAAATCTCTGTAAAGTACGGTGTAAAAGCGACTGAATTAACAAAGTTAAATCAGCTATCATCAACAAATATTAAGCCTGGACAAATGCTTATTATTCCTGATTACTATGTACAAGTACAGCTTTTGGAAGGGAAAAAGGGCTGGATCAAAAAATCTGATTTAGCACAAAAGAAGCATCAGCCAGTAGTTATGGGCTGGAGCTTTAATGAAAAAACAGCAGGCTATGCAGAATCGATGAAACAAAAGAACTTAGACGTTGTTTCACCACGCTGGTTTACGCTAACGCGGAGTGACAAAGTTGTTTCATCTTCTATAAATCCATCGTATGTTCAAACGGCTCACAAAAACGGCAAAAAAGTCTGGCCGCTCATCGGTAACAATTTCGATGATGTGCTGACAAGTGACGTCCTAGGCAATAAAGCAAAGCGGCAAAAGCTTGTATCGTCAGTCGAAAGTTCGCTTGTGAAAACAAACAGTGACGGTATTAACGTTGACTTTGAAAATATTAATATCAAAAACAAACAAGATTTTGTTTTATTTATTAAAGAATTAAAAGCAGCGTTAAAGCCTCATGGTATGACCGTTTCAGTAGACGTAACACGAGAGAATAATGATCCGTTTTGGTCAGGAAGCTTTGATCGAAAACAGATTGGTCAAGTGGCAGATTACGTCATTATGATGGGTTATGAAGAACACTGGGGAGGAAGTCAGGTTCCAGGGTCTGTGGCTTCGCTGCCTTGGGTGAAAGAAGGAACAGAACTTCTTATGAAAGATGTACCTGCACACAAAATCCTGCTGGGAGTTCCTTTTTATACGCGAGAATGGAAAACGGATCTATCTACCAAAAAAGTTGTCACAAAAGACTTAACGATGAAAGAAGCCGAAGCAATTATCTCTTCTAAAAAGTTAACTAAAAAATGGGACAGCCAAGCCTCTCAGTACTATGTAGAATACACCGAAAATGGTACGAAGCATCAAATATGGCTCGAAGACAAAGCATCTATGCAGCGCCGGGTTAAATTAATTAATGACTATCATTTAGGCGGGGCGGCAGCTTGGTATATTGGTTCAGAAACATCAGATATATGGGAGTTATATAACTTCTAAATAAAAAACACACCTTATGCTTAATGTAGCTAGGTGTGTTTTTTATTTTCATCATATTGAAGCGCATACATCTATTTACAAACAAGATAAATTTTACAATATTTGTTTTTCTTGAGTTAATTTATAACTATATTCCAAAATGAGCCTATTTAACCTTTTTTTAGTTGAAAACGCTTAATGACTTTACGATAAAGATAATTTATAGTAAATTCAGTTTCTATACAATAAATTTACCAAATGAATAATTAAGTGATTTAATTATTAACTAAGTGAAAGGAATGGATGTTATGGGAAATGTATTAGTAATAGGCTTTCCAGGTGAAGGACATGTGAACCCTTCTTTAGGAATTGTAAAAGAATTAATGGCTCAAGGGGAGAAGGTCGTCTATTACGGCATTGAAGACTATGCTGAAAAAATCCGAAAAGCAGGAGCGGAATTTCGTGAATACGAAGATTTTCGTCCAAGTCTTGATATGAGCAACCGTATGACCAAAGAAGAGTCTTATGA
Organism: Priestia sp. FSL R5-0597; assembly: GCF_038006305.1. Lineage (NCBI taxonomy): Bacteria > Bacillati > Bacillota > Bacilli > Caryophanales > Bacillaceae > Priestia > Priestia sp. FSL R5-0597. The sequence continues at coordinate 1,518,297 of NZ_JBBOUZ010000001.1, forward strand.
CCGCTATGAAATAATGAATTTGTTTTTAAATGAATCTGAAAATATTATTACTAAAATTATGAGTGAAACGAAACATGAAACATATGATTATGTACTTTATGATTATCACCTTTTAGCAGGTTCCGCTGTGGCCGACCTTCTTCAGCTTCCAAAGGTTTCTCTTTGTACGACGTTTGCGTTAAATAAGGAGTTAGCAACTTGTATGATGCCAAGTGGTCAAACAGAACCTGACCAATCTTCCTTTTATCCTCAATTCGAAAAATCATTAAATAAGTTCAACAGCCAATATAATACGGAGTTAAAAGACTCCATGGACATTATGTCAAATCCAGGGGATATTACGTTAATATTTACGTCAGAATTCTTTCAGCCGCACGTATCTGAATTTACGAGTGAGTACAAGTTTATTGGTCCTTCAATTGTTAAACGATTAGATATTGAAGATCCTTCTTACTTACAAAATGAAAATGAAAAAATTATTTTTGTTTCTATGGGAACTATTTTTAATCAGCAGCTAGAAATCTATAACTTATGTATAGAAGCATTAAAAGATTTTGAGGGTAAAGTTATTTTATCTATTGGTAAAAATACAAAACCTGAAGAATTAGCACACATTCCAGAAAACTTCGTTGTAAAACAATACGTACCGCAGCTAGAAATTTTAAAACGTGCGGATTTATTTATTACTCACGGCGGAATGAACAGCAGCAGTGAAGGATTATACTACGATACACCGCTTGTCGTTATTCCAATGGCAGTGGATCAATTTATGGTGGGCGATCGCGTGCAGGAGTTAGGAGCAGGCGTGAAATTAGATAAAAATAATGTATCTGCTGAGCTAATCAAAAATACAGTTAACGACGTTTTAACTACTCACACATATAAACAGCATGCACAACAAATCGGAGAATCACTTCGCTCAGCGGGAGGATACAAGCAAGGTGTGAAAGAAATTTTCAAGATGGTGCCTGTTAAAGCGTAATAGATGTAAGACAGCTAGATAACTAACAGAGAGGAGTAAATCATATGCAGACTATAAAAAAAGCAGTTATACCAGCAGCAGGGTTAGGTACTCGTTTTTTACCCGTTACAAAATCTATCCCAAAAGAAATGCTTCCAATTGTAAATAAGCCCGTCATTCAATTTATTGTGGAAGAAGCCTTAAAATCAGGCATCGAAGATATTTTAATTGTTACAGGAAACGGAAAACAAGCGATTGAAAATCATTTTGACCATAATATTCAATTAGAACACTTGCTTCATCAAAAAGGAAAGACCGAACTATTAGAGGAAATGGAGCATATCTCTGAACTAGCGAATATTCATTACGTTCGTCAAAAAGAAATGAAGGGCCTTGGCCATGCGATTGGCTGTGCTCGACAATTTATTGGAAACGAACCGTTTGCAGTTTTACTTGGAGATGACTTAACAGACCCAGATCAGCCTTGTTTAAAACAGCTGATTGACCAGTATACCCAAACGGGATCGTCGGTTATCGGCGTGCAGCGCGTAGAGGAAGAAGCCGTTCATCGTTACGGGATTATAGATCCAAAAGCAAATAAAAACCGATTATACGAAGTGAATGGTTTTGTAGAAAAACCATCAGTCGAAGAAGCTCCGTCTAATTTAGGAATTATTGGACGCTATGTATTTACACCTGACATTTTTGATTATCTTGAAACGCAGGAAGCTGGAAAAGGTGGGGAGATTCAGCTAACGGATGCTATTCAGCGTATGAATATAGACCGTTCTATTTATGCTTACGAATTCGAAGGCGAACGTTATGATGCAGGGGAAAAATTAGATTTTATTTTTACGACCCTTGCTTTTGCGTTAAAAGATGAAGAATTAAAAGCACCTCTTTTAACTAAATTCAAAGAGCTGATCAACAAGGAAGAACAACAAGAAAAAATTGCTGTACAAATTGGAAAATAACCTTCATTTACACACCTTTCTTCTACTGTTTCTTGAAGAAAGGTGCGTTTTTTTGCGAAAATGGAACGTTTGACAGCTGGATAGAAAGGGTTGAAATGAGTTTATGTCGAAAGCAGAAAATTCGTTTGTATCAGGCATAAAGATTGTATTTACAGACCGGGATTTTCGAACGATTTTTATTTCATTATTTATTATTGGGTTGTCTGTTGGCGGCTTTATGCCTTATTTAACGGTTTGGGCAACAAATACATTGCACGCCACTTCGTTTCAAGCAGGATTTTTATTTGTCCCAATGAGCATTCTTGGTTTAATCGTCTCGTTTTATTTGGCTTCTTTATCAGACAAATGGGGAAAACGAAAGCCATTTATTATTTGGGCCTTACTGATTGGAACCATTTCAAGAGTTCCCTTAGCGTTTACGCATTCTTATACAATAGCACTCATTTTACTTGCTATAGGAGGGTTTAATGCGTTTTCTTTTTTCTTTGCTCTGCTGAATGATTTTATTGTTAAAAAGGAAGAAAGTAAATCGCAGGCAGGTACGATTACCGGTACTGTGCGAATGGCATTTTCACAAGGCTATATTTTTGGACCGATGCTCGGAGCTTTAATCATTGACCACGGAGGGTATACTCTTTTATTTTTACTATCAGGGTTGTTATCGCTGGCAACTTTAGTGTGGGTTCTTTTTGCGCTTAAAGAAGACAGTATGCCTCAACCTTCAGCACATGCATCTTCAAAAGCGCCAGCTGGTATACCTTCTGTATTAATAGCTGTATTCGTAGCGGCTCTTTTCATTTTTGCGGGTGATTCCGGACGTTCTATGTATTTGCCGCTGTATATAACGGATACGTTAAAGCAATCCGTTTCGATTGTAGGAATTCTTTTTACCGTTACGTCTGTTTTTGAACTAATATTTATGCCGTTAGGAGGCTATTTTTCTGATAAAATCGGAGTCAAACGCTTCTTTGTTATCGGCATAGCTTGCCAAGTGCTTTATTTTGTTTTAACAAGCCTTCATTTACCGCTGAGTGGATTGATTGCGCTTCAAGTATTTTATGCTTTCATTCTATCCGCTACAATGGGAGTTGGCATGGTGTATGCTCAGTCACTGGCCCCGCGTCAAATTGGACTAGCCACGACGGCATATATGACAGCTATACAAACTTCAGCAGTTGTCAGCAGCTTAGCTATGGGGTCACTAGTTAGTGTGATTCCGTTGCCTTCTACTTTTTACATTTTAGCTGTTTTTGCGGTTATTTCAGGTGTAATGTTTCTATTGATGAAGCAAAAATCAGCTGAGGAAGTGAGCTGAAAAGTTAAGAAGAGGTTGAGATATTACCAAATTAATCTAATCTAAAGACAAACAAATAGTATGCATGAGCTGCACTGCTTGTGACACCGCAGTTGATTTCCGTGCAAGTCTTCGCCTTGCCCTCCAATCAACTGCTAGAAGGACCTAAAGAAATGACACATACGTTCACCATAACAAAAAACGAACCATTCATTAATGGTTCGTTTTTTTTACTTTCTCTAAAATACTTTTGCCCCAGCCTCTTTTTTATGAGGCTGTTTCTTGAATTTGTTCGCGGGGCTTTTTATTTAAAATTTTGCGGTAGCGGTAATTAACAAAAGCCGCCGCCGCCATACCTACTACTGAAAGCATCGCATCAAAGATAAAGATAATTGAAATATGTCCCGTTTTAGACATGAGCCCTGTTGCTAAAGGCAATAAAATTGCAGCTAATCCAGCAGCGGTCGCTACAATTCCTGTAACCGTTCCTTTTTTGTTCCAGAAAAGCTCGGTCATAACGGTAATCGCTAATTGAAAGACCCCAGCCGTAGAAAATCCCATGAAAAAAGCAGCTGCAATTGCAATAGCAGGTACTTTAACAAATAGAAGCGTAAGTACAGCGATAAGGGTAATCATCGGGTAAACGAGAATAACCGTTACAGGACGAAGCACTTTGCTTAATAATACGGCTAATACTAAAACAGAGATTAAAGCTCCGATGCTGTAGTAGCTTAAAAGGCGAACCGAGCTGCTTTCAGCCATACCTAATACTTGTTGACCATAAGTAGGAAGCCAAATTTGAGCCACTGTAAACAGAGCTGTAGAAGTAAATCCAATCACAATAAGAGCGATTCCTTCTTGTTTCATGTTAGGAGGAGAGATAAATTTATTCTCTTCTGTACTTTGCTGTTGAACTGTATTCTGTTCGCGTTTATGATTGGGAAAAGGCAGTTTGAACATAAAGATCATATTTAGTAAATAAATAAGAGCGGGAAGGAAAAAAGCATACCCATAAAACAAATCACGATCCGCAAAAAAGGCAATCATAAACGGCAGAAGCGCTGCTCCAGCTGATATAAATGCTTTTACAAGAACACTGGCTGAACCTGAAGATTTAGGAAAAACTTCAATCAAAGCAGGGTATGTTCCAGCGTCCATAGCAGAGTTTGCAATACCAGCAATAATGGCAAAGATAAAGGCTGTTTGATAATTTGGCGATAATGGAATGCCAATTAAGAAAATAGCCATCGTCAGAGACGAAACAATAATCAAAGGTTTTCGTCCGACTTTATCAGACAAGATGCCTGATAGAGAATATGAAAGCAATTTTCCAATTCCGATAGCAGAAATGATATAGCTGATTCCAGCACCGTCGGTATTTAATTGTTTTGTCAAAAATGACATATTTGATGCAAGCATGATATTGACCATGCCAAGTAGAAAATAGTTAATATACATACCTGAAGCTGACAGCATGTACTTATTTTTCATCGTTTACACATCCTTACGTAAAAAAGCTTATATGAAATGGATAAAAGCAATCACCCAGCCCTCCTTTTTTCATCGTTATTTATAAACCTACTTCCATGATAAGTTTATGAAGACATTACCTTTACCTTTTATCATTGGATTTATTCAGTTCTTTTTAGTATGCGACTAAATGCGTGCATCTAGTGCTTCAAATCAATATGAAATCTATTCTAACATGTTTTTAGCGCTTTAAACCAAAAAAGTGATATTTTATAAAAAAATCCTATCTTCTTTCGCGGCTTCACAAAAGAAACTCCACAAAAAATGTTCGCTTTAAAGCCAGGCTGCACAAGAAGTACCTCATAATGATGGTTATTAAAAATGAGAAAAGGGTATTTATAAACTAAGGAAAAAGAAATAAGGGAAGAAAGGTGGAAACAATGAAGCACAAAGTATTTTTTGATGCGGAATGTCCTTTATGTTACAACGTAAAAAAAATAATTAAAGCGCTGGACTGGACGAACCAAATCCAGTGGATTCCAGTTCAATACATTGAACGAACGGAGTATAGCTACTTAAAAGAAGAAGGAAGAGACTTATATGATCAAATTCATATGGTCACCAAAAAAGGGGAAGTATTAGCAGGATTTGAAACGGTCAGACGGCTTTTAGCTGTTTTGCCTCTTACATGTCCAATCGGCGTGCTTCTGCATTTACCATTAATGAAAAAAGCGTTTAGTCCGCTATACAAATGGATATCCACAAACAGGTACGACTGGTTTGGGCGCTACGATTCGCCGCGAACCACATAAACATATAAAAAGGACAAGCTTTTAAAAAGCTTGTCCCTTTTGTTTTGAAAACATTATAATTTATACATACTTTAATTTCTAAAAACGTATGTGACCGAGACGCGTAAATTCTAGAAAAGCAGCTATAGCTGAAAGGGAGAACTTTATATGAAAACAAAATGGACAGCTGAACGAATGCCTGATCTAACGGGGAAAACTGCCCTTATAACGGGAGGAAACAGCGGTATTGGGTTTGAAGCTGCAAAGGCTCTAGCAGCTCGCGGAGCAGAAATCATTCTTGCTGTGCGTAATGAAGCAAAAGGGAAAGAAGCTAAGAAAAGAATTAAAGCGGATAACGGAAATGCTAAAGTGACTATTATGTCATTAGATCTTAGTGACTTGAGCTCTATTCGGCATTTTGCCAATCAATTTCTTCAACAATACTCGTCTTTGGATCTTCTCATTAATAATGCAGGCGTGATGGTGCCGCCTCACAGCAAAACGAAAGACGGATTTGAACTGCAGTTTGGCTGTAATCATTTAGGACATTTTGCACTTACGGGCTTGCTGCTTCCTTTACTAACGGCCACTCCACATTCACGTGTCGTAACGGTAAGCAGTATAGCCGCTAATTCTGGAGAAATCTATTTTGATAATCTCGACGGAGAAAAAGGCTACAGTCCAATGAAGTTCTATAGACAAAGCAAACTCGCCAACCTATTGTTTGCCAAAGAATTGCAAATTCGCTTAGAAGCAGCCGGATCAACGACAATTAGTGCCGCTGTACATCCGGGTATTTCAAATACAAACCTATTATCACGCGGTTCAGGAAAAGAACCAAACGGCTTGTTGAAATTTTTAGTCAAGCTATTTAGTCAATCTGCAGAAATGGGCGCGCTGCCTACTCTTTATGCAGCCACTGAATCAATAGAAGGCGGTACATATATTGGGCCAGACGGAAAAGATGCTAAAAAAGGATATCCTGTAAAAGATATGATGGGAGATGTTTTATTTAAACCGGACGTAGCGGAAAAACTATGGAGCGTATCTGAGGACTTAACAGGTGTTGAGTACTCGTTTCGTGCTTAAGATAAAAAACAGTTCTGTAAGTGCGGAGCTGTTTTTTTGTTGCTCAAAAACTATAGATCAGCGGGTTAAATAAAAAAAAGAATGTTGGATAGCATAATGGTAAGTAAACGTACAATGAGTATGTTCTCTTTTGAGCGATAAAAGCACTCAACAAAGCTCAAGAAGCGGAGGAAAGTAACAGTGCCTGACAAACCTAGTATTACCTCAAGTGAAATTGGAACGCTGTGGATGACATATCAGCAGAAAACGTTAATCATTTGCTTGTTGGATTATATGATTGAACATGCAGACGATGAAGATGCTAAAACAATTATGACAGATTTGCGTGAGCAGCTTATTATATACATACGAAAGATAAAAACAATATTTGAAAAAGAAGGAGCCGTAGTGCCAACCGGGCTTTCATCTCAAGACGTAAACATACAGGCTCCAAAACTATTTACTAATGGATTTGATATTATGTTTCTTCGTGTTATTAAAGAAATTAGTATGGGGATGTATACATTAAGTTTAGGTAAGGCCTACAGAGAAGATGTGGTGAAATTTTATCAAGATTTAACAAAGATTACGCAACATTGTTATGATTCCTGTACGCAGTATTTACTGAAAAAAGGGATTTTATCACGTCCACCCTATATTCCGATGCCAACCACTGTTGAGTTTGTTTCTGACAGAAAATATTTGAGCGGCTTAAATGTATTTGCGGATAAAAGAGTATTAAATACGATGGAGCTAGCTCAGCTTTATCATGGGGTCGAAACAAACATTGTGGGGATGAAGTTAATGAAGGCTTTTTCTCAAACGGCTAAAGATACCGAAGTCAAAAAGCATTTTTTGAAAGGAAAAGAGCTCAGTAAAAAGATTATTACGCGTCTAGAAGAAATAATTATACAAGACGATATTTCACCTTCTGTTGCCTCAACAGGAAGCATCACGACTTCTGAAACGCCTGCTTTTTCTGATCGTTTGATGCTGACATGCGATATTTTACTAAGTAATTTTAGTATTGGAAGTCAGGCATTTGGAGCAGCATTTAGTTTTCGAAGAGATATTGTGGCTAAAATGATGCTGATAGGAGAAGATGCGTTTCAATATGCAAGCGAAGCGACGGAAATTATGATTAAAAAAGGCTGGCTTGAAGTTCCACCAAGTATTGATTAGCTAATATGAAAATACGTATTTACATGATGCTCTTTTAAAAGCAATGAATTTAAAATAAGTGAGATAAAAACACGGTGCTGATTCAATACACTTAGTATGTAAATCAACACCGTGTTTTTTGCTTTGTTTGAGCAAGTTATGATGGAAATTATTCAAAGATATGCTACGATAAGAATTATCTTGAATTGAAGAGGTGTCACGATGAAAATAGAAGTTTGGTCAGATTTTGTCTGTCCTTTTTGTTATATTGGAAAGCGTCGATTAGAGCAAGCGCTTCAGCAGTTTGCACACAAAGATGACGTGCAGGTTGAATTTAAAAGCTTTGAGCTAGATCCAAATGCTTCAGTTAATACTGGTAAAACGATTAATGAAGCTCTTGCTGCTAAATATGGAATGACCATTGAACAAGCGAAGCAAGCAAATGAAGGGATCGGACAGCAGGCAGCTGGTGTAGGATTATCCTTTAATTTTGACGACATGAAGCCAACTAATACATTTGACGCTCATCGTTTAGCAAAATTTGCAAAAGCTCAAGGAAAAGAAGCAGCTATTACAGAAAAACTCTTATATGCATATTTTACTGAATCAAAACATCTAGGTGAAGAAGCGACGCTGATTGCTCTTGCTGAAGATGCAGGTCTTGATCGAGAAGAAGCACGTCAAATTCTTGCAGATAAAAACGCATATGCAAATGAAGTGCGCAGTGATGAAGCAACGGCTCAGCAATATGGCATTAGCGGCGTTCCGTATTTTGTTATTAATCAAAAATATGCGATTTCAGGTGCACAGCCAGTCGAAACATTTGTAGGAGCTCTCCAACAAGTATGGGAAGAAGAAAATCCGACTCCCGCTTTGAAGAGTTTGTCTCCAGAAGGCGCAGATGATGCCTTTTGTGCAGATGGTCAATGTGCCGTGCCTGATTCTTCTAAAGACCAACAATAAAAGAAAGCAGAGGCGGAAATTTCGCTTCTGCTTTTTGTTTATTTTTTTTAAAAAAATCACAAAAACACAAACGTGTGTTCTGTTTTTGTGTTATAATAAGTTTAGAAGCAACAAACCTCGATGAGTGAACTCCAAAAATAAGCGATTAAAAGTGATCCCACCATGAACTAGCTTCCATTTAATCCTGCAGGGGGAATCTAAATGAAGAACAAAGTGCGCATTATCCCATTTCAAGTAGTTGAACAATTAAGTCAATTTAATGAAGTCCCACAAGGAGTGGCTCTAATTGGAGCAGAGGAAGTATGGAAGCAAACAAAAGGACAGGGAATAACCGTAGCGGTTTTGGATACTGGCTGTGAGGTTACACACCCAGATTTGCAGGAGCGAATTATTGGAGGAAGAAATTTTACGCACGATGATCAGCAAAATCCTGATGTTTATCAAGACTATAATGGTCACGGTACTCACGTAGCAGGCACAATTGCAGCAGCTCATAATGGAGCGGGCGTTGTAGGAGTGGCTCCTGAGGTGAATTTACTTATTCTGAAAGTACTTGATGGGAATGGTTCAGGTCAATATGAATGGATTATTCAAGGTATTACCTACGCCATCCAGCAAAAAGTAGATATCATTTCAATGTCACTTGGAGGTCCGGCCGATGTACCTGAACTGCATGAAGCGATTCAGGATGCTGTTGATCAGAATATTTTAGTTGTCTGCGCAGCGGGAAATGAAGGAGATGGAGAAAGCTCCACAGATGAGTTTGCATACCCAGGCTCATATAATGAAGTGATTAGCGTAGGAGCGGTTGATCTAAAGAAACGTTCTTCGATATTTTCCAACTCAAACAATGAAGTGGACGTAGTGGCTCCGGGGGAGAAGATCATATCAACCTACTTGAATGGAAAGTATGCCGCACTGAGCGGAACTTCTATGGCCACGCCTCACGTGGCGGGAGCTTTGGCATTGATAAAAGTTCTTTCAAATGAAACGTTTGGAAGAGAACTTACAGAACCAGAGCTTTACGCACAGTTAATCAGAAGAACACTTCCATTAAATGAATCACCAAGAGAAGTAGGAAACGGGTTTGTGCACTTGACCATTGTTGAAAAGCTATTGCGTGAAATTCAACGTCAAATGACTTCAGAGGTGATGGGATGAAAAGCAGTTTAGATATATTAATGGTGGAAAAACAGCAGGCAAAAGCCCTTTATCACGAATACGTAAACAAACGAAGCTATTATGATGAAAAGACGGATGAAGAGAGTAAAAATCTTTATTATCGAGGTACTCTCTTTGAAAGAGAAGCCATGCAAGCTTTGTTAACGGAAACGCATCAGCATTTGCTGAGTTATTCGCCGCATAAATATGTATATCCATGGGTGGATCTACAGGAGAATGGAGAGCTGAAGAGTCTGTATTCAGGGAAAGGTATGGATCCGTTAGAAGCGATACAGCAAGATATTGATGCACTTCAGTCGCTTAGTCACTCATCTGTTTCAAGCAATGATATACTGCTAAACTGTGAGCACGTTGTCCCGCAATCTTGGTTTGGAAAACAAGAGCCTATGAGAGGCGATTTGCATCATTTGTTTGCGTGTGAACCTTCTTGTAACAGCCGAAGAGGTAATTCCTCTTATATTGACTTCCCGGATTATACACCGGAAGTTAAGCAATCAGATGTGAAAGAAGGGTGCGGCAAATCAGAAAAAGGTAAGTTTGAACCCGAATATGGAAAAGGAATTGTCGCTCGAGCTACGCTTTATTTTTTAATTCGCTATCAGAATAAAATTGACTCTTCACGAGTAGATCTTCCTCTTTTACTAAAATGGCATGAAGAATTTACCGTTTCACTTTATGAAAAACATCGCAATGCAGCAATTTTTGAATTGCAAGGCAACCGAAATCCTTTTATCGATTTTCCTGACAAAGCAGCTACATTAATGAATTCGGCTCTCTAAAATAAAAAAGGAGCTCCGTTTCTATTCGAAACGGAGCTCCTTTAGGTATCCTAATAAGAAAATCCATATTTATCGCTCAAAAGGGCATCCATTTTATTTAACAAGCGAAAATATTCTTCTTGTTCTTCTACAGTTAGAGCTGCTAGCATATCTTTTAAAAATACATTTCGCTTCTCTGTAATCATTGAAACAAGCTGTTTGGATTCATCGGTCAATGAAACCCACACGACTCTCCGGTCTTTTTCGTCTCGCACGCGCTGAATGAGAGATTCTTCTTCCAATTGATTTAATAAGCTAGTTGTAGCGCCCGAGGTTAAGTGAAGTTTATTTGAAATATCTGCCACCATATACTTTGTACCGCTGGCAATGTAGTTTAAGATATAAAATTTAGTGGGTGTTAAGTGATAAGGCTGCGTTTTTAATGTTTCTTCGACTAAATGTCGCATATATTGAAAAAAAGATGTGTTAATTTGATAAAGGTGTTCAATTTTTGATTCTACATTGTTATCCATGCTAGCTTCCATCTCCTTGTACACTACGGACATATATAAACTAACTCTAAAATAAAATGAAACAATTGTAAAGGATGGAAACGATTATCTTTAACCCCCATTATTATTTTTAAATTAATATCTTTACGAAAAAATATCTTTATGATAAAGTTATTTAGGTAGTTAACCAAATGGATGATTATAAAGAAACATATCTCCTAATAGATGGAGATAATATCTTTATGAAAAAGCTATATCAAAAAGTAATTTTATTAGTGAAGTATTAAGGAGGAGTAATGAATGTCTAGAAGTCGCTTAATGGTAACAAATTTTATTGGAATCATCGTTATTTTAGCTTTATTAATTGGAGGAGGATATTATTACGTTCAAAAATCCAACTATATTACAACGGATAACGCTAAAGTATCTGGAGATGTATACAACGTAGTTGCACCTGCAGCAGGTAAGGTAGCAAGCTGGACAGTGGAAGAAGGAAATGATGTATCAAAAGATGCTGAAATTGCTAAGATTCAAGCTGAAAAAGGCTCTGTAGCTGCTACAGTACCAGCAGATGGAAAAATTATTCAAACAAATGTAAAAGAAAATCAAATGGTTCAAGCTGGACAGCAAATTGCAACCGAAGTAGATATGAAAGATCTATTTATCGTAGCGAATATCAAAGAGGATCAGCTTAAGGATATTAAAGAGGGCGACGATGTAGATGTAACAGTAGATGGAGACAGTAGTACAAAAATTGACGGTAAAGTTGAAGAAGTGGGATATGCAACTAATTCACTTTCATCTTTAACATCGAACTCAAGCTCAGATGGAAACTACACAAAAGTATCTCAAACGGTTCCTGTAAAAATCTCTATTTCTAATTATTCAGAGCATGTGCTACCAGGAATGAACGCTGAAGTAAAAATTTCAAAAGACTAATTCTTACTACAACAGTTCAAGAAGGGAGGAAATATGATGACAGCCAGTATAGAAAACACAAGTGATGGATCCATCAAAAAGCATATTCCGCTATTGATTGTTTTAATGCTTGGTTTGTTTCTTGCAATATTAAATCAAACGTTACTAAACGTAGCCATCCCGCATTTAATTACTGAGTTTGGCGTAACCGCAAATACAGCTCAGTGGTTGTTAACTGGATATATGCTTGTGAACGGGGCGTTAATTCCGCTTTCAGCTTTTTTAATTGAACGATTTGGTGTGCGTCGCTTGTTCTTATTTGCAATGGTTTGTTTTACAGTAGGGTCATTGATTTGCGGAATTGCACCTACATTTTCGATTATGCTTACCGGCCGTTTAATTCAAGCTATTGGCGGAGGTGTCTTATCGCCTCTTGTTATGACCATTATTGTGTTTATTTTCCCTCCTCACATGCGAGGAAAAGGGATGGGTATTTTTGGATTAGCCATGATGTTCGCACCGGCTATTGGTCCAACATTATCTGGATGGGTTATTCAAAACTATGATTGGCACATCCTTTTTAACGGCATGGTGCCATTAGGTGCGATTGTATTAATTATTGCTTTCTTTCAATTAAAAGACATTCAGCCTCCAAAGGATGTAAAAGTTCACATGCCTTCAGTTGTGACATCACTTGCAGGTATGGGATTATTGCTTTACGGATTTAGTGAAGCTGGAAATGACGGCTGGACGGATTCAGTTGTTCTTTCTACAATCATTGGTGGGGCAGTTCTTTTAATTATATTTGTTCTTCAACAAATTAAATCTGAAAAGCCGCTATTGGATATGCGCGTGTTTAAATATAATATTTTTTCACTATCAAATATTATTAGTATTGCGATTACAATCAGTATGTACGCAGGTATGTTCTTGCTTCCAATTTACTTGCAAAATATCCGCGGATATTCTGCTTTTGATTCAGGACTGCTGTTGCTTCCTGGCGCACTTGTTATGCTGGTTATGTCGCCGATTTCAGGTACATTGTTTGATAAAGTGGGACCTCGTCCGCTAGCAATCGTTGGTATGTTTATTACATCTATTTCAACGTTTGAATTTACGAAGCTGACGATGGATACACCGTTTAATCATATTTTAGCGATTTATATTATCCGCTCGTTTGGTATGTCACTTTTAATGATGCCAATTATGACAGCCGGTTTGAATCAGCTTCCGCAGAGACTAAGCAGTCACGGAACGTCAATGTCTAATACGCTTCGTCAAGTAAGTGGTTCAATTGGTATTAGTTTAATGACGACCATTTTTACAAACCGTACAACGTATCATGTAAATGAAATCAGCAGTTCCATGAATACGTCTGATCCATTCTTTATGAATAGCTTTCATTTATTTGTACAAAAAGTAGCTGCTACTTTGCATTTATCACAAGATCAAGCTCAGCAGCAAGCGCTGACGATTTTATCTGGAAAAATGACGCAGCAAGGTACGATTCAAGGTATTAACGATGCTTTTTATTGGGCAACAGCGATTTCTGTTATCGGTTTAATTTTAAGTTTCTTCCTTCGTGACGTACGTAAAGATAAAGTAGTCGAAGAAAAGAAATCAAAAGCTCAAGAGGAAGATATTCGTATGCTTCCAGCTCCAAAAAGTATAAATTCATAAAGTGCTATAGAATCAAAAGTTCATCATAAAACATGTTGGAGAGAAAGGGGCGGTGAGGTGGATGGATCCATTGATATTTGGTGAAGAAATTCAAAGAATTTCAATATCTTTAAACAAAAAAGTAATGACAAATGTAAAAAGCCTTTTACAGCATTACAGAATTACCCCTTTTCAATATCATATTTTACTGATTGTTGAACGTGCACGTACAATGCCTGTGACCAAAGTGGCAGACGAAATGAAGGCGAGCCCAAGCGTTATCACAGCATCAATTACACGTTTGTATGAACTGAATCTTGTGGAGCGCTACCATTCAAAAGAAGATCGGCGTAAAGTTATGGTTGAGCTTACAAGCAAGGGAAAACAAGTGATTCAAGCGGCTGAGAAAGACATGCAGCAAAGGGTTGAAAAACTGTTTGCATGCTATAAAGAAGAAGAGCAGCAGCAATTTCTTACGCTCTGTTGGCAGCTAGATGAACATGTGACTTGAAGAGGAATAAAAAAAGTATATTGAGTTATGCGGAGTGAGTGTAAATGGATAAAGAGATGGTAAAAAACATTCGAAAAAACTACAATATGAATCAGCGAAACTTCGCTCAAGCAGTGAACTGCAGTTTTTCTTTAATCGCCCTGGTTGAAGTTGGGAAGAGAAGAGTAACAAAAAACTTAGAAGACAAAATTAAGCAAGCATTTCAATTGAACGATCATGATTTAAAATCACTGCAGGGCTAATAAAAAAAGTAGGTGTGAAACGAGCGCACCTACTTTTTTTCGTGTTGTTTTTTTGTAAGCGGATCTACGGTATGTTTATAATCATAAGCTTTTGAGGTGGTAACTACGCACAGCAGTAAAATAACAAATACAATGATAATAGAGAGCGTAATAATGATGATCATATAAAACGTCCTTTCTTTTTCTTATTACGTATGCTTTCGGTCTTATTGGTAAAATTCCTTCTTTCTCCACATAGTGCAGAAACGACAAACGCATACTAATAACAGTCTAGAATAAAGGAGTGTTCATTATGAATGAAAAAGAGTTGAAGAAACAATTAAAAAAGGTAGCAGATTATCCTGCATCTAAAGCAGATGGAGTGGACGAAGAGTTTTCGCGTGAATTAGCAGACCAAGACGATTTAGAAGCACAGGCTAGAGCGAACGCTGCAGATGAAAGACAAAAAAAATAATAACTAGACGCGCTTTCTGAAAAAGCGCGTCTGCTTATTATTTTTTCAAAAGCAAATAAACAAAATAAGGAGCACCGATTACGGCGGCAATAATTCCTGCCGGTATACCGTTAGGATTGGCAATGTTATGTCCTATCGTATCTGCAATCAGCAAAAGCCAACCGCCAAGTAGAATAGCAACGGGAATAAAAAGCTGACTTCTCGGTCCTACTAAGCCTTTAGCAATATGAGGAGCAAGAAGTCCGATAAAAGCCACGCCGCCCGTCACTGAAACCGCGGCTGCCGCTAATGCCACCGCGGCTAAAAGCAATGTTACACGTTCTTTCTCCAGAGAAATTCCGACTCCAATAGCTGCAGCTTCATTTAAATTAAAAATGTTTAATGAGTTTGCTTTGTACAATATAAAAGGAATCAAGACAAGAAGCCAAGGTAGAAGAGCCCATATAAAAGGCCAGTCTGTCCCCCAGATGCTCCCTGCAATCCATTTAGCAATAAAATCAACTTTAACCCGATCAGCTGATGACATAATCACCACCATCATTCCAGAAAGAGCCATTGAAAAACCTACGCCTGTTAAAATCAACTTTACAGGCTGCAGTCCTTGGCTTTTACTATATGCACAAAGATAGATAAGACCAGCTGTCAACAAGGCGCCGATAAAGCCTACCAGCGGAAGGGCATAAACGAAAGAGCCTGCTTCAATTGGGGAAAATAAAAAGAACACAGCAATTGCGGCTCCTGCTCCTGAATTAATTCCTATAATCCCAGGTTCCGCTAAATCATTGCGCGTAACACCTTGTAAGATAGCTCCTGATAAAGCTAGAGCCATTCCTGCTAGAAGCGTAATGATAATCCGCGGAAGTCGAATTGAAAAAAGGACGAACTCATCTGTAAAATTCCCTTTGCCAAAAAGAGTAGGAAACACTTTATTGTAAGGAAGGGGTGCATCACCGAGTCCCATTCCTATCACAACCGTTCCAAGAATCAAAACAGTGAGCAGCATCATAATTATTCGTTGTTTTCTAATAAGCGCTGGGTGAATCATGAGAATGCTTTTCCTCCTTTACGAACAATGACTAAAAAGAAAGGTAAACCAATCATCGATACAACTGCTGCTATCGGTGTTTCATAAGGAGCACTGACCGTTCGAGCCAATGTATCAGCGAGCAGCATAAACGCTGCGCCAGTGATAGCGGACATAGGGATAATAAAACGATAGTCAGTTCCTACAATTCCTCGTACAATATGAGGAATCATCAAGCCGATAAACACCATGTTTCCCACTAGCGCAACAGAAGCACCCGCAAGAAGAATCATGATGACAAATAAAATGGTTTTGACTTTTGTCGTTTGCTGGCCCAATCCTACAGCCACTTCTTCATTTAAACTCAGAATAGTAAGCTGCCGAGAAAGCAAAAGGGCAATGAATATACCTCCGAGAATAAAAGGAACAATGATTTGAAGCTGTTCCCAAGAAGTGCCTACCATTCCCCCAGCAGTCCACATCGATATATCTTTTGAAATTTTGAAATAAATACCAACGCCTTCTCCAATGGCATAAAGAAATGCTGAAACGGCAGCTCCCGCTAGTACAATTCGAAGCGGAGAAAATCCTCCTCTTTTTAGAGCAGCAATCCCAAACACTAGGATTGCGCCAACCCCGGCTCCTATAAAGCAAGCAATCGTAATACCCAAATAAGTTATAGCAGGGATCAAGGCAATTGTTACAGCTAAAGCCGCATTTGCGCCAGACGTTAACCCTAAAAGTCCTGGATCTGCAAGTGGGTTTCTTGTCATACCTTGCATAATAGCCCCTGATACTGATAAAGCAGCCCCCACAAAAACAGCGGCGATTTCACGAGGTAAACGAATATCTCTGATGATCGAAATCTGTTCGTTTACACTGCTTGATGAAAGTGCTAGCCATACATCTTTTATCGATATGTCAGCAGCGCCAAAAACCATTGAAGAAACAAACATTATGATGAATACGAGCAGCATACCTATTAATTTGTATAAAAAAGGAATGAAACGCTGATTGTCTTTTTTCATAACACACCCATCTTTTCATGTAAGAATAAATTTAGTAAAACAAAGTAAGAGGAATTCTAAAAAGAATTCCTCTTGAATGAATTACTTGCCAAGAAATTTTTGAGTAAAGAAATCTAGTTGATAATCTAATGTGATTGGATCATTAAAATAAAATTCTTTTGCATTTGCTTCAAATACGTGATTATTCTTTACAGCAGGAATATTTTTGTACGTATCTGTTTTCTCAAATGATGTATCTCCATCTTGGTTTTTGCTAAAGATTAAATAATCTCCGGCATATTCAGGAAGAACTTCTGGCGAAATCGCATAGTATCCATCTTTCAAAGCCATTTTCTTTACTTTCTCCGGCATTTTTAATTTCATTTCTTGATAAAGAATCTCCGTTCCGCGTCCCCAGTTATCCCCAAACACATAAAGCTGCTTGTCAAAGTTCTCAATAACTGAAACCGTGCTATCTTCGCCAATTTTAGCTTTGATATCAGAACCAGCTTTTGCCGCACGCTTTTTAAAGTCGTCTACCCATGATTGTGCTTCTTTTTCTTTATTTAATAGCTTTCCAATTTCTACATGCTGAGTAAGGTAATCTACTTTATCGTATGTATACGTGACAGTAGGGGCAATTTTTTTCAATTTATCAATATTTTTTGTAGTAGATAAGCCAATAATTAAGTCAGGCTTTAATTCAATGATCTTTTCTAAATTTTCGTCTGATACTTCTTCCACGCCTTTTAATTTCTTTTCAAAGCGGGGATTCATTTTAGACCATGAGTCTACTCCGACAATGTTAACACCTAAAGAAAGTACGTTACCTGCATAGGAACCTAACACAACAACACGTTTCGGATTAGCCGGAACTTTTACAGGGCCGTCTTCAGATTGATATGTGATCGTCTTGGATTCGCTGTTTTTGCTAGAATCATTTTTGCTTTCAGTTGAACCGCTGCTGCAGGCACTAATAAGTAATACGAATATAAGCATGAATGGAAGCAATAATTTTTTCATTTAGTTATCTCCTCTTAATAAGTTATACGTGATGCACATTGGTTTATTTGTTCTCGGATCTCGTCCAATTTCAGCGTCGATATGAAACACTTTTTTTAGAACGTCCTGCGTAATGACTTCTTCACATTTTCCGGCTTTGACAATTTCACCATTTTTTAAAGCGATAATATAATCCGCAAAGCGAGCGGCTTGATTTAGATCATGAAGCACCATTACAACTGTACGTCCCTGCTCTTTGTTTAATTTTTGAAGCAGCTCAAGCACTTCTAACTGATGAGCCATATCCAAGTAGGTAGTCGGCTCATCAAGAAATATAATATCGGTTTCTTGAGCTAAAGCCATCGCAATCCACACTCGCTGGCGCTGACCGCCTGAAAGAGAATCTACAGGACGAAACTTGTAATCTTTTGTTCCGGTTACTTCAAGCGCCCAGTCAATCGTTTGATAATCTTCTTTTGATAGACGCCCAAACCCCTTTTGATAGGGAAATCGCCCATAAGATACAAGTTCTCCCACCGTTAAGCCTTTAGCACTTTCAGGGGTTTGAGGGAGAATAGCCATTTTTTTAGCGAGTGCTTTTGTATGTTCTGTTGAAATGTTTTCGCCGTCTAAAATAACGGAACCGGATTGATGAGAAATAATGCGGGTAATGGCTTTCAAAAGCGTTGATTTGCCGCATCCGTTTGAACCAATAATTGTAGTAATCTTTTTGTCTGGAATGTTAACGCTTAAATTCTTTACTATTAGACGTTCACCATAACTAATATGTAATTTCTCTGTATATAGGCGAACCATATCTGACCCTCCGTTTACATTTAATACAACAAATACTTGATAATGATTATCAGTATCGTTTACTTTACATACTATAATTCGAACGTTTCCGGATGTCAATAGTTATTTTTATTGTCAAAACGTTGAAGAAGATGTATATTTAAATGAGAATGATAATCAATGACAATTGATTACGAGGAGTGAACGTGCATGATACACAATGAACTTTTTGATGTGACAATTATAGGCGGGGGACCGGCTGGCCTTTATTCTGCCTTTTATAGCGGGCTAAGGGAAATGAAAACAAAGCTGATTGAATATCAGCCAAAACTAGGCGGAAAACTTCACGTTTATCCTGAAAAAATGATTTGGGATGTAGGGGGCCAAACGCCTATTTCCGGTGCGAAGCTTATTGAACAGCTTGTGGAACAAGGACTGACGTTTGATCCGACTGTTGTTTTAGATGAGAAGATTGAATCCATTTCTCGCTTGAAAGATG
This sequence comes from Priestia sp. FSL R5-0597, assembly GCF_038006305.1. Classification (NCBI taxonomy): domain Bacteria; kingdom Bacillati; phylum Bacillota; class Bacilli; order Caryophanales; family Bacillaceae; genus Priestia; species Priestia sp. FSL R5-0597. The sequence continues at coordinate 1,537,542 of NZ_JBBOUZ010000001.1, forward strand.
GTATTTTCCAGCTGACGGGTTCTTCAGGTGAACATCATTACTCTAAAACCATTATCCTTGCTGTTGGAGGAGGTATTTTAAATCCGCAAAAGCTCAAAATTGAAGGAGCAGAACGATTTGAAATATCAAACTTAAACTATACGGTTAAATCTCTGCAGCATTTTAAAAATAAAACGGTGATTGTTTCCGGGGGAGGCAATTCAGCCATTGATTGGGCAAATGAGCTAGAGCCCGTTGCTAAAAAGGTATATATTACGTACCGAAACAGTGAACTAAACGGTCATGAAGCACAAGTAAGACAATTAATAAACAGTTCGGCTCGGTGTCTGCTTAACACATCTATTACAAAATTAGTGGCTGATGCGACGCATGAATTTATTGAAAAAGTTGAGCTGACTAATCATCAAACCGGTGAGGTTTCTTATTTATCGATTGACGAAGTTATCATTAATCACGGTTATAAAAGAGATACAGAGCTGTTAAAAAACAGCGAACTACATATCAAAACCATTGATGACTATTACGTTGCAGGTAATGCAGCAAGCGAAACGTCTGTAGAAGGTGTATATGCAGCTGGAGATATTCTCATGCACGAAGGAAAAGTCCATCTGATTACCGGCGCTTTTCAAGATGCTGCTAATGCCGTAAACAAAGCAAAACAATTCGTTCAGCCCTCTGCTGCTAAGACAGCTATGGTTTCTTCTCATAATGAAGTATTTAAAAAGCGTAATTCAATACTAATTAAACAAATGATGAAGTAAAGCGAGGTGCAGTGTGCATGTCGCTTCCTTCTCTACGGTGGAATTATCTACATAGATAGGCAGGGAACGAAAAAAGAAAAGAGAAATATAATAAAAGAAAACGCTTACATTTTTAAAAATGACACAGCGCTCGTTTGCATAAGGGGGAAGCCGTATGAACGAAAAAAAGAAATATCAGTTTGAAACAAAAGCCATTCACGCAGGGTACGAATCAAAACATCATTTTGATAGTTTAGCTCCACCTATTTATCAAACGTCTACATTTACATTTTCATCTCTAGAACAAGGTGCAAACCGATTTAGCGGAGAAGAAAATGGTTATGTATATTCTCGGTTATCTAATCCGACGGTCACCATTTTAGAAGAGCGTATGGCACAGCTTGAAGAAGGCGAAGCCGCTTTGGCATTTGGATCAGGAATGGCTGCAGTATCGGCTGTATTAATTGGACTTACAAAAGCAGGCGATCATATTTTATGTTCTAAAGGAGTGTATGGATGCACGTTTGGTTTACTGGAAATGCTTGAGGAAAAATATCAAATCCATCATTCTTTTTCCAACTTGGAAACTGAGGAAGAAATTCTTGCTGCTATCAAAGAAGATACAGCATGTATTTATATTGAAACACCGATTAACCCGACTATGACTTTAGTAGATTTAGAGTTAGTGACTTGTATCGCCAAACAAAAAGGAATTCCCGTGGTAGTAGACAATACCTTTTCAACTCCTTATTTGCAGCAGCCGCTGAAGCTTGGATGCGACTTAGTTATTCATAGCGCAACTAAATTTATTGGTGGACACGGAGATGTTGTGGCAGGAATTGTAGTAGGGGACAAAGAGGTTATTTCCGTACTGCGCAAAACGACGCAAAAAGATATTGGAGGTATTCTTTCACCATTTGATGCGTGGCTGTTACTCCGAGGCTTAAAAACACTGGCCGTTCGAATGGATCGCCACTGTGAGAATGCTGAACATATCGCAAAACAATTAAGTCTCCATCCCAAGGTAAAAGCCGTTTATTATCCAGGGGATAAAAACAGCACTGCTTATTCTCTCATGAAAAAGCAAATGAAAAAAGGAGGGGGGCTTCTCTCTTTTGAAGTGGAAGGTGGTTATAAAGAAACCGTAAAAGTGGTGAATCAGCTTAAGCTCATTTCCATCGCGGTGAGTCTTGGCGATGCTGAAACACTTATTCAGCATCCTGCCTCGATGACGCATGCAGTTGTGCCGGAAGAAGCTCGAAAAGAAATGGGCATCTCAAATGAACTTCTTCGTTTATCAGTTGGGCTGGAAGCTTGGGAAGATATTATGAGAGATTTACAGCAGGCATTAGATAGTATATAAAAAACAGCGCTTGGAGGAATTTCAAGCGCTGTTTTTTATGTTAACCGTATGTAGTTGTAGTTACTCATACCTCCTTCTTTGCCAGTGGAACTTTATCTGCATCTCTAGACAAATGTCCTAGACAGAAGGGGTGCCTTTCAATAGACTAGAGGTTATCTGTGAAAATACAATATTTAGGTAAGGAAGGTGCTCTGCTATTATGCTTCATAATCCAACTGGAAAAAAACGTCTAGGATTAGCGTTTCTTCTCAGCACGCTTGCGATATTAGGTCCGCTTAATATCGATATGTATTTGCCAAGTTTTCCTGCTATTGCTGATCATTTAGATGCGCGAGCTTCACTTGTACAGCTTAGCTTAACATCGTGTTTACTAGGACTTGCCGTTGGTCAAATCGTGATTGGTCCAATCAGTGATGCAAAGGGACGAAAAGGACCTTTACTCATCTCCATCTCTTTATTTATGTTATCGTCATTGCTCTGTGCACTGGCTCCTACTATCACGGCTTTAGTTATCGCACGCTTTTTGCAGGGGTTTACGGCTTCGGCAGGAGTTGTTCTTTCTCGCGCCATTGTCAGAGACGTCTTTAGCGGAAGAGAACTTACGAAGTTTTTTGCTCTGTTAATGGTTATCAATGCCTTTGCACCAATGATAGCACCAATGGCCGGAGGTGCTATTTTACTTCTTCCTTTTGCAAGCTGGCATACTATTTTCTTGTTTTTAAGTTTAATAGGTCTTTTAATTGTTTTAACAATCTCAATGCGTTTAAAAGAAACTTTGCCCATTGAAAATAGAACACCAAGTTCAATTGGTCATTCTGTTCGCACAATGGGCAGTTTATTACAAGACCGTTCTTTTATTGGGTATGCCCTAATTATCGGACTGGTCCATGGAGGAAGCTTTGCTTATGTATCAGGCACTCCATTTGTCTATCAAGGGATATACCATGTTTCTCCGCAAGTTTTTAGCATTTTGTTTGGTATTAACGGCTTGGCTATTGTGACTGGAAGCTTTATTATTGGGCGCTTTAGCGGAATTATCCATGAAAGAAGCCTGCTTCGCATTGCCGTGATTACGGCTGTAAGTGCTACTAGCGTACTTCTTATCATGACTATGCTTAAAGGACCGCTTGCTACGATTGTTATTCCCATTTTTATTTACATGATCTCTATAGGAATGACGATCACAGGCTCGGTGACATTGGCAATGAAAAATCAAGGACATAGAGCAGGGAGTGCGAGTGCCGTGTTAGGTATGCTTCCATTAACTTTAGGATCAATTGTTTCTCCTTTAGTAGGGATTAACGAAACAACAGCGATTCCGATGGCTGCTATCTTATTTAGTACGGCGCTTTTAGGTTTTGTAGCTTTCTTTACGTTAACTAAAAACAAGAAAGAAGCAGAAAAGTGCGAAGTTAACGAGTTTAAAACGGAGGTTTCTCCGTAATCGCTTTTTGGATTGTTTTAAAAGCATCACTCCTTTGTGAAAAGGAGTTATGCAAATTTATTCAAGTATTGGATAATATATGCTAACCTTAGGGCATGATCGAAAGGAGTGGATAATAATGAGTAAAGTAATTCCTGAAATAACCCTTAATGATGGGGTAACCTTGCCTGCTATAGGTTTTGGTACATACAAGCTTAACGGAAATGAAGGAGTCAACGCTATAACGAGTGCGATTGATGTAGGGTATCGTTTAATCGATACTGCTTATAATTACGAAAATGAAGGCACTGTGGGGCAAGCTCTCCGAAAAACACCGGTTTCTAGACAAGAACTATTTGTTACCTCTAAACTCCCAGGGCGATACCATACGTATGACAAAGCAATTCCTACCATTCAAGAATCTTTATATCGGGCGAATTTAGACTATTACGATTTGTATCTTATTCATTGGCCTAATCCTAAACAAGATCATTATGTAGAAGCTTGGCAAGCACTGATTGATGCGAAGCGCTGGGGCTTGATTCGTTCAATTGGTGTTTGTAATTTTCTTCCCGAGCATATTGAGCGCTTGGAGAAAGAGACCGGCATTTTACCAAGCATCAATCAAATAGAACTGCATCCTTTTTTTAATCAACATCAATATCGAAATTGGTATCAAGAGAAAAACATTCAAATTGAATCTTGGAGTCCACTAGGACGAGCGAGTGCTGTTTTAGAAAATGAAACAATTAAACAAATTGCAGACCGTCATAATAAGACAGTTTCACAAGTGATTTTGCGATGGCATTATCAGCTAGGCGCCATTTCAATCCCAAAATCGTCATCTCGCAAGCGGCAGCTTGAAAACATATCGATTTTTTCATTTTCTTTAGATGAAACGGAGATGAATATGCTTTCAGAATTGAACCGCGAAGATGGAAGACTTAATAATCAAGACCCCGCTGCCTATGAAGAATTTTAACGATAAGGCCTCACTTATTTTTTAAGTGAGGCTTTTCTTCTAAGATTTTTAGTTATGTAAGCTTGAAAATAGTCCGTTTAGTTCTAACGATTGTAAGAGAAAATGTGTTAAAATATTCCGAAAAAAGGAGTGGTGAACCATGGAAAAAGTAGTAAAAGCGATTCAAGACGAATATCCGGATGATTTTGCATGGTGTTACGGCTGCGGCCGATTAAATCAAGACGGCTATCATTTTCGGACAGGATGGCTAGGAGAAAAAACAATTACCCTTTATACACCTAAGCCTGAACATACAGCTATACCAGGATTTGTATATGGCGGACTTCTTGCATCACTGATTGATTGTCATGGAACAGGCTCTGCATCTCTTGCTCTATACCGTAAAAATGGCTGCGAAATAGGAGATTCAGCAGAGCCGCCGCGGTTTGTTACCGGTTCTCTCCACGTAGATTTTAAAAAACCAACGCCACAGGGTGAAGTACTAAAAGCGATAGGAACGGTTGAAGAAATTCACCCGAAGAAATGGAAAGTTAAAACAGAAGTATACGCGAATGATATCGTTGTTGCGACCGGAGAAATTGTGGCAGTTGTTATGCCAAATACGTTTAAACGAAAAGAAGACTAAAAAATGCAAAACAGTTACATAAAAGGGGAGGAAAAGGTATGGGTAAATGTAATTTAGACCACTCGGTAGAAGATGTACATCAGAAGTTTAATTCGCAGTCACAGTGGCTGCCAGAAGATATTCGTTCATTATTTCATGAGTTTCTCGTGCGAAACCCTTCGCAAACAACATTAAACGAGATGTTTCATTTGCTGAAGAAATATGATTTAGTTGATGAACAAGAAAGAAAAGAGCGAGATCGAAAAATCAAATGGCTGATATTAAATAAAGAAGATACGAAGATTTAATTTTTTAAGTGACATAGATTTAGCCAGGTGAAGTTATTTGAAACATGTACAAAAAGAGGATGGAACACGAATGTTTTAGTTAAAGGAAGGTCCGAACAATGTATCATTCGGATCTTTCCATTGTTTTAGTTATGTCTCAATCTCTTTTTATAGATTAGAAATAATCTAGGGTAATTATAAAACTACCACCACTTAAACCCATCTTCTTCTAACAAATGCTTTGAAGCTGTTGGTCCCATTGTACCAGCAGAGTAAAAATGAAGAGGAAAGCCCTCATTGTTAAAAGCTTCTAAAATAGGCTGCACCCATTTCCAAGATAATTCAACTTCTTCCCAATGAGCAAAAAATGTGGAGTCTCCCTGTAGAGCATCAAATAACAGCAGTTCATAAGCTTCTGGTACTTCTTTTTGATTTGTGGAGAAATTGATAAAAATAGGTTCGATTTTATTGCCATTCAAAGGATTTTTGCTGTTTAATTGCAGCGAAATACCTTCATTTGGGCTGATTTCGACAACTAAAAGGTTAGGAATGATTTCATCGGCTGTATAAACCTCCTTTAAAGGATGTTTAAATTCAATGACGATACGCGTGCATTTTTTACTCATTCTTTTTCCCGTGCGAAGATAGAAAGGCACTCCTTTCCAAAGCTCATGATCAATCCATACCCGGACTGCTATAAATGTGTCATTGACGGAAGCAGCATTGATGCCGGGCTCTTCTTTATATCCTATAACGGAACGATTTTGGATTTTTCCCGCTTCGTATTGACCTCTTATGACGTTCGAATGGATAACCTCTTTTTGTAGAGGGCGAAGGCTTTTCATAATTTTTATCTTTTGTTGGCGAGTCTTTGCGATGTTAAGTGTCTTTGGCAGCTGCATGGCAGTCATCATAAGCATTTGAAGCATATGGTTTTGGAACATATCCCTAATTGCACCGGACTGATCATAGTAAGGCGCTCTTTCTTCTACACCAACTGTTTCACTAGCTGTAATTTGGACATTTGCAACGTAGTGATGATTCCATAGTGCTTGTAAAATAGGGTTTGCAGCTGCTAGAGCCTCCAAATTTTGAATCATTGGTTTTCCCAGATAGTGGTCGATACGATAGATCTCTTCTTCATTGAACGTTTCAGTAAGCTTTTGATTTAACACTTGAGCAGATTGTAAATCGTGTCCGAAAGGCTTTTCGATAATAAGACGTTTCCAGCCTTTTGTAGATCCTAATCCGCCGCTATTTATATTTGAAGCAATAACGTCTACAAATTCAGGAGCCACTGATAAATAGAAAAGACGATTTTCAGGAATATTTAATTCTGCTTCACCTTCTTGAATAGCATGCAGCAACTGGTCATATCCATCACTGTTGGTAACATCCATTTTATGATAGCGAACTGTCTTAAGAAATTCTTTTATCTTGGATTCACCTTGGCTAAAGCGCCTTGAAAAAGTCTTTACGGATTCTCCTACATATATTTGAAAGGCATCATTAGACCAGTTGCTTCTACCCGTACCAACAATAGAAAAGGAAGAAGGCAGCTTTTTATCTAAAAATAAATTATATAACGCAGGAAAAATTTTTCTTTTAGCTAAATCTCCTGTTGCTCCAAATAAGATAAAGGTCATGGAATCCACTTCTAACGCTTGTGGTAAATGAGACTTGAGACAATTATCACGTGAACGAGCTACGCTGTCCAATTGATCTCCTCCTTTATTTTAACGGTCTGTTGCAGTGAATATAGTCTTTTACCATCTTTACAGATTACAGTATAGCAGGTACAATTTTCCTTTATAAGTAGACACTTTATTTTCATATAGTGTCTAAAACTATACTATTACGCATAAAAAGGGAGGAAAAAGGATTGAGCAGACTTTTTAGCAAAACGTTTAACTGTGAAAAGGAATTAACGTTGACGATTATTGGAGGCAAGTGGAAAATGTTGATTATGTGGCATCTAGGAAAAGAAGGAACAAAGCGATTTGGTGAGTTAAAATCTATGATGCCGGGAATTACTCAGCGAATGTTAGTAAGTCAGCTGCGAGAATTAGAAGAAGATCAAATCGTTCACCGAAAAGTCTATCCGGTTGTACCTCCAAAAGTTGAATATTCCTTGACTGAGCACGGGAGAAGCTTGATGCCCATTCTTGAAAGCATGGACGAGTGGGGAAAAAATTATATGGAAACCTTTATAGAACCTGAAATGAATAACTCCACACATATGGGATAAAATCTTTTCTTGAGAAGGTTACAAAAACGCCTTTATTATTCAGAATTTTCTAAAATAAATACAAGTGATAAGATACACCGAAGCATCCATAGTATATTTTTAGTGACTATATGTTTTAAAAGTGCCTACTTTTTTTTTGAAAGTAACGGTTTTACAATGAATTCATGCTAGGCAACCCCATTTAATGAAGGAGTGAAGCAGGTATGGAACTTCAATTAGCATTGGATCTTGTAAATATTTCAGAGGCAAAAGAAGTAGTGCAGGAGGTTCAAGAGTATATCGATATTGTAGAAATTGGTACTCCGGTTGTGATTAACGAAGGGCTAAAAGCAGTCAAAGAAATCAAGGAAGCATTTCCGTCTTTAAAGGTATTAGCTGATTTGAAAATTATGGATGCAGGTGCTTATGAAGTCATGAAAGCTTCTGAAGCGGGTGCTAGTATTATTACCATTCTTGGTGCTACTGATGATTCGACTATAAAAGGCGCTGTAGAAGAGGCCAAAAAACAAGGAACACAAATTCTTGTCGATATGATTAATGTAAAAAACCTTGAACAACGTGCAAAAGAAGTCGATGCACTCGGTGTTGACTATATTTGTGTACACACAGGGTATGATCTTCAAGCTGAAGGAGAGACTCCGTTTGAGCAGCTTCAAACGATTAAACGAGTTGTGAAAAATGCAAAAACAGCGGTGGCAGGAGGTATTAAACTAAATACACTTCCTGAAGTCGTGCAGTCACAGCCGGATCTTGTGATTGTAGGAGGGGGGATTACAAGTGAAAAAGACAAAAGAAACGTTGCAGAAGAAATGAAAAAAGTAGTCAAACAAGCAACTTTGGTCTAAAAATAAGCAAAAGTATTTAAGCCTTCAAAATTAATTAATCGGTAAATGGTTTAAAAAGAAGATAGCTAAGTTATTTTAGCTATCTTCTTTCCGTCATTTTTGGTATAACCATTCATTGATAAGTGTCATTTTGACAGATAGATAGTTTCTTTAAAATTCGTTATTCGAGAGAAAAAAACAGCGATTTTTCTGGGATTTTAAAGTTAAGAAAGCGTTATCCGAACATTAGCGGAAGAAAGTGCAAAAAAAATCTATGTCACACTTTTTAACAAAATACTTTGAAAATTAAGAAAATTAAAAATATAATTAACTATCGACAATATTTAACACCTTCAAACCAAAAAAGGAGGGAGATATGAAGTGATGGAACATAAGAAAATAGTAGTGATAGGAGCTGGAATTGTCGGGTGCAGCATTGCCTACTATTTAAGTAAAATGGGGCAACGAAACATAACAGTGATTGAGCAAGGCCCTTTGCTAGAAACAGGAGGATCTACCTCTCACGCTCCGGGGCTTGTATTTCAGCTTAGCTTTTCAAAAATCCTGACAACACTAGCTTCTCAAACAGTCGAGACCTTTAAAGAGTTGAGTACAGATGAACAGCGCTCGTTTTATCCTGTCGGCAGTTTAGAAGTTGCCCGTGCACCAGAGCGATTAGAAGATCTAAAGAGAAAGGCTGGTGTTGCCAGCTCATGGGGAATCGAAGCTTTTCTTCTTTCACCGCAGGAATGCGCGGAAAAAAATTCGTTGCTTTGTCCTGATCGTATTTGCGGAGGTCTCTATGTTCCGTCAGACGGTATTGCTAAACCTTTGCATGCCGTTGATAAAATGACTCGTTTTTCTAAAGAGTGCGGAGTAGAGTTTTACGGTCATACAGAAGTGACGGATATTGAAGTGACAAAGGGTCAAGTAAAAGCAGTGTACACAAGTGTCGGGAAATTCGAAGCAGATGTAATCGTATGCTGTGCTGGATTTTGGGGACCTCGCATCGGAGAAATGGTCGGTGTAACGATCCCTCTTCAGCCAATGGCTCATCAATATGTGTTTACAAATGATTTACTTGAGTTGAACGGAGAAACGGAAGAAGCCGCCACTCCTCTTATTCGAGATCAAGATAATTCAATTTATTTTCGTCAAGTAGAAAAAGGGCTTGGGATTGGATCATATCAGCATGAGCCGTTTCCAGTCGAACTCAGTGATATTACAAAATACGGAGAAACAAAAGAAATGCCTTCTGTTAAACCTTTTACACCAAAAGATTTTGAAAAACCGTGGGAAGATTCAATAGAGTTAATTCCGGCATTAAAACAAACGGGAATAAAAAAAGGAATGAACGGCATTTTTTCATTCACGCCCGATGGTATGCCGCTGCTTGGTGAATCACAAACGGTACAGGGATTTTGGGTAGCAGAAGCTATATGGGTAACGCACTCTGCAGGTGTCGCAAAACAAATGGCTGAATGGATGATGAATGGTGCGCCGACTGTGGATTTAGAGCTATGCGACATTAATCGTTTCGATACGTATGCATGCAGCCCTGCTTATTACAAACAGCGGTCTATTGAAGAGTATGAAGAGGTTTATAGTATTCACCATCCATTTATGCAGCGAAAAGTATCGCGAAACATGCGCGTGAGTCCATTTTATATGCGTCAACAAGAACTGAAAGCTTATTTTAATGAAAAAGCAGGATGGGAGCAGCCCCAGTGGTATGAAGCTAACTATCCGCTTATATCTACTTATGAAAAGGTGATGGTAATAAGAAATGGATGGGCTGCTGAATATTGGTCACCAATTATTGAAGCTGAACATTTGCATACTCGTCAGCACGCAGCTCTTTACGATACAACGGCAGCAAAGAAAAGGTTAGAAATTAAAGGAGAAGGAGCTCTCCAGTTTTTACAGAAGCTAACGACAGGAAATATAGACATTGCAGTAGGTCAAAGCATACGCACGTGTATGTTGCATGAGCGAGGCGGCATAAAAGATCAAATAACGGTTATTCGCAAAAATATATCCACTTTCTTGATTGTTTGTACGGGAGCTGTAGAAGCAAGCTGGATTCAAAAACACGTGCCACACAGCGATCAAGTTGTTTTTCAAGATGTAACGTCAGGGACATGCAGTTTAGCATTAATTGGCCCTAAAGCTACAGGAGTAATGAAGTCCATGGTTCAACGCTCAGACCTTGGCAACACTTGGATTGAAGGGCAAGCGAAAACGCTGTTTATCGAAAATGTTTCAGTCCTTGCTCTGCGTGATTCCTGCGGGGGAATGGAGAGCTGGGAATTGATTACGACTTCCGATCAAGGTCTGAATTTATGGGATTTATTAATGGAAGAAGGACAGCCTTATCAGCTGATTGCTGGGGGAGACCGAGCTCTTGAAAACCTTCGAATTGAATCTTTTTCGTTAAAAAGCGGGAAAGACTTTTGGAGCGAACATCATCCATATGAAGTCGACCTTCATGAAATGGTTGATTTAACAAAACCAGTTTTTATTGGAAAAGAGGCATTGCTTGATCGTCAGCGAAAAGATTCTGAAACAGTATTAGCGACGCTCGTATTAGATGATCCTTCAGCGATAGTAATGGGATATGAACCGGTCTTTTATGGAGAAACGGCCCTCGGATTTGTGACAAGTGCTGGCTATTCATACAGCTTAGGCAAAGGAATTGTACACACCTTATTATCTCAAGCTGTACATGAAGAAATGGTCTTAGAAGTTGAATACTTTGGTCAGCGTTATAAAGCAGCAATGATGACACACTCCCCAGCGGTAGTTTAATTGATCAATCGAAAGGCAGGAGGAATGCAGATGTCAACACATTATGATGTCATTATTATCGGATTAGGAGCTATGGGGAGTACGGCTGCTTATCAGCTCGCCAAAAAAGGGCAGCGGGTATTGGGGTTAGAACAATACGGTCCTGCTCATGATCTAGGATCGAGTCACGGCGGTTCTAGAATTATTCGGCAGTCGTATTTTGAAGACCCTGCTTATGTTCCATTGTTGCTTCGCGCCTACGAATTGTGGAATGAAATTGAAAGAGAAAGCGGTCAAGAAATTCTTACGGTTACCGGTGGACTTATGATGGGACCTCCAGATAGCTTGACGGTTTCTGGAAGCATCGAAAGCTCTAAACAGTGGAATCTTGCGTATGAGATTCTAGAAGCAAAGGATATTTACAAACGGTTTCCGGTATTTACACCTTCACCTGCTACGGTTGCTCTATATGAAGAAAAAGCTGGATTCGTTAGGCCGGAAGCAAGCGTATATACTCACCTTCTTCAAGCAGAAAAATACGGAGCTGAGCTTCATTTTTTTGAAGAAGTGGTGTCGTGGGAAGCCCATCCTTCTGGTGAAGGCGTGCGTGTTGTAACAGCTAATAGAATATATGAAGCTGGAAAAATCATTATTTCTGCAGGCGCCTGGGCACCCGATTTATTACGGGAATTAGGTGTTAGCTTACAAGTAGAGCGTCATGTGCAAATGTTTTTTGAACCAACACAAGGAATAGACGTTTTTTCAGTGGGAAAACAGCCGATTTATATTTGGGAAGCAGATGATTATGTACAGTTGTATGGTTTCCCTTCTTTTGGATTAAAGGCTGAAGGAGCAAAAGTGGCGTTTTTCCGAAAAGGAACGGCGTGTACGCCGGAAACGATTGATCGAAATATATATGAAGATGAAGTGAACATGATGCGGCACTATCTAGCTCAAGGTCTTCCGCAGCTCAACGGTCGGTTTTTACAAGGGAAAACGTGCATGTATACCAATACACCAGATGAACATTTTGTCATTTCGCTGCATCCTGAATATCCTCAAGTAGCAATTGCAGCGGGATTTTCCGGACATGGTTTTAAGTTTGCAAGCGTAGTAGGAGAGATTTTAGCAGATTTAGTGACAGAGGGAAAAACCAATCACCCAATTGATTTGTTTGCTCCGCAGCGATTTGCGGCGAACAAAATAGTATAAATCGTCGTCAGCTCTTGCGAATGGTTCTATTTAAATGTTTCTAAAGAAGCGAAGGAGGAATAGCAGATGGTTATGGAACATGGTTTAGTAAATGATAATGGGAGACTTGAGCCCACGTTGAAAGGAGAGCTGTATACATCTTCGGACATTTTTAAGTTAGAAAAAGATCATATATTTTCTAAATCATGGAGTTTAGTTGCATTTGAATACGAAATAGCAGAACCAGGACAATATATTACAACGAGAGTTGAAGGCGAAAATATTTTAATTACTAGAGGAAAAGACCATATACTGCGAGGATTTTTAAACGTATGTCGGCATCGAGGAGCTAAGCTGTGCAGCCAAGCATCAGGTAAAGCAGGGGTCATTCGCTGTCCGTATCATTCGTGGAGCTATAGCTTAGATGGTGATTTAGTAGGTGTTCCTAACACAAGCCACTGTCGAGAAGAACTCGTGCATAACGAAAGTTACGGACTAACATCCGTTCACATTGAAGTGTGGCACGGCATGGTTTGGGTTAATTTATCAGACAATCCGATATCTGTTGAATATCAGCTAGACGCACAAATTTTTGATCGTTTTGGAGAGCTTTATACGTTTGCTAGGTATGAAATTCAAAATTTAAAATCCGCTCATCGTGAAGAGTACGAAGTCGAGGCAAACTGGAAGCTTATTGTAGAAAACTTTCAAGAGTGTTATCACTGTTCCTCTATTCACCCTGAGCTTACGGCAACGCTCCCTGAATTTCGTTCGGGAGTCGGCACTCAAAATTCAGTAGGCGGTGGAGCTAAGTTTGGCAATGAGTTAGAAGGTTTTTCAATTAGCGGGAAAGGAAGCCGTCCTATGTTAAAAGGGTTGCTTCCTGAAGATGACCGCACGTATTTTGGCATTACCGTTCTGCCGCTTGTATTTATCAACTTAACACCAGATCACGTTATTATTCATCGTATTATTCCAATCAGTGCAGAAAAGTCCAAAGTAATTTGCGAATGGTTATTCGACCCGGAAGAAATGGCTAAGCCTGATTTTGACCCAAAAGATGCCGTGGAATTATTTCACCGCGTTAATTTACAAGATTTTGAAGCGTGTGAGTGGTGTCAAGAGAATATGAGCTCAAAATCTTATAAAGAAGGAGGGATTTTAGTACCTATCGAACAGCACGTTTCGCATTTTTACAATTATGTATTAGAAGCAATCGGTATGAAGGTCGAATAGTAAATAGAAGCGGTCTGGCACATTATCTCGGTGTGCCAGACCATCTCTAACAATCTACTTTAAAAATAAGGGGGAAATAAATTGAGTACAAGCTCTAAACTAACAGAACCCATTATCCGCGTTACCGATGTTTCAAAAGTGTTTGGCCGTCAAAAAGAACAGGCTCTTAAGCTGAGAGAGTCTGGACAAAGTAAATATGAAGTCGAACAAGCTACTAAGACAACCGTTGCTATTTACAATGCTCATTTCGAAGTGAAAAAGGGAGAAACCTTTGTGTTAATTGGATTATCAGGAAGCGGTAAATCTACTTTACTTCGATGTTTGAACGGACTTATAGAACCAACAGAAGGGACGGTATATCTAGAAAATACAGATATTTCTCATATGCCAAAAAGACAGCTTCAGCAAGTACGAAGAAATAAAATTGGAATGGTATTCCAAAATGTAGGCCTTCTTCCAAACCGCACCGTAATTGACAATATTACGTTCGGTCTAGAAATTCAAGGCATATCAGCAAGCGAAAGGGAAAAGCGAGGGAAAGAGGCGCTTGAAATGGTGGGGTTAAATGGACAAGCTTATAAAAGAATTTATGAATTATCAGGAGGTATGCAGCAGCGGGTTGGATTAGCGAGAGCCCTTGCTTCTGAACAAGAGATTTTGCTGATGGATGAGCCTTTTTCGGCGTTAGATCCTCTTATTCGAAGAGATATGCAAAAGCTATTTCTTGATATTCAAGGAGAAGTACAAAAAACAGTTATCTTTGTAACGCATGATCTAGATGAAGCATTAACTTTAGGGCACCGGGCTGCCGTAATGAAAGACGGAGAGATTGTACAGCTTGGAACGGCTGAAGATATTTTAAGTCAACCCGCAACCGATTATGTAAAACTGCTTGTTCAAGACGTTAATTACGGCAAAATCCGCCTTGCTAAAGACGCTGTTATTCCGGTAGAAACGGCTGCCTATGAGTATGAATCACCACAAGTTATATTAAGAAGAATGAGAACCAATCATTTATCTACGATTTTTGTTCTTGATAGTTCTGACCGCTTATTAGGTATGATGAGCATCTATACAGTGATGGAGCTTATTGAAGCTCATAAGCATGATTTAAAAGGAAAAGCATTGACACAGCCGCATTGCGTCAATCCTGATATGTCTTTACAAGAAATGATTCCTCTATTTACAGACAGTCATTCGCCTGTAGTCATTGTTGATAATCATCATCGCCTACAAGGTATGATTTCCCCGAGCACTCTTATTGCAAATCTCACTGAACGTATTACAGTGACCGAGCAGCAAGAAGTTAAATCATATCAAGTGGAGGTTCGATAAATATGATGGTGAATGCTGCGATGATTCCTCGTATTCCTTTAGATAAATGGGCAAATTCATTTGTTGATTACATGATTGATAGTTTTTCAGGTGTATTTACTGGAATCAACCAGATAATGACCAGTTTAATCAGCAGCCTTGAATGGGCATTGACAGCCTCTCCTCCGCTAGTAACTGTCCTTGTTTTTGTTCTATTAGCGCTATGGTTGACAGATTGGAAGATAGCTGCATTTACGTGTTTTGGGTTACTTCTTATTATTAGCTTGGATTTATGGGAAGCATCAATGCTGACCTTATCTCTCGTTTTAGCTTCTACGATTATCTCACTTTTATTCGGCGTTCCTTTAGGCATATTATCACACCGCTTTAACAAAGTGGGGGCAGTCATAAAGCCTATTCTTGATATTATGCAAACGATGCCTGCTTTTGTTTACTTAATTCCTTCCGTACTTTTATTTGGATTAGGGAATGTTACAGCTCTTATTGCTACGTTTATTTTCGCAATGCCGCCTGCCGTTCGTCTGACGCTGCTTGGGCTTCAGCAAGTTCCGCACACCACTTTAGAAGCAGCGGAAGCTTTTGGAGCGACAGAATGGCAAAAATTAATTAAAGTCCAGCTGCCGCTCGCTTTGCCTATGATTATGTCGGGTGTAAACCAAGTTATTATGCTATCACTTTCGATGGTTGTTATTTCTTCCATGGTCGGTGCGGGAGGCCTAGGTGCAGAGGTATTACGAAGCATCAGTATGCTGGATGTAGGCTTAGGGTTTATCGGTGGGATTGCGGTTGTTATTATTGCCGTTATCTTAGATCGTTTAACGCATCTTTCTACTCGAAAAAGCCAAGATATTCAATCAAGCAAATAAAATGGATAAAGGTGGGATTAGATGAAACATTCAAAAAAAATTTCTTTTATTATGCTAACAATCGTCGTCATGCTGCTTGTCTCTGCATGCGGAAATAGCAATACGGCAAGCGGCACGACGACTAAAAAAGAAATTACAATTGGGTACATACCATGGGACGAAGCCGTAGCCGTTACGTTTTTATGGAAGGAATTATTAGAGGAAAAAGGCTATAAAGTTAAAGCAGTTCAAAGTGACGTAGCCCCGCTTTTCTCAGGAGTTGCTCAAGGAAATATTGATTTATTTTTGGATGTATGGATGCCTACTACCCATAGTTCTTACATGAAAAGATTCGGAAAACAAGTAGACGTTCTCGGCACTTGGTACGATCAAGCAGACAGCGGATTAGCCGTTCCCGACTATGTAGACGCGCAGTCGATAGGTGATTTAAAAAATAAGAAAGGGGAGTTTAACGGAAAGATTATTAGCATTGAACCGGGATCTGGAATCAATGGTCTTACGAAAGACCATGCCATGCCCAGCTATGGGTTAACAGACTGGAATTTAGTAGAGAGCAGTACAGCTGCGATGCTATCGGAATTGGATAAAGCCATTGCTAATAAAGAACCTATTGTTGTTACGTTATGGCGCCCGCACTGGGCTTTTGAAAAGTATAATCTCAGATACTTAAAAGATCCCAAAAATACGATGAATCCAACTGGACCTGAGAAAATACAGTCAATCAGTAAAAAAGCTTTTAAGGAAGATTATCCAGAAGCAGCAAAGTGGCTTAAAGATTTTTCGATTAGCGCTGATCAATTGGCATCATTAGAATCAGAAATTAACAGTGCAAAAGACGAAACAAAAGGCGTGAAAAACTGGATTTCTAAAAATAAGAAAGTGACGGAAAGCTGGGTAAAGTAATAAAAAGGCTGTCTCTTAGGCAAGTTATTGACTAAGAGGCATTTTTTTGTGGTGATATACCTATTTTTGTATAAAGCTTATCTCTTTTATGGAAATGGGCATCCTACATTAAAAGGATGGTGAAAGGCAGTGGCAATCGATAGAATCTGTACAATCGGACCTGTTAGTAATAAGAAAGATGTACTAGAGAGACTGTTGGAAAAAGGAATGACAATTGCTCGGCTGAATTTATCTCATGGGTCGCATGAAAGTCATAAAACAATTATAGATACGTTAAGATCTTTAAATTCCTCTATTCAAATTTTAGGAGATTTACAAGGTCCTAAAATTAGACTTGGAGTGATAAAGTCAAAAGAAATAGTGTTAAAAGAAGGCGCATCTTTTATTTTATATACAGAGCAGATGTCAGGAAATGAAAAAGGAGCCAGCGTTGACTATAAGGGTATCGTGAAGGATGTTCAAACAGGAAGCAAAATCTTAATCAATGACGGTCAAGTAGAACTGGCTGTTGAAGGAGTAGAAGAAGATACACTTGTCACAAAGGTAAAAAAGGGCGGATCTATTTCGTCTCATAAAGGCGTGAATTTGCCAGGTGCTCGCGTCGGTTTGCCGGCCATTACTGAAAAAGACAAAAAAGACATCGTATTCTTATTGAAAGAAAAAGTAGATTTTCTTGCTTGTTCGTTCGTAAGAACCCCTGAACATTTAAAAGACATTAAAGATTTTATCCATTTAAAACATCTAAATGCACCAAAGCTGATTGCGAAAGTGGAAACAATGGAAGCTATAGAAAATTTCAAGCAAATATGTGAAGAAGGCGATGGAATTATGATTGCACGAGGAGATTTAGGGGTAGAGCTACCGTATGAATGGATTCCTTTGCTCCAAAAAATATTAATTCATGAATGCAGCTTGCACGATAAATATGTGATCACCGCGACACAAATGCTTCAATCAATGGTGAGCAGCGCAATTCCTACAAGAGCCGAGGTGACGGATGTGTTTCAGGCAGTACTGGACGGCACGAATGCAGTGATGCTTTCTGCTGAAACAGCAGCTGGGAAATATCCGATTGAAAGCATGGAAACACTTTATAAAGTATCACATCTTGCTGAAACGATTCAAAATAAAAGAGTTGCGAGCTCCGCAGAGATTTTGGCAATGTTAAAGAGCTCGAGATAAAAAGTACAGCAAGTAGATATGTAAGTTTAAAAAATATATTTAAATTAAAAAAAGTGGCAATGTTTTCTACTATCCAAGTACAATTCAATTAATGAATGCTTTGCATTTTGCATATAAGTATTTATACCTATGTTGTCATAATTTATGTGATTCCCCAAAGCATAAATTACTTTTCATTACCTTATTGTGTACAAATATATTATGAGATAAGCCCATGCCTGTACAGGCATGGGCTTATCTTTATATGGCGTTTTAAAACGTCAATTTCTAATTGGGGAATTAATCTTCACCTCTTGCACAATAAATATTCTTCTGTACAAAAATAGAGTGTATAATAGGAATGTTGACTTGATAGGAAAAAGAGAGAAGCCTTATCAAGCAAAGGAAGATGGAGTGGAGAGTGTGTACTGAAAGTGAAATTGTCCAGCGGCAAAAATAAACATGTTTTTCGAATGCTTCTAGAAGAATATCTAGAATGAAAGTAGGAACATTATGGAAAAGAAAATGAGGTTTGGCATCAAATCCAAAATTATTATTGGATATTTAATTGTTATTGTCTGTTTATTTATTGCATTTATTGTTTTAAACAGTCAAATTTCATCTTTGCAAAAAGAGCGAAATTTTATCATTGATCATGATATTGAAGTCCATGATCTGACCAATCGAATTGAAAAGCACCTGCTTGATATGGAAACCGGACAAAGAGGCTATATTATTACAGGAGAAGCGAGTTACTTAGAACCTTATAACAGTGCAGCAACAAGTTGGGAAAAAGATTATAATGCGCTGTATCAGCTTCTAAATAATAATCCAAATCAGCAGGAGAAACTGGAGAAGATTAAAGGAAGTATTCAAGACTGGATTGAAGCTGCTGGTGAACCGACCATTGCATTAAAAAAAGAAAATAATACAAAAGAGCTTCAGCAATTTTTTGAGAAAGATCCTGGGCGCCAGTATATGGACGATATACGCAGCCAGTTTACTTCTTTTAGAAATGTAGAGAAAAAATCGACTGAAACAAGAGCAACAGAGTTAGACGAGAAAAATCAAAAAATTAAAATTGGACTTTACGGTTTGCTGTTATTCGTTACGCTTATTTCACTTGCTATCGCTATTGTGTTGTCTAATTCTATTGTGAATACGATTAAAGAAGTTACGCAAACGATCAAACGAATTACGGCTTCAAAAGGCGAGCTAAAAGGAAGAATTAAAGTTCGATCTAATGATGAAATTAAAGATTTAGGGCTAGCCACGAACGCGTTGTTAGAAAATATTGAAGAGCGAAACTGGCTTCAAACGAACATTGCTCATGCTGTAACGATGTACCAAGGCATAGCATCTGTAGACAAGCTTGCGGAAAAATTTCTCTTTACGGTTTCAGAAATGACACAAGCTTCTTTCGGAGCATTTTATGTTCGAGAGGAAAATGATAAAGGAAACTTATTCGTCAAACAAGCTGCTTTTGCAGATAGAAAAGGCGACGCGGGAAGAGAGAGCTTTTTGATAGGCGAAGGGCTCATTGGACAAGCTGCTTTAGAGAAAAGAACCTTTGTCATAAACGATGTACCTGACACGTACCAGCTCATTACTTCAGGATTAGGAGACGTAAAACCTAAGAGTATTTTTATTGTACCCGTCTTGTTTGAAGATGAAGTAATTGCTGTTATCGAGCTTGCATCGCTGCACGAGTTTACAGTTTTAGAGCAAGAACTTATTAGTCAAGTGATTGAAACGTTTGGTCTCACTATCAATGGCGTAATTAGACGTATGGAAATTGCTCGTCTATTAAAAGAATCTCAGGCGATGACAGAAGAGCTCCAAGCTCAGTCTGAAGAACTTCAAACACAATCAGAAGAACTGCAAATGCAGTCTGAAGAGCTGCGTATGATTAATGAACAGCTAGAAGAAAGAACAAAAGACGCAGAAGAAAAATCGTTTGAATTAGAGGCTGCAAAAGAAGATTTAGAAGAAAAAGCGCATCAGCTGGAGTTGAATTCTCAATATAAATCTGAATTTCTTGCTAATATGTCGCATGAGCTTCGAACACCACTTAACAGCATTCTTATTCTGTCTGAAATGCTTGAGGAAAACGCAGCTAAAACGCTATCTGAAGATGAAGAAGAATACGCTCGTATTATTCATTCTTCAGGAAAAGACTTGCTCGCGTTAATCAACGATATCTTGGATTTATCAAAAGTAGAGTCTGGAAAACTAGATATTTTACTAGCTGAGATGAATATGAGTGAGCTTCCAGATCAAATCGAACGTAATTTCAGCCACGTTGCTGAACAGAAAAACGTACAATTGAAAATTAATAAAGCACAAGATGTACCGGACATCATTCACACAGATGAAAAGAGATTCCAGCAAATTGTGAAAAATCTTTTATCAAATGCATTTAAATTTACAGAATCGGGATCTGTCACAGTATCCATTCAACGAGTAGCTGACCATCGTCTTACAACAGCTATGCGTACAGTTGATACGGATTGCTGGCTAGAAATAGCTGTAGCTGATACAGGGATTGGTATACCAAAAGAAAAGCATCAGCTTATCTTTGAAGCGTTTCAGCAGGCAGATGGAGCTACGGTCCGCAAGTACGGAGGAACGGGACTTGGCTTATCTATTTGCAGTGAGTTTGCAAAATTATTGGGCGGCTGGATTTCTCTAAGCAGTGAAGTAGGAAAAGGAAGTACGTTTACGCTATACCTTCCTAGCCTCTCTAATGGTCTTATTGACTATGAAAAAGTGAATTTTGCATATGAAGAAGTAGCGGTATCTGTAGAAGAAGCTGAACCTGAAGCAGAAATAACTGAAATTGATCATCCTGTACAACCAGTTGAATCTTCACTGCAAGATGGTGAAAATGTGTTTCAAGATAAGCGAGTGCTCATCGTAGATGATGACCAGCGCAACATCTTTGCCTTAAAAACTGCGCTAGCTAAACAAGGTATGACCATTATGACAGCTCATAACGGAATAGAGTGTCTTGAAATGATGGAAAATAGTGAACCATTTGATCTCATTTTAATGGATATTATGATGCCGCAAATGGATGGATATGAAGCCATGCAGAAAATTAGAGGAGAGCTAAAGCTCGTTGATTTGCCTATTATTGCATTAACCGCTAAAGCGATGAAAAACGATCGTGAAAAATGCTTGGAAGCTGGAGCTTCAGATTATATCAGTAAACCTTTAGATTTAAATCAGCTGTTCTCCGTTATGCGTGTATGGCTAGTAAATTAAGCGGGGTATGAAACATAAATGGATATGAAGCACCTAGATTTAAGTGAAGACTTAGTTATGAATAAAAAAACAGATTTAGAGATCGATTTACTGCTGACGGCTATTTATCGATTAACGGGATTCGATTTCAGACAGTACGCTAAATCTTCTATTTGTCGCCGAGTCTATAATCGAATGAAAATTGAACGTATTCCAACCGTGTCTCGATTGTTAGAAAAAGCGATTCACGAAGAAGAATTTATGAATCAGCTTTTAAATGATTTTTCAATAAATGTAACAGAGATGTTTCGCGATCCAAGCTTTTTTAAAGCATTTCGCACAAAAGTGATTCCGGTATTAAAGGATTATCCGGAAATTCGCATTTGGCACGCTGGCTGTGCAACGGGCGAAGAGGTATTTTCTATGGCGATTCTTTTAGAAGAAGAAGGGTTAATGGATAAAACGGTCATTTACGCAACCGATATGAACGAAGATGTATTAGAAAAAGCAAAACAAGGCGCCTTTTCTTTACGTAAAATGAAGTCATATACAAAAAATTATATTCAAGCCGGGGGAAAGAATGCCTTCTCGGAATATTATCAAACGGATCATCACTATGCATATTTTCATCCGTCGCTGTTAAAAAATATTATCTTTGCTCAGCATAATTTAGTCACGGATCAGTCATTTAATGAATTTCACGTCATCATTTGCCGAAACGTCCTTATTTATTTTACAGCTCAGCTGCAAAATCAAGTGTATAATTTATTTTCAGAAAGCCTGTGTGTAAAAGGGTTTCTTGGGCTTGGCGATAAAGAAACGCTTCGCTTTGCTGAGGGAGCAGCTTCTTATATTGAGTTTGCAGGGAACGAGCGCATCTATCAAAAGCAATAAAAAAAGACCTCATTTGTGAGGTCTTTTTTATTATGCTTGTGCTTGAATCATAAGCACGCACATGTCATCAGGCTGATTTAACTTTTGTTCTTCTGAGAAAATTTCATTCATAAATGCCTGCGGATTTGTCCATTTTTGTTCAGTAAGTTGTTGAAGACGAAGAGCAGATTCATTTTCGCAAGGGCCCATCGATTCAAGAGCTCCGTCTGTAAATAGCAAAATTTGCACATCGTTCTCAAAGCTGACAACAGATTTCTGAACGTCCATTTCTTCAAAAAACCCTACAGGGCAGCTTCCTCGTTGAAGAGGAACGAGCGTATGTTCATCCACTAACATATAACCTTCTGGGTGCCCGGCATTCACATATTCTACTGTCTTAGCTTCCGTATCAATCACTAAATAAATAGCAGTGAAATAGTAAGGAATTTCATCTTTTTCGCTGTGCAATAATTCCATGTAGCGATTCAACTCTGTAATAACCTGCTCAGGGTCTATGAGGGACTTGATAGCTTCTCTGAGCACAGACGAAATAAACATACAAACAAGCGAGGCAGAGATGCCGTGCCCCATCATATCAAAAAGAATAATACCGTACCGGTGCTCGTCAATTTTGTGCCAATAGTACATATCACCCGCTAATTTAAAAGAAGGATAATATGAAACTTCCATTTGAATATCTTTCTCTCGTAAAGGGGGGCTGAGTAAGTTTTGCTGTACGTGCGTAGCTAAATCTAACTCAGTTTGAATTTTCTTTTCATGTTCCGTGTGCCAGTCAATTTCTGCTTTAAGGCGTAAGGCTACCCGCATACGAGCCAGCAGTTCCACTTTATTAATCGGCTTTGTGACGTAATCTGTTCCGCCAGCGTCTAGAGCTTCTACTAATTTGCTGCTGTCTTCTAGGGCTGTGACAAAGATAATTGGAATATGTTTTAAGCGTTCTACCTGTTGAATTCGCCTGCAGGCTTCGATTCCATCAATTTCGGGCATCATAATATCAAGTAAAATCAAATCGACCGAATTCGTTTTTGAGTTCTCATCGTCCAGGTTAAGATAGTCAAAAAGCGCATGGGCAGACGTAAGAGACACACAGTTATCGTAGCCAGCGCCTTTTAGAATTTTTTCAATCACAAATAGATTGACTTGATTGTCATCTACGAGAAGAATGGTCATGCTTTATTTCCCCTTATTATGTTTGAAGACTATTGATTGAGTATGTAGTTTTCAAGCATTTTTTATACTTTTTCTGTTTTTCTATTTATCTATTATACAGAAAACACAGCGTTTAGGGTATTTTTTAAGATTATTCTTTTCTATTAAAAAAGTCACTTGTCCCCAGAAAAGGAGACAAGTGACTTTTTATAGCAACTTGTATAACGCAAATATCCCGAAAGTCAGTACCACCGCTCCCGAAATGCGATTTACCCAGATCAAGCTGTTATTCGTAAACTTCGACCGGGCAAGACTAATAGCAAAACTGAGCGAAAGCCACCAGCAGGCCGATCCTAAAAATACGCCTGCAACCATTGTCAGCGCAGAAGCAACATCAAATGCTGATTTACTAATGCCTACACCAGAAAACACGCCAATAAAAAATAAGATCGTCATTGGATTCGTAACCGTTAAAAAAAGAACGGATGTATACGAACGAAGCAACCCTTCTCCTTTAGCAGCAGCAGCGTGCTCTGCAGGTTGAGAACGAAAAGTTTGTACACCTAAATAGCATAAAAATAATCCCCCAATCAGCTGAAGCCAAATCTTTTGGGTTAATAAAAAGGTTGTAATGAACGTTAGGCCAAACGCAGCGATGCATCCATAAAGAGCATCTGCTGTAGCTGCTCCCAGCCCGGATACAAACCCGTGTAATCGCCCTTTAGATAACGTGCGATTGATGCATAAAATACCAATGGGACCGACGGGAGCAGCAACGGAAAAACCGATCACTAACCCCTTTAGAAAATAAAATAAGTTCATCTTTTACGTTGCTCCTATGAAGTTTTTCTTTAGTATAGTACAAAAGCAATTATGAATGAAGCTAATTTTGAGAAAGGTGTTAACGCATGTTTTTAGTCTGTTCGGGTACATCATAATGGTGTGATAGAAAACATTATTAGTGATTTTGTTTTAATCATTAAAAAGTTCAAAGACTAAATTATTTTACACAGAAAATTAAATGTAGTAAAATAATTCACTGTTACATATATAGAAAGATCTACCACTATAAAGTAGTCATTCGTAATGAGATGAAGAGAGGTTAGTCATCATGAGTAATCTGTTTGCAAAAAAAGATGTTAATAAGCTGTTAGAGGAAAATGCAGCAAAAGAATCAACTAAGACACTAGGGTTATTTGATGTTATTTTGATGGGAGTAGGAGCAACCATTGGGACAGGAGTTCTGGTTATAGCAGGACTAGTTGCCGCCAGGGATGCAGGGCCCTCGGTCTCCGTTTCATTTATTATTTCTGCAATAGCCTGTATTCTTGTTGCGTTGTGCTATGCAGAATTTGGTTCAGCTGTTCCAAGTTCAGGAGGCGCATATACATACATATATGTTTCATTAGGAAAATTTGTAGCGCATTTAATAGGGTGGTCCATTGTAGGATGCTATACGGTGTCTTTAGCGTCTGTAGCAGGCGGATGGTCTTCTTACGTAAATAATGTGCTTACTGAGTTTGGTATTAGACTTCCTGAATCGTTAACCGCCATACCGAGCGACGGAGGTATCATTAACTTTCCGGCAGTATTTATTGTCCTATGCATGTCGTTTTTATTAACACGAGGGGTAAAAGAAAGTAAAAAAATAAATAACTTAATGGTTTTAATCAAGATAGGTATTGTTCTTTTATTTGTAGCCGTCGGCGTCTTTTTTATTCATACAAATAACTGGCACCCATTTACTCCTTTTGGTGTGAAAGGAATCTTTGCAGGCGCAGCTTCCGTCTTTTTCGCTTATAACGGATTTGATGCCATTTCTACTTCGGCAGAAGAAGTGAAAAATCCGCAAAGAAACTTGCCGCTAGGTATTTTGATTGCACTGAGTGTTTGTGCAGTCATTTACGTAGTCATTGCATTAGTATTAACAGGGATGGTTTCTTATAAAGAGCTAAACGTGGGCGATGCGTTATCATATGCGCTCAATAGCGTTGGACAAGAATGGGCAGCGCTTATTGTATCTATAGGAGCAGTTATTGGTATAATGGCCGTCGTGTTTGCTTATTTGTTTGTTGTGCCTCGCGTACTGATGTCAATGAGTCATGATGGATTATTGCCCTCTCTTTTTTCAAAAGTAAACCGAAAGAACAGTGAGCCTGTTATATCCACATGGCTTGTCGGCGCATTAGGCGCGATCGTAGCTGGTTTTGTTGATTTAAAACAGCTGGCGGATTTAGCAAATATGCTAGCGATTGTTACGTTTGCTGCCGTTTCATTTTCAATTTTGGCTCTGCGAAAAACTCAGCCTAATTTAAAGCGCGGTTTCAAAGTACCTTTTGTGCCATTCATTCCGATTCTTGCTATTCTTTGCTGTATCTTTCTTATGTTTAACTTATCAATGGTAACGTGGATGTACTCAATCGGCTGGATGCTGATTGGCGTCTTTATTTACGTTGGATACGCCAGAAAGAACAAGAGCGTTTAACAAAAAGACTCTAAGCCAACGAGCTAGAGTCTTTTTTGTGTATATATTTCTTTTGAAAGGGATCTATGAACATAACGTAAAAATTAAAATTTTATTCGGGACATATGTCCTTTTTATTTTGGGAAGTGTTATTGTTTAATAAAAAGAAACCGTTATGATGGAGAGGAAAACATGAGGGAAATTACGAGTGAGAAACAACTGCTGGAGTATATAAATACTTATAAATTAGAGTCAGTTTTCAAGAAAGACTTACTACCGCATTTGTCACTGTATGATGTGGAGGCAGGAGAACGACTTTGTTCTCAAGGAGATGCGTCTCATTGTTTGTACATACTGGTGAAAGGCAAGGTTAAAGTTTATACCATATCGCCCGAAGGCAAGACGCTTGTTCTTTCCTTTAAACAGCCCCTTGAAGTGATAGGCGATATTGAGTATGTACAGGATGTTGATATTATGAATACGGTTGAAGCCGTTTCACCTTTAGTTGTAATTGGTATACCATACAAACGATTAAAACAGCATGCGAGCGATGATCCACAGCTGCTGACGTTTTTACTGGAAATGCTCACAAAAAAGTTTTGCGCAAAATCGAACTCGCTCAGCTTTAATTTAATGTACCCAGTTGAAGTGCGGCTGGCTAGCTACTTGCTCTCTATTTTTTGTGAAGAATCACATTTGGTTATGGATCAAAAAACAGAAAGCCTAAAAGATATAGCCAATTTAATCGGAACGACTTACCGGCATTTAAATCGTGTTCTTCAGAAATTTGTAGCGCAAGGAGTTATTGAAAAACAGAAAGGCTCTATTATTCTCAAAGATAAAGAAAAACTGAGCTGTCTAGCAAACGACAATATATACGAGTAGAAAAAGCAATAGATTAGTTGAAGGGGAGAGAGAAGAATGAAAACATACAGAACGCTTCTATTTGACATTGATAATACGCTTTTAGATTTTAACGCAGCCGAAGAGCAGGCTTTACAGCTTCTTTTTGCTAACCACAATATTCCGCTGACTGATGAAAGCAAAAAACGTTATAGTTTGATAAACCAGGGGTTATGGACAGCTTTTGAAGAAAATAAAATAAGCCGTGAGCAAGTTGTAAATACTCGCTTTTCTACTCTATGTAAAGAATATGGAATAGAGAAAGACGGAAAGCTGCTTGAAGCAGAGTACCGAACGTATTTGAACAATGGCCATCAGCTAATTGACGGAGCAATTGAGGTAATTAAAAAACTGAGCTGTCACTATGAATTATATGTTGTTACAAATGGCGTATCGGCTACTCAATATAAGCGCCTTCAGGACTCAGGTCTATATCCTTATTTTAAAGAAGTATTTGTTTCAGAAGATACGGGCTTTCAAAAACCTATGAGGGAATATTTTGATTATGTTTTTTCACGTATAAAAGAGCTGTCCGTACATGAAACATTAATTGTTGGAGATTCTTTGAGTGCAGACATTCAAGGCGGGCAGCTAGCCGGTATTGATACGTGCTGGTTTAATCCTCAGGAAAAAAAGAATGATACAAATTGGAATTCTACCTATGAAATTGGAAGGCTTCAAGAGCTTTATAACCTGCTGAATGTAAATAATGAAGTAGCTTCGGTACAAGTGTAAAAGTGTATAAACGTTAGAAAACGCAAAAAGCGCCAACCCTGTTCTTTAAATAAAACGGGTTGGCGCTTTTTCTATTTTATGGCTTTCACAGGCTTAAAATATGCTAGGGATATCGGTCTAGGTACAGTAATCAATACAAATTTAAACAGTTTTATCCCAAAAGCAATAGGGTATTTTACCAATATCCCAGATAAAGTAAGTAACTAGGAGGTCGTAAAAGATGATTAATGGAAAAAGTTTATCTCGTTCAGGAAAGAGTTCATATAGAAGAGAAACAGCGGTTGGAAAAACAGGAATGGTAGCCAGTGCTCATCCAATTGCAACAGACGCCGGAGAACAGGTGCTAAGAGCTGGCGGCAACGCAATTGATGCAGCAATTGCCGTTCAGTTTGGGCTCAACGTTGGAGAACCGATGATGACCGGTATTGGAGGCAGCGGCTTTTTTATGGTATACCACAATGAAAGCAAAACAACTAAAATTTTTGACGGGCATTCTCAGGCTCCTAAAGCAGCTTATCCTGAAATGTTTCTTGATGAAAATAAAGAAGTTATTCCGTTTAGAAAGCGTTCTACTCATGCAACGGCAATTGGAATTCCAGGGATTTTAAAGGCGATGGAAGCAGCTCGTAAAGAGTATGGAACAAAACCCCTTGCTGAACTAATTGAACCGGCTGCCAAAGCAGCAGAAGCGGGTGTGGAAACAAACTGGGTGCTTGGAGATATTTTAAAAACATATGCCTATCGACTAGGAGAACATGCTAAGCAGCTATATTCTCCAAACGGCAAGCCTATGCAAGAAGGAGATATGATTAATAAAAAAGATCTTGCTAAAACATTCCGCATTCTTCAAGAAAAAGGTATCGAGGCTTTTTATGAAGGTGAAATTGCAGAAGCCATTATTTCAACGATAAAAGAGCACGGCGGTTTTATGGAACTGTCAGATTTGAAAGAATACCAGATTAAGATTGATGAACCCGTGTGGGGAGATTATAAAGGCTACCGAATTGCTTCTTCCAACATGCCTAGTGCAGGAGGAGCTACGGTGCTGCAAATTTTAAAGCTATTAGAGAACTTCGATGTGTCTCAGTACGACGTGAAATCGTGGGAAAAGTATTATTTGTTTGCAGAAGCTATGCGCATTGCATTTTCAGATAAAATTGCATTCTCTGGAGATCCAGCCTACAGTGACATTCCATTAAAAGGGCTTTTAGATGACGAATATATAAAGGAACGTCAAAAATTAATTAATTGGAAGCATAAAAATGAGAAAGTTGATTTTGGCAACCCGTGGGATTATGAGAAAGGCCAAAAAGTGAACGTTGTGCGTCAGCCTTATGAACCTGAACGTGAGCTTAGTGAAACAACTCACTTCACGGTAGTTGACCGCTGGGGCAATATTGTCGCTTGTACATCAACTGTGGAACATCCTTTTGGTACAGGAATTATGGTTAAAGACCATGGATTTTTACTCAACAACGAGCTTACTGATTTTGATGCTATTCCTGGAGGGCTAAACCAAGCGGATGCAGGAAAGCGTCCGGTTAGCTGTAAAAGCCCAACCATCGTTTTTAAAGACAGTGAACCTGTACTCACTTTAGGGTCTCCGGGCGGACCAACCATTGTAGGCTCTGTGTTCCAAACGCTTATGAATGTCTTAGACTATGGAATGGATATAAAAGAAGCGATTGAAGAACCAAGAATTTTTAATAGTACAGGATCACTTATCGGTTGGGAAGCCGGAGTGGATATGAATGCCAAAGGAGAGCTAGAAGCCATGGGGTTTAATTTTGGAGATGAGCCATTCCCAATCGGAAATGTTCAAGGTATTCAAATTGATAAAGAAAACGGCCGTTTATTTGGAGCAGCTGATTCCAGCCGTGAAGGAAAAGCAACTGGCTTAGACTCTTAATATTAAAAAGATGCATCATACGCTCCCTCTTTTATAAGAAGGGATGGCGTATGATGCATTAAAAAAGATAAAAATATGTAGGTAAAAAGAAGGAATATTTTTTTTAGAAAACATACTTTAGACCTTTATTAGCATCATCCTAATCTCCAGAAAGGAAAAAAATAGAACGTTTTCATGTCCGAATAATAAAAAAGAGTACTGATTTTTCAAGATATTGATGAAAACAAAATGATTGGAAAGCATAAAAAAAAGGAATAGCGCTTTCAATGCTAGAAAGATAGAGTATTTAATCGTGTAAAGAGTATAAAACGCAACGGCTGGAAAACGTAGTTTGGAATGTAAAAAAAGTCGTACCCTTTTTTTGAAAAACGGTTACATAAAAAGTCTCTTGCACGTAAACTTTGGTCCTAGTTACAGCTCAATGAAAAAGATGAAAATGAGAAATAGCTACATTTGGCACGTTTGACTTTCGTCATTTATCCAAGTAATCTTTTGGTAGAACGGAACCGGTTCTGTTTTCGGATTTTTAATAGCTAATTGAATTAATAAATTTATATTCTTTACTAACCCAAAAGGAGAAAACATATGAAAATGAAACGAGTTGCTAAGCATACAACTGCTGCTACATTGGCTGCAGCCCTACTAGTAGGCGGGGGATACCAAACATTTGCTAAAGGAAACGACAGCAAAGACTTTAATAACAGCTACGGAATTTCGCATATTACTCGCGATAATATGGTGAAAATTCCACAGCAGCAAAACAGTGATCAGTTTAAAGTTCCTGCTTTTGACGAATCAACTATTAAAAACATTGCTTCTGCTAAGGGAAAAGATGCATCGGGAAATACAATTGACTTAGATGTATGGGACAGCTGGCCATTACAAAATGCTGACGGAACAGTGGCGACTTATCATGGATATCAAATTGTGTTTGCCCTAGCAGGTGATCCAAAAGATTCGAATGACACGTCTGTTTATCTTTTCTATAAAAAAGCTGGAGACAAATCGATTGACAGCTGGAAAAACGCTGGAAGAGTGTTTAAAGACAGCGATAAATTCGTTCCGAATGACCCGCACCTTAAAAATCAAACACAAGAATGGTCTGGTTCTGCCACATTAACGAAAGATGGTAAAGTTCGTTTATTCTACACGGATTATTCAGGTAAACAATACGGAAAACAAACGTTAACGACAGCTCAAGTGAACATGTCTCAGCCAAACGATAATACGTTAAAAGTTGACGGAGTAGAAGATTACAAGTCAATCTTTGATGGTGACGGAAAGATTTATCAAACGGTTCAGCAGTTTATTGATGAAGGCGGTTATGACACAGGGGATAACCATACGCTAAGAGATCCTCATTACATAGAAGACAATGGACATAAGTACCTTGTTTTCGAAGCTAACACTGGAACAGAAGATGGCTATCAAGGCGAAGACTCTCTATATAACAGAGCATACTACGGAGGAAACAATCCTTTCTTCCAATCTGAAAAGAAAAAGCTTCTTGAAGGATCTAATAAAGAAAAAGCTTCTTTAGCAAACGGGGCTTTGGGCATTATTGAGTTAAATGATGACTATACGCTCAAAAAAGTAATGAAGCCGCTTATCACATCAAATACAGTTACAGACGAAATTGAACGTGCAAACATTTTCAAAAAAGATGGAAAATGGTACTTGTTCACTGATTCTCGCGGATCTAAAATGACGATTGATGGAATCGGACAAGATGATGTGTATATGCTAGGCTATGTTTCAAATACGTTAACAGGAAAATATAAGCCTTTAAATGATACGGGATTAGTTCTTCATATGGATTTAGATCCTAATGATAAAACATTTACGTATTCTCACTTTGCCGTACCGCAAACAAAAGGTAATAATGTTGTTATTACAAGCTACATGACAAACAGAGGCTTTTATGAAGACAACCACTCTACATTTGCACCAAGCTTCTTAGTAAATATTGACGGTTCAAAAACATCTGTTGTAAAAGATAGCGTTCTTGAACAAGGTCAGTTAACAGTGGATGAAGACTAAGCCCTTTGCAATAGCAACAAAAGAAAATGGTGATTGTAATCACCATTTTCTTTTGTTTTATTCGATGTAGACAAAAAAGAGAAAGGCGGGGTTTGTTTGAAGAAAAAAGGTGCTTATAAATGGATAACGCTTGCCGTTCTTTTAGTTGTAATAGCCGGACTCATTATAGCGGGCGTATCCAAAAAAGAGGATACAAAAGATCGAGGAAAAGAAAAAGGAAATAAAAGTGAATCCACTTATCGCCCGGTGTATCATTTTAGCACGCCTGATAAATGGAAAAATGATCCTCAAAAGCCCATTTATTTTGACGGAGAGTATCATTACTATTACTTATACAATCATGATTACCCTAAAGGGAACGGGACGGAATGGCGACATGCAACGTCTAAAGATTTGGTTCATTGGAAAGATAAAGGAGTAGCTATTCCAAAGTATACAAATAAAAATGGCGATATATGGTCCGGATCCGTTGTAGAAGATAAAGAGAACACAGCAGGTTTTGGTAAAGGCGCAATTGTAGCGATTATGACCCAGCCTTCTGCTGATGGACAAAAGCAAGAACAGTATTTATGGTATAGCACCGATAGAGGAAAAACCTTTAAATCATATAGCAAAAATCCTATCATGCCTAATCCAGGCACCAAAGATTTTCGAGATCCCAAAGTCATATGGGATAATGAACATGATAAGTGGGTTCTCGTCATGTCAGAAGGTGAAAAAATCGGATTTTATGAATCTTCTAATCTAAAGGATTGGACGTATACGGGAGGATTTGTCACTAAAGATATTGGCATTACAGAATGTCCAGATCTTTTTCAAATGAAGGCGGATGACGGGACAGTTAAGTGGGTTCTCGGGACAAGTGCAAATGGAAAAGAAAGCGGAAAGCCAAACACCTATGCTTATTGGACAGGAAATTACGATGGAACAACATTCACTCCCGATATGGATGAGCCGCAATGGCTAGATCATGGTTTTGATTGGTACGGAGCAGTCACGTTTAAAGACGGTAAAAATGAGGATTCTTTAGAAAAACGCTACGCTTTTGCATGGATGAACAACTGGGATTATCCAGATAAGACACCAACGATGAAAGATGGGTTTAACGGATTCGATTCAGTAACCCGTGAAATTACGCTTTCAAAACAAGACGACGATCAGTACAGCCTGTTATCAAAGCCTGTCGAAGAATTAAATCAGCTAACTGATTCAACAAATTCTCTCAAGCAAGTAGAAGTAAACGGAGAGAAAAAGTTAAAGATAAAAGGTGAAGCTTATCAGCTTGATACAGATATTTCATGGTCAGATGCAGAAAATGTAGGCTTACGACTTCGAGAGTCGGCAGATCAAAAGCGGCACATTGATGTCGGGGTTTTTGCAAAAGATAACGTCTCATATGTGAATAGAAGCTATAGTAATCAGCCTGATCAGAGCAAAAAATATGTGGAAAGCCGCGATTACTTTGATGCAGGCAAGAAAAATGTTCATTTGAAGATATTGGTAGATAAAACAAGTATTGAAGTCTTTATTGATGATGGAAAAACCGTACATTCTAGCGAGGTGTTTCCTCGTCACAACGACCAAGGAATTACGCTTTTTTCCCAAGGAGGAACGTCTTTCTTTAAGAACATAGAAATCAAACATTTTCGTTCCAGTCAGTAAATTCCCTATTTTTAAAAAAGGGAGCAGAATATCACCTTATTATGGTTTAGGACTCGTTAAAAAGGGTATATGCCTACTAACAGTAAATGAAAGGGTGTTTATTCAAATGGAAGAGAAAATGAGACAACTAATAGAGGGACTTAATACCGATTTAGCGGGTGAATATTCGGCGGTTATTCAGTACACTTACTATGCGTCTACAGTAACCGGCCTAGAATATCAAATTTTAAAACCTTTCTTTGAAGGAGAAATTCCTGACGAGCAAGGGCATGCCCTTTATTTATCAGAAAAAATCAAAAACCTTGGCGGTGAGCCAACAACAAAGCCAGCTGAGGTGAAGCACGTCTCAAACGTGACGGAAATGCTTAAAGAAGCAAGCAGAGCTGAAAAAGAAACGATCCAGCGCTACGAAGAGCGTAAAAAACAAGCAGAAGAGTTAGGATTAACAGAGCTTGTTGTCAAACTTGAGGATATGATTGCAGATGAAACAAATCATATGGAAGAAATGGAACGTTTATTAAAAGATCCCCGACTAAGTTAATCATACAAAATACGTAAAAAGC
Organism: Priestia sp. FSL R5-0597; assembly: GCF_038006305.1. Taxonomy (NCBI): domain Bacteria; kingdom Bacillati; phylum Bacillota; class Bacilli; order Caryophanales; family Bacillaceae; genus Priestia; species Priestia sp. FSL R5-0597. The sequence continues at coordinate 1,571,057 of NZ_JBBOUZ010000001.1, forward strand.
ATCCCGTAACACCTGTTACGGGATGCTTTTTGTGGTTTGAAAAAGAAATAAAACATCATGTACGCATGTTTTTATAAATGAGAGGAAAGTCATATTTTTGAAATTCTCTATCGCTTTGAAAAATTTTATAGTAAAATAATTATTTGGCTGCATATGGCAGTAACTATATGCGGAGCATCACATACATATAAAGGCTAAAAGGGTATAAGTATATTGAAACCGCTTTTATCTTCTGTAAAAAAAACGATGGTATGCCCGCAGTTGCAAGGAGAGAAAGAGATGAGGAAACGAATCATGACAGCGCTGCTGCTTGTCACTGTTTTAGCTGCAATGGAAGGAACCATTGTCAGTACGGCTGTTCCAAGAATTACAAGTGATTTGTCGGGTATTGAGCTAGTTAGCTGGGTATATGCCATTTATATGCTGACAACCGCTGTATCTACACCTATATACGGAAAGTTAGCGGATTTATTCGGCCGCAAAAAAGTTATGCTTGTTGGAATTATTATTTTCTTAATCGGATCTATACTTTGCGGGCTTAGCTTTTCGATGCAACAATTAATTGTCTACAGAGCAATCCAAGGGCTAGGCGCCGGGGTCGTTATGCCCCTTACAATGATTATTATTGGCGACTTGTATGAAGAAGCAAAAGAAAGAGCCAAAGCCCAAGGTTGGATTAGCGCAGTTTGGGGAGTTGCTGGAGTTCTCGGTCCTCTTCTTGGGGGATTTTTAGTCGATACGCTGTCTTGGCGCTATATTTTCTTTTTAAATATACCGTTTGGACTAATGGCTTTTATTGTTCTTCTAGTAAACTATAAAGAAGAAGTGGTAAAAGAAAAACGCTATATCGATTACATTGGAGCGGTGACGTTTTCAGTTGGAACCATTGCATTTTTATACGCGCTTTTAACCGGAAGTCAGCATCAAAACTGGGGAGATCCGATCATTATAGGATTATTTGTTCTAGCTGTTCTGACATTCATGGGCTTTATTTATATCGAAAAGAAATCGCCGGAACCTCTTATTCCGCTTGAGCTGTTTTCTATTCGAAGTGTATCTGTTATAAACTTATTAACACTTCTTGTCGGGTCAGTAGTTATTAGTATTACGGTTTACCTTCCAATTTGGAGCCAAGGAGTGATGGGAAAAAGTGCAACCGCTGCCGGTTTTGTGTTAATGCCCATGCCAGTATGCTGGACAATTGGTTCACTGCTTTCAGGGAATTTAGTAGGGCGTCTTAAAACGCACTCCATCCTTACGCTAGGAACGGCAATCGTAAGTACGGCATGTTTTATGCTGTTTTTAGTCTCCACGCACTCACCCGTATTTTTAATTTATGTAGCCGTTGGGGTTCTTGGGTTAGGAATGGGGATTATTACGCCTATCTTTATGTTAGTTATTCAATCAGCAGTCCCAGCCAGCAAAAGAGGAGTAGCGGTGGCTCTTAATACGTTTACAAATACATTTAGTCAAACACTAGGTTCCGCAGTGTTTGGTACAATCTTTAACTTAGTGACGCTTTCACAGGCAAAGAAATTAGGGCAAGAAAATTTGAATGCTTCGTTTGAGACAGGCGGGGTACCGGCAGAAGAACTGTCAAAGCTGCATGAAATTCTTGCATCAGGTGTTCACATTATTTACAGTGGAACGTTTTTAGCTGCTTTACTAAGCTTTGCTGTCTCATGCTTATTAGTAAAAAACGGCCATAAAAAAATAAAGAACATATCTGTGCAAAAGTAACGGAAGAGACTGTTACAAAAGTAGTTTAATTGAAGGACAATCCGAACGAGTTTGATTAAGGACCAAACTCGTTCGGATTTTTTTATTGGTAGGTGAATGTAGGTGCTTTTAGCTGTTGAATTAGTTATGCATTAGTCTCTTTTTTAAAAGAATTATCAAAGAGAGAAAAGAAAAAAGATATTGTCTAATAACGTTCGGGAAAAATCGTTAACAGAAGGACGGATTTTTATTATTGCCGAAAATTTCTTATTTTTTGTTTTTTTAGTATGGACATTTACTTGGTTGTTGATTATTATAAATTCTATAAGTATTGAATTTTAAGCGCTTGCAAAAGAAACATTTGTCTTTCTCAGGAATACACTTGATTTTTAATTCATATACTACAAGTGCTTAGATTAATCTTTTAATGGGGAAAAGAGAAGTTTATAAGACGTGTTGAACAACAATGAGGGGGTATGGAAGATGACAAGCAGACGTTTAAAAGAATTCTTGAATAATAATTTAGAAGATTTAAAAGATAAAGGGCTATACAACGTCATTAATCCAGTAGAGGGACCAAATGGACCTGTGATTCAAATTGATGGAAAACAATTAATTAATTTATCATCCAACAACTATTTGGGGCTTGCTACAGACGAAAGGCTTATTAACGCGTCCAACGAAGCCACTGAAAAATACGGGGTGGGAGCTGGAGCTGTCCGAACGATTAATGGAACTCTAGATATTCATATTAAGCTAGAGGAAAAGCTTGCCGAGTTTAAGCATACGGAAGCAGCTATAGCTTACCAATCTGGCTTTAACTGCAATATGGCAGCCATCTCTGCAGTTATGGATAAACATGACGCGATTTTATCAGATGAGCTGAATCACGCTTCAATTATTGACGGGTGTCGGCTATCAAAAGCAAAAATTATTCCTTACAAACATTCGGATATGGAAGATCTCCGTGCAAAAGCAGGCGAAGCACAAAAGTCCGGTGCCTATAATAAAATAATGGTAATTACCGACGGTGTATTCTCAATGGATGGAGACATTGCTAAGCTTCCGGAAATTGTAGAAATCGCACAGGAATTTGATTTAATCACATACGTAGATGATGCTCACGGATCGGGCGTATTAGGTAACGGTATGGGGACAGTCAAACATTTTGGCTTATCTGAAAAAGTAGACTTCCAAATTGGAACATTGTCAAAAGCGATTGGAGCTGTAGGCGGATACGTAGCTGGAAAAAAAGACTTAATTGACTGGTTGAAAGTACGAAGCCGCCCGTTTTTATTCTCGACTGCTATTACACCAGGCACGGCTGCTGCATGTATTAAAGCGATTGAAATTCTAAGCACAAGTACAGAGCTGCAGGATCAAATGTGGGAAAACAGCCGTTATTTAAAGCAAGGATTAAAAGAGCTGGGCTTTGATACCGGCGAAAGTGAAACACCTATTACTCCGTGCATTATAGGAGATGAAAATCAAACGCAGATTTTTAGTGAGAGATTAATAGAAGAAGGGGTATACGCTAAATCAATTGTTTTCCCTACCGTTCCAAGAGGAACAGGACGCGTTCGCAATATGCCAACGGCTGCTCATACAAAAGAAATGTTAGATGAAGCACTTCGTATCTACAAAAAAGTAGGCAAGGAAATGAAATTAATCTAAACGTTGAATCTAAGCAGTACATGAGGAGGATATTGAGATGAAAAAAGTATTAATAACGGGGTCTCTAGGACAAATCGGTTCTGAATTAACAATGAAAATGAGAGAGATATATGGTTCAGAAAATATTATTGCCACTGATATTCGCAAGACGACGAGCGATGTTGTGACTTCAGGTCCATTCGAGATTTTAGACGTAACGGATCAGACTGCGTTATTTACAATCGCCGAAAAGCATAAAGTCGATACGGTTATTCACTTGGCTGCGCTGTTATCAGCGACAGCCGAGCAAAAGCCGCTTCTAGCTTGGAATCTAAATATGGGCGGATTAGTAAACGCGCTCGAAGTAGCTCGAGAGCTGAAATGCCAATTTTTTACTCCAAGTTCAATTGGTGCATTTGGTCCAACGACTCCAAAAGACTGGACGCCGCAGGATACAATTCAACGTCCTACCACGATGTATGGTGTCAATAAAGTAGCGGGTGAATTACTTTGCGATTACTATCACCATAAATTCGGAGTAGATACACGAGGGCTACGTTTTCCAGGCTTAATTTCATACGTAACGCCTCCAGGTGGAGGGACAACGGACTACGCTGTTGAAATTTATTATGAAGCCGTTAAACATAAGCGCTATACGTCTTATATCGACAAAGGAACCTATATGGATATGATGTATATGCCTGACGCACTAAACGCTGTCATCCAACTAATGGAAGCAGACGGTTCTAAGCTGAAGCATCGAAATTCATTTAACGTTTCTGCCATGAGCTTTGATCCAGAACAAATGGCAGCTGAAATCAGAAAAACAATTCCGGAATTTGTGCTGAATTACCAAGTAGATCCTGTTCGACAAGCAATTGCTGAAAGCTGGCCCAACCATATAGATTCCAGCTGTGCGAAAGAAGAGTGGGGATTTAAAGCAGAATATAACCTAGAAAAAATGACGAGAGAGATGCTGGGAAAGTTAAAAGTTGAATCACAGCTTGTCTTAACGTAAGTAGAGAAAAATGATTTCTTCCTTGACAATAAAGTAAGCGCTTACTAAAAGGTGAGTTACTTGTTGCAAGTTCTACTTCGTAACAGTGGTGGACAGTACACATAGATTCTCTGACCCTTTAAGTGAGCGCTCGTTCGCTGAATAATCAGCACCCTTTTAGGTACCGTCTGTTAAAATAATAAGGGGATAGAAGGGAGGGAATGACAGTTGAGCAATAAATTTCAACAAGTTAATGATTTTTCAATGGGAAGATTAACATCTTTACTCGTTCTTTTACATAATACGGAACTAGCTGAAGGTATTGAAAAGGAAATCAATGAGAGAGGATATAGCTATACAGTTGGAAAAGTCGGAGCGATGGAGCTGTCTAAAGTTGTGGCCGCAATTGAAACGAGCGCCAAGACAAACAACATTATTAATGCCCAGTCGTACCGGGAAGTCCACGCTCTTTATCATGCTATACTTGAAGCTATTCAAGGAGTTAGTCGAGGAACGCTGCAGCTAGGTGATATTTTACGGACGGTAGGACTCACATTTTCAATTGTGCGCGGAAAAATTGAGTTCTCAGGATCAAGCGACGAATGGATTAGCGTTTGTGTGTATGGAACGATAGGCGCACCGAAAAAAGGCTTTGAACATGATACGTTAGGTTTTGGTTTTAACCATATTTAAAAATAATGGACAAAATAGTATGAACGTAAAAAGTGAGAGATGCACATAGCTGCTTTAAAAAAGATATTTTTCTTATTGAAAGCTTTTGTGCGGCGTGTTAACATAATGATTAATATAATAATTGCCTTTAAGACGGTCCAGAGAGGCCGAAAAGGACGGATCACTTATTTACTGCTTCTATGCCTATCTGTGCCCTTTTGCCCTCTGCGACAAAAGGGCTTTTATGCGTTGCGTACCTCTTTTAAACGAAGTCCAGAGAGGCTTCAAAAGAGAATGGACATATGTTATTTTATCCATTCCTTCAAAAAAGAAAGAGCGTTGATACAGAAAGAATACAGTGGAGGGTGGAACAACATGAATTATCGTAACAAGACAGTTGTAGCATCAGTAGCAGGTTTGACGTTAGAAGGGATGGACATTATGTTTATCTCGTTTGCTATGTCAATGATTATCGCTGAATTTCACATTGATTTAGCAACGGGTGGACTTATTTCTTCTATTACGAATATAGGAATGCTGATAGGCGGAGTCATCTTCGGAATTTTAGCAGATAAATTTGGAAGAGTGCGGGTTTTTACCTACACGGTTCTTCTATTTGCAGTCGGAACGGCATTAACAGGTTTTGCAGCAAATGTTGAACAAGTGTATGCTTCACGATTTATTGCCGGAATTGGGGCTGGAGGAGAGTACGGAATCGGTATGGCTCTTGTTGCAGAAGCGTGGCCGAAACATAAGCAAGGAAGAGCTTCATCTTATGTTAGTATTGGCGCACAATTTGGAGTTATTCTTGCGGCGCTTTTAAGTTCTCTGATCCTGCCGATTTTCGGATGGAGAGCGCTGTTTTTTGTCGGAATTATCCCCGTCATTTTTGCTTTTATCGTACGAAAAAATTTAAACGAATCTCCTGAGTGGTTAAAAGCTCAAAAAGAGAAAACAGCCGTTGTTAAAAATAATGGCAAGCTACGTCAACTATTTGCTACGCCTAAGACGGCGATGACGACTATTTCTCTGGCAGTGATGGCTACCGTTCAAATTGCAGGCTATAACGGACTCATGATATGGCTTCCGTCTATGCTTCAGCAATCACAAGGACTCTCTGTTTCAAGTTCAGCTCTTTGGACAATCAGTACAGCCGTTGGAATGATTATAGGCATGCTAACATTTGGTCAATTTATGGATCGTTTTGGTTCGAAGCGTACTTTTGGAATTTTTCTTCTCGCTTCAGCGTGTGCGGTATTTTTATACTCGTATGCCGAAGGAAGTGCAGGGCTGCTTATAGGAGGAGCTGTTGTCGGATTTTTCTCAAACGGAATGTTCGCAGGATACGGAGCCTTGATCAACAGTCACTATTCGGTAGAAGTTCGCAGTACTGCAACGAACACTATTTTTAACTTCGGGAGAGCGCTCGGAGGGTTGTCACCCATTCTTGTCGGCTATCTTTTGCAAAGCTATGATATGACGGTAGCGATGACGTACTTGGCGGGGCTGTACTGTATTTCGTTAATTTTTATGGTGAGTCTTAAAAAAACGGGAGAAAAGAACGTGAAACAAATGAACGCTCAATCTGCTCTTTAACATAAAAAATAGATTCTATGCTTTTCTGGAAAAAACCGCGCTTACTCAAAAGGGCGGTTTTTTTTGAGTGTGTCAAAAAATAAGTTCAGGTGTTAGATGATTGTTTCTTTCACAGATGCTTTATTAACAAAGACGTCCACAGTATCTATAAAAATATTTATGGATAAGCAGATATTTTCTAATTTGTATTATAGTAATTCCTCTCTTACAATATGATGTGTAAGGCGGAAACAGAAAATACTATCTTTATTTACAGGAGGACGTTACTATGTCTAAACATATATTAATGGTCGTAACAACGGCTGACAAAATGAAAGAAAATCATCCAACAGGCCTTTGGCTTTCAGAATTTGGTGAAGCGTACGTAGAGTTTGAAAAAGCTGGATTTACGATTACTGTAGCAAGTCCTCTAGGAGGAAAAGCGCCGGTGGATGCTCGCAGCCTTGAAGGAGAGACTTCTCAAGAAATCTTAAATACAGCTAAGCATCTAGAGAATACCCTAAAACTTGATACAATTACAGACAGTGCTAAATTTGATGCTGTTTTCTTACCAGGCGGTCATGGCACAATGTTTGATCTGCCAGATAATCAAATGCTTCATGCTTTAATTCGTGAACTATACGAAGGAGACAAAGTAGTAGCCGCTGTATGCCATGGACCCGCAGGCTTAGTAGGTGTTACATTATCAGATGAAAAGCCGTTGGTGGAAGGAAAAGATGTTGCTGCGTTTACAGATGATGAAGAACGTGAAACAACATTAGACCGCTTCATGCCGTTTCTTTTGGAAACACGCCTGCGTGAACTTGGTGCAAATGTAGTAACTGCTCCAAACTGGACAGATAATGTACAAGAAGATGGCAACCTAATAACAGGTCAAAATCCTCAGTCAACAATCAGTGTAGCAAAAGCAGTCGTGAAACAATTATTAAACTAAGATGTAAAAAAGCCTGTAGGACTACAGGCTTTTTTATTAACAGCATCAACAAAGACCGCCGTAGATAATGTGTATGTTTTGCTGTTTTGGACTAGAGAGATCCATCATCATACAAAAAATATGATGGTCAGTGTAATGAATACAAAAAGAGGGAAGCTTTTTATGGAGACTATTTTTTAAAAGAAATGAGGAAAAACGATGTCAGAAGTTATTATTAACGCCATTTTACAAGCCAAGCCAGGAAAAGAAGAAGAGCTTCGATCAGAGTTAGTAAAAGTTATTGAACCATCAAGAGAAGAAAAAGGATGTATTCAATACACTCTCCACCAGGATACAGACAAAGCAGGCACATTTGTTTTTTATGAGAAATGGAAAAGCAAAGAAGATGTTGAAGCTCACATTGAAACACCTCACTATCAACAATACAGACAGCAAACTGAACCGTTAATTGAAAGCAGAGCAGTACATCGTTTACAAGAAGTACGTTAATAAAAAAGAAGCTGGAACAAAAGTGTTTTAGTTGAAGGAAGATCCGAACGAGTAATCGAGATTCTTGATGGAGAATCAAACTCGTTCGGATTTTTTTGTGGTTATGGTGAATATGAGTTTCATTTAGTGAGACCAAGCAGAAGCGTAAGCGATGAGGAGGCTAATCGACCGCACGCAGAAAGAAAAGGCTTGCAGGGAAATCAACAGCGGAATAACAAATAACCCATACTAAGTCCTTTATCCCATTTGTTTATCTTTAGATGGGATTGATTTCGTTATGACTCAATCTCTGTTTGTTATAAAGAACTAAAAAGCTGCAGAGGAAAAAAATTTCAGCTGCAAAAAGCCGATTGGAAAAGGGATAAGGCTGTGAAAGAAACAAAAAATAATACCAGTGGTGTTTGAGAAGCAGACAGGCGGGTAGATAAAAACTAGATGACATAGTTCAATAATTAACAAACTAAAAGGAGAGATCAAATCAATGCGTACAAATTTAAAACACTTTATTAACGGAGAATGGGTTGAATCAACAGGAAGCGAAACGTCAGATGTGATCAATCCTGCTACTGAAAAATCAATTGGTAAAATTAGCTTAGGTACAAAAGAAGATCTAGATAAAGCCGTGGCAGCAGCTAAAGCAGCCCTTCCCACATTTTCAAGAACAACAAAAGAAGAGCGAATTAAAATGCTTCGCAATATTGCAAAAGGATATGAAAAGCGTAAACAGGAGCTTATTGAAGTTATGACTGAAGAGCTTGGCGCTCCTTTAAAAATTTCAGAAGAAGTGCACTATGAAATGGGACTTAGCCACTTTAAAGAAGCAGCTAATGCGCTTGAAGATTACACATTTGAAAAAGATCATGGAAGCTACAAGGTCGTAAAAGAGTCTATTGGAGTAAGCGGACTTATTACACCATGGAACTTCCCAACAAATCAAACGTCTACTAAAATTGCAGGAGCTATCGCAGCAGGAAGTCCAATGGTATTAAAACCATCAGAACTTACACCGTATGCAGCGATGATATTAGCAGAGATCATTGATGAAGCTGGTGTACCAAAAGGTGCCTTTAACCTTGTAAACGGAACGGGAAGCACAATCGGTGACGGTATTAGTTCTCACCCGGACATTGATTTTGTATCATTTACAGGATCAGGTGCTGTAGGCGAGAAAATTATGCAAAACGCTGCTAAAACAATCAAAAAAGTAGCGCTTGAGCTAGGCGGGAAATCACCGCTAGTTGTATTAGAGGATGCGGATGTAGAAGAAGCGGCTAAAATAGCAGTTTCACACATTGCAATGAATACAGGACAAGTATGTACGGCAGCAACGCGCATTATCATTCCTGCCTCTATGAAAGAAAAATTTGAAGAAGCAGTGAAAAAGGTTCTACCATCATTCCCAGTTGGTGATCCGTTAGATAAAGACAACGTAACTGGACCGCTCGTAGCGGAAAAACAGTGGGATCGCGTACAGGATTATATTAAAAAAGGAATGGATGAAGGTGCAAAGCTTCTTACTGGCGGAACGGGCAAACCGGACGGCTTAGAGACAGGATACTTTGTTAAACCGACAGTCTTTACTGACGTTTCAAATGATATGGTTATTGCACAAGAAGAAATCTTCGGACCTGTAACAACTATTATTACGTATGATGATCTAGAGCAAGCTCTTGAAATTGCAAATGATACAGTTTATGGACTTGCAGGCTATGCGGTCGGAAAAGACCAAGAAACACTTGACTATGTTGCTAAAAACATTAGAGCTGGTCAAATCATCGTTAACGATGCCGAGCAAGACAGAGCTGCGCCATTCGGCGGATTCAAACAATCTGGTATTGGACGCGAGTGGGGAGCATTTGGTATTGAAGAATATCTAGAGCCAAAAGCGATCATGGGCGTTAAAGTTCCGGCAAAAGTATAATTAATGTAAAAAAAGAAGGGAGTTTTTCTCCTTTCTTTTTTTAGGATAAAGGATTAAAAGCTCTAAGAACGCAGTGTGTTCTTAGAGCTTTTTCAGATTTGTTTATCTGGAAGTGAGAAAACAGTTATGTTTATTACTCTTATTAAAAATTTTGCTGAATAGCTTGCTGTGCTTCGCGTAAATGTCTTAAGTGTTCTTCCATTCGATTTAATTCTTTATCACCAGACGCCGCTTCTTTTTGTTCATTAATTTGCTGCTGAACCATATTCAACTGCATTTGAGCTTTTTGAAAATTGGCTGCATCCAAATTCATCTGCCCTTGACAAACAGCTTGTTCAGCTAATTGTAGTGCTTCTTTAATATGAGTGTATGAATTCATGCCTCTCATCCTTCTGTATAGTATTTACAGTTAACATGCGCTGGTTCTTCGTAGCTATACAAAAGGATTTAGAAATAAAATAAAAATTACGTAGTACAAGCTAAGCAGGTTGCATAGATTTATCATAGTTCAATTTATAAAATCTTAGAAGTGATAGAGGGTGGATTTATGTGGGGGCTTTTTTCAGCTATGTATTATTAGGGCTATCATTAGCTGCGCCAATCGGTCCAATCAATGCAGCTCAGCTTGATAAAGGAATTAAAAGTGGTTTTTTGCATGCTTGGTTCTTAGGTATAGGAGCAACATCGGTTGACGCTCTTTATATGCTTGTAGTTTATTTTGGATCCGTTCATTTTTTAAGTAGCGATTTTATGAAAACGTTTCTTTTTTCGTTTGGGTGCTTTGTATTAATTTATACAGGTGTTGAGGGGCTAATGGGTGCAGGGAGGATTACACAGCATAGAAAAACAAACGGTGATTCTGTGTTAAAGTGTTTTTTCTCAGGTTTTTTGCTGTCATTAACGAATCCGCTTACAATTCTCTTTTGGCTTGGCATTTATGGCTCTGTTTTAGCAAAAGCGGCTAATACATATGAAACTGAACAGCTTATCTTATATAGCTGCGCTATTTTTACGGGAATTCTGGCCTGGGATATTGCGATGGCAGCTTTAGCAAGCACGTTTCGACGATACTTAGCTGCGACGTTTTTAACTGCCGTGTCCGTTGTATCGGGGTTATCTTTAATAGGGTTTGGCCTATATTTCGGCTGGCAAGCCGCACAGCAATTAGGCTAAAAGAAGTGCTGAATCTAAAGTGTTTTCAGTACGTTGAAAAATAATAGAAAAGATGCTTCTTTTTACGCATAAATTTTTCAAACTATCACACACTACATCGAAGTGTGAGGAGTGATAGTTTGAAAAAGAAAATAGGCTGCGGAAGTCAAGTTGAAGGGAAATTAAAATGGTGGCAGCTGTCTTTAATCGGAGTAGGATGCATAATCGGCACAGGCTATTTTTTAGGATCAAGTATTGCCATAAAAGCAGCCGGGCCCTCTGTTTTAATTGCTTTTTTACTGGCAGGAGTATGCACATTTATTGTATTTGAGGCGCTTGCTAAAATGAGTGCTCAAGATCCTCAAAAAGGTTCGTTTCGCTCCTATGCTAAAAAAGCTTATGGAAGATGGGCAGGATTTAGCAGCGGATGGGTGTACTGGAGTTCAGAGATGCTGATCATGGGGAGTCAGCTCACGGCTTTATCTCTTTTTACACGTTTTTGGTTTGAAGATATTCCACTGTGGGTCTTTGCCTCTATTTATGCTGTTTTAGGCATTAGTGTTGTATTAATCGGGACAAAAGGCTTTGAACGAATGGAAAATGTATTTGCTGTCACAAAAGTGGCTGCTATTTTAATGTTTATTGTATTAGCTAGTCTCGCTTTATTTGGATTTCTTGACGAAGGTGCAAAACAAGGAGTGCCGCGAACGATAAATGAAGTATTTCCTCATGGATTTTTAGGTTTATGGGGCGCTTTGCTTTATGCCTTTTATGCTTTCGGCGGCATCGAAGTCATGGGAATCATGACGGTTCGTTTACAAAAAAAAGAAGACGCACCGAAAGCGGGAAGAAGTATGCTTATTCTTCTTGGAATTATTTATATTGTTTCACTGAGTTTAGCTATTTTAATTGTGCCATTTCATGATTTCCATGGAAATCAAAGTCCATTTATAAAGGCTTTAGAAACATATCATCTTCCATTTTTTCCTCATGTTTTTAATGGAGCAATGATTATTGCGGGTTTCTCAACGATGTCAGCGTCTTTTTTTTCCGTAACAACAATGATTGTCACTCTTTCAGAAGATGGAGATGCTCCTGCATTGTTTTCAAAACAAAAACAGAAAAAGCTGCAGTTTCCTTTACCGGCTTTACTTTTAACAACAGCGGGATTAGTTATTTCTATTGTCCTTTCCTTGCTATTGCCCGGGAAAATTTATGAGTACATTACAACAGCAGCTGGACTGATGCTGATTTATAACTGGTTTTTTATTTTAATTTCGTTTCATCGCTTAATTAAACAAACCGTTTGGGATAAAGTAAAACAAGCTGTTGGCCTCTTATTAATCCTGCTAGCAGTAAGCGGTACGCTGTTAGAATCTGCAAGCAGACCAGGTTTCTTTGCAAGCTTAGGCTTTTTAATTGTTATAAGCCTTGTTATTTTAAAACTGCGCCATAAGTGGAAAGAAGAAGAAGCCGCTAGTTAACATATATTTAATCTTTATGAGGGACACTATGCACGTTGTACAATTACAAAATAAAAGGTGGTTATGATCATGCCAAAAAACAAGCAGACTCCTTCTTCACAAGTAGATCAAAAACAAGTAGTAGATGACAAAGCAAAAGCGCTACGAGAAAATAATTATGAAGATGGTCATATTCGCAAGATAACTCAAAGCGGGGCAGACGGCCAATAACAAAAAAAGACGCGTTCGCGTCTTTTTTTTGTTGAAGTGTATCCTTACCAACGATGAGCTTTTGCATTACTTCGCAAGATGATGTTCGTTTGAGACATCTCTGTATGTCCATTTACTTGGGACTTTGAACGCTTCGGTCTCGTCCAGTTGTGGCGGAATAGTTCTGAATGCTGATCTACATGATTTTTATCATTCATCATAATCACCTCAAGGATAGGATACTTTCACAAGATATTTGCGGTGAAATATCTCTCTTATAGAATGGGGTAAAAAAGAAGAAATACACCTAACACTTTTAACCATACATATAAAAGCAGTGCCTATTCATAAACTACAGAAGGCAACTTCTAACTTTAGGTTAAGCTTCGGATTTATAAGGGAAAAACTGCCTTAGTGGGGACTAAGGCAGTTTTTGCTGGAGGGATTAAACTTCAATAATGATGGGAAGAATCATAGGTCTTCTTTTCGTTTGGTTATATAAGAACTGTCCAAGGGTGGTCTTAATTTCTTTTTTCATGATGTTCCATTGGTGAACGTGCGCTTTTTGCAATTGATTTACAATTTTAGTCACTTGTCGATTAACGTCTTTTAATAGCTGCTCTGAGTCTCTTGTATAAACAAAACCTCGCGAAATTGTATCTGGACCCGACACAATTTTTCCTTCCGTTTTATTTAAAGTAATCACAATAACCAGCATACCATCTTCTGAAAGCTGTTTGCGGTCACGTAAAACCGCATTTCCAACATCCCCAATGCCAAACCCATCTACATATACATTGCCTGCAGAGATTTTTCTTGTTTGAACAGCTGTTCCGCCCTTGATGTCGACAATATCACCGTTATTTATAATAAAAATGTTCGCTTTTTCCACCCCTACGGATTCTGCTAATAAGCTGTGGTGATGAAGCATTCGAAACTCACCGTGAATGGGGATAAAATACTTTGGCTTCATCAATGTAGCCATTAATTTTAGCTCTTCTTGATAGCCATGTCCTGATACGTGCATGCCTGTTGCGCTTCCTGAACCGTAAATCACATGAGCCCCGAGTGTGAAAAGACTGTCGACAATACGAGAGATATTACGTTCATTGCCAGGAATAGGCCCTGCTGATAAAATGACCGTGTCTTCAGGAAGAATCTCTACTTGTCGATGATTTCCGCTGGCTAATCTAGATAAAGCGGCCATCGGCTCGCCTTGGCTTCCAGTGCAGAGAATAGCGACTTGTTCAGGCGCAAGTGAATGTACTTCATAAGGTTCAATCAGCATCCCTTCAGGAATGGTTAAATATCCTTTCTCTAAGGCAACTGATACAACGTTAACCATGCTTCTTCCTAGCAGCGCAAGCTTTCTGTTCGTTTTAATCGCTGCATCGACAATTTGCTGTACGCGGTTAACATTCGAGGCGAAAGTAGAAATAATCACTTTTCGCTTTGCTTTACGAAAAGCTTCTTCTATATGTTTGCCAACTAGCTTTTCTGAAGGTGTAAATCCGGGGCGTTCAGCATTTGTACTTTCTGATATTAAAGCCAGTACACCTTCACTGCCGATTTTCGCCATTTTATGAAGATCTGGATATTGGTCGTTAACAGGAGTTAAATCAAACTTAAAATCTCCCGTATGTACAACAGCTCCTTCAGGCGTATGAAAGACAATTCCAAGACAATCTGGAATGCTGTGATTCGTTTTAAAAAAAGAAAGCGGAATATTGCCTAATGTAATTTCTGACTCTTCGTTGATTTCAATAAGCTCCGTCTCAGCAGATAATTGATGCTCCTGGAGTTTAATATCGATTAATCCGAGTGTAAGGCTTGTTGCATAAATGGGGAGGCTTAACTGTTTTAGAAGATAAGGAATACCTCCGATATGATCTTCATGACCATGTGTAACAACCAGTGCTCGAACTTTTTCTCGGTTCTCTTGCAAGTATGTAATATCAGGTATGATCAAATCAATTCCTAATAAACTTTCGTCAGGGAATTTAGAGCCACAGTCAATTACAATGATGTCATCATCATATTGAACGGCATACATATTTTTTCCTATTTCATTAATGCCCCCTAAAGCAAAAATGGATAGTGTGTTTCTATTTGTACTCACACTTAGTTCCTCCTATATTTTCAAAATGAATATGCAGAATTTCTACTCTTAGTATGAACATTTATTTCTGGTGCATTCTGTTAAATATGGAGATTTTATTTTTATTCAATATGAGGATGCAAGCAAAAAGAAAAGAAAGTCATTTTCCTAATACTACCTCTTATTTTCTTTTTATAACTCCATAAAATATAGACGTTACACATGGAGGTGGATGAAATGAGTAAACAAAATAAAAGCACAAACCAAGGAGTCAGCAGCAGTGCAGCAGCTCCTGTTGATAATGTGAATAAAAATATTTTATCAAACGATATTCATACAGATGAGCTTCAAAAAGCAAAAGCAAGTCGTCATAACAAATAAAAGAGTGACAGACAAAAGAGCAGCTTTGAGCTGCTCTGGATAAAATAGAGATAGGGAAGTGAAAAAACGTGTCAGAACACAAAAATTCTCAGTATAAAGAAGAAAATAAGTCAACGCCTAGTCGTCCTCTTGAATATAAAGAACGCGCAAACGAATCAAAGAGTACACGTCAAATGCTGCGCAGTATTCTCGAATATTCAAGTCGTTATCGTTAACAAATTTTACATATAATCATGGGCATATTTAAAAGGGAATGTCTCGACAAATATAAGGTATAAAGAACCTTTTTTGAAAAAATATATATTATTTACAATAAATTTAAAAAAATCATAAATGAACCTGCTATAATCCTCTTGAAAAGACAAGCGTTGCAAAAATTTGAGGGGAGCATTTTATATGCGGAAAAAATATAATCGCGTAGGTTATGCCGTTTTGACAATGTGTACAGCTTTATCTATCTCACTGCCTTTTACTACTCATCCAGCATCAGCAGAAAGCGCTGCTGACCCTGCACCAGAAATTAAAGCTTCTGTTGTAAATGAAAACAATGGTAAAAAAATCTTGTTTGATAATACCCATGGTCAAACGGCGGGTACAGCAGATTGGGTTATTGACGGAGGTTTTTCTGATTTTGGGAAAGGGCTGGCTGGCAGCGGGTTTGATGTAAAAGAGCTGCGGAAATCTACGCCGATTACATACAGTGACCTTAGCGGCTATAGTGTGTTTGTTGTGCCAGAAGCAAATATTCCGTATAAATCTTCTGAACAAGCTGCCCTTTTACAATATGTTCAGAACGGGGGAAGCGTCTTCTTTATTGCTGATCATTACAATGCAGACCGAAACAAAAACCGCTGGGATTCTTCAGAAGTTTTTAACGGGTACCGTCGTGGAGCATGGACAAACCCAGCAAAAGGCATGACAACGGAAGAAGCAAACTCTGAGGCAATGCAAAACGTAACAAGTTCTGACTGGTTAGCAAGTAACTTTGGTGTTCGCTTTCGCTATAATGCCATTGGTGATGTGACAGCCAATGATATTGTATCTCCTTCTCAAGCATTCGGTATTACGCTAGGTGTTTCCACCGTTGCTATGCATGCAGGTTCTACGGTTGCAATTACGGACCCAAACAAAGCAAAAGGAATTGTGTATCTTCCTAAGACAACGGCAAAATGGTCAAATGCTGTAGATCAAGGAGTGTATAACGGAGGGGGAAGAGCAGAAGGTCCTTTTGCTGCTGTTTCAAAAGTAGGGGCAGGTAAAGCTGCTTTTATAGGAGATTCTTCACCGGTTGAAGATGCTACACCAAAATATAAACGAGAAGATACAGGATCTTCTAAAACCACATATGACGGATTTAAGGAACAAGACGATTCTACACTGCTTGTAAATATGGTCAATTGGTTAGCGAAGCAAGAAAGCTATATTTCTTTGAATCAAGTATCAGGACTTCAATTGGATCAAGCTACAGCATTACTTTCGTCGGAAACGCCAAGTCAGTCCACTGAGCCTCAGCCAGAACCATGGTCTTCACCTACAGCAGGGTATAAATGGTACGATACGTCAACTTTTGCATCTGGTTCATATGGTTATAAAGGTGGAACTACGCAACCACCAACTGCTAGTGCTTACACATTTGAACATCAAGCCATTTTACCAACGAGCGGCGTATTCCAAATACGCGTAAAGGTAAGCGGGCTTTCAGCTAACACTGCGTACAGCACGTTTAATCTAGGTGTATATAACGGATCGGGAACTCAAATTGCTAAAGTCCAAAACGCAGATGGAAGCTGGCCGTCATCCTATGGATACAGCAGCAATTTTTCAATTACAACGGACGCAGCTGGAAATGGAGAAAAGGTTGTAAATGTCCAACTAAATCCAAGTGCAGCGGGGAGTGCTAATCTCCGTTTACGCCAAAGCAGTACGAACGCATATACAGAAGCTGTAACGGTAGGGAACGTAGCGGTTGAACCACTGCCTTAATAATAGTGAAAGCAAGCACTTGTGCTTGCTTTTTTGTTGTTGTATTTCCTATCTTTGAGGTTAAAGAAACGTCAGAGGAGAGGCTTATCCATAAAGGAGAAATATGATATCTTAGAAGAAAGAATGAAGTAAAAGGAGTCAGCTAATATGTCTAAATATAAAGAATTAGAGACAGGTTATCTAATGGATAAAATTAAAGAATACAAAGAATTAATTTGGAGAGTAGGGCCAGGAAGTGAAAGAACAATAGAAGCTGTTCAAGAGATTCAAGGAATGGAAAAAGAGTTAAAAGCACGGGATGCGGAATTTGAAGCTACGGATTGGAAAGCTTTTACTCAGGAAATAAGAGAGAACTACGATTTTATTTATTAAGAAGACACATTTATCATAATGTGCTTGAGATAAATATCTCCAAGTAGAAGGCTTTCTGTTTTCTACTTGGAAACGATAAAAGTAGTATGAAGCCGATTAAGAAAAATGATCCAGTATCAATGAAGCAAGTAATCCAAGTGCAGCAATCAATCCTGTAATAGAACCTCCTTCTTCATAGGCCTCTGGCATCATTGTAGAACCTACCATAGCAATAATACCACCGCCGGCAAAAGCAGCAATAGCAGCCATAAGTGTCTCAGATGCATGATCTAAAAAAACAAAGCCTGTCCATGAACTAAAAGCTGAAATGAACAAAACAGCTGCCCATAGTAAAAAAATTTTCCTCTTAGAGAATCCACTTTTTACTAGACCGGTCGTACTGGACAGTCCTTCAGGAATATTACTTATAAAAATAGCGATAACAAGAAGCCAGCTAACGGTTGCTTTTTCAATTAAGCTAGCTCCAATCATAATGGACTCTGGGATTGCATCCATGACGGTTCCTATAAATATAGCAATTCCAGAACTATTCGCGGCCATTTGTTTTGTAGACCTCTTTCTTTTATTCGCTCCTTGACGTGAAATTAGATAGTCTAAAAAAGTAAAAACGACAGCCCCCGCAAGGAACCCAAGAGAAGTAGCTTTTAACCCGCCGCTATGAACCGAGTCTCCAAGCAGCTCATAGGTAGATGCTCCAATTAATACACCCGTCCCAAAAGCCATAATATAACCAATTATCTTTTTGCCGATAGGCAAAAAAACTGCTGCCAAAGCACCAAGAAGGACAGCTGATCCTGAAATTCCGCCCCACATCGCAGCTTGCCACATGAAAAATCCCTCCTCATCTCTATTTTCTATGGATACTTTCCCTAAGAAAAGAAAGAAAAAACGTAAAAGTAGAAAAAAGGAATTTATTCGATTAAGTAATGGTTTCATTTCGTTATCCTTGTGAAAGAGAGTGTTCCAGCATCCAAGCTGAGACTATATTTATTTTAATATTCATAAAATTTTAATTATACTGAAATGAAAAACTATTTTACGAAAATGACTGATTTGACAGAGGTAAATGGTTTACTTAAGTGTTTTTCTGAAAAAAACAATTGTATTTCTGAGGAAAATTTATTATTATAAAATAAGTAATTATACAGTCGAATAGCTAAAAATAGAAAAAATAGTTTAGTTGTAAAGGTACTAGGTAAAAATGGAATGATTTAAAAACGACAGCTGTTCCATCAGAAACAGAAAGTATCTTTCCTAACAGAGCTATAACAAGTTTAGGAGGAGGAAATGGAATGGCAGACAAAGAGTTAAAAAGAGGCTTAGAATCTCGTCACATTCAAATGATCGCGCTTGGTGGAACAATTGGCGTTGGATTATTTATGGGATCAGCAAGCACGATTCAATGGACAGGTCCATCGGTATTGCTTGCTTACGCAATTTGCGGAATGTTTATTTTCTTTATTATGCGTGCTATGGGCGAAATGCTGTACATGGAACCAAGCACAGGTTCATTCGCTACATTTGGCCACAAATATATTCATCCATTAGCAGGTTATATGGCTGCTTGGAGTAACTGGTTTCAATTTGTAATCGTAGGGATGTCCGAAATTATAGCGGTAGGAGCATATATGCATTACTGGTTCCCTCATTTACCAGCTTGGGTGCCTGGTATTATCGCCATGTTGATTTTAGGCACAGCAAACTTAGTTTCAGTGAAATCATTTGGAGAGTTTGAATTTTGGTTTGCGATGATTAAAATTGTAACAATTATTTTAATGATTATCGCGGGACTTGGATTAATTTTCTTTGGATTTGGAAATGATGGAGACGCAATCGGGTTATCAAATCTTTGGGCACACGGAGGCTTCTTTGCAGGCGGATGGTCAGGCTTTTTCTTCGCGCTATCTCTTGTTATTGCAGCTTATCAAGGAGTCGAGCTAATTGGGATTACAGCTGGTGAAGCAAAGGATCCTAAAAAAACGTTAACAAGCGCAATTCAAAGCATCATCTGGCGCATTTTAATTTTTTATATTGGCGCTATTTTCGTCATCGTGACGGTATATCCTTGGAATGAGTTAGATTCTTTAGGAAGTCCATTTGTATCTACATTTGCTAAAGTTGGTGTTACGGCAGCTGCAGGTATCATTAACTTTGTAGTCATTACGGCAGCGATGTCAGGCTGTAATAGCGGAATCTTTAGTGCAGGACGCATGCTTTATACGCTCGGTGTAAACGGTCAAGCACCTAAATTCTTTACAAAAATTTCTCGCAACGGCGTTCCAATTTACAGTACGCTCGCTGTTATGATTGGATTAGTAATTGGTGTTATTTTAAACTACATCGCTCCACCTAATGTATTTGTTTATGTATACAGTGCTAGCGTGCTTCCTGGAATGATTCCTTGGTTCATTATTCTTATCAGCCAAATTCGTTTCCGTAAAGCTAAAGGTGCTGAAATGGATAGTCATCCTTTCAAAATGCCTTTTGCGCCTGTAACGAACTATGTAACCATTGCTTTTCTACTAATGGTGCTTGTAGGCATGTGGTTTAATGATGAAACGCGTATTTCACTTATTGTAGGGGTTATTTTCCTCGCTCTCGTTGTCATTAGTTTTTACGCATTCGGAATCAATAAACGTATGATACCTGATACAGAGAACGGTCAAATAAAGAAATAAATATGCTTTTTCATAATCGAAAAGCAAAACAAAAAAACGGCTGATAAAAGCCGTTTTTTTGTTTTGCTTAAATAAAAGACATAAGAAAAAATGTCATTAAATGCACAAAACGAAATACTCGTTCAAATGCAGGAGGAGAACGAGGAAGCAGGAGATGTTATTGATGTATTTATGAAAGAGTATAAAACAGAAGAAATTATTAAATAGCACGTAATTGAGAAGAATATTGAGTGGTTTTGTTGAATAAATAAAAAGAAAACACCTTTATTTTTTATTGAAAAAGAAACGGACGTAAGAAAACTTCTTGTTTATCAAGAAGTTTCTTTTGTATCTGAACATTAGTTTGTATACGCAGGTAGGGGAGAGGTGATGAAGGTGAAAAAAATTGGTGAAGGTCACGTCTTTTTTATTATTCTCGGAGGCCTGTTTATTTTAATAGGTACACTCTTTGCAAATACTTCTGTTTATTTTCTCATCTCCGGATGGATAGCAGCTGTCTGTTGTTTAGGAATCAGTGCTGTACTAAAGAAAGGAAAAACAAAATCAGTCAGTAAAGAAGATGAGCAATAATAATTTTTATATAAAGATGGAAATTAAATATATGAAAAGGAAGAATGGATATCCATTCTTCCTTAAGTCATGGTGTGTATGAAATTGTCTTAGAAACGTCCGCCGCCAAGTTGTTGCTCAGCTAATTGTACAAGACGTTTTGTGATTTCGCCGCCTACTGATCCGTTTGCACGTGCAGTAGTGTCAGCTCCTAAATTTACTCCGAACTCGCTAGCGATTTCATATTTCATTTGATCGATTGCTTGTTCAGCTCCGTATACTAATAATTCATTATTATTGCTGCTTTTATTGTTTGCCATTGTATTCAACTCCTTTCTGTAACGTTAAGGTGTGAATAAAGGAAGAAGAATATGCAACAAACTGATATTTATTTTATAAAAAACATATTTTTACGTCGTTTGCCCTTCTAGAAGCTTAACAGGAAGACAGATTTCACGGGGGACATTACTAAATTCTCCTTCAATTTCTTTTAGTAAAATATCAATGGCTGTTTGAGCAATCGATTCGATTGGCTGTTGAATTGTAGTTAGGCCAGGTAACAAAGTCTGACTGGCTTCTGTTCCATCATAGCCCACGATTTTTAAATCTTTTGGGATGCATTTTCCTCTTTTTTGTGCTTCAGCAACTACTAAAGCTGCAAGTAAGTCATCGCTTGCAAAAATACCGTCTACTTCCGGATGTTCTTCAAAAACCTTAGAAATAGTTTCTCGCTGAATGTTGCGGTCAAAGGTATTTGAAATCTCATACGTGATAGGCTGTTTTCCGTACTGTTTCATCACGTTTTCATATGCTTTCCTTCTTAAGTTAGCTGGAGTTTCAAGTTTAAGGGGACCGTTAATATGAATAATATGCTTACAATCTTTTGAAATAAGCAATTCCGTGGCTTGTTCTCCTCCAGAATAGTTATCAGAAGATACGGTAGGAATATCTTTTGATAAATAATGATCGACTGCTACTACAGGAAGGCTTTGACTTTCGGAATCAAAAATACCTCTATTATAAGTAACGGCAATAACACCGTCTACCTGATTTCTGATAAGCATTTCTACATATTTTTTTTCTTTATCAATGCGATTCAGACTGTTACAAAGAAGTACTTTGTAGTTAAGGGAAGCACATATACTTTCAATATGAAAGGCTAACTCTCCGAAAAAAGGGTTGCTCGTTTGCGGGACAATCATCCCGATTAAATTTGTTCGCTTATTAAATAATGAACGCGCAATATCATTTGGGAAATAATTAATTTCTTTCATTGCTTTATAGACATTTTCTCGCGTTTCTTTGCTTATGTAACCACGGTTATTTAATACACGAGAAACTGTAGTCGGTGAAACACCTGCAATTTTTGCTACATCACTAATTTTGGCTTTCATCTAGTTTCCTCCTAATTTCTCCAAAACCTTGCTTTTATAGTATATATCTGCTGTGGAAAAGCCTTAAAATAAATGCAATCAAGCAAGCAGCTTTCCAGTCGCTACGTTTTATTTTGATACATAAAAATCTATGTAAGGATTGTAAACGGTTTATTGAACAACTTAAACATACCACAAAGCCCACTTTTACGCCTAATACAAGCTTTTTGCAATATAAAATGTGAAACCGGTTGACATATGAAACCGGTTGACATAAAATCAAGTTGAAAGTGCTTTCATTTTGTTAGATAAAAGATTTTATATCTTAAGCTAAAGGGGTAACTAAAATGAAAAGTTCAAAAAGTTTATATTGGAAGCTGAGTGCATATTTTTTCTTCTTCTTTTTTACGTGGTCGTCGAGCTACTCTTTATTTTCTATCTGGTTAGGGCAAGAGATTAAGTTGAACGGATCAGCTACAGGCTTAATCTTTTCTGTAAACGCTATCTTTGCATTGTGTATGCAGCCTTTGTACGGATATATATCTGACAGGATAGGTTTAAAGAAGCACATTTTATTTTTTATTAGCTGTCTTTTAGTGTTTGTAGGACCATTTTATATTTTTGTTTATGGGCCCTTACTTCAATACAATGTGTTGATAGGAGCTATTATTGGAGGCTTATATTTAGGAGTAGCGTTTTTGGCGGGCATCGGAGCGATTGAAACATACATAGAGAAAGTCAGCCGAAAATATAAATTTGAGTACGGGAAATCTAGAATGTGGGGGTCATTAGGCTGGGCTGCAGCTACATTCTTTGCAGGACAACTATTTAACATTAATCCTCATATTAATTTTTGGGTGGCATCCGTTTCAGCGGTTATCCTAGTGGCTATTATTTTTTCTGTGAAGGTAGAAATGAGCAGCTATGAAATGGAAAAAGCTGAATCTGTCACGCTGAGAGATGTAGGTAATTTATTCTTATTGAAGGAATTTTGGTTTTTTATGATTTATGTTGTTGGCGTTACGTGCGTGTATGGGGTATACGATCAGCAATTTCCTATCTATTACGCATCTTTGTTTCCTACTGAATCGATAGGTAATCAAGTATTTGGCTACTTAAATTCGTTTCAAGTATTTTTAGAAGCCGGAATGATGTTCGCAGCACCGTTTATTGTAAATAAGATCGGTGCAAAAAATAGTTTGATTTTAGCAGGATTTCTAATGGGATTTCGTATTATTGGGTCAGGACTTGTGGTTGGTCCAATTGGAATATCTTCGATGAAGCTTATTCATGCATTAGAACTTCCTATTATGCTCATTGCCATCTTTAAATATTTGGCAGCTAACTTTGACACGCGCCTATCTTCTATCCTTTATTTGGTTGGATTCCAATTCGCTTCACAAATAGGTGCTTCAGTTCTTTCACCCATAGCGGGAGGATTATATGATAGCGTAGGCTTTTCCCGTACCTATTTAATTATGGGAGGTATGGTTTTGGTATTTAACGTTATTTCCATGTTTACACTACTAAACTCTAAAAAACATAAGTTTATAAGAAAAGATGTACAAGAAAACACGCAGATTATATAGGGGGATATGATGATGTTAACGATAAATAAAATCGAGCAAGCTCAACGTTCATTAAATGAAGCAGAGAAAAAGGTAAATCATCAATATCGGTTAGGGTATCATATTATGGCGCCAGCGAACTGGATTAATGATCCGAATGGGTTGGTTCAGTATAAAGGAGAATATCATGTTTTTTATCAACATCATCCTTATGACGAGAATTGGGGACCGATGCATTGGGGACATGTCAAAAGCAAAGATCTTGTTCATTGGCAGCATTTACCGATTGCTTTAGCTCCTGGAGATACATTTGATAAAGATGGATGTTTTTCTGGAAGTGCCGTGGATAACGAAGGAGAGCTTACGCTAATTTATACAGGACATAATTATATAGACAAAGAGCTGGATACTTTTTTTCAAAACCAAAATATAGCTGTTAGTAAAGACGGCATTACCTTTGAAAAAGTAGAGGTCAACCCAGTTATTGCGGAGCCGCCGGCAGATAGTTCTCATCATTTTCGAGACCCTAAAGTATGGAAGCACGAGGATTTCTGGTATATGATTCTAGGAAACTCAACAAAGAAACAAGAGGGACGCGTTATTTTATACCGGTCTTCAAATTTACGAAAATGGGAATATGTTGGCGTCCTTGCTAAAAGCGATGGAGATCTAGGATATATGTGGGAGTGTCCGGACTTCTTTGAGTTAGACGGAAAGCATGTGTTAATGATTTCTCCTCAAGGGATAGAAGCAAAAGGTGATTCCTATCACAACCTTTTCCAAACGGGATATTTAGTTGGAGAATATAGTTATGAAACCAATACCTTTCATCATGGGTCATTTACTGAATTAGATCACGGCCACGATTTTTATGCTGTTCAAACGCTTTTAGATGATAAAGGAAGACGAATTGCAATCGGGTGGATGGACATGTGGGAAGCTAATATGCCAACGAAAGAGGATGGATGGTGCGGTGCGCTAACGCTTCCGAGAGAACTAACTTTAAGAGAGGATAAAGTGTTAATGAACCCCGTCCAAGAGCTGACATCACTTCGGAAAACTCAATATAATATGCTAACCAATAAAGCTCTTTCTGAAAGCTGTGTAGTAGAAGTAAATGAAGATTTGCTAGAGATACAAGCTGTATTTGATTTAGCGGACTGCCAAGCTTCATCAGTAGGAATAAAAATTTGTGGAATAAACAATGATGAAACGCTTATGTGTTATAACCTTAATGAGCAAAAGCTAGTGCTTGACTGTACTCACTCGGGA
Source organism: Priestia sp. FSL R5-0597 (assembly GCF_038006305.1). Taxonomy (NCBI): domain Bacteria; kingdom Bacillati; phylum Bacillota; class Bacilli; order Caryophanales; family Bacillaceae; genus Priestia; species Priestia sp. FSL R5-0597. The sequence continues at coordinate 1,596,137 of NZ_JBBOUZ010000001.1, forward strand.
AAAGAAGATGGAGTGAGGAAAGTAGCGTTGCAAGCAGGTGAGACACTAGCTTTACGAATATTTGTGGATCGTTCTTCCATCGAAGTATTTGCAAACGAAGGACAAGCTACCATGACAAGCCGCATTTATCCAAAAGAAAGCAGGCTTGGAATTGAGTTATTTACTGAAGGAGGAGACGTAATCGTAAAAGAGTTAACGTATTGGAATTTAAAAGATATTTGGGGGTAAAATACAGAGGAAGAAGTATATTAATACTTCTTCTTTTTTGAGCATTTAATAGCTCGTCAACAAAGTGGCGGTATATAAATGGATAAGGCACTTTAGATTAAAAGTACGAGCAAATACGATATAATAGTAAAAGAGATAATGAATGAAAGAGAAACTGTCCTGCTCTAAGATGCCCAAAAGAAAGCAGGATAGAGCAGGGCTGCTGCACTTATAAAACCACGATCAGTAAAGAAAAGAGTTATGTTTTAAGACACAAGAAGAAAAGGAGATACGATGACTAATCAAAAAGAAACAGGATGGAATTTACGTAATAGCTATGCGGAGTTACCAAACATTTTTTTTACGCCTCTTGATCCTAATCCAGTGAGTTCACCTAAAATAGTCAAATTTAACGACTCTTTAGCCGCATCTCTAGGGTTACAAAAAGAACAGCTGCAAAGCCAAGAAGGAGTTAGCATTTTGGCTGGAAACAGTGTTCCAAAAGGTGCTTTCCCGCTTGCACAAGCTTATGGGGGGCATCAATTTGGCCACTTTAACATGCTAGGAGACGGACGGGCTATGCTGATAGGGGAGCAAGTTACGCCTTCGGGTGAACGAGTGGATCTTCAGCTTAAAGGCTCAGGCCGAACTCCGTATTCCCGGGGTGGAGACGGTCGTGCAGCTCTGGGACCTATGCTGCGTGAGTATATGATTAGTGAGGCGATGCAGGCCCTTGGTATTCCGACTACTCGGAGCCTGGCAGTCGTAACAACAGGCGAATCCATTGTTCGCGAAAAAGAACTGCCGGGGGCGATTTTGACGCGTGTAGCTTCCAGTCACCTTCGTTTTGGCACATTTCAATTTGCTGCAAAATGGGGAACAGTCGAAAACCTTCAAGCTTTAGCTGACTATGCATTAGAACGTCACTTCTCCCACATAGAAAAGAATGAAAAAAAATATTTATCATTGCTTCAAGAAGTGATTAAGCGTCACGCTACCCTAGTTGCTAAATGGCAGCTTATTGGTTTTATTCATGGCGTCATGAATACGGATAATATGACAATTAGCGGAGAAACAATTGATTATGGGCCATGTGCATTTATGGATACCTATGATCCAGAAACTGTATTTAGTTCAATTGATGTACAAGGGCGCTATGCATATCAAAATCAACCAGGCATTACAGGGTGGAATCTTGCGAGGTTTGCTGAAGCTTTATTACCTCTGTTGGATCAAGATATAGAAAAAGCAGTTGAAATAGCACAAAACGCCGTGACGGAATTTCCAAAATTCTATCGAGAAAACTGGCTGGCGGGTATGCAGGCTAAACTTGGGCTTTTTAACGAAGAAAAAGAAGATGAAGCATTATTCCAAGAGCTTCTTACCATGATGAAAACCTATAAAGCTGACTATACAAATACATTTCGTGCATTAACTTTCAATAAGCTAGGAAAGAGTGAACTGTTTGAAAGCGAAGAATTTGCACAGTGGCAGGAGTTATGGCAGAAAAGACTAGGCAGACAAAAACAATCTAAAGCAGAGTCGGAAGAGCTTATGAAACATAACAATCCCGCTGTCATTCCTCGAAATCACCGAGTAGAAGCAGCGCTAGATGCAGCACAAAAAGGAGACTACAGCGTTATGGAAGATCTTCTAGAAGTGCTTTCTAGCCCATATGAATCGCCGGATCAGTCAGAGTATTGTACACCGTCTGCTCCGTCTAATCAGCCTTATCAAACGTACTGCGGCACTTGATTTATTTAGATAAGAACAGCTATTTAAAGACAGCATAAATGAAACCAAAAAGAGCTCTTTATAAAGAGCTCTTTTTGATTTCCTGAAAAATGTATGATTGATTAATTGAAATGATAGCGATTACTTGGGAAGAGCTGCATAAAATTTAACAGTATAAAAGAATCAAAATAAAAAGAGATTACCTAATTCTTTTGTCTCTTATTATTACCAGTAGAAACTATTATATAATAAATTATTCCACTATTTCACAAAAAATACATTAACGATATTTTCTTGAAGCCTGGGTACTTTAACAGCTGTAGAAAAGCTTATAAAAGAATAGTAGGTTAAATATGATGATGAATTTGCCGATTTAATTAAAAAGTTAAAGATTTAAGACTTTATAACTAAATTAAAAAAACAAAGGGATAAAAAAGGGTATGATCACTCCATTTTACCTATTTGACTTTTCAATATTATGCAAGTAATCTTGGAAAGGTAATGGAACCGGTTCTGTTATTTCGCCAGATGGATATGACTTCTCGATACATAGAAAATGGATCACTTGTGAGTAACACAAGAAAAAGTATGATACAAAAGGGAGAAAACAGATGAACATTAAGAAAATCGCAAAGCGAACAACAGCATTATCTTTTGCTGCAGCTATGTTAGTAGGTGCTGGATCTCAAACATGGGCAGCTGAAAGCAATCATAAAGATACAAATAATAATTATAGAGTTTCTCATATTACACGTGATAACATGCTGAAAATTCCTCAGCAGCAAAAAAGCGAACAGTTTAAAGTTCCAGCTTTTGATAAAGCAACAATCAAAAATATTGCCTCTGCAAAAGGGTATGATAAATCGGGTAATTTAATTGACTTAGACGTATGGGACAGCTGGCCTCTGCAAAATGCTGACGGAACAGTAGCCAACTACCATGGTTACCAAGTTGTATTTGCGCTAGCAGGCAATCCTAAAGATGCGGATGATACATCTATTTATGTGTTTTATAAAAAAATAGGTGAAGAGTCGATTGACAGTTGGAAAAATGCAGGAAGAGTGTTCAAAGACAGTGATAAATTTGTACCGAATGACCCTCATTTGAAAAAACAAACACAAGAATGGTCAGGATCTGCTACTTTAACATCAGACGGAAAAGTACGCTTATTCTATACTAATTTTTCAGGTACAAACTATGGAAAACAAACTTTAACAACAGCTCAAGTAAATGTATCTCAGCCAAGTGCAGATACGTTAAAAATTGAAGGTGTTGAAGATCATAAATCCATTTTTGATGGTGATGGTAAAAAATATCAAAATATTCAGCAGTTTATCGACGAAGGCGCATATGGTTCAGAAGATAATCATACGTTGAGAGATCCTCACTATGTAGAAGATAAAGGGCATAAATACCTTGTGTTTGAAGCAAACACAGGAACTGAAGATGGTTATCAAGGGGAGGATTCTCTTTACAATCGAGCTTACTACGGTGGAAACAATCCATTTTTCCAATCAGAAAAAGAGAAATTACTGCAGAGTTCTAATAAAAAGAAAGCCTCTTTAGCAAACGGCGCATTAGGCATTGTAGAACTAAATAACGACTATACCTTAAAAAAAGTAATGGATCCACTGATTACCTCAAACACGGTAACAGATGAAATTGAACGCGCAAATGTATTCAAAAAAGATGGAAAATGGTACTTATTCACAGATTCTCGCGGGTCTAAAATGACCATTGATGGTATCGGCCAAGATGACGTATATATGCTAGGATACGTATCAAATACGCTGACAGGAAAATACAAACCGCTAAATGATACAGGACTTGTTTTACATATGAACCTCGATCCTAATGACAAAACGTTCACGTATTCACATTTTGCAGTTCCGCAAGTTAAAGGAGACAATGTCGTGATTACAAGTTACATGACAAACAGAGGCTTCTATTCAGAGGAACACTCTACGTTTGCTCCTAGCTTCTTGTTAAGTATTAAAGGATCAAAAACAGCTGTTGTGAAAAATAGTATTTTACAACAAGGACAATTAACTGCAGATAAATAATTTTTAAAAACGAAAGAGAATGGCGACAACTGCTGCTGTTTTCTTTCGTTTTATTATGTAAGCAAAAATATGCTGTAACTGCAGTGCTAAGTAAAATGAAAAAGTAGTATATACAGATTCACAGTTATTCAAAGAAAATGAAACATTCAGACAGACTATAACTTTAAGAATGAAACCGGTTGACATGCAAGGTTGACTAACTTAATATATTTACATATAATGGCTTGAAACGCTTTCATAGATTAGTATGACATGATGGTACTTATAGGTGAAATAACTTGTAGTAGTAGGGAATGTCTCATTTCTTTGAAAGAGAAACTTCCGATCGTGAACTGAAAATAAAGAAGGTGCTTCTAATGAAACGAATTGATAAGGTATACAATCAGCTGTTGAGTAATTTTCAGGAGTTTACAGAAGTGGAACTTTTACATAACCAAGGAAGCTCAGCGATTGAAATTGCTGAACAGTTAGATTTAGAGAGATCTAATGTAAGTCTTGAACTGAACAAACTTGTCCGCATGCAAAAAGTAATTAAAATTAAAATGTTCCCCGTTCGCTACGCTCCGCTAGAGATTGTCGAAACCATTTTTCGTCAAAAGTGGGATACGAATAAGATGGAAGTGGAAAAACTAGAGCAGCTATCTAATGGGGGAAAAGAAGAAGCACTTTCTGCTAATCCTTTTGAATTAATGATTGGAGCCACAGGCAGTTTGAAAAAATCGATTTCTCAAGCAAAAGCTGCTGTTCTTTACCCGCCCAATGGGTTACATATGCTGCTATTAGGTCCCACGGGATCAGGCAAATCTCTTTTTGCAAAACGAATCTATCAATTTGCTATATATTCAGAGAGGTTAAAAACAGGGGCCCCGTTCATTACCTTTAACTGCGCTGATTACTATCACAATCCTCAATTACTTCTTTCTCAGTTATTTGGTCATAAGCAAGGGAGTTTCACTGGAGCAACTGAAAGTAAAGTAGGTTTAGTAGAACAAGCAAATGAAGGCATTCTCTTTATGGATGAAATACACCGGCTTCCTCCTGAAGGTCAAGAAATGCTTTTTTACCTCATTGATCAAGGTACGTACAATCGCCTGGGGGAAACAGATCATAAGCGAACGTCTAAAGTATTAATTATTTGTGCTACAACTGAAAATCCCGGTTCAGCCTTACTGCAAACTTTCTTAAGAAGAATTCCGATGACTATCCATATTCCGTCATTAGAAGAGCGATCTCTCAAAGAAAAGATTCATCTCACAACGTTTCTTTTAGAACAAGAAGCTAAACGAATTAATAAAAAGCTAAGTGTCCACATTGATGTATTAAATGCTTTAATCCACACTGAAAAATTTGGGAATGTAGGGCAGTTAAAGTCCAATGTACAGCTCGTGTGCGCACACGGATTTTTAAATAACCTTGATAGTAAACATATGGTGGAACTTACAGTGAGAGATTTGCCTGATGATATTAAACGAGATTGGATTTCAAATAGTAAAAATATGGAGCGCAGCAGAAAAATTTCTGAATATGTAAATCTCAAAACGATCATTTCTCCGGCTATGGAGAGCCAAGAAATAAAAATAGAGGAAGACGTATCGTTTAATTTATATCAGTTAATAGAAGAAAAAGTAGATGTTTTAACAAAAGAAGGTTTATCTCAAGAAGACATCAATCAATATATTCTTACCGACATTCATTTGAATGTTCGGAGCTTTTTTAATCAAAAAAATGGCCAGAGTTCTAATTTAATGAAATTCGTAGAAGACGACGTAATTCAGCTTACAAAAGAATTAAAACATTTAGCAGAAAAAGAATTGAACTGTAAATTTGATCGCAGATTTATTCATTTTTTGAGTATGCATATGGAATCCTTTTTAAAGCGAAAAAAACAAGTAGACGTATTAAATACAAAGGAGATAGATGAAATTCGCGAAACGTATCCAAAAGAATATGCGGTAGCCCTGCTTTTTAAAAATCGAATCGAAAAGTGGTTTAACATCAGCGTACCAGAAATAGAAGTTATTTATCTCACAATGGTTATTCAATCAATTCGAACGTTAAAAGAAAATAAACGAGTAGGAATTATAGTTGCTGCCCATGGAAACAGCACGGCAACTTCTATGGTAGAAGTGGCTACGGAGCTTTTAGGAAGTACTCCTATTATAGCTATTGATGTGCCTTTGACGGTATCTCCAGTCGAAATTGTAGATAGATTAATCCAGGGAATTAAGAAAGTAGATGAAGGAGAAGGCGTATTAATGCTTGTAGACATGGGCTCGCTTGCCATGTTAGAAAGCAAGTTAGAACAAAAAACAGGGACTAAGATTAAAACAATCAGCAACGTGACGACGTCTATGGTGTTAGACACCGTTAGAAAAGTAAATTATTTAGACTTAAATTTATATGCCATATTTGATTCGGTGCAAAAAGACTTTATGGAATTTATAGATAAGCAGCAGCATGTGTTTGGGAAAAAGAAAGCCCTTGTTTCTATTTGTACAACAGGAAGCGGTACAGCAAAACAATTAGAAAAAATCTTAACGATTATTTCACGGAAAGTATCTCAAGAGCCTATTAAAATTCTAACCGTTTCTTCTATTAAATTAGCAGCAAACATTCGGGAAATTCAAAAAGAATATGAAATTGTCGCAACAGCAGGTACCAAAAACCCTAAGATTGATGCGCCTCATGTATCACTAGAAGTCCTTATTGAAGGGCAGGGAGAGCGAATACTTCAACAGGCAATTACAAAAGAAACGATACGCTATGATGAGGAGAAGACTGAAGGGAATATTGTAGTGCGTGAACTTTGCGAAGAAAACTTGCGAAAGTACCTTCTATTTATTAATCCGTATCTCATAAGTGAAATTCTGTTAGAGTGGTTAAGTCACGTACAAGATGAGTTAGAAATGGAATTAAGCAACACCGTTATGATTCGAATTGTGATGCATACAGCCTTTGCTTTAGAAAGAATGATAAAAAACGAACCCCTTGCTTTTCCGGAGGATGAAGAAATCACTCATCAGTTAGAAAGTATTTATCAAAAAACGGAAAAAACATTACAAGCCGTCGAAAAAAAGCTTAAACTTACCTTAACAAGAGATGAAAAATTATTTATTGCCACCATTTTTGCGGATGAAATGTAAAAATCATATGATAATCCCAAGAAACTAGTTTAATTTATATGCCGCTAGTTTCTTTTTTTATCCCATTTTTTAAATAACAGAAAAACCTGTATTAAAACGCATGACGTTTTGATACAGGTTTGTTTATTTTAAGGAACCTGTATCAACAACATAGAAAAAGGTATTGAAAAATAAATGAAAGCGCTTAATACTCTTTGTTGGCACGATACTTGCAATAAATAAGTGTAGAACGTAAAAGAGAGGAGCAAGTGTACATGATTTCAGTCATTATTAGTGGGCATGGTGATTTCGCACCAGCATTAGAGGGGGCTTCCAAAATGATATTTGGTGAAGAGAATCACGTAGTAGCCGTACCTTTTCTAAAAGGAGAGGGTATCCAAACGCTTGAAGCAAAATATAAGCAAGCATTAGAGGAGATGCCCTTAGAAAATGAAGTGCTTTTTCTAGTCGATATTTTTGGAGGTACACCTTACAATGCGGCTACTCCATATATCCTTAAAAACAAAACAGCGGATATGGTATCCGGAGTTAACTTGCCTATGTTATTAGAAGTGTTAGCCATGAGGGAACACGTTACATTAAAAGAGATGCTAGGGAGATTAAAGCAAGTGAATGAAGAAAGTTTTCAAGTGTGCAGTGAACATTTGGAGAAAGTCCAGCAAGCAAACCAAATCGGAGAGGATGGATTATTATGAAAATCGTTTTAGCAAGAATTGATGACCGCTTTATTCACGGGCAGGTATTAACAAGATGGATCAAAACAAATGCAGCAGATCGAATTATCATTGTTTCAGATGAGGTGGCAGCGGATGAAATGCGAAAAACGCTTATTCTTTCTGTGGCTCCTTCGAATATAAAAGCAAGTGCTGTCTCAATTTCTAAAATGACAAAAGCATTTCACAGCCCTCGTTATCAGGATACAACAGCCATGCTGCTGTTTGAAAGTCCCGCAGATATTGTTGCTCTTGTTCAAGCTGGAGTGCCTATTGAGACAGTAAACGTAGGCGGCATGCGTTTTGCTAATGACCGAAAACAAATCACCAAATCTGTAAGCGTTACCGAAAAAGATATCGATGCTTTTGAGAAACTGCAGGAACTAGGCGTAAAGCTTGAGCTGCGCCAATTACCTTCAGATTCTAGCGAAAATTTTATTCAACTACTGAGAAATGAAACAAAAATCAAATAAGGAGATGAGTTTATGTCTTCCATACAAATTATTTTATTATTAGTCATTGCAGCGGTAACTGGCATCGCAAGCGTATTGGACGAAGGGCAATCCCATCGTCCTCTCATTGCCTGCACATTAGTAGGCTTGGTGCTTGGAGATTTAAAAACGGGCATTATTTTAGGCGGAACGCTGGAATTAATGGCTCTTGGATGGATGAATGTTGGATTGGCGATGGCACCTGATACGGCTATTGCTTCTGTTATTTCAACTATTTTGGTTATCACAGCTGGTCAGGGGATTGGTGAAGGCATTGCGGTAGCTATAGCTTTAGCAGCTGCAGGGCAAGTACTCACCATTTTTGTTCGTACCATCACAGTATTTTTAATTCATCGAGCTGATAAGTACGCGGAAGAAGGGAACTTTAAAGGAATTGAAATTATGCATATTACTGCTATGGGTTTTCAGGCTCTCCGCGTTATGATTCCAACGTTAATTGTTACATTAATCAGCGTAAGCGCCGTGCAAACTTTCCTCGGAAATATTCCGGAAGTTATTACAAAAGGTCTGCAAATTGGGGGAGGCATTATCGTGGTCGTAGGATATGCCATGGTTATCAATATGATGAACATTCCTCATTTAAAGCCCTTTTTCTATATCGGGTTCTTATTAGCGGCATTTACAGGGTTTAACCTGGTAGGATTTGGGGCGTTAGGTCTTTGTTTAGCCCTTCTTTATCAGCAAGTAATGCAGCAGCGAAATCAAATGCAGCCGGCAGGCGTTCCCGCAGCTACAGGGAGCGAACAAGTATATGACGACGATGATGATTTAGATGCCTAAACGGCGAACTTAAGGGAGGGATAGAGATGGAAAATGAAAAAAGATTAACGAAAAAAGACATCTTTAGCATGTTTATTCGCTCGAATTTTTTACTCGGTTCATTTAACTTTGAGCGTGTTCAGGCAATGGGCTACTGTTACGTGATGATTCCAGCAATTAAACGTTTATACGGACCAGGGGCACAGCGAAATGCAGCACTAAAGCGTCATTTAGAATGGTTCAATACACATCCGTGGATTTCTGCACCTATATTCGGCGTCACGGCAGCAATGGAAGAAGAAATGGCAAACAAAAAAGATTTTGATGAAAAAGCCATCAGCGGAATGAAAATTGGATTAATGGGACCGCTTGCTGGCGTAGGAGACCCTATTTTCTGGGGAACGCTGCGACCAGTCCTCGCAGCACTAGGCGCATCTCTTGCGTTAGGCGGGAATATTGCCGGGCCACTGCTGTTTTTCATCTTAATTAATGCCATTCGATTAAGTACAAAATATTATGGATTAAAATATGGTTATTTAAAAGGAACAGAAATTTTAAAAGATTTAGTAGGCAATCGAATTCAAAAACTGACGGAAGGTGCATCCATTTTAGGACTGTTTGTAATGGGAGCATTGGTTTCGAAATGGACCACTATTAATATACCAGTGGTTGTTTCTAGGATCAAAGATGATTCTGGTAAAGTTGTCGTGAAAACCGTGCAAGACGTACTCGACAGTATTTTACCGGGACTGCTTCCTTTAGCGCTAACTTTATTAGTAGCATGGATGCTTCGAAAAGGTACAAATCCGCTGCTTATTATTTTCGGTATTTTCTTAATCGGTATAGGAGGTTATTGGATCGGCTTTTTAGGCTGATAAATAAGAGGAGTCATCTATTCTTCTAGCATCCGCTGGTGAACATGTTTTGCATAGCCAGTATGCCAATAAAGGAGGAAAGAAAGATGAAAAGAACCGTCAAAAAGTTATTGATGATTGGAGTCGCTTGTTCCATAAGTATGTTTTCTGTATACCCTGTATTAGCTGATAATACAGGGTATTATCAAGAAAAATACCGGAATCAATTTCATTTTTCTCCAGAAGCGAACTGGATGAACGATCCAAATGGAATGGTCTATTATAACGGGGAGTACCACCTTTTTTATCAGTATTATCCTTACGGTACCACCTGGGGACCTATGCACTGGGGGCATGCAGTTAGTACAGACTTAGTGAAATGGAAACACCTTCCGATTGCTCTTTCGCCAGATGAGAACGGAGAGATCTTTTCAGGAAGTGCCGTTATCGATTGGAATAATACCGCAGGATTTGGAAAAGAAGCGATGGTAGCTATCTTTACGCACTCAGGCAGTAAAGGGCAGGTGCAAAGTCTAGCATACAGCACGGACAGCGGAAGAACATGGACCAAATATGAAGGAAATCCTGTTATGCCAAATCCCCCAGTTCCTGACTGGCGGGATCCAAAAGTGTTTTGGCACGAGCAAACCAAGCAGTGGATGATGTCTTTAGCTGCTAAAGATAAAATTATGTTTTATACATCACCTGACTTGAAAAATTGGAAATACGCAAGTGAGTTTGGACCTGATGGAGGCATCCAAGCAAACGGTCAAAGCGGTGCCTACTCATATACTTTGTCTGAACAAAAAGGTCAATCTTTTACTCTAGAGGGAGAAATTATGCTTGTAGAAAAGAATGGACGCGAAGGTGCAGGAGGCCTTGTTTTTCGTTCTAATAAAGATGCAACAAACGCATATACCGTCAATTTAGATGCTGAAAAGAACCTCTTAACACTTAACAAAGTAGAGAAAGGAAGCGTAACGACCGTTGTTTCAAAGCCAATGAGGCTGGATACGTCACAAGCGTATCACGTGAAAGTAGAAGCAAACAGTCACCACTTTAAGATACTGCTAAATGGAAAACAGGTTTTAGAAGGCAGTGATGCATCTTTTGAAAACGGTCAGTTTGGACTAACAGCATGGAATTCCACAGCTGTCTTTCGTCATGTTAAATTTACGAATCAATCTAATTTCATAACCAATCTATCTAACTGGAAATCTATTACGGGAACGTGGAATGATACTGCTGCTGGAAAAATCGGTAAATCTAACAGCGACGGATATATTATGAGTGAAGAACAGGGAGATCAGTTCATTTACGAGTCAAATATGACATTTTTAGATGAAAACCATGGTTCAGGTGCGCTACTTTTCCGAGCAGACGCGGAAGCCAAAAACGGATATATAGCTAGCGTAGATGCTTCTAAGGATACAATCAAACTAGTAAAACTTCAAAATGGCATTTCAACTGTCCTTGCTGAAACAAACGAAAAAATTGATACGAGCAAATCACATCAAGTAAAAGTAACTGCATCGGGAAATGAACTTGATTTGCATATAGACGATAACTTCACCCTTACTGCAAAAGATGAAACTTTTTCAAAAGGATTGTTTGGACTACATGTTAATCAATCTTCAGTCCGGTTTCAAGACGTTAACATGACAAAGTTTATTGATACAGATGAAAAAGAAATTAAAAATAAAAGTTTTGAAACAGGAGATCTCACCGGCTGGAAAACGATAAAGGGAAATGCATTCACAAACGATCATGTAACGGATGCAACCGCAAATTGGAGCGGTCTTTTTGAACAAAAAGGAAAGTATCATTTATGGGGTTTTTCTGATAAGCAAGATGGCGATAATGCCACTGGAGAATTACATTCGTCTTATTTTAAATTGAGCGGTTCAGGTGAAATTAATTTGTTAATGGGAGGCGGAAACGACCCCACAAACCGCTATGTAGCCTTAGTCCGGGCATCCGACGATAAAGAATTGATTCGTCAAGCGAATACAAAGTTTGCAGATGAAAAGTACCAGCGCTACGTATGGGATGCTTCTAAGTATATAGGAGAAGTACTGTACATTAAAGCCGTTGATCAAGCTGTAGGCGGATGGGGGCATATTAATCTAGATGATGTAAATGTATTTAATACAGAAAAAATGCCGGAGAAAGTAGACAGTGTAGCAAAAGAACCAGAGGAAGCTAAACAAAGAGAAGGCGGAGAGCTTTCAGATTGGAACACAGTGTCAGGAGAATGGGTGAATTCAACTCACGGAAGCAACGGAGGCATTTGGGAGTGTCCTACTTTACTTCAACTGCCGGTTGATGGAGACAGCACAAAGAAAAAATGGGTGCTGCAAGTCAGCATCAATGATGGAGCGGCAGCTGGAGGTTCAGGTATGCAGTACTTTGTTGGTGATTTTGACGGAAAAACATTTAAAAATGAAAACCCGCCAGAGGAAGTGCTTTGGACAGATTATGGTGCCGACTTTTATGCCGCTGTAGATTGGAGCGGAGTTGAAGGAGATAACGGAGAAAAGTATTGGCTAGGCTGGATGAGCAACTGGCAATATGCCAACAATACCCCAACTACTACTTGGAGAAGCTCTATGTCAATCCCAAGAAAAATAGAACTCACCAACACAGCAAAAGGGCTTCGTTTAAAACAAATACCTGTTTCAATTGATTCAATTCGCAATAAGCAAGAAAAAAAGGTGTTGAAGAATCTGATGGTTACTGAAAACAAAAATCTTCTTTCAGGCATACAGGAAAACAAATATGAAATCATTGCAGAATTCGATGTTTCAAATACAGATGCACAAGAATTTGGTTTTCAAATTCAAAAAGAAGGCAGCGAAAATACAAAAGTCAGCTATAACATAAACAAGCAGCAATTATCTGTTGATCGAACACACTCTGGAAGTTTTAATTTTGGTAAAAATGTGAAAGGCAAACACTCTGCTCCCATGCTTCCAAAAGAGGGAAAGATTAAGCTCCATATGTTTGTAGACCATTCGTCTGTAGAAGTATTTGGCAATGACGGCACTGCAGTAATAACAGACCAGCTCTTTCCGACGCTTTCAAGTAATAAAATAAAGCTTTACAGCAAAGGAGGCGCTGTAAAATTAAATTCTCTTAAGATGTATCCGTTAAAATCTATTTGGAATAAAAGTCCTGTTGATACAAACTTATCTGGATGGAAGAATATTAGCGGACTATGGGCCGATACGATTAACGGAAAACAAGGACGAAGCAAAGAAGATTCCTTTACCTTATCATCAAAAGAAGCAAAAAATTTCACATATGAAGCAAAGATAAAGGTGTTAGACGATTCTGTTTCAAATTCTACAGGAGCAGGAGCGCTAGTATTCCGTTCGGATGAACAGGCAAACAATGCTTATGCTGCGAATGTAGATGTGCTGAATAATCAAATAAAGCTCATTGCGTTTAGAGACGGAATAGGCAAGGATCTCATTATTTACGATGATGGGGGAAAGCTGGATTTAAAGACAAATACGGATTACCATCTAAAAGTGACGGCTGAAGGAGAACACATTCAAGTTTATCTCGATGATAAGCCGGTGATCGATACGATGGACCCTACCTTTTCAGAAGGTTATGCTGGGCTGAATGTGTGGAATTCTACTAGTTTGTTTAATGAAGTGAAATTTGAAACAGTGGATTAAGGAATTGTGAAAGCTGCCGCTTACTAAGGCAGCTTTTATATAACATAAAAAAGTATGCTGCGGTGAAGTAGCATGCTTTTTTGAATTTCATAGGTTAATGAAGAGGATTTTTACATATGATAAATATCTTACTAGTCTAATTAATCGTACATTTTAGTTCTTAAAAGGTCTTTTGAAAAATCCTCATAAAAATATGATAAAATCGGATAGGATATATATTTCGAGGAAGGAAAGTGTTTTTTTATGATTATTGGTAACGAACAGGATTTAGAAAGTTTACGCAAAATTGGACGTATCGTTGCACTTGCGCGCGAAGAAATGAAAAAACAAGCAAAAGCAGGTATGACAACAAAAGAGCTTGATATGATCGGTAAAAAAATATTAGATGAACACGGTGCTATTTCTGCACCTGAAAAAGAATATAATTTCCCAGGTGTAACGTGCATTAGTGTCAACGAAGAAGTGGCTCACGGTATTCCGGGAGACCGCGTATTAAAAGATGGCGATTTAGTAAATGTGGATGTATCCGCAGTACTTGATGGCTATTATTCGGATACGGGTATTTCATTTGTTATTGGGCAAGACGAAGAAAAAGAAAAGCTGTGTCAAGCTGCAGTAGATGCATTTTGGGCAGCTATGAAAAAAGTAAAAGCTGGTTCAAAACAAAATCAAATTGGTCGTGCTGTTTCTAACTTTGCACACCAAAACGGATATGCTGTTATTGAAAACTTAACGGGTCATGGTGTTGGCCGCAGCTTGCATGACGCTCCTAACCACATTTTAAACTATTATGATCCAATGGATAAAGCCCTCTTGAAAAAAGGTCTTGTTATTGCTGTAGAGCCGTTTATCTCTATGAAGGCTGATCATATCATTGAACGCGGAGACGACGGTTGGACGTTTGTTACACCTGATAATAGTCTTGTAGCACAATGTGAACATACGATTGTTGTAACAAACGGTGAACCGATTATTTTAACTGAACTATAATCAAGTTTCTCTGTAGATTTCGGTAACAAAAAAGCTACTTCACTTAGCAATGTTTTTTCGTTGCATTATAGTGAGGTAGCTTTTTTATTACTATGTAATGAATGACTATTATATTGACTTGCTTTGTTCATACAACGTTTGAAAGATAGTGTAATTGAATATGCTCAAGGGAATGCTAAGTATAAATCGAAATGAAAAGGGGTATGAAATGTGGAATATGTAGGAAGAGAAGCGATTGTAAGTGAACTGACTCATCATATGGATGACATTTTAAACAAATATAACCTTCAAGGCGTCTCCGTATATGAAGAGGAAGGAGAAGGTAATCACTATTATCTTGGCTACACAGTAAAAAAGAATGATCATGTGTTTATGGTTAACAGACCTTATCTAAAAGATAAAGACGGGAAATTAGCAGTCGAAAAGCAAGAATGGACTCTTCAAGGTAACGAAGGAGAAACAAACGGATATACTTCACTTGAAGATGCATTTCAAAAAATTGATGAAACCATACATTAAATAATTTTTTGAATTTCAAGTTCAGATTTTTTCTTTGAATGCGTGAATCTGAACAGTAGAGCGCTAATGGCTGTCGTGCTTCTTTCACCTATACTATCTAACTTTTCTTTGCTATAAAGTCTAGAAAATTACATGTAATAAAAAATTGTTTTTTTAGGTTTTACTATATAAATACGGGGTACACATATAGTACAGCAGCTATCATGCAAATGGTTGTTGTGAAAGGTTAAATACTTAGCGTTTGAAGGGACTGATTAGTTTTGAAAGGCTTAACAGCGACTTCAGCAAATGTATTACCGCAAATTGAAAGTAGATATCCGTATCTCACGCAAGGCACTTTGGTTATGAACCGATATACGTAACGAAAGGGCCTGACTAGGCAAACAAAGGAAAGACTGAATCAACGAGAAGAAGCCTGCATCTAAACATGTAGGCTTCTTCTTTTTTACAGATGAAACTAAGACGATGAATGAGTACATAACAGGTATACATTAAGAAGATTCAGATTCAGTCCATTTTTCGTGCACGTTTTTCTTGAAAAAAGGTCATAAGTTGAAGATACTGTATATAACTATGTAAAAGAATTTTTGAATACAAAATAGTAAATCTGCTTGAGGTGAAAATGATGAGAAAAGCAAATAAAAGTGAATTTCTGTGGAATACGTTAGACGGCTGGCTTTTTATCCCTAGGAACATTCCTTTACTATTTCTTTTTGTATTTCTCTTAGGGGTTTCTTACCTAGGTTGGGTTAAGCTGTTTCATAAATTCGTTTAGGTACGCCAATGAGCTGAAACAAAAAACTGTTTCAGCTTATTGGCGTACTGATTGATTTATTTTATGTATATCTGTACCTTAATTTACCTAAGTTATTCATTCCATCCTTTGCACACATCAACCCATTTTAAGCATTTCGAAAATTCTTCTAGTTCGGGTATTGTTAATTCAATTGCACTATTTCCACTTCCACAGGCAGGGAAAACGGTAACAAAACGTTTCAGAGATTCATCTAGATACACGTGAACACCTTCATTAACGGCAAATGGGCATACTCCGCCTACGGCATGACCAATCAGCGTTTCTACTTCACTTGCTCCAAGCATTTTTGCTTTGGTTCCGAACTCTTCTTTATATTTTCGATTATCAATTTTCGCATCTCCTGCTGCCACAATTAATAGAACGGTTCCTTCTGCGTTAAAAGAAAGACTTTTTGCGATCCGTTGCGGCTCACATTTTAAAGCTTGCGCTGCCAGTTCTACAGTAGCACTGGACTCATCCATTTCAATAATTCGATTCTCCATGCCATATTGTTTAAAATATGCTTTTACTCTTTCAATCGCCATTTTTATATCCATTCCTTTCGTTAACTCTTGCAAATATGTATGATTGCCTTACAGAGGATGTACAGTTTCTCTTTGAAATAAAAAATTCTTATTATTTTGTATATACGGAAATTATACACAACTTCTCAGTTAAAAGCACATATTCGTTTTAATTAAAAAAGTTACGTAGGTAAAGTATTTTTAGCTGATTGAAGCAGGATTACGGAACCCTTTGACGAATGTAACTATGTCGGCTGCGAAAACATAGGCATTAGAACAAAAGATAAATGATGAAATTGAAAAGGCGCAAATGTTCTAGTGAAATGAGGAGAAGGAATGCCAAATTTACACACTATCGTCAGTTTCTTTAGCAGTACATGTATGGCAACGATGAGTATGATTTATTTGTTTTCCCTTGTACCGCGGGCATGGTCTTTTAAATTTCGATTTGGAGCCATGATTGTAGGAATCCCAGTCGGCATTATAATGGGCCAGGTTGCTATGCTGATCGGCTGGCACCATCATTAAAACTTTGAACTTTTTAACAAAAAAGGAGACATGTAAAATGAATATTGTCACATTAAACAACGGCTTAAAAATGCCTCAGCTTGGATTTGGCGTATGGCAAGTAGAAGATAACAAAGCAGCAGCTGCAGTGTCAAAAGCAATTGAAGTTGGATATACCTCTATCGACACAGCTATGATTTATAAAAATGAAGAAGGAGTAGGTCAAGCGATTAAAGAATCTTCTGTTCCTCGGGAAGAGCTGTTTATTACAACAAAAGTTTGGAACAGCGACCAAGGCTATGAAAATGCACTACGTGCGTTTGATGAAAGCCTAGAACGATTAGGACTTGATTATGTGGATTTATATTTGATTCACTGGCCTACTCCTCAATATGATGAGTATGTGGAGACGTATAAAGCATTAGAAAAGCTTTATCACGATGGCAAAGTAAAAGCAATTGGCGTCTGCAACTTTGAAATTGAGCATTTGGAGCGCTTGTTAAATGAATGTGACGTAACGCCTGTTTTAAACCAAATTGAGTGCCATCCGTATCTTGCTCAAAATGAATTAAAAGAGTTTTGCGCCAAACATAATATTTTCGTGGAAGCATGGAGCCCTCTTGATCAAGGAGGAGAAGTGTTACAAGACGAGGTTATTCAAAAAATTGCTGAAGTACATAGCAAAACTCCGGCTCAAGTTGTATTGCGCTGGCACTTACAGAACAACACAATTGTCATTCCTAAGTCAGTTACACCGTCTAGAATAGAAGAAAACTTTAACGTGTTTGATTTTGAACTTACTGCTGATGATATGGCAGAGATTAATGGATTAAACAGCAACCGCCGCAAAGGTCCGCACCCAAGCGACATGAACGTCCGATAACGTTTAAAAAATAAAATTGTGCAGCCGTGAATCATCGCTGCTATAAAAAATAACGATTTTATTTCAGATTATTTAAAATTTTCTTAAATAATAATTGACAAATGATTAATTCAGCGTAATACTTAGTGTAGGTACCCTAGTTGCTTTAAGTTGTACAGCTTAAAGTGTATAGTGATTTAGTCATTTAGCGATTGTATGTATAAGTGAAATACTGATTATTAATAAAAGCCCATAGTGTAAGTAGGTTAGTTTATAGGGGGCTATATCAAAAGGAGCTTGTTTCCTCTTTGATATAGCCCCTTTTTGTGTTCAAAAAGAAAAGGCAGTCTACAGTTTAACAAGGGAGCGGGTATGATGTTTATTCAAATTGATGGAAATTCACTGACGTTCGACCAAATTTACAAAGTTATTTACCAAGGATACTCCGTGAAAATTAGCGATCACGCAGTTGAACATATACAAAAAAGCAGAACGTTAGTTGAAGAGAGCATTACGAACAACAACGTAATTTACGGAGTAAATACGGGATTTGGAAAGTTTAGTGATACGGTTATTTCAAAAACAGACTTAGCTGATCTGCAGATTAACCTGATTCGCAGTCATGCCTGCGGACTAGGAGAGCCATTTTCGTTAGAAGTAAGCAGAGTCATGCTGTTTTTACGAGCGAACGCATTAGCTAAAGGGTATTCCGGAATACGACTGGAAACCTTGCAGCTTCTTATCGATTGCTTAAACCAAAACGTAGTACCGGTTATCCCGAGTCAAGGTTCGCTTGGAGCTAGCGGTGACTTAGCCCCGTTATCACATCTAGCGCTGCTGCTAGTTGGAGAAGGAGAAGCTGTATATAATGGTCAGCGAATGCAAGGAGAAGATGCTTTAAAGCTAGCAGGGCTTGAACCTATACAATTACAGGCAAAAGAAGGGCTAGCTTTGATCAACGGCACTCAGGCAATGACGGCTGTAGGAGTAGTTTCGTACCTTGAAGCTCAAAAGCTCGCTGATCTTGCTGACGGAATTGCAGCACTGACATTAGAAGGTCTGCAAGGTATTGTAGAAGCATTCATGCCTGAGTCACATGCAGTAAGACCTTACCCGGAACAACAGCAGGTAGCTGCCCGAATTCTTTCGTACTTAGAAGGCAGTCAATTAACTACTTCTCAAGGTCAAATAAGAGTGCAAGATGCTTATTCACTGCGCTGCATTCCTCAAGTTCATGGTGCTATTTATCAAGTTTTAAATTATGTAAAAGAAAAGCTGTTAATTGAGATTAATTCAGCAACTGATAACCCGCTCATCTTTGCTGACAGCGGCAAAGTAATTTCTGGAGGGAATTTTCACGGGCAGCCCATTGCGTTTGCTATGGATTTTCTAGGAATTGCAATGGCGGAGCTTGGGAATATTTCTGAACGGCGCATTGAACGAATAGTAAACCCTCAGCTTAGCGGGCTGCCCGCATTTTTAAGTGCAGATCCAGGTCTAGAGTCCGGGCTCATGATTACTCAATACGCTGCGGCTTCATTAGTTTCCGAAAATAAAGTATTAGCGCATCCATCAAGTGTTGATTCTATCCCATCTTCAGCGAATCAAGAAGACCATGTCAGCATGGGAACGACTGCTGCACGTCATGCTTATCAAATTATCCAAAATACAAGAAGAGTTCTATCAATCGAAGCAATTTGTGCGGCTCAAGCAGCCGATATTCAAGGAGTGGATAAACTTGCTTCAGAAACAAGAAAAATGTATTCAAGAATTAGAAAAACCGTACCAACCATTATGAAAGATCGAATTTTCTCACGTGATATTGAGGCGTTAGCAGCTGATTTCAAAACTTTTGTGCAAGATACGAATTATGAACTAGCACTGTAATAAAAAGTTAGTTTAACAGTTTTTCATTTTTATAGAGGAGGAAAACGAAATGGAGACAAAACAAAGTGGAATAAAAGCACCTCGTGGAACAGAACTAACGACAAAAGGCTGGGTACAAGAAGCCGCTCTTCGCATGCTTCTAAACAATTTAGATTCCGAAGTAGCAGAGCATCCGGAAAAGTTAGTCGTATACGGAGGGATCGGAAAAGCAGCCCGTAACTGGGAGGCGTTCGATCGTATTGTAGATACGTTAAAAGAATTAGAAGAAGATGAAACGCTTCTCATACAGTCCGGCAAGCCGGTTGCGGTTTTTAAAACGCACAGTGATGCGCCGCGTGTTTTATTAGCAAATTCAAATCTTGTTCCTGCTTTTGCGAATTGGGAGACGTTCCATGAGCTCGATAAAAAAGGGTTAATGATGTACGGGCAAATGACTGCAGGAAGCTGGATTTATATCGGAAGCCAAGGCATTGTTCAAGGAACGTATGAAACATTTGCTGAGTGTGCCAACCAGCATTTTAACGGAACTTTGAAAGGAACCATTACGTTAACAGCTGGATTAGGAGGAATGGGAGGTGCACAACCACTAGCCGTTACGATGGCAGGCGGCGTTGTCATTGGAATTGATGTTGATCGCACGCGTGTTGAAAAACGTATCGAAACAAAGTATTGCGATACGGTAGTCGAAAGTGTAGCTGATGCAATCAAGTTAGCTGAAGATGCAAAAAGATTGGGCAAAGCGCTGTCCATTGGATTAGTTGGAAATGCAGCCGAGATTCTTCCTGAAATGATAAAGCGAGGATTTATCCCAGATATTGTGACAGATCAAACATCGGCACATGATCCGCTTAACGGATATTTGCCGATTGGAGTCAGCTTAGCAGAAGGAGAAAAATTGCGGAATACAAATCCAAATGAATATATAAAACAATCAAAAGCAAGTATGGCTATTCACGTTCAAGCTATGTTAGAGATGCAAAGAAAAGGCGCGGTTGCTTTTGACTATGGCAATAATATTCGCCAAGTGGCGCTCGATGAAGGTGTCGCGAATGCATTTGATTTCCCGGGATTTGTCCCAGCGTACATCCGTCCGCAGTTCTGTGAAGGAAAAGGACCGTTCAGGTGGGTCGCTTTGTCAGGAAACCCAGAAGATATTTATAAAACAGATGAAGTCATTTTACGTGAGTTTTCGGATAATACGCATCTTTGCAACTGGATTAAAATGGCGAGAGAAAAAATTGAATTTCAAGGGTTGCCGGCTCGTATCTGCTGGCTAGGCTACGGAGAAAGAGCGCGCTTTGGAAAAATTATTAATGACATGGTAGCAAACGGAGAGCTGTCAGCGCCTATCGTTATTGGCAGAGATCATCTAGATGCCGGTTCTGTGGCTTCGCCAAATCGTGAAACTGAAGCAATGAAAGATGGCAGTGATGCAGTAGCAGACTGGCCTATTTTAAATGCATTAGTCAATACGGCAGCAGGCGCAAGCTGGGTATCCGTTCACCACGGAGGAGGAGTAGGTATGGGGTATTCTCTGCACGCTGGAATGGTTGTAGTAGCAGACGGGACGGAAGATGCCGCCAAACGTCTAGAACGTGTTTTAACAACAGACCCTGGCATGGGTGTTGTTCGTCATGTAGACGCCGGCTATGATAAGGCCATTCAAACTGCAAAAGAAAAAGGGATACAAATTCCTGCGTTACATGAATAAAAAAGGAGGGATACGTATGACTATTACGTATATCAAATGCGCTGAACAAGTCATTACGGTTAAAGGCGGAAGTAAGCCTAGACGAGAGGAAGAAATGTCAGCTCTAGGAATCATTGAAAATGGCAGCGTACTCGTGAAAAATGGAAGAATTGTATTTGTTGGACCTGACGTCAAAGCGCAGGAATACCTTGAGCATATCCATGAACCTATTAATATAATTGATGCCGAAGGAAAAATCGTAACGCCTGGGTTAATTGATCCCCACACTCACCTTGTGTTTGGAGGCAGTCGTGAAAAAGAATTAGAAATGCGCTTAAACGGGGCAAAGTATATTGATATTTTAAAAGCGGGAGGAGGAATTTTACAAACAACCGTTAGTACACGACAAGCAACAGAAGAGGAGCTAATCAAGCAATCTACAAAACGTTTAAATAAATTTCTGCAGTACGGAGTTACAACTGTCGAAGCCAAAAGCGGGTACGGTTTAAATCTTAAAGATGAAATCAAACAATTAAAAGTAGCGAAGAAACTGAATGAACAGCATCCAGTAGATGTTGTTTCAACCTTTATGGGAGCTCATGCGGTGCCGGTTGAGTACAAAGGGAATGAAGATGCGTTTGTTCAACACGTTATTGAAGAAATGATACCAATTGTTGCAAAAGAAGAGCTAGCGGAGTTTTGTGATGTATTTTGTGAAGAAGGTGTGTTTACAGTTGAACAGTCAGAGCGTATTTTACAAGCTGGAAAAGCATACGGACTAAAACCTAAAATCCACGCCGATGAAATTGTGTCTTTTGGCGGGGCAGAATTAGCGGCTAAAGTGGGAGCTGTGTCTGCGGATCATTTATTAAAAGCATCGGATCAAGGAATTAAGCAAATGGCTGAAAGCGGAGTTATAGCCGTTCTATTGCCGGGTACTGCATTCTTTTTAATGGAAGAGCCGGCGCGTGCTAGAAAAATGATCGAAGCAGGGGTACCGGTTGCTTTGTCTACAGATCGAAACCCAGGGTCTTCTCCTACGGAATCGCTGCCGTTTATTATGAATTTAGCTTGTTTAACGA
Organism: Priestia sp. FSL R5-0597; assembly: GCF_038006305.1. Classification (NCBI taxonomy): domain Bacteria; kingdom Bacillati; phylum Bacillota; class Bacilli; order Caryophanales; family Bacillaceae; genus Priestia; species Priestia sp. FSL R5-0597. The sequence continues at coordinate 1,618,665 of NZ_JBBOUZ010000001.1, forward strand.
TGAAAATGACGCCAGCAGAAGTTTTAACAGCCTGTACGATCAACGCGGCTCATGCCATTGGCAAAGGGGATCAAATCGGAAGTATTGAAGTAGGTAAAAAAGCCGATTTAGTGCTATTTGATGCGCCCAATTACCAAACGCTGCAGTATAACTATGCCGTAAATCTTGTAGACACGGTATTAAAAGATGGGAAAGTTGTGGTTGAAGGCGGTGTTTTACATGAACTATCCGTACCCACAGCTTGATCGACCGCCTTTTTGCTGGCAGCGTCAAAGTACTTCTGACCCAAAAGTAAGTGATTGGATTCAGACAGTTGAAGATGGGTGCAAAGTCGACTTTACATCGATAGATATTACGGTTTTGGGCGTGCCTCTTTCAAGATCCTCCATTAGCGCTTCTGGAGCCAGTGAGACGCCAATGGCCATGAGGAAACTCTGGAAATCCTTTAATCCGTATCATATTGAGTATGATACGGATTTGACTTCCTTGTCAGTGTTGGATTTAGGTGACGTCAAACAGCACGTAACGGATATAGAGAAGTCTCATCAGTATATAAAAGAAGCGATGATGTCTATGCGGAAATGTCATCCGCATGCGCTGCCTGTTATGCTCGGAGGAGACCACTCCATTACAGCTATGTTAGTAAAAGGATGGAAAGAGTCACATCCCGAACAGAAAATAGGAATTTTACAGTTTGATACGCACTTTGACTTACGAAGCTTAGAAGACAATGGCCCTTCTAACGGAACACCCATACGAAATTTAATTGAAAGCAACACAATTGATGCAACTCATGTATGGAATATTGGGCTTCACGGGTTTTACAACTCAAAATCGTTAAAGGAATATGCGGATAGCAAAGGCGTTCATTATGTAACGCTACTGCAAGCAAGAAAAGCGGGAGTAACTCATACGGTGAAAGAAGTACTAAAACAGCTGAGCAAAGAAGTAGACATGATCTATTTAACCGTTGATATGGACGTGTTAGATATTGCTTACGCACCTGGAGTTCCAGCAGGAACCACAGGGGGAATGAGAACGGAGGAATTGTTTGAAGCGGTATACACGGCTGGGAGTCATCCGCTTGTTCAAGCAATGGATATCGTTTGTCTAGATCCGCTGCGTGATGTAAGAGAAATAACTGTAAAAGCAGGCGTACATGTATTTTTGAATTTTTTAACGGGAGTTGTAAACAGAAAGTAAGGGAGTATACTTCCTTGCTTTTTTTATCGTTAAATAGCTGCTTACATAGGATTAATAAACTTTTTTTTAGAGCGAGATAACATAACTTTAGAAGTGTGTATGGATTTTAGTAAATATATTTTTACTAAAATAAACTATTTATATTGTTTTTATTTAAAATTAGTAATAATATATTTACTAAAGAAGGTGAGTATCTTATGGAGGAAAAACTGGCTAAGGAATATATCGCTTTAATACCGGTTTTATTTGAAAACTTCAAGAACTTAAACAAGAATGAAGTGAAATTAACACATTTACAAAATCACGTAGTTGAATTCATGTATATGAAAAAAAGAGATTTGAATATTAAGGAAATTAGTAATGGATTAAATATTGCCAAACAACAGTTAACGAATGTTATCAGTGAATTAGAAAATGAAGGATATTTAATCAAAATGCCTGATCCGCGAGATAAGCGTGCAGTTTTAGTCTCATTAACGTCTAAAGGAAAAAATATTCAAGAAGAAAAATGGAGAGGGATTTATAGTAATTTCAATACAAATATCTCCAAATTAAATGAAGAAGAGCAAATAGACCTGCAGTTTGCTCTTCATAAATTAAATATTTTGTTAAAAAAGATGGAGGGATAAATTATGAACCAAAGAGAACGGATTTCACTCATTAGTGTAGGTGTTATAGGCGGGACAGTAATGGGAGTAATTTATAAAGATATATCCAACTGCTTGATTACAGGTGTGATTGTTGCTTCAATCATTACTTTAATGCTCAATCAAAAAGCGAAAAAAACAGCTAGATAGTATGAATAAACGTAAGACAGCACCAGCAAGTTGTGAACTCGACGTTCTGGTGCTGCCTCTATAAAATTTATCTTCTAGATGAACATTACGAAGCTGAATATGTTTTGAGAGCCTCAATCATTAAATTCCAAAATCCGTCTACATCAAGAGTTAAACCGAATTTAGCATTGGGTTTCCTCCCTGTGACTCCAAGCAAATCAACTGAAGTTGTTCCAGCCGTGTATTCTCCGCGTGTTTCTACTACAATATTAATTTCTTTTAGCGTAAATAGTTCTGGAGCTACACAATAAGCAACGGTCAATACATCGTGAACAGGAGGGCCATTAAATCCAAAGGTTTCTTTATAAGCAGATTTAAAAAATGCTAATAATTCCCCGACCTTTTTTGCTACGTTATTATCGATGTTCATGACTTGGTTAATAACGTCATCTGTTGCAACGGCTTGATGCGTAATATCTAACCCCATTACTACGAGTGGGATGCCGCTATCGAACACTTTTTTAGCCGCTTCTGGATCTGCCCAAATATTAAACTCAGCCGTTGGTGTCCAGTTCCCGAAGGTTCCACCGCCCATAAGGATAATCTCTTCAATGTCTTCTTTCATTTCTGGAGCTTTCATTAAAGCTAAGGCAATGTTTGTTAAAGGGCCTGTAGGTAAAAGTGTAACGGGATCTTCTGACTCTTTTACCATTCGTATAATAGTATCTACTCCGTGTTCTTCACTCCAGCTGCGAGACAGAGGAGGGAACTCAGGGCCGTCTAACCCTGAATCACCATGTATGCTAGGAGCGTTTTCACGCGTGCGAATCAATGGTTCACTTGCTCCTTTTGAGACAACCACGTTATGTAAAAATACTAAATCACACACTTTCAAAGCGTTCACTGTCGTTTTTTCAATTTCTGCGTTTCCCGAAACAGTTGTGATCGCTAAAATATCTAATTCCGGTCGTGCGGCAGCCAAAATAATAGCAATAGCATCATCATGACCTGGATCACAGTCCATAATAATCTTTCTTTTTTTCATTATGATCACCTCTATAGAATGGATAAATTGCTGTTAATTTTGCGTGGATTTTATTTTCTCTAAAATAGCTGCTGTAAACTCCAATGTAGAGGCATGTCCGCCTAAATCTTTCGTTTTCACTTCATCTTGAAGCGTTTGATAAAGTGCGTGTTCTACTGTAGCAGCCACTTTTGTAAGTTTGTAATCCGCATGTTTTTCAGCTAGCCATTTGAGTGTAGTATTTTTTTATGTCTATAGATTAAATTCTTTTATCTTTCGTTTTGCCCCTTTTTAAAAAAAGAACTAGCTAATGGTTTCATGCTCCAGATTTTCTATCAACTAGCTTCTTAATTGGCGTTATTAAATTTTAAAAAACACCCAATTAACACCTAAAACACATTTTAATTATATCATAATTCAGAAAATTAAACGGTTATACGTTGGCACGAAAATTGCTTGTACTATATGTGAAGAATACAAGAGAAAGGAGCAATGTGTAGCTGCAGATAAGGAAGCTGCTTTTAAAGAACGAGATGTCTGTTTAAAGTTACTATTTCATAATGAAGGGGAGAAGAAGAATGAGTGAACCGCAAAAGGAAATGAGTTCATTAAATAAGGTACGGAAAAAAGAGAGAAAAATAAACGTTTTTGCTTTATTGTTAGGCTTTCTTGTGATTGCTACTATTTTAACGTATATCTTGCCAGCCGGAGAATACGCACGTGTAGAAGTAGACGGACGAACAACGGTAGATCCTCAGTCGTTTAAATGGATTGGTTCTACACCTGTTGGATTCTTTGATATGGTCAAAGCGATACATACAGGAATGGTAGAAGGAGCCGACATTATCTTTTTTGTATTAATTATCGGCGGTTTCTTTGGTGTACTAAGCGCTACGGGGACAGTAGATGTATTGATTACAACGATGGCTAAAAAGCTTGCTACTAGAGAAAAATTATTAATTCCTGTTATGATGCTATTTTTTGCGGTAGGCGGTTCTTTAATGGGGATGGCGGAAGAAACGCTAGCTTATATTCCTCTTTTAATTCCGCTGGCACTTGCTCTTGGATTCGATGCATTAACAGGGACTGCTATTGTTTTAATTGGCGCATCGGCTGGTTTTACTACGGCTGTTATGAATCCATTTACAGTAGGTGTTGCACAAGGAGTAGCAGAGCTTCCTATGTTTTCTGGAATGGGCTTTCGTCTCATCTTATTCGTAGTTGTTTATGCTGTTTCAGTATGGTTTGTCTACCGATATGCGATGAAAGTGAAAAGAAGTCCTTCTATAGGAACATACGGAAAATACAGCATAACTAATGCACATAAACTTTTAAACTCTGATGCGAAGTTAACTAGAAAGCATAAATGGATTATGGCAGCATTTCTTGTTAACTATGTAATTCTTGCTTTTGGTGTTATTAAATATAAGTGGTACATTACTGAAATTGCCTCTCTGTTTGTGATTTTGACAGTGGTGATTGGGATTATTGGAAGGCTCTCTGTTGAAAATACGGTTAAGTCGTTTACAAACGGGGCAGCAGCACTAGTTGGAGGAGCGCTTGTTATTGGAGTTTCTCGCGCAGTTCTTGTTGTTTTAAATGAAGGTCATATTGTAGACCCTATGCTTCATCAAGTATCTGGAGCTATTCAACATATTCCGGGATATTTAAGCGTCATCGGAATCTACAACTTCCAAGCGCTGATTCATCTTATTTTAGCGTCTGGAACGGGTCATGCGATGCTGACGATGCCAATCATGACCCCTCTTGCAGATTTGCTTGATATTACGCGACAAACGGCTGTATTATCTTTTTCTTTTGCAGACGGCATCGGAAATATTATCTTCCCAACGGCTGGAACATTGATGGCTGGTTTAGCGATTGCGGGGATTTCATGGACAAAGTGGGCAAAATGGGTGTTGCCGTTAGTCCTTATTCAATATGTGATTGGTCTAATAGCCGTTGTGATTGCTTATTTTATCAATTACGGGCCATTTTAAGAGATAGAAAAATGTAATTTGTAAGTTGAGCTTACTAGGAGGAATAGAAGTTGTTAACCTTAATCAAAAACGCAGAAGTATATGCACCACAGCACTTAGGAAAAAAAGATATATTGCTTGCAGACAGCAAAATCATCCTTATAAAAGATTGTATTGATCATGTAAATACGTCCATTCCTATTGATGTTGTAGATGCCGCTAATCACATTATAGCTCCAGGCTTCATTGACTCACATGTTCATATTATTGGCGGAGGAGGAGAAGGTGGATATAAAACACGCACTCCTGAACTAATGTTAACCGATGCAACGACTGCCGGTGTTACAACTATTGTAGGTGTACTTGGAACAGACGGTACAACAAGAAGAATGGAAAACCTTCTGGCCAAAGCAAGAGGGTTAGAAGAAGAAGGGATCAGCTGCTTCATTCACACAGGTTCCTATCAAATACCGGTAAAAACGTTAACTAATAGCATTGAAGAAGATCTTATTTTAATTGATAAAATTATCGGAGTAGGTGAAATTGCCATTTCCGACCACCGTTCTTCTGAACCGACATTTGAAGAACTGGTGAAGGTGGCTTCCGCTGCCCGCAATGGAGGGATTTTATCAGGGAAAGCCGGAATATTAGAGATTCACGTAGGAGACGGAGAACGAAAATTATCTTTATTGAATCAAATCGCAGATAAAACAGACCTGCCAATTCGTCAGTTTCACCCTACACATATTAATAGAAATGAAGAGCTGTTTAAAGAAGGAATTCAATTTGCAAAGCGAGGCGGATATGTAGATTTTACGACTAGCACGATCCCTCACTTTTTAGAAGAAGGCGAAGTTAAGTGCAGCAAAGGGTTACGCATCATGCTGGAAGAGAAAGTGGCGATTGACAGCATTACGTTTTCATCCGATGGAAACGCGAGCCTGCCGTTTTTTGATGATAACGGAGATTATAAAGGTCTTCAAGTTGGAAAAGTGTCTTCTTTATTTCAAGAAGTACGAGATGCAGTATTAGAGGAATCAGTACCGTTAGAAACAGCTCTTCAAGTCATTACTTCTAATCCTGCCAAAGTATTAAAACTGTCCAATAAAGGGCATATTCAACCCGGAAAAGATGCAGATTTAGTCCTTTTAGACAAAGAGACGCTAACAATTAAAACGGTTTTTGCTCAAGGTAAAGTAATGGTAAAAGACGGTGTCCCTGTTGTGAAAGGAACGTTTGAATAACAGGGTTTAGATATCATTTATCGAAAGTATCGCGGAAAGGATACGAGCTAATTAGAGAAGGGTATTAAAATTTGCGTGGAAAGGATCTTTCAAATGAAAAAGAAACTGGTTTCATGTCTCATCAGCTTTACATTACTTTCTTCGTTGAGTACACCCCTGCTTGCAAAAGCACAAGAAAATACTGAGGGCATTAAAGGCAGCCTTGTTATTGCCGGCGGAGGTGTAGGAACATCCAATCACGATATATATGAAAAATTTCTCTTGCTTGCTGGGGGAAAAGAAAAAGCCAAAGTAGGGATTATTCCAGCTGCTAGCACAACGCTGCAGTCTTCTGAAAAGTTTAAGGAAGACCTCGTGAAATACGGAGTAAACTCAGATTCTATTCAAATTCTTCCCGTTTCCAATCACGATTTTTCTGACACACAAAAAGATGAATCGACTTGGAAGAATCAAGTGAACGACAAGAAGTTATCCCGTACGATTAAAGGACTAACGGCAGTTTGGTTTGTTGGAGGAGACCAAACAAAAATTGTGGATTCCCTTCGTGAAAATAATGGAAACGATTCTGAAGCGTTAAAAGCTATCTGGGATATATATCGTAAGGGAGCAGTTATCGGAGGTACAAGTGCAGGAGCTGCAATTATGAGTGACGTCATGATTACAGGAGGAGACAGTCTAGGAGCTTTAAAAGAAAGTATAGGAAACAAGGAAAATAAACATGTAAACGAAAACCAACACAATAAGAAAGAATACGAGCCTCTATCAGTTCAAAAAGGGCTGGGATTTTTCCAACACGGCATAATTGATCAGCATATGGATGAACGAGCACGACTTGGGCGACTGGCAGTAGCTGCGTATAATGCTGAACGTGACAAAGAAAAAAACTTTGCATACGGTGTAGACGAAGATACTGCTATGGTCGTTAACAATAAAGATCAAAAGGTTGAAGTCGTTGGAAGAAGTGGATTAGCTGTATTAGATATGAGCAAAGCTAAGCTTATATCTAAGCAAAAAGTGCGTTCAGGCTTAGAGAACATAAAAGTCAGTTACTTATCTCCTGGAGATAAAATTAACTTTCATTTAAAGTCATTTGAATTTCCAAAAGATAAAGTAGAAACAAAGGGGTTTGAATATTATTCCTTTAACGCACTGCCTGCTACGGGTGTTTTTACACCGTATGGAAGATTAAAGGCTTATTTATCATATTCTTTCGTTGATAATAAATCAATGAAATCTGCTAACAGCTATGTTTATGACAGTAAAGGGTCTGGATACGAAATTGCTTTCCAAAAGGATAATGACACAAACGGCTACTGGCGGTATACTGATGGACAAAAAGATGATTATTCCATTGTCAATGTAAGAATGGACATTACACCTAAAACCGTAAAATTTCAACCGGATAAAAAAACTAGTTTAACGTATAAAAAACCTACTTTTTCTTCATCTGAAAGTCCTGCATACGATGAGATTAAAGGTAATCTCTTAATTGCAGGAGGAGCGCTTGGAAGCAGTAATTCAAGCGTGTATGACAAGTTTATTACTCTTGCAGGAGGAAAGCAGGCCAAAATAGGGATTGTTCCTGCAGCAAGTACTAAGTTCGACTCCTCTAATCAGTTTAAAAGTGATTTAGTTAAATACGGAGTGAAGGCAGAAAATATAGAGATTTTACCTATTTCAAACCACGACTTTAAAGGAACTTCTGAAGATGAGTTGACTTGGAAAACAAATATGAACAGTGATAAACTAGCCCAAAAAGTTAAAGGGCTAACAGGCATTTGGTTTGTAGGAGGAGATCAAACCTTGATTACGGGCTCCTTGCGTAATGAAAATGGTTCGGACTCAAACGTTTTACAAGCCATATGGCATACGTATAAAAACGGGGCAGTACTTGGCGGTACGAGTGCCGGAGCGGCAATTATGAGTAATACTATGCTGGCTGGCGGAGATAGCTACGGAGCGCTTTCATACGGATTTACAGACACGTACGATGATATGGCTCAGCAAGAAGGCGGTCCTGCTTATTTAGAAAAAGGGCTCGGCTTTTTCCAATACGGTCTTGTAGATCAGCATTTTGACAACAAAGCAAGACTAGGACGCCTTATTGCAACAGCATATGAAAAAGGAAATAAAAATCAGCTTTCTTACGGCATCGATGAAGATACTGCTATGGTGGTAAACAATAAAGAAAAACAAATAGAAGTTGTTGGAAGAGGCGGTATTACGCTAGTTGACTTAGCAAAGGTACAGGCAAATGACAAATTTCCGAGTGATTACAAAAATATTCTTATCTCTTGTATTACGCCAGGTGATAAAGTAAATATCACAACAAAAGAAATCGTCATAAACCCAGCTAAAACATCTACTAGAAAAAATGAATACTACAGTGAAAAGGTTGGGCCAAACACGGGTCTTTTCTCTCCGCACGGTGTATTAAGGAAATTTTTAGCTTACGATCTTATCGATAACGCTCAGAGCAAAGAAATAAAGAGCTATGCGTTTAACCAAGGCAAAGGTTTTGAGCTTACCTTCAGAAAAAGCCCTGAAAGCAATGGCTATTGGGCTTATACCGACGGTCAAAAAGACGATTACTCTATTGTGAAAGTAGCCTTAGATATCAAACCAATAAACGTAGACATTAAATGAGAAAAAAGTAATTCAATGCATCTAGCACTTTAGCATATCGTGCCTCCACCCATTAAAGTGGAGGCGCTTTTTTCTACTTATTTTTATTTACAAAAGGGACAAACGTCCGCTAGATGAAATGCACAGCAAAGTATAAAATGATAGGTATAGTATTCCAAGACTAATCTCTGAAGGCAAGTCAAGTTAAAGGCCTGTAGAAAGGTGTCCATACGATGAAAAAGAAATTAGTTTTAATAACAGGAAGCAAGCAAACTAGAATCATTTTACACAATCAATTAAAAGAGTTGCTAGGCGATTATATTTTTATTGAATGCTTTGCGATTGATGAAGAATTACCAAGAAAAATTGATGGAGATGTTGTTCTTTATTCATCAGAGAGTATATATCATGAAATGAAGAACAGATTAGACGTTCAGCATGCACATGAAATTGTAGGAAATAGAACAATTCATCATAAGCATATAAATGAATTACTGAAAATCCCTGCCCATACAAAAGTATTAATTGTAAATGATGACGATAAAGAAACTCTTAAATTAATAGAATCTCTTTATCAAGTAGGCATTAATCATGTTCAGTTTATCCCTTTTAAAAAGCAAAAGACCTATTACGAAGGTGTTGAAATTGCAGTTTCTCCAGGTGAGGTTCACTTGTGTCCCCCATACGTAAAGCATGTAATTGATATAGGCGTTAGACTTTTTGACATGGCGACCATTTTTGAACTTATAAAATCATTCGGTTTTAATCAGTCTAATCATTCAATTATTTGGGATCGCTATTTGCGAAACATCATTGTGCTGCAAAAAAAACTAATAGAAGCAGAAGGGAAAATGAAAGAACTTCACCTTCATGTAAAGAGTATTGTAAACGTAGTAGAAGATGGTATTCTTGCCGTGGATTTTAATAGAAAAATTACGTTATTCAATAAAAGGTTAGAATCACTGTTCCAGCTAGCTTCTTCCGATGCTATAGATCATGAGATTCAAAGCGTAATTTCTAACAAAGGCCTTGTGGAGTTTATTATATCGTCCGATGAGAAAAGTCAGTACTTTAACATAAATGGGTACGAAATGGTTATCTATAAGTCGATGATTGAGAAAAGCAATACTACTGTAGCAACGTTTAAAAGTGTTAATCAAGCTGTTGAAATAGAAGGAAAAGCGCAGTCAGAACTTAGAAAAAACGGATTTTCTGCTAAGTATAACTATCAAGATATTATAGGAGAACACCCAGCTTTGCTTAAAACGATTGAAATTTCCCGGAAAATGGCTGCCACTGAGTATCCTATTTTGATTCAAGGAGAAACCGGTACAGGAAAAGAGCTGTTTGCTCAGGCTATCCACAATCATTCTACACGTAAAAATGGACCGTTTCTTGCCGTAAATTGCAGTGCCATGACCGATACATTACTAGAAAGTGAGCTGTTTGGGTACGAAGAAGCCAGCTTTACAGGAGCGCAGAAAGGCGGCAAAAAAGGGCTGTTTGAGAGCGCTGATAAAGGTACAATCTTTCTAGATGAAATTGGTGATATCAGCCCGCGTTTACAAACTCAGCTTTTAAGGGTGCTTCAAGAAAAAGAAATTAGGCGGGTAGGAGGTACAAGAGTCATTCCGATTAATGTAAGAATCATAGCAGCCACTCACAACAATTTACTACATAAAATGAAAGAAGGTCTGTTTCGAGAAGATCTGTACTATCGTTTACATGTATTATCTTTAACGATTCCTCCTTTAAGATATAGAAGAACCGATATTCCTTTACTGATTCATCATTTTATGTCCAAATCGAAAACGTGGACGCATATCCATCCAGAAGCGATGAAGCTGCTTATCGAACATGAATGGTTAGGAAATATAAGAGAATTAAAAGGCGTAATTGAGTATTTACTTACCGTCTGCGATGACAACGAAGTGAAAGCAAGAGACGTAGAGTATAGGCTTAGTAGTCAAAAAGAAGATCATTCTTTGTATGAAGTTGAAAATGAATCGGTTGACTTAATCGAACTTCAAGAAAATCGTGCCCTGTTAGAAACGATAAAACAGTGTAATGATACAGGAAAAGCAGCAAGCAGAAAGTGGATCACCCAGCATTTAAAAGGCTTTACGCTTACAGAACAGCAGGTGAGAAATCGTTTGGATGTACTAGAAGAAAAAGAGTATATTATAAAGCGCAGAGGCAGAGCCGGAACGAAAATAACAGAAAAAGGACTGCATTATCTATATCATTTAAAAACAAAACAGCATTTAATCAATCCTTGATGTGCGTAAGGAAGGGAAACTTTACTGATCAAGCTTCCCTTTTCTTATTCAATTACCGTTTACGGCTGATTTCCGCCGTAAACTTTTCCTGTAGAAGAAGTAATAACACCGCTGTTTACGTTTAAAGTATAAGCTAATCCTCCAGAACCTGTCCAAGTGGAAAGATTAAAAGTGCTGCCATTAAATAGTTTATAGATAGAAATATTATTAAACGTCAGCGGCTGACCGTTTGCACAAGTGGTAGGAGCCATATTCGTTTTAGCTAGATAAACAGCTGCATTTGTAGAGCCCGGCTGTGTTACGACCTTAGCTGAACCATCTTTTTCTACCAACAGTGCTGACTGTTCATTAACAGCAATCCCTTTTGCGCTTGTTCCAGTTTCTTCTCCATCTTTAATATTACGTGCAAGAAAGGTTAAAAAGCGTCCCATTCTATCTCGTTGTTCAAAATGGGTGTCTGTTTGAATGTTGTTGTTATGAGGTGTTTGAATCAAATAATCTGTAAAGGAAATAAGAGAACTATAAGGATTGTTTAGCGCTGTTTTAGAATCTAAAGTTGTAGAGCCTGCTGAGATAGAGTCGTAAATGTGATCCCCTTGAATCATAGTACCAGCACTTGTTCCTCCAAAAGGAATGCCTTGATTAATACGATTATTTAATGCTGTAAGAGCGGGAGACCCTTCTAAAAAATCTACATAATCAGCTTGATTGCCTCCAGCAAAAAAGATGCCTTCTGCTTTGTTAATCTTATCTATTAAAGAAGAGTCTGAACCTGCTCTTATTAAATCATCGACGACAATTGTGCTAACAGAGTTAAGAGGCTTACCTATGCTTTTTGCTAGGTCGTAGATATAAGAGTTATAGGCATCAGTACCCGTCGCTCTTATAACTAAGAAATCTCCGCCGTTTGCCTTTTGAATCATCCATTTGAACGCTTCATCTACATCGATGCTTCCACCCATATAGACTTGTCCAAAGCTTGTACTAGTCGCTTTGTCTGCAGTACTTCCGACTTGATAAAGTGTATAAGGTGCAGATGCAGCAGAAGCTGAAATGGGCAGTAAAAGAGATGCTGCGAGAACAGCACCAGTAATGACCTGCTTTTTAATACTTTTCTTACGTTTAACTTTTTTCATAAAGTTCTCCTCCTTTAGTAAGTGTTCATAGATGAACATGCAAGTTTTATACCAACTTATTAAACAGCTGAAAAGCTGTGAAAGAAGAGGTCTTTTGAAAAAAACACGGGTGATATAGGTTCTTTATGGGTTCTTATTGAATTGCTTTATAACCAAAAATGACAAGAAGAACTCTAACTTGGATGCCTAATAGTGAAAGGGAAATAGTAAAGGATATATTTTAAAAGTCCATACCTCATTGAAAAATAACCTTTAAAAACTTAAAATTATCATAGAAAGGAAAAACAAGGATAAAAAGAAGAGCTGTCCGCAATAGCGACCTATTTATCAAACAGACCTTCATTCTATCAATATCTTCATCTCTTAAACGTTTTCCACCAGCATTTCTACGCAGAAAAAATTATACATGAGAGGATCTATCAAAATGAACAAGCAGGAAAGTAGTTATAGATGGGTGGTTTTTGGAACCGCTTTATTAGCGTATTATTTGATTGTCAGTCAACGAACAGCCCCCGGACTTATTACCGAGCAGTTAATGAAAGATTTTCACGTTTCAGCATCCGTTATAGGATTGATGACGAGTATACAATTTTTAGCCTATGCAGGCCTTCAGATTCCTGTTGGTTTACTTTCTGACCGGTACGGTCCAAATCGATTTCTTATCATCGGATCGCTTTTAACCGGAATAGGAAGCCTTATCTACAGCACATCTCCCAACGAATATGTGTTAATTTTCTCTCGTTTGCTAGTCGGTACCGGAGACTCCATGATTTTTGTCAATTTAGTGTTAATTTTAAGTCAGTGGTTCAAGGGAAATGAGTTTGTAAAGCTTTTAGGTTTAATTGGGCTGGTAGGAAGTGTGGGGTCATTATCAGCTACCGTGCCTTTATCTATGTGGATCTCCTTTTCAGGCTGGAGAGTTCCTTTTCTTAGTATAGGTCTAGTTTTAATCGCGGTATCTTATTTGCTTTATGTCGTTTTAGTTATAAAACCTAAACGATTATTTGTAGATGATGCTAAAGCAAATAAAGCCTCTGTTAAGACTCAAGAAAGCGTATGGGCGATCCTAAAAAGGGTAATGACGACTCGTCAAGCATGGGCAACATTTCTTTGTCATTTTGGTGTAGTAGGTACATATATAGGTTTTATTGGCTCTTGGGGAGTTCCTTATGGCATGAATGTGTTTCATTTATCTCGCGCTGATGCAAGTCAGCTTATTATGTATGGTTTGTTTGGCGCTATGATCGGCGGACCTTTAATTAGCTGGATATCAAGCAGGTTAAACTCCATTAAAAAAATCTATTCACTCGTCCATCTTATTGTGGTGCTTAGCTGGACAGGATTATTATTAACGGGAGTGAAACCTTCATTCATGCTAGTCGTTATTTTACTTTTTATCATCGGATTTGGAAACGGCGCAAGCGCTTTGACATTTGCCGTAGTACGTCAATCTTTTTCAGTAAAAGAAGTAGGAGTTGTATCAGGTTTTGCTAATATGGGAGGCTTTTTAAGCGCTGTATTATTACCTAGTATTTTCGGAAATGTCCTTGATTTATTCCCTGAACGCTCGCTGCACGTGGGCTATCATTATGCTTTTATGATTCCCATTTTGTTTTCAATGATGGGGTTGTTAGGTGTCTTACTAATTAAAGAAAAAGGAAAAAAGGAGCAGAAGGTGCTACATGCTTCTTAATTGGCTTTGAATAAGTAAGTTTCAGCACACAAGCGTGTATCTGTAGTATAAGACATATATTATGTGGTTATTCCCGATATAAATCCTTAAAAAGAATGTAACAGGTAAAGCTTACTTTAATGTATAGCGGGGGATACAAAGGAAAATGATTAAGTAAATACAAATTAAAGGAAAACGAAAAGAGAATTACAGAAAAAAAACAGTTCTTGAAAAGGCTCTATAGATACTAATAGCAGCATTTTTACATAATAAATAAGAAAAAGTTTTATAAAATCCTTGCGTTAAAGCTGACTTTAGGAGATAAGCTATTACTGTACCAGCTAACACAGCGAAAAACAGCAGGTCATAGACTTGCTTTCTCACTAAAGGTAGAAATCAGTTAAAACAGAAAGGATGAATGTTTATTATGTCTAACACACAAGGTAAAGTAGTCATTATTACAGGTGCTTCTAGCGGAATCGGCGAAGCAACAGCAAAAGAGCTTTCAGCAAAAGGAGCAAAGCTTGTTTTAGCAGCTCGTCGTGAAGATCGTTTGAAAGCATTACAAGAAGATATCAAAGCAAACGGCGGAGAAGCAATCTACAAAGTAGTAGACGTAACGTCTCACGAACAAATGCAAGAGCTAGCACAAGATGCGCTTTCAGCATTTGGACGTATTGATGTGCTTGTGAACAACGCGGGTCTTATGCCATTATCTCTTCTACGCAACCAAAAAGTAGATGAGTGGAATACAATGATTGATGTGAACATTAAAGGTGTTCTTTACGGAATCTCAGCAGTTCTTCCAGCAATGAGAGAACAAAAAGACGGACATGTGATTAACTTGTCTTCAGTAGCTGGACACGCAGTAGGTGCTGGAAGTGCCGTGTACAGTGCAACCAAATTTGCGGTTAAAGCGATCACAGAAGGTCTTCGTCTAGAAGAATCAGCTGGCGGAAGCAACATTCGTGCAACGAACATTTCTCCAGGAGCGATTGCAACAGAACTAAAAGAAACAATCACGGATACAGATTTAAAATCAGGTATCGATGAATTCTATAAAGGTGCGATTGAAGTAGAAAGCATCGCACGCGCGATTGCGTTTGCGATCGAAGAGCCAGCTGGTGTGGCAGTAAACGAAATGATCATTCGTCCTGTACATCAAGAATGGTAATTTGAGGATCCTATTAAGTCAAAAGTTGTCCAGAGAGTAACCTCACTCTTTGGACAGCTTTTTCTATTTGTACCATTGATACGCATATGAAGAAAATGGGAGTGAAATCACATGTCTTATACAATGAGAGACATGCAAGAAAAAACGGGGCTGTCTGCTCCTACATTGCGCTACTACGAAAAGGAAGGTATTTTACCCTTTGTTGAACGAAACGAACATGACCAGCGCCTATATACTGATCAGAATATTGAGTGGGTTAAGTTTATTTTAGCTTTACGCGCAACTGGGATGCCTCTTGCTGAAATCAAGCAATATGTAGAGTCATATAAAAAAGGCGAAAGTACAATCAGCGAACGTAGAAACATGATGCTTCAGCATAAAAAGAAAGTAGAAGCAGATATGTCGCAAACTTACCTCCACCTAGAACGAATTAATTATAAACTTGCCCTGTATGATACGTTGGAAGCTGGTTTAAACAATAAACAAATAAAAATTTAAATGCTGACAACAGAGAATCCTGTTTATAAACAAACTATAAAGGTGTTAAAAACTGCGAAACAAATAAAAGAAGATAACTGAATAGTTATCTTCTTTTATTTGTTCTATTTTAGTATGTACTGCTTAAATAAAGAGCCACATCGCGAATGGCTTTATCAGTTTCACTTTCTATTAACTCTCTGTCCTTTGTATACGAATAAAGAGTATCGCCGTGAAGAAGGTGGTCTGATAAATTCAACAAGCCCACAGCGCGCTTGTTGAATTTATGAGCAATCGCTAAAGTGGTAGCTGTCTCCATATCCACGCCGAGAAAATCTGCAAGTGACCATTCTTTTACCATATTATGCGTCTCCATAAGCATGGCACCCATACTGACCACATGTCCTTTAATATAGCTGTAGCCTTTTTCTTCACAATATCTGCAGGCGGCTTCCACTAGCTCTTTGTCAGCTTCTACAAGCGTTTGGTCTGGTAAATACCAGTGCGATACGCCGTCTTGCATTTGTGCTGCAGATACAATTAAAATATCTCCATATTGTATAGTGGAAGATAAGCCTCCAAAATATCCCGTTTGAATAAATAAGTCGGTTCCGCTGCCGGCAAATTGATGTACGATGTTTGATGCCATTGGACTGCCGTACACATTCGCAAACCCTATATTTCTGTTTTTGAACTTACCTATCACCGTGTTCCATTTAGGCATATGAACATTGGTAGATAAAATCTCTTTCCATAAGCTTAGATTATCTTGGAATCCCCACTCACCATGAATAATAAATGCATTAGGCAGCTCTTTTTCTGATAGCTTTAATACGTTTAGCCAATCTTCTTTTTCAAAATCTCCGTACAGTTTCATATCGTTCTCCTTACTTTTTACATTTAGACTAGTTGGAGAAGAATTCTTCATTTCTATCTTTTATTCCTTTAATTTTTAAAACGAACAAATACAAAATAAATGACGGTTCTGATTTAGAAATGAAGAATTGCGTGCTTTTTTGCGTGTTTTTCGACAAATATTTATGACTAAAAAAGGAATTCACTAATAATAAAAGAACTTTTTTACTAACCATTATTTAAATTAGATAAAGCTGTGAGAAAAGATCCGTCCAGTTAATGAATGGATAAGAGGAGGGAATTACAGGTGTCACATCATTTTCCTGTCATTAAAACAAAAAGACTTGTACTAAGGGAAATTGTAGCAGAAGACGCAAGCAATATTTTAAAATACCTATCCGACAAAGAAGTAATGAAACACTACGGTCTAGAGCCTTTTACAACGGTTGAAGATGCTTTAAATGAGATTGCGTGGTATAAATCAATCTTAAACAAAGAATCTGGAATAAGATGGGGCATTACTCTTAAAGAACAAGACGACATTATTGGCAGCTGCGGGTTTCTTAATCGAGTTCATGACCATTACCGTACGGAAATTGGTTATGAATTAGCCAGAGACTACTGGGGAAATGGAATTGCTAATGAGACATTGGGCGCGGTCATAAAATATGGTTTTACACATTTTAACTTACGGAGAATCGAAGCTTTGATAGAGCCTGCTAATGCTGCTTCACAAAAATTAATAAAAAAGCACGGTTTTATAAAAGAAGGCCTATTAAGAAGCTATGAATTTACGTGTGGAAAATTTGATGATTTGTACATGTACTCTTTATTAAAACAAGATTTTGACAGGCTTCAACCACATGAAGAGAATATCTAGACATCGTTATTAAAAATACGAATAGCACAATGACAGATAAGGGGAAAATGTATGGCCCATTTTAATGTTGATATTGTTCACTATCATCCACAATTTGCTGAGGCAACGGTAAAAATGTGGAGAGATAGTAAAGAAAAAGCGATTGGACAAAAGGAAATGCACAGTTTTGACCGTCATATTTATTTTTTAGATCATATATTGTCAGCACACTATAAAGTTGAATTAGCGTTAATAGATGAACAAATAGTAGGAATGGTCGCCTATAACGCTGATGAAATTAACCAGCTGTACATTCATATAGATTATCAAGGAGGAGGAATCGGACAGCGATTGCTTGAAAGAGCCAAAGCAGAATCAAATGGAAAATTAACATTATGTACATTTGAACAAAATAAAAACGCACAGCGATTTTACGAAAAACACGGCTTCAGTATTATAAAAAGAGGAGGTGAAAACGAAGAGAAACTACCCGATATTACATATGAATGGACAAATAAATGAAAAATACGTAATTCGGATGAAGGAGCGGTTATTTTGAATAAGTTAGCATATGAAACATAACAACGCTGCCTGTATGTTCGTGGCCCGCCTTTTACTAGTTTAGGATAGATGATTAATGCTGACTGACTATTAAAAGGAGGATTTTAACATGATAACGGACAAACATTTTTTAAATGCTGTAAACAATACAAATGTTGATTTTACTGGATGGGATTTTTCTATTATTACTCGTACTGGTCGTATGGATAGCGATATGCTTTCGTGGTCATACGGAAGTGAAGCTTTTCGCCTTATTCAAAACTCTAATGCTGCTTTAGATATGGGAACAGGAGGAGGAGAGTTTTTATCTTTGTTACAACCTTTTCCTCGCGTTATGTATGCTACCGAAGGATACAAACCTAACGTTCCAATCGCTAAAAAACGGTTAGAGCCATTTGGTGTCACAGTTGTTGAACGAACTGAAAACGAGAATCTACCGTTTAAAGATGGTACATTTGATTTAATTTTGAACCAGCACGAAGCTTTTTGTGCTTCTGAAGTGAGAAGGATTTTGTCTAAGGGAGGCACGTTTTTCACTCAGCAAGTGGGAGGGTTAGACTGTTCACGAATCAATGAATGTATAGGGGTTCCAATAAATAAAGAGTTTTGTAATTGGAATTTAAAGAAAGCAATAGAAGAGCTCCAACAAAGTTCTTTTAACATCATCTTTTGCAAGGAAGAGTTTCCTGTGCAGAGATTTTATGATATCGGGGCGCTAGTTTTTTATCTAAATGCAATTCCTTGGCAAGTTCCTAATTTTGATATAGAAACACATATTGGCGGATTGTATAATATCCATCAAATTATACAGTCTCAAGGGTTTTTCGACGTAGAACAACATCGTTTTATTATTAAAGCTGAGGCAAAAAAATAGAGTAATCACACACAGAAGGCGGATCTCTAACTGGAGATCCGCTTTTTGTGCATCAATGATGATTGTGCATGAAAACCATGATATAGACAGAATTAGTTACGTAATGGAACGTTTATGATCTTTAATATGATTTTTTAATGTATGAGATGTTGGTAATATGCAGTCTACTGCTTTTTGAGTAATGGGCATAAAGAAATTAAGCAGCACGCCGCCTAAACACACGGTTAATAACGTTCCAACACCAATTGGTCCGTTTAAAAATATTGCAGCTAGTAAGAATGTGAGGTAAATAAATGTTCTTGAAAGAAATAAATTGGTTTTAGCTAGTTTTTGTATGATTAATGTTAAGCGGTCAATTGGAATAGGTGCAAAATTTGTATGTAAATAGGCTGAGGTTCCTACTCCTATAATGATTAAACCGATTCCGAAACAACATACTTTGCTGTACCAACTTTCGAACGTAATCCAATTCTTTAAGAAAAAAAGCCATATATCGATACCAAGACCTGTTATGAATGCCGTTAACAGTCCCAGTATTTCTGGCTTTTGTTTGCTTAAAAGAGAATTACCACAAATTAAAATACAGGCAAGTATAATCTCCCAGCTTCCAACGCTAAAACCTACGTTTAGTGACAGTCCAACCAACAGTGCATCAAAAGGTGAAGCTCCTAGGTTAGATTGTATCGTCAAAGCAATTCCAAGAGTTAATAGTAAAATTCCTCCTGCATAAACAACATACTTCACTGTCATCATCCTTTTTGTTATTTTTTGTTGCAAATGCAACTATTTTGAGATACATTAAATGTAGATTATTTTTATTGTATTTGCAACAAAAATATGTATAAAGGAGATATTTTATGAGTGAAATTCTGCGTGAAATTGGCATGATAGCAAGAGCGTTGGATTCAATTAGTAATATAGAATTTAAAGAATATGACCTGACAAAAGGGCAGTATTTGTATTTGGTGCGAATATGTGAAAATCCAGGAATCATTCAGGAAAAGTTAGCTGAAATGATAAAAGTAGATCGCACAACAGCGGCTCGGGCTATAAAAAAGCTTGAAATGAATGGTTTTATTGAAAAGAAAGATGATCTCCATAATAAAAAAAATAAAAACCTTTTTCCTACTGAAAAAGGGAAGAACGTATACCCGTTTATAAAAAGAGAAAATGATTATTCGGATAAAGTGGCATTAGAAGGTTTTACCCAGGAAGAAGCAGATACCATTCTTAAGCTAGTTCAAAGAGTAAGAAAAAATATCGAAACAGACTGGGAGTTTGTCAAAAAAGGAAACAAGAGAAATTATTGATGATATAAAGGAGAGGCGCATGTCAGTAATGATGCATATAAAAAAGTGTATTCTTGAAGATGTATATGATCTTCAAGACGTTAGCTATAAAACGTTTTATGAGACATTTAAAGATCAGAATTCACAAGAAAATATGACAGCTTATTTAGAAAAAGCATTTACAATCGAACAGCTAGAAAAAGAACTATCTAATACGTCCTCGCAATTCTTTTTTATGTATGTTAATCATGAAATTGCAGGTTATTTAAAGGTTAATATGAATGACGCTCAGTCTGAAGAGATGGGGGAAGAAGCGCTTGAAATTGAAAGAATTTATATAGGTAACAGCTTTCAAAAACAAGGACTTGGTAAACATTTATTTAATAAATCAGTAGAGATAGCAACGACATTTAATAAAAAGAAAATTTGGTTAGGGGTATGGGAAAAAAATAAAAATGCGATTGCTTTTTACAAGAAACAGGGATTTGTTCAAATTGGATCTCACTCATTTTATATGGGAGACGAAGAACAAATAGATCTCATCATGGTTAAAACACTTTTTTTATAGTTTTAAAAAATAAGGATTATTCACTAATTTAACTGGTAGAGGATAATCCTTATTGCATACAGAGACTTTATGCTTTTCTTCAAAGCAGATGCTTTTAGGGGAAGCAGTAAGCAAACTAATATGGTTGCTGTGCCAACACATAGGAGAATAAAATTAATGTCACATGCTTACCAAAATGTTGCCTTCTTTCATTTTGGAAATTACATTTTTACTTTAATTCTATTTGAAACAACACAAACTAATTA
Source organism: Priestia sp. FSL R5-0597 (assembly GCF_038006305.1). Classification (NCBI taxonomy): domain Bacteria; kingdom Bacillati; phylum Bacillota; class Bacilli; order Caryophanales; family Bacillaceae; genus Priestia; species Priestia sp. FSL R5-0597. The sequence goes on from NZ_JBBOUZ010000001.1 coordinate 1,639,505, forward strand.
GACATATATCGAATTAGAAGGCTTAAAAAATGAACGTTTTTACGTCCACTTTAATAAATAACGGGCCACATCTCTTTCGGATTTAACTCGTATTCTCCATTTTGCCTATACATAAAATGCTGCATAATTAACTCTCTGCGAATCGTTGCATAATCTTCATGATATTTTTTAATATGTTCATTTAATTCTTTTTCTGGATACGTTTTTCCGTGCTGTAAATCACGTATTAAATAGGCTAATATTACGTTCTTTTTCTTTCTTTGACTTGGAATAATTTTTAAAGTACCGTCACTATTTATAAAGTTTTTAACAATAGATAATTTGTCTTTATCCTGTAAATGGTTGTCTTGATTTTCCATCGAATCCTCTCCAATACTTAAAATAGCCTTCGAGTTATATTCAAGTCTTTCAAGGTCTAGATAAAAATAAATAATGTTTCCTTGTCTTCTTTGATAAACAATTCCTACATCTCTTAGCTTTGAAATATGATGAGTAATAGTTGAAGGTTGCAACCCCAGCTTATAAGCAATTGCTTGCCCGTGAAGAGGCCCTTTTTTTAATAGTGAAATAATTCTAATCCTCGTAGGATCACCAACGGCTTTATGATAATTAACCAACTTATCCAATTGCATAGCTTAATACCTTCTCCCTCTAATTCGATATATATCTAATTTGATATTAATCGAATTGGGTGTACATGTCAAAAAAATATTTAAAGTGAAGACTTGTCACACTGCATATAAAAAATCGGCTCCGTCTAATCTTTAAAGTGTAAAAAAGATCCTGCTTCTCTATATAATTCAACTATTATTTTCACCTGTTCTTTTTATTAGTAAGAAAAAGTTACCATGTTTTCATCAAATAATACCGGGGAACATATTCAAAGAGATAAATGAATTATTAATGATACATGTATGTAAATAATAAATGAAAAAGGAATGAGTAAATCATGGCAGGAAATTCAAAAGTTTTAATGGTTGTTACAAATGGACATACGATGGAAAATGGAGAGCTTGCTGGAATTTGGCTTACAGAATTCTCTGAAGCATATTTAGAATTTAAAAAAGAAGGATACGAAGTAGTCGTAGCAAGTCCAAAAGGCGGAAAATCACCTGTGGATCCTAACAGCTTAACAGATGATGTGACGGACGAAGACAAAGAAGCAGGAAAACTTTTAGAGAATACAAAATCATTAGCTGAAGTAAGTTCACAAGAATTTGCAGGTATGTTTGTACCTGGAGGGCACGGAACAATGTTTGACTTTCCAGACGATACGCACTTACATCGTTTGCTAACAGAATTTGCTGAAGACGACAAGCTAATTGCAGCGGTATGCCACGGACCGGCAGCTCTTGTAGGCGGAAAGCTTAAAAATGGTGAGCCGATTGTAAAAGGAAAACGTATTACAGCGTTTACTGATTCAGAAGAGAAAGATACAACGTTAGATAAATACATGCCGTTTCTTCTTGAAACAAAGCTTCGTGAGCTAGGCGCCGAGTTTATTGCAAAAGATAATTGGAGCGATCATATTGAAGTAGACGGAAAGCTTTTAACAGGACAAAATCCGCAGTCTACAATCAGCCTAGCAAAAGAATTTGTGCGTGCTTTAAACGCGTAAAAGTATGTATAGCCTTAATGGGGATGTCTCATGAGTGTTTGAGACATCCCCATTTCTTTAGGGTGAAATAAAATGAGAATTAAGGAAAACAAAAAGGGCGGCTATCTAAATAGCTGCCCTTTTATTTATTAGAAGATTTATTTCTGAAAATGTATGTAGTAATTCCTGTCACAATGATAACAGCCACAATACAAATGATCAGACGAACAATCTGTGTCACAAAAATATTATCTGCAATACTCATGTGTTTCGTTAGAATTAACGTTCCATAAGCAGCTAAAACAGATAAAAACATATTGACGATTCGTTGAGCCATGTTGTCGTTACTCCTTTCATTCCACTACTTTACACTTTAACATATGTATTCACTGTAAAAAATATCGAATTACAAGTATGTCAGAAAATCAGCACTCTCGTAAAAGATTCCACACGTAAGGAAGTAGCTGATATCATATTAGTTATGACGACTAAACGCAGTTCAGAGAAGGAAATGAGCTTTCTTTAGTCGAATTTAACATGCTTATATTCTTTTTTTAGATAGGTGGGAAAAGCTTGTTTGATAAATTGAAAAAGCTATTTATGAATAAACAGGGTCAGGAAGCAGATGACAAATACATTCTAGTCCCTGAGAGTGAAATAAATGAGAATTTAAAAAGAGAGATAGTGAAGTTGGAAGAAGTAGGAGAGGCATACAGCGAAAGTCTTCAGCACAAATATAGAAATAAATTTGAACATGATGGTAAGCAGAACTTAAAAATATGGGTGTGTCGAGATATTGATGGCGACCAACTACCAAATCTAAGTTCGGAGCAGTGTCTAGAAAAAGAATATCGTTCCCAAGTTGCGATAAACTTTGATGGATTTACAGATGAAGAAGATGAAGAAGATGAAGAAGATGCATACGTTCATTACCTTCAGTTGTGGTATTACTTTGGTGGGTATTTTAAAGGGACAGGTACTTTGTATGATTTGTCAAAAAATCATTTAGAAGCTGATATTGAAGAAAAGTTAGAAGAATTACTGAACCAATTATAGATTTCTACTTAGCACTGAGATTATTTGTTAATACACAGGGGGAAGGAATATGAGGGGGAGGCCAGAGTTAGAAATAGAAAGGGAAAAAGTTTATAAAACGAAAAAAAATCCTAACGGAACATTTATAGCGCGAATTATTCAAGTGCCTAAGGAAGAAAATATGTTAGATTTCATGTTGGAAATCAAACACTTAAGGAAAAAGGAACTTACTTATAAAAATCTATTAGTAACGACTGAAAACTGGTATGATTCTTTTCGTCTTGCTAGAGGAGATCTGAAATGGGTATCTTTGCATACAGTAGCTGTGTGGGACTGGTTGGGACATAAATTAGTTGAGGTAGCAGCCCCAACCGGTAAGGAAAATTATCGTATTTCAGATGACCACTGTTCAGCTTACCGAGAAAAGCAATAATGACGATATAGTAAGGAGAAAACGAATGAAAAAGCATTGCTGCGATTATATGAATTATCATGTGAACTTTACGTGTGATATTCATAGTGATCCATTTGAGTGTCCAGGAATACGGTTTAATTATCCATGATGGTGGTTCATCCATCATTGGAATTTCATTTTGCCTATGGTGTGGTAAGAAGCTTTAACTTAAGTATGAAGGGGGATTCTCTTCACTCTCGGAATGGGGGATTATACTTGATCTTACGTTATCTAGCTATGTTATCAGGATTGGGAATAGCTTTATTAAACCTTTTTGACCCTTTACATCAAGGGATTACGCGCTGGTTAATGGTTATCTGTGGCTTGTTGATTTTTATTAGCCATTTAAAATTCATCGTAGATAAGAAATCGAAAACAACGGATAATCAAAAGAAGACCTACTGATAAGATTTTCTTTTGATTTAGTCCTGTTGATAAACGGTGTTATGTAAACGAAAAACTTATTGAATATGTAGGAGAGAAATAAAAAAGAAAAATATATGTTATAATAATCATAAATATCCAAAAAAAGGAACTAATTGTTGTGGTCAATCGTAAATTTAATTCTCTATTTATCATCTATCCTATCGTTTTCTTTGTAGTGCGTACTGTTTTTTCTTTTGTGAAAAATAGCGCTGCGGAATCTGTTTATGAGACGTTAGCTATACTTGCCATGTATTATTTTGCAGTTAGTGTTTTCTATTCGATTGACTTGTATAGGCAAAAGAAAAATAGTTAATAGATTAGACAATGCTGAGAGTCAGAGTAAAAACAAACGATATAAAGGAGTCTAACAGTGCGCATTAAGAATTATTTTTTGTTCGTCTTTCCACTCATTTTACTATTAGTAGCTAGCTGTGATCCATCTTCTACACCTAAAGAAAAATACTATTCAAGCACCAAAAGCACAAACCTTGAATCAGAAAACGTTCAATTAGTATCAATAGGCAGTTCTAAATACGAGGTAGCAAGTTGTTTGAAGAAGAAACCAAAATTTATAGAGATTACTGAGCAGCCTCCGTATACTACCTACATTTACGGAAAAAGCACAGAAAAGTATGATGTTGAATTTAAAATTGTAGATAATCAAGTCAGCAGATATGACTTGATTAGTAACAAGTATGCTACAGAGAAGGGAATACATACTGGTGACAGCAAACAAAGTGTCGTTAGGGCATATGGTAAAAATTATTACGACAGAGAAGATACCGGAGCAACAATAATAGGGTATTTTGATAAAACTCATAAACTCAATATTGAGTTTTCTTTAGATGATAAGGACAAAGTTGGAGGGGTTTTGGTTCAAAAAATAAATGGTTAATATGGGCTATAATCAACTTTTTATAAAATGAAAATATAGTGATTAATAAATTTGAAATAATAATAGAGAGGAATATATTAATGCTTGGGGAACCATTTACATTATTAAGGCCTATTTATTACCTGATCGCAGTTTTTTCAGTATGCAATTTGGTGTATATAATTTTCTTGAGAAATAAAGTCAAAGCAAGTAGTTATGTAATCGTCAATTCTTTTTTCTTTTTAATAATTGCAGCAGCCTTATTGTTTCAAGAAGGCATCATTGTAGATGAATTTAATCGTTCAGGTGATTCTGTAACCTTTTATTTAACGATGTTATTGGGCTTTTTGTTTATAGCTAGTTTCATTTTTCAAAGAAAGAAAATGAGAGATAAAAATTGAAGTAAATAAATATAATCATGTTTGCTGTAACTTTCAATATTTGCTCTTTTATGTAAATTGAGTGTTAGGGCGACCAATCTACAACAAATAAAGGGAAAGGATTTTTCTATTGAGCAACTTTATTAAAGTAGTACCGTCAACTTTTATACTTCTCTACATAGTATTCTTCTTTTTAAATATTTCGTATCGTTACGGTGTTTCTTATTTATATAGCTTTTTTCTTTTTTTGTTTTTGTCGTTAATATCTGTAGTTTTATGTTTAGTAATATGGTTTAAGAATAAGGAACGTCTTTTTCTATTTTTGACCGTCGTTTCAATCCTCCAACTTATGTTTACTGTTTTTATTTATCTTTTACCAGAAGCAGGAACCAAACCATTGATCTATGAAAAAGCAATTATAAAAGAAGAGGTTTTAAATAAATAAGCTTACACAAAAAAACTTCAAGAATGTGTATCTAGTATAAGGCTATTAAAGAGATCCCCTTAAATAAAGAGGATCTCTTTGATGTAGGTGTTTGTAATAGTAATTATATTAACTAGAGCTGTATACTTTTTCATTAAAAAGCGTTGTTTCATACTTATTAAAAAAAGAAATGTGTACAGTTAGTTGAGGAAAAGAGATCTGTCACTATAGATTTCTTTCTTTGTTTCTAAAAAAACCATTATTTTATATTTTAACCATAATATGTTATAATGTTTTAAAAATGGTGGTGTGACAATGAGCGAAGATAAAGAAACACCTGAAAGAAGAAGAGAGAGATTAAAACACGAAGAGGTAAAAAGAAATCCAGCTGGGAATATGAACGATGCATTTAATAGAAATGAAGCTGGAAACTTATCTGGTTTAGCAGGCAGCTTAGGATGGAAGGGTCTTGGTGTACTTATTACTGTAATGATTATAGGTTTTATCATTGCGTCACTATTTTTAAAATAATATCAGGTTTATAAATTAAGAGTACTGGAGGCGCTTTTTTGAAAAACTATGCAGTGTTTATTGGTAGTTTTATATTGTTGCTATTTGCTTTTCAAATTGTTTCTGGTCTATTTCTTACACTTACATATGTACCTGAGACTTCACAGCACTTGAGTAGCTCAACGGTCAGTATTTTTTCTGTTAATTATCCATTTTTAAGTTCGATTATAGCGGCCACTTTTTCATTTATTATTTCAAACAAAGTATGTAAAGTTAAGAAGAGTACCTATAAATAAGTAGGTGCTCTTTTTGTGCTGAGAACAGTGATTACTATTTTTAATAAATTACATATTCCTTTTTATGGTATTGTATATAGATACGTATTAAATACTGTTGAAAGAGGGAGATACTTAATGTTGCAATCACTAATCTTTGATATGGATGGAACGCTGTTTCAAACAGATAAAATTTTAGAATTATCACTTGATGATACCTTTAACCATTTGCGTACACTCAATCAGTGGAATACTAGTACTCCTGTTGATAAGTATCGTGAAATCATGGGTGTACCGTTACCCAAAGTATGGGAAGCTTTATTACCTACTCATTCAGGTGAAATAAGAAAGTATACGAATGACTATTTTTTGAAAAGCTTAGTTGAGAATATAAAAAAAGGCAAAGGCGCTTTATACCCTAATGTAAAAGAGGTCTTTAGCTATTTAAAAGAAAATAATTGCTCCATTTACATAGCAAGTAACGGTTTGAAGGAATATTTAGAAGCGATTGTAGACCATTACGATTTGGATAAGTGGGTAACAGAAACATTTAGTATTCAACAAATCCAAACGCTCGATAAAGGAGATTTAGTCAAAACGATTATAAAGAAATACGATGTAAAGCACGCAGCAGTAGTGGGAGACCGTCTATCGGATATCAATGCTGCAAGGGATAATGGTTTAATGGCAGTGGGGTGCAATTTTGATTTTGCTCAAGAAGCTGAGCTTGCACAGGCTGATGTGGTAATAGATGATTTAATGGAGTTAAAAAGGATTGTATCCAACATAAATAGTAGCTTGTCAGTTTAATAGACTGATCCTCGTACATAACCATTATAGATGGTGAATGTCTCAATTTTATTAAGAAAATAAATTTTTTATATGCATGTAAAAGGATAGGTCTTTAAAGGGCTATCCTTTTCGTTTACCTTACAGTATTGGAATCCACTTGATTTTTTAAATCTTCACTGCAGTTTCTGCTCCGTCAATGAACTCACACATATATAGACTTAAATCTACTGAAGTTGAAACATAAGTAATGAGCGGTTCCCCTGTAATTTAAAATGTTTACATAATCTTTTCTTGTCATTAATAAATGGTTTACAATACTGAGCTATGCTTAGGTTAAGATTTCCAAAATAGTTTTATAAGAAGGGAGAGTTTGGATTATGACTTCACATATGATTCGTAAATCTGATAGCGCTCACTTATATATTAGAGGATATAAGATAAAATTGTCACTCAGCCAGTGGAAGCTTGTAAGCACTCAGAGATAATGGTTAACCCAGCTGTAAAAGAGGAAAACCTCCATCTTAATTTAGATGGGGTTTTTTGCATTTCTTTTAGTAACTTTTTAATTGGTTAACTATTTAGACTTTATAATAAAAAAGACTAATAAAAGTTAAAAAATGTAATAAAAAAGAGGAATATTATTTAAGTGAAATTAAAATAAAGCACAACTAAATATGCATTTTTTAAATGTTTTACCATTTTTTATTGACCATAAAAATTTAAAAGAATTAAAATAAATATAAAGTAAGTAATTACTTACATTTTTAAAATTAGTTTGTGGGAGGATGAATATTTTTAATGTATAGCTTAAGTTTTCAAAAGGTGGACGAGGCGAATGAACGAGTTGGAGCAAAAGCTTTAAACCTTATAAAAATGAAAAGAAAAAATTTACCGATTCCAGATGGGTTTGTTATTCAAACGGAAGCTTTAAAGCGATATATCGAATGGAACGGGATTGATCGTCAAACGGATAATATACACGAGAGAATTTTACACGGGGAAATTCCTATTGAAATTGAATCAGATCTCATAGAGGCATTTCGAAACCTAAAGTGCTCTTATACATCGGTAGCTGTTCGTTCATCATCTAGTGCTGAAGATTTAGAAGGTGCATCTTTTGCTGGCCAGTATGAAACCTATCTTAATGTGAAAAGTACCGAGGATTTTTTGAGTAAAGTGAAAGCGTGCTGGGCCTCATTTTTTACTGAAAGAGTCGAACAATATACTCAAAATATGTATGCTAATTTTGACGAAGTTTCAATGGCAGTTGTTGTTCAAGGGTTAATTGAGTCCGAAGTATCGGGAGTGATATTCAGTCAAAATCCTGTCACTCATAATACAAAAGAAATGATGATTAATGCCAGCTATGGACTAGGAGAAGCAATCGTATCAGGCTTAGTAACACCTGATGTTTACCTAGTTAATAAGCAAACTTTTAAAATAGAGAAAGAAAAGGGGCTAAAAGAAGTAAAAATAATTCCACTTGTTGAAGGAGTTGAAGAAATCAAAACAACGGAAGATGAGCAGCAAAGGTTTTGTTTGACAGACGAGAAAATCATTGAACTGGCCGAAATAACAAAAGAAGTAGAAGCTCTTTACCAACATCCCGTAGACATAGAGTTTGGGGTTCAAGACAATCAAGTATATCTATTGCAGGCAAGAGCTATTACTACATTAACAGAGGCCAAAGAATTAACTTCTTTCCAAAAAGATATATCTTTAAGTTTCGAGGATATGGAAGAGTTTTGGATTTTAAATGACACAAGTTTTTCTCATGCTGTTAGTCCTTTGTACGCTTCATTTATTATTCCGGCATTTTCTGAAGGAACAGCTGCTAGTTTTCAAAAGTTAAGCTTTATATTTGATAGACTTAACTTAAAAGTTTATAAAGGTCATATCTATACAAGAACGGAGCCCTTTAAAGGAGATTTCAATAAGAGAAGCCAAGAACATAAAGAATTAATGGAAAGTATTTATCCAGCCTTAACAAAACGAATGAATCAAATTATTAAGGAACAATTTTTATCTTACTATGACAAATTAGATAGCTCTACTTGGGAAAATTTCAACCTTCAGAGAGGAAAAGAGATTCTTCAAAGTTTGACTGATTTTTATAAAACGGCATATGATCTGCATTTTGATATTGTTATGCCTCAAATGTCTTTAAATACTATAGTTGAAGAGTACTATAAAAACCTTACAAATAAAAAATCCGGACACGATGTTTATGAGCTATTGACGGGGAAAATGAACAAATCGTTGGAAACTGATCAGGAGCTTTCTAGACTTGCTTTAACAGTTAAAGGCAATGCGGAACTTACTAAGATCTTCGAAGAAGAATGTACAGAAACTTTAGTGAAAAAGTTAGAGGAAAGTGAAGCAGGAAAAAGCTTTATGGCTGAATTAAATACTTTTCTAAAACAGTATGGATATCGAAACGTTGTAAGTCATGATTTTGTAGGAGAAACTTGGCTAGAGAATCCTCTTCACGCATTATCAATTATTCAAGGGTATGTTAAAGACAATTACAACTTTGATGAGAATTTCAAACAGACGGTCAAGAAACGTGAACAGAACTATAATGAATTTCTGGAACAGATAGCGGATAGCAAACACAAAGAAGAATTTAAAAAATATTATCAGTGGGCATTAGATGCGTCCGTTATAAGAGATGATCATCATTTTTATATCGATGCAATGCTGGATGCAAAAGCTCGTTTATTCCTACTTAAGCTAGGTAATTTACTAGTACATCATCATGTTTTTCTAGTGAAAGAAGATATTTTCTTCTTATATCTTGATGAACTAGAGTCTCTTTTAGAAAATCCAGTAGACATGACCCAATTAATTGAGAAACGTAAAGAAGAACATGTAGAACATGAGCAAACGTCTAATTTACCTAGATACTTCGGCGTCCCTGAAGCAGCTCAGCTGAAAGAAGCTGAGAAATATATGGGAGCTATTGAGGAAGATGACGCGAACAGCGAACATTCTATCAAAGGATTAGCCTCTTCTTCAGGAATCTATACCGGAAAAGTAAAAGTTATTTCAAACACAAAGGAATTTTACAAGTTAGAAAAAGGGGACGTTTTAGTATGTAAGACCACTACTCCACTTTGGACTACTTTATTTCAAACTGCGGGGGCTGTTATCACCGACGCTGGAGGTATTCTTTCTCATTCAGCAATAATTGCACGTGAATATGAAATTCCTGCAGTAGTTGGTACGAAAATAAGTACGGATAAGCTAAAAGATGGCGATATGGTTATGGTCGATGGTACGAATGGAATTGTCACGCTTTTAAATGACTAAATGATTCTCTTCGCTTCTATTTGACAACAGCTCTTTTTCCTTTATATACTGCCTAATGGAAAGTAAATACTTACATTCAGGAAGCATAAAGGATGATTAACATGAAAAAAGATGAAACAAAAAAGAAGATAACAAAAGCTACAATAGAACTGCTTAAAGAAAAAGGCTATAAAGGTACTACCACTAGAGAAATTGCAGAACAAGCTGGCGTTAATGAATTGACGGTTTTTCGCCACTTTGGCAATAAAGAAGGCATTATTCAAGCTATTGTCAAAACAACAAGCTTTTCACTTGAGATTTTTGATAAATCAATTGAATGGGAGCTTGAAAAAGATTTGACGAATTTCGGTTACCTGTTACTAAAAGACTTTGATAATAACCGAGACATGATTTCAATTGCTTTAAAAGACCCCTTAATTTTCTCACAGGCGCACGAGGAAATTATAAAAAAAATTAATGATACGAAAAAAATATTAAAAGAATACTTTGAAGAAATGCAAAGGAAAGGATCTATCAAAGAATTAGATTGCTGCACACAAGCAGAGATTTTCCTAAGTACGTATTGGGGATATTTTATGTATAAACTAAATTTTGGAGACAAAGCCTTACATGCGGATTATCAAGATATGATAAAAAACAGTATAAACACGTTTATAAAAGGAATTTCTCTCCACTAAAAGGAGGCATTAATGTTTGGGTAAACATAAAGAGCTTATCTTGATTATTTCATTGCTAATTGGGACATTTCTTGTACCAATTAATTCAACCATGATTGCCGTTGCTCTATCAACTATATCAGCTCATTTTAATGAACCACTTGCAAATATTTCGTGGGTAGTAACTATTTATTTGATTGTAATGGCTGTTACTCAGCCTATCGCTGGAAAGCTAGGAGATTTGTACGGAAACAGAAATATCTATTTATGGGGCGTAGTGTTCTTTCTTATAGCATCTTTAGGATGTATATTTTCAACTAATCTCATTTCCCTTATTATTTTTCGATCACTGCAGGCAGTAGGAGGAGCTTTACTCACCCCTAACACGATAGCCATCATTAGATATGTGGTGCCAAAAGAGCGGCTTCCTAAAATTTTAGGTGTATTTGGAATGGGAATGGGATTGGGTGCTGCAATTGGACCATTACTAGGGTCTGTATTGCTTGAAAACTTCAACTTGGAAGCTATATTCTGGGTGAATGTGCCTTTTCTTTTCTTAGCTTTAATCAGTGGCATAGTTATGATTCCTAAATCTAATGTAAAAAAACAAGCAAGTACTTTAGATATTCAAGGTTCCATCTATTTAGCCATTAGTATTTCCTTATTGATTTTATTAACACACGGTATGGAAATTACTAAGGCTTTAATAATGGGATTAGTATTTGTTTTATCTTCATTCTTGTTTATCAAAAGAGAAAATACGGCAGAAAACCCGATTATCAATTTTTCTTTGTTTAAAAATGCCACCTTTACAAGCGCTAATTTGTCTATTATGCTTAGCAATTTTGTTATGTATGTGATTTTATTAATTATGCCGCTGTTAATGAAGGCTCAATTTCACTTATCTACAGCACAAACGGGTATTGTTTTATCGGTTTTTTCGATTTCAATGTCTTTAAGCGGCTGGATAGGAGGATTGTTAAACAATAAGTTTAGTTCTAAAAAAGTGATTGGCTTTTCTTTTGCTATGATCATTTTCTCTACTATTCTTTTTCTATCTTTAGAGAACGTTGGATCTATTCTTTTTCTTATAGTGGCTTTAATTATTGGAGGTTTTTCGACCGGAATAGGTCTAACAAGCATGCAGATTGCCTCGCTAGACTCGGTAAGCAAAGAGCAATCTGGTACAGCCTCTGGCATTTATTCAACGTTTCGTTATTTCGGAAGTATTATTTCGTCCACGCTTATTGCTCTTGTTACAAGCTATAACTCCATCTTCATTGTTTTAGGGTTATCGGGGGTAGTAGGTATACTAGTAGCTAAAAACATTAAATCTGGTAGCCAAGACATGATAAGCAGCAATAATTCCAGTGCAAAAGCATAGTTGTTTTTTGATAAAGCTTTTGGTTATATATGCGATTTACTAATTAATCTATAAAGATAAGTAATGCTTCTGAAATAGGAGCATTACTTATTTTTTGACTAAATTTCTATGGATTGCTTTTTTAATGGTAATATTTAGCTGAAGGGATATACAGATAAAAAGTTCAATTACAATGGGAGAAGGGTTAATCTTATTTATCATTACAAGTATATTTATAGTAGCACTAGAGCTAAAAAACGGGGGCGAGGTTGAAAGATAAAACTTTTCATTATGAGAAAGGCGGGGATGAAATGGTAATCGGAATCGCATTAACTGTTTTAGTATTAGGTATTATGTTTGCGAGTAGACTAAGCCAAGGAAAGTCAGCTAAAAAAAAAATATATAGTATGGGGAACGACTATTATATTAATAATAACTCCATTCTTTTCATGTGTTGTTTCTATTCTGTTTAGTATTAATCAAGGAGATGATTTTGCAGAAGTTGGTTTAATGATGTTATCATTGCCGCTTTTCTTTTTAATCGGAGTCCTTACTCTTCTGATAGGTATTTTTAAGAAGGACAATATGAATAAAATCTATTTAGAAAGCAAAGAAAGCTCTAAGGTTTATTTATGGGGCTTTCTTTACTTCTTATTATCTCACTTAATAATATGATGATTATAGATATAATGGATCCTATAAAAATAGCAAAATTAACTACTCCAATTCCCATACCAGTTAATCCTCCGTAAAAATAGCTTATAATAACAATACTTAGACTAACTATTCCTGCAATTAAAGGTATTGTATATTTTAAAGAAGATGTTGTTCTGCTCAGTTTGTATGAAAGTAAAAGTAAGCAAGCAACTGTAGTTATAACAATCAAGTACATTATAGGCATTTTTAACCTCCTTGAGCTGTATGACATAAATATTACCATAAATTTACACACTGATAAATGTTTTTTTTGAATTAAAGAAGTTCGTTAAAAAAAAGAGATATTTTCAATTAGTCTCCATTAAAGGAGGAAGGGAATATGAAGGAAACCCCCACTATAACAAAAGTTATGGCTTACATAACTAGATTCAATGAGCCCTATACAGAGTTACTAGTTTGCGAACATAGAGATTATCCAGAAGCAGGAGTTCAAGTTCCAGCCGGTACTGTAGAAGAAGGAGAAACAATTGAAGAAGCTTTATATAGGGAGGTCAAAGAAGAATCTGGATTAATGGAGTTTTTATCCGTCACAAAATTGAAAACATATGTTTATCATCATGAAGGTAAAAATCAATATCATGAACGACATGTTTTTCATTTAGAAGTTCAAAAAGAAACGGCAGAACGGTGGGAATATAAGGTGAATTCTGAAGGGGAAGATGCAGGATTAATCTTTTTCTATTATTGGGTTCCTGTTGGAGCTGTTCCTAAACTAGCTGCAAATCAAGATGACTGCATTAATCAGTTATTCGTATAGTTTTGAATTTACTCATAAAAGAAACATGCATTTAAACAAAAAATAAAACCGATTTTCATATTATATTAAACCGTCCATAAGGAGAATAGGAAACATGCTTAACCAATTAAAGTTGTGGGCTAAAAAGTTAAAAAAGCAGCTATTTATCTTATACTTAGCTTATAAAGATAACCGAGTATCTTGGTATACCAAAGTATTTACTGCTTGTGTGGTTGCATATGCCTTCAGTCCAATCGATTTAATTCCTGATTTTATACCGGTTTTAGGCTATATTGACGATATAATCATTGTTCCTTTAGGAATTATGCTTGCTTTAAAGATGATACCTAAAAATGTAATAGAGGACTGCACAATAAAAGCAGAAGAGCTCATTCAAAATGAAAAACCTAAAAATTGGGTTGTGGGTTCAATTATTATCATAGTATGGCTACTTATTTTTACGTGGAGCTGTTTTACTGTTTTTAAGTTTTTAAACTGAATGTACTCTTACAAAGAAAAAAATATATTAGGTTTACTATCGATCGTTATGATAAAAAATGGTAAATGATATATACAATTGAAAGGAGTACATTAGAACACATGCAGCAAATTGATATTCAAGAAAAAAATAGACAGAACTCTCTTTCAATGTATTTTCTCCATATTTATCTTAAAACAGAAACAAAGATTGTACCTTAGCCCATAATTGATAACCATAGGTATCAATTATGGGCTAATTTACCTCTATGCCTTTTGAAGAAATGTTCGTTAATGGTTATATTTTTATATAAATTAGATTGATTTACAATTAGAAATAAAGGTTGAAATCAAGCTAATAATCCATTTGTTTAGTACGGTTTTTTTACTATCCACTTTTTAGAGATGTAGTGTAAGAGAAAGCCTCTGTACTGATTTATAATATAGTAGCTAGCAATATAGAGTATACTTCTAAATAAGAAGCTGTTAAGAATCATGCCTGTTAAAAAATTCTTTCCTACTTTTGCTCCTAGTTCTAGTCGATTATCTAAATCTTCATCTGTATTCTGAAGTAAAGTTTGATCAAGATCGATTGGGAATATATATCCTCCAACTACTGTATTCAAGTAAAACATCAACGGAAAGGCCCACATAAAAAACATTCCACCAATGAGTCCTGCTATGCTGTTTCCTTTACATAATTTAGCTAAACCTACGGATAGTATAAGGCCAAATCCAAAGGTAGGAACAAAGTTCACAACAGAACCTAGACTAAAACCTAGCGCAACTTTATGTGAATGATCTTTTAATCGTAATAGTTTAATAAGTAAGTATTTAAATCGGCGCTTCAAACCCGCTATTTTGCTCACATTATTCCCCCTATCCTTTACCATACAGCCTCTATTTTTCTTTTTTATGTTCACAATTATAAAAAGGTGCTTTATTGTATGAAAGATTTAGCGGTATATACGTAAAACAGTAAGGTCAAAGAATAGTAACTTTAACCATTATAAGTATATTTATACTTTATATGACAAAACAAATAATTACCTCCTAATAAATCAAGTGATTTTTAGAATTGTCACGAAAAATTCACAAATAGGTTGTTTCTTTTCTATTTCTCCCTGCTAAAATTTTATAGTCAAGAACAAGAAAAATATAACATCGGGGGATATACTTAGTGAAAAAGATAATTTCTTCATTAGCTTTATGCTCATCATTGATTGTTTTACCAACAATAAGCCATGCAGCTTTAGGGGACAAGCTATTAAAAGAAGGGATGACAGATCCAGACGTAAAAGAATTACAGGATGTTTTAAGACAGAAGGGCATATTTTCAGCTACTTCGACTGCCTATTTTGGTTCAATTACAAAAGATTCAGTTCTAAGCTTTCAGCGTTCTCATAGTTTAACCGCTGATGGAATGGTGGGACCTAATACATATCAAGCGTTAATAGCTAATTCAACAAGTGCGGTTACAAGCAGTACACTTCTGAAATATGGAATGACTAGTAATGAAGTTGAAAAAGTACAGCAGCTGTTAAAGGAAAAAGGTTACTTTAACGCCACACCAACAGGCTATTTTGGCACAATTACTCAAACTGCCGTTATGAATTTCCAACGGGATCATGGCTTAGCTGTGGATGGAATAGTAGGTCCAGCTACTTTAAATGCCTTAAATAACGCATCTACTAGCGCCACTGGTTCTTCAACTGTTAATAGTTCAACGCAAGCGACAGCTAGTGATATTGTGGCTTATTCTAAAAAATTCATAGGGGTGCCATATGTTTGGGGCGGAACTTCTCCAAATGGTTTCGATTGCAGTGGTTTCATTTATTATGTATTTAAAAATGGAGGTGGAGTAACTGTACCGCGAACAGTAGCCACCTTGTATCAGTCAGGAAAAAGTACATCTACTCCGAATATTGGAGATATCGTATTCTTCGATACTACTGGAGGTCCTTCACACGCTGGAATTTATATTGGAAACGGGCAGTTTATTCATGCTGGAAGTTCAACTGGTGTAACTATTGCATCGTTAAGCAATTCTTACTGGGCACCTCGTTATTTAGGAAGTAAATCTATCCTCTAATAGATTACTAGTAAAAAACACAGCAATTCTAAGCAGCTGCTTGATTATTATTTATGTAAATAAAGTAAAAAGTCCTGATATATAGTCAGGACTTTTTATTATAGCCACCAGTTAGCCATTCAAACGTTAAACATTCCTTATATAAGCTTGTTCCATTGAGTGGCTTTGATAGGTTTGAGTGTATGTGGTAAACATCGAAACATTGGTAAGTATTCCTGCAGCAAGCATTAACAATGTCAGCGAAGAACCTCCAAAGCTTATAAAAGGTAGGGGGACACCGGTAATAGGAAGAAGACCCGTGACAGCTCCAAGGTTTACAAATACTTGAACAGCTATCACAACGAAAATATTTAGAAAGAATGTTTGTTAAAGTTTTACCTTCTAACTTTTATATAAAAGCTGTGATTACTTGCAGCGCGCAAAATTTTTTTGAAGATTACCTTTTTATTTTTATGAATATTGAGCTTTATGATACGATATGAAGTGAACTTTTTAAATGAGGGTCTATATGCAAAAAATTAAAGGTAAAAGAGTAAAGATCAGTATATTCATGCTGGGATTAGGGATGATTTTTTTCCTGTTTGCCGGGAAAGAGCTTGTAGTGAACGAAAAGCCTGTAAAATCTGACGTGATTATTGTGTTAAGTGGTGATAATGATCGACTGGAGAAAGGAATTGAATTATATAAAAAAGGATATGCGTCTCATTTGATCCTTTCGAATGGTCAAGAGAATAATTTTTATCATCAAGCCAAAGACTCTGGAATACCTGAGGATTCAATTATATTAGAAAATCACGCTACAAGTACTACGGAAAATGCTAAATTTACAAAAAAGCTAATGATGAACTATCACTTTCAATCTGCTATCGTTGTTTCTTCAAACTATCATATGAAAAGGGTAGAAAAAAACTTTAATAAAGAATTTGAGGATACCCAAATACAATTAACCTATTGTTCTAGTGGAAGTCGTTATTATAATCCACAGAGATGGTGGGAAACTGCTTTAAATAGAAAAGTTACTTACACAGAATACGTCAAACTTATTGGCAATTATTTTGGTTTTAGCGGAAAGAAATCTAAAGAATTATTAAGAGAATTTATTTAACAAAATAGCAAAAAGTCCATAGGGAATGCCTCTATGGACTTTTTGCTATTTGAAATTCCGGCTAGTTTAACATAGTCTTGTAAGCTCATATGAAACGGAATGATAATGGATTATTTGTTTAACATAAAGGAAAGCACGGTGCCCCATATAAAGATTACTAAATAGAATAACCTTTGCAGCAGACCGGTAGGCATAGGAACAAAAAATACAAGCAAAATGAGTATAAGGATGACTAGTAAGGACACTAAGCACCCATAAGTCCAATACTTGCCGCTTGTTAAAGATGATGCATATATCCAAAGACCAGCTAAAACAGTAACCATACCAAGCTGAGCGAATATTGAATGCCAAAATAAATGTATATCAGCCGGTATAAAGCCTGAAACAATATTGCCTAACGCTAATATAAGGATAAACACTGTTGCTAGTTGGGTTATTGTTGTTTTCTTTAGGTTCTGTGAAATATAAAAAACACCAATTGAAAGTGTTAATCCGTTTACAATAAACAATACGTTCATCCAAAAATGGTGAGGAGAGCAAATTTCATGAGGTGCAATTGAATAGGTGTAGTTTCCACAAGAAGTTACACCAAGATCACTCATTGCGTGATGTAAAAAACTGTAGGGAGCAGTTGAAGTCAAAATAAAGAAAGGTTCAACTAAAAAATACAAGCAAGTAGCAAACCAGCTTAAAATGCCAACCTTTTTTGATATATACAGAATCATCACCTCTTAAAAAGTGTTATATACGAATTGTATATCCAAATAATGCTAAATAAAACGGTCTTGAAGTCTATTTTTATGTAGGGCTTGAGGTTGATGCGAGGAAGGAGGACTAATTCTTTAAACTTGAAGGTGCTTAGGAAAAGCCCTCTTTACTAATGTTTTGTAGCGGTAAAGGGGTCCAAAAGCTGCTTAATTAGAAATGAATAACTGCTGATTGTGCACCCATACGTAAAGTTAATGTATTCCAAACGGGGTGAGATTCAAGACATTTTCTCTAGAATTTTATAATCTGAGGTTTTTTTAATATCTACATCATATTCATGTGCAAACCTTTCTAATTCCTTAAAAACATTTGGTGGATTAAATAATGCTATTCGCATATTCCACCCGTTTTCTACTTTTACTACTGCTAATTTTGTTTTCCAACTTAACCGTTTAAATACAATTCTTTTAATGTCCATTGGTTTAACTGTTTTTGCATATACTTTAAACCATAATATATATGTTCTATAGGTTAAAGTATCTTTGTCTATTTGAAATTCATATCTGAGGAACAGGGAAAGAAACGAACAAAGGATAGCCAAAAGAAGTAAAAAGGCAAGTGCTTTATATTGAATTGCTTGAATGAATAATAAAGCATACAAAAGTAATAAAGCAAACATGATAGTTTTTTGAGCGGTAGCTTTAAATAACATAGAATCTCCTTTCTTTAGTAAATAAGCCAACTTGTTTTTTCTATGATATTATTTAAGTGTTAATTTAGATTAGATTTATATTGGGAGGTCTTTTACATGTATAATACCATTTCAGATTTTATCAAAGAATGGAACAGCGAAGCCATGCTAACTCAAAAAGTGTTGGATAGCTTGACAGATGATTCGTTGAAGCAACAGGTTTATCCTGAAGGGCGTACGCTAGGTAGAATTGCTTGGCATTTTACAACAAATATTCCAGATTATCTAACTGAGTTTGGATTAAGCATAGAGAGAATTGAAAGTACAGCAAGCGTTCCATCTTCTGCACAGGAAATTGCTATAACTTTCAAAAATGTAAGTTCTCATGCTGCTAAAATTATTGAACAGCAATGGACAGACGAAGCTTTAAGTCATACACAAGAAGCGTTTGGAAGACAGCAATCAAATGCGGCAATCTTAATGGGACTAATCAAACATATTGTTCATCACCGAGGTCAGATCACAGTTCTTATGCGTCAAGCAGGACTAAAACCTGCTGGAGTTTATGGACCTCCAAAAGAAGATTGGGTTCATTTAGGTGTAGAAAATCCACCGCTTTAATAATATCAAATAAATAAAAGAGAGGCTGTCCATAGAAAATACTATAAAATTTCTTCCGGACAGCCTCTACGTAAAACCTAATTAATCAGTTTGTGCTTACTCTGAAAAAGCTTTTGAGTACTGCACAACGCCTTGCACATTTTTTAGTGATCCCTCTGTTAACTCTAAGGCCATAAAGAATTCTTCAGGTATGTCAAATGGAGCATAAATATTCCATAAGCTAGCTGGTTTAAATCCAAACTTTGGATAGTAATCTTTATGCCCTAAAACGATTACTGAATGATAACCAAGCTCTTTTGCCCGCTTTAACGCAGCGTGAATTAATTGACTTCCAACTCCTTGTTTCTGATACTGAGGAAAAACGGAAATTGGAGCAAGTGCTAAAGAAACGGTAGCGTTATCACCATTTATAATTGTTATTTTAGATAGAAGAATATGGCCTATAATATCTGCTGCATTCTGATTTAATGCGACTAGTGAAAGTTCAGGAATAAATTCATCTGACTTCCTAATTCGTTTCACAAGTAAATGTTCTTTCTTATCGCTGTATTCTTCATTTAAAAAGGCGCTTTTCACAACTTTTTCAGTTTTATTATATTCTTCAGTGAGTTCTTGTTTAATTAAGATATCCATTTAGAGTCTCCTATCAACTTGCTAAATTACCGCTTTTTATACTCCATAAATGGGGCTTCCTTTATGCACACATTCATTAAGGAAGCTTACTCACCCAGCTCTAAGCATAAGTTTAACAAACAAAAACCTCCAAAATTAGTATGTATATATTTTACAGTGTTGTATTTTGTGAGTCCACCTTTAATACATAATATTTGTTTATTGATTATGGTAAAATGTACTATATATGTTAAATTAAAGTATGTAAAGAAGGTGTAATGTCTGGTGTTGAAATTATTATTTATAAGTCTAGTAAGCTGTTTAATCATTTATATTGGGAAACGTGTATGGAAAAAAGGTAGTACTAATTTTATTGCTGGATATGGAAAGATATTTACACCTAAGGATGAAAAGAAGCTCGCTAAAGGAATTGGGCTTATTATTATGCTGTTTGGCTTTGAAACTATAATAATTCCCATTCTTTCTTTATTTTTTGAAGGGCTTGGCTTTTATTATGGATTGCTGATTGCATTAAACTTCTTCATTATATTGGGACTTATGATAAAGGACCAGGTGCAGGGAGAAGCCTAAAGGGGGAGAAAACGATTAAAAAAAATATCCGGCTTATGATCGGTTTAATCAGCACTATTATCCTGTGTTTCTATGGAGTAAGAGGTTTGTTCGTATATAAAACAACGCCGTTTTCTTCTTACCTCTTTGCGGTAGGTGGAGCTATTTCTATCATTGCTCTTATCTGGGAATTAAAAAGGAACAGAGAATTATATTATAGTTAAAGACAAAGATCATAAAAGTCAATTAATGAAAAAGGTAGTTCAAAAAAGGTGAGTGTTATCTAATATTGTCAAACAAGATTTTAAGTCTCTTAACGAATATAAATATTATCTTGATACATTCCGCTTTTCCACCAGGAGTATTTGTCTTACCCTTCAATCAACTCCTAGAAAGACCTAAACAAATGAAGTCTGCGTTTAGCTTAATAAAAAAACAAACTACTAATCGAAAATCTTGATCAATAGTTCGTTTTTTACTTCATCTAAAATACTTTTGTCTCAACCTCTTTTTTCACCAGAATCTCTACTTCCGACTTTCTTATTCCCGAAAAAGAACTTTCCTGACACTGTTTTTCTAACCCCGAAATAAGTTCAACTAGATAAAAAAATTGTTGATATGTGTAAGTTTTTGATGATAAATCAGTTGAACTGAAGGATTGAAAATCTACCTTTTCTTTTGTATAATAAGTTCAACAGAAGTTCAACTAAAAAAAGAGGTGTATAGAGATGAAAATTTCACGTTTTAATAAAGACTGTGGGAACTCAGTCGATATGAATATCATAGATGGATATCTATTTGATTTCCAAACCAACGTAGTAGAACTCCAAAAAGAAGCTGCTGATTCATTCTTCACAGATGCTGTTACAGCACCAGAGGAATTTAAAAAGCGTATCTTATTATCTACAACCATTGGAGAGGAAGAAAAAGAACGTTATTTCTTAGTGGGTGACATTGCCGCCAGCCAACAATTAGCAAACAATCATATCAATCGTTTACATAATAAAATTACAAGTCATATTCCATACGTAACATTTTTAGCTGCCGTTGCATACTACCACGCGTTACATACAAAAGATCAAAAGGACAACAACATCCAGATTGACTATTTCTCTACAATGTTACCAATTTGGTTACTAAAAAAAGAAAGTACGTTTGGTGAAGCGCAAAAGGCTATGGCAAATCGCTTTGTAGGTGATCACACTTTTTACATCCATACCCCAGGATTTGAAAAAGAATTAAAAGTATCTGTGGAAGAAAGTGTTTGTTTAAAAGAAGGTGAAATCGCACGTTTTGCGTTAAAGAAAGACCTAACGCTTCAAGACCGTGAAGATGCTAATGAATATGTGGAATGTGAAACCGTAATGATCGATATCGGTGGAGGATCCATTGATGTTGTAATCTTACCTGAAGGGTTGAAGGCTGCGAACAGTCGTGAATCGTTCCAAAGTATCGAGGGTATTCCCTACTTAGCACATATCGATAAGTTACGAAAAGAGAAATTCCCAGAGTTGTTTACCGATTTACGCGCTTTTGATCAATTTATTTTAGATAACTACAGCAAACAAAAGTTTGAACTAAAAAATGAAAACACAGGTGAATCCATTGATTTAACAGCTCAAATCAAATCTTCTCTAAGAGATTATGTAGAGATCTTACTAGCTAAGTTAAATGATGTCGCCCCACCACCAGCAAATAAAATCCGAAAATATGTATATAGTGGCGGTGTCGCTCCTACACTAGAAGTAGCGATTATGAATAGCATGCGTGAAAAAATTGGCGAAGAACGCACAGAGAAATATCATAAAGTGCCTGAGGATAGCCGTCACTTAAATTTATTCGGCTTAGAAATCCGAAGCATGGGGTACCTTCAAAAGAAACAAGCCGAGAAGAAAGCCGTTAAATCCTAACAGCGCAGGTGATAACCATGTCAGAGCGTCAAAACGCCTTTACGATTAAAACTAACCAGTTGAGTGATGAAGTCTATGATATACTTGCAAAATATGCAAAGTCTCGAAAATTAGGGGACTATATTTCATCTCTAATTGTTCGTGACCTTCATAGTACATCTTCCAATCAAGTAGAAGCAGGACACAGAACAGAAGAACTTCTTGAACATATCAATTCCGAACTACGGGAATTAAAGAAATTAGCTCAGTCCAACGGGTTTGTGAGTAAACAAGAGGAGACAGAAGAGAAGCCTTCAGAAAGCCACCAAACCTTCAAAGAAGGTAAGGTTGCAGATCTAGAGCAATTATCCGGGTCATTAGATGATGATGATTTAGAGGAATATAACGATTTTTAATTTAAAAAGCTATTGGTATGTGGGACGAGACTGTCCCACATACTAGTAGCTTTTTTTGTTTTCAATATGTCTATTCGTTTTTGATACATTATCATATGTACAAAAAACGTGTTAAAACTAAAAAAAGGGAGGAAACAGTTTATTTATGGATAATAATAATTAGCACGAGTACTTTTATTTATTCTAAATTTGCTTTGTCTCAAGAACATCAATAATTAAGTTTAGGTATTCTAAATACCATGTCGAAGCTCAATCACACCATGAAGTGTTATATAGAAGGAATCAGCACAATCATGTACTAGTAAACAAACATGATATGTGAATAGGTAGGGGGATAAATATGAAAAAGTTCTATCTTGGTTTTTCCGTTATTTGTTTGTTGTTTATCATTACTGCTTGTTCAAAAACGGAATATGTAAACAATGTTGATTACTTAAAATTACAAAAAGCAGAGGTAACGTTAACAGATGATAAAAAAATCGTTGGGGAAATGATAGTACCTGATAAAAAGAATAAAAGTAAACGTATCGTTCCAACGGAGTTACACTATACATTCACGATGGAAAATAAGTCTAATAATATTATGGCTCTCTCTGATCCTGTTAAAACAAACATTCGCATAGAACCAGATAAGGAGTTAATATCAGCTGTAAAAGAAGCAATTGGTTCAAATATTTATAAGATGGATAACAATAAGTTAGGGGTTGGCATGAGTATAGGAGAAATTCCATCTAAAGGAACAAGTAAATTTACTCTTAATTATACGTTAGGAGCAAAGGAAAAAAATAATGAATTACCTCTTTTGCCAACTGAAGAAAAACTAAAAAAGCTACAAGCTAATGCATTAAAAGGCACACTCATTATCTCCCAAGATGACAAGGACATTGCGGAGTTTAGGTTGGATTCAAAAGAATAAACATGACTATAAATTTATTAGATTAATAGCTTGCTAACTCTGAAGGTATTCAGAATTAGCGGGCTATTGTTTTTACATTGAAACGCTTGTATGTGAATTTGATTTATATAGCTTTTTTAATCAACATATAATTGATTTGCTCTAATTATTTAGTCACGATAAGCGCTCGAATAATTTCATTCCAGTAGTATTTGAAATCTTTTTTACTCGTATCTTTTTGTGTTAAACTCATCGATTCCTTTGTATTTTCTTTTTTTATATTCATTATGATTTCCCCTTATCACTTTGTATTTAGTATGTTGTGGTTTGATTTACCATATTTTATAATGAAATTAACGATCGTTACAGATGAACATTCCGATTGAATCAATCGGAATATCCGATTGCATAGAGGTGAGGGAAATGGAAATAAAACAACTGATTACATTTAAAACAGCTGCAGAAAATTTAAATTTTACATATACGGCTAAAATTTTGAATTTTGCTCAATCAAGCGTTACCGCACAAATAAGAGCTCTTGAAAATGAACTTGAAACGCCTTTATTTGAACGTCTTGGGAAACGCTTGGTTTTAACAGAGGCAGGTAGAGAATTTAAAAGATACGCAGATAAAATGATTCAATTGACTAAGGAAGCAAAAAACGCTGTAAGTGGAGTGGAGGAGCCTTCGGGTACGCTTATTATTGGATCTTCTGAAAGCCAGTGTACCTATAGATTACCTCCCATATTAAAAGAGTTTAAGGATCAATTTCCTAAGGTTAAAATGATTTTTAAACCTATTTACTCTCAAGAACAAACAAGAGCGCAGCTACTAGACGGCACTCTTGATATCGCCTTTACAATGGAGCCTATTCAGCATCATGATGCAAATCTACATACACAATGTCTTGTTGCAGAAGACTTAAAAATTATTGCTTCGCCTCAGCATCCTTTAGCTGATAAAACGGATATCTACTTAGAAGAGCTTGAAAATGAGACTCTCTTGTATACCGAATCAGGTTGTTCATATCGCGTAGTGTTGGAAAACTTGTTTCGTGAGGCGGGTATTTGTACATCCACTAAATTTGAATTTGCAAGTGTGGAAGCTATTAAGCAATGTGTGATGTTGGATTTAGGTATTGCGATATTGCCTGAAGTAGTGGTAAAAGGAGAGCTTGAGAAAGGAATATTAAAAGAATTGGCTTGTACTAAAGTGGATACGACCCTTTATACACAAATGTTTTGGCATAAAGATAAATTTATGTCTCTTCCTTTACAATCGTTTATTCAATTGGCTTGCAGTACTTTTGGTTTAAATTATATAGGTACCGAAAGTGAAAAACTCTAGGTACATTATGCCGACTAAAGAATTACACAGGATACATAAAATAATCTGATATCTTTCCCAATAAGATAAGAGGTGAAGGAAATCTTCATTCCTTCACTAATATATAGATGAACATTAATAAACTAGATTTTAATTGGTGAAATCTGAGTTAGGAGTTGATCTAATTTGAAAATGCGAGTAAATCAAATTAAACTAAATGGTTTAACATTTCAATATCGAGAGGCGGGCGAAGCTTCAGCACCTGTCATTGTTGCACTTCACGCTTTAGGAATGAGTGCAGAATCGTGGGACGAAGTAGCGGCTGCATTAGGAAAGGAATATCGGTTTTTAGCTTTAGATCAAAGAGGACACGGTGGAAGCGAGAAAGCTGGCACGTATACGTTTGAACTTATGTGTGATGACTTGCTTCAGTTTGTAAATGCGCTGAAATTAGAGCGCTTTACGTTAATGGGTCACTCTATGGGTGGCACCGTCTCCTACCTTTTTTCCGAGACATTTCCATCAAGGGTAAAACGGTTAATTGTTGAAGATACACCTCCACCTTTTACAGGAGAGAAGTTCGAAATTCCTTCTAAACCTCCTGGCTCTCTACCATTTGACTGGGAGGTTGTACCTTCAATTCTTCAACAGTTGAACAACCCGAATCCTAAATGGTGGGGAAGTCTTACAGAGATAATTGCACCTACTTTCATCATAGGAGGAGGATCTAGCCATATCCCTCAAGATAAGTTGCAGGAAGTTTCTAAACGTATTCCAGATTGCAAGTTAGTGACGATAGAAGGAGCTGGACATGAGGTGCATACAGAGAATTTATCAGCGTTCTTAATTGCTGTTAAAAATTTCCTTGATTCGTGACTTTCTGGATTTCTTATTTAATTTGAAAGTTTGGTTAAGTAAATAACATGGTAAAAGTTATTAAACTTTTATAGAAAGGGAGACTATACGTTAGTCTCCTTTTTAATCTGTAAATATGTTAATATATAGATTATATGTAATAAAATTCATGATAAAATATTTTTTATGAAAGATAAATAAATGCCTTTTAATAGTAATAGGGAATGCTATAACTCATTAAATGAGCATGTTTGAAAGGAGGGGAATTTCTTGTTGAAATTTATAGAAAAAGGTTTTTTCTATGGCCTTATTTTAGGAGGATCATTAGGTTTCTTTGTGATTCCATATAAAGAAGTTGAATCAGTCGGTGATGGTGTAACAGAAACAACCTATTTAAAACTTATTGATTTTATTATTCATCTCATTCGTTTTAGTGTAGTTATAGCTACACTTGGAGCGGTAGTAGGTTTCTTTCTTTATAGAAAAAAGAGTTTGGAGTGATTCACCCAAGCTTTTTCCTACTGGTGATTAAACACATTATGGAAGCTGCTAATTAAATGGTGACATATAAACATTTATCTAGTTCGTGGAGGACCAAATTGAAAAAACGTTTTAGTCAATATTCACTGTGGTTATCGTTGCTTGGGACGGTTGTTGGTGTTGGCCAGTATTTTACACCCATACATAGCCCCGACATTTTGTATGTATGTATTACTGTTTATTTGATAGGATTCTCATGTGGAATAATAGCTTTTGGAAAACAAGAAGAGGGGTTGATGAAATATTTTAGTTTAATCTCTTTTGCAGTAATCCCAATATTTATTATGGCGAGCTTTGTATTTTTTGCAATGAATTTTGGTGAAAAATAAAAGATGGTAGTTATAATAAATATTTTCATGTTAAAATTTGTATGTGGGATGTAAAAACACAATTCGGTTGGTAGTCCGGATGCATTGATATGTATCAATGTCAGTAACCTTCCCCTCCTCGGGATGTCCATCATTTCATAGTATGTTTAGAGGAGGGAATCGTTATGTCATTAACGATTTACCATGATGGTCAGTTTTGGATAGGAATTATTGAAGTTGTAGAAGGCGGTAAATTAAAAGCATTTCGTTATGTATTTGGAGCAGAACCAAAAGATACAGAGATATTAGACTTTATTCATCACAAATTGTTAAATCTGATTAATCAATCGATTCATTCAGGTCTTGATGTGAAAATAAAATCTAATAAAAAGGTCAACCCAAAACGTTTACAGCGCCAAGTAGCAAAAGAAGTAAATAAAATTGGTATTTCTACTAAAGCTCAAGAGGCTATGAAACAAGAGTACGAAGAAAAGAAAAAAAGTAGAAAAAAGAAATCTAAGCAATACCGTGAAGAACTAAAGGAACAAAAATACTTGATGAAGAAACTAAAGGCGAAAGCTAAGCACAAAGGTAAATAGAGTACGAATAAAGAGCCTTATTTACGGCTCTTTATTTGTTGTTATTCCTTTACTATCGGAACATTCTTAAAAAATTTTTCTCGAATAGCTGCCGATTTAACTGTTTTATTTATCTTTTCTTTATTATCATCTATAAATTGCTGTGCTTTTTCTTTATCAAATAATTTATTACTATCCGGTAAAGTTTTAATGTTGCCAGAAATAAACTGTTCCATTTCTTCTCTAGATACTGAGAATTTTTGATTGTCTACTTTAAAACTGTAACCTTGAGCATTAGGCACTAATATTGCTAAATAAATAGCATTGTAAAGAAAGTTTTTCTCCAATGTATTCTTACCGTCAAACCAATATTTTAACGTTTCATCTTCAGATAAAGAGCCCTCTTTAGTACCATAAATTATTTTTGGTGTTTTATTATGTAAATCGATTTCTTTAAACGTTTCTCCTCCAGGCAATGCTCTTACGATAGCTGAAACGTTAGAATTATCTCCGACATAAGTTCCGCTATGCTCTTTAAGCTTTTGTACATCAACAGTGTTAATACTTGTGACTTCTTCTTTTGAAGAACAGCCGGCTATGCCTACAAGGAGTAATAAGATTAAACAAAAAAGCACCTTAAAATATTTCATAAAAACCTCCATTTTCTTACTTTAATACCCTTATGTGGATATTTCATGAATTATTAGTGTATCGTAAATAGGCTGTCTTGAAAAGGTGTAGGTCCTTTTGTACAAAATACCCTTTGCTATAGAAAACGTTTTTGTCAACTGCTAGTAGAAGAAAGGAATTTTGAAATATGAAAAGACCCCAAAGCTTTCTTGAAAAAGCGCTTTGAAGTCTTCATTTCTCTTTTTTTACTTTTAAGAGCTAATCCCTACAATTGCTTCGATAATTTGGTCCCAGTCCTCACTATGAACTTCATGTCCTGTACCCTCAAGAGCTATTAATTTAGCATGAGAAATAGCTTTTGCAAGAGCAAGTCCATGTTCATAAGGAAGTGCCGGATCTTTTGTTCCATGAATAATCAGCGTAGGTGTGCTAATTTCACTCAATCTGTCATAATATTGGCCTCCTCCTTGAAGTAAAGCATGATTAAATCTACTCGGCAACTGTTTGGCGCGGGCAGCTTCTCTTTTTGCTAGCTTATACATCCTTTCCTCTTCATAAGGTTTTGTTCCACTTAACGTTTTCCATCCACCTGCAAGATAGGGAACGGTTTCCTCATGTTTTGACCAGTCTATGGAAGTGCTTTTTGTATGATAATCAAGTATGCGCTGATCCATTGGAGGCAATTTTTCCGCCTCCGTTCCAAAAACGCTTGATGCAATTAAAGTAAGAGAGTCTATGCGTTTTGGATATCTAAGAGCAAGAATCTGACCTATCATCCCGCCCAACGACATTCCAACAATATGAGCTTTTTCTATAGAATAAGCATCTAAAACGCCAATTGCATCATCAGCCATATCCGTTATTGTATAGTTAGAAGTACCCGGCGGATAAGTGGTAGATTGGCCTAAATCACGATGGTCGTAACGAATAACAAATCTCTCCCTTTCAGCGAGGCGAAGACAGAAGTCTTCATCCCACCAATCTAACGAGGACATTGCTCCCATTATTAAAAGTACAGCAGGATTTTCGGGGTTTCCAAAGCTTTCTGTGCAAATCTCTACGTTATCTATCTTTAGTATTTGTTCATTCATTTGTGTACCTCCTTTTAAGTGTTAGAAAAATGAAAAGTAGCCCTTTATTCACTTCTCTAAAATGAGAATATTTCCTTTTTGAATTTTATTTAGGGAATCGATTGTTCCGTCTGTTACCTTATTGACTAGAATAGAGCAGGAAAGTTGAATGCACGTATGGAAAACTACTTATGTGAGGTGAAATAAGAATGGATGATTACTATGGAGAGCTTTGCACAAGGTTATACGAAGTTGATAAATCCGTTGCAAAGAGAAAAGAGCTGGAGTTTTATCTTTCCTTTGTAAAAGACCAAAATATGAAAGTATTAGAACCGATGTGCGGGAGCGGTAGAATGCTTATTCCATTTATGCAAAACGGAATTGATATTGAAGGGTTCGATATTTCTAAAGAAATGCTTGAAGCATGTGTAGAAAAGGCTGAAAGAATAAGCATTAAACCAAATGTATGGTACCAAGATATCGAGAATTTTCAAAATAGTAAAAAGTATGATCTTATTATAATACCCTTTGGCTCTTTTTCGCTGTTAGCTGATGATATTGTCACTAAAAGTCTTCAAAATATGAAAGCAGTTTTAAAAGACGGCGGAAAAATACTTTTAACGATTATAAAGAAAAAAAGTGAAATTGAAGAACTAGTAGATTGGACTGAAACAAATAGAGTATCTTTTAATAAAGAAATCATCGTCGTTTACAAAAAAAGCTTCTACGATAGAAAAGCGAGCTCTTTGAATACTAAGATAAAATATGAGCTACTTCAAGGAAATCAGACAAAAAAGGTGGAGATAATGGATTTCCCTCTTCGACTTTATGGCTCAGAAGAATTTGAACGTATCCTTAGCTCTAATGGATTTAACAATCTTACTGTTCATGAAGTAAAAGATGGCTACGGAGAAGGCATGTCATTCTCTGTCTATGAGTGCAGAATATAGACATTGTAATACCATTTAAACTTTGATTACCTTTTTCATTCATTACAACTTGATAGATTAATATACATATACAGGATTGCTGAAATCGTGTGCTATTGGTGAGCATATAAATTCAGCGTTCCCATGAGGAGATGCTTTATGAAGCGATTAATAAATAAAATTGCGATTGTTACTGGTGCTAGTCGGGCAAAAGGTATTGGTACTGAAATATGCAGGGAGTTAGCTAAAGAAGGCGCAGATATTTTTTTCACTCATTGGTCAAATTATGATCGTTTAATGGATTATTGTAATGAGGATGATTTTAATTGGTCGAAGCATCTGATTGAGGAGATACGCAGTCTGGGAGTACGATGTGAATCGATGGAATTGGATTTATCACAGCCCGATGCATCAAGAAAACTGCTTGATACAGTTCAAACCAAACTGGGTTCTCCATCAATCCTTGTAAATAATGCAACACATTCTGTAGACGTAGATTTTCGTTCGATAGATGCTGATGTTCTCGACGCTCATTATAACGTGAATGTTAGAGGAACATGTCTTTTAACTGTTGAGTTTGCACGTCTAATCGAAGGCAAGCATGGCGGTCGAATTATTAATATGGTATCAGGTCAAGATAAGTCACCTGAGCCTGGCAATTTGGCTTATGTTGCCACCAAAGGTGCCGTTTCTACATTTACTAAATCAGTTGCTATTGAATTAGCACCTCTTAAAATTACTGTTAATGCTGTAGATCCTGGACCAACTAATACTGGGTGGATGAGCAGTAAGTTGAAGGAAGATTTACTGCCGAAGTTCCCAATGGGTCGACTTGGTGAGCCCCGGGATGCCGCAAAATTAGTTGTTTTTTTAGCAAGCGAAGAAGCAGAATGGATTACCGGACAAATTATCCACTCAGACGGTGGCTTTTGGTGATTTAACATAGTAGCGGTCTCCCGCTTTTTTAGCGGATTTTTGTATGAAATAAGCAGTCAAAAAGATCTTCGAATGAAGATTCTTTTTTTATAATGTAAAGTAACATTAATGGGCTATGAAGGGAAAAGTACGGGCTGTTCTAAATAGATGGTGAAATAAGGTATATCATTGTGGTAAATGTTTTATCACTTTCACTTATTAACGACAAATCGGGTATATTCAGGGGGAATATTTATATGTCAAACTTTAAGGACGAAGAAGTACTAACAGGAGGGAATGTTTCTAACGTTTACCGCTCGGGAAATACCGTACGACGAGAATTAAAATCAGATAATCATAAATTTCATAAGCTATTAAAGCATTTAGAAAACAAGGGATTTACTTATGCACCAAAATTTTTAGGCATTGACGAAAAAGGGAGAGAGGTCTTGTCATTTATTGAAGGTGAAGCTGGTAATTATCCCTTGAAGAAATATATGTGGTCCGATGATGTTTTGATAGAAATAGGAAAAATGCTCCGTCTTTATCATGATTCAGTGAGTGATTTTTCATTTGATGACAGCTGGAAATCAATAGATAACACGCCTAAACCATTTGAAATACTATGTCATAATGATTTTGCTATATACAACATTATTTTTAATGATGAGAGACCAATAGGAATTATTGATTTTGATGTTGCTGCACCTGGGCCAAGACTTTGGGACATTGCTTATACTCTTTATACGTGCGTCCCTTTTAGTAGATTTTATCTTTCTGAAACAGGTGAGAAAATTCATTATAATTCATCACAGCATGCTCAAGATAGAAAGCGAAGAGTGAAATTATTTTTTGAATCTTATGGCGAAGAATTACAAGAAGGTTATTTGGAAATGGTATTGCTACGATTAGAGGGGTTATGTAAAACAATTACAAGAAAAGCTAGTGAAGGTGATATTGCGTTTCAAAAAATGATAGACGAAGGGCATCTTGAGCATTATCAAAACGATATCAAATTCATTTATGAACATACAAAAGAATGGATTTAATTTTAATAGAGGAGCCCTTGTCATGCGAATTATTAATATTAGAGAACAGGTAGAGTACAAAGACAAAGCTATTGAATATACTCAGCGTAAGTGGGCGAGTAAAGAGAATTTAAAGCTTTACGAAGACTGTATTATACATAGCTTAAACACAAATAGTTGTCTTCCAGTCTGGTACCTGTTAGAAGACGAAGGAGGAATTATCGGCTGCGCAGGGCTTATCACCAACGATTTTATAAGTCGAATGGATTTATGGCCCTGGGTGTGTTCTCTTTACATTGAAGAAAGTTATCGAGGTAAATCCTTAGGTGAGCAACTTCTTTTAAAGCTGAAAGAAGATACGAAAAATGCCGGATTTGATAATCTTTATTTATGCACCGACTACGTTGGATACTATGAAAAGTATGACTTTTCATATATAGGCGATGGTTATCATCCGTGGGGGAGTAGTTCAAGAATCTATAGGGCTAATTTAATAGGTTAACTATCAATTTTTTTATAAAATGTTTTTAGCTGTTTCAATCATTGAATAGCGGGTATAAGTTGATTATACAAGCGTAGCCCCCCCAGGAACATGCATGTATATTTCTTTTTCTTACTTACCCTGTTGAATCCTCTTTTTCATGGAGGATTCTTTTTTATGTCTAAAAGAAGACTTCTCAGACTATATACATCAAACACCTTAAACATCCCTTATGTATTTTATACTCACTGAATCTAGGTCACGTTACAAGATGAAAGAGATTCAGAGGTCTCATGGGACTGTGGATAAATGTAAGAAACCTTGCAGAAATACTAAAGACAGGTATAGCCAAATTTTTATTTTATAAAATATTTTTATACTTTTACGCGTTTTGCTTATACCAATTTTTGCTTTCTTTATGGTATGTACTATAAGTGTATAAGGAGGTGGAGTTATGCCAGGACGTCGTAGTGGAGATCGTCGTACATCTCAATCTCGTTCTATAGTAGATAATTTTCGAAGAGGAGATAAAATTCAAGTTTTTTCTGCTGGAAGACAGCTTGATGGAAATGGTACGTTTATTCGAGCAGAAGGCGGATTTTTAGTATGGGAAGATAATTCAGGTAATAGAAATACGACTAGTTTAGAAAGTATCAGCGTTCGCAGATTAAGAAAACGTAATTGCTAATAATTTGGACAGGCTCTGATTTTATATAAATAAAAAACACCTTCAAGCTGATAACTGGGTATGGGGTACCGAGCAATCACTTGGAGGTGTTTTTTCTCATGGGAAACATCAGAAATAAGTTTTTTGACAGTATCACTTATAGATTAATACCTTTCATAAGACGGAAGGTTTCAAGAAGCAAAACGTTTAACCCTAGCCATACTCCTCCAAATACATATCCTGCTGCAATGTCACTGGGGTATTGTATGCTCAGATACAAACGACTAATGGCAATAAGCAATAAAATAAGAATGGCCACTATTGGTGCTACTGTAGGAACCCACAATCTTTTAGAGTGTCGAACCAGCATAAATACAGCAAACCCATAAATAACAAAAGCCATTAAAGACTGCTCGCTTGGAAAGGTGTATGAAAGCTGTTCTATCAACGACTTTCTAATAGGGGAGAAATGATGGAACATTCGTCTCAGGCTTTCTTCGTATAGCTCTCCGCCGCCTGCAACAACTACCAGAGATAATAATTCAATTTTTTTATCTCTGCCTTTCCATAAAATCCATACAAGTGTAAAGAAAATCAATGTTACCAGAACCTGCCTGGATCCCAGTATGAAAAACACCCGCATGGGTACATTCCAATCTTTATTAAAAAGAGCTGTTATTAATAAACTCGTTATTTTGTTAAAATCTCCAAACTCGTTTGCGATAAAGTCTTGCGTCATTCCAATCATAAGCAGAATAAACCCTAATGTAACTAATGCTGTAAATATAAAAACAAGACCCGCCCGTTTCCGCGTATGAAATGCGTTTACTATCCACTTGAGGCAATTAATTGCTATCTTTTTAATCGTTACTTTGAACTTTTTATAAATGTAAATAGCTGCGAACAAACTTACAGCTACAATCAGCCCAATGACAAAATACTTTTTAATAGAATGATGAAACTGTTCCCACTGAGGTCCTAATAACTTTCCTAAAGTAATAAATGTGGTGACCCAAAGAAATGATCCACTATAGGCATACAGTGCATACGTACGAAAGGGAAGCCGAGTAATTCCTGAAAAATATCCTGTAATATGTCTAATAACCGGGAGGAAATAAGCAATAATCAACAGCTTGTTTCCATGTACACCAAACCATTTTGACATTCTTTCAATTCGCTCTGGCCCCATATGAAGGGTTTTTCCGTATTTATCAAAAAAGGGAGTCCCTAACCTATAACCTACCCCGTAGGCTATGGTCATTCCAACCATACTCCCCATACCAGCCACCAAGATACTTCCCACCCAGCTCAAATGTCCTTGAAAAGCAAGAACCCCAGCGTAGCCCATGAGCAGCTCCCCTGGAAGAGGAAGTGCAAGAAGTTCCAGCATCAATGATAGAAACAGCACGATATATCCGTATTGATTTATATAAGATGTGATAAAATCCATGGTTTGTCCTTCTTTCATAGTATGTATGTATCTAAAGCACAGTCGGTAAGGCGAATATGCTTACATGCGATTGAAATACAAAGGTGAAAAGATTAATTTCACCTTTGTATTTCTTTTAATGTAGCACTATTTATTAAAAAAACTGGATTTTTCATTAATTTTTAATGTTATTTTTAGCCTATTTTTAATTACAAAACGTAGACTGAAAATGTGCTATTTGAAAGCTCAACTTAAGACTGTTTGTTTTTCTAATAAATAGTGTAAGGAGTTCCTAACCAATCTATGTAACGAAAAAGAAGAAAAGATATACCCTACAAATCGATTAAAAAGGGGAACTACCCATTATTACTTTTTTATCAGCAGAGCAATTCTTTAATCGCCTAAACAAAAGAACAAAAAGATGTGCTGAAAAGTCTAAGTTTTACCCCACAGCAAAAGCATACAAACTACAAGGAGGGAAAAGTCATGAATAACCGTGAACGGGATAAATACTTAATTCTTTCCGCTACGTTTGGAGAAGGACATAAACAAGTGGCAAATGCGATAAGTGAAGCAGTAAGTAATGTGGTTGCTGATGCTGAACCTATTACCATTGATATCATGGAGTGGGTTCATCCCAACCTTTATCCAATCAGCCATTATATTTATAAAAAAGGAATTAAGAAGTTTCCACAAGTGTATAGCTTTTTGTATGAAAAAACTCGTGTGAAAAATTCTTTTTCTGTTAAGTTAAATTCGATCTTTTTATCGGGTATGGAAACCGTGCTTAAAATCATACAGGAAATAAAGCCGAAAGTAGTGGTTAGTACCTACCCATTTGCCGCGGGAATTATATCCAAATTAAAAGAGCAAGGGTTAATTGATATTCCAGCGGTAACCATCATCACAGATTATACGGATCATTCTTATTGGATTCATTCCTCTACAGATCAATATGTGGTAGGGTCTGCTCGATTGCGTGATCAATTAATTGCGTTAGGGGTAGAGGCAGATAAAATTAAAAACACTGGAATACCTGTACGGAAAAGATTTATGGATGTTCTTCCAAAGGATCTTCTCTTAGAAAAATATATGATTGATCCCAATATATTCACCCTGCTCATCATGGGAGGGGGCGACGGATTTTTTGGGAAAGGACTTTCAACCTTTAAGGCCTTAGAATCCATTTCTACACCGATGCAACTTTTTATAGTATGCGGTAAAAACAAGAAGTTAAAAACACAATTAGAGTCGGAATTAAAAGACTCGAAGCATGACGTGAGAATTTTGGGATATTGTGAAAAGGTTGAAGAATTAATGGCTATTTCAGATTTAATGATCAGCAAGCCGGGGGGAGTGACAACGTCTGAGGCAATGGCGATGGATTTACCCATATTAATTTACCATTCGTTACCGGGACAAGAAGAAGACAATGCAGAGTATTTATGTCGTTCAGGATTCGCACTTTCTGTAAAAACAGAAGAAGAGTTGGTTGCGCGGGTCGAAAATCTGGTTCATGATTCAGCACCTTTAAAATGGATGAAACAAAGAATAAAAAAATACCAAACTAAAACGTCATCCATAGACGCTCTCCATGTCATTGTCGAAGCAGCAAGACGTAGTCCATTACTCAACGTAAATGATAGAACAATACAAAAGCAAAAGGAGATAGAGGTGAGTATATAATATGGAGTTCATGATTCCTGCTATTATTTTTTTAATTTTATTATACACCGTTATTCCGTATTTCCTATCACGTGGTCTAGGAGTAAACGTAGTTAAAAGGGGAAGGGATTTATCGAAAATTGCTTTTACGTTTGATGATGGTCCGAACCCTATTTATACGCCGATACTTCTTGATTTATTGAAGAAAAATGAGGTGAAGGCAACCTTTTTTGTGGTCGGTACCAAAGCAGAAAAGTACCCTGAACTGATTCAGCGAATGCATAATGAAGGCCACTTAATCGGAATTCATAACTACGTACATCACTCCAACTGGTTTATGTCGCCTTGGAAAGTTCAAAAAGGACTGAAGGATACAGCCAAGGTGATTGAAGCTATCACGGGAGTCGAGCCTAGATATTATCGCCCGCCTTGGGGAATGCTTAATCTTTTCGATTTTATCAAAAGAGGTAAATATAAGATTATTCTATGGTCAATCATGGCGGAAGATTGGCGAACCTCTGGCGGAAGCGAAAAGATTAAACAGCGCCTAGCAAATATAAAAGGCGGGGACGTGATTTTGTTGCACGACTGCGGTGATACGCTAGGGGCGGAATCTGAAGCTCCAAGAAATACAATTAATGCGTTAAGAGATGTGTTAAAAACAGTGAAAACGAAAGGATTCACTTGTGTCCGTGTTGATGAATTGGTAGAGAAGCTATAAGTAGTACGAGAACTATATTTATTAAAGCTCACAAATGACATTTTAATTCTTGTCATTACCCTAACTAAATATCTTCTCTGTTATAAAAAGAACCTCTATTTTAAAGAGGTTCTTTTTTATGGTCAGTAAAAATATATGGTAATATAGTCATATATTGGCTATATTTATAATTTCGTGATTTTTAA
The DNA here is from genome assembly GCF_038006305.1 of Priestia sp. FSL R5-0597. Taxonomy (NCBI): domain Bacteria; kingdom Bacillati; phylum Bacillota; class Bacilli; order Caryophanales; family Bacillaceae; genus Priestia; species Priestia sp. FSL R5-0597. The sequence continues at coordinate 1,676,459 of NZ_JBBOUZ010000001.1, forward strand.
ATTCTGTGTTGAATCAGCAGTCAATCTAAACGACATCTATGAAAGTAGGGTAGTTCTTGAAAAAAGTTATTTTGAAATTCTTGGTATATTTTTTAATTTTCTTTGGAGGAAACGTAATAATTAATATGCTGTTTACCTCTAATTTTGATCTTTTAACAGCATTTTCAACCGCTTTTGGAGTTTCTTTTGGAATTGCTATCTTTGGGTATTGTACACATAAAAGAGGCAAGGAAGCATAAGATGCTGTGTTTTTGACCCACTACATAAAAGATTTTATGAGAAACGTAAATATCATAGTATTAAATTATAAAAATGTTGAGGTTTGAGATGGGGAATTTGTTGAATTACATTTATTTTTTTATGGCCATTTTAATTGGCTTGTACTTTTTTATCACCAATAAGCACTCTAGAAAGCCACTATTCATGTTGTTACTATCGATGCTTTTATTTTATAGCAGCGCGTATTCTTTTTACTATAAGACTTATCCAATTAACTTACTCAGTACATTATCAATACTTGTGTTTTGGTGGATCATTCTTTTATTACTAAGAGAGATTTATTCTAGAGAAGAAAATGTTTTCTGGAGTCTTTGTTTAATCTATGTAGCGCTATACCACTTTTTACATTATTTTTTTGATTCATTGGCTCAAAAGAACTTTTGGTATGGGTCTATTTTTTATGTTTATACAAATGTAGGATTACTTCTGCTTGGCTTGTACTACTTCGTGAGAATCTATAAAAATAGAGCCGTACATTAAAATAAATAAAGCTCCTTGTAGATGAATTTTTAAAATTCTTGTTACGTTAAATTTTTTATAACAGATTGCTTTGCAGAAGATCAATTATTTTTCATTATTTAATAAATAGTATTAAATCTCATGGACGCCTTGTATATTTTTATATTATTTACCGCAATTTAAAAGAAAAAGGTGAGGCTGATATAATGGCTAAAATAATTTCATCCTTATGTATTTTGCTGGGGGCTTATGCTCTTATTGTATTCATCGACGTTTTTCAGGGAAACTATATGTTTCAATCGTTTTATAACCTAAAACAATATTTTGTAATTGCACGTGGAGAAGATTATTTTTTGATTGTTTTATTTGCTTTGTTGTTCGTTACTGTTAGCATTTTTCCTGTTTTAAAAAAACAATAGCCTCCCTTGTCATGAAAGGGTAGGCTTTATTTTTTGCTTAATATATGCTGTAATCAGCAATAGGATAGGAATTGCTATATGAAAAGGGAGGTGTAATAAATAAGGAACAACTTTGAGCCCTTCATTTATATGAGCTTGGTAGCTAGGAGCAATCATCAGTGAGGAGAAAAAAATAACACCACCAATTAGATAAATGTTTGTAACAGAAGGTTTCATACCAAACAAATCAGTTGCCCCAATCACGGCACAAAAGAAATAGATGGATATTTTAACAAAACCTAAAATGACCATGAGAATAAGAATAAAGGTATCCAGCCTTTGAATAAAACTGGCTATGTTAATGTAACTCACAGCTGTAAGAGCTGGGAAAGAAGATCTTAAAACAGTCTCTGGTCCGAGTACACATAAAAGAATAATTGAATTAATGGTTAAGACAATCCCTCCTATTATAATGGCGGATAGTCCAATTGTTGCAGCCTGACTTTTTTTATTCAAATAAGGAAGAAGCATAGTAAAGGTAATCAATTCTCCGAAAGGGACAGTAATGCCAAGAGGGACTAACTCTTTCCCTATGTTTCCCCATCCATTTGCTAATACGGGTTGAAGGTTTTCCACTTTGATATAACCTCCTACTACATACAAAACGTTTAATATAAAAAGAGTCAGTAAAATAACAACAAAACATAAGCATGTAACTCGTGCGAATGCTTCTATTCCCAAGTGAATACTATAAATTAACACAAAGGTCATGCATATGCCGAGCGTAATAATCGATGTAACATAGTAAGAAGAGCTAATTAGTAATTCTTCAAAATCACGTAGTACTCTAGAAGCAATATAAACAAAATATATAATATAACAAAAGCTGATAGCACTGCCTACGTATTTACCCCAGATTTTAATAAGATAGCCGGTTAAAGGCATATTAGGGTATCTCTTATATAGGGAGATATAGACTAAATACAGTGCACATCCAAAAATAGTAGCCAAAAAGGGAACGATCCATGCATCTTGCTTAGCAGCCTTTCCTATATCTAAAAGCAACGTACTGCCTAATATAAAGATAAACATCATACAAAATAATTGAAACCCATCGATTTTTATTTTAGTCAATGCTTTTTCAGCTCCTCATCTAATTTACCTCATAAGGATTTGTACGCATTCCGGTATTTACGATAGTGACGTTCACATTCATCGATACCTTCGCACTTGAAAATAGACTCTCCCAATTCTGTTTATGCTGACGCCAATAACTAGGGTTGGTTCGAGATAAGCTATCACCAAAGCCAAATATATCTGCCTTTTCTTTTTGTGCGATGCTAATAGTTTTTTTAATTTCCTTTTGTAGTTCATTTTGGATTTCTTTTTCCAACTCTTTTAATACCTTAGGGTTGCTTAAATCTTTTTGGCATGATGTTTCCGTAATTTCTCCCATCACATTCAGATCTGTATGAATAAAAGGTTGTCCACGGCGGATTTTTGTTTTTATTTCACTTTTTATTCCAGTCGCTGTAACTGTGATATTCTCATTTATATTACAAGGGAAAACAAGAGCTGTGCTCTTCACTTCAGACGTAACAAGTTGAACAGATCGAGCTTCATCCCCATCCAGCCATCGAACTAATTTTCCTTTTCTAAACATAGCTAATCCTTTTACCTGCATAGCACTTGGGCTGGTATTCTCTAAATTGCCTGCTTCTTCTGACTGCTGAGAGGGTTTGTTAATATTGATTCCAGGAAGAGATAGATCTTTTCCCTCACTCAAAAGCATAGAAATAACTTCATATGCTTGTACATTACTAACTATTCCATACATTTTTTGATTGTTCTGGGTTGTACTTAGGATACTTTTGACTGGAGTAACCTCAAAAGGTTCAATCACACCAAGCAATTTCTCAGCAGTTCCATCACGCGCAATAAAAACTGGAATACTTGTACGAGCTTGTTTGCCTCGATCCAAGGCATCAAATAATAAGCTAAGACCATTTCTTGCTAACTTTTCACCTACGACGATAAGCGAAAGATGAGAAGTAATATGTTCTCTTGGAATGACGACAGAGGCTTTTTTTAATGCTTCCACTAACGATTTGGCAGTTACTGTGTAGTTAATGACAGGAAGACCCTGTCCTCCCGACGAACTGCCTTGTGACAAACCACTTGGGTTAATAATCTGATAGGTTACTTTATAGGGTTCTTCCGAATTTTTATTCTCATCAATTCCCAGTCCTATAATGACTCCTATTTGGTTCAATTCTCGATAATTCGAACACCCTGAAACACATAAACAAAGGGCAGTGATCCATAAAAGTGAAAGGTAACTTTTCATTTTTCATCCTCATTCATCTTTATGTGGCTTCTATTTATTTTGTTGTTTTCTTAAAAGAGATGGTAAAGAGAATCGAGCTAAAGTATCCTTTTGCTCTTTAAAATCAAAGGGGGCAAAAGGTGAAAAGTAGGGGACACCGAAAGATCTTAGACTACTTATATGAAGCCATATACATAAGGTCATAAGCAAAATTCCATATAAGCCAATAAATGCTGAAATTAGAATCAAGATAAATCGAAAGCCCCGGGCCGCATTGACAATGCTAGTAGATGGCAGTGTAAAATTGCTGATGGCAGAAATAGCAACAATGATCACAACAGCCGCTGATACAAAACCTGCTTCTACAGCTGCTTGTCCTAAAATCAGTGCTCCTACAATGGAGACTGCTGGTCCGATTGCTCTAGGCATTCGGATTCCTGCCTCTCGCAACATCTCAAAAGCTAGTTCCATCACTAATATTTCTACAATTGCTGGAAAAGGAACTCGTTCTCTTTGAGCCATTAAGCTGACCATTAATGTGTTTGGAATAAGTCCCTGATGATGCGTAATCAATGCTAAATAGATAGCAGACGCATACATAGAAAGAAAAAAAGAACCAAATCTCAAGATCCTTAAAAAGGAAGCAATATAATAATTTTGATAATAATCTTCGGGAGACTGAAAAAATTGAGAAAAAATAGCGGGTGCAATTAAAACAAAAGGTGTTCCTTGTACAATAATAGCAATTCGTCCCTCTAATAAATTTCCTACAACGGCATCAGGTCGTTCTGTATTTAATAGAAGTGGAAAAATAGTGGTCCTATCATCCCGGATAAATTCTTCAATATAGTTCGACTCAAGGATCCCATCTACCTCAATCCCTTTTAAACGTTCTTTGATTTCTTCTACAATACGTTCATCTGCATTTCCTTGAATATACATGATTCCTATATCTGTGTGAGTTACGCTTCCAATTTTCATGCTGTCTAAACGTAAATTAGAATCCTGAATTCTAGCTCGTATTAAAGAAGTATTCGTCCTTAAATTCTCTGTGAAACTATCTTTAGGTCCCCTAACAACCGTTTGACTGGTTGGTTCTGTTACTGCGCGGGACTGAAGTTTTTTTGTAGTGCCAATGAAAATTTTAGAACTTCCATTCATTAGTATGACCGTATCACCAGTTAAAACTGCTGACACAAATTCATGCCAATTCTCTTTTATAGTCAATTGAGATACAGTCAACATCCGAGGTATTTGTTCTTCTATCTCTTCGACGGTTACTACTTGATTACTTTCTTTAAACCACTGAATAAGAGGAGTCATGATATTCTCATTTATAATGTTTTCATCTGCTAATCCGTCAAGGTGAATAACGGCTGCTTTTAACGTGTTTTGATGCGGAGACTCAACCATTCGAAACGACACATCAGAACTATTTCCTAATTCGTTCAATAGCCTCTCTATATTTTTATTTACATCATCATATAAGGGAGTTGCTGAACAAGCTGTTGTCTTTTTTTTATTAGGGCTTTTCAGAAGATATCTTTGTCGCACGTTTTACCACCTTTTATATGAGTGAATATTTGTTATACAACGAGTAACGTTATCATTCCTATAAAATGTAAAAAATATGTACGTGAGGAAAATACATAAAATAAAATGCTAGTATTACTTTATACTCAGTGACAGATCAGAAGATATTGTTTTAAGAATTAAGTAATTGGAGAGAAAAGCACATCGTATTTCTCTGTATATCTGATGTTTTTATTGCCGATATCGTACATTATGATAACTAAAAATGAAGTGAATATTCAAATTGGTTGATTCCAAAATTCCCAATGCAAAAGAATAAAAAGCCCTCTCTTAAATATAAGTGCTTAGAGATTGGGCTTTTGTATAGGAATATGTTCAGCATTATAAGTGAATTTCTACTTGGAATGCTTTTCTCTTCTATGCCTTAACAGTCTGTTTTTTTACAGGAATGTAGATGTCAATCTCTTTATTTTCTGAGCCATAACATCTTTTGTCGTACAGTTCAAATTCCATTGATCCGTAGTGCTCATAACCCGATTCAGGGAACCATTCTGTAAAAACATAATTCCACGTGGACTGAATGGAAGAAGTAAAAGATTCTTCATTTGATTTTGGTGTAGTAAATACGGCATATTCTAGTTCAGGGAAGCTTCTGTAAACTGTTCCTTCAGGTGCTGGAGTGTCTTTCTCAACTTCCATACCAATTACATAAACAAACTCACCCGTTTCAGGATTAAAGTCAGTGCAAATACCAAGCTCAACGTTTTTGTTTATGGGATGGGGTATTCTAGAGCCTAATCCATTTTGCATGTACTGTTGCCAAAATTCAGGAATGTCTTTATTATTCTGGCTACCCTCGTTCTTTGTTTTTAGCTCATATCCAATGACATAAAAAGCAGGTTTAGTGACTAGTTTTGGTTCCATCTTATTTCCTCCTGACAAAATTGTGGTATTTAGGTAGGCTTTTCCTCGCAGCGGTCCAGATATTCTTCTTGCGTTACGGTATTGTTTGGGTGAAACATCATAAAATTTTTTGAACGCTCTGTTAAAAGACTCCTGATAGTGGAAACCAACATCAAGTGCGATATCAATGACTTTTTCATCTGTGAAAAATAAGCGTTCTGCTGCGCGCGTAAGTCTTCGTTTCCTCACATAATCCATCACTGATTCTCCAACCATGGCTTGGAAGACACGGTGATAGTGAAAAGGAGAAAAACAGGCAATTTCTGCTAACTTTTCTAAAGTGATTTGTGTCTCCAAATTCTCCTCAATGTAATCCAGCGTTCTCTGTATACAAGTTACATAATTCATTTACATTCACCTACCTTACGTTCACTATAACAGCAAACAAATCTTTGTTCTTAACATTTTTTGCTATATTCAATTAGGTGGGGGGACTTTTCCAATATACGCCTCTAGATGTATAGTCCTAAGAGGATTTTAATGTTAAAATTTTCTATGTAAATTAATAGAAAAAACACATTGTTAAAGGGAGCGTTTGAATTGAAAAAACTTTGTTTTAGCTTAATAATTATTTTTTTATTAGGCGCTTGTTCTTATCAGGAAAGTACAAAAGAAGCTAGTGGAAAAATTGTATTACCAACTTCCATATTTAGTTCATCGAAAAATAATGCCTTAATTGATGAAAAAGAAATGAAAGAAAGTATACAGACATACTTAGATACTAACGAGGATCTATCCAATACCGGTGATCAATTTGAAGAAATTATGGAGTCCGATCAAAAATTAAATAAAGCTCAAGCGAAAAAATTTGAAGAGTTAAAAGACCTGGTGAAAGCAAATGATCATAACTTTTCCACCTATATTTCGCACAATACTTTACCAGAAGGATATAAAAAAGATTCAGAGAGAATTAGCCGCTATATTATGGGTTCCAATCAAATTTTGGATGAACTGGATCAAGCAATCGATGACATGGTTGAGCATATGAGTGAAGGAGATTTTTCTGAAACAGAAATTGAGTCACTTATGAATAAAAATAAAAGTGTAAATGGAAGAGAGCAGATAAAGATAGAGAGTTTCCTAGATGACAAAAATATTGATACAAAAGCTTTTGGACGAAAGAGTTAAAACATTTTAATAGATTTTCTTTGGTTAGGGGGAGTTTACTATTGGAATAGTTAAGTCTACAAACAAACTTGCATTTTCTATTATCTATTTAGTCTTCGGTACAGCTTTGGGGATAGCAACCAAATATTTAGATACTGTTGCAGGTGTTGATGGAAGTTGGCGGATGAACATCCTGCCATATTTTGGAGGTTTGTGTTCGAGGACAGGGATTTGGGTACTGATTGCTACCCTTATAGCTGCGTATAGTAAAACCAAAATTAGTGCGGCTCTTAATACATTCGTGTTCTTTATAGGAATGCTAACAGGCTATTATATATATTCCGCTTTTTTATTTGGATTTTTTCCAACTAGTTATTTTTTACTGTGGGGAAGTATCGCACTAGCGTCTCCGTTTCTAGCAGCTATTGTATGGATGGCTAAAAATAATTTACGTCTGGCTTGGATATTACCAGCTTTGCCTATGGGGTTATTGTTAAGTCTTTCTTTAGCGGTTGGAATATTTTATATACATGTAAACTATATTGAAGAATTCATTATGTATGCTGTTTTATGCGTAGTCTTTTACGAAACTCCAAAGCAGCTAGCGGCAACAATTGCTGTTTCGTTTATTATTTCGTTTATTATCAAACAAGTAAGTCCCTTTCACTTTTGATTTAGATTAAGATTTTTGTTTTTTAATGAACGTTTACTAGGGGAAAAGAAGATTTTGGTAACTAACTATACATACAATTTAAAGTGTTTTTTACATATATATTCTTCAAAATACAGTAATTAGGAAACTTTTAGAGGAGTAATTCGTATAAAAGGTAGGAGGTGATGGATATTAACACTGAAAAACGTCTGGATGAAATTGAAAGAAAATTAGATGATTTACATAATAAGATAAGTAATCAAGAAAATAGAGCAAAGTATAAACCTATCTTTACAGTTGTACTCATTCTATCTGCAATTCTCATATTTTTTGTGCTGATAGGTGTTGTAAGTTTTTTCACAGGTTAATTTTTTTACTAGTCTCTCAGAATTATTTCTGGGAGACCTTTCATTGTTTAAACTAACGGCAATTTGTTTTGTATAGAATATGCCTGAGGATAAAAGGGGATAAAATTATAATGGAAAGTGAAAAGAAACGTTCCGCATTTAGCGCATCTTTCAAAATCTACGATCAGTTTTTAAAAAAGATCTTACATATGTTCTTTACTAGATAATATTCTATGCGGCGTTAACTAAAAATATATAGTTTAATACAATATAAGTTAGTAAAAATGACATTATACTGTTTACATGGAGGACGAGGATGAGAAAGTTTTGTATTGTTTTATTTAGTCTTTTCTTTTTTGTTTCATTAGTTGGATGTCAAAGTAAAGTTGAGGATCCTTTAGAGTTTTCAGGTGAAACTCAAAGCTGGTCAGCTACTATTACGTTATATCCCGTTGAAAATAGTAAAGAAACAGCTCAAATTAACTTAAATTATCTAGGTAGTAAGGTAGAAAACGTAGGGGATTTTGGAATTAATTTAGACACTTCAAATAATCAAAATGGAATTGCAGTGAGAGACGCAAGGTTAAATGAAGAAGGGAATTTTAAAGAGAAAGTAAAGGTTGACGCTAGTGAAGGTATAATGAAATCTAAACATTTGATTTTAACTGCTAAATGGAATGACAAATCAGAAGATGTTGTTTTAAAAGGTAAGTAATTCGAGAGAAAAAGTACCCCATACTCATCTATATCAAGTATTCCCCCAGGTCATCAGAGTAGGGGCACTATACGAACATTTTTAAAAATCTAATAGAGGATTACTAATGCTCACTTTCGTCTATTTCGTCTTATTTTCACGTAAGTAGTTGGTGATGTACCAATGACGTTCCCGCATGAATCTAATGCTTTGACTTGAAAATAGGGACCACCTGCCTCAGCATGAATATCTGTTTCAAATCCAGTACGAGGGGTACTAAATACCACTACTGACAATTTAAAAGGTGTTGGTCCCGCCAGTACCTGCCAAGCGACTGTTTCTGTTGAACCATTCCATGATGCGTAAACTGTAGCTTCACCGTCGGGCAATAAGTCTACAGTTATGCTAGGCGGATAAAGTGGGAGACCTACCCACTTATTTTTAAAGGCTCGATACGAAAGATTCTGATTTGGATACTGCATATCATATAACAAATTAAATGAAGGGTTTCTCCGTGTATTGCCAGCGTTCCTAAATTCCGAAAGGTACGGTTCTTGTCCCCACCCAATGAGTTGATTTCCATTGGAAAGCTTTTGCGCATTTCCTTGACTTGGAACATATAAAGCAGGGTCATGATAATATGTTCGATCTACATTTGCAACCTTGTGTTTATAATCTAAGTGAAGAATTAAACCACGCGCTTGCCCTTGAGGTGGAGAATCAGGAGAAGCACAGCAGGCATTGTCAAACAAGCTTATCCTGTTTTCGGACCTGTAGCGCGCATCATGCTGCCAAGAAAATTTAGCGTTCGGTCCAAGCCTAAAATCACTTTGCTTTCCACCAAGTTGCCAAATTACCTTTCCCGTTTCTTTGTCAATATTATAAATAGCCCACATACTACGCATGCTCACTAAAAGTGTATTGTTTGGACCTTCTTCGACTGAATTTACGTGGTAACAATCCCATATATTATTAGAGCTTGTTGCGGATGAAGCAGGTACCATCGAATCAGCTGGATTAATATGTTTAAGTACATCCCAAAAGAAAAGAAGCTCTCCCGTCTCAATGTCTACTTCTTGAATAGAGTAATTACTAAAATACCCGTTTAAGGGCCCTCCATACTTGGATAAATCTGCAGGTACTTGTTTTACCGCCGTAAATAAAGCCGTATTCCGTTTGGTGATTGTAAACTCGTGCAAATCAGAGGTAAACCCTTTTTTAGCAAATAACTTTTTAATGACCTCATAATGCTGATTGATAATTTGAAAATAAGCACCAGGCTCAGGTTCACCTACTGGAAGGTTAGGGTTTGAAGTTTGAGTGCCTGAAATTGTCCCATGCCACATCGTAAGAACAGGGTTCCCGCAGTATATTTGTACTCGAAAGTCTGTATTTTGGATATACCTACTAGCAAGCGGTCTAAACCACACTGGATTACCCGTCTGATCCATAATTAGTGCGCCGGTCTGTCCAATCATCGCTGCTCCATATACCGTATAGGGTGCAACAAATAATAGGCCGGGAGCTGTTCCAGGCTTATTAGTATTAATGGTAACCTTCATGGGATGTAAATTAGGAGCTGAAACAAAATTCCATACTTGCGGGTTTGGATGATCAGTGGATGATTGTGAATTAAAATTATCCATTCTCACTCTCATCTCCTCTAACTTTTATTAGTAAACACTGTCTCTTGAGCTATAAATATGTCATTCGCTTCAAAATATGTACATACATTTTAGGTTTACTGGTGTCTTTTGTTTATTTGAAACGGTTATATGTAAGGTAGATAAAATAAATATAAAAAACGAGCTCTTAGCAGATAAGAGCTCGTTTTTCTTGTTCATATACGATTATATATTATCAATACAGCAATACTTTAATTGTGTTTAAAGTTGAAAACCATGCAAAAGAAAAGCAAATTTTTGTGTATATATTATTCGTCAAGATTTAAAAAGATGATCAAGCTTTGTCTTTATGTAAGCTGAAATTTTCATCTTTTTCTTGAAAAAATTCTATAAAAGGTAAAAACTAAAGCCTATCGCAATGTAGGTACCAACAAGTAAAACACCTTCGAACCAGTTGGAATCACCATCGTTCACAACGGTCACCGTCATGAGAGCGGCAAGAATCATCGCAATCATTTCCGCTGTATTAAACACAAGAGGCAAGAAATCATACAAGTATGAGAACAGAACAAGTATAGGAGCAACAAACATGGCCGTTTGGACGGTTGAACCAATGGAGATCTCCACCATTACGTCCATTCTGTTATTATAGGCCATGGCAATTGCTGACACGTACTCTGCAGCACTTCCCACTATGGCGACAACAATAATTCCAATAAAAACGTGACTCCAGCCTAAAGCAGCACCTACTGGCTCAATGGTGCCAACAAGTTTCTCACTAATATAAGCTAGTACAATTGTCGCCAGTCCAAGCACAACGATTGCTTTCTTTTTTCCCCATTCTGGTTCCTCTCCATTTTCTTCTGCGTTTCCGGTGAAAATCCCTTTATGCGTGACAAGTTTAAAAAGAAGAGCAAGCAGGTAAATGGTCAGCATCACAATAGCAAAAGAAGTGGATAGAACCTGCATATCTTTATCATCCAAGCGTTTTGCAAAGATAAACGGCAATACAAAAGTTACGATAATAGCAAACATTAAGAGGGAAGTATTATGTCGTGTTTTAAACACACTAAATTTTTGCTTTTTAAATCGAATACCTCCAACGATCATGGATATTCCACTGGCAAAAAGAAGATTAACAAGAACTGCTCCCGTAATTGAGGAAATGACGATTGTATTTAATCCTTTACTTAATGCAAAAAATGAAATAATAATTTCCGCAGCGTTGCCAAACGTAGCATTCAGTAATCCGCCTGATGTTGGACCTACTACAACGCTAAGGCTTTCAGTGGAACGTCTAATATAATTAGCCAAACTAATTAATGTCACGCAATAAATAAAAAACATGAAAATATAATTCCAATTAAACATGCTGCCAATAATTGAAAGAGGTACACCAATAATCATAAAAATAAAAAAGACTTTATTCATATTTTCCTCCATGGTCATTTATAGATCCTATAGCAAGAAGAGAAGCTCTATATTATCTTAGCGTTTTTATTAATATAACTCTTAAGACTTTTGTTATTCACATGGAGAGTGCAACTAGCAATTAACTCGATGCATAGAAAGAGAACATACGTAATAGCTGCTACAAAAGGAGACTAAAGTTAAAAAAAGAAAAGAACCTTACAAGATCAAACGTTATGAACTCCTCAGCATAAGCTTCAAAGTATACTGAATAGTCTTTTCTGAATAACTAATATGTATCTTTTATATGTTCAAAAGATATGAATTTTTCAAACGTCTATAATTGACGTTTTCGTTAACGTTAAGTTTGGGTAATGTAGTTTATAGAGTTAAAAATAATTAGAATGAAGCACCATTTAAATATGATTCAAACTGGTCATTATCATTAAAGGAGAGAGCTATCATGTATACACTTGGAGAACTATTAGAGCAAAGAGCTAAACAATCTGCTGAAAAAGAGGCTTTAATTTGGAGTACATCTTTCCATACATTTAAAGAATATAATGAACGTGTCAATCAGCTGGCTCATTACCTGTTAAGCCATAATGTTAAAAAAGGAGATCGAATTGCAATTCTATGTCAAAATAATCATCCGTTTCCTACCATTCTGCTAGCTGCATTAAGAATTGGAGCCGTAGCGGTTCCTATTAGCTGGCAGCTGACGAAGTACGAAATTATCGATATTTTAGACAGTGCACAACCTAAAGTTATTTTCTACGACCAAAAATTTCATGAGGTTATTCCTTTTGATTCTGAAATATTAAATGACGTTATTACTTTACAAGTAGGAAGAGAAAATAGTGTGGAGACAGTTGAAGAATATAATGACATTTTTTCTGCGTATTCTATACTAAACCCAAATATACAGGTCTCTCAAGATGACATTGCGATGCTTCTTTTTACTTCTGGAACAACTGGCAATGCAAAGGGCTGTATGATTGAGCATGGTCACGTGTATTCTTATATACAACCATCGAGTCAACGAATAGACTATGAAGAGGATGGTCGATTTCTTGCCTCGCATCCTTTTTATCACATGAGTTCTATTAACAATATTTTAAAATCTGTTTCCAACGGAATGGGGTTGTTTCTGTTGTCAGATCCTACACCAGAAATCATTTGGGAAACGATTGAAACTCATAAGATCACTATGATGTTAGCGTTTCCCTCTACGTATATGCAGATGCTCGAAGTAGTGAAAAATGCAGGGCCAAAGAAATCTTCACTAAAGGTTGCTATTGCAGGAGGAGCTAAAGTTCCTGCTTATCTTATTAAGGAGTATGAAAAGTTAGGCATTAGAATGATCCAAGGGTATGGAAGTACAGAAGCATGGACAGTGAGTGTATGGACACCGGATATGGGAAATGAAAAAATTGAATCGGCGGGTAAGCCTCTTTCCGGTGTAGAAGTGAAAATTATTGATCCCGAATCAGGAAAAGAAGTAAAAACAGGAGAAGTTGGAGAAATCATTATAAAAAGCCCCTATTGTTTTAAAGGCTATTGGCATAATCAAGAGGCGACTGACAAAGTTCTTAGAAATGGCTGGTTCTATATGGGGGACGCTGGAAAGATAGATCAAGACGGCTTTTTATATATTATGGGACGCTATAAAGATGTTATTGTATATGGCGGTGATAATATCTATCCCGATCAGGTCGAAGAAATCATTGAGCAAATAGGCACGGTTATAGAAGCTGCTGTAGTAGGAGTAGAAGATCCTGTTTATGGAGAAAAACCTAGAGCTTATGTAGTGAAGGATCCTCATTCTTCCTTAACAAAAGAAGATATTCTAAATTATTGTAGAGAACGATTGGCAAGTTACAAAGTTCCGGAAGTTTATTTTATTGATCAACTCCCTAAAAACCAGCTCGGTAAAGTATTAAAAAGAGAACTAAAATGAAGAGGGTTAAAAGCGCGGACTGAATGCAGCCCGCGCTTTTATAATTTAATAGAAGTAATATCATTTTAACGCAAAAATGTTAAGTAGAAAGTTTCCTGATATCAGAGTAACAAATACAAAGTGTATTTTCATATTCAGATTCGTATCCTGTAAATACGAGATTTCTTTCTTTATTATCGTAATGAAATCCGAATTTCTTTAAATCATCTTTCAAGATATCTACACTAATTTCAATGGAAGAAGCAATATCTTCATAAGAAGCACCATTATTTAGCTTTTGAACAATCTCACCTATTAACAAGTTACGACCTCCAGTAGCATATGTTTCTTCAGTAATAATTTATCCTAAATAGCTGCTTTTATGAAAGTTACGCGGAAAGCCATTCTAGATTATTGAAATTTGCATTGAGTGCTTCGTTTGCTAATTAGTGAATTAATTATGTTTTTTCTTTTTACGATAATCATTAAAACAATAAATGAAAAAAATACTCACAAAAAATCCAACGAAGAGACCAATGAGACTTTCTAATTAAAAATCTTTTTCCCCAATTATTTGGCCGTAAATGATTCTGAATATCACACCAAAAAAAGAAAGAACAACAGCCGTTGTGGTAATACGTAAAAAGTTAATAAAATCACACCTTTTTACAAAGTGTATTCCCCTTTTTTAATACATTTAAAGTTAAGACTGATTATAGGAGGTTCTAAAGTGCAAGTGAGAATATCACTTAGAAAACACAATAAATAATACAAATATGGAACTTTTATGAAATTCGTTCGTAAAAGATATAGGAGGCGATAATATGGATATATCAAGTGTTAATTGGGTGGACGTAGCTTTTCAAATCTTTTGGTTAATTTTAATGGTTTCTTTAGGTTTGTTTATTTATAAAGTCGTTCAAGTTAAAAAACAAAATAAACATTTTGGAAAGAATAGATGATCCTTTTATACATAAAGATGTGAATGGAGTATTCAAGCAAAAGAGGTGTTTTTTTGAGAAAATTGATAAAAAAATATTCATTTATCTGTACAGGATTCTTATTTGGTTATTTTCTTTTACTGATTTTAGGCTTAGATGTTTCTATTAGTATGTTTAAAGTGTTTATACCAGTAGCAGCTGTAGGACTGTTGCTTGGAGAAATTATAAATATGACTTTTAATCATCATCAGACTAATATGAACTAACATTATAATTCCGCTCAAAAATTACATAAAAACAAATAAAAGCATAAGACAAGAAAGGTAGAGTATATATGGCTTGTTGCAATCATTGCAATTACAAATGGAACGCTAAAAATGTATGGTTACTTGGGTTTTCTAAGAAAGGAAAGAAGTGTCCTAAATGCCATACCAGACAATTTATCTCCTTTAAAGGTGCTGGTCCTTTAATGGGGCTAGGTTATTTAAGTGGGATTGTTGCTATATCTCTTATTGGTTTATTTCCGTTTATCGTAAAGCTAACAGATAAAGAAGAGCACAGATGGAAGTAAATTAAAAAAGCAAAGAGAATATTAATATTCTCTTTGCTTTTTTCTTGGTTTTACATTCATAGAAGCCATATAGTAAATCAATTATAAAACACCTTTGTTTTACTACTTAATTCTCTTTTTCTGATACCACTTCAGCTTTACCTGGCCAGAAAGCAAATCTTCCTAAAACCGTAGTGATCGCAGGTACAAGGAATGGTCGCACAATAAATGTATCTAACAGAACACCTAAAGCCGTGATAATTCCGAACTGAACCAGAACTTGAATAGGCAGTGTTGCTAGAACCGCGAATGTAGCAGCTAAAATAATTCCAGCTGATGTGATAACACCGCTTGTTTCACTTACGCCTTCTTTAATCGCTTGTTTTAACGGCATGTATTTCTTTTTCTGCCAGATGCTTGAGATCATAAAAATATTATAATCCTCACCAAGCGCCACTAAGAATACAAATGCGTATAAAGGAATCGCTCCTTGGATAGCATCTGCTCCCATGATATTGTGGATGATGAGCCAGCCTAAGCCTAAAGCTGCACTGTAAGAGAGGATAACGGTTCCCACTAAATAAAGCATAGCTACAATAGAACGCAAGTAAGCCACTAGCAGCAGCGATATAAAAATAATAATTAACGGGACAATAATACTGTTGTCTTTATCACTAACAGTCATCGTGTCATATTGCGTCGCTGTTTGACCGCCAATCCATACTTTGGATTTTACTGAGGAAACTCCGGACTGTGACAGTGCCTTTTCGGCTGCATCTTTCAAGTCTGGAATAGCCTCCATAGCTGTTATACTATATGGATTTACATTAAACGTGACGTCATATACCTTTAAATCCTTATTACTTTTACCGCTTTGAGGTGCAGAAACGGTACTAATAAGATCGTTTTTCTTTAACTCTTTTTCTAGATTTACCGATTTTCCTTCTGTATCAATTACTACTTGTGCTGGTGCTAGTTCACCAGGAGAGTAAGCGTCAGAGATAATCGTAAACCCTTCACGAGAAGGCATATCTTCAGGGAAAGAAGACAATAAATCATACGTGTACTTGATTTGACTAGAGTATATGGATAAAGCTCCAAAAAAGACTAGACAAGCTACAATGATTGTCCATGGTTTAGTCGTAACCACATTACCGATCCAATTCCCGAAACGGTTTTTCTCTTTTCGGTCACGCACCGGTTTTCCTTTCTTTTTCGCCAATTCTTCTTCCATTTCGGGAGTGCGAGGAACAAAAGGATAAAAAGAACCTCTTCCCATAACTGCAAGCAGGGCAGGAATAAGAGTTAAGCTCGCTAATCCCATAACCAGAATAGATAAACTAAACGGGATTGCAAAACGGTGGTAAGCCCCGTACTTTGCCACGATTAAAGCTAAAAGAGAGATGACAACCGTAAAGCCACTCATCGCTATAGCACCTGAAGCACCTTTAAAGGCGTTGATAAGTGCTTGTCTCTTATCTTTTACTTTGCGAAGCTCATCGCGATAATGAGAAATTAAAAATAAACAATAGTCTGTTCCGGCTCCAAATAATAAAACGGTCATAATGGATATGGACTGTGAATCGACCGTAATCCATCCTTTATCTGCTAAAATACCGAGAATTGGACTCAGAACCCCATAGGCAAAACCTACACCAATTAAAGGAATAATCGCTAAAATTGGGGAACGATAAATTACAAGAAGTAAAATTAAGACTAATAAAACTGTCGCAATTAGTAACGAAACGTCTGCTCCTTCAAATAAGCTCGTTGCATCTACTTGAATTCCTACAGGACCGGTAACGCGCGTGCTTAATTTATCTTTTTCATCTATATCCGTCGCAAAAGAATCGTATGAAACGTTTTCTTTTACTTGTTTTTTAATCGTATCTAGATTTTTTTCTAGTACATCCGTCTCAGCGTTTTCTTTAAAGAAAATAGGCTGTACAAGCGTGGTACCATCTTTTGATATCATTTTTTGTAAAGCTGCTAACGGTAATTTATGCAAAGGCGGTGTAGACGTTTGTTCTTCTAATGGTTTTTTTTCTAAAGCTGCCGCCATTTGCTGAATAGATTTTAGATCATCGTTTTTCAAACCTGATTCTTTGTGCCATGTAAGTAAGGCAGGAACCCCTGATGAGTTAGGGAATTCTTTCTTTATGAGATTTTCAGCTTCTACGGAAGGTGAATTCTCACTTAAGTTGGGTGCATTGTTCACTTCCGTCTCATTCACGGCAGGCCAAGCAATCGTTAGGACTACAGTGGCCAGAATCCATACGGCAATAACAACCCATCGACTCACTTTCCCAGTCATAAATCGGCTGAATGTTGCTAAAGGTGATTCTTTCATTAATTCTCCCTCATTTCCAAATCTGTTTGTTTCTATTACAATATATATAGAACCTTCAATAATTATATATACCAGAAGGTTAATTAATCAACTAGTTTAAATGTGGCAATTTCTTGAACTAGAAGGAGGCCCTCGTATGAATACTGATAAGACACCAAAAAAAAAGCCTGGCAGACCCAAAATAACAACTGAAAATAATATAACAAGAGAGCAAATTTTAAAGACTGCTGCCCATTTATTTATGGCATATGGATATGAAAGAGTCTCAATGGAGCAAGTAGCTGAGGCTAGCGATGTGACTAAGGCTAGTGTTTACTACTACTTTAAAAATAAGGCCACTTTATTTACCGTTTCGGTATCAAGCATGTTCCAACGTATTACAAAACAGACAGAGAAATTATTACAAAATTCCAAAGGGCTGAAACATAGATTATACGAGGTAACATTGGATCACTTAAAGAGACCGCATATTGATTTTGAAACATTATTGCAGGAAGCTACTTCTTCGCTTACAGAAGATCATATTCATGAAATTCGTGAAGCAGAGAAAGCCATACATCAGGCATTGGAGAACGTATTCAAACAAGCTGCAAACAACGGTGAAATTGTCGTAACAAGCCCTCGCTTGCTTGCGCATACATTTTCTATGGTCACAATGATTCGGAATAAAAAAGAATTAATAACTGAATTAGGAGGCCCTGAAAAAACGGCTCAGGCTCTAGTAGATCTTTTTTGGGTAGGGATTAGTCCTAATTGACCTGTTTTATTGCATGGTACAAAGAAGAAATAAAGAACGGCTAAAAAATATTGATGAATATTTTTTAGCCGTTCTTTTCATTGGTCGCAAGCACTTTGTAAAAAAAGCCTGAAATAATAGCGATTACCTATTAACCATCCAACTTATAGAGATGTTGGCCCGAAGTTTTCATTAATCATGTAAAAAAGCGACGTTATATGATAAAAAACGTAAAAATTTAATAATTTGGTTTTTATTTGTATTTAAAGAAGTATTTTATAGAAGGTTAGTGTTAAAATAATGAAAATCCTATCTTTTAGGGTTGCCTTTAGCATATATGGTTATTCTATTGTAAACAAAACCTTTAGCATAGCAGCTTACATTTTGGAAAGGGGAGAAGCGGATGGAATCTATTTGGCTCGAATACGTATGGGCATTATTGATTCTAATTGGATTAGAAGGATTATTATCAGCTGACAACGCTCTTGTACTCGCAGTTATAGCCAAGCATTTACCCGAGGATCAGAAAAAAAGAGCGATTAATTACGGAATTCTGATGGCATTTATTTTTCGATTTGGAGCTCTTTTTGCCATTTCATTTATCGCCAACGTCTGGTGGATACAGGCCATAGGAGCCGTTTATCTCCTGTATCTAGGTTTGAAGCATGTCATTCAGGCGCGGTTTGGGAAACATAATGAGAATATTCATGATGATGATGAGAAGGAGTCTGCTGGAAAGGGGTTCTGGCCAACAGTGGGGAAAATTGCGTTAGCTGACCTTGCTTTTGCCATAGATTCTATTTTAGCTGCAGTGGCCATAGCTCTTGGGCTTCCGGATTCACAGTTTGGAGAAATCGGTGGGATGGATGGAGGACAGTTTGCAGTTGTAGTTCTTGGAGGAGTTGCAGGTCTTATCTTAATCAAGTTTGCAGCAACCTGGTTTGTAAAACTTCTCGAAAAGCGACCTGCCTTAGAAACGACAGCATATGCAATTGTTGCCTGGGTCGGTGTGAAACTTGCGGTTATTACTTTTGCGCATAAAGATATCGGGGTTTTAGATTCTCATTTCCCTCATAGCACTGCTTGGACACTGATTTTCTATGGAGTATTAGTTGGTATCGCGCTATTGGGTTGGTTTGCACCGGGCAATAAGTCATCAGAAAAATCATCGGCTTAAAAGTAATCGAGCGTAATGCGCACCCTGAATTTACTAATTACCCTTACTCTTCCCGTCAAAATGGATCCCTATTTCAGCATTTGAAAGGATGTTTAGATTCTATACAAAAGTGAGTTTTGCTGGTTCAGGCCTAACGATCAAGTGCGTTAATCCAAGCAGGGTTAACGCACTTTTTAATTGAAACGATTGTGAAAACGAACTTAGTTATTTTATTTATTATTTTTGTTCCCTTTACGATAATCAGTAAAGCAGGAAATCAAGAAAACTCCCAAAAAAAACAATGAACTAACTTAATTTTAAGTCCGTACGGTTAAGGTGTAGACTTATTTTTATGATTTGCAAAATCGTTTTTTTTTTGGAAATTATTCTTGGAAACCTTGACTTAAAGCTAACTTTAACTTGCATTAAAAAAGCAATTAGATAAAGCCATCGAACTTCATTTTTGATCCGTAAGTATAATGATTTGCAAAATCTTAGATGTTTTACAATACGTCAATTCCAGTACTTTAGGAGTAATATAAGTAGTAGCGCTATCTTCATATTGAACAAGGCTATAAAGCTTTTTTTTATTTCAAGTATATTCATAAAAGCACTTCTTTCCGTATTTTATGCTATAATAATCCCTAGTTTTTTAGTTTGTATAGAGAGGTGTAAAATAGAATGATGCCAAAATATCTGCAAGTAGCTGGCCAAATTGAATCTGATATTACTGAGCATGTTTATCAAAAAACAAATAAACTTTTGACTGAAGATGAATATGCAGCAAAGTATCAGGTGAGCCGTAATACAGTACGAAAAGCAATTGAAATTCTCGTGAATAAAGGATATGTATATCAAGTTCAGGGCAGCGGTGCATTTATTCGTAATCATCACAACAATGGATACGTTAATCTTGAAAAGCTACAAGGAGTTACCAATGATTTTAGTGACCGCCTTGTAGAAAACAAGCTGCTAGATTTTAAATTAATTAATGCGGATGAGGAACTAGCCCAAAATATGGGATGTAAGATTGGAACACCTATTTATTATGTAAAAAGGCTAAGATATGTTGATAGTGATCCATTTTCAATTGAAACTTCGTATTTCAACAAAAATCTTGTTAAATACCTTGATGAAAATATTGTGAAAAAATCGATTTATACATATTTACGCAATGACCAGCAACTAGCAATTGGTTTTGCAGATCGTGTTATTCGTGCCGATTATCTTATGTGTGAGCAAGCTGATTTATTGGGATTAAAAGAGAATGATCCGGCTTTGGTGGTAGATAATACGGTTTATTTAATAAACGGTGCAATATTTGATTACTCACAGTCAGTGCATCACTTCAAACATGTAAAATTGCTAAAAGTATCAAATATGAAAGGTAGTTAAGGTGCAAAGAGAGCTCAGGGCTCTTTTTTTTTGTCTGAAAATAAAAAAAATAGTTTACATATGAATCTGAGTGAGTTATTATAAATTTATAAAATTTGTACCAACAAATTAGATTTGTACTTATGAAAGGGTGTACATATATGGTTGAAGAATCGATTGAGATTAGCTCTGAAGATATCTTTGGATTAATTGCATTTTCAGGTGATGCTAAAGCGAGCTATCACGCTGCTTTACATCTGCTCAGAGAAAACAAAGTAGAAGAGGCAGAAGCAGAAGTAGTAAAAGCGAATGCAATTTTAAACGAAGCACATGCTATTCAAACAAAATTTGTCACACTAGAGGCCCAAGGAAAATCGGCACGGGTTGGTGTATTGATGGTTCATGCCCAAGACCATTTGATGAATACGATCTTAGTAAAAGAGCTATTGGATCATATGATGACCATGCAAAAAGAAATTAACTTATTGAAAGGGATGAATTGATATGGTGAAGATTGGATTATTCTGTGCAGCAGGTATGTCTACAAGTATGTTAGTGGAGAAGATGAAAGCGTTTGCTGGTGAGCGTGGTGTAGAAGCTGAGATTGCAGCTTACCCTGAGTCAGAGATGGAAAAGTATGTTGATAATATCGATGTTGCTTTATTAGGTCCTCAGGTAAAGTATTTGTTAAACAAAGGAAAAGCTGTTTGTGAACCAAAAGGTGTCGCTATTGATGTTATTAACACGGTGGATTACGGCATGATGAATGGTGCAAAAGTACTTGAACACGCGATTAAATTAGCGAATAAATAAACGGGGTGAATGATTTGAAAATGCCAAAAGATTTCTTGTTCGGCGCAGCTTCAGCTTCTTATCAAGTAGAAGGGGCATGGAACAAGGACGGTAAAGGGGTTTCGAACTGGGACGTCTTCTCAAAGATTCCCGGTAAAACATTTGAAGGAACAAACGGTGATGTGGCCATTGATCATTATCACCGATATAAAGAAGACATCGCACTTATGGCAGAGATGGGATTGGAATCGTATCGGTTTTCCATTGCCTGGACACGTATTCTTCCCAACGGTATAGGTGAAGTAAATCAAAAAGGATTGGAATTCTATAATAATGTCATTGATGAATGTTTAAAACACGGAATTGTTCCGTTCGTCACATTGTATCACTGGGACCTTCCTCAAACGCTTGAAGAAGAAGGCGGCTGGCTAAATCCTAAAACAGCCAATGCATTTGTCACGTTTGCTGATGTTTGTTTTAAAGCATTCGGCGATCGAGTACGGAATTGGATTACCTTTAACGAAACGGTTATCTTTTGTTCGTTAGGCTATTTAACCGGTGCTCATCCACCAGGAATTGAAGGGGATGCGAAAGCATACTTTCAGGCGACACATAATGTGTTTGTGGCTCATGCCCGTGCGGTTGAACTTTTCAAACAGTCAAGCTATGAGGGGGAAATTGGCATTACTCATGTTTTTAACCCGGCGTTTAGCATTGATGAAGACGAAGAGAACAAATTTGCAGAAAGACATGCGAATGCATATTCGACACATTGGTATTATGATCCAATTTTGAAAGGAGCTTACCCACAATATGTAATAAAAGAGCTCGAAGCTAAAGGGCTACTCCCGCAAATGACAGAAGAGGAACTGGATTTGCTTCATAGAACGGCACCTATGAATGATTTCATCGGATTAAACTATTACTGCCCACAGCGCGTAATGAAAAACGATTCAGCCCTCGTATTGTCTGGTGGACGTGAGAACTCAACAGGTAAACCTGGAAATCCTTCATTTGACGGTGTATACAAAACAGTCATGATGGAAGAAAAGGTATATACCAAATGGGGATGGGAAATCGCTCCTGATGCTTTTCTAGAAGGGATGCGTATGCTTAAAGAACGCTACGGGGACATCAAAATGTATATCACGGAAAACGGTTTAGGAGATGAAGATCCTATCGTTGGTGAAGAGATTCATGATCAACCTCGAATCGACTATATTGAAAATCATTTAAGCGCTGTCAAAAAAGCTGTCATGGAAGGAATTAACGTCTCAGGATACTTTGCATGGTCTGTCATTGATTTGCTTAGCTGGTTAAATGGTTATAAAAAACAATACGGATTCATTTATGTCGATCACAAAAATAATCTTGCAAGAAAACGAAAGCAATCATTCTTTTGGTACAAGGATATTATCGCTACACGCGCAGAAGAACTTTAAGGAGGTACCCCTATGGGTCGCTTAGAAAGTGTATTTGAAAAGTTCACCCCGTTCTTCCTTCGATTTGCAAATGCAAAACCAACACTTGCAATTAAGGATGGGTTTATTTTAACAATGCCGATGACAATTATCGGCTCTCTCTTTCTATTAATTCTCGCTGCCCCGATTCCAGGCTGGGAAGAGGCTATGGTGAAATTCTTTGGAGAACAGTGGAACCTTCCACTTACCCAGGTTGTCGGTTCTACATTTGATATTCTGGCTCTTATTGGTGTGTTTGGAATCGCTTATTCATACGTCCGCAACGAAAAAATTGAAGGTACGCCAGCTGGTATTTTAGGTGTAGTTGCCTTCCTTATTATCACTCAGTCCTCTGTCTTGGCAAAAAGCGGAGAAACCGTCACAGGTGTTATTCCCAAAGTTTGGACCGGCGGGCAGGGTGTACTAGCCTCGATTGTAGTTGGTCTATTTGTTGGCTTTGTGTATTCGCAGTTTATTAAGCGTGATATTCGTATTAAAATGCCAGAAGGTGTTCCGCCAGGCGTTGCAAACTCGTTCTCTGCACTAATTCCTGGGTTTGCCATCATTACAGTAGCTGCCATTGTCTTTGGATTATGCCAAGCTTTTGCAAATAAGACATTCACTGAAATTGTTTATAAACTGCTGCAAGTACCCGTGCAAAATTTGACGGACACGCTTACTGGTGCAGTTCTTATCATGGTCTTAATGTCACTTCTTTGGTGGTGTGGAATTCATGGTGCTGCCATTATTATGGGAGTAATGGGACCGCTTCTAACAGCCAATGCTCTACAAAACCAAGCAATATTGGATTCTGGTAAAGAGCTTGTTGTAGGCGAGAATGCTAAAGTTGTAACCATTCAATTCTTGGATGTATTTACGAAACTAGGGGGATCAGGTATTACCATTGGTTTTATTATTGCAGCCCTTATAGTGGCCCGATCATCGCACTTAAAGCAGCTCGGTCGATTATCTTTAGCTCCTGGCTTATTCAATATAAACGAGCCAATCATTTTTGGTATGCCAATTGTATTTAACCCAATAATGTTTGTTCCTTTTATTATTGTTCCTGCAATCGCATCATTTATGGTTTACTTCTCTATCATTTGGGGATGGGTAGAGCCTTTCAATGCACTTCAGGTTCCTTGGACCACACCGCCGGTTGTTTCTGGCTTCTTGATTGGCGGCTGGAGAGGGGCTTTATTGCAAATAGTAACCATTGCAATGTCAGTAATGATTTATCTTCCTTTTGTCAGAATGCAAGATAGTATTTCTTACAATGAAGAGCTCGAAGCAAAAAAACAATCAGAAAGTAATATTGCTTAAAACAACTAAATAAAGAATTACCCCCCGTATACTTTTATAGGGGGAAATTCTTTATTTATGCACTTATAATGAGGTTATAGTCAATATTTTGAAGAAGAAAGTAGGATATACAATGAAATTTGTATTAGCTTGTGATATTGGTGGTACCGATTTAAAAATGGGGAAATTTTCTCTTTCCGGTGATCTTGTTGAATCTGTAAAAATACCTCTAGCCAATAGGAAAGGACAGACTATTCTTACTCAAATTGAAAGCCGAATTGATTCTGATGTAGTAGGACTAGCTCTAAGCATACCTGGTTTCATTAATCCTAATACAGGTTTTATTGAAATGGGTGGTGCTATTGAAGATTTTAATGGGTTCAATATCTTTGCATATTTTAAAGAACAATTTCCTGATTTGGCAATAAGTGCAGAAAACGATGCGAATTGTGTAGCTCTAGCAGAAAAATGGAAAGGAAGTGCAAAAGAAGAGACTGACTTTCTTTGTCTAACTATTGGAACAGGAATTGGAGGCGCAATTTATTTGAACGACGCTCTTTATAGAGGGAGACGTAACCAATCTGGTGAGTTTGGACATATGTTCAGTGAACACGTTACGAGTGATAGTGCAGAAAATCATAAATTTAACAAAACAGCTACGCTGGCGGTTATTCGCCAAAAATATGCAGAGTGTATGAATATACCTTTTCAAAATGTCTCAGGTGAACAAATCTTTGAAGCTTACGACCAAGGGGAAGAAGTGGCATCGCTTCTGGTTAGTGACTTGTATAGTGGATTGGCAATGAACATCTTAAACTTATATTATGTGTTTGCTCTTCCTACTTTTTATATCGGGGGAGGGATTACTTCAAGAAAAACATTCATAAACGAATTAAGACAGAGAATCTTAGAAATTGATCCAGCATTCTGTGCTGTTATCAGATCTACTAGTTTTGGAAATCAATCAGGTATGATTGGTGCAGTTTACCATCATATTGCGTCTCGAAAAACGTTGGAGTTAATTTGAGACTAAACAGTAGAGCTATAACATGTACAGACCATAATGAAGAGATTTTCATCTAGATAAGGTATAGGTAGAGAATTGAGTGGTTTATAGGTCAATATCAATATAAAGATTTAAATAAATAAGCGTAGCTGAAGTAAGCAGCTGCGCTTATTTATTTTTGCAAAGACCGTTCGTTAAAATGCAAAATGAAAATGTCCCTGCATTTATGAAAAAACACTGGAGTAGATAGATAAAGCCTACCTACATATAAAAGAATAATCATTGGTAAAAGGGTTATGTATCTCAAGTATGACTTCTCCGCCTTTATCGTAACATTGTGAACTGATGCTTTCGATTTGCTTGCTATTAAAATAACTAGCGCAATTTACTAATACGGAGATGACAAGTAATAAGGTTAGAATAATGAATAGTATGTCTTTAAATCTTCTTTGAAAAGTTGCTTGCAATTTTATGCTCCTCTCTAATTGATAAAACTCTACCATTCGTTATTCTACAGACAGCGTATTATTCCATATGACTAGTGAACAGTAATATGGATGTCAAAAATAGTAGAAGAAGAACATATAGTACAGATATTGTACCTAATTTTAAGACAAGTAGATTCATCATAATAAATAAAACACTGATAGATAAAAAAAGTCTGTACACAAAATCTAGTCTCTTATTAGCAAAAATATATCTCTTAGTGTTTTCTGAAGACTTATATCTTTTATCTATTACGTTTGTGCTAACTACTATAAATGCAAGGATGGACCATGGTATAAAGCTACTTTTACTGATAAGTAAATATACGGAAAACACGGCCAATAAGTAAGGAAATAAACGATGCTGAACATATCTTTGACTCATCTACACACATCACCTTTTCTAAAATTGGTATTTGCATTAGACATCTACTCAATAACTGTTCTCATTTTAATTTGGTTATTCACTTCCAATTCGTTCACTCCTTAAGAATAGTCTATGGGTGAGTATACCATAAAAGGTAATAAAATACTTTTAATCTATAATATTGATAATTTCAAAATAATGTAAGCTGTTTTAGAGAACAATTACAATACAAAAAAGGTAGTGCATGTTGCATTACCTTTTTTTGTACGTTTATTTTTTATATCTATGTAACATCGAATGGATCATGATAAAAAAAACGGGCATGTGGCATAATATTCTGCGCAAATCTTATCTTTCCATGTTAGATTCAACTAACTTCTGCTTCCATGTAACAAAATCCAAAAAACGTGTAATATGTGACACGGTAATTTTTAATTGATTTTTGTTTCACACTATTCCACTGATGTCCATTCGGCTTTGCTTGGTAACTTTGCACCATAAACTTATCCAGTGGTTCAAGTGACCACTTTCGGAAATTTTCTTCGAGTTCTTCTACTTTCTTTTTTTCTTCTGATGAACCTAAAGCGCTTGCTTCATTAGCTGTTATCCTTGGTATACCAATAGCTAAAATAATAATAACCCCAACAAGAATGCTCCAACTCAAAATCCGCTTTTTCATATTGGATATTTCTCCCTTTCTATTTTATTGCTTTATAGACAACTGGTGAGGAAAGCTTAATCAATGTAGACGGCTCTCCAAAAGCCATAGATTCATCAATAAATGTTTCCAGAGATTGAACGGAAGTAGTTAAAACTTTTACTAGATAGTTGTATTGACCCGCCAAACGATGACATTCGATAACCTCAGGGTGTTCTTTACAATATTCTACGAATTGCTTGCATTTTGTATTGCTGTATAAAATAAAAGCAGTTACAGGTTTGTTGAAATTTTCAGGGTTAATTATTGCTCTATATCCATCTATTATGTTTTTCTCTTCAAGTTTTTTTACTCTTTCATTAACAGCAGGGGTGGATAAACCAACCAGCTTTCCCAACTGTGTAAAAGACAAACGAGCATTCTCTTGTAGATGTAGTAATATATTTTTATCAATTTCATCCATAAAACATACCCCGCTTTAAATTATAAATTAAAATAATGAATTTTCCGTCAATATTAAAGCTATTAATTAGTAATACAATAAAATAGCTATGTGAAAATAGAAATTTATACAATACAATTTAATTATATCAAAAGGAGGGATTTAATGGCTTTAGAAATGAGAAATACATGCGAAAAGTGCAATAAGAAACTCCATAATAGCTCTGTTGCTTATATCTGTACACATGAATGTACATTCTGTGATAAATGTAGTGAAAGTGGGATGTATATTTGTCCTAACTGTGAAGGGGAGCTGGTCAAGAGACCAAGGGGGCAAGAAAATCCGCTAAGTTGCTCATTGATTTAGACACAACACTGTATAGATAGTGAAGTCAGAACAGCTACAATCAATGGGGTGGATGTGACATTAGTGAGTGATGGACATTCAACAACGGACAGTAATGGTTTTAAGTGCTGAACAAATCATAAAGCATTATAAGGAAACTTTACATGGTCATTACAACGTTGCACACTTTTCAATTGTCAGAAATGCAGAGGAAGACTTGTTTTGTCCCACACTTTATTCATAAAGGTAATAGTACACAACTAAAATAAAGCTCTAAAAGTGTTTAATGGACGCTTTTTAGAGCTTTATTTCTGCATTATGTCTCAATCTAAGCAGGAAAGCCTCCCGTTGGCGGTGGCCATGCTCCGTTTAATCTTCTCATAATGACAATTTCACCTAGATGATAGCTGTTGTGAGAAGCAATATTACGCAGTAATCCCCCTGGGGTTTCACTTGGCCAAGCATCCAGAGGTTCTTCGATTGATAATGTCTCAGCTAAGTGACAAGCTTCGTCAATTCCATCACAAAAATGCTGGATCGTCTTTTGCCATTCTTCCTCATCAACCGGAGCAGGATGTTCAGGCCAGCTTTCACTTACACTTTTCGGTCTCTCAGGGTTTTCTCCTTTAGCAAGAGCAAGTAAAAAGTCTTGCCAATAGCTCATATGCTTCACTAATTGATAAATAGAGTAAGGTAATTCCTTTTGTTTATGTGAAGCAAGTTCCATATTAATGTCGGTTATTGCATTAATTGTTGGAAGATGACCTCTTTCACCTCTGAGTGATTTGATAAGTGCATCACGAAATGCTGTATTTGTTTGTGTCATGTTTTTCAGCCTTTCTTCTTCAAAGTCATACGCTTTTAACAGTCTAACACAAATCAGTTTAATATATGTACTTCTGTGATTAACGACTTACTATAACAAAGCGACTAAAATAAATAGTATCAATCACAATTCTTTGTTTGTAAGTCACCTTTATATGAAGAAATATGGTTTAATGTAAAATATATGTAAAAAACACAGCGAATCTTCGATTAAATACAGAACTTTTCCTCTTTTGTAAAAAGCGTATCGTTCGCTACGCTTTTTACAATTCATTTAATCCTCAACGGTTATTTCAACTATATAGAGATTTCCTTGATATGAAATAGAGAACGAACGAATAATGGTCGTGACAGTTGTGCCTTCTATCTCTTCTCCAGATGGACTGGTAAGCCAATAGCCAATATGCGCCTTGTCGTCCTCTACGTATACCGAAATACTCATAACACATAGGTCTGAAAACAGTATGGTGCGACTTTCAAGCAAAGAATCGTATTCAACTATGTAATAGTCGAGTGTCTCATTAAGTGTGTCGTAGTCTAAAGTATCTTGATTAAGGATTTTATCCAATTCAAGTGCAAGTGGTTTTTCAATACTAATATTTATTTGTTCTGTGCGCATATAAACCGCTCCTTAAAAAGAGTATCGACAAGTATAAGTGTATGTTTACATAATACCTACACCTTACTATTTATAAGTAAAGAAAAAACATGAGGTGAAAGTATGAATTGGACTGAACAACAAAAAAACGTATTTAACACATATGTACCGAATGGCGACTGGATAAGTTTTATGGCCCATTTGGGGATTTCACAAGAAGAAGTAATGTTAGTTATTCTAGATGAAGAAATGACAATTGAACAATACTGTCAACATGGACCACCAGAAGCAGCAAAAGAAGTGTTGACATACTACAAGGAAAACGGAGCTCTCGTGTCCTTCGACCAAGAAGGTTTGTCTATTAACGGGTGTTATTGTATACGGAGCAATCATTTCCGTTATTTTAGGTAGTTATGTTATGATGATTTTTACCTGGAATTAAATAAAATATATGTGCGATATACGCAAAAAAGCCACTATCTCATGTGCAGAGTTAGTGGCTTTTTTAATTATTTATATGCCGATTTAATTGTATCTAAATAAAAATAATCAGCATCTGCCTCATCTTGAACAACCATTAATTGATAGAGATGGTCAGGCTTATCTGGAATATTAAAAACAATGTTTAAATCAAGTGGTTTGTCTTCTAGTTTCATGTTTGGATAATTTGTTGTAAGAAGCGTATATCCCTCTTTTGTATAAGCCTCTCTAGTAGCTGGTTCATAGGTCTTACTGTCTGTTACGTCTTCTAATGTAAAGTGAAGGTCTTTTAGCGATACAGAATTTCCTTCTTCAAACGTATTTTCTAAACGTACAGATACATTCATAAATGTTGAAGTTCCGTTAATGCTATCGATATCATCCACGTAAGATGCGCTGTTGGTTGAAATATAGTATTTATGGTGTTTAGATTTTTCATGATAAGATAGGCTGCCTTCTGCCGGTCTAACGTTTGTTGCGTGCTCAAGGCTAGCGGTATGTTTTGGGGCAGGTGCTTCTACGGTTACTTCGTTTTCTTTCTTTCCACTTTCGCAAGCAGCAAGGCCAGAGACTAAAACGGCACACATGATGCTTGTTTTTGTTAATTTATTCATTATACTCCTCCAAGATAGATGATAGTGTTTATGTTACATGGAATATATATGGGAATCAAGGAAAAATGTGAAAGATAGTTACAGGGGTAAGGAGTTTAAATGTTCTAGGATGCTTCCAATTTGGAGAAAAAAGAAAAAATGGTAAAAAAGAAAAAAGGAGAGTGCAGAAGTTGGGGTGAAGGTAAGAAAAGCTGATTCATCTTTACCGATGAACAGTCTTTTTTTGCAACCAGTCTGATGTTATGGGAGACGTCCCTTATAGTATGAAGTAAGACTCAACAGGTAACACATAATGTTTCAATTGGTTATAAAAAGGATGGTGTTCAGGATGAAAAAACGAATAAAGATGTTAATTTCTATTGGAATTGCAGCGTCTTTGATTATTATTTCGTCTCAATCGAAAGTGCATGCTAGTACTCCGATTGGTACGGTTCAGGTTAAAGCTCATTCGTTATATCTTCGAGCAGGAAATAGTTTTAATGCAAATGGAATTATATCATATGCTAAATGTTTCTTAGGGATGCGATATATCTGGGCATCTGCAAATCCTCTTTATGGTGGATTTGATTGTTCAGAGGGAATATAGTGAAATTCAGAAGTGACGGTACCTTTATATTTTTCGTAATAAACTAATCGAATGTCCATAAAACCAACCTTTCGTAGGGTAAAGCACAAATAAACTATCTGGAAGAAGTAAAACTATTATATAGTTGATGATAACAACAATAAACACCAAATGAGGTGATACGATGAAAAAAGAAGAAAAAGTGGAAGCAGAAGAAGTATTGTGCCGGTTGTTTAAAGGTGGAAAAATTAAGCACGTTGGAGATGGAATACGTTCTGATTATTTTAGACTCAAAATACAAGCTGCTGATGGTCAACCACTTGTTATTACTGCGGAAAACAAGTGGACTGTTTCACCTATACGTTCCTTTTTTTCACTTATTGCCAAACAAGAGGAAATCACAGACATATTCTTAGGGGAACAAGAACCTCATTTAACGTTACAGTTTACAAGCGGTGTGCTCTTAACAATCTTTGGAGTAGATAACCTCTATGAAAGTTGGCAAGCCGGTACAGATTCACAAGATTGGTTAGTCGTTGCATGTCCAGGTGGAGATGTGGCAGTTTGGTCTCCAGAGAATGAAGAAAATGTATAACAGTAGGGGGTGCCGGCAATGAGCAATATATACGAACAATTAGGTGAATTGCAGGAACATCTACAACATTATGCTCTTAATAGAATTGAAGAGTATTATTACACCAGATGTTGTGAAGTAGCCGGAACCGAGGTTACTCAAGGGCCTTATTTATCTTATTTTTATTAGAAAGCTTTCAGTATAATAACCCCTGTAATAATAAGAGTAACGGAGATAATCTTTCTTTTGTTTTTTGATTCTTTAAATATATAAATACCTAACAGCGTTGTACTAGCAATCGTTAGCCCTGCCCATATAGCAAAAATGATGCCCATTTCAAAATAGTGTGTTGTTAGAGAAATGAAATAAATACAAGCAATGAACAATAAGAATGCACCTATCGTGGGAACAGTTTGTCTAAAGCCTTTAGATAGTTTTACACACATTTGCCCTGCAATGCCTAAAACTAAGCCAATCGTTAAAAATACGTATCCCATTACGCTGCCCTTCTTTCTTTAGAACTTCCTTTAATGTTAAGAGAAACTGCACCAATTACAATAAGAGAAACTCCTAAGATTTTAGATAAGGAAATAGTTTCATCAAAAAAAATAATACCTGTGACAACAACAAGTACGGTTGCACCTCCTGCATATAAAGCACTTGCTACTCCTACTTCACCTTTAGCGTTAAGGAGCATATAAGCAGCAATCGAAGAACAATAAAATAGTATGGCAAAAACAGTCGGAACAAAGTTTGTGAATCCATTTGTAAGATTAAGAAAAAATACTGCGATTACCTCCAAGATGATGGCAAGAAACAATAGTAAATAAAACAATCAGATTTCCTCCTTTTAGTCACCTCATTTTAAGAACTTTACGTAATGGCTACTAAATAATTGCAGTAACAATTGGATGTCATTATTTTATCTAGAGCTTGATATCTTGTAAAATAATGATAAATGATTGTAGATATCACTATTGTTAATACCTAAATGAATGTAAGTGGAAAGGAGGATGTTTATGGAAGTAGAAGATATACGTATATTTATGGCTGTGGCAGAATACGGCAGTGTAAGCCTTGCTGCTGATAAGCTAGGTTATGTCCAACCAAATGTAACAGCACGTATTCGATCTCTTGAACGGAAAATTGGACACCCATTGTTTCATCGTCACAGACGTGGAATGACATTAAATGTAGAAGGCCGAAAACTTTTAACGTACGGAGAACAAATGATGAGGCTAATGGATGAAATACAGAAAGCATTTCAAGATGAGCGTAACCTTGTTGGATCATTATGTATTGGATTAGTTGAAACGGTAGTAGGTTTTCCTGAAATCATTTCTTCCTATCATAATAAGCACAAAAATGTGGATATTTCTCTAGTATCAGGAGTAAGTACACAATTAATAGAGAAAGTTCTTAAGTTCCAGCTAGACGGGGCATTTGTAGCAGAACCAGTAAATGTGTCAATGCTTGATCAAATTCCGGCTTTTGATGAAGAAATTGTACTTGTATGCAGTGCAAATGAAAAAGGTAAGAAGCAGATTCAGTCTGCCAGAGAGTTACTACACCTACCATTCATTTTATTTAATGAAGGCTGCCAATATAGAGAAAGACTACAGCAATGGTTAAAAGACGAACAGATCGTATCCCCGAAAATCATGGAATTTGCTACACTCGAAACGATTATGGGGACAGTAGTTTCTGGTCTTGGTGTGACACTTATAGCCCGGTCATTAGCGGAGAGATATGAGAGGGAAGGGTTAGTACAACTCTTTTCAATACCTGAGCCTTACAGAAACCTTAGGATTGTATATGTTCGTCGTTCCGACTCCTATCTAGGAGTAACTGAGCGTGAATTTACAAAGACAATCAGCGAAGTAAGAGAAGGAAAAAAGCAGAAATAAACAGACGGTGTTTTCATAAAGAGCTTTTTAATGTAGCTTATGTTTAGTATGAATATGCCAAGTGTTAATTTGAGCAGTAAACTTTAGTTTTTTAATATCTAAAGAGGATTACGCTGCTTAACTTTTTATATAGTATACATCTAAAACACGTGTAAAGGAGCAGCTACAGTGAAGATAGAGGACAAAAAATTTGCGGAACGAGTACTGAAGCACTTACTTATTAGCAGTCAAATAGATGGCGTGAAATTTGGGCTTAATAGCTCTGTAACTCTATTGTATTTTACTAACTATAATAAAAAAGATGATAGTGATTTTGTATTGAATATCGAAACAACTTGGACTGTATATCCTGAAGCCCGCGATACATACCCATCATCAGAGGATGCAGTGCCTTTCCATACAGAAGAGCAATATTTTAAGCATATTTGGGATATCAGGAGACAAAAAGTAGTAAATGTTCAGCTGGATGCCGTATCGCCTCATCTTATCATTTCTCTAGAATCGGGGAGAGTATTATTTGTGAACGTTCATGATCCTAACTATGAATGCTGGCAATTAGGAGACCCTTTTGCAGGAAGTGATTGGCTTTTAGTTGCAACTCCGGGGGATGACATAGCTGTTTGGTCTCCTGAGGAGTTTGAATGAGCGTTATGTTAACTATTCTTACATGTTGTATACAGAAAAATTACTAAGGGAAATGTTAAAATAAAACTAAAATATGGAGTGGAATTCATGAATACGATCCTAGAGAGCTTTTATGACTTAAAGGAAATACTGAGTTCTTTTAATAATCTTCATGAAAAGTACAATTGGCTGTTGACTGATTTAGATGGATCTTTTCCAGATAAGTACCTTGATTACTTTACTGACTACAGAATTTACAACAATGGAACGAGCGGCAATACATATTGGATTACAGGTGAAAAGCTCACAAAGCTTGCTAATAAAGAGGACATCTATTTTATATGGGGAGTTTTTTCTGCCTTTGATAAGAAAGAAACTATAAATTTAGATATGCTTAAAGAAGAGCCTTATGCTGATGGTAATCCGGGTTTTTGGATTGAAACACCGACAATTCAGCACCCTAAAGCAATTATAGAATTAGTTTTTTGGGACTCATCTTTAATTTTACTTTTGAGCAAGGACGAAGAAATATCTAGGAATTTTAGAAACAAGTTTGCAAAATGGAAAGACCTAGACAAGTATAATAACGAATAGTTTCATGACGTACATGTACTATCGGAAGATTAACTAACTAGAGGTAGGAGGGGAAAGTTGATGATTGATAATAGGCTACGAAAGATAAAGAATCATGAAATCAATGATTCTTTATCTGAACTTACTGATACGGAAGTTTTATTAAATTTTCAGCGTGCCATTACCAGCTTATATCCCCATCTAATACGCATACATGCTCATGCTTATGAATCATGGGATGATATTGTCATCCCTTTATTTTATGAAATGGTTTATAAAACTTTTTCGTTCAAATATGGCGTTGAGATTATGGCAAGTGAAGCACACCCTTTTTTGTTTACTTTAAGGTGCTACGAAGGCATTCATCATATCCAGTGTCTTCCCAAAGCGTCATCGTTTCAAGGGATATTGAATAATGAGAAATTTGGTGTTAGTAAAGAGAACTTGGAAGGGAAAAGGCTTATTTTTAAGTCTTTTGGCGATAGTATTAATGGTTTAACAATGGGTCTAGATAGTGAGGATGCTCATGCTGTTCATTTTAATCTGGTTGAGGTAGATGTAGTATGTGCTCAGTCTAATAAACGTATTGGTATTGACGGGTGTACTACATTTTTTATTCATAAAGACGATGTAGAATTTGAATTTGTCGCTGAGACTTTTAACCAGAAGTTGCAAAAATAAAAAGGTAATGCAGCAAACCTATGGTATGGTGCATTACCTTTTTATACTTTCATTCTTTCCATATCTGTTCCAAATAATATTTAGTACAATCAAAACTAAAAATACGGATGAAGTGTAATACCCTGGCCAACTTTTATCTCTCCAAGTCAGGTTGAAGACTGTACTGGATAATATTAGTATAGTTAGAACCCAAAAACAATTTCTTTTTAACTGTCTCATTAATAACTCCTTCAAAGTAGTACTCAAAATTACTTCCTTCTTTATCCATGATAACATACTTTAATTAGCTATCCATTTGTAAACTAGAAATGTTTTGTATACCTCTTATGACATTTGTCTTCTAAAAACCATACACTTTTACAGACGTATTTGGTAGACTAATAGGAAATAAACGGAAAAAGCTATTTAAAGAAAGGAGATTTTTTATTGTCTAAATATATAAGCATTTTCTTCTTGAACCTTTTTATAGGGATTATACTATATTTCGTATTAGGTTCTCTTTTAATGACTGGTGATAATGCAGCAGAGGAGGCCATTAATACCTTTGGATTCATCATCATTGTATTTCTTTCGTTTTTAATTGCGCAAATGTACTACTTAATACATTTAGTAAAGAAGAAATAATAGGTACTGATGATGATCTCATCGGAATTACAAAATAAATTAAAAACACTTATTGATACAATATGTTTCCTCTATTTCTATTTTGATAAACGTAACTCAGTTTCTTTAAGAGCATCTGTACAACTTAAAGCCTATACAAATACATACTAAAAAGAAGTATCCAATATAAATAAAACATAATAACAATTGAAAGCGATAGAATTACGTTGTACAAAGATTTAAGCTTCACGGATTTACCACAATCACAAGGCTCGGGTCATTTAAGACAGGGGAGAATAGAATAATGAAAAAATTAATTGGTGTAACTATTATGGCTGTTTCGTTGGTAATGAGCGGAGCCTGTTCAAACCAAGGAAGCTCAGATGTAGAAAAAAATAAAAAAGTGTCAAAAGAATATCAGCAAGATAATCAGAAAAAACCTTTTAAAATTACTAATGTTAAAGTAAAAGTAGTTAATGACAAAGGTTTGGTAGGATCTACAATAGTAGAAGAGAACGGAAAAGAGAAAGAAATTGTGCCTCTTGCTCTTTACTACGATATGAGAATTAAGCATTATAGTGATAAAAGCCTGATTAATTTTGATAAAGACGATTTAGATTTTAAAATTTTACCTAATAAAGAGTTAATAAAGGCCTCTAAGGACGCTGTAGGGGTTAATATTTTTGATGACGAGAAAGGGCTTGATGGATTAGGAAGAGGATCAGGATATGGGGATTTTGATGGGAATAGAAATGGGAAAATAAATGTAAGTTATGACTTAGGATTCACCACTAAGTCCGGAGGGCTGCCAGTGGCTCCTAATAAAGAAAAAATAAAAATGCTTAAAGAAAATGCTTTAAAAGGTGTTTTAGTAGTCATTAAAAATAAAGAAGAAATAGGTCGCTATAACCTTACTGCCATAAACAAAATAGATTAATACATTCTAATTGTTTAGTTACTTACAAAGAAAGCTTTAGCTGCAAATAAAAGGAGAAAAGCATGAGAAAAGCAACTATATCAAAATTAGACAAATTAGTGGGCTTAAATGTAAGATGCGCGGGGAGAGCCTCAAATTTGTTTTGGCTAGGATTTGGAGAAAAAATTTTAGTAACCAGAAGGGGGAAAACGGAAGAGGTAGCTGAATACGCTTTACATATTCAATGTTCATGGCGTATTGTCAAAGGTAATAAAATTGTAGTAGCCTCACGGGATTTCTATTCTCCAAGAACAGGATTGGATGATGAAAATGAGTACTTTGAATGGGATGTCCAAGGAAATAATCGATTCGATGAACGAATTGAATCTTTTATAGAAGGTATAAACGAACACACGATTGTTGAAAGAGTTGACTCGGATGAAGTAGGAGGGCTAAAGATCTTTTTATCTCAAGGTTATTTAGTGGAGGGATTTCCGGATACGTCAGAAGACGATGAGTATAGTGAGTTCTGGAGACTTTTCAACCGAAAGGAAGACAGCCCTCACTTTGTTGTCACAGGAAAAGGTATTGAAAACGAGTAATCGTATAATTAAAGAAACGAAAAAAGCACAAACCCGTTGGAACCAAACGTTTTTGTGCTTTTTTCTTATTTTATAGTTGAGTTACATATAATCATAAGCGGAATCATCAAAATAGAGCCAGTGATAATATTCAACCTGCGGATCTGTCATTTTTAAAACTTCTTCTTCATTGAATTTTTTATACTCAACTAATTTCTGTACTTTAGAATTTCTTTCCACTTGGCTCATTTTAAATCCTCCTTATAGTTTGAAAAGTAACAATGTATTTAAATTTAGAAAGCGTTTTCTTTTTTTCTTATTTTTATTATATATCTCAATATGAGATTAAAACAATATCAATTATAGATGATTTTTCAAAAAACAATATAGAAATGGTATTATGGCGTCGGATTGGGACAACAAGGCTTCTGCAATCGAAATTAAATAATAGGTGATTGCCAACGGCCAGGCTAAAATTTTTTTGTTCGTATCGTTGCTTAATCCCTAAAAAACATTATGATAACTGGCTCTATAAACTAGAAACAAAGCTAACTGTGTTAAGCTAGCTTTATATTTTTTTATGCTGTTTTCCAGAGCTGTAAATTTTCAACTGTCGTTGACTTTGGTATAAAAACTCTTTATCAATTTCATCATGTTACGCCCCGAAGTTCTTGACATTGGATGATGATCTTCATCATCACGTGTACTCAGGTACCAGCTTCCCTTGTCATCTTCATTTAATCTATATACCTTATTGGTTCTACTATCTGTATAAAAATTTCCATCCTTCAGTCTCAAACAATCCCCCCTCTACCAAGTGTCTATCCTGTATTATGCCCAAGATATCAATTTTATGAAAGATTTCATATACACAAATACACAAAAGCAGCAGAGTTATTAATACGCTTATTATTTTGTATGTAATTTACACAGGTACAAAAAAGGATAAAGGCTATGAGTGAGAAAGTATTTAGTAATGAGAAATAGTAACTATAAGAGTATCGAATGAATCAGTAACAATCTTAAAAAATCATTATGTAAAAAACATGAAAAGATACTCTTATACAGTCGACAAATATCCAAGTACCTTTTTCTTTGAAGAAGAATTAAAAAAACACGAACTATAATTATTGATAAATAAGTTTTGATATAAAAATCTTTTTAAATAAAAACAGACTCTGAAAATAGAGTCTGCTTTTTAGTATGGTTTTTATGCTTTATTTACGTTTGTCGCTTGTGGTCCGCGTTGCCCCTGTTCGATATCAAAAGTCACTTCTTGACCTTCATCCAAGGATTTAAAGCCTTCACCTTGAATAGCTGAGAAGTGAACAAATACATCTTCTCCACCTTCACGCTCGATAAATCCAAAACCTTTGTCAGCATTAAACCATTTCACTTTACCGTGTTCCATTTTTTGTTGCCTCCTAGAATGTAGAAAATAAACCAGATTATCATTAAATCTAGCTTATTTATTATATTATCCCAATAGAGACATCTTAAACTTAAATTAATGTGATCTTTCTAACTTTCTTTATCAATACTCACTTCACTAAAAAGGTGATTGGGGTATGACGTTCTACATCATAATGAGGTTCATATGCAAAAACCTCAAAATATTTATAAGTGATCTTCTAAACATCGAAATGATAGAAGTCAAAGATCAACCAATGCCCACATACTCATTATGGGCATTTTATTCATAAATATGAACTAAATTAGATGAGAGAGCACACGGGGACCCGTCTGCCCAAAAGAAAGGGAAGTTCACTCAAAATCTTTTTGAATAGTGGTGTAAAAATAGATTCTATTAGATAAGAATCTATGTACCTTTTCATATAAATCCAACCTTCGCATGAAGCATCCTTAAACTTGTTTACAAATAAAAAATGACGCCGTTGGAGGCGCCATTTTTTATAGAATAGAGAAGGACACACCCTATGCACGGGCGGTACTCTTAACACATCGTCTTGATTTGATAATACCCAGTGTTTAAGTTTAATAAACCTTTTTTTGGTATGACGATTTATGCAGAATATCTACATGTACCTTTTTATTGAACATAAGGTCTCCTAGAGGCATCAATCAAAAGAGTTCTTACAGGTGCAGTTTCTTATGAAGGAATTTCAAATAATCTCCAGCATTCTATTGGAGATTATTAAGATTATTTATTGAATTTCTCTGGAAACTGTTTCACAACTCCCGCAGATATAGTATCTGCCATTAAGACGATATGTGAGATTCCTTCATCAATTGCAACGATTCTTGCTTCCCAATCTTTTTCTAAGCTTGCAGATAAATCATTTGTCACCATTTTTAGATGCATATACAGTAATTTCTTTAAGTCTTCATTTTTTAAATAAGGGTTAGCCTGGCTAAGGAACGCTGCTATATCATCAGCATTTCGATACCATTCTTTGTTTAATTGATTCACCAAGGCTTTCTTTCCCGCTTTAGCTGCATCTACAATCTTGCCGGCAATCACAATATGTTCCTTAAGCAAAGCCGTAAGTTTGTTCCCAGCTTTTTCTCCGTATATCGGCTTCACAGCATTCCCGATATCTTCCTGATTTTTTAATAGCCTTGCCAACACCTGTTTTTGGTCTTCTGATCCTGCTGTTGTTGCACTTGTAATATAATTACTTGTCCACAATACATGATCCATCCAAAGTCTTCTGAATTCATTTTCAAACGTTACCTGAGATTGACTAACACGATGTTCTAGTGCTTCAGCACGAGCACTACTTGGTTCAACCAGCATGTTTAGCGAAAATAACACAATAAATCCTACCCATAATAATCTTTTCATAAAAGCCGCTCCTTCCAATTTATACGAGTATTCGGCTTATTATTTGTATATGGGATTTTTTACATTCCTTAAAATGTTACTTTCTAATAATAATTCTTTATAGAGTATTGTCACACTCCCAATCAGTTCACACGGATGAAAGGTTGACTCATCCAATTATTTATACATTCTTTAAAAAATGTATTTAACATAAGAACCTAATGGTAACACTATAAACAATAGTTAGTGAGTATGATTTCATTCCATATATTTAGGGTTTCGGTTAGTAAAACTAGAAAAAACGAGATAAGAATTGATGAGCTATTTCTTTCACATAAGCTTGTCAGAATACTATCTAAAGAGAGGTCGAACAATATGAAAGTGACGGATACACTTGTTCAATGTTTAGAAAATGAGGGAGTTGAATATATTTTCGGAATACCTGGTAAAGAGACGTTGGATTTTATTGATTCTTTATCCAACTCTAAACAGATTCAATTCGTGAATGTGCGGCATGAACAAGGAGCTGCTTTCATGGCAGATGTATACGGAAGGTTAACAAACAAAGTAGGGGTATGTTTATCAACATTAGGACCAGGAGCTACTAATTTATTGACAGGTATATCTAGTGCAAAGCTAGACCACTCTCCTGTTGTAGCATTAACGGGACAGGCTGTTTTGGGGAGACAACATAAAGAGTCACATCAATATATGGACATTATTAAAATGGTAGAACCAGCAACGAAGTGGCGTGTTCAGATAAAAGATGCACAAACGCTTCCTGAGATTATTCGAAAAGCATTTAAAATTGCACAAATGGAAAAGCCAGGACCCATAGTAGTAGAATTGCCAGAAGACTTAGCAACTCAAATCGTTCCCATCAAACCTATTTCACCTACATCTATACCCGTAAGTATACCTATCATGGAGTCAATTCAGGCTGCCAATACTCTTATTAGGCAGTATGAGAGACCTTTTGTTATTATCGGTAACGGCGTTGTTAGACAGGAAGCCGTGGATGAGCTTCAACTATTTATTGAACGTCTTCAATCACCGGTTACCCATAGTTATATGGCTAAAGGTGTGTTATCAAAAGATCATCCACAAAATTTCTTTACGTTTGGATTTAATGAGAAAGATGAAGTGCTCGCAGGCTTAAAGGAAGCTGATCTGCTTATTGTAATTGGGTTTGATTTTGTCGAAAAGTTACCCAAAGAATGGAACACGGAAAAAATACCAATTTTACATATAGATACCTTACCAGCAGAAATAGATGAATATTATCCTGTAGAAGCTGAATTGGTTGGAGATATAAAGCAGACTTTACGGGTATTCAATCAGCTGGATATTCCTTCTAAACCGTGGATTCCTTCTGGTAATCTCCAGAAACAAATTAAGCAATCCTATCATATTGAAGAGAAAAAGATAGACAGCAATTTACTTCATTTGACAATCGAGAATATCTTGCATAGTATCGACAAGCTCTCTTCAGAGGAAACAATTGTGATTTCAGATGTGGGAGCTCATAAAGTATCTATAGCTCGAACTTATCAACCCAAAAACGCTAACAAGTTCATTATATCAAATGGTCTAGCTTCCATGGGTATTGCTTTACCAGGCTCAATTGGAGCTAAACTAGCCTGCCCTAATGATTCAGTTATTTGTATTACTGGAGATGGAGGAGCTTTAATGAATTTTGCAGAAATAGAGACGGCAAAGCGCTTAGGGCTTTCATTCATTATTATTGTCTTAAACGACTCTACATTAAAAATAGAGCAGGAAATGATGAACAAAAAGTTTGGTAAGAGCTATGGAGTAACTTTTACAAACCCAAATTTTGTCCAATTGGCAACTAGCTTTGGAATTAAAGGAGAACGGGCAAATAGTTTAGTCGAATTTGAAAATATAATAAAAAGAGCCTTAAAAAATTCAGATGAGATTGTCCTAATTGACGTTCTTCTAAAAGGCTAATTGCGATTTCTCCATTATTTTAACGAGTTATCTCTGTTAAGAGATTAATCTGTAGATTCACTAGGAAATAAATGTTTTTAATTTTTTAAAATAAGCTAGGCTCATTTCAACCCAAATCCAACTATAAAGAAAAGTAAATACAAAAATTAAACCAGTAGTAGAAAGAGAAAAATTATTGGGAATCGCAGGACCTAGTACTGGGAATTTGAAACCGTACAATAAGGTAATAATCCCAACAGTTAATAGAGTGGCGCCACTTATAACAATGTACAATCTCTTGTTAAAAATGTAAAAAGCGGCGCCTATGCCCATTCCCAATATTCCGGTTGTAAAAGGAAAAATAATAAGTTCACTTGGCTGGATAATCAGAAGAAGCAGATTTGTTAGTGTATAGGTAAGAAACCCTAGAGGAAGCGAAAGTATAAAACAAAAAAGAATGGGTGCGGTAGATAATGGACTAATGAAAATTCCTATAAAAAGTAATAAATATTAATTTGAAATATATACTAAATGAAGAAAAGGCACAGGAAAGTATAGAATAAAAACAGCATGTATATCCACATTATGAAAAAACGTATCCTTAATGCGCGATGAACATTGTTTAATTAAAAGGAGGAGTTTTATATGAGTGATAATCAATCAAATGATTTAGAACAGGTATCAGAGGAATTAGCTGATCTTGAGAAAGAGTTTGCAACAAAGCCTTCTGATCCTTATCCCCATAAGTATTATACTGGAGACACTTCTATAGTTTCTAATGCTGTGCCAGGAAACGATAAAGAATAAAAATTTCTCCTTATCTATTAATAGATAAGGAGAAATTTAGAGCATATAAGCTTAAGCACTGTATTTTTCCAGAACCAAAATACATCTCATAAAAAGACAGTTATATTTCATTTATTATTTTAAATTAAAAGTAATCGCTTTCATTTTTTGCTTTCCCGAAATCATTTGATAGATTATAATAAATATCTACAAAAATATTAAATGATATGTAAGTAACAAGCAATTACACCCTTAATATTTAACTAAACAGAAAAACTCCCTTAAGGTATTAGGGGAGTTTTTCTGTTTTTATGTACACTATATAAGGGTAATTTACCATAATA
This sequence comes from Priestia sp. FSL R5-0597, assembly GCF_038006305.1. Classification (NCBI taxonomy): domain Bacteria; kingdom Bacillati; phylum Bacillota; class Bacilli; order Caryophanales; family Bacillaceae; genus Priestia; species Priestia sp. FSL R5-0597. The sequence continues at coordinate 1,719,561 of NZ_JBBOUZ010000001.1, forward strand.
ATAGGACGAACTCATTTTTCAATTCTAACTAATGTTTTTTCTGGCATATCAATATCGTCAATGTCAAAGTAATGGATGTTTAACGTTAATTTCCTCTCTAGTTCTTTAGCTTCTTCTCCTACCCAACAACTATACAATTCAAAAAAGTCTCCTGATTTAAGATAGCGGTCCATCAATTTGCATAGTGCAATTAGTTTCTCTTTTGATTCTTTGCGCCTGCTCTTATTCATATATTCCGTAATCTCAATTCCCCAGTCACTTGCAACTTCATAAACATAAAGGGTAGTAAATTGGTGTTTCTTTATGTTCAATCGATTTCTTTCATCTGAAAAGCAACTCCCAATAGTAACTAAATCATCTAATTTCTTATTAATAGGTAATTCTACGTTCGAACCTATATAAGTAGCTAAACTCATTTGTATTCACTCCGTTCCTCATCTAAATAACCCGTTAAGTTTTGTGGAACTAACCTAGGTTGTTAACATCCTGTTATCAAAAAGGTGTTTCACTAAACTTTATTACAAATACTCGAGTTTTATTCAAGGTTTACTATTATTCTACTTAACATATGAATAGGCTGCAAAATGTTTATATACCTGTAAATGGGGGATTTACCATATAAGAACATTGATACCTAATTGGAAGGAGAATGAAAAATGAACAATAATACTGAAACCGTTGAAAATAAAGTAGAGGATAAACTAAATGAAATGAGTCAAGAGAAGAAAGACAATATCCTTTCTAGTTTTAACGAATTTAAAAGTTACTTAGGAGATAAAGTCACAAAAGGTGAGAAACTAGGGTTAAATGATAATCAACTAGCTCTAGCAGCTAAAAAAATAGCTGACTATCTCGCAACCCATGAGGAGCCACAAAATGAAGAGCAATACTTGTTACATGAGTTATGGAAAGTTGGAAACGAGGAAGAACAACATCATCTTGCTCATATGCTTGTTAAATTAGTCAAAGAATAATCTAAATCGATTATAGATTGCGTTTTGCCATTATTTATTAGAGGTTCAAGTGAATTCAATCAACATAGCAAAGAGCCACTTGCGTAAAATAAGTGGCTCCTTTTTCTCTTTCATGCTGCACCTCTTTTTATTTTTTAGTATGTCCCTGCGATGCATCAATTAAAAGATAAAGCTATATTTCCCCAACAATAATTTGACTACATGCTATAACTCACTTCATTGAAAACATCAATACGAATCCAACGGATTCGTATTTTTCGGTGACATTCAAAATACGTCCCAAGCAATAGAAAGAAGAGGTTTTGAACGTTTATAATTCGGTTAAACATGAAGTAACAAATTATTTTTATTTATTCTGTATATTTAAATTATTCGTTCGTAATGGTACAATAAAATGATGGAAAGAGGATATGATGCTTCTTTCTTAATAGAGGATGAAGAAATATGGATATTAAGGCTCAGCAAACAAAATTGGCGAATAACTTGGGCAAATTGTTACGAGATAACTTTGGAAAAGGTCCCGAGGCTGTTCATGTTACGATTTATGAACCTTATGTTGTTATTTATGTTAGTGGCTTTGTATCACCGATGGAACAAGTACTGTTAAACCAGAATGAAGAACTTCAGGTTATGACTACAAGAGAGCTTTTGGTAAAGACTCTTGAACCTCAAATCACTGGTCAAATTAAAGGGATTACAGACCTTGACATCCAGCACTTATATTATGATTGGAATTTAGATCATCACTCCGGAATTTTTGTGGGAGTTTGTCTGGACGATTTGAAAGCCGATTTGACTGAGGGTGACCCTTACCCAGGAAAACAAGCAATTCATGATCGGATTATAAAGATGAGTGAAATTGCACAAAAAGGGCCTGAGAAAATCTCTTCGTATAAATTAAGTGATCGTACATTGGTCATCGTAAGAGAAGGAATACTGGTGGCTATTGAAAAGCAGCTAATTTCGTTGGGTTTTGATGACACCTTACGCATCTCTAAACGCCCTTTGGAAAAAGGAATCTTACGACAAAACGATGACTATGATGAGATATTAAATGCAGACATTCTTGATATTTTTGTGGATTGGGATTTTGAAAAGGACAATAGCATTATTACGCTTATCTTAAAACCAAAAAATTAATGAGGCAGTAATGAATTGGACACATTGTGCCAAACATAAGCCGAGGAAGAAAAGCTCATACCTTTTCTTTTTCGGCTTATTTTTGTTGTTTCAAAAGAGTAAGTCCTTTTGTAACGGAATAATCCCCTAAAATAGCATCTGAAAATAGGATGTGCCAACAGAAAGGATTTGGTCGGTATGGCTGATAATCATGAGATTGTATTGTTTATAAAAGAGCTTCGTCGATTGTTGCAGGATTACCAAAAGTATGACAATGAATTTTACAAAGAAGAAATTAGCAAGGATATAATACTTTTAAGTACCATTATCTACGGAAGTAAAATTGGAATTTCAAATAAAAGAAGAATCTTTAAACATAGAAAATACAAAGGTAAACAGAAACCAATCTATTAAAAATGTACTAGTATGACTAGTTTACATTTTATAGAAAGTGAATTCTTATTACCTAAAATGATCTTATGATGAAGAAGGAGTTTTCATAAAACATCACGAATAGTATACCTTATGAAACTAGAAACTAGGTGCACCATCTATGGATAAAACGAAACTGGAAAAAGAATTAAGTAGTTATATGGGAAGGTTACTTCGTGAAAACTTTGGAAGAGGTCCTGGAGGTGTATTCACCGTCATTTCTCCTCCTTTTATAACCGTTTATTTTAAAGCCTTTTTATTACCTTTAGAAAAGGCTTTGCTAGACAAGGGACAAGTTATCTATGTTCAAAAAACACGTGATTTGTTGATGGAGACTTTAATTGAAGAGATAAAAGGATATATCCAATTAAATATACATTTAGATATTGAAGAATTTTATTATGATTGGAATTTAGAGCTGCAGTCTGGCATGTTTATCATGATCCATTCTGATAAAAATAACATAGTCAACCATTCCTATAAAAATCAGAAATTGCTGCATAAAGAAGTTGAGGAAGTGACTCAAAAAGCAGAAAAACTTCCTCAAGATGTTTCTTCTTATTTATTAGATCAGAGAACACTCCTTATAATCAGGGAAGGTATTATGGTAAATGTAGAGAAAGAATTAGTTCAATTAGGGTTTGAAGAAAACCTTACATTGGCTAAAAGAAATCTCGAAAAAAGGCTACTTCATGAGCATAGCCAATCATTAGAAGTAATTTTAGATTCAAAGGTAACAGATATACTAGTCGCATGGGATTTTCATAAAGATAAAAGTACAATTCTTCTGATTTTAAACCCAACTTCATAACGGCACTGATAAGCTAGGCACTGAACTAGATGTAGGCCAAAAAGAAAGGTTAGATAACCTTTCTTTTTGGCCTATTGTTTTTCCCCTCCTATTAAAATAAAGAAAGTGGTGATAATGATGCTATTTCAATCGGATGAAGGAAAGGAACCTTTAACTGTTGAGATACACACTGAAGTGGATATAGTAGAAGCGCGTCAGAAAGGGCGGATGTTCTCTAACTGCTTAGGCTTCAGCACACTTGATCAGGCCCGAATTATTACGACTATTTCAGAATTGTCCAGAAATATATATAAATATGCCACTACGGGAAAAATTATAATGGAAATAATAGAGAATCAACTTGAAATAGGACTCAAAATAATAGCTATAGATAAAGGACCAGGCATTAAAAATATTCAACAAGCGCTAGAAAGTGGCTATACAACGTCAGGGGGACTAGGCGTTGGTTTATCAGGGGTAAAAAAATTAATGGACGAATTCACCATATCATCTCAAGAAGATCATGGCGTTAACATCGAGGTTATAAAATGGAAAAAAAGAAATAAATAAAAGGAACACAAGTTAAAAGGTTAAGAAAGAACTGACTTCCTCTTTACAAAAGACTCCTTTATTGAATAGGAGATAGCTTCTAAAAATATCATCCCCTGATGATCCTGCTCTAGGATACGGTTAAGATATTTCACATGCTTGAGTTGGTGCCTTCAGCATGTGCTTCTCCTCTATTAACTCTTAGCCGTAGGACAAAAATTTTTCTCCGCAGTAATCACAAGAGGCTTAGAAACATGAGAAAAAGGTGTGGAAAATTATGAGCAATTCCATTTAATCGTTAAATGGAAGGAGCAAGCTCTTATGATAGAGAGCTTGCTCTTTTTATTTCTTAATATAATCCTATCTGACAAAAAAACAACCTGTTTCAAGTACACCAAAAACATACATTTATGATACATAAATTTTGAGATAATCTCTGGAACATTTCTACCCGTATTAGGGGCGCAATAGAGGGGGAGTGTGTAAAGAGATTCCCCCTTACTTAACTCAGTTATATAAACAAACAATACTCATATACATTTATTGAATAGCTTTTTTAAACTTGTTGCGGAATAAAACGTAAATAGATAAAGAGTACATAGGAGGAGAAAACATGTTTGTTCATATAGTTCAGCCTGGTGATACGTTATCTTCAATAAGCAGGAGATATGGTTATTCCGTTGCACAGCTCAGGAGCGTGAATGGGTTAGAAGAAGCAAATATTGTTCCCGGTCAAGCCTTGCTCATAGCCCTATATGTATACACAGTTCAACCTGGTGATACGATGAAAGGTATTGCTAAAAAAGCGTACGTGTCCTTGGAGCAATTGAAAAGGGCTAATCCTTCAGTCTCGTATAACTACTTGCAAGTCGGAATGAAAATAAACATTCCTAACATATCAGACTATATTGCAGGGACACTAGAATACTATGCCGTTCGAAATCCAGAAGCAGATCGCGAGTTAATCAGTGATTTTGCAACGTATTCCTCTTCCATTTCTATCTTTGAATATCATTTTGGCAGCAATGGAGATATTATAAATAATTTAAACGATTTAGTAGCGATTGAAACGACTTGGAAAAATCGCGTTACACCGCTAGTTACGATTACTAATCTAACTTCTGAAGGGTTTAGTTCTGATCTTGCCCATCAAGTTTTAAATAATCCTCCGGCACGAAAAAATCTTGTCGATAATATCTTTGATTTAGTATCTAGAAAAGGATACGGAGGGGTAAATATTGATTTTGAACGTGTGAAGACCGAAGACAGAGACCTTTTTACCGGATTTTTACGTCAACTGAGTGAACGTTTAAAACCTGCAGACTATGTGCTGACAATAGCGGTTCCAGCCAAGACAAGCGAAGATATCCCTTGGTTAAAAGGATATGATTACGGAGGAATAGGTGCGGTTGTTAACTTTATGTTCATAATGGCATATGACTGGCACCATGCAGGCAGCGACCCTGGTCCTGTTGCACCTATTACTGAAGTAAAGAGAACAGTAGAATTTGCGATAAAAAGTGTTCCGCGAAGAAAACTCATCATTGGCGTTCCTTTGTATGGATACAATTGGTCAATTCCTTACAAGCCCGGCACGGTAGCACCCGCTATATCCAATCAAAATGCGATCAAAACAGCGATGAGATATCAGTCTCCCATTCAATATTCAAAGGAGTACAAATCTCCATTTTTTCGGTATAAAGATCAAGCGGGGCAGATGCATGAAGTATGGTTTGAAGATGTAAGAAGCATGAGTGAAAAAATGGTGTTAGTTCGTCAATTCGGCTTGCAAGCAATAGGTGCTTGGCAATTAACGCTTGGGTTTACGCCAGGACCTTGGCTTTTAAAGAAATTCTTTACTATTAGAACAGTATAAATAGCAGCAGCCATTATGGATTAATCTAGAAAATTTTATGTATAGTAAATTATAAGAGGGTGGGGGGTTCTTCTATGGCAAAAAGGATAGATGTCTCAATAAAGCAGCATCAATTAAAACTATATGATGGAGCTAAATTAGTAAAGACATATCCTATTGCTGTAGGGAAAATGATCACTCCAACTCCAATTGGGAAATTTAAAATCATTAATAAAGATACGACCCCTCCAGCTGTATTTGGCCCCTTATGGATGGGACTATCAAAGCCTACATATGGAATACACGGGACTAATGATCCAGCCTCTATTGGCAGAGATATGTCACATGGATGTGTCCGAATGGATAATGAAGATATTCTAGAACTTTCCTCTGCAGTTCCCATTGGAACGCCAGTTTATATACATAAATAATAGTTTAAGAAGAGCACAACTGTTTACATTTAGTTAATTATCGAGATCGAGGGTATCAAAGTTTAAGGATATGCTATACAATCATGGGTTTTTATGTAATACAAAAAAGCACCCCGGTTAACAGAGGTACTTTTAGTATTTTAACTTATTTTGATGCTGGAGACGTAGTAACTTCTGGAGACGTTACTTTGTCATAAAAATCTACGAATTTGTCACGATCCTCGCTATCACGGTAAGCCATAGCTACACGTGGATGTTCATTCAGCACACCAGAAATCATGTAAGGGATGATATAGCCCCATTCCCACTTTTGACGCATTTCAAGCATATGCTTTTCAATTACGCCAAGAATCGGCTTCATCTCATAGCTTGGTTTTGGTATGTAGCTAACAAGCAGCTCTGTGTTACAGTTACCAGCTGCACGGCCCATACCATAAACAGATGAATCAAGGAATGTAACGCCATTACGCATCGCAGTTAATGTATTAGCAAAAGCTAGTTGCATGTTGTTATGGGTATGGATCCCAAGCTGTTTGCTAGGAATCATGGCTTGGAACTTTTTCACTTGATGCTCAATATCGGCAGGGTCTAGGCTTCCAAAGGAGTCAACAATATATACAACATCTACTGGGCTTTTCTTTACCATTTCAAATGCTTCAATAAGCTGATTTTCCGGTACGCTAGATAGTGCCATAATGTTAAGTGAAGTCTCATAGCCTAAATCGTGGAACATTTTTATAAGCTCTAAGCCTTTATCTACTTCGCGAATATAGCATGCCACTCGAATCATATCTAACATACTTTGCTCACGCGGCAGGATGTCATTCGGATCTACACGCCCGATATCTACTAAGGCAGATAGCTTCGTGAACTTTTTCTCAGGGATAATTTCTTTGAGAAAGTTATCGTCAAGAAATCTCCATGGGTTGGGCTCAGTTGCTTGAAGAAGCTTAGGTGAATTTTTATAACCGATCTCCATATATTCAACGCCGGCTGCGCTTAGGCCGTTATATAAGTCTTGCACAAATTCAACGCTAAAATCCCAATTATTAATTAAACCTCCGTCACGAATGGTACAGTCTATAATTTTGCTATTATGTTCCATGATATTTATTTCCTCCTATGTCGTCTATTTATGTATTTTTTAAACTTTATCGCTTTTATGCTTTTAAGCACTAAACTCTCCTATTGTGTTTATACCATGACTGATTCAAAGGCGTCAATGTATTTTCTAAATGTGTCTATGCTTTACTGTATTCCATGGGTAGAAGATGCTTTGTCTTTTCATCCGCTTGATGCTCTTAAAACAACACCAAGTTCAGCACTACAACCCCTAGTATATACAAACACACCCTTTATTACATCACTACTTACTGCAATAAAGGGTGTTTTTTAATTGAAACCGTTTATTAAGGAGAGGAACTGCCATTAGTATCTAGTATAGGTTTAGATTTCTCTATAATTAATCCATAAATTTGGAAAGATATTTAAAACCTGAGAAATAAAAGATTTTTTCACATTAACAGTTGTATACGAAGTATTAGCTGTTACTTAATCATTTTAATTTACTGGTCTTTACATTGTCCAAAATGTAAGAAATGATAAGAGTATAGAAGTAATAAACATCGCAATCAACGGCTTTAATGCTTTTGTTCGAAGAGCCTTCATACTTACATTTAACCCTAAGCTGACCATAGCCATTGTTAAAAGAAACGTGGTTAGAGTTGAAATATCATTCATGATCGTTTTAGGTATGATAAGGTGCTTGCCTACGACATAACTTCCAAAAATACTCATGATGATAAAACCTATTAAAAACCAAGGAAATTCAATCTTCGTATCCTTTTCCATTTTTCCTGTCCGCTTCATCCAGTACATTAAGATAAAGCTTAATGGCACAAGTAAAAGCACTCTGCCTAACTTAGCCAACAGGCCAATAGCTAGGGCGTCGCGTCCAGCTGGTGCTGCAGCTAGAGCTACATGGGCAATTTCATGGAGGCCAACGCCTGACCAAATTCCATATTGGATATTCGTTAAATGTATATAGGGTCTTAAAATGGTATATCCAATGGCAAATAGAGTTCCCACTAAAGCGATAACACCAGCTCCGATAGCTGTATCTTCTTCTTTTGCTTTTACAATCGGAGAAACAGCTGCAATAGCTGCCGCACCGCATATTCCTGTTCCTATTCCTAAAAGAAGAGATAAACCACGATCAGCCTTCATCCATTTGCCTAGAAGAATTGTTAAAACAATCGCAAATACAGCCGTTCCCACATCGCGAAGTAGCAGTCCTAGCCCTTGATGAATAACAACATCAATATTAAGCTTTAGTCCATATAAAACAATCGCATAACGTAACAGCTTTTTAGAAGAAAATTCAATTCCAGATCTTATTTTTTCAGGGTATCCCCAAATTTGACGATAAATGACTGCCATTATAATTGAACAGGCTAGTGGACCGATATGATTAAATCCCGGGACTTTTGCTAATCCATAAGCAAGTAAAGCAAAAAGAAAAGTAAAAGCAATTCCTCCAGCCCATAAAGAAATATTAAATGACGTCCGGGTATTTGTTCGTAAGAATACAGTCCGCTTTTGGGCTTTATTTATATTTATCATACATTTCATCTCCAATATGAATTCTTATCAAGCGCGGCTTCACACAAGAAGTGTATGATTTAACTATAAAAGACACTTTATTATTAGTAAAATACAGATAAATCATGATTAAGATTAAAAATATTAATAAGTGAAACGAAAAAAGAGCAAGTTGATCTTCAGAGTTACTGAAAATCAATTTGCTCCTTTTGTATGTTTTTATCGTTTAATTCTTTAAAAAATCATTCATACAAAAACATATGTGCTTATGAGAGAGATACAGTCTTACTAGTTGCTAAGCCTTTTTTACGTCTATACCATAGCAGGATCAAACTGCCTAGCACGCAAAGGAAAGAAACGAGCTGAGCTATTCTGATATGAGAAGTTAGCATTAAGCTATCTGTACGCAATCCCTCTATAAAAAATCGTCCTATCGAATACCATAGTAAGTAAGTAAGAAAGACTTCGCCTCTTTTTAACAAAGATTTTCTTAGTACGATCAAGACAAGAACACCTATTATGTTCCAAAGGGATTCATAAAGGAATGTAGGATGATAATAAGTTCCATTGATATACATTTGATTAATAATAAAATCAGGTAAATGTAAAGTTTCTAAAAACTGACGTGTAACAGGTCCGCCATGTGCTTCTTGATTCATAAAGTTTCCCCACCGGCCAATAGCTTGGCCTAATAATAAGCTAGGAGCTAAAACATCAGCCATTTTCCAAAAAGAAAGATTCTTTTTTCTGCAAAACCATATAGCTGTTAATACAGATCCAATAATTCCACCGTGAATAGCTATGCCTCCATGCCAAATTGCTATAATTTCGCCTGGGTGGTCTTTATAGTAACTCCATTCAAAAAGTACGTAGTAAATTCGAGCAGTAACGATAGCAATGGGTAGTGCTAGCAGAAGTAAATCAGAGATGGTTTCTGAAGAGATACCTCGTTTCTTTCCTTCTTTCGAGGCTAACAAAAAGCCTAAAAAAGCTCCTATCCCTATAATAATTCCATACCAATGGACCTCAAGTGGACCAAGGTGGAAGGCGATAGGGTTTAAAGGTTGTGTGTGTTGGTTCATGTTTTTTCTCCTTTACTTCATATCGGTTTTCTTACATTTTTTTAGAGTGATATTAAATTAGAGTGCCTTTTTAGTATATCTAATTAGATATAGAAAGGACAACTTTTGCTTACGAAAGGCCACTATTTCTTTGCCTGCTTTAGTGTAACAGAATAGTCAAAATTAAAATAAACAGTACATTGACTTAATTAACAAAATATACTATTATTTTAGACAATATATTGTCTAAAATGGAGGGTTAATATGGATATTTATAAAGATCTTTTTTTAATGCAGCAAACTTACGCTACCTTATTTTCTCTGGCAAATAAAGTCCAGGTGAAAGGAGATCAGTCTCTTGAGCTCTTAACATCAAGACAGCATATGGCGATGGTGGCAATTGCTCATTTACCTGAAGATGAAACAACGTTAAATAATATTGCTAGAAAATTAGGAACCACAAAACAAAGCGTCAAGCAGTTAATTACCATTATGGAAAAAAAGGGGTATGTTGACGTGGTTCCTAGCAGTAAAGATAAACGTGCAGTTAACGTAAAAATCACCAAAGAGGGAAAAGAAGCGCTGCTTGTTGTTTCAGAAAAAGGAATTTTCTTTTTGGAAGGCCTTTTTAAAAAGTTTTCAACCGAAGAGTTGGAAATAATGTGGAAGCTTTTAAAGAAACTTTATAGCTTTGACGGGGAAGAACATGATGGATTTGAAGAAGAAGGCAACATCAAAATGGATGAAGATCACAATGAATTACAGTTGAGAGTGATAAGGGAGCTTGAAAGTCGAAGAGTTCAAGCAATTGATAATATAAAAAAGAACTTATAAAAATAAATTTGATAGGCTACTTTACTTTGAAGCATATCGATCCTTTTAATGATTTTCGAAATAAAGGATAAGGGAGAGCACTCATTATGTTTGAAATCAGTGATGAAACAGTACGATTAATTAACAAGACCTGTAGAGGAAAAAAGAATTTGAAATTAACCGTTGGCTATTTAACGGACAACCAATATGTTATCAAAATTTATAATGAAAGCGGTGAAATTGACTCATCCAAAAAATATCATTATGAAATTGGTTCTATTACTAAGACTTTTACTATATCGCTGCTATCAAAATACATATCTGAAAACAAGTTGACACTAAACGATTCTATACGAAAGTACATAAAAGAACTTAAGGAAGATACGTATTATCCTACATTGCTCCGCCTCGCTACTCACTCTTCTGGATATTCAGGAAGCTTACCTTTAAATAAACGGGAATATTTTAAAATAATTTTTAATTTGATTTTTGGCGGAAGTGATTTGAATAAAAATAATCCGTTACATATGGATTTTAACAAAATGAAGATGCTGATCGAAAAAAGTAAATTAAAAGAAGTAGATTATTCATGGAAGTATTCCAATTTCGGTATATCCCTTATTGGATACGTGTTGGGAATGATATCGGGGAAGGGGTATTGGGATACTATGAATGACTTTCTTCTTAATGAGCTTGGACTAAAGGATACTTGTTTAGGCGCTTCAAACAATAATCTACATGGCTATGACCGCAAAAATAATGATTGTGGCAACTGGCAGTGGGACAAGGGGAATTTTATATCACCTGCGGGCGCAGTATCCTCAACCGCTGATGATTTACTTAAATACGCAAAAATAAATATGGATGAAGATAAACCATATCTGTCTTTTTGTCATAAAAAATACGCCAATGGAACAAAGAAGTTTGATATGGGTCTTGGATGGTTGCTTTTAAAGAAAAACAATAATGTGATATTGCACGGCGGTGGAACAGGATGCTTCAGCTCATTTTTAGGGATTGATAAAGAAAAGAAAGTTGCTTCCGTCGTTTTAACTAATTATAGACTAAGTAGAAATAAGGATGAACATATAGGAATGTCTTTATTAGAAAGCCTCCAAAATTCAAAAGATATATAAAGATGGAAGACAATTTGAAAGACTGTCGCCGAATATGACCGACCTTCAAGAAGCATAGAATATGCTTCTTTTTTTGAGGAAACCGTGCTATTATCATTAAGGTTTGTAAGGAACAGAAGATTTTTGTCTTTCCGTACATTTTTTTGGTATAGTGTTAGAAATAAGGAGTGGGTAAGTTGGTTTTCACTGAATTTTTCCAGCAGTTTCCCGTAAAGGTTTTAACGGTAGGGCTGCTGATTGTACTTATCGTTTATTTTATTCGCAAATTCATTAAGCTTTTCTTTGATAAAACGAGCTTTTTAGATGAAAAACGAGAAGAGACGCTCATGCACTTTTCTAATCAGGTCACAAGAGTATTGGGGCTGGCTTTTTTCTTTATTTATGTGCTTAGCCATTTCTTTGACTTCGGAAAGATTCTCACTAGTTCGGTAGTGTTGGCCAGTGCCCTGGCAATAATCCTCCAGCATATCATCCGTGATTATATAATGGGACTGACTTACTTGTTTGAACGCCAGATCCACCACGGAGATTATGTTATTCTCAACGGAAACCGTCAAGGGAAAATAGAAGAAATTACGATGCGCTACTTAAAGATTCGTCAATATGACGGCTACCTCTATACCGTCTCATATAGCAACATTACGGAACTTCAGAACGGAACCCGAGGAAGACGCCGGGTAAATGAAAGTCTTATTCTCAACTATAGGCAAAACCCGGACGATGCCTTCAAAGTAATGGAGCAGGTAGCACAAACATGTAACGAGAAATATGGTCAATATTTGTTAAAAGATGTGAATGGAGTTCCTATAGAGAGCTTTCAATTCAATCAAATTACTGAACTGAACGTAGGTTTTAAAGGTCACCAATATTCATTATCAGGACTTGTGAAGGAAGCTGATTTTGTAGAAGCGAGCCAAAAGGTACGATATGAACTCGCAATGGCCGCCTACAAAAATGACCTTATGATGGCTGAAAGCTTCGAGACAAGCCATTAAAAATAAAACTCGTACCTTGTTTATATACAAGCTTTTATATTTAAGATACAAACACCCTTTTGATTTTTCAAAAGGGTGTTTTTTATTTTTAAAAATATCTATTAAGTACTTCTCTAGTACAGATTAATTATCTGAAACAGAACAAATTAATTAGTACATCTAAATTATTCTTCTAGTGACATGGTAAAATTAAACAAAGTACGTAAAAAGGTGAAGGGGGATTAACTATGACGCAAAAATCTAATTATACAAAAATCAACTCCGAAATGTGGGATGAATGGGCTTCAGCTGGAGGAGAATGGTCATTAGCTATTAATCATCAAGATTTTGTAGATGCAACTCAAGGTAATTTTGATATCTACTTAACACCTTGTAAGCCTGTTCCGCATAACTGGTTTATTCCATTTAAAAAAGCAAAAATATTGGGACTTGCTAGCGGAGGAGGACAGCAGTGCCCAGTCTTTGCAGCCCAACATGCGGAAGTTACGGTTTTTGACTACTCTGATAAGCAATTAGAATTAGAAAAAATGGTGTCCACTAGAGAAGGCTATTCTATTGACTTAGTTAAAGGGGATATGAGTAAGACATTTCCATTTGAAGATGAGACGTTCGATATGATTTTTAACCCTGTATCAAACTGCTATGTTCAAGATGTTGAACACGTTTGGCAAGAATGTTTTAGAGTTCTAAAAAAAGGTGGCGTTCTGCTATCTGGCTTTGCAAATCCTGCTCTTTATTTATTTGGAGAAGATGAGGAAGCGTTACAAGTGGTTAATAAATTACCTTATGATGGAACGAAAAACACCGTAGAAAATGATGAAGAACTTATAAAAAATGGCGGTGTACAGTTTAGCCATTCATTAGAAACTCAAATTGGCGGACAGCTAAAAGCTGGATTCACCTTACAAGACCTTTATGAAGATCATCATCACAAGGGGAAAATCACTGAATATATGCCTTGTTATATTGCGACTAAATCTATTAAATAATAGTTAGTTATCATATTGAATGAGCTACCTCAACTTTTTCTAATACGGAGTCATAGTAGAATAATAGCTCAAAAATGAGATGCCATGTTCACCGAGAGAAATGGCAGAAAAAGTGGGCGAGCTTTTAGAAAAAAACTTATAAGCCTATGTTTGGTTAACAGATGCTTCAAAAAAATGAAATGGTCTACCTTTTATTTTTAATTACAGTATTTTTTGTTTTAACGTGGAAAAAAAGGGTAAATATTCTAAGAATCACCTAAAAATAGGAGGAGATCAAATGAGAAGAGCGAAACAAGCTGTTGTAGCTTCTGCCGTAGGTTTAGCTGTGTTAGCGACGCCATTAGCTCTACCGAATTTAGGAGGTTCTGCAGGCTCCGCAGAAGCTGCAGAAGTTGGAGGAGACGTAACAGTTGATCCCGTAGCCATAGGACAAGCGATTGCAGATGCGGCTAAAACGGCCGACAATCGAAGTGGGTTCGTCAAGGGAGCAATGGAAAAAGCGTTTTTTGAATCAGGTCAACAATATAATGTAATGGTTATGAATTTGAGTCAAAGTTATAATTCAGATCAATTACAAGGTGTTCAGTATTTTGATACCGTGGATTATGATGGTATTACGTATGGAGTCTGGATATTTGAAGAAGGAACATTTATTAATGAAGGTGATGGAGGTTATGATAACTGGGCCTTCAGAGGCTGGTTTGAACGCACAGGAGATGACGAGAAAACAGTCAATTTTCATAGACCTTAACTAAAGATAACATAAGACTCCCATCAGGGAAGAGCATATGAAGAGCCTTTACCGCCATGGTAAAGGCTCTTCTCAATATTTGAAAGCCTGAGACCGGATGTTTATAAGCATGCAGAATAGAAATTTGTATATCATCTACAGCTTAAAAAGAGAAAAACTCCTGTTGCGTCTGAACAGGAGTTTTTCTCTTTGCATTAACAGAAGCCCGATCTCATTCTTTTTTCTCTTTTAGTGAGCAGGAAACTTATACTAATTCAACCTTAGTTTTTACTTTTGGTTTGTAAATATTCTTTTTGAAACATACACATTCTTATAGCGTTATGATAGCTTCCATCGACAAAAAATTCATCTTTTAACTCACCTTCGATAGAAAAACCGACCTTCTTATAGATATGAATTGCTTTTTCGTTTTCCTTGTCTACAATTAAGTAAAGTTTATGCATATTCAATACCGAAAAGGCATAATTCATTGCTAGATTTGTGGCAACCATGGCGTAACCATGACCTTGATATGTAGGGTCAATAATAATTTGAAACTCTGCTCTACGATGAATATAATCAATTTCGACCAATTCCACTAATCCAAGCATATCCCCGTCCTTTTCTAGTATGAACCGACGCTCACCTTGATCGTGAATATGTTTATCATATAAGTCCTGTAGCTCTACAAAAGCTTCATAAGGCTCTTCAAACCAATAAGACATAATATTTGCATCATTATTGAGTTCATGGACAAATTTTAAATCTTCTCTTTCCAAAGGACGTAACTTAAGTTCCTTATTCATTTCTCAAACCTCCATATTCTAGCATTACTTTAGCACTTTCCGTTTTAAATGTAAAAGTTGCTGTAGTTTTAAAAAATAACAAGACATAGTGCGATGTTTTACATATTTATTAAAAGAGCAATAGTATAATTTAAACATCTTGTAAGTGAAACTCATTAACTTTAAGGAGTATCTTATGAAAAAAGCAGTTGGTATTTTTCTTATTTTACTGTGTTGTATAAACCAAAGGGTTGAGGCAGCTAATCAGCCTTCAGTAGAACCTATACATCATGAGATCTACGTTTCTCCTACAGGGGACGACAAAAACTTAGGTACTAAAAGCAAACCTTTTAGAACATTAAGAAAGGCAAGTGAAGCAGCTCCACCCGGAACTACGGTTTACATCAGAGGTGGCATTTATTACGAACAATTAATTATTAGCCGTTCAGGTACTAAACAAGAGCCTATTATTTTCAGGAACTATAAAAGTGAAAAGCCCCTTATTAGTGGAGAAAAAATAAAGCAGTCTACACAAATAGACTGCTTCTTAATTAATTATTTACCTGTTTCGGCAAAACGCTGAATACGCTCACCAATTTCATCACGGACACGTTGAAAGAATGCCCATTTCTCTTCATCTGTTCCTTCTGCTTTTGCAGGATCATCAAATCCCCAGTGTTCACGCTTCACATGAGGAGGTGTTACGGGGCAATGATCAGCTGCATGGCCACATAATGTAACCACTAAATCTGCATTATTTAAAATTTCAGGATCAATAATATCAGATGTTTGGTTTGAAATATCAACACCAGCTTCTTTCATTGCTTTTACAGCGTTAGGATTTAATCCATGAGCTTCTAATCCTGCACTGCGTACATCCCATTCATTGTTATTTAGATATTTTTTTGCCCATCCTTCAGCCATTTGGCTACGGCAAGAGTTACCTGTACATAAGAAATAAAGTGTTTTTTTAGACATGTGTAAAATCTCCTTTATGATGTGTTAAGAAATAATTGATAACCAAATATATAAACCAACAAGTGTAATAAACAATGTTGGGATGGTTAAGATAATACCTGTTTTAAAATAAGTTCCCCAAGAAATCTTAACTCCTTTTGTCGAGAGAACATGAAGCCATAAGAGCGTCGCTAGAGAGCCAATAGGTGTAATCTTTGGTCCTAGATCCGAACCAATGACATTTGCATAAATCAGAGCTTCTTTAATCGTACCTGTTGCAGAAGTTGCATCAATGGCCAAAGCATCAATCATCACGGTTGGCATGTTGTTCATAATCGATGAGAGAATGGCTGCAATAAATCCCATACCAATGGTTGCTGCAAATAATCCTTGATCAGCGGTTGTTTGAATAAGGCTTGCTAGTACTTCAGTTAGCCCCACATTGCGTAATCCATACACAACAACATACATACCAATCGAAAAGAAAACAATCGCCCACGGAGCTCCTGCTAACACTTTTCTCGTGTGAACAGCCGGGCTTTTTCTTGCTATTCCTAAGAATAAAATGGCAATAATACCTGCGATAATAGAAACTGGAACATTGAAGAACTCACCAATAAAATAACCAAGAACTAAAATAAATAAAACGATTCCTGATAAACGGAACATTTTCATGTCTTTAATGGCCTCAACAGGTTTCTGTAAATCATCTAGATTGTATTTCTTAGGGATGCTTTTACGAAAATACAAATACAAGACAGTAATACTTGCCAAAAGTGAAAATAAATCTGGCACAATCATGCGTGAGGCAAATTCAGAAAAACGAATACCAAAGAAATCAGCTGATACAATGTTGACCAAGTTACTTACTACAAGAGGTAACGATGTTGTATCCGCAATGAATCCACTGGCGATAATAAAAGGAAAGACCATTTTATCTTCAAATTTGAGTGCCCGCACCATAGCAAGTACGATAGGTGTTAGAATTAAGGCTGCCCCATCATTAGCGAATAATGCGGCTACTACAGCTCCTAGGAGGGATACATATACAAACATGCGAACGCCATTACCTCCTGCAGCTCGTGCCATATGTAACGCTGCCCACTCAAAAAATCCAATTTCATCTAAAATTAAAGAAATAATAATAACTGCAATAAACGTTAACGTTGCGTTCCATACAATTTGAGTTACATCCAGCACGTCATGGAAATCAACCACACCTGCTAAAAGAGCTAAAACTGCGCCTCCACACGCTGACCAACCAATAGACAAGTTCTTTGGCTGCCAAATGACAAAAATCAATGTCACTAAGAAGATGAGGGAGGCTACTATAACTGATACCACTTTACAAACCTCCTACTATTAGCAACAACTAATGCGTAATCCTTGCTTTTCTAGTTCTTTTAATCGTCCATCTTCGCTTGGTAAAGATTCAAGTATATTAAGGACAAACTGATAATAGCCGTTTTCTTTATTTAATGAATAGAAAATCCAATGTCCTTGTCGTCTTTCCTTTACAAGTTCGATATCTCTTAATTTACGCAAGTGTTGGCTAATAGCCGGTTGACTTGCTTTATAAATTTCAACTAGCTCACAAACACAGCACTCGTTATTTTGGAGCAGTTTCATCATAGATAATCTTGTCTTATCGCCAAGCAGCTTCAGTATCTGTGCTGCTTTCTCCATTTCTATTTGTACTTTTACATCCAATCCAACTCACCTCCTTACTTCCAAATATAATTATATAAGTATTTGATTATACATTCAACAAAAATATACACTACTATTAAACAAAAAAATTTGATTAATGTCTTGATTTATCTAAATTTTCCAGATATGATGAATACATCAAAAAAAATTGATTTATAAAAATGAGGGGAAAAGCAGTGAGAGTCAACAACTCTGGAAACTTATCCGTTACGTACTTTCGAGCCTATTTTCATTTAGTTATGAACACTCAAGGGATGAACTATAAGGAAGCACAAAGTCTAATCTTTCAGCGTTTTTTTCATCAAGATCCTACGTTAAGAGGGGAAACTACATACAGTAACTTTAAAAAAGCTGCCGAGAGCTTCGAACTTTAAATCAAAAAAAATTGATGAAGGAGAATGACAATGGAAACAGTCAAGGAAGGAAAGCACCCATTTAAACAGTACGAACAAAAATTTAAAGCTCTTGCTGATCAAAAGAGATTAGAAATTATGTATGAGCTCTGCCAGCGAGGACAGACATGCGTATGTGATCTAACTGAATTCTTTGGGATGTCTCAATCTAAACTTTCCTACCACTTAAAGATTTTATTAGAAGCAAACCTCATCACAAAAGAAACAAAAGGGACATGGAGTTATTATGATTTAAATGATAAAGAGGTGAACCACCTCTTATCAGAAGAACTATGCTGCTTGTTTAGAAAAGATACAAGTAAAAGCGGCCCATGCTCTTAATTTACTACATTCCAAATAATATTATTTAGCATGCGAAGGAGGAAGTGTAAATGAAATATGTTCATGTAGGAATTAATGTAACGAATCTAGAGGCATCCATTAAGTTTTATCAAAAGGTATTTGGCGTTCAACCTGTGAAAACGAAAATAGATTATGCTAAATTCTTGTTAGATGAACCCGGATTAAATTTCACCTTGAACGTACGTGACGATGTAAAAGGTAATCAAGTGAATCATTTCGGCTTCCAAGTAGAAACTCCTGAGGAGATTCATTCTCATAAATCACGACTAGAAAAAGAGGGGTTCTTTGCTCGCGAAGAAATAGATACGACCTGCTGCTATGCTGTGCAAGATAAGTTTTGGGTAACAGATCCTGACGGGAACGAGTGGGAGTTTTTTTATACGAAATCTGATAGTGAGGTTCATAAGACTGAGGATAGCGTTGGAGTGAATGAAAAGTCACCTGCAAGCAACTCATGTTGCTGATGCTTAAATGACAAAAAAGACAGGAAGAAGTAGACTCTTTCTGTCTTTTTTATTTAGCATAAAATCGATTATGTTTAGGGGAGTTTTCTTGTTAAGACAGCTAACTGTAAGCATATATATTTTCTTGCTTATAATTAGAACTCGTTCCTATGCCAAAACTTGATTAGAATAGATAGAAATGAATGCTTATATGAACAATAGGTTTGATTGTATGTTAAATGTTAAAGGAATAAAGTGAGGGATTACCCTTAATTATTGAGACTCTTTTATTCCTTCTTCCTGCTTGCTTATGTAAGCATTGCCCCATTTCTCTAAAGATTTAAGTATTGGGATAAAACTTTCTCCAAGCTCTGTTAAATAATATAAAACTCTTTTAGGGTTATCGTTTGTTTCTTCTCTTTCTATTAATCCGTCTTTTTCCATATCGCGAAGCTGGAGTGTAAGGATGCGCTGAGTAATACCCGGTATTTCACGGCGCATTGCATTATAATACATAGGTGACTTTGATAACAAAGACAAAATAATGCCTTTCCATTTACCGCCCATAATGTGCATCGCTAATTCAATTGGACAGGCTTGCTTTACAGTTAACGTACAAGGGCCGTATTGATCGCTTTTAAACTCTGACATTTCCTCACCTCAATGGGGAGTAACAAATTTGTGCCTTCTTGTTACTCCTATTTTTTCTGATTACACTTATGATATCAAATAAATCAGAAGAAGGTGTATGAATTGGAATTTGTTCAAATCTCTGAACATGTTTATAGACTCACTTATGAAACCGTCGTTGGTATCCGAGTTAAGATCAATACATGGTACATAGTGGATGGTGAGGATGTTTATCTCATCGATACCGGAATGGAAGACTATGCATATGCGCAGTTGAATGCAGCAAAATCTTTAGGTATTCCCAAGAGTATCTTGCTGACACATGGCCATTTGGATCACATTAATGGTGCCAAGTATTTAAAAGATCATTTAAATATTCCTATTTACGCACACGAAATTGAAACGCCTTTTATCAATGGCGAAAAACCGTATCCAAACAAGGCAGAAAAAGAAACAACAGGCGTAGAACATCAAGTTGAAGGTTTAAGTGACAATATCATTAAAACGTTACCCGTAGACGTATATCTAACACCCGGACATACCCCAGGACATGTCATATACCATCATAAAGAGGACAATGTGCTGCTAATTGGAGACTTATTCTTTTCTAATACCGAATCCTTACATCCACCGATTCGAAAGTTCACAGTTGATATGGATGAAAATATTAATAGAGGGCGAATTATAGATAAAATTAAACCCTCTATTATTTCTTCTTCACATGGCGAAGATGTCAAATACAGCAATGATTTATATTCTATTTATAAATTTATCTATGAATAAGAGGGAAAAACATGAAAATACAATTATTTCAAATGGAGATTATTGAAGGAGAAGTTAAGCAAAACGAAAACCGTATTGTATCCTTATTTGCAGAAAAGCTGGATATAGATACGGAAATTGTTGTAATACCTGAAATGTGGAATACGGGTTATGATTTAAAAAATGTAGCAGAAAAAGCAGACATTGATTTAAAGAGGGCTTTTCCATTTATCCAAAGTTTAGCAACTAAACATCGAGTGAATATCATTGCAGGTTCAGTTTCGAATAAAAGGAATGGAAATATTTATAATACAGCCTTTGCAGTATCAAAAACGGGCGAACTGCTCTACCAAAAAGATAAGATACATCTCGTGCCGATGTTAGATGAACATCATTATTTAACAGGTGGAGATGAAGTACCGGAAGTATTCAAAATTAACGGTATCAAAACTAGTCAAATTATATGTTACGATTTACGTTTTCCAGAAATCACACGCTTTCCGGCTTCTCAAGGTGCAAAAATTGTATTCTACGTTGCACAATGGACTACTAAAAATATAGACCATTGGAAAACACTATTGAAAGCACGAGCTATAGAAAATGGTGTATACGTCATTGCATGTAACAGCGTGGGGAATGTGAATCATAAAAATCATGTCGGCAACACATACGCTGGACATTCAATGGTCATCGATCCAAATGGAAACATTATAGAAGAGGGGAGAGACAAAGAAGAAATCATAACAGCAGAAATTCATATACAGAAAGTTACAGAACAACAAAAAAACATCCCAATATTTGAGGGCCTGAGACCCAATGTTTATAAGCATGCGGAATAGAGATTTATATATTATTTATAGCGTAAAGGCCAGCACATGACTGTGTCTCATTGCTTTTCCATACTGAAAAGCACCCTTTTTAGAATACTAGTATCAGTATGGAAAAGTTATATGTTTCTTACGTCAGGACTGAAAACTCTACATCTTTTCTTGATAATATTTCCGATAGACGTTAGGAGTTATATTTTCATATTTTTTAAATGTCTTGATGTAATATCCAGGATCATTAAAACCTAATTCATCGCTAATCTGTGCAATAGACAAATCCGTTTCTTCTAATAATTGCTTGGACCACTCTATTTTTTTGAGCGAAATAAAAACAGAAAAATTCATACCCGTTTCTTTGGTAAATATACGGCTGAAATAACCTGTGCTAATGTGACATAAATCAGCCATCTTTTGCTGAGATATTTTTTCTCTTTTATGTTTATAAATGTAGTCAAAGGCTGGCTGTAATACTTTGTTTTTACAAACTAAGTGATCGTTAATAGACGTTTTTACATAAGCATTAGTAACTGTGTTGGCTAATTCCTTTTTTATATTTTGAATATTATCTAGAGAATAACCGTAAGAAATATCTTCAGTAGAAACGTCTTCTTTTACTGGAGCCATCTTTTCATATACTTCTAAAATCAAATTTTTATTCATAGCTTCCTCTACAATGTAGTTACAAAGCCTATATAACATTTGAGCAGCTTCGTTAATTTCTGTATAGGATAGAGTAGGAATAGAATCATATAGACGCTGTATTTCCTCATTATTATTTAACTTCTGTTCAAATCCCTTTGATGGAACAGTAAGCATTTGTTCCAATTGAGGATGTTTGTCACCATCCTCAATTTTTACTTCTCCCGCCATGATAGCGCCTACATATTTATCATCAATTATAATGGGAATGGCAATATCGACAATATTCCAGTGGCATAAATAGATATAAGGAGCATTGGTTCTAACTGCCTCCAATCCTCCCCGCGCATCGCACTTTTCACAAAGTTTTGCCGTATCAGGATTTTTACGCATAGTCTCACAAAATGGACGTACACCACTGTGTTGAGAAATGGGCACTCCTTTATAGTTAACCGTAACAATCGCTAATTTTGTAACAAACGCAAGTGAATCTTGAAGATTTCGCCATTTCTTTAAATCTAGTATTTTATCTAAATTCATGTAAGTAGTTTTCAATGATGTTTTATCTCCCTTGCTTCTACTTCCCGTGTGGTAGTTTGTATTACCTACTTGAGAATACCTTTATTTTATTCCTGAGTTTGTAAAATAAAAGAGTGTTCAGCGATAAAGGTAACCTCTTTTCAACGTGAACTTAGTAGTATTTTCACCTGAAATAATGTCATAATAATACCATATTAAATGAAGAGAGCAAAAAAATACGATAAAAAGTTGTAAAAACTCGTCATTTAAGACTAATGTAATCTTACACAAAAGATAGTAAAATTTCGATTGTAAGGGATTACAAAGTTAATTAGGAGGTTTTATTTATGAGAAAAGCATTTATTAGTCCTTCAAAATACATTCAAGGTGAAGATGAAATTTTAAATTTAGGTTATTTTGTGAAAACATTTGGTACCTCTGCACTTTTAATAGCACATCCTGAAGATATTAAACGTGTACAAGGCAAATTAGATGCAACAGCAGAAAAATATGGTATTACATTTTTTGAAGGCGGATTCAATGGCGAGTGCTCCAGACCAGAAATTTCTAGATTGCAGGAAATAGCAAAAGAAAACAACTGTGATTGTACAATTGGTTTAGGTGGTGATAAGGCAATTGATACGGCAAAATGTGTAGCAGAGGGAGAAGGGTTAATTATCGTCCCAACAATTGCTGCTACGGATGCACCTACAAGTCATTCCGCAGTTATCTACACACCAGAGGGTGCTTTTGATGATTACGCATACTTTAAGCAAAGCCCAAGTGTTGTATTAATTGATACAACAGTCATTGCTAATGCACCTACTAGATTCTTAGTATCTGGTATGGGGGATGCGTTATCCACTTATTTCGAAGCAAGAGCAACAGCACGTTCTTTCTCTAATGTAAATGCTGGATTACCTTGTGGAGTGCGTGAGGACGTATGTGCACCAGCAAAAGGTACAAATGCAGCGTTAGTTTTAGCAGAACATTGCTACAACACTCTATTAGAGGACGGGGTTAAAGCAAAAGCAGCAAGCGATCATAATGTTGTTACTCCGGCCTTAGAAAACATTATTGAAGCTAATATTTTATTATCAGGGTTAGGATTCGAAAGTGGTGGATTAGCTGGAGCACATGCCATTCATGATGGGCTTACTCTTTTAGAAAGTGCGCATCACTACTTCCACGGTGAAAAAGTAGCTTTTGGTACATTAGCACAATTGGTATTGGAAAATGCGCCAACTGAGGAAATAGAAGAAGTGTTAGATTTCTGTTTAGCAGTAGGACTCCCAGTTTGTCTTGCTGATATTGGAGTAGAACAAATTACACAAGAAGAGTTAATGGAAGTAGCTAACAAAGCTTGTATTCCAGAGGAATCTATTTATTCTATGCCATTCCCTGTTACTCCAGAGTCAGTAGCTGCAGCTATTCTTGCAGCAGATCAAATTGGAAATGATTATAAGAAGAGGTTAATATAAGATGAAAAAAATTATTAATAAACCAGAAAATGTCGTACTTGAGATGTGT
The DNA here is from genome assembly GCF_038006305.1 of Priestia sp. FSL R5-0597. Classification (NCBI taxonomy): domain Bacteria; kingdom Bacillati; phylum Bacillota; class Bacilli; order Caryophanales; family Bacillaceae; genus Priestia; species Priestia sp. FSL R5-0597. The sequence continues at coordinate 1,743,593 of NZ_JBBOUZ010000001.1, forward strand.
AAAGGAATGGTTCTAGCACATCCGGAACTGAATTTAATTGAAAAATATAAAGTCATTAAAAAAGAGCAAATTAATAAAAATAAAGTAAGCATAATTAGCGGGGGCGGCAGTGGACATGAACCTGCTCACGCTGGATATGTCGGGAAGGGCATGTTAGATGCAGCAGTTTGTGGAGATGTATTTGCCTCACCTTCTCAAATACAGATTTATCAAGCCATTAAAGAAACAGCTAGCGATAAGGGAACTCTACTCGTGATTAAGAACTACAGTGGTGACATGATGAATTTCAAGAATGCGGCTTATCTAGCAGAAGAAGATGGAATTCAAGTGGATTATGTAAAAGTAGATGATGATATTGCTGTACAGGACAGCTTATATACAGTTGGAAGACGTGGAGTGGCTGGTACTGTTCTTGTCCATAAAATAGCAGGTGCTGCAGCAGAACGCGGATATGATCTACCAAAAGTGAAAGAGGCAGCAGAAAATGCTATTGCGAATGTTAAAAGCATTGGTATTGGACTAACTTCTTGTACAGTTCCTGCTAAAGGAACTCCTACTTTTGAGATTGCAGAAGATGAGATGGAATTTGGCGTTGGCATTCATGGAGAACCTGGTATCCGTCGTGAAAAAATTATTTCAGCAGACGAACTTGCAGAGCGCATGGTAACGGCATTATTAAAAGAAATAGGGATAGAAGATGGAAAAGGAGAAGTGGCTGTCCTAATTAATGGATTTGGAAACACACCTCTTCAAGAACTGTATTTATTAAATCATTCTGTCATTCGTGAACTGTCACGTAGAAAAGTAACGATTGCAAGAACGTTTGTCGGAAACTATATGACAGCCATTGATATGGCCGGTGCTTCTATTTCAATTATGAAATTAGATGAAAACTTAAAGAGTCTTCTATCTGAAGAGTGCGATACTCCTGCGCTAAAACTTAAAGGTGAAGTACCAGCTGTCACTTATGATGAAATCATCGGTACCGCGGAGGCCCCGAAAGTGTCTTATGAGGTGCAAACCAACAAAGAATATTCCGTAGTAACGGAAAATCGATTGACGTTGAATAATATTATTTTTATGGTAGACCAAATGAGTGAATGTATTATTAGAAATGAAATACCGTTTTGTGAATTAGATTCCCATGCTGGTGACGGAGACTTTGGTATGAGTGTTGCTAAAGGATTCAAACAATTGAAAGCTGAATGGCACGAAATTCTAGAAAATAAATCAAATGATATTGGCAACTTCTTAGAGGCATGTTCCATTGTTATCATGGAGCACTGTGGCGGGGCATCAGGGCCTATTTGGGGATCAGCATTTCGTGCGGCTGGAAAGAACACTGAATCTAAAACCGAACTGACTTTAACAGAATTTGCTGAAATGATCCAAGCGTCTGTAAAAGGAATTCAAGCAACAGGAGAACGTTCTTTTGGACGTGGAGCTGTTGTGGGAGATAAAACTTTAATTGATGCCTTAGTACCTTATGCAGATACGTTAACGTCAAGTGCTGCTGAAGGTGAAAGCTTGAAACATGCGCTTGTCAAAGCAGCAGAAGCTGCTGTTGAAGGAGCAAAATCAACTGAACAGATTGTTGCACGTATGGGGCGTGCTGGTACGGTTGGAGAAAGAAGCCTTGGTTATCCGGACGCAGGTGCACATGGCTTAGGTGTAATTTTTACTGAAGTAGCTCACGTAATGCAAGAAAAACAGTAAAATTTGGTATTATCTCCTCTAAGTATAGTGTAAAGAAATTACTCTTTGAGAGTGAGGGCTACACTATATTTAGTGGGGATTTTTTATGGTTCACTAAGGACGAGCTTCAACTTACTTAAACTGGAAAATGATAGTTTTCTTATCTCAAAAAAAAGCCCGTAAAAGTATACTGTTGCTGACTATCTATATCAGGCAACCTTAATCTTAAATTAAAACATGTTAGCGATATTCAAAAGCATACTAACCGTCTAGAAAAAGAGTGGGAAAGATATAAAAAGAGCAAAGGCTTCTTCATTTATAAGAAGCCTTTGCTCTTTTTATATTGTTAGCTATTAGTAAGTACTAGTTAGAGAAAAACAATTCCAAGTATAAATAAACATATGGTAATAATGTTTATAACATTTTTAGCTTTGTCATCTTCTTTTATTGAAGTTACAAGTTCAAATATTATGACAAGAGTAAGTATAGACAAAGCTATCTGTAGATGTAAGTTAAATGCATATACAGATATTACAATTAGAGCATATATAATACCTAAAATTATATTTTTGTTATTCTTAGTTTTTTCATAATTACTCATTTAAAAACTCCTTATTTAAAAATATTAGCTGTTCTTTGTTTTTTAAGGGAAGGTTTCAGTAACTAGGAGTAGGGTAAGGAAGATAATAGAAAAGGAAAAGCTATGTATAATATGATTTATATTTTCTTTGTCTGCTTTCTCTCAAGTGGATAATTTTACAAAAGTTTTAAAAATGAATACCTCCTATAATTGCTGTAACTAGCGTGTTTAATAATATCAAATACTTCTTTCTAAGAATTGTAGCACAAATAAAAAGCTCCCCCAGCACCATTTGTTTTAGAAAAACTTGATAAGCAATTTTATTTTTTAATACCCTTTCATCCTTGTTGGGTGAGTACACTGAAAGATGGGGTAGTCCTCATATCATATTCTATAAAAAGTGTACTAAATATGACTGCCTATAGTTCTGAAACAGTACGTTTTCATAAAGATATTCTATCTAGCTCAACTGTATATTAAAATAAACGTACTAGCTTAATTTATTGCTTGTTGATATGTTGTTAGATATGTACCTGTTTAGAAAAAAATAAAATAACTTACTGATAGTCCTTATGTAGAGCAGAACAAGCAGATTCTTAATTATTAAGAGCCTGCTTGTTTTACTTTACACGTAGCAGTAGATTCTTTATTTACGCTTTTATTGGCAAACAGAGCCTGGCACTGTTCGTCATTAGCAATGGGTCAGAAAAGTGCGCCTGTCTTTTTTCATTCTTAATTAATTACCTGTGGGCTAACGTCTAAATACGCATTAATGCGCCATTAGGCTTTGGTAAATCTTGATCCGTTATCAAATTCATTTTGCAAAAATGTTCAAAAAATTGCTGTGCCTGCTCTCGTTCGTTTGAGTCACTTTTCAATGAAACTATATCAAGCAAAATTTGAGCCATCCATGAATTATCAAAATAACGGTATTTACCTGTATTCCACACCATTTTTTGGGAGTTCTTTTCGTTTATATAATATTTCCAGAAAAGCATCTGATTGGATTCTTGTTCTGTAAGTTGGAGTCTGTACGTTGAATGAGCAGGAATATATCCATCTTCGCAAAGCTTACCGATAAAATTTTCATTGACCATATAGACACCTAAGATGCGTCTGTCTTTTTCAGGCATACTGGAATCTATTGCTGTTAACAAGACAGCGCTATTTTGATGTAGGCGGGTGGGTTTGGTTGGCTTCCCCTTGTAATTACCACTTTTTATTACGCCTGAAAAAACCGTCCACTCTGAAAAAGAACTATTCTGTTCTTCTGTGTCGCACCAAAAAACCATTTGTGATTCGGGATGAAGTTTATGGTTTTTCATAAGTTTTTCATGTCCCCAGCGAAGTTCCTGATTTTTTCGCTGTAATTTTTTTTCTTCTTCCTTCTTCCATTCTTCCTCTTTTCGTTCCGTTTCCTTTTCTTCTAAAATTTTTTCCAGGGAATGAGCAACACTTTTATCATGCAGTTTTAGGTGCTTTCCAAATACATCGGGGAAAACAAATTTTTTGTTTTCTGATGCGAAATTTATTTCAATGCTAGAATCATTATATTTAACTATAGTACCTGTTCCAAAATGCTTGTGTGTAACTTTCTTATCGATTAGATTCATCATTCTAGGCCTCCTTGTAGAATAAAAACGCGGTTACTACTTAGATAGTAAATTAATAATTTTATTCAACTAACTTACCTTTTGAGTTAACACAATTATTTTAATTTTATTTAAAAAAGAAAAAGCAACCTCAGTCTTTAATGGCATTCGAGTGAGGTTGCTTTTTGAGATAACTCTATAACTTTAGATAAATGATAACATATTTATACGATAACGACTATCTTTTCCATGACGAGCACATGTATAAAAGGGGAGCTTTTTATACATCATATCTTCAATCACCTGAAAGAAAATAGTTGTTATATCAACAATCTATAAAACGTTTTATGGTAACTGTTTAAATATAGTTCAAACAGCAAAAGAACTACTGTATATTTCAGTAGTCCTACCAGTTCTATAAAGGCAAGCTAAATATAATTTGATAAATTCTATTCAGGAGTCCCAATTAGTTCTGTTATCGCATCATAACTCATATTATCATTCATTAATCGTTGAAAATTATTATCACAAAGGATATCTTCAGTAATTCTTTGTAATAATGTAGCAGTTGCTCTAAAAGGGGCGGATCCAGTACTTAATCTTTCAATACCAACTTGCGATAATGTATTAATAGAAGGCAAGTTTGGCCCAGACAAAAGATTAATGGGACAAGATAGTTCTTGTCGAACTTTTTTAATGGATTCCATGTCATATAGCCCAGGAATAAAAATACAATCTGCTCCAGCCTTTTGATATGCTTTTCCCCTATTGATGGCTTCTTGAAGTCTTAGATCCGGATTTCCTGTATTTAACCAGTACAAATCAGTACGCGCATTAATAAATAATGGGGCTTTTAACGATTTGGATAGTAATCTAATTTCAGATATTTTTTCTACTTGCAACGAAACATCTAAAATAGGACTATCTAAATCTCCCGTCCCATCTTCTAGGTTTATACCAATTCCTCCTGCTAAAATAATTTGTCTTGTATTATCTACCACTTCATTAGTAGACCTGCCATAGCCAGACTCTAGGTCTACACTGACAGGAATATTGACGGAATTAATAATTCTCTTAACAGCTTCTAACATTTGTTCAAAAGGGATTTTTTCACCATCATTATATCCTAAAGACATTGCTATGCCAGCACTGGTTGTTGCAATAGCTGGAAACCCATTTTTCTCAAAAATTTTAGCACTGATAACATCCCAAGCATTAGGCAATACAAAAGTATAGGGTCTTTTGTGAAGTTGTTGAAACGTCTGAAATTTAAGTAACTGCTTTTCATTATTCACAATGGTTCTTCCCCCTTTAAGTAAACAACTTTATGGCTTTGTATGAGCGTTCTTTAGAGCAGAGAAAAATAAAACAACGGGAGATTAATCAGAAACTTAATCCCATATTATAGGACGTTTAACTTTTGCAGTTCTTAAATAATCTAAAAGTTGTCCTGTATGTACTGATTCATGATAAGCCACTCGTAACAACATATCTCCTAACTCTCGAATATATCCCATCTCCGATCGGTCTATCTTTATCTCTGTTAGCTGCTTTTCATTAAGGAGGCCTAAAAACTCTATAAATTTTTCCCTATATGGTTGAGCAAACTTTAATGCTTCTTCAACAGAACTAAATGTTACTGCCTTATAAGGATTATGCTCCTCTGTTAGAGAAAGGTTAAGTGGTTTTTCTAACATTTGATGATAGAGGTATTCTCCTTCAAGAACATGATGTATCATCTCCCTACATGACATTGCTTCTGGATCAGGGCGCCAGTCTAACCTATCTTGAGGTATTGACATCCATACTTTTATACTTCGACGTCTCACTTCTTCAAAGTTTAGTAAAATAAAACTCATTGCATCCATTTTCGCTCACTCCTTTAGTTTTACTACAAATATAACACATCCAAAGTCTTACAATGAAAAATATGGATGGTTTTATAAATATTATCTGTTTATTTAGATTAATCATTAATTTTTTAAGAAAGCCTGTTAATATAGATTTATTGAAAATTAGGAGGAAGTTATGAGACAAAAAATAATTAGAATTAATAAACCAAACATATATAATTTTGATTTAATTTTAAGGTACATAAAAAACTCGCCCTCTTTTGTAATCGAGAAGGTTATTGAAAACACATATTGTAGAGCTTTTATAATAGGGGGAAGAACGTACCTAGTACTAGTTAGGGACGAAGGAATCGATAGTAAGTACTTGGAAGTTAAAGTTATTGGTGAAGAAGTTAAGAATAATCAGGTTCAACTAGTAAAGGAGAAAATTATCACAATATTTTGTCTGGAACAAGATATAAACAAAGCTCAAAAGTCTATAGCTAATGAATCTAAGATAGGAAAATTAATAAAAATGTACGAAGGGTTTAGACCTGTTTTATTAGGAAGTGTCTACGAATCCATCATATGGGCAATCATCGGTCAACAAATTAGTGCAAAAGTTGCTCATAGGATTAAAAAGAGTTTGTTAGAAAAAACAGGAGCTAAAATAATAATTAATAACTGTGAATATTATACAGATTTATGCCCCCACAAGGTGATGAAGTTAAATATAAACCAACTTCGTGACTTAAAGCTAAGTCAAAGGAAAGCTGAATATATTCATGAAATAACTAAAGCCATTATAGATGAGGAGCTAGACTTAAGTTGCTTATATTTATTAGATCGTGAAGGGGGTTGTAGCTATTTAATGAAACATAGAGGTATAGGAAAATGGACGGCAGAGTCAATACTAATGAGAGGTATAGGACGTCAAGACATTCTACCCGCAGGAGATTTAATTATACGTAAAGTAGTAGGAGAGATTTATCAGTATAACGAATTATTAACAGAATCACAAGTTAGAAAAATATCTACTCAATGGAAAACTGCGGAAACCTGGATTACTCATCTATGCTGGTTTTACATGCAAGAAAAAATATTATAAATGGAATATTTGTCGGTTTAAAATAAACGAAAAAAAGTATAATTTACCTGTTTTTGTTTGAATATTATAAAAATTGGATTTAATTGTTGAAAATGCCTTTTTAATGCAATATTATAAATATATCTTTTAAGAAATGGAGGTGTTAGTTATGAAGGTAAAAGTTAAGAAAACAACTAATAAAGCTGCGGTATTAAACGGTATTCCAGGCTAAAACGTTATCATTATGTGAACTACTTACTTATTGTTTAAACTTCAAGTCTGTAAATATAGGGAACTATCATATGATAGTTCCCTATTTCAATAATTAAGAGAAATGGAGTGAAATGTAGAAAATGAAACCTAAGTTCAAAGAGACAATCCCTGTATTTTTTATAAATGATGAAATCCATATTGGTGAAGAAGATGGAGTAGCAGGAGTTATTGAAGATCCCAGTGGAAGTATTAAGTATTTAATTTCTCTTATTAACGGAAAAAATTCTATAGAAGAAATAATACATTTAGTCCAAGAAAAGTATCCAAACATAAAAGAAAATGAGGTATTGGAAGGGATAAAGGCATTAGATACAGAGAAATATTTAGAAGATAATTCTTTGAATCCTCAATCTATAGGAGATTATGAACTCGAAAGATACAAAGCAAACCTTAATTATTTTTCGCTTTTTACGTCTTTAGAGGACAATAAGTACAATGTGCAAGAAACTATCATAAATACAAAGGTTGCTTTGCTCGGAATCGGAGGTTTAGGTAGTCAAATACTATATCATCTATCTGCATTAGGTTTTCATAACATTAATGCATTGGATTTTGATACTTTGGAATTAAGCAATTTTAATAGACAGTTGTTATATTCTGAAAAAGATATTAATAAGTTAAAAACGGAATTAGCAAAGGAAAGAATATCGCGTTTTAATCCTAATGTTAAGTTAAACGTTACTAATAAGCGTATAGAATGTGCTGAAGATGTAATGGCACATATTGAAGGTAGTGATTATGTAATTTGTGTAGCCGATAAACCAACCCTTCATATACAGGACTGGGTGAATGAAGCAGTAGTGAAGTTAGGAAAGCCGTTAGTTTCAGGTGGAGTCCTAAACACAAGGGGCAGATTTTATTCTATGTTACCAGGAAAAACTGGGTGTGTAGAGTGTCATAAACAAACCATAATTGAAAGTGATGTTATAGTTAATAAGCAACTTGACAGTATGCATCAGATAAATTTTCAACGAAATAATGCTGCGATTAGTCCTAATGTAGCTATGTTGGCTGGTGCTATTGTAAATGAATTTTTAGGGTTGGTAACAGGTATTCAAACTCCAACATCATTAGGGAAAATGATGGAATTAAATTTCCTTACATATCAAACTTACCCTATTTCAGAGTGGAATAAGAAAGAGGATTGTCCAGTTTGCCATTCCGCACCTGTAACAGCAGGTAAATAATTATGATGGGGGGGTAAATGTTGAAATCTTATGAAGTACTAAAGAACAGAGATTTTTTATGCTTATTTTTAAGTGCCACAACAAGTAAGTTGGGCACGTCTTTTTTTCAAATCGCACTGCCTTTATTAGTATATGATTTGACTAAATCACCAAGTTTAATGGCATTAACATTTGTTTTAGAAATTACGCCTCAAGTATTGTTTAGTTTGTTAGGCGGAGCCTTAGCTGATCGTATAAGTAAGAAATACATTTTATTAATAGGTGATATTTTATCAGCCATTTTAATTATTATCATACCTCTTGCAGCTTTAATAAACGTGTTAGATATATGGATTGTATATGTGGTAGCTTTTTTAATATCAGCTGTGAGTGCATTTTATCATCCAAGTTTTGAATCAGTCATACCAGAAATTTTAGAAGGTGAAAATTTAATACAGGGTAACTCTTTATTCAAGTTATCAGAGACAATCACAACCTTTGCAGGCCCTTCAATAGCAGGCATTTTAATTGCTTTGGTTGGAACTCATAACTTATTATATTTTAATTTTTTCACGTATTTTCTTTCTGGAATATTCATTGGCTTAATAACTAAGAAATATAAAAGCCAGAATCCAGTTAATAGTTCTATAATGAATTCAATAGCTGAAGGAGTTAAATACGTTATAAATACTAAAAAGATTTTGATAGGGACTATTCTCATATTCTTAATCAATGTGGGTTATGGTGCTATGGAAGCTTTATTTATGTTTCATCTAAAGGATAATTTACATTTATCGGCACAGTATATTGGTTTAATATTTTCCCTACAAACCTTAGGGTCATTTGTAGCAATTTATGCTGCAAATAAACTAAATAAATTACCACGGGGAAATATAATTATCTATTGTGGTGTAATAATAGGTTTAGGTCAAACTATCCTTACTTTTTCAAACACTGCAGTTATTTTGTTAATAGTCTGTAGAATTGTAATTGTCGGTTCGGTAACATTATTAGCAATTAATTGGTTTACCCTTAGGCAAGAGATTGTGCCATCAGCCTTATTGGGAAGAGTAATTAGTTCAACTCGTATGTTAGCTTTTTTGGCTTTACCGATTAGTGGAATGTTAGCAGGTGTTGCAGCTGAATATATTAGCGTCTCTTTAATTTTTATTTCAGCAGGCATCCTAACGATTGTGGCGTCTTTAATCGGCATTAAGACCTCTCTATTTGAGACCCAACAATCTATAGATCAACCTATTAATAGTAGCAACAAGTAGATAATTACTTGGGTTGACTTGAAACATATTGATATTTAGTGTATTCTTCTATAAGAACTTCATACTTGGAGTTTAAACAATAAGTAAGAACCCCTTTAACATACGGTTAATAGGGGTTTTTAATTTTTAATCCAAATGTGCATCTGATATACAAGCAAAAATCTTTTTTCATACCGAAAATACGAGTTATGTTAAGTAAAACGTAAAGTATTTGATGAAAATAATCAGTTTAACTATTTACTCTTAGTGATGACAAATGGATGGGTGTCACCAAAAAGTTGGCTTACCGACCATAAACCAAAGCATAGTCATTAATAGAATGATATAAATCCAAATAGATCGCTCTAGTTTAGTTGCCAGTTCTTTTTTATTTTGTCCTTCCTCCTTGTACTTTCGAAGTGTTGGTGAAAAAGCACGGGCCAGAAAGAACAAGGAGCAAAAAAGGAAAATCAGTGTCATTATAATCCACGGCGTAGTCCACGTCCATGGGCCACACATAACGAGGAGTATCCCTGTGATAACAAGAACATGGCCCGTATGTTTTGCGAGCCTAACAACAGATTGAAATGTGATCAAATAGGCATTCATTTCTTGTTCTCTTGAACTATGTAGTTTTTTAACAATTGGCAAGAGAATAAAAAAAGGACCAATCGATAAAATGACACTAGAAACATGAATATATACTAATATACGGTACAACAAATCCATTTCTTTTACCTATCAATCGTTAACTAATCTGAACTCATGCACCCATACCCTCATTTGCGGAAGCCAAGGCATCCCAGGATGATAAGACAAAATAGATTGTTTATATTCCTCTACTGTAGCATAGCCTTCCTGGCGAGCATTTTCATCTGTTAATTCACCTAGTGATTGAGAATAAACTCGTTCCACTACAAATTTTTGATCTTCTAAAACCATTATCTCTCCTACATCAGCATATCTTCCATTTCGGCGAGTTGCTGTTTTGCTGCCTTTGATTACTTTATTTACATCATCCGGCATTGTTACAAGTCGATCGATTGTACATGTTTTTGGTGGCAATTCATTTTGTGCTTCATGGTTACTCATTAAAAAAACTCCTTTCATTTCTTGTCTCTTATTTAATGTATCACATTTTTAATAACGAATTTCATTTGAATTTATTAGGTTGAAAATTTCTCTAATAAATCTATTATAATTTATCCCTTTTGTTAGTGGATAGTCTAAGCACATGACATAATGTATATAAGAGGATGAATTATTTTTTGAGCGTATAATAAGGGTTATTTTATAGATTGAAGTTTCAATAACTGTAAGTATTAAAGGTATAAACCTACTTTTTACAAAAAAGATATTTCTTTGGCTGGTTTGTACAAAACTTTCTCCTTTACAACTAGATGCGTTTATTGTATGATTACACAACAGGAACATTTGTTCGATATTAAGGGTTTAGAGATAAATAAAGGAACAACAGAATAAACCAAGACAGTTAAACACAAAATTTTCTCGCACGGAGCAAAAACATTTGAGCCAATCCTTATTATTTATCCACATACATTGTCGTTTACTGTAAACGTACTAACAATCGGAGGTTTTAAATTATGAATGATAAACAAGCAGCACTAGATATGGCTCTAAAACAAATTGAAAAACAATTCGGTACAGGATCAATTATTAAGATGGGGGAAGGCACACATACAAAAGTTGAGGCATCTAGCTCAGGCTCATTAGCTTTAGATATCGCTCTTGGAATTAATGGTTATCCAAAAGGAAGAATCATGGAAGTGTACGGACCCGAAAGCTCAGGTAAAACAACAGTTTCCTTACATGCGATTGCAGAAGTACAAAAAAATGGAGGTCGAGCTGCCTTTATTGATGCTGAACACGCACTTGATCCAGTTTACGCAAGAAAACTAGGTGTAGATATTGATGAGTTACTGTTATCTCAACCAGATACTGGTGAGCAGGCACTTGAAATTGCTGAAGCATTAGTTAGAAGTGGTGCTGTAGATATTATTGTTGTTGACTCGGTAGCAGCATTAGTTCCTCAAAAAGAAATTGAGGGAGAAATGGGAGATTCTCACGTAGGTCTACAAGCTCGTTTGATGTCTCAAGCCCTTCGTAAACTATCTGGAGCAATTAATAAGTCTAAAACCATTGCTATTTTCATCAACCAAATCAGGGAGAAAGTAGGCGTTATGTTTGGAAATCCTGAAACAACGCCAGGCGGAAGAGCGCTAAAATTCTATTCTTCCGTTCGCCTTGAGGTTCGCCGCGCTGAACAACTTAAACTGGGAAATGACATAGTTGGTAACAAAACAAGAATTAAAGTAGTCAAAAATAAGATGGCACCTCCTTTCCGCATTGCTGAAGTAGATATTATGTATGGAGAAGGTATCTCAAGAGAAGGAGAAATCTTAGATATTGGTTCTGAAGTAGATATTGTTCAAAAGTCTGGATCTTGGTTTTCTTATAATGGGGAACGTTTAGGGCAGGGACGAGAAAACGCTAAGGTTTTCTTAAAAGAAAACCCTGAAATCAGAGAAGAAATTAGAAAAAACATTATTGATTTTAAATATGGTAATACTGACAACGATAATGATAATGATAGCGATAGTGAAAACGAAAGCTAATAAAAGCTTAAAATGCCTTTCCCGGCAGCTTCAAGCCCATTCATTTCATTGGAAGCATAAAAAGTTAACGCTAATAAAAACAAATGGATAGATACAGCGCGTATAAAAGCCCTTTAGAAGGGCTTTTTTTATCGCTTTAAAATGTAACGTGGTGGAGGACCATAAACTTGTTCAGCTTCAAAATAGGCAAGTTTGTTTGGAATACATACAACAAGAGAAGGAAAGCCATAGCCTACTGCATGCTCTAAAGCAGTAAGTAAAGGTAGTTCTTTTCCATCGATATCTTCATTAAAAGAAAGGGCATAGCACTGCTTCCCTGCACCATGTTTTTTAAGTAGATTAGCTAATTCACTAGCACATGAATTAGGCGTCGGAATTTCAATCATATATTGTTCACATAGATTTCTTTTATAATCGTGGTTAAGGCGATGCAGTGCTTTATCCCGTTTTTTAGGAGAAAAAAGCTCAAACATGACTCTTTCTTGAATTCTCTTCGCAAAAAAGGATTTCACAACAATTTCTTCTATATCTTTATTCATTTAATTCCCTCCTTCATACATCCTTATTATACAAATTTTTCATTCGTGACTGAAATCATGCCAACCTTTTGATAAAATGTAACAATAAGGAAGGAGAAAGAAGTAAATGGACACTAATCAACTACCGACAAGAAGTGAAAGACATAAAACGGAAGAGAACTCATCTCAGCTTAGTGCTGCATTTGTATTAGGGACGTGCTGGATACTCTTTACACTGACTCCTGAATTATGGAGGTCTCCAGGAACTTACATTGTTATCGGCATAATTGCTATTTATCTATCAAGTAAATTAGATAAATTTAAATGCTCCCGAACAGTAAAATGGACGATTGCTCTTTTAGTTTATGTTATTGGATTCATTTTGTATGTTCTATAAAGGAAACAAGTACTATATATATAGCGTTTCTTTATTTTCACGAAGCTTGTTTAGAGTAAAAGCATTTCTTCGTAAATAGACGATAAGTTTAAAAGCTGGAAGAGGGGAGAAATTGAGACAAAATACCGTAACATCTATCATATGTACACTATGTGTACTAAGTACAATTATTATATCTTTTATTGTTTATATGGATATTGATAATTCATTTTCGTTTGGATTTATATTAAGTTATGTATTCTTCATTATTCTAGCATCTTTATATTTGATCATTACGTTTATCATTAACATCAAAAGCATAAAATGGTGTGAACTAAGAAAGAAACTATTTAAATTTATTGGATTGTTCATTTGCTTTAGCGCTGCTATATATTTTTTCAACTATATTTTTCGGCCATCTGAAATAGATAGTTATGATTTTAGCACGCCTTTAGCGATGGCTATTAGTTTAACTTTTTTTGATCTAATGTTCTTTAAAGATAAAGAACGCTAAGGAAATAGAAGTGAGTATTCTACACATATAAAATATACGTAACTACCTACATTGAAGGGAGATGTTCATGTATTGTTGGATTATATAAGGTTAGACCAGGATTTACCTATTTTACCTCAATTACCTGACGGCTTTAAATCTGCTGCTATCCTACTTCATCCTTTCGTTCAGATGCCATTTGGTTGGGAAAAATCAAAGAGAGAAAACCCTTATCAGCATATATATCCTAGTGATGAGGAAATAATTAACCTTGGCGAACCGATATCATGGAAAGAAGTAATGTCCAAGAGTAATCTAGGATCCTACAAAGAATTATCCATAGCATTGCAAACCCTTACTGATACTAGCGATGAATATAAAAAGTTAGCTTCCTATGCTAAGTTTAATTCTAATTTCTATTACCCTGAAGAAGATCGTACATCATTATTTATACTAAATAGTTTATTAAGAATCCTCTGTTCAAAAGGGGCAAATACTTTATATTTTTCTGAACCTATTCATGACACAAATGGTTCATTTAAAGTCAATGATATGTCATTTTTAGAAATAGCTAACTTATCTCCTAATGAGTCAATTATTACAGATGAAAATATGGATTTTGCATTTATGGGAATCTATGATTCTTTTATAACATTGCTTGTAGCTAAAGATAAAAATATCGAGGATATAATTAAACCCCTTAATCTTGAAGCTTTAATATGTGACAAAGAAATATCTCTTAATTGGTTCTTTTAGTAAGTGCTTAAAATCATGATTATATTAACTAATAATGAACGGAGTATACAATTAAATGTAATTTATGTCGGGTTATAACTAAGTCATCAATTATATAAAAGTGAGGACTTATAATGATAAATGAACCTTTTTTATTAGCGATAACGTTTGTCATATGAACGAACGTTGTATTTTTCATAAATTTATCAAATATTTGTACTGAAGTTGAAGGATTAAAGAATGAAAAAAATAGGATACATATTTGTGGGACTATTGTTGTTGGTTGGTACAATCTATTTTTTGTTTTTTCACGAACGAAGAGGAATAGATACCGTATATTTAATACCAAATGGCTATAAAGGCTGTGTTGGTGTCTTTTATAACGTAAAAGGAAAGCCCCCTTTAAAAGTCCAAAATGATAAAGTTATTCATAAAATTTCTAAGGATGGAAAGTTAGAAACATCTTCGCCAGAATCTTTTGGTTGGTATTCTACGGAAGATTCAGGTTGGCACAACTCAGAATATTATTATGTAAATGATCAGGGAAAAAAAGTGAAGGAATTGAATTGGGAGAGGGACATTAATTGGGAAATGACGGCTAAAGATGACTACAACGGAAACTATTTTACCTTTTTTGTAGGTGGGAAAGACGATGCTAGCACACCTCAACCCGAATGTTTTAGTCAGTGAGTATATTTTTAAAAACAGAGTCATCACAATGTTTATTTTTAAAGTTATATGTATATGAATCTACAAATCTGGCCAGACTACTAACGTATTCCCAACAGAACAACCTACTGTACAGGAGCAGTAGGTTGTTCTGTTTTATAAATTATATACCTAGTTACCATCAACTAGATTATTGGAACAAAAAGGGCATCTATCTATATAGTCGCCCTTTTTTATTTTACCGGCTTGCTTATTTATTAAAAGAACCACATAACTTATAACTGTTCCAAACATATTAAGTAGAACATCGTCTATATCTAAGCTACGTCCCATGAAATATTGAATAAATTCAATTAAACATGTAACAGATAAATCTAAGATTGTTACTTTTTTTACTTAACGAAACTTTCTTGATAGGGGTTTATTTTTATAGAATCCTTCAAAAAGGTTGCTATAGACCCACTTGAACTTGCTTTGTTAGGATAAAAGAGAGGAAACATTATGGAGTCCTGTAGTAGATATCTCCATTCTCGCAAATTCCATCTTGGGAGTAGACGCTGCTCATAATATAACAGCTAAAGTAGAGAATACATTAGCATAAGAACACAGTATAGAGGGTGCTAACTTACATGTGGAAACAAGCCAAATAGTAAACATGCCAATTAAAACGAATACATAAAGGGAAGGAATTAATCATATGGAATTAGGATATAAGAAGAACATACAGCTTAAAGATAGAGATTTAAAGTATAAAATAAAAGATAGTGAGGAAACAATTGAATTGATTGTTTTTATTGCACTTTTAAGTGTGATTTTTATTATTAATACTTTCTTTAAATTCTTATAGTCTTTTTTACATGTGATTGTATGAAAAGATATAGTATGTATGTCTGGACGTGCATATTATAGTAAAAAGCCACCTTTACTTCAAATACTAGATGGCTTTTTATTTTATTAACGATAATAATTTCTTTAACACGCTGCAATAGATTTGAATATTTTGTTCGTGAAAATATATCTTTTTAAAAACACAAAAACTCATTCATAATGTAAGAAAGAGCTGGGAAATAATAATTCGTAAAAGTGAGTCATGATTTTTTTGTCTGTTGACCTACACATTTAGTTTATTATCGACAGCAATATTCTTCAGGGTTTACACATATAAAAACACCAAGTTGTATTAGTGATGACCTTCACGTTTGGTGGTAGAGCAAATAGCTGACTCATCATGAGGGTGCTCTTCGTTTTCTAACTGGATAGTTGCATGCTCAATTTCTTGATGTTGAAGTTTGGATTCAATTTCTCTTAATATGACCTGACTTTCCAGGAAACTTATTTGATTATTTAACACCACATGACAGGATAATGCATTTTTCCCACTAGTTATACTCCAAACATGTAAATCGTGGACATTTAGTACACCTTTAACTGCATGAATTGTTTCCATTACTTTTTCTAAAGAGATTCCTTTCGGTGTACCTTCCATTAAAATTCCTATTGTCTGCTTTACAATTTTCCATGCGCCCAAAGCAATTAAGAATGCAATAAGAACACTTAGGATTGGATCTACGATATTCCAGCCAGTGAATAGGATAATAAGTCCTCCGATAATAACTCCTGCCGAAGCCATTGCGTCCCCAATCATATGAAGTACGGCGCTTTTTACATTGATGTTGTCTTCCTTCCTTAAGCCAAGACCTAAGTAAAGGTTCATGGCTAAACCAACAGATGCACTAATAAACATCCATGTACTTCCCACTGGTTGGGGATCCTTAAAGCGATCAATCGCTTCGTATAGTATGACAACAGCAATAACAATTAACGTCATGGCATTAATAAAAGCAGCTAGTATCCCTGAACGGTGATACCCGTAAGTGAAATTTTCCGAAGCTGGCTTTTGGGCTTGGTGCATAGCAAACCACGATAGCCCTATGGCTGCAATATCTGTAAGTACATGTCCAGCATCAGAAAGTAGGGCTAAGCTGTGTGAAATGAATCCTCCAATTAATTCGACTACCAGGATAATTAAAGTAAGAAAAAATGCTAATTTCATTTTCCCAATCGGAGCATGGGAGTGAAATACATCTCCGTGGTCGTGATTGTGGTTGTTTCCCATAAAAATCTCTCCTTGCTGCAAAAACATGATCATTGTTTGAAAAAACGTTATTTCTCTTGTTCTGGATTTCACTAAAAGTAGTTTATTCAAAAAACTCAATGGGTGGATCTTTAAATCCCCGAAAGCCTTATATACTAAAGATTCCTTTTAAGACAGTAGATATAGAATGTTAATTCTTTTATGATGGGATGGTGCTTTTAAGTTCTGGGAAACCCTAACAGAAGCTTCATCATTTAAAGATTTAATTTGACCATTTATTTTAGTATTTTCAACTTCATCAAAAATCATTTATGAACCTTCATTTGTGTCACTCAAAAGCTGTTTTCAAATCAATCTCATACTTCTTCTTAACAAATCAGAAAAATTTCGGATCACGATTTTTGAATTTCTTATGTAATATGCTTAATCTTATAAGGATAAAAAAGAGACCTTATAAATTAAGATCTCTAAAATTTTCTATATAAATTTAATGACTATGAAATAGTGAAAGGGAATATTGATAAATATAAATAATTAGTACTCCTAGCGATATTAATAGCCATACATGTAGGTTTCTGAAGTGACTAATAGCCTTTCCTATTATTTCATGAAAAATAACAAAAGATAGGGTACCAATTGCTCCTCCGGTCGATAAGGCTTGTATTTTAAGCGAAGAAGCTTGTACACTTTCTCCAATTAATAAACTCCCGCCCAAAGATAGCGATAGAAGGACTATAATGAATAAAAAGAAGACGTTAGGTATTTTTGCTATGGAGAGAACGGTCATTAGGGCCATACCCTCTGGAATTTGGTGTAAGAGGGTAGCTACGAATACGGAGGTTGACTGATGTATATCTGTTATCCCAAAGGTAATTCCTGTAATAATATTATGAAAAAAGATTGCAGCCGTTAATAAAATAAGTGACTGCAAAGGTGAAATTGCACTATTTGTTTTATGCAAAAAGAGGTCAATGCATAGCATAACGATATATCCTGCTACGATACCTAATAGAACGCCTTTTAAATCATACAGATGCCATGTGGAAGGAAGGATATCAACCCTAATAAGATTCCTCCACATATCGCATACATAAACTGAATTCTACCTCGTGACAGGTGACTAACTAATTTAAGAAGTCCTCCACCTACTAATAAACCCATTAAAGAACCTAAAGTAAATAAGGTATTTATTTCTATATGCATAATTGCTACTTCCTTTCGGCTATATGTTTTTTTACAACTAACCTATTCAAAGGAAGGGCAATCATACCTATGTTTTATAAATGGTTAAAAAAATAAAAGTACATGATATTAACTTTGGAGTGATTTTTAGGTGAATCACTAATAAAAACGGACATACTAACGTTATCTAAAGAAGAGGTGTTACTATGGAATCTCCTTTTGAAATGATAACAGATGTGGATAAGGTGGAAAATGCTTATTATATAGAAGTGAAGCCAGGTGAGTACAATGCAAAGTATTGGAATAAAGAATCGGTCTATTTTGCTGATGAAGCTTTTGCTTATTTCTACACCACGATTTGCAAGTATGTGCCACAGTATCAACCTACCCAAGTGACAGAAATCAAAGCAGAAACATGGCTGAGAATCAGTAATCAGCTGCAAGAACTCGCGTATTTTTTGAGCACCAACCCGCCTATGATTAAACTAAAGAAATGGATTGATTTTAGCAAAGTGGAGGAAACGTACAAACAGTTTGATCATCACAAAAACCAGTACATTCGTGAGTTAATTAACATGATTAACGAATTTACAGTGTGGATAACAAAGGTATGTCAAACACACTCGTATATCACCATTTTGGGCACTTAATGGGAATTGACATTGCTTATTGTAATCTATAAGCTATGCAGAAAGTGAAAGAATTTCTCAAAACGAATATGGCATATTGGATGGAAACCTGAAAAAGAAAACGCGTTAGGTTTCTAGGGACTGGATAATGTCAAATTAATTGGAACTTTTTTATCGACAGCAAGGCACTTTATAATATCTCCAAGCGGTGTATAGTGAAAATTTTACTATTTACCGTCATTAAGAGTAAAGATTAAAACTTTAATTTTTATAATATAGTTTATGTATTCACTTCTTCTTATGAAAAACGTTTATTTTTTATTTTTAGCGAAAGTACGCTAGACTTTGAGTGTAGATTGAATAATCCGGTTCCTTAGAAGAAAATATCTTTCCTTTGATTAAAAGTAATCTGTATTTTTATGGAATATTAATTTGACATAACATATAATACTTAGTATGATTTTGTAAATATGCTCTTGAAAGCGAGTGACTTTTTAATGAATGGATTAATGAATAGAAAGAAGCCACTATATAAAATAATTTATGATGATATAGTTCAAAAAATACATAATGAAACCTATAAAGTAGGGGATGCCTTGCCTTCTGAAATGGAATTGGAGAATATGTTTAAAGCAAGCCGTACTCCTGTTAGACAAGCATTAAAACAACTTGAATCGGACGGACTTATATATCGCTATCAAGGAAAAGGTTCATTTGTGTCAAATTTTAAACCCCTTGGACAATGGACAACGATGACTGGATTTAAACAAATGTATATGGATGAGTGGAAAAAGGTATCCGCAAGAACCCTTTCAGTAGAGCTGATTAAATCACCTTTTTATGCTAGTCTTCTTGAAGTAGGGAGTAATGAAGACCTTGTACATTTAAAACGAATCCGCCTATTTAATGGGGAACCAATTATTTATCTTGAACATTACTTGCCCTCTAGTTTTCCAATTGAAATGTTTGAGAAAGATCCTACATTTATTTCTATAGATCAATTATTAAAAGATGAAAAAAACATTGAATTTTTGACGATAAATGAGGAGATAGAAGCTGTCCCTGCGGATACAAATATTTCAAATTATCTTCACGCTAATGAGGGTACTTCGGTTTTAAAAAGTACCAGGGTTTCTTTTGATCAGAATTCTGTTCCAACAGATGTTACAGTTAACTTTTTCAGAACTGAAAAATGGAAATATTCCATACAGTTTCAAAAACAGTAAAAAATAATTATAAGGGCACCTACAAAATGTTAAAACGAAACTAAGTATAAAAAAATTCAGGTGCCCAAGAAATAAATTTCAAGAATTATATCTTTTTTAAAATTTTCCGAAAAACAAATTGACAAAACTTATAATACTAAGTATGATAATAATCAACCAATTGAAAGCGTTACCAAATTGATTGGTGCAAATTAATTAGTTTACAAGTTTAAAAAATGCATTGTCAGAAAGTATGACAATTCTATTGATTTAACTTGTAATACTAAGTATTATGATAATTAATAATTATTATATTTTGAATTATCTTAATTATTAATTAGAAAATCATCTAAAAAAGGAGAGAGTTATTATTATGTATCAAATCGCATCTAATTCGAATAGTGTTTCCAAAGAGTTAATTGAAGAGTACAGAAAAATTGGCACAACAATTATTGCTGATGCTTTAGGAAGGTTCCACACTATGCAAGGTATTTGCCACTTCAACCACTCTGAGGTCAAATTAGTCGGTAGAGCTTTAACTATTCGAACGATTGCCGGCGACAATCTCATGATTCACAAAGCACTTGATTATATTGAACCTGGTGATGTAATTGTGGTTGAAGGTGAAGGACATACAGAAAGAGCCTTACTAGGAGATTTACTTTGTCAAATGGCTAAAAAAAGAAGGCTGGAAGGATTTGTAGTCGATGGGTCAATTCGAGATGCTGTAACTATAAAGGAGATGAACTTCCCCGTTTTTGCTAAAGGAAAAAATCCTGCTGGACCATTTAAGGAAGGCCCAGGTGAAATTAACGTTCAAATTTCTTGTGCTGGAGTATCGGTAAATCCAGGAGATCTCATTGTAGGTGATGACGATGGAGTTGTGGTAGTACCAAAGGATAAAGTAGTAGAAGTTCTAGAACGCGCAAAAAGTATTTTGGAATACGAGGAGAATACCGTTACACAAATTGAGAACGGGACGTTGGATCGCAGCTGGATTGATAAAAAATTAGAAGCAAGAGGAATTAAAGTTGAATTTTAAACACATGAACTTAAATTACTAATTACATAGGAAGGATTGAGCTCTACAATGAAAAGCGCAACGATGCTTCAAAAATTACCTGAGTCAAAAACTATATCTATTTTAAATAAAGTGGCTACGTTAAAGCATGAAGGACATAATATCCTCAATTTGGCGGGGGGAGAACCTGATTTTGATACTCCCCAAGCTATTATTGAGGAAGCAGAAAATGCTATGAAATCTGGATTTACTCACTACGTAAATAGTGGAGGAATTCCTGAATTACGCAATGCTATAGCTCATAAATTGAAGGCTGAAAATGGGGCTATATATGACCCTTCACAAATAATTGTAACAGCTGGAGGAAAGCCGGCAATATACGTTGCCCTAAAAAGTATAATAAATCCAGGTGACGAAGTGTTAATACTTAATCCGGCTTGGGTAAGTTTTGAGCCTTTAATAACTATGGCTGGAGGAGTTGCTATTTCTATAGATTTAGATGCAGATAAAGATTTCAAACTAGATAAGGATTTATTAGCAGCTGCTTGTACTTCACGTACAAAAGCTATTATCGTAAATAATCCGAATAATCCGACAGGTAGAGTTTTAAACCTTGAGGAAATGCATGAACTAAGGGACCTTGCTGTTGCTAAAGATTTAATTGTAATTGCTGATGAAGTATATGAAAAACTAGTATATGGACATCATAAATTCGTTTCTCTTGCAAGTATTCCTGAGTTAGAAAATCGTACAATTACAGTTCAAAGTTTTTCAAAAGGACATGCTATGACTGGGTGGAGATTAGGATACTTGGCCTTGCCAAAAGAACTTTTATCAGCTGCGTCAAAAATACAAGGTCATATTGCCACATGTACAACAGCTTTTGTTCAAAAAGCAGGAGTAGTAGCACTTAAAGATGCTGATGTTAAAGAAGAAGTAGACTATATGAGAATTAGGTATGCTACGCGTATTAATCGGGTTGTGAGTCTTCTAAACCAAATTCCTGGGGTCACATGTCCACACCCTAATGGAGCATTCTATGTCTTTCCAGAGATAAAGTTTCGCGACTACGACTCTATCGAACTTGCTAGCTATTTACTAGATGAAGTTCAAGTTGCGGTGACTCCAGGAGTAGCATTTGGATCAAGCTATACCCAACGTGTCCGCATTTCCTGTGCAACATCAGACGAGGATATTGAAGAAGCGCTAATGAGAATAGAAAAAGCTTTAACTAAATGACAATAAACTTCATCAGTGGGGAGAGATTAAACATTGAAGGTATTAAAAAGAATTCCTTTGTGGCTCCAAATTGCAATTGGTTTAGTATTAGGTCTACTATTAGGATCTTTAAATAAAACGTTAGGGACTGAATCCAAAATTCTGGGCGACGCTTTTATTCACATGATCAAAATGACAATTGTTCCCCTAATTTTTCCTTTGATTGTTCTAGGAATCGCACAAATTAAATCAGCTGGGGCACTAGGAAGGCTTTCTATTAAAGCAATTATCTATTTTGAAGTAGTTACTACAATAATTATTGTGATGGCATTACTACTAGCAAACTTTACTCATATAGGAGCTGGGGCAGACCTTTCGGAAGGGAATGTAGAAGCGTTAAAAGGGATTACCAGTACCAAAATTGATTTTAGAGAATTTGTTCTGCATATAATACCAGATAATATATTTGTTGCTTTTTCTGAAGGAAACTTATTAGCTATTGTCTATTTTGGCGTATTCTTTGGCCTTGCTATTCGCGCATTAAAAGAAAAAGCTAAACCATTAGAAAATGTATTAGAAGCTCTCTCAAAGGTCATGTTTAAAGTATTAGAATATGTTATAAAATTTTCTCCAATCGGTGTATTTGGTTCTATTGCTTACAGCGTAGCCACTTATGGTTTTAGTAAATTGAGCACTTTAATTGATTTAATCTTACTTACGTATGCTGGATTAGCAATTGTACTATTAATTATTTTTCCAATAATAGCACGTATATACGGTATTAAATATGTTGAATTAGTTAGGGAAATTAAAGACTTATTATTAATTGCTTTTACTACGAGAAGCTCAGAATCTGTATTTGCTCCTCTCACAGCTCGTTTGGAGCGTTATGGGGCAAATAACTCAGTAGTATCGTTTATCTTACCACTTGGTTATTCATTCAATTTAGATGGAGGAATGGTATACATGGGGCCTGCTATTATATTTTTAGCTAACGCCTATGGTATTCATCTTTCAATAGCTGAGCAAATTCATGTAGTTTTATTATTAATATTGCTTACAAAGGGAGTTGCTGCTGTTCCTTCAGGTGCCATTGTTATATTGACGAGTGTTTGTACGATTATAGGTATACCACTTGAAGGTATTGCTTTATTAATGGCTGTTGACTTTATCATGGATATGGCTAGAACAGCCACGAATGTAGTAGGGAATGCATTAGCTACTGTTGCTATGGCTAAATCTGAAGGAATGTTCCGTGAAAAAGAAAATATAGTCTCCAATAATGAGAAGAAAGCAGCAGAAGCCTAATTTCTTAATTACAAAGAGACAATGTGAATATTAGGTATTTCTATAATCCATAAGTTAAGACCTCTTTTCTTTAATAGTGTGAGATGCCTCTTTTGTAAAATAGAGAGGCAACTTACACAGGTGGTATAGGTAAAGTTTAAACTTCGTCATAAGTGGTGGAACAATACTAATTTTAAGGTTAATTGAATGATATTTATGGAGAGTGAGAGCAATGGCAATCGAAGCTAAAAATATAAAAAAACAAGATATTAAAGAAAATATGGATGTATTAGTAAGAACTCAACAAGTGGTTGAAACAGCTCTCGAAAAAATGAGATGTAAAAGTAGTATGTACGAATTATTAAAAGAGCCTTTACGTTTAATGACAGTTAGAATTCCTGTCAGAATGGATACAGGCGAAGTAAAAGTTTTCACGGGTTATCGAGCACAACATAATGATGCGGTAGGACCAACAAAGGGAGGAATTCGTTTCCATCCTGATGTAACAGAGGATGAAGTGAAAGCGTTATCTTTATGGATGAGTATTAAGGGTGGTATTACAAATCTCCCTTATGGTGGTGGAAAAGGCGGGATTAAATGTGATCCTCGAAAAATGTCTTTTGGTGAATTAGAGCGTTTAAGTAGAGGATATGTACGTGCAATTAGTCAAATTGTAGGGCCCACTAAAGATATTCCTGCGCCTGATGTGTATACAAATTCTCAAATCATGGCTTGGATGATGGATGAATACAGTCGTTTACGAGAATTTGATTCTCCTGGTTTTATTACAGGGAAGCCAATGGCCTTAGGAGGATCTCAGGGGAGAGAGTCATCAACTGGATTAGGAGTTACAATGGTCACAAAACAAGCAGCTAAACTAAAGAATATCTCAATAGAAGGTGCTAGTGTAATTATCCAAGGTTTTGGAAATGCAGGAAGTTTCCTAGCTAAATTCCTGCACGATGCTGGTGCTAAGATAGTTGGGGTTTCAGACGCACTAGGAGCTTTATATGATCCAAATGGTTTAGACGTCCACTACTTATTAGATAATAGAGATTCTTTTGGAAGCGTTACCCACTTATTTACTAACCGACTGACTAATGGCGAACTTTTACTAAAAGAGTGCGATATTTTAATACCGGCTGCAATCGAAAATCAAATTACTGAAGAGAATGCTGCAGATATTAAGGCGAAAATTGTGGTTGAAGCTGCAAACGGACCCACAACTGCAAAAGCCACCCAAATTTTAACTAAAAAAAATGTATTGTTAGTGCCAGATGTATTAGCAAGCGCTGGCGGTGTCGTTGTTTCTTACTTTGAATGGGTCCAAAATAATCAAGGATACTATTGGTCAGAACAGGAAGTAAAAGAAAAATTAGAAGTAATTTTGACAGAAGCTTTCAAGAACGTTTATCAGACATCAATTGAAAATAGAGTAGATATGAGGTTAGCAGCGTATATCGTAGGTTTAAAACGTTTATCTTCGGCTGTTGAATGGAGAGGTTGGATCTAATTAACTTCTATTTATTACGAAATAATATTTTTTTGAAGAAGTTTAATTGCTTAGATTAGAGTATCTATTTCCATCATAAACGAATGTCCTTTTAGTTCTAAGTATTAAGGGGATTTATAGCTTTATATAATCCATTAAAAAGAAGAAATGAAATTTGTATTTATTTAATCGCAGGGAGAGAGTAAGATTATGGGAGTTAAAACTAGAAAAATAAATAAAATCTTGGTTGCCAATCGAGGAGAAATTGCCATACGTATCTTTCGTGCATGTACCGAACTAGATATTCGTACAGTAGCTATTTATTCTCAGGAGGATGCAGGATCTTTTCATCGTTATAAAGCAGATGAAGCTTATTTGGTAGGAGAAGGTAAAAAGCCAATCGAGGCTTATTTAGATATTGAAGGAATCATTGAGATTGCGAAAAAATACGATATAGATGCTATTCACCCGGGATACGGATTTTTATCGGAGAATATAAATTTTGCCCAACGTTGTGAAGAAGAAAACATTATTTTTATTGGACCAGAATCAAGACACCTTAATATGTTTGGTGACAAAGTAAAGGCACGCCAGCAAGCAATTGAAGCCAATATTCCTGTTATTCCAGGAAGTGATGGACCAGTTTCAAATCTAGAAGAAGCAGAGATTTTTGGCCGAGATTATGGATATCCAATTATGATTAAGGCTTCACTTGGCGGGGGTGGTCGTGGAATGAGAGTCGTCCGCACTAAAGCTGAATTAATGGAATCCTATAGCCGTGCAAAGTCAGAAGCTAAATCCGCATTTGGTAATGATGAGGTATATGTAGAGAAATTTATAGAAAATCCTAAACATATTGAAGTTCAAATATTAGGAGATCAGTATAAAAATATTGTTCATCTATACGAGCGTGATTGTTCAATCCAGCGTCGTCATCAAAAAGTAGTCGAAGTTGCCCCAAGCGTTTCTCTATCTGAGCAATTACGCAGACAAATCTGTGAAGCAGCTGTTAGCTTGATGAAAAACGTCGACTACATAAATGCAGGAACTGTTGAATTTTTGGTCTCCGGAAATGAGTTTTATTTTATTGAAGTAAACCCACGAGTACAGGTAGAGCATACGATTACTGAAATGATTACGGGTATTGATATTGTTCAGTCTCAAATTTTAATTTCGGATGGTTATTCTCTAGATAGTAAGGAAATTGGTATTCCTAATCAAGAAGAGATAAAAACCGATGGTTTTGCAATACAATCCCGGGTAACAACAGAGGATCCATTGAATGATTTTATGCCTGATACGGGTAAAATCATGGCATATCGTTCAGGTGGTGGATTTGGAGTTCGCCTTGACGCTGGAAATGGATTTCAAGGAGCAGTTATTACTCCCTATTACGATTCCTTACTTGTAAAGGTAACGACATGGGCAAATGAATTTGAAAAAGCAGCCTCGAAAATGAGCCGAAACCTTCGGGAATTCAGAATTCGTGGAATTAAAACTAACATTCCCTTTTTAGAAAATGTCGTTAAACATGCAAATTTCTTAAATGGTAATTATGATACTTCTTTCATTGATTCTACACCTGAGCTATTTCAATTTCCGCAAAGTAAAGACCGCGGAACAAAAATGCTAACATATATCGGAAATGTAACAGTGAATGGGTTCCCGGGTATTGATCAAAAGCGAAAGCCTATTTTTAATCAGCCAATCGTACCTAAGATAAAAAGCAATCCAATAATCCCTTTAGGTACTAAGCAAATTTTAGATGCAGAGGGTGCAATAGGAGTCATTAAATGGATTAAAGAACAACGAGAGGTACTACTAACAGATACGACATTTCGTGATGCTCACCAGTCACTCTTAGCAACCCGAATACGTACCAATGATTTATTACGTATTGCTGAACCAACAGCTCAATTATTACCCAATCTCTTCTCAACAGAAATGTGGGGAGGAGCTACATTTGACGTATCTTATCGCTTTTTAAGTGAAGATCCTTGGGATCGTTTGATAAAATTGCGTGAGAAAATGCCAAATATTTTATTTCAGATGCTTCTTCGTGGCTCTAATGCAGTTGGATATAAAAACTATCCAGATAATGTGATTAAAGAATTTATAAAACAATCATCCGATGCAGGTATTGATGTATTCCGTATTTTTGATAGCTTAAATTGGGTACAAGGGATGACGGTAGCAATTGACTCAGTGAGAGAGAATGGCAAGTTAGCTGAGGCAGCAATATGTTATACAGGAGATATTCTAGATCCTACAAGAAAAAAATATGATCTAAATTATTACAAGTTGCTTGCTAAAGAACTTGAGGCATCAGGGGCTCATATCCTAGGTATTAAAGATATGGCTGGTTTATTAAAACCTCAAGCAGCGTATGAATTAGTATCAGCTTTAAAAGAAACCATTGATATTCCAATTCATTTACACACACATGATACAAGTGGAAATGGCATTTACACGTATGCTAAAGCAATTGAAGCAGGCGTAGACATTGTTGACGTAGCAGTCAGTTCAATGGCAGGATTAACGTCTCAGCCAAGTGCAAATTCACTTTACTATGCTTTAGAGAACACAGAGCGTAAGCCAAAGTTAGATATTCAAAGTTTTGAACAGCTATCTTACTACTGGGAAGATGTTAGGAAGTATTATCTAGAATTTGAAAGTGGAATGAATGCACCTCATACAGAGGTCTATGTACACGAGATGCCTGGTGGTCAGTATAGTAATCTGCAACAACAAGCAAAAGCAGTGGGATTAGCAAATCGTTGGGATGAAGTAAAGGAGATGTACTCAAGGGTTAATCAGCTGTTTGGAAACATTGTTAAAGTTACGCCATCTTCAAAAGTAGTAGGAGATATGGCGCTTTATATGGTACAGAACAATTTGTCTGAAAAAGATATTTTTGAACGTGGCGATTCACTTGATTTTCCAGATTCAGTTGTCGAATTATTTGAAGGATATCTAGGCAAACCTTACGGAGGGTTTCCACAAGAACTGCAGTCTATTATTCTCAAAGGAAAAAAAGCACTTACAGTCCGGCCTGGCCAGCTATTAGAGGATGCTGATTTTCAACAGATAAAAGAGGACTTGTGTCAAAAGCTTCAGCGTACAGCTACAAATTATGAAGTTATAGCATATGCATTATATCCAAAAGTATTTATAGACTATCAAGAGAAATTCAAGCGATATGGAGATTTATCAGTATTAGATACACCTACTTTCTTATACGGGATGCGTCTTGGGCAAGAGATAGAGATAGAAATTGAAAAGGGAAAAATATTGATTGTGAAACTTGTATCAATTGGGCAAGCACAATCAGATGGCACTCGTACTGTGTATTTTGAGTTAAACGGTCAACCACGCGAAGTTATCATTAAAGATGATAGTGTGAAGCCAACAGTTAAAGCTAAAGTGGCAGCAGATCCTACTAACCCAACTCATATGGGTGCAACGATGCCGGGTACAGTGATAAAAGTGCTTGTTCAAAAAGGAGATAAAGTATCTAAAGGTGAACATCTTGTTATTACTGAAGCCATGAAAATGGAAACGACGATTCAAGCACCATTCAGTGGAGTTGTAAAAGATATTTATGTATCTAATGGAGAATCAATTCAACCTGGGAATTTACTAATTGAATTGATTAAATAATCTCTTACTAACAATCGTTTCTTAAGGGATCATAAGGGGAGAAGATAAATGGTTCAAAAGGGGCTAAGAAATGTAATCGCAGCCGAAACATCTATAAGCTTGGTTGATGGAGATAATGGTCATTTAATCTATAGAGGATACGATGCAAGAGATATAGCTCTAAACAAGTCTTTTGAAGAAGTTACCTACTTATTATGGTACGGACATCTACCAACCGAAGATGAAAAAAAAGAGTTTTCTATATCGTTGAAAATAAATCGTCATTTACCTCCATACGTTGCTCAAATCATTCGTTCTCTTCCCAATGAGATGGAGATAATGAATCAAATTCAAACAGCTATCGCTGCCTTGAGTACGAGTAAATTCAAATGGAAACCAAATATTAAACAAGCAATTAGATTAGCAGCTGTCATTCCTACCATTACTGCTGCAATTTATAGAAAAATGAATAGAAAAGAGATAATTCGGCCAAATATGGAACTAAATCATGTAGAGAATTATTTATATATGCTAACAGGTGAAGTACCTACTTCGACTCATACAAGAGCTCTCGAAGCGTATATGATCTTAACCATGGAACATGGCATGAATGCTTCCACATTTGCTTCAAGGGTAGTTTCTTCTACAGAATCAGATATGGTTTCTGCTGTAACAGGAGCCATCGGAGCAATGAAAGGCCCACTCCATGGAGGAGCACCTACAGGTGTAATTGATATGCTAAATGAAATTAAAGAAAAAGACAAAGTAGAAACATGGATTCGTAGAAAATTAGAAAATAAAGAATATCTTATGGGGTTTGGTCATCGTGTTTATAAGACACGTGACCCTCGTGCCGAAGTACTAAGTAAGATTTGTAAACAAATTGGTCAAGATGATCCGTGGCTTACTTTAGCAAACTTTGTAGAGGAGAAGGCTATACAATTACTTGAAGAATATAAGCCTGGTAGAAAACTTTATACTAATGTGGAGTTTTATGCAGCTGCAGTTATGAGGGCAATCGATATGTCTCCAAAGTTGTTTACTCCTACATTTACAGTAAGCCGAATGGTTGGATGGACTGCTCATGTCATTGAACAGTCATTAGACAATACAATTTTTCGACCGGAAGCAAAGTATATTGGGGCTCATTATTAATTAGAGTGTTCATCTGTATATAAAGTCTTTAAAAATAAAAATGACAAAGAGAGTGCGTGCCGATGTTAAGAAAGAGGATTATTGTTGGTCTTGAACATAGATTACAGGCTCGTAATGCTACTGAATTTGTACAAAAAGCATCTACTTTTGAAAGTGATATAACTCTTATGAAAAATGGAGTATCAGTAACTGCAAAAAGTATCATGGGAGTTATGTGTATTGCGATTAGAACAAAAGAAGATATTACACTAGTTGCAGAAGGTATTGATGAAAAATTAGATGTTAAAAACTTAGGAATTTTCCTTTCAAATAAACAATGATTATTTGGAATAGCTGAATAAACTCAGACAATCGTAGTGCACCTCAATAGTTAGACAAGTTCTAACATTTGGAGGTGCTTTTTATCTATTATACAAGTTGTAGAAAAAGGTCTTATTTGTCGTCACTAAGTGTAAATAGTAAAACATTAATAATATATAAAATACTTTATTATTTACATAACAGATCATAATAATTAGAATAAGTTGTTTAGTCAAATCATAACCGGTTACGAGATTTATTTTTAAAGATATGGGTATATGAATCTACAAATCTGGCCAGACTAATAACGTATCCCCCCTATTCCAATAAATTCAAAAAACCTTAGCCTGTATGGGCAAAGGTTTCTTTTTTTATGTAAATATTTCTCAAGGCGCAAACCCTTGAAAACTGACTGCAAGATAGATACTAAACGAAAGAGCACATAAGGAAACAAAATGTAATGTTAAAAAAGGGATTTTCTGTTTACCTTTGATAAAGAAGGAATAAATAAACCCGAGTATTGTAACTAAAGTTAAAATAGGCACAATAATCTTAATCACAGTACTAAAAATATTTGCTGTAACAACTGATAAAAGAAAGAACCCAATTATAACTACATACAAGATTATTGAAGTAACTAAAGAAGCTATTGAAACCTTTAAAGCATTTTTAAAGAATTTCTTCATCTAATTTCCTCCTAATAGATTTTATAAAAAACAAAAAGAAGCAAGCATGCTGTACTCGCTTCTTTTAACTTTCACCAAAATTTATTGCGAAAAATAGCATACCTAACATGATAAGTAGTGGAATTACAACAAAAGAGGCCAAACTAAAATACTTCATTAGACCTTTTTCATTTTTTCCAAAAGCTATTACTCCACATGTAAAGCCTGCAAGATAAATAACGATTCCTACATAAAGAATATTTGAGCTATGTATTGGTGTGAGATATTGTCCTATCCCAATAATAATTCCCAACAACGATAACCACAATGAGTATTGACTAAAACGGATTTTCAAGTTGGTCCTCCAAAAACTAAATATATGGTTAATTATACCATTAATTCATTTGTCAGTTAATATAAAACATATATCGGTAGAAAAATAAATAAGCTAAGCAATAAAACTGTCTTATTTCTTAGCTTATCAAAATGCGTATTTAATTTAGCTTTTTCTTTCCTTTAGCGTAAATAATGACTTTGTAAGGATCACCTTTTATTTTAGCCTTCATTTCTTTTGTTTGAAGGAATTCAACAATAACTCCTCCGAGTTTACGGGCAAACTGTTTATTCTCTTCAGAATAACTTAATGATGTATAAATAAATACCTGAGGTTCAGGGTGAACAGAGTAGCCGACCATCTTCACTTGGTATTTATCCTTTCCTAATAGATCCTCACCAACATCATCCAAAATAATTCCCCATCTACCTTCTTGTTCTTGCTTTTTTAAGTTAATTTTATATACCTTTATAGGTGTTTTTTCTTCGTTATTTTTAACAAGAACATCGCTAATCACTTGTTTAATATCTTCAATATGCTTCTCAGTATCAAGTACTTCTAGAGCTACTCTTGCGTCCGAGTCAAATCCTGCTATGCTAGCATCTAACACATGATAATTACGTTTTTTTAATTCAGCATCAATCTCTTGATTTATTTTGTCGTATTTTTCTTGACGAGGATCAGGTTTATACTCATATTGAACAGGATCATACCGTGTAATTTTGACTTTATAACTATCATAGTTACGTGCCTCTAAAATATCTTTTGCAATTTTATTTATATCGTCTTTAACGCGCTTAAAATACTTCTCTGAACCATCCACACTTATCTCAATTTGCTTCTTTCCTCCATAATAGGTCTGACCTAAAGAATCAATTTTATAACCTTTTTTCCTTAGCGTATTAATAATTTCAGTGCTTACAGACTCTTTCTTGAAAATCTGACCCAAATAAGGGATTTTAGAAACTACTTGGGCCATTGCAGGAGAAACAAATGCTGAGCTAACGAATGCACCACTCAAAATAACAAGTGCAATACCACAGTAGACAACATTTCTTAGAAGGCGATTTTGTTTTATAGGTAATATATCGTTTCCAGGCTTTACTGATTCTGATCGCTCTAATTGGTCAATGGCTTCTAAAAGTCGCTGCTTCTGTTTTTGGTTTGATTTCCAGACCAAATCCTCATTCAGTTTTTCTAGTGAACTATCATCCATAAAAGAATTAAATCGTTTCTTCATATATATATCCGTCCTTTACTAACTGCTTTCTCAAAGCAGGAATTGCCCTGAACTGTGTAGACTTTACTTTGCTTTCAGACCACCCTAAAATGGTAGCCGTATCCTTAACAGAAAAACCTTGAACTTTTCGCAGTAAAATAACCTTTCTGTGTCCGTCTTTCAGTTTTTCTAACGCTTGATACAGCTCTAGAGAAGTTTCTTTAAGCTCAATCATCTCTTGAGGTAAAAGATTAAGGTCTGTTTTTGACAGAATAAAATCTTTCAAAAGACATAAAGGTTTCTGTTTTCTAAGATAATCAATGGTGACATTATGCGCAATGCGGAACAACCACGTCTTTTCACTAGAGTTATGCTGAAAGGAATCATAAGAAAGGTAAGCTTTTACGAATGTTTCATGCGTTAAATCTTCAGCTTGCTGATAATCTTTCACCAGCATTAAAATAAACTTTAATATGACGTCGCTATGGTCATCATACCAACGCTCAATTTCTTCTTTTTTTGTCTTTTCCAATATCCTGACCATCCTTTTAACCAATATTCGTTACTTAGACGAGAGTTTTTTAAAAAAAGTTGTGTTTTTTATACAAAAAATAAAAAAACTCTCTTATTTGAGAGTTCTTAATAAAGATCTTCATACTTTTCCGTATCTGTTTCGTAAAATGAAAATATAGATACATTTTTTAAAACTTTCACTTATGCAATAGGTTATTGCAAATTTACTATGTAAAGGTTGCATAGCTGATGCAACCTTTATTAAGAACGTCATGTTTAATAGAATGAACATGACGTTCTCAAAACCTGAACATATATGTTTACTTTTAGTTAATATAAAACCAGTTTCAGGAAAAAATATCCTTATCAGAAAATATATCTGTTATGATAAAAATATAATCTTCTCTAAAGGATGAAGTCTATGAAGGAGTTTTTATCTAGTTTTTTACTTATAACAAGTTGGCTTATATTTGCTATAAGTGCCTATTTGTTTGTTAGTGTTTTAATCGCACCTTCCTATGCATTTATTCCTTTTTGTAAGGTGGTAGGTGCTGGATTAGTTTGTTTTTATTTATCAAAAAAGCTAAACAAAAAAACTAAAGTTAACTAGGTTTAATCTTTATATAATATACATCCGTAGACTAGACAAGAAGGGTGTGTTCATTCAGTGACATTTAAAGAGCTTTTGCCATATCATGCGTTAACAGTTATTAGCTCTAGCGTTTCTTATTCCATATTTCTTATCATCATTGAGCCTAGTTATAGAGCTGTTATTGCATTTTTTATGATCTCACTTATTACAATCATTCCTTATTCTGTTGCAGCCGTACCATTGCAGCTATTTCTAAATAAATGGCCTAAGAAGTTTAGTATTCTCTACTTATGTACCTATTCTGTCGTAGCAATCCTATTCCTTTATATCTCTTATAAGCTTCAAGGAAATTGGTCTAATCCGATAGGGGATTATCGTAAAATGTTTGTATTTGCACTCGGTGCAGCCATCATATACTGGTTTTGGGATTCCATTATCATGAATAAGAAAGAATATCCGTACTATTAAAGTACAAACCTAAACTATATAAGCTACATAAAATGCATTAAATAAATTTTTTGTTCTTCTAATCTTAAAATGTGGTTAAATTCTAACGACATAGTAAAGGGGAAAACAAATATGGCTTTATCCCGTAATCTCACATTAGTTTTACTAAGTTTATTAATCATAATAGGTTTTAGTAGTTATTTTTTATATAGCAGTAACCATCCTAAGATGCTATCTAAAAGAGAAATTAATGATTTTATAGAAGATAAAAGAAAATCTAACTTATCTATTCTTAAAGAGGAGAATATTACATCTAAGCCAGATCCTCATGCTCTTATTTTATATAAAGATAATACTAAATTGGGCACTTACATCCTTACAAAAAGCAGACAAGGAATTGAAGAGCACAAGGGAATGGAAGTACCAATAGATAAAACCTTGCCAATACATGTTACAGGAGCCTTATCAGGGGTTCCATATCTCGGCATATATATTACAAATAATAAATTAATTCAAGAAGGAAAATATATAGAAATGGAATTTGAAGACGGAACAAAAGTAAGAAAGAACATATCTTTAGATCAAAAAGGATATATTCTTTCAGAAAAAACCACTCCTGAAGCACCCAGAGAATCTGTCCAGGTCTCAGTCAAAAAAGATAGTCAAGTTTTATATACAAATGAGTACTAAATAGCTGTTAATCTCTACATTACATACGATTTTAGTTAACATAAAGCCATTTATCTGTAGATAAAAGAAGCAGACCTTTAATTAAAGATCTGCTTCTTTACCTTAGCGAAAACTAAATATATTCCCAAAATAAGCACAATACCCAAACCGATAAAACTTAACCAATACACCCAAGGATAAGTATGTAAAACTGTCGTAACTCCCGTGTTTCTATCCACTATGGTAGACGCACTAGGAGTATAAATTGTATTAATAGTTAAGTACGTTAATAAAGCTTGAGCAATAAGAAATACACCTATTGCACGTTTCATGGCCTTGCCTCCAAACTTATACATGTTTCTATGTACATTTTAACATAAAGAGACCTAATTAATTGTTAGTTACCATAATCACAGTTATAAGTAGTAAATAGAAGGAGCATTGGTTATAGAGCCAGTGCTTCTTTTATTTATAATAAAAAATTTCTATTTTTTCCTTTAAGTGTATACATTCATTGTTACTTATTCGTTGTATAAGTATAGGGAGGATAAATGATGAAAAAAGAAGACATACTCGCCTCCTATCTTATCGATTTAGGAGAGGAAGTACTCAAACTGTTAATAGCGAAGGGTGCGAAGAAAGAAGATTCGGAGGACATTATTCAGAATACATTTTATAAGGTATATACACTATTAGGTGATCTAAGAGAGAACACAATACGTCCATGGTTTTTTAGAGTCGCACTTAATGAATACATAGACTTCAAAAGAAAAAAGGAGCAGCAGAATATCTATTTAACAGAAAAAATTTATTCTAAATTGCAATATACAGACTGTGAACTTGATGCCATTTTAAATAAAAATGAAATTTTCTATCTGTTAAAGGACATCAAAAAAGAGTACAAAGAAGTGTTCTTTTTAAAGTATTACTATGGTTTTTCTTATGAAGAAATTGCGGTCATGTTAGACGTTAAAATAAATAGTGTAAAGCAGAAGTTATATCGTGCACGTAATTTGATTCACTCAAAAGCAGGAGGAAAATATTAATGGAGAGTTCACTACAAACAGCTTTACAAAAAGCTAAACGAAAACAAGTTTTTAAAATTGCCCTCATATCAATTATTGTTGTACTTGTGGCATTAGCAACCCTTTATAGAGCTGGAAGCTATTTTGCAGCCAAAAGTACTGCAAGACTTCATGACGCACTTTTTTTAAATAATGAAATTTCAGGGCCTAATATTCAAATTGACTCCCAAGCAATAAGTAGTCGCTCGATGTTTGAAGGTAACATTGTAACAAATCGTTCCAAGAATATTGATGGTTATGTAGTCAAATGGAGTACACTAACAAGCTCTTATGATTGGTTTAGGTCTAATATTGACACAAATGAATTAGTGCCAGGATTCTATAGGTATGGTAAAGAGCTCTATCACTATGATAAACAAACTAAACAGAAGGTTGGGATTTTTTATCATCCATCTATTAAGAATTACTATGGAGGCGTAAAAAATGACTTAAATGCAGTCTCACAAATGAAAAATTATGTTGCGGAAGTAGCTATCTCTTTTAATCGTCCTTATACATTGAAGGAAATACAAAAACAAATTCCCAATAATTTAAACATTGTATGGTTGTATATGGCATCGCCTATTGTAAACGAAAGTAAAGGACCTGCTGGCATGCCTGTTTATGGGTTTGATCCATCTGATTCGCCAAAAGATGCTTATAATGAATTTACCACAAACCTTAAAAAGTACAATGCAGATGCTGAAGATGAGGCAATTGAGAAGTTTTTAGCATCGAATAAAGATAAATCATTTGATAAAGTCAAAATTTTAGGAGTGATGGTGACAGGCCAAACCCAAAATTTTAAAGCGTTAGAAAATAGAGATTTTATTCGTGGCGCTTCTGTAGGGGCAACAGCACAAAGGGTTCCTTATATCAAGACAGAAAAATAATTAAGAAGAGACTAAGTATTTGGTCTCTTCCGTGTTCCTTTAACAGAGAATATAACATCTAGTTAATGTAATTGCACTTATAAGAACCTTAAGAAAATAACAGCACTCGCCTAAATGGAAGGAGAATGCTGTTATTTAATTTAATAATCCCTTTTCTTTAAACACTTTTTTCAAAGATACAATAAACATTGAAATAAGCTTAACGTACAATTATATTGAGGTGATTAAAATGAGCACTAATTATAAAAAATACTTTTACAAGAAATTTTCTTTAATATATCTTGTTACACTCATGTTATTTATTGTTATCGACATTATGGATTCAGGAAAAATTTCTCTTTTTTCTTCTGAAGATAGTTGGAATTTTATCTTATATCAAATTATCTTTTGTTTAATGTTTATAGGATTTTTGAGTGCATTTATCACAAACTTATTATGGAAAAGGAAAAAGAGTAGATAATTAAGAAGCAAACATAACTAATACATGCTTTAGTTACCATAAAACACGTTATCGGAAACCTAATGAAATATAAATAATAGCTAAATAAAGTTATAATAGACCATAAATATAAAATAAGGTGAGATGTATTAATGATTGACTTTATATCTGATTTCCTTTCAAGTGGAGTAGGATTCAGTACGGGTGTTTTAGATACAAGGAAGATTGATAGTAATATTAGGTTACTAAGGGAACAAGAATGGTTTAAAAAGATTTATGAGAACAACCAATACTATTCACTACTTATCGGAAATAGAGAAGTCCGAGCTTACTTACAAAGTAATTTTCGTGTTAAAAGAATGATTCGTAATGAGAAATCTCAAGCAAAGTTCTTATTGCTCTTAAATGAAAAGTTGAAGATATAATTATTAAGACATAGAAGTTAACATAATCCATATTCTAGGAAACGGAAAAGAAATTTACAGCTGCAAATCCCTTTTTTATGTGTATGTATATATTCATTAACAACAAATAAGATTATTTTACTGTAAAATAAATACTATACCTTTAAACTTAGTAGTATCTAATTTGAATTGTTATTTGGGTAGGAGGAAATTATGGTATCGTTTAATAGAATTATAAAATTGCGGGATTTGGAAATTTTTCGAGTATCAAAAGACGGACAAATCTTCTCTTATGTAGTAATTGAAGACACTAGAAAACCATTCACAGAAGAAGATAAAAAACTAGATCCATTATGTTATATGGATGAAGAAGATATTAATGCGATTTTAAATGTTTTCAGGATTTCATTAATCAATGACGAAAAATTAAGTGAAGAAAATTCATACTTTCTAAAATCATTCTTTTCAGATTTTGTTAACAATACAAATTTAACAAACTTTATCTTTACAGAATACATTCAAGAAGATTTGTATGATCACGAAGTTGACATAAAATTTTTCAATAAAATTTTAAAAGATATAGGTTCAAGTTATATTATTGAAGAATTTGATGAAAGAAATTGGATTTATTTATCTCAAGATTAAAATATAAGCTATGTATACCATATACAAAACTAGTTTACATAAACACTCTTTCCGGAACACACCACAAAAAAGAACCCTTATGGGAGTAAGGGTTCGAAAGAGGTCTCATTTATGAGTTATGCAGCTTTTTATACATCCTTGATACATCAGCTTTTCCTCTTGTGGTGATTGAAGCTACGATGAATAAAAAGCGCACCTTTTATACATATGCTTGTAAGGTAAAATATAGTCTTTATGGAATTAATATGTTATTATATTTTTGTACATGCATTTTAATAGTGAAAAGCCACCTGTCCTGCAAATAATGGGTGGCTTTTTATTTTGTTCTTGTACATGAGGAACTTTACTAATGATACAGATGAAATTGAGTTTAATGTCTAGAAGGAGTATGAATATGAGCAAGTATGATGAAATAGATTTTGAAAAGGTTTCGCTTCAATTGCAGGAGCAAGTTGAACAGGATCCTCACAACGTAAAGCTAAGAAATGAGCTTGCTATAGTGTTTATGGAGACAAATGAATATGAAGAAGCATTTTTTCAACTACAAGCTGCTGCTAAAATGAAACCTTCTATTCAACCCCTTTATAATTTAGCCTATTTTTATTTTACAGAGGGGAAACCAATTATAGAGGCTACGAGTAATACTAAAGAAACGCGAAATTTCGAAGAAGAGACAGAAGAAGAATCCATGTCTTATACATGGAAAATTGCAGATGAAGAAGCATTTGATATAGTAGAAGATTTATTGAAAAACAAACCTGATCATTACTTTCCCTATAATTTGATGGGTGAAATGTACATAAAAGAAGAAAAGTATGAAGAAGCAATAAATATATTAAAAGAAGGCATTAATCTAACACCTTCCCTAGAAAATTTAAGTAATCTGGGGTTATGTTACTACAAAAAAGGAATGTTACCTGAAGCTGCTGAATGTTTTTATAAAGCGCACCAACTACGATCCTGTAACAACTATAGTTTGTTTCCGTTACTTAGCTACGGAATTTGTTTAGCACAACTAGGAAGGAAATCAGAAGCAAGAGAAGTTGCAAAAGAATTACTTTTTTTGAGCGAAAAAGATGAAGAAGCATTAGAAGCTGATATAGCAGAGATATATTATATTCTGGGAGATTATGAAGAGTTTGTTAACATTTACTCTAAGTTAGATTGGGATTTTTATTCAGAAGCATTTCTTCCGACTTATTTTTATTCTTTATGGAAGCTTTCAAAAACAAAAGAAATTGAAGAACTTTCCTCTAAGACTATTCAAAGAAAAGAAAAAGAGATGAAAGAAGTCATTCAAGATCCAGATGAGGAAGAAGGTTTTAAAGAAGAATACGAAGAAGAAACGATGGAAGAGATTACTTTTATTAAAAATGCAGTTAGAGAAATTTATAAGGGAAACGCTCCTATTATAGATTATAAGCCTCAAGTAGAAACCAGATGTTATTTGTACGGCTGTTTTAGACATACAAATTTGAACCCTAACTATTTTTCTATATAAGACGCAGCAAATCTTTGAGGTCAAATAGGAAAAATTACTGTTGCAGGTTCTTTTATATGTAAAGGAGGTTTTATATGAGTGAGATTTGGATTCAACTAGAGCAGTTAAATGCGGAGTTTGATGAAATGGTGGGGCACTATGTTCAATTAGAAGGACCTATTGATTCTGTTTACTTTATATCTGAAACAATGGAAAGCGTTGACGATAGGGATGAGCAAAGGGAATTCTTATGCGATTTCTTAATTAAGCAGGATAGGTATCCTTTATATCTTACATTCCTTTGTGATGATATGATGGCAGAGGAGTTTGAAGAGGAATTTAATCAATTAGGTATAGAATATAGGTATGAATTATTAGAGGAAAAACAAGCCTACTATACATTTTTTAAACGGGTTACCTATCACCCTCGACGCTTTACTTTACTAATTAAAGACGCGCGTATATTATCCTTAGCATTAGAACATACCTTTTACCTTGCTAATATGAACCAATTTTATTCACTTTCTTACTCTGAAAATATAAGATTTGAGCTCAAGAGAGTTAAGGAATGGGGCAGATGGAAAAACGTATCTACCCCTATTTTTAAAACGGAAGAAGATACTACATTCATAACTATTTTCCATGATGGAGCAGGGTTTTTCTTGTTTTCAAACGAGGATAGATATTCATCCATACAAAAAGTGTGCTCAACCTTCCCAGAAGACTCAAGAGTAGTACAAATTAATGACCAATTAATAGATTAAGATGAAGAGGTTGAGTTTAGTGTCTTTCAGGGTGTTTCTTATTCTGGGGTTAATAAATACAAGCCCAATAAAATAGCACCAAAACAGTATATGCAACATTCTTTTTTCGTTAACAGAGTATTAAGTACAAGAATAAATTTGTTTCAACGTTTACATATAAATAGTTTAAATAAATGGTAAATATTTAAAAATAAGAAAGTGAGAACAAATAGATTTTATTTTTAATTTTATAGATGAATTTATTGAATCAATCGTTATAATGTGGCTCGTGTCGTTTGTATTAGAAAAACTGGATGTCTATCGGTTAGAAAAGAAGGTTAAATGGAAATTAATCTTTACACTCTCAATTGTAGTAGGGATTATATTTTCAATAATTGACTTATTTTAATAAGAACTTATTCAAATTTAGCTAGTGAGATCACACTTATCCGTAATAGATCGAAGAGAGATTTTCTATTTAAGATAATAACTATTAAATCAGGGGATTAAAAATGAACAAGAGATTAAAAAAGAAAATAGCTAAAAACCAGGAAAAGAGAACAGAAAAGATATTTAAGTACGCTGCTTACGGTGATTTAGGAAAGATAAAGAAACTGTTGGATTTCGGAATAGACATTAATACAAGAGATCAAGGTGGGTATACGATGCTTCATTGGGCCACACAAGAAAGTCATATAGATCTTATTAGGTTCCTAATATCAGAAGGCTCTAACATTCATTTAAAAGATGAAGAGGGATTTACACCATTGTATATAGCTGCAGGGGAAGGTTATATAGAAATTATTGAATGGTTAATTGAAAATGGAGCAAATATTGAAGTCAAGAGCAATGATGGTACAACACCTTTAATTATTGCTTGTTGTTACAATCACAAAGAAGCTGTTGAACTATTATTAAAAAACGGAGTAAATAAAGACACAAAAGATGATGATGGAAAAACGGCTATGTTTTATGCGAAAGAGTATGGTAATAAGGAAATTGCTAATCTTCTAGGGAATTCGGACACTTATTAGATAATTAAGTTTCTTCAATCTGTTTTTGGACTTTTTAGATTAAAATAGGTCTCCCTTTTAATTACGCTTAAACCTAGCTATTGTTCTTTTTATGTTTTTTCAGAATGGAGTAGTTACATGCAAACACACAAGGGAGAAACCCTAGTATGGAAATGGTATGGAGTAAAGGTTCTTTATAAACACATAGTTAGTGGAAAGCCCACTCCAGAGAAAATTGACACAAATTATAATGAACATCAAATATTTGAAGAAAGTATTTTATTAATTAAAGCCCAGTCGTTCGATCAAGCTTACGAACTTGCAGAACAAGAAGCAAAGGGACATAAGGATAGTTATACAAATGTTTATGATCAACTTGTAGAGTTTAAATACATAGAAAGTTTAGATGTTTTCGAGCTATTTGAAGACGAAGAGCTAGCAAGTGGAACAGAAGTATATTCTAGGTTTGTACATACTTCTAAGGGAGAAAAATTCTCTGATTTTCTAACTAGATATTACCCAGAAGTTGTTGAAGGTGAGGAAGAACAGATAAAAAGAAACTTCATCTTAAGAAACCGAGATTTTAACTGAGTATTAATACTAAAAATCTATATATCATATATGGGCCTGGAATACTTAGTCGCTGTTCTAGACAACAAAAAGAAGCGTTTAAAATGGACGCTTCTTTTTCCTCATACAATGTTATACCTCTCTGAGTATTACTTCTAACTGCTCTTTAATATTTGCTTCTAGGTCATATTTTGATAAATCGTATAGAGTTCCTATACCTTTACGGCCTCCACTAAAGTAATACCACAACTGTATATAGTACACATATGCATCCTCTTCATTTGTGAAACCATCGAAGTTTATAGAAACTTGAGAACGATACTCGCCTTCTAGGCAATGATTAGAAGTTAAATGTAAACGCTAGAATATAATTGACAGTTTTTGCTCAACGTAATTTTACACTTTTGCTTCAATAAGCTAGAACTCTAGTAAAATAATAGAAGGTGTTATTTTACTGGGGGGACAGCGTTTTGGAGGAGAAGCTAATGCTTTATTTAAATATTCAACAATTACATCAACGGAAGTTTAAAGTATCTCAAATTGCACAGGAACTCAAAGTATCAAGACCAACCGTTTATAAATATTTAAAAATGACGTTTGAAGAGACAAAAGCATACATGGAACAGCTTCAAGGCAAAGGTAAGAAGTTGGATCCCTACAGGGATTGGATTATCGCTTGGCTTGAAGAATACCCTCATCTCAGTGCAGCACAAATCCACGATTGGCTCTTAGAGCGTTATCCCGATTTAGTTGTTGGCGAGAGTACAGTAAGAGCTTATGTGAAAGAGATGCGGGAGATTTATCAGATTGAGAAAAAAGTAATGATTCGGCAATATGAAGCAATCCCTGAACAACCTATGGGTAAGCAAATCCAGGTGGATTGGGGAGAAACAAAACAGAAGACAACTGAAAAGAATGAAATTAAACTATATTTCATCGCTTTTGTCTTAGCTCACTCTCGATACAAATATATGGAGTGGCAGGACCGGCCTTTTACAACAAATGATGCCATTCGATGTCATGAAAATGCATTTCAATTTTATGGAGGACGTACAGAAGAAATTGTGTATGATCAGGATCGTTTAATTACAGTAAGTGAAAATTCAGGTCAGCTACTTTTAACTTCTGAGTTTCAAAGCTATGTAAATGAGCGTAAGTTTAAAGTTCATTTATGTCGTAAGGCAGACCCAGAATCAAAAGGAATGATTGAGAACGTTGTAAAGTACATAAAGGGAAATTTCGCAGATAGCCGAGTATTTAGCAATATTGAGGATTGGAATAACCGTGCATTACAGTGGCTACATCGCACTGGAAATCAACATGTTCATCAGACAACGAAAAAAAGACCAGCTGAAGTGTTCCCCGTCGAAAAGCAACACTTACAGCCCGTCTCTTCACCACTCTCATATGAAAGCGTCATTACCCCAAGTATAACAAGGAATATTAGTAAGGACAATACAATACGGTTTAAATCAAACCGTTATTCCGTTCCTCTCGGAACGTATAGTGTAGCCTCCGATAATGAGGTTTTTATTGAAGTCACTTCGAGCCAACCGCCAACGTTGATTATCCGTAAACAGTTAGATGGAGAAGTAATTGCTGAACATAGCATTAGTAATGAAAAGGGAAAGCTTATTCAACATCTACATCATATCCGGGATCGCTCAAAAGGTATTGAAGAATTTAAGCAACAACTGGTTTCACATTTTGAAGATCAGAAACGTGCAACTTCTTATTTAAATGAAATTTGTTTAAGATACCCACGGTATCGGCGCGATCAGCTCATTATCATTCAACACACCATTGAGAAATATCCAATGTGGATTGAAGCCACCTTGACTAAATGCATTATAGATAAACTTTACAGCGCCAATGACTTTCGGGATATCGCAAACCACCAAAATGCATTACAAACTGAATGTACCCAAAAGGTTAAGCCTCCCTTTATAAAACATTCAGGTAAAGACAACATCATAGTAACAACTCGCTCCCTTACTGCTTACACAAGTATTTTAGGAGGTGACCCACAGTGAATAAGACTGTAAATGACTTGCAGGAACATTTTCGCCAATTAAGGTTATCGGAAACAGCTGAGGAGCTACCAAAGCTCCTACGTGAGGCTGAAAAATCTTCTTGGACGTATTTAGAATTTCTTGAATCTATTACGCGTTACGAACTTAGAAAACGCGAAGTAAAGAGTTTAGAAAGAAGAATGAAGTGGGCGCACTTCCCTTACGTGAAGTCATTAAGTGAATTTAAATTAGAAGAGCAAACAGCTTTAACGGGACGTCAATTGACCCAGCTCGCAGAGCTAAACTGGCTTGAGCAGCAGTATAATTTAATTTTATTGGGACCGCCAGGCGTTGGTAAAACATTTT
Source organism: Priestia sp. FSL R5-0597 (assembly GCF_038006305.1). Taxonomy (NCBI): domain Bacteria; kingdom Bacillati; phylum Bacillota; class Bacilli; order Caryophanales; family Bacillaceae; genus Priestia; species Priestia sp. FSL R5-0597. The sequence continues at coordinate 1,787,792 of NZ_JBBOUZ010000001.1, forward strand.
TAGCGATTGGTTTGGGGGTTGAGTCTATTCACAGAGGTTTCAACGTCTATTTCGTAACTATGGGTGAGCTTATTCATCTTTTAAAAACGGAAGAGTTTCTAAACAAATCAAAAGTGCAGCTAAAGCGCTTAAGAGGCGCCGATCTGATTATCATTGATGATTTAATGTACATGGCAATGGATCAGCGAGAAGCAAATTTGTTTTTCCATTTAATTAATCATTTGTATGAACGAAGTTCTATCATTCTTACATCCAATAAAAGCCCTGAACAGTGGGGTGAACTAATGGGAGATCAAGGAATTACTACTGCAATTTTAGATCGTTTACTCCATCGTGTAGAAGTCATTCATATGGATGGAGATAGTTATCGAATGAAACATCGAAAAAGTGTATTTTCAGCAGAAGTGTAAAAAGCAAATAAGCAAAAAGTGTAAAATTCGACTTGACGTCTACATTAAATCTGGTAACTGGTCTCCATCAATGTCTCTACAAACCCATATTTTTAAATTCTTCTTTCCGTTGCACTCAAATTTACTTGTGTATTCCTTTTCAATAGCCTCACTATATTTTCCGCCTAACTTTTCTAACGCGATTATATGACTTTTTAAGTCTTCATTTATTTCATTTGCTGGTACTTCAACGTATCTATCAGATGCTTCGTCCTGTTGCTTAGCTGTAAACAAAAGTTTAAATTTGTTAAACAAAATCTCACCACCTAATTAAGGGATAATAGGAAACTTCATTTTCTTTATGATAATCTTACTAAGATTTCTCTACCATGTAAAACCTATAAAAAAGGACATGTGTTTAGTTAGATAAACTGTACAATCGTGTCTTTTTTCACTTTTATATGGTTGCACCAGACTTTCTAGCAAAACTTCTTCAGACATGCCTAAAAGAAAAATGCCTACCCTTTCTCCTTCTACAACAATTCCATCTAAATGGCTTTTCATTAAATAACTCCTTATTCAAAATCACTTTATAAAAGTCCAGCTTTTACACATGTACTATCCTGAACTAGATAGTATTTACAGAAAAAATGATTCGAAAATTATAAAACTAAGACCAAGACCTAAAAACCCTAAAAGTATAGAGGCCATATTAAGTAACCATCTATTATTAGATCTAACAAGCCAAGTTCCAACAACTGCTACAGTTAAGTATTTTGAAAATGTTTCATTAACATGTAAAACTTCAGGTAGGACATAAATGGATAAATAAAAAACAATAACTAATATCAAAGAGTTTCTAATTAAGATGAACAATATAAGTACACTCCATTAAATATTTTCAAATATAAGGTTTTATAACCAAGATTGAATTTGTACATTTGGTCATCCCAGTCGTGACCATGTATTTTACATAAGATTGATTGTATTATGTCAATAATTTCTCTCTTATGGGTTCTAACTTTCTAAATTTCTTATGATAAGATTGCCGTTGTAATAAACTTTCCACTAACTTAAGAGCATCCTCTTTTCGATTCGCTTTTACATAACTATCAATAACCTCAATGTATTGTTTATCATATGGAAATTTCTCTTCTTGAACTAGTTCAAAAGCTTTATCAAAACAAAAAGTAGCATTGTTATAATCCTTCAAATAGAGGTATGTTCCTCCATTTCCAGCATGTAGACCCGCGCGCTCCGCATTGCTCAACCCTGAAAGCTTTAGACCTTCATTTCTAATCTCAAGTGCTTTCTCGTATTCTCTTTCCATTTCTGCAATAATAGCCGCATTATGAAAGTGCTTAAACTTTGTTCGCTTTTTCTTAGGACGAGTGATCTTAAAGATAATCAAAATGACAATTAAATCTCTTATTACTAAAGAGGCGTCATAAACGAGGTTCTCAAGGCTATATTTTGCTATAGTCCTATATACTAAATGAACCACATCATAAAAAAGAGAGAAATATAACATATAAAGAAGAAATTTTTTCAATTCGTTCCCGACTTTCTATTATTAAGTTTCTTTATTATACATGATGTATGATAAAATGAGTCGATAATATGACAAATAAAGAAATTTATGGAACTAAATCATTCTATTAAACTACTAATGTCACTAAAAGATTGAATGCGAGTAAATAAGCATGAATGACTATCCTAGAGCAGGCTTAAGATTAAGGAGTGAGCCTGGCGTAGACCCAGAAGTAAGAATAGTGTGCATTAACTTTTGCAAATGGTTAAGAACACAAATGGAGTTTCCTATCCGAGTTGTTATTTACCTAAAAAAGGATTATCAAATTAAGAACCGGACGACAAAGGAGTTGGTAACAGCCACTTTCTTTGCTCCCTACGAAAAAGATGTTGAACCATATATCCGTATTGCTACTGGGGATTATAAAGACTTGATTAGAGAAAGAGGAAAAATAGATGCATTGTATGCGATGTTAGAAAGCATTGCTCATGAACTTTGTCATTATCAACAGTGGTTGGAAGATAAGGAATTAGAGGAGGAAGAAGCTGAAGAGAAAGGGTGTCAACTAGTTGATGAATATGCCGAAAACATTGATTCAATTTTAGATTTCTAACCATCTTCAATAACATTTTATGAAGGCTTGAAGTACCTAGAATATACACTAATTAAAGGGGAGGAGATAGAATGAAACCAACTATTGTAGATGAACTCATAAAGAAGATTTCCTTACTCGATTCAAGCAAGGAATATGTTGAATTAGCAGTTGATTTAAACGATATTTACGAAAGTAGTAATAAACTTGATCGATTGATTACAGACACTCTTAGTTCTTCACTAGACCAAGAGAAGCTAATAGATCAATTAATTGAAATAGAGGTCGAACTTGATCATATTAATTGGCATTATAAAAGCTTTAAAAAGGAATTAAAACAATTACTCAACACGTAAAGCGAAAGAAGGTACAGGTTTTGAAAAAAGGTGCTATAAAATTCTTGTTATATTTTCTAGTCTTTTTTGGAGGTAATTTAATTATTAATATATTACTTAAATCTCAGGCTGATTTCCTAAAAGCATTCTCTACTGCTTATGGGGTCGCATTTGGCATAGTTGCTATCGAGATTTATACAAGAAGAAAATCCAAGGCCGTGTAATAGCCTTGGGTTTTCATTTCCGATAACTATTTTCACGTTAAATATAAGGTGTAATCGTGCAATATTTATTGTAGGAGCGTAGAGCTGATAGTGAAGCGCTAAGGTGAGTCTAAAAATAGCTAATAACAAAAGAGATACTTTCTGTCTGAGTATAAAGTTAAATTAAAGAAGGTGAAGTTTTGAAAAAAGAATTTTATTTGGGAGATAGTTTTTGGAGCGACGATAGCAAATATAAGCGTATAGATTATCCGATAAATGATGAAATCATAAAGAAAGCTGAAGTTATTTTAGGTATTAAGTTACCTAGTTCATTATTGGATTTACTGAAAATAAGAAATGGTGGGGGATTAAACTACCCACACTTTATGTTACCTGATGGCGATGCAGAAAGTATTCCTTATGGAGGAAGAGCAAATATTGATTCAATTGACCCTATACATTTTGAAAATGATGACATAAGTATCTTATCTTCCAAAGAACTATTAAAAGAAGTCAAACTCACCGGTGAATTTGTGGTTTTGTGGACGGATTTTCACTATTGGGTCGTGTTGGATTATCGTAATAGATCACAAGATCCTACTGTTATGTATATCGCAGAAAACTTCTCAGCTTCAACAAACGATACTATAGAATGGGAGTATATCAAAATAGCAGATACTTTCGATGATTTTCTAAAGCAGTTATTTCGTGTACCCCCACTAAATCCAAAGCAATTAAAAAGCAGTTATAGCCGCAAACAATGATTAAGCTAAACCAGTTTTTTAGAGACTACATTTTTTTGCTATAATCTTATTTTCATTGGTTTAATATATATTGTTTAACCTCTACAGTATATAATGCAGTATATCGTTTATTTTTAATGTAATTCATGGAGGGAATTTTGTATAAATTAAAGTGCATTCCATTTTTTGTGTTTATTATTTTGTTCCTGCAAGGCTGCGAAGACTCATTAAATAAAAAAAGTAGTCGTGAACAAGAAGAAACTACCTTAATAGAAGATATAGAGAAAGAGGAAGAGGCCATGATAACCGTCTATGATAAAGCTAAATGGCATTATGAAGGAGATTTTCCAAGTAACTTGAGTGAAAAGCAGGCATTCGTTCATACTGGAATGTATCTCGGTTGGATTATTGAAGAAAACCTATATAGCAAAGAATTTGAAGAAGAAGCTGCGCAGGAGATTATAAAGTTTAAACAAAAGAACATGACCGGAACTGAAATATATATGGAATGGGATGGCGTCTTTGCCAGCGATATGCTGAATGCGGAAGGAAGGGCCTTTACAAAAGATTACTTTGATTTCGATAAAGGTACTTATTTAGATGATTATGAAGCTATATTTCCTCATATAAAATCCCTTTATGAGGTAGAAGATACGTGGAATAATTATGAGGCTATTAATACAAAGATTAATGAGCGTTTTGATACTTGGAAGCATACAAAAGAAGAAAATAAAGGTGATAAGTTATTTACGGTTGATTCATATATTGGTTCATTAAAGAAAACACTTGAACAAAATGAAGATAAGTTAATTAACAATATCGAAAAAGTACATACTTTTCATTATTATAAGGACATTGACTTACTAGACTTTGAAATCTTCATTCAGCCATTTGATTTGTCTATTAGGATGTTTTCTATGGACAATGAAGCGAATGAAATTTTCTATGAAGGAAACAATCGTGCCATTTTTTCAGGTAGTTATGAGCTACTTGAAGAGTTTGAATACTATGAGCTAGCCGACGAGCATTCAGATGAGTTTTGGGATTTTTATGAACAAAATGAAGAAGAAATATCTGCTGCTGAGAAAGAATTGATTTCAAACTGGTTTATTTCTTGTTGGAATAAAGCTGGCGATAATAGAATAAAGCTGCCTGTTTATCTAGACTTTCATGATGATATAGAATCTTTTGATTTAAAGAAGAACAAATGGATCGATAGTGAAGACAAATGGTCTGACGAAAATGGTAACTAAATTCATTATCTATATTAAAAAATAGAAAGGTATATGTTCGTAAAATTATACATTTTAGTTACCATAATATTTTTATCATTAGAAGTAAAAAAAGCCCTTACGAGGGCTTTTTTTAGCTTACGTACCTTGTACCTCTGTTTTTAGGGTTAAACATTCCTTACAAAAATAAAAATAGATAATCATTTCTCCCAAGAAAAGGTCCACCACGGATACAAGATCTACTTCAAAATCATGAGTGATACTGGAAACATATTGCATGTCATGGTTACAGGTTGGACAGCTTATATCATTTGGATTTTCCACGTATAGAGGCGCTCCCAACACTCTACATATATACTCCCGACCAAATAAGTCAAATGCATCATAGTAGGCGTCTTCATTGACTGGTATATCTTCTCCTAACATATTAATAAGTTTGAATTTCGTATAAGGAAGAGGAACAGGTATTTTATCTTCTTCGTCTTGAATCCATTTTCCCTTATCATTTTGGCTTAAAACAGTAACATTTTTTGTTGTTAGATTTAATTGAAATAGTTGAGGCTCCCATACAGTAGAACAATTTAAGCATGATATTAAAGGTAATTCCTCAAGTTTAGAAGTTCTTAGTTCACTTAATCTATCATCCTTTAGATCAAAACATAAAATCTGATGTAAATCTTCGCCACATAACTGACATTTTGGTACATTCCATTCTTGTCCTCCGAAACGATGATTATAAACACCACTACCTTCAATAGCTCTAAATCCTTTATGACCCTTCCAATGCTGTCCATAGGGTTCATTTATCATTATAAGTCCTCACTTTTATATAATTGGTAACCTTATTATACCTCAACATAAGTTATGTTTAATAAGTTGTATGAGATATAGATTTTCACTTAAGTCGGGCAAGTGTGTACTCTAACGAGCGCTCACCTGCCCGACTATATTATAAATTTATACAACATTCACAACTTAGAATATATAATTAAGCTAATTATTGTATGAGGGAGTTACTATTATGAAGAAGTACAAGAAAATGTTAGTGGGGTTTAATAATAAAGATTTAAATTGTTATGCTAGCCGGGGAGATTGGCTCTATCTTGCAAATAAAAAAGATACAAAAAAGGGACTTTTTCGTTTACCAAATTATCTTTATTTCTTCGTTTCTTTAAATAGTAAGCGTATGCCTTCAGAATTTGGAGTTGTAAAGACAATTGAAGGATATATTACAGCAGAAGATCTTGCTAGGCTTGATTATGAAAACAGGAAAATAGATGTTTCACTCATAAATGAGGAAGTTTTAAAAGAATATGAAGAATTTCTCGAAAAGATAAATGCTAAACCAGAGCATACTCCTATAGGAGCCACATGGTTAGAAACGATATTACCTGAAAAGACGAGAAAATTAAGAGTACATAAAAAGTTTTTTACTGGCATGTCTAAAGAGGAGAAAAAATCTGTATTTGAATTTGATATTAAAGATATATCCGAATGAAACAAACGCTAAATTTTTATAGTCAGTATTTGTTCCATTAAAATAATTGATTTTTTGTTGAAAGGTGGAGCTTTTTTGGATCATTTTTTTGTTAACTTAATCCCAAATGGATACTACGATTATGAAGAAAATGAGGTACTTCCAGCACATGAGTTAATTCTCCGACCACTACTCTTGTGTGCCAAAGAGTGCTATGTGTATGGCCTCAAAAAAGATACAGAATTATTTCAACAGTGTAATGATATACTTTCTTTTACTCGTAACAAATACAAACTAGATTTAAAAAAGGAAGTCATCAAAGGATATGAACAACTTTGGAATGCAACAGGATGGCAGAGAGGTTCTATCTTAATCTTTCTAGAGCCAGAAAAGCTTAAGAAGCTAAATATTTTCACTTCCTGTTATGATCCTAGTATTTCGGAAAATCCTAATTCAGGAGAAAGTGCTGCAGCTATTAGATTTTGTAAAGATGTAGTTACGAAAGAAAAGCTAGTTGGTCTTTGCTTTTCGGCCTCTAACGGTATTGAATATATGAAGGTTTATGCGGAGAGCGATACATTAAAAGAATTATATGAATGTGCGTTAGTACAAGCACTGTCTTCAAGTTCAGATTCTATATATACACCCCAAAAAAAACGTAGAAAATTACCTAGATAGTAAGTATCGATCATTAGCTTTTAATTATTTAGACGGTACTTATGGAAAGGAAGAAACTTAATGAATATCTTTGATTGCTTAGATGAACTACAAGGAGAATTGTTTGAGAAATCATACGAAGAAATGGAAGCTAAGTATTATGAATTATGCTCTACTAACGTGGAAGGTAATGAAGCAGAACGGATTCATAATATAAATTTAGATACTTTTCAAACGCAAGTAAAGAGTAGCCTTCAAGAAGCTGTGCATATAGTAAATGCACAGTCTGCAAAAGCCATTTATTTTGAATATGATATGGATAGTGATTGGGAAAGTACATTTTTTATTTGTGATGGATATAGTAGTCTCTTTGAAGAAGATGATGACTGGGCCAGTGATTGGATAGACGAAATTGAAGGACCTAGTAACAAAGAGTTTGCTCAGATTTATCAAGAGAACGGTTTTGATGCTACGGAAAAAGAAAGGGTTATAACGCTATTTTTAATTGTAAGAACGCTTGTAGCTTTCGCGAAAGCTGTAAAAAACATCAAAGTTGATGTTCCTTTATGTATAGGATTTCATGATCAAGATCCAATCATGCGAATTAAAGAGTAGCTAGTGAGATATCCACCGTGGCAACACAAATAACTCATTATATATGGAACCTGTAGAAAAGTTATATTGAAGAGAGGATTATTAAAATGTTAAAAATAAAAAACTTTCATTTGCTAACTAGTCTTTCACCAGATTTTTCTTTTTTAGATATGAAATATATTATAGAAGTAAGGTACTTTACAGAGTATAGAAACAGTTTATTGTTTGATGAAGAGAACAAAACTAATTTACATATAGTCTTTCTTTTAAAAACTAAAGGTGCTCATACCTTTCATGAAGTTAGTATGAATTTTTATAGCGTAGGGAATTTCAAACTATATGCGAGTGGGGGAGCTTTACAGTTATCTATATTAGAGATAATAGATCTTCGTGATAGAAGTTGGGAAAATATTAGATTTCAAGTGCATGATGTAGAAAATCAAGATATCGATTTTTATTGTAACAGCATTGAAGTTTTAGGTGTTAAGGAATCACCAATTATTGATAATTAATAATTTAATATGTACCAAATAACTTTTCTGAGGATAATTATGCTTATGACAACTAAGGGAGTGGCTTTTTTATGAGGTTTTGTGAATATCAATCAGTAATGAATAATACCAAATGGGAAGAAATTAAAAATAAAATGAATGATTGTTCTATAAATGCATTTTGGAGAACACAAGATGTCAAAACTAAGTATATAAGTGATTGGGATGGAGATTGGTTTTATCATTTCAAAGGTAATTATAAAAACATTGAATGGTTAGAAATAAAGGTAGAAAATTTGGAAGAGAAGGGCCAAGTGATAAATGAACTTAGAACAATTAACGTACCAGGAGAAACGAAAGATAATGTTATAAAAGTTTATGGATACGTTCAAAATAACAATCCTATAGATTATTTATAATAGCTGATGGTTCTTATAATTCGTGTTATGGTAAATAAGTTTATATGGTATACATCATTGAAATAGATTGATATTCTTTAAATAATCGAACTCTTAACTAAGAGAATTTTTAAGTTTGGAGAATTTTATGGATAGTAGACAGCAGAAAATGAAAAGGTTATTAAAACAAAACCATGTACGAAACGAAAGAGAAAAGGTTATTGCTCTTTTTGGTAAATATTTTGACTATAAATTAAGAATTGAAGATTTTAAGAGTTGTAAAGAAACGAATGAACATAACAGATTGTTAGAGGAGCAAGTCTGTTATGAAGAGATATTTCAGCTGTACAATTCTCTCGATAGCAATGAAATTAATAAACACCTTCGCGGAGAATTATCAAGAAGCATTAGGTTATCTCATAAGCACCTTTTAATTTTCCATAAGCTTGTTGAAAAGACAGGTACAGTACATATAGACAAACAATATTTAAAAGAGACTTTAAATAAATTAGGGAACTCTATGTTTTTTTTGAAAGAACATAACGTTATTATTGGACATGGAATGAATAATATAACAGGAAATATTATGATAGATAAAGGTTTAAACAATACTTTATATAACAACATAACAGAATTTATGGGAAATAATTTTATGTATTCACACTTCTACATAGTTGCTCCTGATTTCAAATTTGGATTAAATATTTCTTATGAAGAATATTTCTATTCAGTTAGTTACTGGGGGGAGAACAAATGAAATACTTTGAACAAGCGAAAGAAATATGGACTAAATATGTCCCTAAAAATGGGCAATCAGACATTGTAGAGGGTGAACTAATTAGGGCAATTGAAAAACTAAGATGGGAAGCTCAAAGCAATGGGAATGGGAATTGGGATGAAGGTTTTGAAATGTTGGGTTTATATATTTTAGAAATATTAAATGACAACGACGTGTTTGAGCCAGATATATTATTAGAAATTCAATCTGATGTAAATATCCTACTTACTTCTGAGTATGAACCCTATTTAGAAGATGACTTATATGATCGGTTGGCAGATCATGTCATTGAATGGCATTTTGCTAAAAAAGGTCCTATTAAAAGGGCAATCAACCAGAACCTTTATAGATAACAGATTAAGACAGAGAAGAGATATTTGTGTCTCCTCTCTTTTTTACGTGTTCTCATAGTCCTGATTACGTCAACTAGATTGTATTTTTAATGTGAACCATTGAAATCTATTTTTTGATCAACTTCCACTAAGTTTGTTTCATAAAGCTTCTCGTCTTCACCATCCCCTACAACTGCAACTAATCGTAGATCTTTCCCAGGTTCACCGAGTATTATTGCCTTTGAGCCTATGGTTTCAGAATTACAGTCTGTATAAAGGTACTCAGAAAGTATTTCAAGAATATCGTCTTCATTATATTTAAAGTATTTTCTTTTACTATCCATCATTAACACCCATTCATCTATATATTTTCTATCTTGATAAAAGTCTATTTATCTTTTAGTAATATTTATTTCTTAACAAACATATCCTCGGCCCTAAATTTGATGACGCTGTAACCCCATGTAGAAAAAGTACTATACAGTTGTTGTTCTTCTCTTGTTATAGGTCGAATTTCTGTGTATCCTTTTTGCAACATACAATTATCTGCAAAGGCTTCTTGTGATTTAAAATAAGCTACCTCTAAATTGTCTAATTCTAAATCCCTATAACCAGAAATCATGCCATCTAAGGCTGTTTCTTGTATCATTTTAATATGTCCATCACCTTGTTTAAGTATGATTCGTCCTTTCAAATCCTCACTAGTAGGTGGTTCATCTCCTACCCAATCCATTAAACCAGCGATGAAGTTTTTTGTATATTCAGGACTAGTTTCTAATACTCTGCCACAAGCAAATCTTCCGTCACTTAAAGGAATGGGCCAAAATTGACCGGGCATGAGATATCTATTTGATTTTGGATAAAATGGATATGAAATTTTCTTCACTATTTGGATGTCCTCCTCGAATGATACTAAATGCTCTTTAGCATTTAGTTTAGCAGATGAATCTAATCATTCCTTTGTATAAGGATTGGCTATGTTAACTAACTTTTTATATCTTATTCATCTAAATAAATGTTGATCATTTCTACACCCTTTAATATATAGTTACAGCCTTCAGCCGTTTTTGAAGCTAAAAACTCATTAATTGGGTCACCATAGTATTGCCATTTATCAGAAATCGTCTCTAATAATTGAGTTAGTTCGTTGAGACTTAAATCCTTTTTCACGATTAAATTGAGTTCTACAACATATACATCATCGAATTTCCAGTAAGGCTCTAATCTTTCTACGTTAGCTTTAACTAATATTTGGTTTATCTTTTCTAAAAAAAATTTTAAATCTTTTTCAGCTTCAGTTTTATTTTTTGCTGTAACATATAAACGTACAAACAATATTAATACCTCCTATAAAAAGGTTTCTATATAGTTCTAGGACATTATTATATAAGGGATTACTAGGGTAACTAGCTCTGTCTATTATATACACTTTTAGCATTACTTGTTATTCTACTTATAACTAAACTTTTAACTGAAAGGAATTACATATAGTGAACTCAAAGAGAGCTGTGCAAGTAGGAGATATCTTTGCTACCCCATTACCGATGAATAAGTATGGTGCAGTTAAAGTAGTGAATATAATTGATCGCTCTTATCTTCTTGGCATTACAAGCTATATAGACAAACAAATACCTACAATTGACTCTGAAAAAATTCATCAAGCTTTGATTACCGAACTTATAATAGGTGATGCAAAGAAACCATTATATAAGTGGGTAGATGGAAGAATTCCTAAAGAGTTAATCTTTATTGGAAATACGTCCTTAACTACAGAGGAACAGGGAATCGAATCTAATATATACGGAGGAAATTGGTCAAAAGACTGTGCTCTATCAGTTTATTTTGAGTGGCGTAGACAAACTGATCCTGAAGGATTTGCACTCGAAATTCAAAAAGAAGATGAAGCTCTCGCTTTAAAAAACTCTATATCAAAACCAAAAAAAATGTTGGATGAGAAAAATTTTTGGAGGGTTATTTCTTTATTAGACTGGAGTAAGGAAGATGAAGAGGCGATTGTAGAGGCTGCTATCAAAGAACTTTCTACTTTCACTGCATGGAAAATAAGACATTTTGAAGAAACTCTCTCCTATAAGCTTTTCTTATTAGATACAGAAGAACATGCAAAAGAAATAGGAGAATATTGTTTTTCTCAACAAGATCAACATTTCTCACCTGACCTCTTCTTATATGCACGATGTGCAGTAGTCGCTCGTGGTAAAGAAGTTTTTGAAGATGTCTTATCTAATCCTTCAAAAATGCTCAAGGACACTGAATTTGAAACCTTACTGTCTCTTTCGTCGGAAGCTTATTATTTAAAAAAGGGGAAAGAATTCGAATATGACAGTGGCTGTAGTTATGAGACATTTTCAAATAGAAAAGGTTGGTCAGAAGGATTTTTACAGTAAAGTGGGCTTTTTAGCTCATTTTTTAATATCTAAAGAGATTTGCAGTACTTAATTTGTTCTAGGGTATACACCAAAACAATCGTAAAGGGGTAAGTACAATGAAAATAGAAGATAAAACATTTACCGAACGGATTCTGAAGCACTTACTTATAGGCAGTCAAATAGATGGCGTGAAGTTTGGGACCGATAATGCCATAACTTTATTGTATTTTACTAACTACACTAGAAAAGAAGACGGCGATTTTGTATTAAACATCGAGACAACTTGGACTGTATATTCTGAATTTAATGATACGTACCCATCATCAGAGAGTGATGTGCCATTTAATACAGAAGAGCAGCATTTTAAGCATATTTGGGACATGAGAAGAGAAAAGGTAGTGGATCTTGTATTAGGAACTTCATCTCCTCACCTTATTATCACGCTAGAATCAGGGAAAGTTTTATTTGTGAATGGTCACGATTCTAACTATGAATGTTGGCAATTAGGAGATCATTTTTCAGGAGGGAGTTGTGATTGGCTTTTAGTAGCAACCCGAGGCGATAATATCGCCATTTGGTGTCCTGATGATTTTGAATAAGTACTAGATTACTTGGTATAGAAGGGAGAATGATAGATATTGCTGACACTACATTTATATGATTTAACAATTATAGATGATGAATGGGGAGAGAATCATAACGATTTTTACGTCAAATTAGAAGCTGACATTGGAATAAAAGGACATAAAAGCCCAATAGAAGTATTTTCAATATATGTTACGAGCCCCTGTAGACTAAGTTCAATGCTAAAAGACCAAGAAATCGAAACAAGTAGAGGCTTATTTATTATGAATGATTTTAATATTAAGGCTGTAGAAGATCGACTTAAGAAATTACTCCTACATTGCAGCAGACCAAGTTGGGAAGAATGCTTACTTGCAGTTAGTCGATATGCTATTAGAGAGTGTGAAACGTAATAAAGTTTGGAATTCCTTTTACGAAGACTAAGGTTAAATTAACAGGATTATTTTACATATATGCTCAAGGGAGGCAGAGAATGAATTTAGATCAATTAATTAAGTTAGGGGCTCCCTATTTTCATATAGCTGTAGGAGATACAGCATTATTATTTAACTTACAGGTTCAAGCTAGGGAATTAAATAAGACAGAATTCAAAGTAATTAGGGGAAAAAAGTGTAGGAATATCACAGGTCTAATGGATGAATGGGCTGCTGCTCTCCAATTCCCAGATTATTTTGGAGAGAATTGGGCTGCTTTTGACGAGTGTTTAAATGATCTAGATTGGCTTCCTGCAGATAGATACATCTTATTCATTACGGACGCACATCTCATTTTAAAAAAGAAGAAGAAAAATTTTAAAATTTTAATCAATATTTTAAAAAACACTATTCAAGAATGGACTGAAGGTAGGTATTATGATTCTTTCCCTACGGAACCGACTCCTTTTCATATTATTTTTCAATGTGGTGATGTACATAAGGAAATATTTCAAAAAAGGCTTGTTGATGCAGGAATAGAGCTGGTAAATACCTTTCAACTAGAAAAACAGGATAAAGCATTACAGAATTTCCAAAGAGCACATCAATTTTGTAAGAATAATAAGGAGAATTTAGTCCAAGATCAAATATGCGGCTGTTTTTACTGTTTGAAAATGTTTCATCCGATGAAAATTGAAGAATGGATAGACACTGACGATGATACTGCTATCTGTCCTTACTGCGGGATTGATTCTGTAATAGGTTACAGCTCTGGATTGCCCATTACCCAAGAATTCTTAAGAGGAATGAAGGCATATTGGTTTTAAACAAGGGGGTACGTAGATGGATAATTTACTGGATTTACGGATTGAATTAATCACAGGACAAAAATTAGCTATGCAAGGGTCTTATCAAAGAAGAGCTCCCTCAAAAAAGGCCATTCCTCATCTTTTAGTAGCAAGAAAAGGTTTAAAGGATTATGTTAACCAATACCCTACTAATGCTTTAGCTTGGCAATTGCTATCGGAGGCTGAAGAATATCTATTAAATTATAACGAGGCCTTAACGGCACTTCAGAATGCCCTATCTCTTGGCGAAAAAGATAAAAAGTTACTAAAAAGATTAGCTATGCTAACAGAATACGGAAACCAATGGAAAGAGCTTGGAATAACATCAGAGCAATTAAAATCGTTAGAAATATATCTACAAGAAAAATTAGAATCGTATGGTTGTAATCATACGTTAATTTATACCAGAGAGTGGTTGGATATAAACGTGTTAAGAAACAAAAAGTCTAAGTTAGTAAAGGCCTTACAAAATCATGGTGGTTTTTGTGATTGTGAAGTTCTTATGAATGTGATCGATTAGGTTAAAGTACTACTGAAAGTCTTTATTTTACTAACTTTAATAAATATCTATTTTGAAAAGGTGAAACGAATGTTTGAAAGTCAGCCAACAAACAAAGATTTGATAAATAAGCTAGAAGATGTTCTCAAAGGAGACGTATCTAGAGAGCAATTTAATATGTGGGCCTACAAATGGGTTCAAAATCTAGATAATAGAAGTAATCTTTCCTTAAATGAGAATCAATTACATGAATACTTTATTTTCTTATTAGGCATCGATTTAGAGATGGAACCCGATATATATTTCTACGACAATAGACAAATTCAAGAATGGATTGAGAAAATAAAACATGGTATTCAATTATCTTAATAAAGATATAAGTACTATCGTTGAGAAAAGAGATGCAAGAATCAAATTAAAATTGAAGGTAAACAGGGCTTTATTCAAATTAAGTCAGAAAAGAAATATGGGTTTTCCAATAAAAAAAGTCATTTTGGAGGTTATGATATTGAAGGAACGGTTGAAATAAAGACTGGGAATTACTATGTATTAGGAGAATTGTGGTTCACTACAAACGATATGTATGAATTTTATCAAGCATTAAACAAATGCTATAATACCCTCCAAGGCATAGCCACTTTTATAAACTACGAAACGTCTCTTCAAATAGAATTTGAATTTAATAATCTAGGTCAAGTCGTTATCCAAGGTTATTATAGAGAGAAGCCTTATTTGGAAAACGTACTGCAATTTGAAATAGAAAGTGATCAAAGTTTTATTTTAGCTACGTTAAATGAATTAAAAACATTTTTGAGTCAATATGGGGATATTAGCTGAGATAATTAATGAAAAAAGGAAATCCAAGGTAGGGTAAAGTACCTTGGTGTTTTTATTTCTCAAAACCTCTCCTACATTAACTAAGAGTGTATATACAATAAATTGTTTTAGAAAGATCAATGATAACAAAAATTCAAAATTTCAATAACGTAGCTTTCGATTATCCTATAAAAAGGTACAGTTCGCAAAGGCATAAATCCCCAGAATTACATGCCCTAATATCTTAAAAAAGCTCCTTTGTATATACTGTTGTGAATAAAACGTTATTATGGTATAAATCTACTATAATATAACAAAGTAGGTAATTTACATGTCAAAAAGTAAATGGTTTTTGATTTTATTTGTTCTATTAATTTCTATTACTTTTTTCTTTTTTATACTCAAAGAAGATGGAGAAATCAAAAGAGATAATATAGAAATAGGATATAAAACAAATGATGAATCTCAACACATTATTGATCCACAGAATAAAGTGGATCGAAATAAGGAAATAATCGTCTCTACACATTTTAAAGAAAATTCGGAAAAGGAAAAACAAAATAAAAAGTTTGTACTAAAATTAGCTAATATCAAGGATAAGAGCAATGTTTTAATGGAAGAAATTATTCCTAATGACGAGGCCACTGCGGGTTACGAATTTAAAATTAGTTCAGGAAAACTTTCTGCGGGAAAGTATCAATTTTCTTTGTATAGAGATAATAATTTGAGCGTAGTAAAAGTCTTTACATTCAAATGATAAAGAATACATAGTCCGTAAAGGTATACCTTTACGAACTTTTCTTTTTCGTAAGAAATCTATCATCTTTATCGTTTGCTTAAGTTATAAAAACAATTACGAACGTCTTCTGGAATCCATGCACTTTTACGAACATTTTTAGTAATAAAAAAGGATTCATACCGGTTAATCGATATGAATCCTTTTGAAACATAGTTATATACCAATAGGTATTTCTTATAATAAAATTAATCCACCTATTATAAGAACAGCACCAAGCATAATACGGAACCCAGAAGACGACACTGGATCAGTAACTATATCGGATGCTACTGCTAAAACAACTAAAGTTTTTTTAGTCTTTCCTTTTGTGTTTTTATCTTTTACGATGATTAAAATTCCCGAGATTAATAGATACAAACCAACT
The DNA here is from genome assembly GCF_038006305.1 of Priestia sp. FSL R5-0597. Classification (NCBI taxonomy): domain Bacteria; kingdom Bacillati; phylum Bacillota; class Bacilli; order Caryophanales; family Bacillaceae; genus Priestia; species Priestia sp. FSL R5-0597. The sequence continues at coordinate 1,804,255 of NZ_JBBOUZ010000001.1, forward strand.
AGTAAAACTAATATAGGTATAAAAATTATTTCCACCTGCTCTTATGTATTATAGTGTATTTATTTTCTATGCTTTTTATAACGTACATAGCTCTTTGTGTATGTATAAATAAACCATTAGAAAACATTCAATATTGCTCCAATAATAATTGCTATTAAAAAATATATCAGGAGACTAAATGATATTAAATATTCCCTAGTTTCTCTGTTATATCTTCACTCCATAAAGATTCGGAAACTTAAATAACATAAACAGAAAATAATTAACATGACCCACATAGGAAGCTGTTCAAAAGCAATAAAGAGTATAATAAAAACAATATAAAAACTTTTTTCTACCCATTTATGCCACTTGTTTACATGATTTTTTCAGTGTCGTGGTCATCTTTAACATTTAATTTTATAGCAAGATACTTTGTAATAAGAGATGCTACTAACAATAATAGTAAGAGGTATAAAAATGTTTTTAGCAATAATATTCAACTCCTATTTAAAATACATTTAACAAAGTACCAACTCCTATAGAAGCTAAATAAAAGAAGAAGAAGATAACGGCTAAAAGGTGTTCCTTTGTTTCTCTTGCAAATTTCCATTCCATAAATATATTAAATCCCTGATAAACAATACAAAAAGCAGCTAAAATAATCCACATAGGAACTTGATTATAATAGCTTAGGGAAAATAAAAATATTATGTATAGTACAACTTCTATTCTTGAGTGCCACCTGTTTACTTTTTTTCTATAAATATCTGGATCGGTTTCTAAGTGCATCTTTTTTCTTAAGTATTTTTCGACATAATGAGCGATATAAAACGCTACTATAATAAAAATCAAAAATTTGTACATAAATACCTCCTAATATCCAATAATATCATTTTTTTCTATTTTAATTAAATTAATCCACTTGTTGTGGAATTAATCATATGATTTAAGGCAGGTTTTATTGAACAGTAAGAAGAGGCTTCACTTGTGAATGAAAACATAGTAGCAATTGAAAGTTATAAAATTGCGTTTTATAAAGATTTAAAATATATGTTACTGAGGAAGATGATGTAATGACGAAATAACTATGTAAAGAAAAGATGGAAAGTTAAAGAGCCCTTGTATACCAAGAGCTCATATTTTTGTATGGTTCCGATAATTAAACTTATGTGAACTAGAATATAATAAGAGGCCGGGACAAAGCCCAGCCTCTTAGATTATCTATATAAATTTTCTACAGGTTTACCTAAATTGTTTATATCCTGAGTAATATTTAAAATGATTAAATAATGATCTTGGCTTTTTCGTTTACCAAGAAAAACAACTTGGTGAACTTCAACTAAATCATTTTCATATTCTTTGTTAGTTTCACACATTTCATACAAAGTGCTACCAAACTCAGTATTATCCCAATTAGCTATATCAAGCTCTATAAAAACTTGGCTTTTTTTTACGTTAATCATTTGTTGTCTACCCCTTATCTATAGCACAATTAGAATGCTAGTGGAAATTGCGTACTCTTTGCAGAGTTGCTTTTATTTATTATAACTCTATGATCTCTTGTCGAAGTATCTGAGGTACTAATATTAGAATCAAAACGTTTAGCGTAAAAAACTTGAGTATTTCCTTTTTTATCAGTTTGTGACCATTTATTATCGTAATTATTCATAGTTTCTTCTCTTAATTTTTTGACATCAACATTGCGACCATATTGAGTATCATTAGGTGTAGATTTTTTCTTTGGATTATACTTATGCCTATCATATGCGTGCTCATTGATAAAGCTTGATTTGTTCATTCCACCATTTAATTTATATGGAACAGTGTTATTCTTTCCCTTTTTAGGTTTACCTCTTCTTTTTAAAGCTTCAAAAGTACTTGTCGAAGCATCAGATACAACAGCCGTAATAGCCCCACTTGTGTTTGTAGTCACTTGTAAATTGATATCGTAACTAACTCCATCTTCAAAAAAAGCAGTATATGTAACTTTGTTGATTGCATCGTTCTCTAAAATCCCTGCATTTTTAAGTTCATCTAATCCATATACTTCAATTTTTTCTTCCAAAACTAACTTCTGAAATTCATCATCGTTCCATTCATCTGCGTAAGATATACTGCTAAACGAAAATAGACCTAAAATCATTAATAAAAAGGCTTTAACTAAAATTCGATTCTTTACCACTTGATTTTCTCCCCTTTTTCATATTTTGTCAACAATGAGAAATTATACTATACAAAAACAGAAAATGTAACAAAAATATACATAAAAATAATAATTTGTTATTTTTATAGTTATATAGACCTTTCTGTAAGTTGATTAAAAAGAGATATATCATATTGCAGTAACAATAATCGGGAAAAATTTAGAATTTCCATTGAATAAAGAACGTTTGTTCGTATATAATAGAGAACAAACGTTCTTTATCTGAGGAGTTCTTTCAATGGATTATGCCCAGCTACCAAACAGAGTCATTATATGCATCGACATGAAAGCATTTTTTGCTTCAGTTTCTTCTGTCATACGGGGATTAGATCCGCTGAAAACAAAGCTTGCGGTGGTAGGAGATATCAAACGGTCGGGATCGGTTGTGTTAGCTGCCACACCTTTATTAAAGAAAGAAGGAATCAAAACAGGAAGTCGTCTTTTTGACATCCCTAAAAGGAAAGATATCCATGTGGTGAATCCATCTATGGAGAGATATATTAAGGCTTCGAACTATATTTCTAGTTTGGTGTTACAGTATGTGGCTCCTGAAGATTTTCATGCCTATAGCATTGATGAGTTGTTTATTGATGCGACAGCTTCTTTGCATTTATTCGCTAAAACACCAGAAGAATTAGCCCATAAAATCATTAACGAGATTTACCGTAAGACACGGCTGACAGCTACCGCAGGCATCGGTCCCAATCTCTTACTGGCGAAGGTGAGTTTAGATCATGAGGCTAAGAATAGCCCAACAGGAGTTGCGTATTGGCGATATGAGGATATTCCCTCTAAGCTGTGGTCCATTCATCCCATGAAGGATTTCTGGGGGATCTCGTCTGCGACGGAAAGACGCTTGAATCGTCTGGGCATTCACTCCATAAAAGAACTCGCTCTTTCTTCTGTAGAGATGTTACAAAAAGAATTTGGCATTCTGGGTGAAGAGTTGCATCAACATGCGAATGGGATTGATTACAGTCGCATTTCTGATGTGTACATTCCTAGCTCTCGTTCATTTGGAAAAAGTCAGATTCTATTCCATGATTATACAAACCGAAAAGAAGTGGAGTTATTGCTGTTAGAGCTATTGGACGATGTATGTTTTCGTTTACGCATGCATGAAGTAGTGGCTCAGACTGTTCATTTATCTATTGGTTACAGCAAACAAACAAGTGGAGGCTTCTCCAGACAAAAGAAAATGGGGAGAGCTTCGAATTTAAGCCAAGATATCTTTCCGTATTGTTTAACCATCTTACATACACATGATAGCGGAATGCCGATTCGTTCCATTGGCATTTCCTTGTCGAACACACGCATTCAAGAAGAAGAACAAATGAGCTTATTTGAGGATATTGATCAGCGGGAAAGAGCCTATGCACTTGCAAAAACGATCGATGACATTCGTCTTCGTTATGGAAAGAATAGCGTTCTACGGGCCTCAAGCTATCTCGATCATTCAACGGCTCGTTATCGAAACGGCCTTCTAGGAGGTCATAAAGCATAAAGGAGGAAAATAATATGCAGAACAGAGGAATGAAAAAATGGCGACCGTTCGCCACTATGCCAGAGCAATACAGAGGATTACAGGAAATGATAAAAAAACAAGCAGAGATACCACAACCTTTTTTAACAGAAGATCAAATGGAACAGATTAATTTCACTTTGATCGAAGCGCTTCATACACATAAAAAAGTGTACCTGACGTATTACAAACATGGGCAGTGTATAACGGAAACAGGAATTATTCAATTTGTTGATTCTCTAGGAGGTGTCTTTGTTTTTATAGATGAAGGATGTAAGCAAACAAACAAAATGAGGTTAAGCGAGCTAATTGATGTTCGTTTCATGTAGTAGAAAGTAATAAAACAGTTTATTTACATAAGATTCCCATACATAATTAGTATAAGCTTAAAAAGTACAGGATCATTTTCATAGATTCATTTAGTAATGTTATATAAGGAGGCCTTTAAAATGAAGCAGGTTTGGCATGAATTTGAACAGTGGTTGAGAATAAATCGGCCAGAAGCAGTAGGAACACTTAACGAAGCAGCTGCTGAATCAGAAATTGCAGCGGTTGAACAAAAGATGGGACTAACCTTCCCCCAAAACCTTAAAGACTGGTTAATGATACATAATGGACAGAGCGATGAGTATATAGGAGTTATTGAAAATTATACTCTATTACCTCTAGAGGAGATTCTGTATACGTGGCAAACCTTAAAAGAGCTTTTAGACGGAGGAGAATTTGAAGATTTTCCAGAAGTAGAATCTGTTGGACCAGTGAAAAAAGAATTGTGGTGGAACCCGCGTTGGATTTCGATTGCCACGAATGGGGGAGGAGATGATATTTGTATAGACTTGGATCCTGATGAAGGAGGAAAAGTCGGCCAAATTATCACCTTTTGGCACGATTGGGAACAGCGCGAAGTAATAGCAGACAGCTTAGAAGAATGGGTAATGGCCACGATAAATCATATAGATCATTAAAGGGGAGAAGCAAATGATAAAGCCGGATATAGAGAAAATCTATAAAATTCTTAAAGCACTTCCAGGTACGTCGGTGAAAGTAGAATTTGAAGATGAAGTGGGAGAAATTCTTTCTACTCCTTATTATATCTATCTTAAAAGCGAGTTTTTAGATGGACAATTAGGCTATAGAGAAGATCTAGAAGCCAATTCCCTTATAGGGAATCAAGAAGGAGATTGGCAAGAAAGGTGGTTTGTCATAGGGTATGATGAAGAAATCGGCGGTGACCCGCTTTTTATTGATATAGCGAATGAAGATTATCCAGTTTTTACAGCTGAACATGGTATGGGTGAATGGGACGCTTTAGAAATGTATGATTCTCTAGAAGAGTTTGTAGAAGATGTTACTTAATTATGGCTTCGTTAAAAGATTTTGATAAGAGTATGGACATAAGAGGATAGATAGTAGTTTAATATCTACCTAGCTGTCCTCTTTTGTAGTACCTATTAAACTTAGAAAGAATGTAGAGAAAGGAAGGTCCTGATGGTAGGAATCGATTTCTATATCGTTAATAATGAGAAAGAAGCAGCTTCTTCTACTAAATGTGTAAAATTTGAGGAAAGAGTACAAGACTATCTGTTAGCGAGAGAATCCAAGGGTCCATTTGAATTATTGACGGGGTTAGATCAGTATGGTGACAAGTTATTTTCTGTACAAGAAATAAAGCAATTAGTAAAGATATGTGAAGCATTACAGACTACCTGTAGACAACCAACGGAGATAAACCTGAATACGAGAGCTTTTGCTGAAGCATTAAAGAATCTTTGCTTAGAAGCACTGAAGCTAAATAAATTAGTATTTGCAGCTGGTGATTGATGTAGAATTAAATGAAATCCATGTTGTGGTTTCGTCGCTTCGATAATATGAATGAATAAATTCAAAGGGGAAACGTCTTGAAAAAAACAGTTCTAAATAAAAATAAAACACTTATAGAGTTAGGGTATGAGTTTCTAGTCGTTTGTCCACATTGTGCTTCTTGCGCCAAAGTCATAGCTTTAGATGACCCGAGTCCTTATATCGCTCACGTCAGAAGAAGGTTTATTTGTACTGCTTGCGGAGTCATAAAAAACAAAGTTATAAAAGCAAACGGTTATGGACAAGCAAGGGTCTCGTACGAACCTAAAGTGAATTATGAAGTGATTTTAGCCAAAAATCCCTGCGACTGGTATTTTCGACTTCCACTCTACTTACAAATCGCATGCAGTGGAAACACCTTATGGGCATTAAACCTAGAACATTTAAATTATATCGAAAGCTATATAGAAGCTGAACTTAGGGAATCACATCCCTATTATTTAAGTGTCGAGAGTCGACTTCCAAAGTGGATGAAGCTTGCTAAAAATAGGAATGAAGTATTAAGAGCCATTCAGAAACTAAAGGTGAAGAATTATTAGATGCTTTTGCTGATTCATTATAATTGGACATATATCTTTCTAATCAGCTTATAAATTAAGCTAAAGAATTCTGCAGCTGAAGGTAACTTCTAAATAGCCTAAGTATGGGAAGTGAAGACTATGTATCAAACTATAAAGATTAATAATTGGATTTTAGAAATTGATGTTGAAGAAACAAAAAAACAGTATTTGAAGAAGTGGGATTTGTGCGATTGTCTATATTGTCTAAACTTCTATGAAGCTATGAAGTCACGATCAGAGATAGAGCTTCAGTTTTTTTACCAACTAGGTATTAATCCTTCTCAATGTAATCACTTATCACATTTTGATCCTCAAGAAAATGGGCTACACTTCTATATTGGCTGTTATCATCTTGTAGGTAAGGTATCTCTTCAAACGCCTCTTGAAATTATAAATTCAGATGATGCAATCCAAATAAGTAATAATTTACATATTGGCTTTTCTAAAAATTTGGAATTTGTCCCTGGTGGATTTGCCAGACCCGTACTTCAACTGAATTTTGAGATAGAAGTCCCTTGGGTACTTGCTGAAGAACCGAGTTAGCGTGCTTTTATATTTTAACTACCGCTTTAAAGTATGTTTTGAAAATGCTAAAGCAGGGATAGAAAAAAAGCTACAGTCAAGAGTAAAAGAGGTAGTATACAAAGACGCACTATTCTTTAGTAAACAAAGAATAGTTGAATAAACACATGTGCTGCTTAAATAAATATGCTGTAAAAAAGCACTCACAAGAGTGCTTTTTACTTTGCCTTAAGAAATGATTTTACAAACAATCATGATACATATGGGTATTTCTACACTCGCTGTGCACAAAAAACTGGAAAAAATTCTCTTCGTTCATTTATAATAATAGAGAACTATGTCGAATCCTAAATATTGGAGAGATTGCTATATGAGAAGAATACTTCCTTTTATAATTTTTACCATTTATTGCATTCCATATGTTTATCTATCTATACGAAAAGATTTTGAAGATGATTCAAAAATAAACTATATAATCATGGCCATGGTTACAGTCGTACTATCTTATCTAAGCGGGCTGATTAGAGCAGATTTGTCACTTATTTTAGGAAATATCGTTTCTTTTAGTACTTCATATTTTTATAACGCGTTAAGACTTCCTGATCCAAAATGGGAAAAATACTTTTCGCCTGTTACTTCGGTTGAGCAAATCGTACTCATAAGCCTTACGGCGCTTGTACTGCAGATGATTGTTTATACAGTTGCTAGAAAGCGAGCGAAGAGATACATTCGTAACGCTATGGTTTCAAAATAGCAAAAAAGAGAGTTAGTCATTTGATGGGCCAGACTCTTCAGATGACTAGCTGAAAGAAGGGGGAAAAAGAAATTCATTCTGTATGAGAAGATAAAGCGATTAAAAACATTGAAAAAAATTCTCTTGCAGTCAAACGAGGAGGGAAGAATAGAAGCGTTATTAGGCATATACTTACCTGCTTTAAACAGGATACGAATCAATTAGGTAAGCTATTTATTACAACTTTTAAATATGTAACCGCAAACAAAAAGGTATGTATTTCTCTTCCTACTTTAATTATACCACATAAAAAAATGCCGATATAGACTGTTTATTCTCATTTACTGCTGGTAAAATCGATAAAACATTACCGGTTAGGAGAGATGTTGAATGAACTCTTTAGTTCTTAGCTTTCAAGAAATAAAAGATACACAGCTTTCACTTGTTGGAGGAAAAGCTTTAAATTTAGGCGCGTTATCAAAAATTCAAGGAATACAAGTACCGGAAGGATTTTGTGTGACAGCGGCCGGGTATCAAAAAGCTCTTGAACAAAATGAAACATTTCAAGCGTTACTGAACCAGCTGACGATGCTAAATGCTGATGATCGAGATCAAATTGGTGAAATCAGCGAAAAAATTCGCCAAACCATTATGGAAATAAAAATTCCTTCTGACGTTGTAAAAGCAGTTATTCATTCTCTCTCTCAGTTTGGGGAAGAGCATGCTTATGCCGTTCGTTCAAGTGCGACAGCTGAAGATATGCCACATGCTTCTTTTGCTGGTCAGCATGACACCTATTTAAATATCAGAGGCAAAGAAGCCATCCTTGAGCACATTAGCAAATGCTGGGCTTCCCTGTTTACAAATCGCGCGGTAACCTACCGGATAAAAAATGGATTTGACCATAGTCAAGTGCACGCATCGGTTATTGTTCAACGAATGGTTTTCCCGCAGGCTTCAGGTATTTTATTTACCGCTGACCCAATTACTTCTAACCGAAAGCTGTTATCCATTGATGCAGGCTTTGGACTTGGAGAAGCGCTGGTGTCTGGTTTGGTATCTGCCGATTGCTATAAAGTACAAGAAGGAGAAATCGTCGATAAAAAAATAGCAGCTAAAAAGGTAGCTATCTACGGATTAAAAGAAGGTGGAACAGAAACCAAGGAAGTTCATTTTGATCTGCAAAAAAATCAAGCGCTCACTGACTCTCAAATTTTACAATTAGAACGCGTTGGAAGACAGCTTGAAGCTTATTTTGATTGTCCTCAAGATATCGAGTGGTGCTTGGCTGATGATACATTTTACATTGTCCAAAGTCGTCCAATCACTACTTTATATCCAATTCCTGAAGCAGATGATCAAGAAAATCACGTGTATGTATCTGTTGGACACCAACAAATGATGACCGATGCCATGAAACCACTGGGATTGTCTTTTTTTCTGTTAACGACTAATGCACCGATGCGTACAGCCGGTGGAAGGTTGTTTGTTGATGTCACCCCTATGCTGGCTTCACCTGACAGCAGAAAAATGATGTTAGGTGCCATGGGACAACATGATCCGCTCATGAAAGACGCACTTACAAGCATAATAGAGCGAGGAGATTTCATAAAATCTTTATCTAATGATCAAAGTTCCGGTAAAAGCAATAAAAGCGTGCCGCCTACGAAGCCTAAGGTACAAATCGAAAACGACTTTACGATCGTTTTTGACTTGATCAAGAAGAATCAAGCTTCAATAGAAGAGCTAAAACAAACCATCCAAACGAAGTCAGGGTCGGAATTAGTCGATTTCATTTCAGAAGATATCGGGACATTAAAGAAGATTTTATTTGATCCACAAAGTACAGCTGTGTTTATGGCCGCTATGGATGCTTCATCATGGATTAATGAAAAAATGGAGACATGGTTAGGTGAAAAAAACGCAGCAGACGCGCTTTCTCAATCCGTCCCAAACAATATTACTTCAGAAATGGGTCTGGCGCTATTGGATGTCGCAGATGTAATTCGCCCTTATCCAGAAGTCATTCATTATTTAAAACATGTAAAAGATGATAACTTTTTGGAGAACCTGGTTAAGTTAGAAGGCGGACAGGAAACCCGAGACGCTATCTATGATTATCTCAGCAAATACGGAATGCGATGTCCCGGCGAAATCGATATTACGAAAACTCGGTGGAGCGAAAAGCCAGCTGCACTTATCCCTGTGATTCTTGGTAATATTAAAAACTTTGAGGCTAACGCCAGCAAACAAAAATTTGAAAAAGGTTTGCAGGAAGCCTTTAAAAAAGAGAAAGAGCTATTAAGTCGATTAAAGCAATTGCCCGATGGCGAACAAAAAGCAAAAGAAACAAAAGAAAGAATTGATCTCCTCCGAAATTTTATCGGTTATCGTGAATATCCCAAATACGGGATGATTAGCCGTTATTTTGTTTATAAGCAGGCTCTCCTGAAAGAAGCCGCTCTGCTAGTAAAAGCCCGCGTTATTGATGAATCAGAAGATATATACTATTTGACGTTTGAAGAACTTCAAGGAGTTGTGCGCACACGTAAACTAGATTACCAAATCATCAGTAAACGAAAAGAAGAGTACAGATTATATGAAAAGCTAACACCTCCGCGTGTGATTACGTCTCAGGGTGAAATTATTACAGGTGCGTACAAACGAGAAAACCTCCCGCCCCAAGCAATTGTAGGTTTACCGGTTTCTTCCGGAGTGATAGAAGGGCGCGCGCGCGTCATTTTAAACATGGAAAAAGCTAATCTATCAGATGGAGATATATTAGTCACTTCCTTTACTGACCCTAGCTGGACCCCGTTATTCGTAGGAATAAAGGGGCTTGTTACGGAAGTTGGGGGACTGATGACTCACGGCGCAGTCATTGCCCGCGAATACGGATTGCCAGCGGTTGTCGGAGTAGAGAATGCTACTCGGCTAATAAAAGACGGTCAGCGAATTCGCGTACATGGAACAGAAGGGTATATTGAAATACTGTAAAAGCCAAAAATACTTGCACTATTTTATCTAATTAATAGATGAAGATTTGTCTAGATTTCTTTGCGCATCTTCAGTTCATACAAAAAGGCAGGCCACAATGGCCTGCCTTTTTTATATTGGTAACAAAGTAGATTTAAACGTCAAATGCTGACTTTTTTCGTAGCTGTCTGCTGCACATGCTCCATAAACAGTTTAAACAAGTTCAGCATTGAAATATGTTCTTTTGCCATCATTTCTGGATGCCACTGGACGCCGACTACAAATTGATTTCCTTGTTTTTCAATGGCTTCAATGACTCCGTCTTTTGCCCATGCGGAAACTTCAAAGCCTGGAGCTACGTCTTTAATCGCTTGATGGTGAAATGAATTAATAAGAGCTTGATTACCGTAAAGGTCATGTAGGCGTGTTCCGTCTTTAATCATGATGGAATGAGAAGGGTCGCTTGTATTGTTGTATTGATCATGTTTGATAAATGACTCTTTAATGTCTGACATGTCTTGATAAAGCGTGCCGCCGTAAGCAACGTTTAAAATTTGTAAACCGCGGCAAATCGCTAATACGGGCTTTCCTTGATCAATCACATGCTTTAACAATAGATGTTCAGACTGATCTCGTGCTAAAAAAGGTGAACCTGTTTTGGTTGTCGGTTCTTCACCGTATAAAAGGGGATTGACGTCTTGTCCACCTGATAAAATCAACCCGTCTATACTTTCTGCCTGCGCTTTAATCATTTCTTCATCTTCTAGTACTGGCAAGATAAAAGGAACTCCGCCGCTTAGCGCTGTTGATTCGATATAGTCGTTATTCACATACGCTCGCTTATAGCCTGGAAAGCGTCCTCCTTGATCCACAATAATGCTTCCTGATATACCAATTAAAAATCCCACTGTTGTTTTCTCCTTTTTTGTTAAATTACCATTTCTTAAGATGTTTTTTCTTTTTTACTGCGTTGATAAAGTGTTTTCAATCGCTTGCTTTATAAGAAATAAATGGTTCTTTTATTCAACTATTATACATATATACCATATTTATTTAATAGAAAATGGTATAATAGCCTCTGTGTGTCAAAAATACTAATTGCCAAAGGTAGAAGGTAGTGCTACAATTGTTCACATTCCTACTATTCTTCTTATTATAGTCGGATTAAAATTTTATACAAGGAAATAGGAGTGATTTTAGTGAAAAGGACTTATTTACTTTTCATCTCTCTTTTAACCATTGTCCTCATGGTAGCAGGGTGCAGTGGTAACGCAAGTAAAAATACTTCAAGTGAAAAAGAAGGAAAAGAAGGCGGAACGCTAAACGTCGCGTCTCAAAGTGAGCCAGCAACGCTAGATGCTCAAATCACTGGGGACTCAGATGTAAAAGATGCAACGCGCAGTATCTATGAAGGGTTAATGATTTTAGACGACAAAGGAAATCCTAAGCCTGACTTAGCGTCTAAAGTAGATATTAGCGATGATAAAAAAACATACACGTTTCAATTAAGAAAAGGGGTTAAATTCCATAACGGTAAAGAAATGACTGCAGATGACGTTGTCGCTTCTATTAACCGCTGGATTAAGCTATCATCCCTTGGAAAAACAAACTTCTCTGGTGCTGAAATGACAAAAACCGGTGATTATACGGTAGAGCTTCATTTACCATCACCAAATGTTAACACGCTATCTTTATTAGCTGATCCAATCCCCGCAGCAGCTATTTTACCAAAAGAAGTGGTTGACAATGCATCTGATGAAGGGATCAAAGACTACATAGGAACAGGTCCATATAAAGTAAAAGAGTGGAAGAAAAATCAATATCTTTTATTAGAAAAATTTAAAGATTATTCTTCGAAAGGCCGCGAAGTTAAGAAAACTCCTCACGTTGATGAAATTAAGATTAGTTTCGTAAGCGATGAGTCAACTAGGATTTCTGGTATTACAACCGGACAATTTGACGTTGCGCTATCTGTATCAAGCGATAATGCCAAACAAGTTGAAGGCAGTCAAAATGCAAAAGTAGAAACATCACCAGGCGGATTTATGGGACTTTTCTACAACGCAGATAAAGGCGTCTTTAAAGACATCAATGCGCGAAAAGCAGTTAACGCAGCTCTTAACTCAAAAGATATCTTAGACAGTTCTTACGGAAGCTCAGATTATTACAAGCTTTCTTCATCCATTGTGAACAAAGAGTATCCAAACTACTACAGTACAGCTGGAAAAGAAGAATATAACCAGCATGATAAGAAAAAAGCAAAAGAATATTTGAAGAAATCTGGTTATAACGGAGAAGAAATTCGCTTAATGGCGTCTCGTGATTACCAAGATCAATACAATACAGCTGTTGTGGTTCAACAAGAATTAAAAGACATTGGTATGAATGTAAAATTAGAAGTATACGACTGGGCGACATTCAGCGATAAAATGAGTGATACAAACCAATGGGACATCTATCCTGTTGACTGGAATGCTCGTTCTACCATCTTCCAAGGATTCTGGACGACAAAAGGTACATCAGTTGAAAAATCAATGGACTACTTAAACAAAATTAAAGCTGCTCCTTCTGTTAAAGAAGCTCGCGGTGACATTGATGCCATCCAGCAATACGTATGGGACGAGCTTCCGTTCACACTTATTGGTCATAAAGTGAACATCAATGCCGTTTCTAACAATTCAAAAGGCTATGAGTATAATTTAGGTCCAATTTTCTACAATATGAGTTTAACAAAATAATATCTTATTATTCTAGTAAACAGAGGGCTTATGCTCTCTGTTTTAGAAAGGAGTTTACGATGGGAGCTTATACACTTAAGAGACTTTTTGCACTAATTCCTGTTTTATTCATTGTATCTATTGTTGTGTTCTTAATTACACGCTTAACGCCTGGGAGTCCCGCAGCAATCATTTTAGGACAAGGCGCAAGTCCGGAACAAATTGCAGCGCTAAGCAAAGAAATGGGATTGGATGAGCCTGTTGTCAATCAATACTTTATCTGGCTATCTAACATCTTTCACGGAGATTTTGGTTATTCCTACTTTTTAAATAAACCTGTGCTCGGGGCAATTTGGGATAACGTAGGTCCTACGGTTTCTCTAGCTATACTTGCGCAAATTTTTGGCGTGGTGTTTGCTTTACTATTTGGTATATATGCAGCTAAACATAAAGGAACGATTCGTGATGAAAGCATTATGGGAGCCAGCCTTTTAGGTATCTCTATTCCTAGCTTTCTTCTCGGTTCATTCCTTATTTTGCTTTTTGCTGTACAGCTTCGAATTTTCCCTGTTTCAGGATACGTTCCGTTAAATGCCGGATTATTTGAATACTTAAAGTATTTAGTTTTACCAACGATTACGCTTGGAGCGATTCAAGCTGCATTAATTACGCGTATGACGCGTTCATCTTTACTCGATACCATTTCTGAAAACTTTGTTAAAACGGCAAAAGCAAAAGGATTAAATGAACGCACAATTATGCTTAAGCATACGCTGCGCGTGAGTTTTTTACCGATTTTAACAGTTATCGGAGAATCATTTGCGGGACTTGTGACCGGAGCGGCAGTAACAGAATCATTATTTAACATCCCGGGATTAGGTCAGCTGATTGTTTCATCAATTGAACGCCGAGATTACGCGCTTATTCAAGGAGCTGTACTTTTAATTACGGTTGCTTACGTGGTCATCAATTTAGTTGTTGATTTGCTGTATGCCGTGATCGATCCGCGTGTACGCAATTCTTATCATGATTAAAGGAGGGTGATGAATGTGAACGCACAACAAAATACAGAGACCATTTCAGTAACTTCAAAGAAAAAAAGAAACCCAGCGGCAGCGCGTTTCTTCTCAAATCGTTTGCTAGTAAGAGGAGCGATACTTATTTTATTATCTATTTTGATTGCTGTTTTTGCTCCGCTCATTTCTCCTTTTGGCAGTTTACAAATCGACCCTGCAAATCGATTAGCACCGCCGTCAAGCACGCACTGGTTTGGAACGGATAACTTTGGGCGAGATGTATTTAGTCGGACAATGTACGGCGTCAGAATATCGTTAATGATTGGAGCCGCAGTAACGATTATTGCTACTGTACTTGGTTTAATCGTTGGACTTTTATCTTCTTATTATAAAATTCTTGATTATATTTTAATGAGAATTTGTGACGGCTTGTTTGCTTTCCCGTCTATTTTACTAGCAATTGCCATCATGTCTGCTTTAGGACCTAAAACAAGCAATGTTATTATCGCACTGAGCCTTGTATTTATTCCTTCGATTGCGAGAATTGTTCGTTCAGCTGCGCTTGTTGTAAAAGAAAAAACATTTATTGAAGCGCTAAAAGCTCAAGGAGCAAGCTCACTTCGAATCATTTGTTTTCATATGGCGCCAAACGTCTTATCGCCTTTAATCGTTCAAGTAACATACGTGTTTGCTGTGACGATTTTAACAGAGGCTTCGCTAAGCTTTTTAGGAGCCGGAATTCCTGCGCCAACACCAAGCTTAGGAAATATGCTGTATGACGGAAAGCTTGCGATTTACAACGCGTGGTGGATGACCGTGTTTCCGGGTGTATTCATCATTTTAATTGTACTTGGCCTTAATTTATTTGGTGACGGTCTGCGCGATTGGTTAAATCCGAAAAACGTAATGCTGAAGAAAAGGAGGAAAAAACGTTGAGTAACGCCCTTTTAAAATTAGAAGACTTACAAGTAACTTTTACAACGTATAGCGGAGAAGTAACGGCTGTTGACAATGTATCTCTTCAATTAAATAAAGGAGAAGTATTGGGCATTGTCGGTGAATCTGGATCAGGAAAAAGCGTAACGTCCGAATCTATTCTTCAGCTATTAGATGAAGACCTAACAAGCTACGATGGCAAGATTTTGTTTGAAGGAAAAAACTTATTAGACATGTCTTCAAAGCAAATTCAAAAGCTAAGAGGAAACGAAATCTCAATGATTTTCCAGGATCCCATGTCGTCATTAAATCCCGTTATGCCAATTGGAAAACAAATTGCTGAAGTGATTCGTCTGCATCAAAAAGTCTCTAAAAAAGAAGCGCAAAAGAAAGTCGTAGAGCTTTTGAGACTAACTGGCATTCCGTCTCCAGAACAGCGAGCAAAAGAGTATCCGCATGAAATCTCGGGAGGAATGAGGCAGCGCATTATGATTGCGATGGCTTTAGCCTGTGAGCCGAAGCTTCTTATTGCCGACGAGCCAACGACGGCTTTAGACGTAACCATTCAAGCGCAAATCCTTGACCTTATGATGGATTTAAAAGACAAGCTCAACATGGGCGTGCTGTTCATCACCCATGACTTAGGCGTTGTCGCTAATATTTGTACAAAAGTAGCCGTGATGTATTTAGGGCAAGTGATGGAAGAAACGGACGTTAAAACGCTGTTTTCAAAGCCGCTTCATCCTTATACAATGGGCTTAATTAAGTCGGTTCCTCATTTAGATGGCGACAGAACAAAAGAGCTTTCGTCCATTCCCGGAACGGTTCCGCCGCTTTCAAACGTGCCAGACGGCTGTCGTTTTGCACCAAGATGCCCGTTTGCAACGGAAAAATGCCATAAAGAAGTACCTGTTTTAGAGCATGCCGATGATACGCATCGCGTTCGATGCTGGCACTATGAAAAAATTCAAGAAGGAGAGGTTGCGTATGTCTAGTGAAGCAAAGCAGCAAAGCGCCAAGCCCTTGCTTGAAGTTCGCAACCTGCAAAAATATTATCCGGTTCGTTCAGCTTTAGGAAAAGCAAAAGGCCAAATCAAAGCAGTTCAAGATGTATCCTTTGATATTTATGAAGGCGAAACGTACGGACTAGTAGGTGAATCTGGTTGCGGGAAAAGTACAGCGGGGCGCACGCTTTTAAAGTTAGTAGAACCAACGGGCGGGGAAGCACAGTTTAATGGAGAAAGTATTTTCGAATCTAAAGCATCACGCTTACGGACGATTCGTAAAGATTTGCAAATGATTTTCCAAGATCCGCATACTTCCCTTAACCCAAGGAAAAAAATTGGGGCTTCCATTCAAGAAACATTAACAATTCATAATGTAGGCGCCAAAAGCGAACGAAAGCAGCTTGTCATTGAATTATTAAAAAAGCTTGGGTTTAACGAAGAAGATTACAACCGCTATCCGCACGAATTTTCAGGCGGCCAGCGTCAGCGCATAGGGATTGCGCGTTCGTTGATTTTAAACCCGAAGCTTATCATTTGTGATGAGCCGGTTTCAGCACTGGACGTATCGATTCAAGCACAAATCTTAAACTTGCTGCGCAGTTTGCAAAGAGAAATGAAGCTTTCATATCTCTTTATCTCCCACGATTTAAGCGTTGTAAGACATATTGCAGACCGCGTTGGCGTAATGTATTTAGGAAGATTAGTAGAAGAAGGGCCAACAGATGAGATTTTTTCAAATCCTCGTCATCCTTACACAAAACTTCTTTTATCATCTGTCCCGGCAATTCACGAACATGAAAAGCGTGAAAAAATTGAGGTTAAAGGTGAAATTCCTTCTCCTCTTAATCCACCTTCAGGCTGTGCGTTTCATAAAAGATGCCCGTTCGCATTTGACCGCTGCATGAAAGAAACACCTGAAGATACAGTGATTGATAGCAAGCATAAAGTAAAATGTCATCTATATAGTTAAGGTGAAAATCTGTAGCGATAGAGAAAACAAACATATTGATGCAGCAGCATAATTGAATGAATAGAAATGAAAAAGTCACTAGTACATCTAGTGGCTTTTTTCTTTGAAAACATCGGGTTCCAAGGGTAGTGAAAAGTCATTATTTAGCATATTAGATTCATTTTTATATAAAAAACGAATATTTTAATGATAATATAGTTCTATAAATATACATAAAAAGGGGTTTTTATATGAAAAAGGGATCTTTTATTTTGGGAATTTCACTACTGTTATGTGTAGGTAGCTTAACCGGGTGTAGTTTTTCAGATGAAAAGGAAGCCGCTACAAGCACTCAAGAAACCAAGGAGAACGCAACAAAGAAAAACGTAGAAGCAAAAGAAGAAAGTAACGAAGCAATCAAGAAAAAAGAGCCTCAAGACAATGCTACAGAAGAGTCGGATAAAAAAACAAATAAAGTCACAGAAAAAGAGAAAGACTCCTCAAAACCAGGGGATAAACAGAAAGAAGATTCTACGCAAGCAGCAGATAAAACTGAATCAGCGCCTAGTCAAGTTGACTGGGGTAGCACGTGGAGCAGAAATATTGATACAGACCCCGCTGGAATAGATATTACTAATTTAAAAGGCGACACGCTTAAGTTCAAATTAAACGCAAATCATTTTGACAACCCAGAAGATGTTAGTACTGGAATTGTGAGTGCAGGGGATGTGGAAGGAACTGCAAAGATTAAAGGAAATGTCGCTACTCAAATAACGGATGATATAGACGGTGGTTGTATGATTACGATGACTAACTATACAAGTTATATAAAAGTTGATTATCAGCCAAGCTGTACCAGTTCTGGTGGAGGAATAGGCGTTTACTATGATGGAAAATATCAAAAAGGAAGTATGTCGGAAACACCTCAGATAAAAGCAAAAAGAACAGATGATGCTGAGGATTCACAAGAAAATCCACAAGGTAGCGAAAAATCTGCTGCTGAAGAAGCACCAGCCGAGGATACGCAAACATTACTGACTCACGAACAAGCGGAGGAGTTAGTTAGAAAACAACAAGGGTATTCTATTAATGATCCGGTACACATTGTTGTTTATGACCACGATGATGAGGATGGGAATTATGTTATCCACGATCTTGAAGATGTAAAAGACGACCCTAATACACCTTACAGCGAAGCACACGAAGCTACCTATGGATGGTACTCAGTAAATCCTAAGACAGGTGAAATTATTGATTTACTTAATGATGCATATTAAACAAGAAGTTTTGCCTATTGGCTTGTTTTTTGTGTTAAAGAAGGAAGGTCTATGTTGCCTCTAACTATTTAATTACGGCATTTATTCTACAAGTTATTCCTTAGATAAAGCCTTTGTTTTCTTTTAGAAAAGAAATTTTTGTGACATAGGGGCGGGTGATATTAAAAAAAGTTTAGTGCCTTACGACCAATGATTGTATCACGATAAGATAGATGATTGGCCCTTTTTAACCTACCTATCCTAATATATGGAGATATGAAAACAAAACGTGTTATGATGGTATCGGTGATAATTATGGGTAAAAAAGCAGACAAAACGAACGTAATGCGAATTTTAGATCAGAAAAAAATTGAGTACAATTATTATTCTTATGAAACTAAAAATCTGAGTGGAGTACAGGTAGCTACTTCGCTCGGAGAGGATCTTGCTAAAGTCTTCAAGACACTTGTGACCGTTGGAAAATCAAAAGAACATTATGTCTTCATGGTACCGGTTGAAAAGGAGCTTGATTTAAAGAAAGCGGCAAAAGCGGCTGGTGAAAAGTCCTTAGAAATGATTCCTCAAAAAGAGCTGTTGCCTCTGACAGGATATGTTCACGGAGGGTGTTCTCCTATCGGGATGAAAAAGCAGTTCACAACCTTCATTGACTCTACGGCAGAAGACTGTGAAACGATTTACTTTTCAGGCGGGCGTGTAGGTCATCAGATACAGCTACCACTAAGTGACTTATCAAAAGTAATTCGTATACGTCCGGCAGACATCACAAAAGATAGTTGAAATGTAGTTCCCTTGAGCGAAACGCACTTAGACATAAGCGTTTCGCTTTTTTAGTTGGTTTAATTACTGTTGGAATAACAAAAACAAAAGTAAAAAGACAGAAAAAATGATATTATATAGTTAATATATGGAAACTTTATGAAAAGGATAGGAGGAGGACAAAAATGATTAAATCAATTATTGGTGGGTTCATTTTATCTTTTATACTTTTAGTAGCATGTACAATAGCTAACGTAAATTCAGAAACAGTATTTTTGGCAGTGTTCATTATACTAGTAGGGTTAGCCATTATTATATCTGGAGCAGCTGTGAGCGGTGATCGAATGAGAGCTAACCTTTCCACAGAATCAAAAGCAGACAAGAAGTGGAGAATAACAAATTCTATAAACCTTATGTTAGCTGCCGCTCCAGTTCTCGGGGTATTTCTTCTCATTCATTACTTTGTATAGTTTATTCTTCGACATGTAAGAGCAACCCGCAAGGTCCTAAAAAACAAACTAATTATTCATAAGATAATAGCGAAAAGAGGTGCTAGGATGAAAGAAATCACTTCAACTATGGTGAACCCGACAATAAAAAAGCTGTTATCTTATGCAACTTTAGAAGAGAAGGTTGATGGAGAGTATAAAAAATACACTTGTTTGCCAAGTCGGAAATTATATAGTATTGAAGTAAATGGAGAAACAGTTAGCTGTATAGGAGTTGAATTTCTTAACGCCAAGGAAGCTGTTGTAAAACATATAGCTGTTTTACCAAAAGAGAGAGGGAAAGGAATAGGAAGCAGCATGATTCGCTTTCTTTGTAAGAACTATGATATACATTCTATTTTTGCTGAGACAGATAAAGAGTCAGTAAACTTTTATTCTAATTTTGGCTTCCAAATAACAAGTTTAGGTGAAAAATATCTCGGAGTGGAGCGCTTTTTGTGTGAATTTAAAGTTAAATGAGATAAATTTTGGATTGCAAGAAAAAGAGAGCAGCAGGATGATCAATAACGAAAGCAAATAAAAGGCACTCACAATATGATATAATACATTTAGCAGCTCCTTATATTTATAGGGCTAAAATTACATACAACTTAACATCAAAGAAGCTAAAGGCCGAGAGTAAAAGAATATTAATTACCGAACAAATATGTTTTGTTTGCGATAACAAAAAGCCTCTAGAAAGAGGCTTTTCTTTATAAAAAAGATTGACAGAATATTTCAATATCATTTTATTTTGGTTCTTGAAATTCCAATACCTTAAGAAATACATAATAATAAAAGACATTTTTCATCTACTTAACTAAAGGTTTTTTAAAAGGAGACAGCTATATCTTATGTATGTTACACTCCGCCCGTTTTGTTTTATTTTATCTATTATCTTATGTCTAGCTTATCTTCCGGTTTCTGTAAAAGCAGAAACTGTACCCAATAAAAAAGCAAATTACGCAGCCGAAAAAAAGACATACCGCATTGCTGGAGAAAAACATCTTGCGCCTTTTTCTTACGTGAACGATGAAGGAGTATTTACTGGTTTTAGTATTGATATGCTCAATCAAATAGCGAAAGAAGAGAATGTGAAATTTACATATATTCCAATGGATCTTTATCAAGCAACAAAAGCACTGCAAGAAGGTAAAATTGATGCCATTATGGGCTTGGAGTATTCGGCTAATCAAAATCAAGTGTTTAAGTTTTCCGATCCATATTTTACGATGGCAGATGCCGTAGTCATTCCAAACTCATTAAAGTCCTCGGTTACATCTTTAACCGATTTACGAGGCAAAACAGTTGCCATGCGGGAAGATAAAATCTCCTTTGAACTGCTGATGAATGTAAGAAACATAGAGTTTCAAGTGGCTTTAAATCCAGAGGATGCGCTCAATCTCCTGTTTTTAAATCGGGCTGATGCTTTTTTTTCAAACAAGTGGACCGCGGAATTTTATCTTGAGAAATCAAAGAAAAAAGGACAGTATACTATACTCGATAATGTAGGAATACCTTCAGAGTTTGCGGTTGCAACTCGACCTGAAAACACAAAATTTTTATCGATCATTAACCGTTCAATTTCACGTATGCAGGCGGATGGAACATATCAAGAACTATATAGAAAATGGTTTGTTTCTTCTTCAGAAGAACGCCTAAAAGAATTGCGCAATTGGATTGTTTTTCTTCTTATTATAGTTGTCTTAACACTAGGTAGTTTATTTACCATATATCTTTGGAACAAGCGATTAAAAAAAGAAGTAAAAAAACGTACATCGGCGCTTGCTGATGCGAATCAAAAGCTGCAGATTCAGCAAAAAGCAATTTCACAGGCGCATGCATTTCAGACACAAGTTATTAACCATATGTATTACGGAATTCTCACATTTGATCAATCGCTAAACCTTACAACTATCAATCAGCGGGCAAAAGAAATTCTTCTCATAGAGGATAAAACATTTCAATCTAGTCATATTCATCAACATCCGCTTATCCAGCAAATTTTTAAAACGTATAATACGATAAAGCAATCGCAAATGGCATTGCCATTTACAAAAGAAATTCAGCACAAACAAAATGGAGAAGTCTATTTTGTATTGTATCGAGTAATTCCGCTTTATGAAGATACAACTAAAATGAACGGTTATTTACTGACACTAGCGGATCGTTCTGAAGAAAGACTGCTTGAGAAGAAGTTAGCAACTCAAGAGAAAATGCGTGCGTTAGGTCAGCTGGTCGCAGGTGTAGCACACGAAATTCGTAATCCGCTTACATCCGTAAAAACGTTTATTGATTTGCTGCCAAATAAATATGAAAATCCAGAGTTTCGAAAAGAACTGTCCAAGCACCTTCCAGAAGCACTGAGAAGAATGAATCGTATTGTTGAAAGTTTAGTAGATTATGCCCGGCCTAAATACCCTCAGAAAATAGCTTTTGACGTAGAAACATTTATAAACTCTGTAGCGGTTATTATTAGCCCTACGTTAAAAAAGAAAGCGGTTCACTTATCTCTTGATATTGAACCGGGTATGCGTCTTTACAGTGATCCCGATCAAATTAAACAAATTATGCTAAACCTGATGTTAAATGCGCTGGACGCGATGGAAAGCAGTCCTCGTAAGGAGCTCTCTATCAGGGCTGTAACAGAAAATGGATTGGGTTTTATTAATGTTAGTGATACAGGAAAAGGCATAGATGAAAAAGACGTCCCACATATTATGGAACCTTTCTATACAACAAAAAAGCAGGGAGTGGGTCTTGGTTTATCACTATGCTATCAGTGGATAGAAGAGAATAATGGAGAAATTACGATGCAAACAAAAAAAGGAAATGGTACAACATTTACGATTGTCTTGCCTGTTACGAAAGAAAAAGGAGGCCATTCATATGAAACCGACTGTTCTCATTCTCGATGACGAACCCGCTATTGGTTCATCTCTTCGTTTTGCTCTAGAAACAAACTACGAAGTGACCAATCTTACAGAAGTACCGGAAGCTTATCAATTTTTACGCAGTCAGCCTGTCCACGTTGTTTTGCTGGATTGGCGACTCGGCGAATATAATGGGCTTGAAGTGCTAAGTAAAATTAAAGACATTCAGCCTCAAACATCCATTATTATGATGACGGCTTACGGGACGATTGAATCGTCTATAGAAGCTATTAAAAGAGGAGCTTACCATTACATTACAAAGCCTCTTGATATTGAAGAGCTTCATATATTAATTGAAAAAACGCTTGAACACCAGGAGCTTCATGATAAAGTTCGTGAATTAAGCGAAACGATTGAGAAAATAAAGGGCTACGATCAAATGATTGGTGAAAGTGCAGCTATGAAACAAGTTTTTTCGATTATTAATAGAGTAAAAGACATTGATTCGAACGTGCTTATATTCGGTGAAAGCGGTACTGGAAAAGAGCTAGTAGCGCGAGGGATTCACCGGCAGGGAAAGCGAGCAAACGGACCGTTTATTTCCGTTAACTGTGCGGCTATTCCAGAGACTTTACTTGAAAGTGAACTTTTTGGTTTTGTAAAAGGCGCCTTTACAGGAGCTACTCGCAATCAAAACGGGAAAGTAGCCGCAGCTGATGGAGGAACTCTTTTTTTAGATGAAATTGGTGAGATGCCTCCGTCGTTGCAAGCAAAAATGCTTCGATTTTTACAAGAAAAAGAAATAACGCCTCTTGGCTCATCGGAAACAAGAAAAGTAGATGTTCGGATTGTGAGTGCCACTAATAAAGAATTAAATCGTATGGTAAAAGAAAATGGCTTTCGCGAAGACTTATATTTCCGCTTGAATGTCATCCCTATCACACTACCGCCATTACGGGAACGGAAGGAAGATATAGCGCTGCTTATTCCATACTTTTTGCAAAAATACTCAGAAGAAATGGAGAAACCGCTTTGTGTGCTGTCTTCAGATGCATATAAAAAGCTTTTAACGTATGATTACCCTGGAAATATAAGACAGCTAGGAAACATTCTTGAATATGCCGTTGCTATGACCAAAGATGGAACGATTATGGAAAAAGATTTACCTATAACTGTTCAACACGAACAAGAGATTTCTTTGTCACGCTATGAGAATGAGAATTTCACCGAAGAAACAAAATTAATTAATATTCCAATTAACTACACGATGAAAGAAGCAGAACAGCTAATTATCGAATCAGTCCTTGAAGAGTGTGGAGGCAACCGCAGAAAAACAGCTCAGGCACTCGGTATCAGTGAACGAAGTATCCGTAACAAACTTCATCTTTACCGCACAATTCAACAAAAGGAGGCAAAAAATGCCGAGTAGGAACATATTTCCGTTTCTACCCGGCATTTTTTGCCGGGTTCTTGTCAGTTCCTCTGCCATTTAAGCGCTTTTTTGTTGGCACGAAAATTGCAACATATTATTGTAAGCGCCCACATTAAAGAAAATAGAGGTGAATAAATGAAAAGATATATAGGGGTGGCGCTCGTTTTCTGTTTACTATTTATCATAGCCGTCTTAAATAGAGATTTACTAACTATTCATAAGGAAAAAGAAAACAGCACTGACTCTAACGCAAAGGCTAGTGAAGGGTTTGACGACAAACCGCTTACTATTGTAACAGGAGGACCAACAGGTGTTTACTTTCAGTTAGGCAATGCTCTAGCCAGAGTTTATGGAGAAAAGCTAGGAATCCAAGCCAGCGTAGAGACAACGGACGCTTCTGTAGAAAATATTAGTAAAATTGCGCAAAAAAAAGCCGAGCTCGGCTTTTCGATGGCAGATATGCTGGCAAGTTCTCGGGGAAAAGAAAAAGCCGTAATTAATAAGAAAGATTTATCCAATGTAAGAGCAGTAGCTTCTTTATATCCAAACTATATGCAAATTGTAGCTCTGAAGTCGGCTAGAATTCATACGCTTCAAGATTTAAAAGGGAAAAACGTGGTAGTAGGAGCGCTTGGCAGTGGTACAGAGGTATTGGCTATGAGAATTCTAAACAGCATGGACATCAGCACTCAGGATTTTCATGCACGGTTTCTACCTTTTTCTGAAGGGATTGAAGGAATTAAAAATGGAACCGCAGATGCAGCTTTTCTTTCTTCTGGATATCCTAACTCAGGAATTACGGAGTTAGCCTCAACGAACGAAATTGAACTGATTTCAGTGCCTGAAGAAGTGACAGAAAAATTAAAAAAATCATACCCGCCACTAGGGAGTGGGATGATTCCGGCTGATACATATAAGGATGTCAACACAGAAACAAAAACAGTCATGGTTAAAAACCTTTTGATTATTAATAAAGATATGCCCCCAAAAAAAGTATATGAACTGACAAAAGCTTTGTTTGAAAACATAGAAGAGCTTGAGCAAACAAATAGCTCTGCTGAAAAAATAACGTTAGCAAAAGCGGTAGAACAACTTCCTTTACCACTGCACCCGGGTGCAAAAAAGTATTATGAAGAAAAAGGCATTATAAAATAAACTAAATCTTTATCTATAAAGTTGTACAGAAGAAAACACTACTTAAAGAAAAGAGGGATTAATTATGGCTCATACTAGTGAAGCTGCAAACAACAGGCGTGTTACAAGTAATATTTTTAAAGGGTCTGTTGGAAATTTAATTGAATGGTACGATTGGTACGTTTACTCTGCTTTTGCCGTCTATTTTTCATCGCAATTTTTCCCAGAAGGCGATCCAACAAGTCAGCTGCTTAACACAGCGGCAATCTTTGCCGTCGGTTTCTTAATGCGTCCAATCGGTAGTTTATTAATGGGACGCTACGCGGACCGATATGGTCGCCGTGCTGCGCTTACCTTATCTATTACGATTATGGCGAGCGGTTCTTTGATTATCGCTTGTACCCCCAGCTACAGTACGATAGGATTATTATCTCCTATTATTCTAGTACTCGCACGTTTGCTTCAAGGAATCTCCTTAGGGGGAGAATACGGAACGTCTGCAACTTATCTTTCTGAAATGGCAAGCAGCGGGCGAAGAGGATTTTATTCAAGCTTTCAGTATGTAACGCTTGTTGCTGGTCAGCTGGTAGCATTAGGTGTTCAAATTATTCTGCAAAACGTTCTCAGTGAAGCAGATATGATTTCATGGGGCTGGCGTATTCCTTTTGTCATTGGAGCTATCGGAGCGCTAAGCGTTTTATGGCTGCGCCGTACAATGGATGAGTCAGAACAATTTTCTAAAATGGACTCTGAAAGCCGTGAAAACGCAGGGACTATTAAAGCACTTATGAAGCATCCTAAAGCAGTATTAACCGTTATTGGCTTAACTTTAGGAGGAACGGTCGCTTTTTATACGTATACAACATATTTGCAAAAATTTATGGTAAACAGTGTAGGGCTGGATAAAGGGGTCGTAAGCTGGATTAACTTCTGTGCGCTGCTTGTATTTGTTGTCATTCAGCCAATAGCAGGGATGCTATCTGATAAAATTGGACGCAGACCTCTGTTAATGAGCTTTGGTATTTTGGGAACATTGCTGACTGTACCGCTGTTTCTTTTTATGAAACAAGCACATAACCCAGTCATGGCCTTTCTATTAATGACAGTTGGACTTATCATTGTAACAGGCTATACATCTATTAACGCTATTGTAAAAGCTGAGCTTTTTCCAACGGAAATTCGAGCTCTTGGTGTAGGATTGCCGTACGGACTTACAGTTGCCATATTTGGAGGGACAGCAGAATTTATCGCCCTATGGCTAAAAAGTATTGGCCATGAATCAATTTTCTTCTTCTATGTAGCAGGGTGTATTGCCATCAGCTTTCTTGTTTATTGGCGTATGGGAGAATCCTCTAAAGATTCATACATAGAGTCCGAGTTGAAAACAGATGACAAAGACGACAACATCCCGCCAAATAATGTGAGTTTTTAATTTTGCTTAAACAAATAATCGTTCGATAACATAAAAAGGACTGGCTATAAAAAGCCAGTCCTTTTTTATACACTTAAAAGATATTTATTTTGTAGTTGGTTCAGAATAAGGAAAGATAGGGTCTTTTAAGCTAAACTCACGCGTGCCTTCTTCGATAAGAGCCACTGTTTTATCGCTATCGTAGAGGGCTAACAGAAATTCAGCCATTTCTTTTGACGTGTGATACTTAGCAACTTTCCCCTTATACTCAAAGCTGTCTGTACCAAACGAGCGCTGAGCAAATTCTGTTTCCGTAGCAGCAGGGGCTAATACTTTTGCCTGCATTTTAGCTCCTTTTGTTTTTAGTTCCTGAGCTATGCCTTCTGTAAATGCACTTACATAAAATTTTGTGGCGGAATACGTAATGGAAGTAGCTACTACGTTATAGCCTGCTCTTGAAGAAATATTGATAAGCTGTGTGCCTTCAACGTTTTCATAATCTTTTACAAATAAAGATGAAAGAATGGTTAATGCCTCGATATTTAAATGAAGCATTTTCTCCACTTTATTTAAATCTTGATCTGCAATCAAACTAAAATCTCCAAAGCCTGCGTTGTTAATAAACGTTTCTAGTTCATAACCTTGCAACGACTTATAAAACTCATGCGCGTTTTCTGCAGTTGATAAATCAACAGATTTAATAACAACGTCGACGTTCTGATGGTTACTTGTAATTTCAGTTTTTAACTCTTCTAATTTATCTTCTCGGCGAGCAGCTAAGATAAGGTTTTTGCCACGCTTTGCAAACGCGAGAGCCGTTTCATATCCAATTCCTGAACTTGCTCCGGTGATGACTGTATATTTCATGTGTATGTCTCCTTTTATCACAAATTTATCCCACTGATTAGCAGCGGGATGCATTCGAAATGAAGTTCATTATCTTTGTCTAATATTCCACGCGTATACTTGTATTAAACATACTAAATCACCTAAAGTTGTTACCCAACGCAGAGCATAACTTACTCTATGAATTTGTACCACTAAAGAGTGAAGAGAAAAATAATGAAAGACATATATGAAAGATAAGATACATAATAAAAGGATTATTTTGTGATATAACGAAATAGAGAGTATATACATCAGAAATAGAGAGAGGGTAAACTCCGTGAATACTTTATGTTCCTTTTTTATGAATCCAGTTTTAAGCGCTTCAACTTTTTTAATAGAATTACAGAGTGCGTTCTTTCGCCCTATTTGGAAAGAGTATAATTATGATGATTATTTTACCTACAAGGTATATGTTCCAAGTACATATACTGGATTAAGTAAAGTACCATTAATCGTTATGCTTCATGGATGTCAACAAGATGCAGATGATTTTGCTGCGGGTACGGAAATGAATAAGCTAGCGGAAGAAAAAGGTTTTATTGTTCTCTATCCCCAAATGAATTACTTTGCTAATTCCAACGGGTGCTGGAATTGGTTTTATGAGTATAACCAGTTTCGCGGTAATGGAGAGCCAGACATAATAAAAGATATGATTGATCACATAACCACTAAGTATGCGATTGATTCTACTAATATATACCTTGCTGGCATGTCAGCTGGAGGCTTTATGGCGAATGTGATGGCTATTGCTTATCCTGATATATTTAAAGCGGTAGGCATTCATTCAGCAGGCAGTAATGCGTATGCTGTAGACCTCATAACAGCCGGAGAAGTTATGCTATATGGATCTCTAAATCCTGAATTTGACGGTGATGAAGCTTATAAGAAAATGGGACCTTACGCACGGCCTGTTCCCATCA
The DNA here is from genome assembly GCF_038006305.1 of Priestia sp. FSL R5-0597. Taxonomy (NCBI): domain Bacteria; kingdom Bacillati; phylum Bacillota; class Bacilli; order Caryophanales; family Bacillaceae; genus Priestia; species Priestia sp. FSL R5-0597. The sequence continues at coordinate 1,832,417 of NZ_JBBOUZ010000001.1, forward strand.
TTACGTTTCATGGCCAATCAGATACAACAGTTAATCCAATTAATGCGTCTACATTAATTCAGCAGTGGATTTATACATATAAGCATTTCGGTATCGACCTACATGAAAATGCTGCTTCTTACACTTCAAGGGAAAACGAAAATCATTATAGTTACATAACTTATGACTACGTAGATGCAGAAAATAAAATCTGGATGAAAAAAATTATGGTAGAGGATATGGGGCATGCATGGTCAGGTGGAAATGACAATGGATCAGATACTGATTCAAAAGGTCCTAATGCTTCAAAAATGATGTGGGATTTTTTTGAGGCACAGAATGATTAAATAAAATATGAACGAACGATCAAGATGTACTACTAAATAACATCTGCCTTCATTTTTTTGAAACAAATAATTGTCGATCAACAGTAAAAAAGGATCTTATCGAAAGATCCTTTTTCTGTTATCAACCAGCATTTCTTAACAAGTAGCTTCAAACCGATTTAACAATACATCTAGATCCTGACTGATTTTAATCGTATTACTACTTGTAAACCCTTCTTCTAGGGCAATCATCATCATCATTTTTCGTATAAATTCTATCTTTATCAGCAGTAGCCTACATTTGAAACACATTAAGTTTCCTCCACTTGCCACGTCATTTTAAAGGTTTAAATTATTGAATTTTTTATGTAAAAACGGTTCAAATCTAAAAATAGAACCTAAAAAATATAGTAACAAATAGATAGTGTCGAAGTCTGTCGTATTTTGAATTCAGATATTTTCATTTAAAAAGAATTGACTCTTAAACGTTTTGCTGGAAGCTGCGCTCTGTCTTAATTATGATTGTTCCACCGGTTGTAAATAACTGACGGAGTAACAGAGCTTACCCTGTTTTTTGGATATAGGCATAATCAGATTACATTTAGGCATGTTAACATAAGATTGGACTTATTTAAGTTAGTCAACTTTAAACCAAAACATATCTTTTTTTCATTTATTGGTTTCTGTTTAACTATTTATGGGTATCGGGCACTGACAAATAAAGATAAATGATAGGTGAGGGCCGTTTCTAACCGCTATAGACTTTGTAAAAAGCGCAACAAAAAAGCGTCTGTTAAGACGCTTTATATATAATACATATACTGCTCTTCTTTATTGGCATTTGTTGTTTCATGGATTATTTCTTCCGGGATATTGGACGTCCGGTTAGTAAAAAGCATAAACAACGCAATAATTGATGCCACAAAACCTAAAGTAACAATCACAATAAATCCCTCCCTTTAGAATATATATTCTACTTTCATCTTCATTTTCCTATATTTATTTTATACCCTTATTTTATTTTCTCAACACATAGAATAAAAAGAGTGTATGCATCGCCTGAATATCCATCCAAAGTAAATACAATCAAGGGAGCTTAAAACAGACATTTCACTTAAAAAAGTAGGAAACCATAAAGATTTCTTCGTATTCGGGGCATGAATCATTAAAATTATTAATCATTAAGATAACTTATTTATATTGTACGAATGAAAGAAATTTATATATATTAAAAATACGAAATATTCATTAAATTATACGAGGGTTTGTTTTAAGTTAAAAAGAAAGAAGCTGCTGCTTTAAAGGCAACAAGTAAGCAGTATAAGATTAGGGAGTTACACGAAATATAAAAGTTATAGAAATGAATACAAGTAGAATTCTTTTTGCTCAAATATTCACATAGTTTTCATTCGTAAAAAAGACTGAAAATTTTGATAATAAATTTCACTTTTATTAAGGGGGACTTTTTATGACAACAACGGTTTTAAATGTATCAACTTATTCTTTTTATCTTAACGGTGAGTGGAAAGAAAGCAAATCAGGGCAGACGATCGATATTGTTTCTCCATACCGTCATGATGTGATTGGAAAAGTGCAGGCTATCACAAAAGAAGAAGTCGATGAAGCGGTACATGCCGCACAGAAAGCTCAGAAGGAGTGGGCGGAAACTTCTCTGCAAGACCGTGCCAAATATTTATATAAGTGGGCAGATGAGCTGGTAAAAATGCAGAGTGAAATTGCCGAAATTATTATGAGAGAAGTTGGAAAAAGCTTAAAAGATGCAAGGAATGAAGTCGTGCGCACAGCTGATTTTATTCGCTATACAGTTGAAGAAGCCCTTCATATGAATGGAGAAAGCATGAAAGGAGATAGTTTTCCTGGAGGTTCTAAGTCTAAAGTTGCCATTGTTGAACGCGTGCCTTTAGGCGTGGTACTTGCGATTCCTCCATTTAATTATCCGGTAAATTTGTCAGCTGCTAAGCTTGCGCCTGCGCTTATTTCAGGAAATGCAGTTATCTTCAAACCCGCAACGCAAGGAGCGATCAGCGGTATTAAGATGATTGAAGCTCTTGATCAAGCAGGTATTCCACAAGGACTTGTAAACGTCGTAACGGGTCGCGGATCTGTAATTGGTGATTACTTGGTTGAACATAAAGGCATTAACATGATTTCGTTTACCGGAGGAACAAATACGGGTACTCAGTTAGCTAAAAAGGCAGGCATGATTCCTCTTGTACTAGAACTTGGAGGAAAAGACCCGGGTATTGTATGTGAAGATGCAGATTTACAGGAAGCAGCAAAACATATTATAAGCGGAGCATTTTCTTATTCGGGTCAGCGCTGTACAGCTATTAAACGTGTACTTGTACATGAAAAAGTGGCAAACGAGCTGGTCGACATCCTAAAAGAAGAAGTACATAAACTATCAGTTGGTTCTCCTGAAGATGGATGCACAATCGTTCCATTAATTGATAGTAAGGCAGCGGACTTTATTCAAATTTTAATTGCAGACGCGCTCGGAAAAGGTGCAGAAGTTGTGACTGGGAACAAGCGTGAAGGCAACCTTATCTATCCTACTCTTTTAGATGACGTGAATGATACTATGCGCGTAGCATGGGAAGAACCATTTGGTCCTGTGTTACCAATTATCCGCGTCGCTTCTGACCAAGAAGCCATTGACATCGCAAACGAATCAGAATTCGGCTTACAAGCAAGCGTTTTCACGAAAGATATTAATAAAGCCTTCTCAATTGCAAATAAAATGGAAGTCGGTTCCGTTCAAATCAACGGCCGCACAGAACGCGGCCCTGATCATTTTCCTTTTATCGGCGTAAAAGGATCCGGTATGGGCGCTCAAGGCATTCGTAAAAGCATTGAATCCATGACTCGTGAAAAAGTAACGGTATTAAATCTTCAATGATTGAATTCCAAGAGCTATCCAAATCGAGTCAGTAAAATGTAGAGAATCTCATGTTTAAAAGCCTGTGCTCCAAAAAGCACAGGCTTTTAAACATCTTATTTACCTATCACTCGATTCCATCTTTATAGTTCTTATGCCAGTTTTTATCACCTTTGTGCTCGATATCTTCAACGGTTTTTTCGAGCTCTGACATAATGAGTGTTTTTACTTCATAGATGGTATCAAAAAAAGCTTTCTCTTCATCCGGATTCGGCTTTATTTTGGCTGCTGCCGAAATATCAACATATCTGCGATGTTCAGTTGTTAATTTATCAAGCGCATCAAAAATATGAGAGGTCAGAACAGCAACCTCCTTATGATTATCAGGCAGTTTTTCTTTTAATGTTTCAATTCTTTTATCCATGTTAAAGTCCCCCTATAACGTGTTGTATTTATGTAACTTTCCCACTAATAAAAATGAATAACCTTAAATAGCAAAAATTCATGGGAATTAGCACGTGAAACAAAAGTATACTACAGGATATCATGTTAAAGTGAAAAAACGGTGAAATGAGTGGGTATATTTTTGCATAGAGGGTATGTAATAAAGGTCGGTTTTTTTGAAGAGATAGTTGCCTTAAGACACATTGAAGCACACAATCAACATAAAAGTTCATCTATTTTTAATAGATGATGACCTTTTATGACTACTTTTTACGATTTTATGACTTTTTTTGAATGAATTTGATTGTTTTTGATGTTTTTTCGAATAATCTGATATATAATGAAAGCGTAAACAGTAAAACATGTCGGTTGGTTAAGAAAAACATCCACAAAAATGGGATTCGTTATTACATAAAATCAGACCTCTGTTTTTATAAAAATAAATAGAATTTGAGAAAAGGAGAATGAGGATGGACATATTGGATGCAAAAGTAGTGAATACAAAGTACGGTTTAGAAACATATCTGGATGTATCAGAAAGCGTAGAAATAAAAGAAATTCATATGCCGAGTTCAGAGAGCCAATCTCACAAAATTAAATTTGGAATCAAGTATTTTCTTTTAAGAGAAGGAAAGTATTACGATAGCCAAAAAGGTTATTTTTGGCTTTGTATGAATCACGATTTTAGCAGCCTTATGCTGAGTGAAACGGAAACAGAGAGTTTATTTGCAGTTAAAAGTGAAGAAGAAAGAGAAGCAACAAAAACGCTGTTAGCAGAATGGTTTATCCAAACAAATGCGTACAAAGAAGTCATCAACGAATGTATCCATCAGATTAAAACGGAGAATATTCGTACAGAAGAAGACATCGAAGACCGCGTGGACGCTATACAATTTTTAGAAAAACTAAAGGTATTAACTGCAAAAGAGATTGAAAACGCTTCTATAGAAAATCTATATGCGCTGCAGCAAATTGGCTAGGCTATAGTTCGCGTATGCTGAAATTCAGATTGATGTACAACAATAAGGAGGAATAGTGAGATGAAATTTTTTATTGATACAGCAAACCTTGAGGATATTAAGAAAGCATATAAAGTTGGTGTTCTAGCAGGTGTAACAACCAATCCATCTTTAGTAGCAAAAGAAGGCGTAAGATTTGAAGACCGCATCGAAGAAATTCTTCAAATGGTACCGGAGGTTGAATCCGTTTCCGCTGAGGTAACGCCTGACGCACTTTCTGCTGAAGACATGATCGCTCAAGCTGAAGAACTGATTAAAATTAACGATGGAGATAAAAACATTACGATTAAGCTGCCTATGACATTAGCTGGCTTGGAAGCGACGCGCTACCTTGCAAAAAAAGGCGTAAAAACAAATGTAACCCTAATCTTTACAGTAAACCAAGCGCTTTTAGCAGCTCGTGCTGGAGCGACGTATGTTTCTCCATTTTTAGGACGTCTTGATGATATTTCAGAAGACGGAGTACAGCTGGTATCTAAAATTGCTGAGTTATTCCGCGTTCAAAACATCGACTCTCAAATTATCGCCGCATCTGTAAGACACCCGGATCATGTAACGCGCGTAGCACTTGCAGGGGCTCATATTGCCACAATTCCATACGCTGTTATTGAGCAATTAGCAAAACACCCGTTAACTGACCAAGGAATGGAAAAATTTGCAGCAGATTGGGAAAAAGCAGTTAAAGCTTAACCAAAAGTCATATCAATAAAAAAAGCTTGGGGTAAGCATAGCTTATTCCAAGCTTTTTATCGTTTAACTAGCTAGTTTCTTTTTGCGTAAACGCTCTAAGCGTCGCTGCACGCTATTTCTCGAACGCCCGAGCAGCTGTCCAATTTCTCGCTGATTGCGCTTTTCCTGATAAAACATACGCCACAATTTAGCATCTTCTTCTGCTGTCCACTTTTTATGCTCGTATTTAGGGCGCTTTACATAGTCTAGCCTTCTTTGTTCATTCACCCACGCTGGTTCTGGAATAAGTGTATTTTTAGGTATTTTAAAAAAGTTAAGGCACGATTTATTTTGTTCAGCCCACTTCCAAAAAGATTGAATGTCAATTCCCATGAATGTTCTTGTCTTGGCGATGATCATTTTATACGGTAGATTCTCTTTATGAATCCACTTGTAAATTGTATGAACATCTACTTCGAGGCAGTCTGCTAGCTCACACGCTGTGATATGTCCTACGTGCGATTTAGCTCCATACACCTCTAAACGACTTAACCTCGATTCTAGTGCCTGCACACTTCGCTGCAATTTCGCTGATATGCGCGAAAGAGGTTTTGTTCCGTAATACCTTAGCAAATATTCGTCTTCTTGTACGGTCCATCTTCGCATCGCAGTTTTTCGAGTTAAACCCAAAACTTTTATGCGCGTAGCAATAGAAGAAGGACTTCTGTCTAAGGAGTCTGCCATTTCACGGTTGTTCATGATATCAATGTTCTGCTGTAAAAAAGCATCTTGTTTCGGCGTCCATTTTTTACGTAAAGCTGTATCTGAAGCTCGAAGATTTAATCGAGTAAGCCGTTTATTAACCGATTCCTTGCTTCTATGTAAATGCTCACCCATCTTTTGAAGCGTCATAACGCCATAGTGCTGGATAAGAAATTTATCTTCTTCTTTTGTCCATCGCTTTTGATTTTTACTCACTGTTGTCTCACTCCAATTCAAACGAAAAGCTCAAGATAAAAAAGTTGCTAGCAATCTATTTTACGAATGAGCAGTACCCATTCAGACTGATACTCACTTCGTTCTAGCCTGTATATATTTTATCATATTTCTACAGAAAAACCAAACGTGTGTTCTGTTTTTGTTTTAGTAAGCATTAAAGTAAGTAGAAGATTAGCTCCTTCCTTTAATAAAAGTCAATTGTGGTAAAATTGACTAGAATCGCAAGAATTTTTACATAACTGACAGCTCAGCATCATTACGTTGAGAAAGGGGAATGAGCATGAATTTTAATTTAAAAGAAGCGATCGAAATACTTGAGCGTACGCCTAAGACGCTTGAAAAACTTTTGTCGGGTCTATCTGCAGGGTGGCTGCAATGTAATGAAGGAGAAGGAACTTGGAGTACCTCGGAAGTAATAGAACATTTAATAGAAGCAGAAAAAAACAATTGGATACCAAGGCTAAAATTCATCCTTCAAGAAGGAAAAGGAGGAGCTTTCCCTCCATTTGATCGCTATGCTCATTTAAACAAGGACTCTACTAGTTCTATTGAAGAAAAGCTTCTTGAATTCAACATGATAAGAATGCAGAGTTTACAACAACTAAAGCTGTTAATTAAGCCTGAAAAGCATCTTGAAGTGAGAGGAGAACACCCGGAGTTTGGGGAAGTAAAAGTCAGAGAGTTGCTCTCGACTTGGGTTGCTCACGATTTAACGCATATTGCGCAAATTGTTCGAGTAATGGCAGAACGATACAGAGAAGATGTAGGACCTTGGGAAGAATACTTAGGAATACTAAAGAAATAGCAATGACGAACAGTAGCCAGCCTTTATCATTCAAGCTTGAATTAGGAAATGTACACGATTACAATAAAATGAGAATAATGAAGATTCAGGAAGGATTGCAGAGGGAACTATAAGAACATATCCCATGTGTATAACATGTAGGGTCCGTTAAGCAATTTACGAATAAAAAGAGGATTGGACTGATTAAAAATGAGAGTGAATTTTGAGAAATTTGGCGAACTAAACAATCAAGCTGTACATGCTTATACCTTATTAAATGATGAAGGGCTTAAAATCACCTGCCTTGACTATGGATGTGTGATATCAAATATTGAAATGCCGGATTCTGAAGGGAAGATTGAAAGTGTTGTCTTGGGATTTGATTCAATAGAAGAATACCAAAAGTATTCTCCTTATTTCGGAGCTGTGGTCGGACGCGTAGCAGGACGTATAGGGGGAGCGGAGTTTCAGCTTAATGATGAAACCTATCGTCTAGAGAAAAATGAAGGAAACAACCATTTGCATGGCGGTTCAGAAGGGTTTAGCCACAAAATATGGCATGCAAAAACAATCGAGGCAAGTGATCACGTAGGTGTTGAATTTACATATGTAAGTAAAGATGGAGAAGAAGGGTACCCTGGCAATCTTGAAGTGAAAGTTACGTATACGTTGACTAATAAAAATGAGTTTCATATCTCTTACGAAGGAACAACAGATCAAGACACTCTTATCAATTTAACAAACCATACGTATTTCAATTTAAGCGGAAATCTAAAGGAAACGGTCTTAGATCATGTTTTAAAGCTGAAAAGTAACGAATTCTTAGAGCTGAATGATGATCTTTTACCTACTGGAGAAACGATAAGTGTCACAGATACCCCATTTGATTTTAGAGAAGGACATAGTCTCAAGGAAGGTGTGGAGTCCAAACATCCGCAAAATGTATTAGTTGGTAAAGGATACGATCATCCATTTCTTTTAGAAGCAGAAACTGAAAACCAGATGTCATTATTTGATCCAGCAAGCGGTCGCAAAATAGAAGTCAAAACGGATCAGCCTTCAGTTGTTCTCTATACGGGAAATCATCTAGACGAAGAATTCGAAATTAGAGGGGTTCACTCAGAGAAATATCTCGGTGTTTGCTTGGAAACACAAGGTTTACCAGACGCTATTCATCATAAGCATTTTCCTTCTTGTGTATTAAAGCCTGGTGAGAAATATGAAGCATCTACTCACTATACATTTATAACTGATCGCAGCCTGTAACAAAACGGGATGATAAAAAGGATTGCAAACGAGCTTCTGCCGATTGTAATCCTTTTTTATTCTTATTTTTTCTTTTGGCTTTTTGCACGATTAGCGTCAAGCTCAGCCGCATATTCTTCTTGAGACTTTCCTTGCTTTTGACTCTCAGACTGAATCTTTTTAAATTTGTTATCGTTTAAATTTGGCATATTAGCACCTCCTTGCAGACAGGGTTATTTTGTACAAACATTAAGGATTTATATGCTAAAAAGTTTTAATGAACTTGATTAGAAATTTCGCTCAATGCTGCACCGGCTTCATCAACATATACGTTCACGGTCGCAAGGTCACCGATTGCACAGATTCCAACCATATTATTATTCTCCACTACAATAATGCGGCGAATTTGATGATCGGCCATCATACGTGCACATTCATGAATATCCGTATCTGGAGAACAAGTAATCACATCTTTAGTCATACAATCATGGCAATGCACAGTGTTGCAATCTTTTCCATCCGCCACGCAGTTTAACACGATATCACGGTCTGTGATCATTCCCATTACTCGATTTTCTTGACACACTGGCACAGAGCCACAATTAATATCACGCATTAATTTTGCTGCAGCTGTTACTGGGTCGTGCGGTGCACAAGCTTTCACATCTTTAGTCATAACTTCACGTACTGTAGTCATTTTTAATTCCTCCTTTTAAACATTCACCTCCGTATGTTCTCCATGCACATGCAGAATATGAGAATCAATAATTTCCTGAAAGCAAAAAATCTTGTAATAAAAGACGAATAAAAGAACGAACGCAGTGTAATAAACACATAAAAAAGAGCCTATTACACAAACTAAAGAGAATATGGTTTAGCTTACATTTTCGTAACGGCAGGAGTTGGGTACATAATGAAAGGAAAGTTAACGCTTTTGGCAGTACTTTTATTGCCTTGGCTGTCTATAATAAAAGTTGATAAATTTGTCTTTAAAAGATACCTACCTGTTTTGACATTTAGTTCATTAGTTATTGCTTTTATCAGTGAGTTATCTAAAAGCTTTACATGGTGGAAAGTGAGGAAACCTCTTTTCCCTAAACTTTCAAGCGACGTTTCTTTTATATTTGGACCGTTTTTTATAGCTAATTTTTGGGTATTCAAGCTGACCTATGGGAATTTCAAAAAATATTTGTTAATTAACATCCTATTTGACTATCTATTTGCTTATCCCTTGACCAGTTTGGCAGAAAAATTAAAGGTATACAAAATGGTCAACATGACGCGTTTTCAACTTTTTGTGATCTCGATTGCCACTGCTTTTATTAATTATTTATATCAGTATTTCATAGAAGATGTTTTAAGGCAGAGAAGACAATAGCTTATATGTTACCGTATAAGGCTTAATAAAAAAGAGTTATTAAGCACACGGAAACAAATTAACTTTTTGAGGTCCATTTTATGATGGACTATTTCTTATGTCTAAAATAATTTACAAATTTTCGAAAGCAAAGCTAATAAACAAATCGGCTATTTTCAAACAAAGAGGTGAAAACTTATTTATTTTTAATATACGGATTCTAAAATAGAGTCATCTATGTAATAAATAAAACAAAAATAAATTTATTTTTCTGAATTTTTATAATAATAGTTGTTTTTGTTATTGAAAATGTAAGTGCTTTCAATTATACTTTTAATAAATCGATTTACAAAACCGATTTACAAAACCGATTTACTTTAAAACTTTGTTTAACTTCAGATACACTTAATTGTCCATGTGGCTTTAACCAGGTTAACTAGTACATCATATAAGAAAAGTTATATCTAGTCAGAAAGGTAGGCGATTTAATGTCCTCTACATGTGGTGTTTTCACTTTAGGTGATGCTATGATTACTCTCAACCCTTCCATAACAGGACCTTTGCGATTTGTTCCAAATTTTGAACGAAAGGTGGGAGGGGCTGAACTTAATTTTGCTGTTGGCTGCGCACGACTTGGGCTACGTGCAAAATGGCTGAGTCGTTTAGGAAAAGATGAATTTGGGCGTTTCATTTATAACTTTGCACGTGGTGAAGGAATAGATATGGAATACGTTTCGTTTATAAACGGCTTTTCTACATCTCTAAATTTTAAAGAAATTAGAGAAGATGGTTCAGGAAAAACTTTTTATTATCGACATCAGTCTCCCATTTTAACATTAGAACCAGAAGATATTCAGGAAACGATGTTTGAGAACATTCATCTAATACATATAACAGGTGTGTTCTTAGCTATAGACTATAAAAATATTGAAATTGTCAAAAGGATAATTGAAATTGCGGCTAAAAAAAGAATCCCTGTTTCATTCGATCCTAATATAAGACTGAAATTATGGACAATTGAAGAGGCGCGATCCGTTTATTTTGAAATTTTTCCACATGTTGATATTTTGCTAACTGGACTTGATGAAATAAATATGATTACAGGAAGTAATTCTGAAAGTGAGTTAGCAAGCCTAGCCAGACGTTACAGTATCGGTCAACTTGTAATTAAAGACGGTGAGAATGGTTCGAAGGTATACAGCAATGGAAAATGGTATCGAAAGAATGCTTTTAAAGTTAAAGCGATAGACACAGTCGGTGCAGGAGATGGTTTTGATGCTGGTTATGTCTATGGATATTTACATGGATTATCTTTAGATGAAAGGTTAGAACTTGGGAATAGTGTAGGAGCTCTAGTTACGACTGTATCAGGAGATAATGAAGGGCTGCCTTACTTAGAAGAAGTTTCAGCTTTTATGCAGAAAGAAGCGATTATTGAAAGGTAGATTAATAGAAGTTATCAGAACAAAAAACTAATTATTCTAACTATTAAAATGATAAGTTGAATTCATCAAACTTCTTTATCATGTAAGGGGGTGTAAAAATGTCCACTGTAACTGTACAAGTGGAAGAAGTTAAACAGCTCGTTATTAAAAAGTTAACTAAGGAAAAGGTAAACAAAGCGTATGCAGAACAAATCGCAGACGTATTGACTCACGCAGATTTGAGAAATGTAAATTCACATGGTGTATTAAGAACAGAGCACTACATAAATCGTTTGCGAGCGGGTGGAATCAATCCTGATGCCAACATTTCTTTTCGTTCTACGGGACCTGTAACTGGAATTATTGACGGAGATGACGGGTTTGGTCATGTAATTGGCAACATTGCTGTTGATCATGCGATTAAGATGGCCGGTGAAAATGGAGTTGGCATGATTACTGTTATAAACAGCAGCCACTGCGGTGCATTAAGTTATTTTGTTCAAAAAGCAACAGAAGCCGAATTAATTGGAATGGCCATGACACACACCGATAAGATTGTTGTACCGTTTGGAGGAAAAGCATCTTTTCTTGGAACAAATCCAATTGCTTATGGTATACCTGCAAAAACAAAAAAGCCATTTATTCTTGATATGGCTACTTCCAATGTAGCTTTTGGAAAAATTCTTCAAGCCCGTGAAGAAGGAAAAGAAATTCCTGCAAGTTGGGGAGTAGATGAGAATGGCATTCCTGTAACAGATCCTAATAAGGTCGTTTCTCTTTCTACATTCGGCGGGCCTAAAGGGTACGGTTTATCTGTGATTGTAGATGTATTTTCTGGCTTACTAGCCGGAGCTGCATTTGGTCCTCACATTAGCAAAATGTACGGGGACCTTGATAAAAAAAGAAAGCTTGGTCACTATTTTTGTGTAATAAACCCTTCTTTCTTTACAGATAAAAATCACTTTTTAGAACAAATGGATCAAATGATAGAAGAGCTACAGCAAGTACCGCCCGCTCCAGCAACTGAACGTGTATATGTGCCGGGGGAAATTGAACAGTTACATGAAGAAAGAAACCTGGAACAAGGGGTTACGATCGCCTCAAGCGTATACGAATTTCTAAAGGAGTAGGTGAAGAAATGAAAGAAGTCCAAATTAAACAAGCTCATAAACTCGTTATCCAGGAAACAGAAAGACCCAAAATTCTAAGCCCTAAAGATGTCTTAGTGAAGACAAAACGAGTAGGAATTTGCGGATCTGATATGCATATCTATCATGGAACAAACCCTCTTGCTACTTTACCACGGGTGGTTGGTCATGAAGTAGCAGGAGAAGTTATGGAGACTGGTAAGAGCGTTACCGGTATTCAAATAGGTGATCATGTAGTTGTAGAACCTATTAATTACTGTGGAGAGTGCTACGCATGCCAAAAAAAGAGGCCAAACGTGTGTGAAAATCTATCCGTATTTGGTGTTCATGAAGATGGCGGTATGAGGGAATGGTTCGTACTTCCAGAGAAGCAACTTCATGTTGTAGACTCAACTCTTCCCTGGGAAGAAATCGTATTGGCAGAACCTTACACTATAGGTGCCCAAGCTGTTTGGAGAGGTGAGGTAGAAAAAGGAGATACGGTACTCATTCAGGGAGCAGGACCTATTGGAATTTGTATATTAAAATTAGCCAAACTTCAAGGGGCAACCGTGATGATGACAGACTTAAGTGAAGAGCGATTAGGATTTGCGAATGAAAATGGAGCTGATGTTACTGTTCATGCTGGGCAGGAAGACGTTCGAGATCGAGTTAAAGAATGGACGAATGGAAAAGGAGCAAACGTAGTAATTGATGCCGTGTGCTTACCAAATACATTTGAATTGTCCTTTGAAGTAGTATCGGCTGCAGGAAAGGTAGTCGTGCTTGGATTTGACGAAAGGCCTTCTGCTATTCCGCAGCTGCCTATTACTAAAAAAGAAATAACAGTAACAGGATCGCGATTGCAAACAAATCAATTTCCTAAAATTGTTCAACTATTAAATGAAAAGAAGCTGTATCATAACGGTTTAATAACGCATCAATTTGCATTAGATGAAGTACAAGAGGCGTTTAATTTTGTAGAAGCACATCCAGAACAAGTTCGTAAGGCTATTATTGTATTTGACTAAGGAGGAAAAAATGAATAAATATTTAACTGTTAACGCATTAACAAGCACAAAGATAGTCGCTGTCATTCGCGGGAAAGATGCGAGTGAAGCAACTGAATTGTCTAAAGCGGCGGTAGAAGGCGGCATTAAAGCAATAGAGTTAACGTATACTACTCCTCAAATTGAAGATACATTTAGAGCCTTAAAAGGGCTAGATGTCCTTTTAGGAGCAGGTTCTGTACTAGATTCAGAAACAGCTCGTCATGCTATTTTAAATGGGGCAAAATTTATTGTAAGTTCTCACTTTGTTGAAGATGTGGCTAAACTTTGCAATCGATACGGTATTCCTTATATGCCCGGATGTATGAGCATTCGAGAAATGGCTAGTGCTCTTGAACTAGGGTGCGATATTCTTAAACTATTTCCTGCAGGTCACTTTGATCCATCTTTTATTAAAGCTGTAAATGGTCCTCTACCTAACGTGAAAATTATGCCTACAGGTGGAATTAACTTAAATAACATAGAAGAATGGCTAAACGCAGGAGCTGTAGCTATCGGCATTGGGAGTGATTTAAACAAAGCCTATCAAAATGGGGGACATGAAGCTGTTGTTAAATTAAGTGAGAAATATATAGAAAAGTGTAGTGCACTAACGGAGGTGTTATCATGAATATTACTTTTAGATGGTATGGAAAAGGAAATGATACAGTTACTTTGGAACAGGTTAAACAAATTCCTGGGGTAAAGGGAATTGTTTGGGCATTGCATGAAAAGCCTGTAGGGGATGTATGGGAAATAGAAGAAATCCAAAGAGAAATCCAGTATATTCGATCATTTGGTTTCCATACTGATGTTGTTGAAAGCGTTAATGTTCACGAATCTATTAAATTGGGGAGTGCAGAGCGAGAATTTTATATTGAGAACTATAAACAAACAATTCGCAATCTCGCAGAATCTGGTGTCAAAGTCATTTGTTATAATTTTATGCCAATCTTTGATTGGACTCGTACTGAAATGTTTCATCCTTTAGCGGATGGATCTACTGCCTTATTTTATGAAAAAGAAAAAGTAGAAAATATTGATCCTAAAGAGCTAATTCGTACTGTAACAGCAGCCTCAGATCTGACGTTACCTGGGTGGGAGCCTGAAAAACTGGATCACATTTCGGAGCTATTTGAGGCGTACAAAAAGATAGATGAAGATTTGTTGTGGGAAAATTTAGAGTTTTTCCTTAGAGAAGTATTACCTGTGGCAGAGGAATGTGGAATTAAATTAGCCATTCATCCGGATGATCCACCTTGGTCTATTTTGGGATTACCCCGTATTATTACAGGCGAAACAAGCTATGAAAAATTGATGGCTATATCCGATTCACCATCTAACGCATTTACTTTATGTACAGGATCAATGGGCGCTAATCCTAAAAATAATATGGTGGAGATTGCTAAAAAATACGCTTCCCGTTCGCCTTTTGCCCATGTTCGCAATGTAAAAATCTATGAGAACGGCGACTTTGTAGAGACTTCTCATTATACACAAGATGGATCCATCAACATTCAAGGTGTTGTAGAAGAATTAAGCAATCAAAACTATAGCGGTTACGTAAGGCCTGATCATGGTCGTCATATTTGGGGAGAAGTTTGTCGCCCTGGCTACGGGTTATATGATCGAGCTTTAGGAATTATGTACTTACTTGGTCTATGGGATGCGCATCAAGTCAATAAGGTAGGGGAGAAAGAATGGGTTCAATTCACGAAAATTTAACTGGAAGAGTTGCTGTAATTACTGGGGGTAGCGGTGTTCTTTGTTCTAAAATGGCACAAGAGTTAGCGAGTCAAGGTATGAAAGTAGCTATCTTGAACAGAACTATCGATAAAGGAAGAAAAATAGTTAATGAGATTAAGGAATTAGGTGGAATAGCTATTTCTGTTAAGGCTGATGTATTAGATAGAGATTCTTTATTACATGCAAGAGAGGAAATTCTTAAAACATTTGGCCATATTGATTTACTTATTAACGGTGCCGGCGGGAACCATCCTGATGCTATTACAGAGGGAGAAAAGTATAGTGAAAAGGTGGAGGGAAAAACATTTTTTGATTTAGATGAAAATGGTTTTTCACAAGTGTTTTCTAGTAATTTCATAGGAACGTTTTTAGCTAGTCAAGTTTTTGGGAAGGCTTTATTAGAAGCAAGGTCTCCCGTTATTATTAACATTTCTTCTATGAGTTCATATGCACCGATGACCAAAGTACCGGCGTATAGTGCTGCTAAGGCTTCTATTAATAACTTTACCATGTGGATGGCTGTTCATTTTGCTGAAGCTGGTTTACGAGTAAACGCTATCGCGCCAGGATTCTTTTTAACAAAACAGAACCGAAATTTATTGCTTAATAATGATGGAAGCTTAACAGAAAGATCCAATAAAATTATTACTTCGACACCAATGAAGCGGTTTGGAAAACCAGAGGATTTACTTGGAACGTTACTTTGGCTTGCAGATGAAACGTATTCCGGATTCGTTACGGGTATCACAGTACCAGTCGATGGAGGGTTCATGGCTTACGCGGGCGTTTAGACTATCACATTCCTTATCAAATGGAGCCGTAAAAATAAAACTATCAACAAATAATTGTAAATACATTCCTAATACAATAAAATATTGTTTGATTACATGAATCGTGAATCAATTACTCTTTATAAGTTAGGAATGAATGATATGACCAAAGTTACTATTGCAGATGTAGCTCAACATGCTAAGGTATCCAAAAGTACAATCTCTCAGTTTTTGAACAAGCGATACGAACATATGAGTGAAAAAACCAGAAAAAAGATTGAAGAAGCAATTAAAGATTTAAACTATGAACCTAATATTTTGGCCCGTAGTTTAAAGCAAAAGTCGACGTTTACAGTAGGAGTTGTTGTCGCGAATATACTCCATACGTTTTCAACTCAAATCATTCGTGCGATAGAGAACTATTTTTATAACCAGGGATTTCATATTATTGTTTGTAACGCTGACGATGAGCCAGATAAAGAAAAAAATTATATTCAAATGTTAAAAGCAAAGCAAGTAGATGGTATTATTATTTTCCCTACAGGGGGAAATCCAGATTTATATAAGCGAATGAAAAAAGAAAATTTCCCTATTGTATTTATGGATAGAACCATTCCAGAACTTGAAATTGCTACGGTCATGCTTGATAATCACTTAGCGGCTAAGCTGGCAATTGATCACTTTGTTGAAAAAGGATACAAAGATATTGCTATTGTAACTACCTCCATCATTCGAAACATTAGCCCGCGGGTCGAGAGAATTGAAGGGTATAAATCATCCTTGCTATCACATGGGATAAGTCCCAGTGAAAATTATATTAAAACAGCAGATATAGAAAAGATTTCGGAAGCGCTTTCTGAGTTATTCAATTTAACCCAGCCGCCTAAGGCAATATTAGCAGGGAACGATATTGTTCTTAATGAAGTTCTGCAATATATAAAAAAAGAAAATTTAAGAATACCACAAGACCTAGCTGTTATTGGTATTGACGAGGTATCGTTTGCAAAGCTTTATACGCCAACGATTACCACTATTAAACAGCCTACCGTACAGATGGCGAATTTAGCAGCAGAGCTTCTTTTTAATCAAATTAATAAAACGGATAAAATTGATACCAGTATCCATCGTTTGAAACCAATTCTGCTTCTGGGAACTTCTTGTTAGAAACCATCAAGCAAAAAAGAAATACTTTTTTGCTTGATTTTTAGTAAATCGATTTACTTTACAAAATGATTTTGATTGAAGAAAGAAATTATTTAGCTTTGGTTTATAATGATACCGCTTTCAATAGAAGGCAATGGCTTTACAAACAAAGGGGGGTATTTATGTTTTCACAAGGGAAAGGTATTGTCATTTTGTTTTTATTTTTAGCAGGAATTATTAATTACCTAGATCGTTCTGCATTATCAATTGCAGCTCCTTTTATTCAAGATGATTTATCTCTTACACCCACTGAGATGGGAATTATTTTTAGTAGTTTCTCTGTAGGCTATGCAATTTTCAATTTTCTTGGAGGAATGGCTTCTGACAAATACGGTGCTAAGTTGACTCTTTTTGTAGCTATGATTGTGTGGTCAATATTTAGCGGTGCTCTAGTCATTGCTGTAGGCTTTGCAAGTATGATTGCTATTCGAGTTTTATTTGGGATGGGTGAAGGTCCACTCTCTGCTACAATAAGTAAAATGGTAAATAACTGGTTTCCATCAAGTAATCGTGCGACTGTTATTGGTTTGACTAACAGCGGTACACCTCTTGGAGGGGCTATCTCTGGTCCAATTGTTGGTTTTATTGCAATTGCATATGGCTGGAAAGTTTCCTTTGTTGCCATTATGTTAATTGGGATTATTTGGGCTGTTTGCTGGTGGAAATTTGTTAAAGAAAAACCTTCAGATACATCAGAAGAGCTAAAAACGCAAGAAATTCCTGTAGCACCAGAAAGTAAATTGAAGCTAACTTTTTATTTAAAACATAGAACTGTGTTATTCACAGCATTTGCATTTTTTGCCTATAACTACATTTTGTTCTTTTTCCTAACGTGGTTTCCAAGTTACTTAGTAGATGCGCGTGGCCTGAGTGTAAAAGAGATGAGTATTACTACTGTCATTCCTTGGATTCTCGGTTTTATCGGCCTTGCTCTAGGAGGCTTCGTATCAGATTTCTTCTCCAAAAAATTCGCTCAAAAAGGAGTGCTGTTTTCGCGCAAATTGGTACTTGTCACATGTTTGTTTTTATCAGCTGTTTGCATAGGTGTAGCAGGCCTTGTAACAACTACAGTCAGTGCGGTCACCCTGGTTGCCCTTTCCGTGTTTTTTCTGTATTTAACAGGAGCTATTTATTGGGCAATCGTTAACGATGTAGTAGACAAAAATAACGTTGGATCCGTAGGAGGGTTCATGCACTTCTTGGCTAATACAGCAGGAATCATTGGTCCCACATTAACCGGTTTCCTTGTTGAGAGATCAGGAACTTACACTGCTGCCTTTTTACTTGCGGGAGGACTAGCAGTATTTGCCTCACTTGCCGTTATTCGATTTGTACGTCCAATTGTAAAACCTACATCGCAAATTTTACCAAAAGAGGTTAATTTAAGTTCTAAGACAGGGCTATAGAATTAGATAAGAGGGTACAAGCACATCGTTACTTATTTGCTTGTACTCTTTTTTACATTACTTTATTTATATGTTGCTTGTATCATTTTTCTTTCTATAGGAGGCTGGAGTTGTATTCATATATTTCTTAAACATTCGATAAAAATGAGGATTACTTTCAAATCCACACATTTCAGCAATGTGAGAAATTGTATAATCGGTTTCTAGTAAAAGATCTTTCGATTTAATAATTCGCTTTGTGTTGATATACACAGTTAATCCTATTCCTGTTGTTTCTTTAAAAACCCTGCTGAAGTGAGAAGGACTGACTAAACATTTATCTGCAAGAGTTGTCAATGAGAGAGGTTCATGTAGATGTTCGTTTATATAAAGCAAGATGTCTGCAATCCAATCTACCTTATAATTATTATCTTTTATTCTTCCCTTGCTCTTGGTTTGAGTACGATATAACTCTATCATCATTTGATGAATAATTAGTAAGGCATAATGCTTAGAACCCGGTTCTTTGCGAGTTACTTCTTCATAAAGTTGTATAAGCAATTTTTCAATTTGTTGTTTTTCCTCTGACTGCAGCATAATTTTATAGTTTTTACTCTTTTTCACTACATCAAACACACTAAAGTAAGAAAAAGAATCGTTAATTAAATCTTTATAGATTAGCATTGGGCTAAAAAAAAGAATAGTAGACGTTACAGGGTTTTTTCTATCTGGCATCGCTCGATGAATTGTATTATTAGGAATTAAAAAAATATCTCCTTGATTCATTTCGTGAAAAATATCACCTATAAAAAAAGTTCCTTTACCTCCGTAAACGTACACAATCTCGTAATAATCATGCATATGGTTAGATAGTTCTTTTTGAGGACTTTTCGTATCCTTATAGACAAATAAAAATGGAAAATTACTGTGCAATTCACTTTTTAAGTTACTCATGAAATCCACCTCCTCTTTTTACTAATTTATATCAAAAAACAGTATAAATACAGCAAAAATTGCAATTTTTATCTCAAATATTGATGATACTATATAAATATATCCGTAAAATGAAACCGTTATCTTTTTTTTAAAAGCAACTAAATATGAGGAGAATGGAGGAGGAAAAATGAGCAAGGTAATTCAATTACATTCAAAAGACAGTGTTGTCATTTCTATAAAGGAGATTGCTAAAGGTGAAGTTATAAACGTGCAAGGCGAGGGTGAAAACAGTATTGAAATTCCTATTCGTACTGATATTCCTAAAGGTCATAAAATTTTAGTAAAGCCTCGTAAAAAAGGTGAGGACATCTTTAAATATGGATACTCAATCGGAAAAGCTAAAACAGATTTAGAAGAAGGGGAATGGATTCACACTCATAATTTACAATCCGGATTAAGTGGTATTTTGAATTATGAGTATCAGCCAACTTCTCAACCAAATATTCCAAAAACCTCGAATTATACGTTTCAAGGATATATTCGTGAAAATGGCGAAATCGGAATTCGTAATGAGATTTGGATTATTAATACGGTTGGGTGTATCAATAAAACGTGTGAGTTTCTAGCTAAAATGGCGACTGAACAGTTCAGAGATGAAAGAGTGGATGGCATTTATCATTTTCCTCATCCATACGGCTGCTCGCAATTAGGAGATGATCTCACAAATACACAAAAGCTTTTAGCTTCTTTAACTCAGCATCCAAATGCTGGAGGTATCCTAGTCGTCGGATTAGGTTGTGAAAATAATCAAATTGAAGCGTTTAAAGAGGTTATTGGTGAGTATGCGACAGATCGTATTAAATTCCTCAAAGCACAAGAAGTTGAAGACGAATTAGAAAAAGGAATATCTCTTATTTCGGAGTTAGTCGCACATGCTAATCAATATGAACGCCAGCCTATCCCACTTTCAAAACTAAAAATAGGTTTGAAGTGTGGAGGATCCGATGGTTTCTCAGGTATTACAGCGAACCCGTTAGTTGGAGCAGTTTCTGATATAGTCGTTGCTAGTGGCGGAACAGCTATTTTGACAGAAGTACCAGAAATGTTTGGTGCGGAAACGCTTCTAATGAGCCGGGCTAAGAATGAAGAAACTTTTAACAAAATTACAAATCTAGTTAATGATTTTAAAGAATATTTCATTCAACATAATCAAGAAATTTATGAAAATCCATCTCCAGGAAATAAAGATGGTGGCATTAGCACTCTAGAGGAAAAATCTCTTGGTTGTACACAAAAAGGAGGACATTCTAGAGTTGAAGATGTTGTTCCATATGGTGAACGGGTAATTAAATCCGGATTGAACCTAGTAAATGCCCCTGGAAATGATTTAATTTCCGTAACAGCATTAGCTGCAGCGGGTGCTCATATTGTACTGTTTACAACGGGGAGAGGTACACCATTTGGAGGTCCTGTACCTACAGTGAAGATATCAACAAACTCCGAGTTAGCACATCGCAAAAAACATTGGATTGATTACAATGCAGGCAGGCTAATTGAAGATCAAACCATGGAGGAACTAAAGCATGATTTATTGCAGTATATTTTGAATGTTGCTTCAGGTCAAACTCAAACAAATAATGAACGTTTAGGATTTCGCGAAATTAGTATTTTTAAAGACGGTGTCATTCTTTAATACGCGTGTATTGAATAAACGAATCTTAATTTGAAATGGAGAGGTAAAGCATGAAAAGTATTGTATGTGAACAGCCCACTCAGTTAAAAAAAGTTGAAAGTCAAAAACCTATCCCCCGGGCAGGAGAAGCATTAATTCGTATTCAACGTATTGGAATATGCGGTACAGACATTCATGCCTATGGAGGAAACCAGCCCTTTTTCACTTACCCTCGTGTACTCGGTCATGAATTATCAGGATACATTGAATTTATTCCTCACAATGAGTTGGGATTAAAAGTTGGTGACCAAGTCTCTATTATCCCTTATATGGAATGTGGAAAATGCATTGCTTGTCGAAATGGAAAAACAAATTGCTGTACAGATATGAAAGTGTTAGGTGTACATATTGAAGGAGGAATGAGTGAGTGGATTACGGTTCCTTATACACATTTAGTGAGAACTGAGGGATTAACACTTGATCAAGCTGCAATGGTGGAACCATTAAGTATAGGAGCTCATGCAGTTAGACGCGCTGAGATTCAGCAAGGAGAATTTGTCTTAGTCATTGGTGCTGGTCCTATTGGTTTAGGGGTGATGGCATTTGCTAAAGACCGAGGAGCAAAGGTCATAGCAATGGATGTAAATAACGAACGCTTAGCGTTTGCTAATGAGTGGGCTAAAGTGGATTATACGTTAAATGTTCTTAATAATCCATTTGATAAATTAGTAGAGTTAACAAAGGGAGAGATGCCAACAATAGTATTTGATGCGACGGGCAATGCTAAATCAATGACAGAGGCATTTAACTATTCGGCTCATGGGGGAAAATTAATATATGTAGGTCTAGTGAAAGCAGACATCTCATTTAACGATCCTGAATTCCATAAACGAGAGCTGACGCTGATGGGAAGCAGGAATGCCACGTTAGAAGATTTTCATTATGTAGTAGACACTCTTAAACGCAAGAAAGTAGATTTAAATCTTTATATTACCCATCGAGCACAGTTTGATCAACTAATTGAAAAGTTTGAAGACTGGTTAAACCCTGAATCAAATGTGATTAAAGCTATTGTAGAAGTATAATTAATCACTGTTAAAAGCTAAGCAATTTATTAAACAAAGGAGGAACCTACATTGAATAATTCACAACACACCTTAAGCCCACTTAATAAAAAGACCACTCCTATTCAAGATAACTATGTAGGCTTAGAGTATCCTATAAAAGTGTTACAGATTGGGGAAGGGAATTTTCTGCGTGGCTTCTGTGACTGGATGATTCATCAATGCAACAAGAAAGGCTATTTTCAAGGAAGTATTGCTGTCACGCAGCCTCGACCTGCAGGGAAAGAGAAAATAGACAAATTGAAGGAGCAAGATGGCCTATATACTTTACTTACACGTGGAGTGGAAAACGGAAATAGAGTTACGTCTAGTGAAGTAATTTCCGTTTTCTCCCAAGTTATTAACCCATACGAAGAGTGGAATACCTTTTTACAATTAGCAGCAAATCCTACATTGGAATTTGTAATCTCTAATACGACGGAAGCGGGACTTAATTATCAGCCAACTTTATTAGAAGAAGGTGTCCCAATTCAATCATTTCCAGGAAAATTAACACTCTTTTTGTACCATCGCTATTTGCATTTTAGTGGAAATACAGAAAAAGGGTTAACTATGCTTCCGTGTGAACTTCTTGAAAGAAATGGAGATACGTTAAAAGAATGTGTGCTCCGTTATAGTAAAGAGTGGGAGTTACCTGAAGCATTTATAAAATGGTTAAAAGAACATAATTTATTCCTTAATTCGTTGGTAGACCGAATAGTCACAGGGTTTCCTAAGGAAGAAGCAGATTCTTTATTTACAGAATGGGGATATAAGGATTCCTTACTAAATACAGCAGAGCCTTATCATTTCTGGGCTATAGAAGGAATTAGTGAATTAGATCATCGCCTTCCTTTTAAAAAATCCGGTTTAAATGTGCATTGGGTGGAGGATTTATCTCCTTACCAAACACGAAAAGTCCGTATCTTAAATGGGGCTCATACACTTATGGCATTACGTGGAATTTTGTCAGGAGTGGAAACAGTAAAAGAATTTATGGATAACTCCAATTTTAAACACTTTCTGTATGAAGTAATAAAAAAAGAAGTTATTCCTTCTATCCAAGGTGATTTTAATGAAAACATAGTATACGCAGAAGAGGTATTTGAACGATTCACTAATCCATTTATTCATCATCGTCTTGCCGATATTTCATTAAACAGCTTATCGAAATTCAAACATCGTCTACTGCCTACTTTAAAAAGCTACGTCGATCTAAACGGAGTACTTCCACTTGGAATTGTTCAAGTCTTTGCGGCACTTATTCGTTTTTATAAAATAGAAAAGCTTAAAGGCACTTGGACAGGAGAAGATTTTAAGGGCTTCCCATATATATTAAAAGATGAAGAATATATCTTAAAGTTTTATAGAGACCAGTGGTTAAAATATCAAAAAAATCAGATTTCTCTTTTGCGACTTGTTGAAAGTATCCTAGGGAATAAAGATTTTTGGGATGAGGATTTAAATCATATAAAAGGCCTCTCAAACTTGGTACATAAATACTTAAATGAAATAATAAAATCCTGATAAATAACGAAATAACAAAAAAAGAGAAACGTAAGGGAGAAGATCAATCTCTTTCATGTTTCTCTTTTTTTGTCATCTACATAAGCTTTATCATTCAGAGCTCTCTTTTATCGCTAGAGAAAATCAATACTCTCGCACAGACCAAAGAGCTAGAGGAATATAAGGAAGTCGTGACTCTCTTAACAAAAAATGATTGATTGGATGTTTCAGCAAGTAAAGCAAACAAACTAGTAAGAAATAAAGCTCCATACTTCATTACTCCCAAAAATCTCTTCCAGTTAATAAGAACTGGAAGAGCTTTTTTACTTTTATCAGAATCTACGCGCTAGGAGAAAGATATTTCACACCACATTTAACCAAATATGTGACGAAATTATGGTAAAGCCATTTAAACTAGATAAAAATCGCTTCAAGTGTGAGAAATATCACACCTTTTAAACATACAACATGATAATTTTTTAGGAGTAAGCAATATGTCATGACAAACTTCAATATGTTAGGAGGTTTTTAGCTCTTTGATCTGTTGAGATGCATCTCTAATATGAACGTTTATATACCATTATTATGTACAGAAATTTAAAGGAAGGGAGCCTGAGCTGAGGTGAGAAAGCAAAAATCAATGCATATTGGCAAGTTAATCATTCTCTCCGTATTCATTACAATTTTTTTAGCAGGCTGTGATAGTCGTTATTTGATTTTAAATCCGCAGGGGGCGGTGGCTCAAAAAGAATACCAGTTAATTATTTTTTCCATAATTTTATGCACAATTGTTGTTATTCCTGTTTTAGGTCTGCTTGTGTATATCGTTTTACGCTACCGTGATAAGCCTGGAAACAAGGCTCCGTATCGACCAGATTGGGACGATAGCAAGCGTCTTGAATTTATTTGGTGGGGCATCCCCATTATTATTATTGGCATTTTAGGTTTCGCTACGGCCAAGACGACTTATGAATTAGTAGATCCACCGAAAAAAGATGTAAAGCCGCTAACGATTGAAGTAACGTCTCTTGATTGGAAATGGTTATTCCAATATCCGGATCAAGATATTGCGACAGTCAACTATGTCGAAATTCCAAAGAATGTGCCCGTTCAATTCGTGCTAACGTCAGATGCACCTATGAATTCCTTTTGGGTACCGGAGTTGGGAGGACAATTATATACAATGCCGGGAATGGCCATGGGGCTTTGGCTGCAAGCTAATCACAAGGGAGAATATTTTGGTTCAGGTGCTAATTTTACGGGTGAAGGGTTCGCTCATATGAACTTTAAAGTTAAATCTACATCGACAAAAGAATTTAATCAGTGGGTAAGGCAAGTAAAAGAAACAGCACCAGCTTTAACAAAAGCTGATTATAACAGTCTTGCAAACCAAGGTCTTTCTTTAGAGAAATCGTATTCTACCATTCCTAAAGGTTTGTTCCAAGAAACTGTCATTAAAAACGGTGGTCAATATTATAGTCAGCATCACCATATGAAAAATGAAGACATGAAGACAATGAATGTGGCTTCTGATGAACAAGCACATACACAGCACGAGCACCAGGAAGGAGGAAACTAAGTTGTTAGACAAATTAAAAGATTTTTCATCTCATTTTTTTGTGACTGGAGAACCGATGATTTACGGAGCCGATGTCGCCGTATTGTTAACACTAGCCGGTATTATTTTTGTTCTTACGTATCTTAAAAAGTGGAAGTGGCTATGGCGTGAGTGGCTCACAACGGTGGATCATAAAAAAATTGGAATCATGTATATGCTTTCTTCATTGTTAATGCTGTTTCGAGGCGGAGTAGATGCATTATTGATGCGTATGCAACTAGCATTTCCTCAGTGGCATTTTCTAGATTCTAATCATTACAACGAAATTTTTACTACGCACGGAACCATTATGATTCTATTTATGGCAATGCCGCTTATGTTTGCTTTCTTTAATATTGTTGTACCTCTTCAAATTGGAGCAAGAGATGTCGCCTATCCTTTTTTAAACGCGGTAAGCTTTTGGCTATTTTTCTTTGGCGCCATGCTTTTCAATTTGTCGTTTGTAATCGGAGGATCGCCAGATGCAGGGTGGTTGAGTTATCCGCCGCTTTCTGGCATGCAGTTCAGTCCTGGACCAGGTCAAGATTTTTATATTTGGGGCATTCAAATATCAGGTATTGGCAGCTTGGCTTCTGGAATTAATTTTATTATGACCATTTTAAAAATGCGTGCGCCTGGCATGAAACTTATGCATATGCCGCTATTCACGTGGTCTGTTCTAGCAAGCTGTATTATTATCATTTTCGCGTTTCCTGTATTAACCGTAACGCTTGCTTTATTGTTTATCGACCGCTTCTTTGACGGACACTTGTTTACCATGACCGGCGGTGGAAATCCGATGATGTACATTAACTTAATTTGGATGTGGGGACATCCTGAAGTGTATATTGTTGTGCTTCCGGCATTCGGCATTTTTTCTGAAATTGTTGCAACGTTTTCTCAAAAGAAGATATTTGGCTATAAATCTATGGTTTTTTCAATGATGATTATTAGCGTTCTATCGTATTTCACATGGGTGCATCATTTCTTTACGATGGGTGCAGGTGCTAATGTAAATGTGTTTTTTGCTATTACCACGATGGCCATCGGGATTCCAACGGGTGTTAAAGTGTTCAACTGGTTATTTACAATGTTCCGCGGCCGTATTCAAATGACGCAGCCAATGTTATGGACAATTGCTTTTATCCCGTGCTTTGTTGTGGGAGGAGCAACGGGTGTTATGCTTTCAGCAGCTCCCGCAGACTATCAGTATCATAATAGCTACTTTTTAGTTGCACACTTTCACCAAGTGTTAATCGGAGGCGTTGTATTCGGCTTCTTTGCAGGTTTGTACTATTGGTGGCCAAAAATGTTTGGCTTTAAACTAAATGACCGTCTTGGCAAATGGGCATTTTGGACGTGGAATATTGGTTTTTATGTATGCTTCATGCCTCAATATGCACTAGGGTTTATGGGAATGACGCGCCGTATTTATACGTACGATTTTGACATGGGATGGGGACCGCTGAACGTTATCTCTACAGTGGGAGCCTTCTTTATGGGCATAGGGTTTATCTTTCAAGCATGGCAGATTCTTCATGGCATTAAGTACGGAGAACGAGATGTAACAGGAGATCCATGGAATGGACGTACATTAGAATGGTCCATCCCTTCACCTCCGCCGCACTACAATTTTGCAGTGATTCCAACAGTAACGGGGCAAGATGCGTGGTGGACGATAAAAGAAGAAAGAAAAAAGAAAAAAGCGAAGGAAACAGCGGCTTTTTCTCCAATTCATATGCCTAAGAATTCAGGTATTCCATTTATCATGTCGATTTTCTGGTTCATTGCTGGTTTTGGCTTAACGTTCCACTGGGTATGGGTGGCGATATTCGGTTTGACAGGAGTAGGAGCTTGTTTACTAGCTCGTTCTTTTCAATACAACTCGGACTATTATATTCCCGTGGATGAAATTCAACATACAGAAGATTCAGTAGGGAGGGTCGGATAACATGGCATATGCGACAGCGCACCAGGAAGAACATCATCATGAACATGATGAAGAAATCAAAGTTATGGGTTTTTGGCTTTTCCTCGTAACGGACTGTATCTTATTTGGAGCATTATTTGCTACGTATGCTGTTCTTGTTAATCATACTGCAGGAGGCCTTACGGGAAAGGAATTTTTTGAAGTCCCAGGATTTGTTTCTGAAACGTTTATCTTATTAACGAGCAGCTTTACGAGCGGATTAGCTGTATTAAGCATGCACAAAGGAAAAATAAAGCCTTTAATTGGCTGGCTAATCGTAACGCTGCTTTTAGGTGTATGCTTTGTTGGTCTTGAAATTCATGAATTTCAAACAATGGTTCACGAAGGAGCAACCATTTCTACGAGCGCATTTTTTACGGCTTTCTACACGCTGGTGAGTACGCACGGGCTGCACGTCTCTGTCGGAATCATTTGGATGATTTCAATTACAATCCAGTTAAAACGATACGGAATTACCTCTATAACAAAACGAAAAGTGACGATTATCAGCTTATACTGGCATTTTCTTGATGCTGTCTGGATCTTCCTTTATACGGTTGTATATTTAATGGGGGTGATGTAGATGGAGAACCACGGGTCGTTAAAAGCTTATACAACCGGATTTATTTTCTCAATTATTTTAACCGTTATTCCTCTGCTGCTGGTATTAAACCACGTACTTGCTAAAAATATATTACTAGCTAGCATTCTAGGAATGGCCGTGCTTCAATTTTTCGTTCAATTGTTTTTCTTTATGCATATTAAAGACGGAGAGAAGCCTCGTTATAATGTGATGGCTTTGATACTTGGAATCGTTTTTGTTATTACGATTGTAGCAGGATCTATTTGGATAATGACTTTTAACTCTCAAGTTCAATAAAAATGGAGCCGTGTACGATGTGTGCGGCTCCATTTTTTATTAATTTCTATAAATTGTGATAAAAATCACATACTTTCGCTTGCGCAAAAAGTACAATAAAAGTGTAGCAAAGAAAGTTCTTTATAAACGAATGTTAAAGGAGAGATTATGATGAATATGGCTTATCGTAACATCCTCGTAGCAGTAGACGGTTCTGTAGAAGCGGAGTGGGCATTCAAAAAAGCAGTTAACAGTGCGAAAAAAAATAACGCTCATTTGATAATTTGTCACGTTATCGATATACAGGCGTTAAGTCCATCACCTTATGCATTTTATACGGATACACGCTTTCAAGATGCAGAGAAATTTGCTGAAGAACTTTTAACCAACTATAGTAACCTAGCCATTAAGGCTGGAGTAACGAAAGTCGAGACCTTAATTGAACACGGTTCTCCTAAAACAAAAATATCTAAAAAAATTGCTCCCGATAAGCACGTTGATTTAATTGTATGCGGTGCAACCGGGTTAAACGCGGTAGAGCGTATCTTAATTGGAAGTGTATCTCAGCATATTTTGCGCTATGCCAAATGTGATGTGTTAATCGTTCGCACCCCTAAAGAAGCTGAAGAGGAATCAAAGCCTTTACAAGTAGAACTAACAGAGTAACAGGTACAGACGAGAAATAAAACTTGTTGTGCACAGCAAAATACAAAGCTCTCACCATTTCATTTATTTAAAGAGTGGGGGGGAAACGTATTTTAGTTAAAAGAAGATCCGAACAAGGAGTCAAGGTTCTCAAGAGAGAACGTGACTCGTTCGGATTTTTTTATTGTGATGGTGAATGTAGTTTTCATGTATCCAGCTGTTTCTAGCTGTTGATTGAAAGGGAATAGCAGAAAGAAAGGTGAGGATAGTAGAGCACATCAAACATGTTTATGAAAGAAGAAGAGGGGAAGAACAAGCATATAGAAAACTTTTCCTTAGTTGGTTAAGGTTGATTTATAAAGGAGTGACGAATATGTCAAAGTTAAATAATCCATTAACTCAATATTTCCATGAAGACTATCCAAAGCAGTATCAAGAACCGCCTGGTGTACAAAAAGAAATGAACGTCATCCCAGACTGCGGGGAGAACAGTTACATAGGTGCAGGTAAATTAAAAGGCAGAAAAGCTCTTGTAACAGGTGGGGATTCAGGTATTGGCCGAGCAGCAGCTATCGCTTATGCAAGAGAAGGAGCGGACGTTGCGCTTAATTACTTGCCACAAGAGCAAACTGATGCAGAAGAAGTAAAAAAGCTTATTGAGGCAGAAGGCAGAAAAGCAGTACTCATACCTGGTGATGTAGGCGAAGAATCTTTTTGCAAGGAGCTAGTAGAAAAAGCTTATAAAGAATTAGATGGATTAGACGTTTTAGCGCTCGTAGCAGGTAAACAGCAGGCAGTAGAAGATCTTGCTGATTTAGAAACGGATCAGCTGCGCAAAACCTTTGAAGTAAATGTATTCTCTTTATATTGGACCGTAAAAGCAGCGCTGCCTTATTTACCGGCAGGTGCTTCTATTATTACCACAAGTTCTGTACAAGGCTATAGCCCAAGTCCTAATTTATTAGATTATGCAGCTACAAAGTTTGCCATTAACGGATTCACTCGCGGACTAGCCAAGCAATTAGCTCCAAAAGGTATTCGCGTTAACTCCGTTGCTCCAGGACCTATCTGGACGCCGCTTCAAATTTCTGGAGGGCAGCCAAGCGACGCTATTCCAGGCTTTGGACAAGATACACCTTTGCAGCGTGCTGGTCAGCCGGTAGAGTTAGCAAATGTATACGTATTTTTAGCTTCAACGGATGCAAGCTACGTAACAGCTCAAGTTTACGGAATTACAGGCGGAATAGAACTAGCTTAAAACAAAAAACACGTGCAGTTATGAACTGCACGTGTTTTTTGTTTTATCGTCTTTTACCTTTTAAAGTTTGTACACAAATGTAGCTAAGCGTAGCGAATAACGCTGTAATAAATGCCGAGTGAGACAGTGTAGCAAAGACATTTAAACGAGACATGACAACAAAGATACCGCTAAATATTTGAGCAAAGGTTAAAGCAACTGCAATGATGGACGCGTAGTAAATATCACGGCGAGTTTCTTTATACTGTTTGATAGCAGATACCATAATCCAAATGATAAGAACAAACAGCACAAGAGCAGCAAATCGGTGAGCAAAGTGAATGCCTGTTGTTCCTGATAGCTTTGGAATAAGAGTGTTGCCATAACAAGCCGGAAAGCTTGTACACGCTAAGCTTGCACCTTTGTGACGCACATATGCACCTAAATAAATATCGCAGTAGGTAAATATAAGCGTAAACCATGCGAGCCATCTAAATTTGCCTGTAACGGCTCCTTTAATAAAATGATCCGAACGGTCCTTTTGAATAACAAATATTGAAAGTAAAAATACACCGGTAAACGCAATAAGCGAAAGACCGAAATGCAGGGCTAGCGCCTCAGCTGACTGAGGCCAGATAACGGCAGAAGCCCCGAGCAACGACTCGATAACGATAAATGCAATACTCATGATCGCTAAAATTTTCACTTCACGGTTTCTGCGATAACGAATCCAAGCCCAAATAGAAAATGCTAAAACAAGAAGACCTGCAAATGCGGTAATCAAACGATGCGTATATTCAATCATTGTTGCTACTGCGTATTCGGGTATTAACTGCCCGTTACACAATGGCCACTCGTTTCCGCACCCTAATCCAGATCCTGTGGTTGTGACCAGACTGCCGGCAATCATTAAAATAAACATAACAATCGTTGTAAATATAGCTGTTATTTTAAATAAATTTCTCATACGTTGACTCCCTTTGTTGAGTTACTAATTATGACTATAGATTTGATGAATACGATAGTCAAGTAGTAGAGCGTAATTAACAAATAACTGTCACAAACTCGCACATGTTTTCCTTAAATTTGATGTCAGAAAAGCTTTCTTCACTAAGCTTTGTAATGGTTTTTTCCTTTTAAACAATGTAAATATGCTTTCATACATAAGATATAAAAAATTATATTAGTGATTTTATACAATTTGCAAAAAAAACTTTAGAGAGAATGGAGATACAATCATATTCCAAAAGTGATAATATAAATATAAATCAAATGATGTTATAAAACCTATCATTTTATGTTAGATATAAAATAAACTTTTTTATCACGGAGAAACTTTATTGAAAGGAGAGATAACGATGAGCTTAGAAGCTTTAAATAAAAGAGTAGAAACCGATCTTTCTTACCTTTCTTTCAGGAAACCAACAGAAGTACAGCCAATTATCCCTAAAAGTGGACACGTATACGATGTAATCATTATTGGAGGAGGTCAAAGCGGTTTAGGAACGGCTTTTGGCTTGCTGCGAGAACGCGTGTCAAATATTCTTGTTATTGATGAAAACCGTTCGGGTTTAGAAGGTCCGTGGGAAACGTATGCACGAATGATTACGCTGAGAACGCCCAAAAACTTAACATCTATCGATTTAGGTATGCCTTCGCTTACGTTTCAATCGTGGTGGGAAGCACAATTTGGCTCAGAGGGCTGGGAAGCTCTTGACAAAATTCCAAGAGGAGACTGGATGAATTATTTACGCTGGTACCGGAGTATTCTTAACCTTCCTGTGGCAAATGAAATAAAATTAACGTTAATTGAGCCGACGGAAACAGGTATTCATCGCTTGCATATTGAAGGAAATGGAGCTGCATGTCCTACACTGATGGCACGTAAAGTTATACTAGCTACAGGAATTCAAGGAGGAGGAGAGTGGCATGTCCCGCCTATGATTTCTGAAAAATTGCCGCCTCATCTTTATTCTCATACTTCACAAACGATTGATTTTACTACGTTAAAGAACAAAAAAGTAGCTGTTTTAGGAGGAGGAGCTTCGGCGTTTGATAACGCCAACTATGCGCTTTCCGAAGGAGTTGCTGAAGCTCATGTATTTGTTCGACGAAAAGAACTTCCGCGTATTAATCCAATCAGACAAATGGAAGCTTCAGGAATGATTGAGCGTTTTCATGCTCTGTCAGATGCTGAAAAATATGAAGTAATGGCTCATTTTTTCGAATACAATCAGCCGCCTACGAATGATACATTTGGACGCGCTTCCTCATGGCCAGGTTTTCATTTGCACGTACATGCACCGTGGCTCGATGTCGAGGGAAAACAGGACAAAGCAGTTGTAACAACTCCTCAGGGAGTCTTTACATTTGACTATTTAATTATTAGCACAGGCCTTCTAACAGATCCGGCTCTTCGTCCAGAATTACGTCTTGTTGAAAAACACATCGCCCGCTGGAGCGATCATTACAAAGCACCGCATGAAATTGCCAATCCAGTATTGGATGCCCACCCTTACCTTAGTAATGGCTTTGCTTTTTCAAATCGCAATGGGGAAGGTCAAAAAATGGTATATGGCCTTTTTGCTTTTAATTATTCTGCTTTAATTAGCTGTGGAATTTCTGCTTCCGCTCTTTCAGGGCTGAAATATGCGATACCGAAGCTCGTATCAGAAGTCGCCAATCAGCTTTTTATTGATAACCGCCATGAGAATTTAACCAATTTCTTTGACTATAATGAGCCTGAATTTATCGGCAGCTGGTCAAAAGACGCTAATCAAGTGAAAACAACATAATAAAACTACATTTTTAACAATGAAAAAGGTGAAGCATATGGAGCCGATCTCTAAAAAGAAGATAGCTACTTTGTATACTCAAATTAGCCAAGAAATTTTTAATGTAGGCGTGAATACTCAAAAAATAGATATTATTGATAATAAAATTCTTATACTAGCTCAATCAAAAAGAATGCCAGCGCTAGACGCCCTCAGTGAAGAATATAAAGAATTAGTGATGTCTCTTGATGCGGCTTTGTCGACTAAATATAAAAAAATGCTAAAGCAAAAAGTGGAGCTATTATTCGATATCCAGGTCACTTCTTTATTTAGAGATTATGATCCTGCTACTGAGAATTCTTGTACGGTTATTTGCTTTAAATAACTTCTCTATATAAATGGCAAAACGTTCGATGAAATCGTTTGTTTTGCAAAAAACGTAAAAGACGGATGCTTATCTTCTGTTTACAGAAGCAAAGAGCCGTGAAGATAGAAGGGTTTCCTTCTGTTTTCACGGCTCTTTTTATACATATTTTCATAAAAAAGGAGTGGGGAAATGACTGAATATACACTTGTTGATAAAGCGGCTGTAAAAACTAGTTAAAAAAATCCAATCGATCATTAAAGGAGTGAAAAGCAAGTGGCGATGAATGAAAAAATGGAAACTCAGCATATGGAACTAACAAAAAAATCAGCACCTAATCCTTCATGGGTAGATAAGCTGTTTCATTTAACAGAACGTAAAACAGATGTAAAAACAGAAATTCTTGCGGGAATTACGACTTTTGTGACGATGAGCTATATTATCTTTGTTAATCCGACGATTTTAGCAGATGCAGGCATTCCAAAAGAAGCGGCAATTGCGGCAACAATTTTTGCCACTGTTTTTGCAACTCTTTTGTTTGCATTGTGGGCGAACATGCCTATTGCAGTTGCACCAGGAATGGGACTAAACGCTTTTTTTACGTATACAGTGGTATTGGGTGAAGGGTTAACGTGGCAAACAGGTTTAGGAGCCGTATTTATTTCAGGGGTTGTATTTTTTATTTTAACCATAACAGGCTTACGCAAGAAGATTATTGAAGGGATACCCGCTATTTTAAAAAGTGCTATTTCCGTTGGAATCGGTCTATTTATTGCTTTTATCGGTTTTAAGCAAGCTGGAATTATTGTAAGCAACAAAGAAAATTTAGTAGCGCTTGGACAACTGACAAAACCGGGCCCATTACTTGCTTTATTAGGTTTTATCGCGGTAACTGTATTAACTGCTCGAAAAATTAAAGGAGCTGCTTTGATTAGTATTTTACTAGTATCAATTGCAGGGATGGCGCTGGGCATAGTAGAAGCACCTAAAAGCATCAGCAGCGTTGTGTCGTTTTCAATGCCAAGCATGTCAGAAACTTTTTTACAAATGGATATTAAATCTGCTCTCCATTACGGTCTTTTCTCTATTATTTTTTCATTTACGCTTGTGGAGCTATTTGATAATTTAGGATCGATGATTGGATTATCTAAAAAAGCTGGACTAATGGATGAAAAAGGAGAAATTAAAGGGTTAGATAAAGCGCTTATGGCAGATTCTCTTGCGACTGTAGCCAGTGCTGCTATGGGATCTACCGCAATGAACGCGTATGTAGAAAACGCTGCGGGAATTGCAGAAGGAGGCAAAACGGGTCTTAAAGCACTGGTTGTTGCCATGCTGTTTTTAGTCAGTATTTTGTTCACTCCATTGATCAGCATTATTCCTGCTTTTGCTACAGCACCTATTTTAATTATGGTTGGAGCTCTCATGTTAACAGAAATTAAAAACATTCCTCTCGACGAAATAACAGATGCTGTACCTGCTTTTTGCACCATTATTTTGATGCCGTTAACATTTAGTATCGGCGAAGGCTTAGCGCTAGGGTTTTTATCTTATACGTTCGTTAAATTGTTAGCCGGCAAGGCGAAAGAAATCCACTGGATTATGTACATCATTAGCGCCGCTTTTATTATCAACTTCATCTGGGCTGCTTGAACGCATATATCTAGAGCAAAAAAGACTTCTCAGCTGAGAAGTCTTTTTTACTGATCGTGTAGATTTTAATCTCTCTCCCTTACAGAAATAAAAGATAGCGAAGGAAGATATATAACGTTGAAATTAAAAGAGATACGAGCGTGATTGGAGCTCCAATTTTCAAAAAGTCCATAAACGAAAATTTATGTCCTTTTTTTACAGCCATGCCAGCTACAATGACGTTGGCAGATGCTCCAATTAACGTACCGTTTCCTCCCAAACATGCTCCTAGAGCCAATGACCACCATAGTACATTGATTTGAGCAGAATCAGGGCTCATTCCCATTCCATGAGCCATATCTTGAATAAGTGGAATCATTGTAGCAACAAAAGGAATGTTATCAATAACAGCTGAGGCAATGCCACTAATCCACAAAATGAGATAAGCTGACAGTGCGATATTGCCGTCTGTAACGTTCAACGCGCCAGCAGCCAGCTTTTTAATAATGCCTACATCGATTAAGCCTCCGACAAGAACAAACAAACCTGCAAAGAAAATAATGGTTGTCCATTCAACAGAATCAAATGCGCTTTCTACTTCATCATGAGTTCTTAATCCAATTACCAGTAGTACAGCAGCACCTGTAATGGCTACCATAGCCGCATCAATGTGCAAAACAGAATGCAGGGTAAAACCTAGAATCGTTAATACTAATACAGTTAACGATTTTTTCATTAAAACAGAATCTTGAATATAATCTTTTTCATTTAAACTCATTAGCTCTTGCTTTTTACTATCTTCTACTTTTAACTTTTTACGATAGATAAGAACAAGAATCCCCAGTGTAACAACACCGATAATCAGTACTGCAGGAGTTAAATTTAATAAAAAAGCATTAAAATCAAGGTGAGGGTTCGCTGCCCCAATCATGATATTAGGCGGGTCGCCTATTAAAGTTGCCGTTCCTCCAATATTTGAAAACAGCACTTCTGATATAAGAAACGGAAAAGGATTAATGTTTAAGATAGTAGTAATCGAAAATGTAACGGGAACAATTAATAACACGGTTGTCACATTGTCTAAAAAAGCTGATCCGACGCCTGTTAAAATCGATAAAATAACTAGAATTCGAACCGGATCACCTTTAGCAATTTTAGCAGACTTGATGGCTGCGTATTGAAACACGCCTGTTTTGTTTGTGATGCCGACTAAAATCATCATACCCATAAGAAGGACAATTGTTTCCCACTGAATGTGTTCGGTAATAGCATTATTAAAATCGACAATACCTAACAAAATCATCAATATAGCACCTAAAAGAGCTGCTGAAGCGCGATTGATCTTTTCAGTCATAATCAGAAAATATGTAATGATAAATATAATAATGGCTGCGTATACATGAAAACTTGTAATGTGTTGAATTGCATTGTGCATAACTGTAACCTGGCGATATGTCATCTAGACGTCGCGAAGTGTAGATGACGCAAACTTTGGATGTTTTCCAGGTTTTCACCTCATCTTTCATCGTTTAATTTACATCCAACTTTACGGTGAAACTTCTATAAAATCCGCTTTCCTTTAACCAACCTCCTTTAAAAGCTTTGGTGTTCTTCAAAATGCAGACGATTCCTTCAGCATTATATCATATTTACATAAAAGCTTTCTTGCTAATTATTCATGTGATTTTCAACCCACACGCTTATTATGCACCTTAAATTCAGTTTACATAATTGATTCCTCTAATATCGGACAAAGTTAGACAAAGTTGGAACAGTGTCCAATTTTGTCTAACTTTGTGAGAACAAATAAAACAATGGATTGCTAAGATAAAGCGGTTTTCATGTTGGCACGGTACTTGCAAGAGTAATTAAGTGAAGTTTGATAATCAAATGAGGAGGCTTACCATAATGAAAACTGCTCAAAATAAAACAGAAAAGCTTACGAAAGAAAAAGCCAGCTGGATGTATCAGAAAATGGTAGAAATTCGAAAGTTTGAAGATGAAGTACATCAAATTTTTGCAAAAGGTGTACTGCCTGGTTTTGTTCATCTGTATGCAGGTGAAGAAGCGATAGCGGTTGGAATGTGCGCTCACCTTAATGACAGTGACAGTATTACGAGCACTCATCGTGGACACGGTCATTGTATTGCTAAAGGCGGCGATTTAGATGGAATGATGGCTGAACTATTTGGGAAGGTAACCGGGTTAGGCAAAGGAAAAGGCGGATCTATGCATATCGCGGATTTAGATAAAGGAATTTTAGGAGCAAATGGAATTGTAGGAGGAGGATTTCCGCTTGCGTGCGGTTCTGCTTTAACTGCTAAGTATAAAAAGACAAAAGATGTAAGCGTTTGCTTTTTTGGAGACGGGGCGGGCAATGAAGGAACGTTTCATGAAGGAATTAACTTAGCAGCTATTTGGAAACTGCCGGTTGTTTTTGTTGCTGAGAATAATGGCTACGGAGAAGCAACTCCCTTTTCTTATGCTTCAAGCTGCAGCACGATTGCAGACCGTGCCGCAGCTTACAATATTCCAGGCGTACGAGTGGATGGAAAAGACGTGATGGCTGTTTATGAAGCAGCTGCTGAAGCGATTCAACGAGCTCGCAGAGGGGAAGGCCCAACGTTAATTGAATGTGTAACGTATCGAAATTACGGGCATTTCGAAGGCGACGCACAAACGTATAAATCAGGCAGTGAAAAGAAAGAACATCTTCAGGAAAAAGATGCGATTGCTCTTTTTGAAAACTATTTGCTTTCAGAACAAGTAGTAACAGAAAAAGAGCTTAGAGATATTGAAAGTGACGTAGAAAAAGCAGTAAAACGCGCAGTTGAGCTAGCAGAAACAAGCGATTATCCTGATGCTTCCGAACTATTAACAGATGTTTATGTATCTTACTAATTAAAGGGGGAAAAGAAAATGACTAGAAAATTAAGTATGTCTGAAGCTATCAATGAAGCAATGAAACTAGCGATGCGAAAAGATGAGAATGTGATTCTGCTGGGAGAAGATGTAGCTGGCGGAGCGGAAATTGACCACCTGCAAGATGATGAGGCTTGGGGCGGTGTCCTTGGAGTGACAAAGGGACTTGTACAAGAATTTGGACGTGAACGAATTCTTGATACGCCTATTTCAGAAGCAGCTTATATAGGAGCTGCAATGGGAGCGGCAGCTACGGGGTTAAGACCGGTTGCAGAATTAATGTTTAATGACTTTATTGGCTGCTGCTTAGATCAAGTGCTGAATCAAGGCGCAAAATTTAGATACATGTTCGGAGGAAAAGCAGAAGTGCCCGTCACGATTCGAACGACTCATGGAGCTGGATTCAGAGCTGCGGCTCAGCATTCTCAGAGCTTGTATGCTTTGTTCACTAGCATTCCTGGCATTAAAGTAGTGGTGCCTTCTACCCCTTACGATGCAAAAGGTTTATTATTAGCAGCAATTGAAGACAATGATCCGGTTATCTTTTTTGAAGACAAAACGTTGTACAACATGAAAGGTGAGGTTCCTGAAGGCTACTATACGATTCCATTAGGAAAAGCGGACGTGAAACGCGAAGGAACAGATTTAACGATTGTAGCGATTGGCAAACAAGTGAATACTGCACTTACAGCCGCAGATCAATTATCTCACAAAGGAATTGACGTAGAAGTAGTTGATCCTAGAAGTCTATCACCATTTGACGAAGAGACAATTCTTTCTTCTGTAGAAAAAACGAACCGATTAATTATTATTGACGAAGCTAACCCAAGATGCAGCATCGCAACAGATATTGCTGCGTTAGTTGCTGATAAAGGATTTGATATGCTTGATGCACCTATTAAACGAATTACAGCACCACATACACCTGTACCATTTTCACCTCCATTAGAAGATATTTATCTGCCAACACCGCAAAAAGTAATTGAAGTTGTATCGGAGTTGCTAGGAGATAAATCGCTTCTAAGCGTGTAAGTAAAGAGAAAGGAGGAGGAAGCAAATGGCTGCAGAGGTTGTAATGCCAAAACTAGGTATGGCAATGAAAGAAGGAACCGTTTCGACATGGAATAAAAAAGTGGGAGACTCCGTTTCAAAAGGAGATATGATTGCAAGTATTAATTCTGAAAAAATAGAAATGGAAATTGAAGCGCCGCAGGACGGTGTGATTCTTGATATCCTTGTGCAAGAAGATGTAGGTGTGCCTCCTGGAACGATTATCTGTTATGTTGGAAATCCAAACGAGCAGCTTACTGAGCAAAGCAGTTCAGCAAATGAGCTTCAGGCTCCTAAAAACGAGGTAGCCGCCACTATCTCTTTAGAAGAGCCACCAGCAAACGTAGCTTCATCAAAGAAGAGCAAAGAAACTGTGCGCATTTCACCAATTGCACGGAAAATAGCAGAATCTGAAAACCTTGACATTGAAATGATTAAAGGCACGGGACCAAAAGGAAGAATCACAAAAGCGGATGTAGAGAAAGTGCTGGCAGAAAAAGCTGCAGAAACAAGTCATCCACCAGTTGAAATAGATAAAGCTACAAAAAAAGAAACGCTTCCAGTAGCGGGAATGAGGAAAGTCATTGCAGGCCGAATGCATAATAGCTTACTAAACAGTGCTCAATTAACGATTAATATGAAAGCTGACGTGACGGATTTGCTGTCTCTTCAACGAGAAATTAAAGAAGTGATTCAACAACGCCATAAGGTGAAAATCTCTCTAACTGATTTTATTGCTCGCGCTGTTGTTCTTTCACTTCAAGAACACAAGCAAATGAACAGTGCGTATATCGATAACGAAATTCATCTCTATCATCATGTTCATCTTGGAATGGCCGTGGCTTTAGAGAATGGGCTAGTTGTTCCTGTTGTGCAACATGCTGAAAAAATGCCGTTAGTTGAATTAGCTGCAGAGATTAAAACACGAGCAGCGGATGCTCGGCAAGGTCAGTTGAATACTGATAGCATGCAAGGTTCCACATTCACTATTACTAATCTCGGTGCCTACGGAGTAGAGTATTTTACACCTGTATTGAACCCGCCTGAAACAGGAATCCTTGGTGTGGGAGCTACTGAAGATGTACCTATGTATATAGGAGACGATTTACAAAGAAGAAACGTGCTGCCTTTAAGCCTGACGTTTGATCATCGCGTACTGGACGGAGCACCTGCAGCTAATTTCCTTGGAACTATTAAACAATACTTAGAGCAACCTATTTTACTACTCTTATAGAAAGGTGGTGCATTCCATGAAACCTTTAGTTGTCATTGGCGGCGGTCCTGCAGGATATGTGGCGGCAATCACTGCCGCCCGGCAAGGAAAACAAGTTACGTTAATCGAACAAAAAGATTTAGGTGGAACATGTTTAAATGAGGGTTGTATGCCAACAAAGTCATTATTAGCAAGCGCGGAAGCCTATAAGAAAATAAAGCAAGCTGAGCAATTCGGCATCACTCTTCCTTTAGAACAAGTGAAAATTAACTGGGATGGCGTTCAGCATCA
Source organism: Priestia sp. FSL R5-0597 (assembly GCF_038006305.1). Classification (NCBI taxonomy): domain Bacteria; kingdom Bacillati; phylum Bacillota; class Bacilli; order Caryophanales; family Bacillaceae; genus Priestia; species Priestia sp. FSL R5-0597. Next base: position 1,872,612 of record NZ_JBBOUZ010000001.1, read on the forward strand.
TAAAACAGCCATTGTTAAAAACTTGGTCAGGGGAATTGGCTATTTAATGAAAAAGAACAGTATTAAAGTCATGAAAGGAGAAGCTTCTTTTTTGACAAATCATCGCCTAGCCGTGCGAAATGAAAATCAAGTAGAAGAAATAGAGGCTGAACAGTTTATTATTGCTGTAGGTTCAGAACCTGCTAGCCTGCCGTTTGCTCCGTTTGATGGAAAGTGGATCATTCACAGTGGACAAGCGATGTCGCTGCCTGCTATCCCTTCATCTCTTTTGATAGTAGGAGGAGGTGTAATTGGGTGTGAATTTGCAAGCATTTACAGTCAAATGGGAACAAAAGTAACGATTGTGGAAGCGGCAGATCAGCTGCTTTCTGGTGAAGACGCCGATATCGCCTTTATGTTGCAGGAAGAGTTAGAGAAAAAAGGCGTAACGATTTATACATCCGCTTCGTTAACAAAAATGCAGCCAGAAGATAAAACGGCTCTATTTAAACATAAAGAAGAACTGCATGAACTGCAGGCTGACTATGCATTAATTTCAATTGGGAGAAAGCCTAGAGTGCTAGGTTTAGGTTTAGAAAAGCTTGGCATACATTTTTCAAAACAAGGAATTGATGTTAATGAGCATATGCAAACGAATATACCTAATATCTATGCTTGTGGAGATGTAGTCGGCGGAATTCAGCTCGCTCATGTAGCCTTTCATGAAGGCACAGTTGCTGCTTTGCATGCATGCGGAAAAGATAAGAGCGTGAATTACAGAGCTGTACCACGCTGCATCTATACTCATCCTGAAATTGCAAGTGTCGGTTTGACAGAAAAACAGGCCCGAGAAAAATACGGTGATGTTCGTATCGGAGAATTTTCGTTTACGGCAAACGGCAAAGCGATGATTGCAAATGATTCTGTTGGAAAAGTGAAAGTAATCGTAGAACCGCAGTTTAATGAAATTATTGGGCTTTCCATTGTAGGTGCACATGCTACAGAATTAATTGGACAAGGAACTATCATGCTGCACGGGGAGTTGACCACGGATGTAATGGAAGACTTTATCGCTGCTCATCCTACATTATCCGAAGCGATTCATGAAGCTCTTTTGCATTCAGCGGGTCAGGCCGTTCACTCATGATTATACAAGTGCTCAAGTTATTAAGCTCTTTAAGAATGAAAAGTAAAAATGAATGATTCAAAAAGGTAAACTAGAGGATGAAGGAATCATGAAAGAGGGATAGGGATTTTCCTGCATCCTCGTCTAGTTTTTCTATTAATTTTTACATAACGTGAGTTTAAGAATCTATCTTTGGTAATGATAACGTTTTCTTTGTGATTTATAATAATAGTAACAAGCCTTGATTTACTATATTCAATTAAGTTTATAGGGGAGAGGTAAGAAATGGAATCCACACTTTCTTTAAACACATGGAAACGTTTTGTAAACGAAGGAGCACTTGAATCTTCAAGGTTAAACGACATCATTGTAAAATCGTGGCACCGCTGTAAAAGCGCAGATGTTAACCCTTACCTAGATAAAGGCAGATCGATTTTAAGAAACGAAGATTTTCATTCTCGAAAACAAATGAACTCTTTATTTCTTGAAACGGCGTTGCCGCACTTAGAAAGAATCAGACAATCAGCGGCAGATTTAGGAATGGTTGCTCTATTAATTGACCCAGAAGGCTATATTTTATCTATTACAGGAAATAGACTTACACTGAATGAAGCAAGAAAAATTAATTTTGTGGAAGGTGCCTGTTGGACAGAAAAAGAAGTAGGAACAAATGCAATCGGGACGGCTCTGCAAACGGAAGAACCCATTATGATAACAGGTACAGAACATTATTCGATTGCTTCGCATCAATGGAGCTGTTCGGCGGCGCCTGTTCGAAATGACGACGGAAATTTAATTGGGATTATTAATATTTCCTGTCCCGTAAACAGAGCGCATCCTTATATGCTTGGAATGGTTACGTCCATTGCGTATACAATCGAACGGGAGTTAAGCATTCGAATGCACAAAGACGAAATTGAGTTGGTTCATGCTTCTATGAATTTTGTCGATAGCAAGCAGCTCTTGCTGCTTTGCAATTACAAAGAAGTGATTGTAGGAGCAAGTAAAACCGTTCGGGAATGTATACCTAAATGGTCAGGACAACAGTTGAATACGATTGTACAACAGGGATTTCGTATAGTGATGGAAGTGCCTGTCATTTCAAAAAGACACGGTCATTCTATTGGAAAGATTGTTTACTTATCAGAAGAAACGACTCATAACCAAATAACTAAACAGATCTCTGCTCAATCATTTTGTTTTAAAGGAGAAGCAGGCATAAGCCGATCCTTTCAGCGAACATTAGAAGAAATAAAGCAGGCGGCTCCTACGGATACAACGGTCTATATTTTAGGGGAAACAGGTACTGGAAAAGAAGTAGTGGCGAGAACGATTCATGAAAACAGTTCGCGTAAAAACGGGCCTTTTATTGCTCTTAATTGTGGTGCCATTCCGAAGGAACTTATGGAAAGTGAATTATTTGGCTATGCGGAAGGAGCCTTTACAGGAGCACGGCGTCAAGGATATCAAGGGAAGTTTGAACAGGCTAATCATGGTACGATTTTTCTTGATGAAATAGGTGAGCTTCCTCATTCTATGCAAGTTTCTTTGTTAAGAGTATTGCAAGAGCGCAAGGTCACGCCTGTGGGAAGCAATCAGGAAATTCCGGTAGACATCCGGATTATTACCGCTACTCATCGAGATCTTCGCCAACTTGTCAATGAAAGGAAGTTTCGAGAAGATTTATACTACCGGCTTCACGTGTACCCCGTGCATGTTCCGCCTTTACGGGAAAGAAAAGAAGATATTCCGCATCTTATGCGGTACTTTTGTCAAACGAATGATTGGAATATGAATTTCCCCAAGGAACTAGTAGATAAATTGATAGATTACCAGTGGCCCGGAAACGTTCGAGAATTATTTAATGTACTTGAACGCTTGAAAATTTCACTAAACGCGGACACAGAAAAAGAGACAATATTGAGTTATTTGAGTTCTTTACATCTTGGTGGTCAGAGGGACATCTCTCACTCTGATACTTCACAAGAAATAGAAGAAAACGGTTTTACGTCCCTATCCGCACTCACATTTCGTGAAAAAGTTCAAAAAGACTTGATGATGGATGCTTTACGTAAAACGCAGGGAAATGTGTCGCTTGCTGCTAAGCTGTTAGATATACCAAGAAGTACATTTTATAACAGATTAAAAAAATTCAATTTATAAGCTGAGAGTTTCTAGCTGTTTTAAATTTAGAAAAAGTAAAAAACGAACCATTGATTGATCAAGATTTTTGATTAGTGGTTCGTTTTTTTTGTTATGATAAGCGTAGTTTCGATTCGTTTTAAGTTCTTCTAGTAGTTGATTGGAGGGCAAGACGAAAACTCCTGCCGAAAAAGCGGAACAGGGGAGACTCCACAGGAGCGTATGCGACGAGAAGGCTCAGCGGCCGCCCGCGGAAAGCGAAGTCTTGTACGGAATCAACTGCCGTGACACAAGCGTTCAGCTCATGTATCCTATTTGTTCGTCGTTAGATTGAATTGATTTCGTTATATCTCGATCTTTTTTAAATTTAATGAAGAATGTACGCATATTTTATTATCAGATTATTCTGTACTATATACAGTATATTGTATACAATATATAATTTAATCAATATCTAATTAACAAAACCAGAGGTGATGAGTGAATGACAGACAAACAGTTTAAAAATGTACAAGACGGAACAAAAGCGGTATGGGCAGGAGAAAAAGAATCGCTTGCTTACAATGCCACCCAAGTTCCCGTCGTCTTCAGCGTAGCTTATAATTATGATGACGTAGACGAATGGCAAGAAGTTGCGTTAGGAAACAAACCAGGCTATACGTATAATCGCATGAGTAATCCTACGGTTAAAGCTTTTGAAGAAAAAGTAAGGATACTTGAAGAAGCAGAAGAGTCGGTCGCATTTTCCTCCGGCATGGCGGCTATTAGCAGCACATTATACACGTTTTTAAAACCTGGAGACCGAGTCGTATCGGTAAAAGATACATATGGGGGAACAAATAAAATCTTCACTGAGTTTCTTCCTAACATTGGAGTGGATGTAACCTTATGTAATACGGGGAATCATGAAGAAATTGAAGCGGAAGTAAATAAAGGATGTAAAGTGCTGTATTTAGAATCTCCTACAAATCCTACGATGAAAATTATTGATATTGAAAGAATAGCGAAAGCAGGAAAATCGGTAGGGGCAGTGGTCATTATTGATAATACGTTTGCGACACCAATTAACCAAAACCCTCTTCAATTAGGAGTAGATCTTGTCATTCACAGTGCCACAAAATTTTTAAGCGGACATGCGGATGCCTTAGGAGGAGTAGTATGCGGCTCTAAAGAATTAATGCAGCATGTGTATCACTACCGTGAGATCAATGGCGCGACCATGGACCCTATGTCAGCGTATCTTATTTTAAGAGGAATGAAGACGTTAAAGCTGCGTATACGTCAACAAGAACGAAGCGCTTTGGAAATTGCTAAATTTCTTCAAAAGAAAGAAGCTGTTGAAGCCGTCTATTATCCTGGATTGGAAACACACCCTCATCATCATATTGCCAAAAAACAAATGAAAGGCTTTGGCGGAATATTAAGCTTTGTGTTAAAAGGAGAAATGGAAGCTATTAAAATTTTGCTGCCAAAGTTAACGTATGCAAATAAAGCCGGTAATTTAGGAGCAGTTGAAACGATTTACGGTCCGGCAAGAACGACTAGTCACGTAGAATGTACGCTTGAAGAACGTAAAGCTCTTGGAATATCCGAAGGACTGGTTCGCATATCTGTAGGAATTGAAGATACGGAAGATTTAATTGCAGACTTAGAACAAGCATTTGCTCACTTAGAATCTGCATCACCTATTAGTAATTAAAAAGACATGTATTACTTTTTTAAATAAAAATAAGGTAAGCAACTCTTTTTAGTTGGTAGACGTTTCTTCAAAATTGCAGAGATATTGTGGAATAAAGCTGAGAAATTAAACTGCACGTGTATTTTTTCGTCTGATTTTGTAGGTATACTGATAAATTAGATGAAATAAAAATGTTTTTACACGCTTTAAAAATAAACTAACTTACAATAGCCTACAAATAAGGAATGATAGTATGTCGAAACAAGAAAATGAATACACAATAAAAGATGCATCATTGTTTGGATTTAAATTAATGCAGGTAAGTAAAGCCATCTGGCGAGCTGCAGAAGATGATTGGGAGCAATGGGTGAAGCCTTATGGTCTGAATGTAAATGAGCATCATATTTTATGTTTGGCTAGCAGCACGGGAGAAATCTCGATGTCAGAGTTAGCTAACTTAGGAGCTATGCATATCTCTACAGCATTTAATTTTTCGAAAAAATTAGAAAATCAAGGGTATCTGTATCTATCCAAAAGAGAAAATGATAAAAGAAACACCTATATCAAACTGACTGAAAAGGGAGAACAATTATTGCTTGACACGCTCAAAGGGTATGAACCACATAACAGTAAGGTGTGCAAAGGCGCACTTCCTTTAAAAACGTTATACGGAAAATTTCCCGATTTTCCAGAGCTCGTAACCGTTGTTCGTCACGTTTGCGGCGGCGACCTAGTGACCGTTGCTGATCAACCTTTTGTGAATATAGAAGAAGCGGGAATAGAAGAAAATGAAGATAAGAAAGAAGTCCAGCTAACTAGTAATTGAACGCGCTAAATAATGGGCAGAGAATAGGGCCTCGTGAAAATAAGTGAATAACAGACCGAGCTGTTTTATCCGTGAGAAACTTCACGTATAAAACAGCTCTTTTTTATTTTGTGAATAATGATTCTCCATTATATTATGAGAAATTTAGGATAAGCTACCAGTAGTAAATTTACCGGAGAGAAGGAGTGGTTACCATGAATAAGTCAGACTCAATTTCTGTTTTTCAGCTGATCCTTCTTTCGATGACGTTTATTGGCTTAAAAACTCATGTGATGCTTATATCTCCATTAATTAAAACGGCAGGGCGCGATGCTTGGATCACTGTTCTTCTTACTTGTCTTTTAACACTCATATGGGTTCCTTTACTCGTATATGTAAATAAAAAAACAAACGGCGAACATCTTTTTCAATGGATGAAAAAACATATGAATAAGTCATTTACCAACGTTGTTATTTTTCTTATAATCGCTTATTTGACCATTATGGAAATTGCCACCTTACGAGAGACGATTACGTGGATCAATATTATTTTTCTTCAGCGAACACCTTTAATTATACTCGTTTTATTATTTGGTTTTACCTGTTGCTTACTTGCCGCTACGAGCATGAGAACGATTAGTATTGTAAACGTGTTTCTTTTATTTTTTATTGTACTATTAGGTTTTTTTGTTTCTTTTACAAACTTTCAATTTAAAGATTATTCTTTATTGCAGCCTGTTTTAGAAAATGGCTATTTTCCGGTTATTAAAAGTATTGTATTTCAAGGATCAGGGATGGTAGAGCTGCTGCTGCTGCTTTTCTTGCAGCACAAAGTACCGCAGCCTATACGCTATAAGCATTTAGCGGTGGCAGGAATTCTCTTAACAGGCCTTACAATTGGGCCTCTCATTGGGGCAATTACTGAATTTGGTCCTGTAGAAGCCTCTAAGCAACGTTTCCCTCCCTATGAAGAATGGGGAATTGCATCGCTTGGAAAGTTTATAGAGCATATCGACTTTTTATCTATTTATCAGTGGCTGTCGGGTACCTTCATCCGCATTTCGACCTTTCTTTTTATTATGAAAGAATTAGTTCCATTTCAAAAAGGCCACAAAAGGTTTCTTTTACTCATTTTAGTGGTTATCACTGTATGCACGCTGGCTCCTATAACAGACTTTACTTTTTCAAATCTTTTATTTTTTACAATCATACCGGCTACTTTCTGGCTGTTTGTTGCTTTTTCTCTTTTCTTAGTAGTCATAGTCTTTCTAATTTCTCATCAAACAAGGAGGGGTAAAAGTGGAATTTTTTAAGAAGCAAAAAGACTACAGCTCTAAAAAACAAGAGAGCGAAAGTCTTTTAAAAGGAAGTTCTTCTCGTTCTCAGATCATCAATGAGCGTACGTTAAGAGATTTATTTGGAAAATGCGGCGATATTAACTTCGAGACCGTTTATTTTTATAACAAACGAGTGCTTATGATTTATTGTACCGGTTTAGTGAGTACGGAAATGCTATATGGAATGATCCCTAAAAGATTAGAGGAATGCTGCGCTAAGTTAGAGGGGGAAGTAGAAGGAGACCAGATCATAAAATTATTAAACCTTCCCTCAGTTTCTATCGTTCAAAATGAAGAACAGGCAGTTTCGGAAATTTTTTCTGGGAAATTATTCATTGATTTTGGATTACCGAACGCTGTTGTGTCTATCGATATTTCTGACCGTCCTCAAAGAAGTCCAGAAGAAACGAAAAATGAAGTAACCATATTGGGTCCTAGAGATAATTTTATTGAAGACTTACCTGTGAATATTGCTTTAATTCGTAAGCGTCTTAAATCGGTTTCCTTGTTAACAAAATCTTTAGAAATTGGAAAACGAACAAAAACAAAAGTAAGCATTTTATACATGGAAGACGTAGCTGACAAGAAGATACTTGACGAAATTATGGAGAAGTTAGGGAATATCGATATCGACGGTATTTTCAGCGGAACACAGCTAGAAGAGCTCATTAATAAAAATCCGTATAGCTTTTTTCCTCGCCACGCTTATACAGGGAGACCTGATTTTGCGGTTCAATCTCTGTTAAATGGCCGGTTCATTATATTAATTGATGGCACTTCATATGCGTATGTTACACCTATTAACCTTTTTTACTTATTAAAAGGATCTGAGGATAAAGAAAATACATATTTATACAGCTCTTTTGAGCGTATTCTTCGAATCTTCGGGCTTTCTATCGCTGCTTTTTTGCCCGGTTTTTGGGTTGCAATGACGGCTTTTCATCAAAATCAGCTTCCTCTCAGCTTATTAGCTACGATTGTTGAAGCAAGAAGAGGTGTCCCGTTTCCTACCTCTCTTGAAGCAATATTAATGCTCCTTTTATTTGAATTGTTTCGAGAGGCAGGGTTTAGACTCCCGACTTCTGTCGGGCAGACACTCAGTGTAATCGGAGGGCTTATTATCGGTGATGCAGCCATTAGAGCCGGTTTAACAAGTCCTGCCATGCTGGTTGTCATTGCAGGCTCTACGATTGCTACCTTTACGCTAGCAAATCAGTCCCTTATAGGAACAATTTCACTGATCCGCTTTTTTAGTATTATCTGTGTTAGCATTTTAGGTTTTTTTGGCTTTTTTATTTCCATCTTTTTAGTCATGATCTATATTACAAACATTCGAACGTTTGGTGTGCCATATTTCGAATTAGCAACCCGATTAGATGCGAAAAATATTTTAAAATCTCTCTTCCGCCTGCCCGAAAGTAAAAAAGCAACGAGAGCTAGTATGCTTAACCCAAACGATTCCACCCGCGAAGAAGGAGGAAGTTAGTGAAAAGGACCATAAGGAACTTACTTATACTTGCTATGAGCTCTTTTTTATTGTTTCTTTCGGGGTGCTGGGATACGAATGAACCGGAACAAATGGTATACGCACAGGGAATGGGGGTAGATTTTAAAGATAATCGTTACGTTCTTTACCTGCAGACAATCAATTTAAGTTTATTGGCAAAATCTGAGGCAAGCGGTGCTGGCGCGGGTCAAGTCAAAGTAGAAGTTGGCTACGCAACAGGAAAAACCATTGATGAAGCTATTTTTAGATATTATCAAATTTCTCAGCGCAGAATCTTTTTTGGGCACTTAGCTTTCCTTGTTCTAACGGACGATGCGTTAAAGCATGGTGCTGTCAAATCTGCGGTGGACTTTTTAGATCGTTATCGGGAAACGAGATATAACATTTGGATGTATGCTACGAAAAGCCCTTTGAAAAAAACGCTGTTAGCTACGCCGATGTTCGAAGTATCGAATGCTCTTTCTCGCTTGAGCGATCCTAAAGTGATTTTCAAGCAAAACTCCTTTATTCCACCAGTTGATTTAAGAGAGCTCATTATCCATCTTAATGAACCAAGTCACGAAGTAAACATCCCTTTAGTTCAGACTAAAGAACATTTAACAACGGATCAAAAAAGTGAAACAGCTATTCAAGTAAACGGAGCAGTGGCTATTACATCATCTGAATTAAAAGGAGTTTTTTCTGAAAGTAAAATCAAAGGGCTTAGATGGATAACTGATGAATTTGTACGAGCTGGTTTACGGGTAAGGCTACCTGATCATTCCGATATTGATCTTGTGGTAGACAAGAAAAAAGTAAAGATCGAACCTGTTCTAAAAGGTAGTAATCTAACCTTTAATATAAAAGTTCGGGCAAAAGCAACGATTTTAGTTATGCCGCAGCACGAAAAACTATCAACTATAAAAAAAGAAGCTGAACAGAAAATTAAGAAACAAATTATTGAAACATACGCGCAAGGCTTAAGTATAAACAGCGATGTTTACAGGCTTTCTCATGTTCTTTACAAAAAAGAACTGCGTAAATGGAAAGCTGTTCAAAGCAACGGGGCCATTCCTCTAACAAAAGACTCAATAAACGTGAAGGTCAACGTACAGGTTAAGCACGGAAACAAACAGCGAATAGGTCCGACTATAGATTGAAATACTGAAAACCTGCATTTCTCACCTAATAATGTTAAATCAAAAGTGTAAGAATAGATAAAATAGAAAAGACCGACCTAAAAACAAATCGAATATGGAAAATCAATGACAAATATCTCGAGGTTTGTAAAAGATGCAGCGGATATTATGATGGAAAACGGCTGGATGGAAACACCACCGGCAGCCGTAGATAGAAATCATTTAAACTCCAACTAATTAAATGACTTGCCTTAAAATATGTAAAAGCTCTTAACCTATATAGCTTGAATGAGTAAAAAACACACAAAACAAATCTCCAAATTTTGTGTGTTTTTTATTTGAAGAGAAAAAAGCTGTAAATCCTGTTTTTATATTTGATGATCATTAAACTAAAGCAATTTATGATTACAATTTGTATATGAGCTTAATGTCTCTATGTATAAAAAATGTTATTTATTTGCTGCTCATTATTTTATAGAAATTACTATACATTTATAAGAGATTAAAAAGAAATTAAAGAAATTATAAACATTGCTAAAACTTATATGGACAAAAGCCTTCTGCTGACTGAGGTTATAGGGAATGAAGCAATCAAAAAAACTGCAGATTACTACAAGAATTTTCACGAAAAAATATAGGATTTTTTTATAACAGCTATATTTTCTACGCAGTCGATCGGAAAATAACGTTTATTTATTGTATTTTTTGTTCATTTAGTTGATTTTTTTCATGAAAACGAAAATCATTATCATTTAAAGAGATTTATTATAGCTGAGAGACAAATATGTTTTAGTAAGTTAAAGAGAAAAGAAGAGTAGGAGGGAAATAGAGTAGAGATGAGGAAAAAAAGGCATAACAAAAAAGAGTATTATAGAGCGTTAATTTTTGCCTGATAATACCCGTTGGCAATTTTGCGGATATACGTAAAGAAGTTTGACTCCATTTCATGCACAAGAGGGCGAAATGCATCCATACTTTCTTCTATGTAAGTTTGTTGTAGGTAACGCTGAACGGACGTTAATGATTTTTCGATTATATCTAAACCGAACTCATGCACAATGGAATGAATATCTTCTTTTTTAATAGAATAATGGCCAAAAGATTTAAAGAAATTCTTAAACTGAGCAAATGCATGCTCTCCACGGATTTTTTCGATTTCTTTTTGTTTTTTACTATCATGAGCACCAGTTAAATTGAAACTTAAAATAAAACCATCCTTGATTTTTTCAATAATCGATTTTCTTGGCTGCTTTTCTTCTAATAATGTTTTGACACAATCATCTTTTTCTAGTACATCGATACGGAAAATTTTACTTAATTTACTAGCCATTTCTTTAATAGCAGCTTTATAGCCAATGTATTTCGGAAGAATGTGTTTTACCTCGGTGTAAGATAAAAGGGCTTCTGAATCTTTCTTTACGTTTACATCAGATTCGTATACATACAAAGCACGTAAAGCCAGGCGCAGCATGTTAATATTTTTGATAGCCAGCAATTGATAAATCACTTCCATTGAAACAGAAGTGTAACCACCTTTTGAAGTATATGTATTGTGATCTTTATCAAGCATTTCCGGAGTATATGATATGTTTTGAGCATCAGCAGCTTCTTTTATATGTAAATCTAAAAAATCCTCTAAATAGTTGTTTAAAGAAACTTGAATATAGTCTCCCCATAAACGATCCCAGCGAATGATGTCATAGTCTTCTAAAAGCTTATTATTATTTTGAACGGTCCGAACGGAACATTGGATTGTATTAGCCAGTTCTTGCTCAGAAATAATTGAAATATGACCTTGGCTGTTACATTTGGCTACGTAAGCTAAAATTTGCTTCATCAGAGAACCCGTCCACTTTATGTTTACAAAGTTTTTTGCTAGACCAAATGAATGTTTTTCATAGTAATAGCCGTTGTCTCGTTTCGTCTCTCTATTTAAACCACTCATGACAATCAGCAGCTTGTTTGCTATCAGAGTGTGCCGTTTTAGTGCCAGCTTTTGTATACTCATGTAGTTACCTCCTTTCCAAAACTATATACGTCATCTTTTACAGTATAGACACAGTCATATAGGCTGTAAAATGACATATTTGCACGGAAAAATGGTGCATTTTTTTAAAAGACTAGTGATACCAAGGGACGAGACATCTATTTACAAGGTGACATATTTGCACGGAGATGTGGAGCAAAAATAGCGTTACATTTCATAAACGTTGATAAAACAGCATTCTTAAGACAAATGTCGTATTATGACGGATGAAATACACGTAATGTGACAAATTCAAAAAAAAATTTGATGTAAAAATGACATATTTGCACGGAGAATAGGAGCAAAAATGATAAAAATAAAGATTTGGGCAACAAAGTGACACATTTGCACGGAAAATAGGGACATAAAACAAAAAAATGCCCTTTTTTAGACACAGAAAGTTCACATTTTTACAAAGAATAAATGAACATTTGCAGAAAAAATCGCGCTTTTTTAAAAAAGTGGCATGTTTGCACGGAAATCTAGAGCAAAAAACACTTTTGCACGGAGATTTGGAGCAAAAAATGCAGAAAACGAAGGGGGAAAGTCGCTGTCTCAAGAAAAATTATGTAAAAGTGGCATATTTGCACGGAAGATTGGAGCCAAACTTATAGTAAATGCAGTATAGAAAGAAAAACGACACTTTTGCACGGGAACCTGGAGCAAAAATTAGCTATAACACTTCTTTTAGACACAAAAAGTTCACAAAATGATAGGGAAGGTGAAGTTTAATAACTATATCAGCAGGGGAAATAGTATGTTTATATGGAGAATTGGAGCAAAAAAACACTTTTGCACGGAAATGTGGAGCAAAAAATGCAGTAACTAATGGTAGGCAGATAAAAAGAATGCTCTTATAAAGATCATAAGAGCATTCTTTTTTTAGCCTATAGAACTTGTTACGTTTTGATAGATAGAAAGGGGAGCATATTCGTAATCACCGGCTAATAAGTCTTTTACTTCACTTTCTCCCACAGGAATAAAGGTGATCTGAAACACTTGGCCCACTCTTTTATAAGATTGGACAGCTAGTTTTTGTTCGACTAGCTCATCTAAGGCTGTTTCAATTTCGACAAGGTTTTCTTTTTTACGTCTCTTTCGAAAGCGGACTCTTGTCGAAAAATATAAATAATCTCTTGTGACATTGTATGAAGATTTTGTTTCATAGCAAATGAGACGCTCTTTTTGCATAACGAATAGCAAATGGTAAGCGGCGTCTAAACTTAATTTTTCTACTTTATTTTTGTAAATACGCACCGTTTGGCGTTGAATATAGTCTCTATATATCACTTCATTGACGTGAATTTCAGCAATTCGCGTTCCGTTTGGCATCGTAGTAATATCCACAAAGTCAAAAATACCATAGGCAATTGTCTTATTATGCTGTACTTTTGACATGCTGTAGTGCTTCATTTTTGTAATTCTTTCTTCTATCATCTGGTAATTGCGCTTACTGTCTGTTTTATAAAGTGCTTTCACAAGGTCACCAATCTTTACATTAATGATTTTTTGTGTAGCGAACAACTCGTCGCGTTGGCTCATGATCTCTAAAAACACTTTATAATCAAACCGATCTAAATCACTAATTTTATTTCCATTTTCTTCAGCGTATTCTTTTTCTATTAACAATTCGTAATCTGTCCCGTCTTCAGAGTTATAAGTACTTAAGAAATATTCTTTTCCTTCTTTCTCTAATAGGGGTTGCTCGACGAGAAGCTTTGCTCTTGAGTTAGAGAAAAAAGGGTTCTCTACAGTTGAAAAAGGGCTTTCAATAATACTATGGTTTCCGTTTTGGAAGCTAGGGTCCAGTATAGTCAGCCCAATAATAATAGATATATCCGTATGAATTGCTTTTTCTCGCTGCGTTTTGGTTTTTTGATGAATATAAGGATAATCAGTTAAGAAGAAGCTATCTTCTTGACTCCATTCACGTAGGATATCAATTCGTTTATTAATGACTTCTTCCGGAGACGGTATGTTTTCAAACTGTTTGCAAAAGAGTTCTTTTCCGTTTGTTTTATAATAAGCTGTTAGCGCTCTGTATTCCCCAATCAGCTCTTTATTCTTCTTGGGCTTTTTTTGCTCATAGTCGCGTATAGCAGCATCTAACCATCTGCGTTTCGTACGATTGAGAAAGTCTTTTTTTAAAATCCTCAACGCTTCGTTTACATCTTTATTTTCAAAGTGCTGCTGATAAAGAGGGAGGATGGTGCTCTCTAAATCACCTTTTATACTTTCGTTATAAACGGATAAGAGGCGTAATTTAGATACTCTATCAATGACTTCGCGTATGAGTAAAGATGAATAATCCATACACATCTAACCTCCTTAATCTTAAGTTAGTCATTTTAATCCTTAGTTGGATAGTAGCTTTAAATCTATTGTAATGCACGAAAGTTCGATGCCACAAACAAAAGACGGCTACTATCTATAGTCTATTTTTCATTATACACGTGCAAAGGGGGCGAAGGGGGGGATTTTCTTATTTTCTTTTTTCGTAATCTAAATTTGGTCATGAAGTATATACATTTGCTGCGTAGCTTATGTAAGGAGGGTAACTCTGTTCGCAAGACTGCTAATTCTGCTGCGGAGTTTACTGGATGAATAGCAAGCAATTTAAAATAAAAGGATATCAGCGGTTAAAAGAGAATACTTTCTAAAACTACTAAACATACCCTGGAGGTCATGAATGAACCCTATATTAAATGAAGTAGGCACGATTTTTATTCCTGTAGAAGATATACAAAAAGCACGAGACTGGTATTGTGACGTGCTAGGTTTGCCGGCAGATGGAGACATTTTATATGATCATTTATATGTGATACCTATGAATGGAACAGGAATTGTATTAGATAGCAAAACTTATTCAAAAAATACGCTTTTTAAAACACCGGCTTTTCATTTGAATACAAACGATATCAAAGAAGCTTATGAGTATATGAAACAGAAAAAAGTAGAGCTAACGACAGGAATTGAACACGATCACTGGTTTATATTTAAAGATCCAGATGGAAATCATCTTATGGTGTGTGAATGCTGAACCTATGGAATAATAAAAGGACCTTCAAGAGAAGGTCCTTTTATTGTATTGCCTTTGCATTTTATAACTTGATAGATTTGTTTCTGAATTGAATCATTCTTACAATATTTATCACAATTGTTTTTGTTACAGCATAAGCCGGAATCGCTAAGATCATTCCGAGTATTCCTGCAATATTACCCGCAACAAGCAATAAAATAATAATCGTTAAAGGATGAGTGTTTAATTTCTTTCCAATTACCAGCGGAGAAATAATGTTCCCATCGAGCTGTTGAACGATTACGACGACGATAATTACTAATATCGCTTTTGTAGGAGAGTATAATAAGCCTACGATTAAAGCGGGTGCTACGCCAATAAAAGGGCCGACGTACGGGATAATATTAGTAAGGGCTCCTATTAGTGCGAGTATTAATGCATAAGGCAACCCGATGATGAGGTAACCAATGAATGTACTAATACCGACAAACAAACAAACGAGCATTTGGCCTTGAATATAAGTAGCTAGCGTATTTGTTGTTTCTTTCATTGTACGTAACGTTTCTTTTCGATAAGAAGCAGGAACCATACGCAGCGTATTTTTACGAAGTTTATGGCTGTCTTTGAGCATATAAAAAAGAATGAAAGGAACGGTTACAACCGTAAGAGTAATATTTGTTACGACGCTTAAAACAGATGAAATACTGTTTGTGAGATTCGTAGGTAAAGTAGACGCGTAGTTTAAAAGTGACTCTTCAATATGATCGAGCGACACATATTTTTGTTCAACCAGCCAGTTAAACCATCTTGAGTTAGATAAATCATTTATGTACTCTCTCGTTTCTACAATGTAAGACGGAATATTCTTAGCCAAATCAGTTAATTGTTTAGATAAGGTAGGTCCCACACCGCCCACAATAGAAGCAATTACGCCGATAAAAACAACGTATAATAGTAAAATGGCCAGTGTTTTTGGCACTTTTTTTCTTGTGAGAAATGACACAATTGGTTCGAATAAAAAGAAAAGAAAACCAGCTACAAGAATAGGAAAAAACAAAGTGGAGATAAACACACCGATTGGTAGAAAAACAAACGAAATATGTTTACAAATGTAAATCAGTAAAGCAATCATTAATAGTTCTAATGTCCAAAAATGCAGTTTCGATTTAAACAAAAAGTTACCCTCTTTCTTTACTATTTTTTACTATCATACATCAAAAAAGAAACCCACTGCACGTTAAAAGTGGGCTTTTTTAGTCTGTATAACTTTCATTTAAATAAAAATTAGGCTTTTTCCTCTTTATCTTTAGTGGTATCCTCTGGAGTTTTTTTGTCGTCATCTTGTATAATTCCTTCTGCTGCATTTTTAAATTCTCGCAGGGAATGTCCAAATGCTCGTCCTATGTCCGGCAATTTACTTGGTCCAAATACAATTAAGGCAGTAATCCCGATTACGACCATGCTTGTGGCTCCTGGCATGATATCCTCTCCTTTAAAAGCAATGAATATATGAAAATTAAAAAGAGATAGTAAATAAAGTGCATGTTTATACTATTCACTTTTCTCTTTAAAATTCCTTTATTTTAAATGATACGAAAACAAGGTGGAGCGGCTATGTATGATTTAAATGCTTGTAGTGATATTTTTTCCTTTCGCATCCGACGCTAATTATAGCATTAAAGATAGCTATTCGTCTTAGTAACCTTATAAGCTCTATGTAAAAAAATTTGCTTTAATTCTTATGGAATCATGTCAGAAATCGTGTTTTTAAAATTAAAGAATCAGTATATGAAAACAAGAAAAGAAAAAAATCGAAAAAATATAAAGATAAATTGTTGTAAAATTTAGAAATAAGTAATAGAATTAAATAAAATGTTAACGTTAACATTTTTGTTGTTGAAGATTATATCTTATTAAAATAGTTATCTATAAATAAGATTATTTATCCTCATATAAAATTTTGTTAACGTTAACAAAAAAGTAAAGGAGTAGGTAGAAATGAAACAGTTTATGGATGACCATTTTTTATTAACAAATGAAACAGCAGCACACTTGTATAATACTTACGCAAAAGATATGCCGATTATTGATTATCATTGCCACTTAAACCCGCAGGAAGTTTATGAGAATAAACAGTTTAAAACGTTAACTAACGTTTGGCTAGATGGAGATCACTATAAATGGAGACTGATGAGAGCGAACGGAATTGAAGAAGAAAAGATAACAGGATCAGCGAGTGACTATGAAAAATTTCTCGCGTGGGCTAAAACAGTTCCGATGACGATTGGGAATCCACTATATCATTGGACGCATCTAGAGTTAAAGCGTTTTTTTAATATTGATGAGATATTAAATGAACAGACGGCACCGTTTATTTGGGAAAAAGCAAACGAGAAATTACGCAGCGGTAAGTTTGGTGCAAGAGATCTTATTACACGTTCTAACGTAAAAGTTATCTGTACAACGGATGACCCAACAGATTCATTAGAGTATCATATGAAACTAAGAGATGTCCAAGGTTTTGAGACCCAAGTACTTCCAAGTTTTCGTCCGGATAAAGGGCTTGAAATCAACCAAGAAGGGTTTAAGAGCTGGATTGCAAAGTTGCAAGATTGTTCAAACCGCTCCATTCACACCTATGAGGATTTGTTAAAAGCTCTTGAAAGTCGAGCTCGTTTTTTTCATTCCATGGGAGGGCGTTTATCTGATCACGCACTAAATAAAATGGTATATACGAAGACTTCGAAAGAAGAAGTTTCGGAGATTTTCTTAAAAGCCTTAAAAGGTGAAGGCGTAAGTACTGAAGAAGAAAGTAAATACAAGTCATATACGTTAATCTTTTTAGGGAAGCTGTATAATGAGCTAGGTTGGGCAATGCAATTTCACCTTCATGCTCTTAGAAACAATAACACCAAAATGTTTCGTCAGTTAGGTCCAGATACAGGGTATGACTCGATGTATGACGGACAAGTGGCAGAGCCTCTCGTACAGCTTCTTGATCAAATGGACGTACAAAATAGTTTGCCAAAGACGATTTTATATTCGTTAAATCCAAAAGATAATTATGTATTAGCAAGTATAATTGGCAGCTTTCAAGGAGACGGTATTCCTGGCAAGCTGCAGCTTGGCACGGCTTGGTGGTTTAATGATCAACGAGAAGGTATGTTAGAACAAATGAAAGCGTTATCAAATGTTGGGTTGTTTAGTCGGTTTATCGGTATGTTAACAGATTCCCGAAGTTTTCTTTCGTATACAAGGCATGAATATTTCAGAAGACTAGTATGCAGCTTAATTGGTACGTGGGTAGAAGAAGGGGAAGTACCTAATGACCAACAGCTACTTGAGCAAATTGTAAAAGGAATATGTTATGAAAATGCTAAAGACTACTTTAGCTTCCCAGCCTATACGCTGCAAAAATAAAGGGGCAAAATAGTTTAAAGAATTGCAAGGGGAGAAGGGGGATTACCATGAGTGTTGTGGCAACAGAAAGAAAGGTTGAAATAAAAGTAGAAAAGAAAAATCTTAGTGTAAAAGAAAAAATATCTTATGGTATGGGTGATTTTGGTAACGGTTTCATGTTTGATTTAGGGCAGCTTTATTTGTTGAAGTTCTTTACAGATGTGGCAGGCATCCCTGCCGCGGCTGCGGGAGGGATTTTTCTAGTAAGTAAGTTATTTGCAGCAGTTTGTGATCCCATTGTTGGTTCGTCCATTGATTACCGAAAAAACATCGGAGCTAAAGGAAAATTCCGGCCGTATTTACTATTCGGAAGTATGGTGTTAGCCATTTTAACCGTACTCACGTTTATTTCGCCAAATCTTTCACCGGCGGGTAAATTAATTTATGCGTACACTTCTTATATGATTTGGGGAATTGGCTATTCATTTGTCAATATTCCATACGGATCGCTAGGCGCATCCATGACTCAAAATACTTCTGATCGCACGTCTCTTGCTGCTTTTCGTCAAACAGGATCATTAGGTGCACTGTTTGTAACCAGCATTGCTGTTGTACCGCTCATTCTGTTATTTCCAAATGAAAAAATCGGTTATCCCGTTGTCATGGGAATTATGTCGGTCATTGGCATCATCGCTTTTTATGTATGCTATCGCAATTGCAAAGAACGCATTGTCGTAAAAGAGAGTCCAAAAGAAAAACTATCAGTTAAGTCTATTTTTAAAACGTTTGTAAGTAACAAACCTCTTTTAATTTTAGTGTTTATGACGGTATTTACCATTTCAGCTTACAATATTAAATCAGCTATGCTTATTTACTTTGCACAGTATAATTTAGGAAATGTTAAATTGATGGCTTACATGAACTTTATTATTATTGGTTCATCCTTTCTAGGAGTCATTATGCTGCCAAAGCTTGTTAGCCGATTTGGAAAAAAGCAAGCTGCAATGATTGGCTTAGGAATCAGTATTGCAGCGGACACAGTAAATTTCTTTATGCCTTCTAACGTCATAATTTTTACGATTTTAGCAAGTATTGCCTTTATAGGTATCAGCATTCCTAACGGGATTACATGGGCATTTGTATCAGATATTATTGATTATGGTGAATGGAAAACAGGCGAAAGAAAAGAAGGCACAACGTATTCATTGTTCAACTTTTCTCGAAAGCTTGCTCAGTCGCTATCCGGCTTCTTATCAGGTATTGGTTTAGGGTTAGTTGGGTATATCCCAAACGTGGCACAAAAGGCAGGTACATTAGTGGGAATTAAAAGTTTGCTGTTACTATATCCTGCTATTGCTTTATCCATTGCTGCAGTGATTATTGGTTTTATGTATAAGCTAACGGATAAGAAACACGCGGAGATTGTCCAAGATATTCATGCTAGGTCTTAGTCAAAACTGTCATAACATTCACCATTTGCTTATTATTCCTACTAACTTGTGATATCCTTATAATAAAAATCGATACTGATTCATTAAAGGAAGGTAAATGAAATGGGTGTTACAATTAAGGATATTGCAAAACTAGCAAACGTATCACATACAACGGTTTCACGTGCATTAAACAATAGTCCGCTTATTAAAGAAAAAACAAAAAAGAAAATTTTAGAGATTGCAAATACGCTTAACTATATTCCTGATTATCATGCGAAAAATTTAGTGCTTCAAAAATCTCATACAATTGGATTGTTTTTTACGAGCATGGCAAACGGTACGTCACCAAGTTTTTTAGTAGATAGTATTAGAGGGGTAAGTAAAGTAATTGATGTTCAGTATAATTTATTTGTAAGAGGCATTGACGATTATGATGATTATACGTACATCAACAATAAACGCTTTGATGCGATTATTTTAATGAGTCAAAGCGACCGTGATAACGCTTTTATATATAACGTAGTAGAAAAAGGCATCCCGTTGATTGTGCTCAACCGTCAAGTTGACGATTCATCGATTATTAATATTTTGTCAAATGACAAAGAAGGAGCCTACAAAGCCGGCGAATATTTGATTGAATTAGGTCACAGGCATATTGCAATCATAGAAGGAATAGAAGGTTTTAAATCAACTCAACAGCGTAAGGAAGGATTTCTTAACTCGTTAATTGATCACAATGTTTCCATTCGCCAAGAGTATATGATTCAAGGAAATTACGATATGCAAAGCGGATATGAAGGAATGAAAGCACTGTTAAGGTTAAAGCAGCCGCCTACTGCTGTTTTTTGTTCAAATGATGATATGGCAATCGGTGCTATGAACGCCGCATTCGAGTCTGGGCTAAACGTACCGAGTGATATCTCAATTATTGGATTTGATGATATTGAATTAGCCAAATACACCACTCCTTCACTCACAACCGTTAAAAGACCAATCGAGAAAATCAGCATGACCGGAGCAGAAGCAGTTTTATCATTAATGGACAAAGATGACAAAAAGATGCTGCAAAATAAAGTTTTAATTAATACCGAATTAATGGTTCGCCAGTCTGTAAAGTCACGCTCATCTATGTAGCCGGTTATTTAGTATAACCGGCCCAAAAATGTTAACGTTAACATTTTTAAGAAATAAAACAATATAAAAAGCTATAAAAATAACAATGTTAATGTGTGCAAAAAAGGAGATGCTAACATGAAGTTAAACCGTCAGATGCAAGCTAACACACGTATATACCCAGAAAAAGTACTGCAGTTTGGAGAAGGCGTATTTCTAAGAGGGTTTGCTGATTGGCAAATTCATCAAATGAACAAACGCACTGCATTTAAAGGCAGTATAGTAGCTGTCAATCCGAGAATTACGGGAAATGCAGGTAAATTGAATGAGCAAGACGGTTTGTTTACGGTTTCTCTTCAAGGAATTCAAGACGGTAAAGCAGTCAAAGAACATGAAGTAATTGAATCTATTAGCCGAGGTCTAAATCCATATGAAGATTATGAGGCGTATATGCAATTAGCGGAGAAAGAAGAGCTAAGATTTCTTATTTCTAATACAACAGAAGCAGGTATCGCATTTTTAGAAGAAGACCGCTTGGAACATGCACCGCAAACGAGTTTTCCTGGTAAAGTTACGGCATTTCTATATAAGCGGTTTCAAGCTTTTCAAGGAGATCCAACAAAGGGACTTATTATCCTTCCTTGTGAATTAGTGGAGCGAAACGGGGATTTGTTAAAGAAAATGGTATTGCGCTATGCCGACAAATGGAATTTAGAGAAAAAGTTTACCGAATGGATACACGAAGCAAATGCTTATTGCTGCACGCTTGTTGACCGAATTGTGCCAGGTTATCCAAACGATGAAAATCTGCTCAATGAACTGAGTTATGAAGATGAGTTTTTTGTGATCGCAGAGCCATTTTACTTATGGGTTATTGAGGGACCTGAGTGGGTAAAAGAAGAGTTTCCCGCGGAAGAAGCTGGTTTACATGTGAAATTTGTGGACGACATTGCACCATATGCGCTGCAGAAAGTCAGAATTTTAAATGGGATTCATACTGCTATGATGCCTGTTGCGTATTTAGCGGAACTAAATACGGTCAGAGAAGCAGTCGAAGATGATGTAATCGGAACGTTTATTCGAAAGTGTCTGTATGAAGAAATTATTCCTAGTTTACCAGTTTCGGAAGAAGAGTCTTTGCCAGTTGCTAAATCTGCATTAGAACGCTTTCAAAATCCGTTTATCCACCACGCATTAATGAGCATCTCTTTGAACAGCATGACAAAGTTTAAAACGCGAAACATCCCAACTCTTAAAGAGTACGTTGAAAAGCAAGGAGCGCTGCCGGCTTTGCTTACATTTTCTCTCAGTGCCCTCATTTCTTTTTATAAAGGAAAAAGAGAAGGAGAAAAAATTGAACTATCAGATGACCCTGCAGTTCTAGAAATGTATGAATCTCTTTGGAATACGTTTGACGGTACTGAAAAAAGCATTTCTTACATTGTAAAAGAAGTACTGGGATATAAAGAGCATTGGGGAGAGAATTTAAATACGATTCCTAGCTTAACAGAAGCCGTAACAAATGGAGTCTTAGCCATTGAAACTCTCGGAATGAAACAGGCAATAAAAGAAATTCTCTATGTAACCGCAACTAAACAGTAAGAGGTGAAGCATATGAAAGAAGTAATTCGTATTCATGAGGAAGATAATGTAGCAGTAGCTTTACGAGATTTTTTAGCACAAGAGAACCTTATGGTTGATGGAAAAGAAATTTCTCTAAAAGAAGAAGTGAAACGGGGCCATAAAATAGCTCTTACGCCAATTTCAGCGGGCGGCAACATTATAAAATATGGTTTTCCAATCGGGCATGCGACGCACTCTATTTCACCTGGTGAATGGGTGCATACGCATAACACAAAAACAAATTTAAATAATGTTAACGAATATGAATTTCATCAAAAGTTAGCAGCTCCTAAAGAAAAAAAACAATCGCTAACGTTTAAAGGATATCGCCGCAAAAACGGAGACATTGGAATTAGAAATGAGCTTTGGATTATTCCAACGGTAGGGTGCGTAAATGGTATAGCCGAACAAATGATTAAACAGTTTCAAAAAGAAATAGGTGATATCTCGCCTTTTGAACATGTAACCGTTTTAAAACACAATTACGGATGTTCTCAGCTCGGTGATGATCACCTTAATACAAGAACCATGCTTACGAGAATGGTACAGCATCCAAATGCTGGAGGCGTATTAGTATTAGGGCTTGGATGTGAGAATAATAGCTTAACAGAATTTAAACAAGCGCTAGGTACAATTGATGAAAGCAGAGTGAAGTTTTTACAATCTCAAGACGTCGAGGATGAAATTGAGGCAGGAGTCACTTTGTTAAAAGAAATTTATGCTGCTGCTAAAGATGATAAAAGAGAAGACGTTGATATTTCCAGGCTGAAAGTAGGTCTTAAATGCGGTGGGTCAGATGGATTATCTGGTATTACAGCAAATCCGCTGCTCGGTAAATTCTCTGACTGGCTCATTGCTCAAGGAGGCACAACAGTTTTAACAGAAGTACCTGAAATGTTTGGTGCAGAAACCCTGCTAATGGAAAGAGCTGTTGATGAACAAACATTTGATAAAATTGTTCATCTGGTTAATGACTTTAAAACGTATTTTCTCAATCATAAACAGCCGGTGTATGAAAATCCTTCTCCCGGCAATAAAGCAGGCGGCATTACAACGTTAGAAGATAAATCACTTGGCTGTACTCAAAAAGCAGGCACGGCCCCAGTCGTAGACGTGTTAAATTACGGAGATCGCTTACAAACTAACGGTTTAAATTTACTAAGTGCTCCTGGAAATGATTTAGTTGCCTCAACTGCTTTAGCGGCTTCAGGGTGTCATATTGTACTGTTTACAACGGGACGAGGAACGCCGTTTGGAACGTTTGTGCCCACTATAAAAATTTCTACAAACACCGCTCTTTATAACAAGAAGCCGCACTGGATTGATTTTAATGGAGGGGTACTGGTTGAAGGTGACACAGAAGAAGCTACGTTAGAAAGCTTTATTGAGTACATGATCGGGGTTTCTAGCGGAGAGCTTGTAAATAACGAAAAAAATGATTTTAAAGAAATGGCCATTTTTAAAACAGGCGTTACTTTATAAATAAGTCGGTTACTAGATTGTTAAACGAAAGGGGAAAAGCTAGTGAAAAAATATGTGCTTTCTTTGTTTGTGATGACTCTGATGCTTATTTTACCGTTTTCTGCCCAAGGAGAAGCTCTTTCAGCAAGTGAAAAAATAACAGCAGTTAAAGAACAAATTCAGCCTCCTTCATTTCCGAACCGTACGTTTAATATTAAGCGGTACGGAGCAGCAGGAGATGGAAAGTCTGATTCAACGGCTGCTTTTAAAAAAGCAATCGAAGCGGCTAACAAAGCAGGAGGAGGGCGCGTTGTTGTTCCACCAGGAACTTATGTTACCGGTGCGATTTATTTAAAAAGCAACGTAAATCTTCATGTAATGAAAAAAGCTACCATTAAGTTTAGTCAAAATCCTGACAAATACTTACCTGCTGTCTTAACAAGATGGGAAGGCGTGGAGCTATATAATTATTCACCGCTTATCTATGCTTATAACGAAAAAAATATTGCGATTACAGGAGAAGGTACGTTAGATGGACAGGGTGATAACGAACATTGGTGGCCCTGGAAAGGAAAAAAGGAGTTTGGATGGAAAGAAGGCGAGCCCAATCAACAGCAAGATCGCGATTTGCTGTTTAAAATGGCAGAAGAGAAAGTTCCTGTTAAAGAGCGCGTATTTGGCAAAGGGCACTATTTGCGACCTAGTTTTATTCAGCCTTATCACAGCAAAAATATCATGATAAAAGGTGTAACCATTTTAAATTCGCCCATGTGGCAAATCAACCCTGTCTTAAGCGAGAACATTTTAATTGATGATGTAAAAATTATAGGTCATGGTCCTAATAATGATGGAGTAGACCCTGAATCGAGTAAAAATGTGCTTATTAAAGATTCTTATTTTGACAATGGAGATGATTGTATTGCGATTAAGTCGGGGCGTAATGCAGATGGAAGAAGAATCAACGTACCAAGTGAAAATATTATTATTGAAGGAAACGAAATGAAAGATGGCCACGGGGGCGTTGTGATCGGCAGCGAAATATCAGGAAGCGTCCGGAACGTATTTGCTCAGCACAATGTTATGGACAGTCCCAATCTAGACCGGGCGCTGCGTATTAAAACAAATTCAGTTCGCGGCGGAACGATTGAAGATATCGACTTTAGCAACAATACGGTCAAAAGCGTTGGCAGTGAAGTGATTCAAATAGACATGTACTATGAAGAAGGAGACACAGGGAATTTTACGCCCGTTGTTCGTAATATCAACATAGAAAATTTGCAAAGTAATGGAGGGAAATACGGCTTATGGATTCGAGCCTATGAACGTTCTCCCGTTACAAACCTAACAATTCGTCATTCTAATTTCCAGCATGTTGCAACCCCATTGTTAATGGAGAATGTAAAGAACCCTGTGTTTGAAGAGTTTTGTATAAATGGAAGCTGCATGAATACAAATCCGTAAAAGGGCGTGTTCATAATCAGCTGCAAGTAAGAGGTAGAACAAACGTATTTTAGCCCAAGAAGTATCCGCACAATGAATCGAGATTATCGATTCATTGTGCGGTCTTTTTTTTGTCGTGATGGTGAACGTAGGATCAATGTGTTAATAATGGTAAAAACCTGCTCTGGAATTTTTACTATTTTATAGATAAGTCAAATGACTCTTACTAATTGATAGATAACATGTATGAAAGAAATGACTTTTGAAGAGTGTTTTTTAAGCAATTTATTACCTAAATGTGGATGTGGGGAGTGTGAGGGAAGATATATAAAAGAATTATAAAAACATTTGTCTTTGTAAGCGTTTTATTCTTTATTTTAATAAAGAGCAAAAAAAGGATGTTTTTCTCTAAATTTTTACCATTGAATATTTTGAATAAAGTTCATAAAATAAACTTGTAAGCGTTTTAAAAGATTAGAAAGTATGTATCTTAAAAGTTGAATAGAGAATTATTTATGAAGACAGGAAATGTGATTTTTTTGCTTTTGATCACCGTTTCCAAGAATACCTTAACAAGTAACAGCAAAACGTTCATTTAATGAAATAAAGAAATAGATAGGAGTAGAGAAAAATGTACATCGGCGTCGATTATTACCCTGAACATTGGCCAGAGAATATGATAGAAGAAGATATCCAAGGTATTAAAGAGTTAGGATCAAATATGGTGAGAATAGGGGAGTTCGCTTGGCATCTTATGGAGCCTAAAGAAGGGCAATATGACTTTTCTTTTTTTGATAGCGTTATCAATAAGCTTAAAAAACAGAATATTGACGTTATGTTTGGTACCCCTACTGCCACTTTTCCGGCTTGGCTTGCGAAGCAGCATCCTTCTATTTTATCAAAAGATGAAAATGGGGCGGTCAGAGCATTTGGAGGAAGACGTCAATATTGTTTTAATTCTCCTCTTTACCGGCAGTATAGCGCTCAGATTACAGAACAACTAGTAAAGCACTACTGCTCAGAAGAAGCAATCGTAGCATGGCAAGTTGACAATGAATTTGGCCATGAAGGCAGTGATATGTGTTACTGCGAACAATGTCATAAAGAGTTTCAGCAGTTTTTGGAAAGAAAATATAAAGATATTAATGAGTTAAATGAAAAGTATGGCACTATTTTCTGGGGACAAACGTATAACGACTTTACCGAAGTGCCTATGCCTGTAAAAACAATTACGACACACAGCCCTTCGTTAAAGCTAGACTGGGCCCGCTTTCGCTCTTTTTCGTTAAACAGATACGCTCACGAACAAACAGCGATTGTGAAGAAATATAAAGGTGATCACCAGCTGTTGACCACGAACGTATCAGGAGGCTTTTTTGATAAATGGTTCGATCATGAAGAAAACCTAGAAGTAATGGACTTTGTATCCTATGATAATTATCCGGTATGGGGCGGTCAAACAGAGCCGATTACCCCGGCTCATATTGCACTAGGTCATGATTTTAATAGAGGCTTGTTACATAAAAATTTCTGGATTGTAGAGGAATTAATGGGTGCTCAAGGTCATGATATCATCGGTTATCTACCGCGACCTAATCAGGCAAAAATGTGGTCTTATCAAGCTTTTGCTCATGGATGCACGAATATGCTGTATTTTCGCTGGCGCGGAATGACAAGAGGAGCTGAGCAATACTGCTACGGAATTGTAGGTCACGATAATCACTATGGAAAACGTTACAAAGAAGTTCAGTCGTTATTTAGTGAAATCGTTCATTACGAACATGTGCTTGAGTCTGATATTAAATCGGAGATTGCCGTTTTATATGACTATGAAAATATATGGTCATGGCGTTTTCAGCAGCAAAGTGAAGGGTTTGACTTTACGCAAGAGCTACTTAGAGGGTATACACCGTTTTATAAGTTGAATACACCCATTGATGTTATTCCTGCTACAAGAGATTTTTCAAGCTATAAAGTACTGGTTGTTCCGGCTTTGCAAATCATTGATAAAGAACTAGGTAAAAGATTTACTGAATTTACTGAAAACGGAGGCGTCATCGTTTTTACGTTTAGAACCGGCATTAAAGACAAACAAAATAATATTCACTTTAAACAGACGCTGCCCGGATATGTAAAAGAAATAACAGGGATTGAAATTCATGAAGTGGAAGCACTGTCTTCTACTCAAAAAGCAGCTATTAAAGGAAAAGGACCGTATGAAGGAGAACAAGCAAGTGCGTCCGTGTGGAGAGACATTATCACACCTGTAACAGCTGAAGTGCTGTATGAGTATGATGATCCATTTTATAATCAAGCGGCTGTAACAAAAAATCAGTTTGGTCGCGGGACGGTCTATTATGTAGGCTGTGGAATTGAAGGGAAAACGTTTGAAAAAATGGCGCTTGATATTGTAACAGAGCAGCAGATTGAGCATACGGAAAGTGAAGATGGAGTTGAAGTATATCCTCGCAAGCTTGGAGAGACAAGTTATTACTTCCTTATGAACCATACGCCAGAAGTAAAAGTATTTAAAGATATTGTTCTGCAGCCTTACGAAAGTCGAGTTGTAGAAAACATGTAGTAGCAACAGGACACTAGAATCTCATAAAGCAATGAGATTCTAGTCACTCATAATATGATATGAAAGCGTTTTATAGGAGAAGGGAGTTAGGTTACATGAACATGGGGGTACAGTCAAAAGTTTCTCTCAAAACCGTATTATCATACGGAATGGGGAGTTTTGGAAACAATATTATATATGCATTAACAAGTACATATTTAATGATTTTTTATACGGATAGTGTAGGATTAAATGCTGCAGCCGTAGGAACTTTATTTCTTATTGCTAGGATATGGGATGGGATTGCGGACATTATTATCGGAATGATTGTTGATAATACAGAAACGAGATTTGGTAAGTTTAGGCCCTATCTTTTAATAGGCGGATTTTTTGCAGCTGTTGCTACAGTCGCGTGTTTTATTAGTCCGGATCTTTCTCACACAGGAAAATTAATTTATGCTTATATCACTTATATCGCGTGGGGAACAAGCTTTGCTATCATGGATATTCCTTATTGGTCGCTTTCAGCAACGATTACACAAGATGTAAAAGAACGAAACAAAGTTGTGGCTTTTCCTAGAACCATTGCAGCAGTAGGGTCTTTATTTGCTAGTTTATTAACTCTTCCACTAGCTCATTATTTTGGAAACTGGTTTATGCTTAGTCTTATTTATGCGTGTATCTTAATGATTACAATGATTATTACATTTTCAGGAGTAAAAGAAAACTATACCGTAAAAAGACAGGAAAAGCAGACGCCAAAAGCAGTTTGGAACTTATTTATTCAAAATAAACCGTTGCGCTACCTAATTTTCTCAATGCTTTTAGTTGAAACGATTTTAACAATTCGAACTACGTTTTCTATTTACTATTTTAAATACAATTTAAATGCAGAGAATATCGCGTCTCTTTATTTAACCTTATTTTTTACAGCACAAATTGTAGGAGCGATCGCGTCTCCTTTCATTTCAAATAAATTTGGAAAGAAACGTGCAGCAATAGGGGGAATTGCCCTAAATGCTGTAGCCACTCTTACAATGTTTGCAACGGGTTTCCACGTTATGCCAGTAATGATTTTAAGCTTTTTAGCTTCTTTTGGCGGTGGGGTTAGTAACATTGCTCAAACATCTATGCTCGCTGACTGTGTAGAATACGGCGAATGGAAAACGGGGAACCGAGCAGAAGGAATGGTGTTTTCTACGAATATTTTCAAAACAAAGGTCGCTTCAGCAGTGGGTGGAGCAGTAGGTGGGTACATCCTTTCAGCAGTAGGGTACGTGCCAAATCAAATTCAGTCACACAGCACGCTCATTTGGATTGCTTTAATCTTTACGATTATTCCGGGTATTCTTTGCTTGTTATCACTTGTCCCACTCGTAAAATATGAGTTGACGGAAAAGAGATATTTAGAGATTTTACAGGATATGAAAAAACGCTCAAGCCGCATAAAAGAAAAACCGGCTATGAAAGTGTCTAGCTAATTCAAATCAACACAAGCATTGTACACAAAAATTACAAGAAAAAAAGACTGCATTTTCTCAGCTCCTCTTGCTATGATGTCAGGTAGACAGATATCAATGTAAAGAGGAGTTTTGTTTATGTTTATTAATTTTTCAAAAGAAGACAAAGATAAAATGCTGAATGAAATTCAAACGTTTTTTTATAACGAACGAGATGAAGAAATCAGTGAATTTGCAGCGGAAAATGTATTGGAGTTTATTAAAGAACATATAGGTCCTCATTTTTATAACCAAGCCATTAAAGATGCGGAAGATATTATGAACCAGGTCATGCTTTCTGCAGAAGAAAATTTACATGCATTAAAAAAACCAATCGAAAAGTAGTTCGAAAAAGAAAATATGAAATAGGAAAAAGCGTTTTATGTACAAAAACATAAAGCGCTTTTGTTTGTTTATGAAACAAATTATTTGTTCGCCCAAGTGATATATGATACATTCGTTTTAAGATAATATTAACGTTAACGTAAAGGTTATATTTAAAGTGTTTTGATTTAACTCGATGAGGGCATAACTTCAGCAAGCAGGGACATAATGAGGTAATTATATGAGGAAAGAAGGGACTACACATGAGCAACATTACGAAAGGTCAGCTAACAAAATCTATTGTGAAAGCAAATGAAAATCGTTTAACGGATAATAGTGATTTTGATATCTATCAAGAGCTGGAAAATGTGCTTCAAGGAGTCGGCTTATCAGCAAAAGACAGCGGAGGAAACATTACATTTTACGGAGAAGATCCGATTGTTCCTAGTACGCTGCGACTTGCCTCAGCAGCAGCTATTGCACTGGTTGCTAAGTCAGTAGCTGTCTCAAAAATTTGGAGAATACGCGGAGGAAAAGGTCAAGATATTCATATGGATTTACGAAAAGCGATCCGAAGATTATCACCTTTTTACGATAAAAAATGGGAAAAGCTTAATGGGTATGCCCCGAGTAAAGCAAATGATCCTTATAATCCATTAGGCTTTCGCTTTTATCAAACAAAAGACGGCAAATGGGTAATGCCGCTGAATCCGTATCCACGCTCTAAGCATGAAACGCTCAAGCTATTAAATTGTATAGAAGACTCTGATGCAGTGGCAAAAGCGATTCGCGGATGGAATGCAGAAGAATTGGAAAAAGCTGCAGCGGAGCGAGGAGTGATCATGCCTGTTGTGCGGACAATTGAAGAGTTTATGAATGAGTCCGTGTATGAAGAAGTAGCGCAGCTTCCTTTGATTGAAATTGAAAAGATTGGAGAAAGTGAGCGAATTCCTTTTTCCAAGAATCCTAAAACGCCGCTAGATGGTATTCGAGCATTAGGGCTTGGTCACGTTATTGCAGGAGCAGGATTCGGTAGAGCTCTCGCTTTACACGGTGCGGACGTCTTAAATATTTGGAAGCCAATGGATTGGGAGCATGATACGATTTACGCTACGTCTAATGTCGGTATGCGCTCTTCAACGCTGGATATCGGTGAAAAAGAAGGAAAAGAAAAAATGGTTGAACTTCTACAAGGAGCAGATATCTTTTTTGCGAACCGTCGCTACGGATTCCTAGAGAGATACGGTCTAACAGCTGAAGAGTGTGCAAAATTAAAACCTGGAATCATCCACTGCACCGTTAACCTGCACGGAACGCAAGGAGATTGGGCAAAAAGAAATGGATTTGACCAAACAGCGGGAAGCGTAACGGGAGTCATGGCGTTAGAAGGATCGCCAGAAAATCCCAAGCTGCCTCCTATTGTAGTGGTAAATGATTATGCGGTTTCTTGGCTGCTTGAAGTTGGTGCTTTAATGGCACTAGAAAGAAGAGCAAAAGAAGGAGGCAGCTACCGCGTGCGTGTATCATTAGATCGCGTATCTTTATGGATTTTATCAATGGGCATCTATGATAAAACATATGCTCATCAAACAGCTGGTTCGTCAGAGAAGCATGAGTACATTGCACCGGATCTCTTTACAGCCCAAACACCTTTAGGATTGTACCAAGGGCTTACAGAACAAATCGAAATGTCGGAAACTCCAGGGGAATATAAGACGGTTCTCGTTCCTCGAGGTTCTTCACGCCCAGAGTGGTTGTGATAACAAGAGGCTGAGACAAAATTATTTTAGTGGAAAGAAAATCCGAACGATGAATCGAGATTCTTGATAAAGGATCCAACTCGTTCGGATTTTTTTGTTATTGTGATGAACGTAGGTTTCGTTTATGTGGGTAGATGCTTCTAGCGCTTGCACGGAAATCAACAGCGGTGTCACAAGCGGTTCAGCTCATGTATCCAATTTGTTTGTCTTTAGATTGAATTAATTTCGCTATGTCTTAATCTCGGTTTTTGGGGGTCAAATTTAAAATGAAAAATAAGAAAAAATATTTGAATAATTATATGATTTCTTATATAATAGCGAAAAGGATGAGGAGTTGACTTGTAATGGAAAACTATACGTCCCGCAAAATGACACGAGAAGAAGTAAAAGTATCAGACGCGACAGTAGCTCAACTAGTGCTAAACAAATCTCTTCGTGACTTTAAAAAAGCACAGCTTTTACTGCAAATCGATCAGTCTTTAGAAAAAAGAGATAAAGAAACTTTTTTACGTTTAACTGAAGAGTTAAAAGAAGTTTGTTAAATAACCTACTAACATAAACAATCAGCCTTTGCTTCTAGTGAGCAAAGGCTTTTCATATGGAAAAAAACGGATAAATGTTTTGTTTTTTCTGAAAGCGGTAAAAGTATAGTATGGATGATAAAGCAAAAATCAAGAAGTCTCTTACTTTATTATTTTTTGCTTTATCATCTACAGCATCTAGATGGTAATACATCATGAAAGAACAAAAAGAGAGAGGGTTCTTGATATGTATAACAAAATCTTAGTCGCCTTTGATGGTTCCGCACCTTCTATTCGTGCTCTTCAACATGCAAGTAAACTAGCTGAAAGCGTAAATGCTAATAAGCTGACAATTGTACATATTAAGGAAAGAATTCACTTGCAGCAGCCTGTTTTTAGCGTTGACTTGGACGCACTGATAGAAGAAGAAAACCGCGATATTTTATCTGAAGCTCACAATCATTTAACTCAATCAGGTATTCCATATGAGGCATACGGTGTAGAAGGCACTGCTTCAAAGAAAATTATTGAATACGCACGTGACAATCAACAAGACGTCATTGTAATAGGAAGCCGAGGAAAGGGCTTTGTTAAAGAGACCTTTCTAGGAAGTGTAAGTCACGAAGTTGCTCAATCCGCAGAATGTCCTGTTATTATTGTTAAATAAAAAGAGGCTGGGGTAAAAGTAGTTTAGTTAAAGAAAAATCCGAACGATGAATCGAGATTCTTGATGAAGAATCCAACTCGTTTGGATTTTTTTATTGGTATGGTGAACGTAGGTTTCATGTATATAGTTGCTTCTAGCAGTTGATTGGAGGGTAAGACGAAGACTCCTGCGGGGAAAGCGGAACAGGTGAGACCCCGCAGGAGCGTAAGCAACGAGGAGGCTCAGCGGCCGCCCGCGGAAAGCGAAGTCTTGCACGGAAATCAACTGCGGTGTGACCAGTAATTTATACTAGCTCCCTTATCCAATTCGTTCGTCTTTAGATTAGAGTGATTTTGTTATGTCTCAATCTCTTTTTGCTTTTGGATTATGTATTGCTGCACGCTTCGTAAGTTCGAAATTTGCTGTATGATAAACTTACTTCATACGCTAAGCTGTCAGATACCCGTGGTAAAATGTCAAAGAATAATCGTTATTTAATTAGGTATGTTTTATTCTGCACAGTTTCTTCATTTATTACTTTTATAATGAAAGCAAGGGATGTGAATAAATGAATCGTATTTCTATTAAGCTTGGACTCTTGTTTTTAATGTTCATTTTACTAATTGAAGCCGCTCTCTTTTTCTATTTATATAGCGGTCTTGCCAATACACGAATTTCAGAGGAGCTGCAAAGCTTGCGTTTAAGAGGAAACAGTCACCGGGAAGTATTAGAGAAGCATCATGATTCTGCTACGCTTAACCATGTTGCACTGATGGAATCAGAAGCAGAAACTGATGTTATCATAACGGATAAAACAGGAAAAATTATCAGTTCGTCTAGGCCTTTAATTCAAGGTGCAAGAAAAGCAGTAGAGAAATGGAAAGGAAAGTCTCTTACATATAAAGGTGAAATTATGCAAGGCGACTGGAAAAGCAAACCTTATATCGCCACGGCATCACCTATTAAAGAAGGCCATCAACAGTTCGGAACGGTTTATATGTTCAAAAACACAAAGGATATTCACGAAATGATTGCGAGACTACAGCATCATTTTTACGTAGCGGGAGCTGTGTCCGTTTTATTTTCCATTGTGACTATTTTTGCTCTGTCTAAATTTATAACCGCTCCTTTAATCAAAATGAAAAAAGCAACTGAGAAGCTGAGTCAAGGAGATTTGTCTGTGAAACTTGGCGCTCATTCAAGAGATGAACTCGGACAATTAGGAATGTCCATTCAGTCGTTAGCGAATGAGCTGCAGCGGTTACGAAAAGAGCGAAATGAATTTTTAAGCAGCATTTCACATGAACTTCAAACGCCTTTGATGTATTTAAAGGGCTATGCAGACGTAGCAAGAAGGCCTTCTAATACACCGCAAGAACGTGATAAGTATCTTGCTATTGTGGAAGAAGAAGCAGGAAGAATTTCACAGTTAGTCAAAGATTTGTTTCAGCTGGCGCAGCTGGATCAGCATACATTTTTTATTCAAAAACAAAAAGTAGAGCTAGCTACGTATTTGCACACCGTATGCGCGCATTTTCATTTAGCTTTAAAAGAAAAGGAGATGGAGCTGGAGATAAGCTGCCCTCAAGGTCTTTACGTTTCACTAGATCCTGAAAGATTTCAGCAAGTGATTATCAATTTACTTGATAACGCAATGAACTATTCAAAAGAAGAGACCAAAATTGATTTAAGTGTAAAAAAATCAGCTGAATCATTGACAATAACTCTTAAAGATCAAGGAATAGGCATTCCAGAAAAAGATCTACCTTACGTATTTGACAAGCTGTATCGAGTGGAAAAATCCCGCTCGAGAAAAAGCGGAGGCTACGGATTAGGTTTATCAATTGTAAAGGAGATTGTAGAAGCTCATGGAGGAGAAATAACAATCACAAGCGAGACGGGAAAAGGTACGACTGTAGAGATTGTATTAAGAGAGGATGGATAGGATGGCAACTATTTTATTAGTAGATGATGAAGCAAGGATGCTGGATTTACTAGAACTTTATCTGCTGCCCAATGGATTTACATGTATAAAATTTGAAAAAGGCACAGAAGCACTGCGCTATCTTTATGAAGGTAACAAAGCAGATTTGATGTTATTAGATATTATGATGCCAAGCGAAGATGGGTGGGAGACTTGTCAAAAAGTAAGAAAAATGTCTGATCTACCGGTCATTATGCTCACAGCCCGCAGCCAAACGTTAGATGTAGTAAAAGGATTAAATATAGGGGCAGACGACTATATTACCAAACCGTTTAGCGAAGAAGAATTGGTTGCACGTATCAGCGCGGTTCTTAGACGCTCCTCAAAAGAAAAGAATGAAATCACCTATAAAGGGTTAGTATGGAGCAAGGAAAATCACGTATTACAATATAAAGATCAGCAGATTCAAGTAACGCCTAAAGAGTTTGAATTGGTGGGGTTACTTCTTCAGCATTTAAATCGTGTGTTCAGCCGAGACGACTTGCTTGTGTTAGTGTGGGGATATGAGGCGGAGATTGGAGACCGTACTATTGACTCCCATGTGCGAAATGTTCGGGATAAGCTTAGAAAAGCGGGCTTTCCCGTAGACGAATACTTGCAAACCGTATGGGGAATAGGCTATAAGTGGGTTGATGTTAGTTGAAAATGATATGAGCATAGCTATCGAAATTGGTGGAAAGATAAAGTAAGCGACCTTTTCCCTTTACATAGGGTAGGGGGGTACAGTATGATGGAGTCATGAAGGGAGGATGTTAGATGGTCGAAGCGAATCACATGAACAGTGAAGAAAAATGTTGTACGATAAATAGTGAAAGAAAAAGTCACCATTCTCCAGAAGTGAAAAAAAATCTAACGAGCCGATTAAATCGAATTGAAGGACAAATTCGAGGAATTAAAGGATTAATTGAAAAAGATACGTATTGTGACGACGTGATTACTCAAATCGCAGCTGCGCAGTCTGCTTTAAATAGTGTAAGTAAAATTTTGCTTGAAGGTCACTTGAAGCATTGCATTGTAGAACGTGTGCAAGCTGGTGATGAAGAAGTAGTGGATGAATTATTAACAACCATTAAACGATTAATGAAATAAAGGAGATGCTAGAAATGGAAAACGTAACATTATCAGTACAAGGAATGTCTTGCGGTCATTGTGTCAAAGCTGTTGAAGGCGGCGTAGGCGAACTTAATGGCGTTAAAAGCGTAGAAGTAAGCTTAGAAGATGCAAAAGTAACGGTTGCATTTGATCCAAGTCAAGTAACGGTCGAAGATATTAAAGAAGCTATTGATGACCAAGGTTATGAAGTAGCATAAACAGCATCGCGTGCGAATACCTTCGCACGCTTGATTTAAGAGAAAAATATACCCCTTGTAGGTATATAACAGGAGGCGAAACGCGGTGAGTGATAAACAAAAAGAAGCCACCTTGCAAGTTACGGGTATGACATGCGCAGCGTGTTCTAACCGGATTGAAAAAGGGTTAAAAAAAATAGAAGGTGTAAAAGAAGCAAACGTGAATTTGGCTTTGGAAAGATCTACTATCATATTTGATCCGTCTAAAACAAGTCCACAGGCCTTTGAAGAAAAAATCGAAAAGCTTGGGTACGGAGTTGTAAGTGAAAAAGCCGAATTTGCTATTACGGGCATGACGTGCGCCGCTTGTTCGACTCGTATTGAAAAAGGGTTAAACAAATTAGAAGGCGTGACAAAGGCAAGTGTTAACCTTGCTTTAGAAACGGCTTCTGTTGAATACAGCCCTTCTCAAATAGATCCGCAAGACATAACGCAGCGAGTTGAAAAGCTTGGATACGGAGCCAAGCTAAAGTCAGAAGAAAAAGAAGAAGAGCAAAGCTACAGAGAAAAAGAACTGAGTAAACAAAAAGGAAAGTTTTGGTTTTCATTTATTTTAAGCGTACTGTTATTATGGGCAATGGTTAGTCATTTTACGTTTACGTCGTTTATTCCTTTGCCTCATATGCTGATGAATCCATGGGTTCAGCTCGCTTTAGCTACGCCTGTTCAATTCGTCGTAGGGAAGCAATTTTATATAGGTGCATTTAAAGCTCTTCGTAACAAAAGTGCCAACATGGATGTTTTAGTAGCACTAGGTACAAGCGCAGCTTATTTCTATAGTTTATACTCTTCTCTTAAATCGCTTGGCTCATCTGCTCATACTACTCAGCTTTACTATGAAACGAGTGCTATATTAATTACGCTGATTCTTTTAGGGAAATTATTTGAAGCCAATGCCAAAGGCCGTTCTTCAGAAGCAATTAAAAAGATGATGGGTTTACAAGCTAAAACGGCCGTTGTAGTAAGAGACGGAGCGGAAATTGAAATTCCAGTGGAAGAAGTGCAAAAAGGCGAAGTTATTTTTATTAAACCCGGTGAAAAAGTACCTGTAGACGGAGAGATTATTGAAGGACAATCGGCTTTAGATGAGTCCATGCTGACAGGGGAAAGCGTACCGGTAGATAAAAGCATTGGAGATAAAGTAATTGGAGCCACACTCAATAAAAATGGTTTTCTAAAAATAAAAGCTACAAACGTTGGAAAAGAGACGGCGCTTGCGCAAATTATTAAAGTAGTAGAAGAAGCGCAGGGGTCTAAAGCCCCTATTCAGAGATTAGCTGATTATATTTCAGGTATATTCGTGCCAATTGTGGTTGGAATTGCTCTTCTTACGTTCTTTGTCTGGTACATTTGGATTGTGCCTGGCGAATTTGCACCGGCTTTAGAAAAGCTTATCGCCGTATTAGTGATCGCATGTCCATGCGCATTAGGTTTAGCTACTCCAACTTCCATTATGGCGGGGTCGGGCCGCGCAGCAGAATTTGGTATTTTGTTTAAAGGCGGCGAGCATTTAGAAGCGACGCATAAAATCGATACGATTCTTTTAGATAAAACGGGAACTGTTACAAATGGAACGCCTGAGCTAACCGATGTACGTATTGCACAGGGCTACGAAGAAAATGAGCTATTACAGTTAGTTGCATCAGCTGAGCGTTTATCGGAGCATCCTCTAGCTCAAGCACTCGTAGCAGGTATAAAAAATAAAGGTATAGAAATTCAAGATCCGTTATCTTTTGAAGCGATTCCAGGGCATGGAGTAAGGGCAACTGTACAAGAACGAGAGCTGTTAGTAGGAACAAGAAAGCTTATGAACCAACATAAAGTGAATATTGATGCAGCTTTAGAAGAAATGACAAATTTAGAACGAGAAGGAAAAACGGCCATGCTCGTTGCTCTTGACGGAAAATATGCCGGCATGCTTGCTGTTGCAGACACTATTAAAGAGACTTCTAAAGAAGCAGTTTCTAGGTTAAAAGAGATGGGCTTAGAAGTGATGATGATTACCGGAGATAATCGTCAAACAGCTCAGGCTATTGCGGTGCAAGCGGATATTGAGCACGTTATAGCAGAAGTGTTGCCAGAAGGCAAAGCAGAAGAAGTGAAAAAGCTTCAGCAGCAAGGTAAAAAAGTCGCAATGGTAGGAGACGGTATTAACGATGCTCCTGCACTTGCGTTAGCTGATATTGGAATGGCCATCGGAACAGGAACGGATGTAGCAATGGAAGCCGCTGATATTACGCTGATGCGAGGAGACTTGATGAGCATTGCAGATGCGATTGAAATGAGTAGAAAAACGATTTCTAATATCAAGCAAAATCTATTCTGGGCGATGGGTTATAACACGCTCGGTATTCCAATTGCAGCAGTTGGGCTGTTAGCTCCTTGGG
Organism: Priestia sp. FSL R5-0597; assembly: GCF_038006305.1. Taxonomy (NCBI): domain Bacteria; kingdom Bacillati; phylum Bacillota; class Bacilli; order Caryophanales; family Bacillaceae; genus Priestia; species Priestia sp. FSL R5-0597. The sequence goes on from NZ_JBBOUZ010000001.1 coordinate 1,910,848, forward strand.
TTGCTGGTGCCGCGATGGCTTTTAGTTCCGTATCGGTTGTATTAAATGCACTGCGATTGCAGAGAGTGAGGCTATAAGATATGAAAAAGTGGATCATCTCAGCTATTTTGTACGTGCTTGCCGTTATAGCAGTATATGCTGTGTGGGAAATATAAACTAAAAAATATTGGAGTCATCGAGCCACTCTCGGTGAAAGTGATCCAAAAGCAAAGCTGCTAAAGAATATTCTTTAGCAGCTTTGTCAGGTGCAAGGAATTTTTTTGATTCAATTCATACCCTTTAAGATGAAGGTCTTCTGGATGCTTTTGCTGAGCAATTAACACATCACGTCCATCATCCATAATCCAAATGAAATAATGACGGCTAGAACCATCTCCATAGGTAATGGTCATTTTGCAATCGATGCTCCCAGCAGATTCTTCATCTAAGAGAAGTTTCATGCGCTCAGCCTTTTTTATACTATTGGTGAATGTATTCATATCTTGTTCATCGATAAACGTTTTGAGTGTTTTCATTTTAATGGACGTTACTTCTATCTTTTGTACGCTAGGTGAGAGCGTGGACTGTGCGGAAGCAAAGGGGGCTCCCATCACCAAGCTAACTACAAGTAAGAGTGAGGATAGAGCAAAGCGTATTTTTAGCATGTTTCTTTCCTCCTTTTATTTTTATACTTTTTCCTAGTGGTAAGTGTTTCATACGAAGGCCTTTTTTAGGCACAGGAAATTTTCGTACCTAATTACCTTCATCTTCACAAAATCTGCACAAAGTCTGGCTACAATAAAGAAAAGAAGAAGAGTATGCAAAGATAAGTTGTTTCTAAGGATTAAAGGATTTTTATTTTAAAATTTATTAGGTGGAAAAGAGGGACTGTCATGAAAAAACAGCTATTTATTCTTGGTGCATCTGTCATTATTGGACTAAGCGGATGCGGAAACGATTCTAGTCACGAAAAGCCTTCAGCTGACAAAAATGAATCCATGCACGATCACTCAGAGATGAATCACTCTAGTTCAGGAGAGGTTCCAAAAGGATTAAAGCAAGCTGAAAATCCAACATATAAAGTTGGAGATAAAGCCATTATGAAAGCTGATCATATGAAAGGCATGAACGGGGCTGAAGCAACGATTGTTGGTGCTTACGATACTACGGCCTATACCGTTTCGTATAAGCCAAAGACTGGCGGGGAAAAAGTAAAAAATCATAAGTGGGTTATTCAAGAAGAAATAAAAGATGCGGGTAACGAGCAGTTAAAGCCAGGCAGCGAAGTGACGCTTGAAGCAGATCATATGAAAGGTATGAAAGGGGCAAAAGCAACGATTGATTCAGCCGAAAAAACAACGGTATATATGGTAGACTACACGCCGACTACAGGCGGAGAGAAAGTGAAAAATCATAAGTGGGTAACGGAAGATGAGCTTTCAGCAAAATAGACTGTTAGCGAGAAAAAAGGCTGGACAGAAGTATTTTTGGTGAAAGAAGATCCGAACAATGAATCAAGATTCTTGATTGAGAATCTCGATTCATCGTTCGGATTTTTTATGGGTAGGGTGAGCGTAGGTTTTATGTAGTGTCTTCTAGCTGCGGTATTAAGTAGAATGCTACGGTAATAAAACGAACAAACTACTGATGAAAGGAGCTAGCTATGAGTGAACATACAGTAAAGCGAACAGGACGCACACGATGGTTCATTTCATCTTTGTTAAGCAGTATGATTATTTTAAACTATTTTGATCGTGTAGCGGTGTCAGTGGCCGCTCCTGCAATACAAGATGCATTTCACTTAACGGGAACAGAGCTTGGAATTGTCTTTTCTATTTATACGTATTCTTATACGATCATGCAAATACCTGCGGGAAGCTTGCTTGATCGGTTCGGAGTAGCATGGGTGACAAGAGTCGGTATGGTGATTTGGAGTTTATTAACGATGTCGATGGCCTTTTTGCAAGGAAAACTTCTTCTCTATATTGTCCGATTTTTAATAGGAATAATGAGTGCTTCTGCATTTCCGGCAGCATCAAAAGCTACGTCGCTATGGTTTCCTCCAAATGAAAGAAGCTTACCAAATTCTTTGTTTGATTCAGCGGCCAAATTTTCGAATGTACTTGGCGCGCCTCTTGTAGCGTTTCTCATCACCAAATTTGATTGGCGCACAGCATTCTTATCTATTGGAATTATAAACGTGCTGTTTACGCTGCTGTTTTGGTTTTATTACGAAAAGCCAGAAAAGCATAGACGCATATCAGATGATGAGCTGAAGTATATTCAAGAAAATAATTTAAATGCAAACGATGAGCAAACATCAAAATTTTTACATACCTTGAAAGTATTATTTACGAATCGAAAAGTTTGGGGGCTAATGATTGGGTTTACAGGCTATGGATATACGTTTAATTTACTGTTAACGTGGCTGCCAACTTTTTTAAAAGAAAAATACGGTATGGATATCATGTCATCGGGCCTGCTTACGGCAGTACCTTGGCTAATTGCTACATTTGCTGGCATTTTAGTAGGCGGGTGGCTTGTTGATTACCTCATAAAAAAAGGTTATGACAGTCAAAAAGTATATCGCACCATCATTGTTATAGGATTATGCTTAGGGTTTGTTTTTTTAGGCTCTATTTTCACTAATAGTGTCGTCTTAGCGATGATTTGTATCTCGATTGGACTGGCAGGTATATCTGCAACCGCACCAATCGGCTGGTCTATTTCTGCAGAAATTGCACCTGCAGGCTCTATTTCCCTTCTTAGTTCTATTGTTAATTTAGCTAATAATTTGTTTGGAGGAATTATAGCTACAGCTTTAACAGGGTACCTTTTAGATAAAACAGGTTCTTTTAACCTAAGCTTTATGGTAGCGGGAATTGTATTGTTGCTAGGCTTAATTTTTTATATTTATGTGCTAGGAGATATTAAACAAATTAAAATTCCAAAAAATTAACGTACGAAGTAAAACCCCATGACTCGTTATGGGGTTTTACTTTTGATTATAAATAACGACCTTGCTTGTGCGTTTAGCGATGTGAGAAACGCTATTAAGAAGGGAAATAAGGTAAATTTGTTTGTTTAAAACATATGATAGAGACTTATTTTAAAACAGAATTGTTAGTATAGCATGTTCTTAAAAAGGTTAAGATGGTTTTTATGAAGAAACCTTGTGTCTAGTTTTGTTATTTCAGCAGAAGTAGATACGAACCGCACTATAAAAAAATAGAAAGGCAGAGGAACATGAATCATAAAGAAAGTGAAAGCAATACTGAGTTAAATCAAAGTCATTTGTTAAAGGAGCCTCAGCGCATAGAATTATCTAAGTATCAAATTTTAAAGGCACTAATACCTGTTATTATACTTGGGCTTGTCGTTTTAGTGGCCGTATTACAAAATGATGGTCTTCTTAATTGGATTTAGGCATGTAAAAGGAGCTTATAACGTACAACAGACGTCGCAATCAGTAGAAATAATGGATTGCAACTTAGGCATGCAACAAAAAAACTGCATAGAGTGTAATTCAAATCGCTTGGATACAGTAGAGGGAAAGAGGGAGATATATGCCAAGAGTAACCGTTTTAGGATACGGCAGTTTTGAAGTGGCAAAAGGAAAAAAGCTTGTCTTGGCACTCGAAGACAACGGTATAAATATTCTTCATCGGTGCGGCGGGAAAGCTAAATGCACGACTTGCAGGGTAGAAGTGCTCGAAGGTGAATATTGTGATTTAACACACGCGGAGAAAAATGCATACTCAGAAAGTTCAATTGAAGATCATTTGCGCTTATCGTGCCAAATTCGTGTAAATGAAGATGTCACCGTTCGGCCAATACTAACGGTAGAAAGCTCAGGACGAGAAGCAGGACCTCGACCCACAGAGTAGTCATGTAATTGCAAAAAGCAGCGTGTGGAATGTTTACATGCTGCTTTTTGTATGTTTACTTAAAAAAATAACAAGAACAGCTAAGGGGAGTAGCAGCTGTTCTTGTTCAAGTAAAATACCTACGGAATGATTCCTTTAAATTTTAGCATTCTGTAAGGCGGGCAGTAAATCACTCAAAAGAGTGATTATAAAGGCTTTTTTCGAACGGTTATCTGCAAATAGATTTAATTGGATTCTTCAATCACATCTCCACTTTTGTAAATATGATACCAGCCTATGGTACCTGATCCCCCTTGATCCATCCAGTCTTTATTTTTTGCTACGAATCTATAGTAAGCTTTATCGTTGTTATCTTTCCGTAAGCGGTCGTCTGTACTGAAGACAATGTTGTCACCGAGTTCTTTTTTACCGAATGCAATAGCCGTGCTGACAGGAAATTGCTTTCTTTCTACCTTGTTCTCATCTAAAGCTGCCCATGTTAAGGGGCCAACAATACCATCTGGAGACAAGCGGTGATCGGTTTGAAATTCTTTTACTACATTTTGCGTTCGCGTACCGAAAATGCCATCAACTGATGTGTTATACTTCACATCCTTTAAGCTTTGCTGTAAGTCTCTTACGTAGCTAGAGTGGGAACCTTTACGAAGCGTAGGCCTCGTTTCTGCTTTAGCTTCAATTTTTTGTGAGTAGGCATCTTTAGCAGCAGCTTCAGTAGTTGGAGTGCTGAATGCTACGCATGTTGTTGCAAGCGTAAGAGTAGAAAGCATGACAAGTGTTTTTTTCGTTAACATGAAATAACCTCCTTGTTTTTAGCAACTATTTGTCGCTTTTCATGAGCTTTATAACTAATTAGTAGCTATAAAGTCAACTTATTATAGCGCAGCCAGTTTTCTATTTGTTTTTATATTCCTATGATTATATAAGATAGTCATAAAAAACTAGTGAAGTAGATAAATCGTTCTATGTTTTCACTATAATTTCATTTTTCTCTGATACAGTACGGAAGGGAAAAAACAGTAGGTTTAAGCGTCTTGTGTACTTGGAGTATGTCTTGCTCTATAACGCTCATAATAAACGAATGAAAAGACTGCAAAGGGAATTTGGATCTCTTTGCAGTCTCTTCATGTTCAAAAGCTCTGCGTTCAACTGATAACCAGAAAGGAAAGTATTTATGTCTACTTTGTATGCTCAGCACATAAGGAACCTTTTTTCGAAAATAAAGTCCAATAAATCATCACGGAAACAAATTTTTCTCTACATATTAGGGATTTGCTGTTTGTGTATAGCGCTCATTGTAACAAACCACAATTATTCTCTTTATAAAAAACCAATAGCTGAGGTAGTGAAGACGAATGTTGTAGAAAAAAACAAATCTGCTGATTTAAATCATAACAAAGATACCGTATACTCTCAGGAAATTGTTGCTAAAATAATGAACGGAAAATATAAAGGAAGGCTTATCCATTTAGAGAATACGTACTCATATTCAGGTGCTTATGATCAAAAGTATACTGTCGGAACAGATCTTTTTGTCTCCTTAGAAAAGAATTCACAGCATGCTCTAAATGGAACAATTGAAGGAGTGAAGCGGGACAAGCAGGTTACCGCTGTCGCTGGTTTATTTATATTAATTTTGCTGGCTATTGGAAGAAAACAAGGTTTTTATTCAATCATTAGCTTATTTATTAATATTGTTCTTTTAATCGGGGCCCTCAATGTATATTTAGCACTAGGAAATGTGAGCTTGCTAGCTGTATGTATGGTAGCTGTCGTTCTTTTTACGGTTATTTCTTTGTTATTAGTAAGCGGTAATAAAGAAAAAACGCATGTAGCGATTATTTCAACTTTAATAGGTACATTTGTTTCTCTTTTAATCGCGTATGGTGTCATGCAACTGACAGATTCTAATGGCCTTCATTATGAAGGAATGGAGTTTGTAACGATTCCTCCTCAAAAAATATTTATGAGTGAGGTATTAATAGGATCTTTAGGAGCTGTTATGGATGTAGCGATTACGATTACTTCTTCTGTCTATGAACTATATGAAAAAAATAAAGAGATCGCGCGCAAAGATTTACTGAAATCAGGCAAAGAAATTGGCGGAGACATCATGGGAGCTATGACGAATATTTTATTTTTTTCATATATAAGCGGAACAATCCCAATGGTTCTTCTTTATTTAAAGAATGGCTCTCCTCTAGGATATACATTTTCGATGAATTTCTCCTTGGAGTTAATCCGTGCTCTTACTGGCAGCATTGGCATTGTTTTAACGATTCCCATTACACTCTATCTTTCGATTCTTTTTATTTTTAGAAAGGGGAACAGAAAGTGAACGTTTTACTATTGCTTGCTCTTATTTTATTTATTCTGATGAGTATTGTGGGCGGAAAAAAAGGAATCCGGTCTTTCCTTGCGCTGTTCTTGAATTTTGGCGTTATTTTTCTCACCATTCTCTTTATGCTGTCTATAAAAAATACGATTGTTGTTACGTTGATCGCTTGTACAATCATTAGCTGCATTAATTTATTTTATATTAATAAATTCAATCATAAAACGCTTGCTGCGTTTGTTTCAACAATTATTACCTTAGCTGTTTTAGTACTCTTTATTTTTATTATTGAACATCATGCAATGATTCAAGGATTTGGAGAAGAACAGGAAGAAGAAATTAACGCTTTTTCACTTTATGTTGGAATTGACTTTGCTAAAATAGCCATTTGTACAATTATTATGGGTGCCATAGGAGCGATCATTGATATTTCGCTATCTATTTCGTCTTCTATGAATGAATTATTTGTTCATGATCCGTCCGTAACTAAAAAGAATCTCTTCAATTCTGGTTTGAAAATCGGAAGAGATATTTTGGGCACCACAACCAATACACTGTATTTTGCCTTTGTAGGCGGATATTTGACGTTAATTATCTGGTTTAAGAGATTGTCGTATTCGTTTGGAGACATTATCAATTCAAAAACCTTTTGTGCAGAAGTCATTTCTATTTTAAGCGGGGGCATTGGTGTAGCCATTATTATTCCGATTACCTCTTGGATTAGTGCCTCTATTTTCTTACAAAAAAGAGAAAAAGGGAAGCAGTACAAGGAAATAAAGTAGAGAAGCGTATGGACAAATAAAAACAGAAAGTCATAAGAAACTGCCCCTCCAATGGTTAACCATTGGAGGGGCAGTTCAAATTAACCTCGGCCTATTTGTGGGATTTTGAGAGGAAACTAGGTGGAGGATGGGAGTTGTAATAGCATTAAGGATTACAATCTGTTTTTCTTACTGATAGATAATACGAAAAGGCCAAGAAGCAGAATTTACAGGAGAAGCAGCTTTTACAAGGACCGTCTCACCATTAGCTGGAAGCAGATTCTTAAAAGCATAAATTCTACGTTCACCTCTTGGGGATCCACGTCCTCGAGAGGTCTTTTGAGGTATAATATTTCGTTCATTTTTTGGGTCAAGTATCCAGTGTACGTACCAAATCTGACGTAAAAATTGTCTGTTTGTACTTTGTGGACGTTCATCAAATATACAGTGATTCACTTGGCCTGTCCAATATAGATATCGCCCGTTTCCTATATGCCATTCATCTTCTGACCGATATCTGATTCCTACACATTCACCGGGATAGATAATATCAGGGATGTTGTAATGACTTTCTCTTTGACAGCTAGGGTCACTATATTGTGTATAAGGTGTGACTTCTACCTTTTCCAATTGATTTTTTCTAAAATACAAATATTGCTGCGTGACTTGCCCTGTCGTTCGATTTACGGCTCGGTGACTTAGAAGAATACCATTATAGGTCTGTAACTTTGTGTTATCGATGCTTCTTGTAACCGTTAAGGTACCGGCATTTGAGCTTATGACGCCGCCTACTAATCTTCCATTATGAACACAGTACCCGTTTCTGCATGATGCACCGGCATTAGCTCGATATAGAACTCCTACGCATGTCCCACTAGTAATTAGAGTCAATTATATTCACCTCACATTTCAACGTTGTTTATAGAAATAGCTTTCGAAAGTACTCTTCGTTTGAAGTGATTTCTATAGATCATCCGGGCCATATTGATAGGAAGGCTGTGTTTGAATAAAATAGCCATTTCGTACTTGAGCTACCCAGTTTTGAAATATTTCTCTCCATTCAACACGGTTAAAAAACTCATCAAGCGGCTTTGAAGAATCCCATTCAATGATAAAGAACGGAACTACTGATGGATTCCATACGCCTATACTATTGACACCTGCTTCTTTGATAAGAAGTAAAGGCAGGCCTCGTTGGTAACCCATGCTTGGCTCTATTTGTAAAAATGGAGCACCTTCCCATGATGGTGGCGGAGGTGTACCGCCGGGAATATTCGTCATGGTATAATTGGCGAAGACTTGCTGCATATTCACCGCAATCAATCCATAGCTAGAGAGGATCATTCGGCGAACGCTTGTAATCGTTTTATTAGGATATTGCTCCGTATCAGGCAGTGTACGAGGGAAAAGAAGAGCACGTTCAATTTCATCAATTAAACGATTAAGAAATCTTGTTTGAGTAGCATTAAGCATAGAAGGGTGGCTGAGGAATACAGGAATTTTATAAGCTCTGTCGGCTGTATTTTTTAAAGGCATTTTAGGGGCAGCAGAGGGGGATACTTTATCGTCTCTAAGAGAGTAAGGCTTGTCTACATAATATTTACCATCTTGCGGATTATAATAGGAATAATGTTTTTTAATCGTAATCATCCTTTCTTATTTTTCTCTATATTTTATTCAGATAGACAAAATAAGTATGTATGTTTGTCCAAGGACATTAGTAGCATTTTTACGAGAAAACATATCTATATTATCGTATGTTAGATTTGACTTAAATTAGTAGGGGAAAATAATTTCTTAAATCCAATCCTTAAACAACTACTAAATCACTCTTAGTTCACTAAAAAATTGTAAATCAGTTAAAAATCGATTATAGTAATGAAGCATTAATACATAAGCCCATTTATACATCAGCTGAAAGGGAGTAGGAGGTGTTCATTAATGAGTACAAAATCTATAGATAGTATTGAAAAGGCAGCTCAAATCTTAAAATTATTGGGAGATAAAACAAGGCTTTCGATGGTGAAATTAATAGAGAACAATGAATGCTGTGTGTGTGAGTTCGTGGATATCTATCAAGCTAGCCAACCTTCAATTAGTCAGCATTTGCGAAAATTAAGAGATGCTGAGCTTGTGAAGGAAAGAAGAAAAGGGCAATGGGTTTTTTATTCTCTTAATAAAGAAAGCCAGTACTATGAGTTTGTTCTAGGTATACTTGAATCTGTACCAAGTCAGGACGAACGTTTACAAGAGCTAGAAAAACAAGGACTGCGTATTAGTTGTTGTGAATAATTGGAGGTTTAAAAAGTGGCATCAGTTGTACTAGCATCATTGATTTTTTTAGTAACACTAATTTTTGTCATTTGGCAGCCGAAGAATTTGTCAATCGGCTGGTCGGCTTGCGGGGGAGCTATCCTTGCTTTACTGGCAGGCGTTGTTGATTTTCAAGACGTCCTTGAGGTAACCAGCATTGTGTGGAATGCGACTCTTACGTTTATTGCTATTATTATTATTTCTTTAATTTTAGATGAAATTGGTTTCTTTGAATGGGCAGCGCTTCATATGGCTAGAGCTGCAGGAGGGAACGGCGTGCGTATGTTTGTCTACGTGTCTCTTCTTGGAGCCGTTGTAGCAGCGCTATTTGCTAATGACGGAGCAGCTTTGATTTTAACACCCATTGTTTTAGCCATGGTTCGGGCATTAAAGTTCGACGATAAAATGGTTTTTCCGTTTATTATCGCAAGTGGATTTATTGCGGATACAACTTCGCTGCCGCTTGTTGTTAGTAACTTAGTGAATATCGTATCAGCCGACTTCTTTGGCATTAGCTTTTCTGAATTTGCATCACGCATGATTGTTCCAGATTTAGTTTCTCTGTTTGCAAGTATTATGGTCTTGTATCTGTATTTCCGCAAAAGAATTCCTAAGAAATACAATGTAGCAGATTTGCAGAAGCCAGTGGATGCCATCAAAGATGAAAAGATGTTCCGGCTATCTGGAATTGTCTTAGTTTTGCTAGTGCTAGGCTATTTAATTGGAGAATTCTTTAGCGTCCCCGTTTCGATCATCGCAGGTATTATTGCTATTCTGTTTTTGATGATGGCAAAAAAAAGCCGAGCGGTTCATACAAAAAAAGTGCTAAAGGGAGCTCCATGGGCGATTGTCTTTTTCTCTATCGGCATGTATGTCGTTGTATACGGCTTGCGTAATGCTGGTTTAACAGAAATTCTGGCTGATGTGATCCAAGCAACGGCTAGTCATGGACTGTTTGCGGCAACAATTGGCATGGGATTCACTGCCGCTATTCTTTCATCAATTATGAACAATATGCCAACCGTTATGATTGATGCACTAGCAATCGATGCAACACACGCAGCTGGCACAATCAAGGAAGCGCTCGTTTATGCAAACGTCATTGGATCGGATTTAGGTCCGAAAATTACCCCGATTGGTTCTTTAGCAACGCTTTTATGGCTTCATGTTCTCTCAACAAAAGGCGTGAAAATTTCCTGGGGAACGTATCTTAAAACGGGTATTATTTTAACGATTCCGACATTGTTTATTACGCTTGTTGGTTTGTATATTTGGCTATTAATTATTTCATAACATGTCCTAAAAGAGATGTGTTTCAGTCAATAGGATAATCGCTGTTATTAGAAAATTTTAGATGTGTATCGAAGCTGTAGAAAATAATCTACAGCTTTTTTATTGAAAAAGTATAACGGACACTGACACGCTTTTAAAATGGGCTATGTATTTCTCATTGAAACTACTTTTCTCTCCATTCATACTCCAACAGCTCTTTCTATGATAAAATAATAAAACTGACTAAGTTTCACATGGAAATTTGAAATGTAAGGTGATTAAATACATGAAGTTAATTATTGCAGAAAAGCCGGATCAAGGATCGACGCTCGCTTCACAGTTCAAGCCGAAGCGTCACGACGGCTATTTAGAGATTCCACCGAATGAAGTGTTTACAGACGGAGCATATGTAACGTGGGCAGTGGGGCATTTATGTCAGCTTGTGAGCCCGGAAGATTATAAGCCGGAGTGGAAAAAGTGGTCAATTGACACGCTGCCGATGATTCCAGACCGTTTTCAATATGAAGTGACGCGCTCAAAAGCAAAGCAGTTTCAAGTGGTAAAAAAATTGCTTAAAAAGCCGACGGTCACAGAAATTATACATGCGGGAGATGCGGGACGCGAAGGAGAATTAATCGTCCGCAATATCATTCAGCTGTCAGGTGTGCATAAGCCGATGAAACGATTGTGGATTTCTTCGTTAACGCCAAAAGCCATTTATGATGGGTTTCAACAGTTAAAAGACGAAAGCGACACGCGCAACCTTTATTATGAAGCCTATACAAGAGCATGCGCGGATTGGGTCGTTGGGATGAATGCTTCACGCGTGTATAGCATCTTATTGAAAAAGCATGGGATGTCAGATGTTTTTTCAGCAGGGCGCGTGCAGACACCAACGCTTGCTTTAATTGTAAAGCGTGAAAAGGAAATTGATAATTTTAAATCAGAGCCTTTTTGGGAAGTGCTTGCTAAGTTTGATATTGAAGGAAAAAAGTATGAAGGCAAATGGCATCAAGACGGAGAGTCGCGTCTTAAAGAAAAAGAAATGGCGTATAAAATTGCTCAGTTTTGCGAAGGAAAAGACGCACAAGTTCATGAACTCGTAACGGAGCGAAAAGAGTTCCAGCCGCCTTTATTATTTAACTTATCATCACTTCAAGCAACGGCGAATAAAGCGTTTAAGTTTTCACCTAAAAAGACGCTTGATGTGCTGCAAGGGCTGTACCAGAAAGGAATTGTTTCTTATCCACGATCAGACTCAAACTACGTAACAGAAGGCGAAGCGGAAACGTTTCCTGAGATTTTAGAAAAGCTGAGTACTTTTTCTGAATATGAGCATTTATTTCCGCTTCCTTACCCTTCAATTTTAGGAAATAAACGCTACGTAAATGCAAAAAAAGTGAGCGATCACTATGCGATCATTCCAACGGAACAAGTGAAGGACCCTAGCAAACTATCAGGAGACGAACAGAAAATTTATGACTTAGTCGTAAGACGGTTAATTGCGGCACACTACGAAAAAGCGATTTTCGACTACACAACGATTACGACACTTGTGGCAAAGCGAGCAGCTTTTATTTCAAAAGGAAAGCAGCAAATTCAAGAAGGCTGGCGCAAGGTAATTTTTCAAAATGAGAAAGACGACGATGTCATTCTTCCGAATGTTCAAGAAGGCGAAGAAGGTAAAGTTATTAAGGTAGACGTAAAAGAAGGCAAAACACAGCCTCCAAAACGCTACACCGAAGGTCAGTTGATTACATTGATGAAGACAGCAGGTAAGCATTTAGATAATGATGAGCTGGAGAAAATTTTAGCAAAATCAGAAGGGTTAGGGACGGAAGCTACGCGCGCTGGAATCATTACAATGCTTAAAGATCGTAAATATATTGATGTGAAAAAAAACCAAGTGTTTGCGACTGATAAAGGAAAGGTATTGATTGACGCGATTGGAGATAAAATTTTAGCTTCACCAGAAATGACGGCTAAGTGGGAGCAGCGTCTAGCTGAAATTGGAGAAGGAGCAGCATCGGCCGCTACTTTTATGGAACAAACAAAGAAACTTTCAGCTAAAATTATCGAAGACGCTGTCGAAGCAGAAAGCAAGTGGAATTTCAGCGGATACGACACTGAATCCATTCAGCGAAAAGGCAAGGGAAAAGGTAAAAGTTTTTCTTCTAAATCGTTTGGTCCATGTAAGCTTTGCGACGGAAAAGTAGTCGATAAAGGTTCATTTTACGGATGCTCAAACTATGCAAAAACAAAATGCACGTTTACCGTATCAAAAAAGATTTTAGGTAAAACAGTTACTCAAGCTAATTTAAAAAAGCTGTTAAGCGAAGGACAGACAGATTTGATTGAAGGTTTTAAAAAAGGCGACAAGACTTTTAACGCTAAGTTAGAATGGAAAGAAAACAAAGTGCAGTTTTTATTTGAAAAGTAGAGGGATAAAAAGCGCTTGCTAAAGATAAAGAGCAGGCGCTTTTTGTATGTAAAAACAGGAGTTTTCCAGCCTTTCTAGAATTTCCTACATAGCTTATTTATGTAAAGGATGAGATTAATGAAACGAACGAGTAAAGGGATGATTCCGTTTTGGGATTATATTGGCATTGAAGAAACGCTGCTTGAAAAAGGATATGCAGAGTTGAAAATTACGATTCAACCGCAGCTTCTGCAAGGAAGAGGAACGGTTCATGGAGGCGTTATTGCCACGCTTATCGACGCGGCTGTTGGTTCGGCTGTACGTTCTTCTCTTTCTGAGGAGGAAAGTGCCAGTACAGTTGAGTTAAAAGTAAATTACACAAGGCCGGGTATAGGCGAATATTTAGTTGCAAAGTCTACATTGTCTCACCGCGGCAAAACGCTTGCTGTTGGAGAAGTGAAAATTGAAGACAGCAGCGGCAAGCTTGTTGCGCTTGGCAGTGCAACATATATGATTTTTTCAGCAAAAAAAGCTTAGGATTCTAAGCTTTTTCTGCTGAATTCAGCTGCTGACTAATACATGCAATAATTGTTTTATAGTAAGCTTTGGGATGGGGAGCAAATTCACTTTTATGTGCTGTACGGTGAATTGGCTCTTTTTCATTTGTTATCCCTTCAATGATCAGTTCTGTTTGATTTCCAAGCCACAGTTCGCAAAAGTGAGAAAACGGAGCTTTTACAAGGCCTGATACTTCTTCTTGCTGCAACGTAAACGCACTAAGAGGGTGAGAGCTGTAGTATAAAAATACATGTGCAAATTCTTTATCAACATAGTGCGGCTGAGATACTTCGTATTTAAAGACATCTAAAGGAAGCAATTCATCAAATGAAATGTTGACGCCGAGCTCTTCGTGAATTTCTCTTACACCGTCCTCAGCGGTTTCTGTATGAAGCAAATGTCCGGCAGCTGTGATATCGAGTGCACCGGGGTAATCTTGCTTTTGCTCGCTGCGAATTTGGAAATAAATATAGTCTATATCATTTTCGCGGCTGACAAACCAGCAGTGAAACGCTTCGTGCCAATAGCCTTTTTCATGAACTTCTTTGCGAGACGCTGTTCCTATGCGCTGCTGTTGGTTGTTAAATATGGTTAACACTTCATCGTTCATCATAAGTCCCCCAATTTGTTTCCTACTTCTTTCTACTCTAACCTGCCGTGAAAGGTATGTAAATAATGGAAGATGAAAATCTGCTTTGATACATACAAATATGCACAAAATAAAAGATACATCAATTTTAGTAAAGAAGGTGCATGCGTTGAATCATTGGATGGAAGTAGTACTTCGTTCGGTGCTGATTTTACTTGGCTTGTTTTTTATTACAAAGCTGTTAGGAAAAAAACAGTTATCCAAACTTTCTTTTTTTGAATATATCGTTGGCATTACGATTGGAGATATTGCGGGAACCATTTCAATGGACGTAGATTTACAGGCAAGTCATGGGGTAGTCGCGATTTTAGTGTGGGCATCGTTTCTTATTTTTGTCTCAAACGTATCGTTAAAAAGTATTAGCTTTCGAAAAGCGGTGGAAGGGACGACGACGATCCTCATTAAAGAAGGAAAAATTCTTGAGGAAAATGTAAAAAAAGAAAAATATACCGTAGATGAGCTCATGGAACAGCTTCGGAAAAAAGACATCTTTTATGTGGAAGACGTAGCTTTTGCCATGCTCGAAACAAACGGCGAATTAAGCGTGCTGTTAAAAAAAGAAAAGCAGAACGTTACGCGTGAAGATTTAGTACTGAAAGAAGAACATACAAGATTACCTCAAACGATTATCATGGATGGAAATATAATGAAAGAAGCGGTTCATGAGCTGGGGTATAGCGTAGCGTGGGTTAAAGAACAGCTCAAAGAGAAAGGTGCTGCAGTCGACAAAGTATTTTTAGGGCAAGCAGACTCAGCGGGTCATCTCTATCTTGATTATTATGAAGACTGAGGCTAGGACAAACGTATTTTAGCCCAAGTGAAAAACGAACCACTAATCAACATGTTGAATAGTGGTTCGTTTTTTTGTGATGGTACATATCGTTTTATCTGTTTCGTTCCCTCTAGCAGTTGATTGGAGGGCAAGGTAAAGGCTCCTGCGGAAAAAGCGGATCAGGTGAGACTCCGCAGGAGCGCAAGCGACGAGGAGGCTCAGCGGCCGCCCGCGGAAAGCGAAGCCTTACACGGAAATCAACTGCGGTGTCACAAGAAGTCCAGCTCATGTATCTCATTTGTTCGTCTTTAGGCTGGATTCACTTCGTTATATCTCAACCTCAGCGAGGATCTACTTCTTCCCCGGATTTTATGTCGATTACTTTAAGGTTATTTTGAGGTGCTTTAATATCTTTACTTGCAGGCGCTGCTTTTTTATTTTCTACCCAGTCTACTAACAAATCAAAAGATTGATGAGCATATGGGAGCAGGGGCTGAAGCTCTTGATTTGGATCCGTTTGTTTATTCCACACTAAGCTATCAACGTGATTTCCGTTTTTCACAGTATAAAGGCGATGAAGATTTGCCTTGCCAGCTTTTTTAACGAGTTTTTCATAGCCTTCGGCGTGAATAGACGGGAAGATAAGTGAATCGAGAGAGCCAGTCATACTGATAAGAGGCACATCGATATCGCCCGTATTTTCTACTTTTGCTACATTTTCTTTTACGCTTTTTGGACGGGTTTGATAGCGATAATTTTCAAAGATATAGTCCCATGAACGGTCGCGCAGGCCTGATGAAGTAAAGTTTAAATAGTTGTGCCAGTTTGTTCTTCCTGGAGCTGTCGGATCAAAATGGTCACGGTAAATGTTTAAAGTAACCGCCCAGTACACTTGATCATGGTAATTCCACAGTTTTTCTGATCCTTTGGGAAGGCCGGCTTTATACATTTGTTTAATAGCTTTTTTCTGCTCTTTTCCCGTTCCGTACAGCGCTTCTTCCGCGTTGTTTACAACCGGTGTTAGTGAGCTGATTAAATTTGGCGCTTTTGCACTCCACAATACGCCTTCCCAATCGACGCCTCCATCAAATAAACGAGGCTCTTTGGTTTGTTTTGGATCGTCGTGTTCAAGTGCGTATCTGACAACGTATCCGCCGTTTGAAATGCCAATTGCATACGTGGGTACTTTATGATCGTTTCGAATCAAATCGCTTGCAGGGTTTTTTCGATTAGCCGGATTGATTAGTTTGTCTGAGTAATGAGTAGTCAAGTATTGCTGAGCTGCTTTTGTCATTTGACGATAGCGCATATTCCATTCTGCTACGCTGTCGTCATCGTTAGCAAGCGCATTTTTTACTTTAGCAAAAGGATCGGTAGGGTCACTTTCTCCTTGCGTTCCTTTATCAATCGCGGCAAACGCATAGCCTTTTTTAAGAACGTAATCGCTGAATAATAAATCGGTGGACGTTTCGTTGCGCGTAGCAGGAATGCCGGCTACCACAAGTTTTCCATTCCAGTTATCAGGAACCCGGATGACGAACTGAGCGTCTTCAAAAATTCCATTTACTTGCGTTCCTTTAACCGCAGCGGGCTGATTGATTCGATACCAGCCTGATTCATCTTCAGCTTTTCCCCAGTTATAAGGAGTAAGCCCGATGTTTCCATAGAGCGTAGCCAGCTGATATTGAGCGGGGTTTTTAGTCGTCAGCCAGTTCCCGTTCGCTCCGTCAAAATAGGTTTCTGCTGATTGATCAGCATTTGGAATGACATCTGTTTTGTTAGCAGCTTCAGCAAGAGATCCTGAAGCGGAAAAACAAAGAGCAGCAGAAAAAGTAAGCGCTATCATTTTTCGTTTCACGTTTCTTCCTCCTCATGAAAATACTCATACCTTTTAAGTAAATTCCATAAAAAAGAAAAATGTCCTGTTTTAAAATCAATTTAGAAAAAAGTTTTTGCGTTTGTTTCTAAGCTGTTTTTGTCTGACAAATAGGTAAACTGCATCCAATTCTCTAGTTTCTTTTTAGGCTGCTTATATTATAATGAAACAAGGATTAAAAAAGACAGGGTAAAACAATCGATTAAATAAGTATAAAAGAAGGTAAGGGAGTAGGTCTATGAGTAGCTTTAACAGTCAGTTTTTGTATTCCATTACAATTATTCTATTAGGATACATACTAAAACGAACAAACCTCCTTCAGCAAAAAGACGGGGAAGCTTTAGCAAGAATTATTTTTAATATTACAATGCCTTGCTTGATTATTGTTACATTCAGCAGTATTAAAATTGATGGATCGCTTATTTTACTATTAGTTATTGGGATTGTCTATGGCTTGCTGTTAGCTGCAGTCGGAATTTTTGTTTTTCGAAAAGATGAGCGAAAGGTGAAAGGCATGCTGACGATGATGATTCCAGGGTTTAATATTGGAATGTTTGCCTATCCGTTAGTAGAAGGCATTTGGGGAAAAGAAGGGCTTAAATACTTTGGTATGTTTGATGTCGGAAATGCTTTTGTTATTTTTGTTTTATGCTACGTAATTGGCAGCTACTACTCAGGGGATGATATTGACATTGAATTTAAAAAGATTTTATACAAAGTATTAAAATCGATGCCGCTTCTGACCTATGTAATCATTTGTCTTCTTGCGATTATAGGCCTTCATTTACCAGCATATGTATTAGACGTCTCAGGTATTATCTCTAAAGCGAATATGCCGCTTTCTCTTTTGCTTTTAGGCGTATATTTAAATTTTTCGTTCCAAAAAAGCTACTTAAAAAAAATTATCATGTTTTTAAGCATTCGCTACGTGATCGGACTTGGCGTAGGAATTGCGCTGTTTTTCTTGCTTCCATTTGAAGATATGTTCCGGTATACAATTTTAGTTTGTTTCATTCTACCCGTAGCGGGATCCGTTTTACCTTACGCAGTAGAATTCAAATACGATCAGAAATTTGTCGGGACCGTTTCAAATATGACCATTTTGCTGAGCTTTTTGCTGCTGTGGGGAATGACAAATATTTTAATGTGAATAACAAAGGACGCTCGCACTTGTGAGCGTCCTTTTTGATGAAAAAAGGATATTCCCAAATAAACAGAGGTAAGCTAGGAGAAGAGAAAATCCATCATACATACAACCTGACGGGAGGAAAAAACGTGGAGTCCTTAACTTTTGTTTTATTTGGCGCAACGGGTGATTTAGCAAAAAGAAAAATCTTTCCTGCTCTTTATAATTTATTTACAGACAAAAAGCTCCCTGATGCTATTTCTATTATTGGATCAGGGTACGAGCAGCTATCTCATGAGGATTTTAAAGAGCGTGTAAAGCAATCTATAAACGATTTTTCGAGACGGAAAATGGAAAGTAACGAGGAAGATTTTTTGTCGCTGTTTCATTACCAAGCAGTACACGCAAGCAAAACAGAAGATTACAAACAGCTGCTAAATCTTGTGAATGAGCAAGAAACAACTCATAGAAGTAAAGGAAATCGTTTGTTTTATTTGTCTGTAGCACCAGAATACTTCGATGTAATTGCGCTGCATATAAAAAAAAGCGGCTTGGATCAAACCGGAGGCTGGAAGCGTCTTATGATTGAGAAGCCGTTTGGACATGATCTTGCTTCAGCAAGAAAGCTTAATGAAAAGCTAAGCAGTACGTTTAAAGAAGAAGAAATTTATCGAATTGATCATTATTTAGGTAAACCGATGGTACAAAATTTAGAAGCGCTTGAATTTACGAACCCTGTACTGCAATCATTGTGGAATAACAAACACATTGCGAATGTCCAAATTACAGCAAGTGAAACAGTCGGTGTTGAAAATCGTGCAGGGTATTATGATCATACGGGAGCCATACGCGACATGATTCAAAATCATATGCTGCAGGTTCTCATGATGACAGCCATGCATCTTCCAAAACGAATTTGCTCAGAAAACATTTTAGAAGAAAAGCAAAAAGTAATGGAGTCACTGAGGAAAATTCCAGCGCAAGAAGTAGCTCGCGATGTTGTACGAGGACAATACGGAAGCGGAGAAATTGATCACAAATCTGTTAAAGGATACAAAGAAGAGCCCGGCGTAGAAGCAAACTCTAAAAATGACACGTTTGTAGCCGCTCGCTTATGGATTGATAATCCATTTTGGAAAGGTGTTCCTTTTTATATTCGAACGGGTAAACGAATGAAAGAAAAATCAACTCGTATCGTCATTGAATTTAAAGATTCGTTAAAAGGTCTGTATGAAACTCCTTATGATAAAGTAGCGCCAAACTTATTTATTATTGAAATTAGCCCAAGCGAAAACGTCGCTTTGCAGCTTAATAGCAAAAATCCATTAAAAAATGGCGTTATTGAGCCGGTTCGTATTACGTTTTCAAGAGAAGAAGAAAGTGTGCCGGAGGCATATGAACGAATTATTTACGACGCATTAATCGGCGACTCCACATTTTTTGCCCATTGGAAAGAAGTAGAGCTATCTTGGCAGTGGGTACAGCCAGTATTAGATGCATTTGAAGCTGATATGCTGCCACTTTATGAATATCCATCTGGTTCACAAGGCCCTGAAGAAGCACAAAAATTAGTTGCACAGGAAGGCTTTAAATGGTGGCTCGATGACGATGAGCATGGGGAAGCACCTGGAGTGTTTTTGCCGATTTGAAAAAGACATCTCTTTGAGGGATGTCTTTTTCACGGTTTGTATATTCTGAATTTTCTTGAGATGATTATTTTCCCTGCGTATAATCAAAAGAGTATAATCCATGAGGTATTGTGTATAGATCTATATAAAAAGACGCAGGGGGACTTTTGATGAAAACGTTAAAAATAGCGAATATACCAGGAGATGGAGTAGGGAAAGAAGTTGTTCCAGAGGCAGTTAGAGTTCTTCATACGATTGCAGAGCTTCACGGGGGATTAAAATTTGAATTTACAGAATTTCCTTGGAGCTGTGATTATTATTTGAAGTACGGACAAATGATGCCGGAAGATGGGTTACAGCAGCTTCAAGACTTTGACGGAATTTTTTTAGGAGCCGTAGGAAATTTAAATCTTGTGCCAGACCACGTGTCGCTATGGGGTCTGCTTATTAAGATTCGTCGAGAATTTCAGCAGGTAATTAATATTCGTCCGGCCAAGAGGCTAAAAGGCATCGCATCTCCACTAACGAACCCAAAAGACTTTGATTTAATTGTTGTTCGTGAAAATAGTGAAGGGGAATACAGTGAAGTAGGAGGCCGGATATATCAAGGAGAAGATCAAATTTCGATTCAAAATGCGGTTTTTTCTCGAAAGGGAACAGAACGAGCGATGCGCTATGCCTTTGAATTAGCTTCTAAAAGAAAAGCCAAAGTTACAAGCGCCACGAAGTCAAACGGAATTGTTCATTCCATGCCGTTTTGGGACGAAGTGTTTCAAGATGTTGCAAAGAGTTATCCTCATATTGAAACAGATTCCCAGCACATCGATGCGCTGGCGGCTTTCTTCGTAACAAATCCAAGTCGTTTTGATGTCATTGTGGCAAGCAATTTATTTGGAGATATTTTAACAGATATAGGAGCTGCTATTATGGGGAGTATTGGCGTTGCTCCTGCTGCAAATATTAATGTGAACGGAAAATATCCTTCGATGTTTGAACCGGTGCACGGGTCTGCTCCTGATATTGTCGGAAAAGGAATTGCAAATCCAATCGGACAGATTTGGACGGCTAAAATGATGTTGGATCATTTCGGTGAACAAGAATTAGGCAGTCATTTGTTAGAGGTTATTGAGCAAGTGACGGAATCGGGTATCATTACACCAGATGTTGGAGGCAGCGCAACTACTAGTGAAGTAACGGATCAAATTATTTCTCATTTAAAAAAGTGACGCTTCTAAAAGAGGCTGGGATAAAAGTAATGTAGTTGAAGGGAAACCCGAACGATTAATCGTTCGGATTTTTTCATTGTGATGGTGAATGTAGGTTTCATTTATTGATTTGTTTCTATAGAAAAATGAAATCGATAAATACATGTTGACACTTACATATATGAACCCTATAATAGTTTGAGTTGAGATAATTCGTATACATATTATTTATGGACTATGCTTTAGTTTGTTTTAATAAATAGGTACGAATGAAAAGATAAAAGGAGGAAAATCATGCAGAAATCGAAATTATGGACAAAAGATTTTTTAGCGGTCTCACTGACTAGCTTTTTTGTTTTTGTCATTTTTTATATGTTAACTGTCACATTGCCGCTGTTTGCAACGGATGAACTTCATGCAAGTAAGCAAAGCTTAGGGTTAATTGTGACAATTTTTTTAGTCTCCGGCATTGTGTTCAGACCGCTAGCCGGTAAGTGGATGACAACATTAGGACAAAAGAAAGTCCTATTAATAGGTGTCTTCATCTTTTTAATTGGTTCTATTTTATATATGAATATCCACTCATTATCAGCGCTGCTGCTGCTGCGTGTGCTTCATGGTATTGGTTTTGGAATGAGCACAACTGCTACAGGAGCAATTGTTGCAAATGTAATCCCTGAACAGAGAAAAGGAGAAGGGATGGGATACTATGCGACGTTCATGAATTTAGCGATGGTAGTGGGTCCGTTTGTAGGCTTAACGTTAACAAATACTTTGGGTCATACAGCGGTCTTTACCGTTGCGATTGTATCTTCTGTTTTAGCAGCATTATGCAGTTTAGTACTTCGTGTACCTGAGGTGGAGCCAGCTTCTTCTGCAACAAATAAAATACAGCCAGCTAAAGGTCTTGCGGCGTTTTTTGAATACCGTTCGCTGCCTATTTCTGTTGCTGGCCTTGTGGTAGCTTTTTCATATGCAAGTGTTATTTCGTTTGTGTCTATGTATGCAAAAGAAATGGGCTTTACGCAAGCTTCAAGCTTTTTCTTTGTTGTATACGCGGTGTGCTTATTAGCTTCTAGACCTTTTACTGGAAAATGGTTTGATCAATACGGAGAAAACAGCGTGGTATATCCGTCCATTTTATCTCTAGCTATCGGTATCTTTTTGCTTAGCCAAGCGACAACAAGCTGGGTGTTTTTATTAGCTGGAGCATTGATTGGATTAGGATTTGGAACGATTACATCAAGTTTTCAATCCATTGCTGTAAAAAAAGCTTCTCCTCATCGCCGAGGTGTCGCCACGGCTACGTTTTTTGTGTTTTTTGACTCTGGAATGGGGTTAGGGTCCTTTTTATTAGGTATTTTATCTACAGCAGCCGGATATAAAGGAATGTATGTATTCTGTTCCATTGTTGCTCTTTTAGCTATAGCAGTATACCTTGTATTGCACGGCCGAAAAAGCCAGAAACAGCGTATTATTTCTCAAAATGAATCATTAGGAAAATAATATAAATAAAAAAAGGCGTGCTCAAGGGGAGCATGCCTTTTTTATTTATGGAGCTCTAAAGAAAACGGTTGTGAGCACATCGATATTGAAGCCTTCCTGATTTCTTTAGAGATTTCTTTTATTCCACTTCTTCTTTTGTAATCCACTCACTGGACCATGTCTGAATTTCCTGAATTACCGGCGCCAGTGCTAATCCTTTGTCGGATAGCGAATACTCGATTCGAACAGGAGTTTCCGGAATAACCGTACGAATGACGATTCCTTCATGCTCTAATTCTTTTAAGCGCTCGGATAAGAGCCTTCCGCTTACTGGAAGTGCTTCTTGCATTTGAGAAAACCGCTGTGAGCCGGAAAGTAGCTGAAAAATGATCAAACTCGTCCAACGTTTCGTTAGTATAGTAACAGCCTTTTCAAAACGCGGGCAGAGTGCTAAACCGTCCATGTTATTACCTCCATTCTCTTCCTATATTATAAAACAAAGTCAGCATTTTATCTAGTGTTGTGTAATTTAATTACTTAAAGAACATAAATTACTTTACGTTTTTATATTTTAATTATATAATTTATATAATTAAAGAAGTTAATTACTAAAAGTAACAAAGAGAACATAAAAGCTTTACAAGATAAATGTATCGTCATATAATACTTTAAGCAAGTAA
This sequence comes from Priestia sp. FSL R5-0597, assembly GCF_038006305.1. Taxonomy (NCBI): domain Bacteria; kingdom Bacillati; phylum Bacillota; class Bacilli; order Caryophanales; family Bacillaceae; genus Priestia; species Priestia sp. FSL R5-0597. The sequence continues at coordinate 1,933,790 of NZ_JBBOUZ010000001.1, forward strand.
AGTTACTTACTTTTAGTAAGCTAATACATCAATTAAAAAAGATAAATGTAGTGAAGTGCTAGAAAAAATATTTGTTCATGTGAGAGATTGAGCACAATGTGAAAAGAGTAGATAAGTGAAAGACACATAAGAGGAGGAAATGACTGTGATTAACGAAAAAGTTGTTTCAATTTTAAAAGATAAAATTAATGTAGTAAAAAATGATGATCATTTTATTTATATAGTAGGACCTATCACGCTTCCGGTGAATCTAGATGGAGAGACTCAAGTATTTAGTTGGTATTCATGGTTGCGTTCTGATAATGTAAAAGAAGGATCTTTAAGTACGGAAGAGCTTATTGAAAAAATGCAAGGAGCTAATTTAGCTGACATGCAGCAATCGAGTGTTCTTGTGTACGGAGATTTTCAAGAATCGCATGAGGCACTCATTCGTATGCACAGTATCTGCCATACGGGAGACATATTCGGAAGCAAACGCTGCGACTGTGGTTTTCAATTAAAACAATCGATGAAAATGATTGTCGAAAATGGAAGCGGAGCGCTATTTTATTTAGCAAATCATGAAGGACGCGGCATTGGCCTATTCAGCAAAGCAATGGCATACGTTCTTCAAGAAAACGGATTTGATACGGTAGAGGCGAATGAAGGGTTAGGATTTGAAGATGATACTCGCAGCTATAGCGAGGCCATCAGTGTGTTAAAAGTGCTGCGTCAAAAACCTGTTACGCTGATTACGAATAATCCGAAAAAGCTAATCGCACTTGAGAAAAACGGCGCACTTTTATCAGGGCGCGTTCCACTTTGGGGAGATGTATCTCAGTTTAATGAAAAGTATCTAGACACCAAAGTTAAACGTTCAGGACACTTAAAAGAGGAGGTTCTTCTTTGATCAATCACGAATTTTATATGAATATAGCTTTACAAAACGCAAAAGCAACAAAAGGACAAACAGATCCAAATCCGCTTGTAGGATCTGTCATTGTAAACGATAATCGAATCGTTGGAATCGGTACGCATTTAAAAGCGGGAGAGCCTCACGCTGAAATTCATGCGCTGCGAATGGCTGGCGAACAAGCACAAGGAGCGACTGCTTATGTAACGCTAGAGCCTTGTTCACACCACGGACGTACAGGTCCTTGTGCTGAAGCGCTGGTTGAAGCCGGTGTAAAGAAAGTGGTCATAGCAACTTTAGACCCCAACCCTTTAGTAGCAGGTAATGGAGTTGAAATTTTAGAAAAAGCAGGCATTGAGGTCATAACAGGTGTATGTGAAGAAGAGTCACGTCAAATGAACGAAGTCTTCAATAAGTATATTGTAACGAAGAAGCCGTTTGTTTCGTTAAAGTCAGCGATTACGTTAGACGGTAAAATAGCTACTGCTTTTTCTCACAGCAAGTGGATTACGTCTGAGGCAGCTCGTTTGGATGTACATCAGCTTCGTCATGAAACGGCGGGTATCTTAGTAGGGGTGAACACGGTCATTAAGGACAACCCCGAGCTGACAACTCGCATCGAAGGCGGCCGAAGCCCGATTCGTATTGTGATGGATTCGAAGTTGCGTATGCCCCTTGATTCCAAGCTAGCAACGGATTCTTTAGCCCCAACATGGGTATTTACAAGTCAGGGCTATTCAAAAGAAAAAAAAGAACAGCTTGAGAAACAAGGCGTCGAAGTATTTGTCACAAGCGGTGAGGACAAAGTAAATCTTGAAGATATGCTTTCTATACTAGGTGAGAAATTTGTGTCGTCTCTTTTAATTGAAGGAGGCGGCGAAGTGAATGCCGCATTTCTAGAAAATCGTTTAATTGATAAATTGGTGCTGTATATGGCTCCAAAGCTTTCAGGAGGAAAAGAAGCTCCTACTTTTCTAGAAGGAAAAGGCGTAGAAAAGATGTGGGATGCAGTGGACGTGGAGCGTCTTTCTGTTACTTCAATTGGTAAAGACTTTAAATTTGTTGGATATCCTGTTTATAAATGAAAAATGTAAATGAGGCTGGAACAAAAATATGTTAGTTGAAGGAAAATCCGAACGATTTATCGTTCGGATTTTTTAGAGAAGAAAAATAATACACTATTTTACTCTTATAGATTAATTTGCTATTATAGGGAATGGTCAATTTCGAAACATTGCATAAATTTTTAACGTGTTTACAGTTGACTATCTAAATAAAAGCACTATATGTTTATAGAGAGAATATATTATGTGAAAGTAAGGGTGAGAAAAGAGATGAGAGAGTATAGAATTGGGAGTGTTATGAGAGACCTTCGCAAAATGGCAGGGTTGACACAACAAGAATTATCAAGAGACATTTGTACACAAGCGCAAATCAGCAAAATTGAAAATGGTGAAGAATATCCATCAAGCATTACCCTCTATAAAATTTCTAAGCGCCTTGGCGTAGATGTTAACTACTTTTTTGATAGTGTAGAATCACCTCGACTTGATTACGTAGATGCGGTTCAATCGTTAATTCGTCAATATATTCGTCAGAGAGATTATGATGCTATTCATAATATCATTGTAAAAGAAAAAGAAAGTCCCCTGTTTCAAAATCCGCTGAACAAGCAGTTTTTAATGTGGCACGAAGGTATTTGCGTGTATTACATTCATCATAATAAAGAAGATGCGCTGTCTAAAATGTACCAAGCGATCGAGCTTACTAAGCAATCGGCAACGTTTTATAAAGAAAGAGAAATTGAAATTTTAAATAGCATTGGGATTATTCTTTATGAAGAGAAAGAGTATGAACAGGCTCTAGATACATATCAAACAGCACTCAAAAGCTTAAATGAGCTGCCCCAAACAAAAGACGAAAATATAAAAATTAGAATTTTAAATGCACTTGCCAAAACGCTTGGAGATATGAGTAACTATGATGAATCATTGATATATAGCAACCGAGGAATCGATTTGTGCATTAGTAATGAATCAATGTATTTATTTGGAGAACTTCATTACCAAGCAGGAGAGAGCTTAATCAAATTAGGTAAAATTGAACAAGGTAAAGAATATATGGAAAAGTCTATGACCATTTTCACCTTGCAGCGAAACGAGCGATTCGTCAAGCTAGTAGAAAAAGAACTTGAAGCTCTATTTGTTTAAAATATTCCTATCATTATAATTTTTGAGAAATTTCTATCAAAATGGAGGAAATCCATGGTTTTAAGGTGATAAATGCTGATAGAAAGGAATTCATCTACTTTTATCCTGTGATACACTAGAGTCAAATCAAAGAAAGAGGAGGAAATAATTATGAAAAAAGTATTAGTCGGTATGGCATTAGCGTTTACATTAGTAGCAGGTGTTGCTTCAGTTGGAACAAGCGTAGCAACAGGAGATTTTTCAACATTAGGTCTTCCAAGCCAACATTAATAAAAAAAGCCGTGCTAAAAAGCACGGCTTTTTTTATTGTGTTTTACTAGACTGATCTTTGTTGCGTTTGTTTCCCTTTGAATTATCCCCGCTTGAAATTTCTTCACCCATTTCAACAAGGTGGTGCTGCGTTTTTGGATTACTTTGATTAGCGCTTCCTTTGTTATTCTTTTTTGTCATATCCATTCTCCTTTAAAACGATGGCAATGCATCGAGATTATTTGTTTTGTCATGGTCAGGAATGCTGCGAATATACGTACCGCCGTCTTTCCCTACAAAGGTACTCACATGCTCAACGTCCCCAGCTTCTACTTTCTTTAACGCTTCTTCATAGGTTAAAACGTCTCCTGAAGCCGTTTGGAATTCTAAAAGGTCACCGTCTGCATTTTTACGTACTGCAACGAAACGTTCTTTCATACAAATAAACACCTTCCTTTACATCTATATGGTTGCTGAAATAGTCGTTTTTATTCATTATAAAAAGTGATAAGGTAAAGAAAAGAGTGCAAAGGGGATAAAAAATGACAACATTTAATTGGCATGATCAAGCTCAAGACGAGTGGAACCAAAAAGTATCATTTTGGAATAGCCGAAGTGAAGAAATGTGGAAAAACGGAAGTCGGAAAACAGTGATTCCATTTGTTCAAAAACATCTTAAATCAGGTGGTATAGTGGCAGACGTGGGCTGCGGTGATGGGTTTGGAACGTCTCTTCTAGCTGCTTCTGGATACAAAACAATCGGTCTTGATTTATCGGAAGAAATGATTCAAAAAGCATCGCAGCTGCATAAAAGTGAAAATTTGTCGTTCGCTCAAGCTGATATTATGAAGCTCCCGCTGTCTTCTGAATCAGTAGAAGGGGTTATGGTAATCAATGCGTTAGAATGGACTGAGCATCCTCGATTAGCTTTGAAGGAATTGTACCGAGTTGTAAAACCAGGAGGATATGCATGCGTAGGTATTCTTGGGCCAACTGCTCAGCCTCGTACCAACAGTTATCAAAGACTATATGGGGAAGACGTTATTTGCAATACGATGATGCCGTGGGAGTTTGAACAGCTTGCAAAAGAAAATGGATGGGAAGTAATCGATGGCGAAGGTGTATATAAGCGAAATGTTACTGATAAGCTGATTGGACAGCTCCCAAATGAATTAAAGCAAGCCTTAACGTTTCTATGGCTATTTATGCTCAAGAAACAATAAAAACAGCACGCGTCTCCTTATATGTAGCTGTACAAAGGGTACACTACAAACTGGAGGTGAGTGACATGAGTAAAATTAAAAAAGACCGCTCAAAATCAGAGCTAGGTTCACCAAATGTAGAAGGACAAGGGACGACCACTTCTGAACAAGGTGTTCAAAGCAGTTCAGCTAACAAAAAGCAGAAGCGTTCATAACAAAAATAAAACGAACTTGCAGGGAGAACAACGAGCTCACTGCAAGTTCGTTTTATTTACGGTGTCATCTTTATAAGTAAGAAGGTATTGTCTGCAAGATTGCAGATAGCTTATAATAAAATCTGAGCCAATAATTGTAATTTTCTACAAGCTTGGTTTCCATTCGATGTAAAGCGGAGGTGTAATAAATGGTGAATAAAAGATATTTACCGGATACTGCAGCGTCTCATGCAAAGCCTGATATTAGAGAGGCGATACTTTGCATGGGGTGGACGGTTTAGTAATAGACATCGCCTAACCGAGCATATCTCATTTCTAATATATACGGCTTTGCCCCTTATTGTATAAGCAAAATCACATAAGGAGCTGGCAGAAATGACGTATGTAAAAGCAACAAATATTTTACCTGAAGAGCTGATTAGTGAAATTCAAAAATATATTCAAGGAGAAACCATTTATATTCCGAAGCCGCAGAAGGCAAGGAAGAAATGGGGCACTTGCTCTGGTGGAAGAAAGTTGATTGACGAGCGAAACGAACAGATTAAGACGTTGTTCAAAAAAGGAGCTTCAATCGAGGAGCTAGCCCGTGAATACTTCTTATCAACCGAAACCATCAAAAAAATTGTATATAAAAAGCAACGGTAAAAATCAAGCGCGGGCGACTGAATGCCCGCGCTTTTTTAGGTATAGTTTATTTCTGATTTATTTTTTACATTTCGTAAAAGGAATCCATACGGTAAAGTAAAAAGTAGCTGATTACCTGAAGAAGGAGTGAAGAACGTGGAAGCGTTTATAAGAAATGATCAATATAACTTTATCAAAAGCCAAACGCAAATTCTTATCAATGGGTATGGAACAGTGAACAATTCCGATGTGCTGCAGGCTTTAAAAGCTCTTGCAAAAGAAAAAGTATTAAACGCGTTTGAAGTTCTTACTGAGGAACAGGAAGAGTTATTGCTACCGGTTGCTGAAGTTAAAAATAAAGAACAAGCAGAAGTGTTTTTAGAAACGATAAAGCCTTACGTGATTCCATTTAAATCGTTTACAGAAGCTGGCGTGAAAAAATTGTTTCCGAAAGTGAAAAAGTTAAAGATTCCTTCAGTTGATACCATTGATCTAGGGAGCATTTCATATGTTAGCTGGGTCGATAAAGGCTCAAACAAAAAGTTTATCGTAGCGCAGGATCTCTATACTCAGAAGCTAAAAGGTATTCAAGGAACGTTTAAGCCTATCAACCAGAAGGGAATATGCACGCTTTGCCACAGCTACGAAGAAGTCGGTATGTTCACTGCTGAAATCAAAGGAACTGTTCAAGGAACATTTACCCAACGAGGAAATTATATTTGTCAAGATAGCGAAGCGTGTAATCAAAACTTGCTTACCTTAGAGCGGCTTCATGATTTTATGTTAAGGCTTAGTAAATAACATGAGGCTAATAAGAAGAATACAAAAAAAGAAGGTTCAGTCCCTATACTTTTGGTGAGACTGAGCCTTCTTTGTCTATCTGTTTTTCTCGATTGGATTGTCACGATAGCTAATCCAATCGCTCCAGCTGCCGGCATATAATTTTACATTTGGAAAACCGGCTGATTTTAAAGCTAAAACGTTAGGGCAAGCAGATACACCCGATCGGCAGTATACAATGATTTCAGTATGAGAATCAATAGCAGAAAAGATCTCTTTCCACTCTTTATCTGTTTTCCATAAACCTTCTGAAGTTAAGACATCTTGCCAAAAAGAATGAATGGCGCCAGGAATATGTCCTGCTATAAAATCAATAGGTTCTTCTAAGCCTAGATACCGCTTTTCTTCACGAGAATCGATAAGAACGACATTAGGATTATGAAGGTTTTCTTTTACGTATTCAACTCCTGCAAGTCCCCAGTCTTGTTGAACGAAAGGTACAAAAGTTTGAGGAGAAGATGCTGGAACGCTCTTAGTTGTTTCGTATCCCGATTTTTTCCAGTTAGTAAAACCTCCATTTAAAATTTGTACGTATTCAATTCCTATATATCGCAGTAGCCACCATGCTCTTGAAGCCATCATTCCGTTTTGTTCATCATAAACGACGACTCTGGAATCAGCATTAATTCCTAAGCTGCCGAGCTTCTGAGCGAGCTTTTGAACATCGGGCAGCGGGTGTCTGCCTCCGTGAGAAGTAGCCACAGAGGACAAATCTTTTTCTAAATCCAAATAATGAGCATCCGGGAGGTGCTCATTTTGATAAGCATCTGCTCCTGCCTCAGGCTTTCCAAGGGTAAATCGGCAGTCAAGCAACACAATGGAGTGTTGGGGTTGCTGTAATGCAGTATGTAAGTCAGCCGGTGAAATAATAGTGTTCATAACATTCACATCCTTTTACCAAAATTCTAGTTGAAATAAATAAAAATGAAAAGCTTTAAATATAAATTACGGCAAAGGTATGCTGCTTTCCTTCAATTATTCCCCATAGAATAATTGACCATTTTAGCGCTTATCTGATGCAGAGTGAAATGCTCTTGTGCTACAGTTATAGTAAGAGTTACATAGTATAAGTTAAATACTCAGCGCAATGTCATACTTACTATTGATGAGAAGGAGAGAGAAAGATGCAAACAAATGAAAAGAAAGAATTTAAACTGATTGCACTAGATATGGATGGAACCCTGCTGAACGATCAGCAAGAAATTTCTGAAGAAAATCGTGCGGCCATTGCTAAAGCTCAAGAACAAGGTGTTCATGTGGTATTAAGCACGGGGCGATCTCTTTTAACATGCCGTGAATACGCGCAGTCTCTTCAGCTGTCTTCTTACCTTATTACAGTAAACGGAAGTGAAATTTGGGATGAATCTGGACAGCTTGTAGAACGAAAGTTAATTGATGCTTCACACATTGAGAAAATGTGGAATCTAACGCAAGAGCATAAGCTTAACTTCTGGGCTGTGACGACGGATAAAGTATGGAGAGATGAATTTCCAGAAGATATTGCTTCACAGGAATGGCTGAAGTTTGGCTACGATATTCCAGATGATGCTTTACGAGAAGAAGTGCTGAAACAAATAGCAGGCATTTCAGATTTTGAAATCAGCAATTCTAGTTTAACGAATCTAGAAATTAATGCACTTGGTATTAACAAAGCAAAAGGGATCATGACTGTATGTGAACGTTTGGGCATTTCAATGGATGAAGTCATTGCAATGGGAGACAGCTTAAATGATATGGCTATGATTGAAGCGGCAGGTTGTGGAATCGCCATGGGAAATGCTCAGGAAGCTGTAAAAGAAGCAGCGGACTGGGTGACAGATACAAATGTCAACAACGGAGTAGCGAAGGCTATCAGCCACTGGGTACTGAAATAACAGTAGCTCTACACAGCAGGCGGCACTGTTGCACCACTTAACTACTTTCCGCATAAACTGATACTGGATGCCTCCCTTAGAGTTCGTCTTATACGTATATATAAGGAGAAGCCATCTAGTTAAGGAGTGGGGAGTATGAGCGATTTATCATTAGACAAGCTGTTAAAAAAAGCAGAAAATAAGCTGCAGAATGTACATGAAATAGTGCAAGAAAAAGCGTACGAACTCATTAGGCAAGCATATAAAGAAAGTATATTTATTGTGATCACTGAAGGATTTAGATCGATAGAGCAGCAGCATAAACTATATTCACAAGGCCGAACAACACCAGGAAGTATCGTGACTAATGCCAAAGGCGGCTATTCTTATCATAATTATGGACTAGCTATTGATATTGCGCTGCTTGATAACAACGGAGAAGTTGACTGGACCATTGATCGAAGATGGAACAAAGCGGGAGAGGTAGGAAAAAGGATCGGGTTGGAATGGGGAGGAGATTGGAAAAGCTTAAAAGATTATCCTCATTTTCAATATACATTCGGTTTATCTTTGTCGGAGCTTCGAAGTGGAAAAAAACCTGAGAAACAGACGGAAAAGGTTTCAAGAGTGCTAATTGAATACGGAGATCGAGGAAATCAAGTACAGTTAATTCAACGTATGCTTATTCACTTAGGCTATTCTCTTTTTGGAGGAGCAGACGGTATATTCGGGTCTTCCACTCTCAAAGCGGTAAAAGCTTTTCAACAAGCACTTTATTTGCAGGTAGATGGAATAGTTGGACCGAAGACACTCGAAAAACTCTATGGAAATTTTAATAAAACTATGTTCTAAATAACCATAAAAATATGAGAACGAGAAAAGGAAGAAAAGAGATGGATGGAAATCGTCTCCTTTCTTCCTTTTCTGTAGTTATGGTAGAAAAACTGAAATTTATAAAGAAATAAAAAGGATTTTCTAAGCGTAAGAAACGTTCACGTGATCTAACTGGATAACATTGCTCAACAACACGATATCTTTATATATTTCACTTTTTACAGAGGCGTTTGAACAGTTTTGATAGTCTTTCAACAAGCGGCCAAGTTCTTTAATAAATAACAACGTCTCTTGTTCATTAATCATAGTCAAAACTCCTTGTTTAGAAATGAATCCAGGTCATTATATAGGAATTCTATCATATCTATACGCACCTGTTGACAAAAAAAGTTCGTCAATTTTTTTGTGAGAAGAAGAAATTTAGGGATATGTGGAATGCGTTCGACTCTCTCATTTTATACATATGCAGCTTGTCTAAAAATATGAGAGTAGTTATAGTAATATTTACTCCTAATTATGCAACTTAAAACCTATTTTAGAGGTTATCCGTAAATTCCCTCTATTGTAGAGTGATGGAACAAAAAAAGAATGCCTCCTTTTGTATCTTTAGTATGATAACGTTTTGAAGGAATAAGGCATATTTTTGAGTTTTAAGATGGATTTGTATTAAATCTTTTGACACGCTCTTTTTGTAGGGGGAGGCATATTTACTTTCTATTAAAGAAAATTGTAAAGCTCCAACGAGTTTCTAAATCAGAAACTCGTTGGAGCTTAATTTTTTGGATAAGGGATGTGCAAAAGTTCTGGGACGGTCACAAAATGATATCCTTCTTGTTTAAGTCTAGGAATGATGGTGTCCAGCGACTTTGGGGTGTTGGAAAGATCCATGGTCCAATGGCCGCCGTCGTGCATCAAAACAATTGTTCCAGCGTGCATGTTCTTAAATACATTCTTGGTGATTTCCGCTTCTGGGATTTGCTTCCAGTCTAATGAATCAGAAGACCAGTTAATCGCATAGACATTTTCATTTGGCAGCTCGCTGATCATTTCTTGCGTTAAATTTCCATAGGGAGGACGAAACAGCTGTGTTTCAAACCCGGTAATGTTTTTAATAATAGCCTGAGTTTTGGCAATTTCCCAGTGAAACTTTTCAGTCGATTCTTTTAGTAAGTTGGGGTGCCAATAGGTATGAATCCCAACAGCATGACCTTCAGCTACCATTCTCTTCACCAGCTCAGGATGTTCGTGAGCTTTTGCCCCAATAAGAAAAAAGGTTGCTTTAATACCATGCTTTTTCAATTGATCCAATACATGTGGAGTAAAGCGCGGATCCGGTCCATCATCAAATGTTAGGGCGGTTTGCTTTAGGTGGTTATTACCTTGATAAAGCAAACGGTCACGCACAGCTATATTTTTTACTTGTTCCGCTTTACATAGTGCAGGAAGGGCTCCATTAAATAAGAAGCACAGTGTGAGAAGCAGTATACTAATTCTTCGTATCATGTACATGCACGCTCCTTTCTAGGACAAAGTATAACGTTATGATACCCGATTAAAAAATTTGTATGAAGCTGAATTGCCCTTTTGTTCCAAAACGTATGATATGCATGAAACAGCGCACTATAATAAACAGTTACTATTAGGTCAAGAAAGGAAAAAACAGATGAAAAAAATACTGATCGCTGTAGCATTGATCTTTTCGCTAAGTTTATCTCCTTTAGCTGAATATATTTCCTATCACGATGACTATAACGCAAGTGCAAGGTCGTATCGTTCGGGAAAGCGTTCGTTTAATAGACAGCCAAGCGTTAGACAAAATGAGCCGAGATCTAATTTTTCAAACCGCAGAAATGGAACGGTAAATCGAGGCGTTACTCGTTCAAACCGGGGGGGATTCGCCCGTGGACTTCTGTATGGAGGGCTAGCAGGACTTTTATTTGGAGGTTTGCTTGGTCATATGGGGGCACTGGGCGGGATTTTTGGGTTATTAATTAACATTTTGGCTATTGTGCTTGTCATTAATTTAATTCTGCGCTTTTTTCGCTCTTCTCGCCGCGACAACAATTGGAGATAGGCGGTAATTGCTGTCATAAACTGATAAGAAAGCTCCATATAAATAAGAAAACGCTTTCTATAGTTAATCGAAAGGATGAAACGTATGTCAGCAAACAGACAGCGCAGCAAGTACTTGGCGTTTTGCACAGAATGCGGTCTCCCAAACAGGTTAACATTGTTTCTTTTAAGACAGTACGTTGCGACAGACGAATATAGCGGATTTTATTGTGGGAATTGCGGAATTCGAAACGAATTTCCAGATTCGGTCATTGAATATATTAAAGAACTTTAAAGAGGCTGAGACAAACGTATATTAGTTGAAGAAGAATCCGAGCGGTGAATCGTTCGGATTTTTTCATGGATAGGCTGAACGTAGACCTTATGTATGTAGCTGATTCTAGCGGTTGGTTGAAGGACAAGGTGTAGAAAAGCTAAATAGATAAGAACTCGCCGAAGGAGCGCAAACGGCGAGGAAGCTCATCATCATCCCATAAAAAGTGAGGTATTACACGGAAATCAACAGCTGTATCATAGGCGATTCATACTCAATTATTTATCCCATTCGTTCTGGGATTGGATTGATTTCGTTATGTCTCAATCTCTTTGTTTATTTGATAAAACTATGTTCTAAATGCGAATTAAAAAGAAAACATGGCTGCTTACAAAAAAGAAGCAAGGCCTAAATACTTTTCTTTATCAAAGATAATCGAGAAATGTCCCATTTTAAGCTTGGTGATTAAAGGTAATGCAAAGAGTTTATGAGAAGAATATATAAAGTTAGTGACGGTAGACTTAACTAACATTTTTAATTGCAGAAAATCAATTGAACCATACTTTAAACGGACGCATATACTACATTAAAATTTTAGAAAGCGGAGGAATGGACTAATGCCTGTTTCCGTCATTTTCAACCAAATAAACGTGGTAAGTATGGTGTCCAATTCAGTAATTGCTTCAGGTCAAAATAGCCAGCCAGATTGGAATTCCCAAGGTAAATTTAACTTAGGAAACGGTTTTGCTATAAATTCAGCTATATTGGGGAGCACGAATATTATTAATGATCAGGATGTTTGTGATACGCCAATTACTCAGCCTGAAAATATTAATCCTCAGCCAGTTTCTCAGTTCTAGGAAAAAGAAGATGAAAGAAGTTGAGAAAAGTTGATTATAAAATTTACTAATCTTAATGTTACGTATATTTCTAATAACTCTGGTATTTTCACAGGAGAAAATACTCAATCAGATTGGGAAGTGAATTGGAAAAGTAATACGGGGTTTGGTGAAATAATCGGCTATAATAACTTTGCCTCTCAAATGGTAAATGTTATTAACGATAATGACGTCGTTGATTCCAATTTTTCTGAACACATAGATTTCAACAATGCTCCTGTTACACAAAGTTAAAGAAGTAAAAGTAACTAGGCATTCTATCAATCGGTTGTTTTGGCAGAGTGGCGAGGATATATGAGTAACAGGCTTAAACCATCTTTTATACAGATGGTTTTTTTGCTAGCTTATTTTAGAGGGAAAGCTATTAATATACACTGCAAGGGGAATGAGAGGAATACTTTTATAGTAAATGGAGTAAGTATCATAGAAAAGGCGTAAAAGCTTAAATGATTAAAGAGACGTTCAATTTGAGACGAACAAATAAGAATTTAAACATAAGATAATGTATTTTCAGTTTTATATTGAATCAGATGAAGTAAACTGCTGTCTGTGAGGTGTTTTTATGTCTAATATTCACTATCATTCCATCAAAGTAAATAAAATCCAAAACAGTTCAGGCCTATTTTATGGCGTTAATATTCAATATAAATGGAGTCATAAAAGTCGAATTTCTGACGGTTTCGGAAAAATAGTTGGTGATTCTAATAAAATTTTAAATAATACCACCGTGGCGAAAACCCCTAAAAAAAATGATGAGTAAAATCGTAGAGTTAAGTTTCTTTTGCAGCCTGCTTAAAAGAGTCATTTACATCATCTTCACCAAGAACAAGATGTGTATTGTAGGATAGTTGATTATCATCTCCCGAAATTGTGCCGAAACCTGAATTGCTGCTGCTGATTGTAGTTTCCCAATTTTTTTGCATATTTTTTCCTATAAATACTCCTGCGTTGTTTTTAACCGTATTTACGGTGAGGTCATCAAAAATGATTTGCGGAGAACGGAGATCTATTTTCATAATTCCTCCCGATACATATGAGACATTAATTAAAGTTATCTAATACACTACTATATGTTGTAAATGGGCTAAAAGTGTTAAAACAAATGAGGGGTCAAACTCTATGGATGAAAAGGTGTTGAATATACTCAAAAACATTGAAAAAAGGCTCGCAAGCTTAGAAAAACACGTAAATGAACTTTCAAAAGAAAAGGTCCAATCTTTTCATTTAGATATAAAGAACGTTGAAACACTGAACTTGGACGAACTGTCTTATTATTTAGAACATATTGATGTAAAGGAACTTAGTGGAACTTTGAATATTGGTAATACTTTTCCTGCGCAAACGAATCAATATCAAGCGCCGAGAAAGAAAGGTAAAAAAACAACAAATGACTCTGATGTTAATCGGAAATCGGGTAGTCAGAATAATAAAGCAAAAAATAAAGAAAAGGGTCCTTCTGAAATATCAGTTAAAATTAATGAAAGAAGTGTCCCTTACAAACTAATCCATACAGAAAAAATGAGGGAGTCTAATCAGGCTCTAGAATCAATCTTTAGCATAGGGGACATTCATATTGGTACAATCGAAGATGCTTCAGCTGTAAACTTTGGTAATAACTTTCCGACAAATTTTAGAAGTCATAAAAAAGTGAGTCAGGGATTTGGCAATATTTTGGGCAATCAAAATGATATACATGACATCTTATCCTCTTTAGAGGAAAAAGATGCTTCAGAAGTATACAATGAAAACCAAGGTGAAAAGCCGCCTGAATGGCTGGACACAATGATAGAAGAACAAAAGAAGGAAATGGATGAAACAAAGCTAGACGAGGATGAAGAAGGATGAGGAAGAGAGTAAAAACTTTGGATTCTCAAATCATTGCTGTCGAAGCTGGATTTCTGAAAAAAAGCTTTAATTAGGAAATAAATAAAATAGAAAACCTGCGCTCTAAACGAGCGGCAGGTTTTCTATTTTATTTCTAGGCCGCTGCAGTTTCAACATGAAAAAGAGCATGCGTAATTTAATTGAACACTGGGATAGATCGGTTCTTTCATTCCCACAGATATGGAGTCTCTTGGTAAACATAATAGTTTAACCAATTCATAAACAGCAGGTTGGCATGAGAACGCCATGTTTTTAAAGGTTTTTTGTCAGGATCATTGTTTGGGAAATAGTGTTCCGGAAGCTTTGGTTCTAGTCCTTTTTCTGTATCTCGAAGAAATTCTTCTTGCAGTGTTTGAACGTCGTACTCTGGGTGGCCTGTCACGAAAACAAACTTTTCGTCTTTAGACATCGCCATATAAACACCAGCTTCTTCAGAGTAGGAAAGAAGCTCAAGGTCAGGATGATTTTTTACTTCATTCATGTCTACATCAGTGTGACGGGAATGAGGAGAATAAAAGACATCATCAAATCCTCGCAGCAGCTTAATGGGTTCTTCACTCGATACAACATGTGTAAATACACCCGTGCATTTATCAGAAAGAGGTCGCTTGTCAATGCCAAAGTGATGATAAAGTCCGGCTTGAGCTCCCCAACAGATATGAAGGGTAGAAGTCACATTTGTTTTACACCAATCCATAATTTCTTGAAGTTCTTTCCAGTAGTTTACTTCTTCAAATGGTATATGTTCTACAGGTGCTCCTGTAATAATCATTCCGTCATATTTTCGTTCTTTAATTTGTTCAAACGTTTTATAAAACTGATCTAGGTGATTTTTACTCGTTGTTTTTGCTTTATGGCTTGCCGTGTAAAGAAGTGTAATATGCACTTGCAGCGGTGAATTCCCGAGTAAACGTAATAATTGCGTTTCAGCTTTTTCTTTTTCCGGCATTAAGTTTAGGATAACAATATTAAGCGGGCGAATTTCTTGGTTAACCGCGCGCACGTCGTCCATGATGAAAATTCTCTCTTTTTCTAAAATTTCTTTTGCCGGAAGATCACGTGGAATATTAATAGGCAATAAAATTCCTCCTATTCGATTTCGAAGTAATGACGCGTATAAATGTTCTTTCTCACGTGAAGATGAGGTTCAACATTTATGTACAATATACTATTATAGGAATATACAGAATATTAAGCAATTGAATTTTGAAAAAAAAGAGCATTAATATGCGTAATGGCTAAAATGAAATGGTACAATAAGGTTAAATTGGAGCATTGCTATGCTTTTTTAGCATGACTGAAACTCAGTAAAATTTATAGAGCAGTTGTTCCTGTATTTATTAAACTTCATATCTCCCCCAGAAAACGGATTTTATCCTTTTTTGATGAAGTGTTTAAAAAGAATTCTCAGCAGAAAAGGGGTTTTTATATGACAACTAAGAAGCAAATAAAAAGTGATTTGCAAATTGCACAAGAGGCAACGATTAAACCGATTAAAGAGATTGCCGAGCAGCTAGATATTTTAGAGGCCGAGTTAGAGCCGTATGGACATTATAAAGCCAAGCTTTCTTTATCCGTTATGGAACGTTTACACACAAAACAAGATGGAAAAGTGATTTTAGTTACAGCTATTAATCCAACTCCAGCAGGAGAAGGGAAGTCGACAGTGACGGTTGGCTTAGCTCAGGCATTACATGGATTAGGTAAAAAAGCGATTGTCGCCATGCGTGAACCATCTCTTGGTCCGGTAATGGGAATTAAAGGAGGTGCCGCTGGAGGCGGTTATGCTCAAGTGCTTCCAATGGAGGATATTAACTTGCACTTTACTGGAGACCTGCATGCCATCACAACAGCTAACAACGCGCTGGCCGCTATTTTGGATAACCATATACATCAAGGCAATGAACTGCGCATTGATACACGTAAAATTACGTGGAAACGAGTGGTTGATTTAAACGACCGCGCGCTGCGTCAGGTTGTCATTGGATTAGGTGGTCCGATGCAAGGTGTTCCTCGAGAAGATGGTTTTGATATTACGGTTGCGTCAGAAATTATGGCTATTTTCTGCTTAGCGTCAGATTTACAAGACTTAAAGCGTCGCTTAGCGTCCATTGTGGTAGCTTACAACATGGATAATGAGCCTGTAACGGTTGCGGACTTAGGTGCACAAGGAGCCCTTACTCTTCTTTTAAAAGACGCGATTAAGCCCAACCTTGTACAGACATTGGAACATACTCCAGCCCTCATTCACGGAGGTCCTTTTGCTAATATTGCCCACGGTTGCAATAGCGTCATTGCAACAAAAATGGCTGCAAAACTAGGCGACTACGTAGTAACAGAAGCGGGATTTGGAGCAGATTTAGGCGCAGAAAAATTCCTAAATATTAAAGCTCGTATGGCAGATATTAAACCAGAAACGGTAGTAATCGTTGCGACAATTCGCGCTCTGAAAATGCATGGAGGTGTTCCTAAAGAGCGTTTAAATGAAGAAAACATTGAGGCTTTAGAAGCAGGAATTGAAAATCTTGAAAAACATATTGAAACGATTCAGGCATTCGGTGTTCCTTATGTTGTAGCTGTGAACCGTTTTGTAACAGATTCAAAAGGTGAAGTAGAAGCGCTTATGAATTGGTGTGCTTCAAAGAATGTTCCAGTTGCTTTAACAGAAGTATGGGAAAAAGGTGGAGAAGGCGGCGTCATGCTTGCTGAAAAAATTCTTGAAGTCATGAACGAGACGGAAAGTCAGTTTTCTCCTCTTTACGATGTGTCAGCTTCGATTCCAGAAAAAGTAGAAGCTATTGCTAAAACCGTATACGGAGCACAAGGCGTAGATTTTGCTCCAAAAGCGTTAAAGCAAATACAGCAATTTGAAGCAAACGGATGGGATCACCTGCCGATCTGTATGGCCAAAACGCAGTATTCGTTAAGTGATGATCAGACGAAGCTGGGGCGACCAACTGATTTTAAGATTACAGTGAGGGAATTCCGTCCTTCGCTCGGCGCTGGTTTTCTCGTGGCGCTAACAGGTTCAATTATGACAATGCCTGGACTTCCAAAAAAACCTGCTGCGCTCAATATGGATATTGACGAGAATGGACATGCACTAGGTATTTTTTAAGAGAAAAGCGATGCCTTGGCATCGCTTTTCTTATGATACAAAACAAAATAACAGGTATGTTATGAATTAATTTGGCAAGAAAGAAGAAGAGTTGACTGTTCGTATTTTATAAAAAAGGAAGTAGTTGAAATGTTTGATCCAATTGTATTTGATAATTTAAAAGTGGTTGTAGAAGGAGAGATCTATGATCTTGACTTATCTGGGCAAGTATCTGTTACAAATCGCGAAGATTTTGTAGACTTAGCTCAGTTTACTCGAACGTACCGCATTTCTTTTCAACAGCATTTTTGCTGTACCGCGTCGCTAACTTTATCAACCGACTTAGATAATATTCATGCGGAATTAACGCCTTCCCGTGTAGAAAAACCAGGTTGTACAGTTTATATTCATTTTCAGCTGAAAAAACAAAAACCGTTTGAAGAAGCTGAGTTTAGAAACATACAGGAAATGTGTGAAAGGATCTGGGGAACAACAAGAGTGGTTAAGCAGCGTATTACTCATGAAGTTGGAGGAAACGAATATGAAAACAATATTGCGGTAACCTTTAACCGATTCATTTACGAAGATCAAGTAGGAGATTTAATCGAAATGATTGATTATATGCTGCAAACGACTGATCAGCTAAAGGTTCTTTACGACAAATCATAAGAGCGTTTCAGTTGTACTTCAGAAATAAAGTGAATTACAATAGGGAAAAGGAGGCGTTTTAATGAGCGTGTATGAATACTCTGCAAAAACAATTAAAGACGAAGACGTATCACTATCTAACTATCAAGGTGACGTACTGTTGATTGTGAATACAGCTAGCAAATGCGGCTTCACCCCTCAATATAAAGATTTACAGGCGCTGTATGAAGAAGAAAAAGAAAACGGTCTAACGGTTCTAGGTTTTCCTTGCAATCAATTTGGTGGTCAAGAGCCAGGAAGTTCAAATGATATTGAACAATTTTGCGAGTTAAACTACGGCGTTTCGTTTCCAATGTTTGCAAAAGTAGATGTAAAAGGTGAGCATGCACATCCGTTATTTGCATACTTAACGGAACAAGCACCTGGCCTGCTAGGTTCTAAAGCGATAAAGTGGAATTTCACAAAGTTTTTAGTGAATCGTCAAGGTGAAGTCGTGAAGCGATACGCACCTCAAACTGCACCAAAAGATATTCAAAAAGATATAAAAGAATTGCTGTAAAAGCAGGTGGATCTCCATCTGTTTTTTATTTTTCAGCCAGGGTTTTCAAAGGGTGCTCAGCTGTCAGTGAGACGAGCGCCTTACTTTGTGCTAAAATAATGGTGGATATAATTGAGGTGAGCAAATGAACAAAATAGAAAAGACGGAAAAGTGGGTTCAAGCAAAGCTTGCGCATGACACGACGGGACATGACTGGCAGCATATCGATCGCGTGCGTCGAAATGCAGTGCTTTTATATAAAAAAGAAGGCGGCAACCGGGAAGTTATTGAACTAGCCGCGCTTTTACACGATGTGGTAGATGATAAGCTAGTGGAAGATGTTGAAAAAGCGTATGAAGAAGTGCGGGAGTGGCTGAAGAGTCAGCGCGTAGAAGAAGAGAACTGCAAGCATATCGTTCATATTTTACAAACGATGTCATTTAAAGGCGGAAACCGTCCGGCTATGGCCACGCTTGAAGGTCAAGTTGTTCAAGATGCAGATCGCTTAGATGCAATTGGTGCGATTGGTATCGCACGTACGTTTATGTATGCAGGTTCTAAAGGCACGGCTCTGTATGACGAAAACATTGCTGTACGAAGTGAGATGACAGAGGAAGAATACAGACACGGAAAATCAACGGCTATTGCTCATTTTTATGAAAAGTTGTTAAAGCTGACTGCGTTAATGAATACTCAAACAGCACGGTCTCTAGCGCAAGAGCGACATACATATATGAAAGAATTTTTAGTTCAATTTAAGAAAGAGTGGAATTATCATTATGAAAATGCTGACTGTTGAAAACTTAACAAAAACATATGGAGAAAAAGAGCTGTTTCATCAGCTAACGTTTACAATTACGGAAAATGAGCGAATCGGCTTAATTGGTGTAAACGGAACAGGAAAATCGACGCTTCTTAAAATTATCGCAGGTCTAGAGCTGGGAGATGAAGGGGATATTGTTCATGCTAAAGACTACAGCGTGACATATTTACCTCAGCATCCGGATTTTGATGAAGACTTAACGGTTTTAGAGCAAGTTTTCAGCGGAGATACGCCCCTTCTTAATTTATTAAAAAACTATGAGCTAGCTCTATATGCGTTAGAGCAAGATTCTGCAAACGAGAAGAACCAGCAGACACTGTATGATTTACAGCAGAAAATGGATGCGATGAACGCGTGGGAAGCCAATTCTAACGCACAGTCGATCTTAACGAAGCTGGGAATTTCAAATATGAGTGCAAAAATCGGCGAACTTTCAGGTGGACAGAAAAAGCGCGTGTCAATTGCCCAAAGCCTAATTCAAACACCTGATTTATTAATTTTAGATGAGCCCACTAACCACTTGGATTATGAGACGGTTAAATGGCTCGAAGAATATTTATCCAAATATCAAGGAGCCGTATTGCTTGTTACTCATGATCGCTATTTCTTGGATGCTGTTACAAACCGAATTTTTGAATTAGACGGTGGAAATTTATATAGCTATAAAGGAAACTATGCTGCTTTTCTAGAAGGAAAAGCGATTCGAGAAGAGCAGGAAAAAGCAACTCAAGCAAAATTAAGCAACTTATATCGCAATGAATTGGCTTGGATTCGCCGAGGAGCAAAAGCGCGTACGACTAAACAAAAAGCGCGTATTCAGCGATTTGATGAATTAGAGGGAAAACTCGATTCTTCTGAAAAAGAATCATTGGATTTAAGTTTAGCAGGCAGCCGCCTTGGGAAAAAAGTGTTTGAATTAAAAGATGTGTCTAAGACGTATGAAAATAAAATCATTCTTTCAGACTTTACGCACATCGTGAAAAAACAAGACCGAATTGGAATTGTCGGAAAAAATGGAAGCGGAAAGTCTACCCTGCTGAATATGATTGCAGGACGCATTGAGCCGGACAGCGGTGAAATTGACAGAGGACAAACGGTTAAAATTGCTTACTATACTCAAGAAAGCGATGATATGGACTTGAATCAACGCATGCTTGATTATATTAAAGAATCGGCAGAAGTTGTTCATACGACGGATGGGAAAATGATCTCTGCATCGCAAATGCTTGAGAGATTTCTATTTCCTTCACATACGCACGGAACACCGATTCAAAAGTTGTCCGGAGGAGAGCGCCGTCGTTTATATTTATTGAAATTGTTGATGACATCCCCAAATGTTTTACTGCTAGATGAGCCGACTAATGATTTGGATACTCAAACGCTAACGGTGCTTGAAGACTACCTCGAAGAATTTCCAGGTGTTGTTATCACGGTATCGCATGATCGTTATTTCTTAGATAAAGTAGCAGATTACTTACTTGTCTTTGAAGGAGAAGGAAACATTTCGACTTATTTTGGCGCTTATACAGATCAATTAGAAGAAGCGGTGAAAAAGAAGCAGGCAATGGCTCAGCAGGCTAAAGTGAAAGAAGAAAAGCCAAAACAGCCGGAGAAAACGAAAAAGCGTCGCTTAACGTATAAAGAACAAAAAGAATGGGAAGAAATCGAAGATCATATTGCAGCAAAAGAAGAAGAAATTGAACGCTTAACAAGTGAAATTGAACAGGTGGGCAGCGATTATACAAAAGCGCATAACCTATCGTTAGAACAAGAAAAAGCAAATGAAGAATTAAATGCACTGCTTGATCGCTGGGCAGAGCTTTCAGAGCTAATTGAAGAAATTGAAAACGCGTAAACAAGTCGTTAGACTGAGTATAAGCCACATGCTACAATTTTAATGAGAGGAGTACGATACGATATGAACATTAAATCAATTGAGCCAACGCCAAGTCCGAATACAATGAAAATTAATTTAGACGAAGTGCTATCAGGCGGAAAAAGCAATAACTATACGGAAAAAAATGCTGAAGCAGCGCCTGAAGTTGTTCAAGACATCTTGAAAGTAGAAGGGGTAAAAGGAGTCTATCACGTAGCGGACTTCTTAGCAGTAGAGCGAAATGCTAAATATGACTGGAAGCAAATTTTGCCGCAAGTTCGTGCAGCGTTTGGCGAAGATTTGCAAAGCAGTAGCGAACAGCACAAAATGAATGAGCATTTTGGTGAGGTCAATGTGTCCGTTCAAATGTTCAAAAACGTACCAATGCAAGTTAAGCTAACGGATGGAAATGAAGAAAAGCGATTTGGTCTGCCTGAACGATTCGCAAAAGCGGTAGCAGAGCTTCAAAGCTTTTCAGATAATGTAGTGTTAGAACGGAAATGGAAAGAACAAGGCGTTCGTTACGGAGAGTTAGCGGCTATCGGAGACGAAGTAGTGGAAGAATTAGCAGCAGCATATCCGCAAGAAAGATTAACTCGCCTTGTAGCCAATGCACAAGAAGAAAAAGAAGGCGGAAAAACGGTACAGCCGCGTAAAACCTATAAAGTTACAGAAGAGATGCTAGAAGACAACGATTGGTCAGTGCGCTATGCCCATTTAGAACAAATGGATCCAACAGAAGCTGATTTAGACGTTTTAAATAAAGCGCTTGATGATGAAAAAGCATCTATTCGCCGCTTAGCTACGGTCTACTTAGGAATGATTGAATCAAAAGCGGTACTGCCTTATTTATACAAAGCATTAAAAGATAAATCAGTCACTGTGCGCCGTACTGCTGGAGACTGCATGTCGGATTTAGGTTTTGAAGAAGGTATTCCGGCAATGTGTGAAGCCCTTGGTGATAAAAACAAGCTTGTGCGCTGGCGTGCAGCGATGTATTTATACGAGGTAGGGGATGAGACGGCTCTTCCTGCATTAAAAGCAGCAGAGAATGACAAAGAATTTGAGGTAGATTTACAAATCAAGCTAGCGATTGAACGTATCGAAGGCGGAGAAGAAGCAAAAGGTTCTGTTTGGAAACAAATGACGGAAAGCAGAAAAGCATAAAAAAAGATCATTCACTTGAATGATCTTTTTTTATGACTGTTTTGCAGCGGGAGTTGGAAACTGCATAGGCTGCATCGTGTTATCAATTTTAATAGGCTGATAACCGGACTGTTTTAAGTAAGTCAAAATAGTCGGCAGAGACTGTGCCGTAAAGGATTTGTCATGAAATAAAATGACGGGTGTTCTTCCGTTGGAGTTAACCCCTTGAATATGAGGTTCAAGGCCCTGAATAATTCTAGGTGCAGAACGAAGTGCCCAGTCTTCACTGTCTACATTCCAGTCCCATAATTTAAAGTGGCTTAGCAACTCTGTACGGTGCGGCTCTTTTAAATAAGGAACGCTGCCGTAAGGAACGCGGATTAACTTACTGTCAACACCGGTTACTTTCTTAACTGTCGCTTGACACTCCTGCATTTCTTTTAACGCGGCGCCGTCTTCACTATACATGACATGAATATCATGAGAGACGCCGTGACAGCCGATGGCATGTCCTTCCTGTGCTACTTTTTTAGCAATTTCAGGGTGAGCGTCAATTTGATACTTTAACATAAAGAAAGTTGCTTTTACGTTATATTGACGCAAAGCATCTAAAATGTGAAGGGTATCAGGCGTTGGGCCATCGTCAAACGTAAGGTAAACAGGCTGTGTAAGAGCTTGATTTTGATCGTTCACGGTATTTCCTACATACATATTATGGTGAAGTGTATTAAGCAGCTTCTCAGGTTGTGCTGAAGATGCAGCTTCTTTCAGCGGCAATGCAGTAGATGCTAAGACTTGCTGAGATGCAGCGGATTCACTTCCTTTGGCTCCTGTAATAAAAAATAAAGAAGCGACGATCACTAACACTAAAGACAAAAATGCATAAAATCGTTTGTTTGGCTTAAATTGTTTGTTCGGTTTAAATCGCTGGTTCAATTTGAAAATCCTTTCTACTAAACTACTATTTACTACTATAGTACAAAAAATGGAATATTAATAGTAAAAATCGACATTTTTATGGAAAAAAATTAGATGATATGACCCGGTTTTAATCTTTTTTGTCAAATGAAAAAGGAGAACGGGACAGCGATAAGGATTTGAAGAGTGAGTAGCTAGATTTTTCCTGGTTTTTATAGTATGCTTTTAGCGTGAATGATTGTTAGGAGGAATGTTAATATGTCAATGGCATATGAAGAATATATGCGTCAGTTAGTTAAACCAATGCGTCAAGAATTAACTCAAGCTGGTTATGAAGAATTAACAACAGAGGAAGCCGTAGTTGATTTTATGGAAAACGTAGAAGGAACAACTTTTGTTGTCGTTAATTCAGTTTGTGGATGCGCTGCTGGTTTAGCACGTCCTGCAGCAACGCAAGCGTACTTACAGTCTGAGCAAAAACCAGATCAAGTGGTAACTGTTTTTGCCGGTCAAGATAAGGAAGCAACAGCTAAAATGCGTGAATATTTTGGGGACATTGAGCCTTCATCACCGTCTATGGCACTTTTAAAAGGAAAAGAAGTTGTTCATTTTATTCCTCGACATGAAATTGAAGGTCAGCCGTTAGAAGTTATTTTTGAAAACATTTTAAATGGCTTTAAGCAGCACTGTTCATAAAATGTCCTGCTTTTGTCACATCTAGTATATAGATTTTTAAAGAAAAATCGCATATACTTTATAAGAAAAAGGATGTCTATCGGCATCCTTTTTCTTTATGTAAATAGCCAAACAGTGTAGGGGGAGTTATGAAAGTGATTGTTACGACTGCTGGTCGAACAAATGAACAGATGATTGTAAAAGCCAAACAGGTAGCCGCTGATTTAAGTATACCTTTTGTAACAAGAGAGAAGAAATCTGTTGCAGATCTTCAAAATCTTGAAGCGGCAGACGTGCTGGTTGTCGGTAAAAATAGAGTAGAGTTGCACGTCCAAAATGAAGGGGAACCTATTTTTTTTCATCCAAACTCCGCTATGTTTAGAGTGAAGAGATGGCTGCGGGGAGAACGTGATCCGTTTATTGAAGCTGCTGGTTTAGAAAAAGGAATGAGCGTGCTTGACTGTACACTTGGTCTTGCATCGGATAGTATGATGGCGAGCGTAGCGGTAGGGAAAAGTGGGAAAGTTGTCGGACTAGAAGGCAACCGCTATGTAGCTTATTTAGTCAAACAAGGACTTTTAAATTGGGAAAGTGACGTACAAGAGTTGAATGATGCAATGAAGCGTATAAACGTGGTTCATCAAAATTTTGAATCGTTTTTGGCGTGTTGTGAAGATAATTCTTTTGATGTTGTCTACTTTGATCCGATGTTTCAAGAACAAATTGAGGAATCGAATGGAATTAATGGTATTAAAGCAATAGCACTGTATACCACGCTGACGCCAATGGCTATACAAGAAGCAAAAAGAGTAGCCAAACAAAAGGTCGTGCTAAAAGATCATTGGAAAAGCAGTCGTTTTAAAGAGCATGGATTTACTGTGCAAAAACGAAAAACATCAAAATTTCATTACGGGACAATCGATATACAAAAATAACCAAAAAAGTAAAATTAATTACGCTCATTGAAAAGACTTCCAAAACCTTTTAGGAATTAAAAAGTTTTGGAAGTTTTTTTTATGAATTTCATCTAAAGTTCATAAAAGTATGATATATTTTTGAACATAAAAATACTTTTGTGTTTAAGCATCCAGCAAAAAAGGAATATCTTGTATAGGTTTCCGCTCGGTGTGACAACCTCAAACAGAAGAAGGAAGGTGGTAACTGAAAAGTCGTCAAATGCCCGTAGACAGCATAAATGAATAAGCAAATATAGGTAAAAAATTAATAAGTATGTTACAATACCTAGTGAGTTATGATAATGAATTTTACAATATGAAAAGACCATATGGGAAAAGATGAGAAAGGAAAGATACGAATGCCTAGATGGATAAAAAGAATGCTAATTGTATTTATTACAGTATTTACATTTGGGCTTGTCACTCCACCAGAATATTTATACGTTGATGATGCAAAAGCGGACAAGCAACATAAAGCAGGGTATGTAAGAGAAACAACTCCTGTCACAGCTGTTATAGAAGATATTCATTTGCCATATGAAGAATCAAAATATGAAGACGTTTCATCATTTGTTACGTATGCAATGGAATCAGCTGAAAAACAGTCAGTGGAAAAATTCGGAACAAAAATTGGTCCTGTCATTGAAGATGAATTTCGTCAAGCAGTGTTACCTAAAATTGAAGAAGTGCTGACCGACATTGGCACTGAACGTGAACAGTCAATTCAGAATCTCGAGATAAGCGAGCACCCTGCTGCTGGCTACGGTGAAAAGATTTTCCATGTATATGACCGGGAAACCGGTCAGGACTTAATACGGTTTCATGTACGGCGTGAAAATCCTCCAAAAGATGGATACTGGTTTAATTTTCACTATCATGCGGCCGCAGATAATTTTCAAAAGCATTATGATTTAGGGAAAATTTATTGGAACCGAAACATGCCGCCTAAGTGGTTCAGCTGATAATAGACACAACATTCTACAATTTCGAAATGTTAGCTTTTTTAAGCTAGCATTTTTTTACGTCTAAAACCGTTATGGTCTAAATAAGCTGAAACATTAGCACAACGATAAAAAAATCGTTTATAATGAAGTCAGACTTCTTACTATAGAATTGTAGGAAGGAACGAATAGACGCTGGAGGTAACACAATGAAACAATTTACGGAAGAAAAACAATTTCGCGAACAAATTAAGAATGAAACACTAAGCGTTGGGATTTTTACGACAACGTGGTGTCCTGATTGCAAACGTTTGGATATGTTTATTGATGAAATCGTTGACGAAAATACAGATAAAGCATGGTTTAAAATTGACAAGGATGAGTTTGAAGAACTTTCTGCTGAAAACAATGTAATGGGTATTCCTTCTCTTCTTGTATATAAAAACGGTGAAAAAATTGCGCACCTGCACAGTGCAAATGCTAAAACGCCTGAAGCGGTCCGTGAATTTTTAGCAACTCTTTAATTCCCTAAGCTGCGAGAGCATTCTCGCAGCTTTTTTTGTGAGAATGGCTATTTCCATTTTTCGATGAGTGGGGTATACTAGGACAAGTGAATAATCGTAAAGCAATAAGGTCTCAATTTAAAGATTGAGTGAAAAGGGAAGTCTGGTGAAAAACCAGCGCGGTCCCGCCACTGTAAGCGCTTTGTGCGTAAGTCAGGAGACCTGCCTTATTGTTAGCTGTGAAACCTTCGAGGAAGGGTGAAGCAGGGTAATGAACATACATATCAAGTATAGTGAACGGATTCTTTTCCTGCTTATCTTGACGTTACCTGCTTTGCTTTCAATTGAAAGTAAAGCTTTTTTATTTTGAAGCTGCTGCCGAGCAGTATACATAGTCAAAGCGGAAAAAACGGGATAGCGCTGCTTTTTGCATGATCATTTGCTTTTTCTTTAACGTGGAGGTTTCGTATTCACAATGAACAATATATAGGGGGAGTATTTAGATGAAAAAATGGCTTTCGTATTCCATTATTGCGCTGTTAGTCATCGTACTTGCTGCATGCGGTGCAGGCAGCCAAAGCAACAGTGATAAAAAAACGAAGCAAGATACAGAACAAACGTCACAAGCTGCGTTTCCAGTGAAGGTAAAAGACGCGCGTGATAAAGAAATTACGTTGAAAAAACAGCCTAAGAAAATTGTTTCATTAATGCCAAGTAATACGGAGATTGTATATGCCCTTGGCCTTGAAAAAGAATTAGTCGGTGTCACAAGCAACGATGATTATCCTAAAAGCGTAAAGAAAAAAGCGCAGGTGGGAGATATGAACGTTAATGCAGAAAAAGTTATTGCTTTAAATCCTGATTTAGTGCTGGCACACGCTTCAAGTATGGGCGTTTCAGATGAAGTATTTAAACAAATTGAA
The DNA here is from genome assembly GCF_038006305.1 of Priestia sp. FSL R5-0597. Taxonomy (NCBI): domain Bacteria; kingdom Bacillati; phylum Bacillota; class Bacilli; order Caryophanales; family Bacillaceae; genus Priestia; species Priestia sp. FSL R5-0597. The sequence goes on from NZ_JBBOUZ010000001.1 coordinate 1,960,862, forward strand.
AGTGCGGGTATTCCGGTATTTGTTGTAAAAGATTCAACAACGTTTGATACGGTTTATGATTCTATTACGCAAATTGGTAAATTAACGGGTAAAACAAAAGAAGCTAATCAAACAATTAAAGACATGAAAGAAAAAGTAGCTTCAATTGAGAAAAAAGCAAAAACGATTTCAAAAGAAGATCGTAAAAAAGTATGGATAGAGGTATCGGGAGCTCCTGAGATTTATACAACAGGAAAAGGTACGTTCATGAACGAAATGCTTACTATGATCGGTGCTGATAACGTAGCGGCTAGTGAAAAGGGTTGGGTTAAGTTTTCTGAAGAGCAAGTTGTTAAGTTAAACCCTGACGTTATTATCGCAACGTATGATGCAGACAAAAATGAGATTATGAAGCGTCCCGCTTGGAGCAGCATGACTGCTGTAAAAGAGGGGAACATCGAAAAGGTTGATCAAAACAAAATCAACCGCTTAGGACCTCGTATTGTAGATGGCTTAGAGGACTTAGCAAAAGCAGTATACCCTGAGGTGTACAATAAATAAAAAGAGGGACCATATTCCAGTTCGAATTGAAAAGGGGATTGGTCCCTTTTCACATCTTAAAATTGAAGAACGGCCTGAGCTTTTAATCATGAAAACCGAGACTTCTTATAAAACATACAGCTCAGGCGTTTTAGGAACAGGCATCATGGAAACGGACACCTTTTACAATCGATTTGTTCATAAAGACTATTATTCAGATACTCCTTCTTTAGAGTATGAGCAATATTTGATGAAAGAAAATGTGCGCCATGAGCAAATCGTAGGGTTGATGACAGCGGTTTGGTTAAAAGAAAGAGCGGTTTACTGTTATGAAGGTTACGGAGTAAGAGTAGCTTCCGTGATAACGGCTGGAGTAGGAAACGCAGTGGATATTACAGCTGACGAAGCTGTTCCATTTTATTCCTCTCCCGGTACAATTAATATGTTTTTTTTCGTGGAAGGCACGCTTACGGATGCAGCGTTTTTACAGCTTTTTATTGCCGCTACAGAAGCCAAAACAAAAACGCTGTCACAGCTGGGTGTCATAGATCCAGCTACAAAGACGATTGCTACGGGAACATCTACGGACAGTATCTCAGTTGCAGCGTCTCAGCAAGGACCATTATATGAATATGCAGGCTCTATGACCGCTTTAGGTCAAGCGGTAGCCAAGCTGGTAAAAATAAGCTTAGAGCAGGCACTTAAGGAAAAGAGGTGAAGAAATGAGTATTGCACAAGCGATGATTGCACACCTGACAGCCATGACGATTGCTCTACTCATTGACCGAATCATAGGTGACCCAGAAAATTGGCCGCATCCCGTTCGCTGGTTTGGCAAGTGGATTTATTGGATGGATTCCAGATTAAATAAAGGCGCAGGAAAACGATTCAAAGGATTGCTTCTTGTGATAAGTATGGTGGTGCTCGCAGGAGTTATTCCTTTTTTATTCCTTCATGCTTTGTACGGAGTTCATTTTATACTAGGTGTTTTAGTAGAGGGCGTAATGATTGCGACTACTATATCCACTCGTTCCTTAAGCGAAGCTGCTTATAAGGTGCAAAAGCCGCTTCAGCTAGGAGATATGGAGAAAGCTAGATATGAAGTAAGCATGATTGTGGGACGAGATACGGATCGTTTATCAGAAGGAGAAATTGCCAGAGCGACGGTAGAGACCGTGGCTGAAAATACAAGTGATGGTATTACAGCTCCGCTTTTTTATGCATTTATAGGAGGAGGAGCCCTAGCCTTTTTTTACCGAGCTATTAACACATGCGATTCAATGGTTGGGTATAAAAATGACCGCTACTTTCTGTTCGGCTATTTTAGTGCAAAAACCGATGACGTATTAAACTATATTCCAAGTCGGTTAACTGCAGTGGTGATGACCGCTGTTAATGTAGCGAAAAGCCAATATTCTCTTTGGCATGTAACGAGTTTGATTAAGCGCGATGCTAAGAAGCATCCAAGTCCAAATAGCGGATACGGGGAAAGTGCAGTGGCTGCTCTTTTAGGTATTCAACTCGGCGGGCTTAATACATATAAAGGCATAGAATCTAATCGTGCAAAAATGGGCGAACCACTCATTCCCCTGCAAGCCGGTCATATTGAACAAGCTGTTTTCATTATGAAAAGGACGGTCTATGCTACGTGGTTATTCTATCTTTTGTTAGGAGGAGTTATTAGTGCTATTACCTACACATGGAGCTAACCCCAATGTCTTTTTAAAAGCAATAGGGGCCGAGAATTTGTCGCATCTAAAAGACTTTAGCGTAAACACAAATCCTTTAGGGGCTCCCCTTGTTCTTCACGAAAAGTGGAACGAATTCAAGGAAGCTGCGTTTAGTTACCCTGATCCTGAAGTAACAGAACTAAAAAATAAACTTGCAGCTCATCATCATGTTTCCGCTGCCCAAGTGCTGCCCACAAATGGGGCCGCTGAAGCGTTTTTCCTTATTGCTTCTTTATTTTCAGGAGAGAAAGCGGGGATTGTACAGCCGACGTTTGTCGAATACGAACAGGCAAGTAAAGCGTATGGATGTGAAGTGACGTACGTTCCTTTAGCTGAAGAAAATGGCTGGAGCTGGGATATAGAGTTGATTATGAGTATTCTTCCGGATATAAAAGTACTATGGATTTGTCACCCAAATAATCCAACGGGCGTTATATATAGTCACCAGGAATGGATGAAAGTAGTAAAAGCTGCTGCTCATCATGGTACATACTTAATAATTGATGAAGCATTTATTGATTTTGTCGAACATCAGCCTTCATTTGATTCTCTTATTCTAAACTATGAACATCTCATTGTTGTGCGTTCGATGACAAAGATGTTTAATATTGCGGGGCTTCGCCTTGGCTATATTTTGGCAAATGAAAAAATCATTAGCAAGATGTCTAAAAAACAACCTCCTTGGAGTGTAAACGGATTGTCGCAGCAAGTAGGGATGATATGTGTAGATGAAAAAGATTTTGTGAAAAAAACCGTACATTATATTAAACAAGAACGAAAACGGATCTTGAGTCAACTAGAAGAATGGGGGCTTTTGGTTTCTCCGTCTCAAACAAACTATTATCTTTGCAGCGTTCCGTCTTCTATTAAAACGCGCGACTGGCTTATCTATTTAGCAAGCCGCGGTGTGGTAGCTCGGCATACTGAAAACTTCCCATTTTTAAATGGACGCTATATCCGTTTGGCTGTGAAAACGAAAGAAGAAAATGACTATTTACTTAACGTAATCAAACAAGGACTCGATGAAATATGATCATCTTTATTAGCGGAGGGGTTCGAAGCGGCAAATCACGTGCAGCGGAGAACATGGTTCAAACTTTTTGTACAAAGCGCGCTGTTTATATTGCCACAAGCCGGCAAACAGATAGTGAAATGCAAAAACGTATCCAGCTTCATCAAACAGAACGTCAAGCGGCGAACACGCCTTGGGCAACGATCGAGCAGTCTGTAGATTTACAACAAATTCTTCCAAACCTTCGAAGTGATGATACTATACTCTTGGACTGTGTCACAAACTGGCTTGCCAATGAGCTTTTTTTAACCGAAAAAAGGTGGCAAACAAAAGAAGGTAAACAAGAGGTTTTTCGTCAGATGATAGAAGCGCTCGATAAGCTGTTTGCGCAGTCTCAGACGGTGGTGCTAGTATCTAATGAACTGTTTGAAGAGGGCGTGTTAGAGGAGCCGACATATAGCTATATGCATATGTTAGGGAAATTACATCAGTATATTGTAGAAAAAGCAGATGTGGCTATTTGTGTAGAAGCGGGACTTTCCCGTTTTAAAAAAGGAAAGGAATGTGTAAGCAAATGAAAGAATGGATAGCCATACTACGAATCTCTCTTCAGTTTTTTACGATCTTACCACTGGCTAAAACCGTTCAATGGACTGAAAAAAGAACGGCACGCTCACTTTTTGTCCTGCCTTGGATTGGCATATTACTAGGTTTAATGTTTTATAGCTTTTTACAGCTGCTTCACTATTCACCCATCACTGCTATTGTTAGCAGTATTTTAGTTTTGCTTTTGCCGCTTGTTTTAACGGGTGGTCTTCATGTAGACGGGTGGATGGATGTAAGTGATGCGTATTTTTCCCATCAGTCAAAGGAAAAGAAACTGCAGATTTTAAGCGATCCGCACGTTGGGTCTTTTGCTATTCTTTCTCTTATTGTTCTGCTTCTGCTGCGCTTTAGTGCAATCTATGAATTAACGTCTCTTTCTTCTTTATCGGTTTGGGCATGTATAACCGTCTTTACACTTCCAAGAATCGGAGCCGCTTTCTTAGTCATGAGAGATAAGCCCGCTAAAGATACGGGGCTTGCTGCTTATTTTCAAAAAGGAGTCACCAAATGGTCTATTTATGCATTTATCGTCATGAGCCTATTCTTAGTTGCTATTTTCATTGTTTTTATAGACAATAAATTCATTATCTTTTTCTTTGCCGGTTTTTTATGGCTCTGGATACGGTTTTATCGTTCGCAGTTTGGTGGCGTAACAGGAGATGTTATAGGTGCAACCATTGAAGGAGGAGAAACGTTTTTATGGATAATTCTTTGGTTATCACATGTATTCGCCATGGCATGACGCTTGAAAATCAACAAAAAAAATATATAGGGTGGAGTGATCCGCCTTTAAGTATAGAAGGGAAAAATGAATTAAAAGAGCTTTCTCTAGAGCCGGAGCTCGTTATTTCCAGTGACTTAAAAAGAGCGCTAGAAACAAGTTCAATTGTTTTTCCTAAATCTCAGGTGATTAAAAGGGAAAGTTGGCGTGAGCTGCATTTTGGAGATTGGGAAGAGAAGACGTATGAAGATTTAAAAAACATACGGGCATATAGAAATTGGATCGATCACTGGGCAGAACATACGCCTCCGAATGGTGAAAGCTTCTCAGGATTTTCAAACCGAGTTTGGGAAGCTTGGGAAGAAGCGGTCGATTTGGCGGCTAGTCAGCAATTGCGTCACATTGCTATTGTTTCACACGGCGGACCACTGCGTTTACTTGCGTCCCATTTTAAACAGACAGCGTCGCTTTGGGATGTTTCTTTTTCTTATGGAGAAGGTTTTTCAGTAACGTGCACATACAAACAGGCAAAGGAGAGAAGAGCATGCATTTCGTATTCGGCGGTGCATTTACCGGCAAAAGAAAATGGGTGAAGCAGCAGTATGCCAGTGAGTCGATAAAATGGCATTGTTTGTATGAAGACCCCGTTTTACCGGCCATTGAGTTTGAAGAAAGTTACATTGTGCTAGAAGGATTTGAGCACTATGTTAAGGAATTAATACATAGCGAGCTGGAGGCTCCGCATCTTGTTGTTAAAAAGGTCATACAGAAGTGGAGAGACAGCGGTGTATGGGAACAGTTAATAGTGATTGGAACTGAAGTCGGCAAAGGCATTGTTCCTTTAGATCCAATAGAGCGGCAGTGGAGAGATGAATGCGGGTATGCGTATCAGCATTTGGCGGCACATGCCCAGAAAGTAGATCACATTTGGTACGGAATTGCTAATCGATTGAAGGAGGAAATACAATGAACATTTACACAAAAACAGGGGACAAAGGGCAGACAAGCTTAATTGGAGGAAGAGTAAATAAAGATGATATTCGAGTGGAAGCATACGGGACGATTGATGAGCTAAATGGCTTTGTAGGTCAAGCGATTTATCAGCTGGATGAAGCAACATTAAAAGATGTAAAAGAAGAGCTAATTACGATTCAGCATGAGCTTTTTGACTGTGGAAGTGATTTAGCATTTGCAAAAGATGATCATCCGTACAAAGTAACGAATGACATGATAGCAGTACTTGAAAAGCGCATTGATGTCTATATGTCAGAAGCGCCGGCCATTGAGCGTTTTATTTTACCTGGAGGCACACCTGCAGCGACAACGCTTCATATTTGTCGGACGATTACACGCCGCGCAGAACGGCTTGTTGTTGGCGTGCAGCGTGAGCATAAAATTAATGTGGCGGTGCTTCAGTATTTAAATCGTTTATCCGATTATTTCTTTGCTGCGGCTCGAATCGCTAACGCGCGAGAAAATGTACAAGACGTAGAGTATATTCGCAGTGCCAAAGTATTTAAACAACCTAAAAAATAATGTATAAAAAACGGTCGAGCTAAAAGCGATCGTTTTTTTTTTTTTTTTGAGCTATTTCGATAGGCAAAATAAAGCTATAAAAAAGAGGTAAATGCATCTATAATGATAAGAGACAGAGAGATAAAGAAAAGAGGTTGAGAAATGAATCAAGATTCTAAACGAGCAGGTATTGTTTATACAGCCAGCGCTTACGTTATGTGGGGGCTTTTTCCGCTTTACTGGAAGCTTCTTGGCGAGGTGAATGCGAATGAAATACTCGCTCACCGCGTTATATGGTCATTTGTTTTTATGCTTTTACTTTTGCTTGTGACAAAGCAAATGAGTTCTTTAAAGAAGACGCTTGGTTTATTATTTCGTAATACGAAACAAGCGGTCATTTTATTTGTGGCTTCAGTGCTAATCAGCATCAACTGGTTCGTTTACATTTGGGCGGTTAACCATAATCATATTATTGAAACAAGTTTAGGTTACTACATCAATCCGCTCGTTAGTATTTTGCTTGGCATAGTCGTTTTAAAAGAGAAGCTTAATTTTTGGCAAGGTGCTTCTGTTGGATTGGCTGCTATAGGTGTTATCGTTATGACAGTTACATACGGACATATCCCATGGGTATCATTAAGCTTAGCGTTTAGCTTTGGTTTGTACGGTCTTGTAAAAAAGACTATTCAGTTAGAAGCAAAAGTAGGATTAACGATTGAAACGATGATGGTTGCACCTATTGCAGTTATTTATTTTATTTTTCTTTTAGTGAAAGGATCTTCAAGTTTTTCCCTTCAGTCGCTTGATGTGAGTGCTCTTTTAATTGGAGGCGGTGTTGCTACAGCTATGCCACTATTGTATTTCGCTAAAGGAGCCCCGCTTATTCCGCTATCGATGGTCGGTTTTTTGCAGTACATTGCTCCTACCATGACGCTTTTATTAGGGGTATTCGTGTATCACGAACCGTTTTCTAGCGTGGAAATGATTGCCTTTTTGTTCATTTGGGGCGGGTCGGTTATGTTCATTTTATCTAAAACTAAGTTCATGAGCTCTCATCAGCCGAAATTCTTTAAAGGGCGTTCAGCTTAACGGACAAAAAAGCGGATATCTTTAGATATGCGCTTTTTTGTCTGCTGTAAAGAAATAAAAACGGAGACGGAAAAGTCACCGTATGTATACTTTATAGCTTCCGCTTGAAATGAGCGTTCAACTGACCTTGAAGCATTTGGTTTTTTACTTCTTTCATTTTTCTCGCTTCATCTTTTTTAGCCAGTTCTGTGCGTATTTCACTCGTTTGAACTCCTTCTTCTATTCGATCGGCAATATCCATTAATCGTTCGACGTCTGAAAACGAATATTTCCGGATACCCGTATTGGTTCGGTCCGGAAAGAGCAGGCTTCTTTTCTCATAGTAGCGAATTTGTCTTTCTGATAAACCGGTTAATTCTTTTACAATCCCAATAGACATGACTTTTTTATCTCGATATGACGCTTCATTCGTAGACAATCTCCCTCACCCCTGAGTACGTAGTAGTATGTTATTATAAAGGAAAAAAATACAAAAAATTATAACATGTAATACATTCTAACATATATATGTTATATTTTTGAATTACTATGTGAGAAAAAGTGACATAAATAATGAAATAGGGAAAAGAGTCCTATAAACTAATGATTAACTCGATCCCAAGTGGTTAACCATACAGGATAAAGCCTTGTGGTTAATCACTTGCTTTCAAAATGATGAATAGAAAATAAATGTGAGAATATACATAAATTCTAAAAGGGAAGGGCGTTTTACATGGCTGTGCAACAATTGAAAAAAGAAGAGATTATTGAGCTGGCAAAAGAAATTATTGAACTCGATTTGAAAAGAGATGAAAAATTTGAAGAATTGACAGAGTTAGCCGGAAATCGTGCATATGAAATTTTGCGCAGAGTACAAAATGCCTGTTTATAAGTAATAAAAAAATCCCGCCTAGAGCGGGATTTTTAATGAGATTGCTGTTCAAGATTAAATAATTCTTGTTTCATCTTAGTGTGATCGAGGTTTTCACCTATAAAGACAAGAGTGGTGGGCAGCTTCATCATTTCTTTCATATATAGAGGCATGCCGTATGAATATTGAAACGAATACGTATCATTCGAATGAGTGAAGCGCATGTAGCCTTTAATGCGATAAATGGTATCTGGCATTTGGCGAAGCCAATTTTCAAATAATTCAAGATCCACTTTTTTTGTAAACTCATATACAAATGTTTTCAAATGAAGATGATCTTCAACATGAGCCTTATGGTGCGGCTGTTTTTGAGACAGCTGAGCTTTTTGAATCACATCAAGCTTCACGCGGGAAAATGTCGTTAATAATGTCCTTGCACTAGCGTTAATGGATTGAATCTCAAAAAGCAGGGAAGACTTTTCTGACTCAGACAGCATGTCCGTTTTATTTAATAAAATTACATCCCCATGTTTTACTTGTTCTTGAAGAAGTTTTTGAAGTTGAATGCTTAAGGAACCACGTTCTTTCCATCTTGTCGCATCCAGTGTGGTGATAATACTTTTAATCGTAACTTGATGCGCAAAAAGAGGAGACATACAAGCATCTAATACTTCAATGGGATGGGCAACTCCCGTTGTTTCTATATAGATAGCATCCAATGTGTTCTCCTGTAAAAGTGAATGAAGCTGCGTTTCAAATTGACCTTGAATCGTACAGCACACGCAGCCATTTAGCAATTCTTTTAACGGCGTGTCTTCTTCTACTTCATTTGAGTCAATCGAAACTTGGCCAAGCTCATTCATCACAACAGCAATATTGCGATTACGATCTTTTTCTTGCTGAAGCAGCTGTTTAAGCAACGTTGTTTTTCCGCTTCCTAAAAATCCAGATAAAATGTAGATTTCTGTTTTCATTTCAGTCTCTCCTATGTAAATAACATTATTTAAATCGGAATTTTTCCGATTACGGGTTGGTAAATCGTATATCCAAGAGGGGATAAATGTCTAAACGTAAATTTTTATGCTTTTTTGTATTCATTATAACAACTTTAAAAGCGCTATGGCTATCTTTTGTAGAAAACTCAAAATACAATGAAATAAGAATATTATAAAATTTCAAACTAGCTGTGCTACAATAAAAGAAAAAGAAAAGGGGAGCAAAAGTTATGCGAATATTAGTTTTAGGCGCAGGCGGCGTTGGCGGTTATTTTGGAGGCAGGCTTGTGGAAAAAGGAGAAGATGTTACTTTCCTTGTCAGAGAACGCAGAAAAAAAGAGCTGGAACAAAACGGACTTGTGATTAAAAGTGCACACGGTGACTTCACTTCACCTGTACAAGCTATTACAAAATCTGAGGTAAAAGGACCTTATGATGTTATTTTGTTCACAACGAAGGCTTATCATCTTACACAAGCAATTGAAGATGTCCGTCCTTTTGTAGGGAATCAGACCGTTGTAATACCTTTGTTAAACGGTATGGCTCATGTCGCTCCATTGCAGGAAGCTTTTGGGGAAGAGAAAGTCATTGGAGGGCTGTGCTTTATTGAAACTACTTTAAACCAAGATGGAGAGGTCGTCCAGACGAGTCCTGCTCACAGACTTGTATTTGGTGAATTTAAGCAGAAGGACACAGAACGATTACAACTGATTGAGCAAGCGTTCAGTGGTACAAAAGCTTCGTTTGTGAAAAGTTCATATATTGAACAGGATATGTGGCATAAGTATTTGTTTATTACGGTTATGTCAGGCATGACTACTCTTATGCGCGCACCTGTTGGACCAGTTTTAGCAGCAAAAGGCGGGCGTCAATTTGTGCAAGAACTTTTTAAAGAAGTGGAAAATATTATGATGGCCTACGATGCACCATTAGCCGAAGGAATCATTGAACAGCATATGAATACGATGGACAAAATGACGTATGACATGAAGTCATCGATGCAGCGCGACATGGAAAAAAGCTCTCAAATTGAAGGAGACCACCTTCAAGGATATTTGCTGAAGTTAGCTGAAAAATCGTCTATACACGTACCGCTTCTTCAAACTGTACATACGCATCTAAAAGTATATGAAGAAATGTTAAAAGGTTATCAAAAATAATGACAGCAAAAATTGATTTAGCAGTCATGCAAGTATTGCAAAAGCTGCTAAGTACAGCAGAAATGGGACAATTGCCTTCCGCTCCTGGCATTTATTTTTTCTTTGATGAACCCGGCAGGCTTTTGTATATCGGAACCACGACGGGCTCTCTATCAGAAAGAGTAAGAGCTCACGTTGCAGGAAAAGGTGTTAGCAATACAAAAAAATTCCACAAAGAAATTCATGCGGTTGGATATATTGAAGTTCATGGATTAAAAAAAGAATTAGATATGTTGAGAACGATGCTTGTAAATGGTTATTTTCCAAAATACAATAAACAAGATGTAAAAAGAGAAAATGAATACGACATTTACACCGTTCACGGCAGAGTCCTTAGGGATACAGGAGTTAACAAGAAAAAAGTCTCTAAGCGAAAAACGGTGCTAAAGCCAACGTTAAAAGAGATAGAGATTCGTCAAGAAAACAGCGATATTACATATGCACGAGTCGCAAATATGAATGCTGAAGATCGAGTGAAAAAATTGTGGTCTTGTCAAGAAGCAGGAGCGCAGCTACATCTTCCGGAGTCGAAAGTGTTAGCAATAAGTGACCGGCTCTTAAAAGAACAGTATACATTTCAGCGAGATATGAAAAAGAATATGATGTTTACGATGCGGGATTTAGTTGTTATTCAAGTGTTGTTAAATTTAAATCCGACTCATGATTTGAAAAAGAGAGAAATAAAGGAAGCCATCAGTTTAGTGCGTAAATTTGGCATAGAAGAAGCTCTTCGCATCTCTGAAAAATTACTCAAAACGTAATAAAATCCATGATCATTGTGATCATGGATTTTATCATTTATCATTCGCGCTTAAGCTAATTCGTCAATAACTTTTGGTAGAGCCATAATGGAAATAACGCAAAGTGAACTGACAACTTGATGCATTTCAAAAATGGCAATGATGAATAACATCAGTGATATATATAATTGAAGGCCTTTTAATCCCCACGGCTTGCGATCGAAAAAAAAGTCGCTAAGTACAAATACAAAGAAAATGAGCGAACTGAACAAAATAATCATGGATGTAGACATAGAACGATCATAAGCAATGATAAATAACAAAGCGAGAAGCGACACAACAGATATAACTTTTAATGTTTTAATCATCGTGTTTTTATTCACTTTTTTCACCTTCATTTGTAGGATTGATCTTTCATCCTCATTTTATAGGATAGTCAAAAGTTCTAAAAGTCAAACGAATAAATCATAACAACAATTTAACATCTTTATACTACATTTACATTGAGAGAAAAAAATGGGCGGGTTTTGAGCTTTGTGCACTTCATTGACGCGTGCAAAGAACAAGTGCTATAGTATGTTTGCTCTAAAAGCTAAAGGAGCAAAGTTTTCAAAGGACGTGACTATGTGAACGAAACACTATTAGTAATTGATGGATTTAATTTATTAAGCCGCTGTTATTTTGCTACTTCTTATGGAAGAGATGAAGCAGCGTTGACAAGAAACAGTAAGGGCCAATTTACGAATGCCCTGAGAGTAACGATTCAAAAAATGCATGCATTGATTCACCAATATGAGCCAAGCCATATTTTCGTCGCTTGGGATGTTAAACGCGAGGATACAAAACGTAAAGATACATACGCTTTATATAAGCAAACAAGAGCAGAGCTGCCTGATCCGCTGATTCAGCAGTACGAAACGTTAAAGCAATTTTTTGATACAGTAGGCATTTATCAAATGTCATTGTCTTCTTATGAAGCAGATGATTTAATTGGAGCACTTGCAAGCAAGTGGAGTAAGGAAAAGCAAAGTCCAGGGTACATCTATAGCAACGACCGAGACTTGCTTCAGCTCCTAGATCAACATATTTCGCAAATTATTGCTAAAAAGCAGGTTGGCGATCTTGTTTATGGCTTTAAGCACTTTCAAGAAGAATATAATATTCATCCTCGTCAATGGGTGGACGTAAAAGCATTGCTTGGTGACAAATCTGATAATATTCCGGGCGTTCCAGGTGTAGGAGAAAAAGCCGCACTGCCTCTTATTCAACAATATGGCTCTATCCATGAAATTTATGCACAAATTGAACAATTAGATCCAGCTTTTAATCGTTACAAAAAAAAGCTGGCAGAAGGAAAAGAACTAGGTATGCTTAGCCGTGAACTCGCTGAGATTATTATAGACATTCAAGAAATCAGTATGTTGAATTGGGAAGAATTAACATTTATGTATGATTATGAACGATGGAATAAAGAAATTCAAAGTCTAGAACTAAACATTAGGATTCGCTCCTGATTTTTAGTACAATACAATTTATGAACATGAGAAAGGAGTAACAAGCGTGCAACCAATTCATAAAGAAACAGTTCAAAAAAAAATACAAACATTTTTAAATAAAGACGTATATGTACACCTTGAAACGACAAACGGTGCATATGCTTCACACGTAAATGAAAAAGTAATGACAGTTGGGGCTTTTATTCGTAATGGTAAAGTCACTATTTCAAACGGAAAGATAACTGGAGAAGGTCCTTATCGTGTAGGTCTTCAAATTGATTTAGGATGGATTTATGCAGAGGGATTAACAGATTGGGAAATTGATGAAGAAGGCAGACTTCTTTTAGCAGGGCATGACTTTGAAGGTCGTTTAGCAGTTGCCCTTCAATTAAGTGAACATCCGTTTTCATAACAGAAAAGAGAGGAGAATAGAACATGGAAGAAAGATTATTAATTGTATTTCCGCATCCTGACGATGAAGCATATGGAGCAGCAGGAATGATCACGCAAGCTAGACAAAAAGGAACCCCCGTTACATATGCTTGTGTTACGCTAGGTGAAATGGGACGAAACATGGGTAGACCGCTGTTTGCTAACCGTGAAACTCTACCTCAAATCCGAAAAAAAGAACTTTTAGATTTAGCAAACGTTTTAGACATTCAAGACTTGCGTATGCTAGGGCTTCGTGATAAAACGCTAGAATTTCTTGATATTGATGTTTTTGCAGATAAAATTGAAGAAATTATTAACGATGTAAAGCCGACTCACATTTTAACGCATTACCCTGGCTTTGCAGTACACCCTGATCACAATGCCACGGGAGCAGCTACGATCCAAGCGGTAAAACGTATGCCAAAAGAAAAGCGTCCGGTTGTTTGGTGTCATGCGTTTTCAAAAGATCGTATTGAACATATTGGAGAACCAGATGTTATTTTTGATGTAACAGCGATGAAAGATAAAAAAATTGAAGCGTTAAAAGCCCATCGTTCTCAAACAGAAGGAATGATGAACGCAATTGACTTCGATCGCTTATCTGACTATCCGCAAATGGAACGTCTATTAACAAGAGAAGAATTCTGGACATATAACTGGGAGTAACAGATGAAAAAACAGCGAATTTTATTTATTGGAGCAGGACGAATGGCTGAAGCCGTAGCGGCTGGCTTGGTTACGAGCAGCGCTGATAGTATTGAGGCAGTGGTGATGTCAAACAACGGAGATATCGGTCGGTTACAGCGAGTTGAAAAAACGTACGGCGTACAAACGACGCAAAATTGGCGCCAGGAAGTTGACAATTCGGACGTTATTATTTTAGCGATGCCTCCCGAGGCGCATCCTTCCGTTCTCAAGGAACTTTCGACTCATTTAAATCAGCAATTTGTTGTAACGTTAGCTGCAGGAATTGGTCCGAGTTATTTAGAAAACCACCTTCCTCAGGAAACGCCTGTCGCTTGGATTATGCCAAATACAGCTGCTATGATTGGGCAATCGATGTCCCTGTATACACTTGGAACTTCTGCAACAAAAGAGCATAAAGAAGTGCTTCAAATGATTTTAAAAGGAATTGGTGAAGCACATGAGTGTTCAGAAAAAGAAGTACATGAGCTAACGGCTGTAACTGGCAGTGCACCTGCGTTTTTATATTATTTTGCAGAATCGTTAATTGATGCAACGACTGCTTACGGTGTGGACGAAAAAACAGCCAAAGATTTAGTTATTCAAATGATGTATGGCTCTGTACAAATGCTGCATGAAACCAAAAATCCTGCGTCTTTAAGAGAGCAAGTAACAACTCCAGGCGGCGCTACTGCCGAAGGATTAAAAGTGATGAAAGAACAAGACTTTTTCTTAACAATGAAGCAGGCAATTGAAGCAACGAATAAAAAAGCAATGGGTGGAAGCTAAAAAAGCTCATACAACCATATGTTAGCTAAAAAATCCGAACTATAGTTCAGCATTCTTTCATTAGAATGTTGAATCAGTTCGGATTTTTTTATGAATAGACTTTCTTAACATAAAAATATGCCTCTTTGGAATCGTTTTTTCTCTATGTGCCGAGCTTTTTTAGTCATCGACAAATCGCTTTTTTGTATCAGAAGTTGGGAGCATGCAGTGCTGCTGTTTGCCAAACCACTTATATCGGTTGCGAGCGATCCAGTTGTATACGATATCTCGAATAGGCACAGGAATGATAATAAGTGCATATAAAAATTTAACGGGTCCATCTAAGCGCTTGGCGATTTTTAAAGCAGCCGTTGATTTTATATATCTTTGTTTTCCATGGATATATACAATGCTGTCTAATTGCTCAGGAAGTAAGCCGTGAGAGGCGAGCTGCTGCTTTCCGAAATCTGATTGAAGAGAGGCGAAAGAAAACAAAGCTTGTTCATCATGTTTAATAATAAATTGAACACTGCTGTTACATAAATTACATATGCCATCAAAAAGAATCAAATGTTTCATTGGACAATTTCGCTCCTATTCCATAAAAAAAGTATAATTACTTGTCATTTTTGAAAAATAAAGGTACGTTTAAAAGATGTGAAAGTGATCCAAATGCAAAGGTAATTCGATTATATAATAAGGACTCATAAGAGTTAAAGGAGAAGGGTATGAAAGAGCAAAACGACGTTGTCTTATACAATAGAATAAAAGAACAAGACAAAAAAGCCCTTGAACTGCTGTATGACAAGTACGAGCGAATTCTTTATTCGTTTGTATACCGGTTAACAAATAGCTCTGATATTGCTGAAGAAGCTGTTCAAGAAGTATTTATTAAGCTGTGGAGAGGAAAGGGAGTTTACAGCGATGAAAAAGGGAAGTTTTCATCATGGCTGTTTACGATTACAAGAAACACCGCGATTGATATGGTGAGAAAAAGAAAAAACGATCCTATTTTCTCAGAAGAAATTTTTGATTTTATTGAAGATGATCATCCTCAGATTGACGAGCACCTTCAGTGGAAAGAAGAACAGCAGAGAGTACGGCACGCTGTATCAAAATTGTCTGAAGACCAAAAAAAGATTATTCAATCCGTTTATTTTAAGGGATTAACGCAGCAAAAAGTAGCAGAAGAGCAGCAAATCCCATTAGGAACAGTAAAGGGTAGGGTGCGATTAGCGTTGCGGAAATTAAAAACATATTTAGGTACCGATGCAGAAGGGAGAGCTGATTCATGAGTATGTGCGATAAACTAATTGATTACTATAATGATCAGTTGACTTCCCATGAGAAAAAAGAGTTTGAAATGCACTTAAAAAACTGTCAAAGCTGTCAGGATGAACTAAAAGAACTGGAGGAAGTTCTTGGAGATCTAACGTATTTGACACCAGAGCAATCTCCTCCTCCAGAAATGAAACAGCGAATACTTGCAAATGTATTCGAAGAAGATCAAGGTGAGACAAAGAGAGAATCAATAGCTTTTAAAAATGAAAAACAATATGCTGCGTCTAAGAAATCAAATAAAAAATCCGTCATTATTGGATTAGCTGCGGCACTTATTTTATCCCTTGTAGGAAACAGCTACTTTCTGTTGAAAGATGGAGACAAAGGCAAACAAGAACCAAATGTTTCGGTTGCTCCTCAAAATGAACCTCTTACATCTGAGAAAACGATGAAGCTGCAGGCAGAGCCGAATGTTTCTGGTGAAGCAACAGCATCTCTGACGAAAAAAGGTGGAAATTTAAATGTGGTCATTCAAGCGAATAACTTGAAAAATGTAAAAGGGAATGAAGTCTATCAGGTATGGCTCATAAAAGGTGATAAGCCTCACCCGGCAGGTGCTTTTGTAACAGATAAAAATGGAAATGGGACAGTGGTCTATACGATGAGCCAAAAAGAACAGAGTGAAAAGTGGGATGTTATGGCCATTACTTTAGAACCGAACGCGAATAATAAGACGCCAAAAGGAAACGTTGTGTTAAGTTCAGCGCTCTAACAAAAACCCTTCTGCTAGCAGAAGGGTTTTTGTTACGTGCAGTTAATCATCTTCAAACTGTATAGCAATGGTTTGATCATTTTCTATCTTATTCAGTCGAATTTCCAATAAACCATTTTTGTACTTAGCGCGAACTGGTTCGTCCGTGTAGTGAAAAGGAAGTTTGACCGTGCGAGAAAATACGCCTGTATGGCGTTCGTTCAGCTTTAGCTTTTGTTTAGATGCTTCATAAGCATAAGGAACGTTCCCTTCAACTGTTAATATATTTGCGTCCAACTTAATTTGAATGTCGTTAGTGGAATGTAGTCCAGGAACTTCAACGACGATAATGCCTTCTTTATCGGTTTCATATAAATCGACGTTTGGAAATCGCTTTGGCAAGATGTGATTTAAATCGCTCCAAAAGTGATTTCCAAGCATATCTTCTACCTTATGCTGAATTGAACCCCAATCAATCTCTTCATATTTTTTACTCAAAGGAACCCCTCCTTATATTCACGTAAATTCCTTCTATATATATGAAAAAAAGAAAATTCAATGCCTGCTTACAAAGAATGAGAAAAATGCGTAAATAAGTGAAAAAATGTGAGGAAAAAAAGAGATTTTGAGTGAAAAAGAAGGATTATGTAGAATAAAAAAAGTATAATTACGTATAGAGCTTTCTATTATTCTAAATGAAAGCAAGTATGTGAAGGGGGAAGTTGAGATGAGAGAAAAGCGTACATCCAGTGGTTTTCTATTAAAACAACGTGCTTTCTTAAAATTATATATGATTACAATGACGGAGCAAGAGCGTCTGTATGGCCTTCGGTTATTAGATGTGTTGAGAGATGAATTTCGACCTTTTGGATTCAAACCTAATCATTCTGAGGTATACAAAGCTCTTCATGACTTGATTGAAGACGGTGTCCTCAAACAGGTGAAGCGTAAAAAAGAAGGAATGAAGCTTCAAGAAGTGGTTTATTATACATTTACAAATGAGGGAGAAGAGAAAGCTAAATTATATAAAAAACAATTAAAAGTAGAGCTGGAGCGGTGTGAAGCTATGATTCAAAAAGCTATTCGTGACAACTTCGGGTCCAAATGAACGTGTCTTTAGTTAGAAAAGACACGTTTTTTCTATAGCTGATTTTGTCGTCTTATGTCGGAATAAAAGTTATAAAATGGGTACAAAGTAGTGTAAAAGATGGATATATAGTTATATTATGGATAAAATACACACTTTTAACATATATGGATGAATTCGATTTTAAAGATTATGCACTATTCATAAATAGTGTACGAATTGATATGATACAAAGTGTATATAAATCTATTTAATGCGTTATTTGCCATATTTTAAGAACTTATAAACCGTTATCAGACCATCATTGAAGCATTTTGGTTTTAGCAACTTTGACGAATTTGACTAGATTTGTATCGAGAAGATATTATTTGTTTACTATGAAAGGAATGGATTTTATGAAGTCTACAGGAATTGTAAGAAAAGTAGATGAATTGGGTCGCGTAGTAATTCCTATTGAATTGCGCCGTATTTTAAATATCAACACAGGTGATCCAGTAGAAATATATGTTGATGAAGATATTATTATTTTACAAAAGTATAGCCCGTATGGTGCTTGCTTAGTAACTGGGGAAATTACGCGTGAAAACTTAACCTTTGGTAATGGAAACGTTGTGTTAAGTAAAAAAGGTGCGGAACAGCTTTTACAAGAGTTAGAGCGTACCTTAAATAAATAAGAAGTTTTAGGTCTTAGTATAGGGAAGAATATCCATCCATCTTTAAACCAAAAAAGAACGTTCTTTTAAGAACGTTCTTTTTTGGTTTAAGCCGTTCGAGAAGATTTATCCTCCTCTAGCAGCTGCTTTTTTTGTATTTTTATCAAACGATACGCAAGTCCTGTTGCTCCTGCAGCGAGCCCAGCAATTAGTCCAACCCAATAGCCAAACGCCTGCAAATCGGTGTATTTTGCTAACACAATGCCTAAAGGTAGACCAATTACCCAATAAGATACCAAGGACATTAAAAAGGTTACATTTACATCCTTATATCCTCGCAGCGCACCTTGAATAGGAGCTTGAAGAGCATCAGAAAGCTGAAAGAAAATTGCATAAATCAAAAAGTGAGAAGTTAATGCCAGTACCTCTGCGTCTTTTGTATATAAGGATGCTACGGATTCTCGAAGAGTAAATAAAAGACCTGCGCAAACAAAAGCCATGCCAACAGCAATTGTTATACCAATTCTGCTATAGCTTCGTGCATCCTGATTCCGTTTAGCACCCGCTTCAAATCCTACAACGATTGTTAAAGCCATCGAAATACTCAGTGGAATCATATAGAGAAATGAGGCAAAATTAATAGCTGCTTGGTGAGAAGCGATTGTAATGGTATTATATGAGCTCATAAACAGCGTGACAGCTGAAAAAATACTTGTTTCGAAAAATACGGAAAAACCGATAGGTAAACCAATTTTTAATATTTCTTTCCAGGCAGAAAATGAGATACGGTGAAATTTTTTAAATAAACCGAAGCTAGAAAAAGGCTCTTTTTTATGAATAATTAAAATCGATATGACAAGTATGCACCAATATGTGATGGCCGTTGCATAACCAGAGCCTACGCCACCCAAGTGAGGGAAGCCCAGCTTACCGAAGATTAATACATAGTTTAAAGCCACATTAATCGGAAGCCCTAAAATGGTGACCAGCATAGACGTACGAGTTTGCCCTAAAGCATCAATAAAGTTTCGTAAAACCGTATAAATAAAAAGCGGAATAATACCAAAAGATAAAGCGATTAAATACTGTTTGGCAATGCGCATCACGTTTGCTTCTAAATTCATTCCTTTTAAGATAGGACTAACAACAAAAAAGCCGATTAAAATGATAACAGCGGCCATTAAAATGGAGACATAAAGCCCTTGAATGACAGAGAACGGAACTTTTTTCTTTTGATTAGCTCCCACCAGCTGTGCAACAATTGGCGTAATAGACATTAAAATTCCGCTTAGCCCTGTAAAAACAGGCACCCATAAGCTCGAACCAATTGCTACCCCTGCCAAGTCATCTGCACTAACTCTTCCTGACATCATCGTATCAAAGAAAGTCATTGAAAACATTCCAAACTGGGTGACCAATATCGGAAATAAAATAAAAACGAACTGCTTAACTTTTTGAGACGTTGAAAACGTTTGTTGCATTAAAAAACCCCCAATTTGAAAACATTTACACCAAAAAGCATTATATCACGCAAAGGCTTGTTTTTGCTAAGAGTTCTGACAATAAATTCAAAGAATGTATCCATAAAGAACACACTTTGAAAGGAAGTAAAAGGTAAAGTAGTATATGATTTTAATTTTGAGACGCGGTGGGATATGATAGAAAGTATAGTAGTTATCATTTAACGTGGAGGGATACGTGTGGATTTACAGTTGCAAAGTAAAAATGTACTCATTACCGGTGGATCAAAAGGGATTGGGAAAGCTATAGCTGCTTTGTTTATTCAAGAAGGAGCAAACGTTGGAATTGCTGCAAGAGGAGAGGAAGCATTACAGCATGCACAGTCAGAATTAGAAAACGTACGTACATATACAGCAGATCTAACAAACGAAGCGGATAGAGTTGCGTTAATTAAGAAATTCATTAACGACTTTGGGAGTATTGATATTTTAATTAATAACGCTGGAGGAAGTAATGGAAGCACGGCAATGGAAACAGATTTATCTCTTTTTCAGGAAGCAATGGAGCTAAACTACTTTTCAGCTGTCCACTTGAGCAAGCTAGCAGCAGCTCGTATGACAAAAGATGCGGCAATCGTTAATGTTACGTCTATTTTTGGGAGAGAAAGTGGAGGGAAAGTTACGTACAATAATGCAAAAGCAGCGCTTATCAGCTTTACAAAGTCATTTGCAGATGAAATGATTTCTAAAGGAATTCGTGTAAACGGTGTTGCTCCGGGAAGCATTTTGCACGAGACGGGTAATTGGAAAAAGAGAATGGAGGAAAATCCGGAAAAGATTAAGCAGTTTGTTGAAAATGAAATACCAGCGGGCCGCTTTGGAGAGCCAGAAGAAGTGGCAAACGCCGTTGTTTTTTTAGCATCTTCTCAAGCTTCATGGATAGTAGGTGCGACGTTAAACGTAGATGGTGGACAGTCAAAAATGAACTTTTAAAAAAAGTGCAGGAATTTCCTGCACTTTTTCATTATCCAATATCTTTTTGCATACGAGGAATCTGAAAATCTTCATTAATTGCGTCCGCTGTAAGCTGACCTGATAATGTCACCATCGGCACGCCGCCTCCAGGGTGTGTAGAGCCTCCTACAAAATAAAGGTTAGAAAGAAGCTGACTTCTTGCCGGAATTTTAAACCCTCCATTTTTCTTACGGTCAGTTGCTACGCCATAAATGGACCCGCCGTTAGCGCCGTAAAGCTCTTGGATATCGTTAGGAGTAAACGTATATTCAAACTCAATGCTGGAACGTAAGTCTTCTAATCCCATTGCCTCAAGCTTTTTTAGTACGACATCACGGTAGCGGTCTTTTAATGCAGCCCAGTCGTCGCCTTCTTTTAAAGGAGGTACATGAGTAAGAACGAACAGGTTTTCTTTTCCTTCAGGAGCTTGCGTAGGATCTGATTTAGATGATACGCCAATGTAAATTGTCGGATCCATCGCTATTTTCCCTTTGTTAAAGATTGTATCAAACTCTTCTTTCTGATCCTTTGAGAAGAAGAAATTGTGATGTTGAAGCTGCTTGTACTGTTTGTTAACCCCTAATAAAAGAACAAGGCCAGAAACAGTAGGTTCAAATTTTGCAAGCTGCTGAGTTTGCTTAGCTGCTTGCGCATGATTTTTTAATAAATAGCGGTAAGTTGGAATGGCTTCTAGATTAGATACCACAACATCTGCTGATAGGCTTTCACCGTTTTCTAGTGTAATTCCAGTTGCCTTTGCTCCGCTTGTTGTGATTTCTTTTACTGGCGTATTTAGATGCACAGTGACGCCAAGTTCTTGAAGGAGCTTATCCATCGCTTCAGCAATTTTGTACATTCCGCCTTTTACGTAATAAATACCTAACCCTAGCTGAACGTGAGCAAGCTGCGTTAATACAGCTGGCGCATGATAAGGAGAAGAACCGATGTACATAATTAAAAAATTAAACAATTGACGCAAATGTTTGTTTGAAAAATATTTGCGTGTAGTAGCATCCATAGATCTCATTGGATCCATTTGAAGCAGTTCTTTTACCGTGTGCATCGTTCGTAAATCGTGCAGTCCAGATAAACTTTTTTTATAAAAACTTTTTAAGTTCGATTCGTACATTTTATTTGCATAAGATAAATAGTCAAAAAAACCTTCAATGTCTTCTGGAGCAAGTTCTTGAAGCTGCTGAAGCATGCGAGGAAGGTCACTGGTCAAATCAATTTGTGTTCCATCTTGGAAAAAAGTTCTCCACTGAGGCTCAATTCGTTCTATTGTCAAGTAGTCGTGGATATTGCGGCCTGCACTGTCAAACAGCTGCTCTAGCACCCACGGCATTGTTAAAATAGAAGGTCCCGTATCGAAAGAAAACCCTTTGCCGCTGCGAATATTTAACTTACCGCCAATTCGCTCGCTTTTTTCAACGACTGTTACATCATATCCATCAGCTGACAGACGAATAGCAGCTGACAGACCACCTAAACCTGCGCCTACAACAATTACTTTCTTTTTCATCTTTTTCCTCCTTATAAAACAAAAGCGAGTTGTCAACAATGTGTATAAAATGACTTCACGCAAAATAAAAATAGGTCTACAACTTTTTATTTTGTCCAGTTCGCTAATTTTCATACGTGAAGGAAAGGAGAAAGAGATGTCTTTTTTACTGGTTGCTCTTGTCTTGACAGGTACGCTTGTCATCACTATCCCTACATTTAAACGTGTAAAAATAGTAAGAAACGATATGTCATGTTTATCCATTATTATTCCAGCTAGAAATGAAGAAAAAAACCTTACCTTTTTATTGCAGTCACTCCAGTTACAGAACGCTGACTTTGAAGTGATTGTTGTAGATGACAACTCAACAGATCATACTGAGCGGGTAGCCAGAGCATTTGGCGTGAAAGTAGTGCACCCGGGGACACTTCCAGCTGGATGGTTAGGAAAGTCATGGGCATGCTGGAATGGAGCAAGAGAAGCAAAAGGCTCGGTGCTTTTGTTTTTAGATGCTGATCTTACAGTAGAGAAAGACGGAATTGAAAAAGTATTTTTCTACTATCAACAGCAAGGGGGGGTGCTGTCGGTTCATCCTTATCATCTTGTTAAGAGGCCTTATGAAATGTTTTCTGCTTTATTTCACTATGTTACGTTTGCATCGATTGGCGCTTTTCACCCCTTTAAAAATTGGAAAAGTCCTTCCGTCGGTTTCGGGCAGTGCTTGCTTTGCAGCGCAGCCTCCTACTTTCAAAGCGGAGGTCACGAAGGGATAAAAAAAGAAGTGGTTGAAAATATGGCACTGGTTGAGAAAATGAGCAAACAAGGTGAATTTATTACGTGTATGAGTGGACAAGGAGCTCTTTCCATGCGCATGTATCCAGATGGTATGAAAAGCCTGATAAGAGGGTGGAGTAAAAGCTTTGCTTCAGGTGCGGGGAAAACGGAAGCCATTTATTTATTTCTAGTAAGTTTATGGCTTACTAGCATGATTAATTATGTTCTTTTTTTACCTACTCTATGGAATCAACATGCAGGCTTGGCAATTAGCAGTTATGTTTGCTATGTCAGTCTCTTATTTAATAGCTTAAGAAAAATAGGTTCGTTTACTTTTTTTTCTTTGTGCTTATTTCCTATTCACGTGCTGTTTTTTCTGGGCCTATTCGTATGGTCTTTCATCCAAACAGCGGTGAGAAAGCAAGTTAAATGGAAAGAACGCAGCATATCTATAGAAGAAGAAAAAAAGAAGAA
This sequence comes from Priestia sp. FSL R5-0597, assembly GCF_038006305.1. Lineage (NCBI taxonomy): Bacteria > Bacillati > Bacillota > Bacilli > Caryophanales > Bacillaceae > Priestia > Priestia sp. FSL R5-0597. The sequence continues at coordinate 1,984,213 of NZ_JBBOUZ010000001.1, forward strand.
AGTGATAAAATGACAGGCGCTCAGCTCTTAATTAATATCATGGCATGGTTTGTGATTCACATGTTCATCGCCTACAGGTGCACAAAAATTTCTGCCTTTTATTTAAAAAAAGACCTTGCGCTGTTTAAGGTTCACAGCTGGGAAACAGTTGGAATATATAAAAAATTCGGGGTACACCGATGGAAAACGTGGCTTCCTGATGCAGGAAAGCTATTTAAACGAGGGTTTTATAAAAAGAAATGGGAGAGTAGAACGAAGGAATATGCACAGCTTTTTTTAATGGAAACAAATCGAGCAGAGTTAACTCACTGGATCAGCATACTTCCTTCTATTCTTTTTTTTATATGGAACTCTCCTTCTATAGGTGTTTGGATGGTTATTTATGCGATTATTGCAAACGTACCGTTTATTTTGGTTCAACGATATAATCGAATACGGATTCATCAAGTCGTTTTAAAACTCAAACGAAATTAATTAACATGCCTTTGGCTCCGAGTAGGGGCCTCGGTTTTTATCTTTTTCTCCTTATTTGAAGACAATAATTTCTTGGATAAAAGAAAAAAAGAAGCAAAGGCGATATAAATACTAAAAAACACTAAAAATCCCCATAAGCCTGCTATGGCATCATCAAATTCCATGTTGCCTCGAGTGGTAATTCCTTGCTGAATTTCAATAGCAAAAACTAAGACAAGCATAACCGTAAGAGTGTAGATAAAAGAAATAGCTGTAATACTAAATTTCCATTTTGACAATAATTTAAAGATCATATAAACGCTTAAAAACGTGAGCAGTCCAATAATGCCAATAATCCAGAAGTGAAGTTCTTTATCTGAAAGAGAAAATCCTAGTAAATAAAAAATATAAATTAATCCATCGTGCAATACATTAATAATATTTGTAATGAAAACAATACATTCTTTCATTTTTTCTCCTTTATAAAAATGTAAGACGTTTAAACTTCTAGGTATACAAGTATACGTAGCCCGTACTCATTCCAATTTTATATAAAAAATGCACTTTCTAGATCAAATATTAAAGAGATCTGAAATTTCAAATAATATTTATAATTTATATTATAAACAAAAAGGTAAAAAAATAAAAATTTTCGATGCAAACTGACACATTTTTTTCATATTTAAAGAAAGAAATAACTCAGAATATGTGGTTTACTGTAGAAAGAAAAGAAAATAAGAGGCATTGATATAACAAATATTCACAAGTGCTTTTATGCATTCTCTTGTAAAGCAGAAGGAAAACTAAGGCAAGTGTTAAATTTATATGTATAGTGGACAAAATAAAAAATAAATATAAAATAGTGAAACCTAAAGAGAAGCTGTCCGTATTAAATAGTGAGAAGAAAAAAGCGCAGGATATATTTGTGTTTGAAAGCCGATAGAGCTGGGAATAAGAAAGTAGTTATTTTCTCACGTTTGGTGAAAATTATACGTAGCGGTGTTGACAATTTTTTTTAAAGAGTTAAAATGTGAAAGAACAGATTAGCTCTCTTACATTTTTTGTAAGGGAGATTTCTTTTTACATTTACTATAAAAATAAAAGTGAGCTTAAATTTCAATAGAGACAGAGGTGGGAATATGAAACAGCTCATGACAAACGGTAAAAATATTTTTTCGAAACAACTGCCGTTATTTCTAATTGCAGTTTTGTTGTTTTGGATTAAAACGTATACCGTTTATCGTATCGAATTTAACTTAGGGCTAGATAATTTTATGCAAAAGTTCTTACTTTTCATAAACCCAATTGGTTCGGCAATTTTCTTTTTTGCCATTGCATTACTATTTAAAGGGCGCGGAAAAGTACGAGCACTGCTTGGAATGAATTTTTTACTTTCATTCATCCTGTACGCAAATGTAGTATACTATCGCTTCTTTAATGATTTTATTACTGTTCCTGTATTGACTCAGTCAAACAACTTTGGTCAATTAGGCGGCAGTGCTATGGCTTTAATTAGCCCAACTGATATTTTATACTTCACAGATTTCTTTATTCTTTTAGTTTTAGTATTATGGAAAAAAGTTGACTTACCAGCAACAATTAGTCGACGTACTGTGACAGGTGTATTTTTATCAGGGATTTTATTCTTAAGTGCCAACATCGCACTAGCGGAAATGGATCGTCCTCAACTATTAACAAGAACATTTGACCGCAACTATTTAGTAAAATATTTAGGAACGTATAACTATACGATCTATGACATCATCCAGAGCTCGAAATCTTCAGCACAGCGCGCGCTAGCAGATAGCAGTGATGTGGCTGAGGTAGAGAACTATGCAAAAGCAACGTATGCTGAACCGAACAAAGAATATTTCGGTCAAGCAAAAGGCAAAAACGTTATCTATATTTCATTAGAATCACTTCAGTCATTTATGATTGGTTATAAGTTAAATGGTGAAGAAGTAACGCCATTCTTAAATTCACTATTAAAAGATCAGAACACAATGTATTTCGATAACTTCTTCCATCAAACAGGGCAAGGTAAAACGTCAGATGCTGAATTCATGATGGAGAACTCATTATTCGGCTTACCTCAAGGTTCTGTATTTACAACAAAAGCAAATAACACCTATCAGTCGCTATCTGGTATTCTAGATCAGCAAGGCTATACAACATCTGTGTTCCACGGAAATGGAAAATCGTTCTGGAACCGTGATGAGATGTATAAATCAATGGGTGTAGAAAAATTCTTTGATTCAGCTTATTACAATATGTCAGACGAAGATACGCTGAACTATGGTTTAAAAGATAAACCATTCTTTAAAGAATCAATGCCGTACCTAAAAGGCTTAAAGCAGCCATTTAGCGCGAAGTTCATTACGTTATCAAACCACTTCCCTTATCCATTAGATAAGGAAGACCAAACGATTGGACCTCATAATACGGGAGATAAGTCAGTTGACCAATACTTCCAAACGGCTCGTTATTTAGATGAATCAATTAAGCAATTCTTTGAGGACTTACAGGCCTCTGGCTTAGCAGACAATACGATGGTTGTGATGTACGGTGACCACTATGGTATTTCTGAAAACCATAAGCGTGCAATGGGCAAAGTAATGGGTAAAAACATCAATGATTTTGAACAAGCTCAACTGCAGCGCGTACCATTATTTATTACTTCACCAGGCCTTAAAGGCGGCGTAAATCATACGTATGGTGGAGATGTAGATGTTCGTCCAACAGTGATGCATTTATTAGGTCTTGATACAAAAGACTATATTGACTTTGGTACAGACTTATTATCAAAAGAACATCAGCAAGTTGTACCTTTCCGTAACGGTGACTTTGTTACACCGAAGGTAACAAAAGTTGATCAGAAAGTGTATGACAACGCAACGGGCAAGCAGCTTTCAGATAAGGAAGCGAAACAGTATGATAAGTATGATGAACTAGTTAAGAAAAAGCTAGAACTATCAGATAAACTTGTTTACGGAGACTTACTCCGCTTTCATACACCAGAAGGGTTCAAACCAATTGAACGTTCGAAGTATGATTACAACAAGCGCGAAGATCAATAAAAAACAGGCAGCTATAAAAGCTGCCTGTTTTTTTGTTTTGTGAAACTTTTAAGGGATTTATCCGTATATAAATTATAACAGTAATCGTTTTAAGAGATGGGAAGACAATGGTATAATATGTATACGTTTAAAAGTTCGGTCACATTTAAGATAGGAGTGAAAGCGATGAAAGTCGTTCGAATCATAAAAAAGATTCTTGCCATTTGGGTAACAGGAGCAGTAGCCGTTCCGGTCAGCTATTTTGGATTCAGTACCACGATGATTCAATCCGTTGGCATTAGTGTAGGAGTAATGGTCGTGATGAGCCTGTTTTTTATTATGAGCAGTGCTCGACGTCATTATCAAAATCCATATAGAGAAGAAATTGCATACGTGCGTCATCAAGTAAAAGAGGCAAGAAAGCAATTAAGAACCATTGGAAGCTATCGTTTTAAAATTCGGTCTGTTCATATGTGGACAGAACTTTCTAAACTATACAAAGTAGGCAAAAGCATCATTGAAATGGTAGAAAAAGAGCCCGCACGATATAAAGATGTTCAGCCCTTTTTTACGAACTACTTACAATCAACGGTTACCGTCATTGAAAGGTATATGTTTTTATTATCAAAACCAACGAAAAGCATAGAAGTAAAAGAAAGTCTTCATGAAGCGGAAGACATGCTGCGCGGGTTATCAGGGAAGTATGAGCATTTATTAACAAATGCTCTTTCACAAGATAAGCTGACATTAGATGTAGAGCTTAAAGTGCTAAAGCAAGCATTTGAAGAAGAGCAGCCGTATATACCGACAGCTACTAATCGCACAAAGTAATGTAAATGCAAAGGATGGGATTTTATGATGAAAGAATATGATCAAAATAAATCGTTAGATGCGCTGCTTGATGATCCTTTTGCTTCGCCTACCCCGCAGTTACAACCGGATACTCGCGCTGCAAAAAGAAGCACATACGATGATTTGACACCGGAATATCAGGAAAAAGCACAGAAAATCGCAAATCAAATTGATTATAAAAATCAGCAGGCTATCTTACAGTACGGGGTAGCAGCTCAGTCAGAACTATCTCAGTTTTCTCAATCTGTACTACAGCATGTTCAAACGAAAGATACAGGACCAGTAGGAGACGTTATAGGAGATTTGATGAGTAAGATTCGCCAAGTAAATCCCGATGACTTTTCTTCAAAGAAAAAAGGAGTCATCGGTCGATTGTTTTCAGGAGTCTCTAGACCTATTCAAAATTTATTAACAAAATATCAAAGCATTAATGTTGAAATTGATAAAATTGCAGATAAGTTAGAGCGCTCAAAACAAATGCTGTATCGAGACATTACAATGTTAGATAGCTTATATGATAAAAATAAACAGTTTTATGAGGCGCTTAACGTTTACATTGCAGCGGCAGAATACAAGTTAGTGGGGCTGCAGAATGAAACGCTGCCCCAGCTGCAGCAAACAGCCTCTCAAAAAAATGACTACTTGATGGCTCAGGAGGTCAATGATTTAAATCAATTTATCAATAGGCTAGAAAAACGAGTGCACGATTTAAAGCTGAGCCGTCAAATTGCCATTCAAAGTGCACCGCAGATTCGATTAATTCAAGAAGTCAATCAGACCCTTGTGGAAAAAATTCAAAGCTCTATTTTAACAGCTATTCCACTTTGGAAAAATCAAGTAGTCATCGCAACCACTTTATTGCGCCAAAAGAAAGCAATGGAAGCCCAAAAACAAGTATCTAAGACAACAAACGACTTGCTTACTAAAAATTCAGAGCTGCTCAAGCAGAATACAATTGAAGTAGCTCGTGAAAACGAGGCAGGGATTGTCGATATCGAAACATTGAAAAAAACGCAGTCCGACTTGATTACTACGTTAGAAGAAGTACTAAAGATACAAGAAGAAGGGCGTACAAAGCGTACCGAGGCAGAATCAGAGCTGTATCAAATGGAAAAAGATTTAAAAACCAAACTGTTAGATATGAAATAAAGAAAAAGTCGGTTTACACACTTTGTAAACCGACTTTTTTTCTGTTTTATGCATTTTGAAGTGTTTTCGCCATTTCCAAAAACGGAGTTAAATCCCTTTCGGATTTAGGAGCAAAGATCGTTAATCGGAAAGTAGGGTGTTGATTTTGCTTTCGAACAAGAAAGCCGTATGCATTACTTTTATCATCGGACGCTTTGTACGCAGCTTCTATCTCTAAGCTAGATTGAATGAGGTGCGTGTCAAGGGAAGCCACTTCCGAAAAGCCAGCTCTTAAAATTTCTTTTGTTTCTTTCTTCAGCTCCTCTACACTTTTATTTGAGGGAAACACTTCAATCCGCATCCACAAAGCATCATTTTTTTTATTGTAAATGACATCTTTTCGGGGCTCTTCTTCTGTAAACTCGTATCCTTCTAGTACGTAAAGCGTATAGTTTTGATTACTGCTTCTTTTAAGATAACCTACATCTGTTCTGCTGCTTCCTTTGTAAGGATAGGTGAAGTTTTGCTGTGGCAAGCGTTCTCTTGGAATTTCTTTTTGTGTGTTGATAAGCTCTTCGCGAAAAGCAGTTGAACAGCCACTCATCAAACATATAAAACAAACAAGAAATATCTTTTTTTTCATAGCTGGCTTCCTTATCTATTTTCATTCATGCGTTTTTACTGAGTTAACAATTGAAATTAACTTTTTTTCATCATCGGAATTTTTAGCCGTAACCATCGTGATTTTTAAAGCAGGGTGCCCCTTTGTTTCTCTTAATACATATAGTTTTGCCGTTTCTTTTTTACTCCCAGACATAGATGCAAACACAACGGGTTGAATAAATGGGGATGTAGAAGAAATTTTTAACGATTTTCCAAACTGGTCATCAAACAATTCTTTTGAACGATCTAGATATGGTGTGCTTGTACTTTCTTTCCCGGAAAGGACTTCAATTCGCATCCACGTATAGGGAGTCTTGGTTGAAAAAAGAATATCTTTTCCATCTTCTTCTTTTTGAAGCGTATATTCACCGGGCAATGAAAGAGAATATCCTTGTTCGCTTACGGTGAGCTGCTGATGTTTCTCGTTGCTTTCACTGATTGCTTTAACAGAAGGCAGTATAACCATGGTTCCGCTTATCATTAACAGAAGCGCTAAATAAAATTTTCGCATGTATATATCTCCTATTCAAAACGCTAGAAAGCGTGTAATTACTATATAAAAATGTTTTCGCCATGTTAGAAGCCGTAGGTTTATTTTTGACTTTTTGGTAAAGCTAAAAACACAATCAATTAGTAATGGAGAGAAGACTATGAAAAACCGTAAATCAACTTCTGCAGCTAATCGCCGTCAACAGCGCGTGTGTTTGGGTGATGAACGATTATTTGCAGTTGGTATTAAAGCGTTTATTGACAATACGCATGAATCACACCTAGACAAAAAAGGAGGTCATTGAGTGAAATGGTGCTTGTCAATTATTATTATTGTTTCCATTAATTTCTACGGTATTCAGGTGGATGCTGCAAAGAAGAGCAGATTTTATTATGAAAGAAAAGGAGATATCGTGTGGGAAGTTCCCATGAAAGATGAGAAGTTAATTGCGCTTACATTTGATGATGGACCAGATCCTAAATATACGCCGACTATTTTAAATTTATTGCAAAAATACGGTGCCAAAGCAACTTTTTTTGTAGTCGGCGATCGAATAACGTCATTTCCCAAGCTTGCTCAAAGAGAAGTTCGTGAAGGTCATGAACTTGCTAATCATACATATAGCCATTTGAAAGTAAGGGGCCAGGAAGTAGAGAGAATTGAACAAGAAATTGAAAAAGCCGATGAACGTATACAAGCTATTACAGGAATAAAACCTTACCTGTTTCGTCCACCTACTGGTTATTATGACGATCGGGTAGTAAAAGCTGCTAAAAATCAGCAGTATACGATTATTCTTTGGTCTTGGCATCAAGATACATTTGATTGGAGAAATCCAGGCGTCGGTAAAATTGTAAGTCAAGTGCTTAACCATGCCAGGTCAGGAGATATTGTATTGTTTCATGATACGGGAGGAGATCGAACTCAAACCATTGAAGCATTAAAACAAATTTTACCGAAGTTAAAGGAAGAGGGGTATAAATTTGTAACGGTCTCAGAACTTTTAAAACATCATCCCAATTATAAATCTCTTTATTTGATGCAACAGCAAAAACAGCACTCCGTTCAATAAGCGGGTGCTGTTTTTCTAGTAAAAGCTTTAGCTAATCTTTTAACTGGTTTTTCCTTCTCTTTCGTCCCCATCAGACGTATTTTTTTGGAAAAATGCTTTTACTTTATCTCGTTTTTTCTTCGAAATAAGAATATATAATGTATCACCTGCAAAAATTTGTGTATTTCCTCTAGGTGTAAGTAATTTATCATCTCGAATAACAGCAGTCACTAAAATGTCTTCAGGGAGGTGAAGTTCTTCAAGCGATTTACCTGATATATCTGCATGTTCCACGAGCTTCAACTCAATCATTTCATTTTTGGTTTTGCCCATCGAAACAAGCTCGAGACTGTGAGGAACCGTCTCTTTTTCACCTTGAGAAAGGTTTAGAAATTTGGCTAAAGGAGCGATTGTTGCTCCTTGAAGAAGAGCGGAAGTTAAGACCACAAAGAAAACGACGTTAAAAATGAGCGTGCTGTTCTCCAAACCTGCCATCATAGGATAAGTAGCCAATACAATTGGAACAGCTCCTTTTAAACCGGCCCAAGAAATAAACAGTTTTTCTTTGGATGAGTATTTAGCAAACATCATCGAAAGAAATACGCCGAGTGGACGAGCGACAAACATAAGTAAAAGAGATAACAGTATACCCTGCCAAATGATATCTAGCAGTTGATTAGGAAAGACAAGAAGGCCGAGTAAAATAAACATTAAAATTTGCATCATCCATGCAAAACCTTCGTTAAAGCGGACAATTGTGTGACGATAAGTTAGATCTGCATTTCCTACTACCACTGCCATTACGTATACAGCAAGTAGACCGCTTGCCTCTACAAATGTGGAAATTCCATAGGTTAAGGCGGCCAATGACAATGTAAGCACAGGGTAAAGCCCAGAAGAATCCAAATTAATTCGATTAATAATCCAAACGGATGCTTTTCCAAGTACTAAACCAAGTACCAGCCCGATTCCCATTTGCCAAAAGAAATTAAAGATTAATGAGAGGATAGGAGAGTCTGGATGTTGAATTAATTCAATAATAGAAACGGTTAAGAAAATGGCCATCGGATCGTTGGAACCAGATTCTGCTTCTAGCGTGGAGTTTAGTTTTTGGCGGATGTTCTGTGTCCCTAGTACAGAGAACACGGCTGCGGCATCTGTAGAGCCAACGATTGCCCCAAATAAAAAGCCTTCAAGCCAAGTAACACCTAAAATATATTTGGCAAGTACACCCGTTAAAACTGTCGTAATGAGGACTCCGAAAGTAGCTAATGAAACGGAAGGGCGAACAACGCGTTTAACATCTTTCCATTTGGTCTGCACGCCTCCATCAAAAAGAATAATGATAAGCGCTAATATTCCGAATCCTTGTGTTAAAAGAGCATTGTCAAAGTAGATGTAGTGGCTAACAACCATTCCTACAATAATAAAGAGTACAAGCGAAGGGACCCCAAGGCGAGTAGAGAACTTTGCAGTAAGTACCCCTATGACAAGGAGAATGGATAATAAGAGAATTGAATGGTCTACCGTAAAATCCAAAAAATACACCTCTTTTGTTCAAAATTTTTATGTAAGCAATAAGTGAGGTTCCTCTATAATAATTGTAGCATAATGGATTTAAAACCTTGAGAAATCTGCTTATCAAAAAAAGAGATGCATAAACATCTCTTTTTTGGTCATGTATGAATAACAGGGATAGATTCTTATTTAACATCTTGCTCGTGATAAAGATGAGGAGCTTTAAATGTTGCTTTCTTTTTAACGGAAGAACCTTGTTGGTCTGGACGGGAACGATCGTAAATAGCTGTTCCAACAATCTCAGCCACATCTTGAAGTTTTTCTTTGCTTATTTTATCAAGGGTATCTTCAGGCGTATGATACCAAGGTTCAGACGGACTGTGAATAAATAGAGCAGCCGGTATTCCTGCCTCTGCAAAAGGAACGTGATCACTGCGGCCGCCAGCTTGGAATGGCGTAGGTGATCCATTTAATCTTGTACTTGAAGCTTGAGCTAATTCTGTGACAAGATTTGGTGTTCCATCAGCTGTATTCATCACCAAATCTCCCGCATCTCGACTTCCTACCATGTCTAAATTAAACATTCCAACAATACGATTTTTCTCATTTTCAGATAGCTCACTAACATAATGCTCGGATCCTAGTAAGCCTACTTCTTCAGCCCCGAATGTAACAAATCGCAGTTCTGTATCGGTAGGAAGAGTTTTAAATACGCGAGCTAATTCAAGCACCATTGCTGTTCCAGAAGCATCGTCATTTGCCCCAGGTGCTCCGGCCACAGAATCATGATGAGCACCTACTACAATAATATCATTTGTTCCTTTTTTCTTAAAAGTAGAAGGTTTAGCAGCGGTTACATTATAAGATGTTCGCTCACTTACGACAGCTCCTTCAATTTTTACTGTACCTGAAGGCTTTTCGCCTTTTTGAATAGAAGTAAGAATCTTTTCACCTTCTTCTTTGGTAACAGCAAGAGACGGAATGTAGTTATCATTAGCGCCGCCAAGCGTTCCGTTTAGCTCACCGTCTGTATTATTAAAAATAATGACGGCTGCAGCCCCTTTTTCAGCAGCATTTAATACTTTTTCACCAAAAGTAATAGTGCCTCGCTGAACTAATACAATTTTACCTGTCACATCTTTGTTTGCTAAATTATCTTTTGTACCCAGCCCTCCATCGACAATTTCAGCTGTGACATTTCCATTGGTGCTATAAGTAAAAGTTGTTGGAGAGTAGCCGGTACCGTTTACGCTTAGTGAAAAACTAGCTGCTGGTGTGTAACCGGTAAAGGTAAAAGGTTCCACTTCGCTCTCATAGCCTAGTTTAGACAAACGCTTTTGAACAAATGTAGCAGCTTCGCGTTCAGCTTCAGTTCCTGCCACACGAGATTTTTTTGAGAGATACGCAATGTCTTGATAAATTTTCTCAGCATTGATTTTTTTTAATACTTTTTGTTCAGAACTTTGATGGTGAGAAGCATTTGCAGAAGTAGAAGCTTGTACACTTGTAAAAGATAAAGTCAAACTTGTGGCTACAGCCAAAGAAATCACGGTTTTTTTCATTAAAATCCCCCTAAATTTATCGATGTAGTTGGTACTATTCGAATTTACAATATTAAGAAAATACAAAAAAGAGTATTATTACCTAAATGTTCCAGGATATTCCGTATCTAAATTCCTATTTTAATAGAGAAAATAATTCAAATAAAATGAAAATGCGGAAACAAATAAAGAGGATAAAAGAAACTGTGTCAAAAGTAATAAGAAAAGGTATTAGATAAGAATAAAAAAATAAGGTAAACTAGTTTAAAAGTAAGAAGAATATTCAGAACTTAATTGATGAAACATAGAGAGTATTCACATAAAAAACAAAGGCTGGTGGGAAATATTGATAAAAAATAGGGAGGGTGTACGAAAAGCAGCGGCGGTAACGGGTCTTCTGCTTTTAGGGGTGTACACCGTCTTTCAAACAATGGCATTTTTTAAAGGAGCATATGCTCTTAGCAGTTTGATAAAAGATAGTTTACTAGTGGGCATAACGGCTGGCACGTTTTATTTACTTCATAAGCGTTCGGTTTATACCCAGGTGTCTGATGAACAGTATCAGCTTGCTACATTAATAAACTCAATGCCAGATTTTATTTGTTTTAAAGATGGAGCTGGCAAATGGGTGGCGGTGAACGATTTTGGAAGAGAACTTTATCATTTAAAGGGTATTGATTACAGGGGTAAAACCGATGCAGAGCTTGGGGAGCTTGTGCCTTTCTTTCAAGCGGCTTTCTTACACTGTATTTCATCGGATGAAGAAGCTTGGAGAAAAAAGGAAAAGGTACGCATGGAAGAAGCATTTGAAATACCAAACGGCGAGGTCAAAACATTTGACGTCATTAAAGTACCTGTGTTTTTTGATGATGGCTCAAGAAAAGCTCTTATTACGATTGGACGAGATATCACTCAGCAAAAGCTTGCAGAAGCGCTTCTGATAAAAAAGGAAAAGCTTTCTGTAGTAGGCGAATTAGCTGCTGGAATTGCCCATGAAATTAGAAATCCGCTTACGAGTATTAAAGGGTTTGTTCAGCTCATGAAAGAAACAGACCGATCCGCGGTAGGGTATGCTAATATCATGCTTGATGAGCTGGAACGAATTAATGGTATTGTTAGTGAAATGCTCCTGTTGTCAAAACCTGAAAGTGAACATTTTCGCGTGTTTTCTCTTACAGAAGCGGTTAAGTATGTAATGAGTCTAACTTCCCATGAAGCTTTATTGAAAAATATTGACTTCTTATACGATGAACAAACAAATAACGCTAGTGTATATGGAAATAAAAATCACCTTATCCAAGTATTACTTAATGTTTTTAAAAACGCAATTGAAGCCATGGATAAGCCTGGAAATATTTATATCACAATCAAAACAGCGCAGGATGACCATATTTTTATAGAAGTTAGAGATGAAGGAGTAGGAATTTCTAAAGACCGTCTAGAACATATAGGAGAACCGTTTTTTACTTTAAAAGAAAAAGGAATGGGGCTTGGATTAACAATCAGCTCTAAAATTATTCATGATCATCACGGTACCCTGCAGATTGAGAGTGAACAGAAAAAAGGGACGATTGTTAAAATCCGACTGCCTCTGTATGTCGAAGATACGGCGGTTTTTGCAAGCAAATGAAATGTTGTAAACGAAAAGTAATGAAAACGTCATCCATTTCTTATTGCTAAACGCAGCTGTACATGATGTAATAAAAGAAACGAACATGTCAGGAAGGTAGCAAAATGAGACGTGCAGATCAAAAAATTATATTACCGTATACACCGGAAAATTTAAGAATGCTATTGCTTCAAGTATGTGACGGAGAAAATCCGTTTTCCCATCAAGACCTTGCGTATTGGTGTGATAAATATACTCTCCATTATTATGAGTATGAAGCGGATGAAACGCAGTGGATGAATGATATGCAGCAGACAGATAATAGGCAAGATCTAGCTAAATCCTATGCCATTGCTAAAGATATTGGCTGGCAGTGGTACTTTTATATGGCTAGAGGAACGACGCTATCTGATATTCAATATGTCGAGCTTCACGAACTAGAATTACCCAGACATTTGTTTGTAAAATGGCTAAATGAATTATATGAAATGTAATCCTATATATGAATTGTAGTACATCCGGTCTGATGAAAGAAAGGCCATCTCTGGTAACGGAGCAAAAGACCACTGAAGTACATACAAGCGTAAAATAGAAAGCTAAGGAAAATCCTTAGCTTTTTTGTTTTGTCAAAATTATTCAAAAAAACTGTCTTTAGGAAAAAACATAAAACCTAGTTGACTTATTGGTATTGTTGTATTATAAGTAATAGAGACATAAATTATGGAAAAATTACAGGGGGAACATCTATGAATAACTTATTAGTCATTCTAAACATCCTTATTATGCTGGCACTGCTTGCGGGGCTGTTTATGATGCAGAAAAAACATGTATCATTTTCAAAGCGTGTGTTCACGGCGCTTGGCCTAGGGATTATTTTTGGCTTTGCTCTTCAGTGGGTGTATGGTCCGACTCATGAAGTAACGATAGCGACCGCCGATTGGTTTAGCATTGTAGGAAGCGGATATGTGAAGTTTCTTCAAATGATTGTCATGCCGCTTGTATTTGTATCGATTGTAGCGGCATTCACTCGTTTGAAATTGACGAGCAATATTGGAAAGATTAGTAGTTTAATTATTGGGATTTTGCTTGTCACAACAGCGATAGCAGCTGCAATTGGTATTTTTACAACAACGAGCTTTAATTTAGAATCTGTCCAAATCACAAAAGGGGAAGCGGAACTTCAGCGCGGAGAGGACTTGGAAAACAATTTATCTAGTTTAGAAGCAAAAACAATTCCGCAGCAAGTAGTAGAATTATTACCTGCTAACCCGTTTCTTGATTTAACAGGCGCACGATCAACTTCCACGATTGGCGTTGTCATCTTTGCCGCATTTGTTGGAATTGCGTATTTAGGCGTGAAGCGTAAAAAAGCTGAGGAAGCGGCGTTATTTTCAAAAATTATTGATACGCTTTATGCAATTGTCATGCGTGTAGTGACGCTAATTCTTCGTTTAACTCCTTATGGGGTACTTGCAATTATGACCAAAACAGTAGCAACGAGTGATATTGATGCAATTGTTAAACTTGGAAAATTTGTTGTAGCATCATATGTCGCATTGGCAGCTATGTTTATCGTTCACTTAGTTATTCTAACAATCATCGGTGTAAATCCGATCACATATGTTAAGAAAGTATTTCCTGTATTGGCGTTTGCCTTTACTTCTCGTACGAGTGCTGGAGCATTGCCTTTGAATGTTAACACACAAACAAGACAGTTAGGGGTTCCAGAAGGAATTGCGAATTTTGCAGGTTCATTTGGTCTTACAATCGGTCAAAACGGATGCGCTGGAATATATCCAGCTATGTTAGCCGTTATGATTGCACCAACGGTAGGTATTGATCCTTTAACGCCTTCATTTATTTTCACGTTGATTGCCATTGTAGCAATTAGTTCGTTTGGCGTAGCAGGGGTTGGCGGAGGAGCGACATTTGCGGCTTTACTTGTATTATCTTCTATGAATTTGCCCGTAGCGCTAGCAGGCTTATTAATTTCAGTAGAACCACTGATTGATATGGGACGTACGGCACTTAATGTAAGTGGAAGCATGACAGCCGGAGTCGTAACTAGTAAACTAACAAAAGAGTTAGATACAAACGTATACAACGATCAAACCATCTCACCTGAAACAGCAGAAGTGTAAAAGAGATACGGTATCCATAGTTAACATTGTTAACTATGGATTTTTTTTCTTTATCCGCATAAAATAGGAAAAAATACTTATGATAACGCTTTCAAAAAAGGTTATAGTGAAAAATGTGTACGTACTTTATTTTACGGGAGGGTTTTAATTGAAACGTAGTTGGACTAAATATACAATGGTACTGACGGCTTTACTCTTACTAGTAAGCTCTTTTTTTAGCCCGTTTATGCAATCGTTTGCATCTGCAGCGGATACCACAAAACTCACGATTCACTATCAGCCTGCTTCAAACGATACAAAAGAATGGGGATTATGGGTTTTTCCTGAAGGAGGAGAAGGGAAGCCTTACGCATTTACAGGGGAAGATCAATTTGGAAAAGTAGCGGAAGTTGAACTACCCGGTACTTATGACAAAGTAGGTTTTATTGTACGAACAGAGTCGTGGGAAAAAGATGGAGGAGACCGCTTCGTTTCAGTGGAGAACGGTGAAGGAGAAGTATGGGTAAAAAGTGGAGATGAACATACATATACGTCTCCTCCTGACGGTGAATATCGAGATTTACCGGAATTTGATAAAGTAAACGTTACCTTAAACTATCATCGGTACGATGGAGATTATAGCGGGTGGAACATTTGGACATGGCCAGGTGATGAAAAAGAAGGCAAGCAAATCGAATTTACGGAAGACACGAATTTTGGGAAGAAAGCAACTTACACAATTAACAGTGGAAGTGGTAATTTATTTGACAAAATTGGTTTTATTGTACACCATTCTACTAGTGATAGCGATTGGGAAAATAAAGACGGAGGAAACCGCTTTATTACCAAGGTTGGTAAAGATGGGAATGTAGAAGTATGGATTGTTCAAGGGCAAAATCGAATTTATTACGATAGAACTGGAGTAGATCTCACTCGGAAAATCATGAAGGCGACGATGGATACATTTAATCAAATCACCTTAGAAACAAACGTGCCGTTTGACTCTTCTAAGAGTTTAGGAGACATTGAAATTGACGGAGCTCAAATTGAGAAAGTGACACCTTATAAAGAGGGAGGAGACGCTGTTACTACTAAAATTAAAATCATAACAAAACGGCCTTTGGACGTTACACAAACGTATAGAGTTAAGCAAAAAGGATACGGATCAGCTGATGTAGTCAATGGAAATGTCGTGCGTACGAAAGAATTTGACGAAAAGTATGCATATAGCGGAAACGATTTAGGAAACACATATTCTAAGAAACAAACAAATTTTCGCGTATGGGCTCCAACTGCAAGCGAAGCCAAGCTAGTGACTTATTCGTCATGGAACTCGAAAGCTTTAAAAGAAATTTCTATGACTAAAAGTGAAAAAGGAACGTGGAAAGCGGAGTTAAAAGGAAATCAAGATGAACTAATTTATACGTACAAAGTAAAAATTGGGAACGTCTGGAATGAAGCGGTTGATCCATATGTACGAGCAACAACGGTCAATGGAGATCGCGGAGTCGTCGTAGATTTGGCTAAAACAAATCCGAAAAAGTGGAGTACAAATAAGCCGAAATTTAAAAATCCAGAAGATGCCATTATCTATGAACTGCACGTACGAGATTTATCGTCTCAAAAAGAGAGCGGTATCAAAAACAAAGGAAAATATTTAGGCGTAGCGGAGTGGAATACGAAAGGACCAAATGGAGTAAAAACAGGACTCAGTCATATTAAAGATTTAGGTGTAACGCACGTCCAGTTCCTGCCTATTTACGATTATCGTACGGTGGATGAAACGAAATTAAACGAGCCGCAGTTTAACTGGGGATATGATCCGAAAAATTATAACGTCCCAGAAGGCTCTTATTCAACAAACCCATATAATCCTAAGACTAGAATTATTGAGCTCAAACAAATGATTCAAACGCTTCATGACAAGCAGCTTCGCATGGTAATGGACGTTGTTTATAATCACGTGTATGCAGTGAGTGAGCATAGCTTTGATAAACTAGTTCCAGGCTACTACTTCCGTTATAAAGAAGATGGAACTCTATCCAACGGAACAGGTGTTGGAAACGACACGGCGTCTGAACGGAAAATGGTTCGGAAGTTTATCGTAGATTCTGTTGCGTATTGGGCAAAAGAGTACCACATTGACGGGTTTCGGTTTGATTTAATGGGGATTCACGATACAAAGACAATGAATGAAGTGAGAAAGAAGTTAGATGAACTTGATCCTTCCATTATCGTCTTAGGAGAGGGCTGGGATCTAGGAACCGAGCTTGACGCTAAGCTCAAAGCTAACCAGAAAAACGCTCAGGATATGAAGCGCATCGCTCACTTTAATGACGGTATGCGGGATGGTCTTAAAGGCAGCGTATTTTTTGATCATGACAACGGATTTGTGAATGGAAAGCAAGGACAAGAAAAGCTCATACAGCAAAGTATAGCAGCTGGAATTGATTATGATCGTTCAACTGCCACGTATGAAGATCCAGATCAAGTTGTTACGTATGTAGAAGCGCACGATAACCATACTTTATGGGATAAGCTTCAGCTGACGAACCCTGCTGACACCGAGCAAACGAAAAAGCAAATGCACAAGCTTGCTTCTTCTATTATTTTAACATCTCAAGGAATGAACTTTATACATGCAGGTCAAGAGTTTATGAGAACAAAAGGCGGAGACCATAACAGCTATCAGTCACCCGATTCTGTCAATCAGCTAGATTGGAAGCGCCGAGCAGCTTTCAGACAAGAAGTAAATTACATGAAGGGACTTATTGCGCTTCGAAAGCAATATTCGTCATTTAGAATGACGAGTGCACAGGCTATTCATCAAAATTTACGCTTTGTTGATGCACCAGCAAACGTAGTAGGTTATACGTTAAATGCTAAAGCTAATAAAGATAAAGCAAACGAAATAATGGTGATTCATAATGCAAATAAACAAGCTCAAACGGTTCATTTGCCTTCTAACAGAACGTGGAGATTACTTGTTGACGGCGAGCGGGCCGGAACAAAAACGCTCCGTACGGTGAAAGGAAATACAATAAACGTTTCGCCTCTTTCGACATTTGTACTAGTAAGATAAGTTTTAGATAGCTAGAATGCATGTAGAAAAATTCGGAATATTGTATGCAAAATTGTTGATTTTACTAGATAACATGGTAAAATATTCATTGTTAGCGTTTTCAAAATTCGTGGGGAGGTATGTATTTGATGCAAAATCTTGGAGCGAAAAAAGTTGAAATGAGTCCGAAAGTAGTGGAGTTTTTAAAAGGAGTTAAACAGCTATACATTAATGGCGAATGGGTAGACTCTGTTTCAGGAAAAACGTTTGAAACAGTAAATCCAGCAACGGGTGAAAAGTTGGCAGATGTAGCTGAAGCAAATCCAGAGGATATTGATCGCGCCGTCAGAGCGGCTAGAGAAGCCTTTGATCATGGACCTTGGACAAAGATGTCAGCAGCTGAAAGAAGTCGACTTATTTATAAATTAGCTGATTTAATGGAAACACATCAATTGGAACTTGCGCAGCTTGAAACGCTTGATAACGGAAAACCAATTCGTGAAACATCAAATGCAGACATTCCATTAGCCATCGAACATTTCCGCTACTTTGCAGGGTGGTCAACTAAAATGGTTGGACAAACTATTCCTGTGCAAGGAGCGTATTTTAACTATACGAGATATGAACCAGTAGGAGTTGTTGGCCAAATTATTCCGTGGAACTTCCCGCTTTTAATGGCCGCTTGGAAGCTCGGAGCCGCTTTGGCAACTGGATGTACAATTGTGCTCAAGCCAGCCGAGCAAACGCCTCTTTCTGCACTTTACTTAGCTCGACTAGCCGATGAAGCAGGATTCCCAAAAGGCGTGCTAAACATTGTGCCAGGCTACGGGAAAACAGCAGGTGAACCGCTCGTTCATCATGATCTTGTCGATAAAATTGCTTTTACAGGATCTACTGCTGTCGGAAAAGCAATTATGAAACAAGCTAGCGACTCTTTAAAGCGTGTGACGTTAGAGCTTGGAGGAAAATCACCAAACATTATCCTCCCGGATGCAGACTTAACAAAAGCTGTTCCTGGTGCGCTTTCAGGTATTATGTTTAACCAGGGACAAGTATGTTGTGCTGGAAGTCGTCTGTATGTCCAAAAAAGCTTATATGATAATGTCGTAGCTGATTTAGTTTCTCAAACGAAATCTATTAAACAAGGAAATGGATTAGCTGATGAGACAACAATGGGTCCGCTTGTATCTGCGCAGCAGCAAAAACGAGTGAAAACCTATATTGATAAAGGAATTGAAGAAGGAGCGGAAGTACTCGCAGGAGGAAACATACCGTTTGATCAAGGCTATTTCGTAGAACCGACTATCTTTGCAGATGTCGATCATTCGATGACGATTGCTCGTGAAGAAATCTTTGGTCCGGTTGTAGCTGCTATGCCGTTTGACGATCTTGATGATTTGATTGCCAAAGCAAATGATACAGCATATGGTCTAGCAGCAGGCGTTTGGACACAGGATTTAAAGAAAGCACACTATATTGCTCATGGTATTAAAGCGGGTACAGTTTGGGTGAACTGTTACAACGTATTTGATGCAGCAAGCCCGTTTGGAGGTTATAAGCAGTCGGGAATTGGTCGTGAAATGGGAAGCTATGCGCTTGATAATTACACTGAAGTGAAAAGCGTATGGATCAATATGGAATAATAAGTAAGATTTTTTGTGAAAATCAATAGCATATCTTTGTGTGAAAAAGAGTAGTCTTTAGTGGACTACTCTTTTATTTGTTTAAGTCCCGCATTTTTAGAAAAGGAGTGATAACATTGCCGGTTATACAGGGCCCCTCGTCGTATAAGCTTACCGGTCACCTGCAAAAGTTTAGAGAGAACCCATTGGGTTTTTTGGAAAACTTGACTCAGTATGGAGAAATTGCAACATTTAGAGTTGCGCACAAACGCTTTTATGTAACGAGAGACCCTCAACTTATTAAAGATGTAGTCATTACAAACAGCAAGGCGTTTCAAAAAATTAAACTAACGCATATGTTTAAAACGCTGCTGGGTGAAGAAATGTTATGGACAGATGAAGCATTATACATGAGCCCCATTCAACCCTCACAACTTAAACAACATCTAACTTATAATAAGGAAGCAATCGCAAAAATAATTGAAAAGCATACGGAAACGTGGGAAGAAGGGCAGCTTCGAACGATAGTAAAAGACATAAGACAGATAGTCGTAGCTGTACTCCTTCAACTTGTATTTGGCATTTCGATTGAGGATAAAGACAAAATTCACTATGTTCAAGCGCTTATGAGAAAAAAAGAAAAGTTAGGCAAAATTTATATTCGTCTACCCTTGCACCAGCCTGACTCAGATGAGCAGCTAGAACAACTCCTTTTTGAACGCGTTCAAATGCGTGTTCAAAACAAAACCGAAGGAAATGACTTACTGCAGTGTGTATTAAATTCTCACGGGGAAGACATCGATGAAAGAGAAATATACGAACAGCTAAATTCTATATTCCTTTCGATGTATGAAATGATTACGCACGTATGCAGCTGGTCTATTCATTTACTGTCTCAAAATATTAGGGAGCACCTTCAGCTGCATAAAGAAATTCAAGCCTATGCTAGCGGTGAATCACTTTCAACCAAAAATTTGACCTATATGCGCAAAATAATTGCTGAAAGCATGAGGCTGTATCCGCCTCTTTGGCTATTTGGGCGTCAAGCACGTGAAGATATACAAATAGATGGTTACAGCATTAAAAAAGGGGAGATTATGTTAATTAGCCCTTATATGATGCATCGCCATGAAGATTACTTTTTAGAGCCAAGTGAATTTTTACCTGACCGTTTTGAAAAAGGAGGGTCCATTGATGTCCCAAGCTATATGTATATGCCGCTTGGGATTGAGCATCAAGCGGAAAGAGGCATGGACTATATCACTGAAATAGTAACTATTTTTCTGTCAGAAATGACAAAGCGCTTTTTATTTCAACTGACTAAGCCCGAGCCTATTGCTCCGATGGCGGGTGTTATGCTGAATATGAAAGAAGAACTGGATGTGAATGTTCACAAAGTTCACACGCAGTCTTGAATGAACGGGAATCCTTTCCCTCTTTATATCAGGCTGTCAATTTATTGACACATCCTGCATTGAGATTTATCATAGGATAATATTTGATAGAGATTACTGAAGGATTTTTAGAGGGGACTATGGATAAAACAATTAAACAGTTAGTGTCGCTAGTTGAAACATCATTACTAACGCAAGTTAAGATTCAAAGTGAAAGTGACTATGATCCAGTTGAAGTTACGAACAAAACAAAAGAGTGGGTACTTATTGGTAAAGGAAACTATGCCGGTGTGTTTACGCACGAGAATTATCCTGAATTTGTCGTAAAAGTATACGGAAGAGACGTTTATGGTGTAAAAAAAGAAGCGCAAGTGTATAGAAAGCTGGGCGTTCACCCAGCTTATTCTCAACTTTTTCATGAGGGAAAGACGTACTTGATTTTAAAAAGACTTACAGGTGTTACTTTGTATGATGCTGTACAGCGGGGAATAAAGATTCCAGAACAAGTCATAAAAGATGTGAACAAAGCTTTGGACTATGCAAGAAGCCAGGGGTTAAACCCGTATGATGTGCATGGCAAAAATGTCATGATGAAAGATGGAAGAGGATATGTGGTGGATATTTCTGACTTTTATAAGGAGGGTATTGATAAAAAATGGACAGACCTTGTAAAAGCTTATTACACCTTTTATCCGTTTATTGATAAATACCATATCCGCTTGCCGTATCCGCTTTTAAACGTTATCAGAAAAACATATCGTCTATATCGTAGAATCAAATCAAAAAGGAGTTTCCGCTAAAGGGAACTCCTTTTTAAGATGAAATACAGCGCAGTACGTGCTGCTGTTCAAAAGTTGGTTTTAATTTGAATAGAATGGTTTGTAGTATTTCAGATTGATAGACAAATTTCAGCGTATGTTTAAGGGAAAGAGGATGTAAGAAAGAACGTATTCTTTTTTCAGCATAACGTATCACCTGTTCTTCATAAAATAAAGTACGTGCGGAGATTTTAGCGTGAATATCTTTTGTTAGTTCGATTGTAAACTGGATAATCATTAAATCAGTGTCTTTACAGTATTTTTCTAGTAGCATAATATCACCTCCATTTTGTCAACTCATTTACATAATCTTAATATAAAATTTACAAATGTCAATAAAACACGGAAAAATAAATGGTAAGACTGCTCTTTTTATATGTTGAATAAACAACAACGTTACAGAGGTGAGTAAAGTTGAATATTAACGTCGGGTTTGCAATTTTAGCTGATATTGATAATAAGATGACGGCTGCTATTTATGTGGAAAATCAAATTGTAGCGATTATAGCTGGACCTTCAGATATTCTGTATGAAAAGTTGAAAAAAGTGTTTTTATAATAGAGAAAAGATGTAATTGTAAATATGATTCATAAAAAGCTTAAAAATTCTATGAAATAGTCGAAATAAAAGATGAGGATAAAATACACAAAAAGAAAGAACAGGAAGTTAAGGATAGGAGAATTACATATGGATAAAACATCTTTTATTGGACTGATTTTAGGAATAGCCTCTCTTATTGTAGGCATGTTTTTCAAAGGGGTTAATCCATCTGTGTTAGGAAATCCGGCTGCTATTTTAATTATTATTGTCGGAACCGTCGGAGCAGTAGTGATTGCATTTCCTTCAAATGAAATCAAAAGAGTCCCAAAACTGTTTGGTGTCCTGTTTAAAGAACAAAAAATGCTGCAGCCCGTTGATTTAGTATCCATGTTTTCAGAATGGGGACAAGTTGTTCGAAAAGAAGGGTTACTATCACTTGAAGCCCAAATTATTGATGTAGATGACCCTTTCTTAAAAAATGGTTTGAATTTAGCTATTGATGGTCAAAGTGCGGATTATATACGAGACGTGTTGTCTGAAGAAATTGATGCTATGGAAGAAAGACATCAAACGGGTGCAAGTATTTTCGCTTTAGCAGGTACATATGCTCCAACTCTGGGTGTACTTGGAGCTGTTATAGGGTTAATTGCTGCGCTTGGGAACATGGAAGATACAGATACGCTAGGACATGCGATCAGCGCGGCTTTTGTTGCTACGCTTCTTGGTATTTTTACTGGGTATGTACTATGGCATCCGTTTGCAAATAAACTAAAGCGTAAATCGAAACATGAAGTAAAGGTAAAGTATATGATGATCGAAGGAGTGCTTTCACTTCTAGAAGGAGAAACACCAAAAGTGATTGAGCAAAAGCTGGCTTCTTATTTGCCAACAGCGGAACGTAAAAAGCTTCTTCAAGAAAGTGAAGTGGGCATAAATGAGTAGACGCAGAAAACGAAAGCACGAGGAGGACCATGTTGACGAAAGCTGGCTGCTTCCTTACTCAGATTTGCTTACACTTTTACTTGCTTTGTTCATTGTATTGTTTGCAATGAGCTCAGTGGATGCGCAAAAATTTAAGAACCTTTCTCGCGCATTTAATGAAGCATTCGTTGGAGGAACGGGCGTGATGGAATTTCAATCTCTGCAGGAATCTGAAGAAGCGGTTCAGCCTTCAAATACTCCTGCAGCTAAAAGTACGGAAAAAACAAATGAAGTGGAGACAGCCCCCAATCAGTCTCCTGCTTCTTCACAATCGTTAACGAGCGAACAAAAGGAGCAAACCATACGAGAAGCTGACCAAGAAGAGCTTCAGCAAATTCAATCTAAAATTAATGCGTATATTCAAAAGAAAAACTTAACAAATCAATTGCAGACTTCGCTAACAGATGAAGGTCTCTTAATTTCCATTCGAGACAATGTATTGTTTGATTCGGGAAGAGCACAAGTTCGGAGTGAAGATACAAAAATCGCAAATGATATTTCAGAGCTTTTGGTGATTGATCCTCCTCGTAACATTATTATTAGCGGTCACACCGATAACGTACCTATTCGGAACGCTGGTTTTGAATCCAACTGGGAGTTAAGCGTGATGAGAGCAGTTAACTTTATGAAAGTTATCTTAAAAAACGATAAGCTTAATCCAAGCATGTTCAGTGCAAAAGGGTTTGGAGAGTTCAAACCCGTGACATCTAACAATACAGCAGAGGGGCAAGCGAAAAATAGAAGGGTTGAAATATTGATTACTCCTCGTACAATTAAACAGCCGTAAAAGCAGGACTGCTTTTACGGCTGTTTTTCTATGTGTTATAAAGCTAAGAGTCTTCTCTTCTCAAAGTTTCCTCGTACTAATTTGAGATCCATTCCATCTAAAATCAAATCAATGAGAGCGCCTTTAAAGACATCGGCTGTTTTTTTCTTATCATTGGACTGCAAATATTGCACGCGATACCACTTGTCTTCAACTTGAAAGTACATAAAACGACCGTGTGTAAAGTCAATCCAGAACTTTGTAGGTTGTCCATTGAGATTTTTATAAACATATCCCCAGCTTCGTCCTTGGTGAGAGTCCTTCATTTTAGGGCGAGCTGTATTAAATACTTCGTAATATACTTTGTGCTTAATATCATAGAGCATCATGTGACGGTCCTCCTATCTATAGACGTGCTAGCGGGTAAAAATATATTTGTATACAACAAGTATATTAAGCTGAAAGGAATCGTAGACTATTTTTTTGAGACAAGCAGGAGCAAAGGTAAATGAAAAAGACAGTTTAAATTAGCTCAATCATTCCGCTTTTTTTATACTGTAAGTAAATGAGTTAAATAAGGAGGAAAAAATGAAACGAGTAGGCATAGTAGGTGCAGGAATGACCGGCCTTACAGCGGCGGCTGAATTACAAAAAGAGGGAATAGAGGTCTTTCTTCTTGATAAGAGTAAAAGTGTAGGGGGACGAATGGCTACACGAAGAGTAGGGGATGGAAAAGCAGATCACGGAGCTCAATTTTTTACCGTGAGATCCGATGAATTTCAACAAGACGTAAATAAATGGATAGGTGATAGAAAGGTTAAGAAGTGGTTTGGTGACCATCACCCTCGGTATCAAAGTCCGAATGGCATGAATGCGCTAGCTAAATATTTAGCTGAAGATCTACGCGTATATGTAAATCGAAAAGTTAAAGCCATTGATTTTCAAAACGGAAGGTATCAGTTATATACAGAAGAAAATGAGATTTTTGAAGCTACTGATATCATTCTTACACCTCCGTCTCCTCAGGTTATTGAGATGCTTAATAACAGCAGGTTACAGGTGGACCAATCTATTCTTAAAACACTGAAATTCAGTCCTTGCTTGGTTGCTATCGTGGAGCTTTACACAGAGACGCTGTTTGGTGATCATGGTCAACTCACGAATCCATCTGGCACAATCCAAAGAATCATTAATCATGAGCAAAAAGGAATATCAAAGACGCCCGTTCTTAGCATATATATGAATAAAGACTGGTCAGAAAAACATTTTGATGAACATGAACGTGAGTTGCTGCCGATGATAAAAAATGAAATAAAAGAATGGATAGGTGCAAATCATATTAAAAGCATCCAGATAAAGAAATGGCGCTATGCAGAGGTTGAACAAGTTCTTCATCAGCCCTTTGCTAAAATTATGCCGTCGCTACTGGTGGCAGGAGATGCTTTTTTAAGAAGGGAAGACGAGACGAATCACTCACGGTTAGAGAGCGCATATTTGTCAGGCAAATCGGCAGCCGCTGAATTAATGGAAAAGAACATCTAGAAAAAGGAGGGACCAAGAAGTGAAAAATAATTGGATAATGAAACAAACGTGGAAAGATTTACTGTTTATTCATTGGCCTGTAGATCCGGCATTTTTGGCTTCTTTATTGCCGAGTCAGTTAGAGCCTGACACCTATAATGGTCAAGCGTGGATTGCGCTTGTGCCTTTTACGATGACAGACATTCGATTCAAAGGAACGCCCGCCGTGCCCATCTTTTCACGGCTATATGAGCTAAATGTGCGTACCTATGTTACATATAAAGGGGAAAAAGGCGTTTATTTTTTTAGTTTAGACGCAAGCAATCCACTAGGAGTATGGATTGCTCGTCAGTTTTTTCACTTGCCTTATTACCACGCTGCTATGACATTCAACAAAACTCAGAACCATATTTCTTTTCAGTCAGTTCGAACGCACAGAGACTCAAAAAAAGAGCGAGTAAAGCTTACATATAGAGGTACTTCTCCGTCCTATCGCAGTAGAAAAGGAGAATTAGCTCATTGGCTTACAGAGCGCTATTGCTTATTTACCACTCACCAAGGAAATGTCTACAGAGGAGACCTTTATCATGATCCTTGGGAGCTGCAAAAAGGAGAGTGTGAAATAAGAGATGATTCTATCACTCAGCCTTTTTTGCGTCCGGCGGACTATCATAATTTAACTGTACACTACGCAAAGAAAGTAACTGCTTATTTTTACCCGTTTAAGAAAGTATAGGCATCAAAATAAAATTAAAAAATCTTCATAGCCTTCTTCTTTAAGCTTCTCTTTTGGAATAAAGCGAAGAGCCGCAGAATTTACTTGATAGTATTCGCTGTTTTCTTCTGTTAAAAGTAAACCAAGATAGTTATCTCCTTCTTTGCTTTTTAGCGCTGTTGAATGCTGAGCCGGCACTTTTTTTATGTTTCCGTATAAGATAGGACGCTTAAAAATGGGCCAGCCTGTATGAGAAGGAAGCTGATCTGACGTTTTGAACAGTGCTTCTCCAGTTAGAAGGTCAACGTAAATTCCTTTTTTTTTGTTATTCCAATATAAATTTGTAAAAGGGGGTTCGGTTCCGTTTTCCTGCGTAACAAAATATTGCATAGGCGTTAGGAACTTTTTAAGGTAAGAGCGGTCCTTGGGCCAATGCTGCGTCAGAAAATCAGTTCGCCCCGAGCCTTCTTTGTATAATTTATAGTGAAATGCATTTTTTCGATAATAATCCTGCTGCTGTTCTTCTGCTTCGTAAAAAGAAGAAAAAGGTAAAATAGGTGTGACGATAGGGTTCTTAAAACGTCCGCTTTGGGCGAGCTTTCTTTTAGAATCGAGAGCCGCTTCTTTTTGCTTTTCGTTATGATAAAAAATAATGGCTCGATACGATGGTCCGCGGTCTGAAAACTGTCCGGCGGAATCCGTAGGGTCAATTTGCTGCCAATACAGGTTAAGCAGCTCTTCAAACGTAATTTGAGAAGGATCCCATACAATTTGCACGGCCTCTACGTACTCGCTTTCCTGTTTAGCTTCAGAAGCGATTTGTTCATCTCTAGCGTAGCCCGAGCGGATACTAATGATTCCTGTAAGCTGATCAAAAGGAGCGACCATGCACCAAAAGCATCCTCCTGCAAACGTTGCATATTCTTTCATGTTACTTTCCTCTTTTCGTTGAATAAAATAAATGAAAATATATTTATATATTAAAATGTATAAACAAACAGAAAGCGCTTTATAACGAGTCTTGTAAGAAAGCACACTCTTATGGTATTATGACCACTGGATAAAAGAAAGATGGCTTATTGTTTACGCGAGTATCCTTATTTTATGTTCTTAAAAAGATGCAGTTTATTGTTTAAGTACTCATAGAAATACATACGTTGGAGCAGTAAGAGGAACAATTAAAAAATAAGGACGTTTTGCTCTTAAACGATACCACATTCCAGAATCTACATACCAGTTTAGGAGGAGCTAGTTTGAACACAACCCGTTTACCATCTATGTGGGAAATAATGATTGTGCTTGCTTTATTTTTAGCTGTTGTTATTTCGTTTGCAACTGTTTTTGATTTACCTATTCAGCTCGCTTTATTTATTTCATGGTTTATTGTTATGGCGCTAGGAGTACGACTTGGGTATACGTATAATCAGCTGCAAGGGGCCATTACAAGAGGAATATCAAACGGCTTAGAAGCTATTTTAATTTTATTAGCCGTCGGTACGTTAATTGGAACATGGATTGCCGGAGGAGTTGTTCCTTCTCTTATTTATTTTGGATTAGAGTTTATTAATCCAACATTCTTTTTACTTGCTACACTTATCATTTGCTCTATTACCTCGATTTCAACAGGAACATCTTGGGGAACGGTTGGTACAGCCGGAATCGCGATGATGGGAATCGGACAAGGCTTAGGTATGCCGCTTCCTTTAGTAGCTGGAGCCGTGATTTCAGGAGCTTATTTTGGAGACAAGCTTTCTCCTCTTTCTGACAGTACCATTTTATCTGCGTCAATGGCCCGAGTGAACGTTATCGATCACGTAAAAGCAATGTTAGTATTGGATATTCCTGCTTATCTCATTACGGCAGTATTATTTACGGTAACAGGGTTTATGTATGGGGGAAAAGATTTTGATGCTGGACGGGTAGAAGAATTAAAATCTTCGCTGTTGGATACATTTCACATCAGCGGGTGGATGCTGATTCCGGCTTTGGCTGTCATTGTCCTTTTAGCATTAAAGAAACCTTCTCTTCCAGCAATTGCGGTTGGTTCATTATTAGGAATTATATGGGCAGTTGTCTTTCAACATATGGATGTGGCGAGCGCATTTAATACGGCTTATGAAGGATTTAAAATTAATACCGACAACACATTTTTAAGTGAGCTATTAAATCGTGGCGGAATTTTAAGCATGGTCGGTTCTATTATTGTCATTATTTTTGGACTAGGATTTGGCGGGTTATTAGATGAGCTCGGCGTCTTAGAAGTCCTGCTATCTAAATTTGAAAAAATTCTTGTCAATTCAGGAAACGTTACGGCTTCTACTATTTTCGTTGGATTATTAGGAAATATATTTGGTTGTGCGATGTATGTTTCATTAATTTTAACACCGAAAATTATGGAGAAAAGTTACGATAAGTTAAGGATACAGCGTCTAGTGCTTGCCCGTAACTCAGAAGTAGGGGGAACCTTAACTTCTGGAATGGTTCCGTGGACGGATAACGGTGTATTTCTAGCTACAACGCTTGGGATCTCTACATTCGCTTATCTGCCGTTTATGTGGCTCAGTTTTGTCTCTATTATTTTGGCGATTGTTTACGGATATACAGGGAAATTCATTTGGTACGTAAAAGAAGAAAAACAGCGTTCTGCTATAGCAAAATAAAAGAGGCTGGGACAAAAGAGTTTTAGTTGAAGAAAAATCCGAACGATGAATTGAGATTCTTAATGAAGAATCAACTTCGTTCGGATTTTTTCATTGGTATGATAAACGTAGGTTTCATGTATTTCGTTTCTTCTAGCTGTTGATCGAATTGATTTAGTCATGTCTCGAGTTCTTTTTGATCAAATCATTTCTGGGTATTCGATTTTCCAGTGAACATTTTGAAGGTAAAGCTGAACATCGGCCTTTTTTTTCTGCTGCAGAAGTTTTAGAATATGGCGGTGATGTTCATTCATTACGCGTAAAATGGCGTATAGCTCTTTGGTGTCATCGCTAAAGTACGTTTGTCTGATGAATCCGTCTTGTAAAGACATAAGCTGTTCTTTTAAGGTCACATTATCGCATCGGTTCAAATATACTCGATGAAAATACGTTTGATATTTTTGATAATCCTGATAATTTTCTGATTCAATCGAAACATCGATTTTTTTAATAAGCTCATCCATCTTCGTAAAATCTTCTTCAGTTAAGTGATCAATCGACAAGGCAGCTGCCAGACCATCTAAAGCACCGACGATTTCAAACACTTCTAGTTTTTTGTGTGTATCAATTTCCTTTACAGTAAACCCTCTGCGCGGTCTGTATTCTAATAGGTTGTCTGAAGCTAATTTAATAAGCGCTTCTCTTACAGGCGTTCGGCTGACATTCAGCTGAGAACAAATACTGGCTTCATTTATTTTGTCGTTAGGCAGCAGTGTACCTTCTTGAATTTGACTTGCTATGTAGTTATATACATGATCTTTTAATGAATGATAAATCATAGGCCCCTTGTTCATTGTTTCCCCCTAAAATAAATATCGCATCAGCTGTTCTTTCTCTTCATGTCATGGTGATGAAAGAGTATAAAAATAGCAAGAAAGAACGTACAGGTGTAAAAATAATCATATCATATCACTTCATTTAATCTTAGTTAGAATATAAAAAAATAGAATTATTGAAATATTTTTTACTATTCATTGTTGTAAAAAATCTGAAAAATGATATAATCGTAAAAAGATTTAAGAAGTGTATATTGTATACAATATACAAAATTCGTACATATCGAAGAAATAGAGCCTATTCCTGAAGAGAAGAGACTATAGAGAATATGTAAAAAAACCAAGTTTTTGGATGGGTTTACTATAAAAAAGGAGGTACATAATGGGTGAGAATACAACATCTATGAATCAGTTACAAAGAAAAATGAAAAGCCGTCATTTATTTATGATTTCCCTTGGCGGTGTTATCGGTACGGGGTTGTTTCTTAATTCTGGCTATACAATTAATGCAGCAGGTCCTGGGGGAACGCTCCTTGCTTATTTAATCGGTGGATTAATTATGTATTTAGTCATGATATGTCTAGGGGAACTAAGCGTAGCAATGCCTGTGTCAGGATCATTTCAAGTATACGCTACAAAGTTTATAGGGCCGGGAACTGGTTTTGCGGTGGGCTGGCTCTACTGGCTGACTTGGGTAGTATCTGTCGGTTCGGAGTTTACAGCGTCTGGGCTGCTTATGCAAAGATGGTTTCCTGAAGTTTCGGTTTGGATATGGAGCGCGCTGTTTGCTCTTTTATTATTTGGTTTAAATGCAACATCTGTACGTTTTTTCGGCGAAACAGAATTTTGGTTTTCAAGTATTAAAGTATTAACGATTATTGTATTTATTATTTTAGGCGCAGCAGCGATGTTTGGATTCATTCCCCTTAGCGGTCATGAAAAAGCGCCGATGCTTTCTCATTTTACAGGAGAGGGCGGTTTATTTCCAAATGGACTTATGCCTGTATTAATTACGATGGTTTCCGTAAGTTTTGCTTTTTCAGGAACAGAATTAATTGGTATTACGGCGGGAGAAACCGAAGATCCAGAAAAGAACATACCTCGAGCCATTAAAAATATCATTTGGCGTACATTCTTCTTCTTTATCGGCGCCATGTTTGTACTATCTGGGTTGATCTCATGGAAACAAGCAGGAGTGTTAGAAAGTCCTTTTGTGACGGTGTTTGATCAAATAGGTATTCCTTATGCAGCAGATATTATGAACTTGGTTATTTTAACAGCTTTACTATCAAACGCTAATGCAGGCTTATATGCATGCTCGAGAATGCTCTGGTCATTATCCGATCAAAAAATGGTTAGCAGCTGGTTAGGGAAAGTAACGTCTAAAGGAGTTCCATTTAATTCGTTGCTTATCAGCATGGGAGTGGCTTGTCTGTCCTTGCTGTCAAGCGTGGTTGCACCAACTACTGTTTACTTAGTATTAGTTTCTATTTCTGGATTTGCGGTGGTAGCTGTATGGATGGCTATTGCAGCTTCTCATTTTATGTTCAGAAGACGCTATATTAAAGAAGGAAATGATGTATCAAAGCTTGTTTACAAAGCTCCTTTATATCCTCTCGTTCCTATCTTAGCATTCGTTTTATGCTTTGCTGCTTGTGTAGGACTTGCTTTTGATAAGAGTCAGCGTATCGCATTATACTGCGGTATCCCATTTGTCCTTTTTTGTTATCTGTTTTATTATTTAAAAAGCAAAAAAGAAAACGGAAAAGATGACAGTCAGCCTATAGCAAAATAAAAAGCAGAAGACCTAGGTCTTCTGCTTTTTTTTTGCATACAAAAACACCCTATCCATCCGTACTGGTTAAGTGTCCCGCAACAAGCGAAATTGAATTGGATAGGGTGCGTATCTATATAGTAGAGAAAGAGGCGCCATTTGTCAAACTTATTTAGCCGCGCCTTATTTAAAAATAGAAAAAAGAAAAGTTTTCACTGTTTTTTCATTTTCACTATGTATAGTAAGGGATGTAAAGAAAAGATATTCGCAGCAGCACGTCGTACAAATCCATAGAACGTAAAAGAAAGGAGGAAGTCAAATGGCTAAGCGGGATGCGTATTTTGATAACGTGAAATTTATCTTAATTGTACTGGTAGTGTTTGGCCATTTGTTAACTCCCTTCATTAATGATGAACAGTGGTTACGAACACTCTACATATTTATTTATACTTTTCATATGCCAGCGTTTATTTTAATAAGCGGATATTTTGCAAAGGGATACCGAAAGAAAGGATATATGTGGAAGATGGCGAAGAAAGTATTACTTCCTTATATTATCTTTCAACTTATCTATGCGGTATATGATTATAAACTGTATGATGAATCGTCATTTGAAGTTTCAGTATTTCAGCCAGCTTGGTCACTGTGGTTTTTACTAAGTTTATTTTGTTGGAATGCGATGCTGTTCATTTTTACAAAGATCAAATATCCTTTAGCCGTCGCGGCAGTTTTAGGAATTATGATTGGCTTATGTGAACCGCTAGAAACAACGTTAAGTCTTTCTAGAACATTTGTATTCTTCCCCTTCTTCTTAGCAGGGTTTTATATGAAAAAAGAACATTTTAAAAAGTTGACGTCTGTTTCTTGTAAGAAAATAGCTGGAGGCACATTGCTTATTATTGCTCTGTGGATCCAGTACGTAGCACCGGATTTTGAGAAGGAGTGGCTATTTGGTTCAAAATCCTATGCCTCCTTAGGTGTAAATCAAGTAGAGGGAATGATCATTCGTACACTATTTTATAGCATCAGCTTAGCAATGACGGTTTCCTTTTTAGCTTTGATCCCTACACAGACGATGTCTTTTACATCTCGAGGTGCTCAAACCTTTTATGTGTATTTGCTACATGGATTTCTGATTAAATATATTCGCTTATCTTCTTTTGGAGACTGGATAGAAAGTGTACAAGGATACAGCATTCTTTTGATTGGAGCTTGTGGAGTGGCGTGGCTGTTGTCGAGTAAATACGTATCTACGATTGCAAGGCCTTTAATTGAGCTTAAACCGTTACCAACGCGCAAAAGTTTAAGTTTAGGTAAGTAGTGAGAAATGGAAAAGGAGTTTAATGATGTCTAAAAACAAAATAATTATGATTATCGCAGCCGTTGTCATTATTGCTGCAGTAGCTATTGGTGCCGTAGCAATGAATAAATCAAAGGTAGTTGCTACCGTTGGTGATGAAAAAATCACAAAAGATCAGCTGTATGATGCTCTTCTTGCTCAAGGAGGATCAAGCGTCCTTGATTCACTAATCGAACAAAAAGTCATTTCAAAAGAAGCAGCTAAACAAAATATTAAAGTAACCGATAAAGAAATTAATGCTGAATTAGAAAACCTTAAAAGTCAGTACGGTGGAGAAGATGCACTAAATCAAGCATTAGCATCTAGCGGTGTAAAATTGTCAGAGCTGAAAAAAGATTTAAAGACGAATATTGAAGCAAAAAAAATGGTCGAGTCGACTATTAATATTAAAGATAGTGAAATGAAATCGTACTTTAATCAAAATAAAGATTCACTAGCTACAGAAGCACAGGTAAAAGCTAGTCATATCTTAGTAGCAGACGAAAAAACAGCAAAAGAAGTAAAGGAAAAGCTTGATAAAGGAGAAGATTTTGCAAAGCTAGCAAAAGAATATTCAACGGATACAGCTTCTAAATCAGATGGCGGAAACCTTGGATACTTCAAAAAAGGCGATATGGTCGAAGCTTTTGCCAACAAAGCATTTTCAATGAAGGTAAATGAAGTAAGTGATCCTGTTAAAACAGAATACGGTTACCATATTATTAAAGTAACAGGCAAAAAAGAAGCGCAAAAAGCAACATATGAAAACAGCAAAGCAAAAATCAAGCAAACGCTGCTTGATCAAAAATACCAAACAGAGTATCCAACATGGTTACAAAAGCTAAAGAAAAAGTATGATATTACAAACAAACTTGATTCATAAATAATACCTTAACGAAATGAGGGGATGGATATGAAACAAACAGCGTCTTATAGCAAATTAGAAAAAATCGTCGAACAATTGAAGCACAGAGGTGTACGAGCTGAAATATGCCGGCGTGTTGTAAAGGTCACAGAAACTGTTAATGGATCAAATCCTTCATATTCAAATCAAATCGTTAGTCATTCATAAAAGTACAAAAGACGAGAACGACTGAACAGCAGTTTGCTCTCGTTCTTAATACAGGTAGGGAAAATTAAAATGAAAAGAGATCAGTAGAGGCAGCTTGTTTCTGCTGATTCTTTTTGTATAATAAAGTAAACAAAAGGATGCAGGGAAATGTATCAAACGAAGGAAGGAGTTACGCAGAATGAACGTACTGCTAGCAGAAGATGATTTGCAGCTAGGTGAATTAGTTAGTTATATGCTGAAGAAAAAAGGAGGCTATAACGTCGAATGGGTGACGGAAGGGAATGATGCATATGACTATGCATCTGAAGCACATTATGATGTGTTAATTCTTGACTGGATGATGCCCAATGGAGACGGAATCGATGTATGCAAACGTCTAAGAAAAGAAGGATACGCCGGAGCCATTCTTATGTTAACAGCAAAAGATGCGGTTCAAGATCGTATACAAGGCTTAGATGCGGGAGCGGATGATTACGTTATTAAGCCATTTGAAATTGACGAGCTGCTTGCAAGGCTTCGCGCTTTGGCTCGTCGTAATTATGCACCAATTTTAGAAGAAGAAGTAGAGATTGCCAGCATGATATTAAAAAGAGCAAGTCAAACCGTGCAGTTTGACGAGGAGTTTATTCAATTAAGTCCTCGTGAATTTCAACTGCTAGATTTTTTAGTAAAAAACAAAGGACAAGTTCTTTCCCGGGATATTATTTTAGACAGGGTATGGGGATATGAATCAGATGTTTCGATTAAAACGATTGATGCGACGGTTAAACTTTTGCGAAAAAAACTAGAGAAATTTAACAAACAAGATCTTATTCAAAGCATTCGCGGAGTAGGCTACAAAATTGAAAGCTAAACTTCTTACGAGGGCTAAACAGAAAGTAAAACAAAAAGTAAAGCAAGATTTATTCAGCCAGACGCAAAATCGTTTAACATTCCGATACAGCGCATTGCTAATGCTGTTTCTGCTTTTATTCGTATTTATTGTTTATGCATTGGTGTATGTGGTTGTATCCAATAGTCAGCAGCAAAACTTAAATAGCATGTTAAAACAAGAGTCTCGAATTGTCCAAAGCATCTTAATTAAACAAGCGGTAAACAGTTCGAATCAACAGTCGAAAGAAGAGTATAAAAACATTGTCGTAGCCGGTGAAGACCAGTTTTTTTATTATGTCATCAGTCCTGAAGGGGACCTTATTATGGGCAACGAAGCGAGTGAGCGTCTTCGCTCTAACTTGTTAGATTTAATTGATGGATGGATCCCTATTGAAAACGAAGTGCGAAAAGAACGAATAAAAGCCCCGCGTCCTAGTTTTGAGCACATCGAAGGAGTAAAAGGGCAAAACGGGGAAGGCAAAATAGATATTGATTTAATGATGGCGGGGGAACCTATTTTTTATAAAGGCCAATTTTTAGGGATGCTTTATATTGGAAAAGACGTTTCGTTTCTTTATCAGCTGTTAAAGTGGCTCCTCATTATTATGCTGAGCCTTACGGTACTGTTTGTAGGAGTAGCCATTTATATCAGCCGCTTAATGTCAAAACGTGCCATGGTCCCAATTGAAACAGCTTTCCAAAAGCAAAAAGAATTTGTGGCGGATGCATCCCATGAGCTAAGGACACCGCTTAGCGTTATGCTTTCTTCTATCAACGCTTTAGAAATGCAGGAGGAAGTAACAGAAGATCCCTTCTCTAAAAAATTAATTAATAATATGAAAGCTGAAGTGAAGCGGATGACGAGTCTCGTCAGTGATTTACTTACGCTTGCACGCTCAGACTCTAATAAAGTAGAAAAAGCAATGATGCCATTTGATATTACAGATGCGGTACAAAAGGTAATGGAATCGGTTGAAACTCTAGCGATTTCTAAACATATTGATTTGCAGCTGGATACGCCTGAAAAATTAGTTGTAACTGGAGATCAAGAGCGCCTCACTCAGCTGATTTACATTTTGTTAGACAATGCGATTAAATATACGACTCCTCATGGAAGTGTAAACATTCAGGTGGTTCAGCACGGGAGTGAATGTACATTAAAAGTACGTGATACAGGGGTTGGAATTCATCCCGACGAAAAGGATCGAATCTTCGACCGCTTTTATCGTGCTGATAAATCCCGATCCCGTCAAATGGGAGGTCACGGGCTAGGCCTAGCAATCGCTAAATGGATCGTAGAAACACATAAAGGCAAAATTGATGTAGAAAGTGAACAAGAAAAAGGAAGTACATTTACAGTAAGGTTGCCAATGTCACAAAAAGTAAAAAAGAGTTAAAAGAGACTGTGACAAAATTAGTTGAAGGAAGATCCGAACGAGTTTGATTCTTGATGGAGAATTAAACTCGTTCGGATTTTTTTATGGTTAGAGTGGAGGTAGGTTTCATTTATCCAATTTGTTCGTCCGTTGATTTAGTTATGTCTGCATCTCTTTTCAGTTAGTGAAAGTGACCAAATGAAAAAGAAAAGTTTAGACAAAATGGCGAATGAAAAAATCGGATAATTCAGTTATATTAACTGACGTAATAATCAGTCTGTGTGTCAGGGTTCTTTACAATGATAAAGACTTTTTAAAGCAAACAGTGCATGATAGAACAATAGCAGACTACTTCGTTTAACAAAAAGATGAAGTAAGTAAAGGGGAGTTTGATAATATGTACGATTTAATTATTCGGGATGGTTCGGTCGTATTAGAAGACGAAATAGTAAAAGCGGACATAGGTGTTAAAAAAGGAAAGATTGCAGAAATAGCGCAAGGTGTTAGCATACCAGCAAAAAAATACGTAGATGCTAAAGGCAAATATGTTCTGCCTGGAATGATTGATATTCACGTGCATTTTGATGAACCGAGCCGAGACCATTGGGAAGGGTTTGACTACGGTTCAGCATCTATGGCCGCAGGAGGCTGCACTACATATTTTGATATGCCTTTAAACGGCGTTCCTCCTACCGTAACAGAAGCAGCGCTGTGGGAAAAGAAAAAGCTGGCTGATCAAAAGTCAGTAGTAGATTACGGTCTATGGGGAGGGTTGGTTCCTGGTAATAAAGAAGAATTAGCCAAAATGGCTCATTCGGGTGTAATAGGTTTTAAAGCATTTATGTCAGAAGCAGGTTCTGAATTTGATTTCTCAGATGACCTCACATTATACGAAGGAATGAAAGAGATTGCAAAACTAAATAAAGTGCTTGCCCTGCATGCTGAAAGAAATGACTTAATACAAAAGCTTGAACAGGCTAAACAGAATCAAAAGCAAACGGCTATTAAAGATTATTTAGAAACGCGACCGGTTGTAGCAGAAGTAAACGCAGTAAAGCAAGCGCTTGAGTACGGTGAAGAAACGGGATGTCCGCTTCACTTTGTACACATTAGCAGCTATGAAGCAGTGCAGCTTATTACGGAAGCAAAGAAGAATGGAATGAACGTTACGCTGGAAACTTGTCCGCATTATTTACTTTTTACAGAGGAAGACTTTGAAGAAATTGGCGTAACGGCTAAGTGTGCACCTCCTCTTCGCAGCAGGAGTCAAAAAGAAAAATTATGGGCATGTATTCAATCAGAAGAAGTAGATATGATTTCTTCGGATCATTCTCCTTGCCCGATTGAGTTAAAAACAGTTCATCAGAATGATTTATTTAAAGTTTGGGGTGGAATATCAGGCGGTCAGTACTCTTTGCAAGCAATGATTAGTGAAGGAGCGATCACTAGAGGGATTTCTCTTTCTCACATTTCAAAGCTTGTATCAACCAATCCAGCTAAACGATTCGGCTTATATCCCAAAAAAGGAAGCATTTTGCTAGGAGCCGATGCGGATTTGGTTATCGTTGATCTGGATCAAACTGAAAAAGTGACAAAAGAAGGAATGGTTTTCAAACATAAGCACAGTATATATGAAGGAACGGTATTTAATAGCGTTATTTTAACTACCATTAATAGAGGAACGATTGTATACACTAAAGAAGAAGGTGTGTTTCCTCTTCACAAAGGACAAATGGTAAATGGTGAATACGTAAAATTGTAGGCACAGTGAAAAAAGAGATGAAAAATAAACCTTTTATCTCTTTTTTTACATAAAAAAATGAGGATGACTTATATTAAAAGTATTACATAGGTGAAAAAAGAGTATCTACTATAACAAAAGAGACATTTTTAAAGAAGGTTTTATTATTTTAAAAAAGTATATTTTTGATTGAGGGAAGCATAATTTAAAAAGAATAAAGCTTCTTTTTAAATATAAAGAAAAATTCCCCAAAAAGAAAAATATTATCTGGTTGTATGAAAAGTAGATAATCAGATGCTTTGTAATCAAGGGTTTTGTATAAAAAAATTTTCAAAAAGATATTTTAAGAAAGGAAATCTTGATTTAAAGCTTTTTATAGGTGCAATTTTATAATGAAAAACCGTATATTATGCACTCATTGTAAAATTCTGATATTGACAGAATCATTTTATAAGAATAAAATTTTCTTGTTTCTATTTTTTTATATCATCATAATTTTTTGACAGTTTTGTCTATGGTGGTTTACGGTTGAAAGAGAGGTTAAGGAATATGTCGGTAGAGAGAGAAAAAGTGTATGAAACAGTTCCTCAAAAAGGATTCTTCGGACATCCTAAAGGTTTATTTACCTTGTTCTTTACAGAATTCTGGGAGCGTTTTTCATACTATGGAATGCGTGCGCTACTTGTATTGTACATGTACGATACAATTGCAAACGGTGGATTAGGAATGGAACAAGGAACCGCTTTAGCGATCTTTTCTATTTATGGTTCTCTTGTTTATATGTCTGGAATTATTGGCGGTTGGATTGCAGACCGCATTTTAGGTACGTCTAATACGGTGTTTTACGGCGGTATATTTATTATGCTGGGGCATTTAGTGCTTGCATTGCCAGCAGGTGTAACAGCGCTGTTTATTTCAATGTTCTTGATTATCATTGGAACAGGTTTATTAAAACCAAACGTTTCAAGCGTTGTGGGCGATATGTATAGCCCGACTGATAACCGTCGAGATGCTGGATTTAGTATCTTCTATATGGGTGTAAATGCTGGAGCATTTATCGCGCCGCTAGTTGTTTCAACAGTAGGTGAAAAGTATAACTACCACTTAGGTTTTGGAATCGCGGCAGTAGGAATGCTTTTAGGTCTAATTGTATTTATGGCTACACGAGGTAAAAACCTAGGGCGTGCAGGTAGACAAGTTCCAAACCCTTTAAAACCAGAAGAGCGCAAAAAAGTTTTTGGTACTATTGCACTTGCTGTAGTTGTACTTGCTATCTTTATTGTACTGACTTCTTTAGCAGGTATTTTAACAGTTGAAGGCGTTATTTTATTTGTAAGTATTTTAGCGATTGTTATTCCTATTATTTACTTTGTGGTTATGTATAAGAGTCCCAAGACAACAGCTGATGAGCGTTCACGCGTATTAGCTTATATCCCTCTTTTTATTTCTGGAGTAATGTTCTGGGCAATTCAAGAGCAGGGGTCAACAATTTTAGCAACGTATGCAAAAGATCATACACAGCTAACGTATGGCGGCTTTAAAATTCCAGTTGGCTGGTTCCAATCGTTAAATCCGTTATTTATTATTATATTTGCCCCAGTTTTTGCAGCACTTTGGGTGAAATTAGGAAACAGACAGCCTTCTACACCAAAGAAGTTTTCATTAGGACTTTTATTTGCAGGGCTTTCTTTCCTTGTCATGGTTATCCCGGCTAGTATTCATGGAAACGAAACGTTAGCGAGCCCGCTATGGCTAGTATTAAGCTTCTTCTTAGTTGTAGTTGGAGAGCTTTGTTTATCACCAGTAGGGCTATCAACTACCACAAAACTAGCACCTGCAGCGTTTTCTGCTCAGACAATGAGTTTATGGTTCTTAACAAGCGCAGCGGCGCAGGCAATCAATGCTCAGCTTGTTCAATACTATGAAAACATTTCGCAAGTTGTTTATTTTGCTGCATTGGGCGGAGTGTCGGTCATTTTAGGTGTAATTGTACTAATGATTTCGCCAAAAATTCAGCGTTTAATGAAAGGTGTTCAATAAAAAAAACCGTCCTTAAGGGCGGTTTTTTTTATGATTTATTTGAAAAAATATTCATGAAGGAGGCGTATGTCTGATCGTCCTCCCCCTCATAGAACGCAAGATTTAAAAGTCTGTTAAGTTCGTTTGTTGATTTTTCAGTTTCTGCAATAATTTGATGCATATGAGCAATCTTAGACATGGATCCGTTGGCATAAGCATTTTTAATTTGATTTAATGTTAAATGAAGCGATAAGACCTCTCGGCGAAGAGCTTGTCTTAATTCAGAGGAAGCAGGGATAAAAAAGCGTTTATAAAAATAACTGGCTTCTTCAAACACCAATTCTCCATTCTCTAGCTCTTTAGACGCAATTTCTTTAATCTCTTGATCGTCTAATCGACTGGCCGCTTCTTCGATAAGAAATCCAAAAATAATAGCTGTATCTGGTTTTAACATATAATAACCTCCATTATTATAAAAAAGAACTATGTAGTTTATATGTATAGATAGAAAGGAAAGAATATTCATAGTAATTCACTAATCAGCATAGACAAAAAAATAAAAAATATTCTTTTATAGGCAAACTAAAATTATTTCAAAATAAATTTTTTATAATTAAACATTTTTTCCATATTAAAGGATTATTTTGACTTTCCAAAAGAGATGAATAGAATAAAAAGGGTTCTTAGTACCTATATAAAAAGAAAATTGATAAAAGATATTAAATTCAGAAATTTCTACCTCTTTATAACTAAAAAATTGCTCTACTAAAATAGTTGACAGCAGAAATAGATAGGCATAAAATATACTATTGTCAAATGAATTAGCAAGCTATTCATAAAAAGTTAACGGACATTTGAATAATATGAGTAATATCCATATAAGGTATCAATTACTTAAATCTAACCAACTTGTATGCTTGTCATACAAGTCTACAGAAAGGAAGATAGTCGTATGCGCAACGTATTTTTTACAGATAATGAAACAATTGAAACGACTTTACGTGGGAAAGAAATTTTAGGAGCTCCAATGTTAAACAAAGGAGTAGCTTTTACAAAAGAAGAGCGTAAAACGTTAGGATTAGAAGGTTTACTTCCTCCAATGACTTTAAGTTTAGATGAGCAGGCAAAACGTGCATATGAGCAATTTTTAGCTCAGGCAGATAACCTTGGTAAGAATGTGTATTTAAACGATTTACAAAACCGTAATGCTGTATTATTTTATCGTTTATTGCAAGATCACTTAAAAGAAATGCTTCCGGTTGTTTATACACCAACAGTTGGACAAGCAATCCAAGAATACAGCCACGAATATCGCCGTCCGGGTGGCGTATACTTGTCAATCGATAATGTAGAAGGCATTGAAGAAGCTCTTAAAAATATCGATGCAAATAGTGAAGACATTGATTTAATGGTTATTACAGATTCAGAAAGTATTTTAGGAATTGGTGACTGGGGCGTTGGTGGTATTAATATTGCTATCGGTAAATTAGCCGTGTACACAGCTGCAGCAGGAATCGATCCAAGCAGAGTACTTCCAGTTGTTCTTGATGTAGGAACAAACAATGAAAAATTATTAAATGATCCTTTATATATCGGAAACCGCCATGAACGTGTCCGCGGTGAGCGCTATGATCATTTCGTAGATCAATTTATTTCAAAATCTCTTGAAATATTCCCTAATGCACTGTTACACTGGGAAGATTTCGGTAATGTAAATGCTCGTAATATTATTAACAAGTACGGAAAAGAAATTCTAACGTTTAATGATGATATTCAAGGCACAGGTGCCGTAACGCTTGCCGCTATTTTCTCAGCAGTTCAAGTGTCTAAAATGCCACTTCGTGACCACCGTGTTTTAATCTTTGGACCAGGTACAGCAGGTATCGGTATTGCAGATCAAGTACGTGATGCAATGGTATTAGACGGTATTACAGAAGAAGAAGCATACAAAAACTTCTGGGCAGTCGATTTCCGAGGCCTTTTAACAGATGACATGGACGACTTATTAGGTTTCCAAACGCCTTATGCACGAAAAGCAGAAGAAGTGAAGGACTGGAACCGTGAAGAAGACAAAATTTCTCTTTTAGAAGTTGTCAGACAAGTTAAGCCAACAATCTTAATTGGTACGTCTGGTGTAGCAGGCGCATTCTCAGAAGAAATCGTAAAAGAAATGGCGAAGCATGTAGAACGCCCAGCTATTTTACCAATGTCAAATCCAACTCCGCTTGCGGAAGCTACTCCTGAAAACCTATTAAATTGGACAGAAGGAAAAGCACTTGTAGCAACTGGAAGTCCGTTTGAACCAGTTAACTACGATGGTGTGGAATATGAAATTGGTCAATCTAATAATGCTTTTGTTTTCCCTGGTCTTGGTCTTGGATCAATCGTGGTAAAAGCAGAAGTTATTACAGACAGCATGTTCGCAGCATGTGCACACGCTGTAGCTCAAATGGTAGACAGCAGCAAACCAGGAGCTTCATTACTACCACGCGTAGAAGAATTACGTGAAGTATCATATAACGTTGCTTTAGCGGTTGCTAACGCAGCAATTAAAGATGGCGTTGCAAAAGAAGTTCCAACAGATGTAAAAGCGGCAGTAAAAGCAGCAATGTGGGAACCAACATACAAAGAAATTAAAGCTTTAGAAACAGTAAATGCTTAATTTTTAGATAGAAAAAGCACAGCTTCTTTTTTCAGAAGCTGTGCTTTTTTTAGTTACAAAAAGAATTCTTAAGTTACATAACGTATATAGTTTTTTTAAACTTGTGTATGATTCTCTATATTAGAACCACAGGGGGTTATGAGATGAATACAGCACGTAAATTGGAAACGTTTACTCAAGATTCACAGCCTGAAAATAAGGGTTTTTGGAACCGAATCAACAATATTAAAGTAGGAGTTATTCCTCTACCGCTATACGTTTTACTTGCATTAATTGTATATGGCGCGGCCGTTTACAACGAACTTCCTCCAGATATGATTGGCGGATTTGCGATTATTATGGTAATGGGAATGCTACTTGGTGATTTAGGATTAAAAATTCCGATTTTAAAAGATATTGGCGGACCAGCTATTTTATCACTGCTTGTACCTTCCGTATTAGTTTTTTATAATGTTTTAAATCCCGCGTCTATGGAAGCGGTAACAACTTTGATGAAAACATCA
Source organism: Priestia sp. FSL R5-0597 (assembly GCF_038006305.1). Taxonomy (NCBI): domain Bacteria; kingdom Bacillati; phylum Bacillota; class Bacilli; order Caryophanales; family Bacillaceae; genus Priestia; species Priestia sp. FSL R5-0597. The sequence goes on from NZ_JBBOUZ010000001.1 coordinate 2,026,946, forward strand.
AACTTTTTATACCTTTATATTTCTTGTTTAGTAGCCGGAAGTATTCTGGGCATGAACCGTAAAGTTTTAATTCAAGGCTTTACACGTATGTTCGTACCGCTTGTGTTAGGTACGCTAGCCGCTGTAGCTGCAGGCGTAGCCGTTGGGATGTTATTTGGTTACGGAGCAAAACATACATTTTTCTATATTGTTGTACCAATCATTGGAGGAGGAATTGGTGAAGGTATTTTACCGCTTTCACTTGCTTATTCTCAAATTTTAGGTAGTTCAGCAGAATCTTTTGTGTCGCAAATGATTCCAGCTGCTGTTATTGGAAACATCGTTGCTATCGTATGTGCTGGCTTAATGAAACGTCTAGGAGAGAAAAAGCCAGAATTAACAGGTAATGGAGTTCTTGTGAAGACAAAAGGCGGAGATGGCATCTCAGAAGATACAAATATCAAGAAACCAGTAGATTTTTCGTTAATGGGCGCAGGTCTTTTAATTGCATGTAGTTTCTTTATTTTCGGAGGCTTAGCACATAAGTTTTTAGGGATTCCAGGTCCAGTTTTAATGATCGTAGCGGCAACGCTAGTCAAATGTTTACAAGTAATGCCTGCTAAGATGGAGCAAGGTGCTTACCATATGTACAAATTCATTTCTACGAGCTTGACATGGCCGTTAATGGTAGGCCTAGGAATTTTGTATATTCCTCTTGAAGATGTAGTGAAAATTGTGACACCAGGTTATGTAGTCGTATGTGCAGCAGTTGTTATGGCTATGGTAGCAACCGGTTATTTTGTAGGTAAAATGATGAAAATGCATCCGGTGGATGCAGCAATTGTAACCGGCTGTCACAGCGGTTTAGGAGGTACGGGAGACGTAGCGATTTTATCAGCTTCCAACCGTATGTCACTTATGCCATTTGCTCAAGTAGCAACAAGACTTGGAGGCGCTTCTACTGTTATTTTAGCTACGCTTCTTATGAAACTTTTAGGAGTATAAAATCAAAATAAAAAAGCAGCTCGGTTCGTACGAGCTGCTTTTTTTGTCTTATGAAACACTAACAGGTTTTAAGATGAATTCTTCCACAACTTTTGCCACACCGTCGTTCATGTTTGTATCTGTTACGTGGTTGGCTTTTTCTTTAATATCTTCAGGAGCATTTCCCATTGCTACGCCAAGTCCAGCAAATTCAATCATGGCAAGATCATTATAACTGTCGCCAATAGCAATCACTTCATCGCGTGTAATGCCAAGCTGCTGAATTAATAAATGTAAGCTTGTCCCTTTTGTGACACCTTCTTCTGTGAATTCAAGGAAGTATGGTTTAGAGCGCATTACGCTTAGCTCTCCTTGAAGCTGCTTTTGAAGTTTCTTTTCAACGTGAACCAGCATTTCCGGTTCTGCAAGCATGAGTACTTTTACAACAGGTTCTGTAACGGCATCAGTAAAAGATGAAACAACACGGATCGGCAGACCTGTAATGTCACTTTCAATATCCGTAAATTTATTTTCTACTTCTGTTATAATTTCATCTCCAACGTACGTATGAATTAAAACTCCTTCTTCGCGGCTAATATCGTCGAGACGTGCAACGGTTCTCGGAGATAATGTGCTGCTAAATAGCTCTTCATTTGTTAAGCAATTAATAATTTTCGCCCCGTTAAACGATAAAATAAAGCTTCCGTACTTTTCTAACTCCAGTTCTTTGGCGATGTGAACCATTCCGTAAGTTGGTCGGCCAGAAGCAAGTACAACTTTTACTCCCGATTCTTGCGCCTTCATTAATGCTTCTTTTGTGCGGGGAGAAATAGTGTGATCATCGCATAATAGTGTATCATCCAAATCTAAAACAATCATTTTGTAAGGCATAATTTTAAATTCCCTTCTTCTACTAGACTCATATCTTCATATGGTACTATAAAAAAACGTTTGATTCAATTTAATGATTTTTTGAAAACAAGAAGCATGCGTATACTTTGTTTGAACGCCCCGTAAGTAGATGAAACAAAGAACTTGAGACATAGCTAAAACAGCCCAATCAATAGCTAAAAGCAATTAAACACATGAAAGCTACGTTTACCATGACAACGAAAAAATACGAAGTAATAATCAATCATTTTGATTATTACTTCGTATTTTACTTCGACTAAAATTCTTTTATTTCAGCCTCTTGATTAGTAAGCTGCTAGAGTTTGATTCGTTTTCTGAGCATCTCCTTCACTGAAAGCTTCTTTTAAGAGCGTATAAGACCGCTTTTTTTGTTCAAAATCTTGAAGAGCAGTAAGAATAATAAATTCATCAATAGAAAATGCCTGTTTCAAAGCTTGGAGCTTTTGACGAACGGTTTCTTTTGTACCGTATATGACGTTTGCTTCTTTTTCTTCAATTCGATAGCTTTCTTTAGACTGCTGACCAAATTCTTCCGCTTTTTCTTTGGAGCCTAATGTAGCGGATTTCCCATTTTGTAAGTATACTTTAAATATTTTTGTGCTGGATGCTAATGCTTTTGCTTCTTCTACGGTATCCGCTACGATGACGGAAAGGGCAACGACAAGCGAGCGTGCATGGGATGAAACGTGCTGATTATAGACGGAAATCGCTTCTTCTAGCACTTTTTGATCACCATTAATGAATTGAGCAAATACATAAGGAAGATTTAGAGATGCCGCTAGCTCTGCGCTTGAAGCACTTGCTCCCAGTAAAAACATATCTGCTGCTTTTTGGGGCCTTGGATAGGCTTTTAAACCGTAAAGAGGGTGATCTTCCGGCAGCTTATCGTTTAGGTATTGTTTAAGTTCTATCAGTTTGTCTGTTAAGGACTTAGTGGGCTGAGAGTTTTGTTGCAAGGCTTGAGTAGAATGAGGTAGTCCTCCTGGTGCTCTGCCGATTCCAAGATCGATGCGATTTGGAGATAATGAGGCTAAAACGTTAAAATTTTCTGCTACTTTATAAGGGCTGTAGTGTTGAAGCATAACACCGCCTGAGCCGATACGGATATGATGTGTTTTGGCGAGCAGGTGAGAAATTAACACTTCGGGTGATGATCCTACAACATGTTCAGAGTCATGATGCTCCGCTACCCAAAAACGGTGGTAGCCAAGTTCTTCTGCTAGCTGAGCTAATTGAATGGTATGCTGAAATGCATCTTCAGCACGCTCACCTTCATAACGCGGGCTTTGATCTAAAATACTTAATTTCACTGAAAACACTCCTTAAAGTTGATAAAAAAGGTAAGAATAATTGGGATTAATTTTAGCAAAGGATTTTCCAGATGAAAAGAGTTTTTTTAAAGAAAAATATTTTTTGAAAAATAAGTTGACTTTGCCATTTTGAGGCTATATAGTTGAATCATCAAATAGAAAAGCCGATAAAACAACTTGGATAAATAAGAATTGAGTGAGTATGTTTCAAAGACACTTCACTTCATTCTCCGGTTTTATCAAAAAACAGTTAAAGCTGATTGGTCTACCAAAGGCTCCTGAGGAAACGCTAGGAGCCTTTTTGCTGTAAAAAGGAGGGGGAAAAGGTGAGCGATGTATGTATTTTATATAACGGAAGCTCTCATAATTATCAACAAATAGCCTCAGTGAAAGATGAGCTAGAAGCTTGCTTAACCTCAAAAGGAGTGCACGCCGAAGCTATCTCGTATCATGATGTACACGCTTTGAAGCAGGAAGCGCAGAAAGAAGTAAAGGCATTTATTTCGAAAATGAACCAAGCTAAAAGCATTGTCGTTCTGTTATCGGGAGTAAATGAAACATACGTAGAATCTTTTGAACGGCTAACAAAAATATTGCCAGAAGATTTATTGTATAAAAAAATACTTCTGCCAATTCTTATTGGTGAAAATGTGAATTCTTTACTAAAAGCTAAGTATGATTTAAAACTTTTAGCGTCTTTTTTAGGTAGACCTTACTGGCTCAGCAGTCTTTTTCTACTGCATGAATACGTCTCTTTTACAGGTATTAACAATGCGAATGCCAAAAGTCGTTTAAAGGAAGCGGTGGATGAGCTGATTTACAAAGGTAATCTATCCCTTCAAACATTTATAAAATGAGGTGAAAAAAATGAGTGAATTATTTCGATTAGCTACCGTAGAAGATGCTGAAGAACTGTTGGATTTAACGCTTCGAGCATATGAGCCGATTCGAAAGCTAGGAATTAAATTTCCTGCTGCGACGGCAACGATTCAACTTGTAAAAGAAAACATTCAAAACAGCCGCTGCTACGTGCTGGAAAGTGATGAAAAAATCGTAGCTACGATTACAGCAAGAACGTATAAAGAAATAACGAACTGGCCTTTCTTATGGTGGTTTGCGGTAGATCCTTTGCTTAAAAAGAAAGGAGTAGGTTCTAAACTCTTAACGTGGGTTGAAGAAACGGTTATTCGAGATCAACTGGGGGCTCCTGCTGTTACATTAGCTACTTCTGATCGACACCCATGGCTGATTCCTATGTATGAAAGAAAAGGGTATGAACGCTTTTTTGAAGTCGATCAAGGAGAAGAAGGAAAAGGCGTATTCTTAAGGAAGATCTTACATCCCGAAAGATATGAGTTAGAAAAACACAAGGAGTTACAACAAGCTAATTAATCATTTAAAAGAAAAGAGGAGAAACCATGTCAGTAAAAATTTTATTATGGAATCGAAAAGGTTGTCATCATTGCGAAGAACTAAAAGCATATTTTCATGAAAAAGGCCATCAATATGAAAGTATCGATGTAGAAGGAAAAGATTATTTGCGAGATTTACTTGAAATTAAATACGGTATTCGTCATGTACCGGTCGTTGAAATTGGAGATAAGGGGCAGTTTAAAGGAGTTATTGAAAAAGATTATGAACAAATAGAAAAGTTGATTGAAGACTATTCACCAATCGTTAAATAGCTGCAACATCCATTTTATTAACTCGTTAAAACAATAAATTATTTTGAGACATAGTGAGGGACCAAACACATGAAAAAACTACAGCTGACAGCTATCTTTTTATCACTTCTTTTATTATTAGCCGCTTGCGGAACACCCAATAAAGAAACAGCAGCTAACGCAAGCAAAGACAAAGTGCAAAAAATTATTGTAGGAACGGGTACGCAATTTCCCAACATTTGCTTTCTTGACAATAAAGGAAATCTAACGGGGTATGACGTAGAGCTTGTTAAAGAAATAGACAAACGTCTTCCAAACTATAAGTTTGAATTCAAAACGATGGATTTTTCTAATTTACTTTTGAGCTTGGAATCCAACAAAATTGATTTAGTCGCCCATCAGATGGAAGTGAATGAAGAAAGAAAACAAAAGTTCCTGTTTAATAAAGAACCTTATAATATCTTTCCGCTACATGTAGTTGTAAATGAAAAAAATACGTCAATTAAATCAATTAAAGATTTGAGCGGTAAAAAGGTAATTGTAGGAGCAACGAGTAACTCTGCTAACTTAATTGATAAGTATAACAAAGAACATGGAAATAAAATTGATATCGTTTATTCAGGTCAAGGATCTGATGATACAAAAACGCAGCTAAAAACAGGACGTGCGGACGCTACAATTAGTACGCCGTTTGCAGTTGACTTTGTCAATAAGCAAGCGGACGCAGAGCAAAAAGTTGTGGGACCTGCTATTTCAAATTCAAAAGTATATTTTATGCTTCGAAAAAATGAAACAGGTTTACAAAAAGATGTTGATAAAGCGCTAAAAGAAATAAAAGAAGACGGAACATTGACAAAATTAAGCAAAAAATGGCTAGGAGAAGATTATACAAAAGCAGCTGGAAATAACTAAATCACTTACTGTGACCCAAGCCTTGAACTTGGGTCCTTTCGCTACCTGTAGAGGGAAACAAAGGAGAGAAAAAGATGGGAAAAGCATTTGATATAGAGCTGATTTTCACCTCTATTCCTCAATTATTATCTTATTTGCATATTACAATTTGGATTTTGGTTGCTTCACTTTTGATTGGCAGTACCTTGGGATTGTTTATTGCCTTGCCTCGTATTTATAAAGTACCGGTGTTAAGTCAATTAGCAGCAGTTTATATTTCTTTTATGAGGGGGACGCCTATTTTAATTCAATTATTTTTAGTTTTTTACGGGGTACCTGCCCTCTTACAATTGATTCATATTGACGTTTCTAGAATGGCTCCGCTCGTATTTGTGATTATCACATATTCACTGAGCACGGCGGCGTCTTTTTCTGAAATGATGCGCGGTGCCATTAATAGTGTAGATAAAGGGCAAACTGAAGCAGCGTATAGTGTAGGAATGACCGGAAAACAAACGTTCACTCGAATTGTGCTGCCGCAAGCTCTCGTTGTAGCATTTCCTAACTTTGGAAACCTTGTGATTGGTTCCTTAAAAGATACGTCTTTAGCCTTTACCATTGGTGTCATGGATATGATGGGAAGAGGAGATACCATTATCGCAGCAACGGCTCATGCAGTTGAAGTATATATTGCACTTGCCATTATTTATTATTTGGTAGCCATTATATTAGAGAAATTTTTTATGAAATCCGAACAGAAGCTGCAAAAACACGATCAGCCTGTTCATGTATAAAACGAGCTTACTAAAAGAGGTGTAAACATGATTATTGACGTACCGTTTATATGGACAGCATTTGTAGAAATTTTGAAGGCATTACCTTTAACACTCCTTATTACCATCGGTCCATTACTAGGCGGATTGCTTATTGGTATTGCTGTTGCGGCTGTGAGAATTAATTCAGTAAAAATAATAACGCCTATTGCCAACGTATACGTATCATTTTTTCGAGGAACGCCTGCCATTCTTCATATTATGGTTATTTACCTAGGGTTCCCGCTATTGATTAATAAACTATCAAGCTACTATGGATGGGGCTTCAATGCAAACAGCATTCCTATTGTCGTATTTGTATTAATCGCTTTGTCTTTTACAGCGGGGGCTTATATGTCAGAGATCATTCGCTCTGGTTTGTTAGCGGTAGAAAAAGGACAAATTGAGGCTGCGTATTCCATTGGAATGAATCGTTTTCAATCGATGAAACGAATTGTTTTCCCTCAGGCGTTTGCTTTATCTTTACCAAATTTATGCAATATCTTCATCGGCTTTTTGCATACGTCTTCTATCGCATTCATCGTCTCACAAAAAGAGTTAAACGGTGCAGCTAATATCGTAGCTTCAAATAATCTTAAGTTTTTAGAAGCCTATATTGCTGCTGCCCTTATTTATTGGATGCTGACGATGTTAATAGAAGGAATAACAGCGCTGCTTGAACGAAAATTAACGGTTTATAATCGAGGAGGGGTTGTATGATTACATTAACAAATATTAAAAAAACATTTGGTCAACATACAGTATTGGACGGTATTGATTTAATTGTTAAAAAAGGGGACGTTGTGACCATTTTAGGGCCGAGTGGCTCTGGAAAGACTACGTTTTTACGCTGCATTAATTTCTTAGAAAAAGCAGATGAAGGAGAAGTTTCAATCGATCAATTTACGGTTCAGTGCCAAAAGCCAAACCGCAAAGATATTTTAACTCTTCGACAAAAAACAACGATGGTTTTTCAGCAATACAATTTGTTTAAACACAAAACCGTTATTGAAAATATTATGGAGGGGCTAGTTATTGTTCAAAAGCTGCCAAAGGAAGAAGCAAAACAACGAAGTTTAGACGTCCTTGAAAAAGTTGGGCTTGCTGAAAAAGCAAATGCGTACCCAAGTCAGTTATCAGGAGGTCAACAGCAGCGAGTGGGTATCGCTAGGGCGCTTGCTTTAAATCCTGAAGTCATTTTATTTGATGAGCCAACGTCTGCTTTGGACCCTGAACTGGTGGGTGAAGTACTGTCTGTTATTCGTAAAATTGCTGAAGAAGGAATTACGATGATTATTGTTACGCACGAAATGAGTTTTGCCCGTGAAGTCTCTAATCACGTGGTGTTTATGGACGGAGGAAAGATTGTCGAACAAGGTCATCCTGAAGAAATATTTTTAAATCCAAAAGAAGATCGAACAAAGCAATTTTTCAAGCGTATTAACCCAACGCATTCGCCTTACTCTTATGTTTATGAAAAAACAATCTAATATTTTAATTTAAAACCCACTTGACTCATAGGAATAATAAGTATATGATAAAATCATCAAATTAAACAAACCGACTAGATCACTAGAGGTTCTTTGCACAATGTCACGCATTGTGCAAAGAACCTTTTATTTTTTACTAGACTTAAGGGAAGAAGGGTGAACGTAGTGAATCGAGGAGCATTAAAAGCTAAAACAAGCAAAAAACTTATTATAAAAGGCCAGGTTGTACCTGGAAGGCAGCAAGGAAGACATTTGGGTTTTCCGACAGCTAATATAGATACTCAGCATGAGGAATTAAAAAATGGCGTGTATGGTGTCCTCGTTCATCTGCGGGGACTTGAACATATAGGAGTTATGAATGTAGGCGTTAAGCCGACATTTGGATCGGAACTATCTAAAACATTTGAGGTTCATATTTTGGATTTTAACGACGTTATTTATGGAGAGACAGTTCAATGCGACGTTATCTTTCGGGTGCGAGGTGAGAAAAAGTTCCCTTCCATTGAGTTTTTAAAACATCAAATTAAAGCCGATACACTACAAGTTAAGCAAAGATTTCAACATATGGGCTATGTATCTAGTGAACATACAGCTTCCAAGCTAGGGCAAGCGAGATATTTAAATCTGCCTGATCTACAGTTTTTTAATTGGTGCCACAGCCAATTCAGAGTCAATAAAGGGATTTACAATACAATTGATCAATGGTTTTATGACGAAGGAATTGAAAATATTCACCCTAGAAGAGTTCACGTTATCGCTTTTTTGCAATTTGCACAGGAAGGAAATGAAAGAAAGACAGAAAAAGAAGGAGTCCTTCGCTTTGGAGCAGGCGGTTTGACCAATCAACTACGAGAATTTATGAATGGATATGAAAAAGGAGAATGGTAATATGACAATAAAAAGACAATTAAAGCTAGGGGCTATTATTCATGGAGTGGGAGGAAACATGGGGGCATGGAGACACCCTGAAATTTTGTCAGATGCCAGCGTTAATTTCGGTTTTTACAAGCAGCAGGCTCAAAAAGCGGAAGAAGGAAAATTTGATTTAGTGTTCATTGCCGATGGGTTATATATTAATGAAAAATCGCTTCCGCATTTTTTGAATCGTTTTGAACCTCTCACTATTCTATCAGCACTTGCTTCTGTCACTTCTCATATTGGTTTAGTTGGCACTCTATCGACTTCGTATAGCGAGCCGTTTACGGTGGCTAGACAATTTGCTTCACTTGATCATATTAGCAGCGGCCGAGCGGGATGGAATGTTGTAACATCTCCATTGGAAGGATCTGCGCTTAACTATGGAAAAGAGCACCCCACTCATGATAAACGCTATAGAATAGCTGAAGAGTTTCTAGAAGTAACGAAGGGATTATGGGATTCTTGGGAAGATGATGCATTTATTCGAAATAAAGAAACCGGACAATTTTTTGAAGAGAAAAAGCTGCATCGCTTGCACCACAAAGGGGAATTTTTTTCTGTAGAAGGTCCGTTAAACATTGGCCGCTCAGCTCAGGGGCAGCCCGTAGTGTTTCAAGCAGGCTCCTCTGAAAGCGGAAAAGATTTAGCAGCGAAAACGGCTGACGCAGTGTTTACGGGACAAGATAATTTAGAAGAAGCGAAAGCTTTTTACCAAGATGTAAAATCAAGAGCCGTAGCGCAAGGACGCAATGAAAACGAACTTTTAATTTTCCCGGGAATAGGTCCTATCATTGGCAGTACAACCGAAGAAGCCGAAAGAAAATATGAAGAACTTGCTCAATTGGTAACAATTGAACATGCGCTCAACTATTTAGGACGTTTTTTCGATCATTTTGATTTTTCACAGTTTCCATTAGATGAGGCGTTTCCTGATTTAGGGGATATCGGAAGTAATAGTTTCCGCAGTACAACTGATAAAATCAAAGAAAACGCTAAAAAACATAAGTGGACACTGCGAGAAGTGGCGCTGCGAATTGCTACACCTAAAACACAATTTATTGGGACGCCAGAGCATATCGCTAATTTGATGCAACAGTGGTTTGAAGAAAAAGGAGCTGACGGCTTTATTATTCATTCAAGCGTTCCGCATGGCTTAGATGACTTTGTTGAACACGTCGTACCGATACTGCAAGAAAGAGGCCTGTATCGTACAGAATACGAAGGGAGTACGTTAAGAAGTAACTTGCAATTGAATGTTCCTAAAAATCGTTACACACAGGTGAAAGTTAACTGAAGTGGATTAAAAGAGACTCGAAGGAGTCTCTTTTTTTAATATTTTTAATATTAAAAATATGGTAAAATTATTTTTGTAGGTTATTCGTTTCAGTTCATAAGGCCTAAAGGGTTTTGAATACCCGGAAAGGAGTCAAATGGAAAAAAGACATAAAAGTAAGAAGAAGCGTATGATTATGTGGATATCTTTATCCGTTCTTTTAGTCGGGGGAGGAGCGACAGGATGGATATTGTACCAAAACGGAAAAATTCCTTTTTTATCACAGCAAAGTATAAAGGCAAGTGCCATTAAAGTGAATCAACAAAAAGTTGATAAGCTGGAAAGCAACGATCAGCAGGCAAAAGATTTTATAGCTGAACATCATGACGTACTAAATGATTTGACGGGGTGGAGTGCCATTGAGCACCCAGACTGGCCTGCCGTACAAGAAGAAGCGGCAGCCATTAAAAATACCATTGGCACGATTGAAGTAAAAGATTCTGTTTTAAAGAAAGACTTTCAGCATATGGAGAAGCTTGCTGGACAGCTAGAGCAGACGAAAGATCAAGCACTGTTAAAAGAACTTCATCGTTATTTTCATGACTTAGATGTTGTGATCAATGAAGACGATGGATCAAATACATATTTTAATGTTACCAGCTATGGTAAATCAGTTGTAAAGACTTCTAAATGAGCTATAGCAAAAAGCTTTATACATAAAAGTAGTTTTGTATAACAAACGTCTTCGCTTATTCATGCATATGCTACGGATAAGGAGGAGACAGGTTACATGAAAAAAATTTATTTAGATGCAGGTCACGGAGGGGCAGATCTAGGGGCTGACGCCAGCGGGTTATATGAAAAAGACGTAGTGTTAGCTGTTCAGCAGTACATCATCTCTTTTCTTTCTACTCACTATCAAGGATTTTCTCTTTGGACAACGCGTACAACCGATGTGTTTTTGTCATTAAATGAACGGGTCAACAAAGCCAATGTGTGGGGGGCTGATGTATACTTATCTATTCATATAAATTCAGGTGGCGAAACGGGATATGAAGATTTTATTTATAGCAAAAATATAAATAACCAAACCATTGTGTTACGAAACGATATTCACGATCATGTGAAATTTGTTCTCGCTAAATACAATCACTCTAACCGAGGCAGGAAATTAGCTAATTATAGTGTGTTAAGGCGTTCATATATGCCGTCTGTATTAACTGAAATTGGGTTTATTGATACAGAACACGATGCAAAGCTCTTAAAAAATCCTCAATTCCTAAAAGATATGGGGGTGGCATATGCAAAAGGGATTGCGCAGTTTTTAAACTTGGAGCCTAAATCTACAGATTCTGTGGGAGATCCTGACGAGGAAGGGTTTCTAAAGCCTACTTTTTTATATAAACCTTTATGGATAAAAACAACCGAGGATACGGAGACGTATAAGTATACCAATATGTCAGAGAGAACAGGTTATTTAAAAAAGAATACCCTCTTTCAAGTTGATAGTGAAACGCATGCAGCCTGGATAATTGATGGAGAACATTTTATTGAAAAAAAAGATACAATCATTGAAGGAGAAACTATCACAACTGCGGAATTAACAAAAGAGAATATGGAAACATTAAAAGTGTTTGTGACGAAAGAAAAGTTAGAAACAGCGGTAACCTTTTCTGAAGAAGGAGCTGCGGTAGCCATCTTTACACTTCACGATAAAAAAATATTGAATGTAAAAGCATTTTTAGATAGAGAAAAATGGTGGTACAAAGCTGAACGGATAAAAACATCGTGAAGAAACCTGCTTGTTTTTTTGAAGCTTTCACCCTAGTAATTTTACTTATTTTTGATAGAATATAAAGAGCTGAATCGTAAAGATGCATAAAGGTGTGATGGAAATGGAAGAGCAACAAGAAGCGATTGATTTAACAAAAGTATATGTATATGAGGAGTTTCCGGATAAAGTTGCAGGCAGATGCGATAACTGTGGACATGTGAAATTTAAAAGCTTAGTAAAAGACTTTATTTTTATCCGTACATGCGCAAAGTGCGGCATGAAAAAAAGTATTTAAATCCCTACTTCTTTAAAAAAAACGCTCTTTTCTAAAATGAAAAGAGCGTTTTTTCTCTATTTAACGTATAAATGATCGCTAAGCTGCTCTGAAATAGTTTCTACATCTTCTTGCACATGTTTTTGTTTTTTCATCATTTCTAACAGGATTTGTTCAAGGTTCTGTGAATGATTTTGCTTATCTTTTGGTTTATGTAAATACTTTGCGATTTGATGCATATTATTGCTTAGCCGGCTTAGCTCAGACTCAATTTTTCGCAGGTTAACTAATAGTTCCACACCTGCTTCTTTGCCGATTAAAGGCGGCTTAACTTTTCCGTCCATAATAAATTTTCGAATGAGAGACGTTCGTTTTAAATTATAGTGTTCAATAAGTTCCTCTAATTTTTCTTTTTCTTCTTCATTCAACTTAATTGCTGGAATGCTGTGTCCTCTCATAAGGTATCTCCTTTCAAGAGCAGTTCTTGCTGCGTTCAATCATATGTAAACATTCTCTTGTCTTTAATAATAGCAACCTTTTCCATGGTTAACTATGGTGAAAAGTTACTAAAATGTCGAACGTACAGTCTGTTAAAAAACTGGTAAATTAAGAAATTTGGTTTAGTAATAGTTGAATTATAGAAGTAATGTCATTATCTACAATATTGCTGCTTTATTAAAAAGGCAGCCAAAGGGATGAATATACCGCCTTTGTACTCACCATTTTTGAAAGCGCAGCTTTAAAGAAGAGGGATGGTTTTTATCGTTTTTTCCTCCTACCACATCTTTCCTCCTAGTAACTCTGTCGAATCTTCTAGACTATTGTCTCAAGGGAATAGAAAGAAAGAAGACGAAATGGTTGAGAACGAGGTAAAGTCATATTATGTCTTTATTTACCTCATTTACATACTTTACGGGGGAGGAATACGTTTGAAACTAAAAAAACGATTAAAACTAAACAAGATAGGGGCAGCCATGCTTGCGGCTGGGGTTATATGTACAGGTTATACGCCTATTCATATGCTACAAGCGCCTCTAGTCGCTCAGGCTGCAGAGAATCAGTCGGACTCTTTGGAGCTAGCATTTGCACAAGCATCTAAAGAATTTGGTGTGCCAGCTTCGCTTTTAAAAGCAATTTCCTACAACAAGTCGCGCTGGGAAAGTCATAATGGGAAACCTAGCGCAGCCGGGGGATACGGCCTCATGCATTTAACAGACATCCCTTTTTTAGAAGATGGAAAAGGAAACGGAACTGCGTCTTCACAACCAGCATATGACAAACAGCAAACGCTCTCCTTAGCTGCTAAGCTGCTTAAGTCAGATAAAGAAAGATTAAAAAATGACCCTGTGCAAAATATTCGTGGTGGCGCTGCTGTACTAGCTTTTATTGCAAAAGACAAAAATGGAAACGTACCGTCTACTGATCAGAAATGGTACGACGCAGTCGCCGCTTACAGTTCTTCTCAAGATAAAGAAAACGCTCAAGTATTTGCCGATGATGTATATGAAACGCTGGAAAAAGGGGCAGAGCGTACAACATCAGATGGACAGCATCTTAAAATTTCTCCTCAACATATAGATATGTCGATTCCTCGTGCTGAAAATTCCAATACGAATAAAGCGGATTGTCCAGGATCTTTAAAATGTGAATACATTCCTGCTTTTTACGGGAAATTCAGCGAAAGTCCTTCAGATTACGGAAACTATGATATTGCAAATCGTCAAAAATCAGATGTTCGCTATATTGTTATTCACGATACAGAAGTAAGTTATGACGGAACCATTGATTTGTTTGCTAACCCTAACAGAGCAGCTGCAAACTATGTCATACGTTCAAGTGATGGCCACATTGCACAGATGATTGATAACAAAGATGTAGCATGGCATGCAGGAAACTGGTATTTTAATACGCACAGTATTGGAATCGAACATGAAGGGTTCGCCCTTGAAGGATCCACGTGGTTTACAGAAGAAATGTACCGTTCTTCAGCAAGACTTGTACGCCACCTTGCCAAAGAATATCATATTCCATTAGACCGAGCTCATATTATCGGTCATGACGAGGTACCGGGTTTGTCTCCTAAGGCTCAATCAGGTATGCATTCGGATCCCGGGCCGTTTTGGGATTGGGGGCACTATATGGATTTAGTAGGAAGCCCAGTCGAGCGCCAGCATACAAGCAAACTAGCCGTTACAATTAATCCCGTCTTTGAAAACAATCAGCCAGAGGTATCAGATGCACCAAAGCAGCCGGCCAACTTTGTGTATTTGCATCAAGCTCCTAGCAATGATTCACCGCTACTGAATGAGCCTGCAGCTTCAGGGCCAGGAACGAAACAAACGTTAGACTGGGGAAGCAAAGCTGTAACGGGCCAAACGTACGCACTGGCTGAGACAAAAGGAGAATGGACAGCGATTTGGTACGGAGGACAAAAAGCGTGGTTTTATAATCCACATAATCAAAATACGAGTAAAGGTACGGGCATATTATTAACGCCAAAAGCAGGAAAAGAAAGCATTCAAGTGTACGGAGGAGCTTTCCCGGAAGCTTCAGCCTATCCTTCTGATATCCCGGTTAAAGACATGGTCCCACTTCAGTATACAATCTCTCCGGATCAGGTGTACGTAAGGGTAGAAAAAGTAAAGAGTGACTATTACTATGCACCCACTTTTACAACAAATCCAAACGATCACAAAATGATTGTGGGAAAAGATGAATATTATCAAATTTATTTTAATCACCGCTATGCGTTTGTGAAAGCTTCGGATGTAGAGATTAAAAAACAATAGAATAGAGTGTTAAAAGAAAGGAAGAGACAGGGTGTATAAAGGGTTTGTCTCTTCCTTTCCTTTTTAAAACCACAAAAATTCAGAATGTTATTGATGATTTTTCCTTATAATGGTTTTTTAGCTTATTATCTTTTTAAAAAAGGAAGGAATGTCCTGTGATTATAATTAAGCCTTTAAGTCAGTGTTCTTTTTCTGATGCGCTAGAAGCATTTAATAAGGGTTTTGAAGATTATTACATTCCGGTTGAGATGTCACTAGATCAATTCATTTGTAGGTTTGGTGTGGATCGTTTATCTGTCGAGCATTCTTTTGTCGCTTTTTATAATGACATACCAGCTGGAATTATGTTAAATGGAATAAAAAGAGTCAAAGGAAAGAAACATGCTTGGAATGGAGGTACAAGTGTAGCATTCCTTTACCGAAAAATGGGAATTGGTGAAGCCTTACTAAAAGCTACACTTGAGAAATATCAGCAGCAAGGAGTAGTGGAAGCCAGTCTGGAAGCATTTACAGTCAATAAAAAAGCCATTCACCTTTATGAGAAATATGGATATGAAATTGTAGATACGCTTTTCTTTCTAAAGCATAGAGGTAGTTTTCCCGCTTCTTTACTTAAAAAGAAGAATCAGCTTGCATATTCGTTAAAGCGAAGGCTTGCAAAAGATATTCAGAACCTACCCTTTTATACATACGACGTTCCGTGGAAAAATCAATTTGACTGTATTTGTGATGGAGAATCGTTTATTGCGTTGAATGAAAGAAACGAAGAAGTTGGCTATCTATTATTTCAAAAGAATTTTTCTTCCATAGGCATCGTGAATTCCGTTACTTTTTATCAAGGAAGCGTTAAGGAACATATCTCAAATTCAGAGGACGTTCTGGACTTTTTATTAGCAACCATTTTTAATATGTATGGACCAATTGCTTACAATACACATAATGTACCTGAAAAAGGAAATAGCTTACTCGTGAAAATGTTAAAATCCTTTGGTTTTCAAGATTTATATACAGATGAAGGAATCAAACTTGAGCAGGTGTTTATGAAAAAACAACTTTAAAAAGCGGCAATGGGCCGCTTTTACTGCATTTCCGTAATTGGATGTGCATCATAAAATTCCTCGATTTTTTCTTGCTGCCCTTCGTATTTTGCTTTCCATGCTTGAGTCCCGTCCTTATAATTGCGCAGATCTGTTCCGTAGAAGTCGGTTAACTCTTTTCGAGTAATCGTGATTGTCTGAGGAACAGTCGTGTTAATAGTAAAGTGAACGCTGTCAACATTTTGTACGGCAGAAAGTAAAATGGTTGCGTTATGTAAAAGTGTACGTTTAGTTTTAACAGACGTCCAGCTTTTTTCAAACGCATGCTGATTATCTGTTGCAGCGTAGTTAATTGCTAAGTAGTAAGGTTTTTGCGCATTTTGAAAAGTTATACCTTTTAAATAAACGTGTCCTGGAAGTTTATTTGTTATTTCTTCTATTGAAGTATCACGTTCTAAAGAAGAAGTATGATGAATAGAAGAAGCAGAGACTCTTTCAGCAGACAGATTATTATGAGGTGCATAGGCACACCCTGATAGGCAAGTGAGCACTATACAAAGTGTAAGAGAAGCATCTATTTTTTTCATAATGGTAACTCCTTTTGTTTATATCTACTTGTAAAGACGAAAGACCTACACTTTTTGTTTCATACAAAATATAAATTTATTCATTAAAAAGACAGATAATCCAAAATAATAGAAGTTAATAACCCTAATGAAGCAATAAAACCAATAACAGGACCACCTTCTTCAAAAGCTTCCGGCAACATCGTAGAAGCAACCATGGCCACAATTCCACCACCGGCAAATGAGGCAATAAAGCCCATCATGTTTGGGGTAGCGTCTTGAAGAAATAGATATCCAATCCAAGAGCAAAGAGCTGATATAAAGAAGACCGAAAGCCATAATGAAAAAATTTTCTTTCGCTTATATTGGCTTTTTAGTAGTCCGCTTGTCCCGGAGATTCCTTCCGGTATATTGCTGATAAAAATAGAAACAACAAGCAGCCAGCTAACGTGGTGCTGTTCAATCAAACTTGCGCCAATCATCAGTGATTCAGGTATAGCATCCATAATGGTACCAATAAAAATGGCTAGTCCTGAGCTAGCTGGGACAAGGTGGTTTGAACGTTTTCTTTTGTGAGCACCTTTTTTAGCTAAAGACATATCAAGAAGAGTAAAAAGTGCTGCGCCTGTTAAGAAGCCTAAAGAAGAAGCAATAATTCCCGCTTCTTTTACCGAATCTTGAATGAGCTCGTAAGCAGCAGCTCCTAACAAAACGCCCGTGCCAAAAGCCATAATATAAGCAGTCAACTGTTTTTTTAAAGGTACAAAAATAGCTATAATAGCTCCAATTAATACAGCTGAGCCTGAGACACCACCCCACATAAGGGCATCTATCACATGAGATCCCTACTTTCTTGCGTACTTATTTGTAGTGTAACCATCTATGTGATTATTATGAAACAAGATAAAAGAACTAAAAAAATGGAAAAGAATCACTGATTTAGACCTTAAATAAAATAAGTCTTCTGTATAATTGACAAAATTTTCTGATTATTTCCGTTGAAAGTGAAAAAACCTTGTGATAGTCTGATCAAAAGATATAAAGATGGAAAAAAATTCTTTCATCTGTAGAAGGTCAAAAAACTTAATGAGGTCACTTTTAAACGAAAGAAGGAAGACGAGATGAATCCAAAAGCAGTGAAAAGAGAAAATCGTTATGCTAACTTAATTCCTATGCAAGAAATTAAATCCGTTGAACAGCAGCTTTACCCATTTGATATTTATAACAGTCTGCGTCAAGAAGCACCTATTCGTTACGATGAAAGCCGAAACTGCTGGGATGTATTTGATTATGAAACAGTAAAGTATATTTTAAAAAACCCGTCGCTTTTTTCATCCAAACGAGCAATGGAAGAACGCCAAGAAAGTATCTTAATGATGGATCCTCCAAAACACACAAAATTACGAAACTTAGTGAATAAAGCTTTTACACCAAGAGCTATTCAGCACTTGGAGGGTCATATTGAAGAGATTGCAGATTATTTATTAGATGAAGTAAGCAGCAAAAAAAAGTTTGATATAGTAGAAGATTTTGCTGGACCACTGCCGATTATTGTAATAGCTGAGCTGCTAGGAGTACCTATACAAGATCGAGCACTGTTTAAAAAGTACTCCGATGACTTAGTGAGCGGTGCTGAAAATAATTCAGACGAAGCTTTTGCGAAAATGATGCAAAAGCGTAATGAAGGGGTGCTTTTTTTACAAGGGTATTTTAAAGAAATTATCGCTGAGCGTCAGAGAAAGAAACAAGAAGATCTGATTTCGCTGCTTTTAGAAGCAGAAATTGACGGCGAACATTTAACAGAAGGGGAAGTACTAGGGTTTTGTATTCTATTGCTAGTAGCAGGCAATGAAACAACAACAAACTTAATTACGAACGGAGTCCGGTATATGACAGAAGACATAGACATACAGAATGAAGTTCGTCAAGACATATCCCTAGTTCCGAATCTCGTGGAAGAAACGCTCCGCTATTATCCTCCTATTCAAGCGATTGGACGCATAGCCGCTGAAGATGTAGAACTTGGAGAGTGTAAAATTAAAAAAGGGCAGCAGGTAATTAGCTGGGCAGCAAGTGCAAATAGAGATTCAGCTAAGTTTGAACGGTCTAACACTTTTGTCGTGCGTCGTAAAACAAATCCTCACGTAAGCTTTGGTTTTGGCATCCATTTTTGCTTAGGAGCACCGTTAGCAAGAATGGAAGGGAAAATTGCCTTTGCTAAATTACTAGAAAAAGGGGAATTTTCCAAAGTTGAGAATCAGTCTTTAAAGCCAATAGATAGCCCTTTTGTTTTTGGGGTAAAAAAATATGAAATTACTTTTGATAACGCCTGAAAAGCGAGCGCAAATGATGCGCTTGCTTTTTAGCGTTCAGTCTTCCATTTTTGGTCCTCTGAAGGAGACGTATAGGTGTCCATTGAAGAGATAAGCTGTTCGGGAGTATCAGAAATATTGATGAGACGAATAGCAGAATCCGTAGAAAATCCTTCATCTACTGCATGCTGAACCATTTGCATAAGCGGGTTGTAGTAGCCGTTTACATTTAATAACCCCACTGGTTTTTTATGTATGCCAATTTGAGCCCAGCAAAGAGCTTCAAACAGCTCTTCAAATGTCCCGAAACCTCCAGGAAGGGCAATATAAGCATCTGCTAACTCGTGCATAGTTGCTTTTCGCTCGTGCATGCTCTCTACTTCGATGAGTTCTGTCAGCGCGGTATGAACAATTTCACCGCTAAACAAACCGCGGGGCATAATACCAATGACTTCGCCCCCATGTTCAAGCATTTCATTTGCGACTTCTCCCATCAGGCCCATTCGTGAGCCTCCGTAAATCAGCCGGTAGTTTTCTTGGGCCATGTAGCGTCCTAGCGAGACGGCGGCCTCTTTATATTCTGTTTTTATTCCTGCGCTTGATCCTGCAAACACACAAATTGATTTCAATTTCTTCACTCCTTTGTTTCTTCTCTATATAAGTCTTTTCTGTTTATGAACAACAAAATCCTTCTTAATAATTTATGAATTTTCACAATGTCATCGCTTGATTATTCTAAAAACTTTGCTTATAATCAAAGCGAAACATCTGTTTGAAAGCGTTATCTATTTCTTTTCTTTTGATGAAAAAGAGAGTACGCATAGATCTACTTGTAAGATAAGTAGATAATATGAACTTATGGGAAATTGGACCGTTTTAAACGCTTCATTAGTAAGTATACGTACTTGCAGGATTAGGACAAGGGGGATATGGGGATATGATGAATAATTTAATACGCACATTAATGGTACAAACACCGACTGTACCAGGAAACTTAGGAAGAGTAGCAACAGCCATTGGAAATGTAGGAGGAGACATTGGCGAGGTTGAAACCGTTAAAGT
Organism: Priestia sp. FSL R5-0597; assembly: GCF_038006305.1. Classification (NCBI taxonomy): domain Bacteria; kingdom Bacillati; phylum Bacillota; class Bacilli; order Caryophanales; family Bacillaceae; genus Priestia; species Priestia sp. FSL R5-0597. Next base: position 2,046,993 of record NZ_JBBOUZ010000001.1, read on the forward strand.
AGGACATAACTACACGATGAGAAGTATTACGGTTCAAGTAGAAAGTGAAGACCAGCTTGAGGAATTGCTTGAAGCGGTTCGCAGTTTAGAAGGCATTACTTTACATACAGTATCAGATGAAGTTCTTCATGCACATGAAGGCGGTAAAATTCAAATGAAAAGCAAAATGAAAATTGAGTCGATCGCTGACTTAAGAAGAGTATATACACCAGGTGTAGCAAACGTTTGCCGTGCTATTCAAGAACAGCCCGACAAAGCTAAAATTTATACGAGCATTGGAAACACGGTTGCGATTGTAACGGATGGTACCGCTATACTAGGACTAGGGAATATTGGTCCAGTTGCAGGAATGCCTGTTATGGAAGGAAAAGCTGCGTTATTTGATCAGCTTGCCAGTGTAAACGCTATCCCTATTTTGTTGAATGTAAATGAGCCGGAAGAAATCATTCAAACGGTTAAAAATATTTCACCAGGATTTGGCGGTATTTTACTAGAAGATATAGGGTCGCCTCACTGCTTTGAAATTGAAGAACGTTTAAAAGAAGAGCTAGATATTCCAGTTATGCATGATGATCAACACGGAACAGCAGTTGTGACGCTAGCAGCAGCTATCTCAGCTTGTCGCAGCACAGGTGTGAATTTGAAAGAAGCAAAAGTAGGGCAGATTGGTTTAGGAGCTGCTGGTATCGCTACTTGCAGAATGTTCATGGCTTACGGTGTCAAACAAGTGATAGGAGCTGATAAGTCTCCTGAAGCGAATGAGCGCTTGGTCAGCTACGGTGGAAAAGTAGCGGATTCATTAGAAGAGCTTATGGAGAACTGTGATATTGTTATTGCGACAACAGGTGTACCTGGCTTAATACAGAAAGAATGGATTCGAAAAGGGCAAATCATTTTAGCACTTTCTAATCCAAAACCAGAAATTGAACCTGAAGATGCTCTTGAAGCAGGAGCTATTTATGCTACTGACGGAAGGTCAGTGAATAATGTGCTTGGATTCCCAGGTATTTTCAGAGGAGTATTAAATGCGGGAGTGCGTGATATTACGCATACGATGCTTGTAGCTGCAGCTGAAGCCATTGCAAATTCAACGCGTCCAGGCGATTTAGTTCCTCACCCTCTTAATCTAGCTGTACACGAAGCAGTATCTGAAGCAGTTGAAAGAGCGGCTGTTGCACACGGAGAGAAAGACGGCGTTTATCGATAACAAACAAGGCTGCCTCGAAATAGGCAGCCTTGTTTGTTTTTTATCAAAAAATAATAAGAAAATAGTAAACGATGAAACTTTTTTCCTTTTTTAACGTAATATAGTAATAGAAATAGTAAAAAAGGTAGAGAAAGGAGTTTTTATGGAGTTTGAACATTTAAAGGGCAAATTGCCCCTCGAGGCTAAAAAAGCGATGCGCTGGCAATCCATTTTTACGCATAGCCTGTGGCTTCTGGCAACAGCGGGTTATTTTCTACTCGTTCATTTTTTTGATTGGTGGTCAATTATTGGATGGATATCAGCTGGACTATTAGTCGTGAGCTTTATCGTATATACAATTATAGCTCCAAATGTATATATGAATGTATATTCATATGAAGTAACAGATACTCAAATTGATGTGCAAAGAGGGCTCTTCATCTGGTATCATACGAAAATTCCCCTTGTGAAAGTACAGCACGTTGAAACGTTGACAGGGCCGATTTTTCGAAAATTTGACTTGGCATCTGTTAAAATCATCACAGCAGCTGGAAGCGTCGAAATTCCTGCACTCGTACAAAGAGATGCTGAAGCACTGCGAGAGTATATTGCTAGACTAGCAGAGGTAGATGATGAAGATGAGTAAGCGGCTGCATCCGCTATATATTGCAATAGCATTTACTGAACATATAAAAAATAATATCCTGCCTTTTGTGTTTGTATTTATCGTCAATCGGCACCTGTTGTTTACATATTGGTGGGCAACGCTATTAGCGGGAGGCGTAGTCGCTTTATTTGCTTTTTTTACCTGGAGGGAATTTCGTTATGAAGTAACGGAAACGGAAGTGCGTCTGTATAAAGGGATTTTTAAAAAAGAAAAACGATTTATTCAACGAAATCGCATTCAATCGATTCAGTTAGATCAGCCGTTTGTCTTTAGAATTCTTCGCTTAGCTCGGCTTCGTATTGACACGGCCAGCAGCGGTACGGATGCTGAAATTGATTTATCTGGTATTTCACTAAAAGAAGCGCACCATCTTAAAGATACGTTAAAGCTGTCAGGGAGTCAGCCGGAAATAACAGAAAAAAGTCCTGAACGTATGATGAAAGTGTCGGTGAAACAGCTGGCGTTAGCTGCTGCGTTTTCCGGGAATTTTGGCTATATATTTGCTGCTCTTGGTTTTCTCTATCAGTATATTGATACGTATATCAACCGCTGGGTGAAGACAGCTTACGAAGAAGTGATTCATCAATCGATGCTTGGTTTATTTGTATTAGTGGCTGCAATTGTGGTGCTTGCTTATTTGCTGTCTATCGTTTTATATGTGATACGATTTGGCGGTTTCACAGTGGAACGCTACGATCATTATCTACATATTAAATACGGACTATTAAATAAGAAATCCCTTACGATTCCTTTTCATAAAATACAGGCTGTTACGATAGAGGAAGGGTTGGTTCGACGCTTATTTGGATGGTCTTCCGTTTCGTTAAATGTCGTAACCTCTGATTTAAAAGAAAAGGTCTATTTACACCCGTTTATCCAGCAAAAAGAGATTTCAGCGTTAATGAACGTATATGTCCCGCACTACGAATATACAAAGTGTCCAAGAAATACAGCTATTCAATATGCATGGTACCCATTACTATTACCGCTCTTGTTATTTGCAGCGGCAGGGATTGGCATCAGCTTTTGGAAATCAATGTTCGTGTGGGTTATTGCTGTGCTATGCCTTGCGTATGTACTTATTCACTGGTTGGGCTATCGCCAAGGCGGCTTAATGATGAACGAGGTATTTGTCGCTATTCGCTCACAGTTTTTAACACGAAAAACCACGATTATTAGAAGGAAGAAAGTGGAACAAATTGAGGTGTTTGCAGGCACCTTTTTATGGAAAAAAGGATACAGGAAAATAAAAATTTCAACTATGGGTACAAGCGGCAGCTATAAATCGGGATATTTTCCATTTGAAATTTGGCATCCTATCTTTCTGCAAGCTACTTCTTCTAAAAAGGCATGAAGAACATCATTGTTCTTCATGCCTTTTGACGTTATCTATTCATTAACTTTTTTCCTTGCTCGTAATAGCTATTCATCACGTCAGCGGGCACCATACTGCCTCCAGTTGACCATACAAGGTGAGTAGCTTTTGACATATCGTTTTCTAGTGCTTGCGCTTGTATATAGGAAGACCCGCTTTCCATCAGGTGAAGAGGCCCTTGTAAACCAGCCGCTGCTGAAGGTTCTATATACATATTTTCACGATTGGCTAGCTCATAAATAAATCGGAAAAGCTGATCATCTTCTACAGTATAAATTCCGCTAATAAGCGATTTTATCGTTTCGCCTACAAAGCTAGATGGCCTTCCTACAGCTAGTCCATCGGCAGCTGTTATGTTATCAAGTCCAATATCGGTAACGGAAATGCCATCATGCAGCTCGGTTATTAATCCAAGCAGCATGCAAGGAGAGTGAGTAGGTTCAGCAAAAAAGCAGTGAACATGACCACCGTATATTGCTTTTAATCCAAACGTAATACCGCCAGGACCTCCGCCTACTCCGCAAGGTAAATAGACAAATAAAGGATGTTCAGCGTCTACTTGAATTTGCAGCTCGGCTAGCTGCTTTTCCAAGCGTAAGGCAGCGACGGAATAACCAAGAAATAAATCTCTAGACTGCTCATCGTCAATAAAATGACAGGCGGGGTCTGCTTCGGCTTGCTTTCGTCCTTCTTCCACGGCTTTTCCGTAGTCAGACTGATATTCAATAACGGTTACGCCTTTCGAACGAAGCAAATCTTTTTTCCATTTCTTCGCATCGGCTGACATATGGACGGTGACGTTAAAGCCGAGAGCGGCGCTTATAATACCAATGCTTAAACCTAAATTACCGGTAGATCCTACTGCAATAGAATAAGAAGAAAATAACTTTTTACATCGTTCTTCAGCTAGAAGAGCGTAGCTGTCTTCTTCGGTAAGCAGCCCTTCTTTGATAGCAAGACTTTCAGCAAATTTTAATACTTCATAAATGCCGCCTCTTGCTTTAATAGAACCTGATATAGGAAGATCGTGATCGCATTTCATCAATAATTTTCCTTGCAGCTCGTTATTCATTTGTTGATTTAAATAGTCTTTCATGTATGCAATTTCTTGAAGAGGTGATTCAATGATTCCTTTTGATGCTTTTAGCTCCGGAAAAGCGATTTGAAGAAAAGAAGAAAAGCGAGAAAGTCGCTCTTTTGCATCTTTTATATCTTTGGTATGTAAAGAAAGAGACGAAAGTGCTTCTTGAGCAGGTTTTAAATAAGGATTTATCCAAAGTATTTCCTGTTTATTGATTAAAGGTGTTAATAAAGGATATTCACGGATCCATGTAGCAAGGGGTTTTTGGTGAAATAAATGTATCGTCATAAAGGCTCCTTTCTCAATATGTTATTTCCTTTATATGTATAGTATCAAGAATAGAAGAAGTTGAAAACGAAAATATCAAAAAGCAGAAAGCGCATTTTAACTGCCTCTTGTATACTAATAAAGATAACTTATACAACTGCATAGAAAAAAGGAGAGGAATTTATGGCATTTTCAGGCGATGATAGCAGATGTCCTATCTGCGGAGAGAAAAATAACTGTGCTTCTGTACAAGGCAGAGAAATAGAAAAGTGTTGGTGCATGCAGAAAGTTTTTACTCCTGATCTGTTTAAACAAATTCCTTTAGAAAGCAGAGGGAAAGCGTGTGTATGCGTCAAATGCGTTGCGAGACAGAAGGAAGAAGGTGGGGATTAACGTGAAAAAAGGAATTATTTCATACGGTGAGGCATTTATTGATTTTATCGCCAAAAATGAATCTAACACTGACTTTGACCCTTTTTTAGGAGGCACAACCGTTAATGTAGCAGTTGGAGTTCAGAAGCTAGGAGCAAAAGCATCTTATATCTGCAAGTTAGGGAGTGATGAAACAAGTGATTTTGTAAGAAAGAAGCTTTTAATTGAAGGAGTAAACCAAAGCGGCTGTGTAACTTCGGTGACGAAAAAAGTTTGTGAAGTGTATGTACATAAAAGTAAAGAAGGAGATCGTTACTTTCATTCCTACATAGATTCTACCCCTCATGAGCAAGTGTATAAATATGAGCTGCAGGAAGCTCTATTTGAGAAGGCAGCGATTTTTTATTTTGGATCAGGCACTTTGTTTCATCCGATTTCCCAGGAAACTACAAGAGAAGCTGTGAGGCTCGCAAAAAAATATCGTATGCTGGTAGCTTTTGATCCGAATATTCGAATGAAAAGATGGGAAAGTGAAGCAGCATGTAGAAATATTGTAACATCGTTTTTGTACGAAACAGATATTTTGAAAATCTCTCAAGATGAGCTCCTATTTTTGATGAATTCAACAGATCTGGCAGAAAGCCTAGAAAAAATGAGAGCGTATCATATTCCGTTCGTATGGGTCACTCAAGGAGAAAAGGGCGCAGTAGCTGTTACTGCAAATCAAACGCTTCATGTGAGTGCAAAAAAAGTACAGGCGATAGACACGACGGGAGCGGGGGATGCATTTATGGCAGGAATTCTCTGGTGTATTCACGAAAAAGGTTTGCCTGAACGTGAGGAGTCATGTAAGCAGTACACAATGTTTGCCAACGCGTTAGGTGGAGCAGTTTCGGCGAGATACGGAGGAATAATTTCACTGAAAGCAAAAGAAGTATCTAGTATAAAAGCAGGTAGCTGATAGCTACCTGCTTTTGAACGTTTATTATTTAAAAAATGACAGTATAATCATAAGGGCAAAAATAATCGTAAGGTGGTTCAATGAGAACACAAACATTAAAGTAGCCCATTTTGTATCTTCTAATTTTTTAAATCCAACAATTCCAAGAAGCATCCACACGAGTGTTAAACCGAACATTGTAAATGCGATAATTTTACTAAACGATAAAAATAAGAACGATGCCGCTAGTAAAATAACTAGGTATACAAGCGTTTGGACTTTGGAACGACGGATACCTTTTACTACAGGAAGCATTGGTACACCTGCGGCTTTATATTCCTCAAGTCTTCTAATCGCAATAGCGTAGAAGTGAGGAGGCTGCCATAAAAACATAAATACAAACAATCCAATTGCTACCGGATGAAATAAGTCTGGTGAAATAGCGGCCCAGCCAATGATTGGAGGCATAGCTCCAGAAATACTTCCGACTTCGGTATTATAAATGGTTGTACGTTTTGTAAGCATAGTATAAGGCACTACATAAAAGAAAAATCCTAAAATACCCATAATGGCGGCCATGTTAGAAACTAAAAATAAAATACCTACACCAATAACAAATAAAGCCAGTCCTAACCATAGAGCAAATTTAGGGTTGACCGCTCCTGTTACCGTCGGTCTGTCTTTTGTACGTTTCATGATTGCATCGATATCACGGTCATAGAAGTTATTAACTGCCCCAGCTCCTCCTACGACAAAGGATGTCCCAATTAAAGCCAAAATAATGATAGGAATTTGTGTCACAAAGCTTAAGTCATTAACAGCAATTGCGAGACAAAGCCCAGCAACCATTCCTAGTGAGTTCGATTTAATAATCCCAGTTTTTATAATAGCACTGATTACTTCCCGGGAAAAATACTGATTGATAGGAAGTGATTCCTTTGTGATAACTTCGGTATTTTTCACAGCAATTCTCCTTTTTGAGCTTATTCTTACATGAATAAACCTAATCTTTATTAATCAACTAAACTATTTTAACAAAAAAATATCGTAATTACATCAAGGTTGCTCGTAAAATTTGTTAACATTCCTTGAACTTTTTTAAAAAAACAAAGAAAAATGTCGAATTTCGGACTGAAAATAAGTACATCCTTTATTATAAGATAAAAATGGAATGCTTAAAAACGAAAATTTTGACTATCTGGTGAACTTTTAACGAGCAAGAAACTCGAACTTAATCGTACCATATTTATTGGTAATTGCAATCACATAGTATGTGATGAAAGAAAAGATGTGGTACATTAAAGAAAGAACTAATAAGTTTATTTACTATGTCTTATTCACAAGGAGGATATATGATGCCAGATAAATATGCTAGCTTCTCTGAACTTGCCTCTTATGAAGTATACAACCAAGACTATAAAATTCAATTTGAAATCAGACCTTCTAACATTATTATGCTCGCGATACACGGCGGAGGTATCGAAACTGGAACATCCGAACTTGCTGTTGGCCTAGCGGGCAACGAATACTCGTACTATATATTTGAAGGGTTAAAGAAATCAGGAAATGCCGATCTTCATATCACATCCACTCATTTTGATGAACCTCATGCGTTAACGATTATATCAAAAGAAGACTATGCAGTATCTTTTCATGGATACAACGACAAAAGTGAAAAGCATACTAAAATTGGCGGTGCTGACAAAGCGTTAAGGTCCAAAATACATGAAGCGCTTGTTTCTAAAGGCTTTAGTACAGAAATTTTATCAGATCAAGATCCTGTTTCCGGTACAAGCCCTAGAAATATAACCAATAAAACAGCTAGGCGGATGGGTGTGCAAATTGAGATAAGTAAAGCGCAAAGAGAAGCTTTTTTTTCAACTAACACGAGAAATGAACGTAAAAATTCTAAAACCCAGGAATTTTTTGAGTATATATCAGCTATTAGAAGTGCATTTCCTCTTAGATAAATCAGATACGTTTAGTATTTATTAAACAGGTTAGATTTATTACGGACATGTTTGTGGTATACATATAGTAACTACATAAACTGGAGGAGATAATCATGAAAAAGTTTGACCAAGAAGATACCCTAGAACGACTTAAAGCCTCTTATCGATATTTAAAAAGCATAGACATACCAGAAATCAGCACATTAGATGATCAAAAACGAGCGGAAGCTGTGCAGTTAATCGAAGAGATTGGTCTTAAAATATCAGAAATGCGCGTAAAAGTAGAGTGAGTAAAAAGAGAAAGAAGGACATCTGTCCTTCTTTCTCTTTTTCGACAACTATAAACAGGAGATTGGCCATGAATGAACAATATTATGACGCTTTATTAAATATAAAAACAACGGGAGAACAAAAGGGATTTAATGATTCATTTCATTACCATCGTTATGAACCCACGCCTTATAGTGCATTAGAAGCACTTTTCAGTCAGTATGAGCTAACAAGCAGCGATAGAATTGTCGACTTCGGGTGTGGGAAAGGAAGGCTGAATTTTTATGTGAACTACCTATGTAATGCCACCGCTGTAGGGATAGAAATGAATGAGCACTTCTATGAGCAGGCCATAGATAATCAGAGGCGCTATTTAAAAAAAGCCAAGGGCCGAAAAAGTCATATTTATTTTCAGTGTTGTTTAGCCCAGGAATATAAGATTCACCCACTAGACAACTGCTTTTATTTTTTTAATCCTTTTTCAGTTCAAATTTTTATCCAAGTAGTGAACAATATTTTGCTTTCGTGGGAAGAGAATAAGCGCGAGATTGATTTAATTTTGTATTATAGTTCAGAGGATTATCTTCATCATCTCGAAAAACACCCTTCTTTCATTTTAAAAGAAGAGGTAATGCTGCCAGAGTTGAATCGTAAAAATCCATATGAACGGTTTTTGATTTATAAAGTAGCTTATTAAGACGACTTATTTACTATTTCATAAAGGTGTATCGTCGCTCGTTCTATTTAACAAATCAGCAGGGGCTAGAAAAAGGCCTGCTGATTTTATTTATAACTTTTTAGAAATTAAAGCATAACACTTTATTATGTAAGCGCTTTCTGTTATAATGAAACTAGGTTGGATAGCATGCGTGGCTATCGGTGTACTCAGCGCAGGCGGGGCTAGTACAGAAAGAGAAGGCTACATACAAGTTAATAAACATTTAGTCGATAGAAATAAGAAGTCTCAAAAACAAATTTATTAATTTGTATGCTAAATCGTAAATTAACAGAAACGGCATTTATGATAAGGTTTTAGAGAAAAGAACCCAGCATATACTGTATAAGCAATTTTTTTACTCTAAAAAAGGGTGAAGAAATTGCTTATTTATTTTTAAATAAGTGCACAGCTGTTCAGATTTGTTTTGAGATATCTAGCGTTAGTGTATAATAGTAAAAAGTACGAAAAGTTGACATTGTTAATTGATTAAAGGGGATTTAAAAATGAGTGAACTAAAAATAGATGATGTAGCGAAGCAAAGCGGTTTAACAAAACGTACGATTCGTTATTATGAACAAATTGGACTGATGCCAGCACCTCCAAGAAGTGAAGGTGGATTTCGTCTGTACACGGAAGAACACGTAGAATTCTTAAAGAAAATTACGAATGCCAAAGAAGTCATGGGTTTTTCACTTCAAGAATTACAGGAATTTCTTGCTTTAAGTGATACTCTTGAAATACAAAAGATGGATTATAGGCAAGTGAAAGGAACAAGTCAACAAAAAGAAAAGTTAGAGCAAGTGTTACATACGGTAGAAGAGCAGCTCAAGCTGATTGAACAGAAAAAGAAAAACATCTTAAAAGTAGAGTCTGACCTTCTGTCACTGAGAGATCGTGCTAAGGCTGCAATTATAAAATTCGAGCAGGAAGAATCATAAAAAGCAGGCGCATTCACCAGAAGAGTGCGTCTGCTTTTATGTGTTTTATAGGGAATTTATTTATGATTGTGAAGAGTTTTCTTCTAGCTGTACCCCTAAAAGAAGTAGAATAGCCTGTATCCCGTCGGCTTTTCCGCTGTGAAAGCTTCTTGTTTCAGCATCCAAAGCTTCATTTACAGATTCCATCATATTTGATTCGTATAAGTCTAAAATCAATTGTTTTCCTTCTGGACTCAAATGCAGCTGCCCGCGTTCCTTCATTTTAAACTTCAACTTCTTCAACTCCCTTTCCCATAATACTATCAGTATACAAAAATAATAACATTTACGTAAACGTTAATTTTTGTATGTGGACAGAAGAACGTATTAAGTATAGGTACTAAGTGAGGGGAGAGATACTGGTTATCCTTTGCTTGTTTTAATGTTTGTCAGCTTATAGCCGCAAGCTGAGCATATATAGATAACGTTTTGATTGGACTGAGCAGTTAAAACGGTAGCGAGCTCTTTTTGAGAATGACAGTTAGGACAAATAACAACAGGGGATTTCATGTGATTTTCTCCTTTTCTTTTTTATAGTCGAATTTTATTTTATGTAAAGTTTAATCAAATATCCTTCGTGCTATCAAAAACGACGGAAGATATGTAAAAAGCATTCTCGCTCAAAAGAAACGGGAATGCTTAAGGTAAGTTTAAAATCCGTCCTGGCTTGCTGTAAATGGAATGTTAAGTCTTCTTTCTACATTGCGTAAGCGCTGATTTAATCTGTTTATACGGTCAGTATGTCGCTCCACAACTCGATTTAAGCGAGTAATTTCTCTGACTTGCTCCTCATTTTGTCTCTCAAGAGCACGAATTCTTCGTTCAAATCCTCCAAGATTTTGAAGCTGCTGTCTTTCATCGTATTCTTCATGCTGTGGTACGTAAGGGGGATAGTATTGTTGAACTGAGTAATCAACTTGCTGAGGAATATATCCAGGGTTGAAATAATAAGGGTTCATTAGGGCACCGCTCCTTTTAAATAGTAACTTCAAATCAAACACGATATAACGTATGCGAAGATAAGAAAAATGCTATAGGCACATACCTAAAGACATTCTGTATTTTAAAAAAGGAAAGTATTTTTAAGAGGAAAAAGGAGATAGCAAACCCTTTCTTGAATATGCAAAATAGAAAAGCTTCTTTTTTAGACACTTTATTTAAGAAAGAGGGAAAGTGACCGATGGCTCAAGGGAAACAAAAACCAGCACCTAAAATAGAAGAATCAAAAGCTCCGCCTGCAAAGAAACAAAAGCCGAAGAGCCGCAGTACCAAAAAAGCTCCGCCTCCTACATCGCCCTGGGTAAAAGCTGCTTCCGTTTTATCTAACATTGATTTCATTCGTTTGTTTCGCGTGCTGTTTCTTGCTTTGGCGGTTGGTTTTATTGTGTATCAATATATTTTACTTACAAAAGGGGTCTTCATCAAAACATACGTAGACCTTTGGCATCATCACAAAATGATCTTGCTAGCTGGAGCTGCATTTATTATCTATACTTCTTTCATCTTTTACCTTGGCTACCGCACCGCTAAAAAGCGCTAGAACGATTCTAAACGGCGAATATCATCCATTCTTTAAGCAAACCTTATATGTATATCAGCATAGAGGGGGGAAGAAACGTGGACAAGCAGCGAGCAAAACAAATTGCTGATTCACCCGTTATGGCTAACGTTACGTATAACGATACGGCCGTTTATATTCAACATGTAAGCGAAGAAAATGATACGGCAAGAATTTATCCGCTAGGTCAGCCGGAAAATGAACAAAATGTTGCGGTGAGTCAATTAGTAGAGAATTAAGGTGGATAAATAGAGCTACTAGTTCAGTTAAATAAAAGGAAGAGAGCAAATACACAGCTCTCTTCCTTTTATTTATTCTTCCCATTTCTTACTGTTGATTTTCTCAATAATTCCGTGCAAATCACCAGGCTTATGAAACTCAATCGGAGACGCGCCTTTTTCAAACAGAATCGATTCCGCTTCAATTAACGCCACGTAGCGTCCGTTCACTTTCGCTAAGTGAATATTCTCCCCAAAATCAGCTAGCAGCCCTTTAATCTCTGTTTCGCCAAGCTTCATTTTTAGCTCGGCATCAGGCGTATGCTCGACGATATGAGCAGCGGCTTCCATGACTTGATGGGTATCTAAACGTTCTTGAAGCTCACGCTTTTCACTTGTTGCCCACAGTTCCATGTCTGATTCAAACTGTTCAAGCTCTACGCTTTCTGCTTCAAACGTTTCGCTGACGTGTTCACGCACCATATCCATCACTTGTGTTTTCATAATCTCAGGCATCGGCTCGTTGTAATCAATGAATTTCAAAAAGTCTTCAAAATAACGGGCGTGAGACGCTTGGTGGATAACGAGTTCGCTTTCTTCCACCATGCCTTCTTCAGGCATGTATGGGTATTGAATGGATTTCATGTTTTTAGTAGTAATCGCCATTTCCACGTGACGAATAAGGGTTGATTCATCTGAAATTGAAGCCACTTTTGGTTCGAAGTCACATTTTAAAATAAACACAAAAGCATGATCGAAATATTTTCTTGGAACAGCAGATACCACTAAAAATGCTCCTCCTCGAACGGCTGCAGTATCAAGGTATGCATTGATAAACTGTTCGCTATTTTCTTCAAATTCTTCTTTGGTTGTGGCAAAACGAGTGCGGTGAAATAAATTATAATTAGGGTTTGAGTCGAGAGCGTGTCCCGGTTCAACTATAAAATACCCGAGCTTTGTAGGCACTTGTTCTGCTTTGGGGTGTCGCTCTACTTTGCGCTTTACAATTTTTTTAAATTCACCGTCTAAAAAATCTTTAATGGAACTTTCTTCATATTCTTCCGTATCAAGCGTTTGAAAATGCTTATATTGTTTAGAGGCCTGTTCTTCTTTTCCTTCTACTTGTATTACGTAAAATGATAAAAAATTAATTTTAAAATCCATAGCAGTCACCTTGTTTCTTTTTAGTCAGTTACTTCAGTATAAGAAAGAGTCCGGTAAGCGTCAATGCCTGTTAGCTTTAGGGGAAAAAGATCTATTTATACAATTGATCAGCTGAGGAATAGTGTATAAAGCAAAGAATAGGAGAGGCAGGGGGCCTCTCTTATTTATACTGTTCCAAACGTTCGAAAAAGGTTTTGACAAACTTATAAAAAATTTTATCAGAAGGTGCTAAATCACGATTTCTAGGAATAATCATTCCGACTGTCCGCTGAAGCTGCGGCGTATGAATAGGAAGTTTAGTCGTAAAACGAGGAGTCGTTTCAGACACTGTACTTTCAGGAAGAAGCGTTACGCCAATTCCTGCGGATACAAGACCTTTAATCGCATCTAAATCTTCTCCTTCAGATGAAATGTTGGGCATGAATCCTGCTTGTTTGCAAGCGTCAAAGGCCATTTTATGTAAAATGAATCCTTTTGGAAATAGCACAAAATCTTCATTTCTTAAATCCCGCAGCCGAATGTTATCCCGTTCAGCGAGCGGGTGATGAGAGGGAACAAGGGCTAAAAGATTTTCAGTGAATAGAATATGCCCTTCAATACTCTGATCTTCTACAGGTACAGGGCCTAAAAAAGCGATATTAATATCTCTTTTTTTAACCGATTCAATTAAAAATTTGTACGAACCTTGTCTAAGATGAAAAGCAACATTTGGGTGTTCTTCTTTAAAGGCTGATATAATAGTAGGAAGAAGATGACTAGCAAGGCTTGTTGGAAATCCGATTTTAATCGTTCCTCTTTCGGGATCCAAGTATTCATCAATTTGTTCTTTCGCATAGTCAATAGCTTTCATGGCCGTATCCGTATGCTCAAGAAAGACTTTTCCTATTGCTGTTAACTTGACATTTCTTCCTTCACGTTTGAATAAACTAACACCTAGCTCAGATTCCAGGTTCGCGATTTGACGGCTGATTGCTGATTGAGCTACATGCAGATATTCTGCGGCCTCAGATACGTGTTCTCTTTTTGCAACTTCCATAAAATAGCGTAATTGACGCAGTTCCATAAGCGTCCTCCATCTATATATATCAAAATTAGATTAGTTTTATCTAAATTATATATTGTTTATATTGATTTGAAAACTTACAATGTAAACAGGTGATCTTAAAAAGATAAAGAAAACGAACGGGGGAGAAGAAGATGACATACAATCAAATGCCAAAAGCTCAAGGTCTCTACCGTCCTGAATTTGAGCACGATGCATGTGGAATCGGACTATACGCTCAATTGAAAGGCGTAGCGTCACATGATATCGTTAAAAAAGGACTAAACATGCTTTGCCAGCTTGACCATCGAGGCGGACAGGGAAGTGATCCGCTAACAGGAGATGGAGCTGGATTAATGGTACAAATTCCACACGCGTTCTTTAAAAAGACATGCGTTGAACTGAACTTGCCAGAAAACGGTCGTTATGGAGTTGGAATGATCTTTTTCTCAAATAATGAAGACGAGCGTCGAGAAATTGAAGCTTATATTAATAAATTAATTGAAGAAGAGGGACAAACGTTATTAGGTTGGAGAACTGTGCCTGTAAATGTCGGAAAAATCGGAAAAGTTGCAAAAGAAAGCTGTCCATACGTACGACAAGTATTTATTGGGGCAAATGACAGTATTCAAGATGACTTAGCGTTTGAACGCAAGCTATATGTTATTCGTAAGCAAGCGGAAAATTGGGCGCAGGCACGTCAAAACCGTTTTTATTTTACAAGTCTTTCAAGCAGAACAATTGTGTACAAAGGGTTGTTAACACCTGAACAAGTTGATGCTTTTTATCTTGACCTACAAGATGAAGACTTTACTTCAGCGTTTGCTTTAGTGCATTCTCGCTTTAGCACAAACACGTTCCCAAGCTGGGAAAGAGCACATCCAAACCGTTATTTAATTCACAACGGTGAAATCAATACGCTTCGCGGTAATCAAAACTGGATGAGAGCGCGTGAACAGCAGTTTGTTTCGGACGCATTTGGTAAGGATTTGCCGAAGGTTCTTCCAATTTTAGATGCTGAAGGAAGCGACTCATCCATGTTAGATAATGCGCTAGAGTTTTTTGTATTGGCCGGCCGCAAGCCAGCCCATGCAGCGATGATGCTTATTCCAGAGCCTTGGTCTGAGAATCCGCACATGTCAAAAGAAAAACGTGCTTTCTATGAGTATCATAGCGCATTAATGGAGCCATGGGATGGTCCGACTGCTATTTCGTTTACGGATGGAAAGCAAATCGGTGCTATTTTAGACCGTAACGGTTTACGTCCAGCTCGCTATTATGTTACAAAAGATGATTACATCATACTTTCATCAGAAGTAGGCGTCATTGATGTTGAAGATGAAAATGTGTTATATAAAGATCGTTTAAGCCCAGGTAAAATGCTTCTAATCGATTTAGAAGAAGGCCGAATTATTTCAGATGAAGAAATTAAATCTGAAATGGCACAGGCTGAGCCTTATCAAGAATGGTTAGATGAACAGCTGGTAACGTTGCCAGAAGTGCAGGAAGAAAAATCTGAATACTTCGATGATTTGGTCATTCGCCAGAAGTCATTTGGCTACACGTATGAAGATATTCATAAATATTTAGTTCCAGTTATTACAGAAGGAAAAGATCCGCTTGGTTCAATGGGTAATGATACTCCATTAGCCGTGTTGTCTGATCGTCCTCAATCGCTGTTCAATTACTTTAAGCAGCTGTTTGCTCAAGTAACGAACCCACCGATTGACGCTATTCGTGAACAGTTGGTTACATCAACAATGACGTTGCTTGGTGCAGAAGGGAATTTACTGCATCCAACCAAAGAAAACATTCATCGAATTCAGCTTGAGACGCCGGTTTTAACAAACGATCAAACTCATCAGCTGAAGTCTGCCATTCATCCAGATTTCAAAAGTGCTGTTATTTCTGCGGTGTTCACAAATGATTTAAAAGCAGATCTTGATCGCGTATTTGCTGAAGCTGAAGCGGCAATTAACGCAGGCGCTAGCATTCTTGTTCTGACAGACCGTGAAGCGGGAGCTCACTCTGTAGCCATTCCAGCTTTATTAGCGGTCAGCGGGCTGCACCAGCACCTAGTGCGAAAAGGAAACCGTACAAAGGCGAGCATTGTAGTGGAAACAGGAGAAGCGCGCGAAGTGCACCATTTTGCAGCACTGATTGGTTACGGAGCAGACGCAATTAATCCATATCTTACTTTTGCAACATATCAAAATGAAATTAACGCAGGTACGTTGAACGTATCGTATGACTATGCTGTTGAGAAATATGTAAAAGCCGTTACTGAAGGTGTTGTAAAAGTAATGTCTAAAATGGGCATTTCAACGGTGCAAAGTTATCGGGGCGCACAAATTTTTGAAGCAGTTGGAATCAGTGCAGAGGTTATCGAGCAATATTTTACAGGTACTGCCTCGCAACTTGGCGGTATCGGTTTAGATGTTATTGCAAAAGAAGCGAAAACGCGTCACGACAATGCTTATGTTGAAACAATTGAGCAAACGTTAGAGTCAGGAAGCGACTTCCAGTGGAGACACACGGGCGAGCATCATGCGTTTAATCCAAAAACAATTCACACGCTGCAGTGGGCTTGCCGTAAGGGAGATTACAGCTTATTTAAAAAATTCTCTGAATCGGCTAATGAAGAACGCATCGGTTTCTTGCGCAACCTATTCTCGTTTAATGGAACGCGTTCATCTATCTCCATTGATGAAGTGGAATCAGTTGATTCGATTGTAAAACGTTTTAAATCAGGTGCTATGTCGTTTGGATCTTTAAGTCAAGAAGCTCATGAAACATTAGCGATTGCGATGAACCGTTTAGGCGCACGCAGTAACAGTGGAGAAGGTGGCGAGCACCCTAGCCGCTACACTGTGGATGAAAATGGAGATAATCGCCGCAGTGCGATTAAACAGATTGCTTCTGGCCGTTTTGGAGTGAAAAGTCATTACCTTGTGAATGCGGATGAGCTTCAAATTAAAATGGCACAAGGTGCAAAACCCGGAGAAGGCGGTCAGCTTCCAGGAAACAAAGTATATCCATGGGTAGCAGATGTGCGTGGATCAACGCCAGGAGTAGGCTTAATTTCACCTCCTCCACACCACGATATTTACTCGATTGAAGATTTAGCACAGCTTATTCATGACTTAAAAAATATAAACCGTGATGCACGAATCAGCGTCAAACTCGTTTCAAAAGCAGGAGTAGGAACGATTGCTGCCGGAGTAGCAAAAGGAGTAGCGGACGTTATCGTTATTAGCGGCTACGACGGAGGTACGGGAGCATCTCCAAAAACAAGTATTAAACATACGGGACTACCGTGGGAACTGGGCTTAGCGGAAGCTCATCAAACGCTTATGTTAAACGGTCTTCGCGAAAAGGTAGTGCTTGAAACAGACGGGAAATTAATGACGGGTAAAGATGTAGTCATGGCAGCACTTTTAGGAGCAGAAGAGTTTGGTTTTGCTACGGCGCCTTTAATTGTTTTAGGCTGTATCATGATGCGTGCGTGTCACTTAGATACATGTCCAGTTGGAGTGGCGACGCAAAACCCAGAGCTTCGTAAAAAGTTCCTAGGAGAAGCGGATCACATCGTTAACTATATGAAATTTGTTGCACAAGAAGTACGCGAAATTATGGCTGAACTTGGATTTAAAACAGTAGATGAAATGGTTGGACGTACAGACGTATTAAGCGTTAGCGAACGTGCAAAAAATCACTGGAAGGCGCAGCACTTAGACTTAACAACTCTTTTATATCAAGCTGAAGGTGTACGTACTTTTAAAACACCTCAAAACCATAAAATTGACGAATCTCTTGATATGCAAAAAATCTTGCCAGCGGTACAGCAAGCAATCGAGCATAAGTATCAAGTCGAGTTAGAACTGCCAATTTCTAATATTAACCGTGTAGCTGGAACAATTGTAGGAAGTGAAGTTACAAAACGTTACGGTGAGAAAGGTCTGCCAGAAGATACGATTACTCTTCGATTCACTGGCTCTGCAGGACAAAGTTTTGGTGCATTTGTTCCAAAAGGAATGTCTATGTATCTAACTGGAGATGCAAATGATTATATCGGAAAAGGGTTATCAGGAGGTAAAATCATCGTTGCTCCACCTAAGGAAACAACAGCTGTGTCAGGTGAAAATGTTATCGTCGGGAACGTGGCACTTTACGGTGCAACAAGCGGTGAAGCTTATGTTAGCGGGCTAGCAGGAGAACGTTTTGCGGTTCGTAACAGCGGTGTGAACGTAGTGGTTGAAGGAATTGGCGATCATGGCTGTGAATATATGACTGGCGGACGCGTTGTCGTATTAGGTGATGTAGGTAAAAACTTCGGTGCGGGAATGTCCGGCGGTATTGCTTACGTATTTGCTGATGATCAAGAAGCATTCAAAAACCTTTGTAATAAAGACATGATTGGGTTTGAGAGCTTAAAAGGAGAAGAAGCAGAAGAAGTAAAAGAGATGATTGCAAATCACCTAAAATATACTGACAGTCATAAAGCAGCATTTGTATTAGAAAATTGGGAAGAATCGCTTTCGAAATTTGTAAAAGTGATTCCGAATGATTATAAACGCATGATGAATCGCATTGAAGAGCAAAAAGCAGCTGGGTTAACGGAAGAAGAAGCAGCTATGAGTGCGTTTGAGGAAAATGCAAAACAAGAAAAGAAAGCATCGGCAAAACAACAAGAAGCGGTAGCTCAGTAAGAAAGGGGAGAGTACGATGGGAAAACCAACAGGATTTATGGAAATCAAACGTGAAAAAGGGAAGGAACGTGACCCGTTAAAACGTTTAGGTGATTGGAAAGAGTATGCTGCTCCTTTATCTGATGAAGCGCTAAGCCGTCAAGGAGCACGATGTATGGATTGTGGCACACCTTTTTGCCACATGGGAATGGATATTAATGCTTTTACTTCTGGATGTCCAATCTATAACTTAATTCCAGAGTGGAATGATTTAGTTTATAAAGGACGCTGGAAAGAAGCTTTAGAGCGTTTAATGAAAACGAACAACTTCCCGGAGTTTACAGGGCGCGTTTGTCCTGCTCCGTGTGAAGGTTCTTGTACGCTTGCTATTTCAGATCCAGCGGTTTCGATCAAGAATATCGAACGCGCTATTATTGATAAAGGCTTTGAGAATGGGTGGATTACTCCGCGTATTCCGGAGAAAAGAACAGGCAAAAAAATTGCTGTTATTGGCTCTGGGCCAGCAGGCTTAGCGAGCGCAGATCAGCTGAATCAAGCGGGTCATTCAGTAACGGTATATGAAAGAGCAGATCGTGCCGGTGGTTTATTAACATATGGAATTCCAAATATGAAGCTAGATAAAGAAGTAGTGGAAAGACGTGTTCGCTTATTGACACAAGAAGGTATTGATTTTGTAACGAATACCGAAGTTGGAAAAGACATTACTGCTGAAGAGTTAAAAGAACAATATGATGCTGTCATTTTGTGTACAGGAGCTCAGAAGCAAAGAGATCTAGTATTAGAAGGTCGTGAAGCAAAAGGAGTTCACTTTGCAATGGACTATTTAACAACTTCAACAAAAAGCCTTTTAGATTCTAACTTCAAAGATGGTCAATTTATTGATGCTGAAGGAAAAGACGTTATTGTTATTGGAGGCGGAGACACGGGAGCTGACTGTGTAGCTACTGCTCTTCGTCAAAAATGCCGCAGCGTTGTTCAGTTTGGTAAACATCCTCAGCTTCCTGCTGAGCGTACGGCAGATAATATGTGGCCTGAATATCCACATGTATTTAATCTTGAATATGCTTATGAAGAAGCACAGGCGAAATTTGGGGACGATCCACGTGAATATTCAATTCAAACGAAAAAAATCGTGGCAGATGAGCAAGGTAATCTAAAAGAACTTCATACGGTTCAAATGGAAAAAGTAAAAGGTGAAAATGGACAGTACATCTTTACCGAAATTCCAGGAACAGAAAAAGTATGGCCAGCTCAGCTTGTCTTTATTGCGATTGGGTTTGAAGGTCCAGAGCATCCGGTTCTATCAGCGTTTGGTGTTGAAACGAAAAATCGTCGCGTAGATGCAGCGTATGGAAATTACAAAACAAATGTTGAAGGTGTTTTTGCTGCTGGTGATGCTCGTCGTGGGCAAAGTTTAATCGTATGGGCTATTCATGAAGGTCGTGAAGTAGCTAAACAAGTTGATAGCCATCTAATGGGAGCAACTGTATTACCATAACAAAAAACCGTCACAATTGTGGCGGTTTTTTGTTTATCTAGGATTTGGCACTTCATTTCCTCTACGTAAATTTTCAAATGAAACGGTTAAAATCGTGTTAGTAATTCGAACTTGTGAAACAGGGGAAACGCTGTATAAGTTAAAAAGTTCAAATATCCAGGGATCACGTTTTTTCAGCTGTCGCGCGGCTTTTTCGACGCGTTCGTTAATAGATCCGCTGTAATTGTTATAGTTATCATCAACAAATCTTACAATGGAACGAAATAAGTATTCTGTTAGTTTGCTATCCATCCCGCCTCGTTGAGCATCTCTGTAGATGGACTGATACTGGCGTTTTAAAATTTTCATCACTCTGTCTACATCGCGTGTAGATCTAACTTCCTCTTCTTCATGCAGGATATAAGAAAATAAGTCTTCATTGTATCTATAAGGTTCTAAATAATTTTCATTCGTAGTAGGAACCACTGGATGGTAGTAGCGCGGCATATAGGGGTAAACCCATTGACTGTACATGAGATATTCACACCTTCCTCGTTCATTTCCCATTAGTTTATGCACTAGCGTGCTAGCTGCTGCATGTTTGTTTTAAATAAAATTTAGGGGTTTGATAATAGGACCACCCTCTAAATTCTTGATAAGTCGATACGAAATAAATGTAAATCGGTGTATTTAGCAAGTCTGGATAATGTTGAAAAAACGCTTGGTCTCCGTAAAATATTGCTTCTAAAGCAAGCGGAAGCTCCCGGCGGAAAATGTGATAACGAAGCTGTGCTTGCTCGCGGCTGAACTCACCTCCGCTAACAAAAACTTCGCCTTGAATAACTGCTTGTCGGTCTGTTACGTGAAGAGCAGCTAGTACTTCATCACGCATATTTTTATCTATCGCCTTGTTGTTATATGAGCATCCGATGCTTAAAAAAAGCTGACCGGTTGTATCAGAATGAGTAAGAGTATATTTTCTTCCAGAAACCGGATAGGAGGAAGTAGCAGGGGGAATGAGAGTCGTAGAGAGTTTTGAAGAATTAAACGAACTCATAGTCATTGACACTCCTTTTTTTGAATAAATTTCAATATTATACGGCGCTATGGGCTCAGATGTGATAAATGTCTACTTTCTTTCTGCAACAAAGGCGTTTTGATGTACTTTTTGAGAAATGAATGGTAATATTTAACTAAAATTATGCGTGTACAGTCCCCGAAGATTGTCTTCAAAAGCAAATGTGAATGGAGGTTATCACTTGAATATCACAACGTTTGACGGTAAGTATGGAAACTGGTTAACGACTAAAAACCCTCTTCAATTTCAAGCAGCGACTGCCTATGGGAACATTGGGCTGGCTCCTATCTATTGGGGAACAAAAGAAGAAAAAAATGGATGGTATTACATGTATCAGCCTGAAGAAATAACGGGCGTTCAAGTAGAAGGTGAAGTTGATGGTGGTAAATTTCTCATTCGAATTCCTGATGACTGGAATGGAAAGTTAGTTATGTCGGGAGTTCCAGCTACCAGAGATGAGAAATCAACGGATTTACTGTTCAGCGACTATGTGTTGGCAAAAGGGTTTGCGTTTGCTGCTTCTGATAAAGGGACACAGGGAGAAGAAGTGAGAGATGATCCATTTGCTAAAGCAAAAAACGCTCTAGTCAAAGAAGAAGACTCCATTAGAAAATGGCATATTCAATACCGAGAAGTGACAAAAATTGCTCAGAGATTTTTGTTTGAAAATTATCGTCACAAACTCCAGAAAGAAGTGACAGAATATTTTGATATAAAAACGTATGCTTTAGGTATTTCTAATGGGGGTTATGTTGTTCGCTATGCTTTAGAAAACGATGGGAAAAATGGAGAGCCTCAGCTTTTTAATGGAGGGGTTGAATGGGAAGGGGTTATGTGGCGAGCTGATCACGATAACTTGATCACTTCCCTAACACCTGTTGTAAATCATGCCGAAGAAGCACTGTATACGGTAGGTGAATCGCAAAAAGAAGCTTTGCACCGGTTGTATCAAGCAGGGTTGCCAAAAGGATCTGAGTTTTTATGGCCATATCATGACCAGTATTATTGGTTTTTAACACTTAATATATATAGAGATGAGTTTGACAGTCAAGCACCTGGAAGCATTCAGTGGCAAAAATACTTGACGCTTTTTGAAAACGGAGTTAGAGATCGTTCGTTAGATTCTATTTTTAAAAAGTATGATTATCAAGAAAGACCACAAGATGTTAAGCAAAAAGTTCGTGAAATTGAAAATACAGGTGATATTTCCGTTCCGTTGATAAGCATTACAGGGTCGTTAGATGCTCTTATTTTTCCGGATATTCATGCTTATCCTTATGAACAACTGGTAAAAGATTCTGGTAAGCAGCACCTTCATCGTCACTACGTAATTGAAAATGGAAACCATATTGATAGCTTAGTATGGAATCATCAAATTGATCCAGATCGAAAGCTTCAGCCTCTCCTTCCTTATGTGTATCAAGGATTTGAACTGCTATGTGATTGGGTGGAGAATTTTGAAGAACCTCCGAAAAATAAGAAAATAAGTGTGCCTCTCAAGGAAATGCATGTAAAGGATCTAAAAACAGAGGAAGACGTGCTGCCGTTGACTACAAAGAAAAGCATATCAACAAAAAAATAAATCGTCGAAAACCGTGCCGAAGGCGCGGTTTTTAATTTAGAAAAGCAACATTTGAATAAAAACAGCTTCTATGAATACAAAATATTATAGTGCGATAAGAATAGAATATACGTTATTTGTTATTTATTTTTATCTATTTAAAATAAAAACAATAAAAACATTGAACAAAACCGAACTTTTGTGTTAGATTAATAACTATAATTCGTACATTTATTAAATGGCTACAGTTGAAAGGAGCAAAAAACATCATGACAGCGAAAGTAATTAAAGGAAAAGAAGTAGCGCAAGAACTGCGCGCCGCATTAAAAGAAGAGGTAGCTCAATTAAAAACAAAAGGTATCGTTCCTGGTTTAACCGTAATTTTAGTAGGAGAAAATCCTGCTTCCCAATCATATGTAAAAGCAAAAGCAAAGGCTTGTGAAGAAATCGGTGTTGCGTCTGAAATTATCAAACGTGACGTAACGATTACGGAAGAAGAGCTTTTAAACGAAATCCATCACTTGAATGGAAATCCATCTGTTCATGGTATTCTTATTCAACTTCCATTACCAAAACATATTGATGAAAAAGCAGTATTAAATGCTGTATCTCCTAAAAAAGATGTAGATGGCTTCCACCCAGTAAGCGTAGGGAATATGGTCATTGGCGATGAGTGCTATTTACCATGTACACCACACGGTATCGTTGAGTTAATTAAACGTTCAGGTGAAGAAATTTCAGGTAAACATGCGGTAGTAATTGGACGAAGCAATATTGTTGGTAAACCAGTATCCATGCTGTTACTTCAAGAAAGTGCAACGGTAACAATTGCTCACTCTCGCACAAAAGATTTATCTGCTTTAACAAAACAAGCTGATATTCTTGTGTCAGCTGTAGGACAACCTAGACTTATCAAAGCAGATGATATTAAGCCGGGTGCCATTGTAATTGATGTAGGTAACACAATGGAAAATGGTAAACTCGTTGGTGATGTTGATTACGAAGCGGCTTTAGAAGTTGCAGGTTATATCACACCAGTACCAGGCGGCGTTGGTCCGATGACCATCACAATGCTATTAAAAAATACGGTAGACGCTGCTAAAACAATTAACAACGTAAAATAATAGAAAGTTAAAAATCCCGTGCGTATATGCACGGGATTTTTTTGCTTCAGTAATGGAATGAAAGCTAAAAGAATAGAATGTAACATTCTGTATAGAAAGAGGAGGAAGCGATGGTTACGTTACCTGCAACGGTATATTCTCAACAAATAGTGAAGAAAAAGTTAAACGTTTACTATCCAGCTGTTCATTTGACTAATCCAGCTGTTCAGCACAGCATTAACAGTAAGATCTTGCAGCGTACGAATGAATTAATTCGTCAGCAGGGATATGGAGAAAATCCGGATACAGAAGAAACGGGTTATTATGAGTTGAAAACAAACGAGCGAAATGTGCTCAGCTTAACGCTTGTCAATTTTGCTTATTCCGGGGGAGCGCACGGATTGACCGTGGTAGTTCCGTTAACGTTTAATGTGCTGACTGGAAAAACGTATCAACTAAAAGATTTGTTTAAAAAAGACAGTAATTACGTAAGTGTTCTTTCTAAAATAGTAGGAGCGCAAATAAAAGAGCGCGATATTATGGTTCTTGGAGAATATAAAGGAATTAAACCAGATCAGGATTTTTATATCGCCGATAAATCACTTGTACTATTTTATCAGCTGTATGACCTGGTTCCTTACGCATATGGAATTCCTTACTTTCCAATTTCTATCTATGCTATTCAAGATATTATTGCAGATGAAAGTCCACTTGGACAAATGTTTGGATAAAGTTATAAAAAATTGCGGTGCGGCCGTACGTATCTTTTTAATTCGGCCGCTAACTGCTGACGAAGCGAACGAACGCCAATCGCTTCAGCAATATCTTTTGCTACAGGAAACACCCCGATTTTAGTGATATGAACGCGAAGATAACCCTCGTACAAGCATCCTCGCTCCGCATGCTTGATTTTGGTGCGTACAACAGCTTCTATTTTATCGTTTTCATTTTGCAAAGGGTAAGAATCTGTAATATGAAAACGAAAAGAATATTCCTCCATCACCATCATCCTTTTTTCTATGATATGTACTAGCATACTATACAAATAGTGAATCAGAAAAAATAAATGTGTCAAAAGAACAAAGCGAAAAGTAATCAAGGAAGCAGTTTCTTGCATGTAATGATCATTATTTGTGAACGATAACAGAAAAAGACAAAAAGCTGGAGTTGCGATGATAAAAATAGCATTCAAAGGATTACTTATTATTTTATCTTTATATATTCTGTATGTGGTTATAACGGCGGTGGTTCTCTTTTATGTACCTTTAAAAATAGGAGAGGAAACGACCTCAATTAAACCGGCTAGCTTTTTTGGTCACAGTGAGTCTACGGACCGAGTGAGACTTCTTGAAGATGGTTATGAGGCAGGAAGAGTTCGTATTCAAATGATTCAACAAGCTGAGAAATCGATTGATATTGCTTATTACTCAATAGGAAAAGGAGAGTCAACTGATTTAATTATGGCCGCTCTTTTTAAAGCAGCTGATCGAGGCGTCCATACTCGCGTTCTTTTGGATGGGATAGCTAACGGCTTACGGGGAAACCGAAGGGGCGTGCTCTATGCATTAGCTTCACATCCTAATATTGAAGTGAAGTATTACGAACCGTTTCAATTGTTTAAACCTTGGGCGTGGCAAAATCGTATGCATGACAAAATAATGGTTGTAGACGGACAGCTAGGCATAATAGGGGGACGGAATATAGGGGACAAATATTTGGCTAAAAAGCCTCCTCCAGACTTCGTCTATGATCGTGATGTCTTTATTACAAACAGTAAACATAAACAAGATAGCGTCATCACTCAAATGCAAAATTATATAAATGAATTATGGGCTCATCCCTACACTAAAAAAGCTTTTCATCATCTCACACAGTACCAGGTTGATCAGGGGAAGAGGATGAAAGCTTTGCTGCTGCAGCAATATGATAAAGCTAAGCAAGTAGGAGAAACGTTTGCGACCCCCAAGATTAATTGGAATGCTTCCACCGTTTCTACAAAGCGTGTTTCTTTTATTCATAATCCAATTGAACGCTTTAATAAACGACCTTTTATGTGGAAAACGTTTATTAACCTAGCAGAAGAAGCTAACCGCTCTGTTCTTATTCAAAGTCCTTATGTGGTGCCCACCAATGCGATGAGAAAGTATACAGCCATGAAAAAGAAGCCAGACGTTCAATGGACGCTACTCACAAATTCAGTTACATCTACGCCCAATGTGTTGGCTTTTTCCGGATATATTAGTATGCGTGATACGATTATGAAGACAGGTGTAAAGCTTTACGAATACCAAGGGCCTTATTCGATCCATGCAAAGTCTGTGATTTATGATCAAAGACTTAGCGCCGTAGGCTCTTTTAATTTAGATTCCCGTTCTACATTTTTGAATAACGAATCAATGGTCATTATCGATAGTCAAAAATTTGCAAAAGAGTTGACGATGGCGATGGAAAACAAAATGGATAAAAGTATTCTTATTGCCAATCACAAGCGCTGGGTTAAACCTCCTGAAATCCAAAAGAAAGAAGAGCCTGTTATGAAGCGTACCTTACTGTATACCCTTGCAAAAGTAACGAGGTTTTTTAAGGAGTTTATTTAAATAACCGGCAGTAGAACAAAAAGCACTCAATGAACATTCATTGAGCGCTTTTTGTTACATACCTTATAAATAAGCTCATACAACGATCACATCACGTAAATTATCCTCTTTTATTTATTGGGAAAAATCGGTAGTATAAACATAATAAACAAAAAGGAGGAAGGTACGTGGAAACCGCTGTTTTAATTAAACCAGATGCAGCTTATAAAAAGGCTTATA
This sequence comes from Priestia sp. FSL R5-0597, assembly GCF_038006305.1. Lineage (NCBI taxonomy): Bacteria > Bacillati > Bacillota > Bacilli > Caryophanales > Bacillaceae > Priestia > Priestia sp. FSL R5-0597. Next base: position 2,073,524 of record NZ_JBBOUZ010000001.1, read on the forward strand.
TGAGCTTTTATCATGAATGGAAAGCAAGCGGAGAAAAAATGATTCCGTGGGTCATTGCTAAAGATCCTGCTTACTTTGAAAAAATGGTTCAAGAGTTATTAGATGCAGAAAAAGGGATCGGATTAAAAAAAGGATTTGTACCCGATTCCACCTACTGGCTAATGCATCACGAAAGAGTAATAGGCGTAGTTAATATCCGCCATGAGCTAAGTGAAATACTTCGAAACAGCGGAGGACATATAGGGTATGGTATTCGGCCAAGTGAAAGACAAAAAGGATATGCCAAGCTGCTACTGAGGTTATCTCTTCAAGAAATTAAAAAGCTGGGAGTCCAACAGGCATTAGTTGTGTGTGATGATTGGAACACTGCTTCTCGTCGAACTATTCTGGCAAACGGTGGTATACAAGACGAGGATTATATAGAAGAGGACGGGGCTATTGTTCAACGCTTTTGGATTCATACGGATAAAATGGCATAAAAAAGAGATGAATTTTTTAATTCACCTCTTTTCTGCTTAGTCATATTGTTTTAAAGCTAACTTCAGCCGCATATAGGTATACATAGCGTATGCCTGTCTTCCTTTTAAACTGTACGGATTTGCTTTGGAGCAAAGACACTCAAGAAATTGCTCATCACATGAGCGGCATGATCCGTAATCTTCATAGCATAAATCATGGTATTTACAGCAGCAGTCTACATCATTTACAGGACATCCCGGACCACTGCATCCGGGGCCACACCATTTATAGCCGGGGAAGAGGCAGGGCGTGGCTTTCCGTTTATTCGGAACAGACATAATCATACATCCTTTTCAATAGTCTCTTTACATTAAATGCAAAAAAGAGAAAAGAGAAAGGGACAAACACCTTGCAGCAGTAGCCTAATTTTCATGAATTTCTATTTAATCGATAAATGCGTCATTCATCCGCATTAATAGTTTGCCAAATAGCTCCTTTTCTTCACTTGACCATTTTTTTAACATACTATGATAGCGTTCAAGGCGCATTTGCTTATCAGTTTGCAGCATTTGTTTCCCGCGTGTTGTGATGTCAAATAGGCTGACTCGTCCATCCGAAGGATCAGAGGAGCGAGAAATAAGCTTTTTATTTTCTAAAGCAGCAGCCTGTCTAGAAAGAGTTGAAATGTCGAGTTTAAATGCTTCTGCCAGTTCTTTTACACGAGCTGGTCCAAATTCATCTAATTGCCGCAGCAATAAATAAGCTGATCTTTCTAGGTTTCCTATTTTATTTTCGGAATTATCAAGATAGACCGCTCGTCTAATAAAGGTAGTAAGTTCATATTCAATCAATTCAATTGAATTCTTTTCTTGCATTATAATCGCCCCTTACAAAATCATTCATTGACAAAGAAATATATACTTGTATAATACAAATGTATATATAGTTGTATAGTACAAGTAAAAGTAGGTAAAGTAAAGGTGTTTATATAGTTAAATGTTAGACAACATGACAAAATAAAGAGAGGAGGGCAGCTGTTCTTTATTTATAGGACAGTGACCTATAATGAAAGTGATACGAATCATTTTACAAATTGCGATTCTTTATGCTTTTTCTATGATTGGCGAAGCTGTTCACCATATGCTTCATCTACCTATTCCAGGCAGTATTATAGGCTTAATTTTAATGCTCATTTGCTTAACGTGCAAAGTTGTTCCCATCAAAATAATTGAAGACGGAGCAAGTTTCTTGTTATCTTTTTTACCGCTATTATTCATACCAGCTATGGCAGGTGTGATGAATTATCCTTCGCTTCTTTCAAGCAGCGGAGCGGTTTTATTTTTAATTATTGTGCTTAGTACGATTGTTACGATGGCCGCCGCAGGGACTGCTAGCCAACTTTTGGAAAAGAAAGCGAACAAACGAAAGGAGAAACAACAGTGCAAGAATTCTTTATCGCGGTCTTTATAATCGTAGCTACAGTTGCTTTGTATCTAGTCATGGCAAAAGTATACGTGCGGTTCTCCTATCCGATTCTTATTCCTGTTTTAACTACAACCATATTCGTTATTCTTCTTTTGCTTGCTTTTCATGTTTCCTATGATCAGTATATGATTGGAGGCAAATGGATTAATTCACTTCTAGGACCAGCGGTTGTTGCATTAGCGTATCCACTCTATAAACAGCGTGAGATGCTAGTAAAATACAGCGTTCCTATTATTGGAGGGGTATTTGTAGGGTTATTCGCAGGCATGATCAGCGGACTTGTGTTTGCTGAAGTATTTGGCGTTGATCGAAGCCTGATTTTATCCATTATTCCTAAGTCTATTACTACTCCGGTAGCGATTCAGATCGCCACAGGACTAGGGGGCGTTCCATCGATGACCGTGGTATTTGTTATGATTGCAGGTTTTTCTGGAGTAATCCTTGGACCGCTACTTTTAAAATGGATTCGGATCAAGAGTTCTTTAGGAAAAGGAATTGCATTAGGCAGTGCTTCTCATGCGCTAGGAACTTCTAAAGCATTTGAATACGGTGAGCTAACGGTATCGATGAGTTCAGTATCAATGACGTTAAGCGCTGTATTAGGATCCGTTTTTGGGCCAATTGTTGTCTGGCTATTCCAAGTGTAAGGCGAGATAAAAGAAAGTGAATATAAAAAACGAGGCTGAGACAAAAGTATGTTAGTTAAAGTTGAACACGAACGATCTATTGAAAGGTGATGGATAGTTCGTGTTTTTTTATGCTCATCGTAAACGTAGATTTAATGTATGTACTGGCTTCTAACTGTTGATTTCGTTATGCCCCCATCTCGCTTTTTATATAAAAGCATAAATTTTTTCCGAAGCAAATTTTAAGTTGTGCGGCTCTTACTCTGGTACTATAATAAAAAGAAAGAAAATTCATAAAATAACCGCTTTTTTGTTATTTTTAGGAAGGCTAGTCAATTTTCGGATGGATAAGTAGGCTTAGTCAAGGTTATATACGCAGTAAAAATAGCAGAAAAGAGGAGCTGAACGTATTTTATGAAAGAGGAGCTCGTGTATATAGGAAAAAAGATTCTTGAACATAAATATAGCTTGTCAGAAAAATTAGCCGAACGTTTAGATGCTACACATACGCTAAGTCTAGAGGAATTGAAAGAAAAGAAAATTCTGAAGTGGCGAGTGTCAATTATGGAATACTTTGGGAGAGCTCTATTTGAAGAACAGGAGGCTGTACTTAAACTTGTTAAAGAATGGGCACTTGATACGGGTAAATATGCAGTGGAAAAAAATATTCCTTTAGAAAAAGCACTAGGTATCCTTCCAATCTATCGCAGCGTTATTTGGGATGTATTTACAAGAGAACTAGAGGAGCATCAGTTTGCTGCAATTACCATGCTGCATGTCAGTGAACGAATTGATCCACTTTTAGATACGGTAACATGTGTTTTTGGTCAAATTTATGACGAGCATAATCGATATATGATGAATTTAGCTTATACGTCACTAGAAGAACTTTCAGTTCCACTCGTACCTGTCACAAAAGGGATTGCTATTATGCCGATTATTGGAGAAATTGATACCCACCGCTCGCAAGTTATTATGGAAACCTGCTTGAAAAAAGGGACAAGCCTTCAATTATCTTATCTTATTTTAGATATTTCAGGTGTCGTGATTATTGATACAATGGTAGCAGACAATCTTTTTAAAATTCATCGATCGCTTAAATTGGTGGGAGTGGAAGCTATTATAACGGGGATACGACCGGAAATTGCCCAAACGGTAGTGAAACTAGGAATTGATTTTAATCAAATTAAAACAGAAGCAAATTTAGAAGCGGCGCTTTTAAAAATTGGGTTTACACGTCCTGAAGAGCATAGCCGCACGCATGTGTCATCGCGGCGCATAAAATGACCGGCCATAAATATGGATTTCAGCATATAGAAAGTAAGTGCATAGTAAAAAAGCGGATGTTAATCAACATCCGCTTTTTTACTTAATAAATGCGATATGCCATGGCAGCACAAAAGCATAAACGAGGAAGTATACCGCTATTGAATAGATAAAAAACCAGCCGTTTAAATAAAACAAGGGCAAGAATAAATAAGCATAAACTAACGGTAATCGGAAACCACAAACCGTGTGCAGATAAGTCTAAATGCTGAATTGCTTGCTCCAACATTGTTCACCTCAAAAGGAAGAGTTAGTGTTGAAGTTAGCCTGTGTTATGGAAAGTATTCTATACATTTTCTACGCGTTGCGCGTGTATTCTTCTCGCAAGATTGAATATAACTTTAAGTCTTGATGAGCTCCTTTAATAAACATGGCTTTTCGAATTGTTCCTTCATAAGACATACCGATTTTTTTCATCACTTTCTCAGAAGCGGCATTTTCAACAAAGCACCTCGCCTGAATGCGCACTAAATCCATTTCTTCAAATCCAAACGCAATTACTTTTTCAGCTGCTTCCGTAACAAATCCCTTATTCCAATATGCTTCAGAAATCGCATAGCCAATTTCCGCAATGCGATGAGTAGGGTTCCAAGTGACAAAGTCAATGGTGCCAATACATTTTTTCAGGGCTTTGATTTCCATAGCCCAAGGAGAAATGGATTGGTTGCTGTACTGCTTTAAAACGAAGGAAACAAACTCTTTTGTATCTTGAAGCTTTCGGTGCTTTTCCCAATTTACATATCTGCTTACCTTTTCATTTGAGGCATATTCAAACATGTCACGCACATCTTTTTTGGTAACTTTCCGCAAGCGGAGTCTTTCTGTTTCTAGTGTGGGTAAATTTCCGTATATATCTTTTACTTGAATCATAAAGTTGTCTCCTTTCTCAGCAAGAAGTGGATGAAGTGTTGATAAGAATGTTTCATAGAAGCTGCAGCATCCAAGAAAGATCCTTTTCATTTCATGTACTTGATTCTTTAATTGTAAAATATTTCATTGCTGAGCGTAAGAGGTCAAATAGCTTTTTAAAAAATAAAAACATTATTTTCACTGTTCATAATCAGTTCACATAAGCTTGTTAGACTAAAGTCAGAAATTACGAAGGAGTGAAATGAAACACATGAACAGTGAAGTGAAAGAAGAACGGACTTCAAACAAAAAAAGAATAGACTTATTTTTAGTTCCAATTGTTTTAATTGCAGCGTTTTTGAACTTATTTAAAATTTGGACAGATGAATACGCCAACGCTTATTACACGGCAGCTGTCAAAAGTATGCTTCAAAGTTTTCATAATTTCTTTTACGCATCTTTTGATCCAGGAGGCTATGTAACCATTGATAAGCCGCCGGTTGTGTTTTGGATTCAGACAATTAGCGCCAAAATATTTGGATTTCACGGGTGGAGCGTCATTTTACCGCAAGCATTAGCAGGCATCGGTTCAGTTCTTTTACTATACGTACTCGTGAAACGTACGTTTGGCGTATGGGCTGGGAGGTTTGCTGCTCTTGCGATGGCTCTGACGCCAATTGTGCCCGCGGTAAGCCGAACAAATAATATTGATAGTATGCTTGTGTTTACATTATTAGTAGCAACGTGGATGTTGTTTCGTGCTGTGCGTACAGCTAAATTTGGCTGGGTGTTAGCGGCTTTTGCGATGATTGGTGTTGCATTTAACATGAAAATGCTTCAAGCATACATGGTTTTACCAGCATTCTATGTTTTCTATGTAGTGGCAACCAAAATTACGTGGAAAAAGAAAATTGCTTTTTTAACAACAGCAACTGCACTGATGCTTGCTGTTTCTGTCTCATGGGCAGTCGTAGTAGATTCAACTTCGGCTGATAAGCGTCCTTATATGGGAAGCAGTCAAACAAATTCAGTTCTAGAGCTTGCTTTTGGATATAACGGTATCAATCGTTTAACTGGAAATACAAGCGTGACGGGAAGCAGTCATAAACAGCCTGCTCAAGCTCAGCAGCAAACAGCAAGCAGTGAAACAAAACAAACGAGTAATTCAAATGCTGAGTCTTCACAAAGCTCAAATCAAAGCAAGAGCAGCTCTTCTCAAAAGATGCAGGCTCCAGATGGAGGAAATCAAAACGGAATGTTCAACACGGGGAACCCTGGTCCATTCCGACTGTTCCAAAAAGGGTTATCAGATCAAATCAGCTGGTTATTACCATTTGTAATCTTTTCAATCGTGGGTCTATTTGCTGGAGTGAAATTTAAAGGGCCTTACACGGCAAAACAAAAAGAAAGTTTATTTTGGTTAGCTTGGCTGCTGCCGGTAGCTGTTTTCTTTAGTATCGCAGGATTTTTCCATCAGTATTATTTAATTATGCTGGCACCTCCAATCGCAGCATTTGCAGGAGCGGGAGCAGTAGCTTTATGGAGTATGTACAAACAGCATAATGGCTGGAAATCATGGCTGCTGCCGAGTGGTATTTTAACAACAGCAGCGCTTCAAGTATATATCATGTCTCCTTATGTCAGCTCAATCGGCGTAGCGCCAATTGCAGGTGTAGGGGCACTGGGCGTCATTTTAGCTCTTGTTTTAGCTATTCGTAAAGAGCGTAAAAATTCTGTAACGAATTATTTAGGAGTAGCAGCAATGGTTGTCTTGCTTGCAATGCCGGCGTACTGGGCGATGACACCAATTATTTATGGTGGAAATAGCATGCTTCCAGCAGCAGGTCCTGATTCTTCAAGCGGTATGGGAGGACCTCCAAGCACAGCTACAAATAGCAAACAGTCTGGCTTTAACGGCATGCAGCCTCCAGGAAGCTCTGGCAACAATTCATCTTCAAACAATCAAATGCAGCCGCCAAGCGGTTCATCGAACGGCGGTCAAATGCAAATGCCGGGCGGTTCGTCCAATAATGGTCAAATGCAGCCGCCAAGCGGATCGTCAAACAGCGTTCAAATGCCAGGAGGCTCGTCCAAAAATAATGGTCAAATGCAAATGCCAAGTAGCTCTTCAAGCAAATTATCATCTTCAAAACGAAAAAGTGGAGGGATGAACGCAGAAGTAAACACAAAGCTACTAAACTATTTAACAAAAAATAATACAGGCGAAAAATATTTATTTGCCACAACGGATTCAACTTCAGCTGCGCCTTACATTATCAAAACGGGCAAGCCAGTCATGGCAATGGGAGGATTTAGCGGTTCAGATCCAATTCTAACGGTGAGTAAATTAAAATCTATGATTAAAAAAGGTGAAGTGAAATATTTCTACCTGTCTGGAATGGGTAAGGGAGGCCAATCTGACGTTATCACGTGGATTAAAGAAAATAGTAAGGAGATCCCTTCTTCCAAATGGCAGTCTACTTCATCAAGTTCTCAGCAAGGACCATCCGGAAACGGAACATTATACGAAATAACGTTTAAATAAGGAGGACATGAACATGAGTTCAATTATTAAATATTCTATTGTTGTTCCTGTCTACAACGAAGAAGAAGTGATTCATGAAACCTATCGCCGTCTAACAGAAGTGATGCGTTCAACGAAAGAAGCTTACGAGCTTCTTTTCGTGAACGACGGCAGTAGAGACCGAACGGCAGAAATTATTAAAGAGTACAGTGAGCAAGACCCAGCGGTTGTTTTATTAGATTTTGCCCGTAACTTTGGTCATCAAATTGCTATTACAGCTGGTATGGATTATGCACGAGGAGAGGCGGTCGTTGTGATTGATGCTGATTTGCAAGACCCGCCCGAATTAATTTTAGAGATGATTGAAAAATGGAAGCAAGGATTTGACGTTGTATACGCTAAGCGTACAAAGCGAAAAGGAGAAACATATTTTAAAAAGCAAACAGCGGCTATGTTTTATCGTTTCTTACGTGCGATGACCGATATTGATATTCCGCTCGATACAGGGGATTTTCGTTTGCTAGATCGTAAAGTGTGCAATCAAATGAATAGCATTCAAGAAAAAAATCGCTTTGTTCGCGGATTAGTAAGCTGGGTTGGCTTTAAGCAAATAGCAGTAGAATATGAGCGAGACGAGCGTTTGGCCGGGGAGTCAAAATATCCTTTGAAAAAGATGCTGAAGCTTTCAATGGATGGCATTACGTCTTTCTCCTATAAACCGCTGAAGCTAGCTAGCTATGCTGGTGTAACGCTATCAGGTGTTGGTTTTATTTATCTTTTAGTGGTGCTGTATTTGAAGTTATTTACAGACAGCACCATCACAGGGTGGTCGTCATTAATTGTCATTCAGCTATTCTTTAGCGGCATCATTTTAATCATTCTTGGTATGATCGGAGAATATATTGGCCGCATCTACGATGAAACAAAAAATCGTCCACTCTATATCGTCCGTGAAAAGTATCAGCTTGAAACACGCAAGGAAGTATCACTTCGTGACTAACAAATGGATACCCTTGATTAAATTTGCGTTAGTAGGAGTTGTAAATACACTGATTGATTTTGCAGTATACGCACTTTTAACAACAATCGGTGTGAACTACATACTAGCGCAGTGGATTTCATACAGTGCGGGCATTTTAAACAGTTATGTCATGAATCGTAAATGGACGTTTGAGAAAAAAGAAAAAAGCAGTAAGCGTGAAGTGATTTCATTCGTGATTGTGAATTTAATCACTTTATCCCTAACATCTTTTCTGTTGACTGTTCTATATAATAAATGGGGTATACCACTGCTAATCAGTAAACTTTTAATTACAACCGTAAGTGTCGGTATCAATTTTATTGGCACCAAATTATTTGTATTTACTACTAAAAAAGAAAGAGGGATTCATATATGACGATAAAAAAAGCAGTTATTCCAGTAGGCGGTTTAGGAACTCGATTTTTGCCAGCGACAAAAGCGCAGCCCAAAGAAATGCTGCCAATTGTCGATAAGCCTGCTGTACAATACATTGTAGAAGAAGCTGTGAAATCAGGTATTGAAAGTATTATTTTTATTACAGGTCGAAATAAAAAATCAATTGAAGACCATTTTGACAAATCAATTGAACTAGAGCAAATGCTTGAAGAAAAGCACAAGTTCGAAATGTTAAAAGAAGTACAAACGATTTCATCAATGGCCAGTATTCACTATATTCGTCAAAAAGAGCCGTTAGGACTTGGTCATGCTATTCTTTGTGCTGAGCAATTTATTGGAGATGAGCCGTTTGCCGTTCTTCTTGGAGACGATATTATGACTTCTGAAGAACCTGCGCTCAAACAGATGATTCAAGCGTATGAAACGACTAATCAATCAGTTATTGGAGTTCAAAAAGTGGATGTGGAAGAAGTATCAAAATACGGCATTATTCAGCCGAGAAATAAATCTGGCAGCCTTCATGAAGTGAATGACTTGATTGAAAAACCATCAATAGAACAAGCTCCGTCAACGATTGCCGTTATGGGCCGCTACATTTTAAACCCTTCTATTTTTTCTTATCTAAAAACGATTGAAAGAGGGGTAGGAAATGAATTACAATTAACAGATGCACTGCGCGTGGTATGTGAAAAAGAGCGATTGTTTGCTCTTGAACTTGAAGGGCAGCGCTTTGACATTGGAGATAAGGTAGGCTATATGAAAGCAATGGTAGAAGTGGGGTTAAAGCGTAAAGATTTACGTCAAACGTTTTTATCGTATTTGGAAGGGATTGTAGAAAAAGAACGAGCAAACAACTTCAGCTAATAAGAGTTAATCAGTTTGTTCATATTCAGTTCATATTTGAAGTATAAAATCATTGTATGATCTTATGTGGCTCTCTGTTTTGTATAAACAGAGAGCTTACTGTGCGTGAAAGCTGGACAAACTTAGGAATAGGGAGAGACATGTATGATTCAAATATTAGTTGCAGATGATGATCAACACATTCGAGAGCTGATATCATTATATTTAGAAAATCAAGGATTTAAAATTATAAAAGCAGCAGATGGTGAAGAAGCGTGGGCGAAAATGGAAGAGTTTCGAATTGATCTAGCGGTCGTTGATATCATGATGCCATTTAAAGACGGATGGGAACTAACAAAGGAAATTAAGGAGTATTTTGATATACCGGTTTTGATGGTAACAGCTAGAGGCGAATCGCATGATAAACTAAAAGGATTTGATATCGGAACAGACGACTATGTCGTGAAGCCTTTTGATCCTCAGGAAATGGTTGCTCGTGTAAAGGCCCTTTTACGCAGGTACCGAGTAGAAGCTAACAATGTAATTTATATGGGGAATATAAAATTGGACCGTACCAAATTAGAGATGAGTGCAGGAGAAACAAGCGAACAGCTGCCGTTAAAAGAGTTTGAATTACTGTTCACATTAGTTAGTTCTCCAGGAAAGATTTTTACTCGTGATCAGCTTATTCAATTAATTTGGGGATATGATTATGAAGGTGATGAGCGCACGGTAGACGTTCACATAAAACGTCTGCGAGAGAGGCTTAATCATATGAAAAACGTCGGTATGGAAATCAAAACAATTCGCGGACTAGGCTATAGAGCAGAAGGGTGTTAACGTGAAATCAATTTATGTAAAGCTGGTTCTATCGTTCATCATTACAATTTTATTGAGCGTTGTGATTACCGTTGTTGTCACGACATTTCTTAGCAAGCAGAAGCTCGAAATGCGATTAGGTCAGGATATGGTGAAGATGGGAGAAGATTTTATCGATTTGTACGGAGCAGAAGACTCCGATAAAGCTGCAAGGTTTTTATCTAATTCATCATTCATTCATTTTTCGTTTATTATTATTGATGATCAGCATAAAGAGAAAGTATTAGGACAGCCGGGACCGCCTATTCCAATTACACCGAAAGAAGTAGATCAAGTATTAGGTGGGAAGCGTTATTCTAATTTAAACGAGGAAAAAGGTGATCGTCCACAGCCAAACGTAGTGGGTCTCCCTTTTAAAGAAAATGGACGGTCGTATGCTCTATTTATTCAGTCTCATCCACAGCGGCAATTTTCAGTTATTCAAGATGTTCAAAATATCCAGCTTATTACGATTTTATTAGTAGGTATTGTATTGTTTGCATATGTTTCAACGATTATTATTAAACCGATTAAGCGTCTCAGTACAGCGATGAAAGTTGTCGGACAAGGCGAATACAATGTGCAAGTCGAGCACGCAGCGAATGATGAAATTGGTCTGTTAACTAAAAACTTTAATCAAATGACTAAAGAATTAAACAAAATAGAAACGATGAGGCAAGAGTTTATTGCTAGCGTTTCCCATGAAATTCAATCACCGCTGACCTCTATTCGCGGTTTTTCAGCGGCACTTAAAGATGATATCGTCAGTGAAGATAAAAAGATACAATATTTAACGATTATCGAAAAAGAAAGTACAAGACTATCTCAGCTTAGTTCCAATTTGCTAAAGCTTGCTTCTCTTGACTCTGAACATCAAACGCTAATGCTGCAGCAATACCGGTTAGATGAACAAATCAGGCATGTGGTCATGGCTTTAGAACCTCAGTGGATAAAAAAGAATATAGAAATTGACCTTGATTTATCCAATGTTCAAATAGAAGCAGATAAAGATTTGTTAGAGCAAGTTTGGCTAAATTTAGTAACAAATGCTGTTAAATATACGCCTGAAAATGGATTTGTGAAAATATCCATTCATCAAAAAAACGAAGAAATAGACGTGAAAATAAAGGATAATGGAATTGGTATTATGGAAGAAGATCAAAAATATATTTTTGAAAGCTTTTATAAAGTAGATAAATCCAGAACGTTAAAAGGAAGCGGCCTCGGTCTAGCTATTACAAAAAAAATTGTGCGACTGCATGAGGGCGCAATACGTGTTGAAAGCAAAAAAGAACAAGGAAGCATCTTTACGGTAACTTTGCCTATCAAAAAAAATAGGAATAAAAAAGACTCGTCTGTGTAAGTTCATGCAGATGAGTCTTTTTTATTAGGTCAAAGATATAAAAAAAATTAATAATATCTATTTATTTTTTTAATCCCTACTTGACATATAGGTAAAGTGTAAATAATATAGATAGTATAAATCTTTTGAAAAAATTGGGATGCTAAAGAAGCTGATCGGTCAACCGAAGGCTCATACTTGTTCGCTACTGGTGTGGGCCTTTTCTGTACATTGGTTGTGGTCATTAAAATCTCAATCTTCAACTGAACATATGGGGAGGATTACGATGTATTTATCTTCTGCACATTATACAAGTACTTATAGATGTTGTTCGCTTTGTTTATTCAACTGCAACTAAAATATAAATTTATCTATGGATAGGAGAATGATAAAATGGCTTCAATTACACAAGAAAAATTAGATTATATTGTTAAATTACTAACTGAAATCAACTATGGATCTGTACTAATTACTCTTCACGACGGACAAATTACTCAAGTGGACAGCACGGAAAAAAACCGCTTTTTAGCTAAAAGCAAAGTAGCAAGCCACAAATAAGCTTATTTCAATACGTATTTAGAGAAACTGAAGGGCCTGTCTAGATAGCGAACGCTTGACGGCGGAGCAAGCAAGTACTGTATTAAATATAGAAAACGTGCGCATTCGAAGAAGAATTGACTTTCTTTTCGGTCGAAGATTTAGAATTTTTCGAATTAAAATTGAGTTAGAGGTTGTATGAGTATGACGATGAAAAGTGTAAAGCTACTAAAGCAGCAGCTTTATACGTTTTAAAATTATGAAGATCTGACAGTTTCATTCCTGTGCTGATCGGATTACCGAAGGCTTCTGACCTGTGTTAGGAGTCTTTTTTTTATTCTTAAATTAATATAATAGGAGGAGAAAAGATGGAAAATTTATTACGAGCAGCGGTGCGCCAAAGAAAACAATACCTCATTGAAGAGTTACTGAAAAAAGGGATTTATAAAAAAGAAAATCATCATCTTTTTGAACTCACACTCTCTGACTTAGAAAAAGAGTATCAGGCACGCAGTAAGTAAGGAAAATACGTAAAAAGAACTAAAATAAGTGTAAAAAAGATCCAAAACCTAGTTGACTAATGGGTAAAGTGTGTTTATTATAAAAACAAGAATAAATTGTCTTTTCAGAAAGTATCTTCTTTTTATTCTTACGAATAAATTTAATAAGAATAATTTAAGAGCACATACGCTGATCAGACTAACTGAAGGCTGCTTCTCTTTTTAAAGAGATAGCGGCCTTTTTGTATTTTTTTATAAAAAGGGGAGTAAAACATGAAGAAAAAAGCAGTTCAGTTTTTAATGGTGCTGACAGCACTGCTCGTGGTGCTAGCAGGTTGCGGCAATGGAAAATCTACTGAAACAGCAGGGAAAGATAGTTCTGCGAGTAAAAACGATTCAAAAAAACCAGTAGAACTTTTAAACGTTTCATATGATCCTACACGTGAGCTTTATCAGGAGTTCAATAAGAGCTTTGCGTCTTATTGGAAAGATAAAACAGGGCAAGACGTCACTATTCAGCAATCACACGGTGGCTCTGGTAAGCAAGGCCGAGCAGTTATTGACGGTTTAGAAGCGGATGTAGTAACGCTGGCGCTTGCTTACGATATTGATGAAATCGCTCAAACTCGTCAATTATTAAACAAAGACTGGGAAAAAGAATTGGCTCATAATTCTACACCATACACATCAACGATTGTTTTTTTAGTTCGTAAAGGAAATCCAAAAGGAATTAAAGATTGGGATGATTTAACGAAAAAAGGTACATCTGTTATTACGCCAAATCCAAAAACTTCTGGAGGCGCGCGCTGGAATTATTTAGCTGCATGGGCATATGCGAAGGATAAATATAACGGCGATAACAAAAAGATTGAAGACTTCATGAGTAAGCTTTATGGAAATGTCGAAGTGTTAGACTCAGGCGCACGCGGAGCTACCACTACCTTTGTAGAGCGAGGCATTGGAGACGTGTTAATTGCATGGGAAAACGAAGCTTACTTATCGTTAAATGAGCTAGGAAAAGATAAATTTGAAATTGTAACACCGTCATTAAGTATTTTAGCAGAGCCACCTGTTGCTGTAGTAGATAAAGTAGCTGAAAAGAAAGGCACGACAAAGGTAGCAAAAGCATACTTAAAATACCTATATACAGAAAAAGGTCAGGAAATCGCAGCGGAAAACTACTATCGTCCTCGAAATAAAAAAGTATTAGAGAAACACAAAGATCAATTCCCTTCGCTTAACCTAGTCACTATTAAAGATTTTGGCGGCTGGAAAAAAGCTCAAGAAACGCATTTTAATGATGGGGGAACATTCGATCAGATTTATCAGCCAAAGTAATATGATTCATTAAAAAAGTAGAACGAGGAAGATACGAATGGTGATTCGTATCTTCCGTGTACATGTATCTTGAAAGCAGAGAGAGGTGTAAGACGTGAGCGTGTTACAACGACAGAAAAAAAAGAAAAGCATCTTACCTGGATTTGGGCTTTCTTTAGGTTTTACGATGTTTTATGCAAGTATCCTTGTGCTTTTTCCGTTAGCTATGATTTTTTTAAATACGGCATCTATGGGATGGAGCGACTTTATTAAAACTGTTACAGAACCTAGAGTAGTAGCGTCGTATAAATTAAGTTTTGGAGCAGCATTTGCAGCCGGCATCATTAATGTTATTTTTGGAACCATTATTGCGTGGGTATTAGTGAGGTATCATTTTCCTGGAAAGAGGTTTATTGACGGACTTGTGGATTTGCCGTTTGCCTTGCCAACGGCTGTTGCCGGCATTGCCTTGACCACTCTTTACGTTCCGAAAGGATGGATTGGTCAATTATTTACGTTTAAAATCGCATTTACGCCTATCGGAATTATTATCGCTCTTACGTTTATCGGTCTGCCGTTTGTCGTCCGAATGGTGCAGCCGGTATTGCAAAACTTTAATGCAGAGATCGAAGAAGCATCTGCTAGTTTAGGAGCCAGCCGAATGCAAACGTTCAGAAAAGTTATTTTTCCGGAGCTGGTGCCGGCTGTTTTAACAGGTTTTTCTCTTTCATTCGCAAGAGCGCTTGGAGAATATGGGTCCGTTGTTTTTATTGCTGGAAATATGCCGATGAAAACTGAAATTACGCCGCTTATTATTATGACAAAACTCGAGCAGTACGATTATGCGGGAGCTACTGCTATTGCATCAGTCATGCTCGTTGTATCATTTTTTCTGTTATTACTTATTAATATTATTCAATGGTGGACAAATCGTAAATTTATACATAGTTAAGGAGGGATGACATTGGCAGGACATGTTCCAATGCAGCACGCAAAAACGACTGTTGAAATCACTCATTCTAGTTTAAAAGAGCCCAAAGTCGTCCGATGGCTGCTTACATTTATTGCACTGGCTTTTTTAGCTCTATTCTTAGTGCTTCCGCTTATCACGATTTTTATAACAGCCTTTCAAAAAGGGTGGGAAACATATCTCGCTGCGATTACAAATCCAGATGCCCTGGCTGCTGTTAAACTAACGTTAATCGTTGTGCTGATTACCGTTCCGTTAAATGCCGTTTTTGGCGTGGTAGCTGCATGGTTAATTACGAAGTTTGATTTTAAAGGAAAGAATATTTTAATTACGCTTATTGATTTACCATTTGCCGTTTCGCCTGTTATTGCTGGATTGATTTTTATTTTATTATTTGGTGCACAAGGGTTGTTCGGAGAATGGCTGTTTAATCACGACATCAAAATTGTCTTTGCTATTCCCGGTATTATATTAGCTACCCTTTTTGTAACGCTTCCGTTTGTTGCCAAAGAATTGATTCCACTCATGCAAGCTCAAGGGTCAGCCGAAGAAGAGGCATCGTTAACGTTAGGAGCCAGCGGTTTCAAAACTTTTTTTCTAGTGACATTACCTAATATTAAATGGGGCTTATTATATGGAATCATTTTATGTAATGCGAGGGCGATTGGAGAGTTTGGAGCTGTTTCCGTTGTGTCGGGGCACATTCGAGGAATGACAAATACGATGCCTCTTCATATTGAAATTCTCTACAATGAATATCAATTTGCAGCAGCGTTTGCGGTAGCATCTTTAATGTCAGTTTTAGCTATATTTACATTAATTGTAAAAAATATTATTGAGTGGAAAGCCAAACATATTTAAAAAGGAAGGAGCTTATGAGATGAGTATCCATATTAAGCACGTATCAAAGAACTTTGGTGATTTTAAAGCGCTGGATTCTATTAACATTGATATTCAAACGGGTGAATTAGTAGCTTTACTCGGTCCGTCCGGTTCTGGAAAAACATCTTTGCTTCGCATCATTGCCGGTCTTGAACATCTTGACCAAGGAGCTATTTTATTTGATGGAAAGGAAATTACGCACGTAAATCCAAAAGAGCGGAATGTAGGGTTTGTTTTTCAACACTATGCTTTGTTCAGGCATATGACTGTGTTTGATAACATTGCGTATGGTTTAAAAGTACGACCTAAAAAAACAAGACCTTCTAAAATGGACATTAACAAGAAAGTAACCGAGCTGCTGCAGCTTGTGAAACTAGAGCCGCTTGCAAATCGCTATCCTTCTCAATTATCGGGAGGACAGCGCCAGCGAGTAGCGCTTGCTCGAGCGTTAGCAGTGGAACCGAAAGTACTGCTATTAGATGAACCTTTTGGCGCTTTGGATGCGAAAGTTCGTAAAGATTTACGCAGATGGCTGCGTAAATTGCATAATGACTTTCATATTACGAGTATATTCGTTACGCATGATCAAGAAGAAGCTTTAGATGTAGCTGATCGTATTGTTGTGATGAACAACGGGAAAATTGAGCAGATTGGAAGTCCTGAGGAAGTATATGATCATCCTAACAGTCCATTTGTGTACGATTTTTTAGGAAACGTCAATTTATTTAAGGGTCGCATTCATAAAGGCAGGCTAAAACAGGGAAGCTTTGAAATGGATGTTCCAGAATTTAGCGGAAGAAATGAAGAAGCAGCTGTTGGATATGTGCGACCTCATGATATTCACCTTGAAAAAGTAAAAACAAGCGCAGATGCCGTTTCTGCAACCGTTAGCCATATTCATGTGATAGGACCTATCGTGCAAATTGAATTAAAAAGAGAAGATGCAGAAGAATTTTTAGAAGCTGAATTAAGCAAAGAGCATTATAAAACACTCAGCCTTCAAGTAGGAGAGCAGGTGTATGTAAAGCCTAAGCAGCTAAAAGTATTTATTCCAGAAGATTATTCTATTTGATAAAAAGCGTGAAGGGTATACCTTTGCGCTTTTTATCTATTAATAAATTAGTACCAGATATTAAAAGTAGGTGTTATAATTAAGTATCAACTGATTTGAGGTGGAGAAATGATGCAATCAAAAGCTAGAATCACAGGAATGGGGATATATACACCAAAGCAAAAATTAACGAACGACCATTTAAAAGAAATGGTTGATACAAGTGACGAATGGATTGTACAGCGCACGGGAATGAAAGAACGGCGAATTGCTGGTGAAGGCGAATACACGTCTACGCTTGCCATTCGAGCAGTTGAAAATTTGCTCAACCGATATGCTGTAGAAATAGAAGATGTAGATGCAATTATTGTTTCGACAACAACGCCCGATCACTTTTTTCCTAGCGTAGCATGTCAGGTTCAAGATTACTTTCATATTAATCAAGCTGCTGCATTTGATTTAAGTGCCGCATGCGCCGGTTTTACATATGGAC
The DNA here is from genome assembly GCF_038006305.1 of Priestia sp. FSL R5-0597. Lineage (NCBI taxonomy): Bacteria > Bacillati > Bacillota > Bacilli > Caryophanales > Bacillaceae > Priestia > Priestia sp. FSL R5-0597. Next base: position 2,091,003 of record NZ_JBBOUZ010000001.1, read on the forward strand.
TTCACGTGGCGAACGGCTTAGTGACGTCGGGATTGCATAAAAAGATTTTAGTTATTGGTGCTGAAGTCATGTCGAAAATTACAGATTATAAGGACCGGGCTACCTGCGTGCTGTTCGGTGACGGAGCGGGAGCTATGCTTGTAGAATACGATGAGCATAATCCAAGTTTCTTAGGATGTAACTACGGAACGGACGGAAGCGGAGGGGTGAATTTATATCGTTCTAATTTATCTGATACTCTTTCAGGAAAAGAAATTAACGCGAGCGGAAATTTAGTTCAAAATGGGCGTGAAGTATACCGCTTTGCTGTCCGAACGATTCCAAAAGGAGTAGAAGCATTGTTAAAGGGTACTTCCATTTCTCTTTCTGATGTAAATTGGTTTATTCCGCACAGTGCAAACCTTCGGATGATTGAAGCTATTTGTGCTAAAACAGGTGTTTCAATGGATAAAACGTTAACGAGTGTACAATACTGCGGAAATACATCTTCAGCTTCTATTCCACTTGCCTTGAACGAAGGAATAATGACAGGAAAAGTACGGGATAATGACCTTCTTATTCTCTATGGGTTTGGAGGAGGATTAACGCATTGCGGTTTGTTAATTAAATGGACGTGTAAAGAAAAAAGCTAAAAGGCATCGCCTTTTAGTTTTTTAGGCTTTCATTGAAGCGCTTTTTTATTATCGTTACAAGAAAGTTTTTTCTTTTTATAACAGCAGGTTTACTGTATTTCCAGCGCAAACATATATAATAGAAAAAACCCGCTTTTTTACAGCGGGTTTTTAGCTGGCCTTTGGAATAGTAAAACCTACTCCAAAGACGTCTCGCACATCGTGGACAACCACAAAAGCCTGTTCATCGACTTTATGAATAATGCGCTTTAACTCTAATAGTTCTTGTTTGTTCACAACTACGTACAATACGTCTTTTGCTTCTTTTGTATAGCTTCCATGAGCAGAAAAGACAGTGACGCCTCGCTGCATCTTTTTGTTAACTTGTTCGGCTACTTCAGCTGAACGGTGTGAAATAATAGTGATTGCTTTGCGGGGGTTGAGTCCTTCAATAATATAATCAAGCACCTTTGTTCCGATATAAAGAGAAATAACCGTGTACATCGTCTTTTCTCCACCGATGACAAAATAGGCGCTTGCTACAACTAATAAATCAATTGCTAGCATCGTTTTGCTAATATTCCAGTCTAGATATTGATTAGCTAAGCGGGCGATAACTGCCGAGCCTCCGGAAGTTCCGCCACCTCTAAACACAAGCCCGAGTCCTACACCGGCTAAAATACCAGCAAAAATAGCCCCCAGTAGCGTATCGTCAAGAGGATTTCCCAGTCCTTCAGTTATATGTAGGAATAGAGATGTGAAAATAATACATATAATTGTGTAAGCAATCACACGTTTGTGAAGCAATTTGTATCCGATCAGTACCAGCAAACCGTTTAATATAAAGTTTGTGATACCAGGAGACCAGCCTAGTACATAATAGGTAATCATTGTTACACCGGTTACGCCGCCTTCTGCTAATTCATTTGGAATAGCAAAATAATTAATGGCCAGTGCGAAAATGAGGCTTCCTAGAATAATGAGGATAATTTCTTTTATTTTATTGATCATGAACGTTACCTCCAATCATCAAAAACTCCGAAAACACAGTCATGACAATGTATTATACCAACTCTAGAGGCTGAATTAAAGATGGGATATTATTATTTTTTAAAAAATCAATTTCTGCTATCAACATAAAATCTTTTGACAGTTTTTATGGAGTATGAAAAAATGAATTGTTTGCTTTTATTTTGATTAAAAAGTTTTGCAATGAGAATGTTCGTTCGGTAAAATAGAAGCAAGAGTCAAGGGGGAGAATGAACGTGTATCAAGATGAATTAAAACAGTATGCGAAGTTAGTAATGCCTGAGCATTTAGAGAAAATGAAGAAAATGTACAGTCCCGAGGCGCATAAGCAGTCTTTAGGGTTGAAAAAAGAAAAGATTGAGCATATTGAAAATGTCATTATGAACAGTTACTCGGAGCATCATCCAGTAACCCTTCACGTCTATGAAGCAGGACATATTCAAAGATATGAACGAGTGACAATCGATAAAGTTTCTCTGCAGTCGAATACGCTGATGGTGACAGGGCCTTGTTATACATATTCGATTCGAGCGGATGCAGTAATTGAAGCAGATGTATGGAAAGATGAAAGCTACTCTAGCTAAGAGTAGCTTTTTTGTTGAATTTGTATCTTTTTTTTAACGCTTGCATACAATACATAAAAGCATATTCTGCGAGTAGTCACTTTTAGCTACTAGGAAATTTTGATTAAAGAAGGGATATTGTATGCAAAATGAAAAAACTCAAGTAAGAGAAATTGAATTAACGCAGTTCATTAAGAAAAGACTCGTTCGTTTTATCTCAAGTTTGGCTATTTCTTCTGCCCTTGCTTCTATATTATATATGCTTCTGTTTTTATTTAAATGATGGGTCACTTTGAGTTGTCCAAAAAGGTGGACAACTTTTTTGATGTATAGGCTCTCATTAAAACAGGACAAGCTAAACATAATTCAGTCAAGAGAAATTAAATCGGTCAAGAAATAGTCAAAAACAGTCATAGCTAATTAGTTGTAAGAAAACCTTTACATATAATGAGAAAAGTAGACAAATTCTTGAATTACCAACTTATTTCCTTTTGTATAAACTATTATCAAAACAAATGCAAATCTAATTGTTCGTTCAAAAAACTTTATTTTGTAATTAAAAAAATGAATGTTTTTGATTTTTTATGATTGATTTTGAATGTAAACCGTGATAAAGTAAGTACATGAAATAAATGAAAACGCTTTTTTGAAAAAGGAGCTAGAACATGTTAACGCCGGAGAGACATCAACTAATCTTAAAACTTTTAAAAGAGAAAGAACTTGTAAAAGTGCAAGAGTTTATCGAAGTTACAGGCGCTTCGGAATCCACAATTAGAAGAGACTTAAGTCAACTAGAAGAAGAGCAAATGCTCAAACGTGTTCACGGTGGCGCTTCGCTTATTCGCAGTAAACGAATCGAACTGAGCGTTATCGAAAAATCTGCTAAAAATATTCAAGATAAACGAAACATTGCAGAGTATGCGGCTTCCATTATAAATGAAGGTGACTGTATTTTTTTAGATGCAGGAACTACAACGTATGAAATGATTCCTTTTTTGAAGCAAAAAGATGTAGTTGTCGTGACAAATGGTTTAATGCATTTAAACCCGATGTTAGAACAAGGTATCACCCTCTATTTAATTGGAGGATCTGTTAAACATAAAACGGGCGCTTTAATTGGCAATGGAGCTCTTTTAAGTCTTGAGCAGTATCGTTTTGATAAGTGCTTTATGGGAGCGAATGGGATTCATCATCAATATGGATATACAACTCCTGATCCAGAAGAAGCATTGATCAAGCAAACGGCAATGAAGCTTTCTAGAGAATCTTATATTTTATCAGATTCTACTAAGTTTTTTGAAACAAGTTTTGCGAAAATAGCCGATTTACATGAAGCAAAAATTATAACAAATGACGTACCTAGTGATGTACTTATACAGTATGCAAACAAAACAGACATAAAGGTTGTGAAATCATGATTTATACATGTACGTTGAACCCATCCGTTGATTACGTAGTACATGTTTCAGCATTCGAAGAAGGCGGACTTAACCGCACAACGAATGAAGCCAAGTTTCCAGGAGGGAAAGGCATTAACGTCTCTCGCGTTTTAAAGCGATTAGATGTTGATAATAAAGCTCTCGGTTTTGTAGCCGGCTTTACAGGAACCTATATCGAAGACTACTTAAAAGCGGAGAATATTGAAACAGCTTTTACAAGAGTTGATGGAGATACCCGCATTAACGTAAAGTTAAAAACGGAAAAAGAAACAGAAATTAACGGTCAAGGACCTGCTATTACAGACGAAGCGCTTCAGTCTTTATTGACTCAAGTAAAGCAAATGACTGAAGGCGATATCTTCGTATTAGCAGGAAGTATACCGAAAACGCTTCCAAGTTCTGTGTATGAAACGTTAACGGAACTAGCAGCAGCGAACGGAGTAAAAGTAGTAGTAGATGCAAGTGGAAAAACCTTGCTAGACGTCGTGTCTCACAAGCCGTTTTTTATCAAACCAAATCATCATGAACTTGCAGAATTGTTTGATGTAGAAGTAAACAGTGCAGAAGATGCGCTAGTATACGGTAAAAAGCTTGTGGAACAAGGAGCGCAAAACGTCGTTGTATCCATGGCAGGCGATGGAGCACTTCTTATTAACGAAAGCGGTGTCTACAGTGCCACAGTCCCTAAAGGAACAGTGAAAAATTCTGTTGGAGCTGGCGATTCACTTGTAGCTGGATTTATTGCTTCTTATGTAAAGCAAGGGGATTTATTAGAAGCCTTTCAAACAGGAGTTGCTTCAGGAAGTGCCACAGCATTCTCACTTGAATTATGTACAGCAGAAGATGTAAAGACGCTTCGTGAACAAGTGTCAATCACAAAGGTAGAGTAGGGGGAACCGAGAATGAGAATTACAGAACTATTAAAAAAAGATACAATCATTCTTGATTTAAAAAGCACGTCAAAAGCTGATGTTATTGATGAGTTAGTTGGAAAATTAGACGAAGCTGGTCGCTTAAGCGACCGAGCTGGCTATAAAGAAGCAATTTTAAATCGTGAATCTCAAAGTACAACGGGAATTGGGGAAGGCATTGCCATTCCGCATGCAAAAACAAGCTCGGTAAAAACACCGGCCATTGCATTTGGACGCTCAACAGAAGGTATTGATTATGAATCATTAGACGGACAGCCTGCACATTTATTCTTCATGATTGCAGCGAGTGAAGGCGCGAATAATGCTCACTTAGAAACATTATCTCGTTTGTCTACGTTATTAATGGACGAATCGTTCCGAAAAACGTTGCTAACAGCATCATCAATTGATGAAGTCATTAAAGCAATTGATGATAAAGAAACTGAAAATGAAGCGCCGGAAGAAGAAGTGGATACAGCTTCAGATCAATTAGTGCTTGCTGTAACGGCTTGTCCAACGGGAATTGCCCACACGTATATGGCAGCGGATAGCCTAAAAGCAAAAGCGAAAGACATGAACGTGACGCTCAAAGTTGAAACAAATGGTTCCAGCGGTGTTAAAAACGCGTTGACGAAGGAAGAAATTGAAAACGCTACCGCTATTATTGTTGCAGCGGACAAGCAAGTAGAAATGGAACGTTTTGCAGGTAAAAAAGTTATTCAAGTTCCAGTAGCTGAAGGAATTCGTAAGCCCGAAGAATTAATTAACCGCGCGTTAAAAGGAGACGCTCCTGTATACAGCGGCGGCGGTGGCAGCAAAGAAGGCGGAGAAAGTAAAGGATCAGAGCGTACAGGGTTTTACAAACACCTAATGAGCGGTGTATCAGCAATGCTTCCGTTTGTTGTAGGGGGCGGGATCTTAATCGCCATTTCATTTATGTTTGGTATTCACTCAGCAGAACCGAAAGATCCAACGTACAATGCGTTTGCAGCGGCGCTAAAAACAATTGGCGGAGATAATGCATTCTTTTTACTAGTACCGGTACTAGCAGGGTTCATTGCAATGAGTATTGCTGATCGTCCTGGTTTAGCTCCTGGTATGGTTGCAGGTCTTTTAGCAGCTTCTGGGGGAGGCGGTTTCTTAGGTGGTTTAATCGCTGGTTTCTTAGCGGGTTATGTAGTAGTGGGATTAAAGAAATTGTTCAGCGTCCTGCCGCAAGCTCTTGATGGAATTAAGCCAGTTCTTCTTTATCCGCTATTTGGGATTTTTATCTCAGGATTGATTATGCTTTATGTTGTAAATGAGCCAGTTAGTGCAATTAACAAAGGGTTAACGCACTGGTTAAGTGGATTTGGCACGGGTAACTTAGTATTATTAGGTATTATCTTAGGCGGTATGATGGCTATTGATATGGGTGGTCCTATTAATAAGGCAGCCTTTACATTTGGTATCGCAATGATTGATGCTGGAAACTATGCTCCACACGCAGCGATTATGGCAGGCGGTATGGTTCCGCCACTAGGTATGGCTATTGCGACAACTTTGTTCAAAAACAAATTTACTCGCCAAGAGCGTGAAACAGGTAAAACGTGTTATGTAATGGGTCTTTCATTTATCACAGAAGGTGCGATTCCATTCGCAGCAGCTGACCCAGGCCGTGTTATTCCCGCATCGGTTATCGGTGCTGCAGTAGCAGGTGCTTTAACAATGATGTTCCACATCGGTTTACCAGCACCACACGGCGGTGTATTCGTTATCGGAATTGTACAAGGAAATCCTCTTTTATATGCACTAGCAATTTTAATTGGTGCCATTGTGACAGCGGTCCTTGTAGGTGTATTAAAAAAACCAAAAGCAGAATAACAAATAAAGACTGATTTTACATCATGTAAAATCAGTCTTTTTGTGTTTTTGTGGTAGACATTTGTTCTTTATGAGAGTACAATTACGGTAGTATTCCTTTAATTTTTAGAAAAGTTAGATAGATAAGCTTTTCTACTTGATAAAATATGGTACAATAATCGAATATTAAAAACAAAGTAAGGAAGTGTCTCAAACATGAAGGTTGCGAAGTTTGGCGGGAGTTCAGTTGCAAGCGCAGAGAAATTTAAACAGGTTGCGCATATTGTAACGTCTGATAAAGAGAGAAAGCTGGTAGTTGTATCAGCTCCGGGCAAGCGATACGGAGAAGATACAAAAATGACAGATTTGTTAATCGCACTTTCTGCCAAAATACAGCTTGGAGAAGATTACGTCGATGAGTTTGGGCAAGTAATCGATCGCTATCGTGAAATCGTGGTTGACTTGTCTATGCCAGAAACGATTATTACTGATATTATTGCGAATTTACAATCACTTATTGATTTACATAAAAACGATCCGTTTCGCTTATTAGATTGTCTCAAAGCAAGTGGAGAAGATAATAACGCAAAGGTAATGGCTGCTTATTTAAACCATTTAGGGTTTGAAGCTCATTATGTAAATCCAAAAGAAGCAGGTATTTTTGTTTCTGATGAACCAGGAAGAGCAAGAGTGCTTCCACTGTCTTATGAAAAACTGCCGCAGCTAAGAGAGCGTTCGGGCATTTTGGTGATTCCAGGATTTTTTGGCTACTCTGAAGAAGGGAACATGGTTACGTTCTCGCGCGGTGGGTCAGATATTACAGGTTCAATTGTAGCAGCAGGAGTAAAAGCTGACTTGTATGAAAACTTTACTGACGTAGATGCTATTTACAGCGTAGATCCAAGACTTGTGGAAAAGCCTCATGAAATGAAAGAAGTCACATACAGAGAAATGCGTGAACTATCCTATGCAGGTTTTTCTGTCTTCCATGATGAAGCGCTAGAGCCGGTTTATAAACTAGGCATTCCTGTATGTGTAAAGAATACAAATAATCCTGAAGCAAAAGGTACATTCATTGTAGCTGAGCGCCCTCACGGCGATACGCCAGTAGTTGGAATCGCTGGGGACAAAGGTTTTTGCAATATTCATGTGAGCAAATACTTATTAAACCGTGAAATTGGTTTTGGCAGAAGATTGCTTGAAATTTTAGAAGATGAAGGTATTTCATACGAACATACTCCTTCAGGAATTGATAATATCTCTGTCATCATGCGCGAGCATCAGCTTACGCCAGATGTGGAAAAACGCGTATTTGCTCGAATTGAAAAAGAACTTGAAGTAGATGAAATCTTTATTGAACGTGATCTTGCTATGGTTATGGTAGTAGGAGAGGGAATGAATAGCACAGTAGGAATTGCTGCGAAAGCTACAGAAGCTTTTGCTCGTGCTGAAGTGAATCTTGAAATGATTAACCAAGGTTCTTCTGAGGTAAGCATGATGTTTGGTGTGAAAGCAGACGCTTTAGACCGTGCTGTTCAAGCTCTTTATAATACGTATTTTAACAGCATGTACAGTATTTCTTATTCTAATGTAAAATAAACAAGACGAAAAACCCCGCTTTCTTTTTAGAGAGCGGGGTTTTCTAGTGAAGGCGTATATAAATTGAATTTGTGGACATAAAGGGAAGGAAGAGTGAAGTCAAAGGAGGAAACACAGTGAAGAAAAGACCCTTTTTCATATTCTTTTCCCTTATAGGTATGAGCGTACTTTCAGCATGCCACAATGATGATGCGGCACCCGCAAGAGAAGCTCAAAATAAACAAGGCTTGACAAATGGCGGAACGCCGATGAGCTATGATAATCAAAGTGAAAACACATCTTTTAACTTTTCAAAATTTGATTTAGAAGTAGACTACAAGGGGCTTAATAATGATTATGAAGCCGACTATGAAAATGAAAACGATGAGATAGAAGCCAAAGTGGATGATAATATTAACGATGAGCACTTGAACGGAGACAAAGCGTTTAATAAATTATCTTCAACATTTAAAAAGTTAAATTTTGATCAGCGCACCCCCGATGAAGATGTAAAAAAGGAAGTAATCGATGCGTTTGGCCTAAAAAAAGATTTTCAGTCGTTTGAATTAGAAGTTCGTTTTTCAAACGGAACGGAAAAAGAATACAACTTTAAACAAAAGTAAGACGTTAAAACAAAGTATTTTAGTTGAAGGAAAATCCGAACGATGAATTGAGGTTCTTCATTAAGAATCCAACTCGTTCGGATTTTTTCTTTGGTAAGGTGAACGTATGTCTCAATCTTATTTTTGATGTCTAAAAAAAGGAAAATAGTGAAAGGATGGTGATAAATAAGCAAAAGGAGGAATCACGGATGCAAAAGTTGATAATGAACGGATGCGTAGTCTTTGTTCTGTTATTGTTAGGAGCATGCAGCATGGTAAAAGAGCAAAATAACGCTCATGAAAACCACCTGAAAACCGAGGAAGCGAAAGAAACGAGCGAGGTATCGGTAGGACCTGTTAAAGTAGATTTAACGAATACGTCAGGCAAAAAAGTAGGAGAGGCTACGCTGACAGAAGCAAAGAACGGTGTGCAAATTAAATTAACTGCTCAAGGTCTTTCACCCGGGAGACATGGATTTCATATTCATGAAATAGGAAAATGTGAGGTGCCGGATTTCAAAACAGCAGGGGCCCATTTCAATCCTTTTAAACGTGAACACGGCTTTAAAAATACAAAAGGCCCGCATGCGGGTGACTTGCCCAACTTAGAAGTTGCGCCAAATGGAAAAGTAGATACCGAAATTTTTGCTTCTCTTGTGACGTTGCAAGAAGGAAAGCCGAATTCTCTTATAGATATGGATGGGTCGGCATTAGTGATACATGATAAAGTAGACGATTACACAACAGATCCTTCAGGAAACTCAGGAGATCGAATTGTTTGTGGAGTGATTACGAAATAAGCCAAAAAGCTGTGAGATCATTCACAGCTTTTTTATTGCCGTAACGAGCCGCTTCTAAATTGCGGTGAGCTTCTTTTTTTTGCACAATAGAAGAAAGAGTTAAAGAAGGTGAAAACATGCATAAGCAAGTTGTTGTAATAGGTGGAGGAATAGGTGGGTTAACAGCGGGAGCGCTTTTAGCTAAACATGGCTATGAAGTGACGGTTTTAGAAGCTTCTCGAGAGTGGGGAGGCTGTGCCGGGAAATTCCAGCGCCATCTCTATACATTTCCTGTCGGAGCGACGCTTGGAATGGGATTTGAGCGCGGAGGGATACATGAGCGAATCAGCACATACCTGGGCCTAGAAATTGAAAAGATTTCTCTTGAGAAAATCATGAAAGTTCATCTTCCACATCGTACACTAATTTATTATCAAGACCGGTATCAGCATATTTCGTATCTTCAAAAACAATTTCCTCATAAAGCGAAGAATATTAGGAGCTTCTATGAAAGTATTTTTAGAGTTGCAAAAGAAATTCGCAAGCTCATGCGGCCGCTGCCGGTTCTTCCTCCTCTCACCATCGGTGAGTGGAGTCGGCTGGTAAGTTCGTTAAATCTTGGGTCTGTGAAGTTATTACCTTATTTTCATCAATCGTTTAGTCATTTACTAAAAAAACACAGGTTGCTAGACGAAACGGACTTTATTCATTTTATTGATGGTCAATTAATAGACAGCATGCAGACAACGAGTGAGAACTGTTCAATGCTTATCGGATGTCTAGCGTTGGATATTTATCACGAAGGAGCTTTCTATGTGAACGGTGGCTTATACAAAGTCGCAGAAGCCCTGCAAAAATCTATTAAAGCCAACGGAGGAAAAACGACTCTAGGAAGGAAAGTAGTAAAGATAGAGCGTGATAACGACGAGTGGATCGTGCATGATCATAGAGGTAACCGCTACCGCGCTTCAGACGTTGTATGCAACGCGCCAATTCAAAGTTTAAAGTCTTTACTGCATGATGAAGATTACCAACATATCCATAAGAGGGCCAAAGAAAAAAGCGAGCTTCCGCAGTGGGGAACGTTTTCGATGTATGTTGCGATTGATGAAAGAGATCTTCCGCAGAAGGTAGAGTTGTTTCAGCAAGTGCTTCAATCCGAACAAGGCGAGATGACGGAAGGAAATCATTTATTTATCTCCGTGTCTCATCCTGACGATCGTTTTCGTGCGCCTCAAGGCAAACGTACAATTACAGCATCTACTCACATTGAGCTTAGCAAGTGGAGTAACAAGGAAACCTATGATGTTCAAAAACAAGTTCTTGAGAAAAAAATGATAGCAGGAATTAAAACCATCATTCCTAACATTGAAGAAGCAGAGCATCAAATTTCAGGAGCTCCTAAAGCATGGGAAAGGTTCACTTCTCGCCCAAACGGCGGAGTGGGAGGCTTTCCGCAAACGTTAGATCATGCTTTGTTCAACAGCATTTCGCATCGATCTGGCTTACAAGGGCTGTGGCTGTGCGGAGATACAGTGTTTCCGGGAGCGGGAACTATAGGCGTATCGGTAAGCGGCTATCATGCTTTTCAAAGTATAACGTCTCATCAGCATAGGTTACCTTAACGTTTCGTACAGACAAACTACTAGTGCTTATACCATCAAAAAACACCGGCCCTATTACCATAGGGCCGGTGTTTTCAGGAGAGAAACAGCTTCCACCACTTCCGTTTTCGCTTCATATCAGCAGCGGCGGTTTGTCTAAAGGTTTGGACAAAATCACTAAACATTTCTTCGCGTTCAGCTACGCTTTGACGATGAAGCTTACGCTCTTTCTCCATTTCTTTCAAATAATAGACTCGTTCTTCATTCATCGAATCAATTAAATCACGAAGCTCTTCTGTCGTATTAGTTGAAGAATTATTTAATTTTTCAACCATAAATTTTACTTGATTCATTGCAACGGTAGAATTGCTTGAGAATCGGTCTAATAAATACTGCATTTCTTTAGAGGATTCATCCGCATTCTCCATGACATCTTTCATGAACAGGCGCATATCCTCTGTTTTTTCTTCCGCAATTGTTGAATAATCTTCAATCAAAGAAGTGACTTCATCAAACGATTTTTCGTTAGAACGGATAATTTTTTTAGACATATTTTCTACATCTCTTGCGCTGCGTTCTGAAGACTCAGAGATATATGCCCCGACCGACTCCACCATTTCTACAGTTTGAGTAGCACTTTTTTCAAGCTCTTTTTTTACTTCTCCGACAATTTCTTCCCGAACTTCATTTCGCATTCCTTCTCGCATTTCTTTTAACAAATCAGCTTTAAACGTATCAAGTACTTCAAACACATCTTCATAGCGGCGAACAGCTTCTACTAGTTCCCCTTGAAGCAGCTCTTTTTCATTCACGACAAGGTCGTTTGGTTTTGGTTCTTCAATAGAAGCAGAAATAGCCTGCTTTTCTTCTTCAGTAGCTAATCGTGCTTCAGGTATAGGAGGGGTCTTCTCTTGCTTATTCTCTGAAATGCTTTCCTGCTTTTCAGCAGCTTTTTTCTTTTCTTGCTTCATTTGTTTATTGGAGTGTTCTTGAAAATCAATGACGTTTTCTTTTTTAGCAGTTTTCAACTTTGCTGGTTCTTCTTCTTTTGAAACCGCTGCCTCTGATTCCATCACTAAATGCTCCTGCTCTTCTTGTTCCTTTATTAGCAGCTGAACATATTCTTTGACTTCATCTAACGTACATTGTTCATCAAACAGCTGTTTAATATCATTAAATAATTCAATTTGTTCCTCTGTATAGACACGGGCCCCATCTACTCGTTCAATTGTTAAATAGCTGCCCAATAATTTTTCCCATTGTTTTAACGTTTTCTTTTCTACCTCTAATTGATCACTTACTTTTTTAATTGTATACGTCTCCATCATTTTTCATTTCCTCCCTTATCTATTTTCATCCAACTATGTAATGGATTATTTGTTGTATGTTGTATTCACCATATCTTCACTTGTTTTCCTGCTAGGTGACAAAGGTTGTCAAAACTAGACGACATTAGCCTTCTATGTAAAGAAAACGCATATTTTGTAAAAAAATGTACAGAAATGCGCAAATGGCAAAAATGGAAAACATAAAAGAAAAGGAGAGTATAGAAAACAGTTGACGGGAAAAAATGAATCCTATAAGATAAGTTTAAATGTTTAAGTTCTTGAACATATAAACATAAGGAGTGAACACTATGTCACAGCATTATGCGCTCATCACCGGTGCGTCCGGAGGAATAGGTAAAGAGTTAGCTTATCAATTCGCAAAGGATGGCCATTCTTTAATTTTAGTTGCCAGAAGTGCTGATAAACTAACAGCGATTAGAGAGAATTTAAAATCTACTTATAATATTGACGTAATAACGGTTTTAAAGGATTTATCAAGAGAAGAAGAGATACAGTCACTGTATGAAGAACTTAAAAATAAAGAAATGCACGTTGATTATTTAGTGAACAATGCAGGTTTTGGACTATACGGTAAATTTATTGAAACAGCTTTAGATGAAGAGTTAAACATGATTGACTTAAATATCCGAGCATTAACTCATTTAACAAAATTATTTTTACCCGATATGGTCAAAAGAAATCACGGGAAAATTTTAAACATTGCGTCCGTTGCTGCATTTATGCCGGGTCCGCTTATGACGGTGTATTACGCAACAAAAGCGTACGTATTATCTTTCACAGAGGCCCTTGAAAATGAATTAAGAGGTACCAATGTAACGGTAAGTGCTCTATGCCCGGGTCCAACTAAAACGGGTTTTAGCGACCGGGCTCAGCTGAGCAATTCCAAGCTTTTTCAAAGCGGTGCAATGGATGTAGAAGCAGTTGCTAAAGCGGGCTATAAAAAATTTATGAAAGGGCAGACGGTTATCGTACCAGGAGTACAGTTTCGTCTCGCCACCTTCATCCCGCGCTTTGTACCAAGAAAGTGGCTTTCATCCGTTGTCCGCAGAACACAAGAAATTAAATAAAGGAGAATATTTATGAGTGAAAAAGCAGTGGAGTTATTTCGTGCCAGCATTCCTATTTTTCAGGCTCTAAGTGATTCAGCAAGACAAGATATTATTTTGCTGCTCGCGGAAAAAGAGCCTTTAACCGTTAATGAAATTGCAAACGAGTCTACTTTATCACGACCGGCAATTTCTCATCATTTAAAAATTTTACGTGATCAAAAGCTTGTGCAAATTGAGCAAAAAGGAACGCAGAGATATTATTCATTGGCTTTAAACGAGGCAGTTGAGCTATTAAAAAGCTTGCTTGCTACAGTTGAAGCTGAATGTTTATAGGGAGATGAAAGAGATGAACCACGAGCAATTCTATATCACAGATGAAACGGTCATTGAACATATTGTCTCTACACAAAAGCAGTATTTCTATGCACAAAAGACAAAGAGCATCAGCAGCCGCATTCAAGCGCTGAATAAGCTCAGAGACGCAGTAAAACAAAACGAGCAGAGAATTATGGATGCTTTAAAACAAGACTTGAATAAATCTGAAGTAGAGGCGTACACGTCGGAAATTGGGATTTTACTAGAGGAAATTCGGTTTACGCTTAAGCATTTAGCAAAATGGATGAAGCCTAAAAAAGTAAAAACCGCTTTAACACACGTGGGCTCTAAAGGGAAAATTGTGCCTGAACCGTATGGAGTCGCGTTAATTATTGCTCCGTGGAATTATCCGTTTCAATTAGCGCTGTCTCCTTTAGTAGGAGCGATTGCCGCTGGAAACACGGCGATTATAAAGCCTTCTGAATTAACGCCTAGCGTATCTCGGGTTATACAAGAATTACTAGCTGAGGCTTTTGATCCCGCATTTGTGACGGTGATTGAAGGCGCTGTAGACACGACGAGCCTGCTTTTAAAACAGCCCCACGATTATATTTTCTTTACGGGAAGTGTAAATGTAGGGAAAATTATTATGCAAGAAGCAGGGAAGCAGCTTATTCCCGTCACGCTGGAGCTAGGAGGAAAAAGTCCGTGCATTGTACATGAAGATGCAAACCTAGATCTTGCAGCGAAGCGAATTATGTTTGGCAAAGGAATGAATGCAGGCCAAACGTGCGTTGCTCCCGATTATTTGCTCGTGCATAAAAAGGTAAAAGCGCAGCTAGTGGAGAAACTTCGCGAAGCGATTTATCAATTTTACGGTAGTAATCCGCTTGAAAGTGAGCGCTACGGCCGTATTGTCAGTGAGCGCCATTTTATTCGGCTAGTTGAGTTTTTAAAAGACGGAAACGCTATAGTTGGAGGCGGGTATAATAAAAGTACGCTCACAATAGAACCTACGGTGTTAAGTGAAGTAAGCTGGACATCAGACGTTATGCAAGAAGAAATTTTTGGGCCTATTCTTCCTATGATTGAATACGAAACGCTAGACGAAGTTATTCATAAAGTTCAAGAAAAAGCTAAGCCGTTAGCTCTTTACTTGTTTACGGAAAGTGCAAATGTACAAAATGTCATAACGGAGCGTCTTTCATTTGGAGGAGGCTGTATAAATGATACGCTTATGCATATCGCTACGCCATATTTACCCTTTGGCGGAGTTGGAGAAAGCGGTACGGGCCAATATCATGGAAAAGACAGCTTTCAGACATTTTCTCATTTTAAAAGCATGCTGTCTCAAACAACGAAGTTTGATTTGTCATTCCGCTATCCTTCAGAGAAACAAAACTTGAAAATGATTAAAAAATTATTGAAATAAAAAGCCTCCTGATAGGAGGCTTTTTCGTTATTTTGAAAGTGAAAGCTGAGAAAGCGGCCATTTTTCTTGTGTATACGCCATTTCCCAAAATAAATACTCCAGCTCACAGCTTTTGATAAAGTGATCTTTCATACGATTACGTTCTTCTTCAGTCGCTTGTTCGGCGAGTTCATCAAGCTTGTTACAAAACCATTGTGTTGTGCCATTCATTTCTTCATTATTATAAAACTGAATCCATTCATAAAAAGGATGAGAAGGAGATGGATTTACTTGTTCTGTAATGCGCTGGCCAATTTCAACGTACGTCCACGGACATGGAAGAAGCACGGCAATGATTTCCGCTAAGCTGCCTGTATGCGCAACGCTTGTCATATGGTTAATGTAGTGGCTGGCCGTTGGTGAAAGAGCCTCAGTGTGGAGGTCTTCATAGCGTACGCCTGCTACTTCACAAAAATTATTATGAGGGTGTACTTCACTATGTAATACCGTAGAAATGCCGGCATTAAAGGCTTCCATTTCGGTACGCGTGCGGCATTTTGTTAAAGCAGCGCCGTAAATGCGGACAAATGCTGTTAAGTATTCGTAGTCTTGAGAAACGTAGTGAATAAGCGCCTCTTTTGGCACGTCTCCTTCAGCAATTCCTTTAATAAAAGGGTGGTTAAAAATGGCTTCGTAAATATAGTTTGCTTCTTGTCTTAATTGAGATGAAAATGACATCAAAATCCTCCTTTAATATGAGGAAGTCACAAACAAGCACATAAAGGAAATAAAAAACACTCCGTTTATAAACGGAGTGGCAAAGGACAGTACAAAACTGAACATTGCCACTTTCCTACGCTGGTATGAGCCAGATCAGGTTCAAAGGGATCAAGAAAACTTGTCTCAGCCGGTCGGCACCCCTAGTGGACTTCCTATTAGTCTATGTTTAACTTACCATATATTCTGAAAAATAGAAAGCGTTATGGAAAATTGTTCCCTAACGGTTTTTATCTCTTAAAGAGGTAGCTTCTTGAAGCTATTTTTAATCATTTTTGTTTAAAAATGCATATTTTTAGGGAAGAAGAGGTATTAATGAAGGGAAGAGCCGTTTTCGTCTCCGAAACATTCCCATATAAATAGAAGAAAGGAGAGAACAAAATGGCAAAATTTCGTTTGTATGCTGTATTAAATGCAGTAGGCTTGGCTATTACACTTCTTGTGAATTATTTAGCAAATGCGATTCCAATAGGAGGCAAAACAACGGCAGAGGCTTCTGCGCAAGTTCCTACGTTGTTTACACCAGCCGGTTATGCCTTTGCTATCTGGGGCGTTATTTATTTGTTATTAACCATTTGGGTTATACGCCAATTTTTTGCAAGAGAAGATCAAAAAGAAATATATGCACGTATAGGCATTTGGTTTTTTCTAAACTGTTTGTTAAATAGTGCGTGGATCTTTATTTTCCAAAACGATTACTATAAGTTATCCCTTTTAGTTATGCTCTTTATTTTAGGCACATTAATGATTGTATATTCCATTATTCAGCATTCTCGGATGACGACATGGTTTATGCGTCTGCCGATTTCGCTTTATCTTGGATGGATTTCTGTTGCGACTATTGTTAATGTATTTGTCGTATTTCAAGCAAATGGAATACAGCACTTGCTTGGCCTAAATGAATTAGCATGGACGATTATTATGCTG
Organism: Priestia sp. FSL R5-0597; assembly: GCF_038006305.1. Lineage (NCBI taxonomy): Bacteria > Bacillati > Bacillota > Bacilli > Caryophanales > Bacillaceae > Priestia > Priestia sp. FSL R5-0597. The sequence goes on from NZ_JBBOUZ010000001.1 coordinate 2,107,789, forward strand.
CTGGTAGGGGCTGCGCTGGGCATTATGTTTACATTAAAAAACCGAGACGCTGTTTATCCGCTTGTTTTTATTTGGGCTTATATTGCCATTGCGGTGAAACAAAGTGGAAATCAGCCAATTGTCATTACTGTTATCATCTCGATTGTTTTATTAGCAATTGCTATTATTGTGGGACTGATTAAACGCTATAGACGTTTTTAAAAAGAAGCTCTAGCTTTTGTAAGCTAGAGCTTTTTATGATGCTCTTTTGATTGTAAAAAAGCAGCTGTAAAAGCAATTAAGCTAATTAAAATACCAAAAGGAACAACAATTGGTACGAATGATAAAATAAATGTCATAAGCGTAACCTCCATGTTGCATCGGTGCATAATGAAAAATTCAACTTTTTAAATTGAAGTTCCGCTATTATAGTATGCTAGGCTTTATGTTTGGAGCCTATATGTTTAGAAATAAACGAAAAAGGCAACATACGTTACATATAGTTTATATAGGAGGAGTTAAAATGGAAACATATTTAGTGGCTTACACAGATAAAGACGATATGGAATATAAACAAGTGACGTGCGAGAGTTATGAAGATGCAGAGCGTACGGTTCTTCGTTTAGAGAGAGAAGGGCATATGCATATTGAAGAAATATCAAATCAAGAAGCCTACCGTGGAGACGAATCATCGTACAGAGAATAATTTTTGAATAGAAACATCAAACTCAAAATGAAGAGGCAGCTGCTTCTTCATTTTTTCTATTCTATATAGATATCGTTTTATAGAAAAAAGTAAAACGGGAATGATTTTCTTCTGCATTTATGGTACAGTACTAATCAGGTGAGTTTTGAGTTTAGAAGAGGAGAGAGTAACATTATATGAGTAAAGGAAATCAGTGGTCTTCACGCCTCGGTTTTATTTTAGCATCTGCTGGGGCAGCAATTGGTCTAGGAGCGATATGGAAATTTCCATACGTAACCGGAACCAGTGGCGGTGGAGCATTTTTTGCGTTGTTTATTTTATTTACAATTTTTATGGGATTGCCGCTTCTGTTGGCAGAATTTATCATTGGAAGACATACGGGAAAAGAAGCGATTAGTGCTTATAAGGCAATTGCTCCAAAATCCGCTTGGGTATGGATTGGCAGGCTGGGAGTACTAAGCTGTGTCGTTTTGCTTTCCTTTTACAGCGTCGTTGGCGGCTGGGTGATTTTATATACGATTATGAGTGTAACCGGTATGCTAAGCGGAAAAGAGTACGGCGCGTTGTTCAATGCCGTCATTAGCCAACCTTATGTAGTATTAGGTGCACAGGCGCTGTTTTTATTAATTACAGTGTTTGTTATTTCAAAAGGCGTACAAAAAGGAATAGAGCGTGCTAATAAATACATGATGCCGCTGTTATTTATCTGTTTTATCATTATCGTGGTTCGCTCTTTAACATTAGACGGAGCTATGGACGGAGTAAAGTTCTTTTTAAAACCGGATTTTTCAGCCATTACAGGGTCATCTGTTCTCTATGCGCTCGGTCAGTCGTTTTTCTCGCTTTGCGTAGGATTATCCTGCATGGTGACATATAGCTCTTATTTAGGGAAAAAAGTAAGCTTGACGCGTTCAGCTGGCACCATTGCTATTTTGAACTTGTTTGTTTCGCTGCTTGCAGGCTTGGCTATTTTTCCAGCTGTTTTTTCATTCGGATTAAAGCCAACCGAAGGACCTGGACTTTTGTTTGTGGTCTTGCCAACAGTATTTGAGAAAATGCCGTTTGGCACCGTCTTTTTAGCACTGTTTTTAATTTTATTTCTATTTGCTACGCTTACGTCTGCTTTTTCACTGCTGGAAATTATCGTAGCTGCTTTAACCAAAGACGATCAGACAAAACGAACTCGCTACGCTTCTTTAGCAGGGATTCTTGTGTTTGTAGTAGGTATCCCGTCAGCGCTTTCGTTTGGTGTACTAAAACATGTCTCACTTTTTGGCAGAAGTATATTTGACGTAGCTGACTTTTTTGTGAGCAATTTAATGCTGCCTCTTGGAAGTTTAGCCATTGCAATTTTTGTGACATTTAAAATGAAAAAAGAAGCCGTGTATGAAGAGTTTATTTCAGGAAGTACAAAAGGCGCTAAATTATTCAACGCATGGTTCTTTCTAGTTAAATATGTATTACCTATTATTATTATAGCTGTTCTGTTAAGCTTACTTGTTGCATATTAAAAAAAGCACTCATCTGAGTGCTTTTTTGTTTATTTTGCAAAAACGTGATTTCCGATTGTAATCGTAACCTGTTTTTGACGAAGCCATTGATCGCTTGTTTTATCTGGGTTAAAGAAGAATAACGAACCTTTTCCTTGACCTCTAAACGCTAGTGCTTCATTTACAGCTTTTTTTGCTTCAGCATCCGCTGCTTTATTAATTTCACCGTTTTGTACAGGTGTAAACTGTGTACCTTGATAGATGACATCATGAATAGAGTTTGGGAAAGAATCGCTATCCACGCGGTTTAAAACGACTGTTGCTACAGCTACTTTGCCAGCGTAAGGTTCACCTTTTGCTTCAGCTTGTACAAGGCGAGCTAACAATTCTTTATCGCTTTCGCTAATAGAGTTAGGGATTGTTAATGTTTCATTTGCATTAATAGAGTCGGTAGATTTGTGATTCGCTTCTTTTAACTGTTTAACCGTAACGCCGTATTCAGCGCCAATCTTGTAAAGAGTCTCTCCGGCTTTTACGCGATGGGTTGTTTCAGCGGCATTTGCCCCGTGACTCATGCCGAACATAGGAACTGCTAGTGCTCCAATAATTGCTAGTTTCTTAAACATAAAGTAAGTACCTCCTGAAATCCTTTTGAACGCCCCTTTTATCACGGATCGGTGCGTGCTGTGCACCGAACTTTATATGTACGTTTCAAAGATTAACAGGTGTCAATACATCTTGTCACTGCTTAAAACATACCAATCTAGGAAGATATTATAATAGTTAACAGATAATTTGAAAAATACGTTGACTGACAATAAAGGAGTGAATTATAATGAACGAGTAAATAGTTAACCGTTTAACTGGAGAGATTTTATGGGAGAAAAGATAACGATTCGTGATGTAGCAAAGCATGCAGGGGTGTCTGCAGCTTCAGTATCTTACGTCTTAAACGGAATTAACAAAGTATCCGATGAAACAAAAGAGCGAATTTTAACAGCGGTAAAAGAATTAAACTACGAACCAAATTTAACCGCCGTTAGTCTTTCGAAACAAAAGTCAAATATGATTGGCGTGATGTTCCCGCTTACAGATGATTCACTTTCTACTATATTTAAAGATAACCATTATTACAGTGAAATGATTAGTGGAATTGAATATGTAATCCGTAAGCATGGTTATGATCTAGTCATATCTGGAGTGAGTAGCCCAGCTGATTGCCTAAAATGGATTCGAACGAGAAATATTGATGGTCTTCTGTTTTTAGGAGCCTTCCCGCATCGATTGTATGAGAAAATGAAAGCGTTATCGAATCCGATTGTGCTAGTTGATACATACGAAAGGTACGAACGTGATTATCATCATATTTCTGTAGACGATGAGTATGGAGGATATCTCGCTACAACACATTTAGTGAGTTTAGGGCATAAAGAAATCGCCTTTGTTGCTCATCACCTCGTCAATAGTCCAGTGGATAAAAAGAGGTATATAGGCTACGAGAAAGCATTAAAAGAAGCGGGCATTACACCATCAAAGACGTTTGTTTTTGAAGTGAACGAAAGTTCCTTTGATAACGGTTACAATTTAGGGAGCAAGCTGCTGCAAGATCATAAGGATATTCGGGCGGTTTTTGCATCCTCTGATACGCTGGCGCTTGGAATTATGAAAGCACTGCAAGAAAAGGGGAAAAGAATTCCGCAAGACTATTCAATCGTAGGGTTTGACGACATCACGTTTAGCAGCTATGCATCTCCAAGTCTAACAACCATTCGTCAAGATGTATTTAACAAAGGAGTCGTCGCCGCGACGTCTGTTATTCAAGCAATCGAACACCGTTTCAGCACGCTGCAGCATGTAAAATTATCGGTTGAACTTGTTATTCGAGATTCGACTGCTAAGCGCGAGTGAACCACAGTAAGTTAACCGGTTAACCAAAGTTTAGCATTGATAAAAAAAGGGGATATAAGTTAGCATTCACAAAAAAAGGGGATATGAAAATGATTAATGTTACAGTATGGAACGAAAATCGTCATGAACAGAAAAATCCGGTTGTAAGAGAAATTTACTCTGAAGGCATTCACGGTGCCATCGCTTCTTTCTTAGAAGAAGGAGGATTTCGTACGCACACAGCAACATTAGACGAAGTAGAACACGGGTTGACTGAAGAAGTATTAAATCAAACGGATGTTTTAGTATGGTGGGGTCATTTAGCACATGACGAAGTAAAAGATGACATCGTTGAGAAAGTAAAGCAGCGCGTGCTAGACGGTATGGGGCTTATTGTCTTACACTCAGGTCACTTTTCCAAGATCTTTAAAACGTTAATGGGCACAAGCTGCGACTTAAAATGGCGTGAAGCAGATGAAAAAGAGCGCTTGTGGGTAGTAGAACCGAGCCATCCGATTGTGGAAGGTATTGGTGAATTTATCGAGCTTGAGCGCGAAGAAATGTACGGAGAGCACTTTGATATTCCAGCACCTGATGAACTGATTTTCACGAGCTGGTTTGAAGGCGGAGAAATTTTCAGAAGCGGCTGCACGTACAAACGCGGAAACGGAAAAGTATTTTATTTCAGACCTGGACATGAAACATATCCAACATACCATAACAAAGACATTCAGCGTGTCATTATGAATGCTATTAAATGGGCGAAGCCGGCAGAGAGAAAACGTCCTGTTTACGGCAATGCGCAACCGCTTGAATCAATCGCTGTTAAAAACTAATGAATAATGCTTAAGCAAAGGGGATAGGAAAGATGGCAAAAGTAAAAATTGGCGTTATTGGGTGCGGAAGCATTGCGCAACACCGTCACTTACCAGAATATAAGATGAATGAACAAGTAGAATTAGTAGCCGTTTGCGATATAAACACAGAACGTGCAAACAGCGTAGCACAGCAGTACGGTGTAAAAGCGTACACAAACTATGAAGAACTTTTAGCAAGCGGTACAGTGGAAGCAGTGAGCGTATGTACGCCCAATTATCTTCATGCGCCTATTTCGGTTGCAGCGTTAAACAGCGGAGTTCATGTTCTGTGTGAAAAGCCGATGGCAACATCAGAAGAAGAAGCGAAAGCGATGATTGAAGCAGCAAAAACAAACGGTAAAAAACTAATGATCGGACATAATCAGCGCTTTGTAGCTTCTCATCAAAAAGCTCGTGAACTTATTGAAAAAGGGGAAATCGGTAAAATTTATAGTTTCCGTACGGCTTTTGGCCACGGTGGTCCTGAAGGCTGGAGCGTGGACGGAAAAGAAAGCTGGTTCTTCAAAAAAGACGAAGCGTTTATTGGTGCTATGGGGGATTTAGGCGTTCATAAAACCGATATGCTCCGCTACATATTAAATGAAGAAATTGTAGAAGTCGGTGCATTCGTGGAAAGCAATGCAAAAGACTTTGCAAATGTAGACGACAATGCTGTGTGCGTATTAAAAACGGAAAGCGGGATTATCGGGACGCTTGCGGCAAGCTGGGCTTACAATGGAAAAGAAGATAACTCCACGATTGTTTACGGCGAGAAAGGGATTCTTCGTTTAGAGGACGATCCGACGTATTCATTAGTTGCACAATATGCAACGGGTGAAGTGGTGAACTATGAATTAGGAAAAATCCAGTCGAACGATGAAGGCGGACAAAGTAATTCTCACGTCATTGAACAATTTGTAGATGCAGTTGCAGAAGATAAAGAATCTCCGGTTCCTGGTGAAGAAGGATTAAAATCACTTGCTGTTATTTTAGCAGCTTTAAAATCAAGTCAAACGAAACAAATTACGCGCGTGTAAGAGGTGAAAAACGTGAGAATTGGCATAATCGGAGCAGGAGGGATTGCTGTAAGCAGGCATATCCCGGCATTCAAACAACTGGGTGATGAATGTGTGATTTGGGGGCTTAGCGATATTAATAGTGAAAGAGCCACAGAGGTAGCCAATGAACATAATATCCCTCACGTATTTGTTGATTACAAAGATATGTTTAAAGAAGTGGATGCTGTATGTATTTGTACACCGAATAAATTTCACGCCGAGTTTGCAGTAGAAGCGCTAAAAGCAGGCGTTCACGTTCTATGTGAAAAGCCGATGGCGATGTCTAAAGAGCAAGGTGAAGAAATGCTTGCTGCTGCTAGAGAATCAGGTAAGCAGTTAGCGATTGCGTATCACTACCGATTCATGAAAGAAGCGCAGGCTGCGAAAAAAATGATGACAGAGGTAGGGCGTCCATTAGTTGCACGTGTCAGAGCGATGCGTCGCCGAAAGGTTCCCGGTTGGGGCGTATTTACGAACAAAGATCTTCAAGGAGGAGGCAGCTTAATTGATTACGGCTGCCATTTGCTTGATTTAACGCTTTGGCTAATGGGAAACCCAAAGCATACTGAAGTACTGGGAAGTACATATAATGACCTGAGTAAAACGCCTAACCAATTAAATCAATGGGGAACATTTGATCATGAATCATTCAGCGTGGATGATCATGTAACGGCCTATATTAAATTTGAAAATGGAGCGTCGCTTCTTTTAGAAACTTCTTGGGCTGCTAATATCGAAGATGATGAAGAGCACGTAAGCATATCAGGGGTAGAGGGCGGTTTAAGCGTGTTTCCGTTTGAACTATACACGTCCAAAAACGGTATGCTCATGAACAGTACGTCATCTTGGATAGATGGAGAAGATGATTACAGCTTAAGTCAGGCTAAAAATTTCGTTGAAGCGTGTAAAGGAAATGCTGAATTAGTAGTAAAGCCACAAGAAGCGCTTCAAGTCTCAGCTATTATTGATGAAATATATCGCACAGGGGGAAATTAAAATGAAACTTGGAGTATTCACGGTCTTATTTGCGGATCTTTCTTTTGAAGAGATGTTAGATAAAGTAAAATCAGCAGGTCTTCATGCTGTTGAAATCGGAACGGGAGGCTATCCGGGAAACAGCCATTGTCCGCTAGATGAGCTGCTTGAAGATGAGGGAAAAAGAGAAGCATATATGAAGCAAATAAAAGACCGCGGACTTACAATCAGCGCATTTAGCTGCCACGGCAATCCTATTTCACCTGAGGCAAGTTTTGCAAAAGAATCTGACGAAACGCTTCGCAAGACCATCCAACTAGCATCATTAGTAGATGTTCCAGTGGTTAACTGCTTTTCTGGAACAGCAGGAGATCACGAAGAAGCGAAGTACCCAAACTGGCCTGTTACTCCTTGGCCTAACGAGTATGGAGACGTATTGAATTGGCAGTGGGAAAATAAGCTTGTTCCTTATTGGAAAGAAATTGGAGAACTAGCGGAGGAGCATAACGTAAAAATTGGTTTAGAACTTCACGGTGGATTTTTAGTTCATACTCCGTATACGCTCCTAAAGCTTCGCGAAAAAACAAGTCCAGCGATTGGCGCTAACCTTGATCCAAGTCATTTATGGTGGCAAGGAATTGATCCGGTAGGAGCTATTAAAATTTTAGCAAAAGAAAATGCGATTCATCATTTCCATGCAAAGGATACGTACTTGGACCAGGATAATATTAACATGTATGGACTGACGGATATGCAGCCATACGGAGAAGTCCAAACGCGTGCATGGACGTTTAGATCCGTAGGATGCGGACATGATGTAAAAGAGTGGTCTGATATGATGAGTGCCCTTCGCACATACGGATACGATTATGTAGTCAGCATTGAGCATGAAGATCCAATCATGTCGATTGAAGAAGGATTTAAACGCGCGGTTACAAACTTACAAAGTGTATTAATTGAAGAAACTCCGTCACAAATGTGGTGGGCGTAAGCAAAAAGAAGCATCTCTAAAAAGAGGTGCTTCTTTTATTTTCGATGATAAATTATTTGCCTTTTGTTCACCTGAATTTCGATACAAACGGGTGATTGGTAACCCAAAAGCGCCAAGGGTAATCCTTCGCTTCACCAGAATTATCAATGCCAACGCGAGGTCCGGCGGAAATCGCTGAAGGAGTGAAGCCACGAGCAATATAAAGAGGAGGGGTGGTTAAATCATGACCGTACAAATCCATTGAAACCCCTAGTGCTTTTGTTAGTTTCCCAGGACCGTTTGTCCAATTTATTTCATTTTCCATCCCTCGACGTCTAGTTTTCATCAAATTTTTTCCGCTAAATGGCTCAATAGCTCGAATGAGGACGCCTTCTGGACAATCGATGTCGCTGCTTACAACATTGAGTAAACAATGTGTATGCATTGTATGCGTATAGGCATGACCAGGAGGACCGAACATTACCTCTGTTCTTTTTGTGCGCCGGTTGTTAAAGCTATGAGCTGCTCGGTCGAAAGGCCCTTTATAAGCCTCTGTTTCTACAATAAAACCAGATGCAGCTCCTTCTGCCGTTTCGTGAACAAGAAGACATCCTAACAGCGACTGAGCTAGTTCAAGCGTAGGCTGTTGATAAAACGAAAGAGGAAGTGGTTCAATCGCTAAAAGAGAACGCGTCATTTGCTGTAGTCCATCCTTTCAAAGCAAAGTCATTCACGCTGTTATTGCGCATCTTTTATTATGATGTTTTCTTTGTTATTTTGCAAAGGGAGGGAGGGACTGATTCATACAGTAATCTTTCTTACCCACGTTCAAGTATTTATCATGATTCAACTTACTCTATGAAATTATTTTAAAGAAGGGTTTCGTTTTGCACGTGTAGGGGGAATATTTTACTACAATACTTCGCTTTTGCTACTGGTATGATATACACAGTTCATCCATATTTTACATGCTTTTAGTTTTTAAAAATAGTGATCCGTCTTTTCTTTATTTTCGTTCTACACATGAAAGCAAAATAAAAAGATTGAATTGTAGAAAGCTCTTTATAAATGGAGATAAAGAAAAAATATCCTTCAAAGATTATTTAAGGGATTTTAGAACATATTAAAAATAAAATTTATACACTGTGAGGAATAGCTATGAACATCCACTTTGATACATTAACGAATTTATCAATTAAACATATTTTTGGGCCTGCATCTCAAACAATCACCCATCTCACATATCATTCAAAACAAGTTCACGACGGATCCGTATTTTTTAGTATAAAAGGTGAAAATGAAGATGGACATCAATATATTAAAGAAGCTATAGCTAGAGGAGCCGTAGCAGTCTTTGGGACAAGCATCGAGGAGCTTCGTCTTTTGAGCACTCAGTATTCTCACTGTACGTTTTTAGCTGTTGACGACGTTCGCAAAGTAATGGCGTCTTTTTCTAAAATGTATTTTGATTATACGGATGAAAAAATTGAGACAATTGGCGTTACAGGTACAAATGGCAAAACAACCGTAGCAGCTTACGTAAGGTCGCTTTTAACTCTTTTAAAATTGCCAACAGGATCGATTGGAACGACCGGCATTTGGTCATCAAAGCAGAAGTTAGTTTATAAAAAAAGTACGCCTACAACACCTGAGTCGGTAGACTTGCATAAAATTTTTTATGATTTGTATACAAGAGGTGATGAAGCGGCAGTGATGGAAGTATCTTCGATTGCGATTGATCAGCAACGAGTAGAAAATATTTATTTTGATGTAGCCATTCATACAAACTTATCGGAAGAACATTTAGAGTATCATAAAACGTTTGAGCACTATAAAAAATGCAAGATGAAATTATTTCAACAGGCCAAACATGCCGTTATTAATATAGATGATCAGGACATGGGCAAAGACTTAAGCAGGGTATTTGAAGGACCTAAAGTCACGTATAGTTTATTAAATAACAAAGAGGCAACTCTGCAAGCAACAAACATCACCGTCAAAGAAGGAGGCTCTTTCTTTGATTTACTTTATAAAGGACAGTCATACAAAGTAGCAGTGCCTGTATATGGTGATTACAACATTGCTAACGTGCTAGCGGCCATTGGTACAGCTCTTCACTTTGAATACCACATTGAAGATATTATTAGCGTGCTTCCTCAATTGGAAAGTCCAGAAGGGCGATTTCAGGTGATAGAAGGTCCTAATAACCAAAAAGTGATTTTAGACTATGCCCATACGCCTGTTGCCCTTACGCGTTTGGTAGAAGAAGTAAAAAAGATGGAGTATAACCAGCTGATTGTCATGATTGCAGGGATCGGCATTCGAGATTTTAATAAAATGCCTAAAATGGCGCGTACCATTGAAGGAAAAGCTGATGAAATTATCGTAACGGTTGATCACCCAGGTTATCATGATCCTAACGTAATTGTAGATCAAGTGATGACAGGTTTTTCGAATCCGAGCGCAAGCAATATTCACCGCGCCCCTACTCGAACAGAAGGAGTATTAAAGTCGCTTTCTTTAGGAAAGGCGAATGATATTATTTTACTTACAAGCGGCTGTATTAACGGCGCTCAGCTTGTAAAAGGAAACGAAATTCCGCATTCAGATGAAGAAATTATTGCCTCTTATTATGCATCGTTAAGCAATATTTCCTGATATTCTTTTTCATTTATTGAACGAACGTGGAGAAATTGAAACATCATACGAAAGAAGGTCTCTTACTGTTTTTAGAGACCTTCTTTTTGCATGGGAACTATAGGCTGTTTTCGCGCTGTGTTTTTGGTTCTTCAATTTTCACATCATGTTCTTTAGCCAGCTTTTTAATAGCTGCATTGTAATCGCGTATACCTTTTCGTGCTTCATCAAGCATAGCGTTTGCCTCAGCAATAAGGTTGCGGTCCTGCTTTTCCAAAGCACTGACAATTTTAATAAAAGCATTATACTGGGTATTGGCAGCCTTTATATAGCCTTCATGAACCTTTCGAAGATCGTCGGTTTCTACATCGATGTTTTCCAGTTCGTCAACAAATTTACGATAGGTAGGAATGACTTCACTCGTCATCGTATCGTACATAACAGCGTCACTTGTGTAGTTAGCGCCTGTAACGGAATCGTATGCGTCAATCGCCTCTTTTTCAAGCTGAGCGGCTTTCTTTAAATCTTGATTGTTATAATCGATTAAATCATCTTGAACAGGATCACTAAAGCAGGCGGATAATAAAAACAAAAGAGGGACAAGACAAAATAAAACTTTCTTCAACGAATTTCACCTCCGTTTAACAATGTATGAAACATCTGCTTGGCAAAGTCTTTTTTAATAACTGGAGAAAAAGAAGGGAGTGTATAAAAGGATTTTTAAAGGTCGACAGTGAATGTATTCATAAGTTGGTTTGTAGTTGACCACCCTTTAGTAGCAGGAAGGAAGAGAAGATGATTAAAATAAAAAGAGACCACTTAACGAACAATGAAGTTATTGAGCTAGTAAGTTCTCACCTTCAAGGAATGAACTTACATTCCCCCCCTGAAAGTATTCATGCTCTAGATATTGAAAGTTTAAAACAACGTAATATTACGTTTTGGAGCGTGTGGGAAGGAAGTCAGCTAGCAGGGTGCGGAGCTGTAAAAGAGTTAGATGAGCACCACGGAGAAATTAAATCGATGCGAACAGCTACCGCTCATTTGCGGAAAGGAATTGCTAGAGAGCTGCTGCAGTACATAATAAATGAAGCGCAAAAACGAGGGTACCGACGCTTAAGCTTAGAAACAGGATCCGCACCCGCTTTTGAACCGGCTAGAAAGCTATACGCCAGTTTTGGATTTTACGAGTGCGAACCGTTTTCTACCTACAAAGAAGATCCATACAGTGTGTTTATGACAAAGAAATTGAATGAGTAAAAGACAGGAAAGAAGGCGCAGATGATTTGTTTATTTGTATGCAAACTGTGCGGGCAAGCAGCTGTCATTTATCCTGTTAGCAAGTAAGCTTTTTAGGCAAAGCCTTTTTAGGAGGCTTTGTTTTGGTCATGATTCATATAAAAAGGTATAAACTAGGTTTTCTCACTAGACAAAAAGGTTTTTCCTATGTAGTATAGGTGTCAGATAATACAAAACGAATGTTCAGTATAAATAATAAATGTACGGGGCGGTGGAAATAGCTTGAATAAAAAAAAGCTTCAAAGTGAACAAACCAAAAGAAAGGTGGCAGATGCCGCTAAAGCATTGTTTTCTCAAAAAGGCTATAAAGCTACATCTATTGAGGAAATTGTAGAAGCTACGGGAAGCAGTAAAGGGAATATTTATTATCACTTTAAAAGTAAAGAAGGGCTTTTTCTTTATTTAATAGACGAATGGGATCTTGAGTGGGAACGAAACTGGAAAGAAAGAGAGTCTCTTTACAAAACAACAAGAGATAAGCTTTTTGGAATAGCGGAGCAAATCATTTTAGATGATTTGAATCATCCTCTTACGAAAGCTGCGGATGAGTTTTTTAACAACGAGGAGAAGGGCAGCGACATCGAAGAGCGAATTGATGAGATGGTGAAACGACACGTGGAGTTTAACCGGGAACTTTTGCAACAGGGCATCGATGAAGGCGAGTTTTCTCATAAAAATGCAGAGCAACTTGCAGTAATTTTAGAAGGGTTGTTTGTTGGAATGAGCCGCATGTCTCGAAAAACGAGTACGGAAAATGCCCTGCAGCTTTACCATTCAGCAATCGATGTATTTTTAAACGGAATTATAGCAAGGTCTTCTTAAATAAGCGGGGATGCTTATTGCGGCAATGAGTAATCCCTCATTATTTTGTATTTTTATAGACCGAACGTTCAGTATTTTTGTAATCAGGAGGTTTATATGTCATTATTGTTAAGAAATCGGGCGGCGATTTTGCTGCTCATGCTAAATATTTTTATTATCTTTACGGGAATCGGTCTCGTTATTCCAATTATGCCAACCTATATGACGGAGCTTCATATCAACGGCAGCGTGATGGGGCTTTTAGTAGCGGTGTTTTCACTAACTCAATTTCTGTTTTCGCCTTTGGCGGGGCGATTATCAGATTCGTTAGGGAGAAAGAAAATTATTGTAGCGGGAATGATTGTTTTTGCCCTGTCTGAATGGTTCTTTGGTTCAGTGAGTACACCTCTTTTATTATTTGTATCCAGAATGCTAGGTGGGGTCGGGGCCGCGCTTATTATGCCTGCTGTTATGGCCTATACAGCGGACGTGACGTCTGCTAAAGAACGCGCTAAAGGAATGGGCTATGTGACGGCAGCGATTACAACAGGATTTATTATCGGGCCCGGTATTGGAGGCTTTTTAGCTGAATACGGCATGCGCGTGCCATTTTACATGGCCGCAGTAGCAGGAGGCTTGGCTGCAGTGATTACGCTTTTTGTTTTGCCGGAGTCTCGTCCTGTACAAGGTCATGCTGTTTCAAACAATGAGAATCCAAAAGAAGATCGGCTGCTACTGCAGCTTATGAATTCCTACAAAGAACCTTATTTTTTAAGTTTAATTATCGTTTTTGTGACATCGTTTGGATTATCCAATTATGAAACGATCTTTTCACTATTTGTTGATCATAAATTTAGCTTTACGCCAAAAGATATTGCGTTTGTTATTACGTTTGGCTCTATTGCAGGGGCTGTTGTGCAGGTTACGATTTTTGGCTGGATTTTAAATAAATTCGGTGAAAAAAGAGTGATTTCGTTTTGCTTGATGATGACGGGACTTTTTGTTTTACTTACGCTATTTGTGCACACGTACTGGCTTATTATTGTTGTAACATTTATCGTCTTTTTAGCAACAGATATTTTACGTCCGGCAATCAGCACGCAAATGTCGATGATGGCACAAGACGACCAAGGGTATGTAGCCGGACTAAATTCTGCTTATACAAGTCTTGGGAATATTATTGGACCCGTTGTCGCAGGCTTTCTCTTTGATATAAACATTAATTATCCGTACGTATCAGCTGCACTTGTACTGCTGCTTTGTTTTCTTTTATCTTTAAGAGCAGGAAAGGACCGAAAAACAGCTGTGAGAAATCAAGCGATTCAAGAGAAATGATAGAATTTTTAGGGGATAGAAGACCTCCAGTAGTTTACTGGAGGTCTTTTAATGATGCTTTTAGTAAAGCTGTAAGATTTACAACACCACTCAGCCTATAGCGAAGCTTTATTTTATGGGCAAAACAGTGAAATGGTTGCAAATAAAAAAGGTTAATAGTAAACTTTAAACGTAACAAGAATAGTATGGGAGCTTGCGCGGGGCAGGCTGAGAGTACAGGGGCGCCTGTTGACCATTTGAACCTGTTGGATAATGCCAGCGCAGGGAATGTGAGTACATACCAAAGCACTTTGCGCATGCAAGGTGCTTTTTTGTCTTTTTTTTGCAGTGTTAAAACTAAATGAAAAGAGTGAGAGAACATGGATATTAGTAAAATTTCAGCTCAATTAGAAAAAGTAAGAGATACAAGTCCGCTTGTTCATAATATTACGAATGTTGTGGTAACCAATTTTACAGCAAATGGACTGCTTGCCCTAGGAGCGTCACCTGTTATGGCTTATGCGAAGGAAGAAGTGGCTGACATGGCTCGAATCGCCGGAGCGCTTGTCTTAAATATGGGTACACTGACGGCTCAAGAAGTAGAAGCGATGAGAATAGCAGGAAAATCAGCAAATGAAAACGGCGTGCCGGTTATTTTCGATCCTGTAGGAGCCGGAGCGACACCGTTTCGTACAGAAGTGGCACGTCAGCTTGTAGAAGAATTAAATATTGCCGTTATTCGCGGTAACGCTGCTGAAGTTGCGAATGTAGTAGGCGAGTCATGGCTCATTAAAGGCGTTGATTCATTAGAAGGGCAAGGAGACGTCATTGAACTTGCTGAGAAAGCAGCGAACAAATTAGATACAGTGATTGTTATTACGGGGAAACAAGATGTGATCACCGATGGAAACACAACGTATACAGTAGACAACGGTCACCCGTTATTTACGAAGGTGACGGGTACTGGATGTCTGCTGACATCAATTATAGGAGCTTTCGCGGCTGTAGAAAAAGAATATGTCGAGGCAAGCGTTGCTGCTTTAAGTTTTTACGGAGTGGCAGGTGAAATCGCCGCAGCGAAAAAAGGTGAAGAAGGGCCGGGGAGCTTTCAAATTGAGCTGTTAAATCAGCTTCATCTTTTATCTGGACAGGATATTGAATCATATGCAAGAGTACATCAACGTTAAAAGGAGCGGGAAAATGACAAACGAAGAAATTAAAAAGCTGCTGCAAGTTTATTTTATAATGGGCAGCAATAACTGTACAAAAGATCCGAAAGAAGTGTTGAAAGAAGCAATTGAAGGCGGCGTTACCGTGTTTCAATTCCGTGAAAAAGGCGAAGGTGCACTAAAAGGAGAAGCGAAATATCAGCTGGCGAAGGAACTTCAGCAAATTTGTCAGCAGTACAACGTTCCTTTTGTTGTGAATGATGACCTTGACTTAGCGATCCGTTTACAAGCGGATGGCGTTCATATTGGACAAGAAGATGAAAAAGCTCATATTGTTCGAGAAAAAATAGGAAAAGGAATTGTGGGCGTCTCTGTTCATAATATACAAGAGCTGCAGCAAGCCATAAAAGACGGAGCGGATTATGTAGGAATGGGACCTGTTTTTCCTACTTCTACAAAAAAAGACGCAAAAGCAGTGCAAGGTACAAAATTAATTGAAGAAGTGCGAAACCAGAATATTGACTTTCCAATTGTAGGAATCGGTGGCATCACGCCTGAAAATGCCAAACAAGTAGTAGAAGCAGGTGCAGATGGTGTTTCTATTATTACCGCGATTAGCTTAGCAGCGTCTCCAAAAGAAAAAGCAGCTCAATTGAAAGAAGCGGTAGGAAAATAAAAAAAGCGCACAGTGTGCGCTTTTTTATTATAGCTGAACGGTTTGAGGAGTTTCTTCGCCTTCATTCATAAAGCGAATTTCGTTTGGTGTAATTTCCAGAACAACATACTCAGGGTCATTTGGACCGTCAAACCATTCTTTCATGTGATCGTTCCATATACGTCCTTTTAATTGATCACCGGTACGAAGAACAGCTGTCCCGGATAATTCTAAGTATTGATCGCCATATCCTTCGCCGCTGTAGCCTAATAGTACGTGCACGTTCGGATTGGCTTCGATTTCTTCTGCCTTATGTGTATTGATATTTGTTGGTGTGTAAAGAGCGATACCATCTTCATCGCTGAAAAATGTCATATAGCGAGAGTGGGGTTTGTTGTTTACAACTGTGGCTAATGTTCCTACACGATTTCCTTCTAATACTTCATTTACTTTTTTAGCAATTTTTTGTTCATTCATTTTATCCATCTCCTTTATTACTTTTTATGTTCCTCAATCGAAGATAAATAAAACATACATGTCTAAAAAAAATATAAGTTAACAATAAAATAATTATGTAAACTAATAAATAAAAAAATAAAAAAAGCTAGCTACAGCTAACTAAAAAATAAGCCCGCACTGCCGTAACCCTAAGTGTCTTAAATACCCAGATCTACTAGGTGGGTGCCCTCATAGCCGGGTTTAGCGTCCCAAGAAGGGCGTGCTATCTGCAGCTAAATTTTGAGCTCCCTTTTAACACTCAAAGGTTTAAGACAACATGAGTATACGCACAGCGCAGGTATGTATAACAAATGTAAATAAAATGCCGATATATAAATGTTTTCTAATTAATCAACTTTCATCGTACAAGAAATGATTATAACGGAATAATGAATGGAACGCAAGACTTTTATTTAAAGTTTTTCTTCTCTAACATCTTGGCGGTTATGCCGTAACAAAATAAAAAAAGGGCCCGCAACTGGAATGAAACATAAGAGAAGGTAAGGCCGGGATGCTATCTTTTCTTTTGTCATAACGGAATAAGAAAGCCACGTTAAAACAAAAAAATCAGCGGTCATCACGCTAACAAGCTGTGACTGCATAAAAGCATCTTCATAAGCTCTTATTGAACCTATGGATAGTCCGTATACGTAACCAGCAATCGTGAGTGCTAAGCATAGTCCAATCCATAGACGAGAAGAAATGATGGCAATGAAACGTGAAGGAATACGCGAACGTGTTCGAACTTTTTGCCCTTTCCAATGATAATAGAACAAAAGAGAAAAAGCTCCAAGCGCAAATGATAGGAGAGAAAATGGCCATCCAGGCAGTTTGTACGTATCTTTTTTACAAATCATTACCATGAACAATACTGGGAAAAGCCCTAAAAAAGAGAATACCATAACTACGAGCGGATCTACCTGTTGAAAATTTCCTGTGACAAGGTTTTTAAACAGCATATCATCAGCGGCGCTTGCTCCCGGAGCTAGCAAAAAGGCGTATAGTACAAGCATAGTCCATACAATGATGTACATATTCTCAACTCCTTTTAATTGTTTTAGTATACAAAAACCATTTCAGTATATTTCCCCGTTTTGTGATGAAGGGAAACGCTTGAAACTCTTCTTTAATTAGGTGTAATATTACACTAAAGACATGTGCGTGTATAGAAAGAAAGGGCTGTAAAAATGGATAAACAAGAAGTGATTAAATCCGTATCGGATAAAATACGATTAATTCGTTTAGAAAGAAACTATTCACAAGACAGAATGGCTGAAGTTATTGGTATTTCAAAAAAAACATTGGTTCAAATTGAAAAAGGGCGCACGGAAGCAGGGTGGACGACCACTGTTGCAGTATGCGGTTTGTTTCGTGACAGTGAAATCCTTCAATCGGTTTTAGGAGACGTCCCCTTAGAAGTAGTAGAAATCATTGCTCATAACGGCGTATCTTCTCCAAAAGATAAAACGCTCGGAGGAAGAGTATGGTGGAAAGAGATTCAAAAAGAAGGTTCTTTTCGTCTGCAGCAAAATATGATTAGTCAGCACTATCGTATTTTAGATGACCAAGACTATCGATGGTTTAGTTCATTTGATAAAAGCGAAGCTGTAGAAAGGTTTGAAGAATTAACGAAGAAATAAAAACAAGCACTTGTTTTCAAGTGCTTGTTACTGATTCATTAACGTGCCGGATGAAGGGCGGTTGAACCAATTCCATAGCTCTACATCTCCAAGTGACGCGTAGGTGATAGACGGATCATTTTTTAATTTCAGCAGCTTTTTGGTAGGTCCTGTAATCACAACGCCGTACACACCGACTCCATGTTTCTTTACATAAGAATATCGCTGCTTTAGCAACAAATCGGAATGGTCTAGCTGACGAACTTTTTGGACTGTTTCTTCATTATCGGCTAATAGTTTCATCATATTTAAAACGTTCGACTTGCTAGTAGAGTGCGTTTGATTTCCTTTGTGCTCGTAAGGCAAGTCTAAAAACTCTGGAAAACCAAATGTTGATGTTAAGTCAATTAAGGGCTCATCTTTTGTGCTTGTTTTTTGTTCGTTCCCTGTATTAAGCGCATACCAAGAGGTAGAAAAATCACGGCTGTCGATGGCGTTCATTTTTTGCTGAACTTCTTTTAGCGAATACGTATTATCAAAAGAAATAGCCACTTCGCTTACCGTTCCTTTTGGTAGGTTTTCTAATGCATTCCATGTTTCATTCGTCCATTCCTTATACTCTTTTGCATGCAGCTTTAGTTTTTTTGGATCAGGATAGACAAAGGAAAGGTTAAGGTCGTATTTACCACCAGAAAATTCTTTTTCTACACCGCTCGTTTTATCAAACAGCTGATGAAATGTAAACGTCCCAATGGCCTGCTCTTCACGTCCAATTTGCTTATAAGCTTCCATTTGCGACTGCATTCGGAAAAAGGACTGTGTATCAGAAGTGGTTTCACGTATATGAACGTTCGGAAAAGCAGATTCGATAGCTGCTTGATTGACGCTGTTTATGTATTCGGTTTTTGATTGATGATAATATACAATGGATAAAAAGCTGCCAATCATCCATAGCAGAACGACAGAGCTAATGACAGTTGTCACATTTGAAAGGCGCTGCTTCCATTTGGCCATATAAATGGACTTTTTCACTTTTTTATTATCCAACATCGTATCGTCATTTAGTGAAGTAGTTGATGGAGTTGGCGATAACGGTTCATCTTCAGTTAGCAAGTGCTCTAAATGAGCTGAGCATGCTTCACAATTTTCCGTATGTTGTTCAAGTGTTTCTGCTTCTTTGTCTGTCAAAGTGCCGTTTTTATATTTTTCCCATTGATGCTTCATATCTTGACAGCTCATCCGTCCTCTTCCTTTCTTTTTTTCAATTGTTGACGACCACGATACAAGTCCATTTTCACTTTTGACAGAGTAAAGCCAGTCATTTCTGCAATCTCTTCATATGTGAAGCCATGATAATCTCGTAACAGTACAATATTCTGCTTAGCCGGAGGCAAAGCAGATACATCAGAAAGCCAGCCGTCGATTTCACTTTGAATCATCACTTGTTCTTCAGCACTTGGCTGAGGAGTAAAGTGCCATTCTTCTATTTCGACAGTAGGGCGTTTTTTTTCTTTTCGATACCAGTCAATAAAGGCGTGATAAGCAATTTTGAACAGCCAAGGCTTTACTTCCTCGCCTTTATACGTTTCTAAGTGTAAAAGTGCCCGGTAAAAGGTCTCCTGCATTAAATCTTCCGCTGATTCTTTTCTGCGAGTAAGAGAGAGAAGATAGCGCAGCAAATCATGCATGTGCTGTTTATAAATGTGTTCAAAGTTATGCTGTTGTGCCATTTTCTCCCCCTTTCATTTAATCAACGCAATTTGTGGATAAAAGTTTCGGTTTTTTTATCAAAAATCGTATGTAATAGATAAAAGATGCTTAAAATACGATATATAGCTTATCATACTAAAAAGAAAATCATATGAAATTCGACATAATTCCGTGTAATTTGTCATTTTTTTAAAAAACTAAAGGGTAATTGGTGTTCGAAGGAAACAGAAAATGTTATGATAGAACAAGGATGTGCTCTTACAAAAAACAGCTACATACATAATAAAAAATACAGCGTTTGTTTGCAGAATGAAAATGGACAAACATATGGTGTTTAACCATGGATGTTTGTGGGAAAATAAACTAAGTATTTTCAACAAAAAGTAAATTAAATTGTGTTTTCACTTATAAAAAACACGGTAAATTGGAAAAGGTGGGGTCATGATGGACGTAGAAAATACACAAGGTACAGAAGAACAAGCACCTAAAGTCAAGGCAGCTAAAGTTGGCGATACGATTCAGCCTAAAAAAGGCGACTATAAAGGATTTAAAGGAATTGTTATGGTAGTGCGAGACAATTCGGTTATCGTAGATTTTGGAAAAGATGCTGAAACAGGCGAATCCATGAAAACAGTCGTTAATCATAAAAACTATAAAATCGTAAAAAAGTAGGTGAATAACCTACTTTTTTTTACTGAATATATGTTTAAAGACGGCGATTTTTCTACCGGAAACTTTAGAGAAACGCATAGGTAAAGCAATTCTTTGAGAAGAAGAATGTTTTTTAGTAAACTATAGAAAGTATGTAGAAAGAAAGGATTTTTTGTTATGTCAATTCAATTATCACAATTATCATTACCAAAAGAGGTTCTTTCGCTTTTAGCGAATCGTAAATATGAAAATCTGTCTCATGCTGATCAGCTATTAATCGGAAAAGGCGGCTATACAGCAGAAGAAGCAGATATTTTAGAAGATGCCATTATTGCCTTATCACTAGGGAAAAACGTACTTTTAAAAGGGCCAACAGGTTCAGGTAAAACAAAGCTTGCTGAAACGCTGTCGCATTTATTTTCTCAGCCGATGCATAGCGTTAACTGCTCGGTTGATTTAGATGCAGAAGCGCTGCTTGGCTTTAAAACAATTTCTGAACAAGAAGGGAAAACAGGTATCGAGTTTGTAGAAGGACCTGTTATTCAGGCAATGAAAAAAGGCCATTTATTATATATTGATGAAATTAACATGGCGAAACCTGAAACGCTTCCTATTTTAAACGGAGTACTTGATTACCGAAAAATGATTACAAACCCATTCACTGGAGATGTAGTGCGCGGTCAGCAAACATTCGGCGTAGTAGCGGCTATTAACGAAGGGTATGTTGGGACTGTTCCATTAAACGAAGCGTTAAAAAATCGTTTTGTTGTTATTGAAGTGCCATATATTCAAGGGAGCAGCTTAAAGCAAGTTCTAATGTCTCAGTCTCAGTTAAAAGACGAAAAATTAATTGATAAATTTGTCACGCTCTCCGCAGATTTAATTACTCAAGTTCAAAGCGGCCATGTATCAGAAGAAGCTGCGTCCATTCGTGCGCTTATCGATACGTGTGATTTAGCTCTTTATATGCCGCCTCTTCGCGCGATTAAACGCGGTATTATTGAAAAGCTAGAAGATGAAAGGGAAAAAGCCGCCATTCAAAATATTGCTGAAACATTATTTGAGTAAGGAGTGGCGCTATGCGATTTATTAAATTTAACGACAAAAATGTAGATTCCTTTCTCTATATGGAGCTGGCAGATTTAACGAAAACATTAACAAAAAATGATGAAATTGAAGTAGAGTATCGCGTTTCATCTTATTATGATCCTGTACACGGCATTATTTATCTCAGTCACTTTTGGGATAACCGTCCAGAAGAAGACAAAGTGTACGGCTTAAAAAGTGATGTATTTTTAAGAAGTATTGGAAGCTATAAGCATTCAAACTTCAAAGAAATTAATGCATATTTAAAGAAAATAAATAAAACGTCGGTACCTAGCTTAGCTAAGCAGCTGTTTATGCTGTTTGAAGATATTCGTTTAGAAGAAGTATGCAAACGCGAACGTCCTGGAACGAAAAAAGCCTTCGCCGTCAGAAGGCAGCTCTATAGAAAATATTTTGCTACACAAATGAGCGCAAATTTAACAAAAAGCGTGTACACGGATGCACTTTTTAACGGCATTTACTTGCTATTAACGGCTGAAAATCCGTTTGAAGAAATTCCTTCAATGAGTGAATCGATTAACTTAGCGATGCCTTTTATTCGCAGACAGCTAACAAATGTATATGAAGCGAAAACAACAAAAGACGTATCGCGCATCTGCCTTGAACTCGTAGATGTTTTTGATGATATTATCGAAAAAGATATGCTTAATACTTATTTCTTCTTGGCTGAACTTCAGTATGATCAGTTAGAAGAAGGGTTAACATTTGAAGATTTAAAACGCAAAGATTCATTAGTGAACGATGATATTTTAGAGCATGAAAAAGACGGAGATGAAGACATTCACGAAGAGAAAATGGAAATGTGGCATCGAGAGACAAGCGAAGCGACGCAAAGTTTTCTACAGTTTGATATGGATCAAGGTTCAAAAACAGACATGCTAGGCGATGGTGTTCGTGAAGGCGACGATGGAGATCAAGCAATGGGCATGGTGCAAGGATCTTCTCAAAAAACATCACGGAACGATTATTCTCAAATCGAAGCCATGGAGCAAACGCATCCGGAAAAAGACGGGGAAGCGGATTATGAGTATGGGAAAGAAAATAAGCATGCCTATGCTGTGTTTGTAGATTCTAAACTTCCAAGCGACGATCACGTTGTTCAGTATGATGAGAATAAAAAAATCATTGCATCGTATCAAAAAAAATTAAAGCAAATGATTGAAAAAACGCTTGAACATAAAAAAACGCTCCCTAGAAGCGAGCTGCACTTTGGCCGATTAAATAAAAAACTTCTAAAACTATGGACGGATGATAATCCTCGTTTGTTTTATAAAAAAGATGAAGATTCTGCCCAAATTGATGCTGTGTTTTCTCTTCTAGTTGACTGTTCGGCATCGATGTACGACAAAATGGATGAAACGAAGCTCGGGATTACGCTATTTCATGAAGCGTTAAAGTCTGTTATGGTGCCTCATCAAATTGTTGGATTTTGGGAAGATACAAATGATGCTACTGAAACAAGCCAGCCTAACTACCTGCAGACGGTGATGGACTTTCAAGCATCATTAAAGCGTAAAAGCGGTCCTGAAATTATGCAGCTTGAGCCTGAAGAAGACAACCGTGATGGATTTGCCATTCGCCATATGACACGTCGCTTGCTTCAGCGTTCTGAGCAGCAAAAGTTTTTACTTGTGTTTTCAGACGGTGAACCAGCCGCTATGGGATATGAACAAAATGGTATTGTAGATACGCACGAAGCGGTATTAGAAGCACGCAAGCACGGAATTGAAGTCATCAACGTCTTTTTATCCAACGGGGAAATTGATGAAGGACAGAAGAAAACCATTCAAAATATGTACGGGAAATATAGTATTCTAGTACCAAACATCGAAGAACTTCCCGATGTGCTATTTCCTTTACTCAAGAAACTACTTCATAAAAGCATTTAAAAAAGTCGAAGCATATTGCTTCGACTTTTTTTGCTATTGACCGTTAATGCGGAGGGAGGTAAGTTAAATATATATGAAAAAGAGAGAAGGAATGGTAAGTGGAAGGAGTTCAAACTTCATCTAAAAGAGCGTGGGGGCTGCTGCTTGTAATCATTGGTGCCACGATGTGGGGAGTGTCTGGCACGGTAGCTCAATATTTATTTCAGCATAAGAGTTTTAACGCAGAGTGGCTGGTCGTCGTTCGTATGTTAGTATCTGGATTGCTGCTTTTGGCAATAGCCTCTAAGCAGCGCAATATTTTTGCAATTTGGAAAACAAAAGAAGAGAGGACTTCGCTGCTTTTGTTTGGTGTAATCGGTATGCTCGGCGTGCAGTATACATACTTTGCAGCTATTGAAGCAGGAAACGCTGCTACAGCTACAGTGCTTCAATATACGTCGCCAATATTTATTATTGGCTATTTAGCCGTGCAAGCAAGAAAGTGGCCGGTGAAAGTAGAAATGATTTCTGTTGCGCTCGTCATAACGGGGACATTTTTTCTTGCAACAAGCGGAAACTTTAACGAGCTGTCTATTACAGGATGGGGGTTGTTTTGGGGGATTGGAGCAGCTGTGACGTCTGCTTTTTATACGCTTCAGCCTAAACGTCTTCTTGCAAAATGGAGCTCAGTTGAAGTAGTAGGCTGGGGAATGGTAATAGGCGGCGTAAGTTTTTCATTTATTCATCCGCCGTGGCATATAGCCGGTGAGTGGTCGCTATTGTCGCTGTGTGCGGTGCTATTTGTGATTATCTTTGGAACGCTCATTGCCTTTTATTGCTACTTGGAAAGTTTGAAGCACATTAGCGCTTCTGAAGCCATTGTTCTTGCGTCAGCAGAGCCTTTGTCAGCAGCCGCGCTATCTGTTCTATGGCTTCATGTGACTTTTGGGTGGACGGAGTGGCTAGGTACAATTCTTATTATCGCTACGGTATTTTTGCTTTCTCAGCGAAAGCCAGAGGTGACATCATAAGTAAAAAGGACTTTCAAATGAAAGTCCTTTTTATTTTTATAGAGGTTTTAGCGTAAACGTGTTTGTATACGAGCGGTTGGCGTATAGTGTGTAATCAGGATGTGTTTTTGCTCCCCAGCTGTCGTCTCCTCCAACGCCCATTTGCTTGTAGTTAACCCGCACGGTTACGGAATCGCTTAACGGCAATTTGTAAAAATGATCGTAAGCCTCCAGTTCAAAAGGTGAGTAAGGTAAAGCATTCAGCTCGACTGTTGGCAAACCTTTTAGTAAAAAGCCGCGTCCTTGATCGTTTGTAATAGTTGCCCATCTAACGTCCGTTTTGTTTCCGCATTCTTGAGGGCGTAAATACGGTGTAACTTGCTCTTTTACACTGCCTTTATGAAGGCCAAGCTTAGCGCCAGTTTTACGATCCCAATAATTTTCATGAGGGCCTCTGCCGTACCATGTTAAAGAATCAAAAGCCGCATCCATCGTAAACAGCATCCCAATTTCAGGAATTTCAGGCATTGCCTCAGAAGGTGCTAAAGATTGTTCAATCTTCATTTCACCATCGTTATATAGCGTATACGTTACATAGCAAGAAGCAAGAGAGATGTCTAAAGCTAGCTCAACCGAAATGATAACAAAGTCAATTTGCGGTTGAACACTTACTTTTTTCACGTGCTGCTCTAAACTTGCTTGACGCCACGTTTGACATCTTTCATGCAATTTATTGCCGAGGTCATTATCGGTGACTGCCCGCCAAAAGTTCGGACGGAAACCCGATGCAAGCAGCTCGGTATGCTCATAGTTGTAAGAGATAAACTGCCCTTTTTGCTTGTCAAAAATAGCCGTGAAGTTAGTTCCTGTAACCGTCAGCGTTTGTTCGTTTTGGTCAACTGATAAAGCAGGATAAACAGCTTTTACTGAGGGTACAGCGGTTTTGGCAGGCAGTACAAACTGTTCGTACGCCACTTCATATCCAGCTGAAGCCCAAACTGTATCTTTGGATAATCTGATAGAAAGAGTTAAAACAAATTCATCAGTTTCGTTTTCTTGCTCGTAAAGAGGATAAGAAAGCGTCAGTTCGTCTGTACTATCAGGAGCTACATTTAAAAGAGACGCATGTTTTTCAAGTAGTTCACCGTTTTTTTCAACAGTCCAAGCAAAATCATAGGCGTTCAAGTTTGTAAACAGGTGTTTGTTTTGAACGGCAAATTTTCCTTTAGAAGCGTCTACTGCTGTCCACTTTACAGGCTGATAGCATTTTTTTACTTCTGCAATTTTCGGGCTAGCTGTCCCATCAGCAAAGATTAAGCCGTTTCCGCAGAAGTTGCCGTCGTTAGGCGTATCACCAAAATCTCCGCCGTAAGCTAAGTAAGAAGTACCGTCTACTGCTGTTGTTTGAAGAGCTTGATCTTTCCAGTCCCATATAAAACCGCCTTGCAAGATTGGATATTGATCGAACAGCTCCCAGTATTTGTATAGATTTCCACAAGAATTACCCATCGCATGACTGTATTCACACAGAATATAAGGTTTTTTCGGATTCATTAAAGCATAGCGCTCTACATCTGCTGGCTTAATGTACATCGTGCTTTCTATATCAGAAGCATCATAGTCGCGGTGATGGAAGATTCCTTCATAATGAACAAGTCTCGTGGAATCTTTCTCTTTAAAAAAAGTATACATATGCTGAAAGTTTTCTCCGCCAAATGATTCATTGCCAAGCGACCAAATAATAATAGAAGGGTGGTTTTTGTCACGTTCGTACATCGAACGACAGCGATCTAGTACGTTTTCTTTCCATTCTGGCTTGCTTCCTGGAACGGCTTTTTGTTCGCCTTCTTGTAAATAAGTCCACGTTCCGTGCGTTTCTAAATTGGTTTCATCAATCACGTACAGTCCGTATTCATCACACAGCTCATACCATACTGAATCGTTAGGGTAATGGGATGTACGCACCGCGTTAATATTATGCTGTTTCATCAGCAAAATATCGTGAATCATGTCTTCGCGTGTGATGCCTGCACGGCCTTTTACTGAATCAAATTCGTGGCGATTTACTCCTCGAAGTACAATACGCTTGCCGTTGATTGTCATAAGGCCATTCTTTAGTTCAAACGTACGGAAGCCGACTTTACAGCTTTCCGTTTCGATAATAGAACCAGCAGCATTCTTTAAGCTGAGTACAAGGGTATACAAATTAGGACTTTCTGCGCTCCATTTTGCAGGGCTTTTAATGTGTGTACGTAAGGACGCTGTATATTGATCGCTCACACTTACATTTGTTTGCAGCGGAGCTTGTAGTACTTCATGGCCATTCGCGTCATACAGCATGACTTCAAATGTTAGATCTTGAGTATCGTGCTGAAAGTAATTTAAAATATCAGCTGAAACGCTAAGTTCACCATCTTCGTAGTTGTTATCAAGCGACGAACGAACGCTAAAGTCATAGATGTGAACCGGTGGAGTAGAGTACAGATACACATCTCGGAAGATGCCGCTCATTCGCCAAAAATCTTGGTCTTCAAGCCAGCTTGCGTCACTCCAGCGATATACTTCTACTGCTATTGTATTTTCACCATCTTGAAGATAAGAAGTTATATCAAATTCAGCTGGAGTAAAGCTGTCTTCGCTGTATCCAACAAACTCACCGTTAACCCAGACGTAAAAAGCAGATTCGACGCCTTGGAAGCTGACGTACACCGGCTGATTTTCCCATTCTGATTTAGGTGTAAAAGTACGGACGTACTGACCGACAGGGTTATATTTAGTCGGTGCAAAAGGAGGTTCGAGGTTTTCGTTTTCAACCCAAGGGTATGTCACGTTTGTATATTGAGGATAGTCATATCCTTGCAGCTGCCAGTGTGAAGGAACTGAAATAGAGTCCCATTTCTTATATGAAAATTCAGGAGCGAAAAAGTTTTTGACGCGACCATCCGCATTTTCAGCAAAATGAAAGTACCAGCTTCCATTTAAGCTTTGGTAGTAAACAGAAGATTTTCTATCATTTTTTAAGGCCTCTTCGACCGTTTGATAAGGCATTAGTAAAGCGTGTGCTTTCGAACGGTTCAATTGAAAAATTTCAGGGTTGTTATTCCATTCAGGGTATCCGTTTGCAGGTGCTGTATAATTAAATTTTTTGCCGGTTTTTAACATGTCGATCCCTCATTTCTAGATTACTAGGTTATTAGTTTATATGAAAATGATAACGTTTTCTGAGAACCTTATCAATCTAATTATTTTCATGATAATATAACTATATTCACATAAAAAGGAGGAAGTAATGTGGACCGTATGTACTTTCCGGCTCTTTCAGATGAAGATATGAAACTGCCATTCTATGTTACAAGCGCTGGAAGCTGGAGACATCAAACGCATATTAAACGTCAGGGAGAGTTTCCTGATTATCAATGGATTCAATGTATAAAAGGAAGAGGTGAGCTTCGTGTAAACGACGAGGTTTATATTATAAAAGAAAATGAAGGAATGTTTCTGACGCCGCATGTTCCGCACGAATACTACCCCATTACAAGCGAATGGCAAGTATGCTGGGTTTCTTTTAATGGAAGTGTAATTGATGATATCATGCTTTCTCTTCAATTTATTAATTCCGGAAAAATCGTCCTTACACATGCTGAAAGCCTTTATAGGATGCTGCAAGAGCTAATGAATTTGTTAGAAGAAAATCATACCTCTAGCACCATGAAGTGCTCTGAACTACTATATAGCGTCATTTTGAAACTGCGCCAAGACAGCGTATATATAGAAAGCAAAAGTCGCCTGCAGCAAATTACTCAGCTAAACCCAGTCCTTCGCTATATTGAGGAATATTATCATCAGCCGTTAACGCTAGAAGTACTGGCGAAGCAGCTCAACGTAACAGAGCAGTATACGTGTTTGCTTTTTCAACAATCTCTTGGTATCCGGCCGTTTGAATACGTAACGCGCGTCCGAATTCAAAAAGCAAAGAAACTGCTGCTTAAAAACAACCAAATCTCTGTACAAGATATAGCAAGACAAGTAGGGTATGAACATCCAAGCTATTTTATCAAGCGCTTCAAAGAACAAGAAAACGTGACTCCAACTGTTTTTCGGAAAATGTATTTTTCATAAGTTACATACATTGGGTTTTATCTAGGTTATAAGAAGTGATGTGGATGCTAGTTATTTCGTATGAGTTTTAAAAAAAGAATTTAAATGTAGTTTTAAGTAAAAACGGGGAGGAAAAGTAGAGAGAAGAAACAAAAAGGAGGGATAAACGTGTTTGGGTTAAATGATCTTCCAAAGTTTGTGTGGTCATTCTGTCTTGTATTGCCACTTGTATCATTTGTTCATCAGCTGGGGCATTCCGTCATGGCAATTATTTTCGGAGGGAAGGTCGATTTTACTATTGGGCGGGGGAAAACGATTCTTAAAATGGGGAAGTTTAAAATTAAGTCAGTCTATTTTCTAGACTCGTTTTGTAAATATGAAAATCTTAAGAACGACAGTCGCTTTTCCCATGCAGTGGTGTATGCGGGCGGTGTACTGTTTAATTTACTTACTATTTTTATAATAAATGGATTAATTATGGCTAATATTCTGCCTGAAGATATATTTTGCTATCAATTTGTTTATTTTTCAGTCTATTATGTTATTTTTTCACTGCTGCCAATTCAATATACAGAAACATCTGCAAGTGATGGACGTGCTATATATAACGTATTACGGTACGGGAAAACGTGTGATCCAGATTAAAGGGCTGTGTGTAGCAGCCTTTTTTGGTGCCTTTTTCTGTTTCATTTAAATCAAAAAAGGAAAACTTTACGAAAAGAAAATAGTAGCGGATAATAAAGATAGTAGATGTTGGAATGGAAGAAAGGAGAGGATTTATACGATTATTGAGACAGAGCGAATGACGCTGCGAGCTATGGCTGAAAGCGATGCAGGCAATTTAATGAAAATATTTGAAGATGCTGAAGCAATGAAGTATTATTCTTCTACTAAAAATGAACAAGACACATATCGCTGGATTCAATGGATGAAGCAGCATTATCAAACATATGGCATTAGCATGTGGATCGCTGAAGATAAACAGAATCGAGAGTTTCTAGGGCAGTGCGGCATGGTTCTTCAAAAAGTAGACGGCAAGGTAGATCCGGAGCTTGGCTATTTATTTTTACGCAGCTGCTGGGGAAAAGGCTATGCGAGTGAAGCAGCAAAAGCTTGTTTAGATTATGGTCTTCATACGCTGAAATTTCAGAAGATTATATCATTGATAGATCCTCACAATTTTCCATCGATTAAAGTGGCTGAAAGAATTGGCATGAAAAAAGAAAAGCAAGTTAACAAATGGGATAAATCATTATTCTTTTATAGTATATATAATGAAAAATGAGAGTAAAGGAGTGTTAGCATGATCAACATTAACAACGTTTCGGTAAAACGAGGAGAAAAAGAAATTTTAAAAAGCGTGTCGTGGTCAGTGGAAAAAGGGGAACATTGGTGTTTGCTTGGGTTAAATGGTTCCGGAAAAACGACGCTTTTAAATATCATCAACGGATATATTTGGCCTACAAAAGGGGAAGTAGAAGTTCTTTCAAGGAAATTTGGAGAAACAAATCTGTCTGAGCTCAGAAAAGAAATTGGATGGGTAAGCTCTTCGCTTCAACAGCGGTTTCGAGATGACGATACGGTTGTAGAAATGATTTTAAGCGGAAAATTTGCATCTATTGGGTTATATGAACAAGTGGAGCAAAAAGATATGAACCAAGCCATAGAATTAATGAAGCTGCTAAATTGCGAAGATTTACAAAATCAGGCCTACGGAACACTTTCTCAAGGAGAGCGCCAGCGAGTGCTAATTGCTCGAGCTCTTATGGCTTCACCAAAGCTTTTAATACTTGATGAGCCATGTACAGGTCTAGATATAATGGCCCGAGAACAGCTTCTTCAGCTGATTGCAAAAATGGCAGAGCAGCCAAATGCTCCTACGCTTATTTATGTTACTCACCATGTAGAAGAAATTTTGCCTTGCTTTACTCATACGCTTTGTATGCGCCAAGGAGAAGTGTTTTCTTCTGGAAAAACGAAAGACCAGCTCACTGAGCCGCATCTTTCTAAATTTTTTAATCACTCCGTAGAGATTCAGCAGCAGAAGGACCGCACTTGGCTGTCATTAAAAGAACCGGTAAAAAGCTGAGCTAGCGTCGAGAAACCTTCTTACATACCATGGGAAAAAGAGCGCTGCTTGCAATGGAAACAAGCTCATTGTGGAGATAATGTTTACATGCTACATAAATAGTGGTGCTGCAAATAATATCAATGAGTAAAAAAGCAGCAATGTCATGTTTATCAATGGTTACAAATACAAAAGAAGAGGAATCATAAGCTGTCATCGTTGGCTCCTTTGGTTATATCGTTATGTTACTTTATTCACAAAAGGCTTGGGCTATACGAACTTTTAAAGAAGTACGATGATGACAGCTGATTCTCTCCTCTAAAGCTGATAATACTCTTGTTCGAGTATACTCATGATAATATCTGTCTGAAATGCTTCTTCAATAAAAGCACCTTCACGCTCTATTCCTTCTTTTACAAAACCGCATTTTTCATAACAAGCAATGGCTCTATGGTTGTATTCGAGCACTCGTAAATCGACTCTGTGCAAGTGAAGGTGTTCAAATGCGTAGGCCAGCACCAATTTTGTAACTTCAGTGCCGAGCCCTTGATTCCAAACGGAAGAATCGAATAAACCAATAGCATACCGTGCGCGCCGGTCGTACTCGTTAACGGTCAGCCGGGCTTCTCCAACAAACTGCTGCTGATATTCAACACACCAATTCAGCTTTTGAGACTTTATGTACTCGACGTGCCGCTTGGCATCTTGTAATGTAAGAGGTTTTAAGTTTCGGGTATCGCCTCCGTACATACGAATAAGCTCTTTTGTTTGCTTGCACGCTAGATAGTCATGTACATCGCTGTCTTTTGGTTTTCTTAGTATCACGTTTTTTCCTTTTAAAAGTGGTGAAACATTATTCATTTGATGCATCCTTTCTTTCCCAACATTAAAAAGGTATTCCACTTGTCTCCTAAAAAAACCTGCTTTTATGTACAAAAAGAGGCTGGAATAAAAGGATTTTAGACAAAGTGAAAAACGAACCATTGATCAAGATGTTTGATTCGTGGTTCGTTTTTTTTGTTAGGGTAAACATAGGTTTCATGTGTGTAAGTCTTTCTAGCAGTTGATTGGAGGGCAAGGCGAAGACTCCCGCGGAAAGCGAAGCCTTGCACGGAAATCAACTGCCGTGTCACAAGCGATCCATAGGAGCTCATGTATCCTATATGTTCGTCTTTAGATTGGATTCATTTCGTCATGTCTCAACCCCTTTATGAAGAATGTTTTTTTGCGTAGTGGGCAAGTGCAAGAAGAGGAAAAATATCATTGTAGCTGTGGTACTGAATATAAAATTGTCCAGGAAGACCAATTCCCGTGGGATAATGAATTTGCTGCTCGGTAAGATTTGGATTCAGTAAAAATTTAATTCCTTTTTCAACGGCTCGATCTTTTAACGGACATATTGTCATTAAAGCATCGAGAGCCCAAGCCGTTTGCGAAGGAGTGCTAAAGGGTAAAGGCACATATTTTTTTAAAGAAGCGCTATAGCATGATTCTCCGAATCCGCCGTCTTCTTGTTGAATGCTTTTGAGCCAATTGATGGCTTTGATGATACGCGGATCAGAAGCAGAAATTCCTACAGCACGGAGTCCAGTAATAGCGGCCCACGTTCCGTAAATGTAGCAAACACCCCACCGGCCGTACCAGCTCCCGTTATCCAACTGATGATCAAACAGCCATTTTACTGCAGCTTTAATCGAAGGATGGGATTTATTCATACCGGCAAAGTTTCCGAGGCATTCAAGCACTCGACCGGTTAAATCGGCAGTAGCCGGATCCGTTGCTGCGTCTTTTGCGTTTTCAAGCGGCAGATAAGTAAATAAAATAGAATCGGTATTTTTTTCAAATGCAGCAAAACCCCCGTCTTTGTTTTGCATGGACAACAGCCAGTTAATACCTCTTTGCCAAGACTCCAAATAATCTGTATCGGTTTGCGCTCTTCTAGAAAGAGCTCTAATAGCAGCAGACGTATCGTCTAAGTCAGGGTTATTCGTATTAATATCGGAAAATCCCCAGCCTCCAGGCGCTGTATTGGGGTTATGAAACTGCCAGTCTCCAAGCTTTGTATGCTGTCTTTTCTTTAAGTAACGAGTTGTGCCTTTAATCATGGGATCTTGCTGCGGTACACCTGCTTCTTGTAGAGCGTAAGATAGCAGGGCGGTATCCCAAACGGTTGACGTGGAGTTTTCTACGTGCACGTGGCCGCTGCATGTACTAAGTAGTGAACAAATACCGTCAATTGCTTTTTGAACCACAAAGGAATCTTTTTTATAGCCAAGAGCCAAAAGACCGTAAATCATAAAAAAAGTAGAGGTTGCGTAGCTGTAGAGTGTTCCATCTTTTTCAAGTCTTTCTAGCATGTAACGCTCGGCTGCTTGATAACCAAGCTTGTGGATGTAAGAAGGTAAAGAAGCCAGCTGTTTTAAATGGTCGACTAAAAAAATAGAAGCGCGTGATTCTTGAGCAGCTTCATCCGCTTCCTGTTTCTGCTCTCTTACATCTAAATGAGAAAGAGAAGGTGTATGCCTAGAAGTAAGTGAAAATTTTTTGTTTCCAGCTACCATCATCGGGACGAAGTGAATTCTGGCATAGGTGCTTAGTTCATAAAAGTTAAGCGGTACATAGGTAGGCACGAGCAAAAGAGAAAGCGGGAGGTAAAATAGCTTTGGCCACTCGTATAAGCCGTTAACACAAAGCATCCATCTTGTGAGAAAATGAGCGCGAGAAATGCCTCCTGAATCTATAATATATCTTTCTGCTTTTCGCAAAATCCGGTCATTTTTTTGGTAATAGCCTGAATATAAAAGAGCTGTATAAGCTTGAATAGTAGCGGATAAGTTGTGTTCTTCATCATCAAACAACGTCCAAAGACCATCTTCATTTTGAAGGGAAACGATCCGTTCGGTTAATTGTTTAATCAACACTTCTTTATCTAAATCAAAGGTGCGAAGAAGCATAATTAAAAACGCATCAGGCATAACGCCTGTTTCAAAACAGTAGCGAAATGACCCGTCATTTTTTTGTGTTGGGCGCAGATAGGCGATTCTTCGCTGAATCTCTAGCTGAACTTCCTTTAGCAATATGATCACCTCTTATGATAATGCTTTTCAATCTTTCGACCTGTTTCTTTATAACTGTATTCAAAGGAAGAGCGTTCTATGAGAGGAGAAAGTTGCAAAGAATAGAGCGCTTGCTGCACAATAAAGGTACTGGAAAATTGGAGTGATAGAAGTGAAAGAAATACAGGTAGAAGTTATTCAAGGGCGAGGCTCTTACCGAGAGCTTGGTAAAATGCAAGGGGAATTACATAAAGGAACAAAGCTGTTTGAAAATCATCAAAAAAGAAGAAAACGTTCATTACGAAGCTATCAAACGATAGCAAAAGAAGCTCGTCATTATTACGACTTATTTGCTCCCGGACTGTGGAATGAGCTATTGGGCTTAGCAGAAGGCTTAGATTGGCCTCTTGAAGACGTTATACATGAGTACAGCGGATATCAGCAAGAGTGGAAGAAAACGGGATGTTCTGCTCTTATGCAGCACGGTGTGTATGTGCGGAACTACGATTATCATCCGAAAACGTACGAAGGTCGATTTTTGCTTTTTCAGCCAAATGAAGGATATGCAAGCGTCGGGTTTGGAACAAGAATGATTGGGCGAATGGATGGAATGAACGAAAAAGGATTAGCAATTGGCTATCATTTTGTTAATCGCCGCCGTCAAACGAACGGATTTATTTGCTGTACGCTTGCTCGGTTTATTTTAGAAACATGTGAAACAACAGAAGAGGCTGTTGCTATTTTAGAAAGGGCACCGCACCGTCATGCGTTTAATTATTCCATTTACGACCGCAGCGGACAGGGAGCAGTAGTCGAAGCATCTGGACGAGGCGTTCATGTACAAAGAGGAACGATGATGGGGTGTACGAACCATTTTAATCAGCTGGTCGAAGAAAATCGTCATCATTTGGTAGAGTCAAAGGAAAGGCTCGATCATATTCGAGATCATATTGAAAAAAAGCTATCGCCTCTTGAAGCTTTTTCTTTATTTAATGAGGATGAATACGGTATTTTTAAAGAAGATTACCGGAATTCTGCTGGAACGCTTCATACAGTGGCATATGTACCGGAGACGCTGCAAGTCATTGTGGGAATTGGACGAAAAGCAAAACCTCTTACTTTCTCGTTTGAGGATTGGGTGAAAGGAGAACAATTAACTATAACGAAAATAAAAGGAACGGTAAATACAGACGAACCATTTCCGTTTCAGTAAGGAGCAGCATAATGAGAATTGTAACGAATCAAGAGATGTATCAAGTAGATGATTATATGACGAATACAATTGGGATGAGTGAAGAGTCCCTTATGGAAAATGCCGGACAGGCTGCTGCAAACGCGCTGAGTGAGCGAATCGAAAAATATGAAAAAATAGGGCTGCTTATAGGAACGGGAAACAACGGAGGAGACGGCTTTGTTATTGCCCGTGCTTTGAAGTCAAAAGGCTATGAAGTTGACGTCTGGGTAGTTCCTGCACGGGAGAAAATAAAAGGCGCAGCTAAAAAAGCCATGATCATCTATGAAAATGCTGGATTGGCGTGGCAATCGGCGGGAGACAACTTCTCTGTGAAAAAGTATACGGTCCTTATTGATTGTTTATTAGGTATAGGCGTAAAAGGCAGCATCAAATCTCCTTATGATAACATTATAAAAAAAATAAACGACTCTAAGGCTT
Organism: Priestia sp. FSL R5-0597; assembly: GCF_038006305.1. Classification (NCBI taxonomy): domain Bacteria; kingdom Bacillati; phylum Bacillota; class Bacilli; order Caryophanales; family Bacillaceae; genus Priestia; species Priestia sp. FSL R5-0597. The sequence goes on from NZ_JBBOUZ010000001.1 coordinate 2,142,943, forward strand.
ACATATACAGCATTGATGTCCCAAGTGGAGTAATGGAACAGAAGCAAGAGCTTACGGTACATGCAGATGCTACGATTACGCTTCAGCAGCCAAAGATCACGGCATTTACATACCCGAGTAAAGAAAGCTATGGTGAATTGATTGTAGTAGATATCGGTATCCCACCGCTAGCAATTGAAAAAAGCTCACCTCTTAAAGAGGTATGGTCAACTCAGCATATTAAGAAATCTTTTCCCATTCGGAATGCTTCGTCCAATAAAGGTACACATGGAAAAGGAATCATAATAGGAGGTTCACTTCAAACACCCGGAGCGCCGATGCTAACGTCAAAAGCAGCACTCACAAGCGGAGCAGGGCTTTTAACGCTTGCGCTTCCGAATGATATTCATGCGATTGCAGCTGCTCACATGTTAGAAGTGATGTATAAGCCATGCCCAAGCAAAGATGGCTTTTTTGCAGGCGAGATTCCTTTAGAAGAAGCAAAGTACGATGCAATTGCAGTTGGACCAGGGCTTGGGAGAACGGAAGAAACGAAGAAAGTTGTCGAACAAGTACTTCAACAGCCCGTTTCTGTTGTAATCGACGCAGATGCTCTTTTTCATCTGCCGGATTTGATGAAAGAAGTAAAAGAAAGAGAACACGCAACGGTTTTAACACCTCATCCCGGAGAAATGGCTAGACTCGTGGATACAACAATCGCAGAAGTAGAAGCAAATCGATTTTCGATATCTAGCCAATACGCAGTGGAAAATGGTGTGTATCTTGTATTAAAAGGCCCAAACACGATCGTTACAACGCCGGATGGAAAACAATACGTAAATACCACTGGAAACGCAGGACTCGCAAAAGGTGGAACGGGTGACACGTTAACCGGAATCATCCTCGCTTTTATTATGCAGCATGATTCTCTTCAAGAAGCAATCAGCAATGCGGTATATGTTCATGGAAAAGCAGCGGATGTGCTGCTCGATCAGGGGCATACAATGATAGATATGTTAGCAAGTGACGTTATTTCTGCACTTCCGGCAGTCTTCGGGCAGCTGAATGAGAAGTGATTTCTTCTGGATTATTAAAATTTGTTGACAAAATCCTTCAAAAAGTTGTCAAAACTCTGTGTAAATGATAACGTTATTTTACGTAAGATTTTACATAGAAAGAAAGTGATGTTGTGTACTACTCAATGAGACCAAGAGGCATTCATTTAGCTGTGCCTACACTTTTCTTCCTTATTACAGTCGTGTTATTTGCGATGATGCAGTTTGGTTTTTATTTGGATTCCAGCATTCTTCGTAAAATTTGGGTCATCATTATGGCTTTATTGCCCATTGCTGGACTAATCACGGCTATTAAAGGTAGAAGAGGAAGCGCAAAGCCGTGGTTAATTATAGGGAACGTGATTCTTATTTTAACCGTTACAATAATGAGCGTACAGGCTATTATTTATTAAACAAAAAAACGTGTTCGCCAAACAGGCGGACACGTTTTTATTAGGAAGAAGAAAAGAGCTGTTTCGCTTATTCTTGCATCGCGGCATTTATTCCTTCTTTTCTAACTTCTAGCATATGAGTAGCTTTTTTATCAATACCTTTAGCTGTATCGGAAGAAATGACGCCTACGCTGCTTAAGTCATAGGCAAGACTTGTAACAAGCAGCTGTTCTCTTTGTGCGAGTGTGCCGTATGTAAGTGCAGCGGTTTTAGCTTGAATGCCACTCATATTTAATTCATCAGTAGAAGAAGCTGCTTCTTTTTTTGCGGCTATTGCTTCTTGATAAAGAGAATCATATCCTCCAAACCCTACTTGGGCAATTAGAAAGTTATAAATGTCATCGGCCGATTTTTTCGAAGGCTGAGAAAAAGCTCTTTGAAATTTATTGCGCGGTAAAAAGTTTAGTGCCGCCTGTCTTCCGTCTTCATAAATTTTTTCTTGTATTTCTTTAGTAGCTTTTTCGTCATTTTTTTTCTGTGCTGCATCTAGCTGTTTGCGATATTTTTGAATAATGACTCCGTCCTGCTGATTGTTTCCCTCTTTGAAAGTAGCTGCGGCTTGTGGAACATCTGACGTTGCTAGCGTCTCAGCGGCGTTCTCTGAAGAAGAAAAGAACGTATTTTTGACAAAAATAAGTGCAAAGATCAGCAAAATAAACCATAAAAACCTAAATTTCTTAAACAAAACGTTCACCTCTGTATAATATTTCTAATTATGTAAAACAACATCGATCAGTATACAACAATTTTAGTGTCTTTTTACACATTTACCCAAAAATAAGAAAATAGTAAGAGGTGGTTTTATTAATCTAATAGATATATAGGTTCATTGTTATAGTTCGAAAGAAACCATTGATCTATTTGTACTGATTTACATAGTCGAATATGTTTTTGCTAATAAGGCTTAAAGTGACAAGAATAAAAAGCGTTCGGACGTACGTCACGCCTTTTGATAAAGCGACGTTTGATCCAACGAAAGAACCCACGATCATCGCAAACCCCATAATTAATCCGTAAGAAAATACAACAGAATCAAAATACAAAAATACAAGCAAAGCACCTAAATTACTGCCGAAATTTAAAAATTTTGCGCTGCCTGCTGACTGCAGGAAATCAAATCCCATAAATAAAAAAGCAAATAAAATAAATGAACCTGTGCCTGCTCCTAAAAATCCATCGTAAAAGCCAATGATAAAAATAAGTGCAGTAAAGAAAATAAGTTTCTTAATAGACAGCGGCTTATACGTGGACGTGGTGCCCCAGTTTTTTTTGAAGATTGTATAAATAGCAACTAAAACAAGGAGAATCAAAATAACAGGTTTCAAAAAAGCAGAGGATAGAAAATGAACGGTGATTGAACCTCCCAAAGAGCCAATAAATACAAAAGGAAACCATTTACCCACAACGCGAAAATCGACTTTTCCGGATTTGACAAATCGAATGGTACTCGTTAATACGCCCATCGTTCCAGCTAATTTATTTGTAGCTAAGGCAGCAGCGGGCGGCAGGCCTAAAAATAAAAGAGCGGGTGTAGAAATTAAACCGCCTCCGCCCACTACGGAGTCAATGAATGCAGCTAAAAAACCAAAGAGTAAAAGCAAAAGAACAATCTGTAAACTTAATTCTTCCATAAAGCACCTTCCTCATGTCATAATATATATATAGTGACTACTTAAATAGTAACTATATAAAAAGCAGTTGTAAATATGTAAATGATGAAAATTTCAAATAACTTAAAAAACAGGGAGGTTTCCTTTATGGAAAATATTATTCAGCAGCTGCAGTCGCTTGGATTTAATCAGTATGAATCAAAAGTATACGTGACGCTTGTCAAAAAAGGATCTTCCACTGCTTATAGCATTAGTAAACATTCAGGTGTGCCAAGAGCGCGTGTATACGATATTTTACAAACACTAGAGGAAAAAGGCATGGTGTTAAAAGAAGAGAGTAATGATGGCACCCAGTACACGTCGCTACCCGTCGATGCTTTTTTGCATTCGCTGCAGAAAAAATGGAACGAAACGTATGAAGACGTTAGCGAAACGCTTAAACGTCTTGAAGCTGCAGAGTCTATAGAAGAAAGCCGGGTTATGACGATGAAAGGAGAAACAGCCATTCTTGCTTTTTGTGAGTCGCTGCTGCTAAAAGCAAAAAATAAAATTGTCATCTCGCTTTGGCCTGATATTTATAATGAGTTGAAGCCTCTTTTATTACAGCTAAGGAAGAGTGTCACACTAAAAGGAATTGTGTTTGAACAAGATGAAGCGATGGAGGAATTTGACCGGCACCGCCATACAAGCTATACCGAAAATATTGGGAATCAAAACTGGTTTATTATATCTGTTGACAGCAGTGAAATGATTTATGGTCATAAAGAAATGGCTTACTATACCAATAACGGAGTTAACATTAATTTACTTGAAAACTATATTTGGCATGATATCCTCGTTAACAGACTTGTAGAAAAAAGTGATCGAGAAATAGACAGGTGGATCGAAAGGGAAAGAGAAAGCTTTTTTGCGTAGAAAAGAGACTTAGACATAACGAAATCACTTCCATCGAAAGACGAACAAACGGGATAAATGATCTAGTATGAATGGCTTGTTACATCGCAGTTAATTTCCGTGCAAGGCTTCGCTTTCCGCGGGCGGACGATGAGCCTCCTCGTCGCTTACGCGCCTGTGGGGTCTCATCTGTTCCGCTTTTCCCGCAGGAGTCTGCGCCTTGCCCTCCAATTAACTGCTGGAAGCAGCCACCATGCATGAAAGCTACGTTCACTTTACCAACAGAAAAATCCGAACAAAGTTGATGCTCCATTAAGAGTCTCAAGCCCTCGTTCGGATCTTCCTTCAATCAAAATATTTTTGTTACAGCCTCTTTATATTAAAAGGTTTGGGCAAGTTTTTTTGCTTCTGCTATTCCTTTTTCTTTAATTTCCTGAGCTTTATCTGGCATTGCGTTATGCCCTTCGACAAAAATGCCGTCTAACGAAGGGACTCCAAAGAAATTCATCATAATTCCAATATAGCGATGCCCCATTTCCATATCAGCTGCAGGACCTTCAGAATAAATGCCTCCGCGCGCTTGAATATGAAGCGCTTTTTTATCCGTTAATAGTCCAACCGGACCTTCGGCCGTGTATTTAAATGACTTACCTGCTACGGCTACAGAGTCTAAATAAGCTTTCATAACCGGTGGAAACGAAAAGTTCCACATAGGAGTTACAAAAACATATTTGTCCGCTCCTACAAACTGTTCGCTCAATTCTGCAAGGCGATTGACCTTTTCCTGTTCATGAGAAGAGAGTTCCGAGCCAGACTGAAGTTTGCCCCAGCCGCTAAATACATCTGCATCAATATGAGGGATATTTTCTTTATAAAGGTCAATATGTACAACTTCGTCACTTGAATTGTGCTCTTTGTAAGCATCGATAAATGCTTTTCCAGTTGCCATACTGAATGATTGAGACTCATCGTGAGGATGAGCTGTAATATAAAGTACTTTTGCCACGTCTTATCATCTCTTTCTTGTTTGAAATAATGTACTGTCTTATCGTTATCACTCCCATAAAAAACTATACGCGCTTTGTCAGGTAAGCTAAAAAAGAGCGCAAGAAATGGACGTCTATATAGAAAATAATGGTATAATAAATGTTTGAATATTTACATAACAAGTATGTGTAACAGAAAGTAGATAAGAGGTGTCGAGATGAAAGAAAAATGGGTAATCGTCACGGGTGCAGGTGCTGGAATTGGAAAAGAAATTGTAAAAGAATGTGTGTCGAAGTGCTATTCAGTTATTGCTTGTGATAGTAATGAAGGAGCTTTGAAACAGCTAGCTGAAGATACAAAGGGCCATATTGAAACGTATGTAGTAGATGTTAAAGAAGGGAAGGGCGTAAGAAATCTTTTCTATCAAATAAAAGATAAAAATTTATATGGATTAGTTAATAATGCAGGCGTGTATTTAGGGAAAAATTTATTGGATTATGAAGAAAAGGAAATAGATTTTGTGATGGACATTAATATTAAAGGATATATTTATTTCTCCAAATACTTTGGCGAATTATTAATGGAAAAGGAAACAGAAGGAGCAATTATTAATATATCGTCCGTATCAGGAATGGAAGGAAGCTCCGATGCTATATATGGAATGTCTAAAGCAGCGATATTAGGATTAACCAAAAGCTGTGCAATGAATTTTTCTCCTTATATCCGTGTGAATGCCGTAGCACCTACAATGGTAAATACCGATATGATGAAAAATATTCCAGAGTGGCGCAAAAATGAATACATCGATCATCAGCTGATTCCAAGCTTTGTTACGCCTCAAGACGTGGCAGATACCGTTCTTTTTTTACTGAGTCCTCAAGCAAAACATTATACAGGAGCTACCTTTGATTTAAATAGCGGATGTTATTTACGATAAATTATCTTTTAAACGAGTAATCGAGGCTGGACAAAAATATTTTAGTTAAGGATAAATTCGAATGATCAATCGGTATTATTGACTGACCATTCGGATTTTTTACTGTTATTATAAACGTTGGTTTCACCGCTTCTAGCTGTTGATTGGAGGGCAAGGTAGAAGACTCCTGCGGGAAAAGCGGAACAGATGAGACCCCACAGGCGCGTAAGCGACGAGGAGGCTCATCGGCCGGCCGCGGAAAGCGAAGTCTTGCACGGAAATCAACAGAGGTGTCAAGAGCAATCCATATGAGTTTATTAATCCAATTTGCTCGTCTTTAGATTGGGTTAATTCCGTTATGTCCCATCCTCCTTTTTGTTTTCTTAAGAATTCTTAAGAAATTTACTTAACGTTTCTTTAGATTTTTTTTCTATTCTAGAAAGAAAGAGTAGAAAGAAGGAATAGAAAATGAATTTAGCTTTTATGTATCAATATTTTCACCAGCCGCGAACGGTAGGAGCGCTTTTGCCAAGCTCTACGCACTTAGCGAAAAAAATGGTGAAAGGGATTGATTTTGAACATGCAGCCTGTATAGTAGAGTACGGGCCAGGAACCGGAGTTTTTACCCGTGAATTAATAAGAAGACGAAGCGCTTGTACAACTTTGCTTCTTATCGAATACAATCGGCATTTTTACGAAAAAGTAAAGGAACAAGTAAGAGATGAAAAAAATGTGTATGTGATACACGGCTCGGCTGAACATGTTCAAAAGTACTTGATACAGTATGATATTTCAAAAGTAGATTACGTACTATCAGGTCTTCCTTTTGCTTCTTTAGCAGCTGAGGTGTCAGATTGTATTTTGCAAAACACGCGAAGCGTATTAGCTGATGAAGGGAAATTTATTACGTTTCAGTATACGAATTTAAAAAAAGAGTTGATCCGCACGTTTTTCCCCCACATTAAAGTTGAAAAAGAGTGGAGAAACGTGCCTCCCGCATACATTTTTTCATGCGAAAAGAATGAGGTATAAGGAGTTTGTAAATGAAAGACAGAATTTTAATTATAGATGACGATGAGCAAATTCGTAATTTAATTGCTATTTACTTAGAAAATGAAGGATTTGAAACGCTGAAAGTTTCTAATGCTGTATCTGGATTAGCGCTTTTAGAGGAACAAGAAGTAGATTTAATTATATTAGATATCATGATGCCGCAGATGAATGGAATCGACGCAGCTTTTAAAATACGTGAAGAAAAAAACATGCCCATTATTATGCTTTCGGCGAAGTCAGAAGATATGGACAAAATTTCTGGTCTAACAGCAGGCGCAGATGATTACTTAACAAAACCATTTAACCCACTCGAACTCATCGCACGAGTCAAATCACAAATTAGACGCTATAAAAAATACAATGAACGCGCTGAGCGTGACGTTATTCAAATTGGCGATTTGGAAATTAACCGCAGCACCCGCCTTGTATTTGTGCGCGGCCAAGAGATTCGTTTAACGCCAAAAGAGTTTGATATTTTAGAGCTGCTGGCACGCAACAAAGGAACAGTGATGAGCATGGGGAAAATATATGAAGCCGTGTGGCAAGAAGACGCGTTTAAATCGGATAATAATGTAATGGTCCATATCACAAAAATTCGTGAAAAAATTGAGGATAATCCGAAAAAGCCCATTTATATTAAAACCATATGGGGCGTAGGATACAGGATATGAGAAGAATAAGTGTAAAGCTTCTTTTTGCTATCATTATAAGTTTTTTGGCTACCAATTTAATTTTTATTTTAATTGCTAGGCTTGTTTTGAGCAGGTATATACAAGAAGAGAAAATGAATGTCCCTGCATATAATGTATTAGCGTTTGGACTTTTCTTTATCGCCGTTGTGGTCTTTGTTTTTGTTTTCTTAGCACTTATTCGTTCCCATATTCGTTATCTGAAAGAAATCTCTAAACAAGTTCAAAAAATCTCAAATGGAGATTTAGGCGCAACCATCCAGGTACGAGGAAAAGATGAACTGGCTGAATTAAGTCAAAACATTAACAAAATGTCTGCGCAGCTTCGTACAAAATTTGATCGTGAACGAGAGCTGGAGCAAGCAAAAAATCAGCTAATATCCAGTGTATCTCACGATTTGCGTACGCCGTTAACATCCATCGTTGGGTACCTAGATTTAATCAAAAAAAGAGAAAGTATGGATGATGAAACATTAGATAGCTACTTATATATTGTTGATTCAAAAGCAAATTATTTAACGGATTTAATAGATGAGTTGTTTGACTATACAAAATTAACGAGTCCGGATTTTCAGCTTCAGAGAAATGAAATTGACATGAAACGTTTGCTTCAACAGGTAATAGGAGAGTACGAGCCGATGTTAACAAGAGAAGGCATTGACGTTCAGACTAACTTTGCTTGTGAATGGCATGCATTTATTGATGTAGAAAAAATGGTAAGAGTCTTTCAAAACTTGCTCGAAAATGCCAAGAAGTACAGCGAAAAGCCTTCCGTATTAGAGGTGAATCAGGAAATTGATGAGGATTCGTTGGTAATTTCCTTTAGTAACAGCATTAACATCAGTGAAAAACTTGAGGTGGAAAAGTTATTTGATCGATTTTATCGAGGTGATGAATCAAGAACGAACGTAAATGGTTCAGGTTTAGGGCTGGCTATTGCAAAACAAATTATTCAGCTGCATCAAGGAGAGATACGAGCAGAGCGTCAGCATAATAAGCTCACTTTTTCGATAAAGCTGCCGCCTAACACAAGAAAGCCTTAAGAATCACTTGTAAAGATTCTTAAGGCTTTTTGCGACTATTTTAATGCCGTATTCAAATTCTGCAAGCGTCGCATAAGAAAAGGATATTCTGATATGCTGTGACGTTTCATGGTCATACAATGCGCCTGGATTTAAAAGAACTCCTTCGTCGAGACAGTGCTTAAATAATTTCCGCATCGAAACAGGCTTATGCAGCGTCAGCCAAAAATAAAAACCTCCGCTCGGAGTATTCCACGCAGCAAGACTTTTTAAATACTTCTCTAAAATAGCCTGCGTTTGCTGAGATTTTTCTTTTAATTTATAGCGTACGCTGGCAACGTGCTTGTCATAAATTCCGGTTTTTAGAGCTTCAGCAGCGGCCCATTGAGATAAGGAACTGGCTCCGTAGTCAACTTGCATTTTAAGGTCGGCCAATCGCTCAATTACATGTTCAGGCCCTACAATCCATCCAATTCGAAATCCCGGACTAAATGTTTTAGAGAACGTTCCTAAATAAAGAACCACTCCATTTTTATCTCGAGCTTTTAATGAAAGTGGAGGCGGTGAATGGAACCAAAGCTCTCCGTAAGCATCATCTTCAATAATCGGCAAATGCATTCTTTCACACTGGCGAAGCAGCTCTTGGCGCCTTTGTTCACTCATCGTTACATTGGTAGGGTTATGAAAGTTCGGTATTGTATATAAAGCTGTGCCTTTTTCTTTTTCGTGCTGGTCTTTTAATGAAGTTAAATGCATTCCTTCTTCGTCTAATGAAACGCCCGTTAGTTTCATTTGTGCGGACTGAAATAACGGTAGAGAATAAAGATAAGAAGGCTTTTCAGCTAATATATTGGCACCTGGAGGCAGCAGGCCGATTGAAATTAACTGAAGGGCTTGAAGTGAACCGGATACAATTAAAATAGATGAAGGAGACGTTTCAATGCCGCGTTTTTTTACATGCTTCACTAACTCTTGTCGGAGCTCATCATTTCCTCTTGGGTGCTCGTAGCCCAAGTGTACGCTTCTATGGTTAGTTCCGCTAAATAGTTCCGCAAGATGATGGGAAGGAAGCAGGTCAGGTGCTAACTCTCCAGTTCCTAAACGAATAATGCCCGGTTGAAATTCAGCTTCGTTAATATGGCGGATAGTCGGAGAATTTGGTTGGTATATTCCCGCTTCTACATACGAATTCCAGTTCATGTGAGAACCTGATGCTAGTAAGCTCCACGTATTGTTGATGACCTTGGTGCCGCCTCCTTTGTTTCCGCTGAGCAGTCCTTCAGCAATTAAGTTTTCGGTTGCCGTCACCACCGTGCTTCTATTTACAGAAAAGCTAGCAGCTAAATGGCGCTGAGAAGGAATTTTCGTTCCAATAGGCCACTCTCCATTTATGATTTTCTCTTTCATATACTCTTGAATTTGTTTGTGCATTGGCTTTTTATCAGCCGGATTTGGAGTCCAGTTCATGTGAGACCACCTTTTTATAATTTGGTTGGTATTATAAATCAAAATTTGGATGGAGACAACAAGGGATGTCAATTGTAGGATAAAAGAGAAAGGAGAGAACAACATGTTTACAGTGGTTATACATGCTTTATTGTTAGCATTCGGTTTGATTTTACCTTTAGGAGTACAAAATGTGTTTGTTTTTAACCAAGGAGCAAATCAACGAACCATCAAACAGGCGCTTCCTGTAGTGGTAACGGCTTCTGTTTGTGATACGATTTTAATTCTAGTAGCAGTGCTGGGAGTTTCAGCAGTAGCCGCTACTTTTTCATTTTTTCAAGCGCTTATTTTTGGAATAGGTTTTCTTTTTTTAGCGTATATGGGCTTTGTGACGTGGAAGAGCGAACCTTCAAAAACGTCAGTAAAGGAAGGGATGACGGTGAAAGCACAAATTTTATTTGCTGCTTCTGTATCTCTGCTAAATCCTCACGCGCTGATGGATATTATGGGTGTAATCGGAACAAATTCTCTACTGTACAGCGGAAAAGAAAAATGGATTTTTACGCTCGTTACGATATGCGTTTCATGGATATGGTTTTTATCCTTAGCTTTTGCCGGAAAAGCGGTAGGAAAAATGGATTCAAATGGGAAAATAATGATTTGGGTCAATAAGGCTTCTGCATGTATGATTTGGGGAGTAGCTCTTTACATGGCAAAAAGTATGTTTTTTCAGTAAAATAGGCGCTAAAAGAAAAGTTATATAATAGAAAGCGAGGGGTAAAGATGATTCAAGGAATTAATCATATATGCTTTTCTGTGTCAAATTTAGAACGGTCCATCATATTTTATCAAAAAGTGTTAGGGGCGGAACTTTTAGTAAAAGGAAAGTCCACCGCTTACTTTAGTCTAAATGGAATGTGGCTCGCGTTAAACGAAGAAAAAGATATTCCTAGATCAGAAATTCAGTATTCGTATACTCATTTAGCATTTTCTATTTCCATTGAAAGTTTTGACCAAGCAAAAGAGCTGTTAAAACAGCATAATGTAAATATCTTACCTGGAAGAAATCGTGACGAGAGAGACAAAAAATCTATTTATTTTACGGATCCTGACGGTCATAAATTTGAATTTCATACTGGTACGCTCCAAGACCGTTTAGCGTATTACCAAGAAGAAAAGCCTCATATGACATTTTATTCGCCAAAAGAGTAGTACTAAAATAGTTATATAAGGTTACAGTTTTATTACATTCGCATTCCTCGCTCAGTTATCATTAAATAAACGATTCTGTTGTGATATAATGGAAAAAAAGTGAGGAGGAGGAAGAATGTATACCGCAAAACAGGTGAAGTTTGGTTCGCATATTGTGATAGGCGTACTTTTCGGCATCCTAGCTGCAATGTTAATCGGCACTTTTTATCAAAATGTACCAGGTGTATTACCGTACGGGATGATTAGCGGACTTGCAGTAGGACTCATAGCAGATACATATTATACAATTAAAACAAAAATAAAGGTTATCTAATATAGTGTAGTACTATTCTCAGGAGAAATAAAAGATTCCTTTTGAAAATAGTACTATTTTTGTGAGAAAAACAGTTAATTTCTATTTTAGAAAAACAAGTTAACGCGCTAAAAAAATTGTGAATTTATTATTTTGAATCAGCAATAGGGGATTGAAATATCGAATTAACTCTAAGTATAGAATTATATATTAAAGTAACTAACCGTTTTCTAAACAGTGAAACGGTTTTTACTTAGTTTCGTTGCGCGTCAGATAAAAGGTCTAATAATTAAGCAATTGTTCGTAAAACTGCGGATAAGAGATTTTTTAAAGCTGCTACTAACAGATAGAATATTGTTGCTTTTAATGGTTTATCTATAGAAAACTTGATAATTTTTCTAAAATCGTTCTTTTGGAGTACATAATATATGCTATCATTGTTTGGTGAAAAAACTACATACCAAAAAAAGGAGAAAAAATGAAGAATTTAAGAAAAATCGGCCTAGGACTTGTAGCATCTTTGCTATCTATTAGTTTAGTAGCTTGTGGGTCAACGAAAGAAGAACAAAAACAAGGATCTGCTAAGCAAGAGCAGAAACAAATGGGGAAAGAGCAGAAAAAACTCGAACAAAAACTCTCTAAATTAGAGAGTGAGTATGAAGAATATACAAAAGAAAAAGGATATATGGAATCTGATGATTATCTTGTTTTTGAAGCAGACTTTAACATACTAGCAAAGTCAATTGAAAGCAAGAATATTCTTCAGGGCGATGATGGTGAACTAGACAAACATGTAAAAGACTTAAAAACTGAGATAGACCATTTAAGTAATGATCAAGCAATAAAAGCTCAGAAGCGTTATGGTTCGGCAGTAGATGTGTACGAGGCTGCAATTGGTACTCATATGCATATTGTGTTAACTAAAGCGGATATTACTCAGCACTTTAATGCGGTGAACACTATTGAGTTAGACAAAGATTTTAATGCAGATAGCTACGATTATGAAAAAATTGATGCAGACGCAACTGAGGCTATTAAGTCTATACAAGGAATGCCTATGAAAAGAATAAAGCTTATTAAGGAAGAGTTGGAGAAATATAAAGCTAGCTTTAGTACTGAAGAATATAATCAATTGAATTCCGCAGTCACTAGCGTAACTTCGTCATTAAATAAACAAGTTGAAATGCTAGAAGTTCTACAAAAAGAAAGTGGTAAGGATAAATCAACTTTAGAAGAAAACACAAAAGCTGCTGAAACACAATTTTTAGATGCTAAAGAAAAAGTGTCTGCATTTGAATCTAAATATGATATCCAAATGTAAAATATATGCTTTAAATATAATTGTTTATTAAAATAAAAAAGCCGTTTCTTAACCAAAGAAACGGCTTTTTATTATTTATCTCTATTGATCTTTGGTGTACGTAAGAAGAGAGAGGGTAATAACGCAATTAGAGTCAATAGCGTCGCAAATAAGAATACATCGTTACTACCATATCTATAGTCGAAGTTGTTATTGCTTTAGCGAGGTGTTCCGTAGTTTGTTGCGTCATAATTGTAACAAGTATAGCAGTACCAATTGAACCTGCAACTTGACGAATTGTATTATTTAAAGCTGTACCGTGAGAAATTAAATGTTGAGGTAATTGGTTGATGCATTCAGTCACAATCGGCATCATAATTAATGCACCTGGCAATAATAGTAGATCTGATTGAAGCGGCGTAAAGCCTCGAATGCTTTATAGATAGATTGGCAGCGGTTTTGAAATTATTTAGGATGAAACATAAAAAATATAATAAGTTTTGTTGAAAATCAACTTGGGAATTATTGATGTAATTTTCTGAAACTTTTATTAGTGTTATAACGTATAGTAAGTATAGGGAATGTTAATTTAAATTCCTTTTTGCGGAAAAACGTTTAACATAAAGTCGAATCATCTGTTAGTTCTGTTTTGTTTAAAAGAATGTGGAGGGGATAGTTATTAAAAAACTTGCCATTTTACTTGTTGGAGGGCTTTTATCCTGCGGAGGATATATGCTGTATTACGCGACGCTAGGTGAACTAAAGAAGAAAGAGGGGATATTAAAATGACAATGTTGCTATGGGCAGGCGGATGTATAGTGTTTTTGTTAGCAATGGGTTACATTGCAGATCGTGTAGCAATAAGGAGAAACATTGAATTTAGTCCGGAGGATGGAATTAAAAATGCTACAGATGCAGAACAAATATATGTGGAGAGCTATTTGAATGAAACAAAAAATACGAATAATAATATACCGCTTTAATAGAAATTATAAATAAAAGGTTTATCCGCTGCTACTTGCATTAGGGATAAGCCTTTTTGTTTTATACTTAGTTCCAAACTTCGTCTAAAGTATCTCTAAATAATTGATCTAATTCATATGTAGGGTCATCTAATTCTACAGATAAAGTTCTGACGTATTTGTCTAAACGGTCAATTTCTATGTTTAAAAATTCATTAATAACATTGATGCGTGGTTCTAAATCTAGCTCATCACCACTAATTTTACGCTTTAACAGCTTACTAACCTCTTCTTTTAATTCTCCTTCTGGTAACAGTTTCTCTAAGAGAATAGGGAATTCTAGTGGAGGAAATTCATTATATTGTTCAACCCACTTAGCAGCTAACACGGGTCTTAAAACGTAAAAATATTTTTTGATTTTTACTTCGTCACCTTGTAAATACTCTCTAAAGTTATTTCTAGCCATATTTAAATAGTGGTATATACAAGAAGTAGGAGTAAAGATGTTAGAATGTAGTTTTTTCATTTTATCAAATGTTGAATACGCCTTGTAATATACAATGTTTGATTGCATCCATTCTAGTAAAGGTGGGTTTGATTTTCTAAAAAGTTTTAATGTCTTGGTTAAGTCCCAGCCGCTAACATCTAATAGGTCATTAATAGGTAGCTCTATTACATCTCGCTTTTTACCTACACCGATTGGGTCAATGCTTAAATATTTATTTTTCTTATGAATATAAATAAATCTAACATCATAATCGCTATCTTTAGATGGAAAGTCCCATGCTCTACTTCCAGATTCACAAGCGTATAATACCTTTACGTCGTAATCTTCTTCAATTTTCTTTAAAGCTGCAACAATTGTTTCTCTCATAACCCAACCTCATTTTCTTTTAATGCTTTCTATATACAAAAGCTATTACTATTTCTCCTATTATATTTCATAATGTATGGAAAATGGTAAATAAATAAAAAAAGTTTCCTTTAAGCCTCTAAAAATCTACGAAAATATAGAGAGTGAAAACTATATCACTCAAAAAGCACTATATCCAATCTCTTTCTGCGGTAACAGGTTAGAAGCGTATACAGTTCTGCACGGTGATGGTATAAATGAGACTGATTTATTCAACTAAATACTGCATTTTTTGATTCAGCCAGTACTCTGATTTTTCATTGTTATCGAGCTTGATATAGCAATCGATAATTTCATCATAAATGAATTCTTTTTCTTCTACTAAATCAATAAATTTAACGAGTAAAAATACGGCTTTCGAAACTTTTCCATTCTCACAAAGCCATTCTTTCATCCAGATTAATAGATCAAGAAGAATAATCTCTATTTTCACTCGGATATCAAGGAACCAGTCGTCATAAATCGTTGTTAAATAATGAGGAACTAATTGATGCAGGCGCTGTTCAGCCTCCTTGAATTTCAGAGACGGGTCAGACTGTTCGGTTATCCACTGAAGGTCAGTTAGTAAATCTAATCCATCGCTTGACACATCGGCATTTAAAGAAATGAGCTGCCTGTTAACAAGTAAAACCGGCTCTGAATTTTCTGCGTTCAATAACTTTTTTAAATGAGACAAGTAGACGCGTAAATTCTTTTTAGCATTGCTTAAAGGTATGTCAGGCCACAGTGCTTCGCATAGCTGTTCCCTGCTGATAGAATGATGAAAAATAAGATATAGTAAAATTTCTTGAGCAAAGCGCTTATTCCAGCCTTCTGTAATAAGCTGACCATTTACATAGACGGAAAAAGAGTATAAGAAATCTACTTTAAGAGAGGGTGTGTGGGCATGGAATTCTTTTTGTATGTCTATAGCCGTATCACTTTCCCAGTTCTTAAGTATTTTCATAGGATCATTCTTTAAAGAAGGCAGCTGAGATGTATTACTTTTAATAAAATCTATGACAATTTCTCTGAATAAAGCTGTTTTTTCTTTTATTAGAAATAAAGAGTGTGCGTTAGGTATAGTCATATGACTGTAGTTTTTTAAAAACATCGTTTTTGAAATCAGATACTGAGATGAAAACAGCAAATCATGTTGGCCAGATAAAGTGAGTACAGGAAGTGAAATGCTGCTTAGCTCTTGAAATAGACTGGCTGTAATAGAAAGTTTAACGAAGCGGAAATATACATTGGGATCCATTTGTTTAAGTCTTTCAATTACCTCTTGTATGTTTGTATATTCCAGACTTTCCAGTTTGCCTAATTCAAGGATTTTATTTACCGGTATTTGATTTTTGCTTTCTTCGTTGTAACATCTCTTAATCTTTTGAATGGTGCTATCTGAATAAAAAGGAAGAGACAGTAGTATCAGTCCTTCAATAAGAAATTCATAGCGGGCGGTAAATTTAACAGCGATTTGTCCTCCAAATCCCACTCCAACTAAGTAACACTTCTTTATATGTAACGTATGTAATAAGAGAAAAAGATCTTCAATATGAGCCTCAAACGATAATTCTCCTGTAGCAGAGGCGCTCTTTCCTGTCTCTCTCAAATCGTAATGAATAATACGGTAATGTTGGGTTAATTCCGCAGTAATAGAATCAAAAAGCGTATGATCAGTGACACAAGAATGAACCATAACAACGGTTTCTGTCTTGTCAGTGAACACGGGCGAATGAATTTCATAGTAAATTTTTTCTGTCGCCGTATGCAGAAAAGGCATAAAAGCAATCCTCCTAGTGTCTAACTGTAGCGTTTGTGTAACGGTAAAATCATTATGATAGGAATAGACAAAAATTTCAAAAAAATTGGTGCTTTTTAGCAAATATAAAATGTCTAATGTTCTAGTAATATCCATTATACTGTAAAACCATAGTGAAAAATAAGGGAGAATGCCCAAAAACAGAAAAAAGAAAACGTTCTCAATTCCCGAAAAAGAAGAAAGGAAGCGAATTATGAATTTTAAAGACGAAAATGCGTTAGACTTAGAATGGGTTATGCTCATAATGGAAGCAAAAGAAACAGGTATAAGCATTGAGGAAATTAGACAATTTTTACAAAGTATTAGTTCAAGTTCTTAGCCGATACATCAGTAAGGAAATAAAGAATTCGTTACGCATAGCTAACCTTTATAGCGGGTCTCAAGCTATGTCCACTAGATGTATAATTATCCCTTTACAGTAAGAACGTTTATTTATAATGCACGATAAAGTGAAATTATGGTATTATTATCGATAAGTAAGCATTAGTAAGGGTGATTATAATGACAATTGGTCAACGTATTCGAGATCTTAGAATGAAACAGGGAATATCGCTAACAGAACTTGCAAACCGAGCGGGTGTTGCTAAATCGTACATATCTTCAGTAGAAAGAGGAATTCAGCTCAACCCATCTATTCAATTTCTAAACAAAATTTCTACCTCATTGAACGTGAGTATTGATAGATTGATTCATGAGCCTATGGATAAATCTGAATCGTTGGATATTGATAATGAGTGGCTTGAGTTAGCAAAAGAAGCAGCGGAGTCAGGAATAAGCAAAGAGCAGTTTAAACAATTTCTTGAATTTCAAAAATGGCAGCGGGCAAAGCAAGATTAACTTCGCGGAATATACATAAAAGATAACTTACATAGCACAACTGCTAAAAAATCATGATTGCAAAAAAGAGATTCCGTTTATCTATGGAATCTCTTTTTTGTTGACTTAAGAAGAAATAAAATGAGACGGGAATTCTTTTTCTCGCTGAAACTGAATACGTTCAAGAGTTATTAATCTTGGCTTTCTTTTCTGTTCAAACTGTCTCAATGTTTCTGAAATCTCTTTGTTTTGATAAAAAACTTGATGCAGTAAGTCAGACAGTAAGTCAGCATCTTTTAATGACTCGTTTAATCCAAAAGCGCCAGTAGGAGTCATCGTATGAGCAGCATCACCTAACAAGAGCAGGTGATGTTTTGACCACACTTCGCTTATGCTGCTTTGCACAGAAAGAAGCGTAAAGTCTGACCACGACTTAATAAACCTTTCAATTGAAAGGTTTAAGCTAGGGAAAGCCTCTATTAAACGCTGAATAAACGGTTTAAACGATTGTTTTCGAAGAGCAGGATAGCTGTCTTTTTCAATATTCCATCCGATTTGAACAAAGCCTTTTGCTTGAGAAAAAAGCGCTACCTGCTGCTGCTTCACAAGCGCAAATTTAATAGAAGGCTCCCAGTTGGCAGGTGCAGGAATTTTCGCCCAAAGCAAATCGTATCCATGATTATGAATATTGTTTTTTATGTGCGCAAGTTTGCGAACAGTTGAATATCGACCATCTGCTCCAATAATGATTTTACTTTCAACTATTATTTCACCCCGGCCTTTTTGCTGAGCTTTTATTCCAGTATATTGTCCTTTTTCATTTTGCGTTAGCTCCGTTACTTTTGTGCCCAGCATAAGTTTGTAGGAGGGATGGCTGCTTGCTCGGCTATCTATAGACTGAAGAAGATGCTGCTGTGGAACATGAATTCCTGCATGTCCAAGTTCAGATTCTATCGTTTTGAATACATGTCCATCTTTCCAGTATTCGACCCTAGACATTCGAAGGAGGCCTAAGCTTTCAATTTCTTCAAATATATGATGTTTTTTAAGAATCATTTCTCCATCTTCATTTAAATGTTCGCCTCGAAATTCTTTTCCAAGCTTATCAGATCTCTCTATCAGTATAGTTGATATATTTTGTTTAGCCAGTAGATAGGCTAGTAGAGCACCGCCTGGTCCGGCTCCTATTATACACACATCTGTTTGATAGTTCATTTTCTTCACCTTGTTTGTTATATGCAATTAAGTTACTTTTAGTAAGTATATTAACTTTTATAAATGTTAATGTCAACTTTTTTATAGCTTTTCTTCTATGGAATTCGTTCTTTGGTCGAAACACAAATAAGGTTTTACATAAACAAAGTCAAAGATTAAGTTTTATGGTAAACTAAAATACACAAATTATTTTGAATAATTTGTATAAAAAGGTGAAATTTAAACATTGTTGAGAAAAAGCACGGTTGGAAAGCTGCAGGATTTTTAGCAAGAAGAGTAGAGAACGTCTCTGAAAATTCTAGCAAACTCCAATTTCGACTGGAGGATGATTATGACAAAAGTAGAACATTATATTCAAACATTGGGTAACAGTGCAGATTTGCTAACGAAAAAGCAGACAAGCATTTACTTCGAAAAACTTTCAAACACCTTTCCTTTTTTAACAATCATGCAAATTAATTGGAGAAAAGTATTAATTAAAAAGTCCGCCCGGCATATTGAAGAAATCAAAAAATGGCTTCAAGAGATGAATATAAAAGAACATCAGGTTGTTTTATTTTGGAAACGAGCAACTAAAGCCGTAAGCGTCGATTTAGCTCAGGCTCTAACGTTTTTCCAACAAACAGCTGATCTTACAGAAGAAGCGTTTATTTACTGTCCGTCTGTTGACTATGTCATTGAATATTTTAAAGACGGTAAAATGATGATTGGTTTAGCAGCACGTTAATTAAAAGGGAAAAAAGCTGAGGGAAGAGGGGGAATGAGAACTTCTTCACTCGGCTTTTTATGCATATAAACTCTAAAAAATACGAAACATAACGTTATTTACAACATAAATTACCTTCTCTTTATAATTAGTGGGAAAAGTATTGACATTTTCCATAAAACAAATATAATTAACATTAATCATATTGTTAATTGTAAAAAGAGTGATCAGGAGAAATGCTGAATGTCGAACAAAAAAGCAATGACGAATCAAATGAAAAAAGAATACCCTAAACCCTATGGCTATACGTCAGATATTGCTGTATTTACGATTGTGACGGAAGAAAAAGAACCATACAAACCACCTAAAATGAATTTAAAATTAATGCTTATCCAGCGAGCAATGCTAAACGCGGAGGGAGAAAAGAACAGCGAAGCAGGAAAGTGGGCGCTTCCCGGCGGATTTGTCCATCCTGATGAATCAGCTTTTGAAGCGGCTAAAAGAGAGCTCGAAGAAGAAACGGGCGTGAACGATATCCATTTAAAACACTATGGTGTCTATGATGAGCCCGGAAGAGACGATAGGGGATGGGTCATCACAAACGCACATTATGCAATTGTCCCAGAAGATAGTCTAATAAAACGAAAAGCGAATGATGATGCTGCTCGAGTTGAATTATTTAAAATAGATGAAATCTTTTCATTGCCTTTAGCTTTTGATCATGAAATCATCATTCGAGATGCAATCAAGGAAATTAAGAAAGATTTATTGCAAACGACTATTGCTCAGAAGTTTCTGCCTTCTCAGTTTACATACTCTGAACTGCAGGCTGTGCTGCTTACCGTAACGGATGATGCGGCAATTAAAAGTGATCAGGCGTTTGCACGAAAAATAAGAATGCTGCCATTCATTGAAGAAGTAGACGGAAAAACAACGACGAGAACGTCTAAAAAGCCAACCAAGCTCTACCGGTTTGTTGAGATGAATGTGATGAAGCCAATCTATACAGCACGATATTAAAAGAAAAAACTTTCAATTCAAATAATTAACAATATGTTAACTGTTAATTTTTATTTATGAGGGGGAAACATAATGAAAAAAGCACTGATTAACATTGATTATACCAATGATTTTGTAGCTGAAAACGGAGCTTTGACATGCGGAGAACCAGGGCGACACATTGAAACATCTATAAGCGATATCACGCGTCAATTTATTGAGCAAGACGAGTATGTCGTGTTTGCCATTGATTTTCATAAAGAAAATGATTCCTTGCATCCAGAATCAGCGCTGTTTCCGCCTCATAATATTGAAGGTTCTGCAGGAAGGAAGCTATACGGAAAGTTAAATGATTTATATAATGTGTATCAATCAAAGGCAAATGTAGAATGGATAAATAAAACGAGATACAGCGCATTTGCTGGAACAGATCTGGAGATTAAACTGCGAGAAAGACAGATTAACGATGTCTACTTAGCAGGTGTATGTACGGATATCTGTGTACTTCATACAGCAGTAGATGCCTATAATAAAGGATTTACTATTTATATTTATGAAAAAGCCGTAGCGAGCTTTAATCAAAAAGGCCATGAGTGGGCGCTCGAACACTTTAAATCTTGCCTCGGAGCAGAAATTATTTAAGGACATAAAAGTGGAGGAAATCAATGAATATGTTTACAGATGACAGCGTAATGCTACACACCGATCTATATCAAATTAATATGGGAGAAACGTATTGGGAAGATAACATTCATCAAAAGAAGGCTGTTTTTGAAGTTTTTTTCCGCAAACTTCCTTTTGGAAATGGGTATGCTGTTTTTGCTGGATTAGAAAGAATTATTGAATATATTAAAGCATTTAAATTTAGCGAATCTGATTTAACGTACTTGCACGAAGAATTAGGTTTTAAAGAAGATTATTTAGCTTACTTAAAAGACCTTACATTCACTGGGACAATTCGATGTATGCGTGAAGGTGAGCTTGTGTTTCATAATGAACCAATTTTACGTGTAGAGGCACCGTTAATTGAAGCTCAGCTTGTAGAAACAGCGATATTAAATATTGTGAATTACCAAACGCTGATTGCAACAAAAGCAGCCCGAATCAAACATGTAGTAGGAGATCAAGTGGCAATGGAGTTTGGAACGCGACGCGCTCAAGAAATGGATGCTGCTATTTGGGGAACAAGAGCAGCCTATATTGGCGGATTTGGTGCTACTTCTAACGTGCGTGCAGGAAAGAAATTTGGAATTCCAGTTGCAGGAACGCATGCCCATGCAATGGTGCAAGCTTATAAAGATGAATATATTGCATTTCATAAATACGCTCGTCGCCATAAAAACTGTGTGTTTCTAGTTGATACGTACGACACCTTAAAATCAGGAGTTCCCAATGCGATTAAAGTAGCAAAAGAATTAGGAGACAAAATTAATTTTACGGCGATTCGTTTAGACAGCGGCGATTTAACTTATTTGTCTAAAAAAGCTCGTCAAATGTTGGATGAAGCAGGGTTTACAGAGACAAAAATTGTTGCTTCCAACGATTTAGATGAAGATACGATTATGCATTTAAAGTCGCAAGGTGCACAGATAGATATGTGGGGAATTGGTACGAAGCTCATTACTGCATATGATCAGCCAGCGCTTGGAGCAGTGTATAAACTCGTCTCTATTGAAGGAGAAAATGGCGAGATGATGGATACGATTAAAATTAGTGCGAATCCTGAAAAAGTCAGTACACCAGGGTTAAAGCGGGTATATCGTATTATTAATAATTTGAATGGGAAATCTGAAGGGGATTATATTACGATGGAAGACGAAGACCCTCAAAGCGAAGAGCGTTTAAAAATGTTCCACCCTGTTCATACGTTTATCAGTAAATTCGTCACAAATTTTGAGGCAAAAGAACTTCATCATGATATCTTTGTAAACGGCAAGCTTGTGTATGAAACAGAAGAACTTCAAGAAATTCAGCAGTACGTAAAAGATAATTTAGAGCTGCTTTGGGATGAATATAAGCGCACGCGCAATCCAGAAGAATATCCAGTAGATTTAAGCGAAAAGTGTTGGGAAAATAAAACGCGTCAAATTGCGTACGTAAAACAAAAAGTAGCGGAAGCCCTAAATAAAAAATAGTAGGGAGCTGGAGACATGTCAGATACGCTTGCTTATTTTCAACAGCTAAACCCTGATAAGAAAATAGATACGCTTTTAGAAAAAGGAGCGAAAATTGGGATTTATGGTTCATCTTTTGATCCGGTTACCAACGTTCATCTTTGGACGGCATCAACGGTTGCGCATCGAAAGAAGTTAGATGCTATTATCTTCTTGCCTTCATCGCACAAACGGACAGATAAAAAGCTTCAAACGTCCGATGAACACCGTGTAAATATGGTTAGCTTAGCGATTAAAGACAACCCGAAATTTTTGCTCGATACGTATGAGCTAGACGTATTGCCCGGCTATCATTACACATACTACACTATGGAGCACTTTAAAAAATTGCTCCCACACGCTGACTTATTTTTTATTATGGGAGCCGACTTACTGCAAGATATTGGTGAGGGCAAGTGGAAGAAAGCAGATGAACTTATTAGTCAAAACCAGTTTATCATCATGGCAAGAGAGGGAATAGACATGTTGAAAGCTATTAGTCATTCTCCTTTGCTTCGAAATTATGACGACGGCCGGTTTCAGCTTCTTGATAAGGGGCTAGCAATGGAAATCAGCTCTACTTATATTCGTCAAGAATTTGCCAGGGGCGGAGAACCACGATATTTAATGCCTGATCTCTGTTATTTTTATAGTAAAAAACATGGATTGTATCAGTAAGAAATCTACATATAATGGAAGGAGAGCATGTATCATGTCAGACATGCAAGAAAAAATAAGAAAAGAGCTACATGTGAAATCTGAAATTGATCCAGCACAAGAAATTCGTGCCCGCGTTGATTTTTTGAAAAACTACCTAAAGTCAGCAAATGCAAAAGGCTTTGTATTAGGTATAAGCGGAGGGCAGGACTCTAGTTTAGCTGGACGATTAGCGCAGATTGCTGTAGACGAATTGCGCAAAGAAGAATATGAAGCAAAATTTGTAGCCGTTCGCTTGCCTCATGGCACGCAGCATGATGAAGCGGATGCGAAGGCGTCACTAGAATTTATTAAACCTAATGAAACATATACATTTAATATTAAAAACACGGTGGAAGCATTTGAAAGTTCGTTTACAGGTTCTACAGATATAGCACTGTCTGATTTTCATAAAGGAAATGTCAAAGCACGTACGCGTATGATTGTACAGTATGCAATCGGAGGAGAAAACGGCCTTTTAGTTATCGGAACCGATCATGCAGCAGAAGCAGTAACAGGCTTTTTTACAAAATACGGAGATGGCGGAGCAGACGTGCTGCCTCTAACGGGATTAACAAAACGTCAAGGGAAAGCATTGCTAAAAGACTTAGGTGCAGATAAACGATTGTACGAAAAAGTACCAACAGCTGACTTATTAGATAATAGTCCTGGTCAATCTGATGAAACGGAACTAGGAATTTCTTATGATGAACTAGACGATTATTTGGAAGGAAAAGAAGTATCACAAGAAGCCGCTGAAAAAATTGAACAGCGCTATCGTATTACTGAACATAAGCGTCAGTTACCGGCTAGCATGTTTGATGAATGGTGGAAATGAGAGAAATGCCCATATTAGGTATATCTAATATGGGCATTATTTTGACTGATTTCTTTCATAAAACAAAAAAGAGGCGGAAAAAGTGTAATTTAACAAATTGTTTTCTCATACACACTTTGTTATTCTTACGCACTTTGGTATAATGAAGTGCTTTTAATATTATTGAGGAGGAACATTTTTTATGGCAGTTGAAGTAGGTAGCAAGGTACAAGGGAAAGTAACAGGTATTACTAATTTTGGAGCATTTGTAGAATTACCTGGAGGTCAAACTGGGCTTGTACATATTAGTGAGGTAGCTGACAGCTATGTAAAAGACATTAATGACCATCTTAAAGTTGGTCAAGAAATTGAAGTGAAAGTCGTTAATGAGAAAGACGGAAAAATTGGATTATCGATTAAAAAAGCGATAGATAAACCGGAAAGACCCTCATCTTCTTATTCACAACGCCCGCCACGTCAGGCAAGAAATAATGATAATCGTTCTAAAAGCAACTTCCAACCAAAGGAAAACTTCGAACAAAAAATGGCGCGTTTCTTAAAAGATAGTGAAGATAATTTATCTACACTAAAACGCAGCACTGAATCAAAACGAGGTGGCAGAGGCGGAAGACGCGGATAAATCCCTTTCACTCTAACTACTTTATTATATAGTCGAAGCAAGCCAGTAAAAATTGGCTTGCTTCTTTTTTGTGATAGCTTAAGTACATACGCTAGAAGAGTAAAGAGAAGGTTAAGCATTTACTTAGTTGTAAAGTAGATGCCAATCGTAACAAGCGATGAAAGAAGATCAAGGATGAGTAGGATGAAATTTAAATCTATCATAATCATACCTCCCTTTTTGCGAGCGTTGACGTTAGTATCTGCACGAACTACTTTTATTATTCGTAATTTTTAAAAATTTCATTTAATTAAGTGCAATATTTTATATTAAATTAAACTATGTTCTAAATAATAACTTATAAAATAAAAAACGCTTATAAGAACAATTTTCTTAAAATAATAAAAAAACCTTATAAGTAAACGAAGAGAAAGTAGGAATGAGTCCCTCATCGAAATAGCTAAATTAACAGAAAATCGCCAGTATTCTTGTATATTCATCTAATTCCTTCATAATTTCAGGAATAAAAAAGTGCTGAAAAAGCAAAGAACAGACAAAATTCTTCCTTTTTTGAGCAGTAGTGCTCAGTTTGGAGAAATATATAAAATGATTCCATAGACTCAAGGATTTTATAGTAATATATAGAACTTCCATACTATTCTAGTTTTTAGCTCATTAGCTAAGTAAAAGATGCGTATGTTTTGGGGATGAAGACATACATAGTCGTACGAATTATAGAGAGAAATGGAGAGGGAAAAACGATGAAAAAAGTATCAATTCGGGCTGTATTGAGTACAGTAGCATTTTCGGTTGCTTTATCTTCTTTTGCAATGGGAGCATCGGCTAACGGGAATTCAAAGCCGGCGCTGGAACCGTCACTAGTTAAAATTCAAGGAGACTATAACTTAAAGTCGGCTAAAAAAGTAAAAGTTATTGTGGAGTTAAATGAAGAGTCTGTAGCGGAAGCAAAGAAAAAAGGAGTAGCGCAAAGTAAAGGAAAGATTAAAAAAGCGCGTGACGAAGTGAAAAAAGAGCTTTCAAAAGCTTCTAAAACTTCAAAAGTAAAGCGAGAATACGACCAAGTGTTTTCCGGGTTTTCAGCGGAACTTCCAGCTAATGACCTTGAAAAAGTAGCAAGTTTACCCGGAGTAAAAGCTATTTATCCAAGCGTTGAATATCATACAACAGAAGTAAAATCGAAAGAAGTGAGCGCCGAAGAATACGGTTCTGAAATGGATAAAAGCATTTACTACGTGGGAGCAGATCAAGCGTGGAAATCAGGATATACAGGTAAAAATATGACCGTAGCCGTTATCGATACAGGCGTTGATTACGACCACCCGGATTTAAAGTCCGCGTTTGAGAAATATAAAGGATGGGATTTTGTTGATGATGACAAAGACCCTCAAGAAACGCCGGCTGGAGATCCAAAAGGCGAAGCCACAACGCACGGTACGCACGTAGCGGGAACAATTGCAGCGGACGGAAAAATTAAAGGGATAGCTCCTGATGCTCATTTACTTGCGTATCGTGTACTAGGCCCAGGAGGAACGGGTTCAACCGAAGACGTGATTGCCGGTATTGAACGTGCGGTAGAAGACGGGGCGGATGTAATGAACCTGTCGCTTGGAGATACGATTAATAATCCGGACTTGGCAACGAGTATTGCATTAGATTGGGCAATGGAAGAAGGAGTAGTAGCCGTTACATCAAATGGAAACAGTGGACCAGCTAACTGGACAGTAGGCTCTCCGGGAACGTCTCGTGAAGCTATTTCAGTTGGTGCGACTCAGCTTCCTTATAATTTGTATAAAACGACATTAACCGTAGATAACGCAAGCTATGCTTCAGCTGAAGTAATGGGCTTTCCAAACGACAAGGCGTTACTGGATGCAAGCGGTAAAAATTATGAATTTGTACCTGTCGGACTTGGAAAACCAGAAGATTTTGAAGGAAAGGATGTAAAAGGAAAAGTAGCGGTTATTTCCCGCGGTGACATTGCATTTGTAGATAAAGTTGACAATGCGAAAAAAGCTGGCGCTGTTGCAACAGTCATTTACAATAACGTAGAAGGAACAATTCCTGATATTCCAGGTACATCTCTGCCGAGTATTCGCCTATCGAAAGCCGATGGACAAGCTTTGATATCTTCTTTAGCAAAAGGATCCGTCACAGGCTCTTTTACTGCAACCTTTAATCAGACAGTCGATGAAACAATGGCTGACTTTTCATCTCGCGGACCGGTTGTGGATACGTGGATGATTAAGCCGGACATTTCGGCACCGGGAGTCGATATTATCAGTACAGTGCCAACCAATGATCCAAGCAATCCTCATGGATATGGATCAAAACAAGGAACAAGCATGGCCGCACCGCACGTAGCAGGAGCAGCAGCGTTAATTTTACAGGCGCATCCCAATTATAAAGTAGAAGACGTAAAAGCATCTTTAATGAACACAACGGAACTGCTTCGTGACCGCAACGGGCTCATTTACCCTCATAATACGCAGGGTGCAGGAAGCATGCGCGTAGTAGATGCAATTAAAGCAAAAACGCTTATTACCCCAGGAAGTCACTCGTACGGCGTCTTTTATAAAGATAAAGGGAAACAAGTAGAAAAACAAAGCTTTAAGATTAAAAATCTATCAAATCACAGTCAAAAATACTCGGTCAAAGTGAAATTTAAGAAAAGCCATCAAGCAATTGACGTTAAATCAACAAACGATTTAGTTGTTAATGCAGGAAAAACGCAAAAAGTAAATCTCAATGTAAAAGTAGATGCAGGGAAATTATCTCCTGGCTATTACGAAGGCACAATTACGGTAAGTAACAATAAAGAAACGTACGATGTTCCAACGATCTTATTTGTAAAAGAGCCGGATTATCCTCGCGTTACTTCTGCGTATGTAGATGTACTAGGAAATGGCTCGTTTGAATACGGCAGTTATTTACCAGGAGGAGCAGAGAAGCTTAGCTATTACATTTACGATGCAACGCTAGAAAAAGGGGAATTGTTAAGTTCGTATACGAATGTAGGAAAAGGATTCTCTAGCGCAACGTGGGACGGAAAAATTAATGGTGAAGCTCTTCCAGCGGGAACGTATTATTTATACGCAGAAGCAGTAAAAGCAGGTCAGACGACCGGTTCTTTAGGAGAATTTGAAATTCAATAAATAAAAAAGAGTGTCAGTTACACTGACACTCTTTTTTTATTGAGCCGTATATCCTCCATCGATCACAGCAGCTTGGCCGGTGACGCCTTTTGCTAAATCACTTGCTAAAAACATTGCGTAGTCTGCAATTTCATCAACTGCCAGCAAGCGTTTTTGAGGAACAAGAGGATAAATAACTTCTTCTAGCACTTTTTCAAGCGCTACATTTCGCGTACGTGCTAAATCTTTTAATTGATTTTGAACAAGCGGTGTATCAACATAACCAGGGCAAATCGCATTTACCGTAATGCCGTGCTCCGCACCTTCAAGAGCAGCCACTTTCGTTAAGCCAATCACGCCGTGCTTAGCACTGTTGTATGCCGCTTTTCCTGAGAAACCAATCAATCCGTTAATGGAAGACATGTTCAAAATGCGGCCGAATTTTTGCTTTTTCATAATAGGAAACGCATGCTTAGTCGCAACAAAAGGTGCAACAAGCATAATTTTCGTTAAAAGTTCAAATTTTTCAGTAGGAAATTCTTCGAGCGGGGAAACAAATTGCATGCCGGCATTGTTAATTAATACATCAAGGCGGCCATATGTTTCAACCGTTTGAGCAATCATTTGTTCAATGTCACTTTCATTTGTCACATCTGCTTTAATGCCTAATGCTTCGTAGCCTTTTGTCTTCAATTTGTCTGCTGCTTTCTTAACTCCGTCTTCATTCAAGTCAGTTAAGACAACAGTCGCTCCGTCTTCAGCAAAGCGCTCACCAATTTGATAACCAATACCTTGAGCTGCACCTGTAATTAACACAATTTTGTTTTCAACCATCGTTTTTTCCCCCTTATATGTAGATGATATAAAATCGCTTACTTTTCCATTTTATCAAAAATTATCTTAATTTAGCGAGTATTTTAACTGTACTTTACGCGAAAAGAATGGGTGTGGGAAGGGGTGTTTACTACCTTTACTTCCACATTGCTGACAGAAGCGAACGGCGAGGGACCTTTTTTAATTTCTTCAATAAATTTTTGGATATTACTTTCTTCACCTTCAGCATCAATTTCTACTTTTTGATCGTCTCGATTTCGTACCCATCCGTTAATGGAGCATTCCATTGCTTTTAGCTGCGTGTAGTGACGGAACCCAACCCCTTGAACGCGTCCGTCTACAATCATATGCACATGTTTTTTCACTGTTCTCACCTCACAGGCAATTTTCCCTTTTTTATAAAAAAGAAAACAACTATAATCTTACTTTTCACTGTATAATAGAAAAAGACATTGTAAGACTTTAACAGTTTTAATGTAGATTAAATAAGAAAGAAGGGTTATGAATGCAAGCAGCAGCACGAACGCAGCAAGCGCAGCCGGCGACGATTTACCGTATTTTATTTGCTATTAGTTTAGGACATTTCCTAAATGATTGTATGCAGTCCGTTATACCGGCACTTTTTCCAGTCCTTGAAAAATCGATGAATTTAAACTACACGCAAATCGGCTGGATTGCCTTTGCTTTAAACATGACGTCATCGATTATGCAGCCGGTATTCGGCGTATTTGCCGATAAGCGTCCCTCGCCGTTTTTATTGCCAATTGCAATGTGTTTAAGCATGATTGGTATGGTTGGACTCGCTTTAGCGCCAAATTTTTATTTTGTGATTATATCTGTTTTATTTGTAGGATTCGGATCCGCTATTTTTCACCCGGAAGGTTCTCGCGTAGCGTATATGGCAGCAGGAGGAAAGCGGGGGCTGGCACAGTCTATTTATCAAGTTGGCGGGAATACTGGACAGTCGATGGCTCCGCTGTTTACGGCATTTATCTTTATCGGACTTGGTCAGTTTGGAACAATTTGGTTTACGTTAATTGCAGGTATCGGCGTAGTGGTTCTATACAGCGTCTCTAAATGGTATAAATCAGAGTTAGCTACTCGTCAACGCTTGAAGAAAAAGCAGTCAGATGCTTCATTTACGATGAACAAGCAAATTATTTTTGCGATTGGACTTTTAATTTTTCTCGTTTTTGCACGTTCATGGTACGGAGCAGGCATCCTTAATTTCTTTCAGTTTTATATTATTGAAAAATTTAATTTGCCTATCAAAAGCGCTCAGCTTTACGTTTTTTTATTTATGATTGCAGGGGTGTTTGGAACATTCTTTGGAGGTCCGCTTGCCGATCGTTTCGGAAAACGAAATATTTTATTGTTTTCTATGTTAGGGTCAGTACCGTTTACTTTATTACTCCCTCACGTTTCTCTCGGAGTCGCAGCGCCTCTTTTAATACTAATCGGCTTTATTCTCCAGTCAAGTTTCAGCGTCACGGTCGTCTATGCTCAAGAGCTGATGCCGGGGAAAATTGGCTTGGTTTCCGGCTTAATTGTAGGGCTTGCTTTTGGGATGGGAGCTTTAGGAGCTGTTGTATTCGGTAAATTAGCCGATGTCTTCAGCCTTCAGTTTATTATGCTGTTTTGCAGCTATTTACCAATCCTAGGGCTGTTAACATGGCTGTTGCCGAGCGATAAGCGTGTGAAAGAAATACACGAAGCAAAATAAGAAAAAGAAAAAGCAAACGCGCCTTAGCGTTTGCTTTTTTTATGAGCGTGAAGCAAATTTCAAGACGAATTCATATTTTTCTCCTACAATAGATACAATAGAAATTGAAAATCGAAAGGAAGAATCAGCTATGATTAAGCTAAGCGTATTGGATCAGTCTCCAGTTTCAAGCGGATCAACACCAAAAGAAGCGTTAAAACGTACGGTGGAACTGGCAAAATTAACGGAAAAGTTTGGCTACCATCGCTTTTGGGTAGCGGAACATCATAATACGAACGGTCTTGCAGGCTCATCTCCAACTCTTTTAATGACGCACTTAGCTTCTCAAACGAGCCGAATCCGAATTGGATCTGGAGGAGTCCTTCTTCCTCAATACAGTCCGTATAAAGTAGCAGAAGATGCTCAGCTGCTTGAAAATCTGTTTCCGAATCGAATTGATTTAGGTCTTGGACGCTCACCGGGAGGAGATGCGCTGACGCGGCTAGCGCTTACAGATGGAGTACGTAAAAGCCTCAATGAATTTCCGCGGCAAATTCAGGCGTTAAAAGGACATCTTGAGCATAATTTGCCGTCTGACCATCCGTATTACGGGGTGACAGCTTATCCGTTAAGTGAAACAAAGCCGGAACTGTGGCATCTTGGTATCAATAAAAGAGGAGCAAGATCAGCTGCTGAGCTGGGCATTTCTTTTACGTTTGGACACTTTATTTATTCAGTTGGTGGACAAGAAGCCATTCGTCATTATAAAGAAGAATTTGTCCCTTCTTCGTATCAATCAAAGCCTAACACCAACGTATGTGTATTTGTTGTATGTGCAGAAACAACAGAAGAAGCCGAGGAACACGCCAAAACGTTGGATGATTGGCTGTTGAAAGTAGCCAAAGGCGGAGACACAACAATTTCATCGATAGAAGAAGTGCGCAATCGTTCTTATTCAGAAGAAGAGCTTAAAAAAATAAGCACCAATCGTCCTCGTATGATCGTAGGAAATCCAGCTGAAGTAAAACAAGGGTTAACTCAGCTGCAGCAAAAATACGATAACGACGAATTTTTAATTATTACAAATATCCATGACTATGAAGCAAAAAAGAAGTCTTATGAATTGCTTGCAGAGCTATTTCCTCAACCCTCATTTTTTTAAGAAAAAGATGGAGGGTGAGGAAGCTGTTGATATGAGAGGGATTTAAGAGTGGGGGAAAAGTGTTTGCTCCACTAATTACTTAGATAACGCCCTAGCTTAGTAATGTTTTCAGATTTATATTTCTTTGTAAATTGATGTTTTTAAATAATGATAAATAGTAGTATTTTATAAAATTTTTATTTTATTGAAGAACAGAATGAAGAAAATTTTCGTTATGCTTAACATGAGGATTGTCAGGAACAAACGAAGCAGCAAGAGAATTATGTTTTTTAGCTTCGTGAAATTTAGATAGTTTACTGTAGCATAAACAAAGTTGTAAATGAGGAAGCCATGTATAACAAGGCTTATTCACAAAAGGACTAGTATTTGGAATTTCTATTTCTGTAGCGAGTTTATACCAAGAAATAGCTTTTTCAATACAATTCTGCTGTAAGTATATAAAGCCTAATCGACAGCAAATCTCTCCTCTTGGAGCATGATATCTGAAAGAATTGATACAACTATCAATAGCATTAGACCAGTCTTTTAAATAAATATAGCAATCTGCCATTCTTCCACAAGCCTCAATATTATCTTCAAGCCATCCTTTTGCGCCATCTAGAAACTTCTGGTACCATTCAATTGCTTGTTCGTACATACAATGATCTTTACACTCGTTAGCATAATAATACTGATCTCTAGGAGAAAACGATTTTCCATCCTTTAATAATTCTTCATAAATTCGTAAATTACGATCACTGCTTTTTTTAAAATTTTTATGAGTAATAGCAATATCCGAATCAATAACATTTCCGTATACTTCTAAAAATTCATGTACAAAACCAAACCACTTAAAATTCATTTTGCGCTTAACAAGACGGTTGCGCCGGGAGATGAAACTCGGATTACCACTCTCATCAAATGCAAGGTGATAATTCATTGATACAGCATCTATATTGGGATTCAATGTTTGTTTTAATGTTAATAACTTTACTTTATTTTCTGCAGTTATAATATCATCCGCATCAAGCCATAAAATATAGTCTTTCTTAGCTTTAGAAAAAGCAAAATTCCGTGCAGCTGAAAAATCATTAGTCCATTTGAAATCATAAATAAAATCTGTGAATTCAGCAATAATCTTCTTTGTCTCATCGGTAGATCCTGTGTCAACCACAATAATTTCATCAACTATTTCTTGAATAGATGATAAACAATCCCTTATCACAGCTTCTTCATCTTTTACAATCATGCACAAACTAATAGATATAGATTGATGTTCTTTCATTCCCTCACCTCCAGATTATTGTATTAAATTGCCCAAAAGATTGTGTTGAACTTACAAAAAAATACATTTTTAATTAAGGTAGATAATGCTTTTGGATTAGCACATACACCAAGTAATTCAGCCTTTTATACAACTTTATTATATCCACGATTTCTTTGTGAACGGAGATAATGGAGGCCGATAAATTACGCCAAAAGTTGCTCGTAATCCTATTATTTGAACTTATTTTTAGCGTTAGACCTCTGTTTGTTTCTCTACCAGAATTTTTTCGTTAAAATGTGAGGAATCCACTTGCTCATATACTATCAGCTTCTTATATTTTCGAAGTTTGTTGTTCTACTTATTTTTCTGTTTTAGATAAGCTTATAAATGTTTGTGGAAAAGTACAGTAGTGTTTTTTGTAACTTTTATTTATGTAAAAAAGGAAAAAAACAGTTGCCCCCATATAATTTAATTTATAAAGATATGCTGCTTTGAAAACCAGAACCTAATAGAACGTCATTAAACGGCTCTACAATAGCTTAACGATACATTATCAAACCCGTTTATTTTTTAAAGAAAAAGATGGGGTTTTTTTACGGGATTAAATGTTAGAATATTTAAAAAGGAGGAGTGACATGCAAGTAGAGCAAAAAAGTGTAAGCAGCCAAACTAATAAGATTACCTATACATATATTAAAACAGGAGGGCCTCGCATTTGCTTTATGTTTTCAGGGCTAGGCTATACGTACGAAAAGCCCCTGTTGTATTATGTAACGATGCTGATGATAAAACACGGAATTGACGTGGTTCAGATTCACTATACATATTCCAAAGAGCTGATGACAAAGTCTACAGATGAGATTGCAGACGTTATGATGAAAGACATTTGTTTAGTGCTGCAAGACGTTTTGCCTAAAAATAGCTATAAAGATATCATATTTGCAGGGAAATCGCTTGGGACCATTCCTCTAATTCAGCGAGTTATGAAAGATGAAGTTTACAAAGACGCAGTGATGCTTTTACTGACGCCGCTTTTAACAAGAACAGAACTGTTTGAAAGTTTACTAAAAAGCTCTCACAAAGGTCTTCTTGTAATAGGAAGTGGTGATCACTATTATACTGAAGAAGTTTATCGATTAAAAACAAATCTAATGAATATTGCGGTCATCGAAAATGCCGATCATTCATTGGATGTTTTATATGCTCCAGCAGAATCGTTAAGGGTGCTGGGAACCGTTTTGGACGGCATAGAACAGCTTCTTTGAGACAGGAAATAAGGAAAGGAGAACAAAATGGATACGCTACGTGAAATTATTTGCGAAAAAAGAGCCTACAGCTATTCACCTCATACTCATGATCATAACTACAGTCAGCTTTTGTTTCCGCTAGCAGGCGCTCTTGATATTCAAGCAAGCGAGCAGCACTTAACGCTGCAAGAAGGATGTTTTTACATTCCGCCTCGTCAGCTTCATACGTATCAAGCTAAAAATACAAATGAATGTTTGGTTGTTGATATTCCTTTGAAATTTACAGAAAGTGCGCATCTTTCTCAAGAAGCAGTTTTTATTCAATGGGATTCAACCTGGAAAGCACTTCGCTACCTGTTACTTGATGGGCTTCAAAAAAGCACTGACAGGGGGGCGCTTGAAGATTTAGTCCGTTACGTTCAGCATTATTTACCAAAGAAACAAACGTTTAAATCCATTGATTACCTTCATGTTAACTTTAATCAAGAGTTAAACATAGAAAGTCTTGCTAAGCTGGAAAATTATCATCCTGCCTATTTTTCCGCTTGGTTTAAACAAAAAACGGGTTATTCGCCTCAAAGCTATGTAGCGCATATACGTTTAAATAAAGCAAAAGAACTGCTAAAAGAGAGCAGCTACTCGGTAACGTATATTGCGCATGAAGTCGGCTATCACAGCTTGTCTTCATTTACGAAATGGTTTGCAAAACAAGAAGGAGTCTCACCGACGCGATATCGAAGTATCTTAAAAACAGACAAATAAGATCATAAAAGCGGAAAAACTTTTTTCTTTCTTTTAGCTATGATAAAAGAAAGGAGATGAAACGATGAATACTTCATTATCAAAAATACTTATTTTATGTGCCGCAGTTTTGTGGGGAACAACAGGAACCGCCCAAGCTTTAGCATCTGCTGAAGCGCATTCCGTGGCTATTGGAGCCGTACGTTTAGCGGTAGGGGGACTAGCGCTTCTTACAGCTTGTCTTATACAAAGAAAGAATGTGGACGTAAGACGTCTTCCTATTTTGCCTCTTGCGGTTGCTGCAGCAAGTATGGCCGCTTATCAGCCGTTATTTTTTTCCGCTGTCATTAAAACGGGTGTTGCAGTAGGCACAATGGTGGCAATTGGCAGTGCGCCTGTTTTATCAGG
The DNA here is from genome assembly GCF_038006305.1 of Priestia sp. FSL R5-0597. Lineage (NCBI taxonomy): Bacteria > Bacillati > Bacillota > Bacilli > Caryophanales > Bacillaceae > Priestia > Priestia sp. FSL R5-0597. Next base: position 2,178,039 of record NZ_JBBOUZ010000001.1, read on the forward strand.
AGTATTAGATTACATAGTGTACCGCAAGAAACCTATAAAAAAATGGTTGCTTGCTACGGTTACTGGTATTATAGGGTGCAGCTGCTTGCTGTTAAAAAAAGATACTCAAATCGACGTGATAGGTTTGGGTATGGCGATAGGAGCAGGGGCGTCTTTTGCTTGCTATACGACTGTCAATAAAAAAATTGTTCAGCATGTTGATCCGCAAGTAGGAGCTTCGCTTGTGTTCACAGCCGCCGCCGTTTTACTGATACCATGCTGGTTTATGTACGATATGAGCTGGCTAGTCTCTTTAAATGGAATGGGGATTGCTCTTCATTTAGGAATACTTACGACGGCGATTGCTTATGTATTATTTTCTACAGCGCTTAAGTCAGTGCAAGCGTCTACCGCCGTAACGTTATCGTTAGCAGAGCCCGTTACCGCTTTTTTACTTGGCGTCTTTTTCTTAGGAGAATCTCTAACTTTGGTAAACATATGCGGAGCAGCACTAGTATTTGCTAGCTTAGCGTTTTTAACGTATTCTCCGAAGTCATCGCTAAATCAAGAGGTGCATATATAAAAAATCCCCCCGTTCTTTAAAGAACGGGGGGATTTTTTATTAAGCGTACATGCTAGCTACTTGTTTTTGCAGGTTGCTGTCTTCTAAATACTCATCGTACGTCATTTGCTTGTCAATTACTCCATTTGGCGTAATTTCAATCACACGATTCGCAATCGTTTCAACGAACTGATGGTCATGAGATGTGAAAATCATTGAACCTTTGTAGCTGATAAGTCCGTTGTTTAGTGCTGTGATTGATTCTAAGTCAAGGTGATTCGTAGGATCGTCTAGTAAAAGAACGTTCGAACCGCTTAGCATCATTTTAGAAAGCATACAGCGAACTTTTTCTCCTCCGGAAAGAACGTTGGCTTTTTTCAACACTTCTTCACCAGAGAATAGCATTCTGCCTAAGAAACCGCGTAAGAAGCTTTCGCTTTGATCATTAGGTGAATACTGACGCAGCCAGTCTACTAAGTTTAAATCTCCGTTTTCAAAGTACTCGGAGTTGTCTTTTGGGGAAAAGGCTTGAGACGTTGTGACACCCCATTTGTACGTACCGCTGTCTGCTTCCATTTCACCCATTAAAATCTTCATTAATGTTGAATTTGCAAGTTCGTTTCGGCCTACAAGAGCAATCTTGTCATCTTTATTCATAATAAAACTTACGTTATCAAGTACTTTTACGCCGTCAATTGTTTTTGTTAAACCTTCAACGCGAAGTACGTCATTTCCAATCTCACGTTCCGGCGTGAAGTTCACGTATGGGTAACGACGAGAAGAAGGACGGATGTCATCTAATGAAATTTTATCAAGCAATTTTTTACGAGACGTTGCTTGTTTTGATTTCGATGCATTTGCGCTAAAGCGAGCGATAAAGGCTTGAAGCTCTTTAATTTTTTCTTCTTTTTTCTTGTTTGCATCTGACGCCATTTTTTGTGCTAATTGACTTGATTCATACCAGAAATCATAGTTACCAACGTAGACTTGGATTTTACTGAAGTCAAGGTCAGCAATGTGCGTACATACTTTGTTTAAGAAGTGACGGTCATGTGATACAACAATGACTGTGTTTTCAAAGTTAATTAAGAACTCTTCTAACCATTGAATTGCTTGGATATCCAAGTTATTCGTAGGCTCATCTAGAAGTAATACATCAGGTTTTCCGAATAAAGCTTGTGCAAGAAGCACTTTTACTTTTTCACTACCCGTTAGTTCAGCCATTTTTTTGGCGTGAAGATCTTCAGAAATACCTAATCCTTTTAAAAGAATAGCCGCTTCTGATTCTGCTTCCCAACCGTTTAATTCAGCAAATTCACCTTCAAGCTCAGCTGCTTTCATTCCGTCTTCATCTGTGAAGTCTGCTTTCATATAAATAGCATCTTTTTCTTGCATTACTTCATAAAGGCGAGCGTGCCCCATAATAACGGTTTTCATAACTTCTTGATCTTCATATTCGAAGTGGTTCTGTTTTAAGACAGCAAGGCGTTCGCCAGGGCCCATATGTACATCACCAGTCTGAGATTCAATTTCACCAGATAAAATTTTTAAAAACGTTGATTTTCCAGCACCGTTTGCGCCGATTAATCCATAGCAGTTACCAGGCGTGAATTTAATATTCACATCTTCAAATAACTTTCGGTCGCCAAATCGTAAACTTACATTACTAACTGTAATCATGTATGAGCAGTCCTCCAAATTCAATATCTATAAAATTATACCATTCTTTTGAGATAAGAGCGATATGAATACAATATTTCAAACATAAAGTGTAACCGACACTTTAAGCACTCGTCAACCATTTAAGGGATTTTTTGAGCGGTAACGCTTGATTATTCTAGCATTCACCAAAACTTTGAGCAGCAAACTAGTATATCTAAGCCTTCAGTAAGCAGCTCTTTTTCATTTTTAAGATGGATGTTGTATTCCTTTGTATAAGAAACAAAAAGAAGAATAATACTACCTGGTAAATAAAAGAATTTCTATGAAGTAAACACTGATATTTTACGGATGCTTATTTCTAAAATTGCTTTGATATGGACATAAATAGGGTGATGATTATGTGGAAATTAGTTGTTTCCTATCTTCCAGAAGGGCCAGTTTTTATACAAGCAGTTCTGGTTTTTTTCATCCCGTATATAATCTACAAATTATTAAGCGGGATTCGTAATTCAGAGGAAGAGTGATGAAAGTGAAAAAATGGAGATCAACAATAAAAAAAATAGGAAACCATGCGAATGAAAAGGAAAACAAACAGGAATTTACATCTCAAAATTCATCTAATCATGTTACGGATCATTTAGCTTTAACTCTAAAAGCAGTTAAAAATGAAATTGGTCATAACTCCGACGTTCATTTTCGGGAGTTTATTATAGGACGTACAGGCATTCAGGCAGCTATTATTTTTGTAGAGGGGCTATCAGATAAAGATCTTATTGAAAAACATATTTTGTCATCATTGATGGCTGATTTTTCAAAAGAATACCAACAGGATCAGCTTTACGTAAAGGAAAGCCTTTCAAAACAGTTTATTAAAAGCCAAGTATTATCAATCAGTGATGTAGAAGAGGTTCATTTCATTAAAGAAGTAACATCAAAAGTCTTAACAGGATCTACGGCTCTTTTAATTGACGGAATATCACCTGCTTTAATTCTTGGTACAAGCAAAGTGAAAACAAGGACGATTGAAGAGCCCGTATCAGAAGCATTAGTGAGAGGGCCGAGAGTAGGCTTCACTGAATCTTTAAGTGATAATACTTCTTTATTAAGAGGAAGCGGAGACATTGAAAATTTGTCGCTGGTGAAATTTCAAGTAGGAAAGCGTTCCAAAAAAGACTTAGTTGTTGCTTACATAAAGGAAATTGTTGATCCAGAACTAGTTGAAGAAGTAGAAAAACGAATTAAAAAAATTGATCTTGATAATGTACCGGAGTCAGGATATGTGGAACAACTCATTGAAGATAATTACCTTAGCCTATTTCCTCAGGTGCAGAATACGGAGCGTCCTGATCGTGTAATTGCTGCTTTGATGGAAGGGAGAGTAGCCATCTTATTAGACGGGACGCCTTTTGCTTTGATTGCCCCCGTTACGTTTAGCATGATGCTACAGTCGCCGGAAGATTATTATGAAAGGTGGATTCCCGGTACATTTATTCGTTTTCTTCGTTATATTGCAGTAGTTCTTTCCCTTTTTACACCGGCTTTGTATATTGCTTTTATTTCGTTCCACCCAGGGATGATTCCGACTAAATTGGCTATTTCCATTATAGGAACAAAGTCTGGAGTGCCGTTTCCAGCCCTTATAGAAGCCTTATTCATGGAAATAGCTATCGAAATCTTGAGAGAAGCTGGACTCAGGTTACCAAAACCAATTGGTCCAGCAATGGGAATTGTCGGTGGATTAATTATTGGAGAAGCTGCTGTGCAGGCAGGGATTGTTAGCCCTATTTTAGTGATTATTGTGGCGTTAACTGCCATTTCATCGTTTGCTATTCCGCAATATAGCGTCGGGATTTCATTGCGTATTCTTCGCTTCATAGCTATGCTATGCGCTGCCATACTTGGATTATACGGCGTCGTTTTATTTTTCCTTTTTATGACCAGTCATTTGGTGAAACTAAAAAGTTTTGGCGTATCTTACATGAGTCCAGCGGTACCCTATCGTTTAAGTGAATGGAAAGACTTGATGGTCCGTATGCCTCTTATGATGATGAAAAGACGTCCAAAGATGATGCACACCAAAGATTCTCTACGAAAAGGATAGCAGCTTATGATAAAAGGAAGTGAATCAGAGGTAATGATAAATTCAAAAGATCGTATTACGACGCCACAAACAGCTATTATTGTCATCAATTTTATACTTGGAACTGGTATTCTGACGTTGCCTCGAACAGCTGCGGAACAAGTGAAAACACCAGATGTGTGGTTAACTGTTATTCTAGGAGGAATAGTCACCATGATAGCAGCGATAATCATGGTGAAGTTAAGCCGGAAATTCCCTGGAAAGACGTTTTATCAATACAGTAAAGAAATTACAGGGAAATGGTTGAGTAAGTTAATTAGCTTACTTATGATAGGTTATTTTTTACTGCTTGGTGGTTTTCACGCTCGTTCATTGGCAGAAGTAACCGGATATCTCTTGCTGGAAGGAACGCCGACGTGGGCTATTATTATGCCATTCATGTGGATAAGCCTCTATTTAATTAGAGGGGGCATTAATCCGATCGCTCGACTGTTTGAAATTATATTCCCTATTACCGTTATTCTTTTTTTACTGGTAGCTTTTATGAGTATGAAAATATTTGAAATAGATAATCTGCGCCCCGTACTTGGATCAGGAGTCCTTCCTGTACTAAAAGGGGTAAAAACAACTGCTCTTGCATTCACCGGTCCTGAAATCATGTTAATCATTTTAGCTTTTATGAAAGAACCGCACAAAGCAGGAAAAGCTGTGCTAGTTGGAATTACTATTCCTATATTTATTTATGTGATTACTGTTGTAATGGTGATTGGAGCGTTATCGATTGATGGAGTAGTAATAAGAACATGGCCAACGCTTGATTTAATAAGGAGTTTTGAGCTGACAGGCTTGATTTTTGAACGATTTGATTCCTTGCTGCTAGTTGTATGGATCATGCAGATGTTTGCTTCTTTTACTATTAACCATTACGCCGCTTCATTAGGACTGTCTCAGCTTTTCCAAAAAAACATTCATCCATTTATGTATGGTTTGCTTCCGGTCATATATCTTATTTCCATGATTCCTAAAAATATTAATGATGTATTTAAATTGGGAGATATGATTGGCAATATCGCCTTAGTTTTATTTGGCTTTTTGCCGCTGCTTCTTCTCATTATTTCAAAAGTAAAGGGAGTAAAATATGAAACAAACCTTTAACCATTTCCAGTACCTATTGGTTTTGTTTTCTGTTTTTTTGCTCTTTCCTCTGGCAGGCTGCTGGAGCAGTCATGAAATTGAAGAGCAAAGTTTTGGAGTGGGTGTGGCCTATGATAAAGGTAAGGAGTCCATAGCTGAAAAAGAATTTGATGAACAAGGAGAAGGGTATACTAAAAAGAACCTGATTACGTCAACTTATCAACTTATCACTCCTCAAGTCGCAAGTTCAACCACTAAACAAGGAGGACCGCAGCAGAAATCTTACGTAAATATTTCGGAAACAGGAGATTCTCCTTTTCAAATGCTTCGTGAATTATCTTTAAGAAGTGACACTCCTTTAACTAGTCCTCATATGAAAGTAATGGTTATCAGTGAGGCCCTTGCACGAGCGTATAGTTTAGAGCAATTAGTGGACCAAACTCTTCGGGACAATGATTTTAGACCTAGTTGCCTTGTGTTTATTAGTAAAGGAAGAGCTAGCGACACGTTAGAATCAAAAACAGCAGGAGAGATCCCAGCTTTTCACCTGTATGGAATGATAGACAATACGTATCGAACAACGCGGGTTTTACCGCCCATGCCGCTTATTAAATTAGCAAGCAAGATTCAAACTGGATCTAGTTTTCTGTTGCAAAATGTATTATCAGCAAATGGAGAAATCAAATTTGCGGGTGCTGGTATAATTAAAGGGGAAACAAGCAAAATGATTGGTTTTTTGAATGAAGAAGAACTAGATGGTTTGGCTTGGATTACAGGGAAAGGGAAAGGCGGGCTAGTAAAAAGCTTTGATAAAAAGACCGGTCAGCTGATTGTATATGAAATAGAGTCTATGAAAAGTCACATTCAACCCCATGTTAAAGGAGATAATATCTCTTTTGATGTACACATTGAATCAGTGGGAAGGCTATCTGAAAGTTGGATGACCTCAGGGAGCTCTTTTAATAATCAATTTTTACAGAATGCGCAAAAAACTTCAGAAAAAAAAGTAAAGTACCTGGTAAGAAACGTACTAGAAAAAATGCAAACAAAATATAAAGTTGATGTTGCAGGTTTCGGAAATCAATTGAGAATTAAGCAGCCTATAACATGGATGAGGGTCAAAGGAAATTGGGATCAAACATTTAGTGAAGTGCCAATTAACTATGATGTGAAGTTAACGATTAAAGATTATGGAGCATCCGGATCAAAAAAGTAAGCACCTGACTGTAACTTTGCTTATCGTTATTCAAAAATGAAAAAAACCTAAAAAAATAATAATCTCGGAACTTCCCACGAAATACTCATCGTATGCTTCGTACAGAGCCTTCAACAAACAACAAATAAGAGCTGCCGGTTTTCGACAGCTCTTATTTGTTGTTATTCAAAAATATAAGCTAGTGCTTGAAGAGCCTGTTCTGGCGTTTCGACTACAACTTGGGCTTTGTTTGACAGTTCTTTAAGCGGGTGGTGCAGTTTTTCAGGGCGAACCAAAATTAGCGGTTTATCTAATGCGATGGCTGTCGCCGCATCCATTGCGCTGTTCCACTGTTTGTATTTTTCACCAAATAAAGCAATGACCACATCAGATTTTTTAAGGAGCACCTGTGTGCGTAAATTATTAATTTGAGAAGCAGCTTCATCTTTTAAGACAGCATTAGGCTGTTTTCCTAAAATTTCTTCTCCAATGTTGTCGGAGCGGTCATGGTCTGTCATGGGACCGACAAAGGTAAGGGGAAGGTTTAATTGTTCTGCTTGGTTTTTAATTTCGTCTCGCCAGTTATCGTGAATTTGCCCGGCAAGGTATACGGTTAAGTTCATTATGTAGAAGTCCTCCTCTAACTAAGATTTGTTTTATTTTATCAAATGTAAGCGGATAATACGAATGATTTGAATGGGCTACTTTTCCAAAAATAAGGTTATAGTAGACAAATAGTTAAAAAAGAGAAACAATAGAAGGCGTATTGCTAATTAAAGAAAGGATGTACATGATGACAGAAACAGTGCTACAAGTAGATCATGTCAGTAAAGTAATTGGGAAGAAAACCATTTTGCATGATGTATCCTTATCGGTTGAGCGCGGTGAGATTTTCGGATTGCTTGGTCCGAACGGATCTGGAAAAACAACGCTCATTCGTACCGTCGTAGGACTCATTAAAGAAACAAAGGGAACAATTACCGTCAATGGTTTTCCTTTAAAAGAACAGTTTACATCAGCTATGAAATCAATTGGAGCGATTATTGAAAATCCTGAGTTTTATGATTATCTGACGGGCTATCAAAATTTAAAACACTTTGCGAATATGCATGAAGGGATCACAGCAGAACGCTTGGATGAAGTGATTGCGCTAGTAAAGCTTGAAAACAGCATTCATGCAAAAGTGAAGACGTATTCCCTTGGGATGAGACAGCGTTTAGGAGTAGCTCAAGCTATTTTACATAAGCCTGCATTGCTTTTACTAGACGAACCAACAAATGGTCTAGACCCAGCGGGAATGAGAGAATTTCGTACATATTTACAAACCCTCTGCAGGGAAGAAGGTATTTCAATTTTAATCGCGAGCCACTTATTAAAAGAAGTGGAAGCATTATGTGACCGCGTTGGTATTATTCAAAACGGCGAGTTAAAAGCTGTTCAAGATCTATCTCCAAATCGTCAAGATCAAGGGATGTATGTAGAATTTGAAGTATCTGACGTGCAACAAGCAGCGGATCTTTTATCTCAAGAATTCCAAGTAACAATAAAATCCGATAGTATTGATGTAGTGATTATGAAAGAACAAATTCCAGCTGTGAATAGAAAATTAGTGGACAGCGATATTTTAGTCTACCGAATCACTCCTGTTTATGAGACGCTTGAAGATTCGTTTATGTCCGTTACGGAGGGAGAGCACCATGCTTAAGTTAATTCAAAATGAACATATGAAATGGTTTTACAAAAGAAGTACAAAAGTCACGTTTATTACAATCGGCATCTTAACTCTTTGTATGGCTCTTTTAATGAAGAAAGTAGCAAACAGCGCAGGAACGGAAGACAACATATTGAATTTCCTGTCATTTAGTGCAGGCATGCTGATCCTCGTTCAATTTTTCGCGCTTGCTGTTGGAGGATCAATGGTTGCAAAAGAGTTTGAAGCGGGTACCATTAAGCTTCTTTTAATTCGCCCTGCTAGACGTTCAACGATTTTAACGTCCAAGTACATAACGCTCGTTTTAATTAGCTTGTATTACTTGCTGAGCTATTTGCTTTTTTCGTTTGTATGGGGAGCATTGTTCTTTGGATTTGCCAGTCTAGAAGGAGATGCGCAGCTGCTTAAAAACATTACGCTTACGTATGACAGCGCGTATATGGAAACGTTTATGATGATGACGTTTGCTTTTATGCTGTCGTCTTTATTTAGAAACAGCGCGCTTGCTTCAAGTCTAGCTATTGTCGTAAGTATTGGGGCGAAAGCAGTAACTGGGATAGTATCGCAGTTTGGTCTATGGTGGGGGAAATTTTTACTGTTCGCCAACACAAACTTTGTGCAGTATATGGACGGAATGAAGACGATGTTTGACGGAATGACAATTCCATTTTCAATCTTCATCTTAGTTGCACACTTTGTCTTCTTTATGGGCGTAGCGTGGGTGGCGTTTTTAAAACGTGACGTAGCTAATTGATGTGAGAATTTTCACACTATATATTTTTCTAAAATAGCATTTGACAATTAAATAAAAAGAGATTACAGTAGTGAAAGACTATTTTTAAAACAACTATAAACTTCTTATCAAGAGAGACGGAGGGACTGGCCCTATGATGTCTCGGCAACTGGCTGTACGCAGTGCGGTGCCAAATCCAGCAGACGATGTTTCGTTTGGAAGATGAGAAGGGTAATCTTATGATACAAATAAGAGACCTCTTCTTATCAATAAGAAGAGGTCTTTTTTTATTACGTAAACAAGAGGTGTTAAGAATGGAACAACAAAAAGGAAACGGCTGGGCGCTGTTACCGCTGGGCGTCTTTTTAGTCCTGTTTGTCGGATCAGGAATTATAACGGGAGATTTTTATAAGCTGCCTGTATTAGTAGCTATTATCATTGCAGCCATCGTGGCGCTGGCTATGAACCGCAAAGATTCACTTAATGTAAAAGTGGAACGTTTTGCTAAAGGAGCAGGGCATCCTGATATCATTATTATGGTACTTATTTTTATTTTGGCAGGTGCTTTTTCTCAAGTCGCTAAAGGCATGGGAGCTGTTGATTCAACGGTAAACTTAGCTCTGTCTGTGCTTCCACAAAGCTTAGTGGTAGTCGGAATCTTTGTTATTGGCGCATTCATTTCAATTTCGATGGGAACGTCAATGGGAACGATCGCTGCGTTAGGGCCTATCGCTGTAGGAATCAGTGAGCAGGCGCATGTATCCATTACATTGGCAATTGCTGCTGTTGTTGGTGGTGCAATGTTTGGAGATAATTTATCCGTAATCTCTGATACGACCATTGCGGCAGTTCGTACGCAAAAAACAAATATGTCAGATAAATTAAAAGTAAACTTTTTTATTGTCCTTCCTGCAGCGATTGTTACAGTGATTTTATTACTTGTAATGACGCTAGGCAATACGTCATCAGTAGAAATTAAAGATTTTAGCTGGTTTAAAATCTTGCCTTATGTCGGCGTACTCGTTGCTGCCATATTTGGTGCAAACGTATTAAGCATTTTAACCGGAGGAATTGTATTAGCCGGCGTAATTGGATTAGCTGACGGAAGCTACACGCTTTCTTCTCTTGCTAAAACTGTGACAGAAGGTATTGGCGGAATGTCGGAATTAATTATTTTATCTCTTTTAATTGGCGGAATGGTTGAACTCATTCGCTATAACGGTGGTATTCAGTTCTTATTGAACCTATTAACACGACGCATTCAAACAAAAAAAGGCGGAGAATTCAGTATCGCTGGATTAGTAAGTTTAACCAATTTAGCCACGGCTAATAACACGATTTCAATTATTACAGCAGGTCCGTTAGCGAAAGAAATCTCTGATAAGTATTCAATTGATAATCGTAAATCAGCCAGTCTGCTCGACTTGTTTTCATGCAGCGTTCAAGGGCTTATCCCTTACGGTGCACAAATGCTTCTCGCAGCAGGATTTGCTAAAGTTTCACCGGTTGAGATTATTCCATTTACATTCTATCCAATGTTAACAGCGGTTTGCGGTATCATTGCGATTGTAATTGGCTTTCCTCGTTTAAATAAAAAATCAAAATCATCTAAAGAAGCTGCGTAATATCAAACCCTTAAAAAGAACATTCTTTTTAAGGGTTTTTTACTGTTTGAAAAAATCAGTCGGCTTTTTTTCATCTAGCTCCTTCCAAAGTGTCTCATTTTGTTTAAGTGCATAAGCCGCTCCTCCGATTTCAATTCCGCATAATAAAATGAATAATAAAATACCCATGATATGACCTCCTTATATAAGTGAATAAAAACATGATTGTAACGGGTTTAGCTTATTGCTTTTTCACTTTATAATGAGAATAAAGTATGAAACGCGTTTCAGCGCAAGAGAAAAAGGTGAAAACATGACAAATATCCGAGATATCGCAAAAAAAGCTGGTGTATCTGTTTCGACCGTGTCACGGGTTTTAAATCATCATCCGTATGTAAAAGAAGAAAAGCGCCGTCTGGTAGAAGAAGTAATTCAAGAACTTAATTACGAACAAAACATTAATGCCGTTCACTTATCAAAAGGGAAAACAAATATGATTGCCGTCGTCTTGCCTTTTATTAATCATCCTTATTTCAGTCTGCTTTTAGAAGGAGTGGCCTCTCAAGCGTTAGAAAAGCAGTATCAGCTTGTTATTTGTCAGACGAACTATGATGTAAAAAAAGAAGAAGAAGCGCTTCATATGCTAAAAACAAAGCAGGTTGATGGAGTGATTATTTGTTCTAGAGCAGGCAGCTGGAGCACGATTGAATATTATCAGCAGTACGGGCCGATAGCCGTGTGCGAAAACGTACAAAATCGTTCTATTCGCTCCGTATACGTTGATCATTATGCAGCTTTTAAGAAAGCGCTCATGTATTTAAAAGAAAAAGGATATACGGATATTGGCTACTGTATTGGAAGAATGACGGGTACAAATAGTCAACAGAGGCAGCAAGCATACAAAGAATATGTAGAAAGAATAAATGAGCCTTATCATCCGGAATGGGTGTTTCAAGGCTGTTTGAACGTGACAGATGGTGAAAAAGTGGTGAAAAAATTGGTGCAGATGAAAAATCGGCCTCAGGCGCTTTTAGTAACAAACGATCAAGTCGCTATTGGTATAAAAGCTCAGTGCGAACAAGCGGGTATATCAGTTCCAGGCGATTTAGCTATTATTGGTTTTGATAATCATCCGCTTTCTTCTTATTTACAAATCACAACGATCGAACTTCCTCTCAAAGAAATGGGCGAAACGCTTTTTAAACTAGTCAGGAGCAAGGATCCTCAAAAAATTGAGCTTCCTTTTCGGTTTATTGAGCGTAAAAGCGTATAAATTCTTGATGATCTCACCACGTGTTTTTATCGGATAAAATGAGTAAAAGCGGACATCATACGAGTAAAGAAAGAAGAAAAGGATGATGATCGTGGAGAAAAAAGAATATCAAGTAGGAGATCAAGTATTTGTTATTTACCGAAACCCTCATACGGCAAACGTTGCCAATATTAATCAAGCTGAAATTGTTGAACATCCTGAAAATAAAGGTGAAAAAGCGCTGTTTCTGCATGAGTCTTATCATTTGTTAGCTGAAGATGATGCCGTGTATTCAACGTATGAAGAAGCAGAGAACATGTATAACAAGATATTTGATTATGAACAATATGATTGACGAAAGGCTCTCTTAAATAGAGAGTCTTTTTTGATCTAAAAAATAATTACCACGGATAGAGTCTTTTTATTTTTCAAACGCTATTAGTATTAGAAAAAAGGAAGTGTACATGATGATAAAACCTTTTGTACCTCAATTAGTATACATTGAGCCAGGGGCAATGGAGTACCCGCTTGGTGTTCAATTAAAAGAAAAATTTGAGAAGATGGGAATTGAGATTCGTCAAACAACTTCTCATAATCAAGTGCGTAATATACCGGGAAAAAATGATTTGCAAAAATACCGCAATGCCAAGTCTACTTTAGTAGTTGGTGTGCGTAAAACCTTGAAATTTGATACATCTAAACCGTCAGCTGAATATGCAATACCTTTTGCAACAGGGTGTATGGGGCACTGTCACTATTGTTATTTGCAGACAACAATGGGAAGCAAACCATATATTCGTACGTACGTGAATGTTGAAGAAATATTAGGTCAAGCAGAGCAATATATGCAGGAAAGAGCCCCTCAAATAACGCGATTTGAAGCGGCTTGTACATCTGATATCGTAGGAATTGATCATTTAACACATTCATTAAAGCGCGCGATTGAATATTTTGGGGAAAGTGAACTAGGTCAACTGCGTTTTGTGACTAAGTTTCATCACGTGGATCATTTATTGGATGCTAAACATAATGGTCGCACGCGCTTTCGCTTTAGCATAAACGCAGATTATGTTATAAAAAACTTTGAACCTGGTACATCTCCTCTTGATTATCGGATTGAAGCTGCTAATAAAGTTGCAAAAGCCGGATATCCACTTGGCTTTATTGTGGCGCCTATTTACATTCATGAAGGTTGGCAAGAGGGATACCGTCAGCTGTTTGAAAAGCTTGATGCTTCTATACCTGAAGAGTCAAGAGATGATATTACATTTGAAATGATTCAGCATCGCTTTACCAAGCCGGCCAAACGGGTGATTGAGAAAAACTATCCGAAAACAAAGCTTGAGATGAATGAAGAAGAGCGCCGCTACAAATGGGGGCGTTACGGGATTGGAAAGTATGTATACGCGAAAGATGAAGAACAAGAATTAAGAGAGACGTTGGAATATTACATTGATCAGTATTTTCCAAATGCGAAAATCGAGTATTTTACGTAATTATTCTACAGTAATTGAAGAGTTATTTTGACATCTTAGTCGAGATAGCTTTTCAATTTTTAATGTGAAAAATAAATTGGTTGCTAATAAGCTGAAAAAAGAGGTTATTTGTATCTCTTGTCGTATTACATACATAAGGGAGGTGACTGAGATGTTAAAAAATGAAGAGTTTGCGCTAACAAAAGAATTAACAAAAGAACAGCAAGAAGCTGCACGAAATTTTATTCAAGTGTTGTTCCAAGAAGATTTATCTGAATTTTGGAACATATTATGTGATATCGATAAGTCTCGTATTTACGGCTTGTATGAAGCAAACCACTATTACGATTCGGATGTTGAACTACATGGATTTGTACAAGAAATTAGAGATAATGTAAGAGCGGTTTATGCGCCTCTTCAAGGGCAAGGAGGTATTTCGACGAAAGTTCGATATACAAGCGAAGGAAAGATGTATGTATACATATTAGGAAGCGGCGAAAACCCGAGGGTATATCCTGTTGGATTAATGCCTGAGACCTACATTGAAGAAGAACGTTTTTCTCAGCGTCTTCAAATTAGCATTTATAACGATGAGTTTCGAAACGTTGTGCTGTAAATTATATATAAATGGAAAAATAAAGAATAATAAAATTAATTTGTTAAAATAGCAATATTTGGGGTATGTAATAGGTATAACATTAAAAAGGGGTGAAAGAAATGCATTATTATCGTATTTCAGAGGGAGACCATGAAGAGTATTGTGAAACGATTCTGCTTCATGAAAAGAAGTTTTGCAAAGAAACATTTCAATCTATGGTGCGAGAAGCAATGAACAATAAGCCAGGTAAAATTGACCGTGTGGATATTGTTAAATATTTAATTGGTCATCATAGCTTTCAAGTAGCCCACATCGAAGCGGGTTTTCACAGTACATACAGCGAGAAAGTGACATAAAAAAATGTAGCACATCCTATACAACGAACTTTTCTTTTGAAAAGATCGCTGTATTTTTTTTTTGCTAAAAATAGAATTTTTCTAAGTGATATTCCTTTTGATGGTATAATAGTTAAGTTCTGTAAGGTATACATATAAAAATCACAAATACTTTAAAGAGAAAGGGTGAGGAAATATGGAAAACGAAAGAATAGAAGAGCTTGAACGAAAAATAAGCAGTTTAGAAGAAGACGTAGCCAAGCTAAAGTCGCTTGTATATAAAACAAATTCTCCAAGACCAAAAGCAGTTCACGCTCCTCCCAAACAGCGCGAGGAGACGACTAAACGTCCTGCTCAAACAGCAGCTAAAAGCTCACAGGCAATAGAAGAGCCTGTTGATTGGGAAAAAGTCCTTTTTCAAACATGGCTGCCGAGAATTTTTATTTTCGTATTTATTATTGGCGTGCTATGGGGATTTAAAGCAGCCTCTGACTATGGATTAATGAATGAAAAAGCAAAAGTTGTTCTCGGTTTCGTTGTTTCAATAGGTTTTGCTGTAACAGGTCATTTCCAAATCAAAAAGGGTAGGCTGGTGCTCGGGCAAGTACTTGTAGGAGGAGCTATTCCTATTCTCATGTTAACGACGTTTGCGATGCATAGCCTATATCATTTAGCAGGACCAACGCTTGCTTTTATACTAAATACGAGCTGGATTATCTTAGGGATGATCGCGACAGTCTTTTATCGTTCACAGGCATTAGGGATTATTAGCGCGGTTGGAGGCGTACTAGTTCCTTTTCTTATTGAAAGTAATTCGCCTAATGCTCTGGTTTTCATTGGCTATGAAACGCTTCTGTATATTGCCTTTTTATATGTGGCAATCAAACAAAAATATTCAATTTTATATGTTCTTTCCGCGGTACTATTAAATTTTACGCTACTCATTTATTACTCGTTTGTTGGTGATAATGGTGTAAAAGCGTTATTAGGTATGGCGATTCTGATTCAGCATTTATGCTTAATTTCTAGCTTTTTTCTATCACAATCCGTACTCCAAGTATATGCGTTTACCCTTCTATCGAGTTTAGCAGCTACGTACGGCTGGCTGCTTGCCGTTTTTGACGATGGCACGACTACCATGGTGCTGCTTGCGCTAGTTATTATTTACGCATTAGGTGTTTACACAGTAAGAAGTTCTAAGGAGAAATTTGAATTTTTTATTACCTATTTAATTGTTGCAGTAGCGTTTTTTATTCATCAGCTCGTCGATTTAAGAGAAGGAGTCATTTTATATGTGATTCAAGGACTTGCTGTTTACTATATCGCCATGACGTATAAAAATCTACTTCATCAACTGTTTTCTTATACGATTTATATACTGAGTGCCACGTATATCTTAGTTACACCAATCGAACAAGTGCTGTCTCTTCCGACATTAAACTGGGTTGTTGTGTTAGCTTCTATTCTAGTATTTGTATGGATCAGTATTCAAAAAACAGAAAAAGATGAGCACGATACGTTCAAAATTGGAGGAAGTATTGTTTTTTCTATTCTTTCTTTAATTTTTGCAACGGAAGTGACGGTCGCTGGAACCACTGATCTTTCCGCTAATACACAAACGCTTATTATGACGGCCGTTTGGCTATGCTTGTCCATTGCTGCATTCGTAATAGGATCACTTCGAAATTTTAAAACAGCAACATATGTCGGCGTGGGCATTTTGTTCTTAACACTTTTTAAACTCGTTTTATATGATTTACCTTTTATCCCAATGGCTATACGAGCCTTGTTATTTATCGTTTTAGGAGCTATCGGTTTAATTATCTCGCGACTATTTTATAAAAAGAAGTAGCTAGAAGCTGAAGAGAAATTCTTCAGCTTTATTTATTATAATATGATTATGTAAACTTAATCTTGAAGTCGTACAAAAAGTATACAATCATGTATAATGGAACAAGTGAATTGGAGGTATACATAAAATGAAATCACTTGTATTAGCAGAAAAGCCAAGTGTAGCACGTGATCTTGCGCGCGTGCTTGGCAGCACACAAACAAAAAAAGGGTATATTGAAGGGCCAAAGTATGTCGTAACATGGGCACTCGGCCATTTAGTTGAATTACAAACACCAGAGGATTATGATAACCAATATAAAACATGGCGATTAGAAGATCTGCCAATTATGCCTGAGAAAATGAAACTAAAAGTAATTCGTAAAGTGAGCTCTCAGTTTCGTACAGTATCCGATCTAGCAAAAAGAAAGGATATTGGCGAGTTAATTATTGCGACTGATGCAGGGCGTGAAGGAGAGCTTGTAGCACGCTGGATTATGGAAAAGGTACGCTGGAACAAGCCGTTTAAACGTCTTTGGATTTCGTCTCAAACGGACAAAGCGATTCGTGACGGGTTTAAACAGCTAAAACCAGGAAAAGAGTTTAATCGTTTGTATGATTCAGCAGTTTGCCGTTCAGAAGCCGATTGGCTTATCGGTTTAAACGTAACGAGAGCGTTAACGACTAAATACGAAGAACCATTATCAGCAGGACGTGTACAAACACCGACGCTTGCGATGATAATTGAGCGTGAACAAGTAATTAACACATTCAAACCTAGTGAATATTGGACGCTTACAGCTCAGTTTTCGTCGTTTGAAGCAGCTTGGCAAAAGGGCAATGAAAAGCGCATTTTTGATGAAAAACGTGCAAAAGAGCTGCACTCAAAATTATCAGGTGAAGCAGTTGTGAAAACAATCAAGCGTAAAATGCATAAAGAAGCGCAGCCGCTTCCTTATGACTTAAATGAACTGCAGCGCGACGCTAACAAACGCTTTAACTTCTCTGCTAAGAAGACATTAAATGTACTTCAAAAGTTATATGAACAGCATAAGTTAGTCACGTATCCACGTACAGATTCTCGTTATTTAACAACAGATATGGTTTCCACTATGAAAGAGCGCTTGGAAAGCATCTCTGCTGTATATAAAGAAGAAGTTCGTCCAATTTTAAAAAATGCACAGCTGCCAAAGCGAGTGGTTAATAATGAAAAAGTAAGTGATCACCATGCGATTATCGTAACGGATCAGCCTGTGTTTTTACAGGACTTATCAGCTGATGAACGAAAGCTGTATGACTTAATTGCAAAGCGATTTATTTCATTGTTTTATCCTGCATATGAGTATGAAGTGGTTAAAGCAGAGCTTGAAGTAAACGGGGAACTGTTGGTAGCGAGCGGAAAGCAAGTTGTGAATGCAGGCTTCAAAAAAGTTTCTGGTGGAGACTCAGAAGCAACGGTGAAGCTGCCTGATATGAAAGAAGGCAGCAAGCTGCTCATTCAAAATGTAACGATGAAAAGTGCATTTACAGAGCCGCCGCAGCGCTATACAGAAGCCGATCTTCTTGGACAAATGGAAAAACACAACTTAGGTACGCCGGCAACACGTGCAGATATTATTGAAAAACTTCTGCAAAACGAATCCATTGATCGCCAAAATAACCGTCTGCACGCAACAAAAAAAGGAAAGCAGCTGATTGACTTAGTAGCAGACGAGTTAAAGTCTCCTGAGCTTACGGCTAAATGGGAACGTGACTTAGAAGCAATTGCTAAAGGAAAAGGAAATGCAAAAGAGTTTTTAACGAATATTCGCGAACAAACAGAAAAGCTTGTCAAGCAAGTAAAAACAAGTAATCAAACGTACAAACCTCATAATTTAACGGGCTCTAAATGTCCGGAATGCGGTTCGTTCTTAAAAGAAAAGAAAACAAAGCAAGGAAGAGTGCTCGTTTGTTCAAGCCTTGAGTGCAGCTATAGACGCGCAAAAGACCCTAAACTATCGAACCGACGCTGTCCGCAGTGTCATAAACGAATGGAAATTCATTCAGGAAAAGCGGGTACGTATTTCCAATGCCGTTCATGTCAAGTAGTGGAAAAAGCCGAGGACAAAAAGAAAAAGATTTCAAAACGAGAAGAACGAAAGCTTCTTAACAAATACAACGATGACGGAGCATTTGGTTCAAGCTTGGGAGATGCTTTAAAACAAGCTCTTCAAGATAAAAAAGATAAGTAAAGTAGAAAAGAGACTAGGACAAAAAGATTTTAGACAAAGTGAAAAACGAACCATTGATCAAGATGTTTGATTCGTGGTTCGTTTTTTTTGTTGTGGTAAATGTAGGTTTCGTGTGTAGGTCTTTCTAGCAGTTGATTGGAGGACAAGGGGAAGACTTTCACGGAAGTCAACGGCGGTGTCCAAAGTGACTCCGCTCATGTGTACTAGTTGTTTGTTTTTAGAATGGATTCGTTTCGTTATGTCTCGTCCTCTTTTTGGTATAATACGGATTGAATCATAAGTAAGGTGGCATGGAACAATGAAAAGAAAAAGCAAGGGAATGGATCTTTTAATTGCGTTCTTTATAGCAGGAGCGATGGTACTAATCATTTTAGCTATCTTAATGGGAAGCTACTTTTTTGGTTTTATAGGCTTCCTTAGAGTGATGGGAGTGGAGTATGACTCTTACTGGGCCATATGTTTATTTCTATTTTTTATTTTTGTGTTTGGCTCTATCACAGAGCTTTTTTCAAAGGCGCTTATTTTTTTAATGAAGAATGCTAGGATGAACAGAGTATTATTTGTAGCATCTGCAGCTTTTGTGGACATATTTTTTACTTTTCTATCGGTTTATATAGCAGACTTGCTTATAAGCGGAATCCGTGTATCTATTTTAGCGATGATTATTTTATCCGGTTTATTTTTTTTGTTAGAGAGTGCATTGGATAGTGAGTTTCTACGTAAAAAAACAAGCTGATGAAATTGTTCATCAGCAGCGCATCAACAAAAAAAGCGCATCATATCAAGCTTCAATGCTATTTAAAGAACTCTGTAACATATTTTTTAAAAAAAGTATGTGATTTTTTTCACATATCTCTTGAAAAAGAACAAACATGTTTGTATAATAAGAATTGTAAAAGGTATGTGAAACATTTCACAATATATGTGAAAAACTTCACAAATTATATTTTCTATAATCCTAAGGGGGATATCATCTATGAAAATTGCAGTAGTAGGGTGTACACATGCAGGAACAGCAGCAGTAAAAAATATGGCAGAACTTTATCCAGAAGCTAAAATTACAGTTTATGAGCGAAATGATAATGTTTCATTTTTGTCTTGTGGAATTGCGCTCTATGTAGGCGGGGTCGTAAAAGATGCAAATGGTTTATTTTACTCTTCACCGTCTGAATTGCAAGAGATGGGTGTAAATATGAAAATGAAACATGAAGTGACGAATATTGATACAGAAGACAAAAAAATAGCGGTGCGAAACTTAGAAACAAACGAAGAATTTGAAGATACATTTGATAAATTAGTGATGACAACTGGATCATGGCCAATTATTCCAAACCTTGAAGGCATCGATTTAAATAATGTTGTGCTTTGTAAAAACTATCAGCATGCTAATCACATTATCGAAAAAGCAAAACAAGCAAAAAAAATCGCCGTAATTGGTGCGGGTTATATTGGTGCAGAATTAGTAGAAGCCTTTGAAGTGTATGGAAAAGAAGTCACGTTCATTGATAGTGCTGATCGTATTTTAAATAAATATCTTGATCCAGAATTTACAAGCTT
This sequence comes from Priestia sp. FSL R5-0597, assembly GCF_038006305.1. NCBI lineage: Bacteria > Bacillati > Bacillota > Bacilli > Caryophanales > Bacillaceae > Priestia > Priestia sp. FSL R5-0597. Next base: position 2,197,977 of record NZ_JBBOUZ010000001.1, read on the forward strand.
GATGGAAACGGAATTTAAAAAGCGCGGAGTTACATTAGCATTAAACCAAGCGGTTACTAAATTTGCAGGCAGCGATGGATCTGTTGAAAAAGTAGTGACAACTGCAGGTGAATATGAAGCGGATCTTGTTATTTTGTGTGTTGGCTTTCGTCCAAACACAGACTTAGTAAAAGGGCAGGTAGACATGCTTCCAAACGGCGCAATTGTGGTTGATGAATATATGCAAACAAGCAAAAAAGATATATTTGCGGCCGGAGATAGCTGTGCGATTTACTACAATCCGATTAAGAAACATGCCTATATTCCACTTGCTACAAATGCGGTTAGAATGGGAACATTAGTTGCTCAAAACCTTGTTAAACCGACGATTAAGTATATGGGAACACAAGGAACATCAGGCTTGCATATTTATGATTACAATGTTGCATCTACCGGCATAACTGAAACAGCGGCTTCTCTTTTTGATATGAATGTGAAAAGTATCACAATATCAGAAAATAACCGACCAGAATTCATGCCAACGTACGAAAATATTACGTTAAAAGTAGTATATGAAGAAGAAACGAGACGAATTGTAGGTGCACAGGTTATTTCTAAAATTGATGCTACTCAAGCAATTAATACATTGTCTGTATGCGTACAGCAGGAAATGACGATCGATGAGCTTGGCTTTATGGACTTTTTCTTTCAACCCCACTTTAATAAGCCTTGGCATTTCTTAAACCAAGCAGGGCTTCAAGCGCTTCAAGCATAAAAAAGCAGGTGACTACCTGCTTTTTTTATGTAGATTTTATTATCTTTTTTATTTTTATTTTAGCTGGTTTAAAACGAATCCATCCTATGATAAGAAGAATAAAAGGATATAAAGCTCCCATCAAAAAACTATAGGGAATCCACGTTTCGGCTAACCATGTTTTTTGATAGGTAATGGTTGGGTACACAATAATGGAAAAAGTCGTAACAATTAATCCCATCGGTAACGTTAGAAATCGAGTTTCATTGATGTTAAAAATATGACAAAGTCCAGCGATGGAAGCATGAAAATAAAGAGAAACTTTAAAGAAAAGAGTAAGAAACCATATAATGGCAATAATTACCTCGATTCCTTGCAAAAAATTTCCCACCTCAATTCGCTTAGCCATTTCATATACGGGAAACATGGTAGTTGAAGAATGATAAGAACCAATAACGATTATACAAGAAAAAATAACAATTACCATAATAAATCCACCTAGCAGGCTGCCGCTCATTAAAGCTTTAGCTCCTTTTTCAGGTTTTCTTAAATGAAGGGGGAAAATCATCATCAAAGGAGCAAAAGTAAAATAAGTAATGCTAAGAAAGATAAGAACCGAATGAGTCAGCGGTTTTAAGTGAATGTCCATTAAAGGCATAAGATTTTCAAGTTTCATTTGAGGAGTTAGTGAAAAAATAAAAATTCCGAGAAGGCCAACAAACCACGGGAAAAAGATTTCACAGCAGCGTGCAATTGTTTCTAGCCCGAGTCTTGCCCCGAACACAACTACAAGCATAAAAATAATATGAATAGCAAGCAGCGGCGTTTCCATCATAATATGGGTATTTAAAAAACTCCCGACGTAGTATACAATGCGGCTGCACGTTATGACAGTAGATAGGACAAATAAACAAGATACACCTTTTCCTAGATATTTTCCAAATACTACATCATTGATTTCTACCAGATTTTTATCTTTAAATAAAAGTCCGAGAGCTATATATACTTTCACTAATACAAATCCGCATGCTACTCCGAGAATAGCCGGAATCCAAGCAGTTTGCTTAGAATCAACAGTCATAGCCGCTGGAGCAATAACAATTGTGCTTCCAATTGTATAAAGCATGACGAGCATGCGAAATTGAATCGTTGAAATTTTAACTACAGGTTTCACGGTATTCACTTCCTCGTCTTACGTATTAAGATAATAAATGAAGTAAAAATATGCTGATTGGTCTAAAGATAGCAGCTGATAAATCAGAAGGATTTGGAACATACAAACCCAGTGCTTTACAGATGCTTACGGACGTTCCAATTGCAAGAACTGTGTAGAATAGCCATAATTCTTTCTTCGCTTTTTTTTGCCGTAAGTTAGGTACTTCAAACCAAATGACGAGCGTGCAAACAATAAGTAACCCCAATACCCCTAGCATAGACTAGCTCCTATACATGAATAATTAATGTTATATTTTCCAGAAAAATAACTACTTATACTGAAGGTGCATTCTCTATTAAAGGTTTTTGATTTTTTAGTCGCTGTTAGAAGAATGCTGCTTTTTGTTTTGAATAAATCCTGCAATTAAAAGGAAAAGCGGATATAAGATGCCTACAAGTAAGCTGTAGGGAATCCACGTTTTTGTATCCCAATCTTTTTGATAAGAAACGCTTGGATATACAATAAGGGAAAGTGTAATCATGATGAGTGCGACTGGAAAAGAAAATAGCTTGTAGTCCTTTATATGAAATACATTGGCAAACCCCAAAAGAGTAGCGTAAAAGTAAATGCAAAGCTTAAAAAAGAGAGTAATAAACCACAAAATAGCAATGACTACTTCAATACCTTGAAGAAAGTTTCCTACATCAATTCTTCTTCCTAATTCATAGCTTGGAAACATGGTGATTTGGGAGTAATAAGGACCAAGCACTAAAATTCCAAGTAAGATTAACGTAACCATCACTAGTCCACCGGCTATATTCCCTATATAAAAAGATTGAGTGGACTTTTTTGTGTCTGGTGTATGGGAAGGGAAAATCATAAGCAGAATCGTATAAGTCAAAGAACTCATGCTTAAAAACGTTAAAACAGCCCGAATAAAAGCTTTTGGATGTATTTCGAACACAGGCTGAATATGCTCTATTTTAATTTGCGGAATCATAGACAAAATCAGAAGTCCGAATAATCCGACAAACCAAGGGAATAAAATCTCGGCACTTCGTGCAATAACTTCTATTCCTAGGCGTACTCCTACGATAACCACACCCATAAATGCAATGTGGATGGCTGTAAGCGGCGTGTAGGGAAGAATTTGTGTAGTGAGAAAATTCCCTACATAGTAAAGAACTTGACTGCTGATAAACAAATTGGATAATACAAAAACAGCAGAAACAATCTTTCCAAACAGTTTACCTAAAATTTTTTCGTTCATTTCCATCAGCGTAAGCGTTGGAAACATTTTTCCTAGTGAGGTAAAAAGCAAAACTAAGCCAATTCCTGATGCTACACCGAAAAGTGCTGCAATCCAGGCATCTTGATGAGCATCAGCCGTAATAGCGGCAGGCACAACAATAATTGTGCTTCCGATGCTATATAAAGTTACTAGCTTGCGAAATTGCGCAGCCGAAATATTGATTTCATTAAGCAAAATGAGCACATCCTTTTGCCATATACACGAATTAAGTGATCCAACGGAATAATAAGTGACTTAAAGGCTGAAACATTGCTTCTACCCAATCAGAAGGGTTCGGTAGAGGCAGCCGAAAGATTTTTGCAAGAGCGATCATGATACTGATTGTCATGAATACAATAAAAATTTTCCGTTCTTTTTTATGAGAGTGTTGAGGTAATCTTTTTATTTCCATCCATATAATCCCTGCACAAATGATCAAAAAGGAAAGAAACAAGTGCATGCAGTCAACCCCAATATATTTTGACGTTCAAATAAGCTATTCGTATGATGTCCGCTAAAGAAAGTGATTATACATTTATGTAAAATATAGAAAGTATTTCAAGGGATAAAAGATATCATTGGACGCTCTTAAATAATAAAGGAAGTTGTTATGCGGAATATTTACGCAGCTTCAACCTATTGAAACGTCGTATGAATAAGTGGAAAAATGCCACACTATAGAGTGAACAAATGGAAAGGAGCACTATGATGAAAAAATTCCCATATAACAAAGATAAACAACAATCGTTTCAAGCAGCACAGCAGGGGCATAAAGAAGCAGTAGATGCATATGAACAGGCAAATGAAGCTAAAAATGATGCATCCTATGGACATGAAGCGAAGCAAGCGATAGGTGAAGTGAACGAAGCCTCTCAGCAAATCGAGAATGCGCTTGAAAATGCTTCTGCAACACAGCGTCAGCGTTTAACTGAGTTTCAGCAAGACATAAAAGATATGGAAAACGACCTTAATCAATAAAAGAGCCGCTGTTTTACTTGCACTTAGAGCAGGTTCACAATAGGGTATAAATTGCAAAAGCAGAAGATAATGAACTTCTGCTTTTTTTTATTGGCAGAGTGAATGTAGGTTTCGTGTATATAATAGCTTCTAGCAGTTGTTTTGAGGGCAAGGCGAAGGCTCCTATAGGGAAAGCAGAATAGGTGAGACCCTGCAGGAGCGGAAGCGAAGGCTTGCACGGAAATCAACAGTAGTGTAACAAATAATCCATCGTTCCATTCTTATTTTAAAAGGTATAGAAGTTAAAAAAGTAAGAATCCTAATAAAAACAGAACGATAAGAATGGAAAGGGATTGTGACAGGAAACATGCTAATAAATATACTAATAATGATTGTCGTATTGTACTTCATATATGTATTCGTAACTGCATTGGTACTGTTTTATGTCCCTTTGCACAAGGGAAAAGACTTAAAAGTAATGAATACTGAGAATTTTTACGGAAAGAAAGAATCCACAGACCGCGTTATGCTTTTGGAAAACGGTTATTTTTCAGGACTTGTTCGGATGCAGATGATTCAAGAAGCGAGGCATACAATCGATATTGCGTACTTTTCCATCGGCAAAGGTCGTTCGTCGGATTTACTTATGGGTGCTTTATTCGAAGCTGCGGACCGAGGTATACGTATTCGAGTGCTGTTAGACGGGATCTCTCATGGGTTAAAAGGCAAGAGAAAAAATGTTCTTTATGCTCTAGCTTTCCACAATAATATTGAATTAAAGTACTATGAGCCCTTTACTATTCTTAAACCTTGGACATGGCATAACCGTCTTCACGATAAAATAATAGTAGTCGATGGCCAATTAGGTATTAGTGGAGGACGAAATATTGGAGATAAATACTTGGCCAGTCAACCGGATAAAAATTTTGTCTATGACCGTGATGTGCTGATTTATAATACAAAGCAAGAAAGTAATAGTGTCATTCTCTCAATGGAGAAGTATGTAGAGAAATTATGGAACCACCCGTATACGCGCAAAGCTTTTCCAAAGCTCAAGAAAACTAAACAATTTCGTGGCCTTTCAGGAAAGAAATTGTTAATAGATCAATACGAAGAGGCCAAAAAAGCAAACGAACCCTTTGTCCATCCTTATATTGTATGGAGAGAATCGACGATGCCTACAAGAAAGATTTCTTTTATTACAAATCCTATTCAAAGAATGAATAAAAGCCCTTTTATATGGAAAACGTTTATTAAGCTTTCCGAGCAAGCTGAAAAATCCATTGTCGTTCAAAGTCCTTATATTGTACCAACAAAAGAGATGGAACAGTATATAGATAAGTCAGTAAAATCTAAAGTGCAAAGAATTATTTTAACGAATTCTATTACGTCCACTCCGAATGCTATGGCTTTTTCTGCATACTTAGGAGTGAAAAATCGCGTCATAAAAGCGGCTTCAAAGCTTTATGAATATCAACAGCCTTATTCCATTCACGGGAAATCCGTTGTTTACGACCAGCGTTTGAGCGCAGTTGGTTCTTTTAACTTAGATTCACGTTCTGTATTTTTAAATACTGAATCTATGGTTATGATAGATAGTGAAGAATTTGCAGCCGAGCTAACAGGGGCTATTGAAACTAAAATTTCTCACAGTACGCTTGTGGGAAATGAGGGGGAACCTGTGGATTTTAATACGGATTCTCAAAAAAACGTGCCTCCTGTAAAATCTGCACTCCTCCATATTCTTTCAGTCTTCACGCGATTTTGGAGACATTTTGTATAGTTCTGCACTTTGCCTAAAAAAGGGCTTTTACAGAAAGCTTCTAAAAATAAATGGTAGAGGGTAAAAGGTGCTGCAACTGGCAGTGGAAAGTGTGAAAAGCTGTGATATGCCTCACAGTTTTTTTGAAGTCGCCAGTACTAGTCATGATTCATAAAAAGACCTATTGACGAAATTCCATATATGTTTTATTATAATATAGCGTCGTCAATAAACGAGGTTCTTTTGAAGAAATCATTTCTAGGGGCATAGTTTAAAGGTAGAACTACGGTCTCCAAAACCGTCAGTGTGGGTTCGATTCCTACTGCCCCTGCCATTTTGGAGTTATTTTTCAATTCACACGCGGGTGTGGCGGAATTGGCAGACGCGCTAGACTTAGGATCTAGTGTCTTATGACGTGGGGGTTCAAGTCCCTTCACCCGCATCTTTACTTTTATATATTGCGCGGAAGTAGTTCAGTGGTAGAACACCACCTTGCCAAGGTGGGGGTCGCGAGTTCGAACCTCGTCTTCCGCTTCTTTTCAAAAGCAGTTTGCATGTGCAAACTGCTTTTTTTGTTGTAGAAATAAAGATTTTTACTATGCTGTTTTTAATTAGAAATAGTTTATTCAATCAGTGCTGCTTATACGTATTGTTTTCGTGAATATACACATATTATTGGGGTTACATTAAAAGCTAATGAACGATACGTGAAGACGTCTAATATGGTTTTTAAGATAGGGGAGAGTCCTATGGAATCTAGTTGGTTTTCAATTATACCGTTTTTAATTGTTATTCCAATAGCTATTTTCACCAAACAAGTGCTGCCAGGGTTGTTTTTAGGCTTATTAGTAGGCGCTTATTTGATTGATCATTCGATTGTCGGAGGTGTTGAAAAGTTACTTCACTACGTTGTACAAGCTCTTAGAAATAAAAGTAATATAGAAATCGTTGTCTTTTTATACGCGTTTTCAGGGCTTATCGGAATGATTAAGATGGCTGGAGGAGTTAAAGGTTTTGTGGAAACAGCTGCAGAAAGAATTGATACAAGAAAAAAAGCTCTTATTTTAACCTATGTTTCAACCATTGGAACATTCAGTGCTCCCACATTTCGTTTTGTGACGATCGCGCCCATTATGAGAGCGCTGCTGAAAAAAGTGAAAATGACGACAGCAGAGCTAGGGTTTGTTATTGAAACAACTGCTACTCCTGTTATCGTCTTAATTCCCGTGGCAACGGCATTTGTAGGATATATGGTCTCAATCATTCAAATGGCAATTGATCATCAAGGCATAAAACAAGACGCTTATTCTTTGTTTATTCAAAGCATTCCTTATAATTTCTTTTCGATTGTGATTATTTTAGTAGGGATTTATTTCAGCTTTTTTCATCATTCAACGTCTACGGCTCCTATGAAGCTCGAGGAAGAAGACGAAAAAGATTGGCATGATTGTCATCCTTGCGTATCGAAGGATTTGCCTTCTAAGCCTTGGAATTTGTTAGTACCTTTACTTGTTGTGATTTCACTTACCTTACTTTTAACATGGTGGAGTGGACATCGTAAGAGTCACACCTTTTTTGAAGCATTTATTAAAGCAGACGTGTTAGAAGCGATGGTAGTAGCTTTAATTATGACTACGTTAATTACGCTCATTTTTTTCTTGTTTCAGCGCTTTACATTACAGAATTTGCTTAATGGTTTTATCACAGGAGGCAATGACTTGATGTCCGTTATTTTGTTGTTATCGGTAGTATGGGGATTATCCGCTGTTACAGAAGACTTAGGTTTTTCAAATTTCGTGACGGCACATTCTAAGTGGATTCCTCAAATGTTTGTCACTCCGTTCATGTTTATCTTTGGAGCCGCTATTTCTTACTTTATCGGATCTGCTTGGGGAACGTGGGGGATTTTAATGCCGCTTGGCGTATCGCTTGCAAGTTCTGCAGATCTTTCTTTGCCGTTAATTATCGGTGCGGTGTTTGCGAGCGGTTCCTTTGGAGCGTTTTCTTCACCTTTAAGCGACGATACGAATACCATCGCCAAAATATTAGATTTATCTGTTATTGAATATGCCAAGTATAAATTAAAGCCAGCTTTAATTGCAGCGGGAATAACAGTTGCTTTCTATCTTGTTGTATCTTTCTTATTTTGAATGAGAAAAATAGCCGTCTAGTATCAATTTTTCATTTTTTTTAATTTAAAGTATGCATACAGTCCTAATGACAGGCACACTAGCATGATACAAGTAAGCGGAAATAAGATGGTATTAACAAAATGATCATAAAACCATATATACACGCACATCACCTCAATAATTTTAACGTCATTTTTTCTATTTAGTAGAGATACACTATCTGTGCTGCTTCTTCCTATTCTTCAAAAAGGCGATAATCAGAAGCAGTAGGGGTATGATAGAAAATAGCGGCATATGCAAAAGAAATCTCGCTACGTGCAATCCTTCGTAAAGGTGTTCTTGAAAATTACTAGCGATTGTAATCGACAAAAACAACACAATGATGCCTAAAGGATACGCTAGACGTGAAGGAGATTTAATTTTAAATAAAGTAGCTGTACCTATTATAGAAGCATAAAACAAGATGCTAACTTTGAAATAAATCCCAATCACCATAGCGAACATAAAAAATACATCTAGACGCTCTAAAAAATCAGCTACTTGGATCGTTTGGACAGTACTAAGAAGAGGGAACTGTGATCTTGTCGTCAGATCAACTCCAAGCACGCTAATGTTAATGATCATCGTAATAATTAGATTAATTCCGCTTAATCCCGTTGCGCATAGCATGGTCACACTTGCTTTTTTGGGATTGCTTAAGTAAGGAAGAAGCATAGTAAATACAATAGCTTCTGTGAAAGGAAAATATAGCGTTTCGGTCAAAGCAACTTTGGCAACAGGAAGTATTCCTTCTTTTAATACCGGCTGCAAGTTCTTAAAATCAACTAATCCTGAGCTAATAATTAAGATGAAGCCTGCAATAGCTAGAAAATACATAAAAATAAACAGAAGCTCTCCTGATCTCGCTATCGCTTCAATTCCTTTTCGGGTTATATAGATAATGACCAGCATCAATAAGGCATTGGCAATAAATAAAGGCGTATCCGGATAAGCAAAAGTAAGAAGCATTTCTCCGAAATCTCTTAGAACTCGTGATGCATCGTATAAAAAATAGACAATATATACAAATGCAAGAAGTGTTCCCAGTGCCTTACCTAAAATTTTCTGCATGTATTCTGTAGGGAGGAGGTCCGGATAGTAGGAATAGAGCTTATGATAGACTAAGAAGAAAAAAAAGCTGCACAGCATTCCAATTAAAATAGCTAGCCATGCATCTTGCTTCGCTCTCATTGCAAGAGGAACTAATAAAGCGCTTCCCAGTTCGAATAATACCATGAGAATGAATAATTGAGTGGCGCTGATTTTTGCTTTTTCCATATAGCCAGAACCTCCTTACCTCATTGTTGTTTTTCTTTTACGCTAGAGAGAAACGATTTATTGCGCAGACCCGTTCGGCGAATGTAAGCTTCTACTGTAACGTCTACATCTAATTTTGGAAAATAAACGTCATCCCATTCTGATTTGAATTTTTCCCACTGATTGGGGCGCGTGCGTTCCAGTGCTTCTCCAAACCCAAAGATGTCAACTTTGTCTGTCTGAGCTTGTTTAATAGCTGTTTGTAATTCTTTTTTTATTTCTTTACCTGCAGCTTTTTCCATTTTTTTGATTACGGCAGGTTGACGTGTATCAACAGGGACCTCCACTTCTCCAAGATCGCCTTCTACGCGAGTGTGAACGAACACGTAAGGTTTTCCTTTTTTCATTTTTACAGATACATCCGTTTTTTGACGAACTGTTTGATAGGCAAGCGCTTCTTTTTTTCCTTTCCAATCTATATTAATATCCGTTCCTTGTATTTTATCAAGAATCCAAACGCTGCCTCTGGCTGGACTATTGTACAACCAGTCGATTAACTTTCCATTTTTAAAAACAGCAATGCCAGAAGCACGAAGGGTAGCTTCTGGTGCGCTTTGCTGGAGGTTATCTAATTTTTCTGCTTGTTGAGGATTTCCAACTAAACGAAAACCCGAGACTAGTGCTTCTCCTCCGGGAGATTCGAGAGACCTCATCACTTCTTGAAAGGAAACCTTTAGATTTTCTCCCCATTTTCTTTGAGTGAACTCCAGCGTTTTCATAATTTTGTTTGCTGGAATTTTATCGACAGGCGTTAGTGCTTTTACCAAATCAGCAGCACTTGACTGGTTTGCGATGACTAGGGAAGTCGTAATTCGAAACTCAGGATCGCGATCAATAGAATCAATAAGAATGTTAATTCCTTCTTCACGCGCTAGTTTTTCTCCGATCACTACTAAGTTGGTATGGGCATAATAAAGTCTTCGGGAAATTCTAGCTGAAGCGCGTCTGCTTGCTTCAACTAAATTATCGCCAGAAGCAGAATAGATCGTAACAGGCGGACTTTGAGTACCGCCGCCCCCTTGTAAGCCAGCTACGTTTCCCGGGTTAATAATTTGAAAGGTAAGCTCATACCGTCCGTTTTTCGTTTTATCAATGCCCATTGCCGATACAAATGCAAGGTCTGTTAATTCTTTTTTACTCCAGCAGCTCGTAAGCAATACCATCATTATGGTCATTACCAGTAAAAATAAACTTTTACGTTTCATTTTGATCACCTTTTTCAAGTTCCTGGTTAATCATACCTCTTGAAGAAGGAGGCTCAGGCTTTTGATGTTTGCTTTGACGAACTTTGTTATCACTAATTAATTTAGGTCTTCTTCTCATCGTCCACCAAGGTAACCGCAGCAATGTATCTTCATTGCTTGCAGGAATAAAGGGTGCTAATGGGGTCATGTAAGGAACACCAAATGAACGTAAGCTGCATAGGTGTCCAACCCCCATTAAAAGAATAAGGATAATGCCATAGAAGCCGAATGTAGCCGCTCCCAGTATGAATAAAAAACGAATTAAACGCGCTGAAATAGCCATATCGAAAGACGGTGTGGCAAAGCTAGCAATGGCTGTAATCGATACGATAATAACCATAGCTGGTGAGACGATCCCCGCTTGAACTGCTGCTTGCCCAATAACAAGGGCTCCGACGATCGATACAGCAGAGCCGATAGCTTTTGGTAAACGAATCCCTGCTTCACGCAAAATTTCAAAGGTGACTTCCATAAAAAAAGCTTCCACGAACGCGGGAAATGGAACCGATTCTCGCTGTGCTGCAAGAGCTACAATAAGCGTTGTAGGTACCATCTCTTGATGAAATGTCGTAACCGCTACATATGTAGCAGGCGCGATAAGTGAAATCATAAACATAAACACCCGCAAAAGACGAATGGACGTCGCAATATCAAAGCGTGCGTAGTAATCTTCAGCCGATTGGAAAAATTGAATGAACAACGCTGGAGCAATAAGGACAAAAGGAGTTCCATCCACAAAAATAGCAATTCTTCCTTCCAAAAGGTTACCTGCCACCACATCGGGTCTTTCTGTATTATAAATAGTTGGAAAAGGAGTGACCGTTTGATCTTCAATCAGCTGCTCAACATAACCTGATTCCAAAATACTATCAATATCAATGTTTTTTAATCGCTTTCGAATTTCTTTCACAACTTTATCGTTTGCGATGCCATGAATATACATAAGAGTGACATCCGTTTTAGTTACTCGACCAATCTTCATCGACTCTAGCCATAAGTCGGGTGTTTTAATAATTCGGCGCACCATGGCTAAGTTTGTGCCAATAGACTCAGTAAAGGCACCTTTTGGTCCCCGCACTACCATTTGGGTAGTAGATTCTGAAATGGCACGCTTTTCACCGCCTTGTGTACTCACGCTGAGTACGCGGTTTATGCCGTCCACAATAAGAAGGCTATCACCTGACATCAAAGAAGAAAGTAAATCATTCCAGTTGTCTGCAAACGATACGTTGCCGATTGTTACGATGTCTTCGGAAATTAACTCTAATGCATTTTTATCGTTTAGTTCGTTTTTTTCATTATCTTTCATAAGAGACTGCAGTAAGTAATCTTGAATAGCCTGATTATCTACAATCCCTTCTATGTAGACGATAGCAGCGGCTAAGCTGTTATTGCTGCCTATTTTAAAATGACGAATCACAATATCTGAGCTGTTTCCAGTTTTCTCTTTAATTAAGGTAAGGTTCTCCGACAGCAGATTCTTAAGAGAAGAAGCTGTTTGTTCGCTGTTTGTTTGATCTGCCTGAGGTTCAAGCTTATTTTTAGATTTTTGATTTTTAAAAAACGAAGGCATAAATGAAAGCACCCTTACTATAGTTTTTATTAATTTGACCAAAAACCGTATAATTATGTAATTTTTAACAAAATATCTTTTGCATGACGGTAAATGAAAATGACGACCCTATGAGGTAAGTAACCATTAGGTAAGGAGTGAAAGGAATGAAAATTATTGGAGTTAGCCTGCTGCTATTTGGATCTGTGATTGCTCTTTCTGTAGGAATTGATCTTTTTCAAGGAGCGAACGTACTGCAGGCACTATACAATGCTTTAAGCCCGTTTCGTGTAATGGAAGTGGCCGAATTATTTGTCCTTTTTTCTCTTTTGTTTTTCTTTTTTGCAGAGTCACTTTACCTTGTTTTAAAGAAGCGTCAACAAAAACAATAGTAACTTGGTGCAAAGAGGTTTTTATCTCTTCGCTATCGAAACAAGCGTATAGAAAGATAGCTTTGAGATAGGGGAGAACCACATGAACATTGAGACTAGCAGACTACTAATACGCAAATTTAAATATGAAGATTGGCAAGATGTCTACACATATACATCTGATGCTAATGTCATGAAGTACATACCAGAAGGTGTTTTTAGTAAGGATGATGCGAAGAAATTTGTAAATGAAAATATGAAAGAAAACGTTAAAAATTTTCCAGTTGTATTAAAAAACGAAAAAATCCTAATTGGTCATATCGTCTTTTTTACCTATTTTGGGGACCATACTTATGAAATTGGCTGGGTATTTAATTCCCTCTATCATCAGAAAGGATATGCGTCAGAAGCGGCAAAAGCAATAGTGGACTATGGCTTTAACACCATGAAACTGCATCGGGTTATTGCTACTTGTCAACCTGAGAATACGTCTTCTTATCGTGTTATGGAGAAGATCGGGATGAGAAGAGAAGGGTATTTCAAAAAATGTATTCCAACTGAAAAAGGATGGTGGGATGAATATTATTACGCGATTTTAAAGGAAGAGTGGAAATGAGCTTTACTCTTACGGAATTACATTTTCCGAGTTGTAAAGACGAAAACAAGCCCAATTTTTCAAAAAATGAGCAGGACAGCAAACCAAAACGTCTAGGCAGACATACAATAACCTATCCATGAGAAACACCCCATGTTTGAACCTTCTTTGTTTTAGCAACAGAAAATTACGTTGAAAGGGAGTGCTTGTATGTCTAATGCTGGATGTGGATTTGGTTCTGGTTTCGCTTTATTAGTTGTATTATTTATTCTATTAGTAATTATCGGATGTAGTTGTTATAGCGGTGGTTACGGTGGCTACTACGGCTGCTAATTAGATCACTGAATAGCCTAAAGAAATTTCTTTAGGCTTTTTTGTGTTTAAAACGTCCGTTAGCTTTTAAGAGAATTACTTACCCATTAGCGGCTCTGATGAACGGTTGAACAATTAAAAAACCCTATTACGATCGATATCTGCTATACTTTTAATAAAGATAATAACGCTTACATTTATGTAGAAGCAAACAAAAAAGAGAGGGCATAAGGTGAACTTTCCTATTTCGAAAAGTATTACAACTAAATATCTTCTTTTATTTACGGTTATTTTAATTGTACCGGGCATCATTATTTATTACATCATTACGGGCTATGCAAGCAAAATTATTAAAGAAGATGTAAAGGTTCAAAACATTGCAAGTAAAGATATTATAGCTAAAAGGCTGAATTCAGAAATTGAGCATGTGGCTTCGCAGCTGCAGCTTATTGCAGGAGAGGGGCTAGAGTCAGATCTTAACATAAATAGAATGTATAACCGAGCTAAACAAGCAAATTCACAAAGTTCAGTTATTCATTCCATTTACTATATCAATGAACAAAAACGCGTAAAGTTTGAAACGCCTTTTGCTTCAAGTCAAAACAATTTAATTTATCATCACCCTAATTTTACCCAGGTGTATTGGACACATACGTACGCTTTATCGGATCTTATTCAAAATTATCGTCATCAAAAAGTAGTAACCATTTCTGTACCCGTTCTTACTAAGGATAAAGAATTTAAAGGAATTATTGTTGCAGAACTAAGCCGGGATTATTTATCAGAGGTGTTAAAAAGCGTCAGCCTGTCACGAGGACACTTCGGTTTTTTAGCAGATCGCAAAGGAAATGTCATCGCATCTACAAGCGATAAGCAGCTTAACAAGAAGTTTTCAGTAGACAAAATACCAAACGTTTCTGGCTATACTCAAATAAATCATAATGGACAAGAGAGTTTAGCAGCTTATCAAACGAACCAAGAAGGCTGGAACTTGGTTTATGGTGTACCGACTAACGTAGCCTTTTCTCCTTTACATAAATTATCTCTTTTACTGCGCGTTAGTTTTATTAGTATATTGCTGCTTGCTTTATTTTTTATATGGTTAGGCATCAAAAATATTTTACAGCCAATCGTAAAGCTTACAAGCTATGCAAAAACGTACCGGAATTCTCAAACGTTCGTGCCATTAAATAAAGAAGCGCCGGCAAGGGATGATGAGCTGAGTATATTGACACGTACAATTATTGAAATGGGAAATAGCAATTATGAAAAACAAAAAATGCTTGAGCAAAGTGAGAGATACCTTCACGATGTATTAGAAGGAATTCCTTATGGAATTATTACAATTGACCCAAGGAGTAAAATTACATACGTGAATCAGCAGTTTGAAAGAATGGTTGCTTTTCAGCGTCAGGACATGATTGGTGTTAACTTAGAAGATTTACCAATAAAATCGGAAAGCGTAGATTTTATTTTGCTTCACACATTGGCATCGGGAAAAGACATGGAAGAGGTAGAAAGCTATATTCTCGATTCAGACGGCAGAAAAAGAATTGTTAAAGTTACGACCTCTACTTTTTATACCGATACAAGTGAAGTGATGGGGATTATCGCGGTCATGCAAGATATTACCGAAATAAAGCAGTTACAGCTAAGACTGCAGCAAAGTGATAAGCTAGCGTCTATTGGACAAATTACGGCAGGAATTGCCCACGAAATAAAGAATCCTCTAGCCATTTTATCAGGATCAGCTGAACTTTTGCTAGATGAAGCGGAAGAAAGCGCCTGCTCAGAAGAAGTAAAAGAGCTTGCTGCGGATGTATTCATCGTTGTAAACCGTCTCAAAGAGATTACAAATAATTTTCTTAATTTTGCAAACATGAGTCAAAAGGAAAAGAAGGAAGTGTCACTTGTACAAGTGTTAGAAGAAGTGTTTCATTTACTGCGTTTAAAGTGTAATGAAGCAAACATTAGCATTGTAAAAGACTTTGAGGAAAAATGTTTGATTGCAGGGGTCTATGATCAATTGATTCAAGTGTTTTTAAATATTGTCTTAAACGCAATGGAAGCAATGGATGAGGGCGGGTATATTATCGCTTCCATTCAAACAATGAATATGAACGAAGAATATGTGGTTGTTCGTATAGAAGATACGGGTTCAGGCATTAACAAGCAGGACTTAGAGTGGCTGTTTAATCCCTTTTACTCCACGAAAGAAACAGGTTCAGGACTAGGATTAACGATTGCAAGAGATATTGTAAAAGAACATGGAGGAGAATTATTTATTGAAAGTATAGAAGGCAAAGGGACAACCATTACATGTCGTTTTCCCAAACAGAAAAATACAAAAGGAGGCAAAAAACATGGAGAATAAGTGCAGTGTGTTAATGATTGATGATGAGCAGAACCTTTGTAAGCTGGTAGCCAAAAAGCTTCAGAAATCTGGTTTTCATACGCACGCGGCATATACTGGAGGAAAAGGAATCGAAATGGCTAAAACGCTGGATATCGATGTGGTGATACTAGATTATATGCTTCCGGATATGACGGGGATCGATGTATTAAAGAAGTTAAAAGAGGTAACGCAATCAAAAGTAATCATGCTTACTGCATACGGAAATGTTGAGAGCGCTGTGCAATCTATGAAAATAGGGGCTGCTGATTATTTGAATAAGCCCATTGAACTTGAAGAACTAAAAAATATTATTGCTTCGCTATGTACGGACAAGCAACCGGATGCCGTGATGGAAAAAGGTAAAGACAAAGACTTTATTTCAAAAAGCCCAGAAATGAACAAGTTAGTTGAAATGGTGGAGTACGTAAAAGATACAGACGCTAGCATTTTAATTCTAGGTGAAAGCGGAGTAGGTAAAACCGCGATGGCTAAATGGATACATGAGCAGAGTCATAGAAAAAAGAATCCTTTTGTCGCTATCAACTGCGCAGCCATACCAGAAGCCCTTCTTGAAAGTGAACTGTTTGGCTATAGAAAAGGAGCGTTTACAGGGGCTGCTTCTTCTCAAAAAGGTAAGTTTTCTGCTGCGGACGGCGGTACAATCTTTTTAGATGAAATTGGAGAAATTTCGTTAAGCATGCAGGCAAAGCTATTGCATGTGATCGAGGAAAAAAAAGTAATGCAGCTCGGAAGCAACGAGTATGAATCCTTGGACGTCCGAATTATTTCAGCTACAAATAAACCACTTCAACAACTAGTAGAACAAAAGAAGTTTCGGGAAGATTTATACTATCGATTAAATTTAATGGAGGTCACCATTCCTCCTCTAAGGCATCGAAAAGAAGACATTGAGCCGCTCATTCATCACCACATTATAAAGTTAAATACAAAATACAATAAGACGCTTGCTGTTTCAAACGCGGCACTTCAACAGCTAATTTCTTATGATTGGCCGGGAAATATTCGTGAGCTGTTAAATGCGATTGAAAGAGTTCATATTTTAAAACGGTATGGCACAATTGAGCTCTCTGATTTAACATATCTTTTTAATAAGCAAGAGTCTCATTCATATAGGAATCAGCAGGTGAAAGCAAAACAAACAAATTTATCACATGCATTAGGTGAAGTAGAGGAAGAAATGATTAAAAACGCTCTTGAAGAAATGAAAGGCAATCAAACGAAAGCAGCTCAAAAACTAGGAATTGCTCGCCATACGTTAATTTATAAAATGAAAAAAATGGGTCTTAAATTTTAGAAAAAGGATATGAAAGAAATGACCTATCGTAAAATATTCAGCTTACTAGTACTGTGTTTTACAGTACTGGGAGCATGTCAGCAGCAAAGTACTACCCCTCTTAGGGAAGAAAAGAAGTCTCTCGATTCTGTTAGTATTACAGTTGGGTCGAAATCTATGACAGAGCAATATCTACTAATGAAAATGACCGCGCTTCTATTAAAAGAACAAGGAGCTACTGTACACGAAAGGCGCTTTTTAGACAGCGATTCTATTCGAAAAGCAAGCTTGGCGGGCTATATTGATATGTACTGGGAATATACGAGTACGGCAAGGATTGTGCATCAAAACCAAGAGCCGGTTTATAATGAAAAAAAGTTGTATCAGCTGGTGAAAGAAACGGATGCGAAAAACCACTTAACGTGGCTGAACACTAGCCATTTTAACAGCAGCTGGGGGGTTTTAGTTAACCGTTCTTTTGCAAAGGAGCATCATTTAAACTCTGTTTCTGACTTGATTTCCTACATAAAAAAGCAAAATAAAGAAGTAAAAATAGCTACAAACAATGAATTTCTAAAAAGAAAAGACGGCTTGATGCAATTAGCTAATAACTATGAATTAAAGTCCGTTTCAACTGAAATCATTGGAATTGATTCAGAAATTATTCCTTTGGCGGTGAAAGAAGGCAGAGTAGACGTAGGGATTGGAATGATATCTGATAGTCGAATTCAAGCATACGACCTTGTGTTACTAAAGGAAGATCAATCTCTTTTTCCGCCTTATTATGCGGCTCCCGTAGTAAAACAATCATTAGCAAGCCGTTATCCGTCTGTTGTTTCCACTTTAAATGAACTATCAAGTAAACTAACGAATAAAAAGATGGTAGAGCTGAATTACCAAGTTGATATTTTACACAAAGACGTATCAGATGTTGCCTATAAATTTTTACTGGAAAATCACTTGATTACTCGTTGATAGATATAATAAAAAAAGAGGCGGAACAAAAGTAGTTGAGCTCAAGTAAAAACCGAACCATTCATCAACCTGTTTGATGAGTGGTTCGTTTTTTTTGTGATGGTGCATATCGTTTTATTTGTTTCGTTGCTTCTAGCAGTTGATTGGAGGGCAAGGCGAAGACTCCTGCGGGAAAAGCGGAACAGGTGGTGAGACCCCGCAGGAGCGAAAGCGACGAGGAGGCTCAGCGGCCGCCCGCGGAAAGCGAAGTCTTGCACGGAAATCAATTGCGGTGTCATAAGCAGTCCAGCTCATGTATCTCATTTGTTCGTCTTTCAATTGGATTTATTTCGTTATGTCTCAACCTCTTTTTTATTGTAGAGTGTAGAAAATTTCTACAGTTAATTGTGTGAATTTTCTACAATTTATTTTTTGTTTTCTATTAAGTAGTGATTACGTCAGCTATTTAAACTTGGCACGCATCTTGCAATAGATATAAGTGAAAGTAAAAATGCTGAAATGTAAGGAGATTAGTATTCAATGAAAATTACGGGAATAGAGATCAAACATTATTTACTGCCTTTAAATCCGCCTTTTAAAGCAGCTTGGGACCCCGAGCCCCGCAAAAAGTTTGCTTCTACCGTTGTCTATGTACATACGGATGAAGGAATAACGGGAGTGGGATCAGGAGATTTAATGATGGGGCTTGAGGGACATGAACATTTGTTTATCGGTCAAGATCCTTTTGCCATTGAACGACATGCACAAGTGATACAAAATATAGATTTTCACTATGGAAGATGCTGGCCGCTTGATTTAGCTCTATGGGATTTGATGGGAAAAGCAACAAAACAGCCCGTCTATAAACTGCTTGGAGCCCGATCTAACAAGCTTCTCGCTTATGCTTCAACGGGAGAAATCGTGACTCCTGAAGAACGTGCGGAACGTGCGGTTCGATTTGTAGAGCAAGGGTTCAAAGCAATGAAAATTCGTTTTCATCACAAAGATGTAAAAGACGATATTCAAGTAGTGGAAGCGGTCAGAAAAGCAGTTGGTGACAAGCTAGAAATTATGGTTGACGCAAATCAAGGATGGAAAATGCCTTGGGACGTTGAACGGACGTGGGATTTAAAAATGGCCTATCAAGTAGCGAAAGAACTTGAAGAGCTGAAAGTTTTTTGGCTTGAAGAACCACTGCCTTCTCATCAGTTTGAACTGATGGCAAAACTTCGGGACTCAGTAGGTATTCGAATCGCAGGGGGAGAGATGAACCGTCATATGCATGACTTTAGAGAGTTGAACAAAGTAAATGCATTAGACGTTTATCAGCCGGATGTAGCATTGTCAGGAGGAATTACGCAAACGAAAAAAGTTGCGGATCTTGTTCAAGGAAGCGGCGCTTGGTTCAGCCCGCATACATGGACAAACGGCATTGGTTTACTGGCAAATTTACATCTAGCAGCGGCGGTCAGCCACTGTCCGTATTTAGAATTTCCTTATGATCCTCCCGCATGGTCTAACGAACGAAGAGATTATATTCAGCAAAAACCGCTTATGATCGACAAAGATGGTTACTTAGTAGCTCCAGAACAGCCGGGTTTAGGTATCGATTTGGATGAAGAAGCTTTAAAGCAGTACGAAATTAATCATTTCTACGTGGGTGAAAAAAATACAGTTTCTATTTAACTGATATAAAGGGTGAACACAAAGTGAAGAAATATAGTGCTTATATAAACGGAGAATTTGTTCAAAGCAGCAATCAAATGAATGTTACGTACCCAGGAACGGGTGAAGTCGTAGCCCAAGTCTCTTCCTGCAGTATAGAAGAAACAGAGCACGCTGTTTATTGCGCTAATCAAGCTTTTAAAGAGTGGAAGCTTCGTCCTTCATATGACCGGGCTGAACAAATTAAAAAATTTTTAACAAACATGAAAACAGAAGAACATATTGAACACATTGGAACAGCTATTACACAGGAAATGGGAAAACCTTTAAATGCAGCGAAATCAGAGGTGTTTTACGGAGCGGAGCTTGGCGAATACCAAACTCAGTGGGCAAGACGCATTGAAGGTCACGTAGTAGACAGCGATAACGTAAAAGAAAAGATTATTTCTTATAAAGAGCCTCTTGGCGTAGTCGCGGTGATTGTACCTTGGAATTTTCCAATTTATGTTTTGATGAGAAAAATCGTGCCGGCGCTTGTCGCAGGTAATACGGTTGTGGTCAAGCCAAGCGTAAAATCTTCTTTATCTGCTTTAGCATTAGCGGAGTGCATTCATCAATCCGGCTTTCCAAAAGGTGTTATTAATATCGTAACAGGTATGGATGACATTGTAGGAGAAACGTTAACTTCATCTCCTGATGTGAACATGGTGACATTTACCGGAAGTACCAAAGTAGGCAAAGGCATTATGGAAAAATGCTCTCGTCACATGATTCGTACATCGCTTGAATTAGGCGGAAAAGCTCCTGCTATTGTAATGGAAGATGCCGATATTGATTTAGCGGTTGAAGCAATTAAGGGAGGCAGGTTAGCTAACTCCGGTCAAGTCTGCAATAACACTGAGCGTGTATACGTTCATAAAAGTGTAAAAGAAGCGTTTACTACTAAACTATTGAAAGCGTTTCAAAATGTAGAAGTGAAAGATGGTTTGGCTAATCCAGATGCAGAAATGAGCTGTCTGATTAACAAATCTGAAGCAAACCGCGTTCATCAAATGGTACTTGAGGCCGCAGAAGAAGGAGCCGCTATATTATGCGGAGGCTATTTGCTAGAGGAATTAGGTGACAGCTTTTATCCGCCAACGCTATTAGATCAGTGCACGCAACAAATGGATATCGTGCAAAAAGAAGTGTTTGGACCCGTTCTTCCAATTATCTCGTTTGAATCTCTTAAAGAAGCAATTAATCTAGCGAACGATTCTGAATACGGCTTAACTGCTAATGTATATACATCCAGCTATCGCTACGTAATGGAGCTGACTACGCAGCTAGAATGCGGTGAAGTATACGTGAACCGCCAGCAGGGCGAGGCGTATCAAGGCTATCACTCCGGCTGGAAGCAATCGGGAATCGGCGGAGACGATGGCAAGCATGGATTTGAAGAGTTTTTACAGGTAAAAACAGTTTATATGAAATTTTAATTTTAAAAAGCAGGTGAACACAGGTGGGGAAAACGCATGTGGAAGAAGATAGTTTTGGAAAAGTTGAGCTCCCAGCAGAGGTTTTGTATGGCATTCACACGGCCCGGACAATTGAGAATTTATCATTTTCTAATAAAAGATTGCATGAATATCCGGACTACGTGCATGCACTGTTAACCGTAAAAAAAGCCGCTGCCTTAACAAATGTAGAAGCTAGCGTAATTCCAAAAGACATTGGAGAATCCATATCAAATGCATGTGACCAATTGCAAAGCACTGCTTATCAACATCATTTTTTGATTGATGTGCTGCACGGCGGAGGCGGTATTGGGACGAATATGAATGTGAACGAAGTAATAGCAGGCTGGATAAACCAGCAGTGGCCACATCATCTTCCCGTTCATCCGATTGAACATGTAAATGCATCTCAATCAACTTCTGATGTGTGTCATACCGCTATTCGAATTGCGATTATTAAAAGCTATCATTTTTTAGAAAAAGAAATGGAGCATCTCCATTCTATTCTTCAAAAAAAGGTTGAAGAGTTCCAGCCTGTGATGACAATCGCAAGGACTTGCTTGCAAGATGCCATGAGTATTTCGCTTAGTGACATATTCAGCGGATATGAAGCGGTTCTTTCACGGCGTACGCGCTATTTAAAAAGAGCTGTAGAAGAACTGCACGCTGTTAATCTTGGAGGTACGGTTATTGGCTCTGGGACGGGAGCATCAGAAATATACCGAAGCAAGGTCGTTCAGCAGCTGTCTCGTCTATCTGGTATGGGGCTTTACCACCGCGCTAATTTATTTGATGCAGCACAAAATATTGATGATTTAGCTAATGTTTCGAACGAATTAAAACAGCTGGCTACATCTTTTATAAAATTTGCTAAAGATTTAAGACTGCTGTCTTCCGGACCAGAAGCTGGCTTTGGAGAAATTCAATTGCCGTCTGTTCAAGCAGGTTCCTCATTTTTTCCGGGCAAAGTCAACCCGGTTGTACCAGAAACGTTGATTCAATGCTGTTTTCAAGTGTTAGGGTGTGACAGAACCGTTCAAGCTGCCCTTGAACATGGAGAATTGAATTTAAATGTATTTGAAGGAGCTGCTGGAATTAATATTTTAGACAGCATTCAGTTTTTAACAAGAGCTGTAAGGAATTTTGCGACTTTTTGTGTGCAAGATTTATCAGCTAATTCAGAGCGCTGTCAGCAGCTTTCTCAATCGTTTATTCCATTGATTGTAGAAATGAAAGAAAAGCATGGCTACAGCCGCGTTGCAGATCGTTTGAAAAAGACAGGATATGAAGGACTCAAAAAATGGAGGGAACGTGAATATGACAAAACTAAATGAAAAAACCTTATTTAAAGGAATGGAACAGCCTGCATTGGTATGGGCAAAAGAGTGGCTGAAAGAGCCTAAAAAGTTATATATCAACGGCAAGTGGCAAGAGGGTTCAAGCGGCGAATTAATAGATTCTATTAACCCTGCAAACGGAGAAATTAATGGTCAAATTCAAAGTGCAGCAAAACAAGATATCGATGAAGCAGTAGCCTCAGCTAGACACGCGTTTGACCACGGTCCTTGGCCAAGCGTTACAAGAAAAGAACGCGCGCGAATTTTAAGAGAAATAAGCAGCTTAATTAAAAAACATCAGGCAGAGCTCGCAACATTAGAGTCTCTTGATAACGGCAAGCTCTATACAGAATCATACCATGATGATGTGCAAGAAGCGTCCGATTTATTTGAGTATTACGCTGGCTGGACGGATAAATATTACGGTGAAAATAATCCGGTGGAAGGAGATTTTGTGAGTTATACAACCCGCGATCCGATCGGTGTATGCGGTCAAATTGTACCATTTAACTTTCCAATCGATATGGCCGCATGGAAACTAGCGCCGGCTCTAGCAATGGGGAACACCGTTATTTTAAAGCCGTCTAGCACAACATCTTTTTCTGCGATTCGCTTGGTAGAAATCATCGATGAAGCAAACATCTTACCGCCAGGTGTTTTAAATTTAATTCTAGGAAAAGGATCGATTGGTTCTCATATCAGCCGTCATATGGGAGTTGATAAAGTATCTTTTACTGGAAGCACAGGAGTAGGCAAACAATTGGTTCACGATTCTGCTGACTCTAATTTAAAGCCTGTCACGCTTGAGCTTGGAGGGAAATCACCTAATATTATCTTTAGCGATGCACCTGATTTGGATGCAGCGATTGAACGTTCTTTTTACGGCTTGTTTACACATAAAGGAGAAAAATGCTCAGCCCCTACTCGCTTGTTAGTACAGCGTGACATTTATAAGCAAGTAGTTGATAAGCTAGCAGATTATGCAAATAGCTACAAGTGCGGCAGCCCTTTTGATCCTGATTCAAATCAAGGAGCTCAAGTCTCTGAATCTCATATGCAGTCAATCTTGCACTATATCGAGAGTGGCATACGTGAAGGAGCTACGCTAGCAGCGGGCGGCGAGCGTGATATGAGCGGAGATAATAAGCACGGGTATTTTATCCGTCCTACTATTTTTGCAGATGTTGATAATAAGATGACTATTGCACAAGAAGAAATTTTTGGCCCTGTCCTGTGTGTGATTCCGTTTGATACAGAAGATGAAGCGGTGCAAATTGCGAATGATACGATTTATGGTTTAGCAGCTGGACTCTGGACAAAAGATGTATCAAGAGCCAATCGTGTAGCAAAAAAGCTAGAAGCAGGCATGGTTTTTATCAATAAATACGGCTGCTATGATTTTGCTAGCCCATTTGGAGGATGGAAACAAAGCGGATGGGGGAAAGAATATGCGATTCATTCTCTTCAATCTTACACAAAAGTAAAAGCGATATGGATGGCTTATTAAATTAAAAAGCTGGAGGAAAGCATGATGAAGATGAAAGCAGCGGTCATGACGGGCGTTAATGCGCCTCTTGAAATTTTAGCGGTGGATTTAGCAGCACCAAAAGCCAATGAAGTACTCGTGAAAATAGAAGCAACGGGCGTGTGCCACAGTGATTTAAATGCTTTGGAAGATCCTTCTACACCAACGCCTACTATTTTAGGACACGAAGGTGCAGGTATTGTAACCGCAGTCGGTTTGAATGTGAAAACGGTAAAAGTAGGAGATAAAGTAGCGCTTAGCTGGGTTCCTTACTGCGGCACGTGTGAGTTTTGTGTGACGGGGGCCGTACATCTGTGTGATTCAGCTTTTGGTCCGATGTTTAACGGAACGCTGTTAGACGGTACTTCTCGATTAAGCAAAGATGGAGAGCTGGTTTTTCACAACTCGCTGCTTTCCACTTTTGCTGAATATGCGGTGGTGCCGGAAATGTCTTGTATTAAACTTCCTGATGAGATGCCGATGGCGCAAGCCTCTTTAATTGGATGCGGTGTAGCGACGGGGTACGGAGCAGCTGTAAACGCAGCCAAAGTTACGCCGGGTTCGACCGTAGCCGTCTTTGGCATCGGAGGAGTAGGCATTAACGCCATTCAAGGGGCTCGGATTGCAGGAGCGAGCAAAATTATTGCATGCGATGTAAAACCAGCTAATTTGGAACTTGCTAAAACATTCGGAGCTACTCATACGATAAATGTAGCTTCAGAAGAAGCAAGCGAAGCTTTAAAAGCTTTAACAGGAGGCCACGGCGTCCATTTCGCGATTGACTGCTCCGGTCATACAAAAGCTACTGAATCTGCTTGGAATGGAACGAGAAAAGGAGGTACGGTAGTTGTAGTAGGAGCCTTTAACCCATCCATGTCTATCAGTTTACCAGGCGGAGGGTTTCATCGTGTCGGCAAAATATTGAAAGGAAGCTTTTACGGAGACACGCAGCCGTTTCGTGATTTCCCTAAAATTGCTCAGCTTTATTTAGACGGAAAATTTATGTTAGACGAACTGATTCTTGGGCGCATGCAGCTTGACGATATTAACGAAGCTTTTCAGTCATTTCATGATTGTAATTGTGTAAACGTAGGCCGGTCAGTGATTGAATTTCCATCGATTGTATCCCAAGCCTCGCTAGAAAACGGAGATGAATTTGACATTGTTTCATAATGTAAATGAGCTAAGAGAGGAGAAAAAACATGAATTCAGTATTTGAATTTACTACAAAAACAAGCATAGCGTATGGACTAGACCGAGTTTTGCAAATTGGAAAAGATGTTGAAGCAGTGAGCGGTGAAAAAAGAGCCGTGTTAGTGACAGACCCAGGGGTAATCAAAGTTGGTTTAGCAGACATTGTATTGAAAGCGCTTCAAGGTGAAGGTGTAGAGACGTTTGTTTTTCATGATGTGAAAAGTGATCCTACGGCCGCTTCTATTGATGCGGCTGCCCAGCTCATTCGTGAACAACAGATAAAGTGCGTCATTGGTCTTGGAGGCGGTTCAGCTATGGACGTCGCTAAAATGGCTGCGCTCGTTGCGGGTGAGCAGTATGAAACGATGCATTATGCTCTCATGGCGAACCCTTTTGCGAAAAAGAAAGTGAAAACGATTATGCTTCCCACTACTTCCGGCACAGGAGCAGAAGTCACGAGCACGGTTGTCTTCTCTACACATAATCAAGTAAAGGTGTGGGCGTGGGATCAAGATATGGCACCGGAACTAGCGATATTAGAGCCGCGATTTACTACAAAACTGCCGGATTTCTTGACAGCTGCCACTACGTTAGATGCGCTTGTGCATGCAATTGAAGCATGCACGGGCAAGCGTACGAACCCTTTTATTCAAGCGCTAAGCCTTCAAGCGATTTCATTAGTGAGTCAAAATTTAGAAACGGCTCTGCAGCAGCCTGAAAACTTAGAGGCAAGAGGAAACCTCGCGATAGCGGCAACGCTTGCAGGAATGGCAATCGAACAAGGAGGAACGGGGCTTGCACACTGCATAGGACATGCTCTGGGAACAGTCGGAAAAATCCATCACGGCCGTGCGGTTTCAATTGCCTTGCACGCTGTGTACGACTGGAATATTGAAGGTGCAGTGGAACTGTATGCAGACGTAGCAAGAGCTTTGGGAATAAAAGAAACATTTTCGACGAAGGAAGAGCTTGCCCATGCAGGTGCAGAAGAATTTAAGCGTCTAGTGGCTGTAAGTGGATTAAACCTTGCGATTGGAGAGGGGCATGAACCGGCTGTGAACATCTCTGACTTTGTGGACGTGATGCTTTCAGTTGAAAATGAACCGATGAGAGTAAATAATGCACGTTTTGCCAGTGAAGATGATATACAGCAGTTTGCACATGCAATTATGAGCATAGGAGCGTCGAAAGTTTGATAGAAGCACATACCGTTTCCAAGAAGCGGTATGTACCATCTCATTAATTAGGCAGGAGGAAGCGTAATGAAAAAGATCAGACATGCTGTATTTTGGCCTCCATTTTTATTGTTAATTGGAGCTGCATTACTAAGTTTTACAAACCGTGAAACATTTACTACAGTTACAACTAATGCAAATAATTGGGTTATTTCCAATCTAGGCTGGCTGTTTAGCATTAGCGGGCTGCTGATGGTAATTGCATGCATTGGTGTTTATTTTTCACCGCTTGGCAATGTGAAAATAGGAGGACCTGATGCAAAACCCATTCTTAAATTCGGCAACTGGTTTGCGATTACCTTATGTACAACAATAGCTGCAGGCGTTACGTTTTGGGGGATTGTGGAACCGATTTACCATGTATCTGCACCTCCTGAATCGTTAGGGATTAAACCGAATTCTCCAGAAGCAGCCATTTTCTCTATGTCTTCTATGTATCTTCACTGGACCATTTCGCCATATGCAATTTATTGCGTACCTGCAATTGTATTTGCATTTGCTTATTACAATATGAAAAAACCGTTCAGTCTAGGGTCTACGCTAGCTCCGATTTTAGGGGATAAAATTAACGGGAAAACAGGAAAAGTAATTGATGCAGTATGTTTGTACACTCTTGCTCTTGGAATGGCCTCTTCTCTTGGAACGAGTGTTTTAAATTTAGCAGGAGGCGTTAATCATTTGAGCGGTATTGCCAGCAACCCTTTACTGTGGGCGATTATAACGGCTGCCGTTACCATTACCTTTATTTTATCCGCATCAAGCGGCTTAATGAAAGGAATTAGAATTTTATCAGATATTAATATGAAAGCATTCTATGGAATTGCCATCTTTATCTTTATTGTAGGACCAAGCTCTTATATTTTAAATTTAGGAACGGAATCGGCGGGTAATTATTTTACTCATTTTTTTGAAAAAAGTTTATTTACAGGAGCGGCAGCAGGCGATACGTGGCCGCAGTCATGGACTACTTTTTATTGGGCAAGCTGGTTTTCATGGGCCGCTATCACCGCATTATTTTTAGGAAGAATTGCATATGGATATAAAGTGAAAACGATGATTCTTGTTAACTTTATTTTACCAGCCTTTTTTGGAGGCGTATGGATGACGATATTTGGCGGAACATCCATTCATATGCAAATGACAGGGGGGAAACTCGCCGATATTATGGCACAAAACGGGCCTGAAGCCGTTTTGTATGCAGTATTTGCTGCTTTACCATTTGCGAAATTTGTTATTCCGTTTTATTTGTTTATCGTGTTTATTTCATTCGTCACAGCCGCGGATTCTAATATGGAAGCGATGGGCGGAATCAGTTCATCGGGGATTTCTCCTCAAAGTCCGTCTCCGGGCATTATGATTAAAGTAGTATGGGGTGTCACCGTAAGTTTGGTAGGTTGGGTGATGATTAGTTTTGCAAAACTAGACGGAATTAAAATGTTAGCCAATCTAGGAGGAGTTCCTGCACTGTTTTTAGGTATAGGTGTTCTTATAGCGTTAGTCAAAATTGCTCAAAATCCAGCCAAATACGATCGAACTACAAAGGTAGATAAAAGCGCCGCTGTTAAAGAAGCGGATGAAACAAAAGCTGTATAAATAAAAGCAAGGAGGGCTTACTCCTTGCTTTTTTCCGTTTTAATCAGCAGGCTCAGTATCAACATGCGATTCGATTTTTTTCTCTTTCGGCAATTGGTCAATAGAAGCCCAAGGCACGCGGCGAGGCTTATATTCAATCGCATCAGTAGAGTAAACGGCCACGCTTACGACTCCACCGTGCACCTGTGCTCGAATCAACAAAGGATCACTATACGTATTTTTAAAATGAAAGTCAGGTCCATACCAGCTGACGGTAGCGTCTCGCCCAGGAGGTACGTAGGAAACACTGCGGCTGTGGGAGTAGCGCTGCGTAATCGTGACGCCAGCGTTATCGACGGCGTTAAATAAAGTAGAAGAAACTTGGCAAATTCCTCCTCCAACTCCTTCAGAATACTCTCCTTTTACAATGATTGGGGCACGCATATACCCTTTTGCTGCCGTTCTTTTTCCAACGGTTTGATTAAAAGAGAAAACTTCCCCAGGAAATATGACGCTGCTGTCTAGTGATTCAGCTGCAAGAGAAATATTGTGAGAACGATTTTTATTATGGGGGTTAAATACCGTATGATAATGACCGATTTGCTTAATACGAATCGTTGCAAGCAGCTCCTTATCCACGCGAGGCGGAACAGGAAGCGTCGGGATTTCTAAGATTGACGTACCGCCGTTAAAAAAATAAGTATAAAATTTCTCCGCAAAATCTTTATGATATAGTTTGACACCCGCTTGCTCAGGAACAATTTGTCCGCTTTTATCAATGCGGGCATTTATGGGCTCTCTATATGTTTTTTTATCCAATTCTTTTAGAAGAAGATTGTATCGATCATGATCCACCATGGGTACAGGAAGAAGAGGTACTGCCACTTTGTCCCGTTCAATCCGTTCAATTGGTTTACCGTCATGAGTAATAGATAGGTGGTCTTGTGTAGAAAGAGGTTGAATAAGCATTAAAAGTCCAACCATCCAAGTGAAATTCATATCATATACCTCGCTTTCACCTGTTAGTATGAATAAAATGAACCGTTTAATGTATAGGATTCACAAGCTCTTTTTTGTATTATTTTCCATGAGACGAGCGTGTAAAAATTTCTATTTATAATTGTATGTGTACTTTCGCATATTACATAGAGAAACTACAAGGTAATGAGGGTAGACAATGATAAAATTAATGATTTTAGTCTTTATGCTTATTAGTTTTTTTGTGCATCCCCAAAAGATGAAAGCAGAAGAAAACCTTACGTACTTTCCGGTAAGCGACACAGGAAAAGTATTAAAGTGGAAACGTGTAGAAACCTTACTGCCGAAGGGGCAAAAATTTAAAGTGATCGATGTAGAAACCGGTTTTTACTTTTATGTGCAGCGAAGAGCAGGTTCTCACCATGCAGATGTTCAGCCGCTTACACGTCAAGATACGAAAGTAATGAAGCACTTATATAATGGAAAATGGAGCTGGAACCGAAGAGCTGTTCTTATTCCATTTAAAGGCCAAATGCTTGCAGCTTCCATGAATGGAATGCCTCATGGAGCCGGTGCGCTTGACAACGGATTCCCCGGTCATTTTTGCATTCATTTTGCAGGAAGTACGACTCACAAGTCTCAAAATGTGGATCCAGGTCATCAGTTAATGGTATTAAAAGCAGGAGGCAAGCTTGATGAATATGCATTAAAAGCTGAGCCGGCAGAAGTCGTCAATATGTTTTTAACCGGATTAAAGCAAGATGACGATGCCTTAATGCAGCCGGTTTTGCGCGTAAAGCAAGAGCATAAGCTATGGGCAAAGCTGCATAGTATCTCCACCATTTATTATAAAACGGACTTATTTCATGCAAAAAAGTATAAAACAAAAGAGAAAATCTCCGTAGATTGCCTTATTTATTACGAAAATAAAGGGGCTCACAAGACAACGATGGTTTTTACTTTAAAAAGAAATCCGTTAACAAACGGGTGGGAAATTTCTTCTCTTACACTGTAATGAACCATTATTTTTTAAAAACACATCTGACAGAAAACAGATGTGTTTTTAATCATTTGTTTAGCTCTTTAGCCGTTTGCAATGTTATAGTGAAAAACATACTTACATACGATAGAAAAGAATTAAAAAGGGTATAAGTAATAATATTACTCTTTCTACAAAGAACTTTACAGCACGAAAGGAGAGGGTGTTTATTTTTTCATATTGGTTTAGTCGCTTAGTCGCTGCAGATCCTGGACGAAAAAGGCTCAAAACAGCTTCTAAAGCTACAATCAGTGTCATTACAGCGGTCGTTATTATGCTGATTGTATTAAAAGCAGCGGGAAGCTCTCAAATTACCGCTGCTATTTTATCCGGCGTAATCGGCCTGATGGGTATATTGGTTGTAAATGATGAAACAACAAAAGCAAAAAAAGTGACAACCGTCTTAGTAGCACTTTCTAGCGCCGTTTCTCTTGGAATTGGCTCGTTTTTATCACGATATGGACAAGCAGAAAATGTTTTTCTCGTTCTATTGGTGTTTTTGTCTTTTTATTTACAGAAATTTGGTATTCGCTACTTCTCTCTGTCGATGGTAGCATTTATGTCGTTTTATTTTGCTGCTATTTTACACGTTACATTTTCTCAGCTGCCGTGGCTGTTAGCTGGCGTTATAGTAGGAGCCTGCTGTGCATTTATCTATAATTTTGTTATTTTTAAAGACCGGCCTTCCAACGTGCTAAGGTCTTCAATGAAATCCTTTCATATTCAAGTAAATTTGGTGCTTGATTTAATTATTGAGTTAATTCAAAAGAAACAAATTGAACCAGCTCAAATCAAACAGTATAACCGCAATATTAAAAAACTAGCGGAGTATGCCCGTGTAGCATCAGAAGAGCTTGGAAATACAGATCCTCACGACATATGGCCTGGCGTAACAGCTGAGCAAATGCGCCTTTATGTATTTGATACAGTGATGCTGCTGCAGACATATTCTCCGGCGATCCGAAAACTCAGTGAATTAAAGGCATTTAATCATTTTGATATTCAGCAGGTGCTGTTAAAGCTAGTGGAATCGATTCGCGAAGCAGAGGTATTAAATGAAAATCCTACTCATTCCTTAACGGATGCAGCTCAGCATTTGCAAGAGCTGCGCCAAAAATTAAGCGAACTCGAACCTCAAGACGAAAGATATAAAGACTGGCTTTACTTAATACGCCGTATCGAAACGATATCAAATCACGTCATTGATGAAGCGTATGAGCTGCAGCAAGCAATTGTGAAACAAGAAAAACAGCCTCAAAAAGAAGCGGAAGAACAAGAAGACGAAGAGGATAATGATGAAGAAAAAGGATTAAAACCGTCTACGAAAAAGTCTATTCAAGCGGTCATCACTGCTGTTGCGACATTAATATTTGGCTCGTTTTTATCTCCATCGCATCAATATTGGGCGCTTTTAGCAGGCTATTTAGTTCTTCTCGGTACAGAAACGATAGGAAGTACGTTTGTAAAAGCCGTGCAGCGAAGCGTAGGCACGCTTTTAGGAGCAGCTGTCGGCTTTATTGTCGCAAGCTACGTTTCCCCTGGAATACTTGAAGTAACGCTGCTCTTTATCTGTGTGTTTATGGCTTTTTATTTCTTTCCCATTACGTATTCGTTTATGAGTTTTTGGATTACGATGATGCTGGCCTTTATGTATGACATGCTTCTTGGCGGAATTTCAGAGAGTTTATTGCTGGCCCGCGTGTTAGATACGGTCGTAGGAGTTGGAATCGGTTTAGCCGTAGCTGCTCTCGTGTTTCCTAAAAGAACAAGAGATAAAGTAACCGACACTTCAGTAGAATACGTAGCGGCTTTAAAAGAATTTGTTCACACCTATTTACATCGTTTTACGAAGCAGTACGCATTTGCCAATTTAGCTGATAAAGGAATGGAATTAGAAAAAAAGCTAAAACAGCTTCATGTCGATTCAGATCCTATTATCAAAGGTTTCGTTGGCCGTTCACGTCTTCAGCAATTTTTGACCGTTTTTACCGCCATTAATTATTACGCCAAGCATTTGGTAGCTTCTTCTACTAGAAACGAAGCTTTTTATAAGGAAGCAGAATTCCATGGCGTAGTAAAGGAAGTGGAAGAGAAAGTGGCAAGCAACTTCACTCAGCTTGAAAAAGCATTACGAGGAGAAAGAGGAACGTATGTATACACGCTTGAAGATGTAAGACAAAAGATTGAACAATCTTTAGATTATTTTGATACGTCCGTTCAATCAAGAAACTTACAGCATCTTCAGCTGCTGCATAACATTTATTACGTATGGAAAATCAATCAATCGGTTGTTCACTTAGCCAAAGATCTAGGAGCAGAAGAAATAAGTAATGAAAGCTAAAAACCAGCGAATACTTCGCTGGTTTTTTAGTCTGATGAGTAAGGAGACGTATCTTTTCTAATCGTTCTCCACGTTGTTTTAAGACCGGCATAGCTTCCAATTGCGGCGTATCCATAAAAATATCCCATAAATAATCCAGCAATAATATGATGAGGGTGACTGATAAATACTGAAAAAAGCACGCCCACAGCTAAAGCGATAGTCGGAACATACTGCTTTTTAGGATGAAAAAGCCATTTGATGAGCTGCGTCACGATTAATACGACAGGAACGCCAATGACTGCGTCCCAAAAGTTTGTATGAATTGTTGGGAAATCCATGTTTAAGCACCTCGTTAAATGTGTTGGATGTAAGATTATCTATGCTGTTTTACCTAAGAACACTTCAATTAGAGTTATGAGGGGCTCCAGGTGGATAATAATAAGGGGGAATTTTTAGCCATCCTTTTTGCTGCATTAGAATTTTTATTTTTGATCCTAATATGACCTTTTCAGTGTGGAATTTCAACCACATTAATCCAATATCGGTTCTAATAGATTGTCCCATATTCGTGCTGCACATGACGATATTAGAGGCAATTTTTATAGATATTAAGTTAGCGATTTCAGAATCCGTGGCTTTTGCTCCTAATGGAATACTGTTAGGGTCGGATTTCGGTTTGGTAGCCGGTATTTCAGGAAGGGGAATTCCTTCTTTAATCATTAATTTTTTTAGTGTATCAATCTGAGATTCAGCCAGGTTTTTTGAGTCTTGAGCAAGCTTAAGCAATTCACTGTTGGTTGTTGTATTAAGACAAGTTTCTAAGGCAGGTATTTCTTCCGCTAAAGCAGTAAAATACAGCCAGCATCCCATAGTCTCACCGATATGTGGGCGAGGGGGCGGATCATCTGTAGAAGAGTTCTTTATATAATCAAGTAGTGTCTCAATGACGTTAATCATAACTTTTCACCCTTTATATAGTTTATGCATCTTCATTATTACCTTCAGCAGAAAAGGATAAACACAGCTAAGAAATGTTACATATAAAATTGATTATGATGAGTGGAAGAAAAAGCATCCCATTCAGCAATTTATAATAGTGATGGTACAAACATCCAAAGGTATAAAAATTGTTGAAATGCTTAATAAATAGGTTGGTGCTAGAAGATAAAGTCAATAGAAAAAAATCTCCTTGCTCATCAAGGAGATTTTTTATCTTGAGTATTATACAGTTTTTCTCCGATACTCTCTCCATAAAGAAGTTAGCTCTTCTGACCAATATTTATAATCAAATACCGTTATATTTTTGCTGGGCATAAAAACGTTTAACAGCCAATTAACCCTTAATTTGTCTCTGACGCCTATCGTTTTATCATTTTTACAGCAGCCTTCATCACAAGGTTTATCGTGTATTTTGTAAGGAATATTTTTAACGACCAATCCGTCTTTTACACGCTTTGTGTACTCAATTCCTATAATCAACTATATCACTCCTCGCAGTAACTCTTATCTTCATAATCATATGTAGGGATGACTTCTTTAATGAGAGGGGAAAAAGGGCAGAAGACAAAAATAAAAAAGCCCTGCCGTAGGGCTTTTTTATTAAGCAACTTTTGATGCAACCACGATTACTTTGCCGTGATCTAATTCTTCTTCATAGCGTTCAGCTTCCGGCTGTGATAATCCTAATGAACGCATTTTGGCACGAAGCTCGTCTCCTCGAGAACGAAATACATTCGCAATCGCATCAAAAACACCTTGTTCAGAAAGGCCGATATTGTTTGTATTTGTTGCAGCTGTTAAATCCTCGGAGCGATCTTGATGGTGTGCAAGTAAATAAACTTCGTCTTTTGTAAATCCTTCACGCAAAAATTGTTCGATTGTATCTTTTGCCTGTACGCCATTTTCAACTACTTTTACATTTACCATTTCAAAAAACCTCCTTGTATGATAGACAACTTTCTCGAATACGTTGAGTAATGAAGAGAAGTTTAAGTAACTTATCTCCTTGCTTTGTGTATACACGTTATTGGAAGTGATAAAACCTATTTCCAGAAATTGAGTTAAAAAGTCTAACATAGGAGAAGAGGAAACAGCGCGGTTATCTTTGAGGAGAATCTGGCGGACAATAAGCAGAAGAATGCTTTAGCAAGCCTTTTTCCTGCATCTTTTTTTTGACCTTTTAAGGTACAGTACAAACTGCAAAAAGCCTAGATCTTAAACAGCTAAGATCCAGGCTTTTTGCATACATAAAAATAGAGAAATTTAAGATGAAAGACGTTCTTTTTGTTTTTCATAAACAGAAGTAGACTCGTTCCATGTATATCGACCATCTTGTAATTGAATGGTTGCGCTGAATGGACAGTCTATTGACGTTTCTGCGTCATCTAAATTACTTTCAAGTAAACGTTTTTTAAATCGAAGCAAATCTTCTTTTGAAGCAACTCGAAAAACCATTTCTAACGTAAGATCATCGTCCATCGCATTGTGTAATTGACTAATACTTTTGCGGAATTCTTTATTATATTGAAGCATAATTTTAATATCTGCTACGCAAGCAACACCAAACACATCTTTCACAACAGACTCAACCGTTAACTGAGTTGTGGAAGCATATGTTGAGATATTACGCTGTGGATTTTCTAAATAATAAATCGTTTCTACAGGATGTCTCGTGATAAGCACCTCTTTCCTATTCTTAAGTATACAGGAAAAAAGAATGGAATGGGGAAAGATTTTTAGGAAAGGAGTCCTGACATACATAAAAAGATTGTTTGTGATAGGAAAGAGAGTTATAAATTGATGGCTTTTCGCTTATCATTTTTGCTATA
The DNA here is from genome assembly GCF_038006305.1 of Priestia sp. FSL R5-0597. NCBI lineage: Bacteria > Bacillati > Bacillota > Bacilli > Caryophanales > Bacillaceae > Priestia > Priestia sp. FSL R5-0597. The sequence continues at coordinate 2,233,273 of NZ_JBBOUZ010000001.1, forward strand.
TCCTTAAATCAACGAATTCTGTGCAACTTCCCCCAAGATTTGATAAAATAAAACTCTACGTCTTAATTTCTTCTAATGAATCCCTCAACTACTATTTCTACTTATTTTAAAGGAGGACGCTATTTTGCAGTTTGAACAGGCTTTAACACATTTACAGTCCTATTTTGGCTATGATTCGTTTCGAAAAGGACAGGAAGAGTCGATTCGTTATGTTTTAGAAGGGCACAATACCGCTTGTATTATGCCGACAGGAGGAGGGAAATCGCTTTGTTATCAGATTCCTTCATTGTTATTAGAAGGTACGACACTGGTGATTTCTCCGTTGATTTCTCTGATGAAAGACCAAGTGGATACGCTGAACGCAGCTGGTATCCCGGCTACGTATATTAACAGCTCGCTGACACATACGGAGGTACAGCAGCGCTTGGAAGAAGTGGCGCTTGGTGAATATAAGTTACTTTATGTAGCACCGGAACGACTGGAGTCTCCGCAGTTTTTAGAACAGCTTCAAATGCTTCCTATTCCGCTTGTAGCGGTAGATGAAGCACACTGTATTTCACAGTGGGGTCATGATTTCAGACCGAGCTATTTGCGTATCAGTGATCTAATCAGCAAGCTGTCTAATGCGCCGATTGTGATGGGGCTGACGGCTACTGCTACGCCTCAAGTGCGTGAAGATATTTGCCGAGCTCTTCATATTAACGAAGAGTACACGGTGATGACTGGTTTTGAACGTGAAAATTTATCGTTTGCGGTTGTGAAAGGTCAGGATCGAATCAGCTATATCGACCAGTATATCCGTAAAAATGACCAAGAAGCAGGCATCATTTATGCTGCTACGCGTAAAGATGTTGAAGAACTTCATGCTAGATTGCAAAAATCAGGAGTTAACGTGTCAAAATATCATGCTGGTATGAGCGCAAACAGCCGTGATGAAGAGCAGAACCGCTTTCTTCAAGATGACGTTCAGGTAATGATAGCCACGTCTGCGTTTGGGATGGGGATCGATAAATCCAATATTCGCTTTGTTCTTCACTATCAGCTTCCGAAAAATATGGAAAGCTATTATCAAGAAGCAGGACGTGCTGGTCGTGACGGACTTCCAAGTGAGTGTATCGTGCTTTATTCACCTCAAGATATTCGCGTGCAGCGCTTTTTGATTGAACAGTCAACGTCGAATCCTAAAAAGCAGATTCAAGATCTTGAAAAGCTGCAAAGTATGGTGAACTACTGTCATACAGAAGGATGCTTGCAGGCGTATATTCTTCATTATTTTGGAGAAAGTGAAGCGCATGAGTGCGGCCGCTGCAGCAACTGTACCGATGATCGCGTGGAAATAGACGTAACGGTCGATACGCAAAAAGTATTATCTTGTATGATTCGTATGGGCGAACGTTTCGGTAAAATGATGATTGCTCAAGTGTTAACGGGTTCTCGAAATAAAAAAGTAGTTGATTTTGGTTTTGACAAGCTGAAAACGTACGGCGTCATGAGCGATCGATCCGCTAAAGAAGTGAGCGATTTTATCGAGTATTTGATTTCAGAGCAGTTTATTTTAGTAGGACAAGGGTCATTTCCTACTTTATCCGTAGCGGCCAAAGGAAAAGGTGTGCTTCTTGGTACGGAAAAAGTAATGAGAAAAGAACAAATGGAAGTGAAGCAAATTGTCCAAGACGACGAGCTGTTTGCTCATTTGCGCTCCGTTCGAAAGCAGCTAGCAGACGAAGCCGGCGTGCCTCCTTTTGTTATTTTCTCAGACGACACTCTTCATGATATGTGTACAAAACTTCCGGTAACTCTTGAACAGTTCGCCACTGTAAAAGGAGTGGGAGAACAAAAACAAGAGCGATACGGAGAACGATTCACTTCTGAAATCAAACAGTTTTGTGAAGAACATCCAGACCGAAAGCGCGAAGTGTCAGCGCCTGCTCCGAAAAAAGCAAGAGCTTCATCAAAAGAAGGCTCTCACTTAATGACGTATGAGCTATTTCAGCAAGGAAAATCGTTAGATGAAATTGCTGCAGAACGTGAATTGAGCCGCATTACCATTGAAAACCATTTGTTTAAATGTGCAGAAGAAGAAAAAGAAATCGACTGGTCGCCTTTTCTTTCGGATGAAGACGAACAGCAAATTTTACAAGCTGCTTCGTCAGTAGGCGATGAAAAGTTAAAGCCAATCAAAGAAGAATTACCTGAAAACATCACTTATTTTATGATAAAAGTAGCTCTATTTAAACAAAAAATGAAGCAGCTATCGTAAACAAAAAGCTCCTATTAAAGGAGCTTTTTGTGTTGAGTAAGCGAGTTTACTGATAAAATAATAGGTGTAAATGTTAGAAAAATCAGATCACATAAAAAGGAGGACTGAATGGAGATGATTGAACGAGAGCTTGAAGCTATTTTGCATGCTTCTCACGACAATATCGTGATCACCGATGAAAGAGGACTTGTTTTACGAGCGAGTCACAACTGCCGTGATATATATGGATACGATGTGTCAGAGTTGGTCGGACAAACCGTATACGAACTGCAAAAACGCGGGATATTTTCACCTTCCGTTACGATTGAAGTGCTAAAGAAAAAGAAAGAAGTACAGCTGATGCAACAAACAGAAACGGGTAAAGTTGTAATGGCAACCGGTATTCCCGTGTATGATGAACATCAGTGTATGAAAAGAGTCATCAGCTTTTCGCATGATTTAACAGAGCTTCAGCGCTTAAAAGAAGATTATCAGCAGCTCGAAGTGAAAATGAAAACATATCAGCTAGAAGTGGAAGAGCTTCGTGAACAGCAGTCGAATGATATGGTCATACGAAGTGAATCGATGAAAAAGGTATGGTCGATTATTAATCGTGTGGCAGACAGCGATGCAACTGTTGTGCTGCTAGGTGAATCGGGTGTTGGTAAAACGGCTTTTGCCCGCGCTTTACACTATGGAAGTGAACGAAAAGAAGAGCCGTTTATTGAAATCAATTGCGGAGCCATTCCAGCTAGTTTGTTTGAATCTGAAATGTTTGGATACGAAGCAGGCTCTTTTACAGGTGCCAGTACAAAAGGGAAAATAGGAAAGTTTGAATTAGCTCATAACGGTACGCTTTTTTTAGATGAAATAGGAGAGCTGCCTCTTGATATGCAAGTGAAGCTGTTAAAAGTGTTGCAAGAAAAAACGGTCACCAAAATTGGAAGTGAACGAGCCAAACACGTAAACTTCAGGCTGATTGTAGCCACAAATCAGCCGCTTGAAAAAATGGTCAAAAAAGGAACGTTTCGTGAAGATTTGTTTTATCGTTTACACGTTATTCCGATTACCATTCCGCCGCTTCGCGAGCGAAAAGAAGACATCGCGGCACTGCTTTATCACGTGTTACATAAACAAAATGAAAAATATAGCATGAAGAAATTTTTTCACGCAGAAGCATTAAATCTGCTTCTTGAACATCCGTGGCCCGGAAATGTGCGCGAACTTGAAAATACAGTTGAACGCCTTGTGTTAACAACGGATGAAAACAGCATCTCGCCTCAAGACCTCCCGTTTTATTCAGAAAATAGCATCAGTGAAAAAGAAGAATGGGAGCCTCTGGACACGTTAACCTCTCAAGGAATGACGCTTCAGCAAGCACTTGCAGAAGTAGAGAAAAACTGGCTAATTCGCGCTCATCGTCAGTGTCAAACAACGTATGAAATGGCAAATGCACTAGGAATCAGTCAGCCTACGGTCGTAAGACGTTTACGAAAGTACAATATAAAATAATGAAATTTTAATTCAAAATGAATTAGCTGATTCAATACTGAATCAGTTTTTTTGTTTTGATTCTATTATGAATTAAAAATCGTCCATAATTGCGCGGAATAAGGCGATAAAAATTGGCATGCATTTTGCATTAATAAAAAGTATCTAAATAAAAAGCGTCAGTATTTAAAATAATGATGTGGCGCTAATGAATGAAACCCACTAGGAGGAATAAATCATGCCAAAATATCAGCCGAAAAATTCATTTGAATCTCCGCGTTTTTGTGGACCTCGAACGTTTATGAGACTTCCGTATGTAGAACAAGTAAATTCAGAGATGGATTTTATTGTAACGGGTATTCCATTTGATTCAGGTCAATCTTTTCGAACAGGAGCCCGTTTTGGGCCGGAAGCTATTCGAGATTTCTCCATTTTGCTTCGTCCGTATAACCCAGAACAAAAGATTAATATTTTTGATTACATTTCAGGGGTGGACTACGGCGATTTATCAGTGGTTCCCGGGTATATTTTAGAAACGTATAAAAAAATTGAAGAAGGGCTAGCACCGGTTGTGAATGAAGGAATTATTCCTATCTCACTGGGCGGTGATCATTCGATGACCCTTGGTGAACTTCGTGCCATCGCGAAAAAGCACGGACCGGTAGCGCTTCTCCAGTTTGATGCTCATTCTGATACGTGGGATAGTTATTTTGAACAGAAATACAATCACGGTACGGTATTCAGACGAGCGATTGAAGAAGGGTTAATAGACGTATCGCGCTCGATTCAAATTGGTATGCGAGGCGGTCTGTACGGTATTGAAGATTTAGAAGACGCAAAAAACTTAGGTTTAGCTTTGTATACGACAAATGAATATAAAAAAATGGGCGTTGATAGAATGTTAGACATTATTCATGAGCGTGTAGGGGAAGGACCCGTATTTTTATCGTTTGACATTGACTTTTTAGATCCAGTTTACGCGCCGGGAACAGGAACGCCTGAAGTCTCAGGTGCAAGTATTGACGATGCGCTTCAATTCGTTCGAGGCTTAACAAATATTGATTTTGTCGGTTTTGATTTAGTAGAAGTACTGCCAGCTTATGATCATGGCCAAATCACAGCAGCGGCGGCCGCTAATATTGTCTATGAATTTATCACACTTATTGCGTTAAGAAAAAAAGAAAAAGAAGAAGAAGCGCTGTTAGTGAAAGCACGCGACTAAATATAAAAAAGACGGTAAAAGTGGGAAGGTACTAGTATCTTCCCATTTTTATATAAGAGTTCTCTATGAGGGGTGTTTGACTATGAACGGGCAAGTAAATGTAAAAATAGATAAGAAACAAGCAAAACCATGTAAAAGAGAAATAATCAACCCAGCGACCAATAAGATTATAGCTGAAGTATTTGATTCGTCGCTTCAACAAGTAGAGGAAGCGGTAGGTAAAGCAAAGCAGGCTTTTGAACAAAGTGAATGGAAGAAAAATAAATCACTGCGTGTAGAGGTGCTTACGAAACTAGCAGACTTATTAGAAAAAGAAGCGAGTATATTCGCTGAAACAGAAACATTAAATACTGGCAAACCGATAAAAGAAGCGCAGTTAGATATTGAAGATACAATTAATTGTTTAAGATATTACGCAAATTTAATAGAAGAAAATCAGCCGTGGACAAAGAACATGTTCGACGACACAAGCAGTAAAATCATTCAAGAACCTATTGGCGTATGCGCGCTAATCGTTCCTTGGAATTTCCCTTTGCTGCTTGGCATGTGGAAGCTGGCTCCTGCATTAGCAGCTGGAAATACGGTGGTGTTTAAGCCGTCAGAATTAACGCCGCTTTCTTTTTTAAAGTTAGCTTCACTATGTGAAACAGCCGGTATACCAGAAGGCGTGTTTAATTTACTTATAGGAGACGGTGAAGTGGGAAGTGCCCTTGTTGAACACAAAGACGTAGCCAAAGTCTCTTTTACAGGAGGATCAGAAACAGGCAAACGTATTTATCAGCAGTGCGCAAAAGAGATGAAAAGAGTTTCGCTTGAACTGGGAGGGAAATCTCCGCTTCTTATTTTTGGAGATAGCGAAATTGATATTGCAGTAGACTGGACAATGTTTGGCTCATTTTTTAACCAAGGACAAGTGTGTGTAGCTTCATCGCGTATACTCGTACACGAATCTATTTATAACTCGTTTCTTTCTGCTCTTACGGAGGCTGTTGCTGCTATAAAAATTGGTAATCCGTTAAGAGAAGAAACGGAGATGGGTCCGGTTATTAGCAAGGAGCATCTGAATAAAATACAGAGTTTTATTAAGCTAGGTCAAGAAGAAGGTGCGAATTTATTAACAGGAGGAACGTTAATTGACTGCGAAGGTGGAAACTATATAACGCCAGCGGTGCTCGTTGACGTGGAGCAGCATATGAAAATCGTCCAAGAAGAAATATTTGGTCCCGTCATTACCGTTCAATCTTTTTCAAGTGAAGAAGAAGCCATAGCACTTGCCAACGGTACGAGATTTGGTTTAGCTGCAGGGATTTTAACGAATGATGTAGAGAAAGCAGAGCGAGTTGCTGAACACCTTCAAGCGGGAACGATTTGGATCAACGGCTACCATACGCCTCATATTGAAACGGCTTGGGGCGGTTTTAAAGAAAGCGGCATTGGCCGGGAGCTAGGTCCATCAGGATTAGCTGCTTTTACTGAAATAAAACATGTGAATACAAATTCCAAGTTAGCTCGAGCCAATTGGTATCAATAAAAGTGAAAGGTGGAAAAGGAATGACAACAAAAAGTGGTCTCGCCCATGATGATGTGCAGCCGATTGCAATGAATAAAAGAAGTATGGGCTTCTTTTCTACATTTTCCATGTGGATAGGAGCCAACGTGGTAGTAACGACCGTTTTTACGGGAATGCTGTTTGTACCCGATATGACATTTTTAAAGGCATTATTCATTATCGTGCTTGGCTCTTTAGTCGGTGCCATACCGCTCGTGCTGATGGGGAATATCGGAACTCGAACCGGTCTTCCAACCATGGTTTTGATGAGACCTGCTTTTGGACAAAGAGGGGCTATGCTTCCTGCTGCTGTTAATCTTATTACATTAATAGGATGGGCATGGATTCAAGCCTACATGGCAGGGCTAAGTTTAAATCATGCCGTCACCTTTTTGACCGGTTACAGCAATATCAATCTATTTACGATTCTTACTCAAGTACTAGTAGTAGCTATTTCTATATACGGACACAAAGGTATTGAAGCAACGGAAAAGTTAGTAGCTACGCTAATGGTCATTTTAGCAACCGTTGTGTTTAGCTATTTGTTTATCGAATTTGATGCAGCAAAATTAATGCAAATGAAAGCAAGCGAAAATCCTGGTATTACAGGAATGTTAGCTTTTGATATTGTAGTAGCTACAGCTTTTACGTGGATTCCTATTGTTTGCGATTATAATCGAAACTGTAAATCTGAAAAAACGGGAATTGCGGGAACGTATTTAGGCTATAACGTTGCGACTTTGATTGCAATGGGATTAGGCGCAACGGTTTCAGGCTTTTCAATTCTCGGAAATATGACGCAAACGTATGACCCGGTAAATTTAATTGGCGCATATAGCCCGCTGTTGGGATTAGTAGCAGCCATCGTCATTTTTTTATCGGTGTTGTCAACCAACGTAATGGTACTGTATAGCGCAACAATGTCTTATTTGTCTATTTTTCCAAAGCAGCGCTTTTGGATACCGGCACTAACGATGGGAGTTGTCACAGTCCTAGGTTCTTTATTAAAAGAGTGGTTAATGACAAATTTTCAAAGCTTTTTGCTTATGATCGGCGTCTTATTTATTCCTATTATTGCGATTGTTCTTGTTGATTACTATATCATTCGCCGAAAACACTATGACGTTTCAGCTATTTTAGATAAGGAAAATAAAATATATTGGTATACAAAAGGATTTAACCTTCATGTGTATCTATCATACGTAGTGGGGGCTATATTTGCCTATTATTTTACGTACGTTCACCCGCTAGCCACAGGAGCAACAATCTTAGCTTTTTTATTTACAGGTGTTTTACACGTATCGTTAACCAAGCTTTCACAGCTCTCCATCACTTACTCAAAGGGAATCGACAGAAATGCTTGATAGATATCTAAAAAAGACTGAATTATCTAAAATATATCAAAAGCTCCTGCTTAAAGGAGCTTTTTGTCTTGAAAATAGGTCAGAAATAAGCAAAAGCATGGGAAAGAGAAGCTTTTAATCTAGAATCAAATAAAGTGGTAACAATGTATTTGATTCTATAAGGGGTCTTTTCTATAATAAATGTAGGAAAACTTTCCAAAGGAGAATTTTATGCTCGAATTAGAGGCTATTCAAAGCAGGGCCATTGAAAAAACTAAGCATACATTGCTACAGGATATAAAAAGCGTATTAGGTGAACAAGACGAATGTCCGGATTTAGAGACGTATTTAACAGACAGGCACTCTTTTATTAAAAAAGCCTGGGGGACTGCGTGGAGAAAAATAGTTGTTTCTTCTGTATCTAAGAAAAACAGAAGATCGTATTTAACAGAAAGAGGCTTTGAGATAAAAGGATATAAACCCCAAGCTATCGATAAGTTATTTGCTAAAGAAACGAGAAAAGGTATAGAATTTGATGCTTTTTCTTGGTTAGAAAAGCAGTACGGAAAGGGTAATAAAGCAGAGTGGCTATCTCTATACGGAGAAGCAAGAATTGAATTTGCCAAAAAAGAAGAAGAAAGAAAAGAGAAAGAAAGACAGCAAAGTATTAATGATCGAAAAGCCAGATATCAATTACAGTTAAATTTAGAAGCAGCTCCTATTTTGGAAGTAAACAAAGAGCTGTATTACCTACATATAAGAGAACAGCTTTCACATCAGCTATCAAAAGACATTGAAACAAACTCAAAGTATATTGAAAACTATGCGCCGCATACTGAGCTTGAAGATGAATTAATAGAAAACGGTGATTTAACACGTCATGATTATGAAACGGTTCATGACTTTTTTCAAGAGCTCACCGGGAACGTAAGCTCAGAATTAGACAGATATTCAACGATTATCTTGTTTGAAACGTATGAAGATGTATACGAGGTATTTATCACCGATAAAATTTATGAAATCATTCCAACTATGATTATGGATGACCTTCCTGCTTCATTTAAAGAAGAGTATAAATCTTATACAAATGATTCGGTAACACGAATGGATATTATAAAAGCACTCAGAAGTGATTTATCGGATTTGGTCTATGAATATAAAAGAATGTTTGTAGAAGAAAAGCTTTCCGATGTACTAGAAGTTTCAGATCACAACTTAACGATCGAAGAGCATAAAAAGCGATATGCACAGCAGCTGGAAGAAAGACGATTACAACAAGAACGTGAACGTGAAGAAAAGAACAAGCTGATTGAAGAAGAACAGCGACAGTTAAATTATATTTTTGGTGCAGAATACGAAATGGATCCAAGAAAAGAAACGGAATACATTCTTCATCTCGGTGATACAAACACAGGAAAAACGTATACAGCATTAAAGTCATTAAAAAAAGCTGCTTCGGGTAGCTACTTAGCGCCACTTCGCCTGTTAGCTTTAGAAGTTTTTGAAAAGCTGAACAAAGACGGAGTTGCTTGTTCGTTAAAAACAGGTGAAGAAGAAAAGATTGTTGAAGACGCTCAGCACATGGCCGGTACCGTAGAAATGTTTAGCGAATTAGAACATGGCGATGTAACGGTAATTGATGAAGCACAGATGATTCAAGACCGAGATCGGGGGTTTTCATGGTATAAAGCCATCACCCGAGCTAATGCCAAACAAGTTCATGTGATCGGGAGTTTAAGCATTCGAAGTATGTTAGAAGAGATGTTAGACGGTGTGATCTCAGAAATTTATGAGTACGAAAGAGATATACCTTTAAAAGTAGATCTTCGAAATTTCAAAATTGAACAAGTGAAACCCGCAGATGCTTTAATTGTTTTCTCGCGTAAAAAAGTGCTCCAGACAGCAGCTAAGCTAGAAAAAGATGGTCATAAAGTGAGCGTGATTTATGGAAGTATGCCGCCTGAAACAAGAAGAAAACAAATTGAGCAGTTCATTAATAGAGAAACAAATGTTATTGTGTCTACAGATGCGATCGGAATGGGGTTAAACCTTCCAATTAGACGAATTGTACTTTTAGAAAACATGAAATTTGATGGGCAAAAACGGAGATTACTGACTTCTCAAGAGTTAAAACAAATTGCAGGTCGTGCTGGAAGAAAGGGCCTCTATAATGTTGGAGAAGTTGCATTCGCTAAAGATGCCAAGCAAATGAGAGAACTGTTATTTTCAACAGACGAGCAAATCAGCAAATTTTCAATTGCGCCTACTTCAGATATGCTAAGAAGATTTAAAGAATATCATCATGACCTCGGAACGTTTTTTGACATGTGGGCTAAATTTAAAAATCCAAAAGGTACACAAAAATCAAATCTGGCACAAGAACGTGAGCTTTATGAGGAAGTGAAAGACACGCTGATTGAAGCGAAAATGCCCATTGTTGATTTATATGGTTACTTGCAGCTGCCGTTTTCAGCAAAAGAAAGCTCTTTGAAAAAGCAGTGGGTGGCTAGCATGAATGCGATTGTTAACAGAGAAGAATTACCTGAACCAAGGATAATAGAAGGTTCACTGGAAAAATTAGAGCTGTCTTATAAGGCGATTGGCCTGCATCTTTTATTTTTATATCGAATGGATAGAAGACCGGAAGCTATTTACTGGGAGCGTGTCCGAGAAGAGCTTACAGATAAAATCCATAACGTATTAAGAAAAGATATGAAAAAATTTAAAAGAACGTGCAGTGCGTGTTCTAAAGACCTTCCTTGGAATCATGATCATGCGATATGCGATTCGTGTTTTCATAAAAGGTTCCGCAGAAGACATGGGGACGACGATTTTAATTACTAAGATGTAGTGATAAAAAAAGAGATTTGTACAAAATTATGTTAGTTGAAGAAAGATCCGAACGATAAATCGCTCGGATCTTTTCATTGTGATAGTGGACATAGATTTCTAGCAGTTGATTGGAGGGCAAAGCGAAGACTCCTGGGAGGAAAGCGACGTCTTGCACGGAAATCAACTGCGGTGTAACAAGCACCCCATACCAAATCATTTATCCTATTTGTTCATCTTTAGATGAGATTGATTTAGTTAAGTCTCAACCTCACTTTTCGTATAAGCTTTTCATCTTTTTATTATAAATTTCTGCGTCAAAGCAGATTTTTGCAGAAAAAAGGCGGAAATGTATAAGCGCTCATCTTGTAAAAAGAGCAATAAATTATTATGATATAAGATGGAACTTATATTTTAAAGGATTCCGTGATTTTTTTGTTGGGCGGACGTGTATTGTCTTAGAGTAAGTTTGCTATCATTCATTATGTTAAAAGCAGCACTTTTAAATAGAGATACGGTTCGTAATAGAAGGGAAGAGGATGATGACAAGTCATAACAAAGAAAACAAAGCTGCAGTCGAGCAGTACAGTAAAGGGAAAATTTTGTGGCAATTAACCCGTCCTCATACGTTAACGGCATCGTTTGTACCCGTTTTGATTGGAACAGTTCTAGCTATGTTTTATGGCCATGTGAACGTTTGGATGTTCCTAGCGATGCTTTTTTCATGTTTGTGGATTCAAATTGCGACGAACTTATTTAACGAGTACTATGATTTTAAACGCGGGTTAGACACAGAAGACTCCGTAGGAATTGGAGGAGCCATCGTCAGACACGGAATGAAGCCGAAAACGGTATTAAATTTAGCACTGATTTCTTATGGAATTGCTCTTATTTTAGGCGTATATATATGTGCAAACAGCAGCTGGTGGCTTGCTTTAGTTGGATTAGTAGGTATGGCGATTGGTTATTTGTATACAGGCGGACCGCTTCCGATTGCGTATACGCCGTTTGGAGAGTTATTTTCAGGTCTGTGCATGGGCGCGATGTTCGTGTTGATTTCATTTTTTATTCAAACGAATACCGTAACGTCTGAAAGCATCTTTGTATCACTTCCGATTGCGATTTTAGTAGGCGCGATTAATTTGTCTAACAACATTCGTGATATAGAAGAAGATACAAAAGGAGGACGACGTACGCTAGCTATTTTATTAGGTTCTAAAAATGCGATTAGATTTTTAGCTGCTTTGTTTGGCATTGCGTATATTTGGACCGTTGCATTAGTGGTATTCTTCGATATTAGCCCTTGGATTTTCTTAGTGTTCCTTAGTGCACCTAAGCCCATTCAAGCCGTACAAGCATTTGTACGCGGAGAGCTTATTGCGATGAAAGCAACTGCTCAAACCAATACGTTTTTTGGATTTACTTTATCAATTGGTTTATTAATTGGCTATTTAGTAAGCTGATTGTGTTGAAAAAGCCTGTCTTTTTAAAGACAGGCTTTTTGTTATGCTCCAGTTATTTTTTCTTTTACTGCGCTAAGAAATGCGTTCATATTTTCAGAAGATGAAAAGCTGGCTTGAGCTTGTTTTGGTCCGCCGCCGCCTTTTCCATCGTAAAGCGGAAGCAGCTCTTTATAAAGTTCTCCGCATTTTACCTCACTGCCGCTGTGAGCCAGTAAGACTTTTTGATCACTTGAAAAAGCAAAAAGAAGCGTTGTATCAGGCGTTTGAAGAAGCTGCTTTGTCAAAGCTTGCACATCTTTTAGTGTACGATTTTCAAAGTGATGGTACAGAAATGATCCTTCTTTTTTGGCTTCTAATTCACTTGCTAAATAAGCTGCATTTTCATTTTTTAATTCTTCTAGTTGTTTTTGCAGCTCTTTTTGTTCAGTCTCCAATTTTTTAATGCGTTCTATAACTAATTCACGGCTTGTACTGAATTTATTGCTAAGTTCTGCTACGATTTCTTGAGACTGCTGATAATCAGCTAATGCACGCATACCGCATTTAAAAAATAGGCGTGTATTGCCGCGCTGCTTTTCTGTTTTCGTAAGTTTAATAAGGCCAAGCTCTCCAATTTGGTTCACATGAGTACCGCAGCAGGCAGAAACATCAATGCCTTCAATTTCTACGATGCGTACCACTTCGTCTTCTAGCTCGGGCACTTTGCGAAGCGCAAGAGTATGTAAGTCTTCCTTTTTCACTTCGTACGTTTTAATGGGGCGGTTGCTGTAAATAGCGTCGTTTACAATTTTTTCAATGTGTAATAGCTGCTCATGAGATAACTGAGGCACATTTAAATCAATAGAGACAGCGTCGCTTCCTAAATGAAAGCTAACGGTGTGAATATCGTATGTATCGATTAATAGAGCCGAAAGTAAGTGCTGTCCGCTATGCTGCTGCATATGATCAAAGCGGCGGTGCCAATCAATTTCACACGTGACGTTCGTTTGTGCAGGCAGTGTATCAACGAGATGATAGACTTCTCCATTTTCTTCGTAAACATCTTTTACGTCGATTCCGGCAATAGTACCGTAGTCAGAAGGCTGTCCGCCGCCTTCTGGATAAAAAGCGGTTTGTTTTAACGTTAATGCGTAGCCAGTTGAAAGAGCGCGCGTCTCTGTCACTTCTGTTTCCCACGTTTTTATGTAGGGATTGCTATAATAAAGTCTTTCTGTCATGTTCATCATCCTTTCTAGTAAAACCATACCTAACTTTTTCTATAGTATCAGAAATATGTTTCTTCGAACATGGATAAGCTAACTTGTAATAATAAAACTGGGTGGGACATATGAAAAATACTGTTTATATTTATACGCGTGACTTAAAAAGGATTTTTACCAATTGGGCGATGATTATCATTGTGCTGACGCTTATGATTCTGCCGTCTTTTTACGCATGGTTTAATATAAAAGCATCTTGGGATCCATACGGGCGGACTGAAGGTATTGCCATTGCAGTAACGAGCGAAGACGAAGGTTCTACGATAAGAGGGCAGCACGTAAACGTGGGAAAAGATATTATTGCAACGTTAAAGAAAAATAAAACGCTTGGATGGACGTTTGTCTCCAAAGAAAAAGCTGATCACGGAGTAAAGCACGGAGACTATTATGCAAGTATTGTTATTCCAAAAGATTTTTCACAAAAGCTTGGTACCGTTCTTCAAGATCGTTTGGAAAAGCCGGTCATTATTTACAAAGTAAACGAAAAAATAAACGCCGTAGCGCCTAAAATTACAAGTAAAGGAGCCAGCAGCTTAACACAACAGATTAGTGAAAAATTCGTCAAAACAGCGAATGGAGCCATTTTTTCTGTTTTTAACGAACTAGGTATTACCCTGCAGCGGGATTTACCGACCATTCAACAAGTTGAACAACGGATTTTTGAGCTTGAAAATCGTCTTCCTGAAATTAAAAAAGTAATTAATGAAGCGAATGACACCACTCAAAAAGCTGGAGCTATTGTATCGAAAGCTCAGGCCGCTCTTCCTGAAGTAGAGAGATTAACAGCTGACGGCGCACAGATGACTCAGCAGCTAAACACTTTTTTAACTAAAAGCGATGAAGTGTTAAAAAACGCTGAGCCAACGATCAGTGAAACGCTGCACCGTGTTCAACAACGAGCTCTCGGAGTTCAAGATTTGAAGAATCAGCTGATGGAAAAAGATATCGCGCCGGCTGAAGTCAGCACAGCAGCGGAACAGCTAAAAGTGCAGTTAACAAAACAAGTTGCTGACACAGGAGAGATCCTTACGCTTCTTACGGATTTAAATGCGGTGTCTCAAGGGAACGTTCTTTCACCGGTTATTAATCAAATAAAAAGTGTACATACGCTTTTACAGCAGCAGCTGTCGGATGTAAACGACTTGCAGCAGCAAACAAAAAATGGAGATGCACCAGATCCAAGTGTGCTTGAGAAATTCAGTTCTCGCACCGACCAAGCTGTTTCTAAATTAAATACGTTAACGAATTCGTATTCTTCTACGATTGTGCCGGCTATTGAACAAGCTATCAAAGAAGCGAAAGATAAAACAGCAAGCGCAAACGCACTGCTTGATGAAGCTAATAAAAGCATGCCGGATGTTTCGGACGTGCTGTCTAAAACAGCGAGTGGCATTTTGCTCGGACAGCAGGAGCTTGCGAAAATAGCAAAAGACTTTCCGCGAATTGAACAAAACGTGCACAATATAGCGGATAAAATACGCGAATTTCAGCGAAAAGAAAACATTGAAGATATTATTAATTTGTTAAAAAATGATGTACAAAAAGAAAGTGATTTTTTTGCTAAACCGGTTCTTTTAAAAGAAGAAAGACTTTATCCCATTCCGAACTACGGGTCGGCTATGTCACCGTTTTATACAACGCTTTGCTTGTGGGTCGGGGCTTTGCTGTTAGTTTCAATTTTAAGCGTAGAAGTAGCGGATGAAGAGCGGTTCAAAAGCTATGAAGTCTATCTTGGAAGACTTTTAACGTTTTTGTCTATTGCTCTTGTGCAAGCTTTTATTGTGACGCTAGGCGATTTATTTTTAATCAAAACGTACGTCGTAGACAAAGTGCCTTTTATCTTTTTAGGCTTGCTGTGCAGCTTCGTGTTTATGACTATTGTCTATACGCTTGTTGCGATATTTGGCAATGCAGGAAAAGCGATGGCCATTGTTTTGCTTGTACTTCAGCTTTCCGCTGCAGGCGGTACATTTCCGATTCAAGTCGTGCCTGCTTTTTTTCAAGCACTCAATCCGTTTTTGCCATTTACCTACGCAATAAGCATGATGAGAGAAGTTGTAGGAGGCATGTTAGCGGATATTGTAAGAAAAGACGTTACGGTTCTTCTTTGCATTTGGCTTGGCGTGCTGCTCGTTGGCATTTTTCTTCATAAGCCTCTTAGTAAAACGAGTGCAAAATTAACAAAAAAAGCGCGTGAAAGTAAATTAATTCATTAAAAAAACGTTTTGGGTTTTCAGACAGAACAAAATGCGGTAGTGTAGATAGAAAGGAGTGATAAGCATGGGTATATTAGATGGACTATTAGGAAATGCATCAGAAGCAGATATAAGAGGAACTGAAAAAGATTTACAAAACATTTTAATTGCCAACGAGCGAGTGGAACAAGCGTATAAAGTCATTCGCGATTTAATGGTGTTTACGACGAAACGTTTAATTATCGTTGATAAACAAGGAGTGACGGGAAAGAAAACAGATTATCATTCCATTCCTTATAAAACGATTACACATTTTAGCGTAGAAACGGCTGGAACGTTCGATTTAGATGCCGAATTAAATATTTGGGTATCTGGTTCTAGCGCGCCGATTTCAAAAGAATTTCGTAAAGATAAAAGCATTTACGACGTGCAAAAAGTATTAGCATCTTATGTATTGAATTAAAAAGTTGAGCCATGAAAAATTGGCTCGATTTTTTTTGTGTGTAAAGCAAGAAAGCATAGCAGTCTTGCATACAGTCGTTTGAAAATACTCAGGCTGTTGTCCATTCCTATTGTCATTTTACTCATTACCGAAATGCATGAAAACGATTTACATAATGAATTATACAGAATAAAAAAACCGTGATATGCTTTTTTTAGAGAAAAAAGGAAGTGACCAACTGTGAGCTATACCGTAATTGGAACATCGGCTTTTCGCAAAACAAATGTTGCGCTTTTTGCAGCAGGCTTCAACACATTTTCAATTTTATATTGTACACAGGCCATTTTACCTGAATTTTCTAGAGAATTTGGGATATCTCCGGCATTTGCGAGTTTATCTCTTTCGTTAACGACCATCACGCTTGCGGTTAGTATGCTTTTTTTAGGTTCTTTGTCGGAAGTGTGGGGACGAAAGAAACTGATGGGCCTATCGTTAATTTTTGCGTCATTGCTATGCATCATGACAGCATTTAGCTCTACCTTTGAAACAATGTTAATTTTTCGCGTTATTCAAGGAATCGTGTTAGCAGGGTTGCCTTCTGTGGCCATGGCTTACTTAGGAGAAGAAATTGAACCCGGAAGTTTAGGAAAAGCGATGGGGATTTATATAAGCGGAAACGCCTTTGGAGGCGTAGCGGGAAGACTTATGACAGGAGTGCTCACGGAGTATTTTAACTGGTCTGTAGCTCTTGATGTTGTAAGCGTAATCAGCTTATTGGCCACATTTGTTTTTTTTATGAACTTGCCTGATTCACAGAACTTTACTTCTCGGTCATTTGAACTTCGTCAGCTTACCGGCTCTCTTCGCAGTCATCTTCAAGATAAAGGGATGCTTTGTCTTTTTGCTATTGGTTTTGCACTGCTTGGAAGTAATGTAGCTTTATACAATTATATTGGATACGCTTTATCTGCTCCTCCGTATTCTTGGAATCATACTCTTGTAAGTTTTATTTTTATCATTTTCTTTGTAGGAGTATTCAGCTCAGTCTGGATGGGGACGCTGGCGGATCGATACGGTCGGAAAAAGGTGCTGTTATGTACGATTGCTGTTACGCTTATAGGTTCAATCGTTACGCTGCATCCCGTTTTATGGATAAAAATTACCGGGCTTTTGCTGCTGACGTTTGGCTTTTTCGGAAGTCACTCCATCGCCAGCAGCTGGGTAGGAAGAAGAGCAACGCATGACAAAGCGCAGGCTTCGTCTTTGTATTTGTTTTTTTACTATGCAGGATCGAGCATTGGAGGGACTGTGGCTGGATTATGCTGGAGCGCGTACGGCTGGAAAGGTGTGATTGCTCTAATTGGTGTGTTTCTTACAACAGCCTTTTTCTTAGCTGTTCGTTTATCAAAAATGCCGGCTCAGCAGACGCACGTTCACTAAGAAAATGTAAAGACATATAGCTATTGATTTAAAAAAAGAGGCCGGTACAAAAGGATTTTAGCCCAAGTGAAAAACGAACCATTGATCAACATGTTTGATTAGTGGTTCGTTTTTTTTGTTATGGTGAACATAGTTTCATCTGTTTCGTTCCTTCTAGCAGCTGATTGGAGGGCAAGACGGAGACTCCTGCGGGAAAGCGGAACAGGTGAGACCCCGCAGGAGCGAAAGCGACGAGGAGGCTCAACGGACGCCCGCGGAAAGCGAAGTCTTGCACGGAAATCAACTGCGGTGTCGCAAGTAATTTATACTAGCTACTTTAGTCTTTAGATTGAAGTAATTTAGTTATGTCTTAATTTCATTCCCTAGTTTAAAAGCTGAATAAAAAGCTCCGCTACTTTTTTATGAGCGCTGTTAGCAGGATAGATATAAGAAAAGCGGCGCTTAAAAGGAGCGGTGTTAACATTGAGAATCGATAGGTGCTTTTGTTCTACATCTTCTTTAATAGCACAAAGCGAGAGTACAGACATTCCTAAATCGTGAACAATCGCTTCTTTAATTCCTTGATTGCTGCTGATCGTTAGCATGCTTTTCATTTTTAAACCGTTGGACATTAGAACGTGATCTAAATATTCTCTTGTTCCAGAGCCTTTTTCACGCGCTACCCACCGCTGATTTTGTAAATCATCAATTTCTACTTTTTTAAGCTGAGCCAAAGGGTGATCCACTGACGCAACGATGGCAAGCTCATCGTCCATAAAGGACTGAATATGTAAATCGGACTCTTCCGTGTGACCTTCAATAAGCCCTACATCCACTTTGAAATGACGAACAAGCTGAGCAATTTCTTTTGTATTACCGATCGTCACTTCTACATCAATATCAGGATATTGTTCACGAAGCTTTGCTAAAAAGGAAGGAAGAATATATTCGCCAATTGTAAAGCTGGCGCCAATCGTTAGCATTCCTTTGACACGGTGATGGTGTTCGTAAATATCTCGTTTCGTATGCTCATATATTTGAATCATTTGTTTAGCACGATCGTATAAAATTTCGCCGCTGGGTGTGATTTTTAACATTTTAGGTGAACGCAGGAACAGGGAAGTTTGAAATTCTTTTTCGAGATTTTTGATGTGTACGCTTACGCTTGGCTGTGAAATCATTAATTTTTCCGCAGCTTTTGTAAAGCTTTGCTCTTCTACAACAGAAACAAACGTCTTTAACGCATCATAATACATAGAGTATGGCTCCTTTTATATTAAAAAAATTAATTATAAACATTATAAAACATTATTATGGTAATAACTAGGGGCACTTGGTTAAGAAAAGTAAAACAAGGTGCTGACTTAAAGGAGTATGTTAGCTTGCAACGAAGGCAGCCTGCGCAATTTGTTTACAGTTATTTTTGTTTCATCTATAAAGCTATTAAACACTTTTTTGTCATCTATTTGTAACAAAAGTAAAAAAAGTACTTGTTTTTTCCAGAAAACATACTATAATATTAACTGTAATGCGACAAGTAATACAGTTAATACACCTAGTACACACATCATGATTTTGGGTAGATGAAGGGAGGCAGACTATGTTCGATTTAGATATTCGTAGTCGTAAGCCGATATACGAGCAATTAGTAGATAAATTGAAAGAGCTTATTATTCATGAAGTCTTTAAGGCTGATCAAAAGCTTCCATCTGTTCGGCTGTTAGCAAAAGAATTAACGATTAATCCAAATACAATTCAAAAAGCGTATCGTGAACTAGAACATCAAAACTATATTTATTCAGTTCCAGGCAAAGGAAGTTTTGTAACGCCTCAAGTTGATACACTAAATAACGAGAAGGTGAAAAAGATGAAAGAAGAATTAGTAAAGCTGTTGGCAGAAGCTATGTATTTAGGAATGGACAAAGATGAAATTCTATCACTTATTTCACAGGCTGAAAAAGCAGTAAAAGGAGGAAGCGATAGTGATTGAACTGAAGGCGATAAAAAAAGAGTTTGAAGAAATGGAAGCTCTAAGAGACGTCACGCTTTCTATAAAAAAAGGATCTATTTACGGACTGCTTGGCTCCAACGGGGCAGGGAAAACAACGCTATTAAAAATCATTGCAGGTATTTACAAGCAGGATCACGGAAAGATTGCCATAGACGGCGAGGAAGTATTCGAAAACGTTGGTTTAAAAGAACGTATTATTTTTATGCCAGATTCTCTTTATTTTTTCCCTCAAACAACGATTAAGCAATTAGCGTCTTTTTATAGAAGCGTCTATCCGACTTGGAACGAAGAACGGTTCCAAAAATTAAAAGAAGCTTTCCCAATTCAATTACATAAAAAGGTACATAGAATGTCCAAGGGAATGCAGCGTCAAGTAGGATTTTGGTTAGCGCTGTCTGCTATGCCTGATGTACTTATCTTAGATGAGCCGCTCGACGGTTTAGATGCGGTAATGCGTCAAAAAATCAAAAACCTTCTTGTTCAAGACGTAGCAGAACGGGAAATGACGATTTTAATTTCGTCACATAACCTGCGAGAAGTGGAAGATCTTTGTGATCATGTAGGCATCTTGCATCACGGTCAATTATTAATTGAAAAAGAGCTGGATGATTTAAAGTCTGATGTGCACAAAATTCAAGTTGCATTCGAAGGAGATGTGCCGCTAGCGCTTTATGACACGCTAGACATTTTATATCAAGAAAAACGAGGAAGCGTCTTGCTTTGTATTGTTCGAGGAAAAGAAAATCACTTAGTCAACAAAGTCCGATCGTATAAGCCTTTAATTTTTGACATCTTGCCACTTACGCTGGAAGAAATCTTTATTTATGAAATGGGGGATGTGGGTTATGCAATCGAAAACATCATCGTTTAACCGCGGCATGTGGATTCAATCCATGAGAAACGTGGGATGGATTGGGCTTGTATACTTGCTAGTACTGCTGTTCGCTTTACCTTTACAACTGATTTTCACTTTCACAGGAAAGGTAGAGCCTTATATAGAAAAACCAGATACGCTATTTAACGTATTGGATGGGCTGGAATTTGTGTTTATGTTTGTTGTACCAGTGTTACTTGGTATTTTTCTATTTAGATATATCCAAACGAAGATTGCGGCTGACTATATTCATAGTTTACCAATTAAGCGTTCTACGCTGTTTCATCAAAATATGCTTCTGGGCGCGTTGGTTTTAGTTGTTCCTATTTTAATTACGGGAGTCGTTACTTTTGCCGTTAAAGGAGTTTTAACCGTTGAGGATGTTTATACAACAGGAGATGTTCTAAGCTGGGTCGGTTACAGTATTTTAATTAACTTATTTGTGCTGACTGGAACTGTTTTAGCGGGAATGTTCACCGGAATGTCTGTCCTCCAAGGAATCTTTTTATATGTTCTATTTCTTCTACCCGGCGGAATCTCTTATTTAGCTATATCTAATGTAAAGTTTTACTGGTACGGTTATGCGTATGACTATTACGTGAACAAAAATGTTGACAGCCTTGTTCCGTTTTCACACGTAGCGCAAATGGTAGCTCATAAAAGCTTTTCTACTAGTGCATTTGTTTATATTGGACTCATTGTCTTATTTTACATCATTGCTTTAATCACCTACCAAAAAAGAAAAGTAGAAGCTGCTACGCAAACCATTTCAGTTAGCTGGTTAAAACCGGTATTCGTATACGGAGTAACCGCTTGTTCACTCATGTTAGGCGGATTTTACTTTATTAGCATGAAAGGTGAATTTTCATGGATGGTCGTGGGCTATATTATTGGTTCATTAATAGGTTATATAGTTGCTCAAATTATCTTAAATAAAACGTGGCGGATCTTTACGAAATGGAAAGGGTATCTAGGCTTTGTTATAGCCGCAGCTATCGTTGGCTTTATCATTCATTTAGATGTATTTGGCTACTCTACTAAAGTACCGGCAGCTTCAGAGATTGAAAGTGTATATTTTGATGAAGATATATATCCATTGACTGATAAACCTGAAAACTATGCAAATGGAATGAATGGCTATTATGAAGCTCCATATTACTATACAAGTAAAGAAACGATTCAGAGTGTTCGTCAGCTGCAAAAACAAATTACAGCATCTAAAGATAAGAAGCTGGATCCTGATAAACAAAGTGAAATAGAAAGCAGAAACGGTAAAATGGCTGTATTTGCTTATAAATTAAAAAATGGAAAACAAATGGTCCGAGAATACTTTATTCCATTTTCAGACTATAAAGCTTTTTATAAAGAAATTGCAGAAACAAAAGAATACAAAGAAAATTTCCATCCGCTTTTACGAACAAAAAACACGGATAAAATTAAAAGCGTGAGTTTTTCTGTTCAAGGAAAGTCAAATTCAATCAACATTACAAATCCAGATAAAGTACAAGAACTTATACACGTAGTCAAACAGTCGATGATGAACGAAACGTTTGATGAAATGTATAGCACAAAAGAAAGCTGGGCTTCAATTGAGTTTATGGATGGAAAAGGACAGTATGTACAAACTGCATCTTGGGATAAGTCTTATAGCGAAGTAGAAGCATGGCTGAAAAAAGAGGGTTTATATGAACGTGCTCGTCTCATGCCAAAGGACGTAGAAAAAACCGAAGTGTTTAAAAATTCTTCTCATCTTAAAAACGATTATCGTCTTCAAGAAGAGTTTACATCTCTAATGAAGGATGAGAAAGCAATTAAAGTAAAAAACAATCAGCAGGTAGAAACACTTCTTCAACATGCGAACTTACGAGACACGGGAGATTATCTTGTTGCTTTTTATTACAAAGACCAAGTAGATACTCCTCAGATTTATATGTTGAATGAAAATGAACTGCCAGCAGAACTAAAAGAAAAACTAAAATAACAAGGGAGAACTTATTATGTGCGGCGAGGAATTACAAGATTATTTAAATCAGGTGCTGGCTTATTTATTAAAAAATGGTGTGAATAGACAAGACGCCGAAGATATTACGCAAGAAGTAGCATTAAAATATTTAGAAAAACAAGAAATGGTCGATCCTGAAAAAATAAAAGCTTGGATGTTTCGCGTCGCATTAAATAAACGCTGTGATTTAGGAAGGCGTAAAATAGTGAAAGACCGCTATACGTCTTCTTACAAAGAAGAACCCGTTATGTATACGCCTATTCAGCAGGTCCTCAGAAATGAAGAAGCGGCTGAATGTCAGGCGATTTTAAATCAATTGAATCCTAAGTATCGCAATTTGCTTCTATTAAAATATGGATTAGGATTTAAATATGAAGAAATTGCCGAGTTATTAAATATGCAGATGACTACGTTAAAATCAGCTCTTTACCGCGCGCGCAAATACTTTGTGAAGGGATATAATGAAGTCATTTAATATAAATGAAACAGCAGCAGTTTGTGAAAAAGAACTTTTTTACACAAACTACTGCTGTTTTTTTCGTATTTTTCTTCTTTGGACGGCATAGATAATCAAACTGATCGCACAAAAAGCTAAAGTGATCTCAATCACATCAGTATAAGAAGATGTCGTATTAAAAAAGGAACCGAAAATAAATAAAGCCAGCGTCCAAATGAAACCAAAAGAAAATGAGACTTTAATGTAATGACGATGCTTCATTCCGCTTGCCCCGAGAAAAAAAGGCATCACATGTCGCATTCCTGGTAAAAAGTAGCTTGCGATGATGGCGTGAGATCCATATTCTTGAATCGTTCGCTCAACTTTCATGACATTCTTTTCCCATCGCGGGCGTTTTAATAGCGCAAGCGCCTGAGCTGAAAAAAGACTGGCTATCAAAAACTTGAGGTATAAGCTAAGCATCATGCCGCTGTAGGTAAGTATAAAAGCTGGAATATACTGAACGGATGGAGACGTAGCCTGGCTGCCTGCAAGCATAATATATACCGGGTCAGGAATAGGAGTAAGGTTGGCTCCGACTAAAATGATAAAAAAGAAATATCCGTAGCCTAATTGGTTAATGGCTCCGATAAGCTGATCAATCACGTTTTCTTCCTCCTTTCTTCATTAGAATACGAGAGAGTGACACACAGTGTTCGCTCAAAATAAAAATAAAGTATAGGTACGCACAACTTAGGAAAAAAGAGTTATAATAAATAAGAATGTACGTTCTTCTTTCGGGGATTAATTATACAGAAAGAGGTGATAGTATGAAAATGATGTACCCTAAAAACGGCAAAGTTATTCTTCATATTGATGCTAATGCTTTTTATGCATCTGTTGAAACCGCACATGATCATACGCTCAAAGATAAGCCTCTTGCTATTGCTGGCAATCCAAAAGAACGAAGAGGAATTGTTGTAACCTGTAACTATATTGCTCGTAAACGCGGAGTGTATGCGCCTATGCCTCTTTGGGAAGCGAAAAGAAAATGCCCCGAGCTGGTTGTTATAAAGCCTAATTTTCCATTATATCGCCAAGTGTCCAAAAACATGTTTGATTATTTAGTAACCATTTCACCTCTTTTAGAGCCCGCTTCAATTGATGAAGGCTATTTGGATATTACAAACTGTGCTGAATTAGGCTCTCCTCTTGACATAGCAAAGTCCATTCAGCAGCATTTAATACAGACGCTGCAAATTCCTGTGTCAATTGGAATCGCACCGAATAAATTTTTAGCCAAAACGGCAAGTGATATGCAAAAACCTTTAGGAATTACCGTTCTTCGAAAAAGAGATGTCCAAACAGTTCTTTGGCCAAAAGCCGTAGAGGAAATGCACGGAATCGGTAAGAAGACAGCTGAAAAGCTAAATGCGATTAAGGTGGTGACGATCGGTGATCTAGCAAATGCCGCTCCCGGTCTTCTTAAACAAACTCTCGGAGTAAAAGGAGAAGTTATGAGAGACCGAGCGTGGGGCCAAGATGATCGACAGGTGAACCCTGATCGCCAATCACAGTTTAAATCAATTGGAAACTCTACGACGCTATCTCAAAATGCAGTAGATGAACATGAAGTTCTGCCTATTTTAAATAAACTATCGCACTCAGTGAGTTCTCGTATGAAAGCGAAAAAAGTTGTAAGCAAAACGATTCAGTTAACGATA
This sequence comes from Priestia sp. FSL R5-0597, assembly GCF_038006305.1. Classification (NCBI taxonomy): domain Bacteria; kingdom Bacillati; phylum Bacillota; class Bacilli; order Caryophanales; family Bacillaceae; genus Priestia; species Priestia sp. FSL R5-0597. Next base: position 2,257,771 of record NZ_JBBOUZ010000001.1, read on the forward strand.
CGATATAGTGATTTTAAAACTATTACTCGAAGCCAAACTATTTCTAAAACAATTAGCGAGCCAAACGATCTTTTTCATTACAGTGCGGTATTATTTCAAAAGCATTGGAACGGAGAACCGATTCGTTTATTGGGCGTAGCTGCTCTTCAAGTGAGTCACCAGCTTCAAGAAGAAGAACAGTTGGATTTGTTTACATACGGAGAACAAGCAAAAAAAGAGCCTTTATACAAAGCGGTCGAAAGTTTGCGTGAAAAATATGGAGATAACATTATTCAAAGCGGTTTAAAAAAACAAAGAGGAAAAGAAGAGAGGTAACTCTCTTTTTTTGTATAAAATAATAGGTTTACACTCATTATAGAAGGGGAAGTACATTACTATCACGGTAATCAAAGTGATTACAAAATGAATTTGATTGCGACTTTTTTAATTGTCTGCAATGAAATTACATAAAATAATCTATGAGGTGATCTTATGTCAGACGCACTATTTACATCTAAAGCAACAGCGGTTGGAGGCCGAGATGGTCGAGTTAAATCAGATGATGGTATTATTGATTTAACCCTTGTAAATCCTTCTCCAAATAACAAAAAAGAAGGAACAAATCCCGAGCAGCTGTTTGCAGCAGGGTATTCTGCTTGTTTTGACGGCGCTTTAAATTTAATCGCTAAAAAACAAAAAAAAGACATTGATTCGTCTATTACTGCAGAAGTAAGTCTACTAAAAGACCACACTGATGATGGATTCAAAATTGGCGTGGTGTTAAACGCTCATATTAAAGGCGTTTCACAAGAAGTAGCTGAGAAGCTAGTAGAAGATGCACATCAATTCTGCCCGTATTCTAAAGCAACACGCGGAAATGTTAACGTAACGTTAAATACAACGGTTGAGTAAATAAAAAAACGCTTGGATTTTTCTGAAATCCAGGCGTTTTTTTTATGTGCAATTTTATATGGTCTATTTTTGATTGTACGTATGCAGTGATTTCAGTAACTCCTGCAGCGTTTCTTTCAGCTTTTCTAATTCTCCCTGTGACTTATTTGTCATGCTAAAAACTTCTTCTGGAATATGACAAGCTTTATCACGTAATTTTTTTCCTTTTTCGGTTAAACTAATAAAAACAACGCGTTCATCTTCATGAGAACGCTCACGAATCACTAATTCTTGATCCTGCATTCTTTTTAGCATAGGAGTAAGGGTGCCTGAATCCAAATACAGAAGTTCGCCCATTTTTTTCACGCTGAGTGTTTCATGTTCCCATAAAACAAGAAGGGCTAAATACTGCGGATAGGTTACTCCTAATTTATCGAGCAGCGGCTTGTACACCTTTGTAATTTCTCGAGACGTGGCGTAAATTGAGAAACAAAGCTGATTTTCTAGCTGCAGCTGCTTATAAAGTTGTTCCATTCATGTTGCCTCCAGTCTATTGCTTTTTATTTAATTATACACAATTAAATAGGGGTGTCCAATAACGCTGGATGAAAAAGTGATCAAGCTGTAAATAAAAAATGGGAATTTTACATATACTAAGAAAAAAAGGGAGCTGTGCACATGTATTTTGCAAAAAAAGCCGTAGAAGAAGAAGTAGATCAAATGATGGATACGACTGTATATGCGTGTCAATCTGAATCATGTAATGGGTGGATGAGAGAAGATTTTGTTACGGTTGATTATAACTGTCCGATTTGCGGAACAGGAATGTCGCAGGAAGTACGCGAGCTGCCGAAAATTAAGTACGACCACCAATTTTATAATAAATAAAAAAGAAGCAGCTGCTTCTTTTTTATTTTTCACTAAAATTTCATTAAGGTAAGCTAGACTAAGAACCAACATATGATGAAGGTGAGGAATATCAGAATGAATCAAGGGAACTTTTTGAAAGGTTTATTTTGGGGAACCTTATTTAGTATTCCTATTTGGATTTCATGGTTTGGCTGGTTCCGCATTTTATCACATCTTGCATAGTTTCGTTTTATAAACCGTCATACGCGCCCTTATCTTTCTATTTCCGCTATAATAAGGGTGATAGAAAAAATAAGGAGCTGTTCTCTATGATTCAATACAAAACGGAGCAAATGACGGTTTTTGAAAGCGCGCTATTTCAAACAACATCTGCAGTGATTGAAACAAAAGACTGTGTGATTGTTGTTGATCCAACATGGCTTCCTCACGAAATTAATGAAATTAAACAGCATGTTCAAGAGATCTTAAATCATCGCAAGCTGTATGTATTTTTTACTCACGGAGATTTTGATCATGTCATTGGGTATGGCGCTTTCTTAGAATTAAATGCCACCTTTATCGGCAGCAAATTTTTAAAAAATCATCCGGACAAAGAAGAAAAAGTTCAAATGATTAAGCAGTTTGATCATGACTATTATATAAAAAGATCTCATGATATTATATTCCCGGAGCTGGATATTGTGGTAACCGAAAATGAACAGCACATTACCTTAGGTGAAACATCTATTACCTGTTATTTTGCAAAAGGTCATACAAACGATGGACTATTTATGATTGTCGATAATTCAATATGGATCGCAGGGGATTATTTATCGGACTTTGAATATCCGTACATATATGAAAGTGTAAACGATTACCGCGACACTCTTGCTACTGCGCGACACATTTTAGCTAAGTACCAAAATCTAACACTAGTTCCCGGACACGGAAAAACGACACATCACCGAGCTGAAATTCAAAGACGAGTGGAGATGGCCAGCTCTTATTTAGATGAACTGCAAGCTGCAGTGAAAGAAGACAGTAAAGAAGCGCTTGATAAGCTAAACGACAAATTGGCATTCCCATCTGATTTCACGGCACAATGTCATCAGAAAAACGTTGAAATTATGAAAAGAGAATTGCTGTTATAGAAATCGAGTGTACAGTCATCCCGTTGATATTAAAAGTAAGAAACCGCATCTTCTGTTGGAGATGCGGTTTCTTACTTTCCTTTATTTATCAATTTAATGAAACTTTTTCCTTTTATATCCGTTTATATAAATAAGAAGTTATTTTATTTGTAAAGGAGTATGACAATGGGGAAAAACGGTTGTGTAAAATGCGGACATACAGAAGCAAAAACAAAAGAAATTGCTACAACGGGAACGGGGCTGTCTAGATACTTAGACGTTCAGCACAATCAATTTACTGTGGTATATTGCACGAGCTGCGGGTATTCAGAGCTATATAATAAATCATCTTCAAGAGGCAGCAATATTATTGACTTATTTTTTGGAGGATGAAAATGAGTATCGACCTTATTGAAATTGATAAAGACCGGCACGCTTCCTATTTAAACCTGCTATTAATAGGGGATGAAGACGAAAAAGTAGTGAAGTCGTATATAAATGAAGGTTCCTTATTTACCATTGTGTATGAAAAGAAGGAGATAGGAGTTGTGCAGTGCCTCACCGATGAAGAGGAGTCGGCAGTAGAAGTAAAGAATATCGGTTTAAAAGAAGCATACAGAGGAAAAGGAATCGGCAGCAAAGTCATTAAAAAGTTAGAAGTACTGTATGAACGTAACCAATATTCTAAAATGATTGTAGGAACAGCGGACTCCAGTCTTGAAAACATAGCATTTTATAAAAAGGCAGGCTTTTATCAAAGCGGTGTCAAAAAGAATTTCTTTTTGCAGTACGTTCCACCGATTTACGAGAATGGCCTGCAAGCTATCGATATGATTATGTTTGAAAAGAAATTAAAAAGCAGAAGCGACTAACACGCTTCTGCTTTTAATGATTAATCTAAAATTTGAAGTTTTACCGTTTTGCGTCCCCAATTTAAAGCTGAGCTTTGAGATGCCATAAATAAATCAACGCGAGTACCTTTAATGGCACCGCCAGTATCTCCAGCAATTGCTTCTCCGTAACCTTCTACGTATACGCGAGAACCTAATGGAATCACGCGAGGATCAACTGCAATTACTTTTCGATTAGGATTTGACCTTAGGTCGATGCCTGTAGCAGTGATTCCGCTGCAGCCCGCACAGTAAGCAGTATAAGCTGTTGCTTCAACCGTAATCTCTTTCGAAACCGACTTACTTTCTTGCGCTGGAGCAGGTGCCGGCGTTGAAGTCGACGGTGCTGAAGTTGACGGTGTTGAAGGAGTAGCAGGTGATGGCGTTGATGGTTTCGCCTGAGCTGCAGCTTGTCCGCCTACTTGTAGCACTTGATTAATGTAAATCGTATTAGACGATAAGTTATTCCACTGTTTTAATTGAGAAATTGAAATGCCGTGTCGCTGTGCTACGCTCCACATTGTATCTCCAGGCTGAACTTTATAACTTTTACTGTTGCTAGGAGCCGGGGATGCCTGCGTTTCGTTTGTTTTTTCTTGTACAGGTGCTGAAGGTGATGATGAAACTGTTCCTGTTCCGTTTATTTTTAATACTTGATTCACATAAATTAAATGACTAGATAAGTTATTCCACTCTTTTAGCTGCTGTACAGAAGTACCGTTGTTTTTAGCGATACGATAAAGCGTGTCACCTGATTTTACTGTATATGTATGATTTGAAGATGTTGTAGTTGGAGTTGAACTAGATGAAGAGTCAGTAGATGTAGATCCAATTTGTAATGTTTGGTTTGCATAAATTAGTGTGGAAGAAAGACCATTCCACTTTTTTAAGTCCTCAACTGTTACATTATGCTGCTGTGAGATGCTGAATAACGTTTCTCCAGCTTTTACTTTATGCGTGTCTGTGTCAGCCGATGCTGCGTCTGCAATTCCAATTGATACTAAAGCTGTGGCCCCTAATGTAAAAATGTGTTTTTTCATCTAATAATTCTCCTTTATTTCCAATAGTTGTCTCTTATTCTATCAGCAATATGTAACAAACTCATGACAAAATGGTAGGTTTTATATTACAAGTTTGTAACAATACGTCTAAAAATATAGAAAAAACGCAGTTTTTTTACGATTATGATGAAAAAAGTCTTAATTTGTCTGGAGAGATAGACTAGTAAAAAAGGTATTCTGCTTTTATAAAAATGAAGAAGAAAGAAGCTATGCTATATTCAAATGACATGATAGAATAGACAAGTTAGAAATGAACGGATAAAAAGGGAGTTAGACATCTATGGAAAAACGCTCTATCTCTTCATATTTAAAAGCATGGGTGCGCGCACTTTCAATTGAGATTAATTATATGAAGAAACACGGCGGAGAAAAGTATACGGTAGGAAAAGGAGAGTACTTAGGGCAGCAGGGAGATGCGTATCTTTACCGGTTTGAACGCACAGCCGATTTATACCTTTTTGATGGAGCTCAGGTACGCCTTGTCCACCAGCATAAAGAAAGTAAAGGAGAAGTTATCGGAACGGAAGGATTTGATTTGTACCTTAAAATAGATGCGTTTATTGGACAAGAAGTAGACGAACTCGATATATATAACGAACCATGGGAATTATTGCAGGCGCTCATTGATAGACTGACGGAAGCAAAAGACTATAAGCAAAAAATAGTAAGAATCAAACGTCTTATGAGAGGCGATAGTCCTGTTCGCCATAAAGAGTATACGTCTAAGAACGCTCTTCATGAAGTGTTGCTGCGAGCGCGTTATAACCGTACTACTTATATTTGGGGGCCTCCTGGAACAGGGAAAACATATACGCTGTCCAAAATCGCGGCAAGCTATTACCGGAAATCAAAGCGTGTCCTTTTATTATCTCACAGTAATGCAGCGGTGGACGGTTTGCTGCAAGAAACTGCACGTCAGTTAAAAAAGAAAGAAGCTTGGAAAAAAGGAAAACTCATTCGATACGGAGCAACAAAAAGCAGCGGCTTAGAAAATATAAAAGTAGAAGAAGTCATTGGAGAAGATGATCCGGATTTAGCTCAGGAGATGCGTGATTTGCAAGAAGAACGAGTTTACTTAAGCAGGTATCCCAATAGAGCTCACCAGCTTCAGCAAGTTAATAAAAAGCTAAACGCCCTTCGTAACAAGTGGATTGAAGCGGAGAAAAATGTTTTTGATCAAGCGTATATTGTAGGCACTACTTTATCAAAAGCGGCTATTGACCGATTACTTTATCAAAGTGAATTTGATATGGTTGTGGTAGACGAAATTAGCATGGCATATGCACCGCAAATTGCTTTTGCAGCTACGTTAGGAAAACGAATTGTCGTATGCGGCGATTTTAAACAGCTTCCCCCGGTATCTCAATCTTCTCATGCTGAAGTGAAGAAGTGGCTGCAGCGAGATTTATTTGAGCAGACGGGTCTTGTAGAGCAAGTAGAAAGCGGTGAGATCCATCCGCATCTTTTTATGTTGAAAAAGCAAAGAAGAATGCATAAAGATATCTCAGCTTTTACAAATCGCTATATTTACAGCAATCGAGTAGGGGATCATCCATCTGTCACAACAAGTCGAGAAGTAGTAGCAAGCAGCCGGCCGTTTGCTCATGAAGCAGCGCTTATGCTTAACATTGGTCAGTTGCATTCTTCCGCTATGCGAGATGTCGCTTCCGGTTCACGCTATAATGTGATAACAGCTGTTTTGGCGGTAAGTTTGATACTGCGGGCACGCAAAGCTTCTTCGGCTACTATTGGCTATGTGACTCCTTATAAGTCTCAAGCTAAATTGATTAATGCATTTCTTCAAGATATTGAACCAGCCAGCGATATAATCGCAGCAACCGTACACAAATTTCAAGGCGCGGAACGAGATATCATGATTTTTGATACGGTCGATACAAAGCCGCAGTCAAAACCAGGTTTACTTTTAACAAATGAAAATAGCGACCGATTGGTAAATGTAGCGGTGACGCGTTCAAAAGGAAAATTTATGATGCTTTCAGACGAGTCGTTTGTCCAGCAGCGTGTACCAAAGGAGCGAGCGTTCTGGAAGTTGGTCAACCACTTTAACGAAAATCAAAAAGTATACCAACCTCAGCAATTTTTAAAAGAAGTCATTCAGCATCGGAAATTGATTTGGTACCATCCATCGAACAGCAGTCAGTTAAAAAAAGATTTATATCAAGCTCGGCAGCAGATTTTATTGTGTATTCCTTATGCTTCGCTTGTTCCTCAAGAAATACGGGAGATGTTACATTCATTTAAAGGTGAAGTGACCGTTCTTACTCGTGAACCAAAAGAAGTTCGAATTGACGGTGCTCACGTCATTTCATCTGCTGTTCCGATGTCACTGCTTATCATCGATGAATCCACTATATGGATCAATATGCCTTACGGCGGAAAAAATGAAGCGTTTATGGCAGCTAGAATTGAGTCAAAGCTAGGCGCTAAACAGCTTATTCGGTCAATTGATTTTACAGAAGATAAAACAAGAAATCAAGAAACAAAAATGTATATAGAAACAAATAAACCACAATATTCTTTGAGTAATTACCTTCGTAGCTGGGATCGCTGTGAATCCTGTCAGCATATGCGAGAAGTAGAGATAACAAAAAAAGGAAAAGTAAGGTTTATTTGCTATTATTGCGGGAAAACAAGTGGGGCAACACGTTTATTAGTGGAAAAATATTTAAACTACGTACATGCTGTATGTAGAGCATGCAAGCAGCCGATGAACGTAGAGTATGATGAAAATAAAGGCGTCTACGCATGTTGTCCATCTTGCAAAAAAGAAGTTTTGCCTAGAGATCTATTGTAACTTTAGGAAAAGGGCGTGATCTTATCGTTTACTCTCGTAGTGTAGCGGCTTTAGCTGATTGTTTGCTAGAAGGAGACGTTCAAAAAAGCTGGCTGCTCATTGCTATATATATAGAAGAAGGCCATTCTTCAACTGACGTATATACGTTTCTGACAGAAGCGATGTATGAGATAGGGAAAAGGTGGCAAGAAAATAAAATTTCAGTCGCGGACGAGCATTTGGCTACTGCAACCTGTGACTATGTGTTAACTCGCTTTCAGCTATCACAGCATCAATTGCTTCAGCGTAATCGAGCACTTCTTTTTTGTATTGAAGGAGAAGAGCATTACTTAGGCATTAAAATGATTGCAGGACTTATGAGCGAACACGGATGGGAAGTTAAAAACTTAGGAGCAAACTTGCCGCTGCCGTTCGCTCTAAAAAGTATTGAAAGATGGGATCCTGATGTAGTATGTTTGTCCGTCTCACAAGTGCATTTGCTGCCTGATTTACAAAAATACATTGCTGAGATTGAAAGCATGTCGCAAAGTCCTCTTGTATTAGTGGGCAGCAGGCTTCTCAGCACGCATGATTTATCGGCTTCAGGATCTTCAAAAACTATATTCATTAATCATATTCAAGCTTTTAAAGACTGGCTTCTAATCAACAATAAAGAAAGTTCGACGCAAGATAAAATGTTAGTAATGGGGGAAGAAATATGATCAGTTTGCCGATTCAACACATTCCGGTTCCAATGTTTTTACTCAATAAAGACAACGAAATAATTGAATTTACACCAAGCGTCACGAAAAATTTCCCGCCTGTTCAGAACTTTTTAGATCTAGTTGATGAAGACAGCCAAGAAAAAGTAAAAAGAGCACTCCAGGGAAAGGAAGAAGTGCAAATCGAAGTAAATATGCGCACGTTTTCCAACCCGGTTGCTCTTTTTGATTTTCATTTTAAGCCTGAAGCGTACCATTCGCTGCATGCTGTTTTCTGCTATCCTATTCATGAGCATATGATGAGTGTTCAATCAACCCTTCAACAGTTTCGCTCTATACTTATGCAAGACTCACCACAAGTGAACCAAGGTTTTTCGGTCAGAGAAACAGATGTAGAAACGGCGAAAAAAATGCAGCTAGTTGATCTTCAGCGTCATTTTCGAGAAATGAAAACAAATGTGCTAACCATTCAAGACCTCCTAAGTATTATCCGCTCCGACGTAATTGAAGCAGGAAAAGGAGAGTATATTGAATTGGTCTCTACACATTTGTTTGACATTCAAGATTTAATTAATCAGGAGCTTGACTGCTTAAGACAGAAGAACAAAGTACATTAAGAAAGCGGCAATCGGATTTCTACCGTTGTTCCTTTGCCTTCTTCACTATCATACGAAATGCTTCCTTTATGATTACTAATGATTTTATGACTCACCATCAATCCTAATCCTGTTCCTTTTTCTTTTGTTGTATAGAAAGGCTCGCCAATTCGTGTTAATCGATCTTTCGGCATGCCTTTTCCTTCATCTATCACTTGGACGACTACTTGATTTGTATCTGGATCAAATTTAGATACCACTAGAATAGACCCGGGGTCATCCATCGCTTCAATAGAATTTTTCACCATGTTGATAAATACTTGTTTCATATCTTTTTCAATACAATGAACAACAGGTAATTTTTCTTCAAAATCCGTTGAAATAGTAATGTTTTTAAGAATGGCCTGTGTATGCAGCAGTGTACATACGTCTTGAAGAATTAAATTTATCTGCTTATTTTCATATTTTACGACTTCGGGTTTGGCTAGAATGAGCAGTTCGCTAATAATCAGCTCTAAGCGGTTAAACTCGGACATCATGACATCCATATATTCTTTTTTATACGTTTCTTCTTGCATCATAAGCTGTAAAAAGCCCTTTAATGATGTAAGAGGGTTTCGTATTTCATGAGCAATGCCGGCAGCCAGCTGTCCAAGTGCTGATAGCATCTCTGAATTTTTGAGCATCATTTCCGACTGTTTGCGCTGTGAAATGTCTTCACTTAAACCAATGTAATGGATGATTTCATCCTGATCATTTTTAACAGGCATTAAGGCTAACTGTTCCCAAACGGTTTCTCCGTCTTCTTGAACGTAGGAAATTTCTCCGTTCCATTTTTCTCCTCTATATACTTCATTCCAAATCTTAGGGAATCTTTTAACGCCTAGCTTTTTTGTATATAAGTCATAGAGGTGCAGCCCAAATACTTCTTGCGGCGCATGCTTTTGCTCCATGAATTTTTGATTAATGTACTTAATTTTACCTTGATGATCGGTAATAAAAATGCCCGTAGGACTGTGAGCTACTGCAAATGATGTAATAGCCAATTCTTCATTTGAACGTTTAATTTCTGTAATATTAATAAACGTAATAACTACACCGTTAATTAAATTCTCATTCGTACGATAAGGCATCATTTTCATGCTATACCATTGGTTATCGTAGCTTTGAATTTCTTTTTGAAGGGTGTTATTTGTTCTTAAAACGTGCATTGCGTCCTCGATTAGATGGTCATATCTAAAGTTATGCGAAATATGAAAGAAAGGTCTTCCGATATCTTGATGAAGAACGTTGATCACTGTTTTCGTTTCCGGCGTAAATAATTTAATATTCAGCTGCTCGTCTAAAAAGATGGTAGCAATAGTTGTACTGATTAATAAATTATCAATATCGTTGTTTAAGTCCGTTAATTCTTCAATCTTTCGCTCGTACTGGTTGTTAACACTAATTAACTCTTCATTAACAGACTGCAATTCCTCATTTGTGGACTGCAGCTCTTCGTTGGAAGCAATCAGTTCTTCGTTCGTGGACTTTAGCTCCTCATTTGCTGTTTCTAGCTCTTCAATCGTCGTTTGCAAATGCTGCTGAGTGTAATGAAGCTCTTGCTCTAAATCTACTACAAGCTCACTAATAGAGCTTGTTTGATTAAGAAACATGGGCTCTTCCTTATCAATAATGGCACTATCTGTCTGTTCATCAAACATAAGTAAGTAAAGAGAGTGATTTGTTGGAAGGGCAGATATCGTAATATTAAAACGGCGCTGCACGTTGTTTATGACAAATTCAATGTGCTGACAGCATACGCTCATACCTTGCTCTTTTACGCGTTTAATAGCTGCTCCAATGGCTAAAGAGACGTGAACGGGAACCATTTTGAAAATGGTATAATTAATCTTCCCCACAGGAACGTTAATAAGCTGAGTCGCTTCTTTTGAACAAAATATCACTTCGTTGTATTCATTTAATACAAGACATGGGCTCATAAAATGATCAATCATTGACTGATACATCTCATCCAATTTAAGGGAAGGAAGAGGCTTATAAAGTTGACTTGGCAGCGGTACGCTAGAAAAATCACCTTCATGCAAGCTGGATTTTGAAAGATTAAAAGCTCCTGTAATTTGTCGGCTGGGCTGCCCCGAACGTTTAAATATTTTCCACTTACTGTTGATAGGGCGGAACAAATCAGACAAATTTCCCGTTGTTTCACTAGGGCCTAAAAAAAGTACGCCTTCTTCTGTCAAAGAAAAATGAAAAAGAGACAGAATGCGCTGCTGCAGTTCAGCTTGGAAGTAAATCATCATATTTCGACAGCTGATTAAATCAACGTTTACAAAAGGCGAGTCTTTTCCTATATTATGCGGGGCAAAAACAATCATTTTACGGATTGTTTTTTTTACTTGATAACCACCGTGTTTTGTTTGCTCAAAATATTCATTAATCTGAGCTGCTGAGAAGGAATGAACTTCCGCTTCTTCATAAATGCCTTGACTCGCTCTTTTGATTGCATGACGATCGATGTCCGTAGCAAAGATTCGGACATCGAAATAACGGTTGATTGTTGATAAATAGTCATGAAGCAAAATAGCTAATGTATATGCTTCTTGACCAGTAGAACAACCTGCTACCCAGATGCGGATTTCATCTTCTTGGCTATGAATCTTTCTTTCAACTAATTGAGGGATGACTTGTTCTTCAATAATAGAGAATGCTTCTTTATCTCTAAGAAATTGCGTCACTCCAATCAGCAGGTCTCGCTGCAGTTCGACGATTTCTTCGGCTTCCTTACATAAATAGTCCCGGTACTCTTCCATCGTTTGAGAGGGCGGATCGAGTAAAGCCATTCTTTTTTCAAGTCGTCGCAGCACCGTGTTTTTTTTGTACATAGAGAAGTCGATGCCTGTTTTCTTCTTTATTAATGAATAAATGTATTGCAGCGTTTCTTCATTATATGTAAATTCAGTTTGGCTGACATGCGTTTGCACAAGGTCAGGCATATCAGCAGGAGAAAGAATATAATCAGCAAGGTGTGCATCAATAGCGCTTAGGGGCATATCTCTGTACTTTGCTGTGCTTTCATCTTGTACAAGTACAGTTCCGCCATACTCTCTTATCGTTTTTGCTCCTCCTGTTCCATCATTTCCTTTTCCCGATAAAATAATGGCTGTGCACCGGTGTTTTTTTGCAGCGGCCAGAGAATGAAAAAAGGCGTCAATCGGATACTTTACCTGATCATTTTCTTCATAAGGACGAAGGCGAAGAGTATGATCCACAACGGTCACATAATGATGGGGAGGATTTAAATAAATTGTGTCTTCTTGTAAAGTCATCCCGTCTTGTGTCAGTTTGATATTCATTCCTGTTTTTTTTGCTAAAAGTTCGGGCATAAAACTTTTATATTTAGAGGAAAGGTGCTGTACAATAATAAACGCCATTCCATTTGGTGAAGGCATATTAGCGAAAAACTGCTCAATAGCTTCTAACCCTCCGGCAGAAGCGCCAATTCCCACAACGTGTAAATCCTGTTTCTCTATTCCTTCTGAAGACGATGGAACTGTAGAAAACGAGTTGTTCTTCATAATAGAACCTCCAATAATGTTTCGACACTTCCTAGATTGTATGTCGTTTTGTTTATTTTAATGTCGACAGCACAGCGTGGTTTACATCAAAAGTAAATTTTTCAAAAAAAACCAAGATGCTGGTACATAGGTTCATTTTAGCAAACCTATTATATTGTTCAAATAACGTTTTCAAAATTCCTCTATTTTTCGCAAAAAAATTTTAAAGTCCAAACTATATAGTATGCCCCGATTTTCCTTATATAAACGTATTTTTATAAAAAAAATCGTTTTTTTTTGCAGAAAAAAATATTTAAAAAAGTTTTGTTTACGCTTACATACGCATAAGGTTATACGCTCAAGGAGGAAAAAAACGGTTAAATTCAACTTGACACTCTTTTTCAGCATGTTACTATAGGAACCGTTGAAAGAAACGAGAACAAAAATACGAACAAATGACAGGGGAGATTTGATGGATCAAAAACAAAAAGTTGCTTTTTTAGGTGCTGGATCAATGGCAGAAGCGATGATTTCTGGTATGGTCAATGCAAAGAAATTACCTGCTGAAAATATTATCGTAACAAATCGCAGCAATGATGCGCGACTGCACGAACTTGAAAATAGATATGGTATCAAAGCAGTAAAGCGCAGCGAGCTGAAAACAGATGACATTGACGTTTTTATTCTAGCGATGAAGCCAAAAGGCGCTGAAGAGGCATTAAACGAATTAAAGCCTCAAATCAACAAAGACCAGCTTGTCCTATCTGTTCTTGCAGGGATTTCATCTTCTTACATGGAAGAGTTATTGCATGATGAACAGCAGGTCATTCGAGTGATGCCGAATACATCAAGTATGATTCAGCAATCAGCAACGGCTATATCTCCAGGTCAATATGCTGCAATGGATGCTGTGCTAACAGCAAAAGAGCTGCTTTCTGCAATCGGAAAAGTGTACGTGATTGATGAGCCTCAAATGGACATTTTCACAGGAATTGCCGGAAGTGGACCCGCTTATTTTTATTTCCTTATGGAGCATATCGAAAAAGCAGCTAAAGAAGAAGGTCTCGATCCTGAGCTAGCACGTGAAATTGGCGCCCAAACCATTTACGGTGCAGCAAGAATGATGATGGAAAGAGATGAAACGCCGACGGAGCTTCGTGAAAATGTGACGTCTCCAAACGGTACAACAGCAGCTGGTTTAGACGCCTTAGCTAAACACGGCGGCGGAGAAGCAATGATGCAAGCAGTCAAAGGAGCATCAAAGCGTTCAAAAGAAATGAGTGCTCAACTACAAAAAGTGGCAAGTACTAATTAATTCGTCACTTATCTTCTTCGTGAATTCCTCACCACAAAAAAATAATCATAAACAAGAAAACATACAGAACACACTAGGAGTGATTTGATGAGTCCCGACAATAAGAAGCGGGTTGTAATTAAAATTGGAAGTAGTTCATTAACAAGTTCACACGGTGAAATCAGCAGACGGAAGCTCGAGCGCCTTGTGGATCAAGTCGTAGACTTAAAAGATAGCGGTCATGAAGTGCTATTGGTTTCATCAGGAGCTGTAGCTGCAGGATACCGCAAGCTTGGCTGCTTAGAGCGACCTAGCTCTTTACCTGAAAAACAAGCAGCTGCCTCAATTGGTCAAGGACTGTTAATGGAGGCTTATTCAGAACTGTTTCTATCACATGGATACGTTGCTTCTCAAATCTTAATTACGAGAGACGATTTTTCAGACGAAAATCGTTACAACAATGCACGAAATACAATTAATGTGCTGTTAGAACGTGGTATCGTACCAATTGTCAATGAAAACGACACGGTAACCATCAATCGATTAAAATTTGGCGACAATGATACACTTTCAGCTAAAGTTGCTGGACTAGTGGATTCCGACCTGCTTATTATTTTATCGGATATCGATGGCTTATACAGCGCAGACCCTCGTCAGGATCCAAATGCAAAATTAGTTCCTCACGTAGGGGAAATCACGCAAGACATCGAAGAATCTGCAGGAGATTCAGGAAGTTCAGTTGGAACAGGCGGCATGCGCTCGAAAATTGACGCGTTCAAAATCGCTATGGCGTCAGGAATTCCAGCATTTTTAGGAAGAGCTGGCGTGCCAAACATTTTAACACAAGCGGTTGACGGAGATGCAACAGGAACGTATTTTGAATCTGAAGATGATTCTGCGAACCTTAATCAGAAAAAGCAGTGGATTGCGTTTAACTCTGGTCCTGAAGGGGAAATAGTAGTCGAAGATGCCGCGAAACGTGCAATTATTGAAGATAAAGAGCCTTTACTTCGCGAGCATGTTAAATATATTAAAGGCCACTTTAGTGAACGAGCAGTTGTACGTATTCTAGATAAAGATGACAATGAGCTGGCTCTTGGCGTGACAAATTATTCATCTGATGAACTTGCACTGAATGAGCCAATTGATCAACCGATTGTTGACAGCGAAGGTCTAGTGTGTCACTTAGAAATTCCAGTACCGGTCGGTTTGTAAGCAAACATGCTGTAAAGAAAAGGAGCCCTTCCTTTTCTTTGCATGATTGCATTTACCTCTTATGCCTCACACTTTAAAATCAAACAAAACTAAAACGAATCCAGGAGTGATTTGGTGTTACAAACAAATGAAACGTATTCAGTAGAAGAACAAGCTATTTCAGCAAAAAAAGCAGCTAAGCAATTAAGTTTACTAACAACAAAGCAAAAGAACGATGCGCTGTTAACGATTGCTTCTACACTTGAAAGCAACACGGAGTATATTTTAAAAGCAAATGAAGTAGACTTAAAAAACGGGAAAGAAAAAGGTTTTGACGAAGCGCTTATGGACCGCCTTGCTCTTTCAGCGGAACGTGTAAAAGAATTTGCAAACGGCCTTCGTGAAGTTGCTGAGCTAGATGATCCAACAGGCGATATTTTATCAAGCTGGACATTGGATAACAGTCTAGATGTAAAGCAAGTACGGGTGCCTCTTGGCGTGATCGGAATGATTTATGAAGCACGTCCAAACGTAACGGTAGATGCAACAGGGCTAGCGTTGAAATCTGGAAATGCTATTGTGTTAAAAGGCGGCTCTTCAGCTATTTCATCTAACCAAGCTATCGTGGACATTATTCATAAAGCTCTTGATGAAACGCCAATTCCTAAAGAAGCGGTACAGTTTATTTCAAGTACAGATCGTGCGGCTACGCAAGAATTATTTACAATGAAAGAGCATATTGACGTGCTGATTCCGCGCGGAGGGGCTTCATTGATTCAAGCGGTCGTCAATAACGCAACCGTTCCCGTGTTAGAAACGGGAGTCGGAAACTGCCATATTTACATCGATGAAAAAGCTGACGTTAAGAAGGCCATTCCGATTTTAATTAATGCAAAAACAGATCGACCAGCGGTGTGTAACGCAGCAGAAACGGTTCTTGTACACAAAAACTGGCTCGATTCTCATAAAGATGAATTGATTCAAGCATTCAACGATCATAGTATTGAAGTATATGGTGACAAAGCGACAGTAGGTGAAATTCCTGGAGCAAAACCAGCGGCTGAAAAAGACTGGGCTGAAGAGTATTTACGCTTAGCAATTGCGATGAAAGTAGTAGAGAGTGTGGATGAAGCGATTGACCATATCGAAACATATGGAACAAAACACTCCGAAGCCATCATTTCAGAAGATGAACAAGCCGTTTCACGCTTTATGTCATTAGTTGATGCAGCCGCACTGTATCATAATGCATCTACGCGCTTTACTGACGGAGGAGCTTTAGGATTTGGAGCTGAAATTGGGATTTCAACTCAAAAGCTTCATGCACGTGGTCCAATGG
Organism: Priestia sp. FSL R5-0597; assembly: GCF_038006305.1. Classification (NCBI taxonomy): domain Bacteria; kingdom Bacillati; phylum Bacillota; class Bacilli; order Caryophanales; family Bacillaceae; genus Priestia; species Priestia sp. FSL R5-0597. The sequence continues at coordinate 2,274,067 of NZ_JBBOUZ010000001.1, forward strand.
GACTTCCTGCACTTACGACAATTAAATATATTATGAGTGGAAACGGACAAACTCGATAAGAAATCAAAAGCGAGCCTAATCATGTGCTCGCTTTTTTTTTATGAAAAGCAAAACAAGTAAATGGAAGCTGATTTGTAAAAAAATATAAACTCTGTTATAATAGTAAAATATATAATTTTTGTGATCTTCATTTTTGTTCTTTTCAGACTATCCCGTTGTTTTAAGAAAAGCAACTGCTACCTGCTTTGTTATAACTTCATTTTTATTTTAGTCTTTCAAGACGCCGTATTATTCCTCAAAGATTGATTTACGGATGTATAGTATCACTTTATCTTGCACCATTTACCGCATTTACACGCTAAGTTAATCTTCATTTATTATCCACTTAAAAAGTACTGTTTAAAGGAGACGATGTGTATGTATAATCGTAAAAATTTAGAGCCGGCTGTTATTGAAGAAACAAAAGTTTGGGAATGTACATCAGATACGTGTAATTGTTGGGTTCGAGATAACTTTAAAAGCGGAGATCAGCCAACTTGTCCAATTTGCAAAAGCGAAATGAAGCAAGCTGTAAAAGAGCTGCAGGTTATTCATAATCCTAGAGTCATTGATTAATAACTTTTAGGAAGACGTTTTTTGAAAGGGGTTTGTGGATGTTTCTGGGAATTGATCATGTTCAGCTTCTTGGTCCAGAAGGATGCGAGCAAGAAGCAAGAAATTTTTATGAAAATCTTTTAGGAATGAAAACTGTTCTTAAGCCGGAAAATTTAAGGCACAGAGGCGGCATATGGTTTCAATGTGGGACTCAAGAAGTGCATATCAGTATTCAAGATGACTACATACCTGCTAAAAAAGCGCATCCAGCTTTTGTCGTGGAAGATATCAAGACGCTTAGACGTAAATTGGCACATTCGGGCTGCGTTCTTTCTGAAGAAGAGCCTATTGCAGGGAGAGAGCGTTTTTTTGTCCATGACCCGTTTGGAAATCGATTAGAATTTTTACAATATGACAAATAAAAGACCTCCAAGCGGAGGTCTTTTATTTTAGGGCTTTATCTAAATAGGTATATACCGTTTCTTTGCTAATTAATACTTCGTTCTCTCGGTCTTTATCTTTTTGCCATTTTTCTCGCGCTTTTGCTAATACTTCTTCGGCTTGCTCCTTGGGAATGACAATCACTCCACCGTCATCACCTGCAATAAAGTCTCCAGGACGGATTTTTACGCCCCCGCAGGAAATGATCTCGTTTACCTTTCCTTTTTCTTTTTTGCTGCTTGCTGCGATCGTAGAGCCCTTACAAAATACGGGGAAATCGAGCTTTTCGATGTCTTCTTGATCTCGTATAACCCCATCTAGTACAATACCGCTTATTCCAACAAGCTTCGCCATGGCTACTACGAAATCTCCTGCTAAGGCACGGTTACAGTAGCTTTTACCATCAATAACGAGCACACTTCCCGGCTCCGCTAGTCGAATCGCTTCAAGCACTGAGTAATTATTGCCAGCGGGCGTATCTACGGTAAGAGCCGGCCCGAATAGTTTGTAATGACGCTGCAAGGGCTTAATAGAAAAGTCTAAGTGGTTGGCACCTTCCATTGCATCTGATAAATTTGCTGTTGATAATGGGAGCTGTTCATTCAACATCATATCTCTCCTTTGTAACTTTAGTTTATCTATACATATTCATATAAGAGAAAGCTCTTATTTATGAAAGGGGGAGTAGATAACATTTGACTACGAATCGACTACAAACGTGCAATATTAAAACTTTTCGTATTCAATTTTTTATGCCATTTACTATATTTTTGAGACGCTGTTTCCTGTATGACATTCGTCATTTAAACTCATATCTCCTTTATTACCAATAGGAGCGAAGGGAGCGTATAAAGGTATTTTTAAAAGAGGGGACTTGCTACAGAACTCTGTGAAAGTAATATGCTGGGCGAAGTGTAAAATAAGCGTTAACGAAGATGAAGAGTCTTTGTTAGTTTTATAAATTTCACTGATGTGTACATAAAAGGGTCTTATATCCATATGAAACGCGTCTAAATGTTTAATCCTGTGAACATTTAATGGAGCTTTATGCATTTTTATATAAAAAAGTGAAACCTTTTGGTATGATGAAACGTAGGAACATATATGGAAATCATATATGAAAAAACATATGTGACGTTAGTCATTTAGTGGAGGGAAAGCAATGGTAAAAAAATTATTGGCCGCATTTATCGCATTAGCGGTTGTGTTTTCACCAGTCGGTGGATCACTTATTCATGACGGTTCAAACGTAGCAAGTGCAAAAGGGTATAAATCAGGAAAGCGCTCTTTTGACAGCGGAAGCAATAACCAATCAAGCTTATTTAAAAACAATAACAGTAATTCGGTTAAGCAAAACAATACGTCTAAAAACTCATCATCTAAAAGTACAGCAGCTGGTTCAAAGCGCGGCGGCTTAATGAAAGGTCTTTTAATGGGAGGAATTGCGGGCTTATTATTTGGAAGCTTATTATCTAGCTTAGGACCATTAGGCCCAATTTTAGGCTTTATGGTAAATATGCTTGTGATTGTAGCTTTAATTCTTCTTGTAGTAAAGTTATTCCAAAGCGTACGTAGCAACAAGCGTAAAAATGAGGAAGTGAAATCTTGGAGACAATAAAAATTTCTGAACAAGATATTATCAATGCGATGTGTTTGTATATCGCAGAAAAAAAACAAGTTCAGCCTCAAGAAGTAGAGATTGAGCTAATGTATGATGATGACTACGGTTTTTCAGCAGAGTCATACGTGCATGATCGTAAACAGGTTCATATTACTTTGAACATTATCGAAGCCCTGCGCTATTGGCTGGATACGGAAATGAACGTAGACCCATACGCAGCAGGACTAGAACTGGAATTAGACGATGAAGAAGGCATTATCGCTTTTGCTAAATTAAGTCGATAAAGAAATCTTCAATGAAAAACCCGCTCACTTGAGCGGGTTTTTTTATCATGATTTTACCTGTTCGTTGGAACTGGACTTATCGCTTTTTTTAGTGAAAAACCACCAGTTGGCATCTCCAAGCAATTTCATAAGAGAAGGGACAAGAAGCATTCTGACAATCGTTGCATCGATAAATATAGCTAAGGCAATTCCTACACCCATTTGTTTAACAGGCGTTACGTCTGTAAAAGCAAAGGCTCCTGTAATGACAATCATGATTAAAGCAGCGCTCGTAATGATTTTACTAGTGGAAGCTAGGCCTTCTACCGTTGCTACATTGTTATCCTTCGTTTGATGATACACTTCGTGAATGCGTGAAATCAAAAAGACTTCGTAGTCCATGCTAAGCCCAAATACAAGGCCGAAAACAAAGACCGGCAGCACTAAAGCGATATTGGATTGGGTAAGACCTAGATGTCCATTTTGAAACAGCCATACAAGTAAACCAAACGTAGCTGTTAAGCTTAAAATATTCATAATGATAGCTTTTAAAGGAATCAGGACGGAACGAAAAGCAATCATTAAAATGACATACGTTGAAAATAAAACAAGAGCCAGGCCATAAGGCGCCTTTTTATAAATTTCATCAAATATTTCTTGTTCGAATTTTGGATAGCCGCCAATATGAACGGTGAAAGGTGAACGTTTCTCTTTCCATTTTCGAACAAAATCTTTTGCTTGATCTGAATTTTGGTCTGTATCTAGCGTAGCTTTTATGAGCATATAATGTTCGTTAATAAACGAATCTACAGCTGGCTTTGTCTGCGCGCTTATCTGCGGGTTGTTCAGCATAGCTTGAAGCTGATCACTGGATTTTACGTTTAAAGCGGTAGAAATAGAATCAACTTGCTTAACTAACGAATCTTCTTTTAATTGTTTTATAAAAGTAAAGGCATTTGTTAAAGGCTTTTCCTTCAGCATATCTTGCTTAGCTTCTAACACAAAATAAACGTCTGCCGTGTTTTTATTTATAAACGTATCGTTATACGTGTCAAAAGCTTGACGAGACTCGTATTTTGTCGGCAGCGCTTCTGAAGACGGTATTTCTAGATGCATGTCTCGAACGGGAATAAGTGCTACTAGCAGAATAATAAGAGAAACAATCGTCATAGCTACAGGCTTTTTCATGACAAATGTAGCGAATGAACGCCACCTAGACTGACCGCCTTGTTCACTGACTTTTAAGATGCGTAAACGATTGATGCGTGTACCTAGTATAGCCAGTATGGAAGGAAGCAGCGTAAGAGCTGAAAACACAGCAATAAAAACAACAGCCATTCCTCCAAGAGCGACGTTTTGAAAAATATCAACTTGAATAAACAGCATTCCCGCTAATCCAATAAATACGCATAATCCGGAGAAGATGACCGAGCGTCCCGCTGTTTGAATGGTGATTTTGATTGCTTGTTCTACCGATTTTGTTTGAATTTCTTCTTTAAAGCGATTAATAAATAAAAGGGCAAAGTCAATACTAAGAGCTAATCCAATCATTGGAATCACGTTTAAAATGAAGATGGACAGCTCTGTGTACGGATGAAAGAAATAGACAACGCCCATGGTGGTAACGACGGTTACAATTCCTATCATAAGAGGAATTGCAGCGGCTACCACGCCGCCAAAAGCTAGAAGAAGCACAACTAAAGCAACAGGAATACCAATGGCTTCTGCTTTTGCTAAATCTGCTTGGCTTGCTGTATTCATATCTTTTTCAATAATAGGACCACCGGTTAATTTTACACTAACTTCTTTTTCTTCAGATGAAAGAGTTCTGATCTTTTCCACTCGTTTATCCATCGTTCCATCATCGTGATTAAAGTGGATAATTCCATACGCTGTGCTTCCTTTTATCATCTTGTTAGAAGCCGTTGGTATGTCAACTTTCGACGCGTCTGATTTGTCCTTTGCTTTTTGCATATACTGAGCGATCGTTTGCTGGAATTTCGAGTCAGAAACTCCGTCTTTTTTTTCAAACAAAACGATGATCTGAGCTTCGCTAACATCAAATTTATTAACTAAAAGCTGCTCGGTATCTTTATACATTCCTTTCATTTCAAATCCGTTTCCTCCAAGCACAGAAGGAAGCTTAGCCGCATAAAAGCCAAATCCGACAATTAGGATGACCCACAGTAGTAATAAAATTTTTCTGCCCGCATATAATGCGTTCGCTATTTTATTCATATTAACCTCCAATTTTTTGTACAGTTACTAGACTATTTTATACTAACAGTTATTGTAATTAGAAGAAGTATTGTGTTTTTTTGTTTTTCTTGCCTGAAAAAGCTTTTCAGATAGATGCGCAGGGGTGTTTCCTTAGCAAAATCGTGTTTATGTTTCAGGAGATTTAGGGAACACTGTACATAAATGCACGAAGGGGGATTTAAAAAGATGCAAATGAAACAGCCAGCTAAAATGACGAATAGTTATGGATGTAAAAATGAGTATGATACATTAAAACGTGTGGTCGTTTGTCCACCTACATATATGAAAATTGAAGAAATTATTAATGAAACACAAAAGCATTATGCGGACGAAAACATTGATGAGAGCTTAGCTTCAAAGCAGCACCGTCAATTTGTCGAATGTCTTCAAAAAGAAGGGATTGAAGTCATCGGACTATCTGCACAAGAGCCATTTCCAGAACAAGTATTTACACGGGATATTGGCTATACGCTCGGAGATACCGTTATTGTCACGAAAATGGGCAGCGAAATTCGAAGCGGAGAAGAACAAGTGCTAGCCGATTGGCTGCAGCAGCAAGGTATTCCTTTCCATCAGGTACCGGACCACTCCATTGAAGGTGGAGATGTGCTGATTGATGGACAAGCTATTTTTATTGCACTCAGCGACCGTACAAGTAAAGAAGGCGTGGAGCATATCCAAGAGCTGCTTCCAGCGTATGAGGTTGTTCCGATTCCTATTGATCGGTCTTATCTTCATCTTGATTGTGTGTTAAATATTTTATCACCTACAGAAGCGCTTGTATTTTCACCCGCTTTACATGAGAAAGAATTAAATTTACTTCGCATGAAATATGACTTAATTGAAGTAACAAAAGAAGAGCAGTTTACGATGGGAACCAATGTATTATCCATCGGTAATCAACGGGTGATCAGTCTGCCAATAAATACAGAAGTGAATGAAGAGTTAAGGAAACGAGGCTATAAAGTGATTGAAGTTGATATATCTGAAATTATTAAGTCCGGCGGTTCTTTCCGCTGCTGCACAATGCCTCTTGAACGAGTGTAGAAAAGCTTAAAAAGAAAAAAAGATCTCGGCGATAGCCAGGGATCTTTTTTTTTGAAGGATGTTGTATAAAATTTCAAGTGAAAGGAACATTAACCTATATAAGCTGTTGAAGGAAAGGAGTGATAAACATGGCAAATCGTAATCCTATTTTAGTTCAAGGTGCTGAACAGCTTCTTGATCAGTTAAAAACGGAAATCGCGGGAAGACTTAACGTTCAGCTTGGCGCTGAGCAGACGGCTCGTGCAAATGGTTCTGTTGGTGGAGAAATGACGAAGCATCTTGTTGCAATGGCGCAGCAGCAATTAAGCGGTGCACAAGGACACATTCGCTAGTCTGCTCTACATAAATACTTTGATGAAAAGTTCTGGCTCTTTTGAGCCGGAACTTTTTTTGTGTAGGAAACATCATTCTACTTTCTCATGGTCGCTTGATTTGAGATTTTGCTCGAAATTCTCCACTTTCAAGGTTGAAAAGTGCATAAAATGGGAAAAGAACAAAAAAAGAGAAAGTAGAGGTTTATCATGAAAAAGCTATTATCATTCGGAAAAAGTCTTGGTAAAGAAATTCAAGAAGACCAAGCAACGGGACTAGCGGCTGAGCAAGCCTATTATTATATGCTATCATTATTCCCTATGCTTATTTTACTGATATCGATTGTTCCGTATCTATCTATTAAACCGGCAGAGGCAATCGATCTTCTTCAAAGCGTTATGCCGGGAGAAACGGCTGCAATCTTTAAGGATAACGTAGCTCAATTTGTAAGCCAACCAAACGGCGGGTTACTGACTGTAGGGATTTTAGGAACCATTTGGTCCGCTTCAAACGGTATGAACGCCTTTATTCGTGCAATGAACCAAGCCTACGACGTGAAAGAACAGCGCTCGTTTATTAAAGTAAGAGGCTTGTCCATTCTTTTAACAATTGGATTAATTGTAACAATTGTTGTATCGCTTCTTTTACCAGTGTTCGGAGGGGTTTTGTTAAATTGGATAAGCGAATGGTTTTCTCTTCCTTCAGGTACAACAGTGGTTTTAAATATTCTGCGCTGGATTGTTGGTGTCGGCATTATGGTACTTGTTTTATCCGTATTATACAGATTAGCGCCAAACAAAACATTTCCTTTTGCTCACGTATGGCCCGGAGCACTCGCTGCTACGCTGCTATGGCAGCTGACATCTTTAGGGTTCTCATTTTACGTAAGCAACTTTGGCAATTATTCTGCTACTTATGGAAGCTTAGGAGGCGTAATTGTTCTGATGCTTTGGCTATTTTTAACGGGGTTAATTCTCGTCATTGGAGGAGAGATTAATGCTATCTATCACCGAAACAAAACGGCTGCACCTCCTAAAGATACGTCTCAGGCGATGTAATAAAAAAGGAAACCTTTATAAAGGTTTCCTTTTTTAACGTTTAAAGCTATTAACAAGCTGTTTAAATGAGTTGGCTGTATATTTGACCGAATCTTTTTTGTACTGTATATCCGTTTTAATCGCTGCTTGTGTTACTTTTAAATGGTTTGTTTTTTCTTTAATATGATCAGTTTCGTTTTGAAGATGTTGAGAAGTGGCATTTACAGAGTTCACAGTTGGCTTGATTTTTTTATTAAATGATACGCCTGCGTAAATAAGATACGCAAGTGATGCCAAAACAACAGCTAAGCTTATATAAACAATAATCATCATTGTGCCTCCTTTGTACGTATTTATATTTATATAGGTGAGAATAAAATATATACGAATATCATCCTCTTTATTTAATTGTTATACCCATTTTTAATTAAAACAAACAAAAGCCTGCCGAGAAGACAATATATTGGATTTTTTCTGAAATTTCATTCATCATTACATATAGAGTTACCTTGAAAGGAGAGAGAAGAAGAATGCCGTTAGATCCGCATATTCAAATATTTCTAAATCAATATAACGAAATGCCCCGTCCTTCTTTAGAGGACGTTACACCCCTGCAGCTGAGGGAAATGGAAAAGATGTCTTTAACTCCTTCTAAAGAAGCAGTTAAAAAAGTATATAATGAAGAAATCCAATTAAATGAACGTACCCTCACTATACGAGTGTATGAGCCTGAAGGAACAGGGCCATTTCCAGCTCTTGTTTATTATCACGGAGGAGGCTGGGTATTAGGAAGCCTGGATACTCATGACTCCATATGCAGGTCGTATGCAAATGAAACAAACTGTATTGTAGTGTCTGTTGATTACCGCCTTGCTCCTGAGAGTAAATTTCCCGCTGCGGTGAACGATGCCTATGACGCCTTGGATTGGATTTCAGCTCACGCGTCTCAATTAAATATCGATTCAAACAAAATTGCCGTTGGAGGAGATAGTGCCGGTGGCAACCTTGCTGCGGTTGTAAGCATTTTAGCAAAACAAGGACAAGGTCCATCCATTGTTCATCAGATGCTTATTTATCCGTCTGTAGGATTTAAAAATCAGCATCCTGCCTCTATGAAAGAAAATGCCGAAGGATACCTTCTTTCAAAAGATCTTATGGATTGGTTTCGCCTTCAGTACTTAAATAATAAAGAAGAAGAGCAGCATCCCTATAATGCTCCGGTATTACTAGAAGATTTATCGAGTCTACCAAGCGCTACCATTATTACAGCACAGTACGACCCTCTAAGAGATAGCGGAAAAGACTACGCGGACGCATTAAAAAATCATGGTGTTCCCGTCACCTACGAAAATTATGAAACGATGATTCACGGATTTTTAGGGTTTCATGAATTTGTCCCACTTGCTCAGCAGGCAATTAATAAAAGCGCAGCTCAACTGCGTCAAGTATTTGATTCTATTTAAGGATATATAGTGTCATAAAGCACATAAACTTGAGAAAAACAGCACATTGATGTGCTGTTTTTCTGTGTTGATAGGGAGAAAAGATTGACAAGAGTTTCAAAAAATAGCCCATTATCTCTTTTAAAGTCATTTTATTTGGAGTATAGTAGAAAAGTAGGATAAAAACATTTATTTACATTAAGTAAGGTGATTTTTTGAATGATAAAAAACAAGTAGGTCAGCTGATTCAAGATCTGCGAAAGATTGCGGAAATGACAACTGTCGAGTTATCAGAAGGAATTTGTACAGAAGAAGAGCTACATCGATTTGAACAAGGTGAAATTCATGCAAGCAGTGAAGTTCTCTATCATTTATCGAAACGCTTAGGGGTTCCAATGAATTATTTCTTTGAAGCAGGAGAGCTAACGCCCAACGATTATTCAAAAGAAATTAAATCGACCATTAGGCATTATATACGAAAACGCGATTATGAAACTGTGTTACATATGGTGGATAAAGAAAAAGATAATCCTATGTTTCAAGATCCTTTTCACGCACAATTTTTCCTATGGCACGAAGCCATATGTGATTATTATATTGGAAATAAATTTGAGCAAGCGCTTCGTAAATTGGAAAAAGCGATTGCGTTCACGCGTACGAGCGAACAGTTTTATTCAGAAAAAGAGATTGCTATTTTAAATAGTATTGCCATTATTTACGAAGAAGAAGGTCATTTAAAAAAAGCGTTCAGTACGTTTATGGAAGGATTGCAGCATATTGCTTTGCTTCCTAAGTTAAAAGATCCTCTTGTCAAAATTCGAATTTTATATGGATTATCACATGCGCTTTTGCAAATGGAACGTTATGAAAAGTCGGTTAAATATGCACAAGCAGGACTAGAGCTGTGTATTCAGCATGAGACGCTTTATTTATTAGGAGAACTGCACTATCAAATTGGAGAAGCACTCTGTCAGCTTGGTGAGCTTAAAGAAGGAATAGCTTACCTAGAAAAAGCTATTACTGTTTTTGAAATTGAGCAAAATGAAGCGTTTGTGACCATTATTAAAGAAGAGATGTCTAAATATCAAGAAACAAAAAAGAAGAGCTGACAGCTCTTCTTTTTTATCTCCAATACACTGGGTGTGGGTAAAACGGACGAGGACGAGGGTAAAAGTAAGGGGGGTGGTAATAAATAGGACGTGGGTAAGGGTAAGGATAAAATGGACGTGGGCGAGGATATGGATAATAACCATAAGGGAATCTTTCTTCAGTTTCCTGGGGATTGGAATAATAATCATAGCCATATTGATACTCTTCTAAAGGTTGTTCCGGGTAATATGGGTAATTCACTCTTTTCACCGCCTAAGTTTTTATGCTTTTTACTGTATTCAATATAGAAAGAATTGGAGTATGTACCCATCAAACTTTTAATTTGAAAAAGGCGGGAGACAAGGAGTATTTTGAAAGCAAAAACAAATTAACTTTCCTTCTCGTTTTCTTGTAAGTTATCAGCACCGGGAAGGTTGGGAGGTTCAAAGCTTTTAATAAAAGAAGCGTAAGCAATCGTGTCTTTAATAGGATTTACATAAGATAATGGTTGACCTCGGTAGCTGAAATTAAATGTAATCCAAGCAAAATCTTTATTATTGTTGGAAACCAGTTTTGCATTATGTATAAAAGCAGATGCGGCAATCATCGCATCCGGGCCTTTAATTTTTTTATTTGATTCTATTTTGGCTTTTCTGCGAATTTGAGCTGCTAGCTGTGCAATTTCACTTGTAACGTCTACAATCTTATCGGTCATATCGTAAATATAATGATTTTTTACTGCTTTGACTTGAGGATTTGTTTCTACTTCCCAATGCGACAGAAGTTCCATTTGTACAACGGTAGGCATTAAAAATTCCGTATTATTTGAAATAAGTTCATTAATATATTCCACAACTTCTGGATAATTAAGCGCATGTGAAGCCCAAATGTTTGTATCAATGATTACTTTTTCACCCAACACAAATCGTTCACTCCTCTCTACTAGCCATTCGCACGAGCTCTTCTAACCCAAAAGGTGAGTAAAGAGCCGCGGATTCTGAAAGCTGATTGCTTAATAGAAGCTTTTCGTATTTAGTTAATCTAGTTTTGGCAGATTTTATGAGCCTTTCTTGTGTGCCGTTTACCACTTGATCTTTTTTATCATACGTGCGTAGAACTTTATTTTGAGGTTTATATTTAAGATTTTTTTTATTCACAGGGGGTGAGGAAGGTGGTTGCGGTGAGGGTTTTGTGTAAATTTTTCCATTTACTTTTATTTTGAAGTGCTTCTGAACTTCCTTGCTGTACGTTCCTTTTTTGTCATCTACCAAGCGCTGTGCTTTCATGATATCCCTGCCTTTTATATAAATTTATATAGTATATGTGATGAAGTTTTTTCTTACTATTCCTTTTATATAAAAAGATTAAAAAAGTTAGCTGCCGGGAGTTATTGAATTAATTGATGTTTGCCTGTTGGGTGATGATCTCAGCCAATACCGGACAAAGGTTTAAAAACATGATATCGTGTAAGAGAAATAAATTAGTATAGGTTAGAGAAGGGACTAGGCAACAATACGGTGTTTTATTACCGATTTGGTCCGTCCTCATTTATGAGATTTTGCTAAAATGTAAAAACCTACATATTTCCTTCCGAGATCATCCATACTTTATTGACAAAGGAAAATTAATCATGGTATATTATCTTTAATTAAAGATATTTAAATTAAAGATAAATAACGAATGATAAACTAGACGATTTATCCGGAGGAATGTAGAATGAACCACTTAAAAGGAATACACCACGTAACGGCTATTACGAGCAGCGCAGAAAAGAATTATGAATTTTTCACCTATGTGTTAGGCATGCGCTTAGTAAAAAAAACGGTCAATCAAGATGATATTCAAACGTATCATTTGTTTTTCGCAGATGATAAAGGCAGTGCCGGAACGGACATGACTTTTTTTGATTTTCCAGGAATTCCAAAAGGTTCTCACGGAACAAATGAAATTTCAAAAACATCTTTCCGCGTTCCAAATGATGAGGCTTTAGACTATTGGGTAAAGCGCTTTGATCGCTTAGAAGTGAAGCATACGGGGATTCAAGAGCTATTTGGGAAAAAGACGCTTTCGTTTGTTGATTTTGATGATCAGCAGTATCAGTTAATTTCCGATGAAGGAAATCAAGGAGTTGAATCAGGCACTCCTTGGCAAAAAGGTCCTGTACCTCTTCAATACGCTATTACGGGACTCGGTCCTATCTTTATTCGTATCGCCGAGTTTAATTACTTTAAAGAAATGATGGAAAAAGTCCTTTTATTTAAAGAGATTGCTCAAGAAGGAAATCTCCACCTATTTGAAGTAGGAGAAGGAGGAAACGGTGCGCAAGTAGTAGTCGAACACAACGAAAAACTTCCGCAGGCTCAGCAAGGTTTTGGAACGGTTCATCACGTTGCTTTTCGCGTAGAAAATCGACAGGCTCTTGAAGAATGGATTAATCGAATGCCAAGCTTCGGTTTCCATACGTCTGGTTATGTGAATCGTCACTTCTTTGAATCGTTGTATGCAAGAGTGGCTCCGCAAATTTTATTTGAATTTGCGACAGATGGACCAGGATTTATGGGAGATGAACCTTACGAAACGCTCGGAGAAAAATTATCACTTCCTCCATTTTTAGAGCCAAAACGTGCAGAAATTGAGAAGCTCGTGCGTCCGATTGATACAGTAAGAAGTACAAAAGAGTTTGTGAAAGAATAGTACACAAAAAACACTCAAATAGCTATTTGAGTGTTTTTTGATGTTTTCTACTTTTACATATATCTGTCGCGAATGTTTACTTGAACAATGCCAATGTTCTACAAAGAAGGAGTAGGAGTGGGTTGTGCATAGCCTTCCTTATATTTTTCATCGATGTCTTTGCGAATATCTTTTATTGATTTGCCTCGGTTATAGTCGAGCATAGCTTTAGCTGCAATTTCTATACACAATCCGCATTTTGTTCCATGATCATCCCAGACAATTGCTCCATTTCTTTTGTTTTTAAAAATAAAGCAGTCATAGCTATTTTTGTGATTCGCTTCCATGCCACATCCACAGTAGCAAGGGATTTTTTCAAGTAGTTCACGATTTTTAGCAACGGATAGATAAACTAGCTTCATGTCTTTAGGCTGGTTCTTCAAAAACTGTGGTAAAACATCTGCTCCTGGAGTCTCTTCGCGAATATCAGCAACTGCAGCTTTATGATGTTCATGACCTGAATGTGCAGAAGAGTTTGTAGCAGAAGAAGTGGTTGTAATGTTTGAGCAAGCTGATAATCCAATACTTGTAGCGAGAAGCCCCAACAAAATAATTGATTTTTTCAATACAATTAACATCCTTTCATGTAAAAATAAATGATAGTTGCATCATACACGGCAGTTTATCTATGTAGATAATTAAATACCTGCTTGTTTATATCTAATTCTCTATAAGTATGCATAGCGGTTATCGTGTATGATAGAGATGGACGAGGAAAAAATATGAAGCATGAATTTCTCATAAGGTGCGTTTTGTAAGTGATTGGACAGAAAGAGAAAGTGAACGGAGGTTAAACAGTAGTGAGTGAACAAAATCAACGTCTTTTTGAATATATTTTAGAGAATTCAGCCTCTATCAGTGAAGAATGGCTGCGCCAAAGAAGTAATATTAAAGGATCGATTTACTCAAAGGACGCAGACGCATCAGTTGAGAAAAAGCTGCGCGAGCAGCATCGTTATACGATCGAAACAATTGCGAGCGGCTTTCTTGACGATCAAGAGATTTTTAAACAACGTATGATGAAATGGACGACGGAAGTAGTAAACAGCAGAATTAAATTTGATACGCCGATTTACGAGGTAGTAGAAGCGCTAAGCAAAACAAGAAAAATTATTTGGACATATGTCAAAACATATAGCCTGATACATTCATCTATTACAAAAGAAGATATACTGTCTTTGAGTGAAGTTTATCATACAACATTTGATAAACTCATTAATGAATTTTCCGAACAGTATTATAAAATCACAAGGCAAAAAATAAGTCTTCAGCAAGAGCTAATCGACGAAACGAGTTTTCCTGTTATTCCAATTGTAGACCACATCGCGGTCTTGCCTTTGGTAGGGCTTATTGATGAAATCAAAGGTGATTCTATTATCGAGGTTGTTCCAAAAAGGTGTGCAGAAAAACATATAAGGCATTTAGTCATTGACTTATCGGGTGTAAATTATGTAGATACGTATGTCGCTCACAAATTTTTTGATTTGATTAACATTTTGCAGCTGCTAGGCATCCATGCGATTATGTCAGGAGTGAGTCCTGACATGGCTCAGACGGCTGTTAATGTAGGAATCAGTTTTAATAAAATTGAAACGTTCGGACATTTAAAACAAGCGCTCTCTTCGCTTGGTGTAAAGAAAAAAGAAGAAGAATAAAGTATAGAAATGCTAGATCGAAACGGAACTGTTTGAGACCTTTACTTTCAGTTCCGTTTTTTTGTTTGTCTATATTCTGTATATGAAAATATGAAATAATATTCTGCTGCATTCAAAATTTTGTAAGCATGTCTTACAAACTCCTTTTCATATGGGGACAAATGGAAGATACTAAGGAGCAAACAAACGGCGCTTTTCTATGACAAACGTCTCGTTTAGCTCAAGAATGGAGGTGTAAAGAGAAGAATAAGAGAAGTACATAATGAGATAGTTAAAGCCTTAGATAAGTACTGATAAGCCGTGTGATTAAGGAGGAGTTCTATGAAAATAATTTATCTTCTTTGCCTGCTTCCGTTTGTAGGAATATTAGGTTTATTGCCTTTTGTTAACAAAGTGACGCCGTTTATTTTAGGGATGCCTTTTTTTCTTTTTTGGATTGTTATGTGGGTAATCCTTACATCTTTTATTATGGGTATTGTGTACAAGCTCGATCCTGCTGTTAAAGGAGGAGATAAACAATGAATACCGCACTGATTATTATTTTCGGTTTTTTATTTTTAGCTATTTATCTTGGAATTCGAGCTACGCGGGGCAAAAAAATGGATTTAGAACAGTGGAGCGTAGGGGGCAGAGGTTTTGGAACCGTTTTTGTCTTCTTTTTGATGGCGGGTGAAATCTATACTACTTTTACGTTTCTAGGTGGAAGCGCTTGGGCATATGGGAAAGGAGGGCCGGCGTTTTATATTTTAGCCTATATTTCTTTAGCGTACGTTTTAGGGTATTGGATTGGTCCGCAAATATGGCGATATGCGAAGCAGCATAAGCTCATGTCTCAGCCGGATTTTTTTGTTTCAAAATACAAAAGTCCGTTTCTTGGTATCGTTGTTTCATGTGCAGGGGTGCTGGCAATTGTTCCTTATATTATTTTACAATTCAAAGGCCTAGGCATTATTGTATCTGAAGCTTCTTATGGCTCTATCTCTTCAACTGCAGCCATTTGGATTGGAGCCATATCATTAACGGTTTACTTAATGATATCAGGCATACATGGTTCCGCTTGGACGGCTATTGTGAAAGATATTATGATTTTTATTGTTGTCTTATTTTTAGGAATATATATGCCGTTTCATTACTACGGAGGCTTACAGCCAATGTTTGAGGCTGTGCATCAAGCAAATCCAACGTTTCTTACTCTTCCCAAGACAGGTCTAAGTATTTCGTGGTTTATTTCTACAGTCATGCTGACCGTATTAGGATTTTACATGTGGCCGCATACGTTTAATGCAACGTATTCAGCTGAAAACGAGAATGTATTTAGAAAAAATTCTATTATAAGTCCTATTTATACGTTAATGCTGCTTTTTGTCTTTTTTGTAGGGTTTACTGCTCTTATGCAGGTACCTGGACTACAAGGCGCAGAAGCGGACTTGTCACTGCTTCGTCTTTCCATTCAAACATTTGACCCGTGGATTGTCGGCTTTATCGGCGCAGCTGGTTTATTAACAGCGCTTGTGCCTGGATCGATGCTCTTGATGGCAGCTTCTACGTCACTATCTAAAAACGTTTACGGCGTGCTTGTTTCCTCAGCGACGGGCAAACAAATTTCGATACTGGCTAAATGCTTCGTACCAGTCATTGCGCTTGTTTCAGTCTATTTTACACTTCATGGAGGGAATACAATTGTAACGCTTTTACTAATGGGTTACAGCATTGTGACGCAGCTGTTTCCTGCTTTTATTTTTAGTTTAATGAAAAACAATATCGTGACTAAATACGGGGCGTGTGCAGGTATTGTTGCCGGCATTGCGTCTGTGATGTATATAACGATTACTGAAACAACGCTTGGCACGTTGTTTCCTGCGTTGCCACAAATCATTAAAGATACAAATGTCGGCGTCATTTCTTTATTTATTAATTTAGTTGTATTAATGGTGGTTAGTTTAGCAACAAAAAAAATCGCCGCACAGCCGCATTTTGAAAGCGGGGCAGTAGATGGCAAACAGATTTTATGAAAATCTTTTTCCAATTGCGTTTTAAGAACATCATGAAGGGTATAAAAGTAGTGCATCACCAAAATGTTCAATATGGCTGCAAGACGTAAGCAGCCTTCTCGATAAAATGTAACGATTGCGTTGTTTTTAAACATAGGTAACGAGTGTGAAAAGCAACAAGACGTATGCCACAAGCGGTGTACGTCTTTTCTATGAAAGATATTCACCTAAAAAAGGAGATGATAACATGACATCTGAAAAAGCATTTGAGCAAAAGAAAGATCTTTTAATGAATCAAATTATTGAATCGGGTTACTTTAAAGCAGAAGACGGGAGACATTTGTACGAATTGAATTTAAGTGAACTAGAACAAACGCATCACGACCTTCAAAGCCAAAAGGTAAGAGAAGTATAATTTGAATCTTCTAGATTATTAGCAATTCAGCTGATTTCGTATATGTCTGTAAACACCAGCTGTTCAGTTTGTTCCTCCGCGATTTTTTGGTTTGAAAGCAGGCACTTTTCTTTTTCTTCCGGTGCGTTTACAACCTCGCTGTTTACAACCATATTCCTCAAACATATAACTCAACACTTAAGAAATAGGCAAATAAAAACAAAAAAAGCGCAGAAGCTGCGCTTTTTTTATTAAGTTAAAAACGAGTGGAAGCCGCTGTTTTTTTAGGTTTGCTCATTGCTTTTTTTAATACTTCAGAAAAATAGGGCTCTCCGCTAGGATTTTGCTGTCTTAGCAAGTCAATGGTTCCTTTCACGTCATCCATAGCTCTGTGAGCGTTCTCTCTCTCAATCTTATGATGGTCAAGAAGTGTTGTTAGTTTTTTATTAGGAAAGCCGTACTCTTTCCATTTGACAGCACGCATAGAGCAGTGCCATTTTTGGTTAAATAAAGATGGATACCGTTTTAAAAGAAAACTGCGATCGAAAGAAGCATTATGAGCGATGATAGCCGAAACGCTAGTTAACAATGATTCCACTTTTTTATCGTCTAATGTTTTATTTTTGACCATCTCATTTGTAATTCCCGTTAAGTTTGTAATGTACGGGAAAATGGGAGTTGAAGGCATATTAAATTCTTCATATTCTTCTACAATGTCGATTATTTCTCCGGTAGAAGAATCATAAGAAACAACAGCAATTGCCAGTTCGATAATATCGCATGTTTGAGCACTTAATCCCGTTGTTTCAACATCTAAAACGGCTGCTAATTTCACTTGTTCAGTTGACAACTCGTCGCCCTCCCTTTCTATTTATCATTCTATTAGCTTATCATTTTTTAACAGAAAACGTTAGTAAAAAAGATGAGCAAGCATGTACACGGGTTTATTTTATACGCCCACGTGGAAAAGGAATTTACTTTTTTAAAGGAGATGACGATAGTAAAGGAGAATAGTAATATTTACTCATCTAAATTAAGTCTTCATTGAAAATAATGAAATGAAGGAAGAAGGGGATCGTTATCATGCAATTGCTGTATATGGTACTTTTTCTTGTCTTAATTTTTTGGGGAATTACATCTTTTATTCATTACAGGAATCAAACTATTAAAGTTCGTTTGAACAAACATTATACGAATGCAGTAGAATGGATTGAAGCTGTTAAACAAGAGCTGGAAAAGCAAGGGAAATCCGTGAGTTATGAAGGGGATTTCTTGTTTAAAATTGATGAAAAACCTTATGAAATCGCAGCGCGCAATATGTCTATTTGGAGCACGTCGCTCTATCATATCTTGCTGCATCGTCAAAAAGAACATTCTTAAATTTACTTGCATACAAAGGTTATCACTTCTCGTCTATCGAGAAGTGATTTTTTTATCTTTCTGTATCCATAATGGGGAATTTTTTGTTTTTATATAATAGTAATACGGAAAAGGTGGTTCTAATTCCCTAAAAAAATACGCTTCATACAGTTTTAGTTGTGGTTATCGATTTGGCATGGAATTTGCATACGCAAGAAGGGTTTATCAGACATTTTAATTGTCAGGCAAAGAAAACTAGTTACATACTATAAAACTATTTTACATTATCTACTAGAATCAAAAAATTTTAATAATATAGTAAAATGTAGTTGACCTTCCTAGTTTTAGAATATAAAATAAATCTTGCTAATAGTTTGAAAATTCTAAAATGGAGGGGTTTACTTGAAAAGCTGGAAAAAGATTTTGGGGACATCTTTTCTTGCCACAACTGTTACATTAAGCGGAGTGGGACCAGTACTTATGAATGGAAGTACTGCTTCAGCTAAAACCGCACAATCGGAGGAACTTCCGAGTTCACCAATTGATATGAATACAGTACCGGAAGAAAGATTGGCTAACGCACTGAAAAACCAAGGAGTTATTTCTCAAAGTGCAACACCGCAAGAAGTGAAGAAAGCCGTTACTTCTTACATAAACAAAAAAGATGCACATAAAGAGAGCATGAAAGGACATAAAGCTAGCAAAATTGATTTGAAAGCGAAAGAAATGCAAACAAAACAAAAAGAAAAGTTTCAACGAGGCGAATTTGCTAACATTAAGTCTCAAGGAAACAATTCGGGGAACGGGGTAAACGTTAAACCTGCAGCTCAGGCAAAATATAACGGACAAGTGAGAAAAGATAAAGTTCTTGTACTTTTAGTCGAATACGCAGACTTCAAGCACAATAATGTCGTTCAAGAACCTGGTTACATGTATGCAAAAGACTTTAACCGAAATCACTATCAGCAATTAATGTTTGGAAAGAAAGACTTTACGCTATTCAACGGAAAGAAAATTAAAACGTTTAAACAATATTATGAAGAACAGTCTGGAGGTAGTTACACAGTAGATGGAACGGTTTCTGACTGGTTAACCGTACCTGGAAACGCAAAAGAATACGGAGCAGACAATCCAGCGGGAGGAAACGATAATGCGCCTGGATCTAAAGGGCCTCGTAACCTTGTAAAAGAAGCGCTTGCTGCAGCAGCAAAAAGCGGCATTAACCTTTCAGATTATGATCAGTTCGATCAATATGATATCGATGGAGATGGCAACCGCAATGAGCCTGACGGCATAGTGGATCACTTAATGGTCATTCATGCTGGAACTGGGCAAGAAGCAGGTGGAGGTAAACTAGGAAACGATGCTATCTGGTCTCACCGCTCTACTTTGGGACAAGTATATAAAGTTCCTGGAACAAACATGGCTGCTTATGATTATACAATCGAACCAGAAGACGGAGCAGTTGGGGTTTTTGCTCATGAATTTGGCCATGATTTAGGTTTGCCGGATGAGTATGATACACAGTATACGGGTCAAGGTGAGCCGGTAGGCGTTTGGTCAATTATGAGCGGAGGGAGCTGGGCTGGTGAAGTAGCTGGAACAGAACCGACAAGTTTCTCCCCGCAAAATAAAGAGTTTTTCCAAGCAAATATGGGTGGAAACTGGGCAAATATTCAACAAATTGACAGCAAAAACATTACAAAATCGGGCTCTGTGAGCGTGGTTGATCAAAGTGTCACAAAATCTAAACGACCAGGTATTGTAAAGATTAATTTACCTAAAAAAGCTGTTCAAGGGATTAAGCCTGAGTTTGGAAGCAACTATTATTACAGTAAACGCGGAGACGATCTGCATACGACGATGACAACGCCAGAGTTTGATTTAACAACGGCCAACACAGCTAAATTCAATTACAAAGCGTTCTATGAAGTAGAGGCAGAATACGATTACTTATATGTAAATGCGATTCTTCCTGACGGTTCAAAAGTTCTGTTAGATACAATTGGTGATAAAGCGAATAATGCAGATGGTTCTGCTGAAACATCTAACGGAAAATGGGAAGATAAAAGTTATGACTTAACGCAGTTTAAAGGTAAAAAAATCAAGCTTCAATTTGAATACGTCACGGACGGCGGACTTGCTCTTCAAGGATTCGCTCTTGATAATGCTAGTTTAGTAGTAGATGGAAAAACGGTATTCACGGACGATGCTGAAGGAGCTCCAAAAGTAACGTTAGATGGATTTGAAAAGACAAACGGCATCAGCTATAAAGATAACTATTATTACCTTGAGTGGAGAAACTATGCAGGCAGTGATAAAGCACTTCAATTCGCGCGCGGTGCAAAATATAATACAGGCATGCTGCTTTGGTACGCAGATGAAAGCTATCTTGATAACTGGGTAGGACAACATCCGGGTGAAGGATTCCTTGGTGTAGTTGATTCACATGCTCATAAAGTTCTTTACTTTAATGTGAATGGTATTAGCACTACAGCAAATTCAAGCCGATATCAAATTGCAGACGCGGCGTTCTCATTTGATAAATCACCTGCTTGGTCATATTCTCATAAAACGTGGGGAACGATTTCATCTAAAGAATCAAATGGTGTTACAAGCTTTAACGATAAAAAATCGTATTTAGATGAAAGAATTAAAGATGCAGGCCGCTTGCTTCCTCAAAACGGATTAAAATTAGACGTAATTGGTGAAGCAAAAGACAATTCAGCTGGTGCTGTATGGATTCATAAGTAAAATTGGACTTATTAAAAAGATCTGAAGAGCGTATTCTTCGGATCTTTTTTTGTATCATAAAATCAAAATAAACTATGAGCTAAATAATCAAATAAGTTAAGCCCGTTTAAAAAATAGAAAAAAGGGAATTTTCAACAGTGAATAATTGTTATTATGTCATGAAATTCATCCATATAATCAATACTAATAGGTAAAGAAAATATTGAAAAGGAGTTCTAACTATGAGCTATCGTATCGAAAGAGATTCAATTGGAGAAATCAAAGTGGCAGAAGATAAACTATGGGGAGCGCAAACGCAAAGAAGTAAAGAAAACTTTCCAATAGGGATTGAAAAAATGCCGATTGAAGTAATACGCGCTTTTGCGGTTCTGAAGAAAAGTGCGGCTATTAGCAATCATAAACTAGGCAAACTATCATCAGGGAAATCGGAAGCCATCGTGCAAGCTGCTAACGAAATTATTGAAGGGAAATGGAATGAACATTTTCCTTTAGTAGTATGGCAGACAGGAAGCGGAACGCAATCAAACATGAATGTAAATGAAGTGATTTCCCACCGGGGAAACCAGCTAATAAACGGCGACGAAACGCTCCATCCAAATGATGATGTTAATATGTCACAAAGCTCTAACGATACTTTTCCTACAGCTCTTCATATTGCAGCTGTACTAGAAGTCGAAGATCAATTATTGCCTGCTTTAAAAACATTAAAAGAAACGTTTGCTGTGAAGCAAGAGCAGTTTAAAGATATTATTAAAATAGGAAGAACCCATTTACAAGATGCTACACCGCTAACACTAGGACAAGAAATTAGCGGATGGCATCATATGCTCGAAAAAAATGAAGAAATGATTAAACAAAGCGTAGAGTATATGAAGGAGCTAGCTATTGGCGGTACAGCTGTTGGGACGGGGATAAATGCACATCCTGACTTCGGCGATGAAGTAGCGAAAGAAATCAGCAGCACGCTTGGAAAAACATTTATCTCAGCACCTAATAAATTTCATGCATTAACAAGTCACGATCAAGTGGTTTATGCCCATGGTGCACTCAAAGCCTTAGCAGCTGACTTAATGAAAATCGCCAATGACGTACGCTGGCTGGCAAGCGGTCCTCGGAGCGGATTAGGTGAAATCACGATTCCTGCTAACGAACCAGGAAGTTCTATTATGCCTGGAAAAGTAAATCCAACTCAAAGTGAAGCTCTAACAATGGTTTCTGCACAAGTGTTAGGGAATGACGTGACGATTGGCATTGCGGCTAGTCAAGGAAACTTTGAATTAAATGTATTTAAGCCGGTTATTATTTATAATTTTTTACAATCAGTCAGACTGCTGACAGATTCCATGCAGGCTTTTAACGATAAATGCGCAGTAGGAATTGAACCCAACAAAGAGAAAATCCAGCATAATCTAGAAAATTCTCTTATGCTTGTAACAGCGTTAAATCCGCACATAGGGTATGAAAATGCGGCTAAAATCGCCAAGCTGGCTCATCAAGAAGGAACGACATTAAAAGAAGCAGCGGTAAAAACAGGCCTTCTGACAGAAGAACAATTTGAGCAATGGGTAAATCCAGCTAATATGATTCATCCATCAAAATAAAACAAGAAGCCAAGCAGCTCAGAATGCTTGGCTTCTTGTTTTATAATAAAATGAACATTGTTCTAAATAAACATATAAAAAGAGAAAGCGGATTAAAAGAAATTTTACACTACCTTGTACTAGATTCAAGTACATACGATTAGGGTATTTACATCTTTATAAAGGAGGGATTCAAGTGACGTACGAAGTGAAGTTTTATTTTGGAAATGAAAAATCAATCAGTACATTGGTTGAATCAGAAAATGTAAAAGAGCTTGAGGAATCTATTATTCATACGCAAGGATGGTATCGTTATTATGACAAAAAACACGAAGCTTATTTAGCTATTCAAATGAGCAACGTTTTACACATCGTTATAAAAGAATATCAAGATCCGGAAAAACAGGGGTTTTAAAATATTCGTCGTATACATAAGGAAGCTAGCAAAAGAGGTGAAAACTATGCAAAGTCGACATTCAAATAATCCTATTATTCTCGATGTTTCTCATCATCAAGGAATCATTAATTGGAAAGAAATAAAAAACACCTCAGTGAAAGGGGTGTATATAAAGTTAACAGAAGGCGGAACTTTTGTAGACCCTAGATCTTATGAAAATTATATAGGTGCTAAAAATGCGGGCTTGAGAGTAGGATTTTATCATTATGCTCACTGTACAAATAGCCCGGAGAAAGAAGCTGCTTTTTTTATTGCTCAGCTTGGACAAATGAAACTAGACCTTCCGCCGTGTTTGGATCTAGAAGAAGATAAGAAAAAATCCAAAGAATTTGTTTCTCGCTTTGCCGTAAGCTGGCTCGAGCATGTTCACAAAACAACAGGGATTAAGCCTATCGTATATACTAATTATCATTTTGCTAAAACTTTTTTTACAACTGAAATAAGTAAGTATCCTTTGTGGGTAGCAAGATATAGTGCAAACAACAGACAAGGCGGTATGCAGCACCCTGGTGAGCTAAGTCAATGGCAGCGGTGGGCAATGTTTCAGTATACGGATTCTGGCAGAGTAAAAGGAATTTCTACAAATGTGGATATAAATGAAATGGACTGCTCATTTTTTAAAGAAGTCACAACAAATCTCTCTATGACGAATAATACAAAAGGACCATTTGTCTATTCCAAAGGTGATAGAGGGTTAGGAGTCAAACAAATTCAGCAAAACTTACTTACGCTAGGTTTTTCTCTTCCGAAGTTTGGAGGAGACGGTTTCTATGGAGATGAATTAATCGCTGCAGTGAAAAAATTCCAGAATCAGTATGGCCTTTTTTCAGATGGAATAGCAGGAGCGGACACGCTGCAGCGTCTTATTAAAGAAGTGAATAATCTGAATAATCGGGTTTGAGAGAGTACCTGAGAGGGAAAAGTTATTGTAAGATTCAAAAAGGTACAAGGAAGGAGTTATTATGAGAAAACGAAAACAAAAAGCATTGATATCAGGTATTACGCTATCAACGGTAGGAGTCGGCATTACGTCTTATCTATTAAGCGATGCTGCGAAACGCCGAAAAGTAAAAGGACTTGTTCGAAGTGCCAAAGTAAAACTTTCAAGTTTATCTAAAAAACAGCAGGTAAATGCTAGCCTAAATAAAGATGCGCATTCAGATCCTACGTACGTTTCTGAAAGCAATATGATTTCAGAAGGACCTATGTATCAAGATCAGCATAGATAATAAAAAAACTAGTCTTGCCTCGGGCGAGACTAGTTTTTTTTATCAATTTTATAAATAGCAGCGCTTATTCATGTTACACTCTCTATATAAGGGAATTATTTCACGCATATTTACAAGTAAAGGAGGAATAGAAGGAGTGATTAGTAGCGGATTATTTGTTAACTTATGTATTTTTTCGTTTTTTGTCAGTATTATGATTGCGATACGAATATTTTTGCTGCAGCGTCTAGCCCATAAATACAAATGGATGAGTGGTATTTATGCAAGTATTGTTTCTGCTATTCTTATGATATATAGCGTTACGTATCAACAGATTACATATGATTTACGTTTTCTTCCTCTTATTTTGACCGTTCTATACTTTGGTTATAGAGCCGGTGCAGTTGCAGGTATCACTATGGCTGTGTGCAGTATCTATTTAGAAAGTCATTGGTTACTGACTATCTTAATTTTAATCTTTACCTTTTTATTTTCCCTTCCTCTTATTCGATATAGAAAGCAGTTTTCTTTATTAAAACAATCTCTTCTTTGTTTTTTTATTCATTTTATCGTTCATGTCTTACTGACGAATTACTTCTGGAATACACCTATTCAGTCGCCGTTTTATAGCGAAATAGAATATTTAGTGTTCGGAATTCTCGGACTGGGAGTAGCTGTAGCGACGATAGAATTTTATCGTAAATTTTACGCTGTAGCAGAAGAAGCTGCTTATGCTGGATCAGATTCATGTAAGGATGAAGAAGATTCTTTTTTTGTCAGAATAATGAAAAAAGAACTGGAATATACGAAAGAACAGCTGGAGTCTTTTATTAATCATCACATGGATGCGGTGATCATAACTGATTTAGAAGGGCGGATCTTGCGAGTTAATGAAGCCTACGAAAAAGTATATGGCTGGAAAGCCCACGAAGTAGTTGGGAAAACATATTACGAAATAGCAGGGGCTTTTAGTGAGGACGTACATGAGAATATAAAAAAGACGGTTGCTGAAAAAGAGGCAATCAATCGAGTAGAAGTTGTAAGAGCTCGTAAAGACGGAAGTTTAGTAGATCTTCGCATCACTATTTCGCCAATTTTTAATGGGAAAGATGAGTTAATAGGTTTGTCTGGAGTATGTGTGGATATATCTGAGGCTAAAAAAGCGAGAAAAGAGCTTGACTTGCTGCATCGTAAGCTTAAGGAAAGTGAGTTGAAATATCGAACGTTATTTGAATATGCAAACGACGCAATTTATTTACTTGAAATAGGTTCTAATCATTTTCCTTCTCGTTTTATCGAAGTAAATGAAGCTGGATGTAAGCGCTTTGGATATACGAGAGAAGAGCTTTTATCCATGCCATGCCAAGATATTATACCTAGAGATTCTGACATTGTTCGAAAAACGGTTGAAGAAATTCGCCAAGGAAATCTTTCTTTCACGCTGCAATCACAGTTTACATTTAAGTCTGGAGAAGTAAAAAAACTAGAATATAGTGGGAAATTGTTCAATATAGAAAACAAAAAAGTGCTTCTTATTGTTTCAAGAGACAGGACAGAATACCTAGAAACAGAAGAGCTGTTGCAGAAATCTGAGAAATTAGCAGCGGTCGGTCAGCTTGCTACAGCTATTGCTCATGAAATTAGAAATCCTTTAACGGCCATCAAAGGGTTTATGCAGCTATTAACTGAAAAAGCGAGTAAAGAAGAGTTAACCTATATGAACATTATATCCTCTGAAATTGAGCGTATTGAAATGATTACAGATGAATTCATGTCTGTGGCAAAACCACAGGCTGTAACATTTCAGTCGATTGATTTGCAGCTGTTAATTCAACAAGTGATTTTATTGCTGCAGCCTCAAGCAACCATGAAAAACATTTTTATTGAACTTCACTCATATGGAGAATTGCCTCTTGTATATTGTGAAAGCAATCAAATGAAACAGGTGTTTATAAATATTCTTAAAAATGCGATTGAAGCAATGCCTTCCGGAGGCGAAATTAAAGTTGAGCTGAGACAAAAAGACAACAATCACCTTCATATTCAAATTATTGATGAAGGTGTAGGAATTTCAAAAGATCGCATTAAACATTTAGGTGAACCATTTTACAGTATTAAAGAAGACGGTATTGGGTTAGGGTTAATGATCTGCTTTAATATTATCCAGCAGCATAAAGGAACTCTTAGTATTGAAAGTGAAGTAAACAAAGGGACGAATGTGGAAATTTGTTTACCGTTAAAATAAAAGGTAATCAGTTAAAGGCAGAAGAAATTTTGCAACAAGTTGTTTAGTAAAGTTATAATATTCTATGTTGGAGTAAAATAAGCAAAGGAGTGGTTACGATTAAACAGAAAAAGTGGATTAACATATTTCGTATTCTGTATATTATTTTTGCTATTATTGCAATTGGAGCATCTTTTGGAGACTATTCTTTCGGGCTTAATAATCCCCGCATAGTCAGTTTAACGGCTCTCGTTTTGGCGGTTATTTGTATTGTTCCGTATTACATACTTCGCTTTAAAGAACAAGCTTCTAAAAGTAAATAAGTTAATATTTGTTATCTTAAAAGAGGCTGTGACAAAAGCAGTTTAGTTGAAGGGAAATCCGAACGATGAATCGTTCGGATTTTTTCATTGGTAGGGTGAACGTAGGTTTCATCTATTTAGTTGCTTCTAGCTATTGATTGGAGTGATTTCGTTATGTCTCAATTTCTTTTTTATCGTTATAAAAGGGCGATAAATGGGCGAGCATTTTTTCTAGCCTGTACATATGCTATAGAGTAAACAGGCTACGGAGGTGAAGTGAAATGGGATTTTACAACTGGGGTTACGGCGGTGGTTATGGCTACGGCGGCTACGGTAGTTACGGTGGCGGTTTTGCATTAATCGTTGTACTATTTGTTTTATTAGTTATCGTTGGTTGTGTATGCTTGAAATAAACAGAAAAAGCACGGATTTACAAAGATTTTAGTAGATTCGTGCTTTTTTACGTTCATAAGAAGTACAGTACTATAATAAAATAATGTTGTGCACGTACATAAAAAACATATAAAAAATTTAATTAATAGATTAAAAAAATAAAAAAATGAAGAGGAAGAGTATATCTAAGCCGAAAAAATGGTCTGAAATTTATAATTTTCCTTATAAGTAATTTTTGTAAAATGCTTCATAGAACTGACAGTAAGAACGAATAACGCTACCTATCCTACTAGTTTTTATCAGCTGGCTAGAAGAATTATTTTACTTGTATGAAAATCAACATAAATGATTTTCATATAGTTTAAATAGGTAAAAAAGACTTATTGCAGAGGACTTATTTTTAATTCTCATAATAATAGGAATATTAAAATAATATATAGACGTAGTAATTTTTAGTTGCTATAATGTTGCTAATTATCGAAATTAACAGAAAAATTGAGGTAATTAAATTTACTAGGGATAGGGAGAAAAAAACTATGAAAAAGAAAAAACAGGCTTTAAAGGTATTATTATCAGTTGGTATTCTTTCTTCATCATTTGCTTTTGCACATACGAGCAGTGCTGCGCCAAACAATGTACTTTCAACTGAAAAGTATAACAAAGAAATTAAATCTCCTGAGTTTATTTCCGGAAAGCTCTCGGGCCCGTCATCGCAGAAGGCTCAAGACGTCGTATTTCACTATATGAATACAAATAAAGACAAATATAAATTAGGAAACGAAAATGCTCAAAACTCATTTAAAGTGACAGAAGTGGTGAAAGATCCTATCGAACAAGCAACCGTGGTACGCTTGCAGCAAGTATATAATAATATTCCCGTTTGGGGATCTACTCAATTAGCACACGTAGCGAAAGATGGAACCTTAAAAGTTGTATCAGGTACAGTAGCTCCTGATTTAGATAAAAAGGAAAAGCTAAAAGGCCAAAAGCAACTTGACAGCAAAAAGGCGATTCAAGTAGCTGAAAAAGACTTAGGCTTTAAGCCGACGTATGAAAAATCTCCTTCATCTGAACTGTATATTTATCAAAATGGTTCAGACACTACATACGCTTATGTAGTAAATTTAAATTTCTTAAATCCTGAACCAGGCAACTATTATTACTTTGTTGATGCTACTAGCGGTAAAGTACTAGATAAGTACAATACAATTGATTCCGTAGCTGGTCCAAAAGCCGACGTGAAGCAAGCGGCAAAGCCGGCAGCGAAACCTGTAACAGGCACAAATGCTATTGGCTCAGGTAAAGGAGTTCTTGGAGATACTAAATCCTTAAAGACAACGTTATCTAGTTCTACTTACTACTTACAAGATAATACAAGAGGCGCTACAATCTATACGTACGATGCAAAAAATCGTACATCTCTTCCGGGTACGCTATGGGCCGATACCGATAATACGTACAATGCAACTCGCGATGCAGCTGCAGTAGATGCTCACTATTATGCAGGCGTGACATATGATTATTATAAAAACAAATTTAACCGCAACTCCTATGACAATGCAGGAGCTCCGCTAAAATCGACTGTTCATTATAGCAGCGGCTACAACAATGCGTTTTGGAATGGCTCTCAAATGGTATATGGAGATGGAGATGGAACTACTTTTGTTCCGCTATCAGGAGGATTAGATGTTATCGGACATGAATTGACGCACGCGGTGACAGAAAGAAGTTCTAATTTAATCTATCAATATGAATCAGGTGCATTAAACGAAGCGATTTCCGATATTTTCGGAACGTTGGTAGAATACTATGACAACCGAAATCCAGATTGGGAAATTGGAGAGGATATTTATACGCCTGGAACAAGCGGCGATGCACTTCGTTCAATGAGCAACCCAGCGAAATACGGAGATCCGGATCATTATTCAAAGCGCTATACAGGTTCTAGTGACAACGGCGGGGTTCATACAAATAGCGGTATTATCAACAAAGCTGCCTACTTGCTAGCTAACGGAGGAACTCATTACGGAGTTACTGTAACAGGCATCGGCGGAGATAAGCTAGGAAAAATTTATTACCGTGCCAATACGCTATACTTCACTCAGTCTACAACGTTCAGCCAAGCGCGTGCAGGTTTAGTACAAGCTGCTGCTGATCTATACGGTTCAGGCTCTCAAGAAGTAATTTCAGTAAGCAAGTCATTTGACGCAGTTGGTGTTCAATAAGCTATAAACCAAAAGTCGCAAGATAAATGAGGTATCTGGCGACTCTCTATACTACCTAACTACCAATAAAGGAGTACTCGTATAAATATATTACAGTACTCCTTTATTTTATGTTAATAAATAAGGAAGATAGATTTCTTCCCAATCCATAAAAATCCACTTCTTATTCCTCCCTTTTATATCCATTCGAATTATGCCGTTGTTTGTTAAATGAAGAGGACCCGTTTTAGTAAACGGTCTTATCATAAAATGTTATAATAAAGAAAAGGCTTGAATACATACATATGAAAAAGGAGTGGAGGAATCAATGGACAAAATTGCTGTTATTTCAGATATCCACGGAAATCTCCCTGCATTAGAAGCAGTTTTAGCTGACATACAACAACGAGATATCCATCGCATCATTTGTCTAGGTGATTTAGTAGGAAAAGGACCGGATTCAAGTAAAGCAATTGATATCATAAAAGAAAAGTGCGAAGTAACAGTAATGGGGAACTGGGATGACTTCATTACAAAGCCTGCGGAATTTGAAGCGTTAAAATGGCATCAAGAGAAGTTAAGTTCAAACCAAGAAGCATACTTAAAGGAACTTCCTTTTTCTGTTGAGTTTATGATGAGCGGGAAATTAATTAGAATGTTTCATGCTTCACCTAGAAGTCTTTATGACCGAATTCAACCCTGGGATTCACTTGAAAAGCGCCTTAGTCTATTTGCTAATACGGAATATACGGAAAATATAAAAGGATCAAGAGAACCGGATGTCATCTGTTACGGAGATGTACATAATGCATTTATTCAACATATTAAAGGGAAAACGCTGTGTAATGTAGGAAGTGTAGGAAACCCGCTTGATTTACCACAAGCTTCCTATCTTATCTTAGAAGGAAAGGATCAAGACGAAAGTCCTTCAGCATTTTCTATTCAATTTGTGCGTATTCCATACGATATTGAAAAAGCAATCGAATTGGCGAGAGCTGTAGAGATGCCGGACTTTGAACCCTACGTTCAAGAATTAAAAACAGCTCGCTATAGAGGACTAAAAAATTAAGAGTAGAATGTATCTTAACCTTCAGCATAAATGCTGGAGGTTTTTTAGTTGAGTAGATGAGAGGTTTTTCAACATCATTAGTATGATACATACAAATAGAAGTTATTCAGATGAGTTTAAAGAAGGAAAAACTTGGAGAAAAACATACAGCATTTGAAAGGAAATAAATTTTATTTTATGAAGACAATATGAAGAGGGCAATTCCATTTGAACATAAAGTTATGCAAAAATGCCCCTGAAAAGCTGTTTTTAACATAACGAGTGGAGGAATACATGATGAAATTTTTTATTGATACAGCTAACCTGGAAGATATTAAAAAAGCATATAAAATCGGGGTATTATCAGGTGTTACCACAAACCCTTCGCTAGTAGCTAAAGAAGGCGTAAAGTTTGAAGATCGCATCGAAGAAATTTTAAAAACCGTCCCGGAAGTAGAATCCGTTTCAGCAGAAGTCACCCCAGACACAGTAACAGCAGAAGACATGATTGCGCAAGCAGAAAAGCTTATAAAAATTAACGGAGGAGACAAAAATATAACAATTAAACTTCCTATGACCATTGCTGGATTGGAAGCAACCCGTTATCTAGCTAAAAAAGGCGTGAAAACAAACGTAACGTTAATTTTTACAGTGAATCAAGCGCTTCTAGCAGCCCGTGCTGGTGCGACATACGTATCGCCATTTTTAGGACGCTTAGATGATATTTCAGAAGACGGTGTGTATCTGGTATCTCGAATTGCCGAGCTATTTCGAATTCAACACATTGACTCACAAATTATAGCAGCGTCAGTCAGACACCCAGATCACGTCACACGAGTAGCTCTTGCTGGGGCTCATATTGCGACCATTCCGTATGCTGTAATTGAACAATTAGTAAAACACCCGTTAACAGAACAAGGAATTGAAAAGTTTGCATCAGACTGGGAAAAAGCTGTGAAAAGTTAAATTCACTTAAGGAGAAGACATCATTTGAGTGTCTTCTCTATTTAAAGGGTATACGAAGATTCTTTTTTTCTATTTTGCAGCAAACAACTTATCATTAATAGGCGAACATCCTATACATATATACAGAGATGACATACGTTAATAGAAACGAAAGAGGTGGTAAAATGGGATGTATTATTAACATTGAGAATATCGTGACTAACGGGTTAAAAGACAATTCAAATGTAAGCGTAGGCTGTGTTGTACAAAATAGTCACACGGCCAATACAAAATCGGTAGGAGCTTGTTTTTCGTTTGGAAATAGCTCTCCTGCTATTGCCTCTATGACAAACAGTAATATCGACTTTTGCAAAGATGAAGAAAATAAAGAGCAACAATCTTAAAAACAATTCCAGAAAGAGTATTTCTGGAATTGTTTTTTGGTAAGTGATAGAGTTTTGTTAACGAGATATTTTATGCTCCAAAAGGAAAATATTCATAAAGAAGGGGAGCTGTGCTATGAGCATTATTTCTATGATTCCTTATACATACGTTGAAAGAAAAATAAAACGAACAAAAAAAGTGACGATTCAGCATTCAAAAGACATGTGCTTATATACGGATAATATTGAAACAGAGAATGAGTCCTTTCACATTAACAGCGTATTTGACATCTCTTACAAATGCGTTTCAAAAGAAAGCGGCTTTTTATACTTACATACAAATCAAGGAATGTTCGCTTATACCATACACACCGATCCTGGTGATTTTATAGCAGCATATAAAGATATAAAAAAGAAGAGGTGAGCAACGTCACCTCTTCTTTTTTTGGTTTATTATTTGATCCACTGTACAACTTGATCCATACTTCTTCTTGTTTTTTCGCGTTTAGGTTCGTGAATACGGTAGCCGAACGCAACCATAACAGAAACATCAAACTTGCCGTCTTCTAGTAATCCTTCTTCTTTTAGAATTTCATGTACTTGGTCATAGTTAAACCCTTCAATTGGGCAAGAATCAATGCCAATTTGAGCAGCTGATGTCATCATATTAGCTAGTGCAATATAAGATTGTTTGCTGGCCCAATCAAATAGCGCTCGCTTGCTTTCGAACAAGTGAAAATCATTTTCTTGGAAATCTTTGTAACGAGGCATTAATGTCTCTAATACATCCTCCGGCATTTCTTTTACGTTTTTCTGAAGATTTAACACATATTCAGAGTCATATCTTGCGTCTGTACGAGAAAGAATAATAACAAAATGACTTGCTGTAGGAATTTGGCCTTGTGCTCCCCAAGAAACAGCTTTTAATTTTTCTTTTAAATCTTCATTTTCAACGACTAAAAATTTCCACGGCTCGTAACCTACTGAGCTTGGAGATAAGCGCCCCGTTTCTAAAATGAATTGGAAATCTTCATCGGAAATTTTCTTCGCTGGATCAAACTCTTTTGTAGCATGACGAAAGTTAAATGCATCTAAAATTTCTTGTTTCTTATCTGTATTGTTCATGTGTAAACAACCTTTCTGTAAAAATATTTAATGATGAACTGTTCAGAGTAATCTATACCCTGTATAGCTTACAACTAACAGTCAGTTAACATACAATTTGTCGTAAAATCCGTTTGCAGATTTATCATAAATCATATAATTCATCCTAACAAGTACGCACATTTTTGTTGTATAGTATACTTTTTTATACTATTGATACAGTTTTATAAGAAGCAGAAAGAAGTAAACGATCTGGGGAGTGTATGTAGGAAAGCAGTTAAGAGGGGGAGAAAGGAGAAGAGGAACCTTCTCCTTTTTAGTTAAATTTTTGTATTTGATTTTTTCGCTTTGTTTTCAAGTTCACTTTTCGGTTCTGTTGAAAATTCAACATCTTTTCCGTGCCCTTGAGGGTTAACACCAGGAGCTACTTGACCTCGGTTAGCAGATTTTTTTGTACCCATTTTCGTCACCTCCGTTCGGTTAGTATGTGCAAAAAAGTGAAACAAAAATCAGGAAATAAAGAGTGCAAGTATAAGTCGAGTTTGAACACGACTATCTTTAAGCATTTTCATCACATAAACAAGATACCCATTCAAGAGTCCATAAAAAAACACCCCTAAAAGGGTGCTTTTCTGTTTAAGAATCTGAACTTGTCGCTCTGTCTGCATATGGATAGATAGGATCTTTTAATTGAAATTCGTAAGTCACGCCATCTACAAGTCCTACCGTTTTATTGCTATCATAAAGGTCCAGCATAAAAGCAGCCATTTCTTTTGACGTATGAAACTTAGGTACTCGTCCTTCGTATTCAAAATCACTCATATCCATCGAACGCTGTGCAAATTCTGTTTCAGTAGCCGCTGGAGCTAGAACTTTAGCCTGCATTTTTGATCCTCTTCCTTTCAATTCTTGAGAAAGACCTTCTGTAAATGCACTTACGTAGAATTTTGTTGCGCAATAAGTGACTGCATCAGCAACAATGGTGTAGCCGCCTCCAGAAGAGACATTAATAAGCTGTGTACCTTCAACATTTTCATAATCTCTTACAAATAGAGAAGAAAGAATGGTTAAGGCTTCGATATTTAAGTGAAGCATTGTTTCAATTTTAGTTAATTTTTGTTCACCGACAGAAGCAAAGTTTCCAAATCCAGCATTGTTAATCCATGTTTCTAGCTCATATTCTTTAAGCGACTCATAAAACGTGTGAGCATTTTCTGCCACGGATAAATCAACCGACTGGATAATAACATTTACATCTTGGTTCAGTTTTTCAATCTTTTCTTTTAACTCATCCAGCTTGTCCTCTCTACGTGCAGCTAATATAAGGTTTTTTCCGCGCGCTGCGAAAGCTAAAGCTGTTTCATATCCAATTCCCGAACTTGCGCCAGTGATTACTGTATATTTCATGTTAATTCCTCCATTTGCGATGTTTTCGAATTGATTATAATTGTTAAAGTATACTTTAAGTCAAGCGTTTATTCGATTTATTTTTCCCTTTATCAGTCTGATTATAAACATTTGAAGTTTGGTGCTAAACTTCAGTGATTTGCAACGATTTTTAATTAAGTGGGCGCTAGGAACTACGGCGGTGATGACACTAGCTGCATTAATCTTAGGTGTTATTTCCATTTAATAAAAAAAGACCCCTCGGGGTCTTTTTTTATATTCTTAATCTTAAGTTGAACTAGACTGTTCGCTGCAGCTGCTCTTTTTAAAATAGAACTTATAAATTAAAAATCCGCATACAGCCACTACCGCTGCAATTAGAATATAAGTTTGTGCATCTGAGATAAAAGACTGAATGGACTTAAAGTTTCCGATTTGTCCTAGCCAAAGCATGGCAATATTCAAAGGAAAGATACCAAGAAATGTGAGCAGAGCAAACGGCATAGGTTTTACTTTAGATAGCCCTGAAAGGTAAGAAATGTAGTTGCCGAGCCCTAAAGGACGAGCAATCGCAATACTCCATAATCCGCATTTTTTAAACCATTTTTGCGATTTCTCAAATGCTTTTTTCTTTTTTGATAATTTTTTCTTTACCTTATCTTCTAATTTATAGCCTATCCCATACGGTATAAAGCTAAAAGCTGTATAAACGGCGCTTCCTGCAAGAGCGATTAATAATAATTTCACTATGTGCATGTTTAATAAGTATCCGTAGGTAAGGGTGAGAAGAGAACCAGGAAATGGCAGGGAGGAAGCCTCAATGGCCAGTCCGCTTAAAAGTCCCCAAATTCCAAATTGTTTCAGTAAGTCTGTTATGAAGTGTAGCATAAGATCGCCTCTTTTTCTGTGTCATAACATTCAAATACCCATCTATATGTTCGGAAAAACTTATAAGAGAAAAGAAAATAAAGGAAGAGCGCGGGATATAACAGAAAAAAACTTAGCTTGTACAAGGAAAAAAGAAGGAAGTATATTTTATAGCTTCTACTCAAAGTGAAATTATAGGAAAAAAATAATTGAGTGTGAATTCTTAAATAAACTACGACTTTTATTCATAGTTTTGATTCCTTTTATTCATTTTACTTATAAAACTAACGGGTGTAAACTTGTTGTGTTGTGAAATAATCCATTATGTATATGTATTAAAAGGAAAGGAGGTTACCGTGTGGTTATTATTGTAGGATTGTTATTGTTGATGTTTTTTGCTTATCTAGGATGGTCTATTATCTGGGTGGCACCTGTTGTCGCTACGTTTGTTGCTTATTTTAGCGGTTTAAAAGTACTGCCTACTTATACAGATGTGTATATGGGAGGGTTTGTAGATTTCGCTGCAAAATGGTTCCCCATCTTTTTATTAGGAGCCGTCTTTGGAAAGCTAATGGAAGATACAGGCGCAGCTAAGTCGCTAGCGCAGCGCATTGCTAAATTGTTTGGAAGTAAAAGAGCCATTTTAGGGGTGCTGATTGCTTCAGCCATTTTGACATACGGCGGAGTCAGTTTATTCGTTGTTGTCTTTGCGATTTATCCTTTAGCAATCGCATTATTTCGAGAAGCTAACGTATCGCGAAATTTACTGCCAGCAACCATTGCACTCGGAGCATTTACATTTACAATGACAGCGATTCCAGGTACGCCTCAAATTCAAAATCTGATTCCGACTGCTACATTTAAAACCAATGCAATGTCCGGTTCGATTATTGGAATTGTCTCAGGTCTTATTATGGCAGTGGGAGGCTATTTATGGTTAGCTTATCGCGATAAAAAATTAAAAGCTAAAAATCAAGGGTTTACTGAGCCTAATGAATCATCGGTTGCCGCAAGTGAAGAGCAGGACTCGATGAATGTAATGTTAGCTATTTTACCGCTGATTATCGTTGTCGTGACATTAAACGTTTTAAAATGGGAGCCTATCGTATCATTATTAATTGGTATTTTTTCTATTTTACTTATTAATTTCAAACACTATAAGACGTTTATTTCTTCTATAAATGAAGGAGCAAAAGGATCCGTAATGGCTGTTATTAACACGAGTGCAGCAGTAGGCTTTGGCTCGGTTATTACAGCAGTTCCAGAGTTTAAAGATGTCACGCACGTACTACTAAACATTTCGAGTAATCCGCTCGTTTCAGAAGCGTTAAGCGTTCAAGTGCTAGCGATGATCACGGGTTCAGCATCCGGTGGTATGGGTATTGCGCTTCAAGCATTAGGAGATACGTGGTATCACTTGTCTCAAACGACGAATTTAAGCGCCGATGCGCTTCACCGTATTGCAAGCGTTGCGTCAGGTGCATCTATTTTACCGCATAACGGTGCGTTGTTAACGCTATTAGCTGTAACTGGTCTTCGGCATAAAGAAACGTATAAAGACGTATTTGTTGTTGCATTTATCATCCCGACAATCGCTTTATTTGCAGGAGTCGCATTAGCGGCAGCCGGCATTATTTAAAAACAGGAGGAGAATACACATGGTTGAAAATCAAGTAATTGTAATCACAGGAGCAGCAAGAGGAATTGGATTTGAAATAGGTAAACGATTCGCTGAAAACGGCGGGAAAATTGTGTTATCTGATATTGATCAAACTGCCGTAGAAGCTGCAGCACAAAATCTTCGTGAAGCTGGATTCGAAGCACTTGGTGTCAAAGCGGATGTAACAAAAGAAGAAGAAATCAAACATTTAATTGAAACAGCAAACGCACATTTTGGAGCGGTTCATACGTTCATTAACAACGCTGGTTTGCAGCACGTTTCTCCAATCGAAGAGTTTCCAACTGAAAAGTATGAGTTAATGATTAAAATTATGCTAACAGCTCCATTTATGGCGATTAAGCACGCGTTTCCGATCATGAAAAAACAAGGGTTCGGACGTATTATTAACGTTTCTTCTATCAACGGTTTAATCGGTTTTGCAGGCAAAGCAGCTTATAACAGTGCCAAACACGGTGTAATTGGGCTAACAAAAGTAGCTGCTCTTGAAGGTGCAGCACACGGTATTACGGTTAATGCACTTTGTCCTGGTTATGTGGATACACCACTAGTGAGAGGTCAGTTAGATGGTTTAGCTAAAACAAGAAACGTACCATTAGAAAGCGTTCTTGAAGAAGTTATTTATCCTTTAGTCCCTCAAAAAAGATTACTAGACGTGAGCGAAATTGCTGACTACGCTATCTTCTTAGCGAGTGATAAAGCAAAAGGTGTAACTGGTCAAGCGGTAGTAATGGACGGCGGATATACAGCTCAATAAAAATAGAACAAATCATTAAAAGCATAAATGAGTCCAACGGGCTCATTTATGCTTTTTTAGGTTATATCTATTCTATTGAGTTAATCAACGTTAAAATATAACTAGGCGATACATAAAAAAAGCCTCATATGCTATTTCTACTGTCAAGATAAATAGATAAATAGTAGGATAAAAAAGCGTACAGATTAGAAAGGATGATACATATGGTGCAAACAGTAAATGAATTAATTAAACATTCGGTTTTCTATTTC
This sequence comes from Priestia sp. FSL R5-0597, assembly GCF_038006305.1. Lineage (NCBI taxonomy): Bacteria > Bacillati > Bacillota > Bacilli > Caryophanales > Bacillaceae > Priestia > Priestia sp. FSL R5-0597. The sequence goes on from NZ_JBBOUZ010000001.1 coordinate 2,311,845, forward strand.
TTTAACGAAATCTCAGCTATTCCTAGAGAATCTGGAAATGAAAAAGAAATTAGTAACTATTTAGTTTCTTTTGCAAAAGAAAGAAGCCTTGAGGTTATCCAAGACGAAGCTTTAAATGTAATCATTAAAAAGCCGGCAACTAAAGGATATGAACATGCTCCAGCCATCATTTTGCAAGGACATATGGACATGGTATGCGAGTTAAATAAAGGAACTGTCCATGACTTTGAAAAAGATCCGCTTCAACTGCGAATTGTTGAAGATATGCTTTATGCAAATGGTACTACGCTAGGAGCTGATAACGGGATTGCCGTTGCATATGCACTAGCTTTACTAGATGCTCAAAATATAGCGCACCCCTCTCTTGAAGTAGTCATTACCACTGAAGAAGAAACGACTATGGGCGGAGCCATTGCTGTAAATCCATCTTATTTTGAAGGAAAAATCTTTATTAACATTGATACAGAAGAGGACGGAAAGCTCCTTGTCAGCAGCGCAGGCGGGGTAAAAGGCGTGCTTCGTATTCCTATAAACTGGGAGTCGTCTTCCAATAACTCAGAAACATATAGCTTAAGCATCGGAGGACTGCGCGGCGGACATTCCGGAATGGAAATTGACAAAGAAAGAGGAAATGCGAATAAACTGCTAGGGAGAGTTTTATATGATTTACAACAAGAACTTCCCTATTCTTTAAGCAGCATTAGCGGAGGATTAAAATCAAATGCAATTCCCCGTGAATCAGAAGCAATTCTATCAGTTGAGCCTTCTGAGGTAGGAAAGCTAGAAAATAAGATTCGTGAGTGGAACGAAATAGTAAAAAATGAATTACAAGCGGCTGATCCGAGCGTATATGTAAAAATAAACAAATTTTCTTCCGTTGAGAAATGTTTTACAAGAGAAACGACAGAACGAATTGTACAAGCTATTATGCTAACACCAAACGGCGTTCAAAGCATGAGTATGAATATTGAAGGATTAGTAGAATCTTCTACCAACTTAGGTGTGATCACGACGACAGAATCTGAGGTTGTTTTTCAAAATGAAATTCGCAGCTCAGTAAAAAGCTTAAAAGAAAAAATAGTAAGTCAAGTGCGCATACTTGCTCAGGTAGTCGGGGGAAGAGTTGAAACAAAAGGTAATTATCCTGAATGGGCGTACAATGGAGATTCAAAAATTCGCGAATTATGTAAAAAGGTTTACAAAGAAAAGTATGGTGAAGAGGCGGAGATCATCGCCATCCATGCTGGAATTGAATGCGGTATTTTCTTAGAAAAAATCCCTGGATTAGATGCCATTTCGCTCGGACCCGATATGTACGACGTTCATACACCTGATGAACACCTGAGCATTCCGTCTACTATTAAGACATGGGAATACTTATTAGCAGTATTAAAAGAGGCAAATAAGATATAAAGTTATCAGCATCCCTATAATCTTAAAAAGAGAGCTTCTGTAAAGGAGCTCTTTTTCATTCGTCATTTATCAGATAATAAATAGGGTTCCATCAACGCGTCAGGCAATTGAGAACATTTATGTAAGCGTTTTACAAATAAAGGTTTTAAAACGGTCCTAAAAGAGGTAAACAATTATTAAAACGATAGACAAATGAATTCAAAACAAGCTCTGCAACTAATAAATTAGTAGGGAGAGAATGTATATGAATGATAATAGTCTTATCAAAGATCCTTTTTTAGAAAAAGGAGAAATTGAATTTTTAGAATTAAAGAAAGACGAAATACGTTATCTAAAGTTCGATCGGTTTTTAAAAGTCATTAAAGCACTTAATCAACGCAGTGATAAAGGCTACCAGAGTCTTATGCTTTCCGTTGATGGCTTTAAAGGTACTTCAAGAGAATTATATGAGATAGAGGAGTTTCGCAGATATGTAAATTTGTTAATTAATCAAGTTCCTCAAATGTTATTTTATATTCATGATAAAAACAAAATGACTAATCAAATTTTGAAGAGTTTATCAAATAATAGCAGCCAGCCGGCCTCTATAGATCCTAAAAGAGCACGTTTAATGATTGATGCCATACAAGAGCAAGTAGCGAAAACAGAGGATAAAGAGATAAAGGAGAATCTTTCTGAATTCGTATGTAAAATCCAGAGCTTTGTGAATCAGTATTAACAGTTCCCAATAGAAAAGCAGAATCCATATTATAAAAAAGTACGAGAACTTAAAGCTTCTCGTGCTTTTTTTGTTGGGAAAACTGTAGAAAAAGAAAAGGATTATCAACATATATTGATAAATAATAAAAGTAAAGCTTCATATTTGGCAGTGAAATAATCAGGAGGGATGAACATTGAATCATATTGAAATAAGAAGACCAAAAATAGAGGACAGCGCAGAACTCCACGAGCTTTTTAATGAAGTGATCACAGATACCTTTCATAGAGAGGGTCTATCTGACATGGTGAACCATATACAAATAGAAATTGAAAGTAAAGAACAATATTTAAAAAGTGACCTTGATAGCGATGGGAAATGTCGATTCTTTTGGCTCGGAATAGATACGTGCACCAATAAGATTATTGGCTGCATTGAATATGGCCCTGTTAGTGAATTAATTATGGCGTGTACAAAAGGGGACCTGCAAGGATGGATTGAAATCGGCACAGTTTTTGTTCATCCAAAGTACCAAAGAAAAGGGGTAGGAACACTGCTTATACATATTATGCTGCTTACGCTTCAAAGCAGAGAAATTAAAAAAATTTGTTTGGATAGCGGATACAAGAATGCTCAGAAAGTATGGAAAAACATATTTGGAATTCCCGATTACTTAGTAAAAGATTACTGGAGCAAAGGATATCATCACATGATTTGGAAAATAGAAACAGAACGTACACCGATAGTATTTAAGTTCAGTCATAACGGATAATAAGATGTCTTCTAGAAAATAGCCGGTAGAAAGGTACCGGCTATTTTTTACGGATTGAGCTACGATTATTTAAAGATAAAAAAAGACCTCTCTGAAGGTCTTTTTTTATGGACATATAACAATTCTTTTTAAGAGCGAGCAGGATAGTTTATTAGAGAGCTAGAACACATTCATAATACGAACGATTACGGCAACAAGCTGAATATGAGAAAAACATATTCGTATCTTTGAATAATAAAGCTTTTATCACTTATGTGGAGGAGTATGGAAATGTCTATATATGAAATTTGGAATGAAGTGGATCTTTATATGAATGATAAGCTCATACAACCTGACCCTATTCTTGATGAGGTATTGAAGGCAAATCAAGAGGCTGGATTACCTGCCATCGACGTATCGCCTAGTCAAGGAAAGTTTCTGCATTTGTTAGCTTCATTAAAAGGGGCTAAACGCATTTTGGAAATTGGTACTCTTGGAGGGTACAGCACGATTTGGCTAGCCAGAGCTCTTCCGAAAGACGGACAGCTGATTACGCTCGAATTAAGCGCTCAGCATGCAGAAGTAGCACGAGCTAATTTAAAAAGAGCGGGAGTAAGCCACTTAGTAGAAGTCATTGTCGGCCCCGGGCTTGATACATTAGCTGTATTAAAGGATAAGGGAACAGAGCCGTTTGATCTTATCTTTATTGATGCTGACAAGCCGAATAACCCAAATTACTTAAAGTGGGCTCTAGAATTATCGAAACGAGGAAGTACGATTATTTGTGATAATGTTGTTCGTCAAGGGCATGTGGTGAACTCAGAAAGTGAAGATGAAAATGTAAAGGGAATTCGACAATTTATGGATGCTCTGGCTCAAGAAAAACGAATCAGCGCCACGGCTATACAAACCGTTGGAAGCAAAGGCTATGATGGATTCATTGTAGGGATTGTTGAATGATAGAACTCGTGTTACATATAAAGAGGCTGGGACAAAAGTAGTTTTGTTGAAGGGAAATCCGACCGATGAATTCAAATTCTTGATGGAGAATCTCGATTCCTCGGTCGGATTTTTTCATGGTGATAGTGAACGTAAATTTCATGTGTGTAGGTGTAGGTGCTTCTAGCTGTGGATTGATTTCGTTATCTCCCAGCCTCTATTTAATTTGCGTCCAACTTATTTGTTATTTGTTTTGCTGTCAGAAAATTAATCAACTCTCTTACAGCGAATGAACTGTAGCGTTCTTTTAACAGAATAATTCCAAGTTCCCACATCATTTCAGGATCTGCAATAGGTACCGTAATAATATTGGAATCTTTCACTTTGGCATAAAGCGATTCGGGTAAAATAGCAATACCTAGTTCTGCTGCTGTTAATTCAATAATTAAATCCCATTGAGAACTTTTATATGCGATAGAAGGCACAAATCCTGATTTTAAAGCATCTTGAATTAACCGGTCGTGCAGCGTAAATTCTTCACTGAACATAATGAATTTTTCATGCTCCAATTCTTTCATCCAGACGGAAGAACGTTTAGCTAAAGGATGGTTTTTATGGGCGTATAAAAGGAATCTCTCCTTAACGAACGGGTATACGTGAAAATGCTCATCATGACCGCTTGTGAGAGGAAGCATAACAATCCCCATATCTACACCAGCCTCTTCCACAAGGGCTTCAATTTTTTTTGCTCCAAATTCAATAAGCTCTAGAGATACTTTAGGGTATTGTTCATTAAATGCTTTTGCAATCTTCGGGAAAAACAAGGTCCCGATGAGCGGAGGGATTCCCATCTTGATTTGCCCTGTTTGCAAGTTCATTAAATCGCCCAACAAGTGAGGCATGTCTTTTAACACCGACAGCGCTTTAGTTGCCTGATGATACACGACTTCTCCTGCATCGGTTAGCTTTAATTCTCTTGTTGAACGGTCAAGAAGCTCAAATCCTAGTTCATTTTCTACTTTTTTGACGGCTTTACTTAAAGCCGTTTGTGACAAATGAACTTGCAGCGCTGCCTTTGTAAAATTTTTATGATTCGCTACCTCTATAAAGTATTCTAAGTCTCTGATTTCCATGTGAAACTCCATTTCTGCAAACTGCTTATCCTTTTTTTTTACTCTTTATTTTAACCATTAAATTATTTACTGTAAATGCGCTGATTAAAAAAGGGAGCTATCCAACGAATAAAAACGAGGAAAGGAAATGAACTAAAGTTTCTGTCGAAATTGATTTATAAAACCAATAATCTTTTTATAGAGAAACATAGATTTTGCTACTAGCTGATGAGGAATATAAAGATTTTTGCCTGTACGTTCGGGCAAAAATGCAAAACTTATCAAAATAACTGAAAGCCCAAAGGCTGCAGCTGTAATCTCTATCCAAGAAAACACCATATCATTCCTCCTTTTACAAACCTATTAATAGAATATGTAAAAGTTTGAAAGGAGGTTGTACGATAGACCTATAAAGAGCGTCGTCATTAAGCTCTCTCAAAATAAAATGACGTCAAAGAACGCAGGGCCTGTGCCAAACGTTCTTTGACGTCATTTTATTTTCGCTCTTCAGCTTGATGCTCTTGTTTGTTTTGCTCAGTGAGACGTTTTTGATGAGCTTTTGTTTCTGCACTTACGTGATTCGCATCATTCGGTTGATTCTTCTTTGAACCTCCTGCAGCGTTACTCATTAGACGACACCTCCAGTCCGGTTATGAAACATACCTATAGAATGTGCGTATTTACAAACTTTATACACGGCTATCGATATTACTGCACACGAAAAAAGCAAAGGGAGAGTCACTAAGACTGTTCCCTTTGCTTTTTTACTAGGCGACTTTATCGGTGGTGATAATTTTATTAATCCAGTCTTTTCCTTCTGTAAACCTTGTAACAAGCATCGCTGTTACTGTATTTCCCGTACTGTTTAAGAGCGTAGCAGGGGCGTCAATAATTGTGGAAATGACCGCAATGATGGGCAGAACTTCTGGCGAAAATCCGTAAATTGTAATGATTAACATTTCGCCAATCATACCGCCTCCAGGAATTGCTCCCATTACGGCTCCAACTAAAAAGGCTACGCCTAATATGCTCAAAATACTCGTAGCAGACGTCATATCTTTGCCGAACAAACTGAATAAGAAAACAATTTTTAGAATACCACCGATAACAGAACCATCTTTATGGGTGTTTGCTCCTAATGGAATCACTGTTTCAGCAATATCCAGAGGCACACCCATTTTCTTTGTTGCGTCTAAATTGACTGGAATAGATGCCGCGGAAGAACAGGTAGCAATAGCAGTGATAGAAGGAGCAGCTGCATTTTTCCAAAACAGCTTAATTCCTGCTTTACCGCCAGCAATCCATGCGTATAGCGTAAAGAAGCCAAAATAGTAAACGATTGCAATTAATAAATAAAGAATAAATGCTCTGGCATACCCTTGCAAGATCTTTGGTCCAAGTTCTCCTACTACAGTAGCAAAATAGCACCCTAAACCAATTGGAGCATAGTACATGACAATTTTAACGACTTTCATCGATACTTCTTGACCCGAAGTCAGAAATTTCGCCATAGGCTGTCCTTTTTCACCAGCCATCGTGGTAGCAATACCGAAGATAACGGCAAAGACAATTAATTGTAAAATATGCTCTTTCGAAAATAACTGAACAAAATCAGGTACAGTAAATGTACTAACAAGCTGATTTAAAAGCGTCATTTTTTCAGCTGTATTTTCACTGTCACCCATTAATTCTTTAATGGCAGAAGTATCTACGTTGTGCAGCGGATTGTAAAGTGATGCGCCTAAAAAGCCTAGAACGGCTGAAACAGCAGCAGTGGCGACAAACACAACGGCGATACCTAGCATAATTTTACCAAGACGTTTCATTTCGTTCATGTTTGCGATCGCCGAAGCCACACTAAAAAAGACAAGGGGAACGATAATCATGAACATTAAATTAAGAAACAAATCACCAAAGGGCTTTACGACTGCCACATCGGGCCCGATAGCATATCCTGCTATCCCGCCAATTAAAATAGCGAGAAGCAGAATAAGCGATGATCTGTACGTTTTAAATACACTTAAAACCATATAGATTTCCTCCAAACAACAATAGCTTCTTTACTACGCAAGAACAGCTATCATTTGCTCATTGCATACGTAGTAACGACTGGCTTTACATCTTTACGCACCAAATCTTCGTATGTTTCTCGCTCTACAGCAAGACGAGCTTCTCCATTTTTCACAAATACAACAGCAGGGCGCGGAATACGGTTGTAATTGCTAGCCATTGAATAGTTGTAGGCACCTGTAGAGGATACTGCTAGTAAATCTCCTTGATTAACGCGCGGTAAATCGATATCCCAAATAAGCATATCTCCTGATTCACAGCATTTCCCCGCAATTGATACTGTTTCATCTTTTTTATCCGTCACTCTATTAGCCAAGACAGCTTCATGTTTTGCATCGTAAAGAGCAGGACGGATATTATCGGTCATACCGCCATCAATTCCTACGTATTTGCGTACACCTGGAATCTCCTTCGTTGAGCCGATTGTATAAAGCGTTGTACCTGCTTCTCCTACGATGCTTCTTCCAGGCTCAATCCAGACTTCCGGAAGGGTATAATTCTGTTCAGTTAACGTGCGGCTTAGCTTTTCTATCAGTGCATCTACATAATACTCAACTGGAAGTGGAGAGTCGCTTTCGGTATAACGAATACCAAAACCACCACCTACGTTTAAAACTTTTACTTCAAATTCCATTTTATCACGAATACTGAATAAGAAATCAGTTAAAATATCAATGGCGCGAGAAAAACCATCTACTTCAAAAATTTGCGAACCAATATGACAATGAATGCCTAAAAGATCGTAGTAAGGCTTTTCTAATGCAGAACTTACCGCTTTCATAGCCTGGTCATTGGAAAGACCAAATCCAAACTTGGAGTCTTCCTGTCCGGTCATAATATATTCATGTGTGTGGGCTTCAATCCCTGGAGTAACACGCAGAAGAATAGATGCTTTCTGTTTGCGCTCAGCTGCTAAGGCATGTAAAACTTCAAGTTCGGTAAAGTTATCCACAACAAAACAGCCAATATTCGCATCAAGAGCCATTTCAATTTCTTCAATCGTTTTGTTATTTCCGTGAAAATGAATGCGTTCAGCTGGATATCCCGCTTCAAGAGCTGTAAATAATTCGCCTCCTGAGACCACATCTAATGACATATCAAGCTTCGTTAAAAGGCTAGCCATTTCCATACAAAGAAACGCTTTCCCTGCATAGGCGATTTGATATGAAAAGCCGCTTCTTTGAAAGGCTGAATGGAAGGCCTTGCATTTCGTCTCAATTAATTCTTGATCGTAGATGTATAGGGGAGTGCCGTATTGTTTTTTCAGTTCGACCGTATCGCACTGCCCAATTTCTAAATGATTGCTGCTGTTAATTTTACTCGTTCCATGTAAGTACATAATCCGTATCCCTCCATTTAAATCATTCAACTATAACTTTGATGGTCAGTAGAAAAACACAAAAAAGACCCGTGAAGTGATGTTCACGCGTCTTGGTTTCATAATAATAAAGTATTATTACATTCTAGGCATCAACATCTCTTCAATAGCTCTCCACAAACCAAGTGGTTTGTGACAGCTCAGCATTTATTCAATACTGAACCAGTATATGAACACAATGGATGTTTATATACTTCGGCACGAAATCCCTTTTACTTATCTTCACAGACTCCATTAGTCTCCAATAAGTGACTCTTGATTTCATGCACCTCTATTCTCAGAGAGGAAAATTATATTTAAATGTAACTCCTATTATATTTCCTTTTCCTCTGTCTAGTCAATGAAAAGTTAAGGCATAGGAATATCAAAGAAGATAAATAAAAAAGCTATGAAGCTTCCAGATAGAATCCAAGCAGCCAGCGCGGTCTTCTGATGAATGATTAAAAGTGAGAACGTGACAATATTGAAGAGAAAAGAACATAGCAGCGACCATCCATAATGATGAGTGATACTGTGATTAACATAAGCAATGAACTCAATCACAGTAAATAAAAGCGCCCATAAAAGAATCCACCACAGCCGGCCGCTTACATGCAGCGGCAGCCTTCCTAAAAAAACCGGTATAACAAACGGATAAATAATTAAGGTTATTCCAAGAGAAACCATTAGGTGATCGGGTAGAAAAAGATGATCAATACCAACAGGGTGAAATACCCATACGCGGTGATGAAACAGCAGCACTTCATAAAGCAAATTCCCCGTGACCCAAAACAGCAAAGTAGGGTAGTATTCTTGATACCTTCGCCACTTGCCAAATAGTAAACCAAGAATGATAAAAAATAATACAAATGAAGATTGCATACGCTCTCCTTAAAATAATGGTTATTTCTTTTTATTTACATATTATAGTGGTTTTATTCTTTCATTTTTTTATTCAGCACCTATAATAGAAAAGCCGTAAGCCACAGCGTTAAAGACGTACTACCACTATTTATGGCTTTCTTCACCCTGTTATAATCTTGGTAAAAGAACTTCTACCGCTTTTGTTTACGAGACGAAAGGAGCTATATGTCAAAGTCAGCAAGGCTTAAAAATAAGCTTAAAATAGCTTCGCCTAGTATGTGACTTCTTTTTTTGCTATGCTAAAATTGCATACATATAGCATGAGAATACTAGAAGAAAGAAAAGGGTGTTTTGGTATGAAAACATACATCGTAGTTGGAGCTGGGGTACTTGGAGCTTCTACGGCATATCATTTAGCAAAAGCAGGAGCAGATGTGACATTGATAGATCGCAAGGATGCTGGTCAAGCTACTGATGCAGCAGCAGGAATTGTTTGTCCGTGGCTTTCGCAGCGTCGAAATAAAGCATGGTACCGCTTAGCAAAAGGCGGCGCCAAGTACTATCAAACATTAATTCAGCAATTAGAAGAAGATGGAGAAACGGATACGGGATATAAGCGAGTAGGAGCAATTAGTTTACACACTGATGAACAAAAGCTTAAAAAAATGGAAGAACGAGCATATAAGCGTCGGGAAGAAGCCCCCGAAATAGGCGAGATTACACGTTTATCCGCTAAAGAAACACAGGCTTTGTTTCCGGCTCTTTCGGAAGAATACAGTTCAGTTCATATTAGTGGAGCCGCTCGCGTTAACGGAAGAGCTCTTCGAAACGCACTTGTGAATGCAGCGAAGAAAAACGGTGCAAAAATAATAGAAGGAAACGCAGAACTACTTTATGAAAATAATCAAGTAACGGGCGTTGCCGTAAATGGACAAACCCTTCTAGCAAGTACAACAATCGTGACAGCAGGAGCGTGGGCAAATCAATTACTAGAGCCTCTTGGAGTGAAATTTTTAGCAAGCTTTCAAAAAGCGCAAATTGTCCACTTGCATCTTCCTGATTTAGATACAAAAGACTGGCCCGTTGTAATGCCTCCAAGCGACCAATATATTCTTTCGTTTGAACAAGGTCAAATTGTCATAGGAGCAACACATGAAAACGACACGGGTTATGACTTGAGAGTAACGGCTGGGGGGCTTCATGAAATTTTTTCAAAGGCCTTATTAATTGCTCCTGGCTTAACAGAAAGCACAGTCTTAGAAACAAGGGTAGGGTTTCGACCATTTACTCCAGGCTTCTTGCCAGTCATTGGGGCTCTTCCAGCTTACGAAGGAATACTAGTAGCGAATGGTCTCGGAGCTTCAGGCTTAACGTCGGGTCCTTATCTTGGTTCAGAGCTTGCTAAATTAGCACTTGAAATGGAAATGGAAATTGATCTTAGCGATTATGATGTAAGAGGAGCTATTGAGTCCTAAGCAAATAGAATGAATGAAAACAAATAGAAGTTCGCAAACTATAACTACTATATGATGAAAGGAAGTAGATTGTTTGCGAAAGGTTATGATAAGTGCAGCAGCAGCTTTTTTATTTATGAGCGGGACGCCTGTATTAGCGGAAAACAATCCTCAGCCAGAAACAAAAGACGTGCAGCTGACGTCTCAGCAAAAGCAGGAATTATCCGTTCTGTACAAAGAAATGTTCGAAAAAAAGAAAGAAATACTTTCAAAATATGTGGAGTACGGCGTGCTAAGCAAAACGGAGAGTCAAAACATTTCTTCACATATGGAAAATCGCTATCAGCATATGGAGAAAAATGGGTTTGTTCCGAAGCGGCACTGTCATAAAATGCATCATTCAAAGTAATTCCTATTCACATAAAAAAGCGCCTATACAGGCGCTTTTTTTATGTGAATGAATGGAAAATATCTGCTTCTTTATCTAGTAAATTTTAAACGCCTCATGTAAAATTAAGAGAATGAGAACGATTAGGAAAGATGCTAGTGAGGGGTAGGTAAATATGAACGATGAACGAAAATAAAAAAATAGTCCGATTACATGCAGAAAATCATTCAGCTGAGGCTCTAGGAATCATATTTGCTTACAAACAAAAAGGTGACCACCTTGTTTACAGTATGTATCAAGGAGAAAGCGTTTCTGAGCAAAAAATACCTCTAGAAGAATGGGTCTCGTATGAGCATTTTTTCGAAGCGCTAAATAAAAAGAAAACGCTTATGTACGAGCTTCAAATAAATGATAAACGCTATGTAGTAAACTTAACCCCTTTATCTTACACAGAAAAGCCTGAAATTATGGGACATTGCGTTAATATAACTAGTTATCAAGAGAAAAAAGAACAGATTCAACCTTTTATTTATCATAACGCAGATGCTGTTGCTATCGTTGACTTAGAGGGTAAAACGCTTCAAGTGAACCCTGCGTTTGAGAATACATTTGGCTGGACGTTTGAAGAAATTCATCAAAAGCCTCTTCCGATTATACCTTCGTTTTTAAAGGAGCCCGTGTGCGAACTTCACAAGACTATTCAATCAGGGGAATCGAAAACGGAATTTGAGACTGTAAGACAGCATAAAGACGGGCATTTAATTAATGTAAGCGTCACACTATTTCGCGTTGAAAATATGAATGATTGGCCGTTATGCATTGCGTTTGTCTATCGAGATATAACATCGCGCAAGCAGGATGAGACGGCTTTAAAAGAAAGCGAACAGCGCTACCGAAGTTTGATTGAGTTATCCCCGGAAGCAATTATCGTTCATAGTGAAGGTAAAATTGATTATATCAACCCTGCAGGAGCTAAAGCACTAGGATACAAGAATCCTCAAGATGTATTAGGAGCTTGTGTTTATCAGTTTGTTCACCCTGATTACTATGATGTTGTAAAACAGCGAATTTATCGAATGAAAACAGAAAATAAATCTGTGGATCTGCAGGAAGAAAAGTTTATTCATAAAGACGGTCATACGATTGATGCCGAAACCATTGCCTTTCCTATTCCGTATATGGGAAAGCAGGCCATTCAAGTTTTGTTTCGTGATATTACAGAACGTAAAAAAACTGAAAAATTGCTGCGTGAATCCGCTCAGCTTTCCTTAGTCGGACAGTTAGCAGCGGGTATCGCTCACGAAATCAGAAACCCTCTAACAGCGGTAAAAGGATTTATGCAGTTATTAGAAGAAACGAGCGGTCAGCCTTACTATGTAGAAATGATAAATCATGAGTTAGATAGAATCGAATTGATTGCCGACGAGTTCTTGAGTCTTGCAAAGCCTCAGGCGAAAACCTACAAAGACAAACACGTCCAAGATATCTTAGAGAACACGTTAAAGCTAGCTGAGGTGCAGGGGATTACAGAGAAAATTCACGTAAAGAAAGAGATTGATCTTCATCTTCCTCTCGTATTATGCGAAGAAAACCAGTTAAAACAGGTCTTTAGCAATATATTTAAAAATGCCGTCGAATCTATGCCAAGTGGAGGAACTGTAACGATTCAACTAAAAAGATTTAATCAGGAGAACCTTGTTGTCCGGTTTAGCGACGAGGGGCCAGGCATCACGCAGGAACGAATGCAGCATTTAGGAAAACCTTTTTATAGTACGAAAGAGAAAGGAACGGGGCTTGGACTGATGGTGTGCTATAAGATCATTCGAGAACATAGAGGAGAAATTAACTTTGTAAGTGAACTTGGAAAAGGAACTACCGTAGACATTCTTTTGCCTTTTAAAAAGTAGATTCTACTTTTATAAGCATGAAACCTTTTCTAAAGGGGAATACATGTTAGTGAACGAATAATGAGGTTAAAATAGGAGGGAATACGATGGAACGTATTGAAACGGGAGAGATTTTTACAATTTTAGATGAAAATGATCAAGAGCAAGATATTGAAGTGCTTGGAAAAATGACGATTGAAGGCCACGATTATATTGCCGTTGCGTTTGTGGAAGAAGTTTTAATTGAAACAGAAGAAGAAATTGATGTTTTCTTTTTAAAAATTGAAGATGATGGTGAATGGTCTTCAATTGAAGATGATGATGAGTTTGAAAAAGTATCAGCCGTATTTGAGGAAATGACATCCGCGTAAAAAGAGAGGTTACAACCTCTCTTTTTTTTATTTCTAAATAATATAATATTTAGAATTTTTCTAAAAATATCTTGCTGAATTATTTCCCTTCATTTATGATGAATATGTAACATACCAACCGGTTAGTAAGTAAATGAAAGCGAGGGACTACCGTGTATTTTTCTTACTCTGACAAAGTAGTGAAGCTGCAAAAAGAATTGAGCTCTTTTATGGAAGAGCATATTTATCCAAATGAACGGCTATACGAACAACAGCTGAATGAACAGCCATCTAGATGGTCAGCTGTTCCTCCAATCATGGAAGAGTTAAAAGAAAAAGCAAAGCGAGCTGGGCTATGGAACTTATTTTTGCCAGAAAGCGAATACGGAGCAGGTCTAACAAATGTAGAATACGCTCCTCTTTGCGAAATTATGGGCCGTTCTATTATTGGACCAGAAGCTTTTAACTGCGGAGCTCCTGACACTGGCAATATGGAAGTGCTGGTTCGATACGGAACGCCTGAACAGAAAGAAAAATGGCTAAAGCCTCTGTTAAATGGAGACATTCGCTCCTGCTTTTCTATGACAGAACCGGATGTAGGTTCTTCTGATGCCACAAACATTCAGTGCAGTATTGTAAGAGAAGGCGATGAATATGTAATCAATGGAAGAAAATGGTGGTCTTCAGGTGCGGGAGATCCTCGCTGCAAAATTGCTATTGTCATGGGAAAAAGCGATTTTAACGCATCTAAATATGAACAGCAGTCTATGATTCTAGTTCCATTAAATACTCCGGGAGTTAAAATTGAACGAATGCTGCCAGTCTTTGGATACGATCACGCTCCTCATGGACATGCTGAAATTCATTATGACAATGTGCGTGTGCCAGCATCCAATATGCTTTTAGGCGAAGGAAAAGGGTTTGCTATTGCTCAAGGTAGATTAGGGCCTGGACGTATTCATCACTGCATGCGTCTAATAGGAGCAGCTGAAAGAGCGCTCGAAGAATTATGTAAGCGTATTCAAATTCGTTCTACATTTAATAAGGTGCTTTCTCAGCAAGGGGTTATTCAAGAATGGGTGGCAGAATCGCGTATTGAAATTGAGCAAGCTCGCTTATTAACATTAAAAGCTGCTTATATGATGGACACAGTTGGAAATAAAAAAGCGCGGAAAGAAATTGCCATGATTAAAGTAATAGCTCCTGCTATGGCTTTAAAAGTCATTGATCGTGCCATTCAAGCATTTGGAGCAGCAGGTGTTTCAGAAGACACGCCGCTTGCGGCACTTTGGGCAAATGCCCGCACTTTGCGCCTTGCCGATGGTCCAGACGAAGTGCACAAAGCACAGCTTGCAAGACTTGAGCTAAAATCCTATCAAGAACAGGAGGCAACCTATGCACATAAAGGATCTATTTGATTTAACTGGAAAAACAGCTATTATTACCGGAGGAGGCAGAGGATTAGGAGAGCAAATGGCAGAAGGGCTTGCAGAGGCAGGGGCAAATATTGTTCTATGCTCAAGAAAAAAAGAAGCATGTCAGCAAGTGGCTGATCGATTGGCCACCATGGGCGTAAAAACCCTCGCTTTAGCATGCGACATCAGTCAGCCTGAAGATATTAAAAATGTCGTGCATCAAACGATTGAAACATTTGGACGCATCGATATTTTAATTAACAACAGCGGAGCTACGTGGGGAGCTTCGGCTGAAGAAATGCCTCTTGAAGCATGGCAAAAAGTGATGAATATTAATGTGACGGGCACGTTTTTAATGTCACAAGAAGCTGGAAAAGAAATGATTAAACAAAAAGCTGGTAAGATTATTAACATTGCTTCAATTGCGGGTCTTGGAGGAACGGACCCTCAGTATATGGATACAATCGGGTACAACACGAGTAAAGGAGCGGTCATTACGTTCACGAAAGATTTAGCTGTCAAATGGGGACAGCATAATATTCAAGTTAATGCAATTGCGCCGGGATTTTTTCCTACTAAAATGTCAGGTGCGATTATGGAACAAGGAAAAGATTATTTTCTAAGTCAAACCCCTTTAAAACGCTTTGGCTCCGAAGCTGATTTAAAAGGAGCGGCTGTTTTTCTTGCTTCTGCAGCGTCTAATTATATTACGGGCGATATTCTGACAGTAGACGGTGGAGTTCATGCTATGTGAATAAGAAAGGAGTTACTCAATGGAAGACGTTAAAAAATGGTTTACACCTTATCCAGAAGCCTACACTCATGACATTCACATCGAAGATATTTCACTATTTGATATGCTGAAAGAAACAGCCGAACGTTATCCTGCTCACACAGCCACGCGCATGTATCAGCATACGTTAACGTACCAGGAGCTGTACCACTCAGTTCGCGTATTTGCAGGAGCACTGCAGAAAAAAGGGATTAAAAAAGGAGATCGTGTAGCAATTATGCTGCCAAATTGTCCGCAATATATAATAAGCTATTTTGGCATTGTAGCAGCGGGCGGCATTGTCACTCAGGTCAACCCCATGCTTGTTGAACAAGAACTAGAGCATATTTTACACGATTCCGGCGCAAAAAAAATAATTCTACTCGATGATTTTTATACGAGACTTCAAGAGATAAGGAATCGTGTTGAGATAGAAGAAGCGATAACCGTCAGCTTGCAAAAACCTTTTGTTCCTACATCACCAGACCTTTCCTTCTTAGATTTTCTAACCATTAAGCATGAATTTAATCAGCCGGTCATCCATCCAGCACACGATATTGCTGTTCTTCAGTATACGGGAGGAACGACTGGACCATCTAAAGGTGCGATGCTTACACATACAAACATTTACACAAACGCAGTTCAATCATACGAAATATTTAAGCATGATATTGAATTAGGAAAAGAAAAATGCTTAACCGTTATTCCATTGTTTCACGTATTTGGCATGACTTCCTGTATGCATTTATCAATTCTTTGCGGAAATGAAATATTGCTATTGCCGCGTTTTGATTTAGAAGAAGTACTAAATACAATCAAAAAAGAGCAGCCTAGTATTTTCCCTGGAGTGCCAACTATGTATGTCGCAATTACCAATCATCCGCGGGCAGAAGAATACAATATCGAAAGTATTCGCATCTGCAACAGCGGCAGTGCGCCAATGCCTGTTGAGCTGATGAAAGAGTTCGAACGAAAAACGGGTGCTAAAGTGTTAGAAGGGTACGGCTTATCAGAAGCGGCCCCCGTTACCCATTGCAACCTGCCGTTTTGTGAACGAAAGCCAGGCACAGTCGGACTTGGCGTTCCGCAAACTGCTTATAAAATTGTAGACGTGGCTACAGGAACAAAAGAACTGCCAAGAGGAGAGCTTGGTGAAATAGTGATTAAAGGCCCTCAAGTTATGAAGGGCTATTGGAATCAGCCTGAAGAAACAGCTCACGCGCTTAGAAACGGCTGGCTGTACACAGGAGATATTGGACAGATAGACGAAGATGGGTATTTATCCATTGTTGATCGCAAAAAAGATATGATTATTGCGAGTGGTTTTAATGTGTATCCTCGAGATATTGAAGAAGTTTTATATGAGCACAGCCACATTAAAGAAGCCGTTGTCATTGGCGTTCCGCATCCTTACAGAGGAGAAACAATTAAAGCGATTTTGGTAGTGAAAGAAGGAAAATCTCTTTCTGAAGAAGAGCTTACTTCTTATTGTCGACATCATCTTGCAGCTTACAAAATTCCGCGAATCTTTGAGTTTCGCGCTGAGCTTCCTAAGACCAATGTAGGAAAAATTTTACGAAGAGCACTGCGAGAAGAAGTGGTGAAAGAAACGATGTAAAGAAGCTGAACATAAACAAACTTTTTCAAAAGCTCCCTCTAAGCCATGGTATAATTTGTGAAAATGAGAAAAGACAGAGAGGGTTTGACGATGAAAGATTTGATGATGGAACGAAGCATTCAGCTTTTTGCTCAAAAAGGTTTCAAAGAAACGTCTATTCAAGATATTGTAAATGAATTAAACGTCACAAAAGGAACGTTTTATTATTATTTTAAAAGCAAGCAAGAGCTTTTAATGGATATTCACCTTCAATATATTGAAAGATTAATAGAAAACCAAGAGACGATTCTTGCAGATAAGACAATATCTTATCCTGAAAAGCTGCACAGCATTATTTTTAAACTTGTTCATGATATTGAGAAAGAAGGTCTTCGAGCTAAAGTGTTTTTTCGAGAGATGCGTCATTTGAGTGAAGAACACTTACAGCAAATCATTCCAAAGCGCGATCGTTTTAAAGAAAACGTACAGGAAATTATTGAAAAAGGAATGGAAGCAGGGCAGTTCCGTTCAGATTTGCCTTCAGATATCGTGACGCTAGGCATATTAGGAATGACAAATTGGAGCTATTTTTGGTTTCAGCCGGATGGTGAAAAGTCAGATCGAGAAGTTGCGGCTATTTTTTATAAGATGTTGATGAAAGGTATTCAGTCACAGTAGCTGCTAGGCTGGACAGTGCTCGTAAAAGGTGGGAAAGTATAAGCTCTTTCTCTCCTTTTATATTAAAAGGAGGCTATAACATGAATAGTAAAGATATACAGCGTATTGCTGTCATTGGCGCAGGACAAATGGGACATCAAATTGGTATGCTTTGTGCACTTGGAGGATATGAAACAATTATTCAAGATATGAATGAACAATCACTCATTGAGGCGAAAAATAAGCTGGAAGCAATTATAGACAAGTGGGTTCACAAAGGCAAAATTTCCTCTGATGCTAAAGAAGCCGCATTTCAAAGGTTGTCTTTTACAAGCACATTAAAGGAAGCGGTTTCAAGTGCTGATTTTGTGATTGAAGCTGTTGTAGAAAAGTTAGATGTAAAACAAAGCGTCTTTAAAGAAATAGATGAGTACGCACCAAGTCACGCCATTTTAGCATCGAATAGTTCAACAATTGTTAACTCGCTTATTGCAAGTGCAACAAACCGTCCAGAGCAAATCGTTAACATGCATTTCTTTTTTCCTCCTCTTGTAATGGACTGCGTAGAAGTTGTGATGAGTGAAAAGACAAGTGAACAAACAGCTCAAACGACAATGGAAGTTTGCAAGCAAATTAATCGCACAGCAGTCCTTCTGAAAAAAGAAATCTCAGGTTTTATTGCCAATCGAATTTTAGGAGCGCTGCAAAAAGAAGCCGTTTTCCTTTACGAAAATGGATACGCAGATTTTGAAGACATTGATACGATTTGCAAAAAAGCGCTCAATCACCCGATCGGTCCTTTTGAATTGATGGATCTCTCAGGAATTGACGTCGGATATTTTGTGATGCAGCAGCGCTATAGCGAAACAGGGGACCCTGAGGACAAGCCAGCTGCGTGCATAGAAGAAAAAGTTCAAAAAGGCGAGCTTGGACGCAAAACAGGAAAAGGTTTTTACACATACCACACACAGGGAGTGAAGCAATGATGAAAAAATTTGTACGTATTGAAAAAGAAGAGAAAACAGCTATTGTAACCATTGATAATCCGCCTTTAAATGTAATGAGCCAGGCTGTTGTGCAGCAGCTTGAAGAAACGTATGAAGAGCTTAGTAAAGATCCTGATGTCATTACAATCATTTTAACGGGAGCGGGCGACCGGGCGTTTATGGCTGGAGCTGATATTAAAGAATTTCCACAGCTAATGGGACAAAGCGGTATTAAAGAAGAGTTTATGAAAACCCATCGTGTTTTGCAAAAACTTGAAAACATTGAAAAACCAACAATTGTCGTGTTAAACGGTTTAACGTTTGGGGGAGGGTGCGAACTTTCACTAACCGCTGATATACGCATTGCCGAAGAACATGCTCAAATCGGTCTTCCGGAAGTGAAGCTCGGATTGTTTCCCGGAGGCGGCGGAACTCAGCGTCTTCCGCGCGTAATCGGCGCATCTAAAGCTAAAGAATGGATGTTTGCCGGCAGTCCTGTTTCGGCGGAAGAAGCACTTCATGCAGGCTTTGCCAATCATGTAACGCCTAAAGGAAAAGGGCTCGAAAAAGCAAAAGAGCTGGCTAAGAAATTTAACCGTCACTCTCTTCCGTCACTTTCTCGAATTAAGGCAGCGGTAAACGAAGGAATGAATCGTACACTATCTGAAGGTCTTGAACTTGAGGCAGAGCTGTTTGAAGAAGTCTTTCAAACAGAAGATATTAAAGAAGGAGTATCAGCATTTATTGAAAAGCGTCCCCCTGTTTTTTCACATAAGTAAAGGAGGAGAAAACCATGTATGAAACACAGGTCAAAGTGCGTTTTTGCGAAACAGACGCACTCGGTCACATTAACAATACGAGCTATTTCATTTATTTAGAAGAGGCACGCATTGCTTTTTTTGAAGAAATGGGAGCATCCATGCATACAAAAAAGTGGGAGTATATTTTAGCGTCTACTAAATGTGATTTTGTTGCGCAAGGATATTTTAATCAAGTGTTAACGATTAAAACCTTTGTATCTAATGTCGGCAATAAAAGCTTTACAATTGGCCATGAAATTACCGACAGCAAGACGGGATCGCTGATTGCTAAAGGAGAAGCTGTCATCGTGTACTTTGATTTTGATGCACAAAAAAGCGTTTCTATTCCAGCGGACATTAAGCAGTTTTTGATGAATTATAAAGTAGCTGTTTAACTATAAAAAAGCAGGTGGTAAAAGAATGTCACAAATCATTCCTGTACGAAAAGGAGAGGAATTAAACACGGAAAAACTGCATCAGTTTCTCCGTGTTTCGATTCCTGATTTACCTAAAGAGCCTCTTTTAATCAAGCAATTTGGATCGGGTGCGTCCAATTTAACCTACGCTCTTTCAGTCGGAGAGTGGGAGGCGGTGTTGAGACGCCCGCCATTTGGGCCAGTTGCGCCAAAAGCGCATGACATGGAAAGAGAATACAAGATTTTATCTGTTTTATCGAAATCTTTCCCTCTCGCTCCTAGGCCTAATGTGTTTTGTGAAGATGAAACGGTGGTCGGGAAACCCTTTTTTTTAATGGAGCGAAAGCACGGTGTTCTCATCGACACAGCGTTTCCAAAAGAAGTGAAAGAAACGAGCCAACTTTGCCGTCGTATTTCAGAACAAATGGTAGATGTCCTTGTTCAGCTTCATGACGTTCCTTATAAAGGTACGCTCCTTGAAGAAATCAGCAAGCCTGAAGGTTTTTTAGAACGTCAAGTACACGGCTGGATTCATCGTTATGAAAAATCAAAAACAAGTGACATACTGGAAGTAGAAGCACTAAAGAAATGGTTGACCACACACATCCCCACTTCACAGCATTCAACCATTATTCACTATGATTATAAGCTTAACAATACGTTATTTTCACCGGATGGAAATAAAATTGTAGGATTATTTGACTGGGAAATGACAACCGTTGGAGACCCGCTTGCTGATTTGGGAGTGGCGATGAGCTATTGGATGGAAGACAGCGACCCTGAACTTTTAAAAAGAGGATTGGGGAACCCACCTGTTACTGTGCAAAAAAGCTTTTATTCCCGTCGAGATTTTGTGGAAGCGTATGCTAAAAAAAGCGGACGAGATGTGTCACACATTGACTTTTACCTGAAGTTTGCGTACTTCAAACTTGCTGTCATTTGTCAGCAAATTTATTACCGTTATAAAAAAGGCCAAACAAATGACAAACGGTTTTCACAATTTGGAGAGTATGTAAAAACGCTGATTATTCATGCTCTGCATACAGAACGCGGGCATATATGAAAAGAAAAGTTCACGTAATACTCAAAAAAGAAGAGCTTCTTGCCAAAAAACTAGAAGGAAAAACGGTCGTTATATTTGACATCTTATTGGCTACTTCAACAATTGCGGCTGCTTTACAACAAGGAGCAATAGAGGTTATTCCCGTAAAAAACGAAGAAGAAGCGCGCAATAAAGCAAAAACGTATAATCCTGACGAAATTGCGCTTGTAGGCGAATATAGAGGGAAAACGATTGAAGGCTTTTTTGATCCAAGCCCCAGCACGATAAAGCAGCATGTTCAAGATAAAACGGTTATTTTGTCCACCACTAATGGAACGGTGGCCATTCATAACGCTGAAAAAGCAAAACATGTCTATGCAGCTTCACTGTTAAACGGAGAAGCGGTTGCCAGTGCTGTTTGTCAACCAAGTCAAGATGAAACTGTTTTATTGGTTTGTTCAGGTTCATCCGATCGCTTCTGTCTAGAAGATTTATATGGAGCGGGGTACTTTATAAGCTGTCTTCTGCAACTAAAAACATTTTATTTAACGGATGCTGCAAAAGCCGCACTGCTTTTGTATAAGGCTTATGAGGATTCATCTATTGAAATATTGAAACACTCAGCCGTAGGAGAAATGCTCACTCAGTATGGCTTTCTAGACGAAATTGGCTTTGTAAGCCGGAAAAACGTCTATTCTGTAGTTCCTAAGGTAGTGAAGAAAAAGCTAGTAAACGGGGAGGAAATGATATGTCTGAAATGAAAACCGAAGCAAAAGGCGGATCATTTTTACTTAAAAAAACATCTGCGCAGCACGTCTATACACCTGAAGACTTAACGGATGAGCATCGTATGATCGCTCAGACAGCAAAGCAGTTTATTGAAAAAGAAGTCGACCCTTACCACAGTGACATTGAGCAGCAAGATTTTGATAAAGTAGTAGAATTGATGCACAAAGCAGGCCAACTCGGACTTCTTGCTCACAGTATTCCAGAAGCATATGGAGGACTAGGTCTTGATAAAGTAAGCAAAGGACTCGTCGGTGAAATCATCGGCCGGACAAGCGGATATGGAGTCGCTCATTCTAATCATACATGCATTGCGACACTTCCTATTACGTATTTTGGTACCAAAAAGCAAAAAGAAAAATACTTGCCCAAATTGGCAAGCGGTGAATATATTGGCGCCTACTGTTTGACAGAGCCAGAAGCTGGTTCTGATGCTCTTGCAGCCCAAACAAAAGCCGTATTAAATCCTGAAAAAACGCATTATGTATTAAATGGAACGAAGCAGTACATTACCAATGCTGCCTTTTCAGATACGTTCATCACATATGCAAAAGTAGAGGGAGAACATTTTACCGCTTTTATTGTAGAAAAAGATTTTGAAGGACTGTCTCTCGGGCCAGAAGAAAAGAAAATGGGGATTAAAGGGTCGTCTACTCGCCCGGTTATTTATGAAGATTGTTTAGTACCCGTAGAAAACGTACTTGGACAAGTAGGAAGAGGTCACTTAATTGCGCTGAACGTCTTAAACCTTGGACGTTTTAACTTAGGTTCTGCATGTATGGGCGCAGCGAAATATGCGTTTGAACTTGCTTTAGGTTATACAAAAGAACGCAAGCAGTTTAAAACAGCTATTGCGGAATTTAACGCTTCAAAAGAAAAAATAGCAAAAATGGCGGCTCGTATTTTTGCATCTGAATCTATCCAGTACCGTACAGCTGGTTTACTAGAAGAGGCGCTTGGTGGACTATATGAAAGTGAAAATCATAAGTTAGTAGCTAAACAGCTGGCTGAATTTGCAATGGAATGTTCAGTGTGTAAAGTGTATGGATCGGAAACTCTTGATTTAATTGCCGATGAATCGCTGCAGCTTCATGGCGGAGCAGGATTTATTCAAGAATATAAAATTGAACAAGTATACCGTGACTCACGCATCAATCGTATTTTTGAAGGTACAAATGAAATCAACCGCCTTTTGCTTCCAACTCAGCTTCTAAAAAAAGCAGGCAAAGGAGAAATAGAGCTGAACAAACGAGTAGAACATGCCGTTAGTGAATTGATGAGCGGTCAGTGGGAAATATCTTCAAATGAACTTCTAGCACGAGAAAAGCAGGCTGTTATTACAACAAGGCATTTATTTCTTGCATTGTTAGGAACAGCATTCCAAACGTTTCAGACAAATCTAGCGCAAGAACAAGAAACGCTGATGAAATTAGCAGAAATTGCTATTGGGCTACTCGCTATGGAGTCATCTGTGCTGCGCGTGGAAAAAGCTGTAACCAGAAATGGAGAAGAAAAAGAAACGTTAAAAAGCAAGCTCACAGCAACAGTTGTTAGTGAAACGCTCTTTGAAATTGAAAAGCAGGCTCGACAATTAATAAACGGGATGTTAACGGATGAAAAACACCGACAGTACCGCACAATTCTTGGAAAATGGATGAATGATTTGCAAAGTGAAGGAGAGTTCATGCGCAATCGAGACATCGCCCGTGAATTTATCGACAGCGGACGATATGTTGTATAAGGAGGGGTATTATGATGCTTTTTGAAGGGCAAATAGCTGTTATTACAGGAGCTGGAAGCGGCATTGGAGAAGCGACCGCTCAAAGAATGGCGAAAGAAGGCGCTCGCGTCATTCTTGTGGGGCGAACGAAAGAAAAACTAATACAGGCTGCATCCGCTATTGACACACGGTGTGAACGAAAATGCACAGATATTTTCCCAGCTGACGTAACGAAAGAAGAAGACGTCAAAGAGCTTGCTGAGTTTATAAAAGAAAAGTACGGACAAATTCATTTATTAATTAATAACGCAGGCGGATCTGTTAATTCCACAATCAAAGAAACAACGCTTGAACAGTGGAAACGGGTGCAGGACGTCAATTTAACAAGCGTATTTCTTGTAACAAAACATTTGATTCCTTTTTTAACTGAAGAAATAGCAGAAAATCGCTCTATTGTTAACATCGCTTCTCTTTCAGGACATAAAGCAGGTGCGCAAATCCCCCACTATAGCGCTGCTAAAGCTGCTTTAATCAACTTTACAAAAGCAATGGCATTTGAATTAGCACCTCACGGAATCAGAGTAAACTCTGTGTCTCCTGGATTCGTAGAAACACCTTTAACACAGCCTGGACTTGAAAATGAGCGCTTCACTAAGGCAATCGAAAAAAATACGGCTTTAAAACGTGTAGGTAAACCAGATGAAATTGCAAATGTTATTGCTTTTGCAGCGTCTAAAGAGGCATCGTATATGACGGGAAGTGATTTATTAGTAGACGGCGGGTGGCTTATCGTTTAATACAAAGCAAAGAGGAGGAAGTCGAAATTATGAGTGATTTAGTAGTAGAAAAGCAGGGGACTATTTTATCTTTAACGTTAAATCGACCGGATCGTTTAAATGCATTCAGTGAGGAAATGATTGAAAAGTTAACAGCTGAAATAAAACAGGCACAAAGCGATGAGTCTATTAAAGTGGTTATATTAAATGGAGCGGGGCGCTCGTTTTCTGCCGGAGGCGATGTAAAAACGATGGGCCAAGCATCGGGAGCTGATGTTTATGAACATATCGGCCGTTTAAATGAATGTATTTTAGCGATGCAAAATCTAGAGAAGCCAATTATTTCAGCAGTTCATGGGTTTGCAGCAGGAGCTGCTTTTAATTTAGCTCTCGCTTCTGACTTTATCATCGCATCACAAGAAAGCCGATTTGTATTAAGCTTTTCTCAAGTGGGATTGATTTCAGATGGAGGAGGTCTTTACTTTCTCACAAAGGTCGTTGGCCCCCACAAAGCTAAAGAACTGCTGTTTTTAGCAGAGCCTCTGGATGCCGATACGGCTTACAAAGCCGGTTTTTTGAACCGTGTAGTGCCGTTAGATCAGTTGAAAGATGAGGTTACGTCTTTTGCAAGCCGTTTATCACAAGGGCCAACGAAAGCGTACGGAAAAATGAAAAAAATCGTCAACGATTCATTCCATTTAACGCTAGAACAAGTGCTTGAACAAGAAAGGCTAACGCAAGTTCTTATGGTAGAAACGAGGGATCATCAAGAAGGAATATCTGCATTTAAAGAAAAAAGAAAGCCACTATTTCAAGGGAAATAAGAGGGGGATATAAAAGATGAAAGCTATTCAATTCACGCAGTATGGAGGGCCTGATGTTCTGCAAGTTATCGATATTGCACGCCCTGTACCTAAAAAGAAAGATGTGCTCATTAAAGTTGCGGCAATTGGCGTTAATTATGCCGACGCTGCGCGGCGCGAAGGAGCATATGTAGTCGAAACGCCGCTGCCTTTTATTCCAGGCTCTGAAGTAGCAGGCGAAGTGGTTGAAGTAGGCGAGGATGTACAAGGGATAAAAGTAGGTACAAAAGTCGTGACACTGCTGGGATCTAATCGAGCAACAGGATACGCTGAGTACACGCTGGCAGATTCAAGAGGCCTTATTCCGTTGCCGGAGAATGTGGATTTAACACAGGCCGTTGCTTTGCCTCTTCAAGGACTAACGGCTTATCATATTTTAAAAACAATGGGTCGCCTTGAAAAAGGAGAAATCGTCATCGTTCATGCAGCAGCAGGCGGCGTCGGAACCCTAGCTGTTCAGCTTGCGAAAATTTTTGGAGCTGGAAAAGTTATTGCTACAGCGAGCTCTAAAGAAAAGCTTGAGCTTGCAAAAAAGCTTGGAGCCGACGAAGTGATTAACTATACAGAAACAGGCTGGGAAAAACGGATTTTAGAAGTAACAGAAGGAAAAGGAGCCGATATTATTTTAGAAATGGTAGGAGGGCATATATTCTATGAATCTCTTCAATGTCTTGCACCATTTGGGCGCCTCGTTTTTTACGGAATGGCTAGCGGAAAATCTGTAAAGTTTAACCCTGCTCGCTTGATGGAAAAAAATCAGTCGGTTCTCGGCTTTTTCTTACCTCAAATGATGGCAAAACCAGCACTTTATCAGCAAAGCCTGCATGAGCTATTAAACTACGTGAATTCCGGTCAGTTAAAATTAATGCTGGGCGGTACATTTTCACTTGAAGAAGCAGCACATGTACATCGTCTGCTTCAAGGAAGAAAAACGACCGGAAAATTAGTGTTAGTTCCTTAACAAAACAGCTTCCGTCTCTAATAGGGATGGAAGCTGTTTTAGTTTAAAAAATTGGCTTTCGCCTGCCAAATTTTTAAAAACCGCTTAATAATTTGGCATAAAAATCAGTACTTTTTACTAATTTTTTCTATATTTTAACCCTGGCATGGAAGTTGCATAATAAGTGTTTGAACATATAAAGGAGGAATTGAATATGGTGAGAAATGGAACGGACCGCGTGAAGCGGGGAATGGCAGAAATGCAAAAAGGCGGCGTTATCATGGACGTGATCAATGCAGAACAGGCAAAAATTGCAGAGGCAGCAGGCGCTGTTGCCGTTATGGCATTGGAGCGTGTTCCAGCTGATATTCGTGCAGCAGGCGGTGTGTCTCGTATGGCAGACCCAACAATTGTTGAAGAAGTGATGAACGCTGTATCCATTCCAGTTATGGCAAAAGCCCGAATCGGCCATATAGTTGAAGCACGCGTGCTAGAAGCAATGGGTGTAGACTACATTGATGAAAGTGAAGTGCTGACTCCAGCGGATGAGGAATATCACCTTAACAAAAGTACATTTACGGTTCCATTTGTATGCGGATGCCGTGATTTAGGGGAAGCAGCAAGACGAATTGGTGAAGGTGCTTCGATGCTTCGTACAAAAGGCGAACCAGGAACAGGAAATATCGTGGAAGCAGTGCGTCATATGCGCCAAGTCAACGCTCAAGTACGTAAAGTGGTAGGCATGGATGAAGACGAGTTAATGACAGAAGCCAAACTATTAGGTGCCCCTTATGAGCTATTACTGCAAATTAAACGTGAAGGCCGCTTACCGGTTGTAAACTTTGCAGCAGGCGGCGTAGCAACACCCGCGGACGCAGCGTTAATGATGCAGCTTGGAGCAGACGGCGTGTTCGTGGGTTCAGGAATCTTTAAATCAGACAACCCTGAAAAATTTGCGCGAGCAATCGTTGAGGCAACAACCCATTATCAAGATTATGAACTCATTGCAAGCTTGTCAAAAGGGCTAGGAAGTGCAATGAAAGGAATTGAAATTTCATCATTATTACCAGAAAATCGTATGCAAGAACGCGGCTGGTAATAAGTAATAACTTTTAAACTTAGTTAGGAGAATGATCATGGGGAAATATACAATAGTCGATAAAGAAACGTGTATTGCGTGCGGCGCATGCGGAGCTGCGGCACCTGATATTTATGATTATGATGATGAAGGAATTGCGTTCGTTATCCTTGATGATAATCAAGGCACTGTTGAAGTGCCCCAAGAGTTAGAAGACGATTTAATAGATGCGTTTGAAGGCTGCCCAACAGAGTCCATCCGTATAGCAGATGAAAAGTTTGATGGAGATTCGAATAAATTTCAATAAAGCCGAATAAATAAAAAAATAGAAAGTTTTTTTAAAAGAAAAGAAGGATTTTGTCTAGAAAAGGCGAAATATTAGTTGTGTAAGAACATATCTTTTTAAAAATGAAAGCACTTACATAACTAAAAGCATATGAGTTAGTCTCATTTGACCTTTCAGAATTATTAGTGTAAATGTGCGGAGTAATTAAATAGTTTTTAAAAGGAGATTAAGGGGCATGCAAATACTGAATACAGTCATTGTGACAGGATATGCAAAAGCTCCACAGGGAACTTCCATGTATGAAATGTATAAGCATGCGGGAATTGTACTAGAAGTGGATCTGACAGAGCATAAAATTGTAAATGCTGAGTTTACGTTTATTACGGAGCTGACGCAAAATTTTTTCCGGAAGCTGCTTATTGGTTACTGCCTTGCAGATGGAATTGAACCTCTTATTGAACGTATTCAAAATTATTATTTTGCTCCATCTCAACAGGCGATTATCGTAGCGCTTCAGGCTGCAATCCAACGTTACTGGGATAATGTGAATCAAAAAATTACATAGCGTTTGGTTAGAATAAAGTGAGAAGACAACCTCTTTTCATGGTCTTATTAAAACCAAGCAGACACACACGCTTTACAAAGAATGGGGGACGTCCCTGTTTCTTTGGGGAGTCATTGTGTCCTGCTTGGTTTTTTTCGTGTAAAGCGCTGTGAAATATAAAAAGAAAAGGAGGAAACAAAATGAACAAAATCATCACGCGCGAAGAAGCAGTAGGAAAAATAACTGATGGCGCACGCATTATGGTAGGTGGATTTGGTCTTGTAGGAAGCCCGCTCAGTCTAATTGAGGCGATTGCCAAATCAAACCTTAAAGATTTAGAGATTATTAGTAATAACCTCGGTGAACCTGGAAAAGGATTGGGTATATTGGTTCAAAGAAAACAAGTAAAAAAAGCTATAGGTTCGTATTTCACTTCCAATCCTGAAGTTGTGCATGCCTATCAACAACAAGAACTTCAAGTGGAGCTTATCCCGCAAGGAACAATGTCCGAGGCTATTAGAGCAGGAGGTGCGGGCATTGGAGGATTTTACACACCTGTGAGCGTAGGGACTCAGCTCGCTGAAGGAAAAGAAGAACGAGTATTAAAAGGAAAGAAATATGTTTTGCAAGAATCGCTGCACGCAGATGTAGCGCTTATAAAAGCTAAAAAAGCAGACCGACTCGGAAATCTTATTTACAGCAAATCAGCAAGAAACTTTAATCCAATGATGGCAACGGCCGCTGATATCGTGATTGCTGAAGTAGAAGAAGTGGTTGAAGTTGGACAAATTTCTCCTGAAGAAATTATCACTCCTCATTTATACGTTACTTATATCGTAGTGAAAGGAGAAAAATAAGATGAACGTCAAACAATATATTGCTGGGCGCGCTGCAAAAGAGCTTTGTCACGGAGATGTAGTGAACTTAGGGATAGGGATTCCTACTTTGGTTGCTAATTATATTTCACCCGATGTTCACGTGTTTTTACATTCAGAAAACGGAATTCTCGGCGTTGGCCCTACTCCTGAAGAAACCTATATAGATCCAGAGCTTGTGAATGCTGGGAAGCTTCCCGTCACGGTCTTGGAAGGTGCCTCATTTTTTAACAGCGCCGATTCTTTTGCGATGATACGCGGAGGTCATGTGAATGTATCCATTCTTGGAGTGCTTCAAGTAGATGAAGCAGGGCGAATTGCGAACTGGGCTGTCCCCGGGAAAAGTGTTCTTGGCGTAGGAGGAGCAATGGATTTATTAGAAGGATCGAAAAAAGTGATTGTGACGACTCTTCATACGAATAGTCAAGGAGAGTCAAAGCTAGTTAGGAATTTAAGCTATCCGCTTACTTCAGAGCGACGAGTCGATATGATTATTACGGAATTAGCTGTCTTTTCGGTAACCGATCTTGGTCTTGAACTTCTTGAAACAGCTCCGGGTGTTTCTTTAGAGGAAGTAAAACAAAAAACAGAGGCTTCTTTTCATGTTTCTACATTGTTTAGCAAAGACAATGAGGTGACGGCATAATGGCAGTGATTGTAAATGCATTTCGAACTCCTATTGGAAAGTTTGGCGGTTCGCTTGCAGATACGCTTCCAGAAGAACTAGTCTCTCTTGTGATGAAAAACAATTTGTCTTCAGCCGGATATACATCAGAGATTGTTGATGAAATTATTGTCGGACAAACGAAACAAAGCGCTCATGCTCCTAATATAGCGAGAGTAGCCGGGCTTAAAGCTCAATTCTCTGAACGTATTCCTGCTTATACCGTGCACCGCCAGTGCGGCTCAGGCATGCAGGCTGTGATGAATGGCGCTATGTCCATTTTATCAGGTCAAGCCGAAACGGTATTAGCTGGAGGAGTGGAAAGCATGTCTCAAGCACCGCACTATACGGTAGGCACTCGTTTTGGTTTTCACGTTGGTGATTTAACACTCTATGACTCTAACACAGAAAGTCAGCCAAAATCACAGCCTGAAACGCTATACGGAACGTTTACAATGGGACAGACGGCGGAGTGGCTTGCTGAAAAGTATAGCATTAGCCGTACGGAGCAGGACGAGTTTGCTTTTTATAGTCAGGAAAAAGCTAGGCGGGCTATAGAACTTGATTTGTTCGAAGAAGAAATTATACCGGTTCCTGTAAAAGAAGGAATGAGGCATTTTGCAACAGATGAATTTCCTCGTCTTACTAGCAAAGAAAAGCTTGGTACGCTTAAGCCCGTTTTTCAAAGAAATGGAACGGTGACAGCCGGAAATTCATCCGGAAGAAACGATGGCGCTTCGATGCTGCTGATGATGTCGGAAGAAAAAGCTGAGCACCTCGGATTAACACCTATGGCAAAGGTTGTGTCGTTTGCCGCAGCCGGCGTCTCTCCAAAGGAAATGGGAATTGGCCCCGTTTCTGCTTCGCAAATTGCTTTAACTAAAGCCGGTTTAAGCTTAAATGATATGGACTTAATTGAACTAAACGAAGCATTTGCCGCCCAAAGTATTGCTTGCTTAAGAGAATGGGACATCACATCAGAGAAAGTGAATGTAAACGGAGGAGCAATTGCGCTTGGACATCCTTTAGGCTGCTCCGGGGCAAGAATCATCACAACTCTGTGTCATGAGCTCCACAAGCAAAAAAGACGATACGGCCTTGCTACTATTTGCGTTGCAGGAGGATTAGGAATGGCGATGGTGGTGGAAAGATGGACGAAATAAAAAGAGATTATGTTTTTCATAGAGATTTAACAAAAAAGTACCCTATGATTACGCACGGTCAAGGAAGCTACTTAATAGATGAACAAGGAAAAAAGTATTTAGACGGCTGCTCCGGGGCCGTAGCGGCAAACTTAGGGCACGGCATTGTAAAAATAGCCGAGGCGATGGCTGATCAGGCTAAAAAAGCGGCGTTTGTTCATACATTACGTTTTGAAACAGATGTTTTGCATAAACTTGCAGGAAAAATCGGTAAAATGGCTCCACTCCATTTAAACAAAGTCTATTTTACATCAGGAGGATCAGAAGCCAATGAAAGTGCATTAAAATTAGCAAGGCAATATCACAGAGATGCCGGAAAGACGCAAAAACACATCGTAATCGGAAGGTGGCAGTCCTATCACGGAAATACGATAGGGGCACTATCAGCTGGAGGAGATGTAAAAAGACGATATCCTTACACACCTAATCTTTTACATTTTGCGCACGTTTATTCTCCTTATTGTCATCGCTGTCCGTATAATCGCAATCAAGAAGACTGCGTGGCAAATCAAAACTGGAGCTGCATCACCGATATTGAACGCACCATTTTAGAGCTTGGTCCAGAAAATATTTCAGCTTTTATCGCAGAGCCGATTGTAGGAAGTCAGCAAGGAGCTGTCGTGCCTCCGCTTGACTATTTCAAAAAAGTACGTGAGCTTTGCAGCCGCTATGACATTCTTTTGATTGTTGATGAAGTGATGACAGGCTTTGGGAGAACAGGAACTGATTTTGCAGTGGAACAATTCGGAATCGAACCGGATATTTTAACGTTTGGTAAAGGAGTTTCAGCAGGGTACGCTCCTTTAGGAGGAATGGTTGTTCATGACCGTCTGATTCAAGGACTGTTAGAAAATAGCGGCGGAAAATTCCTTCACGGCTATACGTACAGTGGACATCCTGTTTCGATAGCGGCAGGACTTGCTGCTTTGGACATGTATGAAGAAGTAAATATCCTTCAAAATGTAGAAACTCAAGGTGCGTATTTAATGGAATGTTTAGTAGCGCTGCAGCGCAAGCATCCGTATATTTCAGATATTCGCGGCCGCGGACTTTTAATTGGATTAGAACTAATGAAAGACGCCAATCAACAGATATTTTTCGAGCCAGGCGAAGCAGCCAGCGAAAAGCTCAATGAAATTTGTATGGAGCTTGGAGGCGTATTTTATCCAGGGTCCGGATCTGTAGATGGACATAAAGGAGAACATATCATTATTAGTCCTCCTTTAAATATAACGAAATCAGAAGTTGATGAAGTAGTGAGATTGCTAGATCATGCGTTTTCTATTTTTCATCAGCACATAAGAAAGGATGAGTCATATGAAAGTGCAAAATAAAACAGAAGAGCTTCAAATCAAAGGCAAAAAACATTTATCACCCGTGATGACAAGAGTAACAGAGCTTGTTATTGAAAAAGCGCACGGTGCGAAATTTTGGACAGCTGATGGCACGGAATACATTGATTTTGTATCAGGAGTAGCTGTCAATGCAGTAGGTCATACACATGAAAAGATGGTAGAAGCGATTAAAAAACAAGCAGATCAGCTGCTTCACCTCGGTTTAAATTACGGATACTATGAAACAGCTGTGAATTTGGCGGAAAAACTTGCGCAAATTACGCCAGGAAACTTAGATACGGTTTTCTTTTCAAACTCAGGCGCAGAAGCTATTGATGGAGCGCTTAAGTTAGCAAAAGCGGCCACTGGCAGACCAGCGATTATTGCTTTCGAAGGTTCTTTTCATGGCCGTACATTAGGAGCTACAGCTATTACGGCTTCAAGCTCCAAGTACCGAAGCTACTACGAGCCGATTTTGGGAGAAGTGTATCACGCGCCTTATCCGTATCCAAGTCAGCTTCCTAATATTGACGAGGAAGAAGCGGAAGCATATTGCTTAAATCAACTGCAAAAGCTGTTTGAACTGCGAGTGGATCCTTCACGCGTAGCGGCGATTGTTATTGAGCCAGTCATGGGCGAAGGAGGCTATTACCCTGCTCCTTCTAGCTTTTTACGCGCACTGAGAGACATAGCGAATGATTATGGCATTCTGCTTATCTTTGATGAAGTGCAAACGGGATTCGGGCGCACTGGAAAAATGTTTGCCGCAGAACATGCTGGAGTCACACCAGATATTTTAGTTTTAGCAAAAGCTCTTTCCGGTGGTATGCCACTAGGAGCGATTGTAGCAAGCCGAGAACTGCATGAGAAATGGCCAACAGCCGGACATGGTTCTACTTTTGGTGGAAATCCAGTATCGTGCGCAGCTGCTTTAGCTAACATTTCAATCATTGAAGAAGAAAAGCTTGTAGAGCGCAGTGAAAAAGTAGGTGCCGATATTGTGAAACGTCTTCAGCATTCTATCGGACATTTACCGGCTATTAAAGAGGTTAGAGGAATTGGCATGATGATTGGCATTGAATTTCATGTTGAAACAGCAGCTGCTTATGTTCCTGCCATTAAATCAAAAGCGCTGGAAAGAAGACTGCTTATCATGAACTGTGGAGTCAAAGGGCAAACCATTCGCTTAATGCTGCCGCTGAATATTGATAAAGACGTGCTGAATCAAGGGCTGTCTTTATTAGAAGAAGTCATCACAGAAGCAGTTTCAATTAACTAGCTTTTTAAATGAAAAGGAGGGTAACGATATGAGTCAAACTAAAACCGAACTGTTGCAAGGAGATTTATATATTAACGGCGAGTGGGTAAGTGAAGAGGAGCAAACCTATTTTAAAAGTATAAACCCTGCAACACAAGAGCTCGTCGGAATGTGCGCAGCCGCTACGGCTAGTCAAGTCGATGCTGCCGTAAACGCGGCTAGTAAAGCCTACAGCCACTGGAAAAATATATCTATTCCTGAACGTGCAGCATTTTTAACAAAAGCAGCTGGGCTTTTTGAAAACAGAAAAGAAGAGCTAGCCCAAGTAATGACAAAAGAGATGGGAAAACCGCTATCAGAATCCATAGGGGAAGTTGGTGTCGTCATTGCAACAGCTCAGTATATGGCGGGAGAAGGAAGACGTTTGTTTGGCGAAATAGTGCCCGCTGGCTTTCCTGACCGAGATATAAAAATGGTTCGCGAACCGCTTGGAGTTGTGGCATGTATTACACCTTGGAACTTTCCTGTTTCTCTCGCTTCTTATAAAATGTTTGCCGCTTTAATTGCTGGCAATACCGTTGTCTGGAAGCCGGCTTCAGAAGTGGCGCTCTCAGCGAAGATTTTTATGGAAGTATTGCACGCTGCGGGGCTTCCAAAAGGAACGATTAACTTGCTTACAGGATCGGGCAGAATTGTTGGACAAAAGCTTGCTACGCACTCTGAAGTGAAAATCATCTCATTTACAGGTTCTACGGAAGTTGGTCAGCAATTAGCAGAAATGAGCAGCAAAACCTTAAAGCGTATTTCTTTAGAGCTAGGAGGAAAAAACGCGGTTATCGTATTAAAAGATGCCAATCTGGATAAAGCAGCAGAGGGAATCGTTAAATCAGCATTCACGACAACGGGTCAGCGTTGTACCGCAGCTAGCAGAGTCATCGTGGAGCGTTCAGTAAAAGAAGAGCTGTTGAAAAAAGTAATAGCTCTTACAGAAGAAATGAAGATTGGAAATGGTCTTGATGAAGGGGTTGCAATAGGACCGCTTGTTAATGAACAGCAGTGCCGTTTAGTAGAAGATTACGTACAAAAAGCGGTAGAAGAAGGCGGGAATATTGCGCTCGGAGGTCGTGCTTTATCAGAGTTAGGAACTTGTTATTACATGCCTACAATCATCGATAACGTCCATTCAAATCACACAATTGCTCAAGAAGAGATTTTTGGTCCCGTGCTTGCTTTTATTGAAGTAGATGGCTACGAAGAAGCAATGAGCGTCAATAATGGAACGGTGTACGGACTTTCCACTTCTATTTATACAAGCAGCTTGCACTATGCCAGCCGAGCTGCCAAAGACGCTGTTAGCGGATTAGTCTATATCAATAACGGAACATCTAATGCTGAAATGGGGGTAGCATTCGGTGGAATGAAAATGTCTGGCAACGGCCACAGGGAAGTTTCTCATCATGCATTTGATGTGATGACAGAATGGAAGTCTGTCTACACCAACTATTAATCTCGCACCTTAGCGAAAAGGAGGAGCACATGTCTTCATATCGCATTGGCATTGCCTTTTTTTATCATGAATCTCACAGCTTTAGTCCATTAAAAACAGAAATAGAACAGTTTGTACAAGAAGGATATTTTGTTGGAACGGAAATATATAAAGCATACTCAGGAACCAAAACAGAAGTAGGGGGATTTTTGGATGTATTAAAGCAAGAGAAGCAAGTAGAAATCGTTCCCCTTGTTTGTGCAGCTGCAATTCCGTCTGGGGTTGTATCTTCGGCAGCTTATTACACAATTGAAAAGCAAATGCTGCATATGCTTACTCACGCCGGCCCGCTAGATGGCTTATTAATCGCCTTGCACGGCGCAATGGTAGCAGAGCATCTTTTCGATCCGGAAGCTCATTTGTTAGGTCAAATAAGAAGCTGTATAGGAAGCGACGTTCCCATTGCTACTACGCTCGATATGCACGCAAATATCAGTGAATATATGCTTACGTACACGCCGCTACATTTCGGTTTTAAAACATATCCTCACGTTGATATGTATGAACAAGGAGTGAACGCAGCGCGAGCGCTTTTAACACAGGTAAAAGAAAGCGCTATCTATTATGCGTCTTTAAAAAAACTGCCCATGCTTTTGCCGTCGATTAATATGCGAACAGCAGAAGGACCTATGAAAAAAATGATTGATCTTGCTAAGCAAGCCGAGCAAGAAGAAGACGTATACAATGTTTCCGTTTTTGGAGGCTTTCCGTATTCTGATATTCCAATTGCGGGAGCAAGCGTGCTCGTAACAGCTTTGAATCCGGAAACAGCAGAAAAAACAGCAAATAGACTAGCTTCTCAATTTTGGAGTATAAAAGAGGAATTTATGGTAGATTTGCCTACCGTTGAAGAAGGTCTGCAAACAGCGTTAAAACGATCAAACGAACAGCCAATTGTGCTCGCTGATATAGCGGACAATCCTTTAAGCTGCGGAAGCGGTGATACAACAGAGCTTTTAGAATACATGCTGAAGCTAAATATGCCGGGGACACTGTTTGGAGGTCTTTATGACCCTGAATCTATTAAACAATGCTTGCAAGCAGGAGTTGGAAGCTACGTCTCTCTTTCCTTAGGAGGAAAAGTTTCTCCTGAGTTTGGAAAGCCCGTTGAAGTTGAAGCAAAGGTCATTGGCTTATCAGAAGGTGAGTTTTACAATTCGGGACCGTTTAATCAGCATTTAAAAGTAAATGTAAAAGGCGCAGCTCATATTCGAGTAGGAGAATTGGATATTTTGTTGATTGGAAGGCCGATATCAGCAAACGATCCTGAACTTTTTCGCCATATCGGTATCGAGCCAGCAAGGAAAAAAATCATTGGTTTAAAAGCTAAAAATCATTTCAGAGCCGCTTTTGAACCGCTTGTAGGGTCTATCATCTATGTGGATGCTCCAGGCGTAGCGTCAAATCGCTTAACGACCTTTAATTATCAGCACCTTCCAAGTCCAATATGGCCGCTGCAAGATGCAAAATATGAAAGTGAAAAAAGGAGGAAAGAAAAATGGATGCATTAAAAGAGCAGTATTATATCGAAGTCCCAGAGTCGTTAAGTCCCGCGCAGCAAAAAATGATGATTGAACTTGAAAAAGATGCGTTTCCGGGCATGGGAGCCGTTGATGAACAGACGCTTGTACCTTTAGCGCGCTACGGAAAGCTCATTCAATATTTCCAGGAAAATGACGCAAGGCCAATTGCCATTTGCGAGCTGCTTAGAGATTACAAAGATGTCACAAAAGCTTATATCTTTGGGTTCTACGTCCGCTCTGATAAACAAGGAAGCGGAGTTGGACAGCTGTTCTTAGAAGAAATATTTTCTATTCTACAAAAAGATAGTTTTGAAAGTGTTTGTTTGACTGTGAATGTAAAAAATGAAGGCGCTGTTAAGCTGTATAAAAAAATGGGCTTTACGATTAAAGAAACGCGAGCAGGAGAGTTTGGCGAAGGAGAAGACCGCTATTACATGGTGCGGTCAATTTCTTAGTAGAACATCTATTCAAAAAATAAACTTTGGAGGGAATATAAAATGAAAAATACATTATATAAAGCAAGCAGACACTGGAAAGAAATCGAGCTTTGGAAAGATGTAACGGACGAGCAGTGGAACGACTGGGTATGGCAGCTGACAAACACGATTAAAACATTGGAAGATTTAAAGAAAGTGATCAATTTAACACCTCAAGAAGAAGAAGGCGTTAAAATTGCAACCAAAACGATTCCGTTAAACATCACTCCTTATTACGCATGGTTAATGGATGAGAACGATCCGAAATGTCCAATCAGAATGCAGTCCGTTCCTATTTCAGAAGAACTGCATAAGACAAGGTATGATTTAGAAGATCCGCTTCATGAAGATGAAGATTCACCGGTTCCTGGCTTAACGCACCGCTATCCAGACCGCGTGCTGTTTTTAGTTACAAATCAGTGCTCTATGTACTGCCGCTACTGTACAAGAAGACGTTTTTCAGGACAAATTGGCATGGGCGTTCCAAAAAAACAGCTGGATACAGCTATTAATTACATTGCTGCCAACCCTCAAATCCGTGATGTATTAATTTCCGGAGGAGACGGCCTATTAATCAATGACAATATTTTAGAATATATTTTGAAAAATTTGCGCGATATTCCGCACGTAGAAATTATTCGTATCGGTACAAGAGCGCCGGTCGTGTTCCCTCAGCGCATTACAGAAAATCTGTGCAACATCTTAAAGAAATATCATCCGGTTTGGCTAAATACGCACTTTAACACATCAATTGAAATTACAGAAGAATCAAAGCGTGCATGTGAAATGCTTTCCAACGCAGGAGTTCCAGTTGGAAACCAAGCGGTTATTTTAGCTGGAATTAACGACAGCGTGCCAATCATGAAGCAGCTTATGCATGATTTAGTAAAAATTCGCGTGAGACCTTACTACATTTATCAATGTGATTTATCAGAAGGAATCGGCCATTTCCGTGCGCCAATCAGCAAAGGGCTAGAAATTATGGAAGGACTTCGCGGCCATACGTCCGGCTATGCAGTTCCTACGTTTATCGTGGATGCTCCTGGAGGAGGCGGTAAAATTCCGCTGCAGCCAAACTATATTATTTCTCAAAGCTCCAATAAAGTGGTGCTTCGAAACTTTGAAGGTGTTATTACGTCTTATCCAGAGCCGCAAAATTACCAAAGTGGAAGCGCAGAAGAATTTTATAAAAAAGTATATCCTGAAGTGTTTGAAAAATTTGAAAGCAACGGTGTTCTTTCGATTATTGATGATACAAAGTTCAACTTAACGCCAGAAGGTCTAAACCGTCTTGACCGCCGAAAAACGTATGACCAAAATCCAGAGCATAGCTCTTTAAAAGACAAGCGTGAAAAGCGCGATCAATTAAAAGAGAAAAAATTTGAAACGCAAATGAAAAAATACGAAACAGCGGGAGCGAAGGAGGAATAATATTGAAGTGCCAATGGTGCGAATCATATGAAGCCAAGGAGACGGATGCAACGGTTTATTGGGAGCTTCCTGACGGTACAAAAGCTATAGAAATTAAAGAGACGCCTTCCATTACATGTTCAGAATGTGGAATTACGTATCAAACAGACGAAACAGTTGGACACATTGAAGATCAACTGTTTTTAATCAACACCTCTGTCTTAGAAAAAAGTGTAACGTACGAACAGCTTATGAGCCTGCCTCGTCTATTAAAACGAAACTACTTTGATTTTTCAAAGTGAGCAATAAAGGATCCATCTCCTACTTTTTATAGGAGATGGATATTCTTATACGCTTTACGTTAAACATGTTCGCATAGTTCTTTTATGAAGGTGGGATAAGTATGGAAGCAGTCGATATAAATCGTAATGAAGAAGAAAAAAAACAGGACGATAAGCATGTAAAACGCCATTTAAAAGCTCGTCATATGACCATGATTGCCATTGGAGGTTCAATAGGAACTGGCTTATTTCTAGCCACGGGATCTTCCATCCAAACTGCTGGACCGGGAGGAGCGCTGATTGCTTACGGGGCTATTGGAATTATGGTTTATTTTCTCATGACTAGCCTTGGAGAAATGGCCACGTTTATGCCGGTATCAGGTTCTTTTTCAACATACGCCAGTCACTATGTAGACCCAGCTCTCGGGTTTGCGCTCGGCTGGAACTACTGGTTTAACTGGGCTGTTACGCTCGCTGTAGAAATAGCTGCTTCTGCTATTATCATGAAGTTTTGGTTCCCTGATGTGCCAAGTATTATCTGGAGCGCTTTGTTTTTAGGCTTAATTTTTTTACTTAATTTCCTATCTGTAAAAAGCTATGGAGAATCTGAATATTGGTTTGCTCTCGTAAAAGTAGTAACCATCATTGTATTTATCGGAGTGGGCCTTCTGACGATCTTTGGCATCTTCGGCGGTGAATATATCGGCTTTAAAAACTTTACATTAGAAGAAGCGCCGGTCAACGGCGGATTTCTGTCCGTACTAAGCATTTTCTTTATCGCGGGATTTTCTTTTCAAGGTACAGAGCTAGTCGGTATTGCGGCAGGGGAAAGTGAAAACCCTCAAAAAAATATACCAAAAGCCATTCGCCAAGTCTTTTGGCGCATCCTTCTATTTTATATTGCAGCCATTGCTGTAATCGGGCTTATCATTCCTTACACCAGTCCATCTCTTCTAGGAGGAGATGTGGATAACATTGCGGTTAGTCCATTTACGCTTGTTTTTGAAAAAGCAGGAATTGCTGCAGCTGCTTCGGTGATGAATGCTGTTATTCTTACATCCGTTTTATCAGCCGGAACATCTGGTTTATATGCTTCTACGCGAATGTTATGGTCAATGGCCAATGAAGGGCAAGCGCCTAAAGCGCTTCGGAAAATTAATCGTCGAGGAATTCCAGTAAATGCGCTTGTTTTAACCACTATTATTGGCGGTCTTGCCTTTTTAACATCCGTTTTTGGTGATCAAATGTATATGTGGCTTTTAAACGCTTCAGGTATGAGCGGATTTATTGCGTGGATTGGTATTGCCGTCAGCCACTATCGTTTCCGAAAAGCATATGTTGCTTCAGGACAGGATCTAAATGATCTAGCCTATAAAGCAAAATGGTTCCCTCTAGGTCCTGTTCTTGCATTTGGAATGTGCCTCATTGTTATTTTAGGACAAAACTATCAAGCGGTACTTTCCGACAAAATTGATTGGTACGGCTTAACGGTCTCCTACATTGGCCTGCCTCTCTTTTTAGCGACGTGGTGGGGATATAAAATAGCAAAGAAAACCAAGGTTGTACCTTTACATGAGTGCATTCAAAAAGAGGATAAGAAATAAAAAAGCCATAGTGGCTAACGACAAAGAAAAAAGGTGAACTCCGGACAGTGGGGTTCACCTTTTCATTTATAAAAATCGATTATTTTACACTCTGTTATACAAATATCATATCATAAAAAGTTATTTTTTTCCAGTCTGGTTTTTATTTTGTTTATTGATAAAATTCAAGAATAGCACTGCATGCTAAGCAATTGTGGAGGTTGGAAATCTTTGTACTTTAATAAGAAAAGGGGTTCGTAATGAGAATTTCTGCAGGTGTTGAGATGCTACAGTTGACTGCCAGAGCTTTTGACCAAGATATAATATTAAATCCTACGTTAGTTTGGAATAACGATGAAGCTATTCTAATTGATACAGGAATGCCTGGGCAAACCGATCAACTGAAAGAGATCTTGGGTGAATTGAATATATCTATTGAACAGCTAAAAGTAATTCTTCTAACGCATCAAGATCTAGATCATATAGGGTGTGCGACTGATATACGAAAAAAATCAAATGAAAATATCATCGTATATGCTCATGAATTTGATAAGCCGTATATTGAAGGGAAACTTCCGCTTATTAAAACGAATGCTAGTCAAATGAGTAAAGAAGAACTATCAGCTATACCTGATGAAATAAAATATTTATATAAAACCCCTCCAAAAGTTGACGTGGATATAGTATTAAAAGGAAGTCAACTGCTTCCATACTGCGGAGGCATTGAAGTTATTTTTACTCCCGGACATACGCCTGGGCACGTTAGTTTTTATTTAAGAAAATCAAAAACGCTGGTTGCCGGAGATGCTCTAGTATTGGCAAATGGACAGCTAATGGAACCTGTTAAACAAACGACCTTAAATATGGACCAAGCAGTTCAATCACTTGAAAAGTTTTTAAACTATGAGATCGAGCATGTTATTTGTTATCACGGAGGCTATTTTCAAGGCTGTCCGAAAGAAGCGATTTTAAGGATAAAAGAACACGTTGCAGAGAGACAAAGTTAAGATAAATAGAAGCCAAAGGGGATGGACAAAATGTTTACACCAACTATCAGTGTCCGAAAAATAAATGATAATCTCATTATAAAATGGCAGCTTGCACACTTTACGATTCCGTTAGAAGACATTCTTGAAGTAACGGAAGATGACACGTACGGAGGCAAAGAAGCAAACGCCATTCGAATTGGCCCTCCGTACGGAACAACTGACCGAATTTTTATTAAAACGACCAATAAAAACTATCTGTTATTTACCTCAAACGCACCGGCTATATTAAACGAAATAAATTCATAACGACCACTACTAAATATGAGATATATAGGAGAGAAAAAATTGAAGATTAGCCGTACTTTCGATGCTGATACAATTGCCAAGCTTAATCAGTCTGTTCATCAACTGCATGTAGAATTATCCCCCGAGCGCTTTCAAACATATGATTTTCAGAAGATACATGAATTTTTTAAGAAAGTGATGGAAAACGATAGGTTTATCTTTCTTTTAGCAGAAGATGAAGGACAGCATGTAGGATTCGCTTGGGTTGAAATAAAGCAGTATTCAGAAACAGTGTTTAAAAAAGCTTACAAGTCAATTTATGTTCATCAAATAAGTATCGCAGAACTCCACAAAAACAAAGGGTTTGGTTCAAGTTTGATGAAAGAAATTTATAGCATTGCCCGTACTCAAGACATAAATACAATTGAGTTGGATTACTGGAGTGACAATACGGTTGCGGAGAGCTTTTACGAAAAAGAAGGCTTTGTTACGTATAGAAAAATGGTTTATAAAGA
Organism: Priestia sp. FSL R5-0597; assembly: GCF_038006305.1. Classification (NCBI taxonomy): domain Bacteria; kingdom Bacillati; phylum Bacillota; class Bacilli; order Caryophanales; family Bacillaceae; genus Priestia; species Priestia sp. FSL R5-0597. The sequence goes on from NZ_JBBOUZ010000001.1 coordinate 2,353,745, forward strand.
GCTTTAAAGAGAGCATTTACTTGCTCTCTTTTTTATGTCTAGGAAGCCATTTTCTTCATTTTAATCACTCAACAAAACAAAGTACGCGATTTGAGAACTTAACTCTTGAAAAATTTTTGTTTTACATTTATACTTACATTCTTGTTCGCGTAATGCGACAACTTACTTTATATTCAACTAGGAGGTATACAGATAGTATGGAAAATTTCATTTATCATAATCCCACAAAATTAATCTTCGGAAAAAATCAGCTTCAAGCATTATCAGAAGAACTCCCGAAATACGGAAAAAATATTTTGCTTGTATATGGCGGAGGAAGCATTAAGAAAAACGGTTTATACGATCAAGTTCTTACGCTGTTAAAAGAGTTAAACGTAAATATACATGAGTTAGCGGGCGTAGAGCCAAATCCTCGACTATCTACGGTACGAAAAGGAATTGAAATTTGCCGAAATGAAAACATTGACTTCATGTTAGCAGTCGGCGGAGGAAGCGTTATTGACTGCACAAAAGCAATCGCTGCCGGAGCTGAGTATGAAGGCGACGTTTGGGATATTATTAACAAAAAAGTAACGGCTACAAAAGCACTGCCGTTTGGAACGGTATTAACGTTGGCAGCAACAGGTTCTGAAATGAATCCTGATTCTGTTATTACGAATTGGGAAACAAATGAAAAATACGTTTGGGGAAGCACCGTTACGCACCCTGTATTTTCTATACTAGATCCTGTGAACACGATGTCTGTTCCTAGAGATCAAACTATCTACGGCATGGTAGACATGATGAGTCATGTGTTCGAACAATATTTCCATAACGTGAAAAACACGCCTTTACAAGATCGTATGTGCTATTCCGTATTACAAACAGTAATTGAAACAGCACCGAAATTGCTAGAAGATCTGCAAAGCTACGAACATCGCGAAACGATTTTATATTCCGGAACAATCGCATTAAATGGAACACTTCAAATGGGATACTTTGGAGATTGGGCTTCACATACAATTGAACACGCGGTATCAGCAGTATATGACATTCCTCATGCGGGCGGTTTAGCAATCCTATTCCCAAATTGGATGCGACACGTTGTAGATCAAGATGTCACTCGTATGAAACGCGTCATGACAAGCATGTTTGATATTGAAACTGCAGGTAAAAGTGACAAAGAAATTGCGTTAGAAGGAATCGATAAGCTAAGCGCTTTTTGGTCAAGCCTTGGTGCACCTTCTCGCTTAGCAGATTACGATATCGGAGAAGAGCGACTAGACGAAATTGCTGGAATTGCTGCTCGTGAAATGGAGCACGGAGGTTTCGGTAACTTTAAGAAACTGAATAAAGATGATATTTTAGCTATTTTAAAAGCATCACTATAAGGTGAATAGCAAAAAGAAAGAGACATAGATCTCCTTCTTTTTGTTTTATCTTATAAATGATTGGAACTTAAGTAGCGTATGGAGAAATTTTTTTCTAGGATTTCGGTTAATAATCTAAGAAAAACCTTTATAATTGAGTACAGAAAGAACGCTTTAGAGGATATAAGGGAGTGGGAAGATGAAAAAATTTGCGCTAGCTTCATATGCGCTTTATTTGTTGGGCGGATTAGTCATTACAGCCGTAGGATCCGTCTTACCGCAATTGTTAACACATTACCATGTGTCTTATACAGTTGGCGGGCAGCTTGTATTAGTAGGTTCTTTAGGATTTTTGATAGGAGTTCCGCTATCTTCTTTTCTATTAGGACGCTTCAGCGAAATGAATTTACTTACAATTTCCGCATTAATGATAGCGCTATCACAAATAGGTATGCTTTTATTGCCTCCATTTGAGTGGATTATCGTATTCAATTTCTTAAATGGTATTGGTGTAGCGGCCTTGGAAGTAGTTGTAGCTACTTTAATGATGGAAGTATTTATCGGTAGAAGAGCTATTGTTATGAGTTATTTAGAAGTATCGTTTGGCCTGGGTGCGCTGTTGATGCCGTTAATAGCTAGCTTATTGATTTCACAGAACAGCTGGAGGTATTCATTTTTTATAACCAGTATACTAGCGTTACTAATGGTTGTAGTCTGTAAAATGATTCCTTTTAAAAAAGAGACTGTTTCAACTTCAGAAAGCGGTGCTTCAGACGCCAACTCAGAACCTGCGCCTGTGCTTGCTAAAAATCAAAGATGGAAAATACTCGCTCTTTTTAGTGTAATGATTTTTATGTACGCCGGAGTGGAAAGCAGCATGAATAATTTTCTTTCGTCTATTTTTATCGTGTATCTAGATGTAATTCCATCACAGGCTACTTTAAGCATAAGCGTTTTTTGGATGGCTATGCTAATAGGACGAGTAGCTACTGGATGGGTTATTCGAATCGTTACATACGAACGCTATCTTTTTGGCAGCATTGGAGGAACAATTGTGAGTTTAGTGCTGTTTATCTTGTTAAAAGAAGCAGTAGCAGGCTATATTTTATTAGCGTTTTTAGGGCTTGCAATGTCAGGTATCTATTCGATAACGATGGTATATGCTAACCATACGTTTACCGGATCTGCTCGTATTGTCACCAGTTTAATTACTGGTTTTTCAGGGCTTGGAGGTGCTGTTTTCCCTGCGCTTATTGGCTTTACTATGGACGCAAGCGGCATTACCTCAGCGCTTTGGTACATAACAGCTTTTGCATGTTTATATCTTCTAGCGCTCTGTATCATTTTTTTCGTTCAGCGGGGTGCAAAACAGAAATCTAATAACCATTTACAGGCTATGAAATAAAGAGTTCGTCATAAAAGAAGTGAATCTATGGTTCACTTCTTTTTCTTTTTATTCTCTCTTTCGTTATAGTAATCAAAAAGGGTTCACATAAATTCAAACTAAAAAGTAAAAGATGGATATCTCTATAAAAAAGGAGCGCTATATGAAAGAAGTGAAGTTTAACTCAAATGACGTTTTGAGTCAAAAACAAGAAAATATTCAAATTATAAAAGCAGCAAACGTGCAGCCTCAACAAGCACGTGAAACGTTGGATAAACATTTGCTTCTTCTTCACCGTACCGCTAAGCCTGTTGCGATTCAAGAAACAGTAGCAGACAGCTTTCATGGAGGAGTAGCGTTTAAAAATGATATTAACTTTATTCCTGCGGGAGCTGACAGCACTTGCGAGTGGAAAGAACCGTTATCTTTTTTACGTGTTGAGTTAAATCCTCAAATCGTTAAAGAAATAGCTGATAAAGAAAGCTTATCTTCTAGCCTTGATCTAAGCTATTACCTTAGAAATCAAGATCATAAAATGCAGCAGCTTCTTTTGTGGCTTAATGAAGAGGTCGAACATGGGAATCCTCAAGGAAAACTTTACATTGACTCAGTTACAAATTTAATTATTTATCACATTTTAAAACAGCATAACGATAGTCAATCCAATTTTCTTAGTAAGACGCCGGGACTTGAGCATTTAAAAATAGCGATGGAATACATGCAAGATCACTATGCTGAATCTATTACATTAGATGAGTTAACTCGTTTATCTAATTTAAGTTCCTCTCATTTCATTAACAGCTTTAAACAAACGCTAGGCGTAACGCCCCATCAATACTTGCTTAAGATTCGAATTGAAAGAGCAAAAGAAAAATTACAAAGCTCCAGTTTGCCGCTTAGTGAAATTGCTTATGAATTAGGCTTTACAGATCAAAGCCACTTCTCAAAGCATTTTAAAAAAATAACGGGAATGTCCCCGCTTAAGTGGAAACAAAATTTTATACAAAAATAACCGAATTTTGTACAAGAAAACGACTTAAATATCTCCTAAAATAAACGTGTAAAGGAATTTAAGAGGAGATGTTTAAGTGAAAATCATCTCCGTACTATAAAAATTATACACAGTATAGGAGAGATCATAATGAAAGTATTAGTAAATATATTTCACCCTAATTTAGCAGAATCTAACGTTAATAAAGCGTGGATGAAGCGATTAGAGAAGGAAGATGTCACAGTTAATAATATCTATGAGCGCTATCCGAATTGGGAAATTGATGTAGAAAAAGAGCAAGAGCTTTTATTAAAGCATGACCGCATCGTTTTTCAATTTCCTTTTTACTGGTATAGTACGCCTCCGCTAATGAAGAAATGGTTGGACGATGTATTAACTTTCGGCTGGGCATACGGCACGAATGGCACCAAACTGCATGGAAAAGAATTTGTATTGGCAATTTCAGTAGGAGGTCCGCAAAAGTCATATAGAGCAGGAGGTTATAACAACTATACGATTAGTGAGTTAACAAAACCACTGCAACAAACGGCTAACTTAACGGGCATGAAGTTTCTTACTCACTTTGTTCAATATAATTCGGTTGTAGTTACCGAAAAAGAGGTTAGTGAAAGTGCGGAATGCTTAACTCAGCATATAACAGATCCCGCATTAAACCCAGACGTTGCATTAAAAAGAATACTAGATGAGATGGCTGAAAAAGATGTAACTTTATAAATGGTTACTATCTATTTTTATAAAAATTCTCATTGAATTTTTTCTAACCATATCTTTATAATTAAATAGCAAAATTTCCGCTTTTAAATGTCCTCTAGTATCCCTTCTATAAACATCTGGCTTCTCAACGTTTTACTGCTATATTAAACATTCTATATATTCCTAATATTATACAGGATTAAATTGACAAATGTACGAAGCTGTCATTAGAATTTAGTCATCAAACAGTGAAAAGCTGTTCGAAATGAGGGAAGTAAATGCCGTTACGAAATAAGCACTTGGCAATCGTGTTACAGAATACATATTTACCGTTTATTTTTGAAGAAGCAGAAGCTCTCGGAATTAAAATGACATTTTTTTATAACCAAGAGGAAGCAGAACCTACACATCTTAAACACGTACAAAAATTTATACCCATTGATCTATTTCAAGCTCCGGAGAAAGCTCTTGAGGTTATTAAAACAGAGCATAACCAAAATTCGTTTGACGGTATTATGACAATATATGAACCGGCGTTAGAGTTTGTCGCTCAATTGGCAAAAGAACTAAACTTGCCGGGCTTATCACCGTTTGTGATTAGTAACTGTCGCAACAAACAGATGATGAGGAAGATTTTAAAAGATAGTAACCTTAATACTCCTTATTTTAAAGAGATTAAAAATGAAGAGGAAGTAAAGGATCTTTTATTAACCTATCCTGTTGTAATAAAACCTTCTAACGGATTTGCCAGTCAAGGAGTGTCAAGAGCGAATAATAAAGAGGAACTGATCGACAGTATAGAAAAAGTGAGACGCGTAAATGAAGAAGATCTAGGTAAGTTCACAAAAAATAAAACAGGTATCGTAATTGAACAATTTATAGACGGACCGGAGTTTGCTATTGAGACGTTTTCTGTAGAAGATAAAGTTTATGTACTTTCTATAGGCTACAAAGGAAATTCAAAAGGGCCTTTTTTTGAAGAAGGTGTTTATATAGCTCCAGCTCACCTGGAAGAAAACGTTTGGGAATCTATTTCGCAAGAAGCAGCTAAAGCAGCAACCGCTTTAGGGATTGAAAATGGCCCCGCTCATATTGAATTACGCTTGGACCCAGCAGGAAAACCTTATGTGATTGAAATAGGAGCGCGCATCGGAGGGTCTGGTATTTCACATTATATAGTAAAAGAAAGTACAGGTATTAACTATATGGAGCTAGTTTTTTACTATGTATTAGGTTTAAAACCTCCTGCATTAAAAGACAAAGGACAACAAAAGAAAGTAGTAGGCAACTACATTATTCCTGTACAAGGTCACGGAATTTTCAAAGAAATTCAAGGCGTAGAAGACGTGCATAGAGATAGTGAAGTAAAAAGAGTTATTCAGTTCATAACTAAAGGTACAGAAATTTTTCCGTATCCGCACTTTTCAGGGTACCCTGGATTTATTTTGACGACTCATGACTCTTACTCTGACTGTGAGCAGTATTACAGATACCTAGACTATAAAATAAAAGTTGTTTATGACAATAAAGTAAACGCATAGAGGTTATTAAAGGATAAACTGCAGAGTCGTCTGAAAAAAGCTGCTTTAAAACAGAAAGTTGAACAAATTAAAAAATAGTTAAAAAAATACGAGAATATACAATTTCTTTTGGAACTGGATAATTTTTTGCAATGAAAGACTCCTATATTTCTGCTAGCATATGAACCACGTCAAGAAATAGCAAGGAGGCTTTTATTTTTATGATGAAAAAACTAGTAATTGCTATCGCAATGCTTATCCCGAGTTTTGGTGCAGGTTACTCAGCATTTGCTGCAGCACCCGCTCATGAACAGCACATTCAAGTAAATAAAAATGATAAAGAACTATTAGCTCGTCTTGTATCAGCTGAAGCCAAAGGAGAGCCGTACGCAGGCAAAGTAGCCGTGGCAACAGTTGTATTAAATAGAGTCGACAGCAGCAAATTCCCTGACACTGTAAAAGGCGTTATTTATCAAAAAGGTCAGTACAGCCCAGTCAGCAACGGTCAAATTAATAAACCTGCAGACAAAGGTTCAAAAAAAGCTGTAGAAGAAGCAATTAACTTCCAAGGTCAAGGAAAAGGTTCATTATTCTTCTTTAATCCTGATAAAACGGGAGATCAATGGCTGCGCCAAAAGCAAGAAACAATTAAAATAGGGCATCATGTATTTGCAAAATAATAAAAAAGCTAATGGCTAGCTACGTGCTGTCATTAGCTTTTTTAGTTATGTACATAGCATAAACAGTAGAACAACCTTCGGAATTAGAATTTTATGGTAAAATAAAAGAAGTCATTCGTAATTAAAAATATGAGGTGATAACTTGAAAGAGAATATGATGTTTGCTTGGGTAGCTTCATGGTTAGCTCTTGTTGGTCAGCTCATTTTTTTTATGGGAGTAGCGCTTGTTACAGGGGATTGGCGCTACATGATGTGGAGTTTTATGATAAGCATAATTGTAGGTATACCTAGTATAATGGGTACCTATAAACGAAATCAGCAGCTAAAAGCATACAAAAAATAAGGAATATCGTATTGAAACGCGTTATGAAAGACTTAGAGAAATCCTCTAAGTCTTTTTTTGTTTGGGTATAAAAAGACATGAACCTTACTCCGTTCTTCTGAAAAAAGTACTTTTTACATAGTTTATCAATACAGAACATTTGATAAACACGCGGAGGAGTAAACATGAAAGAGCAGCCTAATTTTTTGTTGATTATGGTGGACGAAGAACGATTTCCACCCGTATATGAAAGTAAAGAAGTAAAAAAGTGGCGAAAAAAACATTTAAAAGCACATGAATTTTTAAAACAGCATGGAATGGGGTTTACTCGTCACTACGTCGGTTCTACAGCCTGTTCACCGAGTCGAGCTACATTGTTTACAGGGCAGTACCCTTCCTTGCACGGAGTGACCCAAACGCAAGGTATCGCAAAGAAGTCACAAGATCCTGATATGTTTTGGCTGCAGCCTAATACCGTCCCAACGATGGGAGATTATTTTAAGCAGGCTGGGTATCAAACCTTTTATAAAGGAAAATGGCATATTTCTGATGAGAACATCTTAATTCCAGGAACACATAACGTTTTTTCTAGCTACCAGATGCAAACAGGAATACCGGATCCAGAAAAAGAGCGCCTCTATCAACGGGCTAATAAGCTTGAAAAGTTTGGTTTTTCAGGGTGGATTGGTCCAGAGCCGGAAGGAAGAAACCCGCACAATTCTGGTTCATCTGCGGCCATTGGAGTGAGTGGACGAGACGAAATATATGCAGAGGAAATCATAGAGCTTATTCAACGATTAGAATATCAAAAGACTGCGCAGCCTTGGCTCATGGTAGCTTCGTTTGTGAACCCGCATGACATTGCGCTGTTCGGAGCGATCACCAAACACCTTGCTATGTTTCAGTTTTCTATTGATGGGACAATTCCGAACATCGAGCCGCCACCTACTATTAGAGAATCTTTACAAACGAAGCCTAGCGCTCAAAGCAGCTATAAATACATCTACCCAAAAGCGCTGCAGCCGACGCCAAATTCTAGTTTCTACCGGCGCTTATATTATCAGCTTCAAAAAAATGTTGACAAACAAATTTTGAAAGTCCTTCAGACTATAGAACAATCTTCGTTCTATGACAATACCATTATTATTTTCACGTCGGATCACGGTGATTTGCTTGGGGCTCACGGAGGACTACATCAAAAATGGTACAACATGTATGAAGAGTCGATTCACGTGCCGCTTCTCATTCATAACAAGCATTTGTTTCCTAGTTATCAACGTACAGACTTGCTGACTAGTCATGTTGACTTGATCCCGACAATGCTTAGCTTGGCTAATATCGATGTTTCCGCTGTTCAAAAGCAATTGCAAAAAAGTCATACGGAAGTACATCCATTTGTTGGGCGAGACCTCTCAGGAACGTTGCGAGGAGAAACATCGCTCCATCAAGAAAAAGCACCGATTTTCTTTATGACGGATGATGACCCCACAAAAAGACTTCACCAAACAAATTTTTTAGGAGAAAGCTATCCGTCAGTCGTTCAGCCTAATCACATTCAAGCGGTCATTGTGGAGTTTCAATCAGCCGCAGGAAAGGAAATCTGGAAATACGCTCGATACCATGATAATCCGCAATTTCGGTCAGCACCTAACGAAAAAGATGAAGTCATCCACCGAGAGCAATATGAAAGTTACCCGGTAGATCTTACTAACCTTAAAGAAACATCGGTTCCGGATCAAATTGAAATGTACAATTTGACCAAGGATCCGTTAGAAACAGTAAATTTGGCTTACCCGTATTTTTCAACAAATGAAACAAGGAAAATTCAGCGGCAGCTTGATGTTATTCTTAAAGAACAACTCAGGAAAAAACGGATTTTTCCGCAAAGTGGAAGCATGTACCAGGGGCTTCCGTCTAAAGATAGATAAAAAATAGTTTCGACGAGTTCAAGCCTAATATTGGTGTAAGTAGAAAAAGGTATATTTAATATTTTAGTATATAAATAAAAAAACTGATGATACTCGTGCTATGTTACTTATTCTGATTTGAGCAGTACTGGATTTTAATTCGTTAATAATACTTAGATAAAGCAAATAAGTGCTTGTAATATCTTTCTTTTTTGCCTTTATTTTTACAAAATAAAGGTAAAAACAAAATAAAATGCAGGTGTTAATATTATAATAAAAAACTTTTTAAGCCCATATATTCCTAAGTAACTTTTCGGGAATTTAAGCATAAATTAATTCTATAATATTAAAAAATAAAAATTATTTCTTGACTTCTGTAAAATTTATACACTATAATCACTTTTAACAACTAACAAACATTATTTGGCAATGAAAAGGACATGAATTAGGTGCCGTTTTCTTCGCAGAGAATAGGGTCAGCGGCTGGGAGCCCTTAAGAAATCATCTAATTTACCACCTTAGAGCTATTGCAGGGAATGTGCATAACTGAAACTGCAATCGGTAAAACCGTTATCTTTTTTGAGCGTAAAATGCATACAGGTATTTTACGGAATTAGGGTGGTACCACGACCGCATTCGTCCCTTCACTAGGGATGAGTGCGGTTTTTTATGTAGAAAAAATGAATATACAAGCATTGAAAAGGACATGAATCATTTTTGGATTTTCTTTACAGAGAGTAGGGTCACTGGCTGAGAACCCTTAGAAAACGAAATGAATTTACCACCTTGGAGCTGCGGCGGGGAATGTGTATACACTGAAACTGCAACCGGTAAAACCGTTATCTTTTTAAGCGTAAAATGCATACAGGTATTTTACGGAATTAGGGTGGTACCACGGCCGCATTCGTCCCTTTACTAGGGATGAGTGCGGTTTTTTTGTTGAATAAAAACATATTGGAGGAATGAACATGTCAAAACAAATGGAAGCAGAAAAACGAAATCATCAAAAATTAGGTCAAGAACTGGAGCTGTTTATGTCGATGGAAGAAGCTCCTGGTATGCCGTTTTTCTTACCTAACGGAATGATTGTTCGAAATGAGTTAGAAAACTACTGGAAACAAAAGCATTACAAAGCAGGCTATCAAGAGATAAAAACTCCCATCATGATGAAACAGGAGCTATGGGAACAATCAGGGCATTGGGAGCACTATCATGAAAATATGTATTTTTCAAATGTTGACAAACAAAACTATGCGATTAAACCGATGAATTGTCCGGGAGCCATTTTATTGTTTAACAGCAAGCGAAGAAGCTATCGAGAACTTCCGATTCGATACGCAGAACTTGGATTGGTTCACCGTCACGAGCTTTCGGGCTCTTTAAACGGACTGCTAAGAGTCCGGTCATTCACACAGGACGACGCTCATTTATTCGTAGAACTCAGTCAGATCGAAGCTGAGATTAGCCGCATTCTAGCGTTTATCCATGACTTTTATTCACATTTTGGCTTTGATTACAAAGTGGAACTATCCACACGTCCTGAAAAATTTATGGGAGATATTGAAACATGGAATCAAGCGGAAAAGTCGCTTCAATCTGTGCTAAATGAAAAAGGATTAGACTACCAGGTGAATGAAGGAGACGGGGCTTTTTACGGGCCGAAAATCGATTTTCATATTTTAGACTCCTTAGGCCGCAGCTGGCAGTGCGGAACAGTTCAGCTTGATTTCTTAATGCCAGAGAAGTTTGACTGTATGTATATTGGAGAAGACAATAAACCGCATCGTCCTGTAATGATTCACCGCGCTATATACGGTTCCGTTGAACGTTTTATGGCCATCTTGATTGAACATTATGAAGGTCAATTTCCTCTTTGGTTAGCTCCAGTTCAATTTAAGCTTTTGCCTATTGCACCGCCGCATGTGGAATATGCGTACAAGGTGAAACACGAGCTGGAGTCACAAGGGTATCGTGTTGAAGTGGATGATCGTATTGAAAAAATAGGTCTGAAAATTAGAGAAGCCGAAATGCTCAAAGTTCCTTATATGGCCGTAATAGGAGATAAAGAAGTAGAAAATAAATCGCTTGCTATGCGAAAGCACGGGAAGAAAAACATTGGAACAGTAAGTGTTGAAGAGGCAGCTGTACACTTGAATAAAGAAATGGATTCAAACAGAGTTTATTGAGGCCATTTACCTTGCTAAATAGAAAAATCCGATTTTTTAAGTCGGATAGTGATTCCCTTCATCTTGTCTTACACCAAAATGAAGGGAATATTGAACTAGAAGGGTATAAGATATTATATATCGGCAGTATAACTTTTGCCTTAGACAAACGCCGGTATTTTGTGAAAAAAATTATCTTATCCCATTCGAATCGTTTGCATTTGATGGAGCTGAATCTCCATTTGACAATTTGTTCATAGGTTGCTGACCTCGCTTCTTTTTAGAAGGAGAATAAAAAAGAAATTTAAACATAAAGTACACTCCTAATGCTAGTAAAATACAGCCAATAAGTAAGTTAAGCATCTCTCTCCGCCCTTCATACGCTTCAGTTTTCATCATTATAACACCCGTTAAGGTAAAACATTCATCGTTCTGTAAATAATCCCTATGTCAGGAATTTATATTTGAAGATAGGTACCGAAAAAAACTATCTGGAAATAAATCGATTTATTTTTTAGAATATTAATTTTATTCAAACTTATTATACATAATCACAACGATGATTTCTTTATTTAGTTGATAAAGCCAAAATAGAGAGAGATTAAGAAATCGCTTACAAAAACTCTTGAAATATATATAATGATATTAGTATACTAATAGACAAGTTAGTAATTATTTCTATATAATTACTTCTGTATCTGAAGTAAAAACGCGTAGTCAAATAGGAAAAGACGTCATTTTTAAGTTTTTTAATGGATGAGTGGCAACAGAGAGGAGAGAGTGCAATGGGAAAACTATTTAAAAAGAAGTCAATCGAGCAATTATTAGAACAAAGTCAAAACAAATCTCTAGTCAAAACATTAGGGGCATTCGATTTGACTCTTCTTGGTATTGGAGCCGTAATAGGAACGGGGGTTTTAGTGTTAACAGGCTTAGTAGCTGCTAACGATGCGGGGCCAGCCGTTATTTTTTCTTTTATACTGGCTTCTATTGTATGCGGTTTTGCAGCGCTGTGCTATGCGGAATTTGCTTCAACTATACCTGTATCTGGGAGCGTTTACACCTATACATATGCAACCATCGGCGAAGTGGTAGCACACTTAATGGGATGGACATTGCTTTCCGTCTATTTATTAACGATGTCAGCAGTAGCAAATGGATGGTCTTCTTATTTTAATAATTTTTTAGAAGGCTTTGGTTTTTCACTCCCAAAAGAATTGATTACGATCCCTGCAAATGGAGGCCTGGTGAACCTTCCTGCTATTTGTATTACCCTTCTTATTACATGGCTGCTTTCAAGGGGAACTAAAGAAAGTAAAAAAGTGAATAATTTTATGGTACTTGTTAAATTATTTATTATCCTTCTCTTTATTATTGTAGGGGCTTTTTATGTGAAGCCGTCTAATTGGACTCCTTTTATGCCTTATGGAATTGAAGGGGTTGTGACAGGGGGAGCGGCCGTATTTTTTGCTTTCTTAGGTTTTGATGCTTTATCTACATCAGCAGAAGAAGTAAAGAACCCGCAGCGCAATTTGCCAATTGGAATTATTAGTTCACTCGTGATCTGCACGATTATTTATGTAGCGGTATGCCTTGTTATGACAGGGGTTGTTTCTTACAAGGAACTGAATGTTCCAGAAGCAATGGCCTATGTTCTTCATTCAGTAGGACAAAATGCAGTGGCAGGAGTTATTGCTGCAGGAGCTGTAATTGGAATTATGGCTGTTATTTTCGCCTACATTTATGCAGCAACACGAATTTTATTCTCAATGAGCCGCGACGGCTTGCTACCAAAAGCATTTGCTAAAACAAATGAGAAAACGGGAGTTCCGACTCTCTCCACTTGGCTAGTAGGAATTATCGGAGCGTTAATTTCAGGATTTATCGATTTAAAAGAACTTGCGAATTTAGCAAATATCGGAGCCCTTTTAACTTTCGGTATGGTGGGCGTCAGCATTATCATCTTACGCAAAACGCACCCAACTTTAAAACGTGGATTTACAATGCCGTTTGTCCCGGTTTTACCAATTTTATCTGTATTGTCTTGTTTATTTTTAATGATTAATCTTCCTAAAACAACATGGCTATATTTTAGCATATGGATTGTGCTTGGTATATTTGTGTATATAGGTTATTCTCGTAAACACAGTCGATTAACAAGTGAAGAAATGAAAAAAGCGAGTTAGAAGCAAAAAAAAGAGCCTTTCATCCAAGAAAGGCTCTTTTTTTGCTTTTTGTTCAGTTGTTAGACAGTTAGGACGATTGTTCACTATGTTTTTTGCGTGTTTCCACAATAAACAGACAAGTGCTAATAACAAAAGCCGTTCCTACAAAAATGGCGCCAACCCAAGGAAGTGAAGTAAGTCCCATATGGTTAATAATTACGCCTCCGAAAAAGGCGCCAAAAGCATTTCCTAAGTTAGCAAATGAGTGATTCGAAGTAGAAGCTAAAGCAGGTGCTTCCTGTGCTAAGTTCATAATTTTCACTTGAATACCAGGCATTACAGCAAATGCTGCTGCTCCCCAGAAAAACAGCGTGATAATCGCTGCTGCTGGGCTTTTGACAGTAAACGTAAAAATAGTCAGCACAATACAAAGAAAAGCAAAGATACCTACAACCGAAGGCATTAACTTCCAATCTGCAAGCTTTCCTCCAACAACATTTCCAAGCGTAACGCCGCATCCGTACAATACAAGTATCCACGTAACGCTGTGTTCACTTACTCCCGTAACGTCTTCAAGAAGCGGTGTAATGTACGTAAATACAGTAAATAAGCTACCGCACCCTATTGCACTTAAAAGAAGCATCACAAGAAGTTTTGGTTGGCTAAAAGCAGCAAACTGCTGTTTTAGACCCGTTAATTTTTCTTGACCAAGCTTTGGGATAAACAGAATAATACCGATAAATGCAATGATTCCCATAATGGTAATAGCCCCAAACGAAGCTCTCCAACCTAAGTGTTGGCCAATAAATGTTCCTACAGGAACGCCGATGATATTTGCAATGGTTAAACCTGCCATCATCGTTGCAACAGCACTTGCTCGCTTATGCGGTTGTACGAGCCGTGAAGCAATAACAGCGCCTACTCCAAAGAAAGTACCGTGACATAACGCCGTAACTAAACGAGCTCCCATCAAAATTCCATAGTTAGGTGCAATAATAGCAATCGCATTTCCGAGAATAAATAAAAGCATGAGTAAACAAAGCAGAAGCTTTTGAGGAAGTCGATGAGTAAAAATGGTTAAAATTGGCGCGCCAATCGCTACTCCTAAAGCATAGCTCGTAATTAGCTGACCAGCAGTCGAAATGCTAACATGAAGGTCTTCTGCAACGTTAGGCAGTATCCCCATAATAACGAATTCCGTCATTCCAATAGCAAAAGCTCCAAGAGTCAACGAGATAAGAGCAATTGGAAAGGAATCTTTCTTACTGACCTGCTCATTAGTATGCGTTGTATTCATGTGTGATCACCCTTTCTGTGTATAAAATTTATATCTCCTTGAAAAGAAGTCAATTACTAATAATACTTAAGTGATTGAGCTTTGACAACCAAAAAAGCTGATGTAAGCGGTATCTTTCGGGATTCCGTTTATCTTTATCATATATGAAGACAGTCAGACATAAATTTATTGACAGAATAAAGTTTAGTCCTATAAACTATTTTTAAAGTTGAATAGTTTATACCTATAAACTAAATGAGCAAAGGAGGGAAAGAAGTGACGAAAAGCAAGCTATATCAAGCTGTAGAACTTTTTGAAGAAGTGCTGTTTGTAGGAACAGAAGTCATTCACAGAGAGCTGAGCCATAACCTCTTCGAACATGTCTCAAGGCAGCAGTTTGATTTGTTAAATAGTTTAATGATTAAAGGTCCATCTTCACCTGGCAGTCTCGCTGTCTTGCAAGGTGTTCATAAAAGTGCCATTTCGAATCGAATTAAAAAACTGCTCGAAAAAGGGCTTGTGGAGTGGGACACTAATGAACTAGAGAGCGATAAACGTTCTAAGCTTATTAAGATTACGGCTGAAGGAGAAAAGGTAATACATGACGGAAATGCCGCGTGTTTTAGTATCATTGAGAATTTGTTTGATGATGTAGAAGAAGAAAAAATAGATACATTTATTGAAATTCTTACAATGGCAAAAGAAAAGTTAACTATAAAAGGGGAAAGCAAAAAATGAAATTTATTGTGAAATTTAAATGGGTGATTGCGGCCTTTATTTTAGCTTTAACGGTCATATTGATGCTAACGGCACCCAATTTAACAAAGCTCGCAAGTGAAAAAGGACAGTCTCAGCTTCCTGATGATGCCGTTTCATCTAGGGCCAGCCAAATTCTCAAAAATGCCGGGGAAGACAGTAACACCATCAGCATGGTGATCAAGCTAGATAACGCATTAGATAAAGATAGTGAGAAACAAATACAGAAAATCATTGATAAGACAGAGAAAATTAAAGGTGTAAAAGATGTTACAACGCCTTTAACAGATGATCAAGATGTTCGTAACCAATTAATGTCTAAAGATAAAAAAACCGTTTTAGTTCCGGTTACTGTCAGTGGATCGGATGAAAAAGTTGAAAAAATAGCGAATCAGATTTATGACAGCGTGCCAAAAGACGTTACGGCATATGTAACAGGTGCATCTCTTATTAATCAGGATTTTGCACACAGTTCAGAAGAAGGGTTAAAGAAAACCGAGTTTATTACTATCTTCTTGATTGTAGGTTTGCTTCTACTCGTTTTCCGTTCAGTCGTGACGCCGTTTATTCCTATTTTAATTGTGGGAATCACATACTTAATCAGTCAATCGTTACTAGGTATTTTAGTTAAAAATGTCGATTTTCCAATCTCAACGTTCACGCAAACGTTCTTAGTAGCTATTTTGTTTGGAATAGGTACGGATTACTGCATTCTTTTACTTAACCGTTTCCGTGAAGAATTGGCTAACGGACATGATAAAGTAGAAGCCACGATCACGGCTTACCGTACAGCAGGAAGAACGTTATTCATCAGCGGAATTGCCGTATTTATTGGTTTTGCAGCCATCGGATTTGCCAAGTTTGCTATTTTCCAATCGGCCGTTGGCGTAGCAGTGGGAGTTGGTGTGCTGCTAGTGATTTTATTTACCTTGCTGCCACTTTTTATGGTTACGCTTGGAGAAAAATTATTTTGGCCGTCTAAAAAAGTGGCTTCTCATAGCGATAATAAGCTGTGGGGGTTTTTAGGAAGAAAGGCAGTAGCGCGACCGTTCGTATTTTTAGTCATTACAGCGATTATTACCGTGCCTTTTATTGTAACGTATGACTCAAAAGTATCGTTTGATTCTACTGCTGAAATAAGCAGTGATTATAAATCTATAAAAGGACTAAATGCTATCAGTGACGCACTGGGAGAAGGAAAAGCATTTCCTGTCAATGTTATTATTAAAGGAGATAAAGAGTTAACAAAGGCGGATGTTATTCCGTATTTAGGAAATATAAGCAAAGCAATTGAAAAAGTGGATCACGTGGATTCTGTTATGACAATCACACAGCCTACCGGAGAAAAGATTGATGATTTATATGTTAATTCACAGCTGGGCTCTGTATCAGACGGAATCAAAGATGCTGTTAAAGGAATCGGAGATGTACAAAAAGGATTAAGTGATATTGAAAAAGGGCTAAATCAAATAGCTGACCAAACGGGTTCTGCTTCTAAAGAATCTGGCGGGTCACTTGCACCTGCCGCAGACGGATTAGCTCAAGTTAATCAACAGCTGCAGCTTGTCAGCACTCAGCTCTCTACAACAGGAAATGTGCAGCAAGCGGTTCCTCAGCTTGCAGCACTCAGCAAACAGCTTACTACCATTCAAACCGGTCTTCAACAAGCAAATGAGAATCTTTCAGCTCAGCAAGGCCAAGTCGGAACCCTATCAGACAGTATCAATCAATTAGCAGAAGGTGTTGACAGTGCAAATGATGGGCTAACGAAAATCTCAGATGGCTTAACAAAAGCAACAGGTATGCTTGATAACATGAGTGACAGCTCAACAGTTAGAGATACGGGTATTTATCTTCCAGCAGAAGTGATGAAAGATAAAGGGTTTAAACAATCCATCGACAACTATTCTTTTGCAGATGGAAAAGGAGTTAAGCTCAGCGTAGTGCTCGATCAAAATCCATATTCTGAGGAAGCCATTTCAACCGTAAAAAATATTGAAAAAGCGGTGGCAAGCGAAGTCGTTGATACGCCGTTTGAGCATACAGAAATTGTGTATGGAGGGGTATCGAGCTCAAATGCGGATTTAAAAGATTTATCTACAACGGATCTTTCACGCACAATGGTTATTATGATGATTGGATTGTTTATTGTTTTGACCATTTTATTCCGTTCAATGATCATGCCTGTATACATGATTGCTTCACTGTTGCTTACGTATTATACAGCAATGGGAATCTCAGAGCTTCTATTCGTGGATATAATGGGGAATGACGGAATCAGCTGGGCCGTGCCATTCTTTAGTTTTGTTATTTTAGTTGCTCTTGGAATTGACTATTCTATTTTCTTGTTAGACCGTTTTAACGAAGAAGTGAAAAGCGGCGTAGCAGAAGGCATGGTTACGTCTATGAGTAAGATGGGGTCGGTTATTATTACTGCCGCTATTATCCTAGCCGGAACGTTTGGGGCTATGATGCCATCAGGTGTATTAACGCTTGTTCATGTAGCAACGGTTGTTATCATCGGTCTTTTACTTTATGGCCTTGTTATTCTTCCACTTCTTATGCCAGCGATTGTCGTGACGCTTGGAGAAGGAAACTGGTGGCCGTTTCTTCGAAAAAAAGAAAAATACAAAGTAGAAGAATAACTTATATATGCTGGATTTTATCAACAATCAGATATAACGTTAAGCATTAGATAGGATAAAAATGAAGGGTAGATGAGCGTCATGAGACTGCTTTATCTATCCTTTTTTGTGCTATTGGAAAACTTGAGCATGATTAAAAGTAAACTTAAGCAGGCGCTGTGATAAATATACCGGGTCGAATAAAAGACTTCCTACTAGGAAAACCTATAGTCAAAAACATGCGGAGGTCTTTTTAATGAAATTTGTAAATCTTTTAGCTAATCAGCGAGAAAAACGACGCGAACAAATGCGTGAAGCAGGCACATGTCCAGACTGCTTAGGAAAACGTTTTCACCATGTTGGGCTTTATTTTGTGCACGTTTATGAATGTCCGAGCTGTCAGGGGAATGAGGAAAACTAAATAATTCAGCCGAAAAGCTTCTTCATAAAATAGAAGCTTTTTTTATTTCACCACTATTACAAGCTCAGTAGGTTGAAAAGAATTGTTCCTTTAGAGCTAATAATGATAAGATTAAAAAAAGCAGCATCCAAGGTAATTCATACTCACTTTTACGTAAAAACCACTATAGTAGAGAGACTATATAAAAAGGAGATTCCGGCATGGGTGAAAAAAAGAATATTGATATAGGTGGTCTTAGTTTTGCTTGGGATTTAGAAAAAGGAAAATTTAGCTTTGAAGGAGAAGATGCGATTCTTTTTTGGATTTCTTCGGCGATGAAAACATTGTTTGACACAATCGAAGAAATATCTGGAGAAGAGGCAGCTTCGGTAGTACTGGAAACTACTGGTTTTCGACAAGGATTAGTAGTAGGAGAGTACTTTCAAAACATGAAGGGCGTAACGGTTTTTGAAGCGGCTGAGTTAATTACAAATACATACGCTTCGGCTGGATGGGGAAAAACTACTATAAAATATTTAGATCCTGAAAGTAAAACTCTATCTGCTGAATTAAAAGACAGTTGGGAACATAAAATTAACGTGGCCCAAAAGAAAACAAAGGGAGGAAATTTTCTTCCGGCCCATTACGCAGGGATTTTCACAGGACTATTCGGAACAAACATTTGGTACAAGGTGATTCAACATCAAATAGAAGGGCATGAATGCACCACAGTAGAATACTTCCCTTCCAACATTGATATCACTCAAAATATTCATCAATTAGCGAGAAGAAAAGAAGCGCAGAAAATAGAACATTTGCAAAACATTGTAGCAGAAAAAACGGCAGAGTTAAAAGATCTTATTAAAAAGCTTTCTTCTCCTATTATTCCGGTTTTGGAAGGCATAGTCGTCGTTCCTTTGATTGGCAAGTACGACGAGGATCGAACGGAAGATTTGATTGTCAATACATTAAATAACCTCCCAAAACATCAGGCTAATTATCTTGTGCTGGATTTAACCGGATTGGATAAAGAACTTACTGAATATACGGCAAGTCTTATTGAAAAATTAGGTGCAGCAGCGTCCCTGATTGGTACGAAAACAATTTTAGTAGGAATTTCTGCTGACTTAGGCTTAGTTATATCAAAGACTCATATTGATTTATCAAAATATGATTGTTTTCAAACATTGCAGCACGGTATTCACTATGCATTGGCACAAAGCGGACGAAGCATCGTTTAAAAGATATATTTGAAATATAACAAAATGCACTCATTCAACATTATAACAAATTTCTTTATCAAAGAACGGAGATGTATTGAAGGATTTCATTTTTCGAAAGAAGAATTGACATGAAACCAAAAGGTGTTATATTATTTTTATATAAAACCTTTTGGTGTTATTTTTGGAAAAGGAGAATGAAGACAACGATGAATGATAAAAGTGTAGTAGAAGATGTAAAACAGACGATAATATTTAACGCGCCGATTCAAAAAGTTTGGGATAAAGTAGCAACCGCAGAAGGGCTCCAACAATGGTTCATGCCTAATGATTTTCAGCCTCTGGTAGGATATGAATTTCATTTGCAATCGCCTTTTGGACCATCTCCGTGTAAAGTATTAGAAATAGATGCACCAAACTATCTTTCTTTCTCTTGGGATACGGATGGATGGGTCGTTTCGTTTACCTTAAAAGAAATGGGTAATCAAACTGAATTTACGCTTATTCATAGCGGCTGGAAAGAAGCTGAAACACTTCTTGAAAAAGCAAACGAAAAGAGTTCAGTGGTACGAGATAGAATGAGCTACGGGTGGACTAGTCTCGTGAATGAAAAACTTCGAAAGGTTGTTGAAAACTAAATGACTTCATCAGCTGCCAAGCATGATATCTTTCAAGCCATTGCTGATCCTACTCGAAGAAAAGTACTTGAGCTGCTTTCTGAAAAAGAATTGCCTATTTCAGAAATAACGTCCCATTTTTCAATAAGTCGTACCGCTGTTGTCAAGCATCTTCATATACTTTCAGAAGCAGACCTAGTCCATGGACAAAAAAAAGGCAGAGAAAAAGTGTATCATCTTCAGCCAGAGCCTTTGAAAGAGATAAAAGATTGGCTTTCTTACTACGAACAATTTTGGACAAACAAATTATCTATTCTTCAGCATATTGTTGAAAGAGACGAAGAAAGAAAGCAATAGAAAAAGCATAAAAACGTTTTTTATAAGGAATATAGCAAAGCCAGTCGTTAAAAAGACTGGCTGTTTTACATAAAAGCTGGTTTTATTCTAGAAGGACAAATAAAAGAAAGATGCAGAACACCATAGGGCATTTCTTAAAATAAAAAGATAGACCTTTAGAAGAAAAAAAGGGGGAAACAGAGCAATGAACAAGCTTTTATTTTATGGGACGAGCGATGCTCAAGGAGTGCCTCGATTATTATGTGACTGTAAAGTATGCGCGCAAAAAGATCCATTAAATCAGCGCACAAGACCTAGTGCACAGTTCACACTGGACGGTAATGTGTGTTTGATTGATGTATCACCTGATTTTAAACATCAATTTCATTTATACAATAACAAAAAAATCCCTTCTACCGTGTTTATTACTCATCCTCACAATGATCATGTTGCTGGTTTAGGGGATTTAGCCGACTTATGCTACTGGAATAATGTAAGTACAGAAGTCGTAGGAGCCCCTGAAGTCATCAGCGAGTTAACTGAAAGATTTCCTTATCTCGCAAAAAGAAAAGGGCTTACCTTTAATGGCACGTTAAAGTGGGAAAGCGGAGAAACGGCCATTACGTTTCATAAAGTAAATCACGGATTTAACGGTTATTCCTACGGCATTGTGGTTCATCAAAAACAAGGCGAACGCTGGGCGTATGTATCCGATTCTTTTAATGTGACAAATGAACAGTGGAAGCCTTTTTACCACTTAGATTTACTGATATTCGGTACATCTTTCTGGAAAGAATATCTTCAAAAAGAAAAAAGATCCGTATATGATGTGACAGAGGCAATGGAGATTAAAGCGAAGCTACAGGCAAAAAACATGGTGTTTACTCATTTATCACACGATATTGATATCCCAAAGCACGCTGAAATGCTTTTAGATAAAAACGTAAGCTTTGCCTATGACGGACGCGAGATTTCATTACCTTATTTGTATTGAGGTTAACTAATATCTTATAGAATAATAATTTCAAAATAGGGAGATAAAAGAGGTTAATACGCAGGGATAGCTTGAAGTAGGAACGAACACGACACTAAATTGGAGTTAAAGAAGGGGATAGTGTTATGGATGCTATTATAGAAAAACCAAATAACCTCGGTGAATTATCTCGATTTCTATCAGAAACAAATAGTCAGAAAACATCACATATTGGTTATTGTGGTGAAAAAGAAGAAGAAATCTACCAGACATTAAAAGAAGCTTTTATTAGTGACGAGGGTGATATTAAATTTTTAATCGCTAGAAATAGGACAGGAGAAATTTTAGCGGCTATTGGATTTGATATCGAAGAAACGGTAGCAGAAGTGTGGGGACCTTTTAATAAAACATCTTCTATTTATTTGCAATCTCAATTATGGAAACAGTTAGTTAATGAAAATCCTTTGATTCAAAAATTTCATTTTTTTATCAATGAAGAAAATGAGCTGCAACAAGTATTTATGAATGAAATAAAAGCAAAAAAGACTGGTGAACACTTGATCTTAGAAATTAAAGAACAAAATTTTGATAAAGTTATTGAAATGAAAAGCGAGCCATTTAAACATAGTGATTTTCAAGCATTTGAAATGCTGCATAACGCAATGTTTCAAAATACTTATTATGATGGAAAAACAATTATTGAGAGACTTAACGATAGAAATATGTTAAAGATACTTAAAAATATTTCTAATGAGTTGCAAGGCTATGCGTACTTTGAAGTCGATACTGAAATGCGAGAGGCTTCATTGGAGTATATCGGTGTTTCAAAGAATGCTCAGAGTCAAGGTCTAGGAACGAGGTTGTTAAAGGAAGTTTTAACAGAGATGTTTTCATTTCCACAAATTAATGAAATTAAACTAACCGTTGATAGAGCAAATAGTCAAGCAAATCGAGTATATATGAAAGTTGGTTTTGAACCAAAAGATATTCTTATAAGTTATCGCCTCAAACTGTAAAAGAGTTAAGTTCAATGAGGGCGGAGAACATTAAGTGTAAAAGCGCTCGGATTTTTTTCGAGCGCTTTTACTTACCATTTATATTGCTGATTTGTAGTTCTAACTTACGCTTCTTTCTATCAACCGAATCCGTTAGAAACAAGGCAATTCTTTTTTTGTTGTAAATTAGATACGCTCGATAAAATCACTCACAACTTTGTTAAACCGATCGCTTTCTTCGAGAAAAGGGCAGTGGCAGCTGTTCTCAAAAACTTCAAGTACAGAACCTGAAACCAGCTTTTGAATATGCCTTCCAGCCGCTACAGGAATGAGTTTTTCTTCTTTTCCAAAGCACAGTAAAGTAGGAATTGTAATAAACGGGAGGAATTCTCGATAGTCCACAATGGATTGATCAAACAAAATAGCACTAGCTATCGACTCGGGCATTTTCGTTACTTCTTTCATAATCCAATGTTTATCTTTTTCAGTTAATTCATCCTTAAACATAAGCGGAATAAAACTTTCTAATGTACTTGTTCGATCAAGCTGAATACCTTGCATAAGCGAAATAAGGGCAGGTAAATCAAATGCACCGATTGGAAAGTCTGACCATTTAAAGTCTGAAGCCATTTCATCTACAATAATATTCCCTTTTACATTTTCTTCACCAAATTGTTTCAAATATTCCCACACAACAAAAGCACCCATCGACCAGCCTACTAATATGACGTCTTTTAATCGATTATTATTTATAAACTCATGCACATCGCGAGCATAAGTGGAAATTGTGTGACCATATGGAGTATGACTTGAATTTCCATGTCCTCTTAAATCCAAAAGAATAGTTTGATACTGTTTCGAAAAAAAAGAAAGCTGGTTGTGAAAAAAACGACTGCTCATCCAAACTCCGTGAATGAAAATAATAGGTGTTCCTTCCCCTTGTTGTTCATAGTATAAAGTTGCACCGTCTTTTAATGTATAAAAAGGCATCATTTCCGCCTCCAATCTCAAAGGTTCATATCTCATCATGTATGCGCAGAAAAGCTCAGGTAGAACGTATCTCCGCAAGAAAATGTTCATAAAAAAACAAATCCTAGAAGTGTTCGCCTTGATATGTTATACTATTACAGGCTTAAATACTGTATGTTTTTGAAACAATCATTCACTGTAATACTTTTTAGATAGAAGCATCCTCATAAAAAGGATGTTGTTTTTGTCGTAATGTACCTTTAAGTAATGAATTGTTACCATCAATTCGGTTCACAATAACCGACCTACATGCATTATATCTTGCAAATATAAACAGATAGGTGGAAGAAGCAACATGACTGAAAGAAAACCATATCAAGTACTACTATATTATTTGTACACTCCAATTGAAAATCCTGAAGAGTTCACAGCTCAGCACTTGGCATTTTGTAAAGAGCTTGAACTAAAAGGACGCATTTTAATTGCGGCTGAAGGGATCAATGGAACAGTATCAGGAACAGTTGAACAAACAGATAAATACATGGAAACGATGAAAAATGATCCTCGTTTTGAAGGTATTGTATTTAAAATAGACGAAGCAGATGAACATGCGTTCAAAAAAATGCACGTGCGTCACCGCAAAGAATTAGTAACTCTTCGATTAGAAGAAGATGTGAATCCTCTTCGCGTAACGGGTAATTACTTAAGCCCAAAAGAATTTTATCAAGCGATGCAAGATGAAAATACGGTCGTAATCGATGCACGAAACGATTATGAATACGATCTAGGCCACTTCCGAGGAGCTGTTCGTCCGGATATTCAAAACTTCCGTGAGCTTCCTGAATGGATTCGCGACAACAAAGATCAGTTTGAAGATAAAAAAATCTTAACGTACTGCACAGGCGGTATTCGCTGTGAAAAATTCTCTGGATGGCTTCTTGAAGAAGGTTTTGAAGATGTAAGCCAGCTTCACGGAGGTATTGTAACATACGGAAAAGATCCAGAAGTACAAGGTGAACTATGGGATGGTCAGTGCTATGTATTTGATGAGCGCATCAGCGTACCAGTTAACCAAAAAGAGCATGTGATTGTCGGGAAGGATCACTTTACCGGCGAGCCTTGCGAACGTTATGTTAACTGCTCAAACCCAGAATGCAATAAGAAAATCTTAGCTTCTGAAGAAAACGAACACAAATATTTACGCGCTTGTTCACATGAATGCCGAGTAAGTCCCCGTAACCGCTATGTAAAAGAACATGGTTTAACAGAAGAAGAATTTACAGTACGTGTTAAAGAGTTAGAAAACGAACACGTAACTTTATAATAAAAAAACAGCACGCTATATACAGCGTGCTGTTTTTTTATGAAAAGATTCTCTTGTAACCTAGTGTTTAGAGAAGGTTATGCAACGGGTATTTATAAAAAGGAAACATATTCCTGTTTTTTTGTTTTGCATACTTAAAGGAATATTTTTTAGAAAGCGATTAAAAAACGGTTGTACATAAAAACAACAAAGGAGCTTGAAAATGGAAGCGAAAATTGAAAAAAAGTACGATGGACGTTTACTGGAAGGACCTCTATGGGATGAAGAAAATCAAAGATTAGTGCTAGTAGACATTTTAGATAAAAAACTTCTTACGTACGATCCAAAAACGACAACATTAGAAGATATGGATCTTCCTTCAGTTGTTACAAGCGTTTCTACAACCAATCATTCAAAATTGGTCGTCTCCACTCGTAATCAGCTGCTTTTAGTGGATAAAAACAAAAAGAATCATGAAGAGTATATCCGTTTAGATACTCTTGAAAAAAACATGCGTTTTAATGACGGGAAATGTGATCCATATAATCGCTTTTGGATTGGCACGATGAGTGAAGAAGATGAAGAAGGAAAAGCCCAGCTGTACGTAGTAGATGAAAAAGGTGTAATTAAGAGTGCTAAAGAAGGATTAAGCGTGTCAAACGGGCTAGCTTGGAATCGAACAGGAGACAAATTCTTTCTGGTTGATTCCCCGAAAAATAAAATTATGTCTTATTCATTTTCTAAAGAAACAACAAGGCTCGAAGATGAAAAAGTGGTGATTGACCTTTCAGATATAGACGGGTTTCCTGATGGAATGACAATTGATGAGCACGACCGACTGTGGGTAGCGCTTTGGGGAGGTTCGAAAGTTATTTGTGTAGATCCAGAGAAAGGAGAAATTATAGAATCTATTCATCTTCCTGTTTCCAATGTAACCTGCTGTACATTTGGAGGAGACGATTTACAAACTTTATTTATCACCACAGCTAAGGAAGAAGAAAAATACGAAGAAGCTGCCGGCTCTCTTTTTTCATGCCGAGTAGGAGTAAAAGGCGTACCGGCTTATACTTACGTATATTAGACCAGCACTTATCAAAATGTAATGATTCAGACCAGTAACGATAGATATTAAATGCAGTTTCTACAACTCCTTTGCACTGCGTTCATTCCCTTTACATTTTATTCATTATGAGGAAGAGGAATAAAACATGACGATAACGAATTCCCATAAAGAAGCCTTTCAAAGAATATGAATACTTGTATTGGGTAATAATGGTTAAAGGTACAAAAGGAGGAATTGTTTTGGAACAAACATTGTATGAAAAAGTGGGCGGACAAGAAGCGATTGAAAAAGTAGTAGACTATTTTTATTCTGAGCTTGTTTTAAAAGACGAAACAGTTAGTCATTTTTTCGAGCACACGGATATGGATAAACAACGTCGACATCAAGCCAAGTTTATAAGCTTTGCCTTAGGTGGACCGAACCAATATTCAGGAAAGTCGATGGCCAAAGCGCATGCAAATATGAATATTCAGCCCGAACATTTTAATGCAATTGCTAAGCATCTTCACGATGCACTTGCGCACTTTAATGTTGAAGAGCCTGATATTGACCAAGCATTAAGCAAAGTTGAATCCCTAAGAAATGATATTCAATATAAATAAATCATAAAAAAAAGAAGGTTATTGTGACCTTCTTTTTTTTATGCGCAAAGCTGTGATGTATGAAGGAAACATGGAAAAGACATCGTAATATGATAAAAATGCAATAGGTGAAAATATTTATTGAAAGTCTGGGAGTGGGAGTATGTCAGCAATTAATGGGAAGCAATACGTAGAGAGAATCAATCAATTAAAAGCAAATGTATGGGTTGATGGCAAGCTCGTAACAGGCAATATATCAGAACATCCGGCTTTTAAAGGAGCCATTAATAGTCAAGCTAAACTTTATGATCTTCAGCATGATAAAAAAATTAAAGATATCATGACATACCAATCTCCGGATTCCGAGGATTTTTTTGGTACATCTTATTTACAGCCTACAACAAAAGAAGAGTTAAAAAAGAGACGAGAGATGACTCAGCAGTGGGCTCGCTTAACTCACGGTATGATGGGGAGAAGTCCAGATTATATGAATACTGTATTGATGGCTTTTGCATCCTCTGCAGAACTCCTGAGAGGAGAAGAAAATTGCTTTCCTGAAAACATCATTTCTTATTATGAATATGTGAGAGAGCACGATTTATCGCTCACTCATACATTCATCGATCCTCAAGTCAATCGAATCCAATTTTATTACGAGCAAAACGATGAACCGATAGCAGCAAAAATAGTTGATAAAAGCAATGAGGGAATCGTTATCCAAGGTGCGAAACTGCTTGCTACACAGGGTGGCATGACGGATGAGCTGCTCGTACTGTCTTCAGCAGGCATTCAAGGAAAAGAAAAAGGGTTTGCTTTTTCAATTCCAAGTAATACAGAAGGAGTTAAATTTATTTGTAGAGAATCGTTTGCAGGAACAGATTCAACGTTTGATTATCCATTAAGTTCTAGATTTGAAGAAATGGATACCATTGTTGTCTTTGAACGTGTATTAGTACCGTGGGACCGCGTGTTTTTTTATGAAAATGTAGATGTATCCAATGCATTCCTTGGCTCTAGTTCCTTCTCGGCTTTTGCTCTGCATCAAGTAACTTCAAGGAGAATTGTCAAAACAGAGTTTGTATTAGGGATTGTACAATCTCTGATTGAAACCATTAACATTGCGGACTATCCGCATGTGCGAGAAAAAGCAACGGAGCTTATTATTGCGCTAGAAACGATGAAAGCTCTCGTAATGAAAGCAGAAGAAGAAGCGGAGATTGATCCATGGGGATACATGCGTCCGAATGAAACTACACTTCGTATTGCCGCAAATATATTTTCAAAAACATATCCTACCTTTACAGAGATTATTCAGCTTTTAGGTGCAAGCGGACTAATGGCAATACCAACCGAAAATACGTGCCGCTCATTGGTTAAAGAAGATATTACACGTTATTTGCAAGCTAAATCGAGAGAGGCAGAAGATCGAATTAAGCTTTTTCGGCTAGCATGGGACTTAACTATGAGTCCGTTTGGCACAAGGGAAACACTGTATGAACGTTTTTTCTTTGGGGAGCCTGTACAGTTAACCAGTTATCTGTACTTATCTTACGATAAAGAGCGCTATGTACAGAGAATAACCGATTTTTTGAAAAGTTAACGGAGAAAACGAATCTCCGCTGGATATGATAGTTTAGTTGCAAAAACAGCGGAGATGCTTATTGAATAAATTTGAAAAATCTGCAATAATTTTCAGGGAATCATTTCCGTGAACACACTAAAGAATACTATAAAGATAGGATGTTACAATGAAGCAATTAATCTATTTTGGTTTAGAACAAGCAAAATCCTGCGTTTTTCCTGTTATTATTTTTCTGACATTGGCTATGACAAAAATAATTGAAGTACCGTTTATTTCTAGATATGACCTTATTTTATTAGCCTGTCTAGGAACTCAAGTTTTAATGGTGATGTTTAAACGGGAAACGCTTGATGAAGTAAAAGTCATTGCAGTATTTCATTTAATTGGACTAACGTTAGAACTCTATAAAGTTCATATGGGCTCATGGAGCTATCCAGAAAAAGCTTTCACTAAAGTCTGGGGAGTTCCCCTGTACAGCGGATTTATGTATGCTAGTGTAGCCAGCTACATGTGCCAAGTGTGGAGAAGGCTTGAATTAAAGCTTACGAATTGGCCTTCTACGTGGATTGTCATTATACTAAGTATGGCTATTTACCTTAATTTTTTCACGCATCATTTTATTTACGACTTCCGCTGGTTTTTAAAACTTTTTACTTTACTTATTTTTTATCGAACTTTTGTATATTTTACGGTTAACAAACGTACATATCGCATGCCTTTAGTATTGTCTTTTGTACTGATTGGCTTTTTCATTTGGATCGCTGAAAATATCGCAACATTTTTCGGAGCATGGCAGTATCCAGATCAACAGCAGCAGTGGACAATGGTTCATATAAGTAAAATTAGCTCTTGGCTTCTTCTTGTGATTGTTAGTTTCTTGATTGTTGCTTTACTAAAGCATTTAAAAGAAAATCAAAGCCAATTTAAACAAAGTAAGAAATCAAAAGAAACAAACGAACTATATGAAAGATAGAAACATAACTATGTACATGCTGTTAATATAATATAAGGTACAGAATCTTTGGAGGCCTATATGCAAGAATATATTTTTTATCTTCCCTATTTTAAATCAGCGGGAAAGACCGTAGCAGTTACAAATGAAAATGGAGAAAATGTCGGACAGCTTAAGAGAGTGCATAAAAACATGTGGACTAAAAGTATTGATTTTTTAACTCGTGATGGACTTCCAGTGTTAGATTCTATTTCTTGGTTTCCTATCTTTTCCTGCGGCTTAAAGGTACATGTACAAGTTCAATGGGAAGGAAGAACGGTGTTTATTGATCACGTGAAAAAACACCGGTGGGTGATAAAAGAAAATGGAAAAACAGTGGGGGATCTATTAGGTAAAGGAATAATTAAAAACGAAGGAGCACAAGAAATTAGATGGGGAAATAACGTCTACATGTTAAGTAGTCATGAAGCTGTAGAGGAAGCATGTATTTTTAATCAAAAAAGAGAAAAAGTCGCGGAGTTTAAATCAGACCTTTTTCATTTTAAACAAGGAAAACACTCAATAAGAGTAACAGAAGAACTGCCCGTACCCATTTTTATCGCTTCTTACTATATAACTACTTTTATTATGCCATACATATAATCAGGCGCAGAATGATTCTGCGCCTGATTTTTATATCATAATTTTACAAATATCATTTGTGAATTCAACGGGATCACTAATAGATAAGCCTTCAATTAAAAGAGCTTGGTTATATAATAAATTTGTATAAAGGTCTAATTTCTCTTTGTCATTTTCAAATGCATCTTTTAAAGAAGCGAATACATCATGATTTACGTTAATTTCTAACACTTTTTCTGCTTTTACATGCTGATTGTCAGGCATAGCACTTAAAATTTTCTCCATTTCAATCGTTACTTCACCATCAGCTGATAAGCAAACGGGGTGTGTTTTTAAACGTTTAGACGCGCGCACATCTCCTACTTTTCCCGCCAAAGCTTTTTTCATATAGTCAAATAGCTCTTTATTTTCTTTTTCCTCAGACTCATTGAGCTGTTCTTCTTCTGCTTCAATCCCTAAGTCACTGCTCGAAACAGATTTAAATTCTTTTTCTTCGTACGTCATTAACATTTTAATCGCAAATTCATCGATATCTTCTGTAAAATACAGAATTTCGTATCCTTTATCTGCAACCAATTCTGCTTGAGGAAGCTTTTCAATTCGGTCGTATGATTCGCCTGATGCATAATAGATATACTTTTGATCCTCAGGCATGCGCGATACATACTCGTTTAGTGTTACGAGCTTTTTCTCTGTAGAAGAATAGAATAAAAGCAGGTCTTTTAATACATCTTTGTTGCTGCCAAAGTCACTGTAAACGCCGTATTTTAGCTGGCGGCCAAATGATTCATAAAACTTCTCGTACTTTTCACGTTCGTTTTTAAGCAAGCTTTTTAATTCGTTTTTGATTTTCTTGCCGATGTTTTTGGCAATCAGCTGAAGCTGGCGGTCTTGCTGCAAAATTTCACGTGAAATATTAAGAGATAAATCTTCAGAATCTACCATACCTTTTACAAAGCTAAAGTAGTCTGGAAGAAGATCTGCACATTTATTCATAATTAAGACTCCGTTTGAATACAGTTCAAGCCCTTTTTCAAATTCTTTTGAGTAGTAATCAAACGGACTATTTTCTGGAATAAATAAAATAGCATTGTAGCGAATCGTTCCATCCACATTAATATGAAGGTGAGTGAGCGGTTTATCAAATCCGTAGCGCTTTTCTGAATAAAACTGCTCATAGTCTTCTGAAGTCAATTCATTTTTATTTTTCTTCCAGATCGGTACCATACTGTTGATAACTTGTTCTTCTGTACAATCTTCTAGCTCGTTATCAGAACCTTCTTTAGGCCGTTTTTCCGTTATGTCCATTTTAATCGGGTAGCGGATAAAGTCGGAATACTTTTTAATGATCTCTTTTAAACGATACTCTTCTAGATACTCATCATACGTTTCATCTTCTGTATTTTCTTTAATTTTCAAAATGATTTGAGTCCCAACCGTTTCTTTGTCGCAAGGTTCGATTGTATAACCATCAGCACCAGTAGATTCCCATTTATAGGCTTCATCGCTGCCTAACGCTTTACTAATCACCGTTACGACATCTGCCACCATAAACGCTGCGTAAAACCCAACGCCGAATTGGCCGATAATCGTGTGCCCATCCTTTGTTTCATTTTCGTTTTTAAATGCAAGAGAACCGCTTCTCGCAATCGTGCCCAAGCTGCTTTCAAGCTCTTCTTGCGTCATGCCAATTCCAGTATCTGTAATGGTTAAGGTACGGTTAGTTTTATCGGGTGTTACTTTTATGTAATAGCTTTCTTTGTTAAAACGCAAGGAGTCATCTGTTAAAGCTTTGTAATAAATTTTATCGATTGCATCGCTTGAATTTGATAGAAGTTCTCTCAAAAATACTTCTTTTTGAGAATAGATGGAATTAATCATCATCTCTAATAATCGCTTTGATTCGGCTTTAAATTCTTTTTTTGACATAAGAAGTTCTCCTTTCCAAATAGGGCTTACAAAATAATTAGCACTTGAATAGATAGAGTGCTAATCACTCTTTTTATTTAACATGTATTAGGGTATTTGTCAATATATTAGGAGATTCACCAAAGAGATTAAAAATTAGACTGAAAAAAGCAAACTTTTAAAAAAAGGTTGAACGTTCTGAAAGAGTTTGCTAGAATATACTTAATTTCAAAGACTATATGTGACTGGCGAAACGCGGATAACCGTGAGGAAGCATATAGTGACGTAGCCGTTCGCCTGGGCAGAGGTAAGGGATTAATACATATCTCTTACCTCTTTCTGTTTAGGGGGAGAGGATATAGAAGTTATCAGACATGTAGGCTAAAAAACCAGACTTTTAAAAAAATTAAAAATGAAGTTCCTTTATCCAAAGGTAAAAACATGTAAAACTACGATGATAATCAGAGGAGAGTACAAAATGAGCACATTAACATTAGAAAAAGTACAAACAATCAAAACATTAAACAACATTGCACAAAAAGGTCTAAATGTTTTTAATCAAGAAGGTTATCAAATTGACAACGACAGCGAAAATCCAGATGCGATTGTCGTGCGTAGCTTTAACATGCACAGCATGGCATTTGACCAAAATTTAAAAGCTATTGCACGAGCTGGAGCAGGGGTTAACAATATACCGGTGGACGCTTGCACGGAGCAAGGTATCGTTGTATTTAATACGCCAGGAGCTAATGCAAACGCAGTAAAAGAAATGGTTTTAACTACAATTATGGCTTCTTCTCGTAACTTATTTGCTGGAGTTGAATGGACAAAAGGATTAGACGGCCAAGGTGATCAAATTCCTAAGTTAGTTGAAGCAGGTAAAAAACAGTTTGTTGGAAAAGAAATCAAAGGTAAAACATTAGGCGTTATTGGTTTAGGTGCAATTGGTGCTCTTGTAGCAAACGACGCGCTTGATTTAGATATGGACGTAATTGGTTTTGATCCATTCATTTCTGTTAATACAGCTTGGAATTTGTCTCGCAACGTACAGCGTGCAATGTCTCTAGAAGAACTATTTGCAGCATCTGACTATATTACGGTTCACGTTCCATTAACGGACGATACAAAAGGTGTTTTCAATAAAGAGACGTTTAGCATCATGAAACCAGATGTTCATATTTTGAACTTCTCACGCGGTGAGCTTGTAAACGAAGAAGATATGAAAGCTGCTCTTGAAAGTGGAAAAGTTGGTCGATATATTACAGATTTTCCAAATCAAAATGTCTTGAACATGAAAAATGTTGTGCCAATTCCTCATTTAGGGGCATCAACTCAAGAATCAGAAGAAAACTGTGCGGTAATGGCAGCACGTCAAGTGAAAAATTTCTTAGAAACAGGAAACGTTAAAAATTCAGTGAACTTCCCGAATGCATCTCTTCCTTACACTGGGAAAAAACGCGTAGCTGCTTTCCATCACAACGTACCGAATATGGTAGGACAACTTACGCAAGTATTCTCAAACTACAATTTAAACATCGCAGATATGGTGAACAGAAGCCGCGGTGAATATGCGTATACAATGATCGATATTGACAATCAAGTAAGTGACGAGATTGTGCCTGAGCTAGAAGAAAAAATTGGTCAAATTGAAGGAATTATTACAAGTCGCATTATCTAATTTGGTTATCATCCTATTTTAGTGTTTCAGCCCTAACTTTTCTAAGTTAGGGCTGTTTTTACATGGTACTTATCTTCATATCATTTCCTTCATTCCCATAGCATATAGAAATACCTTTAAAGAGGTGAACGTTTTGTCAGGAGAAATGATAGGGATTTTGATAGGGTCACTCATCGCGCTGGCAGGAACTTTCATTACGTCTGTCGTAACTATAGCGGTGTCGAAAGAGCAATACAAGAAAGAGCTTCGCAAAGCATTTATCCAAAAGAAAGTTGATGCCTATACCCATGTGTGTCAGGTTATTTTAGCTATAAAAAATGATTTACTGACAATAACCGTTTCTTCAGCCGGCTTAAACTGGACGGCTCAATCTATTAACAAACTAGCAGATGTATGTATTACGGAAGGACTGTGGATCGATGAAGAAGACAGCAAAAAGCTGGAGGTTCTGCAAAAGCAGCTTTCAAAGTTTGTATTGGATGAAATAGAACTGTCTAGACATGATATCCTCACAACCTGTTATGAAATTATTGAGTATTGTGAAAAAAAGGTAAGGATTCTTCATTTTATGACTACAAAAGAATAGGTGATTACTACTTTAAGAAGGGATAGTAGACGGATTAAATAAACATTGGACGATAAAGTAACGAAACAATCCTTTATACACCAGGTATAGACAAGAGTACTAGGAAGAAAAGAAAAAAGTGAAATTTCATTTTGGAAAAGTGATAGAAAAAGGTAGGCACAAGAGGGTGTCTATCTTTTTTTCGTTTATATATACACTTGTCCAAGCGTTTATCGAAAAACTTCATAAAATATAGTACAAAAAAGGGGGTGATTGTATGTCAAGTTATGAGTCGAACAAACCGTATATTAAAGCGGTTAATATACCTAATCCTTTATATCAATCGTTAAAAGGAGACTATTTTGTTGGACAAACTGAGCCTATTCGTTTTGGTGGAAACAGAAACGCTTGGGGCGGATTAGTGAACCCTTCCGGCTCCGGAGTAGATTTATTTGTGAATGCTTTTACTATCACTAACTATTCAAACGAACCTTTTACTGCTGAAATTTGGTTTAATTCTATCCCCCCTGGAAAAGGAACAACTTCAGATAATGTGAGTCCAGCAAATACTACAATACGTTCAAAGCCAAAAGGGAAAATTAAATTTGCAGAAATGGTAAAAGGCGTTCCTGCTAAAGGGGTAAACGTATTTAACCGTGTTGTTCCGCCGAAAAGTACATTAGTAAGCGATGAAGACGGCAAATTTATCTTTCCAAACAACGGTTCATACGTTATTTTCTTAGTTTCTCCAGGAAATAAAGAAATCGAAGCTGAAATTGCCTATGGATGGTTTGAAAAAAAGCGTAAGAAGGACTGTTAACTGAATAACTTTTAACGATGGTACAAAAAAGAACTTTGCAGCAGCATGCAAAGTTCTTTTTTATAGTTTGCATTTTTTCTTTCGATTATGGATAGAACCAAAGAGAAGTAAACACGCTTAACATCTCACGTTAATATCTAACTTCAAATTATCTTAAGCTTCAATTCATACTGGCTTCATATAAATTAATCATACTGAATGTATGAATAATTTATATGAGGTGGAGCAATGTTAAACAAGTTTTTTAAACTATTTACACAAAAAAACGAGATATCTAAAAATCAAGAAATAGAATTACACGAAGAGAACGATTTTGATGAAGTTTGTGATGAGTATTTTATTATAGATGAGTATTAAAAAAACTATAAAGCGCTGCAAAACTTAAAGGATTGATTAAGTATATCCGTGTATCGAGTAAAGGTATACTTTTATGGACCATTAATGTGTATAAATTGCTTTTTAAATGAAACATTGTGTAAAAAATGGGCATCCTAAAAGCAAAAGGAGGGGATAGAATGGACAAAGAAACAAAAGATGAAACAAGTGAAGGGCTGAATCAGCTTTTTGAAATTATTAATGCAAAAGGCGACGAGGGCGAACTTAGAGAAATTGTAAGTAGAAGCAATGAAAAGAACAATTATAAAAATCATGAGGATCAATCATAAAAAAAGAAAATAAAAAACCTCTTCATGGAAATCATGAAGAGGTCAAATGAAACAGTATTGCGACCATTCCATCGTGCAGAGTTTTAAACCCTTGATACAACTGATTTTATGGAACTGATGGGATTCGAACCCACGACCCCTTGTCTGCCAGACAAGTATTCTCCCACTGAACTACAGTCCCGATTATGTAGAGTCTTTATCGTTTATTGACTCTACTATATTTTAATACGTATATGGCACGTTCGCAATAGTTATTTTCAGTGTTTTCTAATTTCTTTATATGAATATTAACTTCTAAAAAAATCATTTACTTCTTGTTCGTACGTATAAAAGAAGCTTGGAATCTGACTTGATTCTAATCCTTTTACAGCGTATTTACTGATGGATTCGTAGTACCATTTCTGCTTTTCGAATCCTCTTTTAAAGCTATTCCAAATCGTATCTCCGTGCTGATTGTAGCTTTCTTTTAAAGACCATAAATTATCTAATTTATCTGCTACAATTAAGGCTTTCACTTCAAGAGAAGCTGTTTTAACGGTTTGAATTGTATGCTGTTTACGTTCTTCCCAGCTTTTTGATTTGTCTTCTGTATGAGCTGCAACAATCTCCGCTACTTCTAAGCCAAATCTTTGTACAATTTCTTCAAGTGTTACACTTGTATCTTCTACAGCATCATGCAGATAAGCTGCTGCTATTACTTCTTCACTAAAACCTGCTTTTTCTAAGATATTACCTACGTTAATAGGATGAACAATATAAGGTATATCAGACAATTTGCGCATTTGACCGCTATGAGCGTCTTCTGCATATCTACGTGCTTCCTTTATTATAGACATCATATTCCTCCACTTTTTATACAATATTTTTATATTTAGTATAAACGACTATGGCTCTTATAACTTTATTAAATTAAATAAATTCCTTTATTTTAATAAGATAACCCTCAAAAAAGGTCCTAGTAGCTCAAATCACTCCTTATCAGACAGCTTACTACAAAGCCTAATATCTATTTAATAGGCCTGTATCAGTTGCCATTTCCTTTTTTATTCATAGTTTGTATGAAGGAGTGATAGCAATGCAAAACCGTAATAATCAAAATATTAAGGTCATTGATGTTTCTCATCACAACGGAACAATTGATTGGACAAAAGTGGCGTCGGATGGGGTAAAAGGCGCGTATATTAAATTAACAGAAGGTACAACCTTCTTAGATAAAAAATCATATGATAATTATATAGGAGCAAAAAATGCAGGTCTACGTGTAGGCTTTTATCACTTTGCTCATGCTGATAATGATCCTATTGCAGAAGTTAATTTCTTTTTAAATAAATTAGGCAGCATGAAGGTTGATTTGCCTCATTGCTTAGATTTGGAAGAAAATAAAGGGAAAACAAAAGCGCAGGTCACAGCCTTTGCAGTTAGATGGATGGAATATATTGAAAGGAAAACAAGCATTACGCCTATTCTTTACACCGGGTATAGTTTTATTAAATCCAATTTTACAAGCGCCGTGGCAAGATATCCGCTATGGATAGCTCGTTACAGTGGAAGTAACCGTTCCAAGGGATTTACTAATCCAGGTGATACGGCCATTTGGGATAGATGGTCTATGTTTCAATATACAGATCAAGGTAAAGTAAACGGGATTAAAGGCAATGTTGATATCAATGAAATGGATCTGGATTTCTTTAATAGTATTAACACAGGCGTGACGGTGGTGAAAAATAATCAGTCATCAGCACAATTGCAGCAAGGTGATAGCGGACTAGCTGTAAAAGAACTGCAGCAAAACTTAACTAAATTAGGATTTGAGCTTTCCCAGCAAGGAACCGATGGCCAATACGGAAATGAAACCGTTGCAGCTGTTAAAGCTTTTCAAGAAAAGTATGGATTAACGTCAACTGGAAAAGCTGATGAGAAAACATTAGCTAAAATGATAGAATTGCTTAAGGGTGTAAGCAATTCTATAGAAGAATCATTACCAAAGGTTACTTCACTCGGAGATAAATATTCTTTTCAAGTAAAAGCGAAGAAGGATATTGGAGTCTACAAGTATGCGAATGTAACAGAGAATTTCAGAACTATAAAAAAAGGCACGGTATTTAGCGTATATGGCTATACGAGTGCAGCATGGGCTGTTCCAGGCGGATTCGTGCAAATGAAAGACGTAGAACCTATCCCAGTTACAATTAAAACAGGCGGATTGAGTAAAGACATGGAAACAGAGTTTCGTGCTTTCTTAAAAAATGAAGGAATTGACAGTGAATTAAACATACATGCAATAGGTAATCCGTCAGCTGAACTCACAGCAGCTGGACTGGATTTTGTAAAAGTTAAGCAATTTTTAGATAAAAAAGGCTGGTACTACAAGCAATAAACCCCCGCTCTGAAGAGTAGGGGTTTATTTTGAGATTTTATAAAAAAAGAAGAGCAGACATCAATTAAGTAATTAAAATATGTTCTAAATAACAAATTAGGTGATAACAAAAAAGTTTTTATGTATAGTCGACCTCTAACAGTCATATTTTTAGTCAATGGCTCATGGAGGGTGAATGAATATGAAAAATACGCAGATTCGAATTGAAACACTATCCTATCACTATGAAAGCATTATGGTGAATGATGAAGTAGAGCGTGCGATAAAAAGTATTGAAGTGACGTATCGAGCATATAAACATAACCACGTTTTAAACGGACACGTAGTACTTTCAGGAGAAGAGATTTACGATCTTCAGCAGCTGACTCACGCAGTGGCTGGGAAAATAAAAGCAGAATTAGAAACTACATAAAAAAGCGCCTTTCTTTAATGTTTGAAATTTAAAGAAAGGCGCTTTTTTATATTAATTATTAATTAAACTGCAAAAAGAAGAAATTAAAGTATGTTCTAAATAAAATATATAGATAAAAAACATAGCATCTAAGAGAATTCCCTAAGCCCTACGCATTACCTTTGCATTGTGAACTTTCTCTCTTTTACTATGTGTAAGCAACACGCCGCATAACGTAATGATGCTTCCAACAATGGAAGCTGCACTCGGGATATCTTTTAAAAGCAGCCACGCTAAGAAAAAGGACAGCGCAGGAGTTAAGTAAAGAGAGATGGCAGCCTCAGCAGAACCTATACGCGATGTCAGATAAGCGAGTACCATATAGGGAACAACGGTTGGAAATAATCCTAAATATATCACGCTTATTGCTGATCTGACAGAGATATGTGCAAGTTCTGTTTCTAAACCAGGTAAAAAAACAAGCATAGAAATTGTAGCCCCCCAAATACTGTACGTCACAAAAGAAAGGAAACCATATTTTTTTAATAAATTTTTTTGACATACTATATAGACGCTTTCTGCAAGGGCAGCTAGCAGAACCAGTAAGATTCCATTAACTGAGTGTACAAAATTCTCTTTGCTGAAGGTTAAAAGTACAATACCCGCAAAGCTTACTGCAGATCCAATCCATTTTCTTTTTCCGAACTCCTCCTGAAAAAGAAAAATAGCTAAAAGCGAAGAAAAAATAGGAGTAGTCGAGATCAGTAAACTCGCAATACCCGCACTTACCGTTTTTTCTCCAATGTTTAAGGCCGTGTGATAGACGGCAAAACCTAAAAAACCGAGAGCTAAAAGAAGTGGAATATCTTTTATGTCAGGCAAGGGCATGCGTGTGGCTATTGCAATAACTAACAGCACTACAGAAGCAATACTTAACCGAACAAAAGCGAGGTGCTGAGGAGAAAACGATTCCAGCCCTATTTGAATAACTGGAAATGCTGAAGCCCATAAGCTAATCATCAGTATATGTAAGAACACCAGACTAAACGTTAATTTCATACCTATTCATCTCCATTTTTCATTTTGAATCCAACCAGTATCTATTGTGGTTCCCATGTTAATAAACATTTGATAAAATGTCTTCAACCAGTTTAAAAGCAATTAACCCAACCACTTTAAAAACAGGAGTACGTGTATGAATCAAGAGAACAGTTCGAGTTATCCAAAATACAAGCAAATCATTGATTTTATGAAAGAGAAAATTGCGCGTGGAGAATGGCCGATTGGAAGTAAAATTCCTAGTCAGCGAAAGCTTGCTGCTATGTTTGATGTTAACCGAAGTACGGTCATCACCGCATTAGAGGAATTAACAGCGGACGGTTTAATTGAAGGTAAGATGGGAAAGGGAACCATCGTTATAAATAATACGTGGACACTTTTGGCTACAACTCCGCCCGATTGGGATGTTCATGTGAAATCAGGCATGCATCATCCGAGTCAAGCAATGGTACAAGATATTAATGAATCCGAATTTAACTCAAACCTTATTCAATTAAGCAAAGGAGAGCTTTCACCTGACATATTTCCTAAAAACAAAATGAAATACGCCGTAGAAAAAGTAGCAGAAAATATGGAGGTTCTAGGATACGAAGAACCAAAGGGGTATTTTCCTTTACGAAAAGAATTAAGTGCATATATGAAAACAATAGGGATTGAATCTTCTCCAGATTCTATTTTAATTGTTTCCGGCGCTCTTCAAGCTCTTCAGCTTATTTCAATTGGACTGCTGCAAAGAAACTCTTCGGTTTTGCTCGAAAAACCTTCTTATCTATATTCCTTACATGTATTTCAATCAGCCGGAATGAAACTCAAAGGCCTTGCTATGGATGAGGAAGGAATAAAAGTAACAGCTATAAAACGCGCCGACCCTCAAGAAGGGCAAGCTATTTTATATACAAATCCATGTTTCCATAACCCAACGGGAACATTAATGTCACAAAATAGGCGTTACGATTTGTTGAAAGAATGTGAGGAACATCAGCTTCCTATTATTGAAGATGATTTATACCGCGAATTATGGCTAGATAAACAGCCTCCGCTGCCATTAAAAGCTTTAGATAAAAATGGACACGTGTTATATGTTAGCAGTCTTTCTAAAACACTAAGCCCGGGATTACGGATCGGATGGATAGTCGGCCCAGAACCAGTCATTGAGCGTTTGGCGGATATTAAAATGCAAACAGATTATGGATCTAGCTCATTATCTCAAAGAGTAGCAGCAGAATGGTTTAAAAATGGCTTATATCAACAGCATATGGAAACTGTACGAACGGAATTGCGAACAAGAAGAAAAGTGATGCTGAATGCTTTGGAAACATACGCAGGAGATATAGCAACATGGACGAATCCTGAAGGAGGCTTTTTTATATGGGTGCATATTCAACCTTCTATTTCAATGAAATCTTTATACTCTCGTGCTTTAAAAAGAGGGATATTGCTTAACTCTGGAAGTATTTATGCACAAGAAACCGGCAGTTATCTTCGGCTTTCTTACGCCTATGCCTCTTTACCAGATATCGATAGAAGCATTGAAATTCTTGCTGAACTGATTCGGGAATTGCAAGTATAGTAAAAAAAGGAATAGTGGATTACCCACTATTCCTTTTTATTTGTATCAAACTATTCTTCTTATAAAAAACATCAAGTAACAACTGACTATATATTACCATCTATAAATACGTGTTATTTTTTATGGAAAAAATAAGTTAATAAAACTTTTAATTGACTTTCTGTACGTTTTACATGTAAATCGTGAATGGTTTTAACTACGTAATCATTATCAAACATTTCCAACACCTCAATTATTGTTAAGTTTCCTGTTTGTTATAGTTTATGAAATCAGCAGACGCATATCATCGGCCATCAGCTGTAACTTTACGGTTTATCTTTTACAACTAAAGGCTGAAACGTACGCTCATGATTGAACGCACGAATAACAGGATATGCAAAAAAATGAAAAGTGTGCACGTTTTGTTTTAAAAAAGCTATATCTTTAAAAAAAGAAAATTGTCACACACATTTATGAATATGTATCTACTAAGTAAGAAGACTTTTTTAGTTGGTGGGATTGAAGGTGAAAAAGATGGATGAATTATTTAAAGATCTTGATCTGTACAGAACGCAAGAAGAAATGAAGCAGTATTTTGAACATACGCAGCAAATGATTCATCAAAACAAAGAGTATATAAAATTAGCCAGACTTAAAAAAGGGCGTTTCAAAAAGTTTTTTGAAGAGTTTTATCCGCTTTATTGCTTCAGCCAATCTTCTTATTGTCCGAGGAATTCAAAATTGAAGCTTATTATTGGAAGTCAAGGATACGACGGATTAATTATTCAGCCGGATGGTACTGAAAAACGAATTGAAATTACTTCTTACAAAGATGGGAAACTGGAATTTGAAGATGCACAGAGGGTCAATTCAGGAAATTTTGCTCTACCCCGTATCCAGACGGAAGGTTCTGTGGAAGAGTATATAGAAAAAGTGCTAGAGAACATTCAAAAAAAGAGCAAAAAAGATTACAGTGGCGCATCCATTTTATTTGTTGTACACACGTTTCATTATTTTGAAGCCTATGGAAAAAGTTCAGCTGCCTTTATTCGTACCTTAAAAAAAGAAATGAAGAATACGGATTTTCGAGCGGATGAAATTTATTTATTGGAATTAAATCAGCCAGAAAGTGAAAGTGTTAAGCAAAACATTCATTTCATTAAATAAGAAGACACGCTGTAGATGTTGAGGTGTGTCTTCTTTTCTGATAATAGTAGAACTTAATGTAGGTGGATAATTTTGAAAATTACAACAATTAAGTGCTATAATTCAAGTATGAATATGCATTCAGAGGAGGAAAACCAATGGATTTAGCTTATAGAGAGAAAGCGTACGAATATGCCAAAAGATTCGAATCTAGCTATGACGATTATGATGAACGCTATAAGGTGCACAATAATCCGACGGTATGGCGATTTATGCCGCTGTCTGATTTTCAAGATTTACTAGAAACCAATGCGCTTTTTTTCGCAAAACCTGATGCATTTTCAGACCCCCTTGAAGGATGCTCTTCGATGTGGAACATAGAAGAGTTAAGAAAAAAAGGCGAACGTCATAACCGTACCTCTAGAACCTATATAAGAAAAATCCATGAATTTTCTGCTGTTTCATCCTGGCATATCAATAATTACGAAGCTGCTGGAATGTGGGACCTATATTTAAAGGGGAATGATGGCGTAGCTATTAAAACCACCTATGAAAACTTATTGTGCAGTATTAAAGATTTACGCTATAAAATCTTCTCTGGAAAAGTGCAGTACATAGACTTCCAAAAAGAAATGATCAGTCACTCTGTATATGACACGTTATTTTACAAGCGCAAATCCTATCAGCATGAAAATGAATTGAGGCTTGTTATTGTAGCAAGTCGTATACACGCTTGGAAGCTGCAAAAGCTATTCGAAATTCAAGGTATTTCCGCAAATCAATGGCAAAAACGAATGGATATCCTCGAAAAAAGATCGTATGAGTTTTCTCACGAGCATGGCAACCTCCTTACATGTAATTTACATCAGCTTATCAACGATATTTACGTATCGCCAAGAAGCGCTCAAAGCTGTGTAGATGAGGTAAAAGCTCTTACTAAGAAACACGGTCTCGCTTATAAAAA
Source organism: Priestia sp. FSL R5-0597 (assembly GCF_038006305.1). Lineage (NCBI taxonomy): Bacteria > Bacillati > Bacillota > Bacilli > Caryophanales > Bacillaceae > Priestia > Priestia sp. FSL R5-0597. The sequence continues at coordinate 2,396,332 of NZ_JBBOUZ010000001.1, forward strand.
GGTTATTCAGTCTGACTTGTATAAGGACTATATTTACTAAATGCTAGCGAAGTACACAAAGGCTTAATCAAAACATGATTAAGCTTTTCGTGTTACACGTTTTATATTTCCATACATTTCCTCATATAAAATAAAACAAACCTCCAAAGCCTATATATACATATTAGACAAATCAGGAGTACAGTATGGTTAAAAAAATGCTGTTTATTTTAGTATGCGGGCTTTGTTTGTGTTTGTTTTTTCAATGGGACGTAAAAAAAGGCTATAACGCTTATGTTCGTGTACATCCGCTTATCGAAACGCCTGTTTACCAAGGCAAGATAGCGCTGTATACACAAGGAAGTAGTTTATATCCTACTTTATTTGAGGATATTAAAAAAGCAAAAAAGTACGTGTACATTCAATTTTTTATTATTCGAGCGGACAACATCAGCATGAAGCTATTTGAGCTATTGAAAGAGAAAGCAGCTGAAGGGGTAAAGATTAAACTTTCTGTAGATCGTTTTGGAGGAAACGATCTCTCCCGAACACTCATAGATGATCTTAAGAAAAATGGAGTTGAGTTTACCTTTAGTCGAAAAGCAAGCAGGCAGCACTTTTTTTATAGCATTAATCATCGAAATCATCGAAAGTTTGTCGTAGTAGATGGCCAAGAAGCCTATCTCGGAGGTTTTAATATAGGAGAAGAATACTTAGGGAAGCATAAAAAATTGGGCTATTGGCGTGATTACCACTTGCGAATTAAAGGAGAAGGTATTTTTGAAATTGAAAAGCAATTTTTGAAAGATTGGGAAGAAGACACGGGACAACATATATCTGCTCAGCGAGTTCCTATCGCTCGCTCTCATGGAGCAAACTATCAGCTATTGTTTTCAACTGGAGAAGAACTTGAGCAAAAGATGATTGATCTAATCAACCGTGCCAAAGTAAAGCTTACCATTGCTACCCCTTATTTTATTCCAAGTGAACATTTAATGAATGCACTTATTTCAGCAAAAGAAAAAGGCGTTTTAATCGATATTATACTTCCGGACAATACCGATGCGTGGTTCACTAAACCGCCTAGTTACCCTAAAACAGAGCAACTATTAAACAAAGGTATTCGAATTTTCTTATATAAAAAGGGGTTTTTTCACGGAAAAGTAATGGTCATCGATCATACGATTGCCAATATTAGCACAGCCAACTGGGATCCCCGAAGTTTTTATTTAAATGATGAAGCGAGCTGTCTTATTTATGATCGCGAGATGATTGCACACATAGAACGAGAAATTAATGAAGATAAAACAAACAGCCGCAGATTAACCAAAACAGTAATAGATGAAATCCCTAAATGGGAACGTTCTCTTAAAAAAACACCGGAATGGATTTATTATTATTTTTGAAAAAATACCCAAATCAAGTTTTAATTATTTTTCCCCGGGTATATATTCTATGTAAGGCCAATACAGGAAAGGAGAGACTGTACACATGCATTGTTTTACAGCGACTTCAAGAAACGTATTGAGCACCTTAGAAGGAAGATTTGCTTTAATTACAAAAGGAACATTGGTAAACAATCGTTATACTAAGTGCTAGGCTGTCTAATTCAGACAGAATACTCGACTATTCTATTCAAACATAATATTCAGTATAAAAAAGAAGATGCGTGCTAAGCGCATCTTCTTTTTTGTTGACTCTATTTTCTCTCTCTTTTGTACTTCGTCTTATTTTTACGCATAAAATAATAAAAAGGAGGGGGTTATGCTGTTTGATTATGAACGGGAGTTAACGATTGGCCGAAAAGATGCTACTCAAAAGACTGCAGCGACTAATGCTGAGACTTATAAAAAAATAGACTGGGAACAAGTGAAATCAGAACAAAATCTTGCGGATGACCAAGCCCTTGTACGCGTACCTTTTCCGCTGATTTTCAAAAAAAATCAGCTGTATCCTGTATGGGATTTAAGAAAGTACGCTTTTTTATTTGAACAATCTACACCTGCTACTGTCCACCCTAAACTGTGGGAACAAGGAAAATTAAATGTACAAGCCGGTTTATATCAAGTAACTGAAAACATCTTTCAAGTAAGAGGCTTTGATATGGCTAATATTACATTTGTTAAAGGGAAAACGGGGTGGATTGTTATTGATTGCTTAACATCCAAAGAAACGGCAGAAAAAGCGCTTGAACTAGTAAACCAGCAGTGCGGTAAGCGTCCTGTTAGAGCTGTTATCTTCTCTCATTCGCATATAGATCATTACGGCGGAGTTCTAGGGATATTACCTGACTCAACACAAAATAAAACTAGTAAAGTTTATGCTCCTGCTGGATTTATGGATGCGGTTATTGATGAAAACGTCACGGCGGCAACAGCAATGACACGAAGAAGTCAATACATGTACGGTATTCGACTGCGACGCGATGAAAAAGGCTTAATTGACAACGGCATCGGAAAAGAAATTTCATTTGGAACAATCACGCTTATTAAAGGAATAGAAGAAATTCATCCTTCCGAACATCATTCTTATGTAAGTAAGAAAATTGACGGCGTCTCATTTCAGTTTCAGCTTACGCCAGGGACGGAGGCGCCTGCTGAAATGAACATCTATATTCCTAGTGAAAAGGCTCTTTGTATTGCAGAAAACTGTACGGCCACTCAGCACAACCTCTATACCCTTAGAGGAGCAAAAGTAAGAGACGCAGCAGCGTGGGCAAAATACTTGCAGCAAGCAATCGATTTATTTGGCCAAGAACTAACAACTGTATTTGGGGTACATAATTGGCCAAGGTTCAGAAACGAGTCGTGCATCACATATATCGAAAATCAACGAGATGTTTATCAATATATTCATGATCAAACATTAAGGCTGATGAATCAAGGCTATACCATCGACCACGTCGGCCGAATGATGAAGCTACCGGAAACCCTATCTCACGAGTGGTATACAAACGGCTTTTATGGAACGGTTAACCATAACGCAAAAGCGGTTTATCAGCGCTATATGGGCTGGTATAACAGCAATCCTGTAGATTTAAATAAACTGTTTCCTGAAGAGTCAGCTAAGAAATATGTAGAGTATATGGGCGGAGCGGACAACATTGTCCAAAAAGCACAGCGCTGTTTTCAACAAGGCGACTATCAATGGGTAGCTGAAGTGACCAAACAAGTTATTTACGCTGATCCTCACCATGTGAAGGCAAAACTTTTATGCGCAGACGCGCTTGAACAATTAGGGTATATAGCTGAATCTGGTCCTTGGCGAAATGAATATTTAACAGGAGCCAAAGAACTTCGTTTAGGTAATATACCGCTGCCAGTCAACATTATTACAAAAGAAGTATGGGATACACTTCCTTTGAAAAATATTTTAGAACTATTTAGCATTCGCGTAGATGGATTAAAGGCGGGCGCATGTAACTATCGTATATTGTTTGTGATACCCGATCGTAATGAAGTAGCTCTCACAGAACTTAAGCATGGAATCTTTAGGTATCTTGGAGATACGCGAAAGAAAGCTGAGGTGACGGTAACGATGTGGCAAGATACCTTATACCGGCTAACAACTACAAATGATCACTCTTATAGCTCGGTCATATTTGTTCAAGGAGATAAATCAAAATGGGATTTCTTTTTGTCTTGTCAGGATTCTATTGATCCAAACTTTAATATTGTGACACCTGTTTCTAAAAAATAGAGTACCTGATTACAGCTCAGAAAGCACATCGTTGACTTTTTGTTCAAAACAGCTGTCGCATGTGAAGATTTCTTTTTCTTGAAAAGATGTTAGCCTTTCTCCGCAGATGGAACAGCATTCTATATAGTGATTGTTTCGCTCTTGTTCTTTTCTTTCATGTAACATAGCACTTTCCTCCTTTTCAGTATAAATAGTTTGTCTTATTTCTTTAAGTATATACTAATATCAGCCTATGCAGGGAATATAAGGCTTGCTAGTGCAGATTATTTATAAAATAAAAGCGTTGTAAAACCGCCGAAATTGGCACAGGAATTGCATATTAAATCATTGAGAAATTTCAATGATTAATATGGGGTGAACAGAATGTCCATTACAAAAACAGCTAGTGAATTAAAAAAAGAACAGCAGCAAGAACAGGAATCACTTAATTTATTTTTATCTACTCAAACTGTTATTCAAGAAGCGCTTCAAAAACTAGGGTATGGTGAAGAAATGTATCATTTGTTGAAAGAACCGCTGCGAATGATGACGGTTCGTATTCCAGTTAAAATGGATAACGGATCGGTAAAAGTATTTACGGGCTACCGCTCTCAGCATAATGATGCTGTCGGGCCTACTAAAGGAGGCGTACGCTTTCATCCTGAAGTAAATGAAGAAGAAGTGAAGGCATTATCCATTTGGATGAGTTTAAAATGCGGGATTGTCGACCTTCCATACGGCGGAGGTAAAGGCGGAATTGTATGTGACCCAAGAAACATGTCGTTTGGTGAACTAGAGCGACTCAGCCGCGGCTATGTAAGAGCCATCAGTCAAATAGTTGGGCCTACTAAAGATATTCCTGCACCGGATGTCTATACAAATTCTCAAATCATGGCGTGGATGATGGACGAATATAGCCGACTGCGTGAGTTCGATTCTCCTGGTTTTATTACCGGAAAACCTATCGTACTCGGAGGATCTCAAGGACGCGAAACTGCAACGGCTAAAGGAGTAACCATTTGTATAGAAGAAGCTGTTAAAAAGAAAAACCTTAACTTGCAAGAAGCACGGATTATTATTCAAGGCTTCGGAAATGCCGGCAGTTTTCTTGCTAAGTTCATGCATGACGCAGGAGCAAAAGTAATTGGCATTTCAGACGCGTACGGAGCTCTTTATGATCCGCTTGGTCTTGATATTGATTACCTGCTTGATCGACGCGACAGTTTTGGTACCGTAACGAATTTATTTACCAATGTGATGACAAACGAAGAACTATTAGAAAAAGAATGTGATATTTTAGTACCCGCAGCCATTTCGAATCAAATTACGGTTCGTAACGCTCATCGCATTAAAGCTTCTATTGTAGTCGAAGCAGCGAACGGACCGACTACACTTGAGGCTACGCGCATTTTAGACGAAAAAGGCGTGCTTTTAGTGCCAGATATTTTAGCGAGTGCTGGAGGCGTAACGGTTTCATACTTCGAATGGGTGCAAAATAATCAAGGCTACTACTGGTCTGAAGAGGAAGTAGCTTACAAATTACGCAAGGTAATGGTGGATTCATTTGAAACGATCTATCAAATCGCTCAAGAAAATGACGTAGACATGAGACTTGCTGCTTACATGGCAGGAATCAAAAAATCAGCTGAAGCTTCTCGTTTCCGCGGCTGGGTATAAGATAAAAAACGATTTGGACTACATGTTCCAAATCGTTTTTTATTTACCGGAACTGCCAAATAATTAAAAGAAAACCTGCTCAAAAAACAAACATGCATAAAAAATTGGCATATTTATTTATCGCAACCCGAATGATGGCAAAACAATTGACAGTGAGAATGATTTTCAATTATTCTATATATAAGATATATACATACCTATACTAATAAATTGAATGTAGAAAAGGAGACAGAAAGCATGAGCGTATTAGATATTATTAAAGCCAGAAGAACGATTGGGGCTATGCAAGACAAAGACGTATCAGAAAATGCTATCGACCTTATGTTAGAAGCAGGCACTTGGGCTCCTAACCATAAAAAGACAGAGCCTTGGAAATTCCGAGTGTTTACAGGGGATTCACGCGTTCGTTTAGGAGACGAAATGGAACGTATTATGAAGCAAAAAACGGCTCACTTAAGTGAAGAAGAAGCGTTGAAAAAAACAACAAAAGCAAAAAAAGGACCGCTTCGCGCTCCTGTCATTATTGCTGTAGCAGTAAGTCCTTCAGGAAAAGTGCCTGAAATTGAAGAAATCTCTGCCGTAGCGGCAAGCATACAAAATATGCTATTAGTAGCGGAAGAACAAGGTTTGGCTACAATTTGGAGAACGGGTGATATTGTCTATCAGTCAGAACTGAATGACTTTTTATCTCTAGAAGACGGCGATAAGCTCCTAGGTTTAATTTACGTCGGACATCCTAATAAAGAAGCTTCATCAAAACGTATTCCGTATCAAGATAAAACCATTTGGTATCGTTAAAAGGTTATTTCTGTGTTTCTATAAATAAAAGGCAGCAGCTCATAAGTTGAGCTGCTGCCTTTTTTATTGTTTTTGAAAGTGGCATAAAGAAATTTAATGCCAACATGCAGCGGCATCAATTTGCACTTTTATGGGTTTACCTGCAGCAGTTAGTTCTTTTTAGTATCTTATCGCGAACTTCCCTGGTTTCCGTAACTACTAGTCAGAACAATCAGAACAAAAAAGGAGTTGTCTGTGTTCAGTCTTCTTTGCGAAGACCAAAATAATAAGTACACGCCAAACCGAAGATAATGGGCGGCAAAAGAAAGACGATCATTTAACGGTCACCTTCCTTTCGGATGATTGAACGTCTACTTTCTGCGTTGGGGTAGCAGTGTTGACAAAGAAGATGCCTTTTAACTTTGAGTATTCCATCAATACTAATAGCAAACTCATCACAAGAAGCGGAACACACACCACTTTGGCAGGAATGTTGAAACAATAGTTAAGGACGGTGATGTTAGCAATAATGGGGAGAAAAATAATGTTCCCTAGTGTCGCGGTACGCGGAATCACCAATAACAACGCAGCTAATAATTCGCCAGTGGCAATAAAATAGTTGTAGAAATCAGAATACCCAAAGAAATACCACGCCAGTTTCATCGCAGAATCTTTTGTTGAATCAAACACGAAATCGCCTGTTATAAATTGTCCTGGGTAGATTTTGGCCATTCCATAAATAAGAAACGTAATAGCCATGGTCCACCTTAGGGTCGCAAGAATACTTAAACGAAATTTCTCTTTTGTTGATAAACGCATTGTTTTCCTCCATTTGTATGCTTAGTCCAAAAATCGCATTTTGGCTTCAGGGGTTGGCAACATACATGACGTTTGTTTTCCAAACCACTTATACCGATTACGTGCAATGAAACGATAGAACAGGTTTCGAATGAACGCGGGAACCACTTGGAAACACGCCATTAGTTGAATGGGTCCTCGAAGCTGGCGGACAATATGTAGGATAGCCGTAGACTCTGTGTAAAGATTCCCGTTCATAAGAAGAATGACCGAGTGAAGTGGTGGGTGCTCATAGTTATGCTTACGCAGCAAGGTTCCCGCAGTATCAGATTGAAGCGACGCAAAACGAAATAGAGCACGTGAATCTCGTTTGATAACAAACTGTACCCATCCGTTGCAAAGATTGCAAACACCATCAAATAGAATAATAGGATGGTGTGATGGATTTGGCGGCATGACGTTCCTCTCCTTCCTTTTTTTATAAATATTTACTAAAATAAGTATAATTGTTTACGTGTGGGACTACAAGACATAAGGGTAAAAGTGGAAATGTTTTATGTGAGTTCAAGTGAATTTAAGCAAGAAAACAGAGTCAAATACAACACTGTTTTTGTTTGAATTTGAATGTAGCAGCTTATCTCATAAACTTCTACTTTTCTGTGTTTCTTATAAATAACTAAAAAATTTTCCTTTTTTTCACAAAATGTAAAACTATTCCTGTTTTGAAACGTACTAGATATAGTGGGATTTACGAGGTAGATGTAATAAAAGCGTGAACTACCTTTGCTACTACAAAAAAAGAAACTTACTTCGAGGTGAAGACGTGAAGAATCAACATATTTTAGAGGTGGGAAATTTAACTAAAGTTTATAAAGGAGAGGGCTATGAAGTTACTGCACTAAATGATATATCCTTTCAGTTAGGGGCAGGTGAAATGGTTGCTGTTATGGGAACAAGTGGTTCAGGAAAAAGTACACTGCTGAACATTTTAGGAGCACTTGATGAGCCAACTAGTGGAACGATTAAATTAAACGGAATGCTTTCAAAAGATATGTTCCAAGAACCTCAAGCTTCAGCGTACAGACGAGATAACATTGGATTTATCTTTCAATCATTCCACTTATTAAAAGATTTATCTGTAGAAGAAAACATAGCTCTTCCGCTAGTTTTAAAGGAACTTACATCGGACGTAATTGATTTAAAAGTAAATAACGTTGTTGAGCTCTTGGGCTTAACAGCTTGGAAAAAACACCGCCCTGTACAACTGTCAGGTGGACAACAGCAACGCGTAGCTATAGGAAGGGCTATTATAACTGACCCACCTATTATTCTGGCAGATGAACCTACAGGTAACCTTGATTTTAATACTTCCGAAGGCATACTAGACACACTGGTAACCACAAAAAACGAACTTAGCCAAAGCATACTTCTTGTTACTCACGACCCTAATGTAGCTACTTATGCAGATCGCGTTCTATTCTTTCATGATGGCTCTATTGTCGATACGTATATCTGTAGTGGAAATAGTGATTTGGATCATATACTAGAGAAGTTTAAGCTTATTACAAAAGCCGAGAGTCTTAAGATATGAAAACACTACGAGGTTTAGCTTTTCGTTTATTTAAGTCCAATAAATTCATTGTGTTTTCGTCTATTGTAAGTGTAGCTATTTCTACCATGCTTGTACTTAGTATGGTTTTATTCTCTTTTAATGCGCAGGACACATTAAAAAGTCAATTAAAACAAACTTACGGTGCGATGGATTTGTCCGTAGGGTTTGATATGAATCAAGGCAAAATTTTGACATCAACTTTAGTTGAAGAAATTCACCAGGATAAAATGGTAGATAAGGTATCAAAAGTATCTATTGCTCATTTAAACCTAAATCAACTACATGCCTCTATCTATACAGTAGGTGTTAAAAATGATTACTTAGCTAAAAGTCGATATCACTTTTCCAAACCTCTAAATAGTAGCTCTGTGGCAATGAATAAGAGCTTAGCCCAAGATTTAGACATAAAAATTGGTGATAAAGTCCTTATTGAAAACAGAACATACACATTAGCGGAAACCGTAAATGATTTATCCGCTACTGGAGTAGCACCGGATATGCTGATACTTAATCAAAAGAATGTAAAACGCTATATTCAAACAAAAGAAAAAAGCAGCGCGGAAGCGACTTATTTATTAATAAAGGCACAAAAAAACGAGAGCGCCTTAAAGTTGGCCAATCATATTAAATCATATAACAAGGACTTACGTATTGATATAGCTGAACAAGATGCAGGCGTGCAAAATAATTTACAATCCTTACATACATTTATTATGGTTTTATCGGCATTGGTATTAATCATCACGTCTCTTATTCTCATTTCAAACTTTGAGCTTTTGCTTTACAAAATGAGGAATCAGTTCGCCATTATGCGGTCGATAGGAGCCACTGCTAAACAGATTAGCGAGATTATCACACTTCAAAGCACCGTTATAAACACCGTAGGTACAGGTGTCGGGTTTTTGCTAACCTTTTGCAGTCAAAGGTACTTATACAGCTGGTTAGGAAAAGTGTCGAAAATAGCTTCCTCTCCATCTGATTTTAACGTAGGTACTGCCGTTATCATTACAGTTGTAATGTTTGTTATTATTCAATTCTTTTTACTCATTCCAGCTTATCGAAGTACAAAAGTATTGCCACTAAAAACAATGCAGAAGAACGAGAAAATTAACTATGGTTTTTCCAAGACAAGAATAGTAATTTTCAAGGTACTAATAGCAATGTCCTTATTTTTAGTTATAGGAAGCCAGGTATTTCCTACAAGAGGCACATACGGACCTGGGATGTTACTAATTACAGTTATTTTAGTCTTGTTTGCCTTTATACTAATCTTTCCTATCCTAGTGACTAAAGGATTAAAGTGGTTTTTACCATATGGAAAAAAACTATTTGGGAAAGAATTTTATATTTCCGTTAAAAATCTAATTCCTCAAGTTAGAAAAAATACAATGATTATCTTAATAATATGCGGATTAATGGTCATTACTGTATTTGGGTCAATTACATTTAGAACCATTCAAAATAATGGACTAACCTACTTAAAAAAAGAATATGTAATGCCCATTATTGTGGAAACTCGCCTTGATGATTCAAAAATAGATGTAGCAGAACTCACTAGAAAGGCTGAACAATTGCCTCACGTAAAAAGCGTTAGCAACATGAGCAACCAGGGCTTAGGGGAGATTTCAAAGTCAAAAAAGGTTACAGATATTCTTTACAATGTGGTTGACTTGAAAAGATTGCAGAAGCAAGGACTTCTAGAGCACTTCTCTTATGTAAAAGGAAGTAATAAAGAGAATAGTATAATAGTGTCTAAAAAATTTGCTGAAAGTCATAATGTAAAAGTAGGTCAGGTACTCCATTTAGGTATGTATGCTAAAAATCAAGATGGATCAATTATAGAGGGGCATATAATACCTAAAGGAGATTATGTCGTAACAGCTATACCTGACCATCTTCTTGACAACTATGAGGCATTTTTAGATTGGAAAAACAAGGAGTTTAAAGATGTGAATTTTTACCGCCTATATATAGATGCTACGAATGTAAAGGCCGCTGTAAAAGAAATTGAGGGCTTAAAAAGCCAGTATCCCGAATTAAAGGTAAGCAGCTATGATCAATCTGTTAAAGAAGCAAACGAAATGTTTTATCAGCGTTGGGGAATTTTTATAGTTGTTATTGCCACATTGGTTCTTTCTACCATGATAGGAGTATTTAATTCATTGGCAAATAATATTTATTCAAAACGAAAAGAATTTGCTGTTTTACGCGCGATGGGCATGACGCCAAAATCCATTCGTAAAGTCATTCTTTCACAAGTGAATTTATATATTACGATTGGAGTAATATATGGAATTGTAATGGGACTTTTAATAACATTAATTCTGCTATTAATGGATCCAGGGAAGTTTGTTATAGATTATAAAACAATTCTTTCTGTAGTAGTATCAATGCTTGTAGTTAGCACTTTTTTATTCTCATACGTAAGTCGAAAAATATCTGGACAAGATCTTTCTATAGAGCTTACTAATGACAATAAGTGACCTCTCATGTAGGTATAGTAGAATACTATAATAGTAATAAACCCCAATCTCTTTGTAGAGGTTGGGGTTTATTACTTTCTATGTTATTTATTTAACAACAACGTTCCCTACATATTGTGCGTAGCCTCTATCAGTTTGGAGTTCTAGCAAATAAACATAATTCCCTTTTTTCTTTGGGAACGCAAAAGTTCTATCTTGTTCGTTTATTCTAATATCTTGCTTCGCATTACTAGTGCTTATTGTATAAGAACTAATGTCATTAACAAGAAAATCTTCGCTATCAAACCTTAAATTCCCTGGTGTTTCAGGGGCAACAGCTAGCTGTTGTTGCTTTTTAGCTCTATTTATACTATTCCTTGTATTTGTTTCCTTTCTGTACTGTTTTCCTTCTTCACCGCGCCAATCTACATTAGTTTCTTTCAGTTCAACATCCACAACATCATTGGCCGATAATGTAACCGTAGGGGGAGAGAAGTCATATTCCTCGCCTATACACCCTGATAATCCAACGATAATAAACATAAACAGAGATAATTTTATAAACTCTTTCATATATAATGTCCCCCTTGGTTAGTTGCGACTAATAAAAAAATTGCTGCTTAATTGCTTGGAACAGGGGAGAGGTAATAATAAATATCATATTCTTTATCAATATGAGGGATCACTTCAGTATCGGTACGGGTTTCAATTGTCATATTTGATTTTGTTGGGGTACCGGCATAAAAATCGTACTTTACACCTTTTGGAGTCGTTATGTCACTAGTGATATCTGTATTTCCCTTTGATTGTTTAATAATAGCTGGATTCCCATTAAAATACCAACGGATTTTTTGATCCTTTTGAGTTAATGTAGCTGTTCCTATACCTACATTCGATTTTCCTTTAATTGTATAGATAACAATCTTTTCGTTATCTACATATTTGCTTTCACCGATAATATCTTGTATTCCTGTAGACTCTTTTTTTGCATTTTCAAAGGCTTCATCTTCACTAGAATAGAATCCCACGTCTTTTTTACTGTTTACGTTCGTTTCTGAACAAGCCGTTAGTATAATGGCTGACAGTAGAGATGCGAGTAATGCAGAATATAACTTTTTCATACAAACCCCCGTTTTATTAATTTCTTTAATTTTAATCTTAATATAAATAGTTAAAATAATCCATTTATGTGATATAGTTGTTCAGTATGTAAAAGTTAAACAACAAAGAAATGGAGTTTCACAATGAAGAATTCAAGGAAGATAGCAGCAGGAGCAGCTGTTCTAACTGTTGCTTTTAGTTTAATGGGATGTACCTCAAAAGAATCAATTAGCAAAAATACAAAACAAGAAGAAGCCCAAAAAGAAATAAAAATAGAGTTAACGTTTCTCCAAAATGAATGTGATCGTCTTATTAATAAAGATGAGGACATAGAAAAAACGTTTCAAAGTTATAAAAATGATTTTAATTTGTTATCTACGTCCGTTAACAGTACTGCAAAGGTTAATAAAATGAATAATGACGAGTTAGAAATAAGTATCAATAACCTTGAAAAAGATGTTGATAAACTAAATGGAGAAGAGGCTTTAAAAGCTTATACGAAATACACTTCCCCTAAAACAATATATAAAGTGACAATGATGAAAAATATGCATTCGGTTATCGAGGCCACCAGAGGTTGGGATGACGGCAAGGATCTAGGTATATCATTCTTCTACGACCACCTCCATTCTTCTCAAGAAGATATTAATAGAGATATAAAACCTACAGTTAATGACATAACAAACGGACCAGTATACAAACTGCATATAATAAAAGATGAATTACAAAAGCATCGAGATGCTTTTAGTAAGGAACAGCTTGAAGAATTAGAAACAGCAATGAAAGGTTTTGATTATTCCTTGGATACTCAATTAAAAACCATCAGATCATATAAAAACATTGTTAAGAATCCGTACACAAGTAATAATTATGACTATGAAGAAGAAGAGAAATATAACGGAGCCCGCACGTACCTTACTGATTTTGAATCGAATTTAGGTGTTGCTAAGCCTGAGTATTAAAAACGCATCCTTCCTATAAAGTTTTTGGAGTTTGAGGGGATTAACAAAAAAGTGCTTGGATATTTAAATATCCAAGCACTTTTTTGTATGAATTATTTTAACTAGAAAGATTAATTAGGTGGCAGATACCTGAAATTTACAAAAAAGTGTAATTATTATAAAATTTAGTTAGGTGTACGTTAAAAAGAAGTAATTTCTATAGGGGGGATAGTATGAGTTTAAAAGAGAGAGCAACTAAAGAGTTTAAAGAAAGGGTAGATAGCGACGAAGAAATTAGAGAATCTATTTTAACTTACTATGAATGTGAAAGTGGATTTTCGGGACTTGTAGGTGTACCAAATGGAAATTCTGTACCTATTCGAGGTGTTTTAGCTTATACAGAAAAAAGCCTACTTTTTTACGGAGAAGTTTTCTCTAAGCTGCCTATTGTATTACATATCCCATTTAATAAAATCAGGGAAATAAAAACAGGAAAGCAAATCCTTACAATTTTCAAATCAACTTTTACGATGGTTGTTGTTCATGATGATCAAGAAGTTTTCTCTACACGGGGAAACAAGGAGGACTTTTCTAGGTTGGAGTCGTTTTTTGAAAATGTGAATGAAGAAGTATTTCTTGCTAAATAGGTAGTACCAAGATAAGCCTAGACTTAAAAATTAGGCTTATCTTGGTATGGCGTTCGCTAATAACGTACTTTTAAGAAAGGATTTGGTTGTGTATATAGAAAATACGTTAGACGTTAGGATGCTATTTCAGTTCAGAGAGAGGTGGTAAGTATGCGTAAAAGAGATAAAGGGTTTTGGATAGCTTACCTTGTGTTTGCAATTATTATGCTATTAATCTACAAATATATACCGGCTGAAAACGGGTTTCTCGTTATCGTTTTATTTCCTCTAATTTATTGGTTCATCTACGAATTTATATTAAGACCTAAGAAAAGAAGAAGCAATGGTTAAGGAGGGGCGATTTGCTTGTTTTGGAATTATCTTAACATGTCAACAGGACTTATAATAGTTTTAGCAAACATTTTTAATTCTGCATTCCAAGGAAGTATGCGTTGGATTATGGTTGGGTGTGGTTTGTTAATTTTTATATACAATTTAATAGTAACTTTTGATCAAAAACAAAGTGAAGCGGCTAATCAAAATACTGTAGGAATTGTATCTAGAAAAGGGCGTTAATTGTTTTAGGCAGTTCAAAGTACTTAAATTTACTTTTTTTATAAGTGACGCAACGAAAATTCTGGAGTGAAAATCTTATAAGAAAGAGGGAAGTAATGGACGTTCAAAAGGTAGCAAATTTATTTTTGATTTTTGTCTTAATGTCAGCAGGCATTTCATTGGTAATTGGCTTTGTTGTTGCTGTGAGAAGTACAAACTATAAGAAGGGATATGTAAGTACTTTTATATCCAGTGTTGTCTTTTTAATAATTATTGTGAGCTGGTATGATAAAGCATCTTCAAACGTTTTTATGGGGACAATACCTTGGATTTTAAATGTTATTGCCGTCATTATTGTGTTACCACTGTACGTGTTAGTTGCTCGCTTTATATTTAAAAAGGTGACAAAAGGACAAAAAGGAACAAATGAAAAAATTAGCGGTTAACTTACTTCTTTCATCGTTTTCCCTAATCTTCACGATTTTAAATAAATGAAGATACACAAAAAAAATTTTTATCAATATCCTGTTAGAGAAGGTGATTGATATCATTTTCTGTAAAGGAGAGAACGTCTATGATTAAAGTTAATCAACAAATTGTGAAAATAAGCGATTTAAATAATAGTTCGTTAACAAAAGAAAAAGCAGACATTTTAAAACAAATGGATGCCTATAGGGAAGTGTATGAGTATGCTACATTTGACCAGCTTGATTTTGATGTATCTGTTAAATTACAAATTATTGAATCGTCTGTGTTGCTGCGCAAAAGCGGCGCTAGGTTTGCTACATTCGCCCGTTCTAGGTGCAACGAAAAGTATTGGAAACGAACCGATAACGGAGGGTTTCAGCTACTACCTACCGTTTCTCCTCATCAGGCCATCGATGATATTTTTTACAACGGACACGAATACGCGTTTGAGTGCGCGACGGCTGTTATCATCATCTTTTACAAAGCTGTATTAAATAATATTGGAAAAGCAAATTTTAACAGGCTTTTTGCTGATCTTTACTTACACGATTGGCAATACGATGAAGATCTTGAGCTCCATGGTTATAAAGGATCTGACTACTTGCCCGGAGACTGTGCGTATTTTAAAAACCCTGATTATAACCCTGATACTCCCCAGTGGAAAGGTGAAAACACCATTGTATTAGATGAAACTCTATATTTTGGTCATGGAATTGGAATTACGACGCGGGAAAGAATTATTGAAGTGTTAAATTTAAAGAGAAAAGACAACGCAAAGCAATCAGCTTACCTGTCAGATGAAATTGTCAGACTTCACACCGCTCACCTCAGTTATTTGGCGGTTAGATACGAACCTGTTGTTTGGTATGACAGAAACAGCGCTATTATTTCCACTATTGGATCGATTACGTATGTAGCTTGAATGATCAAAGTTTTGATACTTTGGTCTTTTTTTGTAAAAAGGAAAGAATTACATGAAGGTAAATTTGAGAATTCAAAAGGATTTTATGTATAAAAGAAGAATCCATTTAATACGCAGGTCTTAAAACTAAAAGGAAAGGAGGAGATTACTATTAAAAATCGTGATAAAAGACGCAAGAGAAAACGCGGCGCATTAAAAGATTATCTGAAAAATAAGCTTGGTCAGCTAAAACCGAAGCCAAACAAAGGACCTGTCTCAAATTTAAAGTCTTCTGCTTAAAAAATCCCCCTAGTTTTTATATAGGGGGATTTTCTTTTGAATTTTCTTTTATTTTAAGGTTTAAATGTTATGAGTGGCATTTAAGGGGTAATTTGTGCACAATAGACATTGAATAGTTTATCTAATACGACAACGTAAGGAGAGATTAGACGATGGAAAACATGATTTTAAAACATATGGACGTTGTAAGAGGAATTACGATTAGTATCCTTGAAAAAACAACAGAAGAGGCAGCGGACATCACACCAAAAGGGTTCAATAACAATATTCGCTGGAATCTTGGACACATTGCCTTTATTCAAGAAAAGCTTGTGTTTGGCTTAGCTGGTGAACCGATGCAAACGCCAGAGAGTTATGAAAGCTTTTTTGGTGCCGGAACAAAACCTGCTGATTGGAACGAGGCTGCTCCATCTCTTGAAGAAATTGCGAATGTGTTGAAAGACCAAGCACGCCGTATTAAAGAGTTCATGCCGGGGCAGTTTGATAAGCAGTTAATCACACCTTTTACAAATAAAGCGGGTATCAACTTTACAACAGTTGGCGAAACGTTTTTATTCAGTTTCTATCACGAAGCGATGCATGTAGAAACGATTAAGCAAATTGGGAAAGCAGCAGCTGCACAATAAGGAAATAAAAAAGAATAAATCACATATTCTTTATAACTATTTTACATAGCGCCTATGCATATACTGATCTATACAGCGCATAAGATGTAACATGAGCTGCTTTTCCTAATGCAGTTCGCAAGGAGGTGACAACGTGAAATTTCTTTCAGGTTTAACGACTCTTCTTGTGATTTTAGGCGGTTTAAATTGGTTAGCTGTAGCATTAGGCGTGAATGTAGTAGAAGAGCTATTTGGCTCTTGGGATTGGTTAGTAACAACGATTTATTGGTTAGTTGGCCTGTCTGCTCTTTATCAAATTTTTGATAAGTTCTTCGGAACGGGAGCAAGTGTCAAAAGCAAAGCGCTATAATAAATATTATTTTTTATTATCTCTTTAGGGGGTTTGAATGTATATTCAAACTCCCTTTTTCATGGATAAAAGACGTGACATCTTTACAAAATACGGTAAAATAAGGTAATAACCAAAAAGTAGGAGGGATGAGATGGAGCTTTGGGGTGTAGTACCTATCTTAGTGTTTGGAGTTCTTTATATAGGAATCATTGCTGGTATGATAGCTGTTATTGTTATAGTGTTAAAGCGAATGAAAGAGAGAAATCAATATTTACGTGAAATACGGGATGAACTGAGAAATCAAAACAAGATAACTATAGCAGAAAATAAAGAATAGAAGAGGGTTTAATAGATGAATAAAAGTGTACTTCCTATCTTTTTTATCGTAAATCTTTTTTTATTTACTGTTTATTATTTAATCAAGGATACATCTTTCAACTAAAGAATCTACCTTACATATGGGCTATTTATTTACTTATTGGCACCTGTTTAGCTTTTTATTATATGCTGCGATACAAACAAAAAAGAGACGGACAGGTGCTGCTTTCAATCGGTATTTTAACTACAAGCATTAGTTCACTTGGCTGTTTGGGTTTCTTTTATTTCTTTTATCGTGCTATGGGTGGATAAGAAAGAGCACCAAAAGCAGAGACTTCAGTGAAAGTCTCTGCTTTTTATATGGAAATCTATTGTATAATAGAAAAAAAAGAAATGGATGCAGGAGGGGAAATATGCGAATTGTTTCGCTTTGTCCAAGCAATACAGAACTAATAGCGTATTTAAAATGTGAGCATTTGCTCGTAGCAATTGATGATTATTCCGATTGGCCGCAGTCTATTCAGAGTCTGCCGCGTTTAGGTCCCGATTTATCTATTAATATGGATGCGGTGGAAGAAGCCAAGCCAGATTTAGTCCTAGCTTCACTAAGCGTTCCTGGAATGGAGCGAAATATTGAAGAACTTAAAAAACGAAAGATACCTTACGTCGTATATAATCCTAATTCGCTAGAAGATATCCGTCAAAATCTACAGGATTTAGGCCAGCGATTAAATATTGAAACAAAAGCAGCTGAACTGTTAGAGCGGTATGATCAGTTTCTTTCTACATATAAAGGAATGGCACGTCAAATCGAAAAAACCACTGTATACTGGGAATGGTGGCCAAAACCCGTTTTTACTCCTGGAAAAGCAAACTGGCTGACCGAAATTAGCGCGTTAGCGGGAGGAGAAAATATATTTGCTGATCACAAAGAAGCAAATGTACAGAGTGATTGGGAAGAAGTGCTCAAACGAAATCCACATCACGTGTGTTTGGCTTGGGTAGGCGTACAGACAAACAAAGTAAATCCAACGATTTTACACAAGAGACCGAACTGGTCTGACATGCCGGCCATAAAAGAACATCGTGTATATGTACTAGAAGAATGGCTGTATTGTCGTCCTTCACCCCGATTGCTGTTAGGGTTAAAAAAACTCGCGCCGCTTCTTCATCCAGATACGTTTCCTGCATTTGACGGTAAGGACCCTTTATTATAAGAAAAAGGAGCGATACATATGAAAGATATTGAACAAATAAAACATACCCTTCAACACCGCTATCCTTTTTTACTTGTTGATCGCATCTTAGAGCAAGAAGAAGGAAAGCTTGCTGTAGGAATTAAACAAGTAACAGCAAATGAACCTTTTTTTCAAGGTCACTTCCCGGACTACATGGTAATGCCTGGTGTACTTATTGTGGAGGCTCTTGCTCAGCTCGGCGGATTTGCCATGGCTACGGATGACCACCAAAAAGGAAGACTTGCTTTTTTAGCAGGAATAGATGAATGTCGCTTTAAGCGTCAAGTAAGGCCAGGAGATACACTACGCTTAGAATTTGAGATTCTTAAGCAGCGCGGAAAGATTGTAAAAGGAAAAGGAAAAGCATTTGTAGGCAGCGAATTAGCTTGTGAAGCGGTCATTACCTTTGCTCTTGATGTATAATACAAACGCCTTTGTGAAAAAAGCAGCTGATGTTAGCAAGATGAAAACGACCGATGTAAAAAAGGAAATAATTCAGGATAAAGCGTAGCGAGAAAACCGCCTTATGTCGTAAAAGCGGTTTTTTATGAATACCTTTTTACCTTTTGATAAAAGAAGAAACGGGGTATAGAAGAAAAAAGGGAGAGGGGAGAATGCAGTGAGAACATTAACGGAAGTTGTTGTATTACTCACACTATTGGGTACGTATATAGGCATCTCACTACTTGTCTACAAACGGAAAAGAACGAATCCGTTTTTCTACAGCATTTACTTTTATTTAGCTACCAGCGTCATTTTGATTTGCTTGGTTATCTTTTGGCTTCAGCTTCGTTTTGGACTCACTGATAAGCAAGTAGGAGGATTGCTTATCAGTGTGGTGGCATTCTTTTTACTTATTTATGGTTTGTTAAAAACAAGACAAAAAGACAGGTAGCCGGTGCTATCTGTTTTTATTTATATTTATGTTATATATTTTTATCAATTGTAGTGTCAATTCAATACATCTCTTCATATAATAAAGATAACAGCTTTCTTTTGCAGGTTAGTTGACATCGCAGCTTATAACTCGCTATTCTTTTGATAATTCATTTTGTGAAAGGAAGTGGACGTATGGATGCATCCCGCATTATAGCTAAGTTAGAAAACCGGATGCCGACAATACTTGGGATGGAGCAGTTCTCCCGCTTCGGCATTCTTGTTCCGCTTATTGAAAAACAAGGGGAACTACAAGTCTTATTTGAAGTAAGAGCGCTCGATTTACGTAGACAGCCCGGAGAAATTTGTTTTCCAGGAGGGCGTGTTGAAAAGACGGATGCAGATGAAAAAGAAACGGCTATCCGTGAAACCTCTGAAGAGTTAGGGATTACACCCCAATCTATTCAGCACGTACAAGCTTTAGATTATATTGTTTCTCAATTCGGAACAATCATTTATCCTTATGTAGGTTTCATTGATGAGTCGCTTGAACTTCGACCGAATCCTTCGGAAGTAGCAGAAGTATTTACCGTGCCTCTTTCTTTTTTTCAGCGTACCGAACCTGATATACACAATATTAATTTCAGAGTAGAACCCGAACATAATTTTCCTTATGACGCGATTATTGGTGGTGAAAATTATAATTGGCAAACAAGAGAGATGGAAGAACATTTTTATTACTATGAAGATCGAGTCATATGGGGACTGACAGCAAAAGTAATTTATCATTTAATACATGTATTAAATGATAAATAAAAAGCAGCGAATACGCATTCGCTGCTTTTTTATATTAAATAGACTGAATAGCTTCTGTGATAGGTGTATCACCTGAAACTAAATCAAAAGAACGTCCGAATGTATGATCTTCACTTAACGTTTCTACTACCACACGCGCGACATCTTCACGAGGAATGGATCCGCGCTCTTTGTTCTCACCGGCATCTACACGTCCTGTTCCTGGTTCGTTTAACAATCCGCCTGGACGAACAATTGTATATGTTAATCCGCTTGCTTCTAAGATTTTATCTGCATAATGTTTGGCTACATAGTAAGGAATTAGTGAAGTATTCCAGTTTTCACGGTGATGTGCTTGAAGGGCGCTTACCATCACAAATCGTTTAATTCCTAAATCTTCTGCAGCTTCCATCGCTTTTACTGCTCCATCTAAATCAATTAAAAGTGTCTTATCATGACCTGTGCTGCCGCCTGATCCTGCGCTAAAGATAACGGCGTCACAGCCTTTCATCACTTCCTTAATTTCATGCACAGTGCCTTCTAAGCTTGCAAAAGCCGTTTCTACACATCTTGCTTCAAGCTCTTTTGCTTGTTCTTCTTTACGAACCATCGCACGTACAGTGTGCACATCACTTTCATTCAAAATGTTTACAATATGTTTGCCTACTTGACCATTCGCACCAATTACAAGAACTTTCATGTCTAAATTTGCTCCTTTCAAATCCAAATACTTATATATTATTGTTTCATATTCACCGTTTTCATTCAATGAATGAGCTCAAAATCCGGTGAATAAGGGGAAAGTAAGAAAATATATTAAAAAAATGAAAAACAAGAAATAAAAACTAATTTACAAACAAAAAAAGGAAAAAAATAGTTCATTAAACCCAGTGTCTGAACTGTTTAAATTTTGTAAATCTTTCTCAAACCCTTGGTAATACAACACTTCTTAAAAACAGTATCTCTTTTAACATTTCCCGATACAACCTATATAAACACATTTTGATAATTTTAAACTTTTACTTCGGAAAAATTTTTTGTTATTATGTTTTAGTCATTAAAATATTCACGAACGAAATATTTAGTCCGAGCGGACAAAGGAGAGGATAAAATGAACACATTACAATACTTAGTCGCAGAACGTGCAGAGATTTCTCCTCAACATGAAGCACTAGTTGAACATAATGAACGTTATACATTTAATGAATTTCATGAAAAAGTAAATCAATTGTCTCATTACTTCTTAGAGAAAGGAATTCAAAAAGGAGATCGTATTGGTATTTTAGCTCATACAAGCATTGCTTACCCAGTTGTTACAATGGGGATTTTACAAGTGGGAGCAGTCGTTGTTCCATTAAGTAAGAGCATGACACCTTATGAGCTTGATAGCATTATTACAAGCGGACAGTTAAAAGCGATTATCCACCACAATGAATTTACGTCTGTATTAGAAAAAGCGGAACAAACGGCTGGACTTAGCTTTACGTTAAAAATTGAGGATGCAAAAGAATTTACAACTCAATTCTCAGCGTATAACACAAACACACCAGAAGCACTTCCTGAAGTACTTCCTGAAGATTTAGCATTAATGATGTTTACATCAGGTACAACAGGTAAATCAAAAGGATGTATGATTGCACACGGATCGGTAAGTGCCTTTTTAAACTCTGGCGGACAGGAAGAACGTGCAAATATTGATAAAAGCATGCGCTATTTATTTGTTCATCCATTCTTCCACATGAGTTCGATGAGCATTTTATTTATGTGCATTAACACAGGAAACACAATGGTATGTTCTGAAGAAACAGATCCAGCTAAAGTAATTGAGGTAATCGAAAAAGAAAACATTAAAATGCTGTTTGCACTACCACCAGCATTAAAATACATCGTAGAAGAGCTTGAAAAAGGAGATCACTATGATTTCCCTCTAAAACTTGCTGTGTCAGGCGGAACAAAAGTATCAGAGTCTTTAATCGAACAATATGACCGTAACGGAATGATTTTAGCTCAAGGATACGGAAGCACAGAAGCTTGGATTATCAGTTCATGGCATCCTCAAATGGGATGGAAGAAAGTAAGCTCAGCTGGGAAACCGGCTCCACATGTGGAAGTTAAAATTGTAGACCCAGAAACACGTCAAGAAGTTCCAACTGGAGAAAAAGGTGAAGTGCTTGTACGAAGCCCTTATCTATTTAAAGGCTACTGGCAAAACGAAGAAGCAACAAATGCTGTCTTACAAGATGGCTGGTTAGCGATGGGCGATGCAGGTCGATTAGATGAAGACGGATTTCTTTATATTGAAGGACGCTATAAAGATGTAATTGTATATGGAGGAGACAACATCTACCCAGATCAAGTAGAAGAAGTTGTTCTAGCAGCAGACGGTGTGTTAGAAGCGACAGTTGTCGGCATGCCTGATGATGTGTACGGCGAAGTTCCATATGCATTTGTTGTTAAACAAGCAGCGTCAGCTCTAACTGAAGAAGACGTAGTGAATTTCTGTAAAGAACGACTAGCACCATATAAAGTGCCAACTGTTGTATTTGTTTCATCACTT
Source organism: Priestia sp. FSL R5-0597 (assembly GCF_038006305.1). Taxonomy (NCBI): domain Bacteria; kingdom Bacillati; phylum Bacillota; class Bacilli; order Caryophanales; family Bacillaceae; genus Priestia; species Priestia sp. FSL R5-0597. Next base: position 2,418,948 of record NZ_JBBOUZ010000001.1, read on the forward strand.
CCTAAAAACAGTGTAGGAAAAGTGTTGAAAAACGAAGTGAAAAAACAAGCCTTAGCACACGCATAATAAAAAAGCGGCCTTATAGCCGCTTTTTTTATATTTATTGCTGTAATTTTTGAGATATTTTTTTCATAATGTGAAAGTATTGATCTCTTTCTTCTTCTGATAAGTGTGAAAGTAAATCTGACCAAAAATCGACACGAGTAGCTTGCAATATTTCGACAACTTTTTCGCCTTTTTCCGTCAACTCTACCCACACGCTTCGGCGGTTTTGCTTTTTATATATACGATTCACAAGCTCATCATCTTCTAATTGATTTAATACAATGGTGATAGCACCGGGTGAGAGCCCAAGTACTTTTGTGATATCGCTAACAATACAGCTTTTTTTATCGTGAATCGTCTTTAAGATTGCCTCTTTTGTTGAAGTTAAATGGTAGGGAAGCAAATCATATTTCTCACCGATTACGGTGTTTTTATATTTTAAAAGAGCTTCTTTTACATGATCTATACTTTCTAGCTGATGACTAATCTCTTCTTTGCTATAACGTTCAGTCAAGCGTAAATCCTCCTCATAAAACAAATTCCATTTTTACCATTATACCATGTATAATGCCCATAGAAAAATGAACAACACCGCGAAAATTGTCAGAAAAATTTTAAAATAATTACCATAATTCGTTAAAAAATCCTTGTTTTCGTGCTATTATATATAAGAATAGTAATAACAGGAAACGCATACAACATTTGTTTTCTATTGAGTTCATAAGAAAAAATGGGGTCTATGAACATCATTCCGCTTTACCTCATGTGTTGAATAAAGAAAAAAATATAAAAAATGGTGATTATTCACTTTGGCAGATCGTCTTTTATAAGATGTTTGTATAAAATGAATGTATACATATTTTTATAGAAAAAACATATTGAGGTAAAGCCGAGATATGGGGGGATTCAATTACATGAAGAAAGTCTTAGGGGCGCTCTTGCTTGGGGCGACAATTGTTAGTGCGTTTATTGCGTACGGCATGTATACAAATCATTCCGCAAAGCAAACAGCTGCGATAGAACAAAAACAAGCGGCTAAAAAACCAGAAAAAAAGGCTGAGAAAAAGAAAAAGCCAGTCCTTAAAGTCGAAGAACTGACGTATCAGTTAAAAGATTCTCGTACAGGAGAAGTAATGAAAGAATTCAAGCCGGTTCATTACAAGGATAAAGGTGTATATGATCAAGAAATTAAACAGTTAGCGTCTGAGCTGGCAAAAGGGATCGATACACCTATGCAAAACATAAAAATAGATGAAAATGGATCGTTGACTGGCGGATCCAAGCAAATCATCTTAAAAGAAGCAGAACTTGTTAAAAATCTGCAGAACTTAAATACGAAACAATTGGAGGTAAAGGTTCCGATATACGAAACCGCTCCAAATGTCACGGCAGCATCTGCTCAAGGGATCGCCGATGTATCATTAGCTTCGTATTCTACACGTTTTCGTCCAAGTGATACAAGCAGAAACAGAAATGTTCAGCTATCAGCAGAAGCAATTAATAACGTTGTGTTAGGACCAGGAGATTCATTTTCTTATAATCAAACAGTTGGGGAGCGCACAGCAGAAAGAGGCTATCAGCCTGCTCCTGAAATTATCAATAAACAGCTGGTGATGGGAATTGGCGGAGGTATTTGTCAAACATCTTCTACGTTATTTAATGCGATTGACGGCGCTGGTCTTCAAGTGACAGCTAGGTCTCACCATTCAAAACATGTAGGTTATGTACCTGCGGGAAGAGATGCGACCGTATCGTGGGGAGGACCTGATTTTAAGTTCACAAACAACAAAGATTATCCTGTCATCATTAAAGCATATGCAAACGTAAATACAGGTGTTTTAACGGTAGATGTTCGTACTTCACAGCGTGCTATCTAATAAAAAAAGACGTATCCTAACAGATACGTCTTTTTTTCATTTATTATGCTTTTTGTTGCTCTCGTTCACGAAGTTCCACACGTCGAATTTTACCTGAATTAGTTTTTGGTAATTCATCAATAAATTCAATTACGCGAGGATACTTGTAAGGTGCAGTAAGAGTTTTTACGTGATTTTGCAGCTCTTTAATAAACCCTGTATCTGTTGTTTTTACATGATCAACAAGAACAACATACGCTTTTACTACATGGCCGCGATCAGCATCTGGACTAGCTACAACGGCACATTCTTTCACTGCTGGATGCTTAATTAACGCATCTTCAACTTCAAACGGCCCAATTGTATAGCCGGAACTGATAATAATATCATCTCCGCGTCCTTGGAACCAGTAATAGTTCTCTTCATCTTTAGAAGCGCGGTCACCTGTTAAATAGTAGTTTCCTTTATACGTTTTCTCAGTGCGCTCCATGTCTTTATAGTAGTGCTTGAAAAGAGAAGGGAGGTCTCTACGAACGGCAATGTCTCCAACTTCTCCAGGCTCACAAGGCTCGCCGTCTTCATTAATGATTTCTACAAACCCTTCAAGCATTGGTTTACCCATTGAACCAATCTTCGTTTTTACACCTTTTAAGGTACCAATCAAAAGGGTATTTTCCGTTTGGCCGTATCCATCACGTACTTGGATATTAAAATATTTTTTAAACACATTAATTACTTCTTCATTTAGCGGTTCTCCGGCAGATACAGCGCTATGAAGGTGAGACAGGTCAAAACGTTCAAGTTCATCAATTTTAGCCATAAAGCGATACTCTGTTGGCGTGCAGCACAGTACGTTTACTTGTTCATCCTGTAAAATTTCTAAAAACTTTTTAGGTTCAAAACGTCCGTTATAGATAATGCCTGTTGCACCTTGTCCAAGTACAGATAAAAACGGAGTCCAAATCCATTTTTGCCAACCAGGACCTGCTGTTGCCCAGACCGTATCGCCTTTTTTAATATCTAACCATTCAGCAGCAGCGATACGAAGGTGAGCATAAGCCCATCCATGAGTATGAACAACGCCTTTTGGCTGTCCTGTTGTACCAGATGTATAAGGAAGGAATGCCGTATCATCCTTAGTTGTGTTAGCTGCTTGGAACTGTTGTGATGCATCCACTGTAAGTGACTCTAAGCGCGTCCACGACGTAACATCAGCACCAAATGTAATTTTATGTTGTAGAGAAGTAGGGAAGTTTTCAATCTTATCGATCTCATTGCAGAAAGGATGGTAAGAAATAATCGCTTTTGCTTCAGCGTGATGTAAACGATATTGGATATCTTTTGCGCGTAATAGTTCTGAAGAAGGAATTACAATAATACCTGCTTTTAAACATGCTAAGTAAATAGCATACGATTCAATAAGGCGAGGTGCGATAACCAACACGTGATCACCTTTTGTTAATCCTAGCTCCGTTAGCCCGTTTGCCACCTTATTTGCTTTTGCTAACAGCTGGTTATATGTAATTTCCTCACGCACACCGTCAGCGTCCTGCCACTTTAGCGCAAGCTGATCAGATGCATGTTTTTCAATTTCCTCTGTTAAGTTGTAATGTTCACTTGGAACTAAATCTTTTAGTTGAATCATAAAAACGACTCCTTATATTATAGATATCAATGATTTTTTATCATTACTATTATTATATTACTAACTATTAGTACTTGCTACTAATTTGTTTTGGGTTTTAGTAAAAAAGCAAAAAAAAGACCCGCTTGTCTTATTACGACAGCGGGTATAACATATGTTATTTAAATAAGCTCCATTTTGTATGAATAGGTACTAGCTCTTCTTCAGACTCGTCCTCTTCGTATAAACCACGTTCTTTTAAGTATTCCACAAAATATAAGTCTGCTTCCTTACGTTCATCATAAGGCTTAATCGATAAAACAAACCCTACTTTATGCTGATCTTCATTTTCAACGCCTGAGAGATACGCTTTTACATTATGCTGCAAGAATAGCTCTTTAGCGGGAATAATTAAGTCCTTGACGAACTTCGACAGTAATTCTAACTCAAAGTCGAAGGTGAACTTAGCAATTTTTTCTAGATCTGCAAATACCACGCCGATAAAACTCGTATTATGTATTTCGTAGTCTTTCGTTTTTTCATCCCATTCAATATGTCCGATTTCCTTTAAGTAATTAATAAAATACCCAATGCCTTCATCGCGGCCAAAAGGTTGTTTAGAAAGAACCAAACCGATCTTTTTGTACTTGGGCAGATACACGCATGAGATAGCGGCTTCAACTTTATGCTGTTGAAATAAGTGCGTTGCCCCTTGAAGCAAAGCATCTAAGACATGATGGGTAATTTTCATTTGTTTGCGAGGAAAGTGATATTCGTTGCGTGCTAATTCATCTGTATCAGCAAACGTTGCTCCAATAAAGCCTGTATTGGATAGGGTAGGAGGGAGCTTCTTTCTTTTTCTTTTTCGTACCGTCATTCAAAAACACTCCTTGTGATCATCAATACGATAAAAAATAAATCGAACATATGCTCTTGTCTAATGATACAAAAAATGTGTCGAAAAGTAAAGAGAAGTTAACGGAGAATTTGAAATTTTATAATAAAAGTAGCTAATGATCTTAAAACGCAGCGGTCATTAAAAGGTGGAAAAGAAGAGGGGGAGCAAAAAAATAAAAGGCTGCAGATGAAAAGCATCCACAGCCTTTTATATATTCATTAACGAGCTTCTGTTAAAGCTACCATATCTTCATCATCTAAATCGATATCTACGTGACAATCCATTGTGTGAATTGTTTTATCTTCATGATTTCCATAATAAATTGTAATGTTCATGAGTATCGCTCCTTTAAAACTGGATAATGACATCCAATTTATACCGTCATCTATTTGTTTAATATTATACCCGATGAAAAAGGAAACTACAACTAAAATCACTAAAAAGCTGATAGGAAAGGGGTTTATAGTGATTTTAACAAGGAATTAGGTAGAATAAAAATACTTATAACTGTATTTTATTACAGAAAATACGAGGTTTTTACTTTTGTTTATGAATAAAAATCCATTTAATGCAAACATATGTACTAAATGAAAAATATACGTTCAGTAGCAAATAAATCCTTAAGATATTAATTACAAACAGATTTCATCGTTTTGCAAAAGGTTCATTGAGAATACGATGAGAAAAAATGAATGAGTGTAAAATTTAATTTATATAAGTCATTCATTTTTCAAACTCTCTAAATATAATCTAAACATCAATCGAACTGATCAATCCTAAAAATAAACTGGTGAAATTCATATGTATTTCTATAAAATCATATCTGCAATTGTTCAATTAGAACAAATCTTGTTGCTAATTAGTTTAGTGAGTTAGATCATATAAATACGAACCCTATCTCATTTTTAAATTCTGTCTCAATATAACAAGTATACTTTTATAATGAGACAGAATTTGTGTTTTATCAATTGGTTCCTAGAATATATATTATGTAAACTAGAAAAAGAAATAAAATCGTTAGGGTCTCCCTTACTCTTAGATCCTTGGAATACTTTGCTTTTCCTTTAAAGTGTGTAGGTTCCTTTTAAATCAGCTGTTTTTGCTCTCGGGATTTTAATTTTCGGGTTGTAAACAGAACTCTTAAGAATCTACTGAATGACGCGCTTAAGGTCAAATGAATTAAATTATGTACAAGCTATGGATTATATCTTAGAAATGGTTAAAATGGCCGCTCACTTAATCGCAATTGCCTGAATACGCCAGTACGTATCATTTTATATGTAATTAAGTAATTTCCTTATGGTTTATCCTAGAACTTTACAATTTTGCATCACAAGTTTACAGTAGCTATGAATCAGTGTGATAGTAGTTGATTTAATGTAGAAGCGCAAAAAAAGGAAAAAGAATAACTTCTTCCCCTCCATCCGCTTGTCATACAAACTTTTCAAGTTACTAGTTTCAAGGCTTCACTCACTAAGGTATGTTTCCCAATCGTAGTCATGAATTTTGTTAAATTGCCCAAACTCATTTCTTTCGTAAGCACATAGCGGTGTTTCATTTATAAAAGCTAAAATTGAGTCATCAACATTTAAAACAACTCCTAGAGCTACAATTTGAAAATTATCTGGATTACTGTTGAACTCATCTTCTTCGTATCCGCTAAAGATAACCCATCCTGAATCATTCGGTTCATTTGGTTTATCCTTTAACAGAAAATTAAACTCGTTTCTTTCTAAAACATCATTGCTAACTGTTACGAGAGCATTAAAGTAATAGTCCATCTTTTCAGCGTCATCGTCTTCATATTCAGTATCACAAATATGTTCAGTGCCAAAATGCAGGATTTGACCAAGTTTTAAGCTCTTTAAATGATAAGGTTCATTATCAAGCTTTCCAACAAAGTTCTCTTTGTTTCTATCCGTAATTTCCACCCACATTCTTTCTCCTTTGTAACCATCTGTATCTGAATCACTAAAGAAAACTAACTTCACCAGGTCTCCCGCTTTTAATTTATCCGTCACCGCTTTGCTTGGCTTGTAAAATGTATAAGGAGATTCTTTGTTTCTTTTGTAAACGTTATCTAATTGCCAAGGTGTATTATCCTCAATTTTTTTATTGTTAGCATGTTTTTTGAACCAATTTTTCATACAATACATTACCTCTTTGATTTATATAATTTAAATTTCTTTAATTGGATACTGAATTAAAATGGATTCTAACCCTTGAATAAACGCATCTATGTAAGTTAAATCTGTTTCAAATTCAAACTTTAGTTCTGTTCCACAGCCAGCGGGATACTGTATAAACCCATCTACACTAACATTTTTTCTTCCATTCATAGTCAATGTGAAACCAAAATAGGGTTCAGTGGGTTCAAAAAGTACTTTCTTCTGCTTTAAAGCTGAGAATTTCTTTAACTCGTTAAGATAGTACTTTATTGTACGCCCTTCTAAAATAACCTCGTCAATTTCAGCTTTAAATGCAGGAATATTAAATGTAAGATAATTTTTATGCCAATCTGCATCATGGATGTTATCTGCTTCTGGGTACGCGTATGCATAAGTACAAATCTTAAGACAAGAAAGTCCATCCTGTGCAGACAATTCTGCAAACGGATAGTTAGAAAAGTAATTTTGTTCCATGGAAACTCCTTCGTTTTATAAATAAAATTTTTAGATAATCTAAACTTATGTTTTAATACTCTTTTGGGTTCATGATGGTGTAAACTTTTATGTTCTTTTCCTCAATCCCTATAAAATGAGCTTTTTGCCTTGTATCTAGCCCTCTAAGGGTTCCGCTTAACTTACCTATTTTTTTAAAACTACTCTCTCCTGCTTTCCAACTGTATAATGCTCCTCCCTTATTGTATGGACTGTAAAAATAGCTATATTCTCCTCTAATACTTATTGCTTGTGATCCATGTAACGTTTCAGGAGTTTGATGTACAATGAAGGAATTTTTCTCGGGATTTACTTGAATTAACTCAAAATCTGTATATGGATATAGCCAAAGTGTCATATTTTTACCTCTGCAAATTGCATAGCAATCTGCAATGGACGGAGCATCTGGTAAATGAGAATGATATTGAAAAGTTGGTGAACCTGTATTATCAAATAATACTAACCCTTCTGTTGATATCCCTTCACCAAAAACGCCTTCGTCAAAATAGCTGCACCATATTCCATCTTTACTAACAGCTATGTCTTGTACAGCATCTCCACAATAAAATGACCGAATGACTTCTCCAGCAATATTCATAATAAAAAGATTGTGCTCTTCTCCCTTGGTTCTGGCATTCATTATCAAAAAATGCTTATAATCAATCCATCTGACAAAAGGATAGTTTATTTTTAAACGTGGATAAAGTGTAGTACCGTTTACAGACAGTTCGAATTTATTATGAGGTTTTTGAACTAAGACTAGTCCATATTCATCTCTATAATCTGCATCAATAATAGTTAAATAAGTGTCATCAGGTTCAATACTAAAAATAGTCGCCGCTTCAATGTTCAAACTTGGTCACTCCTTATATTATAAAAAAGAAAAGTAAATCTACTGTTTTTCTAACAAGTCTTCTAATTCTGTCAATAAATCATACGGGTCGACTTCTAACCCAATTAACTTGGCATTCCAGTTAACACCAACTAACAAATCGTCGTCATTCATTCCGTATAGCCAATTATCCATAAATTCCTCCAACGGTATAGATGCTGATTTATAATGTGACCATCCTTCTACTGCACATTGCTTTGCATATGCTTCATCCGACCAAAAAAGCATAACGACTGTCTTTTCATATTTATTCGATTCACATACGCACCAGCCGTCTTCACTTTTTAATCCCCAGACCACAGTGCTTTCTGAAACTCTTTTAACAAAATTTGCGTAGCGTCTCTTCGAATTTACAGTTAGGTCAAGTTCCATTGCTAATCTCCTCGTTTCCTTGTTATGTTTTTAAGCAATAAAATATCCCTGATAACTTTAATTACTTTCTGCTGCCACTGCCTCCTGCTTTAACTGAATAATCCTAACTAACTTTATTTAGGTGATTATGGTAATATAAGTCTATCATAGGTTATCACCAAAATAGGTTATTTACCTTTTAAAATAGCTGATTTATCTAATTACTAGATAGAAAGGAATTAAAAGCATGTCAAACAATGAAGATAAATATGAATACACAGAATCAGGGGATGTTTTATACACTCATAAAGGTTCAGGTAAGGATTTTGATCCAAATGTTGACATAGATGAAGAAGCAAGAGAGATTATGGAAGCTCATATTGAACGTTATTTTGGACCTATTTATATGGTCTATCATGAAATTATGTCTCATCTTGTACATGTAGATGTCTATCATATTGCACCTAGTGAAGAACGTCCTTACCATACGCTTATTACTCAAGGAATGAGTGATAAGGCAATGAATACTCCGCCAGAAGTCGAAGGTGGTCGTTATACTGAACTCCTTTGTTTTTTACCACCAGAATGGGACCTTTCAAAAGAAGGATTTAAGCAAGAAGAAATATATTGGCCAATTGAAAATTTAAAATTTTTAGCTCGCTTCCCCCATGAATTAGATACATGGGTAGGGTTTGGCCACACGATTCAAAATGACAACCCAATTAAACCATTTAGCTCTAATACAAAGCTTTGTGCTTCTCTTTTACTCCCTCCACTAACTGAAGAAGAAGCCTGGAGCGTTCATATCCGTGAAGGAAAAGATGTTGAGTTCTATAATGTACTTCCTCTTTACGAAAGTGAAATGAACTATAAAATGAAGCGTGGAACTGATAAGCTACTTGATAAATTTGATAAACACGGCATCAGCCAAATATATGACATTCATCGTAAAAACGTATGTAAAAAAATGTGGTTCTAAAAAAGCCTACTTAGTCAAGTAGGCTTTTACCATGTTACCGTTGTTTATTATTTTTCAATTCTCTTTTTAGTTTTCATATCAAATTTGGCTAACACCTGTTTTTCTTGCTTGACAACTAAAACTCCATCTAAAAGTTGTAGTTCTAGCTTTTTTAACTGTTGGTCAGATGCTTTCAAAGGAGAAGCTTGCTCTTTATTAGTTGAACCTTTAAACCCTAAATCATAATTCAAAGTAAAATTTCCTTGTTCATTATATTTGAGAATGCTAGGAGACGAAAAACCATATCCCAGTCCAGACCTATCTTGATTATCATCAGGATTAAATACATTGAAGCCAACGCTCTCTTCTAGTGCATTTTTTAATGGTATATGAGGCTGAATTTCCATTTCAATTCCTTTGTCCGGATGTTCTTTCCCAACGCGTTTTTTACCTGTGTTTTTTAAGTCGATTTCGTAATATAAACTAGTAGGCACGAGCTCTTTTCCTTTGTCTTTTCCTTCTGTGATAATGGTTGAACCAACTAAACGTTTATCCGTAACAATCGATACATCCACTTTCACAAGTTCAAGGTGATTTCCTAACTCGTGAGCATCTTTTTTACTTAGTCCGCTCGTTTTATCCACAGGTGGAGAGGGATTTTGGCAAGCGGTCGTGAGTAGAAAGAGAGCAAGCAGTGCGAATATATAACGTTTTTTCATCTGATTTCTCCTTTTGTGCATAATTTAGAAATATATTCTATGAAATTATACCTTAAAAAAGAAGCAACTCCCTTTTAGTTAGGAACGCTTCTTTTAATAAACCTTTTTTCTTTTTATTAGTAACCATCTACCGTAACATCAGTAATTGACCCATCACTAGGACTTACTTGATACCAACCTTGTGTAGCTGTATGTTCCTCTCCTGTATCTTCATTATCCACAACATTTTCATAAACATGGATAATATAGTTTCCTGAGTCGTCAAGGTGATCGTATTCTACAAGAAGAGGTGAATCTTCAGATATGCCTTGTTGGTCACGAACTAGCTGGATAGCTTGCTCTTGGGAAACTGTTTGTTCGGCTGGTTCCTCTTCCTCAAGGGTTTCTGTATCTTCTTCTTGCTCTGATTCTGATTCTGTTTGCGCCTCATCTTCCGAATCAGCCTGAGCTTCTTCCTCATCCGCTTTTGCCTGAGCTTCCTCTTCCTCCTGCTGTTTCTTCTCTTCTTCTGCTAAACGTTCTTCTTCCGCTTTGCGATCTGCTTCTGCCTGAGCTTCAGCTTCTGCATCAGCCTTGGCCTGCGCCTCTTCTTCTTTTTGTCGGTCTTCTTCTAGCTGCGCGTAGTAATCATCTAATTCTTTTTCCATTTGCTGCTGCTCAAGGTCTGATAATTGCTTTTGTTGTTCTTGTATTTGGTTTTGAAGCAAAGCAATTTGTTCTTCTGAAGCATTATCAACAAAATTGATGTTTTCTACATAATCACCACTGGCGTCAAAATTAACTTCCATCATACAAAAAACATTTTGCTCTTGATTAATCCCGTAGTAAATATACTGATTGTCACCTACTTGGATATACTGATAACCATTCATTACGTTTAATAAGTAATCGCGATCAGCTTCTTTAGAATTAACGGCTTTTTTAATGGTTGATGCTTTTGTTTGTAATGTATTTGGCGATGATTCTTTTACAGCCGTTTTGTTGCCGTTTTCTTTCGTATGAACCGCTGTTGATTTCTCTGCAGACTCTTCTTTTTGCGATACCGTTTCACTGGACTCATCACTACACCCTGCTAGCAATACGGCTAACAACGGAATACCAAAAGCAACTTTCAACATTTTCATAGACTATTATCCCCTTTTTTTATCTTTTTTTAGGTTTTATATAATTCTAAAGAACTATAAAACCTTAGGGGTTATTATACCAAAATTAAGAAAATATAAGAATATTTTCTTGTTTGATTTATGGTATTTTTTTGAAAAGATTATCTTTTTATGCATAAAAAAACACAAAGCCATGTACTTTTCATAACACGGCTTTGTGTGTTCGTAATCGATGTTAATGATGAAATCCATTGTCGTATTTCGTGTCTTTAAGAACAGGTCTATCCAATGAGTTAAGAAATTCAACGGCTTGTTTGAAATTAACCATAAATAAATGAGCAAGGTCTCTTGAAAATCCATTTCTAACAACAATGCGCATGATTGTGATTTCTTCCATGTCTGCTGGGAGTGGATAAGCAGGCACTTGCCATCCATACGTGCGCAGTTGTCTAGACAGGTCATAAAGAGTCCAGTTTGGCGTGTATCCTTCTTTTAGTTTCCAAGCAAGAACCGGGATATCTGAACCATCGGCGATAATTTCGAATGCGTCCATTTCTCCAATTTCTTTGCTGAGAAACAGCGCGTTTTCTTGGGAGGTTTTTTGCACGGCATAATAGCCCTCTTTACCTAAACGTAAGAAATTGTAGTACTGTAAAAGGACTTGTGCTCCTGGTCTAGAGAAGTTAAGTGCAAAAGTTGGCATGTTGCCTCCTAAGTAAGAAACGCGGAAAATAAGATCTTCAGGCAAGTCTTCTTTTTCTCTCCAAATCACCCATCCTAAGCCAGGATAGACTAAACCGTACTTGTGTCCCGATACGTTAATGGACTTTACTCGCGGCAAGCGGAAATCCCAGATAAGGTCTGGTTGAAGAAACGGAGCGATAAAACCTCCAGAAGCAGCGTCTACGTGGATAGGAATATCTAACCCTGTTTTCTCCTGTAACTCATCCAATGCTTTTGCGATAGCAGCAATTGGTTCGTAAACTCCTGTATATGTGACTCCAAGAATCGGTACGACACCAATTGTATTTTCATCAACCGCATTAATGACGCCTTCTGCATCTAAATAAGGATGATCTTCATTAATGTTCACATAACGAGGCTCTACGTCCCAATAGTTTGCGAATTTCTCCCATACCACTTGAACGGATGAACTAAATACAATGTTCGGCCGTTCTGTTGATAGCCCTTTACTTTTACGCAGTTTTTGCCAGCGTCTTTTTAACGCAAGTCCGCCAAGCATACATGCTTCAGATGAACCCGTAGTTGAAACGCCCATCGTTGTATCTGGATTAGGAGAATTCCACAAATCCGCTAAAATACGTACGCATCTCTCTTCAATAGCCGCTGTCTGCGGATACTCATCTTTATCAATCATATTTTTATCAAAAGATTCGCCGTACAAACGCTTTGCATCAGGCTCCATCCACGTAGTAACAAAGGTAGCTAAATTTAAGCGGGCATTCCCGTCTAAAGCAATTTCATCATGAATGATTTGATAAGCTGTTTCGGGAAGCATACCTTGATCACTAATACGAAGCCTTGGAATCGTCACTTCTCCTTGTCGAGAAAAAAGCGGATTAACAGGAAATTCATCAGGTAAATTTTTTTGTTCACGATGCGGATGCCATTGAGGCATAAAGTATCATCTCCTTATGTATATCTAACAAATTGCTTTACGTTCCACCTGGTGTTGTAACAAGCAGGTCTCCTTTACACATTATGAGCTTTGAAACCTATTTTCATTCTTTTCATTATTCGCAGCACGTAAGGACGAACTTTATTTAATAATACCCATGAAAATAGTCTTATCAAACTCAAAAGGTGTAAGATATGGTAATATATTCTAAAGGAGGTTTTTAGATGGAGAAACAAGGAATTATTTTGCAAGACAAGTTTTTCGAATTAGGTGAATCTCCTATTTATAATGAATCACAAGACATTGTTGGAAATGTCGCATATAAGTTATCTATTGCTAATAAATTTGAGATTTTGAAAAACGAAGAGACCGTGTTTACAGGTAAATCTAAAATGTTTGCCCTTATGCCAAAGCTGATTATTTCAGATCACCACGGAAATGAAGTTGGAATGATTCAACGGAAATTCACTTTTTTTAAAAAGAAGTATCTTTATATTAGAAACGACGGCGATACATATGAAATTACGGGGAATATAACAGATCGTAAATTTGACGTTTTGCGTTCCGGCGTTCCTGTCATTCAAGTCCGCACACTTTCTTCGTTTCTGTCATTACGTCCACACACGTTTGCTTTAGAATTTCTCGAACCTGATCTTGATAAGTGGGAAGGAATTGCGGTTGTACAAGGTGTAAGGATGATGGTAAAAGACGAAAACAGCAGTACAGCTACTGCTCCGGCTCAATAGTGGTTATGTGATATCAAAAAACGAACAAACTTTATATTGAAGTTTGTTCGTTTTTTGATTAAGGACCGAATACTAACGTACCGATGACATGGTAGCCAATTGGTACAAGAAACAAGATGATATTTAAAATAATCGCCCATAGACAGAGCTTGTCTTTTTTTATAAAAAAACCAATAATTGCAGGAACAACCATGAGCGGAACTAAAAAGATAGGTGCGATAATAGGAAGGCCTTGAAGCTTTTCAGCCGCAACAAGTCCTGTAAAAAAGTTAAGGATCAATAAAGTATTAATAATAACATATAAAAGTGAAATTCCTCCAAGAACCCCACCTATTATCCCGCTTTTAGTTGTTTTAACAGTAGCATCCACGTTTCTATCACCTCATTTTTTAGAAATATAAGTAAACTATACTATAATGTGGTTTTTATTGTAAAGGTAAGGTATGGAGAAAAAGCACTGTAGCAATTGCTACAGTGCTTGTTATAAACAGTGCATTTTTTCTTCTGCTTCTTTCCAAGGAACCGTATATCCCTGTCCTTTGGCGCAAAAGACAGAGGATGAGCTGTATTCCGGATCTGCCTCTTTATTGTAGCGGATTCGTTCAATAACTTCTTCTTCATTATGACAACGTTCATACCCTCCGAATAATAGAGACATCGCTCCTTTTCCGTGCGTAAAAGATGCTAGCGTCGAACCGTAGTTCATAAAAGTAGCAACAGGAACTTTCCCTGTAATAATCGCTTTGTTTTCGGTTGTTACAGGAGAATCAAAGCGGCCGTGTGCGCTTTGAACATCAGCTAATACCCTCCCCATTTGATCAATATCCACTTTAATTTTAAAGTCATAATACGGTTCTAGCACAATACTTTTGGCTTTTTCTAACCCTTGTCGTAATGCTCGGTACGTTGCTTCTCTAAAATCTCCACCGCTTGTATGCTTGTTGTGAGCTCGTCCGGTACATAACGTCACTTTTAAATCAGTAATAGGCGACCCCGTTAGCAAACCGTGATGCGGCTTTTCAAATATATGCTGACGGACTAGATTTTGATACCCAACGGATAAATCATCGGCGTGACAAGCATTTTCAAAGGTAATTCCGCTGTTTCGTTCCGCTGCTTCTATTTTCAAGTGAACTTCTGCATAGTGTTTCAACGGTTCAAAATGCCCGTAGCCCATCACTGTATTTTCAATGGATTCTTTGTACAAAATTTCTGGTTCTTCAAACTGTACGTTTATATTAAAACGTTCTTTTATCAGTTTTTCAAGAACTTCAAGCTGAATGGCTCCCATCACATGAATATGAAGCTCTTGAGCCCTTTCTTCCCACGTCACATGTAAAGAAGGATCTTCGGCATCTAATAGTTGAAAAAGTTTAATTCCTTCTTTTGGATGAACAGAAGGCTCAAAAACAACTTTTGATTTTAACGTAGGCAAAAGTTCGTAGGAGCGGCTTTCTTTTAACGTTCCAAGACCGTCTCCAACGGATGCTGAAGTCAATCCTGTAACTGCAAAAAGTTCGCCGGCTGAACCTTCATTTACGTTTTTAAATGTGCTTCCGTTATAAGCACGAATTTGAGTGATTTTTTCTTCGTATAGCTCTCCGTTTTTTTCATAAGCCACTTCATCACGCACTTGCAGTGTCCCGCTTAGAGCTTTGATAAACGTGATGCGCATGCCGTTTTCATCGTGCCGAATTTTATATACACGCCCTGAAAATGCTTCTTCCTGCGAGTAGTGAGTTTCTGATAGCAAATCGAGCTTTTCTAAAAAACTTTCAATACCGATGTCTTGCAAAGCTGAGCCACAAGCACACGGGAAAATCTGATTGGCTTGAATAAGCTTTTGCATAGCCGCTTTCCAATAAGCTTGATCATTCTTGCCTTCCATAAATGCATCCAAAAGCTCTTCATCTTTTTCAGCTATAAATTCAATAAGTTCCTCACTTAACGAACCATCTATAAGATCTGATGTTATGTCAAAAACATCAGCGGTTAAGTTATGTTTAATATCGTTTATAACACGTTCAGGATCTGCTCCTACACGATCAATTTTATTGATGAAAAAGAATACGGGCACACGATGTTTTTGAAGCAGCTGCCAAACCGTTTCTGTATGGCCTTCAACTCCTTCTACTGCACTTAAGATAACAATCGCATAGTCCATCACTTGAATAGAACGTTCCATTTCAGGTGAAAAATCGACGTGGCCAGGCGTATCAATTAAATAATAAGTAGAACCGTTATATGAAAAAGTTCCTTGATCAGCAAATACCGTAATGCCCCGTTCTTTCTCAATCGTATGAGTATCAAGAAACGAGTCTTTGTGGTCAACTCTTCCTCGCTGTTTAATACTTTTTGTGTGGTAAAGAAGCTGCTCCGAAAACGTAGTCTTCCCTGCATCCACATGCGCTGCAATACCGATTGTTTTGTTAGATTGTTTCATTGTTAAATACCACCTTACTGCTGTATGTATCGCTGTTACTTTCTATTTTATAATAATCGTAAGAAAAAGTGGACGACAAAGGCCTAAAACTGCTCACATCAAAAAAGAATGCGTGATTAAACATCGCATTCCCTTTTTGTACGGCGTTTAGTATCTTTTCTGCCTTTTGCTATAAAAATAGCTGCTATAAGGCACCCAATTCCAGCTAAGTGCATGATGTTATTACCTGTCGCCCCTAGACTGTTACTAGTCAAACCAACTAAAATACTACCAAGTATAATCAATAAAACAGCAAGCATGAACTTCATTTTTTCACTCTCCGTTAGCGTTAGTAAGTTATTAAATATGATTTACATATGAATCATATAAAACAGTAAGTAGTACTAGATATTCAATTGCGAATGTATTAATCAACATCTAGTTAACCATAATATTATTATGAAAATAATAGTGTGGATTCAAACGCTCATGGTACCATATTCTAATCGATTTATATGTTATCATACATAAATTGTTAAAAGTACATTTTTTCACCTTTCACTATCAAAAAAGCAGCCTCTTTACTAAGAGACTGCTTTTTTAATGACAACTGATAAATCCTGATTAAGAAGCTTTTTTTAATCGTTCTTTTTGTTTCTGTTGATAAGAAGAAAAATAAATAAGGCCTACAAATACAGCTCCACCTATCATATTTCCAATAAAGGTAGGGATAATATTTGTCATAAAATCAATCCATGTAAAATGACCTGCAAAAATAGCGGCGGGAATAATAAACATATTGGCTACAACGTGCTGAAAGCCAATCGCAACAAATGCCATAATCGGAAACCAAATACCAAGAATTTTCCCCGTAACGTCGTCAGCGCCGTATGAAAGCCAAATAGCTAAACATACAAGCCAGTTGCAGCCCACGGCAGAAATAAGCGTTTTTAAAAATGAGTCGTCAATTTTAGCTTGAGCAATTGCTACCGTTTTATCTAAAAAAGGCCCCGTTTCTGTTAAACCGACAATATGTCCAAAGAAATACGCAATAAATACGGCTCCTAAAAAGTTTGCAAGCGTGACCCAAAACCAGTTATAAAGCAAGTGGCGAAGCGGAATTTTTTTTGCATACAGGGCAATGGAGACAGACATCATATTCCCCGTAATGAGCTCTGCTCCGCCAAGTACTACCAGCATAAGACCTACAGGAAAGACGGCCCCTCCTAAAAGATTTGATAAACTTCCCCATTCAGTTGGTAAATTACCAATGACGCGCACATCTAGTAAAAAACCAAGCGCAATAAACGCGCCTCCTAAAAACCCAAGCATAAGAATAGAAGAAAGGGATAACTTCGTCTTTGAAACCCCTGCTTCTAAAGCGATGTTTAACATTTTATCCGGCTTGTGAAATGCCATAAAACTCCTCCTTAATTAAAAAAGGCAACACTCAAAAACACCTTTTACACAAGGTTTTTGAATGCTGCCTAATAATCCTGCACTTTCTTTACAGTATATCAGTCATCATTATTTATAATAAAACTAAATAAAAAACAAGCAGATCCTACTTCTCTTTCATTTAATTAAATTATGTATTTTACATTCTTCTACTGAATATTGGTTTCAAACACAAATACGGAAACGGCGATATCTTCTTCCACTTTGATATCGGAAAATAAATAGCTCAGCTTAGCTCCTAACAAGTCTTCAAGTCCTTCTGGAGGAGATGAAGCATAAAGGTTTTGAATAAGCTTCGTTCTTGCCATATGTACCGTCTCTTTACCTTCGGTTGTTCTCGCGATAAATTGTTCAGCTGACGTTAAGTTGCCGTACAAAGTTGAAATAGCCATGTTTTGAACGAATACAGTATGAATTCGTTCTGGACCTTTTCCAAAAAGTTTTTTGCGCAGCTTTCGGATAATATCATTAAAATCATGTATTTTTTTAGACACCGGTGTATGCCTCCGCTTATCTCGAGTATGTCTGTCCTGCTCATTCAAGTTTTCAACTAAGAATAAGTTACATTATACATGACGACGTTTACATTGTATACAATGTATCTGTTTTATTCTTATTAATCCAAACAATTGCAAAACTTTTACGGAATGAAAAAAAATCCTTCACTTATTAAAGTGAAGGATTACCTTTATATCTCTACTTAAAGGTTACAAATGAATTCTCAGTTATCAAAGAAATAACTAAGAACTTTGACAAGATAGCATGTCAAAATAGTCAAGTGGTATGTTTGTACCAGTACTTAATGCTATCACGTTAAAGTCATGGAATCCACTTAGTTTACTTTCATAATACTTTATTTAATTTAAATATTCTTTTTTGATAGGTAGCCCTTAATCTTCATCACGATCTGCTCTAAATTCATCATCAGATAATGAATTTAGTTGATGGCTAAGCTTTTCGTAGTTATCTTGTTTTTGATTTTGTTGTACATCATTAGATATAGGAGTTTTACTAGAAACAGTAGATTTTTTTCTAGTCTCTTCGCTTCCGCTAACTCCAAACCCAACATTGTTATCTGTCATCGGATTCACCTCTTTAACTGTTATTATGGAGAATTGCTCTAAAAAAATAACAGGAATCAAAAGGGACTCCCACTTAGCTAATAGCGGTCCAAGCTTCCTTATTTAACCTAAACCGTATTTAAATAAGAAAATGACCCGCTTTAACTCCATAGACAATACCGATAAAAAAACTTGCTATACCTAGTGTTTGACTTTTACATACATACTTTATAGTTAAGCCTGGAATCAGACCCCATATAATGATGAAAATAGCGAACGATACTATAATAGAAGACCATGCATCTTGCCCTGATATACTTATACCTTGCATAAACGTTTCTCCTTTCAGTACTTATATCGGGAGAACATAAATTTTTTATAGTATCTTACTGTACGAACTAAAAAATTCAGGTGACCTGTCCATATATGCTTTTACAGCGAATGGTGGCGTTCAAGCTCGATTGTTTTTGGTTTTTGCCATATTAATACCCCTGCCGCTACGTACATAAACGAAGTGATGTAAAAAAGGCTTCCGATTGTCAGAAAATCAATGATATACCCCGTTGCAATAACGGCCAAGGCTGCCCATATAGAGGTCCATAAATGATAGTGTCCTACTTGTTTTCCTGTGTGAGCACGATCTGTCTGCCTAGATAACGCTATTTTTTCTGCTGTTTTTTGAAGAGCTCCAAGCAGACCCATTATAATTTGAATGATATACACCTGTGTGATCGTTGTTAAAACGGGAATCACAATCATAACAACGGCCATCCCAAACGTATATAAAAGAAGCAAGCGCTTTTCTCCTACTCTGTCACTCCATGAACCGATCAACGGATGACTCAAAGCTGCGGTTAAAGCAAAAATTCCGTAAGCTAAGCCAAATTGTGAATAGCTGTCGCCAAGATTTCGAAGCAGTAAAAGGTAAAAAGGAAACACAATACTGCTTGCGGTAATCATCAGGCTTTGTGAATGTAAGAGTTGTTTGTACGTCATTTTCCATACTCCTTATAAAATAAATTAACGAACGTTTCGTTCCGGTCATATTTTCTTTTCAAATTAAAAAAGGCGGTTGTATGAGGGTAAGCCTCTTCTAACTGCTTCTTGCTTGGGTAGCCGTAGTAAGGCAGGTAATAGCTTCCCTGATGCTGCAGCGTCACATCCACCATTTTTCGGACAACTCTTTGTGTATCAGAGATGCCTTGATTGTCTCTTTTCTGGTTAATAAGTAAAACAAGAGCAAACATATCGTCTTTTGCATAAGACATGACGGCTTTATTATCCTTCTCTACATAGCGAACGGTAATGTTCAATAAATTTAATTCCTCAGTTGATAACACTTGACGTAAATCATCGATGTAAGAAGCAAATTCATCAACTGGAACAAAGTATTCTTGCAAAATTTCCGTCTGGCTAGCACTTTCGTATTCCATAAAATCACTTTCAGAACGCATAACATTATTTCTTGTTTCAAGCCGTCCATTTTGTTTTAAGAAATAAGCCTTTTGTGTTTCCCACAGCATATCTTTGCCCCAGTCGCTATACCGAGACAGCCCTAGCATAAATTTAGGAAGTGCCACTATTTTTTCTGTCTTGAGCGGTTCGTTTGCAGTAGAAGTATTTTGAGAAGATAAACGGTAGTTTGTGACGTACATATCTGTTAGCAATTGATTAGGAGAAACAGAAATACGCGCCATATGCATACGAACGTCAGGATTATGCTGTACGTAGTTTTTGAAATACGCTGTATACTGCCTATAATCTAAGCGAATAATTTCATCTTCGTACCATTCATCGTCCGTCAAACGAAGCGTCACATCTAAAATGACCCCAAATAACCCGTAGCCTCCGTTTACTAAAGAAAACAGCTGGGGGTGTTTCGTCCGGCTAATTTCGATAATAGATCCGTCCGCCTGCAGGAGACGCATAGATTTGACCGTATCCATTAAAGAACCGTATCGAATATCTCTGCCGTGTACGTTCACGCTAATAGAACCTCCAACGGTAAAAATATTTTGTGATTGCATAACTTTAAGAGCAAGACCGTCTTTATGTATATATTGCTGAATATCATTCCACGTTGTCCCGCTTTGAACCGTAATTTCTTTTTGACGGGGCTTGTAATCTATAATTTTATTGTACTGCTTCATATCAAGTAAAATAGCATTAGGATAGTATGTCTGCCCTCCTTGGCTGTGCTGCATGCCTGAAATCGCTATTTTTTCATGATGCTGTGAAGCGGTTTTCACCCAATTTTTCAGCTGTTTTTCAGTGGTTCCATGCTTTATTTCTTTGACTTTTGTAGGAAGAAGCTGCGCAACATCCTCCGTTACAGGACGGCTTTGCTGCTGTTTATAAATATGATAGGAGGTATACGAACCTACTAGATAAAAAGATAAAAAAGATCCTAACAACAGGTTTTTCTTCATCACAAACTGTAAGCTCCTTTCTTTATTTCTGTGAAATTATACCATACAAAAAGTGAAATAACACTAATATAGTGTATTTTTACACTATATTATAACTTATTTTGAGAAAATATATGAAAAAAGCTTGTAATTTAATGTATGTTAACCTTATTGAAACAAAAAAAGAAAAGACCTAGTGTCTTTTCTTTTTTTGTTTTTTTATTTTTCAGCTTCGTATGCAACTAAAGCTACTCTTTTTCCCAACGTTTGTTGAAACTGCTCTTCTAGTTGTTTAAGCTTCGCATGCATATCATCGTTAATTGAAGCTGGCTCAAAGGTCATTTTTGTTTGCTCCATCAGATACTTTCACCTCTTTCGTGTGTGTATGTTCTACTTTTTCCAATATAAAAGAGGTCTATGACGATTTGACGAAAGTTTACAAATTAAATTTACTGATGAGCGCTGTTAATTGTTCTGCCATTTGAGACAGAGATTGTGCGGAAACAGCAATTTCCTCCATTGAAGCCAGCTGCTCTTCAGTTGATGCAGCCACTTCTTCAGATGTAGCTGCATTTCCTTTAGCAAGGATTGCCATTTCACCTGCTGTACGAGCCACTTCTTCAACCGCTGCTGAAATTTGCTGAGCAGTCGCAGCCACTTCTTCTACTTGCGGAGTCGTTTCATTCATGCTGCTTAGAATCTGTTCGAACTTTTGAATAGCCGTTTGTGAAATTGTTCGTCCTTCTTCAACTTTGTTTGTAACTTGCTCCATTGTATGTACAGATTCCTGAGTATCTTGTTGAATAGCTTGAATAAGCTCAGAAATTTGAGACGCAGAAACTTGTGATTGTTCTGCCAGCTTTCTCACTTCCGCTGCTACAACAGAAAAACCTTTTCCATGTTCCCCAGCTCGTGCCGCTTCGATTGCAGCATTTAAGGCTAGTAAATTTGTTTGAGCAGCAATGCCGCTGATTACTTCTAAAATGGTTCCAACTTCTTTTGAACGTTGAAACAAAGTACGAATCGTTGTATTAGATAGCTCGACGGACTGAGAAATGGATTCCATTTGTTCGACCGTTTCTCTCACAGCTTTTCCCCCTTCTACCGCTTCAGACGTTGTGTGATTTGATAGCTGAGAAACAGTTTCTGTACGCTTGGCAATCGTATAAACTCCTTGTACAATCTCATCTAAAGAAGCTGCATTTTGGTCAATAACAGCCGTTTGTTTTTCCGCACTAGAAGCCACTTCTTGTATCGCAACCGATACTTGTTCAGTCGCAGCGCTCGTTTGCTGTGAACTGGCCGTTAGCTCTTCTGAAGAAGCAGCCACTTGTTCTGCACTCATTTCAACATTTTGAATTAATGTACGAAGGTTGTTTTGCATCTGACTAAAAGCATACCCTAACTCACCGATTTCATCCTTTGAATTGACGGTAATCGCTGTTGTCAAATCTCCTTCACTAACGCTTAGAGCCTGATTCTTAAGCTGTTTGAGCGGTTTAATAATCGATTGTAACACCACAAAAATGGTAAGACTCCCGATTATCAGACAAACTACAATAATAAATAGTGTTTTGTAAAAAATAGGATGTGCTGCTTCACTCACTTCTGATGAATACATAGTGCCTGCAACTTTCCAGTTCGTTGTTTTATTTGTCGTAAAGACCATCTTTTTTTCATCACCGTTAAAGGTATATTCAAAGAATCCGGATCTCTTTGCATAAAGCTTGTCAAAAAGAGAATCTGTTGCTTTTGTACCTGCTTTTTCCGTAGGGTGAACAATATATTTTCTTTCTCCATCTAAAAGAAATGGATATCCTTTTTCTCCGATTTTCACTTTGCTGACAGCTTTATTGATGCGGCTTATATCTAAATTTAAAGCAATAACCCCTGTGCCATCAGCCGTTGTTTTTGCTACAGTAATAACGGTTTGACCTGTAGAGGCTGAGGGATAAGGTTCAGTGACAACTGTTTTCCCTTTGTTTTGCATGGCTAGCTTGTACCAATCTCGTTTTCTGGGATCATAGCCTGCTTGTGTCACTTTTTTAGGCGCTTGAATAAACTTCCCCTGCTGATTTCCTGTAAAAATGCTGACGGCTTCTGGATGAAGCGAAGCATATAAGTTAAAATTTTTGCTTAAAGTAGCCATATCTTTTTCATTGTAGCGCTCGTTGTTTACCACTGATGCAAAAAACTCTACATCATGAATTTTTGGTCCAATGGTATCGTCAATCACCGAATTAATGGACTGTACATTTTGCTGTGCTGTGTTAATAATTTGGTTTTCAATTTCATGTTTCGCTGTTATGTAAGCTGATACACCTATCGTAACAGATGGCACTAATAAGATCGCTGCAAATGCTAGCACCAGCTTTGTCTTAAAGTTATTAAGGGACCTTTTTTTTCTTACTCTCTCCATGCTATGTAGCCTCTCTCTCTGTAGTTAAAAGTGATCGTGCACTTCCTTTCTATCGGCAAGACTTCATATTCCTTTAGTCATCGAGTGTATACATAATTAACAATGGGAGTGAAAAGATAAGAGTACGATAAAAAAAGTAGGTGATTTTAATGGAAGAAAGTAAAAACAGCAAGTCTTTTTCAATGTTTGAAACAGAAAAGGTTCAGCGCGGAGAAGAAAAAGATATTTTTAATATCTATAAAGAAGGAGTAAAAATTGCGGAAGTAAGAGGAACGGATCCTCAAACTCAGCAGGTTATTCCGATGCATGACTTAAACGACTATGAAGAAAATAAGCTTCACGAATATATCGCTCATTTAGACCACACAACGTAAACGTAAAAGTGCTAAAACAAGAGTCCCCTCTTGTTTTAGTCTTTAGAATCATAAAAAACATGTTCAAAGTGCAGCGTGTCTTTTTGTATGTACAGCAGTCCAAACGAAAATTGCTTTTGACGCCGCTTGTCAGTAGCGGAACCTGGATTAAACAATGTAATATCACCAATTTGTTTATGAACAGGAATATGAGAATGACCAAAAATTACTGCATCGACTTGTTGATGTTCAAATGCCAAAAGTGCACGTTTTTCAGTCGTTTTTCCTTTGCCATGACCGTGGACTACGCCAATCGTAACATCATCAAACGGAAGAAGTAATGAAGTTGGAAGTACTTGCTGAAGCTCTTCACTGTCCACATTTCCAATCACGCCGTGTACAGGAGCAAAAACGCGCAGTTCATTGTAGACATCTATCGTTTGAAAATCTCCGGTATGAATAATCGCATCAGCTGTTTTCAGTTCGGCTAGGAGTCTTTTTGGAAAATGTTTCGCTCTTTTGGGGATATGAGTGTCACCTAAAATAACGATCTTCATTTATGATACGCTCCTTTTTCATTCAATATGGTGTAGTGTAGCGTATTATGTTGTAATGAAGCAACTCTATACGGAGCGTCAGGCAAAAAATTTCTCTTTTTCGTTTAAGTTTGCGAAAATACTTTACATACTAAGTTACAGAATGGAGTTTTCGAAATGGAAGTAAAAATTAATCGAAACGCAGCAAAAGTATTAAAAAATGCCTTGGCTAGCCCAGAAGGTCAAGGAAAAATGATCCGTGTATATGTAACTATCGACCACGGTGATCATGCGCATTATGATTGGAAATTCGATACGCCGACTGAACATGATGAAATCGTAAAAACAGATAAAGATATCGATATCGTTTTAGATAAACGCGAGAAATTTTTAGAAGGCGTATGGATTCAATATTTCCACGTTCCAGAGCCTGAATTTGTGATTAGCAGCCTTCACCACGCGCATCACCATCATTAATACAAAAAACACACCTTGTTTTATAGGTGTGTTTTTTCGTTTGTGCAACAGGCAAAAATTTTATTGATGAAAGAAGAGATAAAATTTTGTTGAAGCAATAAAAATGAGCTATAGTGGAATTACGGATGAAAGAAAAGAGGTTAGCGTATGAAAGTAAGTGTGTTAGTAAGGTCTATTTTAGTTGTTATTTTATATAATCTATTCGTTCTGTACATCGGATGGAACGCTTGGGTGTGGCTTCACACAATGTTTGAAGTGGAAAACAAATGGATTCTTACGGTGATCGTTGTGTTTTTTGCTTATTCCTTTATCATCAGTCGCGCGTTTCAACAAGTGAGCATGTTTAAAATTGTAGGATCGTATTGGTTAGGATTTATTCAATATTCAGTTCTTTTGCTTCCTATAAGTAATCTAGCCGTATATATTCTCACTTTTCTAGGCGCTTCGCTTTCTACAGCTATCGATTCAATCGGACTTTTCATGATTGCTGCTTTTTTATTCATTTTTGCTTACGGTACGTATAATGCTTACAGTCCTGTAGTAAGAAAATATACAATTTCGCTTGCTAAAAAGACCAATCGGAAAAACCTTCGCATTGCCGTAGCATCTGATATGCACTTTGGCACATTGTCCGGCAAAAAACATTTACAGCGGCTAATCACTCATGTACAAAAGATACAGCCAGATCTTATTTTACTTCCTGGAGATATTATTGACGATGATCCCCACGTATTCTTTAAAAAAGAAATGGATTATATGATGAAGCAGCTCAAAGCGCCTTTAGGCACATATGGAATTTTGGGAAATCATGAGTATTACGGCGGGAAGATCCCTCAGTTTGTGGAAAGAATGAAAGAAATGAACATTCCTATTTTAATGGATGAAGTGTTAAACATAGGCGATAGCTTGTACTTAATTGGAAGAAAAGATAAGACGGATAAAAATCGAGACAGCTTTTTCGATTTAGCCAGTGAAACGGATCGTTCTCTTCCAGTCATTGCGATGGATCATCAGCCGCTTTCTTTAAAAGAAGCGGAACAAGCAGGCGTAGATTTACTTTTATGCGGTCATACTCACAGAGGACAAATGGCCCCTAATCATTTGATCACAAAGCGGTTATTTGAAATTGATTGGGGCTACAAACAAACTAATCAGCTGCATACCATTGTCTCTTCAGGATTTGGCTTTTGGGGTCCTCCTCTTCGAATCGGAAGCCGGTCAGAAATTATTCAAATTGATATTTCATTTACAAAATAGAGAAAGCCCTAAGGCTTTCTCTATTTTAATGTACGCAGCAACTTCGGAAGTTCTGCGTAAATAGCCACTACTTCATCTATTTTCATCCGAACGAGCCCGCTTGAAGACGGGGCAACAAAATCCATTATTCCTGATACCATCGATTCTTCTTGTTTGCCCCACCTCACTTGCTTGCGTCCGCTGTACTGCTGATAGACACCTTTTCCAACAAAACAAACGATTTTAGGCGTGTATGTAGCGATTTTTTTCTTTAGGATTTCTCTGCCTTCTGCATATTCTTCTTTTGTAATCTCATCAGCTGCCTTTGTAGGACGCTCCACAATATTTGTTAAACCGTATCCTAGCTGTAACAGCGAGTGATCTTCCTCGGGATGGTATTTACGATCTGTTAAACCTGCTTTATGAAGAATCGTCCAGAAACGATTGGTTGGATTAGCAAAATGATGACCCGTTTCACCGGAACGGATGCTTGGGTTAAAACCGACAAATAAAATATCTAAGTTGGGCTGTATATGATCAAAAATAGAGTTCATAGTCATACGCTCCTTACAATGTAAAAAGAAAACATCCAAATTGGATGTTTTCTTTTTACTATACCCTATTAAATACGAACTACGCGTCCGTTGAATTTTTGTTTCCAGTAGCCGCTGCTCATGTTTGCAATTGCAACACCTGTTGAGCTTTGAGCACCGATGAACTTGCCGCCGCCTACATAAATACCAACGTGTCCGTCTTTTTTATATGTATCGAAGAAAACAAGATCTCCAGGCTGCATTTGACTAGAAGACACTTGCGTTCCAGCATGCTTTAACGTTTCTGTACTTACAGATCCAAGAGGCCCAAGGTTAACACCAACTTGAGAATATGCCCAGTGTACAAATGACGAGCAGTCAAATAAACCGTGGTTAATATCAGACTGGCTGCGTCCTCCGCCAAATACGTAAGCAGAGTTTCCAATCCAGCGGTTTCCTACCGTTACAACATTGCTAGCTTTTGGAGCCGGAGCGCTTGTAGGTGCAACATCATTGCTGCTTGCTTTTGGTGCTGCTTTAGGAGAAGGCGAATCAGCTTTTTCAGCTGGTTCCGCCGCTGCTTTTTGAGCTTGTTCGGCTGCTTTCTTAGCTGCCTCTTTAGCTGCTTGTTCAGCTGCTTTTCTTGCTGCTTCTTCCGCCGCTTTTTGATCTTTAATATTTTGTTCAAGCGTAGACTGTTCATTCGCAAGAGAGCTGTCTTTTGATTGTAGAGAAGCTTTTAGTTCTTCATTTTTTGCTTCTTTATCTTTTAGTTCTTTTGCCAACGCATCTTTTTGTTTCTTTTGAGCTGCTAGCTGGACAGTCATTTCATCCAGTTCTGCCTTCATATCTTCTAAGCTAGCAAGCTTAGATTTAACATCTGCTTGTTTTGTTTTTAGTTCGTCTTGCATATTTTTAGTTTCTTTTAAAATACCGCGGTCTGCATCTACAATAGTCGAAACAGCTAGCGCGCGGTCTACAAAATCACCAAAACTTGAAGAACCGAGTAAAACTTGTAAATACTCTACGTTACCGCCGCTTTCTTGCATGGAACGTGCACGATCTTTTAAAATATCATTTCGCTTTTCAAGTTTTTCTTGAAGCAGCTTAATTTCTTTTTCAAGCTGGTCTACTTGTTTAGACGTTTCTTTAATATCCGCTTCTGTTTTTTGGGCTTTTTTATTATTTTCTTCTTCTGCTAATGTTAATCGCTCAAGCTGTGCTTTCATTTGATCTTGTTCTGCTTGAAGGCGTGTTAATTCATCAGAAGCTGCTTTGATGTTAGATTGCACATCTTGGCGTTGATTTTGAATTTGAGATTTTTGTGATTCCATATCCTGAATGGTAGAGGCATACGCTGGAGTTGATAAAACTCCTCCTAGGCCTAATAAAACCGTTGTGTTAAGTAAAAGCATTTTCTTTTTCAATATGAATTCCTCCGCTTTCTCGCTCTGTTAAACTAGTAATTTCTAATTATGTATCAATATGTATAAAAGTCTGACAATTTATGTAAAGTTCACTGTATTTGTCGATAAATAGCTAAATATGCTAATGAAAATATACGAAAATTATACCACGATAAACGTTCAAAAAAAGAATAACAATATTACAATTATATTTCAGTCATGTAACATTTAACGCTTGTGTATACATTCACTTCTTGCCTGCAAAAATATACCTTTATTTCCCCATGCCAGTGAAAGATCTATCAAGCTTCAAACAGCAGTGCTTTTAGCGTTATAAAGTAGATAATTATTATTGTTTAAGCTGTTTAGATTTAAGATATTTCTAAAAGAAACGTAACAACTCTTTAACATATTCGTCTATTTTTACCCTTTATCTACCATTTTTACAATATTTGAAAATGATTTTCTGGAATAACAATGAATTTATTTCTATTCGATGTTTGAAGAAGTTCAAAAAGAGGACAATAGGCAATTTTCAAACAATATTCGACAACGCTTGGATGAAGCCATACAAAAAACCTTCTCGCCATGAGGCGAGAAGGTTTTTTTAATCACGCTGCTGATAATAGTGTTCTAAAGCTACAATTGCGCTTCCCATTCTTTCTTGGTCAGGAATAACAATACGATCTACTCCTTCTTCTTTTAAAGCAGCAGCGGTTACTTTCCCAACGGCCACAGCTACTACAGAGCTTTCAAAGAGTTCTCGAATGTGATCAGCTTGTCCGTGTTCTCTTGCAAACGAAAATAAAAAGCGGGCTTGGGGAGCGCTTGTGAAATTAACAGCATCTACTTTCCCGCTTGTTAATTCGTTTATAAGCTGTTCCATGACTTCTGCTTTTGGAGGAATATGCTGATACGGTAAAATCTCTTTAAATTGGGCTTTTTGATTCGAAAGAAAATCAATCAATTTTGGTGCAGGATCTCCGTGAAGCTGAAGCGCTACATGCTTTCCTTCAAAAGAAAACGAATGAAGCGCTCTGACTAGGCCCGCTGTACTTCCATCATCATCTCGAACGGTTGGAGTAACACCGAGCTTTTTTAACATATTTACGGTTTTATACCCGCGTGCAGCAATATTAGCTGCTTGTAAAGAAGAAAGGAATTCATCAGCTAGTCCTAGCTTATCTGCTGTTTTATATAAAATTTCCGTCCCGACGCCTGTCGTAAAAATAAACCAATCATAATTTCCTTTTACCAGTTCTTTAATATCTGCTTCTAAGTGTGTGTCATCTAAAAAGATGGTTCCTTGTGCAGGTCGTACAAGCGGGGTCCCGCCAAGGTTTTCAACAATTTTGCTGATTTCTTCTACTTTACGCTGACCTACGAGTGCGACTGTTTTACCTTCTAATCGTTTCAATGGTTTACCTCCATTTTTCTATGTATGCTACTTTAATGAACCTTGATAACCGAGTTTTTCAGAAATTAGGCTCGCCGCTTCTGTTACTTTTTGAATAATGAACGGCAGTCTGTCTCCTTGAAATCTCGCTTCAATTCCCGCTACGCTAATGCCTGCAACCACTTCATTTTGATGATTTACAATCGGCGCGCTCACGGATGTTGTAAAGTTTTCTAATTCAGAGGTGCTAATGGTATACCCTTTTTCTTTTGCTTCTTTTAATACATTTCTTAGTTTCTTTTGATCTGTAATGGTTCCAATACCTATTGGAGTTAGCTCCGTTTGAGTAATATATGCCTCTTGTTCTTTTTCGGGTAAATGCGCCAAAATAATGCGTGAACAAGCTCCTGCATAAAGAGGTGAACGCCTTCCAATTGATGTATAGAGACGCACGGGATGAAGCGTATCTACTTTTTCAATATACATGGCTTGATCCCCATCTCGTACAATTAGATTAACCGCTTCTTCTACTTCGTCTCGGAGCGTTTCCATTACGGGCTTTGCGATATTTCTAATATCTAAGCGATTAGCCACTAGCTGACCAAATTGCAAGAATAAAAGTCCTAGCGAATAGTATCCTTGCGCGTCTTTTGTTAAAAATCCCATCTCTTCAAGCGAACCAACCATCCGATGTAAAGAAGTTTTCGGAACGCCTGAATATTCCATCATTTCTGTGAAGGTCAGCTTAGGGTGGTTGATAAAAAGCGTGAGAATCTGCATGGATTTAACGACTGTTTTATTATTAGCTTGCATAAAACCTTCTCCCTTATTTGTGCGAATACATGTATTTGATAGAAGTATAGCTTACTAGCTAATCATATGTTCTTTTTATTATACATGAAGAAAAAAAGGAAAGCACTCCCTTATAAGAGCACTTTCCTTTCTTACACCGTTTCTAGTTCTTTAATTGAAATAGGGTTACTTTCTAGAAATTTGGTTGTAAAATCCCCTTCTTTAAAAGAAGGATGATTCAGTAATTCTAAATGAAAAGGAATGGTTGTGTGAATACCTATAATGATAAATTCTTCGAGCGCACGTTTCATTCGTTGAATCGCTTCATTTCGGTCTTTCCCTGTTACAATTAATTTCGCCACCATTGAATCATAAAATGGAGAAATTTCATAGCCTGGGTAAACCGCGCTGTCTACACGAACGCCGTAGCCGCCAGGAGGTAAATACATCTCGACTTTCCCAGGAGAAGGCATAAAGTTTTTAGCCGGATTTTCTGCGTTGATTCGACATTCAATTGCCCATCCCTTTAACTGAACATCCCGCTGAGCAAATGATAGCGGGTAGCCTGCTGCTACTGAAATTTGTTCTTTAATTAAGTCGATATTTGTTACAAGTTCTGTAACAGGGTGTTCAACTTGAATCCGTGTGTTCATTTCCATAAAGTAAAAATGTCCGTGTTTATCTAACAGAAACTCCACCGTTCCCACACCTGTATAATCGACTGCTTTAGCTGCCGAGACTGCCGCCTTGCCCATTTTCGCACGAAGATTTTCATCTACTGCAGGAGACGGAGCTTCTTCTACTAATTTTTGATGACGTCGCTGAATCGAACAATCTCGTTCACCTAAATGAACTACATTACCTTCCTCATCAGCAATAATTTGAATTTCGATATGTTTCGGTTCTTCTAAATATTTTTCAAGGTATACTCCGCCGTTTCCAAAAGCTGTTTCTGCTTCGTGCTGAGCTTGACGAATCGCTTTTTCTAGCTCCTCTTCGCTATGAGCTAGCCGCATTCCTTTTCCGCCGCCGCCCGCTGTAGCTTTTACAATGATTGGATAGCCTATTTCTCTTGCTACTGGAATAGCGGTGCTGCTATCTTCAATCAGTCCTTCCGTGCCAGGTACAATAGGCACACCGGCTTGTTTCATTGTTTCTCTTGCTACAGCTTTTGCTCCCATTTTACGGATGGCTTCCGCTTTTGGACCAATAAAGGTAATATCATAGGATTCACACATCTCAGCAAAATCAGCATTTTCAGCTAAAAATCCGTAGCCGGGATGAACAGCGTCTGCCTTGGTTACTTGTGCTACGGTAAGCAAATTCCGAATATTTAAGTAGCTTTCTTTAGAAGATGTTTTACCAATACAAAATGACTCATCTGCTAGCTTTACGTGAAGTGCATCTTTGTCTGCTTCTGAATACACGGCCACGGTTGCAATTCCCATCTCTTTACAAGCTCGAATGATACGAACTGCAATCTCACCGCGGTTTGCGATTAACACTTTTTTGAACATAGTGGCTCCTCCTGACAATATGTATACTTTAATATGATTTTACGGTAAATAGAGGCTGTCCAAACTCAACAACATCTCCGTCTTTCACAAGAATTTCAAGCACTTCTCCTTCCATTCCTGCATCTACTTCGTTAAACAGCTTCATCGCTTCAATTACACATACAACATCTTTACGTTCAATAGTTTGTCCTACTTGAACAAACGGATCAGCGTCTGCTTCTGGCTTGGCGTAAAAGGTTCCAACCATTGGTGATAAGATTTGTTTTTCATTATTCTCTGCTGCGTTTACAGACATAGAATCTTGAGGCGTTTGCTCAGCAGCAGCGGCTTTTACTTCCTCTGTTTTTACTTCTGTAACAGCTGTGTCTTCTAAAGGAATTCCCGCTTTATCAATGACAACTTTTGTTCCTTCATGTTCAATATGGAGCTTTTGAATACCAGATTCATTCATTAATGAAACAACTTCTTGCAATTCACGTACGTTTATCATTTCTTGTCACTCCCGTTTTGTGTTATTTAGTTGAAGCAAGGTTAATAGCAATCTTCAATTCTTGAAGCATCTGTTCTTTTTCTAAATAGATTTTTTCTGCTTCATGAAGCGAAATGTGAGAAAAATAGATGGATTCTCCGGGCTTTACTTGAGCTAAAAGCGGTAAATCCGCTGTGATGACTTGAGCGATTTTAGGATATCCTCCTGTAGTTTGACGGTCTGCTAACAGGATAATGGGATTTCCATCTGGCGGGACTTGAACAGAACCTTGTGAGACGGCTTCAGACAATAGCTCTTTTTTTTCTTGAAGCTGAAGAGAAGGTCCATCCATTCGATAGCCCATTCGATCTGATTGATTTGATACTTTAAAGGGTTCTTGAGTAAAATGACTTTGGCTTTCAGCTGTAAATAAATCAAATTGACCCCCATTCATAACACGGACACTTGGTTTCTTTGTAAAATGGACAAATTCTTTATAATTTACGGACCATGAAGAAGTATATACTCCTTTTATCAGTTCATTGGAAAGAAAAGCAGGCTTTGAAGCAGCAGGAACAGATAGAGGTAAAACGTCGTCTGTTTGTAATGCTCTTCCTTTATAGCCACCAATTTCCCCCCTCAAATACGTGCTTTTACTATTTAACACTTCATTAATAGAAAATCCTCCAGCTACAGATAGATAGGAACGACAACCAGTTCTACAAGGCCCAAATGATAAAGTGCCTCCTTTTGGAATAAATAAAGGTTTCCACATCGGGACTGGCTTTCCGTTGACCGAAGGAGTTAAATCTCCACCTGTGATCGCTACTAAACAATCACTTTCTATTTCAAGGGTAGGCCCCATTAGCGTAACTTCAAGTCCCGCTTCTTTTTCATCGTTACCAACTAGTAAATTAGCAATTCGAAGAGAATAAGAATCCATTGCACCGCTTACAATTACACCGTGCTGCTGAAATCCTTTTCTTCCCAAATCTTGAATGCTTGTCAATAACCCGGCTTTACTAACTCTTATACTCATTTTTCTCCCTCCTTTGCCTGTAGTTCTTGATACTCTTCTTTAGAGATAGGCTCAAATTTTACAATATCTCCAGCCTGCAGCAAACTTGGAGGATTTTGCTCCGGCAAAAACAGTTTAATCGGCGTTTGACCAATTAGCTGCCATCCTCCGGGAGTGGAAATAGGATACACTCCTGTTTGCATTCCTGCAATACCAACCGAACCTGCAGGAATAGAGGTGCGAGGAGACGAGCGGCGAGGCGTAGCAATTTTTTCAGATAGTCCTCCGAGAAACGGAAATCCAGGAGCAAATCCAATCATGTACGCTAAGTACTCGCCTTCAGAATGAATACTTATTACCTCTTCAGGTGTTAAGTTATGGTGACGAGCGACATATTCAAGATCAGGTCCATACTCTCCTCCGTAGCAAACTGGAATGGAAACCGTACGATGGTCTAACTCTTTTTCTGTCTGTTCGTTCTCTAATTTGCTTTGAAGGATAGAAGACACTACTTCAAAAGGAGACACAAATTCTTTTTTCTCCTTCTTTTTCACGGCTGCTACCACTTCAAGAGGGTTATAAAAGATCGTAAGGTTCGTAAATGCCGGCACGCATTCAATAAACCCAGGGAAAGGATTTAATTCTATTGAATCTTTACACGTTTTGATTTGTTTATGAATATCGTACTGAATACTATCTCCAAACGTTATAACAAGCGCTGAGTCGCCAAGCGGAGAAATAACAGCTGGCGCTTTTGTTATGGTTTGATTCATATCTACACCTCTTTCTTTTATAAAACACCTAGTTTTTCATCTCGAATATCTGTAATAAACATATGTCCAGGAGCATGTGTAATCATAATAGAAGGTTTTGTTTCCATTGCTACAGCTTGAGGAGTTACGCCACAAGCCCAGAACACGGGAACTTCGCCTTCTTTGACGGAAACAGCATCGCCAAAATCCGGAGAGTGAAGGTCTTCAATACCTATTGCAGCGGGGTTTCCAATGTGAACAGGTCCTCCGTGCACAGCTGGAAAACGTGAAGTTACTTGCGCTGCCCGCACTACGTCTTGCTGAGGAATTGGGCGCATACTAACGACCGTCGAGCCGTGGAATATTCCCGCTTCAGCGCATGAAATATTTGTTTTATACATAGGAACATTACAGTTTTCTTCAATGTGACGAACAGGTATGCCGTTGTTTAAAAGTGCGTGTTCAAATGTAAAACTGCAGCCGATGAGAAAAGCTACCATATCTTCTGTCCAATAGTCTTTGATATCGGTTACTTCTTTTACCAGTTCCCCATTTTCATAGATTCGATACTTCGGAATGTCTGTACGAATATCTCCGGACGGAGCCGCAAACTTTGGAACAGGAGATCCAACGTCCGTTACATCTAAAAGAGGACAAGATTTAGGATTACGCTGACAGAACAATAGAAAGTCAAAGGCTTGTTTCTTTGGTAAAATAGCTAAATTAGCTTGAGCATAGCCGTTTGCCATGCCTGCCGTTGGGTGAATAAGCTGGTTGTTACGGATTTGCTGACGAAGTTCAGCTGGAGTTAGTTGTGAAAGGTTTGACATGTTTCTATCTCCCATCATTACCCGCACACAACTTGCGTGCGGGCACATTGTTTTATTTAAATAATTGAGGAAGCTGATCCATTAACGTATAACCGCCCATTAAAGCCATTACAATAACGACAAGTACACCAGAAATGGTAAGCCATAAAGGATGCTTATACTCACCAACGATGCTTTTTTTATATGCAGCAACTAGTAATGTTCCAAGGGCAATCGGAAGAATTAATCCATTAATTGCTCCAACTAACAGAAGAACTTTTACAGGTTTTCCAATTAAGACAAACGACAGAGTTGAAATAATAATAAATCCAATAATAATCCAGTTTGAGTTTTTATTAAGTTTTTCACTAAACGTTTGAATAAACGAAACGGATGTATAAGCAGCTCCCACTACAGACGTAATAGCAGCAGACCACATGACAATACCAAAGATTTTATAACCGACGTTTCCTGCTGCGAGCTGAAACACGGATGCTGGAGGATTGGCCGGGTCAATTTGTAACCCTTTAGATACAACGCCAAGTACAGCTAAAAACAAAGCGATTCGCATAACGGAAGTGATAAGAATTCCTGTTACAGAACTTTTAGTTACTTGAGGTAAAGAATCGATGCCTTTTACCCCGGCATCTAAAAGACGATGTCCGCCTGCAAAGGTAATATAACCACCAACAGTACCTCCAACAAGCGTAACGATCGCAATGATGTCGATTTGATCAGGTTTAAAAGATTTCACTACAGCTTCTCCAACGGGAGGTGAAGTAGTAGCTGCTACATATAGCATTAGCCCAATCATGACAAAACCTGCAATTTGCGTGAAGCGATCCATTGCTTTTCCAGCTTCTTTTACAACGAAGATTAGCACGGCAATAACTGCACTAATTGCAGCTCCGGCTGTTGGAGAAATACCTGTAATCGCATTTAATCCAAGACCGGCACCGGCAATATTTCCAATATTAAATGCAAGTCCTCCAATTACAATTAAAATAGCGAGCACGTATCCTAATCCGGGAAATACCATATTGGCGATTTCTTGTCCGCGTTTTTCAGAAACGGCAATAATCCTCCATACGTTGGTTTGAGCAAAGATATCAAGAATAATTGAAATTAAAATAACGAATCCAAAGCTTGCGGCTAAATTTTGTGTAAATACGGTAGTTTGAGTTAAAAAGCCTGGTCCAATAGCCGATGTGGCCATTAAAAAAGCGGCTCCAAGCATTAACGTCCAGTTTACTTTAGGTGCAGCCGAAAGCTTTTGCTGAGGTGTTGATTTTTTTATTGGCTCCAATATCATCTTCCTCCTGATTGTATGTAGTTTTTATTGTGAAATAGCCTTAACTACCACTTCTGATGCTTGTAAAGAACGGTTGACATGACGAGCAAATTCAAGTGCGTGAGCCCCGTCTCCGTGAATACAAATCGTGTCTGCCTGCAATTCTACATCCTTGCCTTGCTGAGATTTGACTTTCCCTTCTTTCACCATTGTAATAACTTGAGAAACAGCTTCGTTGTCATTTTCAATTAAAGCATTTGGTTCTGTACGAGGCGTAAGAGAACCGTCTAACTGATAGGTACGGTCTGCAAATACTTCGTTGGCCGTTTTCAAACCAATTCTGTTACCGGCTTGAATCAGCTCACTTCCAGATAATCCAAACAAAATCAGCTCAGGATTTACGTTGTAAACAGCTTTTGCTATTGCTTCAGACAACGCTTTATTTTTAGCAGCCATGTTATATAGTGCACCGTGAGGTTTTACATGCTGCATTGATAACCCTTCTGCTTGCAAAAAACCGTTTAATGCACCAATTTGATAGACTACGATATCGTAGGCTTCCTGAGGTGAAATATTGATGTTTCTGCGTCCAAAACCGATAAGGTCCTGTAGACCAGGATGAGCACCAATTTGCACTTTTTTTTCAGCGGCCAATTTTACCGTTTTTCTCATGACGCTTGGATCCCCTGCATGAAATCCACAGGCTACGTTCACAGACGTCACGTGTTCTAAAATGGCTTCATCATTGCCAATGCGATAAGCACCAAAGCTTTCCCCTAAATCACAGTTTAAATCTACTTTATTCAATTCGTTCTTCCCCCTTAAAAACTTCATTGTAAGCGTAATCATTTGCAGATAGTAAATAAAATCCAAGCTGAATTATCTGCATTAATACTTCAAGTTCCGTTTTTCGGAACTTCAGTACCGTTTTTCAGTTATATTTGGATTTTAGCACGAGATGATGAATTGAACAACAACATTGTCAGAATATTTGACATAGTCATTATTTTTATTTGGATAATACTCCCTTATTTTATTTGTATTTTCTATCTATAGCCTTAATATAATGCAGCTTCTTAATGCCATTGGACACAGTAAATAACTAGGTTGTCAGAATAATTACTAGTTCAAAATAATCAAAATGAAATTTTCATTGTAATCGTTTTCAAATAGGTGCTATATTTCAATTGTAGTCAATTTATGCAAACGATTGCAAAAAAAGGGGATGAAACGATGAAAGGGAAAAAATGGACAGCTTTAGCTCTAACACTGCCGCTGGCTGCTAGCTTATCAACAGGCGTTCACGCCGAAACCGTACATAAAGGTAAATCTCCAGCTGCAGATAAAAACGGTGTCTTTTATGAGGTGTATGTAAACTCTTTTTACGATGCAAATAAAGATGGACATGGTGATTTAAAAGGTCTTACACAAAAGCTGGACTATTTAAATGATGGCAATTCTCATACAAAGAATGATCTTCAAGTAAACGGGATTTGGATGATGCCGGTCAACCCTTCTCCTAGCTATCATAAATATGATGTAACGGACTATTATAACATTGATCCTCAGTATGGAAATCTGCAAGATTTTCGCAAACTAATGAAAGAAGCAGATAAACGAGATGTAAAAGTTATTATGGACCTCGTTGTGAATCATACGAGCAGTGAACACCCTTGGTTTCAAGCTGCGTTAAAAGATAAAAACAGCAAGTACAGAGATTACTATATTTGGGCTGATAAAAATACCGATTTGAATGAAAAAGGATCTTGGGGACAACAAGTATGGCACAAAGCTCCAAACGGAGAGTATTTTTACGGAACGTTCTGGGAAGGAATGCCTGACTTAAATTACGATAACCCTGAAGTAAGAAAAGAAATGATTAACGTCGGAAAGTTTTGGCTAAAGCAAGGCGTTGACGGCTTCCGCTTAGATGCTGCCCTCCATATCTTTAAAGGTCAAACACCTGAAGGCGCTAAGAAAAATATTGTGTGGTGGAATGAATTTAGAGATGCGATGAAAAAAGAAAACCCGAACGTATATCTAACGGGTGAAGTATGGGATCAGCCGGAAGTGGTAGCTCCTTATTATCAATCGCTTGATTCCCTATTTAACTTTGATTTAGCAGGAAAAATTGTCAGCTCTGTAAAAGCAGGAAATGATCAAGGAATCGCCACTGCAGCAGCGGCAACGGATGAGCTGTTCAAATCATACAATCCAAATAAAATTGACGGCATTTTCTTAACCAACCATGACCAAAATCGCGTCATGAGTGAGCTGAGCGGCGATGTGAACAAAGCAAAATCAGCTGCTTCTATCTTACTTACGCTTCCTGGCAACCCGTATATTTATTACGGTGAAGAAATCGGCATGACTGGTGAAAAGCCTGATGAGTTAATCCGTGAACCGTTCCGCTGGTACGAAGGAAACGGACTTGGACAAACTAGTTGGGAAACACCTGTATACAATAAAGGCGGCAACGGCATGTCTGTAGAAGCACAAACCAAACAAAAGGACTCTTTGTTAAATCATTACCGTGAAATGATTCGCGTGCGTCAGCAGCACGAAGAGTTAGTAAAAGGAACGCTTCAATCTATTTCAGTAGACAGTAAAAAAGTTGTTGCTTATAGCCGTACGTATAAAGGCGACTCCATTAGTGTGTATCATAATATTTCAAATCAACCTGTAAAAGTATCTGTAGCAGCGAAAGGTAAATTGATTTTTGCTAGTGAAAAAGGTGCTAAAAAAGTCAAAAATCAGCTTGTGATTCCGGCGAATACAACGGTTTTGATAAAATAATTTAAAACACCCTTTACGTGATTACTTGGTAATTACCTAAAGGGTGTTTTATTCCTCCTATGCTACAACTGTCGTACTCGCTCATCCGCCCTGCCCTCTTTTAAAAATAGTTACATGATTGATATAAGGTCTGTTTAGTTAATAAATTAGACCTTTTTGGACAAGCAAAAAGCAATTTACCTTTATAGCCGATATGTCATATTCAATTTTAGTTAAAGTAATTCAGGTTCCCGCAATACAAAAACCTTAGAAATCCATAGATTCCTAAGGTTTTTATATTCATGTTTCTTTTCATTCGTCATAGTAGCCTAACTTAATATCCAGTAAATATTGACAAGTCCATACCTTAACAAACTAAGTACATTCCATTAAATATTACCTTTTATTTATTCAATCGGAAGTAAAGTATCAACCACGATACTGTTTACAGCATTGATATACGCAAATGCACTTGCTTTCATAACATCCGTATCTGTTGCCTTGGCAATATACTTTTCGTCTTTGTATTCCACTTGGATCTTTACTTTTCCCAATGCTTCCTTACCTCTTGATACACTGCTAATATTATATTCGATCAATTTAATATCTAAATCACTAATTTCTGTAATAGCTGAATACAAGGCATCAATCGGGCCAGAACCGACTGCACTACTTTTCAATATTTGATCACCCTTTTTAATCTTCACACTTGCAGACGGGAAATTTGTATTACTAATCACTTGCAAATCGATTAGTTCATAAAAATGATGACTATAGTGCATTATATCCTGATTATGAATATCATTTTTCGCATAATAATTCTCAACGATGACATATAAGTCATGATTATATACTTCTTTTTTTGCATCTGCCAATGCAAGGAAAGCTTCAAATATCCCTTCAAATTGCATGTTAGTCATCCCATTAAAGCCTAATGATTCAAGGGCATTTTTCACCGCATGACGTCCAGAACGGGCGGTTAAAACAAGTTCCATATCGTCTAAACCGACTTCAATTGGGCTAATGATTTCGTAAGCATCTCTTGCTTTTAATAAGCCGTCTTGATGTATACCTGAAGAATGAGCAAAAGCATTATCACCTGTAATAGCTTTGTTTACTTGTACATCTAATCCCATTAAACTACTTACCAATCTAGATGTATTCATGATTTCTTTTGTATTAATATTTGTGTACGCATTATAAACTGATGAGCGCGTATTAATTGCCATGACGACCTCTTCTAGTGCAGCATTGCCTGCACGCTCACCAATGCCATTTATCGTACACTCGACTTTATCTGCCCCATTTTTAATTGCAGCTAACGTATTCGCAGTTGCCATACCAAGATCATTATGACAATGGACACTTAAAAGCACTTTATCATTCAAATTTTTCAAGCGATTATTTATTTTAAAGATTAGTTCACCAAACTCTTCTGGCTCGGCATAGCCAACTGTATCGGGCACATTAATAATGGTAGCTCCTGCCTTTACAACAGCTTCAATCGTTGCCCATAAATATTCAAAATCGGAGCGAGACGCATCCTCCGTTGAATATTGTACGTCTGGTAGAAGTGTTTTTGCATATTTTACTGCATCAACACCAAGATCTAAAATTTGACTTTTCGATTTTCCAAACTTCTTCTCCACGTGAATGTCTGAAGCGCCTAAAACTATATGGATTAACGGTTTTTTAGCATATTTCACACTATTATAAACAGCATCAATATCAGCCTTTACTGCTCTTGCTAACGCTGTAATGATCGTTTCGTCTGTATTTCCTATTTTCATAGCAATTTCTTTCACAGCATTAAAATCACCAGCTGAAGATGAAGGAAAACCAGCTTCGATAATATCGACTTTCAGCTTCTTTAGTTGCTGTGCTACTTCTAGTTTTTCATACAGGTTCAGCTTAGCCCCCGGAACTTGCTCGCCATCTCTTAAAGTCGTATCAAACATCCAAATTTTTCTCGTCATTTCAGAAACACTCCTTTGTCATATTAATGTATAAAAAAAGCCCCGTCTCTATAAAAACATAGAGACGAGGCGTTGCTCGCGGTACCACTCTAATTGATCAATCATTACATAATTAACCCACTCATTTTCGGCAGCTATCACCACCTATCTTCATAACGGTAGAAAACCGACATCCCCTACTTATAATATTCAGGGAGTAGCTCTTGGATGAGTTCAAAGGCAATAACTACCGATTCTCACCAACCATCGGCTCTCTGACAAGTTTATATATCCTTCTACTATTTCCAATCTTTGCTTATCATTATTTGATTACATGCAATATTATATCTATCTACTCATTTTGTCAACGTAGTTTTTTGAATAAAAAAATAATTCTTAATATAAAAATAACTATTTCTTAAATCATTAGTTTGCACATAAACATCTACTACCTTTGAGTAGTGTTTAAATTATTTACTTAAAAATAATTTTGTCTATTACATACTTTGTAGAAAAAGTTCATATTTTTCTACAAACTATATAAAACGATTATAAAAGTTCTGTGCTAGATCAAAGGCGATTTTATATGGTTTTTAAACCTAAACTGACATTGAAAAACGTTCGTTAATTAAGTTTAATTTTCGTTCACAAAGATATTCTTTTTTCTATTCTGAGACCTAGCATGATGGTAACCAAAAAGGAGCCTTTATACGAGATTT
This sequence comes from Priestia sp. FSL R5-0597, assembly GCF_038006305.1. Lineage (NCBI taxonomy): Bacteria > Bacillati > Bacillota > Bacilli > Caryophanales > Bacillaceae > Priestia > Priestia sp. FSL R5-0597. The sequence continues at coordinate 2,460,241 of NZ_JBBOUZ010000001.1, forward strand.
CTTTTTTCTTCATCTCGTATAAAGGCTCCACCATACTTTTAAGTTAATTAATTTCTATTATGCGTATTTATTTCTAACAGCATCATCCCACATAAGCAGAATCTGTTTTAGCTCATCTGTTTCAATTAGACAATACGCCTTTTGACCTTCTTCAGCATATTCATTCACAATTTTTGTTACATCATATTTAATTTCTATAGTACAGGCATTTCCAGTTAATTCTTCATAAGAAGATTGCTTTGAAAGTACTTTATCAATTAAATCTAGCCATAATTTCGATCCATCTTCTTGTACATCACTTGATAATAAATCTATAACTAAAAAAATTTCATCAGGTACATTTATCATAAGCATTCCCTGGTTATCTTCATAGATTTGAACATTATATTTCATTACTGGTTCCCTCCTCTTTCTCTTATTGGAAAAGCAGTATTTATCTTTCCTTCTGAATTTATATACATCCTAATTGTTAAACCCTCAGAAGTCCTTCCTGCATATAAACCTGATTGACGGTTAATAATGCGTTTATTTTCATAAGCTTCGTTAATTGCATTAAGAACTTGAGCTCTGTTCCAATCCTTTGGAAAAAAGTAGAAACAGGTATTTTTTCAATACCATTCACAGAAACTTTTGCACGATAAATTCCTCTGCTGTCAGGAGGGTCTATTACCTCTACAATTTTCCCTCCGCCCATCATACTTTCGTGATGATAACCTACTGCTTTTTGGCGTCGGTTCACTTGTCTACTTTTACCTTTGAAAAATTAGTTACGGAATTTAGTTCATCAATCTCTAATATTCTTGCCTCATTTTTTCTAACCAAGTTAAAGCATATATTTTTAAAATGTTTTTCATCTATTTTATTCGGCTTCTTATCTATTGAATTATAAAAGCCAGTTATTCCATTAGGGAGGTTCATTAAGTCAATAACTCCTTTCGGGATGCTTAGATACGTATATTCTATATCTATAAGGCATTCAATTCTAGTTACCCTAACAGGTATTCTAGGAATAAGGAGGTGAAATTATAAAGGTTTCCATTGCGAATCTTTCATATCAAATTTATTTGGGCTTCTTACAAATTTTAAACTTTCCTTATCACAGGCTCCGTATTTTACAAAGTTTTGTTGTGCTTGTCTCAATGATATAACATTTGCTCCACCCTCAAAGTCAGGATCTTGAAATTGCACGCCATCATCTTCCCAAAAGCATATTTCACAAATATCAAAGGTATCTGGTGGTTCTTCATCTAGTGTTTTGTATCCGCAGCAAGGACACGTATAGTTACCATTCATAAACTAACTAACCTCGTTTCATAATCCTATATACGTAAGTCACCATAATGTGCGTTTTCGGAACACATCAAAAAAGAACCCTTGCGAAATTGGGGTTCTGATTAAAATTCCTTTTGTGTCGTATGCAGCATTTTGCAACCATATAGCTACTGAATTCTAATTAATGGTTATTGTAAGTTACTTTTAACATGTAATAATAAATTTATAAATTCCCAAATCGCTAATATCACGCCTAATATTAACAAAAATAAACAAATTGAAGAGAAAAGTTGTTGTATCAATTTCACATCACTTTGCTCCTTTAATTAGATAAGTCCCGTATCACTTAGGTCTTTTATAAAACAAGTTTTTTCATGAGCAGTATGAAGTAGAAATAATATCACGACTCATTTTTATTTCTTCTCACCTTGTAGAAGATGAAGCATAAAAGGGGAATAGCGACTAATGGTAGTACGATAGACAAGTGTTGATGTAACCAAATTAACACTAATTCGATCCCAATTTTTTGGTTAAACTTATAAACCATAAAAGTCCAACCGCCCGAATATAGGGAAGATGCTAAAAAGTTAGCTAGCAAGTATTTTTTTATCGGAAACTTTAAAATTCCGGCTATATAATGAATAGGGTGTCGAACTCCAGGTACAAAAAAAGCTAACATAATCGCCCCAGCCCCAAAATGATCAAGTAGCTTTTCAGCTTTTTGTAACCATTTCTTCGCCATCCATTTTTCAATTAGAGGCACCTGTCTAAAGAATCTTCCTACTAGAAAGAACCATAGAAAAGCTATAAAGAGTGTAATCCAAGACGATACCCACACTACATAAGGGTTGATGCCCTTAGAAGCCCAGATACCGACTTGAGTTAGCATTAGAACATCATCAGAAATAGGCGTAAACATAATTTCTACTGCCAATCTAATTAGTTCATAAATCTTCATAAATGGTCTCTTTCTCCTTCGTATCTTGGTGCAAAGGCAAAACAACATACATCGTTATCTTGTTTTGCTCGCTTTCTGCCCATATTTCGCCTTGATGAAGTTCAACAATTCGTTTGGCAATGGAAAGGCCAATTCCCGACCCTACGACTTTGCTAGAGCGTGCTTTATCCATTCGATAAAACTTATCAAACAGATGGCTTAATTCTTCAGAAGCAATTTGATCAGTTGTATTAGAAATACGTGCAATGACTTGTTTTTCGTTAGTATAGAGGACTATCTCAATATCTCCACTTTCATGACTGTATTTTTCAGCATTCGAAAGTAAATTATCGAAAACGCGAATCATTTTCTCAATATCTATGGAGATAAAAACAGCCTCATCAGGAATCTCTACTTTTACGGAAAGCCCACGATTTTCAAACATGGGAGTATACTCTCCTACAAGCTGATATAACACCCCACTTAAATCGACTTCTTGAAATTGCATATCTACGTCAGGTAGAGACAACTTCGTATATTCGAATAGTTCATCCAATAAATTTTTCAATTTGAATGAAATACCGTAGGTGGTTTGAATGTATTGCTCCAGCTCTTCACTATTTTTATACTGTTTATCTTTCAAGAGTGTTAGATATCCAATAATAGAGGTCAATGGAGTTCGTAAATCATGCGAGAGATTTGTAATTAATTCATTTTTGGCTTGTTCCACTTCACGTTCTTTTTCAAAACGTTGCCTCATTTGTTCGGTCATCCAATTGATGTTTTTAGCTAAGAATGACAGTTCATTTTTTCCTTTCACCGGAATTGAATACGTCCAGTCCTTGTTCACAATCCTGTTGATTCCCTCTTCAATCTGCTTAATGTACCGTGTAATAGGCCTTGTCCATAATAAAAACAAGACAAAAAAGATGAGCACACTACCTCCAAGTCCCATATAGACTTGATAAATATATCTATTCGGACTGAAAATAGGATCAAAAGAAGGTCCTTCAATAACGAGGTATCCGATATCACCTTGAAGGGAAAGGAGCGATATAAAAGAAGAATAATGTGTATTAAATGATTGATTACCCGTAGATTCAGCTGTAAGCTTTTGTTTGAGTAAATACTTTATATTGGTACTTTTTATTTTTTTGTTATTTGAATGAAAAAGAACGTCTCCTTTGGCATTTGCTACTAAGAACCCTAAGTTAGGATGAGCATCCGTTATAGGATTTAGCGTTGAAGCAATGTTATCTATATCATCTAAGCTCATGTGCTTCCCTTCGATTGAATGAGTGAGCTGAACAAGGAGCTTTCTAATAGTCTCTTCCTCTTTTTGTTGCTCTATTTGTTGGTTACGGATATCCCCAAATTGGGGATTTATGAAGATAAAAAGAAAAAAGCTAAGGATAGATACAATCAAGGAGATAATAAAAATAAGGAATAATTTTGTGTTCAAATTGACTGATGGTCGTCCAATTTTGTCTGCATTATTTCTCGTTTTCATGCTTTATAGCCTACGCCCCATACAGTCTGAATATAGATTGGCTTTTTAGGGTTCTCTTCTATTTTGTCTCTAATTTTTGTCATATGGACCATAATCGTATTATCCGACTTATAAAAAGGTTCTTTCCATACAGTTTCATAAATCTGTTGAATACTAAATACTTGTCCTTGATGCTGAAGTAATAAAGAGAGAATTTGAAATTCTTTAGGAGTTAAACGAACCTCTTGATCTCTTACAAACACTTCATTTGTTCTTCCGTCCACTTTTAAGTCTCCTTTTTCTAAGAAGTGGGAAGAAACCTCTCTTTCAGGCGCCATATAATATCGACGAAGTTGAGATTTTACACGCGCCATCAGTTCTAATGGGTTAAAAGGCTTCGTAACATAGTCTTCTGCTCCACTGGCTAGGCCGTGAATTTTATCCATGTCTTCTGATTTAGCCGATAAAAAGATAATAGGCATGTTATATTCCTCTCTAATTTTTAAGCACGCATCTATCCCATTCATCCCTGGCATCATCACATCTAGAATAATCAGGTCAATTTTTTGTTTTTTTAACATATCTATAGCTGTTGCAGCATTCGGTACATCTACTACTTGATATCCTTCATTTTTTAAATAAATGGACATAAGATTTCTGATTTCGTCTTCATCGTCGACAATAAGGATGGTTCTTTCTGACATGTTTCTTCACTCTTTCTATTCTTAAATTCAATATAAACTAGAGAACATGAGTAGGATTAGTTATTACATACGAATACATAAGCTGGTGGAACATTTCTATACACTTTTTCATACTGAATCGTAGTAAAAAAAGATTCAAAGAAAGAGCGTTTTACTTTCGAATATTGGAATGTAATGAACTTGCCTTCTGGTCCCAGCAAAGATCCTGTCTCATTTAAGATCTGTGTAGAAATAGTTCCTGGTAAGCTTGTAAAAGGCAATCCAGATACGATATAGTCTACTTTTTCAATGCCATATTGTTTTAAATAGTCACTTACATTCTCAGCAGAGTCATGAATAATGTACACATTCTCGATATGTCCATATTTCTTCTTTAATATGTTATAGAATGTTTCATTGGCTTCTATCGCTAAGAAAATGGTGTCTTTCCGTTTATTTTGAACAATTTCTTCTGTAAATACGCCTGTTCCTGGACCATATTCAATGATACACGTTATTTCCTCAAATGGTATAGGCCTCATCATTTTCTTAGCTAATGATTTAGAGCTAGGCATAATAGCTCCAACTGCACGCGGGTGTCTCATATATTCTTGAATGAAATGCATGGCATTCATGTATTTCTCCTCGTTTCTTCAGGTGATAGGTTATAAACAGTAGTTTAATGCTAAAATCTTAATACGATACGAGGAAAAACCTTAACAATTCTTAAGAAATACTTATGAAAAGATAACTTTTATAAAGAATCTGCAAATAAATGTTACATGCTGGTCTTAAGAAAGGGGTGCCGCTAGTTCTTTTCCTTTAAGAACTAACGGTACCCCTTTTTGATTTTATAACTGTTAACATAAAACGTGTTATCGGAAATTATTTAAGAAACCTATTCTCATTTCTCCGTCATGATAAATTTCTATTACGTATTTATTTTCTACATAAAGAACAGTGTCACTACCTACAGCTACAACATCGTCATATACGCTTAAGATGTTCTCAAAGTTTGTCTTTAGTACAGGAAAATTGTTTGTACTCCAATATATCTCAAGATCATCGTCATTTATTAAGCTTTTTACATCTTCTAAATAAGTAATTACGCAGTATTTATCAAATTTATCCCATTCTATCCTTCCGTAAAATGTGAATGGAATCTCTTTTTGAAACGAGTAATATCTTTCTTCACTTTTTTCAGGAGAATAAATAATAACGCCTTTACCTAAGGCATTTACACATTCTGAAAAAAGAGGCCCTTTATCTTCTTTTTTCTCTAATTCTTTTCTCTTTGCCAATAGAAACTCTAATCTTTTTTGTCGGTCTTGTTTTTTCATCATACAATACCTTTCTTCATATTCTTGTCTTATTTGGAGGTTAAAAAATAGTTAGTATGAGATGAGATTCTAGTTATCGTAACTGGGATTATAAGAACCATTAGCTATTATAAATAATCTATGGGATTACTGTTTTGAACGTAGCCATAAACTTTTATAACATCATCTTTTGTTTCTCCTGGTATGTTAATTGTTCTAAGTATATTTATCACCTGATCCTTCTCTTCTAAATTTTCGACCTTTATTTCTAACCACTCAATGTTTTTATAATTACCTTTGAAATGATAAAACCAATCTCCATCCCAATTACTTATATACTTAGTTTTGAAATTCTGTATTCTCCAAATTGTATTTATAGAACAATCGTTCATTGTATTTCTAATTTCTTGCCATTTAGTGTTATTCATTACTGATTGATATTCATAAGAACTCATGAAAAACTCCCCCTTAGTGGCCCTAAGTGCGTTATTGGTAGTAGGTGTGCTAAAACTTAATGTCTATCCACTTTCCATTTACGAATTCCTCATAAGTCCCCCATTGAGGATTACAAGTATTTATAGCTTTAATTCTTACTGGTTTAATAATATCTTCCTGACAATCCTTAGTTGGATTTGGTACATAAATCCAGGAAGCTATACTATCTTTTTCTTTTGAAAATTCCTTGCTAAAAAAGTCTTCAGCTTCTTGTAATGTTTCAAAACTATAGTCTATGATTGAAGGTACATCATCTGACGTATTATAAAGAAACATATTTACTTCATCTTTGATGTCCACTATCATAACTTTCTTAATGTCATTTATAGGCATATCTAATATTATGTATTTTCTCATTAAATCTCCTTACTAAAGGTGTATAGCTTATATATTTTATGTTCCTTCTAGGAATCTGAAACCTCTTTTAGCACAACTTTAAATTTGGGTCTAAATACTAAATCCATAATCATTATAAAACGGTCAATTCCTTGATCTATAAATAATCGAATTGCTTTATTTTCTTTATTATCATTCACGATTTCGACCTTTGTAACCGACTCGAGACTGTAGTAAAAGATTTCATCGTCTTCTAAATCCGTTACTAAAAGCGAGAAAGAATTATAGAATGGTGAGATTTTTACTTCAAACTTGTTTATTTCGTTCGCAAAGATAAAAGTGGACTCATTGTACAAAAAGTTCTCATTTTGGTCCTTTTTAAGTGGAATACATTCAAATAATGACATAAAGTCTAATTCTTCGGGACAATCTCGCATTTGTTTCCTCCTTGGTTGAAACTATCTATTTAAATAGATCCTTTTACATAGTATTAAAAAACAAAAATTCCTCATTTATTTTCCCATATACTTTAATACTCTTCAATTACCCTATGTATACTCCATACAAAGTTAGTTTACATAACGGGTATTATCGGAAATAAAAAGCCCTAAGAAAGTAAATTTTCTAGGGCTTTAAAACTTATAAAACTACTCGCTTTTCCATTCTTTAAAACGTTCATTAAGCTTGTTTTTTACGATATTATAGTTATCCAACGTATCATTTACTTCATAAACAGAGCTAACATCAGGAAATAGCTCTGCATAGTCTTCAAAATATGTTCCTGAATCATAATAATCTTTTGTAAAATCATTTCCTTCTTTACTTAACATGTCACTAGCTAGTACGCCATCCCAATTCATATATATTTCGGTTCCTGATACCTGACTTTGTTTAAACTTTGTTATTTCATTAGAAGACACTTCTTTAAACTCCTTGCTATACAAGTTGTTATCTATAATCCAACCTAAATACATTCCTGTATGTACAAATCCTTGATCTTCATCCAATCCTTCTGGAAAATCACCTTCATAATGCCATTCTGCTTTATCATAAGCCATCGTCATATATTCTCCTTCTTCTTTATCTTCCTCTGCTAGACTTGGTTCTTCATTCCCCTGAAAAATTAAAAAAACAAATATTATTAGTAATGTGCTTTTCAGTTTATGCAATCTATTTCTCCAATCTAATAAACTCTTGAAGATATTATATACCGATGAAATTTAAATGGATATACTTAACATAATGTGATTTCTAAAAACAAAAAAAGCTTGAACTGATTAGTCCAAGCTTTTTTTTATACGTCGGTAAAGGAAAAATCCTATTGCTGCTCCCAGTAAAGCTATAACCACACTAAAGCGAATTAGAGGAATAATAAAATCAATAAGATCTAAATATGTTGTTTCTGTTGTACTATCATCTACCGATACAACCTCTTTATATGGAACTATTAAAACCCCTAATGATACTCCTAAGATCAATCCATAGGAGAAACCTTTTTCTATAAATTTTAACAAGCAACTTGCCCCTTACTATTATGAATTTAATTACATACAATGAATATTTTAACTTAATTTTATAATGGATACTATATACAAATCTAGTCGCCATAATCAAGATTATCGGTACAAAAGCATATCTTACCTTTTGATTATATGCTTTAATAAATAATAATTAATACTTTACGTGCGAAAGTGAGAATATATGGACTTAGAAAAAGAACAAGTAGATTACGTATTTCATGATAATCAAAGGCCTGATATTACCTATGATCTAAAAAATACAGAAAGCTCAGTTACTAAGATATGGATTCAAGGAAACACTAAAAATCTTTCGAGGTTGAAAGAACTGTCTGAGATCAAAAAAATATGGATTGAGTTTGTTAACCAGAAGGAATTCAATAAAATTATTGATTTTATTAACCCTGAATCTCTCTATATTTATGATATGAGAGTGGAAGATTTATCTGGATTAGAAACTTTAACAAATGTAAAAATTCTTGGGTTAGAATCCAATACAAGAGCCTCAAAGCTATGGGATTTAAAAGCTAATCCATCATTAGAGTCTTTATTGATAAGGGGATTCACCAAGCTTACTGACATACAAAATTTAAAGTATGGATTAAATCTAAGGATATTGGAATTAGAGGGGAACAATTCAAATCAATTAAAGCTCGAGAATTTACAACCAATAAAGTACCTTCAAAATCTAAAGTACTTAGGCTTATCTAATATTAGAATATTAGATGAATCTTTAGAACCTATTTCATTTCTGAAAGGCTTAGAATTATTAGAAGTATCTAATCAATTTCCAACTGAAGAATTTGCAAAACTGTCTGTCTTATTACCCAATACACAATGTAATAAATTCAATCCATATTTTAGATTGACTTATCCAATTGATGAACTCGATATTATGGTAGTTGGTAAAAGAAAACCATTATTAAATTATAAAAGAGATAAAAAAAAGTTGGACAAATATAAGGAGAATTTTAAAAAGATACAAGAAGAATATTCTACTTACATCGAAAATGGAGACGAATAGAGTATATAAAACAAGTTACCATAATGTAGCTTACCGGAAACCTAATGAAATATATATAATAGCTAAATAAAGTTATAATAGACCATAAATATAAAATAAGGTGAGATGTATTAATGATTGACTTTATATCTGATTTCCTTTCAGGTGGGGTAGGATTCAGTACGGGTGTTTTAGATACAAGGAAAATTGATAGTAATATTAGGTTACTAAGGAAAAAAGAATGGTTCAAAAAGATTTATGAAAATAACCAATACTATTCACTACTTATCGGAAATAGAGAAGTCAGAGCTTACTTACAAAGTAATTTCCGTGTTAAAAGAATGATTCGTAATGAGAAATCTCAAGCAAAGTTCTTATTGCTCTTAAATAAAAAGTTGAAGATATAATTACTAAGACATAGAAGTTAAGTCGGGTAGGCAGGCACTCTCACGAGCGCCCGCCCCCCTAAGAACCGTACGTGACAGATTTCCCGTCATACGGCTCAAGCCTTCTTTTTATCCGAACAACTTGTTTATTTAATACATGGTACATGTACTAATTTAGCAAATTCACCTGTAGAAACCTCTAAGTTTCGTACTGTAACTTTCTCTCCATTTTGTAAAGTCTGCTTACACAATGCACAACGATATCCTTGTTTTCTTGCGAGTTTCATCCTATCCAATGTATTTTCATTATTAAAGACCTTACGGTCTCGTTTTTCCCAATACTCTCTTAGACTCAGATCATCTGGGCTGTTTTTATAGGCTACCATGACATGCCGTTCTATTTTAATCCAAGACATCTTTAACAATTGAATGTTAGTAAGTGGACATGTGAGAGTCCATTTATCATTCCCTCCATGGTTGGGCTTCTTAAAATAACGTTTAATAATCCATTTCCACGCCTTCTTTGGATGTAGTCGTTTAAGGTGTTTTGTTATTTTAAGGAATAAGTAATTATCCATATATCCAAACGTCTTTTTAGAAACGACATGTTTCCAATACTGTCCGTAACCACGAATAATTGGATTTAAAACACGTATTAGTTCTTTTATTGGGCGTCCTCTCATTAATGCGAACGTATCTTTTATCTTATTTTTTGCTTTTTTAATGCTGTCTCTGCTAGGTTTGATTAGTAGCTTATTACCTTGTTCCGTCTTGTATTGACGCAGCGAGAAACCGAGAAAATCAAACCCGTTCTCAATATGTGTAACTCTAGTTTTCTCTTTACTAAGTGTAATTCCTCGCTTTTGTAAGTAAGGAGTTAGTTTCTCATACATGCTTTCAGCCTTTTCCTTCGTTTCCGTTACGATGACAAAGTCATCGGCATAGAGAACACGTCCTATCTTACATTTTGGATCGATTGCGTATCCTCCGTTTGGTTTGTATGTCTTTTTATAAACAATACCAATTTCTTCTTCCATACCGCATAAGGCGATATTAGCTAGAAGGGGAGACACAATACCCCCTTGAGGGGTTCCTTCTGTTGTCGTACGAAGCATATCCTGCTCTATGTAACCCATTTTAAGCCATCTTTTGATGAGAGTGTTTCCTGGAAACATAGATGTTTGTTCTACTATCCAATCATGATTAAGATGGTCAAAGCATCCTAAAAAATCTCCCTCAAATACCCACTTTTTCTTACTATTCGTGTTAAGCTTATTAAAAAGATTACTTATAGCATCGTGTGTGCTTCGTTTAGGACGAAAACCGTAAGAAGTTGGTTCAAACTTGACCTCCCATTGTGGTTCGAGTGCGTTTTTTACTATGTTTTGATACACTCGATCTCGTATCGTGGGGATACCGAGAGGTCTCATTTTTCCATTTTTCTTCGGGATAAACGTTCGTTTTGCTGGCTTTGGACGATGTCGGAAGACATTACATTTAACTATCTGTTTATAAAGTTTGATACGTTCGCTTGGTTTTAAAGCCGTATAGCCATCTACACCAGGTGTTCGCTTACCGTTGTTTTGTTGTGTTACTCTGCGAATGGAAAGCAGCAGATTTGCTTTACTCCGTAGGAGTAAACGTTGAAGTTTCCTTACTTTTCTTTGTTGATTTTGCTGTTCGGCACGATAAATTCTTTGTCGTAACTTCGCTACATATTTTTGTATAATACTCCAATCAATAGAGTACCAATCTTTATGCGAGACGTGCGCCGACGCTCGTAGAGAGGTATTCATAACAGCACGCTCCTTTTCGTTAGAAGATAGCCACAAATTTATTTTCGTGTTGAAGACCAATGAGAAGTGGGCGCTCTTTCGAGCCTGTCATTGTCAATAGAGACGACAGTATCCGTCCAGTTATACAGTGTTTCTGCTTTCCTGTCCCTTTTCAGGGTAACGGCTTTCGCTTTTTCTCATATCCCATACCCTCTGCCACATCGTTTGACTTTACAGTCATCCTACTGCTTATGCAGATGACATAGGGCTTACCAAGTTCCACTTCCTACAGATGCGATAGGGGTAGGTAGGTTCTTTACTCCGGGCAAGATGCGGGACGCATCAGAGCAGCATTATGATTCTACTTTTCCTCTTGCCAAGACCCAAGCAAAGCTGTGCATTATCTTGAGCTAACCCTTACGAAGCTTACAAACCTTCACTTTCGTTTACCATACCTATCTTCTCCTAGCAGTATTCTGGACCATGCATTTGTCCTCTGTTTCCACATTTCCTCATGCAACCGACAGACTCGTTGCCAAGAATGCCGTTTCGGATGGAGATCATCTTCGCGTCTAGATGAGTAGCGTTAGCTACACTGTAAGAAAGCGACTTCTTGTCGCACCATAATCCAGATTATCGGTAGAAAAAAGAGTCCTTGTATAAGACTATACAAGGACTCTTTTTTTCAATCCCACCAAACTCCAAACACTTTATGATTAGGGTACAATTCCGGAGCAATAGGCGGTTTACCAAACATATAACCTTCTTCGATCTCGTCAGGTTCTAAGATTTCAACCCATTCCTCTACTTCTTTTAGATTAGCGTTCGATAGGATATATACTCTTTCCGAAAATGGCCAATATTCCTTGTCTTCAACTTCCATAATTTCAACAAGTACATCTTGTACATTTGGCTTATCTTTAATCTCAAGTAAAACAGAATAAAAAGTATCAATACCTGGATGCTCCATAAGGTTGCAACCAATAGAACCTTCGTCATCATTTCCCTCAAAAAACTCTTTGAGAGATACTAAAGGTGCAGTTTTTTCATCAGGATAGCCTTGTTCATATATTTTCTTTATCAAGTTATCTTTCATAGAATATCGCCACCTTTAAGCAATTATAACTATGAATATCATATACAATCTAAGTTTACATAACAACTCTTTCCGGAACACATCACAAAAAGGAACCCTTATGGGAGTAAGGGTTCAATCTAGGACGTCAATATACTTTATGCAGCTTTTTATACATCCTTGATTTATCAACGATGATTTGAGGAATCATAAGCAGGAAGATGCATAAAAAGCGCACCTTTTATTCATATGCTTCACACCCAAAAAATAGCATTTCAAACCTTGTTATGTTATACTTCAAGTCCGATAATCGTTCATCCCATATTGATGAACCCTTACTAAAAGAGCAACCCCTTTGGATAATGACGGGGTTGCTTTTTTAGTCTTCTACATTTTGTTTACTTCCTCTATAAACTTTTCTACGGCATATGGTCTTTGAGTAGGGTGAAAAGCAATTCCTATTTCTCTCCATACAGTTGGAAATAAAGGCACTTTTTTAGCTTTTTCTACATAATTGGGTAAAGCTTTTTCTGGAATTATTGTCCATCCAAGATTTTCTTCTACCATTGCAAGGATAGTAGCTATGTCATGAACCTTATATTTAATGTTAGGTTTTATATTATACTTTTGAAAAATTGAAGTAATGAGAGGTTCACATCCTCCTTTAGACATGATAAAGGGTTCTTCTACCATGTCTAATACCTCTACAACACCTTTTTTAGAACAAGAGTTTTGTACATTTATGATTGCAAATAGACGATCTTTGCTTACTGAAACGGTGCTGAATTTTGGTTGTGGCGTGCTTATAAAAGCAATATCTATTATTTTATTTTCTAACCATTCTACTACCTCTTGATCTGTACCTTCAAATAACACCACTTCGATGAGAGGATACTTACGTTGATAAGTAGCTAAAATTTTAGGTAAAACTTGACTCATCGCACTTGGAAAGCTTCCAATCTTTACTTTACCTTTTTCTAAATGTAACAATTGATAAGATTCTTGATGAATCTGGTCTATTCTAGATAATATTTCTTTACAGTGAGGAAGGATACGTTCTCCTGCTTCAGTTAAAGTAATACTGAGGCGATCTCTTGCCAGTAAAGATACTCCTAATTCTTTCTCTAAACTTATAATTGCATGACTAACCCCTGACTGTGTTATAGACAGAACCTCACTAGCCTTAGTAAATCCTCCTTCTTCTACAACTGAAATAAAAATTTTTAAATGGTTAATATTCATGAAAACACCTCATTTATATTATGAGTAAAATTAATTTTACTCATAATAATAACATGAATTAAGATAAAGATATTACATAATCGAAAGGGAGATATTAATGTCTTTTAAACATCTTAGTGCATTACTATTATTAGCAAGCTTCTGGGGATCTTCATTTTTATTTATGAAAATCGGAGCTCCTGCGTTAGGTCCGTTTTTTCTTATAGAAAGTCGTGTACTTCTCGCAACTATCTTTTTGTTAGCATATGCATTTATAATGAAGCAAAAACTTTTTTTAAAAGTACATTGGAAACAATACATCATATTAGGAACAATTAATGCAGCGATTCCCTTTGTTCTTATTGCTACATCTGAATTGTATCTTACGTCTTCACTAGCTTCTATTATTAATGCCACGACGCCCTTATTTACAGCCATTATATCGATTTTATGGATGAAAGAAACTAAGAGTTCTCGAACTTTTTTTGGTCTTATATTGGGGTGTATAGGAGTAATAATTCTCGTTGGTTGGAATCCCATTGCTTTTAATATGAAGCTAGTGATAGCTATAATGGGCTCTTGTTTAGCAGCCCTTTTTTATGGAATTGGTGGCGTATATAGTAAAATAGCCTTCCAACATACAAAAATAAAACCTTTAGAATTAGCTATAGGACAGCAGTTTGGAGCAAGCATTGTATTGATGCCGTTAGCCTTATTGTACCTTCCTAACCAATTGCCAAGTTTGTCCGTTTCTTTTTCTGTCTTAGGATTAGCTATATTTTCTACTGGTATTGGTTATCTTCTGTATTTTTACCTTATAAAAAACATAGGGCCTACTAAAACGCTAAGTGTTACGTTTTTAGTTCCTATTGTTGGAATCGTTTGGGGAGTTATATTTTTGCATGAACCAGTCACGGCTAGTACGTTTATAGGATTAATCACTATACTAATTAGTATTTTTTATGTAACGGACATAAAAAACATTTTCTTCAGGACAAATGAAAAAATATAAACTGTCTAGAATAAAAAACGTTCGTAAAGGTATACTTTTGCGAACTTTTGATTTATATAGAAAATCTATCATTTTCACCGTTCGTTTAAGTTTTGAAATATTATACGAACGTTCTCTAAAACACATAAAACTTTGCGAACGTTCTTGTTAGAAAAAAATGATGGATTCAAATCGCATCTTGATAGTGCGTTAGAACAAAACACCCTTAATCATGTGGAAACCAATAAGTGCAAAAAAACTGCACCTAGATTTAAAATAATCGAAGGTACAGTTTTTATTAAACATTGTAATTTAATCTTCTTTATTCAATTCCCCAATAGAAAATTGAGTCCATTCCATACTCATCTTCACTGATGAAAATGCCAAATTTCTCATCAACATTTATAAGTATGAACAGAAATAAGCTTCAGAATTATTAGCTTTTGTATAACCTAATACACTTTCTAAGTTTTCATAAAAATCTTTTAATTTAATTATTAAATTAGGCAGTTGTTCATGTTTTCTACCATTGTAAATTACAACTTTTTGATTGAGATCACCCTTTATTTTGTTTTGAAATTCTTCTAATTCAACTTTTATTCTTTGTTCATCATGTTTGAAGAATGCCTTAAGTTTAAGCTCTAACGAATAAATAAACTCTAGTTTGTCCAGGTAAACTTTTTCGTTATTTATCTCAAACGATGAAATATCTGGAATCCATTTTTTGAAATCTTCTTCAGCTCTTTTTAAGTAGTTTTTTCTCTTTAATTCAGCTATTTTTTCTTTTCTTAAATAGTTATCTATTGTTCTTCCCTCGCTTTTTGTATCCTGAACGATTTTCTGGGTAACGGGTGCTTCTTTAATCATATCTACCTTTTTTATAAGGATTTACCCCATCTACCACGTGAAAATACGGACCTCTTCCATTTGCATTCCAGTACAGTAAAAAATCCGCGGATATAATCCACAGATTTTCTTACAGTTCTTTTTCCAAACAGTTAACTTGATTATGATGCAGCGGCTTAGTGGCATACTGTGTAAAACCAAGGCGCTCCCAAAACAGCTTGGCTCTAGGATTTTGAGACAGGACACCAAGGCGTAGAACAGAAATTCCTTCTTCTTTTAGCTTGTCTTCGAATGCTAAATATGCCTGCGTTCCGAAACTGAAATTGTGATAGGCGCTATGAATAATGAAAGCTCCAATCCACGGATGATCATCGTTAGGATTTTGTTTCATGTAATCAATAACCCCTACGTATGTATCGTCGGCTTTTATAAAATAACTGTCTGTTTTTTCGTTCATGTATTCTTTAAAAAGCTCTTCTTCCCTCCGCTCTTTCTTGCCGTTTTCTAACACGTTATAAGCTTCGTTTGAATTGATAATCTCTGACACAATATACATCGTGTCAGCTGTAACGGGTTCAAATGAAATCATATGTCTTCCCTTCTTTCTCTGTAAAGTAGCTGTATATTGTTGCTTTGTCAATTTTACCATTTTTCATTCGCGGAAAGGACGCTAAAACTCTCCATACGCGCGGGATTTTATAAGAGGATACTCGTTTTGTCAGCGCTTGTCTTACATCAGAAAGAGAAATGTTCTCTAAGACAATTGCTGCACCTACGACTTCTGAACGTTCAGCATCTGCTACGCTAAAAACGGCTGCTTCGCTAACGCCCGGTATTTGTAGTAGCAGCTCTTCAATTTCTTCAGCATATACTAAGCTTCCGCTGCTTTTGATTACATTTTTGTCTCTTCCTACGATGGTAATGTTTCCGTCTGGAAGCTGAACCGCAATATCATGCGATGTAACATATCCGTTAAAAAATGAGCGGTTCGTTTCTTCGCTGTCCTTAACAAACCCTTCGAATGCTTGAGTTGTTTTCACAAACAGTATTCCTTTGTCTCCTTTTTCTACTTCTTTTCCACGTTCGTTCAGGATTAAAACGTCTACACTGTCAACAGGATAGCCTACTGTATGATGCAGCGTTTCAGCGGTATTTGGTGAAAGTACCGTAACAAATCCCATTTCAGAAGATCCGTAATATTCATAAAGAGAGGAGTTAGGAAACGCTTGTGAAAATTTCTTTCGAACGGAAGGCGATAATTTATTTCCTACTGAAATCACGGTCTGTGGCAAAAGTCGTTTTTCTTTCGGTCTGCTTTGTATGTACCGAAGCAAAGGAGAAATTAACGCAGGTGTAATAGACATACAGCTAGCTGCCTTGTTAAAAACAGACGAAGGTGTAAACGCTTCTAGCATGATAGCGTGCATGCCGCTGCAAAGCGCATGCAAAACCGGATAAAGCTGCGCGGAATACGAAATATGTAAGGGGATAAGTACTTTTTCATGTTTCTGTAAAGAAAATACGTCCGACCACTCTTGAAATGATGAAGACCAAGAATGATGCGATTTTACAAATCCTTTCGGTCTCCCTGTTGACCCAGAGGTAAATCCAAATAAAAATAGATCGGACAGTGCATTCACTTGCCGTATAGGCAGGATTGGTTTTTCTTTTGTTATGTTAGTTAAAGAAGACGTTTTCCATAGCCAATTCGGGGACTGAATAGAAAAATAGGTATCTACTTCAGCCTCTGTTAGCTCATTATGTAAAAGCATCACAATTCCACCAGCTTTTAAAATCGCTAAAAATGACACAACAGCTTCTGCATTGTTTGCCATACTTAACGCAACGAGCTCTCCTTTTTCCATCCCTTTTTCTTTCAGCCGTTTTTCGGCTTTACATACACGATCCCACATTTGACCGTAGCTTAGTTTATTAACAGAATCCGATAGTGCGAGTCTGTCCGGCGTTTGTTGACACTGATTAAAAACTAGTTCTTCAATTCGATTCATTACTCCGTAAGCTCCTTTTTATTTTACTTTTAGTGTACCGTAAATACGGGTTTGAGAAAAGAAAAATGTAAACTTCAATAAAAATTAAGTTGACTAATTTAAGTTTAATAAGATACGATAGTCATGTTTTATCCTACATAGCGGAGGTTTACGATGAAAACAAAAGATATGACGTACGTTGCTTTATTCACGGCTATAATGGGAGCTCTAGGACTCGTCCCTCCTATTTTTTTATCTTTTACACCTGTTCCAATTACTCTTCAGCCTATGGGTGTTATGCTGTCGGGAGGAATTCTTGGCGCTAGATTAGGAGCTTTAAGTCAATTTCTTTTTTTATGTTTGCTAGCAGCTGGCGTTCCTTTACTTGCTGGAGGACGCGGAGGAATTGGGGTATTTTTGAGTCCGAGTGCTGGATATATCATTGGCTATGTGTTTGCCGCTTTCTTTATTGGCTGGACGTTAACAAAGTTAAAAAATGTAACGGTTGCAAAAGCTTTTGCTGTTAATGTGTTATTTGGGATTGTGTTAGTCTATGCCTGTGGTATTCCTGTGCAGGCAATGCAGCTTCACATTCCGTTTCTGAAGTCACTTCAGCTAAGCTTTGTTTACCTTCCAGGTGACTGTATAAAAGCAGCGGTCGCGGCTTATTTAATTACAAAAGTTCGAAAAGCAGTAGCGGTACCTGGCCGTTCGAACACGGCTTCTATGTAAGGAAGTGATGACTTATCTATCAAGCAGCAATTGTAAAAGCGAAGCGTACGGTCATTGGAAAAGAAAACGGTCTACTGAAAGATTTTCATGTTCAAGAGCTAGCAGCTCCTTTATTAAAACAGCTTAGCGCTGGAATTGAATATGAAATCGATGACGTTATTTTAGGAAATGTTGTAGGTCCAGGAGGAAATGTAGCCAGGTTATCCGCTTTAGAAGCGGACCTCCCTTTTTCTATCCCGGGAATGACCATTGATCGTCAGTGCGGAGCTGGCTTAGAGGCGATTCGAATGGCCAGCTATTTGATAAAAGCAGGTGCAGGAACGTGCTATTTAGCTGGAGGCGTTGAAAGTACAAGTACTTCTCCATTTGAAAAAAGAGCACGTTTTTCTCCTGATAAAATTGGTGACCCTGACATGGGAATTGCAGCAGAAAACGTAGCTCAGCGATACAATATATCTAAAGATCAGCAGGACAGATATGCTCTTTTAAGTCATAAAAGAAGCTGGGAGGCTTTTGAAAAAAGATGGTTTGAAGAAGAAACGCTTCCTCTTCAAAACGTGATGCACGATGAAGCATTTATGAAAAAACGAAACCTAACAAAGCTGCTGCAAAAAGCCAGCCCCGTCTTTTTAAAAAATGAAGGCACCGTCACCGCAGCCAACAGCTGTGGAATTAACGACGGAGCCTGCATTGCGCTTGTGATGGAAGAGCAAAAAGCACGCGCTTTAGGCTTTCAGCCCGTTTTGCGTTTTATTGACGCTGATATTTCAGGAGTGTCACCTCTTTACCCTGCTATTGCACCAGTTTCTGCGATTAAAAATATCTTGAAGCGAAATTCTCTTACGGTAGATGATATTGATTTATTTGAAATCAATGAAGCATTTGCTGTTAAAGTTGTCGCTTGCATGCAAGAACTGGGAATATCAGAAGAAAAAGTGAATATTCGCGGAGGAGCATTGACCCTAGGACACCCTTACGGAGCATCAGGAGCTATTTTAGCTACGCGTCTTTTTTATGAGAGCAAGCGCCGTGACGTGCGATATGTCATAGCAGCTTTAGGAAGCGGAGGCGGAATAGGAACAGCGGTATTATTTGAAGTAATCAAATAATACCGCTGTTTTTATGCCTTTTTTATTACATTATGTTGCATCAAATATTGCTCAATATCTTTAAATGTCTCAACCGGAACAAATGAAACGTTTTGTTCGCGCAGTAAATCTTGCAAAGAATCTTTCGCAAAGGTAACATCTGCATGTTTTGCGGGATGTGAATCCGGTTCGCTGTCTCCAGCAAAATAAATCGTTTCGTATGCCTCTTTTAGTTCTTGAATAACAACAGATTTATCAATGCCGTAGCGTTCTGAATGCCATCTGTGAGCAGGATCTAGACGCAAGTGAACGTTGTTTTGATGGAAATATCCTTCATTCGAATAAACTTCCACTTTTTCAACACCGTATTTATCTAACAGCGGTTTAATATAGTACGTTGTTCCAGCGCTTAAAATATAAAAATCCCCGCCGTTTTTCTGAACAGCTTTAATAAAAGCGGGCACGTATTTATCAATTGGAATATTCGCTACTTCTTCTAAAATTTTCGGTTCTTCTTGGTGAATGGATTGAAAAACAGTAGATAAAAAATCAATATCTTTCATTTCTCCTGCTTTCCACCGGCGGAAAAGCTCTTCACCTTCTGGAAAATACTTTTCAATCACAATCCAGTAAAAATCTTTTTTTGAAATCGTTCCATCAAAATCTGATACAAACGCCCATTTTTTCATTCCTCACACATCCTTTGCTACATACTAAGCAGTTCTCGGAGCTCTTCTTCTGTCAAACTAGAAAGCATTGTTTCTCCCGGTTGAATAACCTGTTCGATGAGTTCTTTTTTCTTTTGCTGCAAGGCGTAAATTTTTTCTTCGATGGTTCCTTGAGAAATAAGCTTGATGACCTGCACAACATTTTTTTGTCCAATGCGGTGTGCACGGCCTGCCGCTTGTTCTTCAATCGCGGGGTTCCACCATAAGTCGTATAAAATAACCGTATCGGCTCCCGTTAAATTTAAACCCGTGCCTCCGGCTTTTAATGAAATTAAGAAAATGTCTTGTTCTCCATTATTAAACCGATCCGCCATTTCCACTCGTTCTTTTGATGGCGTTTGACCGTCTAAATAAAAGTATGAGAGATTTTCTTTTTGAAGCTCTTCTCGAATAATATGAAGCATGCTTGTAAACTGAGAAAAGATTAACAAGCGTTTTCCGTTGGCAACCGCATTTCTTGTAATCTCAAGCAGCTGCTCTAATTTGCTTGAATACCCTTCGTAATTTTCAACGAATAAAGACGGATGACAGCAAATCTGGCGAAGTCTTGTTAATCCCGCCAAGATCTTCATTCGGTTTTTATTAAAATCTTCACCGGCTAAAGATGATTTTAACTGCTCTAAATAGCCTACATACAACTCTTTTTGTTCTTTAGTTAGCTCAGATAAATGAGTGGTTTCAATTTTATCAGGCAGTTCTTTTAACACATCTTTTTTTACTCGTCGCAGTAAAAATGGTCTTACAATTCGGCTGACCTGCTCCGATGACATGTTTTTAAACTGGCGAAGCCCTGGAAATAAACCTGGAAGAATAGTCTGGAAAATTGACCAAAGCTCGTCAAGTGAGTTTTCAATAGGCGTACCGCTCAGCGCAAAACGTTTTTTAGCTGAAATAGTCCTAACAGCTACTGCTGTCTTTGTTGTATGATTTTTAATACTCTGAGCCTCATCTAGAATTAAAGCATGAAAATGAAGGTGCTGATACAAATCAATATCTTGACGCAGCGTTGGATAAGATGTGATCCATACGTCAGCTGTGCGTTTTAGCTTCTCCTCACGCTCACTCGGCGTTCCTGTAATGGTTTGAACCGTTAAATTCGGTGCAAATCTCTCCAATTCGTTGCGCCAGTTATAAATCAAGGAAGCCGGCACAACAATTAAAAAGGCACTGCTGTCTTCATCAAGCTCTTTTTCAGATAAGATATAGGCAATGCTTTGAAGCGTTTTTCCAAGCCCCATATCATCAGCCAGTACGCCTCCTAAAGAGTAGTGAGACAGAGATTTAAACCACTTAAATCCATTACGCTGATAATCACGCAGGGATGCCTGTAAGGATTCCGGTACTTCCCAATCCATTTCCTCTGGAGATTTGAGCTGTGTAAGTAATGTTTTAAATGCTGAGCCAAACTTAGCAGCTGATTTATCACCCGCACTCATAATCTCTTCCACTTGCATTCCTCTGTATAAAGGTACCTGCAATGAGTTATCCTTTAAATCTTTTTCCGTTACGTTCAGCTCCCGAAACAGATTTTGAATATGTTCAAAGCCCTCATTTTCAAGAGGGATAAACGCACCGTTATCTAGATGATGATAGCTTTTCTTTTCTAAGACAGATTTTAAAACATCTTGAACGGTCTGATGATCAATGTCTCCTAAATCAAAATTAATTTCTAATAGCCCATTGCTATTTTGAATGTCAACCGTTGTTACTGGCGCAGAAAAATCCGTATAAGCATAATCTTTCATCTCATCCGTAATATACACATCCGCTATTTCATCAAGCTTTGGAACAATATGAAACAAAAATTCATATAGAGAGTATTCATCTTGATTTAAGTACAGCTGGTTTTTATAAATATTTAAAGGAGCCGTTTCAATTAAGTCCATAACGCGGTCTTCTTTTTCTAAATCTCGTATCAAGATTTTATCGTATTTTTCAGACTGGGGTGAAAATGGATTAATCGAAATCTCTCCGTAGTTGTACCGAAGCGTCACAAACAGCTGTTCATCCTCACGGTCAATAAATACTTTTGCTTTTAGTTCAGGTGCAATAATTTGATGGGATACTTCTTTTGCGATATCCACTTTCCCCACTTTTTTCAGTCCCGGAACGACGTGAGATAAAAAATTGCCCATCTGCTCTTCTGCTATAGGTACGACTGGCTTCAAAGGAGCCGTTTTCCGAAGGCCTTCAAGAAGCATACGCTGATCTTGAGATAGCTCATAAAACGTCCCTTTTAAAAATAGCCAACCGTATCGATCAAAAAATGAAGCTTGATGAAGTTCCGTAAAGTCTAGCTCAAATCCAGCTGCCGAGTGCTTATTTATTTGAAATGAAAAAGGAGCTGAACTTTCAGCAAAGATAATATTTTTATATGAATGCCCTTCATGAATAAATGTAAAGTTCCGATCTTTAAGGAGTTGAAATAACTCTTTGGCTACGATAGATGGAATGATTAGTTCTCTGTTATTTGCAGACGAACGATACATGGAATAAGAATTTTTATAAAATGATTCATTCGTCATAATATCCATCAGCAGCTCAATGATTTTCTTATCTTCTTCTATAAAAAAATGTTCTGCAGGATCATATTCGAAGCGCTTGGTAAATTCGTGAGTTTGGAATTCTTTAGCGTCTGTTAAGAATTCTTGAATGTTTTTTACTACATACGTCCGGTCGACGCCTACTTTCATTTCAAGCGCTACGTACATTCCTTCTGAACGTAAAAATTCTTCTGAGTAAGACTTGCAAATAAATTCTACTTTCAACGGATCTTTATCTGCATATTTCTTATGGTCGCTTATGGTTTGCTGATAGCTCGAAAATAAGTCGATAAAATGATTTACATTTTCGTATTCTTTGCTTTGGCGAAAAGGCTTTGTTTTAATTGGCTGCGGCTTTGCGCGCTCATCGCAAATGGTTAATAAAACAGCTACTTCGTGTTTGCATTCTGAAAACTCGTGATAAGCAGGACAATCGCAGAATGAATAAAAAGAATTTCCTTTTTGTTCAACCATTACCGTATACATTTCTGCACCTCGAACAGATGCTGTCCACGTAGTGGTCTGTTCATTGTATTCCAAATCAAGCACACGCCCCTGCTTGTAATACGTGTGTCCTCTATAGTACGTTCTGCTTGAGTACGAATCTTTTAATTGTTCTTTGTTTAATGTTTTATTTATCATCGCTTCACAATCTTCCAATCGCATAACAGTCAATGCTGTTGCTGTTTAATTTCTATTCAGAACAAATAATGTCCAACGTCATAAACGTTGAACATTATTTGTCAATTCTTCTATTATAACATGCAACAGACATTATAAAACACTCTTAAGCAGTGCAGACTGTTTTTGTTGTTTTCTTTTGTAGAGCGTCCAGCCTGCCACAGCGGATGATAATAAAAGCAGGCTAAGTCCTAAAGAAGCCAGTCCTATACGATCATTAGCCGTAACGTACGTAAAGAAGAAAATCAATAAAATACGAATCCCTAACGTGATAAAGCGAAAACAGCTGTCGACTCTTCCCACGATAATATTCGGTATTTTTTGCATCATAAACGTATTTCGAGCTACTCTTGTACCTGCATTTGCAAAAGCAAGAAGAAACACAATAGAAAAGTAAACGGGCAGAAGCTTCATAAAGAAGATGATCGATATTCCAAGTGCAAAAAGGCTTATATTCAGCATAATAGCTAGCTCAGTGCCTGTTCTTTTCATAATAGATACGATCAATATCCCTGCGGTTAATGCTCCGAAACCATATACAGCACTTTCAATCCCGTATGCTGCTGGACTTGCGTTTAATTCTTGAGTCAGATAAATAGGAAACAAATAGTTCGTCATCATCACAGCAATGAAAGGCATAAAAGAAAGCAGTAAAAAAAGAGATACCGAGCGATTTTCTTTTATGAATGCTAATCCCTCTTTCATCGCAGTGTGTTTTTTATCGCTTCGTTCACTACTTCGTTTATATGGAATACTCAATAGAAAAAGGAATGCAGCTATATACGTAGCTGCATCTACTGTTAAAATCCATTGAAGCGACCAACGGGTAATGACTAGACTCGCTGCAGCCCCTGCAAGCATACTCGATAGCTGGCCTTGTATTTCCATAATACTGTTTAATGATTGAAACACATCTTTTGAAAAAACTTCTTGATTTAATGCAAAAATCGTTGGATAAAAAAACGTGTAGTAAAGGTTTCCGGTTCCGTACAAAATGATGTAGTGAATCGTTGAATAATTTGTAACAAAACCAACGATCACAAATAGCATGACCGTGATAAAACCTATCAATTCTACGGTTAACAACATTTTCTTTCGTGACATTCGATCAATAAGAACACCTATATACGGAGTAGCCACAAAGCTAATCACCGTCATAATCAGCATAATCGTGCCAAATAGTTTATTTCCATCTGGAGATGCAACTAACAGTAAAGGAAGGGCAAGCATCGTAATACCGGAACCAATAGAGGATAAAACATTCGCAGCAACTACAGCTTGAAAGCGACGGTCCTTATAAAGCGCCTTCATCAAACATTTTGCTTAGCTTCTAAAATTTGCTTAGACACTTGTGTATACAGAGTCAGCTCATTAACTAATTCATGAATTCCGTCAGCGGCGTTTTTTCGTAAAGTTCCTTTTTCCACGATGTCTGCAGGGTCTAATACCAACTGCTTAGATAGAACATTCGCATACAAAGCGCGTGTAACGGTTCTAAGGTTGTTTAAAGCATTGATACCTCCTTTTCCTCCTCCTGCTACGGCTACAAGTGCTACGGGCTTATGTGCAAAATACGCACTGTTTAAAAAGTCAAACGCGTTTTTTAATGCTCCGCTCATAGCGCCGTGGTACTCAGGCGTCGCAAGTAAGATACCATCCGCTTTTTCTATTGCTTCAGTCAGCACTTTCACTTCTTCTATTTCATACTGATGAGGTTCACCGGTGAATATAGGAAGTGATAATTGACTTAAATCTAGAAAAGAACTTTGATAGCTTTTGTGAAGTTCTCTCGTTACTTGTGTTGTTCGGCCTGTTTCTCTAGGACTTCCGTTAATAATAAGTATATTCATATTTATCTACCCCTCTGTCGTTTGGTTATATGTATAGTATAGGGATGATTGAACTTTTTTTCGTCATGCTATTGATAGAAAGAAAGCTACCAATATAGACTGAGGTGAACAGAGAAAAACCTACAACTAAAGTCGTAGGTTAGGAAATTCCATGCTGAACAGCATATAGAGCAGCTTGCGTGCGGTCTTGAACCCCAAGCTTCGATAAAATATTAGACACATGTGTTTTTACTGTTTTTTCTGTAATATGTAAGGCAGCACCAATTTCTTTGTTGCTTTTGCCTTTTGCAATTTCTTTTAATACGTCTTTTTCTCGTTTTGTTAAGTGATCAATAAAATTGACTTTCTTTTCGCTGCTTTTGGTTAACCGTGTTAGCAAGTGCGTAGTGACTTTGGGATGAAGCTGATTTTCTCCATTCATTAGCTTTCGAATAGCCGTTACAAGTTCATCTGGATCGCTTTCTTTTAGCTGATAGCCTGAAGCTCCTGCTTCTAATGCCGGTATCACGTGATCTTGATCTGAAAAGCTTGTTAGAATCATGACTTGTATATGCGGTGCTTGTTTTTTTAGTTCTTTTGTTGCTTCGATTCCATCGAGAACCGGCATCGATAAATCCATTAACACAATATGAGGCTCTAGAGATGTCGCTAACTTTATAGCTTCTTCCCCGTTAGAAGCTTCTCCTACAACTTCTAAATCAGGCTGCGTTTGTAAGAAAAAGACAAGTCCTTTTCGGACAACGTGGTGATCATCTGCAATTAAAATCTTTATTTTCATGTGCGCTCCTTTCCGTTATGAAAGAGGAATAGATACTTCCACAATCGTTCCGTTTCCTATGCTGCTTGTAACAGATAGTTTTCCATTTAATCTTTTTATTCGCTCGTGCATAGTTTTTAGCCCAAGCGTCGGCAATTCTGCTGAAGGGCTATACATAAATCCATTGCCGCTATCCCGGATTTTCATAATTACTTGGTCTTTGCTTATATTTACGTTTAGATGTACCTCTGCCGTACCCGCATGCTTTCGGCAATTATTAAAAGCTTCTTGTCCGACTCTCCACAGTGTCTCTTCAATCACAGCAGGCAAAACGGACACTCCTTTAATTTGTTCTTTTACGTTAAGCCCTAGCATTTGACCATAGCTTTTTAACGCACTGACAATGCCGTTTTCTAATCCTTGAGGACGAAGCTGCCAAATTAAAGCTTTCATTTCCACTTGAGCATGCTGAGCGGTTTCTTGGATTAAGGAAAAAGTCTCTTTTAACTGCACATCTTTTGCTAAGCTGCTTCCGGCTTTGGCTGTGACATTAATTGAAAACAACAGCTGATTAACAGAATCGTGAAGGTCTTTTGCCAGCCTGTTTCTTTCTTCAATAAGTTTTACTTCCTGCTGAGATTGAGTCAGCTTAATCCGCTTGATAGCCGTGCCAATTTGAAGAGCGACGGATCCTAATAAATCAAGCTCTCGCTGTTCAAAATGAATTTTATGAGGGGCAGCTACATTTAATAATCCAAAGCGTTCATCCCCTGCTTGTAAAGGAACCGTTGCATGATGAGTAATGTCATGTGTATCTCCCCACTCATGAATGACGGAATCTTCAAGTCTCTTACACTCCATAATATTAGACGCTTTTTGAAGCCGGCCATCCATATACCGGTCAACACACCAGCAGCTTCCATTACACATAGGCTGAGCGGTTTTATTTAATAAAGCTGGTGGCAAATGCTGAGCGGCAATCATCTCATGCTTTCCATTTTCATCAATAAAAAAGATCCATCCTGTTTGTAAATCTGTGATTTGCAGCAGTTTTAAAAGCGCATCATGAAGCATGGTATGTAAATTAGTGCCTTCATTTAAAATCTCGGAAATGTCTTTTAAAATCTTCAGCTCTGAAATATGATCTTTTTCCATA
This sequence comes from Priestia sp. FSL R5-0597, assembly GCF_038006305.1. Classification (NCBI taxonomy): domain Bacteria; kingdom Bacillati; phylum Bacillota; class Bacilli; order Caryophanales; family Bacillaceae; genus Priestia; species Priestia sp. FSL R5-0597. The sequence continues at coordinate 2,487,109 of NZ_JBBOUZ010000001.1, forward strand.
GCCTCTCTCCTATATTATATGATGTATTTTCCATTTTTTATTTTATCACAATTAAAGCTGGTTCCGACTCACAGAACGTTATTTTTAAAGCATTTCCGCTTAGATATGTAAGACCTTTTAACATCAATAATAAAATTTTCAAAAAGTATGTCAGGTAGTTTAACAATTAGCTAGAGTCTTTACGTAAAACGAACTATACTACAGATAATTCAAGTAAGAACAGAAAAAATGAAGGGAAATGAGAAGAAAAAAATATTAAAATTAATCCATTGAAAACGCTTCCAAATATGAAGGCATAGTGCTATTATATAATTATTAACAGAATAGGGATGTGAGAAAGATGAATAAATTATTTTTAGAAGAGTTACGATACATTATCTTGTGTGAAGTGCCTATGACAAAGTACCGAGTAGAGCAGCTTCAAGACAAATTTGATCAAAGCCCATACTTAATTAATGAACTTTATCAACTCCTATTCGAAAAGCGTCACATTTTAGCTTTTGTTGATGATATCGAATCATCCCTGTATGACTATATTGTAAATAAAGAAATGATGGATGCTAAAACGTATTACGGAGCTATTGCACATGTAGCAAATCTCTTCGGCGAAACGCCTACATATATAAAATGCAAAATAAAAAAATATAGACAGTCTTCGATTTCAAGTATCAGCGCCTAAAAGGTGCGCACAGCTGATTCAAATAAAAAGCAAAAAAGAAATCCTAGCACAAGGGTTTCTTTTTTGTACCACTAACCTATAGGGAGGAAAATAAGATGAAGACATTTTTTATCACAAATCGCTATTCGTTTCTTGAAACGCAAGTAAATGAATACATGCAATCGTTACTGGTAAAAACGCCTGAACAAGTTATTTTATATTTCGAAAGACAAATTCGAAAGTATAAAGTGTATTTACAGAAAAAACATCATTACCCAGAGTGTATGGTTCAATCTATCCACCGATTAATTGAAGAATATTCATTAAGTATCATTAAAGTAAAAAAATATATTAGCTATCAAAACAAGCTGATGAATAAACAGCTATTAGAGCCGCAGTAAAACGAATCATTTTTTATGGTTCGTTTTACTGCGGCTCTGCCGCTTTACTCCTCATATTTTAGCAGTAAATGCAGAACAGCGGGACGTTCTTCAAGATTTTTGTATGAGTGTACATGACTTCCTTCAAATTTTATAGAGTCAAATTGTTTTAGCTCGTATAGCTCTTCTTCGATTTTCATTTCGATTTTTCCTTCCATTACCGTTGCTACTTCAATTAATCCTTTATGATGAGGTTCGGGACAGTATGTAGCAAGAGGAGAAAGAAAGGCTCGGTACATTTCAATTGTCGAATCTATCTGATTTTGAAAAATAAATTCTACTTTCCAAGTTTCGTCCGGTCCTTTGAGAGAAAAACCTTCTCCACACTTAGATACAGCCACTGAAGGTTCTACTGACACTAATTTAGTTAAAGGGATATTTAAGCCTGTTGTTATTTTCCACATTACTCCTAGGGTTGGATTAGTCTCCCCTCTTTCAATTTTCCCTAACGTGAGTTTGCTGACTCCCGTCCTATCTGCTAATTCATCGAGTGTGAATTCTCGCTGTGTTCTTATTTTTCTAAGCTCGTTGCCTACCTTTTTCATCATTTCTTCTGAATGCATTTTTACCTTCCTTTCTTTTATATATTATGGTACACTTTTTTTGTATCTAAGTATACTATAATATATATTTAGGTATTTTTATTAATTAGGAGGAAAAAGTATGAAAGCAATTTTATGGGGGCTTCTCTCGTCCATGTTCTTTTCTGCTACATTTATTGTGAATCGTGCCATGAATGTATCTGGAACAAGCTGGGCTTGGACAGCATCTCTTCGTTTTTTATTAGCACTACCTATTTTACTCATTTTAGTACTTTTACAAAAGAAGTTTACACCATTATGGATGGAAATGAAAAAGCATCCTTTCGCTTGGTTAGGCTGGGGAACTCTTGCAGGAATTGGATTTTATTCATTATTAAGTTTTTCTTCACTTTTTGGACCATCATGGCTCATAGCTGGAACGTGGCAAGTAACGATCTTGGCAGGTGCGCTCATTTCTCCACTTTTCTATGTAACTATTCAAACTGCAGACGGAAATAAAAAAGTAAGAGGAAGCATCCCACTCAAAACGCTTGGTATTTCAACGTTTATTTTAGCGGGTGTGATTCTCATGCAAGTTAAAGAAGCTGAAAACATCACGCTTTCACAGTTTGTGTTGGGTTTTCTCCCTGTCGTCATGGCTGCTTTTTTATATCCGCTTGGAAATCGAAAAATGATGGAAGTTTGCAAAGGGAAATTAGATACATTTCAACGTGTTTTAGGTATGGCTATCGGCAGTATCCCGCTAAGTATCATCTATGCGATATATGGATTTTATACAACTGGTATGCCAACAGCTCCTCAATTTTCTCAAGCCTTTATCTTAGCAATGAGTTCAGGTGTAATTGCTACGATGACGTTCTTTTACGCAACAGACTTGGCAAAAGAAAATTTAGGTTTGCTTGGAGCGGTTGAAGCAACTCAATCAGGCAGCATGATTTTTACCGTGCTTGGCGAAGTGTTTTTATTAAATGGACGTATGCCAACAGGGATTGCGTTAGCTGGTATGACGATAATCGTAATTGGAATGATTATGAACAGTATGCTAAACAAAAAAACAAAACTGTCTTCGGCCGCCCCGTCACGTACTCTATCAAAATAAAAAAAGAGGAGATGAAAATCTGTTTAAAGGTTTTCATCTCCTCTTTTTAATATTCGAGATGATTGTTCCAATAGCGGCTCCAAAGCACAGGGAATCGCATCTGTAAACCATCCTCATCATCTTCATCCCAATCAAGATCCAAATCTTGCTCATCGTACCACACTGGATCAAACTGGTCATATTTATCATAATAATAGTCGTTATCTAAACCTGTCTTTTCTTCGTAAGCTTCACACGCTACAGAAAGTAATTCTTCTAATTGAGGAGCATAGCCTTCTGCTTCTAATGGTTTAAGTACAGAAATCATCGTCTCAGGAGATTCAATCGCTTTATAATATATGTCTTTTCCCTGATATAAAAGCCACGCTCTAAAATAATCAAAACAATCATCTGAACAACCGCCCATTACAATATAAGCTGCTGCCCACAATGAAGAAGTATAGGATTGATCAAAATGCTGATTTAGTAGCTGATCAAAGCGAAAAATGTCCTTTTCAGAACGCTTCGCTAGCGTGGAGCGGAGCCATTCCATTTGCTCATCGACATCTAATTTTGTCTTCGCCTTTTTTATCAATTCCCAAAAGAGAGACTCTGACATCGTGCTGTCTTTCATTACTTGCATCGAACAAGTTAAAGGCTTATATCCTTTCTTCAATTTTGCACGAATCAGCTTTTCAGCTTCTGCTTCACAAGCTTCTGCGGAAGCAAACTCTTTCACTTGCATGCGACCGGCTGTATCAACTTTTCCAAAGTGAATGATTAACTTGCTGTCTCTTCTTTCAACTTTCCAAAATTTATTCGATTGCTCATCTTTATACACTAAGGTTATTTGCATGATACATTCCCCTTTTTCATCCCACTACTATTGTGAATAGTTCTCTTTTTACAATTTATGTAGATTCACAGCGCTTCATAATCCATTTTCTTTGCTTTTTTAACATGTTTCAGTTGATCTTACTATTGCTGAGGTCGTTTAAACAGTGAGTAATGACCACAAATTTGTGTAAAATGTTCATTGGTTGCTTTTTGTTGCATTTACAACATTTTATTTTTCCTTTATACTCTTTTTATATCACGTATTTTTATTATACAAAAAAGAAGCCTAAATTCGTAGAAAAGGAAGGATTTTAATGAAAATTAAGCATGTTACAACAAAAGAGCAGCTTGAAGAAGTATTCCATATACGTAAAACAGTGTTTGTTGAAGAACAAGGAGTGCCGTTAGAAGACGAATTTGATGAACATGAGGAAACGGCAAAACATATGTTAATTTATTATAACAACGAACCAGCTGCTTCTGGCAGATTCCGCATAGTAGACGATTACGCCAAAATAGAGCGAATATGCGTATTAAAGGAATTTAGAAAATACGGGCTCGGAAAAGAAGTGGTGACCAGCTTAGAAGAAGCAGCGAAAAAAGAAGGATTAACTCAAGCTAAGCTTCACGGCCAAGTTCAGGCTGAACCTTTTTATCATAAATTAGGGTATAAGACTGCTTCTGATGTCTTTATGGAAGACGGTATTCCACACGTTATTATGAAAAAAGAGTTTACGTGTTAAAAAGGCTTCTTTGCACAGTTGCTTTAGTAAAGAAAAAGGCTCTCCGTAGAGAGCCTTTTTTGTGCTATTAGATTTTCATAATTCCGCCTGTGCTTGCAGAAGTTACAAGTTTAGAATATCTTGCAAGATAGCCTTTTTTCACTTTTGGCTCAAAGCCTTTCCAGTTTGCTTTTCGTTCTGCCCAAACATCTGGAGAAACTTGAACGTTCATCGAACGATCTTCAATGTCAATCACGATGTGGTCGCCATCTTCGACAAATGCTAGAGGTCCGCCTTCAGCAGCTTCTGGAGATGCGTGACCAATTGATAATCCACGTGAAGCACCAGAGAAGCGTCCGTCTGTTAATAGTGCTACTTTTGCACCTAGTCCCATTCCCATAATTTGAGAAGTTGGAGCTAACATTTCAGGCATTCCCGGTCCGCCTTTTGGTCCTTCATAACGAATGACTACGACATGTCCTTCTTTTACTTTTCCGTTAGCAATACCATGCAGCGCCTCGTCTTGAGACTCAAATACAATTGCTGGTCCTTCGTGGCGAGTAATGCCGTCTTGAACACCGCCTGTTTTAATGATCGCGCCGTCTGGAGCTAAGTTACCAAACAATACAGCAAGTCCGCCTTTTTCTGTGAACGGCTTATCGATTGGATGAATAACGTTATAATCTTTTACATCGCATCCTGCAATGTTTTCGCCTAGTGTTTTTCCAGTAACCGTCATCGTATCTAAATGAAGAGCTCCTTCTTTTTTAGATAGCTCGTTTAAAGCAGCCGATACGCCTCCTGCTTCATGTAAGTCTTCAATAAATACATCCGAAGCCGGAGCAAGTTTTGCCAAGTGAGGCACGCGTTCCGCTACTTCATTAATGCGTTCTAACGGATAATCAATTTCAGCTTCATTCGCAAGAGCTAGCGTATGAAGAACTGTATTTGTAGAACCACCTAACGCCATGTCTAAAGCAAATGCGTTGTCGATTGCTTTTTCTGTTACGATATCACGTGGTTTTAAATCTAATTTAATTAATTCCATAAGCTGTTTAGCTGACTTTTTAACAAATTCTCTACGTTCAGGAGCAACTGCTAAGATTGTACCATTTCCAGGTAAAGCAAGTCCTAACGCTTCAGCTAAGCAGTTCATTGAGTTCGCTGTAAACATTCCTGAACAAGATCCGCATGTCGGACAGCCAAATTGTTCTAATTCAAGTAATCCTTTATCATCAAGTTTACCAGCTTGATGAGCTCCTACGCCTTCAAATACTGAAGAAAGAGAAATCTTACGGCCGTCGCTCGTTACGCCAGCCTTCATTGGTCCGCCGCTAACAAAAACTGTCGGAATATTCAGACGTAATGAAGCCATTAACATCCCAGGCGTGATTTTATCACAGTTTGGAATACATACCATTCCATCAAACCAGTGAGCAGATACTACCGTTTCAACTGAGTCAGCAATGATTTCACGACTTGGTAATGAATAACGCATACCGATATGTCCCATCGCAATACCGTCATCTACACCGATAGTGTTCATTTCAAAAGGTACGCCACCAGCTTCGCGAATCGCATCTTTTACGATTTTACCAAACTCCTGTAAGTGAACATGACCTGGTACAATATCAATATATGAATTGACAACCGCAATAAACGGTTTGCCGAAATCCTCTTCTTTTACACCAGCTGCACGCAGTAGGCTGCGGTGTGGTGCTCTGTCGAATCCTTTTTTGATCATGTTACTTCTTAATTCTGCCACAATAATTCCCTCCGTATTCATCTAACCTATTAAAAACTAAATCTTTTTAAATTGTTTAATAATTTTTAATATAAATACTAATTTAACAAATCACACAAAGGTTTGTAAAGGTTTATGACAAAATAATCATTTTTTATTTTAAAATAGTAAAATCACCTGCATAAATTAGTATAATATATACATATATCCCTTATTTTACAGGAAAACAGAAGGTGGATGCTGAGCATGAAACAATCCTTTTATTACAGAGGTCATCAAGAAAAAGAAATATTTGCACAAAAATGGAATGTTGAAAACCATTCTGCAAAAGGCGTTGTCCAAATAGCCCATGGAATGGCCGAACATATTGGACGCTACGAATACTTTGCTAATGTATTAACGCAACATGGATATATCGTATATGGGAATGATCACCGAGGTCACGGTCAAACAGCTTTAAAAGATGAAGACAAGCGTTTTTTTGCTGTAGAAAATGGTTTTGATACAGTAGTCTACGACATGATTGCTCTGACTAAGCACATTTCGACGGAACACTCGGACCTACCGATCTTTCTTTTCGGTCACAGCATGGGGTCTTTTCTAACGAGAAGATATATTCAATTGGATACAGAGCACATTCATGGTGTGATACTCTCAGGTACTGGCAGCATTCCTTCCCTTTCACTGCAGGGCGGTATATTAGCTGCGCAAATAGAGATAAAGAGAAAAGGGTTACGATCTCCTAGCCCTTTGCTTGATAAACTCTCTTTTGGACAATACAATAAATCATTTCATCCTGCTCGGACACCTTTTGATTGGTTAAGTCAAGATAATGAAGCTGTAGATTTATATGTAAATGACCCTTATTGCGGTGGGGTTTTCACAGCGGGGTTTTTCTATGACTTACTAACAGGAATCAAACAAATCTCTAACTTAGCTAATATAAAGTTAGTTCCATCAAGCCTGCCTATTTATTTGGTATCTGGAGAATATGATCCAGTAGGCAGCTATACAAAAGGCGTAGTCAAAGTATATAACGACTTTAAAAAGGCAGGATTACAGGATGTAAGTTACCGTTTTTTTAAAGAGTGCCGCCATGAGTTGCTGAATGAATTAAATAAAGATGAAGTGATAGAAGATATACTAAATTGGCTTAACGTGCAAATAGACAAAAAAACGGTTCGTGTGTAGACACGAACCGTTTTTTTATTAAGCAAATACAGATGTTAATACAGGTACTACTTGTTTTTTACGTGATACAACGCCTTCTAAGACAGCTGTATTGTTTTCAAGCGTTACATTGTATGCTTCTTCTACTTTTGAAGCAGCAGAACCTAATGCTAATGCAGTAGAGTTGCTGTTTAAAATATCTGTAACAACTAAAAGGAATAATTGTAATCCTTTTTCTTCGATTGTTTTAGTAATCGCTTCTTCCAATTCAACTTTGCGCACTAAAACGTCGTTTACGTCAATTGCATTCACTTGTGCAATTTCAACTTTGCTTGTGCCCATGCTGAATTCTTTAGCATCTAATGAAATTAATTGTGAAGCTGTTTTATCACCTAAGTCAGCTCCAGCTTTTAGCATTGCTAATCCGTACTCTTCTGCATCTACGCCTGCAATTTCCGCTAATTCTTTAGCAGCTGCAACGTCTTGGTCTGTGCAAGTTGGTGATTTGAATAATAAAGAATCAGAAATGATAGCTGATAGCATAAGACCTGCGATGTTAGGTTCGATTTCTACGCCGTTTTCTTTATACATCTTGTTTAAGATCGTTGCCGTACATCCAACTGGCTCTGCACGATAGTATAAAGGATCTGCTGTTTCGAAGTTAGCAATACGGTGATGATCAATTACTTCAAGCACACGAACTTGATCAATATCGTTTGCACTTTGCTGGCGTTCGTTGTGGTCCACTAAAATAACTTCATTTGTTTCTTTAGATACTTCATCAACGAAACGTGGTAGTTCAGCGTTGAACTTTTCAAGAGCGAATTGCGTTTCACCGTTAATATCGCCTAATCGAATTGGTTCAGCGTCTACACCTAATTTATTCTTTAAATCAGCGTATGCAATTGCAGAACAGATTGTATCTGTGTCAGGATTTTTATGTCCAAAAATTAACGTCTTTGCCATCTTAAATCTCTCTCCTTCTTACGTATGTAAATAGCATTCTTGCGTAAAGTTAGTTAATTCGTTCACGCAACATTGCCATTTTAACATAAACTTTTACATTATTTTAATTTTTTTGCGAAAAATGATGTTCATCCGCAGATATTTTGCCATTTTGTATCTTTTTCACAGTAAAAACACCTCTATTTCCGATATAAATAGAGGGTTTTATACGTTCATTATATAAAAGTTAACGATAAAAAACAACCTGTCTCTCTATCACTTGATAGATAACTTAAACGCAGTATCTTGCCACTTTTGATAAAGAAAAAGTAGAACAGCAATAACCATCATTAGTACAAATAATAAAAAATGATTCATTCCCTTCAGTGTATAAATGTCTAGTTTTTCAAAGATAGGACTCATGACAAATGCCTGAAATAAATCGAACGCTGCATTGATAATCATAAACATCCAAAAGCCAGGATAGGTAAAATAAAAAATAAAAAGCGTTCCTATTATAAATATGCCAAAAGGAAAAGGCGTCATATTAACAAAGAAAAAAAGAGTTTCATTGACTTCCCACCAGTTAAAGCGATCTGCGATTTGAAAAACCACCGTTAACAATACCACTCCGAATAGCGATACAGCCATATACCGCTTTACTCGCTCTTTATCAACTGCAAAAAGCAATAGCCAAGGACCGATAAAAAGCACCCACATTACGATTTGCGCCATGAGCTTTCCACCTTTCACTTTCAAAAAGAGAATATATATTATTCTGTCCTTATTTATGTAAAATAACCAAGAAAAGCACCCTTGTTAAAGGATGCTTTTCTTGGTTATCGTCGCAGTGTAAAGTTGAAATGTTCATTTACTATAGCTCCTAGCTCTTCAAGAAACTGCTGAGCAGTCATTTCCTCTACGCTTTGGGTATACCAAGCAAGCTGAGATTTTTTATGAACATTGTTGTAATATACATCTCTTGACCAATATGTTTTTGATCGGTATGTATAATTAAAGTGAATGAATAGTTCACTCCCGTCTGGACACTGCAACAACACGCGGTAATGTGGATTACGACGATTTTTATCTAAACTCATTTCTTTAATCTGCGCTAACATTATTCACCTCTAAAGCCATTACTTAATCATTTAAAGGTAAATGCCACACCACGCTATATCCTAGCTCTGCCATCAACTAGAAAATCATATATTTTCTAAAATTCTACACGATATAGGACAAAAGAGGAAGAGATAATTTATTGGTGGACGTGTAAAGTTTCATATAAATCTTTTAGCTGCTCAGGGTATTGAGACCTTACGTAATAACCTGTAGGACGGTGCTCGATTAAATGAGAAGCAAACAAATAGCCGATGAGCACGTGCATTTGTTCATCTGAGGCTTCTTGGTTTAATTCCCATTCGAGTCGTTCAGCTAAGTGTGAAGCCAGCTGTTTAATTTTTTCATCATGTGATAAAAAAAGCATTTTGTTCTCCCCCTTATAACGAATAAGTAATGCTGTGAATTTCAATAAAGACAACGTATTGCTTTTATAAGGATAATTATATTTTATTTTACAATAAAAGTATATAAATAGTTCTAAATATTCAAAATATAATTTGTTTCTTTTGAACTACTCGATAATCAACAAAAAAAGAAGCGGGAGCTGTCCCGCTTCTTTTACGTAAAAAGATATTCGATTACCGAAATTTATTCCACTTCCACTGCCCAGCCGAATGGATCTTCCACTGTACCATTTTGAATACCTGTTAGAGTGTCATACAGTTTTTGTGATACTTCTCCTGTGTTTCCACCGTTGATGACCATTTTCTCGTTATTCCAAAATAGCTCGCCAATCGGAGAAATAACTGCAGCTGTACCTGTTCCAAATGCCTCTTCTAGTTTGCCTTCCGAATAAGCTTGCTTAATTTCTTCCATAGAAATACGGCGCTCAGTTACAGGCATATCCCAGTGTTTTAGCAACTCAATGATGGATTTACGCGTAATTCCTTCTAAAATGCTTCCGTTCACAGATGGCGTTACTACTTCTCCATCAATTTTGAAGAAAATATTCATGCTTCCTACTTCTTCAATGTACTTGCGTTCAACTCCGTCTAACCACAGTACTTGTGAATAGCCTTTTGAGTCAGAAAGCTGCTGAGCTTTTAAGCTTGAAGCATAGTTTCCGCCTGTTTTAGCAGTCCCTGTCCCTCCGGCTACAGCACGAACAAATTCGCTTTCAACCGCAATTTTTACAGGAGCAATCCCTTCTTTATAATATGAGCCAACTGGAGATAGAATAATGATAAATTGGTAGCGGTCAGATGGCGCTACTCCTAAGTAAGGCTCTGTCGCGATGACAAATGGACGAATGTATAGTGATGTACCTTCAGCAGTAGGAATCCATTCGCGGTCAATTTTAATCAGCTGTTTTAACGCTTCTAATGCTAAGTCTTCGTCAACATGAGGAATACAAAGACGATCGTTTGATTTATTTAAACGTTTGAAATTCTCATCTGGTCTAAATAATAATACTTGCTCTCTTTTTGTTACATATGCTTTTAGTCCTTCAAAAACAGACTGCCCGTAATGAAAGATCATGGATGCCGGATCTAATGTGATAGGTTGATAAGGTACAATACGAGCATCGTGCCATCCTTGGCCTTCTGTATAATCCATAATGAACATATGGTCCGTAAAGACTTTCCCGAATTGCAATTGATCAGATTGCGGCTTTTCTTTTTTTGTTTGACTTAGTGTTACATCGATTGAATAAGTTGTCATAGTTGTTTCTCCTTGCTCTTTATATTTACGGGTTTTTCGCTTAAACCTCTATATAAGTTACATTGTACAACTTTAGGGAAGCGTGTCACAATAGTTAGAGACGAAAAATTCTAAAAATTTTATAAAAATTATAAAGAAATAGCACCTAATCGAATTAAGTGCTGAATTGAAAAGGTTTTCTTTCTAAAAAAACTATTTCTACATTTTATTTACAACCATTTATAAACCAATTTTCACTCGAAGCTTTTCATCTTGTATTGAAAATTGTTTGATTTTCCCTACTGGAATGACTTTCACTTTATCAATTTCATTGAGGTTGATATGAATTTGTTTTTCTTCATACGTAGTAACAGGCGGCTTATGAAAAATTCGATAGTTGATCCAATTTTGATTAAGAGGTTTCATTTCATGGATTTTGAATACAAGCGTACGTTCTTTGGCTTCAAGAGGTTCTAGCACAATAGAAAATGGAATTCTCACCAGAAATTTTTTAATAATTCCATTCACGTGAATATAGGAGTCTTGAAATGAAATAGAAAATTGCTGAATTTGATCTTGCTTTGTCATTTGCTTTTGAAAAATCCGCATGAGCATAGAAGCGGATATAGGAACGGTTACACCGCTTTCAGCCATCTTTTCTTTCATTTTCGCCTGCACATCATCACTAATCACATCGTTTAGCTTTCTCTGTACCCAATCCTTCATGATGCACCTCCGCTATGAAGTTATTTTTCTGTTTCCTCTAACGCATGAATTGAAGCTGTTAAGTGATTTGACACGTCGGCGAGCCGATCTTTTGTCAGCTTTCCTTCAGCAAGGTAGATGGGCTTCCCAAAGGAAATGACAACGGGCTCCTTTGAAAATATCTCTTTTACATTTGCGGGTCCTTTGTAAACTGCGGGTACAATAGGAACCTTTGCCATGCTCGCTATAGTGACTGCTCCTCTTTTTAAGGGAACGTCTTCCTCTGTTCGCGTGCCGCTAGGGAAAATCCCGACGATATGTCCTTCTTTTGCTAATTTAATAGGTGTTTTAATGCTGCTGGGTCCCGGGTTGTTACGATCTACTGGGAATGCGTTAAGTTTTTTTAATACATTACTAGTGAGTATATGATTAAAAAGCTCCTTTTTTGCCATAAAATGAATTTGGTGAGGCAAAATAGCCGCACCAAGCGCTACAACGTCTACCCATCCCTTATGCGAACAAGCGATCACAAAACCTGTGTCTGTTGGTAAAGACTCTTTATTCCTTATGTAAAGCTTGCCTCTTCTTTTTAATAAAAATTTACATGCGTGAGCCGCAAGATTATACATAAACATTTCCTCTTCCCTCTATTATTTGAAAATATATACAAAATTATATCACTTGATATTAATATCTGGTACTGAAAACTAAATGTAACATCTTTTTACACGATAGCTTACCTACTTCTCTATATATTGTAAAAAAGTAGATATTGAAACCTCTGTTTTTGGTCAACTTGACTAATGACATCCCTTAAAAAACATTTTACTATTAATGTATCATTCTAAATGTAATATTTATTAACATTACATGTGATATAATTAAAGGAGGTTTTTAGGTGAATAACCAAAATCGGCCGTTTCGACTAGCTTCATTAGGATTACAGCACGTACTCGCTATGTATGCAGGTGCCATTCTCGTTCCGCTGATGGTAGGACGCGCATTAAATTTAAATACACATGACTTAGCCTATCTCGTAGCCATTGATTTACTGACCTGCGGACTAGCTACGCTGCTGCAGGCTTGGACGAACAGGTGGTTTGGGATTGGCCTTCCTGTTGTACTTGGAAGCTCATTTGTAGCGGTGACTCCTATGATTGCAATTGGAACTCAATATGGAGTTAGTGCCGTTTACGGAGCGATTATTGCCGGTGGTATTTTCATCGTACTGGCAGCAAGTTTTTTAGGCAAAATTATTAAATTTTTTCCTCCAGTTGTCACAGGAACGGTTGTGACGATGATTGGTTTATCACTTGTACCATCCGCTGTCCGAAATATGGCAGGAGGAGTAGGAAGTAAAGATTTTGGTTCTCTTTCTAATCTTCTTCTATCTTTTGGTGTTCTAGCGCTTATTTTAATTTTAAATCGATTTTTCAGCGGTTTTCTTCGTTCTCTTTCTGTGTTGATTGGAATTGTAGCCGGAACAATAGCCGCTGTATTAATGGGAAAAGTTAATTTCACTAACTTTAATGAAGCTTCTTGGCTGCACATTCCCACTCCTTTTTATTTTGGGATGCCCACTTTTGAAATTGGACCGATTTTAACGATGATTCTCGTATGCTTAGTCATTATTATTGAGTCTACAGGCGTATTTTTAGCGTTAGGAAAACTGTGTGATCGGGAATTAACTGAAAAAGATTTTACAAAAGGCTACCGTGCCGAAGGAATCGCCATTGTTCTTGGAGGGCTATTTAATGCTTTTCCTTACAATACATTCGCTCAGAATGTAGGACTGGTTCAATTATCGAAAGTAAAAACAAAAAATGTAGTGGTAGTAGCCGGCTTTATTCTCGTATTATTGGGACTTGTTCCTAAAATAGCTGCTTTTACAACCATTATTCCTACTCCTGTTTTAGGAGGAGCAATGGTCGTGTTGTTTGGTTTAGTTATTTCATCAGGCATCAAAATGCTAAGCGCTGTTGATTTGGCTAAACAAGAAAATTTGCTGATTATTGCGTGCTCTCTTTCGCTGGGTCTTGGTGTAACGGTGGTACCCGATTTATTCGCCCAGCTCCCAAATGCTTTGCGTGTGATTGTAAGCGATGGAGTTATTACGGGAAGCTTGGCTGCCATTTTATTAAATCTCTTTTTTAACGCATCGGTTGAACAAAAAGTACCTTCTGTCTCTTTAGAGAAGACAGATTATTCAGAAGTAAAGTAAAGGTGGTTTAGTATGAATAATGTATCTGTGCAGTATGTAAATCAGCTTAGCAAGCAGCATTTTGTCTCATTAGTTGGCGATATATTTGAACATTCACCTTGGGTTGCAGAAGAGGCTTATTCTAAGCGCCCTTTCTCGTCCGTTGAACAACTTCATGGAAAGATGAAAGAAATTGTAGCGCAAGCATCTGTAGAAAAACAGCTTAAGTTGCTGAAAGCTCATCCAAATCTAGGTGAAAATATCGCTATGACATCTGCTTCTACTGAAGAACAAACAAAAGCAGGCTTACAAAACTTAACACAAAATGAGTATGAACAGTTTTCTTCTCTTAATGGAATGTATATGGAAAAGTTTCCTTTCCCTTTTATTTTGGCAGTACGAGGTAAACAAAAAGAAGATATTTACGAGGCAATGCAAAGTCGCTTACAGAATACCAAACAAACGGAGTTTGCTACAGCTTTAGAAGAAGTATATAAAATTGCTTTCTTTCGTTTAACTGATAAAATTACTGAAGATAAGGAGACAAAGAAACGAGCATGACTAAAATTACAACGCATATTTTAGACCTCACTCACGGATGTCCGGCTGCTTTTGTCAAAGTTGATTTCTATCACATCCAGTCAGAAAGTAAACGAATAAAGCTTTCTCATGGTACTACAAATGAAGACGGAAGATTAGCAAACCCGCTCTTCTCTTCTGAAGCGTTTGAATCAGGAGATTATGAACTTTTGTTCCATATTGGGGAATACTATAAAAAACAAGAAGTCCAAACAACAAATCCGCCCTTTTTAAATCAAGTTTCTGTTCGAGTCGGATTGTCTTCTGAACAAGAACATTATCACATCCCTTTGCTTGTGTCACCGTGGGGGTACCAAATTTATAGAGGAAGTTAAAAAAGAAACGGCGTCTTTAAACGTCGTTTCTTTTTTTAGTTGAGCAATTTAGACATATAGTACTCATCAATAAACAAACCTCCAATTCGCAGTGAATGTTTCTTTGTTCCTTCGATTCCAAATCCTACTTTATCATATAAAGAAAGAGCCTTTTCATGCTGTATAGCGACTGTCAGTTCAAGACGATGAATATGGTGTTCTCTCGCCCATTCTTCAAGTGCACCGATTAAAGCCGTCCCAATTCCTTGATTTTGAAACGTCTTTCGAATACCTAATGTCAAAGAAGCGATGTGAGCGTTTCGGTTAGCTTCGCCCCCTGTTGCAGCTATATATCCCACAAGCATCTCGTTTTCTTCTGCTACAATAATCGTAGAGTTTGGCTGCTGCTTAAAGATTTCGATGTTTTTCTCCTGCTGATCTGTACTCAGCTTTCGCTCTCCGCTTTCGAACAGCATAAACTTACTTTCTTCTTCAATCTGTTTAAGCAAATCTACAAAGTTTGCAGCATCATGTAATTCTAGTTCTCTAATTTCCATGCTGATCCCCCTTTTTGTGTGTCCCTTTTGTTTGTATATGTATTGGTTCACCTTTATAAAATATAGCTTTACAGTTTCTTACGAAAAATACGGCTTTTTAAGTAGCTGCAGTAGAACGAAAAACCTACTAATCTCCCTTTTTTTGAAATCCTTTTTTCCTCTGTATAATTTTAAATCACTTATCAACTTCTGTAAATTTTTTAGATTCCCTCTTTTAATTTCCATTTATCTTCCTTTTATATAGGTTTGAATTGGATATAAGGAGACCTTTTATAGAAAAAACATGACTATTATCCTGTTTTTTGTGAAGAAAGAAAGCAATAAATGTAATTTCACTTGTAATCGTTTAGAATAGAAAAAGTGGAAATTTTATGTACCTATCCTCCTTAATTATTGGTCTGTGAAAGGAAATTATTATGAAAGTACAACCCGCAAAATGTGGTGTATATGTCTTAAGCGGTCTAGGAGCTGTTACGGTGTTCTTCTTACTTTTACTTAAGAACAGTGCTTTCTTTCTAGAGGAAGAATACGACCAAAATAAACCTGAAGCTGCGCTTGCGGTGAGCGAACATACCTATCACCTTCACAAAGGTTCTATTAACTGGTCAAACGGCCGTTCAACAACAAAAAAAGAAATAAATGTATATGATTTATATACATACATATCGCAGCAAAAAAGTATCCCTTTAAAGCAGCAACAATTGGTTAAGCTCCATTTTCCCAACCTAGACGGCGCTTATATTCGCGGCGTGAGCGTGCATATATGGAAAAATAACGGTGAAAAAACCAAGCTGTTTGTCAAAAATAATGAATTTAAGATTCCTGAAAATCAAGGTTTTTACGTTGTAGATATCGTGATTAACTCTACAAGAGGAACAATGCAATATGCGGCAAATGTGCAAATACAGTAAGTTTGGCTGCAGTAAATAAAAGGGGCAGAAATTATAGAAGGGATCAAAAAGTTACCACAAAAAAAGAGAGCAATATGCTCTCTTTTTTATAAAATGAAAAAGACGTCCACGCAGGACGTCTTTGATGCGTTTGTGGCGGGGACCGTGTGACCACATTCACACGTTTAGCTCGAAAGCATGTCCTTCGACTTACACAAATTAGCTCATCGCTTTATTAATATAACATCTGCCATAGAAAAAAGCAACCAATTTTTAAATAGTTTTTTCTATTTATACATATTTCGCAAGAATCCACAAAATAATATGCATGCGTAGCTATTCACTCTCTACATTTTTAGTCTATTTTAACTCATATACGAATACACTAATAGACCAACCTATGCGCAGTTTTTGAAAAAGGATGTGAATAGCTTGTTTCAAATCACTGATTTCCCTGAATTTTCATGGTCCTATTCCAGGCATAAAATGATCACACAGTGCAAACGAAAGTATGCATATCATTATTATGTCTCACACAACGGATGGCTTGACAGCGCTTCTGCACAGTCTCAAAGCGCTTATCGTTTAAAAAAGGTTTCTACTTTATCTATGTACGCAGGACAAGCCGTCCGTCAGGTGATTACAGAAGCCATTTCTGACTATACATCTACACAGATTGTCCCGGGTGAACAAAATTTAGTGAAGAAAGTACAGCAGCTACTAAATAACGCACTGCGTGATTCTACTGACTATGGAGAGCTTTGGTATCATAAGCCTGCTCAGTATAAGATGCTTTTAGAATTCTACGAAAACGGCTATATTTCTAAAAAAGATCTTAAAGACATGCAAAAGCGGGTACACATTTGTGTACATAACTTTTTACAAAGTAAATCGTTTTGCGACGTGGTGTCTTCACCTTCTTTAGAAGTAGATTCTCCTCAGTCGTTTCGTTCTATAAATGTGTATGATCATAAAGTATATGCGCCTTTTCATTCCCTTTTTAAAAATCCAGTCACAGACGAATTTACGATTGTTGATTGGAAAACAAGTAAACAAACAAAAGATGATTTGTTTCAACTGGCAATTTACGCTCTCTACGTGCTAGCTGAATATAATATTTCCGTTGATCAGATAAAAGTCCGAAACGAATACTTGCTTTCAGGCAGTGCGCGTACGTATCAGCTTACTCTTCACGAAATTGAAGCTGTTCTTCGGCAAGTCGATACAAGCATTGACTATATGAAAACTTTTTTGGAACACTCAGAGGTAAATCAGCCTCTTCCGCTTGAGCATTTCCCTCAAGCAGATACGCCTTCCTCCTGTCACGGGTGTGCATTTAAAGAATTGTGCCAAACGGGATAAAAAACAGCTGAAGATGATTTATATTTTTTGCTAAACTTTTTTATTGTCAAAAGAACCTTTGCTAGCATATAATTTGCATTAAGGAAACATTTTATACTTCATATAAAAAAATTAGCTTGGGCTATTTATTGTTCATCAAAGAAAGGAGCACTAGACATGAAAGATCAAAACGGCAGTAAAGCATTATCAGCTATGCAGCTAAGTGCTCAAGACGTATTGTCGGGTAAAACAAAAGGAATTAAGCGATTATTACCTTTCTTAGGGCCTGCCTTTATCGCAGCGGTTGCTTATATTGACCCAGGTAATTTTGCTACTAACATCGCAGCAGGCTCTCAATACGGATACATGTTGCTTTGGGTTGTATTAATTTCTAACTTAATGGCTGTCTTAATTCAATCGTTATCAGCTAAATTAGGTATTGCAACAGGCTTGAATTTACCCGAGATAGCACAGGAACACTTCCCGTCCTTCGTTTCTTTTGGGCTTTGGATCCAAGGGGAATTAGTCATTATGGCGACGGATTTAGCAGAATTTATTGGGGCTGCTCTTGGAATTTATTTATTATTTCATATTCCTTTGTTCCCAGCTGCACTCATCGCAGCGGTAGGTTCTTTTGCTATTTTAGAGTTACAAAGACGAGGTGTTCGACTGCTAGAAGCAGCGATTGCGGCAATGGTTTTTATTGTGGTATTAGCTTTTGGGACTCAAATGTTTCTTGCACATCCAGACGGCGCAAGTGTTGTCCACGGCTTATTTGTCCCTCAGTTTCACGGGACAGACAGCGTGCTGTTAGCTTCTGGAATTTTAGGTGCTACAGTTATGCCGCACGCGATTTATTTGCACTCAGCTCTTACGCAGCGCCGCGTGGTAGGAACTACAGAATCGGAGAAAAAAGCGATTTTCCGCTTTGAATTTATCGATATTGTGATTGCCATGATTATCGCTGGTGCAATTAATGCAAGCATGCTGATTGTCGCAGCCGCTCTATTCTTTAAAAACGGACTAAACGTGCAAGATTTGGACGTGGCTTTTACACAATTTGAACATTTAATTGGTCCTTTTGCAGCTATTGCGTTCGGTGTTGGATTATTATCTTCAGGACTTTCAAGTTCTTCGGTCGGAACAATGTCTGGAGATGTCATCATGCAGGGATTTATTAAACGCAGAATTCCTTTATATCTTCGTCGTTTCATTACAATTATTCCGCCGCTTTTGATTATCGGACTTGGCGTAAATCCAACAAGTGCACTAGTTGTCAGTCAAGTTATTTTATCGTTCGGAATTGCATTTGCGCTTGTACCTCTTATCATGTTTACAAGTAATAAAAAAATCATGGGCGGGTTGGTTAATCATAAAGCAACAACTACTGTAGCTTGGGTGATAGCTGCATTAGTCATTTGTTTAAATATCTTTTTGATTTATCAAACGTTAGCGCAGTAAAGCAAATAACTTAGCCAAATGGTGTTTTAAAAAAAAGAGACCTCAATTGTTAGGCAGTACCTAACCCTTTGAGGTCTCTTTTTTAGCATTTTTATTAGCCGATAGTAGAAATGAAATGGACAAGAGTTCCAATAATAGCCGACACCACTAAGCAAACCAGTGGATATAAATAAGTGTAGCTTTCTTTACGGATTGAAAGAATACGGTCAACAATAAAAATAAGAATGACGCCCATCATTCCAAATTCAAACATTAAAAATCCAAAAATACCATGAAATATGAATGACATGATAAAATCAATTTTTTTACTGCGTTCTTTAACAAAAGCGCTGACTAATAAATCAACAATAACTGTGCCTAACGTCCCCATTATTAAAAAAAAGGGCGTAAAGAACAAAAGGTATAAAGGAAATAATTCGCTGAAATGCGAACTGTTTTTCTTTATAGTAAAATTGGGAATTGACTCTTTTATCCCTGGTATAAAACAAAAAAGCAAAGCGAAAAGAAAGGCAGCTATGATAGCCGCTGATAGTTTTCTATTTAAATGCATGTTTATTTTTTTATTACTGAATTCAGTATTTGTGTTTGTATGTTTATGATTCATATGTCTTTAACGTGATGTACGCACCTTTTCCTTTCTCGTAACTTTTTATCCACATTTTATGTCCAACTTTTGTTACCAGCACTTACAATGATACACGTTCTTTTTAAAATTGACTACATTAACACGTTTAATGTCTACTCTCTTTTTCTATAAAACAAAAGACAGGCGTTTTTTCTATATGTAATTAATACTCTTGTTTAGCTCCTTTAACAGGATAAAATTGTGCATCCGTTGTGGAAACATAATATTGACCGTGTTTTGATCGTTCTCCAAACGCTAATCGATCATCGGTTTCATCTTCTGTCGCTACCCGACTTACAGGCGCCATCGTTTCATCTGTTGCTGAAATGGTGTCTGCTCCAGGGGCATGTTTAGGCTGAGGGTTTTTGTAAGTGACGTGCGTATCGCCTTGTTTGTCTTCACAAGCGGCGAGACTTGTGAACAAAACAGCCGCTACAAGGCTTCTGGTAACTATTTTCTTCATGTTATTCCTCCAATGACTAGTCTATATACTATGCTACATGGTATTTATCTGGGAATCAAGGATAAGATTAGTTTACTATGCAGGAAGAAGAAAAAGTGACTGAAGTCAGTGAGATTTGGAACGGATATAGGACTTTCAGAGACTTTTGTACTTGTTTTTACAACAAAAAAAGAGACGATTTACGCCTCTTTTTGTTTGTTCGTATTACGAATTTAGTTCATCTAAAATTGAATGCAGTTCACTTAAATGGGTAATTTCATAAGTAGGAATGACTTCATTTCGCTCTTTATCGTGACGATTAATCCATACAGATTTCATTCCAACGCGAGAAGAACCCAGTATATCTGTCATTAAATTATCTCCAACCATGATCGCTTCATCTTTCTTTAAATCCATAAGTGATAAAGCATGGTCGAAAATAGATGGATCAGGCTTACCCCGGCCAAATGCCCCTGAAATCACAATCTCATCAAAATATGGAACTAGTTCTGATGTAATATCTAATTTGGTATTTTGTAAGTCAGGTGAACCGTTTGTTAACAGCAGCAGCTTGTACTTTCCTTTTAATTGATCAAGCACTTCAAACGTTTCTTCGTATACAAAAGGTGTTTTGCGGCGCTCTAATGGAAAACGTTCAGCTAATTCCGCTCCAAAAGCATCGTCGTGAATTCCTAGAGCACGAAGGCCTCGAGTCCAAGCTTCTTTTCGATAAGTAGGAACAATATCTTTCATTTTTCGGAATTGATCATGATCGTCTAAAAAATTTCCCCATAACCCTTCAAATGGATTAATGCCAATCATTTGCGTAAATTCATAGGTTTCATACGAAGCATATAATTCTCTTGCTTCCTTACGCACCGCTTCTTCTAGTTCTTCAGGTTTTAGATTATATTTTTCACTTGCATATGTACATGTTGCAACGAATGCTTCTTTTACGCTTTTTTGATCCCAAAGTAGCGTGTCATCTAGGTCGAAAAAAACCGCTTTAATCATGGATGTGTGTACCCCCTACTGTTTTTGAAAAAGTTTAACTATTCTTACACTAGATTACAAGGATACACACAATAAGTCTAGTGTATTTGCAATTTATTGTGTAAATTTATTTTTATAAAGGATCACCTTTACAAACAAATTTACAGAAATAAAAACAGCTGATATAATCACAGCAGGTATATATGCAGGAGGTTTTATATGGAATCGTTAGAAGAAATATTCGGCATTCCCACCGTTCGTACAAGTAAGCGCTTAAGCAGAGTCGTTGCCGCACACTTACGTCCTTTTGGGATTACGCCAGAACAGTGGACCGTTTTAAAGCGCGTATCAGAAGCTGAATATAGTACACAGAAGCAATTAGCTGAGCGAGCAGATAAAGATCAAGCGACGCTGACTAAAATTTTAGATTTACTAGAAAAACAAAATTGGATTCAGCGTGTTAGAAATCCAGAAGATCGCCGCTCGTTTTTTATTCAAATAACAGAAGACGGCCTGCGTTTAAAAACAGAAGTGACGCCTGCTATAGAACAGGTATTTTCCGAATTAACGTCCCAGCTAAACGAGCAGCAGGTAAAGATTTATACCGACACTTTACAAAAACTTGAATTCCGCGCCGAACAATTGCTTCAAGACGCAGAAAACCTGCGTTAAATACCCAAAACCCCACAGGTAACATTCTGCGGGGTTTTATACGTAGTTGGCAATACATAATACTTCTTTAATTTTTGAAATCACTTGTTTGGTTTCATCTGTTAAAGAGGTGAATTTAAACGCGATGGATTCTGCATTTGGATTAATGAAGGGTTCTTTATTTGTGTCTTTGCGGTAGTCTTCAATTTGTTCTAAACAATATTTTAAAATAAACGACAAGTTTGCACGTCGAAATCTCAAACTGACGGTAGAAGGCCATCTTTTTTGAAACTGATTGCTCCCTTCATATTGAATCGCTCCGATGTAGCGTTCTCCGGATAAAAAAGATTCTTTACTTCGATATAGCTGAACGGTTTGGGCTGTTCCGCTCCAGTCAATATAAATACCTGCTGTTTCACAAACTTCGTATATGTAATGAAAAAGCTCCGTTACTTCTCCGAAATGGTAGTGAAGCGGATGTTTAGCCGTCATAGGTAGCTCCCTCCTTTATCGACTTTCTACCATTATATTGTAGGAAAAGTAACTTATTCATTTATACAACTTATTTCATACCCATAAGCAGTAAAAATGAAAATATATATTTTTTAGTTTACATAAAAATATTATAAGTGATTAGCGATAGCCCGACTTTCGAAACGCGTCGTATACCGTATCCTCTTGAAGTTTTTCAAGATAAACGTTCGTTGTAGCAATAGAAGAATGCCCTACTACTTGTTTCACAACCGCAAGCGGAACGTCATTAGCTAAACTATTTGTAATAAAGGTATGACGAAACCAATGAGGAGAAATAGACGCGTTTCCTTTTACTTTATAAACAGCTGATTTAATCGTTCGATACAACGTTGTATAGGATAATCGCTTTTTTTCGCCGGTACGATAATACTCTTTAATGGAGTAAAAAAGCGGTTCAGTGTCAAAAGGACTTAGTTCGGTGCTTTCATTTAACGCTTGCCGATAAGTGAAAAGCGTTTCTTTCACATCATCAAACACGGGAATAGTGCGTTCTTTTTTTCCTTTACCAATCACATCTACAACCAAATTTCCGCGGCGGTCTTCGCGGAAGCTTCCCCAATTTAAACTTAGCAGTTCACTTGAACGCATTCCACTCATATACAACAGCATTCCCATTAAGCGATTGCGCGCTTTGAATTCCTTTTCATGCTGGCGAATGCGCACGACGGATTCTAACGCATTTACAATCACCTGGGCTTCGCGATCGGTTAGCTCTCGGTATTCGGTACGATTTTGTCTTTCCTTATCACTGTAATGTCCTTTTGCGATAGATGGTTTTTCAATCCACGTCGTATACAGCGAAGGATAAAAATGAGTAGCGTGTCCAAACTCTAGCATTCTTCTAAAAAATTCTAGTTTTCTTGCAGCAGTGCGATTGGCATATTGATTTATCATTTCTTCATTAAATAATTTGACTTCCATAAATCCAATCGATTTTAATGTAATCTCTCGTTCATAGAAAAAAGACAGAATCGTTTTCATGTCTTGATTGTAAGATCTGATCGTATGAGGAGAAAGTGATTTTTTGATAATACGCATTGAAAAAAAGAGCTGAATAAATTCTTCATCTGAAACGTGCTTTAAATTCAAGTTGTTATCTTCATCTAAGAGCTCTGCCTCTTCCCACTGCTCTTTTAGCTGGCGAAACGAATTTTCCGCAGGCGATAATTCAAATTCTTCCATTTTAACCCTCCTAATTACCACAAATAAATGAATACCTTTTAAATGATCCAAAATTGTATATAACGAATTTTTATCAAACTGCAACAAATACCATTAAAATTTTTCAAAAACCTCTCAAAACTCAATTTAGAAAGCCGTTTTTTTTAAGATTTTAATAAAAACATCCATTATATGTAAAATAAATTCTATTTTCTGCTTATTACTCTACTTTATCATATGAACGCTTGATAAGGAAGAGTTATCTTGCGTTAGTATAGTAAAGTATTTTTTAAAATGCTCTTTCTAAAGATTTGCTTTTTATGGTGGAACGTTAAAATCTATCATGATAGGAATTACACAAATTGTGTATACATAAAAACATCACGCAAAGCGTGATGTTTTTTAAAGTGATTCAATTTTTGTCAGATACAACTGTTTGTTGCTGTAAGAAACGGTATACGTTCGGTAATACTCTTTTTCTTGACTTTGACCGTTCGTTGTAATGGAAATAACTTCTTTTGTTTGGATTGTATAGACCGTTTCATCATCATCTTCTTCTTCACTCACAGGTTCAACGTCTAATACCGAATAATCAACGAGTTCTTCTCGAATGTCTCTTTCATACAGCATTTTCACAAGCTGCTTTTGATCATTCCACAAAACACTGTCACGCTGGATATAAGGCTGTACGTGTTCGAATTTATTTGTGTTAATGGACTTTGTTAAATCTCGCAAATAATGTTCAATAAAAATATCTGCTGTTTCTTGATCAACTTTTGGGATATTTTTTAAATTAAACTCTTTTTCTTCCTTCTCTTCTTTTTCTTTTTCATCTTCTTTAAAGTCGTCGATTCGCTGAGAGCTGTTTTTGCTGATGGCATACTTTGTATGGTTCTCTTTGAAAACCATGATTTCTTCCTTTTCCCCTTTTTCATTTGTGCGGGTTGTTTCGCCTTGGTATGAAATATCACTAGAAGGATTAATTGACTTCACGTATTCCATATATTCATCAGCCGTAATGTTGAGGTATTTTTGATGATAGGTAACTTCATCCCATTCATTTAACTTCCATTGCTTATTAACGTATTTAAAATTCATGTAAATGGTCAGTCCGCCGCTTCCTTCTTTACTAATTGGTTCAATGGCTGACACCGAAAATTGCCCGGCGTGATTGTTAATAAGTTCAAATCGAATAAGATGATTAACATCAGGGAAAAAGCTCATATTACATTCTTTACAGTAATAGTTAGTGGAGATACTTTTTAACTTTGTTGCAATTAAAGATGATGTTGCATATGGCGTTAGCGCTTTTTTTAACGTTTCATAATCAGCAGGGTTAGATTCATTATCCCATTCATACTCTTCACCTAATTCTTTATAGGTGCTTGAAATTTTATTCATCGTCTCAACTGCAGTTTTTTCTGCTTTTTTTTCTGATACAAGATCAGGCTTGGTAGATGACTTAGCTTGATCTTTTGGGATCACTTCATCTGAGGAAGGTTCGGTTGGTTTGGATAACTTAACTGTTTCTTTTTCTTCACAGGCCGTCAAAACCATTAGCAGCAGTAGAACGAATGCAATCGTCCATTTTTTATGCATAAGGTGTCCTCCTCAATGCCGAATTTAGTCTATTCTTAAAAGGATCTTTAATTTTCGAACGTATCGAGTACGTAATCACCGCTTGGAATTCCCCATTTTGCCTTTTTATGTTGAACTGTTTTAGCAAGTAACGAAATGGAGTTTTCTTTAAGCGTAATGACAATGGTTCCTTTATTTCCTTGCCCATCATTTTCATATTCAATGGCGGCTTGGTTATTTTCAAAGCGAATATTTTTTTGTTCAACGGTTGACACGCGGATTTTGCTAGGTGGCTGGTACGAATTTATTTTAATCGTCGCTTCCGAGTTGGATGTAGCAAGAAATTGAATGATAGGAGATCCGTTATCATTGCCAGTGGTCCATTTTCCATCGTAGTCGTGTAAATCTGTTGTTTGTGTAGTGGGAGTTTCAGTGTGTGTATTTGGTTTAGATGAAAAGTCGAATGGTTCTACACTCGATAGCTTTAACGTATCGTTTTGGTAAACAGCTGTATAAAGGCGGTCGCAAACTTTGCTGTAAGGATCTTTGCCGGGCTGTTTTAATAAGCTTTCCTCGTGGGTTTGTATTTTGAACACATGGTTAGGTTCTTCATACCAATTGACAATATGAAACGTTTGCTTCTTCTGCTCGATGCCTTGTCGTGTGAAATTTTCAACAAGAAGGTTCTGCTCTTTATAAAAAGAACTGTCCGCTTTCAAAAAAGCTTTTAGATCATTAAAAGAGTTGTCATCAACTGCTTTTCCGAACGCTGAAAAATAATCAGTCATCCAGGCTGTGATAAATTTTCCGCTCATTGCTTCTTTATTCAAATCAATTGATTGAATGCTTTCTACCTGTGTTTTTGGTTCATTTAGTACTTTTTTTGCATCTTTTTCTACTATCATTGTATTTCCGTCTTTTATTGTCTCTTCTTGCTGACAGGCTGATAACAGAATAGATGAAACAACCGTGATAATGATTGTATTACGTTTGTTCATCATAATTGCCCCTTCTTTATCTAATATAAATGTATGTATATTCTTCCAACAAACAGACCTAGTATATCATTCTACAAAAAAACGCTCAACCCTTTAATTTCACAAGAAAAACGGCTTGCTCTTACAGCAGCCGTTTTTCTTCTTATTTAATAGATGCTTCTTGATATGAATTGGATGCCTCTTTTTTAAGCTGTCTTGAACCATAAAAAACATAGTAAATAATTGAAAGAAGGAAAATGCCAAGAATCACATACATTAAAGGTAGAGAAACACCAAACAGCATTAAACTTGTTGTAAGCACACTGTATTTTATAATGCTGTATAAGCACAAAATCCCTAATACTAAAGCAACGCTTGGCACTACCGGGTAATTTACTTTAAAAGGACGAGACAAGTTAGGTTCTTTTTTGCGTAAAATAAAAAGAGAAACTAAACTGATGCAGTACATCATCATTGCTCCGAATACAGATAAGATAATAAGAGCATTGGCAAACGTGGCAGATCCAGCACAAATCACACCGATTGCTCCCGGAATCAACAAACCACCGACAGGAACTCCTTTTTTATTCGTTTTAGCAAGAAATTTAGGGAAGTAACCATCTCGTGCAAGCGCATAGGTTTGTCTTGAAAATCCCATGATGATTCCATTTAAACTAGCAATCAATCCGAATAGCCCGATAATAGCAACAACGGTTGAAATGCCGTTTCCGTATACAGAAGACAGTGCCTGTGGAAGTGGATAATCAGCTAGCTTTCCGCTTCCTCCGCCAAGTCCTGCTGTTACAAATAGTGTAAACAACGTTGCGGTTGCAAGAGTAATAATCGCTCCAATAAATCCTTTAGGAATGTTTTTCTTAGGGTTTTCCACTTCTTCCGCTGCCATTGCTCCGCCTTCTATTGCAAGATAGAACCAAACAGCGAATGGAATAGCCGCTAGTACCCCTGTTGGCCCGTTAATAAATGAATGAGCGTTGAAAATATTTGATGTTTGTACATGAGGCAAACCAGCTACATAAAAAATAGATAAACCAATTAGTGCAACAATGGTAGCTGTAAGCTCAATCACCGCTACTTCTTTTACCCCGATTAAATTTAGTAAAACAAAGAAAATAAAGGCACCTACCGTTGCATATACAGGGTTAACGGCTGGGATAAGAAAGTGCAGGTATGCTCCTGTTGATACCGCAATAGCAGGAGGAGCAAAAATAAATTCAAGCAAGCATGCAATTCCGGCGATATATCCGCCAAAAGGTCCAAGTGCTCTTCTTGCATAAGCTGAAGGTCCACCAGCTTGCGGGATAGATGTTGAAAGCTCTGCATAGCTGAACATAAACGTTGTGTAAAACACGGTTACAATTAAGGTTGCAATTGCAAGTCCGATAATCCCGCCTTGTTCAAACCCGTAGTTCCACCCAAAGTATTGTCCTGAAATAACCATACCAACTGAAATAGCCCATAAATGAATAGGTTTTAATTGTTTTTGTAACGCCATACGTTCTCCTCCTTTTGATGTTTAGACAATAAGATGTACACCGCTTGTTTGCTGCTTAATCATTTTGTCAATCATGGTACCGATATGTGCGGCTGCCTCAATAGGAGGCGTTCCTCTTTTATGAATATTAGAAATAACCATACGATCAGACTCTTTTTTGCCTTTGCTAGGTTCATAGCACATGTAAGCACTCATGGATTCAGCACTGACCAGCCCAGGTCGCTCTCCAATCAATAGCACAAGTGCTTTTGGCTTTATGATTTCACCAATTTCATCCATACATGCAACTCGTCCTCCTTTTACAAAAAACGAAGTCCCGATACGAAGTCCATATGACTCCAGTGAATCAATTAAAGCAGGATACACGTCGCTCATGTTTTCTTCAATTGCCTTAGCGCTCAGTCCATCTGATACCACTACTTGTACATCAGGCTGCTGCACGCAGTTTTTTAAAATCTCTTTCTTAGCGTCATCTGCTAATAACCTCCCTTGATCCGGCCGTTTTAAATAATGTTCTTTTGACTCCGCGCGTGTATTCACAGAAAAAAGGTTAAACTCAGATAGAATATCTTCTGAAACTGAGCCGTATACAGAGTCTACGGCTGCGGCATGATCTGTGCGAAAAGATAAAACGTCTTTTGTTAGCGGCCTTGTTCCCGTACGGCCAACACCTATGCGGGCAGGGGTAAATTGTTTAAGTGTTTCAAGCGGATCGCGATTTGACTTTGGTATCATAGTAAGCACCTTCCTTAAATCAAATTCATAAAAATAGTTGGGTCTCCAGCTCTTGATGTGAAGCGTCCGTTTTCCATAATACGCTGATCTTCAAGCCATTTTTGAAATAACGGCGTTGGGGTACGGCCGAGTACATTGCGCACGGTTGCGATATCATGATAACTAAGAGACTGATAGTTTAGCATGCAGTCATCAGCCATGGGCACTCCTATTACAAAGTTCACCCCAGCTGTTCCTAGAAGCATACTTAAATTATCCATATCGTTTTGATCAGCATCCATGTGGTTGGTGTAACATACGTCTACTCCCATAGGCAAGCCGTGCATTTTGCCCATAAAGTGATCTTCTAGCCCAGCTCGCAGGACTTGTTTGCTGTTATATAAATATTCAGGTCCAATAAATCCAACAACCGTGTTAACTAAGAAAGGCTTGTAGTGGCGAGCTAAGCCATAGCATCTAGCTTCGAGCGTTACTTGATCAATATTATAGTGGGCTTCTGCTGACAGTTCAGAACCTTGTCCTGTTTCAAAATACCAGCGGTTCGGACCTTTTGCTGTCCCTTTTTCATGAATTAACGCTGTCGCTTCATCGAGCATAGACAGTGAAATCCCAAATGAATCATTACCGGCTTCTGTGCCTGCTAAACTTTGGAAAATCAAGTCAGCAGCTGCTCCTTTTTCGATTGCTCTCATTTGACTCGTCACATGTGATAATACACAGTTTTGAGTAGGAATCGACCATTCGTTGATTATATTTTTTGTTTCATTTAAAAGCGCGTAGATATTATCCGTTGTATCAATAACAGGGTTAATTCCGATAACCGCATCTCCAATTCCATAGCTTAACGCTTCGTAAAGAGATGCTCTCATTCCTTTTAAGTTATCTGAAGGATGATTAGGCTGGGCTCTTGAAGCCAATACGCCTTTTTGACCGATAGTCGTTTGACAAGTAGTTTGCACTTCTATCTTGGCAGCTCCTTGAATTAAATCTAAATTGGACATAATTTTAGTAGCTGCCGCAATCATTTCGCTGTTTAACCCTTTGCTAAGCGCAAGAAGGTCTTCTCCGGTATGCTCATCAGATAAGATGTATTCTCTTAACTCCCCTACTGTCCAATTTTTAATAATGTCGTAAACTGATGAATCAACCTGACTTTCGATTAATGCCGAGACGTTGTCTTCATCTGCGCTTAGCAGCGGGTAATTTCGAATATCAGCAAGTGTGATATCAGCTAGCACTTGTTTGGCTGCCATTCGTTCTTTCATTGACTCAGCGCTAACTCCTGCGAGCTGATCTCCAGAACGTTCTTCGTTTGCTTTGGCCATAATTTCTTTCAAGCTATAAAATGAAAATGTTTCTCCTAACAACCGGGTAGTTTTAAACATCTTTTCCTCCTTGTATGTTCAGTTGATTATGATGAAAAAGCGAGTGTTTTAATCGAAACAGAGATTGCCTCTCCAGCTACGGGTAACCCTAGATCGATATAATCTCCGTGGGTAAAGTCAATTTGATCTAAACAAATAATTTCTAATTCGTTCTCCTGTTTGGCTAGTGCTTGTCCTAAAGCTTTAGCAATATCCTGCTCGCATAAAACAACGAGGCACTTAGCTCCTTTAAAACAAGCACCAAATTCAGCGCTTATTACTTTTGCTAATTCTTGCAGCATTATATAGCTGCAGTAAGGGAAATGAGATAAAGCAATAGCAACGGGAGGATCTTCTGCGCTGAAAACAGTTGAAGCCTGCATACATGCCGTTCGAGCTCTTTCTTGAAACAGCTGCGGATTCCACTCCTCCTCTTGCTGTACGGGTATCTCTATAATCGGAATATTTTTTAGTGGCAGCCGCTTTGATTTAATGTATACGGTTGATCCGCTAACTTCTGTATTTTGCATACCAGCTCCAATGACAGTGGCTCGCGTTGTTTCAGCGGCTTGAGATACCTGTATGGCTTGAAACTGATAAGCTAGCAGCGGACCAATGTCTCCGTGTATGGCCACTTCCTTCACTGTTTTTGGTTTCTCCTTCTCTATCATGGCTCCTACTCCTCCCGAGACCATGATTGTCTCTGGCCGAGTAGAAGATCTTGTATGAGGGGAAACGAGCAGCAAAGAGGTTTGCTTCAGTGCGCTCACATAATCCACGGTTTCTTTAGCTAGCAATTTGCAAATAGACGAGAGTTTTTCAAATGTTGCTTTTTCGCCTTCTTGAAGCATCAGAGAATTATTTTTTAAAAATTCAGTTAAATAAGACGAAACGTAGGTAACAATACCATCTTCGTTTAGTCGAATTAATCTTCCGCCTACATGCAGGGTAAACGTTTCAATCACTTTTCCATTTTGACATAAGGCGATGTTAGCAGTGCCTCCACCTACATCAATATTGGCAATCACTTTATTGGTTTCAGCAGAATGTTCGATTGCTCCCGATCCTTTTGCCGCTAACATTCCTTCTAAGTCAGCACCAGCTGTTGCAACAACAAAATTCCCAGCGTGTTCAGCTAGATAGTGAACGATACTCTCTGCATTTTGCTTCCGAGCCGTTTCTCCTGTGATGATCACAGCACCCGCCTCCACTTGATCTAAGGAGATCCCTGCTTTTTTGTACTCTTTTTCTAGTAATAGCGTTAACCTTCGAACATCGATTTCAACCTCGTTTACCATAGGTGTTGTATAGATGGAACTTGCATACGTTACGCGACGATCAATAATTTGACAGCCTGGCAGCGTAAACTGATTTTGTTGATTTGCTATTAACAGTTTGCTTACAATCAGTTTTGTTGTGCTTGTTCCAATATCTAAACCTATGCTCGTGATCCATTTCTGTAGCATACGATCAATCCTTTATCTCGTTTGAATATGTTGACTATCATAAAACAGTTTTTTGAATATTTCACTAACTATGTTATCAAACCTGACACACTTTTGTGTAAACAAAGGTGACAAATAAGAAAAAAGACTAAATCTTGGCAGATTTAGTCTTTTTTCTTATGATGAGTGTGATTTAGTTACAATCATTCTTGATGCCGATGGAATTAACAATGAAAGAATGACTAAGCAGGCTATTAGTGACCCTACCATTGAAATACCGTTCATTGAAAAAGAATACCACAGAGCGGACATACCCTTTGGTGCGTACGATCCCCAGAAAATAATACCAGCAATAAAGTGCCAGAAATAACGTGCGAAGCTGCCGATAATAAGGGATAAAACAATTAAAACAAAAGCTTTTGATCTGTTATTGGTAGCTAAATTTGTTTTAATAGATTGTGAAAAAATACCTCCAAAACCTATAAAAGCAAAAGCTACAATATATTCAATAAATGTTTGTAGCGCTGTTAAAATATAAGCTGTTCCTGTGGCTAACTGCAAAAGCCCCCATAATAGACCAGATAGAGCCCCGCCTTTTACTCCCCAGCGAAAGCACATAATAAAAATGGGCACCATGGAGAACGAAATGCTCACAGCCGTCGCAATTTTAATTGAAGGCAAAAGGTCAAGTAGAAGTGCCAATGCTGCAAAAATAGCTATTTCAATTTTAGCCTGTAAAGGTAATGCTTTATTCACGTTTCTCACTCCTGTTTTTGAATCATTCATATCAAACGGTTTACACAGGAGTAAGCAAATATATGCTACTATTCCCACATTCCTACGCTAGCGTTAACTAACAGGTTCGAAGGGTCTGAACATTTCGTTCACTCTCAGCACGGCGGCTCCCCCTGTGGTACGTTTGGATATTTATGTAGTATAAAGACAATGTTTATTATACCATACGTAACAAAATAGATTCGAGAGATTTCAAAGATGTTTCTATTTTCTGAATCTATTTTTTATAATGACAATCGTTTTAGTATTTGTTATACTTCTTTTATGTCAATTGAATATAAAAAACCCTCATCCTAATCGATGAGGTAGAGGTCGCAGTTTTTAATAGTAAAGTAACGGAAATGCAGAGAACATTGAGGATGTTGCTTGAAAGGAAAAATTGCCGAAGTTTAAATCACTTCTCGGTTGATTTAAGCTGGGGCTGTCTCCGAACAGGAACAGAACTGTCACATCATGCGAGTGATGTGAAGAGCTATCTTCACGGAAGGTTGACGCGGTTTTCAGATTTAAAAGCGCGCACATATACTGCGGGCTTTTTTTATGTTATCCCGTCTCTTTCCGTACATTCGAAAGGAGTATTTATCTATGCAAGAGCAGCAAGAATTAAAACGTGGGTTGAAATCTCGCCACTTAACGATGATTTCATTAGGAGGAGCCATCGGAACCGGCTTATTCCTAGCAAGTGGTGGAGCAATTCACACAGCAGGACCTGGGGGAGCGCTTTTAGCTTACGCTATTATTGGCGTAATGGTTTACTTTTTGATGACCAGTCTAGCAGAGCTCGCAGCTTATATGCCTGAAGCTGGTTCATTTAGTACGTATGCGTCTCGTTTTGTAGATCCATCCTTTGGTTTCGCTCTCGGCTGGAACTACTGGTATAACTGGGCTATTACGATTGCAGCTGAATTATCTGCTGGAGCCCTTATTATGAAATTTTGGTTCCCGAACTCTTCTTCTATTTTATGGAGTGCCCTGTTTTTATTAATTATGTTTGGGCTTAACTACCTTTCTGTAAAAGGATTTGGTGAATCTGAATTTTGGTTTTCGTTAATTAAAGTAGTAACGGTTATTATCTTTTTAGTTATTGGTATTATGATGATTTTTGGTATCTTTAACAATGAAGCACCAGGTTTTAAAAACTTCACGCTTGGTGATGGACCGATTCACGGTGGATTCTTCACTGTACTAGGTATCTTTATGGCAGCTGGTTTTTCATTCCAAGGAACAGAGTTGCTTGGAGTCGCAGCTGGAGAAAGTGAAGATCCGGAAAAAACGGTTCCTCGCGCAGTTAAACAAGTCTTCTGGCGCATCTTGTTATTTTATATTTTAGCTATTTTTGTTATTGGAATGCTTATTCCATACACAGCGAATTCATTAGCAAGTGATGACGTGCGAGTAAGTCCGTTTACTTTAATATTCGAACGAGCAGGTCTGGCGTTTGCAGCATCAGCGATTAATGCCGTTATTTTAACAGCTGTTTTATCTGCTGGTAACTCAGGTATGTATGCTTCTACGCGTATGCTGTGGAACTTAGCCAAAGATGGAAAAGCACCAAGGTTCTTAGCAAAAGTGAATAAACGAGGCGTTCCAGTTAATGCCTTAATCGCAACGGCACTTGTCGGTACACTTGCATTTGGTGCTTCATTTTTTGGAGACGGTGCGGTATATACGTGGTTACTTAACGCTTCTGGTATGTCTGGTTTTATTGCTTGGTTAGGAATTGCGATCAGCCACTATCGTTTTAGAAGAGCATTTGTTGCTCAAGGTCATGATTTGAGTGAACTTCCATATCATGCAAAACTTTTCCCATTTGGCCCTATCTTTGCCTTTATTTTATGTGCCGTTGTTATTTTAGGCCAAAACTATTCGGCGTTTATGGGTGACTCAATTGACTGGTACGGTGTACTTGTTTCTTATATCGGACTTCCTTTATTCTTAATTGTTTGGTTAGGATACAAATGGACGAAAAAGTCGAAGCTTATCCCGTTAAAAGAATGTCAAGTAACAGTGAAAAAATACGAATAAAAAAAGCGCTCTATTCTTTTGAATAGAGCGCTTTTTTTATATGAGCTGATCGGCAAAATGAAGAGATATATAAGCGGGTTGGTTTTTCATAACAAGCATATAACCTTTGAGGGGACGGTTATAGTAATCAGCAGCTTCGATATAATAAATACGCTGAATTAACCTGCTTAAATGAGTTGCAAAAGATGGAAGTTGGTGATTAGGAATGGTTTGGATGTAGTCTATGATTTCTTGTTTAGTTTGAAGGCCTGAACGGGTACATTCTAACAGATGAAAAAGCGGATCTGCTGCTATAGTAGATAGTTCAGAATTGTGTTTGATTCTATTCAGCTGGATATGCAGTTCTTTTTGGGACCATCTTTTCGGCACAGCTCTTAGATGTTGATATTGAAAATGTGTACTCATGATAGCTAACACCTTTCGTATTAAAATAATAAAACAACTTATTATTTTAATAACCTTTACACATGAAACTAAAACGTTACAATGTGTAAAGGTGTCATACATCTTATAAAATAAGCTGATAAAAAAGTACATCTTGCCACTGATCAAATTTCCAGCCCACTTCTTTAAACTCTCCGCAAAATGTAAAATTAAATTGCTCATGCATTTTGATACTGATATCATTCCCTTTTGTAATTCCTGAAATGACAACGTGATGGTCGAGCTCTTTAGCTAATTCCAAAATGCGCTTCATAAGCTGTTTCCCAATACCATGCCCTTGTTGATTTTTATCAATATAAATCGATAGCTCTACTGTTTGAATGTACGCTTCTTTATCTCGATACGAGGAAAGCGAAGCATAGCCCGCTACTACTCCATCTTTTTCCGCGACAATAAGTGGAAAAAGTTCATTGCTAATATGATTATTAAACCAGCCCCTTCTTTGTTCTACTGTTACAGGCGTTAAGTCAAAAGTAGCAGCACTTGTTTGAACGGACTGATTATAAATTTCAACAAGCATAGGTAAATCTTCTTCTTTAGCATAACGAATGATCATATGTACAAACTCCTTATAGTATAGAATTATCTTTATTTTACTTCTTTTAAGAAACATAATCTACATAAAAAACCGATGTGCGTATGCACATCGGTTATTGGTTTTGGGCATATTGAAAGGTTTGAAGGACTTGAAGAGTCTCTTTTGTAGAAACGACCGTTGCAAACTCTCCGTGCAAGGAAGACAGTGCGAATGTATGTACATCTTCTGCAAGAAGTCTGGTTTTTCCATCGTAGGACATACAATCAAAACAGGCCGTTGCATCGTTCACAACATACGTCCTATACCCTAGATTTCCAGCCATGCGCGCAGTCGTAGAGACGCAGTGATTAGTAGTTAGTCCTATTAAGATAAGCGTATCATAGCCATTTGCTTTTAAATAGCTATCTAGCTCTGTTCCAATGAAACAGCTGTTCACGTGCTTGCGAATTAAGTATTCGTCTTCTTGTGGACCAAATCCTTCTTTGAACTGAAACCCCTTTGAACTTGGATGTAAAGGAGAGTCTGGATTTTCTGATGCATGCTGCACGTGAATGACAGGATAGTCTTGGCGCCTCCATGCTTGCAGTAGCGTCAGCATATTCTTTTCTGCATCTAAATTGTTTCTTTCTCCCCACTGGGGTGAATAAAACCCTTCTTGTACATCGATAAGTAGCAACACTGGCCGGGAACGTAGCATAAGCATCATCTTCTTTCGTCTTTATTTTAAAATGGAAATAACGTATGTGCATCCATCAGGACCGGCTTTTGAAGAATGAACCGTTTGTTTCGGTAAATGTATCCGATCTCCGGCCTGACATAGAACCGTATCACGTTCAACTGTAAAGTAAATAGATCCTTCAAGGATATGAAGAATTTCATCAGTTGGATGCGTATGAGACGGATGTGTTTGAAAAGCAATATCGTGCTGTACTTCAACGTATCCAGTATACGCCGGAAGCAGCTCTTTAATTACTTCTTCAAACTTTCCTCCAACTCCTTTTTTAATAGAGGCTTTTTTTACGTCCATGCTGCTCACTCCTTTTTAATTTAAATGGACACTGTCCGGTAGTATGGTTATTATCATCGTGTAAAAAATATTGCTTCCACTCTCTGTTTTCCTGCTGTCCATACCAGCCTAACTCAGGGTGAGCTGATACGTCATCATATGTTTTTAACCGATCGCGGACGACTTTTTGTACATGCTTCCCTATTTTTGAATCTCCTGTCATACCTTCAAACACCCACCGCGGCTGAAATGTAATCATAAATCCTCTGCTCTTACGGCTTTTACGTAGAGAATGAGCAGGCGTATTACAGACGACAAAAATAGGTTCTCCGTGAAAACAAAATTCCCATAATGCATCTTTTGGGTCTTTCGGAATATCTTGCGGCCATTTCTTTTGATCAATTTGATGAAGAAACGTCAGCGTATCCCAGAACATCGTTTCGTACTCTTCCATTGACCGTTCTTTATGTTCAGGCTTAAAGAATAACACAAAGGATGTATAGCGACCTATGGTCTTAAATGTATCTATGTATTCTCTAAGTGCCGCCGCTGCATGTTTAATATCTTGATAGTTATAAGGAGTCGTCACAAATGAAAAACGCAGTAAATCTTTTTTAAAGCCTTCTACCCCTAATATACAGGGAAATGGATTTTCTTCTGATAGTATATCGCTTTGGAAATATTGAAAAGCATCTTTCCCCCAGAACGGGACATGCGTTGACTCTAAAATCTCATTAGCTCGAAAAAGCATTTTTGATGCCATTAAAACCCTCCTTATGGAACTCAACGTTACATGTGTATTAAAAAAAAGAAAGTTTATGAGTATTTTTAACTAAATCTCGCTTCTAAATTATAAAATTCTAATCTATATATATATAAGCTACTATTGGACAAGTTAGAAAGGAGGCTGTGTTTGTGGAGTGGTTTTTGATTGCTATAAAACAAATAATTCTAGGTATTAGTCTCGCAGCACCGGTAGGTCCAATTAATATAGAGATGATTAAAAGAGGTCTGACAAAAGGATTTTGGGCTTCTTGGCTAGTTGGTTTAGGAGGAATGACAGCCGATATCTTATTTATGCTTCTCATTTTAATAGGGTTAACCCCTTTTGTTCAGATGCAGGCTGTTACGGTTGTCCTGTATGCAACGGGTTTTGTCATGCTCACATTTGTTGGCTTTCAAAGTATGAAACAAGCTGTCTCTCGTTCCTTTTCAGTAGATGTAAATAACCCTTCTGCTAAAAAAGATAAGTCGTTTTTTACAGGTTTTTTTATTGCTCTTATGAATCCTTTAAATATTGTGTTTTGGTTCGGTGTATTTGGATCAAGCTTAAGCGAAAGTCTTCAAAGTCAAACGTGGCTATCCGTCTTTTTTCATAGCTTCTTTATTATTTTTGGCATCATTCTTTGGAATTTAAATATTGCGGGCACCATTCATTTTACAAGAAAATTTATCACGCCTAAGCTTTTTCGCCTCATTACGTTAGGTGCTGGTTTTTTACTTTTTTTATTTGGCTGCCAATTCGGTTTTAAATGTGTATCCTTACTTATCGGCTGAGCTTTTATTGATGAGTTCAATAAGGGTGTCATTTACTTTCTCACGTTCATCATAAAAAAGACCGTGTCCACTATTTTCAAATGGGATCAGTGTAGAAAATGAAATGTGGCGATTCATTACTTTTGCAAGATCAAATGGACAAATTTGATCTTTTTTCCCGTGTAATATATATGTCTCAGCGAAAATTTGACTCAAATCTTCCCGTAAGTCTTCGTCTCGTAAAGACGCCGCAGTTTTAATCGTTCCATGGCCAGATGCCTCTAAACCTAAATCTTGAAACCATCCTCTAAAAGCTGCGCTGGCAGGCTGATTAAAAAATTTTTTCCCAAAGTCTTCAAGCATGTTAGGACGATCTCTATACGTATTTTGAATAATTGTATTTACTTCTTCAGAAGGAAGTCCGTATGGAAAATCAGTTTTTTGAATAAAGCTTGGAGCCGCTGCCCCTAATAAAATTAACTTCTTCACGCCATATCCTAAGTGTCTACTCATATATCGAATGGCAATGGCTCCCCCCATAGAAAAGCCTACTAGCGTATAATTTTTAAGTCCTAATTTTTCTACTAACATACGAATATCATCCGCTAATTGATTGTAAGAATAGCCGGTGAAAGGCGTATCTGATTTTCCAAATCCCCGAAGATCAGGAGCAATACACCGAATACCGCAGGCCGGCAGCGTTGTAAATTGGTATTCGTACATTTTAGCGTTAACAGGCCACCCGTGAAGGAAAAGAACGGGTTCCCCTTTTCCAATATCCCGAACAAAAAGTTTAGTCTTAGGAGTTACGTGAATAAAATAGTTCATATATAACACCTCCCAGATGTTCTTATATATATATATGTTTTGGACAATTTGAACATTCAAAAGTTTCTTAGAGGCTTGTGTAGGAGATGCATGATGTTCATTTGGAATGAGGAGTAGGAAAATCATTTTATATTGTTTATTTAGAACATAGTTTAATTTAAAAATATTGGGTAAAAAAAAGTAGTAAAGCTTTAAAAACTTTACTACTTTTTTTGTTATTTTTCTTCCAGCCACATATCAACTAAATTGCCAGCTTCGCTTTGGTCCAATACGAATGAACCGTTGCTGTATCGGTCACTAGCTCGCATTGTAGACGGATCAACCTGCTCGATTTGACCTTTAGATGATTCCACTATCATGTAATGCTCTTTAGAGATTACTTTTACTTTTGCAATTTGATGCGGATTAGATTTTAGTTCTCGGACCATCACTAGCCCTCGTTTTGCTCGTGCTGATTCTTCAAACTCAGCAATTTTTGTCTTTTTCACAGCTCCTCGCTGCGTGGCGATAAATAATTCAGTTGATAGAGCTTCATCTTCATCGAAGATAACGCCGCTTACAACATAATCATCGTCTTTTAAGTTAATTCCTTTTACACCAGAAGCGCGAGTTCCTACAATATTAATTTCTTCTTCCCGGAAACGCAGTCCGTAGCCAGAGCGAGTGGCAATAAACACTTGTTTTTTACCATCCGTTTGATATACGTCCACTACTTCATCATCGCCTTTTAAATTAACGGCGACAAGAGCTTTGGAGTAGCGCTGTGCTTTATATTGAAGTAATTCTGATTTTTTGACCATACCATTTTTCGTAAAGAAAAGCAGATACTGATTTTCTTTAAATTCTTTTACCGGTATCGCTCGTACAATCTGCTCTTCTTTATCAATTGGAACAATGTTCATGATATGCTGACCCATGTCTTTCCACCTGATATCAGGAAGTTCGTGCACTGGCATATATAAATAATTCCCTTTGTTTGTGAAGATGAGCAGCGTTTCGGTTGTATTAATTTCATACTTCGCTAAAATTCGGTCCGTATCTTTCATACCGAAGTCTTGCCCGTTAGACGCGGCGTAAGAACGAAGACTTGTTCGTTTTACATATCCGTCTTTTGTGACTGTTACCATCACTTCTTCAGATGGAACCATCACTTCTAGATTAATTTTAATCTCTTCGATTTCCGCTTCAATTTTTGAGCGGCGTTCTGTACTGTATTGCTTTTTTACACGGCGTAATTCTTTTTTGATTACATTAAAAAGTTTTTTCTCGCTATGTAAGATTTCTTCTAACTCGTTAATTTTAGCACCTAGCTCTTCAGCTTCCGCTTGTAGAGCTGTAATGTCCGTGTTTGTCAAACGGTATAATTGAAGCGACACAATCGCTTCTGCTTGAGGTTCTGTAAATTCATATTTGCCAATTAAATTATTTTTAGCGTCGCGCTTATCTTTAGAAGCTCTAATCGTCGCAATAACTTCATCTAAAATCGACAGTGCCTTAATCAATCCCGCTACAATATGTTCACGTTCACGTGCTTTTTGCAGTTCGTATTTAGAACGATTTGTTACTACTTCTTTTTGATGATCAATATAAGCATCAAGAATGTTAGCCAAACTCATAAGCTTTGGTCGCTTTTTAGCAATGGCAACCATGTTAAAATTATACGGTACTTGCAGATCCGTATTTTTATAAAGGAAGTGAAGTACTCCTTGAGCATTTGCGTCTTTTTTTAATTCTACTACGATGCGCAGACCCGTACGATCCGTTTCATCGCGAACTTCAGCAATACCTTCCACTTTTTTATCTAAACGAAGCTCATCCATTTTCTTCACAAGGTTGGCTTTGTTTACTTCAAACGGAATTTCCGTAATGAC
The DNA here is from genome assembly GCF_038006305.1 of Priestia sp. FSL R5-0597. Lineage (NCBI taxonomy): Bacteria > Bacillati > Bacillota > Bacilli > Caryophanales > Bacillaceae > Priestia > Priestia sp. FSL R5-0597. Next base: position 2,527,116 of record NZ_JBBOUZ010000001.1, read on the forward strand.
AATTTGCTGTTTTCCGCCGCGAATGGACTCCACTTCCGTTTTTCCGCGAATAATAATTTTCCCTTTACCTGTCTCGTAGGCTTTCTTAATCCCGTCTACACCTTGAATGATTCCCCCTGTAGGAAAATCAGGACCTTGGATAGCCGTCATTAATTCTTCAATTGTACACGTTGGTTTATCAATTCGCATGATCGTTGCGTCAATTACTTCACCTAAATGATGAGGAGGAAGTTCTGTAGCATAACCAGCTGAAATACCCGTGGATCCATTCACTAGCAAGTTAGGAAACATAGCTGGTAACACAGTTGGTTCGCTGCTTGTATCATCGAAGTTAGACACAAACTCAACCGTTTGTTTGTCAATATCTCGTAGAAGTTCTGCAGCAATCGATGAAAGGCGAGCTTCTGTATAACGCATTGCTGCTGGGGGATCTCCATCAATACTTCCGTTGTTTCCGTGCATTTCGATTAATACATTTCTAACTTTCCATTCTTGACTCATTCGAACCATGGCATCATATACAGATGAATCACCATGAGGGTGATAGTTACCAATTACGTTCCCTACAGTTTTGGCTGACTTACGAAACCCTTTTTCTGCTGTATTTCCATCTACGTGCATTGCATATAAAATACGACGCTGAACGGGTTTTAACCCGTCTCTTGCATCCGGCAGTGCACGCTCTTGAATAATATATTTACTGTATCGACCAAAACGGTCGCCTAGTACATCCTCAAGAGGTAAATCTAAAAAGCGTTCTGTTTGTGTCATTGTACGTCCTCCTCTGCGACCGTTAATACATTTTCATTATCTAAAATATTTGGATCTTCTTCTAATCCAAACGCTACGTTGCTTTCAATCCATTTTCTGCGTGGTTCTACTTTATCGCCCATCAAAGTGGTCACACGACGATCAGCGCGAGCAGCATCATCAATACGAACACGAATCAGCGTACGCGTCTCTGGGTTCATTGTTGTTTCCCAAAGCTGATCTGCGTTCATTTCACCGAGACCTTTATAGCGTTGAATCATATACCCTCTTCCTACCTTATCGATAGCACCTTGCAACTCTTCGTCACTCCATGAATATTCAACCACTTCTTTTTTACCTGACCCTTTACTTACTTTGTAGAGCGGTGGAAGAGCAATAAATACTTTTCCTGCTTCCACAAGCGGTTTCATATAGCGGTAGAAAAACGTTAGAAGAAGCACTTGAATATGAGCCCCATCCGTATCCGCATCGGTCATGATGACTATTTTATCGTAGTTAATATCATCGATTGTAAAATCTGCGCCTACTCCTCCGCCTATCGCGTGAATGATCGTACTAATTTCTTCGTTTTTAAAAATATCTTGAAGTTTGGCTTTTTCGGTATTGATAACTTTCCCTCGCAGCGGCAGCACAGCTTGAAAGCGGCGATCCCTTCCTTGTTTTGCTGAACCTCCGGCGGAATCCCCTTCGACTAGGTACAGTTCGTTTCGCTGAGGATTTCTTGATTGCGCAGGCGTTAACTTCCCGCTTAGAACAGTTTCTTGACGCTTTCGTTTTTTCCCGTTTCTTGCGTCTTCTCTCGCCTTACGTGCCGCTTCACGCGCTTGAGCAGCTTTGATTGCTTTTTTTACAAGAAGAGAGCTTACGTCTGGATTTTCTTCTAGGAAATAGGCAAGTTTTTCAGAAATAACTGCATCTACCGACGAACGAGCTTCACTTGTACCTAACTTTCCTTTGGTTTGTCCTTCAAACTGAAGCAACTCTTCAGGTATTCTAACGGAAACGATGGCTCCTAATCCTTCTCGTATATCCGTTCCTTCTAAGTTTTTGTCTTTTTCTTTTAGCAGGCTTACTTTACGGGCGTATTCATTAAACGCACGCGTCATAGCGCTTTTTGCACCGGACTCATGCGTTCCCCCGTCTTTGGTACGAACATTATTAACAAATGATAAAATGGTTTCAGAATAACCATCGTTAAATTGAAATGCAAATTCAACTTCAATATTATGATGAATCCCTTCAAAAAAGACGACTGGATGAAGTGAATCTTTTTCTTCATTTAAATATGAAACGAAGGCTTGAATACCTGTTTCATAATGAAAGATATCTTGACGATCATGCCTTTTATCGATTAACTCTATTTTGAATCCTTTTAACAGAAAAGCCGATTCGCGGAGCCGTTCACAAAGCGTATCATAATTGTACACGGTTGTTGAAAAAATCGTGGCATCCGGTTTGAAATGAATCGTTGTTCCCGTTTTTTTTGTTTTCCCTATTTTTTCTAGCGTCGTAACCGGCTTTCCTCCATTTTCAAAACGCTGTTCATAAATAAATCCATCTCTATGAATAGTTACAGTCAACCATTCAGACAGCGCATTTACAACAGATGCACCTACTCCGTGTAAGCCTCCGCTTGTTTTATATCCACCCTGTCCGAATTTACCTCCTGCATGCAAGATGGTTAAAATAACTTCAGGCGTTGGTTTTCCTAGTTTATGCATGCCCGTTGGCATACCTCGACCTTTATCTTGTACAGAAATTGAATTATCTTTGTGAATGGTTACAATAATTTCTTCTCCGTAGCCTGCTAGAGCTTCATCGACAGAGTTGTCGACGATTTCATATACTAAATGATGCAGACCTCGTGTATCCGTACTTCCAATATACATACCAGGACGTTTACGAACGGCATCTAATCCTTCTAGTACTTGAATTGCATCTTCATTATAATTAAATTGTTGTTTCCGAGCCATTCATACTACCCCTTTCATCACAACGAACATTACTACATTATGTATGAAACACAAACGTTTGCGCTTCGTGTCTAAGAATAAATGATCATGTATCCTATCTTTTAATTTTATAGTGTTCGCATCAACAGAACGTATGTTTCTATTTTTGCGTACTTACAAGATTTTAGCACAAATTTCCGTATTATAAAAGCAATATCTTGTGTATTCATGGATTATAAGCCTTATAAAGCTAGCTGTCTAACGTCTATTGTAGCGGAAACTCTCTTACTATTTCAACGCATGGTGAAACCCATGCAAGCAGTGTGCATGGGTTGGTTGTTCTGCTTATAGATCTTACTTTGTTAAAGCATGCTCGACTTTTATACAACGATCCATAACTACAGTATACCCTTTTTTAGCGAGCAGGTCATATGCTTCTTCATTAATTAAACCAGATTGTGCCCAAAATACGTCTGCATCTACTTTTAAAAACTCTTCTGCAACTTCAAGCAAATGCTCAGAGCGACGAAATACATTAACGATATCAATATGCCCTTCAATTTCTTTTAATGAAGATACGGCTTTTACGCCGAGCGCTGAGTTGATTGTTGGGTTCACCGGAATTATCTCGTAACCTTGCTGCTGCATGGCTTCTGAAACCATATAAGACGTTCGATGAGGATTATCTGATAAACCTACTACAGCAATGCGCTTGCTTTTTTTCAATATTTTGCCAAGCTCTTGACGGGAAGGAATTTTAATGGACATGTCTATTACCTCTCTTAGCTATATAATATGTACTGAACAACATTCGCGATTTACAGTTGATTTCCTGCATATAGTACCCGTTTTCTCTATTTTTGTAAACGTCTTCTTTTTTAAAAATAATTGGCTCTCACCCAAAACTAACTATGTTTTTTTAAGTATCTCATGGTAAAATAGAAACGATATAGAAATAAAGGAGCTTTCAAACATGAATTATTTATTACCTATTCTTGCCTATATCTTGGGCTCTATTCCTTTTGGACTAGTTGTTGGAAAACTAGGATACGGCATCGATATACGAGAGCATGGAAGTGGCAATTTAGGCGGCACCAACTCATTTCGTACATTGGGTGTAAAAGCCGGAATTATCGTTACGCTTGGAGACATTCTAAAAGGCACCCTAGCAGCTTCTTTACCGCTTTTATTTGATACAAATCAAAACATTCTCTTCATTGGTTTATTTGCTGTCATTGGTCATATTTTTCCTATTTTCGCAAAATTTAAAGGCGGGAAAGCTGTTGCCACATCCGCCGGAGTGATTTTATGTTATGAACCTCTTTTATTTGTTTTCGTGCTATTATGTTTTTTTATCTGCTTATACATAACGAAGTATGTATCACTGTCATCAATGGTTACTGGGGTATTAACCTTTATCTACACGCTATTTAAACAAGACTACATGCTTATTATGATTATTGGTGTAATTGTAGCCTTTGTCATTTACAGACACCGCGCAAACATTACGCGAATTCTTAACAAAACAGAACCGAAAGTCACATTTTTATCAGGTAAAAAGAAATAAGAGGAAGATCCTCTTATTTCTTTTTTTATAACCACTTTGTAAGCGAATACATTTCTTGTTTATTAGTTATACTGATACTAAAATAAGGAGGTGAATAATGTGAAGAAAAAATGTCCCATTTGCAAACGTAATAAGAAAATGGATTCACAGCTAGAAGGAAGCCGCTACTGCGTTCACTGCTGGGAAACCATTGGAAAACAATATGATTTTAAATGAAAGAATGAAACGATTTAATATAGAAATGAAGCATTCGCCTCTATATTAAATCGTTTTATTTTATTTTATCTTATTCCTTCCTAGCTGGATTCGTATATATTGGTAATTTATCTATCTTTCTACTATAATAAATGTATCCGCAGTATTGGAAGGAGCATAATTAATGAAATTAACAGTAACAGAAGCAGCAGCTACGTGGTACAAAGACGAAATGATGCTAGAAGGAAACGAAACAATTCGCTTTTTTGTTCGCTACGGCGGATGCAGCAACGTTCAAAAAGGTTTTTCTTTAGGTGTAAACACAGATTCTCCTAAAAACGTTGGCGTTGAAACAAAAGTTGACGGTTTAACATTTTTCGTAGAAGATGAAGACCTTTGGTACTTTGATGGTCATGATTTGACCGTAAATTATAATGAAGAAACAAAAGAACCTGACTTTCATTACGAAGCGTAAGAAAAAAAGCATCGATTTATCGATGCTTTTTATTCTTACGCTTGACCCTGCTTTTTGGCGTCTTCATAGGCTTTATGCCATTCCGGATAATTACGGCGAATCGAAATAGGCTTAAAGTTTTCTTTTTTTACACATACGTGTGACGATGTTCCTGTTAACGCAAGTTCTTCATTTGAATTAAAAATTTCGTATCCGTACACAACGCGTAGACCGTCATAGTTCTCAACCCAAGTATGTACCACAGCTGTCTCGCCATAATGAAGCGGCTTTTTATATGATGCCTGTATATCAATAACTGGCGACAGCACACCGTCTCTTTCCATTTGTGCATAGCTAAAACCTAAATCACTGATAAACTGTGTTCGGCCTATTTCCATCCATACTAAATAGTTAGCATGATACACAACGCCCATCTGATCGGTTTCTGCATAGCGCACTTCGATTTCTTTCTTCGATACTAGCATGATTCTACCTCCTCTTGCACTGTTCCTGTTTTATCTTACCATATAAGGAGAATATACTCCTACTAGTTTGGTTATTACTCAATATGTTGTAAGACTAAGCGCATCTTGAATACGATATATCAGTGTTTCCAGCCTCGTCATCTTATTTTCATACCTTTTATAAGGAAGTGTGTATGTGTAGTCTTTATTTGTCCATAGGCGGTCAAAATAAGCGTTTAGTTCCGTCATAACCTTTTTGTTAGGAGGTCCTGATACTTTAATATCCGTTTCTAAGTTCAAATCATCCAAATTTCGTTTTGTGAAATTTGCTGCTCCTGCAATAATCATTGCCTTTCTTTTGTTTCGAATAAATAAAGTTTTAGGATGATACTGCTCTTTTCCCGTATGATACCAGCGAACTTTAATATCGCCTTTAGATTTTTTCACAAGTTCTGCTGCGACTGGACGGTTAGGCAGTCCGAACTTTTTTCTTCCGAACGCATTTTCATTAGGGTCTAAAATTAATCGTACGTTTGCCCCTTGTTCGGAAGCTTTCAAAAGCGCCTTTATTACGTCTCGATCTCCAAGATAAAACATGCCAATCCACACATCGTCGCCTTTTTTAGCATGACGTAAATCATTTAATACGTGCTTATAGATTTTGCCTTCTGTTAACAGCTGAACATAGAGGTCTCCCTTTTCTTTTTCTTTCTTCTTATACCGAGGTAAATCTCCTCCGTAAGAAAAATCAGACACGGCTTGTTCGCTTTTTACAACATCTCCAATGATATTCCCTTTTACTTCAAAGGCCATGTTGGAATTATAAAAGCTTGCATCATGAGGATTGGCAGAGGAGATAATAACGCTTTGATCGGTTGCTACTACTTTTCTGTGATTAGCTTTTACATTTAACAACTTAAAATAAGCACGGGCCGTCACGTTAGGCGCATTATTTCCGAAAGGATTCGTGATCCATCCAGTTCCTTTTTCACCAAACCACTGAACAAAAGTTCTCCACACTGAAGAATATAGTGGAATGGAGTCTCTGAGCTTAGATAAATTGGTTTGCACCACTTTGATTCCGTTTAGCCGCAGTGAATCTAACCACTTTGAATCATGTGAGCCGTAGGTTGTATTGATTTCATCTGTAATAAAGACGATTTCGATAGTAGGATGTTTTCGTTTCTTTTCAATCAGCTTACTTGCAAGCGTATCACTAAGGTGAGGAAACGTTTCACCTTGGTTATAGTAGCCATTAAATAGAAACATATCCATAATAATAAAAGCTTTTGCGTCATCAATCGCATTCGTAACTGCTTGAAAAATATGTTGTTCGGAAACCGACGTCTGCTGGTCTTGATACGTTAGGTCCGATAAAAGAAATACATCTTCTACTTTGTGAGGCCTACTTTCGTATGAAACTCCTTTTGGCAAGGGCTTATGCGTGTGATAAGAGCCCACAATAATCAAAACGACAAGTAAACTGACCAAAATTCTTACTATTTTCTTTTTCACGTGCTTTTTCACCTACATAAACCTCTTCGCTAGTTTATATTATTATTCACCTTACTAAAAAAATATAGAAAGAAAGCAGCTAAAACCGTTTATTTTTAGCTGCTTATTGTCGCTGTTTTACTTATTAAATCGTACCTTCGTAACCATTTTGACGAGCTTCTGATTCATCTTTTATTTCGCTGCGCATTGCTTCAATGCTTACTTCGCGATTGTGATTTTTTTGCTGAATGCGCTGACGTTCTTCTTCAGTGCTGCATGCAGCAGCTTCTTCTGCTTCTTCAATGTTTTTCATTGTATTTTGTACCATTGTTTGTAATTTTTCAACGTTATCACTGCGATCGTCTGGATTCGGTTTATTCCATGCCATTGTATCTTCCTCCTCAAAATAACTTTGTTACAATTGTAGTATGCCGGATTTGTTCATCTCTATAAGTGGAAAAAAATGATTTTAGTTTACATAATATAATTATAATTAAGTTAAAATGTATATATAAAACATACATAATATGGTAATATATACATACAAAGGGGGAATCGCTATGACCAAACGAATGATAACATTACTAAGCGTCATCTTTATTGCAGTGCTTGCCGTATTTTTTATGTCGCAAACTTCATTGGCATCAAAATTGACAATAAGTGCCTCTATCAAGCCTCACCATTACTCAAAACATGAAGAAAAAATGTTAGCCGTGACAAACTTAGACTACAAAAGCAATATCATGGCATACGATGTTAAAGCTCCTAATGGAGCAAAAGAAGCTTATGTAAAAGCTACTTATTATGAAAAGGGAAAAGCCAAACAACCTTTATTCTCAGGAGGGTTGACTGTTTCAAAAGAATTTGACATGTTTGCTATTACATATAAAATCGATGATGATACTCACAAAGTAATGTTTAATGTGGGAAGCAACGATACAAACCTAGGGATAGAAGCGGAAAAGCCAAAGAAAATGAACGGCTATTCCTTTACTGGATTAGAGAAAAAACAAAAAGTGAAAATGAATAAACCATATCCAGTTGCTGCTTTATTTGGTGACGATGGCAGTGGCATACGAGTTGCTCCGCTTTCAACCGATGACGGAGAAGTTGTTAAAGAGCTTATTTCGAGCAACCCTTACGTTTATTTATTCACAGTAGAATTCAAATAATAAAAAGTCGCTGAATTCAGCGACTTTTTATTCATTCACCTTTGGTTTGAATAACTTGAGGATGCTTGCCGGATGTATCTTGCATTTGTTTTCCGTTATTTCCACCAGCTTCTCTCGGTTGAGTGCCGATGTGATTCGGAACAAAACTTTTGCTTTGTTTTTTAGGATTTCCCATGCTTATCCCCTCCTCACCGTTACTCTAACCAACTTACTTTAAAGTTATTCAGCTCTTTCAAGCATACGATCTTCTAACCGCTTTTCAATTTCCAATTCAATGCGTTCAATTTCTGACTGATCTTTTAACAGCTGCGTTTTATTTTCTTGCACTAACTCTTCAAATGAACGTTTGCGTAATTTTCTCATGATTCCAACACCTACTTTATGTAATTTTTATGAAAAATCTGAAAAATCAAAAGAAACTGATATCATATAACTATCTATATTGTAACCAATTTGTCAGATAAGTAAACATACTTTTTGAAAAGTTGTAAGAAAGTTTGACATATTTACTGACTTATCTATATATACGATGGTAAAGTAAATAAGTTTCATTTTTAATAAAACAAGCAGCGAAGTTAATTCGCTGCTTGTTGAGCAAAGTTTTCCATTTGTTTAAGCGTCATTGGACCATTCACTCGCTGAACAATTTTCCCTTCTTCATCTATAAAGTAAGATGTCGGAATGGTGGACACCCGGTATTTTTTACTTCCCACAGTATCTTGGTCGTCCAATAATACATGAAACGTAAACTGTTTTTCTCTCAGAAACTTAGATACTGCCTGTTTACTACCTTCTGATGAAGTTAAATTAACCGCAAGCAGCTGTACGTCGTTTCCATATTTCTTATAAAATGCTTGCATATCGGGCATTTCTTTTTGACACGGCGGACACCATGTGGCCCAAAAATTTAAAATAACTTTTTTTCCTTTAAAGTCCGATAATTGAACAGTTTTTCCGTTCGTATCTGAAAGTGTAAACGGAGGTGCTGTATCTTTTGGTTCTAACCCATAAGCTTGACCAGAAGCCTGACGAGCACTATCGCCTTTTTTAATATTTAAATCCTTGTATTCGCTTAAGTTAGAATTATCGGATGCTTCATTTGGAGAAAGCCCTTCCCAAAGTGCGTAGCTAAGAAAGCCTACTAGAAGCAAGACCGCAATTATTTTTTTAACCATATGATCGGCTCCTTTATTTCTTCTAAAAAGTGATAATCTATGTACTAATAGATATGTGCAATATCTACTAAAATAATCCTTTTATCGGGCATTTTCTTTTATAATATAGCATATTTCCCTCTCACTTTTTGTCGAAAACGGTGCGTTTGCATAAAAAAGAGCGGCTCACGAGAACCGCTCTTTTTCTTTATACCTTACGCATGTGTTTTAGACTGTAATTTATCACGAAGCACCATTTGAAGGATACCACCGTGACGATAGTAATCAATTTCAACTTCACTATCGAAACGAACCAGTACTTCAAATTCTTTTTTGTTTCCAGCTTCATCAGTTGCTGTTACTTTTACAAGATCACGTGGTTTTACTGTTTCATCAACTGCTACTGCAATTGTTTCTTTTCCAGTTAAACCTAATGTATCCGCGCTTTCACCATCTTTAAATTGAAGAGGTAAAACACCCATTAATACTAGGTTTGAACGGTGAATACGCTCAAAGCTTTCAGCGATTACTGTTTTAATACCTAAAAGATTTGTGCCTTTTGCTGCCCAGTCACGAGAACTTCCCATGCCGTAATCTTTACCTGCAAGTACAACAAGACCTGTACCTTGCTCTTTGTATTTCATACAAGCATCATAAATGCTCATTACGTCATTTGTTGGCCAGTACGTTGTCCAGCCGCCTTCTGTACCAGGAGCTACTTGGTTTTTAATGCGGATGTTTGCAAACGTACCGCGCATCATCACTTCATGGTTACCACGACGAGAACCGTATGAGTTAAAGTCTTTTGGTTCTACACCGTTTTCTTGAAGGTAAAGACCTGCAGGTGATGTTTTTGCAATTGAACCCGCTGGTGAAATGTGATCCGTTGTCACTGAGTCACCAAATTTCGCTACTACGCGAAGATCATTTAACGGTTCTACTTCACCTGGCTCTTCTGATAAGCCTTCAAAGAACGGTGGATTTTGAATGTATGTTGAATCATTCTCCCACGTATAAAGAGCATCTTCGCTCGTTTTAATTTCATTCCAGCGCTCATTGTCATCGAATACACGCTCATACTCGTTACGGAATAATTCAGGCGTTACGGTACGGCTAACAACTTCTTTAATTTCATCTTGAGAAGGCCAGATGTCGCTAAAGAATACTTCATTGCCGTCTGTATCAATGCCGATTGGATCTTTTTGTAAATCTACATCTACCGTTCCAGCCAGTGCATATGCTACAACAAGCGGTGGAGAAGCAAGGTAGTTACCCTTTACTAATTGGTGAATACGTCCTTCAAAGTTACGGTTTCCTGAAAGAACAGACGTTACAAGCAAGTCGCTGTCTGCAATCGCTGCTTCAATTTCAGCTTCAAGTGGACCAGAGTTACCGATACAAGTCGTACAGCCATAGCCTACGATGTTAAAGCCGATTTTATCTAAGTATGGAAGCAATCCTGAATTTTGAAGGTAAGCCGTTACTACTTTTGAACCTGGTGCTAAAGAAGTTTTCACGTAAGCTGGAACATCCAATCCTTTTTCTACCGCTTTTTTCGCAACTAAACCAGCTGCTACCAATACGTAAGGATTTGATGTGTTCGTACAGCTTGTGATAGCCGCAATAGCGATGGCACCTGTTTTCATTGTTGTTTCTGAACCGTCTGCAAGCTTAAACGTAACTTCTTTATCCACGTCTTTAGCATCAAGTCCGAAGCTTTGATTGCTAACAGGAGCTGTTAAAGCTTTCTTGAATTCTGTTTGCATTTGAGAAAGTGGAATTAAATCTTGCGGACGCTTTGGACCTGAAAGATTTGCTTCAATCTCAGCAAGATTAATCTCAACAACATCAGTGAAAATTGGATCTTCATTTTCTGGTGTAAAGAATAAACCGTTTGCTTTTGTATATTGTTCGACAACCTGAATGTCTTTTTCATCTCTTCCTGTTAAACGCATGTATGCTAATGCCTCTGCGTCAACTGGGAAGAACCCGCATGTTGCACCGTATTCAGGAGCCATATTAGCAATTGTTGCACGGTCAGCTAATGGAAGTTCTGCTACGCCAGGACCGAAGAATTCAACGAATTTTCCGACTACTCCTTTTTGACGAAGCACTTGCGTAACTTTTAACGCTAAGTCTGTAGCTGTAGTACCGTTTGGTAATTCACCAACAAGTTTAACACCGATTACTTCAGGAACTGGGAAATAAGAAGGTTGACCAAGCATGCCTGCTTCCGCTTCAATACCGCCAACACCCCATCCTAAAACACCGATACCATTAATCATCGTTGTATGAGAGTCAGTACCTACTAGAGAATCAGGGAAAGCTACGAATTCGCCATCTTCTTCAACAGCATGAACAACGTTTGCTAAATATTCTAAATTTACTTGATGCACGATACCAGTAGCTGGCGGAACTGCACGATAGTTATTAAATGATTTTTGAGCCCAGCTTAAGAAATTATAGCGCTCTGTATTACGTTGAAACTCAAGGTCCATATTAATTCGTAATGAGTCAGCTGTACCTGCTTTATCAACTTGTACGGAGTGGTCGACAACGAGGTCTACTGGAATTTCTGGATTGATTTTGTCAGGATCTCCTCCTAAATCAGCCATTGCTTTACGAAGTGACGCTAAGTCTACAACCGCTGGAACTCCAGTGAAATCTTGAAGAATAACACGAGATGGTTTGAAAGGAACATCGATATCTTTGATATCTTTTGTTCCCCATTTTGCAAGGTTTTCGACGTGTTCTTTTGTAATAACACGGCCATCTACCTGACGAAGAACAGATTCTAATAATACTTTAATTGAATACGGCAGCTTAGATACGTTACCTAAACCTGCTTCCTCTAAAGCTTGTAAGCGGTAATAATTATATGTGCTGCCATTAAGATCGAATGACGAACGAGCGTTAAAAACGTCTTTTTTAGTCATTGCTTTTACCCCCTTAAAATTCTATGTATAAAGGATTTACTTACCCCATCCTCTATTCCCTTCACCATCTATCTTAATATAATATTATACATAAGTAAATAAAAAGAATGTTATTAATTAACATAAGTTTCACTTATAACCTTTTTCCATCTGCCTTTTATTTTTCTAATAATTCATATTTCATTGATTTTTACGCATGCTAGAAACGGAGGTGATTCAACATGGCTAAACGCAAGTCAAACCACGTCATTCCTGGAGCTAACGCGGCTAGCGCTCAAGGAAAAGGAGCGGGTTATAATGAAGAATTTTCAAATGAACCATTAACCGAACAACAGAAACAAAATAATAAAAAACGCAAAAAAAATCAATAAAACATTCTCTTATTGGATATACTAATCACTAGTTAGAAAAGCAAAATCGTTTAACTCCATGAAATCTAACGAGAAGGCGTCATTATATATGGCGCTTTTTTTCTGTTCCCATTTCCTGTTTTTGCTAAACCTATTTTTAGAAAGGGGAATTTTTCATCGGATAAATCCCCTGTCACTATCCCACCCTAATAAATGAAAGGGAGGGTTTAACTATGAACAAAAACAGCAGCAAAGACATCAGAAGAAATGCGCCAAAAAGCAATTCTGGACAGCCCGAACCGCTAAGCGGATCTCATAAAGTAAAGAACCGTAAGCATTCTCGCCAAAAACACAATAGCGGACATGATATGTAAAACAGCGGCAAGCTCTCTACAGAGCTTGCTTTTTTATGCATAGAAAAGGCAGCTAGTACTTCAAGCTTATTCTTTGCACAGGAGTTCACTAAGTACATAAACGCGCATATGATAGTAAAGTGAAACAGTTTAAATAATGGAGGAACGTAGAAATGAAAAACAAGCGTCTGCCAGCAGACCAAATGTTTGTAAAAGGCTTTCAAGAGTTGTTAGAAGTCATGCTTTCAAATCCCTTTATGAGTTATTTAGATTATGATTCCGTTCGTATAGATTTATTTGAAACAGAACAATCATTTATTGTCGAAGCTGAATTATTAGGGTATCACCCTAAGGATATTATCGTTCAGATACAAGCTGACCACTTACAGCTCACAGCCAAAAAATACTGCCTTAGAGAATTTCATGATGAAAAGCAAGGAACGCTTGCAAGAGAACAAATGGAAGAAAGCGTTGAACGTACAATTGACTTTCCGTTTCCATTGATGAATAAAAAGATTACCGCTACATTTAGTAACGAAATTCTTGAAATTACGATTTCCAAACATGAGACAAATGAATCTAATCAGCCAATAGTCCCTATTGAGTTCCAATAAAGCTGCAGATGTTGTCTCTGCAGCTTTATTGGAACTATTTAATTGTTTATTTAGCACATAGTTTTTTTAGAAAGTTTTCCTTTTCAAAACAATTGGATATCTCATTTGTTTTACGGCACACTACTAAAAAAGAGTAAAAGGAGAACATTTATGCTTCATACTGCTTGGAAAGGTAAAATCAGCTTTGGATTAATTGACATCCCTATTAAACTGCACGGAGCAATTGAAGAAAAAGATGTAAAGCTGCGCACACTGCACTCCGTTTGCCATACACCCATTCATCAAGAAAAACATTGCCAAACGTGTGGACGAGAAGTAGAATCCGATGAACTGGTTAAAGGATACGAAACCGCGACCGGTCAGTTTGTTGTACTTTCACAACAGGAAATTGACCGTGTCAAAGAGCCCTTTGCAGCAAACAAAGCTGTTGAATTGTTGCACTTTGTTTCGTTAGATGACATTGATCCCCTGTTTTTTGATAAGCCCTACTATATTTCTCCTGAAGAAACGAGCCTAAAAGCTTATTATACGTTATTAAATGCACTTGAAATAACGTATAAAGTCGGTATTGCCAATGTATTTTTATATTCCAAACAGCAAATCGCCATTATTCGTTCCGTGGGCGGCTCTCTCGTTCTTCACACGATGCATTTTGAAGAAGAACTTCGTTCAGTCACAGATGTGCCTAACTTATCTACTACTTCTTCTGTTAATGAAAGTGATACACAAGTGACGGTGGAATTAATTGATAAGCTATCTACTTCTTTTAATCCATCTATTTACAAAAACAACTACCGAGATGCCTTACAAAGCGTCATTCAACAAAAAATAAAGCAAGGCGAAGTTACAAAAGTAAGCGGAAGCGAAGAACGAGATATTCGACATTTAATGGAAATGTTAAAGGTGAGCATAGATCCTTCTACTTTACAACCGACAAAATCAACAGCAGAGAAAAAAACGTCATCCTTAAAAAAGAAAGCATAAAAAAAGCTAACGAAGAAGTTCGTTAGCTTTCATTTGCAACAGAAGTCTTAGGAACAATAGCTCCATATGACGCCGGTATTTTTAAATATTGCGTTACTTGATCATTTTCCACAAAAACAATAAAGTTATCTTTTTTATCTTTTCCAATACCTTTTGCTTTTGCTTCAGACCAATTGAAGCCCAGCTTTTCATTTACCTCACTGCGGGTCGTTTCCGGTCCAAAAACATATACTTTATCCCATCTAAAATCACATAATTCATTAAAATCAAGGATGGAAGCTTCTTCTTTACTTTGATTTGTTTTTTTAATTTCATTAATTACGGTTTGCTGAAGTTGCGCTTGGTTGCGTTCGCTGTATACCCTGTCAATAAAAAAAGTTGCCAATAGCGCTACTAACGTGAATAGTAGAATCTTTTTCACTTCGTTGTCCTCCTGATACGTTCTCTGCACATGATACGACTTCTTTTCGATACGGTTTTATTCTCTACTATTCTAGAAAATTCAACAGGAAAATACAACTAAAATCTCGAAATGTCATCAAAACATAAAAAACTTAACACTATGTCAACGCATAAAAAAAGGGCTTGTTCACGTTCTACCTATTTACCTAATCAGCGCTGAAAAGATTTGGTTCTTCCGTACAAATAGTTTTAATAAATTCTTCTACTAGCCCTTCCTCTCCCGGCAAAAAAGGCAGCGCACCCACTCCAACGCGTTCAATACTTTTATAAAAATGATGCTGCTTATAGCCTTCTGCTTTCCCTGGAAACAGCACAACCGCTGTTTGTACCGGTTTTATTCCATTTTCCTCTACAATAGCGTCTCGGTAACGGTGCATGGTATTAATATCTTCTTCTCTAGGAGAGGGCGTATCGTGATTTGGTTTGATACGATACTTAGCGTCAAAAAGATATACACTTTTTTTCTCCCCTTGCTTTACTTCAAGCAGCAAGTCCGGCTTTTGGATAACAGTATGAGTATGATGGTATTCTTTTTGATACCATAGCGTTACTTCTGCTTTTCCCACCTGAAAACGATGGTAAGAGGCCTGCACTCTGACATTCAACCCTTGTTCTGTCGTTGTCATGATGTTTTGTTCTATTCGTTTGCCGTAAATTTGCAACTTCTTTAAAAGACTAACATACGTCCAGTATTCATAGAGAGTTGCGATATCTTTTAATGAAAGGTGGTAAAACTCTCCGTTAAGAGCCAACCCTCGCGTTAAGAACATAAAGTATCTGCTTGCTTCCCGGTAGCGGGGTGCCGTACGGAGTGTAGAAGGAAGAGTTGAAACTTGTATGGTCTTCACTCTTTGCCAGAACACATTGTTTAGCAGCCTTTTTAATTCGGTATGATTGGTTTCTAGAGCCGACACCGCTTCTTTTTTTACATATCTATCTTCTATCAATTTGTCAATTAGTGTAGTTAGCTTGTGATACAGCTGCGTCATCATCCATTTAACACTTTGATTTTCCAAATTATCATAGATAGCTACATGTCTTGTGCCAATTGCTTTTGTAGGTACTACTTTTATATGCCGATTAATTTTAATTCCTCTGCTTGAAGATGCAAGATAGGTAGGGTGTGTTCGGACAAATGATATAGCCTGGCTATCTTGTTTTTTTATTTGATCTCCTCTCATGAGCTCATGTTCAACTTTTACCGATTGAAACGGCTGATTCTCAATCTGACGAACAGAATGAAGAAAGGGTTTCATATAGTGAGAGAGCACATGATAAAATTCCGTCCATGTTGCTTGTTTAGACCAAACCGATTTTGCTTCAATATACGTTTTACGGAGCATATCGTATGCCAAATCATGAATGTATCCGTTCACTTCATCAACCATGCGTACATAATCTGTCTTGTAGCTCATCTTTGACGGGAAAATTTCAAGAGTAAAAGACAGCTCTTTTTCTATTTCACTGTAGACATGAAACGTAGAATACCCTACCTCATTTTGAAAGCTTATATTTCCTGTTAAAATGTAGGGAAATCCTACGGTTTGAAAACTTTGTTCAACTGCTTTTGAGTCGTGATTAACAAACAGACTTGTTTCATTTTTTGAAACAACTGTAATTTGATAGGTTTCATTTTCAAAAAATAAAGGCTCAAGCGGCGGTTTGGAAGTCATCATGCCTTTTGTTTGATTTAGTACTTTTACATGTGTGATTCCTTTTCCCGTACAAGAAAAAAACATCACTTCTTCTGCAGATTTTATTTTTTTCTTATTCTTTCCTTTTATAACCACCGTACACGTATCGGTTTCAATTTCAACGTACGGTATTAATCCAAAATGACGTGTATCCGTATACTTCAAAACGTCTCATCATCTCCATTATTTTGCGTGCACTTTTAGGAAATCTCATCCCGTCTGCGTTGACAACAGCTGTCTCAAATTCATCATCGAGCAGCGTATTTGTACAGTAATAATAAAGATTTTTTAATAGGTCAAATGTGTAAGCATCGCTTCCTGAAATACGAGGCAAAACTTTTTGCAATATCTGAAAATCAAACGCCTGATCAAATGTAAACACTCCGCTTTTCACTGCGTAAATTAGATAAAAGCATATTTCGTCGCGTACGCGGTAACCTATTTGCAAATCGACTTCTGTAAGCATCTCGTTGACGGTTAGCAGTTCATTTGTTACTTCGTGAATGAGCTCAGCATGTTCAACATACGCATCTTTTAAGTGAACG
The DNA here is from genome assembly GCF_038006305.1 of Priestia sp. FSL R5-0597. NCBI lineage: Bacteria > Bacillati > Bacillota > Bacilli > Caryophanales > Bacillaceae > Priestia > Priestia sp. FSL R5-0597. The sequence continues at coordinate 2,544,277 of NZ_JBBOUZ010000001.1, forward strand.
TATTGACTTTGAATTTGTACATTTTCAATACTGTGCCGAGATGGATCTCTATCATCTAAAAAATCAAAAGAATCTAGCTGAATCTTATTCAGCTCAATGGTGTTGGTACGATCTAACAACTTTTGACTAAACCCATGAGTTGTTTCATCCATATTAATGGTACCGATAATGAGAAGGTTAGATGGCAAATAAATATCTCGGAACATCTTATGTCCAGGAAATAACGGAGCCGTTTTGATTTTCCCTTTTGACCAGCTTCTGCTTTCCATCACGCTTAAAATATCGCTAAAATAATGTTCAACTCGAGCTAAGTTCATTTCATCCAATATGGCAACATATGTGTAAGCTGGATGCTGAATGGCTTGCTGCATAATCGACAGAAACGATCCTCTGCGAAAATCTCCTCTTAAATCAATATACCCTAATAAATCTGAACTATCGTGCCAATCGGGCCGAACTGGAATAAGCACTTGTCTGCCATTTTCAATCGTGGCACCGATACTATCTGCTAAGAGCTGCGCAAGCTTTGTTTTTCCCGTCCCGCTCATTCCTGATAAAACAATAAAAGGCTTGGTCTTTAAAGCAAAGTAGGCGTTGGCTATATCTTGTCGTTCGTATGTAAATCCAGATTTCTTAATATACTCATGAATGTGGACGATGGCGTCTTTATCGCCAATCATCTCTTTGCTCATTCCGTATGTTTTTATATACTGTTCATGCATACTCAGCAGTAAATGCAAATCATCTTGAAGCTGATCATTATTAGGTAAGTCTGCTATATTGTAAGGAAGGTAAAGAGCTACTCTATCCTCAAAGCTTTTCGCTTCCATGCTTGTACCAATGACAATATGATTATCTTTCAATACGCGGGCATGTTCAGGAGTAAAAAAACGAATGTCTTTCAGATCAGTTCCTTCCCCTGCATCTCCTTTCATCATGACTAAGTAAATGCGCTGACCGTCTTCACTGAATAAATATGCTACTATCACATCACTCTCTATATTCTTATTAGCAAGAGTCACGTAAGGAAATGTTTCAGCGTGGTGGCCCGATATACGCATTTCTTCTCGATTTATATGCTCCAATCGATAAAGAGAAATCGGAAGCCGGCGTGTAATCATATTTTCTACTTCGTGTTTTACAAGTACGTCTCCACCCATTTGTTTATAATGTTCAGCTACATAAAGCAGCCGATCGCGCAAACTCATCGAATTCTCTCCTTTCTGCCTTCACTGCAGTTTGTAAAAATAAAAAGCATCGTCAGTTGACCACGCAAAAGTTTCGTTTCTTTTATTATAGACGCTTTCTTCGTATCGTAAGCTATTTTATAACGTTAGAAAACACTACATTATTCTTTTCTCTACATATATGTTTATGTTCATTTTAATGAAACATGACCGAAAAGAAAAGCGTTAGGGGCTTAATGAATGAAGAGGTAATGATACGAACAGAAAAATAGGCAGCTTCTGTACACAGTGATACAATCGCCATTATGCTACATGATTATTTGATGTCTGATGCTTTTGGCTGAGTAAAGAAAAAAATAAAAATAATCAGCGGCAGCGCGATAAGAAAAATACTCGTCTCTGAAGGTCTTACTGTAGGTATATCCGTTAATGACATCTTAATCAGTCCTTTGTAAATTTTTCAACTAAGTCAGGATTTACATAAAAATGTTTTGATACGGTACGATGAAAAAACTGAGAGGATTGATTTAGTTCACTTAATGCAGGTTCTGTTTTAGGAACGCCAAAAATAGGTCCACTTACATTAATGGTAAACCTTCCAGAAGAAATAAAGGCGCCCGACACATTGATCTGGTTATTAAGCAGCAACGCCGCAAGAATCACATCAATCATATCAATAATGATATTAATTCCCGCATCTCCGTCTTTTCCTTCTATTCGGCTAGTTCCTGTAATAGGTCCCCCTACTGAAATACGAAAAGCTCCGGGTGTCACAAATACGCCTATAATTGTTATTTGGCCAGTTAATAATAATATAGCTGTTACTACATCCAGATTTCGTTGAATGGCAAAGATCAGTTCCCTTTCTTTGTCAAAGCCGCTTTTCCATTCCACATTCTCCACACCCTTAGCACATACTATTCTAAACACGTGTAAATGTTATTCTATTTTTTCTTTTTCCCGTCTCACTCCCGCTCCGAAAAGTGTAAAACAGATTTTACTGCGTCTTCAATTTCTTTATACCCTGTACATCTGCATATATTGGAAGCAAGCCACTCCTTTATAATATTGTCACTGCCTGAAGGATGGTGTTTGGAAAGCAAATGAGCATTCATGATAAAACCCGATGTGCAATAACCGCACTGAAAAGCAAAGTGTTCAATAAAAGCTTTTTGCATAGGTGAACTCTTCAGCCCTTCTATAGTCATTATTTCTTTCTCTTCTGTTTCTGCCGCTAACATGAGACAAGATTTCATTGGCCGCTGATTTATCCCTACTGTACAAGCCCCACAGTCCCCGTTTAAACAGCCTGGTTTTGCTCCGGTAAGGCCCAGCTTTTCTCTTAATACGTAAAGCAACGTATCTGCTGTTCGGATATCAACCATTTTTTCTTCACCGTTAACCTTTAGCTTAATTGTTATTCTATACCGTTCATCTTTTAGCACGTTACGTTCCTCCCAGCTCTGTGAAAATATCAAACAATAAATTTTTAATCACAAATTTGCGATAGCGATTCGACCCTTCCCCATCATTTAAAATTGGAGCCGGTATATAATCAAGAGCATTTTGAATTCGAGCTTCTAATGGCGTTTCTTTATGATTTAGCACTTCTTCTATTTCTGCTGAGCGAAAAGGAAACGAACATACTCCGCTGAAAGCTACTCGGATGGTTCCTTCTGTTTTTAACGCTGCTATTGTCACTAATGGATATCCTGTATCCCACTGCTGGCGTTCTTTTATACTCATATATGGCAGGGCAGCGTACTTCTTTTCAACAAACACCTGAACAAGAAGTTCTCCGTTTTCCAGCTGCAAACGCCGGTTAAAAAGGTCGTGAATCGAATAGATATTGGTTCCAGCCGGACCTGCCACTGCAAGTTGACTATCTGTTAAAAGCAGCGGCAATACCGCTTCTCGATAAAAAATATGCCCACAAATATTTCCTCCTAGCGTTATTTTATTTCGAGCCGTGTGATCAGCCACTTCGCTAGCAGACTTACTTAATAAAGGAAACAAATTTTTATCTTCCAGTTCAGTTAACGTTACTCCTGCACCAAAAATCATCCAATCTTCATTAGCTTCGGTTTGTTGAAATTCAGGTATATTTTTTATATCAATAACAGCATGGGTAACAAACAAACCCAATCTGCCTAATGTCAGAATTTCGGTACCGCCAGCATAATACCGCGGCTGTTTGCCTTGATTCTCTAACTCTTGAAACAAGGCAACTGCTTCTGAAACAGTTCCAGGTTTGTGATATTCAAAGTCAAATGAAATCATCAGCATTCCCTTCTTTCATTCTCCAAATCAATTCTGGAATAAGCGGAAGTTGGTTTAATTCTGTTTCTGCCGCCACCGTTAAGCTGTTTCCTAAAGAAGCCGGCATACCAAGCAGCCCGTGTTCTCCGACTCCTCTAGCTCCGTACGCCGCATCTAATTGAGGCGTATGAATAAAATCTACTACGTACTCCGGATGCTCTCCGTAGCGAAGAGGACGATATTTCCGAAGCTGAGGATTTAAAATACGGCCATTTGAATCAAACCAAAATGTTTCTCTGCCTGCAAACGATAGCCCCATACTCATCGCACCCATGACTTGCCCGCGTGCCATTTTCTCGTTTAGCACGGTTCCTATATCAATAACAGAGACAGCTTTTACAATACGATATCTATACGTTCTAGGATTATATTCCACTTCAACTCCTTCAGCTGCTACCGTCCATTCAGGCCCCGGACGCCCAGCTCCCGTTTCTTTATCCAAGTAGGTCATCCCTCTTAAAATATAGTTGCCTCTCCCTATAATTTGCCCTCCAATTGCATTTCCGTTCGGATATTTATAGCCATATACAATTTCTTTAAAGGCCAAGGATGTTTCAGGCTCATCCCGTAAAAAAACTTTCTCATTTTTTATTTCGATATCTTCCTCAGAAGCTCGAAATATACAAGAAGCTATCTTTTTTAATTGATTAATCACATCTTCAGCGGCTTCTAAAACCGCTCTTCCTGCCATAAAAGTGCCTCTGCTAGCCACCGTTTTCCAATGTTCAGGAGTCGTTTGAGTATCTACTTCCATTCGCACATGAATGCGTTCCACGCGCATCTGCAATTTTTCAGCCAGTATTTGCGCGAGCACGGTTTTCGTTCCCGTGCCTAATTCAATAACGCCAGACATTAAATTCACGCTTCCATCCGGATTGAATGTGAGAATAACACCGGAACCTGCGTTTGTTTCAATGGTAGAGGTTTTCCAGACGCAGCTAATCCCCTTAGCAGTAATAAGGCCGTTTTCATGCACCGTTCTCTGTCCTTCCTCCCATTTGATCAGCTGCTTCAAGCGACGAATACATTCTGGTAAGTTACCCACGCTGCTAGACGTTAAACGTACTTGCGTAGGCGTAGTATCGCCCGGCAAAATAGCATTTTTTTCTCTAAACTCCAAAGGATCTATACCTGCTTTTTTAGCAAGGATGTCCATCGTGCGCTCGAACGCAAATAATAGTTCTGAGTGGCTGAATCCTCGAAAAGGAGAAGCGTAAGGGTGATTTGTATATACACATAATGAATCACAAAAAATATGTTCAAGACGATAAGGTCCTGTACAGTCAGCTGCTGCAGCTTTACTCAGGTCCGTTCCTTTATCTGCATAAGCACCGCTGTCAAACAAATAAAGAATGTCAGCAGCCTGCAAGAGTCCCTCTTTGGAACAACCTAACTTAATTTTGGCATCTAGACCTATGTGAGCAGGCGAAGTGAGCATATCTTCTTCTCTTGTATTTAATATTTTAACCAGTCTTCCACCAACAGCTTTTGAAGCTATATATGCAAGCAACTCCAGCTGGACAGCTGCTTTTCCTCCGTAGCCTCCTCCTACTAGCGGTGTTTCAACGATCACTTTTCCCGCTTCAATTTCAAAGTACTCACTGATTAATTTTTTCACCATAAAAGGAGCTTGAGAAGAAGTGATAATTTTAACTAATCCATTCGGAAGAATTTCAGCAGCGGCACTTCTTGTTTCCATTGCCGCGTGATCTGAAGGAGATAGAGAAAACGTTTCTTCAACTATTAACTCACTTTTTTGCCAACCTTCTTCCATATTGCCTTTTCGTATTTTGACTCTGTTTGCTACGTTGGTGCCGGGCTCTGGATACACCGTTTCATCATGCTTGTAGATGTGCATATGTTCATGCACTAAAGGAGAATCCGGCTCAATAGCGGCGCTAGGAGAATGAACGACAGGTAACGGCTCATATTGAATATGAACAGCACTCGCCGCACGCTCAGCGAGTGCAGGAGTCTCTGCTACTATAAGGACTACGGCTTCTCCGTGATACCGCACTTTTTCAAACGCAAGCGGTCGCCGGTCACGAACTCCCTCTCCGGTTAACGGCAAATGCTCACCCGTCACAACTGCATGAACACCGTGAGTAGCGATCGCTGCTTGAATGTCTATTGCTTGAATTCTTGCATGAGCGTAAGGACTGACTACTATTTTGGCGTGAAGGGAACCTTTAAAACTGTAATCATTCGTGTACCGAGCTGTTCCCGTCACTTTTTCTAACGCATCTTTTCGAATCACGCTTTTCCCAATAACATCCACTCTTTTCACCTCCGTCAATCAAACCCGTCTACATTTCTCTTTATATATCTTTTTAATGCGTTCATACGCTTGTTTTGTATCAACATCCATGAAAAGAGAAGCGTCGGTACATTCATAAGACATTCCATTTCCAGGTCCGTTTTGTCTTATGATTTTTCTTGCTCCTTGATCTCCTTGCAGCTTATCCAAGCTTGAAAACATTTGTTTTGAAAATAAAACCGGTGCTCTGGCAATTCCTTGATAAAAAGAAGAAATAAACGGAGCGGAGGAATGGTTCTCAAACAGAGAAACAAATGTATCTATCAGCACGATACTTATAAGAGGCTGATCTGCCAGCAGCACAATAATAGCATCAGCGCTTAATTCTTTTGCTTTTTTTAATCCGCATTTTAAAGACGCAGACTGACCTTTTAAGGCGCTACTACAAGAAGTATGACTCCACTTCTGCTGATATGCTTCTGAAAAAAGAATAGGGTCAATCCACTCAAGAGAATCTCCTTTCTTTGTGACTACTATCGTATGATTTACTTTTGAACAAACCGCTGTTCGTAAAGCTTTACTCCCTAAACATCCATTCCCTAAAGGCAGCAGCAGCTTATTGCTGCCCATCCTTTTACTAGCTCCCGCGGCAAGATAAACAGCAACAATATTTAACCCGGACATTTTCACCCCTTTTTTTCATCATACATTCGGAGGATCTCAATTAATTCAGCTACAATACTAACCGCAATTTCCTGTGGTCCTACCGCTCCTATAGAAAGTCCCACGGGCGAATGAATATGGGAAGGAATATCGGTATTCAATAATCGAAGCGTTCGCTTTTTAGACCCTAAAACTCCTATATACTTCACAGGACTTGATTTTAATAGCGAGAGAATTTCTTGATCGCGATAAAAATTATGCGTCATAATCACAACAAAATCATCGCTCTGAACGGACAAGTGTTTCTCTACTTCCTCCGGGAATCCAATCTGTATTTCCTCTGCTAGCGGAAAATGTTCCTTATTACATAAAGCCGGTCTCCAGTCGCATAAAGTAACAAAAAACCCCGTATTGGCAGCAAGTGATACTAAATATTTTGCATCAGCACCTGCTCCCCATATAATTAGACGAGGCTTCGGTTTATATAGATGAGCATATGTGAGCAGAGAGCAATTTGAAAGTTGAATGCCGCTCTTTCTCCCATTCCAATCATCTGTTGCAAAAGATGATTCGTCGCTATTTGCACCAAATGTTTGGCCCGTCTTTTCTACATAAAAAGAGGTTGTTTGAACAAAGTCTTTTTCTAATTTTTTAATATGCAAAACAGGATTTCGGTTATCTAAATGGCGTTTTACCCGCAAAAGATCTTGCTTCGTCTTCGCAGTTACAGGCTCTAGGAGAATATAGAGAATTCCATTGCAGCCTGCTCCTTGTCCCCACCCCGCATCACCTCCTTCTTTTAAATTGTACGTAACGGTTAATACGTGCTCAGTGTCGAACAACTCTTTTACGCGCTCAGCAAGATCTGCTTCCACACAACCAGCGCTTAACATCCCAATGTTCTCCCCGTTTTCTTGAAACAGCATGGACGTTCCTTCTTTTAAATAAGAGGATCCTTCTACATGAATAATCGTTGCCAACACGCTTTTTACTGTTGATTTTTCTACAGTATGTAAAATGTCGTGCATTTTTATTATTTCCTCCTTTTACTACTGATTTTTTAAAATCTTTTCACGTTTTGTGGAGAACTAAAATACGCTACAGTAGACTACTTCTACTCTCGGAATGAATCCATGTATTATTCATATTTTCAACGAAGTTACAATAAGCTTTTAAAGACTTAGAAGAACTGTCGTTTGAAAGGAGAATAGTATGCTATTTGACTCAACAAAAATCAACTTAGGAAAATTGAACGTTCGCAGTGCTGATCAAGCAAGCAGTATTTCTATTGGAAATACGTCAAAAGTTACAAGGTATGTCACAGCAAAGAAAAATCAGGCCTTCGGACAGCAGCTCGCTGATCAATGTTTTTCAGCAGGATCTGCTTACAAAACTGTAGATAATGATTATGTGGATGCATTTGCAACAAAAAATGATAAATAAGGAGGAAACCATATGATTTTTTCACCTATGGTCATTAACTTACAAGCCTTCAAAGTGAACGTTCTGGATAATTCATCCGTTTTAAGCATAGGACCTAATCAGCAGCTTGACGTGTTCGTATCTTATAAACGTAATCAAGGACTAGGAGAATCAAACGGAGATTTTTCTCCAAACGTAACTCCGTTCTCATGGATTATAGATTCAGACGTAAACGATTCAAACTCAGTTAAAAACAGCGTAATTTAAGCTTCTACACCGCCTCTAACGAGCATGACTAGCAGCATACCTTCATCTATTCGTCTACTAGTATTCAACCTGATGCCTAATAAATATAACCTGCGTCTGAACTGGCTATATTTATTAGGCTCTTTCTATGAAATGGGTACTTTTTGAAAAGACGATGGGCTATCAATTTGATCACGATCATCAACACAGCTTCTCGTTCCTATAAACCCGCTATCATCACCGAAATTTTGCCCAAACCCCTGTGTTTTTTTATCTGAATTATTCCAGTCTGCTAGTAAATTCTGTCCGATATTTACCGCAGACGCATTTTCAAAGGAATTTATCTTTAGCATTAAAATATTAATATTTATAGATGCACCTGACATTTAAACCACCCCCTTTTCAAACTATATTCAAATTCCATCTTTTTATGATGTGTGGTAAGGAGGAAACCATATGGACTTTGATAAACTTATGCAGTGGATGGAATTCGCTAAAAAATATCAAACAAACGACTTTTGGAACGGTGTTTTTGATCAAACTGCTTTTAACGAATTTATGAAAGAAAATATGGATATGACTGCTCAGGATTCGCATCAGGCTCCTCAACCTCCTAGAAGTAATTTTCCACCTATCGACATTTATGTTACTCCTCACGAGATCATTGTTATCGCTGACCTGCCTGGTTATCTAAAAGAAAACTTGCACGTTTCTGTTTCAGGCAGCCGGCTTCTATTAAAAGGCTCGCCCCACCCTTTCATTACAGGGCAGCCTGTTGTACAAGAACGACCTTCTGGAGATTTCAACCGAATTATCGAATTGCCTGAGCCTACAGATGCGCATCATCTGCGTGCAAAATTTGAAAATGGACTGCTTATTCTTTCTTATCACAGGCAGTTTTTTCAAGAAGAGCGTATTCATATTGAATAAGGTTTAGTAGTTTTACGAATGAAATGTAATGCTGCACATAAGCATTTATAAATGCAAAAAATTTAATATTAACCCCCAAACTGAATCAATATTTATTTATCTAACTGTGATTACAGAGGAAATAAGCCCAAGATGAGGAGAAGCGAAATGTCTATGAAAGGATTTTTTAACCCCAAACAGACTAACCAACATCTTCAAACTGAGCTAGCGGACTTCAAACATCAAATCAAGCGTATTAACACGCTTGAAGTTCACATGAACCGTTTTTTAAAACTCGAACCGCAAATGGGTTCTCTCATAATGTTCAAAAAAAAGCTGGAGGCTCAGCCAGTGCTTTCCAACGATTCTTCATCTTCACAAAGAGATGCTCACAAAAACACTGAACAATCATATACAAAAGACATGCAAGAGACTGCTAGGCAGCTTCATTTTTTAAAAGAAAAAGTAGCGCAATTGGAACAAATCATCTCCACGCAAAATCCTCGCGATAAAAAGAAAGAAGCTGTGCCTTATCCGGATATAGCTAGCTTAGTAGAACAATCTGTAGAGAAACAAATGGCTCCTTATGTCGAAAAAATGACCGAACTAGATAACAGAGTTTCAGCATTAGAGCAAAGCATGTCGCTTTTAACTGAAGTACAGGTGGACATGCTAAAACGTACGTCTTCTCTTCAAGAAGAAGTAAGATTGATTCATCAAAAAGCGGCACTTTTAGAAAATGCTCCTCCGCCTATTCATATTGATAAATTTTTTCTTGATAAATACGAACAAAACAACAATATTGGCCAAGTGGGCATTAAGGAGCTCGGAGGTGCTTTAAACATCGGAGCTACATACGGAAGCGGAGCTATACCAAAGGATTTCACGGACCAAATCCAAAAAGATATGGAAGAGTTAAAAAACGCTAAATCAGATATTTCTTCTGGTAAAACGAAGCCTGCACAAGAGGATAAAGAGAATTCTTCTTCCGCTTTCGAAAAAGAAGAAGCGTATACAGAAGTTCCTATTTTTGATGAAGATGATCCAAAGGAAGAGTCAGTCTAAAAAAGTTATAAAATTATATTTAGTTATGACTAGAATTTTTGCAAGCTATTCTTTACACTATAGGTAATAACTTCAAAAAAGGAGATATGCTGATGCCAAAGCTTTTATGGAGAATAGGTGCTGTCATGTTGCTAATGTGTGGAGGCTTTATCTTTTTATTTATTGCTGCTTCGCAAATGATGGTTCAGCAATACAAACCTTTTTTTAGACGCGAGAGTGCATAATTCTCGCGTTTTTTCATTGAATAATATCCTGTTTATGGTAATATATATATATATATATCAAAAAGATATAGGTGAGGAAAGTAAATGAAGGAAAATCAAACAACATATGCGATTTTAGGACTGCTTACCACTGAATGCAGAACTGGTTATGAAATTAAGCGGTTAATGGATCGAAGTTTAAATCATTTTTGGAAAATTAGCTATGGTCAAATTTATCCCACTTTACAAAAGCTTGTGAATGAAGAACTAGCAACGGTAAATTCCGTTGCTCAAACTGATAAACCGGATAAAAAAGTGTACGCAATAACAACTAAAGGAAAAGAAGTTCTGCAAGATTGGCTGCGTGAACCTATTAAGCAGCTCCCCTCAGAACGAAATGAACTTTTGTTAAAACTATTTTTTAGTAGTCACCAAGAAAAGCAGCTCACAATTTCGCAGTTAAAAAACGCTCAGCAGAAACTAACTGAACGCTATCACATGTATTGCGGAATTGAAGACAGCATTTCTAAAAGCCCTTCTCCTGACAGAACGTATTGGCTTATTACCCTAGACTACGGTAAACGAACAACTCGTGCTTCGATGGAATGGTGCAAAGATACGATTAATAAATTATATGATGAGGAGGCGCAGAATTTATGATTCATTCCAATCGTGTAATGGCTAAGCCCGGTCAGGATCTGGTCGTTTTTGTTATAGGAATGCGTATTAATAAATGGACAGCCGTACACAAATGGCTCCCTGTATTTAAAGCAATGCCTCCTATGATTCGAGAGTTGTATGCAAACAAAAATCTTGGCTTTTTATCTTTGCAAGGATCTTTTAATTTAAGAACCATTACGCTGATTCAATATTGGGAGTCAGTTGATCAATTGACCTCCTATGCCAAAGGTCCTCAGCACTTAAAAGCTTGGAATTCTTTTTATAAACAGGCTTCAAAAACGAATGCAGTTGGCATTTATCATGAAACGTACGTCATTCCTGCAGGAAATTATGAATCAGTATATGTGAATATGCCTTCGTTCGGCTTAGCTAAAGCGCTTGGATGTGAAACCATAACGAAGCATACTCAAACTGCTAAAAGGAATGGCACAGATGAAACATACGTTCACCCTAACAAAAGAAAAAAAACGAACCCTTGATTAACATGTTTGATCAAGGGTTCGTTTTTCACTTGGGCTAAAATACTTTTTCCTCAGCCTCTTCATTACACTTGTTATACATATATTTTCAGCATTTGATTGGCACCTTTTTGAAATTCATACGGGACATCTGCTATTTCTGTTCCTTTTACTAGAGGCGCAATCTCTTCTAAAAGCTGCGGCAAATAGGTAGAAATCTTGCCGCTCAGGTCCGTTAAAGGAAACAAGCGCACTTCCTCTTTTGTAACGCGTATCAGTTCTTTTAAAGCCTCTAAATGAAACGGATAATCTAACCGGTCGCTGTACATAAATAAAAAGTTTGCACAAAGCGTTAAATCAAATTCGTTCTTTTGAAACGGCAAATTAGGAAGCGCTCCGTACTGATAGGCTTCGGGGCTCTTTTTCATATGAGCAATACAATCTTTTAATGCTCTTTTTCGATGTTCAGTTAAATTATCAATAGATGAAAAATATTTCCACACATATTGCTCCTGTACGTGCTGCATTTGATTCATCGTATGAATTAAATCTAAGCTTCCCTTCTTTTCAAGCTCTTCTGCCGTAAATTTATAGGCAATATCACAGCTAGTAGCCTTCGTACCTTGCTGCAAGGCATGAGCAGTAAAAGAACAGGCTCCGCTAGCACAATCTAACACTTTTTTTCCTTTTAAACGCTTGTCATTCAAATTAAACATAGCTCTATACTCTTCAAACGTTCTGCCGATAAAAACAACTCGGTCAATTCCTAACTTTTTCTCTGCTAAACTCAACTCTACTCAGCTCCTATTTTTTACTTAGACCTTTATTTTACAGAAAATTGGATTAAATTCCAATAGTTTATGTAGTAATTAGGTTAATCACCATCTTTTGAAGCACTAAAAACAAGGCCCAACACATAACTCCTATGGATAAACTCACAAACAAATGAAGGGAGTTTTTTACACAAATATAGACGACAGCAAGTAATAAAATAGTGCCTGGGAGTCCATAAAGAACGCCAAGTGTAAACTGACTGACCACTTCCTTTTTTTCTCCTTGCACTGACAACCATATAATACTTAGTAAGCTCACAATTGGAAGAGCAGCCACGATTCCACCGTATGCCGGAAATCTTTTGGCCATTTCTGTTACCCCTGCAATAATAAGAGCCGACATTAAAATTTTGATGATACTATACATGTTCTGCACGCTCGCTCAATAACTGAAAAGCCTGTTGAATCAGCTGTTTTTCAGATGCTGTCATTTCGCGTAAAATAGCTGATACTTTTTCTTCATCCAAGCTTGAATTCCGTTTTAAGATGTCTTTTCCTGCTTCTGTTAAATGCAGAATTACTTTTCTTTCATCCTGTATATCTCTATTTTTATACACATATCCTTTCTCGATGCTTCTCTTTACATGTTCAGATGCCGTATTATGTGAAATAGTTAAATAATCTGCGATTTCTCTTATTCCAACCGAAGATGATTTGTCGATATGCTGCAAAAGACGTATGGTTTGGTGCGTAATTTTCTCTTGATGCGTATAGTGCAAATGATAATAAATAGACGTCCAATAGCTGTTTAACTCCTCTACTTTCATGATCCTGCTCCTTTATATCGTATTTTTAGTTATTATCGTATTATACGATATATATTACAGAAACGACAGCCAGTTTTCAATACTCCTTTCTTTTTATCTTGCATCTCACATAATAATACGATTTAACAGTTACACTAATTGTACACACTGTGAAAGGCGGTTGTATGACATTGATTCTTCGACTGTTAAAATGGGTTCCGAATCTCTTTACGATTGGAAATTTGCTAAGCGGCGTATTTTCCATAGCCTTTAATATGAACAGCTACGAACGCTTAGCTGCTCTTTTTATTTTTCTAGCCGCTTTTTTCGATTTATTTGACGGCAAAATTGCGAGAAAGCTAAAAGTTAACAGTGAGTTTGGTGTAGAGCTAGATTCTTTGGCTGATATTATAAGCTTTGGCGTAGCGCCTGCAATGCTATTTCATACTCTTTCTCCCCACTCTTGGCTAACGGTACTCGCTTTTATGATTTATCCAAGCATGGGTGCATTGAGATTAGCTAAATTTAGCGCAAATCCAACCGTAGGTTATTTTATAGGGCTTCCTATTCCTTTTCCTGCTCTAATTATCGCACTGCTTGGCATGTTTTATTATGTGAACCCTTATCTTATGATTATTTTAGCTATTTTGATGGTGAGTCCTATCCGGGTCATAAAAATTTAGATGCAATGAAAGACAGACAAAATGCCTGTCTTTTATAGTGCATTCCATTCTTCACACAGCATTTTATGCTTAAATCTCAGCTCATGTTCTCTTTTTTCAAGCTGAGCTTGTAAAGACAGCCACTCCTTATTATCAGGTGCTGAGCATAATTTTTCTTCAAGAGACAGTAAGGAATCCAGTACGTCTTCAAGCTGAGCAGCCACTTCTCTTTGCTGTTTCATGTTCATTTTTTTCAACAGTAGTTTTTCATTTTTCTTCATTTTTTTCACCTCTTTCTGTTCTTTACCCGATGATAAGTGTTTTAGTATGAAAAGCACATGATTAAAAATAGTTTTATCGTAGTAAAGACCCTTTAATAGCCTATTTTTTATCTTTCTTGATTATTTAGAACATAGTTTAACAAGATATAGTTACAATTAGTAATACTTTTACAAACCGTGATATACTAAAAAAAGAAAGGATGATGAATAGAGAATTATGCTGCAAAAATTTGGTTTTTCTCAGTATGAAAGTCAAGTATATGAAGCGCTGCTTGCGAATGAAGGTCCGCTGGATGCTAGTTCGATTGTCACGTATTCGCATGTTCCAAAAGCAAAGATTTATGAAGTACTTAATCGTTTAATTGATAAAGGCATTGTAGTAAATACATTGTCCGGGAAAAAGAAACTTTATTCAGCGGTAGCCCTTCAAACCGTCATTCAAAAACTTACTGCTGATTTTGAAAATGACATTAATGAATTAAAAACATATAAAATTAAAAGAACGTTTACAGATGATCATGTTTGGAGTTTAAAAGATAAATCCTCTATTTCTGCTCACATTGAACAGTTGATTCAAGAAGCGGAATCTTCTATTATTTTATCGGCTTGGAATGATGAGTTGGAACATTACCGCTCATTGCTAGAAGAAAAAGAGAAACAAGGCGTAAACGTCGAGGTCTTAACCATAGGAAACTTGCAGACTGCCCTCAAACATTTACATACATTAAATCCAATAGATGATCATAAAAACCTTGAGCCGTCGCAGTTGATTATTGTTGACGATGCCTACCTTTTATTTGCCGGCATTGAACATGAGACATGGAAAGCAATAAAAACCATGTCGCAGCCGCTTGTAAAAGTTTTTGCTGATTTCTTTTATCATGATGTCGCACTTACCCATATTACAAAGAAATATCAAGAGCAGCTTCTTCAGGATTCTGAGATCATGGAGCTGCTTACTCGACTGCGATATTAAAAAGGTTACTAATTCATTAGTAACCTTTTTAATATTACCTATTGAAATCCACTCTAAAAAAGGTTACTATTCTAGTTGTAACTTTTTAAAGAGGGGGTTTTTTGATGAATAAAAAAGTTTACATACTTGCGATTGCTTCTTTTGTTGTTGGAACGGTCGAATTAATTCTAGGAGGCATCTTGGACTTAATTGCCGATGCATTTCATGTATCACTAGCAAAAGCAGGTTATTTAATCTCTATTTATTCGTTTGTTTATGCTTTGTCTGCGCCGATTTTACTAAATGTGACGGCTAAGATAGAGCGGAAAAAAGTTTATATGTGGACATTATTTATTTTCTTATTGAGCAATGTATTTTCAGCCTACAGTTCAGGTTATTATATGCTATTAATCGGGCGTATCCTCGCTGCTGCGAGCGGCTCTTTTATTATTGTCCTATCTACCACAATGGCCTCTAGAATGGTAAAGCCTGAATATCAAGGCAGAGCAATTGGCGTTGTGTTTATGGGAATCAGCGGCTCACTTGTTTTGGGTATTCCTCTTGGTATTTTGATTGGAAATGCGCTTGGCTGGCGTCAAGTATTTGTTATGATTGCAATCTTAACTGCTATTATTATGATTACCGTTTGGTTTACAATGGAACGTCTAGCTCCCGCTCCAATTGTACCTTTAAAGACTCAGGTAAAAGCTTTACGCAATAAAAAAATGCTTGCTATTCACCTAGCAACATTGTTTGTACTGGCGGGTCATTTAACGCTTTATGCGTACTTCACGCCATTTTTACAAGAAACGCTAGGATTAAATACAACGATGGTGACCATTATTTATGGTATTTTCGGTCTTGCTGCAGTGGCAGGAGGAGGACTTGGAGGAGCTGTTTCTGATAGATGGAACCCTTCTTCGTCTGTTATCACCATGATTGCTCTCTTTTTTGTTAGCATGATTGCTATGCCTTTTGGCGTTCATTTGCCATTCGTTGTGTTCTTGCTTCTTATGATTATTTGGAGTGCGCTCAGCTGGGCGGTCTCACCGGCTCAAAGCAATTTAATTATTCATAGTGCACGCGACACGTCGGACATTTTAATCAGCACCAATGCAGCGATTTCACACGTAGGAATTGCAATCGGCTCCTATGTCGGAGGAATTGTCGTTAATCAATACTCTGTTATTTATAACGGCTGGGTCGGGTCTATTTTTGTATTGCTTGGTCTTTGCTTCTCTCTTTATGCGGTAACACGAACAGAAAGCACAGCAGATACGCTTCACAGTAAATAAGCTTTTACAAAAAGAGATTGGATAAAAATAATTTCATAAAAGTGAAACACGAACTATCTATCAAAAATGGATAGTTCGTGTTTTTTTATAATCATGGTGAACGCAGGTACTTATAGCTGTTGGTTGGAGGGCAAGGTGAAGACTCCTGCAGGAACAGCGAAACAGATGAGACCCCGCGGAAAGCGAAGCCTTGCACGGAAATCAACAGCGGTCGAGCAAGCAGTCCAGATCATGCATCCAAATTGTTTGTCTTTGAGTTGGATTCATTTCGTTCTGTCCCATCCTCTTGTCATTGTGATTGCTCTTAATACATTTTAGCTGCAAATTGAGATTCGGATATAACGATAAAACCATGCTTTCTTAACAACGCAGTCGTTACCCCTTCACCGGCTATTTTAACACCTAGAAATGCTCCGTTATATATATGTTCACTTCCGCATGAAGGACTGTTTTCTTTTAGTACAATAACAGTAGCTTTTATTTCTTTTGCGATGTTCAGTGCCTTATAGGCCCCGTCTATGTATATATCTGTCACGTCTTTTCCCGATCGTTCAATAACTCGCGCATTTCCGTTTATTACGTCTATTCCCGTTCCTTTTATAATTTCTGCCGGTTCTCTAGGCGTGTGAAATCCACCTAACAGTTCCGGACATATCATCACCGCTTCTTTATTTTCAACGAGCGCTTCCATTTCCTTAACTAAGGCACTGCTTCCATTATATCTGCAAGCTTGACCTGCTAAGCAAGAACTAACCAATATCACAGAATTCTCCCTCCCATAAAAAAACACTTCTCATTCATCATACAAAGAATATATGACGAATGGAAGTGTTTACCTTTTATATTTTATTCAAGATCACGCTTTGACTCCTGCTCTTTGTCTCGATCCGTTTTTGCTTCAAATTCAGAGCGAGTCATTACGTCCTCTACGTGCATATTTACTTCTACTACTTCTAAGCCCGTCATATCGTGAACTGATTTTTTCACGTTATGAACAGTTTCGGAGAAAATCGCTGGAACATTTTTTCCGTATTCAACAATTACTTTTAAATCAAGAGCAACTTGCTTTTCTCCAACTTCAGCGTTAATCCCTTTTGTGATGTCTTCCGTGCTGCGGAAGCGATCTGTTAACCCGCTCATAAATCCACCGCTCATTGATAAAATCCCTTTAATTTCATTAGCTGCAATTCCAGCAATTTTTTTAATGACTTGATCTTCAAATGTTAATGTATTTTGATGTGTATTTTCCTGAGGTTTTACTGCTGTATTTGTTTCATTAACTGCCATAACGAACATCTCCCTTAAAGTGATTTTCTATCTTCCTCTAGTAAAGAATCCTACCCAGGCATGTATGTCTAAATGACCGTCTCGCCACTTCCCAATTACATAACCAATTCCCATAAAAGCTACGATTAGCAGCGTGGGGCCAAAACCAATTGTTAATAGTAAAATTGCCAACACTAAACCTGCCAGAATACCAAGTACTCGGCCACGGTATGGAATCAATTTATCTGGAGTACCCATTATGTCCCTCCTTCATCACACAACACGTTCTTTCTTTCGTGTTTGTGTATCTGTTAAGTCAATACGAACGGAGTGAACGGGAAGCTCAAGTAAGGCCTCCACGGCGCGTTTTGTTTCAAGCTGCATCTCTTTTCCTAGTGTTGGTAGCCCATCTCGTCCAAACAGCGAACAGTTAATATATAGACTAACTCTTTCTTTGCGAGAATGAATAGATGCTTGGACTTCAGGAGAGCGTATTCCCTGAAAGCCTCTAATTGCTCGCAAAGCTGTAGATTCAATCGTGGCTTTAGAAATGGTTATTTTGCCTTCGCCTGTTACAATTGCTAAATTCTTTTTAGGCGGTCTGCTAAATATGCCTGTTAAAAGAAAAATAATAAAAATAACAGCTAAAAATGCGCTTATTGATAATATCGTGTAGTAAAACCACTCCTGATGCTGCCACTTTTCTACCCAGTTCGAAAGGTGAGGAACCCTATAAACCATCAGTGCTAACATACCGGAACAAATCAGTCCTGCAATTCCAATAACTGCGATTAAAAACCGATTAAAATTATTCAATTTTCCACCTCATCTCAACGTGAACTCCTACTGTTTTTTAGTTATGTGTATAGGAAAGGCAACGAGATATTCAATAGTTACCCGCGATATTTTTTTAATAAACCTTTTAACTGTAAAACTGAATATAAAAAAAAACGACTAGGTTTCCCTAGTCGTTTTCCACGTCTCTATACGTTGTCTTGTGAGCTTTGATGAACTTATTACCGTTTATTAAACCGCCAATTAATAAAATAGCGGCCGTTAAATAAAACCAGACCATTAAAATAATAATACTTCCAAGCTGACCATAGATTTGCGAGTAGCTTCCAAACTGGACATAGTATCCAAATCCGGTAGATACAACTTGCCATCCTAGCGTGGAGAAAACAGCTCCTGGAAGTACATCTTTCCACGTTACTCTTGCGCTTGGCATCAGTTTGTAAAAAAGAATAAAAAAGCCTAATAAAAATAATGTCCCAATTCCCCATCTAATTGTCGTCCAGCTTTGAAACCATATGTCAGGAACATGGACTTTTGTTAGGACCAAATGTCGAATGACCTCTTCAATAATTGGTACAAATAATGAAATAGCTACTACAACCATAAAACCAAAAGTTAAAATTAAATCATTGATTAAACCGCGCAAAAACGTTTGTTTTCTTTGAATATGATACGCGTCATTTAACGAACGAACCAAAGATTGTATAGCCATAGATGCGAGCCAAAAAGTCGCCAATAAACTAAAAGATAAAACTTTTTTCCCGCTATTGTTAACTGTTTCAATTGACCGTTCAATTACGTCGTAGGCGCTTTTAGGTGTAAATGGTTCAATAAATATCAGCAAATTGTTTGTATCAATTGGAAAAAAACTCAGCAGAGAAAAAAGAAAGATAATAAACGGTACAAAAGATAACAAAAAATAGTAGGCTGTTTGAGCAGCCTGATCAAAGAAACGCTCCGTAAAAAAACGAGCGGCAACGGTCTTAGATGTTTGAATCATACAGCGTTCTCCTTTACTTTCGCTTCACCCTACAGTGAAATTCATATTCAATTTTTTATGTTCAACATGGATTGGATAAGTTTCGGCTTATAAAGCTTTCCTTTTCCATTATCCGCGGTTAACAAAGAATTTAACCTGTAAAATTATACAGCCGGTTCATAAAGAAGATATTATTATAATTACATCTGCCATTACCACCATATCAATAGATCTTCTTTTTCTTTCATAAAACCGTAAATTCTTTGGGGGTGTATTCCCTCTTTTCTTACACCTTAAACTTTTTACGCTATGTTAAAAAAGTAAAACATAAGAGCCCCGATCAGCATCAGCATAATCATTGAAACGAAAAGAACCAAAGCGTGAGAAGATTGATACGTTTGGCTGTTAATTTTTTTACGTGTTGAAAAATAATGATAGGTTGAGAAAAGAAGCAAACCTGCACTTGCAGCTAAAGAAAAGATGATAACAGCAATAATAAGAGTATCGGCTGCTTCACTTAATTTTTTTCCGGAATTGAAATGCAGGCCTCCTGCAACAAAACCAATGCCGAGTGTAGCAATAGACGTTCGAATCCACGCTAAATACGTTCGTTCATTTGCTAAATGCTGCTGAATATAAATAGATTCATTTTCTTTTTTAGTCATGCACATACCACCGTCCTTTTATATGTCTTCTATTATAAATAAATGCTCAAACGAAAATAAATTGAGGACGCTTCATGCCACATTATACCCGAAAAAAACGAATCATTACCATTTTCAAGCGGTCGAAAGAGCTTCTTCACAAACTAAAAAAAGCCAACCCCAGTTGGCTTTTTTTAGTTTATGAAACATTTTCTTTATCTTGATCATGCTGATATTCCTCGTCCCAATAATCAGCGTTTTGAATTCCTAATTTCCCAGGAGAAAAGACAGGATCTATTCCTTGTTTTCTCTGCTCGCGATAATCTTTTAAGGTTATTAAAGCAGGCTTAGCTAAAATCAAAATTGCAATCAAATTGAGCCAAACCATTATTCCAACTCCGATGTCTGCTAATGCCCATGCAGTTTCAGCTGTTCGGATAGACCCGTACAAAGTAGTGGCTAAAAGAGCTGCCTTAAGGATCATGGATACTATTTTATTTTGTTTGCCTTTCATTACGTAAGCTAAGTTCGTTTCCGCAATATAATACTGTGACATAATCGTAGTAAAGGCGAAAAACACGAGAGAAATAGCTACAAATCCTGATCCGAACCCAGGAAGCACCGTCTCCACTGCTTGCTGCGTATATTGAGGCCCCGCTTCAACTCCTTTTAAGTGGTCCACAATGAACGAACCGTCTGGCCCTTGGGTGCTGTAAGAACCTGTAATTAAAATCATAAAGGCAGTAGCAGAACATACAAGCAGCGTATCAATATAAACCGAAAAAGCTTGTACCAAACCTTGCTTGGCAGGATGTGAGACTTCCGCTGCTCCCGCGGGATGAGCTCCGGTACCTTGACCCGCTTCATTTGAATATACACCCCGCTTGACTCCCCACGCTATAGCCATGCCAATGATCCCGCCAAACGTAGAATCAAGTGCAAACGCACTTTTAAAGATTAAAGCAAGAACTCCTGGTAAAGCTTGAATGTTCAATCCGATAATCACTAACGAAACAAGAACATATCCAATGGCCATAAACGGAACAACATATTGTGCCACGGCAGCGATACGCTTGACTCCTCCAAAAATAATTAATCCTAAAATAATAACAAGTACAATTCCAGACGTTAAAGGCGGAATTGAAAATGCATTATTTAGCCCTGCTGTAATTGAATTTGCTTGCACTCCTGGCCCAAGTACACTCATAGCTAGCAATGCCGCAAAAGCGAAAATCAAGGCGTACCATTTCTTCCCCATGCCTTTTTCAATGTAATAAGCAGGTCCACCTCGATATTCTCCTTTATCTTTCACTTTATAAATTTGAGCAAGTGTTGATTCAATAAATGCACTAGCTGAACCTATAAAAGCAATAAACCACATCCAAAAAACTGCTCCTGGACCACCAAATGCAATTGCTGTTGCAACTCCCGCAATATTTCCAACTCCTACGCGTCCTGATAAAGCAAGCGTTAACGCTTGAAAAGACGAAACGCCCGAATCTGAACTTTTCCCATTAAACAATAAAATAACCATATCTTTCAAATATCGAACTTGTACAAATCTAGTGAGAATAGTAAATAAAAGCCCCACTCCTATACATAGATAAAGCATCGGCGTACTCCAAATCATTTCACTTATTGTACTAATCATCTGCTCCAATATACACTCCTCCTTAAAACACTTTACGCATTATGAATAATGAGAACATAGTTTTAATATAGAGTTAAAAAACAGAAAATTCACTCTTTTTGTCAAGTTGTTTTACACATTATTTGATAAATAGACAAAATTTGTGGATATAACGTATATTTTAGACAGATTATCTGACGCTTTTTTCAGTGAAGCATAAGTTCTTTACATATCCCCTACTGTTACAGCATAAGGTAATGAGTGAACTAAGGGTCACTTTATGTTCTAGGCGGAGTGTAACCGCAGCACATCTTTCTGTTTTCATTTCATGTTAATAGTTCACTAAGTGAATCATTTTATTTTTAAATATTTCTGATATGTGGTATAATTTAAGCTGATAAAAAGATGCTGCATGTATGCTAAAAGAGCAGGCCGTATGGTTTCGCTCTTTTGTTGTTTTTACGCTATGCGGCACAACGAAAGAAGGAAATAGAATGGAATTATGGAAACGAAACTTGTACATTTGCTGGTTCGGTTCTTTTTGCACCACAGCCGGGATGAGTTTAGTTATTCCGTTTTTACCGCTTTATATTGAAAAGCTGGGGGTTCACGATACAAGCTCCATCAGCAGATGGGCTGGTATTGCATTTGGAGCTACCTTTTTAATGGCCGCTATTGTTTCTCCTTTATGGGGAAGTTTGGCCGACAAATACGGTCGAAAGCTGATGCTCCTTCGCGCAAGCTTGGGTATGGCAATTGTTATGACTTCTATTGGTTTTGTACAAAATGTCTATCAGCTTGTCGGACTGCGCTTTTTAATGGGGGCCGTTTCCGGCTTCATCTCTGCAGCCATTACGTTAGTAGCGACTCAAACACCTAAAGAGCACAGCGGTAAAGCATTAGGGACGTTGTCTACAGGGGCTGTATCAGGATCTTTATTAGGACCGCTAGTAGGCGGCTACTTAGGAGATACAATTGGATTGCGTCACGTCTTTTTCGTGACAGGTGCATTTATGTTTTTGTCTTTTTTAATTGTAAATTTAATTCAAGAAGACAAAAAAGAGACGGCGAAAACGACGAAAGAGTCTAACATTGGGTTACTTTCTCTTAAGAATTCAAAGGCCGTGATTGGTGTATTTGTTACAACTTTTTTACTGCAGCTTGCGGTTATGGCTATTCAGCCAATCGTTACACTGTATGTAAAACAACTGTCTACTCATACCGATCATCTTGCCCTTATTTCAGGCTTTGTCGTAGCGGCAACAGGAATTTCAAATATTTTGGCTGCATCCAGACTTGGCAAAATCAGCGATCGCGTGGGTCCTCAAAATGTGCTTCAAATATGCTTGCTTATCGTAGCGGTTATTTGCGGCTTGCAGGCCTTTGTGCATAGTACTTGGCAGCTATTTTTACTACGTTTCTTACTCGGTTTTGCAATGGGAGGATTGTTACCTTCTATTAATTCTTATTTGAAGAAAATTGTGCCGGACTCGATTACAGGTAAAATGTTTGGCTATAATCAAACAGCACAATACTTCGGGAATTTAGCCGGTCCAGTGATTGGCGGACAAATTGCCGGAGCTAAAGGAATTCCTTACGTATTTTTAACAACGAGTGTTCTTCTACTGTTGAATGCTGGGTGGGTGTATTATCAGCGCCATCACAGACAGCAGCTAGACGGTAAAGCCGCATAAAAAACCTTCCGTGTTAACGGAAGGTTTTTTTATTACCACAAGGGTTCTTCTTCGCTGCTTACTTCATAAGAAAGTGGCATCATAACAACCGCTGCTATGAAGAAAATAAGCTCCGCGACAACAATGGATGGAAAGGAAAAGTCAAATAGTGAGAGAATAAGCCAAATAATAAGGGGTGCAAATGAGTAGATTGATAATCGCTTTTGGGATTTTGCAGAGATATACTGTTGTTTGTCACAGTGTGGGCATTCTAAAACGTTTCTAAATGTTAACAGTTGTTTAAAGGTTGTCCTCCAGTTCCATTTATGATTACAATTTTGACAGGTGGCCATGGGCATCACGCTCCTAAAAAGAATTTATGTACATATAAAGTATACGTACAAGTTGGTAAAGAGTTTCATTTTTATGATTAAAAACGTTTTTACTATTATAACATAAAACAAAATAAAAGGCTTTTTACAGGAAAAAGCCTTTTATTTCAACGTTTATTTAGAAACAGCTTCATTCGTTTGAGAAGTTGTTTTTACTTTTATAACCATAATAACAAAAGCGAGCAATCCAAGAATCGCTGCTACAAGAAAAGGAGCTTGAGGCGCTACGGCATTGCCGATAACTCCTGATAATAAAGGAGCAAACGCTGCGCCTAACCATCTTAAGAAATTATATCCTCCAGATGTAATTCCTCGTTCATAAGGAGATACTTCCATTACATGACTCGTAAATAAGGCATTATTAAGTCCTGATACAAGACCTGCTGCCATAATTAAAACAATGCGCAACCATGTTGCATCAAAGGCAAATAAACAAATTAAAATAAGTGAAAAAACAATTAAGCTAACATGTAACACTTGTTTTGGCTGATATCTTTTTTCTAACTGATGTGCTAAAACCGCTGAGCCATAAGCTAAACATAATCCCCATCCAAAGAAAACAAAGCCAATTTGAAGAGCTCCGATCGATAGAATAAGCGGCGTATAAGCTAACACTGTAAAAAATCCGTAGTAATAAAGCATGCCTGATACAGCGCCTTGAGTAAATGGTTTTAATTTATAAAGTTTAACCATGTCTTTAAAACCTGCTGCTTTACGAGGTTTAGTGCTTGTAGGCTGTTTAACAATCGTTAATACTAAAATAAAGGCGATAAAAATTAAAGCACTTGTACCGAAAAACGGCAATCTCCAAGAAGCATTTCCTAACACGCCTCCTACAAGCGGTCCTCCGGCCATCCCCAAACCAATTGCAGCTTCATATAATCCTACTGCTTTTTTCACTTCACCTGATAATGCAATAAGCAGCGTCATAGCTGTTGCAAAGAAAAACGAATTACCAAGTCCCCAACCTGCTCGGAAAATGGAAAGCTGAGGAATGTTGTTAGAAAACCCGCATAGGGCTGCAAAAATCGTCACAATGATAAGTCCTGTTACCATTAAGCGCTTGTCTCCTACACGTGACGCTAGGATGCCTGCTGGAATCATCATAATAGCCATCATTAACAAATAGGAAGTAAATAACATTTCTACTTGCCAATGAGAAGCTCCAATTTGCTTAGCAATTTCCGGTAAAATCGGATCTACTACTCCAATTCCCATAAATGCTAAAAAAGTAGCTACTACCGTAATAATTTGACCTAATCGGTTATTTGAATGCTGTCCTTCCACTCTTTCATCTCTCCTTTTGTTTTTGTTTTTTCATGTATTGCCATAGCAGATTCTCGCATTTCTTTTAATTCTGTTTTAAATGCCTGCATTTTTACGACTTTAAAATCAATCATCTTGATTTGATTTTCTAGCAAATCTTCTATTTGCGTGATCTCTTTCAATGACAATCCTTGCCGCTCACTTCTTTCTTCAATCATTCTTTTAAGCGACATAAACTGCTGCAGCTCCTGTAGAGAAAAACCGAGAACTTCTTTTGCTTCTGCTACTTTTCTTAGTTCTTTTACCTCTTCTTCGGAATAAATTCGTGCATTTCCTTTTGTGCGCTGCGGGGGTAAAATGAGTCCAATCTCTTCATAATACCGAAGAGCTCGCTTGGTCAAACCGGTCATTTTCGTCACGTCATCGATTAAATACATATGTTTCACCTCACCTCTCATTAACATTAACGTTAACGTTAATCATTCATATACTCATTATAGATTAACGTTAACGTTAATGTCAATAATATTAAGGTATTTTATGTAAATCTTAAAAATATGTGCACAAAAAAACCTATTGAAAAATCAATAGGTTACATCAATATGTCATATAGCTGCTGTGCTGTTTCTCCTGTTACTTTACCGTACACTCCTCTTTTTTTAGAAGTAAGTTCCGCACTATCGGAGGTGAATCGTACATTATATACAGCGCCCTCATAAGTAAGCTGTACATCTGGGTCAAGAGCGACGCTGTAATCAGCTTTTTTCCATTGAATTTGTTTCATAATTGATTCTACAGTTAAAGCATCTTCTGAACTTAACGTTTTATCTCCTGCTTTTATAGGCTTGCCCTCCCTGTTTTTATTAAATTTTAGTTCCGAATGAGAAGATGAAAATTCAAGTTGGTTTTTATCATGCGCTATGAAATCTTGGGGTAGTTCTACATAGCGGACAACCTCTCCTTCGTGTACAAACACAAGCATTTGATCAGCAGCAGATATTTTTTTCATCACTTCTTCACTAACCGGTGCGTTTACAAGTTTTTCTACGTCGGCTTTCTTGCTTTTGTTTGTGAATAAATATCCTTTTTCCCATTTAAAATCACTTAACTTCGATACATCCACTGAGCTTACACCTTTTTTTTCAAATGATTGCTGAATATTCTCTCCCATTTCTTTGTCGTTGGTGACTTGGGCATTAGAACTGCACCCTACTAAACAACAGAAAATAATGCCTATTACTATAAGAACCTTCACTTTTGCCTTCCTCCTCTCTACCATTCTTTTATAAAATTCCAACTTTGTACCATTTTAACATATAATTCCTATTTTTCGTGAAAACAAACAAAGAATGCGCTTACATAATTTCACGCATATAATTTCTGTTTATTTATAAGTTTTTTCTGAATATTTTAAGAAAATTTTAATATTTTATTTAGTTCGTTTTTAAACTTTATCTTTAGACTAAAAAATAAGTTAAAAATAAATAACGCAGGAGGAAAACAATGACTTGTCTATCTGAAGTTTTAAAGTTTAATGAAAAATTTGTAACCAATAATCAATTTGAGGCTTTTCAAACATCCAAATTTCCTAACAAAAAAATAGTCATTTTAACTTGTATGGATACACGTTTGTTAGAATTACTTCCTAAAGCTATGGGGCTAAAAAATGGAGATGCAAAAATAGTGAAAAATGCCGGAGCTGTTATCTCCCATCCCTTTGGTAGCGTCATGAGAAGTATCTTAGTTGCCGTCTACGCTTTGCAAGCTGATGAAGTATGTGTCATCGGTCATCATGAATGTGGAATGACGGGCATGAAAGCTGAAGCTATTTTAGCCTCTGCTGAACAAAGAGGGATTAGCACGGAACAGATTCGTAATCTAAAATATGCTGGTATTGATTTAGAATCATGGCTGACTGGGTTTGAATGTGTAGAGGATAGTGTCGAAAACAGTGTGGATATGATTCGAAATCACCCTTTATTACCAAAAGACGTGCTTGTTTCTGGAATGGTTATTCATCCTTCAACAGGAAAACTTGACGTCGTTGTAAACGGCTATTCCCAAGACCGAGCTGAAACCGTAAGCTCATGAAGGAGGGTTTTATCGAATGCTAAAAGATAACCGATTTCAAGGCTATTCAGCAGGGCATTTACAAAAAGACATTATCGCCGGTTTGGTTGTTGGGGTCGTTGCTATTCCTTTAGCAATGGCCTTTGCCATCGCTTCTGGTGTAAGACCTGAATACGGAATTTATACAACCATTATCGCAGGGATTATGGTTTCAATATTAGGCGGATCGAAATTTCAAATTGCAGGCCCAACAGGTGCATTTGTTCCGGTGCTGCTTGGAGTTGTCATGCAATATGGTTATGAGAACCTCATTATTGCCGGCTTTATGGCTGGAATTATGATTACGCTTCTCGGAATATTTAAACTAGGGAAACTTATAAAGTTTATTCCGCGCCCTGTGACGATTGGATTTACAGCAGGAATTGCGATTATTATTTTCTCAGGTCAGATCGCTAACTTTTTAGGCCTAAAGGGAATTGCAAAACATGAGGAATTTCATTTAAATATGATTGAAATCCTACGAAAAATTGCAACGATTAACATTTACAGCGTCATTATAGCCGCTATTTGTTTAGCTATCGTGATTATAACGCCAAAGTTTTTACCTAAAATTCCCGGTGCCCTTCTAGGTCTTCTTGTCTCCACACTTGTAGCCATTACACTGTTCCCAGGAAAAGTTGCAACGATTGGCTCTACTTACGGTGCCATTCCGAGTAAACTACCATCTTTTAGCTTCCCAGATTTAACATGGGATAACATCGTGATGCTATTTCCTGCTGCCTGCGTAATTGCGATGCTTGGAGGTATTGAATCTTTACTATCAGCTGTTGTTGCTGATAATATGGCCAAAACCAAGCATAATAGCAATAAAGAGCTTGTGGGTCAAGGAATTGCTAATATCGCTGCCTCGCTATTTGGCGGAATTCCTGCAACTGGTGCCATTGCCAGAACAGCTACTAATATCAAAAACGGCGCAGCTTCTCCGTTATCAGGAGTTATACACGGCTTAGTTGTTTTATTGGTCCTTGTGATGCTGGCTCCTTATGCATCAAACATTCCGCTGGCAAGTATGGCACCTATTTTAATGTTTGTGGCTTGGAATATGAGTGAACGTAAAGAATTTGCACATATTTTAAAAACCAAGTCAGCTGATTCGTTTGTACTTGTAGCTACGTTTTTATTAACAGTTTCAATCGATTTAACAACAGGTGTAGGCGTAGGTCTACTTTTAGCTATTGTTATGTTCGTGAAACGAATGAGCGGATCACTGAAGATTTCAAAGGTTTTAGCGGAAACATCTGAAAACGCTCACAAATCTGAGCTGATGGAATATACCATGCAAGGATCTCTTTTCTTTGGATCAGCTGAAGTATTAGAAGATTCCTTTGATAACATCGCTGAAGCGAAACCGAAAGTTTTATTGCTTCGAATGAGCCAAGTCTCCTTTATTGATACATCTGGAGAAGCTTTACTATCGAAGGTGGTCGAACGTTTGAAAGATTCGCATAGCCAAGTCGTTATTTCTGGCTTACAGCACCAGCCGAAAGAAATGTTAAAGTCAACCGGTCTATATGATAAAATCGGTGAAAAAAATATATTTTCTTCCGAACCTCCCGTGAGTAAGATTAAAGCTCGTCATAGAATCGTTACTACGTAATAAAAAAGAGATCCGAACGATTAATCGTTCGGATCTCTTTTTTTAAATATTAAACCGGTACCCTGCTCCCCAAACCGTTTCTAGGTACTGAGGATCTGCTGGGTTTTCTTCTAGCTTTTCTCTTAGTTTTCGAATGTGAACTGTTACGGTTGAAATGTCTCCTGAAGAATCAAATCCCCAAATTTTTTCAAATAGATGTTCTTTACTTAATACTTGATTTGGATGAGAAACGATAAACTTCAGCAAATCGAATTCCTTCGCTGTAAAAAACACTTCTTTGTCATTCACAAATACTCTTCTAGCGAGCGTGTCAATCGCTAAACCATGAATGCGAATCATACGCTTTTCCTGCTTATCAGAGAGTCTTTCATATCTCGCTAAATGCGCTTTGACTCTTGCGACCAGCTCCCCAGGGCTGAATGGCTTGGTAATATAGTCATCTGCACCTAGCCCGAGCCCTCTAATTTTATCAATTTCTTCTTTTTTAGCTGAAACTAAAATGATTGGAATATCTTTTGCAGCTCGAATTTGCTTGCACACTTCAAATCCGCTCACTTTAGGGAGCATAATATCCAAAATAATCAAATCAAAATGTTCATTTAACGCTTTTTCTAATCCCTTATCCCCGCTATATTGAACGTCTATTTCAAAATCGTTAATTTCTAAATAATCTCTTTGCAATTCAGCAATACTTACTTCATCTTCAATTAACAATATCTTCTTCATGTGTATCACCATTTTCATTCATTTTTTGCAAAGAAAAGAAAATACTTGTTCCTTCGCCAAGCTTACTTAGTGCCCAGATGTCTCCCCCGTGGCGTTCAACAATTTGTTTTGCGATGGCCAGTCCAAGTCCACTTCCTCCAGTATTGCTATTGCGGGACTGTTCTGCTCGATAAAACCGGTCAAAAATATGCGCTAATGCTTCCGGTGAAATCCCAGAGCCGTTGTCTTTTACTTCAATAATGAGTTCACTTTCGGTAGCAGAAAGAACGATATCGATTCTTCTTTTTTCTTTATCCATAAATTTAATGCTGTTGGTTGTTAAATTTATTAAAACTCTTCGCAGCTGCTCAGCATCTGCCTTTGCATACAGTGTCGTTAGAGAATCATTAGAAAATAAAACATCAATATCATGTTCGCTCATTTCAAACTGAAGCTCTTGCACATAACTTTCCATAAAGGCAGAAATATTAAGTTTTTTAAACACAAATGGAATTTCGTGCAAATCCAATTTAGAAAATAAAAACAGCTCATCGATTAACGCATTCATGTCTTTTGCTTTCGTTGAAATCGTTAACAAATATTTAGAAAGCTTATCTGGCGTATTAGCTACGCCATCTTGAATTCCTTCTACATATCCTACAATGGAAGTAATGGGAGTTCGTAAATCGTGTGAAATACTTGAAAGCAGCTGCTTTCGATTATCTTCATATTGAATTTGCAGTTCAACAGAAGATTTTAGTTTTTGCCTCATTTCTTCAAAAGCTTGCGTTAATTCGCCTATTTCATCCTTTGAATTAGCAGAGATCTCAAAGTGAAGATCACCTTGTTTTATTTTTTCGGCCGCTTCTTTTAATTCACGAATGGGTTTAATAATGCTTCTTGAAACAAGATAGTTTAAAAATCCAATAATCACAATGACTAAAATTAATAGTAGAAAGATTAAAAAAGGGAAAATCCGATTAATAATGCCTACATAAGGGCTGATTTTTCGCAAAACGTAAATGCTTCCTTTTTCTTGATTTGAGAAAGGAAAATCAAGGTTGATATATGTAAAATACTGCTTGCCTATGCGCAGCATGTCCTGCTGATACGAATGATTTCCTTTACTTTTTTGATGCTTTGGCAAGTATTTACGAAGGTTTTCTCCTTTAATGGATTCTGAAGCATATACAACCTCTGTGTTTTTTTGAATCACAATATCAATATTTTCAAATTCATATTTTTTAACTATCTCCGGCCGCAGCAGCTGTTCTGGTTTTTTTTCACTCAATAACTTTAAATCTAAGAATGCATTTTCTTCTTCTGGCGTTAACAATTTATACTCATAGGAGTGGCTGTACAGTTTTCTTACAAAATCGGCGTCTCCAGTAATGGAGAAAAAAATAAGAAAGCCCGATAAAAAAAGCAAAATAATAAAAACAAACACAATACTGATATACGTTAAAACAAAACGCAGCTGAATTGACATGACTTACCCTATGCCCCTTTGGCTTTAACAAAACTATTTGATAGACTAGTAAAGGTGAATAACAAATAGATCGTTAGACATTATACATATAGTAAAAATTAAAACAACAAAACAAATGTATATTCTCACTTTACCGTGATAGAGTGAGAATGAACACCACCTTTTTTACCATTTTATGAATTACTGGAAAATTATGATCTATTTTTCATAATATTCTTAGGCTGAAAGGTATATTATATGCCTTAATATTTAAAAAAAGGAGACTTTTTAATGA
Source organism: Priestia sp. FSL R5-0597 (assembly GCF_038006305.1). Classification (NCBI taxonomy): domain Bacteria; kingdom Bacillati; phylum Bacillota; class Bacilli; order Caryophanales; family Bacillaceae; genus Priestia; species Priestia sp. FSL R5-0597. The sequence goes on from NZ_JBBOUZ010000001.1 coordinate 2,575,299, forward strand.
AAATTATTAAAGCTACTTCCTCTCACATCCCTTCTGTTGCCCGTCTGTACGTAGACAGCTGGCGCATTACATACAAAGGGTTAGTACCTGATGCTTATTTAAACAACTTGTCTTATAAACAAAGTGCAGAAAAGTGGTCCCTTTTTCTTACCGAGCCTTCTCATTTTATTTTGCTCGCTATCGATGAACGAGAAGAGATTGTCGGCTTTTCAGCAGGTAAACCTCATTTGTCCGCTGCTGAAATATACGCGCTATACGTTTGCAAGGAAGTGCAAAACCAAGGAGTTGGTCGTCTTCTGTTTTCTCATTCAGTAAAAGAATTTACTGATCAGCACTATACGTCTATGATTATTTGGGCCATGAAGAAAAATAAGAAAGCCGTTCAGTTTTATAAAAAATTAGGCGGCAAAAAAAGCTTGAATCGTACAAGTCAATTTGGAGAAACTAAAGTTGAAGACGAAGCATACGGTTGGGAACGTCTTCCTTCTAATAAATAAACGAGCACACTAGTGTGCTCGTTTATTTATTAGAAGATAATATTATTGAGCCGTTGTCTTTTTATCCGTTGAATGAGCTTTATTACAAAGCCTATTCCAGTGCCAAAAACAATTCCCTTGACTCACTATAAAACAATCCAGCCATTTCTGAAAATTCATATGTAATACATGTGCATCTTGAAACGATGCGTTCCGCTTTTTTACTATTATATATGCAGGATGCGCTGATTTTTTAGAGTCAATGATAATCTCTTCTTCTCCTACAGACCCAATTGTCATATAAAGACTCTGACTTTTATAAGCTGTTTCTCTTACGTCTTCTAAGCTATAAAGATTCCCTGTTATTTTTTTTTCAGCATCAATGAACAAATTACACCCATTTGTTAGCTGCAAAAACTGCTTGTAGTCTTCAGGAAGTGATACATGCATTTCTTCTTCAAAAACTTGCAGTTGGTTCTTGCTTACTCCATCAAAAAAAGTACAAGTGGTTCTGTATACTTCTCCTTCATTTTTACACACTTCTATAACATTATTGTTTTCCCACAGCCGCTTTCGAAGTGAATTTATTATTTTTTCAATCATACTCTTCCTCCAAGCGTTGGATTTAAAACGGTTACATTACATTAATTAAACAATAATGTGCTAATTCCTTCTTTCCTACTCAATTATACGATAAACTTTAGAAATTCATGTTTGCATAACATAGAAAAAAGCAGCGAATGTCGCTGCTTTACAGGTTATACAGGCGCTTTTTCTTCCTGTTCAGGATGGTGATCGTAATCAATAAGCGCTTTTGGAAGGCCCGTATATTTAGCCCAATAATAAATCCCAAGAGATACGACCGCTATGATAATTAAGTCTACAGGCGTATCGATTAAACCTTTCCCTCCGCCGAACGAACCGATATAAGAAATAAAGAGCATGATGATATAATAAGCAACTAGCCACCATGTTGATTTAATCTGCTGACGAAGACTTACTTCATTTTTAGGCACATATTTAGCAAAAATCAAATATATAACAAACATGACCAGTTGAGAAGTTAGCAGCCACGAAATAGTCTTCCATCCTGACCAGTACACAATGAAGGAAGCAAAAATAAAGGATAATGGACCAATTATACTCATTCCTCTTAATTTAAAAGGCTTTTCCAAATCTTTTGCGTTCACCATAAAGGCCGCTGATGAAATTGGTGCAATCGCGTAAGATAGAATAAGCGCAACAGAGCATACGTTTACGAGTGCATTCCACGAAGGAAATGGCAGTGTCCAAAAAATCGAAAGTCCTAATGAAAGCCATAAAGATGATCGTGGAATCCCTGTTTTTTTATCCACATGAGCAAACGTTTTAAATAACGTACCGTTACGAGACCAAGCATAGATAAGTCTAGATGTTGTATTCATAAAAATATTACCGTTACCACCCGGTGATAAAATAGCGTCTAAAATAACAAGTGTTGCTAGCCAGCCAAGGCCAAGAACAACAGCGATATCTTTAAACGGCAGTGAGAATTTATCTTGAATGCCGGACCAACCGCCTTTAATCATATCAGATGGAATAGCTCCGATAAACAATACTTGTAGAGCAGTATAAATGAGAGCTGCTAGAATGATACAAATCACAAGAGCAATTGGAATATTGCGCTGAGGATTTTTCACCTCTCCAGCTACCGATACAATCGGATGAAGGCCTAAGTAAGCAAACATAACCCCGCCTGTAGCAATGGCGGCCTGGATACCATCAAATCCCCCGGGAGCAAACTCTCCCATCGTAAAGTTTCCTGACTTAAAATAAAATGCCAGCGTTACAATTACCGTAAGCGGTACAAAATATTTGAAAATAGAAATGATAATATTCGATTTCGCAAATGCTTTTACACTCCAGTAATTGAGTAAAAAGAATAAGCAAAGCAACACAAATTGTAGAATCCATCCAGATATCGTTGGTGAGTCAGATCCGGATTTTGTTAAACCTGGAAACCAGTAAGCCACATACTGTCTCACTGCTGTTACTTCGATAGCGATTAAACTAGTGTAAGCTACGATCGTAATAAACGAAATCATATAGCCTACAAGATGACCGTGTGAATAAACAGGATATCGAATAATTCCTCCTGTACGAGGCAAGGCAGCCCCTAGCTCAGCGTATACAAGGCCTATTAATAAAATAATAACTCCACCAATAACCCAAGAAAAACTTCCTGCAGGACCTGCTTGCGTAGCGACATTACTAACGGCAAACAGCCAAGCGGAACCAAAAATAGCCCCTAATCCAATCAATGTTAAATCTAATAGGGATATCGTCTTTTTAAACGGACCTTTATTCTCCATAAGCTTCCTCCTTTGGATGAATCATCACTTTTGTTGGTTTTTTTGACAACATTCATATATATTCGATAATATGTGTCAAAATTTTTATTACTATACCCATTCAAAATTACTTTGAATCCCTTTTCTTTATTTCTAAAGGTTAATTAACAGAAAATTTTTAAAAATCATTCTTGCGTTCAAGACACATTAAAACTTTTTCTTCTTTTCTTTAATGGGTAAAATACTCAATAAATGAAAGGAGTTAGATAAATGACTTTACCAGAGAATTTGCCAGTTGATTTTACAGCTTACAACCACTTAACATTCCTTCCGCTCGGACGTAAGAATAAATCGATTCGGTCCGTAGGAAGTAAACATACTAAAGGGTTGCTTGGACGTTTAGACGACTACTTTGAGCGAGCAATGAATCAGTTACCTCAAGAAGATATCATCCTTTTTCAAACATTCTTATATGGAAATCATAGGGGCGGTTTTCCCGTCGCAATTGATAAAAATGAAGACGTTTATCCTTACTTTTGGAAACCAACTTCATTTCTATGGAAAGAATATAATAAGAATCGCGGCATTCCTATTCATCATGATGAGTTTTATTCTCAAGATTTTACGGTTTTGACTAAAAATGAGTTGGAAAATTATCTCGGAAGCATTATGAAAGATTACATGTTTTGCGCTAGAATACATGATTCTTCAAAAGAAGAATGGATTCAACATATTAATAAGTGTTTTTTCAAACATCCCCTCATTTCTCTTTATCACCGAAATGCAGATGTGATTGAAGCAATTGAACAATCAAAAAAATCACCTTTGCTTTTTATTATGAAAAACCCTGAGCAAATTGCTTTTTGGCGCAATCGGATTGAAATCATTATGAGACCTTTTCGCTCTCTTTCTTCCACCGCCTTTGAGAGAGGATTTGCAGATACGGAAGATACGGTATTAACTGTTCACGGAGAAAACGAGATCATTCGCTTAACTTCAGAAAACAGAGGTCTCGCTGTAACATATGATGTCACAAATGATGCTATTTCACTCGGTGATGAGTATAATGTAGTGCTAGCAGCCAAACGATTAGCTACAACTCAGCGGCAGTTCGAAGAGATTATAGATGAAAATGAAGAAGTGATTCAAAAACTGCTTGTCTTTTTTAAGTGGAAAAGTCTTTTAAAGCATCATGAAGTGCACATCAAAGAAATCCAAGACAAATTGTGCAGCCTAACCACTTATCAACTTAATGAAGAACAAGCTTTACGGGAAAATGATCCTTTTCTTTCCTTCATTCAAAACGTATTACAAGTAAAAACACCGAATGCCAATCTCAAAATTGGTTCCATCCAATGGTTTTCACAGTGGGATTTTTCAGATGTCACCCTGCTGCAGGAAACAAACAAATTTATGTGTTATATGGGTCCAAACGAAATAGAAACGAAGCTGACAGAAATAAGCGCTAAGATAGAAAATGAACTTCATAAGCAGCGTCAGAACCTGCTTTTGACTCCGCTAAAAATCGGTCAAATAACTTTCGATTCAAACCAAATGTTACAGTTATTAACGCTTATAGATACCTTAAAAAACACGGAAACTCAACAGAGTTACGTACAAATTTTAGAAGGCGTTTCTACTAACAGCATTCGTCAAAAAGAGCTCGATAAAATACCCGCATTTGGATTATTAAATTCCGTAAAGCGCAAGCGTATTGTTACGTATTTACAAGAATTACAAAACTATCAGCTGCTTAAAAAAGAGAAAAAAGGATTCAGCCTCACTCCAAAAGGAGAAGCCATCCGAGGTCTATTTGAAGAAGAATCACGGAGAATATGAGATTGTATCTCACGTGATTCTTCTTTTTTGATTTTGAAGACTACTTTCTCTATTAAATGCTTATCATAATTAGAAAATTCCATTCATATAATTATTACTAGATTAGCAAAGTCCTTCGTACCTATTAGCCTGACGCTGACATAGAGAGGAGATTTCGCCATTGAAATCTAGTAATCGCGCCAATTTTGTAGTGTTAACATATAAGATGGTTCTTGTTATTTTATCCGTTGTTTTAATGACATCATCTATCATTGTTCTAGTAAGTTACTCAGCATTTAAAGAACAGTTCAATTCTTCTATTGTCTATCAAACGTTATCAAAGCATAAAGCAGAAAGTCTTTATTATTTAATGAGCCAAGAAAACCATCATTTTTCAACGGCTTTTGATAAAAACTACTCACCTCCCGGTCTTTCTTCTACACTGCTCGAGTTATCAACAAGTATTCGAGCAGAAGACGCGAGAAGCTTGTTTGGTTCCGAACTTCCTGGATTCAGTATTTACGACTCCAATATCATTATCGCCGGTGAAGGCACAAATTTCACAAACTTCCCTAGAGAATCTGCACCGCCGCTAGATGAAACGCTAAAAGAAAGAAATTCTACTACAAAAGTTCAGCAGCCTAAAGAAAACAATGGTACGAACGCTCAAAATAATAATACAACTGGCGGGAAAAAGGTATTTTATATTTATCATACGCACAGCTGGGAATCTTACTTGCCTCTGTTAGGACTTGAAGGTGATCCAGATGCTAATAAAGCAGTGGATAGCAAAACAAATATTAATATTGTTGCAAATATGCTAGGAAAAGATTTAGAGGCTCAGGGAATTGGGGCAGAAGTTGATCAAACCAATATTGGACAGAAATTAAAAGAAAAAGGTTGGAACACCAATCAATCGTACGCCATGTCTCGCACAGTCATTGAAACGGCGATGACTGAAAATAGAGATTTAACTTACTTTATCGATTTGCACCGAGATTCGCTTCGAAAAGATAATACAACCATTAAGATTAACAATAAATCGTATGCAAAAGTTGTGTTTGTTTTAGGGAAAGCGAATCAAAACTTTGAACAAAACTTAAAAATGGCAAAAGCGCTTCATGAAGGACTTGAAAAGAAATATCCCGGATTAAGCCGCGGAGTTATTGGCAAAAACAAATCCAGCGGTAACGGTGTATATAATCAAGATGTTTCCAAAAATGCGATTTTAATCGAAGTGGGTGGAGTTGACAATAACTTTGATGAACTAACCAACACAACAAAAGCACTGTCTGATGTCATTAGCCAATTTTACTGGCAAGCTGAAAAAGTAGATGCCCCTGCTCCATAAAAAAAGCCCTCTTCACTGAGGGCTTTTTAAAATTCAATTCCTTTTACAGCCGGAATTCCTTCATCGTAATAATGTTTATGAGGCTTCATTTCCGTCACAAGATCTGCTGCTTCCATCACTTCTTTTTTGGCAGAACGTCCGGTAATGACCAAATGCATATGCTCAGGGCGCTTTTGAATAAGGTCAATTACTTCGTGTAGCGGTAGCACATCATCAATAGGAAATTTATCGATAGCCAGTGCATTATTTAACTCGTCTAAAATAACCACATCATATTCGTTCGAGAAGACTTTGTCCTTCGTGAGCGCCCAGGCTTTTTGCAAAGCTTCACGATGTTCAGGCGGTGTTTTTGTCCACGTAAAGCCGACTCCTGTTTGAATCATTTCAATTCCTATTCTGTCAAACATCAGCTTTTCGCCATATGTACGCTGAGGAGATTTAATAAATTGAATCATTAATACTTTTTGTCCGCGTCCCGTAGCGCGCAACGCAAGACCTAAAGCAGCGGTTGTTTTCCCTTTTCCGTCTCCGGTATAAATTAACGTAAGACCCCGTTTGTCTTTCAATCTAAAAACCTCTTTTTCTTCGAATTTCAGTTTACAGCCATGTTGTTTTTTCTGTAAACGATGTTCTAGCAGGCTCTTTCATTTTTGTAAGAGACTCTTCATTTGGATAGCCTAAAAATACGTTTCCTACCACGACTTTACCTGCAGGCTTTCCGATAAACTCATACAGTCGCTCGTCTCGAACAAGACCAACTCCTCTTGTTCTCCAAACGAATCCAAGCCCTAATTCTTTAGCTGCTAGCCACATGGAATGAATCGCGCACGAAACCGCATATTTGTTATCTTCCGTGGCTTCTTCGTCTCCTTCAACTGTATCAGCTGTTACAACAATATGTACAGGTGTATTTTTCACTGCTTTTAACGAACTTTCTACTAAATGAGGCTTTGTCGGAAAGCGCTCCTTTAGATACGCTTCAGCCAGTTCTTCATACTTCTTTTTTGCTTCTCCTTGAATCACATAAAAGCTCCAGGGCTCTCTCATTCTGTCATTTGGAGCCCACGTCGCTGCTTCAAGCAGCTGTTCGATTTTCTCTTGTTCGACTTCACGTGGTTCATGATCTCGTACCGCTCTTCGTTCTTTTAGCTGTGAAATAATCGTCATATTGTCTCCTCCTTTTAACGTTAAAGCAGAATATTTTCCGCTCTTTCTTCGAACCATTTTATTTTTTCTCTAATTGTCACTACTTCACCTACAAGCACGATGGCAGGATGAGCAATTTCTGCTTTTTTTGCTATTTCTTCGATTGTGGCAAGCGTTCCCGTTACGGTGCGCTGATACTTCGTCGTTCCCCATTGAACAAGCGCTACTGGCGTATGTTTATCTCGTCCATGGTCCATCAACTGCTTGCATATATGAGGTAAATTTCCAACGCCCATATAAAACGCAATTGTATCTATTCCTTGAGCAAGCGCTGACCAGTTTAAATAATCTTTTCCTTTTTCTTCTCTTCCATGCCCCGTTACAATCGCAAAAGAAGTAGCATGATCTCTGTGGGTAACAGGAATTCCTGCATAAGCTGGAGCTGCAATTCCTGACGTGATACCAGGCACGACTTCGTAAGGAATTCCTTGAGTAGCAAGTACTTCAGCTTCCTCTGCTCCGCGGCCAAACACAAAAGGATCGCCTCCTTTTAAGCGCGTCACTACTTTTCCTTGAAGTGCTTTTTCAACAAGCAGTTCGTGAATACGATCTTGGATGACTCCGTGCTTGCCCGGTAATTTCCCGCAAAAAATAAGCTCCGCGTCTTTTTTAGCATAGTTTAATAACTGTTCATTAGCTAAGCGATCATATAAAATGACATCCGCCTCTTGAATACACTCCATTCCATATACGGTTATTAGCTTCGGATCTCCTGGTCCGGCTCCTACTAAATATACTTTTCCAACTGTCACACGGCATCTCTTCTTTCTTTTTTTACCGCTTTACACTGTTCCACCCAGTTTTCTACCATCTTCGTAGAAGAGCCGAAATGAAAGTGCGTATAGCCGGCAATTAAATTATTGTTCATATAGCCTTCTTCTTTCATTCCTCGCATCCCTTTTGTATCATAGGCAGGCGAAAACTCTTTCTCTGAATGAAAGGTTGAATAATGAAATTCATGGCCTTTAGCTTGTATATCGCCTTTAAATAAAAAATTCCCTGGCTTTCCCGTCACTTCTCGGTACCCTAAAGCAGCCAATTTTGTCTGCATTCTTACTTGTCCGGGAATAAGCCCCACCATTTCATGGCATGTATCATCTGTTGTGACAATAGCATCTGTTAAAAACATAAAGCCTCCGCACTCAGCAAGTGTAGGAATCCCTTTTTCGATGGCTGCTCGAACAGAATTTTTAACGTCAATTTGCTGAGCCAGCGTTTCAGCAAATTCTTCTGGAAATCCGCCTCCTATGTAAAGGCCATCAGCATCTTGCGGAACCGTCTCTCCTTTTAAAGGCGAAAATTCTACAAGCTCTGCTCCGTAAGCTTTTAACAATTCGAAATTTTCTTCATAATAAAAGTTAAAAGCGGCATCTCTTGCCACAGCAATTTTCACTTGAGGTACGGACGGCTTTGTAAAGATAGGATCATTAATTTCTATTTTAGGAGCTAAAGCCAGTTCATATACTTTTTCAATATCAATTGTATCATGAACAAGCTGCCCTAACTGTTCAAAAAACGGTGTTAATTCTCCTCGTTCAATCGACGGGATCAGCCCGAGGTGACGTTCAGGAATCGTAAGATCATCGTTTCTTTTCAAGTAGCCTACTACAGGGATATGACATTCCTGCTCAATCGCTGCCTTAACAAGTTTATAATGCCCTTCACTTCCAACTCGGTTAGCAATTACACCGACAATGTTCGCTTCCGGTAAAAATTGCTGAAACCCTTTTACAATTGCCGCTGCACTTCTAGCCATACTAGCACAATTGACAACTAAAAGGACAGGACTATTGGTGATTAAGCTGATTTCTGCTGTTGTCCCTTCGTTCGTTAACGGATTTTTCCCATCAAAAAATCCCATAACTCCTTCCATGATGGAAATATCAGCGTCTTCACTAGCTCGAGCTACAATTTCCCTAACCATATCGTGTTCAAGCATCCAGCTGTCTATATTACGAGACGCTCGTTCTGTAACAGCCGTATGATACGTTGGATCAATATAATCGGGTCCGCATTTAAACCCTTGAACTCTATAACCAGCTTGTTTTAATGCCGCCATCAGCCCAATTGTAAGTGTTGTTTTCCCTACGCCACTTCCGGTACCGGCAATGACGAGTCTTCTGTTTGACATGTTGTTCTCTCCTTTAGTCATATGGAATAAGCGCCACTGAAATGGTGACATTCCCTGACTTTTTCTTCACAAGTTCAAGCGTATCAGCACCGCTGTATAACATAGCAGCAGGTTCACTAACGCCATATGCACCTGTATATTTAAAGACAGTATCTGAAGGCTGTTGGATACTTATGCTGTTTAGCTCTTGGGGCGAATAATAGACAAACTCCCAGCCGTACTTAGACGCCACTTCTAGCAGCCCTTCTTCATCTTTCTTTAACTCTATTGTACATAATGCTTTTACGCTTTTCATTGAAAACTGAAGTTCAGCAAGCGTTTTTTCAATAACGGTTTCAATTTCCGCTGCGCTTGTTCCTCTGTTGCACCCCATCCCAATCGCCAGTACTTTTGGACGGTAAAGAACACCGTTTTCTAAGATCGCTTCTTCTTCTTTTTTTAAATTGCGATGCGTTACGACCAAGGCTGCATGTGGCGATGCTTCGAGAGCTGTCTGAATCGATGAGTACGTTTTAATGTTAGCTGGAACAGGGTGCTCATAGTGCCACCAGCCCTTTTCACCTGATTCTTGAACCACCGCTATTGCTTCTTCGTTTACTACAGAAGCGCTGACAGGGGTTAGCTTTTCTGCTGATTCCCACACCCATCCAAAGCGCTTACCAAATAAATCAACGGGAATCGTTTTTTGAACATCGGATGCTGTTGTAATAACAGGATGAGCTTCAAGTGCTGCCGCAACTTCACGCGTTAGCTCATTTGCTCCTCCGATATGACCTGAAAGCACGCTGATGACATTTTCGCCTTTATCATCAATGACAACAACCGCAGGGTCCGTTTTCTTATCTTTTAAAATAGGGGCAATCATACGTACAACTGCTCCCAGTGAAATAATAATAATAAGTCCTTTATACGATTCAAAAAGAGAAGGCAAGAGCATCCGCACGCTTCCTGAAAACAGCTGAATGTTCTGTTCTCTTTCGTCTCCTTTTTCAAACTTGCTCATGTAATACACATCGGACTGCTGAAAAGTGCGGCCTAGATTTCTTGCAATTTCTACGCCATGCTTCGTGATGGCCACGACAGCATAATCCCCGCGCTGTGTAATGAGAGCTTTTTTTCCTTCTTGGAGTTGAATCATTCCGACTTCACTCCTCTTCGAAAGCCATGGGTAAATGTTTTATCATAAAGTTTTGATCGATAATCTTTGTCATGAATGTGGGGGTCAAGGGCCCAGCCTGCCAAAATCATCGCCTGCTTACGAATGCCGTTTGTTCGCATAGCATCATCCAGGTCTTTTACCGTCGTGCGAACAATTTTTTCATCTGGCCACGTTGCTTTATAGACTACTACAACCGGCGTGTCCTCACTCCAACCGGCGCTTATAAATTCTTTCATTACTTTTTTTGTGAGCGTCGCACTTAAAAATAAAGCAATGGTACATTTATGTTTTGCTAAATCAGTTAATTTTTCAAACTCAGGTACAGGCGTTCTTCCTTCAGCACGAGTTAAAATAACCGTTTGAGTCAAATCTGGAATGGTTAATTCTGCTTCAGCCGCTGCTGCTGCAGCAAATACGGAGCTGACTCCCGGAACAATTTCAATATCAACGCCTTCTCTTTTTAAAAGCACCATTTGTTCCATAATGGCTCCGTACATAGCCGGATCTCCGGTATGAACTCTTACAACCATTTTTCCTTCACGCATGCGATCAAGCATCGTACTGACCATTTCTTCTAAATGCATACCAGCTGTTTTTAACACTTCAGCTCCTGGTTTAGACTTAGCAACTAGCTCTTCACTTACTAGTGAGTCAGCGTATAAAACAACATCTGCCTGCTGAAGTAATTTTAAGCCTTTTACGGTAATTAAATCTGGATCTCCGGGTCCAGCTCCGATTATGTATAACTTCATTTTCGCACCACCATTAGCGTTAAGTATTGTAAATCGGCTCCTTCTAGTTCTGAAGCTTTCCAAATAATTTCTTCATCTGACGTTACTTTTGTTACCACCGATGCTTTTTCAAGCAGATCAAGCTCTTTTAAAAGGCCGACCATAAAATCGATGACTTTAGCCACTTTAATAAAAATAACGCAGTCGTTTTCCACCAATACTTTTTTCATTGTTTCATAATCTTCACGAGCAGGAACAATGGCCACATGTTCATCACCGTCTGCTAATGGAATGCCTAAGCGAGACGCAGCCCCGTTAATAGATGAAATACCAGGAATTACTTGAATAGGAGCTTGAGGGTGACGTTCTTGCATCAGGCGCATCATGTGAATAAACGTGCTATAAAGCATAGGATCTCCCTCTGTCACAAATGCTACATCTTTTCCCTCCTGGAGCTTTTCCCATACTCGTTCCACTGTTTCGGTCCATTTTTTCTCTAAAATAGCAGGATCTTTTGTCATTGGAAACACAAGGCCTAGCATGTCTTTTTCATTTGCACTGAAATAGACATCAATAATTTTTTGGGCGTAGCTTTTGCTTCCTTTTTGCTTTTTTGGGTACGCAATAACGGGTGATTCTTTTAATTTACGAAATGCTTTTACTGTAATCAATTCTGGATCTCCTGGTCCAACTCCAAGTCCGTACAATGTTCCAATCATGTTCATTCTCCTCTTTTGGCTGTAATAATATAAATGGGGTTTAAAGCGTCAAATCGTGTTAAGTGTAAAATTGGCTTGCTTCTTGAAACTTGTGCAAGGGTAACAGCAGTCTCAAATCCTCGCTCTTTAAAAGCTTTCATCGCTTCTGCCAAATTTTCAATCGTTACGGCATTTAATACGATGCGCCCTCCTGAATTTAATCGGCTGCAGCACACGTCTAAAATGGTTTCCATGCCTCCTGCTGTCCCTCCAATAAACACCGCATCAGGATCAGCAAACTCACCTAACCCTTCCGGTGCTTTTCCGTGCACAGTATGGGCATCTACTCGAAATTTCGCTAGATTTCCCCTGCAGTTTTCCAAGTCTGCTTCGTTTTTTTCCACAGCAAAAATTTGTCCTTCACGCGCAATTTTAGCTGCTTCAATCGCGACTGAACCTGTACATGTTCCGATATCCCATACGACGCTGTCTCTCTTTAGCTGCAGGGCACTAATACTAAGTGTACGAACTTCTTTTTTAGTAATAAGTCCCTTGTCCGGCTTGCGTTGAATAAATTCATCGTCCTCTATTCCGAGAGGCCAGACTGGACTTTTTTCTACCTGTTTTAATATCACGACATTAAGCGGAGAAAAGAGTTGATTCGCCGCTTCTTCCAGCGAAAGCAGCTGACAGCGCTCCGCCTCTCCACCTAGATTCTCTGCCACAAACATCTTGTATTCTGTCATGCCGAATGATAACAAGTAGTTTGCCAGAGCACTAGGAGAATTTTGCTCATCGGTTAAAATCGCCACTTTTTTATAACCGTCAATGCGCTGAGCCAGCCCTTTTATACTTCTGCCGTGCACGCTTGTAAAATAAGCGTCTTGCCATCGCTCTTTTAGACGTGAGAATGCAAGCTGAATAGAACTTAAATAAGGATATATTTCAACGTCTAGCTTCGCAGAAAGATAGCTTCCAATTCCGTAAAATAACGGATCGCCTGAGGCTAACACAACCGCATTTCCTTCTTCGTTTTTTAAACGTTCAACAAGGGAAGAAAGACCTCCTTCAATGGCTACTTTTTCTCCTTCGAAATCTTGAAAAAAGTCAAGGTGACGCTTTCCTCCAATTAGCACATCACTTTCATACACCCACTGTTCATACATAGGAAGTAGACTTAACTTCCCGTCGTCACCAATTCCAATAATTTTAATTGCCATGTTGCACCGCCTGTCCTAAAAAATCTCCTTTTAATGTGTAAAGAGACGTATCGACATCGATTCCGTCCCCTACTTCCTTTAATGCTGATAAGCAGCAGTACTCGCACAGTTTTTCGAAAAACTGATGATGACCGCTTTGCGTCATTAAATCTCCCACTTGAGAAGCTGTGTTTGCGCCTTTTATTTCCTCTACCAGTTCAGCAGAAGCGCCTGACTCAGAAGCTGCTTTTGCTAAAAAATTAAAATCAATAGGTGCACTTTTTGAATGAACCATCATAACGCCTTGCGCGACTTTTGAAAACTTTCCCATCATGCCTACGAGCGACACTTTTTTCATTCCTTGCTTTTTACATTGTTTTAACGTAAATCCAACAAAATCTCCCATTTCGATAAATGCTTCTTCCGGAAGTTCTGGGAACTGTTTCATTCCATATTTTTCGCTTCGTCCCCCTGTCGTAATGACAACGTGCTCACAATTACTCGCTTTAGCAACGCTAATGGCCTGCACGATACTTGCTTTATAAGCAGCTGTTGAGAACGGAACAACAATTCCCCGCGTCCCCAGTATCGAAATGCCTCCTAAAATACCTAGACGCGCATTTAATGTCTTTTTCGCCATTTCTTCTCCTTCAGGAACCGAGATGACAATCTTAACGCCTTTTTGTATGTTGTATTGGGCTAGAAGCTGTTCAGCCGTTTCTTTCAGCATCTTTCTTGGCACAGGGTTAATGGCTGCTTCACCGACAGGAACTGGGAGACCGGGCTTTGTCACACGCCCTACTCCGACTCCTCCATCAATGATAATGTCTGCACCATTACACCACGAAACTTCAGAAATAATCAGCGCTCCGTGCGTGGCATCGGGATCATCTCCAGCATCTTTAATGATGCTGGCTACAGCGCTGCTTGTGCGATACTCGCATTCTTCAAGATGAAACGTAGCAAAGCGACCAACAGGCAAGTAAATCGTTGACTCCTCTTGCACTTCTCCTGAAATTAGCGTAAGCAGAGCTGCTCTCGTAGCTGCCGTTGCACAAGCGCCCGTCGTATAGCCTTCTCTGAGTTTCTTAGGTTCTTTTGGTACTTCCTTCATGCGTTACACCTGATCTGCAAGAATTGAAATTGCATTTAATGCAGCAACCGTTACCGTACTGCCGCCTTTTCGCCCGATGTTTGTAATAAACGGCACGTCAAGTTTGGCAAGTTCTTCTTTCGATTCAGCCGCTGAAACAAACCCTACCGGCAGACCAATAACAAGCCCAGGCTTCGCTTCTCCTTCTTTAATCAAACGAATTAACTCAAGTAACGCTGTCGGTGCGTTCCCAATTGCAAAAATCCCGCCGTCTGCTTCTTTAATTGCTTTTCGCATAGAAATAATTGCACGCGTTGTATTTAAGCGCTTTGCTTCTTCCATTACGTCCGGATCTGAAATATAAACTTTGATTTCACCGCCGTGTTTTTCAATTCGCTGCTTGTTTGTTCCTACTTGCACCATTTGTACATCCGCAACCACTTGCTTGCCGCTGCGAATGGCTTTAATTCCTGCTTGAATCGCATCTGGATGAAACAGCATACTGCGTCCAAGCTCAAAGTCTGCAGACGCGTGAATTACTCGCTGAACAATTGGGTACTGTTCATCTGTAAACGGATGAGGTCCAAGCTCTTCTGTAATCATTTCAAAACTTTTTCCTTCAATTTGCTGAGGCTGAACAGTTAACGGTTTAAATTCTGTACGAAAATCCATCTCAATCAACTCCTAGTTTGGTTTACTAAAGCATGAACCACTTCTTCAAACATGGAATACACGGTCCCATACTCAATTTTCGGTCGCCCAATCATAATGATATCTAAGCCTAACTCTTTAGCTGCTTCCACTTTTTCATCCACAGATCCAACTTTTCCGCTTTCTTTTGTGACCATGACCGTCACTCCGTATTGCTTATAAAGCGCTTGATCAAACTCTTTTGTAAACGGACCTTGAATAGCAATAATATTTTTTTGCGGCAATCCTAACTGCTGACACTTTTCCATATTATCCAGCCTTGGAAGCATACGAGCAACAAGCCGTACATCTGAAAGAGGAAGGAGCTTTTCTGTAAAAACCTGCAGCGTCTTGCTGCCTGTTGTCAGCATAATAACTCCTTTTTTCTCAGCTGCTACTTCAGCTGCTTCTTCATACGTAGAAACCATCGTCATATTGTCGTAGGTAAAAGCCTGCGAAGCCCGCTCATAGCGTATGTAAGGAATCGATGTTTCAGCAGCCGCACCGATGGCGTTTTTAGATGCTTCTTCGGCAAAGGGGTGACTTGCATCCACAATAGCTTTTACACCATGTTCGTTTATAAAAGTCATCATATCTTCTTGTGTGAGACGTCCAATTTTCACTTTCACTTCTGCTCGCTGTAATTCGATTGCTGCATTGTCGGTTACAACCGTCGCCGTAACGTCGTAACCTTCTTTTTTCACTTGAACAGCTAATGCACGTGCATCGCTAGTTCCCGCTAACAATAAAATCATTTTAACTCGCCGACCTTATCTTCATGGTGGTGATGGTCATGATGGTGATCGTGGTGATGGTGCCCGTGATCATGATCATGATCATGATCGTGATGATGATGGTGATCAATATGCTCCATAATGCCGAGGCGATATTGACATGTATCGCAGTTCATTTTCACTTCGCCTTCTAATCCTTCTTCAGCACGTTCTTTTAAAATTGTCTGCAGTTTTGGATGAAAACCGAAATAGCCGGCTAGCTTAAACTCAATGTTTTCATGCTGCATTTTATACTGCTTCACCATTTCTTCCAAACGCTTAATTAGTACTCCTGTAAATAAGAAATACGGAAGAATAACCACTTTTTTAGCGCCCAGTTTTAAACATCGTTCCACTCCTTCATCAATCAATGGAGCGGTCACGCCCATAAAAGAAGTTTCGACGATTTTGTAGTTTGTTTTTTCCCAAAGAAGGCGCGTAATTTTATATAAATCACTGTTTGCATCAGGATCGCTTCCTCCTCGCCCTAAGACAATAACAGCCGTGTCTTCAGCTGGAGTTTCTAAATTTTCTCCTGATTCTTGTAATCTCGTTTTTAAAATTTCAAGGGCTTCTTCATGAACGCCAATGGGACGTCCGTACACGAAGTTTACGTGTGGATATTTTTCCTTAGCTTCATCTATAGCCGCCGGAATATGTATTTTTGAGTGGCCAGCTGGCAAGAGCATAATTGGAACTACAACTACATCTGTCGCTCCTTTTGCCACACATGTATCAATGCCTTGACTTACATTCGGACGTTCAAACTCTAGAAAACACGTTTCTACTAAAATAGATGGGTCCCAATCATGCTTCATAGTCGAGATAAACTCGCGAATTTGATCGTTCCCTTCAGGATCTCTACTTCCATGACCGACAAATAAAACTGATTTCATATAATGCCCTCCCATTTTTAATCTCCACACGGAGCTGGTTCTACTTTTATTTTTGGTGTTATATCTTGATAGTCGAATCCATAAACATTCTTCACACGCTTAAAGAATTTATGAAACCGCTCATTTGGATGACCTTTTTCTTTATATTCATGGACAATGTTCTCCACTATTTCAACAATGTCATCGGGCGCTATGCCTTCCGCCACAATTTGACCTGAATGGGCGTTTCGTCCAACCGTTTTAGCCCCTAAAAATAAGTCAAACGCACCTTTTCTGTAGACAATGCCGATATCTTCTTGAACAGCACCGTAACAGGCCATACCGCATCCATTAATACCAAGCTTCAGCTCTTTTGGCATGTCCATTCCACCGAGACGCTTTTGTAATTGTTCCGTATGCGGGATGGCGTCACTTTTTTCTCCATCACAAAAATCACACGCTTTAATTGTAAACACGTCTCCGACTGGAGATAGTAAAAAGGAAGCTGATTGGAGCTTTTTAATAATCACATCTGGCTGAGCCGTTGGAATTTGCAGTTTGATTTGATGGTCAGGCGTATACTCCATCGTACCTTTTTCACCAACAACTTCTGCTAGTGTTGTCATTTGAACGGGCGTAAACTTCTTATTCGCAAGCCCTGGACTAACTGCCACTTCAAAAATAGACTCAATTGGCTGGTGTACGACCGGTGAAGTAGTTTCACCTAAAATTGCTTGAAGCGCTTCTTCTGCCAGAGCTCGTGAAGCTGCTTTTTCTTCTTTTGTATTCTGAACATCTTCAATAGCTGAAGCCGTTTGCTTTACAGTCTCCTCTTGATCAAGAGCCCATGGTTCTGCTTCTTTTCGAAGTCGCTGATGCGGTCTTAGCGGCTGCTCTGTTTGGTTGAGGGTATATTTCCGCTGATACCCGCGCGGTGTAATCATTAAGTCATCGTAAAAGAACGTAGATGAATTTCCGACAACAACGGTAGTCAGCATGCCTATTTCATGATTTAACATGTCTTTTAAATTGGTCATTACCACTTCTTCACGGTCACGATAAGCGCTTTTCACAAGACCAACAGGCGTATCGGGGGAACGGTATTTTAATAAAATCCTTTGCGCTTCCACAATTTGTCTTGTGCGTCTTCCGCTTTTCGGATTATAAAAAGCTACTACAAAATCTGCTTGTGCAGCTGCTTCGATTCGTTTTTCGATTAACTCCCAAGGCGTAAGGTGGTCACTTAAACTAATCGTACAGGCATCATGCATCACGGGCGCCCCAAGGAGAGATGCGCATGAATTAATAGCCGAAATGCCAGGAATCACTTCCAGCTCTACGCCCGTTTCTTTTTTCCATCCTTTTTCAATCAACACTTCATACACAAGGCCGGCCATTCCGTATACTCCTGCATCTCCGCTTGAAATGACCGCCACGGTTTTTCCCGCTTCAGCTTGCTTTACGGCTTCTTGTGCACGGCTTACTTCTTCGGTCATTCCTGTACTAATAATTTGCTGATTCGTTAATAGTCCTTGAATTAATTCCACATAGGTTTTATAACCAATGATCATATCACTTTCTTGAATGGCTTCTCTTGCTCGCTGTGTAATATGTTCAAAGCTTCCTGGGCCGAATCCAATAACTAACAGTTTACCTTTCATGCTAGCTCCTCCTTTATGCGTTACTTTTTACTTTGTCAATTCCTTCTATGGAGTCACTCTTTTCCGGAGAAACAAAACCGTTTTGATCATATTCATAAATAAGTGATTCCTTTATACTGCAGCCTCCTGCTAAATGTTCTTCAACAATTCGATGAGCTACGTTTTCAGTGACCTGCTTGTACCAATCTCCTGAAGGGTACACGATAGCTACAGGAGCATCTTTGCATCTTCCGTTACAGCGCGTACGGGTTGTGTGAACCGCTTCATCTAGATTCAGTTCAGTCACTTTATTTCGAATAGCTTGCGTGGCTTCTTCTCCACCTTTTCTCATACAGCTGCTTCCATTACAAATCAATACGTGATGTTTTGTTCCATTTAAGTTCCACGTCGTCACACTTATTCGCTCCTTTACTAAAAAAACGCCTCTATCAATGATAGAGGCGCAGAAAAATTCAAACTAAGTTTTTGCACTTCCACCTATATCCCGTAGGGTAAGCTTCGCATTAAAAAAAGGCTGGTTTCCTGACTTCGATTCATCACTTGATTGCGCCTTCCCGAATACAGTGGCATATGCAATCAGCTCCTCTTCACAGTGGCGGGTACCGCGCTGGCTTCACACCAGACTTCCCATTTAACGCAATGTGAGCATTGCGCACCTTTTTTGCACGATATGTAGTTTTGTGCTACGAGAAAAACCCGCTTCGCTAATATGCGAGCAGGTAAAACGTCAGAATAAAAGTGTACACGAATGCCACTTTAAGCCAACGTTTCCCTTCCCGCTCCCCGGAGAAATAGAAACTTCACAATAAAGACAGGTCTCCTGACTTGTGTATCATTCTACTTGAGAACCTTCCCGTGATTTTTCCACAGTGGTTATACTCGTTCGTCCACACTTACAGTTGCGGGGGCAGTACTGGTCTTTCACCAGTTTCCCTATTAAGCCTTCTTGGCATCTTTACTGTTGCTGTTTGATATATATGAACCTTTTAAACTATCAGAATAATAGAAGTAACTACCATATCATAGCGTACATTTTTTTTTATTTCAACTCTATTCTTTTCGTAAGATACAAGAAGCTATAAAAAAAACAAGAGCATAAAGTCAGCTCTTGTTTTTTCATTATATAGCTACTAATGTTAAATGAGGATCATTATAATACACGACTTCTGAAAGAACTTTACAGCCATTTGTTTTTGCAAAAGCTTCTCTCGCCTGCGTTTCAGTTTCAAATTCAAACATTTTCATTTCTTTTCCAGCATATACCGTCAGTACCCACATGAAAAGATTCGCCTCCGATTATTGTAGTGATCGCTATATCCACATTATGACGAAACCATATCCTTTTGAAAACCCATTCTACAAAACTTGTCACAAGAAACTTTTAAAAATTTAAAAACATTTTAACTTCTGTAAATGAACAAAATGTACAAAAGGTTTAAGCCGTATTATACCTCTTTAAAAAAGGTGCTTTTTTTACCAACTGTTGCTTCACCAGTAAAAATATATATAGTATTTATTAAAAAAAGAAGCCGGACAGCCGGCTTCTTTTTTAGGAAAGGAAAGTACAGACATCACAGTCCCGTCCTGCTCTTTGTTTTGCATAAAAATACACTAATTAAATATTCCTTTCTTAAAGCAGAACCATGTTCGATTGCACATAGTGGTAAAGAATCTTGTACGTATGGTTCAATGAATCTTGATGCGTTCTCTCAAACGCATGAGAAGAATCAATTCCTGGACCAATTAAGCCGTGTACGATGTCATGCCCGGCACGAATAGCAGCAGAAGCATCTGATCCGTAAAACGGATAAATATCTAATTTGTACTGAATATCATGCTGCTTAGCTAGCTCCACCAAATGCTTTCTCAAACCGTAATGATATGGGCCGCTTGAATCTTTTACACAAATAGACACGGTGTATTCATCAGTAGATTGTCCATCTCCCATGGCACCCATATCGACCGCTAAGTATTCTACCGTTTGAGGCGTAATATTCGAATTTCCTCCGTATCCAATTTCTTCATTATTTGAAATAAGAAAGTGCGTAGTGTATGGCAGTTCGATCTGCTCTTCTTGAATTGTTTTCATGAGCTGAAGCAATAAAGCTACGCTTGCTTTATCATCGAGATGACGAGATTTAATAAAACCGCTTTTTGTTATTTCTACACGAGGATCAAACGAAACAAAGTCGCCGACTTCAATTCCAAGACTGCGAACATCTTCTGCGCTATGTACTTTTTCATCCAATCGAATTTCTATATTATCTTGATTTCGCTCAGCTTTACCTGCATCTTTATACACATGAACAGATGTTTGATGCATAAGGATGGTCCCTGTAAATACTTCTCCTGCTGACGTTTCGATTTCACAATATTCTCCTTCAATGGAATTGTAGCGGAACCCTCCAATCAAGTCGATTTTCAGACGTCCACTCGGTTTGATTTCTTTTACCATAGCACCTAATGTATCGACATGAGCCGTCAGCATGCGGTGATGATCCGTATCTTTACCGGGAATAGTAGCGACTAAGCCTCCTTTTCGATTGCGATACGTTTGAATATTTAGCTCTTTTACATAGTCTTCGACAAATGAAATCACCTTTTCTGTATTTCCAGAAGGACTGGGAATCGAAACAAGCTTTTTAATTAACTGAACAGTTTCCGTCATTATGACACTTCCTTTGTCTCTCATTTCTTTTATTTTACCATATGTTTCAAAAAAGATAACAGGCAGCTCCAAACAAAAAAGCCAGGCAGCTGCCCGGCTTTTTTGTTTTAAGCTATGTTTGATTTCTTTAATTCATTTGTGTAATTTAATGATTTTTGCTTATCAAACTCGCCTTCAGACTTGGACATTACAATTGCAGCTAAAGCATTTCCTACTACGTTAACTGTGGTACGCATCATATCAAGAATGCGGTCAATTCCTGCAATAAATGCCATGCCTTCAAGAGGGAAGCCCATAGATTCAAGCGTAGCAAGTACAACTACAAACGATGCCCCTGGTACACCAGCCATCCCTTTTGAGGTTAACATTAACACAAGAAGGAGCTGAATTTGATCCATAATGGAAAGGTCAATGCCGTACATTTGAGCAATAAACAGCGATGCCAGCGCCTGATAAATGGTTGAACCATCTAAATTAAACGTGTAGCCTGTTGGAATAACAAACGATGTAACCGATTTAGAACAACCGAAGTCTTCCATCTTTTTGATAAGAGATGGTAAAACGGCTTCTGAACTTGCTGTTGTAAAAGCAAGAAGCAGCTCGTCTTTTAACACTTTTATGAGCGTAAACATGCTTGTTCCAGCCATTTTAGCAATAATTCCAAGAACCACAAGCACAAAGAAAATCATGGTGAAGTAAACGGCGAACACTAATTTCCCTAATGGAATAAGTGATCCGACACCAAACTTTATAATATTAACACCAATAAGTGCAAATACACCTACTGGAGCAAATTTCATCACCAAATTAGTTACCCAAAACATTGCATCCAAGACGCCTTCAAAAAAGGCTAAAACAGGTTTTCCTCTCTGTCCAATCGAAGCTACGCCTACACCAAACAGTACGGAAAATAAAATGATTGGTAAAAGATCGCCTTCTGCTACCGACTGAAAGACGTTTGTCGGAACAATATGAAGAAGCTCCTGAGCAATCCCTGTACTTTCAGACGTTTTTGCCGTTGCCTCATATTGAGAAATATCGCTTTTTTCAATATGTCCCATATCAACCCCTGCACCAGGGTGGAATAAGTTCGCGGCAATAATCCCCACTACAATCGCAATGGTTGTAACAATTTCAAAATAAAGAATTGTTTTTCCGCCAAGCTTACCTAATTTTTTGATATCGCCTACTCCTGCGACCGCTACGATTAATGCTGAAATCACGATCGGTACGACAATCATCTTAATTAAATGAATAAATATGTCTCCAATTGGCTGTAAAATAGAAATGGCCGTATCGCTTCCGTAAAAGATAGCACCTACAGCTACGCCTAAAATCAGTCCAATTAGAATCTGAGTTGCTAGACCTAACCTTTTCACTTTCTTGCTCCTTTCGCACAGTTGACTTTCACCCATCGAGCATATGCGGTTCAACGAACCGTGTATAAATATACATCCTTACAGCACCTTATGTAAACAGTTCTTTACTAAAAAAATGTAAGGCCGCACATGCAAATTTTTAAAACTTACAGTTCTGTTTTATCATATCAAATGATTGTTGTATACCGAGATTTTTTCGCTGCGTATTTTTCTATTTTTGCTATTTTAGCGAATAAATTAAAAAAATAAAATTTTATATTGAAATATACATTTTAGGTTAGTATAATACGATACATGTTTATTTTTATTATTCGAATATAAAATTCTGAAAATTTTAATTATTCAACACGATAATAAAAAGCATTTATAATTTTGGAGGTTTTAATGTGTCAAACAAAGTTCCTTTTTCATTTATAGTGGTTATTGGCTTTATGCTTTTTGCCCTATTCTTCGGCGCAGGTAATTTAATTTTCCCTGCAATGTTAGGTCAGTCTGCTGGAAGCAATATTTGGTCAGCAAATGCTGGATTTTTAGTAACGGGTGTAGGTCTGCCTCTGCTAGGCGTTCTCGCGTTTGGTTTTTCCGGAAAAGAGGATCTGCAGTCTTTAGCTAGTCGTGTACACCCAGCTTTCGGTATTATCTTTACTACGATTTTATACTTGGCAATTGGACCGCTTTTTGCAATGCCAAGAACGGGAAGTGTTTCGTTTGAAATTGGCGTTAAGCCTTTTTTATCAGAAAATTCAGGTCACCTTCCCCTTATCATTTTCACGGTAATTTTCTTTACGATTACGTGCTTTTTTTCGCTAAATCCTGCGAAAATTGTCGATTTAGTAGGAAAAGTTTTAACACCTATTAAATTAACGTTTATTGGAATATTGGTAGTTGTAGCCGTTGTGAACCCAATTGGAAAATTTGAAGCACCAAGCGAAGCTTATACAACGCACGCATTCTTTAAAGGCTTCCAAGAAGGTTATTTAACAATGGATACACTAGCATCATTTGTTTTTGGAATTATTATTATTAATGCAATTAAAGAAAAAGGAGCAAAGACCAACCGACAAATCATCACAATTTGTGCAAAAGCTACGGCTATCGCTGCCGTTATTTTGGCTCTTATTTATAGTGCATTGTCTTATATGGGTGCTTCAAGCGTATCAGAGCTTGGACGTCTTGATAACGGAGGTACGGTTTTGGCTGAAGTATCAAATTACTACTTTGGCTCTTACGGAGGAATTCTTTTAGGTCTGATGATTACCGTTGCTTGTTTAACAACAAGTGTAGGCCTTGTAACATCTTGTTCATCTTTCTTCCATAAGCTGTTTCCAAAGGTTTCTTATAAGTTGATTGCTGTCATTTTATCAGCTTTCAGCGCCGTTGTAGCAAATTTTGGCTTAACGGAATTAATCGCTATTTCGGTTCCAGTCTTAACAGCTATTTATCCGTTAGCTATTGTGTTAATTGCTTTAACATTCTTACATCCTTTATTTAAAGGACGTTCTGAAGTTTACCAAGTAAGCCTTCTGTTCACGTTTATCGTTAGTTTATTTGATGGCTTAAATGCTGCTGGATTCAAAATTGCCGCAGTAAACGATCTGTTTACATCGATTCTACCTATGTATGGAGTGGGTCTCGGCTGGGTAGTTCCTGCTATTGTAGGAGGATTAATCGGTCTTGGCATTACCTTCCTTCGTACAAATGATAATACGAACAGAAACACTTCAAGAAAATTGATTAAATAAAAAGAGGATGCAAATGCATCCTCTTTTTATTGTGGCGTTTTATGAATAAGGAGTTTTTTTCTCCGTTAACTTCACTTCTTCCTTTAACACACGTTTTTCATATAGATATTTATCCGTTCGTTGAAAATGATATTTATCAGCTTTTTCTTTTTCAGATGTGGTCAAAAGCACTCGAACATCAGAAGCAGCTGACACATCAAACGTGTCATTTTGATAAGTAGCATACGGAGCTACAAAAAACACTTCTTCAACAGCATCACGAGGAACTTCTTTTGTAAAAGTCGTGTCATTGTATGGAATGAATCCATTTGCTACATCGCCTTTATCATAGCTAATCAGCTTTACACACCCATTTTCCGTTTCATAACATTCGTAGTCTCGTTCATTATATGCTGCATACAAACCTTTTCGAATCATAAAAAAACATTCCTTTACATTGGTTTAGCAACCGCTGGTACAAATCGTTTTTCTTCTACCACGTAGGTAGCTAAAAGTACTTCTTCCCCATTTACCACTTGATATAGTTCCGCTCCGTTTGCTGGTGGATAATAGTTATCAAATTTGAACTCTGGAACGGTTTCCCCGTTTCGAGATCCTGTAAACCCATTAAGCGTACATGGAGGTCCATAATTATTACTAATTAATCCCTTTTAGTAGGTCTCAAAAATAAAACACACCATCTAAAATAGATGGTGTGTGAAGTATAGTAAGTAATTAAGAAATTTGTTTAAGTTCTGATGAGAGTTTTAGAAACTCTTCTTTATTTTTCATCAATAGCGTGCGGTCGATTTCTTCTTTTAGCTGTGCTTTACGAAATTCTGCAATCGCCTTGTCTAAAATCATCTCAGCGAATAATGCATCAAGCACCTTTCCGTTGGATTTTTGCGGTGAATTAAGTAAATTCTTTTTCATAAGAAATCAACTCCTTGGCTTTTTTATAATATAACACAAATATTCTGACTTTTCAATCATTTAAACCAAGTATTTTACATCTATTTTTTTCCACATAAAAAGGCCGCCCTTTTGTTATAAGGCGCGGCCTTTTATTACGAATCTGCGGCTTTTTCTTTTACTTCCGCATAGTAGTTTTCATATTCAATAAATTCAGGAGCTTGATGAGCTGCCATGATACCGTGGTAACTGATGTCTAAGCCCACTTCTTCTTCTTCTTCCGTAGATCGAAGCGGAACCACCAAGGAAATAACCTTTAACCCTATCCACGTCGTAACAAATCCCCAAGCGCATAGAGCAATTAATCCGAGAAGTTGAACACCTAATAACGTCCAGCTCCCTCCTGTAAACACACCGCCGTCTGTAGAAAATAAACCCACAGCCAACGTGCCCCATATTCCCGAAGCAGCGTGTACAGGAAAAGCTCCTACAGGATCGTCGATTTGACGTGCTTCGAGCCAGTTTGTAGCTGCCATCATTAATAAGCCGGATACAGCTCCAATAAAAATAGCAGATGGTGTATTAACAAAAGCGCACCCGGCCGTGATGCCGACAAGTCCGGCAAGCGATCCATTTATTACAGAAGGTGCATCTGAACGATTGTAGCGAAATAAAGTATAAAATAAAGTAGCTGCTCCCCCTGCTGCTGCTGATAACATTGTGACAATAGCAATGTGACCAATTCTAACGTCAGTGGCACTTAGCGTACTTCCTGCATTAAACCCGAACCATCCAAACCATAATAAAAAAGCACCCACTGATGCAAGCGGCAAATTGCTTGGAAGAGAAACAGAACTAATTCCATTTTTCGTGAACTTCCCTTTTCTCGGTCCAATCATTATTGCAGCTGCTAAAGCTGAAAAACCGCCTAAAGCATGAATAACTGCCGAACCGGCAAAATCAAGCATCCCTAACTTACTAATCCATCCGCCTCCCCAAATCCAGTGGCCGGCTATAGGATAAATAAATGTAGTCATTAAAATCGCATATAAAAGATATGCGCGGAAATTAATTCGTTCTGCCACCGCTCCAGAAACGATAGAAATGACCGCAATAACA
Source organism: Priestia sp. FSL R5-0597 (assembly GCF_038006305.1). NCBI lineage: Bacteria > Bacillati > Bacillota > Bacilli > Caryophanales > Bacillaceae > Priestia > Priestia sp. FSL R5-0597. Next base: position 2,601,289 of record NZ_JBBOUZ010000001.1, read on the forward strand.
AACGCACATTGAAACAGCCAAAATGTTTCAAGCCCAATTGGAATGTCAAGGTGCGATAAATTACCTGAGAGCGCAAAACCGCTTTTACCGACGATTCCGCCTAAATCATCTCCGTACATTAATCCAAACCCAATTAAATAGAAACAAAGCGTTCCTATTGTAATATCAGCGAATACTTTCATAATAATATTGACGCTATTTTTATAGCGGACAAAACCTGCCTCTAGCAAGGCAAAGCCGCCTTCCATTAGCAAAATCATCGCGGCTGTTAATACAACCCACGTTGTATTTATCCCTAAACTTAGTTCATTAACACTCATATCCCAACGCCTCCACTGCTTTTTAATCGTTTTATTTCTTGTACAATAGCAGGCGAAAGCGTAATTTCACTTGTTTCTTCATTTTCCGCTTTTATTAATTCAAGAACTTCATGAAGTTCTCGCATTTGTGCTTTAAGGTGATCAATTTTTTTAAAGCGTTCCTTTACGTATACCATATACTCGACCGCTTGATGCTGACTTAAAGGACGCCCGGTAAAAAATTTGCGAAACGGTGATAGTGATTGATACCAAGCTTCTTCAGCACGTTTCTTTTCTTCGTATTTACTAATTTTCGCTTTTATATCTTCTATTTCTTGTGCTTTAGCTTCTTTTAACTTCATTATAAATTCAATTAATTTTAATTGAGGCAATGTAATGACCACATTATGATAAAGTTCATCCACTATAACCATGTTATATCTCCTTACATAAGATGTTATATTCTGATTATATGTAGAACACTATAGTAAGTCAATGTAATTTTTTGAAAACTCTTTAAATAGTAAATGCGCCCTATCTTTTTAATACTTATAGAATATTAAGTTCGTATGTGTTGAAATATGACGTTATTTGTTTTATCGTAGGAAGAGGAATCATGTTAGTTCCCTATTTTAATTTTATTTACCTAGGCAATTATTCGCTTTATTTTTTATAAACTTTTATTAAACAAAGGGTTACGAGGTTCTTCACTTATTTTTTCAACGAAATGAGTTGATTTTATCTCGTATTAAAATTAAAATAGAATTATGTGCAAGATTTCACAACTTCACAATGTAGTTTGAAAGTCTAGCAGATAACTAGGAACTACATATGCAACAGTATCCAGCAAAGGAGGACTTTTCATGTCTCAATCAACTATTCAAAAATCAGCTGCAGAGGAAAATGCTGCTGTACAAACAGAAGCGGCGGTTAACAAAGGTCAAGCGGATGTGTTAGATCAATTGTTAAAGCCTGAAGTACAAGAAGCTCTTACTGTTCTTGTAGATAATTTACCAAAATTATCTGAAATGGTAACGGTGCTTACAAAAACTTACGACGTTGCGCAATCATTATTAACTGACGACGTATTAAAAGAAGATCTACTTGGTGGAGTAAAAGAATTTATCGAGCCAGTAGAAGGAACAGTAAAAGGTCTTGCAGCTACTGCAATCGAAGCAAACGATCGTGCAGAAGCAAATGCTTCTAATTCAATCGGTTTATTCGGTTTATTACGCATGCTTAAAGATCCACAAGCTCAAAAACTATTCCGCTTTGCACAAGCGTATTTAGACATTACAAACGAAAAACAAAAATAATTTTCATTAAAAAGTGTGGACGGAGGATCGACTATGTCAAAACATATTTTAATTTTAGGCGGCGGTTACGGTGGTTTATTAACTGCAATGACAGCTCGCCAACACCTAAGTGCGGATGAAGCAAAAATTACAGTAGTGAACCGTTTTGCTACTCACCAAATCATTACAGAATTACACCGTCTAGCTGTAGGCGGCGTTTCTGAACAAGCGGTAGCTTTACCACTTGATAAATTACTTAAAAACTACAACGTTGATTTAAAAATTGCAACGGTAAAAGAAATTTCACCAGATCAACGTGAAGTATCTCTTGAAGATGGTACAAAATTAAGCTACGACTACCTTGTTACAGCTTTAGGTAGTGAAACTGCTTACTTCGGTATCCCTGGTTTAGAAGAGCACAGCTTCGTTCTTAAATCAGTAAATGATGCAAACCGTTTACGTGCACACGTAGAAGCTTGTATCGCTGAATACAGCAAAACAAAAAATAAAGCTGACGGTACAATCGTAGTTGGCGGTGGCGGATTAACAGGTATCGAACTTGTTGGTGAATACGCTGACTTAATGCCAAGCCTATGTCTAAAACACGGTGTGGATCCAAAAGAAATTTCTCTATACTGTGTAGAAGCAGCTCCTACAGTTCTTCCAGGCTTCCCTGCTGAATTAGTAGAGCGCGCTCAATCAAGCTTAACAAAACGTGGCGTTACATTCGTTACTGGTACACCTGTAACAAAAATGGATGCTACAACTGTTGAACTTAAAGACGGCAGCAAAATTGAAACAAAAACAATGGTATGGACTGGCGGAGTTCAAGGTAACTCTGTAGTTGCTAACTCAGGTATCGAAGTAAACCGCGGTCGTGCACTTGTAAATGAATTCTTACAATCTACATCTCATAAAGATGTATTCCTTGCTGGTGACTCAGCGGTTGTAATGGGTCCAGAAGGTCGCCCTTACCCACCTACTGCTCAATTAGCTTGGCAAATGGGTGAAGTTGTAGGCGTGAACTTAGCAGTAGCTATTCGCGGCGGAGCAATGGAATCATTCGTTCCTGTCTTCTCTGGTACACTAGGAAGTCTTGGACGCAAAGATGCAATTGGTACAATCGGCGGAAACAAAACGCAATTAAAAGGTTTACCAGCATCACTTATGAAAGAAGCAAGTAACGTTCGTTACTTATCTCATATCAAAGGATTATTCGCATTAGCTTATTAATCCGTCTTAAAACGAAAGAGGAATTTCCCTCTTTCGTTTTTTTATTTACATAAGCCAAGAAATAAGAAGCGGAAGCGTAATCAACGATAAAATAGCACTAATGACAAAAGCAGAGGCCGTTTCGTTTTCCAAGCTTTCAAACCTCAAAGCAATCATCGCAGCTACAGCAGACCCAGGAAAAGCTACCAGTAAAATAGCTTTTGTCACTTCATCTGAAGACAGCCCTATCCATACTGCAATTCCGAGCATAACGATCGGTTGAACCGCTACTTTTAAGACAGCGATCCCAAGCGCGCCTTTACTGAAGTTAATTTTTCCAATTCCAATCGTTACTCCTACCGCAAACAAAGCTGCTCCGGATGTGATACTTCCAATTTGATCAAGCATATCCTGTAACAGTTTAGGTGACTGAAAGCCGCAAAGCGTTAAAATCACTCCAATTAACGGGACACATGCCAAAGGCTCAGATAGACCATGCAAAATAGAATGAACCGTTACTTTGAATAAACTTGTTTTCTCTTCCCCTTCTTTTCGTCCCCTTTGGCCAACGGTTCCCAAAATCGTTGCCAACGGATCTAAAATCGCGTTCACCACGATTCCTGTGATGGCAATTGGAATCGCTACTGCACCTGCACCAAACAAGCCTCCAAGTACCGGAATGCCCATAAAAGCAAACGTTGGCTGAGCTGAGTTTAGAGCAAACATAGAAGAAGAAGTTAGCGTATGCTTCCCTGCATACTTCACGATGAGCAATATAATGAGATAAAACCCGACGATGCCTAAAATCAGCACAACTAAAAACGGCCATTCATCTATGAGTGTTTTTCTTGGCGTTGTCGTCACACCTACAAATAAGTGTGCAGGAAGCGCAAACTTCGTTACTAATGTGTTAAGCCCCTTAGACGTTTGCTTGTCAAATTTTTTAAAATGCCCTGCTAAATAACCAAGCAAAATGACAAAAAAGATAGGCGCGAGAATGAGAAAAATTTGACCTATGCTCATTTATCATTCACCTCATTCATTTCTTGCCTTAACAGGTTTATAAACAGGCTGCCATACCGCTTCTTCTACAAGTTCAGCTACATTTTTTTCGGTAACAGTTGCTACGTTATCTTTTACAGCAGCATCGGCAACTGCCACAGCAACCGCCTTTGATACTTTTTGAAGATCTTTAATATTTGGAAGAAGCGTATCTCCTTTTGTATCTGTTTCTGCTATACGCGCTACTGCATTGGCTGCTTCTGCAAACATAGATTCAGTAAACTTTTGAGCGCGAACCACAATTGCACCTAAACCAAGACCTGGAAACACAAATGCATTATTAGCCTGTCCGATTTCGTAAGTGTGCCCGTTATATTCAACGGGTTCAAATGGACTTCCTGTTGCAATAAGGGCTTTTCCTTCCGTCCATTTTATAATATTTTCCGGAACAGCTTCAGCAAGTTTAGTTGGGTTTGAAAGCGGCATAATCACCGGGCGCTCTACATGCTTTGCCATTTCTTTAATAATTTCTTCGGTAAAAGCATCCGTGACGCCTGATGTTCCAATTAAAATCGTTGGCTTCACTTGCTTGACAAGCTCCAACAGTGAAATTTTATTTTCATCGCCCTTTTCCCATTCTTTAATCTCTTCATTTTGGCGAACATATGGCTGTTGAAAAGGAGCTAAATCTTCCATATCTTCCGTTAACAGACCTCTGTAATCATATGCCCAAAAACGATCATATGCTTCTTCTTCAGATAACCCTTCAAGCATCATCGCACTATGAATACGATCAGCATTCCCAATTCCAGCAGATCCCGGTCCAAATACAACAACCCGCTGATCTTTTAAAGGCGTACCTGTAATACGGACGGCTGTTAAAACGGCTGCAAGAGTAATTACTCCCGTTCCTTGAATATCATCATTAAATGTTAAAATTTTATCGCCGTATTCTTTCATAATGTGTCGCGCGTTAATATTACCAAGATCCTCCCAATGAAGAAGCGCTTTAGGAAACTTGGCCGTTATTTCTTTTACAAATTGAGCGATAAAACGATTATAGTCTTCTCCTTTTACTCGTTCATGACGATTTCCTAAATACAAAGGATCTTCAAGAAGCTTTTTATTATTGGTCCCCATGTCAAGAACAACAGGCAGTACGCGGCTTGGGTCAATTCCTGCTGCAGCTGTGTAGACCGCTAACTTTCCAACTGCGATATTGATCCCTCCTACTCCCCAGTCCCCAATTCCTAAAATACTTTCTGAATCCGTGACTACAAGCAAATCAATATCTTCGCTGTCGAGCCCTAAGTTTTCAATCGCCTCACTTAATCTGTCCGCTTCATTTACGGATAAATATAAGCCGTCAGGACGATGATATTCATGGCTGTATTCTTGAATAGATTGACCTACAGTAGGCGTGTAAATAATGGGAAGCATTTCACTTAAATGATCGGTTAATAAACGATAAAACAACACAACGTTCCGGTTATGCAGATCATTTAACGAATTATTTTTTTGAAGATCATTCGGCGCTTTTTCGAACTGCTCATATGCTCTTTTTGCCTGCTCTTTTAACGTTAAGACCGTTGGAGGAAGAAGTCCCTGCAGATGAAGCTCTTCTCTTTCTTCTTCAGTAAAAGCAGAGCCTTTATTTAAATAAGAAGTGGATAAAACTGATTTTCCTTTTAGTGAAGTTGAAATTGACCCATCTTTTTCTACTTTATATGCTCTCATGTTTTTACCTCTTTTCGTGAACAATTAGATAGGGTTAGGTTCAGCAAAGAGATATATTTTTAACCATTTATTTTTAATGAAAACAAAAAAGAGATTGAGGCATAACTACATCAATACAATCTAAAGACGAAAAAACGGGATAAATGAAACCTGTGTTCAACCTAACAATAAAAAAATCCGAACGATTCATCGTCCGGATCTTCCTTACGCCAAAATACGTTTTTCCCGCTTCGTTTTTTATACCATGCTGTAGTCTTCCTCCTCACTTTCTGAGTAATTAGGTGGCTGTATATGTGAAGGCACAAGACATTCATAGCTTTCCCCTTCTAGTCTATCCTCCAGCTCTTGTTTCGCTTGACTAATCAGCTCTTGATTTTCTATCATTTCAATCGCCGTAGCCGCGATGGATTTTCCAGCCAATAACATCGCATCATGGGCATACTCCGTTTTCCCTTGAGCAACAGCTTGCCATGTATGAAACGGCGTAGCATAAGCCCACGTTGCGGTCACGCACTGTGCAGTGGGAACATTCCAGCTAACGTCTGCAACATCAGTTGATCCTGTCATGAAGGAAACATTTTTAGACATAGGAGCAATTTGATTGAAGACTGGATGATTTGCTAAAGCTCTGTCTAGCAGTGAACCCACTTGTTTTTTTGCTGCTTCTTTGTCTTCAGCGGATGTAGACTCGTAAATAGCTTTGGCAAAGACTATTTCTTCATGTTTCACCTCAGCCAAATTTATCTGCATCATTTGTTTATGCATCAGCTGCTCCATTGTTTGATTTGGAATTAGATTAGCGCAGGCTCCTTGAATTTCCTGTTCCATTTGTGTTTCAGTCATTAAAGCCGCTCCCTTTGCAATTTTCACAACCCGTTCATAAAGTTCTTTTACTTGAGATGGCTTCGGAGCACGAATTAAGTACATGACTTCCGCTTCTGCTTGAACAACATTAGGAGAAATGCCTCCGCTGTTTGTAATGGCATAGTGTACGCGCGCTTCATCTATCATATGTTCACGCAAATAATTCACACCAATATTCATCAACTCTACAGCGTCTAAAGCGCTTCTGCCAAGGTGAGGACTAGCAGCTGCATGACTGCTTCTTCCTTTAAATTTAAAAGTTGCTTGCATAACCGCATTCGATGACGTATGCATGACACCATTAACGGTAGCCGGATGCCACGAAAACGCGATGTCTACATCTTGGAAAAATCCTTCTCGTACCATATACGTCTTTCCGTAGCCACTTTCTTCAGCTGGACATCCATAGTATCGAACGGTTCCCGGAACATTTTTTTCTTTTAAGTATTCTTTGACTGCAAGCGCAGCTGCTAGTGAGCCTACGCCAAGTAGGTTATGTCCACACCCATGGCCATTTCCATTTTTTTTGACTGGATCTGCTACTGCACACTTATCTTTTTGACTCAGCCCGGTAAGCGCATCATATTCACCAAGAATAGCGATAATCGGATAACCGTGCCCGTAACTTCCAATAAAACCTGTTTCAAGGTTAGCAATATGTGTACGAAGCGTAAACTCTTCTTTTTCTAACATGTCGCAAATTAGCTGTGCCGACTTATACTCTTCAAACCTCGTTTCTGCATATTCCCATATTTGATCACTGATTTGAGTTAGCTCGTGTCGCTTTTGTTCAATAAGTTGTTCGACTTTTTTGACAATATCCATGAGACACTCTCCTTTTTCCCTCATTATTTAACAGCATTTTGTGCGTTCACTACCACTTTTGCAGGTCGAATCGAAAACAACGAAATAGCACAGACAAGAGCGCAGATAATTAATAAAGCAAACGCTGCATTATAAGACCCGCCAAACGACTGTACTAAAAAACCAATAAGCATTGGTGTTAATACGCCGGCTGCTTGAGCCCCTGTATTAATAAAACCATTTGCTGAACCGACCACTGATTCAGGCAACATTTTTAAAGGAGCTGAAGCGATTAAAATCACATTAAATGAAAACAGTAAAGTTACTGCGCTTTGAAAAACGATAAACATGCCTACGCTAGGTGAAATAGCCATTAAGCAAAGAAAAACGCCCATCAGTAAACCAAAAACCGCTGCTATCGTCTTGTCTTTTCCTTCTGGAAGCTTGTCTAAAATAAAGCCGCTAACAAACATTCCTATAATGCCTACAAATGCTGGGATAGCGGAAAGAAAACCGATGTCCGTTAAATTCAAATGTCTTACTTCGGCTAAATATGTAGGCATCCACGACATGAGCCCCCAGTTAATAGCGTAAATACTGAAATAGGCAATAAATAAATTCCAAATCATCGGGGTTTTGATAATTTCTTTTAATGTCATCTGCTTAGCAGGAATAGCAGAAGCCTCTCTTTTTTCCCCCTGCTGCTTTTCTTTTAGTAAAAAAACAAACAGAACTGTAATAACAAGCCCGATGGCTCCTATGATATAAAAGATACTTCTCCAGCTTATTGTTTGCATCAGTTGCGTCGCCAGAATCGGTGTCACCACGCCCATAATCGTACCTGACGATAACAAAAAAGACATGGCTCTACTGCGTTCTTGCTGAGGAAACCACCCTGCGATTCCTTTTGACGCAGATGGAAAATAGCTCTCTTCCCCTAATCCAAATAAAAAGCGAATGATAATAATAGAAGCAAAAGACCAGGCCATTCCGGTAAAAACCGTAAACAAAGACCATAAAAGCACGGCGATTGTAATGACTTTTTTAAACCCAAAGCGGTCTGCTAGCCACCCACCAGGTATTTGCATCAGTGCATATCCTGCAAAAAAACTGCTTAAGATGATGCCTGTAGAAGAAGCATTAAGGTGTAGATCTTTCGAGATATCTAAAATAGCGTAATTAATAATAAAACGATCTAAGTTTCCAAGCGACCAGCCTAAAAATAATAAAAATAAAATGATGTATTTCCAGTTCGACCTTGCTAGCATAAACGCACTCATCTCCTTTTTATTTCATTTAATGTAATGTTTTGTAACAAATCGATTTGTTACATAAATATTAAAAAATTCTGACTATTTTTTCAATGTGCATTTATATATAATAAGAACTATAACTATGTATTTTTTTACATTAAGTAGTCTATAAGGGGTTGTTAATATGAGTGATTTATTAGCTAATATGAAAGGTTATCTTACATCTATTATTAAAAACAGTTCTTATCAAATTTGGACAAGTATTGATTCTGCAAATTTTAACATGATTTTTTCCAGTTCTTTATGCTCATCCCTGACTTACACTCCTCCCACTAGCCTACATAACGGCAGTGATTCCTTTCAAAAGCATATCGCATATGAAGAGTTCGAAGAAATTTACTTATCCTTTCCAAACCGGTATGCGTTTGTTGTTCGCATATTTGCTAAGCATGACTGGACACCACAACAAATAAAGAAGCTATCCGCTAACTTTTCTCCTTATGTGCTGCAAAAAAAGCTAGAGCGGCATGAGCACATTTTGAACGTACTTATGAAAAGCATTAAGGAAATCTCGCTTTTACAAGACTCTGACTATCTATTAACAAGAATTCTAGAAAATGCTCTTTCAGTTATTTCTGTTGCGGATATGGGCGTGCTGTGGATGTTTGATTCTTCCACTGAATTTCTTTTGCCTCGCGCCTGGTCCGGGGGGCCAAACAATGAAATTCAAAACATGAAAATGAAAGTTGGCGAAGGAATTATCGGAAAGACATTTCAGCATAATAAAAGCTATATGTATACGAACTTAGAGGATATAGTACGCGATTCTTCTACTATGACTGACGATAATATTCACTATCTTAATCAGTCCTATACATTTACACACATTCAATCTATTATTTCTGTCCCAATTTGCATGGAAGAACAAACGGTATGCGTACTCATTATTTATCAAAACGGTACAACTCCTCTTTTAAATGAAGAGGATAAAGAATTGTTAGAAAGCTTTTCCGATCAAGTTTCGATTGCTCTCTTAAACTCAGCGCTTTTTGAAGATGTAAAAAAACAAAATGAACTTTTAATACGTCGCGATCAAATTCATCGCACATTCATGAACGTTTCACTTCAAAGTAAAGGAATTGAACCGATACTTACCGAATTACGCCGAATGGTTACATCTCCCGTCACCATTGTAGATTTTGTTGATAATAAGACCTATGGCTTTTTAAAATTTCTTGATGTAGACACAAAAACAGCTGAATTTCACACGCATTTTGTTTTACATACAAAAGCTTGCTTTTATACTATTGAGTCACACAACCAGAAGCACAGCGTCTACATTCAACCGATACACGGCATTGATACGCTCTTAGGGTTAGTTATTCTGCAGACAAATCAAGAAGATCTTTCCTCTCTAGATCAAGTGGCACTCGAACAAAGCAGCTCTGTTATTGCACTAGAAATGCTGAAAAAACAAACGTTAGTCGATTTATTTTACAAGCGAACGCATGAACTATTTAGTGAATACTTATCATGTTATGACACCACTTTACTGTATCAAAAAGCAAATGAGCTAAACATTGATACAAAAAAGCATATTCTAGTCGCTCTTATTACCATTCGTTCACAGGCGGACCTGCAGCTCTTAAACTTACATCTTCATCGCCTTGTATCTGACATCAAATCGGTTTTCAGCTTAAAAGCGCCGGTCGTATACGGATTCGACACGAAAGTAACCATTGTGTTCACGCTTGATTCTTATGAAGACCATCATGCTATTATCAAACAATTAGAAGATTCACTCTCAAAATGGCGTTACTACAATGAATGTCATGTAAAAATAGGGATTGGAAGTCGTTATTCTCACTTTACCCAAATAGAAAAGAGTTATAGTGAAGCTGAAAAAGCTGTCTCTTACCTTCTGTCTCAGCAGCAAGATGGATGCATGTTGTATGAGGAAATAGGAATTAACCGGCTATTTATTAATCAATCGAAAGAAGAAGTCAAAACCTTTATTGATGAAGTATTTGTCCCTCTTAAAAACAATCATTTGAACGATGAACCTTTAGAACAAACGCTAGAAGCGTATTTTGATAACAACCGCTCGGCTTCACTTACAGCTAAGCAGCTTCATATTCACGTTAATACACTCTATCAGCGGTTGAAGAAAATCGAAGATAAGATGAGCATATCATTTACAAATAGTGAACATCTATTAAAAGTGCAGCTAGCGTGCTATTTGAAAAAATTTCACTACAGCTGAAAAACCGATTCTTATTTTTAAGAATCGGTTTTTTCAGTAGAAAGAACAGCCTTAATTGATTGCTTCCAGCGGCTCAGTACCTCTTTGGAATCATGAAGCTGAAATTGAATGCCCGATGTTAAAACTGCATATTTTGCGTAATCTTCTTTAACAGCGGCTACTTCTCCCGTAAATAGCTCATAGCCTGATAACACAGGAGCTTCTTTTTTTAGCCAAAATTTAATGTAATAAGCTTTGCCTTCAATAACTAATGTAACGGTTGCCTTATGATTCTGTATCATGTTTTTTGAAGACGTGGTATCTTTCCATACTAACAGCTTGACGCGCGAAGAGCTAATAGCTACCAGCTCTCCTGCGCTAATCATTGCTACATGAGGAAACCCCTCGGATGTCACTGTAGATAGCAGCATCGCAGCATGCTGTTTCCTTTCTAGATCTTTTCCATTTAAAAATACGCGCACGGCTTTTGGCAGCTCTGCTTTATTCATTTTACTTACCACCTTTGCTGATTAAGATCGGGGTGGCACAGGAGGCACATGCGTTGCCAGCGGTACGTCTTTTGGATTGATTTTAAATGGTCGAGGGTATTTTTCAGGATTGGTGATCGTCTCAGGTTCAGAAGAACGCCAGGTAAACAAACACACGTTGCATAAGTAAATCTCCCAGGCTCCTTCAACTGGTGATTTAGATACTAAGTTCGCTTGTTTGGCTTCACATCTTGGACAAGTATGCATGTCGATTCCTCCTTGTTTATTTTTGCATCATATTCGTTAAGATTTTTTCCCATTTTTCAGTTTCAAGTGGTGTATCTAAAGGCTGCGAGTAGTGGCCTCTTGTTTCTGGTGCAACCGGTGTTGTAGCATCCAAAATCATTTTATCTGTAATACCAGCCGGATCAGATCCTGGATCAAGTGGCAGAACTGAGAGATTAGGCACTGTTATAACATCATGTTTTGGGTGCATTTTTGTCGATAGCGCCCACATGACTTGCGGTAAATTAAACGGATCCACATCTTCGTCTACTAAAATAACTAGCTTGCAATATCCTAATCCATGCGGCGTAGTCAATGCCCTCATACCAACCGCCTTAGCAAATCCTCCGTATCGGCTTTTCGTTGAAATGATAGCAACGAGACCATGAGTATACATCGCGTTCACCGCTTCAATCTCTTCAGGATATGCTTCTTTTAGCTGCTGATATAAAGGAACGCTTGTATTGATTCCAATTAAATAATCTGTTTCTGTCCAAGGCATACCGATATATAGACTTTCAAAAATAGGATCTTTGCGATGGTATACGCGATTGATTTTGATAACAGGCATGCTTCTGCCACCGGAGTAATGACCTGTAAATTCACCAAAAGGACCCTCATACTCACGTTCACCAGCTAAGATTTCTCCCTCTAAAATCACTTCTGCTCCCCAAGGTACATCTAAATCAGAAAGCTGAGACTTCACAATTCTGTACGGCTCACCTTGAATAGCTCCTGCCATTTCATACTCTGATTGATCGTAATGAAGCGGCGTAGCAGCTGCTGTGACAATCGCGGGTTCACATCCTAAAGCAATTGATACAGGGAGGTTTTCACCTTTTTCTTCGGCTTGTTTCAAGTGAATGGCAATATCATGCTGTGGCACGGGCTGAATGCCTAGACGGTCTTTCCCTTTGACCTGCATACGATATATACCTACGTTTTGTTTGCCGAAATGCGCCTTATCATGCTGATCACGAGAAATAACGCACGCTTTATCTAGATAGTAGCCTCCGTCTCCTTGATTCAAGCGAAACAATGGCAAAAGGTCGAATAAGTTAATATCATCTTTAATTTCACACTCATGAAATGGCGCTGTTTCTTCTCTTTTCACTTTAACAGGAAATTTTTCATATCTCCGAGCAAACTCAAAGAACTGTTCTTTTACAGGAGTTGATTTAGGGAGTCCCATCATTAACGCGTGATTTGACCAGGAACCCATTACGTTTAGGGCTACCTTTGCGTTGTTATATCCATAAATATTTGTAAATAATAATCCCGGCGTTTGATCTCCTAAATTACTGATGGCTTGACCTGCTGAACCTAAATCCGGATCTGGCTGCACTTCATCTGTAATCGTCAGCAGCTGCCCTTCTTTATGTAGCGTATCAAGGAAATCTCTAAAGTCTTTATAAGCCATGTTTATTTTCCTCCTTATGATAAATGTTTAATTCCATTCCATCTTTTTGCCTCAGGAAGCTCAATTCCTAATTGATCTAACGTTCGAACAGCAATATGTGTGACAATATCATCAATTGTCTCAGGTTTGTTATAAAAAGCTGGCATAGGAGGCACGAGGATAGCTCCCATTTTTGAGAGATCCAGCATGTTTTCTAAATGAATCGTATTCAAAGGCGTTTCTCGAGGAAGTAGCACCAGTGGCTTTCTTTCTTTTAACATCACATCTGCCGTTCTTGCTATTAAGTTATCTGCTAGTCCCATTCGAATAGATGCTAATGTTTTCATGCTGCAAGGACTTACAATCATTCCGTCTATACGAAATGAACCGCTCGAAATTTTTGCTGCTTGGTCTTGATATGAATAACAATAATCTGCTAGCTCTTCTACTTGCCTAACGCTATACGGTGTTTCCAGCTTAATTGTGGCATGAGCCCAAGACGACATGACTAAATGCGTTTCAACAGAAGCCTTCTTCAAAAGCTCTAAAATTCGAATACCTAGAATAGCTCCTGTGGCTCCTGTTATTCCTACAGCTATTTTCATTTCTTTTCCTCCTCTCTGCTTTGGTTACACATTTAACTTTACACTTATTTTCCATACAATTAAAATATTGATAAAGTATATAATAATACCTTTAAAGTATGGAGTTGAATATAGTGGAATTAAGACAGCTGCATTATTTTATTGTCATAGCTGAAGAATTAAATGTAACTAAAGCAGCCAAGCGTCTGCACATGGCTCAGCCTCCATTAAGCAGACAGCTAAAGCAGCTCGAAAATGAGCTGGGCCTTTTGCTTTTTGAACGAAACAATAACAAGCGCTTATTGTTAACGGCAGAAGGAGAGCTTTTTTTAAAACGAGCGAAAGAAATTGTGCAAAGGGTCGAAAAATCAGTATTGGAAGTACAGGAATGTAAAAACGTAACAAATGAAAAGCTTGAAGTCGGATGTACAATCTACTGTGCATCAACGGTTCTCGATAAGCTAGCTCTTATTCAAAAACAGTATCCAAACAGTACTTTTAATATCTATGAAAACGAACCAGCTCATTTAAACGAGTTGTTGACGGATGGAAAGATTGATGTAGCAGTCACCACTACAGACTTACCTTATCAACAGGTAAAAACAAAAACACTTGCACCAGATGTCTTTGTTGTAGCAGTTCCCAAAGAAAGTAGTTATGCAACAGAAAAGATTTCAGTCGCTGAAATCGCTTCTCTCCCTCTTATTCTTCTTCGTTCAAATCGGGAAATAAGCATATACAATCGCATTATAAAGGAATTTAAAAAGATGGATATAACACCTACCATTTTATGCGAATGCCATGACTCAGCGATGCTTCTTAATTTAGTATGTCGTGGCCTTGGTGCTGCTATTGTTCCTTATTCGATGCTATCTTCTTTTTCGCTAGAACATATTAAAATTTTAAGCATAGAAGATAATCCATTTGTAATTGAGCCTTTAGTTACGTGGCGTACCGATAGTTATCTCCCCAAAATCGCTCAAGAATTTTTAAAGCTTTTTTAAGTATAGATGCACAAAAAAGGCTTTGCTAAAATAGCAAAGCCTTTTTTATTTTATATTGATATATGTGACTACATTAACCAAGAAATTAATAGCGGTAATGTAACAAGTGACATAATGGCACTAAGTACGAATGCTGAAGCTGTTTCACCAGCTAGGCTATCAAAGCGCACTGAAATCATCGCTGCTACAGCTGAACCTGGGAACGCTACTAATAACACTAATTTTACGATGTCAGCTGATGATAGACCCATTGCTGTTGCAATTCCTAACATTACAAGCGGCTGAATAGCCACTTTTAAAATCGCAATACCAAATGCCGCTGGGCTAAATTGAATTTTACGGATACCAATTGTTACCCCAACTGCGAATAGTGCCGCACCAGATGTAATTGAACCAATTTGATCTAAACTGCTTGATAGTAAATCTGGAGATTGGAACCCACATAGCACTAATACTACTGCGATTAACGGAACACAAGCTAACGGTTCAGAAAGACCGTGTAAGATTGATTTAATCGTTACTTTAAATAAGCTTTCTTCAGAATCCCCTTCACTTCTTTCGCGCTGTCCAACCGTACCAATAATAGTTGCTAAAGGATCAAGCATCGCATTTACTACGATACCCGTAATAGCGATTGGAATTGCTACTACATCCGCGCCAAACAAGCTACCTAATACGGGAATACCCATAAACGCAAACGTTGGCTGCGTAGAGTTTAAAGAGAACATAGACGCGCCTGTTAGTGAGTATTTGAATACATATTTTGCAACAAGTAAGAAAAGAACATAAAATCCAATAATACCAAGAACTAATGCTAGTAAAAACGGCCATTTTTCAATAAGCGTTTGTTTTGATGTTGTTGTAATACCAACGAATAGATGTGCAGGTAACGCAAATTTTGTTACAAGCGTATTTAACCCTTTAGATGTTGTTGCATCAAACTTTTTAAAATATCCTGCTAAATAACCTAGCAAAATAACAAAAAAGATTGGGGTTAAAATAATAAAGATTTGACTAATTTCCATTTTTGAACACTCCATTGTTTAGATTAGAATCAATCATATAAATTTGCTTTCTTAGAAAGATAATTATCTTCTAAGGCTTGTCTATGGATATTGTTTACGTCAGGCCATTCATCTCCCCTTTTGCTAAACATCTCTACAAATATGAAGTAACGTATAATGGTTCATGAAAACGCATGGACTTTGTTTTTCTGCAATCATTTATTTACTTCGAAACTGTTCATTTAATCAACATCAAATCACATAAAACTTGTCATACAATACAGTAACTCTACAACCTTAGTAAAAACTTGTCATACAATCATGTTGTTGGCTTACTTAGGCTGAAAAAAAACACCTTCAAATGAAAGATGCTTAATCTTGTGACGAAAGAAAGCGACTTCTGATTGATGAGGAAGAATCTCTAAGAGTTTGAAACTCTCAGTTAAAAAGCTCCATAATTTCACAAAGTTTTTACAAACTATCTTACTTATTTGTATATTGCTTTCTGTGACGAATTTATGAACATGTTTTAACTTAACATTTGTAGGGGAATTATTCAATTACATTGCTTAAAATTTTAATGAAAAAAATATTTTAATCCTGTTTTTTTTACATAAAACGGATTAAAATAGCCATAAAGACCTATATATTATCGGTTAAAAAGAAGATGATTCATCTATCACCTTCTTTTGCTCACTTTATTTAATAATGACATTTTGATCATAACGTTACTTTATTTTAGCATCAATAATGGAAAAATTGTGTTCTTCTGAAAACCACGTTTTGATTTTTTCTTTTGCTTTCAGTTTAACATCTTCATCAATGTACATGGCAACTTGAATCAATGCAAGCCCCAGAGCTCCTAAATCATCTGTAAATCCAACTCCTGCTGCAAAGTCCGGAATTAAATCTAAAGGAAGAATAAAATAACCTAACGCTCCTATAATGACTGCTTTTGCTTTTGGAGGAATATCAGGTTTTTGCAGCGTGTAGTATAAAAGCAGTACGGCATAAACAACGTTTGCTCCCGCTTTTTTACCAAACTTTTTAAGCTTGTCCCAAAATTTTTCTTCCGAATAATATTTGGCTGTTTCCTCTGTACGAACGGGTACAATTTCTTGTTTCTCTTCCATATCGATCACCCTCTCATCACCATATGTACTTATTATAAACGATAATCTCTACTGAATTCCATTGAGAGCTTAAACTCCATAAACCTGCACAAAGCAGGCTTATGAATTTTTTAATGAGTAATGCTTCATAACGATAGTAACTAAGTCATTCAGCGCCGTTTCACTTTTAGAATGATTTTCAAACTGCTGAATGAGATCCATATGTTCAAGCAGCACTTCGTAATTACCCGTCATCTTTCTCAGGACTTCATATGCGGAACTATTCAAATCCACTTGTATTTTCAAATCCTCCAGCTGTACTAGATACTCATTCCAACGCTGATCTTGTTCTAGCAGCAGCCATACAATTTCTTTTATCGCCTTCCGCACATTGGACTCCATCTTTTCATCTCCTTTGATACACAGATATAACAAAGTCTATGAAAAAAACGAGCTTTTTCATTCCCGTATTACACAAAAAGTGTTTCTTTTATTTTATAACAAGCCCGCTTAAGAGCTCTTCCCATACTTTATCATCGCGCAGCACGTCCATTGAAAAAATAGGTGCATGTAAAACACATGTATAAGGCAAGTCCCAGTTAGCTTCGGATAAAAGCTCTTTTTCACTGTTTGTCAGCAGCAGTATATAGAAATCGTTTTTGACCATTCCCTTTAAAACATGCTCTAATTCTTTCGCTTCTTCATACGTTCCACCCATACGAATAAACAATATACAAGAACTGGTCTCCATTGACGTTAAAAATCGCTCCGTTCTCCGTTCATATTTTTCTTTGACTTCATTATATGAAAGCCAGTTAGTCTCCGTATTAATAGACGACGGAAAATCATGAGCAGAATCAATTTGATACACCTTATCACGCAGTCTAAGCGTGGAACCATCTCCGAAAGAACTGATATAGGTTAAGTGTTCATATACAAATAAGTCTTTACAGCGATTTTTCAACAGCTGATTGACATGAGAAAGAGAAATGCTAATACACCAATCAATCACCCCGGCTTGTTTTCGCAAAGAATATTTTTTCATATATATCCCTGGAAAACAGTTATAGCCTAAACTGTATATCATATCGTACTGCTTGCTTTTTAGTTCATTTAAAGTAACCATATTCATCCTCCCTTCTTCTATAAAATATGACAGTCTTTTATAGAAAGAGGCGGCTTCTGCCTTATACCGTACAAGCTTTTTGCGTTTTAGGAGCTTGTGTAATAAAAGAGTAAGGAATTAAAAAAAACAACCGAAGCAAAATATTTTGGAACTCGAAAGATTCTTGTTAAAATACTTGTATTCCATTGAAATAACAAGGCCTATGAAGTCTTTAAAGAAAGAAGATGAAATTGATGAGTAAAGCATTAAAAGATATTCCGATTTCCGTGTTAGATCTTTCTCCTGTAGTTGAAGGAGGAACTGTATCTGACTCACTTAGAAATACATTAGATTTAGCTCAGCACGCTGAAAAATGGGGGTATAACCGCTATTGGCTAGCTGAACATCATAATATGACAGGTATCGCAAGCTCCGCTACATCTGTTGTAATTGGTCATGTCGCTGGAGGCACGTCACGCATTCGCGTAGGCTCTGGCGGCATTATGCTTCCTAACCATTCTCCGCTTGTTATTGCTGAGCATTTTGGTACGCTTGAATCACTATTTCCAGGACGTATTGATTTAGGCTTAGGAAGAGCACCAGGGACAGATCAGCTGACAGCGCAGGCGCTGCGACGCGACCGCAGAAGCGACGGCAGTGACTTCCCAGAACAGCTGGCCGAACTGCAAGAATACTTTAAACCTGCTTCAGAAAGTCAGATACGTGTTAAAGCTGTTCCCGGTCAAGGTTTAAATATTCCGATTTGGCTCCTTGGCTCAAGCGGTTTTAGCGCACAGCTTTCTGCACAGCTAGGCTTGCCATTTTCATTTGCAAGTCACTTTTCGCCTAATAATACAATGACAGCTCTTAACATGTACCGTCGTTATTTTAAGCCGTCCGACGTGTTAGAGAAACCATATGCAATGTTAGGTGTAAACGTAATCGCTGCTGATACAGATAGAGAAGCTGAACGCTTGGCTACTTCTATGCAACAGCAGTTTCTAAATTTAATTCGAAACACACCGGGTAAACTAAAAGCTCCTGTGGATAATATGGATGAACTATGGACTGACTTTGAAAAAGCTTCTCTTCAACAGCAGCTGGGCTCTTCTATTGTCGGAAGCCCTGAGACGATTAAAGTCAAGCTGGAACAGTTTATTGAAGAAACAGAAGCAGATGAACTGATGATTAACGCTCAAATTTACGATCACAAAGCTCGCCTTCGTTCGTACGAAATTGTTTCTCAGCTGTTCAAATAATAAAAAGGCCGGACACGTCCGGCCTTTTTATTTGCTTTCTACTGCTTCAAGAAGTAAATCTGCAAGATGAACGGCCCTTACACTTTCTTCTACTCCTTCTCTGACTACGCCTAGTTTCATTTGAATGAGACAGCCCGGGTTTGCTGTTACAATTGTATGGGCATGGGCTTCTTTCACTTTTTCCATTTTATAATCTAAAATTTGCATAGACATCTCTTGTTCCGTTAAGTTATAAATACCAGCTGAGCCGCAGCAATGATCCGCATTTTCCATTTCATTAAACACCGTGCCGTTAATTGCTTGGATCAGTTTTCTCGGTGCGCTGGACGTTTTCATCACGTTTCTTAAATGACACGAGTCTTGATACGTAATAATTTGACTTGGAAGCGATAACTTTTGTTTTTCCACAAACTGCTGCTGCAATAAAATCTCTGAAAAATCTTTGACTTTTGCAGAAAAGACCGCTGCTCTTTCTTTCCATTCCGGCTCATCTTTTAATAGATGATCGTATTCCACCAACAGCGCACCACAGCCGCCTGCATTAAGAACAATATCATCCGCTTGAATGGATTCAAACGCCATAATATTTTGCTTCGCTAACTTCTTTGCCTGATCTTTTTCTCCGCCGTGCGCATGCAGGGCGCCACAGCACGTCTGCACCTCTGGTATAACGACCTTACACCCCGCTTTTTGTAAAAGTGCAATCGTCGCGTTGTTTGTCTCCATAAACATCGTATCCATTAAACACCCTGTAAAAAAAGCAACCGTACGCTCTCTTGTTCCTTCTGCTTCAAATAAAAAAGGACGTTTCTTCATTTCTTTTTTTGTTGGCACAGGCGGAAGCGTTTTTTCCATTTGTGCTAAATTACCGGGCAGGACGTTTAATATATTTGTTTTTTGAACAGCTTTTTGCAAGCCGCTTCTTTGATAGAAAGCAAGCAGGGAATGTACATTTTTTAATCGTTCTTTATGCGGGAAAAGCTGTTCAAACACCATATGCCTGAGCGCTTTTATCGGCCATTTATGTCGTTTTTTCTGCTGAATAATATCACGCGCTTCTTCTAATAAGTGTCCGTACTTCACACCCGAAGGACAAACAGGCTCACACGCTCGGCAGCCAAGGCAAAGGTTCAATTGTTTTTCAACGGATTCATCCGGTTCAATAAGGCCATCTACAACTCCTTTCATCAAAGCAATTCTTCCGCGCGGTGACGCTGCTTCATATTGATTGGTTTGCCCATACGTCGGACAGCTTGGCAAACAAAAACCGCATCTCATACAATTCATTAACTCGTCATAATCTAACCGTTCTTTAAACGCTTGCTGAATGTCTTTTGTTGCCGTCATGAACGAACCACCACTCTTTTTCTCGTGTCTTTAGCAAAAATTTTTCCTGGATTCATAATTCCTTGCGGGTCCAAAGCATACTTAATTGCTTTCATCGCAGCTACTCCTTCTCCGCCCATCTTCAATGCTAAATACGGTGCTTTCATTTCTCCGACTCCATGTTCACCTGTAATCGTTCCTCCAAGCTCAATGGCTTTATGAAAAATTGCTTCAAAAGCTTGTTCGACTTGGTGAAGCTCCTCTTCGTCACGCGCATCTGTTAAGCAAGTCGGATGCAGATTTCCGTCTCCCGCATGACCAAACGTACAGATTTTAACGTTGTATTTTACAGCAATTTCATTAATCGCTTTGACCATTTCACTAATTTTGGACCGCGGAACGGTTGCGTCTTCTAAAATCGTCGTTGGCTTCATTCGTGCTAAAGCAGAAAGAGCTGATCTTCTTGCTGTACTTAACGCTTCTGCTTCTGCTTGCGAAGCCGCTACTTTCACCGATACAGCCTTTCCTTCGCTGCAGATGCGTGAAATCATTTCAATATCGCGCTTCACCACTTCTGGCGGGCCATCTTGTTCAATCAATAAGACAGCGTTTACATCAGTTGGAAGCCCAACTTGGGCAAAATCTTCTACTACTTCACACGTCGGCTGATCTAAAAATTCAAGCGTAGCCGGAATAATCTTATTGGCGATAATTGCTGAAACCGTCTTGGCAGCTGCGTCCATGTCTTCAAACAGCGCAAGCAGAGTTTGTTTTGTTTCAGGTATTGGAATGAGCTTTAAAATCGCTTCTGTCACGACGCCCAGCGTTCCTTCAGAACCAACAAACAAGTTCGTTAAATCGTAGCCAGCTACATCTTTAGCCAGCTTGCCTCCTGTCTTAATACAATCGCCGTTTGCAAGAATTACTTCAAGACCAAGAACGTAATCTTTTGTTACTCCGTATTTTAAGCCTCGTAATCCTCCTGAGCATTCATTGATGTTTCCTCCAATGGTTGATATTTTCATAGAGCTTGGATCAGGAGGATAAAATAAACCTTTTGCCTCTACGGCATTAATTAAGTCTAACGTAATAACACCCGGCTGCACGGTAGCGGTTAAATTTTCTTCATCAATTTCCAAAATTTTATTCATCCGGTTAAAGGTAAGAACAATTCCGCCTTGCGTGGGACACGTTCCTGCGCTTAAATTTGTGCCAGAACCTCTTGGCACAATAGGAACGTGATCTTCATTGCATATCGTTAAAATTCTTTTCACTTGATCTTTGTTTTCAGGCATAATAACTGCATCAGGAAGCGACTGAAAGTTAGGGGTTGCGTCATAAGAATATACGAGTCTTGCTTCACTGCTATCTTGAAAGTTGGCCGATCCTACAACTTCAATGAGCTTTGCTTTTGTTCGTTCATTAAGCATAACGTTCCTCCTTATATATCTCTTAATCTTATTATAGTTGCAGAAGCCACGAGGGACTATGGATAAAAAACTAAAAAAAAGCGCTTTAAAAACTCATTTTTTGTATGTTTATCTAATGAATAGCGCACTTTATTCTAGTAGAGACAGCGCAAGGTAAAAAAGCGTGAGACCCTTTACACTTTTAGGATCAATGTCTGTTAGTTCTTTCATTTGCTTCAAGCGGTAATGAAGCGTATTGATATGAATATGTAAATCAACTGCCGTTTTTTTTAATGATTGATCATTGGATAAATAGCATTTCAACGTTTCGAGAAGCTCTTTTTCTTTTAAAAGAGCGGAAAGCACTCGACTTAAGAATTCCTTTTTTACAGGTTCAGAAACGTCTTCTAAAATCATGTCCATCAGCAGTTCCTCATAAAAAACAACGGTTTGACGTTTTGAAGCTACTTTAAGCGCTTTTTTTGCTTCTTCATATGAAGCATGCAAATCAAATTGCTCCGCTGGCTTTCCTACACCAATAGTGATGATAACTTGGTTGTTTGCTTGAATGTGCTGCTGACATTTTTTTAATTCTTCTTTAAATCCTTGTCTTACCTTTTCACCTACCGCTTCTTTCAGTAAAAGTAAGCGATCGTATCCCCAATTTGCGATATAATCTCCTTCACCTTTATGACTTTCAAACCAGTAGCGAATTGTTTCTTGTACCTGCTGCTGCTTCTTTTTCGAAAGAGATGAGTCAATTTGAAACAGCGTGCAGCAATAAGGACTGTCTACTTGTACTCCTAAAATATGACCTCGTTCAATAAATTCTGCATCTACCTGCTGGCTATAAATCCATTCACGAAAAAAAGCTTCTACTCCTTTATTTTCCCATTCCTTTGTTTCTATGTAGTATGCTTCGCGAATAATTAACTCTGTTAATCTTCGAATAATATCTGCAAAAGGCTCAACAGCTTCTGGAGTACCTGTAATGCCAATAACGCCAATAATGTCTCCTTGATAACTGATAGGCAAATTAATTCCTGGCTTAACTCCTTTTAAATCTGCTGCTTCTTTTTTAGAGATATATAGTTTTTGCTTTTTTTGCATCACGTTCCACGCGCCTTCATGAAAAAAACCAACCCGCTTTTCTTCTGTAGACGCAATAATAATTCCGCGTGGATCCGTTACAATTACATGTTCTTTCATCACCAGCTGTACTTCTTTTATAATTTTCTTCGACAGTTCAGACACTAGCTGCACGTTGTTTACACCTCACCTATCATCAATTAAAAGAGCTGAAAGAATGGTTTTCTCTCAGCCCGCTTTTTTTATTATGCGTTCACTTTTTCAGTTTTTTTTAGCACGTTAAAAAACTCTTTCATAAATTTAGGTAAATCCGGCCAAGCTTGTCCGGTTACTAAGTTTCTGTCTACGTGGAGCGTCTGTTCAACAAATACAGCACCCGCCGCTTCTACTTCCGGACGGCAAGCAGGATACGCTGTCACTTCTCTGTCTTGCAGATACTCTCTAACCGTCGTTAACACGAGCTGACCATGACAAATAACGCCTAAAGGTTTGTTTTCTTTTAAAAAATGAGCGGCAATTTCCTGAACTTTTGTGTTCATTCGAATATATTCAGGCGCTCGTCCTCCAGGGATAATAAGTCCGTCAAAATCAGCGGGATCCATTTCATCTACAGAAGCATGAGAATCAATTTTATATCCCGTTTTTTCTGTGAATGTTTCCATTTCTGGAAGAAAATCATGAACAACCGTTTGGAGCTTCTTTTTCACGGGAGAGGCAATGGTACACTGAATATCTTCTTCTAAACAGCGATAATACGGATAAAAAACTTCTAAAGCCTCCACGGCATCTCCTGTTAAAATCAAGACACGTTTACTCATCTTTTATCACCTTTTCTTTTAATGTCGTCATTTACTTCTTCTCGCAAGCTGCTTTCCATTCCTGCTTTTCCCCTAGGAATAATAAAAAAAGCAGGGCCTTCATTCCTTTACTAGGAATGTCAGCCTTGCTTTTTATCTTGTACTCTTTTTAATTCAGCTGTTAATTCAATAAACCAAGCTTCGTCTTTTGTTAGCAGCGCAAGATCAATCAATGAAAGAATCTGCTCTTCGTGCGCCGTTTTTTGAAGGGGCAGCTTCTCTATTTTTTCATCCATCATGCCAATGGTTGTGCCGACCATTTTTTCATCATCACTTTTCACTACATTGATTAGTGCGGCTTTTTTAGATGGATTAATCGTTTTTATATATCCGTATATAAGTTCACCGTCGCGAGACTTTCCTTTGACCCAGTCGCCTACTTTTAAATTTCCTTCAAATAGCTTCACAGTCATTCTCCTTTCTTCATAAACATGCTAAGAATTAATGTAACGGCATATAGTATTCTAGAAAGTAGTGTAATCATAATACTTACAGTTTAGAAAGTCAAAGAATCTGTTTTAGAGCAAAAGGCTCGATATACAAAATCACTGCAACAATAAAAAAATCCGAACGATTTATCGTTCGGATCTTTCTTCAACTACACTCAGCCTCTTTATTTGTTATACGAGTCCAGTTAAGCTGTAGATTCCAATGATTAAGAAACATGCAAGCGTTTTTATAACAGTGATGGCAAAAATATCTCGGTAAGACTGCTTGTGGGTTAATCCGGTAATAGCAAGCAGGGTAATAACGGCTCCGTTATGAGGAAGCGTATCCATACCGCCTGATGCCATCGCTACAACTCTGTGCATAACTTCAGGAGGAATATTGTATTGATTAATAGCTTCTACATACTTATCTCCCATCGCACTAAGCGCAATTCCCATACCTCCAGAAGCGGATCCTGTAATACCGGCTAAAATGTTTGTCGTAACGGCTCCATTGACAAGCGGATTTGTAAAGGTATGTGAAATACCATCGCGAACGGTTGCAAAGCCAGGAAGAGATGAAATAACGCCTCCAAAGCCATACTCAGCTCCCGTGTTCATCGCAGCGAGAAGCGCTCCGCCAATACTTGCGTTAAGACCCGCTTGGAAACCGGTGGTCACTCTCTTCCAGTCATACGCAATCGTCGTAATAATTCCAATAACAAGTGCTAACTCCACTGACCAAATACCAACAACTGCGGTTAAATCTACTTTTCCGAACGCTTCAAGGCCAATTTTGGCAAAATCAAAACCGTCTGGGTACCACTTTGGAATAGAAACAGTAAAAAATTTGTTTGCAACCCCTACAAGCACGAGCGGAACAAACGCTAAAATCTGTCTTGCTATGCTAGGTTCATATTTAGGTTCTGTAGAAGGTACAGACTCTTTTTCTAGCTCTGCAGCAGCTGCTAGTTCATTATTAAATCCGTAGTAGCCTTCTCCAGCTTTTCTTGCTTTTTTACTTCGACTTTCTAAATACCAAAGACCTAAGCTAAAAACAATAACTGATCCGATAATCCCCAGTGTCGGAGCAGCATAGATGTCTGTTTTAAAAAAAGTCGTTGGAATAACATTTTGAATTTGCGGTGTACCCGGAAGTGCATCCATGGTAAACGAAATAGCTCCTAATGCAATCGTTCCCGGTACTAATCGTTTTGGAATATTCGCTTCGCGGAATAAGTTAGCCGCAAACGGATAAACTGCAAACGCAACAACGAATAAACTTACGCCGCTGTAGGTTAAGATTGCTCCCATTAAAACAATCGCCAAGATCGCACGTTTAGCCCCCACGACTTTAACAATTGTTTTCGCAATCGATTCAGCGACTCCAGACATTTCAACCATCTTCCCGAAGACTGCTCCTAATAGAAAGACAGGGAAGTAGTTTTTAATAAATCCAACCATTTTCTCCATAAAAACGTTTGAGAAAAATGGGAGTGCATAGCTTGGTTCCGTTAAAATAACGGCTAGCAGCGCACAAAGTGGAGCAAACAAAATAACTGAAAATCCGCGGTAAGCAACCAGCATCAAAAGCCCCAGAGACAGCAAAATAATCAGCAAATCCATAACGTTTCCCCTTTCATCCCTCATTCAATTTGTCTTGAATTTATCTTATTTCTTATAAAGTGCAGACTCAAACTCATATTCATAGGACGTGTAATACAGCTGGATAATTTCTTCTGCCGTCGGTACAACCGGATGGTTAGCAGGACTTCCGCTTTGAATCGCATCCGCTGCCATTTTTTCAACCGCCGCATAAAATAGCTGGCGATCAATGCCCCACGATTGAAGATTAGGAATCTCTAAGTCGATACAAAGCTGCTTGATGGCTTCAATTAACACATCTGCTCCTTCTTTTTTTGTATATGATACGTTCGGAAAAAGAGCTTGTCCTATTTCACCTAAACGATCGATTGAAGCCTCTTTTGTATAGTCCAAAACCGCAGGCAGGAGCATCGCGTTAGAAATACCGTGCGGCACATGGAATAACGCGCCAATAGGTCGTGACATACCGTGCACTAGAGCAACGGATGAATTTGAAAACGCCATCCCCGCAAGCATAGAAGCATAGGCCATTTCGTTTCTTGCTTGAACATTTTCTCCATTTCTGTACACAAGACGAATATTTTTCATAATTAACTCAATTGCTTGAAGCGCAAGTGAATCCGTAAAAGGATGTGCTTTTTTAGACAAATACGCTTCGACCGCATGACTGAGTGCATCAATTCCTGTAGCTGCCGTTACGTGTTTTGGACATGATAGAGTTAATAACGGATCAACAATGGCTGTATCAGGCAATAATTGAGGCCTTGCGAGCATCATTTTTACATCGTACGCCGTGTCTGTAATAACCGTCGCTTTCGTCACTTCTGAGCCCGTTCCAGCAGTCGTAGGCACGGCAACCAAAGGAAGAGGACTACCTTGAAAATCTTGTTGATTTTGAAAATACGTTCGTAGATGCCCTTCATTTGTCATCATAATGGCAACCGCTTTTCCAGTATCGATACAGCTGCCTCCCCCTAAGGCAATAACCACATCGCACTGCTCCGCTTTACATATGGCAAGCGCTTCATCTAGATGAATATCTGTCGGCTCTGAATTTACGCCTGTATACACGGCACAGTCCATGCCAGCCTCTGCTAAGTAACGACGACAAGTTTCTACATTGCCTGCTTTCGCCATAACGTCATCACTTATAAGCAATGCCTTTGTCCCAAGCAGTGCAGCTTGTTCTCCAATTTTAGAAAATGATCCTTCTCCATATAAAACCGTGCGTGGTACAAGTAGTTCATAAATTCCCACTGTTTTTCCCCCTTTGTTATCTCGCTGACAATCTCTCCTTCCGTCTTTTCATGCTGACTTATGTAAGCGATTTCATTTATTTGTGCAAAAAACCAACATGGACTTCGTTTTTCTCCCCTATTTATTCTCTTTTTGTATACCCCTTTCCTCTTTCATTCTAAAATTTCATCTTATATTTTTCAATCTTTTTTTGAAACTTTTTAAAAATTACAAAAAAAGCCAGAGGTATTCTCTGACTTTACCATTTAAATAAACTTTTGAACAGTATTATTTCGATTTAATTTATAAATCGATAGCAGAAAAAAAACGAGTGCAAAAGCTAGTAAAATGCTGATATTTAACCATAGGCTGCTTAATGCGGCTCCTTGTTGAACACTTTTCAACGTGCTTAATACCCACGTTTGAGGAAGAAAGTCGGCTATTTTCTGC
This sequence comes from Priestia sp. FSL R5-0597, assembly GCF_038006305.1. NCBI lineage: Bacteria > Bacillati > Bacillota > Bacilli > Caryophanales > Bacillaceae > Priestia > Priestia sp. FSL R5-0597. The sequence goes on from NZ_JBBOUZ010000001.1 coordinate 2,628,637, forward strand.
ATCACATCCGGCATAAATTCAGGAGGGAAAAAGCACCCTGACAGTAAACAAGTTGGCGTAATAATAAGCGTTTGAAGGCCGTTTGCCGCTTTTGAGCTTTCTGTAAAAGCAACGATTACAAGCGACAAGCCAATGGCTACTAGCCCAAACAAAACTAAAATAAAAAATAGCTGCCACACAGGAATGTTCATATCTACATGAAAAAGAGTCGTAATACAAACAAGTGTAATCATTACTTGCAAAGTTAATAAAATCATATTTGTCATAACATTAGATATCACGTATTGCCTTGCACTGACTGGCGAAGCTAGCAGTCTAAAATACGTGCGCTGCTCTTTTTCTTTTGTGATAAGAGCCGATAGATTTACGGCAGAAAAAAGCATAAACATAATTAAATACCCAATTGTCTGCTTGACAATGTTTTGATCGGTTCCTTTGTCTTTGAGTGCATGCGTAGAGACGTGGAATGGCGCTTTTTGATAACTCTCATACATTTGTTTAAACGCAGCGTCATTGCCGCCTGCTGCTTGATTAAGCGCAGAAACATTATCAATATATTGATACAAATAAGACTTAATAAAGACCGTTACTTCTGCTCCTTTTATCGAAGTAATCGTAATATGATCTGGTTTGTTCGCTTTGACGCTTTCAGAAAACCCTTTTTCAAAAGTAATAACAGCATCAACTTTCTTTGACGTAATCTCATGATCCACTTCTTTGGCCGTGAGCATTTTAACATTTGTTTTATGCAGTCCTTTTAAAAACTGAACGGTGTCTTTTGAGATATCCGTTGAGTCGTGATTGACAACTCCGATATTCACCGAAGTCCCTGCTGTATTTCCATAAATAAGAACGGACATCAAAATACCTGCAATAGGCAAACCAATAACAAGTACAAGCGTCCTTTTGTTTCTAAGCAGCATATTTCTCAGCATATTTGTGACAAGCCACATGATATTTTTCATGTTATAACCCCTCTCTTTTTCTCAAAAGCACAATGGCTGTGCCCAAGAATAAAATAGAGAAGCCTACATTCAACCCGATAACTGAAAGAGAAGCGCCGATATCATTTGTATAAATCAATTTAATAAGTCCATTATTCATCCAGGTTAAAGGTGATACATTGACGAAGCCTTCTCCAGATCCATTTTGAAAATAGGTTCCTCCCACAATACACGACACTTGAATCACAACCATAATAATTGCTCTTGACGCCGCTTCCGTCTTCGTAAGGTAGCTAACTCCTAGTCCAAAGCTAATGGCAAAAAGAATTTGAGATACTAACATTACGAGTACTAAGAGTAAATGATCTCCCCAATTCGCATCAAAAAAATATTTAGTCGACATAATGACGACTAATACACAAATGGCGTGAACCAAAACAGTGCCTAAAATTTTCCCGACAAAAATTTCAGCGGTTTTAATCGGTGCGGCTACTAATCGAATTGCTGTATTTCGCATACGCTCTCCTCTAATTAAATAACTCGCTGAGATAGATCCGTACAAAACAATCATGGTGGTCATTGAAATAGCGTAGTAGTCTATTGAATTTGGCTGTTTTTGAGAATGAAGGGATGTTTCTTGAATATAGTCATGCTTAGACGCACGCAGCAGGTTCTCGACTTGCTGAGGATTTACTTTGGCCACTTCCATAGCCACGTTATACTTATCAACAAATGTACTTAACATACCTTGCACCACGTTAAATTCAATGCTGTTTTCTTCATTTCCGTAGAGATCAATGCCTCCGTCTTTCACTTCTACATAAGCTGTATACCGCTGCTCTTTTACTTCTTTTTTTCCATCCTGATCTTTTTTCAACGCTTTAAAGTGAATGCCCGATTTTTCTGCATGTGCAGCAAACTGCTTAAAAGCAGCAGATTCTTCATTACTTGTGTCGATTTTATAGAGAACATAGCTATCGTCTATCGTCATGTCGTTATTAAAGGCTTGAGACAAAGCTGTTCCTAAAATAAGGACAAGAGCTAGCGGAAAAAGAATCATAAAGATAAATGCACGCTTATCTCGCAGATCACTTTTCATTTCTTTCAAAGCAATTGCAATAATATTCATTCGTTATTCCTCCTTTCTTTTATAAATCTCTTAGACTGCGTCCTGTGAGCGTCAGAAAGACCGTCTCTAAATTAGGGGCTTGTTCTTTAACTGCTTTAATTTCGATATGATGCGTCATTAAATAATGAATGACCTTGTTTAAGTTATTCACTTCGGCGCTTGAATTAATTTTAATGATTCCATCTTCATAGGTAACGGCTGTTACGCCTGGAATTTCCTTTAGACCGCTGCAATCTATATCGTCTGCTTCTTTTACTTCAATCCAAATATCTTTTGTATCGGTGATAATCGCTTTCAGCTGCTCTTTTGTTCCTTCAGCAATAATTTTGCCGTGATCAATAATTGCAATTTTTGTACATACCTCTTCTACTTCTTCCATATAGTGACTCGTATAAATGATTGTGCTTCCCATTTCATTTAGCTTTTTTACAGATGTTAAAATATAATTTCGCGACTGAGGATCAATGCCAACCGTCGGTTCATCCATAATGATCAGCTTAGGGCGATGAGCAATTGCGCATGCGATATTTAACCTTCTTTTCATTCCTCCTGAAAAGCTTTTCGGATACGCCTTTTGTTTATCTAAAAGCCCTACAAACGCTAAAGCTTCTTCGACTCGTTCGCTAAGAAGTGATCCTCTTAATCCGTAGAGTCCTGCAAAAAACTTCACATTTTCATAGGCTGTCAAATCTTCATAAATCGCTAAGTCCTGCGGAACAATTCCGATGTTCATCTTTGCGAAATTTCGGTGTTTCTTTATATTTTTCCCAAGTACTTCAATATCGCCGCTGTTGCTTTGAAGAAGACTAGCTACCATATGAATCGTTGTGCTTTTTCCTGCTCCGTTTGTTCCTAAAAATCCAAATATATCTCCTTCTTCTACTTGTAAAGATAAATTATCTACCGCAATAAAATCTCCAAATTTCTTTGTTAATTTTTGAATGGATAATACGTTCATCATTTCACCTCTAGTGTGTTGGTATATCCTTATTTTATGAAAAAAAGGCAAACTTACGTCAGTGCATAAGTTCACCTTTTCCCCATGAGAAATCTCATTATTTACGTATGAAGTTTCTCACCTATCGGCAGCAGTGTGGTAACAGAAAATCCGTTTGCTCCGTCAACAATCACCGTTCCGTTAATGGAAGCAGCGCGCTCTTCCATTCCTGCTATGCCAAGTCCTTTTTGAAACAAGTGAGCGCCTTTTCCATTGTCTTTGACTTCTACTTTCACCATTTTATTTAGTACGTGAAGCTCAATGGCAATCATCGTTGCTTCTGCATATTTTAAAGCGTTTGTAATAGCTTCTGTTATATTTTCATGAATAATTTTCCACTGAAGAGGCGTGATAAGATCTAAATTCCCTTTGTATACAAGAGGCATTGCGATACTATGCTTAGCCTCAAATTCACCAATAAATAATTTAAGACGGCTGATTCCTATTTGCTCAGCGGGAGGCTTTATACTTTTTAACGTTAACCTAATTTCTTCAATGCCTTCTTTCGAAATCGTAATCGCATTTTGAAGAAGAGACAGCGCTTTTTCCTCGTCTTGCTTCATTACGTGCTTTGCTGCCTCCATTTGAATAAGTGCTCCTGTCATTGAATGACCAATCTTATCATGAATTTCCTGCGATAGTCGATTTCGCTCTTCTAATTTTGAAGCATATTGAGACTGTCTCACATACTCTTTATTTTCATTCACGTGCTTTTGCAGCTTTTGCATACTTACTCTCATTTCATCAAGCTTTTGTTCATAATTGTTTGTCCGCTTTTGATAGATAGCTGCTCCTGTGTAAATAAAAAAAGTAAACGCAGCGACTAAAACATACAGAGCTCTAATATCAGAGGGAACTAGCAGCACTGGAAGCAATACAAGCAGCACCATCCATTTTTTTACGATTGATTCTCCAATAAGCTCACAAAGGTTTAGCGGCAAAAGAAGAAAAAACAAAGGATGAAGTTGATACGCACAATATAGAATAAGGACAATTGAAAAAGCAATAAGCATGCGCTTGAACGCGCTCTTTTTCACAATAGACGCGGCGATATTAACACAGCTGTAAAGAAGCAGTGCTAACACAATAGCTGAAATCGAGTGTACATAATTAAACTGAATGTACGTAATAGCCAAAAACAGCATGAGGATGAGCTTGGTCATCATTAATCCGACTTCCATAGTCCTACTTCCCTTTACCGGTTAAATAGTAAATAGCAATTTGAGTACGGTGCTCAAGTCCCGTTTTACTTAAAATCGAACTAATATAGTTTGCTACGGTACCTTCTGAAATAAAAAGCGTTTTAGAAATTTCTTTATTTGAAAGCCCCTTGGCAATCAGCGTCATAATGCTCGTTTCACGCTCGGTAAACTGTGTCATATCCGCTTTGGACTCGCGCTCAGTTGCAGCGTTTAAACTCGATTTGATTTTATCAAGCACAACATCTTGCAGCACCGTATGTCCGTTGAACACGCTTTTGATTGCGTCTCGAATGCGCTCTGGCTCTGTATTTTTTAACAAGTAGCCTTTAGCTCCGTTTTTTACAGCATCAATAATATATTCATCGTCATCAAACGTAGTTAAAATAAGCGGCTTTGCTTTCGTTGACTCTGAAATAAGCTTTGTAGCCTCTACACCGTCCATAACAGGCATTCTTACATCTAACAATGCAATATCGACGGAGTGATTCTTGCAATATTGAACGGCTTCTTGACCATCTTTTAAAGTAGCGACAACGTCGAATTCCTCGTATGTATTTAATATAATTTTCATTCCTTCTCGAATAAACGAATTATCATCTGCAATAATAATAGTAATTTTCATTTCTGCAAGTGAGAAGATCTCACTTTTTTTCACATCCTTTTTTCACATCCATCTGGATGCTTCTCATTTATTGTAGCCATAATAAACCAAAAGTTCAATGCGATAGTTTGCAGTCTTTCTAAGCACTAAAAAAGAGCAAACCTCCGCAGGTTTACTCTTTCGTCCTGTTACTTCTGAGCTAACTTAATCACCGTCTCTAAAAGTACGTTTACACCTTTTTCGCATTCTTCCCAAGGAGTGAACTCTTCTTCACAATGACTTTTTCCGTTTACGCTCGGAATAAAAATCATAGCCGTCGGAATATAGCTAGCTAAAAACTGTGCGTCATGTCCAGCTCCGCTGACCATTCGCTTGTAGGAATACCCTAGCGAACGAACCGACTCTTCCACTTCATCACAAACCGTTTTATCAAACCACACGGTATCGCGTCCCCAAAGCTTGGTCACCCGCACTTCGCACCCTTCTAACAGCTCCGCTTGATCAGGCAGTGATTGAATAATTTTTTCCACGGATGCAATGACATCTTCATCCGTATGTCTCGCTTCAAGCGAAAAAATCACTTTATTTGGAATAACGGTATGAATATTAGGCAGTACGTTCATACGCCCCATTGTATAGACTAAATTTGAATCCAATCTGCCGAGCTCATGACGAGCTTCAGCAATCAGGTTATTAGTTGCAAATAGCGCATCTTTCCGCATATCCATCGGCGTCGTACCGGCGTGATCTGACTCCCCCGTAACTTCAATTTCATAGCATACCATTCCGAGCACGCACTCGACTACACCAATTGATTTGGCTTCTCTTTCTAAAATAGGCCCTTGCTCAATATGTAATTCTACAAATGCCGATGCTTCAGTAAGACGGTTACTTCTATCGCCTTCATATCCGCATGATTGAAGGGCTTGCTTAAACGTCACGCCGTCAACATCTGTCTTCTTCATCATAACGTCTTTTTGAAACTTGCCCGATAAAATACCTGAAGCCATCATAGAAGGCTCAAAACGCGCTCCTTCTTCATTCGTAAAGTTAACAATCATAATCGGCACCTTCGGCTTAATATTATGTTCAACCAGCGTCCTTACTAACTCTAACCCTGCAACTACACCGAGGATTCCATCAAACCTTCCGCCTTTTTTTACGCTGTCCATGTGTGAGCCAATCACAATAGGCGGCTTATCTTCTAGCCCTTCAAGCGTGGCGTAAATACATCCAAGGTCATCGATTTTAATATCCATTCCAAGATCCCGGCAGCATGAGCAAAAATAATCTCGTGCTAGGCGATCTTCTTCTGACAGCGCTAGGCGGGTTACACCGTTATTAGGTGTTCGTCCATAATCGGCAAATCGTTCAAGCGTATTTTTTAACCTTTCTCCATTCACTGCTACTTTTTGTCGTTGCAACTCAACCACTCTCCTCATTATTTGGTTATAAAGTGCGTCTAAGATGCTGTGTTAATGAATATCATTCATTATGACATAAAATAGGCGATATCACTTGAAGTCTGTTAGAACCCCTTCCATTGTTTTTGTAATGAAAGTGCGCAGCTTGCCTTATGTATCTATTAGCTTCAAAACGTAAATTTCCTGCTTTTTTCTATGAATAATGCACGCGTTATTTATGCATTTTTATTATAAAAATAGCGATAGGTTTTTTTCAAAAAAAAGAGAATTAGTTATTATACTAACTCTCCTCTACACACTTACTTTTTATTTGCTTTCTTCGCAATCGCAATCATTGTAGCCAAAACACCAACTGTAATAATCACAATAGCAATTACGGCAGTGGTAATAATAATTCCTGATGTCACTTCTGAAACACCCATTAGTTTACGTTCTCCTTTTGTGCCTGACCTATTTATCTAAATCAGCATATTGATCGATTTATTCCTATTATATACGAACTTGTAAAGCGACGAAATATGTGACACATAATTGACATACTGTTTATATGTTTTCTTTTAATTCTACGTTTTATTTAAGAAAATACGGGAATAATTCAAACATATATAAGAAATACTCTTTATTTCTTTAAAGAAGTATTGTAATATAAATGTAACAATTGTAATATTAACAGCATGAATGTTACATATATTTCAATGAATGAGTAGGAGGGAAATGGAAATGAAAAAATTTGGAATAATCTTAGCATCACTTGCTCTTTTCTTTTCACTAAGCACAGGAGTTACAGCTCAAGCAGCATCACAAAATCTATCAACGACTAATGCGGTAAAAATTGCAGCAAACGCAAGCAACCATTTCTGGAATGCACTTCATGGATCTAAAGGTAATTTATGTACTCAAAAAACATTTAATTATAAAGGCACTCAGTACTCATATCTTTGTCAAGATTTTAATACAAAAAGCAAACTAGTAAGCTACTTATCTGAAACGTTTACAAACAGTGCTATTCAAAAAGGATTAACAAATTATCGCTACATCACATATAATGGAAAGCTTGCTCGTCCTGTCGGTGACGGATTCAGCATGCTAGAGTGGAACAAAGCAAAAGCAAAACTAACTTATCAACGCGCCGATGTTCGCTCTTATCAATTTACGGTTCCAACAGTTGACGGAGGAAGTGTAAAACGCACCGTTACATTTTATAAATCTGGTTCACAGTGGAAAGTAAATAAGTTTGATGCTGTACTATAAGCAATATAAAAAACAAGGTCTTCTAAGGCCTTGTTTTTTTATGCTCTCTCTTCCGCTCTTTATTAAAGAAGTTTCACTTTATTTTCACCAACTCCCCTTATAGTATGGAGACACACTACTACTTATTCGATACATTGTCATCGGAGGATTTTATATGAACATACTACAAAAAAGAACGGCTTTTATCGTAACGGCAGCTTTTCTTTTAGCATTTGTTTTCAGTATCGTTTCACTATCACACTATAAAGGAGAAGAACATTTATTTTCAATTCAAGAAAGTCATCAGTTAAAAAAGATTACGAATGGTATATCTGCTCTTGATAATAACTCAAGAGATCATCGTCTTCCTTCAGGAAACGGTCCTGCTTCACCCAGCAATTCCGGAGAACACGTAACGCCTTTTCATAATCTATCTATGGATAACGGTGCCGGAAGTCAAGGAGCTAATAAAGACTATGAAACGCCGCTAGCTCTTTATACGGTGGGCTTTTTTATAGCAGCAGCTTTCGTTTACGGATTAGTAAAGAAAAAGAAATGGCATCATTCGATAGGGCATTCTCGCGTTATTTTATGGTCATTACTTGGCACTGGTTTATTTATTCGGATTGCACTGATTCCGTGGGTAGGCTCTCATATGGATGCGTCGCTTTTCAAAAACTGGGCATCGGTTGCGGCTAATCATTTTTCAAATTTCTACGCTAAAAGCGGAAGCGATTATCCGCCGTTTTATATTTATATCTTGTTTATCGTTGGGAAAGTTGGCAGTTTACCGGATTTTCAGCAGTATTTTTCGCTGTTGATTAAAATTCCGCCTATTTTAGCAGATGTCGTCACATCTTATTTACTCTATCGTTTAGCTCGTAAATACTTGGCACCTTCTTTTGCCTATCTGTTAGCAATTGGGTATTTATTTAATCCGGCCATTTTAGTTAATTCAACGTTTTGGGGACAAGTGGATTCATTTTTCACTTTACTTATTGTCCTAGCCATTGTAATGATTACGGAAAAACGAATTTACGCGTCGGCCGTTATTTTTACAGCAGCGGTCTTAATGAAGCCGCAGGCGATTATTATCCTGCCTATTTTGTTTTTCGAGCTCATTCGCCTGAAGCAAGTTAAGCATTTCTTCGGCATTGCTTTAACGGCGGCTTTCACTGCTGGGGTGATTTTATTGCCTTTTTCAGTCGGAAAAAGTCCAACGTGGATTATTGATTTATTTTCATCCACCATTGGAGAGTACCCGTATGCTTCTGTTAACGCCTACAACTTTTATAGTTTAATAGGCGCAAACTATAAAGACAGCTCTGCAACGCTGCTGTTTTTCAGCTATCATACGTGGGGACTTATTTTTATCGTCGCGACAACTATTTTTTCTTGGCTTATTTATATAAAAGGACGGAGCTTTAAATACGCCGCTCTTGCAGCGCTTATTCAAATTTCAGGGGTATTTACGTTTTCTTCAAGCATGCATGAACGCTACTTATTTCCAGCAGCAGCGCTTGCTTTAGTGGCTTATATTTATTTAAAAGACAAAAACTTGCTTTACTTATCCCTTGGATTTAGCATCAGTATTTTTATGAACACTTTTTTTGTTTTATACGGCGACAGTAATATGCAAAACAGCACGTCATACCCGTTTTCTATGTTTGCTACGTCGATGCTAAACGTCTTGCTTGTTGTTTATTTAGTAAAAGTTGCTTGGAATTTAGTCCAAAAAAGTACGGTTTTAAAAACGGCATAATACAAAAAGCTCAGTGAGTATGATTGATCACTGAGCTTTTTTACATAACAAGCGACATGCCTGGCGCGTCTTCTTCTCTTTCTTGAAATCCTAATTTTTTATAAAAATGATGCTTTCCTTTTGCTGCAAACAGCTGAATCGATTCAATTCCGCTTTCTTGGCATTTCGTCAACAGCTCTTGAATAATTTGCTTTCCAAGTCCTTTGTTTTGGTACGAGGGATCAACCATCACGTCGCAAATAAGCGCTTGGTAAATTCCGTCTGAAATCATACGACCGAATGCAATCAATTGTTCATTATCATAAATACCGACTCTAAACCAGCTGTTGGCTGCCGCTTCAAACAGCTGTTCTTTTGTATAATTGCCTTTTTTACTTTTATGTAATCCGCTCGCTTCATGCAAAGCAGCAAACTGCTCAAATAACGGAACCTCTTTTTTTATTACGTAAGACACGTTCATTCTCCTCTCAATACCGTTGCTTTCTATATTATATTTATACATCAAAAAGAATAATAATTCAACATTTTTATCTAGTTATCTTGTTACCCTTTCTCCAAATAAAAAAACTGCCAAACGGCAGTTTTTTAGGCTTGTGCTGATTTTTTTCGTTTTTTAAGATCAATTCCTGCAATAATAAGCAAAATGATTCCAAGAGCGATCATGATTTTACTCACTGTTTCTACCCACTCAGGTGCGCTTCCAGCAAGTAAAAGTGAAAATCCAATGATATAAATAGGAAACCCAACGAGAGCCCAAGGGGATTTCACCTTCTTTTTCTTCATATGTACGATCTCCTCTTTCTTTACAGATTCTATGTAGGCTGTATATGATGAGTTTATCAGAAAAATTTGGAAACGACAAAGGAGATAAACGCATGCATACGTTGCCTCAAACATTTTGTGATACAATTACTCACCTTTACCCTCATAAAAGCCAAAAGTGGCTCGCTGACTTCCCTCAGCTGATTCGCTACTGCGAACAGCGCTGGGGTATCACCATTCACAGTCACTTTCCCCTTTCTTACCACTTTGTTGCTCCTGCGCGCAAAGCAGATGAAAGCGAACTAGTTGTCAAATTTTTTGTAGAGCCTTCAGAGCTGCTTCATGAGCAAGAAGCACTGACAGCACTAGCTGGTGAGAACACGGTAAAAATAGTGGACAGTGATGCTAAAAAAGGTATTTTACTGGTTGAAAAGCTATCTCCCGGATGCCCGCTTTCCTCTTTACCAACTAAAGAAGAAGCTGCGTTAATCGCTGCTGGGCTCATGAAATCTCTGTGGCGCATGCCTCAATCAGACTCCACTATCGAAGAAACAGCCGTTAAAAGAGAGAAGCAGCTTCGAGAGTATACACAAATGTATCCAAGCGGCATTGATTTTCTTTCTTCTGAAACGCTTCAACACGCACTTGCCGTTTTCTCTGAATTAAACCGCACTTCTCAGCAGCTTTTTTTGCTTCACGGAGACTTGCATCATGATAACATCTTACAGTCTGGTGAAGCATGGAAAATAATTGACCCAAAAGGGTTAATTGGAGAAAAAGAGTACGAAATCATCCCTTTTCTTTTAAATCATTTACCTAAGACAAACGTGGCAGAGACAATTGACCATCGAATCAATATATTTGTAAAAGAACTGAACGTAAGTAAAAAACGCATTTTACTGTGGGGATATGCTCATTCTGTACTAGCCACGTGCTGGTTAATAGAGGACCGCCAAAACACCGCTTCTTTTTTACGTGCTATAAAAGCATTTCAGCACTTATTTGAGTACTATTACGGGCATAAAAAATAAGAGCCGACATTTGGCTCTTATTTTTTGCATTTCTCTGCGACAAGCTCATATGATTTTAATCGGTCAGCCGGATCATGCGTAATGGTGACAAGCATGAGTTCATCCGCTCCGTAGCGTGCTTGAACTTCTTGAAGACGGACGTGTACTTCTTCCGGGTTTCCGATAATCATAGCTTCTTTCATCTTCTTCATTTTTTTCTCTTCTTCTTCTGTAAGCGGATAGCTGGCCGCTTCTTCAATAGAAGGCACGCCTTTTGCTTCCATTTTATCCTGCTGAATTTTCCATAGAAGTGAGCTCGTTGCGATGCGATGCGCTTGCTCGGTTGTTTCAGCGCAAATGACCGATACAGTGACAATCGCATAGGGCTGATTCCCGCTCCGTCTTGGCTGAAAAGCCTGCTTGTACTGATCAATAATAGCTGAACCGTCTTGTTCACTCATAAACTGTCCAAACGTATAGGCCATTCCGTTTCTAGCAGCGAGCTCGGCACTTTTTTTACTTGTGCCAAGCAGCCACGGTTCTGGAGAGACAGGTGGAAGCGGCGAAGCTGAAAGCTTGGCGTATTCATGTTCAGCCGGAAATTTATCGTCTAAAAACTGCAGAAGCTCTTCAACAAGTTCAGGCATTTTAAATACTTGCTGCAAGAAGTTATCCGACAGCGCATTTGTTGCTTCAGCCGATCCACCCGGCGCGCGCCCAATCCCTAAATCAACGCGCCCTGGAAACAGCGTTGCGAGCATGTTATACGTTTCCGCTACTTTATACGGCTTGTAGTGAGGCAGCAGCACCGCTCCCGATCCAATTCGAATTCTATTAGTTTGTGCGCCGATATAGCCAAGCATCACTTCAGGAGCCGAACAGGCAAGTCCAGACAAATCATGGTGCTCTGCAATCCAGTAGCGCTCATAGCCAAGCTTGTCACCAGCCTTGGCCAGCTGCATCGATGCTTCTAACGCTTCCGCTGGGGTCTGATGGGATGAAACGGGCGATTGGTCAAGTATACTTACTTTCATCACGCATCTGCTCCTTATTCGTTCACTTCAATTAAACTTAATGAAAAATCCCCTACCTGGCCTTTTTCATATAAATTTGTAAAAGACGTAGAGTACTGATGAATCGTTCCTTGGAAATCCAGATCTTCTTCTGGGACATTTACATGAAAAGTACCTTTATATAAAAGTGTAGTAATATCATGATATTCCTCACTTGTTACCTTAAAATCAACTGAAACTTTTGTTTTGCCTTTTACAATTTCTTGTTCATAGCTGTAAATTTGAATAGGCGTATCATTTAATACAATTTCTTGTACCACGTTAAATCGTCTCCTTTTTTAGTGCGTATGAAAAATAATAGCACTTGAAGAAGTCATGAGCAAATAAAAGAGCTTCTGGTTGCGCATGCAAAAAAAGCATGGCTTTTCGCCATGCTTGTAGTCCAAAAACGATCTTATACGCGCTTTGTACGCGTGCGTTTGAATACGAAATAAAGAACAATAATCACAAATGCCGCAACTACAAACGGAAGCGTATATTTGCTTGCTACGTCTTCAATGTTCGCCCAGTTCTCGCCTAGCTTTCCGCCTAAGTAAATAAATAAAATCGACCAAGGAATCATCGCTAACACGGTTAAAGACGTAAACTTCCAAAACGGCATTTTAGCAATACCTGCAGGGATCGAAATCGCGTGTCGAACAACCGGGACAAAACGAGCGGAGAAAACCACGCCCGCGCCGTATTTATTAAACCAGTTTTCCGCAAGGTCGATATGCTTATCATGAATAAATAAGTACTTGCCGTATTTTTGAAGAAACGGACGTCCTCCGTAGGCTCCAATCCAATATAAAAACCACTGTGCAATCGTTCCGCCAATAATTCCGGCAATGACTGCTCCTGGAAAACTAATCATGCCTTGAGAAATCATATACCCCCCGTAGGCTAGTACAATTTCACTTGGAATGATTTCAATCATTAAGCCGAGCGCAATACCTAAATAGCCAAGGCTCGTTAAAAAATCCAAAATACTCGTAATAAATGAACTCACCTTTAATCACCTTACTCATTCTTTAATAATTTTACACTACTACTATATTCCAACCATCAGTATAAAAGGAAACTATGAACTCATTATGAACAGCTTACTTCCCCGTTGACTGCCGGTACCTTTTCCGCAGCTCATGCGTATGCAGATCCGCTAGGCGGACCGGAATCGGAAGCTTACTTTCTTTTGAAATAAAATGCATCATAAGCTGATATGACATGTCCAAATCAATATAGTTTCCGCACGACAGAAAAATAGGCTTTACCCCTTTGGCTGTCCTTACTACTCTACCATAAACTTCGCCATCAATCACAATATCTTCATAAGCGCCCTCTGTATCTTCAGGCATAATGTAATCATGTCCCTTGATCTTTAAATAGCTTTTCCCTATTCCAACGGTAGGTTTATTGAGAAAAAACGAAGCATGTGTGGCTACTCCCATGTGCTCATAGTGCAAATATCCGTTGCCATCAAATAAAAACACGTCGGGCTCTACCTGAAGTTTTTTAACCGCTTCAAGAATTAAAGGAAGCTCTCGAAAAGCTAGAAACCCAGGAAGATAAGGAACCGTTACTTCTCCTACACTGTGCACTTTTTCCACAACGTTTTTCGTCTGATAATCAACCACTACAATGCTGCACGCTCCGTGAGATATGCCGTTTTCTTCCCAGTACGCAACATCAACACCAGCACAGTTATGTATATGCGTCATTTTGACGCGTGATGTTAAATCAATTTGTGCTTTTAGCTTTTGCTGAAGCGTCCGGCACTCCTCTTTCGTTTGCATCGTAAACGCATGTATGTACTGAATATCCATGTTCCATTCCTTTCATTGACTGACTCACCTATTATACAACTATTTTCTAAGAAATTCCTATTCTTTTTTTCACACCTTCTATTATAGCGCTGTTTCCTTAACGTTTGATTAAAATCGCTATTCGTTTACGCATTTTTTGTAAACATCATCATGAAAAAATCCCTATTTTTCTTTACGAAATGTCAACGTTTTCTACACACTTCCTCTATATCAGCATCACATTTTTTCGTTACGCTATTTCTATACCAACGCATAGGAGAGAAATGTGATGAAAAAATATTTAGCTGGTTTAAGCGCCGTCGCCTTGTTATGCTGTTCAATCGCCTCTTCTGCTTTTGCACGCACGGAAGAAAAACTCACAAATATCGCGCACCGAGGAGCCTCTGCCTACGCACCTGAAAATACAATGGCTGCTTTTCACCAAGCGTTAGAAATGAATGCGGATTACATTGAACTTGACGTGCAGCAAAGCAAAGACGGTGTACTCGTTATTATGCATGACCGTACCGTAGACCGAACGACAAACGGAAGCGGACACATTCGAGAGTTAACGTACGCGGAGCTTCAGCGCTTGGACGCAGGAAGCTGGAAAGGGGATTCTTTTACGAATGAAAAAATTCCAACTCTTTCGCAAGTATTAGATGAATTTCAAGGAAAAATCGGTATATTAATAGAGTTAAAAGCGCCGGAACTTTATCCTGGAATTGAAAAAAAAGTAGCTTTTGAAATCAACAAGCGACAGCTCGATCACGTTATCATTCAGTCTTTTAACGTTTCATCCATGAAAAAAATGCATGAGCTTCTCCCAAACGTTCCTATAGGCATACTAACTTCTTCACAGCGAGACGCAAGCCCAAATTCAATCCAGCAATTCGCCGCTTTTGCCACTTACTTTAACCCGTCTTATGACATCCTAACGCCTGCTCTTATCCACCAAGTCCATTCTGCCGGAATGAAAATATCACCGTGGTCTGGAACCAAGCGGCTTCCCGCTTCATTTTTGTGGAAAACAAAAAGTGACGGAGTGATTACAAATTATCCTGATGAAGTGAATTGGGTGCAAACATCAACAAAAATAGGGAAAACCATTCACGCAAGCTCCGCGAGCCACACTGCTCGCTTAGTTGGTCTAGAAAAGTAATAGCAGCTTTCTTTAATAAAGAGCTCTTATAGCCCTTCTCTTCTGTATAAATCTGACTTTCGATTGTCTAAATAGTTCAAAATTTCCTTTGAACTTGCCGAAGACGATAGGTCTATGTCAACAATCGCAAGATCCTCATTATTAAGAGATTTAAACAGACAGCGCCCATTAGGATTAATAACTTCACTTTCACCAAAATAAACATAGTCATCTTCTAATCCAACTTTATTAGCAGCTGCAATAAAAATATGATTTTCTAAAGCTCTTGACCTCAAATAAACGTGCTGATGATGCTCGTAAGGAATCATGTTCGCACAAAGAACAAAGACGACTTCGGCTCCTTTTAATGCTAGAATTCGCGCCACTTCAGGAAATTCCATATCATATGTAATCATTACTCCAAACTTTCCTTGAGGTGTATCAAAGACCGGTATACTATCTCCAGAAGTAAAATATGAATTTTCATGATCAAAAAGGTGAATTTTACGATAAGTTCCTACTATCTCACCTTTCTTATTAATAAATACAGCGGAATTATATATTTTAAAGTGGTGTCTTTCCGGAAAACCAAGAATAACTCCTATTTGTAATTCTTTAGCACATTTTTTAACTTTCGTGATTAATTCTCCTTCTACTGATTCAGCTAATTCCTCCACCTGTTCATTTAACAAAAAACCAGTCAAAAATAATTCAGGAAATAACACAAAATCCGCACCTTGATCTTTAGCCGCTTCCATCGTTCCAAAAACTCTCTTTAAATTTTTATTTTTATCATGCAAATTGCTTCTAAGTTGGGCTAATGCAATTTTTAATTGACGCATCCCTTCACCTCTTTAAAAACCTTCTTTTTTGTATACTTTTAACTTTTTTGAAATAGTAGACTGATCAACCTGCAATACTTCTGCTACTTTGTAAGTACTTTTGTATTCACCGTAAGCTTTTAAAATTAATTCTTTTTCTACTTGTCTTTTAGCTTCTTTCAAAGACATTGGTGCTTTAGGAGAAAATGACCAACCGTTTTCACGTATATTTTTTTCTTCTAGCACTTCTTTTTCAGTCATATTTGTGACGACAATTCTTTCTATCGTGTTTTCCAATTCCCTTATGTTTCCTGGCCATTTATATTGGATAAGCTCTTGTTTTACTTCATCATTAATTTCTTTTCGAAGATGATATTTTGTATTATATTTAAAAAGAAAATGATCAATTAAGATATGTATGTCCTTTTCTCGCTCTCTAAGAGGTGGAATAGTGAGCGGTACGACATTAAGCCTATAGAACAAATCTTCACGAAATAATTTTTTCTCAACAAGCTCCTGTAAATTTTTATTTGTTGCAGCAATTACTCGTACATCTACTTTTTTTTCCTCTGTACTTCCTACTTTTCGCACCGCGTTTTCTTGCAAAACACCTAGCAGTTTTGCTTGTAGGTTTAAAGGAAATTCCGCAATTTCATCTAGAAAAATTGTTCCCTTATGAGCAGCTTCAAATAAGCCGACTTTTCCTCCTTTTTTTCCGCCTGTAAAAGTTCCTTCTTCATACCCAAATAGCTCTGATTCGATTAAACTCTCTGGAATAGCACCACAATTAACAGAAATAAAAGGCTGCGTTAAACGTGTACTAGTACTATGAATAAATTTAGCAATTTGACTTTTGCCTACTCCCGATTCACCTAGTAGAAGAACAGTGGAGCCTACATGAGCAATTGTTTCAATAATTTTACTAATTCGTTTCATAGCAGATGATTCCATAATCAACTCATCGGTTTTATGCTGACCTTCATTTGAATAAGGGATAAACATGCTTTGAGATATATTCGCTAATGTCACGATTTGATTTATGTAAGAGTTCGCTTGGACAAGGTGGAGGGTAAATAGATAGGTTCTTCCCTCATAGGTGCTTAATAACTGAGTAGAACCACTTGGAGCAGCAGTAAAGACCTTTTTCCACTGAACTTCTTCAAATAACATACTTTCTTGAAACAGCGATAAGTGACTGGTTTGTTTATTATTGATAGATACGGTATCAATGCGTCCTTCATGATTTATGATGACTACTATTGATTCGCGGGTACCTATTGAAGAATTCCTCATTATCCATTTCCTCCTTTCGATTGTTTCTAATGAAAAATCGCATCATTGATGATAAAAATCATCATCTTAGCTTTCCAAATAACCGTATAAGCAGAATATGACTTATTTTCTTTTTCTCCCTATTAGTATAATGAAAAAATTCATCTTTTTAAAGATTAAAAATCAGAATTGACTGAAAAAATACGTTGGCACACTTCTTGCTTGTATTTATAGTGAAAACGATTATGAGGAGGTATTTTACAGTGAATATTACCATTGCTCAGTTTTGTCCTATACGAGGCAATAAAAAAGAAAACATTCGAAAAATAAATGACTGTATCAAGCAAGCTGCAAGCGAACAGGCTGACCTTGTTGTCTTTCCGGAACTTTGTTTAACAGGTTATTTTATTTGGGATGATATTAAGGAGCTAGCTGAATCCGTTAGTGGCGAAAGCTTACAGTTTTTACAACAAAGCTGCAGGAATCACAGCATCCACGCCGTTATATCTTTTCCTGAAGTAACAGCTAACGGGCATTATCATATTACATCAGCTCTTATAGATGATACCGGAGCTGTAATTGGTTCGTATCAAAAAACACATCTTTTTGACAGGGAAGCTGAAATCTTCCGCCCAGGCAACACTTTACCTGTTTTCAAAACCAAATTCGGAACCATTGGATTAATGATCTGCTATGACCTTGAATTCCCTGAAGTGGCCCGAACTTTAAAAATAAAAGGAGCGGATTTACTCATCATCCCGCTTGCTAACATGAGCCCTTACGAAGATTATCAAATAACCTATTTAAAAAGCCGTGCTATGGAAAATGAACTTCCAATTGCTCTATGCAATCGAATAGGCTCCGAAGAAGATACATTCTTTTTTGGACATAGCGCAGTCGTCAACAGTAAAGGAAAAGTTCTTCTAAAAATGGGTAGCAAGGAACAAATATCGACAGTAGCTATTTCTTTAGAAGAATCAAAAGATCAGAAGCTTAATTACCTTATGCACAGAAGATCGGATTTGTACAAATAGACATAAGAAGATTAAAAACAATTTTTAAGGGAGGCGCAAAGATGGAAACGAAAAGAAATCAAGCAGTTCCAACTTTGAAGTTGTCACATATTGTTTTGTTTGGACTTGCTTATATGACTCCAATGATTGTATTTGGTATTTATGGCTTGTTGGCTGAAACCACTCATGGACTAGTTTCCACTGCTTATATAGTGGCTTTAGCTGCTATGCTATTTACGGCTTATAGCTACGGTAAAATGACTAAAGCTTTTCCTATTGCAGGGTCTGCTTATACGTATACAAGAAAATCCATAAATCCATATATCGGATTTATGATTGGATGGGCTGTTTTACTAGACTACCTGTTTCTTCCTATGGTTATTTGGCTTATCGGAGCCGTTTATTTACATACAGCTTTTCCCAGCATTCCTCTTTGGGCATTTGTACTAGCCTTTATTTTTATTACAACTGTTATCAATATAATTGGCTTAAAAGCGGCGGCGAGCGTCAATACATTAATGATGATTTTTCAATTGCTCGTAGTCGGTATTTTTATTTCACTAAGCATTATATACCTTATAAAAGGCTCATCACCTTTTGCACTCTTTAGCTTTAACCCATTCTTGAACGAGCATCTTACATTTTCGTTTGTAGCCGCTGGAGCTTCCATTGCTTGTTATTCTTTTTTAGGATTTGATGCTGTTACAACTCTATCTGAAGAAACCATTAATCCTGAAAAAACAATGCCAAAAGCTATCTTTCTTATTACACTAATTGGAGGCATCATTTTTATTGGAGCTTCTTATTTTCTACAGCTTGTTCATCCTGACTATACATCTTTTAAAAATATTGATTCAGCAGCATTTGAAATTGCCGTACAGATCGGCGGCAATTTATTTAGCTCTATTTTTCTAGCTGGATTAATTATTGCTCAATTCGCATCTGGCTTATCTGCTCAAACAAGCGGAGCCCGTTTATTATTTGCAATGGGAAGAGACGACGTGCTTCCCGCTAAGATATTTGGTTATCTTCATCGAAAGTCGAAAACACCCCTATTGAATATTTTATTCATAGGAGGCATTTCATTACTGGCCGTTAAGCTTGATGTAAGTACCTCTACTTCATTTATTAACTTTGGAGCGTTTTTAACATTTATTTTTGTAAATCTATCGGTCATTTTTCACTATTACTTCACGTTAAAAAATGAAAAAAAGAATCGTTTTCTTCTCTACTTTCTTATACCAGCTATCGGAGCAGCCCTTGATTTCTATCTCTTTATTAATCTGGATAAACACGCCTTAGTGCTAGGGAGCATCTGGACTGCCATAGGACTTGTATACTTAACTTTTCTTACAAAAGGATTTAAGCTTTCTCCTCCAGAAATGGATTTCGATGAAGAGGAAATAACGAAACCTTCCTCTCTTGCGCATCAAAAAGCTGCTGAAAAGACATTGTGACTTTTTTAAAAAAAGAGATTGAAACATAACGAAATGAATTCAATTTAAAGACGAACAAATGGGATACATGATCTGAACCGCTTGTGACACGGCAGTTGATTTCCGTGCAAGACTTCACTTTCTGCGGGCGGGCGCTGAGCCTCCTCGTCGCTTGCGCTCCTGCGGGGTCTCATCTATCCCGCTTTTACCGCAGGAGTCTTCGTCTTGTCCTCCAATCAACTGCTAGAAGGAATTAAATAGATAAAACCTAAGTTCACCATCAAAAAAACGAACCACTAATCAAACATGTTGATTAATGGTTCGTTTTTCACTTCGTCTAAAACCAACGCTTCTTTTTACCTTCACAGCTCAAATAAATTTTCTCCGTCCTTATTCACCCAATATTTTTCTGTTTCTGGAATCAAAGCTGTAAAGTTTTCATACGTTCCTTTCCAATCGCTTGGAACATATTCTTCAAATGAAGCCGGCTCAGGAAACAGTGAGTAAAACGTCTTTTGATCAAAATCCACCAAAAACGAAGGGCTAAAATCTAATACGTCTTCTTCATCTACGCTTTCTATTTTATCTTCAAACAGCTTTAAAATAGTAGTTGTATCTGCTTGATACGACTCTATACGTTTTAAAAAAAGCTCAGCATTTTCATTGCTGAGAACTTCGATCCCTTTTCGTTCAGGTTCGATGTATTCATTAACCGCTGAATCACCTTCATTTTCAAAAGCTTGTGCAAACTTTACATAATCCAAATACCATAGCTCTCGATCGGTCACATACCATTGAAACTGCTTTTTATGTACTACTCCGACAATTACGTTTTCAGCATATATGGGTTCTAGCATGAGATGGACCTCCTTGCTTTTATTAGCTTTGTGGCCTGTTATATACGATTTAATCAATCTTTAAGCACTCTCTTTTGTACTTTTTCATTCAGCTTTCGTTTTAAATATTCAGCAATTTCTATTTGTCCAAATTCCTTAGCATATCGGTACGCATCCATCTCTTTAATATTCTCACCGGTATATTGAACGGAAATATCTATACCCTGACCAACTAGATGTTCAACTACCTCTTTATGACCACCGTAAATTGCTGCGAACAATGGATTTCTTTTTGCCGAACTTACATCTAATTTTACTCCAGATTGGATTAAATACTGTACTATTTCTACATACCCCTCACCTGCTGCCACTCGTAAGGGAGAAGCATCAAATATATCACCTTTTATATTTACATCGATTCCTTTATGCACTAGATACTCTACTATTTCCATCTGTCCTTTTTTTGCTGCTATATGCAACCAGCTACCAAATGAAGTCATGGTGTGTAAAATTGTTTTATTACTACCTATTAATTCTTTGACTGAGTTAATGTCACCACGTTTAATTGCATTTCTTATTGCCTTATTGACGCTGTTTTTTTCCAAATCATATCCCCCTTAATTTAGTTGCCCATTATTGCCGTGTTTTAATGTAGACATCTCCCTCAATAATTTAGCTGTTTCTACCGTTTTTACTTTTAAATAGTTGTGGTCAATTAAAATTACTGTCGCATTTGTAGTTCTTTTAATACTTTTGTTCGCAGATCATTCACTGTTTTTCTATTCGTATCATCATTTAATAAAGAAGTTAATCTTTCTATGTAACTATTCGCATTCTCTATACATCTTTCAAAACCATTTACAAAATGCTCTACTAATGTATCATCAACTAAAGCAATGGGTTCGGGATAATATTCGACGCCTTTTCTTTCAAATGCTTTTCTACTAGTATAAGCAACTGCATCAATAATACAGTCCCAGGCTATAACATCTGTTTTATTATCTGACATCTCTTGAATTATTGTGATACCCTTTCCCTCGTCATCTAATAATTCATAAAGAGTATCTCCACTATTTTCTTTGTCTTTTAACCATTCCCAGCATTTACATATAACTTTCCGGGCTGAAATTTGATCTTCCGTACGAGAAAGTACCGGTACTACTTTTTCTGAAAGTGCCAGAAAAAATATCACTTTATCATGTTCTGTTAAACTATTGAAATTAGCATTAGTCATTCTTAAACTCCATTTCCACTTCTCTCACTATGATGAGCTTAACTCCTCCGTCTATATATCTTTTGCTCTTCTATGATTAGGAAAGAAATTTTTTTATGATCTTTTTATCATATTCATCTTCTGAAATAATCCCTAAGTACTTATACTCCCAAATCACCTGTTGTTCATACGGGTCAACAGTAAGAATACCTTCATACCCGTAGTCTATCTCAAATTTCCCATCATGACCTAAATGCAAAGTTACACTTGTCCATATCTCCTGCTTGTTTTCTATAAATACATCTAACAACTCACGAAAGCACTCTAACTGTTTATCTAATAACACTAAGTAGCTCTGTTCTGACACCTCAAATAGTTCAGGTATATCATGACTATATATAGGTTCATCGCTTCCTTTTGGATAATAAAAGAAATACGTTGTTTGAGAACCTTCTCCTACTTCTGCATACAAATAGATTTCTCGCCAGTCTTCTTATATCATTTCCTTTAAATTATCGGCCACCTTTTGATAAATATTATTAAGCTTTAATTCCATTTGCTGTCCACCTTCTGCTTTAAATATTCAGCAATTTCTATTTGTCCTCGTTCAATCGCAAATGTGTAAGCATACATTTCTTTTATGTTTTCACCAGAGTATGTAATCGATATATTAATATGATTCTCAACTAACAGTTTAACCATCTCAAAATGACCGTTATATATGGCAGCAAACAGCGGATTTCTATCTGGTTCACTGATATCAATTTCAATATTATGGTTAATAAGATACTTAGCAATATCTATATGTCCTTTTGCAGCCGCTCTTTCTAAGGCATTGGTAGAAAAAGTTCCTCCTTGTGCATTAACATCTATTCCAGCACGAATAAGGTATTGTACGATTTCTAAATGACTATGAGCTGTTGCTACATGTAGCCATGTGCCAAAAGGTGTGATCCATGTTAACATTTCTGGATTTTTCTCAAATAAGTCTCTTACCTTATTTAAGTGACCACCTTTTATAGCACCTCTAATAGCTTTTGTCATTTGAGTTATTGCCATTTTTCGTTTTCCCTCTACTTTCTACCTTGTAGAATTCTCTCCAAAATATATCGTCTCTTTGCTTGATGTAATGCGCTGTAGTGTGGAGAGCTTATTGTCTATAGCAAGACTCGATTCGTTGCTTCTTTATATACTCCTACTAGTCTTCATTACTATGATTTTGTTTGATTTTATGTAAAAGAGCCATCACTTTTTCTTTATCATGGGCATGATCTTCCATATATACGTGGCAAATTTTGTGCAAGTAAGTTAAAAACGTTTCATAATCGACAATAACACTTTTGTCAGTGTCACCCGTACCGTCTAGAAATTCAATTCCTTTTTCAACATAACCCTCTTCCCATGGCTCTAAGTCACCTGAAAATGTACAAATGTGGTACTCATTTCCATAACCAGTTCCCTCTGAAAAATAGTGTAAGACTTTTAAGAACTTTTTATCTGATAAAGCGCTATAAAAACTTATCATGGGAGACAACGTACAATCTATATCATGAAATAATTCTACGATTTTCTTCATTTGTATCCCCTTTTTATAATTAATTGAATCAACGTTTACTATTTGACCGTAATCACTACGCAAACGCTAGGGTCATCTCTTGAACCTCTATAATCTAAACACACAAAATCTCCTGCAAATAAAATAAAAATTGGTAATAAATATTTATTTATACACTTATAAAAAGTCCTCTTGATGTAATTTTTCCAGGGTTAATTTAGTACCTTCATGAGGTGGGAATTTAACCACAAATACTGGATTTATGCTAAATTGGATTATTGGGATACTCATTTAAATACTTACCAATTTCCAGTCATCCTTTGCTTTAAATATTCAGCAATCTCAGTCTGCCCAAACTCTCTTGCATATTCATAGGCATTCATATTTTTGATATTTTCTCCCGTGTATCTAATCGACACATCTATTCCTTTTTGCACTAAATATTTAACTACTTCTTGATGCCCCCCATAAATTGCTCCAAACAGTGGATTTCTCTTCGCTAAGCTCACATCTGGTTCTGCTCCAGATTCTATTAAATACTTTACTATCTCTAAATTACCGGACCCAGCTGCTAAATTTAACGCAGAAGCATCAAATGTCCCGCCTTTCGCATTAACGTCAATTCCTTTTTCAACTAAATATCGGACGATTTGAAGGTTCTCTTTTTTAACCGCTACATGTAACCACGTACCAAATACATTCACGGTATTCAAAGTCTCTATATCATCACCTATTAGTTTTTTCACTGCGTTGATATCGCCAGTTTTAATGGCATTTCTTATCAATTTTTTACTATGGTTTCGGTCCACTATGCAAACTCCTTCATTATCATCTACTCAAATAGGATCATTCGGAAATTCACTATCGTACTTTGCAATTAATACTCTATCTTTTTCTTCACTTGCTTCTTCACCTAGATATTTACGTTTTCAAATTATCATTTGGTCACTAAAACTATACTTTGTATCGAACCAATTCGTATAATCATAGTGTATGTTCAACTTCCTGTTACTATCTACAGACATTGTAAATGAATACCAAAGCTCTTGATGATTATTTTCAAAACTGCTTCTTAATTGATTGCTCAATTCAAACAGTTTTCTTTTACATTTTTTAAATTCTTGTTGATCCACATGATACTCGAACGGGATTTTCAAGCTATACGTAAAACTTTGTGTATTCTGAGGTGTATTATAAAAAAATAAGTACCTCCTCCAGTTTCTGATATTTGAGCATAAAAATAAAACTTTCTCCATTCTTCTGGTATCATTTTATTCACTGTTTCAGCTATTTTTTTATGTAATTGCTTCATTTCATTTTCTACTCTTTTCATGACTTCAGTTCGTTCAAATTCTATACCTACCATTCTTCCAGATTTAGCTGCTTGATATTTAGCTTCCTTTATGTATTTTAGACTTAGACCTAACTCTTTTCTCTTTTTATAATGCATCAATTAACCTAAGTTTAGTTACTAATTCATTATATTTTAAAAATATCAACCGCATCTCCTGGAGATTTATTAATAAGGAGTTCAGGAATGTTTGGATTACTCTTCTTTAATTTATATTTTTGAATGTTTGTTAATTCAGGATTGAAAGAAATAGCCTGAGATGTAAACTCTAAGTTTATGAGTTTGTTGTAAACTTCCCCTAAAAATTTTTTCCAATTTTCCAAGGGAGAATTTAAAACCTCACCAGGATCTTCTAACATACGATACCCGTCTGCATAATGAAACATCAGTAAACCTGTTCCAAAATCACAAGCTGCATTTTCTAGAATAACTGTTGGCACTTCAAATCCACTATTCCAGTTATAATTTGCAGCAGAGTAATGAAGCAATAGAGAGTTATTAGTATTCAATAAATAACTTATTATATAATCCTTATCTGTGCTATTAAGTAACTGTTGAAGAAAATGAATATCGTCCTTATCCATAAGTTCTTGCCTCCTTTTTAAAAAACTCAAATGCTATAAATTATTGATTATTGCTGTTAAAATTCTCTTCATATCTTTTCATTTTCATCATTTGTTCTTTATCTTTTTCATCCGCTAATTCTCTACTTAAATATTTGTACTCGAAAATCCCGCATCTTCACTTTGTGCTTACTGCTTCCTTTATTTGTATAGCCTTAATAATTATTTAAATAGGATTATTTGGATATTCTTTTAAATACTGATCTATTAAACTTTTAGTTTTTTCATCCGCCGGTGCTTCATCTAAATATTTATACTTCCAAATCTTTTTCTGTGCTACAAATCCGTAATCTGTATTCAACCAATCTGTATAATCAAATGATACAGAGAACTTCCCTGTTTGCTCTAACATTAGCGTAAAAGAATACCATAGTTCCTGGTTATTTTCTTTAAAGATTTCCCTGAGCTGTTCACTAAGATCAAAAAGCTTATCTTCTTCATTATTAAATTCTAGTTCCGATATGTTAAATTGTTTTGGTATATCTAGACTATACGTGTAGCTATTATCTCTAATTGATTTATAAAAAAAGTAAACTCGCCCCCCCGGATTCATCAATCTGTGCATAAAAATAAAATCTTTCCCATTCTTCTGGAATCATATTATTAACCGTTTCTGCTATTTCTTGATACAATTCCTGTAACTGGCTTTCCATTTGCATAGAATTTATCCTCCTGACTGGTTTTCAACTGTTGCTATCCCTAGTTCTTCATCTTCAATTTGGTATGTTATTCTAACTGTTTATCTTTAACTTTTTTATGTTTCTTCAAATCCATGTCAGACAACTAAAAAAAGACACTTGGTTACTTTTGTACAAAATCAAGTGCTTTAAGGCCATCTGTTTTTTAGTAGCATTAATGTTGTAACTTTCATAGTAAAAGTATGATACTTATATATATATCGTAGCAACTATTAAGCTGACACATCTTATGAACTCTAGCTTTACAAAAGAATTAGCGTTCTTCTTTGCACAAATATAAGTATTGGCCAAACTCAGGAAACACATCCCAGTTTTTTTCAAGGGTATTGTTTGTTTCGCGCTCCTCTACTGAACCATTCTTTAAATCTCGCTTTTCCATTGCTATGTAACCATCTTCTCGGAAATTCAAAATCAAACTACTCACTTCTGTATTAGTTTTATCATCATATTCCCAATACATGGCTGTTCTTAAAAAAAGCTTACCTTCACTCATAACTTCGAAATCATAATTTAAATATTTACGAATTAGTTCATCATAAAACCCTACCGAAACCCATTCATTTGTAATATTTATAATATACTTGTGCTTCTCATCTTCCCTTAGTACGACCGTATAGGGTTTATGTTTTTGGTGGTATGTGTATGCAGTATGCTCATCAAGAATGTTCCAAGGCTTCTTTTTGATATCTGATCATTCGTCACAATAATACATTTCCATAGTCACTTGTACACCTTCCCATAATATTTCTACTAACAGTGCTGTTTTTTTTCACAAATTCTTTATACGTTTCTGGTAAATTCATTCTCCATTTACCTTCCTTTTCAGAAAGCACAGTATCGTCCGGCAAGGGATAAATGATTGACCATCCTTACATTCCATTTGTATACCTCTTTAACATTGTGATGAAGTGTAATATTAAAAGGCGATATATCCATTTGGCTTCTGATCATCGTCCTTCTCATAAAATTCAAATATTAACTTGATATTCCTTGATGATGCTACCTTCATGAACTTTAATAAAGCATCATTCAAGTATACAAAATGTAAATATCTCAAAAAAACAACCAAAAGCAGCTGTCATCTAAAAGTCTCATCTGCTTATCTTTGAAGTTAAAATCTGCTTTTAAAAGTATAGCTAAATAATTACACATTTTTAGAAGTTTCTTAGTTATCTATTTCTCAATAGACTCATCAATAAAAGTCTTTATTGAAATTAAATCTACCCTTTTATCAGCATTCTTTGGATAGTTTTCTTCAAGAAAGTGTAATAGCTTATCTGAGATACTATTATTCTCATATACCTTTTCAAAATTTGTTATGAAGCTTTCAACAGTCTGATAATCAACACTTTCAATAGTCTGGGGAAGATACTTTTCTTTTTCATATTGATACGCCTCCCAGATTGTATATGCCAGAGCATTTCCAATACATATCCATACTTTTTCATTATCTTTATCATCGGCTAGTTGCATATAAGTCATGATATCTGTTTCATCTATGTTTTCTAAATATACATACAGGCTATCTGCGTCAAAATCCTTTAATTTTAGCCATTCCCAAGCTTTTTCTAATGACTCAACCGCTACTTCAAATCCTTTAGATTCAGAAATCTTGTTGATAATTAAATTAGATAGCGACAATAGATATACGACTTTAGCATCCTTGCTCAAATTATTAAATCGATTCATTTGATTTGGTGATCCTCCTTCATACATGGTTACCTTTTGAGTAATTTTATATATTTCGTGTCTTTCCCTTCAAATAACCTTCCTTCTGATTTTCGATTAGCTATATCAAAAAACTCTTTGGCAATTAAAAGGGATCCCACTTCATAATAAATAACGCCTGAAATAAACTCTTTTTCACCATCATCAAATCGTTTAAAGCCTGATGAGTATAGATGAGTTAGCCAATATTTGGCACTTTCATAGTCATTCATTATGATAAAGGTATCAATGATATCTTTTACCACCTCATAAGTATCACTATATAACCCTTTTGGAAGCGGAATCTCTTCCCACCCTTTGATTAATACATCAACAGATTGTTGATAATTTTTCTGTTCAAATAACTGATCACTTTTCACTCTATATTCTCCAACTCTTTGTTGGATATTTAATTCCATTTTCATTTACATTCTCCTTAATAAAATGGGATGACTTGTTAAGACTAAAGATACATTGTTATTTAATAGTTTTGCACTTATAAAATTTGACCAGATCTATTGATCCCTATCCTAAAACGTAAAAAACACCTTTTTCTTTCCTTTAACAATTACGTACTGTTAAAAATAATGCATTTAACTGCTTTTTGAGGTTTGCTGACTGTTAGTTCTCACTATTTGCTGTAGTGGTCTACACTTACTCATTCGTTCTCTTTATTTAATGGGTTCCATACACTGAGTTAAAATAATTTCATAAAATCTTCTCTTTTTATTGAGGTTTCATTGCTTGTACACTCATAATCATAAAGAACTAATTCCATTCTTTCAATTTCCTCTACTGTGATAAAACCGGTTTCAACTGCGCTATTCAAAAAGACAGTGATACTATCTGCACCGATACCTTCCAGTGCTTGCGGTACATATTTTACTTTTTCGTTTTTATAAGCTTCCCAAGATGTATAAGCGACGGCATCCACTAGTAGTGACCATAGCCTAGCCATATTCAAGTCTTCTTCTTCCTCAGCAAATTCTGAGATGCCTGTATAGTCTGCACTATCAATAAGCTCATAGAGTTCATCTCCAGTTACAGTATGAGATTCACCCCATAACCAACATTTGTCTAACGCTTCTCTACCTGCTGGATATCTTTCATCACCTTTACTTATTACAGAAAATACTCTTTCAGCAACAATTAAAACAACCCCAACTTTTCTTTCACTTTGTAAATTAAGAATGGATTTATTTTTCATAAAATCCTCTTTATGTTTATTTAATAATCTTTCCATTTTTTTAAACATACACGTAATTCATTTTTGAACTTTTCTATGATTGTACTGATTGTTACGCTCAAATAAAAGAACGCACCTGCTTCCTTTTATGGACAATCAAGTGCTATATGCTATATAAACTTACTTAGTCTATTTACACATTATTTTTTAATTATCTTGTAACCCTATTAAAATCCATTCATCTACAATATCCCAGAAATCAACACTATATTCAGGCTGGTCATTGGTGAACCACAGTGTTGCTCTATTATCCGTACAATTGTTCAAATCCACCGCAACGTATCCACCCATACCATTCTCAAAAAATCCATAAGTGGTATCAAGATTGATTTCTAATGGATGCTCTAAATCATCAAGAATCCCCCATTCATCTTCTTTAAAATAAATTACTCTCTCTAACGGTACTAGACCCATTGCTCGACTTGGCATATAATAAAAGCCATTATGTAACTTTCCGTAAAATTTAACAATAGATTGCGGAACACTTGACCAAGCTTGTTCAATGTCTAAATCGTAAATTGATTTGTTTGGTATTCCCCCTTCATAATACAGAATTTCGTCATTTTCACTCTTCACGCTATATAGAATGGCGTACTGTCCATTATCTATAATGAGTTCAACATCTACTAAATTCTCTTTTAAATATGAGATCGTATGACTTAATTCTTTTTCACATACCCGATTCCATAAAGCAATTATTTTATCTTTCCTCTCAATCTTGTCAGTTTCTATAAATACTTCCATCCATTCTTTCGGGATGTTCTCTTTCTTAATATTTAGTAAGTCTTCATTAGATACAAACTCAATACTTTTTCTGTATTGTTGCAGAAAAGACAACTTATCCACTTAGAATCACTCCTATTTATCTGCTTAAATTCATTTATTAAACTATCTTTATTTTCTACCATGTTTTCTCTTGTAAATATGGTTATAGATTGTTGTCGGATAAAAAACAGTTTATTTAGATGGTCACATCATGCCACCCTACGTCGTTCACCTGTTCATCTAATAAACGAAGTCCCAATCCATTTTCTATATCCCATGTACAATCAAATGTTAGTCCAATATCACGTTCATCATAAATATCCTTATACGAAACAATAATACCCACTAGGCTAATTATTTCAAGTATTTGGTCAGTGTTTTCAGTTTCTAGGTAATGCCTATTTTAACTAACATCACAACCTAACTCATGCCATGTTTGTTTATATACGTCTTTGTACTTGTCATACATGGAACTTCCCCCCACTTACTCGCTGAGCTAAGCTCGTTCCGCTCCTTCAGGTAGGGGTTTTCTAAACTAAAATGATAAAATGTCATCTCACCTAGACTCGTAATTCTTTTTCTACTCATTTCACTCGTACTTTGTTTTTTTATTTATATATTCGTTATTGTGTTTTCTATACGATCTGCTTGTAAAATATAAAATAAGTAGTAAGTCTACTTCATTAGAACGAACCTTATACCTCTACTGCCCCCATAAAACCAGTAATAATAAGAATATGTTCCTTCAATTTGACCTTTTTTAAGTTCTCTACTTTTTCTGCTCCACCTAACCCTAATAGAGGTGTATAACCAAAACACTCATCATACTCTAACTCATTGTATTGTTTAAGCGCTTCGGGATAAGGCTGCCAAGATAAATCTTCATCCCTGAATTCTAAATCAGCAATATTTTGAAAGAAAAATTCAAATGTAAACATAATAATCTTTACTATGCCATACCTGTAATTAAGTAATCCAACATATCCATCCGCCCAAATAATCAAGTCTCCCATACTCGTAGCAAACAATACGATTGAATCCTTAAATCTTGGACAACTCTCCTCCAAGATTTCTATAAATTCCTCTGGATTTACGCTTTTAAAATACCCTTGCATAAATGTACCAAATCCATAATTACCCCAAAAATTTATCACTTCATTTGGTACTAATTCTTTATACTTTTCAATGATTTCACTCGGAACTTTACTATGCAACTTAAAATCTTTTAAATATTGCTCCATTCAAACTCCTCCCCTAAAGTGTTAACTTTACATTCAAATACGTATTTTTAAATTGTTCTGGTGTCATGTTTTTCGCTACTTCCTCTATTTGTTTATCAATACTCTTGATTCTAGACCTCCATTAACTACCTATAGAGAAATTAATCCTCTTATCTCCTATTATTTCAGCTTTTCCACCTGCTATCTAGTCAGGAGTCAGGGTGCTTGAGTAACTAACCATGCCTGAGCTTTTTTCTTTGCTTGTGATAACGGTAATCCCTCACTTTGAAGTTCATTTACCTTTTGTACATAAGCTTTTTGTCTAGCTATTTTTGAACTGCATTTCCTTCTTTCGCTCTACCTTTATCAATAAATTGCTCTCGATTTTTCTGATATTCATATATGGTTAATTCATTCATCCCTTTTTCTTGATCTTTTAACTGTCTTGTAAATTCTTATGAATCGAATTTAGTTTTGTAGGTAAATTTCACTTTAATTTCTTTTGTTCTAGGTATATCATCTAAATGCTTGGCTTTATCCGTATCCTTATTTAAAACCAAAAGCGATAATTGGGTTACCAATTATCGCTTACTAAGTCAAACCATTTGATGTACTATAAAGTAACAATTATTTTATTATCTATGATAGTTCTAAAATTGGTGTACTTTCTCATCATGTTATTACCATATGCACTAACTGATGCACTAACTGCTTCATTATCACACACCAATACGAAATTAAAGCTTGTTATTTTTTACTTCTTCAAACCACTCATCAGCAATATGACTGGCTGTTTTAATATCGTCATGCGTATAAACTAAGTCATACTTGTATTCAGCTTTAAATTTTCCGTTTCTTACATCATAGATTAATTTCATTTCAGTAGGCATGTCTCTTTGATGCTCTTGACACAATACTTTAATTTTCCCGATATCCTCATTTAAAATATCTAATACCATAAAATTTCGTGCTGCAGATGTATCGTAGTTTTCCTCCCCCTCTTCCAAAGCATCATTCAATTTATGGGGTTCTACGTATTTACCATTAATCAAATAAAAAAAGTCACTTGCAGTAACTCCTTCTTCACGTGAAGCATAAACATATACTTTATCAGCTCTATCTTCAACATACTCCATGCATATAGATATCATATCGGCTTGTAACTCACTAAACTTATCTTCAAATTCTTTCATACTACCTTTACTCCTTCAACCGCTCTAAATTTAAGTTCAACGTCAATGCTTTTTCATTTAGTTGGACACCACTATCTCTGAACATATGTATCAAGTCCGAGTTATTCTCTTTACTTTACAGTATGCTTTACCAGGTAGCCCTCAAAATTATAAAACAATATCTTGAAAACCAACCGCGACTATTTCTTCATCCTCAAATTTTACCGCAAGACCATGCTCAGGTTCCCACGTGCATTCAAGTAACAAACCAACTTGTCTTACATCTTCATCAAAGACCATAGGAAATATCAGTTGCTTAGGTTCAACAATAGTAGCTATCTCGTCCTTTGTGGATATGACAGGAGCCATCTTATCAGCGAATTTCTCACCGAGCCGCCGTCTGTAATCTTCGTAAACTTCTAAATAATAGTTCAATATAGCATCCTCAGCCAAGTTCAAAAGACGTTCTTTGTCATTAAAAAATTTATGATAAGCATTGACCTGTGCATCTTCAAATTCTGCATCATCTTCTGCTTCAATATTTAATATTACAGTCTTTTCCTGTCCAAACAAGGTAATGTTCATAGCCCTCTTCCAACCATGGTAGTAGGCTAATTCTCCAAACATTTTATGTTGAATGGTCTTCATTGCTGCCACCCTCTACTTGTTTTTTTACTTTACCTGCCTTAAAAACTCCACTTAGGGTTTTATTGACCCTCTCATTCTTATAAGCAAATGTGGAGTCACCACGTTCTTCATTCTATTTTCCATTATTCACCGGTATTTGTGCAAGTCTTTCTCCATACGTATTGTTAAAGGTTCTAGCTGGGTTCTTCTGCGCAACTTCAAACGTACCCTTAGGAGCCTCCTCAAAATTTACGCCTTCTCTCAGTAGCGAAACTGCCTTTTATAAAAAGAAACCCTTTAACGAATAACTGACACTCAATCAAGGGTTCTTAATAAGTAAAAAGCTATTTTATTATTAAATATGTTCCCTCTTAACTTGCTCAAACCACCGCCTAGCAACGGAACTTGCAGTTTCGTTAGAATCAATTGTATGCACAAGCTCATACTTATAATCTGCGGTTAATTTATTTGCTTTAACATCGTAAACCATTTTAATCTCTGTTGGCATTTCACGATTGTATTCTTTGCATAATTTAATCATTTCTTTAATGTCTTCATTGATTATTTTAACAACTGCTTTTTGACGGACTACAGAAGTATCATAAGAAAAATCGTCTTTATTCTCTACATTGATCAATGCATCATTAAATTTATGTCTCTCCACAATTTCACCATTGATATTATAAAAAAAATCATTTGAAATAAGACCTTCTTCATAAGAACAATATATATATATTTTATTTACTCTATCGAAAACATACTCTAAACATATCGAAATCATATCCGCCTGAAATTCACTAAAGTAATCCTCAAATACTTTTCCCAATATGTCCACTCCTAGTTTAGTATATTTATCCCCTCATATCTTCCGTCTATCTCATATTCAACGATAAATTCTGATGGCCTTTTATTGTTTCCTTTTCTTCTTGAAATAACAAAAACAAAAAGCATTTGTTGTCATTCTATAGACAATCAAGTGCTTTAAGTTTATATGTTTTCTAAGTTTCTATGTTCGTTCAAAGTTTGTAAGTTTCATTACACCGCAGTAACAATATTACCTAATGTACTTAATTCTTCGCATCTTCAAGAGTTTTAAGATACTTTTCTAAGTATTTTTTCCCTGAATTACTTTTAGGCATAATATGGAGATGCTCATATTCCCAAATAATCATTCTCTCATGAGAATTTTCATTCGAAAGGTCATCATAATTAAAATCAATTTTAAACTTTCCTGTATTATCAAAAATCATAGTGAAGTTTGTCCAAGCTTCTTGATTGTTATCAATAAACTCTTTCTTCATTGTCTTAATACAATCTAACAAGCCATGCCATTTCTTAAAATATTCTTCTTCTGATACATTAAAAAGTTCAACAATATTATGACTGTAAATAGGCGTAGCATCCTCTTCTGGACAGTAATAAAAATATGACTCTTGCACACCTTCTCCAGCCTCACCATAAAGATATATCTTAAACCACTTGTCCGGAATTGTATCAATCACAATCTCTGCTATTTCACTATATAACTTACTTAACTTTTCATTCTTCATCTAATTCCCCTCTCGGTACGTTATCCAAATTCTTTTCAACAACCATACAACTTTCATAAACTAAGTGTTTATTTTCTCTTACTCCTTAGTCATATAACTTATTGAGAAATTCAGTAAATGTTGATGCAACGTAAAATACATTTTCTCTTGCACGCTCTTCCATTAAACCCTCTTCTTGGATTAACATTTCTTTTTCAAAAGCATTTTCATGTTCTTTATAATCAAAGAGACAGATCGAGGGCAAAAGGGATTAACTTTTTCGGAAGTGTATCCTGGTAATCATTAAAGACTTCTAGAATATGCTCATCATCTTCAACTTCATATGTTAATAATTTTCCAAATACCTTTTCTTTTCCTTCAACTTGACATAATTCAGGACTAACATGGGCACCATTATAATCTATAGCGACCTCTATATAATCTAAGGGAAATTTCACTCCTAATTTTTCTTCAACATTCTCCACTTCTTTCTTAGTCACTTGTTCATCCCATGATCTCCAATTTATATTACTCATCCCTCTATAAATTGTCTCAGTCCATAACTTTGCAACCCATATCATCCCTAGAGATTCTTTCTTTTAGTTTCAAGTTTTATAGTGAGAGTGTGACACCCTTTACATGCTGTGACAAATCATACATTAAAACGTAGGTGCCAATTTTACATACAATTTAAAATCAACTTCTATATCATTTTCAACACTTGTTCTTTCACATTTTCGTCAAACTTAGCTCCTTCTACATTTGCTCCTGTCCAAACTACATTGTCGAGTTTAGCACCGGTAAAATCCGCTTCTGTGAAATCCCCATTTAAAAGGATTGCACCGGTAAAATCCGCTTCTGTGAAATTAGCATTTCTAGCATCTACCGCTGATAAATTTACATTTTCCAAATGCGCTTTTTCAAATTTACTATTTGTCAGGTTGGCACCGCTGAAATCTGTTCCCGTACAGTCGGCCTGTTCCGCATCAATTCCTGACAAATTTGCATGGCGAAATGTAGCATGATTTAAATTTGTTCCAACTAATTCTCCATGTGAAAAATCAGCCTCATTAAAACGAGTTTCAAAGCAACTACTTATATTTATCTTTGCATATTTCATATTTGCTTTAGAAAAATCCGCTTCGCCAAACCTACAATCTGCCATGTTAATTTCCTCTAAATTACAACTTCTGAAATCAGCTAACTCAAAATCGCAGTCATGAAACGCTGCTCTCATTAGTGAAGAGGCTCTCAACACAACACGTTTTGCCATAATACGCCTTGCCATTACTTCTGACAGGTCTGAAAAACTAAGGTCTAAATCACTCATATCTACCTGATCTATAACCTCATCATTATATTGAGATCTATTTACTATTTCCATAACCCTTATTCGCTCATTACTTTTCTCATCCATGATTACAAATTCCTTTCCTTTAATTTTCTAGATACTTCTTCCAAGCAACATTGGGCGAATACGTGACAACCATTCGACTTTCATGAAAACTTGGCACAGCTATTACTTGAGCTGGTTCTAAGTATTTCATTACATGTAACCACCGATCTAGCAATGTATCCCTATCAGCTTCTAATGGATTTTGTAAAAGATCCATACAAACCCCGCCCCATTCTAATTCTGATACGACAGCGGGAGTATTTAGTAGGAATTCCTTATCAAACATTTCTAAAATATGACCACTAAAATATGTTCTAGCTCCTACCCCCAAGGGACCGTTAGGAAGAAACCTGACCGGTATAGGTAGTGAAGACATATTAATCCACATATGTAAGCGTTCATATTCAGTATTCCATGGATAAGATGCTTTCCAAAAAATTTGGGACACTCCATAACGCGGCTTTACAATTTCTGCGATTTGATCAGATAACTCAAAAAAAACAGACCATAATTTTTTAGGTATTGATTTATGGAACTCAAACTCCAAATATGAACTATGACTCCAGTTAACTTTAAAACTCCCTTTATAGTGCACCGCTTTATCACGATACAGGTGAACTTCAGATACTCTACGCTCTGAAATCACTTTTTCTAGAATTTCCCGACGATTATATTCTACCTTTACTGTTTCAGAGTTACCCCAATGGGTAGGAGCAAATTTTTCATTTGACTCAAACACATCCAAAAGACGACCTAATAGCTCCTCTTCGTTAAAAGCTACTGTGGGGTACATTGAAATTGAAAAATAATTAGGTTTCATTTATATCCTCCTTCCATACTAGATATCATATCAGTCTGCAATTCACTGAATAAATCTTCAAATTCTTTCACACTACTTTTACTTCTTTAACAATAATAAAATGCTGTAAGGCCATGCTTACCATCAATAATGTTTTTAACTATAAATTTTTTTGTTTGCATATTACTCTCAGTATAAATGTTTTTAACATCAACACCTGTTTTTTTGAAATATTTTTTCAAAATTCAACCTCACTTCTCTTTAACTTTCTGATATTTTTTGACATTCACATCAGGTATCTAAGAAATTTAAAAATGGCTCACAAAAAAACACTTGTTGCCTAAAAGGCAGTCAAGTGCTTATAGTTCATTTTGTAATATAGCTTTGAACATTACTGTACTGGTCCCATAAATTCAGTAATAATGAGAATATGTTCCTTCAATTTGACTTTTTTTAGATTCTCTACTTTTTCTGCTCCACCAAGCCCTAATAATGGAGTATAACCAAAACACTCATCATAAGCTGGCAACTCATAGTGGTCTACTGCTTTTATATAAGGTGACCATTCTAATGATCTCTGTCTAAATGGTTCTTCCTCTAAAAATCTAATAAATAAAGAATATTTTGAAGCTAGCACTTTCGTTTTAGCCTTGCGATAGTTAACCATAACTACATAGGACTCATTATTTTCATCCATCTCAAATAGTATAATATCACCCATGGATGTAGCAAAAATTGGAATAGTCCCTTCATTTCTTAAATATGTGTCAGTTATCAACTCCCTAAAATCATCAGGGTTAATTACTTTTAAATAACCATTCAGAAGGGTTCCATATCCATATGTTTTCCACGCTTCAATCAATTCTTTTGGAAGATGCTCTTTATATTTATTGATTGTTTCTTCTTCTACTGTTCCACTTTGCCGAAAATCATTGTATATATTCAATTCCTACTCCTCCCTAGTGTATAAGCTTTACATTTAAATACGTGTTTTTGAGTTGTTCAGGCGTCATATCTTTAGCCATCTCTTCTATCTCTTCAATCTCTAACAATATGTATCAAGTTCAAGCCTTGTTCCTTACAGTATACTTTGATTTCGTCTTTTTGATATTTCAACTTACCTGTCCTTGAGTTGAGAATTCTGTATACTCAACAACGTTTAATTTTTCAGCCTCCCATTACGAAATTAAAATTTATGTAACGCTTTTTTAACGAATAGCGAGTATTATACGGCCGTATCTAGTAAAAATACAATTCATAATTTATTAAGCCAAAGCAGAGTTCGAACACCCTTTTACTTTATCCATTGTTTATCGCCTAATTATTATATTATTTTCACAAACCAAGTATTAAAACAGAATGCCTTGATGGTGAAACCATCATGAGTTATGAATTTCATTAATGCATCTTCTATGTTGACCAAGATCTAAAACTTTAATAAAAGCACCTGTTGCTCAAAAGGCAATCAGGTGCTTTCTTCCATACTATAAAATTTATCCATTATGAATATCAAATTTACCTTCATATATTTTCAACTTGTACTCTCTTTGTTTCTATTCAAGTGTCTTTAAAAATTCAGTAAAGTTATCTGCCACATTATATGTAACAGGCTCAAACTCACCGGATTCTTCATGAGACCATATACAAACAGATGGATTATTTTTATCTGTTCTAAAATCTAAGCATACAAAGTCACCCGCAAATACACTAGCTATTGGCAATACCTCTGCCCCCAATAAGTCTTCGTTATCAGTTAACCTTTCACCTATTTGTGAAAATACAACATCTATGTCATAAATTCCTTTTGGGTGATTCTCAATATCATCTACTATACACAAAAACCTTTCTAAAGCATAACCACGGTTGTTACACTCAAATGTTGCTTCCTCAACCTCTACACCATTATTTTCTTTTATAAATTCTAAGAAAGACTCTGGTAATGAAAGTCTCCAAAATTTTTCGTGATTTTTTATTAATTCCTCTGAAGGCAATGGCCTTACTATAGTGTCCTGTTTTATTTTCATATTTCTTCTCCTTTCTTTAAATCCTATCTCGGAGCATCTGCCCACATTCCAGTAGATCTGCCACCATTATGAATAGTTATATTGTGTATTCCAAAAGGTACTAGTTCCATCTTACCTGGTACTTCAGTATGGTGCCATGTCATACCTTCTGGTCTTCCACCAATTACGTTATCTAGCCATTCAAATTGTGCCTCGTCAGACTTTAACCAGAGACTTTCTGGTAAATCTTTAGCCTCTACCACGAGTCCAGCACCCTTGAAATCTGCAAAACCATATCTCATTCCATCTGCTTTAATAACATTTACATTGGGAATCAGGCCATCTGCAATTGCTTTTTCCTTTATCAATTTTCGTTGGCGGGCAGTTAAATACTCTCCACCATGAAATGACTTATTCCATGACCAAGTTTTGTTTGTTTGAATTTTTTCACTGTATAGTCGAGCAAAATCATTGACAACATCATCAAAAGTTTTAGCACCATCAATAAACTCATCAATGTTTTTTAAGTTTACATTACCCGTACCTTTAGTAACTTCTTGAACCTTCTCAACTTCTTTAACAACCGGTTTCTCCACTCTCTCCACATTCGGGTTAGCCACAAATCGTCCGGTTTCTGAATCTTGGTATCGCTTGGCAGTTGGGTTATAGAGAGCTTGCGCCATCTGCATCGTCTGCTGCTTCACATTCTGCAAGGTCTCTCTCACCGTCTGCTGGGCAAGTGATGGACCAGCCGGCACAAGTTCTGGCATGAGTCGTGGCATACTGCTGTCTAGGATGTTGTTATACGTTTTATGTAGCGACTGTGTCCAAGAGGCCGGTGCGTTTTTGACGCTTTGGTAGGCTTGCTTTGTGACGTTGGCAACGGCGCTTGTGCGAAGCGTGTTGCGCATGTTGTTGAGCTTTTCGGTTCCTTTGGTCGCAAGGCTTTGTCCCATTTTCCCCGCTACCTTCGTAGAAAGCGCCCCAGCTCCAGCAATTCCTAATGCTTGCAGAAGGCTTGCTTTACGCTGCTCTTCACTGATTTTATTCCCGAACATGTCGCGTCCGGTCATGTATTCTCCTAAGCCGTTTGCAGCCACAAGACCGTAGAGGCCTTTTTCGGTTTGCTCCAGGACTTTGAAGGATTTAGCGGATTTGTAGGCGTCTAAGGCGCGATCCGCTGCGCTTAGGCCTTTAGCCGTTTTGTAGATGGCTTTTCCGCCTTTTGCGGCTCTTCCTACCCAGCCGACAACCGGAATGAAGCCGGCTGCTGCCATGGCTCCTGCTGCGACGCGCTGTGAGGTAGAAAGTTTTTCACCCGTAACAGGGTCCACGCCTTCTGCTGCTCGTTTATAATCATAATATCCGCTGACCTCTCCTGTAAAGGTAGAAACCGCGTCCCACGTTTTTTCATACCACGGCTTGTTTGCTTCTTCTTCTTGCTTTTTTTCCAGCTCGTATACTTCTTCTTGCTGCTTGTTGTAATCAACATATGAAGTGGCATAGTCGTTTAGCTTTGTTTGGACTTTATACAGCTCGCTGTCGTGATAGGCTTTTTCGTCAAAGGCAAGCTGATAGACACTTCCTCCTTGACTCGTAGCAAGCTCTAAGCCGCTTACTAGCGTATCCACTACCGCATAGAAGTCGTCCATTTCGCTGTATTCTTTTGACCATTCAGCGTCAAGCTGGTTCACTGCTTCAATTGTATCGGTGCGTTTTTTCTCTGCTTCTTCTATTTTATCGTTAAACTCACTCGTTGAAAACGCTGAAATAGAGACGATATCGTCAATACCGTTTAAAATACTCTGCAGATCGTCGTGCTGCTGCGCAACCATTTCTTTAGCATTGCTATTGGCGTTTTTTAGCTCTGTTTCTAAAAATGATTCAGTTACAATCGTGCTTCCTGATAGCTTTGCTTTTTCAGCTTTAACGTGAAGCGTTGAAAAATAGCTTTGCTGCATTTTAATTAAGTTTTCCCACTGTCCGGCCGTATCGGCGTGCTGCTTATAAAAAGATTTTATATTGTCAGCGCCTTTTCCTTCTAAGCTGCCATCTAAGTCCGCTACGCCCTGCAGCGCTTTTTTCAGTTCACCCAGCTGGCTTAGTAACTCATCGTAGGCTTTTTCCCTGTCTTTTGCTACATCAAACAGCGCTTTTGCATCGTATACCTTTCCCACAGTCATCCCCCTTTGCTGCTACGAATGGATAATAGATTCGTCTTGTTCTTTTAGTAAGTCTACATTAGATTTTGTATCTTTTACGTTTTTGTTTAGTGCTTTTATATAAGTAGAAATAAGCGTTTGAATTTCTTCTTCGCGCGCTTCCCATTTCTCTGTAGTATCAAGGCTGTTTTTTCCGAGGTCAGGCATTTTGCTAATGGATAAATTTCCAATCGCTGTGCTGACTGCTTCAAGCTTTTTGATAACGTCAGCGTGATCAAGCTTAATTGTCATGAAAACAGCCCCCTTCTAATTTCACTAATCTTGTTTTCTACTGCGTCATAGGCTTCTTCACCTTTAGCTAATAAAGAATCCGCTTCTCCAATAACGGCGTTCAAGCCACTCAAAGCTCCTTTTTCAGCTTCTAGCGCCCATATCTTTGTTTCAATTTCACGAATGTATCCATCGTAATCACCGTCTAAAATGCCTTTTATGTTGTCGTAGGCTGCCGTACGTTTTTCGTCAAAATCATCCGATAACGTACCCGTCCATTTGTCTCCCAGCTCAGGCTTTTTGATGTGTTCAATTTCTTTTAATGAAAAAGCTTGTTCATGCTCAATTTTACTTTTAGCCGTTCTTAGCTTAGAAATTTTCCCTTCTACATCTGAGACTCTTCCAGATACTTCACCCAGCAGTCCGTCTAATACGCTTCCTAACCCCATATCGTTCCTCCTGTTCCGCACATTTCGAGTTTAATCCAATAATTATAAGTATAAAATTTGTCTCATTATAGCTAAATAGGAAAAAACTCTCTTTTTTATGCTTCTAGTTTCATGAATTGAGATAAAAATGGAAAATCAGAGAAAAAAGACTCATGTCTAAATACGTCATCCAACCATATACCGTTATCTAAAACAAAGAATAAGTAGAATAAAACCATTTCTTTGTACCCATACCCGTTTTTTCCCACAAATTAAAGCTTTTTGCGTAAAAAGACCAGCTTTACTTCGTTTTTTTACACAGCAAAAAACCTCTGCACATCCTGCAGAGGTTTTGTTTTATACTTGAACCGGCGTTGGTTCTTCAGCTGTTTGTTCGTGCTGTATAAGTCCGTAGTTTTCCCATGCTCGGCTTTTCCAGCGAAAAAACATAATAACTGCGCGCGTCCATTCATCGGCTGCGATGGCAAGCCAAATGCCAGCGAGCCCCATGTCTAAATGGAAAACGAAGAAATAACCGAGCGGCAAGCTCATCATGACCATCGACATCGCACCAATTAACACCGGATATTTGGCATCTCCCGCTGCCCGCAGCGAGTTAATCAGCACAATGTTCATCGTTCTTCCCGTTTCAAGCACAATGCTCAGAAGCAGCACCGTCGCCCCAAGCTCAATGATATGCGGATTGTCTGTAAACATGCTGATCAGCTGTGTTCTGAATGTCATCACAAGAACAACCATCATCATCGTTACGGCACTGGCCCATTTGACGCTTTTCCATACGCGATGGTACGCTTCATCTTTTTCGTTTCCGCCTACTAAACGGCCGACAATAATCGCTGTACCCATTCCAATTGCAATGGCAAATAAGTAAATGAACATTGAAATATTCATCGCGTACTGTCTCGCAGCAAGTGATTCTGCTCCTAGGTAGGTTGCATAGTATAAAAAGACAATTTGACAGCCTTGATACATCACTTGTTCAAAAGCCGAGGGAATACCGATTTTTAAAATTTTACCGATATATTCTTTTGAAAGCGTAATGTAGTATTGAAATTTCACTCTATATTCCATCACTTGATACAGCAGCCAAAAGAACACAATAAGGGCAACGAATCGGCTGAACGCAGATGAAATCGCTGCTCCTTGCACGCCCATTTCCGGAAAGCCGAACTTCCCGAAAATTAAAGCATAGTTTCCTGCAATATGAAAAATGTTCATTCCAAGTGAAACAAACATCGCCTGCTTCGTAAAGCCATGTACGCGAATAATCGCTGCAAGAGAGTTAATAATCGCTTGAAGAAAAATAGCTCCTCCAACGATGGATAAATAGCTTTGTGCATACATCAGCACATCACCTTGTAAGTTCATCGCTTCCATCATATGTCTTGAAAACAAAAGAAAACCCGCGCTAATGACTAGCCCGACTCCTAAATTTAACGTAACGGCCAAAGCAGAAATCTTTGACGCTTCCATATACCGTTTTGATCCTAAATACTGAGAGACAACAATTGCCGCTCCGTTACCAATGACCTCTAACACCAAAATCGCAATGTGAAGGTATTGATTGGCTGCTCCGACTCCTGATACGGCATCATCCGACAGCGCACTTAGCATAAAGGTATCAGCAATCCCCATTAACATAAAAAGAAACACTTCTAAAAAGATCGGCCACGTTAAGAAAAACAAATTCAGCTTTTCTTTTGGCCCTTTTTTTGTTTCGACCGCGGTCATCCCATCACCTTCTTTACCGATATCCAATTTCAAACAAGAAGTATCTTACCACACATTTCCTTTGTATACATCCCCTTTTTAGCACATTTTTTATTTTATTTGTTTAGGCATAAAAAAAGCCGCTTCCTTAGAGGAAGCAGCTTTTTTTCCGGTATTAAATTGAAATTTTCACTTCTGCGTTCATACCTGGAAGAACTTTATCTGATGCGTCATCAATTGAAATTTTCACCGGTACTTTTTGCGTTACTTTTGTGTAGTTTCCTGTATTTTGAGCAGGAAGCATAGAAGACACTGAGTTTGTTGCGCGACCGATTGCTTCAACATGGCCTTTAAAGACTTTACCTGAATCTCCGTCCACTGTAATGTCGACGCTGTCTCCTTCTTCTAAGTCACCTAGGTCTGTTTCTTTAATGTTTGCATTGATATAGATTTTAGATAAATCAGCTGTTTGTGCTAACACATCGCCAGCTTTTACTAATTGATTTTGAGATGCGTTGTTTTTAATAATTGTTCCGTCAATCATAGACGTTACGTCTGTTGATTTTTCGCCTTCTTTTAAGCTTCCAACAGAATCACCTTGAGAAACGCTATCTCCTTCTTTTACATTCCATTCGCTTAACTGACCGTTAGCTGAAGCGATGACTTGTGAAAGCGGTGCTTCTACCTGCGCTTCATCTGTTTTAACGTAATTTGCTTTTTCGTAGAAATAATATCCACCAAAGCCTACTAGTAATAAAATCACAATGATTCCAACAATGTTAGTAACCAATAAACGACTTTTACTCATCGGAATTCCTTCTTTCTATAG
The DNA here is from genome assembly GCF_038006305.1 of Priestia sp. FSL R5-0597. Taxonomy (NCBI): domain Bacteria; kingdom Bacillati; phylum Bacillota; class Bacilli; order Caryophanales; family Bacillaceae; genus Priestia; species Priestia sp. FSL R5-0597. Next base: position 2,672,395 of record NZ_JBBOUZ010000001.1, read on the forward strand.
TTAGTATATTATACAGAGGTTTCTTCTGTTTGAGGTGCCGGCAGCATTTTTCTTTCTTCTTGCGGCTCAGCTTCTTCTTGAACCTCTTCTTTTTGAACAAGAATTCTATTTTCACCGCTCCACGCTTTACTTAGTGAAGCAATGAGCATAATTACGCCTAAAATACCAAGCATGAAAAATAAGTTGTGATACGCATGTAAAATCGACGCTTTTTTAGCGCCTGCTACAACAGCCGTCACGGCCGATGTTTTTGCGTCTGCTTGACTCATTCCCATACCCATATAGCGTTTGATCATTTCAGATAGCTGCATCTTCACCTGAGGATCTACTGAGCTAATTTGACCTCGGAAATCTTCATAATAAATCGCGTTTTGTCGAACAACAAACCACCCAATCACAGGTGCTACAATCGCTCCTAATAAATTTCGAATGGAGTGCAGTGAAATGGAACGCATCGAAGCTTGATGTAAATCTCCGGCTAGTGCCGCTCCTAATGCACCGGATACCAGTGCCATACTAACACCCATACCAAAGAGCATAATGTGAACATATAAACTTACTAGTGATGTATCAGCTGATACGTTTACCCAGCTAAATCCTACAATGACAATAAGAAGTGATCCAATTGCTCCAAGATAACCTGGACCAAATTTGTCATATAAGAATGTCGTTGCAAATGCTGAAATCAGTACCCCAACAAAAAAGTATAAATAAAAATAAGAAAGCGTGGTGTACGATGCATTTTGCACATTTTGCATGACGCCATTAATACCTGCAATTGCTAAGATGTATGCCATATGACCGCCAATGGCCATAATTGTACCCGCAACTGGTTTTACGGCTAGCAGCGATTTTAATGGTACTAACGGATTTTCAGCCGCTAAATCAACTAAGACAAAAATGACAACTAACCCTGCTGCAGCTAGTAAGAACGGCCACACTTGGATAGAAGCAAATCCTTCGTATCTTAGTTCATACAGTGGATACACTAATAAAATCATAATAAGACTAAGAATAAAGATACTTTTCTTATCCACTGGACGGTCTTCTTGCTGAGTTGGATCATGAGCAGGTAATACCTTATATCCGATAAACAGAGAGACAAGAGAAGCAAGTATTCCTAAAACAAACACCCAGCGCCAATTATCCATGCTAAGAGATACAGCACCTAAAAAGGCTCCAATCGCCGTTGAACCGAACAGTCCGCCGATCGCTAATACTAAAAAGAAGTTTCGGATTTTATTCGGAAACGAAATCAGCGCAGCTGGAATAATGGTTAAAAACAGCATTCCTGAGCTTAAGCCTTGAATCAGACGACCAAGGGATAAAAACGCCACATTTTCAGAAAAAACGTTGATAATCGAACCTGCTAAAAAGACTAAAACGAACGTTAAGTATGCTTTACGCACGCCATATTTTTTCGCAAGCATCGGACCAATTGGTACCCCAAGTCCAAATGCCAAGTTAGAAATAATAGATGGCAATAGTAAGCTTTGTGTACTCGCATCAAATCGATTTTGAATCAATACTTGATTGACCGTGTAAGATAAATTCAAAAAATACTGAGGGCCAATTGAAAATAGCGTTAAAATCGCCATAATTAAGTATTTAGGTACGCTTAAACCTTGTTTGTCGGAGGCTACTGCTGGATTATTCTGACTCATATTTATTCCTCCTTTTATTAAATTCTTTTCATATGACTAACAATTCCTTACATATTTTATTGTACAAGTTGTATCATGCAAGTTATAGCAGCACTACATATTATACATCTTTTAATGAAGAAATCAACTTCTTTGTTTCAACTTAAAAAGACTATTTTTCAATAGCCTTTTTGTTCATCTATATGTATTCGCTTTAACATCCATTACTGCGCCATCTTTTAAAATCAAGATTCAAGCGTGATAAACTTTTTTCCAGTGCCAAAACCTCTTCTTCCGACCAATTTTCTAACACTTCAGCATAGGCTTGTTTACGCTTGCTTTGTACATGCTGCAAAATATCTTTCCCTGCATCCGTCATTTCAATTAAACTAATCCGCCCATTTTCTGGACTCGGAAAGCGACGAACAAACTGTTTAGTCTCAAGCGCAGATACTTGCCGGCTAGCTGTAGATAAGCTCAGCTTTAAATTTTCAGCTAATGCATTAATCCCGAGCGGACTGCGCTGATCTAGCTCGCTTAACAGTAAATACTCAGAACGGTCCAAGCTTCCAAGCTTAGGACTGTGCGTCGTTGTTAGACGAACAAGCAGCGCAATTTCGTGTTCAATGGTTTGCAGCGAGTCTCGCTTCACCTCTGTCTCCCCCTTTATCTCATGAAACATTCTGTACTTTTTAATATGTTTACTATACCGCAACCGTTCGCGTGAACCAACCTTTTTTCCGTTTTTCTTCTATTATATAGAAAGATATCATAGATGAGGTACATTTAATTCCAACATCACAGGACAGTGGTCGCTTCCCATTACATGCGGATGAATAGTAGCTTCTTGAATAACATCTTTGATTCTCTCCGAGACGATAAAATAATCAATGCGCCATCCGATATTTCGTTCTCTCACTTTGTTCATATACGACCACCACGTGTATGCTCCTTCTTGATTCGGATACAGATAGCGAAATGTATCAAGAAATCCGCTAGCAAGAAGCGTCGTCATTTTTCCTCGCTCTTCTATTGTAAAACCAGAATTCCCTCGGTTTGGCTTCGGATTACGCAAGTCAATTTCTGCGTGTGCTACGTTTAAGTCTCCGCACAAAATCACCGCTTTACGGCTATTCAATTTGTTTAAGTACACGAGCAAATCGTCTTCCCATTGAAGCCTTTCTTCAAGCCTTGCTAAATCTCTTTTAGAATTTGGCGTATACACATTTACTACATAGCATTGTTCAAATTCAAGCGTAATGATACGTCCTTCGTCTTCCGATTCTTTATCCACACCGTATGAAACCGATAAAGGCTTCTGCTTTGTAAAAACAGCCGTTCCAGAATAGCCTTTTTTCACGGCGTAATTCCAATACTGATAATACCCTTCTAGCTGCAAATCAATTTGGCCTTCCTGCAGCTTCGTCTCTTGAATACAAAATACATCTGCATCCACTTCTTGAAAATAATCTAAAAAACCTTTTCGCACACACGCGCGAATGCCATTTACGTTCCAGGAAATCAACTTCATAAACTGTCCACGTTCTCCTCACTTGATTTATGTATCAGTGTTTAGTGTAGACAATTTTTTGCACGAGTTCAAATAATTTAAAGAGTACTCTTCTCTTTAAGGTATTCCTGATATTTCTTCTTATTTTATTTTCTGTACCTCAAACACTAGATACAAGAGGTGAAACATAATGTCAACAAACTACACGTATGAAAATAACGAACAAGTTTCTACTGTTTCTAAATAAAGAAGAGCATCCTACTAAAGAATGCGAAACACAGAATCAAACGGCGCTTACCAAAGAAGATTTTTCTTTAAATGATTCTGCCATTAAGCACTTCAGCAGATAATGGCTCCGCAAAAATAGAGGTTGAGACATAGTTAAGTAGGCGAAACCTTCGTTTACCAAACCAATAAAAAGATCCGAACGATTTATCGTTCGGATCTTCCTTAAACTATTCCTACCCTAAGTTCTTTCTTTACGAAATAAAGCTGCGAATCGTATCTGCCACAAGCGCATGATCTTCTTCTTGCGACATACCTGATACGGTAATGGTTCCAATTACGCCGACGTTTTTAACCGAAATTGGAAATGACCCTCCTACTGCTTCGAATTCCTGAGGATTCGCTGCGTAAAACTGCGCGTAAGAACGATCTTTTAACTCGCAGTACAGCTTCATATAATACGAGCTGTGATGGTGACGAAGAACGGTGTTTGATTTTCGTTTTATCCATTCTTCATGATCGGGAATAGCCCCTTCCATCGCATGTTGAAAGAGAGTTTGACCATTTCGTTTAATACTTACGGTTACTGCCTTACCTTTGCTTTTCGCTTCATTAATAATGGCCGTGCCGATCTGTAACGCCTGGTCATTTGTAAATTGATGAAAGATTAGCTCTTTTTCCTGTTGAACTACTTTTTCAAGCAGCGTCTCTGTCGAATGATTATTCACTGTTTCTCGCTCCTTAGTTAAAATAAACCGCTCGTTTTTCTTTGCTGCTTTCAAATGCCGCTTCGATAACTTTAACCACGTCACGAGCTTCTTCTGCTGAAACCGGAAGCTCTTCTCCTCGAAGCAGGCTGTCGGCGATTTTTTGATAATACATTACGTAAGAACCGTGCAGCGTTTCAATTTCTGTTGTTTCTCCTTCCCCTGTTGTCAGCTTACCGTAGTGTTCAGGACGATCCGCTCCCCACGTATCATCCACAGGCTTCTTGCCAGCTCTTAGCATATCTTCTTGGCCGTCAATTCCGTATTTGATATAGCTTGCTTTTGTTCCGTGAACTTGAAAGCGAGGCCCGTTGCTTGGCACAATGGCGCTTGAATGTAAAATAACACGAAGAGAACCGTATCCAAGCACTAAGTGGAAGTAATCATCCGTGCGTGCATGATCTCGCTGCCCAAACACATCAGCTTGAACAAAGTCAGGCATTCCAAAAAGATGTAAAGCTTGGTCAATTAAATGAGATCCTAAATCGTAAAGCGCTCCTGACCCAGGTCCTTCATTTTCTCTCCAGCGGTCTCGAACAGCTGGACGATAGCGATCAAAATGAGCTTCATACATTTTTACGTCGCCTAATTTCCCTTCTTCAATCAGCTGTTTCACTGTCAAATAATCATTGTCCCATCTACGGTTATGATAGACGGTTAGTTGAACACCTTGTTCTTTTGCTAATTGAATTAATTCATTTGCTTCTTTTTCGGATACCACCATCGGCTTTTCAACAATTACGTGCTTGCCTGCGCGTAGTGCGTCTTTCACCATTTCATAGTGCATGCCGCTAGGCGTTGTAATAATCACTAAATCAATGCTGTCATCTTCTAGAAGTTCAGACAGAGTGCTCACTACTTCAACATCTTCTAAGTCGCTCTTTACTTTTTCAGGATTTGAACTCATTACCTTTGAAATATGAAATTCGTCTAACACGCTTAAAAGCGGCGTGTGAAAGACCGTTGCTGAAAATCCGTATCCTACTAATCCTACTTTTATTTTTTTCATCGTTTTTCCTCTCCTTTATCAAAATCTGTGACGATAAGCCGCACTTGATTTTGTTCTATTTTTTCTTTTACATCCGCTTCTGGGTCTTTATTTGTAATTAAGATATCAATGTCGCTCATATCACATACTCGATGTAAAAATTCACGTTCAAACTTCGTATGATCCGCAAGCATAATCACTTGTCTTGCACATTGAATCATCTGTCTTTTTAAAAACGCTTCTTCTTCACTTGGAGACGTAATAGCATCTGCACCAACGCCGCACGTACCTAAAAACAGCTGATCTACTTTGTATTCCTGCAACGTAGAAATCGTTCTTGGCCCGGTGACGTTACGGTTTTTCCCGTTAAACTTGCCCGGCAGCAAAAACGTATCACACGGGGTATATTGATCGAGCAAATCCACATTATCAATGGAATTTGTAATAACGTTTACATGCTTTACATCCATATACTTTGCCATCAGTGCGATGGTAGAAGACGTATCTAAAAGCACGTCATACCCCTCCGACATTAACGCAGCTGCTTCTTTAGCAATTTGTTCTTTCGCTTTGGTAGGCGTTCGCTCACTGTAATCGATGATATGACTTGACGATAGCGTCGCTCCGCCTTTGACTCTCATAACCTCACCGTGTTCTTCAAGCTTGACTAAATCGCGTCTCGCCGTATCTTTTGAAACGGTGAACATATCGCAAATTTCGTCTAATGTAATCGTGCGGTGTGTGTGAAGGTATTCAATAATCGCACTCATGCGCTGCTCTTGATACACCCGAATACCCTCCTTTTTTACTTTGATATGAGCTAATTGTAGCGCAAAGAAAAGTTAAAAACCAGAAAAAAACTTAAAAAAATTAAGTTTTTTACTTTTTTAACTTAAATTATAAAAGTACACAAACGTCTTCTGGAAATAACTATCTTATTTTGGATAATACTTCTTTTATATCTGATACCCTTTCACGCTTTTGACTAATCGCTTATGATTTAGACTTCTAGCAAACAAACGTATGTGCAAAAAAAAGCGGGAATCTTTACGATTCCCGCTTTTTCGTTACATCTTATGTTCAAGCGCCTTGAAGTTTTTTTGAAATTGCTCCAAGCGAACAAGTCCTTCTTCACGAAGGCGTTTATTTTCTTCTTCAATTGCTTTTGTTTCCTGCATTCCTTTCATAATAATATTCCACGTTTGTTCCATCGTTTCTACTTTTACGCTAGGGGCACCGGACATTTTGGCGATTTTAACACTTTGCTGTGAAATATTTTCTGCATTTCGAATGAGCAGTTCATTTGTGCGTTTGTCTAATTCGTTCATAGACTCCGCTACTAAATTTTGACGCTTTGCTGCGATTGCGTTAATAAGTCCATTTTTAAAAATAGGAATCGTTGTAATAAACGCCGAATTGATTTTTCCGATCAGCTTTGTATTTCCTCGCTGCAGCATACGGATTTGAGGAGCGGATTGATAAGATACTTGTTTTGCCATTTCTAAGTCATATAATCGCTGCTCCATTAGCTCAACTGCGTTTTTTAAAGTTTGAAGCTCCATTGCCGCCAGCTGATTTCCACTCGACGCTCTTTCTTCAAGCACCTTTAGCTCTTGTTTTAACTCTTCTACTTTCACTTCGCCCGCTACAATGTATTTTTCAAGCTCCATATAATACTGATAGTTTTGCTCGTAAAGCTGTTCAAGCGTTGTGGTCGAATGCTTCATTTCCGTTTCATATTTTGTAATCTCTACATATACTTTATCAATTTCAGAGCCCATTGTTTCATATTTTTGAAACAGCTTATCCACTATTTTTTGACCGCGTTTAAAAAGCTTAGAGAAAAACCCTTTATCTTCAACAAAATCCTTTGCATCAAATTTATCCATAATTTTTCCAAGCTGCTTTAATAATTGACTTGACTCTTCCATGCTAGACGATTTAATTGTACTAAGCACTTTTCCGGAAAACGAGGAAATTTCATTAGCTGTTTCTTTCCCGTATTCAAGCAGAGCCAGCTGATTTTTATAATCAATTTGTTCTGCCAAGCGACGTACTTCCGGCTCTTCTCGCAGTTTTGCTTTTACTTCGGTAGGCTTTGTTTCTAAAACTTCTTCGGCTTCGTTTACATCTAAAGGCTGTAATTCATTTGTTGCCATTTAAAAACCCTTCTTTCTTTAAAAGATTCGTTTTAACCATTTTTGAATGAGCGACGGCTCTTTGAATTCTTCATTAAAGCTAATATCTTCTAGCCAGTGCATATCGAAATACTTTTCTTCGACGAACGCTTCTATATCCAGTTGACCGGTTGGATTAAAGAGAACAATATCAACGCCGAATTCATTTAATAGAAGCAGTAAAGCTGCATCTTCACGCGTAAACGCTTCTCGTTCATTTCCATGATAAATAATGAGACGGGGTACATGCTGCGTATAATCAAACTTTTGAAGCATGCGAAGCACGTTGTTTGGAAGCTTCAACGACTGATTAAACAAGTACATTTGATGCTGATACGCATCTTCATGATCTAACCGAAGAAGCTTTGAATGTGCACAGTACCTAGAAATAGCTGCAGCGAGCCCTTGCTGAAGCCCGATAGGCAGCTCTTTATAGCGCCACCAGTTGCTTTCAATCATTCTATCAGGACTGAGCGTGCCATCACTTCCGAGAGCTCCTTGATAGTGAAAGTGATTATTTCCTTCTATTTTTTTAGCAAAAGGAACAGAATCAATCGTCAGAGCTAACTCATCTTCCGTTTGCATGAGCTCATGAACTTTACTCCAGTACTCTTTTCGGTTTTTAGAGATACCAAGTACTTTTGAAAACAAGACCGGCACGTGTACATATGGCTTGGACACTTGAAAATTAGGACGAATAAACGCCCGTTCTCTCATTAATAAAAAGATTTCATCATACGTCGTTTTAAGAGTAACTGAAGTTGGAAAATACGAACGAAATTGCCAAGGTTTATACAGCATGGACTCCTCTGAATGAAGCAATTGCTCAATTTCTTGAGAAGCTCGAAATGCTACCGTACCTTTTCGAACCGGTTTATCCGTTGGAAAAGGTACAAGAGAGCTAGTAGAAGGAAACGTATAAACCGTTGTTAAGTGCTGATTCTTATCTACTTCTTTTAAATTATCCTTTCCTTCTGGATGAAAGGTAAGGACGTCAAAACCTAGTAAAATTAAATAATGGAGAAAATACTGCTCGCTTTTATTCGCATCTCCGTACCACATGATGCGAGGCGCGTGCTCAGGAAATGCTTTATCGACCATCCAAGGTTTTACATGATTCCACTGCCACTTTATTAAATCGATTAATACGCGTTGAAAATGCCCGTCCATAAAGCCCTCTGCGTGCTGTTCTTTAAAACACGTTAACGTTTCAATAAATTTTTCACGTACTCTTCTATGTATAGCGGGATTTTCTGACTTCACGATCAGCTTTTTTCCTTCTAAAAAAGCAAATAGCCGATTGACAGAAAGGCCGTGCTCTTCTTGATTAATTTTAAGGATCGTTTGTACTTCTTTTAATCTATCATTAGAAATGGACTTATCAAGCTTATCTTGCAAGACAATAATTGATGGTGATGAATGCGCAAGTTCATAAAGAAAATCTGCGTACTCGTCCGCATCAAGATGAGTGCCTAAATATCTGCCTGCCACTTGTTTATAGGTAGTTTGCTGCTCATTTTGTATAAAGTCACCTCGCAGAGAAACATCTTTAGAAAAAAGAGAAGTTCCATCCTCCTCGTTAAGATTAATCATACGAGGATCAATTAATTTACTCACACCTTACAGCTCCTTTCTTTTCAGACATATACATGCTAAAAAGAAAGGGTACTCGTTAAAGCACCCTTTCTTTTTCATTTATCGCATGCCTTTTTTATACGGATAGTCCGTAGTTGCGGCAAAGATCGGCCAATCCGCCAGAAAAACCGCTGCCAATGGCATTAAATTTCCAGTCGTTTCCGTGCTTGTATAGCTCACACACCACAACAGCTGTTTCGATTGAAAAATCTTCGCCTAAATCATAACGAAGCACTTCTTCATTTGTTTGGGCGTCAATGAGACGAACAAACGCGTTGGATACTTGTCCAAAGTTTTGTCCGCGAGCATCTGCGTCGTGAATCGTGACGCTAATTCCGATTTTTTCAACGTGGTCAGGAAGAAGAGAAAAATCAACGGCGATTTGCTCATCGTCTCCATCTCCTGCACCTGTACGGTTGTCACCGGTATGCTCCACAGCTCCGTTTGGACTTTTTAAATTGTTGTAAAAAACAAATTCTTCGTCATTTACAACTTGGCTTGATTTATTGGCTAAAAATGCACATGCATCTAAATCGAAATCTTGAGATCCAGCATATTTATTTGTATCCCACCCAAGACCTACTATCACTTTTGTTAAGCCTGGGTTCGTTTTGGTTAGGTCAATGCGCTGACCTTTTGATAAAGAAATTGACATAAAAACATCCTCCGTACATTTTCTTACTTTAATGATTAGGCGTTTAAACCAAAGTCGTTTACAAGTGCCGCTAAGCCGCCTTGATAGCCGCTGCCAATAGCATTAAACTTCCATTCTCCACCGTGTCGATACAGCTCGCCTACCACGACCGCTGTTTCGATCGAGAAGTCTTCACCTAAATCATAACGAATTAACTCTTCGTCATTTGTTGCATTTAAAATACGAACGTAGGCGTTGCTTACTTGGCCAAAGTTTTGACCGCGTGCTTCCCCTTCATGGATCGTAATGGTGAACGCAATACGTTCAATAGATTGAGGCACATTTTTCAAATCTACTTGAACCTGCTCATCGTCTCCTTCACCTACGCCTGTACGGTTATCTCCGGTATGTTCAACCGCTCCGTTTGCACCCGTCGTATTGTTGTAAAAAATAAAATCAGATTCTGAAGCGCATTTTCCCGCTCCGTTTAATAAAAAGACAGATGAATCTAAATCAAAATCGTTTCCACCGTCATACTTATTTACATCCCACCCAAGACCTACTACTACGTTTGTTAATCCTGGATTCGTTTTTGTTAAATCTACTTTTTGTCCTTTTGAAAGATTAATAGCCATTTCGTTTCCCTCTTTTCTAGTTGTTTATTTTGTATATTTGTTTGCAATTTCAGCCAATCCAGTATCTCTCGTTGCATCTCCAGTTGCTGAAAACTTCCACTCTTTTCCGTCTCGATAAATTTCACCTGCAAATAAAGCTGTTGCTCCTGAATGATCTTCAGATAGATTAAAGTGTACAAGCTCTTCGTTTTTAGCACTGTCCACAACACGGATAAAAGCATTTTTAATCATACCGAAATCTTGGTTTCGCTCAACACACTGATAGATGTTGACTACAAACACAAGTTTATGTACGTTTCCAGGAACATTTTTTAAATTAACAAAAATTTGTTCATCGTCCCCTTCACCTGCTCCGGTAAGATTATCGCCTGAATGCTTGACGCTTCCACAGTTACTATGACGATTTCCAAAATACACAACGGCTGAGTTACTTACAAGCTTATCATTCGAATTGAGCATAAGAACAGATGCATCGCAGTCAATCTCTGGGCCGCTTCCTCCAAAACCAAAAAAGCTGCGTTTTTTTACAGGATCCCATCCTAATCCAACCGTAATAGAAGATAACCCTTCTCTTCCCTTTGTTAAATCAATTTTCTGCCCTTTTTGTAGATTAATAGCCACGTTTATTTACTCCTTTACTATAGCGAACACGTTCTTTTACAGGTTCTATATAACTTTACATAATAGCGTAGATAAATGAAAAAATAGTGAAATCTTTGATACTATTTTTAACGTTTACGTAAGTCTTCTTATGGAGAGAATACCACAATTTGGTGATTGTTTCAAAAATTAAGCTATGTTTTATAACGTAAATTCATTGACTGAGAGTTTAAAATTTAAGTTAAACTATTAAAAAAAAGCTGTCTCTAAACCGGAAATCGGAGTTATGAGACAGCCTTTTTTGGCTTATTGAGCTATTTTTAAAGTCGGTTCTTGCTGTTCAGCTGTTTTAGCAGCTGCCACGTTTTGAATACGACCTTCAGCTTTGTATTCAAACGGGCTCTGAAGTGTTTTAATATAGTTTACCGTTGCTTGCAAATCTTCTGGTCCTACTTCCATATCTGAAGAAAGTGCGCCAATCCCGTATTTTTCATTTCCATACATATAGTTATTGACTACTACCGTATATTCTTTTTCTTTGTCGATTTTACTTCCATCTGGAAGCGTGATATCGACGACTTTATTAGTACTACTATCCCACGTATAGTTAAAGCCTGCAATATGGAAATCTAGTCCGGATGATGTAATTTGATTGTTTAACACCGTTTCTAAATCCGCTCCGCTTAGCTTTACTTTATTTAAGACGTTGCCAAACGGCTGAATCGCAAACAAATCACCGTATGTCACGTCACCTGCATCAAGCTGTGAACGAACGCCTCCGCCATTCATTAAAGCAAAGTCAGCGTTCATTTCTGCTTTCATACCGTCAGCAATTAAGTTTCCAAGCGCGATATCCCCTGTTGCTCCACTAGAAGGATAGCCCTTTGCCAAATCTGTAGATGAATTCCCAACCACTTCTGCTTTAATAGGCGCTGCTAAATCTTCGTACTTTTTCATAATGCTTGAAACTTCAGGATCTGGCGTATAGTCTTTTTGGTATACGGTCACAATTTTTGCATCTTTTTTCACGATGTCACCCGTGTTATCGATTTCAACGTCTACGTCAGAAAACGCTGAGCCGTATGAATAAGCTTGAACGATTAGTTTGTTATCTACTACTTTGTTGTTGTATACGTGATTGTGAGCTGAAAAGATCACGTCAACTTCATCGTCAACTTTTTTAGCGATATCTGCTGCATCAAACTCGGTAGACGTTCCATTTTGATTAGATGGATTATGAGCAAGTACCACAATGGCTTTAATACCTTGCTTTTTCAACTCTGCCGTATATTTATCAATCGCTTTTGCTTCGTCCGTAATTTCTAAGTTTTCATTTCCTTTACGAACGATCATGCTTGGCGTTTCTTGTGTTACAACGCCGATGAAGCCGATTTTTTTACCGCCTACTTCTTTTATTGCATAAGGTTCTGTAATTAATTTATTCGTTGACGTATCATAAGCATTTGCCGCTACTACCGGGAAATTCATGCCGTCGTATCCTTTTGTTCCTTTTGGATGGTCTCCGCCTTCAATCATACGGTGAAGCTCAGCAATACCTTCATCAAACTCATGGTTTCCAAGCGTCCCTACATCAAACCCAAGCGATTCCATCACTTCAACCGTTGGCTCGTCTTGAAACAGCGCTGAAACTAGCGGACTTCCGCCAATCATGTCTCCTGCATGAACTAAAAGCGTATTCGGATTTTCAGCTTCTTGTTTACGAATAGCTGCTGCTGTATATTTCATATTTCCAGCTAACAGCGATTGGCCATTTGAATTGATTTTTGTATCTGTATCGAGCTGACCGTGAAGGTCGTTCATGCCTAACAGCTGAATCTTTGTATTATCTTTTGATTCGCCGTTTAAATTAATTTTGTAAATGCCGAATCCTTTGTCGTCCGTTTTATTTGTATACGTAATGTTACTTCCTTCAGTTAAATAGCTTTCTCCGCGCGGTGAGCTTGTGAACGTCACGTTAGCCGTTCCGTTAATTGGTGCAATGGACCAGTTATCATCAGCTGTCGGCGTAATTTCTTTTTGTTCGGTGATGTAGTCCATTAGAATTTGACGGTTTTCATCCGCTGAATCCACCACAAGCTCGCTTCCTTTTAGACCAGGGAAGTTTCCGCCTCCGCCAGCTCGGTAGTTATTTGTCACAACGATAAACTCTTGATTCGGGTCAACTGGTTTACCGTTATACGTTAAGTTAACAACTCGGCTTGAATCTGCGTGAATCACGTTTCCATTCACATCGTATTTTGCTGGTTTTGTCACGTCGATTTGGTATTGAACGCCGTCAATGACGTCAAAATTATAAACAGGGAAGCTTGGGTTTAATAATTCCTGCTCTTCTGTTTTGTTCGGTGTAATTTGATTAAACTTACCGGCAGACATATCAATCCAGTCTTTTACCACAGAACCTTTTACTTTGACCGCTTTTAACGTGTTGTCATATAGATACAGGTCGCCTGCGCTTCGAATCGTTAAGTCACCTTTTTTAATTTCCGTATATTCATCAACGCCGTTTCTTCCTGCTTTAAAAGGGGCTCCCACTGATAAAATCGGAAGGTCTTTATATTCCGGCTTGTTTTGAGAAACGTATTTTTCCACGTAGTCTTTTTGTGCATTTGTTACAACTTGAATAGAGGGATCATCTTTCACAAGAGAAAAATAGCTGTGAATATCATCCGTCGTTTTACCGATGGGTGTGTTCACATATTTAACCGTTGCATCGTGATCTTTTTGAACTGCTTTAACAACACCTTTATCCGGTTCTACCGTACTTTGCGTAACCGTTTTCCCTGACGCGTCTTTTACGTCTTTATACGTTTCACGCGTGGACGATTGAGAGTTTACTACTTTCCATTTTCCTTTTTCTTCTTTTAACGTTAAGTCAATTAAGCCAAGTGACCCTCCGCCGTAACCTGCTTGGACAGCCGGAACGCCGTTGATTGTTCCTTTTGCATTATCAACGCCAGGAAGAGGCTTTTTATCTGCTCCAAGGAACAAACCGTCTAGCGAAGCTTCCGTTTTAGCAGGGAAGACTTTATGCGTATGCGAAAACGTAATAGCATCAATGCCTTTTACTTCACTTAATGAGTAAATGACATCTTCCGTGTTTTGCTTGTTGCTGCTAAACCCGGAGTGAGCCATCGCGACAACTACGTCCGCGCCTTTTTTCTTCATTTCTGGAATGTACTTGTTGGCTGTTTCCACAATGCCTTTTGTAATGACTTTTCCATCAAGGTTTGCTTTATCCCAATCGTTAATTTGAGGAGGCACAAAGCCAATGAAACCAACTTTAATCGTTCGTTTCTTTCCATTTTCATCGACGACTTTTTTATTCATAATTTTATACGGCGTAAATTTATTTTTGTCGTTTTTCGGGTTGTTGTCATGATCATCAACGTAAACATTGGCATTTATGTAAGGAAAGTTCGCGTCGTTATACGCTTCTGTTAAGAAGTCTAATCCATAGTTGAACTCATGATTTCCAAGTGTTGCAATATCGTAATCCAGCTGATTCATGGCTTTAAATACAGGATGAACTTCACCTTTTTTCAGCGGGTTAATCTTGGCTTTATACGTGCCTAGAGGCGTTCCTTGAATGAGGTCTCCGTTATCTACTAATAAGCTGTTTTTTACTTCTTTTCGAGCATTTTTGATTAAGGTAGCGGTTTTAGCTAAACCTACTTTTTCATAAGGGGCGTCTTTGAAATAATCATAGTTTAATAGATTCGTATGAACATCAGTTGTTTCCATCAGGCGTATATTCACAAGCGCATCTTTTTTATTGTGGCCTTGATGCTTGCTTTGCTGTGAGCTTTGTCCAGGGTGACGTTCTTCTGCTCCTGCCTGTGTAGTTAGAAGCGGCATTGATAATAAAGAAAGTGCCAGTGATGTAGTTAGTATTTTCTTCGTTTTGCTGCGTTTGTTCTTTTTCATCTACCATTCACCTTTCAAGTAAGTTATCATCGCTATAAATCTAGCAACTGTTCAAAAATAGTATAGCAGAAAAGATTTATAAAGGATGTAAATTTTTTGATTTTTTAGTAAACCATTTGTATGCGTTTTATTAACTTTTTGTAAACCGAAAAATTTTTTTTAGTTTCTCTCTTTAAAACAAAGGACTATAGTTTTTATTAATTGGATGAACCCTCCTTTTTAAATGAGTCTTATTACCTAATACATCAACGTTCCCACGTTCTCTTTTCATTCAAAAAAAATTTATTTCAAGCGGTGTGTATATATGTACTATACATAGGATATGAAAAGCAGACATTAAGTTTGTCACAGCTTCTAACAAAATTTCGTAGATATAAAAAAGAAAGAGAAGGTTTTTCCTTCTAATAAATAGATATATTTATATAATTTTACATTTATAACATGGAAACGAGATTGAATTATAAGGCATACCTACTATATCAATCCAATCTAAAGCATCTATACACATGAAACCTACGTTCATCCTACAAATAAAAAAATCCGAACGAAGTTGATTCTCCATCAAGAATCGTGATTCATCGTTCGGATTTTCTTCAATTAGCACACTTTTGTCCCAGGTTTGTTTTTTTACTGACCTAATTCTTTAATTTGTTTCATAATACTTGATACATCTTGAATTGATTGAAACAATTCACTGTTTTTTAGCGCTTCTGGATTGAAGCTGCCATCCTTTATATTGGCTTCATACGCTTCAATTCCACTAATGATTTTTTCGTTTTGCTGAACAAGCTGATCGTGCACATCAGAAGCGATGTCAGGAGCTTTGGTTTGATTAAATTCTTCGGCTTTCCCTTTCATTTCCTGCAGCTTTTGCTCGAGCTTTTTTATTGCCTCATCGTCATTAACAGCTTTTTCCGCTAGAGGCGGTATTTCTTCAGCAAACTTTTGAGCTTCACTCACGTAATCTTTCGCATCGTTTGCGTAGTTCAACGTACTGCTTGTATCTTCAAGAAAAGAACAGCCGCCGACCATAAAGAGAACAGCAGTTGACATGACTAGCATCCACTTTTTCACTTAGCACTCAACCTTTCTTATTTTCTTTTCTACTATCTTCTTTTCGATTTTCGTTTCTTTAACTCTTTCATAATAATGGGTACAGCTTTTTTTATTCCTTTTTTTACAGCGGGGCTTTTTAACAGTCTCGATAGTTTTGACATTTTTAAGCTCCTCTCTTCTTTTGAAATAACAAAAAACACCTTTACCATATGTGGTAAAGGTGTTTGTATCCAGACCTTTACCAATGGCAACATTGGCAAAGGTCTCGCTAACAATTTGCATTGTCAATAAAGCCGGAGATAATAATCTCGAAATGACGACTTTACTGCAAGAGCTACTCCCCTTTGAGCAAAACAGCATTTTTTGTTAACACAATCATAACGTATGTTCCTGATTATCGTCAACTTATATGGAATTAATACACATCTTTTTTGGTAAATACCAGAAACGACACGAGCAGCCCGGCAAGTCCCCAAATGGTTAAAACACCTAAGGAAAATCCTAGTGTCATTCCTTCAGTCGGAGGAGCTGTGCCTTGCAGGTAAGAAGTTAAATTTAAATTGACCATAAACAAGTACTTAGCTGAATTCCACGAAGAAACCATACTGCTTAAAATCGTACCTGCAATCAAACAAGCAAGCATCACCCCCATACCAGCAGCCGTACTTTTAATTAAAACGGACAGCATAAAAGCAAGCGTTCCAACCACCAGGGATACAAACCAAGCAAGGCCAAATTCCATTAAAATATATCTCCACTGCGAAATTAAATGAACGTCCGCTGTATTCAAATCATTGCCCTGCACGCTAAATCCCGTAAGAATAGGCGCTGTCCAGCCTTTAAATCCAAATACAACGCCAGAAATGAGATACGACAAAACGCCAAACATTAAAATTAAAAACGAGACGGACATGACGAGCGTGATGTATTTACTAAGCAGGATTTTCCACCGTTTCACAGGCCTCGTCAACAGTACCTTGATGGATCCCAAGCTGTATTCTGAAGACACTAAATCCGCTGCAATAATCATAATCATTAGCGGCAGCAAAAGCTGAATGGCGTTTTCAATGAACCCTCGCACAAACGTTGGGGCTCCTGGTTCCGAAGGATTAATATCGTTATCTAAGTAATACTGCTGCTGCGCCACGCGAATTTCAAGCTGCTTGCGCCAATCATCTGAAATTTGGCTTCCGCTCAGCCGGTTTTGCGTATCGATAATTTCTTGCTGCAGCGTACTGCGCCAATCGGTCGTTCCTAGCTTTTCTTGAAGGCGCTGCGTTTCGCGAAGCTGAGCATAGGTGAACATGGAAATCAAAACGCCCATAATAAGGGTAACGATTAACAGGCGCTTTTTTCGAACGAGCTTGATCATTTCATTTTGAACCAAACTAATCAATCGATTCGCCTCCTGTCATTTCGATAAATAAATCTTCAAGAGTCGGAAGCTTTCGGTTCATTTCTTTTACCGTTACTCCTGCTTGAATGAGCTGTTTGTTCCACTCTCCCACTTCAGCTTCCTCATAAAACGTCGTGACATATTCTCCCTGCACTTGCACAAAGTCCGTCACTTGTTTTAAGACGTCTATTCCCGCTGGCTGCGGATCTAGCTTCCACAGTAAGCGCTCCTGCTGAGTTAACAGGGTCTTCACCGATTCTGTGTGAATAACTTCTCCTTTTGCAATAATCGCTACTCGGTCACACATCAGCTGAATCTCGCTCAGCAAATGACTCGATACTAAGACGCTTAGACCTTCACTTTCAGCTAAAAAGCGAATAAATTTACGCATGTCCCGAATCCCAGATGGGTCGAGTCCGTTCGTTGGCTCATCTAAAATGAGCACTTTTGGTTTTCCGAGAAGCGCTTGCGCAATTCCTAAACGCTGCCTCATGCCTAACGAATACGTGCGAACTAAGTCGTGGATGCGCTCTTGCAAGCCAACTAATGCCACAACTTCATGAATGCGTTCTTCCGTCATAGAAGGAATCATACGTGAAAAATGCTGCAGATTTTCCCAGCCGCTTAAGTATGGATACAGCTCAGGATTTTCAACAATACAGCCGATATGCTCCATCGCTTTTGTAAACTGCTTCGATACGCTGTATCCACAGATAGAAATGGAACCAGCCGTCGGGCGAATCAAGCCGACAAGCATTCGAATCGTTGTCGTTTTACCGGCTCCATTGGGTCCTAAAAAACCGAACACTTCGCCTCTTTTTAATTCAAAATCAATATTTTTGATGATTTCACGTTTTCCTATTACTTTTCTCAGTCCTTTTACGGAAAGTGTTACTTCACTCATATCATTCCCTCCCTTACCACGTAATAAGCGATGCTACACGTTCTGCGATCAGCTTGTAGCCTTTTGCATTCGGATGAAACTTATCAGTATATAAGTAGTCATCTACCTTTAACTGAAACAAATCAAAAGTCGGAACAAAAACAGTTTGCTTATAATTAGCGCTTAATTCGCTGCTTTTATAATTCCATTCTCGTACAATAGCCGTTGTCGTTTTTGCATCTTGCAGGTTACTAAACGGATTATACAAACCAATTAAAAAAATCGTCGCGTCTTTATTTGCCGAACGGATGCTTTTTAAGATGCTGTCTACGTTTTTTAAATAGTCATTTTCTAGCTTTTGAATATTGTTTTTATTTAAGTTTTGCAG
Organism: Priestia sp. FSL R5-0597; assembly: GCF_038006305.1. NCBI lineage: Bacteria > Bacillati > Bacillota > Bacilli > Caryophanales > Bacillaceae > Priestia > Priestia sp. FSL R5-0597. Next base: position 2,690,877 of record NZ_JBBOUZ010000001.1, read on the forward strand.
CGTTTGTCCACCTTGAAATAAGTCATTTCCGCCAATCGTAATCAGCACGGTGTCTGCAGACTTAATCTGTCGCTGAATTTGCTGCTGCTTTACTTGACTTGCTAGCTGCGAAGACGTTTGACCTTTTATTCCAAAGTTACTTAAGAGGATTTTTTTCTTCGTTTTTTCTTCAAGATTATCTTTTAAATACCCAACGTATCCTTTCCCCGCTGCGTCTCCTGTTCCTCTTGTCAGTGAATCTCCTAAAGCAACAATCGTATAATTTTTGGTACTTTTGTTACTGCTGCTTGTTTCTTGCTTCGGCTTTGGCATTTCTTTTACAGTAGCTTTTGAGGCGCTAACATAATCATAAATAGACATTCCAAGCCCTGCTGCAAACAGCAGACACGAAATAATTGAAATAAAGGATACGATCCATACCCACTTTCCTTTCGCTTTCACTGGCTGCACTCCTTTTCGTCTTTTTAGTTATCTTTTTTTAGAGCTTCAACTGTTTTTAGTAACGCCGACCAGTCTAAATGACCCCAGCCATTTTCAATTCCTTGTTCATAATGACCTTTCACAAGCTCTCCTAACGGAAGCGGCGCGGACACTTTTTTGGCTGCATCAATAGCCAAGTTTACATCTTTTAATCCAAGCTCCAGCTTAAATCCGGCTGGATCAAAGTCTCTTTTAGCAATTAAATTGCCGTAATTTTTATACACAGGAGATGCAAATAAGCTGTTAACCACTTCAAGAAACTGCTCCGCTTGCATCCCGTACTGCTCTACCATGACTACTGCTTCAGAAACAGCTTCTAACATCGATACTAGTAAAAAATTATTGCCAAGCTTAGCTACATTTGATAAGTAAGGCTCGTCTCCTACAGTAAAAATAGTTTGACCAATCGCTTCAAACAGCGGCCAAACGTGCTCTCTTGGTTCTTTATTACCTGCAACTATTACTTTGAGAGCCGCAGCAGCTGCTGCGTCGGGGCGCCCTAAAACGGTCGCTGCAACAAAATGCTGTCCTGATGCAGCATGTGCGCTTGTTAATTTTTCGGACAAATCTACGCTAATAGTACTCACAGAAACGTGAATACCGCCTTCTTGGAGGCCTGCAAGTATACCGTCTTGTGACATCGTTACTTCTTCTAAAGCCTCGTCATTGGAAAGAATCGTAAAGACAAGATTCGCTTCTTGTGCTGCTTGGGCAGGTGTCTCTACAACCTTTGCTCCTTTTTTCACAAGACTTTCCGCCTTTGAAGCAGTTCGGTTATAAATCACAAGTTCATGACCCGCTTTTATCATATTTTCCGCCATCGGTAATCCCATATTTCCTAAACCAATTAAACCCACTTTCATCTTTACCACTCCATTTCAGCGCTCAGTATGTACATTTATACTTGTTTTCTACCTTTAGAAAAACCATATTTTCATTATTATATAACTACAGTAAAAGCGAATACAAAGAATAGCCTTTCTAAAATGTTCAAAATGTGACATTTTTTAGACGTGTCTTATGAAAAACTTGTCAAAAAAATACGGATAGTTTTTAAATAAAGCGCTTGCAAGCATAGGAAATTTCTGCTAAGATATAAGAGAATTATTTTTGTTCGGTGGGGATGTATGAGTATTGTCACTTTTCGTCTTTAGATTTGAGCAAGAATAGTACCACAATGTGCGAGTCCGCACGAGGAGGCAACAATTATGGAACAAGGTAAAGTAAAATGGTTTAACGCAGAAAAAGGTTTTGGATTCATCGAGCGCGAAGGTGGAGACGATGTATTCGTACACTTCTCAGCAATCCAAAGCGAAGGCTTCAAATCTTTAGACGAAGGTCAAGCTGTAACATTTGACGTAGAACAAGGTCAACGCGGACCTCAAGCTGCTAACGTTCAAAAAGCATAAGAAACACAACATATCAGAAACAGATCCTTTAAGGGATCTGTTTTTTTGTGTACAAACATAAAAAAGCCCTGTTTTTCAACAGGGCCAGTCGGTACAAATACAGAAGTAAAGTTAATGGTACTCTTAGTATAGCACAAGATCATAACAATCTATACGAAATAATAAAATAAAACTTTCATCCAGCACGTTTACCTATGTTTATAGCTATTCCAGACTCTCTAGGGCGCTCGCAAATCGTTTAATTCCTTCTCGAATAACCTCTTCTTCCCCTCTGCCAAACGTAAAGCGAATAGCTCCGCTTTGAGAACTCAGCACGCTTCCTGGGACAAAGGCCACTCCTTTTTTAAGCGATTCTTCCAATAGACGATAGTCATCGACCGGCTGATTCACTTTGCACCATAAGTGAATCCCGCCTTGAGGCGAATCGAAAGATACTTTTGATCCAAGCAATTCGTTCAGACTCGACGACAGGGCATACTCTTGCTTTTTGAGCTCTTGTCTAAGCTTTTCAATATGAGAAGAAAACGTAGGAGAATCTAAGAATTGATAAGCAATCCACTGCGGAAAGATGCTATGACCAAAATCAATTTGCTGCTTAGCGTCTGCCAGGCGCTGAATTACTTGCTCCGGCCCCACTATCCAGCCGATTCGAAGGCCTGATGCAACAATTTTAGAAAGCGAGCTGATATAGAGGACGTTTCCGTTCTCGTCCATCGATTTCAGCGTTTGATGTACATTGCCATCAAATGCCGTGAGTGAATAAGGATCATCTTCAATAAGCGGAATGCCGTATTCTGAAGAAAGCTCTAGAAACCGCTTTCGGCGCGCTTCTGATAACACAATACCGGTCGGATTTTGATAGTACGGATTTAAAAAAACCATTCGAATGCGATGCTTTTTATGTAATTCTACTAAGTCGTCCGGGTTGGCTCCATTTTTATCTACAGGCAGTAAAAACGTTCGTAGACCTGCTGATTGAAAAAGTGGCAGTGAATAGCTATAGGATGGATCTTCAATCGCTACTGCATCCCCTGGTTTTAACAAACACTGCACAATCAAATGAAGTGCTTGCTGTGCACCTGATGTAATTAGAATAGAATTGGAGTCAGTGGAGATTTTCCGGTACTCATAAACATGAGCAGCAATAGCATCACGCAAACGTTCATTGCCGTGGGGATGATCATAGCCTAAATGTTCATTAAAAGGCATGCCCGCTAATATTTGCTGAAAATCTTCGCTTGGAAATAAGCTAGGAGCTAACTCTCCGCTGGCTAAGTTCACAAAATCTGTTCGCAAAGCCTCGCTTCTGATTCGCTGTACGAGCGGTAAATTAGGCAAAAATGAACCGTCTTCTACATATCTCCCCCAGTTTGGAATACGTTTTCGGGAAATTCCCCAGATGCTCGAACTCACTCGCGTGCCGCTTCCTTTTTTACGTTCTACGATTCCAAGTGCCTGCAGCTCTTCATAAGCAGCTACTACCGTGCTTCTGTTCACGTTGAGCTCAGCGGCAAGCGTTCGTTCTGATGGCAGCATAGAATCCGGTGGAAAAGCTCCCGATGAAATACAGCTTTCAATATATTCTGCAATTTGTTTATAAATCGCTTTTTTGCTAGCGCGATCTGGTCTCCAGTTCATGCGGCGTCAGTCCTTACATTTAAACTTTCTTAATTAGTAGTTTATCCTTTATCTCTCTTATCTTAAAGCAGTTTTATAAAAAAAGACCATCCAATTCGGTGTTTTTTTGCTCATCCACTTTATCAAAAATTATAATAGTAGCTATTTTTTATTTTTAGGTATTTTAGTTTACATAATAATTTTATAGTTAATCATATTGAATGAATTTCACCATGAAAAAGAGATTGAGACATAACCACACCAGTCCAATCTGAAGACGAACAAATGGGATACATGAGCTCATATGGGTTGCTTGGTACACCACATTCGATTTCCGTGCAAGACTTCGCTTTCCGCGGGCGGCCGGTGAGCCTCCTCGTCGCATACGCTCCTGCGGGGTCTCACCTATTCCTCTTTTCCCGCAGGAGTCTTCGCCTTGCTCTCCAATCAACTGCTAGAAGCAACGAAATACATGAAAACTACATTCACCATGCCAATAAAAAAAACCCAAACGAAGTTGATTCTCCATCAAGAATCTCGATTCATCGTTCGGATCTTTCTTCAACTAAATTACTTTCGTCACAGCCTATTTTTTTATAAAGGCGGTAAATCTAGCTTGCCTTCTTGAAACAATTCTTTCACCATGTGCTTGGCATACCCTGTTGCTTGCCCAAGCGTTATTTTTGCTGGCATAGGCGCTTCGTTTGCATCAACGATTACATCGATAATACACGGTTTATTCTGTCTAACTGCACTTTCAAAAGCCGGCAACAGCTCGTCTTCCTTTTCTACTCGGTAGCCAACACCTCCGCAGATATCTGCATACCTAGCAAAATTCGGGTTTGTTAAATCTGTCCCAAATTCAGCATTTCCCATTACTTCTTGTTCAAATTTAATCATGCCAATTTTATGATTATTAAATAGCACTACGACTAGCGGAAGATTGTATTTAACAGCTGTAATAAAGTCAGCCATTGTCATCGCAAAGCCGCCGTCTCCACACACCGCAAACACCTGCTTCTCGGGATAAGCAATTTTTCCAGCAATTCCGCCCGGCAGCCCGCATCCGAGAGTGGCTAACCAGCTTGAAATCACAAACTGCTGATTTGTCATCCGAAAATGACGCGCCATCCATACTGTGACGTTTCCTACATCTACAGACAAGACCGCGTTATCATCCGCTACGTGCTGAAGCGCTCGAATCACTCGCTGAGGCTTGATAGGTACACTTTCTTTGGCTTCTTGGTTATCAAGCTGATTCCACCACTTTTTCATACGTTCTTGACTTTGCTCTAAAAACTGGCGATGCTCTGAGCGGCCCACATTTTCTAAAAACCACTGAACCGTTGCTTTCGCTTCTCCTGCAAGCCCCGCATCTACAGGATATCTTTTGCCAATTTGTGCAGGATCAATATCAATATGAATCGTTTTCGCATGGTCTGGCAAAAAGCCTGTAAACGGATAGGACGTCCCAATCATGATGAGCGTATCCGCTTCTTGCATTGCTTCATACGCTGGCTTTGTCCCTATTAATCCAAGTCCTCCGAGACAATATGGATGCTCATCCGGTATTGCTCCTTTTCCAGGAAGCGTAAGAACAATCGGTGCTGCGATTTTTTCTGCAAATGCAAGCAGCTCTTCTCTCATTTCATGTGTGCCTCGACCGGCTAGGATAACCGGACTTTCCGCTTTACCAATCAAATCTTTTGCTTTTTCAAGATCTTCTCTATGGGGAAAAATGTCTTGCTTGACAATGATGCTTGATGTTTCTCGTACTTCTGATCCGACTTCGAAACGAGGAATATCATCGGGAATGGTTAACACAGCCACACCTTTTTTAGCATACGCTGTTCGAATCGCTTGATTAACAACAGTCGGAAGCTGCTCAGCGGACATGACTCGCTGGTTATACACAGCCACATCATCGAACATTCTCTCTAAATTAATTTCTTGAAACGCATCGCTGCCGATGAGATCTGATTCTACTTGCCCCGTAAGTGCTAAAACGGGCGCTTTGTCTAATTTGGCATCATATAAGCCATTTAGTAAATGAATTGCTCCCGGTCCGGCAATAGCCGTACATACACCGATTTTACCCGTTAGCTTCGCATATGCAGCTGCTGCGAGAGCTCCCGCTTCTTCATGCCTTACTTGAATAAATTTAATTTTATCCTGGGCTTTGCGAAGCGGTTCAATAATTGAATTAATGGAGTCTCCTGGCATGCCGTAAATATGATCAACGCCCCATTCAATTAGCAGTTCAATCAGTTTTTCTCCAGCTTTTTGTTTAAACATATGACTACCCCTTTCTTCTTATATATAGAGATAGTGTGACCTGATACGCTCTTTCTTACTTATTTTCAGCCGTATAATTTTCGTTTTCTTTCGTTAAAGGAAGACAACATCTTCGTTAAATTTTCTTCATTCCTTGCAATTATCATTATCTTTTGCTATTCTATAAGAAGAATTATTTTTGTTCGGCAACAATCGATAGGTGAATACTTTCGTCTTAAAGATTTTGATCATGAGCAAGGATAGTAATACAATGTGTGCATAGCACACGAGGAGGCAACATTCATGGAAAAAGGTACAGTAAAATGGTTTAACGCAGAAAAAGGTTTCGGATTTATCGAGCGCGAAAACGGCGACGATGTATTCGTACATTTCTCAGCAATCCAAAGCGAAGGATTCAAATCTTTAGACGAAGGTCAAGCTGTAACATTCGACGTTGAAGAAGGTCAACGCGGACCTCAAGCTGCTAACGTTCAAAAAGCATAAGTAGTAAAAAGACTCTGATTTCAGTCAGAGTCTTTTTTTTATGTAGAGCTACGCATAAATTTTTTTAACATGTAGTTTGTACACGTTATTATAAATAGTAAACTAAAAGAGTCTCTTCATTCCGAAGAGACCTTTTGTGGAAGAAATAGTTGAAGAAATAAAGTGTGGATGTTGCATCGTCCTCATTTTTTAATAATTAGCACCAGCCGCCGCCGAAGCAAGAAGCGCCGATGATGATTAATAAGATGAAAAGTACAATGATTAAAGCGAAACCGCCGCCGCAGCCACCGCCGCCATAACCACAACCGTATCCGTAACCTCCGTAGTATCCCATGTGTTTCACCTCCATTTGCTATACTTTAAGATATGTGGATTTAGTTAAATTGCTCCTAATAATTCCATAGAACTTTTGAAAATGTTTGTCATACACTAAAATACTGAGCTTCTCAAACAAGTTCCACAAAGTGATAAAATATCTGATTTTATGGGCATTTACTCCTCTTTTCTTTATCTTTTAAAAATGTAATCGCTCCCTTTTTCATGAATGTACAATGCGCTGAATACCTTTAGTTATGTACACTCACACAGGAGGGATTCAATATGTTAACACTCGAAATTTCAAAGCAAATCGTTAAAAACGTCTACCCTATTGTCTTATCGAACCGCAGTAAAATCTTTCAAGAGGAAGTGAGCGTCGCCGCCTTGCAAGACTACTTTGGTCTTGATCATGCCTTTAGCGTATATGCAGCTGCCACCATTATTTATCAGCTAGAAGCTGACGGATATGTATCCAAACCTCTGAAACGCAGCGAATACAAGCGAATTTTGCTCAAATAAAAACAAGCATCCTTGCAAGGATGCTTGTCTTATTTATAGCTATACCTGTCGAATAATTGCTCGACTCTTTTGTGATAGTCCGCAAGGTAATCAGAGAGCTCCGTTTTGCTCAAATTATTGGCCTGCTCCTCAAATAGTGACAGCAGCGAAATTTTAATCATTTCCATTTCCGTTTCCGAACGATTTTCATTTCGCAAATCTTTTCTTAAATTCCACAGGCTTTGCTCCATTTCATGCTTTAATTGTTCTAGTGAGTGTGGTTCTGCAGATCCGGCACGAATGTCTTTTTTAAATCCACTCATCTTATCACTCCTCGCATTTGCACCTGCTAGATAGTATCTAATGTATACTATACCATAAATAACTATACGAGGCTTAAGCATGCATTTTAAGCAGTTGGTCACAAAATAAAAAACATCTCTTTGGATGTCTTTACGTTACTTTTTATCTCACTTCGTCTTCTTCACCTTTTACATATTTAAAAAATGAATCAATCATTTCATTTAAAAAATCATTTCGATCTTCAAAATTCATAATTTCTAAAAACTCCACAATATCCTTATCTAAGCTAATAGAAGCGGGAACATAAGCAGCTGCTTCCCTTCTTTGCGGGAATGGAATCACATTATCTTTCTTCTTCATAAAACACCGTCCTTTTTCTGTGCTTTACTAGTGTAAGCTTTCAAGGAACGATTTGCAAGTCCCTCTGATGTAAAATTTTATATAAACATTCTTCTGAAAAGACAGAGTATATCTTTAGCTACTCAAGCAAGCTCATTTGACCTTAGCCTTTTTCGTGTTCTGGCGTCATATTAATAATTCGCCGCTGTTTTCTCTTTTCCTTTTGGCATCTTTTAGCAAATTTAAACACAAATAGTTTAAAAGAGGTTTTTATTTCCTTCTTATAGGTTAAAGAAAGGAAACAACATTTTTATATGGAGGGGTTACAAATGATTGCATTAACTGGAAAAGTTGCGCTTGTGACGGGAGCGGCATCTGGAATTGGACGCGCTTCAGCCATTACCTTAGCTGAACAAGGAGCGCGCGTTGCTCTTTTAGACTTAGAGGAAGAAAAGTTACAAGAAGTAAAAGAGACCATCATGGCGAGCGGCGGAGAGTGTATAGCCATTAAAACAGACGTATCTGACTCTGAAAGTATAAAAGAAAGCATCGAAACGATTAGCAGCTTATGGAGTCAATTACATATTGTTTCTATTAACGCAGGCATCAACGGTACGTTTTCTTCTATTGAAGAACTATCACCAGAAGATTGGACAAAAACAATTGATACAAATTTAACGAGTACTTTTTTAACCGTGAAGCATTCTATTCCTTATTTGAAAGCTCAGGGAGGAAGCGTTATTATTACTAGCTCCATTAATGGCAACCGTACATTTTCAAACATCGGCATGAGCGCATACAGTTCCTCAAAGGCTGGCCAAATGGCCTTCGGCAAAATGGCAGCTCTTGAACTTTCTACATACGGAATACGGGTTAACGTCATTTGTCCAGGAGCAGTTGATACAAATATTGAAAGCAATACATTCCGTCAAGAAGACAAATTAAAAGAAGTCGCGATTCCAATTGAATATCCAAATGGCAATCAACCGCTTGCTAAACGCTCGGCTAAGCCCGAAGAAGTAGCAGATTTAATTTCCTTTTTAGCTTCTGACGCGTCCAAACATATTACCGGAAGTGAAATGTTTATTGACGGCGGAGAATCGCTGCTGTAACGTACAAGCCCCTGCATTATCTGCCAGGGGCTTGTTTTTTGCTTTTATGAACAACGTCTACTCCACCCGAAGCGGATATAATACTGCCTGTAATCATATCTGAGTTTTCATCACAAAGAAACTCAATAATACGCGCAATGTCTTCTCCCGTACCTGATCGACCGACAGGCGTTGCTTTGTCTTCTAGTAATCTTGCTTTTATAATATCACTTTCTTTCATGTCTCCTACAATATCTCCGGGGCAGACCATATTGGCCGTAATCCCGTATTCCGCTACTTCTAGAGCAAGCGATTTGGTCAGAGAAGCTAGCCCTGACTTAGCGGCACTAAAAGCCGCGCGGTACATCCATCCAGGGGTATGCTCTACATCTTGAAAGCCGTATGTAATAATCCGTCCAAACTGCTGGTTTTTCATAATAGGAACAACAGCTTTGACAAAGTGAAAAACAGAGCTTAAATTCCCTTCCACCATTTCATACCATTCACTGTCTGTGTACTCTATTAATTTCTTTCTTTCAAATACATACGGACCTGCATTATTAATAAAAACATCAATACGTCCAAACCGCTCCATAGCCTGCGCAACGACATGTTCAATATCTTCTTTATTTGTTATGTCTCCTTCTATAAACTGTACGTTATCACTATATTGATGCCATTCTTCTTGCAGTTCTCGCACTTTATTTTTATCACTGCGAAAATGGACGGTAACGGAATACTGCTTTTTTAGAAACTGTTCTGTTACTTTTTTGCCGATACCTTTATGACCTGCTGTAATTAATGCATGTTTCATCGACCTTCACCTCTTTTACTCTACTTCTCTACTATATATATTAGACAGCTTCTTGATTTCTCCTTTACTAACGGAAAAAAGCCCTTGACGAAAGGGCTTTTCTTTTACGGTCTTAACAAAATTTTACCTGTACTTTTTCGGCTTTCAAGAAGCTCATGTGCTTTCGCTCCGTCTTTTAAGTCAAATACCACAGGATCGGTTAGCACAAGCTGACCTTTACTGATCCACTCAAACAGCTGCTGTGAGCGTACTTTGCGTTCTTCATAAGATACAAGTACGTTCCACAGATCTCCGCCTGTAAGCGTTTTAGAGGTATCCATCAACATACGCGGATCCACTGGAGCCGGATCGCCTCCTGCCATTCCGTAAAACACTACGGTTCCTCCTGTTTTTACGGCTTCAAAGCTTTTTTCTAGCGTAACCCCTACAGATTCGTAGGCAACATCTGCGCCTCGCTTCGTTACTTCTTTCACTTGTTCCACCCAGTTATCTTCGTATAAAAAGACATGGTCAGCCCCTGCTTGAGCCGCTGCTTTTGCTTTTTCAGAAGATGACGTTAAGCCAATAACCTGTCCGCCTAACAGCTTAGAAATTTGAACTAAAAGCTGCCCTACACCTCCAGCAGCTGCGTGAACAAGTACATAATCACCCGGCTGAATGCTGTAGCTGTCTTGTGTTAAATAGTGAGCCGTTAACCCTTGCAAAAGCACAGAAGCAGCTGCATCAAACGAAATATCGTCAGGTACAGCAATTATTTTATCCTGTGGCACGGCAACAAGCTCTGCATTTGCAAAAGGAACGTCAGCAAACGCAATGCGGTCTCCTACGTTAACGTGACTTACTTCTGCTCCTACTTCTTCTACCACACCTGCTCCTTCATATCCTAAAATATATGGAGGTGTACCCGTTAAGTGATAGTTCCCTTTTCTTCGGTAAACATCCGCAAAATTAAGTCCAATTGCTTTTGTTCTTACTAGTACATCTGTTGGTCCAATAGAGGGATTCGGTATATCTTGATAGTGAAGAACGTCAGGTCCTCCAAATCTTTCAAATACTAATGCTTTCATATATAAGTTACCTCGTTTTCTTTATGTATTCCCTTTCATCGTAATTCAACGAGATAACAAACACAAGTTTCTTACTCAGCAAAAAACGCTTTGTCTCCTCATGAGACAAAGCGTTCTTTTACTTTGTTTGCGCTACAACTTCTCGCATTGTTCCATTTTTTTGATAAGACGTATGAAAAGAAAAGGCTTTTTCAAGAACGTGCGGTGTTTGGCCGCCTCGCGTGAGCGCTTCTTCGTAATACGCCATAAGCTGATCGCGATACATTGGGTGGGCACAATTTTCAATAATGCGTTTTGCTCGTTCTCTTGGAGCGAGTCCGCGTAAGTCTGCGTATCCTTGCTCTGTTACAATGACATCCACATCGTGTTCCGTATGATCAACGTGCGAAACAAACGGCACTATGCTTGAAATATCACCGTTTTTAGCAATGGATTTTGTTACAAAAATACCAAGGCGCGCATTTCGGGCAAAATCTCCTGAGCCTCCGATTCCGTTCATCATTTTTGTTCCCATCACATGTGTGGAATTGACGTTTCCGTAAATATCTAGTTCTAGCGCGGTATTAATTGAAATCAGCCCTAAACGACGAATGATCTCGGGATGGTTGGAAATTTCCTGCGGACGAAGAATAAGTTTACCTCGATAGGCTTCAAAATTCGAGAAAACTTGTTTCATTTTATCTGCTGAAAGCGTAATTGAGCAGCAGGAAGCAAACGTAACTTTTCCTGCGTCAAATAAATCAAACACGGCGTCCTGCAATACTTCGGAATATACTTCTAAATCATGAAACTCAGAATCTAACAAACCGTGGAAAACGGCATTTGCCACGGATCCAATTCCAGATTGTAAAGGAGCAAGCGATTCAGTTAATCGCCCTTCTTTAATTTCTTGGCGTAAAAATGAAATCAAATTTTGAGCCATCACAACCGTTTCTTCGTCAGGTGCTACAATTGTAGACGGTGAATCTAGCTGATTTGTAAACACAATACCCTTTACTTTATCTAAATCAATTGGTATGCCTAACGAACCAATACGATCATCGGATTTTTTCAAAGGAATTGCATCTCGCTTTCCTTGAGCGCCCGGATCATACAGATCGTGAATACCTTCTAACAGCTCTGGCTGCGCTGTGTTTATTTCAATAATAATTGATTTTGCATGCTCGGCAAACACCATTGAATTGCCGATTGACGTTGTTGGAATCATCATTCCGTCATCTGTGATAGAAACCGCTTCCAAAATAGCGAAATCTATTGAATCTAACACGCCTGAACGCACCCATTCAGAAGTATGCGATAAATGCTGGTCAATAAACTGAAATTCACCTTCATTAATTTTTTTACGCATCGTCGGATCCGCTTGAAACGGCAGGCGTTTGTTTAACATGCCTTTTTCTGCAAATAGCTTATCCACATCTGACCCAAGTGAAGCACCGGTATACACGCTGACTTTTATTGCCTCAGTTTCCGCTCGTTTCGCTAGCGCAAACGGCACAGCTTTGACATCGCCCGCACGTGTAAAACCGCTTAGACCAAGCGTCATTCCATCTTGAATCCAAGACGCTGCTTCTTCAGCAGAGACAACGCGATTCTGTAATGCTTCATGCTTAATTCGATTACGTACGTTTTCCATTCTCTTCACTCCTTGTTTTTGCTCTTTTTACCATTTTACTGTAAAGAAAGCGTCCACAAGAGTTTTTGGAATGAAATGGACAAAAATAGCGACAAAACAGCATATTTGATGATAATGAAGCTAAATGACGGTTAAAACCCAAGCAGCTTTCGAAAATAACTGGCGTACGACTGACTGACCGGAATTTTTTCTCCATTGTTCATCACTAATAAAAAAGTCGAATGTGTATCAGGGTAAATTTCTTGAATTTGTGTCACATTGACGATAAAGGAACGATGACAGCGCACAAACTCTTCTTTTGGAAGCACATAATCAAATTCATTTAACGTGTATTTATGCGTACCCGTATACTTCTGTGCGTACACATAGGTTTTTCGGTCACGCGCTTCTACGTAGATGATTTTTGAGAAAGGAACCGGTATCCATCCTTCGTTCACCTTTAACGTCACAACTGACTTTCCGCTCGTTAACGCAGGAAAAATCGCCGTTACGCATCCTTGAACATCTCCTTCATCTAAAAAAGGCACGGCCATGCCGTAGTAAGGTGTGCCGAACACGTCTCGGTGAATAAATTCCGATACTTTTTGCTTTCGTTCTAATGCTTTATATGTAATCGTTCCTTTTTTTATTTGATCTCCAGGGCTGATTTTCAAATTAATTCGTTTGCTTGCTCGGTAATACACGTACGTTTCTAGATCTGAAACGGCAATCGACGCTTCATCGGAGAACAATTCACTGATAACATCTAGTAGGGCTGAGGCTTTAAATGGTTTCATGGTTTCACCTTCTTTTGTCTAGTTAAACACGTTGCTTCTTTATTGTAGCGCAAAAGCAAAAGCGATTGGGAGACAAGCATGGAATTTATCCTTTTAACTGCATAAAATTTCTATTTTTTCACAACATAAAACAATGAAATGAAGGAAGGGTGAAATGTATGGGCTATGCTGAATCGACGTTTCGAATCGCCTGTTCATTTTTTGTGTTGCTTCTTTTAACGCGGCTCATGGGAAAAACAGAAATCAGCCAGTTAAATGTATTTACATTTATTACGGCGATTACGATTGGTAATATTGCTTCTTCCCTTTCCACTGATAAGCGAGTAGAGATTGATAAAGGAGTTTATTCACTGCTAGGATGGACATTTTTAACAATCGCTATGGGCTATATTGGAATGAAATCGAAAAAAGCACGGCATCTTATTACCGGTGAGCCTAAAATTGTGATTAAGCAAGGAAAAGTGATGGAAAAGGCGTTAAAACAAGTGCGGCTAGATATTGAATCTCTTTTAGGCATGCTAAGGCAGCAAAACGTATTTTCCATAAAAGATGTCGAATACGCCATATTAGAAATCAATGGAAATCTTTCCGTTATGCAAAAACAAGATAAAAAGCCAAACGCGTGGTCAAAAACGCTTTTATTTCCCACTTCAGCCGGCGTTATTTACGACGGAAAAGCGAATGAAGATGCGTTGAAGGACCTGCACGTAGATCATAACTGGCTGCATAAGCAGCTCGAAAAAGCCGGAGTCAAATCAATTGATGACGTCTTTTATGCTGAGGTTCAGTCGGACGGATCGCTTTATATTGACTATAAAAAAGATAAATTTAACTCATAAAAAAAATCCGTACCATATAAGGCACGGATTTTTTATTAGCTTGCTTTTTTTACACGATTTGTAATGGTATCTTCTTTTGGTGATGTTTTGCGAATAAAGAAGGCTAAAACAAACGCGATCACACTTAAAATCGTTGCGATCATAAACGCATCGTTAATACCCATTGCTGTACCTTGATTCACAGCTTCAGCCATACTGCCTTTATCTGTCGGCAAAATTTGCTGATTCGTTACGATGTTTTTCACGTGTTTTTCACCTTGATTCATCATAATGGATACAAAGAACGCCATTCCTACAGCTCCGGCAACCATTCGAAGCGTATTAACCATCGCGGTACCGTATTTATTTAAGCTAAGCGCAAGCTCATTTAATCCAGCTGTAAAGATCGGCATCATAAGCAGTGACATCCCAAACATACGAACAGTATAGACAATCATGACATACATAAATGTTGTGGTTGTTTCAAGCTTTGTTAATTCATATGTTGTCACAACGGTAATTGCTAAACCAATAACAGCAAGCCATCTTGCGCCGAACTTATCAAACAGCCTTCCTGTAATCGGAGACATAATCCCCATTACAATTCCCCCAGGAAGTAGCAGCAATCCTGAAAGAAACGGTGAAAAGCCGCGTACGTTTTGCATATAAATCGGCATTAAAATCATACCTGAAAACATTGCCATTGTCACAATCACGTTAATGATTGTTGTCAGCGTGAACATACGGTAACGGAAAATACGGAATTCAAGAAGCGGCTGATCGATTTTTAACTGACGGAAAATAAAGAACAGAATTGAAATACCGCCTACAATGAACATGGCTAATACCTCAGTGCTGGTCCAGCCCTTTGTACCGCCCGTAGCGAACGCATACAGTAAGCCGCCAAATCCAATTGTTGATAAAATAACGCCAAGCACGTCTAGCTTAGGTCGGCTTGTTTCCGTTACGTTTTTCACTAAAATAATAGCCGCAATTACGTTGATAAGTGCAATTGGAAACATCATAAAGAATAAAACACGCCATGAGTAGTGCTCAACGATTAAACCAGAAAGTGTCGGCCCTACTGCCGGCGCGAAGTTCATCGCTACTCCAAAAATCCCCATCGCAAAACCGCGTCGGTCAGGCGGGAATAATGTGAAAATAACGTTTGTAATTAACGGAAATAAAATTCCTGCTCCTGCAGCTTGCACGACGCGTCCCACTAAAATAACAGAAAATGTCGGTGCGATACCGCAAAGGAGTGTTCCTACTGTAAACAGACCCATTGCTGTAATATACAGCTGCCTTGTCGTAAATCGATTCATTAAAAATGCTGTAATTGGAATAACAATTCCGTTTACTAACATAAAGATGGTTGTTAACCAGTTCCCCGTAGCCGCCGTTACATGGAAATGATCCATCATTTGCGGAAGCGCAATGTTAATTAGCGTTTGATTTAAAAAAGCGACGAGCGCTCCCATTATCATTACGCCAAAAATAGACCGAGTTCGCGCTTGATCGGACTGTTGTGTTTGTGTATTCATTTTAACAAGACCTTTCCCTTTTAAAATTATCTGTATGTAAATCTTCAGATGACAAACAGGTTAAGAATATAGTTTATGTGTTCATTCTATTAATTTATGTCACGAATATTTAATGAACTTAATTATATACCGGATAAATATATCCGTTTCCGAAATATTTGTCAACAAATATGATCATTTTCGTAAAACTTTTCCATCAGTATATATAAAGTAGGATGCCCTTTAATGAAGAAAAAAATGAGAGCCTTTCAACGAAGGCTCTCATTTCTTTAAGGAATACTTATTTTAAGATTTGAACTTTTACTGTTTTTCTTCCCCATTTTAACGCTTCTTTTTGAGAAGGAAGAAGAACATCAATTTTATTTCCTTTAATCGCACCGCCTGTATCAGCTGCGATTGCCGTGCCATAACCTTCTACGTATACTTTTGAACCAAGCTTAATCACTTTTGGATCGACAGAAATCACTTTTTGATTTGGATTCTTTTTCAAATCGATTCCAATCGCCGTTTTTCCGCTGCAGCCTTTGCAGTTCGCTGTGTACGCTGTTGCTGTTACTTTAAATTCTTTCACAACGTTTGAAGACTTCGCAGGCGCTGCTTTAGCAGGCGTGCTTGATTTTACTTGAGATACTTTTAATACTTGTTTCGGATGAATGCTGTCTGACTTTAAGTTATTCCACTGTTTCAGCTGACTAACCGATACTTTGTATGTCTTTGCAATTTTGTATAGCGAATCTCCGCTTTTTACTGTATATGTATTTGTTGCAGCTGATGCACCACTTGCCACTCCGAACAGTGACATTAGAACTAAACTGAACGTAATCATTGTCTTTTTCATGTAATTGATTTCCCCTTTATCTACCAATACATAAAAAATAACACATGAATATTACAGTTATATTTCAATAACATGTCAATAGTTTGATAGTTTAGTTACAGTAAAAATAAATATTCTTCCTTTTAAACTAGTAAATTAATCACCTTAACATTTTAAAAACATACATATTTAGGCATATAACGGTGCTTTTACACACATTTATATTAGATTATTTCATTTGTAACATTTAACTGGTTCTAGAGGCTTATACTTTATTTTAAATTGGTTATTTAGAACATAGTTTATTTAAAATTAATAAATACGTTAAAGGATCTTAATATAAATCACTTTTTACATCGTGGTTGATTTTCGTGCAAGACGTCGCTTTCCGCGGGAGTCTTCGTCTTGCACGAAAATCAACCGCTAAAAGCACCTACATACATGATGATCGCCATAACAATAAAAAAATCCGAACGCGTTGGATTCTCCATCAAGAATCTCAATTCATCGTTCGGATTTCCCTTCAACTAAAATGCTTTTATCATAGCCTTTTTATTTGAAATTAAAATACCTGCAATACTTGTTAATACGGCTGCCACTGAAGCATTCTAGCTGCCTCAAACCTTTTTTCTACATTCGGCCAGTAAACGATTTTCCACCAATTATCAACGTATGGATCACGTTCATTTTTGTACTGTAAATAATATGCGTGTTCCCATACGTCTAATACAAGCAGCGGAATCGTATCCCACTGCGTGAGAAGCTGATGGCGCTCAGCTTGCAGAACTTCAAGCTTTCGGGAACGCGGCGACCATACTAAGATTGCCCAACCAACACCTTCTACTTTTTTAGCGGCTTGAGAAAAGTGCATCATAAACTTCTCATAGCTGCCAAAGTCTTTTTGAAGCTGCTGCAGCAGCTGTCGTCTCGGTCGTCCTCCTCCTTCTGGACTCATAATCTCCCAAAAGATTGTGTGTAAGTAATGACCGGAGCCATGAAAAGAAGCTTCCCGTTCCCAATGTTTTATGAGGTCAAAATTGTTTGTGTTACGTGCTTGCTGCAGCATGAGCTCTGCTTTATTTAATCCATCGACATAGCTTTGGTGATGCTTGCTGTGATGAAGACGCATAATTTCCCGGTTAATATACGGTTCAAGAGCTGAATAGCTATAGCCAAGCGGCGGCAGCTCGTGCTGTCCTGGCGCTATCGATTCTCGCTCCCTGCCATCGTCTCCAAGCCGCTCTTTTAAAACTTTATCAATATGCCGCACTGCATTATTGATTTCTTCTAACGTATATTCGTTGACATCTTCTTCGCTTAAATATTCAAGAACGTCTTCTTGCGTGCGCGTTATATATGACGTTATATCTACTTCTGTAATGGCTTCTTCAAATACAGGATCACATACTTGTTCAAGCCAGGTCTGAACTTCCATCAAGTATCTTTTTCTCTCATCTTGATCGGCCATACTTCCCCTCCTTACACCTCATCTTCACTATCATATTCAAAAGAAAAAGCAACATAACTTCCTACTTGTATCTATTGAGGTAGAAAATTCGACATAAAAAAGCAAGAGCTCCTTAAAGGATAAACTCTTGCCTTTTTTCTTATATCTTCTTCGCCATATTCACATAATCAATCGTTTCTTGCTTACTAACAGCTGCGTGCTTCAACTTCGGGTTATAATAGAGCTCCACTTTTATATTATTAATTTCACAGCCGTCTGGCATATCCTGCAAATCCGTTAGAAACGGCAGCAAGTGATTGTTCATATCGTATTCAAACGCCCCGTTTTGCAAGTAATACACCTTTGGCACATAGTTAATATGGCGAAAAAACTTCACTACGTTAATTCGCTCACCGTATGAGGCGATCACTTCATCTTCTGTGAGGTTAGGATAAGATAAATTAAACACCTGTTGAACCGGTGTTTTTAGCCATTTGGTTAAGCAAGTCTGCGGATTATTGACAAGCGCTTTTGCTCCTTTTACGTACCCCGCTAAAAACATTGACATAAAGCCGCCGCCCGAAGATCCGTAAAATAGCACATTAGACGAACTCACCTGTACTTTTTTCATGAACTTTTCAATTAAAACCGCAATGTCTTTTAAATAAAAACGGTCGCTTGTCCCTTGCCCCCACGCAAGCGACACCTTTCCTAAATAAAGCGTAGGATCGTTATAATAAATAATTGAATCTTGGAATTCATTCATCCACGAATGGCGCTGAAAATATGGAGGACCTGCCGGCATTTCTTGACTTGCTCCTCCTCCTGAACCAAACACAAGCAAATGAGAAGACTCTTTTTTCAGCCTTACTAAAAACTCAAACAGCACTCCGTTCCACTCGACTCCTACTAAAATGGGCTTATCAAACGGCAGCTGAAGTTCATCCAGCTTTTCATACGTACTAGTTATCTTTTCATATTGATCAAGCAACAGCTCTGCAACTCACTTTCCTTAAAATGATCCGTCTTATGCGTCTGACATTGATCATGGCTCTGTAAAAAAAGAACCTGTTACAGTGTATGAAAATCAGTGGACAAATGTTTGTACACGTTATCAAAAATAGGCCTTACCTACATATCCTCCTAGGCTTCTGTCACGAAATAAAACTCTCTACATACGATACAGCATCATAAAAAATTCAAGGATAGGAGCTGGAGACCCTTGTCAACGCCCTATATGGATTACAATAATCCAAACGTACAATACTTTTCTGATGTGAACAAAAACAGACTTAATACGCGAAACGATCAAAATTACATTAACCGATTGGGCCGGGATGTGCTCAACACATTAGGAAATGTATCATTACTTGATATTTACTTAAGCAAAAGCCGCGTAGTCGAACCGCACTATCACCAAAATGCCGCTGAGCTTGTCTACTGCATTTCAGGCTCAGCCGTCGTTTCATTAATCGATCCGTTTAACAACGAAGTCACAAATATTCCGATTACTCCCGGTCAAGTAGCCAATATCCCTCAAGGCTGGTGGCACTGGGAAATTGCGTCTGAAGACAATACGCATTTACTTGCCATTTTTGACGCCCCTTACCCGGAATATATTTTTGGATCGGACATTTTAAATAAAACGCCTATTGAAGTCCTTGCTCACACGTACTGCTTGGATCCGGAGCAGCTAAAGGAAACGCTGGCTCCGCTAAAAAATCAAACCATCGTGATTGGACCAACGGACGAATGCGGAGAAAAAGAACACTATAAAAAGAAAAAACAAGTAGGCCCTGTACACCACCAGCAGCCTACTTATACGTATCCTCCGCCTCAAAATCCTTATTACTCTCCTCAAAATCCCTATCACTATCGATATTGGTAGAGACAAAAAAAACCCGCTGCCAGTGCAACGGGGTTTTTTAACGAATACATAACGTTATTAATCTGTATATGTACTGTGAAAAGCGGCTTCAATATATGCAACTTGGAAATGATAATGTCCAATTAAATATTTCACAATGTCCACTTGATCGATTTTGCCAGGCTTATCGACCATCGCTTCTTTCACCATTTTTTCAAATGTACCTTGATCAAATTGTTCTTCATGAATAACAATTGTTTCAGAGTACGTTTCGCCTTGCCCTTCTGAAATGCGGTAGTAATACAATTTCTTCACCTCAATTTATATTAAATGTATGTATACCCTTAACTACTCATTTTAAAACATTTTTTCAGCGTTCTTTTTCTACTTTACGATAGGCTGCGGCTTTTGCTTTTACGAGCAGCCTTGTAACCCAATACGCTACTAACGTTATTCCTATATCAATCAGAAAAATATAAAACAAGCTCATTCCTTTTCCTGAATCAATAAATTTAAAATGGTGTTCAAGAGGGGCTAGCCCAAATGAAAAAACAGCGCTCAGCAGAATTGTATACAGATAAAAATTCTTTTGGTGATTCGTACAATATTGATAAAGCAGCAGAAAGCCTACCGGCAAAATAGAAGCGGTAATATTCGTTGCGTTCGGAAGCAGCGGCGTTAAAAAAAACGTGTGCGTTAAATGACCGCTTCTCCCAAGTGCAATATCAATATATGCCCAGAGCATGTGCACTGTGTAACCGAAGAAAAACACCTCAAAGATCCTCGTCCGATCTACGGTAAAATACAACAACACAAGAGGAAGAACGAGCGAAGCAAGCACCACCCAAAACTGCCAGTTTCCAAAATCTGAATACTGATGCCAATACGACGATAATAACTCCTGCAGCTTATCGCTTTGTTCATGTATGTGTCCCCAGTATCGTTCATAACTCACTGAAGTAACCTCCTATATAGAGTCTCTGCTTATGTATGTACGAATAAGCTCCATTTTATACAGAGAAACATGGAAAGCGGCCATTTATTGCTTGTGATCACCCAAATAGGTCACCAGGAGTTCACGTTCAATGATTTTGCTCGCTTTTCGATCAACAGCGTACGCTTTTGCTGTTGCCCTTGAGCTAACTGACGCGGATAGCTTCTCATCTTTAAAATGCAGCGCGACTCCGTCATCTACAGCGTAGCCTTCTTTCATTTCCCTGCTTGCCATTAACTCATGATACGAAGGTCTTCGATTGCTTTCTCCGTCGTAGTGAGGACAGTTGCTGCCCGTTAAAAATCCTAAACAGTCGATTTTAGACAGTTTATTGTTCATTGAATCGGTGACGCCTTCTTCAAACCAGCAAATCGAACCTGCGCTTATTCCTGCTAAGATTATTCCTTTTTTATAAGCTTCTTTTAGAATTGTATCAAGTCCCCACTCTTTCCATAAAGAAAGCATATTCCTTGTATTACCGCCGCCTACATACAAAATATCGTGCTGCAGCACATATGCTTTTAAATCTATAAAGTTTCGTGCAAACAGCGATAAATGAGACGGTGTACATACCAACTCCTCAAACGCTTCATAAAACCTTTCTATATAATTATCGGCATCTCCGCTGGCTGTAGGGATAAAACAGATTTTTGGCATATCTACCTGAGCTTGTGAAAGTATGTATTGATCCAGAAGCAAGTTATCCGGCTCCATCGAAAAACCTCCGCCGCCCATGGCTATAATTTGTCTCATTTCAATTCTTCCTTTCAAAAAAGTGATACAGGAAATGTAAATTCATACTATTTCAAACAAGAAGTTTTCCGTATAATGGAAGAGTGATAAAAAGGTGGTGCAAAGCTCTTGAAAATAGTACGAACACTTTTACTAATACTAGGCATTTTTATTATCTTGTTTTGTATCTTTGGCTATATCGATTATAACGGTCAAAAAATGGAACTAGGACCCAAACAAGAAAAAAACATTCCTTCTTCCATAAGCATTGACGGGAGAACTATTACGCTATCTGCTGTAAGCGAAAAATACGATAAAACGCAGTTTGGCTTTTTTGTTATCCAAAACAATTCGACGCATACCTTAACAATTCCTTATGAAAATACGGCGGATCACTTAAAAGACGGCAAGTGGTACGAAGTTGTGCTAAACGGATTAGAGTTCCCTGATAAAACCGTCACGCTGAAGCCAGGAAAATCACTCAAACTAGATATCGCAACTCCTAACTACAAAGTAGGAAAATATCGTTTTGTTCAACACTTTAAAGATGAAAACGGAAAAGAGTATGTACTAGCGGCTCCTTTTGAAATCGTTTGGCCGAGTCTTAAAAATGTTCTCGGACAGTTTGATTAAAGGTAAAAAAGCACTTACCTGCTATGAGGTAAGTGCTTTTTATCAGTTCTGATTTAAAACACGAAGCGTAACTTGCTTTGTTCCGACTTTTACCGTCTCTCCGTTTTTGATGGCTTCTTTCACACTGAGACTGTGCAGCAGAAGATTTTCTTGAAGCAGCGTTTCAAACTTCGCAACGGCTTCCTTCACTTCTTCGTCTCCGCTAAGTTCCAAATCAATACGTAAGTTCACGGGTAAATCCAGCTTTTTGCGATAATCTTGAACCGCTCGAATTACTTCACGAGCGACTCCTTCCTGCACGAGTTCTTCGATTAAAGCCGTATCCAACACCGCAGTGTACGTGCCGTTGGATGCAACTGCAAAACCTTCTTTTGGCACTTTTTCAACGAGTACGTCTGCCGTTTCAAGCGTTAGGTTTTCTCCTGAAGCAAGCGTAACACTCAGCTTGCCTTGTTCAACAAACTCTTTCCCTTTCTCTTCTGAAAGGTTTTTCAGCGCTTGGTTGACCTCATTAACTTGTTTCCCGAACTTTGGCCCAGCCTGTTTAAAATCAAGTTTTAATACGTATGAAACAAGTTTGTCGTCGTCTTGCTCCACGTTAAAGTTCTTTACATTAAGCTCATCTTTGATGACATCATGGTATGCTTCCCACTCTACATCTTCTTCCGTTACCACAAGTGAAAGACTTTGCAGAGGCTGCTTTACTTTTAACGAATGCGTATTTCGGATGCTTCGGCCTAGCTCAACTACTTGCAGTACCACTGCCATTTCTTTTTCCAGCTTTTCATTCACTTTGGTTTGATCATACACAGGATAGTCTGCTAAATGAACGCTTTTCCCTGTTAGATTTTCATGAACATCATCCGCAACAAACGGCGTAAACGGGGCTAATAGTTGACTTAATGTCACTAGTACTTCATGAAGCGTATCGTAAGCTGCTGCTTTTTCTCCGTCCATTCCTTCTGACCAAAAGCGATCGCGGGAACGTCGCACATACCAGTTGCTTAGCTCTTCAATGAATACAGCGATTTCACGAGCCGCGCTTGTAAATCCGTAATCTTCAAGATGTACTGTTGCGCGCTTGACCGTGCTGTGCAAACGCGAAAGAATCCACTCATCCAATTTTGTTTTTTTTAATTCATACGTTTGCTCCGGATCATAGCCGTCAAGCTTAGCGTACAGCACGTAAAAGCCGTACACGTTCACAAGTGTATCAATGACTTTTGACTTCGCTTCTTGCACGACACGCTCTGAAAATTTCTTCGGATTCCAAGGTGCACTGTCTGCTAAAAGCGCCCATCTAAGCGCATCAGCACCAAATGTATGAATAAGATCAACAGGGTCTAGCGCATTTCCTTTACTTTTAGACATCTTTTGACCGTTTTCATCTAAGACGTGACCAAGAGACAAAACGCGCTTATACGGTGCTTTTCCTGTAAACAGCGTTGAAACTGCCATCAAGCTGTAAAACCAGCCGCGCGTTTGATCAATTCCTTCTGCGATAACGTCTGCCGGGAACTGCTTTTGAAACAGCTCGCTGTTTTCAAACGGATAGTGATACTGTGCAAACGGCATCGACCCGCTGTCAAACCAAACGTCAATCACTTCCGGCGTTCGCTTCATTTCTCCGCTGCAGACCGGACACGTTAGCTGCACGTCATCTACATATGGCTTATGAAGTTCAATGCTGTCATCCACGGAATGAGACGCATGTTTCTGAAGCTCTTTGATGCTTTTTGGAGCTACTTGATGCTGACATTCTTCGCATTCCCATACGTTCAGCGGCGTTCCCCAGTAGCGCTTTCTGCTGATGTTCCAGTCCACCATATTTTCCAAAAAGTTGCCAAAGCGACCGTACTTGATATGATCCGGGTACCACTTCACGCTTTCATTATTTTTCAAAAATTGTTCTTTTAACGCCGTCGTTTGGATAAACCAGCTTTCATTTGCGTAATAAAGAAGCGGCGAGTCGCATCGCCAGCAAAACGGATAGCTGTGCTCATGCTTTTCTTTATGATACAGCACGCCTTCGTTTGCTAAATAACGAACGATATCAACGTCGCAGTCTTTCACGAAACGTCCTTGAAAAGGCGGCACTTCAGACGTGTACTGTCCTTTTTCATCCACTACGTTCACAAATGAAAAGCCGTTTTCTTTTACAACTCTGTAATCATCTTCGCCGTAAGCAGGTGCTAAATGAACAACTCCTGTTCCGCTTTGATCCGTTACGTAATCAGCCGTTACGACTTCATGACCTTTTTCAACGTTCACAAAATTAAACGGCGGCTCATACGACATTCCTTTTAACTCATTTCCTTTATGATGAGATAAAACGCTATATTCTCCTTTTAACACTTTGTCTGCGAGCGCTTCTGCCACTATATACACGCTGTCGCCTTGCTCAGCGCGAACGTAGTTCATCTCTTCATGCACCGCAAGCGCCACGTTTGACGGAAGCGTCCAAGGCGTTGTCGTCCACCCTAAAAAATACTCATTATCGCGGTTTTTCACTTTAAATTTCACCGTTACCGTTAAATCTTTTACATCTTTATACCCTTGCGCTACTTCATGCGAACTCAGCGACGTTTGACAGCTCGGGCAGTAAGGTGATACGCGGTGGCCTTTATAAAGAAGTCCTTTGTCATGAATCGTGCCAAGCACGTTCCATACGCTTTCAATGTATGAATTCTCCAAGGTGATGTAAGGGTCTTCCATATCAACCCAATAGCCAAGCTGCTCCGTGAACGTGCGCCACTGCTTTTCATACACAAACACACTTTCCTTACACTTGTTGATAAAAGCTTCTACGCCGTATTTTTCAATGTCATGCTTCCCTGAAATTCCGAGCTGCTTTTCGACACCGAGCTCTACCGGTAGTCCGTGCGTATCCCAGCCTGCTTTTCGGATCACTTGATGCCCCGTCATCGTTTTATAACGAGCCACCACGTCTTTAATCGTCCGGCCTAGCGCGTGCCCAACGTGAGGCAAACCGTTTGCTGTTGGAGGTCCTTCATAAAATACAAACGAAGGATGCCCCTCTCGGTTTTCAACCGACTGCTGAAACACATTTCCTTTTTGCCACTGCTGCTGGATACGCTGTTCGCGCTCTTGCGAAGACTCCCTTACATTCACTTCTTTCATGTGATACCACTCCTTTTAAAGTTAAAAGCACACAAAGAAACCCGTCCCTATGACTAGGGACGGGTTTTAAACCGCGGTACCACCCTGGCTTCTATTGATCCGTTCATCAATAGCACTCAGCAACGTACAATCATACGCGTTCTTTTTAACGGTAGACTACCGTTCAAACTTACTTATAGTTCAGTTTGACTTCTCAGAGAGGATATTCCCCTGCAGCTTGAACACCGGCTTTCAGCTATCACCAGCTCTCTGTGGAACAAACTTGCAGCGTACTGATTCTCTTCAACGAATTTGTGTGCTTTTATTAGTAGCTATTGTATGCGGTTTGGAAGGGAATG
The DNA here is from genome assembly GCF_038006305.1 of Priestia sp. FSL R5-0597. Classification (NCBI taxonomy): domain Bacteria; kingdom Bacillati; phylum Bacillota; class Bacilli; order Caryophanales; family Bacillaceae; genus Priestia; species Priestia sp. FSL R5-0597. The sequence goes on from NZ_JBBOUZ010000001.1 coordinate 2,716,331, forward strand.
TCAATGTTTATGATATTTATGTATGTTTCTCCGTATAACGTAGCCATCTATTGATAAAATAACTGCTTACCACTGTTTGCTGCCTTTTTCACGCTCTCAGGAAAAGGAAATATACACAAAAAACCACCTCATTTAAGGTGGGTATTATTTGGCTCTCCGACTTGAAAGACGCTTTTTAAAACCAGTTAATAAACGGCGGAATGCTCTGAGGGAAATGAAATAGATTGCACGGATCATATGCTCGTTTCACTTCTCGAAGCTTTTTAAAATTCTCTCCATAATACGCCGTTGGCCAATCTCTGATGAGCCGGTCCGGCCAGTTCACATAATCTCCAGTTGTATATCTCGATAAAGCATTCCTTAAGTCTTCAATCCATCGAATGTTTACTCGCTCTTCTGAAGGATGGCTCCATGTAGCAAGGTACTCCTGTGCGGTAACAGCATCTCTATAATAAAAGGCCGTTTCATTAGAGGCAACTTCCTCTACTGCTCCCCCGAGAGATTGGTGCCAAATACTAGATTTTTCATTCGGAGCATTTTCTAAAAAATGCTTCATTGTTAAAATAGCGTCTTTTGGAAAAGGTTTATTAAGAAAAGAACCTGACCTTTTTCGAGGGGCGGGTTGGTTTCCGCTCGGATCGTCAAAAAATTGTACAGCTTCAATATATGAAACTTCCTTTATTACTACTTTTTTAGGACACCCAACATCTATTAAAGGCTGCAGAAGTTCCTTTAACTTGAATGATGAACCAACGAATTCACCTTGAGCAATAATCTGATTCGCTTCTTTCGATTTTAACTCAATCTCCGAAGTTAAGCGCTTATCGGTATTTGTGGCCCAGTGCTGCCATGCATCAAAAGCAGCTTCGAAATCTTCCCATTCCCATGTAATTGAAAAGATTGACACCTTTGAAATAGGCTGCACCTTAAAGGTAAGAGACGTAACAATACCAAAGTTTCCGCCCCCGCCGCCACAACACGCCCAAAAGAGATCACTGTTGTGATTTTTATTTGCCTTAATGAGTTCAACTTCTCTCTGTTCATTTACGATCGCCATTTCAACTTCAACCAAATTATCACAGGTAAGCCCAAACAGCCTTGATAACATCCCAATTCCTCCGCCAAGCACAAGGCCTACAAGACCAACACTGCTTTCCGTTCCTGCAGGGATAGTCGTTCCTTTTTTCCATAATTCATTATATACTTTCCCTAGATTAGCTCCTGCTTCTATTTTCGCTGTCATGTCTTTAGAGTTGAACGTGATTCTATCCATTTCACTAACATCAATCACTAATCCACCGTTTACTAATGAAAAATTTTCATAGCTATGCCTACCGCTTCTTATTCGAAATGGGACATGATTTTCCTTTACCCATTTCAATGCATTTACTACATCGTTTGTATTCTGACAAAATACAATTATTCTCGGAAATTTAGGCACACCTAAATTATTATTTGTTCTAGCCTGATCATATTCCACATCATCAGGTGTAACGATTCGTCCAGTAAGCTTTGTTTCCTCCACGATATAACCCCTTTCTTAATACAGATAAGATGCTATATCCTATGAATTTTCTTCAGAAAAGACACACAGTTTAAAGGGAGGAAAAAGAGAGTAGAAAACTTACCGGAGGGGTTCTGGATAAGTGTGCTAATTTATTTTTAACGTATTTTAAATGACGCCACTATATGTAAATTACTTCCTAAGTATAAACATAGCAATCTATCATGTGCAAAAATCAATTTATATCACTTGCTTGATATCTAGCGGGTCCTCTAAACACTTCTCTAACATGCCACCCAAGAAAATCTTCATTCGGCTGATACGCCGGATGAATCGGATCTCTAAGCTTTTGTCCGTGAAATTTCATAAGCCACTCTTCAAATCCATTTGTGCCGTGTGCTTGAGTTGCCACTAAGAGCTCATTATGATCTGAAAAAGTAAAAACTCCTCGATCAAATAATTTATGATGCATTGAACATAACGCGATTCCGTTACTTTCAATATCTGGTCCTCCCGCTTGATGCCACTTAATATGAGCGGCCTCTACACCAACTAAATTATGTCCAAGACGAACGTTAAACCCACAAACAGCGCAGCTATATCCGTAAGCTTGAAGAATTTTCTCTCGAAACTTTGGATCTCTTCTTCTCTTTAACTGTGTTTCAAAATCCAAGCCTACGGCTCTTAATATATCTTCATGGATCGTATCCGGAAAATGCTCATTTAATAAAAATTGCGCGACGTCTTGAAGCAGCGTAGGATCATTTGCAAAAAGGTTATAAACATCTTGTCTAAAACCGCCTACTATATTTGTACTCAGTAAATATTTATCTGTAAAGCTACGCTTATCAACTTCTTCGCTTAGCTCCCATATTCCATCTCCTGTCAAACGAACAAAAGGATGCTCTGGATGGTAGGAACTCCGAGAAGGTCCAAACTCCATAAGCAGCTCTTTTAAAGGGATTTTCACCTCGCTATACGGCAGGTGCATTCGTTGCTTGGTCTGTAGCTGACCTAGGGCATACAGTATCAACAATGGTTTGTGCGGAGCTCTTTGATCCCTTTTTTTCCAGATGTTTAAGTTCTTTATTTTTTGAAGTACTTCGTCTCTGTTCATAAGCTTGCTTTAACTCCCATCTATAAAACTATTTAAAACCTTAGAGCTAAGACCGTTTTTGAAAAAGTATTAATAAATGTAAGTATAATAGCTAATTCTATTATATGACAGCATCAGATGAGCAAGGGAACTTTATTTGCAGACGCGTTTACAAAACGCTACTTTAAGCTTTCTTATCCAAGTTGTTTTATTTAAAGAATTCTTTTTTCATATCTTCTCTGCTTTTAAAACTTACTCGTTCTGCGCCTTTAATACCTACATTAAATAATCTCTCACAAAGAAAAAAGCTCTCCAAGAAACATATAGGAGAGCTTTTAAAGGTTGCATAAATATCTTTATCGTTGGGATTTTCTATACCCAGCTGCCTGTGCATCCGCTTCTGAACAGAACCAAACAATATTATCTTGAGTTCTATCATAATAAGCTCCGCCAGGTACATGGTAAATTTTCGAATTTTTGTTACCTTTGATTTGTCCCGAACAAGACATATTAGACTGTTGATCATCACTCGGATCATTTTCAAATGGCTTATAATTTCCACTGTTGCTAGTAGAACTGCTAGGTGTAGACTGTTGACTAGCTGCTTGTTGTTGAGCTTTACGCTCTGCTTCTTGTTTTGCAGCTTGCTCCTCAGCTTTTCGTTCCGCTTCTTCTTTCGCCGCTTGCTCTTGAGCTTTTCGTTCTGCCTCTTCTTTTGCCGCTTGCTCCTGAGCTTTTTGTTCTGCCTTTTCTTTTGCTGCTTGTTCTTCAGCTTTTTGTTTTGCTTCTTCTTTTGCTGCTTGTTCTTCAGCTTTTTGTTTTGCTTCTTCTTTTGCTGCTTGTTCTTCAGCTTTTCGTTTTGCTTCTTCTTTTGCCGCTTGCTCCTCAGCTTTTTGTTTTGCTTCTTCTTTTACTGCTTGCTCCTCAGCTTTTTGTCTTTTCTCTTCTTTTGCTGTTTTATCACTATCATTCTTTTCAACTTTTTGCTTGCTGCTATCAGCACCATCTTTTTTAGATGAAACAGTGACGCTGTTTTGCGAAGAACTTACTTGAGTTGAAGCAGGGGTAGAAGTTGATTCTCCATCTGTAAAAGCTACAGCAATAAAAAAACAACTAATAATTAAATATAGATAAGAAAATAATACACGTTTTCTTGTTTTGATTTTAAATTTAGGCAATACCCACTTTGGCTTTATTAATCCAACAAATAAGCCTGTGATGCTTAAAAACAGAATTAGTAAAGCTAGTCCCATAATAAAATTATGAGTAGCTGCTGGTAATAAGGGATGTAATATGAATAAAAGAATTAAGGTGTAAACAGTAGAAGCCATAAACATTTTCCAAGTTGTCTGTGAACGATATCCTAATACCTTAGTCCAGACAGGTCTTTTTACTACGTTAACTTCCATAGAAGAGTGGTTACGAATAACTTGCTCTACTTCCTTTCCTTTTACCTCTATTGTAATATCTCTATTTTCACCATGACCTACAAATGTAAATACTGATTTTGCAATGCTATGGTCAATTGTAACGCTAGAGAAATCAGCCCATTCATACCGCTCAATTAACATTAAATTCTGTTCAGCGTTGTTGTTAAATTCATAAAAATTCATACCTTTATCGTCTACTGCCGAGTAACATACATTTGAACTTCTTTTCCCGTAATTAGCTTTTGATACTAGCAACAGCTTATTTTGACTATTTGTATAATTGTTCTCTATATAAGCTTTTGCAATTGCTTCATTGGATTCTTTTTGGTTCTTATACCTTGTCTTAGACATTTTGACCTTTCCCTCACTCTTTCTTGATTCCTTACACTAAAAATAGATAAGTTAGTGTGGACCTACTAATATTCGATTCATATGCAACTAATCTATCTTACAATAAAATGTTGTATAAACGGGTATTATATTTCCTTTAATTTCTTTAAAAGGGCTATTTTAGATTTGACCTGCACTTATAAAGGGAATGAAAAGATTAAAAGAAGGAACGAAATGTTATGAGTATAATATTTTCAGCTTCATTTCCATTTTCATACTCTTTCTTGTTCTTATTTTTGTAATTAAGCAAGGAAATGTTCCTTATTAACAACATCTACTCAAATAAAACCATCGGCTAAGATTTAGCCGATGGTTTGGTTCGTTAGAGTCTTTATTTATTTCTAAGAATGTTCATCTACATAACCTGGCTTCTAAAGGAGCGGTAAAAGAGATAATCATACCTCTACAACACATAAAATAAATATATACAGAATGATACGTCTCATGAAATTTGAAAGGAGAAATCACCTTTGACAAAATATCGGATTATGACCTTTGATGGAGGCGGTACTTTAGGTGCTTTAAGTTTACAGCTTCTGAATAGATTGGCTCACCGAAACCCAGAGTTAATTAGTAAAACCAATGTTTTTTCAGGAAATTCAATTGGTTCATTTACTGCTCTTGCGTTAGCAAGCGGAAGATCACCAGAAGAGACGTTTCAGTTTTTCAAAGATCACATCTTACCGGCGTTCAGCGTTTCCCGACCGGGCGGACCTGTTTTTAACCAACAACTACCCTATTCTGGTTTTATTAAAGCCATACGAACGTTTTTCCCCCGAGACCTTCGCCTTAGAGACTTAAAGAAACGAATTGTTGTGCCATCCTTTCACTTATTTTCACCGGAGCTGAACCGTTGGAATCCTGTGTTATTTCATAACTTTCCTGACTCCCCTTATCTTAATGAAAAAGCGAGTGACGTAATACTTAGGAGCAGCGCTGCTCCCGCAACGCAAAGAGCTTATCAAAACTACGTGGATGGGTATACAGTAGCAACTAATACCAGTACAGCTAGTATCGCGTTTGCAGTGGGAAAAGCAAAGCAGCCGTTGGATCAAATTGCCGTATTGTCCATCGGAACAGGTGAGCAGCCCACTCAATTAAGAAGAGATACCAAGGGATGGGGAATGGTTAGTGCCGATAACATACGACCTGAAGATATGGAGGACCTTCCGCCAAATTGGGGAGTGCTTTTAGACCGGTCTCCTAATGAACCCTTGCTGCCATTTCTTCAGATTATCTCTGGTGGATCGAGCTACTATGAATCAATGGTCAGCTCTGAGCTTTTAGGCGATCAGTTTTTCCGGTTAAATCCGCGGATTCCTAATTTCTCTAAAACAGATCCTTCGGTTGTTCCCGCTCTTATTTCAATTGCTAATAAAACAAATTTACGGCCTGCATTTCATTTCATTGAAAAAAACTGGAATTGCTAATGTTTTTTGAGAAGAGTATTGAAATAGGGAATTTGTTGTTTTATGAACACGAATTCCTTTTTCATTCTTGCCTATTTCCCCTATTAGATATTAGAACTTTACGCTTTTCAGCATTTTAAAAATGAATTTTTCTTGTTTTTCCCCTTGTTTCTCTGTTAAATGATCTCCAGTGTATTTGTAATAAAGCTCGATTACTTTATCCGTATTTTCATCTGCTATATATGCTACATATGTATTTGGAACATACTTGATATTGTTCTTTACAACTTTTTCTTCAGTTCCTTTAAAATATGTATATGCTGAATCGTAATATATACTGATATGCGCTGTTTCTATCTTTTTTGGTTGATTCACATGTAGGTTCTTTTTGAACAGACTCTCTACATTTACCTCCTCATTTTCTTTTACCTTCTCTGCCAGTTCTACGTTTATGTATGAAATTCCATTTTTATTATTAAAGGAGTTTTCCGAAGAAGCCACCCATCGCTCATAAGCATTTCCATTGAGAGAGTAGTCTTCTTTATTTTCATGAATTAACTGATACTCCTCTGGAAACCACATCGTATACTGCCCTGTCTTCGATTTAAACTCATAAAATCCATCATCTACTTTTTTATCTTTTTCTAAAAATTCTCGTGTAAAGTGATCATTAAAAGCGGGGACGTTTGGATAACGGGTTTCATTTCCCATCCATATACCTCCTATTAAAATAGTAGCTCCAGCAATGACTGCACTAACTATTTTTGTGCGTTTTTTCATCATAGCACCTCCTTTTACTTATGTTACGACCTATATTTTATACATGTTCGATACTACCACACTTATACTAGGAGAGACATGAGCTTAATGAATGAAAGACTCACAAATAGTCGCTACCACTCTACCAAAAAAGGAAAAGTCGCCTCCAACCACAACAACCGCTAGCTCCAAAAAGGAACTAGCGGTTGTTCATAATCTCTCAGAAACCATTCACTCTTCCACCGGCTTCTGCTCATCTGTTAACGTATCAATTTTAGTAATTTGAAGTTTGTCTTTGCCAGCAGCTTTCACATGATAAATTCGTTCTTTTTTAAACTGCGTGCTCGCGTCATATGAATCAGTGAACGTGTACACTTCGTTTGTATAAATGCTGTAGGTTCCGTCATCATGTGACTCTGTTTTTGTCACTAAAAATTGATCGTTAGCAAACGATACGTTTTTGCCGGCGAGTGATGTGATATAGCTTTTTAACTGTTTATACACTGGCTGATTCGAGTCGATATAGGGTGCCATCCCACTAAAGTCTCCGCTGTTTAAACTTGAAAAGTAAGCAGCTTTATAGGAGATAAAAAAGTTTTCAAGCTCCGTTTTGCTTACAGAATCTGGTTTGACATCTTCATTTTTTAACGGCTTCGTGCTGGGCGCTTCTTTTATATCTGAGCTTGTTTCTGCCGTTTGATTGTCATGATTCATATATACAATCGTCATTAATAAGACAAGGACGATAGCGGCTCCTATTAAAATAGGAAAAGTGCGCCGTGATGATTGCTGCTTTTTGAGCACGGGAAAGTCTGCGTAGGATGGCAGTGTAACAGGTTCTATATCTACCTTTAACCGAGCTAATGGCTTTGGTATTTCCGTGCTTTTTACACTGGCAAGCGGCTGAAGCGCTAAAAATTCTTCATATGCAACAATAAACTCGTTTACTGCTATTCCTTTATACATGCCGTAAATTCGGTTCCATAGCTCTTGACACCGAGTATCCTTTATATCTTCACTCAGTTCGTTAAAAAATGGTCGTGATTTTTTAATAAAAGCCGCTAACCACGTTTGATGAGCGTCGACTTTGTGGACTGCATGTAGGTCGGTAAGTGATTGCTTTAACTTGGCATGTTCATTTGCATCGTTTTGGCTAATCACTTCCATACTGCGTTCCGTTTCTTTCAGCACGGTAGAAAGACTTCCGCTCATTTTTTCTTGTAGCGCATCAAACTGACTGCGAACATCCGGCCAGTGCAGTTCGAGTAACTGTTTTTGTGCAGTCGTGGCTTTTCGAATGCTTTCATTTAGCTCATGCTGCTTTGTGCGAAAGGCGGTCGTTTTTTGTTTGGTCACTACTTTATTTTTGCTTAGCTGATGCCATTCTTGCTTTAAACTCTTGTCTTCTTCGAGTACTGTGGCTGTCGCTTGTTTTACATGTTCATGCTTTTTTTGAAAGTCAACGAACGCTGACAAATACGTATTCCAGTTTTCCTTCATTTCTTTTAACGATGACGTGTTAGCATGTTTTTCTGTTAGTTGAAAAAAGTCATTTCTAAACGCCACCATATCCGCTTCGGAAGAAAGTTCTTTTCCGAAAAGCTCTGTAACACTTCTATGTATGCTTTGTTCAATCTGTTTCATATTGCTTTGACGCTTGTTTATGTACTCCGGATAGTCGCTTGAAAGAAACGTCACCATTGTATATTCACTGTTGTTCATATTGTACTCTGTCCGTTCTTTTTCCAGTTCGTCATACAGTTTCTGCAGATGACGTTCTACTATGGAGAGAAATTTTTCTTTATCCATCCCGTCTACTTCTTCTTTTAGCATGTTTAAAGATTCCGTTTCTTCAATAAGAGATTCCTTTTCTTTATATAGCTGTATCCACCTTTCTAGTAAATGTGCTGCTGATTCATTCCAGTGGCTTGTATTCATCGTTTGCTTCACCTGTTGTTTTTATTTTTATCCTTTTTTAACTATACAGGAATTTAACAGAAATTTTATTACAGTTTTATTACTCTTGAAAGATAAGGTTCAAGCTTTCTAGAGCCGCTTCTAGCGTTTGTTTATCTCCTTGATCGTAGCTATGTGCCACAAGCACTACGGTTGTAAATACGGCTTTCCATTTTGCAAGCCTGTGCGTTTCTTCATCTACTTCTCCGTATTCTTTGAAAAAACGAGCTCTTCCTTTAGATGGTAGGAAGCTATAGGCAATCGCTAGGTCGACTGCTGGGTGACCTATATGAACATCTCCCCAGTCAATGATGCCTGAAACCATATTGGTTTGATTAACAATCATGTTTTTAATATGAAGATCTCCGTGAACTAGTACATGTTTTTCTTGATAGTGAATTTCTTGTATGTCATTTACATAGTCTTCAAGAATCTCTTGTTTTGAATAAAGATTACGCTCCTTCATTTGCTTGACATACTTTTCTAACACCGGCTTTCGCTTCATCATATCCAATCTATTTAATTTATCAAATGGAACAGCAAGCTCTTGCGCTTTTGAATACGGATAGTGATGCAGCGTGCGAAGAAACCTTGCTAGTACAGAAGCGGATTGTATGCGTTCTTCTTCTGTTAATCGTGCAGGTGGAGTTCCTTGCACGTAGTGATAGCCCATAAACGGCCAAGGATAGACTGCATTCGGCTTACCGAAAAAAATGGGTTCGGCAATGGATAGCGGCAGCTGAGAAGCAAGGCTTGGTAAAAGCCGGTTTTCCGTTTTTAGTAGTCTCACTGCGAGTTCTCGTCTAGGAAACCGGAAAACAAACCGGTCGTTTACTTGATAAACCGTATTGTCAAAGCCGTAGCCAAGCAGCGAAATTGTAGCGGGCGCAAGTTCTGGAAACTGCGTCTCGATTAGCGTTTTGGCAAGCGGTGCTGATACAATTTGTTCTGCATCCCATGCATTTGGCACTGTGATCACCTTTCTTTAACGTTTAGTTTGTATGTAAAGTATACTACAAAAGTGAAAAAACCTCTGACTCGTTGTCAAAGGTTTTTTCACTATACGTATTAGACATTCACCGAGTTAAAAAACTGCGGTAAATGAGATTTATGCGCGTCTAACATTTCGTCCAAGAGCTGCTTGGCAATAGTATCAGACGGGACTAACGGATTGATTGTCATTGCAACAAGCGCGGTATTGTAATCTCCTGTAACCGCTGCTTCGGCTGCAACGCGTTCAAAAGATTTGATTTGCTGCACAAGTCCTCGAACAGCTACAGGTAAATCACCAACTGCAATTGGCTTTGGCCCTTCTTTTGTAATCACGCAGCTCACTTCAACAGCAGAATCATTTGGAATGCTGGCAATTGCCCCATTGTTAATGGTATTTACAGGCTGGATATCGCCTTTATCATTATAGATAGATGAAATTAAGCTGCATGCAGCATCACTGTAGTACGCGCCTCCTCGCTTTTGAAGCTGAGGCGGTTTAATTGCAAGATTAGGATCTTTATAGAGCTCAAATAAGTCTTTTTCTAACGCGCGCACTACTTCAGCTCGCGTACCTTCGAGCTCAGCTGCATTTTGCTCTTCTTGCAGCATTTCGTTTGTTTTATAATAATAGCGGTGATAGCCGCATGGAATAATTCCTAGGCCTTTAATAAAGTCAGGATCCCATGAAACTCCTTTGATATTTCGCATAGACATCGCATTCGTCGGGTCTGCCATGGCGTCAATCACTTGATCTTTCACGCTCACTCCGTCTAAAAAGACATCTAATCCAAAGACCATATGATTTAACCCGGCAAAGCTCACCTGTACGCGGCTTTCGTCTACTTCTAGTGCTTTAGCAATCCCCATGCGAATACCGATTGGCACGTTGCATAAGCCCACTACTTTTTTATGATTGCTATAGCGTAAAATGGCTTCTGTCACCATACCAGCTGGATTTGTAAAGTTTACAAGCCACGCATTTGGACACAGTTCTTCTATATCTTTAACAATACTTAAAATCACAGGAATTGTGCGCAGCCCTTTGAATAATCCGCCCGGTCCATTCGTTTCTTGCCCAATCACGCCGTATTTTAACGGAATTCGTTCATCTTTCATCCTTGCGTCTAACAATCCTACGCGGAATTGTGTAGTGACAAAGTCGGCATCTTTTAACGCTTTTCTTCGATCCAGCGTAAGATGAATATCAATTGGTACTCCTGCTTTTTCAACCATTCGTTTTGCTAGGTTTCCAACAATCTCTAGCTTTTCTTTTCCTTCTTCTACATCTACTAGCCAAAGCTCTCGTACAGGCAGCTCGTCATAGCGCTTAATAAATCCTTCGACAAGCTCCGGCGTATAGCTTGAACCTCCGCCAATGGTTACAATTTTAATTCCTTTTGTCATTTCAATCCCTCCGCTATAATGAATGATTTTAAAATACGTTATACAACACTTTGCTGTTCTTCTTTTACCGGTGAACGATCTATAGAAGCTCCGGTTTCTTCTATAAGTTTTTGTTTGTCCCACATTTTAAAGAATGGAAAATAGACGCCAAACGATACCACCATTAGCACAAGCTGCAGAACAGCCCCTGATATGCTTCCTGTAATTAAGTAGCCGCTAATCACCGGCGGCATTGTAAACGGCGTTACAATGCCTATTGGCTTTGCAACGAGGCCGATATCCATCGATACATACGTAATGATGACCGATAGAAGGGGTGCTAAAATAAACGGAATAATCATAATCGGATTTAATACGATAGGCATTCCAAAAATAACAGGTTCGTTAATATTAAAGAAGCCCGGTCCGATGCTTAATCTTCCTAGCTGCTTCATTTGCTGGCTTTTCGCAAACAGCACCATCGCCAGCACAAGAGAAAGCGTAGTGCCGGACCCTCCCACAAACACAATATCGTTAAATTCATTCGTTACAATATGCTTCACTGGCTCACCAGAAGCAAGAGCGGTTGCGTTTTCCGTTGTTAGCGTAAGCCATACAGGCGTCATGACAGAACCAACAATCGTCGCACCGTGTAGCCCCGTACTCCACATAAGAGTAATTAAGATAAAAATCAGAATCGTACCGACTAAGCTTGTACCAATATGAGTTAAAGGCTGCTGCAGTAAAACCGTCACGACATTATGTAAATTCCCGAAGTCTCCGACGTTTTCTACAAGCAAACGCAGCGCCCATATAACCATTACAGCGCCAAATCCTGGTATTAAAGCTGAAAATGAACGAGCGACAGCTGGCGGAACAGTTTCTGGAAGCTTAATCACAATATTTTTTTGAATAATCTTCCGGTAAACTTCTGTGGCGATAACAGCTATGACCATCCCCACAAAAAGACCTTTACTCGTGAACATCGCCGTTTGGTAAGCTGTTTCGACCATAGCCGTTCCATCTGCGTTTTCTCCAATCGTATACGAAACAAAAGGTGTACCGACAAAGAAAGCAGCTAAAGACACTGCGCCTGAAGCAAGTGCATCCACTTTATACGATTCTGCTAAGCGATAGGCAATCCCGAACGTAGCTACTAAAGCCATAATTTCAAACGTTCCTCGGTACGGGTATAAAATGCTTGCTTTTAGCTTAGGATGTTCTGTTAAAAAATCTGTGTAGGCTTGAAAAGGCAAATTGGCTAAAATTAAGAAAAGTGAACCGATAATAATAAGCGGCATTGTCAGGACCATACCGTCTCGTAATGCTTGAAGATGACGCTGCTGAGCAGCTTTTCCAGCAAGCGGCATAATATATGTTTCAAGTACACGATTCATTTTGCTCAATTGATTCCCTCCTATTTCGAAACTAACTGCTCAGCAGATTTTAGCACTTCTTCTCCGTTACACATTCCGTAATGAACCGGATTAATAACCTCTACTGGAATTCCTTTTTCCTCTCCTAACTTTTTCATTTGAGGAAGCAAGTAGCGCACTTGCGGACCTAAAAGTAAAATGTCTGCATCATCAATATGATTTCTAACCGCGTCTCCTGGCACTGCCCAGATTTTGCACGTTGTCTCTTTTTCTTTTGCGCTTTTTTCCATTTTAGTCACTAACAAACTTGTAGACATCCCTGCTGCGCAGCATAGTAAAATATTCATTTCCAATTCCCCCTTGATCATTGATTGATTAACATCCATAAGTGAGATAAGTATCTCACTTATGGATGTTTTCTTGTTACCTTCACTATATATTGAAAACGCTTTCAATTAAACGCAATATTTTTCCTTTGGTAACGGAAAAATATTGTTTGAATATTCTTTAAATTAAGAGAGAAAGGGATTGTAAATCAAATTGAATTGTGGTAGATTCTTAAAAAAGATAAGCAGCTCACCCATCTAGGTAAGCTGCTTATCGATCCTTATTATAACCCAGTAGAAATTGTCTCCTGATGTGAGATTCCTAGGTGGCGGTATGAGATGGTTACTTGTTGTATACTTATATTATCTGCAAGAGAAAGCGCATATATCTGATCACTTTCTTTTCCTTTGTACGATCTTTCTAGCTGTTCGTCAGGACCTGTATGCGGCTGTAGCTTCACACTTTGCAAGCTCTTAAACGTATAGCCTTTTGTTTCTTCGCTAGTAAAATCTCCAAGAAGGAACCCTTTTTTATCATTGCTTACTTGTATTTTTGCATATTCGGGCGTTTTGTTTCCGTTGATAAGGATTTGTTCTATTTCGTGAAATACAGCTTCTTTTCATTGTCTTTTTCATACACACGCATCTGCAAATTTCTTACAAGCTCCTATCAACTCTTCTTTTTTAGCAAGCTGACAAACCCACTCTTCAGGAATACCATCCAGCTGGTAACATGCTCCTGCCATAGTACCGGTAATAAAGCCTATTGTATCTGTGTCTTCTCCTAAATTCACAGCAGTAAGTACAGCTTCTTCGTAGTCATCACTTTGCAGAAAAGACCAAAGCGATGCTTCTAGCGAGCTGACGACGTATCCAGTTGACCCGATTTCCTTTCTCGCTGCGTGCGGCAAGCTTAGGTTTAACACTCGTTCATACGCAGAAAACTCTGCTTCATACTCCGTACCTGTTAACTGCTTTTGACAGAGATTTACCGCGTTTTCATATGCTTCAAAAGGCTCGTTGCCGTCAAGAAGACGAATAAGCAGCTCCACATATATAATGCAACCAAGCGTAGAGCGCACATGGCGGTGCGTGACGTGAGCAATTCTTTCTATTTCTTCTTTTCTTTTTGTAAAGCTAGGTTCATCACATAGTGTAAACGCAAGCGGGGCAATACGCATAAGCGCTCCGTTTCCGTTGTCGTATTCAGCGCTTCCTCCCCACTCTTCTTTAGGAAGCCCGCTTTTATAGCGGCGAATCGCTTCGCTTGTTGCGATGCCAATATCAAACATTTCTCCGTACGGCGTCCAGTAGCCATTCGACCAATAATTCGCAAACTTTTGCATCAAATCATATTCATCTTGTTTGTCTATTAAATTATCAATCAAGCACATCGTTAAAGACGTATCATCGGACCACGTTCCTTTAGGCTGGTTGTATGTACCGTAGCCGGTCATAGTCGTAATCCGAAATGTATCGCGTTTTTTAAACTCAACTGGAACGCCTAAAGCGTCTCCGACAGCTCCTCCTAGAATTGTAGAAAGGACTTTTTTATGTAGCGTCATGCAATCAACTCCTTTCTATTATTGTAATTGTTTGATTTTGGAATTTGCAAGAGATCTCTTGCCTAGATGCTTTTCTTCTTTATAAATATAAAATAGGAAGAAATATAAAACCATTCCTTCATAATTCTCTAAAACAATTGACCAACAAGAACAAGTGTTCTATAATTATTTTTGTAAATATATGGAGGTTAAAACAATGAGACCCGAACTTACAAAAGACTTACCTATCAACGAATTTACGGACTTTTACTGGCTCAAAACCGAGCTGCAGCAATTTTGCCGAGAAAACAACATGAGCCCGTCTGGATCTAAAATGGAACTTTCAAAAAGAATTGAAGTGTTATTAACGACCGGTGACACTCAACAAATAACAACGCGACCTAAAAGACGCTCGTCCTCTAAAACACAAGCGCCGCTAACATTAGATACCGTCATTAGAGAAAATCATCGCTGCAGTCAAGAAGTACGGACTTTTTTTAAGAAAGCCATTCATCCTACGTTTCATTTTTCCACGTATATTCAAAACTACTTTAAAGAAAATGTAGGGAAAACCTATCGAGATGTGGTAAAAGCGTGGCATGAAGAAGAAAAACGTAAAAAGCAGCCTTCTTATCAAAAAGAGATTGCGCCTCAGTTTGAGTACAACCGGTTTATTAGCGATTTTTTTAAGGATCAGAAAAACAATGGAAAAAGCCGCGATGATGCAATTGCGGCGTGGAAGCATTTAAAAGTTCAACCTGGAAGCAATCAATACCGCTCTTAAATCAAAGTCTACATATAATGACCATTAAAACACCACCTCAAGAAAAGGTGGTGTTTGTGCACGCCTGTAGATTTCTTCACATACACATGTGCTGTTTGTTACGGCGTAAAATCTTTAGCTATAAACGGATTCTTTTTTAATTAAACCAAGCGTCTGTGAAGTAGACGCATGAATTTCGTTAAAGAAGTCTGGATGATCAACTAACGACATGCCATAAGAAGGAATCATTTCTTTTATTTTTGGCTCCCACTTGTTCATGTTTTCTGGGAAGCATTTTTCCAATACTTCTAGCATAACGTGAACGGCCGTTGACGCACCAGGAGAAGCGCCAAGAAGTGCAGCAACAGAACCATCAGCGGCACTTACAACTTCTGTACCAAACTGAAGCGTTCCTTTTCCTCCGGCTTCCGTGTCTTTGATTACCTGCACACGTTGGCCTGCTACAACAATATCCCAGTCTTCGCTTTTCGCGTTCGGGATAAACTCACGCAGTTCTTCCACACGTTTTTCATTTGATAACAGCACTTGCTGAATTAAATATTTTGTTAACGCCATTTCTTTGACGCCTGCTGCTAGCATGGTTAAAATATTATTCGGCTTTACAGAACTGATTAAATCCAGGTTCGAACCTGTTTTTAAGAATTTTGGTGAAAAGCCGGCAAATGGACCAAACAACAGCGTCTTTTTGTTGTCAATATAGCGTGTATCAAGGTGCGGAACTGACATTGGCGGAGCTCCGACTTTGGCTTTTCCGTATACTTTCCCGTGGTGCTGCGCAATGACTTCAGGGTTATTGCATACCATAAATAATCCGCTTACCGGGAATCCTCCAATATGCTTGGATTCAGGAATACCTGTTTTTTGAAGTAAAGGCAAGCTTCCGCCTCCACCTCCGATAAAGATGAACTTTGCCGTGTGGTACTCAACTTTGCCGCTGTCTACATCTGCGACTTTTACTTCCCACATACCGTCACTTTTACGTTTAATATCTTTTACACTTCGTTTGTAATGAACGTGAACCCCTTTATTCTTCAGGTGGTCAAACAACATGCGTGTTAAAGCACCGAAGTTTACGTCTGTTCCCGAATCAATTTTAGTTGCGGCAATCGGTTCATTTGACGTGCGCCCCTTCATGATTAACGGAATCCATTCTTTTAGTTTGTCAGGACTGTCGGAATACTCCATTCCTTGAAACAACGGATTGTTTGACAGCGCTTCAAAACGCTTTTTCAGAAACGATACATTTTTTTCCCCTTGTACCAAACTCATATGCGGAATTGGCATGATAAAATCTTGCGGATTGCGAATCAACTTGCTGCTTACCAGATAAGACCAAAACTGTCTTGACAGCTGAAACTGCTCGTTAATTCGGATCGCTTTCGTTATATCTATAGATCCATCAGCTTTTTCTGATGTATAGTTTAGTTCGCACAGCGCAGAATGGCCCGTCCCTGCATTATTCCATTCGTTCGAGCTTTCTTCCCCTGCGTCTGCGAGTTTTTCAAATACTTTAATGTCCCATTCAGGTGCTAACTCTTTGAGTAATGATCCCAAAGTTGCGCTCATGACTCCGGCACCAATTAAGATAACGTCTGTTTTTTTCTGTACGTTGCTCATTATAACCTTCCTCATCCCCTATATTTGTAAAAAGATGTAGGCGCTCCTGCTTACGTAGTAAAAAAATTCAGGTGCGACCTAAGAACACACCTTTTTCTGTCTCACTTATAACTATATCACAGTATAATTGTCTGATGATTATAAACTATTCAAAAATGATAAAAAAGTGAGAAAATCGCCCACAAATTCCAAAAAACTTATTAAATTCCGTCTGCATTTTCTTTTATTAGTAAACTTTTATACCTACTTCTAAGTGGCAAAGCATTGATTAATAAAATAACAAACTATTCCAAAAATTCAGCTTAAAAACCAAAATAACTGCCTTGAAAATTTCACCTACTATAACTATACTCAGCCCAAAGAACAATCAGCACTATAAATAGAAAAGCCTTCATTCTTTTTGGCTAGTTATACGTAGATGTATTCATATATGTATAGAACACCAACTTGTCCAGAGGTGCATATCTAGAAAAATAAGTATGTATTACAACAGCTAATTCTCAACAGATATTGCAAGTTACAATATCTATGTCATATAACATACCATGAAATAAGTGAATAAGTAAATGATTATTCAGAAATTTATGTTATAAAACCTAACATGTATGTTGACTTTTACATAGGACATACTTAACAGTACTTTACATGCTTTTCATTTTAAATTTGTTTAATTGCCTTGTTCATGCGCCATAGTTGTTGCTGAGTTCAATCAAAATAAGCCACGATTAGCACGTGACTTATTTTGATTCTTATTGAGCTGGTTGAATATCATCTTGTGTAAACGTCCAAATACCACGATTTTTACTAAAACCGCTAAATTCAAACTTAAAATCGCCTTCTTTTGGTATATCAAACGTTGCAATACCGCTTTGTTTTTCTCCTGGTGAAATGTTTCCGTTCAAATGATTCTCTGTGGCACCAGAAACAACTGTAGCAAAGTATTGAGTGTCTCCTTTTTGAATATTAAAATGAAGTAGCTCACTTATTTTATGATTTTTCTTTCCTTTATTCTTAATCGTAATATTCATTTTGATAAACTGTCCGTTTTTGTTTTTAGATATCTTATCATCCGGTACTACTTGTACAGGGTCTACTGTAGTAATTTTGAGTACATCAATATTATCTGTTTCATCTAATTTTTTTGTAACCGTACTCTTTGTTTCTTACGTATAATGGCTATACTCTATACTTTTGACTTTTGCCATCATTTGTTCAATCCATTCCATGGCTATTTCTGCATATTCTTGAGAAATGACTCCTTTTTGGCTCTTATACTTATATGTTTCATAAGCCCACACCAATATGATTTTAACAAACTCAACTGTTTCTAATTTACATACTGGTTCAACCTCATCTTCCTCTTCGTCGTAAAATGGATCTTCAATGATAGTGAAATCTTTATAGGCTATTATGCTGGAAGCATTTCCTCCATGTCTATATTGAGGTATGTTTCCCTTCAATAAATCAATAAAATTTTCAATATCATTTTTTAACTCACTTAACCTCCAAGGTATATCAGACCCTAAAGGATTATTTATCATACTGGCAAATTCTAAAGATTTTTCTTCATCAAAATCCATTACAACCATATTAAATTCTTCTATATACTTAAATCTATAGTTATATTTAATCATCGCTACCTTTCCATCCACCTCAATGTTTGTACGATTATTCATACCCTTATTAACCCAATCAATAACCCATAAAAGCTGTAGACCAAATTACCGTTTTCATCACCATGACTCTATTTTGTTTTAACAGTATTGTTTCTTGTAACAAAATTTAGCATTATAGTTGTTTTTTATTATGATATGCCTAGGTGGTCGTGTAAAAAGAGCCTCCCAATTTAAAGTACAACGTCTTGATAACCTATCTCGGTTACTTGACCTTTCACAAGACAAAGTCCCTAATCCATTTTCCACATCCCACGTACAGTCAAACGTAAGCCCGATATCAAGAAAGTCGTTAAGGTCATGATCTGGAACAAAAATTCCAGCTAAAGTTATTTTTTCGAGAATTTTAGTAGCTGTTTCTATTAAAGGATACTTTTCGTTAAATTCAACATCGTAACCAAGTTCATATCTTTTTTGTTTATAATAATCTAATATAGACTCCAACATACTTTGTTGGAGTTGTTGCCACCTTTATAGTAAAAAATTATATGCCCTGTATTGTTCTTCCTCAAATTCCCCATCAGATTCCCCCCTGACTATTAACGCCACCTTAACTTCGTTCTCAAAAAACTCCATGTTTTTATATCCAATCATAAGTATTAAACTCAAGTTCACCAAAGACCGCATCATTTAGTTTCATTCTCTCTCTCCTTTGTTGTTTATTAAGAGACCCTCCTAGCATAAACGCTGCTACAAGCATTTCACCTACTCCAAGTGTTCATTAGCTCTCACGCCATGCTAAGCTCTTTCAAAATCATAAATAGGTTTTATACACATGTATTTTGATTCAAGATCATTAATTTGCTAGGCTGTACTCTCTATTAATTCTATAATTATTCACTAGTTATTCAGTTCTTAAGTTTCTTATAGACCACTGTTTTATTCACCACAAAGTGCTTTTTCTATAATCTGTTCAGCCGTGAAATCTTCATTTGAATAGTAAATGTATTCTGAGATGTCTTTCTTCACGGCATTTTCTACTATTAATAACAGATCATCAATTTCATATTCCTTTTCAGAAACATTCAGTATCTTGGTGACCATATTAATCAACTCTTTTTTAGAAAAGTTGTCTTTTTTCCTGTTCTCATAGTCGATTATTCTATTACTAATGTAGTCGTAATTCTGTTCAGAATAAAATAAACCAGCCACATCAGAAAAAGTTACGAGTGACTGAAGTTCTACAATTAGTTTATCAGAAGGCTCTAAAAGATTTCTTTGCTTTATTATTTCTTCAACTTGTTGTCTGATTTTTGTTTGCTTCATCTTAACGCTCCCCCCTACAATAAACTCCCTAACAAAAAGTGCTTGTTGTCTTTAATTGCATGACACCTTTATATGCCTTAACACCCTCTACATTACAACTGACGAGTTCGTTGCTTTAATATATCTTTGATGCTACTCATGTTCATCATCCACCAGCTGAAGAATTATAATCTACCTCTACATTTTGTAGTCCTACTATTACTTTATTCATTCGTGCCAATAAATCTTTTATTTCGTCTAATGTTAGCTCGTCTTCCGCTTCCTTTGGGTTAAATTTTCCTAACCTCCCTGTTATACCTCTAATATGCCCAACGAAGACTTGCTCATGGGTAATTGCAATTTCTCCAATAGCAGTATCCACAATAAAATCTTCTACCTTGCCTAAATTATCAAATTCATCCGTTAGTTTTGCTATAGCATATCTATACCCTCTACCTTCGTCTAACAATTCTTTATATGTTTCCTGAATTGCATCAAATATTTCATTATACTCCCAATCTTTCAATAGTCTTCTCCTCCAATAAAGTAACCATTTTCGTCCTTCTTTACCGTATCATCAATTAATAATATACCTTTTATTTTTTAACTAAATTCAAGTTCCTACCTTTTCTCTCTTTTTTAATCAAGAGGGCCTTATAGGGATATGTGTTCGATTAGCAAAATACTTATTATACATTCCCCTTTAACGTTATTAATCCTCCACCGTAAAACAATTCGTACCAAACTTTATATAAAGCTAAGCGGCTAAAACTAGCTCATTATGATGTAAGTAAAATCTTTTCATTTGAATGTACCTCTTTCATCTTAACAATCGAAAAGAGCCAATAGCGATAACGCTATTGACTCCCTTTTGTAAGACATGTTTCCGGATAAGTTCTCAAGAAATTTTCAATATACCAATGGGCTTTCCATTATATCGACCGCTTTCTAGCTTCACATGCCAGTCATTTACTTTAGCCGTTTACCTTTCGGTGGCTGCTTTAACCACTTCAATAATATCACAAAAATCTCGTGATAATTTTTCAGTTTCACCATTTTTATACATAAAATATCCTTCCAACCCTCTATGAATAATAGCAAACATAGTAGGGTGAGAACCTTTATCGGTGGAGTTAATAAGAAACTGGCTAAATTGAACAGCAGACTCTAAAGAACACTTTAGTTTTTCATTTGCAACCTGAATCATAGCACCCTGTATCTCAACAGGTGTACTATTTTTTTCATGCCCCAACCCATTAAACATTCCAAAAAGGTACGCACCCAAGATTTGCTTTTCTTGTTCATCATTGCTGTCTATTTTAAAAACCTTATCTATAGTAGTGTTTGTAATACTTATACATTCATTGAGGAAATCTTTATTTTCTTCCAAAAATTTCACTCCTTATCATATAATTTTTATATCTCTTTTAGGATATTCTCCAGTTCATCCACATGGAATATAATCATCTATTAATTATACTTTCTGTAAACATTTCTTCCGTAAACACCGATTGTAAAATAATGAGGTTTCATTTAAATCCCCCTTAGTATCAAAAAGAATGCAGATGATTTATTCTCAAATTGTATTTCTCCTAGTTTCTCTTAACACCAATTAATCATAACAGCCGTATGATGCTCCTTATGTAAATCCACTCCTACATATAACCCCGCTACCTTGACACCTTCAAGATCTTGCTGCTTTTGTGCTGATGACAGGTCGGATATCAAGTAATATTTTAGTCGCTTTATGTACAGATTCTGTTTTATTGATTTTCATTTAATTTCTCTAAGATTGAATTAACTTTTTCTGAATATACATCTGGATTGTCCTCTCTTATCTCAAGAAGAATTCCTTTAATTATTTGTTTTGTTGAGCTATCTACATCTTCTAACGCGTTAATATAAGATGCTACTAAACCTTCCGAATTTAAAAGTGTCCGATGAATTCTTTCCGCCCAGAATTCTGCATGAGGTAACATTTTAGGAATACCGATAGCCAAGTTGTATAGTCCTTCCTCCGTCCCAGAACGGTCAGCAATATAAAATATCGTTTCAATAAGGTAATCGCCAGCTGATGGCTCAGCAATATCTTCCTCAAAAATTGTACAAAGGTCAGGGATTATATCATTTATTCCTCTGTGCGATAATTCATTAAGAATATTTTCAAACTCTTCAATGTTATCTCCTTCATTATCTAGAAAACGCATTTTGTATAAAATAGAAATATCCTCTTGAAATTTCATGGTGCTTTTCTCGCTTTCTATCCACTGGTAATTTAACTTGCCAAATATCTTCAAACCATTATGCCATACTATTTATAGGAATAAATATATTCTTTATCTCTTATATAAGGTGATGTTTGTTCAAGCTTGTGAATGGCTTGTAACTGTTCAACAGGCGTCATTATCTGAAGTCGCATTAGTTTTTCAAGACCTGTTTCCTTTAACAGACACTACTACGATTTATGTTTTCAAAATATGGTGCTTGATCGCTGTGCTTCAATTGCTTTACTATATATTCGGGGGATCGTTACCCGTTTATAAAAGCTAGATTTTTATCATATATCCAAAACTCCGTAGTGAGTTTACAACGCTTTGTCACTTAATTCCCCATTCAGGTGATAGAGTGCCTTTTTAGGTAATGATAAAAAAATTATATACATAAACTACGTTTCACTTCTGCCAATAAATCTATCAGCTCAGTTTTCTCTGGTTTTTTCTCCATTTCCTTATGTACATTTATATTTAAATAATCATAAAATGTTTTAAAATCTAAAAAAGCTATTTGTTCAATTTTAACAGCTGGATACCCCAACTCTATCAAAACATGTTTTTCATCTAGTAGTCTAGGCAGTTGCGCCATATCATATTCATCTAAATCAGACTGAAAAAGAGCAAAGACAATCTCTTGTCCATAACCCTTTCTTTCAGCAAAGCTTTTTAATGCTTTTTCTAGATATTTTCCATTTATGAAATTAAAATAGATTACCATCAATTTATCAATGTCTTCTTTACTTTCATTTACTTGATATTCTCTACTCATTTTCGCCCTCCCGTAACATTATATCTTTAGTTAATTAATAATTAGGGAATTCTTCTTCATAGGCTGAGACAATCTCCACTATGTCTTCTGGTCATAAATCTTCTTCATTAACAAAAATTGAGTCAATAAGGTCTGGACAGGGAACATTCCATTCTAGAATTTCTATATATTCACTTTTCAAAAAAACTTTGAAAAGAGTATATCAAGTTTTTTGTAATCGTTTGTCTTCTTTCTTTACAAATTATCACCATCTTCATTGTGTCTATTCATCACCCAGTAAAATGTCATCTCACCTAAGCTCGTACTCCGTTTTTCTATTTTATCATTACACACAGTACTCCCTGACGGTACAACCATCATGAGTTTTTACTTTTTAACAGCCTATTTCAAATTGCAACATCCTGGTAACCTACTTCAGCTACTTTTTCATTTAATAAACGAATCCCTAGCCCATTTTCTATATCCCATGTACAATTAAATGTAAGTCCAATATACCGACCGTCAAAAGAACCTACATAGGGAACAACTATTCCATCTAAACGTATCATCTCTGCTATTTCATTAGTTGTTTCAACGAATGGATAGTGTTCATTTACTTCAATATCATAACCTAGATCCTGACGCTCTTGTTTGTAGTAGTCTAATATTGATTGCAAAAGGCTTTGTTGTAACTGCTCCCAATTTTGCATAAGTGAAGTATATGCTGCATATTGTCCCTTATCAAACTTGCTATCCTCAGCATCTTTTACCATTAAAGCTATCTCAACTTCATGGCCTAAAAAGACAATGCTAGTATCCTTAGACCACACCAAATCATATTCAAGCTCACCAAAAACCGCATCATTTATTTTCATCTTATTTCTCCTTTTTATTTATTAGCAAATCCTCCCGGCTTAAACGCTGCCACATTTATCTCTCCTACTCCACCACTAATTGTGATTTCCACAACGTACTTTAAACGAATAGCAAGTATTAAATTAAAAATCCTTGGTGGTATTACTCATGAGCTCTCGCTTCTCAAACTAACCATTTTCTTATTGTCTCACTACATTATAAACGAATACCTTCTCATCACATCCAACTTTATAAAAAACCTTGAAAGACATTTAGCCAATCAAGGTTTAAGAATGAATGGTATTAAGATTTATTGACTCATATACTAGTCACCTAAGTCTATTTTTTCATAATGCTTATCAATTAATTTCACTAAATAATCATCTAATTTTTCAATACTATACTTTGACTTTTTAGCTTTCACAAGATTTAAGACATTTCACCATAAATTTACTCTATCAATCCAAATTTTAGGAAATAAAGTGATTTTATACATTTTTTAAGTTTAATAATATTTGCGAATTTTTATAATTTGTTTTGTTGTAAAAATGCTTCTAAAATCCTTTCAATAGGTAAACTAGCATTTTTTAATAATTTCTCTACTTTGTCCTTTATTTGCTTATTAGAAGCAATTATTTTTTTATACTCTTCTCCATCAAAAGAACGTAAAGAATCTATTGCATATTCAGCCACTTCATCACTCTCATTAAGTAAATCTAATAATAAATTAAATCCATATACTCCGTTATCTTCATCTATACAGTAGGCCAATCTAATTTTATATTTATCATCTTTATCTTTTAATCCTCGAATTAAATTCTCCCAATCAATATTAGTAAACTCACTCATCAATTCTTGCACATACATAAATTCATCGTCATAAAAATAATTATCTGCGCTATTTTCAGATAATACTGCATCTACTTTTTCGTACATTCACTTTCCTCCTCTATTTACTAAAACCACCTGGTAATAGAGCATTAATTTGTCCTGTTGGGTAGCCGCTAACTACCGTATCATCTATTTTAATAACATCAATTTCTACACCCTCAACAATTCCCCTATGGAAAGTTGCTCCATCTCTACCTCTAATACTTATTGGAGGAGAATTACCAATATCAGTTATACTATCTAAGATTTTAATATCACTCCAACCTTCGGGAAATATTGTACTATTTTTTATTTTTGAAAGATTCCCATCCGGAAATTGAGTTATATATTTAATATCTTTTGTACCATCAGGGTTGATTTTAATAGCTTCCGTAACATAGTTAGAATGGCTATTATTAATGTTTGATGAATGCCCTCCAATAATTTCATTTTTATTAGGGTTCTTTCTCTGTCCCAAAAGGATTTTTTCCTCCATTTCAGGTGTGATAATTGATTTGGCTCCGCTGACCGACTTACTATTATTACCCGTACCCTTAGCAACAGCCGCCTGATCATGAACTCCTTCAGCATTCGCCTTACCACCAGGCTTTTCCACTTTCTCCACAGCTTTCGACTCGCCCTTGGAAACATCTTTAACCTTATGCTTAGTTACGGTCTTTTCTGCTTTGTTTACGCGAAGTACGTATTCTGCTCCTTCGCTTCCGTATTTCACCACTTTCCCTGGCACTCTCGCAAAGCCGCCAAAGACAATTCCTGCTCCAGAAACAGAACGGTCAAAACTAGATAGTTCATTCCCCGTAATAGGGTCGTATCCTACACTTGCTTCCCATCCACCTTTTACATTGGAAACTACAGGGACCATATCCGCTACAAAAGAAACAGCTGCTAGACCATCCTGTTGTTGCTTTTTGGCTTCCGTTTCATATACACTTCTTGCAATTTCAGGCTTTTTATAATTCGCATATAGATACGGATATTTCTTCAACTCTTTTTCTAATTTTGCTTTAGAATGAGACAGTGCCGCAAGATCTCGCTGAACCTTTGGACTGTTTTCCTTTTGAATATGTTTAAAAACTTCTTTAACATGGGGAGCTTTTTTTTCAAGCTGTTCGAGCTTCTTTTTTTGATCCAGCGGATGCATCATTTCCAGCTCTTTTAGCTGTTTTAGTCCAACTGTTTTAATAACTTGCTTTTCTTTTTGTTGAATAGTCAGCTTTTTAGGACTTGTAGTTTCTTTTTTAGTCCCAACACTCCTAATCTGCCCCTGACTCATCACCGACTGCATAAGCATTCCCTCAACGCCCGTAGCGTTTTGAAGAATCTGTTGAGACGTTAGCATGCCCACAGTTGAAGAATCGTTGAGCGCCTGCAGGTATGGGCTTTTTTCAAGTTCCACTGCTTGCTCTGCAGGTGACAGTTCGGCTAATTTCTTCATGTTAGCAGGTGCTGTATCCTGCTGAATTTGCGTTAGTACTTCTCTTATGTAAGGCGAGGTTTTTTCAAGCCTATGAATTTCTTTTAACTGTTCAGCAGGCGTCATTGCCTGAAGTTGAATCAGTTTTTTAAGGCCTACTTCCTTTATCACTTTCTCTTGTTTTTCTTTTCTTGTCAAGGTTGTTGGAATGCCTTTTTCAAAAACCGAGACGCCTCCTGAATCGGTCATCGCTTTTTTCGCCAACGCGCTCAGCTCACTTACATTGCCCGGCTGAATGGAACCATTTTGAAACCCAGCTTTCACTTTAGAAAGCAGCGAGTTTAAAGATGTCAGCTGATCTTGAATGGCTGAAAGGCTTTGCGTTTGCTGTTCGTCAAAACGGACTAAATCGTTCATCGTTTTGTCCGCTTTGTTTTTTGCTTGTTCTACTTCTGTTAAAAAACCTTGGTCGTTAAGCGCTGAAACAGAAGCAAGATGACTGACTTTTTGAATTGCTGCATTCGCTTGATCGACAAGCGAAACGGTTGTATTTCTTGTTTGATTTAAATGCGCGGGAATAGTGTCTTGTAGAAACGGCTGCGTGATGTAGCCGTCTTCGCTCGGTTCAAATGAGCGCAGCGCATGTGTGATCTGAGTTAGTCGATTTTCATAGGAAGTGAGTAATGAATGATACAGCGTTAAAAAAGAAGCATGTCCCGTTTCGTAAAAAGACCGAATCGCCTCTCCTCCTTTTCCTTTAAACGCATCATCTAAGCTTGAAAATGCCTGAACCTGTGAAATCAGGCTCTGAATTTGTTCTTTTTGACTTTTAATAGAGTCTAAGATAGCTTGAATATTTTCGTGAAAAGCATCGACATCAAGTGTTTTCAATAACCTGTAACCTCCTAGCTGTATCGATGTAGAAAAACAACAAACGGTTAATGAACAATCGCCCGTCATTTTTCTAAACCTAAGCGGATGCTCCTCTTTACAAGGCTTGCATCATCCGCTAAATAAAACCTTTTTATTTGAATGCCGAATCTATGCTGGTTGAAAGGTTGTTTTTGTGAACATTATTTAGCGGCGTTTGCAGCTTTTTCATCTGCTTCTTTTATGGACTGCACGGATTTTTTGGTGGCGTTTAAATCATCGAGGAGCGTTTGCTTGTAGTCCACAATTAACGCTTGAAGCTGCTGGTTCAGCTGGTTTAATTCATCGAGCACCTCTAGTTCTTGTCCGCTTCCTACGTGAAACGGAAAAAGCGGCTGAAACTGCTGCGCAGCAGCGCTTAGGTCACTAAGCGTTCTATTAATTTCACCATCTATTACTTTAATTTCGTCTGCCATATTGCATCACACCTTATCTTTTGCTTCGTCTTCTTGCATTTTAATGGCGCGTTCCATCCCTTGTATATCCGATTGAAGCGCCGTAATTTTTGCTTCAATTGTCGCAAGGGCATCCGTCAGCTGACGGGTCAGCAAATCATCGTATTCGTCTAACATAGCGGTGCGGATGTCTTCAAACCCAACAGCAAGGCTGCCTGACCAAGTGGCGGAAGTAAGCTCTGGTTCTTTTACCTTTTCCTTTGCACGTTCAAGCTCTCCTTTGACTTCCGTTAACGTGTTTTTACTAGCGATAAGCTGCTGGATATCTTCATGTGCCTGCTTCACTTGGGTATACAGATGAGCAACAAACATCTCATTCATATGATGACACTTCCTTTATATCTATCTCTTGGTTTCTCTAACAGTAATTCCCTTTTATAGCTTATCAAATAAAGAAAGAGAGCACATTGGCATGTTTTCTTATATTTTTTGGGAATAATGTAGGTTTTTAGTTCAATACCCACTCTTCAGGATAAAATAACCAAAACTATCTTACCATTGACAATTTATCAAGATTTTCGGACTACTTTGCTTGTTATTTCCGCGCCACTAAAAGGCCTTTTTACACAATTTTTTTGTTAAAACGCATTCATTCTTTCTATTTCCAAATATTTAAACATGCGCTAGTATATACATAATATAAAGAGGAGGTTGAGTATGAGAGAAAAGCTCGTAAGACTCGGTTATTTACTGGGATTGGCTCTTGTTTTGTCCGGCATTTTATATTTTTTCGCATCGAACTGGCAAGGCTTTGACCGCTACATTAAAATTGCGCTGAGCGTGGGGCTGATGCTGCTGTTTTACGGAAGTGCGTTTGCGGTGCGAAAGCTGCTTCCTCAGCAGGCGTTTTTAAGTCACTGGACGCTTTTGGCCGGCGCTCTTTCATTTGGATTAAGCATCGCGCTTCTTTCTCAAATTTACAACACGCACGCTGAATCGTACTGGCTGTTTTTAATTTGGCTTGTGCCGGTTATTTTGTTTAGCTTTTTTACAAAGTATCAGCCGTTTTACGTGTTATCGTTTGTTTTATTTCAATTCACCATGGCTTTTTTCATTTCACCAACTGGCGCAGTTTCACAGCGAGGCGAACAGGAGACGCTTTTACTTTACGCAGGAATGGCGTTTGTGAACTTACTCATCTTTTGGATCATAAAAAATAAACAGAGTTCGTCTCCTGTGATCATGTATGCCGCGTTTTGTTTGTTTCACTACATTTTTTTAACTGTTTCCCTGCCGGATTTTACAGGGAGCTCTAGCTTACGGATTGGTCTTATTATTTTTTATTTGCTGTTTTTACTAAGCTCCTTTTTTTATTTTTCAAAAGTGGAGCCGCAAAGGTCGTTTTTAGGGATTTCCATTGTGGCATTTGCTTTATTTGTTATTGAACAGTTTTTCTCTTTTATTTTTAAACACTACGCTGAATGGTCACTGTTCTTAGCTTTAGGATTCGTGATTTTATTTATTGGTGCAAGCGTATGGTTTGTCAAATGGCTCACTGCCAACACGTCAGCACAAAAAACCTCGCTCCGCGTCATCAAACGAATAGCGGTGATTGGGATTACGGCCATTGCATCGGTCATCGGCAGCAGCTCTTTAGGAGGACTTGTCACACTTATTACAGGAACGTACCCAACAAATGGAATGCTTGTGATTGGCGTTTTGCTGATTGTGGCATGTTATTTGATTAAAGCAGATATTCCAACCGTGAAATATACGCTTTTAATGATGGGCGTATTAATTAGCGGCGGCGCTTCTTTTTTTGTGAACGACATTCTGTTTTTTATCTACGTCATCGCACTTGTAGCGCTTTTAGTATTCACAAAGCATACGCCCGTTCGCCTGCTGCTTTTTGTGCTAGTGCAAGGGCTTCTGTTAATAAAGGTTCCGACTGCTTACTATGACACTATCAAAATAGATTATGTGCTGCTCGCTTTGTTTCTATTAAATGCCGCTGTGTACGCGATAAACGTGCACCACGCGTTTAAAAAAGCAGCGCTGCTTCTTGCTTTTATCTTTTTACTGTCGCTGACTGAATTAAGCGAACCGTCTTTTTTAAATATTATTTACTGCACGGTGTTTTTTGTGATTTCGACCGTCTTTTTATTTGTGACGGTACGAAAAGAGCCAAAGTATGATTTTATTGTTGGCATGATTTTCTGGTTTGTTTTTTTAGCGATGAAATATTACGACTTTGTGTGGGATTTATTTAATAAATCACTTGTGCTCGTTATTTTAGGCCTGATCTTTCTTTTCCTAAGCAGGAAATGGGACCTGTCAACGCCTGATCAGCCGCAGCCGTCGTTTCTTGACCGCAGCCGAACCGCTGTATGGATCATCATTCTTGTTCAGCTCATTATTCTGGGCGGCATTTTCACTAAAAACGAAGTGCTTCTTCAAAACGGAAAAGAAATTAAGCTCGCTTTACAGCCGATCGATCCGCGCTCGCTGCTGCAAGGCGATTACGTTGAGCTTAATTACGACATTGCGCACGTTACCTTACCTCATGTGAAAGACGGAGAAAAAGTGAAGCTCGTTCTTCGCCCTGACAAACAAGGCGTGTATGAATACGCAAAAATCTACCAAGCGGATGATGACTGGAATAAGCCGTATACTTCTAAAGAAAAAGACGTTGTCATTACGGGCAGCTATCACGACTGGGGAATTCAGTACGGAATTGAGCATTACTTTATTCCAGAAGGAACCGGCAGCAAAGTGGAAAGCGAAGCTCGTTTTGCTACTGTACGCGTTGGAAAAAATGGAGATGCGATCGTTACAAAAGTAGGCAAATAAAAAACAGCCGCTTCAACATTGAAGCGGCTGCTTTTTGTTTTAATTGATAAATACGCTGATGATCATCGTTAGGATAAGGATCACAAAGAAAATGATGATTCCATAGCCAATCCATTTTATTCTTTTGGGCGTTCCTTTTACATTCATATCCGTTAGTTTTCCTTCAATACGCTTTTGATGTTCAGTAACATCATTGTATTCATTGTTAGGTGAAGTGATATTACCCTTCCTTTCTATTTAATCGTTTTCTTTCTTCTAAAAGCTCTTCGTATCTTTTTTCAAGACGCTGCTTGTCTTTTCCTTCTGGCGTGATAGAAAGCTCGCTAATCACTTTTGTTAATTCTAGTTGAAGCGCAAGTTTCTCCGCTTCATTTTGCTGCTGTGACGCTTTTTTGCTTTTACCCGTGTCTTCAATCGCCGCGAGATCCGCTTTGGACTGTTTTAACGTCAAAACATGCGTCGCAAGCTTTTTAACAAAATAGCGGTCGTGCGTCACAAATAAAATCGTCCCTGGATAAGCTTTTAACACTTCTTGAAGCGCTTCTTTTGTATGAAGATCAAGATAGTTGGTCGGTTCATCTAAAAGAAGAACGTTATAGTTTCCTAAAAAGACTTTTGCTAATGCCGTTTTGACTCGTTCTCCTCCGCTTAGCATCTCTACTTTTTTATACACGTCTTCACGTTTAAAAAGTAAGCGCGATAGCACCGTACGAATAAACTGTTCAGTGTACGGGCTGTCTTCTTTAATGTTTTCTAAAATGGTTTTAGCGGGATCTAGATTTTCAAGGCGCTGATGGAAAAAGCCGAGTTTTACAGGCTTCGCAACCGTAATTCCTTCTGTTCGCTGCTCAATCATATTCAGCAGCGTAGATTTTCCGGCGCCGTTTTTGCCGACAATCGCTACTTTCGCTCCTGGCTTCACACCGCCTTTTAGATTTTGAAACAACATATGATTACCAGCTGATGCTGATACTTTGTCAAAGCTCAGTACCTGCTTGCTGTGCACTTGGTGAAACTGCGATAGGTCAAAATGAATTTCTTCCATTTCTTTTGGCTTTTCTTTTTTCTCCAGCTTTTCAATTCTTGTTTCAATCGCTTTTGCGCTTCTATCTAGCTTCGCTTTTTGTTTTCCGACCGCTCGCTTATGAAGTCTCGCTTCAGAATTGCCCATGCGGCTCGGCGCTTTTTTAAGCGACTTTGATTTTTGGCTTTTTTCTTCAGACGCCAGTTCAAGCCGCTGCTTTTCTTGTACATACTGTTCGTATTCAAACTGCTGTCTTTCAACCGCGTGTTTTTTTTGCGTCACATATTCTTGATAATTGCCTTCATAACAGTTAATTTTGCCGTCTTCTACTTCCCATATGGACGTACAAAGGCGATTTAATAATTCTCGGTCATGTGAAATCAGCAGCAGACTGCCTGTAAAAGACTTCATTTCTTCTTCAAATTTCTCTACGCCTTTTACATCTAAGTGGCTCGTTGGCTCGTCGGCTGCAAGCAGTTCCGCGCCGGATGAAAGAGCAGATGCAATTTTCTTTCTTGTTTCTTCTCCTCCGCTAAGAAAGTCCGCTTCAGTTGGCACACTCCACTGACTTTTCATCTCAGGAGAAACGGCAGATGTAGGTTGAACATCAAGCTGCGGAATCAGTGAGGAACGGCCATATGTTTGCACAATCCCTTGATCTGGACTCATTTTCTTCATTAAAATATGAAGCAACGTCGATTTGCCTTCTCCGTTTTTCCCAACAATTCCAATTCGCTCTCCGCGATGTACTTGAAGCTTCTCCGCTTGAAACAGCAGGCGATCTCCATAGCTTTTTTCAATATTTATAGCTTCTAACAATAACATAAAAAAACCTCCCTAGGATTTCTAGAGAGGATTAGAGGTCATAATTAGGCATACGCAAATATGCACCCTTTTATAGAGTAAAAAAAGGGAGAAATCACTTCATATAAGACATATAGAAATGGCACCTAAAAATGTACAGACTAATCCCATCTAGACAAATGTTCATTTAAAATAAAGTTTTAAAAGAATGTCTAAAAAAATAGGATTACTTATCCATTGTCTACGGTACCTTTCCTTTCTTAGTATAAAATGACTTGCTTCTTACAGTGTATGATGAAGTTTTTTAAATGTCAATATAGATTTGGATGATATTCCCTTCTTTTCCTAAGTACAAAAGATCCTCAGCTGATCTCAGCCGAGGATTCTTTTCTTACACGTATTGGTTCACTTTCCCTGTAAAGTCAGGCAGCCACTCGCCGTGGGCTTCAATTAAATCATCGCACATACGAATGATGTCATCCATGGATAATTCCGCATTTGTATGAGGATCTAGCATCGCTGCTTGATAGATGTGCTCTCTTTTTCTAGTGACAGCTGCTTCAATAGTTAATAATTGCGTATTAATATTCGTGCGATTTAACGCCGCAAGCTGCTCTGGTAAATCTCCTACATAAGTCGGCATAATACCGCTTCGGTCTACAACACATGGCACTTCTACACACGCTTTTGTCGGCAGGTTACTAATTAAGCCTCCGGTATTTAATACGTTACCCGCAAATTTAAACGGCACGTTTGTCTCCATTGCTTCAATAATTCCAGAGCCGTACTCATGTGAACGTGTATGAGTTAACTGACTGTTGTTAACCATTTCTTCTCTCATGGATTCCCAATTGCTGATTTGCTCTTCGCATCGGCGCGGATATTCATCAAGAGGGATGTTAAACTGATCAACAAGATTTGGATATTTATGTTTAATAAAGTATGGATGATACTCTGCGTTATGCTCAGACGATTCGGTAATATAATAACCGAACTTATCCATTAGCTCAAAACGCACCATATCGTGATGCTTTGTTCTTTGCTTTTCTTTTGCCAGACGCTTAATTTCTGGATATAAATCTTGTCCATCTCTTTTTACTTCTAGCAGCCATGCCATATGGTTAATGCCTGCGATTTTCTCTTGTATTCCTTCATGATCCATTCCGAGAGAATCAAATAAATCTTTTGTACATACTTGAACACTGTGACAAAGGCCTACCGTCTTTACATTTGTATAGCGCAGCATTGCACCCGTTAGTGTTGCCATTGGATTGGTGTAATTTAAAAACAGCGCATCCGGACATACTTCTTCAATATCTTTTGCAAAATCAAACAGCACTGGAATCGTGCGCAGTGATCTGAAGATTCCTCCAATTCCTACTGTATCTCCAATCGTCTGACGCAAGCCGTATTTTTTAGGAATTTCAAAATCAATGACGGTGCTTGGTTTGTATCCGCCTACTTGAATGGCGTTAATCACATACTTTGCTCCTGTTAAAGCTTCTCTGCGGTTCAAATAGGCTTTAACCGTAATATTCACTTTGTAGTTTTCTTTTAGATTGTTTAGCATATTTTCCGAATCTCTTAAACGCTCAGCATCTATATCGTAAAGTGCAAACTCAAAGCCAGCTAAAGCAGGCACAAACATGCAGTCTCCTAAAATATTTTTTGCAAAAACTGTACTTCCCGCTCCGATAAATGTGATTTTAGACATCGTCATCTTCCTTCCTCGTATTGGTTTTATCCTTTTACAGATCCTGATGAAAGCCCTGCAATAAAGTATTTTTGTAGCACTAAAAATAAAATGGTCATTGGAAGCATCGCAATGATTGCAGCTGCTCCTACTAAGCTAAGATTATTTTGATTTTCGGCAAAAAAGCTCGCTAACGTAACGGTTAATGTATGCATTTCCTTATCTTGAAGGAAGAAAATTGCAAACTGATAGTCGTTCCAAATATAGACGCTTGCAATAATTAAAATAGACGCAGTGACAGGCTTTAGCAGCGGAAATACGATTTTAAAGAAAATCGTTAACGTGCCGGCCCCGTCAATTCTTGCTGCTTCCTCGAGCTCTTTAGAAATAGTGGAGCGAATGAAGCTCGCATATAAAAAGATCGTTAGCGGCAAAAATGCTGCGACATTATTTAAAATAGCAATTTGATACGTGTTCATCATCCCCATATTCACAACCATTTTGTACAGCGGAACTAGCGCTGTTAAAGGCGGTATTACCATCACGGCGATAAAGATAAAATAGACGTACTTATTTAGTTTCGTTTGGCGTCGCGCTAAAGGATACGCAGCCATTGATCCTAAAAAAATAAGCAGAATCGCCGAAACGAACGTAATGATAAATGTATTAACAAAAGAATTTCCTAAGTTCGCTTGCTCCCAAGCCGCTGTGAAATTTTCAAGGTGTATGCTTTTTGGAAATACCCATTTTGAACTAAAATCCCCGGTTGCCTTTAAAGAAGTCGTAACTAGAATATAAAAAGGGACAATATGAACGAGCGTTATACAAAGCGCTAGAAAGGTAAAAAACCGTTTTTTCCGTTTATTTGTATAGTCCATCACGCTTCTGTCTCCTTTCGCTTAAAGTACACAAGTGCTGATAAGCTAATAACTAAGATAATGAGCGCCATGCACACACCTTGAGTTGCAGCATAGCCAGCGTCCTGTCTTCTAAAATATAAATCATACATAAAAGTAGACATTGACTGCGATGCATCTCCAGGTCCTCCTCCTGTCAGCGCAACAATGACGTCAAACAGTTTTAAACCTCCGATAATATTTAAAACGACGTTAATTGTAATCGAAGGCATGAGCAGTGGAAGCGTGATGTTTTTAAACTGCTGAAGAGCCGATGCGCCGTCAAGCTGCGCCGCTTCGTAATAATCTTTTGAAATACTTTGCAGCCCCGCTAAATAAATAATCATCGCAATTCCAACGAATTGATACGTATTGACGAACACAATAATCCAAGAGTTAAGCTCCGGAGTCCCCAAAGCATTAATCTTCTCAAAGCCTAAAAATACAAGAAGGTCATTTAAAGCGCCTCCTTGGTAGGCAAAAAAGAAGTACCAGATATACCCCATAATAATTGGGCTGATAATA
Organism: Priestia sp. FSL R5-0597; assembly: GCF_038006305.1. Classification (NCBI taxonomy): domain Bacteria; kingdom Bacillati; phylum Bacillota; class Bacilli; order Caryophanales; family Bacillaceae; genus Priestia; species Priestia sp. FSL R5-0597. Next base: position 2,751,114 of record NZ_JBBOUZ010000001.1, read on the forward strand.
ACCGGAAGGTAGACAATTGTTCTTGTTACAGCTTTCATTTTAATGCTTTGATTGAGAAGCAAAGCATATAACAAGCCAATAATGTTTTGGAAAATTGTACTGCCTATTCCGTAGAGCAGCGTATTTTTTATCACAAGCCAAGTCGTTGGGTCTGCAAGCAAACGTTTATACTGCTGGAGCCCAATCCAATCGTATGTTTGTGAAAATCCATTCCAATTAGTAAAGGAAAGTCTAATTCCGTTAATAAAAGGATAGATAATAAAAACGGTGATAATTACTAAGCCGGGAAGGTACATCCACCATAAAGAAGACTCTGTTTTTAATTTTTTCTTTCGTTTTTCCGTATCTCTTACTACAGAAACCGACTCTTTCCTGACTATTTCATTCATCGTGTTCACTCCTATTTCAGCTTGTGTTGAAAAGAAGCAGAAGACTATCTCCCTGCTTCTTAGCGAACAAGGAACTTTTGCACACTATTTTATTGTTTACTGAGACGCTTGTACTCTTTTTCCATCTCTTTTGATAATTGCTTTGGCGTTAAACTTCCCGCTAGCAATTCTTGACCTGTAGAAGACATCACTGCCCACATACCGCTCGGTAAATACTTTCGGTCGAAGTATGGCTCAACTTTAATATCGCTATACTTATCGTAGTATTCAGAGTAGTAGTTTTGGGTTTTATTGTTTGTCAGAGCCGATGCTGAAGACGTTCCTTCGGCAATCTTTTTGGCAACTTCCGGCTGTGACACAAATTCAATAAATTTTTTCGCTTCTTTAAGGTGCTTAGAACCCTTCCACGCAGCAAGGGTAAAGCGCTCTCCGCCAATCCAGCTTTGCGTGCCCCCTTTATGAATAGCAGGCACCGGTACCGTTCCTACTTTTACTTCAGGATTTAATTCTGTTGCATCCGGTCCAAGAGATCCGCCCACAAATGTAAAAGCAATTTTATTTTGAGCCATTAATTCCGTTGCTTGAGATACTTTTGCGGTTAATACATCTTCATTCAGCAGCCCTTTTTTCTTCATTTCTGCCATTGTTTCCGCTAGAGGCGTGTAGTTTGACCAATTAAATGTTCCTTTTTCTAACTGCTTAGCATAGTTCTTATTTTTTGCTGTAATAAGCTGAGGTGTAGCCAGCTGATCAAACACTTGAGCAATATTGCCATTTTCCCCTCCTGGGATCCATAGAGGCGCTACTTCTCCTTTGCTTTTCTTTTTTACTGTTTCTAACGCTGTTATAAATTCATCCATTGTGTTAGGAGGCTTTATTCCGTATTTTTCTAACAGCGTCGCATTATAGCTAATTCCGTCTTTTGCTTGATTTAAAGGATACGCATACACTTTGCCGCTTTTATCTTTTAAAATTTGATTTAGCGCCGGATCCAAATGCTGAACCCAATCCATATCTTTTAAATCTGCTACATACTCCCCGTAGCGAAGCTGAGACCAGCCGTGCGTATCAAATAAATCCGGCATATCATTTGCACCCATTTTCACACGAAGCATATCTTCATAGCCGTTACCCGGAAAATTTGCATCAATTTTAATATCTGGATTTTGCTTTTCAAATTCTGCAATCGCGTTTTGAAGCGCTTTTCTCTCACCTTTATTACTCATCGTAGAAAAAAGCGTTAACGTTGTTTTCCCATTTCCGCCTGTTGACGCTTCTTTATTTCCGCAGCCCGCTGCCACAACAGAAAAGACTAGTAATAGAACAAAAAGATACGTAAGCTTTTTCATTTATCTTCTTTCCTCCTTATACTCTATTAAGTTATAAATAACTGAATATTCAGTTATTTAATCATAGACAAATTCATTGCACAACGAAATAAAGTCACTTATAATTTAGTCCTATACTTTTACAAAGGTTCAAAGAGTCCTAGAGATGAAAAAGCTTTTTCATTTACATACTTATCTGCCAATAAGTATGTAGTTTCTAGGGCTTTTTAACCTGCCTTTTTTATGATTTTTTCTATTTTTCTTCCCCCTTATCACTCTTTATGTATGAATTCTGCTTTTTTATCACCCCCTTTCGATTTATAGCTTTTAGGTTACTGCTTCTTGAGTAAAGCTCCGCAGCTTTCACGATAAATTAATTTAGTCGGCACCATGACTTTTAAAGGAATAGACCTGCCGCTTAGCCGATCCACTAGCATTTTAACAGCCTGCCTTCCCATTTCTTCGGTATATACTTTAACCGTGGTGAGCGGCGTGCTCGCAAATGCTGCGACATCCACATCATCAAAGCTTACAATCGCTACGTCTTCAGGAACCTTTATATTTGATTGCTGCAGGGCACGCATCGCTCCTATCGCCATTGCATCACTTGCGATAAAAAATGCCTCAGGAAGATTTCCTTGCTTAATCGCTTGTCCCATCAGCTCATATCCTTCATTCATTGAATATTCGCCGACATAAACTTTCTCAGAATCGAACAGGCCTTTTTCATGCATAACGCGTTCAAAAACCGTTTGACGCTGATCTTCAATAATAGAACTTCCATTGATATAATGTTCTCTTTCTGTCCCTCCGATATAGCCAATTCTTTTATAACCGAGGTCAAATAAATGATTTAATGCATGTTTAGTAGCTTTCTCAAAATCAATCATGACCGAATCGTACAAATCCTCATCCGCTTTGTGATTGATAAAAACAATAGTATCTAAATGATTGCTCACTTCTTGAACCGTTTCTGGACTAACTCTTCCCACTACAATTACTCCATCAAGATCCTGCAGCAGCTCTTCTTGCTTCATGCCTTTTAGTCTAAATGACTTTACTGTAAAAATTTCTTTTTCTGCGCATTCACTCTCTATTCCATGGCGAATAGAAGAGAAAAAAGGGTCTACTAACTCTTCTTCAAGGGATTGAGCAAAAATGATACCTATCCTTGGAGCTTCTATGTCTTTTCCGTTTGCCGTTCCTTTTCGTATCTTCACGGGCGTATATTGCAGCTCCTTGGCTGCATGAAGAATGCGCTCACGAGTAACCTCAGATACAGAAAGCGTATGATCATTATTTAGTACTCTGGATACGGTTGAACTGGAAACATTAGCGTACGCCGCTATATCTTTTAAAGTTGCCATCTTTTTACCTCTCTATTATAATCTTCTATTTTTACTAAATATTTATCTCTTATATTGGAAGAATAGCACATTAATAAAACGCTTTCAATAAAAAATTTTAAAATTTCAGTAAATTTATTAAAATATTCTCCAAAATTCTTCATTTCTTTTGCTAGTTCCGCCGTTAAAATGACAAAATCACTGCTATTACTACTTTATTTTTATCACACTGCACTAAAACTTAAGTAAACTTTTAGTAAATATTAATTTTCGTAAGAATTTGTTCATATTTGATATAAAACGGTTTGTTGGGGAAAATAAAAGGAGAAATACTGATAAGGAAAGAGAGAGCATATGATTAGCCAATATTCTTATTTTCAACAATGTCTGCCCGTCCTTCAACAATTACATAATATGAATTTCACGAAAGAACAGCTGTTGCAAAAAGACGTTTTAATCGGTCAAGAACATGAACTAAGCATGTACTACTCACCCCATAACGATTACATAAATCCAGAAGCTCATATTATTATTGCCGGCATCACACCGGGCTGGTTTCAAATGAAAACTGCTTTTAAACAATGCGTTTCCAGCCTGTCCCATCATCATCCGCTTGAACAAGTACTGTACGAAACAAAAAAAGCCGCGAGCTTTAGCGGAACGATGAGAGTAAATTTAATAGACATGTTAAATCGATGCGGCGTTCAAAAAGCGATCGGTATGGACAGTGCCGCTGAGTTATTTGCTTCACAGCGAGATATGCTGCATACCACGTCCGTATTAAAGTATCCTGTGTTTTACAAAGGAAAAAACTATACGGGTCATCAGCCGCCAATTGAACGATCAGCGCTTCTTTCACACTATGCTTTTGAAGTGTTTCCACAGGAATTGAACGAAATAAAGAATCCATGTTTAATCATTCCGCTAGGAAAAGCAGTTGAAAATGTTTTAAGAAAACTTTCGCGTGAACCTTCGTTTTCTCGGCATACGTATTTATTTGGCTTTCCTCATCCATCCGGAGCAAACGGACATCGAAAACGGATATTTGAAGAATACCTAAGTGAATTTACGGAAATTGTGGAGGGGTGGGCTGTAAAAAAAAAGAGCTGAAACTAGTTTCAGCTCTTTTTTTGCTATAATTATGTAAAAATATACCTACACGGAGGTCCGCTTTTATGTTAACAAATTTAGAAGAATATAATAACCCTCTTTTATACGACGATGAAAATGAGCAGTATACAGAAGACGTTGCTTTTTTACTAACAGAAGCAGCTAAGGAAAGCGGAATAATCCTTGACTTAGCTTGTGGTACAGGGCGCGCAACTATTCCATTAGCAAAAGCGGGACATTCATTGATTGGAGTAGATATTCATCCATCCATGCTGCAAGAAGCACAAAAGAAAGCAGAGGCTTTGAAGCTATCTGTTAATTGGGTAGAACAAGACTGTACCAAACTCGACTTAAAAATAAAAAGCGACTTTATTTATATCGTAGGAAATTCATTTCAGCATTTTCTAACAAATGAGGAGCAGCACGCCTTTTTACACCACGTTTATATGCATTTGAACGATGGTGGAACCTTTATTGTTGGAATACGTTTTCCTTCTATAGAAGAGCTAACGTCAACAGCCGCCGAAGAGTATTGGAAAAGCTATCAAGATTCCGACACCCGATATACAACAGACGTCTACATAAGCAGCCACTATGATGCCATCAAACAAATTCAGCATAATCTCACAACTAGAAAGATAAGAGATCACGAAACAATCATAAAAGAAATAACATCGAAAATAGATTTACGCTATACGTTCCCGCAAGAAATGGAACATCTTTTAGCACGTATCGGATTTATGATTACGAACGTCTACGGAGATTGGAAAAAGAGCGCTTTGACCAACCAAAGCACTCAAATGATTTACGTTTGTAAAAAACAAAGAGTCAATTCCACTCCTTAACACGGTTTATAGCCTGTTTATTTCTAGTATTACAAAGAAGGATACACATATCACCTTAGCTTTTTCTTCTTTTGACATCTCCTTCTTTTTCTTCTATTTCTCGTTCATTTTGCGCTTCGTGAAACTCTTCTTCTGTTTGTGCAGCAAGATAATCAAACGGCGTATAGTAATTACGGGGAAGCTTTCGATGCCACACCGTTTTAATCATAATAATCATCAACGGAATACTCACCATTAAAACAGCGGCTAAAACTAGTAGCGAAAAAATCATAAATTATTTCCTCCTGCTTTATGAACCCTACCTCTTAAAATAACAAAGCGGATATCCTACACCCATTCACTTATATTCAATCTACATTTACTGTCATCAGTATACGAGATTCATGAGTAACAAAACCGTTCTTTTCAAAGAAACGTTCTGGTTTGCCTTGGCCTCTTTCAGTAGACACATAGACTTCTTTCACTTCTTTTTGTATAAGTAACTCGTTAAGGAAAGATAAAAGACTCGTTCCTATGCCAGTTTGCTGAGTCTTGCTTAACACACAAATTTCATTTACATAAAACGTCTTATAGTTCGCCCACTGTTCTTCATTTCCTACTATAAATCCTATGAGTTTATTATTTTCACTATGAAAGAAACCTATCCCTATGTAACCTGGAGTTTTACTGATATCGTATAAACGAGCATAAGCAGTGTTTATACTCCAAGGCCGGGTGCTAAAAACGTTTGTATAGATGATTGCTGCTTCTTTAAGATCTTCATCAGTCAATAGACGAACTTCGGTTTTCATCGTGTTTCTCCTTTTCACATCAGCATTCTTGAAACTCATTAATAACGTTTAATACCTCTTTTAAATTCTCTATTACATACGAATCTTTGAAACTTCCGTCAAAGAAAACGTCTTTTTTCCATACAGCATGCATGCCCGCGCCTCTTGCGCCAAGCACATCATTTTCTGGATGATCCCCGATGTATACACTTTCTTCAGCCGACACATCAAGCGCTTTTAATGCTCGCAAAAAGATATCTTTATGCGGTTTTTTAATGCCTTCTTGTTCGGAAACAAGTATGGTATCAAAATAGTGGTCAATTCCAAGCGCCTTAATATTCATCCACTGAAAGTCCGTAAAACCATTTGTGATCATGCCTAGTAACAACCCTTTTTTCTTTAGCTCTTTTAGTACATCCTCCATATGTAAAAACGGAACGCAGTGAGCTGGAAAATAGTGAAGGTAATCATCTAGCATCTCTTCCCACGTCAGATTCGAAAGATCATATTCGTTCAAAAGCTGCTGATATACTTTGTCTTTCCATACGTAGCCTTTTTGATCCAGCTCAATAAATCTAGATATGTATTTCTGCTTCGGTATGTGTGCTAGCTCTTTACTATAACGCTCATACTGATCTTGAATAAAATGTTTTAACGAACTGTCTCGGTCTAATAGTGTCCCATCTAAATCAAAAATAACGGCTTTAATCATAATTTGCCTCCTCTATATATAAATCATTCCAGCGATTGGTTAATTATAACATTTATAGCTAGACAGCTAACTGGGTTTGATTCTTTCCTATAAAAAAGGAGACCCCTGGTTCGGACTCCTTTTTCTTAAAACCTTTATTTCTTTGTACTTGAATTAATAGATGTATCTATAAAATCATTCACATATTTGCTCATTTCTCTGTACTTCGTCCAGTGTAAATAGTGATGCCCTTGTAAAACAACTAGCTTTTGCGACGATACGTGACTTAATTGATTTTGGTAAAACGTAATATTTGATTTTCCTTCTTTTGCTTCTTTATCTATTTTTCTAGTAAAAATCATTACGGGCATTTTTGAAGGAAACGACATATCGAGAGTTTTATTTATATTGTTGTTCAGCTCTTTTGCTTCATCAATGACGTTTTTGTTGTAGCCTTTCCAGCTGGAGATTGCTTTTGTCATTTTTAAATTTTTTGCTGTATACGTTCCTTCTTCGGCTAGCGGTAGATACTGATTAGGACTAGTAAGCAGGGCTAAGCGCGCAAGTCCACTTGGCGCTAAAACACTCATCAAACTTGGTATATTCGGCGTTTCTTCTTTAAAATAATCCAGCGCTTTTGGTAACGTAGGGTCTATTCCAATAATTGCTTTTACTTCATCTGGATATTTATTAGCGTAATACATGCTGTACACGCCAGAAACTGAATGCGGCATTAATATATACGGACCCTTTATATTCGATTTTTGCAAAGCTTCTCTCATTTCGCTTACACTATTTTCTACCGTACGTTTTTTATTCGTAGTGTCACTCCATCCGTATCCAAATGGTTCTACTACCACAACTTTATTATCCTTCGACAGTTCATTTACTAAAGGTTCAAAATCCAGTGCAGGCGCAGTCGTTCCTAGGCCGGTTAGTAGTACAATCGTATTTTCCCCTTTACCTTTTGTATATACATGAATATCTCTGCCATTAACCTCTACTAATTGACCAATAGGCGGGTACTTTTTCTTTTCCACTGCCGTCATTACTTGATTCGTTACACTCCATATGATGCATATCCCCAATATAGCTACTATCACGCTTCGTAGAATCCTCAAGAACCTAAACTTTTTTTGCACGTTTACTTCTCCTTTCCGTAAGTAGCAATTAACAAGCAGATGCCAACCCTAGTGACTCTTTGTGACTGCTTACTTACTATGACGCTTCAGAAAACATTTAGTTCTATTTCCTATATAAAATTTAAAAGAATGATAGCAGCTTACTTCAGCACTAAACGAAAAAAAGGCCTCTTCTTATGGAAGAGACCTTTTACTATTTATTAAAAAGCGAACAATAAAAACTGTATCTCCTTCACTTGATGCCTAAGCGTATAACTGACGCTACATTTTTAGCCGTTCTTTCAATATTTTCATCAGCTTTTTCTAGCGCTTCCTGAAGAGACACTGCCCCGGGCACGACGCTGAATAAAGCAGAAATACCATGTTCATACACAGCTTCACTTCCCGCTCCAATGCTCCCTGCTATCGCTATCACCGGAACGCTATGCTTTTTTGCTGTTTTGGCTACGCCAATGGGTGTTTTTCCGTAAATGGTTTGTCCATCTATTTTTCCTTCACCGGTAATGACAAGATCGGCATTTTTAATATAGCTTTCTAGCTGAGTTGCTTTAATGACGATGTCTACACCTGGCTTTAACTCCGCAGATAAAAATGCCAGCAGGCCGCCTCCTAGTCCTCCTGCCGCTCCGGCACCAGGAATACTTTGAATATGAATACCCATTTCTTTTCCAACAATCGCTGCGTAATGAGCTAAATTACGGTCAAGCTGTTTAACCATATCAGGAGTCGCACCTTTTTGAGGACCAAACACAGCGGATGCTCCGGTTTCACCCGTTAACGGATTGTCTACGTCGCACGCCACTTCTACTTTGACTTCAGCAAGCCGAGAATCCAAGTTTGTCAGATCGATAGAGGCTAACTGAGCTAAACTGCCTCCTCCTTCTTTTATTTCTGCTCCGTTAGCATCAAGAAGCTTTGCCCCTAAAGCTTTTGCCATACCGGTTCCTCCATCATTTGTAGCACTTCCTCCAATGCCAATGATGATATGCTTTACTTTGTGATCTAACGCTTTAAGAATGAGCTCGCCGGTTCCTCGCGTTGTTGTGATAAGCGGGTTTCGTTTATCGACAGGGACATGATGAAGACCTGAAGCGGCTGCCATTTCAATAACAGCCGTGTTGCCGTCTCCAAGAATTCCGTAAAAAGCTTCAACCTCTTTACCTAAAGGTCCGGTTACTCGCGCTTGTATAATATCTCCACCCGTTGCGTCTACAAGCGACTGAACAGTTCCTTCTCCTCCATCTGCCATAGGTACTTTACTAATCTCCGCGTCTGGAAAATGAGATTTTATTCCTTTTTCAACCGCTTCACAAACATGCAGAGCCGTTAAGCTTTCTTTAAATGAATCCGGTGCAATCACAATTTTCATAGAAACACTCCTTTTTGTTTTTACCCGTATAGCTTTAATACACCAAATATAAGCGTGGATACAATTGCCATAATGAGTCCAATCAGCGATTCATAAGGGATTAATTTTAAACGTTCTTTTATTTTCATATTTACACTTCCGCCCGTTGCGTGGAAAAAGCTTCCGTGCGGAAGGTGATCAAGTACGGTCGCTCCGGCATGAACCATAGCAGCTCCGGCTAAAGCAGAAACGCCTAGCTCTAAAATCGTCGATCCAAAAATTTGGCTTGCGACTGCTGTTCCTGCCGTTGTCGAAGCCGTTGCGGCTGACATAAAAATACCTGAAACCGGTGCTAAAACATAAGCAGGCAACCCAATGGTAGACAAGCCTTGAATGATCACGTCTTTTAGCTGAGAGTTAGCAATGATTCCTGCTAATGTCCCCGTTCCAAGCAGCATAATGGCTACACCTGACATTTTCCCTAACCCTGAAATAGCGTATGTATTAAGCTGTTTTCCTTTTTTCATCACAATGGCACCAACAATCCCTCCTGCAGGAAGAGCAACCATCGGATCAACATTAATATCAAAAAGCGGACGCAGTGCCAGCAGGACGATGGTAACGATTGGCGCTATGATGGCTGTTAAAAACAGCGGCAAGCTGCTTGCATCCACTGTATCTATTTCTTCAGCTTGAACCATTGTTCCTTTTTTCACTAATCGTTTGGCTACTACATAAGTAGCTGCTACGCCGAATATAGCGGGAATAATCCCTGCGGCCATTACGGATGTAAGCGGAATATTAAATGCATCTGAAGCAGCAATGGCGTTAGGATTAGGAGACATTAAATTCCCTGCCTTTCCTCCTCCGATCATTGCTAGTAAAATAGCAGGCTTTGACATACCCGTACGTTTCGCAATAGCTAAAGCAATAGGCGCCACTGTGATCACAGCCACATCAACAAACACGCCTACTGTCGTAAGAATAAGTGTGGCTAGCGCTAGAGCTAAAAGTGCTTTTGTTTCCCCGAGTTTTTTTACAATGGTTTCTGCTATAACCGCTGCAGCACCTGATTCTATTAATACCCCGGCCAATACCCCAGCTGCAAGAATCCGCAGCACTGCGGGAATGATGCCTTGCGCTCCTTCAATCATTAAAGTAACGGTATCAGCAATATTAACTCCGCCAATCAGTCCTCCTATTAAAGCTCCGGCTATCATTCCGTATGCAGGAGCCACTTTCTTTAAAATTAATATAATGGCAATTACTAATGCACAAATCGCGCCTAATGCGCTTACTTGAACGTCCATAAAGCATCCCCTTTCTTGTTTCTTCTATCCCCAATTCTAATTGTAAGCGCTACCTTTGATTCTTTCATTAGTCACTTCAACAAAAAGAGACCTTGCTATCACAAGATCTTTTATGCACGTGCACAATTATGAAATTTTAGATAGCAGCATTGCTACATATAGTTCAAGAAGGTCTTTTACTTTCCTTGGATCTTTTCCCGTGATATCTTGAATTTTGTCTAAACGGTAGCTTAGCGTATTTCGATGGATAAAAAGCTTTTTAGCTGCCGTGCTTCCTTCGCCATTTTCTTCTATATAGATTGTTAACGTTTCGATAAGTTCTTTTTTCTTATCATATTCCTTAAGCTTTTCATAGTATTGCAACAGATCATGATTTTCTTGAAAACCGGCACGTTGACGTAACAGTACGGGAATTTGATAATCCGAATAGCAGTAGAAATCAGCTTCTTGATGAAGCTTTGAACCAACCGAAAGCGTATCTTTTGCCTGCTGATACGATACATGAAGGCCTTTAAAGTCAGCTTGAACAGATCCTGCAGATAACTTACACACCATACCAGACGCACGAAGCTGTTTTTCCAGCTGTTCAGCATAGCTGCTAGCGCTGCCGGCTTCTATAGATTTTAATATGACTACTCCGTCTGGAAGCATAGCGTATAGATCATTATTAGCTATGTATTTCTTTACAACCTTCATAACTTTATGGCGATTTTCAGCTGTAACAATCACTGCCATTCTTGGAAGGTATAAGTTAATATCAAATCGATTTGCTCGTTCAAAAAATAAGGAATCCAGCGGCTTTTCGTGTTGAAGAAGCTGATGAACCAGCTCTTCTTTTAACCGTTCATCCCACTGAATTTCCTCTATTAAAATCATTTCTTGAAAAATCATTTCAGCCGCCATGCGCACGAGCTTTCCATAATTACGAATCTGTTCTGGCAGTCCTGTTAATCCCACGACTCCAACAATTTCTCCGTTAAAGAAAATAGGCAAATTCACGCCCGGTTTGGCTCCGCGCAGCGAGTCAGCCTGCTGCTGAGTAATTTCGTAAGAACTGCCGCTTTTTAATACCATTAGCGCTCCTTCGTGAATTTGGTCCATTCGCTTTTTGTCACCAGAACCAATAATGACTCCTTTTTCGTTCATCACGTTAATGTTGCAATCAATAATCTCCATTGTTCTACCGACAATTTTCTGAGCTAATTCTTTTGTTACATATCTCAAGCCTGCTCCTCTCTTTCTTTACATTCCCATCTTTTTAGTTTCTTTATCAAAGTAGAATGATCGATACCTAATTCTTTCGCTGCCTGCCGGAGTGATGAACAATGTTGAATAGTTTCTTTAACGAGTCGCTGTTCAAACTGCTCCACTTTCTTTTTTAGAGGTAAATAATCACATTTTTCATCTTCATGATAAGTATGAAAAGGTAAATGATGGGCTTCAATTGTTTCTCCAGGAACAGACACAATCATATTCTCCACCATATTTCGAAGCTCTCTTACATTTCCTGGCCATTGGTAAGCTTTTAATACTTGCTTCGCTTTATTTGATATGCGCTTTTGGACGTAATACAAGCTGCAAAAGTAGGAAACATAATGATCAACCAGTAAACTGATATCCTCTTTACGTTGAGATAGAGGCGGAAGGCTGATTTCGACTACCTTTAAACGGTAGTATAAATCTTCACGAAACCTCCCCTTTTTAATAAGCTCTCCTAGATGTTGATTTGTTGCCGAAATGATTCGTATATCGATACTTTTTGTTTTAGTTCCTCCAATTTTCTGTACCTGCTTTTCCTGTAACACTCGAAGCAGTTTCACTTGCAAGGAAATCGGCATTTCACCAATTTCATCAAGCATCAAGGTTCCGCCATCAGCGAGTTCTAACAGTCCTATTTTCCCTTCTGTTCGAGCGCCAGTAAAAGCTCCCTTTTCATAGCCGAACAACTCCGATTCTAGCAACGGCTCAGGAATGGCTCCGCAGTTCACTTTAATAAATGGCTGATTGTTTCTATCGCTTGAATCGTGAATAAGGTTAGCGACTACTTCTTTTCCGGATCCTGAGGGACCTGATAGAAGAATACTTGTAGGAAACGGAGCTACTTGTTTGGCTTGCTGATAAACCAAGTTCATCCTATTGCTTTGAAACACTAGGGGCTGTTCCGACCCATTCACGTTTACAGCGTATTTATTTGCATTCATATGCGAAAACTCTTGTACCTTTAAAAGCTCTTTTTTAACTGCGTTTAACTGTGTAATATCCTGTACAGTGGTCACAACGAGCTCTATTTCACCTTGTTTGTTAAACACTGGATTTCCTGTTACCATAACGTCTCTTTCGCTTGAAATGGTTTGCATAATAGAGCGCTGCTGTTTTTCTACTAACACAAGTAGGGAAACAGATTGATCAATATATCCTTCATCGATAACGGTTTGCATATGCTTTCCTAATACGTCTCGTTTATTTGTTCCTGTGATTTTTTCATAAGCTTCATTTACATATATCGTTATTCCCTTTTTATTTACTACATATATTCCGTCCGTAGAGAATTCAATGATGGCCTGTAACGTTTCGTTCGTCAAATCTTTTTTCCCTTTAAAAGAAGTCATTGTTTTGCATTCCTTTCTTATGGTGAATTCCCGCCAACATATGGTGAAACTTTTCACCACTAACCATTCAATGCACAATAGCCTTTTTCCTTCTAAAAGCGGTGAATTTTTTCAGCACTTGGTTATAAGAACCAAGGAAAACTGCGCTAATATTTACTTTTCAAATACTGGCATAAAAATTGCAGTCTAGTATGTTGAAAGAATAGGAAAGAGTCTATCCATTTTAAAAAGGATTATTCTCTCCAGCATATAGGGTAAATGTAGTATAAAGTCATTTTGAAAACGCAAACAAAAATTCAACTACGTTTAGGAGGCTATTATATGTGTAATATTATCAAACCTAACCCAAAGCTTTATGTGATGGACAACGGCTCGATGCAAATGGATAAAAACTGGATGCTTGCAATGCATAACCCAGCAACTGTTAAGAACCCTCATGCACCTACGGAATTTGTAGAGTTTCCAATTTATACTGTATTAATTGATCATCCTGAAGGGAAAATTCTGTTTGATACAGCCTGCAACCCTGAATCAATGGGACCACAAGGGCGTTGGACTGAAGCAACTCAACAAATGTTTCCTTACTCCGCTACAGAAGAATGTTATTTACCAAATCGATTAGAACAATTAGGGGTTGACCCTAAAGAAATTAAATTTGTTGTTGCCTCCCACCTTCATCTTGATCATGCCGGCTGCTTAGAATTGTTCACTAACGCCACTGTTATCGTTCATGAAGATGAGTTAAACGGCACTCTTCAGTCTTATGCACGCAATCAAAAAGAAGGTGCTTACATTTGGGCTGACATTGACGCCTGGATAAAAAATGACCTTCGTTGGAAAACGATTAAACGAAACGAAGATACCATCAAACTGGCAGAAGGAATTAATGTCTTGAATTTTGGAAGCGGACATGCTTGGGGTATGCTTGGTCTTCATGTTCATTTGCCTGAAACAGGTGGCATTATCTTAGCATCCGATACAATCTATACAGCTGAGAGCTATGGTCCTCCTGTTAAACCACCCGGTATTATCTACGACTCTCTTGGATATGCAAACACGGTTGAACGTATACGCCGTCTAGCCTATGAAACTAATTCGCAAGTTTGGTTTGGTCACGATGCAAATCAATTTCAGCAGTTCCGCAAATCTACTGAAGGTTATTACGAATGAAATCAAGCAGCTGCTTAATATAAAAAAATTTTCTATAAATCGGAGGGCAAACAAATGACCATTTCAAAACTAGTTTTCACCCCTCTTAGCTACACAGGATGGGGATCACTTCAGCAACTGCTTCCCGAAGTAAAAAAATATGACCCTGCTCATATTTTAATCGTCACAGATCCCGTGTTAAAAGACATTGGACTTGTAGATAAAGTAAGTGCTCCTCTTATACAAAATGGATACGAAGTAGATGTATATGCAGATACGGCACCAGAGCCGCCCTTAGCGCTTGGTGAAAAACTCGTATCTTACGCAAAAAGCCGAAAATTTGATTTAGTCATTGGAGTTGGCGGCGGCAGCGCATTAGATTTAGCAAAACTTACGGCCGTTTTAGCCGTTCATGACGGAGCTGTAGAAGAATATTTGAACTTAACTGGCACGAAACAAATTACGGAAAAAGGGCTTCCGAAAATTTTAATTCCTACGACCTCCGGCACGGGCTCAGAAGTAACGAATATTTCTGTATTATCTCTTGAAAGCAGCAAAGACGTCGTGACCCACGACCATTTGCTTGCAGACGCCGCCATTGTAGATCCCGAGCTTACGCTGAGCGTTCCTTCTAAAGTAACGGCAGCTACAGGGATTGATGCATTAACTCATGCCGTTGAGGCTTATGTATCGGTAAATGCAAATCCAGCAACGGACGCCTTAGCCCTAAAGGCTATACGCATGATCAGCTCTTCTTTAAGAACAGCTGTAGAAAATGGCGAAGATAAAGAAGCACGAACTCAGATGAGCTACGGAAGCTATTTAGCAGGTCTCGCTTTTTTTAACGCTGGTGTTGCTGGTGTTCATGCACTTGCATATCCATTAGGCGGACAGTTTCATATTTCTCACGGTGAATCAAACGCCGTACTGCTTCCATACGTTATGGGCTATATCCGCAGCAGCTGCGTGACAAAAATGCGGGATATTTTTGAAGCACTAGGCGGAAACGCTACTTCTTTATCAGAAGAGAAAGCTTCTTATCAGTGTGTAAAACAACTGCAGACACTTGTTGAAGACGTCGGCATTCCTCAAACCCTTCGCGGCTTTAATATTCCAGAAAGTGCCCTTCAAAAGCTGACAGAAGATGGCGTCCAGCAAAAACGAATTCTCGCTCGCAGTCCTTTGCCTCTTCGTGAAAAAGACATACGAGCTATTTACCAATCGGCTTATGATGGAGCTATAGTGGAACCTGTCCACTAAAAAACTCCCCCTTACCTAAGGGGGAGTTCTAATTATGCTGCTTTGGCCGTTGTACCAAAACGATTCTCTTTTGGATCGCTAGGCTGGCAGAATAAAACAATTAGCCAGATACTGCCGATAAGTGGAACCAATGTAATGAGCTGCCACCATCCGCTTTTTCCCGTATCGTGGAGTCTTCTTGCTCCTACCGCTAACGATGGGACTGCAACCAACAACGAATAGATAACCGGAAGAAAAAGAGGCTTATCAATAACGAACTGAAGGAACGAAAGAATAAATGAAATAACAAAGTTAACTAACACAAACATCCAGTATTCAGTTCGGCTTGCTCGACCAGAAAATACCCCGTAATTTTTTAACACCTTTATGTAACATTTCATCTGCAAAATCCTCCTTTTTTATCATATAATTGTAAATTTATAGTTTATATATCCTTTTTATTCAAAAAACAAACCGTTAAATAAACAAATAACGACATTTTTTATCCAAAAGAAAAAACTTCTTTAAAAAAAGAAGTTTTCTTGATGTATTATGCTTTTTCTATTTAATCAAATCATTTCGGTCTTCCATACTTGGCGGTTCCTCAAGCCATCCGTTTTTGGCCATGATTTTTCCCCCGTCTTGCCCGTATGTTAAAATGTCTTTGGCCGTACTGACAAGTGTAAGAGGAAGATCTCCACGCAAACTAAACGCGGTGCCCAAAGCGTTGCTTCCTAGCCCGAAACTACAGAATAAACTCACGCAGTACATCATTAGTTTATCTGAAAAAGGTGCTATTTTTGACTCGGTTGCTTTCGCACCCCACGTCGCAGGCGTCTGAATATCGCTCTCCAGAAGAATTTTGCTATAATTACTTACAACTTTCTTAGCCAGCTCTTTTCCTTTTACAAAATACTTCTTCACTTCAGGTTCATTTGCTACTTGAGCGAACCCTGTAATCATTTGCATGCCAAGAATGTTGCTTTCGATAGCGTAATAAATATGTGCTACCTCTACAGTATTTAATACCCGTTTACTCGAAAATAGATGGATTCCATCCATGTAATCTGTGCCTTCAGCAAACTTCGCTTTTTTAGGCACTGAGACAGCTGGAGGTCTTGGAAGCACGTCTTTTTCCTGAAGGTAATCTACACATTTGTCATACACATCTTGTGTGAAAGCCGTAAGCTTTTTGTAAAAAGAGATCATGTCTTTTCTGTAGGACATGGTTAAATGCAGCGTATGTAGACCCATACTAATTTCTTTTAAAAGGCGAAGAAACATAATATCAAACATTTTATCATAAAGCTTAGGAACACCGACATTTACGTCTTTTTCCGTGTATCCTACCGGTATGGCTGCCCCTTCATTTTTTAGAATCGTTTTGATATCTTCAATATAGTTCACCACTTGCATATGCGTATCTTGCATAATTTCTTTCGCCTTGTCATCTTCTGCCTGAACAATAAAATATTCTAAAATCCTTCGAATCATTGTCTTTTGCTGATAGGTCATCCAAAGAGTAGCAATTTCACTTGAACTTAAGGGTATTTCTTGACTCATACACTAAACCTCCTGCTAGGGATACATAGAGCTCTATTTATTCAAAAGTCGGCATCTGTACAAGTGAAGATTGTATTCTACTTTAACGTTCATTCACGTAATCAGATACAAAACTCTGTCTCTTCCTCAATTAATTCTGCTTCATTTACTATGCACAAACTGGAAGAATTCTATGTATTTCCCCTTGCTTTTAAATGGAGGAAACAAAAAAAGCCCCTTTCCATTTAAGGCGCTTTTTCAAAGAAAACGTTTTTATTCCATCGTATCGGAAATTCTTTTGTAGCTTCCGCATTTTTTTAGATATTGAACAATATCTTGATCTTTTACATGCTGAATAGCTGATCCGAACAATTCTGCTGCTACCTGCATGCGTTCATGTTTATGTTCAATGGTCATAATATATCGAAGCGCATCCACAACCGGTGCATTGTGACGTGTACGACGAGTTATGTACTCGTGAATGGCTTCATTTAACCCTTCCGATTCTGCTTGTTGAAACTCAGGTTTTCTTACTGCTTGACTATATACCACTTTTTTGCCACTCCTTCTCCTCGTTTTTAATCAGGTTTTATCTCTCTTTTATTTCCAGTTCCCTAACAGAAAGAAAACAAAACATGCAATCTTACTTTTTTATAAAAATAATTATTTTTCATATAGTTCTAACAGACGTTTGTGTATCCAAATAGCAGCTTGTAAACCTTCTCCCATCGCTACCGTAACTTGTTCAGAATGAGCCACAATGTCTCCTGCTGCCCACACGTTTGAAACATTTGTTTCTTTTGTACGCGGATTTACGATAATGTGCTGATTTTCTAGGAGTTCTGCCCCCAGCTCATGCGCTAATTCTGTTCGAACTTTATTTCCTCCGAACGCTAAAAAACCTCTTTCTCCATAAATAAATTCATTGTTTTCGAGGATGACTCCTTTTAACATTTCTGCTTCAGCTATGACTTTTTTTATTGCCCCTTCTTTATAGGTAATTCCCTTTTGCATCAAAGTATTTGCTAAAGGTCCAATCTCTTTTTTGTCATGATTAATGTATGTAATGTCGTTGGTCCAATATGTTAACGTAAGAGATAAACTGGCTCCTGCTTTTCCCGACCCTAGTACTAATACCCTTCTATTATTTACTTCATACCCGTCGCAGTCGGGACATACATATACCGTTTTTCCCATACAGTGATGTAGCTCTTGCTGAAGTTCAGAAGGAATCCGGTCTACGACTCCGGTCGCAAACAATAAAGTAGCTGCTTCGTAGTTCGCAGAGTTTGTGATGACGTTAAACCCTTCTATTTCTTTTTGACACTGTATGACACGATCTTCTGTAAATTGAATGCCGTAGCTTGTTGCTTGCTGCCTTCCCGTTTCTCTTAGAGTTTGCCCGCTTATTCCCTCAGGCCATCCCAATATATTTTGATAATTTTTGCAGAGATTGGAACGTCCATCGTTTGAATCAATAACCAATACACTGCGCTTATATCTTCCAAGCTGAATAGCGGCTTGAAGTCCTGCAATTCCTCCACCTATAATGACACAGTCATACTTGTCTGCCACAGCACATCACCCCAGCTTTTACTATTTTCTAAACGAAAGCTTCAGTTTCTCATTATCTGTTTTTGTATTATTTTTATACGCTTTATTGTCTTTATTTTTTGAAGTCATTCTACATACAAAAAACCGCCTCGGCAGCTACCCTGCCTAGAGACGGTTTTTTATAAAATGAAAAAGACGATATTACTCATTTTTCTTTCCTGCTTCTTTTTCATTAATTTTAGTAATCAAATCTTCTTTATATACTTCACTATCTTTCCCGTAGCGTAGACGACTATGACAGTTGGGACATAGTGCCGCAGCGTCCTTTGGTTTAGCGAGTCCGCTCTCTGAAAGCTTTGAAAGATAGTACATTTGCAAAAAGGAGCTTCCATCTTTTGCGATAAACGGCGCGCTTTCTCCGCAGGCTTCACAAATACCCGCTGCGCGTTTGTGAACATATTGTCCAAGAGCTGCCGTTTGTTCATAAATACTTGTCTTTTTTTCTTTCCCTAACGCCATATGACGAAGCTGTTCAGTTGAATAAGCTGAAACATCCAGCTGTGCTGCTTTTTCCTCAATCACGGAATTTCGTTCAAGTTCAAAAATAATGGCTTCACGCAGCTCTCCGTCTGAATCCCACATAATTTCTAATTGATGATTGATATACGTCACTTCATCAACAAACTCGACCACTCCCGGCTCCACGTAGTGAAATAAATAAACGGCTTTTCCTGATAAAAAATGTTCACGAAGCGCTTTATTGCCTTTAATGAGCTGCATCGATCCTCTTTGGCCTTCTCCCGTGTAGAAAAAAGCGGTTTTATCTTTATTCCATCCGTGTCCCGTTCCGTATTCACTTCCGCTTTCTTTTGTGAAAATAAAAATATATGGATGCGCTTTTGGCGTTGATATTTCGCTTTGTTCCTGTCCTTTATAAAGCTTATGAATTTGTTTTCTGCGATAACGATGTCCTTTTTGAAAGAAATCTCCGCGCTGTAAATCCGTAATCAATGAATGGCCTCCTACTGCGGTCCTGCTTTTATAGTACTTATAGCTCTACTATACACTAATTTTTGTTTTCTTTGCAGGTCGTTTCTTCTATCTATTGGATTTATATCATACAAAAAAGCAGCTGTATGGGCAGCTGCTTTTTTGCTATAGTCAATTTTGCACGGTATAGTCTTCTCCTAGCCATTTTGTGCTGAGTTTTTTTAACGTCCCGTCTTTTTTCAGCTTTTTAATCGCTTGGTCGACTTCCGACTTTAACTTTTCGTCTTTTTTGTTAAACATAAAATACACTTTTGAATTAATCACAATATCTCCAACTGTTTTTTGCTGAAATTTCAGCGCTTGATTGCTAAAATCGATGGAAAATGGCGTCGCAAGCGTAGCATCTGCTCGGCCTGTTTTTAATTGAGTGGTAGCATCATCTGCACCTTGACCGGCGTAAACTACATCGATTTTATTGCCGTGTTTTTTATTATATTTGTCTAGATAGACAGCCGCATTGCTTGTAGCTCCTACAATCATTTTTTTCCCTTCTAAATCTTTTAATGAATGAATATCATTTCGAGTTTTAGGAACTGTTACATAAAGGGGAGAATAATTATATGTTTCATCATTAAATAAAAACTTTTTCTTTCGCTCAGCGTTCTGAGCCATGTTATGAGCAATCATATCAATTTTATTACTTTCTAAGCTAAGAAGCAGATTTGAAAATTCCATCGTTTTAAATTCAAATTTATAATCCTTTAACTCTTTGTCGATCGCTCTTACTACTTCTACATCATAGCCGGTCAGTTTACCTTTATCATCAATAAAGCAAATGTTAGGAAACTGAGTGCCCGTTCCAACAACAATCGTTTGAACATCTTTTTCTTCCTTTTCTCCTGCACTTGAAGATACGTTTTTTCCGCATCCTGCCACGCTCACAGCTACTACAATTGAAAGTAAAAACAGCCAATATTTTTTCATATGTTCCTCCCCTGAATCCTTATGTTATGTAATAAAAAGAGGCTCTTGATAAAGCATCTGCTTCATCAAGAGCCTCTGGTTAACCAGTGGGCTTACTTCGTGTAAGATTATTCACATCATAATACTAGTTAACCGATAAATCAAGTAGGTTTTAAAAAAAAGATTATCTTGACAGCTCAGTGTCTACCGCTTAAGATACAACTAATAAAACAATAAAACTACATATCTACCAGTCAACTGGAGGCAAATGGACACGACAATATGTGTACGTTTGCTTTTTTTATTGTCGTCCAGCATTTTATCTTTTGGAGGTAAAACGTATGAAATTTGCTTTATTTAGTCTTATTCAAAATATCCCGAACCCGGTTACTGGAGAAACATTAACTGCTCAAGAAAAATTTCAGCATGTGTTAAATCAAGCAGTGCTTGCCGAAAAATTAGGTTTTGATGCTTACGGAGTCGGCGAAAGACACGGAGCTCCTTTTTTGTCTTCTTCTCCTCCCGTTGTTTTAAGTGCAATCGCTGCTAAAACGTCACACATTCGTCTTCTTACTACCGTTACCGTTCTAAGCATTTTAGATCCTGTACGAGTAGCTGAAGATTACGCAACGCTTGATCACCTGTCGGGTGGACGGCTTGAACTGATTATCGGAAAAGGCAATGACCCGCGTCATTATCCGCTTTTTGGCATTACAGAAGAAGAACAATGGGAGTCTCTTGCTGAAAGATACGCTCTTTTAAAACAGCTTTGGACAGAAGAAAATGTCACGTGGAGCGGCCGTTATCGTCCGCCTTTAACTAACGTTACGACTCAGCCTCGGCCGTTTCAGCCTTCTATTCCCGTTTGGCATGGAAGCGCGTCAAGCCCGCTGTCTACAGAACTTGCAGCTAAATATGGAGAGCCGCTATTTTCATCCAATTCCTTTCACCCTCAGGCTAAATATAAAGCGCTGATTGACCATTACCGGGAACGTTTTACTTATTATGGCCATGACCCACGCAAAGCCATCGTCGGTTCGGGGGCGAGCAGCCTATATATTTCTGATACAACGGAAGAAGCGATTCGCCGCTATCGCCCGTACTATAACGCATTTAGCAATACAGAAGCAGCGAAGCATAATCAATCGCCATTCACGTCACTAGAAGACATCGTTCAACACGGCCCTGCTTTAGTAGGAAGCCCAGAGCAAATCATTGAAAAAATAATAGACTATCACCATGCTTATGGAAACGAAGTGCTGAGCATCAGCGTAGACGGTCTAAGCGAAGCAGAACAGCGCGAACAGCTAGAGCGCTTCGCAAGTGATATTGCACCTGTTCTTCGAAAAGAAATTCCCAGCAGCGTATGGGAAAATGAAAAAAAGAGATTGAGACATAATGAAATCAATCCAATCTAAAGACGAACAAATCAGATACATGAGCTGAACCGCTTATGACACCGCCGTTGATTTCCGTGCAAGGCTTCGCTTTCCGCGGGCGGGCGCTGAGCCTCCCCGTCGTTTGTGCTCCTGCGGGGTCTCATCTCTCCCGCTTTTCCCGCAGGAGTCTTCGCCTTGCCCTCCAATCAACTGCTAGAAGAATCTACATACATAAAATTCACGGTCACCATCACACTATGAAAAAATCCGAACTAATTGGATTCTCTGTCAAGAATCTCAATTAGTTCGGATTTCCCTTCAACTAAATTACTTTTGTCCCAACCTCTTTTTAATTTAGATACAATTCGCACGTTTAGTTTACTAACTTTTTAAACTAATAAACTACTCTGGTTAAGACGCCTGCGTGTCTGTATCGTAAATATTGGCTGTTACTTCGCTTCTTTGACAAAGTAAGATGAGCAGCCAAATGCCTCCAATAACTGGAACAAAGTTAATTAAATACCACCAGCCGCTTCTTCCTGTATCATGAAGTCGGCGAACAGTAACGGCAAGTGAAGGCAGAATCATTGCTGCTCCGTAAAGTAATACTAAAATAACTCCAAATACTGCAAGTGAATCGATAAAAACCAAGATATACGGAATGATCATAAAGATATAAGCAAATAATGTAAACATCCAATACTCCGTACGCGTTGCTCTTCCTCGAAACGTCGCATAATTTTTTAACGCTTTTATATACCAGTACATTTTTAAACCCTCTCTTTGTTTATTAAATTAAACTACCTAACCGTTTAAGTCCTACGCAACTTTATTAGGTACATCAAACCGATTTAACTGCGACTCACTTCGTAGACAAAGAAGAATTAATAGACAAATACTTCCCGCAATCGGAATAATAGTAATGAGCTGCCACCACCCGCTTCTTCCTATGTCATGCAGTCGACGTGCCGTCACAGCAAGGGATGGAATGAAGACTGCAACAAGATAAACTATACGCAAAAACGGAGGCATATCTGTTATAAGTTCAATAGCTGAAAGCACACACCATATAATAAAATTAAATAAGACAAACATCCAATACTCTTTACGTGTTGCTCTTCCTTGAAACGTTGCATAATTTTTTAGCACATGTAAATACCATTTCATACAAAAACCTCCTTTTTAAACCGAATTTTGTAAGACAAGCTTACTAGCAGTAATTACCTTAGCATACAAAAAATTAATTTCATATCCTATTTTTTGAAAAAATCCCAAATGGTAATATAGATATAGGAGAGAGATGGATAATAGTTAGTAATAAATACCCAATAAATTCAGTTAAAAAACCATTTAATTACTATAATTACTTTTAATTTATAAAATGTTTTTTTATAACAAAAATCCTGCCGTATTAATATCGGCAGGCTCTATCTTTACTTACGTGCCGTAAAAGTAAGGTCCACATGAGCTTTCATGAGTAATCACATAAGTCCATGTAAAGTCTTTATCTACGACATATAAATCTTCTAAATACATGTTTGTATTTTCACTTAAATCAGCGCTTGTTAGATGCTTACATTTAGATAGCTGCAGCACTCGTTCATCATGCTCAAACAGCAAATAACAGTCGTTCTTAACTTGGTTCTCAAACGCTTGAACCGCTTGTTCCTCTTGCAAGCAAGGAAGCTTTTCATAGCTAAACGCATGCCACAGAAACTGATCCATATAAATTTTCTTTTTTTGCGATGCGCTTAAAGCATCTGCAAATTCATTTTCCCACCGCTTCCGGAAGAATTCACCTTGATTCGATAATTTTTTAACAAACATTCCTTTTTTCTTTAACGCATCTTTCATTTTCACTGTGCTTTCTCACCCTTTATTCTGTATTCATTTCTTTTTATCGGCTTCTTAGCTTATTTGTCCATTAGTACCTATGCGTTAGATTCCTTGTTTTTTGACTAAACTTATTTTATAAAACGCCGGCTTTAACGTGCACAAAAACAATACAACCGTACTTAAAAGCATGATCAGGCTTCCACCAATTACAGCTCCTTGAATTGAAACAATGTGTGCAGCCATTCCGCATAGAAAGGTCATCATAATAATCAGGAGTGACTCAAGTAGCCCATAGATACTTCCTACTCTCCCCATCATGTCAACGGGAATGCTGTTTTGATAAAAGGTTTGAAAACCAGCACTTGCAAAAGCTAACGCAAAGGATAAGCTAAAAAATCCCGCTCCCATGGTTTGAAAAGAAGACGAACACGCATACAGCAAATAGCCAAGCGATACTCCTACACTGCCGGCACCTATTAGAAAGTTCGTGGACAGCTTCTTAGCAAACAGTGTATTAATAACTGCGCCAATCATAATACCAGCGCCTGCTACGCTTACTAAAAATCCGTATTCGCTTTCGGATAAATGAATGACTCTTGTTGCAAATGAAACTTCAAGGGAATCAATTGCCGTGGCCATGACCATTAAGAAACTGAACAATACATAAATGGTGATAATGTATCTGTTGGCTCTACTGAAACGAAACACCGCTCTCCAATCTTCTCGAATGGTGTTTACAGAGAGTTTATTTTCTTTAGTTTTTGTTTTTATATCTAAGTTCGGCATTAATAAAGTAACCATTCCTGACAACACGAGCGCTGCAGCATTGGCATAGATAGCAAATGCGGGCGTTCCAACCATAAATAACGCACCTGCTGCGGCCGGACCAAGAAGAAAGCCTCCTGAGTCAATCAAACTGCGCAGCGAATTAAATCTTTTTCGCTTTTCAGTTGGAATAAGCTTTGTAATATAGACCATCGATACCGGACGAAACATCGAACTTGCCATACTGATGATAAATACCAGCACATAAATGATCAGTATGGATGAGAAGAGCGGAAGGCAAGCAATGACCCCGGCGCGCATCCAATCTAAAACCATCATAAGCTTCCGTTTGTTCATGCGGTCAATTAAGCTTCCAGACCATATATTTGTACATAGCGCAGCAAGCGGCTTTATCATGTATAGCCCTGAAATCGCAAGCGGCGAATTCGTCATATCAAGCATCATGACATTTAAAGCGATCAAATAAATCCAGTCGCCGATATTGCTAGTGCCAATTCCAAACAGCAATAAACACGGGTATTTCCAAGACAACAGCTTACTTTTCATAAAAGAAAGGCCTCCGCTTCACTATTGATTTTTGTCAATAAAAAAATCCCACCCCCAAGACATGTGTCTTAGGGGCGAGATTATGAATCGCGGTGCCACCCTAGTTTGTTCATATGTCGCCATATAAACCTTGTCGAGTACGGCTTTCGCTTATACTCTAGCTTTGTAACGGAAGCAGCCGTCGCACTATCACGTTAGATCCAATGCGCTGCTCAGAGGCTTGTTTCAACAGCGTTTTTCTTGCTCCTTTTCAGCTTCCGGAGCTCTCTGCTAAGAATACGCGCTGTCTACTTTTCTCTTCATGGCATTTAATTTCTAACATCTTACCATTATTATCTATTTTTTGTAAATACTTTATTTCAAAATCATTTTTTTCGGCTGAGAAAAGAATAGTCGGTATCCTACGTATACAAAATAAATGATGGAAGCTACCAGCACGATTCCCCACATATTGTACATATCTTTATTTCCCCATACGCCCGTTAGCGAAAACAGCGCTGGAATTGTTAAAGTAACCCACGACTGTACAATCGCCACTTTCCCTACATATGCAGATACATCTTTTTTGCTCGTATTAAGCACATAAAATAAAAACCATAAAAACGACCAAAGAATCCATGTAATGGCGTTTACGACGTCATGATAGTGAACAAGAGAAACCGTCACGTACACTAAAGCGATAATCGATACCCAAAGTGAGTAGTAGCCAAGCCCTGTTCCCTGCATTCCCTTTAATACCGTCACGCCTACATATAAATACGTAAGGCCAAATAAAAAGATTGCCGTTCTTTCATACAAAATCCAGTTGCTTTGATCTGACGTAATAATTAAATAAAACGGAACAATAACTTGAAAAGCTCCAACAAATAAGTTAAATACGCCTACGTTTTTTTCATCTGCTTTTCCAAGCAGCATGAGTCCGTTTAAAAATAAAGCTGCACCTGACAGCAACAGTCCAATTTGATCCATTTTTCAGTAAGAAAAGCCCCCAGCTTTTCTTGTCCTCCTCTGTGTCGATGTTTTTCTTTAGGATGCGCGGAGCTATGGTTTACATGTAAAAAAGAAAAAGCAATTCCTTTTGAAAAGGAAACTGCTTTTCTTTCTGTTTCTATTACACTTATAAAATGAAGCTGACAACAATCGCTGACAGTACGCTTACAAGCGTAGCTCCATACAGTAAACGAAGACCAAAGCGCGCTACTGTATTTCCTTGCTTTTCACTTAAGCCTTTAACCGCTCCTGACACGATTCCAATTGATGAGAAGTTAGCAAATGATACTAAGAATACGGATACAATTCCAAGTGTTTTAGCACTGAATGTTGAAGCCATATCTGAAAGACTCATCATTGCCACAAATTCATTTGTTACAAGTTTTGTTGCCATAATTCCGCCCGCTGCTACTACTTCTGAAGCAGGAACACCCATGATGAATGCAAACGGTGCAAACACATAGCCAAGCAGGTGCTGGAACGACAGACCAAACAGCATTTCAAACACGTTATCAATCGCAGCCATCAGCGCAACGAAACCAATCAGCATCGCACCTACGATAATCGCTACTTTAAATCCGTCCATAATATATTCGCCAAGCATTTCGAAGAACGTTTGCTTATGACCTGTTTGTACCTCTAAAATATCTTCTTGATCCGTTACTGTGTAAGGGTTAATGATAGAAGAAATAATAAATCCGCCAAATAAGTTAATCACAATTGCTGTTACTACGTATTTTGGTTCAATCATTGTCATATAAGCACCGACAATGGACATTGAAACAGTCGACATAGCTGATGCACAAAGCGTATATAAACGGTTTGGCGGCAGTTTGTCTAATTGCTTTTTAACGGTAATAAATACTTCTGACTGACCTACAATGGCAGAAGCTACTGCGTTATAAGACTCTAATTTTCCCATTCCGTTAATCTTACTGAGAACCAACCCAATCCATTTCATAATGAAAGGAAGAATTTTAAAGTGCTGTAAAATCCCGATTAAGACAGAGATAAAAACGATTGGAAGCAGCACGTTTAAGAAAAACGGCATTGATCCTTTATTCGCGATTCCGCCAAATACGAACTCTACGCCTTCATTTGCGTATGAAAGCAGCTTTCCAAAAACGCTGGCAATCGCATTAATAATAATCAAGCCAAACTTCGTGTTTAGAAGTAAAGCTGATAAAAGAAGCTGAATCACAACCATAATAACGATTGGTCTATATTTGATTTCTTTACGGTTATTACTTGCAAGATACGCTAATCCAAAGACAACGAGTAACCCTAAGATGCCAATTAAATATTTCATAGTATCCTCCACTGCTTACTTATTTTTGTAAGTCTTTTGATGAAAAATAGCCCGGTAAGATTTCGTTGATGTTGGTAATCACAAAATCTCCTTTTAGGTTTGCTAAGATAATTTGTGTGTGATCATCACAGAACTCAGCTAATACTTGTCTGCATGCGCCGCAAGGAGAAATTGGGCCGTCCGTATCTCCTACAACTGCAATAGCTGAAAACTGTTTGTCCCCTTCTGAAACAGCTTTAAAAATAGCCGTTCGCTCAGCACAGTTCGTCAATCCATAGGAAGCGTTTTCAATATTACATCCACGATAAATCTTCCCATCGGTTGTTAAAAGAGCTGCACCAACATGGAAGTGAGAATACGGTACATGTGCTTGTTTGCTTGCTGCGATTGCTTCATCTATTAATTGTTTTGGCTCCACAGTCATCATCCTTTGCTTAGTTTACAGCAGGTTAGTTAGTACTAACCTGCTGTCATTTATTAATAATCAGAGTTGCTTAATTGACCTTTTGCAATTGATACGCCAGAGCTTGCACCAATACGTGTTGCACCAGCTTCAATCATTGCTTTTGCATCTTCTAAGCCGCGAACGCCGCCAGAAGCTTTTACACCTACATCTGGTCCAACCGTTTTTCTCATAAGCGCTACGTCTTCTACCGTTGCGCCTCCTGTAGAGAAGCCCGTTGACGTTTTAACAAAATCAGCTCCAGCTTTTACAGCTAGCTCAGAAACTTTTGCTTTTTCTTCGTCTGTTAAAAGAGCTGTTTCAATAATTACTTTTACTAGCGCTTTTCCTTTTGCAGCATCCACTACTGCTTGAATGTCGCTTTGCACTAAGTCATAGTTTTTATCTTTTAACGCGCCGACGTTGATTACCATATCTACTTCATCTGCACCGTTTTCGATTGCATTTGTTGTTTCGAATGCTTTTACTGCTGAAGTCGTAGCTCCAAGAGGGAAACCGATTACCGTACATACTTTCACTTCTGGAGCATCGTTTAATAACTCAGCTGCTTTTTTTACCCACGTTGGATTTACACAAACCGAAGCGAATGAATATTCTTTTGCTTCTTGTGCTAAAACCGTAACTTGCTCTTCTGTTGCATCTGCTTTTAATAATGTATGATCAATAATACCCGTAATGTTTTGACTCATTTTGTTCTTCCTCTCTCTTTCTTAATGAATTTCTTTATAAATTAACGTTGGAGCTTCTACTTTTTCAGCGACCGTGCTGTAAGAATCATAAACGATATCCATTACTTCCTGTACATCTTCACTATTGCTGTGGATTGTAACAAGAGAGTCGCCTTTTCTCACTGAATCTCCAACTTTTTTATTAAGCATAATACCAACTGCTAAGTCGATTTCAGATTCTTTTGTTGCACGTCCTGCACCTAGCTTCATTGCCGCTACGCCGATTTTTTCTGCAACGATTTCTGAAATGTAGCCATCTTCTTTTGCTGGCACTTCAATTTTGTGCGCTGCATCCGGTAATTTAGACGGATCGTCTGCCACAGAAGCGTCTCCGCCTTGTGCGCTTAAGAACGTTTTGAACGATTCTAATGCTTTTCCGTTTTTAATTACTTCTTGAAGCATTGCACGCGCTTCGTCTAAGCTGCTTGCTTTTTCAGCAAGTACAACCATATGACTTCCTAATGTTAAGCAAAGCTCCGTTAAATCTTCAGGGCCTTCGCCTTTTAACGTGTCGATTGCTTCTTTCACTTCAAGCGCATTACCAACCGCAAAACCTAGAGGCTGGCTCATATCTGAAATGATTGCTTTTGTGTTTCGGTCTACGCCCTTTCCGATTTCAACCATTGCTTTTGCTAATTCTTCAGCGTCTTCAAGCTTCTTCATGAATGCGCCGTTCCCCGTTTTCACGTCCAAGCAAATGGCATCTGCTCCAGCGGCAATTTTCTTACTCATAATTGAGCTTGCAATTAACGGAATCGAATCAACCGTTGCTGTTACATCACGAAGCGCATAAAGTTTTTTATCCGCTGGCGTTAAGTCTCCGCTTTGGCCGATAACGGCAATTTTATTTGTATTTACTAAACGAATGAATTCTTCGTTTGTAATTTCAACGTGGAAGCCAGGCACTGCTTCTAGTTTATCAATCGTACCGCCAGTGTGTCCTAAGCCGCGGCCAGACATTTTGGCAACCGGTACATCAACCGCAGCTACTAAAGGTCCTAATACAAGTGTTGTTGTATCACCTACGCCGCCTGTGCTGTGTTTGTCTACTTTAATACCTTCAATTTTTGATAAGTCAATTTGATCGCCTGATTCAACCATTGCTTGCGTTAAATTTACGCGTTCTTCCTGCGTCATTCCTTGAAAGTAAATCGCCATCGCAAATGCCGATAGCTGATAATCAGGTAAATCCCCTTTTGTATAACCTTCGATAATAAAATCGATTTCTGCTTTATTTAATTCATGTCCATTACGTTTTTTTTCAATTAAGTCAACCATTCTCATGACGTTTTCCCCCTAAAAGTATCTGCATATTGTGCATCCACTAAAACGTTTTCAACAACTTACACCCTTACTATATAATAGCTTTGAACAATTGTAAACAGATATATTTACATTTGTTCAAAAATATTTATAGCTGCTGTTTTAGTGAATAAAAAAAGACTTCCGCACTCGGAAGTCTTCCCTTATTTTTCAGCTTTTATCACAAATGACAATACGATTCTGTACTTATTCTTTACCTTTTTATAAGGAATTAATACGTATGGCTGATCAGGCGGCGTAAATCGTTCAATTCCTTTTTGATTAGCATCAGGAGAAAAGTACATTCTTCCCCACCGTTTAATGATATAGCCCGTGGTTCCCTTGGCAATCACTCCGTCTTTTGAAACGTCTGTTTGAAAAGGATACCGGTTTCGCTGTGCCTGCAGAGACGACACAGAATAAGATACAATATCTTCTACTATTTCAATTCGATGAAGCTTTTGCTCTTGAAAAAACAGCGTCTTCATCTCCTTTACTCTTGTTTATCTAATAAAAAGCGCGCCGTGAACTGATCAGTAACGAGTACATTTGCAAATTTCCCTTGCAGCGCTCCGTAAATGCTGTCGATTTTCTGATCCCCGCCAGCTACTAAAATGGCGTACTCTTTCTTCTTAAGTTCCTCCAAATCAAGTCCTAGCGTCCGTTCATCCAGGCTTTCATTGCAAATTTGTCCATCTTTATCAAAAAAGCGTGAACAAATATCTCCTACTGCTCGCGAGGAAATCATCTCTACATCTTGTTCGGAAAAGTAGCCAAGCTGAAAAAGCAGCGAATCCGTTTTAATGGGTCCCGTAGTAAACACAGCAATGTTGGCTTGCTTGCCTAAATCTAAAATGCGCTTAATATGACGATCCGTTTCCATTGCTTTTTTAACTACCACGTGATCAACAATCACAGGTAGCGGAAGATGCATAGGAGGCGTATTGTATGCCTTTCCAAATAAGTACATAATTTCAGAAGCATATGTGCTCGTTTCCGAATGGCTTACTCCGCCTTTTAACTGCACAACCTGAACGTCATTCACATACTTTTGTTTTAAATCGATGGCCACTTGATAAAGAGTTGTTCCCCACGTCACCCCAATAATGTCTCCATCTTTTACGATGTCATAGAGATAGTCAGCTGCTGCTACGCCTAGATGACTTTTAATAATGTGATTTTCATATTGAGGCACCGGTGTGACGATTGCTTTTTTTAGATTGAATTTTTGTTCAAGCTGAGAAGACAATTTTTCACTATTGATAGATGAATCCACAATTTTAATTTGAACAATGCCTTCTTCTTTTGCTGTCTGCAGCAATCGAGAAACCGTAGGCCTTGATACACCAAGCTTTTTTGCAATTTCACTTTGATTATAATCAAGAATATAATACATCCTTGCCGCTTCAATCACTTTATTAAATTTCTCTTGATCCATCTCCATCGACTTGTTCTCCCTTACCTCATGAATTTCTTATCCCAATTTTACCAAACTTATGTCTTTAGTTTACTTGTTTGATGAACAAAATTTCAAGAGGGGATTTTGTAACTGAGATGAAAAGAGAAATACTCGGGTTTAAGGAGACCAGTTTTCTACGTATCCATTCATTCCAGCATACTCATAAAGAGCTTCTAATTTACGCTCCGAATAATAGTTAAAATCATTGTGAACTGCTGTTAATTTAAGATTCTCATTACGAACAAACATTTTCTCAAGATATAAGCTCTTAGCAAGTTTATTGCTCTTTTTTGTGTTGCAGCTTTGACAGCTTAGCACCAAATTCCACATATTATCTGATTGGATATAACTCCATGGAATAAAATGATCTACATGAGTAGCGATGCGTTTATCAGAAAGAACTTTCCCACAATAAAAACATTCTTTTGTTTCATATTTCCAAAGGATGTTATAGAATGCATGCAGCGATTCGCGTTTTGATATATTTTCCACTTTCAACAAGACATCTTCCAACTTATTTTTGTCATTATGCTTTTCTAAAAATTTCGCCAAATGATAATTGGTTAAATGAGTAACAATTTGTCTATATTTTTGTAAAAAAATATACATACTGCTATTAAACTTTATGTATTCTGTTCTTTTATCAAACTCATAAATAGAACCTTCCATATCTCCGTATAACGCTCCTACTACATACCTTGCCCCCACTTTTTTAGTTCTTTCTACTAATTGCAATTGAAGATTACTTGGTAAATGATCAAATACTACTTTATTGGGGACACCATGCATTAACTGAAATTCCTTTAACTCTTTTTGAATTCCAGCTTGTCTGTTGGACGTATTTAATTGATTCAAATCATGATGAATAACCAAGTTCCAATATATTTTAGCAAATGAAAAATACACTTGATCAAACGTGAGGACTAACCGATTGTCAACATTATATAGGTTTTCAATTAAAGCTTTCATCAATCCATATTTATATGTTGTGGTAAAGTGACCATTAGCGAAAAATTGATTAATGATCTTCCAAATTTCTTGTTCTGTTAAATAAGTTTTTTTTTATTTCTCCTACTTTTAAATTGAAACTCACCTGCCACCGCTCGCTCCTTCCACTATTGCACCACCAAACTACGCTTCTTCTGTTTTCACTAAATAAATTCGACCATCAAACTTCCCGCGCTCCTTCGCCTTCTCCTCACGCACTTTCTCCAGCTGTTCTGGCGTGGCTCCGTGCACAGCTGCTAACGCGTGCATCACTTCCAGTAAATCTGCGAGTTCTTCAATAGCATCTTGATGGGTTTGGGCTTCTATGTATTCTTGAAGCTCTTCTTTTGCCTTTTCCTTCAGCTCATTTTGATACTCCTCTCGCTGCAGCACGCGTGATTTGAAGGTGTTTCCACTTTGCTCAATCATTGTTGGAATTTTATCTCGCACTAGCTTGTTATAAGTGAGCATTATTTTTTCCCTCCATCTCTTACCTTTCTAGTAAACTAGTATCTTTCAAATTCTGCTTTGTTTCCGTTAAACACATTTAAATCAATAAACGTTTCTTTACCTTTATAGCCGCTGGCACTTATTGCATTTGGAATTACCCAGCCTATACTCCATAGTAGAAATATAAAACTTACAAGAGCGGCTAATATAACTCCTACGGCAAGAAATCTGTTCTTCTTTTGATTTTCTTTATCTATTGTGTTTACCCCCTTTTTTAGAAAATACTTCTAATATTCTAACATAAAAAGGATTTTTCAAAGCAAAAGAGCCTACCAGTATTTATTTGGAAATATAAAAAAACCACCTAAAAATCAGGCGGCTCTTCTTTTATGCTGCGTCTTCAGATGGTTCATTTTCTTTGGCTGCTTCTATCAGTAAAAAAATAGCCGTTAAGATATGCATGATCATGCCGACAATTGGAATCCACGCAATAGCAGAACAGACAATTCCCATGATATGCCCTGTCCGAACTTTGTTTGTTTTAATCGCAAATACTAAACCTACAATATGCAATGCGAGCATTAAAATAAGCGGCGTGTAGGCTAGGCCAATAACCAAGGTCCCGCCTAGAATTGGAATCCCCCAAAGAGCCTCTAATCCTCCGCTGACCCATTTCAATATACGACTTGTTTTTCCCAATGTATCCTCCCCCTTTGTCTTCAATGTATGCACAGAGGTTTTGTTTCTGAACGGTTGTATATGAAAAAAGTGGCAAAAATACGTGCACTAAAAATAAATCGATAGTCCCATATAAAGATACGTTTTTATACGGGACTAGTGTAGTAGTGGAAAATGAATGAGAGGAAAAGGCTTTGTTTTACATGTAATAACGAGGAGCTCTTCGTCGAGAGAATGAAGTAAACATCAACAAAAAAAGCCGAACTCAAAATGTAAGCTCGGCTTTTTCTTATATGATAAATAGAAGTATTATAAAATGTTTTTTGTATTAGTGTTCTCGACTCTTCTCAAATTTTTCAACAGCCTCAAAATCAAGCTCGGCTGATATCCAATCGCCTTTTTCCGGGAATTCTAAATTTCGAACGACTATTTTATTCGGCCCTTTTTTTTCTAAAATTTTCGCCTGGCAGTTTTTGTACATAACTACTTCTCGTTCTTTGATATCTGTCCACAACAAGTGCAGAACCCCTTTCAATTTTAAGAAGTTAATATTTCGAAACACTGTTTTACATTTTATTATATTTTTTTGGATTTGTTAATTTTTTTGTCTTGTTTTTCATAAAAAAATGATCAAAACGCTTTTTTCCACTACAATATACCCAAAATATCTTTTAACCTTTAAATATTTATGGTATATTTTTAAAATTGTATTACAAGTTTTTTGTTTTTGCCTTTTCGTTTCTCCTCTTTTCTTCTTTTTACATATTCATAATAGACATATCAATCTATACTAATACGTATCAAGGTTTAAAAGTTCAAAAATATCTTAACATACTAAAAAGCATTGGGTTGTCCCACTAGAAAGCCAATCGAATTTACAAAAACTCCACCGAAAAAACTAGAAGCCTTTAGCCATACAAAAGACTACTTTTACTGCATTTATATTTTAATGAATACTAACAACACAATTTGAGGTGCCAACAATGAACGTATTGACAAACGCTATAATTATCTTATTAGCTTATTTAATTGGGTCAATTCCTTTTGCTTTAGTGATTGGAAAGGGCTTTTACAAAACCGATGTTCGTAAGCACGGAAGCGGTAACTTAGGAGCTACTAATACCTTTCGCACTTTAGGAAAGAAAGCAGGTATTATAGTATTGATCGGCGATATAGCAAAAGGCTCGCTAGCCGTCTGTTTACCGCTTATGATGAATAGTCACTTGCATATGCTTGCCCCTGGATTTATTGCTATTCTTGGACATAGCTATCCGATTTTTGCAAAGTTTAAAGGAGGAAAATCTGTAGCGACTGCCGCTGGTGTATTCCTTGCATTTTCACCATTAGCTTTCATTCTAGGGATTCTTGCTTTTTTAATTTCTCTCAAAATTTCTAAATACGTATCCTTATCTTCACCTATTGGCGCATTGGTTGCCTTTTTGGCATCAATTTATGTAGGTGATGTTGTACTAATCGTATTTGCAGCCGTTATTTTTGTTTTCATTACATGGAAGCATATTAAAAACTTCAAACGAATTAAATTGGGTACAGAGCCTAAGGTTAATTTTTAAACGTCATGAAGTTATTGACTAGTAATCTTTAAATATGTTTACCAAAAAGGTGTTCATGAGTTGAACACCTTTTTTTATTATTTTAGTACGCCTTGTCCCAAGATAGACGTAAATTATGAAATTTATTTTTAAAAAACGCTCTGGATTATAGAGTAAACAATGCATTCCATTTGATATTTACAATTTAACTACTTAACATAGTAATCTTTTTAGTAAATTTGAATAAATAAATGAAACCTTTCCTCTCCACTAACCGTATACCTATCATGCACGTATTAGTTAAAGGAGGAAGACTTGTGCTAAAACGAATTTCACTGTTTATTTTCGTTAATATTTTAGTATTAATTACAATCACAACGATTACATCTTTATTAGGTGTTCAAAGCTATATGGGAAGCGGCGGTTACGGCGGCCTGCTGGCATTTAGCGTCATTGCCGGCTTCAGCGGCGCAATTATTTCTCTTATGATGTCACGCTTAATGGCAAAGTGGATGATGGGTGTTCAAGTTATTGATGAACGTTCCCCTCAAGGTGAATATGAACGATTTGTTTTAGAAGAAACTCACCGACTTGCATCTGTGGCAGGATTAAGAAAAATGCCTCAGGTCGGAATTTATCACTCAGCCGAAGTTAACGCGTTTGCAACAGGGCCAAGTAAAAGACGCTCGCTTGTTGCCGTTTCAAGCGGAATGCTTGAACGAATGGACCGTGATGCGATCAGCGGCGTTATCGCTCACGAAATAGCGCATATTAAAAGCGGAGATATGGTCACAACTACGCTGCTGCAAGGAGTATTAAATACATTCGTTATTTTCTTCTCTCGTTTAGTAGCCAAAGCGGTGTCAAACTTTGTGCGAGAAGAGTTTGCGATGGTTGTTTATTTCCTTACATCGATTGTATTTGAGATTCTCTTTAGTATTTTAAGCAGCCCAATTATTTTCTGGCATTCAAGAAGACGTGAATTCAAAGCCGATGAGCTTGCAGCTAAACTCGGCGGCAAGGAAAAAATGATTTATGCGTTAGAATCGCTTCGTCATACTACTTCATTAGTAGATGACCGTCAAAAATCAATTGCCGCTTTTAAAATTAGCGGTAAAGAAAAATTCTCACGCTTATTTTCTACTCATCCACCGCTTGAAAAACGCATTGAGCGCTTGCATTCACTGTAAGCAGACAAAACCAGCTTCTTTAAAGAAGCTGGTTTTTTTATGTTATGACTGAGGAGCAAGCACACGTGCAGCTTCCCACAGCAAGACGCCGTCTTTATTTTTTGTTAATTCCACGTAGCCTTCTTTTTCTAGATACGTAAGCTGGCCGTACACTTCTGAGAAAATAAAGTCAGGTGCTTTTTGATACATATCCGGGAAAAATGCAGCGCTGACTTCAAGCGTTGTTTTCTTTCCTTCCCCCATCGCTTGTAACACGCGCAGCGCCCATTTATGCTGCTTTTGAATACGTTCCATAATTAAAGAATGAATGTCACTAAGCGGTTCACCATGTCCGCTGTAAATCAAATCAATGTCGTAGTTCAACGTTTTTTCTAGAGACGCCAAGTAGTCCAATAGCGGCGTTGGCTTGGGATTTTGAATGGTTGGCTCTAAATACGGGTTTGACGGTACTTTTGGCAAAATATGATCTCCGCCAAACGCAACTTTTTCTTTGCGATTGTAAAACATCAGCTGACTTAACGAATGTCCCGGCGCTTCAATTACTTCCCACTCACTCGCATACGGAAGTGTATCTCCTTCTTTTAAATAACACGTTAGCTTCTGCCCTTTAGGTGAATATACTTGAATTGCAGCCGTTGCTTTACGAAGCCATTCTTCCATTACATCATCACTGACTCCAAACTCCATAAGGAAATTACGATATAGCTCATTATGCTGCTGAACAAACTCTTCATCTTGATAAATCCAAGGCTCCACAAGCTTATGACCATAAACCGGTATATCACTCGGCATCCATTCTAAAAATCCAGTGTGATCCGGATGCTGATGAGTAAGAATCACTTGTTCAATATCTGTGACTTTATATCCTTCTTTACGAAGCGCCTCTTCAAAAACGCTCCACGCTTCTTTGGTTTTCATACCTGCATCAATTAACGTTAACTTGTCTGCTTTTAATAAAAACACATTCACTGGTCCAATTGGAAATGGCGTAGGCAGTTCAATGCGTATCACTTTATGATCTAAACTCATTTTACCAAACCCCTATATCTGCATTCTTTTTACTTTTTTATACTGTTAAACGTCTTATTCTTTTAATTAGTCAATTTCCTGCTAACGTCTACTTGTAAAAGTACTCTGAGCAGCAATCATTACATAGCTCTTTGTACTCGTACAAACATTTTATATAAACTCATACTATTAATAGTTTAGCAGGTTTGAAGACAAATTGATAAAGGAATGCTTTCCAGTGTACTTATTTAAAGCAAACGAATGGTTCATCAAACGAAAAAAGTAAGATAGAATAAAGAGACGAAATGATGATATAAGGAGTATAGGTTATGATTAAAGCGATTTTTCTTTTTATCTTAGCAGGTCTTGCTGAAATTGGCGGAGGCTATTTGATTTGGCAGTGGCTGCGCGAAGGAGCATCAAGCTGGTTAGGACTTCTGGGCGGTATTGCTTTGGTGCTGTACGGCGTCATTGCTACGTGGCAGTCGTTCCCCGACTTTGGACGTGTATATGCAGCTTACGGCGGTATTTTTATTGTTTTAAGCCTGTTTTGGGCGTGGTGGGTTGATAAAAAAATGCCCGATACATACGATTGGATTGGCGGACTTGTGTGTCTGATTGGCGTAGCGGTTATGCTTTGGCCAAGAAGTTAAGCAATCACACAGGAAGGAGCGCGCTTTTTCCCTTTTTGTAAGAAGAAGCAAAATAAAAAGAGGCTAGGACATAACGAGTTGAATCCAATCTAAAGACGAACAAATGGGAGACATGAGCTGAACCGCTTGAGACACCGCCGTTGATTTCCGTGCAAGACTTCGCTTTCCGCGGGCGGACGCTGAGCCTCCTCGTTGCTTACGCTCCTGCGGGGTCTCATCTGTTCCGCTTTTCCCGCAGGAGTCTTCGTCTTGCCCTCCAATCAACGGCTAGAAGAATCTAAACAGGTGAAACCTACGTTTACCCTAACAAAAAAACGAACCACTCATCAACATGGTTGATAAATGGTTCGTTTTTCACTTCGTCTAACATACTTTTGTCCCAGCCTCTTTTTATTTATCACTTATTAAATCTGCCGAAAAAGCCTTTTCTTTTTTCCTTAAACGTATTAGGTCTATGTAAATTAAATAAGTGTTCGATGCCATTTTCCATCATCTTTTCTAGCAAAGCTTCTTGTCCATGCTGGAAATAGTACTCCATTTCTTCTTCGTACAAAGGGAGAAGCGTATGGAAATAGACTGGCCACTCTCCGTGGGTTTCTTTTCCGTTTTCAAGATACGGCATCATAAATGCCTCTTGGCACTGGGGCAAAGGAGGCACGACCATAACACCACAAAAGCCGCTTTCTGGTGAATACGGTTGAACCTGTAATGGCAGCTTCACTTTTTCACCTGTTAACGTTCGTTCATAGGTATCCACGTAGCGATCCAGCTCTTGATTTGGAAACACCATCCACTGACCAATCCAATTCATATTGTTAACCGCAAAGCTTCCTACTTGATGCATGACTTGAGGAATCCAGCTGTACTTTTCATCTTCAAACGGATCTTGATCTGCATGCATCACCAGTTCAACATACGCGCTGTCTAATCCAGGGGGTGCCGGCAGGCGAAGCGTACTATAACCATGTGTTGCGACCGTATAAAACGGCACTGATTCTGTAGGAGCCATTTCATAAAAACCTGCCTCTGTCAGCTCAGCTGACTCTGCTTCGACACGGCGGATAATTGGCCCATAATATGCTTGTAAGTGAGCTTCCACATCCTCATCGAGCGATTCGCGCACAAATGGATTTAACTCTTCAACTGAAGCTTCTGCTTCCTGTGATGACCATACTTCATAGAAAGTAAAACCGGTTAGCCCGTTCTCAAACACTACCTCTCGAAATGCATCAGAAACATAAATTTCTGGAGAGATAATAGGAAAATCTCCTAGACTATGTTCGGTATACTTTATTCGAAAAATTGGCTGTCTCTTTACCTTATCCTCTATAAAGGACAGCTTGTCAAACCCTCCAAAATCATCAGGTATTGATTCTGAATAATTCACACATTCGTTTATCACATTAACAATATTAACAGCGTAGCACTTGTATTCAGGGTGAGTAAGAGGAACAAATTCTACAAACTCAGAAATTAGTTTTTCTAAGCTCTGAACAGCATATCTATCGATAATTGGAGGAGTTGCAAAACCTTTATAAGTTAAAAGGTTATTTAACTCTCCTTTTTCATATGTTTCAACTGGAAGATTTGTTTTACTATGTAGATACTCTCCTTGCTGCAGCAGATTTCTAAATAGTGTTTCGTCATCTTCCTTGTTAGCAGCGGCTATTTGCTCACTTTCTAAACTTGTACTTAATTTCCATATTTTCATAAACAACACCTCTAGTTTCTATATAGGAAGTCTATTTTTCCTGTTAATAAGTCTTTTCTAGTTTTATCTAATAAATTAACTATAAGCTCCGTCTTTTGTTCATGAGGTATAGGAGCGTTGTCGATTCTCAGTATGCTGTCCTTCAAGTAGTCTTTATAGACTTTCCCATGTCCCCAAAAACTCTTTCCAGTTAGCCAATAATCTCCATACAAGTGGTGTACAACTTGTCCTGGCCAAAATTTAAACTCTTTTGCGGTGATAAAAACTCCATTAGCAGCAGAATTAATATCTATACCATATTTCTCTAAATACTCTCTCATCCCTCCATCGTTTACAGGAACGATATGATGAGCTTGAGAATTTTTCGGCCGTATAATACCGGCATTCTTTAATTCATCGCTTAGTATTACAGAATCTTGTTTGGATTTACTATGTGTTTTCTGAAGAGTCCAAGCTTGATTTTTCCTCACTTGATTAGCGTATTGTTCTGCTTTTTTAGCAGCCATTAACCTTAATCGCTGAATTCTATCAGCATTCACCTTACGTTTTACCGGTATTATCTTTAATATTTTTTCTTTGCTTAAACGTAAATTAATCGCTTGAAGCTCCCGGTTAGTTAGGTGTGTAACATCTTTACTAGGAGCTACTAAGCTTCCTTTCCAGCTTGCTGGGTCAACTAAACCCTCTTTTACAGCCGCTGCTAATTTGGCCTTACTAGCTTGATTAAACTCTAGTTTGTTAATAATATCTAAGTTCTTTGATAAAGTTTCAGCAGATCTAGTTTCTGAGTTAACAGCCTCAAGACTTTTTGAAGATTGAGAGCCTCTTCCACTACCTTTCGATGGTACATTCCAATCAGAAGTAGTTTTATAAATATTGTTTTCTAGATGAGATGAAGACTTGGAATATAAGCTTGACTCAGACACTGCACTTTCTCCAGCAAAAGCTAAGTGTCTTTGAACGCCTGTAGTATTGGCTAAATTAGAGGTTTCTTTAAACGTATGCTTTGCTTGTTCACCTAGCACTTTTGCTCCTTGAATGGCTTCTTTCGTATCTTTGGCGACTTTCTGAGTAATTACTGCACCAGCTCCGCTTCCAAATAGCCCTCCAAATGCTCCTATTAACGCGCTTTTACGCTCATCTTCATCTAGCTCATTTCCAAGTACATCTTTTCCTGTTACATATTCGTACGCCCCATTCGTACCTACAAGTCCGTAAAGACCTTTTTCGGTGTTCTGAAGAACATGAAACGATTTAGGATTTTTATATGCAAGCAGTGCATCGTGAGCCGCATTTATTCCTTTACCAGCTTTATATACACCTTTTGCTCCTTTTGCTCCTTTACCAATCCATCCTACTACTGGAATAAAACCAGCTGCAGCCATTGCCGCTGCAGTTGCTCGCTGAGTGGCAGAGAGCTTTTTACCCGTCACAGGATCTACACCTTCGGTTGCTCGCTTATAATCATAATATCCAGTCGCTTCTCCTGTAAAGGTTGAAACGACTTCCCATGTTTTTTCATACCATGGTTTATTCGCTTCAATTTCTGCTTGTCTTTTATTTTCATAGTATGTTTTTTCTTCTTTTTTTGCTTTTAAATAACTTTTAGTATTTTGGCTGATTTTTTGCTGTATTTTGTATTTTTCACTATTATGATAGGCTTTAGTGTCAAAAACAACTTGATAAGCTCCACTTCCTTGAGAAGTTAACGCTTCTAGCTCATCAACACTGCTTTTTACAGATTGGTAATTTTCATCTAAACTTGCATATTCAGTAGACCAATTATGATCTAGTTTTTCTACTGCAGTAATGGTACTAGCTCTCTTTTTATCTGCGCTCTTTAGCTTCGATTGAACATCCTTTGTTGAAAAAGCGTCCAACGGCAAAATATCATGTATATCATTCAAGATATCTTTTAAATCTTTATGTTGTTCTTCAATCATTTGTGTTGCCTGATTATTAGCTACTTCGAGTTCATGTTCTAAAAAAGATACATCAACAATTGTGTGACCATCTAATTTTTCTTCATGTGCACGTTCTGACAATACAGAAAAATAGGCATGGTTAGCAGAAACTAATGCTTCCCAATAGCCAACCACGTCTACCTGCATTTGATAAAATTTTTTAATTTGGTCTGCACCTTTCCCTTGAAATTCGGTATCTAAGTTTGCTACACCTTGTAATGCTTTTTTCAGTTCACCTAGTTCTTCATTAAGCTTTTTATATGTACTTACACGCTCTTTTGCATAAGCAAGCAGCGAACTTGCTTCATACACTTTCCCCATTAAATTCCCTCTTTTATCACTGTAATTAGAAAACCATCAAACTTTTTGTATTTAATCTAACTTTTCCCTATATTATCCATTATAAAGTTTCAGCTAACCTATCTAAATAGGAATATCTAACCTTTTATACACAATTAATTTCTATAAAAAGGATAAATATACAAAAATATCATATCTTTGATTCCACAAAAAAAGACAACCCAAAGGTTGTCTTTTCCATTACTTCAACTCAGCCCATCTTTTATCTAATGATTTTAATAGCTCATCTTCAGATGTTTGGCCGCCGATGTATTCTTGTACATCTGCTCCAAATTTTTGCGTTACGCCTTCAGGGAATTTTGTCCATTCCCAAGGAAGCGTTTTTTGCTCCTTAGAATATTTAAGAAGTTCTTCACCTAAAGGTCCGATGTCTTTTGCTTCAATTGACTTAAAGGCTGGAATGTACTTGAAGTCTTCTATTAGCGCTTTTTGACCTTCTTTAGATGTGACCATCCAGTTTAAGAAGTCTTTTGCTGCTTTTTTATCTGCCGCTGGTGCTTGTTTGTGAATAACCCAGTTGCTTGGAACGTCAATTGCAAGCTTGTCAGATGCAGCTGCATCGTCGCTTAGCGGCATAGGTAGAATCCCTACATCCATGTTCGGCGTAATTTTATCAAGCATTGGCTGAATCCAGTTTCCTTGCTGAATCATCGCTGCTTCACCGTTCGCAAATTTCGTTACTTGCGTGTTATAGTCCGTCGTTAACGGATTTTTATTTCCATATTTCACTGTTAAATCAAGCAGCTTTACATACTGTTTGAACTGCTCGTTTCCTGCAATTTTCGTACTGCCGTCATTTAATCCTTTAATAAATGCATCCGGATCTTTTTGACTGGCAAATGGAATGTTTAAGCCGTGGTTTCCAAGCACCCACCACTCGCCGTAGCCGATAGAAAATGGCGTAATACCGGCAGCTTTTAGCTTTTTAGCCGCTGCTTCTAATTCCGAATATGTTTTTGGAAGTTCTTTAATGCCTGCTTTTTTGAACAGTTTTTTGTTATATGTAAATCCATAGCCTTCAAGACTGATCGGCTGTCCATATACTTTACCGTCCATCGTCATTGGAGTAAGTGTGTTTTCGTACGCGTCATCAATCCAAGGCTGATCCGATAAATCTTCTAATTTATTTTTCCACGTTTTCGCCTCTTGATATCCTCCGTTTGTGAAAAGGTCAGGTGCATTGCCCGACGCAAACTGCGCTTTTAAAGCTGCTGCACCGTCAGCTCCTCCACCAACCGTTTGGATATTGAACTTCACGTTTGGATGTTCTTTTGTATATTGATCAGTTAGAGCTTTTAGCTGATCTGCAATTTCTACTTTTCCTTGAAATACATCTACTACTACTTGATCTCCGCCGCTTTTTTTATTACCAGATGCGCTTTCGTTTGAACATGCGGTTGAAAATAACAGCGTAGCCGATAAAACACCTACTGCTAAAGGCCATTTTTTCATTTTAAATGCCATTTTCCGTTCCTCCCTATTTGCTGCTGGTTTTGATGCCTCAGCCTCAAAACCAGCCCTGTTGCCGCTTCTATTATTTAATTGAACCGCTTGTAATTCCTTTAACAATGTGTTTTTGCATTGCAAAGAAGAAGATTAATAGCGGGATAATACTGATTACAAGTGCTGCTAGTGCTAAATCCCACTGCTTTGTATACTGACCAAAGAAGAAGAATGTCGCAAGCGGAATCGTTCTTAGCTCAGGATCTTGCAAAACAAGAGACGGAAGTAAGAAGTCATTCCAAATCCATAGGCTGTTTAAGATGACGACAGTCACTGTAATTGGCTTTAATAACGGGAATACAATTCTCCAGAATACGCCTAGACGTGAGCATCCGTCGATGATTGCCGCTTCTTCTAGCTCAACTGGAATTCCTTTAATAAATCCGTGGTATAAGAAAATCGTCATACCTGAACCGAAGCCTAAGTACATGATCACAATACCCCAAATGCTGTTTAACAGATTTAAGTTTCCTGCTACTTTTACAAGTGGAATCATGATGGATTGAAATGGAATAACCATTGCCGCTACGAATGCCATAAAGATAATGCTGCTGATTTTTTTCTTTGTTCGAACCAGCATGTAAGCTGCCATTGAA
Organism: Priestia sp. FSL R5-0597; assembly: GCF_038006305.1. NCBI lineage: Bacteria > Bacillati > Bacillota > Bacilli > Caryophanales > Bacillaceae > Priestia > Priestia sp. FSL R5-0597. The sequence continues at coordinate 2,794,887 of NZ_JBBOUZ010000001.1, forward strand.
CAGAAGATGACTAGAACTGCGTTACTGATGACCGTAATGATCAGCGAGTTGCTAAGCACTTTTAAGTAGTTCATTTGGTTAAATGCATTAACAAAGTTTTGAAACTGAATCGTTGTTGGCAGTGCCGATGTGTTTGATAAAATTTCTGCAAATGACTTCAGCGAGTTTGAAAGCACGTAATAAAAGGGAACCAAGAACACCAGTCCAAGCAGGACCGCTAAAATTTCAACAATAAAGGTTTTGCTCGTATATTTGTTTCCCATTACGATTCAACCTCCTTCTTCTTCGTGTATGTTACTTGAATAATCGTAATCGCTGCTACGACGATGAAGAAAATTAAGGCTTTTGCTTCACCTAGACCGTATCTGTTATTCACAAATGCTTCTGTATAAATGTTAAGCGCTAACATTTCTGTTGATTTGAATGGACCACCGTTTGTTAATGATAAGTTGACATCAAATACTTTAAATGACCATGAAATCGTTAAGAATAAACAAACCGTTACTGCCGGCGCTACCATTGGAATTGTAATGTGACGAAGAATTTGCCATCTGCTTGCTCCGTCAATTTTTGCTGCTTCAATCAGCTCTTGCGGTACGTTTTGCAGTGCTGCTGTGTAAATAAGCATGATATAACCTGCTCCTTGCCATACACTTACAATCACGATGCCCCAAAATGCTGTTTTTGCGTCTCCCAACCAAGGAAGTTCAAAAAGCGAGATTCCCGTGATTTGTCCGATAGATGCAAATCCTTTTACGAAAATGAACTGCCATACAAATCCTAGTAAAAGTCCGCCAATTAAATTCGGCATAAAGAAAACCGTACGTAAAATGTTTCGTGTTTTTAACATTTGAGTAACAAGGATTGCTAACACGAACCCAACCACATTCGTTAAGATAATCGCAACGACCGTATATTTTGTTGTGATCCAAAACGACTGCTGAAACTGCTTATCTTCGGTGAACAAGTACTTGAAGTTATCAAGCCCCACCCAGTTAATCGTGCCGTTTACTCCGTTCCAGTCTGTAAATGAATAATAAATCCCTGTAAAAAATGGTATAAGTACAATCACGCAAAACGCTAAAAGTGCGGGCCCTACAAATAGAGCAAATAAACCTGCATTTTTCAAATTTTTACGTTTTTTCGTATTAACTGATGGTTCTCTTTTAAGTTCTTGCTCTAAAGGAACATATTCTGTCTCCTGTAATTTACTTTGGCTATTCATCTTACTAGCACCTCCCTATGTCTTATTTTAGCGAAATCCGCTTTTTATGAAACCGCTTTAATTGACGAGTAGGGTGTAAAATATTGACCTTTGTGCAACATTTTCTCCCCTGTGCACATTTTACATACTTTTCTAAAGCATGAAAGAAATAAAAGAAAAAGCTAGAAGTGGACGACATATCTTCTTATCTTATACACTAGAAAAAAGATGTAGTTGGGAGGAACATACTCATGACAGCAAAACGAGCGCTAATTACAGGTGCCAATTCAGGAATGGGGCTGGCCACAACGATTGAACTAGCCAAAAAAGGCTTCGAAGTCATTATGGTATGCCGAAATGAAGAAAGAGGAAATGCCGCTTTAGAAGAAGCGAAACGCCAAAGCGGATCGGATTCCATATCTCTTATGACCTGTGACCTAGGTTCTCTTGACAGTATCCGGGCTTTCAGTGAAGACTTTACGTCTCGCTACAGTGTACTTGATGTGCTGATTAATAACGCGGGCGTCGTGACAATTAAGCGGGAAACAACACAAGACGGATTTGAAATGATGCTTGGTGTCAATCATTTGGGTCACTTTTTATTAACTAATTTACTTTTAGATCCGCTGAAAAAATCTCAACAGGGACGCATTATAAACGTTGGCTCCGGTGCTCATAAAGCGGGAAAAATAGACTTCACCAACCCTCACTTAACAACGGGATTCGGAATATGGCGAGGATACTCTCAGTCTAAATTAGCAAATAACTTATTTACGGTTCATTTAAGTAAAAAGTTAAAAGACACCTCTGTAACCGTAAATTGCCTTCACCCCGGAGCCGTGTCTACCGCTATCGGCGTTAATCGTCAAACGGGTTTTGGAAAAAGCGTTCACGCCGTGCTTCGCCCTTTCTTTTTAACGCCTCTTCAAGGTGCCGAAACAGCTATTTATTTAGCAGACAGTCCTGAAGTGACGCATATTAGCGGCGCTTATTTTTATAAAAAACGCGTGACTCCTCCTTCTTCAAGAGCAAAAAATGAGCGGCTTGCAGAAGAATTTTGGGACTGGAGTGCGCGCGAAGTTGGTTTATAAAGTAGATAGATACGCTTGGGAAAGAAAAAAGTAATGAAAAAAGGTCAGCTTTTCAGCTGACCTTTTCGTATTAAAAAAACGTTAGTCCTATAGCAAAAATAAAGCCTGATACAATTAAGGTCGTCACGCAGTAGCCCATTATATCGCGTGCTCCGAGCCCTGCGATAGCTAGTGCAGGTAGTGCCCAAAACGGCTGCGCCATATTCATCCATGCTTCTCCGTAAGCAATGGCCATCGCAGCGACTCCCGGATCTACGCCGAGCTGTTCAGCTGCCGGCATAATAAAAGGTCCTTGTACAACCCAGTGTCCTCCTCCTGACGGAACAAAAAAGTTCACAACGCCAGAACTTAAAAACGCAAGAAACGGAAATGTCGTTTCATTTGAAATCGAGATAAATGCGTTTGTTAGCTTCCCGCCTAAGCCTGATAGCTCCATCATGCCTTGAATACCTGCGTAGAATGGAAACTGAATCACAATCCCAGCGGTTCCTTTCGCAGCATTGGAAACGGCATTCATATAGGATAAAGGCGTGCGGTGAAGTAAAATACCCGTCGTAAAAAACAATAAATTCACTGTGTTGATATCCATTTTAAAACCGTTTGTAGCAAAATAATAAATTAAATATGAATACCCAAGAAGTGCAATTGTTAGACTTAAAAACCTGCTGTTCTCCATGCGTACAGCAAATGTTGGCTTAGAAGAAGTTGTCTCAACAACTGTAGCCGGCGCCATTTCATCTTCTGCCAATAGTCTTGGATCGATTTCTACCACTTCTTTTCCCGTCGGCATCATCAGTCTTGTCATAATAGGCAGGACAATCAACAATCCGAGGGTAATAAATAAGTTGTAGCCTGTAAAAATTGTGTCTGAGAGTGGAATAAGTCCAGCCGTTTTTTCCATTGGGTTTCCAGGTGTAGCAGCGACAAGAGGAATCGAACCTGACAAGCCTCCGTGCCATGTTAAAAACCCTATGTAAGCACAGGCAATTAAAAACCGATAATCAGATCCCGGCACGCGTTTCGCTACTTCTTTCGCAAACAGCGCACCTACAATTAAGCCAAACCCCCAGTTAATCATACAAGCCATGGCTGCGCCTAGCGTGACCAGAATAACCCCTTGCGCCGGAGTTTTGGCTAACAGTGCTATGTTTACAAGCCACTTCTTTACAAGCGGCGAGCTAGCAAGCGCATGCCCTGTGACAAGCACTAAGCTCATTTGCATCGCAAATGCAAGAAGGTTCCAAAAGCCGCTTCCCCAAAACTGAACCATCTCAATCGGCCCGTGAGGAGTAAAAACAATACCTGATACAAATAAAATCAGCGTCAGGATTAAAGCAAATACAAACGGATCAGGTAAAAAGCGCTGAACAAGCGCCGTGAAGAAATTAGATAACGCTTTCATTTTACTCCTCCTTTACAGGAATACTCCTGTGAATAAATGTCGACAAGCATCTTTAATTATACATAATTTGTTGAAAATTGTTAATATTTAGTTTAAATAAAAAAACCCTTCTGTTTTCCAGAAAGGTTTTACACGCTAAACGTTTGAATAAGAGTTGGCTCTCCGTCAAGTTCAATTTTCTTTTCTTGAAAGGAAATATGTAAGCTTTCATAAATATGTTTCCAAAATGAAATAGCCCGCTTATTGCCTGCAAGCTCAATAATCATATACGTTCCTTTTCGATGAGAGAAAATGTCTTTTACCGTTTCAGAAGCAATACCCTGCTTTCGGTATTTGTTTAAGATAAAAAAATCATTGATGCAGTAATCTGCTTCTTGCTGAAGTGCGGGCTGTTCAAGAAGTAAAAAAAAGCCCGTCAGCTTATCATCTACTTTAATAAAGTATGGCGAGAGGCCTTCTACTTTCCAAAACAAGGGCAGCTCTTCAAAATGAAAAGCTCCATCTTCGCGAATATCTAAAGAAGGTGTATACGCAGATAAATCATGGAGATAAAGAGAATACAAATTTTGCAAAACGCCCGCTTGGCTTTTAGGTACTTTTTCAATCGTAAGCATTCTTAGTTCATCTCCTTCTTTTCCTATCATAAGGGTTTTTTGTGAAAGTTTACAGTAAAAATGTTTGAGGCAAAGTGAAGATAGATAGTCAAAAAGCTCTTTTTTCATTTTGTAGATGTATGAAGCGCAATAAAAAAACGATCATCTCCGGTACTGTACGCTCCGTCTGATAATCGTTTTTTATGTTTTGTGTGCTGATGCTGAAGTTTTTCCTTCTTTGTTTTGGTTTTGCGCGTTTCCATGTCTGCAAATATAAACAGGCTGCGGTTTAATTCTGGATTTCGTTTTCCTTCACGCGTCATTTTATCACGCATTTTTTTTGCTTTTGACTTTGCCATGTAACTTCCTCCCTATATAAACGATGTATACATATCTTACTGCTTTTTTATAAAATGTCAAGTTCAGAAGCACTGATGTGTTAACAGTGCTTCTGTATAGTCATGACTCTTTATTTTTCAGCATATCATCTAATTTTTGTTCCATTCTCTGAAGCCTTTTTTCATTTGCCCCCTGCTTTTGAATCAACCTTTTTAAGCCTATAATAAATGCAATTATTACTCCTGCTATTCCTATCAGGATCAGCAGCATAAGAATTTGAAAAATAATATCACCTATATTAACCATAGTTCCACCTTTAATCTATTTTTTTACATTATATTATTTATTTGGATGTATATCGCTTTATTTTGTAAAAAAAGCTCTCAGTGCTGAGAGCTTCATTTACTATCTTCATCGTAGACCGTCCATTTTTCCTGTTTGATTTGATTGGAAACATCAATCAGTTTATTTTTCACTCGATCCTTTTCTGCTCCTGTTAAAGGCGTAGGTCGGTAGTCGTTTCGCGCCGTTGTGGAAGAAATGCGGAATGGAATCACATTGATGTCTTTATTAGTCGTTAGCTTTCCATCTTTAATCGTAAACGTCTGCTGAAATACAAATGTATCCTTATCACTTGGATTTTTGTTTCCGCCAAACATAAAGTTTCCTAAGCTATAGACAATAAATTTATTTTTGTATTCTTCAATTCCTTGAACAACGTGAGGGTGATGACCTAAAATCAAATCTGCTCCGTTATCAATTGTATACTTCGCCAGTGCCTGCTGCGCTGTATCAGGAACATAGTGTCGTTCAGATCCCCAGTGGAAATGCACAATAATAATTTTAGCGCCTTTTTCTTTTAAAGACTTAATTCCGTCTTTAATCTGACTTCTTACTTCTTTTGTGTCATCCCAGCCCGGATATCCAAGCAATCCTACTTTGACTCCCTTTACCGTTGTAATATATGTATCTTCATAGCCAAAATAGCCTATTCCGCTTTTCTTTAAGTTTTCTCGTGTATCATCATATCCTTGCTGTAAATAATCATGCGTATGATTATTAGCCAAGTTAACGGTTTCAATACTTCCTTGTTTTAAAATATTTACAAACGAAGGATCACCTTTAAAACGAAATGTTTTACTTGCTTTTTCCGTCGCAGTTGTCAGCGTTGTTTCTAAATTAACCGTTGTTAAGTCATCTTGCTCAAAGATCGATTTTACATTTTGCGTAAAATACGGCAGGCCATTTCTTGCTGCTACGTCGTTAAAAGTAGAATCGTACCCAAAGCTTTCATCGTTTCCTAAGGTAAAATCTCCTGCTGCGCTAACTTTAATAGTTGTATTGATTGCGTCTTTTTTCTCTTTTTTACTCGCTTCTTCTTTAGACTTTACTGTTTCTTCTTTTTTCTGCGGCTCAGAAGAGGTTTGTTCTCCTGCTCCTCCGCACGCTCCTAATAAAAAACACAAACTTCCATAAATAACAGCTTTTTTTAAATACTTGTTCATGTAACGTTAAAACCCCTTTTTACGTTTTAATAACTGTGTCTGGACTTGGTGTTTACTGCTTATTTCGCCAAATACATACAATTCTCCTGTTTTATCGGCAAAATAAGTGAAATTTTTATAAAAAAAGGAAGTTTTTATATTCTTTTTGGGTTAGAACAAGAGGATTTGGCTAAGAGAAAAGCAGCGGAAACGATGCGCAGAAAGCCGATGAGCTGTACTAAACTTCAAGTGATTCACAAAATAGTAGAGCGATTCCAAACATCACCTAAAATAAAAACCTCCTTTGCTCATGCAAAGAAGGTTTTATTTAAACTTAACAAATCGAATCATTAGATTTAGGATTTTTGAGTCCAAATAACGGGCGGATAAATAGTGCTAAGCCTGTGCCAAGCATTGCCATAACCATCCATACCCATCCGTGAAGACTAAATGAAGCAATGCCGCCAAAGTAAGCGCCAATGTTACAGCCAAAGGCAAGACGCGCACCATATCCCATTAAAAGGCCTCCCACAACAGCTGCTCCTGCAACGCCAGGTTTAATCTTTCCTGGTTTGAACGTTCCTTGCGCCGTCGCTGAAATGAAAGCGCCTAGTATGATCCCAAAATTCAATACGCTGGTAGAGTCTGCTAGCACACTTTGCGTTAGCGCTTCTCCATTTGCACCTTGGAAAAATCCCCAGCTTGATACATCTATTCCAGCTGCCATCATTGCTTTTCCGCCCCATAAAGCAAAAGCAGAAGTAATACCCCAAGGATTTCCTCTTACAGCCAGCGTTAATGCATTTAATACAGCCAGCACAATCGCTGCAGTGAATAGAGGCCAAGAGCCGCGAATGATCTTTTTCCACCCTTTTGTCGTAGGAAGCTGCTTCATCATAGGCGGATTTTTCTTTTTGGCAATTTGAATCGTAATCCAGTAAATCGCTGCAAACGCGATAAGCTGTACAATCCAAGCGCCAAAATAACCAAGGCCTGTCGATTCAGCTAATGAAATAGGAGGAAGCGAAGGTTGTTTTTGCCAAAATGGCAAATGATACGCCCCGAACATAGAGCCTACAATAAAGGCTAAAAGCGTTAAAATCATGGAAGAAGAGCCACCGCCTAACGAATACAGCGTTCCTGAGGCACATCCATTTCCTAGCTGCATGCCAATTCCAAACATAAACGAACCAACTATCACGCTGACTCCTACAGGTGAAACATATCCTTTTGGCGTTACCCCTGTAAAGCTAAAGCCTGTACTTAAAATAATAGCAAACAGCGTTGACGCAATCGCTAGCATAAGCATATGCGCTTGCAAGCCTTGAACGTTGCCGACAGATACGAGTCGGCGAAATGCTGATGTAAAGCCAAAACGTGCGTACAGAAGCGTCATTCCTAGTGCTAGACCGATAATAAATAACACACCTTGCGTCCAATCAGTCGTTAGCACAATCGCTAGAAGTAAAATAACCGCTGCTATAACCCCTCCTGCAAATAACGGCTTTTGCATAGGGCTTAATTCTGTTACAACAGTAGTTGGCTTTGATTTATATGATGAGTGCAACGTTTGTGCCAAATCATCCACTCCTTTTCTGATAGAAATACTAAGAATTAATATTTATCATCTTATAGCACTTCCCTTTCTCTGTAAACTATTTAGCAAAATGAAAGTGAATTGTTTATTTTTTGAGTATTCTTACTTTCATTCATACAAAAAGCAGAAGTTTCTGTTCTTCTGCTTTTGGCTGCTAAACGTAAATAGAATGAATCTCTTTTAACGGTTTAGGATTAGGCTTTGCAAAATAATACCCTTGAAACAAATCATACCCCATCTCTATCAGGCATTTTAAATCTTCTTCTGTTTCTACCCCTTCTGCAAGAGCCTGTGCCCCCATTTTATGGGTGATAGCTAACATCTCTTGAGCCACTTTTTTCTGTTTCTCATTCTTACTGACTCCGTTTGTGAATTCAAATGCCAATTTCACGACGTCAGGCTCCACTTCTAAAAGCCGATTCAGCGTATTATAGCCAACTCCTACGTCATCTAGCGCATATTTAAATCCGTGGGAGCGATAATAATTCAAAATGTTTTTCAAATGCTCAATATCTTGAACATCCTCCGTTTCAATCACTTCAAACACAATTTGCTCGGGCTTTATATTCAATTCTTTAATTAATGTAAATGTAGATGCTAAGCAATGCTCAGGATTATATATTGCTGTAGGAATAAAGTTAATAAAAATCAGCTGATGATCAATAATACTAGCATTTTTTACAGCTTCTAAGCGGCAGGCTCGGTCAAGAGCGAAGGTTTTATTTCTTATTTGAGCAGCTTCAAACATTTTAAAAGGAGGTATAATACTTCCGTCTTCTTCTAATCCTCTTGATAAAATTTCGTGGCCAACGATATGCACGCGTTCATGATCAACCGATACAATCGGCTGATAATACGAGCAAATTCGCTTGTCTTCAATCAGCTCATCAATCCACAAGGCATCTTTCATTTTTTGGAAAGCGGTGATTGGCTCCATACGCCGCAGGTTTTCAAACGGGCTCCGCTGCTTGGCTTCTACAGCCCACACATGCCGAGGGTCTAGATGCTGATGAACATAATCCATAAAACTCCAAAAGATATCTTCCCTCATCCAGATCATATCTTCTCCAAGAGTCTTCCATTGGTTTTGAGAAATATCTTTAAAGTATTTCTCCAATTTCTTCACATCCCTTGGTTGCTGAAAAGAAACCGTATATCCTGTCCTAATTGGCAGACACGCGTCGCACCCCATAGCTCATCTTCTCCCTCATTTATCATCAGTTTTCTGTATGTATACACGGATAGTTCTTAGGAACTATACCACTTTTAAGAAAATTGCAAACCCTATTTTTCCGCTAAAATAGAATGTACCAAAAAGTTTTGGTAAAATGATAGACGTGTTTTATTGTCTACATCATAAGACGCACTTGATAAAAGGAAGTGAACCATACATGAGCAAAAACCGTTTTACGAAGTGGTTTTTATTTTCTTTACTACTCTTTGCCTTAAGTACTGGAGCAATGTATTATACGCTCTATATATCGTACTGGGCGTATTCTATTAAGCTGTTTTTAATTGTGGTGCCGCTCTTTACATTATTATCGGTTGCTTTTGGTTCGTTGGTAATCGTTCATGAGCGCAAAAGAAAACGCGTATTTCAGCTACAAAATGAAGGAGGCATTTCCAAAAATACGTTTATTCAAGGTTTTTCCGAAATAACGGTAGGAGCAGGCTGCATCTTGCTGTGCTTTTTTCTCTTTCTTTATTTTCTAATGGATTATTAAGTACATATAAAAAAGACGAGCAGGCAGCTCGTCTTTTTATTTGGATCTTTCTAGAATATCTCGAACGCTTGCATAATCAAGCTCTTTATAAGTACCAACACCTGGTTTTACAAAGGTCTTTTCAACAATCGCATCAAATTCAGAGTCATCAATATCATAGTCACGCAAGCTGTTCGGGGCTCCTAAGTCATTCCAGAAAGTGCGAAGCGCTTTTGCCCCTTCCATTGCTGTTTCTTCATCGCTTTTTCCTTCTGGGTTGATGCCAAATACGTTTACAGCCAGTTGTTTTACACGAGAAGGATCTTCTTTTAGCACATGCTCCAGCCAATTAGGGAACAAGATAGCAAGGCCGCCTCCGTGGGGAATATCATACACGGCCGACAGAGCATGTTCAATACGATGAGTAGCCCAGTCTCCTCCATCCGTTCCGTTTGCTAAGCTTCCGTTAAACGCCGTCGTGCTTATATACATCATCGTTTCACGATACTGATAAGAAGTCAGATTTGTAAGAAGCTTAGGACCTTCTTGTACAGCTGTTCTTAGCAATGATTCAATAAAACCGTCGATCATCGGCGTATTTTCTGTGCGGTGAAAATAGTGTTCAAGCGCATGCGACATACTATCAACAATTCCATAGACTGTTTGGTCGCGCGGCACTGAAAACGTGTACGCCGGATCTAAGATAGAAAAGACGGGAAATACATGAGAAGACGTCCAACCTAGCTTTTCTTTTGTTTCCCAATTTGTAATAACAGAAGTTGAATTCATTTCAGATCCTGTTGCCGCAAGTGTTAAGACCGTTCCAAAAGGAAGAGCACCTGTAATCTCTACTTTGCGTGTAATTAAGTCCCATGTATTCCCTTCATACACGGCTCCAGCTGCGATAGCTTTTGTACAATCGATCACGCTTCCTCCCCCAACGGCTAAGAGAAAATCAATGTTTTCTTTTTTACATATGTCAACGCCTTTAGCTACCGTAGTCAAACGAGGGTTCGGTTCTACACCAGACAGCTCGTGAACAACTGCGTTAATAGACTGAAGTTCAGCTTTCACTTCGTCGTATACGCCATTTTGTTTGATGCTTCCTCCTCCGTATACTAACAGAACGTTTACTTGTTTAGTGTAAGAAGCAAGCTCTTGCGATAGCTTCGTAATTTGATTTTTTCCAAAGTATAATTTGGTAGGATTGTGCTGCAAAAATATATTCATGTTCTACACCTCTAGTTTTCTTTTCTTGTAAAAAGTGTATCACGAAAGCAGCTTCATCATTATTGAAGATTCTCTATATCTGTTATCAATATTTTTGATAACCTTCTTGTACAAGTGAAATGAAGTGTTGAATGGGTGCCGTCAGCCATTTTTTCTTTTTGAATATGAGCTGTGAATAAAGATAAAATTCTTCATGGTCAAACCGGATTTTAATCAGTTTTCCATTTTCAATCTCTTGTTTTACCGCTATTTCTGGCACAAGAGCAATACCTAAATTATCCGCTACGCACTGTTTAATTGCTTCAAGACTGCTAAATGAAATCACCGATTGCATATGAATACCCCTGCTGCGCATCATCTCTTCTAAAAGCGTACGATAAGGGCAGCCGCTCTCGGTTAAAATGATGGTTTCACCTTCAAACTCTTCCATTACAACGTTGTTTTTTTCACTAAAAGAATGAGAAGGCGAAGCAATCATAACCATGTTTTCTTTTCGAATAGGAATCACTTCTAAACTTGAAGAGGTTTGAAGGCGATCAAGCAAAACGGCTACGTCATACTTTCCGTCAATAATTCCTTGTGTTAAATTTGGACATAAACCCGCTTCTAGCATAATCTTTAGAGAAGGGTGCTGCTTTTTTAATTCACGAATATACGGTGTAATAAAATAAGCGGCCAGCGACTCCACGGTTCCTATTGAAACTGTTCCTCTAGCATCTTCATTCGTAGTAAGGCGCTCTTTTGCTTCATTTAATAACTCGGTTACTTGATTCACATAATAAAGCAATTCTTCACCAGGCTGAGTCAGCTTCATTTTTTGTCCTGTTCGTTCAAATAGTTTTTGACCGTAATGATCCTCTAATTTTTTTATATGAGTGGTAACGCTTGACTGAGCATACCCTAACTCCTCGCCCGTTCGTGTATAGCTCCCCCACTTCGCTACTTCTTTAAATGTATATAAATAGTTAATATCCATGTGCTGCTCCTTATGTACTGCTGTTTTGTTTCGTTATCCATATGCTAAAGCTGTTCTTAATCAGAACCTATACGTAAATAGAATCACAGTACAGTATAAGCGAACTTGTTTTGCCAAGCAATTTTATCAACCTTAAAAATTCTTTTTATATTAGGCAATTACGTCGTTTTTTGTTCATAGAATGAAAAACAAACTTATGAAAAGAAAGGGTGTATCTCGTGACAGCCTACAAAGAAGTGCTATATAAAGGAAAACGCTTTGTACTGATTCACGTATATGATTCAGGGTACTGTGAAATTCGACCGATTGATCATGCTTTTAAAGTCGAACTTGTGCGATTAGATGAGATAGAACAATGTGGATAACAGTCATGAACGCAGCCATTGCAGCTGCGTTTTTGTTTGTATTATAAACAAGTGGATGAGATAAAAATACCTGAATTGGCTGGCCTTTTACATAATTTCTTCCTGTATACTTTGTAACTAAGGATATCCGCACTTATTTAATTTATATATTTACCCGAGGTGATGACATGAAAAAAGGCTGGCTGGAATGGATATTATTATCCGTTGCGTTAATTTGGGGAGCCAATTATACAATCGGAAAATTTGGAGTTGCTCATATGTCTTCTATCCAATTTAGCGCGCTGCGTTTTATAATGGTTGCTCCTATTCTTTTACTTATTACAGGAATCGTAGAGCGAGGCATTCGGATCGAAAAGAAAGACTGGGGACGTTTAATAGCGGTCAGCATAGTAGGCGTTACACTCTATCAAACGCTGTTTATGGTATCTGTTAAATATACGACAGCTACAAATGCTTCTTTACTTATTTCGATGTCTCCTATTTTCACAGGAATCTTAGCTATCTTATATAAGCATGAAGCTTTTTCGTTAAAAACACAGCTAGGCTCTGTGCTTGCTTTTTTCGGTGCTGCGTTTGTACTGCTGTTTGGTCACTCTAGTCATGCGCTGTCGCAGCTTGCATGGTTCGGAAATATCATGGGGATTGTAGCGGCCGTTGCGTGGGGCTGGTATCCAATTTTAGCAAAACCTTTAGTCGTAAAATATTCTGCTTTGCGCGTAACTGCCTGGTCTGCTTTGATCGGAGCTATTCCTCTTACTGTCTACTGTCTTTTCACCTATCAAACGCTTATCTGGCCAACAGATATAGGCAGCTGGAGCTCTTTGGCATACTCTGTTTTGTTCGTGACGGTGTACGGGCTGGTAATGTGGTATGTAGGAATTGGAAAAATTGGATCTACAAAAGTAATGGTTTACATGTATGTTATTCCTTTGTTCGCCGTTGTCTTTGCTGCTGTAGCCATTGGAGAAACCATCAATTCCATGCAGCTGCTTGGAGGACTTATTATTTTTAGCGGTTTGTATATTGTTAAAAAAAGCCCTGCTCCTAAAACAGCTCTCAAACTTAAAAAAGCAAACTAAAAAGAGTAACGGGTTCGGTTGATGCGTTGATGCATGGTAACGAATAGCGCTCAGATTTTTTCTGAGCGTTATTCGTATACTATTTTAATGCCCTAATTGAATGAAACATCCGTTAGTTTGATTAATGAACATTTTTTAGTTTATATTCATGAGTAATTTTATGCTGATTGTGTATGCGTTTAAAGCCGTTTCGTTCATAAAATAACTTCGCTTCGTCCGTATCTGTATATAAGACGAGAGTGTTATAATAGTTCTCTGCATAATGAATGATTTCTTTTAAAAGTCGCTTACCTATACCCTTTCTGCGAAACCGAGCTGAAACATAAAACCTTCTTACTCTTCCAACGTTAGTATACTGACTGTAAAGATCTTGATTAAGGCCGGCTACGCCAATTAATTTATTTTGTTCACCGTAAACTCCCCACAGCCTTTCTCCTGTTCTGTTAAATACGTTTTGCCCGTTTTTATACTCCGCTATTAGCTTGGTAAGAAAGAAAAAGCCTTCCTCCTGGCTTTCTATTAACAGCTCTTTTATATCATGCTCCATAAGATACGTTAGCGTGATGATCTTCATATATTCTCTACCCGTTCAACAGGTGATGTTGTTTCCACAGACTGCTTGTTATGAACTAATACTGCAATACCTATGAGAGACGTTACCAGCAATAGGAAGCTTGCAAATAGATATACAATCCTCACCCCAAAGAAGTCCGCTACTGTACCTACAAACGCGATAGAAAGAATAAACGCACCCTGTACAAGAGTTGATTTTGCCGCTATTACTTTAGAAAGAACCCCACTGCTGCAGGCATTTTGATAAATGGTTTCCTGCGCTGCGTCTCGAAGCTGATAGGCAGGACCCATCATTACCAAAAGTGCTAAAGCTAAATACGGGTTCGTTACTAAGCCGTAAAAACCGGTTAAAACAGCATAACCAATTGAGCCCGCGAACATAAGAAGCAAAAGCCTTCCTTTTACCATAGAAGACATTCGGTACACAATAATTCCTCCGACTATGCTTCCAAAATAATACGCACCGTTTATATATCCCCACCATACTTCTCCTTTTCCAAGCACTTCTTTCACAAAAGAAAGAGTAATAGCCCCAATCCAAATGGTTCCAACGAGTGATTCAGTTATGTCCATTATAACGAGTGCTCTGATGCGTTTACGTACCCATAAAAAGCGCCATCCTTCCATTAGCTTTGCCACGCTTCGCTTTTCTGGCTGCTTGTATCTATGAGCTTCTTTTATAAACAGCAAACAAACAAACGAGAACAATAAAAGACCTGCCGTTATACATAAAGAATAAGTGAATCCTGTTAAAGACAAAACGAAACCACCAAGGGACCACCCTGCAAATAGAAAGGTTTGGTCAATTGTTGAAAGCAAACTATTCGCCTGCATTCTTTGACTATCACTTACTAAGCTGCGAACAACCGACGTTTTAAAAATAGTAAAAAAACCGTTAAAAAAAGAAATGATCCCAACAATGACAAAACACATCGCTAGTACTGTGACTGTAAATTTTTGTGTGAGTAGCATATACAATCCAGCGAGCATTCCTATTTGCATAACCTGTACAGCCCGCATAATATGAATAGATTTATATGTATCGGCTAGTAAAGGTACGCTAAGACCACTAAGGAGGCGAGCAAGTAAGCTCGTCATCGTAATCATTGATGCAAGAGCTGTTGAACCGGTGTTTTGATTTATATAGAAAGTGAGGGCCATTGTATAAAGAACAAAACCTAAATTTGTGGTTACTTGACTTGCTGCTAAAAAATAAAAACGCTGAGTCAATTTTTTCTCCTTTCCGTTAGGCGTAACATACAAAGGGATAATATTTTTTGTTAATTTTTCCCTTTTTAAACTATAACACTATTTGACGAAATCCAAAACTATCTATAATTTAGTAGATGGAGGTTTTTATGTTTAAATATAGTTTTCTTATTGTTCTTATTGCTTTTTTACTTATTAACTTTAACGGCCAGGAAAATCAAATTGTAGGTGGGAGAATAAAAAAAGAGCGAAGTGAGGTTTTCTTTGGAGAATATGACAGCTTTACAGGCCGCTACTCTCGGAGCATTAAACTCAAAAAAGGCGTAACCTACGTTTTCAGGCTATCTAAAAACACTAAAAGTGGAGACCTTTCTCTATATGTAGAAGATCCAAGACGTACACGTTTCTTTGAGATGACTAATAACTCTCTTTATCTAACACCCGAAAGAACGAGAAGATATCGTATTAACTTTATAGGCTCTGAGCATAAAGGATCTTTTCAGCTTCACTGGAAAAGCAGCGTTCAAAGGGATGATAATGAAACATCTGTTTAATGCCATGTGATTTAGACAACGTTTAAACGAGGAGGAATGGTTTATGATGATTAATCAAGCTGTCCTGTACACTCATCTACTGGACGAAATGAAGGCTTTTTATGCAAATTCCCTCAATTTCCCATTAACTGCCGCTTCACCGCGTTCTTTTTCCATTAAAGTTGGTGAAAGTGAGCTCACTTTTAAAGAAAGTGCTCTACATACAAAGCCCTTTTACCATTTTGCTTTTAATGTTCCAGCAAACCGCTTTATGGAAGCGAAACAATGGGCTACTCAAAGAGTCTTCCTCAATACAGAAGAGAAGAAAGATGAGATTTATTTTGAAGCATTTGATGCTCATTCGTTTTATTTTGAAGATCCTGCTCATAATATTGTTGAATACATTTCAAGACATTCAGACTGCCCGCCATCCAACGACCCCTTTTCTTCTAAGTCGCTTTTAAGCATAGGAGAAATCAACTTGACAACGCCTCATGTCCGCTCTGTAGGGACACAGCTTATTAACTCGGGTATCACCGTGCGCAACAACAGGCCATTAAACGAGAACTTTAACTTTTTAGGAAGCGACAGTGCGTTTTTTCTTGTAGGGGCGCCTAAAAGACGGTGGTTTTTTTCGGACCGAGACTCTGAAGTTCATCCATTAACGGTGAAGGTTAATCATTCTCTAGCAGTTGCGTTAGATAAAAAAGGAATGCTGAAGATTACGCAAGAATGATTGTTTTTTCAATAAAGCCATGTAACAAGCGAACTTGTTACGTGGCTGTTTTTGTTCAAAATTCAGCTCTACTCCACCTATAGGTTTTGTATATAGTTCTCGATGTCCTTTCTGTTCATCAGCATAAAAACCTTGCAATCCTCATCATTTTTAAGCTTTTTAAACCGGTTTCTCATCTTTTTTTGCCGTTCTCGATACGTCGTAAGAATAAATGTAAAAAATGACCAATCTACTTTCTCAGGGCATCCTTTTGCCATATCTTCACGCGTTTTTCTTGCATATACAATCCTCCTCTTTATCACTCGGTACACACAAACGATTAGCGGCAGCTCTAAATAAACGATGGTATCTGCACGCTTCACTCGAATATCATACGAATTGCTGTAGTTCCCATCGATAATCCAGCTGTCTTTTTTTACAATGTGCTCCTGCAATTCTCTAAAACTATCATTGTCTCTTTCCGCCCAGCCCGGCTGCCAATACAGGCTGTCTAGATGATGTACTTCTAGATCAAGCTTTTTCCCTAATTTCTTGGCAAATGTGGACTTTCCTACTCCTGGAGAAACGCCCATTACCAGCACTCTTTTCATTTCATCACCTTACCTTTTTAAAAACTAAAGCTAATTGAAGAGAAGGCAACTGTTTATACTGACTCGGTGTACTAAAAGCAGACTGCTGTATAAAGCAGCTTCATGTTAGCAGTTTTATTCGCATAATTTTCAGATAACATATAAACATTCATCATAAATTTCTGTATTCCTTCTTGCTTTGTAGTAAATAGGTTGCTTTTATTAATCGTTTCCTTTACCTTAAATGTGAGTATATAAAAGTAAGGTGAAAAAAATGAATGCATCTATGCTAAAGAGATTTTTACGAAACCTCGGGATTTTTATTTATATTGTCATCGCAGCTATTAATATTTACTTAACGAGAAATGACTTGAGCGATATGCTTACTCGCCTTGTGCTGCTGACTATTTTACTTCCTTTGTTTTTTAGTTTTGTGTATGCGTTAGGAAAATCACATTTTAAAAGACAAGAAGAGCTCGCTCAACAAGAGAAGAAAAAAGAGTAAAAAAAGCCTTTTATAGAGAGGGATTCCCCTTTCTAAAAGGCTTTTACTTTTTTCCATATAACTGAATCTGAACTACATCAGGATTAACGTTATACTGCTTGGTAAGTTGATTTACGACTTGCTGAATGTCCTTCTTCTTATAGGAAGAAAGTTGTTCAGCCGGCAGAAGAACCAGAACTTGAGCTTCCGCATAGTCATTCAGCACCCTAACTTCTTGAAAACCATGCTGCGTCAAAGCTGATTTTAACTCTTTTTCAAAGTCGGTGCTTTCTTTTGGGACAGCTATGGAGAGCTGATCGTAAGAAACTAGCGAAACCTCTTTCTCTTCAGGCTTTGTATACACCGCCCAAGCAGTTGTCAGCACTGTGACAGCAATACCAACATTCAATATCCACACTTTCATACCATGAACGCTCCTTTTAATCGAGTTTGTTCATGATATGAAAAAATTTATTGGTTCATGCGTTATCTTCCTAGCCATCCTCCGTCTACGGCAAGCAAGTGTCCGTGAATATAAGCAGACGCATCAGATGCTAAAAAGACAACTGCTCCTTTAAAATCATCTGCCTGTCCCCATCTGCCTGCGGGAATACGTTCAATGATTTGTCTGCTGCGCGTTTCATCGTTAATAAGTGCTTCATTCATATCAGTGGCAATGTATCCTGGTACAATTCCATTAACATTTACGCCTTTTGCTGCCCATTCATTAGATAAAGCCTTTGTAAGCTGAGCAACTCCGCCTTTTGCTGCGGCATAAGCTGGAACGGTAATACCTCCTTGGTAAGAAAGCAAAGATGCCATATTAATGATTTTTCCGCTTCCTTGTTTAAGCATTTGGCGGCCCGCCTGCTGACATAACAACCATACGGTTTTTAAATTAACGTTCATAACAGCGTCCCAATCTTCTTCTGCAAAGTCTACAGCGGGTGAACGTCTTTGAATGCCCGCGTTGTTCACTAAAATATCGAGCTTGCCAAAATAAGCAACAACCGATGAGATCGCTTCGCTTACTTGAGAAGCATTTTCTAGATCACAATTAACAATAAAACATTTTCTTTCGAGCCGTTCGATTTCTTCTTTTACTCCAAGAAACTCCTTTGAACGCTGCAAAAGAGCGATATCCGAACCTGCTTCTGCCAAAGCAATCGCCATTGATCTTCCAATTCCTCTTGTTGCTCCTGTAATTGCTGCTACTTTACCATCTAAAGAAAACAAATCTACTGTCATTGTTCATTCTCCTCTCCGTTTGGTGCAAATAAAACCTTAAGTGATTCATCAGGCCGCTGCATAAACTCAAACCCCGCTTGAATATCTTCAAGCTGCAGTTTATGAGAAATTAAAGAATCTGCTGCTATTTCACCGTTTGCAAGTAAATCAATAGCCGTCTGAAAATCTTCCCTTGTATAACATCTCGTTGTAGTTAATGAAATTTCCTTAAAGTGCATTGCTGCTAAATCTACTTCTGGAGCGCTTTTGTATACGCTCACCACCACAACCTCTCCTTGAATACGGCTTGTTTCAACCATTTGTTTTGCTGTAATTTGATTTCCGGCTACTTCAAATACAACGTCTGCACCGACTTCATTCGTAAGCAAACGCACTTCTTTTACTACGTCTCTTTTCGCTGCATCAATTGGTATAAAGCCAAGTTCTTTCGCTTTAGTTAAGCGATAAGAACTAATATCTGAGATCATTACTTTTTTTGCTCCTGCTCGTTTCGCAATCATCCCGATCAGCAGTCCAATAGGTCCTGCCCCTAAAATGACAGCTTGGTCTCCTACTTTCAAACGCGAGCGTCGCACTGTATGTACGGCAACCGCTACAGGTTCTGCAAGAGCTGCATGCTCGCTAGACAGTTTCTCTGGCAAGAGGTGAAGGCGGTTCACAGGAACAGCCACGTACTGCGCAAAACCTCCATCTTGATCAATGCCGATTAGTTTTAACTTTTTACAAACGTGAAACTGTCCTTTTACACAGGCTTCGCACGTTCCGCAGCTAAGCGTAGGCTCAACTGCTACGCGGTCACCTAAAGAAAATTCCGTTTCTCCTCGGATCTCCTCTATCACTCCGCTGAACTCATGTCCCATAGTGAGTGGCGCCTGTGCTCTAGGGTGTTTTCCAAAATAAATCATCATATCCGTTCCGCAAATTCCAGCATGAGATACCTTTACAAGCGCTTCTCCTTTTTTTATAACCGGTTTCGCTTTTTGCTGCATAACGGCTTTTGTTTCTGAAACGTAGACACCTGCTTTCATTTCTCCATCCCCCTTTGTATACTTGTCGACAAGTTGAAGAGAAAAATACTCAAAAATATTTCGAATATTTTATCCCTTTTTTTATGCTTCATTCAAAAGTGAAGCTGTTATCGTATTTCGCGTGTCTTCAAAGTGACGTTTCACTTCATCTTGAATGCGTTCTGTATTTTGAGACTTTAATGCCTTAATCATTTCATGATGCTGCTTAATCAGTGGGAGCACAGCTGCTTTATCATCTCGAAATCTTTTTTCAGTCGTAATTAAAAGAGCAGCTAAAATAATTTCACGGATGCTTTCCCACAATTTTAATATCCGCTTGTGGTCTGCTTCGATAATCACGAGCTCATGAAACCGCAAATCTTGATAAGCAAACTCTACATAGTCATCGTATTTAGCTGCCATCTTCATTTGATCAATGCTTTGCTCCAGCTTTTTAATAAGCGAATCATGGTTGACTTCAGATAAACGTTCTAAGACAAAGTGTTCTAAAAGCAGACGAACATCGTACAGCTCGTTTAAATCCCTAGTTGTTAAACCAATAACAACTGCTCCCATTCGCTGTAAATCAATGAGCCCTTCGTTTGAAAGGATCCGCAGAGCTTCTCTGATAGGAGATCGACTCATTCCAAACTCTGCCGAGAGCTGATTTTCTGATAGTATGGTTCCTTTTTTCAGCTCGCCGCTCATAATTTGAATTCTTAATTTGCTTACCACTTGTTCTCCCAGCGAGGCTCCGCGAAGCCATCTTTCCGGGTAGGTTACCTTTTTAATGTGTCATCACTCCCTTAACCAACTTGTATACAAGTATTCAAGATTTAGTATATAGATAAGAAATCTGACTGTAAACGTTTTCTTTGCGAAATGTATATTTTTACAATTCTTTCTTACACTAAGAACTACTGATAAATAAAAGGTGGGAAGATGGATGAATCAAATTATATTATGGGGAATTCTTGTTATTCCATGGTTTTTACTGCTGCTGCTTGATAAACAGCGGGTTAAACGATTTTTTACTGTAGGGTTGTTTGCTGCATTAATGATGACAATCGCCTATCAAGTAGCGGAAAAAATGCACTGGTGGACGGTTCAAGAAAACGTATTTTTTCTTACTAGCATGGGAGCAACGATTTATTGCCTTCATATTGTGATTACGATCTTTGTCTTTTACCTTACGTATCCCGGGTTTATCTTGTACATAATGGTTAACATTATTTTGGATTTGATTCATGGTTATGTTATAGTTCCTTTTCTCGCTAAAATTGGGCTTTATAATCTGTATGAAATTAGTCATTTTGGACTTTTCCTTGTCATGACTACCGTAGCCATTATCCTTTACTTGTTTCAGCGGCTTCTTGACTTTATATTTGAAGAAAATCATGCATAAAAAGAGGCTGGGACATAACGAAATGAAGCCCACCTAAAGACGAATAAATGAGATACATGAGCTGAACCGCTTATGACACCGCAGTTGATTTCCGTGCAAGGCTTCGCTTTCCGCGGGCGGCCGCTGAGCCTCCTCGTCGCTTGCGCTCCTGCGGGGTCTTCTGTCCCGCTTTTCCCGCAGGAGTCTTCGCCTTGCCCTTCAATCAACTGCTAGAAGGAACGAAACCCATGAAGCTATATTCACCATAACCAAAAGAACGAACCACTCATCAAACATGTTGATCAATGGTTCGTTTTTCACTTGGGCTAAAATACTTTTGTCCTAGTCTCTTTTTAATCAATAGAAAAATGGAATAACCGTATCTCCGCGAATCGGTTCAACAGCTGCATGAAACTGAATTCGCAAACTTTTTGACGTTTCGATGTCAGAGGCATCCATGACGTGAAAATGAATGTGAGGTTCGGATGAATTCCCGGAATTTCCACACCTTCCGAGCAGCGTTCCTTTACGAACCACGTCTCCTTTTTTCACAGAAACCGACCCTTGCTTCAAATGTGCAAGCACACTGTATTCTTTCCCTTCATGTTCAATGATAACGTGATTTCCTAAAGGATTTTTTTTATTGGTGTGTCCAATTTCATTATCTTCTTGGCCATCAGCTGCTGCGATAACGACTCCTTCAAGCGGAGCTACAACCTTTTTTCCATAAGCATAGTAATCTTCGTTTTTCATTCCATCATTTTTATAGCTTTGCTTTCCTTTTCGCACGACTAAATCATATGCATACCTTTGGCTTTCGACTGGATGGTGATAGTTCAACACCTCATGCTTTCCACCCCAATAGACAAACCATTCACTTTGAATCGGCATCGTATATTTGTTTGTACTCCATCTCTCTCTCTCTGAAAATGATTCTATAGGAGCAAGCACAAGTGCTTGTATAATATTATGTTCATCAAACATAACGCTGATGGCTTTTCTCTGCGTAGAATTTATCCAAATAAACTGCTCAATTTGAGGGGTTAAATAAAGATTTGTTTCTAGTCTGTACAACTGTTCTCCTTGATTAAACAATTTGCTCTGCTCCAAAAATTGCTGAAGGGAAACTTGACGTTTAAATTCTTCGCTTACACAATCATAAAGCTTCTTAAAATCCCCTTCTGCAAATAAAGTTCCAAACTCTTCTCTGATATTCACTTTTCTCTCTGTATCCATCATTGTAATCCACCCTTTTATATGTATTTCAATTTGTTTGAATTATCTATAAGTAATACGTTTTATCTTATAAAAAGGTTTCATTTTCCAATTATTCTATCTCAAAATCTTCTCCTATACCTTATTTACAATTTTCTCAATCCATTTTATACTTATTTTACAAATATTTGAAAGGAGGTGCAGCATGATGAAAATAACGTTAAATAAGAAAATCAAGCTGCGCCAAGTAAGTATTTTTGGCGCTTAAATTTTAAGGAGATTTCACAACGAAAGTAGCATTAGTACGTCATTACAAAGTAAACAAAGGGCTTCCAGAAAACCACCGCTTATCCACCGATGAACTAGTGGCTTGGTTTCAGGAATATGATGAATCAGATATTACGTATGGAGAGACTGATTTAAATAATATTGAATGGAAACGCTGTTTTTCAAGCGATATGCCGCGAGCACACAAAACGGCAAAGCATATTTATAAACAAGAGATCACTCTTCTTCCGGAACTTAGAGAAATACCCATGCCTATTATTCCAGTAAAATTTAAACTTCCTTTTATCCTCTGGGCATTACTGTTTCGCATGTCCGGACTCATCAACAAACAAGCTCGTACAGATATGGCTGAGACTAAGAGAAAAGTAGCAGCAGTGCTAGATCGCGCTATTTCCGAGTCAGAAGACGATTTGCTGATTGTCCGCCACGGAGGCATTATGAAATTTATGCGTAAAGAACTTATAAAACGCGGCTTTAAAGGGCCTCGGTTTGATATTGCTGTTAACGGAAAGCTTTATCTTTTTGAAAAGCAATAGAATGAAACTTACTAGAAAAAGTCGCAGAGACTACTCTCTGCGACTTTTTAATAACCATTTTCTTCAATTGTTAATGCTTCACGCAAAGCGATATCTTTTCGAATATTATGAGCGATTTCACGTGTGATTTCTCCTTTTTCATAAAGTTCTTGCACCGTTTCCCGCTCGGTATGAAACGCTTTATA
This sequence comes from Priestia sp. FSL R5-0597, assembly GCF_038006305.1. Classification (NCBI taxonomy): domain Bacteria; kingdom Bacillati; phylum Bacillota; class Bacilli; order Caryophanales; family Bacillaceae; genus Priestia; species Priestia sp. FSL R5-0597. The sequence continues at coordinate 2,817,917 of NZ_JBBOUZ010000001.1, forward strand.
ACATAAATCTCTCGTTGCTTTTTTACGTTTACCTGAATTATACTCCGTACTCTCTTTTCTAAGTCTTGCCATGGATCTATGGTATTCACTAATGATAGCAAGTGAAATCATTCGATTTTCTTCGTTCATATTTTCTTTAATGACCTTTATCGCTTCTTCAATCATTTGAATACGTACTTTGTTCACTTTACTTCTTCTGCGCAGGCTTTGTTTTCTTAAAGCCTGCTTATTCGGTGAAAAAATTCGGACTAGTAATAATAAAACTTTTTTAAACCTCATCCAGCTCACCAATAATTTGTACCTTACACGATTGGTTACAGCCATTTCAAGCTTGTGCGTATGTTCCAAACAAATATACGCTGTCTCACGGTCTATTTTTTCCTCTTTTAATAGCTTTTCCACCAATTTCCCCTTGGCCTGAAGAGCCAGCAATCGAATTTCTTCTTCATACTGTTTGTTTTCAGAGGCTTCTAAAGGATGCGTTTTAACGATGATGTTATTAATCGTTGTATTATACGTTGAAATTAACGAAAGCGCTGCTCCACGATTTTCCTCGGTCATTTCTCTTTTTAACCGCTGAATAGCAGCTTTGTGCACTTTAATGCGTGCTTTAACCTCTTTTGTATTGCGCTCAGGCTTCTTCGGCGCCTTTTCTGTTTTCGCAATAACAGGTAAAAGAATGCTTGCCGCAACTAAGGTTAACAATATAACGCCTGCTGCTAGAAAAATAATCAGAGAGCGTTCCGGGAAATCACTGCCGTTATCAAGCGTATAAGGAATCGAAAACGCTCCAGCTAACGTAACAGCTCCTCGTACACCTGAAACCGTAATAATACCAATAGACCGAGGCTCAGGTTTTAGATGCTTGTTATTTTTGTAATACCAGCCTACTGACCATGATACCATCACCCAAATAAATCGTAGTACGAGCAAAAAGACAGTAATAATCAAAATATAAAGAAGCACTTGTCCATTATTAAAGTTTGGATCTTGAATAATTGCTTTCGCCACTTTTGGTATTTGCAGACCAAGCAGCACAAAAACCAAGCCATTTAACAAATATAAAATAACCGTCCAAGTACTTTTTGATACCACTTTAAGCTGCTGGTTAGGTGATTCCTCTCGGTCGCGCTCAATCGCATGCACAATGCCGCCTGCTACAACTGCCAAGATTCCCGATAGATGAAAGTGTTCAGCAATGTAGAAGACAACAAATGGAGTTAGAATTTGTATTAACATATGAATCGTAATATCTTCCATTCCTAAACGTCGAACAAGTACACGCAGTCTGATAATCAGAAAAGCGATAAATGCTCCTACAAACAAACCGCCCAGCGCTACCCAAAGGAACTGAAATGTAGCATCTACGATTGAAAAAACGCCCGTTACGGTAGCAGCTACTGCTACTTGAAACGCTACAAGACCAGAGGCATCATTCATCAGTCCTTCCCCTTCAAGCAAATGCATAATTCGCTTAGGCAGCTTTACTCGGCTCGCCATAGCTCCAACTGCCACTACATCTGTTGGGGACAAAATAGCGGCTAGTGCAAATGCCGCCGGTAACGGAATGGAAGGGATAAGCCAATTAATTAGATATCCCCCTACTGCCACCGTTACAAAAACCAGTCCCAGCGCTAGTAATAAAATAGGTGTACGAAGCTTCCAAAGAGCAGCTCTTGACACGTTTTTCCCATCATTGAATAATAGCGGGGCAATAAATAAAATAAAAAATAATTCAGGTTCCAAATGGACATCTCCGCCAAATGGCAAGATAGCAAGCCCTGCTCCCAAAGCTATTTGAACTAACGGAACAGGAATAAATGGCACAAAATGATTAATGATATTAGATAGACCAATCAAAGCCAATAAGACTAATATCGTTAGAAAAAATTCCATAAAAACAATCGACTCCTACTTCTATTTACATCTCTTTAAAGGTATCACGTTGTCTCTTTTCGTTCATTTTATAATGTTTAGTTTACGCTTTTTCTGCCAAAAAATGTTGCGAGTTATTAAAAAGTGTTCTTTCTTTTCGATAAGTTTATTTCTACGGAGATTAAGGGAACAGTATACATGATATTCTTTATTTACCATATAAATCAGCTCATCAAACTTTTATAAAGGAGGTGTTCCCTTATCCGTTTCAACGGGGTAAGGAGATAAATTTGGAAACAGTAAATGTCATCTTATTCATCGTATTAATCATATTAACAGCCTTTTTTGTTGCAACGGAATTTGCCGTCATTAGGGTACGGTCGACTAGAATCGATCAGTTAATTGAAGAAGGAAACCGGAACGCTTTAGCAGCAAAAAAAGTAGTATCAAATTTAGATGGTTATCTTTCAGCCACACAGCTGGGCATTACGGTTACCGCATTGGGTCTAGGCTGGATAGGTGAACCTACGGTAGGTCATTTATTAGAGCCGCTTATTGACATGCTTCCTTTTGCTACATCACTTTCGCATGTCATATCTTTTGTTCTTGCTTTTTCGATTGTCACATTTTTAAATGTGGTAGCTGGAGAACTTGCGCCCAAAACGGTGGCGATTCAAAAGGCCGAACAAGTGACGCTGTTATTTTCCCGTCCTCTTATTCTTTTTTCTAAGTTACTTTATCCGTTTATTTGGCTTTTAAACCACTCAGCAAGAGGCGTTGTCGGATTATTCGGCCTGAAGCCAGCTTCTGAAAATGAAGTAGCTCATAGTGAAGAAGAACTTAGAATTATTTTATCTGAAAGCTATGAGAGCGGTGAAATTAATCAATCGGAATTTAAGTTCATGAATAATATCTTTGAATTTGATAATCGTACGGCTAAAGAAATCATGGTGCCTCGTACAGAAATTGTTAGCGTATCAGCAGATGAAACGATAGAAGAATTCTTAAAAATGGCTAGAGTAGAGCAATATACTCGCTATCCAGTAGTTATAGATGGAAACAAAGATCAAGTGGTGGGATTAGTTAATATTAAAGAAATATTAGCGGATTACATAAAAGAAGATGATATCAAACCACGTACCGTGCAAACGTATATGAAACCCATCATTCAAGTCATTGATTCCATCGCCATTTACGACTTATTGCTTAAAATTCAAAGGGACAGAATTCACATGGCCATCTTAATAGACGAGTATGGAGGAACAACGGGGCTTGTAACGGTTGAAGACATTTTAGAAGAAATTGTTGGTGAAATTCGTGATGAATTTGATGATGATGAAATACCGGACGTACACAAAATTAATGAAAATCACTACGTACTAGATGCGAAGGTGTTGATTGAAGAAGTAAATGATTTACTCGGAACAACTATTGAACAAGAAGACGTTGATACCATTGGCGGCTGGATGCTGACCGAAAAGTTTGATCTTGCTAAAGGTGATAGCATCAAAAACGAAGGTTTTTCATTTAAAGTCATTGATATTGAACATCACCATATTAAACGAATCGAAATAACAAAGGAAAAAAGTACGGATCCCAGCTGATTATCCGTACTTTTTTTGATGCTCTTTTTTCATTTGCAAGTACTCTTTATTCTCTCGTACCTCTTTCCATTTTTCCATAAAAATTGATGCCGATTCTGCTTTTTGTTCATCCATTTGCCGTTCGTTACGCTCGCCGTCTTTGTTGTATTTCTTTCCGCCTTTGTAGTTCGCGTAGCGCCTCGATCGCGTGTATCCCATTTGGAGAAATTTCCGGGCCATGTCCATTCCAACAAAATCGCTTTTTTCTTTGTAGGTTAAAAAAAGCTGATAGATGGCGTCGGCGGATTCCTCAGCAATGTCAGGTGTACGAAAACGCCAGTGAGGAAGAATTTCACTTTTATATGGCTCAACAAGGAGAACTCCTTGTTCTCCTTTTCCTACTCTATACTTTTCAGGATGTTTTCTAAAATCGATATGTTCAAAGTCAAGTGAATAATCAAATGCCACGGCTCTTCCCTCCTTTTTGATCTCTACCCTTTACAAATGAATGATAAAACTTTTCTTAAAGAAGTTTTTCACATGCAGGTGAGGGTAATAATAGGTGGATAAGTATGGTTAACTTTTTTCTTCATACTAAAAGAAGTCCGAACTTATTAAATCATGATATGGGAGATTTCGTTATGTCAATAAAGCTACAGCAAAATCGAATAAAAGCTAATTTTTGGATTACTCCTTCTATATACGGAATTGTTGCTTTTGTTTTAGCCACTATTAGTACATTTTTAGATCGATATTTGACAGCTCACAAACAGTGGTTAAAGTTAGTTCCATCCGTGTTTCTAACGGATAAAGAGCTTGCTCATACTATTTTAAGTTCAGTATCAAATTCCTTATTAACGATGACGACAATTACATTTTCTTCTGTGTTAGTGGTACTGACTACGTTTGTAGGTCAGTTTTCTCCTAGAACGATTCAGAACTTTAATACAGATGCCAAAACTCAGCGCGTGCTTGGCACTTTTATCGGTGGATACGTATACGTGCTTGTAGTGCTCATTCAAGTTCGCAGCAACCAAGTCAGCAATACTTTTATTGTTCCTTCATTAGCCATCGTGGTAGCATTCATTTGCTTAGGGATGTTTGTGTTTTTGATTCACCACGTCATCAACTGGATTAAAGTCGGAAATTTAATTTCAAACATTGCAAAAAAAACGATGCTTACCATTGAAGAGAGACGGCTAGAACAACAAAAGCACCCCGAATCAAAGAATGAAATACAGGTTGATTTTGATAGTGAAAACACACTGCAAATTAAAAGTAATAGACAAGGATATATTCAATATATCGAACTCAACCATTTAACAGCACTAGCATCTAAATTAAATGTCATTGTTAAACTCGAAAAAGCACCCGGAGAGTATGTAGAAGCAGACACACCGTTATTAACTGTAATCACTCACCATCAATCGTTAGAACGTGAAAAATTTCTTCATTGCTTGTTTATTACAAATGACCAAGAATCGATCCAAGACGTAAAATTAGGTATTCAAAAACTAAGTGAAATTGCATTAAGAGCTATTTCACCAGCTATTAATGACCCTGAAACAGCTATTAACTGCATTGAACAGCTCACGCAAGTGTTTATCAAACTCGGACAAAGCTATTCTTCCTCTCCTTATTATTGCGATGAAGAAGGACGTATTCGAGTGCTGCTAGAAAAACCTTCTTTTACGGATTATTTGTACAAAGCGTTCTATCAAATTCGCCATTATGGAAAAGAAGATGTTTCCGTGATGTCTGCTGTCATTAAGGCATTAACTGTAATCGCTGAAACAAATCGCTCTGCCATCAAAAACGACGTGTGGTTTTTTTCTTCCTATATCGTAGAAGGACTGCAAAAGGAAGAGTGGCTTAAAATGGACAAAGAGTTTCTTAATCAGCTTCTCAAAAACCTTGCAAAAGCTTGTGAAAAAAAATGCGGGTCTATGTTGATAGAATAAAAACCAAAAAAAGCCGCTCATCAACTGAGCGGCTTTTTCTTACGATGTGAGGAACTTCTAATCTATGGGATAACAAACGGGCTAGAGTCGTTTTTCCACTTCCAACGGATCCAACGATATGTATTTTTTTACATGAAGCGCTTTGAATACTTCATCTCCCCCTACTTCAAACCTGTTCTTCTATACATATTGTATCATTCAAGTTCTTTTTCTCTAATGCAAACCAAAACGTTTTATGCTAGTATTTTATGGTACTTGACTGACAAAAGGAGTGAAAACACAGTGCCTAAAACCCTTTTTGGAAAACTTACGCTGTTTTGGATTGGACTATTTTTATTAATTACAGGTCTATTTTTTTATTATAAATATACAAACCAAGGGTTTACAGCTGCAGATTTATTCTTTCGCGCCTCTCCTCCTTTAGCTACTATTGGCTTTCTTTTAAGCGCAGCCGGACTATATGAAGAACGAGGAAAAAACAAGCTAATTCCTCTTGTTGTACTCACCATTAGTTTTATCATGCTCTGCCAAGCAGGCTATCACTTTATCCATATGCATACTCCACCGCCGCGTCCCTGACTTTGTCTCATTCTCATTTATAAAAAAGCTCTCGTTTAGTATATTAAACGAAGAGCTTTATTTTCTATTCAAATAAACGCACAAGCTTTTTTGTATAGGGATGCCTGTTTTTATCAAATAGCTGTGCACGGTCAAATTGATCGATAACCTCGCCTTGCTGCATAACCATCATGCGACTGCTCATAAATTTTACTGCTGCTAAATCATGCGAAATAAAAAGATAAGACAGCTGAAAAGTCTCCTGCAAATCTTTTAATAAATTTAAAATCTTTGCTTGTACCGTAACATCAAGGCTCGCTGTTGGTTCGTCTAACAGTACCAGAGACGGACCTACGCTAATGGCACGCGCAATCGCTACACGCTGAAGCTGTCCTCCGCTGAGTTCATGGGGATAATTCAACGCATATTCTGCGTTAATTCCGACTTTTTCTAACAAATAAAAAGCGATTTCTTTTTCATTTCTGCTCACATGAGATAAAAATGAAGGAACGGTTCGCTGCTGCCGCAAAGGCTCGAGCAAAGAATCGATGATTTTTACTTTTGGATTAAAAGAAGCCGCGGGGTTTTGAAATACCACTTGCATGCCTAGACGAGCTTGCTGCAGTTTTTTCCCTTTTAACCGGTGAAGAGGTTTCTCTGCAAACCATACTTCTCCCTGCTGAGTCTCTGTTAACCTTAGCACGCTTTTTACAAGCGTACTTTTTCCGCTTCCACTTTCTCCGACAATCCCCACACATTCCCCTTTATCGATATGCAGGGAAACATTATTTAGCGCTTTAACGTCTTTATACTGTTTCACAAGCTGCGTGACGCGTAATATATTTTTTTCTTTCATATCTCACTCCTATATCAACACTTTTTTCTGCGTATCTAACAATCGATCAGGCGTTTTCCGTAAAGAAGGAATGGCGTTAAACAGTTTTTTTGTGTAAAAATGACGCGGAGTGTGAAGCAGAGATTCGATACTGTTTTCTTCCACGATTTCTCCTGCTAGCATAATGGCTCCCCGGTCCGCATATTTCCGCACATGACGCAAATCATGAGTAATAAACAGAATGGCACAGCCAGCTTCTTCTTTCAGCTTATACAGCAGCTGAAGAACTTCAGCTGCTGCCACGCTATCTAAAGCCGTAGTTGGTTCATCTGCGATAATCAAGGCAGGCTTCATCACCAGCGCTAAAGCAATTGCTGCTCGCTGAAGCTGTCCTCCGCTCAGCTGAGCAGCATAGCTTTTATACACGCGTTCATTAGGTAAATTCACCGCTTTTAAAGCCTGAAAAACGGCGGCTTTCCTGTCTTTTTTAGACAGCTCACTATGAGTACGAACCGTTTCATCAAACTGCTTTCCAATTGTTAAAAAAGGCGTAAAAGCGCTTCGATAATCTTGAAAGATATACGAAATATCTTTTCCAAGGATAGGAGCCTCTCCTTTCTGTTTAAAGGTGATAGAGCCTTCTTTAAGCGTCACACCTGAAGGCAGCAGTCCTCCTATCGAAGCAGCAGTGATGCTTTTCCCGCTTCCGCTTTCTCCAACGAGCGCCATCCACTGTCCTTGTTCGATTGTGAAAGAAACGTCTTTTATGATTTGTTTTGTTTTATTATAAATGGCTAGATGCTTTACTTCTAAAACGATGACGATCACCTCTTTTATCGATTAACTTGATATTTCCCTCGAATATATTCACCTAAAGCTGTAAACGTCAGCACAAATAAAATAATGGCCACACCTGGTATCAACATTAGCTGCGGAGCATTGTAAAAGTAAGCCCTGCCTTCATTTAGCATCGTTCCCCATTCCGGAGTAGGCGGCTGAGTCCCTAGTCCAATATAGGATAATGAGGCCATCATTAAAATGATTTTCCCTATATCCAGCGTAGCAAGAACAAGAATATGTCCCCCGACGTGAGGAAGAAAGTGGCGAAGGATTAAAGGCAGTGTTCCCACTCCGTTTAATTTAGCAATCAGCACATATTCTTTTGACTTTTCTTGAAGCACAATACTCCGCACTACCCTTGCATAACTAACCCACTTTACAATAACCATCGCAGCAATTAAGTTAAATAATCCAGGCCCTAACAGTCCACTTAAGACAATGGCTGCAATATAATCAGGAAAAGCTAAAAAAGCATCTACAATTCTCATTAAAAAGCGATCTATCTTTCCTCCAATATACCCTGAAACTAAACCAACCGGGACTCCAATCAAAAGAGAGAGCGCTAAGACAAGACAACTAGTTCCAATCGTAGTCTGAGCTCCAGCTATGATTCGTGAAAAAAGATCTCTGCCTAAGTGATCAGTCCCTAGCCAGTGATCACTGTTGGCTTTTTGAAGCCGGTCTTGCATATTGACTTGTGTGGGGTCCATTGGTATTAGCTGACTTCCAAACAGACAAAATAAAATAAGCACAATACCACACATGCTTATTACTACAAAAAGAAGCTGCGGCTTTTTCAAGTTTTATCCCCTCCCTTTACATAGAGCTGGGGATTTACATATTTGTAGCTCAAATCCACAAGTGAATTGATTAAAACAACAAACAGGCCCATCCACAAAATATACCCTTGAATCACAGGATAATCACGATTCATAATCGCATCAATAACTAGTTTTCCGATTCCAGGATAAGCAAAAAGCACTTCAATAATAACCGTTCCTCCAAGTAAACTCCCTAAGCTTGTCCCTAAAATGGTAAGAATGGGTGTTAAGCTATACCGAAACGCATGGAAAATAAAAATGCGGCTTTCACTTATTCCTCTTGCTCGAGCAGATCGTACAAAATCTTGTTTCAATCCTTCTAGCAGACTAGCTCTAATCATTCGCATATACACAGCGGACATGGCAAAACCAAGTGTTAAAGAAGGCAGCACAAGATGGGCTGCTGTGCCTGTACCCATTGAAGGAAGCCATTGAAGACGTACAGAGAACAGCTGTATAAACAAAAGACCGAGCCAAAAGCTTGGAATAGACGCTCCAATTAAAGAAATACTTCTGCTGAGATAATCAATCCACTTATTTGGATATAGTGCTGACAGCGTTCCGAGTGGCACAGCTATTAAAAGCATCACAACCAAAGATGCAACCGTCAAGCGCAGCGTAGCCGGAAACTTCTCAACTAATTCGTCGATGACAGGCTCTTTTGTCATATATGAAGATCCTAAATCAAACTGAAAAAAACGCTTCAGCCACTTTACATATTGAATATATACGGGTTCGTTAAACCCTAGCTCTGTTCGCAAACTATTTATTTGTTCCTCAGAAACTGCCACGTCATCTACGCGGAGCATTTGCTTAACTGGGTCTCCTGGAGCCAGCTTCATTAAAACAAAGCTGAGAAACGATAGGATAACTAAAAAAATGAGTAATTCTATTATTCTTTTACCAATTAATTTCATATCTATTTCACATCTAAATCCTTTGTTATCACATAGTATTCACTTTTGGCTGTAACCCAATTTTTCACATTGTCTCTATAGGCTACAAAATTGTTCGGGTGAACAATCGAAGAATGCAGCGTTTCCTTTTCTGCTATTTCTCCCGCTTGTCTTGCTAACTTATTGCGCTGTTTTTGATCAACGGTTTTATTAAGCTCATCAATAATGGAAGCTAATGCTGGTTCATGAAAATGTCCAACATTAAATGCCCCTCCCTCCGTATAAAGAGCATTAAAGAAATATCCTGCATCTCCTCGCGGCGCGGTTACTAGGCTGTATGTAACGATTCCCCAATCATCTTTTGTTGTCATATACTCATCCATATTTTCCACTTGTTGAATGTCTATTTTCACACCAATCTTTTTGGCTTCTGACTGAAGCATTTGTGACATTAAAGGCAGTTCTGGACGATAAGGGTATGTAACAAGCTTAAAAGAAAGTTGTTTTCCATTTTTTATTGCTTTTCCATCCTCGAGTATATAACCGGCTTTTTCTAAATGTTTTTGAGCCTCACTTGGTCCGTAGGTTTTCGTTTTTTGATCGTTCGAAAAATCCAAACTATCTAAAAATGGACCTGCTGCTGGTGAACCTTGACCTGCGAGCGCTGTGTTGACAACATCCGTGGGATTTAATAATACATCAAACGCTTTTCTCACATTTTTATCTTTAAACGCTTCTTGCCTTGAATTATAGAAAAGCATTTGATTTCTGAGGCTCGGCTGTATATCTACTACAATAGATGAATCTTGTTTTAAAGTATTTAAGCTTTCAATTGCCGGACGATATACAATATCAGCTTCACCTGATTGTAAAGCAGACGTGCGTGCATTTTCATCATCATTAAATGTTAACACAACTTCATCCAATTTTGGTTCCCCATCCCAGTATTCTTTGTATTTTTTTACTTTCATTTCACTATCCGGTTTAAACGAAGCTACTTTAAATGGTCCCGTTCCCACTGGTTTACTTTTTATATCTGAAGTATCTACATCAATAATTGCCGTGTTTGGATGAACAAGTTCAGAAGGCAGCGTAGCAAGCGGCTCTGTTGTTGTAATGATCAAGATTTGGCCACTGGCTTTCATTTCTTTAATTTTAAGTGCACTTTTCATTGCTTCGCTTTCTTTTATCGTTCTTTCTAACGAATGTTTCACGGCTTCAGCATTCAGATCCTTGCCATTTTGAAACGTAATCCCGCCTCTAATCTCAAATATCCAGGTCGTCCCATTATCTTCTGTTTTCCATTTCTTTGCGAGCCATGGTTCAATCTGTAATTGCTCATTGACTTTGACTAGTGTTTCCGCAATGCCGGCTCTTACAGTGGTGTAATTTAACTGTGGATCGAGCGTGTCACTTGGAAAATTCGATACAAAAGTAAGTGATTTTGTTTCCCTCTCTTGTCCGGTACTCGCAGATTTACTCGAACATGCCGCTAGCATACCTATCGTAGCAAGCGTTAAGCATAGCAGACTTATCTTTTTTTTCATATAAACCCTTCCTTTATTAAAAGCTATCCTTTTTTATGTACTGTCTCTAACTATAATTCCCCTCCTTTAAATCGTAACGATTATTATTATCATAAAAAGTTTAATTTGTTTACCTTACTTTGTCAACAAAGGTTTTTAAAGGATACAGGTGCTCTAACATCTGTTTTCATCCGTTATGATGATTAAATTTATTGATAACGTATACAAATGAGCAAAAAAAAAACAAAGCCTTCTCGAGGCTTTGTTTATGCAGGGTATTTTTTTCTTTTATATTTCCACATCATATATCGATAACGAATCGTGCAGCCTATACAATACCCCATCAGCGCTACACCTGCAGCAAGAATCACCATTATACTAAATATATAGCCGACAAGCGTATAACCCATTAAAAAAAAAATGAAAGCAACTCCCACACATATCGTTGCAATCCATTGGTTAAAAAGCTGCTGAGCCCGGTCTTCCATTTGATAAGAAGAAGCAGGCTTTCGGAGAAGAGTTTTCCCTGCCATAATTACGGGATTACGCTTTGTTGCAAGTGTGACTACTCCAACGAGAAAAGGCAAAAGTAAAAGCCACTTTGCCGCAAGTAAAGCGATCAAAACCGTTATAACGATAAAGAGTTGATTAAGCTGAACTAATGGTTTGGGAATGCTCATGGAACTCCTCCTTCTTAAAACCTATTATACAAATCGGTTTACTAATTTAAAAGAAAAAGCACTCCAAATGAGCGATAAGACTTATATAAAAAAGTTACATAATTTCACTAACGTACTTTAAGATCAGTATCGTAAATAAAATCAAGACAACGTATCGTAAAGAACGGATTCGACGTTGAAGAAGACGTTTTACATGCCTTTTATTACGCATATGGGTTCTTCCTTTCGTATATTGAATTGTCTTTAGACACACTTATATCATACTTTTTCGGAAAACACCAACGTCAGAAAAAATTGCCAAGAACCACAGCTTTATGCGCTTAAAAAGCCTTTTCCAATTACGTCTCGTACATCGTGTACAATCACAAATGCTTCATCATCAATTTTTTTAATTAACTTTTTAAGTTTAAGAAGCTCTTGTTTATTAATGACAACGTACAAAATTTCTTTTGATTCTTTTGTATAGTTCCCTCGACCGTTTAGAATCGTTACCCCGCGATCAAGCTGTTCATTGATTTGGTCCGCTACCTCGTTTTTGTTGCTTGAAATAACGGTAACGGCCTTTTTGGCATCAAATCCTTCAATAACGAAGTCAATTACTTTTGTTGTAATGTAAAGCATGACGATCGTAAATAGTAACTTTTCGATTCCAATAATAAAATAAGAAGCCAATACCACTAGTAAATCAACAATTAAAAGTGCATGACTGACTTTCCAGTTTAAAAACTTATTTAGAATTCGAGCAATAATGGCTGACCCTGCTGTTGTTCCACCAACTCGCAAAATCATCCCAATTCCAACGCCTAGCAGTACACCGGCAAAAACCATGCCAATGAGCTCTTCGCGAAGATGAAGACCCCAGCCTTCAGTTACGTGAAGAAAAATAGATGTAGTGATAATCGTAATCATTGTATAGACGATGGTTTTTTTCTCTAAAAATTTATACCCTACGATAAGCAAGATACCGTTTAGAATAAAGTTAGTGACGCCTGTTGAAAGATGCGTTGTATAATATAAAATAATGGATATACCCGTAACGCCGCCTTCACCCAGTCCTATTGGAATGACGAACATGTTAACTGCAAGTGAAAATACAAACGAACCTATTAATAAAAAGATGACATCTTTTACTGTTTTACTCATCAATTAAACCCTCCTCGGCATAAAAATTCACATAAAAAAGCCCCTTCTCCAAAAGAGAAGAGACGCTTATGTTTAGTTTTTATATTACGTATTCTTAAATTGCCATGTATGACTATAATATGTTCACATACGTTTGTCAATCGGAAAGTTTATGCATTATGTGTAACCAAGGCTATGAGTCATTTATCTTTTATGTATACTAGGAATGTTTTAATTTATTTAAGCAAAGACGGATGCAGGAATTAGTCGACTCAATTAATTCTTTATCGCCTTTTTTCAATCGAATTTCTAACGCGCGTTGAAAATAGTGATGTGCTCTGGAAACAACCCGCTGATCAAGTAAACATTTTCCATAATGCTGATAGACAAAGTCTTCATATATGTGAAGGTCTTCATCTGCTTTTAATTGTTCAATGAGTAGCTGAAACGTTTCATTCGCCTTATCCCACTGTTCTTGCCAGTGATATGTATGTCCAAGTCGGATCGTATTCAAAAATTCACCTATTGTATCAGCATGTCGGTCATATAGATAAATGGCCAGCTGCAAGTGTCTTTCACTGCTCGTTAATTCTCCAAGTATGCGCTCATATACACCAATATGTCCATATGTTTTAGCAGCGGCACACTCATCCTCTTCTTCAAGAGCTCGTTTCTTTAAATAGATGATTCCCTGCTTCATTTGGTGTGGGTTAACCGGAACTTCTCGAAGCTGTTCATTAAATCGATAACTCATATTAAACGGAAGATCTCTGATGTTCATGCACGCTCCTTTCATGTGGCACATCAGCAAACATACTTTCATGACCGCTTGCTTATGGTCCATTGGATGTAGGATTCTTTCCATTTTGATACGTTTACGCGATTTACAGGAAAGCTCAGCAAAAGTGCTGAGCTGTTGGTTCTTATTATTTTACTTATATATCCATTTTATCACAAAAAATACTACCGTAAAGATGATCAGGCAGTCTTCATATAAAAAAATGGTTTTTTATCAATAAAAATGGTTTTATGCTCTTGAAAGCCTATACGCTGATACAATTTTTTGGCTTCTATGTTATCGTATTCAACGTTTAACGATAAAAACATCTTACGCTTTTTGGCTTCTTGCTTGGCTACATTTAAAAGAGCCGTTCCTATCCCTTTTCCGCGGTAATCTTCGTCTACACATAGAGAATCAATATAATAATCTCCATGTTCAGTTTCTATATCAATTTCCCACGCTGGATTATTAAGTTTCGCACGCACAAAACGCTTAACTGGTTCATAAAGCGTTTGTAACATACTTCCTTCGTAGCAAAGCATAAGTCCAACTACCTTCTCATCGACTTCTGCGACTGTAATATGATGATAGCTATAGCGATTCTTCTCAGACAGAATAAACGCTTTAAGTCTTAAAAGCGCTTCTTCATTCGTTGTAGCCGCCGTATGAGAGCGTGCAATACTCCCAAGCATGTCATAAAGTAATTCCGTTACAGCAGAAGCATCTTCTTTTCTTGCTTTCCTTATTTTCACGATTTTCAAACTCCCTTTATTCTCTTCGCTTGCGTTATTTGTAGCAAAACTTCTTACCTATCTACTTTAACACGAAAAAGAAAAGAAAGAAAAAATTAACTCCTAATCTTCCTTTCATTGTATAATTAATGTATATTTTCAAATGAATGGATGATGACTATGAAAAAACGCTGTCAGCAGAAAGATAATACGATGAGCGGGAGAGAACTTATAGCGGAGGTTCTTTTACAAGTGCCTCAGCTGCTCATATGGCCCCTGCGTCTTCTTATACGAATTGGCCGCTCTTTGTTGGATGGTATTTAACAAATTAGGTAGAATCTAAACCATTAAGGCCGCTCTAGGTCTGCCTTAAACATCAGAATATATACAAAGAAAAGACAGAACTATTATGTACAGATAGTGGTGATTACTAACATATGTTCACGTTCTTCATAACTTACAGAAGCACCCTCTTCTGTAATGCCTTCGTTGAACTCATAATTTTCATCATACATCCCGTTCGAAAGCACTTAACTTCTGCTCCTAAATGTCTCCACATTACCAGGGTGCTTTCCAAGCGGTAAGCTCACGCCGCAGCTCATTCAATAACGCTGTCTGCAGGTTCCCAGCTATTTGATTTTTTCGTTGTACTAGTCCTATGGGATAGCTTAGCTGCATATCATTTACTTTTCTTACATTATTATTGTATCTATCGGTACGTTATTAGGCTGGTTAAAAACTCCATCTGTTTCCGCAGTGAAGGATGTATCAGGAGCACTGTTTTATACAGCATTTATTGCAGGAGTATTAGCCTTTTTTGTTTGGAATATCGGGAATCGACTGATTACTCCTGTAAATGGTATTCTATTTATGAACATGGTTCCTGTAACTACTTTTATTATCTCCGTTATTCAAGGTTATCACTTGTCTACATTTGAATTAGCTGGTGCACTCATTACTGTAGGAAGTTTGATTGGCAATAATTTATATACTCGTAAAATTAACAAGAAAGAAGCTGTACATTTTACAGAAAGCACAGCGAAATGACTATTTTCTAGTTCAATAAAATAAAAGAGGCTGAGACATTACGAGATGAACCCAATCTAAAAACGCACCACTCATCAAACATGTTGATGAGTGGTGCGTTTTTCACTTCGTCTAAAATACTTTTGTCTCAGCATCTTTTTTGCATTGATCCTGTCATAAGCCTTATTTACCTCATACAAAAGACAACAATCTCGATCTTTACTGAACTCGAAAAAACAAACTCAGCAATTACTGAATTTCTTTGTTAGTTCTTTGCTTTTGTGTATCCTGCTTCTTGTGCATCTTTTTCAGTACAGAACCAAATGACGTTGTTCATTGTTTGATTGTAGTGTGCCCCTGTTGGCACGTGATAAATTTTAGAGTTTTGATTTCCTTTTATTTTACCTTCGCAGCTTGTGGCAGATTGAGTATCTTTTCGATTAGAAGAGGACTGATTTTTTACAGCATCCGTATTATATCCTTTTTCTTGGGCATAGTTTTCAATACTCCAGATGCCTTTTTCGCTTTTTCGAGCCTGCTCCTGTATTTTCTTAAATTCGTCTACGTACTTTGTGTTAGGAGGAAATACCGCTACGCGGGCTAGCCCTTTTGCTAGCAGCTCTTCATTGTATAGCTCATTGTCTATCCATATATACGCAAGTAACCGTCCATATTGATCACGTTCTTGCACATCAAATTCAAGAGTGATCTCCTGCCCTTCTAGCCTTTTTTTCGTGTAAGCAGATGCTTCTGGACCAAAGGGCTGTACGCCTAGTTTGGGATGCTTTGTTTCTGGGGTATCGACAAGAAGTAGTCGTACGCGATCCGTCTTTCCGTTCAGCATTTTTACTTTAAGCGTATCGCCATCCACCACTCTTTCTACCGTAGCTGCCTCACCTACTACGTCTTCACGACTTGCTTTAGAAGGACTATGGTCTTCTTCTTGATCTGATGAACCTTCTACTTGAACTTCTTGTTTTGTATCCGTAGAAGGTGTGCTTGAATGACTTGCCTGCTCATCACTGCATCCAGTAAGAAGCAGCATAAACATCGCGATCATGATGTAAATAATTGCTTTTATTTCTTTCAAAACCCGGGTCCTCCTTTAACACATTCCCTATCTACTATATAAAAGTAAAATGATTTTATAAATAGTGTAAATCACCTAAAAACAAAAACTCGTGAAAATACCTTTCACGAGTTTTTCGCGCAGCCTGTTTTAAAGTCATTATTTTAAATAGCATCTATTTTATTTTTATTTCACGACACATTTTTCGTTTTTGTGTATCCAGATTTTTAATCATGAGGATATTTTACACTACAAATACATTTATCGTCTACCGGCTTATAAGAATCAGGAATAGCCGCACAAATAGAATAAGTGTGAATATTTCAATATAATAACTGACTACCATGATGACTATTTTTTTGTAACATAAATAAGAGCCCTTACTAACAATAGCTAATAGGACTCTTCAAACCTTTGTTTTTACGATCGAATTTTTTGTTTGCGCATCCACTGGGTAGCGACCCACTTTTCTCCTTTTATAACAGGAGCTCCCCCGTGGAGAGTACGGTCATTAAGTTCAGCATCACTATAAAAATACTCAAAGTACACGGCCATTCCCTTTGTCGGAGATACGGAAAGACCCAGCTTAGGAAAATAAGTTTCTCCTCCTTCTTCCACATCATTTAAGTACATAACCAATGTACTAATACGGTTATTTTTAGATGCTTTACTTGCAGAAGTGAAATAGTCGTGATGCGCTTTGTATTCTTGATCAGGCAAGTATTTTAAAACTTGAAGGCCTTCAGCATATTCAATAGACGGTCCCATTATCTTAGAAAGTCTCTTTTCAATTTGATGTACAAGCTCGTTTTCACTTTCTTCAAAAAACATGCCGCTACTCGTTCGAATACTGTTTACTTCACGTTCAGCTCCAATTTTTGATCGCTGCATTTTATCTTTGGATAGCTGTATAAGTTCGTCACATTCTTCGGTACTTAGGACATTTCCTAAAACTAGAACAAGAGGCTCTTCAAATCGAGCAACAATATTAATCTCTCTGTCTTCTAATTTAATTTTATTCCCTGAATGGCTAAAAATCGTTTGTTCTTTCGTTAGTAAAGATGTATTAGTTGTAATCATCTTTTATCGGCTCCTCAAAATAGCTATTTTCCAATTCTTCACTCCATTATATGTAAACGCTTACTAATAAGAATTATATCATGTATACGAAGTAAATTCTGCTAGCAAAGGAAATAAATAAAAAGAAGCCCGTTATATAACGAAGCTCCTTCATTTTTCCTTATAGATTTCACTTATATTTTAAACACTTTATAAAGCAGCCTAAAAAAATTCTTTTAATCTAAAGCATACGTGCCAAAGGCCGCCTAAAATCATCGGTATACAAGTTCTTTTTTACTTAAATTCAGCGTTTGTGCTGTAGAAGCATGAATTTCGTTAAAAAGCGCTGGATTTTTTACCAGTGACAAGCCGTAAGAAGGAATCATTTCTTTTATTTTTGGTTCCCAGTTCTTCATATGCTGCGAGAAACATTTTTCTAGCACTTCAAGCATAACATGAACGGCAGTCGAAGCGCCTGGCGAGGCCCCGAGCAATGCAGCAACGGAACCATCCGCTGAACTCACAACTTCTGTACCGAATTGAAGAGTTCCTTTACCTCCGGCTTCCGTATCTTTGATTACCTGTACACGCTGACCCGCTACGACGATATCCCAGTCTTCGCTTTTTGCGTTTGGAATAAATTCGCGAAGTTCTTCCATACGCTTTTCATTGGACAATAGCACCTGTTGAATCAAGTATTTCGTTAAGCCCATCTCTTTGACGCCTGCTGCTAACATCGTTAAGATATTATTCGGTTTTACAGAATTGATTAAATCCAAATTTGAACCCGTTTTTAAGAACTTTGGTGAAAATCCGGCAAAAGGTCCAAACAGCAGTGTTTTGTTGCGGTCGATATAGCGTGTATCAAGATGTGGAACCGACATCGGCGGAGCGCCAACCTTTGCTTTTCCGTACACTTTCCCGTGATGCTGCGCTACAACTTCGGGATTATTGCATACCATAAATAATCCGCTTACCGGGAACCCTCCAATATGTTTGGACTCAGGAATACCCGTTTTTTGGAGTAAAGACAGACTTCCGCCTCCTCCTCCGATAAAAACAAAGTTCGCCGTGTGATATTCCTGTTTGCCGCTATGGATATCATGTACTTTTACTTCCCACGAGCCGTCTGCGGTACGTGTCAGATTTTCAACGCTGTGGTTATAGTTTATTTCTACGCTTTTACTTTTTAAATGTGTAAACAACATACGAGTTAAAGCTCCAAAGTTCACGTCCGTTCCTGAGTCAATTTTGGTTGCCGCAATTGCTTCAGTCGATGTACGGCCTTTCATAACAAGCGGCATCCATTCTTTTAACTTTTCAGGACGATCCGAATACTCCATCCCTTGAAACAACGGATTATTTGATAGCGCTTCAAAACGTTTTTTCAAAAAGGATACGTTCTTTTCTCCTTGTACGAAACTCATATGAGGGATTGGCATAATAAACTCTTGCGGATGATGAATTAAATTACTGCTTACAAGATACGACCAAAATTGCCTTGAAAGCTGAAACTGTTCATTAATTCGCACTGCTTTCGTAATATCTATAGATCCGTCAGCTTGTTCAGATGTATAGTTCAACTCGCACAGGGCAGCATGCCCAGTCCCTGCATTATTCCATTCATTGGAGCTTTCTTCTCCTGCATCTGCGAGTTTCTCAAATACTTTGATTTCCCATTCCGGCACTAACTCTTTTAGTAAAGATCCCAGCGTTGCGCTCATCACTCCGGCCCCAATTAAGATAACGTCTGTTTTTTTATATACATTGCTCATCACAATCTTCCTTATCTTTTATATTTTAAAAAAGCACCTTTTAGCAACACGCCTGTTCTACCTGACTCTCTATAAATTAAGTATGTCTGACAAGTTGTCTGTCTTACATAATGGGAGTTTTTATACATAGCCTTTCATCTTGTCCTTTTTTAACATGCTCAATATCACTTCAGCGGTTTCTTCAACTGCTTTACCTGAGACATTAACAATAGGACAACCAATGCGCTTCATAATTTTCTCAGCATAGTCCAGCTCTTCAAGGATTCGATCTACATTGGCATAATTGGCTTGAGACGCTAAACCTAAATTTTTTAATCGTTCTTTTCGGATTTCATTGAGCTTATCCGGTGTAATAACTAAACCAATACATTTATTTTTTGGAATAGTAAAAAGTTCATCAGGAGGCGTCACTTCTGGAACTAACGGTATATTCGCTACTTTAAGACTTTTATGAGCTAAATACATAGAAAGTGGCGTCTTAGATGTTCTCGAAACACCAATCAACACTAGATCAGCTCGCTTGATGCCTCTGAAGTCTTGTCCATCATCATATTTAACAGCGAATTCAACTGCTTCTACTCTTCGAAAATAGTTATCGTCTAATTTTCTTGTTAATCTCGGTTGAAGATTAGGTTCTTTATTAAAGGTTTGGCTAAAGGCACTCATAAGAGGAGTCATCAAATCAATGGCTACAATTCCTTCTTCTTGTGCCGTTTGGTCAAGATACTGTTTTAAAGGTGGGATGACGATGGTATACGCAATGATGGCTTCGTTACACCTTGCTTCGGCAATGATATTATCAATATTTTCCTCATTTTCTACGTAAGAAGTATTTTGAATTTCAATATCTTCTCCACTAAATTGAGTTAAAACTGCTTTTACCATCAGCTCAGCCGTTTCACCTACTGAGTCGGAAACTATATAGACAATTTTTCTTTTATTCACATTAAATCTTCCTATTCTTTGATTTTGATAGTTTAATAACGCTAATATTTTTATTTAGCAGCTTACAAGATACACAATTTAATAGTAATGAATAGATAAATATGCTGGTCACTGTGATTATAAACACTTTAACAAAACAATTAAATTAAGAATTTATGTCATACTAATTATGAAATAAAGATAAATATGTTATACTATTTTCATTAAATGTTATATTAGCATTAAATATACGGAGATACAATCCCTTTTCTGCGCATTTTATAAAAAGTTTGAAGAAAGAAAAAGTTTAGATTTTAAAATGTTTTATGCTTTGGCATGGTGGCACTCATCAGGGCTGAGAGGTGTTTTGCAGGGATAGGTACGAGGATAGTTATATAATTATGTTGTTTATAAATAAAAATAATGAACGGTTTACTTTTCACCTTATGTATACTAAAAACATCGCCTAAAAGACGATGTTTTGAAGAGCTGGTTATAATGCATTGTCGTGAAATAGATTCATTTTTATAAAACGGGATTACTTCTAGTAGCTTTTTGTAATAAAAATTTAGAAAGATAATGAGATACGCCGTTTTCGTCACAGTTAAATTCCGTTATGTCATCGACAATTTCTTTAATATGATCCGGCGCGTTTTTCATAGCTACAGCGTAGCTGGCAAACTGAAACATTGGTAAATCATTGTTGCTGTCGCCAATTGCTAGAATGTCTTGCTCGGGCAAATTAAAATGTTTTAGCATTTGCTGAATTCCCGTTGCTTTATTTACGTTTGCCACCATCACTTCGACATTGTGTTTAGATGAAGTAGAAGTTGTAAAGTCTGTTTCTTGCTTGAGTTTTTCAAGCTCTTCTTTCCATTTATCGATATGCTCGTGCGTTCTTGCAAAGAAATAGAACTTTGAAAATTCACTTCCTTCTACGGAATCTTTCCAGTCAATTTCTTCTTTAATTGCTTGTTTACGAGAAAGCCATTCGTTAATTTCCACACTGTCTGGTTTTGGCTCTTTAATTTCATTTTCAACATACGGCTGATCTTGTTTTAACGTCACGCGAGGTGTGCCATACGGGAAAAGCTCGTAGTATACCTTGTTCGCTCTTGCTTTTTCAATAATAGTTTCCACCAATTGAAGTGAAAGCGAATGCTGAAAGACTGATTCTTTTCCTACGTATCCTGCCATACCATTTGATGTGATAAATCCATCTACTTGAAAGCCTTCAGGAACTAACTCTTCTATTTCATCAAACGCTCTTCCCGTAGCAATAAAAACAAAAATTCCCTGTTTTCGTAATTCGTCAATGGTTTCTTTTGTTTGAATACTTACTTTGTTGGAGCGATTTAATATCGTACCGTCCATATCTAAAAAAATTGCTTTAGGTTTTAACAACATATTTATTCCCCCTATTTGTAAAAAGATTGTACTTGGCAAGTATAAACTTTTCCATTTTCAAACTCAATGAATGTACTTTGCTTTTCTCTTTTATAAAGCTACTATAATACTCTCCTTACATCTAAAATTGTACAAGCGCTATAAAGAAAGAATTTTATATTTGCAATAAGCCTTTATATACTAATAGCTGGTTAGGCTAATTTGATATAAAACAGCATTCACAAAAACGAATTTTCCTTTTAGCCTTTAGAGTATCGTTCAAAAAAGATATAATAAGAGTGTTACAGATTAAATACATACAGAGGAGGTCAACATGAACGAACCATCCAATTTTTCTCCTTACCTTATTAAACAAATCAGCGATGCGATCGATGACAATATCAAAGCAAAGTGCATAGACTTTTTATATGATTCTCATTCGTTTTTTTCGAATGAAAAAGATTTTATAGAAGACTACATTTTAAATATATTGCAAGATACGTTTGTTTTAGAGAATAAATTAATAAATCCTAAGGAAATACGAAACCCAGCCTACAAAAGAAGACAATCAAATAAGAAAAACTGGCTGCAAACATTAAAAAAAGATATTAAAGCAGAAAAGCCTAATCCTATTTTTGAAGACATTGAATTAGCCAAAAAAGTGATGGATAAAAAAGTGGATACCGAACACTTAAAAAAGCTGTTTGGCGTGGAAAAACCTGAAGATATTTTAAAGATAAAGTTAAAAGAAGTAGAGGCATGGGCTAAAAGCAAAAAAACAAACATTACCGATTTTCCTTATTTAGATTCAAAAATGAATTATCAAATAGAGAAAGCATTTCACACGGACTTTACTTTTTTAATTGCGGAAATCATCTTAGAAAAATACAATGGAAATTTAAGCAACTGGATTGATAAACGATTAAATTCGTGGGTAGAGGCGCCTATCTTCTCAAACGAAAGTCATTCTCTTAAAACCAATATGGAAGTTAAAACAAACTCCCAAGAAGTCGTTTTATATAATGACTATAAAGTTGATGAAGAATATTTCATTCGCACCATTATCCCTGTGAATGATAATCAAACGGTTCTTTCCAAACGAAATATGGTTTTAGACCCAAAAGATTCCCAAATTATCCAGTTTGCTCTTTCACAGCGCGACGAGATGTTTTATAAAGAAAAAACGGTGACTCTTGATTTAGCGGATATCGTGAAAGAAATTTATAATTCAAAAGGTGTAAAAAACTATGAAGCCGTTGAAGCCCGCATTATGAAAATTGCCAGATATCACGTAGAAGGTGTAGCAAAGAAGAAAAATTCCAGAGATACAAAATTTGCGATCAACTTCTTTCAAAAGGCTGTTATTGAAACCGATGAAGTAACGGGCAGACGATATGCAACGATTGTATTTAGCGATGATACGCATCAAGGCTTTTTAAATCAGCAGTTTGTACAAATTTACAGTGATGTTATTAAAAAGTTTAAAGATAACTCGCTGTCTTCTTTACTGCTTTATGCATTTCAAAAAGAGCGTTTAGACTGTTATTTACAAGAAAAGTCTTACACTCATTTTTACCCGTATCAATATTTTGCTTCAAAAGTTCGTTTTCGTTCAAAGAAAATTGATGTAAACCTAAAATTAATTAATGAATCTCTAGCAGAATTTGTTAGCAATCAAGTACTGATCCAAAGTTATCAGCAAAAACTTCAAGGATTTGAAATCTCTTTTATTCCTCTTCAAAATTATGAAATTCAAGACTATTTTGGAGGAGAACATAGAGAAACATTGGAAGGGTAAATCATTCCCTTCCTTTTTTATTTGACATTTTGCCATTTTCGTCTTTTTGATACAAAATCTCCCTCTATTTTCATTTCATAGTTTGGAAGTTTTGTCATTTTTAACGTACTACACAAAAGCTTTTGCCGTTTTTGACGTACTCCTCCGCTACTTTTGCCGTTTTCTGCGTACTAATTACTGTCTTTTGCTGTTTTTGACGTACTACTTTGCTTCTTTTGCTGTTTTTGACGTACTAAATTCATTTTATTTACTCGTCATCACTTATTAATTGTTAATTATTCTCTTTTTTTCGTAAAACAATCCTACCTTTTGCCGTTTTTTACGTACTCCTTCACTACTTTTGCCGTTTTCTGCGTACTAAACATTGCTTTTCCCTTTGTTATGTCTTTTTCAAACCCTATTTTTTATTTTTTTCGCAGCATATATAAAGCTTTTGCCATTTTTGACGTACCAAACGATAACTTTTGCTGTTTTTAGCGTACTACTAGGTCGTTTTTGACGTTTTTCACGTACTAAAAATAGCTTTTGCCATTTTTGACGTACTATTGAAATTCATTGTGTTATTTACAGCGATCAGAGAAGTGATTTTTTTCCCTTTTTTTAGGTGAATCGAGATCACTTTTGCTGTTTTTGGCGTACCACTCTTCACTTTTGCTATTTTCGGCGTACTATATTGAGCCTTTTGCCGTTTTTTACGTACTAAAACGCATAAAGTTTTTTTTGATTTTTACTGATCGTAACAAACACTGTTCTACCGGCGCTTGCTTGCTTTTGCCGTTTTTGTCGTACTAAAAAACCTATACGCTGAATCCCTTGCTATGACAGCATTCTTTGAGCCTTTTGCCGTTTTTCGCGTACTACTCGTTCGTTTGCGATTCTGTTTCTTATTGATATAATTTTCACAAGGTATTCTTTGTTATTTTACCCTAATAAATTATTGTTGATATGAAATAGATTGGAGGGATTCTCATGATAAAAAAAGAATTTGCGAAAATTGGAAAACAAATTATTCGCCAATTGTCTAGCACCGTAGAAAAATATAAAGATATTGAAGATCACATGGACCTAGACGCTCATGGGAACCCTACAATCAAAACAGTGGCAGAACATCACCGTTTATCTAAATCTCAAATTTCACAATTAATTTTTTATCACTTCCTTCACGTTGATGAAAGAGGTATTATTTGTGATGTTTCTGAAAAAGAGATTGCAGCCGCTTTGAATTGTACAGTTCGAACAGTTCGCAACAACAATGTAGTATTAGCAGAAACAGAATTAATTTCCTATTCTCGCAGCGGCAAAGGAATCAATATTTGTATTGTTCCCTACCCCCAATATTTTGAAGAACACGGCTTTGGGTTTATGGAATTAGAATATACTCGCTTTGAAGAACTTATTCTAATTGAAAACGTAAATGCCCTTCGCTTAGAGCTGCGCAAAGAATTGGTTTATGACAACGATACGATTAAGCGTCAGTTTAATCCTGGAGAAAACACTTCAAAAATTAGCTTTAATGACTATAAAATTTTTACGCCGAAATATACTCACTACAAGGGTATGATGCAAAAAATAGCTGAAACGCAGGCGAGCGCATTTAAAACCGTTGTCCAAGGATCTACTATTTTCTTTGTTTTAAAAGACGGAGCTAAAAATGGCAAGATGTCAAAACAAGAAAAGAGAGATCAATACGATGCGGCGATTCGACGTACTATTGAAGAGACTTTTGTAAAATTATCTGGACACAGCACAGATTCTACAGGAATTGTTATGTCTTCATTCCAAAACGAAGACATCGCTGATTTGGTTCAGCTTTCTTTTGAATATGGTATTGAACGAGTGAAGTCTGCCCTTTATACATTGATTGAACAGGCCTTCTTCAGCCATGATGCTCAAGTCGTTGAAAATTACGGTGGGAAAATCCGTACGCTCATTCGAAAAGAGCTTTCAAAAAATCTTCAAGATCAAGTCCCTGCCGAACTTACAGCTTCATAAGGGGCTTCTTTGGCATGCCTTTTTTTTATTTTCTATCCCTTCTCCTCTCTTTTTGATACAAATAGTACAAACAAACACCCATTTTTTCAGCTCTCAAATTTCATTATCCTATCTATATAAACGTAATGAGTTTAAATAAATGATATTTCTTGTGTATAACTATGGAATATTACTAAAAAAACACCTTCATACTTATCCACAAAAGAAAGAAAACATATTCAATGACTGTTATATCATCCTCTTTATTAATAAAAACATCCCTTTTATTTTTTTATTAACGATAATTTCCAGGTTATTTACTCTTTAACATAACTACTTTTATCCACAGTGGAAATAATTCATACTTTTAACAGCAATCTTCATACTATTGATTTTAAAATCCATCTATTGTAGAAGAAAAAACATAGTAAATAAAATAGATTCCATATCTACTACGATAAAAAACATCCTTTAGCCAAAGGATGCTGTTCACAAAAAAGGGCTATTTTCCACACAGTTATTTATTGAAAAGCTATTTTCTTTCTAACCCTTGATATCATTGGGTTTTTAGAGGATTTTTCTTTCTTTAATATCTGTATATAATGTTTGCTAATAAGATCTATACTAATCTCTGCTATAAGATTTTATTTAATATTTGTATAAAGAAATGTTTTAAAAATATCTACACCTGAGGATTTTCACTTTTTCTAAATTAAGGAGTTTTCATTACATATACCAAATACAAATAAATTAAAATAAAACAATAGTTCAAACGCCTCTTAATAAATTCTAGTAGTATATTTTTTAAAATAAATTATACTATTCAGTAGAGAAAAATTTATAAAGCAAGAAAGGGACTTAGTCATGAAATACATACAGTGGGTACAGCAAACTTTATTTAATACCGGTAGGTGGATTGACATTAGTGAAGTAATCATAAAGATTATCCTCATTTTTATCATTGCTCAAATTGTCATCCGGTTTGCTCGCAGTGTCATTAATAAAATCTTTGATTTCAGATTTAAAACTAAACTGCTGAGGTACAACGAACGAAAAGAAATAACGCTGAAAAAACTTTGTCTGAGCATTGTCATGTACGTTGTGTATTTTATTGCACTTATTACGTCTTTAGAGGCAATCGGAATTAATATGAAAGCACTTTTAGCTGGTATTAGCGTAGCAGGGTTTATTACAGGCTTAGGTGCACAGAATTTGATTAAAGATATTTTAAATGGGTTTTTTATTCTATTTGAAGATCAATTCTCAGTAGGAGATCACGTATCTATAAATGATACGAAAGGAACTGTTGAAGAAATTGGATTGCGCACGACAAAAATTCGCGGAGTCGACGGAGAGTTTTATTTTTTTGCTAATAGTAACATTACAAAAGTAGCGAACTACACGCTCGGTGAAATCCCCGAAATACATACACCTGAACAAATAAAAACTCGTGAAGAATAGCTTCACGAGTTTTTATTTACGACCGTTGTAAAGAATTGATCATATGATGTAAGGTGATAATCTGCTTCAATATCGTTATTTTGAAATGCACATGTTTTAATTCCCAGTTCACGGGCAGGTTTTAAGTCAAGTTCGCGATCCCCAATTACTAAATCGAGCTGATACTTATCGTGAAGATAGGCATAAGCTCCGCTATCGGGCTTTCGTTTGTAGCCATCATCCTTTGTAATAATCTCCGTGAAGTAGTGCTCCATATTAAAAAATGCCAGGATATCAAGCGTAGATTGTCTAGACTTGTGCGTAACAATTACATTTGTATCCGCAAAGCTCAGTACGTCTTCTACGTGAGAAAAAGCAGGCTTATCTTTAGGATTTATTTTTTGTTCGAGCACATGGAAGTGTTTATCAAACAAAGACTTTTCAATATCAAAATGCTTGATTGCTACGTCAGAAGATATTTTCATTTGTTTTAAAATATCATCTTCTGAAATCGTTTGATCTGTTAGTAATTCTTTGAATGCTTTCACGATAGTCGGATAGGTATCAAAGATGGTTCCATCAAAGTCCCATAAAATATTCATTTTCGCTGTCTCTCCTTTTTAAAAACGTAACGATTATACCAAATTTTTCACTGCTTGTCAGTGAATCATTTTGTCGTCGTTGCATTTAAAGTAAAAAAACTCGTATAAAACGAGTTTTTTTACTTTATTAGCTGCTGCTGCACCCACTCCCGCAGCTAGAGCTTGAACAGCTTGAACTGCTGCAGTTTGAACTCGAACAGCTGCTGCCGCTGTCATGATGGTGATGACCTCCATCGTTGTGGTGATGGTGGCGGTTGTCTTCCCAGGGGCTTGAACAGCTATACCCGCTGTAAGAGGCTGTCTCTCCCGCATACATCGTCTTTTTATATAGCAACAGTTCATTCATATGGCTTGAAAAGTTGGTGGCTTTGTAGAGAGAATAAAAAACAAAGCCTTGAAGAAGAAGTTCGTTTGATACATTTCCTTTTTTAGCCGCTTTTTTAAAATAAGTTGATCCGCCCGTTTTTTTTCTTTTTCGTGCAGCAGTGACTTCTTCTTTTAACGTTTGAATCAGGGCTCTCTGCTGTTTTTCCCATTTGCCGTTTCTTAAAAAATAGCGATCTAGTAATTCATCTTCTGATAACCTTTGAAAATCTTGAAGCGTACTTTTATCAAGCGGATGCTGAAAAAACTTCCCCCAAAGCAGTCGGCTGTTACCCGTTATGTCAAACAAATGAGCATACATCCAATCAAAGAACGCTCGCTTATCCGGCTGTGGGGATGGAGCTGTTTCTACATTTGGCTGGTGATGCAAAAAGCGGTTGAAAAAACGGTCTGTAAAGCGCTCATAATCTACTGTAAACATAATCATTTCATGCCATACTTCATCTACTTTTGCACTAAACATTGGTACGTCTTTGATGACTGCATTTAATAAAAAATAGCGCTTCATCTCAAAAAACGTCCATTCTACTTCATCGGCTTTTGTATTTCGCCCTTGCATACGCTGTTTCACTTGCTGAACATAGGCTGCCGGTAAAGAATCTTCTAGTGAATGAACTATATCTTCAAAGCCATTATCTTTATGTATTCCGAGCTCATCTGGAAGCTCCTCTTTATACAAGCGAAATCTTCTCGACTTTACAACCCCTTTAATAATCAAAACTAAAAGAATTACCGCTACTACTATAATTGCTGCTATCATCTTCTTCCCCCTGTATCGTATCTATATATTCAATATTTTACCACATTCGTAAAACACAAAAAAAGAGCTCAATTAACTTGAGCTCTCGTCATCATCGGGTATCTCGTCTACCTTTTCTACTTTGACTAGACCTTTCGTGCTATATTCAAGATCAAAGTATGCTTTAACGATA
Organism: Priestia sp. FSL R5-0597; assembly: GCF_038006305.1. Lineage (NCBI taxonomy): Bacteria > Bacillati > Bacillota > Bacilli > Caryophanales > Bacillaceae > Priestia > Priestia sp. FSL R5-0597. The sequence continues at coordinate 2,846,492 of NZ_JBBOUZ010000001.1, forward strand.
TCCCCTTTTTTCAAATTACTTGGAATCGGTTCATTTAAATTTTTATCGGAAAATTTAATGCCCGTTCCTTCTTTTGTTGTTCCGCTGTATGTACCATTTTCGATTTTTTCAATAGTAATATAATACACTCGATATTTGTGCGCTTCCTCGTCGCCTTTCGCTTTTTCTTTAACGGTTTCTTGTTCAGGAAGCTTACTCAGTGTTTCTTGGGCCTGTCCAGAAGTCGGCTCTGCTGATCGATTTATGAATTGCATCACAACTAACACTAAACATATAACTACTAAAACTAATAATAATATCTTTTTTGCTGATAAAGACAATGAACTGTGCCTCCTTACACCTTTATGTATATCATGCTGCACACAAGAGATTATACACGATAAAGGATTAGAAATTGGAATAAATTCTATAAAAATAGTAAAAATATGAGAAAGTACCTAGAATTTTTTACGCTTTTCTGCACTTTTTTGAGATAGAAAAGAAATTTGGTACCTTATCCTTAAATTGTAACTGATTCACTTCATTTTCGGAAAGAGTTTTGCCCATTTTGTCGTAAAAAAGTCATAATAAGAAGGAATATCACACCATATTGTCGAACGTATGTATATACTTATAATGAACTGCCGAACTGCTTTTCTCTATCCTCATTGTTGAGGCAATATGGCAACTGAAACAGCTTGCTGTTAAATTCAGATTACACATCTATACTCAGGAGGTGGAATGCAAAATGATGTTTGCACTTATTGTTGTGGTTGGTATCGTAGCACTTGGCGTAGCTAGCTTCTACGTCATTAAGCGACCTCAAGGCGCTGTTGATCCTGAGGATCGCAAACCGCTTGTTTCTGTAAACGGGCATGTTAAATTTGCAGAAGGAATTAATCAAATTTCCATATCTAAAATTGACATGTACGATCAGCGTCTTGTTATCAATCAAGTAGCTATTATTCCATTTAACCGTATTCAACGAGCAGAATTTTCAAAGGTTGTCAAAAATGAAAAAGGCCTTCACGGAGCTCCTGTTCAACGCTATTTCGGTGAGTTAACCATTCATTTCACAGACAAGAACGGGCAAGAAACCTACATTCGCTGTGAAACACCGAAAAAAAATCAATTTCACCTCATCTACCAGTACGATTTAATGAAAAGACAATTAAATAAGCGTCTTGGTCTTGAAGATCAGCAGCCTTACCTTACTCTTCAAGAACCATACGAACTATAAGAGAAAACCTCCCTTTTTCACATATTATTTCACTTCCCTGTACATACTAGAAGCGAAACTGAAAATGGGAGGTCATTCCAATGGATTTCGTCCGTTTTTTGCAATATTTTTGTTCAATCGCCGGCGCTCTATGCTTGGGGTTTACCTACTATCACATGTTCAAGCGTGACGCTCCGGTTAAAAAAGAAGAATCACAGCAAGGTGGAACTGAGTGAAGTTCGCCTGCCGTGATTCTTCTTTTTATTTATATATTATTTATTTTTAGCCCAACAATAATTTTTGGTAAGTACATTTTTAATAATATTCCGTAGCATACAAATAGAATTGTAGGAATAATAATGAATTTTGAAAAAAGTAAAAATGCAGTAATAGACAAAGTTATAAAAATAATAAGAAAAATAACTAAGTGTTTCATGCTAGACACCTTTTGGTTATTAATAATATCAGCGATACCAACTAATATCATTAAGAAACATATGTAATCTATTACACCTTGTATCAAATAATATTGTTTGACAACAGATTCAACAGTTGACATAGCAAACGTGAGATATAATAGCATAAATGAAACCACTACAGTTAATAAAGTCAACAAGAAAGGTATAAGCACAGGTGAAAGCATTGTTCTAAATAAGTGACCAAATGACCGAGATATACTTCTTTCATTTAAATAAGAGAAAGCATTAGGTTGGTTATATTTAAGGTTAGTTCTCTCTGTACTCAATCTTTCGACGAATTTCTCGACTTTTTTCTTTTCTATTCCAGTACTGAAGCTTCCAACCTCCTTACCTAGATCATAAGATAAATACGGATAAGCAGCCTTTAAATTCTCTTCTAATTGAGTAAACTCTACTTCATTTATTAAGAATTTATTTAGTGCATACTCCAATTCTAATAAAATTGTTAATACCTCACTGTACTTTTCTCTTTTATAGTTTTCACTATTTAGTAATTGAGTTCTGAACTCTTTGTACAACCATGTTCCAATTAATGCTATTAATAAATAAGTAATCAATTGCACATAATTTTTGCCAAATAATTGGTCTACGCTATTTAAAACAATTTTTACTAATTCATTCATTTAACGTATTACTCTCCTCTTTACATTAAAAAAACTTATAGCCACTTCTATAAATCGAGAAGTGGCTAATTCATTTATTACCTTGATTATTGTAGAGACTTCATAGATTAAACTGTTTATTAAAACGCCCAGTTCCCTTTTCTAAACACAGGCTCGCTTGTACCGTCAGCTTTAATGCCGTCGATGTCCATTTCAGCTGAGCCAATCATGAAGTCAACGTGGGTGATGCTGTCGTTTGCTCCGTTTTGTGATAGCTCTTCTTTAGACATCGTTTTTCCGCCTTCTAAACAGAAGGAATACGAGCTGCCGATGGCTAAGTGGTTGGATGCATTTTCGTCAAACAGCGTGTTGTAGAAAATGATGTTTGACTGAGAAATTGGCGATTGATGCGGTACTAAGGCTACTTCTCCTAAGTATTTGGCACCTTCATCTGTTTCAATTAAGTGCTTTAACGTTTCTTCGCCTTCTTCTGCTTTTACATCAACAATTTTTCCGTTTTCAAATGTTAGCGTGAAGTTTTCAATTAAGTTTCCTGCGTAGCTAAGCGGTTTTGTGCTCGTTACTTGACCGTTTACGCCGTCTTTTTTCGGAAGTGTGAATACTTCTTCTGTTGGCATATTGGCCATGAACGAGTTGCCGTCTTCATTAACACTGCCTGCTCCAACCCAAATATGTTTGTCAGGAAGTTCAATTGTTAAATCTGTTCCTGGCGCTTTATAGTGAAGCTTAGAAAATCTTTTTTCATTTAAAATGTCTACTTTTGTATGTAATGAAGCATTATGCTCTTCCCATGCGGCCACTGGATCTTCTTGGTCTACGCGCACAGATTTAAAAATAGCTTCCCATAGTTTTTCTTGCTGCTGTTCTTCTGGAACGTCAGGAAATACTTTAGCTGCCCAGTCTTTTGAAGGAACAGCTACGATGGACCAGCTGATTTTATCAGATTGGATCGCTTCACGGAATTTTTTCATTGCTTTTCCGCTTACTTTTTGGAACGCAGCAATACGTTTGCCGTCTACTCCTTTTAGTAAGTCAGGACCGCTTGAAATTACAGATAAAACAGCGCCTCCGTTTTTCACAAGCTCTTCTCTTGCCTGAGCTTTCCAAGCAGGAAATTCATTAAATACAGATTCATCCGCTTTTTCATATTTCAAACGAACTAAATGATCGTCATGCCAGTCTACATCAACAGACTTTGCTCCGGCTTCGTACGCTTTTTTCGCAATCTCACGAACAAAATCAGCGGAAGAAATATCAGCATTAATGTTTAATACTTGCCCTTTTTGAATGTTTACACCGACTTTTACAGCTAGCTCGGCGTACTTTTCAATATTGCGCTCAAACTGTTCCATAATTTATCTCCTTTACGTATATATTCTAACAACTTTATTGTATCACGAATAAAACATCAATTAAAAATCCTAGCCTATAGTTTACATAATATAATTACGTTATTTTACAGATTATTATATAGAAAAAGTTTGTTCTCTAAGAATCAGAACAAACTTTTGTCTTTCACAGATTCCGTTTTGTAGCCGAGCCGCTCCGAAATGTTCTTGCCTATATCAACCATGCGTTCTTGAAGGTACGTTAGTCGCTCATTGGTCATACGCATCGTAGCACCGGAAATGCTGACTGCAGCAACGACTTGACCAAGGTGATCAAAAATAGGGGCTGCGATGCAAGTAATTCCGTATTCATTTTCTTCTAAATCCAGCGCATATCCCTTTTGCTTCACTTCTGAAAGTTCCCGGAGAAAGCTTTCTTCATCTGTAATGGTGTGATTGGTATGAGCTGGTAAGCCTTTTCTTTCAAGAATGCTTGTTACCGTGTTAAGCGGTAAAAAAGCTAGGATAGCTTTACCGACAGACGTACAGTGCATAGGCGCTCTTTTCCCCACTTTTGAGTGCATGCGCAGCGTCTGATTTCCTTCTAGCTTTTCAATATACACTACTTCACCTTGATCGTAGACAACAAGATGAATAACTTCATTTGTCTCACTTTCAAGTTCTTGCAAAAACGGCTTTGCTTCCGTTCGTAGATCAATAGAATCTAAAAGCTTTGAACTTACTTCTAAAAACTTATACCCAAGCTTGTACCGCCCGCTTTCTTGATCTTGTTCAATATAGCCATACTGAGCAAGAGTAGTTAGAATACGGTATACGGAGCTTTTATTAATGTCCATTTGCTTTGCAATTTCTGTGACGCCTACCCCTTCTCTTTCCATGCTGACAATTGTGACAATGTCCAATGCCCGGCTTACAGACTTAACCATATTTTCTCGCTCCATTTTTCCTCTCTCCTCTATGTGTCATTTTACTGCCGGGCATTTTTTATCACTTTTATACGTTTACACGTTCTTTTTCTGCAACAAACGGATTTTGGAGGGTCCCAATTTCTCGGATGGTGCATGCAATAACATCGTTTGCGCTCACCAGTTCCGCGCCGACCGGACTTCCTGTTAAAACCACATCTCCCGGCTTAAGGGTCATAACAGTAGATAGGTAAGCAATCATTTCTCCAACCGAAATAATCATTAAATCTGTCGAGCTGTTTTGTTTTTCAACGCCATTTAAAAACGCTTTTACATGAATGGACTTAAGATCAAGCTCTGTTTCGATTACGGGGCCAAGAGGCGTAAATGAATCAAAGGATTTTCCAATGGTCCAGTGCCCGTCTTTATGAAAATAATCCGGAGCCGTTACATCGTTTCCAATTGTATACCCAAATATATAGTCCTGTACGTCTTCTACTGCGATGTTCTTCGCTTCTTTTCCAATAACAACTGCAAGCTCAGACTCAAACTTGACGTGCTTAATGGCAGTTGGAATGACAATGTCTTCGTTTGGACCAATCACAGAGGATGTGGGCTTAAAAAAGAAGACAGGAATAGAAGGCATTTCTTTTGGCAGCTCCGACTTTGCAGCTGCATAATTAGCGCCTATTCCAATAATTTGATTCGGCTCTAAAGGAGCCAAAAGCCTTACTTCACTCGGTGAAAAAGTCTGCCCTGTATAGTCCCACTTCTCAAATATATTTCCTTCAATAACGCTGATCGTATCCTCTTTTAGTACACCTGTATGACGGCTATCTTGTATAGCAAACCTTACAAATTTCATGACATAACTCCTTTTCCCATTTGCTTTGTTTTAATAAGGATCGTAGGTAGTCAGGTTCTTAAGATGTAAGTACAGCCTGCCATCTCTATGCTGACAGGCCGTTTTTTTACTGTTTTATAGCTGCTTTTGCCTTTGCTTCGATACGACGGCGGTGTAAAATGGGCTCCGTATAGCCGTTTGGCTGATCATAGCCTTGAAATACTAAATCGCAGGCTGCCTGAAAAGCAATGGATGCGCTGTAGTTCGATGACATTGGCTGATACAGAGGATCATTTTCATTTTGTTGATCCACTACTTTTGCCATTCGCTTTAGCGTTTCCGTTACTTGTTCTTTTGTACAAATCCCATGATGAAGCCAGTTGGCTACGTGCTGACTGGAAATACGAAGCGTTGCCCGGTCTTCCATTAGCCCTACATTATTAATATCCGGTACTTTTGAGCACCCTACTCCTTGGTCGACCCATCTTACTACATAGCCGAGTATTCCTTGAGCGTTGTTGTCTAGCTCCTGCTGGATTTCATCTTTGCTCCAATTTGGTTTTTCGGCCACAGGAATTTGCAAAATGTCATCTTGTAAATCAGTGGACTTAGTAAGCAATTCGTTTTGAACATCTCTTACATCAATTTGATGATAGTGAAGAGCATGAAGCGTTGCTGCGGTTGGTGAAGGCACCCATGCCGTATTCGCTCCTGCTTTTAAATGCCCCACTTTTTGTTTCAGCATTTCGGCCATCATATCCGGCATTGCCCACATTCCTTTTCCGATTTGAGCGCGGCCTTGGAACCCGCTTGCTAACCCTACATTTACATTAGACTGCTCGTAGCCTTGAAGCCATTTAGACGCCTTCATATCATTTTTACGAATAACAGCGCCTGCTTCCATAGAAGTGTGAATTTCGTCACCTGTTCGATCCAAAAATCCAGTATTAATAAACGCCACTCGGTCTTTTACTTCTTTGATGCACGCTTTTAAATTAAGCGTTGTGCGGCGCTCTTCGTCCATTACGCCAATTTTAATCGTATGACGCTCAAGCCCTAGCATATCTTCAATTGAATTAAATAACGTGTTGGCAAAAGCCACTTCTTTGGAGCCGTGCATTTTCGGTTTAACGATATAGATAGAGCTCTTTTTAGAATTTTGATACGTACCGTTTTTAAGCAAGGTGTGTTTGGCAATTAAACTAGTAATCACGCTGTCTAAAATACCTTCATAGATTTCGTTGCCATTTCGATCTAAAACAGCGCTGTTTGTCATTAAATGCCCAACGTTTCGAACAAACATAAGCGAACGGCCAGACAGTGAAATCTTTTCCTTGTGGGGAGCAATATAGGTACGGTCTGGATTTAAACGCCTTGTCATGTTTTGACTTCCTTTTTTAAAAGTAGACGTCAAATCACCTTTCATTAATCCCAGCCAGTTGCGGTAAACGTCTACTTTGTCTTCTGCGTCTACTGCCGCTACTGAATCTTCACAGTCCATAATCGTCGTAAGAGCTGCTTCCATTAAAATATCTTTTACACCCGCATCGTCCGTTTTACCAATCGAATCCGTACGATCAATTTGAACTTCAAAATGCAGGCCGTTGTTTTTGAATAAAAGAGCATCAGGGCTTTCTTCTTCTCCTTGATACCCTACAAATTTATCTTCTTCCTGTAACTCTGTTAAACTGCCATCGTTTAATTGAGCAACAAGCTTTCCATTTTCAAGACTGTACTGAACCACTTCTGCATGAGAAGACTGAACGAGCGGAATAACTTCATCAAGAAAATTCTTTGCAAACGCAATAACTTTTTCTCCTCGAATTGGATTATAAGAACTCGTGCGCGAAGCTCCATTTTCTTCACTGATTGCATCAGTGCCGTAAAGTGCATCATAGAGACTACCCCAGCGTGCATTAGCAGCGTTAATAGCATACCGAGCGTTATTCACTGGTACCACAAGCTGTGGTCCCGCTTGATAGGCAATTTCGCTGTCTACTCCTTCTGTACCAATAAGAAAATCTTCTGCCTTGTCTTCTAAATAGCCAATTCTCGTTAAAAACGATTTGTATTCGTTAAAGTCACCGTCAGGATTTTCTTGATGCCATGCATTAATTTGAGCTTGAAGCTGATCACGCTTTTCTAACAAACGTTTATTTACGGGTGTTAACTCAGTTACTAACGCTTCAAAATCAGACCAAAAATTTTCTGTACTTAGGCCGCTGCCCGGGAGAGCTTCCTCATTAATAAATTGATAGAGAACTGGAGCTACTTTCAGATTTCCAACTTGTTTGTAGTTTGTCACCGTCTGTTTCCTCCTCTTACTTCTTTACATTTTTAAATTTGGACGCGCTTTCAATTCTTTTTGCCAAAATGGTTAAGACGAACATATGCGGTACTGTTTCTTATTACAAAACAGCGTTTTATTTTTGTTAAAAAAATCATATCATCGAGCGAATGTATTTTCAAGAATTTTCTAAAAATAACCCACTTTTTTCTTTTCTTTTTTGACTTCAGCGCAGCGGCTGGGACTTGGAAAAAGCTTTCCTGCATTTAATAGATTTTTAGGATTAAATACTTCTCGTATATTCGTTTGTGCTTGAATTTCATCTTCATTAAAAACAAATCGCATTTCTTCTTTTTTTTCAATGCCCACGCCGTGTTCGCCGGTAATCGTTCCTCCTACTTCCGCACATACTTGCAAACATGCGCTTCCGGCTTCGAGTGCTTTTTCAGTTTCCCCCGGCTTTCTAGCATCAAATAATACAAGCGGATGCAAGTTCCCGTCTCCAGCGTGAAAAATATTGGCAATGCGAAGGCCAGATTCTTCGCTAATTTTGTTGATTCGCTTCAGCACTTGAGGCAGTTTACTTCTTGGAATAACGCCGTCTTGTACGAGGTAGTCAGGGGATATAGCTCCCATCGCTCCAAATCCTGTTTTGCGATTTGCCCACCACCTGGCGCGCTCTTCTTCACTTTCAGCTACTTTCACTTCCCGTACGTTTTGTTTTTTGCATACGTCTAAAATACGTAGAATTTGCTCTTCGATACCGGCTGAAATGCCGTCTACTTCAATTAATAAAAGAGCTTCAATATCTCTAGGGTGTCCGACTGGAAACGCAGCAGCTTCCACTCCTTCAATGGCGGTTTTATCCATCATTTCAAGCGCAGCAGGCACAATGCCGGCTGATATAATGTCGGATACCGCTTGACTGCCGTCTTCTACGCGGTCGAAATAGGCAAGTACCGTTTGTTTGGCTTCGGGGTTTTTCAAAATGCGCACCGTAATTTTTGTAACGATTCCTAACGTCCCTTCTGATCCTGTTAAAAGTCCTAATAAATCATATCCCGGTTCATCTGGAATACCTTGCTTGCCAAGTTCAATCACATCTCCATTTGGAAGCACCACCTCTAGCCCTAAAATATGGTTGGTAGTTACGCCATATTTTAGACAGTGTGCCCCTCCCGCGTTTTCCGCTACATTTCCACCAATGGTGCAGCAATACTGACTCGAAGGATCGGGTGCATAATAATATCCTTTTTCAGAGATTGAATTAGTTAACTTAAGATTAATAAATCCGGGCTCTACCACGGCACGTCTGTTTTCATAGTCGACGCTAAGCAGCCGCTTCATTTTTACTAAACTAATAATCACTTCGTTATTAAGCGGAATCGCTCCTCCGCTCAGTCCTGTGCCTGCTCCTCTTGCAAGAAAAGGCAAGTCATGTTCATTGCAGTATTTAACAATGCTAGAAACTTCTTTCGTATTTTTAGGAAATAACACCGCTTTAGGCAAGTGTCTGTGAATAGTAAACCCATCGCAGTCGTACGCAAGTAAATCTTCTTTGTGATACAAAATAGAATGAGCATCTACTAGTTGAGAAAGATTTTTCACGTGAAGATCTTTTATTCTATTTTTCTTCAACACGATGCGCTTCCTCCTCTTCTTTTTGATAGGCCCACTCCAAAAGCTGTACCGTGTGAACAATTTGCTGACTTCGTCCATATTTTTTCACTCCTACTGCCATCTGCAGCATACATCCTGGGTTTCCCATTGAAATCATTTCTACGTCAGGGGGCACATTTTCCATTTTATTTTGAAGCACGGCTCCCGCCATGTCAGGGTTTGTTAAATTATAAATTCCTGCGCTTCCACAGCATCTGTCTGCGTTAGCCATATGAACCATTTCAACTCCCGGAATAGAAAGCAAAATATCTCTTGGTTCTTCTCTAACTCCTTGACCATGAGCTAAATGACAAGCGTCGTGATACGTAATGCGCGTATGCAGCTTCGCCTGCGGAGGGCGATATCCCGTATCGTGAAGGTATTTTGAAATATCCTGGACTTTTTTAGCAAAGACTTCGGCTTTTTCAAGCCACTCTTGCTCTTCTTCTCTAAATAGTTCAGGATACTCTTTTAACATGCAGCCGCATCCCGCAGCGTTTACAATAATGGTATCGGCATGCTGAAACGCCTCTATATTTTTTTTGGCAAGCTGCCTTCCCATGTCTCGGTCTCCTGCATGAACGTGCAAAGCACCACAGCACGTCTGAGAATGAGGAATAACAACGTCGTTTCCGTTTCTTCTTAATACATTAAGAGTCGCTTCGTTAATATCACTGAACATGACGTCCATAATGCAGCCCGTTAAAAAAGCAACTTCGGCTTTTCTTTCGGCTTTTGCTTTTAGAACGCGTTCTTTTTTATATTTTTTTCGAACAGAACGGGTAATTTTAGGCATTACATGTTCCATTTCTGCTAGATGTGTTGGCATCATATTTAACATGCCTGTTGTGCGAACCATTTTTTGCATCCCGCTTTTTTGATACAACTTTAATAGACTTCCTGCAGCTTCTAAGCGATGGGAATGAGGAAAAAGTTCCTTTAGAAAAAACTTGCTGATCATTCCTTTCCATCCCGTCAAAGGCATCGCCTGACGAATTTGGCCGCGAGCTTCTTCAATGAGTCCGCCAACGTCTACATTTGCAGGACAAGCAGTTGTACAGGCACGGCAGTCCAAACAAGCAAATACAGGATCTGTAAACTGTTCATTCACGCTTATCTTTCCTTCTGCTACCGATTTGATAAGGTGCACGCGTCCTCTTGGTGAATGCTGTTCTTGCCCCGTTATTTCGTAAGTAGGACAAGACTCCAAGCACATTCCGCAGTGTACACAATCCGCCCATTTTTTTTCGTCTGGCGCGTCTTTCCACAAATAATTGCTAACGCTTTGACATGGAGCATCTTTGATATCCGCTTTCGCTGAATTCACTTAGATTCCTCCTATAAATCGTTTATAGTTAAGCACATTTTTAGCGTCCACCTTTGCTTTAATTCCTGCTAGTAACGGAAAATGAGAAGGTTTTTCCCCCCACACATTTACTTTTTGACGCAGTATAAAAGGCAAATGTTTAACGACCACATATCCTCCGTACGTTTTAGCCGTTTCAGTAAATGAAGTGATAACGGAAAGAATGGCTTCTTCTGAGCCCTTTATGTAGACTGAGCAAAGACCGTGTCCAACTCCTCCATGTGCTTTTACCAGCATGGGGAGGGATGTTTTTAAAGCAGTACTTTTGTTTATCACGTCAAGTACATTCATATTTGGTACACCGACTTTTAAAGTGGCTTCCGTTTCCTCTTCGGAAGAGCAGCATGCACCATTTGGACTAATGTTATTAAAAAATCCCCAAAACACCTCAGCTTCTTTTTCCTGCAGTACTTTCAAAATCGTATCAGCAGGCTGAATACTTTTGATGTAATTCTCTTGATAATGAACGGAACTTTTCACATCTTCAAAGCTGATTACAAGCGTAAACAGATGCTGCCCTATTACATCTTCAGCTAGAGAAGGATTTAATAATTCCAAGGAAACGGGCTCTATCATGGAGTCTAAGACTTTGCTAACAAACGCATGAACTTCTTCGATATTGCCTGTTGAAAAAGAAAGAAAAAGAACGCTTTGATACTTGGGCAGCGGACGCAGCTTTAACGTTATTTCGGATATAACGCCGAGCGTTCCCATTGAACCAATAAACAGCTTATTCATATCATAGCCAGCCACGTTCTTGACGACTTTTCCCCCTGAACGAACAATGGTTCCATCTGAATATACGACTCTCATACCGATTACTGCATCTCGAGCTGATCCATAAGACAAGCGCTTTGGGCCACTTTCATTCGCTGCAATAACTCCGCCGATTGTAGCGTAGTCTCCTAGAGCTGGATCAAGTGAAACTTGCTGATTGTACGTTTTTAAATACGTTTGCAGCTCTCCAAACGGCGTACCAGCTTTTACAGTAACCGTCATATCGCCTACTGTATGTTCAACAATTCCGCTGTATTCAGTCAGCGAAAGCAAAAGATCTGCTGTGTCTATAAGCCCGCCAAAGCCTTTTTTGGTACCGTTCCCTTCAATGACGACTTTTTTTCCGTGTTCCGCCGCATACCTTAAAACGGCTGCTATTTCTTGTTCTGAAGTTGGCTTAACATGCACGGACCCGTTATTTCCAAGGAAGTGATTCATATGCTGTTCTTCAAGTGTGGAAGGATGAGATAAAATGGATTTTAAATGACCTGGAAGTTCTAACGTACTCAATAAATTGACTCCTCTCGTTTTGTAATAGCAAACAACGTTTCACTAATAACATACAGAAGTGCCATGTATAATACGACTGAAAGTAGTAGATTAATAAGAAGAATAATTAGTAGAATAGATAAAAAGATATATTTTAAGCGCTTACAATCATTTAATCACCTATTCTTGGGATTTTCAACCAGTATTTTCTTCTTATCAACAAAAAAATGTCCGTTCTTTAGAAAAAAAGTTTCTTTTAGTACTTGCCTATCACGAAAGTATTAGAATATAATGTAAGCGAATTCATTTTTACATAAGTCGTCAGATGACCTTATCATCGTAGTTTTAATGGTTTCGTTTTACTAAATTCGTAGTTCACTAATTTGAAAATGAGGTGTTAGTTATGACATGGACACAGCAGTTCACTCCTGTAGGAAACAGCGTCATTTGGTCTTCATTAATCGCTTTGATTCCTATTCTTTACTTCTTTTGGGCTCTGGCTATTAAACGAATGAAAGGTTATATGGCTGGGATTACAACCTTACTGGTCGCACTTGCCGTTGCGATGCTTGCCTATAAAATGCCGGCTAGCATGGCTTTTATGTCAGCTAGTCAAGGAGCTGTATACGGTATACTGCCGATTGGATGGATTATCATTACATCCGTTTTTCTTTACAAACTAACTGTAAAAACCGGTCAGTTTGATATTATTCGTACCTCTGTCGTATCTATTACAGAAGATCGCAGACTTCAAGCTTTGTTGGTTGCTTTTTCGTTTGGGGCTTTTCTTGAAGGTGCTGCTGGTTTTGGCGCACCTGTTGCAATTTCAGCAGCTTTGCTGGTAGGCCTAGGTTTTAATCCGCTGTATGCCGCGGGCTTATGTTTATTAGCAAATACAGCACCCGTTGCTTTTGGTGCAATCGGTATTCCTATCACGGCTATGGAGGGTCCTACTGGAGTAGCGGCAATGGAAATCTCTAAAATGGTAGGCCGCCAGCTTCCTTTTATTTCTGTATTTATTCCGCTATATTTGGTTTTTGTAATGGCTGGATTTAAGAAAACAGTAGAAGTACTCCCTGCTATTTTAGTATCCGGCGTCTCTTTTGCTCTTACACAGTTTGTCAGCTCTAACTTTTTAGGACCTGAACTTCCCGATATTTTATCGGCACTCGTTTCACTTTTTGCGCTCGCTATTTTCTTAAAATTCTGGAAACCGAAAACAACGTTTCGCTTTCAATCTGAAAAAGCAGCACATGAAGTAGCTTCCGCTTCGGCTGAGCCAAGAGAAACTCAAGGTCAGCCCGCATTCACCGGGGCTCAAATTGCAAAGGCGTGGTCACCTTTTTTAATTTTAACGATCTTTATTTCCATATGGGGAATTCCTCAAATTAAAACCGCTCTGACGGGACATTATGAAGGAACTAACGCTTTTTTGAGCGCTATCAATTCCGTCGGACATTATTTAACGTTTATGCCAGAAGTACCTTGGTTAAATAATTTAATTTTAAATGGAAATGGAGAACCAATTGCGGCAGTGTATAAGTTAGAATTACTAGGCGCTGCGGGCACAGCTATCCTGTTGTCTGCTGTTGTCACAAAATTTATCGTCAACATCTCTTGGAAAGACTGGTTTATTACGTTTAACGAGACGTGTAAAGAATTAGCGCTGCCGCTGCTTACGATTATGTCCGTTGTGGCATTTGCTTACGTGACAAATGCTTCTGGAATGAGTACAACATTAGGACTGCTGTTAGCTAAAACAGGCGCGTTATTTCCCTTTTTCTCTCCTGTACTCGGCTGGCTTGGTGTTTTTATTACAGGATCAGATACATCAGCCAACTTATTGTTCGGCAATTTGCAAAAAATCACGGCCACGTCTATTGGAATGGATCCGCTTCTTGCGCTTGCAGCAAACTCTTCGGGCGGAGTAACCGGTAAAATGATTTCACCGCAGTCCATCGCTGTCGCCTGTGCTGCGGTTGGGCTGGCAGGAAAAGAATCCGATTTGCTTCGTTTTACGGTGAAGCACAGCCTATTTTTACTGCTGATTGTCTGCCTACTAACATTTTTACAATCCAATGTATTATCGTGGATGATTCCTTAATCAAAAAAGCTTCCGCAGCTAGAGGTGAACCTCTGCACGGAAGCCTTTTTCTTTTAGTTAAGATCGATTAATGGCATATACAACAAATAAAACTATGTCTAGCAAAATCATGACAACACCGACAAGCAGCCAGATGTTTCCTTGCGTCTTTTTCTCTCCTTCTTGCATTTCAAACGCTCGAATAGCAAATACAATTCCAAGGGTAAACACGAGAAAAAACAGCTGACGGTAATCAAAAAACGACAGTACGACAAAAATTAAAGTGAAAAACACCATAATCATTTCTAAGATCCGATAAGGCTGCTTTTGACATGCTAATAATAGTTTCATTTCTTGACCTACTTTCATCCCGTTTCTAATAGCGTTATTTTACTATTAATTTTAAATGAGATGTTAGTGTTTTGTGTATTGTTCACTGTTTTGTAACAAAGGTTTCTATGTAAAAAAAGATAGCCGTAGGAATGTTCTATGGCTATCTTACCTTATATTGGCATGTGGTATGCCAGATAATATAAAAAATCTTATGTTAAAGAACGATCCGGGCGTACTCCAAACCATAGTATAATAGCTACAATAATTGGGAGGATACTAACTAGTAAAGCTCCTTCCCATCCAATAGTTTCAGCAAGCCATCCGCACAGAATAGGTGATAAAAATGCTCCAATATTTCCCCATAAGTTCATCCACCCCGAAACAGACCCTGAATACTCATTTCCTAAGTCAACTGCTGCTGCCCATGATGTCACAACAGGAAATCCGAGCGAACCTAAAGCAAGGGTTAACCATAAGACATTCATCCAAGGTGTAGTTGCATAGGCTGCCAGATACATGGAGATAGAAAAAACAACCAATCCGCCAATAGCTAAAGCACCGCGTGCAAACATTTTAGATTTCCCTTTCTTTAACAATGAATCCGAAAGTGCCCCGCCAGTCATAACCGTGATAAAAATGCATAGCCACGGTAAACTTGCAGCGAATCCCATGCTGCTGAGAGAAAATTGACGCGCTTCTAGTAAATAAGTGGGAAGCCATACAAGGAAAAAAGTTACAATATATAATACAACAAAGTACTGTAGACCTAAAGCCCAGAAGCGTCCATTTTTCAAAAACTCTCCCCATGGGGCCGTTTGCTTAGATTTTTTTTGAACAGTTCGATTCTCTATAATGTATGAAAGCTCTTCTTTGCTAATCCACGAATGTTCTTCTGGGCGATTTCTGCCTATTGCATACCAAACGAATGCAACAAGTAACCCTATTAAAGCAAAAATATAAAACACAGCTTTCCAGCCGAGAGATTGATAAATTGCAACGGTTACAATGGGAGCGATAACAGGTCCAAAATAAGAACCAGCAAGCAGTGCACTTGCAGCTCTTCCTTTTTCTTGCTTTGGGAACCAGTACGTATTAAATACTGCGTTTCCTGGATACATGGGACCTTCTCCAACTCCAAACAAAAACCGAACAAGTCCGATTAAGCCGTGTGACTTTACTAAAGCCGTTAAGCCTGTGAATATAGACCACCAAACTAAAGCATAGAAAACAATTTTACGAGCGCCGAACTTCTCGGCCAGCAATCCAGCTGGTATTTGAGACAAGGCGTACCCTAGTGAAAATAAAGAGGCTAGCATGCCAAACTGAACTTTATTCATATTTAAATCTTCCATCATTGGCTTAGCAATAATGGCGATGTTAGAGCGATCCATGTAAGCAATTAAACCAATTAAAAAGAATAAAAGTGCTAACCACCAACGCAGCCCTACGACCTTTCTCGACTGTGTTTTGTCAGATGAATTTGCTTCATAAACTGGTTGCCCCATTTACTTTCCTCCTCGATATTTTTGAAAATTCTGTATTTTTAATATAAATCTAACCGTTGATCAGTGATAACTGGAATATGTTCTCGAACATTTTTCACCTTCTCTAAGTCAACTTCAATAATATATATATCTTCTTCTTGAGACCCCTCCAACAGAATTTCACCTAATGGATCTATTACCATTGAATTTCCTGGAAAAGGAGTTCCTTCACTTTCCCCGCAGCGATTCACAGCTATAACAAAACATTGATTTTCAATTGCTCTTGCAATTAATAGGCTTCTCCAATGATCTACTCGCGCTGTTGGCCATTGTGCAACGTTAATTAACATTTGGGCGCCATCATTTACTAACTTTCGAGACAGCTGCGGAAAGCGCAAGTCGTAACATATCATAGTACCTATTTTTATATCTTGATAAGAAAACAGCCCAAACCGATTTCCTGCTTTTAAAAATTTATCTTCATCCATCAAACGAAATAAGTGGATTTTATCGTACTCCAGTACTTGTTCTCCTTGTCCATTGAAAACTAGCATAGTATTGGTTACTTCCTGTCTGTGGGATCGACAATTTAAAATGCTTCCACCAACAACCGTTACATTATGCTCTTTAGCAAATGAGGATAACAGTTCTTTTGTGAGTACACCGTTTCTATCTCCTAACTCTTGTGCACGCTCTAAAGCATAGCCTGTATTCCACATTTCAGGCAGCACAATTATATCTGGCTTTTCTTTCATTGCCTTGGACATAAGCGTTTTAACATGCTGATAGTTCCAATCTGGTTCACCAATTTGAACATCTAATTGAATGAGCGCAATCTTCATACTCTCACCTCTTGTATAGCAATTGAATAACTGCTTTCAATCTTTCGGTTTAACACCGGATCAGCAAGCTCATATTCAAATTTACTCCCATATACAAAGCCTTCTAATGTTGGAACTGTTCCTGAAAAAATGACTGTATTTGAGATATCTTTATAACCAAATCCCTCTAATTTATTGAGAAGATCATTAACACTGAGCAGAGAAGTTAGGTCATGTTCCTGGTATTTTCGTCTCCCTTGTTCATCTGTAATCCAAGATCGTAAATATAGCTGATCCCAATGATTTTGAACGTCTTCTAAACGCCAAAACTTAGTCGCAAGAGGCTTAGGACAAGATTCTTTTGAAAGTTGAATATCTTCAATTTCGAGAAATCGATCCGTATGGTCACTTCCAAGGGTAATTAGCCATTCTGTTCCATTATGAAATAAAACATATTCTGCTTCCCCCGACGTTTCTTTTCTTGCAACGTTAATTGCTTGTTCAAAAGACAGATTAGATAGTTGCATTGGATAAACAGCTGGTATAGTTGACGGCGGTGCGACACCAATTTCCGCCAACTCGTCAATGTGCTCCTGAACTTTTTTAAGATCTCTACCACCATAGCCAACAACAAGAACATCTTTTATATGAATGTCTTCCTCTTTTATTACCTTTTCTACACTTTCCACATAAACGGTTACTTTTTTCATTTACTGACATCTCCTTCTTTATTTTTTAGACTGGCGAGTACAGCTTCTCGAGTAAGATCAATATGATTAAGTACAGCTTTCTTTGCTTTGTCGACGTCTTTTTCTTTTAAACAATCAATAATAGCTGAATGTTCTTTTAACGTCTCTTCTATTCGATTAGGTAAGTAAGAAGCGCTAATTCCAAACCAGCGCATTTGGTCACTGACAGTTTGCACTAGATTAACTAATCTTCTATTTCCACTTAATTCTGCTAAAAAGATATGAAAGTCTTTATCTGTAGAAATAAATAGTTTATTTTCTTTTTGGAGTTTTACCTGCTGCTGATAAAGCTGTTCAATCATTGAAATTTGTTCCTCTGAGATTATCGGAATAAGTAGCTCTACTACCAAAACCTCTAAACCACGTCTAATTTGAATGACTTCTTCTACATCTTTTGCGGTAATACTGCTCACTAGCGTTCCTTTTCTCGGAATTGATGTAACCCACCCTTCTAATTCTAGAAGCGGGATAGCTTCACGAATTGGCGTACGGCTGATTCCTAATTCTTCACTTAATTTTCTTTCATACAAGACTTCTCCAGGAGCAATGGTATGATCGATAATAGCGTTTTTAATTCCTTCATACGCCTGCTGCTTTAGTGATAACGGCTGTGTTAATTTTGATAAACTCATAATTTTATCTCCTTTGATTCTTTTGGCATGTGGCATGCCAGTTGCTTCTTATTTTTAGTATATACATGAAAGAATCTCTTTACCACATATTTGTCAGAAAATTTAACAAACTTGTTTCTGCATTAAAAAAGCGTACGTTAGCTAAACGCACGCTTCTCCTTTTATTCATTTACATTTGGATTCATTGGATTATCCATCCCTGTTTTATCTTGAATTTTTTTATAGATAAAATACGTGTAGACGGCAATTAAAATGGAGAATGCCCACGTAACGGCTTGACGGAATACAATCATGTTCCCGTACCCTTCTACTCCGTACTTTTGAATCAATACGTATTTTACAATTGCTAAAAATACATAGCGACCTGCGAACAGTACTGTAAGCCAGTTCATCATTTTGAATAAATCAGGCTGGTGGAAGAGCTTAAGAGAATCTTCTCGCTTATAGCCCATTAAGTACGCCGTATCTACAAAAAAGTACAAACCAATTGGCTTTTTTATCACAATGGTAAAAAGGACAACTACAGCCAGTCCAATCATAAAGTATACTTGATTGTTTAACATCGTCGCTGCGTTTCCTGAAATTAAATCAATAATGGTACGTGCCAGCAGCGTAATGACAATAAACAATCCTGTTACGTTAAACTGGCGATCTTTAATAAATGTATAAATGGTATACACAAACGCTGGTGCTGTTGAAAGCAAAATGGCATAGTAATCACCAATAATGTCTTTTCCCTGATTCCATATTAGGTAAGGAATAGCGATATAAAAAAGTAAATCAAACCATACTCGTTTTGTATTGTTCATATATAACTCCTTTAAAAACGTTGTTCCTGCTATTATATGGGATACTACGCAAGAAAAAAAGGCTTTTACCTGGAATGTTATGAAATTTTAATCATTTATGTTTAGATCCAAAGCGACAGGGAAAACGATTTCTAGAAAGACTTCAAGAATTATAAACATCGAAACACTTGAGCAGCAATACATGTGCCACAAGTGAAAAATGCTGAAAGGATTGATTCATTATCGCACTTCACCTAACGTACACGTCAGAAATGGAAAAGGCCATGCAGCTTTCTCACGGCGTGGGGTATGCTGAATATAGCCGTAAACTAGACAAACGTCTACAGGTGGAAAAAGAACGGGAAAAAGATTATCAGGCTAGCAAAGATATACTTCGTGATATTAACCAGCATCGATAATAAAAAGCCGCTTGCTACTCTTGGTAGCAAGCGGCTTTTTATTTACAAATGAACCAAAATTATACATAATAAGGAAGTGCGTGTATCAAAGAAAGGAACTTACTTATTATGATGGAAAAATTACTGATTATTTGTGTATTTGTAGGAATTATTCACATGATTGAAACACTAGCCTACTCTGTGAGACTCGCGGGCTTGAAAACTGGAAAACTAGTCGTGGCCCTATCTCTTTTTAATATTATTGTCATCGTTTCAAGAACAGCTAATATGGTGCAAGCTCCGCTGACCGGCAAATTAGGAGATGCGGTCCAGTCTAAAGAAGATTTGTCCCTTCTACTTCATCAGCTTCAAACTATCTTGCTCGCGGCCTCTATTGGGACAATCGCAGGTGCTCTTTTAATTCCTAGCTTTGTATCAATCTTCTCTCGCATGATTTCACACTTAGAAGTAGCAGGATCTGTACCCAAAATGATGAAAAACATTACTTCCATACATACGCTGGAAAAAGCAAAAAAACACGTGAAGCGTCCTAGGTGGATTATGCTGTCTCAGCTGCGAATAGGCGGAGTGCCCAAGCGATTGCTTCTTTTAAATTTAATGGCTACGACCATTTATACAGTAGGTGTTCTTTCCACTCTTTATGCTTCTACGCTCGAGCCTACTCTTTCTAAATCGATTCTGATGTCTTCTGGTCTTATTAACGGACTAGCGATGATTACCCTTGCAGTGTTTGTAGATCCGCAAGTAGCCATTCTAACTGAAAAGGTAATGAAAGGTGAATCGACTAAGCAATCTATGAATAAAATGGTTGGTACACTCGTCATCTCTCGTTTATGCGGGACAGTATGTGCCCAGATTCTCTTAGTCCCCGCTGCTCTTTATATTGCATGGATTTGCAAATTAATTCCCTAGAAAAAAGACTTCGTTTCAGAAGTCTTTTTATACATATTCTACTTTTTTGTATCTATAAACAGCAGCAATTAAAAGAAGAAAACAGCTCACTAATGTAACAACTACGGTATAGGTGACACTTTGTGACCAGTGCAATTGTTCAAGTATACGACCGGCGTATTGTGACAGCGCCGCAGGACTCCACTTTAATTGATTCGTAAACAAAGTACTTAAAAATGAAAGTGACGCAATAATCAAAATGCTTACTCCAGCAATTCCTCCGCTTTGTAAAAGAAAGGTTCCAGCTGCCACTAGCACGGACAAGATAAAAATCAGCCACAGGCTGTATAAAAGAAAGCTAACTATCATATGAGTCCAATCCACATGTGAAAATAAAAGATTTGTATAATACCACGCTGCTATATAGCTTATAAACATTGAGCCAATAACCAGTACGATTTGCGCAGCCCATTTACTCATAATGTATTGAATGACGCTCACCGGTCTCATCATAACAAGTACAGCCGCATGATTTTGTCGTTCATTTGAAATCATATTCATGCTTGCTAGTACAATCAATAAGATTCCTATTGTGCTATATTGTGAAAGGACACCTTGCAATACTTCTTGACCGCTTGGCGTAGGAAGTTGAATAATGGCTCCTTTTGGCAAATTTCCTGCCATGTCAATGATTTGTGGCATATAATAATTCGTTAAAGGCTGTGTGATGCCTAGCAAAATTAGAGAGATGGGTAGCCAAATTGCTTTGCCGTTCGCAAATAATTCATGCAGCTCCTTTTTAAATAAGACTCTAAATATATTCATTTATTCATCACCTCTAGATACACATCTTCGAGAGAATGCTGTTTTCGTTCAAATAAAACAAGATTTGCTTGTTGATCAACAAGCAGTTGAAGCAGCTGCTGCTGCTGAGATGTATCTTTTACACTTACAGTGGCTTTATAAGGAGAATGAAACAGCACCTGTTCACTTGGCAGACTGCTAAATGATGCAGGGAGCCTTTCTTCTGTTTCAATCGTAAAAGCAGGATCCGCAAACTCTTGGCGCAGCGAACTCTTTGTTCCATTCCATTTCATGCGTCCGTTTTTAATCATAATCATGTTATCGCATATTTGTTCTGCATCATGCAAAATGTGAGTTGAAAAAAGGATGGTCGTATCTTTTTTTAATGTTTCGATAATCATTAGGACATCTTTTCTGCCTTCAGGATCCAAAGCCGAAACGGGTTCATCTAAAATTAGCAGTTCAGGTTTATGTAACAAGGCTTGAGCTAAGCCCAAACGTTGTTTCATTCCTCCAGAAAAGCCAGCAATTTTCTGCTTTTCCTTTCCTTTTAAACCTACCGTTTCAAGTACTTCATCTATTCGTTGAGAAAGCACATTTTTTGAAATGTTAGATAAAAGGCCTAAAAAAGTTAAATACTGCTGAGGCGTCATCCAATTAAAAAACGTAGGATGCTGCGGCAGAAAGCCAATAAATGATCGTACGTCTTGATGCTGTTTATCTTCAAAAGAAATTTTCCCTTTATTAGATGCAGTAAGACCTGCAATCATATGCAAAGTAGTCGTCTTACCTGCACCATTAGGGCCTAACAATGCTGCACATTTTCCTTTATCGAGATTAAATGAAAGGTTATCTACAACGGTTATATTACGGTACGTTTTTGTCAGTCCTTCTACTTGCATAAACATCTTCGCTCCACCTCACTGTTTTTTACGTCCTAAAACAAAATATAAAACGGGACCGACTGTACTTACACATAAAATGATGAGTCCCCATAACCATTTTGGTCCGTTTGTCTCTTCTTGCTTTATGCAGCTTATTAACGCTGGAATCATTAAAAGCAATTGTAAGAATAGAATTGGAGCAATTAACAACCAGTTAATGTCCTTCATTTACATCCCCCTTTTTTTCGTGCTGGAAGCCAAATAATAAAAAACCAATAAAAAAGCGTTGGCATTGGGATTTGAATCAGTCCCCATATTCCCCAAAACCATGGATGGGCGCCGCGTTTTTTTGCATTGATAAAAAGTAGAAAGCTTTGAAGAAGGAGAAATGGTGAAATAAACAGCACAATAATCCATTTTTCATTCATTATAAAAACATCTCCTTTTTTCGTTTATAGTGAAAAACGATAAAAGAAAGAGGCGCAACAATGATGCCAATTACCTCAATGGCGATAAATAAGGCAGGTATTTGTAAAATAGCCGTTGCCACTACCGTTAAAATAACAAGTGCTGTTAATGTAAATAAGCATAACTCTTTCCGGAAAGCTTTTTTCTGCTTTTGTTTTTGAATGAGAAGCTGTTCTTGAATTGCATGAAGAGAAATACGTTCATGACTTGCTAAACTCTCTAGCTGCTCCCAATCTTTTTTTAAAGAATGTAAGGACTGATTGTCATTTTCTTCCCTCATTCTTTCCACTCCTTTCTCAGTATATTTACTCCTTTATTTACTCTTGATTTGACCGTTCCTGCTCGCATATTCAGCATATGGGCAATCTCATCGTATGTATATCCGTAATAATGTCGAAGCAAGACAGGAATTCGAAAGCGCGAATCGAGTTCATTAAAATCGGAAAACATCTCGCTCCACTCCACTCCTTTGTATTTAGCTTTCCACTGAAGCTGATGCGATAAAGCCTGCTTTATTCGCTGAAGACTGCTTTTTTCACGTTTTTGCTTACGCAAATAATCCATGTACAGTCTTGAAGCAATGGATATCATCCAAGTCGAAAACTTTGCTTCATTTTTGTATGAAGAAAGATTCACGTAACACTTCATCATTGCTTCCTGACACAATTCACTGCATAAGTCCTCATCTAATGTCAGCTTTAAAAGGTATTTATATAAAAATGAATGATAGCGCTGAAATAATAATGAAAAGGCATCATCATCACCTTGTAATGCTTTTTGGACAAGGATGAAATCATCTTGTTCCAAAGCGGTCACCCCTCCTTTTTGTTTCATCACCTATATGACGCTTGAGCGATTGAAATCGTTTATTTTTTATATAAAAAAAACGCCCCGCAGGACGTTTTTATTTAGTACGAAGCATTTTTAATCCTTCTTCATCTTCTTCTAATGAATAGACTTCATCGTTTTTAGCGAATAAAACACCGTGGAAGATTTGAAGATCATCATCACAGGCTTCACAAAATTCCTTTTCGCCTTCGTTCCAAAAGCTAAAGAGCGCTAGTTCATCACTTCGCACGCTTGCGTATTTTTGATGAAATTCATAAATCATCATCGCGTAGTAGCGAAGCGCTTCTTCTTTTTTTTCAAATTCAATGGTTTCAATAATATCTTTTTCCCAGCCTTCTAAAAACAGCCAAGGTTCACAATCACTTTTTATTTTATGAACTCTCCATTTATCTGTCATGATTGAACATCTCCTTACTTACAGCTTACTTCTAAAAATTCTCTTTTCCTTATTATTCAGCAAAAATAACTTTGAATCAAGTAAAACGGAAAAAAACGCCTATTTTTAGGAAATAGGCGCTAACAAGTTGGCTTAATCTGAACTTCTTTTTTATATTAGTAATAGCCCCTTAAACTATAAGGAACTAAACTGCCCGTATAATACTGGGTAACAGGAGGGAAAACGCCGGCTGAAGGCGTGATTTTCCCCCACCAAGATGGTTTTTTGCCCCACCAGTTATCCATCGCTCCATCAGGTGACACGACAAATCCAATTGGACGTGCAAAAGAAGGCATAAAATACGGATAAAACGAATACTGAAAAGGCGTGTAGAAAGAAGAGTAAAACATCTCTTTCCTTATCCGTTTCCGAAGCCGTTTTGGTCAGAACCATCCGGATCGAGCGTATTTGTATTAGAAAGTCCCGAATTTGTATTTACACAAATTCCTGTATTTGAAGACCCTGAACCTTGCGCAGTTTTACTGTTACTTTTTGGAGAAACATAGTACGTGTCGCCAAATGTAACGACTCCTCCTGTAACATTTGGAATCACTACATGATTAATAACAATCGGCATTATCCTCACCCTTTTTATTTTCATCGTGATGTAATATATGAATGATTTATCAAAAGGGTTATAAATTAATGGATATAAATAAAAAATCCCCCTGCAGAGTGGGGTATTTTTACGCTTTTACCTCTTTTTTAGAATGACTTAATTCATCTCGAAGAATATCAAAATCTCGTTCTGCTACTTCTTCAATTTTAGTATACAACTCATTCTCTGTTAGAAGTCCTTTTTCTTCAAGTATTTCGACAAGAGCCTTAAACTTTATTCTAGATAAAAGCATTTCGTTGACCGTGCTCTCTGTTGGACGTTCATTTTTCACTTGTTCTTTTTCTTTAACAGGTTCTTGCTGCAGCTTCACTCTGAAAACAATATTTGTATGATCTGTAATTTCAGGTGACTGATAAAATGTGCTATGCGAAATGTTTTTTAGTGTTAGCGTTTCTTTTGTCTCCATATTTGTTACTTCAAAGTACGGATCCTCAAAAAATGCATCATATTTATCATAAGCTGCTTTGCCTACAACCGAAAAAGAAAAGTTTAGCCTTTTCAACTCTTCACCTGTATTCGCATCAGTAATCATTTTTTCTTCAAACATATCAACGTGAAAATTTACGTTATTAATCATTAGTTGTGTCAATTCAATCGCCTCCTTCTTTATTAATACGACATGGAGTGACAAGTTCCCTGTTTTTTTATATAAAAAAACATCTCCCAAAAATGGGGATGTTTTTCAAAGAGCTAGAAAAATGCTTTTTTTAGCTCTACAATTCTTCTTCTGCTTTGTCATATTTGCGTTCGTGCGCCGTATCTTCTTCGTTATCACGAATGGTTTTTTGAAGCACAAAAGCGGACATCGTTAAGTATAATGTTCCAACAGCATAATAACCTTTTACCGGTAATGATGCATCTAAGGTATAAATTCCTATAAACATAGCTAATAGTGCTGTAATAAAAGCTGTCCATGCTAAAAATGTAAAAGCTGCTGTATTACGCTTTTTCATCGTATGACCTCCTCTTTTCCTTTTTCTGTTAAGCGTCGCTTTCATTTTACATTGTAAAATAATTGTTGTCATGGGTATTTATAGTCAGTTACCCTTTTAATCAGAACAAGAAACGGAAGAATTTAGGTCTTACATTCTATTTTTATCATAAAGCTTTTTTTCGAAATGATGAGATATATGGAATTTCTCTTTAAAAGTATGTTCATTCGTTTTCATTAAGAAAAGCTCCATTTAATTATTGCAATAAAAAAATCATCGCCGAGACGATGATTTTTTTGTTTAGCCTTCAAAGTATTCTTTATAAAAGCCGCCGACTTGGCCAGTGTTATCAACAACAAAATAAAATTCTTCTGTTTCGTTTTTTACATCATATGTTTTTCCTGCTGTTAAAACATTTTCAACCACGAATTTTTTTGCATCTGTATGTATGCATTTTACTTGTTTAATTGTTGGACGATCGTTCCATTCTAAATGAATCATGTATGTACACTCCTTTGTTTTCATTCAAGATTCATTTTATCTTACTTGAAGTAAAAAAGAAACGGAGCGAATTTAAAAATTAAAAAATTCGCTCATGCACTTTTTTTTTGGTAACTGTTGCTTGTACAAACTGTGCCGTTTGTGCAACAATTGTGTCTTTATCAAAATCCATCGACGCAACATGGTAAGAGTTTCGAAGCATGTGCTGTCTTTTTTCTGCTGATTGAATATGGTTTAAGATATAAGCTGAATTCTCAGGCGGTACTACGTTATCAACGGTTGATGTTAGTACTAAAGCCGGGCATGTTACATAAGATAAGCGTTCTTTTGTTTCGTCCATTAAAGAAAGCAGCTCACGCATAGAGCGCACTGGTACTTTGTCGTACGTAATTTCATGTACGTTTGGATCCTTAATATCAGGATGATCTTCTTTTAAATAACGAGGCGTATGACGAGAGCGGTAAGGCTCCATTGAAGGAATGGACGTCATAGCCGGATTGATTGCAATAACTCCGTCAAGATCTAATCCTTGGCTTGCTGTATGAAAGGTGAGAGTGCCTCCCATGGACTGACCTAAGATAAATACATGACGGCATTCTTGCTTCAAACGCTGATACCCATTTAAAAAGTCCTGCTTCCATTCCTCGTACGTTGTTTGTTCAATATCATAGTAGTGAGTACCATGTCCCGTTAGTCGCAAACCGTACACAGTAAAACCTTTTTTAGCTAATTCTTTTCCGATATATTCCATACTTTGAGGGGTCCCCATAAATCCATGAGAAACAAGTATACCAATGTCGTTGCCTTTATAATAAAAAGATTCTGCGCCTTGAATTACGTCATAACGTTCCATTTTCTTCACCCTTTATCACAAATTTTCTGACTAAATGAACTACCTTTATAATACACCTATAATTCCTATAAGTCAACTGGGTTATTTATTTTTTTACGATTCAAAAAGAACGAAGCAAGAATTATCTCTTGCTTCGTTCTTTTTGAATATGTGGAAATACTAGCTCAGCAAACGTATATGCTTCTTCTAGATGCGGGTATCCCGATAAAATAAACGTATCAATTCCTAGCTCTTTGTACTCTTTTAAACGATCCGCTACAATTTCAGGACTTCCAACAAGAGCGGTTCCAGCTCCTTCTCGTGCTAAGCCGATTCCAGCCCATAGATTCGGAGCAATCTCCAGCGCACCTCGATCTTTTGTGCCGCTGTGCAAACTTGACTGTGTTTTTTGGGCAGTGGAGTCAAATGACGCAAACTTATCTTGAAACGCTTTGATCGTATCATCATTAACATGTTTAATTAATTTATCTGCAGATTCCCACGCTTCGTCTTCCGATTCTCTTACAATAACGTGCAGTCGAATACCAAAGCGAATGTCCCTGCCTTCATTTGCAGCTTTTTCTTTCATCTCATCAATTTTCGTCTTGATCACTGCAGGAGGCTCTCCCCACAGCAAATATACGTCTGCATGCTTTGCTCCTACTTCTTTTCCTGCTGGAGAAGACCCGCCAAAGTACAGCGGAGGATACGGTTTTTGGACAGGAGGCGACGGAATGTACGCACCTGTTACATCAAGATGGTCTCCTTTATAGTCCACTTTTTTTCCTTCCATTACATCTCGCCAAATCGTTAAAAATTCATCTGTTAACTCGTAGCGTTTATCATGGCTTAAATAGTTACCGTACGTTGCTTGCTCCACGGGATCTCCTCCCGTCACAATATTTAACATAAGTCGGCCGTTTGATATTTGATCGAATGTCGAAGCCATCCGTGCTGAAAGTGTGGGAGACATGACACCCGGGCGAAGTGCAATCAAAAACTTCAGTCGGTTTGTAACGGAAGCAAGTGCCGATGCAATCACCCACGAATCTTCACAATTTGAACCAGTAGGCAACAAAGCACCGTCATATCCTAGATAATCCAGCCCGTGTGCGATTTGCTTTAAGTAGTGAATATCACTTGTTCTACTTCCTTCGGTTGTGCCTAGATAATGTCCGTCGCCTGCTGTAGGGAAAAACCATAAGATGTTCATTTCCATTTCCTCCTAAATATTCTCGTATTCTATATAAAGCGTTTTCATATTATTTGTTCAATTCTTGTCCGCTAATTACAGAGATGCATTTGTATATTAGCGTATGTAATACGACTCTTTTTATTTATTAAATTAGTAAAATCATAATACCTGTTTAACCTATATGTCAAGTATGAATTGAAATAAAAAAACAAGAATTAAAAATAATTCTTGTTTTTTATTTCCTCATACGTGAAGCCATCGCATTAGCAAGAGTTGATTTTGTTGATATATTTTCAAACGATAAACCTAAATGAGAAGCGGTAATCGCGATTTCAGGACGTACCCCAGAGATCGTTGATTCTACGCCTATTAATTTTAAGGCATCAATCAGCTGGAAAATCTGATGAGCAACCATCGTATCAACAATAACTACTCCTGAAATATCAATATAAAGGTGATTCACTTGCTGTTCAGCGCAGCGAGTTAACGTATTCTCTAAAATTCGTCGCGCTCTTGCCGTGTCGATATCCCCAACAAGCGGAAGAATCGCGATATGATCGCTCAATGGAATAACTGGCGAACTCAGCTCATTAATCAGCTCTTTGTGTGCCTCAAGCAACCGCTTTGAATGCTGATGGTGCTCTTCTACAAATTTATAAACGGTGATATCAAACACGCGTACAATCAATTCGTTCCATTCGTCTAGTTCTTCTTGCGTAATATCTTGCTCGTACTCTTCTACAAATTGATTTAAATACGTTAAATACTGTTTTCTAACTCGGAAAAACTCTCGAATAATATAATGAATAGGCGTTCTTACATGCTCTCCGTCTTCCGCAATCTTTAAAATCCACGTTTCAAAGGAATCAAAAAATTCTTTTTCACTTTTTATAAATACATCGGCTATGTATAAATGAAATTCATTATTTTGATCTTTTAATACTGAAATGACTTCCGGATGAGTAGATGCATAAACCGATTCTGGGTCATTGTCTTCAAGGCTTTCATACCATTCTTCCGTCAGTTGATCTGCATGTTTTAAAAAAAACATTCGAAGTGCTTCATTTTTATTCAAAACGATTCCCCTTTCCATACGAGCTATTACTATCATTATAATTCAACTTTTTCACCCTTACTAGTTTTATAAAAAGAGAAGAAAGAAAATTTTTTTAAAAAATACGTGTATTTTGTGGTTTTATGCTACATTGAAAATAGCTATAAAAACACAAAGGAGTTTTCAAATGATACGAACGTTAGCTCTTACGAACGATAACAAACTTGTGAAACATATACAATTAGATCAGATTCACGATCCCGCTATTCAGTACTATTGGATTGACTTTAACTGCCCTTCTGAAGAAGAAGCGCTGCTGCTTCAATCATCCTTTCACTTTCATCCGTTAGCGATTGAAGATTGCTTTCATTTTCTGCAGCGTCCAAAACTCGATTATTATGAAGGATACAGTTTTTTTGTCCTTCATTCGTTAAATCGGCAAACGTTAGAAGCTGAAGAAGTTGATCTTTTTATCGGCGATAATTATATGGTTACTTTTCATTTTCACCCGTCAGCTGCAATTGATAAAGTATGGGAAAAGCTGCTTCATACACCTTCGATTCAAGAAAAAGGAATAAGCTACCTTGCGTATTCTGTGATGGATAAAGTGGTAGATGAATATTTTCCCACTGTATATCAAATTGAAGATGAGCTGAATGATATAGAAAACATAGACGCAAAAAAATCCATCTCTGTTTTAATGGAAGATGTATTTAAACTTCGAAGTGATTTGCTAAAAATCAGAAGAACCGTTTTGCCTATGCGCGATTTATTGTACCGTGTTATAAATTCTGAACGCTTAGATGTTCATCCTGAACAAAAAAGGTATTTTAAAGATGTCTATGACCACTTATTAAAATTAGCCGATATGATTGAATCAAACCGGGAAATGACGTCTGATATGCGCGATAATTATCTTTCTCTTAATTCAAACCGGATGAATTCAATTATGATGACACTGACTGTTATTTCATCTATCTTTATTCCCCTTACCTTTATCGTTGGCGTATACGGAATGAATTTTGAAAATATGCCTGAGCTAAAGTGGCACTATGGCTATTTCTTTGTGCTTGGCTTCATGGGATTGATAACGCTTGGTTTAATTCTATGGTTCAAGCGAAAGGGCTGGTTTAATGCTGATAAAGAGTAGAAAGATTGAGACATACCGAAATCAATCCAATGTAAAGATGAATAAATTGGATAAGTGAGCTAGTGCTATCAATTTCCGCGGGCGGCCGATGAGTCTCCTCGTCGCTTACGCTCCTGCGGGGTCTCCCCTGTTCCGCTTTTCCTGCAGGAGTCTTCGCCTTGCTCTCCCATCAACCGCTAGAAATCCTGCATACATGAAGCCTACGTTCATCCTATCAATGAAAAAATTCGAAAGGTTTCGATTTCTACTAAGAGTATGGATTCATTGTTCGGCTCTTCCTTCAACGAAAATATGTTTGCCTAAACCGCCTTTCTATGTGATGATAACTAGTTATTTCCCGAAAATATTTATAAACTAACGTGCTTGCGTTTCCTTTTTCTGAAAAATTTCATAAGATAGTGAAAATAATGCTCAGAAAGGAGGCTGAAGTAGTGGATATTAAAGGCGAACACTTGCTAATGGATGCGTTCGAATGCGATGAAGTGATATTAAATGATCCCTCACTTTTAAGGCAAATTCTTATTGAAGCTGCACTAGATGCAGAGATGGAAGTTTTGCACTGTTATTTTCACCAGTTTACGCCCCAAGGCATTACAGGCATTCTCGTATTAGCTACCTCTCACTTGTCTATTCATACTTGGCCGGAGGAAAACTACGCTTCATTAGATTTTTATACGTGCGGAGACAAAGAAATAATTGAAATTGGTTATGCGTTGCTGAAGCAATTAGCTTCAAAAAAAGCTGTTGTATATTCAATTTCTCGCGGAATTCAACACGCCGAAACTCTAACAAAAAATCGTCAGCATGCTGAAAGCACTCGTCTTCTCGATCGTGGAGATGACTCAGATCACGCTAGTCTACAGCAGATCTTATCAGGTCAGCATGACATTTTGTTTCATCAGAAAAACAGTATTCAAGATATTCAGCTGATTAAAGCATCTGATATTCGAATGTATTTGGATGAACAGCTGCAATTTAGTTCATTGGATGAACATGCGTACCATGAAGCTCTTGTACACCCTATCTTTGCAGCTTCCTTAAGTCCTCGCCGCATTCTTATTCTGGGCGGTGGAGATGGTTTAGCTTTACGAGAAGTCCTTAAATATAAAGAAGTTAAAGAAATAGACCTTGTGGAAATAGATGCTGACGTTGTAAATGCTGCGATGAATGTAAAAGAATTAAAGAAGTTAAATCAACGCTCATTTGAAGATTCTCGTGTCACCGTTCATATTCAAGATGCTGTTGACTACCTCTCTTTGAATTCAGCGTGTTATGATATTATCATTGTCGACTTTCCTGATCCTACTAACAAAAAAATAAGTGCTCTTTATACAAAAGAATTTTACGAACTTCTCCAACGTTCACTATCGCGCAGCGGCTTGGTCGTGTGTCAGTCAAATTCTCCTAGAGACACACCTATCGTTTTTTGGAGCATTAATAAGACGATGAAAGCTTCTCAGTTTTATACGTTGAGCTACCACACCATTATTCCCTCTTTTGGAGATTGGGGTTTTCATATCGGCTCGAAAACATCTTTGTCTGCCCCTATACTCTCTACTGATGTTTCATCTACTACGTTGCCATCAGACTTTACTAAGCTAATGCATTTTTCTCCTCATTCTCTTTCTAAAAAACAGTTTGCCGTTGTGAACTCTGCTGAGCACTTAGTTCTGCATAAAATATTTAAAAAAGAAGGCTTATATTTGTAAAAAAGAAAGCTTGGCTTATACATTCCTTTTCTTTTGACATACTAAGATAGTCTCGTCATCACTGCGCGTTAGAAAGGATTGTTATGAGAAAAATTTCGGTTTTTGTTATCTTATTGCTAACTGTCATTTTCCCTTCCCCCGCTTTTAGCCAAGTGAAAGTACCTATACTGATTTACCACTCTATTGATTCCTACACAGGCCACGGGGAAAAAGAACTGTATGTGACACCTGAAAATTTTGAGAAACAGCTTCTTTATCTTAAAAAGCAAGGGTATACGCCGCTAACATTTGAAAAATGGCAGGAACTAAAGCATGTGAAAAAACCTATATTTATTACATTTGACGATGGATATAAAAATAATCTTACTATCTTGCCTATTTTTCAAAGAACAGCCAGCCCTCAATTTCATCCAGCGGCTACAATTTTTGTGATTTCAGATTTTATCGGTCGTCCCAACCGTTTGTCGCCAGCCGATTTAAAAAAATTTGTTGATTCAGGATTTTTTTCTATTCAGTCTCATACCGCTACTCATCCGGATTTAACTAAGACGAAAAATTTATCCTATGAGCTAGCTGATTCAAAACGAAAAATTGAAGCCATTACGAGCCAGCCCGTTATTGCTGTTACTTACCCTTACGGAAAGGTCAATAGCCGCGTAGTCGAAGAAACAAAAAAGAATTATACATTTGGGCTTTCAACGATTCCAAAATTTTTTACTGAAAGCGGACAAAAGAATGAAAACTATCTTATTCCTCGTCTGTACGTCACGTATTCTACAACGATTGAGGATTTTGCTAAGCTATTAAAAGAAAACTAAAAACCCTTTCCTTAAAAGGAAAGGGTTTTTAGAATTTTGTTATTTCCAGTCCCCGCTCTTGCTGCCATTCAGCATAAAAAACTTCGCTGTATTTTTTAATTTTCTTGATTGCAAGCTGTTTTTTTAACCATTTTTCATCTACGTTTGCTTCTTTCAAATTACCAGGCACTACTTTTCCATCCATGATTAAAGCAATAGGTAAATTAGTTTGAGAATAAGGGATGTTTAAATCATTTTTCGTCGGAGGGCCGAATTCGTGTTTAGGAGCGACGCTCACCTCTCCATTTGTTTCTAAAATGACGTATTCTGCTTCATACAGTGAAAAATACCCTTGCTGTCTCATTAGATGCTGAAGCTGATTCAAGTCCAAGTTGTTTTTCCTAAGCTCTTTATAAAGGATTTTCCCTTTATAAATAATCATTGAAGGTTTTCCTTCAAGAATTCCTCTAAACCCTGTAAAGGTTTGAGATAGCTTTGTCACTGCGTAGATCAGAAGCCCCCAAATCAAAACGCTATAAAGAATTTCAGTTAACTCTACTCCTTTTTCAAGAGCTGCATCCCCTACAATATTTCCCAGGACAAGCGTTGTAATAAAGTCAAACGGAGTGATTTGAGCAAACTGCGTCTTACCTAAAAGCTTCAGCATAATAAATAGCGCTAAAAATCCACATATCAGTTCAATCGCAATATCTTTATACATTGATACCCTTCCTCTATAGCAAGCATGTTATAGTATCAGTTTGTATCATATGTGAGAGTGATAAACCTGACTTTTCATTTTTCTTTCCTTCGTTTTCCAGCTATAGAACTTTTGATTAAGCTTTTGTCTTACTTGCATAGGTTTCTAACGTTATATATTGATTAAAAATGGATGCGGCTGCTTTTTTTCCTACATATCTAAGGTGCCATGGTTCGTATTTATAACCGGTAACTTCTTCTTCACCTTGAGGATATCGAATAACGAATCCGTATTGATACGCATGTTTTGAAAGCCAATGAGCTTCTAGTGTATCAGCAAAGCAGTCTGCCGCAGCACATATTCCCTTTCCTCCGGTGACATCGATTGCTAGTCCCGTTTCGTGTTCACTCGTTCCTGGGTAGGCGCTATAAGTGCGTGCTTGTTCTTCACCGTCTCGTTTTGCGTAAAATGCAAAAAGCTCTTTTTGCCGCTCGTGAGATCGATAACCAGATACGCCAAGTAAGCTGATCCCCTCTTTTTCCGCGTCTCGAAAAAGTTCTTCAAGCGCTTGTGCCGCAGGCTTTCTAAGCATTCGTTTTTCTATTTTTTCGTTAAAGATAAACGGAACGTCGGCATAGACTAAATCGGAAGGCTGGTAAGATTCAGGAAGCTGATGCTTTTTATTAACTAAAGCCGTAACCGATTCTGGATTGGCTATTACCACTGTTTCGTCTACATTAGATTTCATTAAAGATGAAGAAGCTGATGAGCTTTCTAGTTTTTGAGCCTGTCCATTTTTTGTGAATTCTCCGACAGGCTTTGATGAAGAATTGCTTGTGCCGCACCCTGCTATCATCAGCGCAAAAGCTAAAGAACAAATAAATAAAAAGTATTTCATGATGTCTTACTCCTTTCACATGGCTTTTGATACGCTATAAAAGCCTGTAAAGAAAGAATAAAACATAAATGTTTCTGTCTTTTATTCAGTTGTTTCAAACTTGTAAACACTCTTAAAGAAGTTTAGTATGCGTAAAAAAAAGACTGCCTAAGCAGTCTTTTTCAAAAAGATAATATACGTATGAACTTGATTTTGCGTAAAGCTCGATGCAACTAGTTTATTTCCTGATTGACTCCAGGCAAGCTGATCAGCGGCATAGTCTAAATTTACGTTTAAGTGTGTAACATCTCCTGTTAATCCATCTGCTATGAATATCCCTTTACCTCCCTCTTTTTCAGAAATAAAATTATAAGCTAATTTCGAACCGTCGGGAGACCAGCTGACACCAAAAATTTGAGTGGACAGAGCAAGCTGAAAGGCCTCTGATCCTTTTAAATCTGTGATAGACAGCGTTCTCGTTTGGGCATCTTTTTGCTGAACGAGCGCTAATTGCTTTCCATTTGGAGACGGGATAATAGAAACCACATTATCTCGGATTTTTTCAGGGTCCGTCTGTTCGTTATGAAGAAAAAAAAGCTGGTTGTTTACACCAATATAATAAATGCCACCTATCCCTTTAACTGCATCTAAGATTCGATCGTCTCTGTGCAATAGAGGTTCTGCTTTTCCTTTTACATTTGCTTTAGAAAGCTTTCCTTCCATTGTAATAAACATTACTTCTGAATTATTAAGCCACTCTCCGCTTGATGGGTAGAGAAGAACATTCTTGATTTCAACTGTTTTTTTTGTTTGAACGTTCATTATATAACCAAATGTATCTTCGCCTTTTGCCACTTTATAAAAAAGATATTTGCCATTTGGAGAAAGCTTCGCCGCATGTTGAATTTCATTGCTTGGATGCAACACAAAAGTAGACTTGTTTTTTAGATTATAAGTAGCTAAATTCTGCGCATATACCTCTTTGGGACCGAAATCGTGCGACCGAAATTGTTTATTTTCTTGACTAACAATCACTGTGTTTTCATTCAAAAATTGAAACGCTCTTATTCCGTTAATATCTTGAACGTCTTTCACTTCTATTTTTCCATCTTGATCTACGTGGTCCAATACAGTAATTTTCTTGTCTGGTTTTTCAACCGTTTCTCTATGACCTTCTCCTTGGCCGCATGATGCTAAAATAAGAAAAGTGCTTGCGATATATATCATTAATCTATACCGTTTCAATAACGGTTCACTCCTTTTAGCTAACTCAGTTCTCGTTTTTTAAAGGAAACGACACTTTAAAAGTTGTCCATGTAGAGTCAGAATGATGCAGCTTGATAACACCGTTTTGTTTTTCAGTTAAATCTTTGGCTAATGCTAAGCCAAGACCTGTTCCTCCGGATAAACGCGACCGATCTTTATTTACGGTGAAAAATGGTTGGAATAATTTCTCTTCTGCTTCGGGTGGAATTCCTATTCCGGTGTTGGCTACATCTACAATGATAGAATTCTCTAAAGTATAAGATGCTACTTCCACTTTTCCTCCGGGTTCATTATATTTAATAGCATTGTCAATTAAATTAATAAAAATGTGTATTAAGCTTTCGCGATCAGCCCAAACAACCGCTTCTTTTATATTTGTATGAAGAGTCAAATCAAATTTAGCAGCTTTTCCTTTCATACGATCGCATATGTCTTCTAGAAGCCGTTTCAATTCAACTTGCTCTGGTCGCTGCTCGAAATCATATTTCTCAAGTGCTGAAAGCTTTAAGATTTTATCCACCATTTCATGGAGGCGATTCGTTTCTTTACGAATGTTTTGCACGCCGTCTTCCATAAGCTGAGGATCATCTCGATACATATCAAGTAAGTCAACATAAGCTTTGATCGATGTTAAAGGCGTCTTAAATTCGTGGCTAATGTTACCGATAAACTGCTTTTGCTGCTGTTCGAGAGACTGCAGTTTCGAAATGGCGAACTCAAGCTTTCTTTTTTCTTTATTCATTTGATCGATGTTTTTTTCAATCGACGTACTCATAAAAAACAAGCCTTGACTGAGCTCTCCGAGTTCATCGCGCCGTTTGAAGGGCACATGAGTTAAATAATGGCCTTTTCGAATCTGCTGTGAAGTTTTTTGAAGCGTAGCGATGAGAGAAGCAATGCGATAAAAATAAGCATAGCCAATTAAAAAAGCTGCTGCCGCTGCAATCGTTCCCCCCATACGAAATAAGTGCCTAATGTCAGCTATAAACTGCTGATTATTTTTTAGGGAATGGTCAAAACGAAGGACTCCAATAAATTGATTCTCGATTGACACAGGTGCAAAGTAAATAAGGGAAGAACCCGAGATTTGATAGGCTATTTTTCCTTTCAAAGCATAGCTAAGCGTATCAGAAACATCCACATCTTTTTGGCCGATGGGAATAGAGCTTCCTGCTTCCTGTCCTTTTTGATTATATAGGACTGTTTGCATTCCGCTTTGTGATGCAATTGAAGATGCAAGGCGCTGTCCTTTTTGCTGAAGAAAGGAATCTGTATTCAGAGACGGGTCACCTGTTACATAACTTTGATGAATCGTTTGCTCCGCTGCTTTGCTTTTTTGAATAAGTTCACTTTCTAGCTGATCACGCTGATTGGTCTCAATTCCTTTTAATACGAGTACGCTCAGTACGGTTACTGTTAAAATAATTAAAAAAGCAAGAACGAGTCCCATCTTAGCTTTTAGGCTGATTTTCATTCATTGATCCCTGCAGTTGCTTTATATCCAACCCCGTATACCGTTTGAAGCAAATAAGGCTCTGCTTCTCCTACTTTTTTTCGAAGGCGCTGCATGTGAATATCTACCGTACGTGTACCGCCTGCATAATCCATTCCCCAGACAAGATCTAGTAAATCTTCTCGTGTGTACACTCTCTCTAAATTGGCAAGCAATAAAGCAATAAGATCAAACTCCTTTGGTGTAAGCTTAACTAACTCATTGGCAACATGTAACGTGCGCTGAATTAAGTTCACTTTCACTTTTCCCACCGTGATTTCTCCCACAGCTTCAGGAGCTTCATTTTTTTCTATTCGCCGAACAAGTGCTTTAGCTCTAGCTACAAGTTCTCTTACATCAAATGGCTTGGTCATGTAATCATCAGCGCCTAACTCTAAACCTAGAACTTTATCGACGATATCATTTTTAACCGTTAACAAAATAATCCCCATTCCTCTTCGATTCTCAAGTTTTCGGCATACTTCATAGCCGGTTAGTTTTGGCATCATCACATCTAATATCATCACGTCAGGTCGAAAGCTTTTTACTTTTTCAAGTGCTTCTTCACCGTCAGATGCTGTGTCTACAATATATCCTTCGCGCTTGAAAGCATAAGATACCGCTGTGGCAATACTTTTTTCATCATCTACTACTAAAATCCTTTTATTCAATGTATCACGTACTTTCATTTGATATTTCTCTTCGTCTATCTTATCAAACAGCTTTAGCAAAAACATCTCCAAGTTGTTTCGAAATTGTAAACAAAAATAAAGAGATTGAGACATAACAAAATCAATTCAATCTAAAGACGCACAAATGAGATAAAGGAGGCTAGTATGGAGCGCTTTTGACACCGCAATTGATTTCCGTGCAAGGCTTCGCTTTCCGCGGGCGGCCGCTGAGCCTCCTCGTCGCTTGCGCTCCTGCGGGGTCTCACCTGTTCTGCTTTTCCTGCAGGAGTCTGCGCCTTGCCCTCCAATCAACCGCTTGAGTAAACTAAACAGATGAAATCTACGTTTACATGACCATAAAAAAATCCGAATAAAGTTGATTGTCCTTGAAGAGTCTCGATTCATCGATCCAATTTTCTTTCAGCTAAAATCATGTTGTCTTAGCTTTTTATTAGCGTTATTATTCATTTGTAAAAGGAAGGATTTTATGAGTATTCAAATATTGATAAAGAAGCTCTATACGCTGTTCACTGCTAATAAAACCAATATACCCGTCCGGTCTAATAACATACAGTGCATCTTTTTGAAGCCCTGCTTTCTTCATATAGGGGTTCCAAGAAAACTCATGCAAAGAGAAGCCTTTTTCTCTCATGCTCTTTTTTAGCTTCTGTGCTGCTGTTCCATAGACGTGTATTTGCCAGTTTAAGGACTGTAAAGATTCAAAATTCCCTTCCACATAAGGTAACCGATCACCACTTTGCACATTTGTCCCTTGTCCGCTGCTTAGGTTACTATTTCGATATTTAATGCGGATTTGAGATAAAATCGTAAATGCTTTGTGACGGAGATAAGGGAAACGAAATAAAAAGGATAGTACAGGCGGAAAGATATGCTTTCTAAAAAATTGACTCGTTTTATCTCGTGCCACCATTCGCTTAAAAGCGCGATCAGTTGTATTTACAAGCAGCTCTGCAAAAGGCAACCTTTCTTCTTCGTATGTATCTAATATGGAAAGTGCCGCTTTTCGTTGAAGGACAGCTGCTAATTTCCATGAAAGGTTGATTGCATCTCCAATTCCTGTGTTCATTCCTTGTCCGCCTGCAGGACTATGAATATGAGCTGCATCTCCACTTAGAAAAATACGCCCCTGTCGGAAACGACTTGCTACTCTGTGATGGATATTGTATGTTGAGAACCAATTTATATTTTCAATCTCAGCACCAAATGTTTGTTGAAGAAAAGTTTGAATATTTTCAGCTTTTATATCGTTTTGATCCAAAAGAGCTGAAGGAATAATGCCGATCATTCGATACGTTCCTTTACTTCTAACAGGCATACAAATCAAAAATTCTTCATTGCTAAATGAAATACTGATTTTTTGATTCTTCATCACTTCACCAGAGCCGTGAACATCCATCACATAAAAATGCTGTTTATATTTTTCTCCTTTAAACTCTATATTCATTTGTTTACGAACTGTACTGTGTGCTCCGTCACATCCACAAATATACTTAAAATAAGCGGTTTCCTCTTGCTGGGCTTTTAATAAAGTTTTTATCCCTTCTCCGTGTTCAGCTAGAGATAGTAACTCCGTCTTCCATTCTACTTCAATCCCAAGATTTTTTAATTTTTCAAGCAGAAACCGCTCGTGGTCGTCCTGTGGAAATGTAAGAACAAAAGGAAAAGGACTTAATCCTTCTCCTAAAGATCCTAGATGAACTTTTGCTTTTATTTTATTCTTTACTCGGACGTATACATCTTCCATCTTAATCCCGCGGTCTATGACTTCATCTGCAAAACCGAACTGCTGATAAAATTCAAGGGTTCGCGGTAAAATAGCCATTGCCCGGGAGGCTTGCCCAGGCCCTTCGTTTCTATCAATAATTCGAAAAGAAATGTTATGTCTTGCTAAATTATAGGCCATCACAAGGCCAGTAGGTCCGGCACCAACGATTAGGATTTGTGGCTTCATCATTATCTCTCCTTCTCATTCAGTTGCAGTATCTTTTATATTGAGCGAGACGTCTCTTTTTTTACAGAAGATGCAGGTAAAGCAGAAGCAAACAGAGCACACAAACTTATTAAAGAGATAAGAGC
The DNA here is from genome assembly GCF_038006305.1 of Priestia sp. FSL R5-0597. Classification (NCBI taxonomy): domain Bacteria; kingdom Bacillati; phylum Bacillota; class Bacilli; order Caryophanales; family Bacillaceae; genus Priestia; species Priestia sp. FSL R5-0597. Next base: position 2,886,001 of record NZ_JBBOUZ010000001.1, read on the forward strand.
TAGAGCGGATACAGAATGATTCCATGTCAGATGTTCTCCAAAGAAAAATAGTTCTCTTACGCCATCTACCATAAACCTCATTGGCAGCCATGGATAAATCCACTCTCGATAAAAATCAGGCATAATTTCTGGGGCCATTGGAAGCAGCGGTGCGCCAAAAAATAGAATAATAACGAAAATCGGAAGTCCCTTTAGTCCTAACCATGAAAGTGCGGCTGATATCAAGGTGAAAAAACTGAAGTAAGCAATAGCTAAGAATAGTGCTGTATCCAAAAATGAAGGAACGCTTATTCCAACTACTTCAGCTAGCCACGCTAGCCCGAAACCTGCAGCTAAAGCAAGTGTAGCACCAATGATTACGAACCCTACTTGGTTAACAATTTTCTCTTTGCGAGAAGAAAACGTGATTTTGTGGATGCTGAGGAAGACAACTGCTGCCCCTGCTATGCTTGCCATCCACAGCGGCTGAAATAATGAAACGGGGGCATTTCCGTTAACACTATGAGTCCCTGTTTTATTGACGTTTATCACTGTCTTTTGAATCGGTGCAGCGAGTGCTAATGCTTGGTTTGCACTTAGTTGCGTTCCGCTTTGTTCAAATCTTTTCACTAGCTGCAAGCGCATATTTTCATTCATCTGATCAACTGCTCCGTTTAGCACCTGACTGGCTAGTGTTGAAGCAGCTGTATTCATTCCTTGATTCACTAACAATCTAATAGCAGGTGCCTCAGGCTGAGCCGTCTGAAGAGTCGCCTGTTTTTTGGTGAAATCTTTTGGAATGATAAGCGCTCCGTAGTATTTTTGATTATTTAACCCTGTTTCAACTTCTTTAGTAGTTGATACAAAAATCCATTTAACCGAAGCCTGTTCAGCGCTTGAACTCTTCATATTTTGTTTTATATGATCTCCTATATTTACCTTACCCTTTGCTGGAACTGTCATTCCTTCGTCGGCATTTACAAATGCGATTGGCAAATTCTTAGGTGCTTGGCTTACTGAAGGAATTAACGTTAGGGTAAAAATGAAAATAACTGCTACCACTATAATTGGTGAAAGATATATAAGCTTTTGATTACTTAATTTCATATAGATATCCCCTTCTTTAAGCATATACACGTTGACGGAAAGATAATGTACATGCTGTTGATTAGTGATCACTATGTAAATTATAATAAATTTAACTGCATTCTCAATATGCAATAATCATGGGAATGTCGCTTACTTAACACAAAACACATAACTGTTCATTATTAAAGAAAAAAGTAGGTGTTTAAAAACTGTGGGGAATTCAAAAACAGATCGTAGAATTATTCGAACGAAGAAATTTATCCGAGATGCTTTAACAGAATTAATGGAAGAGAAAGGATTTGAAGGCGTAACGGTCAGAGATCTGACGAAAAAAGCCGATATTAATCGAGGAACTTTTTATTTACACTACCAAGACAAATACGATTTGCTTGAAAAAAGTGAAAATGAAGTCATTCAAGAGATAAAAGAATTTATCAAAAAAGCAAATCCAAATGAGATTGTATCTGCTAATTTGAAAGAACAGCCTTTGCCGTTTATTATTGCGCTTTTTGAATATATTCAAGAGAATGCGCGTTTTATGCAGGTTATGCTTGGTCCAAAAGGCAACCCTGGCTTTCATCTTAAAATTAAAGAAGTTATGAAAACCAATATGCTGGAAAAATTAGAGCTCATGGATAGTAAAACGCCTCCGCTTGTTCCACTTGAACATTTAATGTCTTATGTAACGTCAGCCCATCTTGGCGTCATTCAGCACTGGCTAGAACAAGATATGAAGCAGTCACCTAGAGAAATGGCTCTGACACTCGCTAGCATGACTTTTTTGGGTCCTGCTTATGTTGCAGGCATTAAGCGAACATAAAAGAACCTGCTATTCTCTCGGAGAATAGCAGGTTCTTTTTATTAACCTTCTAGTAATAAAGATTCTGGATCTTCTAATAGTTCTTTAACAGTAGCTAGGAAGCTTACGGCTTCTTTGCCGTCAACGATACGGTGATCGTAAGAAAGTGCAATGTACATCATCGGACGATTTTCGATACGCTCTTCATCAATTGCTACCGGACGAAGCTGAACTTTGTGCATTCCTAAAATACCAACTTGAGGCCCGTTTAAAATTGGTGTAGACATTAATGAACCGAATACACCGCCGTTTGTAATTGTGAACGTTCCACCTTGTAAATCTTTTAATGCTAATTTGTTGTCGCGCGCTTTTTTCGCTAAATCAACGATAGATCCTTCGATACCAGCGAATGTTTTACGGTCAGCATCACGTACAACTGGAACAACAAGACCGTCTGGAGCTGACACAGCAATACCAATATCGTAGAATTTTTTAATTAATAACTCGTTGCCTTGAATTTCAGCATTTAATAATGGGTATTTTTTAAGTGCTGCTACTACTGCTTTTGTGAAGAATGACATAAAGCCAAGTCTTACGTCGTGCTGTTCAAAGAATTTGTCTTTGCGTCGTTTGCGAAGAGCCATAACAGCCGTCATGTCTACTTCGTTAAACGTTGTCAACATAGCCGCTGTTTGCTGAACTTCAACGAGACGTTTGGCAATTGTTTGACGACGACGAGACATACGTTCGCGTTCAACAGGTTTGTCGCTATTTTCACTTGCCGCTGGAGACGGAGATACCGGGTTAGCTGGCTTACTTGCTTGTGCCTGCTGTTTTTGCTCATTTGATTTTTGATCTGCATATGAATCAATATCATGTTTACGCACGCGGCCAAGAGGATCAGTAGTTGGTACTTGATCTAGCTTGATTCCGCGTTCTCTTGCTGCTTTGCGAGCTGCAGGAGAAGCAATCAGCCATTGTTTTTGATTTCCTTGTTGAGGCGCTTCAGCTGCTGGCGCTACTTCTTCAACTGTTTTTTGCTGAGCTGGAGCAGCTTCTTGTTTTGGTGCTTCCTCTGCTGGTTTTTCTTCAGCTTTTGGTGCTGCTGGTGCTGAAGCTCCTTCTTTCGCTTCAAGACGTGCAATTGTTTCACCAACTTGCACTGTGTCGCCTTCGCCAGCAAGAAGTTCTGTTAGCACACCAGAGTCTTCAGCTGTAATTTCAACGTTAACTTTATCTGTTTCAAGTTCAACGATATAATCGCCTTTTTCAACGAAATCTCCTACTTGTTTTAGCCACTGTGCAACTGTTCCTTCAGAAATTGATTCTGCTAATTCCGGTACTTTAATCTCTCCCATGGTTCATTCCCCTTCCTTATCGTGTAACAACGTCGTTAGCAATTTCATTTTTAGTTAATGCATCTTGTAAAATACGTTCTTGTTCTTGTCTGTGAACTGTTGGATCTCCTTCAGCTGGACTTGAGCGTCTTGTGCGGCCGATGTAGTCAACAGTAGCTCCTTCTGGTGCTACTTCACGCAGTCGATCTTCTACATAGTTCCATGCGCCCATGTTTTCAGGCTCTTCTTGTAACCAGACAATCTCTTTTAAATTTTTATAGCGAGCAAAGATTTCAGCAATTACGCGTCTTGGGAACGGATAAATTTGTTCTAGACGAAGAACGTGTAGCCAATCTTTATCATCTTCTGCTTTGTTTAAGCGTTCCGTTAACTCACTGCTGATTTTTCCGCTGCACAGAACGATTCGTTCAACTGCATCTTCTTTTTTGCCTAATCCAGGCTGTTCTACTACTAAGCGGAAAGAGCCTTTTGTAAACTCTTCAAGGTTTGACACACTAAAAGCATTACGAAGCAAACTTTTTGGTGTCATAACTACTAGCGGTCTTACTTCTTCGCGCTGTAAAATGGCAGCTTGTCGTCGAAGTAAGTGGAAATATTGCGCAGCGCTTGTTACGTTTGCGATTGTCCAGTTGTTTTCTCCAGCTAGCTGTAAATAACGTTCTAGACGAGCGCTTGAGTGTTCTGGCCCTTGACCTTCATGGCCATGTGGCAATAATAAGACCATTCCAGATTTTTGTCCCCACTTAGCACGACCTGCTGCAATAAACTGGTCAATAATAACTTGACCTGCATTGGCAAAATCACCGAATTGTGCTTCCCAAAGAACAAGCGTTTCAGGAGCAAATACATTATAGCCGTATTCAAATCCAAGCACTGAACCTTCAGATAATGGACTGTTACGAATATCAAAGGAAGCGCTTACGTTCTTCATTGCGTGTAGTGGTGAGTAAACATCACCTGTCTTATGATCATGAAGAACAAGATGTCTATGTGCAAACGTACCACGTTCAGAATCTTGGCCTGTAATACGAATTGGCGTGCCGTCTCTTAAAATCGTAGCAAATGCAAATGCCTCACCCAATGACCAATCCACGCTTTCATTTTCTTCAAACGCTTTGGCACGTTTAGATAAGATGCGATCAAGTTTTGGAAATACGTTAAATCCTTCAGGGTATTTCACTAGCTCTTGATTCACTTCAAACAGCTCTTCTTTTGTAACAGATGTATCAATATCTGAAATTCCTTTGAAGACTGCTTGTGGCATTTCCATAATTCTATGTTGTTTTTCAGCTTTTGGCGGTACTTTCTCATAAGCTGCTTTTAACTTCGCTTGTAACTCTTCATTAATTTGATCTGCTTGACCGCTTTGAATAACGTTTTGTTCTTCGAGCTGCTTTGCATACATAGCACGAACGGTTGGACGTTTTGTCACAATTTCATACATCTTCGGCTGCGTTACAGACGGTTCATCCATTTCATTGTGGCCAAATCGACGGTATCCAATTAAATCAATCAAGAAATCTTTGTTAAAACGTCTGCGATACTCATAAGCAAAATAAGCAGCCGCTAAACAGGCTTCCGGATCATCCGCGTTTACGTGAACAATTGGAATTTCAAACCCTTTTGCTAAGTCACTTGCATATTTTGTTGAACGAGAATCGACGCTTTCTGTTGTAAATCCAATCATGTTGTTAGCAATAATGTGGATTGTTCCACCTGTTTGATAACCAGTCAATTGATTTAAGTTCAGCGTTTCTTGTACAATACCTTCACCAGGGAACGCAGCATCTCCGTGAATTAAAATCGCGAACGATTTTTTTACATCTTGTTTCGGGTATCCATTCACATCACGCTCATCTTGAGCCGCTCTTGTAAACCCTTCCACAACCGGATTAACAAACTCCAAGTGACTAGGGTTACTAGCCAATGTCAAACGAGCTCGAACTGTGTTCTCTGCTTTAATTTGTTTGTCGGCACCCAGGTGATATTTTACGTCTCCCGTCCAGCCGTAGTTGATACCGATTGAACCTTCTGAAGGAACTAATTCCTTGTTAGGCGCATGCTGGAATTCCGCAAAAATCATTTCATACGGCTTGCCTAATACGTGTGCTAATACATTTAAACGTCCACGGTGAGCCATACCGATATTAACCGTTTTTGGGCTTGTTTCCACTGAGCGTGCAATCAGTTCATCTACAAGTGGAATTAACATATCTACGCCTTCAATAGAAAAGCGTTTTTGTCCGACAAATGTACGGTGTAAAAATTGTTCAAAGCCTTCTACTTCTGTTAAACGCTTTAATACAGAAGTTCTTTTCTCATTTGAAAGAGGTTGGAAAATAGCACCTGACTCGACCATATCAGTCAGCCACTTATTCTCTTCCATGTTATGTACGTGATGGAATTCAAACGCAATGGTTTTTGTGTAGACATCTGTTAAATAGTTAATTGCGTCTAAACCATTTTTGACGTGTGATGGCGCATTCGTACATAAAATATCAACCGGAATTGATTTTAAATCTTCTTGCGTTAAATTGTAATCTTCCAAGTGAAGCAAGACAGGATCTTTCTTCTCGCTTTCAAGAGGCTTAATTGACGCGTATAGATGACCATAAGCACGGATGTTTTCCGCTAGCTTAATAGCCGATGCAATTTTAGATGTGTTAGCTGAAGGTGCAGCCTGTGCGTATTCAGCTTGCTGAACCTGCTCACTTTCGTTTAATGGAGGAGCACCCCAATAATCAAATAATTCTTTTAAGTCTGGATCTACTAGATCTGACTGCTCTTCATATAACTCATACTGTTCTAATACATAGCCATAGTTCGGACCCAAAAATCCTTGCCAAGGCTCCCCTCTATTCGACGTTTCGTTACCCATGATAAAACCCCCAACGAGTTATAATAATTGTCGTACTCAACAATCTTTCCATTTTGAATGTCGATTACCTTATCGTCTGACATCTTTACAACGAGTGATAAATCTCACTGCGTGTGTATCTGATATCTGCTTATATTTTACCACTCTTTTACTCGTCAATCAAAATGAAATCGCTATATTTCTTTAATTTTTTTTACTTTTTTAATAGTCTTACTACTTTTTGAAAGCGTTTTATAAGTAAAGCTGATTAAAGGTCGAATCAGGTGTTAATTAATTGTTATTGACCTAGCTTTTGGCAAAATTAAATTGCTTGAAATATATTTTATGACTATTTAAAAAAAGAAGCAGTGTTTTGCTTCTTTTTTTAAAACTCATCTACGATTTTTTCAACGTCTTTAAAATAACCATCATCTACTTCTGTAAGCTTGCTGCTTTTCGCCGCTTCGAGTAAATGAGTGAACCAAGTTAGTTCTACTTTCAAATGCATAATCGTGCGCATAATGATCGACAGATTTGCAATGGAATGATCCACCTTTTTAACTTGGTACAAATTTTGCATTTTTTCTAAATAAGCTGCCGTTTCCTCAATCTTTTTTTCTAAAGCAGAAGCCACTTTTTTTTGATCCACGTAAGAAGTAAATGAAAGAGCAGCATAAACAGGTCTATGCATATGCTCTTTTTTTAACAGCTGTTCAAAATAAAGGCGTTCAAATTCTTCTCTTCCTGCATCCGTGATAGAATAAACGGTCTTTTCAGGTCTGTTCGTCTCTCGAATCACATCGACTACTTTCACCAACTGATCTTTTTCGAGCGTATCAAAAGCGTAATATAAAGAACCGCTTGCAAGTTTAATATAGTGCTTCATTTGTCTTTCATTAATGGTTTGCTGAATTTCATAAGGGTGCTTATTTCCTTCCATTAATAAGCCCAGTATGACTAATTTAACACTCATAACACCTTTCACCTCTTGATATGCATCTTATTTAGTAAAAAAAGCACGAATAAATTCGTGCCTTTTCTATTTTTGAGCTGCCGGTTCCTTAGCTTCTACCCGCTTTTTAGGGGGAACTTCCACTCGTTCATTTCCCATTAAAAAGACAGTAATAATAGCTACTGCAATTGGAATAAGAGCAAGCATAAATGCATACGTGATCGATGTAGACATAGCATCAACAATCTTATCTAATATTTGAGGCGGAATGCTGTTTCGGGCACTTGATTGAAAAACTGCACTCGGATCTCCTATTTGAGAAAATGCTCCTTGTGATCCATTTCCCATACCTTGAAAATTGCGCTGCAGCTCATTTGTAAATGTATTGCTTTGAATCGTTCCAAAAATCGTAACTCCCAGCGTCATTCCTAAAGAACGAGCAAATGAGTTTGTTGAGTTGGCAGAACCTCTAAACTGTGGATCTAGCTTATGAGTTGACGACGTTGGTAAAAGAGAAAAGCTAAACCCTACGCCAAATCCAGTCAAAATCATAAATACCGTGAGCATCCAACGAGGTGTATCAGGTTCCATTGTTCCTAACAAGAACATTCCTACTGCAAATGAAAAAACGGACATAATCATCAAGTTTCGGAAGCTTGTTTTTGTGAGAAAAATCCCGCCGATCGCACTTCCTGCTACTGAGCCTAACATCATCGGAGTTAAAATTAAACCTGCATTTGTAGCAGAACCTCCGTAGACAGCTTGAACGAAAATAGGAATAAATACCGTTAAAATAATAAACGTTGCTCCGTATAAGAAAGCGAGAATTTGTGATGTTGCAAATAAACGGCGCTTGAACATCCAAAATGAAATAATCGGCTCTTGCGCGCGCTTTTCCACAAAAAAGAAGAGTGACAGCGCCACAGCAAAGATAGCAAAAAGAGATAAAATTTGCGGAGAAGACCACTCATACTCTTTTCCTCCAAGTTCAAGAGCAAACATTAAACTTACTACTGAAATGACAAGAGTGGCTGCGCCAGCCCAGTCAATTTTTTGCTTTTTATGACTTTTTGACTCTTTATAAAAGCGCATAATAAAAAATAACGATAAAAGTCCAATTGGCACGTTCACGTAAAACACCCAGTGCCAGCTGATGTATTCCGTAATGTAAGCACCGAGAAGTGGACCAAATACGCTTGCTGAGCCAAAAACGGCACCTAATAATCCCGTCATTTTCCCGCGTTTTTCAGGAGGGAAAATATCAAATACGATGGTAAAAGCAATCGGAAGAAGCGCTCCTCCTCCAATTCCTTGAATCGCTCGGTAAATACTTAGCTGCACAATGCTTTGTGCTAAACCACACAATGCGGATCCAAGTAAGAATACGGTTAACCCAAAAATAAAAAACCGTTTACGGCCGTACATATCAGATAGTTTACCAAATATCGGCATACCTGCCATCACGGCAACCATATAAGCGGACGTAACCCAAACAAACTTATCTAATCCGCCTAGATCAGAAATGATTTTCCCCATAGCCGTCGCTACGATGGTATTATCCATGGCTGACATAAAAATACCGAGCAGCAATCCTGCTACGATAAAACGAATATGTTTTTCTGATGAAACCATTTCAGTTCCTCCTTTCGCGTCATCTTTTTGATGAACAGAAATGATAGCTACTTAAATTATTATATTCAAATTTGAGTATTTTACAATCTTAAATGTGCTATTTTTTAGAAATAAACATAACAAAAGCGTAATGGATTCATTACGCTTTTACTGTGAACTGTGGTTCTAATTCGATCTCTACATTTCCTTGAATGGCTCTTGAAATCATACAGGACGTTTCTGCTTTTTTTATAAGTCGATTGATTTTCTCTTCTTGGGCCGCAAATTCAGCTGTGACGATCACGTGAGGTTTATGAATGATTTTTTCGTACGTAAACACACCATTCGTTACGTCCACGATAGCTTCTGATTCCATCGTTAAAGCCTCCTGATGGATTCCACTTCTTTCTAGCATCGCTGCAAGCGTGATAATGTAGCAGGTGGCTGCTGCTCCTAGCAGCATTTCATCTGGATTTGTCCCGGCTCCTGGCCCGTCCATTTCTGGTGGAATAGAAATGTTTGTTTTTAATTGCCCTGCTTCAATTGTTCCCACTTCATTTCGGCCTCCTGGCCAATTTGCTTGCAAATGAAAGTGATGTTTTGCCATAGTGTATCCTTCTTTCTTCTATATAATGATGTATACTTAGCGTACCTTTTTTGCTCATAAAATAAAAATGTTCTGCTTGTAACAGCAAAAAGACTGCTAAACGTGCAGTCTTTGTTGTTCTCTAACTTAAAGGTACTTTCTTTTCGCTTTCAACGACAGTTTTGATTAATGAAGGCAGCCAGTCCTGCAGGTTCGTAAATGAATATCCCCAAAAGCTAGCTTTTTCATTGCTCATCGTCCAAGAATGATCTACTCCGTACGGAGAACTATTTTCATCCGTTAAACGAGAGGTTGTTCTTGCTGTTTTATCCGCTGCTTGTTCAATATATGAAAATAAATTTTTGAGTGAAATGGTACCATTTGAACAAGCGTTAATCGGCCCTTTTAGCTTCTGTTCTGCACACCAAACTAAAAATTCACCTGCTTCTTCCTGTGAAATGAAGTTCATTTCTGCTTCAATAGCCGGTACACCAATTTCTTCTCCATGCATAATTTTTTCTATGTGAAAACGCAAGCGGTCCGTATAATCATCTTTTCCCATAACAATTGGAAAACGGACAGCTGTTAACGAAAACGGTGCTTTTTGAAAGAATACTGCCTCGGCTTGGCGTTTTCCTTCTTGATAGGAAATATTTTCACGGCGTGTATATGAAATAGGATACTTATATGGATCAAAATCTTCTTCATAACACGTTTTTTCTAAAGAACCATATACTGAAAGAGTCGAGGTAAGTACATAGTGACTCGTACTATGACGAAAAGCTTCAACAGCAACAGCTGCGCCGTGTGAAGAATAGCATATTTGATCGAAGATAACATCCCATTTTCTTCCTCTTGTTGTTTCGATTACAGAATCTTTTTCTACACGATCAAGAAAAATTCGCTCAACTCGGTCGCCGAAATCATCCGGTGTTTTACCTCGCGTTGCTAACGTAACCTGTACTCCTTTAGAAAGCAATGTCTGAACTAAATTTTTTCCGAAAAAACGCGTTCCACCTAACACAAGTGCTGTTTTCATCTTTTTCTCCACCTTTCATATTTGATATGGGTGACCATACCATTATTATCCAACTTTTTCATCCATAAAGCTATGAATCTTTCCGCTTATTTTTTTGTACTTCCACCTATTTTTTCGCCACTGCCGTGTTAAGATGTACATATCTAACCAAAAGGAGCGACAGCGATGAATCCTTCTCCACTTCCCCTTAACGAACGTCTTGTTATTCTTGATATTATTCGGGGCATTGCTTTGCTGGGCATTTTTTTAGTGAATATACCGGCTTTTACTTCTCCGATATTTATTTTTCAGCTGTACAATGTTTCTTATAAGTATGAAGGAATAGATGCTTATATTGATTTATTCTTGCAGCTGTTTGTCCAAGGGAAGTTTTTTACCATCTTTTCTTTTTTGTTTGGACTTGGATGCGGAATTTTTTTGCATAGAGCTGAAGAAAAGCAGTACTTTGCCGCTGCTTTATGGTCAAGAAGAATGGCTGCTTTACTATTAATCGGGCTTTTTCATCTTGTCTTTTTCTGGTATGGAGACATTTTGCATGTGTATGCTATTGGCGGTCTTTTATTATTCTTTTTTTACAATCGAAAAGCTAAGACGATTTTGCTGTGGGCAATAGGCTTGCTATGCTTTTTTTATCTTTTGGCTTGTATGCAGTTTTTTATTCCAGCACACGTCTTGCAGGAGGCTCAGTGGGAGTATAAAGCTTTACATGAACATGTCTTAACCCAATATTTATCCACCTACAGGCAAGCAGACTATTTATCTTGGCTGTTTTATCGTTTGAATGTTGAAGTGGTGCCTATGCTATTAAATCTACCGTTTTCTATCTTTCCCGTATTTTCTATGTTGTTATTTGGCTTATATACTGCTAAAAAAGGATTGGTACATAATATCGAACAAAATCGTTCTTTTTTCAAGAAAATTCAGTCAATAACAGGCGCAGCAGGTTTCACTTTAACTATTATTCTGGCCATGCTAAAAACAGAGATTTTAAGATACGAACTCTATCAGCAGGCGGCCATTCACCTTTTTACAAGCTTGAGCGGCATTTTTCTATGTTTTTTTTATCTTACCACCTTACTGTTATTCCTGCAATTTTCTCCTTACGCTTCAATGCTGGGTCTTTTTAAGTATAGTGGAACAATGGCATTAACAACTTACCTTAGCCAAACTTTAATTTGCCTGTGGATGGTTCGAGTCTTTGGTTTATACGGAACTCTTACCTTAATGGAAAGCACGGTTATTTGTCTCATCATCTATACACTCCAGCTTTTTCTTAATAAGTGGTGGCTTTATTATTTCTATTACGGTCCGTGTGAATGGTTATGGCGGAGCTTTACATACCGATCTCTCCCGCCTCTCAGGCGGAATAGAAAAGCTTCAGCTTAACAGCAAATCGGCCTTCAAGGTTGAAAGCCGATTTGTCTCCTTTACTGCAAAGGCGGTATAGTTATTCGTTTAATTCCATTTGTCTCAAACTCTCGTATATAATCCATTTCTCGATGAAAAATTTGCATAAAAACTTCATTTTTTATTTCTTTAGTGGATCCTATTTGCTCTATCACATCTCGTTTAGCCATGCGATAGGCTAGCGCTTCCCAAAACACTTCGTTATCGTATTCTCCAATAATATCTTGAAGAGAATCTTCATGTTCTTCTGTAAACATAACCTCACTGTTTAGCGTGTGAAAAGGTCCTTTTTCAAGGAAAGGCTCTGCGTGTGAAAACATTTGTTTTTCTACATCCGTATATTCCTGTGCATGCTCATCTTCCACTCCAGAACATGCTGTGACCATCCAGTTACCTAAATAAATTAAATCAAGCAGTTGAAAAAAGTGCGTTTCAGATAGTTGAAGTTCAATATCGTTTTTTACAGGAGCTTTTGACATAAGCGCGGATCTCTCCTTTAATTTTGAGGGTAGTTGCTACTAAATAAAATAGCTAAAAGGGTTAATATGCAGGCTAGCAGGAAAACTGAAGAAATGGCTTCACCTCTTTTCTGTAGTGTAAAAATAGAGGTACTGACATCCAAAGAAGTGAATACGAAGGGTGTAAACTTATCATAATCGAAATAAAGACAAGATACAAGACTTTTTTACTAAATTTTCTGACTATTTTCGTCATAAATACCTATTTTTGTTTTGTTTATACTAGAAAGGTCCGAAATTTGTGTGCTGAGCTGTTCAAAATAAAAAAGCGCTGAACCAGGCGCTTTAACGGTGTAAAAAAATAGATAAACCAATAAAAAAAGCAGCTAAAATAAAATCAAAAATCCATTGCCACTTCTCACGTTTTAACAATACGTGCTCTACCCCTGATAACAGCGAACTTATACTAACCAAAACAAAAATAAAGCTTAATTGGTTAAACGAAAATTTAGTGACAAAATTTGATACAAGTATGACTGCTACGGTGATGAACAGTGCCATTTGACTTATAAGTACCCATTTAATTCTCTGTTTATATCCGTCTTTTAAAGCTTGTAATAAATCGTTGCTGATCACTCTCACTAAACCCCTTTTGTATTCCTATCGTCAAAAGTAAGAACGCAGCAAAAAACGCTTATCTGCATCTTAACTACTTAGCAAAACTAGCTATTAAATCGAAACATAAATATCAACTTGACTGCACTCAGGATCAATACAGCGTTCATCATATAATTCAAAGTCTATTTTATAGGCACGATGATTTTTTTTAGCCCACTCGCGAATATAAGCCCAAGCCTCTACTACTACCTGTCTAGCTGGCCCAACAGCTGTTGTAAACACCATATATTCACCTTCTGGGATGATGAACTCTCTCATATCATCTTTGAGTTCGCCGCCAGGTAAAACTTCATATCCTAGAGCAAATGTAAAATCCATTTTTTGATTATATTCAAATTCTGTATAAAGAGCAAATGTATTACCATTTACTTTATTGGCGATTTTATTAGCTAACTGTTGTTTATAAAAAGTCTGCCAGTGCTCAGGAATAAGACCTGTGCCCGTTTCTTCCACAGGTTCATCTGTTCGAATAGGCACTCCTACAACAGTAAATTCATTTACCTTGACTACTTTTTGACTTACGACTAAGTCAGTCAACATATTGAGCCCCCTTAATTCTTCTTTTTCTGTAGTTACAATGAGGGAAATACTTCTTAATATGCATTTTATTTGTATTCAAAGAAAACGTCAACCTTTTATGCAAATCCCTTAACGAAGGGGCTGAAGATCATTCTTCTAAACTATAAAAAAAACGATTCTATTTTCTTTGTACACATCATACGTATAAGATACCCCTAATTTACAATAGAGTGAGGTAAAAAAATGAAGATCATTGAACTTGCCGAATTCATTAAAACAAGTAAAAAAACAACTAAACTTGCTCTCTCCTCTTCTACAGTACAGTATACATTAGAAACAGATGATTTGAAAATTGAATTAAAAACAGGCGGCACGAATAAGCGAATCGTGTTTTTTCGCATCTTCTTAAAAGGAACGTACAAGGATTGGATTTGTTATCACCGGAACGAACATCATATTTACGAATTGTATCAAAATATTCCTTTATCTCCTAAAATGCAAAAGCAGCTTTTGTATGCTATTGCATCATAAAAGAGCTGGCTTAGTTAGCCAGCTCTTTTATCGGTATATCTTTTGTTTTATATATACTAAGCACAATGCCAATGAACACCGCATTTGCAATTGTGGGACCCATACCATAACTTATAAATGGCAACCATACACCCATAATTGGGAGGAGATTAAACGACATACCTAAATTATAAAGCAACTGAAATGCATACACGCTTACGCTTCCGGAAACAAGCATTTTTCCAAACGGATCGCGAATCTGTTTAATTAACAGTATCATTTTTACTAATAAAGCACTCAACACTAGCATAATAAAAATTGAAATTCCCCAGCCGTAGGCATAGGTCAAACCTGCATATACAAATTCTGTGTCGATTCCACCTATTCGGTATCCCTCTGATGGATTAGCTTGAGGAAGCCACTCAGCTTGATGGAACAGGCGAGAAAGATGTACAGGGACGTAGCCTGCCCCTGCTGGATCTTTCCCTAGATGCAACACAATTGATAGACGACTTAAGTAATAAGAGCTTCCTGAAAGGAGCAGCATAACGGCTATAATTATAAACAGTGTGAGCAGAAACAACAAAGTGATCTTTTTAGCATGTTTACGAGCACTAAATATAAACATAGAAGCGATCATGATGATGTACATCATCACATTAGGAATACTAGTTAAACGCCCGTATAAGACTATGGTTAAAATAAATAGTACTGCCATAATGGGAACGTTACATGACCTACGTTGTAAAATATATCCCCAACCTATTAAATAAAATATTAAAATGAAATTTAAATCTAGGCTAAAAAAAGATAGGTTTACTACGGTTGTACCTTGAACGTTTGGTTGAATCCTTTCTGGCAATATATGCAGATTAAATACTACAAGGAGGAGTGTAGGAGCTATAAATGCTACCCACCCCCACTCTCTCCACTTGCGGTAGTTTTGAAAAGCACATACTGCTGTCAGGGCTAGTCCAATTAATGCAGTAATAAGTTTGGTTTCCATTGATATAGATGAACCTAGCTTAATTGTCAACATTCCTAAGCCTAACGCTGCAACAAATAATGAAACTAAGATCCAATCAATCTTTGTGCGGTATAGCTTTTGAAAGCGTCTGCTTAGTTCCGCTGAACTGCCCATTTGTTCAACAGCTTTTTTTTCAGCTTCCTCTTGAGAAACACCGCGCTGAATAGATTCTCGTTCTAAGTTTTTAATATGGGTATCAAGCTCTTGATACACTGCTTCTTTTGCTTCTTTATGTTTTATTTCTTGAGTAATTGACTGTAAAAATTCTTCTTTTTTCATTGTCCTCCTCCTAATAACCCTTGAAGGACAAAAGCTGATCGTTGACTTCCATTTTCTAAGCTTTTCATTACCTTTTTACCTTTACTATTCAGCTGATAGTATTTCTTCTGATCTTCTTTCCAGCGGCTTGTTACGTATGATTTTTGCTCAAGCTGATGCAGCAGAATGTACACAAACCCTTCTTGTTCATCAAACTCTTGAATTCCTCTACTCCGTAGTTTTTGAACAAGTTCTATTCCATTTTTTTCAACTGACAGAAGCTGTAGCGCTGGCAGTAAAATGTTTTCTTGTTTTATTTTTCGCTTAATAGCTTGCTTGTGCTTGTCAGTAAACTGCAGGTTTTGGAATACAGATTGCTTCATTGAGCCTTTTAGATGACGTAATCTTTCATCCATATTAGCCCTCCTCTATCATTTGTTTTAACAATTCTTTTCCACGCCGTAATCGTGTTTTAATCGTATTAGAATTAATAGATAAAAGCTCAGCTATTTCTTTAATTGTGTATTCTTCGAAATAATGCAGATAAATGAGTTCTCTATACTTTAATGGAAGACTCATTACAGTTTGAACCAATTCTTCAGACTCCTCGTTTTTTACCATTTCTTCTTCGATCATTTCTTTGCTTGATTCAAAAATCGTATGTATATGTTCTGTAAATTGCATTTTTCGCACGTACCAACTTTTTAAATAATCTTTGCAGTGATTAATAGCAATGCGCCATAACCAAGTTTTCAAACTAGATTGCTTAGAATACGTAGAAAGAGAATTATAAAACTTCACAAAAATTTCTTGTGTCAAATCCTCACTAACAGTAGAATTTCGCACGTAAGAATATACAAGCTGCAAGATGGATTGACCATATTCATTCATAGCCTCTTCTAAAAGAATTTCATACTCTTCTTGCTCTACTAATGCAAATAGCAAATCGTTCACTTCACTCACCTCTTTTTCAATACATTAGACGAAGCTCAAGCCAATTAGGTTTTAAATTACTTATTTTTTATCAAAAAAACACCGGAAGCTTTGGGGTCAGTCCCTTGCTCCGGTGCTTTTCTTATTTATGCTGTAGCTTTGTAAACGAATGTTTGTGCGGCTTTGCATGTAACTTTCCCTTTGTCCATTGAATCCCTCTGTATAAATAGTACGAGCACCAAAAAACTGCTGGGACGATAAGTACATATGCGACGATACTATTTGTAAAGAAAGAAGAATCTATGGAACGAAGCAATCGATAGGTCTCATTTAATATACATATATGCACGACATAAATGCCAACTGAATTTTTCCCAACCTTTGAAAAAAACGAGTTTTTGCCAAGACTTGGACTGCTTAATACGAATAAAAACAATGATGCCGATAAAAAAATCGTAGAAATAAAATAGTCTCCGGGCTTGCTGTGCTGGATATTGACCAACCAGTAGCGCTCGGCGATCTCTAACGCTGAAAACACAAAAAAGCTGGCTAAATAAATCATGGGCCTTACGTTTAATACTGACAGAATTTGCTTACCATAAAGGGCAAACATAGCTCCTAATACTGTATAGAATAAACCAAAGAACAGGGCATCTCTCGTTTGAAAAGAAAGTGGAAAAAATAAAGAATAAGACTGTCCAAATAACCCAGTTACATATAATACGGTGCTGATAATCATTAATAAACCGATCTTTTTCCATCTTTGAAATAAGAAAACGATAACAACAGCCCAAATTAACGCAATCAAGTACCAAAGCTGAAATCCGCTTGTGTCACTTCCATAATAAAAGATATCTTTGAATGTGATGGATGATGTTAAATAATCAGCTACTGCATCTTTTCGCTCTGCTAATGTTCCGTGGTTTTGAAATAAGCGCAGAACTACACCAAACAATAAATAAAAGATGAACCAACATGCATAAAGCTTTGAAATATTCCACGTGTATTTTTTTAAGTATGCAGAAGGTTTTGGATGTTTTTGAATTTTATTCGTAAACAAATACCCTGATACAATAAAGAAAAAAGGAACCGCGAATCGTGCAAATGTGTCAACAATGACATCTAGCACATTTTCCTGGTTCCCTAAAAAGAAATCGTCATGTGATGGATTAACATGAATACAAACCACAAACACTGTAGCAAAAAACTTAATAAAATCAATTGAATAATTACGTTCCATCTTGTTGTCAGCTCCTTAAAATAAACTCGAGCTCTATTTTAGCATAATTATCCAAACGAAAAAGACATTTTGGTAAAATTAACCTTATAGTCATGGAAAAATTTTCTTAACTTCCAATATTCTAGTCTTGTTTACTTGTATGATGTCTTTCAATATTCCAAATAAATGATTCTAAAGAACTACAAAACAAAAAAACAGATTACCGGTAACCTGTTTTTTAAATTAACATTTTCCATGCAAACTTATTATCTTGTTTAATATCGATTTCTTTTTCATGCAAAGCCTGCACATGCTGTTTAATTTGTTTGAGAAACAGCATTACTTCTCCGCTTGATACGGCAGCTGAGTTGAGAGATAACGAATGTTTTTTAGCAATTTTTAATTCCTCTGTTTCCACTGAAATACTCACGTGGCGAAATAAGTGCCAAGGGTAATAAACTGTTTTAAAAGATTTTGAGAAATAAATTCCTTTAGAACAAACGGTAATCCCCTCGGTTTTTTGAAGAGGATATGTATTTAAATGAGCTACAATTTTTTCTTTTGCAGGTAAATAGAGCCTGTTTCGCATCTCTTTTTCAACTTCTTCACATAGTTGTCCTGCTACCGACAACACATCTTTTGGATCAGGTGTTTGATGAATTTGAAAAGATGAACAAATAGAAGTTAATTCTTTTGAGGATACACATGGATATATATAGTCTTGACACATATATTCATGGGAATGAGTGCGAATAAATTTCTTGATTTTTTTTAATAGAGATACTAGCTTTCTAGCTGAGTAATCGTTTTGATTGACTTGAAATTTCTCCACGTCATTAAAACAAATCATTTCTTCTTTTCGAATGGTAATGGATTGAATGTTAGCGAAATCTTCCCATAACATTTTTCCTTTTTTCATCCCTCTGCTTTTCCAGTAAATCCCCTTATTTGTAAAGCAAATTCCCCTTTTATCTAGGCCCGCTATAAAAGAGCTGTGTAAATACGCAATTATTTTTTCTTGGGGCTGAAACTGAAAGTATTTGCTAGCCATTTTTTTGTAGAAACTAGGTATTTGCATTACATAAAATTGACTTTCTCTATAGATTAAGCATAAGTCAGTCAAATAATTAGTTTTCAGCGTCGCCACGCTCTCACTTCCTTTTTGAGTGTAAATAACCGTACCCATTTTTTTCTATTACTTTATAAACGTTTTTTGATGAAAAAAGTTTCAACTTTTTTTGTTTTTTATGAAAAAGCTTTAAATGGAAGCATTCCTTTCATCTAGGAGGTTATCTAATTACTCACTTATTCAATAATCTTATTTTAAACGTTCCCTACTTAATTAAGAAACTAAACCAGATAATAGCAATGCTTACCTGCTTTATCCAAATCATCCCCTGTGAACAAAAATAAACCGCAGCGTTAAAACGCGATGCGGTTTGTTTTTTAAGCTAAATAAGCTTCTTTTATTTTTTCATTGTGAATTAATTCCGGTCCTTTTCCTTGCAAAATAATTTCTCCCGTTTGAATCACGTAGCCTCGGTGCGCGATTTGCAGTGCTTGATAAGCGTTTTGTTCAACGAGCAAAATGGTCATTCCGCTTTTATTTAATTCCATAATGATTTCAAATATTTGTTCTACAATGATGGGAGCAAGCCCCATAGAAGGTTCATCTAGCATAAGCATAGAAGGGTTCATCATAAGCGCTCGCCCGATAGCTAGCATTTGCTGTTCACCGCCGCTCATCGTTCCTCCTTTTTGAGTCAGCCTTTCTTTTAATCTCGGAAAATATGTGAGTACTCTACCCATATTTTCTTCTATTATTTTTTTATTAGAAAGTGAGAAGGCTCCAATCGTTAAATTTTCTTTTACCGTCATCTTAGGGAAAATTTTTCTTCCTTCTGGTACGTGAGCTATTCCTAGCCGGGCCGTTTGGTGAGGAGGGAATTTCGTGATGTGGGTGCCTTTATACACGATACTACCTGCTTTGACAGGAGCTTGACCGCTAATGGACTTTAATGTTGTAGATTTACCGGCTCCATTGCTTCCAATAAGAGTCACAATTTCTCCTTCTTCTACATCAATCGTTATTCCTTTAAGCGCTTGAATTCCTCCGTAAAAGGTGTCAACTTCAGTTAACTTTAATAGAGTCATGTGCTTTTCTCCTTCCTTTCTATCTCCTCTGCCGCTCCTTTTCCTAAATAGGCTTCGATCACTTTCGGGTGCGTACGGATATGTTCAGCATTTCCTTCTGCAATTTTTATTCCATGATCTAATACAATAATATGATCAGAAATTTCCATGACGAGCTTCATGTCATGCTCAATTAATAAAATGGTTATTTCCCGGTCTCTTCGTATCGTGTGAATAAGATCCGTCAGCTCTTTTGTTTCACGCGGATTCATACCAGCAGCCGGTTCGTCTAATAATAACAGTGAGGGTCTAGTAGCTAACGCTCTCGCAATTTCGAGTCGGCGCTGCGCTCCATATGATAAGTTAGTGGCTACTTCGTTATATAAAGCTTCTAGCCCAACGTATTCCAACAGCTTATACGCTTCTTTTTTAGCTGCTTTTTCCGCTCTTCTTGCTCGAGGTAAATTCAACAGCGTTTCAAAAGTGGTTGCTTTCAAATGGTTGTGCATCCCAACTAACACATTTTCTAAAACCGTTATATTACTAAACAACCTGATGTTTTGAAATGTCCGAGAAATCCCTTGTTTTGATACGCTGTGAGGTTTTAGCCCTGTTATGGATTGACCATTTAACATAATATCACCTGAGGTTGGCTGATAAACACCTGTCACCATATTAAAAAACGTGGTCTTTCCAGCGCCGTTTGGTCCTATTACAGCTGTTATTGAATTTTTTTGAATATCCATTGTTACGTCTTGATTGGCAACTAAACCGCCAAAGGTCTTGGTTACATTTTTCACTTCTAAAATAGACAATTTGTTTCACCTCTATAGATTGACGTTTTTCTTAGCCGTTGAAATCACAGGCTGTATTTCTTCTTCAGCTTCTTCTTTCAGCTCTTTCAAATCGAACGTAGGCTGTTTAGCAGGAAGCAATCCCTGAGACCTGTATAGAGCAAATAAAATAAGAAGTCCGCCAAAGATAAATCGCTGCATTTTAGCTGGCGAAAGTGCATCCGGTATAGAGATAACTCCGTTTAAGCTCAGCTGATTAAACCAATCCGTGAGCTCCGTTAATACTTGAAGATTAAGAATGGTTACAACCGCTGCTCCAAGTATGACTCCCGGAACGCTCCCCATTCCTCCTAAAATAACCATCACTAAAATCGTAATAGATTCTAACAGCGTAAAGCTGGTTGGATCGACAAACGTTTGCTTCGCGGCAAAAACAACTCCCATCATGCCTGAAAATGATGCACCAATAGCAAACGCAAGCAGCTTTGTTCTAACAAGGTGAATTCCCATCGCTTGAGCGGCAATTTCATTTTCACGAACCGCTTTCCACGATCGTCCTACTTTAGAATATTCAAATCGCCGTACAATAAAAATAACCGCAGCTAAGATGACTAATACTACATAATAGAACTGACTTGGATATACTAAATTAATCCCAAAAATAGAAGGCGGCGTCACGGAGGACAGCCCCATTGCCCCGTTTGTAATATTGATCGGTTTATCCAAATTGTTAAACACAATTCGAATAATTTCCCCGAATCCAAGCGTAACGATAGCTAGATAGTCTCCTTTTACGCGCAGCACAGGTATACCAAGCAAAACTCCAAATAAAGCGGCTATTAGGCACCCTGCAATAATAAAAAACCAAAAGCTTTCTCCTGATAATGGGTACGTACCAAAAGGCATAAAATTAGCAGCTTGATTAGTCGCGAAAATTCCATACGTGTAAGCCCCAACTGCAAAGAAAGCAACAAATCCCAAATCCAATAATCCGGCCAATCCGACTACAATGTTCAACCCAAGTGCCATAGCAACATAAATGCCTACTAGCGTAGATACTTCCATATATGATTCATAAGCAGGGCCTTGGCTAGCTGAAAAAGGAAGCAGCACAATTAAAATGACCCCTGCTATTAGCCATTTTAATTTAGTAGAAAGAGACATAAAGTACAGAAGTAATAATGAAAATAAAAGAAGTAAAAATGCGACGACGGACTTTTGGGCAAGCATTAAACTACCGCTTGTTGCAATTACATATATAAAAAATAAAATGATTTGCGCCTTTTTGTTTCCTTCAAGCCTACTCATTAATTTTTTCATCGTCATCACCTACACTTTTTCTGTAACGGCTTTTCCAAATAAGCCTTCTGGTTTAAAAATTAACACCAAAATCAAAATGGCAAATGCAAATACATCTTTATACTCTGCTCCTAAAACATTGCCGGTAATTGTTGATAAATTCGCAGCTGCAAACATTTCAAGAATGCCAAGCATTAGCCCTCCAAACATTGCGCCTCGTATATTGCCTATTCCTCCTAAAACTGCTGCTGTAAAAGCCTTTAATCCTAATATGAAACCAATGTAAGGATCAATTGTTCCGTAATGAAGCGCAAATAACACGCCGGTTGCTCCCCCTAAAGCCGAACCAATAAAAAAAGTAAGAGAAATAACTTTGTTTACATTAATGGACATGAGTGAAGCCGTATCGGGATCTTGAGCTACGGCTCTCATTGCCATTCCCCATTTGGTTCGATTGACGAAAATTTCGAGTCCGATCATTAAGCAAAGAGCAACAATTAACACTACGATAAACGTTACTTTAAATGTAGCATCATCAAATGATGATGAAAGAGAAGAAGCGTTAACCGATACTTTTCCTGAAAATAAAGCAGGGGTATTAACAATATAATTACCATTCTTAAGTTCCGTAATGAAGCGCACAAAATCCTGTAATAGAAACGACATTCCGATAGCTGTAATAAGTGTAATCAGTTTAGAAGACTTGCGCAGGGGGCGATAAGCCACTCTTTCAATTCCCATACCAAGAAACCCAGTCGCAACACTCGTAATAAGAAGAACTAAAATTAACGTCACAACAGCTGGAAAAGCTGCAATCCAACCTACGCCTGTTAATCCTATTAAAATAGCGGTTCCGATAAAGGCCCCTGACATAAAAATTTCGCCGTGTGCAAAATTGATGAGTTCTAAAATGCCATATACCATCGTATAACCTAGGGCAATAATTGCATATACAGCTCCTAATGTTAGTCCGTCGATTAACACTTGCGGCAGCGTTTGTATAATATGAGCAAACATATAACCTCGTCCCTTTCGTCCTATAAAATCAATTTTAAGAAAAGAAAGGTACGGAACATCCATACCTTTCTTTTCTAAGGTTTACTGTGAGATTTCCCCTTCTAATTTAGCTGGATATGAAGGAGCGTCAAACTTATAGATAAAGATTTTAGCGTATTTATTGTCTCCTTTCTCATCAAATCCTACCTGCGTAAGTTCTCCTTTGTATTCTTTAATACCTCGTACGGCATCACGCACTGCTTCATGAGAAGGAAGCTTTTTATCATTGTCTTCAATTGCTTTTTGAATACCTTGAAGCATAACCTTCATGGAATCATACCCGTATACAGAATATGACTCTACTTTTTTATTGAATTTCTTCTCATAATCTTTAGCAAATTGTGTTTTGGAAGCATCTCCTGCTACTGACGTGAGGTACGTATCTTTTACAGCATCTCCAGCAATATCAACTAAAGTTGAGGAGTCTAAGCCATCTCCTCCCATAAATTTAGCGGTAATTCCTTTGTCACGAGCTTGCTTAATTAAGAGTCCGCCTTCTGCGTAGAGCCCTCCAAAATAAACGAGATCTGGCTTTTCTTTAGAGACTTGATTTAACACACCGTTAAAATCTTTTTCTCCAACTGTAATTCCTTCAAATCCAACAATTTTTGCCCCTTCTTTTTCAGCCGCTGTTTTAAAAGCGTCTGCAAGCCCTTGTCCGTAGGCTGTTTTATCTTGAATGACAAAAATATTTTTTGCTTTCAACTCTTTAACAGCATATTTCGCTCCTGCAGGCCCTTGGAAGTCATCACGGGCTACAATGCGGTTAACTGTTTTTAACTTTCGGTCTGTTACATCCGTTGCTGTACTTGCAGGAGAAATCATTGGAATTGAGTATTTCTCATACGTTTCAGATGAAGGAATGGTAACTCCTGAATTTAAATGTCCTATTACGCCATAGACAGCTTTGTCTGATCCGATTAACTGAGCGTTTGCTACGCCTTTTTTAGGATCGCCTTGGTCGTCATACGGCACAAGCTGAAGTTTATATCCTAATTTTTTAAACGTGTCTTTTTCTTCATCAAGAGCTAGCTGAGCTCCCAGTTTGATCGCTTCACCTAACGTTGCACTACCTCCTGACAAAGGGCTTTGCGTAGCAATTTTAATAACATTGCTGCCTTTATCTTCTCCTGATGTACTGTTGCTGCCACAGCCAGCTACAAATCCTACTGATAAGACCGTTGTTGCTAAAATAGATAACATTTTTTTACTTAGCATGTAGTAATCGTTATAAAACGCGTAATAGCGGCTAGTCTTTTATAACGATTTTCCCTCCCTTTGTTCGCGTCTAGAACGCTTTTTATCTTTTCGGCAAATGTCATTTCTGAAAACGGTAAAAAAGCTTGCTGTTTATGTACATTGGTTGTCACATCCTTTCATAATAGATTCACTCTCCTATACAGAGAGAAACTAATAAAAGTAAAATTATAGTCATTTTTTACTATTATAAAAGGATAAACAGCACTATTTCACCAAACTTGTCAGTAATAATGACACATATTTTTATAATTTTCTTAATTTTATAAAAATAATTTTAATTATATTCACTTGTTTTTTGCGATATACTCCTTGGCCGTATATATAACAAAAAAGCATGTCACCATAAGGAAACATGCCTTGTAACTATTCAACCTAAAAAAAGGTTGAGATATAACGAAATGAATCTAACCGAAAGACGGACAAATGAGATACATGGGCTGGCCGGCTTATGACACCGCAGTTGATTTCCGTGCAGGGCTTCGCTTTCCGCGGGCGGCCGCTGAGCCTCCTCGTCGCTTGTGCTCCTGCGGAGTCTCACCTGTCCCGCTTTTCCCGCAGGAGTCTCCGCCTTGCCCTCCAATCAACTGCTAGAAGGAAAGAAACAAATAAAACGATAGACATCATCACAAAAAACAAAAAAAACGAACCACTCATTAAATATGTTGATGAGTGGTTCGTTTTTCACTTGGGCTAAACTACTTTTGTCCCAGCCTCTTTTTATGACCCTTTGTTTTCCGCTTCTCCCCGAGTTTAACTATTGTTTCGTAATGCCTGTGATCCCTCTTCCCCTGTTCGGATCTTAATCGCATTTTTTAATTCATAGATAAATATTTTCCCATCTCCAGGCTGACCTGTATTTAGTACTTTTCTTGCTTTATCAACAACGTCGGATACGGGAACTTCGCACACAACAATTTCCACTTTAATTCGGGCGTGCATATTGTCTTGTTTTTTGACCCCCCTGTAAAGTTCCGTAATGCCTTTTTGCAATCCGCATCCTAACGCATCTGTAACCGTAATACCGCTCACGCCAATTTTTGCTAGTTCTTGCTTAAGCTCTTCAAACTTTGAAGGGCGCGTAATAATTTCAATTTTTGTTAAAACATCACTCACTGTGCCCACCCCTTTTACATATTCGATTCGTGATACGCTCTTTCACCGTGCAGCGTAATATCAAGCCCGAGCGTTTCTTCTTCTTGTGTTGCGCGTAGAGATACTACCAACCCAACCACTTTAACAATAATGAAGGTAGCGATGCCGACAAATAGATACGTTGCTACGATAGCCACCAGCTGTTTCCATAGTAGACTTGGGTCTCCGTAGAATAAACCATTCGCGCCGGCATCATTTACAGAAGTTGTGGCAAATAAACCCGTTGCGATACCTCCCCATGTTCCCCCAATACCGTGAAGACCAAATGCATCTAACGCATCGTCGTAACCGATTTTCTTTTTAAGTGAGAAGATACCCCAGAAACAAACTGCTCCGCCGATAAAACCAATTACAATAGAAGCAAACGGTGTAACGAATCCACAAGCTGGTGTAATAGCTACAAGTCCAGCAATCGCTCCCGAAACGGCTCCAAGCAGCGTAGGCTTTTTATTAATAATCCACTCTACTACAAGCCAGCCGATAATTCCTGTTGCTGCCGCTGTATTCGTGTTAATGAAAGCCGTCATTGCAACGCTGTTAATAGTTAAGGAACTTCCAACGTTAAATCCAAACCACCCGAACCAAATCAGCATTCCGCCTAAAAGAGTTAGCGGTAAATTGTGAGGTGCTGCAGCATCGGCATTTTTTCGTTTTCCAACAACAAGAGCTAGAATTAATCCTGCTACACCTGATGAAATGTGAACGACGTTTCCGCCAGCAAAGTCAATAGCTCCTAGTTCACGAAGCCATCCGCCAACTCCCCAAACCCAGTGTGCAACGGGTGCATATACAAATAATGACCATAGGATAGCAAATAAGATAAATGCTGAAAACTTCATGCGCTCTGCAAAAGCACCAGAGATAATAGCTACTGTTAACACAGCAAATGTTAGTTGAAACATCATAAACATGTTATGCGGGATCGTTGCGCTGTAGTCCCCGTTTGGAGTGAATCCAACGCCTTTTAATCCCACCCAGTCCAAGTTTCCAATAAAAGCATTGCCACCGGTCGAAAATGCTAGAGAATAGCCAGCTACTATCCAAAGAACAGATATGACAGCTAATGAACCTACGCTATACATCGCGGTACTTAACATGTTTTTACTTCGAACCATGCCTCCGTAAAACAATGCAATAGCTGGTGTCATAATCCAAACCAATAATGCCGAAAAAAACATAAATACTGAATCGCCCATTTGCATGATGATTTCCCCCTTAAGTACGAATAAATAACCCCTAAATTCAATGTTAGATTATATAACATATCTTGTTATGTTTACTATCATATTTGATTTATATGTATTTAGCAACTACTTTTTGCAAATTTATTCAGAAAACTTTTGTTTTTAAAACTCTTTTCTTTTTGTTATTTATTCTTCTATGTACACAGAAGCTGCAATGTTATTTGTGTGTGTTAGAATTTCTGACATAAAAAATCCTCTTCTACTCCAAGAAGAGGATTTTTTTTACAAATACATATATACACCTGGTCCTAAAGGAATACCGAATACAGCAAAAACAATCAACATTACAATCCAAATTCCTAAGAAGGCTAAAGTATAAGGAAGCATAAGTGAAATGATGGTTCCAAGTCCTGCTTTCGGCTCGTATTCTTTCATAAAGGCTAAAATGACAATCATGTATGGATTTAAAGGAGTGATTACATTCGTAGACGAATCCGCTATTCGATAAGCTGCTTGAATAAATCCAGGATTGTATCCTAACAGCATGAATAATGGAATAAAAATAGGTGCTTCTAGTGCCCATTGAGCAGAGCCGCTAAAAATAAGAAGGCTTAGAACCACAGTTAAAAATACAAAACCAACCACAACTGGAAGTCCAGTTAGATTTAGTGCTTTTAATGCATCCGCTCCTTCTACTGCAATCCACGTTCCAATATTAGTCCAATTAAAGTAAGCGATAAATTGAGCGGCGGCAAAAATAAGGACAATATAGCTAGCCATATCTTTCATCGAATCAGTCATATAAGAAGGTATATCTCTAGAACTTTTGATTTTCCCTACTGTTATTCCATAAACAGAGCCAACTACCACAAAAAACAGCAGCGTAATCGGAATGATACCATCTAAAAAAGGAGATGGAACAATTCCGCCGTCTTCATTTCGTATAGGAGAGTTGGGCCAAAATAAGAAAACAGCTAGTACAACGACATAAATACATGTAGCAACGATACTGTTTTTTAATCCTTTTGCTTCTACCTCACTGATTTCACCAAAATCATTGCGTTTTTTCCCTTTATAATTACCCAGTCTAGGTTCTACAATCTTTTCAGTGACGATCGCTCCTATAATAGTTAAAACGAATACAGAAGCCGCCATGAAGTACCAGTTCGCTGCAGGACTGACGGCAGCGCTTGGGTCGATTGTTTTAGCAGCTTCAGTAGAAATGCCTGATAACAATCCGTCGGTTCCGGATATAATAAGATTCGCTGTAAAGCCTGATCCCACCCCAGCAAATCCTGCTGCTAATCCAGCAAGCGGGTGTCTTCCTACTGTATAAAATATCATTGCGGCAAGCGGAGGCACGATGACAAAAGCAGCATCTGCGGCTAAGTTGGCCATAATTCCTGTAAAAATAATGGCGTATGTAATAAGAGCTTTTGGAGCATTTAAAATCGTTTTCTTTATGGCCACTTCAAGCAGACCTACTTTTTCTGCAAGTCCGACTCCAAGCATCATAGCAAGTACAAGTCCTAGGGGCTTAAATTCAGTGAAATTGGTCAGCATCGATGTTAAGATATACTGAATGCCTTCATGCGACAACAAACTTTTAATTGGAAGAGTCTTATTAGTACCAGGATGGACCACCGTTACTCCCATACTATTGATAGCAACAGACGCTAATACGATAATAAGCGCTAAGCATACAAACAAAATAAAAGGATCAGGTAGTTTGTTTCCGAATGCTTCTACTCTTCCTAATAGTTTGTCTAGAAAGGTTGTTGGATGTGATTTTTGCTCTGTTTGCAAATTAGGTTGTGCCATACTTTCTCTCCTTTTTCTTTTAGATTCTTTTTGTTTTTTTCCTTTTAATTACCAAAAAGACTATTAGTACATAATAATCTGAATATTTATATTATTCAAGTATTATTTTTAAGGAATTTTTATTTATCTATTAAAACTAATAGCATTTAGATAAATAGAAAGCCATAAGATATCTTTTGAATCGACAATCAAAAATAACAAAAAGCTCTCCGTTTGAAGAGAGCTTTTTGTTATTTCGCTATACTAGATGGGGCAGACTCTTTTCCTGACTCGTTAACAGCTGTTACATAATAACGAGACTGAGATGCGTCGGAGTCGGCAAAGCTTTTTCGCTCAAATTCCGAAACGCTGCCAATATGGACAAATGTTCCGCCTGGGTTCTTTTTATAAATTCGGTAACCGATAATATTGCCTTCTCGTACCGCGTACCACGTAAGCAAATTACCGCTCATCTTTACATGTGTGGGAGGTTGTGGTGCAGTTGCTTCACGATCCAATTCTTTTGCTTGGTCAGCTTTTAGTTCTGTATATACAACTAACCTCTCTTGATGGGTTCCTTCTGCACGGTCAAACGTGCCTGTACACGTAATTAGATTTAAATTACGTTTGTTGCTGTACCCAAAAATTTCGTTTAAAGGTGCCTTATCTCGCGGATAGCTTTTTGTACGTTTAACAACAAAGGTAAGCGTGGTCCCCTGTGCATCTCTTACGGTAATTTCATCGTCTTTTTTTAAGTTTTTTAGATTATAAAAGACGGCAGGACCGGTTTTACTGTCTACGTGTCCTGCTAGTACAGCATTTCCTTTTACGCCAGGTTTAGCTCCTGGTTCAAACCAAGCAACTCCATTTTCTGTAGATGGCGCTGCCATTTCACCGCTGTCTAATAACCCTACTTGTTCAATTGAAGCCTCCACATGAATAGCTGGAATGGACACTTTTGCAGGAATGATTCCTTTGAATTCTTTGTTTAACTGTTTGGCTTCTGTTTTATGCTTTTTTAATACAGCAAATTCCTCTTCAAGCGTTACCCGGCTTTTTAAATCCTTTGATTGTGCTTCTTTTTCTTTTTGCTTAGCTGCATTCTGTTGCTTCATTTCTTTTGCTTCTACCATTTGTTCTTTAAAATATAGTCCGCCGCTAACAAGCAGGACTAAACTTAATATACAGTAGGCGAGAACAATCGCTTTTTTCACATCGTCACCTCGTTTCACAGCTGTTTATAAAAAAGAAGAGAGAACAACCTCTCTTCTTTTTTTAGGACTCTTGACTTGTAATTCATAAGGAAAAGGAGAAAAAATATTATTTACTTACTGGTTTCTTGCGTAAAATAACTCCAGCTGTTAATACAGCTAACGAACCTAGTGCAATATAGATCGCTGTTAGTGGGTTCATCGTTGATTCAGATGCCCCGCCCATACCTGTTTTCGGCATATCTGTTGGCATAGCTGTCTCAGCAAACTTATCGGGATTTTGTTTTACAATCGCTTCACCTAAAGCTTGGCCGACACCAAACATTAATTTATACCCTTCACGGTACGTATCATAACTTCCAGCGTAGTCGCCGGATGCATATTGCTCAAATGTTTTAATAACCGTATCTTCATGTGCTTTTATAGCTGCCTGTGCGTCTGCAGTTGGAAGGTTTCCATCTGTTGCTGTTCCTAAGAATGTACCAAATTCTTGCGCGAATTTATGGAGCTTGTCTTTAGCAGCTTTTTCTCCTGCTTCATCGCCTTTTACTTGTGCACTTACTAGTTCAGCTTGGGCATTGATGTGATCTCCTTGCCAAATTTTTTCGAATTGTGCAGCCCCTTCATCGCCATATACTGAACCGATTGCAGCTTTAAAATCTGCTGTGTTAGCATTTTCTAACCAGCTAACATAGTCGTAATCTTTTGAACCGTTGAACCCTTTTTCCATTCCCATTGTTGCTAAAGCAAAATGTTCTGCTGCTAAGCTGTTTAATGAAGAACGTAAATCTGCTGCTGGTGTATCTACTTTGGTATTGTCGAATTTATCGGGCATTTGCGTTACGATTGCATTTGATAACGCTTTACTAATGGCAAACATTTGCTGATATCCTTCGCGGTATGTTTTAGCGGCCGCTTCGTAGTCACCTGCTACATAATCTTCAAATGTTTCTTTTACTTGGTCTTCATGTACGCGAAGCGCTTCTTTTGCTGCATCCTCAGGTAGTTTGCCTTCCGTAGCAGTACTTAAGAACTTAGCAAATTCATTTACGAATTGATTTACTTCTTTATCTACTTCAGCCATGGCTTCTTTGTCATTTTCTTTTGTTGCTTTTACAAAATCATCTGTGTAATTGTTATGTTCTCTGAAAATTCTTTCAAATTCAGCTGCTCCTTTATCACCATAGACAGACGCAATAGCAGGCTCCATGTCAACGGCATTTTGGTCCAATGCTTTAAACGCAGCGTCAGCGTCTTTAGAACCGTCATAGGCTGTTGTCATAGCGGCAACGGCAAGCGTAAAGTGTTCAGATAATAAGTAGTCTAAGTTCGCTCGTAAATCTGCAGCTTTTGTTACTGCCGTTGGTTGTGCTTCCTCTGCGTTTGCAATTGTGGGCATCAATAGTGAAGCTCCTAGTACAGGGATCATTAACTTTTTGCTTAATTTCATCATTTTCCACTCTCCTCATTTTTAGTTGATGTACGCTACTTTTTTCATTCTTACTACATCTTAAATCATTAAATAGATTGAACATTTTGAATATTCTTTATATTTTACCTTCATGTTCTCCCGTATTTAATGACTCTTTTTAGGAAGTATTCTCTTTCTATCTACTAAACGATTGGCGAATGACCTTGGATCACTTTTTTAAAACTTTTTTAAGATGTCATTTTCATCAAGAATTCCTTCCCTTTCTACTTATCTAACGAACGCTTTGTTCAGCTAGATCACTTTTTTTGAAAAAGTTTTTAACCGCTTTTTTTCAAGAAGTACTTCCTTTTCTACTTACCTAACGATCACCTTATTCTGTTGGATCACTTTTTTAAAAATTATTTTAAATTCAAAAGAAAAAGAAAGGTTTCTAAAGGAAACCTTTCTTTTTCTCTTTACTTATTTAAAAAATTCCACATCACGTTGTTTACTTCTTGAGGCTTTTCATGCTGAGGGGCATGAGATGCTTCAGCTAATCGGTGAACAGATATGTTTGGCACATACTCTTCAATACCATCTAAGTTTTCAGGCATAAAAGTAGGATCTTGATTTCCCCAAATAATTTGTACCGGGATGTTTAACACTTCTTCTTCTAACGGAAACAAAGATTTTCTTCGAAGGTCTTCTTCCGTGAAAATCTTTAAATTGCGGTAATAACTTAGCATGGACAGCACAGAGCCATTTTCCCAAGAGTTCATGTATGCTTGAACATCATCAGCTGTTAGGTATCCTTTTTTTACACCTGGGTCGATCACAAGCTTACGCAAACCTGAGAAGTTGTCTCGTTCCATATAGTCCTGTGCTTCTTGTTTTTGAAACCATTTCATATACTCGCTTGCTTTTTGCTGATTTTTATTTGTTCTAAGCTCACGCATAAATGTATAAGGGTGCGGACCGTTAAAAGCAATTAATTTTTGTACATATTCCGGGTAGCGATAAGCGAATGTCCATCCGATTCCTGCTCCCCAATCGTGTACAACTAGCGTGCAGGAGCTGTATCCTAGGCCTTCAATCACTTGGCGAATATCTTCTACTAATACATCAATCTCGTATGATTCTAGTCCGCTTGGCTTTTCAGATAAGTTATATCCTCTTAAGTCCAGAGCAACTGTGTGAAAATCATTAGAAAATTCATCTATCTGGTGTCGCCAAATATGCGAAAAGTCAGGAAACCCATGAAGAAATAGCATAAGCTCTCCTTGTCCCTTGCTTATGTAGTGCAAATTAACGCCATTTACGTTTATATACTGTTTGCTCATTGTTCATTTCCTCCTTTTATGTAGCTGTAGAGCAGTATAACGCTGTAAAAAATGAACGTCAATTCATTTGCTTCGTTCACTTCTTTTTAGTTCTTTTTATGAATATAGTTAATTATTTAGAGTGGATTTTTTTGAAGGAGTGATTAACAATGGCTCATATCTATTCAAAAGGCTGGTTTGTTCAGCAGTTAAAAGCGGCCAATATCTCTAAAATTGATGGAAGAAAGCTAGAAAGTTATAAAACCTACATTCTTCGTAATTTATATGCTGAGCTTATAGAACAAGGTAAAATCGACGGCTAAAAGAGGTTGAGACATAACGAAATGAATCCCATCTAAAGATTTACACAAATGAAATCTACGTTTGTCTTAACAAAAAAACGAACCACTAATCAAAAGTTTTGATCAATGGTTCGTTTTACATTTCGTCTAACATATTTTTGTCCCATCCACTTTTTTTACAGCGATTGCTCAATAAAAGATAATACCCGCTTTACATATTCTTTTTTGTATACATGATAATTTTGAACGTGTTCTGCTTTATCAGTTTTCCAGAAGGAAAAAGCATCCGGGTGTGTTTTAGCCATTTTTTCACTTTCAGTGTAAGGGATTTTTGTATCTCCTGTGCTGTGTATAAATAAAATTGGTCGAGGGTAAATATGCTCGACTGCTTTAATAGGACTAGCTTCAGCAGGATTTACATCTGCAATAACAGGAAGAATAGCAATGGTTAGCGGTGTAAATGGGAAATTTGGTAAATGAGACCATACAGATAGATTTTCTTTTAAATAAGAGGTTAAATCACTAAAAGGACTATCGGCTACCACTGCTTTTACGTCGTCATCTTGAGAGGCTGCTAATAAAGAAGTGGCTGCTCCCATTGAAATGCCGTAGAGCACAATTGGCTCTTTTGTTGTTTCTTTCATTTTCTGAATAACGCCTAATAAATCGAGCTGTTCTTTTACACCAATCGTCGTTTGATTTCCTTCTGAGTCTCCTGAATCTCTAAAGTCAAACATGACTACTCGATATCCCGCTTTTACAAATTCTTTACTCAGCGGCAGAAAGCCAGCTCCTTGTGCTTCACGGTTATTTCCGTATCCATGTGACATAATAATGGTCGCTTTTGGCTGTTCCGTTGGTTCAATCATCCATCCTTTTAAATGGGTTATTCCGTCTTTGCTCAAAAATACTTGATTGCTATAGTGCATGCCGTAATCACTAGGATTTTTCACAGCAGGATTTTTATCTAGTTTTGTCAGGCTTATGCCTACATAAAGAGAAATGGCCGTACAAAGTACAAAACAAAGAATAACAAAGGATATCAGGCTGATCCATATTGTTTTTTTCTTTTTACCTGTATTTGTCTGTCGATTTAGAACTGGAGTCAAGCTCGTTCCTCCTTTTTATCTAAGATCATCTTTCCTATTCTTATTGCTGCTTCCCTTTCTCCATTTTAAAGCTAGCCCATCTATTTTATGAATAAAATTCGTTTTATTTTCCACATATTTTTCCGGTTCAAAGCGATAGCGATGCGCTAGTTCTGTTTTCAACGTTTCGTATTCTTTTGCTGCATCAGGGTGAGTACGCAGATAATCTCGAAACCATATATGCCGATTAATTTCTGGGTGGCCTTTTTCATAAATATGAACGTGGTGGGTTCTTTCATTTCCACCTTTTTGGAAGTATCGTCTTCCTTTTATGCCGTTTTCACCTTTTGCTTCATATCCAAGCTGTTCCATCTTTTGATTATATGTATCTACTTTTTTTATATCTTTCACTTCAATAAGTAAATCAATAATCGGTTTTGCGCTTAAGCCGGGAACAGCAGTGCTTCCGATATGATGAACCTCTAAAACTTGAGCTGACATTATAGTTGTTAAGGTGGCAGCTTCTTTTGAAAATTCCTTTTCCCACGCGATATTATGAGGTGTCAGCTGAATTTCTCTTACGGACTTCATCTTCAATTCCTCCTTTTGTAACGAAAAAACTGCTTACTATAGAATAGCCTATAATAAGCAGTTTTTCATCATTTAACATGTTATTAAGTTTTATCTAACAAACGCCTGCTTCGCTAAATTAACAACCGTCATATCATCCATTGGAGGGTTGTGGAGCCCAGCACGCACGTCTCTATAATAGCGCTGCAGCGGATTACTGCGCTGCAAGCTACGCGCTCCTACTATGCGCATGGCTTTGTCAACAACCGTACAGGCACTATTGGTCACTACGTGTTTGACAGCTGCTAATTCTCCCGCTAATGCTGCTCGGTCGCTTGTTTCATCCCATTTGTTTGCCACGCTGTACATAAAGTGACGCGCCTGCATGAGTTCAAGTTCCATCTCTCCGACTAAACGCTGCACATTTGGCAACTCGCTAATCGTTCCTTCAATACTATTAGGCGAATATTCTGTAGCAAATGCGACAGCATAATCTCTTGCTGCGATGGCTGTACCCATGTAGCAAGCTGGTATATGAAGCAACCAGCCGCTTGGCTCATTCTTTTTAAAGCCACCTAGGCGTTCAACAAGAAAGTCTTGTTCAATATCGACATTTTCTAGTACAAGATCGTGACTTCCTGTCCCGCGCATTGCAATCATATCCCATGTTTCTTCTATTGAAAGTCCGCTTGTTTCACGAGGAATTAAAAATAAGCCGATCTCTTCTTCACCTTCAATGCTTGCTTTTACTAAGAAGTAATTTAACACTGGAGACATCGTGGTGAATGTTTTTCGGCCATTGATTCGCCAGCCTTTTTTTGTTTTTACAGCTAGCGTTTCCGGTTTGCCTCCTCGAGTAGGACTTCCTGTCTTTGGTTCAGTAGCAGCGGTATTAATAAGTGCACCTTTTTCTATTTCTTTAAAAATAAAATCGAGCATTTGCTGACTCCAAGGCTGTTTTTCACGCAAGTCCATTGTAATCCCCATATGCCATCCAATACTAAGAGCCGTAGAAGCGTCCCCTTGAGCAATTAATTCTTGAAATAATAAAAAATCATAAAGGCGTAATTCATCTCCTCCATAGTTGCTTTCTAGAGAAAGACGTGTATAGCCAGCTTCTTTTAACTCTTGAATATTTTCAAACGGAAACGTACCTTCTTCATCTATTTTAAAAGCTCGTTTCTTAAATTTTTCGACTAGAGGTAGCAGTTTTTCGTACGTAGACTTTTGATTTTTATTTACAAATGAAACACTCATTTGCTTCATCTCCTTTTTATATGACAGAGTGTCCCTATCGGATTAATATATAGTTCTTATCATAGCATACCTCATCTTTTCTGTGCATGTTTGGTGTGTTTATCTTTCTCGTTAAATCTATTCTTTTTCCAATTTAATGGTCTGTTTTACCTACACGTTCCATACATTTAATGGAATAAAAAGAAGGGAATGGTGTGAATGAATCAATGTCCAAAATGCGGTGCCAGTGCAAGCACAGATCAATTATTTTGCAATAACTGCGGCTTTTCTTTCACCGTGTCGCCAGCTGCAGCTAAGCATAAAAAGAGCTGGTATATTGGCGGGGGTATTGTGCTTATACTTCTTTTAACTTTTGTATTTTATTTCTTTTTCTCTGGTTCAGAAGAAAAAACGGCTGACCGCTTTATTGAGGCATTGGAATCGAAAGATACAGCTGTGTTAAGAGAGTTATTAGACTCTTCGCAGTCTACTATAGTTATTAATGACACATCTATTCAAGCTCTGTTGGATGCAACTTCCGATGGTTCTATTTTACGAGACGTTGAAAATGATTTGAAAAATAAATCGAGTATCTACTTTACAATAAAAGAACAGAAACATTCACCACTCTTCAAAAAACAGTACGTGGTTGTGCCGTCATCATATTATATCTCCCTCACCACGCCAGAGGATGCAACGGTTACAGTCAATGATACAAAACAATCCATATCCAAAAATCAAACGCAAAAAATAGGGCCTTTTATGATTGGAAATTACCCGCTTACAGCTTCTTATGAAAGCTCTTACGGAAAGCTTACAGACCAAACCACTGTAAACTTTCACCGTCAAAAAGAAGAAAATATATCTGTTGTATTTAAAGGGGCTTATGTTACAATCTCATCGAATAGAGATGACGCTATTTTATTCGTAAACGGAAAAAGCACGGGGCTTCAGGTGAATAGCTCATCACAAATAGGGCCTGTTGCCACGGATGGAAGCGTCACTGTTCATGCAGAAGTGCAAAAAGGCGGCACCACGTTCAAAAGCAGTCCTTACACCATTCAAAGTGAAGAAAGTATTATATTAAATATACAAACGCCGCCCCTTGAAAAGGAAAAAACCGTCATAAAAGAACGAGAAGTAATCGTGCCTGGGCCGCGCTCTTATGCTACTTCAAGCTCTTATATTCTTCCGGGTTCGGATTCTTACAAATTAAGTTATGGTGATATTAGCAGTTTGAGCTCGAGTGAACGAAGGCTAGCTCGAAATGAAATCTATGCGCGGCATGGGTATGTATTTAAATCGAAAGATCTTCAAGCCCATTTTTATGAAAAGTCATGGTATACGCCTGATTCATCATTTAGAGACTCCTACTTATCAAGCGTTGAAAAATATAACGTTGATTTTATTAAATCATATGAATAAAGTGAACTCCCCTTTACCCAGGGGAGTTTTTTGATTGAAGCGAGTGCTTACTCCTACGTTTTTTTACATACCATGATCCCTACATACGTTAATAAATTTTTTATAGCCTTCTTCATTCTTTTCACTGTAAAATATAAAGTAGATGTACATAAACTTACTACACGCATAAGGAGAGATGGAGAATGAATGGAATTGGACGACTTCCACAAAAGCTTAATGGACATTTGATTTTAGAAAATATTCAAGAAACCATGATCATTGCAGATCAAGACTATCGTGTGCAGTGGATGAATGCAAGAGCAATTGAAACACTTCAGCCAGTACTCCCAATCTACCAGTTATCTCATATCGAAGAGTTAATTGGAAAGCATATGGACTTCTTTCATTCCAATTCTGAAGAAGCGGAAAATTTACTCACCTCTCTTCATACAACCTACAGAACGCGTATAACGATTGGCAGTCAATACGTAGCAGAAGCTGTGATTCACCCCATTGATACAAAAGACGGCGAGCGCTATGGCTACTTGCTTATGCTATTAGACTTTACAGATCAAGCCGAAGCAGAGCTTGAAAAAGAACGGTTAATTGAGGATTTGTCCACTCCTTTATTAAAGATATGGGACGAGGTTTTAGCTGTGCCCATTACCGGTAAGATGGATATAGAACGTGGAAAGAAGCTAACTGAAACGGTATTGGAGGCAGTTGTAAAAGAACAGGCGCGCTATTT
Organism: Priestia sp. FSL R5-0597; assembly: GCF_038006305.1. Lineage (NCBI taxonomy): Bacteria > Bacillati > Bacillota > Bacilli > Caryophanales > Bacillaceae > Priestia > Priestia sp. FSL R5-0597. The sequence continues at coordinate 2,923,247 of NZ_JBBOUZ010000001.1, forward strand.
GCTTATTGATTTATCTTCCCTTCATTCATTAGATGAAGAACACGGTTATTATATTAACACGCTCCACGATGCTTTGCGTTTGATTGGTACCACTTGCCTTATTGTTGGTCTTTCTTCAAAAATGGCTCTGTCGCTTGTAGATTCTCAGTTTAATTGGCGAACATTTTCCACTGTCCAACAAAGCATCTCTTACATTTTAGAAAAAAAGAATTGTCGTATTGCACCCATTTCATAAGCCCATCATATCATTAAGTAATCCTCTCTCAATCGCTTTTTCCTTCAATCGGAAAAGGCGATTTTAGTTATGAGGAATTGTGAACGTTTAGGCACTTATCATCATAGGATACATTAATCAACCATAGAAAAGGGTGAGAGCCTATGCCAAGTGTTATTAACATTTATAATTTAAAGATCAACAGTATCTCAAGCAACGGTTCTGTCAACATTGGCGAAGCACTCCATAACAGTCACACGGCTCATTCAAAATCCACTGGTACGAACTCTTCTTATGGCGATGTCTCACCTGCTTCCTCGAAAATGCGAAACATTTATATCGATCCTGATACAAATGACCAAACAGATATTGCAAACGTTGATCATGTCAATGGTTATCAGCAGTGATATAGGGCAATGCTTGTCAACAGCATGACGACAAACGGTGAATACATTCTCTCTGAACGCAATAGGCCGTTGGAGTAGAATGAATAAAAACAGTAAGGAGTCTCTTTATGCCTCTTCAAATTAACGTTTTTAATATCGTAACAAACGGTGTCACACAAAACGCAAATATTGATTTCGGTTCCACCATTCAAAACAGTCACACGGCGAACTCAAAGTTTAACGGCGCAAATTTCTCTTTAGGTAACTTCTCTCCTACTTGCTCTCAAATGAATACGGGCGTGTTAGATCCTGACGTAAGCGATCAAGATCAAATTGCAAACCCTTCAGCTCCAATTGGAAATCAAATTTAGATTTAACGATTTTGTCGTTTTACTTGGCACATTACAAGGAGGTGTGTAAATATGTTTCCATTTGGAAAGTCTCCGTTTAAAGGAATGATGGAAAATATCCCAAAAGGAATGGCATCTAAAGACATGAATAAATATATTCAGCAAATGATTTCTTCTACGATGTCCCATTCTTTTCCGGATTTTATGCAAGGAAATGAATTCTTTAAGCAGGCCCAAGACATGATGAAAGAACAGCAGGATGTGGGAAATGAAGGTCATGGACAACAGCTAAGAAGATTTGATTCAAACGTCATTAATACATTAGACGAATGCATTGTTCAGTTAAAAATTCCTAACCGCGATATTGTATCAAGCATTAAAGTCTATCATACTCCATACGTGTGTACGATTGAAGGAATAGATGGAGAAGAATCCTTCAAAGAAGAAATTCAGCTTCCTTGTTCGGTTCGCAAAAAAGGTACACGCGCCGTATATCGTTCCGGGGTGTTGGAAATCCGGATGCCTAAACATGTTAATATTCCTATGTCTCAAATAGACGTCCACGATTTAGATTAAAGTGGACGTTTTTTTCTGTTTTCATGCATACATATAAAATAGAAAGCGGCAAAAGGCCTTGTTTTATTTTTTTAAAGAAGGTGACAAATATGAATCATGGAAAGTTTAAAAAGTGGGCAGAAACGTTACAAGAAGAAAACCATACAAAATTTTGGGAAAAGATTTTTGACGATGATCCTGAAGAAAAGAATGATACGGAAGCAGATGCTTCTCCTCAAATTGTAAATGAGTATCGAGATTATCCTTTAATTGATGTATACGAATGGGCAAATCAACTGTTAGTTGTGATTGAAATACCCGGTGCTAAACGAACAGACGTCGAATTGACCATGCATGAAAATACTTTACACATATCCGGTTCATCTCTTTTAACGATGAAGGATGCAAATGTTCTTCACAAAGAAAGACGTGAAGGAACGTTTCAACGATCAATCATCCTTCCACCTGCTGTAGGGGAAGCGCCGTGTCACGCATCATTTAAAGATGGTCTATTGCACGTGAAATTTGATTTGTAATTTATTGTGCAGAACTATACGTAGCATGAAAGGCAGGGAATTTCATGTTTTCTAAGTGGTTTAAACAATCGCCTAAAATTGAAACAGTCCGCAAAATAAATCCGTCTTCCCTTCCAACCAAAAAAAAAGTAAGTCCCATAGACCAAAGCTCTAATCAAAAGCGGAAAGAATTACCCGAAAAGATGAAAACTAAAAAACAGTCTAATCTAAAGAAACCCCCTCAGCAGCCAAAGAAGTTGCCGAGCCAAACGGAGCCTAAGACATCTGATGAAGTTGAATTCACAAAACCTGTTCATTCGTCAGATTCAGCGCTGAACCTGCAGGGAATTATTGATCAAGTGACGCGTTTAACCGACGCGATTCCTAAAATAGAAGAGCTTCATCAGCAATTACATGAATCAGCTCATCTTATTCAATCATTGTCTCAACTGCACGAGCAAACAGCTCATTTACTTTCGGCTATGCAGTCAGCTCCTAATTTCGAAGACATTCAAAATCAGCTCTCTGCGTTAAAGGAAGAATCGTCCAATACAGCTTTATATGAGATGGTGAAAACTCTTGACAAAAAGATTGATGAAGTAACTCAGCCAAAACAGTCCATTGTTGTTGAAAAAATTATGGTGGAAAAAGTATTGTTAGACAAAATTGACCTTAGTAATAATTTTGGCCAGCTAGGAATTAAAGATTTGACCGGCCACTTAAACATTGGTACAACTTACAGCGCTGACTCTGATCAAGTGGATGAAGAAGTCAAAGACTTATTCTCTGTTAAGCTAAAAGAAAAAAAGATTGATGAACATACAACTGAGACAACGATGAGTTCAGGAGGTGAAACAGAAAAGCCTGATCACTCCGAAGAATAAAAAATGACCGCTACTGCTTATTTAAAGCAATTGTCGGTCATTTTTGTTTCCATAAATAGTTGTAATTCTTTCTGTAGGCGTTCCATTAAGAACGCTGAAATTTCTTCTTGATTTTCTTCTTTATGATGAGATGATGCTACAACAATACGGCCTGTTTTTCCTAAGAAAGCCCGGTATTCAATTACCTTCATCGCAGCATGAAGTAAGTTCGCGTCCGAAAGCGGTGTATTTGTTAGTAGAACAATATTCATTTCATTCTCTTTTTGTCCATGTGTCAGTACAGTCAGCCACGAGTAACCTTTATCGTCTTTTAAGCGAACTTCATGACTAGATAAAGACGCAGATTTCCACGCCGTGTTAGAACTGCTTTGCTGTTGAACAATTTCTTGACACCAGTCTAGACCTGTTTCATTGGAACCCAGTGAAAGAGTTCTCAAAGGACGAGCAAAGGATAAACATAGCTTGCCCGGTTCCTTTTGCAACTGATACAACTCATGGAAGTCCGTCTCTGGATATTGATACGGCGGCACAAAAGCAATTTGCCGCTTGTTCACAGCGGGATGGTGAAATACATGCAAATCAACGCCATATACTCTTTTTAACGTAGCTGCATCCTGAAAAATGGCATCCATCCCCGTTTCTTCTACTCTTCCATCTTTCAATAATACGGCATTATCTGCAAACAGCGAGGCAATGTTGAGATCATGCAAAATGGCCAGAACCGTCAAGCTCATTTCCTGCTGTAACGTTTTTAACAGCTGAAGCAGTTCCATCGTATGTTTTACATCTAAGTGATTCGTTGGTTCATCAAGAAGTAAGTAGTCAGGTTCTTGCGCCAGTGCTTTAGCAAGTAAAACCCGCTGTTTTTCTCCACCGCTCAGCGATTGAAAGGTATGATTTCGATAGTGCCAGACGTTTGTTAATTTCATCACGCTTTCTACCACTTCTTCATCCTGTGCTGATACAGTGCTAAACAAACCTTTTGCCTGATAAGGATAACGTCCAAGTGAAACAATTTCTTGAACCGTAAATTCTAATCCAATTTGATTTTCTTGCGTCATGACTGCAACTTTTTGCGCCAGTTGTTTTGGTGAATAAGCCTTCACTGACTTCCCTTCTACCTTCACTTCTCCTGATTGAGTGGTTAATACATTCATAATTAAGCGAATAAGCGTTGTTTTTCCGCTTCCATTTGGTCCTAGTAAAGCAACAAAAGAACCTTTGTCTACGGTGAACGTGATGTCACGAACGGTCGGTTTCTGTTTATCGTATCCTCCCGTCACATTATATAGTTCAATCATGATATTCCTCTTTTCCGCATACGTTCTTTTACAAGCAGCAGCGTAAAAATTGGCGAACCAATTAAGGCGGTTACGACTCCAATCGGCAGTTCACGAGGTTCTAATATCGTTCTTGCTAATAAATCGGCTAAAACCAAATAACTTCCTCCGATTAAAATAGAAAGCGGCAGTACATGCTTATGATTAGCTCCCGCTACGAGACGCACTACGTGGGGAATAACTAAGCCAACAAATCCAATTGCCCCAGATACTGATACCGCAGCCCCGGTTAATACGGATGCACCTATTAAAATCATTCTTTTTTTCTTCTTTACGTCTATCCCCATAAATTGAGCGGATTGATCGCCAAATGCTAAGCCGTTAAGCTCTTTCACATGTAACAGCAGCATAATCGTACCGACTAAAAAGAACGGCCCTAAAATTTGAATATGCGACCATCCTCTCATTGATACGCTTCCCATTAGCCAATATAAAACCTGCCTTACATCTTCTTCAGGAGAAAGAGCTACAATTAATGAAATAAGCGCGCTCATAAAGGATGATAAAATAATCCCCGCTAAGATGATGGTTTCATTGGCCAAATTGCCGCTTGCGAGTTTCGTAATACCAAAAACTAAAAGAAGAGTAATAAAACCAGATACGATGCCGACTACAGGCAGCGTGAAGATAGACAAACCAAAAATACTCCAGTGAAAATAAATTGCCATGACAGAGCCAAGGGTTGCACCTGAGGAAACTCCGATCGTGTAAGGATCTGCAAGAGAGTTTCTTAATAGCCCTTGAAAGGCAGCTCCTGCTATTGAAAGCGAAGCTCCTACTAAAAATGCCACCAGTACTCTTGGAAAACGAATTTGCCAAATGATTAAATCCATGTTTTCCGGACCGTGATATAAGGATAGTCCGGTAAGGTGGCCAATAATAATTTTGATTGTATCTCCTACGGTTAACGAAACTGTACCAATAAATACTCCCATAATCACCGAAGTACATACAATAAATAAACTGACTATGTATAAAATAGATGCTTTGTTTAAAAAAATACGTTTAAAAATCAATACTTTCAGCTCCTCTAGGAAACGAGGCGTGATGTTTTACATTACATTAACCATTCATTTTCCTGTCCATAAACCATGTTTCCATCCTACATAGTATTGGAAACAATCATCTTTTATTTGTTACGAGTGCTAGACTGTTGAACTAGGCAACGTAGAATAGCGTACTAAAGTTCTCGGTGAAAAAACAAGCGAAAACCTCTACAAGCTACACTTTTTGTGTTTGCTCCGGGCTTTTATAGTTGTCTATTAAATGATACAGCTTTTCCATATCTACAGCTTCTCTCACATATGCTGCTGCTTTTGAAAAAGACTCCTCTTTTTGCAGGCGACTGTTGAATGTATCCGTAATAGGCGGCAATTTTTTAAGTTTACGAATTTGATTAAGCAAAGCTCTGCGCAAAGCATCGTTATGAAACACATCATGAACATACGTGCCAATGATGTTGTCTTTAACCGTTCCTTCTTTTTGATCATCTACCACCGCAAAGGCTTTCGTCATGCTTTTAGAAACCGTCTTTCCCATATGAATTTCATAGCCTTCAATCGAAACCTTCTCACTCTCTAACTGAACATATCCAGAAACTCTTTCTGTTTTTTTGCTGGTTGTCATAACGGTTTCCACTGGAAGCAAACCCAGCCCTTTAATAGATTCAATCCGGGACTCTACTGCATCGGGGTCCGTAATTGTCTCGCCTAACATTTGATATCCCCCGCAGATGCCAATAACGTGAGCGTTTGTTGCGTTCAAGACTTGATTAATGGCTAGAGCCAGGCCGCTTTCTTGTAAAAACTGCGCATCTTCAATCGTATTTTTGCTTCCTGGTAAAACAATTAAATCAGGCGTACCTAGTTGTGATGGCTTGGTTACAAGTCTCACATGACAGTCTTCTTCTAAGCTTAGAGGATCAATGTCTGTAAAATTTGAGATGCGAGGATACGAGATAACCGCAATATCGATTTCTTTTAACGGATTTACAAGCGTTGAGTAATTTCTGAGTGATAGCGAATCTTCAGCGTCAATTTCCACGTCGTGCATATAAGGAATCACTCCTAGTACCGGAACTCCCGTGTATTCTTCAAACCACTTCAACCCCGGTTTTAAAAGCTCTAAGTCCCCTCGGAATTTATTGATTAACACTCCAATTACTCTAGGTTTATGTTCATCTGGAAGCAATTGAAGAGTACCCACCAGACTCGCAAAAACCCCTCCTTTATCAATGTCTCCTACTAACACAACAGGGGCTTGGGCTATCTTTGCTACGCGCATATTTACCAGTTCCCGATCGTTCAAATTCACTTCAGCAGGACTTCCAGCACCTTCAATCACAATTCGATCATAATGATTGGCAAGCTCTTTATAAGACTCCGTGATAACGTTCAAACCTTCATTAAAAAATTCTTGCCGATACTGAAAAGCAAACATATTACGAAGCGGCTTTCCATGAACGACAATTTGAGATTCATGATCACGAGTTGGTTTAATTAAAATAGGATTCATATTGGTTGTTGCTTCTACTCCAGCCGCTTCAGCTTGAATTCCTTGCGCTCTTCCAATTTCTTTTCCATCCATTGTAATGTATGAATTAAGCGCCATATTTTGCGATTTAAACGGTGCAGTTTGATAGCCGTCTTCTTTAAAAATACGGCAAAACGCTGTAGCAATCATGCTTTTTCCAGCGTCTGAGTGCGTTCCTTGAATCATAAGAGGTTTTCCTTTTTTCACTTTTTCCACTCCCTATCACATAAAAAAACCTTAACTATAAAAGTCAAGGTTTGGTCATGCGCTCATTAACACATTGTCTTGACTTATTTCTCCCACCGAAAAATAAGGGGTTTTTAAAAGCAGGTCTCCTGGCTTATGCTTCATTTTACTTCTGCATCCTTCCTAGTTTGACTAGTGGGTCTTTGCAGGTTCATCCACATTTACAGTAGCGGGGGCTGCACCGGATTTACACCGATTTCCCTATTATCCTCCTTAGAGGCACTTTTAAAATCATTTATTCTTTATTGTAACGAATTTTATAACCATTCACAATAACGATTTTCTTCTATTATTATATATTACTGTGTTTATACTTATTTTGGTCTCGTATGCTATAATAACAATTATTTTCCAAACATCTTATGAAATAGCTAGGAAGGTGCTCGTAGTTGAAGAAAAAAATCATTTATATCTTTATTAGTTTGCTTGTTCTTTACATAGCAATCATGTCTTTTTGTATGTATCAAACCGCTCATCAGCCTGTTCCGCAAAAAGCAGATTATGTGCTCATTTTAGGTTCGAAAGTAGACGGAGATCAAATGTCTCCTAGTTTAAAAGAACGAGCAAAAACGGCTTTATCTTATTTAAAGACTCATAAACAAACAAAAGTTATCGTAACGGGTGGAAAAGGATCCGATGAAGAAATTTCTGAAGCAGAAGCAGCCTATCGTTTTCTACGAAAAGAAGGAATTAAAAAGAATCGAATGATAAAAGAGGATCAGTCAACTTCTACTTTTGAGAATTTCACTTTCACTAAAAAGAAAGTTGATATTCAACACAAAAAAGTCGTGCTTGTTAGCAGTGATTTTCATTTATTTCGCGCCTCTATTATTGCCAAGCGTCAAGGTTTTGACGTTTATCCTTTAGGTGCAAAGACACCAAATTCAATTAAACTTCAATCCTACTTTCGTGAGTATGCTGCTATCTTAAAAACGTGGCTGTTTGATAAATAAATAGAGTACACCCCTATACAAACGAAAAACACGGCATGAATTCATGCCGTGTTTTTTATTAATCATCCGTATCGATAACTGCTTTTGGTAAACCCGTGTATTTCGCCCAGTAGAAAATACCGATTGAAACAAGAGCAATTAAAATTAAGTCAAGCGGGTTGCTTAGCACACCTTGTCCTCCACCAAATGAGCCTAGGTAAGAGATAACAAGCATAATAATATAATAAGCAACTAGCCACCAAGCAGATTTAAGCTGCTGTGCAAATTTTACAACGTCAGTTGGTACGTATTTCTTAAATGCTACGTAGATAACAACCATTAGAAGCTGTGATCCTAGAAGCCAAGAAATTGTCGTCCATCCTGACCAATATACGATGTATGAACAGAAGATAAATGACACAGGAGCAATAACGCTCATGCCTTTTAATTTGAAAGGCTTTTTAAGGTCTTTTGCATTTACTCTGAATGCAGCAGCTGAAATTGGCGCAATCGCATAAGACAGAATAAGTGCTACTGAACATACGTTTACTAGCGCTTCCCAAGAAGGAAATGGCAGTGTCCAGAATACGGACATTCCAAACGATAGCCATAGTGACGCACGTGGAATTCCTGTTTTCTTATCTACTTTTGAGAAACGTTTAAATAGTGTTCCATTACGAGACCAAGCATAAACTAAACGAGAAGTTGTATTCATGAAGATGTTCCCGTTACCGCCTGGTGATAAAATAGCATCAAAAATAACAAGCGTTACTAACCAGCCAAGGCCTAAAATAAGTGCAATATCTTTAAATGGTAAAGAGAATTGCTCTTGAATTGTTCCCCATCCTCCTGATAGCATATCAGCCGGAATGTTACCAATGAACAATACTTGCAGTGCTGTGTAAATAATCGCTGAAAGTACAATACAGATAATGAGCGCGATTGGAATATTACGCTGCGGGTTTTTAACTTCACTGGCTACAGAAACAATAGGGTGAAGTCCTAGGTAAGCAAACATAACGCCACCTGTTGAAATGGCTGCTTGAATACCATTAAAACCAAACGGAGTAAAATCGCCAGTTGTAAAGTTAGCTGATTTAAAGTGATAAGCTAACACGACGATAATTGTAAGAGGAACCGCATATTTGAACACAGATATAATAACATTTGACTTAGCAAATGCTTTTACACTTACGTAGTTAATGATAAAAAATAGCGTTAATAACGCGAACTGAAATAACCAGCCGATTGTAGTAGGCGATTCAGAACCATGTTTAGTTAGACCAGGAAGCCAAAACGCAACATACTGACGTACAGCCGTTACCTCGATGGCAATCAAACTTGTGTAAGCAATAATGGTAATGAATGAAATTAAGTAACCCACTAAATGACCATGTGAGTAAACCGGATAACGGATAATTCCACCGGTACGCGGCAGCGCTGCTCCAAGTTCAGCATACACTAAACCGATAAGTAAAATAATGACTCCGCCAATCAGCCACGAAAAACTTCCGGCTGGACCAGCCTTTGACGCTACGTTACTAACCGCAAATAACCAGGCGGAACCAAAAATAGCTCCCATCCCAATTAACGTTAGGTCAAGTAACGATATTGATTTTTTAAACTTTCCTTGATTTCCTTGATCAGACATAATATCCTCCTTTAAAATTTCCACTCCACATATCTACGCCCTTGCGTCCGATATGGGATTCTTTACATCATCCTCCTCTTACTAAGACCTCACAAGTGGATATGTTAACAAATATTCTCTAAAAAACCAAGTTAAAAACTTTATTTTTTTGTAAAACATCGTTGAATTGCTTATGTATAGCGCATAAATTCCACAGAAGATTTGAGGACTACTCCTCCTATTTAACCGCATTTTTCTTAGGTTAAACATAAAAGAATATTCAAACTATTTACCGTAAAAAAGGGTCTGAGATATAATAAAATCAACCGCTAGAAGCAGCTACATACGCAACACCTAGGCTTGCCATACCAATAAAAAAATCCGAACGATTCATCGTTCGGATTTTGCTTTAATTAAAATAATGTTGCCCGTGCCTCTTTTTTTTTGCTTATTTAAATACTTTTACACGTTCACTTAGTGGTTGAAATTCTTTTTCTCCCGCTGGTGACACGGGATTACCAAATGGCATTTGAGCAATCAGCTTCCATGAACTTGGAATATTCCAAGCTGCTTTTACTTCATCGTCAATCAATGGATTGTAATGCTGTAAAGTTGCTCCTAGGCCTTCGAGCTCAAGAGCTGTCCAGATCACATGCTGCAGCATGCCTGATGATTGGTTAGACCAAACCGGGAAATTTTCGCTGTAAGATGCGAACTGCTTTTGCAGCCCTTCAACTACTTCTTGATCTTCAAAGAAAAGAACTGTTCCATAGCCGCTTCCGAATAAGTTCATTTTTTGATCCGTATCTGAAAAATTTTCAGCTGGAACAATTTTACGAAGCGTTTCTCTCGTAATATTCCACACTTTATCATGCTGTTCGCCAAATAAAACGACTACGCGTGCGCTTTGGGAATTAAATGCTGAAGGAGTATGTTTCACCGCAAAGTTAATAATTTCTTCAATTTTTTCTTCTGACATTTTTACATTTTTATCAATTGCATAAATAGAACGTCGGTTTTTAATTGCTTCATAAAAATCTTTTCCAACCTGTTGTTGATCACTTGATTTATCAAATAATTTATCTAAAAAACCCATTTTCCACACTCCTAATTGTTTGTTTTTTTAAGCTTAAATTGCATGTTTATACCCTTCCCCCTGATAAAAGGAGATAAACAAGATATAATGAATTCTTATATCTCTAATTCGAGATATTAAACCAAAAAAATATTAATTGAAATTTAATTACTTTATGTAACTTACTTTACAATGATTATTTTGTTCTGTCAAGCGAAAATTATTATCTTTTTCTTTTCTTGATTATATGAAAAAAGACTGCTAAATACGGCAGTCTTTTTTCGTAGATGCTTAATGTTCATAAATCATCTTTCGCGTCATTCCCCCGTCTACTACGAGGTTAGCTCCTGTTACAAAATCATTTTCGACGTTTGTTAAGTACATACACGCTCTTGAGATATCCGCTGGCGTTCCTACCCGATTAGACGGATGCTGCGTATGATCGATTTCACGAAGGCCATCGTAGTCAGATGTCTCAATCCATCCTGGAGAAATAGCATTTACCGTGATGTTGTCATCACCAAGCGAAACGGCAAGTGCATGAGTTAAAGCAACGATTCCTCCTTTTGTAGCAGCATAGGCTTCTGTATCGGGTTCAGACATTGAAGCTCTTGTAGAAGCTAAGTTTACAATGGAGCCTCCGCTTTCGTTTTTCCTCATCACTTTAGCTGCTTCGCGAGAACATAGAAACACGCTGCGCAGGTTCGTATTGATAATGTCATCCCATTCATCAACGGTTAGTTCATACGGTGATTTCCAGCGGGAAACGCCTGCATTATTAATCAAAATATGTATCGTTCCATACGTACTGATCGTTTTTTCAACGAGATGTAAAATGTCGCTTTCTTTTCGGACGTCTGTTTTTACAAAAATGGCTTCTCCGCCTTGTCTTTGAATAGCTTCTGCGTGACGCTCGCCTTCGGTTTCGTCCACATCTGCCAATACCACTTTTGCTCCTTGTTTTGCGTATGCGCGTGATACATCTTTTCCTATTCCATTCGCAGCTCCCGTAACAACAACAACTAAATCTTTAAATGACATAGCATCTCCTCCTTATACGCTTTATTCACTTTTTTCTTCGTCTTTAAACAAGTGATTCGTGACGAAAAGAGCAAACGTTTCAGCCGTTAACTTGCATCCAGAAGCTTTTGGGTGACCTCCTCCTCCAAGGTGCCCAACAATTTCGGCTAAGTTGATTTCGTCTTTTACTGCACGGAAGCCAATCTTTTGGCGTCCCATGTCCACCATAACGGAAAAGTCGATATCTTCGTTTTCTAGACACAGTGCATTTCCTAGCTCAGACTGATATGTATCTGCAAATACAATGCCTACGTTGTACGCTGTTTTAGCAATTTCAACACTTTCTTTTATGATTTGTTTTTGCTTGTCGTAAATATATTTTTCAATCTTTTTTTCTTCTGCTTCTAGTAAAATTTCGTGTTTGTCCGTAAACGTAAATTCTTGATTTTCAGTATGGTACGATTCACGAAGCGTTTCTAGAATGGTCTCTTTAAATTCTTCATGCGGGATTAGATAATATAGGTGATTGAGGCGCTTTGCTTTCACATTATTTTCATGAAACCAGTCCCATGTATCAAATAAGCGCACAAGTTCTACATATTCATCAAGCAACTCCGTTTTTTGAAGCATGTTGTTGCGCACTAAGTAGTCGTAGAAAAGAGATGTAGCTGCTGTCTTTTTACCGTTTTCGTCTTCTGCAATAACATGAACCCAATCGTATTTCTCAGCTAGTGGAAGAGCAGAGATATGATGGTCAATAAGAGTGATTTTCTGGCCTTTTTTTACCAGTTCATTTAATTTTTCCGCTACTTCATCGTTTACGCTAATATCCGTTATGTATAAAGCTGTGTCTCCATCGTTTTCTTCTTCAATAAAATGCGTCACTGTGTCATTGATGCGGCCAATGCTTACCGTGCTGTAATCAAAGTTGTCGTCGCCAAACGCTAACCGACCCAACAGTGCTGGACTTACCCCGTCTAAATCGTTATGTGAAATTAATTTTATTTTTGTCATCAATCAAAACTCCTTTATTTTCAGTCGCCTTAGTATATGTACCGGCTTGTATATTATAGCAATTTCAACATAAAAATGCTGTTATTTACTTTGAAGAGAAGGAATATCTTCGCAATAAACAAAAGTGAAGTAAACGTTTAGACTTACCTGTATCAAAAGAGAGTGAGACATAACTACATCGATCCAATCAACAGCTAGAAGCAACTACACACATGAAACCTACGCTCACCAATACCAATAAAAAAATCCGAACGAATGTGATTCTCCATCAAGAATCTTGACTCATCGTTCGGATTTTCTTTTAACCAACCTACTTTTGTTTCAGCCTATTTCCACTTACTCTAAATTGCTGTGCTGCTTAAACGCCTGTTCATGATCCGTTTGGTTCAAATTCCCGTATTCTAAGCAAATCGTATCAAACACAACATGAGCACATTGATCAAACAATGAACCAAGCGGCTGAATAGAAGCGGCTTCATTTTCGCTTCGGTATTTGGTTGCAGCGGGAATGTGCAGCAGCTCATCAGTATGAGCAGTTAATGGTGATTCTGTACTAGCTGAAATGCCGATAACTGAACATCCTACTTCTTTGGCTTTTTTAGCTACGCTCACCACTTGCTGTGTTTTTCCTGAACCAGATACAGCCACCAATACGTCACCCGCTGCAATCGAAGGAGTAATGGTCTCTCCTACAACGTATACTGTTGCACCTAAATGCATCAGTCTCATCGCAAATGATTTGCCCATTAACCCGGAGCGACCTTCGCCTATAACAAAAATTCGTTTTGCTTGGTAAAGTGAAAACGCTACTTCTTCTATTTGAGGCTCTTTTATGTGATTCATTACGGTCGTAATTTCATGCAAAATCGTTTGTGTTTTTGTCATTATACGTTCCCCCTGCTCATAAATAAGTCTTGAAATTCAGCAGATGCCTTTGCCACATCTGCACTTTTTGTAATCGCTGATCCAATAATCGCAACGTCCGCTTTCATTTGAAGTAATGATGCTGCTGAGGCTGGATTAATTCCTCCTGCTACTGCTATTTGCGCATCTGAATGAAAATACTGCCGCAAATTTATTTGACTCAGCGATTTTCCTTCTTTTTCTTGCTCGTCTTTGCTGATATGATGGCAAAAAATAGCGTTTCTATAAATACTTACTTGCTTTTGCGAGCCGCTTGACGTGTTTAATAAATCAACCATCATTTTTTTATTCCATTTTTCGCTGACATTTGCACACGTCTCTATCGTGGGTAAAGGTGATACGCCCATTACTGTTGCTATATCTGCTCCTGCCTGATAGCACATGGTAAACTCATACTCTGCGTTATCAATCGTTTTGATATCTGCTACAATCGTCTTGTGCGGAAATGCCTGTTTGATTTTATAAATGCTTTCAATTCCATACTCTTTTATAAGAGATGTACCTACTTCAATCCAATCAACATAGGGTTCTGCCAGCTTGGCAAGGATAATAGCTTCTTCAATTGTGACGCGATCTAATGCTAATTGTATCTTCATCTTTCTTCTCCTCACTTTCTACTAAACCGGTTTAGTAACAGCGTAAAAAAAACGAATATTTTGATGAGCTAAAAAGAGCACGCCATAGGCGCTCTTTTTAGCTTAATGCGACAACGTTGTTTCTCGAATAATTAATTCACATTCATACTGGTACTCTTCATAAGCTATCTTTTCTTTCAAAATTTGTTTAATAAGTAAATCTGCTGCTTTTGTTCCCATGTCAAAAGCAGGCTGCGAAATCGTGGTAACGGCAGGCGTTGCTACATCTGCGTAAGGAATATTATCATAAACAATTAAAGATAAATCATTCGGGATATTAAATCCGTGTTGTTTAATAAATTTCTGCACTTCAATGAACACTAAATCGTTTCCAGCCAGCAGCGCTGTCGGCGGATTATCGGCTGCAAATAGCTTCTCCAGCGCTTTTTGCATGTCCGCTTTTTTGCAGTTAATAATCATAAATTCATTTAAAGGCATATTGGCTGATGTTAACGCTTCTTTGTACCCTTCTACACGTTCAATCCGGGGTGTAATAGTTAATGGTTCTGTAATAATCGCTATATGCTTATGTCCAAGCTCCAGCAGATGCAAAATAGCCTGTTTTGTGGCTTCTTGGTTGTTCGCCACTACGGATGGAATTTTTCCTTTTACATCATGAATTTTACGATCCATAATAACAACCGGATATTCTTCTTTGATCATCTGCTCATAAAGAGAAGTATTGGCACCCGTTGGAAATAAAATAAGGCCATCTACTTGCTTTGCTTTTAACATATTAATATATTTCTTTTCTTTATCAGGGTCATCATCTGCGTTGCAAATGATGGCATGTATATCTTGCGAATGGCAATAGTCTTCAATGGCACGAATGACTTCCGTAGAAAATCTGTGCATAATATTGGCAACAATAATCCCAATCATCGACGTTCGCTTTTGTTTTAAGCTTCGTGCTAGATAGTTGGGCTGATAGCCCAGTGTATCAATCGCTTCTTTAATTTTCTTTCGTGTTTCTTCGCCCATATATTCGTATCGCTTGTTAATGTATTGTGATACGGTGCTTTTGGAGACATTTGCTGCTTTTGCAACGTCCAGCATAGTAACTTTTTGCATCATGATCCGTCCTTTTCATTCAATCCCTAAAATTATGCTACTCCTAGTGTAAACGAAAAAAACGAAAAAGGAAAAGCCGTCTTGCTAGCAGAAGGCTTTATTTATTAAGCGTACGCAAGCCTAGCTTCTTGAATTTCATGAGTAAAACGTTTCGCTTCCCTTGTTACTTGAAGTAAGTATTCAGGAGTTGGAAGCTGCTTGCCATCTACTAATGTGCTTCCTGCTCCAATAGCAGCTGCTCCGGCTTTAATATAAGCTCCCGCATTCTCAGCCGTAACGCCGCCTGTTGGCATTAACGGAATATGAGGAAGCGGTCCTGCTATATTTTTAAAATAAGCGGGGCCTACTACGCTTGCCGGGAAGACTTTAATCATATCTGCGCCGCATTCATAGGCTGTTAAAATTTCAGTAGGTGTAAAAGCACCCGGAACGCTAATGACTCCGTATCTTTTAGCCGTTTTAATTGTTCGTTCGTTCACCGTAGGGGAAAAAATAAATGACGCTCCTGCCATAATGGCAATTCGTGCTGTTTCTTCGTCTAGAACAGTTCCTGCTCCAATAAACATCGAATCGTCAAATTCATTTTTCAATTCTTTAATAACCTCTACGGCAGCAGGGTTTTCCATTGTGATTTCTAGATTTGTTACTCCGCCTTCTTTTAACGCGTAGGCAAGCGGAATAATTCGCTCAGCGCTTGCTCCTCGAATGACCGCTACAATACCGCTACTTGTAATTTTCTCAATATGCATCTCAATTCTCCTTTTCTATCATTACATTAAGCCGTTGTTTCAACTGGCTTCACACTCTGAACTTCTCTTGGCTTTTTCGTTGCGACAATGGTTAAAACTGCCGCAAGGAATAATGATCCAGCCATAAAGATATAGGAAGCGCCAAACCCTCCTGTTGATCCATTTAAAAATCCTACAATATAAGAACCGGCAAATGAACCAAGTGCCCCCATGCTATTAATTAAAGCCATCGCTCCTCCGGCAACATTACGCGGTAAAATTTCAGGAATAATCGCAAAGAACGGTCCGTACGGAGCATACATCGTTCCTCCGGCGATAACGAGTAAAGTAAAAGAAAGCCAGAAGTTGCTTGTGCCAACTAAATAAGATCCGTAAAAGGCAAGAGCTCCTACTAATAAGAACGGCCATACAAATGCGCTTCGTTTTAAAAACTTATCTGATAGATATGAAACCGTTAACATTAATACGACTGCTAATACGTAAGGAACGGACGCTAACCACCCTGTCTTCACTATACTCATGTTAGGCGCTGCTTTAATAATAGACGGCAGCCACATAACAAATCCGTAGACGCCAATACTCCATAAAGCATATTGAATGCTTAATAAAATGACAGTACGATTTTTGAAAGCTTCTTTATAGCCTTTAACAGGTTTAATTCCTTCTTGTTCTTTTTGCAGCGCATCGTGTAAGTCTGCTTTTTCTTTTTTCGACAGCCAGCCTGCATCTTTTGGCTCATCGTTTACTAGTTTCCACCATAAAAACGCCCAAATAACAGCTGGAAAACCTTCTAAAATAAACATCCATCTCCAGCCAAATGATTCTAGCAAATATCCAGAAACAATTGACATCCAAAGGACCGTTGCCGGGTTTCCTAAAATTAAGAACGTGTTGGCTCTAGAACGTTCTGCTTTTGTAAACCAGTGGCTTAAAAAAACGAGCATAGCAGGCATAACGGCACTTTCCACTACTCCTAAAGCAAATCGAATAACAAACAAAAATCCGACGTGGCTTACCATACCTGTAGCTGTAGCAAGTGCTCCCCATAAAATCAGAGACCAAAAAATCAGCTTTTTGGCGCTTTTATTTTCAGCATAGTGAGCGCCAGGAATTTGGAAAAAGAAATAACCTAAGAAAAAGAGCGATCCTAATAAAGACGAAATACCTGGCGTAATATGAAGATCTTCTGCCAGCCCTGCTGCTGCTCCAAACCCGTAGTTTGCACGGTCTAAATATGCAAGGCTATACGTAATAAATACGATAGGAATTAACCGAAGCCATCTTTTTTTTGCTAGCTGCTGTTTCATTATCACTTCACTCCTTGTTTTTGGGATTCCATATATTTTTGCAACTGCTGTTCAGTTGGATATCCGTCGTTATCTCCAGGGCTTTGTACAGCTAATGACCCAATAGCATTTGCTCTCATGACAGATTGAGTAAGAGAATCATGTTGAAGAAGTCCGCTTAACAGCCCTACTGCAAAGCCGTCTCCTGCACCGACTGTATCCACTATTTGTTTGACTTTTATTCCTTCAACCATTCCTTGCTCTTTAGCCGTCTTAAAAAAGGCTCCTTGTTCACCTAGTTTAATAACGACAAGCTCTACGCCTGCATCTAAATAGTAAGAAGCGATGTCTTCTGGGTTTTCGTATCCGGTTAAAATTTTCCCTTCTTCAATGCCTGGCAGAACGTAGTTTGCTTGTTTAGCAGCTTCGTTGATTGTAAAAATCATTTCTTCCTTCGATGTCCAAAGAGTCGGTCGCAGGTTCGGGTCAAAGGAAACCGTTCTGCCAGCTGCTTTCATCGAGGTAAGCGCGTGTAGAGCAAATTCACGCATGCTTGCTGACACAGCAAGCGGTATTCCTGTCATATGCATGTGTTTTGCCGCTAAAAAATAGTTTCGATTAAAATCGCGTGGGTGCAAGTGACTGGCTGCCGAATTTTTTCGGAAGTAACAAACTTCCGGATCTCCCACTTCCACTTTTGATTTAATTTGAAAGCCTGTTGAATGTTCGCTATCTACTAGTACACAATCGGTGTTGACCGACTCCTCTTGTAGCCGTTTCATAATAAACGTACCGAAAGGATCATTGCCGACTTTGCTCACCCACCCTGCGTGCAGACCGAGACGAGCGAGACCAATTGCTACATTTGTTTCTGCTCCGGCTAGCTCTTTTGTATAATGCTTAATCTCATACAGCGGTCCTGGTTGTTCTGCCATGAACATCGCCATTGCTTCTCCGAAGGTAATAACGTCTAATGAATTCATTGCACTTCCTCCTGTTCTGCTGCTTGCACCAATGAAATGAAGCGGGGGATTTGTTCCGGTTCATCGATTGGAAACTCTAAAGCTTTAAAAATCGAATGAGAAAACCCTTTCAAAATATCTTTCCACATTTCATTTGAATCGTTTGATATAGAGGTTGTTACTAGCTTTCCGCTATTCTTTATTACGTGTTTAATATGAATATAGCCTACAAATGACCTTAGCTTTTTGATTGCTTCCTGGGGTCGTTCCTGTACATAAAGCCAGTTACCAATATCAAACGTCATGGAAACAGGAATTTCGTAAGCGTTATCAAAAAATGCGTGCAAAGATGCTATGTTGCCTCCATAACTGGTTTGATCGTTTTCCACAAATAGATGTAAAGCTGGAAATGCCTGCAATAGCTCCTGCAATTCCCCTATAGGTGATTGTGGTTGATAAAAACCAAGAGAAACTTTTACCCACTGAGCGCCAAGTGATACGGCTTCTTCAAGAATAGATTTTAATTCTTGTTTGTTTAACTCTCCACTTTCTTTCCACAGTTCGATTGGAGCCGAATATACTGTAAAAAGCGGATATCTTTTTAATTCTTCGGCAATAAGCTCAATCTCTTGATCTACTTTTTTCATTAACTCTCTTCGAATTTCCACTCCATGTACTTGCTGTTCATATATTTTCCCAATCATGGTGTGCTGAGAGCTTGTCGTTTCAAATGCATTTAAAGGAATAATGATATGATTCATAAATCGACCTACCTTTCTTATTATACTAGCTAACCACTTACTAAACCGGTTTAGTAAATCGATTTATCTAAATTATAAGACTATTGAAAGCGCTTTTCAAGCTTTTTTTATAAATTATAAAAAAAAGAAACAACACGGCGTTATGCCGTGTTGTTTCTTAGTGATCTTCTGTGCTTTTTACTAAATTGCGATCTTGTTGATAAATATCATAGATTAAGAAACTAAAACCATAGTACAAGACCATGATTACAACTGACTTTGTCATGATAAATAAAGCGCCTAGCCCGATACCAACTAACAGCGTCTGGACACTCAAACGGTCACGCTGAAAAGCCAGCTGTGATAGGAAATAACCAATACCAATTAAAATAGCCAACACCCATGTATTTTGAATGGCTAATACATAGTGACTATATAAATAAAAGCTAGGAAAATAGACGGTGCTTTCTACGAAGCTGGAAATACCGCTGTATGCAAGCCACCACTTTTGCTCTCTTTCTGTTTTAGGAACGGTTGCCTCAATTGACGTGGGCATCTCCTGTTCCACAAAAACCGTTTCTCCATGATCTTTCATCCATTGGATCATAATGGAAATAATAATAAAACCTGCAAAGATTAAAAGCAGCAGATATTCAATCCACGCTGGATACGGAGCCGTCCGGTGAATCGTATCTAGATATACTCCCTGCAATCCTAACATAGAAAGTGGAACCGCATGGTATACCATCACCGCAATATAAAATAGTAAAATTAGCACATAAAAAAAGAACTGTTCTTTGTAGTAGCGAATTTTTTTGCCTTCTGAAGCAATTCGCTTAACAGTCACGCTCTCCAAGTACGGACGAATAATGCTTATGATAATAATAAGACACGTAAATACAATCATATAGTTATGTAATCACCTTTTCAACTTCATTATGTAACATTTTTTTCCATCCGCGAGAACAGGTGGTTAACAGCCTCTGTCCTTTCTTATAGTACCAAAAAACTAAACTTTTTGACAATCCTGATTTATCAATTAGGAAGATGAAATAAGCGTAGCTACATTGATACCGCTAATTGTGACCATAGGAGATCCCCCGCCTGGGTGAGTCGTTCCTCCTACAAAATATAAGTTTTTAACATCTTTTGAGACGTTGCTTGGACGAAGAAAACTATCCATTTTCCGATTTGAACTCACTCCATACAAAGCGCCTTTAAATGCACCAAAGGTTTGTTCAATTTCACATGGAGTAACAATTCGTTCATGTACAAGCGAGGGCTCAATATCTAAACCAAACTGAGAAAGCTTGCGATAGACAACCTCTCTGTAAGATTTCATTTTTTCTTGATTCGCTTCTTTTACAGCAGGGGCATTCACTAAAATAAATAAATTATCACCCGGAGCTACCGTGTTATCGGTATACGAAGAATTACAAACGTAAATGGTAGGGTCGGTTGGAAGCGTTTTTTGCTGAAATAGTTCATAGAATTCCTGCTTGTAATCCTGAGAAAAGTACACTTGATGATGAATCAGCTGAGAAAAGCGCTTTTTAACTGCTGCCATAATTACATAGGCTGATATGGAAGGCTCAAACTCAGCTGCTTTTTTGTTTTTAAAATGAGGTCTATCCTGCTCTTTTACGAGTGCCGGATAGGCTTTTAGCAAGTCCCCGTTTACAATAACGATATCCGCGTCTATCTTTTCTTCTCCATTCACTTCCACTCCGACAGCCCGCTTATTTTTTACTACTATTTCAGTCACGCTGCAGTTTGTGTACAGCTTTCCTCCAGCTTTTTGGAACACATGCCCCAACCCTTTTGCAATTCTAGTATTTCCTCCTTTTACATAGTACACCCCGTCATTCATTTCTAAGTGTCCAATCAGTGAAAAGGTAGCGGGCGATGTATAAGGTGAAGATCCAATATAGGTTGCGTATCGATTAAATGCATTTCGAATGTTTTCATTTCGAAAAAAGCGCTGATGAAACGTATCTATTGTTTCAAACGGCCTTACTTGCAGCAGTGCTTTTAATAGAGAAGGGTTTGTGTAATCTTTCCATGACGAAAATGTCCGGTAGAAAAATTGACTTTTTGCAATGTCATATATTCTTTTTACTTCTTTTAAATAGGCCGGGTATTGTTTAGCAGCAAAGGGGTCGAGACGTTCAAGCTGCTCAATCATTTTTCGTTCGTCGATAGACATGGAAAATTGTGAACCGTCGGTGAAGAAATTATTTGTATGATTCGTTAGTTTAACAAGAGGCATATAGTCTTCTGCACGTTCGCCCGCTTGCTCAAATAACCACTGAAAAACTTCTGGCATTGTAATGGTATTAGGCCCGAAATCAAAAGAATATTCTCCTAGCTGCACAGGCATCATTTTTCCGCCTACGTGCTCGTTTTTTTCAACGATTGTGACATCGAACCCTTTTGTTTGAAGAAGAACTCCTGCAGCTAATCCGCCTAATCCTGCCCCGACAATTAGTACTTTTTTCATTGATAATGCCTTCCTTTCCATTCATATCCCTGCTTTTTTCGTTCACGCTTCATAGAATGGTTCATGAGCAGCATCAGCACAATTGCCGACGCCGGCATAGTAAGAAACAAAAGCCCTTTTTGCTGAGCCGACCGGTCAATTAAAAACCGCTGAAAAAGCATAATGCAAAAAGGAAGAATCCAAAGTATGTTGCCTGTAAGAATTCCTGCTATAAACAAAGGAAGCGGCAGCACATAGTAACAGGTAAAAAAAACGCTCAGTATCCAAACTGCTTTAGCGGATCGGCCTAGACCAACAAAGATATTTTTAGCAAACCCATTCCATACTTCTTCAGTT
The DNA here is from genome assembly GCF_038006305.1 of Priestia sp. FSL R5-0597. NCBI lineage: Bacteria > Bacillati > Bacillota > Bacilli > Caryophanales > Bacillaceae > Priestia > Priestia sp. FSL R5-0597. The sequence goes on from NZ_JBBOUZ010000001.1 coordinate 2,945,143, forward strand.
GTTTCATACATATAACAGCTAACGTGAGACGTAATATTGGCTAAAATAACGCGCTGTTTCTTTTTCTTAAAAAGCTGAGCTAGATGCACATCTTCTACTAGTGAAGTTTTAACAGCTTCATGTCCTCCTGCGATCTCATAAGCTTCTTTTTTTATAAACATAAAAGCACCGTGAGCTGCTGAAGCTTTGCTCACCTTGTTACGGTTCGCTACCACAACCGGTAAATAGCTAAAAACAACCACATGCTGAAGCGGAACAACCAATGCTTCTAACCACGTTTTTACGGGAAAACGAGGAAATCCTGTTAAAAGAGCTGCTTTTGTCGCTTGTGCGGTGGCTAAAGTATGTTCTAGCGTGCGTTCTTTGAGCTGTACATCGGCATCTACAAACAATAAATAGTCTCCATTTGCAGCTTGCGACAGCTGGTGACAGGCATGAACTTTTCCTACCCACCCTTCTTTCAGCTCTTTTCCTTCTATGATGGTAAACCTTGAATCTCCGTGAATTTCTTTCAAAAGCTGTGTTCGTGTTTCATCTGTGGACTGATCGTCTAGTATGACACATTCTAGATTGCTGTACGTTAATCCTTTAACAGAAGAAATGATTCGCTTTACATTTCGTTCTTCGTTTCGCATTGGAATCAAAATAGAAATGAGAGGCTGAGGTGTTTTTGAATTCAACTTGTATCTATTTAATTTAGGCATTGCTTGAATATTTACAATGGTCAGAAGCAGCATCAAAATAAATAAAAGCATATAGTAAATCATTCTTTCACCTTCGCTTTCCACCACGTTAACCACTCGCTAAGCGTCTTTCGTCCTTTTAATAAAGTCGTAAATTCCTCATCGTTTTCTTGAATGATTTTTTGTTTTTGATGATCGAGCTGAGCAGTGACTGCAGCGGCTAGCGTTTTGGTTATATCTTCTCTTGCATTGGCTAAGTCGTAAAAAACAGCTTGCCCTACCCAGATAAAAAGCTCGGGTCGCTGATCATGGCGAAACGTATAATAATATGTAATGGGAATAACTTCAACGTCAGATTGCTTTTTTAGAAGAAAAGCAGGTCCTTCAGAAAAAGCTAACGGTCTTTTTTCAAGATGCTCTTCTTTTCCTTGAGGAAAAACAAGCACCGCTTTTTTATCTTCTAACAGCTTACTGGCAAACCTTAACGATTCCACCGTATGCTTCGGAGACGCTGCATTTACTGAAAAAGCCCCAATTCGTTGAAAAAAAGGAAAATCCTTCATTCCTTGTTCAGACATCATAGCGTATAGATCTGTTTTTAATACCGCGTTATTTAAATAAAATGTCACTAAACCGTCCCACCAGCTGGAATGATTAGCAATTAATAACATTTTTTTATCTTTTGGGAGCTCTTCTATATGTAAATGAATACGATAAAACTGTTTTTTGAGCTGATATGTGACAAACAGTTGAAAAAAGCGCTCAAATATTGAGTTTTTCTTCGGATAAATCATAAGCGAGTCTCCTTTTTATACACAATATAAAGAATAAGAAAAGGAATCATCGTCAGCCATACCACAAGCCACAGGCCATTTACTAATGCTACAATTACAAACATCATGACGACTGCACTATACAAAAACACCATTCTTCTTTCCCATACCGGCTCTTCTTCTTTAGGAACCTTAGCTAAAAAGAAATATACGACCAGCTGAATGAAGAAAGACAGTAAAAACCAGCCGGAGAAATTGGATAAAGGAATATTATAATAAAAGCTGTCCCCTTCCCACACCCAATATTGTTTAACAACATAGGCAACGGGATCAATAGCCAAATCCATAATAACAGCAAATAGCGAACTAATGACCGCATAGGCAATTCCATGGACAATAAACGGCAGCTCCATGCGCTTCATAATTCCGAGAGCTAATATTCTGCTTGTGATTACGACCATAAACCAAGCCGATCCAATGGTTAGAGGAACTCCTAAGATTTTAGCGCCAAAATCTTTTTCATAATCGTAGGATCCAAACAAAAACCCATGTTTAACACCTAGACTTTCGACATAAATAGATGCGCCTGTCACAAATACGGCAACGACCAGTGCCCGCCTTACTCCATAGGCTTTAGCTAGATAAATAAGAGCAAGAAGACTGCTCAAGTGTAGAAAAACAGCATTTGCCCATTCTAACCATGAAGGCAGCAAATCAAATGAAAGCAAAACGACTCCGCATACGTACCAAATAAGAAAAAAACGATAAATACCATTTGTGATCATCGATTCACCTTCTCTCCAGCTTCTTTTTATCAAATTGCTATTATATAAGCTTGTACACATTCTCTCCATTTTCAATGTGCTCTTTTCTATGAGTAGAACACACTCTCTTAAGATTATGTGAAAATAGCCACTGTTAGTACGTTCCCTAAATAAGAGACTTTATTACTTATTTATAAACAAAAATAAAATAAACGTCCATTAAAATCTACGGATGTATAGATTGAAATGACGTTTATTTTTTCTTATGTATATACACTTCTAATAGCTTTTTGGCAATGAGTCCAATAACCAGTCCCGGTACAACAGACAGCATAGGGAGCCAAATTGGGCCTATAAAAACACCGTTGATGGTTGTCACTGAGGAATACATAATGCCTACTGTAACAAAATAAGCACAGGAGACAAAAGGAATAAATGTAAATCTCGATGCGCCGTTTTCTGCTTCTTTAACAGCATCCCAAATTGCAAAAAAATATAAACATGGATAAAACATTAACCACTGCATGTTCATTACCTCGAGGGATTGCTTTGTTTCCCCCAAAAAGCTTAAGCGAATGCCTTCATTAAAATTTGCGCCCATATTAATGAGAAATTCAAGTACAATAAACAAAATTCCTTTTATATGTTTTTTGTTTAGTAATTGTCCAAAGCCTGGCAACGCAATGCTCCATAAAAGAGCTTCTAGTCTAGTCACGTTCTATCCCAACATTTTGACGTATAAAAGAACTCCACAGCATGATATCAGTAGAAATTTTGTCCATAGTTATCAACCTCACAATAATTTACTTATAGTTTTTGTAAATGTAAAATTTTTATACTACATCTCCTTTAATATTTGTAACTTATTGTAAATTGATAAATGTTTTAGCTATTCAACCAGACATTTTCGTTTAGAATTTTCTGTTTATTAAAACAAAAGCGTGCGATATACTAGTTTTATACGTACGAAAGGATGAGAAAGCTGACATGGAAACAAGTTTTTTTTCAATTTTAATACTAGGATTTTTTTTAGGAATCAAGCATGCTCTAGAACCAGATCACATTATCGCTGTATCAACCATTGCTTCAAAAAGTAAAAAGCTGTGGCGCTCTTCGCTTGCAGGAGTATACTGGGGGATTGGTCATACGCTTACGCTGTTTATTTTTGGCATGGTTTTAATAGTGTTAAAAAGCAGTATTTCTGAACGTATGAGCATGTCACTTGAATTTTTAGTGGGCATTATGCTCGTTTATCTCGGTTTTACATCGTTTCTGTCTTACAAAAAACAAGTGCATACGCATCACGAAAAAACGTCTTACTTAAAGTCATTAGGCATTGGCTTTGTTCATGGACTGGCCGGAAGCGCAGCGATGGTTGTAGTAACGATGAGCACCGTTACTCACGTATGGCAAGGTGCGCTGTACATTATCATTTTTGGAATCGGCACTTGTCTTGGCATGCTGTTATTTACGACGGTTATTGGAATTCCATTCGTTACAACTAAAAAGCAAGTGACGTTAAACCGCTGTTTGATGCAGGTAACAGGTGCTGTCAGCATTATATTTGGCCTCTATTATATGTATAATTTAGGTGTAAGCGACGGATTATTTAGTCTGTGGTTCTAACAGAGAATAAAACATAATGAAAATAATTCAATCTAAAGACGAATAAGTAGGATAAATGATCTGGACTGCTTGTTCCACAGCTGTTGATTTCTGTGCAAGACTTCGCTTTGTCCTCTAATCAACGGCTAGAACGAACTACATACGGGAAACCTACGTTCACCCTACCAATAAAAAATCCGAACGAATTTGATTCTCTATCAAGAGTTCAGCTCGTTCGGATTTTTCTTTAACTACTATACTTTTGTACAGGCACTTTAATACTTACGCAAAAGTGATACTTCAGCTTTTAATAACTCCTGCCGGAACAATCCGTATACTTTGACGATTATCTCTTCCACTTCTTGTGTACTAGCAGCTAGTATTCGAATAGCACATCCGGAAATCGGAAGTGCGGAAGCTCCTGCTTTACAGCCTGCCTCTTCGCACAGCTGATGTACTTTCGCTATAAATGCGTCGTCGGCGTTTGGATGAACAATAATAATTGATCCAAAATGAGTATACCCTTCCATTTTCATCATGCCGCGCAGATGGTTTTCTGGCTTCAAGTATAAGTGATCGTATACCTTCAGCTGCTTGTTTACATACAGTTTCAGCTTGGAACGCATAGAGGTATATTGAAACAGCTGCCCATCCGGCGACCACCCCGGGGTGATGCTGTCACACATAAACAAAGCAGCGTTTTCTGCCATATGAACCGTTATTTCTTGGACAAATGCAGCATTTTCATACAAAATAAGCGGGTCTGGTATATATTCCATGATGGATTGTTCTTCAAGGGTTATGCACGTTTCTTGTAAAACAGCTGCGTTCGGTGTTTTGTACACCTTTGTCGCAGATTGAGTAGTAGCAGTCAGCTGAGCATTTTTCTCGACCGTTATCATCGTTTTGTATTTGTCTCCGCTCACGTATCCCCCGCCTACGTGAAGCATATAAACAAAAGGTGATTCAGGAGTCATGTAAATAGGTCTGGCAACTTTGAAAGCCCCGTAATGATAAGTATCTTTAATAACCGTTCGCTCACTGTTTCTTTCTGCACGAAGCTCTAAATAACCCGTGTAGCTCATGATTCAAGGCCGATTAAAAAGGCCTCTTTTTTGATCCATTCTATCACTTGATTGAGCCCTTTATCTTCTTTTAAATTGGTGAAAACAAAAGGCTTGTGCCCTCTCGCTTGGATTGTATCTTTTTCCATTACTTCTAAACTGGCTCCTACATATGGGGCTAAATCTGTTTTGTTGATAATGAATAAATCAGATTTAATCATTCCTTGACCGCCTTTACGCGGGATTTTTTCTCCTTGTGCTACATCGATGATATAAATTGAAAAATCAACGAGCTCTGGGCTAAACGTTGCGGCTAAATTATCTCCTCCGCTTTCTACAAAAATAAGTTCAACATCGGGGTGACGTTCCACTAACTCATCAATTGCAGCAAAGTTCATGGATGCATCTTCTCGAATAGCTGTATGAGGACATCCTCCTGTTTCTACTCCTACGATACGATTTTCTGGCAAAATACTGTTTTTTACTAGAAACTGTGCATCTTCTTTTGTATAAATATCGTTTGTAATGACTGCCATACTGAGCTGCCCTTCTAGCGCACGCGTTAATCGTTCTACTAACATTGTTTTTCCTGCACCAACAGGTCCACCAATTCCAATTTTAATTGCATCCATTTTTTATGCCTTCATCATTCGAAGGCCTTCCCTCCTTTTTTATGACATGAACAATCGAACATGCAGTTGTTCATGCTGCATTTGAGCAATTTCTAACCCTGGTGTCACGGCACCAAATTCCTCTTGATCTGCTTGCAAAATATGCTGAAGCGCTTGCTGCAGCAGCGGCTGAAAAAGAACGAGCGTTTTTTGCCCATCGGTTTGGCCGATTGGTATGCCGCGAACAGCATTTTGAATTAATGAAGAGATGCTAGCGTACAAATGACTTGAAATTGCCTCTTCTTTTGTAATGTTTAATTGCAGGCTGGCTAATGCAAATACAACAGCAGGATGTCCGTACGCCTTCTTTGCTTTTACTTCACTCATATACTTTTCTAAATAAGAGCCTTGAAATAACTCTAAGCAAAGCTTTAACATGCGCTGGCCCACCCGTCTTGTCCCTTCTCTTGTTTCTTTTGACAAAGCAAGAGCGTATAGTTCATGATCAATTCTCATAATTTCGTTAAACTGGTCACGAACAGCATACTCATAAGCCAGCCTGCATGCTAAGCCGTCCGTATACGTCAGCTGAACATCAAGGTATGTACGAAGCGCTTCTTGAAAGGTTTCTGTGTCGTAAATTTGATTTCGCTGAATATACGTTTCAAAACCAAACGAATGCGAAAATGCACCCGATGGGAAATTTGAATCACATAGTTGAATCAGCGAAAGCAATGAATTAGTCATGACTATGTCCGATATGCTTAAAAGCTTGTTTTACTTTTCTTTTTTCGCGCTTATAGGGAATGTTGAGCTGCTGAAGCAATTCTTCGACTAAATAATCGTACTGTACAAGCATGTCTCCACCTTCAAACTGCGCCGGCAAATGGCGGTTCCCAAGCTGATGAGCAATTTCTCCCATCTGCTGAATATCAATCGGCTGAATGGTCAAAATATCGTCTGCCAGAACTTGCACAACAATCATATTGCTTTCATCCATAAATAGTACATCGCCATCAACTAACTCGCGGTTTTCTTTCAGACGAATTCCGAGTTCCTTACCGTGATCTGTTACAACGCGCTGAACGCGTTTTACTAAGTGATCACTTTCGATATATACCTTTTCTATATGTGGAGCTCGTTTTTCTAATGTTGCTATATTTCCGATAATTTTTTCGATTACCATTTTTTCACCTCAAAATAAAAAGTATCGCTGCGCCATAGGCACAACTTCTGCCGCTTCACATGTAATCATTTGTCCATCTATTTTTACTTCGTACGTTTGGGGATCAACTTCAATCTTAGGCATTTCTCCATTTAACTTCATATCTGTTTTTTTTAACTGACGAATATCTTTTACTGGTTTAAGCAGCTTTTGTAACCCTAGTTTTTCGCCCACTTTGTTCTCATACGCTGCTTTTGACACAAACGTAACGGAGGTTTTAGCTCTTGCTTTTCCATAAGAAGCAAACATCGGACGATATAAGACCGGCTGTGGGGTTGGAATTGAAGCGTTAGGGTCTCCCATTAAGCTGTGAGCAATTAAACCGCCTTTTACAATCAAGTCAGGCTTTATTCCAAAAAACGCTGGCTCCCATAGGACTAAGTCAGCTATTTTCCCTGTTTCTACCGATCCTACGTATTCGGAAATTCCATGAGCGATAGCTGGATTAATCGTATATTTAGCTACATAGCGTTTGACACGTGCGTTATCGCCGACTTCGCTGTCACCATCAATTTTTCCTCGCTGCTTTTTCATCTTATCAGCTGTTTGCCACGTTCGTGTAATCACTTCTCCTACACGTCCCATTGCTTGAGAATCTGAAGAAATCATACTGAATACACCTAAATCGTGTAAAATATCTTCAGCTGCAATCGTTTCTTTGCGAATGCGGGAATCAGCAAAAGCGATGTCTTCTGGTACAGCAGGATCAAGATGATGACATACCATGAGCATATCTAAATGCTCTTCAAGCGTGTTGACCGTATAGGGTCTTGTTGGATTAGTTGATGATGGAAGCACGTTTGGAAAGCTTGCCATTTCCATAATATCAGGTGCATGCCCGCCTCCAGCTCCTTCAGTATGGTAGGTATGAATGACTCGATCACCAATTGCTGCAATCGTATCTTCAACAAAGCCGCCTTCATTTAAAGTATCTGTATGAATCGCAATTTGAACATCGTACTCGTCTGCTACTTGCAGGCTTGTGTCGATGGCAGATGCCGTGGTTCCCCAGTCTTCGTGAAGCTTTAGTCCAATTGCTCCTGCTTTAATTTGTTCAATTAAAGGCTCTTTCGCACTTGCATTTCCTTTTCCTAAAAAGCCAATATTCATCGGAAATGCTTCAGCGGCTTCAAGCATTCGTTCGATATGCCACGCTCCGGGTGTACAAGTGGTAGCCTTTGTTCCTGTAGCAGGTCCTGTTCCTCCTCCAATCATCGTTGTCACGCCAGAGGCAAGGGCGGTTTCAATTTGCTGCGGACAAATGAAATGAATATGCGCATCAATACCGCCGGCGGTTACAATTTTCCCTTCAGCTGCAATTACTTCCGTACTCGCACCAATGATGATGTCTACTTCATCCATCAACAGCGGATTACCCGCTTTTCCAATAGTTTGAATGAGTCCATCTTTTATTCCAATATCTGCTTTATATATGCCTGTATAATCAACGATAATGGCATTTGTCAACACTAAGTCCGCTGCTTCACTTCGCGTTGCAAGAGGGTGCTGCCCCATTCCGTCACGAATCACTTTTCCTCCGCCAAACTTCACTTCATCTCCGTAGGTTGTGAAATCTTTTTCAATTTCAATAAATAGCTCTGTGTCTGCTAAACGAACAGCATCTCCAACGGTTGGTCCAAACATATCTGCATACTGACGTCGCGACATTTGAAAACTCATCTTATGCATCTTCCTTTCTATCAGAAAGCGATCTGTTTGTTTTATTGTTCAGACCGTAAATTTCTCTTGTTCCGGAGAAAGCAACCAGCTCTACTTCTTTTGCATCACCTGGCTCAAAGCGAACGGCTGTACCGGCTGGAATATTTAAATGATAGCCAAGCGCAGCTTCGCGGGGGAATTCGAGCGCGGCATTCACTTCAAAAAAATGAAAATGTGAACCTACTTGAACAGGGCGGTCGCCTCTATTGATTACAGTCACGCTAATCGATTGCTTTCTGTTATTACATGTGATGGGTTCTTTTTTTAAGACGTATTCCCCTGGAATCATATTTTTCCCTCCTCTTAACGAATTGGATCGTGAACAGTGACGAGCTTGGTTCCGTCTGGAAAGGTAGCTTCTACTTGAATATCATGAATCATTTCCGGAATACCTTCCATTACATCTTCTCGTTTTAAAATCTTGGTACCTTCTCGCATTAGCTGTGCTACCGTCTTGCCATCGCGAGCTCCTTCCATAATTTCATATGTAATGATCGCTACTGCCTCGGGATAGTTAAGTTTTAATCCTCTTGTCTGACGGCGTCTTGCTAAGTCTGCAGCTACGACAATCATTAATTTTTCTTGTTCTCTCGACGTAAGTTTCAATGAAAGCTTCCTTTCTGCTAATCTATTTTCTTGTTAACATCAAATGTGATATTTTCTAACACAAATACACAACTAATTATATTAAATTTTCTGATAAAAAACAAAGGATTTATATCTTTCGATAAAAAAAGATGAGCATATTTGCTCACCTTTTACTCTTCTGAAATCACTTGTGTTTTCCATTTCTGCAGGTGTTTCCAACCCAGACCTTCAGCTAGCTGACGTTTTGCATAGTCTACTCCTTCTTCAATAGAAGTTTCATAGCCAAATAAATAATAGCGCAAGCCGGCGTTTAATACTACTTGATTATAGACATAAGTCAGTTCGGAAGAAGATTCACCCTCCAAAATGCGCGCCACATATTCCGCTTGTTTTTCAACACTTATTTTCTTTTCAAAGTGTTCTTCTTCCACAAACAGTCCGTATTCTTTTGGATTGACAATAAACGACTCCATCTCTCCTTCTGAGATAGTAAAAACAAAGCTGCTTCTATGTACAGGTACATCTTCAGATCCTTCTATACCTTGCACCACGTATACATGTTTAAACGGGAGCGAAGCAAAAATGGGCACAATTTTGTTAATAGCCGTGCGGTGAAAAGCGCCCATCATTAAAGAAGAAGCATTTGATAAATTTAATAGTTTTTCAACCGTATTAATTAGTGTTCTTACGCCAATTTCATGACGAATTTGTTTGATGCGACTAAGAGGATAAGAGATTGTTTCAGCATTTACAAAGCCAATTTTTAATGTTTCTAACGTATGACCGATGTCTTCAATCGTTTGAGCTTGAGGGATCTGTAATGAATGAAGTACATCTTCAATCGTTGTTCCAAACTTTGGAGAAAGCGCTTCTGTACAGTGTAAAAAAGCTGGCACACCTCTTTCAGCTAATAAAATCGATACAGGAATGGTCGCAAAAAATGAATTTCTCCCTGCATAAGGGCTTGCAAAATCAATTGATTTATCTTTTAACGGCTGAGACAGCGGTATCTCTTTTGTTTTTTCACGAAAAGCATGAACGAATCCCAATAGTTCATCTGCATTTTCGGTTTTAATGCGTTCCGCAATAAAAAAAGCAGCAATCTGAGCATCCGTAGCTTGTCCAGAAGCGATTAAGCGAGCTGCTTCTTTTGCTTGTTCATACGTTAAGTCAGTTGATCCTCTTTTTCCGCGCGCTATTTCTTTGATAAATTGTTGCATATCGTACACTTCCTTTTTAACTGAATATTTGTACATTGTATCACATATTTCCTTTGTTCCTTAGATTATCTTCTATCAGGTACGCAAACTGCTAAAAAATATGAAATTAAAGGAAAAGTACTAGTTCTTTTATAACCTAATATAGTATAATCTATCTGCTATACTATTATTTGGATATTTGGGGGACTTTACAAATGAAAAAAGAGAAACTACTTGTACCATTTATAGCAGCATCCGTTTTAGTAGGAGCATCGGTGACAACGCCTGTTTTTAGCCACTCTGCTTATGCTGCTTCTTCTGTGAGCGTTTATCAAAAAGACGTTAATTCGCTAGCAGATTATTACGCACCATTTTATAAAACTGTAGAAAAAAAGCTAAAAGAAATTGAAGGAATAAAAGATGACGAAAAAGCGTTAGCGGCATATGATCAGCTTGCGGATCAAATTGACCAGTTTCTAACAAAGACTGATAAAAATTACGCGATGAATCATCTTAATTCAGAAGCTGATCAGCTTCAAGGGTATTTATATGACAGCTTAATTGCTCTTTACAATTACATTGTAGATCTTGAAGACTATGCGTATGGAGATGTAAGTGACGCGGAATTTAATAAGATCTCTGCAAATTTTGAAAAAGAAATCAACGCATACAATACGCAATTTCAGCAAAAAGCGAAGAGCTATAAAACGAAGCGAAAAGTAACGTTTAGCGCAAATATGAGTTATTTGCTTGATGAAGATATTCAACCTTCACCAACAGCTCCATCTACACCGGCTGATAACAATGGCACCTACACGGTGAAAAAGGGAGACACGCTGACAGCAGTCGCTAAAAAGTACGGCATGACGGTAGCTGAATTAAAAAAATTAAACAATTTAAAAACAGATGCGCTAAAAGTTGGACAAGTGCTGAAAGTGAAAAGTACAAGCGCACCTGCGCCGGCTCCAGCACCCCAAACTTCTGTTAGTGCAAAACAGCAGCAAATCGTATCGTATGCCAAAACGCTAATTGGAAAGCCATATAAATATGGAGGCACGACACCAAAAGGTTTTGATGTATCAGGGTACACACAGTATGTATATAAAAACGCGGGTTCAACTATTTCTATCCCCCGTACAGTAGCAGATCAGTATAAAAGCGGAACGGACGTAAAGCAAAACAGTCTGCAGGCTGGAGATTTAGTTTTCTTTAAAAACGGCAAATCCGTTTCAGTCGTAGGAATTTACCTAGACAAACAAGAATTCATTTATGTCAGCAGCAAAGGCGTTAAAACGCAATCACTTTCAACAGCGTACTGGAAAAACAGCTATGCGGGCGCAAAGCGTATTATAAAGTAAAAAGAGGTGCCATAAGGCACCTCTTTTGTTTTACTAGCTATGTATTTCTATACTAGACTAGCAATTTTATAAAGAACTTCTTAGTTCATAACCGTGATTTTAACAGATTTTCTTCCGAACTGTTGAGCATCACTTTCAGAAGGAACGAATACATCGATTCGATTGCCTTTAATTGCTCCACCTGTATCGGCAGCTACAGCTTCACCATAGCCTTCTACATAAACTTTCGAACCTAACGGAATAACACTAGGATCAACAGCGATTACTTTTTGGTTTGGATTTGCTTTTAAATCCACTCCTGTAGCAGTTGTACCGCTACATCCAGCACAATTAGCCGTATAGGCAGTTGCTTCAACTGTCATTGATTTGCCGCTGGCTTGTTGTGACGATTCAGCAGGTTGTTGTTGTTTTTGTGAGCTTGCTTCTTTTTGAGCGATTCTTTTTGAGCTTGTTCAGCTTGAGCTTGCTGCTGTTGTTTTTGAGCTTGTTCAGCTTGAGCTTGCTGCTGCTCTTTTTGAGCTTGTTCAGCTTGAGCTTGCTGCTGTTCTTTTTGAGCTTGTTCAGCTTGAGCTTGCTGCTGTTCTTTTTGAGCTTGTTCAGCTTGAGCTTGCTGCTGCTCTTTTTGAGCTTGTTCAGCTTGAGCTTGCTGCTGTTCTTTTTGAGCTTGTTCAGCTTGAGCTTGCTGCTGTTCTTCTTGAGTTTGTTCAGCCGGCGCTTGAGCTTGCTGAGTTTCTGGAGCAGCTTGGGCTACTGAAGGGCTTGATTGCTGAGCTTGGCCGTTTGGAGACTGAATTTTTAGTTGTTCGCCAGGATAAATTAAATCTGACTTCAGTCCGTTCCATTCTTTAATTTGATCTACCGTCACGCCGTATTGCTGACTGATGGACCATAATGTATTTCCTTGCTGAACTTTGTGCGTCATTTCTTTTATAGTAGCTACGTTTAATTCTTGATTTGGATAAATAATATTAGATGTTAAGTTATTTGCATCTTTTAGCTCGTCTACGCTCACGCTGTGCTTTTGAGCGACTTTCCATAACGTATCACCTTTTTCTACGTGATACGTTCCGCTTGTAGAAGCAGAAGCTGCACCTACAAATCCCGCTGAAAGGATTGCTGTTGTTCCTAGAGTAAATATAAATTTTTTCATTACGAATACCTCCTTATTTACTCAATGATTGAATGATATCATCCTCACATTTCACAGCCGTTACAGAGCCATGCTACTTTTATTACAAAACTTAACAAAAAGGAACGTTTAAACGTAATATTTCTGATAATTTGGCTATATGATGAAACGTTTCTACTTTTTACTGCTTTTTATTGTTGTTTTAACCAAAATAGTTAAATTTCTCTATCATTGCTGGCTATGCCTCTTCTTTTTTATTGACCCTTTAACGGGTATATTAAGTTTTTTCGTAACAAAAAAGAGGTTGGAAATGAATCCAGTCAACTGCTAGAAGAAACTACATAAATGAAACCTATGTTCACCATAACAAAAAAAGCGAACCGCTCATCAAAGATTCTGATGAGCGGTTCGCTTTTCAATTCGGCTAAACTACTTGTGTCCCAGCCTTTTTATTTCTTATTAAATCCTTGCTTTTCAACAAATTCTTTCATATACATACGCTTAGGATTGGAAAGCATTTCAGCCATTTGACCAGTCCATGTGTCTTGGCGTTTGCCATTTGTTCGTTCGTTGTAATAAGCAGAAATTTCTTCGTTATACGTCGTTAATTCTTTTTTCGTCTGCTCATGGTTTGGCTCATATGTTTCTTCATGATACACATGTTTAAATGGTAAGCGCGGCTTTTTATCCGTCATACCCGCTGGATGTCCAACCGTTAGACCAAATAACGGGATTACATGATGAGGCAGTTTTAACAATTTGCTTACTTCTTCTAATTCGTTACGCAAACCGCCAATATAACAAGCTCCAAGTCCCATTGATTCAGCAGCAAGCGTTGCATTTTGCGCAGCAAGGGCAACGTCAATAATAGCTACCATGAACTGCTCTGTGCTTTCGAGCGCTGTCGATAAATCTTTTTTCTCCATTTCTGCAATGACATCATGACGATGAAAGTCAGCGCAAAATACAAAGAAGTGTCCATTTGTTTCTACGTAAGGCTGATTTCCTGCTAATTGGGCAAGCTTTCGCTTCGTTTCTTTATCTTTTACTCCAATAATGGAGTACGCTTGAATATAGCTTGATGTGGAAGCTGCCTGTGCGCTTTCTACAATCGTCTGAATTTGCTCTTCCGACAATGGTTTGTCTTCATATTTGCGAATAGAACGATGATTTAAAATCGTTTCAATAACTGAGTTCATATTATAATCTCCTTTTACTTCATTTAACCTTCTACAGATGTTATATCTACAGTTAGTTTATCGAATGTAAAAAGAAATAACCAATGTTCTGCTTAAAATTGATTTTGACTTGTCTCATATCGATACAGCTTAAAGTGATCTGCAAGCACGCGATCTACTTTTACTTCTAAGCTGTCTACATATTCGTCCATTCGTTTTATCAACCGGTTTCGTTTCACATCATTTTCTAAAATGTTCTTAAGCTGCTGTTCAAAGGCTTCAGCATCATTAAGCGGTATCAGCAGCTCTTTTTCTTTTAGATATTCAATGTTAATTTGTTCTTGACCGGGAAGAGATGAATGAATAAAAATAGGTAGTCTCTTATGAAGGGCTTCGCTAATTGTAACGCCTCCTGCTTTTGTGACAATGGCATCTGCTCCTTCATATAAATCATTCATTTTCTCTCTTGATTTTACATACGGGACCGCTTTAACTTTCGGGTGGTTTAGTTTCACTAGTTCTTGATACAACTTTTTATTTTTTCCACACAGCACATAATACATATACGTACAGTTTTGCGGAAGCTGCTGAAGCATTTTGCGTACATTCCCAAGGCCCGAATTTCCGCCGGCAATCAGGATATGCTTCTGTGGCATGAGATGGTCAATCCGTCTTTTTAAAAACGCTTTATGAACGGGAATGCCCGTTACATAAATAGAAGACTCTTTTACACCGTGAACGTTTTGTAGAAATGCTTTCGTATCCTGATCAGGCACGCAGTGAAGCTCGATTCCATTTTTACCCCATACGTCGCTTACTAAGAAGTCGGTGTATACGTTTATAATAGGAAGATCAATGATTCCTTTTTCTTTTAAGCCGCTTAATACACAGGAAGGAAAGCTGTGTGTGCAAACAATGACGTCGGGCTGCTCTGCATCAATTAATTTCTTCATATGATATTCGATAATCGGCCACTTTTTCACGACAAAATCATCCATCGTATGGTCGTTTTTTTTGTATACATGCCCGTAATAAAATTTTTCAAACTGCTTTGGAAAAACAGAAATCCATTTCATGTATATCGATGAAATCATTTGTTCAAGCGGTTTGCTCCAATAGCTTAAACAATCAATTTTTTGACAAATAACGTGAGAAAAACGTTCCATGATGGCATCCATAACGGCGTCTGCTACTTGGTGATGACCAGATGGCATCTGAAAAAGCGGCAAGAACAGAACCTTCCTCATTGACCATCCCTCCTCTCAAGACGTTTTCGGTTTCTTTTTCTTTTTATAAGTAAATAAATAACAAAAAAAGCTACAGCTCCCATAATGATATACGAAATATGAATCCGGTCTCCTACATAGTAACCTAGAACGAGAAAAGAAAGGACCCATACTAGACTGCCTACCACCGATAACAGCAAATAAAGCAAAAACGGATAGCGACTTATTCCTGCCATATATGGGCTAATTTGACGTAAGCCTGGAATATATAAACCAAATAAAATGGTCCATATCCCATATTTATGGTAGCTGCCGCTTGCCGCTTCAATTTTCTCTTTGGTTAACCCTACGTATTTTCCGTATTTATCAAAAAATGGGGTTCCTGCATACCTTCCTAGCCCGTAAGCAGTAAGCATTCCAGTTATAACACCTAAAAAAGCAAAAAGAGATGATTCGTATAAGTTCAGCTGATGTTTGGCAATAAACATGCCTAATAATATTAAAAATGATTCTTCAGGCGCTGGAATTCCAACGATCCCACAAAAAAGTACAAGTAAAATAACAATATAACCATAGGAATGTATATACTGAGAAATAATTGTTAAGTCCACTGCTCGCTCCTCTATTTACGATTGATTCATCAATTGCTGCATGGTTATACTTTCATACCCTTGCTGTTTTAAGTAAGGTAAAAATTCTTCTAACGCCGCAATCGTCATTTCAGGTGCTTTTTCATCTGCTCCCGGGGTATCTCCATTATCGTGTAAAACAAAAATGGCTCCATCTTCTACTTTACGCATTAGTTTTTGAACTAATGCCGTTTTCGTTGTTTTTAGTGTCCAATCCTGAAAGATTCCTGTCCAGATCACGAGATGATATGGCTTGGCCATTAATAAACTGCTCATATTTAAATGTCCCCACGGCGGACGATAAAAAAGCGGCTTTTGATCTGTTACTTTCTCTATAACCTGTGCACATTGATGAATGTGTCTTTTTAATTGCCAAGGTGTTTGCGTCCATGCACTCACGTGACGATGATGATGTATAGCTACTTCATGTCCTTCATCAATCATCCTGTTTAAAATAGACGGGTGTTTTTCCCCTAGTTCTCCCACAATAAAAAAAGTAGCTTTCATTTCATGCAGTTTGAACAAGTCCAAAATTTTTGGCGTATAAACAGGATGAGGCCCATCGTCAAATGTTATAGCTATTTTATGCTTTTTTGCCCCTTTTATTATGACTGATGAATGATAGCGACGGTAAAGGTTTTGCGAAATAATGGTATATACACATATAACCATTAGAACGAAAAGTAAAACAATAAAAAAACGAGTCATATGCTTTTAACCATCCTTTTGAATTTAAATCCTGCATTTATTATAACGGTTTACTCAGACTTTGGTTTCATTTTTTTGTGATAGAAGCCAGGAATTTTAAAATAATTTGATACTTTACCTAAAAATAGCTGTTCTGCAAGGATATACCGGAAATAAAATGATATCATAAAATTTCCCTTCATTCAGTAAAAAAAGTACTTTTTACCATTTATATCTATCTTTTGTATGATAACTGTCCTTGTTTTTTGAAAATAAAAAAACTTCCCGCACGAGTGCGGAAAGTTTTGAAATTAAAATTTTGACCGATACCATTTTTCAGCTGCTTCAATTTCTGTTCGTGTTAACTGATGTCCAAATGATTCCCAATGGACCTGTACGTCCGCTCCGGCTTTTTCTAAAAGAGCAGAAAGTTCTTCCGTTTCTGATGCTGGGCAAATAGGATCGTTTGTACCTGCGCCGATAAAGATAGAGGCGTCGGTCTTAGGCACTTCAATTCCTCTTCTTGGAACCATCGGATGAAGAAGAGCCGCCCCTTTTAAAGAATTCTCATAATGAAACAGCAAACTTCCTGCAATATTGGCACCATTTGAGTAGCCTACAGCTACGATGTTGTGTCGGTCGAATGAATATGTTTCAGCCGCTTCATCTAAAAATTGATGAAGTTCTTTTGTACGTTCAATTAAATCTTCTATATCAAATATTCCTTCTTGTAAACGTCTAAAGAAACGGGGCATTCCGTTTTCTAGTACATTTCCTCTTACAGATAATACGGAGCAAGAGGAATCAATCATATCTGCAACAGGGAGCAGATCTTGTTCTGTACCTCCTGTACCATGCAACAGCAATAAAGTCGGTTTCGTCTCGTCCGTTCCTTTTTTAAAAATATGTTTCACGTATATCCACTCCTTTTAAATATCTCGAATTAAAGATAATTTTATTATAAGAACTTTCGAAGCATTTGTAAAGGAACTACTGTCAAAGAAATACCTGTATGTTTTGCTGGCAGTATCACATAATACTGAATAACTTCATATGGCCATTGCTCATATGCAGCTAGGTATTTAATTCGTTTGACTTACAGCGGGTAAAGAAATATTCCACTTTTATCTAAGTGCTCCCGTCAAAAGGTGGATAATAATTAAAACTCGCCCGTCCTCCTTCGTATAAAAAGTGCCCTAGTCTGATAAATTAGTTAATTTTTTCTTTATTTCGTTACTTTCAACAGATATCAGCATTTATACCCGAGCGTACTAAATCGTATTTCTTATACGTGTTATAACAACTTTTTTCTATGAGAAACAGAACGTAAAATACCCCCTTGGTTTTTCATAAAGGGGAACAAAGCCCCGAATGGTGCTTTATACGACTTTATTTGACAAACACAAATTTATGGGTAAACTAAGTTCAGATGATTGTATTTCACTTTGTTTCAGTTTAATAAAAAAACGAAGCATCTGCGAGTAAGCAAAAAATAACTGCGTAAAGAGCTATTTATGTCAATCATCTTATACCCTAAAAACTTACCTGCACTTGAATAATAGCCTTTATTAAACTTAGCGCGTCAGCTTTTAAACGTTAATACTTTATCACCCATCTCTTTGTTAAAAGATTGAATGGGTCAACAAACTTCAGCATTCTTTACATAACGACCTTGTAAAGACGAAGAATGTAGCTATGTGTGAACATGGAATTATTACTTAGTGGAGTGAACCAACATGAGGAAATTTATTTTAGCCTTTTTAGTCGTTGTTTTAATTGTAATGCTAGGAGTTACCTATGTATTAAAGCAATTTCAGCAAACGGCTGATTTATCTTACTCGAAACTGCAGTCGGTTCAAAGTACGGTAGTCTATGACAAAAATGACCGTAAGATTGACGAATTGTATAAAACCGTTCCCCGTCAAAATGTTTCGAGCAATGAAATTCCCGATTATGTAAAAATGGCGTTTGTTGCAACGGAAGACCGTCGCTTTTACAAGCATTTTGGGATTGATTTACAAGGTATTGGCCGCGCCCTTTTTAAGAACATTGTAACAATGAGTAAAGCTGAAGGCGCAAGTACCATTACACAGCAGTTAGCAAGAAATCTTTACTTATCTAGTGATAAGACCATTAAACGTAAAGTAGATGAAATGTTTCTATCACTAGGCTTAGAAAGACAATTTACAAAAGATCAAATTTTGGAATTATATTTAAATCAAATTTATTTCGGAAGCGGTGTATACGGTATTGGTGCAGCTTCTCAGATTTATTTTAATAAGCCTGTATCAGATTTAACCGTAGGCGAAGCTGCGCTTTTAGCAGGACTCCCAAAAGCGCCGAGTACGTATTCACCAAGCAATAGTACAGAAAAAGCAACAGCCCGACGAAACGTTGTATTGAAACTGATGCATGACCAAAACGTTATTAGCGATACTCAGTATCAGCAAGCGTTAAACGAACGCGTAGTCGAGCCTAGTATTCCGGTTAAAAAACCGAACTCAAATCAAGCATTTATTGATTATGTAATTAAAGAAGCTGCTCAACAATATGGCGTATCTGCTGATGACCTTTATAAGGGTGGTTATGCCATCTATACAGATTTAGATCCTAATTTACAGGAATCGATTAATAACTCTGTAGCAAATCATACGTTCCGAGATGATGACATCAACAGCAAAGTAGAGGTTGGGATTTCAGCTGTCAACCCTAAAACAGGCGGGATTTCAGCGATGTATGGAGGACGCAGCTATGAACGAAACGGCTTAAACCGTGCTACAAGCGGCTATCAGCTTGGTTCAGCTATTAAGCCTTTAGCCGTATACGGTCCAGCACTAGAAACTGGAGATTATACACCAACTTCACTCTTAAGTGACGAACGACAAGACTTTGGCGGTGGATATAGCCCTAAAAACGCAGAAGGTGAATATCAAAAGCATGTGACAATGCGTGAAGCACTTACTCGTTCACTTAACGTTCCAGCTGTTTGGCTTTTAAAACAAATTGGTATTGATACAAGCGTAAAATTCATGGAAAAAGCTGGACTTCCTCTTGAAGATGACGATAAGTCAAAATTAGGACTTGCTCTTGGAGGAACGACGACAACGTTCTCTCCCCTTCAGTTAGCACAAGGATATACAACCTTCGCTAACAAAGGCGTCATGACTAAGCCGTACGCAATTCGAAAAATTGAGATGCGCGACGGTGAAGTGAAAAAGCCAGACATTCAGACAGAGCGAGTAATGAGTGAAGAAAATGCGGATACAATGACATCCATGCTGCAAGACGTAATTGAAAAAAGCTATGGAACAGGTGTTAACGCTCGTTCTTCACGAGATGCTGCAGGTAAAACCGGTACAACCAACGACGTCAAAGATGCTTGGTTTGTCGGGTATACCGATGATGCAGTCGTTTCTATCCACGCTGGCTTTGATAATGCTAATTCTACGCAAACAACGAAATACTTATCAGGCGGCGGCGGACAAGACCCTGCTACACTGTTTAGCTCAATTATGAATAACTGGTAACCAAAAAACCTCCAACTTCACTGTTGGAGGTTTTTTTAAGATAAATGCGTTTTATGCTTAAGTGAAAAAAAGGAAACGTTAATGACTTTGCAAATCGTTACATAATGCAGAACGGTCAAAACAACCACGCCACAGTTCATCCCGATAATAATTCCCTGCATGCCAATATTTGTTTGTGATCCTAAGAAAAACATCAGGGAAAAAGAGACAATATGAGACCAAATCGTATGATAAAAAGCATCTTTTACATAGCCGAGTCCAATTAAATAAGCTTGAAGCGGGACGGCAAAGAAGTGAAAAAGAAAATACGGCCATAAAGCCTTTAGATAGTACACGGCTTCTGTAGAATGAAAAAACAAGTTAGTAAGCGGCTCAGCAAAGAAATACATCGCCACTATAGACGGAATCCCATATAAAAATGTCATTTGCATACTTTGAGTCAAAAGTCTTTGAAGCTGTTCTTCCTGATTTTTCGCATGAGCTTCAGATACAGCAGGTATGAGTGCTACTAAAAGAGAGTGAGCAAAGAAAGCCGGAAAAAAGCCGATCGACATCGCTACCCCTGTTAGCATACCAAAATGCTGCGTTGCCCCGGTTAACGTCATGCCCGATAAAACGAGCGCGTGTTTGATTAAAAACGGCTGAATAGCATTACATACCGCATTAAATAAACGCAGTCCCGTGGTCGGAAGTGAGACGCCTAACAGCTTTTTCCGAATCTCACTTGGAGAAAGCAGAGGCCTGTGCCCTCTTGATAAAACACTTAACTGAGTAACATACGTGATAAAAAAATAAAGCAAAATAACAGCTTCGGTTCCAATCAGTGTACAAATCGCAATAAACAGAGACATTTTAACATCTGTGAAAGCGAACATTTGAAAAACAACAAATAAAATAGTTAGCTGAAAGGCTTTGCGAATAAAATTAGACACAGCGATGGTCGTCATATTATTTTTACCCGTAAAATATCCACGAAGCACCGCTGAAAATGAAACAACTGGAATGAAACATAGTACAACCCATTTCAAGTAAGGATGATAGTGACTGAAAAATGGAAAGGCTGCTAATACGGCCAGTGTAATAAAAAAGATCCCCAAGCTCACAGCAGTCGCAAAAATGGTGGCATGCTTCATCATATGCTGATGTTCTTTGCGATGATGTTCAGCAAGAAATTTAGAAATAGAAATAGGCAGTTCTAAGTTGGCTACGGTGGCAATAAGAAAAATGATAGGAAGAACAGTCATGTACATGCCCATGCCTTCCCTTCCTAATTCTCTAGCAAGTACCATATTTACAAGAAATTCAATTAACTCTCCTGCAAAGGCAGCACCTGCTAGAATAAACGTTCCTTTCAAAAAAGTGTTCATCTCGTTATCTCCTCTATCTCCCGTCCTTTTTCATCACTACCTCTTCTCTCTATGTATATGACAAGCCCAATACGAATTATTTGTCTAATTGTATTTTTTCGGTGTACAAGTTCTTGTATAATGTTCAACCTATGTGAAAAAAACCGTTATATACCTTTTTTACATAGGAAATTCATTCATTTCTTATCTTTTGGCTCTTGAAACTTACATAGAAAAACAGGAGACTGAATGAACCTGCCGATTGCTAAAGGAAATAGAGCATGTTGTTTTAATGTAACAAATTCACATATTAGTTAAGCGTCTTTATTCATCATTTTCTCGGGATGCACGTCTTTTTTTGATACCGAGGCGTTTTTGCCTAGCACAACCGAAAAGACAACAATTATTGCTATAGCAAGAGTAAAAAGTGTAATTGATTCGCCTAGAAATAGAGCTGCAAACAGAATCATTAAAAATGGCTGCAAATATTGAACCTGGCTAACTCTGGCTATTCCCCCCATAGCCATTCCGCTGTACCAAGCAACGTATGCTAAAAATTGACTCACGACTGATAGATAAATCAAACTAACCCACGCTTTTAAAGGCGCATGAAGCATTTCAGCTGTAATGCTTAGTCCCACTGGAATCATAAAAAATGGCGCACCGATGATAATGGCCCAAGCAATTACCTGCCAGCTGCCTAATTCTCTTGCTAACACCCCTCCTTCTGCGTAGCTCAGTCCAAGTATCAGCACCGCTGCTAGTAGAGCGGCATCGGCAAACTGCAGTTGACCAAATCCGAGGTGAAGAGCATACACGATAACAGCTGCAGAACCAATCATGCTTGATATCCAGAATTTGAAAGAAGGACGTTCACCTCCTCTAAACATCGCAAAACCGGCTGTGGCTAATGGTAAAAGAGCGAGTTCAACCGCTCCGTGAGAAACAGGCAATGATTTCATTGCCCAGGAGGTGAGCAGAGGAAACCCTAAAACTGCGCCTAAAGCAACGATCAGCAGACTTTTAAATTGGCGAAGAGAAGGAAATTTTTCTTTTCGTACAATCAATATCACAGCTACTAAGATAGCAGCTATAGCTGTTCTTCCTAAACCGGCGACTGTCGTTCCGAAATACTCGACTGCAACACTTGTAGAAGGAAGGGTTAAGCTAAAACAGATAACGCCTACTACCCCTAACAATAAGCCGATTTTCTCTCTCGTTTCTTTTTGCATCTTACCCTACCCCTGTCTTTTTATTTTTCAGAACTGTACCATTTTTCTAAAAAAAGTTCTGATATAATTAAAAGGATAGCGCAGGACAACTAGTAAAATAAATCATTCTTTTACCTAACTGTACGGGTACAAATTAAAGGAGTAGGACCTATGAGTTTGAAATATCTAAAAATCATGGAAGAAATTAAGCTTGGCCTAGCAAATGGATCGCTTATTGCAGGTGGTAAACTCCCTTCTGTTCGCCGACTCTCCCACCATTTTTCGTGCAGCAAGAATACCGTTATTAAAGCGTACAGCGAATTAGAAAAAGAGCATTTAATTTATTCTGTTCCTAAAAGCGGCTACTACGTTGTGGCAGAATTTCAACATAGGACGAATGAAAATGAAGTGATTGATTTCTTGTCTGCTGGTCCAGATAAAAACGTTATGCCTTATCTTGAATTTCAGCATTGTATAAACCAAGCAATTGAACACTACAAAGAAGAGCTTTTTACATACTCTGATCAACAAGGCTCTTACTCATTGCGGGTACAGTTAGTGAAACACTTGCAGAGCCTACAGGTGTTCACTCAAGCTGAAAGGTTAGTTGTTGTATCTGGGTCTCAGCAAGCTCTTCACTTATTAGTTTCTATGCCATTTCCAAATGGAAAAAATAATATCCTGATTGAACAGCCCACTTATTTCGGTTTTATCGAGTCTCTTACCCTGCACCAAGCTACTACTTTTGGGATCGAGCTATCGATGGAAGGGATTGATCTTGATCGTTTGGAGTACATTTTTCGAAATAATGACATAAAATTTTTCTATATTATTCCAAGATTCCATAATCCTCTTGGACATTGTTATACAAATTTCGAGAAGAAAAAAATCGTGGAGCTGGCCGAAAAATACGATGTATATATAGTCGAGGATGACTTTTTGGGCGACCTTGATCCCGATGCAAAATCAGATCCTTTATTTTCTTTTAATCCTTCTGGACGAGTCATTTATATTAAAAGCTTTTCAAAAATTTTTCTTCCTGGGTTACGCATTGCTGCTATCGTGCTTCCTTCGTTAATGAATAGCAACTTTTTACGATATAAATTCAGTTCAGATTTTAATAGTTCAGCGCTTTCCCAAGGCGCTCTTGAAATTTATTTAAAAAGCGGCATGTTTACTAGTCATCTTAAAAAGATAAAAGAGGTATACCATACCAAAATGCAAACTCTTGTAGAAGCATGTGATTCACTGCTGCCCGCTCATACACATTTTTCTAAGCCGCCTTCAGGATTCTATTTATCCATTAGTTTGCCTGAGCATGTGAAAGCAAAACAGATCGTCCACATGCTAAACGAGCAGCACATATATGTTGATGATGCTTCTAGATTTTTTTTACCAGAATATAAACGAGACACGCTTCTCCGATTAAGCATCTCACAAGTAAATAAGAATACGATCAAACGAGGGATTGAACAGCTGGCTCAGTGCATTACTTTAATTGATGATAGAAAACATCATCCTATTCCAAATAACCTTTTCCCCTTGTAGAATGGGAATTTAATGGACATACTAAACGAAAAGAAGCCAAGGAATTAGCATCCTTGACTTCTTTTATTTAACCGTAACGGTTATAAGAGGCATGTTATGCGTCCCTTTTGCAGAAACATGTGACTGCACGGTATATGTGCCAGGCTCAGAGAAAGATGTTTGTATCTCATATACACCTTTTCCTATTTGTTTAGGCTTTAACATCTTCCCTTTCCCTTCGCCATCTTTTTTCTCTATTTCAAATTCAATCATTTCAACGTCATCATTTTTTACTTTTTCGTCTCCATATGTAACTTCGGCTTTGTAGATACCGTTTTCATTTTTCTGTAACTTCTCTGGGCCTTGAAGGTTTACGTCCAACGGTTTTGGCTGCTCAGCATTTGTGCTTTGAGCAGGTTCCTGACCACAGGCTGTTAAAAGTAAACAAAGACTGATTATAGATATACTTATTCTTTTTTTCATGTATTCATCTCCTTTTTAAACCCTTTGTTTAACTATAACGCGTATTGCAAAGAAAAAAATGAATTTTTTTAAAAAAGAAGGATTTTTAAAGATTTTTTAAGAAAAAAAGTTCATACTGATACTAACTAGTTTTTTCCAAGGAGGAAGAAAATGAATTCCGCTAAATCTCCAGCTAAAAAATCATGGCTACAGACGTTAATCAAAAATAAAAGTGAGCGTAAAAAAGTGATCTTTATCTTTACTATCTCTTTTTTACTAGTTGTAGCAGGGCTTATTTACGTCCCTATTTATAAACATTCCCTTCCGCTTGATTCTAAAATATACGAAGGGAATTTTAAAGAGCTTGGTTCTATCGCACGAATTGGTTTCTTTGCAGCTTTAGCTATTTATCCTATCTTTTTATTATTAAAATGGAAACCGATATCGCAAATTAAAAAAGGAAAGTTTGAGTTAAAACCGCTTATTCAGTTTTTAGCCAAGTACGTTCGTCAGTGGCACGTTCCCGTTGCCCTTATATCAACTGCTTTGATTATTTTACATGGTTATATGGCTTTGATAAAAGGATTTCAAGCAAATTTTACGTACTTTTCAGGAATTATCACGATGGCTGTTCTAGCTTGTCTGCTCGTGATGGGCGTGAAGCGCTATAAGCGTACAGATAAAAAGTGGCATCTTAAATTTGCTATCTCTTTTTTGGTTTTGTTTATGATTCACGCTACCTTTTCATAACTTGCCATTGTTTAAAGTTTTTTTATATAGGGTACAGTTCACAATGAATACATGATATGTATCACTATACGTTTTACATCATTTAGGAGGTATAAACATGGCAAGAGTGTTAGCTGTATTATCAAGCGGATACGAAGAGAAAGATTATCACACAGGTTGGTGGGCAGAAGAATTATTTGCTCCGCTGCAAAAGCTTGAGAACGCAGGACACACCGTTGACTTAGCCTCACCTTTTGGAGGTAAGCCGGAACTAGACGTTCGAAGTATTTCAGAAGACTTTGATCCAGACGGAACGTATAAGAAATTATATGAGTCAGGAAGAGCGGATCAGACAATGAAACTTGAAGAAGTAGATGCTGAGAACTATGACGTTATCTTAGTAGTAGGCGGCCACGGCGCTATGTTTGACTTAGCAAAAAATGTGGACTTGCATGCACTTATGAACAAAGTGTACGACAACGGAGGTATTTTAGCAGCTGAGTGTCACGGACCTTCTGTGTTTGCTTTCTTGAAAGGATCCGATGATGAACTTTTAATTAAAGGACTAGACGTAACCGGTTATCCTGATGAAATTGAACCGGAAGAAGTACTTCCCTTTTTACCATACAGTTTAGAACAAGAACTTCGTGAAGTGGCTAATTACATCCCTGAGATGGATAAAAAAGCATATGCTGTTTGGGCAAATGATCAAATTGTCACAAGCCGAGATCCTTTTTCTTCTGAGTTAATGGGTGATGAATTAGTTAAAAAGCTAAATAAATAAACTAAAAAAAGACTGCTCGAAAGCAGTCTTTTTTTGTTTGTTCTATAGGGATGTTTGAAACTGCTGCTCTACCAAACGCCGGTAAAAAGAATGAGAGGCTAACAGCTCTTTATGCGTTCCGCTTCCTGTAACTTGCCCTTCTTCTATTACAACAATTTGGTCTGCATTAATGACCGTAGATAGACGATGGGCAATGACGAGTGATGTGCGTTCTTTCATTACTGTCTCCAATGACTCTTGCACAAGCTTTTCTGACTCGGAGTCCAAGCTAGCTGTCGCTTCGTCCAGTAATAAAAACTGAGGATTTCGTAACAGCGCTCGGGCAATTGCAATACGCTGTCGCTGTCCTCCTGAGAGATTAATACCTCTTTCTCCAATCATTGTTTCATATTGAGCTTCAAAGGACTGAATGAAATGATGAGCATTCGCTAACTTTGCTGCTTCTTCTATTTCTTCATCCGTCACATGCCGCTCTAATCCGTAAATGAGATTTTCTCGAATTGTTCCTGCTAAAATCGGAGAATCTTGCTGAACATAGCTAAACAGGTGACGCCACGAACGTAAGTTGACGTTTTGACTGTCTGTTCCATCCAAGAATATGTGACCCGATGAAGGCTCATAAAAGCGTTCGATAAGAGAAAAAACAGTAGATTTTCCAGCTCCGCTAGGTCCAACAAAAGCGGTAACTTCTCCTTTTTTAGCAGAAAATGAAACTTCCTGCAATACGGGTTTATCTTCATATTGAAAAGCAACTTTATCGAACCTTAAACTCCCTACCTGTTCAAGCACTTCTCCATTTTCATAGTTCTCTTCTTTCTCAGCTAATATATCAAAGATTCTTTCTGAAGCTCCTTTAGTTTGCTGAAAGCTCGTAACAAATCGGGTAAGTGAACCAACCGGAACCATAATTTGAAAAAGGTAAAGAACAAAAGCCACCAGCTCTCCTGCAGTGATAAATCCCTCACTCACCCGGTATGCACCAAACCCGACGATGGCAATCATAACAGCGGTCATCACCGTGCTAATAATCGGTGTAATGATAGCTTCAATTTTAGCTCTCTTTACACCGAAGAGGTAGAGTGACTGAAACGATTGTAAGCCGGAATCAACTTCTTTTTTCTCTGAACCGGATACTTTAATAAAGCGGATTTCACTCAGCATTTGAGCTAAAAAAGCTGTAAGCTTGGACATTTTATCCTGCTGCTCACGTGAAATTTTATGTATTTTTCTCGCTAGCGGCATAACCAGTACAAACATAACGGGAATAACCGCTAATAAAATGAGCGTCATGGGTACATCAAGCGTAAATAAAATAACAATGGCAACGATAATAGATAAAATATTTTTAACAAAGTCAATCATTTCTGTTGACAATAAGTTCATCACAATGGTTGTATCATTTGTAATGCGGCTTACCATTTCACCGGAACGATTTTGGTCGTAAAATGAAACCGGAAGCTTTATGAGCTTGTTCCACACTTTATGTCTGAGTTCTTTTACAACACCTTGGCCTACTTGAGCAAGGAGATAAAGAGATACTGCGCTTGTTGCCATTTGAGCAGCAAATAAACCAAGGAGTCCTGCTATAAGCTGCGGTGAGACGCCTACTGCAATTTTCTCCATCACTTCTTTAATGACAAGAGGAATAGAAAGCGACGCTCCGGTATTAATTAAGGCCAGTATGAACGAAATGAGTAGCTTTCCTGTCGGAGGGTTCGTTAGCAACCATAATTTTTTAAATGAAAAATGAATTCCTTTTTGCGTATTCATCTTAGTTCCTTTCTACTTCTTTTAATAGGTGATATCAACACTTTACCTTCAAAGTTCTATCTTATTTTACACCATTTCCTTTCTCAACCTGAACTTCTAAGCTTTTACCTATTTTTTAAACTCGTCTATACAAAAATGACAAGCTGGTCATATACTATGGTACACTGAATTCTTTTACTAGATGAGAGGTTGAATAAGGATGTCTGTTTATATTAAATCTATTTCTATTGGCACAATTTCTGGCGGGATCGTTATTTTTGGAAACGCAGGAAATATATCGCCTCCAAGCGGCTCTACATCCGGCTCCGGTTCTAGTTCCCAAATGCCGATGCCCCCTTCTCCGAGAAATGGCCCGAGAGATAACACTACTTTTAATGGCTAATAAAAAAACAGTGAGATATTTCTCACTGTTTTTAGACTTGAATACTTGTCATCATCGCAATATAAAAAGCAAACACAAACAAACCCGCACTTAATACGCTGAGCCATACTGTCTTTTTGTAAAAACAAACAAGTAAATACACAAAAAACAGCAGTGCAACAAATAAGAATAGGATTCCTACAATCGTTACGTGAAACGTTAGAGGCAGCGTCACTTGTTTCCCATAGATAAAAGGAAGAATCGATGAATCCATTGCCATATGACTTATATTAGTTGGCGGCGATTGCGTTACCATGATAGCTGTAAATAAAAAAATGATAAGCAAAATAATGCTTTCTGCTCGAATCCACATCACGGGCTTATATTCTGGATGTTTTATCGCTTTTTTCATAAGAAAGCCATTGATGACGGCAAATGCAAGCAGCGGAATAATCGTAATATGCTTTAACAAAAGAGATTGCCCGTAATCTGTAGCCCATGAATTTACATAGTTGGACAGCCCCATGATAATAACCATCGAAATGAACCCACTTAATGAAAGAAGCACAAAACAAGCGATCGCAAAAGGAGTAAACCAGCTTAAGAAACTTTTCCAATTGGAGGTTTCTTTTGAAAAAGCGGCAACAATCAGAACCACTCCTCCCCACAGTCCAACTGCTAAAATATGAAGGGAATGAGACAACATGCCGCTAAGCACAGAAGCGGATGCTGCGTGACTTGCGTAGGCGATTCCTCCCACTAAGGCTACAGTCAGTAATGTATACATATGGGGGTGGCTCTCTATTGAAACAGCAACCATACATAAAATAGCAATCAGTACAACAAAGATCCAGGCGTGTCCCGTTCTTGTTTCCAATAATACAAGACGAACTGTTTCACCTAACCCTCTTATTTTTGAAAAAGATAAAATAATCTCAAGCGAATTTCCAACCGAAAAAAGAGCGACAGCCGCTGCACTTGCAAGTAGCCATCGCTTTGATAATAAAATTGTTGGCTTTTTTGTAAGGGGCACATATTGCAGTACGGCAAATCCTAATAATAAGGAAAGAGCTACGTATGTGAACCACTCAAAAACAGGCAACAAAACACTCATCTTTTTAAGCCTTTTTCTTTCTGAAGATTAAGAGTAATGCGCCAACCACCACTACAATAGCAATAATCACGATAACAAAAAACGATGAAGAATCATTGTTCTCCGTTTTTTCATCATTTGCTGCTGCACTTTTTTGGTGCTGTTCGGATTGCGTGGCGCCCTGCTTTTTTTCACTATCTTTTCCGGCTGCTTGAGTATTCTCTTCTTTTGCTTCATCTTTCACATCTACTTTAAAAGCAATCGAATCTTTTATTACATGCCCATCTTCCCCTACAATTTCCCAGTTTACTGCGTAAGATCCGTTTTCAAGAGGCTGATCAACAGAAGCTATTAAATCATGACCCTCTACTTTTTGCGATGCAAGTGAAATGTTTTGTCCATCTTTTGCAACGGTCATTGTACTAATTTTTTCAATCGGTGTTTCAAAGGTTAATTTAATTTCTTTTAGAGGAGCTGTAACAGTTGCACCATTTTCCGGTACTGTTGTTTGCACATGTGTATGAGCAAAACTAACTGTCGGGACAGCTAAAAAGCATGCTAAAAGTAAACCTATTATTTTTTTCATATTTATGACTCCCTATCTCTTTTTTCTTTTTTCATTCATCATATCCAAAAATGTTTTTATGTAGACGTTTCCGAACACGATCTATTTTCCTAGTAAGTGTACTCCTTTTTCACTCAATCTCACAAGAACTATCACCAATTCGTTATAAAATGTTCACAAATCCTAGGAAATATGCCGCTGTAATTTTTTGAATATTCTTTCAGTTAACCTTTGAATATAGTAAAATAGTTAAATAAGATGGCTGACTTTTTTCTAGTTTAAAATTCCACACAGAAAGGATAGGAACAATGAAAAAGTATACGTGCCCTTGCTGCGGTTATCAATCGTTAGACAGTGATGGTGACTATGATATTTGTGAGATATGTTTTTGGGAAGACGATCCGTATCAAAAGCTGAATGCCAATGAACTAGGAGCCAACTCTATTTCTTTAATAGAAGCTCAGCAAAATTTTATAGTTTATGGAGCATGTAATAAGGAAAGCTTACAGCACGTGAGAAAGCCTTCTGTTCAAGATGTAAAAGATTTTAACTGGAAACCTATTATAAGTCACGAATAGGAAAACTAGTTTATAAAAAAAGAATGCTTGTGAAAGCATTCTTTTTTTAAATCAGTAAGAAGTGGAAACAAACGTAGAAAGCACATTTGTAAACTTATAAAAAGTTTGAGTTTTAGACGAAGCTCTTCCTTGTGAAGTGAATGAATGAAACATAGCACTTCGCAGCGGTTGGCTAATCTCTAATTGAATACTTTTGCCGGTACGATCTTTATTTGCAATATTTTTAGGGTTAATGCCTGCAATCTCATCGTGCCCTTTTGTAATCAGTTCCGCGGGAAATCCATTTTGATTTAATAATTGCGTTAATTTTTTTGCACGTTCCCGATCAGTTCCCCCCACAAAAATATGTTTTTCATTCCCAGAATACCCGTGAAGAGATAAAACATTATCATACATGCTTACCATCTTACGCGCTGTGGGCTCATCAAAATGAGTGCTTGTGAGGTGCAGATCTCGCGAGCCTTTCGATTTTAACGATTCGAATAGGTAAAGAGCATTTTGTTTGCTAAGCTCTTTGGCAATTTCGCTTGTCCCGCCTTCAATTCCTCCACCGTGTGGAGCAAAGATAAGGACAGGGCTTTTCGCTTCTTTAGTCGTCACTTTATAGCTAGCTGAAGACTCGTGCTGTGAGAGCTGCTTGAAATTTTGATATTTATCAGTTGATGCACTAGATGTGTCTTGAAAAGGTGAAATGAATAAAACGAATAGACAGATACATAAGGTAGAGAAACTTACTAAACGATAGCTTTTCAATTTGTACTCCCGCTTTCTATTATGCAATAAGACCTAAAACATTAGAATCCTAAAAAAACCAAAAATAATATTTTAGTAGTCTTATTTACTTATCGTTTAAAAATACAATTTATTTAATAGTTCTTAATACCTATTTATACTATTTAAAAAAACTTCAGCGCATATCCACTGAAGTTTTTTACTTTTTTGTTTTTATTTATTTAAAGCAAGCGCCAAACTAATTTTATCCAGCCAAAGAAGGCGATCCATAAAGGTATGCTCAAAGATGTTCCCCACGCTAAACCAATTAAGAAGTTTCCTCTTTCAATCATACAAACCACTCCTTATGAACATTGTAGGTGAACAAGTACAATTCTATACCTTTACTATAACAGAAAGCGATTTCATTTAACAGTCACTTACACGTTTTTAGTGCTATATTCATACAGAAAACCGAATTTCAAATAGATAAAGGGCGATATATAAGAAAATGAATAATTACAAGGTGTAAAAGTATAATAATCTACTAAAAAAAAAGAAACCTTCTTTGAAGGCTTCTTTTCTAGGTGTTTTTTATTGTTCGCCGCTGCGCTGCAAGCGATTCTCAATAAATAGGCGCTCAACAAATTTATTTAGCTGGGCTTGATACAAACGGCGCTCATCTAGCGTTTTTGCGTCTTGTATTTGCTGTTTAAAGCGTTTGATTTGCTGTCTTTGTTCAACCGTTACATGATGAGAAAGAAGCATAGGTCCCCCTCCATTTCACTAACGTTTGAATTAAGTAAACCAAGGTTTACCAAAACAAACAACAAACCTGTTAGCTTCTCTTACATAAATTTTTTACTCAGCTTCTTTAGCTCCAACTAATGCTAAACCTGGGCCGTACGGCGTTGTATGGACATCTAACATTAATTCATTTGTATAAGGCACAATAGAAGCTTCCATTGCTACTTGTACTCCGTCGACTTCATACATTTCATCATTTTCAAAAGGCTCTTCAAAAGCTAACCCAATGTTAGGGATTTCACAGCTAATTCCTTTGAAATACAAGCGAATTCCTGTTATCTCCTGCTCTTCAAGTATATTGTTAATTAATTGTTTTGCTTCTGGTGTAATATGCATGACTACCCCTTCTTCCTTTCAATACTCTTGCTCTATCCTATCATATCTTTAGAGTTTTTAAAGAGAATAACTGCAATTTAAAAGCATTCTGATTATTATTTAATAATAATTATAAATAAGTATTGATTTTAATTTGATATTTGATATAATATAAACATAAGATAACAACAACTCATTAGGAGGCTATTAACTATGAATTTAGAAAACGTATTGAACCAACAAATTGCCGATTTTAACGTATTATATACAAAGCTACATCGCTTTCACTGGTATGTAAAAGGGCCTCAATTTTTTACGCTTCATGAAAAATTTGAAGAATTCTATAATGAGACGGCGGACTATATAGATGAATATGCAGAACGATTACTAGCCATTGGAGGAAGCCCAATTGCTACGATGAAGCAATTTTTACAAGCAGCTACTCTTTCTGAAGATGGGAATGAGCAAACGAGTGAAGAAATGGTAGAAACCTTAATTAATGACTATACGCTACTTGTTAAAAACCTAAAGAATGCAGTTGAAAAAGCTGAAGCAGCACATGATCACGTAACAGCTGACTTATTCATTGGAACAATTGGCAACATTGAAAAACATATTTGGATGCTAAAAGCTGCTTTACCTGTAAAAACATCCGTACATGCATAAAAAGAGCCCAATCGGCTCTTTTTTTACGTTTGTTGATTTCCTTTTTTTTGTTTTTGCAGCCACATAAAAAAAGACATATCATCGTAAATGTCATCTTCTAGCACAGCCTTATAGACATGATCACTCGTATAGTAGCGATTATATCCGCTTTGCTGCTTGAAAAATAAAATACATTCCCGCTTCTTTTCAGTGAGAAGTGATTTTAATAATACTTGTTTCTCAACTTTGCCCTTCACGATATTTTCTGGAAGCACGGAAATATCAAGCTTCCACTCTTCACCCTTCTGAATCATATACACACTCCACTGATACTTACCTTTTTCATTAGCAAATATCATCTTATAAGGTTGAAAACGCTTTGTAAGCTGATACCCCATGTGAAAAATAGATTCTTCATCCATTTCATCATTTCCTACGTAAAAATTAATGATGCGATTTGTCATGACATTTAACTCAAAACTCTCCCCTGAGAGCGGGCAACCGTACTCTCTTAACAAATTAAATAAACGGTTGGATACCACCAGTTGATTTGCTTCATGTTTTAATTCACTTGAGTATGACAGCAGCTCATTCATGTTTTTTGATTCCCCTATCTATAGATCGTGAATTGTTATTGATATTCGCTTTTTTTTTATAAAACCCTTTCACTTTTACCCTTTAATTAACTAACTAGAGGTAAATTAAGTTATGTAGAGCAACATTTTATGAATAAATCAAGTTTGAGTATAAAACTTGAAGAAGTTTAAAGACTATAGTCGATACCGATTTTAAGGAGGACTTAGTATGAATAATCACGAACTTCCTACAAACATGCAAACTGGAGCTATCCCCCCTCAATTGAACCATGGAGGGCATGAGCTATTTGACGTTCATGAAACACTTGCCGGCTCGATCAATGTAATGGATCAGTTTATGATGTTTAGGCAATATGTAAAAGAACAAGAGCTGCTTGATATTATTGATCGGCAATATCAGTTTATTTTAAATGAATATAATTTAATCGTAGAAGCTTTTTCTACTGGCCAAAAGCCGGCCGGTTCTACACATGTATATAACATGAAACAGTCTCATACCTTTGTTTATGGCTTAAAGCCTTCGCAGCCTAAAAAGCCGAATCAGTCCGTTGAGGAAATTAATGAAAAAGGAATTTCAGGTCATATGCTGGGTCTAGTCAAGTCTCAAGCATCTCTTTTAACTATGACAGCTTTAGAAATAACTAATCCTGTTGTTCGCCGAATATTCGGAGACAGTGTTCCTAATTGGATTGAAATGGCTTATGAAATTTCTCTTTATCAAAACAAACATCATTATTATCAAGTGCCGCAGCTTGCAAAAGAAGATATGCAGCAAATGATCACAAGTTTCGCAAAAGCTACTGCCTCTCCTCAGATGCCTAATAACCATAAGCTGCATTAATTACAAAGAGGCTGGGGCAAACGTATTTTAACTAAAGGAAGATCCGAACGATTCATCGTTCGGATCTTTTCATTAGTATGGTGAATATAGGTTATGTTTAGAGTTGATTCTAGCTGTTGATTGGAGGGAAAGGCGAAGACTCCTGCGGGAAGTGAAGTCATGCACGGAAATCAACAGCGGTGGAACAAGCGATCCATACTCGACCATTTATCCAATTTGTTCCCCTTTAGATTCGATTGATATAGTTGTGTCTCAATCTCTTTTGCGTATATATTTCAGAAAATGACAAAAAACTATGCATTTTGGATTATTTTCTGAATATTTGTAGTATTTTGATTAATTATGTATTATAATACAGTTAACTAATAGAAAGGAGTGAGAGATGCATCATATATACTCGGATTACAGTTAAAGGAGGTGTCATAACACGCTCGCAATACGTTTGCTAAAAGTCAGTTGAACTGTAGAACCGATATGTGATAGACCATGATGGTAAAGTTAAGATTAATTCCCCTAAATGAACATGTAACATAATAAACTGCTTCTTTTTCTTTTTAAAGATAGAAGCAGTTTTTTTATGTGCGTTTTTCTTTTCCCGATTTAATACATGTTTTCTCCACTTTGGCTAACACTTAAGATATACATTTACGTACAAGGTGGTGACTTTGATGATCGCCGTAAAATTACTATTAGTCGCAGTTTTGATTGCATTAACTGCTTTTTTTGTAGCGACAGAATTCGCTATTGTAAAAGTAAGGAGTTCAAAAATCAACCAGCTTCTAGAAGAAGGAAATAAAAAAGCCGTATCTGCCAAACATGTTATTACGCATTTAGATGAATATCTATCCGCTTGTCAGCTTGGTATCACCATCACAGCTCTCGGGCTTGGTTGGCTTGGTGAACCGACGCTAGATCGGTTGCTTCATCCTCTTTTTACTACCTTCCATACGAATGAGCCGCTTGCTGGTATTTTATCTTTTGTCATTGCATTTGTTGTTATTACCTTTTTACATGTTGTCTTAGGAGAATTAGCTCCTAAAACGTTTGCTATTCAAATGGCTGAACAAATTACGATGAACTTTGCAAAACCGATTATCGTGTTTTACAAACTTATGTATCCGTTCATTAAAATATTAAACGGCTCAGCTCGTATGTTGACCAAGATATTTGGTATAACGATGATTTCGGAAAATGAAGCTGCTCATAGTGAAGAAGAACTTCGCATTTTGTTATCTGAAAGCTTTGAAGGCGGTGAAATTAATCAGTCCGAATATCGATATATGAGCAAAATTTTTGATTTTGATGACCGTTTAGCTAAAGAAGTAATGGTCCCGCGAACGGAAATTGTAAGTGCTTCTAAAGATGACGTGGTAGAGGTTTTTTTGCAAATTGCAAATGTCGAAAAATATACCCGCTATCCAATTGTTGAAGATGGGGATAAAGATAAGATAATTGGTCTCGTTAATATTAAAGAAATTTATAATGATATTGTATTTAACGAAAAAGACGGCACCAATACGTTAGAATCATATGTCAAGCCTATTTTTAAAGTAATTGAAACCGTACCTATTCATGACTTGCTCGTAAAGATGCAAAAAGAACGCATTCAAATGGCTATTCTTTTTGATGAGTATGGTGGAACCGCGGGGCTTGTGACAGTAGAAGACATTATTGAAGAAATTGTGGGAGAAATTCGAGATGAGTTTGACACGGACGAAATTCCTTATGTACAAAAAATTAAAGACGATCACTATATTCTTGACGGAAAAATGCTCATTAGCCAAGTAAATGATTTACTCGGCACGGATATTAGCGACGAAGAAGTAGATACCATTGCCGGGTGGGTGTTAACCGAAAAGTTTGATGTGACCAAAAATGATATCATTCAGCATGAGCAATTTTACTTTAAAGTTTTGATTATAGAAGATTTTCACATTAAGTATATAGAAGTAAAAAAAAGAAAGAAGAAAGAAAAAAAGGATGATCATCATTAATCATCCTTTTTAGTTATTCAAAATCCCTTTTACCAATCGTCTCCTCCATCAAAAAAGTCTCCATCCAACAGATCCTCCCCGGCTTCTTCAATATCTTCTCCAATTTCACCAAGCGCCGAGTCTTCAAACATATCATCGATCAAATTCTCAATGAGCAGCCCGCCTAACATACCGGCTGCAAAGCCTCCCATTGCTCCTCCTAACCCGCTCATACGTGGATGATGTGAATGCTGATCATAGTGAGAAGGCTTATAATATTCATAGTCTCGAGGATTTTCCATCATCTCTTCCATCGCTTCTTCCAGCAAACGAGCGATAGTGGATGGATGGCTTAGTTCATCATTTGTAAAAAAGAGTTCGTTTTTTATTTCCCTCTCCCGGCCGAAAGAAGGCAAATCTAGCTCCAATAACACTCGTATACCTTCTCGTTCAATGGCTACCTCAAACTCAACCTCATTTACATATCCCTTTAAGAAGTCTGTAGGAAAAAATGCAAATTCTTGTTTGTATCCGTTAAATTTTCCTGAATGGTGTTTTTCTCTAAACCCAAGTGCTTCAAAGCCCTCTACTAGCTGATATAAGCTTTTTGGTGCTTTAATGCGCACAGGGTCCCGGTCTGTTGAGTCAACTCCCCCTTCAATATCTAAGTGTGTCTTAAAGAAATAGCTAACGTTGCTCGCAGAGATTGGAAGATCCAAAGGTAAATGATATGTAAATGGAATTTCCTTTTTCTCACCTTCATTAATTGTAAATGAAGAAGCTGCGCGCAGGCTTTCCACACGATGTGTATGCATTTGACCGCTTTTCATTTGAACTTCAAGCCAAAATTCAACATCAATTAAATTAATATGTTGCTGAACGTTTCCGCCTTGGATGACAATAGCTCCTTCAATCACATGACCGAGCGTATAGGCCGTTTCATTTAATCGTAAATCTACTTTGGCAGCTCCAACTCCCATTTTAGCAAACATTTTTTTAAACATTTTTTTCCTCCTCCAAAATGCTCTTACTATATATACGAAGTATACCGTTTATAAGTTTCAACTTACAAAAAAAGAACTCAATTTCTTGAGTTCTTTCTGTTGCTTTAAAGCTCCTGTATTAAAAAACCCAGCCCCAGCAGCAGTTACGTCTTTTGCAGCAATGACGTTTTTTACAACCGCCGTGATGTCCGCCGTGATGACAGCCACTGTGGTGACCATCGTGATGCCCTCCATCGTGGTTACCGCCGTGATGTCCGCCGTGGTTGCCGTCATGCCCTCCACCGTGGTTACCGCCATGATGTCCGCCGTGGTTACCGCCATGATCGCCACCGTGACCCCCGCCATGATGACATTTTTTATGACCTGAACGATGATCATCATCATGTTTAGGACAATGATCGTTATGCTTATAATCGTTATGACAGCATTTACCTTCATGGCTACTTCTTGGATCATAACCAGAAGTTTTGTAATAATACTGATTAGAACACCAGCAACACTTCTTTTTGTTGTTGTAACTCACATAAACCATCCTTATCTATAAATAAGATTTATATAGGCAATTTTATACCTATATATAAATAGATTATGTAAACTAGTACAAGGAAGTGCATTGCTGTGGGCCATGACCTAAGCCTGTTTTTAGGAGTATGTACGGGGAAGATAAGACAAGAAAAAAAGCCATCTAGAGATGGCTTTTTTATATTTGATTTTTCACTTTACTTGCGCTTTCTGCATAAAACTCTAGAATTTCTCTTCTTCTCACAATTCCAATAAATACGCCTTGATCATCCGTTACAGGCACAAAATTTTGGTCAATTGCCTTTGAAAGGATGTTTTGAACTTCATCATATATAGCAACTGGGTTATAATCTTGATAGCGGTCAATCTCTGTTAATTTAATATTTTCCGTATCTTGAAAGCGATAGTCTCCTAGGCTTTTTAACTTCCAAAGAAGATCTCCTTCAGTAAGAACGCCCACATATTTACCATCATCGTCAACCAGTGGAACTGTAGAATAGCGATGATACTCCATTTTTTCAAGAGCCTGTCTTAATGTGGAGTGAATATTTAATGTTACAACATCACTTTTTGGTACTAAGAAAAATGCAATATTCATTTTTTAATCTCCTTTTCCTTACCCGCTCATCTTACAATTTCTATTTATTTGTTCAGTTTTCGGCTTATTTTAATGTTTTAATCATACAAAATGCAGCTCGCAGTTATCTTACATTTACAACTATAAGCTGTCAATCCTAAGCTATGTAATTTCGGCTTCATATTTCTTTATTACAGTACCCGTTTTCTAAATAATCAAATCCTAATTTTTAGAAAAAACCGTCTAGTTAAAATGATTGCTCCTGCAGCTGCTGCTTTATACTAATAAGGGCCGGAAGAGCTACTTTCAGCTCTTCTTCTCTGCGATAAGAACGCAACTGAACCTCATTATATGCTCTGTTTATACTTTTTGACTCATGAAAAAGTCCCACATGATTCGGCTAGCATTGGGGCCTTTAGGATCCGTATAGCTGCCCGCTGAATTCCCTCCTGACCATGCATGCCCCATTCCATTGATAATATATTTATCAATAGCCAATTCTCCCTTACTGCTTTCGTAGCGATACGTTGTATAATCCCGTCCAAAGAGGATTTTTTCTTCTCTCGTTTTAACAGGGCTATTCTGAATCCATCCATCTATTTTTCCGTTATAAGCAAGATTATTCGTTGTAATCCACTGGTGAACCACTTGATCTGCATTGGCTACATTTACCGTCGAATCGGCGTTACCATGAAATACAATGAGCGGCAGTGGCTTTGCCCGTTTTCCCATTTGCTGATAAGCAATTCTTCCTTGTTTAACGGGGGAAGGACCTTTACTGGCCATGACGGAATACGCATTAAATACGTTAAGAGCCGCCTGATATTCGATACCTGCTGACACACCTATGCCAGCAAACAGTTCTGGATACGTTACCCCCATGACGATGCTCATGGCTCCTCCTGCTGACAGACCGGCAACAAACACTTTATTTTTCTGAATAAAGTGCATGTTTTGGACTTTTTTTACAATCCCTGCAATAATCGCTGGCTCGCCAAATCCTCTAATTTGATGAAGCGGTTCAAACCAGTTCCAGCATTTATTCATATTTGAGTTAGAAGACTGCTGTGGATATACGACAATAAATTCCTTTTCGTCGGCGAGCTCATTCATTTGCGTGCCTATCGCAAAATCATCTGCATTTTGTGTACATCCATGCAGCATAACCATTAGTGGGTAAGATTTCAAAATATGATAGGATTTAGGTAAATAAACCTTGAATTTTTTTCCTTTATGAGTATATGTTTTAAATGATTCAGATGACGCTTCTTGTTGTTCACTTGAAGACACGAGCGTTGACGTATTTATAACATTAGGTAGTGAACCCAACATGGTACCCCTCCTCTTTTTGTCAACGTTTTCATTTTTCTTCCCAATTACGTCCTGTATTACAATACTACATATTATTTCGTTTTTTTGCACGTTCTACATACTCTAAGAGTACAACTTGTTTTGGTTTTAAGCCGTTTTTTATATTCTTTAAAATTGGGATTTTTTTGCTATATATATACTTTATTACTATATATGAAAATTGTCACTATAATCATGAAAAAAGGACAAACATGCCGTTTGCCCTTTTATTTGGACCTTGATGTTTACATACCTTTTGCCGAATTAAGCATCTATACTTTTATTATATGATGCTCCCTATCATTTATATGAATTTATTGCTCTGCATGTTTCAATCTGTAGCCTTTTATTATTTCATGCTCTGCTTTTTATTCACCAATTCTATAGGAGCAAATGACAAGGTCCAGGTGTGGAAGCCACGTTGAAAAAGAAGCATCTTGAATAGCAAATGTTTTGGATTAACCTCTTCTTTGTTCGCAACATTCATACAAAGGCTGATTGTAATCACTCTTTTCCCCTCCTTTTCTTTAAATAGGTATAGCCAAGAGGTGCTATTAGAGTAGATTCCTTTATTTTGCATACATTTTTTAGAAAACTATGGTAAAAATAAGACTTATCATATGGAGGTGAATAAATTGGCAAATATCCCAAAGGATACTGAGCCCTACTGGCGCGATCATTTAAAGTTTCCAACATACCCATCTCTTTCAGAAAATCGAAAAGTTGATGTTGTAGTAGTAGGAGGCGGTATTAGCGGTATTACAACGGCTTATTTATTACAAAAAGAAGGACTGAACGTGGCGTTAATTGAAGCTGATAATATTTTAAATGGTACAACCGGTCACACAACAGCAAAGATTACAGCTCAGCATGACGTTATCTACGATGAACTGCTTTCACACATTGGCGAAGAAAAAACGCTGCTGTATTATAAAGCAAACGAACAAGCTCTGCAGTTTATGAAAAACTTAATTCAAACGGAAAACATTGACTGTGATTTTTCAGTACAAGATGCTTACTTATACGGAGAAACGCTGGAGTTTGACCATCGAGTTCGTAAAGAATTTCGAGCCTATCAGCGATTACATATTCCATGTGAATTTGCAACAGAGATTCCTTTTAGTTTTGATATTAGAGCAGCAGCTATTATGAAAGATCAAGCTCAGTTTCATCCGTTAAAATATCTGCTTCATTTAGTAAAAAAATTCACAGAAAGCGGCGGATTGATTTTTGAAAACACCGTAGCAACGGATGTAGAAGAAAGCACGTCGCCCACCGTTGTCACAAGAGACGGACATCGCATTTCTTGCAAATATGTAGTGGCGTGTTCACACTTTCCATTTTATGATGGAGCGGGATTTTACTATACGCGCATGTATGCCAAACGTTCGTATGTGTTAGCAGCAAAAGTTGAACAAGCTTACCCTGGAGGCATGTATTTAAGTGCTGATCAGCCTACTCATTCGCTGCGTTCAACAAAAGTTGACGGAGAAGAACTCATCTTAATTGGCGGAGAAGGCCACAAAGCTGGACAAGGAATTAATACTATGTTTCACTATGAGTCCCTTCAGAGGTTCGCCGAAGAAAATTTTACTGTCCAACATTTTCGTTATAAATGGTCTGCACAAGATTTATTTACGCTTGATAAAATTCCATATATCGGGCCCCTTAAAGAAAGCAAGCCAAATATCTTTATTGCTACCGGATTTAAAAAATGGGGCATGACTCATAGCACCATTGCAGCACATATTATCCGGGATGCAATAACCGGGAAAGACAACCCATATGCAGAGTTGTATAATCCGTCTCGTTTTTATGCGGACCCTAGCCTTAAGCATTTCTTTCGTCAAAATCTTGATGTGGCTGAACACTTTATTACCGGTAAGTTTTCAATGCCTGAAAAAGGACTCGATCAGCTTCAAAATGATGAAGGGTCGGTCGTATATGTAAACAGCAAACGTACGGGGGCGTATAAAGATCCTCAAGGGAAGCTTCACTGCGTCGATACTACATGCACGCACTTAGGATGTGAAGTAAATTGGAACGCCGGTGACCGCACGTGGGACTGTCCTTGTCACGGTTCTCGTTTTTCTTACGACGGATCTGTGGTAGAAGGCCCTGCTAAAAAGCCGCTTACACCAGTGGATGTCAATTCAAGCGATAAAAAAAGCACGCCGTAGGGCATGCTTTTTTTATCATTATCAATGGATTCACATTTGAATTTACTCTTTACATCCTTCTTTTCTAAAGTATCGATTATACACTAAAACCATTGCATAAATGACTAAAAAAGAAAACGTAAAGATAATTAACCTTCCAGATTCAGGGACATGATCAAGATAGTCTGTTTCAAAAAACATAACAAACATCAAAAATGGCAATAGAAACAAAAACCAAATAAAATCTCGATCCATAAACATTTTTATAAAAAATAAAATGGCCCCGATGTAGACAATCATCAAAAACATAATCATTCACCAAATTCTATTTAATACTAGAGGTGTTGTAATGATTATATCGGATTTCTCCGGCGAAATATAGAGTCATTGGTTTTAATTTTATAAATTCCTTACAACTTTCAAACTGCTATTTTAACATAATAAGGGAATTTACTGCTGTAAAGACTCTAAGTGAGCAAAAAACTGCGGGTACGAAACGGATACCGCGTCACGATTTTCAATAATTGTTTCCCCTTCTGCAATACAAGAGGCAACAGCAAGCATCATACCGATACGGTGATCTCCGTGGCTGTTTACATTTGCTCCATGAAGTTTTGTACCTCCGTGAATAATCATTCCATCTTCCGTTGCTTCAATATTAGCTCCCATTTTGGTTAACTCATTCACTACCGTATCAATACGGTTTGTTTCTTTGACTTTTAACTCTGCAGCATCTTTAATAACGGTAATCCCTTCTGCCTGTGTGGCAGCTAGTGCAATAATTGGGATTTCGTCAATTAGACGCGGAATTAAGTCTCCGCCTACTTCCGTACCTTTTAAGTGAGAAGCTTCTACAACTAAATCTGCATAGGGTTCCGCCGTTTCTTTTGTTTCTTTGACTGTCTCGATCGAAGCCCCCATATTTGAAAGCACATCTAAAATACCCGTTCGAGTCGGATTCATCCCAACTTTTTGAATTTCAATGCGACTGTTTGCAATAATAGCCCCCGCTACTAAAAAGAATGCAGCTGACGAAATATCACCAGGCACTTCTACATGCGTTCCTCTTAACGTTTGACCGCCTTCAATTGAAACGGTTAATCCTTCTTCTTTCACTTTAACTCCAAACGCCTCTAGCATACGTTCTGTATGATCACGCGATTTCGCCGGTTCCGTTACAGAAGTTGTTCCTTCCGCCTGCAGTCCAGCAAGTAAAATAGCTGATTTTACTTGTGCGCTTGCAACAGGAGATGTATAGTGTATACCTTTTGCTTTCCCACCTCGAATAACAAGCGGTGTAAAATTAGCGTCTTTTCGGCCGTCTAAATGAATATTCATATCACGAAGCGGACCAGTCACACGCTTCATAGGGCGTTTGGCAATAGATTCGTCTCCAATTAACGTTGAATGAAAGGGTGTATTTGCTAAAATCCCCATCATGAGGCGAATCGTGGTGCCCGAATTTCCGACATCTAAAATATCAGATGGCTCTTTTAGCGCTTGTAGACCTTTTCCTTTTACCACGACGCTTTGTTCATCAATCATTTGAATATCTACACCTA
This sequence comes from Priestia sp. FSL R5-0597, assembly GCF_038006305.1. Taxonomy (NCBI): domain Bacteria; kingdom Bacillati; phylum Bacillota; class Bacilli; order Caryophanales; family Bacillaceae; genus Priestia; species Priestia sp. FSL R5-0597. The sequence goes on from NZ_JBBOUZ010000001.1 coordinate 2,988,596, forward strand.
GTTTTTGAAAGCAGGAAATGGTGCTAAGGCAATCATCTCCCGGCAAAAATCCGTTAATTGTTGTTGTTCCTTCTGCAATTGAACCAAACATGACGGAACGGTGAGAAATGGATTTATCTCCTGGAATTTGAATCGTTCCTCGTAAAGCTTTTACTGTCACAATCTGTCTCTCCTTTTATGCGTGAAGCGAATCACGAAATTCTTTAGCATCTGAAAAGTAATCAAATAACTCGTGTCCGTCACCTTTTTCTACTAATAGTTTTACTTGTTCCATTTCTTTCATCCAGTCATCCAGCAATGTTAAAAGCATAGAACGATTTTGTTTTAGTATATCTCTCCACATATGAGGGTTGCTTGAAGCAATTCTCGTAATATCTCGAAAACCGCCTGCCGCCATTTCTGTAACAAGATGATTATTTGCTGAATAGCCTTTGACTTGTCTTACTAGACTGGTTGCAATCACATGTGGTAAATGACTGACAACTCCGGTGATTTGGTCATGAGTAGCTGCATCAAGCGGTACAAATTGTGCACCTGTAGGCTCTAGCAAATGCATAAGCGCATCTATTTTTTCTTTTTGCTCATTTTCAAACGGCGTTAAAATATAGCGCGCCGAACAAAATAAATCCGCTCGTGCATTGACTGCACCGCTCGTATGAGAACCAGCCATCGGATGCCCCCCAATAAATGAAATACGTTTTTTATTCAGCGCTTGGGCTGCTTTCATAATTTCACCTTTTGTACTTCCGACATCCGTTACGATAACCGTTTCTTTAAGCTTCCAAGTAGAAAGGTCGTGTATCCATGCTGTCGTATACTCTACTGGAGTAGCAAGCACGATATAATCTGCTTGGGCTGCTTCTGTTTTTATATCTTCAGCTACATAATCAATGATACCTAGCTGGTTGGCTACTTGTACTTCATTTGTGTTGATATCAGCTCCAACGACTGTTACGTGACGATGCTTCTTCATAGCTAGCGCTAATGATCCTCCAATAAGGCCAACGCCAATAAGTAATACACGTGTTTTCACCTTTCATTCTCCTCTATTCTTTAAAATTGCTTTGCGTATTCTTCGTGTTTTTTTACATTTTCTTGAATTAACTGAATTCGATCTGCCCCAAATTGATCGATAATAGCAGATGCTAGTTCCCAAGCAATCACTGATTCTGCTACAACCGCCGCCGCCGGTACTGCACAGCTGTCTGATCGTTCAATACTTGCAGCAAACGGCTCTTTTGTATCAATATCTATACTTTGCAGCGGCTTGTATAAGGTAGGAATAGGTTTCATGACGCCTCGCACCACAATCGGCATCCCTGTTGTCATGCCTCCTTCTAAACCTCCTGCATTATTCGTTTTACGCGTATAGCCGTTTTGTTCATCCCATAGAATTTCATCATGGACTTCACTTCCCGGTCTGCGAGCTGCTTCAAAGCCTACGCCGATTTCAACGCCTTTAAACGCGTTAATGCTCATAATAGCAGCAGCTAGCTTTGAATCTAACTTACGATCATAGTGCACATAACTGCCTACTGCAGTAGGCATTCCTTCTACTACTACTTCCACTACGCCACCAATGCTGTCTCCATTTTCTTTTGCATCATCGATTGCTTTCATCATTTTCTGTCCCGCTTCTTCATCTAAGCAGCGAACAGGTGACGCTTCAGTTTTTTCCTGAAGTTCTGTTAGCGACTCATATGCCGTTTTTTCAGCTTTCACACCGCCGATTTCAAGTACGTGACATGCAATATTTACACCTACAGCTTTTAATACTTGTTTGGCAACTGCGCCTGTGGCTACTCGTACCGTCGTTTCACGAGCAGATGAACGTTCTAATACGTTTCGCATATCTCTGTGGCCGTATTTAATCGCTCCATTTAAATCCGCGTGACCTGGACGAGGTTTTGTAATTTGTCTCTTTACTTCTTCCTCATGATCAACTGGATCAGCACCCATAATATTTCTCCAGTGCGTAAAATCTTTGTTTTCAACGACTAAAGCAATTGGTGAACCAAGCGTCTCACCGTGGCGAACACCGCCTTTAATCTGAACTTTGTCTTTTTCAATCTGCATGCGGCGTCCGCGCCCATGTCCCTTTTGTCTTCTTGCTAAGTCTTCATTAATATGTTCGGCTGTTAACTCAAGTCCTGCTGGTACTCCTTCAATAATCGCTGTTAATTGAGGTCCGTGCGATTCTCCTGCTGTTAAATATCTCATATTATCGATTCCTTTCTGTTATAAAAAATAAAAAACTCGCCCCTACGTCATAGGGACGAGTTTTTCTCGCGATACCACCCTAGTTGCAAACATTGCTTGCCACCTCGAATTGTTAACGATCCGCTGACCGCTCTGTAAAAGAGTACTCAAAGAGTGTAATTCGCTCACATTTTTGTACTGACTTCCACCAACCGTCAGCTCTCTGAGACAGGGAAATGTTTGCTACTAGTTTCTTATCACTGTATCACTATGAAATTAAGATAATTTTACTGCTGCACCTTTTAATTCTTCCATGAATTTGTGGAATTCAGGAATGTTCATTTGCTGTGCTGAATCTGATAGTGCTACTGCTGGGTCTGGATGAACTTCTGCCATTACAGCATCTGCGCCGATAGCAATCGCTGCTTTTGCACATGGTAATAGTAAGTCTTTGCGTCCTGTCGAATGCGTTACGTCTACTACAACTGGTAAATGCGTTTCTTTTTTCAAGATTGGAACAGCTGAGATATCTAATGTGTTGCGTGTTGCACGCTCGTATGTGCGGATACCGCGTTCACAAAGAATAATGTTTCCATTTCCGCGAGACATAATGTATTCAGCAGCGTTAATGAATTCTTCAATTGTTGCTGCCAATCCACGTTTTAAAAGAATTGGTTTGTCTACAGAACCTGCAGCTTTTAATAGCTCGAAGTTTTGCATGTTACGTGCACCAATTTGAATCACATCTACGTAGTCTAGAGCCGTTTCAATATCTTGAGGAGAAACAATTTCACTGATAATTGATAGACCTAGCTCATCTCCTACTTGACGTAAGATTTTTAATCCTTCCACTCCAAGACCTTGGAAATCGTAAGGTGATGTACGTGGTTTGAACGCTCCGCCGCGCATTAATGTAATGCCTTGTTCTTTAAGCGCTAAGCCCACTTCTTTTACTTGTTCGTAGCTTTCTACTGCACATGGTCCCATTACGAATTCTAAGTTTCCAGGTCCTACTTTTGTGCCATTGATGTCAACGATTGTATCTTCTGATTTCTTTTTACGAGATACAAGAAGTGCTTTACGGTGATCGTCTTCTTGAAGTTCTAAGCTTGCTTTGAAAATTTCTTTGAAAATATGCTGAATTGTTGAAGCTTCGAATGGACCATTATGGTTAGCTAAGATTTGATCTAATGATTTACGTTCACGAACTGGATCAAAGCGATTCACACCTTGTGTACCTTTTACTTTTCCAATTTCTTGTGCGATTTCACCGCGTTTATTTAATAATTCTAAAATTTCTAAATTTATTTCGTCGATTTGTCCTCGTAATTGTTCTAGTGATTTTGTCATTTTAAAAATCCTCCTTTGATTTTACAACCTTGAACGGATCTTTTCGTTTAGTTTGTATTTAAAAATCCGTTTTACACCTACACAGCCGCTTATGCGGATATACAAAAAGTCCCTACTGATTGTATCAGTAGGGACGAATTGATCGCGGTACCACCCTAATTGCAAGCATTGCTTGCCTCTTCATTAAGATAACGGCTATTGCCGCTTTTGACTATTGCCAAAAGAAAGCTCCAAGAATGTAATTCGCAATCTCTTTTGTACTGATTCGCACCAACCATCAGCTCTCTGAATACAGGGAAGATTTTGCTACTATGCTCTTTTCATCGCTTGTAATGGATATAAAATTATAATGGACCGAAATACAAAAAGTCCCTACTCACCCTTAAGATTGTTCTTAAGAGTCAGTAGGGACGAAAATTCGCGGTACCACCCTAGTTGCAAGCATTTTGCTTGCCTCTTCATTAAAATAACGGCCAGGCCGTCTTTTCCTGCTCGGAAAAGATGCTCAAGGAATGTACTTCGAAAAAATTTTTGTTCTGACTCGCAGCAACCGTCAGCTCTCTGATACAGGGAAATTTTTTCTACTCGTGCTCCTATCAACGCTCAGTATTGACTATGTATGCGTACTTGGATAATCAGTTCCGATCGTTTGAAACTGTTTGTCGCTTCCAAGTTGTGTGTAATGTTGTGTGATGTTGATTTGTATTATGAATGGTTTTTTTATCTTCGTCAACACTTTTTATTAATTTTTTTTATTTTTTAAAAACCATTGCCCCTTCAAACCTCTCTCTATCAAGAGTTTTGTCACTTTATTTTTTTTCAAACACGTATTCCATTTCAGAGTCATATTCAATAAATCCATGTTTTTGATACAAGCTTTTTCCAGCGGCGGAAGCATTTAACCATATTCGATTTACACCACTTTTTTGGCCGTACTGCATCAAGTGCTTTAAAATAGCGGAAGAATAGCCGTGCTTTCGGTGATCAAAAGCTGTATACATGTTCATAACATATGCTTCTTTTCCTTGAAGGTTACCCGGTGAAGGCGGACGTATAAAAAAGACGAGGCTTCCTGCTGATACAACTTTTCCATCGACTTTTAAAATAGCCGTATAATTATTTGGGCTATTTATATTCGCAGTAAAATATTCTTCTGTCGCTTTTCGAAACAGCTTCTCACTCCCATTTAGTTCTCCCAGTTCTTTCATGAGCAGCATTCGCAGGTTAACCAGGTCCTGCACGTCTTCTAATAGTGCTTTTTCAACCATTGTTCTCCCTCTTTTCGTCTCTTTTACAAAAAAAACTCTCAGCATTTGAGAGCTTCATTTAAGCAAGAAAAACAGCTCCGTATACGAGTGCTCCGACAATAACGAACGCTGGATGCACACGTAATTTTTCCAATAAAAGAAAGCTGGCTGCTACTAAAAATAGAGTTTGCCATATACCTGAATCACCGTATGAATTCATAAAAAATTCATACGCCATTAAGCCAAGTAAAATAGCGATTACGGGACGAATGTAGTTGGTCATTTTCTTAACATTTGGTGAATCTTTATACTTAAATAATATTCGAAGTAAAATGACTAAAAGCAAAACCGACGGAGCAATCGTTGCAAAAAGAGCAATCACCGAGCCTAAAATCCCTGCCTGCTGATATCCGATAAATCCCGCCATTTTTGTCGCAATTGGACCTGGAAGCGCATTTCCAATTGCCAGCATTTCACTAAACTCTTTAACGGTAAGCCAATGGTAGCGGTCTACAACTTCTTTTTGAATGAGCGGAATCGACGCAGGTCCGCCTCCATAGCCTAAAATATTTGAAACAAAAAACGCCATAAATAGCTGAATATAAATCATACCGATTCCCTCTTTTGCTTGTGCTCATCACTTTCGCCTTTTTTTCCTTTTCGTTTTAGCGGAATCCAAGCTGCTGCCATAAGTACAATAATAATAACTGCTGGATGAATATGGGCAAATCCCATTAGTCCTAAACTAATAATGAGTAAGATAATAGCTGGCGTCCAGCCTAAACCAGACGTTGATTTTTTGAAAAAATCCCATGTCATAACTGCGAGCATCACTCCCACTACAGGAACGACTGCTTTGGTCATCCCCATAACCCAGGGCTGATCTTTAAATTGCGTTAAAGTGGTCAACAGTAATACCATTAAAAAAACGGTTGGAATAACGGCTGCAAATAAAGCTGTACCGAGACCTAAGATACCGCCGACTCGATAGCCGATGTATCCAGCCAGCTTTGTCGCAATAGGCCCAGGCAGCGTATTGGCAATTGCTAATAAATCGCCAAATTCATCGTCATCCATCCACTTGTACGTATCGACTACTTCTTTTTTTACAAGTGGAATAGCTGAAGGTCCTCCTCCGTAGCCGAGCATACCTGAGCGAAAAAACGCTATAAAAATATCCAATTGTCGCATTTCTCGCGCTCCTTTCTCTGTGATCTAATAAGCAACGACGGCTCCGTCTGTTCGCGCTTCTGTGCCGCCGTATAATACACCGGTTTGTTCATCTCTTAAAATAATCTGTCCTCTTCCAAACGTATGTCTGCTCGTAGCCACATGAATATCATGCCCTTTGCGTTCTAATGCTTCTACAATATGTGAAGGCATTTCTTTTTCCACAAGAACCTTTTTATGTTCAATCCACTGCCATCTTGGTGCATCTAAAGCTGCCTGAGGATTTAGATGAAAATCAATCATATTCATGATGACTTGCACATGTCCTTGCGGCTGCATAAATTTACCCATTACACCGAATGAACCTACAGCACTTTTATTCTTTGTTAAAAATCCAGGAATAATGGTATGATAGGTTCGTTTTCCAGGCTCTAATCGGTTATGGTGCTGTGGGTCTAACGAAAAATTATGCCCGCGGTTTTGCAGGCATATGCCCGTATTAGGTACGACAAGTCCTGAGCCAAAATCCATGTAATTACTTTGAATGAATGATACCATGTTTCCTTCTCCATCAGCTGTAGCCAAATAGATCGTGCCGCTATGAGACGGCTGTCCGGCTTCGGGAATAAGCGCTTTTTCACCAATCAGCCCTCTGCGCTTGTTTGCATAAGAATCATTCAACAAATCTTCAACTGCTACTGTCATTTTATCAGCATCTGTAATAAATTTTTGTCCATCTGCAAACGCTAGCTTCATAGCTTCAATTTGCTTGTGGTATGTATCGACAGAATCTTTGGCATCAAAAGAAAAACCTTTTAGCGTATTTAGAGCTAAAAGCGCAATAAGGCCTTGGCCGTTGGGCGGTATTTCCCACACATCGTATCCTCGGTAAGAAGTTGAAATCGGCTTTACCCACTCTGCTTTAAAAGCTGCTAAATCCTCTTTTGCTAAAAATCCGCCGTGTTTTTTCGAAAAAGCTGCTATTTTATCAGCTAAATCCCCTCTGTAAAAAGATTCTCCATTCGTTTCGGCAATTTCAAGCAGTGTAGCAGCATGGTCTGGTGATCGCCACATTTCCCCTACCTTAGGAGCAGATCCATTGTTAGTAAATGTCTCAAACCAGTGTTTATATTCGTCACCTTTTAACGCGTGTGTAAATCGTTCAAATGCTCGTTCCCAATTGTACCCTAAAATTGGGGAGATTGGGAACCCTTCTTGCGCATAAGAAATAGCCGGCTGCAGCACTTCTTTTAACGGTAGCCGGCCAAAGCGTTTTGACAGCTCCACCCACGCACTCGGGGCACCTGGGACCGTAACAGGAACAAAACCGCGAGCCGGCATCTCTTTTATCCCCATGGCGCGCAGAGCCTCAATAGAGATAGAAGCAGGAGCAGGACCGCTCGCGTTGAGTCCATATAGTTCTTCATTTATCCACACAAGAGCAAATGCGTCTCCGCCAATTCCATTTGAAGTAGGTTCTACCACCGTTAAACAAGCTGCGGAGGCAATAGCAGCATCTACTGCATTGCCTCCTTTTTTCAACATTTCAAGACCCGCCTGAGCGGCAAGAGGCTGACTAGTTGCTACCATTCCGTTTTTTCCAAACGTGCACGTACGCTGCGATGCATATGGGTGTGTGAAAAAGTATTCGCTCATAGAAAATCTCCTCTTTTCTTTATATGGTGAATAACGAATCTTTACAGACTAGACAACGCTACTTCTTCCTCATAAACTTCTAAAGCTGCTTGCAGAGCAGAACCTGCATTTACGCTTGCCCCGTTTCGAATAAGCACTGCTTCAAGACCGGCTAATGTAAAGAGAACGTTGTCTTTACGGCAGCTGTATCCCATTGTACCGATACGCCATATTTTTCCGTGCATCGGCCCAAAAGAACTTGCGATTTCAATTCCAAATTGTTCAAGAAGCGTAGAACGAACTGCTTCCCCGTCAATTCCTAATGGAATTAAGACGCACGTAACGGTTGGAACTTTTGAGTGCTCATCGCCAAATAAAGATAATCCCATTGCTTTAATTCCGGCTACAAGTGCTTTTTCGTGGAGACGATGCCTTGCAAATCTTTCTTCTAACCCTTCTTCTAAAATAATGCGCAGTCCTTCTCTCAAAGCATAGAGCATGGACGTTGCTTCCGTGTGATGATTTAGCCTGCGCTCACTCCAATAGTCTTGAAGTTGACTCAAATCAAAATAGTTGCTGATAATATTTGGGCGCAGACGAACAGTTTGAGCATCTGCTTTTGTCGCAATTCCTTTTTCAACTTTTTTACGTTCCATGATAATTTTTTCAATACGATCATTGTACGTAATAGGTGCCATACCCGACGGAACAGATAAACACTTTTGTGTACCTGCAATCAATGCGTCAATGTTCCACTCGTCTACTTTTACATCCGTGCCGCCGATAGTAGCTACTGCGTCGACGATAAATAAAACATCTTGGTCGCGACATGCAGCACCAATTTCTTTAAGAGGCTGCATTCTCCCTGTAGACGTTTCGCCATGAACCATTGCAACGATTTTTGGGTTTACTTTTTTTATTTCCTGGATTACGGTCTCAGGGTCAAACACTTCTCCCCATTCGCATTCAATATTGTGTACCTCAGCTCCGTAGCGCTCGGCAATTTCCGTTAATAAATAGCCGAAGCGGCCGAAAATCGGGACGAATACTTTATCGCCCGGTTCAACTACACTTGCAAGAACTGCTTCAATCCCAGCTCTAGACGTTCCATCAACGGGAAAAGCCCATTTGTTTTTGGTTTGAAATAGCTCACGAAGCATTTCCATCGTTTCGTTCATAATGCGCGTAAATGCGGGGTCGAACTGACCTAAAATAGGTGTTCCTAATGCTCTTAATACGCGTGGATCTGCTTCTACGGGGCCTGGTGTCATAATCGTACGCGGCGGTGTATGAAGCTGTTTTGTTATAGTCATGTCAAATTCCTCCTAGTAGGCAAGTTTATATAATAGTTCTATTAAGACCTTTACTCCTTTTTCTAACTGTTCTCCTTTGGTGAATTCCTTTGGGGAATGGCTGATTCCATCTTGGCTCGGGACGAATAACAAACATGTGGGAACTCTTCGCCCGAATACCTGCGAGTCGTGTCCTGCACCGCTTACTAATTCTCGGGAGGAGATATTCTTTTCCGAGGAAATAATTTTGGAAAGTTCAGATAATTGTTCGCTCATGGCAACAGGTTTTTCATCCATCCAGCAGTTGAGATTCACTTCTAAATCCCCTGCTGTTCGCTTGATAATTTCCTTCATTTCTCGTTCTGCTTCTTGTAAAACCTTATACTCATGATGTCTTATATCGACCGTGAATTCTACATATCCTGGTATTACATTCGGTGCATTTGGAGAAAGTGTAATTTTTCCAACCGTTACGTATAAAGCGTTATGATATTTTTCGCTCAATTCAATAAATGCCTTAGCGAGTTTGCAGCTCACATAAAATGCATCTTTTCGGATGTTCATCGGGGTTGTGCCCGCATGGTTACTTTCACCTTTAACAGATACTGTAAATCGTTTCTGTCCGACGATACTAGAAACAATTCCGATATCGCAATGAGACATTTCAAGCTGCTTTCCTTGCTCGATATGCAGTTCAATAAAAGAAGCGATGTCTGTGCGGTATGGCTCGCTGTGGAGGCCTTCTCCGAAATTGAGCTGTTTCATTGCGTCATCCAGCTTAACCCCTTCTTTATTTATAACATGTTTTGCATCACTTTTGCTGTGTAATCCATTCATATTACCTGATCCCCAATACGTAAGAGGAAATCTGCTACCTTCTTCTTCACAAAGTGATACGACCTCTAAGGTTTTTGTAGGGGAGCCATAATGCGCATATAGGTACTGCAGAGCAATGATACCTGCCACAACACCAAAAGCCCCGTCATATTTTCCTCCGTTTATCACGGTGTCGATATGGGATCCTGTTAAAATAACTTGTTGTTCTGGACCCGTTCCTTGCAACCGTCCAAATAAATTTCCTACATCATCGTAATACGTTTTGAGGTGAAGTCCCTTCATTTTTTCTTCCAATGCCTTTTGAGCTGCATTCCACTGTTCCGTATATAAAAGCCTCGTGACACCTTCTTTTTCATCTAACCCAAACTGTGACAACCAGCTAATGTTTTCTTCGATTTGCTGACAAAGCTTAGATTTTCCCGTCATATCTGCAACCATTGCTATCCCTCCTGCTATCTTCATTTTAAGAAAATGACTGATTGTTTTCATTAACACTTCCTACAATGATTTAGTGTTTTTTTGGCTATTATCACTAAATACACAAAGTCTTATATACGTTACTTTTTCTAACGTTATATGTTATTTATTTTATCTTACAGAATTAAATAAACTTCTTCATTAACAATTTATACATTTTTTTCTGAAAATTTTATTTATTTTAACTAAACTTTCTTATAAAATAGAAGGTAGATAAAAATACGCGCAGGGAAATGTGAGAATTTTTAACAAAAGGAGTAATGAATAATGGAACTACAAACTCTTTTACGCATCCCGATTTATGAGAAAGCATCTGTAGTAGCCGGACAAAAAGGGGTCACCCGCAAAGTACATAACGTCAATATGATGGACGCACCCGATATTTTATCTTTTTTAAAAGAAGGAGAATTTTTAATTACAACGGGTTATCACTTCAAAGAACATGAAGAAAGCTTAGCAAAACTTGTAGAAGGAATGGCTAAAAAGAAATGTGCAGGATTGGCCATAAAAACGAAGCGTTTTTTCGAACATGTGCCTGTTTCTATTTGTCAGCTAGCTGATGAACTTCACTTTCCAATCATTGATTTCCAAACGGACGAAACGTTAGGCGCGGTTATTAATGAATCTCTCAGCTTTATTTTAGATAAAAAAACAGCCGAGCTTCAGCAAGCGATGGTCACACATCAGCTATTTTCCTCCTACATCTTACAAGGAAAAGGCATTGAGAAAATTATGCAATCCATTCAAACGTTATGCAATGCTCACGTTGCCCTTTTTGATACCCATGGCCATGAACTCTTTTACACAAACAAACGCGAACCTTTTTCGCTCCCAATGGAAGAAGCGGTAGCGGGCGCTAAGCAGCTGTTTTTACGAACGTCAAAATATACAACCTTTTCCTTTTTGAACACAAAAAAAACCGTTACGCTTTTTCCGATTGCTACTCATACAAGAAAGTACAGTTATTTATTTATTGAACACCAAGTTTCTTTATCCGATTCAGCGCTCCTAACGATTGAACAAGCGACAAACGTTTTATCCTTCGAAATGATGAGACAGCAGGCTTTGTATGAAGCTGAACGGCGACGAAAAAACGATTTTTTCAATCAGCTTGTTAACAATTATTATAAAACGCCTGAGGATGCTTCCTTTCAAGCACAGATGATGGGCTTATCAGCAGGAAACAGCTATATTTGCGCCGTTGGGAAAATTCATTCTACATTCACGCCTTACAGCGATGATGATATGATCTATGAGCTCCTTCAATATGAGTTATCAGCAGGTCCTATAGAGGCCGTTTTGTTTTTCTATGACAATCTTTACATTCTCTTGTTTACACCTCATTCTCAACCTATGATTATAGAATGCTTGCATCGCTTGCAGGAAGCTGTGTACCGTCACTATGATAAGCGAATGTCATTTGGAATTGGAAACCAAAGCCAATCCCTACTTACAATCGCTGACTCATATAAAGAAGCTGTTGAAGCTCTTGAAACCATCCATTTTAAAGATCAGTCAAAGCTTATTCAATTTTATCAGCCAAAACAGTTCAAAGAGCTGCTGAGGTTGCTTCCAGCAAACGATTTACAGGATTACTATTCTCAAACATTAGAAGGTTTGCTGCAGTACGATAAGAAAGATCGCTCCATCTTACTTGACACGCTTGAAACATATCTAAATTCCAATTGCCAAATCTCAGAGACTGCTAAGCAGTTATTCGTTCACCGGAACACGGTAATCTATCGAATCGAAAAATGCGAAGAGTTACTAAAAAGACCTATTCACACGTCAGAGGAAACCCTTCGGCTGCGCGTAGCTTTTCAAATTTTTTCTCTTGTGCATGCCAATTAAGTATAACTACAATAAAAAACGCCTGAGTAGATACTCAAGCGTTTTTTATTGTAGTGCATATTATTTATTTCGCTTTTAATTTAGACTGTACTGATTGTAATTTCCCAGCCATCGTATGATTTTCTTTATCACGGCGATCATCAATTCGTAAATTTGTACACACGCGCTGAATACCATTTTCAAAAGGTACTTCATGCATCTCTTGAACAATTTTTAGCAGCGTGCTTAATTCCCCTTCAATCAATGTATTCATAGGGGTTAATTGATATGTAATTTCATCTTCATGCTTGGCCAGCACTTTTTGAATATCAGCTACGTACTGACTCACGCTTGGCGTTTCCGTACCTACCGGAATAATTGTTACATCTACAATAGCCATGTTATACACTCCTTTTGTTTATTCTCCAATTATCATACCAAACGACACAAAAATTTCCTACTTTTACGTTTACGGTGCATAGAAAAAAGGAATAGTTATGCAACTACTCCTTTTTGTTACACTCTTATAGGTAACGCTTTGCTCCTAAGTAACGTTTTGACCAGTAAGAGTTGCTTAATGATGTGATTGTTACGCCTGTTGAAGAACCTGCATGCATGAATTGACCGTTTCCGATATAAATTCCAGCATGGCTAGCTCCTGGTTGGTACGTTTCAAAGAAAACGATATCTCCAGGCTGAGGTGAACTTACACGCGTACCAGTTTGATAGATACTAGCAACTGTACGAGGAAGACTTACACCTACTGCATTGCGATATACATAGTTAAGGTAACCACTGCAATCAAATCCTCCAGGCGCAGCTCCGCCCCAAACATAAGGTGTTCCCATAAAACGTTTACCGTATGAAATAACTTTTGAAGCTGAGCTTGAGCTTGTGCTGCTTCCTGTTGATGTTGAAGGTTTTGAGCTGCTAGAGCTGCTTGAGTTTAATTTATTTAGCGTATCCGGACCCGCTTCTCCGTCTACTAATAAACCATTTGCACGCTGAAATGATTTTACTGCACTTGTTGTAATTGAGCCAAAGTATCCTGTTACACCAGCTGAGAAGTAACCTTTATTTTTTAGTTTTTGCTGAAGGCTGCTTACTGCTGAACCTTTCATACCTTGACGTAAAATAGTTGAGCTGCTAGAGCTAGAACCGCCAGTTGAAGCGCTAGAACCCCCATTTTTTAATTTACTTAACGTAGCTGGACCCGCAATTCCATCCACAGACAGTCCATTTGCACGTTGAAATGCCATTACTGCATTCTTTGTAATTGAACCGAAGTATTGAGTTGTAGTTCCTTTAAAATAGCCTTTATTCTTTAGCTGTTGCTGTAAAGATTGTACGTTTGGTCCTGTTGAACCAACGCGCAGCAATGAGCTTGAGCTAACTGATGAACTTGATGAGCTTCCGCTTCCTAGCAGTTTATTAAATGTAGCTTGACCTGCAATACCATCTGCTGATAAACCATTTGCGCGCTGAAACGATTTTACTGCGCTAGTCGTGATTGAACCGTAATAGTTTGTTGTTGTACCGTATGTAAAATAACCTTTGTTTTTTAATTTTTGCTGTAATTCTTTCACATCTGAATTACTTGTTCCTGGGTGCAGCGTAGCATCTCCTAAAGCAGCTTCACTAATTGTAGGTACTACTGTTAAAGATCCACATAACGCTAACGAATATATCAACTTTTTCATAAAAAAAGGTTCCTCCAATGCCATAATCTACTAATCTATAAGACGTTTACATTGTAACAACACATTATTACAAAATAACATCACTAATATTACATTTATGTTACAGGAAACGACAGTAGCGCAGCCGTATGGTGTATATTGTCGTAGTTTATTGTCGTTTAACACTTAATAAGTTCGACAAAAAAGCTAATATATTCCAATATTATTCCTTTTCCTACACTAATAATAGGTAAAAAATCACCCGTAACATTATCTTTATATTTCAAAAAAAACAATTTATTTTTTTTTGAAATGTGAAACTTTTTTAAAATTTATTCGTTTAGCGAATTTGTTTCCCTCTTCAGTAAAACAGCTTTTCTTCTAAAAATTTATATTATTTCCATATTAATGAATAAAAAAGCAAGGACTGAAAAAAATAGTCTTGTTATGTTGGAAACAAGGAGGATTATTTTATGAGCCATAAAGGCATTCATGGTACAAATGTTAGCGGATCAGGTGACTCGGAAGACAAACGCTATGCAAACGGAGAGAACGAGCAGACGCTTACGACGCGTCAAGGTCACCCCATTCGTGATAACCAAAATTCTCGAACGGTAGGCAACAGAGGACCTGCTACTCTTGAAAATTACCAGCTGATTGAAAAACTTTCGCATTTTGATCGTGAACGTATACCGGAACGTGTTGTTCATGCCCGAGGAACGGGAGCTCATGGATATTTTGAAACGTACGGAAAGCTTGGGGACGAGCCCGTTGAAAAATACACCCGCGCAAAAGTTTTTTCAGGAGCAGGCAAACAGACGCCCGTTTTTGTCAGATTTTCTACCGTAACTCATGGAAAGGACTCTCCAGAAACGATGCGAGACCCAAGGGGATTTGCTGTAAAGTTCTATACAGAAGACGGGAACTGGGACTTAGTAGGAAATAACCTTAAAATATTTTTTATTCGCGATGCTATTAAATTCCCTGATTTGATTCATGCTTTTAAGCCCGATCCTGTGACAAACCGTCAAGATACCGAGCGTATTTTTGATTTTATTTCTCATACACCTGAGGCTATGCATATGATTACTTTTTTATTTTCACCTTGGGGAATACCTGCTAACTATCGGCAAATGCAAGGTTCCGGTGTTAATACATATAAGTGGGTAAACAAAGATGGCGATGCCTTTCTTGTTAAATACCATTGGGAACCAAAACAAGGAATTAAAAATTTGACCCAAAAACAAGCAGAAGAAATTCAGGCTAAAAATATCAGTCACGCTACTCAAGACTTGTATGAAGCGATTGAGAGCGGCAACTACCCTGAGTGGGAACTTTGTATGCAAGTCATGGAAGACGGAGAGCATTCCGAACTAGATTTCGATCCGCTTGATGACACGAAAATTTGGCCGGAAGACCAGTTTCCATTTCTTCCAGTAGGTAAAATGGTCCTAGATAAAAATCCAAGCAACGTATTTGCTGAAACGGAGCAAGTCGCATTTGGTACGGGTGTGCTTGTGGATGGGCTAGATTTTTCTGATGATAAAATGCTGCAAGGAAGAACGTTTTCTTATTCCGACACGCAGCGTCACCGTGTGGGAACAAACTACTTGCAACTGCCTATTAACGCCCCGAAAAAACATGTAGCAACAAATCAACGAGATGGTCAAATGGCCTATCATGTAGATGCAGCTCCTGGTCAGAACCCGCATGTGAATTATGAGCCATCTTCTCTTGGAGGTCTTCAAGAAGCGCATGATCATCCAAAACCTCATCAGCCTTATGTTGAAGGGAATGTAAAAAAAGAAAAAATTGACCGTACAAATGACTTTAAGCAAGCTGGTGAACGCTATCGTTTATTAGAAGACTGGGAACGTGATGAGCTTATTCAAAACTTAGTAGACGGTTTAAAATGCTGTCACCATACCGTTCAAACAAAGATGATTGAGCTTTTAACTCAATGTGATTTTGACTACGGCAATCGAGTAGCTAATGGTATCGGTCTTCTCATGCATGATGATGGTTCTTTAGAAATTGAAATGGGAGCAGAAATGACTCCTACATATGGGAAATTGCCAAAAGAAGGCGGTTCACCGTTAGGAAGCAACAAAGCTGCTGATGCGGTAGAAGAAGCTAATGAAAAAGGAAAAGACGCCCGTCCTTATTAACAAAAAACATCCTGCAGCGACAGCAGGATGTTTTTTGGGTTAAACGCTTATGACCAAGTAACGGCAAACACGTGGTAGTCATTTTTTAACTGTGGCGCATCAATGGGTGTCCCGTGCTGATATCCTTGTGTAACTCTTTTAGGATGTAAGGGTTGAACCCATTCTTTCACTTGCTGGTTTGTACCATTTGCTAAAATATATACACAATCAGAAAATGCCCCGTCATTGTTTGGACTATCAACTTTTAGTACTTCCACTAACACATCTTGGACACACGTTTTTCTCTGAATACATGTAAGCGTATGGTAGATGATACCAGCGGACACATCGTTATTTAAACGAAAGCCCACCTTTTTTTGTTCAAAAAAAGACGAGAATGAGACGATTGGTAATGTCTTTTTTTGTTCATACGCTTGAGATAAAATCTTGACAAGAACTTCTCCACTCAAGATGATCCCTCTTTCTAAAAAACGCTTCATCACAACATATGTGAGCATTGGTTATGCTCATAGGATAATATATTATCATAGTTTAATTCTGTGGTGTTAGTCTTTTTTGGGGTTTTTACACTGGGAATTATACCCGCCTATTTCTTGCGTTTCCCCGACGTTCTCGCTACTAGCAAAAGAACGAATAATAAAATAAATACCCCTGCTCCTACAAACATATCGTACAAGAAATCAAGCATCATACTCCTCCTTTTCCTCCAAAAAAAACGCTGTTAAAACCAAGCGTTTTAACAGCGTTTTTTCGTTAGATAAAGCCTAGCATATTAATAAATACAATGATAATTAAAACAGGTGCGATGTATCGAATAGCAAGAAGCCATAAAGAGAACCAGCGCTTCACATTCGTCGAACCATGCTTAAACTCTTCAATTAACACATCTTTTTTCATCTTCCAAGGAACAAAGATGGCAATTAAAAGAGCACCGAGAGGCATAAGGATATTACTTACAAGAAAATCAAAAGCGTCAAAGATGCTTTTTCCAAAGATCGATACGTCACTTAATAAACCATACGATAGTGCTGAAGGTATTCCTACCACAAAGATTAGTAAGCCCGAAATCCAAGATAGCTTTATGCGCTTATGCTGCTCTCCTTTGGCTAATGAAGCAACAATAATTTCTAACATCGAAAACGCAGATGTTAAAGTAGCAAATAAAAACAGCGCCAAAAAGAAAGTTTGAAACACAATTCCGAACGGAAGCTGTTCAAAAATAGAAGGCAATACAATAAATAGAAGACCTGGTCCTTCCGTCGGCTTTACGCCCATTGAAAAGACTGCAGGGAAAATTGCCAAACCTGCTAGTAAAGAAATCAAAATATTTAACGCTGAAATTGAAATAGCCGATTTTGGCAAGTTTTGCTGTTTAGACAGATACGAACTGTACGTAACCATAACCGAAACGCCTACGCTAAGCGAAAAGAATGCTTGTCCCATTGCAAACAAAATGGTTTGGGAGGTAAGCTTTGAAAAATCTGGATACAAAAAGAAAGATACGCCTTCCATCGCTCCGTCTAATGTTAAAGAACGAATAATAATAATAATAAATAAAATAAAGAGAGCAGGCATTAAAATTTTGTTTGCTTTTTCAATACCATTTTGAATACCTCTTGCTACTACAACAATTGTTAAAAGAAGAAAAACAAATTGAGAGATAACAGCACTTGTCGGATTAGCAATGGTGGAGTTAAATAAACTCCCGTAGTCACTTACTCCATTCAGCTGACCCGTGACGCTTGCAAAAATATATTGTAAAATCCATCCTCCTACTACACTATAGAAAGATAATAAAATGAAGCATGTAATCACGCCTAAGTACCCGATTCCTTTCCAAAGAGAACCGGGAGCAACTGCATCATAAGCACGAATTGCTTCTTTTTGTGTATGTCTACCTAGTACAAATTCAGCAAGCAAAAGCGGCAAACCAATAATTGCTGTAAACAAGATAAACAGTAAAAAAAAGGCCCCTCCTCCGCTTGTTCCGGCTACATAAGGAAGTTTCCAAATGGCTCCGATTCCAATTGCTGAACCGGCGGATGCCAAGATAAAGCCGAGTTTTGATGTCCATTGTTCGTTTTGACTCATGTTTTCTCACCATTTTTCTTTATTTATTCTGATTTGTCATACTATATCACACAACCCTGCTGTCGAAAAGGGTTTTTGTTGTTTTAACCCCCATCATGTGTTATGAATAGTATGTAGGTTTCATTATTTATTTTCGTAACTAAAAAAAGTTTGACAGTTAGAGGTACAAAAAATGACAAATCAACAAGTAATACAGCAGCAATTTTTAGATAAGTTCCTTGACTTTATCTTAGTAAAATGTCCAAACTGCGAACTATGTGCGCGAGTTGTAAAACTGGATAAAAAATTGAGCGGGTCAACGCACTCATGCACGTGTCCTCACTGTGGTTATCTAGACGTCATCAGCGCTGAGGGCCAAGGACCGTTAGAACTTTCTGAAGCAGTAGATCCTTTTTTTCAGCTTCCGCTTTACTTGGAAACAATCTGCCCTGAACGTCGACTTTGGGCTTATAACTTAGATCACCTTCAATATATTGAATCTTATATTGAAGTTAAAACATGCGGGGCTTGTTTCGACGAGCTGTCGGTTGAACACTCATTGCCAGATTGGGTAATTCATAAGCAGGAAGAAGCACTAAACGAAATTCAACGTTTAAAAGACACCGTCTTTTGCACATTCAAATGAAGATAGAAAAGAAACGTTGCCAAAGAGGCAGCGTTTCTTTTTTACGAAGAACTTTCTTCGGTAAGTTTTCTTCGATAGTCCCCGGCCTTGTCGAACTCTTTTGCGGTGCCGACGAAAAAGTAGGTTACCGTATGATTTTTGTTACCTTGAGTCGTGCCATGAATCATCTTCCCTTGCTTCAATTGCTTTCGCTCTCCATTTTTATTTACATAGAAATATTTATTTCTTGCCCAGCCGCCGCCGCTTAAAAGCGTTTTGGTTTTCCCGACTCCCTGCTCGTTTACTTTAAATACAGTGTAGTCTCCTTCTGTCTTGCTAGGATTTCCGTTATCTTTATCATATTCGACCATAACCCATCCTTTGTACCCTTCTGGTATAAGGAAAATGCTCGGTTGAGACGTTTCATCTGGACGTCCACATCCAGATGCGATTACAATCAATAAAAACAAAATGAGCCACCTTTTCACTTTTCCCAACTCCTTTCTTAATAAAAGACGTGTCTCTATACTGCTTTTAGTTTTTGTTGAAGGTAAGATTATATTCTTTTTGCACCCCTCAATTTTTCCCAGTTTATCCAGTCAAATATGCTATATTTACGTATTGTTTGTCACACACTATTAGCAGGCGTTTACAATTTACATGGGAGGATAACAAAAATGAGCTATGTTTTTTTATTTATTTTGCTCTTTGTCATTCCGCTTTACACACAGCAAAAAATTGTTCGTGCCGACCGTGAAAATACACGTATATTATTACTAAGTGAACACGAGCAATCTGGACATAAAAAAAGCGATTCCCCGTAAAACAGGAATCGCCTTCTTTTAATATGTTAAGCTTCCAGCGACAATAAGGCCAACGGCTATCGATGCTGCAAAAAGAGTTACTCCAACCGCTACATTTCCTTCTTCTACTTTTTTGGCTAGGCTTGTTTTAGGCGTCATAATAAATTCAATAATCCAATATGTCACTACTTGAGTAATGATACCTACTACTCCCCAAAGAGTTGCATCTACCAAATTTAAGCTGTTGCTCCACACAGTGAAAATGACAATAGCAAGCCCAATTCCTTTTCCCCATAACTTCAAAGCGACTGCGACATTTCCTTTTTTTATAAGTTCACGATCATTAAATTTTGTTGTTAATTCAAATACGATTACTCCGATAAATAATAGCCCTAATCCTACCGCTACGTGAGATAAAAAACTCCCTATACTAGCCCAATCAATCCATTGTGTCATTTTTAGTTCCCCTTTTCATTTTAATCCAATCGGCAAATAATACGATTCGTTATCTGTAATTTGATTTCCAGCTCGAATTCCTACTGCGCTTGCTTTTCCATTTAATAAAAAGCACCCGTACATGATATGAGCCTCTACTGTTTTCGTTTGCGTCTTCATTTTTGCAGTTGGCAAAGGAATAAACTGTTGATATACAGCCGTGTATTCTTGATATGTCTTATGCTGATCTTCGTCTATTTTGATTCCGTCTTCATTATAAATTTCAACGGTATCTCCCTCACGACCAAACGATGGTTTCTTCACAAATGCTTGTTTTCTTTCAATAAATGGATCTTCTTCTAAATACGTTGGTAAAAAGTATGTTTCAATAATGTGATGCTCTTCTTTAGTGAAGAAAGGATGATGTTGTTCATACAAAGCCCAAATGAGTGCTTGCACGGCTTTAGACTGCAGTAAAAATGCAGAAGGCGGATTGATTATGGCTACCTGTTTTTGCTGTGCCAATGTTAAAAGCATGTGTCCGACTTTTTCATGCGTACTCGGATCTTCATCTTCAATTAAATGTTCAAGCGGATAAGTTTGGCGATAGAGTACGTCTATTTTTTGTCCATGTTGATCATACACGCCCGCTTCTATATGTTCACCTTCTTCAACTGTAGAGGCAGGGACAATTCGAAGCTGCGATAACGGAACGTATGTAGCATCTACATCGGCTAGCTTCATTAAATAAAGAGTCGTTAGCTTATCTTCTTCATGTGTATCATGAGAAGAAAAAACGACGTTTGGATAGTTCGTTCTATCGAGCTCGTTATAAGCTTCAAAAATGGCGTGTTTTAATGCTAAAGCAAGCTTTTTTTCTTCAAGCTTATTAGGGTTTTGAACCTGAAAATGCCGACAGACTAACTCATTTACATGAAATAATTCTTTGATGAATGTAGGCGTATCCGCGTTTAGTTCTAGAAGCTTGATTTGATCAGCCGTAACAGCAAAATCAAGGCGTGAAATAACACTTTCTGTTTCCATCGTTTTCAGTCCCAGGTACGGTAAACTGGCTTTTGGAAATCCTAAAGAAAGAAGCGTCTGATCATCTAATGAACGAAGTAAAGGTGCCGTTTTAAAAAATAGTTCCCCGATTTGAT
This sequence comes from Priestia sp. FSL R5-0597, assembly GCF_038006305.1. NCBI lineage: Bacteria > Bacillati > Bacillota > Bacilli > Caryophanales > Bacillaceae > Priestia > Priestia sp. FSL R5-0597. The sequence goes on from NZ_JBBOUZ010000001.1 coordinate 3,009,573, forward strand.
TTGCTGCTTCTTTAATAGAATGAATGATGTGAGAAGACTCCATATGGACGTCATAAAGAGCATACTCTGTTCCATATAAGTCGTACCAAAAATCTTGAATTTCTTTATAAAACATTTCTCGCTTTTCTTTATGCATTACCCGCCAAAACCGCCTTTAGAGCCGCTCCCAATTCCAGATTTATACGAGCTGCTTGATTTAAATGACTTATAGGACGATGATGAGGTCAGCTGTTTTTTAGACCCGTAGTAGCGCCCTCCGTGATAATATGAACCGCTGTGCGAAGAAGAAGAATCTGAACAGTAGTACGTTTTCGTATCTTCATCCCATTTCCACTTGTCGCACGATTTATCTTTCGGTTTAGCTGGTCTTGCCTGATCAGTTGAACCACAGGCAACGAGCGATGTCATTAAAGCAGTGGTCAAAACCCCCGCCATCATTTTTTTTGTTTTGGACATTACGCCTTTCCCCTTTCATACGTTACGCCTGTTTTTGTTACATATAAACTGTACACGCTGCGATCTTCATCAATTTCCGCAGAGTCTCTTTCCCATTCCCATCCATTATAGTATGTATAAACTGTTCCGATATAGCTTAATACGTCCAAATGCGTATAAAATGAAGAGACGAATAAAACTGGATGTCCTCGAAGAGAATTTAATTCGCGGACTTCTAACGTAATCTCTCTGTGATCATCTTCTGCTTGCTCTTTCGGTCCATTTTCATGTTCTTTTACATAAACAATATGGATATCATCTTCGACTGCAGATGAAGTTTGTTTATACGTTACTCCTTCTTTAACAAAAAATTCGCATTCTCTTCTTGCTAAAATTTGTTCAAGTTCAATAGACTGATAGTGATAAATAGATACAAACGTATCATCAGGCTTTAGCAGTCGGTATTCTAATTTTGCCATTGTGCAACTCCTTTTGTGACTTTTTTGTGAACGCTCTTTAGTAAATACGCACAGATTTTCAAAAAGTTTCAATTTTTTCTCATATAAAAAGGCTTAGCTTTAAATAAGCTAAACCTTTATTTTTTTATCACATCTGTCACAACTTCATAACCGCCTGTGTATGGGTCGAATACATATTCAAGCATGCCGTTTCCACGATGAACTTTGAATAGATACCTGTATTTTTTAGGGCTGTCTTTTGCTGGATATACGTATTTTCCTTTTTGGAACTGACTTAGCAAGAGCTGTTCTCTTTGCGCAAGCATTTTTTTTGCTTCATTATAACCATACAGCGGGAGATTTTTGGCATAGAGAACCGGTACGAATACAAGTACAACGACTGAAATCGTAATAAGCCCTTGTTTAAACCACCGCATAAACCTCTTTGGATTTCGCGAAAGTAACATCGTTATGACAATTACTATTAACAAAGGAACAATATATACTTGCACATACGGAATGTTTGCAAATACAGGTCGATTAATCAACAAGACAATTACTTCGATAGCTGCTACTAATACTAAAATAAAATAGACCACTTACTCTTCACACCTCGACGATTCAATGAATTTTATATGTGTTAGAAAGTATTCCCACTCATGAATGAACTCGTCTATTGTATCATAAGACGTAAAAAAAATATCTACGCTCGTCTATTTTACTAAAAGAGATTGAGACATAACAAAATCATCCCAATCTAAAGACGAACATGAGATAAATACGCTAGTATGCTCCCTTGTTACACCGTTGTTGACTTCCGTGTAAGGCTTCGTTTTCCGAGGGCGACCACTTTTGCCGTGTCTCACCTGTTCCGCTTTTTACGCGTAAGTCCTCGCCTTGCCCTCCGGCCAACAGCTAGAGGCCACTACATACATGAAACTGCCTTCGCTCTAACCATAAAAAGATCTGAACACATTTGATTCTCTATACAGAATCAAACACGTTCAGATCTTTCTTTAACTAAGCTATTTTTATTCCATCCTTTTATTACGAAACTTCTACGTTTCGATTTTGATTATATTTTTTCCCTTGTAAAAATGAGTAAACGATTGCTGCTGCCCATACAATAAGGATAAATGCGTATACAGCTATCTGCGTTGAGCTGCTTGATACCCATGTATTTAAGAGTGTTCGAGCATTTGTTAAAATGATAAACCCACCAACAAGCGAACCAAGCAAGTGAGCCGGGATAATACGAACAAACCATGCAGCAATCGGAGCCGCGATAATTCCGCCAATCATAAGAGCGCCTACCCAGAACCAGTTTACCTGCTCCCAGCCAAGAGAAATTAAAAAGCCAAGTGTAGCCGAGACGGCAATAGCAAATTCACTTGTATCAACGGTTCCAACGACTTTCCGTGCTGTTGTGCCTTTTTTAGCTAGCAATACAGGCGTTGCAATCGGCCCCCAGCCGCCTCCTCCTGTAGCATCAGCAAATCCAGCAATTAATCCTAACGGAATGGACTGCTTCGTCGATAAAGGTTTGGTGCTCTTTTCTTCGTTTGTTTTAAACGTAAATAAAAAGCGAAATAACACATAAACTCCTAGGAGCAATAAGAATGTTGAAACGTAAGGTCTTACTGCATCTCCAGGTAAATTACTTAGAAAGCAGGCTCCTACAAAAGCCCCGATGGAACCAGGAATAATCAGTTTTAAAACCATCGATTTATCTACGTTGCCAAATTTAATATGTGAAACACCAGACGCTGCTGTTGTTACAACTTCTGCCAAGTGAACAGATGCCGAAGCCACAGCTGGTGCAATTCCAAACGTTAAAAGTAGGGTAGTTGATGTCACCCCGTACGCCATTCCAAGTGATCCGTCAATTAACTGAGCTAAAAAGCCAATAAGTGCAAACGTAATTAACTTTTTCATGTTGTCCCTCCACTTTAATCTTCTGTTAGAGAGCACAAAAAGGCCTCCAACAGTTGTTTGCTAGAAGCCTTCGGTATGTCCGATCAGCTGTCCGTTTTATAAATAAGTTGTTTATATTGTAATCCTAACTATTCCAAGAAGTCAACTGTGTTTTTAGTTTTTCTTTTAGTCTATGTATGCTGCTTGGTTATAGTATCAGTAAAAATAAAATTCTTCTTGTTAAGTCAACAACATAAAAACGACCGCTCACTTAATAAGGGCGGTCATTTTTATGCATGTCTTGCCAGTGAGCTAGCACTTCAGGTGGTAAACTCACATCTTTATCTAATGACGTCACATCCATAGAAGTAGGCTCATCGCTATTTATCACTTTTTCTACCCAATCTGGCTGTACGACTAACGCTTGTTCAATCGTAATTAAAGCCAGACCTTGCTCAAAAGCTTCTGCGACTTCCGTTGCCGTAAGTCCTCCTGTACCCACAAGAGGGACCCGGTAATTGACGTGCTTAATGATCGAAGAAAGCAGTGAATGATTTTCTTCCCTTTTTGAGGTAGGTTCATGCAAAGCACTGATATGTAAATAATCAATTTCTGTATGAACAAGACGATCAATCCACTCAAATGTATCTTCCACTTTATTTCCTAAATAGCCTTTTTCTTTGGGCGCTAATGTATATCCCACAATAAATGGTTTGCCCGCATGTGCTGCTCGACGCGTCACTTCACGAATAACTTCAAGTGCAAAAGTGAAGCGGTTTTCTGCGCTTCCTCCATAAGAATCACTTCGTTCATTGGCTTGCCTTGACGTAAACTGCTGCAGTAAACATTCATTTCCTCCGTCAATTTCCACTCCATCAAACCCTGCTTCCATAGCTCTTGTGGTAGCTTCTCCAAACGCTTGAACAATATAAGTTATATCGCGCTCGGTCATTTGAACAGGCTTTTTCCCTTTACGTTTGTGAGGCTTTTCACTAGGGCTAATTGCTTGCCACTTACTTTCCATTTCTACGCACTTTCTTCCCCCGTGCGATAGTTGAAGAATCGCTTTAGCTCCTCTTCTATGAATCATTTGGGTTAGTTGATGAAGCTTTCGTATGACCTGATCACGATGAATTCCGATTTGACCATGTGCTACTTGGCCATTTTCTGTGATAAACGCGGGGCCGATAATTACCGTACTGACGCCCCCTACTCGTTTTTCGTAAAAAGTCAGATCGATATCGGATATTTCCCCGTTTTCTCGTGAAGCGTATGTGAGTATAGGTCCCATTGCTAATCGGTTTTTCATCTCAAGAGCATCAACAAATTTAAAATGTTTAAATAACTTTTCATAGGCCGTCTTCAATTGATTCACACCTTTTTTCCCTTAGCTTGCCCATCTATAAGCGGAGTAGACATAGGCATAAAAAAAGAAATACCTTTATCGGCATTTCTTTTTACGTTGTTTTTCTTATTTTTTTGACCGGATAAAATACAAATTCGCTTTTTCCGACAATTCGTTTTTCATCAATAAGACCTAGACCGTTGCGGCTATCCATACTGTACAGACGGTTGTCACCCATTACAAATACTTCGTTTTTAGGTATTTGTACGGGTTCAAAATCTCCCGTAAGCTCCATATCCATGTTGTTGGCAATTTGACGATTCGTTTTTAAATAAGGTTCACTTACTTTTTTATCATCAATATAAAGCTGATCTTTTTTCATTTCGATTTTTTCACCTGGCAGACCGATTACTCTTTTTACATAATGCTTATTCTTAGCCTCATCTTTAATAATCACAATATCTCCGCGGCGAATATCATGGAGCGAATACGACAGTTTATTCACAAACAACCGCTCTCCGTTATGCAGCGTTGGGTTCATTGAAGCGCCTTCTACAATATACGGAGAAAATAAAAATGCGCGAATCATAAATACTAGAGCGATAGCGAAGATAATAGTTTTGAATATGCTGCGTAATTGATCGCTTTTTGTTTTTTCCGTAGTCAATATGCTTTGTCTCCTTTGTACAGCTCACTTTTCTTATGTAAAAAAGCAAGAAACCTCTTACTTTAACACTTATTCTAACTTAACCATAGAAAGAACTGAAATCAAATGTTTTATGTTATGTAAAAAAAGAACCTCTAACAAATGTTAGAGGCTTACATTACGCAAGTTTCGTCTTTACATCTCTTATTATAACATTAATTATATAAAAAGAGACTACCTTTTATGTAAAAATTATGTTTTTTACGCAAACTTAACTAAATCTTCACATTTAAAGGCGTTTCTCCATGTATAAAAAGTTGGGAGATGCAATACTCTATAATCTCTCTTCGCCGCACGAGTCCAATAAAAATGTTTTGATCATCTACAACTGGCACAAAATTTTGTTCAGACGCGCGTGACAAAATACTTTCCATTTCATCGTTAATGGTGATAGCTTCGTAATCGCGATGTCTTGGAACCTCCTCAATTCGTAGGTGTTCTAACTCATGGAGTTCTATATGTTCTAGGCTTTTTAGCTTCCATAACAAGTCTCCTTCTGCCAAAGTCCCTACATATTCTCCTTTTTGATTAATAAGCGGCACAGAAGAGTAGCGATGATACTCCATTTTCTCCAATGCTTGACGGATCGTTGACCGTGTCGATAGGGTAACCACTTCTTTTTTAGGAAGTAAAAAGAACGCAATATTCACTCATATTCTCCTTTTGTTATATATGCATTTTATTTTTGTTGTTTTGCTGAATCTGAAACAATATGAATATCGATGTTATGAGTCTGTCGCATAATTGTATTCACAATAGAGCCTTTTCGAATCTCTTCCCATCTTGTCCTCGCTGATTGCCCTAGTAAGATTTGAGTAACGCGATACTGCTTGGCTACATTCACAATCACTGCAGCTGGTTTTTGCTTTTTAGCTTCTTCAACAATTAACGATGCGTGAAAACGGTCAGCGAATGCCTGCCAGTGTTTGATTTGGGCTTCTTGCCTTTCAGTTTGCTCGCCTGTAAAAACATGCAGCAGCAGTAAATCTGCTTTCAATCGGTTCGCCATTCTCCAGCCTCGCCGAATTAATTTTTCAGCTGTTTCACTGTATTGAATGCATACTAAAATGCGTTCACAAATACCTGTTACGCCAATTTCATGCGCATGAATCAGCTTGCCATCCACTTCATCCGCTATTTCTCTGAGCGTTAATTCACGAAGTGCATGGAGATTCGCAAGCTTAAAAAACGACTGCAGGCTTTGTTCAATTTTATGGACTTCGTATATTTTCCCTTCACGAAGCCGCTTTTGCAGCTGTTCCGGCGTAACGTCGACAAGCTGAATTTCATCTGCTTGCTGAATAAATAAATCTGGCACCGTTTCACGAACTTTTACTTGGGTAACAGCATATACGAGGTCATGTACGCTTTCCATATGCTGAATGTTCATTGCTGACATAACTGAAATACCTTGGTTGAGCAGGTAAGAAACATCTTCAAAACGTTTTTTATGGCGGCTTGTCGGAACATTTGTGTGAGCAAGTTCATCGATAATTACAACTTTTGGGCGCCTTCTTACAATCGCCAGCAAATCAAGCTCTTGTAATTCTTTTCCTTTATAAAAAATGGTTTCTCTTTGGATTACTTCTAGATTTCCAATCATCTCTTTAGTCTCATCCCTGCCGTGTGTTTCTACATATCCAACTACGACATCTATGCCTTCTTTGACTAAATCGTGCGCATCTTGAAGCATTTTATACGTCTTTCCTACTCCCGGCGCGGCACCGATGTAAAGTTTAAGCTTTCCGCGCTTCTGATTATGAAGTTCACGCAATAGTTCTTCCGGAGTTTTTCTTCGAAAGTATGGATGAGCTTCTTTTTCTTTCATTGTTTGTGCCCCTTTATCACACTCGCTTCAGTACATGAAGCGAGTGCATGTAATTAGCGCTCTCGTTGAACAGCTAAATTTAGCTCTACTACATTTACTCGTTTTTCACTAAAAGCCCCTTGCTGAGTATGTTCTTTGATTAACTGTTTTAGCCTGTTGGCTTTAATATGTGTGGCTTTTGCCACACGCTCTACTTGTGCATATGCAGCTTGTGGCGTAATGTCAGGATCGAGTCCAGAAGCCGAATTTGTGACGGCATCAATTGGAATTCCTTCTTTGGGCACTTCGTTTTCTTTTTTCCACGCCGCTACGGATTTCTCGATACGATTCGTAAGATCTTTATTTGAAGGTGCTAAATTCAACGACCCAGATCCTGCCCCGTTATAATCAATACTAGAGACTCTGCCGTGAAAAAATGCATTGCTTGTAAACTGCTGCCCAATCAGCTTAGAACCGATAACTTGATGATTGTTTGAATAGATTAGGCTGCCGTTTGCTTTACTTGGAACAGCTGTTTGAGCAATACCTGTCATCACAACAGGATAAATAAGACCACAAAGTATCATCATCATAATTGTTAAGCGAACAATAATGCTTCCCGTTCGTTCTGTTTGTATCATCGTTTCTTCTCCTCTACATCACAAATGAAAGTAATAAGTCAATCGCTTTAATCCCAATGAATGGAACTAATACCCCACCTAATCCGTAAATGAACAAATTTTTTCGCAGCAGGGCGTTAGAACTCATCGGCTTATAGGCAATTCCCTTCATGGCTAAGGGAATTAACAGCGGGATAATGACCGCATTAAAAATGAGCGCTGACAACACCGCAGATAGTGGTGAATTCAGCTTCATTACGTTAAGAGCCTCCATTTGCGGAATCGCCAAGGTAAACATCGCTGGAATAATCGCGAAATACTTAGCAATATCGTTTGCGATGCTGAATGTAGTTAAGGCACCCCTTGTCATTAATAGCTGTTTTCCAATTGAAACGACTTCAATAATTTTAGTAGGGTCAGAATCTAAATCCACCATATTTGCTGCTTCTTTAGCAGCTGAAGTTCCGCTGTTCATCGCTAGACCAACGTCAGCTTGAGCAAGTGCAGGGGCATCGTTTGTCCCGTCACCTGTCATCGCAACTAGCTTGCCTTGCTGCTGTTCGTATTTAATAACTTGAATCTTGTCTTCTGGCTTGCATTCCGCAATAAATTCATCTACTCCCGCTTCTTTTGCAATGGTTGCTGCGGTTAACGGATTATCTCCTGTACACATCACTGTTTTAATGCCCATTTTACGAAGTTCATCAAAGCGTTCTTTCATTCCTGGTTTTACCGTGTCTTTTAAATAAATCAAACCGTAAATTTTATTATCAGCGGCGACGGCAAGAGGCGTGCCACCAGCTCCTGCAATTTCGTTTGCTTTTTGCTGTAAATCAGAGGGAACCTTTCCGCCATTTGACTCTACCCATGCCGTGACGGCGTCCACTGCCCCTTTTCGTACAGATACATTCTGTAAGTCAATGCCGCTCATTCGCGTTTCAGCTTTGAATTCTACAAACGTTCCCTGCGTTTTTCTAAGGTCTTCTACTCCCATGCGAGTTTGGATAAAATCAACCACCGAGCGTCCTTCTGGTGTTTCGTCGTAAAGAGAAGAAACAAACGCCCATTTGTACAGTTCACGTTCGTCTACGCCTTCTACAGTCGTTAACTGATGAGCCATTCGGTTTCCAAACGTAATGGTGCCGGTTTTATCTAAAATAATTGTATTGATGTCACCAGCTGCTTCTACTGCTTTTCCTGACATAGCAATCACGTTAAACTGCGTGACTCGATCCATTCCAGCAATTCCAATGGCCGATAATAATCCTCCAATTGTTGTCGGAATGAGGCAGACGAGCAGTGAAATTAAAATAGCCGTGTCGAGTTGAAAATGTAAATAGTTTGTAAAGACAGGAAGCGTCACAACAACTAGTAAAAAAATAATCGTCAAACTTGTCAAAACCGTGTTTAGCGCAATTTCATTTGGCGTTTTTTGACGCTCTGCTCCTTCAACAAGCGAAATCATTTTATCTAAAAACGATTCACCTTGCTCACACGTAATTTTAATTGTAATTTCATCGCTGACAACTCTTGTACCTCCAGTTACAGAGTTAAAATCCCCGCCTGCTTCTTTCATAACAGGTGCCGATTCACCCGTAATAGCCGATTCATCAACAGACGCCAGTCCTTTAATAATTTCTCCATCTCCAGGAATCATTTCGCCTTGTGAAACGACGACGATATCTCCTTTTTTTAGTTGCGATGCCGAAACTTGTATCATTTGCCCGTTTTGAAGCTGATTAGCTGTAATATCGCCTTTAGATTGCTTTAATGAGTTTGCCTGTGCTTTTCCTCGACCTTCTGCTAATGCTTCTGCAAAATTAGCAAAAACAATGGTAAAAAATAACACGAGAGATACGGCAACATTAAACCCTGTGCTTACTGTACTTTCTCCGAAAAGGTCCGGAATAACGGCTAAAAAAAGCGTAATTATAAACCCGATTTCTACTACGAACATGATAGGGTTTTTTATCATCGTTCTTGGGCTGAGCTTGATAAAAGCCTGCTTTACTGATTGAATAAAAATCGATGAAGCTTGTGTATCTACAGAACCTTGAATATGACTGTTGCGATCCAATTCAATATTATTTGCAAAATTCCGTTTATTCATTATGATCCTCCGCTTTCTTGATTACAGTGTTAAATACTCAGCAACCGGCCCAAGCACAAGCACTGGGAAAAACGTAAGTGCTCCTACAATAACGGTAGTTCCAATTAAAATGCCGCTAAATAAAGACGTATCTGTTTTAAATGTTCCAGGTGTTTCGGGAACAAGCTGCTTAGATGCTAGTGAGCTCGATACCGCCAGCATCGTAATTAGTCCGAAGTAGCGTCCAATATACATAACGATTCCCGTTGAAATGTTCCAAAACGGCGTTGCATCACCGAGTCCTTCAAAGCCGGATCCATTGTTTGCTGCTGACGACGTAAATTCATACAGTGCCTGACTTAACCCGTGAAAGCCTGGATTTGATATACCTTCCATTCCTAAATGAGTGGTAAGTGCTACAGCTGTTCCTCCTAAAATTAGCAGCGGTTGCAAAATAAGCGTCACGGCGATTAGCTTCATTTCTTTTCCTTCAATTTTTTTACCTACGTATTCTGGTGTTCTTCCAACCATTAAACCTGATAAAAATACGGCGATAATGACGTACATCATGACATTCATAAATCCTGCTCCGACACCGCCAAATACGGTATTTAACATCATATTTCCAAGCGTTAACAACCCGGTAAGAGGCGTAAGAGTATCGTGCATGGTGTTGACTGCACCTGTTTCACTTGCTGTCGTCACGATGGCGTAAAGCGTCGACATGCCGACACCAAAACGGACTTCTTTCCCTTCCATATAACCGTTCGCTTCATTTAAATGAAAAGCATCAAGTCTTGGATTGCCGCCCCACTCTGTTACGAACGCTGTGCTTAAAATAACGATAAACAGCATACTCATCGCTACAAATAAGATGCGGCCTTGCTTACGCTGTCCGATCATTTTTCCGTATGTGAAAGGAAGTGCTGTTGGCAATAAAAGCATAAGGACGATTTGTAATACATTGCTCAACGCGTTAGGATTTTCAAATGGATGAGCTGAATTGACACCAAAAAATCCCCCTCCGTTGTTTCCTAGCTCTTTAATTGAAAGAAAAGAAGCAACTGGTCCCCTTGCTATTTGCTGTGTTGCCCCTTCTATTGTATGGGCAGTAACCGTTCCGCTTAACGTTTGAGGGACACCTAAAAACATAAATAAAATGCCTGTTATAAAAGCGATAGGAAGTAAAATACGCGTAATTGACTTTACAAAATCAACAAAAAAGTTTCCCATTTCTTTCCCTGCTAGCCCACGAATAAAAGCGATTGCTACTGCAAGTGCCGTTGCTGGTGCAGCAAACATCATAAATACAATGGCGGCCATCTGCGAGAAATAGGACAAACCTGATTCGCCGCTGTAGTGCTGCAAGTTCGTATTTGTCATAAAACTAATGGCCGTGTTAAAAGCAAGTGCCGGATCCATTCCTTTGATGTGGCTTGGGTTAAGCGGCAGTACCCCTTGAAACCGGAAGATAAGGTACACCACAAAAATCATAAACGTATTCGCCAAAACAAGAGCAAATGCATATTGCTTCCACGTCTGATTAAGCCCTTTAATTCCTGCTGCTTTAAACATCACCGTTTCTATCTTTCCTATCAAGCTAGTGTTTTTATCGTTTGAAAACACATTCGCTATATAAATACCTACGGGCTTTGCAATAAGCGCTACAAAAACAAGCAGCAGCGCAACTGATAGTAGAAAAATCCCCACTTTTTATTCCTCCGCTTATTAAAATTGTTCTGGATTTAACAGTACATACACTAAATAAATTAAAACGAGAACTGAAATACCTAACAAAATGAACGACACGTTCACTTCTCCTCTCTTTCATCTACTACATGAGACGACCAGCAAATAATTCCGTACATAGCAGCTGTTAATATGACAAGCGTTCCAAGCATGATCATATCCAAGTTGCTCCCTCCTAACTGTTTCCTAACAAAAATGATAGCTTCTAAGTTTAGTGACGGTTTCTTTTCATAAAGCATCACGTCCAAAAAAGCTAACCGTGAGACGTGATGCTATTTTTTTCCATTAAAAAACCGCAGAAGAGAGTTCTCTTCCGCGGTTTAATGCACGACAAATAAGCCGTGATTGACACGAATTTTTTACTCCCAAAACGCTTACGGAGTTAGCTGTCGGATTCGGGTTATGGAAGTAACCCTACTCAGTTAAGAGATTCACCCCTAGTACATACGTACAAAATATTGGGTCCCCCGCTCATAATTGATTAAGCGTATCTTTGTTATTTAATTTTTAGACTTAATAATAGTTTTTACTGCTGCGTTTAAAACTTTGATTAGCTAACGTAGACAAATAGCGGTTTGCTAGATCAAAAGATTGCTGATCGCACATGGCCCGATATTCAATCATTTGAATCATTTGCTTAGATAAATGCATCCTGACGCTCCTTTCACCTATATTTTGAAAGGAGCGTACTATCCGCTGTTATAGAAAACGACCACGATTACACCATCCTCTCTCTTAACGCTTACGAAGTTAGCTGACGGGTTCGGGTCAAGAAAGTAACCCTACTCAATTAAGAGATTCACCCCTGATAATTGGGTCCTCCGCTCTTTCCTTCTCTTTCAGAAAAGACTCAGCGTTTCACAGTGGAACGTTTCATGAGAGTAATCTTACTCCTGTTAAAATTTACTGTCAACAACATTTTTTGAAATTTTAAAAGCTTTATTTTTCTATATTTATTCATTATTTTAAAATAATAATTTCAGAAGAAAAAAGCGTTCTTATCGAGGAGATAAGAACGCTTTTTTTAGCTCATTTTCTCAATTTCATTTACAAGAATTGAAATGGCATCCGTTTTTGTTGCTTCACGCATTGTACGCTTCATCGTACTTGCCTGCTGCTGAAGCTCATTTACTTCACGCAAAAACAGTTCTTTTGTTAACTGCTCTTCTTCTACAACCATACAGTAGCCTTTTTTCTTAAAGGATTGTGCATTTAAAATTTGATCTCCGCGACTCTGTGCTTTTGATAAAGGAATAATCATCATCGGTTTATGAAGAGCTAAAAACTCAAAAATGGCATTGGATCCGCCGCGTGTAATCACATAATCAGTTGCCGCTAGAACATCAGGAAGCTGTTCGTTTACGTATTCTAACTGACGGTATCCTGACTCTTTTTCAAGGCTTGTATCAATATTGCCTTTTCCGCAAAGGTGTACAATTTGGAATTTCTTTTGCAGTTCAGGCAAAGACTCTCGAACGATTTCATTAATACGGCGTGCTCCTAAACTTCCCCCCATAATCGTTAAAATGGGGCGCTTATCATAAAAGCGTAGCCAGCTTTCCCCGTTCGCTGCGCTTCCGCTAAATAGCTCTTTTCGAATAGGTGAACCAACAACCTGCACTTTTTCTTTTGGAAAGTAGTTTGCGGCTTCATCAAAAGAAGTGAAAATTTTAGTGGCAAATTTCTGCGCAATTTTATTTGCCAGTCCCGGTGTTAAATCACTTTCATGAATGAACACGGGAATGTTTAAAGATTTAGCAGCCATTACCACAGGAACTGTGACGAAACCGCCTTTTGAAAAAACAAGAGAAGGCTTTAACTTTTTCAGCACGCGACGCGCATCGCCAACCCCTTTTGCTACTCGAAATACATCTTTTACATTTTCCATATCTACGTATCGACGCAGCTTCCCGCTTGAAATCGCATGATATGGAACGTTTAATTTTGTAATTAATTCTTTCTCAATACCATTGTGAGAACCGACATAATGGATATCCCATTTTTCACTGTCTAATTCTTTCATGATGGCAATGTTTGGTGTTACGTGTCCAGCTGTTCCGCCTCCGGTAAAAACGATAACTTGCTTACTCATTTTTTCTTCCTCTCTTTACTTCACTTAATCGATCTGTTTTGACATCAATTTTTATCTGATCTTTTTAGCATGCAATCTGACATGTAAAACGATGGTTTTATTATAGCATTTTTCTTTTTACATATGTATGATAAGGCGTATAAAAGCATGCTATACTTTTCATAAGGAGTGATGATAATGACCAAATCTGTACCTGCAGTAAAAGGTGACACAGTGGATTCCGAAACGCGCTGTACGCACTATCATACGGATAAAGATATTATTGCAATAAAATTTTATTGCTGTCATACATATTATCCATGCTATCAATGTCATAACGCACATGCGGATCACGACATTAAAAGATGGCCAAAATCTATGTTTAATGAAAAAGCTATTCTTTGCGGAGTATGTAAACATGAGCTTTCAATTAATGAATACTTAACCTGTAACTCGACTTGCCCTCACTGTCGTTCTTCTTTTAATCCTGGATGCAGCCTGCATGGACACATTTATTTTGAACAAAAAAGCTGAACAAACCATCGTTCAGCTTTTAAAATAATTGCTCATCTATATTTATAATGGAAGGAAGCAGACCTGGGAACAGTTCCTCAAGTTCTTCTAAACGCAAGGAATAATAGTGCTGCGTACCTTCTATACGTAGTTTGATAATTCCAGCTTCGCGAAGTACTTTAATATGATGTGATAGCGTTGATTTTGATACATTTAATTTTTGATAATACGAACAGGTCTGCTCCTTTCTTGTCGCTAAACACTGTACAATTCGCAGCCGGTTAGGATCACTCAATGCATGTAAAATAGGCGTTAATTTAATTTCAGATTTCGGTGGTTGATAAGGTTTTCTCATGCTTAAAATATAACACAGCTTCTTTTGTGTATCAATGTTCGATAACTTTCGAACTAAATTCCTTGCACTGTTATTTAATCGGTGTTATAGTTTCATTGTTCGATGATATTCGAACTTATCTTCATTTTAATCGTAAATTGAATGAAAGATTAAAAACAAAACAAATAATATAAAGCACCATCATTATTAAAGGAGGAATCACCCATGATTCATTTACAAGCTTCAATGAAAGTTAACCCAGCAAAAAGAGAAGAATTTTTAGAAAACGTACAAGAACTAATTAAGCATTCTTTACAAGAAGAAGGAAACAGCAACTATCAACTATTTGAAGATGCTTTTACACCTAACACATTTATGATGATTGAAGAGTGGAAAAGCGAAGAAGCAATTCAAGCACACAATAAATCAGCTCATTTCCAAAGTTTTGTAGCATTTGCTCAAACTGGCGTACTTGTAGCACCTTTAGATGTAAAAACATTACAAGGCTAAAAATAACTTCTTTGAAAGGATGACGCATCATGAATGAAGCAATTCGTACAATTCAAGATCATCGTTCTATCCGTCAATATACAGACGAAGCAGTAAGCGACGAGCATTTAGATACAATTATTCAATCTGCTCAGTCAGCCGCTTCTTCTATTAACGGACAGCAAGTAACTATTATTAGCGTCCAAGATAAAGAAAAGAAGAAAAAGCTTTCAGAGCTTGCAGGCAACCAAGCGTGGATTGACCAAGCTCCTCTATTTTTAATCTTTTGTGCAGATTTTAATCGTGCTAATATTGCAGCTGAGCTTAACGATGCGCCTCTTGGCGTAACCGATGGACTTGAGTCAATTTTAGTGGGGGCAACCGATGCTGGAATTTCTTTAGAAGCAGCAACAGTTGCAGCAGAGTCACTCGGTTTAGGTACAGTACCAATCGGCGGAATTCGCAGAAAGCCACTAGAAGTCATTGAGCTCCTAGATTTACCGGAATACGTATTCCCAGTAAGCGGTCTTGTCGTTGGACATCCGGCAGATCATTCTGCGAAAAAGCCTCGATTGCCACAAGCTGCTGTGCACCATCGTGAAAGCTATAATCATGACTTAAAGTCATTGATTCAAGACTATGATGCTGAAATGGCAGAGTATATGAAAAAGAGAACAAACGGTGCAGATGACCGCAACTGGTCACAAACTGTATCCGCTATTTACAAAACCATTTATTATCCAGAAGTTCGAGCGATGCTTGAAAAACAAGGATTTAAATTCGAATGATCAAAAGCTGCGATGTTCATCGCAGCTTTTTTTATCTACTTTAACAGCGTCTTGAATAGACTAAAAGTAATACTCGATAAATGAGGTGTTTGGATGGAGTTTATTTTAATTTGTAATTTTCTTTTAGGTGCAACGGCAGCGTTTTTATTGGTGCCGGCTTTTACAAAAAAGAACACCCTTCATGTGACTTTGCTGTCTCTCCTTTTCCTCCTTTCAATTGTTCCAACCTTTCTTCTCGCGAATCCACATATCGGCGTTTTACCTTGGGCTATTCGAGACGGTCTTCTATTGTTTTCCGCTTTCCTTTTCTTTTATCTAACCTTCACTTTAAGCAGATGGAAAACACTTTTGTTTTTTCTTCTCCTTTTACTGTCAATTGCTCCTCTTGCCTACGTCGTATATGATGACTTCACGCATACGTATATAGATGCCAATATCGGACTTGGCCTAGGCTTTTTATTGACGTGGCTCTTAACAACCTTGTACAATATTTTGGCTATTCTTCGATTTTTCCGTCAGAAATCTCAGTAAACACGTTAAAAGTTAACAAACAAACGAATAGTTGATTTTATTTAGTATACGCTAACAACTGCACAGTCCTTCTCTTTACATAAAGCTGTGTATACTAAAAAAGGAGTGATACTTGATGAAACGACTATTCGTAATGGTAGCAGTGATTGCCTTCTTGGCACTTAGCCGCATGTTAGTATTTGCCGCTGAAACACCTCCTGCTGCAGATGAGCGACCAGCTCAAAATGCAGAAGTTCGTATCGTTCATGCTTCACCGGATGCTCCAGCTGTAGACATTTTTGTGGATGACAAAGCTTTAGTAGAAGGAGCAAAGTTTAAAGATGTCTCCAACTCCCTGCCTTTGTCAGCTGGTTCTCATAAAGTAGAAGTATACGAAGCGAAGACAAAAGGAACAAAAGATTCCATCATCGAAGCTACCCTTGTTGTAGACGGTGGAAAATCGTATACAGTAGCCGCTGTAAATAAAGCCGAAAATCTTGAACTGCAGGCTTTCACGAATAATAAGCAAGGGATGGATGGAAAAGCAAGCTTACGTGTTGCTCATTTATCTCCTGATGCTCCTGCGGTAAACGTAGGTCCTAAAGGGGCTGCTCCTTTATTTAAAGATCTGTCTTTTAAAAGCATTTCAGGTTATCAAGTAGTAAATCCGGGTTCGTATGATTTATCTGTTTCCACAGCAGACGGAAAAGAAATACTAAGTCTTCCTGGAACAAATCTTCAAAGCGGTAAAAACTATACGGTTCTCGCAGTAAATACTGCTGATAAGCTTGAGACCATTGTTTTACAAGATAATTAATTAAAAAAACGTCATTTCAATTGAAATGACGTTTTTTATAGACTGCGCTGAATGAATTCTTCTTTTTTGTACTCATAGGTAGAAATATCGTTCCACAATCGTTTTGAAAGCTCGTATTTCATACCTTCATATTTTTTTCTAGCACGTTCGCTCGAGCGTAACTGCTCCCTGAAATTAATTCGTTCATTCCAGTAAGGTGATTCACTGACCGTTACGTACACATGACTTCTTCTAGCATCATGTGGAATGAGCTTACGGGCATTTTTAGCTGTCATAATAGGAGGGTAGTGTGCAGCTGGAACGCCTTCTTTTAATAAGACGAACATCTCCTTTTCCGCTACGTATACGTGAGATTTATTTTTTAATATAGCGCGCACTTCATTTATGTCTTCTTCGCGTTTGACGCCGATTAAAATATCAACGATTGGTGAACCTGCCAATCCTGGAACGGACGTGCTTCCAATATGTTCGATGTCTACTGAAAAATCTTTTAGTGTATTAAGTAACGCTTCTTTTTCCATTTGATACAAAAGCGACCACTTTGTTTCATACTGAACAATCTTTCGCATATCAGTTTCCACCCTTTCACTTTTTTATACTGTACCATGTTTCAAAGTAAAAAGAAAGAATTTTCTAACTATTCACTTTTTGTTTATGCTATGAGCTTTTCCATCGATATAGACAGGATTTATATTATTTTATATATTTTTGTTATTTTTATTCTGAATGTTTCATAATTGTGGATGTTTCCTCCTCCAAAAGATAGATACTCTTTTATTTGCTATCTCTCCTCTATCATATTCACATTCAGCTGCTTTATACTATTTTACATTTTTTCTAGTATAAAACATGTCCTCAAAACATCGGTGAACAAAGGGCTAAAGACCTTTAAATGCCCTTAATATCCCTACATTTCACCTTTGATATAATTATATTTTACATTAATGTAAAATTTTATCGTTAAGGATGGCAGATAGTTCAAATTCATTATACAATTGAAATTCGACATATAGTATGATGGATAATATCGGCATTATGAGATAATAGTAGATTTAACTCAAAATTTTGGGCTATTTGCCGATATATGCTTTGTATACTAATTAACTTATGTTGAAATTTGTAATTTGCAAGGAGGAAAAAATGAATAAAAAACATGTCATGTACACAGCCGTTTCTTCTGTTCTTTTAAGCTCTTCATTGCTTTTGCATTCGATTGACGCAGATGCAGCTGAATCGGCCAAAGTAACTGCTACATCGTTAAATGTACGTGCAACGCCTAGTACAAGCGGCGCTATCGTTGGAAAAGTAACGAAGGGAAACACCGTTAATATAGTAGATGAAAGCAAGGGATGGGCTAAAATTACGTATAACGGTAAAGAAGCTTGGATTTCATCTCAATACATAAACAAAACACAAACAAACAGTACGTCTACGGCAAATTCGACATCCAAGTCAGCCGTTGTTAACGCCAGTTCATTAAATGTTCGCTCTTCTGCGAGCACAAGCGCGTCTATCGTGACGAACTTATCCCGAGGTTCCAAAGTAACGGTGGTAAAAGAAAGCGGATCTTGGTCACAGATTAAAACGGCAGCGGGTCAAACAGGCTGGGTAGCGAGTCAGTACCTACAAGCAGGCTCCGGTTCTTCTACACCGACTAGTAACTCGAGTTCTACGACATCCAAGTCAGCTGTTGTTAACGCTAGCTCATTAAATGTTCGCTCTTCTGCGAGCACAAGCGCATCGGTCGTGACGAACTTACCGCGCAATTCAAAAGTAACGGTGGTAAAAGAAAGCGGATCCTGGTCACAGATTAAAACAGCATCAGGTCAAACGGGCTGGGTAGCGAGTCAGTACCTACAAGCAGGCTCCGGTTCTTCTACACCGACTAGTAACTCGGGTTCTACAACATCCAAGTCAGCTGTTGTTAACGCTAGCTCATTAAACGTTCGCTCTTCTGCAAGCACAAGCGCGTCTATCGTGACGAACTTATCCCGGGGTTCCAAAGTAACGGTGGTAAAAGAGAGCGGATCTTGGTCACAGATTAAAACAGCATCAGGTCAAACAGGCTGGGTAGCAAGTCAGTATTTACAAGCTGATTCCGGACAGTCTTCACAAACAGCCCAGTCGATTCAAATTACAAAAGCTTCAAATTTACGCAGTCAGCCGAGCTTAAGCGCGGGCATTATCCGTGTAGCAAAAGCGGGCGAACGATTCAAAAAAGTAGGCGAAACGAATGACTGGGTGCAAATTCAGTACTCTGCAAGTCAAACAGCATGGGTGTCAAAAGGGTTAACAGCTGCAGCAGGTTCTACAACTTCAGCTAGTTTGCCTTCCCCATCTGCTGCTTTAAAAGATAAAATTATTGTAGTAGACGCTGGACACGGCGGATATGATCCTGGTACTTCAGGCAAATCATCGATTGAGAAAAAACTAGCGTTAACAACCGCAAAACTTGTGGCAAGCCGCTTAGCTAATTCGGGAGCAAATGTATTTATGACGCGTTCAAACGATACCTTTATTTCACTGAGCGGACGTGTGAACGTTAGTGAAGCAAAGCATGCAGATGCGTTTATCAGCATTCACTATAACGCTTCTACTTCATCTTCTGCAAACGGCATTGCGTCATTTTATTACAGTGAATCCAAAGATAAAGAATTAGCAAAATATATTCAAGAAAGCATGGCTGAAAATGCGCCTTCTATGAAGGATATGGGGGTTCGTTTTGGAGATTATTATGTTACTCGAGAAAACAACCAGCGTGCTGTACTTCTTGAATTAGGCTTTTTATCAAATGCTCACGATGAGCAAATTGTTTCTTCTAATGCGTATCAGCAGCAAATATCTACAGGTATTTATCAAGGAATTGCTCGATACTTTGCAGCTAATAAATAATAAAGGCCCTCATTATGAGGGCTTTTATACTACCAGCTTGCTTTTTTAACACCTGGGATTTGTCCTTTGTAGGCCAATTCCCTAAAAGCAATGCGTGACATTTCAAATTTTCTAAGATAGCCTCGAGGGCGACCGGTAACGCGGCAGCGATTATTTAAGCGCGTTGGTGAAGAATCTCTAGGCAATTTTTTTAACGCTTCGTAATCTCCTTTTTCCTTCAACTCTTGGCGCAATTGCGCATATTTCGCTACTATCTCTTGGCGCTTTTGTTCTTTTACAACTTTTGATTTTTTAGCCAAACTCTTTGTCATCCTTTCGCTTTATCAATTTTTTATTTGAAATACGTAATCATTACGATTTAATTATTTTGAACAAGTTACTTTTTTAATTTAATCATATTCTCTTCATTCTTTCAACTTGTTTGCTTCCACACTTACATGTAGCCTAACTCTAGGCTGCTGTATAAACATAAATAAAATTGTATGTCAAATGTAATTAATTCCTTCATCTCCTATATCATACAAAGAGCCCTACATATTCCATTTTGTAGGAGGATTTGTATTTACAGATAATATTTCAATAATATTACAGTTCATTTACATATTAATAACTTCGACAAATTTAGCGGTTATCTAGTATATAATCATCTTAGAAATTCCAAAAATAATATTTTGTGTACTCAATAAAATATAAAAGTAAAGGTGATTAAAAATGAAATCGACTGGTATTGTAAGAAAAGTAGATGATTTAGGTCGTATCGTAATTCCTAAAGAGTTAAGACGTGTTCTTGAAATAGATGTAAAAGATCCTGTTGAAATTTTTGTCGAAACAGATCGAATTATTTTAAAGAAATATGAGCCGAACGGTGCTTGTGCGATTACTGGCGAAGTATCTTCTGACAATGTAACAATCGCAGATGGCAAATTAACTTTAAGCCGCGAAGGTATGGAGTTATTACTTGAAGAGTTAAAACAACGTAATTTCTAATAAAAAGAAAAGCAGCTGCTCACGTGCAGCTGTTTTTCTTTTTATTAAAGTTTTTTCTTCGCTTTCTGATTTTCAGATGCTATACTCAGAAGCGAATACATAATAAAGGAGCCTTTCATCATGACAGTTGACCAAATGACTCATCACTTTTTAGCACATCGAAACGTAACTAATGAATTAATCAACAAAATTGAAGCAGGTCACTACGAATACAAGCCTGCCCCGACATCTATGTCCGCTTTTGACTTATCTACGCATATTTTAACATCCTTTTATGCATTTGCATCAGTGGTAAAATCCGGTGATTTATCTCCGCTTGGTCAAAAAGCTGATTTTAGCGGTAAGACATTATCGGACCTTGTAGCTGAATATACGGAAAAAACAGTAGCCGTATTGCGCTCACTTAGCGAAGCTGACTTAAACAAGACCATTGACGCAACTGCAGCGTTTGGAAGAAAGCTTCCCGGAAGACAGCTTTTACAAATGGCCATTGATCATGAAATTCATCATAAAGGAAATTTATACGTCTACGTACGTGAGATGGGTCATACAGACCTTCCTCTATTTGTTCAGTTCGGTTAATGGTTATAAAATAGTTCGGCTTGTAAGCGCCCAAGCTAGAAGTTTGGTGCGCTTTTTCTTTGGAGTTTTCGGCATAATAAGTAAGATATATGGTATAATTCTATCAATAACTTCATATCTACTATTCAAAGCTTGTTTCTTCTTATAAAACGATCGTCATCATCTTTTACAAAGGAGGAATCACTTCATGAGTCAAACTGTTAATCAACAAAAAATTGCTCAAGTGTATCATCTTCCGTTTGTTTCTTCATTTGGAGGAAGTGCTATGAACCTTCTTTCTCCTCAAGCTGGCGAACATATTTTAGATATTGGCTGTGGCACTGGCGAATTTATTTCGCAGCTCAATAAGCTTCATGTCCGTGCAACGGGCATCGATTGCTCTGAAAATATGATTGAACAGGCTCGTCATCAGTACCCGACTCTATCCTTTGAACAGTTAAACGCCCTTAACCTTCCTTATTACGAACAATTTGACGCAGTTTTTTCCAATGCAACTTTACACGACATCCGTCCCCCTCACCTTGTCATTAAAAATATTTACAATGCTTTAAAACTAAATGGCCGATTTGTAGCAGAATTTTGGGGAAAAGGAAACATGGACGAAATTTTCACAGAAATCATTCGTCAATTTAAAACGTTTGATATCCCTTATAACGATGTAGATTTCCCATGGTACTTCCCTTCTGTAGCTGAATATTCTTCTCTTTTGGAATCACAGAATTTTCAAGTCACCACGGCCATACACTACAGCCGGCCCCTCTTGTTAAAAGGGGAAAACGGCTTGCGTAATTGGCTCGAAACAAATGCAGCCCCTCTTTTTGCTCACGTGACGACAGAAACTAAAAATGTCCTCATTACGCGCTTAGAAAATCGAATGCAAGACAAACTATTTCAAAACGGATCTTGGCTAGCAGAAGCTAAACATATACGTGTACATGCTGTAAAACGAGATTAAAAAATGGACGTGATTCTATTCACGTCCATTTTCGTTAAAGTGCAGCCAATATCCTTTTCCTCGAATCACTTCGATTTCTAAATATGTTCCTATTTTTTTGCGAACCCGGTAAATCAGCGCATTCAGCTCTTCCGCTGCTACCAGAATTTCTCCATTTGACTCTACTCGTTCAGGCCAAACGCTTTTTTTTAATGCTTCTTTTGAAACAAATTGATTGTTATATTCTAGAAGGTAAGCTAAGCACGCATATTCTTTATCTGACAGAATATACGTTTCCTCTTTTACTTTTACTTTCTGCAAAATTGGATCTAATGTGTAAAATGGCTTATTTATTTGTTTTAGCAAAGGTCCTAAATCGAGGGTTGCATCCATATCATCATTTCTAAATACTAAAGCTGCCTCCTCATTTGCTAAGGTAATGACATCCTGCTCTTTCAAGAAACGAGGGGTTCCAGGCTGTAACTCTTCTCCGTTTACTTTTGTCCCGTGTTTACTAAACAAGTCTGTAATGAAAAATGCATTGCTTTCGTACGTTACTTCAAAATGCTTGCGTGAAATGTAAGCACTTTGAAAGGCCAGATAAGGCTCCCATTCTTCACTGCTTCGTCCGATAATACAAGCTTTATCTTTTGGAATAGGCACGGAAGCTCCTTCATAAAAAGGAGCACCGTTCCGAATAATCAACATACCGTTCATTGTTTGCTCACACTCTTTTTTAAAATTTTCTGACTCTTATCATGTAATTATAACACTCACATTTATTGAGATTTCTTCCAACTTTGGATAACATCATAGTATAGTCAGTTATATGATAAAGGTTGTTGCCATGTAAGTAAACCTTTAGAGCAGTCCTTTTCTAACTGAAAAAATACGTATTCTTTGCCCTGCTGTAACGTGGATACAATTTTTTTGTAAAATAATTTGTTTTTTAGTAACTTTGACATATGTTCTCTCTTTTTAAAGCGGAGTAAAATAGGAAAATACGTGAAATATTTACATAATGGAGGAAGACCAATGGGACGTTTGCCAAAAGATAGAGAAATTCAAGCGATTAAACGACGCGTTGCACTGGTATTGTTAATTATTGGATCATTTATTTTAACAGGTGCTAGCTTTAGCGTTTATTGGTTTATGATGTTAAAAATATAAGATTTTTTTATAAAATAAAGAAAAAAGACATGGTTTTGTTCCCATGTCTTTTTTAGGTTTATTTTTTTCTAAGTTTATTCTTTCTCAGACACTCCCGCAGATTGAAACGTAGCCATATTAGCAATCATCAGCGAAGCCGAGTGCAGCAGCGGAAATGTAACAGCAGCTCCACTTCCTTCACCTAACCGAAGATTGAGGTTGAGAAGCGGTTTCTTGCCAAGAAGCTTCATTGCACACGCATGACCTTGTTCAACAGATTCGTGACTAGCAAACATATAGTCTCTTGCTTGTGTATTGATTTCTGTCGCTAGAAGAGCTGCAACTGTACAAATAAAACCATCTATTAAAATAGGAATACGGTGAGCAGCTGCCGCCAGCATAGCACCTGTCATCCCTGCAATTTCAAGCCCCCCTATTTTACTAATAATATCAATTGGATCCTGAGGGTTGATGTGCCTGTTTTGCAGCGCTTCTTCAATTACCTTCACTTTGTGGCGCAGCTGTTCGTCAGAAATCCCTGTGCCCATTCCTGCAAGCTTAGAGACTTTTTCTCCTGTCAATACAGCTAAAATAGCCGTGCTTGACGTAGTGTTTCCGATGCCCATTTCTCCCACAATCAAACATTTAATTCCTTGGGCAATAAGCTCTTCAGCTTCTTCATATCCGACTTGAACAGCCAATTCTGCCTCACTGCGCGTCATCGCGTCTTCTTTATAAAAACTTGCTGTGCCCAGCTTCACTTTGCGTTGTACAAGATCCTTATGGGAAAGGTCAGAAGCAATGCCGATGTCAATCAGTTTGAACTGGGCATCTATTTGCCCACTAAACACGTTAATAGCTGCTCCTCCCTGCAAAAAATTCAGCGCCATTTGTGCCGTTACGTCTTGAGGATAAGCTGAAACTCCTTCTTGTACAATTCCATGATCGCCTGCAAAAACGAGGACTCCTGGCGGCGTGACTGTCGGAAAAGCTTCCCCTGTCATGGCCGCTAATTCAACTGCTATTTCTTCGAGCCTTCCAAGGCTTCCTATCGGTTTGGTTAATGTATCAATATAGCGTGCCGCTTTTTCGCCAGCGCTTGTTTGAAGCGGTGGAATATAAACGTTTATCATATGTACAGCTCCTTTATTTCAGCAAATGTCTACCGTTTAATTTAACAGGATTTTGTTTATTCTGGCTAGTCTTTTTTAAAGTAGATAATTGGATAGAGTTCCCAAGACTTAGTTATACTAGTAAGAGTTGCGTATAGGCAGTATGTTGAAAGGAAAGATTTTATGACAACGAAACAGCACAAAAAGGAAAAGGCAGGTCGGCTCATTTATCGCTACATTATGATGTTAATTGGAGCTTCCTTGGCTGCCGTTTCTATCGAATTATTTTTAGTCCCAAATTCCGTAATTGACGGCGGTATTATCGGTATTTCTCTAATTTTAGTTTACTTAACGAAATTGCCGTTCAGTCTACTTATCATCATCTTTAATCTCCCTTTTTTATATAGTGGATACAAACAAATTGGTCGTAGCTTCTGCTTTTCATCTATGTTTGCAGTTGTTGCTTTATCCATTGTAGAATCTCAATTGCACCATGTTCCAGCTGTAACATCTGAACCGCTTCTTGCTACCGTATTTGGCGGGCTCCTTTTAGGAGCAGGTGTAGGAACGGTCATTCGTCACGGTGGAGCGTTAGATGGAACTGAGATTTTAGGTATTTTATTAACAAAAAAAATCCCGTTTTCTGTGGGTGAATTTGTGATGTTTTTAAATATCTTCATTTTCGCTTGGGCAGGGTTCGTGCTAGGTTGGGAACAGGCCATGTACTCAATCCTTACGTACTATATTGCGTCTAAGACAATCGATGCGATCATTCAAGGGCTTGATGAAACAAAAGCAGCTTTTATTGTGTCAAATCACTATGAAGAGCTATCAGACGCTATTACGCATCGTCTAGGCCGCGGCGTGACGAAACTGTATGGTAAAGGCGGATTTGAAGGTACAGAAAAAGAAGTCATATACGTAGTTGTGACGCGTTTAGAAATTACCAAGCTTAAAACCATTATTTCTGAAATTGATCCACAGGCATTTACAACCATTATGGATACCCAAGAAGCGCAGGGCGGCAAATTCAAATCAGCCATTCACTAACTATACATAAGCGTGAATTTCTCTGAGCATGCTAATAGCTGACTACCCGTAAAGGAGATCACCACAATGAAAGAACAAATGTCCAACTTATTTAACCAATTAAAACAGTCGGTTTCGGATGTATCTGATAAGTTATATGACAAAGTACATACGCTGCAATCTTCACCAGGAGTGAGTGTTTTTGAACTGTATGAATGGATTAAAGAAAATCCAAGCGCAAGCGTACAAAAGCAAACGCTGCTCGGGATTTCGTACTCTTTCTATGCACTCCACGAAGACGGCGTTTTTTTCTATATGGAAACGAAATATGATTATTTACTTTACATGACTATTTATAGTCCAACACGTCATTATTTCACCTATCATTCTTACCGAGATTCTTTATCAACAGTGACTCCCTTGACGTTTCCTATTACTAAATAATAAAAAGCTCCTCAATCGAGGAGCTTTTTTTATATGGTTATCTTCCTTTTCGGACTTTAAAGATAAACAGCGCAAGTAAAAAACCGCTCGTCGCAGTTACTATTTTCCACGCGTTTAAGATTGGATTTTTTTTCAAGGTCCTGCTCCTTCCTTGCGGCTATACTAAAAATAGGATGGCCGCCTTTCAAACAGCTAGTCCAACTTCCCCCTACTATTCATACCATCATCTAACATATAGCCCACCGACATTTTCATCAATTTCACTTTTCATACTATAACATATTTTTGCCATTTAGTAGAAGTCTTAAAAGTAAAAGCTGTACTTCTCTTAAAAAAAACGGTATTGAACCCCTGCATTTTCTTTACCGTTCATTTTTTGATAAAGGTTTTGAGCAACTTTATTTTCACTGCTGCACTCAGCGGTCATTCCTGCAAACTCATACTTTTGAGAATAGGCAAGGCAAATCTTAAACAAACGTTCACCAATTTTATTTCCTCTGTTTAAAGGAGATACGTACAAATCTTTTAAGACGCCTGTTTCTTTAAAATAATGGGTGCTCCACGATACGTACACCGTCGCAAAACCTACTAGTTTCCCTTCCAATTCAGCAACAAACTGGATACCGTAGGAAGGATTATTCAATAGAC
This sequence comes from Priestia sp. FSL R5-0597, assembly GCF_038006305.1. Classification (NCBI taxonomy): domain Bacteria; kingdom Bacillati; phylum Bacillota; class Bacilli; order Caryophanales; family Bacillaceae; genus Priestia; species Priestia sp. FSL R5-0597. The sequence continues at coordinate 3,035,995 of NZ_JBBOUZ010000001.1, forward strand.
GCTTAATATGTAAAGTTAAAGCTTTCCGGGAAGGGTCAGGCTGCTCGCAGAATTTCACTATATATTCTTGCATTAACGTAGCCAGTCGCTCTCGATCAGTTTCAACCGCCTGTCGAATGACAACCATTTAATCACTCCTTTTAGCTCAACGCTCTTAACATAATTCGATAGCTATACTTTTTTTCCTTTCGTTTTCGTGAAAAGCTCCCTACTTTTACACAAGGGGATATTTAAAGCAAACAACCTTATACGGCTTATGGTTGAGGAGAGAAAATACGCTGTTTTAAAAAAAGGTTGCAAACAGCAACCTTTTTTAGTTAGCAAGCGCATAATTTCGTAAGAATAAACCTACGCAGCCGCTGATTACAATCAGTCCTCCTGCCGTTAGAAACGCCGCCGTCACATTTAGCGAAGCAACAGCGCCAAGCAGCAGCACCGAAAGTCCAAACGTCACATATGAAACGCTCAGCGTAGCGGAAAGCACCTTAGGAAGCTTTTCTAAAGGAACGGCCGTTTGTGTAAGCGTGTAAGAACACGTAGCGCTTATTTGAAGGGCAATGCCAATAGTAAAACTAAGTAAAAGGGAAAGAAACGGCACAGATATCACTCCGAACAATAATGTAAAGAAACCTGAAAAAAGACTGCCTAGTATTACAATATGATAAAGACTTCTCTCTTGCTCAACTGAAATCTTCAGCAAAACGAAACCACCAAGAACCGTTCCAACAAAAAAACTGCTGTTAATATATCCCCACCAAGCTTCATTTTTATTTAATATTTCTTTCACAAACACGTAGACAATAGCTGATGCCCAAACGCCGGCAGCCATCCCTTCTAAAACCTCCATGACTAATAAAACCCGCAGGCGCGGATAATGCCAAATTAGCTTCCATCCCTCTTTTAACCCTTGTTTTTGCTTCGTTTTAGAAGAATGAACGTTCATGCGAATGGCCTGCATGAATACGAGTGACAAACTAAATAACGAAAATGACAGCCATAAAAGGCCGGTAGCATCCCAGCTAATAATCAGAAAGCTTCCAAGCGGATAGGCTGCAATTTGAATCGTTTGATCCGTGACATTAAACATACTGTTCCATTTTAACAGCTTCTCTTTATCTACTAAATGAGGAAGCATAGAGCTTTGAACCGGAGCTGCCCACCCATCGAAAAAAGCAATAAGCGCCACGCAGCACAGCATGCTGATAAGCGACATATGCCACAAGAAAAACATAGACAAAACACTGGTTTTTAACAGCTGAGACACCACAAGAATACGCTTAGCTCTGTAGCGATCTATAAGAAAAGGCACCGTAAAACTGCTCAAAAACTTAGCAGCCGTAATGGTAAACGGAATGCATGAAAGCAGCACAGGAGAACTATTTTGAGCGTAAAGAATGCTGATTAACGCAACAATATATAATACATCTGCTAAATTAGCTTGGCTTTGACCAAACCATAAAAAAAGTACGGAACGATTTTTCACGACAATCCCTCTTTCTTTTTAGTATGACTGAAAAGAAAGAGAATCCTACACGTAATCAACCCCTTTATATAACGGCTTGCTTTTATCGACTTATTACAATCGTATGCTTTTTACAGAACACAACTTTTTTATATATTAAAAAATACAAACAGTTAAACAGTATGGTAAAAAATCAAGAAATTGTCGTGAAAACGAAGTTAGATTAACTATAGAATATCAGAGTTATAGAATCAATACTTTTTACATAATTTTCTTTTTTCTTCTTCTTTACTTCTAAATAACCTAAGCTTGTCATATACATAGATGGACGAGTACTCCCATTAAAATTTAACGTATAGGGTGAGGAATATTTTTTCGAGAGTGGTTTCGATTTGCTGTGGCAGCTTATTAATTGGACTAGGGCTAAACGGGTTTATTGCTCCGTATCACTTACTAGACGGTGGACTTATAGGATTTGGGCTTATCGTATATTATGTGTTTGGAACTCCTATCGGAATGTCCATTTTCTTTTTGAACGTACCTGTCTATTTATATGCTTTTTTTCGTCATCGCCAAAACTTTTTTTATGGAAGTATAGGTTTGTTTGTTTCTTTTTTTATGACAGAATGGCTGTCTATTCTCGAAGGCACGCTGGAGCTTCCTTTGATCTTTAGCTCATTGCTTGGAGGCACACTCGTAGGAATGGGAATAGGACTGATGCTTCGCTACGGCATCAGTTCGGACGGTCTGGATTTAATCGCTATTATTGTATCAAAAAAATGGAAAATCAATATAGGAATAACCATTTTTATCTTAGACAGTACGATTATGATAGTGGGCTTACATATTATCGGATTTACAGCTTTTTGCTACTCCATGCTTGTTATTACGATGAGCAGCATAATGATTATGCTCTTCACTTCTCCGCGATGGCTGTCTTCATAAAAAAAACGCTTGAAGTTTCAGCGTTTTTTTTATTTGTTTCCTACTATCATATTTATGTGATTGTGGAGAACCGTAATCGTTGAAGGTGTTGTCGTTTCTTTTTCTCCATCACAATCTACCGTTTTTTCAGGAGTGGTTTCAATATGGACTTCTTTTGTCCGAAAATGCATAAGGTTGCTTTCAGGGTCAAGCTGTTCCTCATCAGGAGTTGTTTGTAACCATGCCATAACCGGCTCGATTCCCATTTCTTTAATAACGAATACATCTAATAATCCGTCTTGAAATGAGCTGTTTCCTAGCATAGCGCGAGTTCCTCCTAAAAAAGGACCGTTCCCAATTAACACCATAACTGCTTCTCCTTCATAGGAAGCTTTTTCGCTCGTCATTTTTAATTGAAAAGGCTCTGCTTGATTTAACGTTCTACCTACGCTCATGTAGTAAGAGAGCTTACCAAATTTCTCTTTATTTTCTTCTAAAATATTTTCAGATACATCAGCTACGAGACCGATTCCCCAAAAGTTTAAAAAATAATCTTCGCCATGTTTTCCAACATCCACTGCTTCCGTCTGCTTTTCAATAATTTGCTCCACTGCTTTTAAAGGATTTTGATTCATTCCGATTGCACGCGAAAAGTCGTTGCACGTCCCTCCGGGTAAAATAGCAAATACAGGGCGTTGCTTCAGCGGAGCAAGAGCGTTGATCAACTCATAAATCGTCCCGTCTCCTCCTGCTCCAATAATGACATCCGCTTCGCCTTCCAATTTTCTTACCAGCTCGGCACCATCTCCAGGTTGCTCTGTTTTATATAAAGTAACCGCCTCAAATGCTGTGTTTAACCGATCACATATAAAGTCAATTTCATTTACTAATTTTTTGTTTCCTGCGTTTGGATTCAAAATCACTGCTGCCTTCATCTTTCTCTCTCCTCTATTCATATCTTCCGTTTCACCTTTTTTCCCTTTCTTTTGAAAAAACAAACCTTTTGAAATATGAACGTTTTATGAAACCATTCCAATAGTGCTTTTTTTACTTTCAAAACCTGCTATAATAATTTTCGGACTTGTATTAACAAAAGATGGTTATTGAGAGGAGCTTTCTATACGTGTCAATAAAATGTATGACGCAGCTATTCGCAAGTTGTTTTGTTTTTTTACTTTCCTCAGTCGCTACTTGGTGTAACGGCTCTTCGATGCTTGAAGGACCTTTATCAGCTAGTTTGACCGGAGGGCTAACAAAGTCCTCGGCGGTTCATCACTATTCTCACATCGATTATTTGTTATATACGATTAAATTCCACCCTCAGTTTCCAATTATGATGATGGTGAGCGGGATTTATTTGATTGTATTACTATCTATTATTGGGTTCAAAAAGCGGTATGGATTGATTAGCTCCTGCTGTTTATGTATCACAGCTCTCTTATGCTACAGCAGCTATAAACTTTCACATACCCCGACCGAAGGTGAACACGCCATGATTACCTCTAGCTTAGCTGCAGCAAGTTTATGCTTAGCAGTCGGATTATTCTATTTATTAAAGCGATTTTATTCTCAAAAAGAATATATTTAACCATATGAAAAAAACGTCGGATCTACCGACGTTTTTTATGTGAAATCCGGTTTATTATTGATTTTGCTCAACTGGCGTATAACCGATATAAGCAGACTGAGGTCGGTAAATACGATTATTTTCTGACTGTTCTACGACATGAGCTGTCCAACCAACCACACGGCTTGCTGTGAAGGTCGGAGTGAATAGTTCAGACGGAAGCTCAACCGCTTTCATAACCGCTGCAGCGAAATATTCTACGTTGGTATAAATGCCTCTCCCCGGCTTGTATTCATTTAGTAATTCAATTGTTTTATCTTCAATTTTAACAATTAAATCAAATAGCCCGTTGTCTCCTGAAATTTGTTTCGATACTTCTTTTAATGCTTCTGCTCTCGGGTCATGTGTACGATAAACGCGATGACCAAATCCCATGATTTTCTCTTTATTATCTAATTTTTTACGAACCCAAGGCTCAATATTCTCTTCACTTCCAATTTCATCAAACATGTTAATAACCCCAGAAGGAGCTCCTCCGTGAAGCGGACCTTTCATCGCGCCAATTGCTCCGCATATAGCTGAAACCATGTCAGATTCGGTAGATGAAATAACACGTGATGAGAAGGTTGAGGCATTCATTCCATGCTCAATTGTCAAAACAAAATAGGCGTTTAGCGCCGTAACCAAACTTTGATCTGGAATTTCTCCGTTAATCATGTATAAATAGTTTGCTACATGATCCAAATGCTCGTTAGGCTCTACTACTTCTAAATCATTCATTTTACGATACCAATAGGCAATAATGGTAGGTGTTACCGCTGTAATCGCAAGCGCCTGCTCTTTTGTCGGAGGCCAGCTGTATGAAGGGTCTCCTAACGCCGAGATACATGTGCGAAGCGCGCTCATCACTTCTGTATCTTTTGGCAAACAGTCCATTAACGCAACAATATTAGCTGGAAGCGTACGATGAGTCACCATCTCTTGTTTAAATGCTTTTAACTCATCATGATTTGGCAGCGTACCGTTCCAAATTAAATAAGAAACTTCTTCAAAAGAATAATTGATCGCCAAATCTTTTGCCCAATATCCGCGATAAATCAGCTGACCTTTCTCTCCATCAACGTGCCCTACTTTTGTTTCAGCTGCAACGATTCCTTCTAGTCCTTTAACATATGTCATCTCAACCACTCCCCCAATTATTTTTAACAAACCGGCCCTTTTTTTTATGTACGGCTCGTTTGCAGAATGAATAGACTCACCTTAGTGGTGCACTATACCATTTTATTCCTCTTTCTTAATTGTCAGAACAGTATACAAAATGAACATTTCAACACGTGTTATTTCTGCGCTCGCGGCTTTGTTTTACGGGAGAAAAAAATATTTTTTTAGGATTTTCTTCGAGGGTACTTTTTTGTTAACGCTTACAAATATGCGGGTTTCTAACGTATTTAGAGGAATTTGATGTGCTATTTTTAGATGAATCACTATTCACTTCCTTATGTAAGAGTTTACATTTATTTGAATCATAAGTAAAATAGATAAATAGAATAAATAGTATGAAAACTAAGAATACTAGTGAGGAGAATTTATGGATATTCGAGAACTGCAACATTTCATGGAAGTAGTTAATCAAAAAAGTTTCACGAAAGCAGCAGCTGCAATTCACTTGTCTCAGCCAGCATTAAGTAAAATTGTAAAAAAACTAGAAGAAGAACTCGGCGTAGACCTTTTTGATCGCTCTACTCGAAAGCTGACATTAACCGATGCAGGACAGATTGTGTACGGGCAAAGCCAAAAGCTGGTATCCACTCTTCACGAGCTGCATGCTCTGTTAGATGATTTACGAAATCTGCCTACAGGAGATATTAAAGTAGGAATTCCTCCTTTAGTAGGGACTGTTGTTTTCCCGATGATTGCAAAAAACTTTACATCAAAACATCCTCAGGTGAAATTAGAGCTTGTGGAGCTTGGCGCAAAGCGAATTGTCGAACTTGTAGAAAACGAACAAGTAGACCTTGGCATTATCGTATTGCCTATTCAAAACCCTCTTTTTCACGTCTATCCGTTTATTGAAGAAGAGTTTAATTTATACATTCATCATGAGCATCCCCTGGCAGCTAAATCAATTGTTGCTTTGAGCGAGCTTAGAGAAGAGCCGTTTGTCCTGTTCAGCAAAGATTTCTCTCTTCATGATCGCATTATTCATGAGTGCATTCAAGCGGGTTTTCATCCAAAAATAGCGTACGAAAGTTCTCAATGGGATTTGATTATTGAACTAGTTGCTTCTGAATTAGGTATTGCTATTTTACCAAAGTCCGTGTTTCCGAAAATCAATAATCCCTTTATTAAAAGTATTCCAATTGCCGCACCTACTCCAATGTGGGAGCTCGGCATCATTTTGAAAAAAGATCGCTATATGTCATATGCTACACGAGAACTTTTATCCTTCCTAGTAGACCAAGACATCATTTTGCCGTCTCATACGATGTCAGCAAACTCTTAACAAAAAAGCCTCTTCTTTCATTAGAAAGAGGCTTTTAGTCATCTTTTATATCTTTCTTCAATCTTTTTTGTCTTGCGATTAACTAAAAACAAGTCAGCAAATGGCGACTTGTTTTACAGCTGCTTTTTGAATAACACACTTTTTTAAAAATGTACTCCCAAAGCTTCACGATTGGCCATAAATACTCCTATTAAAATAAGAAGACCTCCGCCAATAATAGAAGGCGTGATAGCTTCATTTAAGACTACATAGCCGATTAACAGGGCGATTAAAGGAGATACATACAACCAAGTAGATGGAAAAACCGGATTTGTTTGGGCGATTAGCCAATAATATAAGCCGTGTCCAGCAATTGAACCAACAAAAATTAAATATACAATAGACCATACTGCATTCCAAGACATAATAGTCGAAACATGAATCTGCTCTGTACATAAAGATAGCACCAGTAGAAATATTCCCCCGTAAAACATTTGAATACCGTTAATTAAAAACGACACAGGACTTTAACGTCTTAACGCCATTTTTTCAGCTGAAATATAAAAAGATTCTTTAATAGATGTTTAATTATAAGAAGAGAAGTGTATACAGAAAGAGGAGAAGAATAACTTTCTTCTCCTCCACCCTTTTAACTCACATTTTTATTCACAGCAATAATTTCACTTAGATTATTCATATAAATAATTTGTTCACCAAACGTTCTATTTTTCAAAGCAGCCGTATGGTGCGGTTTCATGCCAATAATATAGCATGTAATCCCCATAAGATAGAAGGACTGCATAAAGCCTGCAAAAGCTTGAATTCCTTCGGTTGTTAATATATCTAGGCCCCCAAAGTCAAATAGAAGCGTGGTGTAATTTCCTTCATGTGCAAAGTTTTGCAAAATGGACGTATTTTCAGCTACAAGAGCTGTGTCTAAGTCTCCAAAAAGAGGTATAAGCCCTACTTTAGAGGATAATTTAATAAAAGAAGCGGACAATTGCTTAATTTTTTGTAATGATTTTTCGAGACGTTCTTTTTGTTCAAGCAGTTCAAAATCTGTATCTGCTAATCGTTTCCGATGGTCTTGAACAAGATTTGTTAGCTCTTGTATACGTTCATCTTGGCGAATACAAACTAAATGACCTATATCACTATCCCATTGAATTAAGCATTCAAACAGTGAATACGGCGAATCATTGGTTTGCATCACAAGCTCTACTTTCTGAATAGCCTGGCCTCGGCTTTGGACAAGCGTTTGCTCATCATGGGGTTCGTCTACAGACAATTCTCGAGAATCTTTTTGGCGCAAGCTTAAAAACTTTCTCGCCTTTTCTTGACTAAATACATCTACAAGATCTAAAAAATTAGCTGAAGGCTTAAATAAATGACCTGATTGTTGCGACCATTCCAAAATATTAAATTCAGTATCCACTAGAAAGTAAGGAATTGGAACATATTCAAGCATCGACATTAACTTCCACTCCTTTGTGATAACTGATTAACCAGTTATTTAGTTGGTAAAGATCCGGAATTAGGCGTGTATGCTCAGAACAGTAAGAATGGAAATCAATTTGAGAAACTAAACGCCCTCCTACCATTACTGTTGGTCTTGGTTCTAATTTGTCCAAAGTTTTGGTATATTCAGCAAGCCTCTCAATATGATAAGGAATGCTGACAGATAATCCTACCATGTGCGGCTTCCATTCTATAGCCATTTTCTCAGCGTATTCCAGAGGTAGATTGGCACCTAAAAAGCGAGTATTCCAACCATGTTCCTCAAACAATAAAGCCACCATCTTTAAACCAATGAAGTGCTGTTCTTGTTCCAAGCATAGAAGCAGTGCCCTTGGAGCGGTGTCTGAAGCGTGTCCCTGAATTTTTTTATAAAAGCGATAGCGAGTTAGCACATAATCACACGTCGTAGTTGCAACATGCTCATCAGCTACAGAAATGATATTTTCTTCCCACATATCTCCAGTTACTCGCATTGCGGTTGTAATTAAATTTTCATAAATATCTAGGCTGTTCTTTCCCTGTTGGATTTCTTCCAGCACAATTTCCCAAGCGCTGTCTTGATCACCAGCTAATAAATAGCCTACAAATTTTTGTACTTGAGATTTCATTGTTTCACCTCAGTAAACGTAAAGCTTTTAAGAAACTTGAATAAAAGCTTCTCGTCTCTCTTTTTCAAGATCGCCTAAAATGTATACCACTTTTAGACTAACACATGTTGCCAATAGCAACAACCTAAAAATAGAATAATAACTTTTAATTTTACTACACTCAGTAAAGTATGACTAGTATTTCTCTAAATATTCTCCTTTCCCTTTTATTTATGAAAAACACCTCGGCATTTTTTACCGAGGTGTTTTTCCAGTTGTCATTATTTCGGCTGAAAGAATGTAAGTTCGTTTCTTTCTCTTTTAAGCATCGCTACTTATTTTCCACTTTTAATAGACTTTCAAACATATGTATTTATGACTCTTCTGCTCCCCCCATAATACTGATAAGATAGAGCGCTGTCATAACTGAGCCGATTGTATTGCATATCAAATGAATATATTGGCTGGTCGCCATAAACAAGTATAAACTTAGCAACAGCAGCACCGTTCCGAACAAAAAAGACCATTTAAACAATGATAGTGGCCGCTTGAACTTTATACGCAAACAAAAAATGAGGATAAAGCCTACTAGCGCCATCACAAAGAAACTAACATTAAATAAATTGATTGTTATCACATTTGTTCACACTCCCTTTGCCCCCGAAACTATTATAACATATTTTTCCTTATCTTCATTCTTTCTCTAGAAGCAAACGCGTCGAAAATTGTTTTTTTGACGTGTTTATGTCACAATATTTTTATAAAATTTCCAAGGAATGAGGGAATGCATTGACTACACCTGAAGCTCAAGATTCAAAATGGTCCATTTTAAATAAGGCCCTTCATAGCTCACAATCTGGCATTATCGTGACGGATCCTTCTTTACCTGATAATCCAATTATTTACCTCAACCAAGGGTTTTCCCTTATGACCGGCTATAAGGAAGAAGAAGTATTAGGGGAAAATTGCCGTTTTCTACAAGGTCCTCTTACAAACCCGCACCACGTTGATGAAATTCGCAGCGCTATCAGCCGCAATCAGTCAGTCTCTGTTACGCTTGTGAATTACCGAAAAGACGGCTCTTTCTTTCATAATCAGCTAACGATTGACCCAACATATATAGAAGAAGAAGATAAATATTACTTTATCGGTGTTCAAAAAGACGTTACCATAGAAATTACAGCCCAAGAACAGCTTCAGCAAGCTTTGGAAGAAGTTGAAAGACTATCCACTCCTATCGTGCCAATAGAGGAAGGAATCTCTGTTCTTCCATTAATCGGAACGTTAAACGAACGGCGTATAGAAATGCTATTCAATAGTTTCACCTCGCGTAACACAACCAGCAAAGATCGTTATTTAATCCTAGACGTATCAGGGTTAGCGCAATTTAATGATTCATTCGGCCGTGATATTCTTAATATTTACAATTGGCTGAAGCTCATGGGAACTCAGCTCGTTTTAACAGGAATTTCTCCTAACATGGCCATACATATGAGCACTATAGAAGATGACATGTCCTTTATTTTAGTCTATCAAAGCATTAAAGATGCCTTACCGAAGCTAAAGCTATAAGCACAAGAAGTGGTTCTTTATGAAAAATAGGTAAAATGTATGAATAGGCTAGTTAAAAAATGTTTATTTTTTAATAAATTGGGTTTGAAATTATACAGTTAGGGAAAACAAGGCGTATAGGAAAATAAATGCGCTTCATAATGGATTTATTTATAAGCATCCTCACTCTAGATCAGGGGATGCTTTTATGCCTTTATTTATAAAATAATTAGACTATACATATGTAAGGAGAGTCTTCATGCATAGAAATCAGGACCTATATCATTTTTTTAAAGAACATTCTCTTCAATTAACTGAAGACTGGTACAATCAGCTCGACGATGAAAACGAGTTCTCCGTGTATTCGAGTAAAAATCCAGTAATTGTGAAAGAACTGAAGCAGCAAAATCAAGATTATTTTCAGCATTTATTTGACGTATTTATAAAAGATGAGGAATACTTTTTTTCCGATTTCCAGCAGTGGTCGGTCGAACTTGCACGTGATCCAAAGCATTTAAGTACGCCTCTTCACTTTATCGTTCGAGAATATTTTAATTCACAAAAAATTGTCGTTAATTACTTAAAGAAGTTTATCTCTTTGCACCCAGAAGAGGTAAGCGTGGATAAGATATTTATGTGGTATGACATTATTGTTAAAGCCTTTGATCTATCTATTTATATCTTTATTCAAGAATATCATAAGAATACGCAAGAACAGCTGAACGCTCAGAAAGAGTTAATTAATGAATTAAGTTCTCCTGTTATCATGCTTCAAAACAAAGTTGCCCTTCTGCCTCTTGTGGGGGATATTGGAACGGTCAAAAGTCAGTTTATTTTAGAAAACACGCTTCAGCAATGCTCGGAAAAAGGCGTTGAACATTTATGTATTGACCTGCTCGGTGTAGCTACGATTGATACGATGATGGCACAAGAGATTTTCAATTTGGTAAAAGCTCTTCGTTTAATTGGTGTGCAAACAATTTTATCTGGAATTCGACCGGAAATTTCTCAAACTGCAATTCGCTTAGGGCTTTCATTTGAACATGTTAAAACTACTTCTTCTCTTGCACAAGCACTTAATTCTATTGGTTAAACATATGGCTCTCTATTACAACATAGAGAGCCATATCTATGGCGTTTCAAATTTTACTGGAGTATAGTAGACACGCCCGATTAACTTTTTCCCGTTGTTATCTTTCCAGTCCGCTACGAGTATATACCGATCACTGTTACTGTGAGAGGCAGAATCTACTGTAATAGCAGCAGATGTTTTTTTTATGTCCTTTTTTTCTACTGTGTTTTCATAAATAGACTGATTGCGAATTTGTTTGTAATAAAGCGCATTAGGTTTTTTACCATCTATTTTAATGGATACTTGACCACCTTGAGAGACGGGAATACTATCTTTCATAACAATTTGTCTGAAATTTTTTCGTTCGCCAAAATCAGCTTCACATTCGGTCCAGCAAAAAAATAAAGGCTTAATGATGGCTTCTTTGCCTTCGGCTATTATTTTTATAGCGGGTGGATAAGGATCTTCAAGCGTTTCAGCTGTAGGAACCTGACATGCGGTTAATGAAAATAAACTAAATAGGATAACCACCACTTTTTTCATACTATGTCCTCCCTTTTTTGTGAACGTGGTGCACGTAAGTGAGTGGGTGCATAGTATACTCTTTCGCCTGCAACCAAAAGATTCCTTTTATAATCAACAAAAAAACAGCTGCCCATTTGTTTAGACAGCTGTTTTTTTCTATTTACTTAGCATGCTTATTTCTTTTTTCATATCTTTTTCTACATATTCCATTAAATCAGATACGTAGGTTTGAAGCGGTTTTGTTGCGTCTTTGTGATCATTCATCGTTAATTCATAAATGCTATCGATATTATCAATCATCAGTTCCATATCATCGATGACGCCCGTATGCTTATACATCGTTTTCATCGTAGGATCAAGGGAAGCTAATTCATTATATTCATAGTTTATCGTATTTGAAATATCATCGAGTTCATTGATAAATTGCTTTTTGGTTTTTTTTTCGGCCATAAGCTGATTATACTCTTTAAAAGCAGTTTGAAGGTTTTTCTGAGAGGCAGTCAATACTTTCAGCTGTTCTCGTCCTAAATAATAATCATAAATACTAGTAACAGTAAAATATCCCCCAAATGTGAGCGCGATTCCGACAACTAAACCTATCCAAAACGTGCTCGTTTTAAAAAAATGTTTCATAATGACTCCTTTTATCTGTGTTCTATGTACAACACTAGCTCATGCTGCTGCTTTTTCCTAGGATACACCAAAAACGAAGTGGAAGCTACACTTTTTTAAAATTTTGTCGAATTTTGTCTCTTGTTTCACAAGCTTCAGCACATTATTTTCCATCTCTATTTCTCCATCTGTATACATCAAATTCGTTAACCGCTGTAAAACCAAGTTTTTCATAGGCTGGCTTTCCTGCACTTGTAGCATGCAAAATACACGTATCTGCCTGTTTTTTTGCTTCAGTAAGAACTTCCTTCAAATAGGCGATAGCCAGGCCTTTTCTCCTCATATGTCTAGCTGTAGTGATACAGTACAAACCCGCTGTACCGTCATAAAAAAAGAGAGACCCAGCTACAGCTGGCCGGTTGTGATAAAGACCCAAATATAAGTGATATTGGTCAGTGTGCTGCATAAGCTCCCTAAACCTTTCAAGAAAGTCAGCTTGATATTCTTTTGGTTTTTGATAGCCGTCTATGTATACCGTTATCCATTCTTTCAATTCAGCTTCTGTGTGCACTCGCTTACATTGAAACCCTTCTACTCCTGTGTGTACGTATTCTTTTTCTTGAATGTGCTGAATCATTCCGATCCATTTTTCATAAGGAACAAATCCATTTTTATGAAGAACTGGACCAAGGTTATCATATGAAGATGGACCAACAATCCATAGAGGTTCTTCCCCTTCCGAAGAGCACATCCCTAACGCAGTCTCAATATGACGGGTTCCTGCATATATGCCGCGATTATAAGGAGATGCAGAAATCCATTTCATTTCTGGTGTATCCACCTTCACAGATTTCTTCGTATGCTGAAAATACATCCAGTGCTGAATCAAGTGCTGTTCTACTATATCGCTTTGATTTTTTATTTTCACTTCATGTCTCCTTTCTCTTCTAAACTATGTTCCTTTTTCTATTATATACTAGTTAGTCTATTTTCTATGACTCTATCCCAGTTCTTAAGTCCTTTTCCAAGTTTTTTTATTTTTTTTGTTATTCTATGAATAGTTTTCTTTTAAGTGGGGTACTAACCTATATAAGCAATACATCATTAAAAAGGAGGATGATATTTATGTCATTTTTATGGGCACTTATTGTAGGTGGTATTATTGGGTGGCTTGCCGGATTAATTACGGGAAGAGACGTTCCAGGAGGTATTATTGGTAACATTATTGCTGGTTTTATCGGTTCTTGGTTAGGTTCAGCTATCTTTGGAAGCTTCGGACCAGTTGTAGGTGGATTTGCTATTATTCCTGCCATTATCGGATCAATCATTTTAGTATTAATCGTAAGTTTCATTATGAGAAAAATGCGTGGTAGTCATAAACATGCATAATAAATTATTATATTAGAAAAAGAACCTCTGTTGAAAAAGAGGTTCTTTTTTTATATGGAAAATTCTTAAGATTTACTATTTTTAATTTCATAATATTGAAAAATAAACCTATTAATGTTAATTTAACCATAATCACTATAAAAAAAGAGGAATTAACATGCTGCTTTCAACCCATCAAAAAGACAAATCCATGTACCAAATACTAATAGAAGAAATCGAACAGACACGAACGTTGATGATTCAAACGGCTGTCCGTGAAGGAATGACAAGTCCTAACACACTTCAAGTTAGTCAATCATTAGATGCTTTGTTAAATAAACTTCAAATTTTCTTCTACCAATAAAAGCCCATGAATATGTAACCATATCATGGGCTTTTGTTTTATATTAGTCCGCTTGATTAACATATTCCACTGCTTGGTGAAGGCTACTGAAAGTCGTAATATCAGCCAAATCTAACCCTAAGTTCACCATCGTCTGAGCAATTTCAGCACGGATACCGCTTAAAACCACTTGAATTCCTAATAATCTTAAAGCACCGATTACTTTAAAAATTTGGTCCGCTACCATTGTATCAATAATTGGAACCGCATATAAATCAATAATCAACCAATTTAGCTTGTACTCGCTGCCGTGCTGAAGGGCATTTTCCATTAAAATTTGAGCCCGATTTGTATCTAAATCGCCAACAAGAGGAATCACGCCAATTTCTTTCGTAATGCGTACTACAGGAATTGAAAGTTCATCAATTGCATAGCGAGCGGATTGGATTTTGTTTGCAAAGTCGGTCATATATGATTTACTAACCCAGTGCACAGCCTTGTCCACTACTAAGTTGAAACGAGAAATAACTTGATAGAAGGCATCAAACGTAAATGTTTCAGTCTTTGCTTCTTCTTTAATAATTTCCCCGATAATATTTCGGTAATAGCTGATTTCTTCTAATGCTACATCCAGCGGAAGCTGAAGGACAACAAGTAGATTTGCTACTTCTCTTCCCCATTCCTCAAGCACTTCAAAGTTTTTCGTATCATTTGTTGAGACAGAATCAGCGTATATTTGAATTAAATGAACGCGCCACGGTTCTAACTGTTGTTGAATACCTTTGTCTTCATCTTGTTTTTGTTTTGAGAACTCTTCTTTTTTTTCTAGAATTAAATTCGTAATGTGTTTAAGCTTTTTATCTAATAATAATGACTCCATATTGTTCTCCCGTTAAGAATTTGTTTACTTAAAATGATATCACATATACCGTTAAAAAAAGTAAAACCAAGGGAAAAAGCTTTTAAAAATGAACCAGATGTCCCCTTTTGCGAATAGAATGAGCTAAATTGAATCTAAAACGTACATAAGCTGAACTTCTCTCCTTTATTTTATCGTTACATTCACGGTGAATTCTCATACATAACTCTTCAATTTAATGTTGGGCTATCTTAGCATATATGATAAATAGATGAAAAAATGTAAAAGGGTTTGCAGCAAGCATGTCGCATGACAAAATGTGTTTTAGGAAAGACTGAAAAGGAATTCCCTATAAAAAGGAGGTTAGGTATATGTCATTTATTTGGACTCTTATTGTTGGAGGACTTATCGGGTGGCTCGCCGGTGTGTTAACAGGACGAGATGTTCCAGGTGGAATTATCGGAAACATCATCGCTGGGTTCATTGGAGCATGGTTAGGCTCTCTAATTTTTGGAGATTTCGGTCCAGAGATCGGCGGATTCGCAATTGTTCCTGCTATTATTGGTGCTGTTATTTTAGTTTTAATTGTGAGTTTTGTTTTACGCAAAATGCGCGGAAATAATAATCATCGACACGCCTAAATAAAAAAGAGAAATCAGCGTCTTGATTTCTCTTTTTCCCTTACTTCTTATAGCAAAATGTTTTAATAATAGACCTACCTGTAAGTTTAATTCTTTATGGCTACATTTAATAATTGCTGCTTGTCACCTCTGACATTTAATATTTCTACACCCTCATATCAAGCGCGTTAGTAATGAGCACCTCTGTCCATTCGAGGTCCTCAAGCATATCGGTGAAGATAGCTTCAATATGAACAAATGCAGTTTTAGCTTTTATTGGACATTGTTTTATAGCTGCTTTCTATTTCGGTTCTACTAGTTCAATAAATGACCTTGCTTGTTTGCCCTTTAACTGTGCGTAGTGTGTATCTGTAGCTAATTCAACGGTTTCGTTGTCTAAGTTGACCCACATCCGGTAAGATTGTACCTTTATATCCTTTTTGGTTTCTACCGGTTCAAAGTGAAGAATGTAGTTAGGTTTTCGAATCATTTCAGCTTTTTCTTCTCTCCAGGATACATCTTTTAACCACTGCTGCACTTTCTGCACTTGATTTTGGTCTTTCATTTTAACCGCATGGCCATATTGATTATCGGCTATGTATTTTTCGATTACGAGCTTTTGTTCAACAGTACCGCTTGAAGCACTGCTTTGCTGACATCCTGTGATCACCCAACAAATAGCAATGAGAACTACTAATCCAGACCATACTTTTTTCATTTACATCTACCTTTCTTTTTGTAATTGAAATGAGATGTTCTTGCTGAATGATGCTACCAGCTGCTCGTTTTTAAATCTCTTTTTGCATTCTCTTTTCTTCCTATAAATCCCTGCTTCATTTGCTCAAAAAAACTGAATCCCCGAAAGGATCCAGTTTTTCGTTACGATTCGACATCTTCTATGACATGAACAGCGCGAATAGCGGCGTTTACTTTTGTATGTTGAACGTATTCTTTTGCTTCGTGTATCGTCATTGCTTCTACTTCTTGGTAATAAATCACGTTTCCCCATTCATATTCTACTGAATAACGATTTGACTTTTCCACATGGTATCCTCCTTATTGATGAACTAAAATTTGATCAATCAAGCCATATTCTTTTGCTTTATCCGCTGTAAAGAATGTATCTCGATCAGTGTCTTTATTAATCGTTGACAGCGATTGTCCTGTTCGTTCAGACAGAAGTTCATTTAGGTGGTCTTTTAAGCGCAAAATACGCTTCGCTCGAATTTCAATTTCAGCTGCTTGTCCTTTTGCTCCTCCTAGCGGCTGATGAATCATCACTTCGCTGTTAGGAAGAGCAAAACGTTTCCCTTTTTGACCGCCCGCTAGTAAAACTGAACCCATAGATGCTGCTAGCCCTATACACAATGTACTTACATCTGCACGTATAAGCTGCATTGTATCAAAAATAGCCATGCCCGCTGTAATGGACCCTCCCGGTGAATTAATATAAATGCTAATATCTTTTTCTGGGTTTTCTGCATCTAAAAATAAAAGCTGAGCGATAATGCTAGTAGCCACCTCATCCGTAACTTCACCTGTGAGCATAATCACTCGGTCGAGCAACAGCCTTGAATAAATGTCATAGGCACGCTCTCCTTTACTTGTTTGTTCTACTACATAGGGAGTTAAGTTCATGTGACCGCCTCTTTCCACTGAATTAATACGAGCAAATTTTTTTACTTTTGCACTGACTTCTTGATTTAAAAATGAATCCCCTATCAAATCTTCATCGGTAAATTTAATCATTAGAGAATGTCTTTCTTGCTGTATATGCAAGTGTTCATCGCGGTAAGTCACCGCAACTGCAATCTCTGCCTGTGGATATAAAACGGTCTCTTCCGTGTAGAGCTCTATTAATAAAGGTTCATCGTCAATATGTTTTACTTCGATTTGTCCTTGTGGGTTTTCACAGTACCCATTTAAGTTTCTTGTTTTGAACAAACCTTGGGGCAGCTGAATATCAATCGTGATGTTTTTAACTTTTATTTGCGATCGTTCAAATGTAATACATAGGTGGTTCATTCCTTCTTCTTTTTCCATTACTGATTTTGCCACCGCTAATTTAATCATGCGATGAATGCTCCTTTAAAATCTGAGTAACAGACTCAATTACTTTTTGCCGTACGTCCGCTGATAAATTCCGATTCATAGCGACAAACACATCTTCATTGACTTGATGCATTTCTTGATTTTGAATTTGTTTGCTTTGGTAAAGAGGGAGCTGCGCACCTATACTTTTCACTTCTTCCACACTCATTGAACGCAGCGTTTCTTGAATGGAAGCTAGTGACTCCCCTGCTTTTGATAATGTTAAAGCGGCTCGAAAGTAATGAACATGCTGATCTGTATAGACGCGCTTATTTCCCACTAGCTCCAGCGGAGGAACAATTTCTATTTGCGTGTAATACCGCACCGTACGCAGGTTCAAGTCCGCACCTTCATTGTTTAATAATTCCGTAATTTGCTTGCCTGTATATGTTTTCAAACAATCCCCCCTTTTTAGTTACAGTTAACTGTTACACTGTCATTATACTGTAAAGATATTTATTTTACAATTAAAACCATGGTAAATTTTAGATAAAGCAGCAAAGCCTATAAATAAAAAGAACGAACCAAATAGCCCAGGTCATATACCCCGGCTCTCTTTACTAAGCGAAAAAACAACTGTGTATATTTCAATCTATTCCTGCTCATACTTCTCATGCTACACTTTAGTTATCTTAAAAAAGGAGAGAACATATGATGGGGAATCCAAGTATAGATTGCTTAGGGTGTCGATTAGCAAATAACCAAGAAAAATCGCATATGATATTTGAAGATTCGTTTGTGACGTGCCTGCTAGACCACAAGCCGTTTAACGAAGGACACCTCTTAATTCTTCCTAAAGCACATATAGTGGAAATCGACGAATTCGATACTGAACACATATTGGCCGTGATGAATGCAGCGAAGCTAATGACAAAAGCAGTTAAGACGCTTTTTATTCCAGACGGAGTTACTCTCTCTCAAAACGGGGGTATGTTTAACGAGTTAACTCATTTTCACATGCACATCGTTCCGAGATATAAAGAGGAGTGTTTCGGAGATTTTTATACGCAAATTCCCGAATATGCTGAAAATGATGACGTCTTGGCTGCAACAGCTCAGAAAATGCGCCGCGTCATTCAGCAAATGTCTTTATAAAAAAAACGGCCTCCTTATGGAAGCCGTTCTCTTTATTGACGATCAAATAATGAACTTCCTGCAATACCAGGGTTCGTCATTTCAAATGGATTTAAAATGAGATCTAATTCCTCTTCTGTTAACACATCGTATTGAAGGCAAAGCTCACGAATTGGTTTTCCTGTTAAAATCGCTTCACGCGCAATACGCGATACGACTTCATAGCCTAAGTGAGGGTTAACAGCTGTAATAATCCCTACGCTTTTTTCTACATATTCTTTCATCCGCGTTTCGTTTGCTTCAATTCCTGCTAAACAGTGATCCGTAAAGCTTCTGAAACCGTTGTTCATGATGCTGATTGATTGAAGTAAATTAAATACAAGCACAGGTTCCATAACGTTAAGCTCCATCTGACCTGCTTCTGAAGCAAGAGAGATCGTTTGGTCATTTCCCATTACTTGAAACGCAATTTGATTGATTAATTCAGCCATAACCGGGTTTACTTTTCCTGGCATGATTGAAGAACCAGGCTGACGAGCAGGAAGGCTGATTTCTCCTAGACCTGCACGAGGACCTGATGCCATTAAACGCAGGTCATTTGCAATTTTAGACATATTCGTCATACAGATTTTAAGCGCTGCAGATACTTCTGTATAAGCATCTGTATTTTGAGTAGCGTCCACTAAATGCTCTGCATGTACAAGCGGCAGACCGCTGATATCGGCTAAGTGTTTGACTACATTTTCAATATAGCGAGGATCTGCATTTAAGCCTGTTCCAACAGCTGTCGCTCCCATATTTACTTCATGCAAGTGGTCACGCGTCGCGCTGATACGCTTAATGTCGCGCGCTAACACGCGGCTGTATGCTTCAAACTCTTGACCAAGACGAACGGGTACAGCATCTTGAAGATGCGTACGGCCCATTTTAATTACATGATCAAATTCTTGCGCTTTTCGTTTAAATACATCATGCATATCATTCATTGTAACAAGAAGTTTATTTAATAAGTTCAGCGTTGAAATATGGATAGCCGTTGGAAATACATCATTTGTTGACTGAGACATATTCACATGGCTGTTAGGACTTAATTTACCGTATTCGCCTTTATTGTCTCCCATAATTTCAAGGGCACGGTTTGCAATCACTTCATTAGCATTCATATTCATTGACGTTCCTGCTCCGCCTTGAATAGGATCCACAATAAAGTATTCATGCCACTGACCTACTAAGATTTCATCAGCTGCTTGCACAATCGCATTTCCAATACCTTCATATAAGCGCTTTGTATCCATATTTGCAAGCGCTGCCGCTTTTTTTACGATAGCAAGCGCTCTAATCATTTCTTCATGTACTTTATAACCCGTAATCGGGAAATTTTCTACGGCACGTGCGGTTTGTACACCGTAGTATACGTCTGCTGGAATTTGTTTTTCTCCTAGAAAATCAGCTTCTGTACGATATCCTGCTGTTTCTTGTTTCATAGCTGTACCTGCTTTCTTTTTTAATTAATATCTTCTGCAATCGACGTTTCCATCATCTTTTTCACTTGGTGAGGGTCTTTGGTTTGTCCGAGCACCCACATTAATTTAGGAACAATGGCTTCTGTGTTCATGTTTTTTGAGCGAACGACGCTGTCATGATTAATCATTCGGCCTACTTCATAAATGCCCATGTCTTCTCCTTCTTCAAGGCACTGAGTAGTAATGACAACGGATACACCGTGATTTGTCAATTCAATAAGCTTGGCTAAAATATTGCGAACTTGAAATGGAATTCCTCCACTTCCATAGCTTTCAACAACAACGCCTTGATATACATCTTTTAATCCATCGAAAAATTCAGGCTTAATGCCGGGAAACAGTTTGACAACTGCCACATCCGTACAAAGAGATGTATTAACCGTCAACTCTTCTTTACTAGAGCCAACCGATTTTGTATATTCCACCGTATTATCATGGATAGACGCCACGTATGGATAGTTAATGCTTTCAAATGCATCATAACTTTTTGTACGAAGCTTAATTGCTCTTGTGCCTTGAATCACACGACCGTCAAAGACTACATAGACTCCGCCTGTTTCCTCACATGCAAAGCGAATCGCATCTGCAATATTGCGCTTCGCGTCCGTTTTACTAAATGAAATAGGAATTTGAGATCCTGTAATCGCAATTGGTTTTTTAGAATGCTGAAGCATGTAAGAAAGAGCTGCCGATGTGTAGGCCATTGTATCTGTTCCATGGGTAATAACAAAACCATCGTATTCATTATAATGCTCTTCAATCGCTTTTGCCATCTCTATCCAACATTCAGGCTGCATATTTGTACTATCAAGATTCATAAGAGATTTGCTGTCAATTTGACAATGTTCATTTAAATCAGGTATGTAGCTTAGTAATTGATCTGGCTCCATTCCAGGAACAAGTCCATTTTCACCTTCAAGTGAAGCGACCGTTCCGCCAGTTGATAACAATAATAGTTTTTTCAAAACCGACATCCCCTTTGCTTAATTTCTGTAAAAAAACCTGACAATCTATCAAATAAATTATATTCATTTCGCGTACTTCACCTGTAATTATAGTAACCCAAATTCAATAAATCAAGAGAAAAATTATTCGTTTCGCGTACACTTTTCTCTACGGCAATGATATAATGAATAAAAATGTAAATTGGCTCACGGTTTGATTCCAAAGATCTGCGCGCGAGCTGAATGCCTCGGTTTTTTACATACTACACCTACAAAGGAGCGTCATGAATGTTAAGCAGATTAGCTCAACTCAGGAAAGAAAAAAAATGGTCTCTTCAATATACAGCTGACCAGCTTGAAATTGCTAAAAGCACCTACGCAGGATACGAATCTGGCTATCGTCGTCCTTCTCTTGAAGCACTCGTTACAATCGCAGAACTATTTGATACATCAACAGACTATTTGCTAGGTAAGGAAAAGGAACCTCATTCTCCTTCAGATGCACCCATCGAATTAACATCGCCTCAGACTCATAGAATTACGGTCGACGGTGCGGAACTATCTCAAGAAGAAATTCAGCAGCTGACGGCCTTTATTCGTGCTAAAAGACAAATTGAAAAAGAAACTGCACCTTCTTCAATTTAAAGAAGATTAGAAGCAGGTTGCTTCTAATCTTCTAGCTGCATGTCTAAATAGGCTACTACTTCTTTTGTTATTTCCTCTTCTGTTTCTTCCATCAGCTCTCCGGTTATCTTGCTGCCTGGGAGCTTCTTCGAAGAACGAATGCCCAAAAATGTGCGTACACAGTGCCAGATAGGAATAAAAAGACCATCTAAAAACTCATCTTTTTCTAAAATACCCACTTGAATAGTGGCGTGATAACCAGGGTGAAAAGGATTTTCCCCTTCACGGATCACATCTACAGAGATCTCCATCCCCTTTTTTTCAAAAGCTTCTTTATATTGTTCATATATGGATTTGAGAAGTTCTTGCATAGACCTTTCAACCTTATGTATATGCTTTTCTAACTGCGGCGTAAATTGTTTTGCGGTGTATTCCATCTATTTCCCTCTTCTTTCGGTTCCCTATCTATTATTTTAGCGACTTTTATTTTATTGTATCATAAGAAAAGCGTTCGTCTGTCTAGCAGAAAACCCCGCTTTTTTGTAGAAAAGCGGGGTTCATACATACCTTTATTAGCAATAGCCTACATTGCTTTATCTTGTTTAGAAGATGATTTTAATTTTTTATTTTTAGTTGGATCTGGCTCATTAGAAGACATGATGATGTTTCCTTCGCCGTTGCACACTTTGCACTTTATCAATCCAAATTTCTTACCGGCTCCTTGGCATTGTGGACAAACATATCGAATTGGCATAAACTGTACCTTCCTTTTTTCTAATTTATACCTGCGCCTTGAAAGCGCCTGTGGTTAGTTTATAGTTTCATTATAAATTGTGCAATCCACCCTATCAAGACGTGCCAAATTGCACATCTTTAATGGCAAGAAATTCTTCCTTTCTAAAATTCACCTAAAAAATGAGTCGATAGGCAGGAGAATTTCTATTGTTGTTAAAAGGCAATACGTCAGAGGAAGTTTCTTATTGGATATAATTAGCGAATCCCCGCGCTAAAAATTTTACTTTTTTTCGTGAATCTAAAGGCTAAACAACCGTTTTATCTCGAATTTCTTTTGAAATGGTTACGTCTTTCCAAAGCTGTTCGTATTTATAGCCCGTTAAACTTTCACAAACCGCTTTCGCTTCAGGAGTAACGGCGGTCGCCGGGCCCCCCTTTTTTCTTCTTTCAATTTCAGTTAATAAAATTTTGTGATTTTTTGGACTTATTTTAAACCATATGGTTGCTATAATTCCCATGAGAATTAAAATAGCAGGTACAATCATGAACAGCTTTTGTAAGCCGGCTAGCGTAGACGCTGACTGCTCGGCATTTGGTACATAGCCAATATTCTTTAAGGCAATACCAACAAGAAAAATCGCAAGCGCCTGAGACGATTTTCGAATAAATGACATCAGCCCTGCATACACGCCTTCTCGTCTTTTTGTCGTAATCATCTCATCTACATCTGATACAAACGGCAGTACATTCCATGGAATCATGATCGCTCCCGAATGACCGCTTCCTAAAAAAAATGCCGCTAAGTAAATAAGAACTAACGAGCTATCTGTTGTTAGGAAACTGAATAAAATAATGCCCGTTCCCCAAATGACCATGCTGAAGTTATAGGTTAATTTATTTCCTAACTTAATGGCTATGTACGTAACAAGAGGAATAAATAGCACTTGTGTAATTTGCACAAAGCTCAGGGTATCTGCATAAATCGCTTCGCGCAGCATGTAATAGGCAATAAAATAAAAGAAAAGAGCATTAAATACATCCATTGCAATGTAAGATGCTAAATACATGGCAAGGTACACGTTAAACGACTTATTTTTAAATGCACTTCCAAAACTGATAAACAGCTGCTTAAATTCTAACCAAAATCCGTTTTTCTTTTTTCGTTCCACTACTTCTCCGCTATCCCATGTTCCCTTGTAAACAAAAATCCATGGAAGAGCAAAAAGAAGTCCAAAGATAATGCCCATGATTAAATATCCTTGTCCGCCTGGAAATGCATCAATGATTCGTTTCGGGAAAAAAGCACCTAAAAATGAAGCGCCTTGTGAAAAGACCATGCGTATTCCCGTCATTTTCGAACGAATACTATAATCTGTCGTCATTTCTGCTGCTAGCGTATTGTAAGGAACCATGACCATACCAAACGCGGTATTAAATAAAAGATAGGCTAAAATAAAATAGGTGTATTTAAACATATGTGAGCCTTCAATAGGAATCCACAGCATACTGAACGTGATGGCAACTGGAATGATTCCAAAAAGAAAAAAGACTCTTCTTCGTCCTTTTTTTGTCTGAAGATGATCAGATATGTACCCAATGGTTGGATCTAATAAAGCATCCCACACTTTTCCAAGAGCTACAATCGTTCCTGCTTCTACAGGAGAAAGCCCGACTACATCCGTTAAAAAAACCATAAATAATGTGCCGATAATAAAAAAGGATCCTCCGCCAAACAAATCCCCAAATCCATACGCTACCATATTACGAAAGCGCACTTGTTTTGTTTTCCCTTGCATATGCAGCCCTCCCCCTGAGTAAATAGACTAGCTTCTTTTGTTATTCACTTTTTTCTATTTTACTAAACTATCCCTTAAAAAATAAGGAATATGTCATCTGTTCTACTAACAAAAATAAGATGCTTTCTACTTATATAAATAGAAAAGCAGCTGGATAAAACGTTCTTCTTTATACCCTATTATAAGTTGACTTTTTGTTCACAGCTGTTATAATTCAACCCATCGCTGATTATTTAACTATAAAATGCAAACTTGAACATTTGACATCTGAGCTGTGACGAATAAAATAATAAGTATGAAACCTATTGATATCTTTAAAGCATTATCTAATGAAACTCGATTAAATATATTAGAGTGGTTAAAAGAACCTGAAAAGCATTTTAAAGACAAACAAGCACATTTGCCTAAGGAGGTCAGCAGCAGAGGCGGTGTTTGCGTGGGAGATATTCAGGAAAAAGCTCAGCTGTCTCAGTCCACAGTGTCCAGTTATCTTTCCATGATGCAAAAAGCAGGTTTGTTAGAGTCAATTCGGCACGGTCAATGGACATACTATCGCCGAAATGAAGAAACGCTTCAAGAGCTTTCTTCATTCTTACGAAAAAAACTTTAACGAGTTTTTTTCACTCATTATATCTATTTTTCTAGATATACAAATATAAAGAAATATTGGAGTGATAAACGTGAAGTTGTTGGTTTATTTAGTTGCGGTTTTAGGCGGCGCTGCTTTAAGTATGGAAGGCGCCATTGCCGGAGAACTCGGAAAAACAGTTGGAAAACTTGAAAGCAGTTATTATATTTTTATCATGGGAACGCTCATTTTAGGTCTGACCACTTTATTTGCTGGAAAGGGAGATTTACCTTACGTCTTAAAAGCGCCTAAGTGGAATTTAACCGGTGGATTATTAGGTACGGTTTATTTAACGATTCTAGTGATTAGTATCCCCTTTATCGGAATTGGCGTTTCAATGGTTGCGGTTATTGTGGGCCAAATGATTACAAGCATGATCATTGAGCATTTTGGTTGGCTTGGCAGCAGCAAAATTAAAATTAACAAAGAACGCGTAATGGCTATTGTATGTATGGGAATTGCGCTTGTACTTATTTTCTAGGAGGGTTTTACAATGAGTTTATTAATGGTAATATTTACCTTAATAGGAGGATTAACGCTAAGCGCTCAGTCTTCTATTAACGGTACTTTAAGTAAAAAAACAGGTACGTTTGAAACAGCTTTTTTAACCTTTGCAACAGGTGCCATGATTTTAACGATTGTCGTTGTCTTCTTTGGACAAGGAAACATTCTCTCTGTTTTTGATGTCCCTAAATGGCAGCTTACTTGCGCTTTATTCGGAGCATCTTATTTGTTTCTAACCGTTTTAGCTGTTCCTAAAATTGGCGTAACAGCAGCTAATATTTCAACTGTTATCGGTCAGTTATTTGCAAGTATGATTATCGACCATTTTGGCTGGTTTGGAAGCAAAGAAGTACCCTTTGATCTATCCCGCTGGATTGGTGTAGCATTTATGTTATTAGCTCTTTATTTTATTTTCAAAGGCAATAAGAAAACAGCAGCATAAAATATTCATGAAAATAGCCAAGTGTCCCTATGTAAAGGCGCACTTGGCTATTTTTGTACGTAAACCGCGTTTGAATTTTCAATCAATTATTTAGAACATATTTTATTTAAACGAAATTGGTTTTTAATCAGGTGAATTTCACAAAAAACTGTGCATACCTTCATGCCTTTGTTCAAAAGATAAAGATGCAGATCTAGAAAATCGGCTACATAAACGAACAGGTAAGGTGGGTTTTTTCGTGGGAAAATTTTTGTTTTTAGCAGCATTTGTCTTTTTTTGTTTTACGCTTTCCATTTCCGCAGAAGAAAATATACCAGAAGAAAATATAGAATCACACGTAAGTCAGCCTGTTGTAAAAGATTTTATTTATCAATCTCTTGAACCTTGGGTACATCAAGATATTACTTCTCATTATGAGAAGGTGTACGGTAAACAGCATAAAAAAGTAAAAGTTCGCCCGATTAAAAAAGATGATATCGGAATACAAATGGGTGAAATACAGCCAGGTAAAGGCGGTAAGTTCACTCATATTGTGCGGGTAAAAATCTTAAACTTGAAAGTAAAACCTGAGGGAGAAGATGAATTCTTTGCAACAGATACGCTTATTTACAAAGTGAATATCAACGACCTTTCTGCTGAAAATGATGTAGAAAACGTCGTAAAATTACTCGAGTATAAACATCAAGAAAGATAAAGGCTCAAAAAGCCAATTCTTACCCCTTTTGAAGGTATTTATTCCGCTATTCAAAAGGGGCTTTATTATGAAGTGTGTTTTCTCTTCACAATTTTAGGGAATATAACTACCACTTATCCCCTAATTTTTTCATATTGCTAGTGCATAAGATACGAACTTGATAACTTTTTGTCGGTTTTTATCTATTTCTGTAGGGTTTCTTGTAGGATGAAAAAGAAAGTAAAGCGCTTTAATTGCTATGACAGAAAGGTTGAGGATAGCTGTCCTGCATAACTGGAAATCAATAGGTATTAAGAACTGCATGTAACGACAAAAGTTGACAGCTAAAGATTTCAGAATAATAATAATAAAGCAACAA
This sequence comes from Priestia sp. FSL R5-0597, assembly GCF_038006305.1. Classification (NCBI taxonomy): domain Bacteria; kingdom Bacillati; phylum Bacillota; class Bacilli; order Caryophanales; family Bacillaceae; genus Priestia; species Priestia sp. FSL R5-0597. The sequence continues at coordinate 3,062,898 of NZ_JBBOUZ010000001.1, forward strand.
CGTTTAAACGAAAGACTTATTTTACATGAAAGGTGTTAGTCAGATGAACAATTTACATCGAAGAATGGGAACATTCGCGTTAACCATGACGGGACTTGGATCAATTATTGGTTCCGGCTGGTTATTTGGAGCGTGGCGAGCAGCTCAAATTGCAGGGCCGGCTGCTATTTTATCATGGGTCATTGGAATGGTCGTTATTTTATTTATTGCACTTTCTTACAGTGAATTAGGATCCATGTTTCCCGAAGCCGGCGGGATGGTCAAGTATACGCAGTACTCACACGGTTCGTTTATTGGTTTTATTGCTGCTTGGGCAAACTGGATTGCGATTGTATCCGTTATTCCAGTCGAAGCAGTAGCTTCTGTACAGTATATGAGTTCGTGGCCTTGGAAGTGGGCACAGTGGACAAGCCACCTCGTAGAAAAAGGAACGTTAACTGGCGAAGGATTAGCTATCGCTACTGTGCTATTGATTATTTACTTTTTACTGAATTATTGGACAGTTGGACTATTTTCCAAAGCCAACTCGTTAATTACTATTTTTAAAATTGTTATACCAGGACTTACAATCGGAGCGCTTTTATTTGTAGGCTTTCACGGCGAGAACTTCACTTCTGGAAGCAGCATCGCACCAAACGGCTGGGCTAGCGTGCTTACAGCAGTTGCTACGTCTGGGATTGTGTTTGCTTTTAACGGTTTTCAAAGCCCTATTAATATGGCGGGAGAAGCGAAAAATCCGGGCCGCTCTATTCCGATTGCGGTAGTAGGCTCAATTTTAGTTGCTACAGTCATTTATTTGCTTCTACAAATTGCATTTATCGGGGCAATAAATCCTTCTGATATTGCGAAGGGATGGAGTCATTTAAACTTTAACTCTCCGTTTGCAGATTTAGCCATTGCCCTTAACATTAACTGGCTTGTCATTGTCCTGTATGCAGATGCGTTTGTTTCACCATCTGGAACAGGTATTACGTATACAGCTACTACTGCTCGAATGATTTATGGTATGGAACAAAATAAATATTTGCCAAGTGTCCTAGGACGCCTTCATCCGATTTATGGTGTTCCGCGTCAAGCCATGTTTTTTAACTTAGCTGTTGCTCTTGTCTTTTTGTTTTTATTTCGGGGCTGGGGCGTGCTTGCTGAAATTATTTCAGTCGCTACGCTTATCTCTTACATTACAGGTCCTGTCACGGTTATGACGCTAAGACGAACTGGCAGCGATTTATATCGTCCCCTTCGTTTAAAGGGATTAAGCATCATTGCGCCGCTTGGTTTTATTTTTGCTTCTTTAACGCTATATTGGGCGCGCTGGCCGCTAACTGGACAAGTTTTGTTTATTATTTTAATCGGCCTTCCTATTTATTTTTATTATCAAGCAAAGGCTAAATGGAAAGGCTTTCGACAGAACTTCAAAGGCGGCGTATGGATGGTTGTATACTTACTTTGTATGATGACTATTTCATGGCTTGGAAGCGAAAAGTTTGGCGGTCTTAATGTTATTAAATATGGATGGGATATGGGGATTATTGTTGTTGTTTCTCTTCTCTTCTACACATGGGCTTTAAAAAGCGGCTTCAAAACGGAGTATTTAGAGAATGGAAGAAAAGTAAATGACGACTTAAAAGCAGCAGTGAATGAAACAGCAGCTTCTAAAGAGTCATAACAAAAGCACCTTGCATAAGCAAGGTGCTTCTTAGTGAGCAGTTCTAACTTTTTTCAGCACGTCTTCGATCGTAATTTGATCTAGATGCCTGATTACGCTTTGCTCACTCTCTGTAAAAATGTCGTCCATCACTGTTTGAATGTTTGATTTCACAATACAGTCAGCGTCAGGGTCGCCGCTGCACCAGTGAGGCTTCAACGTTCCTGTCGATATAACTCGGTAAATCAGCCCAAGACTTATTTCAGCAGGGCTGCAGCCTAAAGTATAACCGCCGCCTAGCCCTTCTTTTGTCCGAACCAAGTTGTTTTTTCTGAGTGTACTCATTGTTTTCCGAACCCGTGCAGGATTGGTACAGATATTATAAGCAATCGATTCACTGCTTGCTCGGTGATCTGGTAAATTTGCTAGGAACACTAAGCTGTGCACGGCAATGGTAAATTCACTGTTCATCTTCCATAAACCACCTTTTTTCTTTCTCTACTGTAACGTTAAGTGAGACAGTTCGAAAAGTCAAGAGAGCAAGGAAGGAAAGAAGAACTGTAGCTTTATTTATTCACGGTCTTCTTTTTCTATACTTTCTACTTCGTTAGCTGAGTTGATTTCAAGGTATACCGTCTTTTCTTTTAAACTGCCTTTTTCTTCTTTTTCAAAGTCAGTGCTTTTTTGATACGTTTTTTTGCCGTTTGGAACTTTTACCGTTATATGTTTGTTACTTTCTTCTATAAAAATACCCACAACTTTACGTTCGTTTCCATCTTGTTCGTACACGCCATCTTTATCTGCTTTTGCTTTTGGAGTTAATTCAATACTAATTGCTTCTTGTGTAGCTGCGTCAATCTCAGCTTCTACTTCTTTATTAAGCATATCTTTTAGCTGTGAGCCTTCCACTTCCATCCCAGAGCTCTTTGGTACTTTAACAAGTTGATCATCAATACTCAGCGTCATTTCTTTTTCAGCGTCTTTTTTTAACGTACCGATCAAGTCAAAATCTTCTTCTTTCCCCTTTTTAATGTCTGGGTCGCTCGAATACTGCTGTAGCTTTGTCAATTCTTGACGATCTTCAATTGGTTTTTCCTCTGCTTTATGATTGTCTGATTTTGTCTTGTTAGCTGGTTCACCTGAACAAGCTGCCGCACTTCCAATCATACATAGAGTGACTAAGGACAGGATTCCTTTTGTTAGCTGTTTTTGCATATGTATTCTCCTTTTTCTTTTTTATTTCCACCTTTATACATATGTAAAACAAAAAATGAAACATAACGACATCCAGGAAACCTACGTTCACCCTACCAATGAAAAAATCCGAACGGGTTGAATTCTTTATTAAGAATCAAACCCGTTCGGATTTTCTTTCAACTAAAACACTTTTGTCCTAGCTTCTTTTTAAAGCTGCTGTTGCTTCAATATATGATTCGCTTCTTCTAAGTAAGTCACATACGCCTGTACTTGTTTATCACCGTAATTATCTAGTTCAAACAGCGCTTCTTGTATAAAATTAAAATTATCAATAATATGCTGTGTTTTCATGCCTCGGCTTGTAAGTAAATTGTTTAACCATAAGGCATAGTCCGTAAAAATTTGCAGATTGTCTAACTTATATGTTGTCTCAAGATACTTCATATGATAATGATTATCTTCATGGCATCTTTCTTTGCCGCGCTCTCCGAATTTTTCGAGCAAAGAAGGTTCTAACTCGTAGATTTTCTCCGTTACTCTTTCGACGATCTTATTAACGGGAAGTGAACTCATCGTGCCACCACTTTGTACTGAGAAACTTTTGGGATGACGGCTGCCAGTTCTTGATCAGGGTACTTTTTCTCTAAATCATGAATACGCTTGAAATCTTCGCTTCGTACCCAGCTTAAATAATTCTCTTTCGTATCAAATGTAAGCTGAACGGTGAGCTCCCCTGCTCGCTTATCGTTTTGAAGAAGTAGAAAATCTACAAATCCTGGAGCCTCGTCGACTGATTTTGAACGATTTTTATAAATTCCAATCACTTCTTCAGCTTTTTCATCCGGTACATTAAATGTTGAAAATACGGTGTACATCTTTGTTCCTCCCTTTATGATACAAAACCTGGGTTCTTTTCTCTTTATTGTACATCATATAGGAGATGAAATGGTGTTACGTTTAGATTTCACTGGGGTTACAGCAGGTCTTTAACCTAAAAGCCCTTTGAAACAGCGTTTCAAAGGGCTTTTTTATCCGTTATTAGTTTTCGATTTTTGTTAATTGTTCTGTATGTGTTTTTACACGTGCTGGATCAATTGTAATACGGGCAACGCCTGAATCCATTGCTGCTTTTGCTACAGACTCTGCTACAGCTGGCGCTACGCGAGGATCAAATGGTCCAGGGATCACGTAATCTGCGTTTAGCTCTTCTTCTGTAATAAGGGCTGCAATTGCTTCAACAGCAGCTTTTTTCATTTCTTCGTTAATATGAGTAGCGCGAACGTCTAACGCACCGCGGAAAATTCCAGGGAATGCAAGAACGTTATTTACTTGGTTAGGGAAGTCTGAACGACCTGTTCCAATAACAGCCGCTCCTGCTTCTTTTGCAGCGTCTGGCTTGATTTCGGGATTAGGATTTGCCATCGCAAAGATAATTGCATCTTCATTCATTGATTTAACCATCTCTTGAGATAATGCATCTGCTGCAGATACGCCGATAAATACATCTGCGCCTTTAATTACATCGCTTAGCGTACCGCTTTCTTTGTTTACGTTTGTATAAGAAGCCACTTCCGCTTTTACTTTGTTCATGCCTTGAGGGCGTCCTTCATAAATAGCACCTCTTGTATCACACATAATCATGTCACGTACACCGTAAGAATAAAGAAGTTTTGTAATAGCAATGCCGGCAGCTCCTGCTCCGTTTAAGACGATTTTTAAATCTTCCATTGATTTGTTGACAATTTTTAGTGCATTTACAAGTCCTGCTACCGTTACGATCGCTGTACCGTGCTGATCATCATGGAACACAGGAATATCTACTTCTTTTTTCAGGCGCTCTTCAATTTCAAAGCACTGTGGAGCTGCGATATCTTCTAAGTTAATGCCTCCGAATGTATGAGCCATTAATTTCACAGTTTCAACAATTTTATCTGTATCTGTTGTATCAAGTGTAATTGGGAATGCATCTACGCCTGCAAAGCTTTTAAATAAAATTGCTTTTCCTTCCATAACGGGAAGTGAAGCCGCAGGTCCGATGTTTCCAAGACCAAGAACAGCAGTACCATTTGTCACAACGCCGACCATGTTTCCTTTCATTGTGTAATCATACACCGTTTCTGGATGTTCATGAATTTCTTTACAAGGTTCTGCTACTCCCGGAGAGTAAGCTAAGCTTAAATCTTGAGCGTTTTGAACTTCAACTTTTGATTTAACTTCTAACTTACCTTGTTTTTCTTGATGCATATGTAGTGCTTGATCACGTAGTGACATAATTGTATTCTCTCCTTTTTTTCTATACATTTAAATTTTTTAATGAATTTATTTAACACTTGCTTTTTATCTCCATAATTGTAAGACAACCTGACTGAATAAATTCACAGACAAGTGCCATTATGAAACAAGAAACATAAAAAGTAAACTATCTTGCTTAGACCACTGCTGCGCTTTGTTAATATAAAGTCTAGACGTGTCGGAAACTCTTGTTTGTCTCACTTTAAGTTGTCTGATATACAGACAACTTAGAAAACATACAACCGCTCACTATAGCGCTTTCAAATACGTTTCAGCAAAATCGACGGCTTTAGGCATTGAAAAGAAGTATGCACGTGCTGAACCAATTTTTTCAGCTTTTATTCCTTTTGCTTCAATAAACGCTTCACCTATCTCTTCAAACAGCCCTTCTCGAAACTCTAATTCTTTATACGTCTTCCATACTCGCTTTCCTGAATCTATAACTGGAGATCCTTTTTGAATCACGTTTCGATATGGAATCCGATATTCTGCTAGATGAAAAGAAGTATTATTCCCAAACCCGACACCTAATAATAAAACAAAGGCATGTTTTTTGTAAAGCCTTTCAAGAGGAGAATTTTCGCCTAAACTAAATTCAAGGGGATGATCTCTTAAGATGTCTTCGCTGTCCTTTCCCCAAGCGGCGAATGAATACATTGGATGGCTGCTTCTTCTTACGCCAGGATATGTTCGAAAAGTTTCCACAATTTGTCCCATCCCGCTTGTTGGCGTGTGGGCTGGATCATATGCAGGCATCGTTTCCCGAATAGTTTCCCACCACTCTTTTGGCACAGCCGGATTGCCCCATTCTGATGGATCCGAAAGATCGACCGACTGTGACGGCATAACGATCGTTCCTTCCTCTGTCACTGTCTCCATTAAAGCTTGAACAACGGCTACTGAACCTCCGTTTACCCATCCTAATGAAGATAGTGAAGAATGAACCATGATAGTCATCCCTTGTGTGATGCCTAACCTGCGTAAATCTTCTTTTAACGTCTCTTTCGTTCTAGGATGATCTGTTGCTTGGACAATGTGCTTCATCGTAAGCTCCTTACTTATAGTGCTGCTAGAATGTGTTGCTGAACTCTAGCAATATATGTAAAACTTATGTTTCCATAATAGTAAGAATAACACCAATTGTCAAATTATTTAAAGTAATAGAAAAACTTAGTTTTATTCATATCAGTTATCATACAACTGACTTGTTGGTAAGTTTTATTTCCTTCAACTATCTTACTATAATAACAGCTAATGAATCTTTTCAGTAAAGTAAAAAGAAGAATATTCCTATAAATAAAAGAAATACTAATGAAGCTATACATATTTACATATCACTATTTTCAGGAGGAATGTGTACAATGAGCACATCAAAACTTCCGCCGCTCACGTCCTCGGAGCTCGCTAACTTATGGATGACTTATCAAGAAAAAACGATGATTTCGAGGTTTTTAGAATATTGTCTTGAAGGTAAAGAAGATCATAAAGAGCTTTTTGAGCTGTATTATAGCCGCTCATTAAATATTACAGAGCAAATCAAAGAAATTTTAGAGAACGAAGGTGCGGTTATTCCTTTAGGATTTACTAAACATGATGTAAACCTAGGAGTGCCGAAACTGTTCGACTCCATGTTTGAAATCATGTACGTACGCTTAATGTCTCAGATTGAAACAGGCCTATTTGCTTTGCATTCAACGATGTCCTACCGGGAAGATGTACGGAATTTTTTTGTAAATGCAACATCAGAATCGCAGAACATATACAATCAATCCACTCAGATATTATTAGAAACCGGCGTCATTGCAAAGCCTCCTTACGTTTCGATGCCAAAAGAAGTTCGGTTTGTCCACGAACAAAATTATATCGGCGGGCTAAGTTGGCTTAGTGAAAAAAGATCTCTTAATACAATTGAAGTGTCGCTTATTCAACATGCCGTTGATACAAATCTTGTCGGAATGCAGCTGATGATTGGCTTTGCTCAAGCAGCTGGCAACAAAGAGGCACAGCAGCATTTTGTCAGCGGGATGAAGCTATCAAAAAAAATTGAAACAGAACTCGGAGATATTTTACGTCATAGCTATATAGAGCCTCCTGCTACCCATGCCGGAAAAGCAACAAGCTCAACTGTTTCTCCTTTTTCAGATAAATTAATGATGTACAACACCAGTCTTCTAAGCACCTTTGGCCTAGGAAGCAATGCTTTAGGGGGTGCTTTTAGCTTAAGAAGTGATTTGCCGCTCAAAATGCTGCAGCTGGCTAAAGACATTTACTTTTTTGCAAAAGAAGGTGGAAAAATTATGATTCAAAACGGATGGCTTGAAGAGCCTCCTCAAATTGAAGATCGCAATCAGTTAACGAAAAAATAGGTTCTTGCAAATGGGAAAGCTAGCTGCTAAACGTGCAGCTAGTCCTATTTGTTTTTTTAGTATACTGTTTTTGCTACCCTTACATAAAAATTGTTTGGGTTGTTTAGAAGCTCTTCCTCTCTTCTTCTCAGTCTTTTAGCTCATATTTCTACTTACCTTATGACAAAAAATAAAAGGAATTTTCTCCGGGCTGCCGAAAACTTTCTATATAAAATAGAAAGGAGAAACGTATGTTTCCTATTCTTCATACACCTCGCACTACACTGCGTGAAATAACAGAAGCGGATGCAGATACTATTTTCGACTGCTTTTCTCAGGAAGAAGTTATCAAATATTACGGGCAAGAAAAATTCACAACTTTCCAAGAAGCTTTGGTGCTGATTGATATTTTTGCTGAAAATTACAGAAATCAAAAAGGTTTGCGCTGGGGAATCGAACGGCTCGATACGGGGGAACTAATTGGGACAGTCGGATTGAATCAGTGGAACCAAAAGCATAAGCGGGCGGAAATTGGCTATGAGCTGCACCCTGAACACTGGGGGCACGGCTATGCTTCGGAAGCTGCTTCAGCTGTTATGGCTTATGGATTTGATACCCTTCAGCTAGTGCGAATTGGAGCTGTTGTGTTTCTTGAAAACAAGGCATCTCAGCACGTGCTTGAAAAGCTCGGGTTTCAGCAAGAAGGAGTGTTAAAAAACTATATGTATCAAAACGGAAAAGCTCACGATACGCTTGTTTATAGCTCCCTGCCTCCTACATAATAAAAAAAAGGATTCTTTTTAAGAAAAGAATCCTTTTTCGTTTTATTTAAACGCCGCATACCCATCATCAGCCATGATGACACTGCCGTTTACAGCTCCCGCTTCTTCTAAGGACAGCAAATAAACCATACCTGCAATTTGTTTTGGTGTAGTGAGCTCCCTGCTCATCGTTTTAGCTTTCATTCCTTCAATCATACCGTTGTCTTTATAGCCTTGAATAATGGGCGTATCAACAAATCCTGGCGCAACGGCGACGACGCGAATACCGTATTTAGCGAGATCTAGCGCAGCTGATTTCGTCATCATGACAACAGCTCCTTTCGTTGCGTGATAGGCATAGGTACCGGGTGAGGCTAAGAAGCTAAAAATAGATGCCGTATTGATAATAACGCCTTTTATACCTAGCTCTCTCATTTTCCTGCCCGCTGCCATAATGCCATATGTAACGCCGTGCTGATTGACATTAATAATACGGTGATATTCTTCTAAGTCTTGATCTAAAACAGATGTAGGGCGTCCGATACCTGCATTGTTAAACATCACATCAATTCGTCCAAATTTGTTCACCGTTTTCTCAATCAGTGCTTCTACTTCTTCGAACTTTGTGACGTCCGTTTTCACAAACAAAGCGCTGCCTCCAGCTTCTTCAATTTGTTGAAGCGTCTCTTTTCCTTTTTCTTCATCGTAATCAGCAATGACCACCGCGTCTCCTTTTTGCGCAAACTTTAACGCAGTCTCTTTGCCAATTCCACTTGCTCCCCCTGTAATAACCGCTACTCGTTTTTGCTGCATGTTTCTCCCTCCTTGATGAAAATTCCTTTCTTTTACATTATAGCATTCTTTTTTCTATCAGCTGTTTCTATTGATTCCTTCATTGCCATAAAAGTGGTTAACTGGGGCATAGTTGAACGCCTTTTTTAACAAAAATCAGCATGTGTACAAGCAGTTTGGCGTTTTTTGCATTTACTATAGGGTAAGGAGGTGATGGCTATGCATGAACACACAGGTAATGTATCTATTCCGCGTCCTCCGGATGTGGTGACAATTCTGTGGGAGCGAAATCCTTTGGATAGACAAGCTCCTCGTACCATCGTAGAAGCAACGGTAATTGGCCGCGCAAATCCTTGCGGACGTTTGTTAGCTCAAGGTCAGCGCTACCGTACTGCAGCTCATTGTTTACTTGACAACGGCTTTGAACAAATTACTGCTGAAAGATTAGGGGTATTTGGAGTAGCTGTATTTGTTAGAGAATACTAAAATAGAAAAAGGGACTTTTCTGTAAGTTAGAAAAGTCCCTTCATACGTATTATGCGTGGAAATTCGTGCCGTCTGTTACAGCTTCGATTACACCAGCGCGGATGACAAAGTCACCAAAGTGCTCGCCTTCTTCTCTTTCTTTTGCATAGCGAGGAAGTAAGACGCGCAGTTCATTTAAAATTTCTTCTTCACTGATATTTTCACGGTACATTTTGCTTAAGCGGCTGCCGTCAAATGCTGCTCCAAGATACATATTGTATTTGCCCGGTGCTTTACCGATAAAAGCAATTTCACCTAAAGCAGGACGCGCACAGCCGTTAGGACAGCCCGTCATACGAATCGTGATTTCTTTATCGCGAAGTCCGTTTTCATCTACAATTGCTTCAATCTTCTCAACAAGAACTGGAAGATAACGCTCAGCTTCTGCCATCGCAAGCCCGCAAGTCGGAAGCGATACGCAAGCTAATGAGCTGCGGCGAAGAGCCGAATAATGCTTGCCGTCTGTTAATCCATACTGTTCAATCAAGTCACTAATTTGCTTTTTCTTTTGAGTGGATACGTTCGCGATAATTAAATTTTGATTGGCCGTTAAACGGAAATCACCGCTATGAACTTTTGCAATTTCACGAAGACCCGTCATAAGCTTATAGTCTTCAAAGTCAGCAATACGTCCACCTTGAACAAAAAGAGTAAAGTGCCATTTTCCTTTCACACCTTTTTCCCAGCCGTAGCGGTCTCCGTTATGATCAAAGTGATAAGATTTTGCTTCGTCTAAGCTCCAGCCCAGACGGTTTTCAAGCTCTTCTTTTACCGTTTCTAATCCAAGACGATCAACCGTGTATTTAAAACGCGCGTTTTTACGCACAGAGCGGTTTCCGTAATCACGTTGAATCGTAATGACTTTTTCCGCTACTTCTAGAATTTGGTCAGGTCGGCAGAAGCCAATCACTTTTGCAAGCTGAGGGTAAGTTGTTTTATCCCCGTGCGTCATACCCATACCGCCGCCGATTGCTACGTTAAATCCAACAAGCTTCTCGTCTTCTAAAATGGCAATAAAACCAAGGTCTTGTGAATACACGTCAATATCGTTAGAAGGTGGCACAGCTACGCCAATTTTGAACTTTCTTGGCAAATAGAGCGGACCATACATTGGTTCCACTTCTTCTTCCACTTCCGGTGTGCTAATGACTTTCTCTTCATCTAGCCAAAGTTCGTGGTACGCTCTTGTACGAGGCAATAAATAATCACTTAATTTTTTTGACCATTCGAATACTTCAGCGTGCACTTCTGACTGATATGGATTCGGATTGCACATTACGTTACGGTTTACATCTCCGCAAGCTGCAATTGTGTCTAATAAAGAAGCATGAATTTCTTGAATCGTTTTCTTCATGTTCCACTTTAAAATTCCGTGCATTTGGAACGCCTGACGAGTTGTCAGCTTTAACGTTCCATTTCCGTATTTTTGTGCTAAATCATCCATCACTAGCCACTGTTCTGGTGTTGAAACACCGCCTGGCGTACGAACGCGAAGCATGAATTGGTAAGCTGGCTCTAGCTTTTGTTTTTGACGTTCATTACGAAGATCTCGATCATCTTGTAAGTAGCTTCCGTGGAACTTCATCAAACGATTATCGTCTTCAGAAATACCTGAGCTGATGCGGTCTAGCATTGTTTCTCCTAATGTACCGCGTAAATAATTACTTTCATCTTTTATGCGCTCAACGTCACTTGGAGGACCTTCGGGCGCTTTTAAAATTTTGTTTACCATGTTGAAAATCTCCTTTCAATCCTCAGTATACATCACGCTGATAACGTTTTTGTTTCTTCATTTCAGCAAGGTAAGCTTCCGCCTCTTCGCGGCTCATCTTGCCTTCTGTTTCAACAATTTCAACTAGCGTGTTGTGCACGTCGCGTGCCATATTTGTTTTATCTCCGCACACATAAAAAGATGCGCCTTCTTCTAACCACTGGAATAATTCTTTGCTATGTTCAAGCATACGGTTTTGTACGTATACTTTTTCTTCAGTATCGCGTGAAAACGCCACGTCCATTTTCGTTAGCACGCCGTCTTTTAACCACTTTTGCCACTCTGTTTGGTAAAGGAAGTCTGTTACAAAGTGCTGATCTCCAAAGAACATCCATGACTTACCTTTTGCTCCTGTTTCTTCACGCTCTTGCATAAATGAGCGGAACGGAGCCACACCTGTACCAGGTCCCACCATAATAATCGGCGTTTCTTGGTTTTGAGGAAGCTTAAAGTTTTTATTGCTTTGAAGGTATACAGGAATCGTATCACCTGGCTGCAAACGTTCTGAACATAGGACTGAACAAACACCTTTACGCTCGCGTCCATGCGCTTCGTAACGTACCGCTCCAATTGTTAGATGAACTTCGTCAGGATTTGCTGACAAGCTGCTTGCAATTGAATAAAGGCGCGCTGGCATTTTGCGTAAAATAGCTACAAACTCTTGTGCTGATACGTTCCATGGGCCGAAGTCACGAACTAAGTCAATTACATCACGGCCTTGTGTGTATGCTTTTAATTCCTCGCGATTTTCTACAAGCGCTTTTAATTTATCATTTCCAGTAAGCTCAGCTGCTTGCTTTAAAAGCGGCTTTGTTAACACGGTAATTTCAAAATTAGAGAGTAGCGCTTCTCTAAGAGGACGCGTTTCTCCTTCTTTATTAACCGTTACACTTTCACTCGCATCCCACTTGAATTCGTTAAGAAGAAGATCAACAAGCTCAGGATCATTTTCAGGATAAATACCTAAACTGTCTCCTGGTTCATACGTCAAACCTGAACCTTCTAGAGATAGTTCTAAGTGTCGCGTTTCTTTATTTGATCCGCGGCCGTTCAAGTTTAAGTTCTCAAGCACTTCTGCTTTAAAAGGATTTGTTCTTGAGTACGGCGAAGTTCCTGCAGGAGCTTCCGCCGGAACAGCTGCCGAAGCGCTGTGTCCTTTCGCTTCGCTTAATCCGTCAATAACACCTTTAAGCCATTTATTTGCGGGCTCTTCAAAATCTAAATCACAGTCAACGCGCGGATACAGTCTTTCACCGCCAAGTTCTGCTAAGCGCACATCAAATTCTTTCCCTGTTTGACAGAAAAATTCGTATGAGCTGTCTCCAAGCGACAAGACAGAAAAACGGAAATTCTCAAGCTTTGGCGCTCGACGGCCGTGAAGAAATTCGTGGAAAGATAGCGCGTTATCAGGCGGCTCTCCTTCTCCATGTGTACTTACAACAATTAATAAATTTTCAAGTTTCTTTAAATTATTTGGTTTGAAATCATTCATAGAAGATACAGTTACATTAAAACCTTTTGCTTCAAGCGTTTTGCCTGTATTTTCAGCAAGACCTTGAGCATTTCCTGTCTGTGATCCGTAAAGAATCGTTACGTCTTTTGAAATCGTCTGCTCCGCTTGAGCAGGCGCTGCTGTAGAAACGTCTGGCGTTCCTTCGGCAGACGTAGATTGAGATGCTGTTAAATAACCACTCAACCACATTTTTTGTGCTTCTGTTAATGTCGGCAGAAGGCGATTAAGCAAATCTGCTTGTTCTTGATTAAAAGGGCTGTTTACTACCTTAAGTTGCAACACTGTCCACCTCACAAAAATATATAATTTAAATATGTATGCTTTTACGAATCATCTTCAACAACATGTAATACCTGTGTCTAATTAATCAATGATGTTTCCCTTCATACATTATTATTCCTATAGATTATATCAAATTTAATTATATAAATCATTAGAAAATTCTTATCAAATTCGTCTACCTGCATTTTATCGGAGAAGAATAAATTAGTAAAATACATATAATTGATAACTAGTATTAAGATCATTAATAATTGAAGCTGTGGTTACGTTTTTTATAAATGCAGTTACTTCCATATCTGCTCATTCTACATCCTTCACACGAATATGAATATTTTGTAATTTTTAGAGAAGTTTTGTAGAAACGGTTTTCTTTCTCATCAGAATGTTACATAATAAATGTAACATTAATCCTTTTAAAAAACACTATACGCAAAAGACAGTATATTCTGAAATTTAGGACAGTTTATAGGTGAGCTAGCAACCTTTTATCTATTCATACACGGTGAAGAATATAAAGGGAAGCTTGCAGTACATACCATTCCCTTTTGCTCATCTCAAATGAAAGGACTGGCTTTTAAATCAGGTAATCTTTTTTAAGGAGGCTTCTTGAATGTTTTTACGAGAATTAACGAAAAGTGGGACGATAACTGTTTCTTACTATAAAGATGGAACGTTGCAAACGTGCAAAGGCCGCGTGCACAACTTAAATCTCCATCAGCAAATTCTATCCGTAAAAGACGAAAATGAAGCCGTTGTTTCCCTTTTGCTTTCTGATATTAAATCCATTCATTAGTATGTAAAATTAAGGAGGAATTACTATGTGGAAAGATAATAAGCAAGCGCTTACAGATTTTGTGACGGAAGATCGGTTTGAACTGAACTTATATTTATCGTATTTGCTTGATCAAATTTCGTATGACACGTCTAAACAATCCCCTTTTCTTCGCAAGCCTAATGAAACAACTAGCTAATAATATAGAAAAAAAGCGCACAAATTTGTGCGCTTTTTTTAATGTGATGGCTCTACTTCAGCAATGCCTTCTTCTGGTTTTTCTTCGGCTTTTTTATTTGAAAGCTTGATCTGTCTTAAGAACAATGTACATACCGCTCCTAAAATAATAAAAGCTAAGCCCATGAAAAAGACGCTGTGCAATGCGCTCATTAGCGAGGTCTTCAAAATAGGCACAATGCTGTCTGAAAGCGCAGCTGGAATACTCTTTAGCGCCTCAGGACTAAACAGCATCTGCAGCACACTTTCAGGATTCGTATCAATCGCTTTTTTGAACCCGTCGGCAAAAGCGCTTGCTTGAGCAGGCAATGAGTTTAAATATGGAACGAGTTTGTCAGTAAGAAGCGTACCTGATTTGGCGTTCATTATCGCTCCTAAAATGGTAATACCGAACGTTCCTCCAATTGAACGGAAAAATTGACTTGATGATGTAACAACACCGAGCTCTTCTTTTGAAAAGCTTTCTTGAAGAGCAAGCGTTAAAATTGGCATTACAAGACCCATTCCTAAACCGATTACGGCCATATAAGAAGTAGCAACAAGCTTGCTAGTATGAAGGTCTAATGTTGTTAACAAGAAGAACCCTCCTGCCATAATGAGCATACCCGTAACGATTTGAGGCTTGATTCCAACTTTATAAACAAGCTGACCTCCAATAATACTCGTTACAATCATTGAAATCATCATTGGTGTCATAATGGTACCTGATTCTGAGGCGCTGACTCCAACGATTCCTTGCATAAAGAACGGAACAAATGTAATAGCTCCGAACATACCAATGCTCATAAAAAAGCCAATGATATTTAAAAGCGTAAACGTTCGGTTCTTAAATAAATACATCGGAAGAATCGGTTCTTTAGCTTTCGTTTCCACAATAATAAAGCTTATGATCCCAGCAACAGCAAGTGCAAACAAACTAATAATCTGCCAAGAGTTCCAGTCGTAGTCTTTTCCTCCAAAGCTCAGGGCCAGAAGCAAGCTTACTACTCCGATAACCATTGTGAACATACCAGCTACATCGAATTTAACAGGTCCTGTATGTTTTTTTCCTTGAAGTCCGAGCGCAATAAAAACGGTAGCGAGTATCCCTACCGGCAAGTTAATGTAAAACACCCATTTCCAGTTCAATGAATCAACAATCCATCCGCCAATTTGCGGACCGATGACAGAAGCAAGACCATAAATTCCTCCGAATACTCCTTGAAACTTTGCTCGTGCTTTTCCTGTAAATAAATCACCGATTACAATCATTGCCATCGGCATCATAACGCCGCCGCCAATTCCTTGTAATGCACGGAATAAAATAAGCTCTGTCATATTATTTGCCATTCCGCATAAAGCAGAAGCCACCATAAAAATAATAAGTCCTGTAACATAAATTACTCTGCGTCCTACTAAATCAGCGAGCTTTCCTGCAATCGGAACAACCGTTGTTGACGTTAATAAATAGGCTGTTGTCAGCCATGTCATCATGCTTAAACCACCAAGATCTCCTACGATTCTTGGCATAGCTGTTCCGACAATGGTTCCATCAAGTGCAGAAAAGAACATCGCAATAATTAACCCAATTAATAAAAGCGTGCGCTTTGAATTTTTTTGATTTTCCATCGTGTGTCTCTCCTCTTTTTTGTTACTGCTGCTTATCTTTATAAGAAGCAGCTGATGTTGCAAGCTTTTTCGTAATAGAAGCCATCATGGAAAGCTCTTCTTCTGTTAGATGCAAAAGGTAGCGGTCCATAATGGCTTTTCGACCATTTAGCACGTCTTCAAGTTTGCGATGCCCAAACTCCGTTAAGGTAATGTCAACAACTCTTCTGTCTTCTTTATTGTGTTCTCTTACAACAAAATTGTGCTGTTCAAGACGATCCACTAAAAGAGTCACGGCGCTAGGTTTTACATCCATTAGCTCTGCAATTTGAGAAACCTTACTGCTCCCTACTTTCTTTAAATAAGAAAGAACAAATAATTGCGTAGGAGTCATCTCATGCTCATTAAGGCTCTCCATCATTTCGGGCTGCATTTTTTCAAATAGCACTTGAAGCGATGAACGAATCTCCCCAAGATACTGATTGCTTTTTGTCACATCTATTCCTCCAGGCTTGCTTATTTATTTCATGTTATAAATAGTTAATGCTAATTAAATATAAATGCATATAAACTAAAAGTCAATTATTTCTTTTTTAGTATTGACCCTTACGCTGCGTTATATTTTATAGTAGATTTCAGAAGGGAGATGAAAGAATGAACAGAAAAGTAAAAGAAGTGGCTGACTTAGTAGGAATCAGCGTCCGCACGCTGCATCACTATGATGAAATCGGGCTATTAAAACCTGATGCTGTCAGTGAATCCGGCTACCGGCTTTATTCACCGGCTAATCTTGATATGCTTCAGCAAATATTATTTTTTAAAGAACTTGGCTTCCCTTTAAAACAAATTCAGGAGATTATAACAGACCCAATATTTAATCGCACAGAAGCGTTGATACTGCAAAAAAACATGCTGATTGAAAAACGCAGTCGGGTCGATCAAATGATTGCAACCATTAATAAAACGATTCAATATGAAAAAGGAGCGATTGAAATGAACGAAAAAGAGCGGTTTAAAGGGCTGGATTTTTCGCATAACCCATACGAAGAAGAAGCCCGGAAGCGCTGGGGAAATCAGCGAGTAGATGAAGCGAATGAAAAAGTACAAAGCTTTTCACATGAAGAACAGCAGCGCATGTCAAACGAATGGGAAAGTATCTACACTCACTTAGCTTCTCTGCGTGATCTGTCACCATCCTCTACAGAAGCTCAAAAAGCCATTGAGCAATGGTATCAATTTTTAAATGAGAACTTTGGAACGTATTCGTTAGAAGCCTTTAAAGGTCTTGGAGAGATGTATGTACAAGATGAGCGGTTTACAACCAACATCGATCGCTACGGAAAAGGATTAGCGAAATTCATGAACGAGGCGATGAGTACATTTGCTGATGCTAAAAAACAATAAATCAAAAGAGATTGAGATATAACTACATCAATTATATGAAGCCTACGTTCATCACCACAATGAAAAAATCCGAACGATTCATCGTTCGGATTTGCATTCACTTAACATACTTTTGTCTCAGCCTCTTTTTATAAGTGAAGACCCATAAGCATTGTATTATAGTAGACGCCATTTATATAGGTGTCTTTTTCTTTTAATCCTTCTGTTTGAAACCCTAGCTGTTTGTATAAAGAAATAGCTCTTTGATTATCTTCTCGCGTCACAAGTTCGATTTTTTTTGTTTGTTTATTCATACGTGCCCATTCAATCAGCTCAATCATTAGCTGTCTTCCTAGCCCTAGCCCGCTATAAGCATCCTCTACCACGATACCAAGGGTACCCACATGCTTATTACGCGGGTTTTGAGACGAGGTGATGGATGCAATACTAATGATTTCTTCTTCTTTTTCAGTCACGACTATAAGAGAGTTTTGCTCTTGTTTTACAGAAGCTAAAAACACTTCATACTCTGAAACTGGTCTAAGAAACTCCCCTTCTCCAAATGAAAGAAAATCACTTTCTCCTCCCACTCGATTGTAAAAAGCAATCATTTTCTCTGCGTCTTTTGATTCTGCTTCTCGAATGGTGACGCCTATACCATTCTTTAATGTACGTAAACTCATATATCTATCTTCCTTTTAGTTATTCTTGTTTGCCTATATGGGTTTTAGCGCTGTTTTTCTCTCCACTGACCTAACCACATGCGATTCCCTAAAGCCGTAAAATCATTTTCGTCGGCGTAGCGTTCAATGACGGAAAGCGCGTTGTCCTCAAGCATTGGTGAATAGCTCATAATTTCTAAAATATGATGTGCAGCCCATAGGTCAATTCGATAAGTAGGATTCGTCAGCAGTGTTGAAAATTCAAAGAGCATGCCTGGATAGTATAAATGAATGAGCTGCGCAATTTTTTTCATATCTTCTGCAGCTCGGTTTCCTTTTTTTACAGATTTTTTATCTCGGTAATCGATTTCATAATGAATTTTTGCGCTTTTTTGATAAAGATCAACTAGCGTTTCGTACGTACGATGTTTCTGCATTTCTCATCTTCCTTTGCTTCTAGATTTCCTCGTTTGAAGATGCTATAGTTCATTTTTAGGTTTCATATATTCAAATAAATGCAGCAAAAATATGATGCTTCCGCCAATGCACATCACAAAACTTAACGTAGCAGGATACTGAATAAAGAAACCGACAACACCAAAAATCAGCATAGCAAGCGCTCCTATCATCATAAACAGATGATAAGCCGGTGTATTTTCTTCATTATTCATACATAACTCCTTTTCACTATTTTTTAAGTTATTAAAAAGATATGACACTTCTTTTGGACTATGCTCTTTTATTTTGCTGCCGCTTTATTTCTTTAGCTTAGCACGAAGTAACGTGAGAAGGCCTCCTCCAAACATCACGCCACCCACAATTTGATACAGGTGTATGTAGCTTTTTACCGTTTCAACATACAGATCTGTGTCTACATTCCCTTTACTTTCTAGCCATTTTTGGCCCATTGCCTGACCCGTTGCAACGCTTTTTAACAAAACGACCAGGCCTCCGAGCATGACAACGGCGGCGATCATAAGCTGTACCTTTTCTTTGTCATCTAGCATTTTTTTGAATTCGTCTACCATCTATCTCTCTCCCATCCTTACCTTGTTATGTATCTACTTGTTTGTAATCATGCTGTTTTTTCTCTATTATAACGCTCAACTTGGTCATTATAACACGGTTTTGCACTGCCTTTAGTCTTACTTTTCATAAATGACGCCATTTTGGGTGATACTATTTTTGAAACACAGGCGTCTTTAACATCCCTTCATTATTTTTGAAGGGTTACTAATTGAGGTTGATACATGCTTATATTTTTAGGGATTTTTTTACTTTGTGCAGCTGTTTGTTTAGTAGAAATACCTTATTTAAAAAAAGTGAACAGTCGAAGAGAAAAGCGAATTTTTTGGAGTTTGTTCACAGTAAGTATTTTAATTGTTAGTTTAAAATATGGCGGTGTGGAAATCCCTAACCCTGGAGACGGCATTGCTTTTTTATTAAAACCTTTTAGTGATTTTTTGTTCAGTCTGTTGAAGTAAAAGGAAGTGAACAACGTGCATAGTCAGATAAAATTATCCGCAGCACAGTTTCGAATACTCGTGATTTTTTATAGTTTAGGCGACACTATTTTAGTCGTACCTGGAAGCTTAACGGCTGATTCTAAACAAGAAGCATGGATTCCAGCCATTTTAGGCGTAGGTGTAGGCGTTTTTCTTGTATGGATGTATATCAAACTTTCTAGCCTTTATCCGAATAAAACCCTTGTAGAACTAAACGAAGCCATTTTAGGCAAGTGGCTAGGAAAGTTTGTCTCTCTTTTATTTGTAGCTTCTACTCTTCTTTTTTGCAGTCAAGTTTTGTTTTACGTGGGCTCATTTCTAACAACTCGCATTATTATTCAAACGCCTATGCTTGCTGTTCATATTTTGTTTATGGGAATTGTGATTGTCGGCGTTCGTCTTGGCATTGAAACGATTGCCCGCTGTGCTGAAATTCTCTTTCCTTGGTTTGTTATTCCGTTTTTAATCTTAGTTTTTTCGATCTTCCCTCAAATTCATTATGAGAATTTGCAGCCTTTGTTAGAGGTAGGCGTTAAGCCTATTATTCGATCTATTCTGGTCTTTACAAGTATTACGTCTCTCACTTTCATTGTATTGCTGACCGTTTTCCCTGCTCACGTAGGGGAACCTGATCAGCGAAACCGCGCTTTTTTTACAGGAAGCTTAATCGGCGGAGGCATTATGATTATTATTTTATTACTTGGCATTCTTGTACTTGGAAATACGTATACACGTATCGCTTTATATCCAAGCTATGAGCTTGCAAGGCGTATCGAAGTTGCCGATTTTCTGAAAAATATTGAAGTAATCATGGCCATTATGTGGTTTTTATCTCTTTATTTCAAAACGTCTCTCTACTATTATGCGACCGTTTCCGGACTCGCTCAAATTCTTGAATTAAAAAACTACCGAATTTTAACTCTTCCGCTAGGCATTATTGCCGTTACATTTTCACTTATCGTGTATCCAAGCATTCCCTATGAACAAACGTGGGACAGAGATACGTGGATTCCGTACAGTCTGTTATTTGGACTATTTTACCCTCTTGGGTTATTAATAGTTGGGAAAATTCGCGTAAAGCATTCGGCGTCTTTATCGAAATAAAAAGAAATTGAGACATAACGAAATCCATCCAATCAACAGCTAGAAGGAAGCTACATGCATGAAACTTAGATTCATCCTACCAATAAAAAAATCCGAACGATGAATTGTTCGGATTTTCCCTCAACGAAACTACTTTGTTTTACCCTCTTTTAAAAGAACACGGTTATACTCACTAATCCATTCCACAGCATATGTAAAATCATAGATGGGAAAATAGATTTTGTTCGATAATAAATAATGGCGAAAACAAGTCCCATGACGGTAGCTGTAATCGGAAAGCCAATATGTAAAAGACCGAATACAAGAGCGGAAACGAAAATGCCCACAAGCACGTGATGGCGTTTGGTTAAGAAACCACATAAAACACCTCTATAAAGCAACTCTTCTTTAATAGGCGTGATAACTGCTACACTTATAAAAAATATCCAGCTTGAAAGCTGCGTTTGATTAAAACTGCCTTGATTTAAATCTTTTTGCTGCTGATCTGCGCTTTCTACGTTTAAAAATGAAAGCATCACGTACTGCACCGCGGCTACAATTAAAAAGCCTACCACAATATATACATACGTTTTCCCTTCTTTTAATACCGAGACGTTCCACATAGGTTTTAAAAATCTGCGCACAGGTCTATAAAGCACCGCAACCCCTAGAAAAAATGCCGCGTCTACAAGCAGAGCATATGGGCCTTCTAATAAAATTCCTGTCATATTTGAACCCATAACTTCATCGTAAATAGCTACTCCAATTCCGGCTAGGATTTGCAGTCCAAAGCCCAACACGATAAATAGAAGCAATGTGAAGTAAGTAAACTCTTTTTTCTTTTTAGGCTTTAAAACCGGTTCTGAATTTGTTGATAACGTACTCAAAATAGCAACCTCCAAAAATGATTCTTTCTCTCTAGTGCTCTCAAAATTCTATCATAAACTCAGTTTAATTATGTTATTTTTTAGGAAAAAAGTTATATTTTTTCACATTTTATACACAAAGGCAGGGCTTCAAAAAATAAATGCGCTAACCAAATTAGTTGTCAACTTCCTTATATTTGATTACGCTTGAAGAAATCTTACCGAAAGTGAAGTGAAAAAATGGCAAACATTTTAATGATCAACTTTCCCGCTGAAGGTCACGTAAACCCAACGCTTGGAATGGTAAAAGCTTTTTCAGACCGAGGTGATACAGTTCATTACATTACGGCCGAGCGTTTTAAAGAGCGCCTTGAAAACGCCGGGGCTATCGTACACATTCACCCAGACTTATTAAGCGGTGTATCCATCAAGCCTGAAACTCCTCAAGGAATCAACGCTTTTTTAAACATCCACATCCAAACGTCTTTAGATACGCTGAAGCTTGTTCATATATTATCAAAAAAAATTGAATTTGATTTTGTGTTTTACGACAAGTTTGGAGCAGGCGAATTAGTGCGTGATTATTTGCGGATCCCTGGCATTGTATCATCTGCTTCTTTTTTAATGCCGAAAGACCGCTTAGCAATGATGCCTCTTCATCCTGATTCAGACGTTCCATTTCAGCCGGATGAACAAGCTCAGTACGGGCTCAGCCTGCTTAAAAATCAGTTTGGCATAGAGCCTAAAAATCTGCTTCAATTTATGAACAATGAAGGCGAATTAACGGTCGTGTACACAAGCCGCTTTTTCCAGCCGCTTCATGAACATTTTGATGACTCGTGTTTATTTATTGGGCCAAGCTTTCCAAAGCGTCACCGCTCTCATGATTTTCCGTTAGAAAAGCTGAAAGACGAAAAAGTTCTTTATATTTCAATGGGAACGGTACTTCATGACGTAGAAGGCTTTTTCAACCTTTGCATCGACGCATTTAGCGATTTTGATGGAAAAGTTGTGATTGCAGCAGGAGACCGGGCCGATTTTAAAAGAATTAAAAAAGCGCCAGAGCATTTTATTATTTTGCCCTATGTTCCTCAGCTTGACGTGTTAAAAGAAGCGGACGTTTTTATCACGCACGGAGGCATGAACAGCGTAAACGAAGCTATTCATTTTAACGTACCGTTAGTCGTTTTACCTCATGGCAAAGATCAGCCGATCGTTGCTCAAAGGCTCGTGGAACTAAACGCTGGTTATCGCTTAGCAAAAGAAACGGTAAATGCCTCTCTTTTAAGAAGTGCCGTTGACGAAGTTGTCCGCGACGATTCCTATAAAAAAGGAATTAAAGAAATCAACGCAAGTTTCCAGCAGGCATCTGGCCCTGCCGCTGCAGCCGAACAAATTGTCAATTACGTAGTGAAGCAACATTCATAAAGAAAAGGTGCACTGATGTGCACCTTTTCTTTATAAAAACAGCCATGTACAAACTGTATATATGCCGATGATTAGTAAACTGACGACTGTAAGGAAAATCAATGCACATCCAGCTACAATAAGTTTATCAGCTCATTTGGATACGTAACGAGCAAAGCGTGCAGGTTGTCTCTCACTTCCCCAAGTTCTCTTCTTTGATATCTCGTTGAGTATTTTGCCTTGTTTTTTTGATACTACATAGCTCATAAGCCTCTCCTTTTTAGGTGTTTATGCTCATTTTAACAAGGGTACAATGAACTATAATTGATTTTCGAAGGGGCTCGTTTATGAACAATGATCTTTTACTCATTCAAGAGATAAAAAACCGAAAGAAAGAAGCACTTCATCAGCTTTACAATCGATATGAAACGCTTTTGTATCGTCTTGTCTATTCAGCAGTAAAAGATCCACATGCTTGCGAAAGCATCTTAACAGAGCTATTCAAAGAAATTTGGCATTCCCCTGATCTTTTGGTCAAAGAACGTACTCTTTCTCTTTCCTTGTGCAAGCAGTGTGTAAAAAATATAAAAAAGCACAGCCAGAACTCAGAGAAGATTTCGTCGTAAATCATTTTTTGGCTGTACATACTATGAATACAAATCCATATGACTGAAATAATCGAAAATATGATGTAAATCTGTAATCTTTATGCTATGAGTGCTGTAAGCAACGATTATTTCAGCCAGCATAAGAACAAATAAAATGGCCAATAGCACCTTAACAAGCGGAAATTGTCGGAACTGAGGAGAAAAAAGCAGCTTACTGACTGTATACAAAAACAGCAGGATAAAGTAAATCATCATGGCATTGGTCGCCTGAAGGGGCACATTCCAGACAAATATGTACACGCTGAATGTCAAAATTAAAATAAACGACATTTCTTTCCCGCTAAAAAAATCACTCATTGCGTAACACCTTTTCTTGTTCATGAATGAATAAGAAATTATAAACTCACGAAACATTAACGTTATTTTTACAACAGTATACACGATTTTCCTGTTAATTTCTATATACCGGTGTATATATGGAGCTGCTTTTAGCGGATTGGCGTCATGTTTTTGAATGCAATGGGTTATAGTAACAGGGAAAGCTCATAAGGGAGGTATGGATAATGGAAAACACAAATCAATTTGTTCAAAAGCTGAACGACAATCAAGAAAAGCAGCGTAAAAATAAGCAGGGTCAAGCTACTGGCCACCCGGAGAAAAAACTTCCTAACAAACAGCATTAATATTGTAAAAGCTGGCTGTCAAAACAGCCGGCTTTTTTTGTAATCATTTTTCGGAAGTCGAAATGTTTGAAGATAAAACA
This sequence comes from Priestia sp. FSL R5-0597, assembly GCF_038006305.1. Classification (NCBI taxonomy): domain Bacteria; kingdom Bacillati; phylum Bacillota; class Bacilli; order Caryophanales; family Bacillaceae; genus Priestia; species Priestia sp. FSL R5-0597. The sequence continues at coordinate 3,086,894 of NZ_JBBOUZ010000001.1, forward strand.
AATCCCCTGTTACAATAAACTGAACCCGCTGCAAAAACGTTCGCAGCTATACTTTCCTCTTAAGGAGCTGAATATAAAATGAGTAAATTTGAAAAATTATTCCAACCAACAAACATTGAAGCATTTGATTTACACACTCGTACAGCAATGGCACCGATGACACGATGCTTTGCTGATCCAGAGACAGGCGTAGTCGGTCAAGACGTTGTAGACTACTACCGCCGCCGCGCAAAGGATGGTATTGGCTTAATTATTAGTGAAGGAATTGTTATCAGCGAACGCGCAAAAGGAAATCCTGGCGTTCCCGGTATCTATACACAAGAACAAATTGATTCATGGAAGCCTGTAACAGAAGCTGTTCATGAAGAAGGCGGCACGATTATTGCTCAAATTTGGCACGTTGGCCGCTTGAGTCATCCTGAGTTAATCAATGGACATAAACCTCAGGCCCCTTCTGCTATTGCAGCACAAGGTCAAGTGCCTCGTTTCCGCAAGCCGTACGAAGAGCCTGAAGAAATGTCAAAAGAAGATATTAAAGAAGTTGTAGGACAGTACGCTCAAGCAGCTAAAAATGCCATTGAAGCAGGCTTTGACGGCGTTGAAATTCACGGTGCTCACGGCTATTTAATTGATCAATTTAATTCAGACTGGTCTAACAAACGCACGGATGAATACGGAGGCGACCTTGCACAGCGATTAACGTTTATGAAAGAAGTGATTTCTGCTGTTATTGACGCTATCGGAAAAGAACGCGTTGTGATTCGCTTCTCTCCTCATAAGCTTGATAAACCAGACTATCGCTGGGATGATACCGAAAAAGCCATTCAAACGTATACAGAAGCTTTTAAAGAAACAGGCATTGAGATTATTCACCCGTCTATGCTTGATTTTTACGAAGATGTCCAAAACGGCCAAAACCTTTATGAAATCACGCGTAAGTACTGGGATGGACCAATTATCGGCGTGGGTGATTTAACGCCTGAATCAGCTGAAAAAGCGCTTCAAGCCGGCTGGATCGACGTAGCTGCTATTGGCCGCCCGCTAATTTCAAATCCTGATTATTTACAGCGTATTAAAAACGATGATGCTCTTGTCGAATACGATGCTAAAAAACATTTACCAGAGCTTATCTAAAAAAAGCTGAAACAAAAATATTTTAGCTCAAATGAAAAACGAACCACTGATCAGCATGTTTAATCAGTGGTTCGTTTTTTTGTTATGGTGAATGTAGTTTCATCTGTTTCGTTACGCTACGTCTCAACCTCTTTTTTATTCATTAACGTATGACTGAACTTCTTGTTTCCAAACAGCATAGCCTTGGCCTTTTAAATGAAGACCATCCACCGTGAAACTACTTTTTAACTGATTGTTTTTGGATACTTTCGAATACAGGTCAATGTAAGAATCATTATGTTTCTTAGCGAGACGCTCTAAATAGTTGTTTAATGCGATAACATCTTTATTGTCCACTGCGTCGCCGCATTTTTTATTGTTGACGGGCAGTACACTTTGAATATAGACTTTTGTATCCGGTGATTCTTTATGAATACGCTCAAGAATTTCAGCGTAATTGGCTTTGGTTTTTTTTACAGATTTTTGCTCATTTAAATCGTTAATGCCAATCATTAAGAAAATCTTTTTTGGTTTAGCATCTGTAATGCTTTTTAAACGATGCAATACCCCTTCAGTTGTATCATCGGCTACGCCTCGATTGACAATCTGCTTATTATGAAAAAGTTCGCTCCACTCAGAGCGCTGGGTAATGCTATCACCGAGAAATACGATGGACTCTTTAGGAATACTTAATTGCTTGAACAAAGTAGTCCGTTCAATGTAATAAGGATTGTCTCTATAGCTTTGCTTAGACGAACCCTTAGATGACAGCGGATTTTTCATCGCGCTGCTGCTTGTTGCATAAAAAGCAAAAACACCTATGAAAAGGACATTTAAAATAATGGAACTGATAAATACAACTTTCTTTGTTGAACTCACGAAAACGACACTCCTGTACTTTGTATGGTTTTTAGATAACTCTACGATGATATAGTAAAGCTTCCTGTTAACACTCTTTCCCTCCATACAAGACATTTAATCATTTTTTGTAAATAATGATTTTACATAAAAAAGAAGCGGCGCTCGAAAGCGCCGCTTCTTTTTCTATAATATAAGGGGTTAAAACGTACTTTTATTATAACATATAGTCTATGGTCATATTTTCCTCTATTAGAAAATAGTTCTTATGTCGTTTCTTTTTCCAGCTGTTTTTCTCTTTTTACTTGCCTTGCGAAGAAGAGTTCGTATACAACTGGAATAATAATTAAAGTAAGAAGAGTAGATGACGTAAGTCCTCCAATTACCGTGATGGCTAAGCCTTTTGAAATCAGCGTTCCGCTTGACGTAGTAAGCGCCAGCGGGATTAAAGCAGCAATGGTAGCAAACGCCGTCATTAAAATTGGACGCAATCGCGTTTTCCCAGCTTCAATAAGGGCTTCGCGGATTGTCATGCCTTTTTGTTCACGATTTTGGGTAATTCGATCTACAAGCACAATCGCGTTTGTTGTAACGATTCCAATCAGCATTAAGAATCCAATCATGACGCTGACAGACAGCGGTTCTTTTGCAATGACAAGACCAACTAACGAACCGATTGGCACAAAAATGAGTGACGATAAAATGATAAATGGAATACGCGCTTTTCCAAACGTAACGAGCATTGTTAAATACACAAGGCCGATTGCTGTTAAAATGGCTAGACCTAGAGATTGGAAGACTTCTACTGTCTCGTCGCTTCCGCCTCCTCCATCCAAGCTCACATCTTTCGGCAAGTCTAGCTTTTTCACTCCATCTACAACATCTTTGGTCACAGCTTGAACATCATCGCCTTTGATGTCTGCTTCTACTCGAGCAAATACTTTACCGTCGAGCTTTTGAATAGAAGTGAACGTATCAATTGTACGAACGTCAGCGATATCTTTTACTAACACAGGCCCTCTCTCTGTAAACACTTGCAGGTCTTTAATTTCTTTTACTGAGGCAAGGTCTTTATCGTACGAAAGCTGAACCGCTCGTTTTGTATTATCCAATTTTAAGTCTCCAACCGATACCGGTTTGGTTTGATCAGAGATTGTACCGAGCAGCTGAAATCCAGATACCCCGTACTCTGCGGCTTTATCAGGATCTACTTCTACTACAAGCTGCTTTTGCTTATCTGAGAAGTTATTTGTTACATATTTAAGACGTTTGTCTTTGTTTAAGTGGTTTTCCACTTGCTTAGCTGCCTTTTGCAAGTCATCTAAATTAGAAGAATATAAATCAACCGTCACGTTATTATTTGTAGGCGGCCCTCCTGTTGATGCTTCTTGCACATTAACTGTTGCTTTCGGTGATTCTTCTTTCGTGATGCTTTCCATTTTCTTTTGAACTTTATCAATAAACGTATCGACATTCACGCCTTCTTTTACATTCAAGAAATAGCCAACTTGGTTCGGACGTTTTACACCTGTTGAAAAGTCACGTGATCCAACTTCCGTTGTCACGTCTGAAATTTCGTTTTGGTCCGCAAACATCTTTTCAATTTTTAAGGATACATCGTTTGTTTTTTCAAGGGACGTAGATGCCGGTAATTGAACGTTGGCTTGAAGCATTTTTTGTTCTTCATTTGGAATAAACGTAAAGCCAAGTGAAGGAACAAGCGCAAATGATCCAAACAGTAAAATAAAGGATAAAATCAAAATTTTGATTTTATGATTAAGCGACCATGCAATCGCTTTTGCATACCCGCGCTGCAGCTTTCCTTCTTTTTCTTCAGGCGGTACTTTTTTAAATGCAAACTTTGCGAGAATCGGCACGATTGTAATCGCTACAAGAAGAGATGCTAACAGTGAAAAAACAACTGTTAAGGCAAACGGCAAGAAGAACTCTCCTGTAATTCCTCCTACAAAGCCGATTGGCAAGAATACGACAACCGTTGTAATCGTAGACGAGGTAATCGCTTTTAAAATCTCTTTTGTGGACGATTCGACAAGCTCATTGCTCATGCCTTCTTCTGAACGGCGAACGCGTCTGAAAATGTTCTCAATCACAACAATACTGTCATCTACTACGCGCCCAACGGCTACAGCCATTCCACCTAGTGTCATAATATTAAGCGAAATATCAAGCTGGTTTAAGAAAATAGCTGATACTAACAGCGATAATGGAATCGATATAATCGCAATGATTGTCGCACGGAAGTTACGCAAGAAAATCAGCACGGCGAGTGACGCAAATAATGCCCCGAGCAATCCTTCGCGTACTAATGTTTCAACAGACTTTTCAATGCCATCAGCTGAGTCAAAGCCAATTGCGTAGTCTAACTGATCGTCATATTTTTTCAAAATCTTCATCGTTTCGTTGGCCACTTCAACCGTATTAGCGTCTTGCTTTTTTGTGATGGCCATCGACAGCGCATCTTTGCCGTCATAGCGTGTATATTCGCCTTGTTCTGTTACGGCTTCGACTTTGGCAATATCGCCAAGTTTCACAGGCTGTGCTTCAGGGTTCATCGTGGATTTCAGCTGGATTTTCTTTAATGCATCGATCGTGGCAACTTTTTCTTCTACTCGCACTGGAATTTGGAGCTCTTTTCCGTTTAATGTTCCTGCTGGGAAGGAAACGGCTTTTTGATTAATTTGTTCTTTCATCCCATCAAGCGTTAAACCAGCTTGAGCTGCTTTTTCTTTATCGACCGTAATTTGTAAAAGGTCCTCTTTCACACCGCCAACTGAGACGGAGTTAATACCTTGAATTTTATTCAATTCAGGAATCACTTCATCGTTTAATACTTTTTCAAGATTTGCATCATCTTTTGCAAACAGTGAAATGTTGAAAATCGGGAAGGAACCAAATGAAAAACGGTTTACGTCTACATTTGATGACTCTGGCAAATCTAATTCTTTTATCGACGAGTTAATTTGCTGTTCAACTTTATCTAAATCCGTATTAAACGGGAATTCTAAATTAATAATACCGACGTTTTCATATGATACGCTTTGTACGCTTTTAACGCCTTCAATTCCTTTTACTTGGTCTTCGATTTTCGACGTGACACTTTCATTTACGTCATCAGGAGAAGCCCCAGGATACGTTGCTTCAATGGACAGCTGCGGAAATTCGATATTCGGCAGTAAATCAATTTTTAGTTTTGAAAATGAATATAGCCCCGCTAAAATAAGTAAAAATGAAACGATAAACACAGCTACCGCATTTTTTAAACTAAATCTCGTCAAAAAATTCATCTTTTTCCTCCGTTACGTAACTAAGTTATTTGAGAAGCCTTCATCCTTTAATAGCTGCAGACCCGTTTTATTTTTTTAAACAATTTTAGAGTACCCATGGGTCAGTTTTTCGTAAAAAAAACTCACCTCCTTTCATGTGCTGATGAACTGTCTATACAAACTGAAATTTGATGGTCGCACGCTCCCCCTGGAAGCGAGATAAAGGAAAAGCCGTCTTGACCATATAAATCCCAGCCTTCAAAAAACGAGCTGTCATGAAACATATCTAGCGCATACCCATTAGAAAACGCAATTCGAAGTATACCGATATCTTCATACCACTGTATAGAGAGAATGCGCTGGCCAAGCAGCAGCGCTTCGACTTGCTGACGCTGCTCGGCGGAATGTAGCGATTTCCAGTCTGCTTGACCAAGCAAGATGCTGCGTTTGTTTTTTAGTCTCCATGGACATTCTGCCACAAGTCCGCCTTTACTAAATCCAAGAGAAAACGGCAGGGTGTTGTCTGTGTTTACCTTGGTAACGGTTTGTTCTTGAAAATATGAAAAATTAATTACTGTGCTGCTGTTACTCATCATATCCCTCCATTATCAACCAGTACCGACGAGTCATTTTTGGGTCTCAAAATAGCAGCCTTCAATGTATAAGTTCACAATGAACTCCGCATAGTTCATGATATCTTCTTCTGTTATATCATCATCGGAAACGATATCCATCCTATACCCATTTAACATGCTGCAAAACGCTTTTGAGTGTAAAAAAGCGTTTTTTATTTTTTGCTCTTCAATCAATTTAGCAACAAGCCCGTGATAATCCTCAAAAAATTGATGAAGACGACCCATCATTTCTGGCATTTGGTGAGGGGCTTGCCAAAAAGAGTCCGGATATTTTTTAGTTTCGTAAAAAAAGAGCAGGTGATGTTTAGCAACTGAATAGAGCTTTTCGTGAAACGTTTGGCATTTATCTGTTCTTCGCTTTGCATGATACAAAAACTCATCAAACGAACGATTATTAACAGCGATATAAAGCGACTCTTTAGACGAAAAGTACAAGTAAAGCGTTCCTTTAGATACACCCGCTAGTTTAGCAATATCAATCATTTTTGCTTCATAGTAACCTTTGGATCCGAACACTTCAAAAGCAGCATCTAAAATTTTCTCCCGCTGCTGTTTTCGGTTTGTCATGATAAAAATCCTCTCATACGTTTTCGATACTATACATATAAAATAATTAAAATAACTTGTCAACACGTAGTGTGCTTCTTTATACATTGCATCACAAGAGTATGTCAGTTTTTTAAACACAACACTTCTATAGCGCAAATTAAAGCGTTTTCGACTTTTTTGTGACAGATACAAATGATGCTTGTATATGAAGAGCTTGCTATGGTACATTTTTGTCATCGATACAGAAATTTATTCCGTCGTTACGGGAGGAGAAAACATGGTTCTTACATCACCAATCGGTCGCCTGCGCTTAGTAGGAATTTTAGAAGGAATTTCATTTTTACTGCTGCTGGGCATTGCTATGCCGCTAAAATATGCAGCAGGCATACCCGAAGCTGTATCAGTTGTAGGCGCAGCACACGGTGCACTTTTTGTGCTGTATGCTCTTGCAGTCGTTCATGTAAAATTCGCTCATAAATGGTCAATCGGCCGCTCTTTATTTGCATTTCTTATGTCGGTTATTCCGTTTGGTCCTTTTATTTTAGAGCGCCAGCTGAAAAAAGAACAGTAAAAGAAAAGAACGTCACGGACATCATGTTTCCATGACGTTCTTTTTCCTTACTGTTCCGCACTATTTTCGCTAAAGTGGTCAATCGTTTTCCACCACTTCAGTGAGTGAGGTTTTAATAGCATTCCAATTTCTTCTGGACTAATTTGCTGATCTATAATCATTTCATGCATTGCTTGAAAGAGTCCCGTTGTAACAGCTTCTTTCACATCAGATTCACCTTCTATATACAGCTGTTCAATCGCTTCAAACACATCCGGTTCACGTTCGAGCTGGCCGTTATATTCAAGAGAGATCAAATGACCCGCTACTCGGCTTAATTCATGCTGCAGCTCTTCTTTATCGTTGAAGTTGATTTCTTCGCTTGGCTCAAAAGATGGGCAAGCTTCTTTTAGTAATGGAATAACATTTTGTTTTGTAATCATATCTAAATTCCCTGCCTTTGCATGTGTGACAAATTCTCTATTCTTTACCCTTTTCTCTTTTTCTATAAACTTGTTTTACAAAACTTTACCGTTTTCTACAACTACTTCTCCTTTTTTCACTACGCTATCAATATGATTCAAGCCATACTGATATTGAAGGGTTCGATAACTAGAGACATTAAAAATCGCTAAGTCAGCTTGTTTTCCGGCTTCAATACTCCCAATCTTATCTCCTTGATTAATAGCATGAGCTGCGTTAATAGTTGTGGCTACAAGCACTTCTTCAGGACTCATGTTCATATTCATACATGCCAGATTCATCACAAATTGCTGTGAAGTCGTTGGAGATGAACCTGGATTGCAGTCTGTAGAAAGAGTAACTGGAACGCCTAAATCGATCATTTTTCTAGCATCTGGCCATTTCATTCCAACAAATAAGGAATTCCCCGGTAAAAGTGTGGCTACGATCCGTTTTTCAGCCAGTTTCTTTAACCCTTCATCAGAAGCATACAAAAGATAATCTGCTGATATCGCTCCTACCTCTGCTGCGAGCTCTGCTCCTCTGCAGTATTCAAAGGGGTCGGCATGTATTTTAGGAAGCATGCCATGGCTTTTCCCGGCTTCGAGTATTTCTTGACATTGTTGGAATGAAAAAGCATTTGGAAGACATACAGCATCATTAAATGCTGCGAGCTTATAAGAAGAAATTTGAGGAATCATTTCGTGAATAAGTAAATTGACGTATTTCTGCGTATCTCTTTTATATGCTAAAGGTACGACGTGTGCTCCTAAGAAGGTGCTTATGACATCAACTGGGTGTGTATCATTCAGCATTTTAGCGATTTGCAGCTGCTTCAGTTCTGTTTCTAGTTCTAAGCCGTACCCGCTTTTGACTTCTACAGTCGTGACTCCGTGAGCTAGAAAAGACGTAAGACGCTCATAGCTCTGCTGATAAATCCGGTACGCATATTCTTCCTGTGTTTGAACGACAGTGGAGTGAATACCTCCACCTTCTTCTAATAAATCCAAGTAAGAAGTTGGTCTTTCAAATCGCCTATAAAATTCTTCTTCACGAGAGCCAGCGTACACAGCGTGTGTATGAGGATCAATCAGACCCGGAGTCACAATTTTATGAGAAGCATCAATAATCGTTGCATCATTTCTTTCCCTTTCATATTTTTGTTCTAGCTCTTTTGTTGTACCTACGGTCACAATTTGATCTCCTTCTATCCAGACTGAGCCATTTTCAATCACCGTCAAGTTTCTCATTTCTTTGCCAGCTAAAGGACCTTTATTTTCTTTGGCCGTTACAACTTGCGAAGCATTTTTAATCCATAGCGCTTTTTTGGACATCGTTGAATTTCCCCCTTTTCTAGCGTATACCACGTTTTGGGGCTCCATGTTTACCGTAAACTCATTTAGATTCACCTACACATTTCGCACCTCTGCCTTCTTTCTTGTAGGTAGAAATTCGAAAAAGCATGTCCATGGTCTGAAAAGCGTGTTTTTAAGTCTTTAAAGCTAGATAACTTATATTTTTTTCAATTATATACGCTTTTAGACCCTTTTTTTCTCCGTTTTCTTACTTATTGACTGTTGTTTTATACAGATATATCCTTATATACTAAATCTTTTATCACATGTATTTTATAAACATCACGGCGAGGTCCCCTCAATAGGATAAATAATAGATTTCTAGGAAGAGAACGTTTATAATATTCTTTGAAGTTTTACTTTTAGAAAGATTCACTAATGGAGGAAGAAATATGATTGTCAACTATAAAAACCAAGCAACCGGCCATCGCATGAATAACGGCTGGAATCTTTTCTATGCGTCAAACTTAACGATGTGGCGCAAAGATGAAAAGTATTTGCTTTTAGATGAAAACCAAGATGTAGTGATGATCTTTGGCTTTAAAAAAGACGAAATCATTCTAGATAAATTGCAAACGTGGGGCTATACATTTGGTGTCCATCCAGAGAAAAAACAAATTTCTTGCTTGCAGCGTCAAGAAGAAATTGGTGAATAAAAAGAGGGCTGAAAAAATTCAGCCCTCTTTTTTATTAATGGGTTTGTTGAAACATAGCGCTCAGCTGCTTTTTTTCAGATGGTTTTACAACATAATACCATGTACCATCTACCATTTGTCCTTCTCCTTTTACCGTTACCGTTTCGAAATCAGGCCGTCCATTCTTAATGACGTTATACATCGTAAATGCATCGCTGACATCAATATTCGTTTGGATATGCTTTTTTGCGAGCGTGAGAAGACTTGGGATATTTTTCACCGTTGACATGTTCATTCCTTTATCTAATAGAGCTTCCACCACTTGACGCTGGCGATTGTTTCTTCCTAAATCACCTTTTGGGTCTTCATGTCTCATCCGTACATAGGCAAGAGCTTTTTCACCGTTCAACGCATTTTCTCCTTCAGGAAAGATAAATGAATCAAAGACAAAAGGAAACGGGTTATTCACGTTCACGCCGCCAAGTTCATCGACTACATCTTTGAACCCCTCCATATTTACTTTCACATAGTAGTCAACGTCAATATTTAAAAAATTCTCAACCGTGCGCACGGTTAAAGGAATGCCTCCGTATCGATAAGCATGGTTAATTTTCTCATCCGTCCCTTTTCCATCAATGTGCACGCGCGTATCTCTAGGGATCGGCATAACCTTTGCTTTATTATGGCTTTTATCTAAATTGACCACCATTAATACATCTGAGCGGCCCGTATCGCCTGGCCTTTCATCTACGCCCATAACGAGTACATTAAACGAATGAGGCTGCTCTTTAGCAGATGTTTGATGCTGATAGACAATTCCCAACCCAGCGGTTCCTAAAAGCAACATACATGCCGCTAAGATGCCTACTTTGTATTTTTTCATTCATACGGCCTCCTTTACACATCACTTACTCTCTATATGCCTTAATGAATGAAAATTTATACCTTCTTGAGGAAATTTAAGCACACGTCAAAAAAGCCCGCTTGTTGGGAAGCTGGCTTTTCACTAGTAGATGTTAGCTTGATTTTTGATGCACATCACGCTGTGCCCATTCACTTTCTAGCATACTCATTTCAATTAAGCTCCAGTACTGTCCATCTACAAGCCGGACATCTCGAAGAAGGCCTTCGCGTGTAAAGCCAATTCGTTCATAAGACTGAATCGCCCGCTCGTTAAAATCAAAGACGCCGAGCGAAATTCGGTGAAGGCCCAGTTCTTCAAAACCGAAAGCTAACACTTTTTCAAACATGTGCGCGCAAAACCCTTTTCCTCTATACTTTTCACCAAGCAGCACTCGGCCAATTCTTCCTGTTTTATGATAATAATCAATATGAGCCAGGGAAATATGCCCAATAAGCTGTTCATTGTCATCTATTACAGAAAAAGCATAGGTAGAGGCACCATCTTCATTTGCATATCGAATGTAGTGTTTTAACTGTCTAGGAGTAAGCGGAAAAGAAAAGCTAGAGCCGCTCCATTGCACCATAAATGACTCGGAGGGAATCCAATCCATTAGCTGTTTAAAGTCTTTTTTGGAGAACGGTCGTAGAGCTATCACATAATTCTCCCCCTTATTATTTCTGACTTTTCTAAATATATTACATTTATCATAATAAACTGTCAACTGTCTATGTAAAAAAAAGCCATCATTTCGATGACTTATAGCTGTAATGCTTTTCTGAGAAGAGTTAAATCATGAGTAAATTCAAAAAAATAGGTTCTATTTTCATTGTCAAATACCATCATGATTGGTTTTTGATTCGGTTCAAGAACAAAAATAACTTCACTTGCCAGCGTGTTGACCGCACTATTTTCAATTTTCACGGCTGGATCAAGAGGTACTTTAACAAGATAGCCTTTTTTAGGAAGCGGACTTGCCTTTTTATATAAACCAGTAATGGACGCAATACTTTTTTCGGCTTCTTTTTGAACATTTGGAGGTTTGGGCGTTGAACGAACGACTCTGCCCGTTTCAATTTGAAACACCTCTACTTTTGGCTGTTCAGCACTTACTGCTTGCGGAAAAATAAAAGCAGCGAATACGACGCATACAGCAACCCATTTTCGTATCATTTTAAGCACCTCTTTCCATAGTGGATGAGATGGAGATAAGAATGGTCGTCTCTTCTTATACTATGACCTATTTTTACGTATTTATTTCACTAAATGAATGCCTATACTTCCATGTTTTTGTCATGTTCTCAGAACTTCCTCTATACACTACTAATAAGGACACGCTGTATGAGGTGATAAGATGTCGTGGTTTGAAGCATTTATTTTGGGAATCATTCAGGGGCTTACAGAGTTTTTACCGATAAGCAGCACGGGGCATTTGTATTTAGGGCGCCACTTATTTGGCTTAGACGATGCGGGATTGTATTTAGATACGATGCTGCACATGGGCACTCTGCTTGCTGTGTTTGTCTTTTATAAGCGTGAGCTATGGCATATTATTCGGCATCCCTTTAGCAAGCTTACAGGGCTTTTAGTGATAGGAACGATCCCTGCAGTTGCAATTGGTCTTTTGTTTAAAGACTATTTTGACAGCATTTCTAAATCTGGCCTAACGATCGGCTGGGAATTTCTTGCGACGGGACTGCTGTTATGGTTTGGTGATTCCGTAAAAAATGGCTATAAAAAAATGGATCATATTTCATACGGAGATGCTTTTTTTATCGGCTCGTTTCAAGCAGCTGCGATATTCCCTGCTGTATCCAGGTCAGGCTTAACGATGGTAGCTGCGTTAATGCGAAAATTAGACCGTGAAACAGCCGCTTACTTTTCCTTTTTATTGTCGACTCCGGCCATTTGCGGAGCGGTGTTACTTCAGTTAAAAGATGTAGTCACAGGTGAAGTCGAGCAGCTCTCCGTTTTCTTTTTATTCGTCGCTACCCTTTCATCTGCTTTATTCGGTTATGTAGCGGTAAAATGGATGATCAATTATTTAAAGCATCATTCGTTAAAAACGTTTGCGATTTACGTTTGGATATTAGGTGCAGTCGTGCTTGTTTGTCAGTTTACGGGGGTGTTTTAAGATGAAGATAAAAGTCCGGACGCTTTTTTTAGTATTGTTTTTTGCCGGCATTTTAGTCGTGACAAGCTACGTTGATAACAATTCCCAGCAGTCGTTTGACAGCTTAGCTCACCTTTCACTTGATGGAGGAGCTGTTGAAACCTCTGCTGATGAAGACGCTGCGGAACAATTAAATATGTCGGTCAAAGAAGTTCATGTTAAAACAGAAAAAAGAGGCGGATACCGAATTGAAGTATACGAACAAGTAAATGTTTATAGAGATGATAAAGGAAAAGTAGTAAAAAAAGTAGCTACGGGAGAATATCAAACGTTGAAATATAAACTGAATGAAAAAAAATAAACCACTTACCGAAGTAAGTGGTTTTATTTTTAATGGTTAAAGTGAGCTGCAAGAATCCACAGTGTACCAACAACGATACAAAGTGCAATAAAGAAACTGTAAAGAATATTTGCAACCTGTACTTTACCATTTTCACTTTCAGTCATGTGCATGAACATTACTAGCTGCATTGCTGCTTGTAATAACGCTAGGATCATGATAAGAGTCATCGTAATGCTTCTTGATAGATCAGCTAGCACTACTAAACCAAGCGCTGCGAATGTTAAGGCTAGTGAAAGGATAAGCCCAAATACATGACTAAGCGGAAAACCTGCTTTTTGGCCTTGTTTATTTTCCATGTCTTATCCCACCAATCCGTTCAAGTATACAAGCGTGAAGATGAAGATCCATACAACATCAAGGAAATGCCAGTATAAACCGATAATAAATACTTTACGAGCAGTAACTGGTGTTAATCCTCGTCTTACTAATTGAATAATAATACTGATTGCCCAGAATACACCGACTGTTACGTGAAGACCGTGCGTTCCAAGTAGTGTAAAGAACCCTGATAAGAAGGCACTTGTTTGCATTGTTGCACCTTCGTGAACTGCGTACATGTAAAACTCACGAATTTCGTAGAAAAGGAATCCTCCACCAAGAACAAGTGTAATAACAAACCAAACTAAAAGTCCTTTTAAATCATTATTACGCATTTTAAAGATGGCAATTCCCATCGTGAAACTACTGAATAGTAGTAACAGCGTTTCAATCATAAAATCTTTAACAACGAACAGTTCTTCTGCAGTAGGGCCACCCGCTGTACGCGTATGGTACGTTAAGTACGTTACGAACAGCGTAGAGAACAACGCGATCTCGGCACCTAAGAAAATCCAGAATCCAAGGATATTCAGGCGACTTTGTTCTTCTTGGTATTCTAACGGCAATGATTTATCTAAATGTCCTGCCATTATTTGTCACCCCCTGTAATTCCTTCAACCTTCTTGATTTCATCTACTTTTACATAGAAGCCCGGATCATAATCAAATGAACGAGCAAGCATACAAGCAAAAATACCTGCTAATCCAACGATTGCCATTGGAATCCATTCAAATACTAAGCCAAATCCACCGATAAACCAGAAAATACCTGAGATAAACGGCACACCAGAGTTGCTTGGTAAGTGAATTGGTTTTAAGTCTTCTGCTTTAATTTCTGTTTCATTACGTTTTTTCATGTGCCAGAATGCATCCATTTCTTTCACATGAGGAATTACTGCAAAGTTGTAAGCTTGAACTGGTGATTTAGTCCACCACTCAAGTGTACGACCATCCCAAGGATCGTTTGCAGTGTCGCGTTTGTTTTTCCATGCACTGTATAATAAGTTAACTACTAATACGAAGAAGCCAAGACCCATTAAGAATGCACCGATTGTTGAAACTAAGTTTAATCCGTTCCAGCCAAGGTTGTCAGCATAAGTTTGCATACGACGAGTCATACCGTCTAAACCTAGGAAGAATTGTGGGAAGAAACATACGTTAAATCCAACAACAAAAATCCAGAATGAAATTTTTCCTAATTTTTCGTTCAACGTGTGACCGAAAATTTTCGGATACCAGAAGTATAAACCTGCGAAACAGCCAAACACTGTACCAGAGATTAATACATAGTGGAAGTGAGCGATTAGGAAGTAACTGTTATGATATTGATAATCGGCTGATGCCATCGCAAGCATAACCCCTGTTACCCCACCGATTACGAAGTTTGGAATAAACGCTAATGACCAAAGCATCGCAGTCGTAAATTTGATACGGCCTTTATACATTGTAAAGAGCCAGTTAAAGATTTTAACTCCGGTTGGTACGGCAATTAACATCGTTGTGATTGAGAAGAACGAGTTAACTGACGGTGAGTTACCCATTGTAAAGAAGTGATGCACCCATACAAGGTAACTTAAGAATGCGATACCGACCATTGATACTACCATTGCTTTATAACCGAATAAGTTCTTACGAGAATGTGTACTGATAACTTCTGAGAAGACACCGAATACCGGTAAAATAACGATATATACTTCAGGGTGACCCCAAATCCAGAATAAGTTAGCCCACATCATTGGAAGACCGCCGTTAGCCATTGTAAAGAAGGCTGTTCCGAATACACGGTCAAGTGTCATAAGTGCAAGCGCTACTGTTAATACAGGGAACGCGAAAATGATAATAATTGATGTGATGAAGATTGACCAAGTAAACATTGGCATTTTCATCATTGTCATGCCAGGGGCACGCATTTTTAAAATTGTTACAAAGAAGTTGATACCAGTCATTAATGTACCAGCACCAGCAATCTGTAGTGAAACGGCATAGAAGTTATTTCCGATACCCTCACTGAATTCTTTACCTGCAAGCGGGAAGTAACTTGTCCAACCTGCATCAGGAGCTCCTCCGATTACGAAAGAAAGGTTAAATAGCATTGCTCCCATAAAGAATGTCCAGAAACTGATTGCGTTTAAGAACGGATATGCTACGTCACGCGCACCAATTTGTAATGGAACGATTACGTTCATTAGTCCGATAATAAATGGCATTGCCATGAATAAGATCATGATAACACCGTGAGCCGTGAAGACTCCGTTGTAGTGATGTTCATCTAAAATGTTCATACCCGGGAATGCAAGCTGCATACGCATCATGATTCCATCAATTCCGCCGCGGAAAAGCATTAATACAGCTGAAAGGATGTACATGACACCGAGTCTTTTATGGTCAACTGTTGTTAACCATTCTGTCCATAACCATTTCCATTTCTTGAAATATGTTAAGACAAAAACGATACCGATGACCGTCATAGCGATTGCTGCGTCAGCAGCGTAAATCATAGGTTCGCCAGTGACGAAAAATTCATCTAGCTTCATTATGTCTTCCCCCAATCATTACGTTATTTAGTGTAATAAATGAATGTTATTCATGATTTGAGTGATCCATGTTTTCCATTTCTTCATTACTCGTTTTTTCGTCTTCTTTCATCTTGCTGTGATCATGTCCTGTACCACGTTCTAGCTCTTTGCCAGGAATGTATACATCTTTTGCATGGTCAATCCATTTTAAATGTGTACCGTTGTAAGTTTGACGACCAACAACGCCTGGGCTTAGGATTTGATCATATTTCTTTTCAGTCAATTTACCAGCTGTACCTTTTACGTCACTAACCCACTCTTTGAAGTCTTTGTCCGTTTGAGCTTGAACTTCGAACTGCATTTGAGTGAAATGTTCACCCGAGAAGTTAGCACTACGTCCCATATAAGAACCAGGCTTATCAGCTTCTAAGTATAATGGCATTGACATATTGTTCATCGAATATTTTTGTCCGCCAAGTTCTGGTACCCAGAATGAGTTCATAGGTCCTTGAGCCGTTAACTCAAATTTCACTGGCGTATCTGCTGGAATGTTTACGTAGTTAACCGTCTCGATATTTTGTTCCGGATAACTGAAAATCCATTTCCAGTTTGCAGATGTAACGTGAATCACGATTGGATCTTTATCCTTTGATTCTGCCGGTACTTCTTCTGCAGAGTAGATCGCTTTAACAGTTGGCACTGCTAATAGAATTAAGATGATGATTGGGAATGCTGTCCAAATAACCTCCATCTTTAAGTTACCTTCTTGCTCAGGTGGCTCATAGTCCATGTTTTCAGGTTTTTCACGATATTTGACAAGAACAAATATAAAAATAGCAAATACGACAACAACCACGATCAACATCATCCACATAGACCAAATGATTAAATCAGATTGCGTTTTTGCAACAGGACCTTGCGGGTTCAATACAGCAAGTTTTGAACAACCGCTCAAAAATACTAGTGAAAGCGCAGATAGTAAACCTACTAGCTTCCAAAATCCTTTTTTTGGTTTCACTTAAAACTCTCCTTTCTAACAACACATGATGCGAAGCCTATATTGATGAACATTCAAAATGCGCTATCTTTCGCTAGATAACGACATTTTTATACAGACTCTCTTCCCCCTTATTTGTAGGCCACTACTATTGTAATACAAAATGACATTTTTTTCGTCCCTTTTGCTTTATTTTTTTATATTAAAAATATTCTAATATAGTGACTGTACCAATGGGGTTAGAGTGCTTCAACCTTGCGATATTCTATCACATAATTTGGTATGAATAAATGTAAATAAAAGGATTCAGCTCCCATTTCTTAACTATTTCTTTAGGAATAACTGCAAAATTAGCTTTGCATGTTTGCTTCAACATTGATATATCAATACACATCGACATAATTGAATATTTTGTGACAAATTTTCAAAGAAAATGTGACGCCCTGTATGAAACTTATTTTGCCCGTTAATTCCCCTTTGTTTTGTAGCAAATATTTGATTTTTTTGCTTAAAATTCTTTCTTTCGAAAATATGAACAAAACGTGAATTTTTTTAAAAAGCTTTTTATTATAGAAAAAAGCCACGTGTTATTCACGCAGCTCTTGGTCCATAAATTCTTTAACCGTGATATCATCCCCTGCTTTATCTAGCAGCGTTGTCGTTGCTGGAAACGGATGTTTAATATGACTCGGTATTTTTTCATACAGCACAAAATAATCACTTTTTGGAACCGCGGCATCAATTGTATATGTATCGTGCACCAAAGCCGCCTTTACGCGCTCAATTTGTTTACTTCTATTTGTTCCTGTAAACAGCGCATATGTACCTTTATTTGTATGGATATCATCATAATCCACTAAATTGCTCATTTTGGTACTGACTTCAATACGCAGGCGTTTGTTCCATCCTTGCTTCAATACGGCCATTCCTTCTTTATCACCAGGTATGGAGAATAAGGCTATGTATGTATTAGAGTGATCAACCCGTTTAAAATCTTGCAGCGTAATCCTTGCAGAACCATCAATACTTTCTTTATGCTCCCAATTTCGCAAATGCTGCTGCACACTTGCAGCATTGTTTTCAATCGGATATCGAATCATCTCATACGCAACAATTACAACCGCTATACAAATGAACAGAAATAGCAACCGCTTTATCTTTCGCACATCTATTCACCTTCCTTAGCTTACTCCCCTTTTATGTAATTGCCTAAATTATAACTTCCTATCAAACCTCTGTCTATGCACTAGGAGAACTACGTTTTTTTTTACCACAAAAGGGATTTTTCAAACCTTTTGTCATAAAAATACGCTAAAAGACTCAGTAGCTGTTGAACCAAAAGAAACCGATCTCCACTCCCCTTCTTAATCCTTAAAGCAAAAAAAGATACCCATTTTGAAATGAGTATCGCTTAGCTTATCTATTATATCCTTCTATATCAAAGTCGTTTAAGGCTTATTTGCCGTTTTTTTATTATACACATCTTTCCGCACACATGTATCCTTTGACCTGATATCCATGTTTTTTGAGCTGCCGAATGCTTAAATTTCGGGAAATGCTGTCAGGAACAATTACGACCACTTCTTTATATGGAATTTCCTCATGCTGTCTCTCTAAATAAGGAAGCGGAATATGGATTGCTTTTTGACAGGGGTTTTGTTTCATTTCATGAAAATGACGAACATCTACATACGAAATCGTTGTAGAAGCACAGTCGACGGTCGTCACTTTCTTTATTCCTTGCACCGGCACATAGCGTTTATAAAAACTGTAACAAATTAATAAAAGTAAAATACCTATGCTCATATATAATATCGCCATGTTTTCCTCCCAACTAATTTCTATACCCCTGTATGTATACTATATTCAAAAGAAAGAATCAACACAGAAGTACTCTATCTCATTTCTCTCTGTAAGAAAAATGGTCTTTTTACACTTTATTATGAAACCACAATAAAGTGACGAAATCAATCATTATTTATTTTGATTTTTCGAAAGATTTAAATACTAGTAAACAGATCGTTTTTTCTTATTATAATGAAGAAACGCAGAATTATTATCTTCATTTCCCCTTTTCTGTCCCGTTAAGGCTGAGGTTCGCTTATGAGTAATATAGTAGACCCAATGTTGCAAGAACGTAGAAAAATGATTCTAAAAACGAAGGATGCGAGATAGGATAGTATGAACACGTGAAGCGAAAGACTATATTGTGATTGGCTCAGGAAAATACGAGTTAACTTAGAAATGCGATATACACAAAAAAAGGAAAGCTTCGGAGACGAAAGCTTTCCTTTTCTAGATTAATCTCCGTCAAGGTTTGCACGACAATTATTATGAGACAAAGAGGTACTTTGTGCTTCATGCTGTTTTTTCTCACCCTGCATTGTCATATTTTCTCTGTCCTTGCTCCCTTTAGCAATATGTTTAGTTTTCTTTCCTTGGTTTAATGTCATGTTCATTCCCCTTTCTGGTGGATATAGTGTGTGAAAATAACTCACACGCCATAAGAGGAAATGATATGAAAAAGCCCCTCTTAAATTGAGTGAGCTTTCTGCCTAAAACTGCTTTTCCTTTTATTGCTGAATCCGCATGAAAGGATATTCTCTATTTTAAACGTTCGTTTCTCGTTCCTTAGTAAGCACCAAGCTTTTACGCTCTGAGGATCAATTTTATACACAATGATAAATCGCTGTGTCAAACATCCTTTATCATCCATATAAATAATTTCAACAGGTCGTTTCGAAGAGTAGCTTTCTTGAAGTAGCCGTTCCATAGAATTCGCTCCTTTAATTTTTATTTTACCGAACACACGTTCCTTTTTCAAGTGTTGTAAACTGAATAATTCGGTAGCTTTTACAGCTTAAAATGGAGAAAAGAGTGGGAAAAATGATAAAAATCATACAAATATTAGGTAATTGTGATATGGTAAAAGAGATTACTTAAGTTGGGAGAGGTGCATGATGGAAAGTAACATACTTAAATGGATCCCCGTTCCTTACTTTCAATTAAATCAAGAAGGTGAAATCCTGCATTTTTCTAGTCAAGCACATTCTTATTTTTCTTCAGTCTCCAGTCTGTGGAGCATTATTCATAAAGACGACCGGAAACAAGCAATGTGGATGCTGTCACAGCACTCTTCATCTAACCCCATCATCAGGCATTTGCGTTTGAGAACGAGCGATGATACATTTGTGAATTTTAAATGCACGATTCATTGGAAAAATAATGTTGGTCATTTAGTATGCACCAAAAAGAAAAATGTCAAGGATCCATTAGATGTTGTATTATCTGCTCAATCCTATTTAGAAAACTCAGACAAGCGATTAAAAGAATCGGACAAGGTGTTAAATAATGCAGCAGATTTATTATTTAATCGATTAAAACGATAACCAAATGAACATAATTTGCGCTGTATTCGGTTATTTCTCTCATTTTTAAAAGTCATTGAAAGGCTACCTATAGGGGTGGCTTTTTGTTTTGTTCTACACGTAAAGTCATTCTCTTTTTGTCCGCACCATTTAGTCCAGAGTACATACACTAATAGGCATACTTTTCATATTTATTCTTTCTATATTTATGTTTTGCTCAAAAAAAAAGTCCGAATAATCAATAAATGTTTGAACATTTTTTAAAATTGGCATATATTATAAACAAACAATCATTTGAATGTTTGAATGAAGGAGGAAACTATGCCAAAAGATCGCTGTGATATTTATTGTTTTAACGAAGAAAAGGTGAATCGTATTAAGCCTTCTATCGATGTTGAAGCTGTTCAGGATATTTCTACGATGTTCAAAGCGTTGGGAGATGAAACGCGGCTGAAAATCGTATTAGCCCTTTATAAAGGTGAGGAATTATGTGTATGTGACGTAGCCAACATTGTAGGCTCTACGGTTGCTACTGCTTCTCATCACTTAAGACTGCTGCGAAATATAGGAATTGCCAATTATCGCAAAGAAGGAAAGTTAGCTTTTTATTCTTTAAGGGATGCACATATTAAACAAGTAATTGATATTATGTTTGCTAAAAAAGAAGATGTAACCATTTAAGTTTTTCTTACCGTATAGGGAGTGGGACACAATGAAACACGAAGATAAAAAACATCATCACCATACCGGAAGCTGCTGCAGCGGCCCTTCTTCATCAGAAATTGAGAACAGCCCCTGCTGCTCCTCTTCTTCAGAAGCCGCACCTACTGAAGAACCTTCTTCCTGTAGTACAAAGAGTCACGCACACAGTCACAGCTGCTGTTCAGATACAAGTGCGTTAACGACCGATAAAAGCCAGCATTCGTGCTGCAGCGATCACGATATAGCAACAGGCAGTGACATAGAAGAAACGGCTGAATACCGCGTGTATGGAATGGATTGTCCTTCTTGTGCTGCTACGATTGAAAAAAGTTTAAAAACGTTAAACGATATTCAACACGTAGCAATCAACTACAATACAGGAAAGCTTCAAGTGGCGGCGGCAAGTGAATCAGCTCTGTCACTCATTCCAAACTCAGTGGAAAGACTGGGCTTTAGTATTGAGCCTATTCAATCAAATAAGAAAATGAAAACGTATTTGATTGAAGGAATGGACTGTGCAGCTTGTGCAAACACGATTGTGAATCATTTAAAAACAGTTCCTGCTGTCAAAGACGTACGCGTTAACTTTTCAACGGGAAAAGCACAAATCGAACATGATAATGAAGCTGATGACATTATTAAAGAAGTATCTAAAGCTGGGTATACCGCTACTTTAGTGACCAGCAGCAGGCAGCCGGCTGAATCTCGGCACCATAAAGGCAAAAATGGTCCGATTATTTTTTCAGGTATTCTTATCGCACTAGGTTTTATCGGTTCTCATACAGGAATTGCTTCTTATATGACAACTGTACTGTACGCTATTGCCATGATTGTTAGCGGATATAAGCCGGCTAAAAGTGCTTATTACGGAATCAAAAGCCGTTCTTTAGACATGAATGTTTTAATGACCGTTGCAGCACTTGGAGCAGCTGTTATTGGTGAATGGCTTGAAGGTGCTACGGTCGTCTGGCTATTTGCTTTAGGTGTAGCTCTGCAAACAAGATCAATTGAACAAACAAGAAACTCGATACGAGGTTTGATGGATTTAGCTCCTTCTGAAGCATGGGTAAAGGAAAACGGGCAGCTGATTAAAAAAGCTGCGGAAGATATTTCAATTGGCAGCACGATTGTCGTAAAGCCAGGAGACCGAATTCCGCTCGATGGTGAAATTATAAACGGGGAATCCAGTATCAACCAAGCTCCTATTACAGGTGAATCTATTCCCGTTGATAAAGTAATGGGCGATGCTGTCTATGCCGGCACGATTAACGAAAGCGGATCGTTAGAAATTAAAGTAACAAAGCTAGTCGAAGATACGACCATTGCTAAAATCATTCATTTAGTGGAAGAAGCACAGGAGAAAAAAGCGCCGACTCAAGCATTTGTTGATAAATTTGCAACCATTTACACACCTATTGTCTTTATTTTAGCTTTATTCATTATGGTCATCCCTCCCCTGTTTGATGGTGCATGGAGCGAGTGGTTTTACAAAGGGCTTGAATTATTAGTTGTCGCTTGTCCATGCGCGCTAGTCATTTCGACTCCCGTCGCCATTGTATCTGCGATTGGAAACGCGGCGAAAAATGGTGTGCTCATTAAAGGTGGGACGTTTTTAGAAAAAGCCGGTGCAATCAATGCGATTGCTTTTGATAAAACAGGAACGCTAACAGAAGGCAAACCAGCCGTTTCAGAAGTTGTTTCCCTTGCTGCTGAAGAAAATCAGCTTTTAGCGATAACCAAAACGCTTGAAGATTATTCGAATCACCCTATTGCCCGCGCTATCGTGGATTATACTGCGGAGAAAAAAGTCGTTTCTTTACAAGGATCAAATTTTAAAATCCTTACGGGAAAAGGCGTGCAAGCAACAATTCAAGACACGGTTTATTACGCAGGTAATGCAAAATTATTCTCAGATTTAGGAACACCTCTAACACACTGCTGGTCTCAGATTGAAAAGCTTCAAAACGAAGGTAAAACGATTATTATTGTCGGAACAGCTAAAAGTGCTCTAGGCATTATTAGCGTAGCTGATACCATCAGACATACAACCATATCTGCTTTAGAAAGCCTTAAGCAAAACGGAATGCAGCAAATTGTGATGTTAACCGGTGATAACGAAGGAACAGCTAAAATGATTGCTTCTCAGTCTCGGGTAGACCGCTATTTCGCTGATTTGCTGCCTGAAGACAAAGTAAAGGCCATACAGCAGCTTCAACATGAAGGGTATCAAACGGCTATGGTTGGAGATGGAATTAACGATGCCCCTGCCCTTGCTACTGCTGATCTTGGCATTGCAATGGGCGGTGCTGGTACTGATACAGCCATGGAAACAGCTGATATTGTCCTGATGGCAGACAATTTAGAAAAGCTTCCTCATACAATGAAGCTAAGTCGCAAAGCGTTAGCTGTTATCAAACAAAACATTTGGTTTTCTATTATTGTTAAAGTCATTGCCTTAGCCTTTATCTTCCCAGGGTGGCTTACTCTGTGGATTGCCGTCTTAAGCGATACAGGAGCAGCGCTACTTGTTATTTTAAACAGCCTTCGCTTACTCAAAATGAAAAAATAAATGGAATCTATAAGCTTTCCAGCATGCGTTGGAAAGCTTATTTTTAGGAGGGTTTACGTGAATAACCGCTGGAACCAATTTATTTATAAGTGCTGGGCCCCTTTTTATGATGTCTTTTTTAATAACGGGATGTTTTATCGAGCCAGAAAAAAAGTCTTTCAAGATGTCCCCTTTTCGTCTGAGCAGCGCATTTTATTTGTAGGTGTTGGAACGGGTGCCGATTTAGCTTTTATTCCTCATCAAGTAAATGTAACAGCCATCGACTATTCCAGTGAAATGCTTCAAAAAGCAAAAGATAAATACAAAAACCCGTCTATAACTTTCCACCAAATGGACGCTCAGCAGCTAACATTCGACTCTTTTTCGTTTGATGTTGTTGTAGCAAGCTTGATTCTTAGCGTAGTACCTGATGCAAAGCAAGCTTTAAAAGAAATGACAAGAGTAGTAAAGCCCAAGGGAACAATCCTGATTTTTGATAAATTTGAAACCAAAAAGAAATCCGCGGCTTTTCCTAAAAAAATATTCCGCCTCTTCGTAAAATTACTAGGAACAGATATTGGCCTCTCTTTTGAACATATGCTTGAAGCAAGCCGGGATCAGCTTATCTTGAAGGAAAATTCAAGCGTCATGTTGAAAGGTATGTATCGGAAAATTATTTTGCAGAAAGTTGATGAATGACTTCAAAGACGAATGATGTCTTTTTAACGTGATGGATGTACATATTATTTTCTATCTTTAATTGAAGAAAGGATGAACATTTTGATGATGAAATCAAAGGTCATACCAGTTGTCCTTGCAGCAGGCATGGTGTCCGGCTGTGGAAACGAAAGTAAAGAAAGTTCAGCTAACAAACATACAGAAACAACACAACATGAAGAACATCAGCCGCACACATTAGGGGATAAACGAGAAGAAACAAAAAATAGTGAAACTCTCCCTTCCTTTCTGAGTGACAAGCCCGAAGATATGCAACTTATTTATGCAGCCGCTGCTAAGCATCAAACCTTACTAGAAAACATTCCTTGCTACTGCGGATGTGGAGAAGAAGCTAATCATCAAAACAACTATGACTGTTTTATCTTTGAAAACAAAGAAAACGGCGCAGTAACGTGGGATGATCACGGAACAAAATGCGGTGTCTGCTTAGAAATAGCGGCTCAAGCTGTAGTAGACTACAGCAAAGGCAAAAGCATCGAAGACATTCGTCAAGAAATTGATCATAAATATAAGGAAGGCTATGCCACGCCTACTCCTACGCCGGAAGTATGATGCTTCAGTATAAAAATCATGAAAAGACTTTTATTTCTTTATTCAAAGTCTTTTTTTGTCATTTTATTATTGGTTGATAAAATCTCGTTTGACCTCACCTTTTTAAGTCCTTGTAAAACGCCATCATGTAAAAATAACACATTTGGACGTTTATTTACTGAACCCTCAGGGAATATGCTTTCTAACACCCAAATATAACCATGAGAGGAGAAAAAATCTATGAGTAATTCTGTAGAAACAAATCATTCAGCAAAAGTTGAAGGAGCAATTAATTCTATGAGCGAGGAGAAAAAAGAGGATATTCTCTCTAGCTTCGAAGGATTTAAAAGTTATCTAGGGGACAAGGTCTCAAAAGGTGAAAAGTTAGGGATGAATGAGGAACAGCTGGCTAAAACAGCTCAGAAAGTAGCTGATTATCTCGCTAAGCATGAAGAGCCTCGCAATCGAGAGGAAAACCTGCTTCACGAACTGTGGAAAGTTGGAGACAAAGAACAGCAGCATCACCTTGCCCATATGCTTGTAAGATTAGTTCAATAATAAAAAAGATGACACGCTGCCGTGTCATCTTTTTTATTTACAGATATTAAACAGCGGGAATGATAATTTGCTGCCCAATTTGCAGTTTGGTAGGATCTACGCTGGGATTTGCATCCTGCAGCTGCTGAACAGTCATATTATACTTCTTTGCAATGCTATAGAACGTATCTCCTGCTTGTACAGTATACGTAGTGACAGGAAGAACAATCTGCTGCCCAATTTGCAGTTTGGTAGGATCTACGCCGGGATTTGCATCCTGCAGCTGCTGAACGGTGATATTATACTTCTTTGCAATGCTATAAAACGTATCTCCAGATTGAATGGTATAGAATGTAACGCTAGTAGAAGGTAAGTTTAAATACGCAGCAATTCCACGCGCGTGTGCTTCTCCCACTTCACGAAGAAACGTCGCGTTTTTTAATTTTTCAGCGTCGGCTGTTGTATCGATAAACAAGTTTTCAGTTAAAACAGCAGGCATATTTGTTTCACGCAGTACAGCATAATTAGCTGTTTTTAAACCGCGATCTGCAATCGTTCCAAATTTGCGCATGGTTGGTAAAATCTCTGCATGAAGCTCTTTTTGTAAAAGAGAAGATTGACTTCCCTCTTGTGATGGATAGCGATACGTTTCAAATCCAGTACCTCCGCCGGCATTAATGTGCATCGAAACAAATATATCTGCTCCCCATGCATTAGCTCGGTTCGCTCGATCTGATAATGAAACGAACACATCGGTTGAACGAGTTACTTGAACATCTACTAAATAGTTATGCTCTAAATACGCCCGCGCGTGTAATACAAGCTGCAGCGTAATATCTTTTTCACGCAAATTATTTCCTAAAGCGCCTGAATCTGTACCGCCGTGCCCTGCATCTAGCCATACTTTTTTCATGTGAACCTTTCCTTTCAGCCATAATATGAAAGAACTTGGGGTTAACACCGGCTTTGTCCGATGTTTTATCTCTCATTCTATATATATATGTAAGTGGACAAGAAGGGTTCGTCCTCTTAAAGGTTAGAGAACAATAACTTAAAAAACTGGATTTTACCATAAACATAAAAAATCCGAACGAATTGGATTTATCGTTCGGATCTCCCTTTAACTAACCTATGTCCACGCCTCTTAATAGAGATAAAAAGCAGGTTCGCCATCTTATCTTCTGCTATTTCTCACTAAAAGCAATTTTTAAGCCAATAAGCGTAAAGATAGAGCCTTGCACGAGATTAAGCCGCTTAGACAGCGCCGGAGATTTTCGCAAAAACTCCCCTACTTTCCCTGCAAATAGACTAATTAACGTAAAGATAATCAGCGCTTGAACTAAAAACACAGCTCCATAAACAAGCATTTGCTGCGTGGCGTGTCCGGTTGAATGATTAACAAACTGAGGTAAAAGAGCAAGAAAAAAAAGCGAAACTTTTGGATTTAGCAGGTTCATAATCACTCCTTTTTTATATAGCATCTTGTACTCAACGGCTTCTTTATTTTCAACAGCGAGAGCGGAATCTTTGGCTGTAAACGTCTTATAAGCCAGATATAATAAATAAGCTGCCCCAGCGTATTTGACAATAGCAAATGCTAAAGCTGATTGATAAATAATAGCCGACAGGCCCAACGTTGCCGCTGCTATATGACCAAGCAAGCCCGTGCAAAGACCTAATGAAGTCGAAATCCCTGCATATTTACCGTTTGATATGCTTTGTGCTAAAACAAATAAGTTATCAGGACCAGGCATAACCGTAAGCAAAGCGGCTACACCTAAAAAAGAAGTGATTGATACGATATCCATAAGCCGTTCTCCCCCTGCATGATTTTGCCCACCATTATAGCATTTTTTACTATCTAGTATTCAAAAAAAGAAAATTTATCCATAAAAAAAGGCTGGGACATAACTAAATCAATCTAATCTAAAGACGAATAAATTGTATACATGAGCTGAGCTGCTTGTTACACCGCTGTTGATTTCCGTGCAAGGCTTCGCTTTCCGCGGGCGGACGCTGAGCCTCCTCGTCGCTTACGCTCCTGCGGGTCTCATCTGTTCCGCTTTTCCCGCAGGAGTCTTCGCCTTGTCCTCCAATCAACTGCTAGAAGCAATTGAAAACATGAAATCTATCTTCAACATAACAACAAAAAACACGAACTACCAATTAAAAAATAATTAATAGTTCGCATTTGACTTTAACTGAAATACTTTTGTCCCAGCCTCATTTTTACTACTTATTTAATTTGTTTTTCTATAACTTGCTCTTTAGCCGAGGCAGTCTGTGCTTCCGCTTCTTTCATTTCATTATTAACATGAATTGCTTCTTTTAAATACTCTGTTTTGTACCCGCTTTTAAGTGCCCAAGCATAAAAGAAAAGTGCAACAATTGCAATAAGACCCATATCCCAGCCGTATTTAATAATATTGAGTCCCCCGAATTTTTCACTTCCTATCCAGGAGATTGTCATCATACATAATAAGTAGACAATCATCCAAACGCCAGCTCGGAAGTTTTGACCAAAGCCTTTCCATTTTGATTTCGCTTGGTAATAAAAATAAATTGGCAAACCAATTAAAATAATAAATAATACCTGTCCAGTTAACGGCCATCTCGCCCAGTAAAGAGTAAGTGAAGCAAAAATAAAGCCAAGAGGCGCTATTACATTTAACCCTTTTATACGTAAAGGTCTATAAAGATCGGTCCCCGTTTTTCTTAACGTCATAGCTGTGATAGGACCAGTAAGATATGAAATTAACGTAGCTACAGAAATAATTTCGGCTAAAATTCCCCAGCCTCTAAATAAAAATAAAAAGATGAATGAGACAAATAGATTAAAAAACATGGCTTGACGAGGAACGCCGTAAAGCGGATGAACTCGTCCTAGTATATTCGGCAAGTATTTATTTTTTTCCATACCATAAATCATGCGTGACGTGGTAGCTGTATACGTAATACCTGTTCCAGATGGCGATACAAACGCATCGGCATATAAAACAATAACAAGCCAGTTAATATTTAGTGCAATCGCTAAATCGGCAAACGGCGAATTAAAGTTCAGATGACTCCATCCTTTTACGATTTCTGAAGGATTTACCGCTCCAATAAACGCAATTTGAAGCAATACATAGATCACGGTTGCAATCAAAATGGATCCTACCACGGCAATTGGAATAGAGCGTCCCGGATTTTTCGCTTCTCCCGCCATGTTAATAGGGCTTTGAAAACCGTTAAAAGCAAACACAATCCCAGACGTAGCAACAGCTGTCAACACGCTTGCCCATCCATTTGGAGCAACGCCTCCTGCAGAGGAAAAGTTTCCGCCGTGAAATCCTGCAAATAAAAGAGCACCAATTGTAAGCCCTGGAATCACAATTTTAAAAACGGTAATAAGTGAGTTAGCTTTCGAAAATAAGCCTACCGTCCAATAATTTAAAAGAAAATAAATGATTAATAGCCCTGTAGCAATAGCCAAGCCTTTTCCAGTAAGAATCCCGTTTTCTACTAAACTCCCTGTCCATTTCGCCCACTCCCACGGCCATGAACTCATGTACTGAACAGAGGCAACCGCTTCAACAGGAATAACGGATACAATGGCAATCCAGTTTGCCCAAGCCGCAATAAAGCCAAGAAATGAGCCGTGTGAGTACTGCGTATACTTAACCATACCTCCTGCTTCTGGAAACATCGATCCTAGTTCACTGTAAGAAAGAGCTATAAATAAAATAACAACCATTCCAATAATCCAAGAAGCAATTGCTGCAGGGCCTGCAATTTGAGCAGCTCTCCATGCCCCAAACAGCCATCCTGATCCAATAATAGATCCAAGGCCGACCATCATGAGAGAAAACGTTCCCATTTTTCTATGTAAGTTATTCATGTATCTAACACCTTTCTTCTATATATTCTGAGAAGTGAGCTATTAAGCGCTTTCATTAAATTTAAAAAATAAAATTCATTTTGATCTCTAAAAATGCTGCTTAAAAGTACTAACCAAAAGCTTTTACATTCATTCACCCGTCCCCCTTCTTCATTTATTATTTGCTATTATATCATCATCAAGTTAAAAAAGTACGCGTTTTGAATAAAAAATATTTTTATTTTTAGAATTTTGTGCGTTTCACCAATTAAAAGTGCGCGTTTCGAACACTAACATTTATAAAAGCAGCCTTTTCATTAAAGTGATATACAAACGATTTTGCTGCAATAACCAGAAAAAAAGCAGGGTAAAATGAAGCGTTCATTTTACCCTGCTTTTTTAAATTATTTTACAACAGCTAACACTGTTTCTTTGAAGCTATTATAAACATACGACCAAAGAGCCGGTTCTTCTTTATATCTTGTTCGTAACGCAGAAAAGACTTCTTTTTGCTTTTCTTCAAACGAAGGATCTTCCTTTGAAGGAAGTTCGGCGCGAAGCTCATCCACGATTTGCTGAACTTCAGGAGCACGAGGACCCCATTTACCTAGTAAATTTCCTTCATTATTAAAAATTAAAATAATCGGAATAGCACGGCCGCCGTTTGTTAAGTGACGATCAATTAATTCGGTGTCCGCATCGCGCAGTGCAACACGCACATCGATACCGGCAGCTTCAGCTACTTTACGAATGATTGGGTTAATCATCATCGCATCTCCGCACCAATCTTCCGTAATCGCTAAGAAGTGAAGCTTGTGAGCTTTTAATTTGTCAGCCAGTCCATCTTTAGGAAGCTGAAATTGTTCATAAACAGCTAAACTTTCCTCTTTTAATGTACTCATATCGTTCATATATGTTTGAATTGATTTTCCTTCTTCAAAATACTGCTGTTCTGTTTTCATCAAGATCCCTCTTTCTTTTTTGTATACGAATAGATGAGATATCCAATCTCGTTTTCGTCTTTTCTATACGCACTACTAGTATAGCTTTTAAGCACCATGAATCAAAATATAAAAGTCTGCGTGCTCATTTTGATCATGTTTTTTTATTCTGCGACGGAATTCATAAAACTTCAATTTAAAAACAGCACATTGAGATGTTATAAAAAAAGAGAATGGGGTACATGTACACTATCAATGTAACAAATTTTAAATCTTTGTGAATATTTGAGAATGTTTATTGTGTAACCGTCATCTTTTGATTATGATAATGATATGTTAGCTACTTGACTAAATATGGAGGATGAGGCGAATATGAATCAATCCCCGCATGAAAAGCGAAAAAAACGCAAACAGTTTGTAGAACGTTTAAGACTAAAAGGAATTAAAATAGAGCTGACAAAACCGCGCTCTCACTTTTCTTCACTATCCTTACTAAAATCATAACTCGTAGCCACCTTTTTCTAAAGCGGAACGGTATCGAATTTCAACTATCTATGCTAATGCTTACATATCATTTCAAAAAGAACAGCTTCTAAGTGCTGTTCTTTTTTGATGTTTCTTTATATTTCTGCTTTGTCAAAAAAAGTATAAACCTTTTTCTTTATTTTCCCCTTTTTTCTACCTAGGTCTTTCCGCTCCCTTCCATATGGTATTCTCAAAATATATAGTTCTATAAATACCTTAAATTACCACTATATTCAAGGTATATATAATATAAGTATATATTGTAAATTTATAACTCTTACTATATAATCTTGTAGAAAACGTAAAAAAAAGGAGAAAATTGATGAAAAAACTGGGGGCAATTTTATTATCATTTCTGCTGTTTGTTGGCGTATTTCCAACGTCTTCATTCGCAGCCGCGTCAACATTTGACGCAGACTTCAACAAATATTTAAAATCGGTAAGCCAAACGCGAGGTTTTGAAGTAACCAAAGACGACGTTGAATATTCACTTTCACTGTATGACGATAGTCTTGAAAACTACGATACAATCGCAGATTTAGAAGATTTTTTAGGTGAACCGATTGCAGCTGACTTACATAACGTGCAAGATTTGTATGCAGATTTTGACTTAGACAAAACAAGCTTAAATGCGTTATTAAAAGAAAACGGCCAAAGCTTAGACGACTATGTGTACCTAGATGATTTATACGATGATGTCGGCTTCTATCTAGAAGGCGATGACTGGTATGAAGATGATGAGTCATATGACGAAGAAGACACTTCTTACGATGATGAATTAAGTGAAGAAGATTTAAGCGGCTTACTATCATTTATGCAGTCTGAATTAGGCTTAACTTCAGAAGAGTTAAATCGAATTGAAGCACATTTTACATCGTTAGAAGATGAGCTTTCAAATGAAGCAACGCTTAACCGCTTAGATCAATTAGGCGAGCGCTTAGCGGCATTCGAAGATTTTGATACAGCAACAGAATTATCTGCTGATCAAATCGCTGAATTAATGTCTATTTATAAAGAAATGCTAACAATCTTCCATTTAGACGCTAAATTTTCACTTGTACAAGGTGGAAATGAAAGACCGCTTTCTCTTACTGATTTAATCAACTTAGAAGAATTAAAAAATGCAAGTCTAAAAATTTCTCTTTATACAACAGACGGTAAATTTTTAGCAGACATGGTGATCACAGGCGATATGTTTAATTCTGATATCATCACAGACACAGGAAAAGAAGTAGAAAAATCTGCTGAAGCTGTATCAAAACCAGCTCAAGCGCAAAAACCAGCAGTAGAAAAGAAACAAGAACCTGTGAAGAAACAAACGAATGGCGCTGTACAAAAAACGGTCAAAGGTGCAAAACTTCCGGAAACGGCTTCTAATTATGTAACCAATACATTAATTGGATTAGTGCTTGTAGCAGCTGGCTTTGTTCTTTTCCGCAAAGTGAGACGCGCATAAAATGGAACCAAGAAAAACAAGAAGAACAATCAATCGTAAAAAGCGGTTGATTGTTCTTTCCCTTTTAGCCGCTGTCATCTGCTTTGGTCTTTGGTTTACAACAACAAACGCCTATAAATTTGCAAGAGGCTATTTGGCATTTAAAACAATGGATACAGAAGAACCAGCCGCAGCTTCAGTCTCTAAAAGCAAGGACTCATCAACAGCAGACTCTTCTGCTGAAGCTTCTTCTGTTGATCCCAAAAAAGCGGTACACTCTCGTACTGCTAGCTCAGAAAAAAAGCCAAAAGTGTCAAATGTGTCTTATCCGAAACAGCCAAAAATCGGTGATTTAATGGGAGAACTATATATTCCTAAATTAAATGCGAAGCTGCCAATTTATCACGGTACGAACGAAGATGAATTAGAAAAAGGCGTCGGTCATTTTGCGGGAAGCGTGCTGCCTGGTCAAAACGACAATTCTGTTCTATCAGGACATCGCGATACGGTTTTTCGTAAGCTTGGCGACGTGGGTGAAGGCGATTCGCTTGTGGTAAATACAGCAGCAGGCACCTTCACATACAAAGTAAACAAAGTACGAATTGTGGATGCGGATGACCGGACCGTTATTGTGCCAAAACCTAGAGCCACTTTAACCGTCAGCACCTGTTATCCATTTAACTACGTTGGTTCAGCACCTGAACGCTATATTTTAGTCGCTCACCTTGTTGCATCAACAACAAAATAAAAAAGCTGCCCTTAAAGAGGCAGCTTTTTTTAATGAATAGATTTCATTAGTAAATCAAACCATATTTTCAACGAAGTCGCCGTAATAACGACTGCTAAGATCACTTGCAGCGACGCTACCTTCGTCTTTTGCCCGACAAAAGCGCCAATCGGAGCTGCTAGTAAGCTTGCTCCAATAATCATAAGCGCCGGAAGCAAAAGGACTTGATGCGTCATTACTTTACCGAATGTTGTTCCCATAGACGAAATAAACGTCACGGCTAATGAGCTTGCAATCGTTACGCGCACAGGAATTTTTAACACGGTAATCATAATAGGAACAAGTAAAAATGCGCCTCCTGCTCCGACAATTCCCCCGCAAATTCCAACTAAAAACGCCAGGGCTGCTGCCAAAGGTTTTGAAAACGTCACTTCGAATGAATCGGCCGCTGGATTATTTTTTTTGGGCATAAACATTAATCCTGCAGCAATTGTTGCCATCACGCCGTAAATGAAATTGATCATTCCTTCTGAAAACGAGTTTGATAGCGTTGAACCAATGAGACTACCAACTAAGACACTGACGCCCATATATAAAATTAACGGTTTATTCAAATAGCCGCCCTTTTTATAAGCAAGAGCTCCTGAAACAGACGCAAACAGCGACTGCACAGCTCCTATACCAGCTACTTCGTGCGCGCTGAATATTCCCACTCCTACAAGAGGCGGAACAAATAGCAACAGCGGGTACAAAACAACTGACCCTCCAATTCCAAGCATACCTGCTAAAAATGACCCGAAAAACCCGAGTGCAAATACCGTTATTAATAGTTGTACATCCATGTTTTTACCACCTGCTTTTATCAATCCAATATCATGTTTGTTAGAAAGTATGTATACATACAACGCCTTATCTCTTCTTCCATTGTATCACTGTATATGCTTCTTTTCTGTAAAAACATTGATAAAAGTGCTTTCAATTATTAATTTTTTTAATCATTAAAATCCTATCGACTTTATGCGTTATTTACGTTTAGCTCAAACTTCCTCGTTCTCCGCTCTGCTACTTGTGGTAGAATAAAGAAAAACTAGATGTTAGAACTGCCTACACGCTACGCTTATCTCAGCAGGCCCATCATCACAGGAGGCTTTCGTATGTTTGAATACAAAATTGATGACGAAGTTAGTTTGCATTTAATTGAATCAACTGACGCTTTCCCCTTGCTTTCTCTTATTAACGAGTCAAGACCTTACCTAAAAGAATGGCTCCCATGGGTAGATAGCATGCAAAGTATTGCTGACTATGATGAACTCATCCCTGAATGGAGAGCTCAATACTATAATAACCAAGGGTTCCAGGCGATCATTCGGTACTACGGAGAAATCGCCGGAATGATTGGTTTCCACGGAATTAATTGGGGAAATAAAAGTACAAGTCTCGGCTATTGGATTGGACATGATTTCCAAGGGAAAGGCATTATGACAAGAGCCGTACACGGATGCCTGAATTATGCATTTAATACGTTAAACCTTCATCGAGTCGAAATACGCTGCGGCGTTAATAATGAAAAAAGCAAAGCCATCCCTACGCGTCTAGGTTTTACAGAAGAAGGCATTTGCAGAGAAGGTGAATATCTATATGATCACTACCACGATCTTGTAATTTATGGCATGTTAAAACACGAGTGGAAGCAAGCTCCTTATGCTCCGTGGCTTCTTTCTTAAAAAGCAGGATCATTTGTACAAGCTATCGTTTAAATAGGGTATAGTAAAAAGATTAAAAGAAGCTGGGACAACAATATGTGAGTTGAAGAGAAATCCGAACGAGGTTGATTCTTAATGAAGAATCAACCTCGTTCGGATTTTTTATTGTGATGCTGAACACAGGTTTCATTTAATGCAGGTGATACCAGCTGGTGATTGGAGGGCAAGACGAAGACTCCTGCGGGAAAAGCGGAATAGATGAGACCCCGCAGGAGAGAAGCGACGAGGAGGCTCATCGGCCGCCCGCGGAAAGCGAAGTCTTGTACGGAAATCAACAGCGGTGTAACAAGCGGTTCAGCTCATGTATCCAATTTGTTCGCCTTTTGATTGGAGCGATTTCGTTATGTTTCAACCTATTTTTTAATTAAAATATTGAAGCTGTTCGCGGCGAAGCTTATCTTTTTGTTTGTCCGAAATTGAGTAGTCGTAGTTATAAATAGCTCCTTCCCAATCTCCATACATTGGATTTGGAAACACAATTAGTTTTTGACCAAATGCTTCTTTTTGTTCTTCTACAAGCTTATTTCGATCGTTCATCGACTTTTTATCAAAGCCGCTAAAATCAGATAAGTTATCACCAAACAGCAGGACTACATTATGATTCGTCGCTACTTTTTGACGGCGCGTTTCTTTTCCTTCGTCTTTTGGACCCGTCAACAGCACATGGTCTTTGGTTGCTTGAGGAATATGTAAATTCTTTAGGTTTTTAATTGTTGCCTCAAGCTGAGAAGTTGTACGGCCTGAAATGTAGTAAATATCTACACCTTTTTGATCTGCATACGTCAAGAAATCGACAGCACCTGGCACTGCTTTCGCTTTTGCTGCTTGCACCCATTCATCCCACTTATAAGGGAATCCTTTACCCGTTTTGATCGCTGAAGCTTGAAATGGGCTATTATCAAGCACGGTCTCATCTAAATCCAAAATAATGGCAGGCTTTTTATCGGTACTTTTTGCAAGCGCCTCATCTAAACGAAGCTTCCCTGTATTATAGCCTTGGTAATACAAAGCTTTCATTTCGCCGGATGTCTGGTACCAAGCGTCCGCCATAATTTGCTGATCAGCTAGATTTTGAACGGGTTCTTTTTTCTCAGCAGAAACCTCTTTTTCCTGCTGAGGGGCACATGCTGTAAGCGAAAAAGCAAGTACAGCCACCCCTGTCAACGCTGATAATTTCTTATTCATTTTGCATCCACTTCCATCTCTACATATTTTCATGCTAATAATGTTATATATTACCTCAATCAAACAAAAAATCAACACAAATACGAATAATATTTTAATTAATAATTAAAATAGTTCGTTTTAACTGATATTCCTTCCCTTTTTTTGACCATTATCCAAATATTTGTTTATACATTTTCCAAAATCCGTTTTTCTCATTCTTTCTTTTTAATCTTTTTTTAGAAACATATCGGCTTATCACTCATTTGCTCCAGAAGAACTCAATAAATCTGAATTATCTAACTTTTTATCTTGTGTTAGATTCTCTCACAAAAGTGCTTTTTTTTGAAAAGATATATAGTAAAATAGATTTTGTGAATTAAAAGACGGTGTTTTCTATCGAAAGTATTGTATAAATATACAAAAGGGGATGGAGATATGAATCACGTAAAACAATGGGGATGGATTACCTTTGGCTGCTTATGCGTTGCCATCGGAATTCAATTTTTAACCGCTTCTAACCTCGTTATTGGCGGAACGGCAGGACTTGGCATAGTGCTGCAGCATTTAACCGGTATTTCATTTGGGGTATTGTTCTTTATCATCAATCTACCGTTTTATTTTATGGCTCTTACGCAAATTGGACTGCAGTTTACGATAAAAAGCTTCATCAGCGTTAGCTTGATGTCAGTGATGTCCGATTTATTAGCTGCGAACTTTTCATTTGCGCTTCCGCATCCACTTGTAGCCGCGGTTATGGGCGGCATTATCGTCGGCATTGGACTAATCTTTTTGTTTCGCCACGGCTCTTCTCTTGGCGGAATCAACATGCTATGCGTGTTTCTTGATAAGAGATTTGGCATTAATCCAGGTAAAACAATGCTTTTGACAGATGTGTTGATTGTAGGCTCTGCAACAGTGGTATTCGGCGTAGTTCAAGTTCTTTATTCGTTAATTGGTATTTTCATCATGACAGGACTGCTTGGACGCTATCACAAACGCTCGCCAATCGAACGAACGGGTGAACATATTGAAGAAGAAGCCAAACAACAAACGGCTTCAACTATGTAAAAAAACCGTGCGGAAATGATCCCGCACGGTTTTTTTACGCTTATTCTGCTACTTTTACAAGCTGTTTTCCTAAGTTTGCCCCTTCAAATAACCCAAGAAACGCTTCAGGTACATTTTCAAAACCTTCTACAACGTTTTCGCTGTACTTGATTTTCCCTTGCTGCACCCATTCGCCTAACTGCTTAATGCCTTCAGGGAATTTGTCAGCATAGTCGGCTACGATAAACCCTTTCATTAGCGCACTGTTAATTAATAAAGGTGTTTGAACACGTGGTCCAACATCTTGTTTTTCTAAGTTATACAGTGAAATTTGGCCGCAAAGCGGAATGCGCGCAAATTTATTTAATAAGCTAACAACTGCATCTGAAATCTCGCCGCCGACGTTTTCAAAGTAAACATCAACTCCATTAGGACACGCTTCTTTCAATGCTTCTTTCACATTTCCTTTTTTATAATTAATCACTTCATCAAATCCGAGCTCATCTTTTAAATAAGCAATTTTATCTTCAGAACCTGCGATGCCGACAACACGTGCGCCTTTAATTTTAGCTATTTGACCAACAACAGATCCAACAGCACCTGCTGCACCGGAAACGACTACTGTTTCGCCTTCTTTTGGCTGACCGATTTCAAGCAGTCCAAAATAAGCTGTGAGACCAGGCATACCAAGAACGCCGATAGCCGTTGTAATTGGCGCTAGCTCTGGATCAACTTTCTGTAAGTTTTTTGCTTCTGCGGCTGAATAGCGTTTCCAAGGAAGCATACCTGTCACGATATCGCCTTCTTTAAAGCGATCTGATTTTGATTCCGTTACGCGTGCTACAATGCCGCCTGCAAGCGGTGCGTTTAGCTCAAATGGAGGAACATATGATTTTGTATCGTTCATGCGTCCTCTCATATACGGATCAACAGAAAGGTAAAGTGTTTGAACAAGTACCTCGCCTTCTTTCGCTGTAGGCATTTCAATTTTTTCGTATTTAAACGTATCTTTTGTTGGCATTCCCTTTGGGCGTTCTGCTAATAAAATTTGTTCATTCATCGATATCGCTCCTTTTTATTTCTCTGTTTTTTGTAAAATGTGCTAAACTTACTTTTGTTATTTTAAATTATATATTGTGCACAACGCAAAAAATATGATTGTGCAATAACACCGAAGGAGAAAAAGACATGGAGCTAATTCGCTGTAAAGAAAATGTTGTTAAAAAACTAAACGAGTTTGTTGAAGTAACTCCCCCCGTTATTTTGTTTAAAAAAGGCAATATGTATCCGATTAAAATGGATATCAACTATAACTGGATTGCCACGGATGAACAAGGTCATGAGCATATTGTCGCTTCAAACACAAAGAATGTGCAGGACGACTACTGGTTTAGCTACCATTTTGACTTATATTAAGGAGTTTCCCGGATTTACTCTTCGTAAACGTTATATAAATAAAGTGTTGCATCAGTAAAAAAACAGCGCCAGAATTTTGGCGCTGTTTTTATGTAGTAATCGCAATTGCACGGGTAGTCGTTTGAACGCTCACCCCAGTTGAAGAACGGACAAAAAATTCCATTCTGACTGAGTACGTGTATGTGCCAATTGATGCTACTGTATCTACCCATGTAAAAGAAAGAGCATTTTGCTGAGTAAATGACAGTGTTAGAACGGCTGCAGCTCCTTGCTGTAAATTCTGTGAAAACAAAAGCTGAGAATTTCTATATACTCTAAGTGTTACCCCGTATTGATAACTAGTTAATCCAAGAGGAATGTTTGCTTCAATTGTCGCAAACCCATCTATTTTCATCTTCTGATTGTTTTTTTTCGTCTCAGCATTTACTGTTAAAATGCTTGTTTCAGAACCGTAAGTCAACGACTGAACGCTTTGAGACTGCGATGAAAATATATTCAGCTGGCTTTGAATCACGTCTCCCATTACTTTCCCTCCCTTTATTTATATGGAATATACGGTAATAAAGTATATACTTACCTTTTAGTTTACATGACTAAGAGTTCAAAGACCTCCTTAAACCAGCTTGTTAAAACTATTTCTTAATTCACAAAAGCTGGCTACTGTAATGTTCCATTTTCTGCATCGATATCTACTTAAGATTATGTTACAATCACGGTAAAGTAATTTATGATTGATAGAATAAAAGCTAGAGCTTGAAAAATTCGAGGTGGATTATGCAAGGTAAAGTTGTATACAAAGAAGGATTTTCAGTGATAGGCATAGCAAAAAACGGAGAGTATCAAAAAGAGAATCTTTTGAAGCAAATACTTAAAGAAAAAGAAATGATTACTTCTTCAAAAGAACCTCATATGATTACAGGCATTTGCATGGCTCCGAAAAGAGAAAATTATTTTTATATTGCAGGTACAGAAGTGGCTGATACGGCTTGTATTCCAAGCGGTATGAGCGTTCATACGTTTCCTTCGTTTACATACCTGCAGTTTAAACACAGAGGTCCCATTACATCGCTTGGGTCGACGTATAACAGCATCTGGAATGAATGGCTGCCGAACTCTCCTTACAGCATGATTGAAGGTCCTGCTCTTGAAATTGTAAATACAGCTATACACGGCAATTTATATAGTGATACATATGAAATGGATATTTATATTCCCATAAAGCTTGGACATTAAAAAAGGTGAACTTACGTTCACCTTTTTCCTATTTTTGCAGCTGTTTATATAAATGATAAAGAGTAAAAACGCACTCTGGATGACGCTCTTTATGGTTAAAAAAGCCATGGGGAAACATGAGTGAAAGATTCCCTTTTTCAATTCCGGTCACATACTTGTTTTCCATAAGCGGATATTCTTTCACAACCCAGCGCGCTTCATCAATCGTAGACGTAACCACCTCACCAAAGTATACGCCCATACACTCTTCGAATTCTTCTTTTGTCATTGAAAAATAGTCAAAGCGATCGTCGTCTTCTAGATCATAGTAAAGAAGCTCTAATATTTTCAAACTTTCATCTGTAAAATCAACGGTGAATTCAGCTACCGCTTTGCTTATTTCATGAATGTGATTCATGCACTGTTCGCGCACTTGATGATAGTAATAGCTAGCTTCAAACTGATGTTCACACGTCACTAGCGATTCTCCGTATGATGCTGTTAGATCATGATGCTTGCTCATGCTGACACCTCCACGCTAAGCTTATGGAGCAAGTATAACATTAACCAAGCTACTATTGAGCATCTTCCATTAACAACCTATTCGCGGCAATATTAGGTTCACTTCTTACTCATTATTCTGCCGTACACAAATCCTCCGCTAACAAGAAGAATACCGCTAATTAATACGCTGCTTAAAAAGATTTGCGAATGCATCAAGTGATTATACATCATCCACACGCTCATTTCGTCATCTCCTTTTGGCCTTTTTTAACTAGTATCCCCGATTTTCTTGCCGCACATGCCGGCATTTTCATCATTTTTTCATCAAGCCTCTATATAGTGAAAACTGTGAAGCCAATCATACTTTTCTTCATCGTTTTACTCCTTAAAAAGCCTGCTTATGACTCTAAAGCAGGCTTTTTTTATAGGTTGAAACAAGTAATTAAGCCGTCTATCCCCACTAATTGTGCATAGTAAGGTATAATTAAAGATAGTTTCACTTTTCTAAAGTGAGAAATACATAGGAGACATCAAAGGAGACATGCAAATGACAGAACTCGAAAAAGCGAAAATTCAGCACCGAAAGCTGTCCAAGGGACAGGTATTCGGTAGGGCTATCGCTATTGCGATCGGTGCCCTGCTCATGGCCACAGGACTTGAAATCTTCCTTGTTCCAAACCACGTTGTCGACGGAGGAATTACCGGTATTTCCATCATGCTTTCGCATATTACCGGCGTAAATCTAGGAATCTTTCTTTTTGTACTAAATCTTCCGTTTGTATTTATCGGGTACAAGCAAATGGGAAAAACATTTGCCCTTTCCACTATTTTTGGCATACTGGTTTTATCCATCTTAACTTCTAGGTTTCACCATGTCCCCGCGTTTACCGCAGACGTTCTCCTTGCTACCGTTTTTGGAGGGATTATTCTCGGAATTGGAATTGGACTCGTAATTCGCTACGGCGGAGCGCTTGACGGTACGGAGATACTTGCCATTTTAATCAGTAAAAAAATTCCGTTTTCTGTAGGAGAAATTGTAATGTTTTTCAACTTCTTCATTTTAGGAGCAGCGGGATTTGTGTTCACGTGGGACCGCGCCATGTATTCTATCCTTGCGTACATCATTGCGGCTAAAGCCATTGATACAGTTGTAGAAGGATTGGAAGAATCAAAATCAGCTTGGATTATTAGTGATCATTCTGATGACATCGGCGATGCGATTAATGCGCGTCTAGGTCGAGGCGTTACCTATTTGCACGGTGAAGGTGCTTATACGGGCGATGATAAAAAAGTGATTTTCTGCATCATTACGCGCCTTGAAGAATCAAAGCTAAAAACCATTGTTGAAGATTTTGACCCTACTGCCTTTTTAGCCGTTGCAGATATTACCGAAGTCCGCGGCGGACGTTTTAAAAAACGAAACATTCACTAAAAAAACGCGCAGAAAGCATGATGCTTTCTGCGCGTTTTTTATGTAAAAGAGACTTTTTGAACCCGCTTAAACCATTCATAACAAAGAAGTAAAATTAAACATAAGTCGATTAAATCGCCTCCGTAATACATCAGCATAGCCCCTTGCTGCGCCTCTTCTGCCGAGACGTGCATAGGCGGGTGAGCGTACACATATTTTGATAAAATACCGTGGGCGGCAAGAGCAAGAACCAATACGGACGCTCGGTGCGTAAAAGCTTTTTGATGCGGCGAAGGATCAATTGAAATCATCGATACGGTGAACAAATAGCCGGCTAAAAATACGTGAATATGTACAGCGACATGCACGAAAAAAGAGTGATGCATCATGCCATACAGACTTGTTGTATAAAGAATCCAAAGTCCTCCTACGTTAAGAACAGAAGCTGTCACCGGACTGCTGATGAACCGAACAAACCGCCCTTTTAAAAGTTTTGACACCTTTCTGGCTGCATGAACCGGAAGCGTGCGAAGCAGCAGTGTAAGAGGTGCTCCTAACGCCATTAAAAGCGGAGCTAGCATACCTAAAAGCAAATGCCCCGTCATATGCGCGGTAAAGTCCATATGAGCACGAGCTGCGAGCGGTCCTGCTACAGAAGATATGGCGCATAAAATACCAAGTGTCCAGCTGGACGTCCTATATAATGACCATTTTCTATACGTTGCATTTGAAGACGTTACAGCCCACACGTATAAAAAAAAGGCAGCGACAAAAGGCAAGGCTAATAAAAGCTGAGATAGTACTTCATATTTAATCATGATGTGCACCTTGTTTACGTGTAAACCATGTTAAAACGATGCCAATAAGCAGCATCAAACATGCAAGTACATTCCACGTAATGTCGTAAGGTGCAATCTTCACTCCGTACCGAATTTGGTGAAGGCCCATAAGCTTATGCTGAACGGTCCCGTCATAAAGCTGAAACGCCCCGGCTCCAAGCAATATTCCTCCTATCCACCTTTTCACCCACCAGCCGCCCCGGCGCCTTAGATCTGCCACCATAAAAAGTGATGCGATTGTAGCGAACCAGCTGAATGCATGAAACAAACCGTCTGACACTAAACCAGCGGACGTTGTGGACTTATCATAAAAATGATGCCAATGAAGCAGCTGATGAAACACTGCTTCATCAATAAAAGCAACTAACCCTACGCCAAACAAAAAGCCTGACCAGCTATTTCGAGCGCGGTGAACCACGCGCTGATTTGCAGTTGCTTCGTGCTTCTTTTCCATATATATATCCCTCCCTGCCAGTTCTTTAAGTTTATATCGATTCTAATGAACGTATACCCTATTAAAGAGAAATGAATCTATAATATGGAAAAATAGGAGCTATATCCTAACCTCGTTTTCATTATCTTTTCACCATAAAGGTATAGGATAGTATTTGCGAAGCCAATTAGCATATTTTTTCATAGTTTTACTCCCTTTCTAATGACCTGTTTCCCCAAAGCAGGTCTTTTTTATATC
This sequence comes from Priestia sp. FSL R5-0597, assembly GCF_038006305.1. NCBI lineage: Bacteria > Bacillati > Bacillota > Bacilli > Caryophanales > Bacillaceae > Priestia > Priestia sp. FSL R5-0597. Next base: position 3,129,543 of record NZ_JBBOUZ010000001.1, read on the forward strand.
CCGCTTCTCTTTTCACCATTTTTTCACCATAAAGGTATAGGATAGTACTTGTGAAGCCAATTAGCATATTTTTTTCATAGTTTTACTCCTTTTGAAGACCTGCTTCCCCAGAGCAGGTCTTTTTTTATATCCAGTTTCTTTTTTCATCATTTTTTCACCATAAAGGTATAAGATAGTACTTGCGAAGCCAATTAACATATTTTTTCATAGTTTTACTCCCTTTCTAATGACCTGTTTCCCCAAAACAGGTCTTTTTTATATCCTGCTTCTCTTTTCATCGTTTTTTCACCATAAAGGTATAGGATAGTACTTGCGAAGCCAATTAGCATATTTTTTTCATAGTTTTACTCCTTTGTGAAGACCTGCTTCCCCAGAGCAGGTCTTTTTTTGTTTGATGTTTCTTTTCACTGTTTTTTCACTATTCGGCGGTAAGATAGTACATGTAAAGCCAATTAGCATATTTTTTCATAGTTTTACTCCCTTTCTAGTGACCTGTTTCCCCAAAACAGGTCTTTTTTTATTTTTTCTAAAAGCTTCCATCTTTTCACCGTTTTTTCACTTTTCTTTTGTATACTAAGTTTGTCAAAGCAATTTCATCATTTTTCATAAATGACCCCTATTTATTCCCCGCTTTTTGTGAGCGGGGCTTTTTTTATAAGAAAAGCATATTTTTTAAAAAAGCTTTTCTCTTTTCACCGTTTTTTCACTTTTCTTTTATATACTGTTCTTGTCAAAACAATTTCATCATTTTTCATAGATGTACCCTATTTGCACCCGCTTCTTGTAAGCGGGACTTTTTTTGTTTTCAGATAAAAAAAGCTTAACCCGGAGGTTAAGCTTTTTTCATCTGCTTGCGAAGAACAAGCATCATAATCGTAATAATGGTAAACGCAATAAACGCTAAAAAAGGAATGGTGATAAATCCAAGCCAGTTAATATATTGACCTGAGCAAGGAACACCGCTTGTACACGTTTCAAATGCTTTAAGAGCCGGTATCTTCTGCAGGCAATAATGATAGCCTGAAAGCGCCATACCAATCACCGAAAACGGCAGGACGTATTTGTAGATGAACGTATCATTCCGGTACACGGCTACACCTAGCACAATCGCGAGCGGATACATTAAAATTCGCTGATACCAGCAAAGTTCGCACGGGATAAAGTGAAGAACTTCACTAAACGTCAAGCTTCCAAGCATCGCGATAAGCGCTGTAATCCACCCGAAAACTAAAGACTTGTTCATTATTTGTTCTCCTTAGCCGCATCTTTGACCATTTGATCAAAGTCATCGATTGTTTTTCCTTCGAATTTTTTGCCGCCTACATAAATGGTTGGTGTACCTGTGATGCCTAAGTCATTGGCTGTCTTCATATCTTGATTAAACGCATCTTTTCCTTTTCCGTCTTTAAATGCACTCGCTACTTTTTTCGCATCGGCATCGCTTGACACTTCTTTCAGCGTATCTTCTAAGTAAGATTCCGTTAAGACATCTTTCTTTTCGTCCGCTGCGTTTTGCTTTTTATAAAGAAGTTCATGGAATTTCCAAAATGTATCGTTTCCAAGCTCTTTGTATACCGTTTCGGCGAATTCTGCTGCACGAGAGGAGTCGTTGTTGATAAATGCATAGTTCATAAAGTAGAATTTCACTTTACCTGTATCCACATAATCTTTTTGAATCAGCGGGAAAAAGGATTCCGTGAAGTTTTTGCAAGCCGGGCATTTGTAATCTCCAAACTCTACCACTTCTACCGGAGCTGACTCTTTTCCAAGATACGGCTGATTATCATATGTAAGAGCGGCCTTTTCATCTCCTCCGCCCTTTGACATATTCGAAAGGACGATTAACCCTAAAATACAGACCGCAATAATTCCTATCACCCAAAAAATCCACTTGCTTGAGGATGTTTGCTGATTGGGCGTTACTTTTTTCTTTTTCTTTGCTTTTGACACAATCTCATCTCCTTCTTTTCTTTCTCTCTTACAAACTTACAAAGCTGTTAGAGCTGTAAAAATCAGCGCACACAAAATAAAAAACACGTATAGCGACGTCAGCGTTAAAATAACAGGAGGCTGCATCGGCATTTTCGTTTCCGGATTTAAAATATATTGAATGCGATAATTAACCGACGTATCAGCAAACGATACGTGCGCACACGAGAGACTTGTCTGTCCCGTTTTCACCATTTTTAAAAGCGCGCTGCCGATGTGAGCAGGCGTGCCATTTTTCACAATGGCATCTTGATCAGCCAGCACTTCACGCATAACTTTGAAGCGTTTATGGCTCCATTTAATAAATGGAATATACCATAATGCAGAGGCAAGCGTACTTAGCAAAAACGTTTTGAGCGGGTCTTTGTTTGCAACGTGCGACTGCTCGTGATAAATAACGGCTTCGAGTTCATTTTCATCAAGCACCGACAGCAACCCTGTAGACAGGACGATATGCGGTGTAAACAGCCCCATCGTTAAGGCAATGGGCTGATCTGTTGTTAAGACCGTTAAATCCTTTCCGTACGCTTTTTGCAGGTCAGCCGTTGTTGTTTCATTTCGCAGCTTCGTAATCATTTTACGGACTTTCCGCATTTGAATCACTTGCTTTACAGCTTTAATGAACAGTACAAACATCGTGTGAAAAATAACGGCATTCAGCATGTATTCAATAAAAAACAAGCCGAAAAAGTGGGCTACTTTGTTACAAAGTAAAATTAAGTTAAACGATAAATTCCATCCAAACAGCAAATGCAGCACATACATCCCCATTTGCATAAGCAACGTCACGGCAATAAAAAAGCACAGGTTAAAAATAAGCTTAGAACGCTTTAGTATTCCTTGATTCATTGATTATTCATCCTTTTTTAACTGTTTGACTTTTGATTCGAGCATACTTAACAGTGAATCATCGACTTCTTCTAGCGCATCAAGCATATGAGTAACAGCAAGCGAGCCAAATTCATCGATCAATTCGTGCGTTAACTCTTTCGACTGAGCGTCGATAAATTCCTCTTTAGAAAGAATCGGCTGATACATCGACGTACGTCCTTTTAAACGCTTTTGCAACACGCCTTTTTCCACCAGTCGATTCATAACGGTCATAACGGTGTTGAAGTTAACTGTTTTTTCTTTCTCAAGCACGTGCTGCACGTCTTTAATGGACATTTCACTTCCGTTCCATAAAGCCGTCATAATTTTTGCTTCAAGCGGGCCAAAAAAGCGATTAAGGCCGGTTTCGTTAAATTTGAATTTTTCAATTTTCATATTCGACACCTCACACTACTAATTGTAGTGTGAGGTGTCAAATCCGTCAACTTTTCCATGACAACCGCCTTACAATTGTCATAATCACTTTTTTACTTCATCGGTTAAATGCTGAATGGTCAGCACAACTGTATCGAGCTTGGCTTCGATTCGGTGAAGTAAATAAAGCGTCACCACAATAGGAAACCCAACGTCTGAAACAAGCGTAAACCACTCTGCCATCTTCCTCTCTCCTTTTAAAAAAGCCCTTCGCACCGAAGTGGAAGGACTTTCATTTTTAAATCGTAAATTCGGTTACATTTCGCTCGACAATTTGGGCGCCTTTTCTGGCAACGAGCGCTCCGCCGCTTGAAGTAAAGACATCGCTTGCGATCAGCGCGTTCATTGCTGCTGTGATGGCTGCTGCGTCTAACGTATCTTTTGGTGATTCAATCGATAGGCTTACTGCTTTTTGTGACTCATTCAAAAACTGCATCGTTAAAGTTTTCATACTCTACCTCTTTTCTTATTTTAAAAGTGAAAACGTGACAACTTCGTTGATTTCAACAAGCGGCAGCGACTGCAGGCTGGCGATGGTTTCGCTTGCTGTAATGAGTGCATCTGCAGAACTTCCGGGCTGAATGTTCATATAGGATTTTGTCTTTAAATCGGGTTTTCCATCCTCTTTTATTCCTTGTTCTAATACTAAGCGAAGCTGGCTTGAATGCTGAATTTTTTCTGCCATCTTTTATTCCCCCTTTCACTTTATATATAGAAATGGAAATAGGAAAGAGGGATGATGGAAACATAAAAATTTTTGGTTTATAATGGGAGATAGTCTGAGTTAGAAAGAGGCTTTGGTAATGAGAAAGTGGAGCTTTTTATTTTTTGTTCTAGCATTCATGCATCCAGCTTCAGCACTTGCTGATGACGGTGCAGATGAAAAAAAGCTTGGTCCGTTTTACTACACGGTTTCTCATGATTATAGTCGAGAAAAATGGGATGTAGGGGTGTTAAATCAGCAAGACAAAACGAACATTCCTGAGACTGATTTGAACGATGAAACGCTAAAACTGTTTCAAAGCACGGTTGATGATTTAGCAGAGCTCGCGATTCGATTTGCTGCTATGAGCGTACTGCTTGTATGTTCACTCGTTGTTTTTACGTACTTTCGCATTCAAAAAAAACGCCCTTTTCTCCGCTTGTTTTTTATTTTTTCAAGCGTTGGCTTTCTATTTTGCGTCTATACATCATTGGAGTTATTTAAAAAAACTGAACAAGCAAAATCTTTATTTTACTTACTATGACTTGAAACCCAAAAAAACCAGCCGATTGGCTGGTTTTTTCATGCATTTCTTACGGTTATGTAGTTCTGTTCATACGTCATTTCTTCCGTTTGCTTTTGCTGCTCCAAATGATAATAAGCAGCGCATACTCCTCCTAGACCAGCAAGTGCTAGGACAATTAGAAGTATGGATGTCGCTTTTTTCATTACTTTTTCTCCCCTTATGTTTAACCCTACCTAGCAACGGCAGCTGTAAAAAAGAGTCCCCTTTCTCTTCTTTACTTGCTCATTACTTACGAAAGATATTATCATACTTTTTTTCATTTTTGTCATTTTTTTAGCTATTGTCAAAAAATTGTATATTTTATACTCGGTTTAACGAATGTTTAAGAAAGTCCATGGACTGGTTTTTTGAAAGGCCAAACGCCGTTACGATATAATCAACGTAGGCAAGAAGTTCGACGTTTCCCCCTAGTTTTGTTGTTTTAAATGATTGATTAAACCGATACTGCTTTTTATCTGAAAAGACGAGCCCTTCTTCTTCTAGAAATGTTTGAAACTGCTGATGCGGAAAGTAAAGCACATCATTTCGAACGTTCTCTAAATCAATTACAATAATCATGTCTTCGAGCTCAGTTTTTAGTTCCATCATACAATCGATGTATCCGCCGATGCAGCTGATTAAAGATGTAAGAAAAAAGGGTCCGTTTATATATTGAAACTGCTCAAAAATCGTCTCATCAATGTAGCTTGAAATGCTTGATTTCAGCACATCATGAATTTGTTTTGGTTCTTCCATATACGGAATAGGAATGTGAAACTTAGCTGATCCGTTATAAAACTGCTCCCACGCAATTGTTTTATCGTATGCATCAATTACATCTGTGCTTCGAAAAATGATGGATTCCGCTGAATAAGAAGCTTTGACAAACGGTGTATGCAGCATCACCATACTCTCGTCGTCCAAACGATAGTGTTTGGGTTCGCTAGACTTGCTTAAAATATATTGCTTTAACCGTTCTTCTTCCATTTGTTCGATTAAATGCAAATCATATAGTGGCAGCACGTACATATTACACATCCCGTAATGAATATAGCTTTTCCCGTGCATCGGCCACTTTCTGTTATAGATAGACAGTTCTTTTGTGCAAAATTCCTCTATTCGCTGCGTTTGATCCTCCGATTTTTGATAAAGACGATCTAAATGATAGCGATCATCGATTTCCGTAACGGGAGATGTGCCGCTTCCAATTCTTCTGTAAATTTTCCCGTAAGACATGTACGGAGGGTTCGGACCTTCGGGAATCCAAATAACAAAGACACCTTGCCCGGGGTGATCTTCAGGTGATAAAAAGCGCGTAACGATACGAGGAATGGGGTTGGTGACATCTTTCAGCATATTATTAATAAACAGCTCATATTCCTTGCGCTCGAGCAGGTTAATGGAATGGTCGTCTTCATCTACGCCAAAAATAAGCCACCCTCCTTTTTCATTGGCAAACGAAGCGATGATATTTGGGATTTTCCGTTTGACCGTTGAGCTTACTTCGCGCTTGAACTCAAGCTGATAGCCTTCTTCTAAATGTTTTTCCATCATGCGCTGCACATCTGAAAACTCAATTTCTCCAATTGTTTTTTTCTTTCCGTCTTCGCTTATAAATGGTGAATAAAACGATTCTTCGTTCACTTGTCTTCCCCTCCTCACCACTTCTATTTAACTTATCCATATGATGAGAAGTAAAAAGACAGTCATATTTCTTTGATTTTTTTCAAAAAACAAAGTTTTTACCAAATTCATCCTGTTTTATATTATGATAGAAAAAGAGGTGAATAACATGATTGAAGCAATATTTTTAGACCGAGACGGAACGATTGGAGGCAGTAATGACATTCAATATCCAGGTGATTTTCAGCTGTTCCCCCAAGCAAAGCAAGCGATTAAAGACATAAAAAAACAAAACATTCCGCTGTTTCCCTTTACGAATCAGCCCGATGTTGCAAAAGGAAAGGTAAATAAATCACAGTTTATCTCTGAACTTTTAGCTTTTGGATTTGATGATGTTTACCTTTGTCCTCATGAAGATTCAGACGCCTGTTCGTGCCGCAAACCAAACCCCGGCATGCTGTTAAAAGCAGCGGAGGAGCACAGCTTAAATTTGGCTAACTGCATCGTGATTGGCGACCGGTGGAAAGACCTAGTAGCGGCCAGTGCAGCAGGCGCTCACTGCATTTTAGTGTTAACAGGTGCCGGGCATGACACGTTACATGAACGAGAAAAGTGGGCTGATGTACAACCAACTCTTATTGCAGCCGATATACAGAAAGCTGTTGAATTTATCTTTACATCACTGAGTTCACAGCCGATACTATCGCATTCACATACTCGTTGAACAGCTGCTCATCCTGTAATAATTGTTCATACTGCGGAGTGGTGATTTCAAGCTGCAGTCCTTTATGCCGCTGATTGTCGTTGGCGATATTTCGAGGTGAAACGCCTTTTAAATGTACGGGCGTTTCACTGATCGGAAAATTAGAAAGTGCTTGACGCACCGCTTTTTCTAACTTTTCGTCTCTTCCTCCAATATAAGTTGTGCAGACATCGCTATAGGCACCGTGAAGAGAAATTGTGATCTCTGATTTTTTCACAAGATGACGCGCCATTTCTTCATCGTAGTTTGCAGACGTAACATGTAATTCAAACGGATTTTCTGTTTTCAGCGTTTTAAATACGTACACCGTTGCGTTCAGCTTTTCTGCTATTTTTTCCGCTACTTCTTCTGTCCCAATTTCCATCGTTCCTCCGTGAATCGCAAGCACGACAATTTCTCTCCGGCGAATGACACATTTTATTTCGTAATCAATTCCGGCTCGTTCGCACTGTGATAGTTCTTGAAAACTTTGATACACATCCCTCATCGGTTTCTTCACACCTTTCTTTTATCTTTCATATACCCAGGCTTTAATTTTCCTTTTTCTTCATATAGTAAAAGTAGTAAAGGGATTAACCCTTTGTTTACGCGTTCATTTTTGTTTTTATACTTTATATTTTAGTGTGCACAAAAATTTTTTTTGAAATTCGAAATAAAAGTATTGCCAAACAAACCGTCCAGACGGTAAAGTATTCTAGGGAAAATCAAAAAGGAGGAAATTCATGTGTCTACATATGATGATATATTGCTTGGGGCCACTCAGGTTGTGCAGCGTGACGGCGTTGGAAATTTGACGCTTGAAAAAGTAGCAAAAGAAGCCGGTGTTAGTAAAGGCGGCTTGTTGTACCACTTCTCATCAAAAGATGAATTGATTCAGCAAATGCTGCATTCAGTCACAAAGCAATATGATGACGGGCTACACGTGCAAATTGAACATGACGATGCTCCTGGCAAATGGAGCCGGGCTTATCTCGCTGAGACGCTTCATGACCTTCAGCGTGAACAAGCGATGAGCGCAGGGTTGCTTGCAGGTATTGCAACGAATCCTGAACTTCTACAGCACCTTCAAAAACACTACAAAAAGTGGCAGCACCATATTGAACAAGATGGCATTGACCCTGTCCTTGCTACCATTGTGCGCTTAGCAGCCGATGGATTATGGTTCAGCCAAATGTTTGGGCTCGCACCCGTGGATCCAGACATGCAAAAACAGATTCAACAACAACTTCGGAAATTAACAGAGGAGGGTTTTCGATGAAAGCCTATTTATTTTTAGCAATTGCAATTAGTTCAGAGTTATTTGGTACATCTATGTTAAAAGCATCAAACGGATTTACAAAATTTTGGCCTAGTCTTGGTGTTTTATTAGGATTTGGTCTTGCTTTCTATGCGCTTTCCACATCGCTTCAGCACATTCCGCTCAGCGTTGCATACGCCATTTGGTCTGGTGTAGGAACTGCTGTGACAGCTGTGATTGGTGTAGTCATTTGGAAAGAAAGCGGCAGTCTTACGATGGTATTTGGCATCGTATTAATCATTGCAGGAGTCATTCTTTTAAATTTAAAATCAGTGGCTCACTAAAAAAAGAGCCAGTAAATACTGACTCTTAAGCAAAGGAGGAAAATCGACTGTCTACTTATGAAAGTAGTATGTATCGTTTTCCTTTTTTTATACTCTTTTATAGATTAAACGGATCTAGGAATTTAACAGATGGATATTTGTCCTGGAACAAACGCCATACAAAATCGTTTTCAAACATAAGAACAGCATGCTTATCACGATCTTCTACTAGCATCACGCGAGAATCTAGCATGCGATCTTCAATTGTTGCTTTGTCTACCCATTTTGCAATGTTGTGAGACATGCGTGTGAATTCAAGATCGACATTGTACTCACCTTTCATACGATGTTCAAATACTTGGAACTGAAGTTCACCGACTGCTCCTAAAATATAATCTCCAAAGAACGGCGTACGGTAAAGCTGTACCGCCCCTTCTTGTACAAGCTGATTAATTCCTTTTTCAAAGTGCTTGGATTTCATTGCGTTTTTCGCACGAACTTTTACAAACAGTTCAGGCGGGAACTTTGGAAGAGCGTCGAATTCGAATACTTTTCCCTCTCCTACAATGGTATCGCCAATTTGATACGTACCTGAGTCATACAAGCCAATGATATCCCCTGGATACGCTGTGTCTACTGTTTCACGGCTTGATGCCAAGAACTGATGAGACTGCGCTAGCTTCATTTTGCGGTTCGTTCTTGCTAATGTTACGTTCATTCCACGCTCGAATTTTCCTGAACATACGCGTACGAACGCAATGCGGTCGCGGTGAGCTGGGTTCATGTTCGCTTGAATTTTAAAGATGAAACCTGAGAAGTTTTCATCCGTAGGCTGAACGGTGCCATTCGTTGATTCACGAGGCTGCGGCGGTGATGTTAATTGTAAAAATGAATTAAAGAAAGACTGTACGCCGAAGTTCGCAATCGCACTTCCGAAGAAAACAGGCGTTAATAAGCCTTGCTTTACTTTTTCAATTGAAAAATCATTACCTGCTTCGTCTAATAGAGATAAATCATCCACTAAGCCTGGTAAATACATTTCATCGACGTGTTTTTTAATTTCATCGTCGATATTTTCACCGTCAAAGTCTGCAAAATAAGACTCTTTGTTTCCTTGATACACTTCAATTTGCTTTGAAAAACGGTCATACGTTCCTTGGAATCGTTTCCCCATGCCAATTGGCCACGTTACAGGGTATGATTCGATACCAAGTACATCTTCAATTTCTTCAAGCAGCTCAAGCGGCTCTTTTCCTTCACGGTCTAATTTATTGATAAACGTTAGGATGGGAATACCGCGCATACGACAAACTTTAAAAAGCTTAAGCGTTTGTGCTTCAATTCCTTTTGTTCCGTCAATAACCATGACCGCACTATCTACAGCTGTTAAGGTACGATACGTATCCTCACTGAAGTCTTCGTGTCCTGGTGTATCCAAGATGTTAATAAAGTGATCTTTATACTCAAACTGCATAACACTTGATGTAACTGAAATTCCACGCTGTTTTTCAATTTCCATCCAGTCAGATGTAGCAAACTTGCCTGATTTTTTTCCTTTAACCGTTCCGGCTGAACGAATCATTCCGCCCAGTAACAGCATTTTTTCTGTTAACGTTGTTTTCCCGGCATCCGGGTGAGAAATAATGGCGAATGTACGACGTGAATCGACCATCGTTTCTTGAAGTTGGTTGCTCATACGTTTTAAAATCCTTTCTGCTCTACAATTCCTATTTTCATCATTTCATTATACGCTTTTTTTATACTGCGTGACTAGTTTTTTTCATATTTGAATACTTCTGCAAAATCAAAGAAATCGTCAACAAGGTGTAAAAAGCGAACAAGAAAAGACCCCTTTTATAAAAGGGGCCTTCTCCCAGTTTAGTTTAACGACCGACCAGAGAAACGTTCTGCTGATCGGCTTAAACTTTATAAAAAAAATTACTTTTGAACGTTAGCAGCTTGTGGTCCACGGTTGCCTTCAACGATTTCAAATGTAACTTCTTGACCTTCTTCTAAAGTTTTGAAACCTTCGCCTTGGATAGCAGAGAAATGAACGAATACATCGTCTTGTCCTTCTACTTCGATGAAACCGAAACCTTTTTCAGCGTTGAACCATTTTACTTTACCTTGTAACATATCTCTTTTCCTCCTTGTGTGACAATCCACACATTGTGTATTACTCTATTCCTGCTCTTACAATAAGTCAAGACGAACACTTCGAACTATCCTTACCGAACAAAAATAAGCACCTTTATTGTAACAAATCCTCCAAAAAATTTCAAAGGAATTTGCACATTCTTTTTGTTCGCTTCTATCCCTTACCTACAGCCTTTCTACCCCTTTTTAAGTAGCCGAATGTGAACGAATTATCCGCACTTCTTCTTGATGTTTTTTCTTGTATAACGATCCTTTAAATGGATAACGCTATAGAGATAGATACTCTTTCTATTTATGAGAAAGCAGGTGACATCACAACCTATGGAAGACATTCTCATGTCCCTTCTTAGAACCTTTGTTTCTTTTATTATCTTAAGCATTACAACTTTCCTGATTGGAAAACAAATTAACACCCATAACAATCATTTTACGTTTGCGATGTCCATCATTATTGGGTCGTTCATCGCAAATATGGGATTTGATTTAAAATTAAAATTTCTGCCGATGTTCGCTTCTTTTGCTTTTCTTGTGGCTATTCATTTTCTTTTAGCATCAACAGCTCTAAAAAGCAGGCGCTTGCGAAAATGGATTACAGGACGCCCGACGGTTATTATGGAAAAAGGAAAGCTTCTTGAAGCAAATATGAAAAAAGTCAAATATTCCATTGACGACTTGAATCAGCATTTACGAGAACTAGGAACGTTCAACATTGCTGAAGTAGAATTTGCTGTTTTAGAAGTAAGCGGAAAACTGTCGGTATTAAAGAAAACTGCTTATCAAAACATTGCCAAACAGGACGTTTTGTCTAAGCCGTTTAAAGAAATGAATTTACCGATAGAACTCATCATGGACGGAGAAATTATTCATAAAAATTTAACACCTCAATATACCGAACAATGGATCAACCTTGAACTTTCAAATCGTCAGCTTCAGTTGAACCAAGTGCTGTATGCAGTTGTGTCAACAAACGGCATGCTCTATGTAGATGAGTATAAAGATCAGCTGTCCGCTCCTACAGACAGAGAATAAGGTTGAGACATAACTAAACGAGTTTGATTCTCCATAAAGAATCAAACTCGTTCGGATAAAATACGTTTGTCCCAGTTTTACTGTGCCATTTCTTCAACTGTTCCTTCTTTTAAGCCATAATAGTTCCGCTCAAATCGCTTTATTTCTTGATCATAGCGGCGTACTTTTGCATCGGCTAGCTGGCGGCTTTGTTTTGTTTCTTCAAGCAGCTCGACCTGCTGATTAATTTGAAAAATAGTCGTCGTCAGCTCGTCTTGATAATCATAAATTTCATTTTGAATATCCACGCATACGGGCAAGCGATTTGCTAAAATAAAGTCCGTCATTTGCATAAGCACTTTTTTACGCTCTACTTCTTTCACTTTGCTTTTGACAGCTCGTTCTGCAGAACGGAACGTCAGCCTTACTTTAGAGAAGAAGTCACCTTTAATCGAAAGCTTGCGCTGCAGTTCTTCTACATCCTGTTTTAATGATTCATGCTCTTCAATCATTTTTTGAAGCACAAGCCCTCCGTTTAACGATGTGAGCTCCATTTCATCAAGCTGATGGCGAATGGCTGTTTTGAGCGTTTCAATTTGTTTCACCGTCTTTTTCTCCGTAGCGCAGAGCTGCTTAACATACTGCTCTGTTTTATAAATAAAGTTGTCTAACCGTTCACGATCAAACAGTGACTGCTCTTTCTTTTTTACATAATCTTGATACGTTGTGTGTACAGATGACCACTTGATCAATAGAGACTGATAATTCAACAGCTCATCCTGATGCTCAAGCTTGTACGTCCACATCAGCTGAACAACTACTAATAACAGCGGTAAAAACGTTCCAGCTTCTTTGCGTTTTGCAATAATTTCATGACTTTCAAAGCTCGCCATTAAAAAAAGCGGCGCATTCATACTAAATAGCAGTGCTGGCGGGTAATTAACGGGAATAAAGATACTCATTACGGTTGCCATAAGGCCTGAAATAGCAGGGTATGCGTGCGGAGGAAGCTGTTTGTATAGCTCGATTGTCCCTTTTTTTTGCAGCAGTTTCACAAGCGCTGCCTGCTGATATTCTCCTAATACATCAATCATTCTTTCTTGATACATGGGAGGAAGCTGCTCAATCCAATTCATCAGCTGCTGCTGAAACACAGCTTGCTGACGATTTGTAGCAATCATGTATTGCGAATCAATTAGATGAAAGAACAGTCGGATTTGATGGCGCATTACGTCTTCTAGCGTATGACAGCGTGCAATTGAAAACAGCTCATTGTATTTAGATACAAGCAAATTTCCAATGTTATCGCTTAACTCGTACAGCTCGCCGTTTGTTGTAGCATGAGAAACGGGAAGTTCAAAAAACTTCGCCATTTCAAGCAAAATATGCAGATGCATGTCTACTTCAGGCTGTTTTTCAAGCAATTTCATTTCTTCTACCAATGATGCTTGAAAATCCGTATGCTCCGTTTGCTGATACTGTGCTGACATTTCCGTATAAATGCGGTGGTCACATAACACATAAGCAGCTCTTAGGATATCGCCTTTAGACGTAAGCAACCCATACAATAACTGTTGTCCGTTCATCTTCACACCGTCCTTCATTAAATTTTCTTACTATAGCTTTCTATCATTTTATACTTTTTCTATAAATTCGATGCAATAGTTCAAATTTCCTGTTATCTTTCTTCTTGCTTTCTTAATACGAAGAGTGCCGTCCAACATGACATCAGTGCAGGCGGGATCATCCAAGTCATATATCGCCACTCACCGGTCACAAGCGCCATAATGAGAAAGATGAGCGGAAAACCTATTAGTACTATGATAACACGTGCTCGGCTTACCGATTTTTTCATCGTGCATCGCCCCTTCTGTTCGTCCCTTATTCTTATAATACCCTTTCGCTTCTCAAGCATTAAACACCTTTATAAACCGTTCGTACATTTCTTTGTTTTCTAGACAGTCTATGACATAAGTTTTAAAAAAGAACAGAGGATACCTCTTACTTTGGTGAATCTCGTAAGTAGCTTTTATGTTTTGACAAGCTAAATCGAGAAAAATGTGTTATGGTAAAAGAAAATTTCGTTTTTACTACCTACATTGAAACGAAAGGGTTGATCGTATGAACATTTTTTTGATTGGCGCAAGCGGCAGGACCGGACAGGAAGTAATCAAGCAAGCGATTAAAAACGGACATTATGTAAAAGCTTTTGTGCGAAATCCATCTAAGCTTAAGGTAACGCATGCGAACGTACACATCATACAAGGCGACGTGCTTGATTATTATGAAGTGTGTCAGGCTATGCGAGGGTGTGATGCAGTCATTTCTTGTCTGGGAACCGAAAATCTAGGGCATTCTACCCTTTTAGTAGAAACGACAAATCTGCTGATTCAATGTATGAACGAAAACGGAATTCAGCGTATCGCCTACACGGCTTCAGCCGGAATCGACGGAGAAATTCCAGGCATGACGGGCTGGCTTGCTCAGCGTATTTTAAAAAATGTGCTTCGCGACCATCACGAAGCCGTGAAGCTCTTGAAGGTAAGCGGACTCGACTGGACCGTTGCTCGGCCAATGGGTCTAACGAGCGGTCCGTTAACCACGTATTATCGTATAGGAGAAGCTAGCATACCAGAAAACGGACGCAACATCAGCCGTTCTGATGTCGCTCATTTTCTCCTTCAAGCCGTAGAAAACAACAGGCACATAAAAAAATCACTAAGTCTTTCGTATTAAGTGTTCTAAAGGAGTGTTGATAGTGAACCTATCAAAAATTTTTCTAAAAATAAGTCTTGTACTTTTAATGGCATGCGTCTTTATTGAAGGTAATTTCCAAGTGGCGCTTGGCATCTTTGCTGCTGTTTGCATGCTTGTCATCATTTTTGCCAAGCCTCTTTCAAAATCGCTGCTTCCTGCTAATAAAAAAACAGGAAAAAAAGACCGCGAAACATTAATGATGGTCATTGGTGTCATCATTTTTATTTCAGGAAGCTTTTTTATTGCGTAGTAGCATTATAAACATCCACATTTTTAATCATATAAAGGGCTGTGCTGTAAGTCGAATATTCGCCTTATGACGCAGCCTTTTTTAGCTTTCATGAGGTCTCTTTCAGCAATAGCTTCTGTACCATTCCATTATTTAAGCAAATTACCTGCCAAACCCTCTTATGCTTTTTTTCATCAACTCACATAATATATGTAGAAGATATCGTAAGACAAGCGTCAAAAGAAAGAGGAGGAAGATAAATGAAATGCCCCCATTGCGCTTATTCTAATCCGGAAGGGGTAAAATTCTGCTTAAATTGCGGCCATGAAATCGTGGACCACGATGAAAACTACAGCATATTCTACTTGTTTGCCCATCGTGTTGATAAAATTCCAAGAAATGAACGTTCGGTTGAACCTAAATTTCGAAATATATTCTCTCGAGTCTTCCGACAGCACAGTGAAATGGAAGCTGAACGGCTTTTTATTGTAGGAACAGGGCTTACGACTCCTAAAATAGAAGAAGTTGTAAATACATGGCCAAAGCCTTGGCTTTTTGCAAGGGTCTTTCTTATTGCGCTTGTTGCATACTTAGGACTATATCTAGGCGTAAGCTTATTCGAAAACATCAACTTTATACCCGGTCTTATTGTAGTCGGTGCTTTTGCAGTGCCATTTACTACGCTCATTTTCTTTTGGGAAATGAACGCTCCGCAGAATATTGCTATTTACAAAATTGTTTATGTCGTTTTTATTGGCGGAATCCTCTCACTTTTATTAGCACTTGTGTTTTATGATATTCTTGGAAATAACACAAACGTGATCGTGATTGGAATATGTGAGGAACTGGCTAAAGTTATCGCTGTTATTTATTTTGTACGCAATCTTAAATATAGATATATCCTTAACGGACTTCTCTTAGGAGCTGCAATAGGAGCTGGTTTTGCTGCTTTTGAAACCGCTGGCTATGCTTTGCGAGCACTTCTTTCCGGCAGCTTTCACATGCTCTATTCTACAATACTCTGGCGCAGTATTTTTGCTCCTGGAGGACATGTGGCTTGGGCTGCCTTGACTGGCGCTGCCATCTGCATCGTGCAAGGAGATAAGAAATTTCAGTGGAACATGTTGATAAAGCCCAAATTTCTCGGTGTATTTTTGCTTGTCGTTTTTATGCACGCTCTTTGGGACTCACCTATACTAGGTATTTTCCCAGCGGGACATACGATTTTAACGGTTATATTATGGATTTTGGTATTCAGTATGATTCGTATTGGGCTAAAAGAAATCGAGGATAAAAAGTTAGAGTTGACCCACTACAAAGAAAATCCTACACCCTCATAGGAAATATTCAGCGTACGTTAAGCTGCTCGTTTTAACTTTTTATTACCTTTATGTTTCATTTTAAAAATTGTTGTTACAAATTGTAAAAAACAGTATTCGAATTACCTGGACATGGTATGATAACCTAAATAACATGAAAGGGTGACTTGGTGGATGAACCTAACTGAAATTAAGCACATGATAGCAAATTTAGTAAATTATAGAGATAGCGACATTACTCATACTTTTGCCAATAGGTTTACACTAAGTTATTCAAACCAATTAAACAGTTTTCAAATCTGCGACATTGAAAACGATATTATTCATCGTTATAAAGAACCAGAAACAACTGCGTTAGCTCTGTTTAATATGATTCATAATCTTCCCAAGATCATGTATAGACATACTAATTCGTTTGAACAAGTCTAAAGCAGGAAAAAAAGCTCATTTATTAACTAGCATGAGCTTTTTTCTAGTTTTTGTCTATTTCAGTTATTTATAACCTTCTTCAAAAGAAGAATATCCTTTTTAATTGCCCGTCTAATTTCTTCAGCTTTACAGCGTTTGTATTCTTGTACTAAGCGATAGAGCTCTCTTTTAAATAAAAATTCATCTTGTTGACTACTCATAGCAGCATGCCCCTTATTAACTTTCTATCGCAAGCGATTAAAGAAAGTATTCCCTTTTCTTCTTATAAAAAACAATTAAATGAACACACATTTCATCCGAAGTTTATAAAAACAGCCAGATGTTCTTGCCTTTAGAGGAATAGCAGCTCAAAAAACATAAAAAAACATTGACTACTAGCCCTCAGTCAATGTTTTTTAAATTACTTTAGTTCTAATTCACTAAAGCTAATTCACATATTTTTAAGCGTTCATGTCTCCTAAACCTGGAGCGTGCTCATTTGGCATTTCAGATAAGTGAGGAACGGGAAAAGCTTCCGGTGGAGGCGTTACGCTCAAGTCTCCGCCATTTCTGCTTGGCGTCTGCCCTTGGAATATTTCTTCCATTCTGTGTGGATCTGACCTAAAATCAAATTGCGTGTTATGATAGCCCATCTCGACAAATTTTCTTCATTCAGGGTATTTATTAATATCATAATTTGGTACAGGGAAAAGCTTGCCCCAGTCCATGCATAAAAAAAGAGCTGGTTAAAACCAGCTCCTTTTTCTCTATTATTTCTCTATCCCTGCTTTGATTTCTTTAATCATGCCTGCCATTGACTCAAGGCCTCCTCCAGATAAATACCAAAGACCTGGATCAAGATACACAACGTGATTGTTTTTCACTGCATTGACTTCTTTTACATACTCATTTTCAACAATTTGTTTAGCAGATGATTTTTCACCAATTGCTGCGCCGCGGTCAACCACGAATAAGTAGTCCGGGTTTTGCTTAACTAAATATTCATATGCAATGCTTTGACCGTGCTTAGCCGATGGATCTAGGCTGTCGTCTGCTGCTTTGATACCAAATACATCATGAATTAATCCGTATTTAGACCCTGGACCAAATGCTGTCATTTTGCTGTCATTTGCCATCATTACAAGCGCTTTTTTATCTAGTTTGTCCGCTTGTTTTTTCAAATCTGCAATTTGCTTATCAATTGCTGCTAGCTCTTTTTTCGCTTGATCTTCTTTATCAAAAATTTGTCCTAGTACTTTTGTGTTTTCTTTAAATGACTTCATATAGTGCTGGTTGTCCGTATCGATATAGATCGTCGGCGCAATTTTTGAAAATTCATCAAATGAATCTGCTTGGCGGCCTTGAATAATAATTAAGTCTGGCTTTAGTTCTGCAATCTTTTCGAAATCAGGTTCTTTTAAGCCACCTACATTCGCATACTTATCATCTTGATACTTTGATAAATACTCAGGAATCGCTTGTTTTGGCAAGCCCGTTACTTCAACGCCTAGTTTATCTAGCGTATCAAGTGCACCCATGCTGAATACTACAACTTTTTTAGGATTTTTCTTAATTTTAATTCCGTCTTTATTGAACTGATCGGTTACCGTTACCGTTTCTTTTTTCTTACTTTCTCCACCTGTTGTTTCTTTTGCTCCTTGATTACCGCAAGCGGCCACAACAATCGCCGTTAAGACTGCTACAAACATTACTAACACTTTTTTCACTTTTGTCACCTCATGAATAAATTTTATGAAAAATAAACGCAAATACGCTGTCCGCCAACCGTTTCGATTGGAATATCCATATCGTATATATCCTTTAATACAGATGTTTGAATGATGGTTTCTGTTGGGCCTTCACGGATCACTTCACCGTTTTTAAGCGCCACGATGTAATCCGAATAGACAGACGCAAAATTAATATCGTGAATGACAATCACAATGGTTTTGCCTAAGTCTTCTACGAGACGTTTCAACAGCTTCATAATTTCAACAGAATGCTTCATATCTAAGTTATTGAGCGGTTCATCTAAGAAGATATACTCCGTGTCCTGTGCGATGACCATAGCGATAAAAGCTCGCTGACACTGTCCTCCGCTCAGTTCATCTAAGTATTTATCTTGAATACTTTCAAGCTTCATATAACTCAGCGCCTGATCAACCGCTTGTTCATCGCTTTTTGTTAACCGGCCTTTTGAATAAGGAAACCGGCCAAAATTTACGAGTTCACGTACGCTAAGTCTGATATTCAGCTGATTGGACTGTTTTAAAATGCTCATTTTTTTGGCTAAATCCGAGCTGTCAATATTCTCTATATTTTTTCCTTCTATTGATATTGATCCTGAGTCGGCTTTAATAAGACGGCTCATAATGGAAAGCAGCGTACTTTTCCCCGCTCCGTTTGGGCCGATAAATGACGTGATTTTCCCTTTTGGAATCACCACAGATGTTTTTTCTAAAACGGTTTTTTCTCCGTATTTTTTACTGACATTTGTTACTTCTACCATGATCTATTCTCCTTTAGCAGCAAATAAATAAAGTAAATTCCGCCGGCAAAGTCAATGATGACGCTCAGCGTGGTGCTGAAGGTGAACACTTTTTCAACAATAAATTCTCCTCCGACGAGGGCTATAACACTAAGCAGCAGTGATCCCATCATTAGATAGGTGTGCTTGTACGTTTTGAACAGTTCTCTCGCAAGGTTCACAACAAGCAGTCCAAGAAAGGTAATCGGCCCAACTAAAGCTGTGGCCACTGAGACAAAAATGGCGATCACAATCAGCATTTTTTTGACAAGCCTGTCATAATCAATACCTAAATTTACCGCATGTTCTCTTCCTAACGACAGAACATCAAAAATGGAGGTAAAACGCCATACGTAAATGCCAAGCAGGATAAAAATAACCGCTGCTATGTATAGCAAATCAGTATTGACATTGTTAAAGCTTGCAAATGATTTATCTTGTACAATTTGAAATTCATTCGGATCAATCAGCATTTCCATAAATGAAGACATGCTTTTAAATAACGTGCCGAACACAATTCCAACCAGTAAAATAAAGAAAATATTCTTACCGGCTTTTTTGAACATCAGTATGTAAAGCAAGACCGAAAAGATAATCATCAGCGAAACGCAAAGAAGAAAGTTAAGATTTTTGTTCATGATGACAATATTCGTCGAGCCAAAGATGTACACAATAAACGTTTGCAAAAATAAATACAGTGAATCCAGTCCTAGAATACTAGGAGTTAGAATTCGATTATTGGTAATCGTTTGAAAGATAACGGATGAAAACGCAATCGCTCCTCCGGTTAAAACAATCGCAGCGACTTTTTCAATTCTTCGCGGCAGCGTGTACTGCCAGTAGCCTAAATCATAGCTGATAAACAGCGCAGCCGACAAAATAGCCAGCGCGGCGAGAATAATAATTTTATATTTGTTATGCATAACGACCTCTCCTTATCAGCATAAAAAGAAAGATCGCACTTCCTATTACACCGACCATTAACCCAATAGAAACTTCATAAGGGAAAATAATGACTCTGCCTAAAATATCGCACGCAAGTACGAATACAGCTCCAAGCACCGCTGTATGAGGCAGGCTTTTTCGTAAATGATCTCCACGGTAAATCGATACGATATTTGGGATGATTAATCCTAAAAAAGGCAGCATGCCAACGGTCAAAATCGTAATCGACGTAATAAGCGAAACAATGACTAATCCAATGTTTACGATTTGTTTGTATTTCACGCCTAAATTGATTGAAAAGCTTTCTCCCATACCAGCAACCGTGAACTTATCTGCGTAAAGATAAGCAATTATTAAGAGCGGTATACTCAGGTATAAAAGTTCATATCGCCCTTTGACTACTAGCGAAAAGTCGCCTTGCAGCCATGAAGAAAGGTTTTGAATCAAATCGTATTTGTAAGCGATGAAGGTAGCTAGGGAACTTACGATACTGCCGAGCATTAAACCAACTAGTGGAATATAAATCGTATCGTTAAATTTAATTCTGTCTAGTATTCTCATAAACAATAGATTGCCCGCAAGTGAGAAAATGAAAGCAATGCTCATTTTTAATAGAGGACTTGCTGAAGCAAATACTAGTAGAGAAATCAACACACCAAGTCTTGCCCAGTCCATCGTTCCTGCAGTTGTTGGAGAGACAAACTTATTTCGCGTAATTTGCTGCATAATTAACCCGCAAATACTAAGGCTCATTCCCGCCATAATAATACTCAAAAGCCTAGGAAAACGACTAAAAAACAGCGTTTGGCTTTCTTCTTTTGTTAAATGAAACAGATCCATCGCTGACAGGTCTTGTACTCCTACAAAAAGAGACGAAACCGCTAGTACAGCAAACACAAGAATTAACTGATAAAACTTCAACTTTCCTTGCTCCTTTCTTTCATCTAGAAGTCTAGTTATCTCCTCCTCTATATCATATGTAAATGATTATCATTATCAATTGACTACCCCTATAATACCATTATTCTCTAAATAATCAATGGTTTTCTTAAAATTAAAGCAAAAAAATGCCTTAACAGATGGATCTGTTAAGGCATTTTAAGGTTCAATTAAACTTAAAAAGAGCTATTTCTCTCTTCATACATAAGAGATTAAAACATACCTAACTCGCCCTCATTTAAAGACGAATAATAGGAATAAATGATCTGGACTGCTTGTTTCACCGCTGTTGATTTCCGTGCAAGGCCTCGCTTTCCGCGGGCGGCCGATAAGCCTCCTCTTTGCATGGGCTCCTGCGGGGTCTCATTTGTTCCATTTTCTCCCCAGGAGTCTTCTCCTTCCCCTCCAATCAACAGCTAGAAGTACCTCTACATATACGAAACCTACGTTCACCATAACAAAAAAATCCAAACTATCAATATTAATAGTTTGGATTTTACTTTAACCAAGATACTTTTGTAGCAGACTCTTTGTATGAATATTACATATATATGAAATATATGTTTATATTTGAAAGAAATCTACTTATTTTGCAAATACATGGTTTCCGATAACTGCCGTTACTTGCTGCGTTGCAACCCATTGGCTTTCAGCGATTTTCGGATTATAGAAAAACAGCGCATCGTTTTCATGCGGGTTTGATAATGCTTCGCTTACCGCTCGTTTTGATTCTTCTGATGCAGGTTGATTAATTGCTCCGTTTGCTACTGGTGAAAATTGATATACGCCGTTTCCTAGCTGCTGATAAATAACGTCGTGAATGCTATTTGGGAATTCCGGTGAAGCTACACGGTTTAATACCACAATTGCTACCGCTACTTTTCCTTGGTACGGCTCACCTTTTGCTTCTGCCTCTACTAATCTAGCTAGTAAATCTTGATCTTGTGCAGAAACCGATGTAGACGGAGCAGTTTGTGCCGGCGCCGGTGCTTCTCCTTGAAGTTTTAATGTTTGTCCGATGGTAATGATATCACTTTGTAAACCGTTAACAGCTTTTAACTGATCCACAGTCATGCCGTTTTGTGTTGCAATATGATATAACGTTTCGCCTTGTGCTACTGTATGTACAGATGTTGCCGGACTAGCGGCAGATTGTACTTGTCCCTGGTCAGGAATCGTTAATGTTTCTCCAACGTAAATCATGTCGTTTTGGCGGTTATTAGCGCCTTTCAGCTCATCTACCGTAACCCCATTTTGTTGGCCAAGCCCCCACAAGGTATCTCCTTTTACGACTTTGTGCGAAGCTGCTGCTGATGCTGTTCCTTGACTTGCTAGAAATGCTACAGACGCTGCAGAAGCAACTGCCCATTTTTTTACACGTTTTTTACTCACAAAAACTACCTCCTAAAATTTGAACCTGTTATTACCTTAGCACATAGATTCGCCTTTTCATTAAAAAAAACAGTAACATTTGTTCTAATTGGATTAAGTTTCTTACAGTGCCATTCATTATGTTACAACTTTTACATGACCCTTAAAGAATATGTAGAAATATGACGATTTCATTGCGAAACGCGCTTTTTATCTGTTTACTTACATTCCTCTTTCTGTAAAAAACTTGATTTAATTATGATTAATCGCAGAGATTAAAAGGAAAACAGCAGTCAAATAGAGAAATAGTGTAACTATTGAGGAATGATTCAGCGCTTCTTTGTCAATTTACGTTTGTTTATTAATAAAGGAGGTCCATTTGGATGTGTGCAAATAAAATGTATGTAACGTATAATACGGAAAAACCGGCTATTACGATTCAAGGAGCTTTTTATCATACGGGAGGAACGCAGGAAGAGTTTTTGCGGGAATTCAAGTACTGGCTTGAATCTCACGGCTGGTCATTTATGGGCGTAACAAATGAAACGACCATGACAACGGCGAACAAAGAGTTAAAAGAAACGATGGAACAGCATAAAATAGAAGGCAAAAAAGTTCAAAGACTAGAAGATTTATAACGATTGCTTCTATGACCCTTCACACATGTCCAAACGCCAATATGTAAAAAAGCCTTTAGATGAGCTAAAGGCTTTTTTACATTAACGAGAAAGGGCGACCACCTTCTGATTTTCTACTCTCTCTTCAACAGGCTTTCTCATTTCTTTTTCCGTCCATACGCCAATGCGTTTTTGTCTTTTCCCAAGAGGCTGTTTTTCACATGCATAGCAAATTTCTGAAATATCATCAAAATGAGCTAACGACATCTTTATCCCTCCTTTTCTAAATATACACAGGCAAGTTAGTATGTTTCTTCCCTTATTTTCCAAAGCTAAACTGCTTCATCTTATATTTAAACAATTTATAAACAAACGGAATAAATAATTTCTACTTCATTATCATTTAGATTGTTTTATTTAGATATAGACGGGTAAACAAAAACTACCCCACCTCACACCCTGAAGTTTGAAACTGTCACATAAAAAAGCGGCTTTATCTAAGATAAAGCCGCTTTTTTATGTTTTTTTCTAGAATCTATAGAGCCTCTCAGAAAACGATCAACTCTATTTTTAACGATGCTCTCCTATTCCAAATACTTCTGCTACATGATTTTGTAATTTATGCTTGTAGTGATCAATGTTTGGATGTTTAACTACATCGTGAATAGAGTACGTTGGAAGTGGACTCATACCGACGTACTGATTCATTTTATGCAAATGCATAATGGCTTCGTCTAAACTTTTTCCTTCATAGAAAGCTTCGTCATTGTTAAAAATCGCTTCCGGCGCATTCCATGTAAGAGAAAACATGTATTGTTTCCCTGTTAATAAGCCGCCTCGCCCGTATTGATTGGAACCTTTAAAGAAAATGTTATCCATATACACGCGATCAATATATTGCTTAAACTTTCCGGGAATGCTGAACCAGTAAATAGGCGTCTGCATAATCACAACATCAGCCCATAGCCACTTTTCAATTTCTTCTTCTACTTCGTAGCCTTTATCAACCACCGTTGTTTTAATGTCAAATTGATCAGCGAGTAAATGCTGCATTTCATTAAAAATCGTCTGGTTTAACTCTCCTTTTGACTTTTTATAATACTCGTGTCCATTAATGATTAATACGTTTTTCATGCTGACCTGCTCCTTTCCAAAATCCTTACTTCTTTATCTTCATATATCTGTATACCCATAAAAACTGCTTATCTATCAGTACTACCTCTTACTTTGAAGTAACATAGGTACCTAGAAGTCCCTTTTTAAACACCCTTATGATTTCCTAAATAAAGAAAAAAACAAGATCTAATTTACTAATTTCTTAGAAGATGTTTAACTTGCATAAAGCAAATCGTTTTTTTAAAATCAGTTCTTTTCACCCAACAAAAAAAGACTGACGGATTAAATTTCGTCAGTCTTTCTATCTTTTTTATTTCGGTTCGCCCACTTCATTTAACGGATAGTAGCGAAACTGCACTTTTCCGATCACTGATTTTTGTGAAATAAAGCCAAATGCTCGTCCATCATGACTTACAGGACGGTTGTCACCCATTACAAACAGTGAATTTTTCGGCACTTTCACTTTGCCATCAGTTGCGGGCAGCGTTTGAAGCGTAAAATCTTCCGTGAATTTTTCATTAGGTGCAAGAGATTTTTTAGATTCTTTTAAATACGGCTCTTTATAAGCTTTTCCGTTAATATACAGAACGTCGTTTTTCATTTCTACCGTATCTCCTGGCAGTCCAATTACACGTTTAATATAATTTTCATCTGCATCCGGTGCATGAAATACAATCATATCAAAGCGATCAACATCACTGATTTTATTTAAAATAACGCGATTTGAATCTTCAAACGTTGGATACATCGATTCACCGTGAACCGTAGTTGGCGCAAATAAAAAATGGCGAACTCCCACTACAATAACCAATGCAATAACAATGGACTTAATCCATGAAAACACTTCTTTTTTTACGTTATTTTTGCTCATTTCAAAACATCCCTTACGTCAAAATATACTTTCATCATAGCATCAAATAGAGGGAAAGTATAATAATAACCGAATAATCTTATTTATTACTCACCGTTTGTCACTGTGCCTTGATGGAAAAACAAGCGCCACTTTTCTTCTCTTTTTCGCCAAATAGAACTGCGAAGCGTCTTTTTTTCTGCCGTATGGTTCATAAGATGATAGGTAGTTAATACGCAGTCAGGAGACAATACGTCTACATGAAAATGAGAGATCTCAAATACATCTGGCGAAAGTACATGATTGTTATTGTAATCTTTTCGTTTCCATACCCTTCCTGAACTGCCAAACTCCACGTAACCATCTGCAAGAATGTTTGAAAGCTCTTTAGCAGAGGTTCGTATCTCTGATTTTAAGTGGCTGCATTCTAACTCATAAAATGTTCGGGTGATATTCGCTTTTTCCACTTTCACAGTCTCCTCTCATTCTTTCTTACATTTATTATAAAGGAATACTGCCGTTTTCCCTTAAACAAATAATACTCCTATCTCAAATAGACAGGAGTATTGTTTGTTTAGCTAACGCTATAGCCTCTCTTCTTACCCGCAATCCAATCGCTAATCATTTTCACGACAATTCCCATGACGAATACGGTAAGAAATGAATAAAACATCGACCAGTTCAGCAATTGGTACAAATACAGCGCTTTGAATATCGGAATGCCTATAAAAGCAATAACGGCAGACGTAATAATATGTGCGATAAAGAAAGATTTCCATTTGCTAAAAAATTGGTAGACGAGTGCGATACTTACCGGAATAATAGCAAAGTCAACCGTATTGAAGCGATCGGTAAATGGAAGCATCTGGTGAGGATAGCACCACAGATTAAAAAATTTACCGAATTCATCTACCAAGCCGACTATATCAAAGCTGATAAAAAAAACGAGAAGCATAAAAAAGAGACGCTGTCTATCAATAAAAAAGTAAAAAAGCAGCAGGAAAAGTGCATTTATCACTACTATGAGCCACCACTGAAAACTAAAAAGATCTTGATGAACCCAATAAGAAAATTCTTTTTCGTTTAAGACTTGTTGCATCATTTTAATCATTTCAAACATAGAAATCCCTCCTATCTTAGAAAGTCTTTCCATGAGGGTTTCACTTCATACTAAAATAAAACATCGCACACAGTGCTTTTGCACCTCCTCCTTATTCAAAAGCAGATTGTACCTACTTAGAGATTTCTATCTGTCTAGTAAATTTTTTTGCAAGAGCGCTCTTTTCATCTCAGAACCTATTGACTATTATTTTCATTTCATACAAAATTAACAATTGTGCATGGTTTACATGTTAATACGAGCAAAAAGATACTGTTTTGCAACATTAAAGGAGGAACAACATGAACATCGGTACGATTAAAAGAGAAGCTAAAGCTTCTTTAAAGAATCGCTGGGGACTTGCGATTCTACTGACGGTGGTGACGTACGGAGTATATACGCTTCTGCCTATTCCATTTGAAATTGTGGCAAGCGGAGGCTATGACAATTGGATGAAAGATGAATCTGATTCCGCTTCATGGATTTCAACTGCCTTTGCTATTGTCTTCTCGCCTCTTCTGATGGCGAACTACTGGGCATTTTTAGGTCTAGCACGAGGTGAATCTGTTCGATTGGGGCACTTGTTTAAAACATTCCAAGACTTTGGCCTTTATGTAAAGTCATTAGGAATTTATGTACTTATGACTCTTTATGTGATGCTGTGGTCACTGCTCTTACTGATTCCTGGAATTATTAAAGCACTGGCATATTCACAAACGTACTATATTTGTAAAGACAATCCTACTTACTCGATGAATCAAGCGATTACAGAAAGCCGCAGGTTGATGAATGGTTATAAAGGACAGTACTTCCTCCTGCTGCTAAGCTTTCTTGGCTGGTTTTTATTAAGTATTATTACAGTAGGAATCGGCTTTTTATGGTCTATTCCATACCTTTCTGCTTCACTTGCTCGTTTTTATGAAAATTTGCTAAACGAACGTTCATCGCATGCTGAATAATAAAAAAATCCTCTTCATCGTGAAGAGGATTTTTTTATAAGAACACGGTTTGCATAAGTGAAGCTCTTATGTCATAAAGCTTACTAAGAGTATAGAAGAAAGGCAGGGGCTTATATGTATACTACAAGTGAGATATGTCAGCAGTTTGGCCAGATTTTAAACGCTAAAAGCAAAGTTAGTCCAACAGGATGCTCAGTGTCGCTTAAAAGAAGCTTTCAGGCTTCTGTTCAAGGGCGGAAAAGCAGCTCTGTCGTTCCGGTTGGCGTATCATTTGAGGCGATAGACGCGCAGGGAAACGCGTTAAACTTGGCTGAGATTGCTATTTTGCAAGAAGAAATCCCTCGTTTTACAGAAGCTGCTGCGCGGCAAGGTCTTATCGTAAGCGCTTTGCATAACCATTGGCTTTTTACAGAACCCGTCCTTATGTATCTTCATATTCAATCTGTAGAGCCTCCTTTGCATTTTGCAAAAAAAATGGCTTTTTGTTTTACAACGCTAAGCAGCTTGCCTGTTTCAACAGACGTATAATAAAAAAGAAGCACCTTTTAAAAGCATGGTAGAGCTATAAAAGATGCTTCTTTTTTATGAATGAACATATTATGAGTAGACTCAATTTTATCTTCAACTAAACGAAAAGCCTCTTTTATGAAAATAAAAACAAACGAAGCAGCGCCATCATTCCAACTCCGCTAATAACGGTGATGGATAAACTTTTTGTTTTCAGCGCAATCAGTAAGGTTGGAATAACTACGATGATGACGGGCCAGTTAATTTTCACACTGTCATTTGTTTGAATGATAAAGTTCTGTACAACAAGTGCTGTTAAAATACAAATAGGAATATAGGACAGCCATTTTAATACGGGTTCTGGCAGCGCGATGTTACGCACAACTAAAAACGGAACAATACGAGGAACTACGGTAACAAGGGCACACCCTAAAATAATGATAAGTGTTGAATAGTGGATACTCATTTATCCGTCACCACCCCAATCGTCGCTACAATAATCGTTGAAATTAAGACAGCTACATGTGAAGGTACCAAAAAAGACAGCACAATCATAATAATCGCCATATAAAGAATTAAACGTAAATAATGATTAAGTTTTGAAGGTAACAGGCTTTCGATTTGTAAAACAAGCAGAGCTAAAAACATAGCCGTTAAGGCAAAATCAAATCCAAAGGCTTCCGGGTCAGATAGCAAATGCCCAAAAATGGCTCCCATCGTACAGGCGATAATCCAGCTGACGTAAGCCGTTATATTTAATCCGTTCATCCAGCGGTCATTAATTGGCTCCCCTTTTGCAATTTTATTTGAAGACACTCCAAATGATTCATCCGTCAGTAGTGCTCCAATTCCGACGTTTTTTAATAACGAATATTTTGTGAATTTAGGCGCGACCGTAGCACTCAAAAGAAAATGTCGTAAGTTAACGATGAATGTTGTGAGAATAATAGCTGAAATCGAACTGTTCGCAACCATCAGTGCACAAATAATAAACTGAGCAGCCCCGGCATACACGAGCGCTGATAATAAAGTAACTTCCATAACGGAAAGATGCGAGGACACGCCGACAATCCCGGCGGCAAGCCCTATGCTTATGTAACCGAGTAGCGTAGGGACACAGTCCTTGGCCCCTTGTCTGAACGTTAGATCCACTTTTTCTCTCTGCTGTACTGCTTTTTCTGCGATCACCGTACTCCCTCCTTTTCTGCTATATTATACATCTATACGTTATATTAAACAACGGTATGTTATACTATCTTTATAATCATTAAAGGAGTACAACAATGGACGCGATTCAAGATATTATTGCTAAAAATCTTGTTAAACTACGAAAAAATCGAAATTTGACGCTTGATCAAGTTTCTGAATTAACAGGTGTGAGCAAAGCAATGCTTGCACAAATTGAAAAAGGTAAATCCAGTCCGACAGTTACTACGCTTTGGAAGATTGCGAACGGCCTTCAAGTCTCTTTTTCTGTATTTATAAAAGAAGACACTCCGGATGTGCAGAAAGTAAGCATAAAACAGCTAGATCCCATCACGGACAACAAAGGTGATTACTTAGTGTATTCTTTTTTTCCTTATCACCCGGAAAAAAAGTTTGAAATTTACATTGTTACATTAAAGCCCGGATGCGTGCATGAAGCAAAAACTCACTTAGGAGATGAATACTTACTTATTAAAGAAGGAGAATTAACGGTTCGTTTTGAAAGTGAAGAACATGAATTAGTCTCAGGAGACGCTCTGCATTTTTCAGGAAATACCTCTCACAGCTATATCAATTCATCTGAAGAAGAAGCAAGCTTTTTTTTACTTATGCACTATCCCGAATCATAAAAAAGAGCGTACGGATCATCCGTACGCTCTTTTTTTATTAAGCTGCGTGGGCTTGTTCTTTTTTCATTTTTTTGTTTTTCATGTATCCAATACTTACAACCGCAATCGTTAAGATAGCTTGAACAGCAAGATGTAAAGCTGTACTTGGAACAAATCCACCAATAATTTTATCTTCAACAATCATTTTTCCAGCAGACCATGCGAGCATCGCCGCTCCAGCGTAAATGATAATCGGAAATTTTTCCATTGCTTTCATAATAAAGCTGCTTCCCCAAATAATAATCGGAATTGAAATTAATACACCAATCATAATTGGAACAAATTCATGAGCTACACCAGCTAGAGCTAATACGTTATCTAATGACATGACCGCATCTGCGATAATAATCGTTTTAACCGCACTCCATACCGTTGCTCCACCTTGAGGGTTATCGCCGTGTTCGTGATTATCGGCTAATAATTTATACGCGATCCAGACTAGCATCAAGCCGCCGACCGCTCCGATTAATGGAATTTTTAATAATGGGACAATAATAGCCGCAAATAATAATCGAAGACCAATCGCGCCGCCTGTTCCAATTAAAATCGCTCTTTTTTGTAAGTCTTTTGGTACGTTACGAGCCGCCATTGCAATCACAATCGCGTTATCTCCGCTTAAAATTAAATCAAGAAAAATAATTTGCAGCAAACCTTGCACTGATACGCCAATTAGTTCCTCCATAGTTACCTCCACCTTCTCTTTTTATGTAACGTTTCTCCTCTAAATGTCCGAGCCTTTTCCTCCTTTTTTATAATTGAATACAAAAAAGACCCTTACCAAATAAGCGGTAAAGGTCTTGCTAACAACATAATGTCGCCAACAAAGCCGAGAGATAATCTCTGTAATGACGACTTTGCTGTTAAAGCTACTCCCCTTTAGGAGATACGTTCAATTATTTGTTTGTATTTACACCATTCATACTATAGCATCTCCTACATTCTGTCAATCGTTTTTTATGTAAAACGATTGTCAACGCTTTCTCTTTCAATCAATTCGTAGTTCGAAAGTGTAAGCTTTTCGACTTCTTCGCCGTTAACTAGCTTGATAATTCGCTGTGCTCCCATTTGGCCCGCTTCTTTATAGTAATATTTTACGGTTGTTAAGCTCGGATGAATCACACCTGTAATTTCATAGCCTCCAAAGCCGGTAATGGATACATCTTCAGGAACGCGCAGTCCGTTTAAATAAGCTGCCTTTAACGTACCAAGCGCAATGTTATCGGTCGCACATACAATCATGGACGGGTTAAATTCTTTCATCACTGCCGTAGCTGCTCCGATTGCATCGCTCATGTTAAAGCTTGTTTCATAACAGCGGATCTCGCAATCGCTGTCTTTAAGACCTTGCTTTACCCCTTCTTTTCTCTTTACACCTACAGCTATGTCCTTTTCAGTTACGCCTAAAAAAGCGATTTTTTTATGCCCTTTTTCCCCTATGTACCTTCCAATGTCGCATGCAGCCTCGTAATCTTGGTGAATTAAACTGTGAACTTCTTTATGCTCCTGTCCAATTAGCAAAACGGGAATTGAAATCGTACGGAACGCTTCCAAATGAGCTTTTGTAATCTGAACGGCAAGCAAAATAATACCGGCTACCTTCTGCTTAGCCAGCGTATAAATATTTTCAATTTCTCTTTCTAAATCTTGATTAGAATTGGAAACAATCATTTGATAGTGGTGGTCTCTAAGTTCTTGGTCAATACCATCTAATGTGCGGGAAGTCGCAAAAGAACCCATGCGAGGAACAATGACACCGATGATATTTGTTTTTTTTGCTTTTAAGCTTTGAGCAAAAGCATTTGGGCTATAGTTTGTTTCTTTAATAATTCCTTCAATTTTTCGTTTCGTCGCATCGCTCACAGACCCTCCGTTAAGGTAGCGGGATACAGTGCTTTTTGCTACTCCTGCAAGCCGAGCGATATCTGCAATAGTTGTCATTCTCTCATCTCCGTATTTTGTTGCTGCTTCTTTCACAGTATACACGAATATCGCGTGTATATTAAGTAACTGCTTTACTTTTTGATTCATAAGCGGTATGATAACCTAAACATGGATAATCATTATCCACGTTGTACACATATGGCAGGAGATGATGTTTTTGCATATGAAAACAGGCGTTGAGCAATCGGTGTATGCCATTTTGCTGCTTACGTTTTTACCTGAAAAAGCTGTGCTGCCAGGAGATGTTATAAGCACTCAGCTTGGGGGTTCGCCTACGTATTTTCAAAAGCTTCTTCGCAAGCTGGTTAGCGCTGATTTACTTGCTTCCGTTCCTGGTAGCAAAGGTGGATTTCGCTTAAAGAAAACGCCGGAAGAAATTCGTATTTATGACGTATACGTAGCCATTGAAGGCAAGCAGTCTCTTTATTCATCAAGCGGTATTTTTCACGATATGCTTAATTTAAAAGACAAAGATATTTGCTTATTATCCGATTTAATGGAAGAAGCCGAATCTTCATGGCAGTCCATTTTAAAACGGCAAACCATTGCCACGCTTACAAATGAAATTCACAAAAAATGTCCAAAAGAAAACCTGGACATGCTAAAAGCAACTGTAGAAGAAAAAATGGTGCTGTAGCACCCAAAGGAGATTATCATGGAAAACTTAAATAGATATTTTGATTTATTCGATCAATCACGTACAAGCGAACAAGCATTTGAAGAATTGGTGAGCCTTTTTTCAGACGATATCGTATTTGTCTTAAACGGCCACGAAAAGCAAGGCATTGAAAACTGGAAGCTGTTTGTGAAAATGGTTTTTAAAGAAAATGCTGATATTAAGCATATGTTCGAAGGCTGGAAAGCAGTTGAAGGTACGAACATGTTTGAAACTCCTTGGGCAGTATGCGGAAAACGTGCATCTGGCAGCGTATTTACTCAAACAGGAAAAGATATTGCTAAGCTAGATAAAAACGGGAAGATCAGTTATTTAGAAAACGTACCTGATGACACAAACATGTTTGATACGTATAAAAATTAATATGGAGAAAAGAAGGGCTATATAGGCCCTTCTTTTTTTACGGCGCAAACCCTTCTTGAGAAAGATAAATCATCGAAGAAGGATAAAATTTTTCAAAGTAACGAATGGCTTTGATATGAATGTCTTTGTCATACCAGTCTAGGAAACCGTGCTGATCAAATAGTTCCGGCATCCCTAGCCTTTTAGACGTTTTCCCTAAGGAACCATCTCCTAAGTACAAGGTATCAATGCAAATCCGGTCCATCATTCCTTCTATTTTCTCAGGAAATTCAGGCGTGAAAGGAAGCATTGGAGCAATGGCTACTTGCGTTGAAATTCCGCTTTCTTTTACTTTTTTTAACGCATTCATACGAAGTTTCATCCCCGGAGCATAAGGAGAAAAAATTTGTTTTACATCTTCTCGGTCTGTTTCAATAGTCATCGATACGCGAAGGTCACATACTTTTTGAAGCTGTAAAAGCAAATCAATATCTCTCGTCACAAGCGGCGATCTTGTTTGAATCAGTAAAAAATCAGGGGGATGATTGATCATTGTTTCTAAAAGAGCTCGACTGATGCCTGCTTTACGCTCAGCCGGCTGATAGGGATCTGTCGCTGAAGACATAAAAATGCACACCGGCTGCTCTTTTTTTCGCAGTTTTTGTATTTCTTTTTGATAGACTTCAGCTGCGTTGACTTTCAGCTCTAACCACGTCCCCCACTCCATTTCTTTAAAACGCTGAATTGGCAGTTCTCGCACGTAGCAAAATTTGCAGGAGAATGTACATCCAGCATACGGATTTAAACTATGAGTATAACCGGATGCCAAAAAGCCGGTCGCTTTTGTTAAAATACTTTTCGAAACCACGTCTTTTTGGTTCATCTTTCTCACCTCTTTGTCCAATAAGTATATCAAGTTCACAAATGAAAAAACTACTTTCCACATGGAAAGTAGCCCTTTATGTTTTCAACTCATCAACTTTGATTTTCTTTTTTTTCACTTGTCGTTTCAAGTAAAGAGGTTAAATATGAATTTAACTCAAATTGGTCCTTTTCAATAAAATCAGATAATACCGGCTGCTCTTCTTTTCTCATCTTTCTCCACTCCCTTTGTTTTTTATGTATGTGTTTTCAATCATCAATGGATAAAAGTAATGTACTTAACTCTACCCGTATCTAAACAAAAATAATCATGGTATTTTATACTATTTTTACATTTATGTACGTTTTATTTGTATATTTTTTACAACATCACGCACATTAATAGCAAGATTAGCAAACGCATCTATTCTACTATGCAACATGAGAGGGTTTTCATCATGACGATTAACAAATCAAACGATTGTTCTAGTCTAGCTGAAGTAGTTGACCGCATTTTAGATAAAGGTGTGGTAATTGACGTATTCGCTCGTATTTCCGTTATTGGTATTGAATTGATTACCATTGAAGCTAGAATCGTGATTGCGAGCGTGGACACATGGCTGAGGTACGCTGAGGCCATTCGGCTGCTTCATAACGAAAGAGAAGATTTCCTTTCTTCCAATAACAGCGGAAACAAACTTGAACAGCTAAACCTTTTGCAAGATTTAGATTTATAAACTCATAAAGGTGGATTAGAGAAGTGAAAGTAGCCGAAATCATGGAATCCGTGACTGATTTTTTTAAAGAACACGTCGCTCCTCCTCATCGAATTATTTCGTATGAATCGATTCAAAATGGAGGATGGAAAATAACACTTGAAGCTTTTGAAGAACAGGAGTATATGAGGCGCTATGCAAAAGACGAACTGCTTGGTATCTATGAAGTGCTGGTCAATAAGCAGCATAACATTACGTCTTTTTCACGTACCAGCCTGCGCTACCGAAGCTCCCCAGCAGAGAAGTAAGCCTATTATTTTAAAGGAAAGGAATGAAACAGAAATCGATGAGTGAAGCAACGGGCATTTACATTTTTTGCAGCATTCCTGCCACCGAGGCGCATACGTTTGGCAGCGTCACGATTGATCATCAAGAAAGAGCTACTTTTACCATTCACTACCGAGATGCAGCTATAGTGGCCGCTGCCTTTCCTCTTAAAATTTATCACCCTACCAAAGAGAATGTCACAGCGCACCAGCAGGTGATTTCCAAAGTAATGAATAAGCATGATTCGGTCATTCCAATCAGCTTTGGCAATGTATTTCATAGTCAACAAGATGTTGAAATGCTGTTAGAAAACTTATATCCACAGTTCTCCTCCCTTTTCCCACAGTTAAAAGGAAAAATAGAAGTCGGACTAAAAGTAATTGGGAAACCGGACTGGCTGAAACAAAAAGTGGGGCAAGACTCTTCTTTGCAGCAAGTGCGAAATCCGCGTTCTGCCAGTGCTGATTTTTATAAACAAATTGCGCACGGAGAAACAGCTCAGAAATTCTTTTTAAAGCTTCAGCATGACTGTAAAAAAGAGCTGTATCAACATTTAGAACCGATGGCTGAAGCGTCTAGACTTAACCCTCCTATTGTTGAAACGATGCTTTTGAATGCTTCATTTTTAATTGATCGAGAAAAAGAAGCAGCGTTTGATGAACGTGTAAATGATCTGTATGAAAAGTGGAAGCACAAAGCCGATTTTAAATATTCCGGACCGTGGGCCGCTTATAACTTTATCAATATTCAATTAAAAGTAGAAGAGAATGTATGATTCATAAACTGCTGTTATCTCCTGTCACGCTCATTGTTAAAGTTGGGCAAAAAATCAAAGAAGAAGCGGATAAGGAACTGTATGACGTTTCTTTTATTCAGCAAAAAATCGTTCATCTTCAAATGATGTATGAGCTTGGAGAAATACCAGAAGATGCATATATGGAAAAAGAAAAAGAACTGCTGCTTAGGTATGAAGCAGCAAAAGAACATGAATTAAAAAGATGGGAATCAATGACGAAGAAACAAAAGTGAGGTTGAAAGAGATGGAAAAGCTCATTTATTTATATGGTCTAGTTCCAACCGAAGAAACTAAGCAAATTTCCTTCCCCGCCCTTGAAGGCATGGACAAGAACAACCCTATCTATACTCTTTGCTTTGATGATATTACCGCATTCGTATGCGACTTGCCAAGCGTTGAGTATTCAGAAGAAATGCTAAAAGAAAAGATAGAGCAAGATATGAAATGGCTGCAAGACAAAGCTATGCATCACCATGAGACCCTTCTTTTCTTACAGAAGCACTACACGCTTCTTCCAATGAAATTTTGTACTGTCTATAAAAGCAAGGA
Source organism: Priestia sp. FSL R5-0597 (assembly GCF_038006305.1). Taxonomy (NCBI): domain Bacteria; kingdom Bacillati; phylum Bacillota; class Bacilli; order Caryophanales; family Bacillaceae; genus Priestia; species Priestia sp. FSL R5-0597. Next base: position 3,164,941 of record NZ_JBBOUZ010000001.1, read on the forward strand.
CAGCTGCCAAAAAAGCATTGTCGATAACAAAGAAAAAACCCTCTCTTCTCTTCAGCTTTTAAAAAAATCTGAAGAATGGAATATAAAAGTGTATGCCCATACGAATCATTTAAAGAGCTACCTCTTGACATACAGTGAAACGATCCAAAAGAAAAAAGAAGAAATAAATACGTTACCTCCGGGCAGGCAGTTTTTTGAACGTAAAAAGATAGAAAGGCTGATTGAAGAAGAAACAGAAAAAGAGCAGCTTTCGCTTTGTGACCACCTGCACAGTGAGATAAGTCCCTACGCCGCTTACCACACAATCAAAAATAACTGGAGTCAAAAAATAACCGGCGACAGCTACAGCATGTGCTGGAACAGCATCTACCTTTTGTCCAAGAGCAATGTGGAATCGTTTCTAAAAGCCATTAGCAACAAGCAAGCGCTTTACAAAAACATGGGACTGAACATTGAAGTAACAGGACCATGGCCTGCTTATCATATCGACACTCTCCGCTCGGAGAAAGATGCGGGATGACATCGCTGCGAAAACAAACGCTCGAGCAAAAAGACATTGCCCTCATTGATATATTGGATGTGATCCTCGATAAAGGAATTGCCATTAAAGGTGATTTATTGATTTCAATTGCCGGAATTGATTTAGTCTATCTTGATCTGCGCGTACTGATTTCTTCTGTAGAAACGCTGATAGGCTCTCATGATCGTCAAATCATTTCTTCTGAGCAGTTTGAACAGGAAACGGAGGCGTTGCGAAATGGAAAATAACCCTAAACGGAACGGTCGCATTGAGCTGAGTGCGGAAAATGCTGAACAGGGCCTAGCACAGCTTGTTTTAACCGTCATTGAATTACTGCGGCAGCTCATTGAAAAACATGCGATTCGCCGAGTCGACAGCGGAAACCTGACGGACGCTCAAATCGAAGATCTGGGCGTGGCGTTGATGAAGTTAGAGAACAAAATGGAGGAGCTAAAATCAGTGTTTAACTTTACAAATGAAGATTTAAATATTGATCTAGGTCCGCTGGGAAAAGTGTTATAACAAGGAGTGAAAAAATGGCGGCGGAACATAACGGGCATCTGGGCACCATTGTAGAAGTATTGGAAAAAGTATTAGATAAAGGTCTTGTTATTGCTGGAGATATTAAAGTGCAAATTGCTGATGTTGAACTCTTAACCATAAAAATTCGGCTGCTTGTCGCTTCTATTGATAAAGCAAGAGAAATTGGCATGGACTGGTGGGAAACAGACCCTTACCTATGTTCAAAAGCAAATCAGTCTTATCAAAAACTCCAGGCGGAAAATGACAGTTTAACGCAGCAAGTTGCCTCTTTAACACAGCGAATTCAAGATGATTTGCTTTCGCTTGATTAACAGCTCACTTCATAGAAGGAGGAATGACAAACATGAATCATGAACAAAAATCCACGCTGTCTCCTGTTTCACAAGAGCAGCAAAGCCCCGATACTCAACTAACGGAAAAAGAAGAGCGTATGCCGGAGTATACGCATACTTCGCTTAATCCAGACTCATAGAACAAAAAGAGAAATGCCTCGGCATTTCTCTTTTTAATGTTTCTATACTTTTCTTCATTAATCATGACGTTGAGACAAATAAAGGTAAAGATAATGAACATGGCGAATGAATACCATTATCTATTAATGACAAAGGAGAACGAGCATGAAGAAAAAAGTGATGGGAGCAATTTATGCTCTTTTAACGCTGTTCATTTTAAGTGCCTGCAGTACCGAAGACGTTGTGACAAATAATTCAGATCCAAAAGTTTCTGTTTCTACTACAGTTAAACCGCTGACGAAAAAAGAATTTAGTGAAGTTGGAACATCAGGGTTAACAGGCCCTTCTAAAAAAGATTTTCACAAAGTACATATGACTCTTACTTTACGCGGTACGAACTACCTGTCGGATATTCAAGTTAAGCTACCTAACTATAAAGAAGCTTTTAATAACATGAAAGACGATCAGCAAACAAGATATTGGTTTGGCAGCGGTGCAGATGAAGAGCAAGAAAACAAAAACATCTATACAAGGGAATTTGTCCTTTATACGAAAGGCTTAACCGATAAGCAAATCAAAGATATTTTAGCAGCAGCTAAGGTAAAGACGTCCTGGGTGGTAAAGGATACAAAAGCGAAGGATCAATCCGAATTTGCTGCTGGTAAAAACATAAAATTTGAAGCAAAATGAGACATGCACCAATTAGCAAAAGCCCTCTTTATGAAAAGAGGGCTTTCTCTTATTATATGAAGAAGAATTACCTTGTCACCTGCAGCTAACGGGTTGGATTTGAGGCCAGACTTTCAAAGCGCAGCATATCTTCTAAGCTATCTACCCGTTATAAACGCTAGCGCATGTTCCAGGCTTTGGCTCATAGTAGCAATGATTTTTGTATTGACCAGAAGCGGGTTGACCGTACCATGTTGGAGGGCATGGAGCGGATGGGTTAAAGTACCACAGTGCATATTTCCCCGGGTGTTCTCTCCAATAATCCAAATTCTTTTTGGCTAACCTTTTTTCAACACCTCTTGCTCGTTGATAAAATACATTTCCTTTTTGAACAGCCTCGAACGAATAGTTGCCTCCCTGCACCTGATAAATAACTTGCGGAACGGATCTTAAATTCTTGAAATCTAAACAGTTTGCTTTAAGGCGATTTACAATGACATTTCCAACATACAGCATGCCTTGTTTTCCTTCGCCTTCAGCTTCTGCTCTCATCATCCTTGCCATTAAAGCAACGTCTGAATCTCGATAATTTACTCTTGGCATTTTTTCACCCCAAAAATATACTATGAAAAAAAGCCGGTCTTGATGTCACTGTCCCTAAAATAACAGGAATTGAATGCTCCGCAAAAGGCTTATCCTCTTTTGTAATACAGCTGAGCAATTTGTCCGTACTGCTTCATATTAGTGAGCTTGAAGTTCATTTCTGGAATTCCTGGCTTAAACAATGGAATACCAGCTCCAAGCAAAACGGGAATAACCGATATAATAAATTCATCCACCCTGTTTGCTTTTAAGAAATCAGCGAGAATATCAGCACCTCCCACCAGCCATATTTTTTTCGTATCTTGATTGAGATTGTTGAGAAATGACGCCACGCTTTCGTTTATAAACTCAACATACTGATCTTTTCCTTGAGCTGAGCGGCTAAACACGTAGCACTTTTTATCGAGATACGGAAACTCGGGTGTGAGCTTCAGCACGTGATCGTACGTAGCCTTTCCCATAACGACCGCATCACACGTTTGATAAAACGCTTCGTAGCCGTTGTCCCCCTCTCCTTCTACGCTTTCTAGCCAGTCAATCTCTCCGTTTTCTCTTGCGATATACCCGTCTAAGCTTGCGGCAATATATACGACGATTTTTTTCTTCATTCCCTTTTCTCCTTTCAACTTTACTGTTTCTGTATGATATCATCTTAATACGACACTTTTTGTCATATTAAAAGAAAAAGGTGAAAATAAATGGCTAAGTCTAGACGGCTTGTTGATATGCTTATGTTTATTAATACAAAAAGAACGTTTACGGCAAAAGAACTAGCGGAGGAATTTGGCCTTTCTGTACGGACCGTTCAGCGCTATTTGCTGGACTTAAGTGAATTAGGACTGCCTCTTTACAGTGAAAAAGGACGGAGCGGTGGTTACAGAGTGTTAAAAAACCGTATTCTCCCTCCTATCTTGTTTACGGAACAAGAAGCTATTTCGATCTTTTTTGCTTATCAAGCTCTGCAGTATTATCATGACCTTCCGTTTGATGCAGAAATTCATGCGGCTCTTCAAAAATTTTATGTGTACCTGTCTGAAGAAACGAAGAAAAAAGTAGATAAAATAAGTGCTCATATTGCGTTTTGGAATCCTAAAAGAAACTTAGACACTCCTTATTTAAAAGAGCTGCTAGAAGCAAGCCTTACAGGAAAATATATTGAATTTCTTTATGATTCAAAGACGGGTCAAACAAGAAAAGAAGTCAAACCCCTTGGCATTTATGCTCATAACGGCTTGTGGTACTGCCCCGCTTATTCCTGCGATAAGCAAAAAGTATTATTGTTTCGAGCAGATCGTATTCACTCGTTAAAAGTTTTAGAAAAAGACGAAAAGATGTCTCTTACGTTAAAAGAATGGCTTGAAACAGAACCAGTAAACTCACAGCCGATTTCGTTAAAAGTAACCTTGACGCACGAAGGCGTTCGTCAGTGTAAAGGCGTTCCGTGGCTTGAAAATCACGTGAAGGTAACGGAAGACGGGGGCGGCTATATCGATACGATAACTGATGGAAATGAATTAAACTACATGGCTTCTTTTTTCTATACCTTAGGTGCTCATGCTTTAATTGAAGAACCTAAGGAGCTAATTGAAAAAATTTGCTGTCACGCAGAAGAAACGCTAAGGCGCTATAAATGAGGTGGGGTTAGTCATGTCTCAATCTGACTATAAAAAATAACCTCCGCTATTTAGCGGAGGTTATTTTTTATTTACCCAGCCCACACGTCTTTTGCGTATCGGCCCTTTTCTTCTAGCTGCTGCAGCCATAAGCGAGCGTCTGCTTCACTTACTTCATGAACATCAGCATAGCTTTTAATAAGCGTTGCTTCAACGTCAGGTGCCATTTGGCTTCCGTCTCCGCAAATATAGAAGTGCGCTCCTTGATCAAGAAGTTCAATCAATTTCGTGCCGTCTTGTTCCATAACGTGCTGAACGTATGTTTTCGGCTGATTTGGTACGCGTGAAAAAGCGGTATGAAGCGTAATGACATCTTCATTTTGTGCATTTTCAAGCTCTTCTTGATACAGATAGTCTTCATGAGGTGAACGGCAGCCAAAGTATAAATGCGCTTCTCCAAGCGACTGTCCTTGTTCTTTTAACTGCTTGCGAGCCTGCACAAAGCCTCTAAACGGCGCGACGCCTGTTCCTGGTCCGACCATGATAATCGGTGTTTCAGGATCTTTTGGCAGCGTAAAGCCTGACTGCGGTGTGGAAACAAAGCACGTAATTGTATCTCCTTCTTGCAGCTCAGCAAGATAGTTCGACGCAATTCCTTTATATTCTCCATATCCGCTCCACGCCTCTCCTGAGACGACGCTAACCGTGATGCTTGCTTGTTTTTCATCGACGCGAGGTGATGAAGAAATGGAGTAATAGCGCGGACGCATGCTTGGAAGAAGAGCGATAAATTCGCTGAATTCCATTTCACACGCCGGATATTTTTCAAGCAGTTCAAGCATTGTTAAGCGTTTTGCCAGCACCTTTTCTTTATACGCTTGCTTTTCAAGCAAGGCTTCAAGCTCCACTTTATGCGGCGGGCAGACCGTTTTAGCAGCCATTGCGCGAAGCTGTGTGCGCGTAACAGGATCTTGAATCTCCATATATTGCAGAAGCTCTTCTACTGATACGGTTTTACCGAGTGGCAAATGCGCTAATTTTTCTTCTTCAGCTTCCAAACGGATTTGCTGTGATGCATCTAGACCGAACCTTGTCGTTACACGATTTACTATTCCTTCATAGTTGCGAGGAATAATACCTAAATGATCTCCTTCTTGATAAGAAACTTCTTTTGGAAGCTCAATTTCAAGATGACGCGTGCTTCGTTCACTGCCTGGTTTTTGTAGTTCTTTGCTTGCTACAACGTTCGCCGAAAAAGCACCGTGCATTTTCGCAAGCGGCATGTCCGCAGCGCTGTCGACAAATTGAAGTGAAAGCGTAGATTTATTATCTTCACTGTTTTCTATGTCGAGGTTAAAGTAAGCTGCTACGTCACTCCACATATGTTCACGCCATTCTTCGTATGTGCCTTCAAAGTCGTCGCTTGCATCTGCTTCGCCGCGTTCAGCTATGTTTTCTGCCCCTTTAGCTGCAAGCGTTTCATCGATAAAAGCAGGCACTTTTTGATACGTAGTAGCCCAGTTTTTATCGCCGCATCCAAATACGGAGTAGCGAACCCCTTTGACTTCATCAGCAGACGCTTGGTCTAACCAGTCGACAAACTGCTTTGCGTTATCAGGCGGATGTCCGTTATAAGAAGCCGTTACAATTAAAACAGCTCCTTCACGCGGAAGATTTCCTGCATGGGAATCAAGCGTTGCAACTTGCGGTGCGAATCCTTTGCTCATCGCAATATCTGCTAAATCCCTCGCCGTTCCTTCAGCTGTTCCCATATTTGAACCGTATAACACAAGCAGCGGCGTATTATGAGCGTTCTCTACCTTTTTGCGTGCTTTTTTAGCAGGCTGTTCCGTGCTAGGTGAAGGAATGCCACCAAGCGGAATTTTTTTTGATTTTGCTTTTACAACAAAGCCTTCAGGTTTTAACGTTAAAGTTTCTTTAATATCCATCTCGTAGTTTGTATGATCTTCAAAATCAAAATGTTTTAGCATCATGCCAAGTACAAGCGTTGCCTCATGAAGAGCGAACTGCTGACCGATACACGCACGCTGACCGTTTCCAAACGGTTTAAACGCATGCTGCGGAATCGCACTTGGATTTTCAAAACGCTCTGGGCGGAACTCTTCCACATCGTCTCCCCAAATCGTTTTATCACGGTGAAGCTGAGGAATTAGAACCATCAGTTCATCGCCTTTTTCTAACGGATATTCTCCTCCAAGCACCGTATCCTCTTTTGCATATAGAGAAAATGCAGGAGCTGTCGGCCATAAGCGCAGCGCTTCGTTTAAGACCATGCCCACATATTTAAGCTGCTTGACTTGTTTGTAGCTTGGAACAGGATCTACTAAAACTCGTGCTGCTTCTGCTGCTGCTTTTTGTAATACATGTGGATTTTTCACTAAGAAATACAGCGCAAATGATAAAAGACCACTTGTTGTTTCGTGTCCCGCAATTAAGAACGTAATAATTTGATAGCGAATATTTTCATCATCAAGCGGCTCACCTGTTTCTGGGTCTTTTCCGTTTAGCATATGCGTTAATAAATCATCGCTTTGTTCACCGCTTGCCTTGCGATCTGCGATAATTTTATCTACTAGATCGTTCATCACTTTAATGTCGTCTTGAAACTGACGCTTATTTTCATCGTAGGCAGGGTCATCTGGATTTGCTCGCTGCAGCTTGTTCATCGCTTCATCTAGCGCACGTACCATGCTTGTAATAAATGGATGAGGCTGATCGCGGTAAAAGCTGTTAAAGCGGTAGTTAAATCCACAAAGACCGATTGTATCAAGCGTTAAGCGCGTCATATCTTCCGGTACTTCAATATGCTCATCTGCATTTAGACGCTCCCACTTTTGAATAAGCTGCACGGCGATATCGACCATCATCGCGTGATAGCCTTTCATCGCTTGCTGACTGAAGCTTGGAAGTAAGATATTATGCGCTTTTTTCCAGTTTTTTTCGTGCGTCCAGCTTGTAAATAAACCGTCTCCTGCAAAATCACGCACAAATTTAAGCGCTTGACTTAAGTTTTTATCAAAGCGGGATTCATCGCATGCTTCTTTAATTAGACGCTGACTGGATAAGTAGCGCGTCACACGTCCAGGCGCTTCAAATTTAAAGATTTCCCCTAATTCATCTGCAATTTTCATCAGCGTTTGAATCGGTTTATCTGTGTTTAATAACGGTAAGTTTTTAAGCTCTCCAAATGTTTTTGGCTGAGGCATTTCTTTAATTGTCATGTTATCCCTCTTTCACTTGTTAAGTTTCATGATTGTCTGCTAAGTGCTGCCCACAGACTCTCTTCTACGCCGGCAAGAAGTTCATCAGTTAAAGATAAATAGTCATTTTCAATCATTTCATATACTTCCATAAAGCTTCCAAATAAAATAGCAATGAGCGCATTTTCAGGAAGGTTTCTAATAATGCCTTGCTTTTGTCCTTCTCTGAAGAACGTGCAAACAAATTCCACCAGCTTTTGATAGGCTAAGCGACTCTCTTCTGTTAAAAAAGCTCCTTGACTATGAGTTTTAATAAAGCCAAGCGCACGAGGATGATTTTTAGTGAATGTCACCATACCTTCAAAGATATGATGAAATCCATCTCGATATCCTTCTCTTTCGTTAGCCAGGCCGCTTTCAATACACTGTAAAAACTCGTTTACATGCTGCTGAAACAGTTCGTTTACAAGGCTTTCTTTATTTTTAAAGTAGCGATAAATTGTTCCTGCTCCTACTTTGGCATTTTCTGCAATCATTGGCATCGTGGTTGCATCAAATCCTCTTTCTGCAAACAGCAGAAGCGAAGCAGAAAAAATCGCTTTTTGTTTTGTTGGAGTAGATTCCACTTTATCACCTCTTTCCAAAAACGGAATGAACGTTCATTCCGCTACAATTACAAGTATAAAAAACTGCTTCTTAATAGTAAAAAGATAACTAAACAAGTGGAAAGAAAAGGTTCTTTCACTCTAATTTTATACCATTTAAAGGTAAATAATGGAGTCTTTCAGAATATTTTATGCTTACAGAAAATTAGTCCACTTATCCCCTTGATTAACATAATTTAACACAAACTATTAAAGGAAGAAGTTTAAAGGAAAAGTAAGGTGGAAATAGAAAAGAGTTACACAAGGCGTAAAGGAGGATTAAAAATGAACCAAGCAAGAGTGATAGAATACGAAGAAATGCTTCGCTCAGCCATGCTTTCTAATAACGTAGAGTTATTAGAAGAATTACTTTCAGATGAGCTTATTTTTGTGAATCACTTTGGGCAATGGTTGTCAAAAGAGCAAGATATAAATGCTCATCGTTCAAAAAGTCTTGATATAGCGGGCATCGAAGTGTTGGAACAAGAAATTAAACTGTTTCAAGAACTTGCCGTTACGGTTACAAAAGTAGCGTTAAATGGGTCGCTTGCAGCTGGTGAATCTATTGGAGGCGAATACTGCTATACGCGAATTTGGAAAGATGTTGAAGGAACATTAAAGGTTGTTTCTTGTCACTGCAGTTCTAGCGCATAATCAACGCTGCCATAATAAAAAACATCCCTTCTTTCATTTGCATTCGCAAAGAGGGATGTTTTTTGCTAGTTAAAAGATTTTCTTCCTGTCTCTGTCATCTTTTAAAATCTCCACGGCCTCACGGAAACGCTGTGAATGAACAATCTCTCTTTCTCGTAAAAATCGTAAGCTGTCGTTTAAATCTGGATCATCTGATATATCAATTAACCATTGATATGTAGCTCTTGCTTTTTCTTCTGCCGCTATGTCTTCATAAAGATCTGCAATCGGATCTCCTTTTGCCTGTATATACGTAGCTGTAAACGGAACGCCAGCAGCATTATTGTAATAAAGTGCACTATCATGGTTTACATAGTGTTCTGTCAATCCAGCTGCCTTCAGCTGCTCCGGCGTTGCATCTTTTGTTAGCTTATAAATCATCGTCGCAATCATTTCAAGATGAGCAAACTCTTCTGTCCCGATATCGTTTAGCAGTCCAACAACTTTATCGGGAATGGTATAGCGCTGATTCAAATAACGAAGTGCAGCTGCAAGCTCTCCGTCCGCTCCCCCGTACTGTTCCATTAAATATTTGGCAAGCGTTGGATTACACGTACTTACTTTAACTGGATACTGCAATTTCTTTTCATACACCCACATATAGTTCCCGCCTTTATCTGCTTATATTTGCCATGGCCAAGGGCTTGTTCCCCAGCTCCACTTCCCGTCGGTATAGCTGTTTCCATACTGCTGGAGCGGCCCGTACTTTGTTTCAAAGTTTCTTTTTAACTGCATAGCCTGCTGCGCGTATTCGTTAAACTGCTGCATAGCCTGCTGGTCATTTGGATGGGTATCTAAATACAGCGTTAATTCTACAAGTGCAAAATCAATCGCCTGTATTTCTTCTAAATCCTGATAGTACTCCGGAGGTAGTTTTTTCATTCTTCATCCCTCTTCTTATCTTTGTATGGATTTTCATAGTAGTCCCAAAAAGCCGGCCACAGCGTTCCTTTTTTTAGCGCTTCTTTCGGTGAAAACTGCTGCAGATTCGCGGGCTGAAATCCCATGTATAATTGAGGCGGCGTAGAATAATATTTAACTCCTATCGGCCGGCACGGATCATAGATACTGTGGAAAGGTTGATAGGTCTTAACCGGTGTAAACATCTTTTTTGGATTGTTATCCATGAAAAGTCCTCCTCTAAAAACACACTCTGTTTTATCCTATTCAGTTTTTATCGAGTTCATGAAGGAATTCCTTCCCGACTTAAGAACCAAACTTTTCTTCATAAAAAAGACCTATGTAAAAAACGCTATAGTTGCCCAATCCCTTTAGGCAGCTTTCTCATACTTTATAAAATAGTGATTAAGAAAATAGAGGTGCTTAAAAAATGGACATTAATTACATGGATTTTTATTTTTACCCAGCACGATTTCCTGGACCTCAACTCCCGCCCGGTCCACCTAGACCACCAGGCGGTTTACCTACACCTGACCCACAGCAAGCTCCAACTTCCCCTCCGCCGGCATTTATTCCAGCTCAGCAAACGGCAACTCCATTTGCTGTTGACCCAGGAGCCATTTCTCTTTGTCTATTCCGCAATACGTTCATATGGCTTAGAAACGGCTCTAGCTTCTGGTATTTCCCTATTTTTGTAGGACCGCGATCGGTTGCAGGATTTAGATGGAACGGACGTTTTTGGACCATTTTCGGTGTCGATACACGACAAATTGTTTCGTTTACGTGTTTTTAAACGTTAAGAAAAGAGATTGAGATATAACTAAATCAATACAATTTAAAGACGATAAAATTGAATACATGAACTAGTATCGGTGGCTTGTTACACTGCTGTTGATTTCCGTGCATGGCTTCGCTTTCCGCGGGCGGCCGGTGAGCCTCCTCGTCGCTTGCGCTTCTGCGGGGTCTCACCTGTTCCGCTTTTCCCGTAGGAGTCTTCGCCTTGCCCTCCAATCAACAGCTAGAAATAACTGAATAAATATACGAAGGCTATGTTCACCATACTAATAAAAAATCCGAATGAGTTTGATTCTCCATCAAGAATCAAACTCATTCGGATCTTCCTTCAACTAACATATTTTTATCCCAGCCTCTTTTTTGCTTACTAGCTACTATTACACGATTGTTCTTATTCCAAAACCAATCAGCAGCACTCCGCTGCATCTCTGAAAAACTTTTTGAAACATCGGTTTTTTAAGCCATTTTTTCACGTAATCTACTACATACACTAAGATTAAAAACCAACCTACCGCTATGAGTGTAAGAATAAAACCAAGCATAAGCAGCTGCTGATTCGTGTGAGCATTCAAGTTGATAAACTGTGGCATGAATGTAATATAAACCAATACCGTTTTAGGGTTAAGAAAATTACTAAGAGCTCCCTGTATGTATGATTCTTTATAGGCGTGATTAGATGAAGGCTTAACAGCTTTTTCTTCTTCTGAAATGTGCTCCAATGAGAGCGTATTTTTTGTCAGAAATACCCTGATACCTAAGTAAAATAAATACGCGGCACCTATATATTTAATGGTGTTGAACAGATACACCGACTGCGCGATAGCAACAGACAAGCCAAGCACAGCAATTAACGTCCAAAACGTGAGGCCTGTAGCCATGCCGAGTATGGTAAAACGTCCTGCTTTTGCTCCGTGATGAAGCGTATTTTTCATGATAAGAATCGTATCAGCACCAGGTATCATTGACATAACCAGCGCCATCAGCATATAAGCAGCTAAATGATCCACAGCTCTTCTCTCCTTTTTAAGCTATTACTAGCATTCTGTTTTCTTTTCACTTTCAAAGATTTTCATGTATTGTTTTGGCGTTAGCCCCACCTGACTTTTAAAAAATCGAGTCAAATGACTTTGATCACTGAATCCAGTTAAAAAGGAGACGTCAATCGGTTTTTGTCCCTGTTCTAGAAGCTTTTTAGCCTGATTGATTCGAACTGTTTCTAAGTAGCTGTATGGAGAGATTCCTTTTTGCTTTGTAAAAGAGCGCAGCAGCCGGTATTTGCTCCATCCAATTAGCTTACTTAATTCATCCAGCGTGATCTTGTTTGTATAGCTGTCTTCCAAATAGCTGCAGATTGTTTTGATTTCATCAGACGTGTCAGCAGCTGACGAAAAAAAGGAAAGGTTTGAATGATCGTGCATGAGCTCTTCTAGCAAATATAAAAATAACTCTTCTTTCTTAAACTCATGTTCACCATTTAAAATTTGTAAATGAAGCTCTTTTAAACTAGAGACAGCCTCACTTCTTTGTACCACATTGCTGTTAAAACGCGGAAGACTTTCACTTCCGTTAATGTCAAAAACAGCTTTTTTCATCGCGTCTGGCGTTACGTTAATACAGCGATAATCAAGCGTTTTGCCGTCTATTTGTTCACAGCTATGGACATCATACGGATTAAACAGCAGCAAATCGCCTGGATTAATGATGTATTCTTTGCCTTGGCAGATTAAATGACGCTGACCTTCTTCAATAAATCCAATCACATAATACTCGTGAAAATGAGCAGGAAACTTTTGCATAATTCCTTTAAAACGGTAAGCTTCAATATGTAAATCAGCGTCAACGTGCGCTGTCCGAATTTCTTTTGCCATTAATAAATCACTCCTTGTCACATACTAAGCTTTTTAACCATACCATTGACTCGAGAATTTTTCTTGTATGATATTGCAGATAAGATTTTCTTTATTAACTTTATCCACTCACCCCTAAGAGTGATTTCTCTTCTTTCCTCTAGTAATTTTCCGCTCAAATGATAAAATATAGACACATTTTATGGATGAAAGAAGGGATACCGTGAAATATAGACAAATTAAATGGCTGATTTTGCTTCTTCCAACTCTGACCATCGCACTTTGGGAGTATGTTCGCCATGCCTTTTTGCTCCCTTACATCTCAATGGACATGGGAAATGTTCTTTCTCCGCTGCTTGTCTTTTTTGTAACGCTTGTCTTTGTCCGCTATTTATTTTCTATTTTAGAAAAAATGCAAGAGGAACTAAGGCAAGAAAAAGAAAAGAAAGCTGCGCTTATTGAGCGTGAAAAATTAGCTCGTGAACTGCATGACGGCATTGCGCAGTCGCTGTTTCTCCTATCTGTTAAAATGAACAAGTTCGGAAGAAAAAACAACTTAGAGCAGGATCCTGATTTTATCCGAATGAAGCAAACTCTGCAGCATGTTCATGACGATACGCGCCAAGCGATTACAAATTTAAAGCACTCTCCTTCAGACTCTTCAGAAAGCTGGACTGAAAGCATTCATCAATACGTCGATGATTTAAAACATACTCATTTACTAGATGTCAATTTAGATTGGAGACTGTCAGAAACAACGCTTTCGAGAAAAGAAAAAAATGAGCTGTTTGCCTGTGTGAAAGAAGCTGCTATGAACGTCATTAAACATGCAAAAACAAATAAAATCTGGATTACAGCCGGTGAAACGGCCGGCGGATGGATTTGTGAAATTACAGATTTCGGTATAGGTTTCACCTCTGAATCTCTTAAGGCCGGTCTTGGCCTGCAAATTATGAAAGATCGTGCTAAAGATATGAACTGGGACTTTTCCATTCAACGAAAACAGAACCAGACCATTGTTAGTATTAAAAAGGAGGTTACGTAAATGCAGCCGTTTCGTATTTTGATTGTAGATGATCACGCTCACGCAAGAGAAGGCATTCGCGATATTTTAGAAGAATACGAAGATTTTATGATTGTTGGCGAAGGAACCAACGGGCAAGAAGCAATCGAACTAACCGAAAAATTGATGCCTGACATTGTGCTAATGGATATTAAAATGCCCGTGATGAATGGATTAGAAGCGACAAAACAAATTAAGCTTCAGTTTCCGTATGTTAAAATTGTGGTCATCACGGTTTCAGACGATATTACGGATTTGTTTGATGCGTTGAAAAAAGGCGCCCAGGGCTATTTGTTAAAAAACCTGCAGTCTGAAGTGTGGTACGACTATTTGCGTGCGTTCGCTTTAGATGAAGTTCCTATGTCAAAAGAAATTGCGTTTCAAATTTTAAAAGAGTTTCCGCAGGAAACATCGATTACAAAGCCAGACACTCCCCTTTCTGCACGGGAGCTTGAAGTGCTTCAATTAGTGGCTAAAGGGCTGTCAAACCGCGATATCTCCGCGCAGTTATTTATTTCTGAACACACGGTAAAAAGCCATTTGAAAAATATTTTAAGCAAGCTTCATTTAGAAAACCGCGTGCAGCTGACAAGCTATGCGTTTCAAAATGGCTTAATGAACTAACAGCTTTCACGAGCTGTTTTTTTATTACCCCCTTCCTCTTATAAACCCCAACAATCACTCTCAGGGGTGATGGCTAATTCTCCCTTTCCTTCTATAATAAAAGCACGTTAGTTAGTAAAAAGGAGGAAAAAACGATGCAGGAAAAGCGCGAAGAATCAGCGAGTACAACGAAAAAAAGCACGGCGCGTTCTCAAGGTCTATACAAAGCCATATGGCGCTGGCATTTTTATGCAGGTTTAATATTTACTCCGTTTCTTCTTATATTAGCTGTTACTGGGGGGATGTATTTATTCAAGCCTCAAATTGAAGAAAAACTGTATCACGACTTCTATCATGTACAAGCTCAGTCACAGTCCCTATCCCCTTCAGCACAAGTAAAGGCTGTAAAGGAAAAGTATCCAGACGCTGATGTGTTGACGTATAAGCCCAGTAATCGCTCTACTCGTTCGTCAGAAGTAGGAATTTCATTAAAAGACCATACATATACGATGTTTGTTAACCCTCACAATGGTCGCATCATAGGAAAAGTAGATGATTCCAGTCGCTTGATGAATCAAATTGAAGAATTTCACGGAGAGCTGATGGCGGGAACAGCAGGTGATCGTATCGTAGAACTTGCGGCCTGCTGGGCAATTGTCTTAATTGTAACCGGCGCTTTTTTATGGTGGCCGCGCAAAAAAGACAAAATAAAAGGCGTGCTGATTCCTCGTTTTTCAAAAGGTAAAAACGTACTGATACGTGACCTTCATGCAGTACCGGCCTTTTGGATTTCAGCGGGGATGCTTTTTCTCGTACTAACAGGACTTCCGTGGTCAGGACTGTGGGGCAATGCGTTTCAGCAAGTCGCCACAAACGCAGGTGTTGGGTACCCTCCGTCTATTTGGGTAGGAAGTGCTCCTACTTCAACCGTGCAAACAAAAGATGTTGCGGACGTGCCTTGGGGAGCTGAAACGTTAGAAGTGCCAAGCTCCACAGCTTCGCAATATACAAAAGTATCGCTTGATGACATTGTAGGGATTGCAAAAGAACAGCATATGCACGACGGCTACACCATTTCTATTCCGCAAGACGCTCAAGGTGTGTATACGCTCTCCGTTTTTTCACCAAGAGCTCAAGATGAAGCAACCATTCACCTTGATCAATATACCGGAGCTGTGTTAGCCGATTATCGGTACGACAACTATGGATTTATGGGCAAATTGATTGCGCTTGGTATTACGCTTCATAAAGGCACACAGTTTGGATTTATCAATCAGCTTATGGGCCTTATTATTTGTATCGGAATTGCTGGTATCGCTATCAGCGGAGCCTTACTGTGGTGGAAACGAAAACCAGCTAAAAACATGGGGGCTCCTAAAGTTCCTGAAGGAAATGCAATGCGAATCGTGACGTGTATAATCGTCGTGTTTGGTATCCTCTTTCCTTTAGTCGGACTGTCTTTGATTATCGTGTGGCTTTTAGATTTTTTTGTTATCAAACGAATTCCAGCATTGAAGCGATTTTTAAACGCATGATTGATGAAACGATGTGAGGTGCAGTGACAATGAATAAATGGAAAATGTCCGGACTAGTCATACTCAGTACGCTTGTGCTTTCCGCGTGCTCTGTAAACAGTGACGCAGACCAGCTCTACAAGCAGCAAAAGCCTCTGTCGGCGCATGTGATGCTTCCTGAAAATATAGAGCCACAGAGCACACAGGTACTAAAAGTGCACGTAATGCAAGAAAATAAAACGGTGGATGACGCCAAAATCGTTCAGTTTAACGTGTGGAAAAAAGATGCTCCCGGTAAAGTTGAAACAATAAAGGCACATTATGACGGCAGTATGTATAAAGCAAAAGCAGCCTTTAAAGAGGATGGTATTTACTATATTAAAACCGATATTAATGCTCGCGGTGAGCACATCCTTCCTACTCAGCAAGTCGCAGTAGGCAAATTATCAAAAGAAGAGTTACGTTCACTACAGCCAGCTGAAAACGAAACGCATCATCACCACTCTCATCATTAGACATAAGCTCACGTTCAGCAGCTGAACGTGAGCTTATGTTTGTCTTATGAATTCTAGCTAGTTCCATTATATGTTTTTACATTTTTTTCTTATTACTTTACAATAAGAGTGATAAACG
Source organism: Priestia sp. FSL R5-0597 (assembly GCF_038006305.1). Taxonomy (NCBI): domain Bacteria; kingdom Bacillati; phylum Bacillota; class Bacilli; order Caryophanales; family Bacillaceae; genus Priestia; species Priestia sp. FSL R5-0597. The sequence continues at coordinate 3,181,254 of NZ_JBBOUZ010000001.1, forward strand.
TTTTATAAAGGAGTTTTACAGGTTGAAAAAAATTGTTTCTGGTATTTTAATTTTAGTAATAGCCGTTATTGTTATGATTGAAGGAAATCCGTTAGAGCAGAACTCTTCAACGAATCCCTCCTACGATGAAGTCATTACCTTCCCTGCTGATCGTTACCCTGAAACTGCAGCGCACATTCAACATGCAATCGATAAAGGAAAATCGGCTGTTTGTACAATCGATCGAGACGGTGCTGAAGAAAACCGCCGTGAGTCTTTAAAAGGCATTCCGACTAAAAGCGGCTATGACCGAGATGAGTTTCCGATGGCCTTTTGTGAAGAAGGCGGAAGCGGCGCAGATATTGAATATGTAAAGCCTTCAGACAACCGAGGCGCCGGGTCTTGGATTTCACATCAAGTAGATGAGTTTCCAGACGGTACGAAGGTTTTAATTGAAGTGAAGTAAAAAGAATGGTCATTGCGACCATTCTTTTTTTATGTTGAGAGCCTGTATAAGAAAAAGAATAAAAAAGGAAGAATTGTTCTTGCCTAAAGATACTCTTCACTTTTAAAATAAAAATGTATGTTATACATATATGCATCATCGTTTTATAGGAGGAATGAGTTTCTTGGACAATCTATGGCAGCAGTTACTTCCTGCCTCATGGCAATTAACTTTATTTATTTTCTTTTTTGTCTATATCTTGCGCTACAAACAAGAGAATAAATTCAGCATGCAGCTTCACGTGCTGCTTAAGTTTCTTTATGCCGTTATTTTGATTTTAAATGCGGTGTTGTTTTTAGTGGAAAGTCAGCGCGATTTTCTTTTTTATGCAACGCTTTTCATGAGTATCCTGACAATTATTTTGATGGAGTTCACGCTTTCTGCAAAAAAACAGAACGAGCTTGATTTTATTTCAGCCGTTTCTTGCTGTGTTCTTCCGATTTTTATTTCTTTACTTGAACTTAGTTAATGAACCAAAGGCCTCTGGTGATTCAGAGGCCTTTTTATGTTATTGATCTTTGTTGTTACGATCCATCATATCTTTTGGATCTTCTACAATATCTTCCGGATCACGGTTGTTGTCTTTTTCATCATCTTTATAGATGTTGTCATTTTTATCTACACCAGGTACGTTATTGTTGTTATTCATATTGTCTAAACCCGTGTTGACAAACGCCACGTATACTTTGTCAATTTTACTATCTGCTTCTCTCACACGGTCCGCAATTTTTTGCTCAAAATCAGTTGAAACTTCATGGTAAGTATCGCCGTTATACGTTACCGTGTTCACCTTGCCGTTATCATTGTTGTCCGCTGCGTCATTTCCAGCTAGGTCTACTGTTACATAGGCGTTGTTATTATCACGAAGCACATATGCATCATCAACTTCCTTCATATCTTCTACATTTTGCGCTGCTTCAACTGACTTGGTCGGCTGATCAGTATTATCCATTGGGATATTGTTATCAACTCCGTCGTTTGTAGAAGTGTTGCGTAAATCATTTTGAGTATTGTCCATTGCGTTATTGTCCTTATTTCCTCCGCACGCAGCTAGGCCTGAAAGGAAAAGCACCGAAGAAGCAATGATAAGTCCTTTTTTCATTTTTTCCATCTCCTTAAATATAGTTTGCAGTCGTATTATGCTTAATTATTGCAAAACTATTCAAAAGAGACGGAGAAGTGAAAGCCTTTTTTCTAACTATGCTTAACGCCGCTAGCCATACGATAAGGAACATTTCAAAATTGCAGCTGTACTTATTCACCTAACAGCTTTCGGACAGCTACTGACAGCGTATTGATATGACGTTCTACGTTTGCCTCTTCTGCAACTTGTTTCTGTTCATCGACGTTGTAAACCGGCGCTGGATTTTGTGTAATTCCGTTGACGGTTGTAGCCATAAAAGCTAGCAGGTCATCTGCTGGTACAGCCGGAGAGAAATTCTTTACTTCTATTTGTTCCGTAATAAAGTCGTGAAGCTTTTTTTGAATATATTTAAGGTTTGATACTTCAACTAGCTGATCTTCAATTTTCATAAAACGCTGAGGGTCTTTTGAATACAACGCTACTAGTTCAAAGTAAATTTCTCCTCCCGCTGTCATTGATTCCTGGATATGCTCTCCAATATACATAATGAAATCATGCAGCATTTCAAAGGAGTCTTTTTTTGTCTGAAGCAGGGCTTCAATTTTATCTTTTACTTTATAGCTGACGCTTTCTTGATTAAGAAGTCCGACAAATACTTCATCAAGGTTTGAAAAATATTTGTACACGCCTCCTTGACTCATTCCAGCTTCCAAAACGATATCTCGCATGGCTACATCATGCACCGGTTTGCTCTTGCATACTCTTTTGGCTGCTTCTAAAATCTCTTGCTTCTTTTTTTCAGCGTATCCTTCCCTTACTTTTGGCATTTTTTTCACGCTCGCTTACTTTTTATTTATTCCCGAATGTCTCGAGTGTATTAATAATCACCTGAGCTGCTTTTTCGGCTCCTTTTTCAGCTCGGATTTGTTTTCCGATTTCTTGTGCTTTGGATTGAATTTCATTAACTTGCGTATAGGAAATAGCTGCGGATAATTTTTCAGCCGTCAATTCTTTTCTAGGAATAGCTTTTGCTCCAGCTCCCAGCTCATAAATTTTTCTTCCCCAAGCGAATTGGTCATTTCCATAAGGAATAATAACACTTGGAACACCAGCTCGAAGGCCTTCGGCTGTTGTTCCCGCTCCTCCATGATGAACAACGGCAGACATTTTAGGAAACAGCCACTCATGAGGGATATCTTTTACAAATAAAATGTCTTCTGTTATCTCCCTCGTGTGATTCATTCCACTTCCTCCTATATTGATGATACCTCGTTTCCTGGCAAGTTTTAAGGCTTTAATCACTAAAGCAGTCGTTTCGTCTGCGTTTTTTTTATCCCCAATACTTCCAAATCCAATATAAACCGGCGGTTCTCCATTCTTTAAAAATCTTTCCAGCTTCTCTTCCGGCTGATAGCTATGATCACTGTCCATAAACCAATTTCCGTAGAAATGAACGTGTTCAGGCCAATCTTTAGATACGGAAAATACGGCGGGACTTGATGAAATAATAGTTGGGTTAGCTGCTGTACGCTGCTTTGGGTACGGACATAAAAAATCTTCAGGTCCTTCTCCATGCTGCTGAACCCAATATTTTTTTAAAGGACCACTTACTACTTTCCAAAATCCCCATTCAAAAATGCGATGCGTCAGCTTATTGTATATTTTTCCAAATCGTGGTCGATCATAAAAAATTAAAGCTGGATAGTCTTTTGTTGGTGTCATTGGAAAAGGGCTGGCTAAGATACTTGGTATATTCATCTCTTTAGCAGCAAAGTAACCAATTGCCGCACCTGGATGATATACAATTGCATCGGCTCCTTTGCATGCTTTGTGCAAATCTTCTTGTATATTAATCATCATACCCATCATCTTTTCATTTTTTAAGCTTGAAAAAAATTTGAGAGGATTGTCTGCATTAATTGCGTCGTCTGCTGCTCCGCTCTCTATAATTTTAGAAACATCTCCTCGAAGCATGGCATATTCAAACCCGTACGATTCTATGAAGTTTTGGTAAGCTTCTGAAGCGGCAATTCGTACACGGTATCCTTTCTTTTTTAACTCTAATCCTAAAGCCATAAAAGGCTGGGTGTCTCCTCGAGTTCCTGTTGTTAACATCGTAATAAGCATCATTTCAGCCTCCTTATATTAAAACGACAACTATGTCGTTTTAATATAATGTACCCTTCTCCGATTAATTCGTCAATAAAAACGACAATATTGTCATTTTTATTGCTACCCTTTATTTTCCTAAGGCTCTTTTCGTAAAGTTACATAGTTGAATTTGCTTGTCTTAAGTCCAAAAACGTAACATAGATGTCTTTAATCATTGAGAAAGCGCCTCCTGAAAGAGTATTATAAAGATAACCCCCTCTTTATAAAGAATGAAAAAAAGATGCTTCGGGTTTTAAACGAAGCATCTTTTACCTATTAGAGCTATGAATAGTTACCTATTTTTCAAGTTAAACTGCTCGTGAAGCAGCTAATTTCTCGATTGGGGTTTGTTCAATGTCTGCTGCTGAAATATGCAGCAACTTTTCTAAAATAGCCGTTATGCCCTCATTTGTTTCATTAGTTTTTTTACAGTCATTAATATGCTGGTTTAATTGCTTTTTATAAGCCTCGGTATGAATGAGCCAATGACTTAAAAGCTCTTTTGTTGCCGTTCTTTCGTCTTCGCTTTTAGCTCCAAATAAACTTTCCATATCAGGTTCTTGAATAATTAGCTTACTAAAATCTTCGCTTACTGCAAGCCAAAAATAGTTTTTTTCGTATTCGTAATATCTGTGTTCTTTTAATAAAAAGTAGCCAATTTCAAATTCAATGCGATAGAGCGGCTGGTTAACTTTCGGCGCATGAAGGCTTTTAAAGTTAATATGCTCTGCATCGTCTACATAAACTTCTGAACCGTATTGGGTTTTAATAATTTTAGCGTCTACTGTATTCATGATGTTTACCTCTTTAGGGATATTATGAGAGAACGCGTGCATTCTTTTTCTAGAATGCGCACGTTCTTTATCTTTTACTTAGTTTTGAACAGCGTTTTTCCAATCAGCCGCAAACTTTTCAATTCCTTGTTCGGTTAAAGGATGTTTAACAAGCTGCTCAATTACTGAATACGGAATGGTTGCAATATGAGCTCCGGCAAGGGCTACGCGTGTAACGTGGTCCGGATGTCTTACAGAAGCCGCAATGATTTGAGAATCGATATTTTGAATGCGGAACAGCTCGGCAATTTTAGCCACAAGCTGTACGCCGTCTTCTGAAATATCATCAAGGCGACCAAGGAATGGAGATACATACGTTGCACCTGCACGAGCTGCTAAAAGCGCTTGGTTTACAGTGAAAATAAGCGTTACGTTTGTTTTTACACCTTTTTCAGCAAGGTAGCGAGTCGCTTCCAATCCAGCGAGTGTCATTGGAAGCTTAATCGTAATGTTTTGATCTCCGCCGTTAATTTTGATTAATTCTTCTGCTTGTGCAATCATGTCTTCTGCTGTTTCGGCATCCGGCGTCACTTCTGCTGAAACGGATTCTACTTCTGGAACGGTTTTTAAAATTTCTTCAATACGATCTTCAAACTTTACGCCTTCTTTTGCAACAAGAGAAGGGTTTGTTGTAACGCCAGATAAAACACCCAATTTGTATGCTTTTTTAATATCGTCAAGGTTTGCAGTATCAATAAAAAATTTCATTTTTTCATTCCTCCATTAGTTTTTTTTACTATACCCACTATTTCACTTGTTATTTCTTTTCCACAGCATGACCGCCAAACTCGTTTCGAAGCGCGGAAACTACCTTTCCTGTAAAGGTATCATCTTCAAGCGAGCGATAGCGCATCAGTAAAGACATCGCAATAACCGGCGTAGCTGTTTGAAGGTCTAGAGCCGTTTCTACCGTCCATTTCCCTTCACCAGAAGAGTTCATAACTCCTTTGATGTCATCTAGCTTAGCATCTTTAGAGAATGCATTTTCGGTTAATTCCATGAGCCATGAACGAATAACAGATCCATTGTTCCACACTCTCGCCACTTTTTCGTAATCATAGTCGAACTGGCTTTTTTCGAGAACTTCAAATCCTTCTCCGATTGCAGCCATCATGCCGTATTCAATTCCGTTATGAACCATTTTTAAAAAGTGACCGCTGCCTGCTTCTCCAGCATATAGATATCCGTTTTCTACTGCTGTATCGCGGAAAATAGGTTCAACAATTTCCCACGCTTCACGATCTCCGCCAATCATATAGCAAGCTCCGTTACGAGCGCCTTCCATTCCGCCAGATGTCCCAACGTCCATAAAGTGGATTTTGTTTTCTTTTAACTCGTTATAGCGTCGAATAGACTCTTTGTAATGAGAGTTTCCGGCTTCAATAACGATATCTCCTTCAGCTAAAAGAGGCGTCACTTCACTAATAACAGAATCAACAACCGTATGAGGAACCATCAGCCATACAACTCTTGGTGTTTCGAGTGACTGAACAAGCTCCTGTAAGCTTGATACTCCTGAAGCACCGTACCCTTTCATTTGTTCCACTGCGTTTGAATTTACGTCAAATGCTACAACGTCATGACGCTGATCCAGTAAGTTTTGTCCTAAGTTAATCCCCATTTTCCCTAAACCAACTAATCCTACTTTCATGTGAACCGCTCCTTCTATTTATCTTTTTATCTTCTTATTTAAGCCTTTAGTAATTCATTTGCCTGTGCCACTACGTTTTCTTCTGTAAATCCAAACAGCTTCATCACATCAGCTCCGGTTCCTGAAGCACCAAATGTGTCAACTGCTAAAACTTTTCCTTTTGGCCCTACAAAGCGTTCCCAGCCAAGTGAAATTCCCATTTCTAGAGAGATTCGTTTTGAAACAGATTCAGGCAAGACGCGTTCTTGATACTCTTTTGACTGCTTGTTAAACAGCTCCCAGCTAGGCATCGCTACAACTCGTACGGATGTACCTTCACGTTCTAGCTGAGCTTTTGCACTGACCGCTAGTGATACTTCAGAACCTGTGGCGATGAAAATCATCTCCGGCTTATCGTTTGTTTCGGTTAATACGCAAGCACCTTTAGCTAGGTCGTTGATATTTTGTTTTGTTTCTTCAAATACAGGCAAGTTTTGACGGCTAAGTACTAAGGCTATAGGACCTTCCGCTTGCTGAAGCGCATAAGCCCAAGCGCTTGCTGTTTCGTTTGCATCAGACGGACGGATAACGGTAAGCCCTGGAATTGCACGAAGAGAAGCTAAATGTTCAACCGGCTCATGAGTTGGTCCATCTTCTCCTACTGCTATGGAATCATGAGTAAACACATATGTGACCGGCAGCTTTTGCAGTGCAGCTAAACGAATCGCTGGACGCAAGTAATCATTAAAAACAAAGAATGTGCTCACAAACGGCTTCACACCGCCGTGAAGGGCCATTCCATTACCGGCCGCTCCCATTGCATGTTCACGTACGCCGAAATAAATATTTCGATTACCGAAATATCCGGGTGCGTAAGGGCCTTCTTCTTTAATGTCCGTCATCGTGGAATGCGATAAATCAGCGCTGCCTCCAAAAATAGATGGCACAGATTTAGTGAAATAATTAATCGCTTCTCCGCTTGCAACACGCGTCGAAATCGCTTTTTCCGATGAGAATGTTAAAATATCATTCACTTCAATTAACGCGTCGCCCGTGATGGCACGTTCTAATTCATCAGCCAGCATAGAGTATTCTTTTTGGTAAGAAGCAAACAGTTCGTTCCACTCTGCTTCTGCTTTCATCCCTTTTTCTTCTAGCTTTTCAAAATGAGCTTTTACTTCTTCTGGAACATAGAAGTTTTCTTCCGTTTTCCAGCCGTAGGCTTGTTTTGTTGCTTTTGCTTCTTCTTCTCCAAGCGGATTGCCGTGTGCTTTATTTGTTCCCGCTACTTTCGGGCTTCCGTAGCCAATAATGGTTCTCACTTCAATAAGCGTTGGCTGTTCCATATTCTGTTTCGCTTTTTCTATGGCGCTTGTGATTTCATCCACGTCATTTCCATCTTCTACACGTAAATACTGCCAGTTCGCAGATTCCGCTCTTTTTTGGATATTTTCGCTAAATGAAAGATTTAATTCCCCGTCTAACGAAATATCGTTGGAGTCATATAAAGCAATAAGTTTACCAAGCTTCATATGGCCAGCCATTGACATCGCTTCATAAGAAATGCCTTCCATTAAGTCACCATCGCCTACTAACGTATACGTATAGTGATCAATAACAGAGAAATTTGGTTTATTAAATTTTGCTGCTAAGTGGGCTTCTGCCATTGCCATTCCGACTGCATTTGCAATTCCTTGACCTAAAGGACCTGTTGTTGCTTCTACGCCGTCCGTATGGCCAAATTCAGGATGACCCGGTGTTTTACTATTTAGCTTGCGGAAGCTTTTTAAATCCTCTACTGATACATTGTATCCGCTTAAATGCAGCATGCTATACAGTAAGCTTGAGCCATGACCGGCTGATAAGATAAAACGATCTCGGTTAAACCAGCTTGAATTTGCTGGATTATGCTGTAAGTGATTCGCCCACAGCGCATAGGTCATCGGAGCCGCTCCCATCGGAAGTCCAGGGTGTCCTGAATTAGCTGCGTTCACCGCGTCAATTGACAGGGTGCGAATCGTATTAACTGCGAGTGTATCTATGTTGGTACTCATGTGTCATCCTTCTTTCAATTTGTTTGTATTAAACTGGCTGTACTTCTCGTGATTGACTTGCTGTTTCTTCATCCAACCACCATTTAAAACCGTCTTTTTCTAAAAGCTCATTTGATGCGTCAGGGCCGTGTGAACCAGCAGCATAGTTGTGAAGCGGCACTGTATTTTCCTCAAACGCTTCAAGAAGCGGCTGAACCCATTCCCAAGCTAGCTCTACTTCTTTCCAATGAGCAAAAAATGTAGAATCTCCGGCGCATGCATCTGCAATAAGGCGTTCATATGCTTCCGGCGCTCCTTCTTGCTGACCTGAAAAATTAATTTGTACAGGCTCAATATGACCATGATTAAATGGATTTTTGCTGTTTAACTGCAGCGTAATATTTTCGTGCGGGTTAATTTCAATGATCAACAGATTTGGAGATGTTGTTTCTCCTTTGTCTAAGTACAACTCTTTTAGCGAGTCTTTGAATTCAATAACAATTCGCGTCGCTTTTTCCGCCATTCTTTTCCCTGTACGAATGTAGAAAGGAACGCCTTTCCAAAGCGAATTATCGATATATAGTCTGGCTGCTAAAAACGTGTCCGTCTGAGAAGATGGTGATACACCGGGCTCATTTATATAGCTCGGCACTGAAGCCCCGTTTATTTTTCCAGCCTCATATTGACCGCGAACAACGTCTAGATCCATATCTTCTTTTACAAGCGGACGAAGCGCTTTTAACACATTTATTTTTTCGTTTCGAATATCATCAGCGCTAATGCGGGCCGGTAAGTGCATAGCCGTCATCATCAGCATTTGCAGCATATGATTTTGAACCATATCTCGAATGGCTCCTGAATGGTCATAATAGCTTGCTCTTTCCTCTACGCCGACCGTTTCACTTGCTGTAATTTGTATATTCGCAATATGTTCGTTATTCCATAATGATTGAAGAATAGGATTAGCGAATTCCAGCGCTTCTAAATTTTGTACCATCGACTTGCCAAGATAGTGGTCAATGCGGTAAATCTCTTCTTCTTTAAACGCTTTGCTTAAGTTTTCGTTTAATTGACGAGCTGACTGTAGATCATGGCCAAACGGTTTTTCAATAATTAACCGTTTCCAACCTTTTGTAGCACCTAAGCCACTGTCTTTAATATGCTCGGCAATCGTACCAAAAAATTCTGGTGCAACGGATAGATAAAACATTCGGTTGCTTGGAATGTTTCGTTCCTCTTCGCGTGCTTCTACTAGATTTAACAACTTTTTATAATCTTCAGCATTCGTTGCATCCAATGGGCTGTAGCGAAAAGCTGAAAGAAAATGCTGCATAAGAGATGAATCTTTTTCGACGCGACGTGAAAAAGTATGAATAGACTCTTTTACTTTTTCCTGAAAGTCAGCGTCGGACATCTCCCTTCTGCCTAGTCCTACAACAGAAATTGATTTAGGGATTTTCCCGTCTACAAATAAATTATAGAGTGCAGGATAAATTTTGCGTTTCGCTAAATCACCTGTTGAACCGAATAAAACAAAAGTCATCGCTTCCATATCTCTTCCTCCTGTTAGGAAAAATATAATCTTTAAAAAGTAACTTTTCTTTCATTCGTTACTTTATGTAACCTATCTTATTCCTGAAATATTTTTTCGTCAAGATATAAAACTCATAAAAAATCATTTCAATTTTCTTTTGTTCTTTAAACCCTATAGCCGCTTATCTTAGATAATTTATGGAAAAATAATGAAAATACTTTTTAGTTGAATTTAGAAAATAAATCTGCTTTAATGGATTTGATAGAATTGTATGAAAGTAAAAGCATACATAATGTTTGCATATGTACCAAGGGAAAATATCAAAAGGTGGAAGTAATATGGAAGCTCAGCTAATCAAGATGCCTGAAGATCTATCTGTTTTTCACATAGAAAAATCGTAGCTCAATCCAAAAGAGTCACCGGAAGTTGACCTCTTTTTTTGAGCTACACTCACACTTTAACTTTAATGCGTCACTGCGACAAGAAGCATAAGCATCATATAGAGGTTAAAAACAGCAAGTAAAACAAGAACGATATAGACTAGTTTTTTACCTATTTTGCCTAAAAAGTAGACGTTGACTAACATAAAATACACGCCTGCTGCGCATAAAACGAACGTAAGAAACTCTTTACACTCGTTCAATGTCATTTGAAAATCTTGATTATAGTAAATTCGGAGATCTTTACTAATAGCGAACGGCACGGTCCACCACCTGATCAAAATTCCAATAAACATAAGTATCCCTATTGTGTTTAAAGTGGACTGAAGTGTTCTCCGCTGTTTCTTTCTCATATCCACATCCGTTTGTGCGGACCTTTTAAAGTTTGTTCGCATGTATTTCCCCCCATGATGTTTTTGCATACAGCAAAAAGGGTCATCAGCCATACACAGGTCTCTCCCCCGGCTATTTCTTACACCACCAAAAGGTGCGTAATGATCATCACGCAAGGCTTCAATGAAGCTACATTCTTTATCTATATTCACTTTATGCTGCATTTGATGCTTTCACAGCTTCTGAGCATACCAGCTTGTTTTTCGTTTCGTATTGAATTATATACATACACAAAAATAAGCCCTGGCTGATAGAGCCAAGGCTTGGTTCATGTTTTGATTAAGTTATACCCCACACATTGAAGAGCTTGTTGAATATTTTTCACGACTTTTAACTGTAAGTTTCTCAAATCATGATTTTTAGTTTGCTCTTTCGCAAATGTGGGGGTTACACCTGTTATAACTGCTTGAGCACCCATGAGCTGAAGTGCTGTAATCATTTTCAAGAAGAAATTCGGAAACTCTTTTTCTCTCAGAAGCAGCTTCGATAAATCAATGATAAAGTAATCTATTTCATTATGAGCTGCATCGTGAAGCACATCTGTCATAATCTGATCCGCACGCTCTTTATCAATAATACCTTGAAGAGAAAGAATCGAAACCCCCTCTGTAATCGGAATAATTGGGACGCTTAAAAATCCCATCTGATATCGTGTTTCATCCAGATCGATCATATGGGATAAGATACCTGCCATTGATTGTAAAAAAGCAATATCTTCTCCTGAAAATTCTTTTTCTTCCTTGTCCATTACACAGAGTGTTCCAAATACATTTCCTTTTAAATCTTTTAATGTAACACCTAAAAAACCTTTTACCTGCAATTGATCCGTTACTTCTAGCTGTCTTGTAACGGCATCCTTCATCAGATTTGCCGTATGCATAACGTCTCCGTCATTCATAATAATTAAGCGGCAGTATGTACCTCCGTATTCAACGCTGTATCCTTCAGGAATAATCTCTTCCTTCTCGTTATATGAGCTGAGGACCGTCATCGCTGTTTCTCCTCTTCTAGTTACGTACGTTGTGCTGACATTCAGCTGTTTGGTAATAACCTCAAATAATTTTTGCGAAACAGACCGCAGTGAATAAAAATGAGGAACTTTATTTTCTCCATCAACGTTCATTTAGTTACCTCCATCGCAACTATCATTCTCTCTGCCATAAGTGCATTCTTTCATAAAGATACGCACAGCTTGGCTATAACTTTTTTGTAGTATGAGAGAGGACAGCTATATTGCCTATTTTCTATCTTATACATACCAGATTTGACATATGACATGATTTCACATAAGAAAAACTTCTTCCGTTCATGAAGGAAGAAGTTTTAAATTATATAAAAATCTCACACGTCCCCATTTTCCCTCTATTCCCCATATTAGGATATATCAAACTAAACTGCCTAGTTCAATGACAACATAGCACAAAGGGTATTAGAGCTCCTGCTTCATCTTTTTGTTCCATTCTCTTCGCAGAATTCCCATTTTGACGCTATCAAAATATTCACCGTTTACGATACGTGCTTCTCTGATTCTTGCTTCTTCTTTCATACCTATTTTTGCCGCTGTTTTGATCATTCTGATATTGCCTGACCACGTAGACATGCCGAGTCTATGCAAAGGTGTAAACTCAAATAAAAAGTCGATCCACATTCCATAAGCTTCTGATCCATATCCTCCGCTCCAATAGTCTGAATCGTAAATGACAATTCCAGTTTCCATCCAGTTTGTACGTTTGTCCACCCAGTAACAGTTCACCGTTCCTACAGCTATTTCATCAATAATAACCGCAAGCATTCGGGGAACTGATGGATAAATCTCATACTCTTCTTCCCATGAATTCATATACTTTTCTTTCGTCAGCTTTCGATCTGGTATGTACGGAGCATTCCATTTTTTCGCTTCTTGTTTTTTCTCTTCGTATTTCCAGTAATAGAGCGTATTAACATCTTCCTGTGTCGCTTCTCTTAATAACACTTTTTCTCCTATTAATTTTATCATGAGAGGCATTACTCCTTGATTTATGAAATGGCTTATTAAATTTTAGAAACTTAAAGCGACTCTTAATACACGTTTATACAATCATAGCGTTAAATAATGAAGAAAAGGAGTAAATTTATAAAGAATAGTATTGCTACTGCCAATCAGCAGATGAAAATGAAAAGTAACTTATCCTGCTTTGCCTGTAAAACACCGAGACAATATATATGCTCCCGGTGTTTTTTGTTTTTGCTCTATTTATTATTCGCGTTTTCCATAACTGCAAAATAGTTACCTTCACTGTCTGAAAAATTAAAGACTTTTCCTGAAGGCATCGATACAATTTCTCCCACCGTTACGCCTTTAGCAGTTAAATCTCTATATAATTCATCCACATTCTCCGTAAAAAACAGAAGCGAAGGTGTCCCGACATTTAATTCCGGCTGCATTTTTGCTATTAGCTGTTTGTTATGAAGGATAATGGTTGTTTCAGCACCCGCTACCAGCGCTAGCTCAATCCACTTCATGCCTTGTTCATTATTTTGTTCGGACATAACCTGAAATCCCATTTTTTCTGTCCAAAACTTTACCGCTTGATCTTGATCGTTTACATACACCATAATTTGACCGATTTTTTTAATCATTGCTTTCACTCCTTCGATATAGATGAAATAATTTCTTTTGCTACTGTATCTGCCGACTTTTCCTTTGTGTAAATTGTTTGCTTTGCCAGCAGCTCATTTGACGGATGCGTTACAAAATGTTTGTTAAGCTTAAAAACATCTTCATCATCCGTTATTTGCTGCAGTCTTTGATGTAATAGTTGTATGGACTCTTCTTTATCAGCACTGGGAAGCAATAAAAATAGAGACTGATAAGGTTTTAATATCTTTTCTACTTGCTGAAACAGTCCCATGTCTTCGTAGACCGAGTGACCGGCGCCAAAATCAATGACCGCATGCCTGTAATCTTCTAGTATTCTTTTAACGGCATAGGCTTCAAACGGCTTCCAATAGGCGTACATACCCTGAAACCCTTGTTTTTCTCGAATGTCCTGCTGTGTTTCTTTGCTGAAACCTATTTCCTCGTAGTAAGAAAATCGTACTTCGTCCATTGAGCACTGAGGAATACTTAGTTTTTGCGCTACTTTTTCACCAACCGTCGTTTTACCCGCGCATATAGGTCCAATGAGAATAATAGGGGGTTGCATAGGCTCTCTCCTTATTTCACTTCCAATACAAACGCGTACGATGCATCTCCATTAGATACATTTTTTTGACTTTCATCCATCCACCACACTGAATATGAGTAGTAGTACGTGCCTGCTTCAGAAGGTGCTTTCAGCTTATTTTTCTTCAGTGGTATTTCCATTTCATGGTTGTTTTGTATTTGTGCCATATGTTTTTCGTTGGGCTGCCGTTTATACTTGATAACAAGCGATAGCGATTCATTTGCTTTTACTTTAATAGGCTTTTCGTTTTTTAATAATTCCAAAGGGCCTGCTTTATCCACACACGTGTTTTTCCAGCAGTAAGTGCCAACTTTTGTGTCATAAAGATGGTTGCTTGCTTCAAGATACGCTTTTGGCGGAGATTCTTCAAGAACTCCACTGCTTGAACACCCAGAAAAGCTTGCTATAATAAGTCCAAACGCAGTCACTTTCCATGTTCTCATCCTTTCATCACCTTTTTACTATTTCTTCACGGTTCGTTTATTTCCTGTTTCTTATTTTCTCCTTTCCTAAATAGCATTGTCTTATGAGCTGAACTGCTTGAGACACCGCAGTTGACTTCCGTGCAAGACTTCGCTTTCCGCGGGCGGCCGCTGAGCCTCCTCGTCGCTTACGCTCCTGTGGGGTCTCATCTGTTCCGCTTTCCCCGCAGGAGTCTTCGTCTTTCCCTCCAATCAACTGCTAGAAGGAACAAAACAGATAAAACGATAGGCACTATCACAAAAAAAACGAACCGCTCATCAAACATGTTGATGAAGGGTTCGTTTTTCACTTCGTCTAACATACTTTTGTCCCAGCCTCTTTTTTAAACTTGCACGCTAGTTGATTCTGCTAATTTCCCATCTTCCATCCACACAACGCGGTCACATAAATCCAACATTCTTTGGTCATGGGTAACCATTACAGCCGCTTTTCCCCTTAGCTTCACTTCATCTGCAAGCATTTGAACGACCGCTCTTCCTCGCTCTGAATCCAAGCTTGCCGTAGGCTCGTCTGCGAAGATAATTTCAGGGTTATTCATCCACGCTCTTGCAATCGCTACCCGCTGACGTTCTCCTCCGGATAGACTTTCAGGATAGTGATGCTTTCGATGGGCAAGCCCGAGCTTTTCAAGCAAATCATCCGCTCTTTTTTTTGCTTCTTGATTTCGATTTCCTTCTAGTTCCGTGACAAGAAGAAGCTGATCGCGAACCGTTAAATACGGGATTAAATTAGCTGATTGAAAGATAAAGCCGATTTTCTTGAGACGAATGCTGTTCATTTGTGATGGAGACATTTTATTAATCTCGTCTCCGTCAATAATTACACGTCCGCTAGACGGTGAAAGCAGCGCCCCTGCAATGGATAAAAACGTACTTTTCCCAGAACCAGAAGGCCCGACTATAGCCACAAGCTCTCCAGCTTTCACACGCAGCGATAGGTCATTTAACACGACTACAGCGTTTTCTCCGTCTCCAAACGACTTGCTAACATTCTCTAAAACTAATTTTTCTTCACTCATTAAACAGCCCTCCCAATCGCTTCAACCGCATCTACTTTTGCTACGCGATACAGCGATAATAATGAACTCAGTACAGAAACAGCTACAAACAGCGCTGAACACCCTGCGATTAGCGATACGTCTAAGTGAAACGGCATCGAATCCGGCAATACGGCTGCTACTCCGTACGTCAGTCCAATACTAATAGCAAGACTGCATAAAGTTAACACAACTACTTGAGATAAAATTGTTCGCGCTAAATAGCTTGTTTTTGCTCCTATCGCTTTTAACACGCCAAACTGATTCATTTTTTGAAGCGTCATCACGTAGAAGAAAACGGCTAGCACAAAAGCGCCAATGATAAACAAAAATGCGACCATCATTAAAAGCGAGCCTTGTTCTTCTTGATAACCTGGAATTCCTTTTAACGCTTCATCTTTACTAATCACGTCAATGTCAGACTCCTTTTTTTGAAGAGCATGTGCTTTTTTATCGTTCATGTTTAACACCACTGCATTAAACGCACCTGTGTTTTCAATTGTTTTCCACTCTTTAAGATTAATATGAATAACAGGCGCGTGACTAAACGACTGATTTTTTGTAAAACCAACAATTCTAAAGCTTTTTCCTGAAGCTGTATCTTTTATCGTATCACCTAGCTTTACTCCTTCTTCTTTTAGCGAAGAGTCCGCCACGGCTTCATGTTTTGCATCGTCCGTAATCATCTTCCCTTCTGTTACGTTCGGAGCTAAAAAGCCGCTTGTGCTTATGGCAAAAAATGAGGCGTCTATTTTTTTCGCTTTTCCATCATTTATAACGGCTGTCATCATCACACCAAGCGGCTCAGCTTTTTTCTTTCCGCTTAGTTGTTGAATATCTTCTGTTTTGTTTATGGATAAAACAGAGCGCGTCAGGCGCTGATCCGCTTCTTTTTGAAGCACAACGTAATTTCCTTTCATTTCTTGAACAGCTGAAGCATTGTCAGAGGAAAGCCCCTTTGCTAAGCCCGATACAAAAAGTACAAGCCATACAATTAACACCATAATCACGCCAATGAGTAAGTAGCGCAGCTTCGCATGTTTTAATTCACGTAAAGCCAAAAACATCTTTCTTTCATCTCCTTTTTTCATTCTATTTAAAGTATAAAAACAGAAAATGAATGGAAGATGAACGGCTCATTACATTTTCGGAAGATAGACGTGAAAAGTGCTGCCTTTTCCTTTTTCGCTTTCAACGTGAATGGAACCTCCGTGCATGTCGACGATTTGCTTCACAATCGCTAAACCAAGACCGCTGCTTCCTTCCGTCCGGCTTCTTGCTTTATCTTCCTTATAAAAACGATTAAAAATATGCGGTAGGCTTTCTTTTGACATGCCGATTCCCGTATCTTGAAACTCCACGTGGCAATACGTATCTTCCATACCAACGCGAAGAGACAGCGTTCCTCCTTCTTCGGTGAACTTTACGCTGTTAGTAATCAAATTTGTCCACACTTGATGAAGCAGTTTTTGATCGCCTGAAATTATCGTTGAAGGAAGATCTATTTCAATGGCTAATTCTTTTTCACGCCAGCTCCACTCCGTCATAAACAGCACTTGCTTGATTTGAGTTGCAACGTCAAACGTTCTTCTTTCGATATGCTCACTTTCTTTATCAAGTGAAGCAAGCGTAAGCAGCTGTTTGCTGAGGGACGACATGCGCCGGCTTTCTTCTTCAATAATAGACAGATACTCATTTCTTTGTTCATCTGAAAGGTCAGCAGAACGGAGCGTTTTCGAAAACCCTTGAATGGACGCCAGCGGAGACTGAATTTCATGTGACACGTTCGATACAAATTCTTGGCGCATCTCTTCAAGCTGCTCTAAACTTTTAGCCATTTCGGAAAAATGTGAAGCAAGCGCGCCGATTTCGTCTCGGCGCTTTACGTAAAGCTCAACGTTGTATTTTCCTTTCGCCACTTGCTTTGTTGCTTCCGTTAGCTTGACGATTGGTTTTACTAAATAACGCGTGCTAATAAGTACAAACAAAATACTTAATACAATCATCAGCAGTAAAATGACCGAGAAAAAAATGCGCATTTCCCCGAACTGCAGCTGAATATCAGGGCGAATAAACAGCGCTTGCTGCTTGTTACCCTCTCCTTTTAACGGCACGCCGATGGTATTAGCTAACACATTATCAAAAAACCCCGTCACAAACACCTGTGAAGGAAAGTTTGCAATTCCGTGATACATTTTGCCTTCTAACACTTGTTTGACAGCACTCTTTTCTAAGCGCTGGTTTCTAAACTCTCGTCCGTAAAACGTCTCATGTCCAGTGCTGTCCACTACATATATTTGATAGCCAAGTTTACTAATATGCTGTAAATAAGACTGTTGATCTACGCCTCTATTGCTTTCGTAAAAGCTCGCAATGTCTTTTGCCATACGCGTAAGCTTTTGATCGTTATAAGGTTTTAAGCTGTACTGATAATAAACGTTCGCCACAATAAACGCGAGGAGACTGCTAAATACCATCACAGCAATGGTTGTCAGGACAATCCGCAAATAGAGCGTCTTCATTTTGCCGTCACCTCAAGCTTATAGCCGACGCCTCGAACCGTCGTAATGACAAAATCATCGGTATGTTCAAACCGCTCGCGCAGCCTTTTTACGTGTACATCGATTGTACGGTTATCTCCGTTAAAATCCGCTCCCCATATCAGATGAATTAATTCTTCTCTTGTGAAAATTCTTCCTGGATAGCTCGCGAGCTGAGCTAATAATTCAAATTCTTTCATTGGAAGAATGAACAGTCGTCCGCTGCAGTGCACTTCATAGCTTTTTCGGTCAATAGAGGTGCTGTTCAGCACGATCATCTTTTCATTTACCACTTCGTATCGGCGAAGCAGGGCTTTGATTCGGAAAATCAATTCTTTTGGTTCAAACGGCTTTGTCACATAGTCATCCGTTCCTGCTAAAAAGCCTTTTTCTTTGTCTTTGAGCTGATCTTTTGCTGTTAATAAAATAATGGGAAAATCATAGTAGCTGCGTATTTCTTCGCAAACTTCATATCCATCTTTATGAGGCATCATAATATCGACAACCGCTAAATGAATGTGCTGCTTAGCAAGCAGACCCGAAGCTTCTTCCCCGTCTTTTGCTTCATGCACCATATAGCCTTCAAGCTGCAAATAGTGACGAACCAATTGCCGCATATGCTCATCGTCATCCGCCAGTAAAATGTGAATCATTTCTTCTGCCACTCCTTTTATCAACCATTCAAAATGGCGGCCTTTTGGCCGCCATCATTTATTCTTTCAGTATCTATCTGTTTACTAGTGTAACCAAACGTAGTAGTCCTATTGCGTTTTTATTAGGATAAGGACTTATTGTGAACAGCAGATGAACAGCTTGTTACAAAATCCATTCACCGCGCGCAATCATCTCTACTTTTCCGCCTACTTTAATGTGAAAAGCCTCTCCATCATAACTAGCTTTTACATACAGCAGTGAAGGTCTTCCTATTTCGTATCCTTGTTCTACACATATGTCAATAGCTTGCTGATTAAAATAACCGTATTTGACTAAATATGCTGCTAAACAGCCGTTGGCGCTGCCAGTTGCCGCATCTTCTGGAACGCCGTAATAATCAGCAAAATCTCGCACATTTACGTGATGATTTTGGTGATAGGTTTCCGGCGAAAAGACCATAATTGCTTTTGCTTCCGTGTTTTCTATCAGCTTGAAATATTTTTCTTTGTCTACATTTATCTCTTTAGCAGCTTCTAATGATGTTAAAGGGACAAGAATGACCGGCAGACCCGTGGATACTTCTTGAACGGGAAAACGCATATCGATATAAGTTTCATCAAGGTTTAACACGTCCGCCACCTGCTTTTTATCTAACACTTTCCCAAACGTCGGCTGACCTTGTGTCATCCACAGTACATCTTTTTGTTCATCGTATGTAACAGGCGTAGGACCTGCTTTATAATGAAGAGTAAGCTCCTCTGTATCTTTTTCTTCTAGTTCTTCTCGAATAACATAAGCGGTACCGAGCGTCGGATGGCCTGCAAATGGCACTTCTTCATTAGGTGTAAAAATCCGCACGTCATATTCTCCTTTTTGCGGAGAAGCCGACGTGATAAACGTCGTTTCAGAGAAATTAATTTCTTTAGCCATTTGCTGCATCTCTTTGTCTGAAAGGCTTCCGGCGTCTTTAAAAACGGCGAGCTGATTTCCCGTATATTTTCTCTGTGCAAATACATCAACAATGGAATACTGAATAGTTTTCATTCCTGTGTTCCTTTCTAACGCAAATTTTTATGTACAAAATGGGTCATTACTTTTTTCTTTAAAGCCTCATATTGCTCCTCATCCGTATCCATAAACGCTTCTTCCCGACTGGATAAAATGTCTGCGTAATGGAGAGGCTCACGAAATTGTTCTTGTGTAAAATCATAGCGCCGTTCGTTGAGCTGATTATAGAAATGCCAGCCTTCTTTACACGGAGTTTTTAAAATATCTCCTCCTTTGATATCTTGAACGACAAGCGCGGTCACTCCGCACTGTCCTTTGGCAGGATTGTCAGCCGTCCACTTCGTGCTTGAATGAACTGACCACGATTGATGCAGGGCTTTCTTTAAACGATTCACGTTGGGGCAGCTCCTTTTTCTTCAAATCTACCATATTCTTCTTTTTTATGAAAGTTCCCATTTAAAAATACACAGCGCAAATATTCTTACTTTAAAAATAATTTAAGGAAGAATAGAAAAATACTAGAAATAATGTATAATAATAGAGTCATTTTAGATGATAGATTATAACCAATGAAAGGTGTTTTAAATGGAAGAACAAGCAGTAAATGAACTCCTGTCTTTTGAAGAAGAGCATAAAGTAGTTCGAACAAATACGTCTTATTATGATTTAAAATGGGGAAAAACAGCCAATCCAGCTAAAAGCAACACGTGGAACTGGGCAGCCTTTTTTCTGACAAGCGCTTGGTTTGCATACCGAAAAATGTATAAGCACTTTTTTATTTTAACGCTTATTGAAGTAGTTTGGTTTTCCCTTTTGTGCTTTGTAGACATACCAGAGTGGTCCGATGCAATTGTGTTCGGCGGTGCTTCACTTATTACAGGGCTATGTGCCAACCGCTGGTATTATAAGCACGTTAAAAACGTGTTAGCTCGAGCCGAAGCTCAGCCGGAGCAGCGGAAAGAAGCTTATTTGCAAATAAAAGGCGGCACTCATATCGGAATTGCTATTGGTTTAAGTATCTTAGCGCTTGTGATTACGTTTGGAGTCGGAGCGGGATTATCATATTTACCAACAAAAACAAATATTAAAGATGTAGTTCGCTACGGCGACGAAGCAATTACGCTTGAAACGTACAACGATCATCCAAAATGGAGCTATATTAAAAAAGAAGGCCGTCATCACGTTGTACAATTTACCGGCTACGATTACACAGAAAAAGAGCATGTGCGCATTGTGTTTAACGTTTATTTGGATAAACAAATTTATGAATGGGACAAAATTTACATCAACGGCAAAAAGTTAAACAAAAAAGATGCGGAAGACTATGAATACTGGATCGAAGACAGTTCAGCATATTAAAAAAGTCAGCAAAAAAAGAAAGGATGAGTGCGTACTCTCCTTTCTTTTTTGTTTTATCTTAAAGCGTCAAAGGCAGCTTCACCGTCACTACTGTCCCGTTCTCATCACTTTCAATCGCAAGCGTACCGTTATGCTCGTTGATGATCGTTTTACAAATAGAAAGCCCTAACCCCATGCCTGTTCCATCTTTTGTTGAGAAAAACGGATTTCCTACTTTATTAATAATGGATAGCGGAATGCCAGAACCGGTATCTTGAATATCAATAAGAGCCCAACCTTCCCATTCTTTGATAATAAGATTTATTTCGCGGCGTTTCTTTTTCTCCATTGCTTCAATGGCGTTTTTCAAAAGATTCATAAACACTTGTCTCATTTGAGCAGGATCGATTGATACAAGTGGAATGGCTCCTTCTATTCTTACATTCATTTCGACATTATACAGCGCAGCTTCACTTTTCAAGAAAGCAACGGTATCATGAATAACTTCTACAATCGATACGATTTCTTTTTTGGGCGCCGTTGGCTGCGTGACAAGCAAGAAGTTGTTAATAAGTTCATTCATACGATCTAGTTCATCAAGAACAATTTTTTGAAAAGGCTCTGCCTGCTCATTTTCATTAAATAAAAATTGAATAAAGCCGCGCACCGACTGCATCGGGTTTCGAATCTCATGCGCTAACCCTGCTGCTAGCTGCCCTACGAGTGCCAGCTTATCAAGCTGCAGAATTTTCTCTTCAATTTTCGGCAAAACAGCCGCTTGATTTTTATAAATAATATGAGACAAAATACCAGCCAGCCGGTTTAACCCTTGAATTTCACTTTCGCTAAACTGATAAGGATCCGGATCGACCGCACATAAGGTACCAAACATTCTCCCATCCTCTAGCACAATAGGTGTTCCTAAATAAGAACCTACCCGGGCACCATCAATGATGGCTAAATTAGACGTTCTAACATCGCGTTTTGTATTGGGAATAACAAGGGGTTCATCACACGTGACTAAGTTGCATACCGCAAGCTCTAACGGCAGCATCAGTCCATCCTCTACAAGGCTTCCCCCTTCTTTATTAAAGGCTTTCATAACTGAAAATTGTTCGTCGAAAATCCCTACAAACAGCGTCCTGCTTCCGACTACTTCGCTAGCCATCTGCAATACATCCCAAACGGCTTTTTCATTGATGTTCCTCTCTTCCATTACCTTAGTCACCTACTATTTAAATATAGACTGTTCTATTCTCTTATTCTCATTATAAATTTTAAATGTAAAAACGTATATCAAAATTTTAAGAACTCGTTATTTCTTCTATTTCATCATTAGGGTTAAGGATAGCCAAGACTTGATGATCTTCCCATATGCCATTAATATTTACATTTTTTCTAGCGATTCCTTCCCTATGAAACCCAGCTTTTTCGAGTACGCGCTGAGAAGGCACATTACGTGGCATGACGCCGGCTTCAATGCGGTGAAGATGCAGCTCTTCAAACGCATAGTCAACAAGTGCTTTTACGGCTTCTGTTGCGTACCCTTTCCCATTATGATGGTGATCTAAAAAATAGCCGATAACTGCGCTTTGTAAAGATCCACGCATCACTTGAAAAAGACTGATAGTGCCAATTAACCTCTTAGTCTCTTTTTGAAAAAGACCAAAATAGTATTCTTCATCGTTTTTCCTATTCTCTTCGTGAAGCTGAATTTTTTCTACTTGGCTCTCTAACGTATAAAAAGAATGCTCTCGAATCATAGAAAACTGCTTAAAAAAGTCGCGATTGTCCTTTTGCAATCGGAGGCTGTCGTGCGCATCGCTGGTAATCAACGGGCACAAATAAATAGTATGACTTTCGATCATGTTATGTCTCTCCCTCTTTTACTTCTCACAGAAAGTTGTGTAAAAAGAATGCTTCGTTAACATTTTCCATTTTCTCACATAGTAAGCGTTTCTTACTGTAATGTAAAGAACAAATCGCGCGGTTCTAATCTCTTTTTTGATTCTTTTGCTATGTGAAAGTGAAAAAATTACGCAAAAACCACCTGGAAAAATAACCAGGTGGTTTTATATATGAGATGGGGTGTACGTTCTGATTCACTGTGGATGGATATAATGCCTTACGTTTCAAAACAGACTTCCTTATAGAAAAGAATGATATAAAAAATACTTCTTCTGAGATTTTTCTTTTATTTACATTTAACAGCCGCAGCCAAAGCCGTAACCGCCGTAGCCGCCATACGGATAACCACCGTAACCGTATCCGTAACCGCCATAGCCATATGGTGATAACAGTGAGCCTGCTACTAGCCCACCTGCTAATCCTCCTAAAAATGGACCTCCAAAGCCATAGCCGAATGGTCTGCCAAAACCATAACCAAACGGGCGTCCAAAACCGAACGGTCTGCCAAAGCCATAACCAAACGGGCGTCCGAAACCAAACGGGCTGCCAATAAACCTTTCATCTTCGTGTTGAAGTTGATGATGATCTTGAGCATACATAGTAGGTAAAAAATGCATTTCTGAATTCATGAGAGAAACCTCCGTTTTTTTGTTTTTTGCTTTCACCCAAGAATATGCATTTACCTATTCGCTGTCTTGGGCAAATATCTCGGTTATGCTGAAAATAAGGGAAAAGAATTACGAAAAAAAGCAAATGACTAGGTTTATATGAAAATGAGCTTGATTTCTCTTTAGTACCTAATACATACAAAAAGAAGCGGACCCTGACTTAGAATGGTATAAGGAACGTACTAACGTGTTTATTTCATAGTAAAAAACAAAAAGCCGAAGAAAAAATTCTTCGGCTTCTCCTTCATTATTATGTACGCAGGCTAAGGAGGAAGTGGTATTAGCCTGCTTCGTTATAACATGGGGGCTCATATATGAGATCTTGGGATGATTCATCCTATGTAGAAAGTGAAAAAAAGTACCGTGTCCATCTTATTTTCTTATCTTTTTTTATTTTCATTGAAATCGTTGGATATTTTTGGAGCACTTTTGCATTTCAGGCATATGTTAAAAATGTACTCAGAACTTGGAGGTGAAATATATGGGCTTCTATGGTGGCTGTGGTTATGGCGGTTACGGTTACGGCGGCGGCTGCGGGTTTGGCAGTGGCTTTGCTTTAATCATCGTATTATTCATTTTATTAATCATCATCGGCTGTGCTTGCTGGGGAGGATTTGGCGGTTGCTAATCATTAGAAATAATGATGAACAGCTTCATTTCCACTAATTCTTTTACCAAAAGCTAGCTTTCCACTTTATTATGAAAAAGCAGTGTCCACATAATGGGCACTGTTTTTAAGTGTGCTCATAATGAGACTCACCACTGAGAAAAAACAACATGCTTTTTAATCTACCGTTCCTTGTTTACGCCTTCTCATTACCTTATTTTTCTTGTTCATACTTCCCTTTCTTCTACATATTAATAGATAAAAAGATTAATTAAAAAGAGAGCCACTCTGCAACTCTCTTCCCGCTTTATGTACAAAATTATACAAACGATTTTTTCAAGACGACCCGCTGATCATTTACAGTATAGCCGTTTCTTTCATAAAAAGCCTGTGCAGCTCCTCTAGTCGCCGTCAAGAGATACAAGCTGTTGATATCGCGTCTTTGAAGTTCGTTCTCAAACCGGCTTAAGATAGCTGAACCATATCCTTTTCCCTGCACGCTTGCGCTGACGCAAAGCTCGGCCACGTAAAAGGTCATACCGCTGTATGATTTTTTCGCGTGACCTGCAATCATGCCAATTAAATTTCCTTTGTCATAAAATAAATAGCCCATAAATTTAGGCGTGTTCAGTAAATCAGTCAGCCTTTCTTTAGCTGATTCTTCCGTCCATGGTTCATCCCAAGGCTTTTTTGTAAATACATCTAGATACAAGTCAATGCACTGCTGTATATTCTCTGCAGTGAGAGGTACTACTTTTTCGATCATTTTTACGCTTCCTTTTTTGTTTAGTTTGAAGGCTTATTCACAATTCGCTCGTACATTTCCGGCAGGTGCTTGATTTTATAATCAATCGTCTCAAGCTTGTGATGGATTTCTTCGATTTCTTTTTGCACCGCTTTTTTATGATCCATCAGCATTTGAAGACTTTTATCAAGCACGGCATTCTCAAGCGTACAGTTTTCAATAAGCGTCCGAATGTCCTTGATTTGCATACCCGTGCTTTTTAAACAGCAAATTAAATCAATCCATTCAATATCTTGTTCTTTAAAAATACGATTCCCTGACGCTGTACGATCTAAAAATGGAAAAAGCCCTTCTTTATCATAATAGCGAATGGTATAAATTGTCACGTTCAATTTTTTTGCCACTTGTGAAATGGTATACGTCATACTGCTTCCTCCTACATCTTAAACTTCTCAGAAAAACATCGTGAGTTTGCCTTGACCTCTAGGTATCTCGAGGATTTATTCTTTTAGAGTCTTCTTCATTGCGCTCTTTATGCTGCAGGTTTTTTGTACAAGCAGCAACATACATTCAAATCAGAAAGGATGAATACGATGAATACTGCTCACATGATGCTTACCATTGTAATTGGTGGTTTTATTGCCTTTTTGTTAGGTCTTGGCGTCACAAAAATAATTGAGCTTCTGCTAAATCTTTTTCTAGCTTAACCAGTAGTTACTTATCGTAAAACGCAGGTAACTCCGTTCCATATCCGAACGGAGTTACCTGCTTTATTTTAAGAACTGCAGCGCTTAAGGTACCATGTTGCCAGCGGCTTTATAAATATCGTACCACTCTTGGCGCGTTAACTTGATTTCTGAACCTTTACTTGCATCTTTCATACGCTGAATATTTGTCGTACCAAGCACTACTTGGATATTGGCAGGATGCGTTGTAATCCACGCAACGGCAATCGCTGTATTCGTCACGCTATATTTACTTGCGATGCGATCAATTACTTCGTTTAGCTTTCCAAATTTCTCTTTATCACCTAGGAAAGGACCTTCAAAAAATCCGTTTTGGAACGGCGACCATGCTTGAAGCGTGATATCGTTCAAACGGCAATATTCAAGCACGCTGCTGTCGCGGTTAACAGCTTGATCAATTCCCATGTTTAACGAAATACCAGAGTCAATGATTGGCGTATGTGCGATGCTGAACTGCACTTGGTTTACGACAAGCTTTTGGTTAATATATTTTTCAAGCAGCTGAATTTGCGCTGGGTTGTGATTCGATACACCAAAGTGACGTACCTTTCCGCTGTTTTGCAGTTCGTTAAATGCTTCTGCTACTTCTTCAGGGTCCATTAGCGGATCTGGACGATGAAGTAATAAAAGATCTAAGTAATCTGTTTTTAAACGCTCTAAGCTGCCGTTAACAGAGTCTATGATATGCTTCTTTGAAAAGTCATAGTAATTTTTCGCTGCGTTAATGCCGCATTTACTTTGAATCACCATTTTCTCACGAAGACTTGAATTCATTTGTATAGCGTTTGCAAAATACTCTTCGCATTGTCCTACATAATCAGGACCGTAAATATCAGCATGATCAAAAAAGTTAATTTCTTCTTCCATCGCTGTGCGAATTAGCTTCTCTGCTTCCGGTAAAGAAAGCTCTGTTAAACGCATATTTCCCATAATTAAATTTGATACGTGTAAGTCAGTATTAGCAATTGTATGATACTTCATATAAAGCCCCTCCTTGAAATGATACTACTACAAGATAAACCATAGAGTTAACTCTAGGTCAAGCAGAAAGAATAAAAGATTTTATAAGCAGCGACGATAAAACACCCTATCTTTTTTGGTAAAAAGATGAAATACTAGGTTGTGGTGTGATAAAAATCACTGCCGCTCTGCATTTCATTTAGTAGTATATGTTACGTTCTTTTCTTCCTTTTTATCGAAGCTTATTTCATACCAACACATTAATCTATCAGGCAAAGGAGCTTATCAATCACTATGCAGAAAACGAAAGCAAAACGATTTGAAATACAGTATTCCGTTCTAAAAGATGAAGCCAAAATCAAAGGAACTTTTGTGATAGAATCTGCTAAAAACCGAGATGACGCATCAAGACTTGCTAAATTAAATGTCTCTACAAAAGAAAGAGTGTTTATTCAATATGTAAAGATTTTAAAAGTCAAACGAGTTTCTACAGATTCGGCGGCAAAGTGACAGTGGTTTGCTTCTCCTTTTAGCAAGCCCCCATTTATGCTGAAAGTGTCGTCTCAGAAGATGCTTGTTTCGTTCATGTGAGTAATAGAACTAATCCAATAATACAAGCTGTGCCTATCCATTGATAAAAACCAAAAGGCTCTCTCAACCAAACAACGGTTGTGATAACAGCGGCTAAAGGTTCTAAACTTCCAAGCAAACTCGTTTCTTTAGGTAAAAGACTTGGCAGGCTTTCTACATAAAACCAAAAAGCAAGCATCGTGCCAAAAATAATAACAAATAAAATATATCCCCAGGTTATTGGTGATAAGCTTGACGCTTCCCAAGGCGGATGAATAAAGCTCATTACGCTTCCCCCGATTACCATTGCCCAGCCAACGATAACAAGCGAACTGCACTTTTTAATCAGCGGCACGGCATACAGCGTATAAAATGCTTCTACACCTGACAACACTCCTCAAACAGCGGCAGATACAGAAACAGACAGTGAAGAAACAGAGCCGTTTGTTAGTAAAAAGAAGCTGCACATCTCATCACTAAAAAACGGCGGGGCACTCACCCCGCCGTTTTTTATGAACTCTTTTTACTCGTTGATTTTGCATCAGAAATCTTCCCTAAGAAGAATCCGTCTACTTCTGCTATTTTTCCTCTCCAAAAGATCTTTCCTTTTGAAGGAGTAGACTTACTGTC
This sequence comes from Priestia sp. FSL R5-0597, assembly GCF_038006305.1. Taxonomy (NCBI): domain Bacteria; kingdom Bacillati; phylum Bacillota; class Bacilli; order Caryophanales; family Bacillaceae; genus Priestia; species Priestia sp. FSL R5-0597. The sequence continues at coordinate 3,208,935 of NZ_JBBOUZ010000001.1, forward strand.
TCCACAGTAGATCTTTGTATTTTTCAAATGAATAAAATGGGCTTCTGCTTCTCCGTTTGATTCGCTCGCTTCGCTTGCTAAAGAGAATTGTTCGCTTAGCGCCTGAGCCACTTCACTGCCTTCTTCAAACGTTTCGCTTAAGTAATCAAAGTATTCTTTTGCTGAAATCATGGTACCGGAAATCACAGCGCCGTTTACATTTAATGAAATATCAAGTGAAAAGCCGTGTTTATTAGAAGCTTTCACAAAGTATTCAAGCGTATTGTCTTTAGTTGAAAAAGAAGGGCCTGTACTCATGTCTTTCTTTCCTCCTTTACGTCTTATGCTGTTGTATCGTCTTCACTAGAAAGAGATGTTGCGTCATCATCTTCTTCATCCGTGTTTTTCTTTGCTTTTGTATTTTTTGATTTTTTAGCTGTTGACTTTTTTGGTTTCGCTTCCTTTTTTTCTTCTTCGCTTTCATCTTCGTCTTCTTCTTCTGTTTTTACTTTTTTATTTTTTTTGTTTGAACGAGAATCTTCCTCTTCTTCCTCGCTGTCTTCGTCACTTTCACTTTCTTCTTCCTCTTCTTGCTCCTCTTCTTTTTTGTTCTTTTTACGAGACTTAGGTGTTTCTTCTTCGTTTTCATCGTCCTGCTCGTTTTCTTCGTTCTCATCGTTCTCTTCTTCGTCAGAATCTGTATCTTCTGTTTCTTCATTTTGATTTTTATTGAGGCTAAGCTCAACAAGCATGTTCATTTTTTCTTCAAGCTGTGATAAACGGTCTTGAAGCGTTTGATTTTCTTCTTTTAACTCATCGTACTCTTGAACGTTATCGTCTTCTGTTTCGCTACTAGAAGAATTTACGTTTTCTTCATCATCTTTTGATTTATCTTTTTTAAACAAGCTTCCCGCAGATGTTTTCAGGCTGGCCACGCTGCTTTTTGATTTTTCTTTTACCTTTGTTCCTAAATCAGATGCTTTGCTTTTTAATTCGTCTGTATCAATGCGGTCAAGGAGACTTTTTCGATTTTCAGGAGTCGATACATATCCAATCGTTGCACCGATGATACCTCCTGCTACCGCTCGTTTGATTGGCCCGCTGCTTGTTGTTTTGCTTGCTTTTGAACCGTTTTCCGTATTTTTGTTTTCCTTGTTTTCTGCCTGTGTGTTATCTAATTTTGTTTCAGTTGCCATTGTAAATCCCTCCATTTTTTAAGTAGCGTACAGTTTTTAACGTTCTGTTTCTATTTTTTCTTCAAGCGTTTTTAACCGCTCATGCAGCATTTTATTTTCTTCTTCGAGCGCTTTACTATTGGCTCCTTTTGAACTGAGATAGGGATCATTTTCCCACCAGTCCATGCCGATTTCTTTTGCTTTATCAACCGAAGCCACAATCAAGCGGATCTTTATCGTTAATAGCTCGACATCTGCAATTCCTACGGTGATGTCCCCCGCTATGACGACTCCTTTATCCAAAATCTTTTCGAGCACATCTACAATCGTACTTGACTGCATATTATGTTCGACTGCCATACTGTTCCTCCCACTGACCGCTTAAAGCAGGCTGCCTAGCGGTCCAAGATCAATATTTAAATCTTCTGCGTCCAGACCGAACACCTCTTTCAACTCGTCCATTTTTTCTTCTAAGTTCATTAGTGCAATTCCTAAGTTTTCAATTTGTTCGTCCGTCAACGTTCCACCCTCCACCCGCCTCATGGCATGACGTTCAACGATTTGCCTCAATAGTTCAATAACTGTCATCACAAGCTGCGCTAAGCCTTGTTCAGCTTTATCAGGATCCAAGTGGATTCGTCCATTTGCTTGGCTGACCGGTTGCATCCAGTAATTCCTCCTTTTGTTTATCAAATTGTTCAGAAGTGATGGGTTTGCGATTTCCTTCTTTTGCTTGCACAAGCGTTTCAACCGAAGAAATTAGCACCCGCAAATCCAAATACACTAAATCGACGCCGGCTATGGAAATGATTAAGTCTCCTTTAATGGCGACTCCTTTATCTAAAATGACATCTAAAATATCAATAAGAGCAATATCTTTATTCTCCATGGATTGTTTAAGAGACATAATGTTAATTCCTCACTTTACGCAAAGCTCGAGAAATGATAGGGCGGCCATGGTCCCGTCACTTCAAATTTCCAGCCTTTATTTTCAAGCTTTTGCTGAAGCTCTTCTATTTCGTTTACAAACTTAGTGATCTGCAGAGACGGGAGAAGAAACACGCTGTTCCACGCCATTTGTTCAGCTGCGCCCGTTACGTCCTTGCTCCAATTCTTTTTAACAGAGTCATAAAGCGACAGTTCTTTGAGCTTGTCATGTATCTCTTCACACACTTTGTTTTTGTGAAGCTCTAATTCTCTTTCAATCAGCTGATCTATTTTTTTCTTTTCAAAAAACTGTCTTCCTGGTGATAAGTGACTAATTTCTTCTTTTTTCGCTTTTACGCTTTCATTCGTCTCGCTGATTCCTTTTTTAAGCTCTTTATCATCACAGTAAATCTTCACGTTCCACTCTTCATTTCCTTGAAGCAGCGTCAGTGAATTCTCTAGCTTTTCTTTGTTAAGCTCAATAGCTGCTTGCAGACTTTCTTTACTTTTATAAATGGTGCAAAATTTTAATGGAATGATCGTAAATTCTTCGTACAAAGCGGCTACCGTTTCGTGATGATGAAATGCTTTTTCCTGCAGCCAGCTCATATCCTGCTCCATTTTTTCTTTAATCACTTCTTCTGAATAGGCGTCAGCATCCAGCTTAGAAACGACAGCCGTCACCTGATCAATCGTTATTGGGTACAGTGAATGTTCTCCGTCAAACCCTTTATAAGATGGAAACGGCTCTCTGGCTGCTGCTTCTTTTGTTGGAATTAAACCGTATAAATACAGTAATTCTCCCATCTAGGATTCCTCATTTCTTTTTTTTGTCAGCTCTTCCCATTGTTCAATTTCTCTGCGTTTCGCGATTTCGTACCTCATTAACAATTCATCTTCTTTTTCTTGAAACGCTTCTTCCGGAATTTCACCAAGCTCAAACATCATTTGAAGCTGAATGAGTTTTTGCTGAATCGTCGGAAGGTCATATAGCTGTTTATCAGCTTCTTCCTGTACTTTTTCGCCGATTTTTACTACAAGGTTAATAGGTGCGGTTACTAATTTGTGAAGCACGTTATTTCTCTTCTACTTTTAGGCGAATGTTCACAAAATTATAAGCAGGCCAAGGACCGCTGTAATGAAAATCGGCTTTGTCTTTCCAGTTTTCATGCGCTTCATTCACTTTTTCATCAAACTTCGCTTCATCTTCTCGGTTAATTAAGAAAGAAGCGTTTAAAAGCATTGTTTCGCCTGTTGGCTCATTTGCTTTTGCTGCTTCCGCTTCCTCTTCAAGCGGAGAAAACACATCTGTCTTGACTTCTTTTTGCAGGGAAGTAAACATCTTTTGAGCCATTCCTCCAAGCTGAATACGCTCATAATAACCGGCTGCTTCTGATTTTCCTTTTACGGAGGCTGATACTTTTTCAAGTTCAGGATTTTCGTTTACTTTTTTCTCGAGCCATTCTTTTTTTCCAATTACTTTTAAACCAACTTCAATTTTTCCTTTGATGGCTGGAAACAGCTTTTCAAACTGCGGATAAAGGTTTTCTAAAAGAACTTTTACGTCTTCTTTTGATTTGAATACATTCCCAAAGCTGATTGGAATAACCGTATCATTTTTGTCCATAATCGCTGCTACTGCGTGTTGATGCATTAATAGATTTTGGCGATTAGGATGATAAATTTTCATCGGCACTTCAGCTGCTACCATCGCCGCGTCTTTGTAGCGAATCAAAAACGTTTCAGCTTTTGTTCCTTCTACTTCTACCGATCCAAAATCTTCGTCTTTATCCGTTTGAATGGCGCTAAAAATATAAATGCCCGTTTCGTTTGTTTCACTCATGTTTTCAAGCTCCTTTACTTTTCTTCAGTGTCTATATTCTTACACTCTTCTAAAATGATTTTTTCGGCTTTGCTTTTTGCATTTTTCTCGTCTAAACATTTGGTAAGCGGATGATGCAGAATATCCATACATAACGTTTGAAAATCTTCATCATCTCCATCGATAGCAATGTCTTGCTGCGTAGCAAGGGTAGCGATCATAAGCGAAGCCCGCAGGCTAAGCCCGCTACTGTTTTCGTCTCCAGAGCGGTTTCGCACGTTTGCTACGAGCGTTACAATTGTGCGCGCTTCGTCTTCTTCTACATCCGTTTTCTCCGTTAAAATCGCTGTCTCTCTGTCGATGTCTTTATAATCAATAAACATAGTAATTAACCTGTCAAGAAGCGCATCTTGCGTATCATATACGCCAGCATACTCAGCTGGGTTGCTCGTGAAGATGACGCGGAAATCGGGATGCACGCGTACAAAAGGATCGGTCATTTTCACTCCATACAGCGGCAGCACGCCTTCTTCTAATATCGATAGAAAGATATTATTCGTCGCAGGCTTAGACCGAGTAAATTCGTCGTAAATCAGCGTATAGCCGTTTTTTACGGCTTCAAGCAACCGTCCATCCTGCCAGTTTTCACTTACTTGTTCATCTTTTTTATAAACAGAACGAACATACTGGTCGATTACTTTTTTGCTCGTATAGCCCGTAAAATCGCCAATTAAATCTTTGTTGTTGAGCTCGTGATTCCCGTGCATCAGCATCACAGGACGCTTTCTCTTTTTAGCAAGCGCTCGCGCTAAAGAGGTTTTACCTCCGCCGGCAGGACCTGTAAAATGAATGGAATAGCCGGATTTTAAATAGCTCAGCGCTCTTGAAAGAACCTCTTTTGTCTCGTCATCTTGTATAAAAGCTCCACTGCCTTTTTTCCTTTTGTCTGTTAAGACGGTCATTTTTACGTTCCTCCTGCCATCTTATCGTTTATGCTTCAATGCCAATGGCGCTTCTATATCTGACGTCGAGTCGTTTGAATGAAATGACTTCTTTTTCTTTATTTAAAAAGCACTCGTATGTTCCAAGCATTTCATCTTTGGCGTATTTTTTCATATATTCTCGTTCTTCAATGACTTCAACAATAACTCTCCAGCCTTCATCTTCAGTAACTTCCACCGAGGTAATTTTATGAGGAGGAGCTACGTTTTCAGCAAAAAAGTCGTTCACGGCTTGCATAATTTTTTTAATTTCCATCTTTAGTAGCCTCCAATAGTTAGATCTAAAAGCTGGAACCACCCTCAAAAAGGAAGGTTCCATACCACTTCATATTAAATACTAAAACGCGGCTGCCCTTCACTTGAATTTGAACGTTCAGGAAGGCCGTTTTCTTCTACGTCGTCACGAAGAAGCCCCACTGCTTCTGCATAGCGTAACCATGTATCAACACTGGCAATAACCACTCGTGCTTCAATTGTTAAAATTTCAATTCCTACAACAGACACTCTTGCAAACGCATCAATAACAATTCCTTTATCTAAAATACGGTCAATGACTTCTGCTAAACTTGAACTATTAGTACTTTTTTGAATAGACATATCCCATTTCTCCTTTCGCTTATGATCCCATTGTTTTTAAATCTGTAGATGATTTAATATCATTGGAACTTTTAATCTTAGTAGAGCTTTTAATATCCGTTGCTTTTTTAATCTGATTTACGCCTTTTATTTTCCGCTTGTTTTTTGACTTATCTTTATCGTCTGAAGAAGAAACTTTTTCTTGAAAGTCTTCTCCAGCTTCTTTTACATCGCTAAGCTTATCTTTTACTGATAATAAGACGCCTTGAAGCTTTTCTTTTGCGTCTTCTCCTTTGCCGTGTACCTTTTGGGCATTTTTTTCTTTCGTTTCCTGCAGTTTTTCTGACGCTTCATCCGCTTTTTCCTGCAGTTTCCCTTCGGTTTTTTCGACAAATTTTTCTTTCGCTTTTTCTTTAACCTTTTCTTCTACTTTCTCCTTAACAGGTTCAGGCGTGTGCTCAACTATTTTTTTCCCTGCTTTTAAGGCTGCTTTCTCCACATCTTTTTTATCCATGAAATTCCCCTTCAGGACGGATATCTTACTTCTTCGCGTCCATGAGTTTGTTTAGCATCTCTTCAATGCGCTGCAGCTGATCGTTCATATTTTTATTTTCTTCTTTTAACTCTTCGTACTGAGACGTTTCCATTTCTGCGCTTGCGCTGACTTCTTCCTGCGCATTTCCCTGTTCATTTGATATTTCTTCTTTTTTCTTTTTAGGTGCCAGCAGCTTGCTTAAATTGTCTTTTTCAAGATAGCCTGTAGCCGTCTGTCTTAACGCTCCCATCGCTTGCTGCGTTAAAATATCCTGTGCGTTTCTTCTTAACTCTTGTCCTGTCGCACGTACAATTTCTGATTGTCCTAAGCGACTGAGTACTTTTTTACTCGTTTGCGGACTTGAAAGAAGTCCAATTCCCGCTCCTACTACGCCTCCTAAAATGGCAAGATTCAAAGAGTTTTGCGTTTTTTCTTCCTGCTGCTGATTTTCTTGTTTTTCACTTTGTACATTCTTATCAGTTGTTGACATGTTTCATCCTCTTTTCTCTTATTATTATTTATTTAATGAATTTTCTTACGATTAAAAGACTTAAAAACTAAGCCCTGCTCCTCGCTCCTCTGTTCGGCCAGGCAGCCCTTCTTCCTCTACTTTGTCGGTTAATAACCCGACCGCTTCTGCGTAGCGAAGCCACGTATCGACACTTGCAATAACGACTCGTGCTTCAATCGTTAAAATTTCAATTCCTACGAGTGATACTCGAGCAAAAGCATCGATGACAATTCCTTTGTCTAGAATTCGATCAATCACTTCTGCTAAACTTGAACTATCTGTACTTTTTTGAATACTCATTTTTTAGCAGCTCCTTTTGAAATTTAGCTAAATGAATGATGCTACTAATCAACCTGCTTAACTTTTTAAGTAAACATACTTTTGAAATATACTTTTTAGCCCTCTTTCAAACATGAAGAATTTGCTAAAAATTAATTCTTGAAAAATAATTAGAAAATTATTCTACTTCGTATAATAGTTTACAGTTAATTTATGGATGTATTTTGCGCGTAAATCCCGTTGTTAAAGCTTTTATCGAAACTCAAATTCCAAAATAAAACAATAAATACATTATTGTTACAATAATATTACATTATAATTTAAGGCATATTATCTTTCAGGTTACCCTCAAATACTTTGATATTTTTAACTATTATGGAATATTATTGTGCATGTAGTTCTCTTAAATAAAACCAGCGCATAAAAAAAGCTGCCGCACTGCGACAGCTTTCTCCTATACATAATAAGTTCTATAAAATCATTCCGGTTAAAGGCGCTTTCGGGTTTCCATCATGATCCCAGTCTTCTTTGTCTACTAAAACAAGCAAGCTTCCTTCTTTGACTGAATCATTATATTGTTCGGCCTGCTGTTTTGGAATTCCCATACCGACTAAAATACCAGACAGACCTCCTACACTCGCACCAGCTGCTGCACCTGTTAATGTAGCTACAATCGGACCAGCCGCTACAATTGGGCCTATTCCCGGGATTGCAAGAGCTCCGGCACCTGCTAATATTCCGGTCAAGCTCCCTAACGTACCTCCGGTAAGCGCTCCAGTTGCTGCCCCTTCTGCTTTTGTATTCGTTTCTTTCTGAACTTTTTTGGTCTTTTTATGTTTACCGATAATAGATATTTCTTCTGATGCGTATCCTTCTTTTTTTAAATTCTCTACAGCATGAATTGCTTCTTGTTCCGTTTCATATACCCCCACAACATTCTTTGCTTTTGCTTCCATACTATCTCCTCCTCATTAATGTTGTGTGTACCCGGGAGCATGACTTTGAAACGTTTTAGAGAGTAAGAGGTCTTCTCTATTCTTAAATAAATGGCCCTACATCACTTTTCATTTAGTGACGTTTTTATTTAAAAATGAATGAACTCGCTCTTTTTTTAACCATATTCCTCCACAAGCAATGATGCATGCAGCCGTACTAAAAGCCAACGCGTAGCTCCGGAGCCAATCCACAAGGAGCCCAAACCAAATCGGTGCAAGCACAATGGCAAATTGATTGAGCGTTAACGCAATGCTTACCGTTAAACCAATAAAACGATCATCGGCTTTTTCTGCTATTAACACGATAAACAAACTAAACCAGCCAATTGCAAAAAAGCCGAGGCTAAAACAAAAAATAGTTAGTAGCCAAAAAGGCAAAGTAAATCCAATATAAGAAATAGCTATGATTAGTCCTACAGTCACCCAAACCGTCGCTTGCAAAGGTGTTCTTCGATTTCCGTTATACACATGATCGCTTAGCCAGGCTAAAGCAATTCTCCCAATTATTCCCCCTAACAGTGTGACGCTCAGCAACATGCCCGCTGAAGCAAAATCCATCTTTATGGCTTTCGTTAAATAGCTTATAAAGTGCGCCACAATGATCATTTGAAGAGAAATCATTGAAACACCTACAAAGAATAAGGGATAGAGCGTTTTATCTTGAGAAATACGCATGATTTTTTGACGAAGCGTAAATGTTTCTTTTTTTTCTGGCGATGATGGGTATTCTCGATAGAATACTAAAAAAAGAAGACCTCCCCCGATAGCTGCCGCAGCCTGTATGAGAACAGCCCCATGCCACCCGTATTGATAAAACACTAGCGGTAATGCCGCGGAAGCAATAGCGCCTCCAATCGGAATTCCCGTTTGCCGAATTCCCATGGCAAGCCCTCTATGACGAGATGGAAACCACTTCACCACGGCTTTGCTTCCTCCTGGCTGTGCTGTTCCATACCACACTCCTGCTGCGAGAAGTACGCCTGTTAGATACAAATAATGATCAACGCTATAGGCAAAAAGCATGCTTATCCCCAGCAAAATAGATCCTCCTCCTACAAGCCACCTTTCTCCATATCGATCCATCCAGTTTCCAAAGAACAGCATGGAAAAAATCGGACCAATTTGAACAGCTGATACGAGCAGTCCTGTTTGAAACTGCGATAAATCATATAGTCTTTGCCAAAGCGCTGCCAATGGTCCCGCGCCGTACGTGACAAACGTTGCACACGTCTGAGAAAGGGTGGCAATAAATAAAATCATCCACTTATAAGAAGCTTTTTGTCTGCTCATTTTCTCTCCTCCACCTTTACTTTCAGTGTAGAGTAGCGGTGATATCATGTAAAATAAGCAATAAAGATAAAAGTCATCAATAAAAATGATAGCTGAAGGAGGAGATTTGATGGATATAAAAGATTTGCTTGTTTTTACAACGGTAGCAGAAGAAAAAAACATTTCAAAAGCTGCCAAAAGCTTAAGCTACGTGCAGTCGAATGTGACGATGCGAATTCAGCAATTAGAAGCGGAGCTGGGCACAAAGCTCTTCCAACGAAGCGGTAAAGGGGTAACGTTAACTTCCAGCGGAGAGCTGTTGCATCGTTATGCTGAACAAATTCTTCGTTTAACCAATGAAGCCACGGCAGCTGTGCAAAGCAGCTCGCAAACGCCGATAGGACCTTTAAAAATAGGTGCAACTGAATCCACCGCGGCTCTTCGGCTGCCGCCTTTGCTTTCTACTTATTGCACTGCCTATCCTAATGTAGACTTCATCTTAGACACACATACAACCGATGTTCTTATTCAACTGGTTTTAGAACGAAAACTTGAAGGCGCATTTGTTGCAGGCAGCTGTGAACATCCTGATCTAAACTCTTTATTTGTTCAAGATGAAGAGCTTGTACTTGTGAGCCGCCACCCTCTTCCTTCTCTTTACAGCCTAAACGATATGAATTTATTAGCATTCAGCAGCGGATGCGCATATCGACATACGTTAGAAATGCTCATGACAAAAGAAGGCGTGTTTCCAAAACGCATATTAGAATTTGGTACGATTGAAGCCATTATTGGGTGTGTAAAAGCAGGTATGGGCGTAGCTGTAATGATGAAATCCATTGTATCTAACTACAATTCATTAACGTTAACTCCGCTGCCGCAGCCATATAGAAAGGTTCCTACTTTTTTTATTACGCGAAAAGATGCCTTTGTATCGGCGGCTTTACGTGAATTTTCTTCTCTTCTGACTGACCAGCTTTGCACAACAAAACCCTAAGAAAATAGGCGTTCTTAGGGTTTTGACTTAAGCCGTTGCCGGATTCTTTTTCACAAATTTCATAAACAATCCGCGAACTAAAGGTCCCATAATGAGAAGCTGAAGCGGATAGGCTACGATAAAGTTTTTCATAACGATAAATGCATAGCTTGAAAGAAGCGGCTCTCCGTCTAAACCTTTCGTAAGTGACATCGTAATTAATCCATATACAGACATGGAAAGCACCATTCCAATAACCATGCATGATGATAAAATCAACACGACTTTTAACTGTTTAGACTTATCAAACGGCAGTGAAAATGCTACTTTTTTTGCTACGGGACCTACTAAGAAAGTTTCGACAGCCATGGCAACTACAAATGTGATAACCAAGTTTAAAATACCTTCTGCAAGTGTGATATGCCCGATGACATCATTTATGAACATGTTATACATCGTCATCACAAGCACCATCCCTCCGCACATCATCATTCCAAAATACATACTTTCTTTTTTAGTTGTGGGCATATTCCTCATCCTTTTCATGTTTTTTACTTGGCTTAGTATAGCTTTTTATCTTCCTTCTTCGTAAGTGAACATTTTGTGAACATTCATCTAAAAAAATGCCCTGTGACCGTAAAACAGTCACAGGGCATTTTTTTAGACTTAAGCGGCTGGTGCTTTTTTTAAGGAGGGCTGAGTATGGCAAATTACTCTAGTCTACATCGTTAATAAATGTTTGGAGACTTAACAAAAAACCCCCGCTCTATAGACTAAAGCGGGGGTTGGTTTTATAGAGATTCCGTGTGAGATGCAGGCGGAATTGGCGTTTGGGTTCGAAATACTTTTTCCCATTTCGAGACGACGATACAGGCAATGGCGTGGCCTGGAACGTTAACTCCTGTTCTTGCCATATCCATGATGCGGTCTACTCCTGCAATGATTGCGACTCCTTCAGCCGGCAGACCTACTGCATTAGCTGTTGCTAAAAGCACAACAAGTGAACCTGACGGGACAGCCGCAATTCCTTTACTTGTCATAACGAGTATAAGCATCATAAATAATTGCTGAGTTAAGGGCATGTCAATATTAAAAGCCTGTGCTAAAAAGACGCATGAAACGGATAAATACAAAGTAGATCCATCACAGTTTAACGACAGGCCGGACGGAATAACGAACGACACCACTCGTTTAGGACATCCGTACTTTTCCATACGCTCCATCAGCTGTGGCAGCACCGTTTCTGTACTTGTTGTTGAAAACGCAATAAGAAACAAGTCCCAAATCATTTTGAAGACTTCAAAATAGTTGAATTTGAACAAAAAACCAACAAGCGGAAATAAAACAAATAAAATAATAAAAAGGCCTAAAAAGACGGTTCCAATTAGCTTCAGCATCGGAAGCAGAAGGACAATGCCGTATTGCCCCACAGATGCAGCCATTAGCGCTAGTACACCAAGAGGCGCTGTGACCATCACAATTTGCGTTAATTTAAACATAATTTTAGCGGTTGATTCAAAAAATTTCATTGCAGGTTCGGATGCTTTCCCAACTCCTGAGGCGGCAACACCGAATAAAATAGCAAAGAAAATCACGGCCAGCAAATCATTTTTTGCCATCACATCTACGATATTCGTTGGAATGATGTTTAAAATCATTTGTTTAAAGTCCACGACCTTGTCGGTATACTGAGACAATTCACCGATATCTTTTTTAACAAGATGAGAAAGATCGAGGCCTACTCCGGGCTTTAGCAAATTCACTAACAGCAGACCAATCCCTAATACGATGGTAGTAATAATTTCAAACCAAATAATCGTCTTTAACCCTAGACTTCCCATTTGTTTCATACTGCCGCTTCCCGCAGCACCTATGACGATGGTTGAAAAGACAATCGGCACTACAATCATTTTAATGAGCCGGATAAACCCGTCTCCTACCGGTCTTAAAGCCATCCCGAAGTCCGGAAAAAAGTGCCCGATAACAGCTCCAATTACTAATGCAATTAAAATTTGAAACGCTAAAAATTTTTTCACATTTCTCCCTCCCCTTTGTCTTCATGAAACGGACATCAGTTCCATTAATATCCAAGTTCTCAGACACTTTAAGTAAATTCGGGACATTTAGTTAAATTCCTTCTAAAATAGACAAAACGGTCTATATATTTCACTTTGTCCGTTAAGATACATAGAAAAAAGCCAGGATGAAAGTCTTCTTCATCCTGACTTTTTTATCGTTATGCTTTTTTCACAAACTGAGATTTTAAGCTCATCGCTCCAAATCCATCAATCTTGCAGTCAATGTTATGATCGCCTTCTACTAAACGAATGCTTTTTACTTTCGTTCCGATTTTTACAACCGATGAGCTTCCTTTTACTTTTAAGTCTTTGATGACAGTAACTGAATCTCCGTCTTTTAAAGCATTACCGTTTGCATCTTTTACAGTAAGCTGTTCTTCCGTGCTTTCTGCTTTTTCATCTTGACCCCATTCATGCGCACACTCCGGGCAGATGAACAGGTTTCCATCTTCATATGTATACTGTGATTGACAGCTTGGGCAATTAGGTACATTCATTTTCTTTTCCTCCAGCAGCAGCCCGTAACCAATGGTACGATCACGAGATTACGTTTTTTATCTGTTTTATACTGTCACATTTTTATACGTTTAACAAGCTTTTCTATTTTCTCTATGCTGATGTTTTCTTTTCCAAATAAGTGAGCCGATAAACAGAACAAAACCCGCTCCAAAGACAAGAAGCTGATCTAAATAAAGGTCACCTGTCTTTACATACCGTATAATAAATAATCCTCCAAACATGAGCATCAGCATACATGAAAACCGAATGAGGTATGAATTGATTTCCATTTTTCATTCCTCCTTTTTGTAAGACTTTTTTGTTACGAACAAAACGCGAACCATATGCCGAATGTAACTGCGTATAACGGCAAAATGACGGCTAGTTTTTGCTTCCACCCTTTAAAAAAAGAAGAATTATGAGGTGCAAACCAAAGCTCTAACGTACCGTATACCAGCAGTGCTCCCGCTGCTAGTATGGCAATCACAGTCTCTCCTAGGTCCATAGCTATTCCTCACTTTCATTCTACGCGCTTGAAACTAAACGCTGCGTATATAGTAAATCTCATCATTACAAAAAACCTTATAATCGTGATGCATGCGGATTTCGAGCACTTTTTAACAATACATTTATTACCATTATATCATAATAAAAGCATTTTTGAGACTTTTTATACATGTAAATTATTGTATAATAAAAAGTAGACACAGAGAAAAAAGGGGAGGATTGTTTGAAGAGAACTCAGCTTGTGTTTGTTATTACCCTGCTTATTGAAGGGGGATTAACCTATGCGTGCTCATCATTTTTGTCTATCCGCTTTATTGAGCTTATGTTTTTTAGCGGACTTTTGTTTTCAGTTTTAACTTTTTGGTTTTCAAGCAGCGGAAGCAACAGCGCTCATTCTCACTATAACACTCACTCCATGAGGTTAATGTCCGGAGCCAATGTCGAACATAATCCGTTTCGTTTGCGCTGGACGGCTTATTTTCTTGCTTCTTTAAGCTTTACGGGAGTCGGCCTGATTTTTTTCATTCTGTTGCTGACGGACGTTATTCCTCCAGTAAGCTAAAAAACCTGCTCTTCACAGAGAGCAGGCACTTACGAGAACAGCTTGAGAAGCAGGCATTTTCGCCTTACTTTATTCGCAACAGCTTGAGTCACATGATCTTTTAAAGGCCGAGTCAATATTCGTTTCAGCGGATGTTTTAGCATTCGTTTGCTAATGGGAACTTTAAAAATGATGCTGAGAACGACTGTTGCAAAAACCGATAGCAGCAAGACCGCAAAAGGCTTTTTTTGAAACCATCTCGAAAAGATAAGCATCATTACATAAATAAGTGCTGACCACCCCAAATGCCAGCCGTGTCTAAATGTAATCCCCTTACACCTCAGACCAAGCCATTCTACAAATGAAGCTGTACATACCCATTTTACGATATATTTTACCTGTTTAAGAAGTGTAGACGGATAAGTAGCTAAGAACGACAAAATCATGAGAGGTGTAATAAACATAAGGTGTAAAATACGCAGTACTTTTAATGAAAGATGAGAAGATTTAAAATCCCAAAGCAACTTATCGTTACATAAAAAGTAATAAAGAATATTAAAAAAGCTCACGTATAAAACCCCAGCATATAGCTCGTGAATTTTTTTCCACGTTTTCTTCTGGATATTTTGAAAAATCAGCCATAGAAGGACAGAAATATGCACCTTTGTTCACCTCTCTAACGTCGTTTTTAGAACCAATGTTATTTTATTTTATTTTCATTTCGTCCTGCTTCTTTTCAATTTTCCGAATCCATCCAATCAGCATCCGGTTAAGGTAGGATTTTAACGTTACGCTAATAAAGGTGTGGTACCACATCCAGCCTGTTTTCCATTCGATGAGCTTCGTTCGTTTTTCAGCCCATAATTCAATAAAAAACATGGGAATCGTAAAAAGTACAATTTTATATAAAATCTTTAACCCTTTATCGTGATACGTAGCCTGATTAATCATAACGGATATGCTAGGATACAGTAAAAAGTCGAACAACACATTAATTCTAAACTGTTTTTTCAGTAAGCGAGTTGGATATCGAAGAAGGCCGTGAGAGACAATAAATTTATCAATAATACCATTTGTTAAGGCATTAAATGCATAAGCCAGCAGCCAGTCTTTGATCGGTGGTTTTCTAAATAGAAAAGGGAGCATTCCCAGCCCTATAATCAGCATTGTACGTAAAAAATTCACTTCAAATTTTTTATTTCTCATAACCTTTTCGCTCCTTTCACCAAGTGTTGTTAGTATACCTTCGTGTCGATTGGCAGCTTAAGACGGTTGTTCTAATCCCGTTCTCTTTACGTACGTACATGTTTGTTTTAGTTTTCAGTTCTTTGAAGAGATTTATACATAAGGTTGAGACATGAAAAAAGCCCGACTCTAATCAGTACGGGCTTCTTTCTTGATCTATTTTGTTCTTACCATCCAGCTACACAACCATCCGTTCGTGATTCACTTCCTCCGCATAGCACGCCGCTTTCAGGGTCTCTCCAAATAATCTGTCCGCGCCCAAATGCCATCGAATCCACGGCTACTTCAATTTTATGTCCTTTTCGTTCAAGCGCTTGTGCTACGTGTGAAGGAAAAGTCGGCTCAACAAGCACCGTTTTATCTTTTTTCCACTGCCATCTTGGCGCATCTAAAGCGGCTTGAGGATGAAGGTGAAAGTCAATCGTATTCATGACAACTTGCATATGTCCCTGCGGTTGCATAAACCCGCCCATCACGCCAAAAGGTCCTACGGGCGCATTATTTTTAGTGAGAAAGCCTGGAATAATGGTATGAAACGTTTTTTTATTAGGAGCAAGACAGTTATCGTGATTAGGGTCCATTGAAAAATTGTGACCGCGGTTTTGCAGAGCAATTCCCGTTTCTGGCACAACAATTCCAGAACCAAAGCCCATATAATTACTTTGAATGAATGAAACCATGTTTCCTTCTTCATCAGCCGTTGCTAAATACACTGTTCCGCTTCCGACAGGTTCTCCTGCTTCAGGCTGCAGAGCATGTTCTTCTATAAGGCTGCGGCGATAGCTTGCATATGTATCAGACAGCAGTTCCCTGACAGGTACGTTCATTTTCGCTTCTTCGGTAATGTATTTTGCTCCGTCCGCAAACGCAAGCTTTATCGCTTCGATTTGTTTATGATACGTATCGACGGCGTCTTTTTCTTGAAGCTCAAAGCCTTTTACGATATTTAATGCCAGTAACGCAATAAGCCCTTGTCCGTTCGGAGGAATTTCCCAAACATCATATCCACGGTAGTGAGCGGAAATAGGATTTACCCACTCCGGTTCGTAAGCTGCCAAATCTTCTTTTGATAAAAAGCCGCCATATTTTTTGCAGAATGCATCCATACGTTCTGCAAGCTCACCTTTATAAAAGGCTTCTGCATTTGTCTCACCAATGAGCTGAAGCGTATGAGCATGATCAGTAGATGACCACATCTCTCCTGCTTTTGGTGCTCGTCCATTCGGCGCAAACGTTTGAAACCACGATTCAAATTCTTCGCTTGTATGTACTCGTTTAAACGTATCGTACGCTTGTTTCCATTGTTTAGCGAGTGTAGGAGCTAACGGAAATCCTTCTTTAGCATATTGAATAGCAGGCTCCAGCACTTGAGAAAGAGGCAGTTTACCAAATCGCTTTGATAAAGCAGCCCAACCAGCCGGAGCACCGGGAACCGTAACGGGAATCATTCCGTACTTAGGAATTTCTTTGTATCCTATTTCCTTCAGCGCATCAATGGAAATAGACTGCGGAGAAGGTCCGCTCGCGTTTAGTCCATACAGCTGATTATTCGTCCAAACAAGCGCAAACGCGTCTCCTCCGATCCCATTAGAAGCCGGCTCTAATACGGTAAGACTTGCCGCTGTCGCGATCGCTGCATCAATAGCATTACCTCCTTTTTTTAAGATATCAAGACCTGCCTGCGCTGCAAGCGGCTGAGATGTGGATATCATTCCTTTCTTTGCATAAACGGGCACTTGGTAAGATGGATATGGATGATAATGCGGATCATAGTTCATAAAAGCTCCTCCTCTTTTACACTTCTTAATTTATTTTAATTTTCTAAATAATTTAACTTCTTTATTTTACCATATTTATAGCCCAGCGCCTTTCTTTTTATCTCAGAATGACATGACTTCATTTACCTAAAATTGGTATACTGGTAGAGTAAAAGAATCCCCAAGGAGGATGATGTATGAAAAAAGTAAAAGCTGCCCTTCCACTCGCTGTTTCTTTAGCTCTCGGCCTTCAAGTACTTCCTATGTCCACTTCAACCATTCAAGCTGAAGCAGCGGCGAATGCTGCTCATCACTCAGCAAAAGTTGAATACAAACGAGCTAATTCATTTCTAACCAATCTATCGAACGGAAAAACAAAAGAAGCTACGCGCTACTTTTCCCGCAGCCTGCAGGCAAAAATGAGTGAAGATAACCTAAAAACGTGGTGGTCATCTTTAACCGCTCAGCTTGGTGCTGTAAAAAAGATTGATACAGCTGTACAAGGCGAAGTCAATACCGTTCATCGGAATATAGACATTCCCATTAAATTTGAACATGCATCAGCTACTTTAACCGTTCGTTTTAGTCAAAATCGTCAAATCGATGACTGGCGAATTGTGCCGGACGAGCGCCAGTTTTCATTTTCCACACCGCCTTATGACACCCCTAAGAATTACAGAGAAACACAGCTTTCAATCGGCAAAGCACCTTACGAACTTCCAGCAACGCTCACTCTTCCAACACGTTCAAAGCATCAAAATGTCCCCGTTGTCATTTTAGTTCACGGATCAGGTCCTTCTGATCAAGATGAAACCTTTATGAGCTTAAAGCCGTTTCGAGATCTGGCTTCAGGACTGGCTTCTCAAGGAATTGCCGTTTTACGCTACAACAAGCGTACATACGAACATACAGCTAAAATGTCCGGTGAAAGTAAAATAAGCGTTGACGATGAAACAACTGATGATGCCGTACTCGCAGTCAAAGCAATGGCGAAACAAAAAGGCATCGACAGCCGTAACATTTTTATACTAGGACACAGTCAAGGCGGCATGATGATGCCCAGAATTTTAAATCAAACGCCTGATAAAAGCGTGCGGGGCTCTGTTTTACTTGCTGCACCGAGCCGCACACTTCCAGAGTTAATGCTTGAACAATTTGCCTATCTTGTATCGCTGAATCAGCTTCCGAAAGAGCAGCTTTCTTTTTTCCAGCAGCAGTTTGCCATTTTACAAGACCCAAATTTTTCGCCAGCTCAGCCGCCAAAAGAATTTTTGCTTGGCACGCCTTATTTTTGGTATGACTTAGCTCACTGGCACCCTGCAGAAGTTGCAAAATCTCAGAACACGCCGCTGCTTCTTTTACAAGGAGCGCGTGATTATCAAGTAACGACCGAAGATTTTGAAGGTTGGAAGCAAAGTTTATCTCAGCGTTCCGACACTTCCTTTAAGCTTTATCCAAAGCTCAACCACTTTTTCACAGAAGGGTCCGGTGAAAAAAGTAAGCCCGATGAATATGCTGTTTCAGCCAACATTCCTTCTTATGTCATTGATGATATTGTGAAATGGGTTCGTGAAACGCAAAAGTAAAGAAAAAAGAGCGGCTTTGTCCGCTCTTTTTTGTCTATTTTCTATTTAAGATGATATGCGACTGATCAGAAGAAGCGGTGGATTTTCTTCCTTTTCCCCAGCCTACAGCTTCTCGGTAACTTCCGAGCAGGTGATGATTAATTAGGTGCTGTTCATCTACTTCTGCAGTTTGTTCAGCTAAAGGCGTCACGTACAAAGCATCTACCGGACAATACAGTTCACACATAAAGCAAGTTTGACAATCGGATTGACGAGCTATGGAAGGAGCGCCTCCCATGCGAGAGCGGTCAAAGACATTTGTTGGACAAACGGATACACAAAGATTGCAGTTAATACACCGGTCTTCACTAAGGATCTCGATCATTATATAACCCCCTTTACGTGATTAGAAGACTTTGTACCTAAGGGTCTCGCCCAAACTTCCTGCACGCCTCCGCTCAGAATCCGGTAGTGCTGCTTGGAATCCATAAACGGAAAATCGTCACGCCGGTGCATTCCTCTCGTTTCTTTTCTTTCTAATGCACTTGTATACATCCATCGCGCGGTGGCAGTCATGGACGCAAGCTCTCGACTTCTCACGATGTTTCTTTCTTTATCATACACTCCGTTCTTCAACTCATTCCACACCGCATTTAACCTCGTCAGAGAATCTTGCAATCTTGCTTCACGAAACCAGTTCCGGTCATATGGAAAGACTTCGCGCTGAACCGATGCTATCATTTCTTTCGTATCAGCTGAATCAGAAGAAGCTACTGACTTTGTGATTCCTGACGCTTCTGATAAGCCTTTGGCATGCCGACTTGCAGTATTTCGCCCTTGCTTAACAGCGAATGCTGCCGCTGCTTTTCCTGACCAGCAGCCTGAAGAGATAGCCCATGCTGCATTATGGCTGCCTCCTCCGGTAAATCCTCCGCAGATTAATTCGCGTGTTGCCGCATCTCCGGCTGCATATAACCCTGGAATGTCGGTTCTACACGTTTCGTCTATAATGTGAATACCGCCTGTTCCTCTAACGGTTCCTTCAAAACGCAGGGTGATTGGAAACATTTGAGTAAAGGGATTCATATGAAGACGATCAAACGATAAAAAGAAATTTGGCTGTGATAAGCGCATTGCTTTTTGAATACGTCCATCCGCTTTATCCAGCCTTGCATAAACAGGCTGGGTCATTAACGTTCTGGCTATGATGGAGCGTCCTTTATGAGAACCGGCTCCTTCAATCACTGTACCGTCTTCATAATAAAATGTAGCCCATTTATAAAATGCTGATTTTGTGATTGGAGAAAAAGCTGGTGAAATCGAATAAGCATTTGAAAACTCCATGCCGGAAAGCGACGCACCTGCTTCTGTAGCTAATAAGTAACCGTCTCCTGTTAAAACATTTGTACCGAGTGCTCCGCTCAGAAATGCACAGCCTCCCGTTGCAATCACAACTGCAGCAGCCTCCACTCTCCATGTTTCTTTCGTTTGATTATTAATTCCGCAAGCACCTGCCACACCGTGTTCATCTGCAAGAAGCTCCAGTGCCGGGCTATGATCTAAAATCTGTACGCCTGCTTTTTGAAGCTGACGCCGCATTAGCCTCATATATTCAGGCCCTTGAAGTGTCGTTCGCTGAGAAATTCCTTTTTCATCTACAGGAAACGGATAGCCAAAATGAGCTAATTCATTTACTTGTTCAAACGTACAATCAAGCACTCGTTTCATCCAGCTTCTTTCAGCTAAATATCCCCCCAGCTCTTCTCTGCTTTTCATTGCTTCCAGCTGTTCATCAGAAGTAGGTTTCACATACCAAACTCCTGTACCCGAAGGCGCAGTTGCTCCGCTCGTTCCGCAATATCCTTTATCAACAAGTACAGCTTTTGCACCTTCTTTAACTGCTTGCAGAGCTGCCCATGCACCGGCAGGGCCTCCTCCAATAATTAATACATCTGTATGAAAATGAAAGTCGGCAGTCATATACGGATCCCCCTCTTAAAATGTTTGCGCTCTCAAAAACCTTATTAAGAAAAACCTTGCTTATTATCCACTCGACTATTTTGCTCATCGCTAAATCTATACCAACTATTCCGTTCCAGAATCCAACTCTTCCATAACACCCATTCAATATAAAAAGGAGACCAGTCCATTTGTTTCACCACAATGGTCTGGCCTCCAGTTGCCTAGTAGGCGCTTTTTCGTACAGTATCATCAATACCAAGTAATTCACTTTGTTTAATTATATATTAAAAGTTTATGCTACGATTGTCAATGATTATGTTATTCTTAGAATTTATTTGAATCGTTCGTATCTCGTATTGACAACTCTATGAATTTTTTGGTAAATTAATCTCACTAAACATATAGGATTTAAAAACCGACCAGACAACTGGAGGCTCTCATTCTTTTTAATAGATGAGAGTCTTTTTTGTTTCTTTGGTTAAGGGTTTTAATACGATAAGGAGGTCAAGTATGGCAAGTGCTCAACCACACGTAATTCAATCCCGTCAAGACATTATCAACTTTGTTAATTCAAATCCAGTTACCTCTAAAAGCTGGAAAATCATTTTAGTAGCTTTAGGGGGCATTTTTGTCGATGCCTACGACTTTACCAGTCTCGGAATTGGAGCTGATCAATTAAAGGAACAATTTAACCTTTCTCCTGCCGGCCTTGGAAGCCTTACAGCTATTATGGCCTTTGGCGCCTTGCTAGGAGCTACTGTAGGAGGATATTACACGGACAAATTCGGCCGCAACAAAATGTTTTTAATCGATTTATTTTTCATGGTATTCTCTGCTCTTGGCGCTGCTTTAGCGACTGATTTAGTTTGGTTATTTATCTTTCGGTTTTTAATGGGCGTAGGCGTAGGACTAGATGTTCCGGTAGCGCTCAGCTTTATTGCTGAGTTTAGTAATTTAAAGAAAAAAGGCCAATACGTGAACTTGTGGTGTCCCTTGTGGTACGTGGCCGCAACTGTTACTGGACTTGTTGTTCTTCCTTTTTACCTGCTCGGGCAGCACGAAGACATTTGGCGTTGGTCGGTAGGATTTGGAGCTGTTGCTGCACTAATCGTGTTAATTTTGCGCTACCGCTACATGGATGAAAGTCCAATGTGGGCGGCTCATCATCTTCCGCTTAAAGAAGCTGTCAAGGTGTTAGAGAAAACCTATGACATACAAGTCACGGTGGCTAAAAATGCAAAAGAAGAACCAGTATCTCGTTCAAAAAAACTGTCTTACAAAGCTATTTTCCAAGGAAAGTATCGGGCTCGGACATTTCTAGCTTCCATCATTACGGCTACTCAAAGTATGCAGTATTTTGCAGTTGGCTTCTATATCCCAACCATCTCCACGCTTATTTTTGGTAAAGGAATGATTTATGCAATTATCGGTACTCTTTTCTTTAATTTATTTGGGATTATTGGCGGCTTTACACAATCACGGCTAACTGAACAAGTTGGCATAAGAAAACTTGCGATTACAGGCTATATCATTTGTTCTTTAAGCTTGGTCCTGATGGGACTAACAGGTGATACTCATTTTATTGCGCTGCCCATTTTATTTATTGCTTTATTTATTTTTGGTCAATCTTTTGGCCCGGGAGCGCAAGGGATGACAATGGCCACTCTTTCTTACCCTACTGAACTGCGAGGGCTAGGCTCTGGATGGGGGCAAGGAACAACGCGTATCGGCAGCATTTTAGGTTTTTACTTATTCCCGGTTGTCCTTTCGATTGGCGGAATTTATACAACATTTCTCGTCCTTACAATCGTTCCCGTTATTGGTCTGATCGCGACGTTTCTTATTAAGTGGGAGCCTATTGGCACAGATGTCGAAAAAGAAGAAGAACAAGGATTTGAAATCAATAAAAGCTTTAGTGAAAAAAGTGAGGTCTATCACTAACTATCATTCTAGTAAAACAGGCGAAACGCAAAACACCTTCAAGTATAGTGTACTTGAAGGTGTTTTTTTCTTTAAAGATCGATAAAAAAATCCTCGTAAAAAGCTATGCAAAGCGCCCCATCACTACTGTATTATAGAACTTGCCGTCTGACAGCACCTTGTCATTCTTTAATACCCCTTCTACTTCGAATCCGAACTTTTCATACAAATCAATGGCTTTTTTATTCGTTTCTAACACATTCAGCGTCATTTTCTTCATGGTCGCGCTCTCTGCCCACAGTATGGATTGCTGCAAAAAACCTTTGCCAATTCCGTATCCCCAATATTCTTTTGCGATGCATACACCAAACTCTACTTTATGAGCCAATCGCTTCAACTCATTACCTTCACATCTTGAAAATCCGACAATTTCATTATGTACAACCGCTACTAAAAATAAGTTTCGTTTACTTTCTGTGTCACGTTGAATAAGTTTTTCAAAGTCGGATTCGTCCATATACCCTTCTCCTGATTCACGATCTAAGTTTTCCGTTTCTCCATCTAGCTGAACTCTTAGGTGAGACAGTTCGTTTGCATCGTTAATGTGAGCTGAACGAATGATGTACCGAAGTCCTTTTACATGGTAAATCTGCTGGTTGATGACCATCTTATACCTCCACACGTATTTCTTTCATTCAATCTATCAATTAGTTTTAATTTCCTTTATTATAAATATTATACATAAAGAAATGAAAGAGAGTTGAAGGAATTGCTTTGGTTATTGCTTTTGATTCTATACGGCATTTACAAGTTGTATAAATCAAGGAGACCGCTAACGAAGTTTGATCATTTTTACGAGAGAGCGTTTGAGCTGGAAGAGAAAAAGCGCTATGGAGATGCTCTTGATATACGTAACCAAGGAATTGAACTCCATACCCTTACCGATTTAGAACGAGCTGATTTACATTTAGCGAACGGGCGTATGCTTTTAAAACTAAAGCAATATGAAGAATCAACGAAACACTACGATGCCTCATTTAAACTAGCAAAATATGAAGAATTCCCTTACTCAGAAGGATTTGACGAAGTCATTGAAGCCTACTTGTATGCAGGGCGTAAAGAAGATGCCTTGATAATCACTAACGACATGTTAAAACGGCAAAGCTATGATCGAAAATTTAAGAAGCTCGAGCCTTTAAAAGAAAAGCTTCTTTCATACGAAGACTCATGGTAAAATTAAACAAATGAAAGCGTATTATTCAGAGCGATTGAGGTGAGCATAGTGGTCATAACGGTTATTGTAGGAGTGCTAGGTCTAATTGGTTTAATTGCAGCAGGATTTGCGACGAATTATAAGGATACAAAGTAAGATGTCGTAAAGAAGAGTCGGTGGGACAAACGTAGTTTAGTTGAAAAAAGATCCGAACCATAAACAGTTGGGATCTTTTCATTGTGCTAGCGAACGTAGATTTAATCTATGTAGTAGCTTCTAGCTGTTGGTTGGAGGACAAGACGAAGACTCCTGCGGGAAAAGCGGAAGAAGTGAGACCCCGCAGGAGCGTATGCGACGAGGAGGCTCACCGGCCGCCCGCGGAAAGCGAAGTCTTGCACGGAAACCAACAGCCGTGTCACAAGCAATCCATACGAGCTCCTTTGTGCCTTTTTTCGTCTTTAAATTGGGTCATTGTATGTCTGAATCTCTTTTTTTAACGAGCCAACAGCTTTTCAGTAACGCGCAAAAACATCTTTACTCCGACTTCAAGCGAGGCTTCATCTACCGTAAACTTCGGATGATGATGAGGGTATACGATGTTATGTTCTTCATTTCGTGCTCCAATGTTAAAAAACGCCCCTTCCGTTTCCTGCAGGTAAGCTGAAAAATCTTCTCCTCCCATTTTAGGAGACAGCGTTTTAACCCGTTCTTTTCCATATTCTTCGATAGCTGTTTCTTCAATTAAACGCGTAATTTCTTCAGAGTTAATGACAGGGTGATAGCCTTTTTCATACGTAAACGTGTACTCTGCGCCGTAGGCTTCTGTTAGTCCTTTTACAATCCGGTCAATTTGTGCCGGAACTTTTTCTCGCAGAGCCGCGTCAAAACTTCGAACAGTACCGTTCAGCTCCACTTTATCAGGAAGTACATTGTGCGTAGTTCCTCCGTGAAATTGTGTAACTGATACAACTAATTTATCAATTGGATTCGTCGTTCTTGAAACAATGGTTTGAAGGTTGGTCACAATTTGCGCTCCTACCACAATGGCATCAACTGCTTCATGAGGCGCTGCGGCGTGTCCTCCTTTTCCTTTAATCGATATGTTAAACGTGTCAGGCGAAGCCATCATAGGACCTGCAAGCACGCCGATTTCTCCGACCGGAAGACCAGAATTCAAGTGCGTACCAATTACATAATCCACACCTTCCATCACGCCTTCTTTCACAAGCTCCTGCGCTCCCCCGGGCAGCAGCTCTTCTGCGTGTTGAAAAATCAAGCGAATTTCTCCTTTAAATTCATTTCCTAACTGAGAAAGCACAGAAGCTACTCCTAGCAAAATAGCCGTGTGACCGTCATGTCCGCATGCATGCATCACGCCTTTATGAACCGAAGCAAATGAAAACGTATTTTCTTCTTCAATCGGCAGCGCGTCCATATCCGCTCGAATCGCAACTACTTTTCCCTCTTCTTTCCCTATTAATCTAGCTACCACGCTTGTTGGTGTAGGACGCGTAATGACAAAGCTTTCAAACGAACGAAGCGTATCTTCCACAAACTGAGCCGTTCGGTGCTCTTGAAACGATAATTCAGGATAGCGATGAAAATGTCTTCTCCACTCAATTACCTGCTTCTTTAAGCTTTCTGTGACGCTGTATTCACCGATTGATTTAACTGTCATATACAAACTCCCCCTTTGTTTGACTATATCGATTGGCTGGAACGGAAAGATTTAAATTCCCGCGCAGCGTATTGCTTTCGTATGAAGTGTCGTAAAGCCCACGCTCTTGCAAGATAGGCACCACTTTTTCCACAAACTGATGAAACGTCTCGCTCATAAACGGGCGAAGCACAAATCCATCCGCTGCTTCCTGCTCATACCATTTTTGCATTTCATCCGCTACGTGCTCTGGCGTTCCTGAAAACGGCGAACGAGGCAAAATTGTTTCAAGCGCCACTTGTCTTAACGTTAATTTCCTAGCAGCCGCCGCTTGTTTAATTTTATTTGTAGTACTTTGAAAGGCATTGGCTCCGATATCCCCTAACTCTGGAAACGGTGCGTCTACGTCAAATTGATGAAAGTCATAATCATCAAAAAAACGAGCTAAATATGTAATGGCATGATCAATTGGAATTAAAGCAGCAAGCTCTCCATATCTTCTTTCTACATCTTCCTCGCTATCTCCTATAATTAAATCAATACTTGGAAAAATGAGAAGCTCTTCAGGATTTCTCCCGTGATTTTTCGCTCTATTTTTCATATCTTGATAGAATGCCTGCGCCTCTTCTAGTGTATGTGCATTTGTGTAAATCGCATCCGCATTTTCCGCTCCGAAACCTCTTCCCCTTTCTGATGAGCCAGCTTGAAATACAACCGGATGTCCTTGCTTTGAACGAGCAATATTTAAAGGCCCTTGAACTAGAAAATGCTTGCCTTTAAACCCAAGCGTATGCATTTTTTTCGGATCAAAAAACTGACCGGTTTCTTTTTGATAGATAAAAGCATCGTCTTCCCACGAATCCCACAGCCCTTTTACTACGTCGAGATGCTCTTTTGCCATTTCGTATCGCTCGCTGTGAACATGAAGATATCCTCTGCTGTGATTGCGCGCTGCCCCTTCTTGCGGAGAAGTAACTAAGTTCCATCCTGCTCGGCCACCGCTGATATGATCAAGAGACATCAGCTGACGAGCGATTGTAAAAGGCTCACTGAAACTTGTTGAAACCGTTCCAACTAGTCCGATGTGACTCGTAGAAGCAGCAAGAGCTGACAGCAGCGTAATGGGCTCAAAACGATTTAAAAAGTGAGGAATAGACTTTTCAGATATGGCTAATCCATCCGCAATAAAGACAAAGCTGAAAAGTCCTTTTTCTAATATACGCGCTTGTTTCTTATAAAACTCAATATTAATGCTCGCATCAGGCTCTACGTCCGGATGTCTCCATCCATCCGTCGTATTTCCAAGTCCTTTAATATTTGCTCCTAGCATTAGCTTTCTCTTTTTACTCAACGTATACTTCCTCCTTTTCACGACAAATAAAAAGAGATGCTTTGATTGTTCAAAGCATCTCCAGTCGTCTGGTCGATTGGTTTTAAATAGCTGTTTAGTTGACTTATCTGCATGTTATACCTACTATCCGGGTAAGTCAAATCATCTTTTCAAATATGTAGTTTTATTCCTTTAAAACTACAACCACATTTCCTACCTTATGTCCGGTCTCTACATACTTATGAGCTTCTGGAATTTGTTCTAAAGAGTAGCATCTATCAATGACTGATTTGATCCGGCCTTCTTCCATGAGCTTTTTAAGAAACAATAAATCTTCCGTCTGCACTTTCGCAATTCCTTGTCCTTCTACTGAAACAAAGCGTCCATTTAGTGTTAACGCTTCCTTACACTGGTTTTTTGTAAGTTTTCCAACGGCATCAAAAATAAGATCATATCTTTCTTCTTTTTTAGTAAAATCTTCGTTTTGGTAGTCGATGACGTAATCTGCTCCTAAAGATTTTACTAATTCGCTATTTTTGGCGCTACACACGCCTGTCACTTCGGCCCCGTAATAGCTAGCAAGCTGTACAGCGGCAGTTCCTACCGCACCTGAAGCACCATAGATAAGCACTTTTTGTCCGACTTGAATGTTTCCTTTTCTAAAAAAATGCAGAGCCGTTGTGCCACCAAAAGAAATAGAAGCCGCTTCTTCATAGGTTATATTCTCTGGCTTTATAGCTATTGTCCCTTTTTCTGGTAAGCAGATATATTCCGCATATCCTCCGAACTTCATACCTGTCATCGCAAAAAGCTGATCTCCTTTTTTGAACTTCGTTACGTTTTTCCCTACTTCCTCTACTTCTCCAGCCAATTCTACTCCTAGTATCGGTTTTCTAGGCTTCCGTAATCCCAAAACTATTCGCATAGGAAGCCACAATAATAGTGGACTATTAAAGTTCCTCACTCTGCAGTCACCCGATGTCACTGTAGTTGCATAAATCTTTACGAGTATTTCATTCTCTTTTGGAGTAGGCTTTTCTACTTCTTTAAGCTGAAAAACGTCTGGTTTTCCATACTTTGTACATACCATTGCTTTCATAACAGCTCTCCTTTTTTTCTTAGAGTTCAGCGTATGTTTATAAACTATGCTCAGCCAGTGCTATTCTTTACATTTTAAAAAGAACCCCTATGAATCTACTAACATATATGGTAAATAAAAGGATATTGCTATAAAATAAGTATAAAAACAGAAAGCGTGGTACGTGTTATTGTTTAAACTTCTTTTAATTGAGGATGATGTAACGCTGTTTAACGAACTGAAAGAGCGGTTGGAGCAATGGTCATATGATGTTTATGGCATCCGTGATTTCAGTAACGCTATGCAGGAGTTTAGCGAGGTAAAACCTGATTTAGTGATTATGGATATTCAGCTGCCGAAGTATGACGGATTCCACTGGTGCAGAATGATTCGCTCTCACTCGAAAATCCCTATTATATTCCTATCTTCACGAGATCATCCTTCTGATATGGTCATGTCTATGCAGTTTGGAGCCGACGACTTTGTGCAAAAGCCGTTTCATTTTGATGTGCTTGTAGCAAAAATACAGGCCCTTCTCCGCCGCGTGTATAATTACAGCGTTGAACAAGTAAGCCTTCTTTCGTGGCAAGGCGCAACGATTGATTACGAAAAAAATAAAGTATCAGCGGAATCTAAAGCTATTGAGTTAACCAAAAATGAAATCTTTATTTTAAAATGCTTAATATATAAAAAGAATACGATTGTAAGCCGAGATGAGCTGATTAATAGTTTGTGGGAAGATAAACGGTTTATCAGTGATAATACCCTAACGGTAAACGTCAATCGCCTGCGAAAAAAGTTAGGTGAAATTGGACTGGGAAGCTTTATTGAAACAAAAGTCGGTCAAGGCTACGTAGCGATTGAAGAGGAACGCTATGATTAAACTCTTTATTCGCGAGCGTCTAAGCTGGATTCTTTTCTTTTTTATGATGCATCTTTTAATGCTTTTTATCGCTTATATTGATGAATCCATTCCTCTGTCTTCGATTCTTTATATCGTGTTTTTATCATCGATTATCTTTCTTATTTTTTGCGTCTTCCGCTATCAGAAAGAAACGAAATTTTACCAAGGGTTAAAAGATGAAGAGGATTTCTTTGATTCTTCTACTCTTTCTCATCCGCTGCGCCCCTTTGAAAAGATTGTTCAGCAAAATCTGATGCAACAATTAGAACAGGCGAAAAAAGATGCGGTGCAAACTCAGCTGCACGTGACGCAGGAAAAAGATGAAATGTTAGCTTGGATTCACGAAATTAAAACGCCGTTAACTGCAATGCATTTAATAATTGAACGCTTAGAAAATCGAGAAGTTAAAGCAAACTTGACGTTCGAGTGGCTCCGTATTCACTTTTTACTTGATCAACAGCTGCATCAAAAGCGCATTTTCTTTATCGAAAATGATATGTATATTGAACACCTGGATTTAGAGTCCCTTATTTTCACTGAAATCAAAACGCTGCAAGCTTGGTGTATGCAAAAAAAGATTGGGTTTGATGTGGACATACAGGCAGAACGTGTACTGTGTGACGCAAAGTGGCTTTCGTTTATTATGAGACAGCTCTTAACAAACGCAGTCAAGTACAGTGAAGCATCTGACGTAATGATTAGAAGCTACAAGCACAACGGTCAAGTGTACGTCGAGGTAAAAGACAGCGGACGCGGCATTTCTCCTCAAGATATGCCGCGCATTTTTGAGAAAGGTTTTACATCAACCACTCAGCATGAAGACAGCCGTGCCACAGGCATGGGCTTGTATCTCGCTCAAAAAGCTGCGCACGCTCTTTCTATTCACATTGGCGTGAAGTCCGTTCTTAACGAAGGCACGACGTTTACACTTGCCTTTCCTAAATCAAATGATTTTGTTGATATGAAAAGCATGTGACAAAAATGTCACATGCTTTCGTCATTTGTTCGGTGAATCAAAGGAAAAGCTAAAGCCCTTTTTCTATAATAAACGTATCAGATCAAAGGAGTGAGTACATATGAACATATTAGAAGCTACTAATATTCACAAAAGCTACGGAAATAAATTTAATAAACAAGAAGTATTAAAAGGGGTAGATATTACCATTATGAAAGGAGAATTTGTAGGAATTATGGGCGCTTCAGGCTCAGGTAAAACGACGCTTCTTAACGTGCTTTCCTCGATTGATAAAATCAACGGCGGAACCATCAAAATTGAAGGAAATGAAATTAGCAGAATGAAAGAAAAGCAGTTAGCAAACTTCCGAAAAACACATTTAGGCTTTATTTTTCAAGACTATAACTTACTGGATACGCTGACAGTCAAAGAAAATATCCTCTTGCCGCTTTCTGTTGTCAAAACTCCTTCAGCAGTAGCTCACAAAAAATTTGACGTTCTAGCCAAACAGCTTGGCATCTACGAGCTGAAAGACAAATATCCAAATGAAATTTCGGGCGGACAAAAGCAGCGTACCTCTGCTGCAAGAGCCTTTATTCATGAGCCAAGCATGATTTTTGCTGACGAACCAACCGGTGCACTTGACTCAAAAGCAGCTAGCGATTTATTAAACAAACTGACCGAGCTTAATGACAAAAGAAGCGCAACGATTGTGATGGTAACGCATGACCCAGTGGCAGCCAGCTACTGCAGTAAAGTCATTTTTATAAAAGACGGACAAATTTATACGCAGCTGTATAAAGGCGACCAAACGCGAAAAGACTTCTTTGAAGATATTATGAAAACGCAAGGCGTGCTAGGCGGAGTGCAAGATGAATATTAATCAGCTCGTCTTCCGCAACTTCAAAAAGAATGTAAAAAATTATTATTTGTACGTTTTTGCACTAATTTTCAGCGCAGCTTTATATTTTGCTTTTGTCACGCTTCAGTACGATCCTGCTCTTGATGCAACCAAAGGCTCCATTAAAGGAGGCGCGGCGGTTCGGGCCGCTTCTGTTTTACTTGTAGCCATTGTTTCTATCTTTCTACTATATGCAAATACGATTTTTATTAAGCGACGCAGTAAAGAAATTGGCTTATTTCAGCTAATTGGCATGACCAAAACAAAAATTTTCCGTATTTTGACCGTTGAAAATTTTATGCTGTATTTTGCCTCACTGATTGTCGGCATTTTAATTGGGTTTTCGTTTTCAAAAGCGGTCATTATGATTTTGTTTAAAATCACCGATACAAAAGGCATTGCCAAGCTTCACTTTTCAGAAGAAGCCTTGATTCAAACGCTGATTGTGTTCGGCGTCATCTATTTGTTAATCATGACGATGAACTATCTTTTTATTAAAAGACAGACCATTTTAGCCCTATTCCGCGTTACGTCATCTACAGAAAGCAAAACAAAAAAAATCAGTATTCTTGAAATTATTATTGGAATTCTTGGCATGATCTTTATTGCTTCCGGCTACTATATTTCTGCTAAATTGTTTGACGGATCTTTTACAAGCATGAATGCTTTGTCCATCGCAATGGTATCTATTTTAGCTTCGGTTATCATCGGAACCTATTTGTTTTATAAAGGATCAGTTCGCTTTTTATTAAATCTGATGCGTAAAAGCAAAAAAGGCTATTTATCGATTAACAATGTATTATCTCTTTCTTCCATTATGTTTCGCATGAAATCAAATGCACTGTTACTGACGGTTATTACAACCGTATCGGCTCTTGCTATAGGTTTTCTATGTTTGAGCTACATTTCCTATTACTCTGCTGAAAAGTCGGCTGGAGACTATGTACCTAACGATTTTGCTATCAATAATACAAAAGACGCTGCTTTGTTTAAAGAGGCGCTGGATCAAAAGAAAATAGCATATACAGAAAAAAAGATCGACGTCATCCAAGTAAAAGCAAACGTAAAAAGCATCTTAGAACATGAACTAAAAAGTCCAATGGTAGACTCATCTGCTATGACGATTCCGATGATTAGTGAAAAATCAGTTAATGGCTTAAATCTAGCTCAAAACGAAACATTGTTTACCGGCTATAATAATATGCTTCAAAAAACAATGGCATTTAAAGATTCGGGACAAATTGAGTTAAAAGGAAAGAAAAAAGTAATTTCCCAAAAGTATGTAGGATTAAATCGAGAATTTCTTCTACCTATTTATTTTACCGGGGGCGGTTTGCCTACTGCCATTGTAGATGATGCTGTATTTAATGAGCTTAAACAGAATGCAGACCCTTCTATTCAAAAAGAATCGTCTGTCTACACTGGAATGGACATATCAAATGAAGATAACTTACAAAAAGCAAATGAGCTTTTCGGAGAAATGAAATTTAGCAATAACAGCTTAAATGATTCCCGTATGGATATGATAGGGAGCCAAAAGCAGACTATGGGTCTAATCATGTTCATTGTTGCTTTTTTAGGACTCGCATTTTTAATCACATCAGGGTGCATTCTTTACTTCAAGCAAATGGACGAAAGTGAAGATGAAAAGCCAAACTATACCATTCTTAGAAAGCTAGGTTTTACCGAAAAAGACTTACTAAACGGAATAAAAATTAAGCAGCTCTTTAACTTCGGCATCCCGTTAATTGTAGGCTTGCTTCACAGCTATTTTGCCGTACAATCCGGCTGGTTCTGGTTTGGAACAGAGGTTTGGACACCAATGATTATCGTCATGATTGTCTATACGGCGCTGTACTCTATTTTTGGTATTTTATCTGTTCTTTACTATAAAAAAATTATTAAACAAGCTCTCTAAAAATAAAAAGCACAAGCTATAGCTTGTGCTTTTTATCTTTAAATGCCATTAATTGCTGGCGTTTTCTTTATTTTCCACACTGGCTTCATGTAAAAAATTTTCTAATCGCTTTTTGACAAACGGCCATTCGTCATCGATTATACTGAAGATGACCGAATCTCGTACGTATCCATCTGGTAAAAGCATATGTTTTCTGCTAATGCCTTCTTGCGTAGCACCTAACCGTTTAATAGCCGCTCTAGACCGATTGTTTCGCACATCCGTTTTGAATTGAACGCGGTGAAGCTTCAGCTCTTCAAAACAGTATTTTAATAATAAATACTTACACTCCGTGTTGACTCGCGTTCGCCACACGGATGGATGATACCACGTCCACCCTATTTCTACGCTTTTGTTAGGAAGTGATATATCTAAAAATCTTGTGCTTCCTACAATTGAATGTGACTCTATATCAAATACAGCAAAAGGCAGCTCTCTTCCTGCCTGCTTTGCTGTTAAAGCACTTTCAATCAGCTGTTTCATATCACTTAGACGATGAACTTTTACCGGGAGATACTCCCAAATTTCTTTCGGTTTTGCAGCTTCATAGAGTCCTTGCTCATGCATGTTTTCAAGCGGTACTAGTTTTACCGCTGTTCCTACAAGCTCACCTGACTTTAGCATAACCTCACTCCTTTTTGATACGTTTAAAGAAAATGTTAATACAGGTATACGTACTGAAAAAGGGTCAGTTTCTGCTTATTGCAAGGTATCACTTTCAGCGTGTATAGCTAGTGATCAGCTAAGTGCTTTTCGAGAAAGTCACTTACTGTTTGGAAGGCTTCGTCCGCTGATTCTTTATTAAAGGTTTGTGAAAAAGGATTCATAAACCCATGAAATCCATAAAACTTTTTGATTTCCAAAAGCGGCTCTCTTTTTTGCTCTAGTGAGTTTATTAAACAGTCTACATCAAATGTTTGCTCTTCAGCGGGAAAAATAAGAAGAGTTGGACACACAGGACGTCTATTTATATAGTCTCTAATGCGCGATCCGTAACAGCCAATCACAAAGTCACACAAATTGTTTTCACTGCATAGCCACGATATTGTGGCTCCTACACTAAATCCCATGATCCCTACTTCTTCATATTCTTGTTTTAGCTGAATTAACATGTTAGTAATTTGTTTTGAACCCTCGTCAATCCCAATGTTTTGAACAAAGTTCTGATAAGCCATTCCTTCTTCTTCATAACTATAAGGAATGTCTCTAGATAATAAGTTAGGGCAGATAATATCTGCCTCTAACTTAGACAATTCCTGTTTTACAAACTTCATATGATCGTTCACACCGTATATTTCATGAATTAATAAAATGGCTTTATTTGATTTTTTCATTTCTTTTATAAAACAGTCGTTTCTCTCGCCAGTTCACGGTGCAATACGTCTCCCATGCGCTTCATGCCTTCTACGATTTGCTCCGCAGACATATTGGAATAATTCAAGCGCAGCGCGTTGTTTCTTGTGCCATTTGGAAAGAATGGTGTTCCCGGAACACAGGCTACGTTATTTTTTAGACATTCTGAAAAGATATGTGCTGAATCGATTCCTTGGGGCAGCTCTACCCAAATAAACAATCCGCCTTCTGGCTTACTGTAAGACAAATTCTCCGGGAAAAATTCTTCAATACAAGATAACATTTGTGTACATCGCTCTTTGTATACGGCTTTAATTTTTTGAATGTGCTCTTCGATATCATAAAGCTCCATATACTTAGCCGTTACCCGCTGAGCAAAGCTGTCCGTATGCAAGTCTGCTACTTGTTTAAATGCCACGTACTTATCAATGAAAGCTTCATCTGCGCACACCCAGCCGATTCGAAGACCTGGTGCAAAGATTTTAGAGAATGTGCTGATATAAATAACTCTGCCTTCTGTATCAAAATGCTTAACGGGCGGAAGGGTTTCTCCTGCAAATCGTACGCCTCCGTACGGATTGTCTTCTACAATCAGCACGTCGTATGCATTCGCAAGCTCGATCATTCGCTGACGTCTTTCTCGCGTTAAGGTGCGTCCTGTAGGGTTTTGAAAATCTGGAATTGTATAGATAAATTTAGCATGCGGATTTTCTTGAAGTTTTTTCTCCAGCTCTTCCATAATCATTCCGTCTTCGTCCATATCTACTTCTACAAACGTTGCATTGTAAGATTTGAAGACGTTAATGGCTGCTAGGTACGTTGGACTTTCACAGATTACCACGTCTCCGTCATTAAGAAACAGTCTTCCTGTAAGATCGATTGCCTGCTGAGATCCGGACGTAATTAAAATGTTTGAAACAGCGGACTCGATGCCGATATGCTTCATTCGTGTCGAAATGGCTTCTCGTAAAGGAATATACCCTTCAGTTGTACTGTATTGAAGCGAAGCGGCTCCGTCTTCA
Organism: Priestia sp. FSL R5-0597; assembly: GCF_038006305.1. Taxonomy (NCBI): domain Bacteria; kingdom Bacillati; phylum Bacillota; class Bacilli; order Caryophanales; family Bacillaceae; genus Priestia; species Priestia sp. FSL R5-0597. The sequence goes on from NZ_JBBOUZ010000001.1 coordinate 3,243,423, forward strand.
TTTAATACGGCGCGGCACGCATCGTTCATTGCTTCAACGGGAAATAGCTCCGGCGCTGGAAGTCCTCCTGCAAACGAAATCACTTCTGGTCGTTCCGTTACTTTTAAAATTTCGCGCGTTTCAGAGGATTTTACAAGACTAGCTCGTTGGGCAAATTTATCTTTCATTGATGATCATTCCTTTTTTAGATTTTAAACTTTTGCAGTGACTCAAACTTTCAATGGTAAAACTAATTATTCGAATAGTCAGAAAAATTAAGACGGATGCTTCTATTCATGAGATTATGCAGCTTTTACAGCTTGCAAGATGCCTTTTTAACAGACAACTAGCATGTGCGTCCTCTCTGACTCTCCCTTTCTCCTTTCAATATATATTTTCTTATTCACTATTTATAATACAAATCAAAGGTCGTACGATAAATGTGGCCTTATATTTAATGTATGTTAAAAAGGATAACATAAAAATCAAATAAATAAACAATAAATTCTACAAATTCTTAATTTTTTATACAAATATATTTATCTCACTAAACGATTCTTCAAAATCATTCCTTTTATATATGTATCAAAGAAGTTCATGGCGCAATTATAAACCTAAAATTTAACATTTTCTATTGACTATTTATATCATTAAATGATATATATTAATTAACGATATATCGTTTAATGATATAAGGAGGTTGAATATGCCGCGAAACGATTCATTAGAGACGGGGGAACTTACCGACACGTCTTACTACATCTTAGTGTCCCTCATAGAAGCAAAACACGGGTATCTTATCATGAAAACGATTGAAGATATGACCAATCAACAGTTTTCGATTGGACCTGCATCTATGTACACTACAATTAAAAAACTTCTTGCAGCTGAGTTAATCATGCTTTGTGGCGAAAGCAAAGACAAAAAGAAAACGTATGTTGCAACGGAAAAAGGAATTCAGTTTTTAAAAAAAGAAATTCAGCGCCGCAAAGAAATGATTAAGCACGCTGAAGATATTTTAGGAGGTTTATAAATGAAAAAGACAAAATACATACTGAGCGGCGGGACTGCTTTTGCCGAAAAAGAAGATTTACAAAAGCTCAGCGACTATGCAAAAAAAGGCTGGCTTTTAGACCGTTGGGCTCTTTTTGGATATACATTAAAAAAAGGAAAGGCTCAAGAGCTTCAATATTCACTAGATTTTCAAGAACATGCAGATGATGAATATTTTTTGCTTTTTAAAGAAGCCGGATGGCAGCACGTTTGTTCAACAGGTCATGCTATGCATATTTTCAGCGCATCTCCGGGAACAAAACCTATTTATTCCGATGTAGAAACGATCATTGACAGATACGAACGAGAAAAGCGTTCTGTAGGAAAAGCAGCTCTATCTATTCTTGTCGCGATGGTGTTTCTGCTGCTTTTTGACGTTATGAGCTTATACGGCTGGCTTCCGGAAGCAGTAGGTACAATAAGCGAGATTTTATTAGCGATTTCAACAGTAATTTTAGTATTTCCAGGACTTCCTTACCTTGCGTATCAGCGTAAGCTAAAAAAGCTTAATAACACCTAAAGAGATTCCCTTTTCATTGACCTTCCGTATAAAACTCGTTATAATCCTTATTAACTCGATAAGATTTAAAGGTTTTAGTACAGGAGTGATGAAAAGTGAAATGGTTTCATTTACTGTTTAATGAACGATGCCCAAAATGTAAGCAAGTGTTAAATACATCAAAATCTAATGCACTTCACGCGACTATAGTGAAAGTGTGTCCGTCTAACCACTACCAAAAAGAATTTCATCCTGCGCTTGAAACGTATGTGGAAAGTGATGAAGTGCTATAAAAAAAGCTATGGGAATCCATAGCTTTTTATAGTAGCCCCCACCAAATCTTAATTGCCGTTGCTAGAATCAAACCGGCAAGGATGCACTGAAGCACTTTTGTATTCATTTTCTGACCAACTTTTGCACCGACTGGAGAGGCAATTAAACTTGCCGCAACTAAAATAAGTGCCGGTATAAATGGAACTTGATGGGTCACCAGCTTTCCAACCGTTGAACCAATGGAAGAAATAAAGGTAACGGCTAGTGAAGTTGCAATGGTTATTCGAGTTGGAATTTTAAGCACCACAAGCATCACAGGAACTAAAATAAAGGCTCCTCCTGCTCCTAACACGCCTGCTACGGCTCCAATAAGCAGTGATAAAATAGAAGCTAACCCTTTATTGAATTGAAGTTCGCCTTCTTTTATCTTATCTACATTTTTCTTTGGAATAAACATCATCATAACCGCAATAAGAGCTAAAACTCCATATACAACATTTAATCCTTGTTCACTCATATAATGTGAGAGGTAGCTTCCAAGCATGCTCCCAATTAGAATATTGCTGCCCATGTATAAAATTAATGATTTGTTTAAAAATCCGCTTTTTCGATACGCCCATACGCCGCCTAATGTCGCAAAGAATACTTGAATGGCTCCTGCACCTGAGACGTGATGAGCTGTTAGTGCTCCTACTCCTACTAATGGAGGAATATACAACAGCATCGGATAATTAATAACAGACCCGCCAATACCGACCATACCGGAAATGAACGACCCAATAAATCCAATAAGAAAAAGCGTGATGATAAATGTAAGATCCATCTATAGTCGCTCCGTTTCATATAAGGAAAGGGTACCTTTTACAAGAGATACCCTTTTCGTCTATTATTTCTTATCCTTTTTTAATCCAAAATTTAAGAACGTCGCCTTCTTCTGTATGAAGAAGCTCGTGACCGCCAGATCTTGCCCAGGCTGCAAGGTCATTTTTTGCCCCTTTATCCGTTGCGTGAATTTCTAACACTTGACCTGCTTCTAATTCATTCATTGCTTTTTTTGTTTTAACAATCGGCATTGGACATGCCAGCCCTTTTGCATCTAGTACTTTATTTGATTGCATTTCTCTCTCTCCTTTGTTTAGGTTTTAGCGAATCGCACAGCGGTTTGGTCCAATTTCCATTTCACGCTGTTTTTCTTCATCTGGGCTTACTTTTCCCATGTTGGTTTCACGAATTTCTTGATACGCATTTGGCTGCGGCGGTAAATTATCTGTTACTAAGTGTCTGAACTCTGCTTCGTCTTCAATATTTAATCCGTGATTTTTTGCAAACAACGCACCTAACTTTTCAGCTACGCTGCCGTTGTCATTTAGCTCATCAATAATCATAAAATGAGCTGGCAATACGATTAACTCATCTGACAATGCTTTATAACGTGTATAAAGCGTTTCTCTCAAATCGCCTACCCAGTCTTCAGCCATACCAGCTAAATCAGGACGTCCAATTGAATCGATGAACAAAATATCACCTGAAAGCAAATATTGATCGTCTATGATAAATGAAGTTGACCCAATCGTATGACCCGGTGAATAAAGAGGCTGAATCGTAATCGTTGTGTTACCAATTACGACATCGCTGCCTTCTTCTAAAGCCTTGTAGTCAAAAATCACTTCTTGTGCATCTTTTGGAGGCAGCCAGTACGCTGCATTTGTTGCTTCCGCAATAACTCTTCCTCCTGAAATGTGATCTGCATGAAGGTGCGTATCAAACACGTGCTTAACGGTGACACCAAGTTCTTTGGCAAAGTGGATGTACACATCTGCCATACGCGTTGCGTCAATAATAGCCGCTTCACCTTTTGATACGATCATATAAGATAAGCACCCTTTACCGATACGAACAAACTGATAGATCTCTCCGCCGTCTTTTAAATCGCCAACTTTAACAGGCTCTAAGTACTCACTCCACGCTTTCATACCGCCTTTAAGGTACGATACGGTAAGACCAGCTTCAGAAAGCATGTCAGCTACCATCACGGATGAACCTTCTTTAGCACAAACAACTAATACTTCTTTATCAGAAGGGATTTTTTCTAAGATTTCTTCTACTCCGTCTAAAAGATCGAAGTATGGAACATTTAAATGCTGAAATTGATGACCTTCAATTTTCCAATCGCTAAAATCACTTTCGTTACGAACGTCCAAGATAAATAACGCTTCTTTATTGATAATTTTAGATGTAACTTCTTTTGCAGTAAGTACATGTACTGTCATATTAAAATACCTCCTTAGGTATATGAACTATCAAAATTTTTTAATCCATTATAATCGATTGGTTATTCTACTTTACCCGTCCAGTCACGCATACCGGGAACCACGTTAATTAAATGTTTAAATCCTTGCTTTTTCATTGTTTGGCCTGCCATTTCACTTCGTCTTCCAGAGTGGCAAATAATATAAATTTCATCTTCTTTATTTAACTCATTGAAACGTTTTTCTACTTCACCAAGCGGAATGTGAACTACGCCTGGAATATGAGCTTCATCGTATTCTTCTACTTCACGAACGTCTAAAATATGAAGATGTTCATCATTCTCTACTTTTTTCGCAAATTCTTCTAATGAAATTTCAGGAATTGGCGTTACGTTTTCTTCAGCTCCGCCTTTACGAAGAAAGTGGTGAAGAACGTCACCTGCTGCCTCGGTACCTAAATACTCATGACCTGTGCTTTTTGCCCACGCTTGTAAGTCAGCCGTAGAGCCTTTATCCGTTGCTTGAATTTCTAGTACTTGACCTGCTTCTAACTCATTCATTTTCTTCTTTGTTTTTACGATTGGCATTGGACACGCTAACCCTTTTGCATCTAATACGAAGTTTGCTTGCATCATTTCTTTTTCCTCCTTGGTTTAAATACTAGTAGGGGTATATTTTTATCTAAAAAAATTAGACCGTTTCCCCTTTCCACTCCATCATGCCGCCGGTCATATTCGTTACACTGTAGCCTTTCTGCTCAAGAAAACGAGCTGCCATTCCGCTTCTGCCACCAGAACGACAGACAACAATATAATTCTTTGCTTTATCTAACTCATGCATACGGAATTCCAATAAAGGAAGCGGAATATTTAACGCATTTGGTATTTTACCTATTTTTACTTCCTCTACTTCACGCACGTCTAAAATGTGAATTTGTTCTTGTTTTTTTACTAAGTGTTCTACTTCTTGTGCTGCTATTGTCTTCACTCTGCGTCTCCTCCTTCTTGATTTATCTCCACGTATTCATGCCGCCTTTAACGTTGGTAATGGATATAAAACCTTGCTTTTTCAACAGCTTACTTGCTTTCATACTTCTCATTCCGCTTTGACAAATAACGACTACTTCTCTGTCTTTTGAAAGCTGCCCTGTTTGCGCTGGCAATTCTGATAAAGGAATGTTTCGAAATCCTTTAATATGTTTGGTACGAAATTCATGTGGTGTTCGCACATCGATAAACTGGTTATCTTTATTTTTTAACTTTGCTTTTAACTCCGTTGTGGCTATTTGCTGAATACCTTTTACTGTTGCAAAACGCTGATACAAAAACCACAGCAGAAAGACGATAATAAGCGCATTAATAATCATATTGACCCTCACTTCATGAGCTATCTTTTAGATAAATAAGTTTACGTTTCCGTCTTCTGCGTCGGCTAAATACGCCGCTACGCCTGCATATTCAATATTATCTAGCAGCTCTTTTTCCTGTAACCCTAGAAGATCCATCGTCATTGTACAAGCTACTAGCTTAACGTCTTGTTCCTGTGCCATTTCGATAAGCTGCGGCAGCGTTAGGGCATTATGCTTTTTCATGACATTTTTAATCATTTTAGGTCCCATACCTGCAAAGTTCATTTTAGATAAGCCCATTTTATCCGCACCGCGCGGCATCATTTTGCCAAACATCTTTTCTAAAAATCCTTTTTTCACCGGCACCATTTCTTCTTTACGAAGCGCATTCAATCCCCAAAACGTATGGAATATCGTCACTTCATGGTCATAAGCAGCCGCTCCATTAGCAATAATATAAGCTGCCATCGCTTTGTCATAATCACCGCTAAATAATACAATTGTTGTTCGTTTCTTTTGCTCAGTCATGTTGTTCCTCCTATTACCCTATGGGGTATATTTGAATTTAAAAAAATTAGCTCTTTTGAATGTAAAAGATAAATGTACTGCCTTCTTCTTTAAAATCAATAAGCTCGTGTCCTGTCGATTTTGCCCAAGCTGTTAGATCACTTTTAGCACCTTTATCTGTCGTTTGCACTTCTAATACTTGGCCTGTTGTTAAAGTATCCATTGCCTTTTTTGTTTTTACGATTGGCATTGGACACGCTAATCCTTTTGCATCTAAAACTTGATCAATTTTCATAGTGTTTATCTCTCCTTTTATATACATATACCTGTAAGGGTATATTATATTAAATAATGATATTCGTCAACCTTAAATAAGGTGACAACGATTAACGACTTTTCACTAACAGCTGTACAGCTTCTTTCACTAACCCTTCCGTTGCCTCTCCTTGCTGAAGGCTTTCTCTGACGCACTGTTCAAGATTGCTGCTCACAATAACTCCCATTGTGCGATCAATGGCACTTCTTGCAGCAGATAATTGAGTCACGACGTCTCGGCAGTCTTTTCCTTGTTCCATCATGCTAAGCACGCCTTTTAACTGCCCTTCAATTCGGCGCATGCGATTTTTCACTTGTTGATTATACTCCATAATCGAATACCCCTTTCTTTCCTTTACTTTTACACGCTGCTAACTCATAGCTGCGTACTTCAAAACCTTTTTTTCGTAAGAACCGTACGCCTAAATTTAACTCCACTCTATCTCCGGCAATCAGATGAACGCTGCCCTGTGGAATTTCTGAATAAAAGCGTTTGAGATACGCATACGGAATAACTGTACCAATAGAATCGCGAACTTCATGATAATGGCGAATATCTACAACCGTTCGCCCAAGTTCTTTTGCTTCAGATTCCCGTATGCACTGTATTCCTTTAACAGGATAATAACGTCTGTATGCAATAAATGAAATAGCAAGCAACAATACTGCTATATAAAGCATAACAATCACCGCCTTGCTATTGAATTGATGTTGTTTACATGCTCCATATTATACCCCTACAGGTATATTGTCAAGCGATAAAATTATAGTTAATTTTGCTGATTTACATGGATCCTTTCATATGAACCAATCCACTTTATACAGCTTAGGAATCATGAATGTTTTCTTTAACCTGCTTTATTGTGTGTACCCCCTACCCTATAGATCAAACATACTTTTCCGTTTTCATTCATCACCTGGGCTCATATAAATTACTAGAAAATAAGCTTACTGCGTCATTCACGTCTACACACAAAAGGTCCAGTTCCTAAGGAGAACCGGACCTTTTATGGTAAAAAGCTGATTAGCTTTGATGATAAATATTATGCCATTGATTCCATGAACTGTGTGGATGCTGCTGGTGCCACTGATTCCATGGCACATATGGATTTTGCTGATGCCACTGATTCCACGAACCGTGCGGATACTGCTGATGCCACTGATTCCAAGGTGTGTATGGATGTTGTTGATGCCATTGATTCCATGTGCCGTGCGGATACTGTTTGTGCCACTGCTCCCAAGGTACATGAGGATGTTGCTGATGCCATTGATTCCACGTGCCTTGAGGATGCTGGTGATGCCATTGTTCCCATGGAATATAATGTTGCTGTCCTTGATGCATGTTTCTTCAACTCCTTTTCCTTTGCCACATCATATGTTCATGTTGGGATTTAGAGCTTATCTATTTTAAAATATATAGGCGTTTGGTTAATTATGAATTACATAACACTTTTGTTTTTATATGGTAATATCAATATAAAACATCCAGGAGGATTTCAATTGGTTAAAAACTTACCTTTATTAATGGCTATCTTACTTATAGGAGTAAGCTCTTCTCTTATAAGCGGAAGCATAAACTTATCTGGAAGTATAGAATGGATATTTTTTATTATTAGCCTTATTGCTAATATTACTGCCGTGATTGGTCTTTCTTTACACGTATTCCTTTACCTTCCTATGAAAAAAGCTGAGAAAAATCTAAAAGAAACGTTTAAATGAATATAAGCAAAAGAAGCAGATTTCTTATGAGAAGTCTGCTTCCTTTGTCAGCTTGTATTAAACTTGTTTTTTTCGACTTCTTTACACCAAAAGATGCATATAGCTCTTTATTCGGAAGGAGATGGAAATCTTGCTGCTTCGAAATGCGACACATTTTCTGTTGTGACAATTGTGCCGTCAACATTACTTTCTGCGAAGACTTCAACTCGGTCTCCTTTTTCTAAATTATAAATAGTAGAAACGGATACCACGTTAACAAATATAGTGTTTCCACCAAAGAAATCGTTATCAATTGCGATAACCGCCGTGCCGTTGACACGAATTTCTACGCGTGCTCGATAATCGACAGTCGTATCATTAGGAAGAAATCCAATTGTAGCAACAAGGGAATATACGCCATCTTTTTTAGGACGAAAAGTGGATGTAACCGGGTTATATTCATTCGCTAAGTCAAATTGTTTAAACTGATAGGAAACTTTCACAGAAGTGTTTGCTGATACTGGCTGATTTGTAAGGTTAAGAGCACGAAACGCTGAGTCTCTTGTATTTCCTTGCTTGTCTTGTGGACAAGAACTATGGTGATGTTTCTTAGAAGAATAAGATCTTTCTACATGATATTTATCATCTTTTTTAATCGTAATCATCCTTTCTTTGTGTGTCTATCTATTTTATTCATTCGCAGGAAAAATGCTTGGATGCTTGTCCTTTGACTCATAATTTTTAATAGAGGAAACGATAGATTTCTGAATTTCCCACAAAAAAACACCTTCTCATTTGAGAAGGTGTTTTGCAATTAACCTACAATATTATAACCAGCGTCTACGTGTACGATTTCTCCTGTTACGCCGCGTGAAAGATGGCTCAGTAATACAACCGTCATGTCGCCAACTTCTGCTTGTGTTACGTTACGCTTAAGAGGTGCTTTTTCTTCAACTTTGTGAAGAATTTGGTTAAAGTCAGAAATGCCTTTTGCTGCAAGCGTACGAATTGGGCCTGCTGAAATCGCATTTACGCGGATATTGTCTTTTCCTAAGTCTAATGCTAGGTATTTTACTGAAGACTCAAGTGCCGCTTTCGCTACGCCCATTACGTTATAACCTTCCACTGCGCGCTCTGCACCAAGATAGCTCATCGCTACAAGAGAACCGCCTTCTGTCATAAGAGGTTTTGCTGCTTTCGCTACAGCGATAAATGAATAAGCACTTGTGTCTTGAGCAAATGCATATCCGCTTCTTGATGTATTAATAAACTCGCCGTTTAAATCTTCTGAGTGAGCAAACGCAACAGAGTGAATAACTCCGTGAACTGTACCTGCTTCTTCTCCGATTTTTTTGAACGCTGCTTCAATACTTTCGTCGCTGTTTACGTCACATTCAGCAATTAATGATGCTTGAATTTCATTTTTTTCTAAAAGCTTGTTCAATTTTCCTAGTGAACGTTCTTTACGGTATGTAAAAATTAAGTTTGCTCCTACTTGATGAAGGGCTTTTGCAACACCCCAAGCAATACTTCGGTCGTTGGCAACTCCCATAATAACAATGTTCTTGTTCTTTAATTGTAATAAATCTTCCATATGATCCTCCAAAAAAAATTAGTCATCGATGATGACTAATAGGTAATTGTATAGCTTCATTATAGCATAAAGATGCGCTTAGTTCCTAAATGTCTTATGAATTATCCATTTTTGGTCTATAAATGACCTCTTACTTGGCTGCAGATGAGAATGAGTTCATTCCTGACCACAACCGTTTGCTTATACCCCATATGTATAAAACTTTTTATCGACGTTCATCACCGGGAAATTCGCAGGCAGCTTTTCTTTTTCTATAGCTTGAAATCCATTTTTCTCATAAAAGCGATGGGCAGCTCTATATTGCAATGTCGTTCCTAAGTATATTCTTTCCACTTCTTGCTCTTTTGCCCACGCGATGGCTGTATGCAATAAACGGTGAGCTGTTTTGAAGCTTGCTCCTCTATAAGGCTTTGCTACAAACATTTTTCGCAGGGCTACTTGGCGGCTGCCAATGTCTATTAAAGCTACGCTTCCTACTACTTTTTCGTTGCAAACAGCCACCCAGAAGTTTCCGTTGCCCTGCTGATAGAAGCTCTCGATTTCAAATAAATCCGGCTGATCTTTTTCCGTTATTGGAATGTGATATTCTTGCTGCTGAATAGGAAGAATTAAATCCACTACTTGCTGTTGATACTTGCTCGTATATGGCTGAATAACAATACTTTCACTCAAAACCTCCACCGCCTCTAATCTATTTACTCCATCTTATTTTTGACTGTTTTTAATACTGCATAACCTATGTTTATTACAAAACCAATCACGGCACCTGTAAGAATCGATATCACACCTACAGCGATAAAATCCCCTTTAGTCGGCTGAAATAAATTCATGGAAAGCAAACCAAACATAAAAAGCATTGGAATAAGATAACTCAGCATCTTTTTCAACTTCGCACCTCATTTTCTTATTTCTATAAACCCTGTAACCATTTTACCGTATATTAATTTCCTATTTATTACAACCTTTATCTTCTTTCATGTTTTTATCAAAGAAATGAAAAAAAGTGCCTGCCTCTCGTTCCTTGGTAATTGAGAGACGGGCACTTTTTTATAAAACATGACTTGTTGCTTGTAAAAAGAACTGCGACTGTTCGTAGTTATACGTCACTTTTGAAAAGTCAAACGGCTGGCCATTCGCTAAGTGAAAAAGTGTTTCAATAAATAATTTAGGATCGCCTTCTTTTAATCCTAAGTACTTTGCTTCTTCTTCGTTCAGCTTGCCGACGTGAAGATATAGATCAGAAAACCCGATTTTTAAGCCAAGGCCTTCTTTAATGTAATGAAAAATAGACTGAGAAACAATTTCGTTATTTAAGTACGTAACGATGGATTTATTATAAAACGATTCTTCCAGACAAAGCGTCTGGCCGTTAATATACCGTACTCTTTTTACATAATAGACGTCGCTATTTTCTTCTATGTTTAAATTTAACGCCGCTTCTTGTGTCGGTTTCCGTACATCTAGCTCAATTACTTCCGACGTTAACTGAAAATCTTCAAGTTCACTTGTAAATCCTTGATTGGAAAGCAAGCCAATATATCCTTTTCGTTTATGACGACGGACAAAAATGCCGCTTCCTCTTACTTGAAAAACAACGCCTTTTTTCTCCAGCAGATCTAAGGCTTTTGTTACGGTGCTTTTGCTCGCCTTAAACTGTGTCATCAGCGTTTCTAATACCGGCAGCTTGTCTCCTTGCTGAAGCTTGTGTTCTTCAATATAGGTTTCAATTTCAATTGCAATTTGTTGGTATTTGATCATAGCTATACCTCTTTACTGATATTTGTCTCAAGAATAACACGATTATACCATAATCTAACTCCAACCCATAAACTTAAATTATTTATTGATTATTATTTTATTTGGGTATTGATAAATTGTATCGGTACAATTATACTGAAAGCGTATACTCAACAAGGGTGTTAACAATCACACCGGTTATTATCACACATTCAAGCGATTATCGAGAAGTAATCGTTGCAGATATTAAGAATAGCGGACTGAATCAAACATTATTTACCGTAGTGAAATAAGGAGGAACTAACAATGACAAAGATGCCAAAAGATTTTTTATGGGGCGGCGCATTAGCAGCTCATCAATTTGAAGGTGGATGGAATCAAGGCGGAAAAGGACCGAGCGTAGTAGACGTTATGACTGCAGGTGCACACGGTGTACCGCGACAAATCACTGAAACAGTGGAAGATGATAAATTTTATCCAAATCACGAAGCGATTGATTTTTATCACCGCTACAAAGAAGATATCGCACTGTTTGCAGAAATGGGCTTAAAATGTTTGCGAACGTCTATCGGCTGGAGCCGTATTTTCCCTAAAGGCGATGAAGCTGAGCCAAACGAAGAAGGACTAAAATTTTACGACGATGTATTTGATGAACTGTTAAAGCACGGGATTGAACCGGTTATTACGCTGTCTCACTTTGAAATGCCTCTGCATTTAGCTCGAGAATACGGCGGATTTAGAAGCCGAAAAGTGGTAGATTGCTTTGTGAAATTCGCTGAAGTTTGTTTCGACCGCTACAAAGACAAAGTCACGTACTGGATGACGTTTAATGAAATCAACAATAAAATGGACGTAAACAATCCTCTATTTCTATGGACGAACTCAGGCGTTTCTGTAAAGCCTGGTGAAAATGCAAAAGAAGTGATGTATCAAGCGGGACATCATGAACTTTTAGCAAGCGCTCTTGCCGTATCAAAAGGAAAAGAAATTAATCCAGATTTCCAAATCGGAGCAATGGTGTCACATGTGCCAATTTATCCGTATTCTTCAAACCCTGAAGACGTGATGTTAGCAGAAGAAACAATGAGACAGCGCTACTTCTTCCCTGACGTTCAAGTTCGCGGCTATTACCCGAGCTACGCGTTAAAAGAATTTGAACGAGAAGGCTATCATATTCCGTTTGAAGAAGGCGACGAAGAAATTTTACGAAACGGAAAAGTCGATTATTTAGGCTTCAGCTATTACATGTCCACAACGGTTAAAAGCGACGTTGAAGCTGATAACACGGGTGATATCGTAAACGGCGGCTTGCCAAACGGCGTAGCAAACCCTTATATCAAATCAAGCGATTGGGGCTGGTCGATCGATCCAACGGGCTTGCGCTATACGTTAAATCGTTTCTACGACCGCTATCAAATTCCGCTATTCATTGTAGAAAACGGATTTGGCGCCATCGATACGGTTGAAGCAGACGGTTCCATTCATGACGCATCGCGAATTGAATATTTAAAATCGCACATCGAAGCGTTAAAAAAAGCTGTAACGTACGATGGTGTTGATTTAATGGGCTACACGCCGTGGGGAATTATTGATATTGTTTCCTTTACAACAGGCGAAATGAAAAAACGATACGGGATGATTTATGTCGACCGTGACAACGAAGGAAACGGATCGATGAAACGCTACAAAAAAGATTCTTTTAACTGGTATAAACATGTGATTGAAACAAACGGTGAAGAACTGTAAGAAATCAGAAAAGCCGGGTACCTGCGTGAAGACACAGGAAACCGGCTTTTTTAAATGTAAAAATAAATGCAAATACGTTATCTCGGTTTATCTACTAGCTGCGTTTGCGCAATTTCTGTTTGCTTAATTCCCGCTCGTTGAATTTCATCAGCAAACGATTCATGTTTCAGCGTTTTGATTACCTTTTCGCTTCCATCTCGAAGAGTATACACTCTAAATTCATACATACTCTGCCCTCTCCTTTAAGCTATGATTGATGCGATTCATTAGATGCGCTTCTGTTCAAAGCAACTCCTAATAGAGGTTACTTTTTACTCTTCTTTACTTTACCCACTTTTTAGGAAACTAGACAAAGAGATTTACTCTGACGCGATAAAAGACACATAAAAAGCCTTTGCCGTAAGCAAAGACTTTTATCTATTGAATATTATTGTTCAAAGATGGTTCCTTTTTTGAACTTTGACTGTTTAAAAGCAAATTTCGTTAAAAGAATATACGCAACTCCTGCGACTACTACTCCTATAATCCAGCCTAAATCAACTTCAATAAACGCAGCGCCTGCACCGATGAGCATCGCAAGCAAAGCGCACGGATTATAGCCGGAAAACGGCCCTTTTTCTTGATACAATTCCTCTACATTCACTTTTTGCTTCCGTAAAATATAGTAATCGACTAGTAAAATAGAAACAATCGGCCCTAAAAAAGCAGAGTAAATCAAAATGAACAAACCAAGACCTGCAGCTGATGAATCTTGAACAAGCACCCAAGGGAACGAGCAAAAGGCAAGCAGCCCGGTAATCGTAACCGCCACTTTATAGTTTGCTTTTGTCAGCAGCGTAATGACATACGTAGGCGGAATAATGTTTGCCACCATGTTTACGGCAATCACGCCAATCACAATAAATGCTGATACAGCAACAGTGATATACGAATTATCGACTACAACCGCGAACGCTTTAACTGGATTGGAAATACCCGTAGCAGAAGCAAGCATAGCCCCGATTGTAAGAACAAATCCGTAGGCTACTAGAATTGGTGTAAAATATAAAAATCCGCGCTTCTTGTCGCTAATGCCTGGCTTTAGCTCTCTGGAGTAATCGGCTGCGCTTAGAAAAATCGCCGCATAATTACCCATAAACATCATGATGAAAGAAAAGAACGGAAGTCCCCACGAGCCTTTTGTATGTACCCACTTCTCCCCTACTACTTCACTATGAGACGTTAAAAGAACACCAAATACATACACAAGACCAAGCAATATAATGATCGACGCAAGCATCTCTACCCATTTAACCGCGTGGAAGCTGTACAGCGAAAGAACAATTTGCAGCAGTTGAATGATAATAAAACAAAGAACAAGATTGTCAAAAGACCCTTTGCTCACAATTTTACCAATTTCGTTTAAAGCTGTACCCCCTGTCCAGCTTTGGAAACCATACCAAATGATAGCTGGAATACCTCGTAAAAGAGACGATATAACGGAGCCTTTTATGCCAAAAGACATTCGAAGCTGCATCACATACGGTATACCCGTCTTATAGCCAATTCGATCGTTTAACACAAAAAAAGTAGAAATAATACCAATAGCAATAATGGCTGCCACAAACGTTTGAAAAAGATTTAATACCGCTGTACCCGCAATTACTAAGCTCGCACCAAGCGTCATGTTTCCTAAATTAACGCCGTCTCCAATCCACATAAACATATAGGACAGCGGAGTTAGCTTTCGATCACTTTCCGCTTTTGGCTTTAGTGACGGATCAAGACCCCTATCTTGATGAGAATGTACCTCTTCTATAACGGTACTTGTTGCATTTGTAGACACTATACACTCAACTCCTTTTTTATGGTGCTTACACGCCTAAAACTAACATCGAATGTGAGTTAACTTAACATGTACATAGTGTATACGAATCGCAGTGCAAGTTCATCAATATTTATGTGAATTTTCTGATATTAATTTGTGCAACTTGACTAATTGTTGACCTCAGTTCGTAACAAACAAAAGTTGATAACAAAAAATCCAAACGCTTACAATAAGCGCTTGGATGAGTCACTCAGTATTTATTTTTCACAGGCAATGTAGTCTTTATCTCGATCTAGCTTTGTATTGGCATCATACAATGCTTTTGATACGTACGGCTTGTACTTTGTTTTGCCGCCTTTATTTTTCACATTAGCCGCACGAGCTACGCCGCCTTTGTAGTCTTTGTTTAATTCGGTACAGTTTTTGTAAGATTTAGCTGCCGCATCTACGTTTGAAACCGTGCCAAAAGATACGCTTGTTAATAAACCGAAAGATAGAACAATTGGAAAAATCTTTTTCATAACAGATACTTCCTTCCTATATTTTGTCTCATTAATAATAGAATGTTCTATCAATCTTTTCAATCTTTTTTTTACATTTAAACTACTATTATCCAATTTTTTTATTTATAAGTAGCTTTAAGAGCCTTGACCGCTTGTTTAGCCGCTTCTGCAATCAGTTTATCATGATACTCCGCATCTTTTTCCGTACGATCGGAAAGGATCGCAAGAACAATTGGATCTCCATTTGGCGGCCAAAGAATGGCAATATCATTTCGCGTCGCGTAGGAGCCTGCGCCTGTCTTATCGGCTACTTCCCAGCTTTTTGGCACGCCCGCTCGTATCAAGGCATCCCCTGTCGTATTTCGTTTCATCCAATCCGTTAAAAGTGCACGTTTGTCTTCAGGAAGTGCCTGTCCAAGTACATACGTTTGAAGACTTGAAGCAAGTGCTCTTGCTGTACTTGTATCGTGGGTTTCTCCTGGATTCACTTCATTTAAATCCGGCTCAAACCGCTCAGGCAGCGTTACATCGTCTCCTATGTTTTCTAAAGCTTCTTTAAATCCGTCTGGTCCGCCCAGCTGCTGCAGAATTAAGTTCCCTGCCGTATTGTCGCTATAGCGAAGCGATGCATCCGCGAGTTCTCGAAGAGTCATGCCTGTATCAACATGTTTTTCTGTAATAGGGTTATAGTTCACAAGGTCATCGCGCGTATAAAAGATTCGCTCGTTGAGATCTTCAATTGATTTCTGCTGTAAAAGTGCACCGACAGCAAGAGCCTTATGGGTAGACGTATAAGCAAAGCGCTCGTCCGGATGATACGTTACCGTTTTGTTTGTACCGGTATCTAAAGCAAAAACGCCAAGATTCGCATCATATTTTTCTTCAAGCTTAGCAAACTCTCGATCACTTTTCGTTTCTTGTTTTTGACACTTCACCGTTTCAGCCTGTACTCCGCTGCTTGAAAAGCCTACAACCGCCGCGCATGATAGAGCCAGTGCAGGCATCATTTTTTTAAGCTTTGAAGTGTAAAACATCTCTTTCCATCTCTTCATTACCTTTCAACACCTTTCCAAAAAGTATTTAGTATGTAGTCTCTTAGGTAGAGATTACCAACAATTCTATTTTATCAATTGTTTACTCTCACAAACATGATAGTTTTATCACATTTATATAATAAAGTACCCGATAATGAAGAATAACTAGCATACCACCTATTAATAAATTTAAAATACCGGCGGCGTAACGGAAAATAAAATAACGGCTTTCTCATCAAACGGATTGTCCCATTTGTGCGTAAGATGCGAAGGGATTTTGACGCTATCTTCTTTTTCTAGCACGTATACTTCCTCGTCCAAATACACTTTAATTTTTCCTTCTAAAACGTATGCCACTTCCTCCCCTTTATGTGCTAAAGGAGTTTCAGATGAAGACATCATGGGAGGGACTTCGATAATCGCCGTAGCTAGATTTCCAGTAAAATCTGGTGATACTAGCGAATACGTTAACTCTTTTACCTTCATCGTTTTACGCTCGTTTGACCGTACGACTAAATGAGAGGTATTTATGTCTTCAAGCAAAAAGCTAAAAGTAGGCACGTCGAGGCATTTAGCTAAAATCTTAAGCGTTGAAATAGACGGATTAGCTACCCCTCGTTCAATTTGACTTAGCATAGACGGCGTGATATCCGCTAATTTTGCTAAGTCACGACTGCTTAGTCCCTTTTCTTTTCGAAATTTCTCTACTTTTTTTCCAATATCTATGTTTTCCACGATGATTCCTCCGTAAAAGATGTTTAATTAAATTTAATAAACAGCGCTGCTTATGTTAAATTATATTTAATAAATAAAGTATATTTTAATTTTATCACAGCGAGGAGGAAGAAAAAAATGAACGACATCTTGACCTTTTTGGTTCTTACATTGTTTGTTATTATGAGCCCTGGTATCGATACCGCCCTTATCACGAAACGAACGATGGCAGACGGACAAACGGGCGGCTATAAAATGGCTTTAGGATTAGCGAGCGGCTCTTTAGTTCATACGCTCGCCGCCACGTTTGGCTTATCAGCTCTTCTCCTTCAGTCAGCTCTGGCATTTGAAATCGTAAAATACGCAGGAGCCCTTTACTTAATGTACTTAGGCATCTCTGCCTTCCTTTCTAAAAAAAGCAATGCATCTTCTTCTGAAAAAGAGGAGCAGTCAAAAGAAACGTCCGCTTTTCGTCAAGGCCTTGTCTCAAATGTTCTTAATCCAAAAGTAGCCGTGTTTTTCTTAACTTTTTTACCTCAATTTGTTCAAAGCGATCAAAACGTAACGCTTCAATTGCTTCTTATGGGAATAACGTATACAATCCTTGCGATCACGTGGTTTTTCGTATTCGTCTTTTTTATTAACTATTTACGAAAATGGCTTACAACACCTAGCGTGCAGCGTTTTATGGATAAAGCAACGGGCGTCGTGTTAATCGGATTTGGATTAAAGCTCGCTTTTGAAAAACATAAATAACAAAAGCATGTTAGTTGAAGAAAGTTCCGAATGAGTTTGATTTTTGATGGAGAATCAAACTCATTCGGATTTTTTTATTAGTAGGGTAAATGCAGGTGCTTCTAGCCGGTGATTGAAGGGCAAGGCGAAGACTCATGCAGGCAAAGCGGAATAGATGAGACCCCGCAGGAGCGCAAGCGACGAGGAGGCTCAGCTGCCGCCTGCTGAAAGCGAAGTCTGGCACCGAAATCAACAGACGTGTAACAAGCAATTCATACTCAATCATTTATCTCAATTGTTATTTATGCACGTCAGGTTCATAGAGATAGACTTTAAGATCAAGTCTTCCATCCGAAGAAACGAGTATTACTTCCGCTTCGAGTGAAAGTTTTTGGACAACATGCATTTCTTCATCTTTAAATCCAATTTCTCCTTTGGAATTGATGACTCGGTGCCAGGGAAGATTATGTTTCTTACTCATTGAGTGCAGTACTCGTACAACTTGTCTTGCACCTCGAGGGCTCCCAGCTAGGCGGGCAATTTGTCCGTATGTCATGACTTTCCCGCGAGGAATTTGTTTAATAAGGGCTACTGCTCGCTCTGTAAAACTCATGCTGTCCCTCCTTTTATTGTTTAGTACAACATTACCATAATTAATAAACCGTGAAGTAATCACTCGATTTTTCTTCAGCAACATTATAAGATAATACATAAGAAGTACGCTCATCATTGTGCAACATTCTTCAGGTAAATGCTTGTATTTCCTATTCTTCAACTAGCAAATCTTTGCGCGAGTGGCAGCTTATCCCTTATTTATGACACTGTGATTATAAAAACGTTACAGAAATCAACACAGCAAAGTACGTAGAAGCGTTACATGATAAGATAAACAGTAGATACTAGTACAATTTCAAATTGATGCTGACGAATAAGTAATCATTTAAAAAGTGGTGAGAAAATGACAAAATGGCTTAGTGTAAAAGAATTATCTGAAGAAACGAGTATTCCTACTTCAACTATCAGAAGATACATAGATAAATTCGAAGATTTCTTTATACAAAAAGAAGATCATCGACCAAAACAATATGAAGCTGCAGCTGCGACCGTTTTACTGAAAATTAAGCAGCTTTATGATGAAGGCTGTCAAGCAGAAGAAATCAATGAAGCGCTGCAAAAAGAATTCTCTTTGACTACAAGCGAGGATCAAGCTGCCGTGTCTCTAGACGAAGACAAAGAGAACACAGCAGAAGCAGCTGACCAGCCCGAGGCCGATGACCAGCAGCCGACACCTCCCGAACAGCCGGTACAGCCTTCACCCCAACAAGAGCCTGATACAAAACAAATTCTTCAGGAAAAAGATAAGCAGCTTATTCAATCTTTGCGTAAAAGTCTGCGTGAACAGCAGGCCATTTCAGAATTAGTAGAAGCTTCAAAAGAAAGCAGCGTAGTAGGTAAAAAGAGATCGATTTTAAAACGATTATTCCAACGAAAAAAGGACTAAGTTTGTAAACAAGCCTAGGCCATGAAGCATCTTTATTTCTGATCATTAAATTTATGTAAAACAAAGTTTCTAAACTGTTTAACAGCCGGTGATAGATATCTTCCTTCCATCCATGCTAGTCCAATGACTCGGTGGCAGTTGGCCTTAGCTAATGGGATTTTCACTATTTTGCTTTGATCGATTCCGTGTAAATCTGGAAGGATAGAAATTCCTAAGCCGGCTCCTACTAGTCCCGCTACGGTATCAGCTTCCTCTCCTTCAAACATGATGTGAGGCATTCTTCCTGACTCTTCAAATAACTGCTCAAACGTAAGACGAAGAGAAAAGCCTTCTTTTAAGTGAATAAATGATTCCTCAGCAATTTCTTCTAGTGCAATACATTCACGATCAGCATACCGGTGATTTTTCGGTACGATTACAAACAGCTCTTCACTCCAAAGATGCTGCCATTTAATGAACGATTTCTCTTCCATCGGCGCAATCAAACAAAGATCCAGTTCGCCGAGCTCCAGCTGTTCAAGAAGCACGTGCGAAGGACTTTGCCTCAGCTGAAAATTCACCTTAGGATATAAACTGCGAAACGAAGCGATTAAATCTGGAATCAAATCCGTGCTGAGCGTATGTAAAAATCCAAGTGACACCTGCCCTTTTTCAGGATCTAGCAGCGCTTGAATTTCCTCTTGTCCTTTATCAAATTCTTTCATTATGTTATCTACACGCTTTAAAAAAACTTTACCATATTGATTTAATATAATGGAACGTCCTTGCCGGTCAAATAGCGGTGCTCCTACTTCCTCTTCAAAACGAGCGATTGAACGACTGAGCGCAGGCTGCGTAATTAACAGCTCTTCTGCGGCGCGCGTCATATGCTGCGTACGTGCTAGCGTTTGAAAATATTTAAACTGCTGCCATTCCACTTTGTACCATCTCCTTATCAAGCGGCTCCATTCATTACATAGATGTATGAAAAATATGATTATAATGAATTATACATTATAAATAGCAGGTGTTACGATAAAAAACGGAAACATACTCGAGGATGTTTTTAGTTTCTTTTAACGACTGCTGTATACAGCTCCTACAAAATTTTATGATCATCATTTTCTAGCAGAAAGAAGGATTTGTTATGAAACGTATCGTACATCTGAGAAAGCGTAAGCTGGTTGCTCTATGAGTTACATAAAAAAAGGAACGCCCGTTTTTCGCAAAACGAGCTTTGCATTTTTTGCAGCCGGGTTTAATACATTTGCGATTTTATACTGCGCACAGCCTTTAATGCTAGCGTTCACAAAAGAATTTCATATTTCTCCAACAACTTCTAGCCTATCGCTTTCCGTTACAACCATAGCTTTGGCTATCAGTATGCTTATTTTCGGTTCGCTATCGGAAGTTTGGGGAAGAAAGCCTGTCATGGTCTATTCCATGCTTGCCGCTTCTTTATTATGTCTGTTGACTGCATGGAGCCCTACTTTTCATATTCTGCTATTTTTCCGAATAATGGTAGGAATTACGCTAGCCGGTCTGCCGTCAGTGGCAATGGCTTATTTAGGGGAAGAAATCGAAGCTAAAAGCCTTGGTTCAGCAATGGGCCTCTACATAAGCGGCAATGCAATTGGCGCGGTTGGCGGAAGAGTGATTGCGGGAACGCTCAGTGATTATTTCGGCTGGCACGGTGCAATAGCAGGGATTGGTATTATAAGTATAGCAGCGACCGTTATCTTTTGGATTAGCCTCCCTCCTTCACAGCACTTTCAATCTCGTAAATTAGAAGTTGGAAAGTTAGGGAAATCGTTACTTGATCATCTTAAAGATCCGAGGTTAGTTTGTTTATATGGCTTAGGATTTTTGTTGTTAGGCAGCAACGTCGCCTTATTTAACTATATTGGGTATGTACTAACGGCTCCACCTTATTCCTTAAGCCAAACGATTGTCAGCTGGGTCTTTTTAATTCTTATTATCGGAATGTTTAGTTCGGTGTGGACCGGCAGACTGGTAGACCGCTACGGAAAACAAAAAATACTTATGATCAACCTTTTAATTACGCTAGCCGGTGTCGTTTTAACGTTAAATCCTGCTTTACTTGCTAAAATAGCCGGTTTGGGCTTGTTTACGTTTGGGTTTTTCGGTAGCCATTCGATTGCCAGCAGCTGGGTAGGTCAGCGCGCTTTAACAAATAAAGCCCAGGCTTCTTCACTTTATTTGTTTCTATATTACACGGGGTCAAGCGTAGGCGGAACGCTCGGAGGAGTCTTTTGGTCGATGTTCGGCTGGAGGGGCCTCATTTGTATGATTATTGTTTTTTTATTGATTGCTTTTCTCCTTTCTGGTTTTCTTTTAAAGAGCTCAGTAAAGACAAGACGCGCTGCGAATGTTAAGGAAAGTTATTAAATGAAGGAAAACTAATTGGTATATCCTATTATCTAGATCAAGAAGTAGAAAAATACACATCAAAAAAGACCCCCTAAAAAAGGTCTTTTTTGATGCAGTCATTATGTAACTATTTATATTACTTATTTATCCTAAATCCTACTTACCTCTTGCAGTTGATCCTTTTGCTCACGTTTCACCATTTAATACAAGATGAATTTATAAACAAGCAAGTTTTAGAAAATGACAATTGCTGAATAAATAAGCAACACGCACATTATTACATTTATTTTTTTATCATATTTTGCAAATAGTTTTTTAAATACAGAACCACATGCAGTCCACAGTAGCAATGCGGTGCACCCTATAAATATAGTTAGACACACCAAAAAAAGTACAGCTGGTTTTGAATTAGTATAAGGGAGCACAAAAGTTGTCATGGCCGTTAAAAAATACAAAATACTTTTCACATTGAGAATTTGAAAAAACAGCCCCGAAAAAAAAGAAGAATGTGTACAGGAATTATCCTCTTTTTTCTTCTTAGAAAAAGCCATTTGCCATGCTAGGTAAACTAAATAGGCCGCACCAACAATCTTAAAGTAAGGTTCTACCATTGGTATCCACTGATACAGACTTGTTGCTAATAATGCAGTTACTACACCTAGAATAATAAACCCCAACATAATTCCACCGCTGAAGCGTAGGGATCTTCTGAATCCAAACCTTCTCCCTTCGTTCATTACCAAGATATTACTTGGGCCTGGAGTAAAAGATGTAATAATTAAATAGGAAAGGAATGCTGTAAAATTCATATAGTTAATTTCTCCTCTTACTAAAAAATTGTTGAATGAGTTACGTGCTTCATTGTAATATAAGCCTATCTATCGGTAAAATTGAAATAACAAATAATTACTATCGTTTTTTTAAATAGATAAGAGGAGTTTATGACCAATGGAGATACGACAATTTACTACGTTTCGAACGATTATCGATGTGGGGAGCTATACAAATGCGGCTCTAAAATTAGGCTATACTCAGTCAACTATCACTTCTCATATTAAAGCATTAGAACGCGAAGTTGGCGGAGAGTTATTCACTTATACTAAACGAGAGTTAAAATTGACTGCTCTAGGAAAAGAATTAATACCTTTAACCGACGAACTGTTATATACGTATAAACGTATATCCCATCTGAAAACTCATAATAAGGTCAGCGGCGAGCTGAAAATTGCTGCACCTGAGTCGCTAACTATTTCAAGATTAGGACCTATTCTAAAAAAATATTCAACTAAGTATCCCGATGTTAAGGTTATATTAAGCAATGGAACTTGCGGGCAAAATCAAACAGATCTTATGAGCGGAGATGTTGATGTTGCGTTTATGGTTTGGCCAAAATTAGAAGCAGATAATTTCATTCATCATGAGTTGCATAAAGAAGAAATTGTTTTAATTACAAGCCCGGATAAAAATCAGCACTTTGATGATTATAAAACCGATGGAACTACTGACTTCTTTATAACAAACGAAGAGGGATGCAGTTATCGTTCGATGTTTGAAAAGTATCTGGCTGCTCATAAACTGCCTAAATTTCAAACAATGGAGCTATGGAGTTTAGAAGCAATCAAACAGTCGGTAATGAGCGGATTAGGGTTTTCTGTACTTCCTTATATCACCGTAAAAAATGAGGTTGAAAAAGGATTATTAAACATTCTTGAACACAATGAACAATTTGTGCCCTTTTACTCGCATCTACTCGTCAAGTCAAAAAAGTGGCAATCTCCTGCTGTTGAAAAATTTATTGAGTTAACTCTAGAATCCATATAAACACGACCTCGATAAAAATTAATAAACTTTTTTGCATACAAAACTGCCCCTCCAGTTGTCAGTCATTCTAATTAGAGGGGCCAGTCTTTTTATCACAGCACATACTCGAAACCAAGTTAAAAGTAGTAAATTTCTAGATGAATACAAGCCGTTTTTATATAATGATACGTGGGACGAACTGATGCCAATCTATGACCTAAGTTTACTGTCTACTTGCTATCAATAGTGTTCGTGTTAGCTATAGATGTATTATGGCAAGACTATTTTTATTAAAAACCTGACTGCAAAACACATTCTTTCTTGTATGTACCCCTTTAAAGCAGACTTTTTTAGAGTTTAACCCGTTCTACTAACTGCAGCAATTCATCATTAGGTCCGTGAAATAAAATCATCCGTCCGCCTTCAAGCGTTGGCTGAGGCTCAGATGATAAAAATTCAATTCCTTTGCTCTTATAATGTTGAATCGCCTTATTTATATCCTCTACCGTAAAGGCAAGATGGTTAACAATCCCGCTATTGGTATACTCGCCAATCGGATCAATATCTCGAATGAGCTCAATTTCAATACCCGGCTGTTCTTCAAGATACAAAAAAGCCATCTCTCTTTTTTCGGTAGAGCCTTGAAGGCGAACTTTAAAGCCAAACATATCCCCGTAGTAGTGAATCGTTTCATCCATATTTCTAACAATAATTGCTGTATGTTCCATTTTCTTAATCATTCATCTTCTCCCTTTCCCCATGTTTAGTAAGTACAAGTAAACTATACAACAATTTAGGCAATATGTATTTACATATAGTAAGGGAATTCAAGCACTCTATCAATGAGTCGGCTATGAGTTGAAAAATAACAAACAAAAAAACAAACCCCATTGGTTTGTTTTGGTTACATATTATATAGTCAGTCTCTGTTTCAACAACGTTCGATAAGCCATGTTTTGTACCTTTGTACTGCAAACGATTTTACTCTCGTACTCAGGCGGTAATCATCTATCTACGATTACGCATGTAACCGTCCGTCTCTCCGTTAAATTCCTTCGAGACAGTTCCCCTACCATTGTTTGGGTTTCTCGCTCGTGGGGTTTACCGCGTTCCACCTTTGCTGTTTCCAGCAAAGCTTCGTCACTGTGGCACTTTCAGGGATACTCGACCATATCCGAGGACTTAGGTGGTTTTTCCCGCCGTCAGCTAAGCTATAAGCCAAGCTGCCCTAGCTTATTTTTTCACTAGGCACGAACACTACGGGCATCTCAGCACCGTGCGAGCATGGACTTTCCTCTACATCAAATGATGCAGCGATTACCTGAACGTTATTTCAGATCGTGTATGAGTAGTATATGCGTTTTAATAAGCCAAATCAAATGTAACTTTTGGAACGGATTCCATTTCAATTTTTACAGCAAATTAAATAAAATAACTTGTTTCTGTACACTCTTTTTAGTAGATGAATCACCCGCAAATTCAAGAAATATTCTCTTCATCCATTTCTACGAGGGATACTTTGTTTCTTTGTAGAATATTCTATACACCACACAAAAAGATGACAGAGGTGATGAAACATGAACGCTGATTTAAAATTTGATTTTCATACCCATCACGACCGATGCGGACATGCTCGCGGAACGATTCGAGATTACATAGAGGCGTCTATTGATAAAGGCCTTGATATTATTGGGATTTCGGATCAT
The DNA here is from genome assembly GCF_038006305.1 of Priestia sp. FSL R5-0597. Lineage (NCBI taxonomy): Bacteria > Bacillati > Bacillota > Bacilli > Caryophanales > Bacillaceae > Priestia > Priestia sp. FSL R5-0597. Next base: position 3,268,591 of record NZ_JBBOUZ010000001.1, read on the forward strand.
TCTCCTTATTTTGCGAGCGAAGAAGAGCAGCCGTACCCTCACATTGCGATGGGAAAAAGCGCATTCTCCGGATATGTAGCTGAGATTTTGAAACTAAAAGAAGAATATAAAGAGAAAATTGAAGTGCTGTTAGGCGTGGAGTCTGATTTCTTTCCTGAGCATGCGGGAATATATCAAAGCCACTATGAAAAATATCCGTTTGACTACATAATCGGCTCTGTCCATCAAGTTGATGAAATCAGTATCTTTCATAAAACGCGCTGGGAAGGACTTTCTCAAAAAGAAAAACAGCGCACGAAAGAAACGTATTATCAATTGATCCAAGAGTCCGCCCGAAGCAGAATGTTTCAGATTCTTGGCCATATTGATGCCATGAAAGGATTCTATCCCTCCTTTTCTTCTATCGAGACAGCTGTAATCGATCAGACGCTAAAAGTGATTTCGGCACATGACATTGCTATAGAAGTGAATACATCAGGCAAAACCAAAGACTGCGGAGGCTGGTATCCTGCAGACGATATTTTAGAAAGAGCCCTGCACTACGGGGTACACATTACATTTGGTTCTGATGCTCATGACCCAGAGCGTATTGGCGACGACTTTGAACTAGTAAAAAAGCGTCTTAAAGAAATCGGCTTTACGGATTGGGTCTTTTTTAGACAGAAAAAAATGCAGATGACACCTTTATAAAACTTAAATAGAACTCCAATAAAAATATGCCTGAAGACACGGAGATGAAGGACATCTCGTGTTTTCAGGCATGTGTTTTTCACTGAGAAACTTTGACTTTTGTAGATGAAGATAAATCTTCTCCATTTGTTTCAATTACTTGTTGTTTAGGCACCATTTTTTCATCGTCTTGAACTACCCTTGTATTCCCTGTACTACTAATTTCCTACATAAAATATCCACATTTCATTTCAACTGTGCTACATTTAACTAAAAATGCTTTCTTAATGAGGGATACAATTTTGAATTTAGATTTAACAGCTTATATAACGCTTATCTGTACGTCCGGTGTTCTTAATCTATACTTATGTTTTTACGTATTTATTAAGCGTCACCACTACGCTAACATTGCCCATTTATTTATTCTTCATACAGGCTTCACCTCTATTTATTGTATGGGTGCGGCGTTTAGCTTACTATCCGTTAACCTCGGAGAAATGAAATTTTGGACCGCTATTCAATACGTGGGCATGCCTTTTTCGCCTCCTGCAGGACTGCTGTTTGTTATGCAGTATGTCGGCATAAAGGTAAGAAAAAAACATATTTTCGCCCTTTTTATCATTCCGTTTATTAGTTTGATCATGGTCGCAACAAATGACTGGCATCACCTTCATTACCGAGTGTTTGAAATTGATCCCGTTCTAGGTGCTCCTTACGTTCATCAAGAAATTGGGCCATGGTACACAATTCACGGCATGTTCATCTTTTCGTCTATGTTCGTTGCTTTTTTGCTAGCCGTTTACCGCTGGAAAGAAACAGCCAAAGCTTACCGCCTGCAGTTAATTTCATTAATGGTCGGTCAATTAGTCCCTATCGTCACAGCTTTTATCTATTTAATGGGCTTTACGCCGCAGGGAATTGATCCAGTTCCGATGGTTTTATGGGTTTCTTCATTTTTATATTTATGGTCCATTAACTCATCGCGTATGTTTACAGTCATGCCCGTTGCGAAAGACGCGATATTTAACAGCATCAATGACGGCGTTGTCGTGCTCGATGAAAGCTATAGATTAATTGAATTTAATCTAGCGTCTAAAAACATGTTTCCGCAGCTAAAAAAGTCGATGCTTGGAAAACATTTTGCTGATATTTGGGTGACGCTGTCCGGCCGTTCGTTTCCTTTTGCATTAGAAAATACAAAAAGCAGTCATGAGCTGGAGCTTTTTTCTGAAGATCAATCTTCGTATACGTATCAAGTTCGCACTTCTCCTTTGCAGTATGCTAACAACAGTCACGGCTTGCTGCTTATTTTTACAGATATCACGGAGCTAAAAAGACTTCAGCTAAAGCTTGAAAATCAAGCTTATTACGATGAGCTGACGCAAATCTATAATCGTCGGGCATTTTTTCAACACAGCAAGCAAGCGTTCGATGAAGCAAAAAAGTCCGCATCTTCTTTTACACTTCTTTTACTTGATATTGATTATTTTAAAAAAGTGAACGACACGTATGGTCATTATGCCGGCGATCAGGTGCTTGTACATGTCGTAAAAGCCTGCGAGTCCGCATTGCCGCAAGGAGCCCTTTTTGCTCGGTACGGCGGTGAAGAATTTGTACTCACGCTAAAGGGCCATACTTTATCTGAAGGCGAAACGCTTGCTGACCAAATTCGCCGTCACGTCGAGACTCAGCCCTTACTGATTAATGAAAAAACCATTTCTGTTACGCTAAGTCTTGGAGTAGCACAAGCGGAAAAACAAGAAAATGAAACGTTAGATGAGCTGTTGAATAAAGCAGATATCGCCCTGTACGCTGCCAAACAACATGGACGCAACCAAGTACGTGTATATAAAGAAATAAAAGAAATCTTAGAAAGAACCTAAACAGCACTGTTTCGGTTCTTTTTTCTTTTGAGTACTATTCTTTCATTTATCAAGTAAAAGTGCTAAAAGACTTGATTTTGTTTATGTATTTGAAAACAGCTCATCCTATAAACTAGAGGTAGATCAAAAAAAGGAGAGATAGAGATGAAGATTACACACATTCGAAATGCTACTTTACTTGTTGAATACGGGGGAAAAACGTTTTTAATTGATCCTATGTTAGCGGAAAAAGGCACGTACCCTCCCTTTCCAAATTCGATCAGACAAGATCAAAACAACCCTTTAGTGAGCCTGCCGTTATCCGTTGAAGAGATTATTGAGGGTATTGATGCCGTCATTCTCACTCACCTTCATTTGGACCATTTTGACGATGCCGCTAAGCAGGCGTTGCCAAACGATATCAAAATGTTCGTTCAAAATGAAGAAGATGCCGCAGTAGTAAGAGCTGATGGTTTTAAAAATGTAGAAGTACTAACAAAGAACACGGTCTTTGAAAACATCCAATTATCCAAAACAAAAGGTGAACACGGAAGAGGAGAAATTTTAAAGCGTACTGGTTTAGTATGCGGCGTTGTTTTTAAACACAAGAGCGAAAAAACGCTTTATATAGCTGGAGATACGGTATGGTATTCCGCTGTTGAAGAAGAAATCAACACCCATCAACCGGATGTCATTGTCGTAAACGGCGGCGATAATCAATTTTTAGAAGGCGGTTCTCTTGTGATGGGGAAAGAAGATATTTACGAAGTACACAAAGCGGCCCCTCATGCTACGATTCTTTCTGTCCATATGGAAGCTGTCAATCACTGGACCCTATCAAGAGAAGAGTTAAAAAGCTTTATCAACGAAAAAGATATGGCGTCCCGTGTCTTAGTTCCAGATGATGGCGAGGTCTATACTTTTTAAGAGAGAAGATGAGACAAAAGTATTTAAGTTGAAGAAAGGTCCGAACGAGTTTGGTTCTTAGTTGAGAATCAAATACGTTCGGATCTTTTCATTGATGTAGTTATGTCTCCCTCTCTCTTTTATAGCTCTTTAATTTATCAAGTAGTAGTCGTAGTAGCAACTGCTGAAGTGCTCGCAATAACCGCTAGCATAGCTGCTTGCTGAGCTTGAATAATGGTTTCAATCGTTGTATAGATGCCCGTTTCGACCACTCTAGAATCCTTCAGTTTTTCACTGATAACCAAATTAACCGCCAGCATAACGTTGATGTCTTTCTGCCATTTAAAAAGTTTATCTGCATTTAACTGCTTCACCACTTCATGGATAAGTTCAATTTCAGTTTCTGGTTTTTCAAACAGTGCTAATAAGCCAATGACCGGGTAATGCATTGCCTTTACTTTCATGCCTGCCGATTCACAGGCTTCTTTTACTGATACGCATCTTTCAATAAGGGTATCTGCATCTAAATTTTTATCGATTGAAAGAATATGACTTAAAAATTGAAGGTCATTTCCTTTTTTAAATCCATGCTGTGCCAATGTTGTATAGAAGTGTTCAATTTCATGCATGAGATCATCAGTAGACTCGCTCGTTTCAGCTAATAAAACGGCAAGAGGTACATCGCCGCTTGACGTAAGGAAAAGGTGCTTTCTTTTCATGCCTTGATAAATTTCTGCGGATCTTCGGACCATTTCTTTATGACTTCGGCTTGACTCATTCGACAGCATAGCCGAAGCCGCAATGTACGTAAAAGCGCCTCTCGTAAATCCGCCTTGTATCAATTGATCGTATACGTCAAGAAACTCATGAAACGTTTCTTTTGGATTCTCATAGCGAGTATCAAGCATAGCTGCTATTGTAAAACGCTGTGATGATTTTAACGTAGAAAACATCCCTACTTGATTTTTAATATAGTCGCTTAACTCGAGATAATCCTGAAGCTCGAGCGATTTACCTTTCACTGCATAAATAGAAGCGATAGCCATAAACTGCTTGTGATCTGCCGCTTTCCATTTGAGCTCATTTTTTAAGCTTATATAAAAATCTCTATACTGATTTACTTTTTGTTGAATCGTTTCCGGGAGCATATCAACACGTCCTTTATTCGTCGTTAGCTTATATACGTAGCACTTCAACAAAAGTTTCAATATTTGGTAAATATCCTATACATTTATTACATACAAAAAAGACCTCGGAATATTCCGAGGTCTTTTTTTGTTCAGTTCTATTTATTAACCTCTTCCCGCTTGGAAAGAAGGATATTTTGTCATACCGCCATCCGCAAATAATGTAATACCTGTTACATAGCTTGCTTGTGATGATGCTAAGAATGCTGCAACTGACGCGATTTCTTCCGGGTTACCGATGTAGCCCATTGGAATCATACTTTCTACGTCTGCACGCTGTTCTGGATCAGCGAATTTTTCAGCGTTAATTGGTGTATCAATTGCCCCAGGTCCAATGTTATTCACGCGGATTCCTTTTGGTGCATATTCAAGAGCCAATGTTTCCGTCATCAGCTTCATGCCGCCTTTACTTGCTGCATAGTGAACAAATAATGGCCAAGGAATCATTTCGTGAACGCTAGACATGTTAATAACGTTACCTTTAATGTCGTTTTCAACAAAATATTTGATTGCTTCACGGCTTCCTAAAAACGCGCCCGTTAAGTTTGTGTCAATTACTTGATTCCAGTTTTCTAATGATAATTCATGAGAAGGAACCGGGTTTTCAACACCAGCATTATTAATCATAACGTCTAATGTGCCAAATTCTTTAACAGCTGTCTCTACAAGGTTCACAACGTCTTCTTCTTTTGTTACGTCGCCTCGAACAATAATTGCTTGACCGCCAGCTTGTTCAATTTCTTTTTTTACTTCTAGCGCTTCGTCTTCGTTGCTGCGGTAGTTTACAACCACTTTTGACTGCTCTTGTCCAAAACGAACGGCCATTGCGCGACCCAATCCTTTTGATCCGCCTGTTACAACTACTACTTTATCTTTTAAATCTGTATACATCTTGAAGTCCTCCTACTTTTCCTGTTTAATATGTCTTGTTATACTGTACTAATTACAAATACAGTTTAGGTTTTAAAAAGAGAATAAACATTTTTCTATCTCTTCTTTGTCAAACTGTCATTCATTTAAAGAGCAGTAAATTCAATTTTGCTCCCTTTTCGTTACTTATCGTAACCAAGAGAGATAAAGTAGTCAAACTTTTTGTTTGATCATTTTTATCATTTCTTTTTTCCTTACTCTCTTTATAGTTGTTTGTTCCCTGGAGAATGAGTCTTCACACTTCCAATTCACACCACTTCAAAAGTTTAAACTTTTTCCCTTGCAATTCTTAAATCAATGTATTATATTGTTGATGTATCAATTATTGATATGTCAAACAATTGTCCACAATCAAAAATATGGAAATGACAATAAATATGTTTAACGCCTAAAAAGAAAGGAATAATGACTATGACTACAAAAGACTTTAACGAAATTGCTTTAAAACGTCGTTCAATTAAAAAATATGATCCTTCAGTAAAAATTAGCCGTGAGGAAATGGAGGAAATTCTTACAGAAGCTATGCGCGCTCCTTCTTCTGTTAATATGCAGCCGTGGCGCTTTGTTGTAATTGAAACGCCGGAAGGAAAAGAAAAGCTAGCTGAACTTGCGAAATTTAACAGTGAACAAGTTCATACATCTTCAGCTGTTATTGCCGTGTTTGGTGATATGAATAACGTTGAATATGCAGATGAGATTTTCGGCAAGGCCGTAGAGCTGGGCTATATGCCTCAAGACATTAAAGAACAGCAGCTAAATTTCTTTAAGCCGATTTACGAAAACATGCCAAAAGCAGATATGAAAGACATCGTGCTGATCGATTCAGGTCTTGTGTCTATGCAGCTTATGCTTGTGGCTCGTGCTCACGGGTATGATACAAATCCAATCGGCGGATACGAAAAACACTTAATCGCAGAAGCATTCGGTCTAGATAAAGAACGTTATCTTCCAATTATGCTTATCTCAATCGGAAAAGCAGCAAGCGAAGGTCATGCTTCTTACCGTCTACCGGTCAATACGGTTACGACTTGGAAATAAGCAGCTAGTTCTATTCAATAAGTAAAGAGCTAAAAATGTGAAGTAAAAGGAGACTTTCTGATGAATAACTATCAAGAACTTACAAAAAAACAGCTTTCATTCTTCAACAGCGGTAAAACAAAAGACGTTGCGTTCCGTATCGAAACGCTAAAAAAATTAAGAGAACTTGTTGTGGGTCATGAAGACGACATTTTAAAAGCAGTAAAAGCTGATCTTAACAAACCAGAAATGGAAGCAAAACGTGCAGAAGTTGGTCTTGTACTAAGCGAAATCGACTTTGCAGTTGAGAATCTTGCAGAATGGGCAGCGCCAAAAGAAGTAGAAACACCATCTACTCACGCTGGAGCAAAAAGCTACATTTATCAAGATCCATACGGTTTAGCTCTAGTGATTGCACCTTGGAACTATCCGTTCCAACTTGCTGTATCACCAGTAGTAGGCGCGATTGCTGCAGGTAACTGCGTGGTGTTAAAGCCTTCTGAATTAACACCTCATACGTCAAGCCTTCTTGCTAAGATGTTTAATGAAAACTTCCCTGAAGAATACTTGACTGTAGTCGAAGGTGAAGTGGAAACAAGCACGGCTTTACTAAAAGAAAACTTTGATTACATCTTCTTTACAGGAAGTACAATGGTCGGCAAAATTGTAGCAGAAGCTGCAGCTAAACATTTAACGCCTGTTACGCTAGAACTAGGCGGAAAAAGTCCTACAATTGTACACGAAGATGCTAATATTGAAGAAGCAGCTAAACGTATTGCGCGCGGTAAATTTGCAAATGCTGGTCAAACGTGCGTAGCGCCAGACTACATTCTTGTTCAGCGAAATGTAAAAGACGAGCTGCTAGCTAACCTAAAACAAGTCGTAACAAACACGTACGGCGAAGATGTTTCACAAAATCTAGACTTCCCTCACGTAGTGAGCGAAAAGCATTTTGATCGTCTTAACAGCTTCTTAACAAACGGAGATATCGTTTTTGGAGGCAAAACGGACCGTTCTCGTCTGTTTATTGAACCAACTGTTCTTGACAACATCTCATGGGAAGACAATGTGATGCAAGATGAAATCTTTGGACCAATTCTTCCAGTCATCGTATACGATGAAATCTCAGAAGTAATCCAAGCAATCGTAAAACGTCCAAAACCATTGGCACTTTATCTTTTCTCTGAAGATGAAGCAGTCCAAGATCACATCTTAAACAGCGTGTCATTCGGCGGGGGTTCTATTAACGATACAATTAACCACATGACATCTCACTACCTTCCATTTGGCGGCGTTGGTGACAGCGGAATGGGTGCGTATCACGGAAAAGCAAGCTTTGATACATTTTCACATGCTAAAAGCATCTTAAAACGTTCGAATAAATAAAGAAAAAGCCGAAGTCAAACGCTGACTTCGGCTTTTTTTATTCTTTCATTTGTTTGGCGATTTGTTCATACTGCTCTTCTTTTTTTGTGGAAACCGCTAAATCGCAAAGAATATGTAAAAAATATTTTTTATCTTGAACAAATAAATACTCTTCTTCAAAGCCTTTAGAAATGTATACGGCAAACTCCCAGATGTCGTCATAATAAGCTGGCCCAATGGCCTCAGCGAGATTTCCAAGCGTTTTGAGCAGCTCCATCGTAATGATAATATTCCGTCTCGCATAGTGCCGGATATTAGCAAATCCATCATATAAAAAGTCCTCAAACTTTTTGTCAGGGATCACCATTCGTATCACGCCTTTATCATCAACTAAGTAAGAAGAAAATTGACTCGCGGCACAAATTTCCCGAAGAATATCGCTAATTTGGTGAATGGAGTTAACCGCCGTTTTGAAGTCATCATTTCCTAGTGATTTAATCGCCATCTCCACAAACTTGGTAATAATATACGTCGTGTCTTGAATATCAGTCTGGGATTTCCCTACATGGATGTATTGGTGAAAGACGGTGCAATCCATTTCATCGTGCTCTGTCGAATCTCTATGCCAATAATAAAACAATACGGTTCCGCTGAGCACATAATCCCCTACTTCACGCTCCATTTTTATCACTAAATTATGCTCTTTGGCACAGTGAATCAATTGGCTGTAGTTCAACGTTTGAATATAGCCAGATGTTTGAATACATACCGGCTTTTTCTCTCCTTCTGGAAAGGAAAATTGTTCGCTATGACTAGACTGCGTTCGATGAATCTCCAGTTCCTCGCGAATCGTTGTCTTAATCGCTTTTATGGACGCTGTTTTCATCGATTGAGTCATATGATTTACTTGCAGCCACTTAACAGAATGATTAATGAAGTAGACAAACGTGCCCGCACTAAAAACAGAAAGGGCTGTCGTCACAAACGGAATCGCAAAATATCCGTCTACTTGAGAGCTGTTTAAAAAAAGAAAGACAAAAAGTGTATACAAAAAACTCCCTATAAAAATACCTAAAATTCGCTGAGTAGACTTAGAAGAAGCAAAGTTTTTTAACACGCGAGGAGAAAACTGAGCTGCAAATGATGTAAACACAACAAGCATTAAGTTAAAGGTAAATGTGGTAATCGATAAAATCCCGGGCATAATCGTACTCACTAACGTATTCGTTAAATCCATGTTGATTGAAAAAAATGAAGGGACCTTCTCTCCTACTTTGCAATAATAGTCAAGAAACAGCGTCAGTGCAGCTAAAAGAACAGAAAAGAAAGCATAAATTAAGGGACTAAACCAGATTTGACTAGTTAACTCATCTTTAAACGCGCGAGGAGAAAGCTGTTTCCTTGCAGCTATCCATCTAAATGTATTCATATAAAACCTTCCTTTTTATTTGTAAATCTCTAACTTTTTTCTTAGTTCCCTTAATTTTTCTAATTATGCTTATACAATGGAAAAAATCTATTTTTTAAGATATAGGCACACAACGCAAAAAAGAGGTTGAGATACCCCTAATTATTTCATCTAAATGAGTACAAATAGAATACATGAGCTGAACCGCTCATGACGCGGCCGGTGAGCCTTTCCCCGCAGGAGTCTTCGCCTCGCCCTCCAATCAACTGCTAGAAGGAACTGAATGAAGATATGAAAGCTATGTTCACCATCCAAACAAAAAATCCGAACGCGTTGGATTCTCAATCAAGAATCCATCACGTTCGGATTTTCTTTCAACTAACCTCATTTTATCTCAGCCTCTTTTAACTCTTATCTTTTTACCAGCCTCGGCTCGCTCCGCCGCCTCCGGAGCTGCCGCCTCCCCCTCCGCGAGGACCGCTTCCACTGCCGCCACCTCCGCCGCCTCTTCCTCCAAACATGACAAGGAAGTTTAGCAGAAATTGAGTGATGGCTCCTTTAAAAAAGACAAAGTCAAGGATAAGCAAGCCCACAATAACAGCTGCAATCAGCAGCGTTTGAAGCGTTGTGAAATGAACACCGCTATCAGAAGGAGGGGCTGCTTTTGGCACTTTTTGTTCAAAATCTGTTCCTAAATCATACTCTTTTACGACTTGGTTATAAACAGCTTTGTATGTGCTTTCTAGCGCCGTATCGTATTTGCCGTTTTTTAAGTTAGGAATAGCATAAGAGTCAATGATTTCTCCAGATTTGATATCGGTGATAGCTCCTTCTAACCCATACCCTACTTCGATTCGGATTTTTTGTTCTTTTTTAGCGAGCAAAATAAGAACGCCATTGTTCAGCTTTTTATCACCGAGTTTGTACTTTCGAAACGCTTCATTTGCGTACTCTTCTACATCCGAATCACCTAATGAATTCACCGTAAGAATCGCTACTTGAGCTTTCGTTTCATCATCTAACTTTCTGCCCATTTGATTGATATCCGCTTTTTCCTGGTCATTTAACAGATGAGCAAAATCTTGAACGTAAATATCGCCTACCGGATTTGGGATATCAGGTGCAGCAAAAGCAACGCTTACCGTATTACATAAAAGAGATAATAATAAAGCAAACGAAGCAAGAAATTTCATCACTTATCGCTCCCAAAATCAACTTTCGGCGCTTGTTTTTCTTCATTTGTTACTTCAAAATATGATTTTTCATCAAACCCAAACGTGCGCGCAAACATGTTTTTAGGAAATCCCTTAACGGATTTATTATATTTTGCAACTTCATCATTATAGTCTTTACGCGCTACAGCGAGTCGATTTTCCGTTCCTTCTAAGCTATCCATCAAGCTTCTGAAGTTTTCATTTGCTTTTAAATCCGGATACTTTTCAACCACTACAAGCAGGCGATTTAACGCGCCGCTTAATTGCTGATCTGCATCAGCTTTATCTTCAGGCGTTTTCGCTCCCGCTAGCTGCGCTCTTGCCTGAGTGACTGAATCAATTGCTTCCTGTTCATGCTTAGCGTAGCCTTTTACCGTTTCCACCAAGTTAGGAATTAAATCAGATCGTCTTTTTAGTTGGTTATCCACTTGGGAAAATTTATTATCTACATCTTCCTCTGCGCTAACGAGGCCATTGTAAGAGCTTATTCCGTAAATTACAATAAGCACTAACACAACAATCGTAGCGATCAAACCTTTGTTTCTCAATGTATTACCTCTTTTCTTCATCAAAATTATGTATCTATTTACTAGTACGAATCATACCCTAAAAAGATTCATTTTTTGCCAATTTTATTAAGGGCAAACAGATGAACTAGCGTTATAATGTGCCTATAGCGCTTCTTTTATAGTCTCTCCTTTTTCTAGCACATGTCATACCTTACCACCTTTGTGCCACTAGCACAAAGGAATTAGTTTTATCGTACAACAATGGAAAAAGTCAGAATCTTGTCCACTATGCATCTAGAAAAAAACAAGACAAGCTAACGAGTAGCTTATAACTTTATTTGTTATAAGCTGCTCATTTTTATATCTGATTGCCATATGCGTTATCAAGATTCGCTAAATCGGTTTGATCAAACACGTCTGGATCCAAGTTCGTATTTTTCATTCGCGCACAAGCAGCCGAAATGTCTCCATAGGTTGAGTTGATTCCAACAGATTTAACATCCGCTGTGTGTCCGTTGTGAAGAACTTCTCCAAAATTCATCGATCCGTTTCTTGCCATACCATTAATTCTCGTGTTACAGATGTTAATAACTCCTGCCATGACCATACCACCTTTTCTTAAAGAGAATTTGTACATCATATGTTGTGACAAGCCTATGTGTGAAAAGTTTTTATAAAACACAAGGCAAGGTACAAACATTAGTGAATTTATTCATTTCACCCTGCTTCACCCAAAGTTTCCACATGTTTTTATGCTTTTTCTGTTACAATAAATGCATAAGTTATTTTTCATCCATATTGTTTGAAGGAGGATACGTAATATGGACGAACCAAAAGATATTCAACCTAAAGTAGAAAAAAGTTTCGAACTGATTGGCAAGAAGTGGACAGGATTAATCATCTATGTGCTTATGAGCGGTCCTAAACGCTTTAGTGAATTAAATGAAAGTATACCAGCTTTAAGCAGAAGGCTGTTGACAGAACGGATTAAAGAGCTTGAAGACCACGGAATCGTTGTCCGAAATGTCATTCCCGACCGCCCTATTCGTTCTGAATATTCGCTGACTCAAAAAGGAACAGAGTTAGGTAAAATACTAGGACCGATTAGCCAGTGGGCAGAAAGCTGGGTCCAAGATTAATAAAACTACTCCATAGAAAGGATGAGCATCATGGCAAATGTTCTCTATATTACTGCACACCCTTTAGCTGAAGACGAATCGCTTAGCATGGCTGTAGGGAAAGAATTTATTGACGTGTATAAGCAAACCCATCCAGAAGATGATGTGGTTCATTTAGATTTATATCAAGCAGATATTCCATACTTAGATGCAGACGTATTTAACGGATGGAAAAAGCTTCGTTCTCACTCCTCCATCCAGGATTTATCAACGGATGAACGATTAAAAGTGGGACGGTTAGCCGAACTAGGCGGACAGTTCGTACTCGCTGACAAATATATTTTTGTCACGCCAATGTGGAATTTTTCTGTTCCTGCGATCATGAAAACGTACATTGATGCGATTACCGTGTCAGGTAAAACCTTTACATATACAAAAGAAGGCGCTCAAGGATTGCTTAAAGGAAAAAAAGCAATTCACATTCAGTCCCGCGGAGACGTGTATTCAGAAGGCCCTGAAATGGCAAGAGAAATGGGCCACCGCTATTTAGAAATCATGATGGACTTCTTTGGAATCGAAGCGTTTGAAAGCATTATTATTGAAGGGCAAGTAAAATTCCCGGATCAAATTCCGCAAATTAAAGAAAAAGCACTCCAAAAAGCACATTCAATGGCCAAAACGTTTTAAATTCAATAAGAATCAAAAAGACCTCGAAGCTGACCGGGGTCTTTTTCTTTTCTTTCCTCTTCCCTACATTATATTTCCCTTGAAATATTCCTCTCTTTCTGTCTCGTTTTGCGCTAAAAATATATGTTAAACAAACGGTTAAACGCTGTTATTTTTTGTTACTATTAATAACGCATGAAAGAAAAATATATAATTTTTCTTTTTCGTTTTTTAATTATCCACCTTCAAAAAAAGATAGTTCCTCTAGATAAATAACGTTTAAAATCACACTTCAACCTGAAAAAACCCTTATTTTTAAAGGATTCAGCCATAAAATCCAAAAGCATAATACTCTTAAAAATGTTTGTGAACATGATAAAACCAAATAAAAAACCTTTGACTAAATTTGTTACGTAAGTTACTATTAATAACGTAGTAGATGTTTTCGAACATATTATCTTTAATTCATAAAACAACATTTATATATTGAAAACAGAAAGGTGAAAAGAATTATGGCAAAAGTATTATATATTACAGCAAACCCTAACGATGCTACGCAATCATTCAGTATGGCTGCGGGAGATGCATTTATTAATGAGTATAAAGAAGTAAACCCAACGGATGAGATTGTTCACGTTAACTTATATCAAGAGCATATCCCTCACATCGACGGCGATGTATTCAGCGGATGGGGCAAACTTGGAAGCGGCGCAGAATTTGATACACTTACTTCTGAAGAACAGCGCAAAGTTGCTCGCTTAAACGAATTAAGTGACCAATTTGCTCAAGCGGACAAATATGTATTTGTTACACCAATGTGGAACTTCTCATTCCCTCCAGTGATGAAAGCATACTTAGATGCTGTAGCAGTAGCTGGAAAATCATTTAAATATACAGCAGAAGGTTCTGTAGGTCTATTAACAGATAAAAAAGCGTATCATATTCAAGCAAACGGCGGTATCTACTCTCGCGGCCCTGCTGGTGAACTAGAAATGGGTCACCGCTATATGCGCATTATGATGAACTTCTTTGGGGTTCCTTCTATCGGAAGCCTATTTGTAGAAGGACAGGCTGCAATGCCAGATAAAGCACAAGAAATTAAAGAAGACGGTATTGCTCGCGCTAAAGAAGCTGCACGTACGTTCTAATAACAAATATAAGCACAAAAAAAAGGAACATCTCCCCATGTTCCTTTTTTTTGTGCTTATAATTATATCTTTGCCTCCCCGCGCAGCAGCGAATAAACGTATGTATCAAACGGGATATTGTTTTGATATAGGTACTCTCTTAACGTCCCTTCTTTTTTAAATCCTACTTTGCTTAACAAAGCGATAGATCCGCTATTTTGCGTAAATACAATCGCTCCTATGCGATTGTATTGAAGTTCGTTGAATCCATAAGAGACCGCTTCATGAACGGCTTCCGTTGCGTATCCTTTGTTCCAGTGCTCTGGAAAAAGTGCATAGCTTATATTTGCTTTTTTATGTTCTGCAGACCACTCTTGAAACCCTATTGTGCCAATCAGCTTTTCGTTTTCTTTTAGCTGAATCCCCCATTTAATCAACTGCTTTTCTTCGTAGCCTTTGGAAAAATTCTTAATGATCCCTTTCACTTGGTCAATCGATTCTAAAGATTTTTGCCCGTAATAGCGCAGCACGTCTTCATCAGAAAAGCATTCTAAAATCTCACCCGCATCATTTTCTACAATTTTTCTTAATATCAGCCGTTTTGTCTCTAATTCCGGAAATATTTTCTTCCCTCTTTTCTGCGCAGCTTATCTATCTACGGTAAACCATACTATTCTCCTCTCAACTAGCAATATCCTGCTAAAACCTCACCCGGGAGGGCTCATTTCCTATCCAAATAGTCGATTTACAGCAGAGATAGTGGTATTTTATATAGTGGGCATACGTTGCTTTTTATCAATACAGAGGCGGTGAACGCAGAAATGAACCAAGATAAAGAATTGCTGTCCACGATACACGCTCTTCAAAAAGAGCTGCAGCAAGAAAAAGAAAACCGTGCGTATATGCAAAAAGATATGGACGAACTAAGAAGCGCTTTATTACAATCAGAACAAGTAAAACAAAACTTAATTGATCAGCTAGAAAAGAAAGTTGATTTGATTTTAACGTTGATTCAAAAAGGAGACGCATAAAGGAATGGATTTTTTTAAAAACAGCAAAATACTATACACCATTGTAGCACTTGTGATTGCTCTCATCGCTGTATTTACCAACAATTCGCCTATTTCCCTCATTCAGCAGCATGAAAATTCAAGCAGCACATCCAGCAGTACATCGGGGAGTACATCAGACACTACATCAAGCAACGAATGCTCTGCAGAGACTCAAAGCGACAGGTTATTTACCGGCAAAGAGCTTGTCTTACAAGAAGGAAATGATAAATACGGATATTGCCACATTGTCGCGCATATGCAAAAACCAGGAGCGGACAATTACCATGGTAAAAGCCAATTCAGCAAGTATTTAAATGAAAAACAAGCCATGTCTATTGCCGAAGAAGTCATTAACGAAGGTGAAGACGGCACCAATAATAAATCTGGCAATTACGTTAAAGAAAAGTACATTAGTTCTTTAAACCAAGAAGTTAGAGTTGTGTATACCGACTACAGAGGCAAAGACTACGACTACAGTGTAACGACCATGTATCCAATAGGTCATTAACCCTAATATATACAATGAAAAAAGCAGGCCCACGCCTGCTTTTTTTCATTGTACCTCTTCTCATTATCTACAGCTCTAGAAAGTTAATAATTGATTTAAAGTCTATTTGATATGTAAAAAATCCAACTTTAGACTGTGAAATTTTGGAGATATGACAGTAGCACTTTTACCTCTTGGACATATTCTAAATATAAAAAAGAAACAGTCCTTTGCTTCTTTTTTAAGAAAGAGGTTTAAAAATGAGTAACAAATATAAAGTCAGAAAAAACGTATTACATCTTACAGACACCGAAAAAAGAGATTTTATTCGTGCCGTGCTAATACTAAAGGAAAAAGGAATATATGACCGCTATGTAGCCTGGCATGGTGCAGCAGGTAAATTTCATACTCCTCCGGGCAGCGATCGAAATGCAGCACATATGAGTTCTGCTTTTTTGCCGTGGCATCGTGAATACCTTTTGCGATTCGAACGTGACCTCCAGTCGATCAATCCAGAAGTAACCCTTCCTTATTGGGAATGGGAAACGGATGCACAGCTGCAGGATCCATCACAATCACCAATTTGGAGCGCAGATTTTATGGGCGGAAACGGAAATCCCAAAAAGGATTTTATCGTCGATACTGGGCCATTTGCAGCTGGGCGCTGGACGACGATCGATGAACAAGGAAATCCTTCCGGAGGGTTAAAACGTAATTTTGGAGCAACGAAAGAGGCGCCTACACTCCCTACTCGAGATGATGTTCTCAAAGCTTTAAAAATAACTCAATATGATACGCCGCCTTGGGATATGACCAGCCAAAACAGCTTTCGTAATCAGCTTGAAGGATTTATTAACGGACCGCAGCTTCACAATCGCGTACACCGTTGGGTTGGCGGACAGATGGGCGTCGTCCCTACTGCTCCGAATGATCCTGTCTTCTTTTTACACCACGCAAATGTGGATCGTATTTGGGCTGTATGGCAAATTGTTCATCGCAATCAAAACTATCTGCCGATGAAAAACGGGCCGTTTGGTCAAAACTTTAGAGATCCGATGTATCCTTGGAATACAACCCCTGAAGACGTTATGAACCATCGAAAGCTTGGGTACGTATACGATATAGAATTAAGAAAATCAAAACGTTCATCATAACCACTCTAGAAACAGCGGTACGCAATCAAAAACAGGTAAACCCCTTCCCTTCTGACATAATTTATAAGGCCACAAGCACCGTAAAACTCACTGCTTCATTTCCATTCACCATAAAATATAGTTAATCAACCATAATTGGGCTGTGAATAAGCTTCATATAAGGACCTTTGAACATATGAATAAGTTATCAAAGCTTTATAAAAGTTTTATAAATGAAGGGAAGATATTAAAATGCATAATAACGTAAACGCACCGTTTAGTTCTCACGAGAATGTACCGTTCTCACCTGCTATGGCTCACCACGCCTATACTGCTCCTGCTTATGACCATATGATTCCACACTGCGGATATACAATGCCGGACTATGGATATATGGAATGTGGATATAGCGTTCCTTGCCACAGAGGTAATGGTTTTGCCATTATCATCGTACTGTTTATTTTACTCATTATTATTGGTGCATGTGGTTTCGGTTTCCATCACGATGATTGTTAACCTAAAAAACTCCAGTATAAATACTGGAGTTTTTTCATGTCTTAATCGCTGCAAACCTTATAGCGTTTCGTCCAAATCTAGGGGTCTCAGCTTCTCTTCAATTTCTTTGCGCTTCGGCTCTAAAAATGGGGGCAGCGCTAGTGTTTGACCCATCGTTTCAAGCGGTTCATCGGTCGCAAATCCAGGTGTGTCCGTTGATAATTCAAATAAAATGCCGTTTGGTTCTCTGAAATAAAGTGCTTTAAAATAGTATCGTTCTACTTTACCGGAATTCGGCAGACTGTTTTCATTTAATCGAGTTGCCCACTTATTGTATTCTTCTTCATTTGGCACACGGAAGGCAACGTGATGAACGCCACCGCGCCCTAAGCGAACTTTCGGCAAATCGGGTCTCGTTTCAATATGAACTTCGGCTCCGCTTCCGCCTTCACCCGTTGCATAAACCAAAATATCCTTTTGATTTTCTGCAAAAGATGGATAAGAACCCACATAGCGAAATCCCATAATGTTTGTTAGTACATCGACTGTTGGTTCTGCCGTGCCCACCGTTAGCGTGACCGGTCCTAAGCCGATAATCGCATGTTCTAACGGAATGTCTTCGCGCTTCCACGGCACGCCTGCTCTTACCCCTTTTTCACCGTTGTCCGCGACAAGAAGCAAACGTGTACCTTCATAATCTTTAAATGCTAATGTATCACGATTAGCTCGTTTAGCTATTTCTTCATATTCCACTCCGTGCTGCTCGAAGCGTTCTTTCCAAAAGTGTAGAGAATCCGTACTTTTAACGCGAAGCGACACAGTCGAAATGTCAGATGCACCTTCATGTGTTCTTGCAAGCCCTGGAATATCAAAAAACGTTACTTCCGTTCCTGGGGTCCCTTCTCCATCTGCATAAAATAAGTGGTAAGACTGAGTGTTATCTTGATTCACCGTTTTTTTTACTAATCGCATGCCTAAAACTTTAGTGAAAAACTGATAGTTTTTCTCAGCTTTCCCCGTCAAAATAGATACATGATGCAACCCTAACAATTCCATCTGCTCCGCCTCTTTTCATAATGTATAAATTTTTAACTTACGCTGAAATTATCTTTAATTTAATTATCTTTAATTAAAGATAATTTTAAAGGATATACAGCCTGTTTGTCAATACCAAGAAAATGTTGTGAACATAAAAAAGAAACTAAACACATAGTTAGTTTCTCTTTATCTTCCCTTCAACAAACTGCTGATCTTTTCCAACAGCGGTTACTTCTTAAGCACGCGCTGCACATTTTGTTTCATCAGCTCCGCAATTTTTGTTTCATTTTCACGCGACGTCTGCTCTAATTTTTCTATAACTAGCTGCTGTCTCTCTGCTGAATGATTTTGACTTATCTTTTGTTTGCCTTCCATTTTAGTGATATCGATTTTAAATCCAACGATTCCTTTGCTTAAACCATTCATATAAGCAGGGTCAACGTCATTTAGTGTATATCTACTACTCGGGCTTTCATATTTTTCTACCATCTTACTCAGCAGCCCAAGCAGTTCTGTTGGTTCTTCAATCATTTTCATGGTTCCATACACGTGAACAGCTTCATAATTCCATGTTGGTACAGCTTGATTCGTTTCATACCAAGACGGTGAAATATAGCAGTGAGGCCCTTGAAACACAACCAAAATTTCTTGATTTTCAGCATCTTTCCACTGCTGATTCGGACGAGCAAAATGCCCGTATAAAGCTTTTTCTTTCCGATCTAACATCAAGGGCAAATGAGTAGCATAAGACTTTTCATTATGATACGAAAACAAAGTGGCGAATCCATTGTCTTCAATAAAATCATACATGATTTGTTCATCATTTACTTTAAAATACTTTGGAATATACATCGGCGCTTCTCCTTTATCTTTTATTTAGTAAAGAATATAATAATACAGGTGTTTGCAACAGCGTCAGTTATAAACTTTTTATAGAGGTCAGCAAACATTTAATCGTTTATGAATCGATTTTTTAAGAAGCTTATGCTACACTGCTGTGATGTAAACCGCTGATTTTTAATATGTATTTATTTAGCACATGATGCAATTAGATAGTTGTTGGTTAAGCAAAGCGTTGGGGATCAAAAAAAGAAGAGCCCGTTTAAAACAGCTCCTTTTTCTCGCTTATCTATATAATTGAGGATTTTTTTCTCGTTTGATAGGTCCGCCTTTGGCTATATGCCACTCAATGACGCAATCCGTCAAGCGATCGTATACGTCGTCTTCTAAATACGGATCTTCTGCCGAAGTGAGCAAGGTGTGAACATCGGCTTTTATTTCGGCTAGCATAGCTGCGCTGAATACGTCCGGGTCATTTAATACGTCTAATATATATAACACCAGCATCTCAAACCCGCTGTCCCAATTGGCATTTCCGTTTCCTTGAGCTTCACAGCGGAGCTTTTCAATAGCTCGGATAACCTCTCCTTCTACAATATCCGACTGCCCATTTCTCGGGACATAGTTTACCCATAGTTCTTTTGCTTCGTCAAAATATTTCATTCTCTACTCCTTTCTTCAGAAATCTATTCCTTATTGTTTCTTTGATTCATCGTCGTTCCAAAAACAACGCCTAATGAGGTCCCAATCGCAATACCAAACCCAATATTATCCATCATCATCCCAAGAGAAGCCCCCATCGCAATGCCCAGACCTAATCCCATTCCTAGATAATCTGTCTTTTTCTTTTCTTCAGGCAAAAAACCACTCCTTTTTCTCCTATTTTATTGATACCTTTTATACGTAAAAACCACGCTAAAAGTTTCATAAAAATGGAAAAAAGCAGTTACTTTAACTGCTTTTTAGATAATTAGCTGATAAACGGCCTCTCCGAGCAGCAAAATCGACGTAAGCATGCAGATTACACCGAATACATACATCGTTTTACGTGCAAACCTCTCAAACGATATGCCAAAGCATCCTTTAGCTATCCAGTACATGGGGATAAGAAGCCCTCTAATCCGAACCCGCTTCATTGATTCATCGGATAATGATCGAGATAAAGAAAGGATGATTAACCCGGCCATCATAGAAAAAACCGCTATCACTATGTTTAAAATAGAACTATCCATACGTTCCCTTCTTTTTCCTTTTTATACCTCCTATTTTAGCATAAAGGCCAGTTAAAATGTACGTGCAGAAAAATACAAACAACTCAACAGGGAAAGGTATCCAAACCTTAAGAAAAGGGCAGTTTAAAAATAAAAAACTTTTCTTACTTAAAAAGGATGGATCACGTTGACAACCAATCAAAAGGAATATCTTGAAAAAATACATAGCATACAGGAAGATCTCTCCAAAACGTGGGCTGAATATTGGCATCACTACTCGAGTCCAAGCTCTTGGCAGTTTTGGGTGACCTTGGGCGCTTTTATTTTGCCTTTAGTCATTCTCTATTTTTTTATTGATCGAAAAAAAGCTTTTCATCTAGGGTTTTATGGATTTAACGTGCACGTTTGGTTTCACTATAGTGATACCGCTGGCGTTTATAACGGGCTGTGGACGTATCCTTACCAAATCAACACAATCATACCCGTAAGCTTTAGCCTAGATGCTTCGCTTATTCCTGTCTCTTTTATGTTGCTTTACCAATGGACGACCAACCGTCATAAAAATTATTATTTATACGCAACGGCTCTTTGTTTATTTTTTGCTTTTATTTTTAAACCATTATTAACAGGAATCGGCTTTTTCCAGCTGCATGAATGGGCTACTTACGGTTATTTATTTGTATTTTATCTCGGTGTAATACTGCTATCAAAATGGATTACCAATCTGTTTCTTTATTTTGAAAAGCAGAATTGAATATGTTGAGTGCATGTAAAAAAACGTAAGCCTCTTTGCAAAGACCTTACGTTTTTTGTAGTGGCTTTATTTACTCCCTGTCAGCTTCCTCAAAAGATAGCACGCTTTTTTCATCACACAGTATCTCTTTTTCAGGCAGCCCATTTTTCTTGTGTGGATTTAGAACATGCTGCATCTAGCAACTATAAAACTTTTGTTAGGAAAGAAAATCTCGCTTTTCCTAAGCCCTGCTTAACTTAGCGTTGTATAAGTCCATTAAACTGCTTAAATCATCTAACAACGGGCAGTGGCCTACACCTTTCATGATTTTTAACGTTGCATTTTCCCCTATGCCTTTTGCGATGTCAGATGCATCTCTTGTTGAAACCATTTTATCTTCATCTCCTTGAATAACCATAGTAGGAATCGTGATTTTTTCCACCTCTCCTGTCCCTTGAACAACACCGTTAAAATCGTTTGAAATGTTAAATCTCATGAGTGCGTAATTGATATCAATTAAGTTTCGCTGCTTGATCGTTCCTTCTAAATACTTTTCAAATTGATCAGCAGACGGCTTATTTTTTGTATATAAAAATTGACGCAGCATCATTTTTAAAAACCATGTGTTTTTTGTTTCTTTCGCGTTTTCTACCATTCTAAATGCTTCTTTTACTTCTTCTTTGGTTTGTATAAAATTGTTAGGAATAGGCAGTTCTAGAAACGTTCTTCTTGGAATGGGATAGCCTTTGATGTTGACGGAGCTTAATAGGATTAAATTTTTGGCATCATTCGGATGATCAATCACATATTGCATAGCAACTGCTCCTCCTAATGACCACCCGCTTATTGTAAAAGCAGACAACTTTAAAGCATGTGCAAACAGTTTGACATCATCTGATAAGTCTTTGATTGTGTGGATAGGTGTATGATAAGTGGAGTCTCCAAACCCTCTTAGGTCGATGGCATAAGCTGTGATATGTTCTGGCAGTTCGTTCACTAACACATCCCAGTTAAGGGAAGAATTCATGTTTCCGTGAATTAACAAAAGCACCTCTTTTCCGCCTTTTTTCATTCGGTAATTTACTGTTTCTCCATTCGGTAATTCTACTTTTGCTTGTTCTAAAGCAGATACGGTCATCGCTATTTTCCTCTTTTCTTATATGATTAGAACGATAGCTATCTTTAATTTTTACATACCCTATTTATCTAGAGTTAAGCAGTTCAAAAGAAGTTGTACAAACACCAAGATGATTGTGCGTCATTCTATTTGCTAAAAAAAGCAGCCAAATACGCGATTCGGCTGCCTTTTTATTATGAAGAAATATACGAATGAGCAACAAGGCCATTACTTTTTCGGTGCGTCTAATGCTTGATAAGCAAGCTGATATTTCCCGCCTTCAGCCACTTCTGCATGGTAGAGAGCTTTAAGAGCAAAGTTTTTTTCAAGGCTGTGCTCTTTCATCAGTCCATTCAGCTTACCTTGCAGTTCCTGATTGTCTTTAATGAGCTGCTTCATCTGTGATTTTAGATATTTCATGGTGTTTTCCGCTCCTTTCACTTGATGAATATCTATCAAGTATATCACTTAAGGATAGGATAATGGTAAAACGACTTACGATTGACGGATTAAATTTGTACCGCTCTGTTCTTTAAGCGCGCTACAAGCGGAACGACAATGATACCGGCGATAACAACTTGCATCACATTGCCTGGTATAGAGCCAAGCGGAAGGATCCAGTTACCGTAAAGAATCACTTCGGCAAAATAGTAGCCCACGATTTTCACAATCAGCGCAGCAACAACTGCCAGTGTGTTGACAAGTGCTCTTTTACCAGGTGCTTTTTCAGAGATAAGACCTGCTAAAAAGCCCATGGCCCCTACAATAATAAACGTAAACGGTGCCCATGCTGTCCATCCCGAGATCAGATCGAATAACCCCATTCCAAAAGCGCCGGCGATGGCTCCTGTTTTTTTACCGTAAATAAAGGCCGCTATAAAAAGAGGAACGTTGCCTAAATGGATGAGGCCTCCGTTACCCATGATTGGAAGCTTGATGTTGATAAACATTGTCGCTACAAACGTCAGTGCGATAAAAAGCGCATGCATGGATAAAGCTTTGATTTTGGTTGATTCTCTTGGTGAGTATGTTGAATTCATCTGTTGACCTCTTTCTTTTTTTACTACTATCATACTCCTATTTGGATACTAAATAAATATGTAAAACTATTTATTTAGTAGGGTATATCATTCTAGCAGCACACAGAGATCCGCTAACTTCAAAAATTGTCCTATCCGTTCTTAAAAAAATAAAGCTGCCTCTCCTTCCTTTAGCAGACTTCACCTCCTAATTTTTGTTATGGCAAAGTGTCTGTTCGGACATAATATGAGCAAATCGTTCTTTTTCAAGAGTTGACGAAGGCTGATAAATATGAGAAGTTATATGTTTGTAGAAATGAATGGAATAACTTAGAATTCCAGCGGAACCTGTTACTATAATTGTACTGATATTGACCAAGTCCGTTCAGATTGTGGCAGTCATAATTTTTACATACAGCAAGCAAGTTATAGGAGGAGCAAGAATGGATAATAACGATATTTTAATTAGATTACGATATGCCTTGGATTTAAAAAATACAGAAATGGTAGAGATCTTTACTCTTGGCGGAGAAGATGTAACCAAAGAAGACGTATTAAAAATCCTTACGAGAACACCGGATGAAGAAGACGAGGATGCAGTTCATGCGGACGATCATATACCGTGCACGAACAGTATGTTAGATTCTTTTTTAAACGGTTTTATTACCTTTAAAAGAGGAAAACAAGATCCTAAACCAGGGCAAGCACCTCCAGCGCCGGTTCAGAGCAATCAAAATATGTATAATGTCTTATTAAAGAAAGTGAAAATCGCTTTATCCCTAACAAGCGAAGAGATGTTAGAAGTATTTGACGACGGTGGAATACGTGTATCTAAAGCAGAATTAGGTGCTTTATTACGAAAAAAAGGCCATAAAAATTACAAACCGTGCAAAGAGAATTTTGCTCGAAAATTCCTAAGAGGCTTAACCGTACAATATAGAGGATAACATGATACACACTTTTTCAAATCAGAGTATCCATTATGAAATACGATATAAAAACCGAAGTTCTTTTGCAATTAAAGTAGACGGATACGGAACGGTCGAAGTCCTTGCTCCTAAAGGAACCTCTACTGAACAAGTACGTATGTTATTAGAGAACAACTGGGCATTAATTCAGCAAAAAATAAATGAAATGAAAGATAGAACGCATGGACCCAAGAAAAAAGTCTATGAACACGGAGAAAGCTTTTTATATGTAGGAAAAAACTATCCGATACAGATTCATCACGATTCGACCATTACAAAGGATTCTGTAGTGTTTGAAGCGAACACGCTTCAGATTTATGTCAATCAGCACGACGATGAAGCGATAAAACAAGCGCTCAAACGTTTTTACTATCAACAATGTAAAGCGCTCGTAACCAAAAGTATCTCCTCCTATCAAAAACATTTTAAAACAAAGCCGCGATCCATTTCGATTTCGGATAGCAAAAAAGCGTGGGGCACGTGTGATTCTAAGCGTCAGCTAACCTTCAACTGGCGGCTGGCAATGGCACCGCAGCACGTCATTGATTACGTAGTCGTTCATGAAATGTGCCACATGGTTCACATGAATCATGATCGTTCCTTTTGGCGTCTTGTCGGGAAAATCATGCCCGATTATCGTGAACAAGAGCACTGGCTGGAAATGTCGAGCTGGGAAATGACCGTGTAAAAAAGAGCAGGAGCCTTTAGGCATCCTGCTCTTTTCGTATTTTTAACTATAGCGATATTTTCGTAAATCTTTTAAAATCGAAATTTCTTTTAACAATTCTTCTCCGACGTTTGTTTCTAAAACCATTTTTCTTTCTAATTCTTTATCAACCAATCGCTTTACGGATAAAACGTCCGTTCCTTCTAATAAAATCTCTTCTTTTGAATTAAAGTGTTTGTGAGCAACTAGCTGCATGCCGTAAGAATTATATAATAATGTATATCCAGCGATACCTGTTGTGGATTGATACGCTTTTGAAAAACCGCCGTCAATAACAATCATCTTTCCATTTGCTTTGACCGGGTTTTCTCCTTCAATTTCTTTGACAGGCGTATGACCATTAATAATATGACCATGATCAGGATTCAAATTAAATTCTGCGAGGATGTTTTGGCAGACTTCCTCATTTTCCCGTAAATAGTAGTATGGATTCTTCTTCTCTTTATGCGTTGCTTTATCACTGATAAAATATCGTTCAAACGTCGTCATAGCGCGTTTCCCAAAAAGTGATGAATATTCTCCTGTCCATAGGTACCAGACCATATCTGTTGCCAAATCATCCGTTTCTTCAGGGTGTGCAAAAGCCTCCTGTAAATAATGTTCAAACACATCAAGCAAGTTACGGCCTGCATACGTTTTATCTTCTATCGTCATTTTTTCCATGTTTCCTTCTTCATCTAAAGGAATGCAGCCGTGTATTAATAAGTTTCCGTTGTATTTCAAATAAAGGCTGCCTTTTTTCATCAGAAACTTCATATGTCTCGCCAGCTTTTCCGAATGCTGCACGGAAAGCAGCAGTCTTTCCATTACCTGCTCTTCCTCTTCTAATAGCTTATCAGGCTGCTCAGGGTTAACCGTTGCAAAGCAGCTGTTTTCTAGCGGATACGTGTTTCCGTATATCTTAATTTCATTTTTATCATAATCAATTTTTTCAAGCAGCAGCCTTTCTGACATATTAAAGAAAGGACGTCTTTTTATAATCGGACTTTCAAGCTTGAACTGAATCATCGCAATGGCCTGATGAATTTTCGTAATTTGTAGTCGCTCGTGATCGGATAGTTTGTCACTCGAGCTTACTTTTGGTCTAAAAGCAGGATTATCATCATAATATTTCTCCGCCAAGTTAAGCAGCGGTCTCAGGTTAATGCCATATACGTCTTCAATAATATCTAGATTGTCGTATCTCGCGCAGATCCGAATAATATTGGCAAGACACACTTTCGAGCCCGCAAAAGCGCCTAGCCATAGCACATCGTGGTTTCCCCACTGAATATCAACGGAGTGATAGTTAATCAGCGTATCCATAATTTTATCCGGTTCAGGTCCACGATCATAAATATCCCCTACTACGTGCAGATGGTCCACAACCAATCTTTGCGTCGTATAAGCTAGCCCTATAATAAGCTTATCGGCTTGCCCTAAAGAAATAATCTGCTGAACAATCTTTGTATAGTACTGTTCTTTATTTGTAAATTCATCCGTTTTATATAGCAGCTCTTCAATAATGTACACAAATTGATCCGGCAACGCTTTACGCAGTTTAGAGCGCGTGTATTTAGAAGAAGCGTACGAGATGAGATTAAGCATACGATCGATGATTTCTTTATACCATTCATATAGTTCTCGTTTGTTTCGAAACTGCGCTTTAATCAACGGTAATTTTTCTTCAGGATAATACACTAATGTCGCAAATTCATTGATTTCTTTGTCAGATAATACATTTTTAAAAAGGTCTTTGATTTTCTCTTTTACATTTCCTGAACCATTTCGCAGCACGTGCTGAAAAGCTTGATATTCGCCGTGTAAATCACTGACAAAATGTTCAGTCCCCTTTGGCAGATGAAGAATAGCTTCAAGGTTAATAATTTCGGTTACCACTTTTTCTTCCGTATCATACTTTTGTGCAAGTAAATCTAGATATTTTGTGTTCAAAACTATGTATCCCCTTTCAACGTTCACCATTTAGTACAATCACTCATCAAGCTTGTGATTATGATGTTAAATACCTTTTATTTAACTCTTCTCTTTTCTCTCCACGCCTCACCCCTTTATTTTAACCTATTTTACGTATGGGTAAAATGGTATAAAGTCTATTTGTCTATAAAGATTAAGCGGTCTTGCCCCCTTGAAGATGATAGCTAGCTGGTAACAAAAAAAACCTGCTGATCTTAGTCAGCAGGTTCGATACATATGAAAGAAGCGCACATAATTAAGAAAGTTTACTCCGCCCTCTATACAATAGCAGAGTTTTTCTTCCCCCGCTGTGAGAAAACGCACAGCGCCAAGTCCTTTCTGGTGGTACGATAAAGATGACCTTTCTGAGACAGGAAAAGTCATCCTTTGTATGATATAAGAATCATCATTCTGTTGAATCTCTGTTCTTCTACGTTCAGAGATTTTTTCTGTTGGCTTTGTTAAATACAGCACGAGAGGAAAATGAATACAAATACATATGGTACACGTAGGCTATCTGAGTCTGCTGTTTGACGGCGGAAGAAGTTGTATGTGGCTTTTCCGAGTAACAATTGCTTCTATTATAATATGGAACGCTGTTGTCAAATTTCCAAGGAAGAAATACAAAGGAAAAATCATTACGTGAATGTATGCAGGTACCCTATCTACTTTAACTCTGACCGTCTCATTTTTTCAGCATATCCGATTTTAAAACCCTCCGCTCAGCAAGTGGATTTTACGATATAAAAAAGCAGCGGATGTAAAACATCACGCTGCTTTTTCTTATCTCTACACGCCTAAGTAAAAAAGGATGTAGTAGAGTGTTCTTACAATGTATTGATGATGTTAGTGAATATTATTCTTTCGGAAATTACCGCCTTTAACTTCGGCTACGTCATATACCGTAACAAAAGCCGTCGGGTCAATTTCATTGATAATTTCTTTCATTTTGCTTTCTTCCAAGCGGTTGATTACACATGTGATTTCCTTGAATTTCTCATGAGAGTATCCGCCGTAAGCTTCTTTATATGTAGCGCTTCGACCTAAACGATCACGTATTGTCTCTACCATTAACGCAGGCTGAGAAGTGATAATCTGGAAGGTTTTCGATCCGCTTAGACCTACTTCTACGATGTGAATAACTTTGGATGCAATAAAGTATGCAATTGCAGAAAGAATCGCGCCTTGCAGACCAAATACTAATGAAACAAAAATAAAGACAAACGCATTTAAGAACAAAATAAGATCACTTGTTCCAAACGGCAATTTTCGAGAAAGCAGTACAGCTAGCATATCGATGCCATCTAGCGCGCCGCCATTACGCAGTGCAATTCCCATTCCAAAACCAAGGATAATACCGCCGACAACGGTTACGAGTAGTGTATCTCCTTCAATAATCGCTGGAGTATGATGCATGAGGCTTGTACCGACAGCTAGTGAGACGATTCCGAGGATGGAAAATATAGCAAAACTTTTCCCGATTTGTTGATACCCTAACCATACAAAAGGAATGTTAATAACGGCAATGAGAACTCCTAGTGGTAAGCCAAATAGGTTTGACGCAACGATACTAATGCCTGTTACTCCTCCATCTGAGACGTGGTTTGGAATTAAGACAGTTTCTAAGCCGTAAGCTGCAATAATCCCTCCGATAATGACCATTAGTGCTCGGAAAGCAATTTTTAGCCGCTTAGGCCTGTGGTGTTTTTTAGTTGTGTTCATATAATTCCTCGCTTTTAAATGTTTTTTACTATTTAAGTGTACCACAAACATTCTCTTTATTTGAACTGAGGAGGCTTACGTATCGGTTTTTAGCTCACATAGTGCAAAATAGACAAAGGCGAACTTCTAGCTATACAGACTCTATCCTTGCAATACGTCATCATTTCTGTTAAGTTTAAGAAGAATTATTTTTGTTCGGCAAAGATTGATAAGTTACATAACTTTCGTCTATAGATTTGAGCAAGGATAGTAACACAATGTGTGCGTGTCACACTAGGAGGCAACAATTATGGAACAAGGTAAAGTAAAATGGTTTAACGCAGAAAAAGGTTTTGGATTCATCGAACGCGAAAACGGAGACGATGTATTTGTACATTTCTCAGCAATCCAAAGCGAAGGCTTCAAATCTTTAGACGAAGGTCAAGAAGTTACATTTGAAGTAGAACAAGGTCAACGCGGCCCTCAAGCTACTAACGTTCAAAAAGCGTAATCCGTCATAAATAGAAAAAGACAGACTCCATGGAGTCTGTCTTTTTCATTACTTTGAAAATGTAATAATAAAACCCTATCCACTGAGGAATAGGGCTTATTAATACAAAAATAGTAATCGGTAATACAAATGGTAAACTCAGTATAGCATAGTATTGGCGGAATCCAAACTATAAATCAATATTTCTTCATGAATAATTATGATTCGTGCTTCATTAACTCTTCTTCAAAGAAAAATGTACTGGGATATTTATCAACTGTATAAGAATATCTTTTCATATTTTTCACATAATGACTTTTTAAGATGATCACTATTTCATTAGATGCTTTTATACTTACTGTTTCTCCATTAGCAAATAAGCTTATACTCATATCCTTCATCCTCTCTCGTATCAAAACCAATCAAATTTTTAACTTTATTTATCGGGAAATATAATGTGCAGCTTATATTTGAGACCTTATCAGCATTCTGATAGTCAGCAACCTTTTCCAACGGCTAGTCCAATGAAGATTTCTTTTTTAATTATTAAAATCCAAAGCAAAAAGACCCCTATGTGGAGTCTTTTTACGTTGGATTAATTATGCTACTTTATGAACGTTAGCAGCTTGTGCTCCGCGTTGACCTTGTTCAATGTCAAACGTTACTTTTTGACCTTCTTCTAACGATTTAAAGCCTTCACCTTGAATAGAGCTGAAATGTACGAATACATCGTCTCCGCCTTCAACTTCAATAAAGCCGAAGCCTTTGTCTGCATTAAACCATTTCACTGTACCTTGTTCCATAATAGTGCCTCCTGGTGTGGAATACTCCACGGTTGTATTACTACCCTTGTCCAACCATACTATCTTAAGATAAAAAATTCTATTGAAGAGATTTCTCTTCTCTCAATCCTATACCGAACAAAAATAATTAATTTAATCGTAACATACGGAACCGCAGATAGCAAATACAGGAAATGGAATAAATCATCGAACGATAAAAAGAGCCTTCTCTTTGTAGCTCTATACAAAGAGAAGGCTCTTTTTGAGTGTTCCTATTTTACGCAGCAGTGAATGTAGCAGCTGCTTATTATTTACTTTATTTTTCTGTTTGCTCTGTGTGCCACCATAATGAATCTTTTGGATTTTCAACCGCTTCATTGTACTCAGACTTAGAAGCAACTGTAGGGTATGAACCTTTCAGTGATTTTCCTGCCGTGTTCGCGAACAGGAACAAGATTACGAAAAATCCGATGATGCTCACAATCGTTAAATAGAACGCTGGAGCTAAGTGATTGCCCGTTGCGTGAACTAACCATGTCGCAACTAATGGCGTCGTTCCACCAAAGATAGAAACTGAAACATTAAACGTAATCGCTAATGTTCGGTAGCGAATATCTGTGTAGAACATCGTTGGCAGCGTTCCTGGCATTGTTCCTTCATACGTAGCAAGTAAAACACCTAGAATAAGAATACCGATTGAAATAAAAACTAAACCATTTAAGTTGATTAAATAGAACGAAAAGGCTGACAGTAAGCTCAATCCGCCTAAACCGATTAAGAAAACTTTCTTGTTTCCGATTTTATCGCTCAGTTTTCCAAACATAAGAGCAAGCGGCACCATTAAAATCATAACTGCCGTAATTAATACCGTACCAACTGTGTTTGATAAACCAATAATTTCATTCAAATAAGAAGGCATGTACGATAATAGCATATAGTTTGTAATGTTAAAGAAAGCCACGGCTACGAAACAAACAAACACATCTTTTTTGTGATTTTTTAAAATAGAGAGGAAGCTTTCTTCTTCAACTTCGTCTTCGTTGGAAAGTTCATTTTCAAAAATAGGTGTTTCCCCTAAACTTCTTCGTAAATAAAAACCAATAAGTCCTAAAGGCAATCCTAATAAGAAGGGAATTCTCCAGCCCCATGAGGCCATCTGTTTATCCGAGAGAACAAAAAACAGTAAGCTGGCTAGCAGTGAAGCAAGAATATAGCCAACAAGTGTACCGATTTCTAGTCCACTTCCAAGCACATTTCGCTTATTGTCTGGAGACGATTCTGCAATATACACCATCGCACCAGCATATTCACCACCAGTTGAAAAACCTTGAATGATTCGTGCAATTAATAAAAGGATGGGTGCCCATATACCGATTTGATCATATGTAGGTAACAACCCAATGAGTAATGTGGAAAAGGCCATTAAAATAATGGTGGTGGTTAAAACGACTTTCCTTCCTAACTTGTCTCCAATTTTACCGAATATAACACCGCCTAATGGACGCATTAAAAAGGCAATCGCAAATGTGGCAAATGTGAACACTAATTTGAGCTGATCATTTTCAACTGCACTAAAAAAGTTTTGACTAATAATAACGGCTAAATATGAATACAAGCCAAAGTCAAACCATTCCATCGCGTTTCCTACTCCTGTAGCAAAGACGCTTTTTTTAGCTTTGTCAATATCTACGACGTTAATTTTTTTCTTGTTAAACTTCATTTCATCACGTCACCTCCGCGGTATACGATTATACAAGACTGAGTAGTAAAGTCAAATTTGACTTACTGTAATTCACACGTAACTGTCTTGGAACACTACTTATTTTTAAGTAAAAAACAAAAAATATTCATCTGGTGGTAAATATAAAAAAGGTTGCTGCTAAAGGGGTTAGAGCAAAAAAAATGCTAAAGAATAATCGTTGATAAAGAAATTAATTAAAAATAAAATAATTTTTTTATTTCAACGTACAATTCACGGATCATAATTTCCACTCAGATCACCTGACAATTATTGGCACAACCCATTAGATACAAGCTTCATTTTTGCAATGAATACACGGTTTTCATTACAAAAATTATGTAAACTTAGTAATAAATTATAAAGCTCGTTCTAATAATTGTAACAGTGTATGATTCTGCCCTTAGAACAAAATTTCAAGAGTTGGCTGGGTTCGGGGGATAAAAATTCAGCTCCTTTCTCCCTATCGTGGTTCGTAGCTTCATGGAAGTTTTCTACCGTAAAAGCAAACTGGTTTACAGTGCTACTTTTGTCATATTCTTCAAGCTTTGTAATATGCTCGCTCAACCTCCTCACCAAGCTGTTTTTCCAAATTGAAAGATATCCTCTTTCTTCTCTTAGATACCCCCTAAGACAAACTTTAAACCTACATTCACTCATATAGTTTTGAACATAAAGATTCACGATAATTACAATTTTTTACATTAAATAAGTGTGAGTGTGCGATGACATAAAAAATAGACCTCCACTTAGACGGAGATCTATTTTTTCACTTGCTTTATTTTTTAGTAAGGCTGCCATCTCGCTCTAAAATTGGTACTTCAATATCTACCGTATTTGGATATTTAACTCCAAGCCCTGTATTTAAAGCAACAACCGTTTCGTTTTCTTTAATCCAGCCTTCTTCTCGCAAACGGCGTGCAGCTAAAAATGTAGCCGCACCTTCCGGACAAATAAACGATCCTTCAAGCTGCGCAATCTTTTTTTGTTCTTCCACAATCTTATCTTCATCGACCGCAATCGCACATCCATTTGTATTGTATACGGCTTCTAAAACAAGAAAGTCCCCGATTGCTTTTGGTACGTTGATACCAAAGGCGATGGTTGAAGAATCCGGCCAAAATTCAGATTCTTGTTTTCGTTCATTCCATGCTTTTACAATAGGCGCGCAGTTTTCAGCTTGTACCGCAACTAAACGAGGAAGATCACCTTTAATCCAGCCAAGCTCTTTTAATTCATTTAACGCTTTATAGATTCCAATTAAGCCAACGCCTCCTCCTGTTGGATATAAAATCACATCAGGAAGATTCCAAGAAAACTGTTCAGCAATTTCTAGGCCCATTGTTTTTTTACCTTCGATTCGGTACGGCTCTTTAAGCGTAGAAGCGTCATAAAGACCCCAGGCTTTAATAGCCTCACCGACAATTTTACCCGCATCACTTATAAGTCCATCGACTAAGTAAAGGTCAGCTCCAGCGACAGCACACTCATTTCGTGTAATAACAGGCGCATCTTTTGGCATGACAACGGTTGCTTTTATGTCAGCGCGCGACGAATACAGCGACCAAGCAGCTCCGGCGTTCCCATTTGTGGGCATGGCTAACTGTTCAACGCCAAGTTCTTTTGCTTTTGACACCCCTACAGCGGCGCCTCTAGCTTTAAACGATCCCGTTGGAATAATGCCTTCATCTTTCATATATAAGTTTGGAATGTTCATTTCTTTCCCTAGCTTAGGCATTTTTATAAGCGGAGTCATCCCTTCACCTAAGGACACGACATTTTTAGGATCTTCTACTGGAAGCAGCTCATGATATCTCCATAAATTTGGTTCCCTGCTTTGAACAGCTTCTGGAGTCAAGTTAGCTTTCAATCTCTCTAAATCATACGCTACCAATAGCGGTGAGCCACATTCACATAATTGATGTTTTTCTTTTGGACTATATTCTTTTTTACATTTAGGACAATATAAGTGAGAAACATAACTAAACGGCATCATACACACTCCTTTAAATTCTGTAAACATAATACTATATATAAAATATAATTTATAGTATTTTTATCAGAATTATAAGGTATGATATCTCCATCATTTTATTGTTCATTATTAAAAGCATAAAAACCCTATCAAATTAGGGTTTTTATGCTTTTTTTGACTTTATTTATATTACTTTTTTTAGAAGTAAACCCAGTAATTTTAGATAAAAACGGGAAAAATAAATAAAATCCATACTTTACTTATAGGAATAATTGTTTTAGTATGTAAAAAGATATTTGAAGGAGGTAATTAAGGTGAACGCACTTTCCATAGTGAATAAGCATAATAACAGCATGTGTACTTGTCTAATTCTCAAAGGTTACTAAAACATACACAATACTACACTACAAGGAGAATTAGACAGATGGCTACAAAAAATAGATTTAAGCTTAATTTAGGATTAAAAGTAATTATTGGATTAATTCTTGGATTGATGGTTGGCTACTTTAGCAAAGAAGTTGGTTTGAAGTTAGAAATAGTAGGAAAAGCGTTTATCCAGCTTATTCAAATGGTTATTGTTCCTCTTGTTTTTCCGTTAATCGTATTAGGAATAACAGGGATGCATGATACAAAAAAGCTAGGACGAGTCGCGTTTAAAACGCTTCTCTATTTTGAGATTGTGACTACAGTATTAATTATATTAGGAATACTCATTGCTAAACTAACAAATGTAGGTGGACATATGCATGTAGGTGCAGTGGATACTTCTTCATTAGGAAACCTGGCAAAAGAGATCGACTTTGGACAGTTTTTCTTAAGTATTATTCCAAGCAATATTGTAGAAGCAATGGCGCAAGGAAAGCTGTTACCGATTATCTTCTTTGGTATTTTTGTAGGGTTAGCTCTTACATCACTTGAAGAGAAAGCGAAGCCCGTTATTACATTTTTTGAAGCATGGCTACAAGCGATGTTTAAAGTAGTCGAATACGCGGTATCATTTGCCCCGGTTGGCGTATTTGGATTTATCTCTTTTAGCGTGGCTAAATACGGGATTGGCAGCTTGCTTTCTTTAGGTCAATTTGTAGGTATTACGTATTTATCTTTTGCCATTACGGCATTTGTTGTATTTCCTATTATCGCACTTATCTTCCGTATCCCTTATAAGGAACTATTAAAAAGAACCGGAGATTTAATTTTATTAACGTTTACAACGCGCAGCTCAGAGGCTTCTATGCCGCTGCTCATTCATCGATTAGAAAAGTTCGGAGTGTCACGTTCTGTCACTTCTTTTGTATTACCAACGGGCTATTCTTTTAACCTAGATGGAGCTAGCATCTATATCAGTGTAGCGATTATCTTTCTTGCCAATGTATATAACCTACCTCTTAGTCTTGAACAAATTATTGTGATTATTGGTTTATTAATGCTTATGACGAAAGGATTAGCAGGCGTCCCTTCAGCTGTCATCGTTGTGCTGTTAGCTGCAGCTAAAGAAATTGGCTTACCTGCAGAAGGAGTCGCTTTATTATTAGCAGTTGATTTCTTTGTAGACATGGGCCGTTCAGCGTTAAATGTCGTAGGAAACTCTTTAGCTACTGTTGTGATCGCAAAGTCTGAGAAGTCGTTTCATTTTAATGCCGAGGATAAATAACCATCCCCCCTCATCATTAAAAAACACGATAGTGAGAAAGAAGTGTTAGTTTGTTTAAACAGAAAAAATCATTTGAAGAGCTAGTAAAAGAAAATAAACAAGCATTACTAAAAGATAAAAAAGCAATCGAGAAAATCGAAAAACGTATTGAAAAACGCCATGAAGTGATAAAGCTAACTTAGTAGGGTTAGCTTTATCACTTCATTTTTTATACTCATATCTTTTAGCAACTTTATTATTATTCAGAACGAAACTGCTTCAGCAAGATCTCTCTTAAACTAGTGGACAAGGCCTCTGCTTGCAGAACTCTATCCAGCTTCTCTTTATTAAACCGGTCTTTAAATTTCACATCATTAACTGCTGAGATAGAAACTTCGTTCGGATCTTTCTCAAGAAGGATCAAATCATCTTGTACTGAGACGATGCCTTCTTTTAAAACGCGAAATAAAAATCCTGTATAGCCCGTGTCTCTCATTTTCACAACGATATCCGGCACTTCATATTTTGCAGCAAGCTTGTAACAAGGATTTCTAGGTTCAGATACTTGAATAATGGACTCACCAAATGCAAATATATCCCCGACGTGCGCGTTCCTTTCTGTTAATCCAACGGTTGTGATGTTTTCTCCAAACAACGCGGTTTTAACAGGGTTTTGGATGATGTTATTCCAGTATTCATAATAATCATAAGGATACAGACATAGCGCTTTGTCCACTCCTCCATGATCTTTGTACGCCTGCTCGTCACCTTCTAGCCCCAACTTACTTAAAAAGACGGGTTCATCTGCTGCTGTTTTTCTAATAGCTGATTGAAACGTTCGTTTTCCATACGTAAGTGTTTCAATTTTTCCGTAGTTAAGCGACTGAACTTGATAGTGATCTGCCATATGCTCTCTCCTTTTTTAAATCAATAGATTTTTTCATCATGTGATAATTCTTTCACCTCTGAGCGCTTGTGCATGAATGCAGTAAGCACTAGCAAACAAATTGTTAAAACAAGTAAAACAAAAAATAACGGCGTATTTGTATGAAAGAGATCGCGCACAAAACCAGATAAAACCGGAGCGCACCCTCCTACAATATATCCCCCTGATTGCATCATAGCTGTCCATGAGCTCGCTTCTTGAGGCGAATTTGTCTCGTTTAACGGCAGCATAAGTGCTAAAGGAAAAAGTCCTCCAAGCCCTATTCCTAATAGTATCGAAGAAAACCAAAGACTGGTTAAAGGATAGAGAATGAAAACTAAACCCGCTGATGCAAATAATGTACTGCTTACAAGCCAAAAGGTTTGGTTTTTATAATAATCGGCTAGCGTTGGAATTAAAAAGCTAAACGCCATTTGAACGAACGTAAAAACGGTAATAAGCGTACCCGCTTCTTGATTACTCATGCCCAAATCGTGTGCGGCTGGCGCTAGCCATGTGGTCACAGAGTAAAAAATGCCGGCCTGCAGCCCAAAGAAAAGCGTAAACAGCCAGGCTTTTTTATTTTTTAACGGCAGCTTGTTTTTTCTGGAGCCAAACGCTTGCTGAGATTTACGCGCAATCGGAGACCAAACAATGAGAGCAATCACGGCCAGCACGCTCCAGCTAGCAAGAACTACATTCCACGAATCGTGCAGTACATGCTGCAAAGGTACCGTCAGCCCTGCGCTTAACGAAGCGCCCGTTCCCATGCCCACGGAGTAAATTCCGATCATGAGGCCTATTCTATTTGGAAATTTCTTTTTGATAAATCCCGATAACAGCGGTCCAGCGATGGCAATACCTACACCTAAAAGAAAAGCACTGCTTAAAAGAACAGATATTGAGTGTGCGGCCACTCTCATACACGTCGCGATTCCAATCACCACTAAGCAAAAAGAAATCACTTTTTCAACTCCCCACAGCCCTTCAAGTTTTCCTGTAAACAATGCAAACAACCCCATACATAACACAGGAATAGCTGTTAAAAAACTAACTGTAACATTGCTCAGTCCCAGCTGATTACGTATGGTCTCAAGCACAGGCGATACCGATGTAATGCCGATTCGTAAATTAATTGAAACTAAAAATAAAGCAATCACATACACATATATTCTCTCTTTTGACTTCATGTAGTATTCCTCTCCTCGTTAATTCAGTATATCATCTGATGTTTAGTTTTTTAAAAAAGGAACTTAGGTAAGCTCCAAATTTTGACCGGCATATTTTTTTGCTTGTTCTGTATCTCCATTCAAAATAGCGGTAAATAAGTTTTCATGAATGGTGGAATTATCTTTATAATCAACCGTTTTTAAAATGAGCTGACTCAGCGTATGTCGCAGTACAGGCACAAACGATTGATATAAATCCATTAAAACATTATTTTTACTGGCTTCTGCAATCGAAAGATGAAACTGAATATCCGCTTCTATATATTCAGCGTAATTGCCTTTTTCAAGCTCTTTTTTTCGTTTATCTAAATGCCCTTTCATCTTTAACAAGTCTTCATCCGTTCGACGCTGCGCCGCTAACATCGCCACTTGCAAATCAAGCATTTCACGCGCTTCATAAATATGATTTATATCTGCCGTTTGAAGTCTTGTTTCAAACGAATCCTGTGTGAAGCTAAGAGACTTAATTCTCGTTCCTTTTCCTTGTTTCACTTCCAGTACATTTGCATGAACAAGAATTTTAACCGCTTCTCGCAAGGTAGATCGCCCTACCCCCAGCTCTTCCATTAGCTGAGGCTCCGTTGGAAGCTGATCTCCCACCTGATATTGACCTGAAAAAATTTTCGTTTGAAGCTGATCTAGCACTTCGTCCACTAGCTTTCGACGCGGTACTTTTGAAAACGATTGTTTATTATGTATATTCATCTGCTCATCTCCTGTTTATATCACCTTTATCATAAACAAATTTATGTTGTTTGGCAAGAGTGCTATAGATTAAGGAGCAGCGCGTGGAGTGCTCGTTACGCTAATTAAGCAAGGAGAATCACCGCCCCTTACTTCTAGATTTTAATAAGTCTTTATCAGTAGTAAAAAAAGGCTCCGTTAAACTTAAAAGCCTGCCTACTCAAACCTAAATCCAATCCCGCCGTCTACAATAATATTTTGACCCGTAACAAACGATGCGTCATCCGAAAGGAGCCATTTTACTGCTTTTGCGGCTTCAAGCGGATCACCAATTCTGCCTAGCGCGTTTAATTTTTGATAGGATTCATTGAGCTTTGCTTTTTCCTCTGAAGATAGATCAGAAAATTTTTCTTCTAACATAGATGTCCGAAATGCACCTGGACACAGAGAGTTAATTCTTATGTTTTGATGGCCATATTCCTGAGCAACTGATTTTGTTAAAGCGATCACACCGCTTTTGCCGGCCGCATATACGCCTGTCCCTGCTGAACATAAAATAGCGTCCATTGACGACGTATTCACGATGACACCGCTGTTTTGTTTGGTCATTACCTGCAGCTGGTATTTCATACAAAGCCATACGCTTTTTAACGTAACGTTTATTAAATGGTCAAAGTCTTCTTCTTTGAATTCATGGGTAGCATTAGAAGCTGCCTCCGTGTTAGCCGCATTATTAAAGCCCACATCAATTTTTCCAAATGCAGAGTATGTTTGGCTCACAAGGTTTTTAACATCTTGACTATTCGTTACATCCGTTTTGATAAAAAGAGAGTGAGGAGACCATTTTCTTAATACAGAAAGAGCTTCTTCTCCTTTTTCACTATTTCTAGAAGCAATCACAAGATGCATGCCCTCTTTTGCGAGTAATTCCGCTGTTGCTAAGCCAATCCCCGACGTTCCACCCGTAATAATCCCTACTTTTTCTTCAAACATACGTTTCTCCCCTTTTGCGTTTAATAAAATCTCAACAAATTAAATTGAGTAACACTAGCCATAGAAGTTATTCAGCTTTAGGTAGATTAATCCCTGCTTCGAAACACTAAAAAGAGAGTGAGACGCAACTAAAGCAATTCAATCTAAAGGCGAGCAAATCGGATACATGAGCTAGTTTGGGTCACTCGCTACACCGCTGTTGATTTCCGTGCAAGGCTTCGCTTTCCGCGGGCGGCCTCTGAGCCTCCTCGTCGCTTACGCTCCTGCGGGGTCTCACCTATTCCGCTTTTCCCGCAGGAGTCTTCGCCTTGCCCTCCAATCAACCGCTAGACGCACGTACCCACATAAACGAAATCTACGTTCATCCCAATAACAAAAAATCCGAACGAGTTTGATTCTCCATCAAGAATCTCCATTCCTTGTTCGGATTCACCTTCAACTAGACTACTTTTGTCACAACCTCTTTTAATTAGCCACTAACTTGATGGTGAGAAACAGATAAAGTAGATTTTCGGTTCCATAAATAGAAAGCATATCCGCTTAAAAATAGAAGCAGCGCGTAATTAACAAATAAAGAATCATTTGCGTTGACAGGGCTTGTAAACTGGAGAAAATTATTTAAGCCGTGAAATACAATCGTCACTCCAATCGATTGACCGTTAACGATCAGTAAAGCCAAGACCAACCCAATAACAAATGCAAATAAAATTTGAAAAATTGTATTTGCTACCGATTGACCGCTTAACATATTTAAACTGTGCGTAAAGGCAAATAGGAACGATGATAGAAGAACCGCTACTTTATAGCTTTTTGATAACAGCAAATTCAGCATAAATCCTCTAAATACCATCTCCTCTACAAATGCTATGACTAGAGTTTGGGTAAGCAAAATAAGAACAATATCTGCAATGGAACTTCCGTGTACACCTTTGTTCCCGATGAGGATAATAAGCAAATACAAAAGAAGCGGAGAAAGAACGAGGATTCTTGTTCTAAAGGACATGTTTTGTTGAAAGGAGAAAAAATGCTGCCACTTTTTTGTTTTTGTTAGATAAAAAGCTATTCCTATTGCTAAAGGGACAACTCCTAAAAACTGAAGATAATGTGCAGTAGGATGCGTCATGCTCACGTATGCACCGTTTACCACAAACCAAAAGATAACTAAGATTTCTAGGCCAATAACTTTCCATAAAAGCTTTGACTTGATCATCACTACACTACCTTTCTACTTTAGGCTTCATTGATAACCTATATTCGTTTTAAGGATTTTATATGTTTTCACCTTTTTAT
Organism: Priestia sp. FSL R5-0597; assembly: GCF_038006305.1. Classification (NCBI taxonomy): domain Bacteria; kingdom Bacillati; phylum Bacillota; class Bacilli; order Caryophanales; family Bacillaceae; genus Priestia; species Priestia sp. FSL R5-0597. The sequence goes on from NZ_JBBOUZ010000001.1 coordinate 3,308,779, forward strand.
CATTCGAGCTCAAAGATCATGTGAGGCAACGCTTCTTCCTTTTAAAATAAGAAGATCGTTCCTTCCTTTTTTACTGTGATTACACAAAGTACAAAAATGCACAAAACCCTGCCCATGTGACGTAATCACTGAACTCCATTTTTTTATCGCCTCTCACGAGTACATTTACAGCCCAATTCAAAACACTTCCCTCAGACGTTTTATCTACATATTTTCTAGCTAAAGCGTATGCTCCCACTCGAAATAAGTAATAGCTGACTAAGCATAAAAAAGAGATGGTCATAAAATTTAAATTTAACTCTTTCACCTTGTACACCTCATCGTTTTTGTGTTATTACATAACATTGCTTTTTATTTCTGTTCATAAAAATCTTTTTTGACACCTTTCAAAAGCTTTAAGATTTCTTTATAAAAACAGATAATTAACATTCCAGCGATGTTTGTCACCATCATAATCATAAGATTGCCGATGATGAGACTCAGAAAATTCCCAAAAAACATGAGGCCAATTCCGATATAAAAGCCTGGGTGAAGCAGCTTATCGTCGTCTTCTTTTTCTTCTTCCTGAATGTTTATTCTGTTTTGTAATGCAACATCATTTTTAATAAACTCATTAATAGTTGTTCCATAGATGTCGCTTAAGTTTAAAAGTTGTTGGATATCAGGGTAGCTCTGATTACCTTCCCATTTATGTATGTGCTGTACCGATACACTCAGCTGCTCAGCAACCTCTTCTTCTGACATCTTTTGTTCTTCTCTTAATTTTTGCAATTGCTTTCCTAACCTCAACTCATTCACCTCTATAACTGTGGCAGCTTGTAAACAAAATTTGTTTGCACTACGTTTTCTCGTTTTCTACAATTCTAACATATTGTGGTAAAAAAGAAAGAAACAGTAATGAGACGTATAAACCATAAAACGATACCCCTAAAAAATAGTGAGAATTCTCATGTGTAAAAAATGAAAGAATGCACTTTTATCTTCAGCCTTTTAGTGTTTATACTAAATAGTGGATTGTAAGAACGTAGAAATAAAAAAGGAGGCAAAATAACGATGGAAATGCTGCTTATTTATCTATTTGTTATCGCTCTTATCGGATTCATTATTTGGAGAAAAATGAAAAAGAAAAATAAGCCCATTAAAAAGAATGGACTTGGTATATTAGCACCTATTTTCTTTATAGTCATTGCATTTTCTCTTAGTCTAAGTCAGATGATGCACATACCGGGCCAATCATTTCACTTACCACCCTACTGGGAAATGATGATTGCTGGTGTATTAGGTGTGATATTCGGGCTCATTATGCTTAGCCAAACGGACTATGAAGTAAGAGAAGATGGCTTTATTTATTCAAAGCCAAACAAAAATTTCAAATATGTAATTATCGCCATTATTTTTATAAGAATGGCTTTGAGCCAGTACTTCAAAGGCTTAGATTCCATAGACTTCGCGGTCTTAACGATGACATTAGCTTTTATATATATTGTCATTTGGAGAGTTGGCAGCTATTTAAAATTCCGTAAATTAAATGGTGATAATTACAGTGTAAATGCTGGATAATCATCAATATGACTAGTCCTTCTTCCTGTTTGGAAAGAAGGATTTTTTGTCATAGTGAGTAAAAGTCTCGCGTGTTGTGTAAGACAACCTATATATTGTATAATGCAATATGTGTTTTTTATAACAGAAGTCTATCTATAAAAACAGATTATAGGAAAACTGTACCTAATCACCAGCTGTTTGATTTACAGGTATATAATGAAAGGAATCGTCACATGACATTTATCAATTCTGTAACAGGCCAAGTCGATGCGTCAGAACTAGGGCTAACACTAATCCATGAGCATATGCGCGTTCGTTCTGAATCTGTTCACGCACAGTTTCCTCATTTATATGATGAGAAACAAGAAATCGCTAAAGCAGTCGAACAAGTAAATCGTGCGAAGAAACTTGGAGTTAAAACAATCTGTGATCCTACGGTGATGGAACAAGGACGCGATATTCGTTTTATTGAGCGAATTGCCCATGAAACAGACACTCAAATCATCGCAGCCACAGGAATTTATACGTATAACTACATTCCTACCCACTTTCAAACTCGGAGCATTGACTATATGGCAGACCTGTTTGTTCGAGACATTGAAGTCGGCATTCAAAACACATCGATTAAAGCAGGCTTTTTAAAATGCGCTACGGATGCACCTGGCGTAACGGCTGATGTAGAAAAAGTAATGCGCGCTGTCGCACGAGCTCATAAAAAAACGGGCGTGCCAATTATGACTCATTCACATCCTGCAAGCGGCACAGGCTTAAAGCAGCTGGACATCTTACTCGATGAAGGCGCTAATCCAAATCAAATTCTGATTGGACATACGGGAGATACGGATAACCTTGAGTATATTTCAAACATATTAAGTCAAGGTGCCTTTATCGGTATGGACCGCTACGGCCTGACAAGAGAATGTTCAACTGAAAATAGAAATGAAACGGTCATTGAATTGGCTAAACAAGGCTATTCAAACCGCATGTTTCTCTCACAAGACTACTGCTGTACAATGGACTGGTTTCCAGAAGGCGTAATTGAAGAACGTTTTCCAAAATGGTCGATGAGCTTTGTATTAGAAGAAGTCGTGCCTGAGTTAAAAAGAAAAGGCGTAACGGAACAGCAGATTCAGCATATGCTTTTTGATAACGCCCGCTGCTGGTTTGAAGGAAAGTAATTAAAATATTATAAAAAACCCCCACTGTGCAAGCTTACAGTGGGGGTTTTCCGCGTATTATTCTACTTTACGTTAACCTGTTTTTCTTAATAATTTCTGCTTTTCTTGGCTCTTTTTTATCATAAAGTGGGCACCCGACAGGCATAATCCAACGGCGATTCCGATCGTCAAGTTTGTAAACACCGTTAACGAAAAGGTCGTGAGTAAAACTAGCGAATGAAATGATCTTTCTTTTACCACCTTTGCAAACTGCTCTTTTTTACTGATGTTCCATGCCACGACCATTAAAACCGGCGCGAGACTGGCAAGCGCCACGTATGAAGCATACGGAGCAAGCACTAGCAGCACAATCAACACAAAGATAGCGTGCGTGATTCCTGCAATTGGAGATGAAGCGCCGTTTTTAATATTGGTAACGGTTCTTGCAATCTCTCCTGCTGCAGGAATACCTGAAAACATCGGCGTTACCATGTTTACGATTCCCTGGCCAATCAGTTCTTTTTTGCTGCTGTGCTTTGACTTTGTCATTTCATCCGCAACGCGAGCTGTCAGCAAAGACTGTAACCCTACAAGTACAGCAATTACAAACGCAGAAGGTAAAAGAGTTACCACCCTCTCCACTGTTATATCTGGAAACGCTGGCGCCGGGAAATGACGAGGTATCTCTCCGTAAATCGAACCAATCGTTTCAAACTGATTTGCAAAGAAAAAAGATGCTAATCCCGTTGATACAATAATTCCAAGTAAATAGGACATTCCCAGCGACTTAGGCGAAAAGTAAAGAACAATTAAAATCGTAGCTAAGCACAATCCTGCTGTAGCGATACTATAGATGTTGATGAAGTGTAAATTACCAAAGATCTCTTTTATATTCAAATGAAAATACTGATATTTTTCAATAGCGTGTAACCCAAGGAAATTTGGAATTTGTCCGCTGAAGATAATCAGCGCAATCCCTGACTGAAATCCAACAATAATAGATGACGGAAAATACTTGATTAAAGCTCCTACTTTGCATAGCGCAAAGATAATGAGGAGAATCCCTGACATAAAGCCGGCAATTAATAAGTTTTCATAGCCATATTGCAACACAATTCCTAATAAAACAGGAACAAACGCACCCGTAGGTCCAGCGATTTGAAACCTACATCCACCTAAAATAGCAATTAACAATCCCGCTACAATCGTCGTATAAAGTCCTGTAACAGGCGATATTCCAGAAGCTATCGCAAATCCTAACCCTAAAGGTATAGCTATAATGCCAACAACAATACCCGATAGTATATCTTTCTTCAAATGCTGCAAGGAGTAATTTCGAAAAACCTCTAGATTCATAAGTGTACATCAGCCTCCATTTTAAGTAGTGAGGTTACCCATTCGTATTTTCGTCATACAACCTTATTGAGCTTTCTCAAAATAAGGTGGGCTACTCGATTACTTCTATCTTAAAGGAGACAACTTACAAAAAAATAAAGAGGAAATTAGAAGTTTCTTAGACAGTTATTAAAATTTTCTTAAAAATTCTTACTTTTTATTCTTTTAGTTATTTTTTAGATAAAATGCGGTTCTTTGTTGTAAATAAAGCAAGATAACTAGACCCTATAGTAACGATAGAATGAATGGATGTGGACAGGCTGTGTTTAAAAATCTTTAAGTTTAAGTAGACGACACGCCTACCTCCATTCGTTTAACTATATTCGAATTCATAGGAAGCTCGGTTACATAAGGCCAATTAATTACAAACGTGAACACTAAAAGACAGAGGCTTTGAATTATAATTCAAAGCCCCTGTTTTTACTAATAAGATATATAATACCAATTCTTTTGTATCTTTTCTATTTCATCAAACTTCATACCAAAATCGCCTGATGAAGGTTTACGGTTTTTTGGGTCATACACAAAACCCGAGAAATGCCCGAATAGTCCACTGCTTGTAAAGAAAAGTACGGAGATTGCCTTTCCTTTGGTTTCTACTGCAACATCATCTCGACCTCTGGACACACTCGCATACTCTTTCGGTAGATCAACAAGCGATGAGTTGTCGGGTTCATTGGAGAAAGGAATGAGCGACGGGTAGTCGACTCCATCGGCTTTCAAGACGCCACTTTGTATGTTAGCTGCCACTTCTTCTCTTTTCTGCTGATGGAGTTTAAAGTTTATGTCTAAATTAAGCTGCTCAAACGGAATGAAGAACCACAGCACAACGGTTATCACTTGAATAACCAGTGGTAGCCACTTTCTACTACTAAAGAGATAAATCAATGTCCACAGCGTTAGTAGTAAAAAGAAAGGAAGGACAAAGAATAACCATATATATGGACTTACGTATTTCCCTATACGATCATCTAAATCCCATTGAAACAGGGACAATAAAAAAATGAACAAACTGCTACATAACGATAAAAGCAAAGTTAAATGACGTTTCACATATTTCCCTCTCTCTGAAATAATTCTTTTTAACCTTCACTCTTTATCATTCATTATTTACTATAGTTCTGTGAATCCGCTTTAAGAATTCTCTTATTATTCTAGAAAGCCCATTATTGGCGTTATAAAAATACCCAAAAGAATAAGTTTTATAGTGCGGAGGAGCAAAGTTAACGACTACATATTGATCACTTCTAGATAAACCAGCATCTGTTTTAAATGCGTAGTCAAATCCTATATTTATTGCCGTATTATTTTCCAATGTATGACGAATTGTATCTACATTATTGGTAGTAAACAAGATATCACATGGCAGTGAACTAAAACCTTTCATAAATTCCTGAATATACTTGTCGTTATATAAAACAATTGGCTGGTTAATTAACATCTCTTCAGTAATGAGTGTTTGTTTGGCTAATGGCGACTTCTTATTTACTGCAGCTACCATATGACCATCCAATAACTTTTTAAATACCAAGTTCCGATACTTTTTTTCTTCTTTTTCTGTATAAGTAATGAAACCTACATCTACTTCCCCATCTAGAACTTTATCTATAATATACTCGGTGCTATTTTCATAGACAGAAGCCTTTATGTTCGGATATTCTCTTTTAATTTCTGTTATTAAGCGAACGAGAATCTCCATTGGTCCTGGGTAGGTTGCAATCTTTATTTCACCATTCATTGTATTTGTATACGCTTCTGCTTCATCCATAAATTCTTGAATTTTCAATAAAGCAGCGCTGGCCTTTTCAATTAACCTATGACCTTCTTCAGTTGGAATAGATCCTCTTCTGGAACGATGAAAAATCATTATATTTAGTTCTTTCTCTAAATTTTTTATAGATTGGCTTAATGCAGGTAACGTAATATGCAGGTTACCAGCTGCTTCTTTTAGTGAACCCGTTTTATCTATTTCCACTATATGTTTTAATTGTTCAATATTCATAATGCCCTCTTTTTCTTTTAGTTAAGTATTACTTAACAATCGTTAATATTAACTAAATTTACCATAAGTATATCTGGTTGTATACTGATAGATATAGTAAAAGAAATGACACAAGGAGATGGAGTATATGAAGGCGCTAAGATGGCATAATCAAAAAGATATTCGTCTTGAAGAAATAAATGAACCAGTTGTACAGGCTGGTCAGGTAAAAATGAAAGTTAAATGGTGTGGAATTTGCGGTAGTGATTTGCATGAATACTTAGGTGGTCCCATCTTTATTCCAGTTGATAAACCGCACCCTCTCACTAATGAGGTTGCTCCAGTGACGCTTGGACATGAATTCTCAGGTGAAGTAGTAGAGGTTGGAGAAGGTGTAACCCATTATAAAGTTGGTGATCGTGTGGTTGTTGAGCCAATCTTTGCTACACATGGACACCAAGGTGCTTATAACCTAGATGAACAAATGGGATTCTTAGGTTTAGCCGGTGGCGGTGGCGGTCTTAGTGAATATGTCGCAGTAGACGAAGAACTTTTATTCAAACTTCCAGATGATTTATCTTATGAACAAGGTGCTCTAGTAGAACCAGCGGCAGTAGCTCTTTATGCAGTACGTTCAAGTAAAGTGAAAGCCGGAGACAAAGTTGCTGTATTTGGATGTGGACCAATTGGACTTCTTGTCATTGAAGCGTTGAAAGCAGCAGGTGCAACTGATATTTATGCAGTTGAATTATCTCCAGAAAGACAAGCGAAAGCAGAAGAATTAGGAGCAATCATCATTAATCCTGCTGAAGTTGAAGATACGGTAGCCGAAATTGCTAGATTAACTGACGGTGGCGTAGATGTATCATTTGAAGTAACAGGCGTACCTATTGTATTACGTCAAGCAATCCAATCTACAGGAATTGGCGGAGAAACGATTATCGTTAGCATATGGGAAAAAGGAGCAGAAATTCTACCGAATGATATTGTAATTAAAGAACGAACTGTTAAAGGAATCATTGGCTATCGTAACGTGTTCCCAGCAGTATTGTCTCTTATGCAAAAAGGCTACTTCTCAGCCGAAAAGTTAGTAACGAAAAAGATAGCTCTAGACGATGTAATTGAAGAAGGGTTTGAAAGCCTGATTAAAGAAAAAAACCAAGTTAAAATTCTGGTTAAATCGGAACAGCAATAACAATCATCAACAATGAAGATTTCTCTAAGCCACTGATCGTAATTAGTGGCTTTTTATTTCTTTAATCGGGTCCAGCCGAGAGATGTGTAAAATTTCACCAACACAATTTGACAGTTTAGAAGAATGAACGAGTCAACTACATAACGATGCCCATTGACTTAATTACATTTGAATCCGTGGGACGCTTGGTTACATGAATCCCATGGATTACAGAATTGATCACCTAAAAAACTTTTCTAGTCTAGTGTTGACGTACCAATGGGTTAATTGACGAGGACCAGACAGATATAAAATACATATGCCCGCCCTTTTTAATCACCATAATAAAACTTCAAAAGATTTAAAATGGATAACAGGATAATCAAAATAACCAAAACTCCTCCTATTAATATCCTTCGTCCTTCTTTTGGGGATGTCTTTTGTTTTTCATGGACATACAAAACCAGTTTTCGAAAGGAAATGTGAAGTAAAATAACGAAGGCAAACAAACCAATCTTCACAAGAATAAACAGATTATCACATCCATTTCAACAAACTAAAGATCTAAGAGACATTCGGCAAACAACTCAGCTATGAAACTTTTTATTTTCTTTGTTCTTTTGATACTCTACAAAAAAGGATACTGGAACTGCTCCAATACCTATACCAATCGAAATAAACAGCGACTGGTTCAGCTGAAGACTCGGATTTGCCGCTGCCTTACTATAAATGATAGAACACACAAAGCTTAAAAAGCCTATAGCTAAAGGAATGAGCGCGTGCTTATACCATTTCATTGTATTAGCCTCCCCTCTTTTTCACCCCACCTAGCTTGATAGTCTCAGCATACGATTTATTTGTCAGCAATTAAGAGATGCACCGATTAATAGCACAATCCTGTTTAGGTAAAATGACTTCCCGCTATAGCGCTGGCTAAAAGAACGATTACGGCTAGCTCTCTTATCATATAGGTTTGGCTTTCACTCAAAGGTTTCCCCTTTCTTTCACTCATAACAGGGTAAAAATAAAAAAGGTAAAAAGATAAAAGAAAACCCATACCCGCTGTCACAGCTATGATCATTTCCAAATTATCACATTTCCTTTTTCTTCCTTTTCCTTCTTTTCTTCTTGTTAAACAAGTTTAGCCAAGTAGTCAGCGGCGCCTCTCTAGAACATACGAGTCCTCTTGAAATCATACAAAAATAAAAAAGGCAGGATTTCTCCTGCCTTTTTGCATATGTAATTCCTCTTCACTATGTCAACTCAGCGCTTTTAGCGAGCATAAAAGCAGAGATACTAAACAAAACAATCAATAAAGAAGCGGCATGTAACAGTAAAAAAAGAAATTTTTGGCCGCCTTTAATGAAGCACGAATAAATCATTCCTAGGATTGTTACTAAGATTAAAAGTGCTGCTGCTATTTTAATTACTATAGCAAAGAAAGCTCCTGCAAATACAATTGACGGAATAAAACACGCTACAATAATTATGTACAAAATCAGTGTAGCAATAAAAGCGGTTTTTGATACGTTTGAAGCCCGTTTAAACAAATTCCCCATATAGTCTCCTTTCACATTTTAAAACTGCATCTTTTACTATAATACATGTGCTTAGAGGACACAATTAACTTTTTTAAAAGTGCCCATCACCTAAGCTTTATCACCAATAATATCGATTATATTTTTGAGATCTTCTTTGCTTGGTTTATCAAACGTTGTGGCTGTTTTTTTGTTTGAACTATTGGTTGATAAATAGTCTTAAAGAACGCTTTGTAGTCTTTACTTCAAAATCAATTCACACTAAAATTCTCTCTTTTGGTAGATAGACAGCGCAATAAAGTAAGAAGCAATATACATCACCACTCCAAAGAGAGTATATAAGATAGGAACATGCAAAGAAGAAGCGATCGGTAAGCTGGATGCTGCTAATATTTCAACTATATACCCAACAACTCCTTGTAAAGCAATCGCAACGAAAAGGCCGCCCATTCCACCTCCAAGTACTATTCCGTCAGATTTCTCTGCCCCGAATACATAAAGAAGCGGATAAGCAATTGCACCGGCGAAAAGTACGATAAATGTACCAAACGAAACGATATTTACTATATTCTCTACTGCACTCTTGGAAATAAGCGAATACATTGAGAAAACACCATAAGATAGGATGGTTCCGCTGACGACAATTAAAAAGTAAAAAATATAGTGACTTTGCACCACATTTTTCCGGCTAATTGGAAGGGTAAGCACGTATTTGTCATAGCCGGTTTTGCTTTCTAGTTTGATCACTTCAAGCGCTGGCATTGCCATTAATAAAATAATTAACATCGCTATAATACGATAAAATGAAGGATCAGCAAAATAAAAGATGACTGCAGAAATAACTATGGCGAGCGCTGTGTAAGTCAAAAAGCTTCGGTGAATGAGGTAATAGTTCGTTAACAATAGACCTTTCATTTACGTTTCACTCCTTGTTAAAAGCACGCTTAGTTCTTCCATCGACATCGGTTCAGTTACAGTTCCTTCTGGCAGCTGATGCTTATCTGATACGAGTACACGGGCAGACGTATCATACGTTCTTTTTGCCACTACTACATCTTCAGGAAGTACATTCAGCTGTTCTTCCTTCATAACGGCAATTACGTACTCCTCAAACACTTTCTCTTTTTCTTCATTTAATAAAATTTCACCGTTTTTAATCACAACAAGATGGCTCGCGATTTTTTCAACGTCGCTCATAATGTGAGATGAAAGCAGTATTCCGCTGTTCCCATCGCTGACAAAAGCTTTTAATTCATCTAATATCTGCTCTCTAGACGAAGGATCCAATCCTCCTGTCGCTTCATCTAACAGCAATAGTTTAGCACCGTGAGACAGCGCTACCGCTAGAGATAATTTCATCGACATGCCGCGTGAAAACGTATGTATTTTTTTATCTTCTGGCAATGAAAAAGAATGAATCAACCGGTGAAAATCAGCTTCTTCCCAAGATTTAAATAGTTTCTTAAAAACGTTGTTTAACTGTTTTATCGTTAAAGAAACCGGCAGATTAATCGCATCAAACACGACTCCAATGTCTTCTTTAATCGTCGCATCTTTATTTAAATTGTCTTCACCAAATATTTCGACCGTACCGCTATCTCTTGAAATCAGTCCTAGTACCGCCTTAAACGTCGTCGATTTCCCTGCTCCGTTATCACCAATAAATCCTACAATCGATCCAGGAGGTACATGAAATGAAACATCTTTTAAAACCTCATTTTGGCCAAACGATTTTGCCATGTTTCTAACTTCTAAAAGATTTGTCATGTGCTCACTTCACTTTCTCTATTAGTAGTTAGTGTAATCTAATCGCTATGATGATTCATAATATCACCTTTTTTTTACAAAAATGATGATTCACTACCAATTATAGCTAGTAAACTATAAAAAGTCGATGACGACATAAAGCTTTGTTTCTAACTCGTTCATTTTTTATGACCGTAATATGTATGACAACATCTGCCTGTACTATTCTTGCCTTACCTTTTTACCCAAATCACAAATAAAAAAAGGATCTCCCATAAAAGATCCTTTTGTCTTCACTATAATTGATGACGCTGCTTTTTTTCTTTTTCACTTAATACGTAGTCTGTTATAAAACCAAGAATAAGTCCAACGGCTACCGGTATCAAACCGCCTTTTGCTTCCATTTGAAAATTTTCCGGTTCATTTACATAAAGCCACTGAACGGAAAGCAACGAAATATGAAAGGTATTGCCAATAAAAAATAAAAGTGCTATCGTGCCAATTGTTACGCCGAATGAAAGAATATATTTTTTCACCGTACTCCTCCTTTCATTAAAAGGCTGCTTCAAGCAAAGCAACCTTTTAATTTATTCATTTTGCTTCAAGCACTGCCTTTTCTTGAAAAACCTTCTTTAATACAAGAGACTGAAAAATCATAAACAAACTGCCTGTCATCCAGTATAAAACGAGACCAGACGGTGAAAATATCCCAAATGAAAGCACCATGACAGGCGAAAGAGTTTGAGCTACCAGTGCGTGCGATCCATTCATTCCTGCTACATCCTTTTGCATGACTCTTGTCTGCAAATACGTAGCCACTGCCGCCACTATTGGAAGAATAAAGTACGGATCTGCATGTCCTAAGTCAAGCCACAAAAAAGATGATGCGCTAATTTCATCTATTCGTCTAATCGCGTAGTACACAATTGAAAAGATGGGAAGCTGAACAAGTATAGGAAGGCAGCCCATAAGAGGATTGGCTCCATTTTCTTTAAGCAGTTTCATCATTTCACGCTGATATTGCTGCTGACTCTCAGGATCTTTATTTTTGTACTTCTCTTTTAGCAGTTGAAGCTGAGGCTGTATACGTTTATTGCTCAGCTGATTTTTATATTGAAGAATGTTTAAAGGCGCCAACAGCATACGTACGCCAACGGTCACAAGCATAATCGAAAAACCAACGCTTTGATGAAGCCACGTATTTCCTATAAACAAAATGAGCAGTGAAAAAGGATAAATAAAATAGTGATCCAAAAAGTGAGTGTGCGAACTTTGAATCACGTTTGCTGAATCACAGCCGGCAAGTAGAAAAACGGAAACAGCAATAAAGAAAAGCTTCTTTTTATGTTTTAACATTTATATTCCTCCAGTATTTTTTTAGTTAAACGAAAAAAATACTGGCGAATGCGGACCTTCATCATCTTGTTCACCTATTGCTTCTTGTCTGTGAACAGAATGAATAAATTTAAATTTGTGATACACGCAGCATATGAGATTCTGAGCGCGTAACAGATTTACGTTTTGTATGAGATACATGTCCTTTTGCTGCAGAGAGACATGTTTATGTACCGTTTGAAAGGTAGCTAGTTTAATAGCCGCATGTACAAAAAATGCCGTCATAATCGCAAATGATAAATACAGAAAGGCATCCGGTATAAACAATTCCATTTATTCACATCCTTATGGATTATTGTATCATATTTTCCTTAATTTAGGTTAATTGATTTTATGGCGCAGAATCTGCTATCTCAGTAAATATACTCTACAAAGCTGGTTTTCTTATAGGAAAGTCAAAAGCTGCGTTGCTTTTGCACATACCTTCATACGTTTGATGAAACAACGAATAGAACATATACTGGGACACATATAATTCTAAAAATTTCTACTTTTATTAGGAAAAAGGATATTATTCCTTTTTATGGTATAATCAAAAAATATAATTTATAGGGAGTGAATTCATTGGAAACTAATACAAAACCTCAAGTAAACACCAACTCTATTGTTTCTCTAACTCTAGGTATCGTATCTATTTTTATTCCAATCATTGGGTTTATTACAGGGATTATTGGAATCATCTTCTACAAAAAAGCATCAAATCAAATAGCTGCTACGAATCAAAGCGGTAAAGGACTCGCGATTGCCGGTCTGATTTGCAGTATAGTAGGCATGATTTCTCAGCTACTCTTTATATTAGGAATTATTACGTTTATGTTTGGAGGAACAACGGTTGACTATGAATAAAACAGGGCAATTAAAAATGTAAGAAAATCGAGATTTAGATAGGGTTATTGAAATTTCTATATGAAAGAATAAAAGCTTGATTTTCGACTATCCGAAAATCAAGCTCTTGAAATTTAAACGTTATGACTCATTGTTACTACGTCTATAGCTTTTAATGTAAATTGCAAAGGAGAATGAAAAATTAAATCTATCGTTGAATCTAGAATAAAAGAAATCATAATTGTTCTACTTACTTTACTACTAGTAATCTCTGTATTAATTAACTGTTCTAGCTATTTTAATAGTACAGAAATAAAAACTTTGACCTCAAAATGTTATGATAACGGCGGAGAAGCCATAGTAGAAATACATAATTCAATTATTAATGATTATTCTTTTGAATGTAAATAACTGAGTTAAAAAACAGCTGGTTACTTAACATGCTTACTTAAAAGAGGGCTAACGATTTAGCCCTCTTCTATACGTTAAAGTATAGACGTATTCAGTCAACAATAAAGGAGTTCTTTATGAAACATGTCATATTAGGCATCTGCGTATTCGTATATGCCGTACTATTAGACTATCTAAAATATAACTATGGTCTTAACCTTATAGGAAAGGTGCTAATATTGTCCGTTTTAACTGGTGTTACGTATAAAATTATTGAGAAAATATATGAGAATCGAGCAACTAGACCAAAGAATGAGAGGTAATTTTAAGCAAACTTACTATTTTGATTATTTGTGCGGCATGCTTAATAAAGAAGTATCTATAAAAAGAAAAGTGTTTAAGCCAGTACATGTATTTGTTACGTACTTGTAGACTCCTTTTTCAAGCAGCTTCTAAGGGTGTTACTAAAAGAATTTCCTTCGTTTATCTATAGCGTCTATAAAAAAAGATTTGGATAATTGACTTAGTTTACTATTTAAAATATAACTTAACTTTCAGCTGTTTCCCCCCATTAACTCTTGTTCTTTTATGTCACGACGCACACGAAAACCATTTAATAGTAAGAAAGCGTTTATATAGGAGCAAATTGTTACATTAGAAGAGTATAATACACCATATGGAAATTAAATGAGTCTTTAGACACCTATATGTGGTATATTATTAATCGTTGAAAAAATATATATAAATATTCGGGGGAAGTAAAATTTGAATAACTTATTAGCAAAGAAAGACTTAACAGCCGAGCAACTAGCAATGGTTCAATCAGAAATGAATAAAAAAGGTAAATCAAAAGGAATTGCTTATGCTTTATGGTTCTTTCTAGGTGGCCTGGGCGGACACCGTTACTATTCAGGAAACATTGGAATGGCAATTGCAATGACTTTAACACTTGGTGGATTAGGTATCTGGGCTTTCATTGACGTATTTATGATTGGTGGAGCAATTGAAAAGAAAAACGAAGAGATTGAATTTGAAGCTATTCAATTAGTGAAAACGCTAAATAACTAATTAGAGGGACCCTACCTCTTTTTATATAATAGATCACATATTAAAAGTAAGTTCATTTCACTATAGTAATAAAGTGAACATACAAAAAGAACAAACGGCAGCTGCTGTTTGTTCTTTTTATATGCTATTAAGGTCATTCATCATTAAAAATCCTCTGCCACGGCTCCGCTGTTTACGTACGTGTAAGTAAACTGTAAGAGTTCTTGTCCATATTGATTCATACTCAATTTCATTGTTGTACTTCTTATGTACGTGCTACGAAAAAAGATAGCCGGTAAAGACAATAAACCCTGTAACGAGGATTAGTACACCGCTAATTACCACTGTTAGAATACTTCTTAGCGCCGATGTCCAATTGTTTATTCCAAAGAACCCTGCGATACCAATACAAAATAGAATAATTGCTAAACAAAGATTGATATTCAATAACGCTGGATAATAAAAAGCGATGAAAAAGAAACCAACGCACAGTAGCGTAAAGATAAATGACCAGAAATTAATAATTCGCGCCATCTCACCTACCCTCCTCTACTTTTAAAATTTCCACGTTTAAACACACTCTTAGATTATTTATTTCAAATCTGTTTTTAAACGCTGCAGGAAAAAGTCGCAAACTTCAGCTTGAATAAACTGCTTCTTCAAACTGCAAAATAAATACTCTAGTTCAAATTCCTGATAAAAGATTTTAGCAACAACCGATTTTAATTCCTCTAAAGTTGGTTGTTCTGACGCATATAGTTTATCTAGTGAAAGGTTAAATTGAGAGAATAGCTGATCATTTTGATACCATTCGAAAATTTCTTCACCTTTTATTCGGCAGCTAAACACACCTAGTATCTTCAAGAATGCCTTCACTTGATTTTCTTCAAATTCATAATCAATCACAAACATAAAAAAAGGATGTTCCTCTGCGTTAATCATGTGCTTCATGAGACTCATTTGATATTTTAATAGCTTCACTTCTTTTACGACATCCAACTTCTTCCCATCTTTCTTTAAAAAATGATCCTACTATACTCTGTGAATTTTACCATAATCTAGTAGTTCAGATAAACCGTTTATAGAAAATTACTTTGTAATGAATGGAATAATAAGGTATATTGTTATAAATGGTAATAATTTCATAAACCGAAAGCGAGGATACATATGGGCCTGTTACTAATTGCGGTTATTATCACGCTATCCATCATTTTAGATTACTTTATTTTTGACTATGAAGATAAGCACTGGGGCTGGCTAAAGAAAGCTTCTACACCTGTTAGAAGAAGTGTTATTGGCTGTTACTTGCTTATGTCGTTTGTTATTTATTTTGGTTTGAGCTTTCCGTATATTAAGCCTTTTTTATAAATATTAGTCTGCCTAAACTGGTTAGCCTATAACTCTTATCTAAAGGTTATAGGCTAATCCCCTCATTTCACCACCACTACAAATTGTTTGTCTTCAAATTTGAACATTTCCCCTAATTCATAGATATACTTCTTTTTGTCTAATTTATAATACTTTCCAAAATACAGCGTTTTTAAGTTAATACTCATATCTAGACTTAAATCTTTTTCATCCGCTTCATCACCGTCTAAGCATGAATATAATTCCATATGACAGCCCTCTATCAGCTGTTCTTCAATATAAGTAAACAGCTCTCTTATCGATTTAGGATGTGCATCACAAGATAATTCGTAGATATATGGCAAGGTGAATACGTGCTTGATGTCGCTATACCCGTCGGTTAAACGATTAACACTAATACCGTACGCATCTTCTTCTTTTTCATAGATTGTAATTATCTTTTCTTTCTTTGAATTTCGATTAAAGGAAGAAACTTCGGATAAAGGCACCAGCGTTTCTTTTGTGCCAAAACTTCCTGTAGGTAATTCATAAGGAGATCCTATATAGTAATGTACAGTCATATTCGTCACTTCTCTTTCTCTTTGCTTATGTAAAATACTATTATTCTATCACTCTTATTAAGATTACATACAAATACAAGGAAAATATGTATAATAAAACCAGGAGGTGACAACATGAAAAAACTACTGCCTTTTCTATTTCTAGCCGCTCTTTACTTGTATGACTCTTCATACAATCATACTGCTTTTTTACATAAACCGGTTGTTTCTGCTTTTTTATATGTAGCTGCTATTTTTGCCTGTGCGCTACTGCTTGTAAATGTAAAAAAAGATCGAGCTGTTTAAATAAGGAGATTACTATGAGCTATAAAATTGTATTCTTTGACGTAGATGGAACTCTTACTCATCACGAAAACGGGACTATTTCCACCAAAACTCGAGAGATTGTAGAAAGTTTAAAGCACAAAGGATTAAAAATCGTAGCCGCTACCGGAAGGCCTTTATCTCTCTGTGAAGAAATTAGAGAATTAGGTATAGATACGCTCATTACCGCGAACGGAGCGTTTACTGTACACGATGAAAAAGTTATTCATAAGCTGTCCATGGATAAGGACGTTGCGCACGAAGTCTTTGAATACGCAGCCTCGCAAAATCACGGTCTTTCATTTTATACAAAAGAGCTCAGCATGAACGGGATTAAAGATGATAATATTTTAAAAGCCCTGAAGGAAACGCTATCGCTCAATGATTATCCTCAAATGAATGAGCGTATTTATGACGAAGATATTTATTTAATGTGCTTGTATGCCAATGAGGAAACCGCCGAGCAGTATGCACAGCGATTTCCTCATTTACTATTTAAAAGATGGCACCCTTTTATCGTAAGTGTGCTTCAAGAAGAAATCACAAAATCGGTAGCTATCCTGAAGGTCTTAGACTATTTTAACATCCATCAATCCGAGGCTATTGCATTCGGAGACGGAGAAAATGATATTGATATGATAGAATTAGCCGGCCTTGGAATTGCGATGGGCAACGGATCTAATAAGTTAAAAAGCGCCGCTGATTTTGTAACGAAGAAATCGGGTGAAGACGGTATTGAATTTGCTCTAAAAAAATTCAAAGTCTTATAGAAAAGCAGCACGCTTGGATAAGTCATCTAAGCGTGCTGTTTTTTTATCTCCATAAATGCTTCAGGATGTAGCTCCTCCGATTGAATGACAATGGCAGTCATACCTTCTTCACTTCCCGACATATGCCATTCTCCTTTTTCCCACAGTGCCGCTTCTCCACGTTTAATCGAAATTCGCTTTTGGTCCTCTCCTGTTACCCACCCTTCACCTTCGACGACGATAAATAACTGAGGTATAGGCGCTTCGTGATATCCTACGGTTCCTTCTCCGTCTATATACATATAACCGATCGTAGCTGCTTCGTTTGTTTGAATCATTTTTACGTAAGTAGCTAAATGCGACTGATATTTTTCTACTTTTTTGCCATGTTTTTTACTGCATGTATAGATTTTCAATGTGCACCTCTTCTTTGTTCATTACGATTTTTTATTTATTTTTACTGCGTTTAAGATACTCAGGCGTAGACACAGACTCAACAAATAAAGCACCGTCTAGCTGGTCACGCGGTACAAATAAAGTCGGCATAGTACCGCTTTCTAAAAAGATCGTTTTAGTAAATATCCATTTGTTGTCTGAGTTTTTTTCAACCTGTGAGAAATCGGTAAATAAAGCCGGTGACTGCACTTGATGCATATAGTCCTCTAGACTTTTTTTAGGCGGCTTCTCTATTTTGTATGGCTGCCCTGTATCCGTATGTATTTCACCTTCATACATAAATAAGCCTAAGTAATAAGACTGTTTTTTTATTTCATTAGAGACAATTGCTCCTAGAGGTTCAAATCCCGTAAACGTTTTGTATTGTTTAAAGATATGAAGGTTATGGGCCCAAATAATAATTTTCTCGTCAGGATACAGATCTTGACAAACCCACTCTAGATTTTCTTTCATCCTTTTTTCTCTTACTTTTTTATACGTTCGGTGGTTATGGTGAATATGGTTAATAAAATACAAGCGATTTTGCAGGCATCGAATAATCATTTTAACCTTACATACAAGCTCTTGATTTTCAAGATACAAAACGTATTCTTCATGTAGATAGGCTTCTAAATCTCCTATCACCGCGCTTACTTTTTCTTTAAACTCTTCAAACTCACGTAGCATTTCTGCTGGGACTTTTTTTCTTCTCGCTTTATATTGCCCTAGCTGGTAGTACCATTTATATACGCCTGCTTCAATGTATTCTATCTTTTCTATCACGTCTTCAGATACTACGGGACTCAGCTGCTGAACAAATTTTACGAAAAGATCAGGATTAGAAGAAGGGTTAATATCTGTTCCTATTAAACTTAAATCTGATTTTTTCATTAGCTGAAACAAGGGCATATTTTCCTTTGTGGCCCATAAAGAATAAACGGCGTTTTTTAAAAAGGCTTCATCTGTAAACTCTTTCTTTAACTCGTTAGCGCTGTAGCATTCCGCTAAGCCGCTCTCAAATGCCAGTACGGTAAAATTCATTTCTTTATGTAGAAATTCTATTATTTTTGACTTCATCATATTATGTTCTCTTATGTTATGACCGTTTTCCCCTAACCACACAATTCTCTTATCTTTTACGATATGACGGAGAAATTCAAACTCTTGCAGCTTACATTCAGTTGGTTTGCTTAAATGGATTGAGTTTTCAGATAGCCATTCTATAGAGTTTAAATACTTCTCTTTTCCTTTTGAAAAAATTCCCATTCCTATCCCCCTTAACTATGTTACCTATTACTTCCATTTTACTAAAATACAGCTAGTACTTCACTATTTATGTCCGGTAACTAATCAACAGCAAAAAGACCTTATAGATATCTCTATAAGGTCTTATCTTTCTAGAATTCTAGATCAGCTCATCCCGCTTAGCTTTCTCCAAACGTTCTTTGACTATTTTTTTAAACGCATGTGGATTATCTACGCGAATGGCGACCTGCTGGTATTTCTTTTTAATTCCCATAAAAAGCGTCGCCTCTACTGGAGACTTTAGTGTTAGTAAAAGATCAGGATGAACGGTTTCAAAATCGCGTGCGATAAATTCAATCGTGGTGCTGGGTATTTTTTGTTTCAGGGTGTGAGTGTCTTCTATTATTTCTTCAATATCTTTAAAAGAGATTTCCATACGCTTAGCTAAACCAAATGAAATGTATATGCGATCATCGTCCACTCGTAAAGGGTTAAGCCTTAATGCTTGAATATCTCCTATAAAGAAAACAATACTATAAATATTAAGGATTAGTAAAACGATTGAAAGAGTCATAGACGTGTTGTGAAGCAGCCAGTGAAGTCCTAATGTTTCAATAACAATCGCATGAATAATCATAATTTGAAACGTGATAAAACTTGAGCGTTTATACAGAGTAAACGTATTCTCTTCAGTACTCGGCTGCTTCTTCCACGTTCCAAACGCATAGTAAAACATCAGCATTTCTGAACACAGTACGTGTATAAACGGTTGTTTGGAGAACTTTTCGTTTACAGCCCGTGAAAAGGAAAATAACAGCGGTAAAGAGCTTGATTTGACTCTTTTCAAAATAGGCGGTACGTTTTTAGCCAGCATAAACAGCAGCGAAAGTTCAAAGAAAATGAGTACCCCTTCTATGTCAACGCCTAGCCACATAACCGACTGAAAAGAAGCTAAATATTCACTTGGAATGATAAAACGCGCAGCAATAAGACCTGTGGCCATTAATACAATAAAATATTTTACGCTGAACTTACGCTGCCAAGCTAGAAATAAGAGCGGAGCCACAAGGCTTAAGTCTAAAATAGAACCTACTACTACTCCGTTGAAATTACCAGGCAACGACTGAAGTCCAAAAGAAGAATGATATAACACGTAATTTGAACTTATTACTAACAGCAGTAAAAAAAGAGCGACCAGAGACACCGTTTTTTTATGAAGAACCAAATAACCCACCTCACTTTTAGTTGGTGAAACACAAAAATTCCTGTTACTTCCATTTTACCAATGGAGTTGATTTAAGTCACTTTGTAGCGTGACATTGTGTTATAAAACCATTTTTTATTTACCAATTCTTCTATACAAATAATTTACAATGTAAAAAGAGTTTTACATTTATTGTAAGGAGGAGTAAGAATGGATTGGGTTAAAATTGTGTATTCATTCATCCTGTTAGTTTGCGGAATTTTGATTTTTGTTTCATCATCTTCTCGAAAAGGTGATGAAAGAAAGAAGTTTATCAGTACGAAGGCTCAATCATACGCATTTGTGGTAGTTATAGGTATGCTGATTTTAGAAGTTATAGAGTCCATTTACCGGACTTTTCAAGGGAAAAGTTCTTATGATGGCATTGGCATTTCGCCGCTAATATTTCTAACGATGATTTCAGTTATATATTTGATAACGTTTCTTACCTACAGAAAAAAATACGGTGATTAAATGAAAGCTCACAAGTAAGAAATAAAGAAATTGAGCTCATATTTTCTGGTGAAACGATAAATATAACCTCACTTTATAATTAGCCTCTAGATGACATCCGACAGTAAATGAGCTTGTTATAAGTGCTTTTAAAAGTAATAACTAGACCTCCTACTGAGGTTTTTTTTATGCACTCTTAAAATAAAACATCTCCCTTAACTAAACTCAGGAGATGATATTATAAACGGTGAGTTCATTAGCGTTTTCTTACTCTCTATTCTGTTTCTCAAGTAATTCAATCACTCGATCATTTTGTTTAACAATCGTTCTTAGCTTTGCTTCTATCGAACACAAAGTGATAAAAACGGCTATAAATCCTATAACGCCATAAAACATAACGGCTTCTCCCTTGTTGCAAAATAATCAGCCATATACGTCCTACATCTCAAAAAAGCTATGTCTTTCCACTTTACACACTCTAAGCGAAAACGTTTGATACCATTCTGTTTTTCCTTTGTGCTGGGCTACGCGGTGAGCTGAATGTTCTTTCCACATTTTGATTGATTCTAAGGAATCCCAGTATGAAACGGTAATGCCTAAATCTTGATCTCTGGCACTTTCTATTCCTAAAAAGCCTTTTTGTTTAGATGCAAGCTCCACCATTTTATCTGCCATTAGTCCATAACCCTTCTCACCTTCCGTTCGTTCAGAAGCAAAAATAACGGCATAATAAGGCGGTTCAGGGGTTTTAGAGATTCCACCCATATTGATTTCCTCCTTTAGAAGTCAAATTAACAGTAAAAAAGTATAAGTGCATAATTAATTTTTCTATTACCTTTATCTTCTTTTAGTACTATTTTTATAAATTCCATTATAATACTTTTTTAAGTTTACCTATACAAAATGTAACATTTAATAGCATGTAAAGATAAATATTCCATTTATATGATATAGTCTTTATAAGTAAGTAATAAACAAATAGAAATGGAGTTTCAACATGAGGAACATAAGCAAGATAACAACTGGGACCATTATGATAGCTTTGGCGCTTGGATTAATGGGGTGCAGTCACACAAGTTCAAACAATGAGAGCATAGATGGAAGCGAGGCAAAAAAAGAGCTGGCCATAGAGCTGAAATTTCTGCAAAACGAGTCCGAACGCTTAATTAATAATGACGGAAAGATAGAAGATAAAACGTTTCAAAGCTACAAAAATGATTTTAACCTGCTGTCTGCGTCTATTAATAGTACGTCAAAAGTAGAAACACAAAGTGATAGCGAGCTAAAAAAAAGCATAGCCCACTTAGCAAAAGACGTAGATACTTTAACAGAAAAAGAGTATGTAACATCCTATAAAAAATTCAATTCAAGTAAGACTATTTATGAAGTTACGCTCATGAACAATATGCATGACGTTATAGATGCAACGAAAACTTCGGAAGAAAGCAGTAACGTGTTAGACTCATTTGATGATAAACACTTTCATTCTTCCGAAGCACAAATAAAAAAAGATATGGGGCCTGCGATTAATCATATCAACACCGCATCTAAATATAAAATAGAGCTCATGCAAGACGAAATCCAAAAGCACCGCGATAGTTTCACCAAGCTCCAGCTCGAACAATTAAAAAAAGCCACTCATAATTTTGATTTGTCTCTTAACGATCAAATTAAATCGATTCAATCCTATAAACCTATAAGTGGAGATTATAATATAAGCAGAAACTTTCGCTATAATTCCTATGATAAATATACAAATGCCTGTGTATACATTACTGACTTTGAATCTAATTTAGGAATTGCCAAGGCCGGTGATTTTTAAAAAAAGGCTCTCTATAAAGTACTTTTAGAGAGCCTTTTTGCTGTATTCATTACAAACGCGATTTCTTTATTTCTAGCGTTCTATAAATATTTTCTTCTCATGAGCCAGATAAAGCATCGCGTACATCCTAGGAATATCGAGGTTATATTTCATAAATAATAACCAAAATAAGGGTTTTAAGAGAGCTTTATAGCTCATTTATCGCGTAAGGAAACCTTATTGTTTGATACATCAACTAATAAAGAGTAAAGTTTTTCTATAATAAAGGTTAAAAGCGAAAGGATGAGTAAGATGTTTAAAGACGGTTATGTAAAAGTAAATGATGTAAATCTTCATTATGTAACAAAAGGTGAAGGCGAGCTTATGCTGTTTTTACACGGATTCCCTTACTTTTGGTACACGTGGCACCATCAGTTAGAAGAGTTTTCCAAAGATTATCGCGTGGTAGCTGTAGATATGCGAGGCTATAACTTATCAGATAAGCCAGAAGAAATTTCTTCTTACAGCATGCCCATTCTAATGGAAGATGTAAAACAGCTAATTGAAGCATTTGGTGAAAAAGAGTGTGTGCTAGTGGCGCATGATTGGGGCGGCGCTGTAGCATGGGCATTTGCTTATACATATCCGCAGTATGTCAAAAAGTTAGTGATGTTTGATGCACCGCACCCTTACACCTTTATAAGAGAGCTTGCTGAAAATCCTGCTCAACGAGAAGCAAGCAGCTATATGAGCTTTTTCCAACAGCCAAATTCTCAAGATGAGCTGCTCGCAAATAATAGTGAAAAGTTAAGAAACATGCTGACGGAACCAGGCATTAAAAAAGGCTATTTAACAAAAGAAGAAGAAGCTAAATATGTAGAGGCGTGGAACCAGCCGAATGCAATGAAATCCATGCTTAACTACTACCGTGCGTCTTCCCTTTATCCGTTTGAAGAGCGCGTTCATAAACCTGTAGCACTGCCGCATAAAGTATTCGAATCTCCAACTTTAATTGTATGGGGAAATGCGGACGAAGCGTTTGAAAATAGTAATTTAGATGGAATTGAAGAGTACGTTCCAAACGTAACGATTCACCGCTTAGATGGTGTAGGACATGCTCCTCAGCATGAGCAGCCAGAAAAAGTGAATGAATTTATGAGAGAGTTTTTAAGCAAATAAACGAGAGAAAGACTGCAGAATACGGTATACCGCCGTTTTGCAGTCTTTTTTTAAATGCTAAAAGCTGATTTCATCTATTTTTTACATGATTGGTTTATTTTTCAACGTTTTAACAAGTGCATACCGGGTATAAATTTCACTGTACAGATGCAGTCCCCCCAAAGGAACATGTACATTTCTTTCTTACTTACCCTTTTTGGAACTCTCTTTTTGAGGGTTCTTTTTTATGCGTTTACTTCTTTCCCATCGGAAGAACAATCTTAAATAATGCCCCTCCCGTCTCTTTATTATCGACCGTGATGCTTCCTCCGTGGTTTTTCACAATGGAATGAGCAATATAAAGACCTAGCCCTAAGTTTCCGTGGCCGCTTGTTCTCGATGCATCTTCTCTGTAAAACTTTTTAAACACCTGCTCTTTGTTTGATAACGCAAAGCCGGGACCCGTATCATGTATTTCAAAGATTACTTCGTTCTGATGAATGACGGTATTCCACGCTATCTCCCCTCGTTCAGGCGTGTAGCGAATACAGTTTGTAATGATATTATCTAGCACTTGAGAAATACGCTGAGGATCTCCGTAAAATTGACTTGATGCTTCTGCTTCACTAACCGAAGGTAAAAAGGCAATCTCTTTTTTTTGACATAAAAGCTGAAACTCGTCTGTTTTCTCATGAACAAATGAGATTATATCAATTGGCTCTCTCTTTACGGTAAAGCCCGGATTTTCGATCACAGATACTTCTTGCAGCTGATTTAATAGCTGAATCGAACGCTGTGTATTTGTGTAGATCGTATGTAAATATCGATTAAGCCTCTCCGGGTCTCTTTTGCTTCCTTCTACTAAAATTTCCGTATGTCCATGAATAATCGTAAGAGGCGTTCGTAAATCATGCGCAATCGCAGCCGTCATATCTTTGCGGTCTTCTTCTAGCTGCCACTGTTTAGCTAACGATTGCTTTAATTCTTTTCGCATTTCTTCAAAGGCATGAAGCAGCTGACTTAATTCTTTGGCGTCTTGAGTGACGGACAGCGAAAAATCTAAATTATTATGCTGAATATTTTTAGCTGCGGTCATCAGCTCATTAAAAGGCCGTTCAATTTTTTTGCTAAATCGTCTTCCAAACAAATAAGCAAACAAATAAAAGTAAAGAAACGGGCTGGCTAGCGATACAAATGTGACAAGCGCAACGATCCATTTAATATTCGGATTAGCAGAAGCCATATTTAATTGATATCTTAGCGCAATCGCCCCGTTTACTTCGTCTTTTGAATTAAAAAGCGGATAAACTTTTATAATATATTTACCTGAGCGGATATTGGTATTGACCTGAGAGTAAAAATCCCGTTTATTTTTTATGTATGAAGTGGACATGGACCCATACACAATTTGCCCTTTTTTATTTATAATTTGATAATCCATTCCTTCTAGCGGAATCACCGCTTCTGCTTGGTTTTTAGCATCTTTTGAAAGGAGCGCATCTTCTTTTTCTTTGACGAACTGAAGAATATCAGGAATTTGTTTTTCATAGTAATTTGCTGGATTCAGTGCTCCAGGCATAAGAAACCAGTTTACTGCAATCACAATGCCCCACGTTAAGAGCGTCGCAAGCAGGCTGTACAGTAAGATTAAATGAAACGATAACACAAACTGCGCTTTTAATGTTGCTCGGTTCATCCATTTTTTTATTTTACCCATTTGTAGCCAATGCCCCAAACGGTTGAGATGTAAGGCGTTTCGTCATATTTTAATAGTTTTGCTCTAATTTTCTTTACGTGTTCCGTAATCGTAGACGAATCTCCTTCCGCGTCGTAGCCCCACACCTTTTCATACAGCTGCTCGCGTGTAAAAACCTGACCTGGATGAAGAGCTAAAAAATGAATAATCTCAAATTCTCTTGAAGTAAACGGAATTACTTCATTGCTATGTAAAATTTGATAGCCATTTAAATCAATGGTTAACTCTCCAAAGTGAAGCCTGTTATAGGAGTTACTGTTAATTCTCTGCTCTCGGCGCAGATGGGCGTAAATGCGGGCTTTTAGTTCTTTCATGCTAAAAGGCTTAACTAAGTAATCATCTCCACCCACTAATAGTCCTTTTACTCGGTCCTGCTCCGTTTGTTTAGCGCTTAGAAAGATAATGGGGCATGATATGCTTTTTCGGATCATTTCACAAAGTGCAAAGCCGTCCATGCCTGACATCATCACATCCAGCACAATTAAGTCTGGATTTATTTTTAACTTTGTTAACGCTTCTTGCCCTTCGTAAGCAAACACCACCTCATATCCTTCATCTTGGAGCGCATCTTTCATAAAGGAAATAATGTCTTTTTCGTCGTCCACTAGTAAAATTGTTTGCTTCATCTCCATCTCACCCTACCCATTCCTTCTTTTTCCATACGAATAGGTTTATTATAAGGCTAATAAGTAAAATTGGAAATAATAGGTTAACTAAAAATTCAGAGTTTGGCCTGCTTAATTCATGAAAAACAGAATCGGTTACGGAGAAAAAGAAGCTTAGTTTATCTGACACATACACACTTCCAATTAAAGCACCAATGGTTGCGACGTAAGATAAAATGGAATTAGGCATAAGAACACTCAGGATACTCCCGATACTAATAACTGCTATAAAGATACAAAAACAAATGCCGTAAAATTTGAGCGAATATAGTAACGCCCCTAAAGTCCCTAGCGTATGTCCGCCTAAAAATGTGGTTTCATTTACATGAGGCATAACCATTCTTCCAAGACATGTCCCCACTACCCACGTAATACAAAGAATAATAAAAACTAGTAAACATTGAACTGCCCACTTTACAAAAAACAGCTTCACGCGATGGTGCGGCCGAATTAGTACCATACGCAGAGCTCCCGATGTGTACTCACCGTTGAAGCTATCTGCCACAAACATAGGAATGACAATAAACGTAATCGCAAAGGATAGGTCTCGAAGAAGCAGCGGTGCTGCATTTAAAGAATCAATTTTTACGTCATGAGCCGCATCAAAAAACGAAATGCCTCCCCTTTGAAAGAAAAAGAACCAAATAAAAGCAAGTAATCCTATGTACACACCTAGTACCACCGCTGTCTTTTTCCGTCTAAACGTTCGCTCTAATTCACTTATAAAAAGTCCTGTCATCATGTCTTCTCTCCTTTTATAGAAACGATTCTTTTTTTCGAATAGCTACATACGTTAAACCGCCAAAAAATAAAATATAAAAACCTAAAACCCCGAAATTCCACCCTACAAACTGCGGGTTTTCTGCCATCATGACTGTAATGCCCTGCCATTGAATCATCGGTACGGAAGTAAAAAACAGCTGTCCAAAGAGCTCTTCACTCATCCACTGTCTAAACCCTCTTAATAAAGTAGGATACGAAAATGATATTAGTATAAAAGCAACCCCAATTCCAACAGCCGTAGTAGTCGTTTTGCTGATAACAGAGATAAAAAACAGCACACAGCATATCGCAATAGTCGTTAAGTAGGCATATCCATAAAACGAAAGATTATATACTAGTGCTTCTTTTATGTTAAAAGCATGACTGTGATAAAACACAAAGTAGCTTTGCGGGTGTTCAAACATCAGAAAGCCTATCACATAGCTCATACAAAAATACGTAATAAAAAACAGTGCATTAAACAGCAGAATCACTGCGGCTTTTGCTAGGATGATTTCTTTAAACGAATATGATCGTATCATAACCATTCGCAGCTGTCCTGACCGGTATTCGCCGGTAACCACTAGCGTAATAAAAACTAAGAACATGGCATTAAAAACGGTAAATAACATTTCAGCTAAGCTCAGTACAGGAAAGTTTCCCGCAAACGTATACTCTGGTAAATCGACTGTGAGTGCTCCATTTTGTTTTTGGAGATAGGAAGAAGCGACCAACAGTACCAACGGCACTAATAGAAAAGTCAGCCACGCCACTTTTCTTTTCCAAAGTCTTTCCCACTCCGCTACTAACAGCTCCTTCATTGCGACACCAGCTCTACAAACGCATCTTCAAGATTTTTACCAGATGCTAACTGGTCCAGAGCGCCGTCCCATATTAACTCTCCTTCTCTCATCACAACAATTTGATCACATACTCGCTGTAATTCATCCAGCAAATGACTAGAGATTAAAATCGTTTTGTTATAGTCACGTTTTAAGGTGAAAAGCAGCTCGCGCAGTTCACGTACGCCCATTGGATCTAAGCCGTTGGCTGGCTCATCTAGTATCAACAAATCCGGGTCGCCTAAAAGCGCTTGAGCAATTCCGAGCCTTTGCTTCATCCCTAGAGAATACGTTCGAACTTTATCGTTTTCTCTGCCGGTTAATCCTACGATATCAAGTACTTCTTTCACTCTTTGCTGCCTTTCTTGTTTTGTCGAAAATGGATGCAGTCGAGCTAAGTTTGTCAGGTTTTCTTTTCCCGTCATATAAGGAAAAAAGATGGGCGACTCTACAATCGCACCAACGCTTTGCAGCGCTTCTTTTCTTTGTGAAAGAATGGTTTTGCTATTAATAAAAACTTCTCCCCCAGTTGGTTTAATCAACCCCGTCAACAAACGAATTAAGGTCGTTTTACCAGCACCGTTTGGCCCTAGCAGTCCACATATTTCTCCTTCACTGATTTGAAACGATACTTCTTTTACTAAGTGGCGACGCCTTACTTTTTTTGAAACGCTCTTTACCTCTAAAATAATATTTTTCATATTAAATCCCTCCTACACGTAGTATAGGAGGGATTTATAAAGAATTTATAAAGTTTATAAAAATTATCGTACAGGCTTTTTGGCAATGATAAAAGCAACAGTTGCAAACAACAGTAAACATACGGATAAAAACAAATAGCCCGCACCTTCAAAACCTCTTACTTCTACATAGCCAATATAAAAAAGCACGGTGGCGGCAAGAACGGTAAGCATGGAGGGAAGCATTCTAATAACTTTGTTCCACTTCATCTTTCTGAACAGCCAGGTTATAAGGAGTACAAGTACACCTGGCAGCAGGGCAATCAGTAAAGGACCGCCTATCATCATATCTATCAACCTCTCTAAATCCTAATCATTCACCTATAATAAAAATAATAAACTTACGGCTCAGAAATTCCATTTGCAATCGCTAATAAGAAAATTAAGCCAGAAAGCAACACAAAAAAGATACTGTTTGCGATAATGCTAAACCACACAACGCTCTGCTTTTTCGTTCGAACTCCTAAAACTAACGCCACAATAAAGCCAATATCTATCGCAAAAAACAGCCACAGCAGAATGGTCAAATCCCCGGTTTCACTTGGAAAAATTGAATTTTGGGGAAGCAGCCGATTTGCAAAAAATACAACAAACGCAGCCGCCAGCAAAATAACGGTTAATAAAATCGGCTTATTTTCTTTGGAAACACTCATTTCAAATACCCTCCTAACTAAAGAAAATAATACCATATAGTACTGAATTGAAATATACAAATTACAAACTTCATTCATTGTTCCAATAATCTTGATTTCTCAGATTAAAAAACCATATATTCAATAATATGGTAAAATCATTTATATAAAATCGTTTAAGGAGTCTATATATGAAACTGGATTTGAAAAGAAGAAACATTCAATCAAAATATAGAGAAAAAATAAACGTAAAAAAAGCGGAAAGACAACATTCTGCCGAAGCCTTATTTGTTTTTGCCTTCTTTATACTGCTTGGTTTTTTAGTCTTCCAAAACTATATAGACTGGTAAAGAGAATTAAAGAAAAGGTTCAAATCATATATGATTTGAACCTAGGAATTATCACTCTATCAATGAGCTGACGCCCTCACGTTTTCCTTATTGTAAGTCGCTAACCTTTGAAGCAGCTCCTCACTTACATCATTTAAACCTGTCAGCTTCACTTCAGCAGACGTTTGTTCTTTTAACTTTAATACGACTTTATCAATGGCCGCTACGGCTGAGTCGTCCCAAATATGCGCTTCTGAAAAATCAATTAAAATTAAATCTTGTTTTTCTGTAAACGAAAACGAGTTAACAAAGTCTTCTACAGAGGCAAAGAACAGCTGACCTTTTACTTTGTAAACTGTTCGATGTTCGGATTCTTTTGCTGACACATCTAGCTTTGAAATTTTAGCCGCAAAGAAAACTGCGCTTAAAATAACACCTGCAATAACTCCTTTTGATAAATCATGCGTTGCTACAACCGTGATCACCGTAACAAGCATCACAACGGTATCTGTTAAAGGAACTTTCGTTAATGTACGAAGCGAAGACCAGTCGAATGTTCCGATGGATACCATAATCATCACGCCTGCTAGTGCAGCCATTGGAATTTTAACAACCCAGTCCCCTAGCACCAAGATGAGAAACATGAGAAATATGCCTGCTACAAACGTTGATAAACGACCGCGTCCGCCTGATTTTACATTAATAACGGTTTGACCAATCATCGCACAGCCAGCCATGCCGCCAAAGAAACCAACGACCATGTTCGCAATTCCTTGCCCTCTGCTTTCTTGGTTTTTATTACTAGACGTATCTGTCATATCATCCACAATCGATGCCGTTAGCAGCGATTCTGTTAATCCGACAATAGATAATCCTAGCGCTGTTGGAAAAATGATAGACAGTGTTTCCATATTCCAAGGAACGTTAGGAATAGAAAACACCGGCAGTGATTTTGTAATTTCTCCTAAGTCTCCTACTGTACGCAAATTAAATCCTCCAAAAATAGCTACAATTGTCATGACGACAATCGCTACTAATGGCGAAGGCACTGCTTTTGTAAAGCGCGGTAGCACGTAAATAATAACAAGAGTTAACGCAACAAACACATACGTCATCGTTGAGATTCCTACAAAATGCGGAACTTGTGCCATAAAAATTAAAATCGCTAATGCATTCACAAATCCTACCATCACGGATCGAGGAATGAATTTCATAAAGCGAGCAATTTTAAAGATGCCAAACAGAAGTTGAATCACACCCGTTAAAATAGTCGTTGCCCATAAATACTCCATTCCATGCTCTTTTACGAGTGTCACCATCAGCAGGGCCATCGCGCCGGTAGCTGCAGAAATCATCGCAGGACGCCCTCCTACAAAGGCCATCACAACGGCGATACAAAAAGATGCGTGTAAGCCCACCATCGGATCTACCCCGGCAATAATAGAAAATGCAATAGCTTCAGGAATGAGCGCAAGCGCTACGACAATACCTGAAAGAATATCTCCTTTCACGTTGCCAAACCACTCCGTTTTTAATTTATTGAACATGATAACCAAAAACACCTTTCTCTCTATAGTCATAAACGTTTACTGTACGCTTTTCTAGATTTTGGACAATAAAAGTAGTAAAATAGAAAATAAACAGAACCTAAATGGGACGTTTATGGTACTTTTAATATATAAAAAAACGAGTGAAAACAGGCAAGCATGTCCCATCTTCCTCAAGTATTATATTTACGTGCATGAAACGTTTTTATTAAAACGATGAAGTCAGCTCCTTTATTTTTTCCTCATTCAATCCGAACGCTTCTTTCACTTTATTTTCTAAGTCCTCTGTAATTCTTCTCTTCCCAACTTCCACTAATGCAATGAGTGAAAAGCTGCAGTTTACTCTTTCAGCAAAATTTCGCTGATTTAAATTGTAGCTTTTCCGAATCAGTTTAATGGTCTCTTTGTCCATATTACACCTCGCTTTTCTTTTATAGGTGGCTTCCAACTCTCATAGAAGCCGAGACGTTGTGAACAACTAAAACTCTAGCAGACCTAAAACAAAATGTCTATCATTTTTTGTTCCAAAAACGATCTTTTTTGGAACCATGATTCTTTCTATACTGAAAAGAAATGTTATGAGTGGAAGGAATTTGGTACAATAGGTAAATATAAATAAACAATCCATGCAGGAGATGGTGTAGTGATTATTGGTTATACCCGTCCATATAGCGAAGATGAACATTTGGACAAACAGTTACAGGCATTGCAGCCTTTTAATTGCGATAAAATTCATCAAGAAAAAACAAACTCCATAAAGAAAAGAGTAGAATTTGATGAGATGGTAGCCTCGCTTCAGCCGGGCGATACAGTCGTTGTGTATAAGTTTTACTGCATTGCAGACTCTACTCGGCACCTCATTGAATTAATTGAGTATCTTTTTGACAATGGGATTCATTTTGTATCGATTTTAGATGACGTTGATACGTCCACGTCACAAGGAAAAGCCTTTTTCAGTACCATTAAACGTATTGGTGAATTTCAACACGACGTCATCAGCGAGCGCACAAAAGCCGGTCTTCAAGAAGCAAAATCAAAAGGAAAAAGCGGCGGCCGTCCGAAGAAGCCTGACTATAACGTACACCGAGCGCTTGATATGTACTGGAGCAAAAACTATACGATTGCTCAAATAACGGAAGCTACAGGTATAAGCAAGACGACTTTATACCGTTACTTAGATAACTGAAATAGTAAAAACATATGCGAAAAAGACGCCTTTTTTCTAATAAAAAGGCGTCTTTTTTTAAGTTCTTCAGTGTACGTTTTATTAGTCCGTACTGATAACATAACAGCGTTCATAAACGTCTCTACATCGCATGTTTTACCCCTTTTTTAACAAGTACCCAGTTCGCTGGATAGCTTGTACAAAAGCCAATGATCATGGCGATTTGCATCATAAACCAAAAGACCGCGCTGTCTGGTTTGGGTGCCTGTGCAAAAAAGACATAATGTGATAAAGCCATCCAGCCGAACATCCCTATTTCAAACGCAATAAGCGACCACGTATCTGCTTTTACCGCATTTTTCAGCTCATCTTTTGAGCCGTTATCTTTCATACTCATACCATAGTATTGAAAAGCAATTCCCGCTATATAAGCAAGAATAAATTCCACTACGTAATCTGCAAAAAGGACGCTTCCGGCAATCGTCCATCCCGTTAAAAATACGATTGGTGCGCCAATTAAATCTCCGACCGAGCACCCGCTGCTGCAGTGGGTCGTAGATACAAAAACACTTTGCCAAAAAGGCTTCTTACTATGATGGTGTTCATGATGATCTTCATGGCTATGATGCATATGTTCAGAGGAATCATGAGCGTGATCGGATTTTTTTCTATCTTTATGACCTAATTTAAAGTAAAACCATATCCCGACGACAGGAAAATATAGCCCGGTGATAGGCCACACAATATTCATCACAAACATCATCTGCGGATGCTTGATCACGTCGATTGTAATAACTAAAAATTGAATAATTCCGATTGTAATAGCTATATAAGAAAGTATTTCTAGCCAGCTCATGTGCTACACTCCTTTAAGATTTATCTATCACTTACATACCCTATCCCCCTATATTTAAACGTAAAAAAGAACCTGCTCATTACTTAATAAGTTTTACAGCACTCTTATTTTTATTAGGTTTAATAAACTAAACGATAGTCTAATGTAATAAAGAGAAGAAAAAATAAGGAGGAATTTTACAATGTCTAACGAAAATTATCAAACTGTTATTCAAACGCTGCATGACTGTATGAGTGCTTGTAACCATTGCTTTGATGCTTGTCTAAAAGAAGAAAATGTGGGTATGATGGTGGACTGTATTCGCTTTGACAGAGAGTGTGCAGATATGTGCGGATATTTGGAACAAGCTTTAGAAAGAGGAACGCCTTTCGTTGCTGAACTGGCTGGAGTTTGCGCCGAAATTTGCGAAAGATGCGGAAATGAGTGTAAGAAACACGATCATGATCACTGTCAAAGATGTGCAGAGGCTTGCTTGAAATGCGCGGATGAATGTAGAAAATTAGCTGCATAATCTTTGGAACATAAGAAAGCTAGAACCCTTGAAGCGCATTTCAGGCATTAAGGGTTCTTTTTAGTGATACGGGAAGAGAGAATCT
Organism: Priestia sp. FSL R5-0597; assembly: GCF_038006305.1. Classification (NCBI taxonomy): domain Bacteria; kingdom Bacillati; phylum Bacillota; class Bacilli; order Caryophanales; family Bacillaceae; genus Priestia; species Priestia sp. FSL R5-0597. The sequence continues at coordinate 3,342,174 of NZ_JBBOUZ010000001.1, forward strand.
ATAGGCTTTCTAAAAAACGAATAAACTTTTTAAGACTTTGCGAGCGCTGCTTCCCTTTCTTTACTATAAAATCAATTTGAACGTCTTCTGCAAGCTCTTGGTATTCAATTCTTTTCATATCACCACGAGAATTTACTACGCTAGCCGGGACTACACTCATCCCAAGTCCATCGCGGACGCCTTGTAAAATCGCTTCTAATGAATCAAATTCCATCATGTTGGCTTTATGTGTATGATATTCTTTTGAAAACGCTAATAGTCTGTTTCTATAGATGCAGTTTACATCACTATTGATGAGCAGCATTGGTGGGGTTTTTTCTTCTATATCTTCAGACGTAGGTGAGATGAGTACCACCTTTTCTGCGTAGTGATAAACTCTTTCAAACTGCGCTTCGTTATAGGTACCGCTAAGAAAAAGTCCATCAATTTCCCCGTACGAAAGCATTTCTTGCAAGACTTGTTTTCTGTCTGTTTTTAGTTTAACTTCAATATTTCGATGTTCTTTCAAAAAAGACGAGAACAAAGAAGGAACTTTAGTAGCAGAAACCGTCTGCGACGCACCAATGATTAAAGATGTTCTAAACTTATTCGGATTAACTTCTGCTTTAGCTTCCTCCATTAACAGTAAAATACGCTGGGCATAGTTAAACAAAGCTTCCCCTTCATCCGTTAACGTGACTCCTCTATTTGTGCGTGTCAGTAATTTAGTATCTAACTCTTCCTCTAATTTTTTTATGCGCTGGCTGATATGCGGTTGAACATATCCTAATACCTCGGCGGCTTTTGATAGTGATTTTGTTTCTGCCACACATTTAAAAATTCGTAAGTCTTGGCTTTCCAATTTCAATTCCTCCGCTGATATCATTTTAAATGATACCTCTCTTAGTATTACCTATTATATCCTTTTTTTCATCGAAGATATAATAAAAGATGTTGAGAGAAAGGAAGGTTAAGAGAAATGAACGATTTTAAAAACAAAGTATTTATTATCACAGGCGGAGGCACTGGTGTAGGCAAAGCAACGGCTTTAAAGTTAGCTGACATGGGCGCAAAACTTGTGATAAACTACAGCAACTCAGAAAAGGAAGCTAAAAAAGCTGTGGAAGAAATTTCAGAAAAAGGAAGTATGGCTTTTGCTTTTAAAGCGAATGTAGCCAACGAGAATGAAGTGAATGAAATGATTCATCAAACGATTACACAATTCGGACGGTTAGATGGATTAGTGAATAACGCTAGTATTACTGCTCAAATCCCGATGCATGACTTAGAGTCTGCAACGGATGACATATGGGACTCTTTATATGATGTAAACGTAAAAGGCATGTTTCACTGTGTAAAAGCAGCCGTTCCACATATGAAAAAACAAAAGTCAGGGGCGATTGTTAATGTAGGAAGTGTTGCCGGCAAAACTGGAATTGGCTCTTCCATTCCCTATGCAGCAACAAAAGCAGCGATTCATACGATGACAAAATCGTTAGCGATTGCACTGGCACCCCATATTCGAGTCAACTGCATCTCTCCTGGTGCAGTCGACACAAGGTGGTGGTCTGGCAACGAAGATAAAATGTATCAGCTTGCAGGAAATCTGCCTCTTCAGCGCATTTCTTCTCCTGAAGATATCGCAGATGCTATTCTTTTTCAGTTAAAACAAGAGTCCGTGACGGGCCAAGTGTTTACGATTGATAACGGGCAAACTCTTTAAGCATACGTGAATATCCCTAAAAATAAACCCCACTACTAGCAAAAACTAATAGTGGGGTTATAATAAGCACTATGCTACTGATTGGCTCTCTCTTTCCCTAGTGAAAATCCTTCAAACAGCCGGCCCCCATGTGGTTCTAACACTTTATCCACCAGTTGAATTACTTTATCTTTATTTCCTGTTTTATAAAAGGTATCAAATGCCTCTACAAACTCTTTACTAAAGCGTTCATTATAGTCATTCAAAGACCGGACAATCCATTTAGAATCCCCGATCCAATGACCGTTTGTTCTTAAAACAAATTCGTGCGTTATGTAAGCGAGCGTGTTAGCAATAAAAAGGGCTTCACCTGTATTTGAAGAACCGATTAAATCATCCAACGCATCACTTATAAAATATCTTTTTAATCTAATCGTCTCTTCCGGCCATTTTTCAGGGCCTTTTTCTAGTAATTGTTTTGCTTCTTTTTTTATAGACTGGATTACTCCTTTATCCACTAAAATAATTCCCTCGGAAATCATTCTTGGCAGTGAAGGTCTAGCCCTCTTACAGTCGCTTTTAAAAAAGACTTGGTATGAAGTCCGATTATGAGCAAAAACTTCAATGGCCCATCCAAATTCAATGAGTGACTCCCTAAAAGAAGAGGTAAAGCTATCGTCAAAAATAACAAGATCAAGGTCGGACGTATGTGTAGCTTCGCCTCTGACTACGCTTCCGGCAAGTAATGCCCCCTGACAATTAGGATAATACTTAGAAATAAATTGTGTAGCTGCTTGCAGCGGTTCTAACCTTTTTAGCTCTTTCATCGTATTCCTCCAGAAAATGATATCTATTGTTTTTCTGGTTAGAACGTGGAAATTCCTTTAACAATAAGTTCTTATTTAACCTTTTTGAACATGTCTACCGTATTTACTTTTAGTTACCGTCATTTAAATGACTCTTTTATCCAAGTTCCCTCTTGCCTTAAAGTATACTTTAACGTTTAAGCTAGTTTTATAGTTTTTAAAATACAAAAAAGGGGAAACACTATGCTAATTAAAAGAATAACGGTGCAACTTTCCGGTGGACTTCTAGCTAGACATACAGCTTTGTTTGTACGCGAAGCGTGTTCGTTTCAAAGTGATATTTTTCTTGGTAAAGATGGAAAATGTGTAAGTGGAAAAAGCATCATGAAGGTAATGGCTTTGGCTGTTAAGAAGGGAGATGAAATAACACTGCTGACAAATGGAGTTGATGAACAAGCTGCCGCTCGCACCCTTGAAGAATTTCTTTTAACTAAACATAGATAGAAAGCTGCCATGCTATTCCTTCCTTTCCTTTTTTCATAAAGTCATAGAACGAAATTTTTTTCAAAAAACTCTTGCTTTAAAGTCGACTTTAACGTTTAAGCTAGTATTGTAGTTTTTAAATACATCAAGCGTAGTCAGTGAATGCACGTTTAGTAGCAACTGGTTATGTTTAATACGAAAGGATTGTGTTTTTACTTATGTGTAATCAACATACAACAACATCACGTGTTTTAAGTGCACCGCACGCAAAGGCAAAATTTGAAAATACGACAATTGAACGCAGAGAACTGCGAGCAGACGACGTTTTAATTGATATTAAGTTTAGCGGTATCTGTCACTCTGATATTCATAGTGCATTTGATGAGTGGGGCGGCGGGATGTTCCCGATGGTTCCTGGTCACGAAATCGCAGGAGTGGTTGAAGCGGTTGGCGAAAACGTAACAAAATACAAGGTTGGCGATCGCGTAGGCGTTGGATGTTTCGTTGACTCTTGCGGAGAGTGCGAGTACTGTGTGAACGGTGACGAGCAATACTGTACAAAAGGCGTTGTTCAAACGTACAATTCATTGGATTACGACGGAAACCGTACATACGGCGGCTACAGCCAAAAAATCGTCGTAAAAGAAGGATTCGTTGTTCGTATTCCTGATAACTTAAGTATGGATGCAGCAAGTCCGCTTCTATGCGCAGGGATTACAACATTTTCTCCATTAAAGCACTGGAATGCTGGTCCTGGCAAAAAAGTGGCGATCGTGGGAATGGGCGGCCTTGGACATGTAGCGATTCAATTTGCACATGCAATGGGTGCTGAAGTGACGGTATTGAGCCGTTCTAACAATAAAAAAGAAGAAGCGCTAAGCTTTGGTGCGGATCATTATTTTGCAACAAGTGATGAGACGACGTTCACTGAATTAGCAGGTCGCTTTGACCTTATCTTAAACACGGTATCGGCTAACTTAAACGTAGATCAATACTTATCATTACTTCGCGTAGATGGAACGCTTGTTAACGTGGGCGCACCTGCTAACCCAGATCAATACAGCGTATTCTCCCTTATCATGGGACGTCGCAGCATTGCGGGTTCACTTGTAGGCGGCATTCGTGAAACACAAGAAATGCTTGATTTTGCGGCTGAACACGGCGTTGCTCCTATGATTGAAGTCATTGATGCAAATCAAGTAGACGAAGCGTACGAGCGCGTTCTTCGCAGCGACGTTCGCTATCGATTTGTTATTGACATTTCTACACTGTAAGTTTAGAGAAAAGCGGGCAGCTAATTGGATTAGCTGCCCGCTTTTTATTTCTTTATAAAATAAAAAACAAACGGTAAATTAGGCTTTAGATGAAAGCTCTTCCTGATACTTTTGCTCTAATTTATCATAGTAGTCGATTTTTGTTTCCACTTTTCTAAAAGCTGCGTCCAGCTCTCTTTGTTTTTCCATCATTTTCTCTCTATGCTTTTCAAATATCTGCTTGCGCAAACCGATTGTATCATCACCTTCTTGTGTTAATTCAACAATTTTACGTAATTCTAAAAGAGAGATGTCCGTTTTCCGTAAGCAAATAATAAATTCCAGCCACTCGATATCAGACTCGCTAAAAATACGATTTCCGTTTTCGTCTCTTTTTATAAAAGGCAAAAGCCCTTGCTGCTCGTAGTATCGAAGCGTATGCGTAGGCAGCTCTACCTTTGCAGCGGCCTCTTTAATATGATATTCCATTCCACTATACCCTCCATCGCCATTCTTAGTACGGCGTTTGCTTTATGTATCTAAGCTTCCCTTTTCACGGGTGCTTTCAACTCATCTTCTAGGTTTCTACTATACGATATATATAATCAAATCCGCTATTTTCTTTGCTATGAGATAACTGTATAAATAGTATCATAAAAGCGTTAAGGCAACTTATAAAGAGCTGCCGTGAAGTCAGCAGCTCTTTTCATTTTTATATAAAATACGATTAATCTGCGGCCATTACTTTACTTAGTTCATTTAATAAATAATCAAGGGTTTGACTGATTCGAACTGTATTACGACTTGTAAGACCTTCTGTAAGTCCCAACATAACCATGTGCTCTCTTGCTGTTTCGATTTCTGTCATTAAGACTTGCATGACAACTCCTTTATACCACTTCACAGCTCATCACCCCTTTTTACTATACATATATCTCATATGCGGCAATCTTAAACCTATCATACAGGTTTTTGGGGGTGAATAGCGAGTTTTAGACCTTCAACAGCTGTATTTTTTATGAAGTAAATATACTAATATACTTATTGAAATAGAAAGTATCACTCCACTTACTACTAGAAGTGAAGAAAAGGCCCCCTAAATGGAGGTCTTTTCTTATTTCTTATAAAGCAGTCTAATACAAAGCCTTAGCCTTTAAAATATTCTCGGTAATACGAACCTTTCTCACACTCTATCTCATAGCGCAGCCTCGTTTGCTTCCTGTAAAGCTCTTCGGACAGCTCATTAAATTCACCTTCTGTGATAGATCCATGAATTAAATTGTTGAATAAATTATTAAGATGTTCAGTTAATTCTTGAAGTTTTTTTTCTTTCAATGAACGTCACCCTTTAAAATAATTTTCATCTTCTAAAATTATATCAAATAAAACGTTTTCATACGATATATTTTTTACTGAATTATCGTATTAAAGTGATGAAAGTATTTTTTAACCACCGAAAAACAATCAAAGAGCTCAGAGAAATCATTAATTACATGATTTGGGCAAAAAATAAGTGGATAAAGACCGCGGACAAAAAGGCAAATGGTATCAACCGTTTTGACAAAAGCATAGGATGAAAAGAAAAATGAAACGAGAAAAGGAGAATGAGTATGCACTATGCACCTTATTATCATCAGTGGCAGACCCCAGTGTACTACGGCTGGCAGCCATATAGTTATTATGTGCCGAATCACTATCACACCAGCGAACAGTTTCAACAAAGAAACGGTAAATTAAAGGACTACGGACCAAGGCCATTTGTGATTAACATTAATGAAGCGTCAAAGCAAAACAATACGTACCGCACTGCTTTATGGACGGGAACACATTTACAAGTGACGTTAATGAGTCTAAAGCCAGGTGAAGATATCGGCTTAGAAATCCACCCTAACGTTGATCAATTCCTGCGTATTGAACAAGGGCAAGGCGTTGTTCAAATGGGCAAAAGTAAAAACAATCTAACCTTTAAACGAAAAGTCTACGATGATGATGCGATATTTATCCCTGCCGGAACGTGGCATGATGTCACCAATATCGGTACCACTCCGCTAAAACTTTACTCCATCTACGCTCCTCCAAACCACCCATTCGGTACAGTTCATGTGACAAAAGCAAATGCCTTAGCTGAAGAACATTAACTAACATAAGCTCGCTAGAAAATCGGTGTACGACCTTTTCTAGCGAGCTTTTTTTAACTTGCTATACATAAAGGATTTTATAGCCAAAGAAAGAATTATAGAATAAACGAACCTTTTTAAACAGCTTAAAATAACTGAAAGGCAAACGGGCGATGAAATTATTTTATAAAATTCCTAAATCAAACGTAAATCCTTCCCTTAAACTAGCAAGAAAAGTTCTATATATATCGGTAGAAGCAGTCATTATGACCATGCTTGTGATTAAATCTTTTACTGTGGCTTATGAAAACGACATAAATTTAATTCTCAGACAGCTAAATGAACTAAAAGCTTCGATTGGCGGATTTGGCATAAACGAATCATTATTTTGGTTTATAATAAAATGCAGTATTTGTACCATCGCTACATTCGATATGTGCTTATACTTTCGAAAAAAGCTAAAAAGAAACAAAAGAGCTTTATGATTTATACGCTAAAGCTTTTATATTGGACCGCTGTTGATTTCCGTACAAGTTGGATTCACAATCAAGAATCAAACTCGTTCGGATCTTCCTTTAGCAAAAATACTTTTGCCCCAGCTCCATTTTTAATAGAAAAATAATAAAAGTAGAGGCATAGCACGCCTCTACTTTCTGTTTAGAAATCTACATCGATATCTTCTTGAATGGTTCCGGTCACTTTTTCACTTTTAATTAACTGACCTTCTTTAAACGTTTCTTCCTCATTCATAACGGGTTTCAGCTGCTTATAAGAAGGAGCTGATGCAGAGCCAAGCTCTTTTTTAAGCAAGTGAATTTCTCCTAACAGCTCGGTTCTCAATGAATGAACTAACGATTGAAAATCTTCTTGGCGGCTGTCTTTCTGCCCGTTTTGTTCCACAAGCTTCGCTACATAATCCTGAAGTTCATTTGACTGCTTGGACTCATACTCCTCACGATTTGCAGCAAAACGTGAATTCATTTCTTGTTTTAGCAAGTCAATTTCGCCCAACAGCTCTTTTCTAAGTGAATGAACGAGCGACTCGACTTCATCTTTTTTATTCATTTTTTGCAAGTCTTGCTGTATGAGTCTCACTATATAGTTCTGCAGCTCGTTTGCCTGCTGTTTTTCTTTTAGAAATGAAGACACTTCTGACGGAATGTCAGCAGTTTCAATTGTAAAACTTGCATGTTCATCTCTATTACTTACGGTCTTTCCCCTTGCTCCCATCATATCTGCTGATAGATTCCCAGCTGTTAGAAACGCATTTGATAATAAGTAAAATGGTGCAGCCACCTGGGAGCTTAGCTGACCGTACCAATCGTCTAGTGCTTCCTTAAGGCGAGTGTGTTGATGACTCATGTATGCTCCCCCTTTTTAAGCGTGAACCGCTGCGTTTGTTTCATGTCTGCTTAAAATTTCAAGACCGTATAAATTTAACTTTCGTGTCTCCGGCAAGAAAAGATGGTTTTCTTCTCTGATTTCTTCCCCGTACATGTTATCAATCTGCTCTGCAATAAACTGTTGAAGGATAGGAGCCAGTCCTCCAATATAAATATATTTATAGACTTTATCTTTTGGCGATGGAAATAGATTTTCAACTTTTGTTAATAAAATTTGCGTGTATTCTCTAAGCGAAGCGTGAATAGGCTCCGTGAGATCTACTTTTTTCCCGCTGTTGCCGTCTCTTTGCTCCATTTTTGCTTTATGGATATTGGCAATAATAAATTCTTCTAATGAACGAACATCATCAAAATACTCAAGCAGCTTTTCATTTCTTAGCTTTTCAATATGCTTCAAATATGAAATATCCGTAAGACACTTCAACGAATTTCTGCTTTTAGGAGCTTGAAGTCCTGCTGGAAGCAGTGCCAGGTCAACCGTACCTCCGCCCAAATCTACAATTAGTGTTTCAAAATGTTTGAATGCATTTGCTTCTTCTCTATCTTGTAATTCAAAATCTTTTTTGATCGCCCAGCGAGCCACTTCGCTTTCAATACGGCATTTGCTCGTTTCAATGTTCACAGTGACCGTTTTTTCTAAACCAGGAGTCAATACCGTTACCGTATGCTCTCCTTGAAAACGTTCGGCCATCTTCTGCTGCATTTCACTGAATTTATTTGTTTTCTTAAGCAGCCAAATCGGAAGCATAGTCGAGAAAAAATTAATCGTCACATGATTATCCTCTTTGTCTTTTCCTTTAAGTATGTTGTAATAAGCAACTGAAGCTAAAAACATCACATAAGGAATATCAGATTCAGTTTTATTATGTAACTTATTAATATGGATATTGCCTAGCACGTGTTTCTCTGCGGCGTCTCCTACTAAATAATACTTTTCTACTCCTTCAATTGTGGTAGAAATCAGTAGATTTTGAAGAAGTAATTCCGGTTCATTTACACTTGAAGGAAAATGACCCTCTGCCTGATCTTTTGTGATTTCTACTACGTTTGTAGGAATTTCATAGTAATAACCATCCACTAGCGTTTGAAAAATTGAGTTACCAAAATCAACGTTTTGACGTTTGATATCCATCCTTGTTTCTCCCCTTTATCTTTTCGTGACAACACTAATAAGTATATATTTTCCTCATTTGTTTGTCTAAGTATTTAAATAATTTATGTTATTCGAAATTGACAATTAATTAATTTTAGACGGCTACTGTAATTGAAAAGCGCTTGAAATGCTTCTTTTTACCAGTACCCCTTTTTACAAAGAATGTAACATGTGACGCTGTGACTTCCCCTTAAATTTTTCGTAATATAAGCCTTTCTTTTATTTTTTAGAGACACGAGAAAACAAAGAGGTGGAAACATAATTAAATCAACCCAATCGAAAGACGAACAAATGAGATAAATGAGATAAATGAGTTGGACTGCTTTTTACACCGCTGGTGATTTCCGTGCAGGACTTCGCTTTCCGCGGGCGGCCGGTGAGCCTCCTCGTCGCTTATGCTCCTGCGGGGTCTCACCTGTTCCGCTTTTCCCGCAGGAGTCTTCGTCTTGCCCTCCAATCACCAGCTAGAAGCAGCTACATACATGAAACCTACGTTCATCATAACAACAAAAAACCCGAACCATCAATTAGATTAATAGTTCGGATTTAACGTCAGCTAAAATATTTTTGTCCCAGCCTCTAGGCTTTTTTATTTATTAATAACGCCATTTGTCTTTTTTTCTTTGCGGATTTTCTGGCAGTTTACTGAAGCCTATTTCTTCAAGACCTTTTTCTAACGTCGCTCTTGTTTTGATTGTTCCAAAATCGACGCCTAAATCAACAACGGTTTGCGCGATTTCCGGACGTATTCCGGTAATCATCGTTTTAGTGCCGATAAGCTGTAAAGCTTTTACGATTTGAAAAATATTGTCCGCTACCATCGTATCGACGATCAGAACACCTGAAATATCAAATATTAAATAACTCAGCTGCAGCTGAGCACTTTTTTCTAAAGCCGTTTCCATAATAAGCTGCGAACGATGCGTATCAATTTGTCCAACGATTGGCATCACAGCGATTCCTTCAGAAAGAGGAACGATGGGAACTGATAATTCTTCTAGCGCTGCATAAGCGCGTTTTATGGTTTCGGTATTATGTTCTTCGTAAATTTCGACAAATATATGATTAAGCTGATCAAGCATCGGATCAATTTTTTTACTTACATCAAGCATCGTAATAGGAGCAAACTGCTTCTGCTGCAGCTCTTCTGTAAAAACACCCCATATCACTGTTCGAAACAGCGCGAGTGATTTTAACGTTTGACTCAACGAAAGTCCGTTTTCCACAGCCACTTTTCCTATATCTGTACCCCACTGAATGATTTTCTTTAAAACGACCGAGTACTCTTCGAATAACGACTCGCCTAAATACTCAATGAGTTCTGCTCTCCATTTTAAAACTTCACTTTCTTCATGGTAAACAAGCTTCCGCTTATATTCAGAGTCCATCAGATCAGAAAATTGTATCGCTAATTCCTGTTTATTATCGATAATTTTCTTCCCTATATATAACAACTCATCCCTCATTTTTTTCTTTATCTCCTTTAGTTAGCAGAATTAACGATTACATTTTATAACAATAGTTATATCACAGACAATATAAAAATATAACTGAAATGAAAAAATTGTTAAGCCCTCCCTATTTGCTTTTCCCGACTCTTCTAATCGGTATAACGATCATAAAAATGATTGAGATTTCAGCGTTTGGGTAAAAACCTATTAAGAAATTATTTCTATACTTATAAGGGGGATTTATCAATGAGCAAACATAAAGGAACCGTTAAATCGTTCAATGAATCGAAAGGATCTGGATTTATCACACCCGAGGACGGATCAAAAGAAGTGTTCGTTCACTCTAATGCAATCGACCGTGAGGAATATAAAAATCTGTCAGAAGGACAAAAAGTAGAGTTTGAAATCCAAGAAGGAGCTAAAGGACCGAGCGCTATAAAAGTACACCCAGTTGACTGATAGAGTGATGTTTACATACAGGTTATGAGTAGACTCTCGAATCGAATACTCTTCGAATAAAAACACCTCTTCGACTTTCGTTCGAACGAGGTGTTTTTTATATAATGCAACTAATTCTACATTCAAAATTAGTTACTAGTAGCTATTAAAAAAACAGTTCTAAAGTTGTTGGACAAGCATCCAAATATTTCCTCTATGAGTGAATACAGTATAGAGTACTGCAAAGAAAGGGTGATTATTATAAAAAAGTATTATTTCCATTACAATGATAAAGATGATAAATATTATGTAGAAAAATCTTATCCTCACAGGAAGAAAGCTTCCCTTAACAATAAGAAAGAGCAACATCAAGAAGATGCTCCTGAGGAAGCACGCGGCTGGACTTATGGTCTCGAAGAAGATAGCTCTGAAGAATCACAAGTTTGGACTTATGGACGCGCAGAAGATTTCTATGAGGAATCACATGATTGTGCTTCTAAATGTAAAGAAGATAAAGACAAAAAAGGAAGCACGCGGGAGTCAGCATTTAGAGCGCTCAACTTAACGATGCCTCAAAATGTTCCTGCAAATACGTTTGTAAAAGCCGTTTTCCCAACTGAACAATTTGATTTAGCAAATGAATATAACCCGATTACTTCTACCTTCCGCCCCAAAAAAGATGGCGTATATTCTATCATTGCTACAATTGGATTCTCTCCTAACGACCAGATGCTAGATTATAGAACTCGCATTGAAATACGTGTAAATGGGACAACCGCTATCGCTATCGATAACGATTTCTTTGGCGGGAACACACCGTTTGTTAATGCGGTATCCGTGTCTACTATTTATAATTTAGAAGCTGGAGACCGCGTTGAAGTTTTTGTTCAAAGCAGCATAGCCGGTACAATCGTCACATCCGAAGATGGTTCACATTTTGAAGCAGCAAGATTTCCTTCTCCAACAAATAACTAACACTAGCTTTTAGACAAAAGCATCAATCCCCTCTTTTTAGATCGCTTCATTTCTCTAAAGGAGGGGATTGATATGAACATTAGTGGTCTAAAGGTCCGTAGAAAATTTTTAAGTGTTTGTATGTACATAATTCTTTAGCAGATTTATAACATTAATCCAGTGTATAAAATCATGTACTTCTATGTAGTCTGCTACCTCACTCACGCTTGCTTCGCTAACTTTTCCGTTACGCTGCCAAGCTCTTCAACTAACCGACTTAAAAATTCCGCCGTCTGGTCGATAGTCTGCAGCGATTGCAGCTGACGCACGGAAGCAGAAGAAATGCTGCTGCTGCTTGCGGCTGATTGGTTCGCAAAAGCGGTCATCTCGCTGACGGCATGGAGCACCTGCGTAGATCCGGCTGCTATTTGCTGTGCGGAAGCAGCCGTTTGCTGAATTTGTTCATGAACGTATGTAGATGCGTCGGCGATTCGGTTAAAAACATTTTCCGCTTCGTTGGCTAGTAAAATACCGTTTTTTACATCAGCAGTTCCTGATTGAATGAATGCTACGGCTTGAGACGTTTCTTGCTGAATATGCTGAATGAGTCTTGCTACTTGTTCGGCTGACTGATTGGATTGTTCTGCAAGTTTGCGAACCTCCGCTGCTACGACCGCAAACCCTTTACCATGTTCGCCTGCGCGCGCTGCTTCAATTGCAGCATTTAGCGCCAGTAGATTTGTTTGTGCAGCAATGCCTGAAATCACACTCATAATATCGTTGATTTCTGCAGAACGTTCTTTTAACTGATGAATAGCGCTAGCTGCATGCTGAACAGAAGAATCGATTGTATGAATTTGTTGAATGGCTTCTTGAATTTTTTCTTTTCCCTGCGCGGCTTCATTTGCTGTTTGATCAGAAGCTTCGCTGACTGCCGCTGAAGCCTCGGCTATTTTGGTTACGCCTTGCGTCATCTCTTCTAGAAACTCACTGCTTTTTTGAGCCATTATTACCTGCTGGTCCGCTCCTGCGGCTAGTTCTTGCATTGAAGCCGTCGTATGATGACTAGCTGCTTGCGACTCTTCTAAGCTTCCCTTTAAGTCAGCAACCGTTTGTCTTACCTGACCATTCGTTTCATGCAGTTTTTTCATCATGTCATAAATGATATGCTGCTTTTGTTTATTTTGCTGCTGAAGCTGTTTTGTATAATTTTTCTTTGAAGTAATTTGCCAAGCGGTCGCCCCTGATGTAAAAAGCAAATACGCCGCGTGAAGGCACAGCATCGAAAAGGAATAAGAAGACGTTCCGAAAATAATCGGCGTGAAAAATGGAACAAAAAATCCCACTAGATGCTCGATGACAAAAATACCCGTCATTAACAATAAAAGCTTTACATTTTCATAGTAGGAAAGAATGGCTATCACCATAAAAATTGAAAAATGATACTCGACCATTCCTCCTCCGCCTACAATCGTGCTGATGCTTGAAAACGTGAGCGTTAGCGTCACAAACGCAGGTACTAGCTCATGCTTTTTAACATACAGTACAAGCAGCACGCCAAGAAAAAGAATAGGAAGCATCAAAAAGATCAATGACACTTCGCCTGGCGTTGAATTATGTTCCATCGACATGCCGGACATCTCCATCGGCCAAATACGATGAATGATATGTATGAGCAGAGAAAGTATCACTGCTCCGCTTGATAAAACAACCATTAATTTATGTTTATTCATATTTCTCCCTTTCTATATTAGACAATACTTTCTTTATCTATAGAATCGGCTACAGAGTGGTTTTTTTTATAGAAATTCACGTTATTTTTCCCCTGTCGTTTTCCTTCGTACAGCGCTTGATCCGCCTGTTTTAACAGTTCTTGAAATGATTCTCCGTTTTCTGGATAATAAGCGGCTCCGATGGTCGATGTAGCTGTAAAGATGCAGGATTCAATACTCCATTCTTTTTGAAGCTCTCGATGAATTCGTTCCATGATCTGCTGAATTTCCTCGCGCCTTTCAATGTGCCGAAGTAAGATCACAAATTCATCCCCTCCGAGGCGATACACTTCGTCACATGTGCGAATGCAAGACGTTAACCGATGCGCGTACTGAATTAAAAATGCATCGCCAATATCATGACCAAATTGATCGTTCACTTCTTTAAAATTATCACAGTCTAAAAACAGCAGGCCAAATCTTTCCTTTTGCTCGATCGCAGCCTGCACTTGTTTTTGCAGCATCATTCGATTCGGCACCCCCGTCAAACTGTCATGAAACGCCTTAAACTTCAGCTGATTTTCTAGGTTTTTTTGCGCAGTAATATCAGTTTGAATCAGCACGTAGCTTGAGATGCGGTGATGAATATCGGTCAGCGGAACAATGGTCTTATGGCTCCACACGATGACGCCTTCTTTTGTTATGCTTTTGACTTGCCCTCTCCAAACCTTTCCTTGGCCAATACTTTCAAGAACCCGAAAATCATAGCTTACATCAAATAACTCGTATGATTGTCCAATTAGCTCTTCTTTTTCATAGCCAAATATCGTACAGAACATATCATTGACATACCTAATCGTTCCATATGGATCCAGGACGCTTACGATTGCGGACTCATCAAGGGCATACTTCATGTTTGCTAAATCTTTCACCGTGTTTTCCAGCTTTATTTCAGCTACCTTTTCCTTTGTAACGTCCTGAGCAATCAAGTAAATACCCATCCATTCATTTTCCACGATGATGGGCACGTTTGTAACATATAAATAAATCATTCCTTTTTCTTTGTGCCACGCTTGGATTTCTTTGCTGTAGCTTTGGTCGTATATGATGTGATGCAGAGGCAAAGCACGAACATCAATCTTCAGTTCTTCTAGAAGCTGCATGTAAGAACTATTGATGATCTCCTGCGTATCGTAGCCGAACATTTGCTCACAGGCAGGATTTGCTTGAACAATTTTACCGCTTAGATCCATCATACATATGGCGTTTTCATGGTTCATAAAAAGCGACTTATACCGCTCCATACTTTGGGCTAAATCTTTTTTTAACTTTTGGATATTTTTACTCATCACCAATAAGTGCGTACTATTGTCGGTATCATCAAAAATGGGGGTAAGCGTTGTTTCAAACGCTTCAGCTTCATCTGAGAAGGTATTTATGTCATGGTAGGTAACTGGCTTTTTTGTTTCCATCGCTTTTATATAGTAAGGGTAAAGAGAGTGATACGCCCGATCAGGGAGTACGCTTTCTAGCCGCATGCCCACTTCTCCTTGGTACCGTACAAGCTTAGCAGCCGCTTTATTCATTTTTTTATAATAAAGATGTTGGTTCTTTACTTCCGCCAAAAAAACCAGCTCATTCATTTGATCAAAATAAAATTCAAACATATGATCTTTCAACATGATAGGATGCATCTCCTTCGTTTTTTCACAGATGAACGCCCCCTGTACTTTACACTTCTGTATGAAATATACACTAGATCTTTTCACACACAAACTCAACTTTAAATGTACAAACAGTAGTTCTTTTGTATCATTACCTACCCTCCTTCACAAGAAGGGTAAACATGATGAACAAAAATAAAAGAGATTGAGGCATAACAAACCACTAGAAGCACCTACATACATGAAAGCTATCTTTACCACAACAATAAAAAGATCCGAACGCGTTTGATTCTAAATCAAACGCGTTCGGATCTTCCGTCAACTAAGCTACTTTTATTCCAGCCTCTTTTTTAAATCTACTTAATTCCGTAATATTCTTCAAGCGTAATGCCTTTACTCTTAATCGCCTGCGCCACTGGTTTGCCTACATAGCGCAAATGCCACGGCTCATATTTATAGCCGGTTACCGCGTCTTTCCCTTTTGGATAGCGAATAATAAATCCGTATTCTGCTGCGTGGGCATCGAGCCAACCTGCTTCTTTTGTTCCGCCAAAGCAGTCTTGAGCAGCACATGTGCCGTCTCCTTTTGTTACATCAATTCCAAGACCTGTTTCATGTTCACTCGTGCCTGGCAGTGCGCTATAAGTTGCCGCTTTATCATAACCGTCTCGTTGAACATACGAACTAAAAAGCGCGCTTTGCGTTGCATGTGAACGGTAAGCTGATACGCCAAGAAGTGTAACGCCTTGTTTTTTCGCACCCGCAAATAACTGTGCAATAGCAGAGGCTGCTTCACTGCGCATTTTTTTCTTTTCCGTTTGTTCTTTGAATGTAAACGGAATCGTTGTATATACTAAATCTTTCGGAACGTAGTTTTCCGGAAGCTTGTTTTGTTTATTCACAACAACTTGTATACTTTCAGGGTTCGAAACCACTTTCATCCCAGCTAATGCTCGTACGTATTGACCGCTTACATAACCAACCTTCCCTTGATACGTAATTTTTAGCCAGCCGTTTGCTGCTTTAGCCGTTACGTCGAGCTGTGTGCCGGCTTTCAGTGTTGCCATAACCGCACCAGAAGTTGAAGCAGTTGTTCGAACATTTAAATTCGCCGTTGCCACATAGACAGAAGCCTCCGGAGCTGGAGCTGGAGCCGGTTCAGAAGAACCCGTTGATTCTTTTACGTACTGCGTGCTCACGTAACCCGTTTTGCCTTGATAGCTTACTTTTAGCCAGCCGTTCGCTGCTTGTGCTGTCGACGTTAGCTGCGTGCCTTGTTTGACCGTTACAACAATCGCGCTTGACGTCGATGGACCGCTTCGAATATTTAAATTTGCCGTTGTTACATAAGTTTTGGTCGTTGAACTCGCTGACTTTTTAACATACTCACTGCTTACGTAGCCCGTTTTGCCTTGATAGCTTACTTTAAGCCAGCCGCTTGCTGCTTGTCCAACTACCGTTAGCTGTGTGCCTTGTTTAACTGTCGCAATAATCGCGTTGGACGTCGATGGAGCGCTTCGAATATTTAAATTCGCCGTGGTTGTATAGGTTTCCGCTGCTGCGCTTGCGACAGTTGGCTCACCCGTAAAATGTAAGGAATGAAGACCAAGAGTTCCAGCTCCTACAAGTGTAAAAGCAAGACCTGTTACCGCTAATTTTTTGTAAAATCTTTGTTTGTTCACTTCTGTCATTTTTTATACCTCATTTGCAAAATATAATAGAAATACATGTTGCCAGTTTAATAGATTAAGTGAAAACAGGATCCGATGTTTAAGCTCAATCTTAAACTAGCCACACTAAATAAAATCATTTGACGTCTAGAGGCTCTGTACATTTGTTCGTTCCAGCTAGCACGTACTTTTAGAATACCGGATAATCGTGTCAAAAGTATATCAAAATATTTCAAACTTGTTTCCAAACTGATACATTTTCAACAAAAATAGAATAATAGAGCAAAAACAGCAAAAAAACCCTTACGTTTACTCCCAATGGCTTAGGGTAAAAAACAATTAAAAACAAAGATTGAGATGGTGATAAAATGAACACGGCAACGGATTTTTCCTCAACTGCGTTTCGAAAACCTCACACATTAAAACAGCATATTTTTGATACGCTTCATTTCTACTACCCCGCTTGTATTGACCAAAAAAACGGCGGGTATATCCATGAATACTACGACGACGGCACCGTCAACAACACGCATTCAAAGCACTTGGTAAGTACGGCGCGCTTTATTTATATCTTCAGTGTAGGGGCTCTTTTAGACGGACCGGATTGGTGCAAAGAAGCAGCTCAGCACGGCATTCATTTTCTACAAAACAACCATTATGATAGAGAGCACGGCGGGTATTTTTTTGAAATAGCCGATGACGGAGAAGTCAAAGATGATTCTAAACAAGCATATGGCCACGCTTTTGCTCTTTTAGCTTCTTCCATCGCGTACCAAGCCGGCATTTTAGAAGCAAAAGAAACAATTGAACAGGTCTATGACGTGATGGAAAAGTACTTTTGGGAAGATGCGCACGGCTTTTACCGAGACGAATGGGACGCATCGTGGTCAGCTTCTTCTTTGTACCGCGGCCAAAATGCAAATATGCATATGTGTGAAGCGATGCTTTCTGCCTTTGAAGCAACAAGAGATAAAAAATACGTAGACCGAGCGTACACGCTTGCAAAAGGTGTTACTCAGCAGCTTGCTGAACGATCTGGCGGCATGATTTGGGAGCATTATGATACAGACTGGCAGCCAGATTGGGACTACAATAAAAACGATACAAAAGATGAATTTCGTCCGTACGGCTTTATACCAGGACATCAGTTTGAATGGAGCAAGCTGCTTTTATGGCTTGATCGGCACCGTTCGGAAAACTGGATGACAGAACGTGCAAAGTATTTGTTTGATAAGGGATGGAACCAAGGCTGGGATGCTAAGTACGGAGGTCTTTACTTTGCGCTGTCTCCTCAAGAAGAGGTCATTGACCCCGATAAAAACTACTGGGTGATGTCCGAAGCCATTTCTGCGGCTTCACTGCTCGGGGTAAAAACCGGAGACAGCGGATATTGGAAAGCATACGACGCCCTGTTCTCCTACTCTCAGAAACACTTTATCGATCACACATATGGAGGCTGGTATCAGCTGTTAAATCAACAAAACGAACGCTACAGCTCGAAAAAAAGCCCGGCTCCTAAAGCCGATTATCACCCTGTGGCAGCTTGCTATCAAACGCTGATAGCACTGAATTCTCTCTAAGATAACAATCATAAAGAAACCGTTTTCTTCCAAATGCGTTTATTTTGTTTATTTAAGGGAATTTACTTACTAACAATCATTGTTTCTATATTTCATAAAAAGCACGACTATATATATAAGGAGTGAAGATGATGTATTTTTACGCGTTAGCACAAGGAACAGATTCTGGAGACCCAGTAACACTGCATCATGAGAAGCAGTTTTCGAAAAAAGAATTTCTAGCGATGTTTAACGAAGCATTAGATGAGTTGGATACGCATCCATCTCCAAGCGCTGTCGGTGAATACCTTTGCCGTGCATACGGATTTCAAGAAATTGAAATCGAGACGGGTGTTGTCTGCTACTGCGCTCCGTTTAGAAAGCTAGACGACTCAGATATTATAGAAGACCGTACGTACATGGACGCCACAACAGGGACACTAAAATACAACTAAATAGAAAACGAAAGGTTGGATGCGTGTGAAGACCGTCCAGAACATTTATCGAACGAGTGAAGCTGTACCAGAATCGGGCGCTTACATTTGTGCGGAAGGTGAAATTAAACTTTTTCAAAAAGATGATCTTTTTACACCTTGCCCGCACACACGTGAATCAACGACGTGGAAGCCCGTAGATGATGCCTTTTCAACCGGAGAATTGGTTCCACAAACCGGTCGCTATACCGACGAAAACGGCAATCAAGTAAAGCTAAAAGAAAACGATTTATTCCCAAGATGCCTTCGTTCAGGTGAGCCTACGACGTGGAGGCGAGGATAACAAACAACAAAGAGGCTGGAACAAAAATAGTTTAGCCAAAGTGAAAAACGAACCATTAATCAACATGTTTGATGAGTGGTTCGTTTTTTGTGATGGTGAATATAGTTTAATCTATTTTGTTCCTTCTAGCAGTTGATTGGATTCATTTCGTTATGTCTCAACCTCTTTTATTAAAGCTTATTTAAAAAATGAGTTCTTTTTTCTTCCTTTTAACAGATCGCCCGTCCACCCTTTCATTCGTAAATAGAGATAAATGGCAATGGTCGAAAGAACGATTAAAATGAGTGCATAGATATAGCCAAACTTCCAATCAAGCTCCGGCATCCCTTTAAAGTTCATTCCCCAAAGGGCTCCAAAAGCCGTTAAAGGCGTACTGATGGCTGTCAGCAGCGTTAAAGCTTTCATAATCTCATTTCCTCGATGAGTCGACACAACTTCTTCTAATTTAATTAACGCGTCAAATTCTTTTTGATATTGTTCAATTAGCGTTAAGCCGATTTCGATTTTTTTGCACATCCGCTGATATTGAATCGTTTGGTTAATTTTTTTATGAAACGCTTCTTCTATTCCCATGGTAACTTCTCGAACAGAACTGATTAAATTTGTCCATATAAGCAGGTCATACCGCGCTTTATGAATGTCATCTAACACGTCGATGTTATTATTATGGCGCACTTCCCACAGAAGCTCTCTGAAATGACTTTCAAACTGATCAAACCCATTTAAGTGTTTTTTCATAATTTCGCCTAAAAGAATAAAAAAACTTTCCGCCGTGTTAGCAGCCTGCTTCATGCGTTCAATCATTCGTTCATGATTGGTGTTCTCAAGGATTTTCAAATCGATTCCTGCCGTTATAATAAATTCCTCAGTAATATAAAAATGAAACGAATCGTAATTTTTTTGATCAAACGACTTCTTATGATAAATCAGTGAACCATAAATGAGCTCACTTTCTCCTATTACATCTACTTGAATATGATTAGAATTTTCCTTTTGAAGCTGCTGGCAAAACCATTCATCTCTTGGATACTGATAGTCTTTGATTATATCAGCTATTCCATCGGCTTCTTCTAAATCAAACTGATACCATTTCCACTGATCGCTCGTCACGGTATTCATACTTTCCCTCTTTCCCCTTTTATTAAAATTTTTCCCTATATACAATCACTTAAAACCTCACACGCAAAATAAACATACATTTCATATCCATCTTTATAAAAAAGATGCTATAATAAATACGTTGCGCACCTGCGCATGTTTTATCAGTTTGAGAGGAGAATAACAGTGAAGAAAGATATCGCTTTACGTTCTTATCTGCTAGAAAGCGCACCAACTATGACGGAAGAATGGTATGAATCTTTGGATAAAACATCTTCTGAAGGCGTATATACCTCTAATGACCCTGACGTCATTCAACGCTTAAAAGCGCAAAACTATGAATTTCATTTATATATTAGCAACGTCTTTATAGAAGATGAAAAAAGCTTTTTTGACTCTTTTAACACGTGGCTAAATAAAGTTGCCAAAGACCAACAGCATCTCAGAACCCCCATTCAAAGTATTATTAAAGAATTTATGAACGTCCGCAAACAATACTGTGAGTATATTCGCCGATTTGCAGAACTTCATGATGACATCACTCAGCAGCATATCGATATGTGGAATGAAAAAGTAGTACGGGTATTTGATATTATTATTTTGAAATTCATCACAGAAGCGCAGGAATATGCCTCAAACCGCCTTCGCTCTCAGCAGGAAATGATTCATGAATTAAGTTCACCTGTTATTGTGATTAAAAAAGACGTGGCTCTTTTACCGTTAGTTGGAGATATTGATACGGCAAGGGCCAGAATGATCCTAGAAAGCACGTTAAAACAGTGTGCCGAGAAGCAAATCTCTCATTTGTATATTGATTTGTCAGGAGTGGTGATGATCGATACAATGGTCGCGCACGAGCTGTTTCAGCTGATAAATGCGCTTGATTTAATTGGCGTTAAATCGATTTTATCGGGCATTCGTCCTGAATTAGCCACTACTGCGATGCAGCTTGGTTTAAGTTTTGACCATATACGAATTAAATCGAATCTTGCTCAGGCATTAGAAGATGATTCAAAAATTGTCATTGCTTCTAATGCTCATTAATATAGAAACACAGATAAAAAAAACAGCCCGAGAAGGCTGTTTTTTATTTTCGATGATGAATGTTTTCAGAACCCGATTCATCTTTTGTTTTCGTTTTATTTTTCTCTTCTTTTTGTTCAAGTCTTATATCTTCCATTGGCATAGGATCCACTGTTTCTTCTTCTTTGAAACGTTCAAACAACGTTTCGTCTTGATCTGTTACACGCTGCTCCGTTTCATCTCGTTTTTTTGGTGTATTTGAAATAGATCTTTTCTGGCGCTCTCCCATCGTTTTCTCCTCCTTTATAATAGGTGAAGCAATTATGTGTTCATGAAATCTCCGCCGTTGACATGAAGCGTTTGACCCGTCATATAAGATGAATCATTTGAAGCTAGCAGCACATAGCAGCCTACGTGCTCCACAGGATGCCCAGGTCTTCCCATAGGCGTATCTGTACCGAATTCTCCTACTTTATCACTTGAGAAAGTAGACGGGATAAGCGGTGTCCAGATTGGTCCCGGCGCTACGCCGTTCACACGAATACCGTCTTTGACAAGCGCTTGCGCCATACTGCGCGTAAAGCCGTTAATTGCACCTTTTGTCGCCGTATAATCGATCAGCTGAGGATTCCCGCGGTAAGGATTAATGGACGTTGTATTAATGATCGCACTGCCTTTTCCTAAATAATCAAGCGCTTTTTTCGTAAAATAAAAGTATGAATAAAAGTTCGTTTTGAACGTTCGTTCAAGCTGTTCACTCGTAATTTCTTTAATGCTTTCTTTTGGATGCTGCTCTCCTGCATTGTTCACAAGGATATCTAGCTTTCCAAGCTCACTCACCGTTTTTTCTACCGCTTCGTTACAGAATGATTCGTCTCCTACGTCTCCTGCAATCAGCAAGCATCTTACACCTTCTTCTTCAATGCGGGCTTTTGTTTCCTCGGCGTCGCTATGTTCGTTTAAGTAAACGATGGCTACGTCCGCTCCTTCTTTCGCATAAGCAATGGATACAGCTCGTCCAATTCCGCTGTCTCCCCCGGTAACCAGCGCTACTTTTCCTTTTAATTTTCCTGTACCAATGTAATTGTCATCCTCATAAATAGGGAGAGGATTCATCTCACTTTCGATACCCGGCTGGCGGTCTTGCGTTTGCTCGGGCTGGCCTTGTGTTTGTTGATCTTGTAAATTCATTTTAATCTCCTCCTATTTTTGATGGAACTTTTTAGTATAGTCTAGGTTTAGCCTTCTGTTTTGAAGTTCAAACATCTTTTTTTGAAAATTTATGATGTTTCTATTCTCTTTTACTATCTGAGAAAATTGATAGAAAACAAGTTTAAAGTTGGAAACAAAGGCTACATGATGAGTAGAAGATGTATTTCGGAAATATCTTTTATCAGGAGGTTTGGTTCGTGTATGAAACACATTCAAGTAGCAGAAAACCAAGAGGAGGCAGTCTGCGTCATCCGTTCTTTTTTAAAGAAAGGATTTACAAGCAAAGAGATTTATCTGCTGGCCTACGATAAAGAATGGGCTCAGCATTTAACGGAGGCAACACATACAAAAAAGTACAGAATGGCAGAGCAAGGTATTTTTGAAACGGCGGTCAATATGCTTCTTTCAAGAGAAGATGAGCTTCTTTCAAAGATGGCTTCACTCGGCTTATCTAACAGGGAGGCAAACCGGTATATAGAAGAGATGAGACAAGGTCATGTCGTGGTTGTTGGCGCACAGAGTCAATCCATTCCCTACTAAAACAGCTGAAACGTTTTCTATTAGCTTATAAGGGTATTTAGTAAAATAAACCATTTTTTATCAAGAAAGGAAGTTATGATAATGTTAAACTACTTGGGCATTCAGATAGGCTCTCTTTACTTTCCTACTAGTATTCTTCTTATTACACTTCTTGTATTAGCCGGCTTTTTTATTTATTTCTTTTCTAGAAGAAGAAAAAACCGACAGCAGTCACGTGATCGTAATGAAAAAGCGTGAAGCCAAGCTCCACGCTTTTTCATTATTTACGGGATTCTTTTTGCAAGGGCGATTTTTCAATGGAACGCGTAAACCGGTAAACATCAAGTTCTTGTCCTACTTCTGAAGGCAAATAACCAAACGTTGTGAAGCTGTCCACAGATTCTGGCTCAAGCGATAGAGACAATAAATTGTTTTGCGGCTGAGACGTTAAAAAGACGTAGCTTCCTTTTGGGAACGTCACCGTTTTTGACTTGACGATTGTTTGCACGTCCACATTTGGTTTATTTTCGTAGACTTCATTTTCAATGCGGCTGCTGACATTATACGCTTCTACTGAAAGAGCCGTTTCTTTCGTTAACTTGAAGCCTTTTACGCCTTGTCCCTGCAGTTTTTCTGCTAACTCTTCATGTCCCGGTTTTAAAAGGTAAGCAGTCGGACGTTCGCGTACAAGCGTCGGCGTTGCTTTCTTTGCACTGTAGTACGTCACAGGAATCTCTTTAACAAACGCGCTTTCCACATCAACCATTTCTAACGTCGAGTTTGGTATTTTTTTATTTTCGCTGTTCACCACAATTGGATCATGATCATTTGCATTTTTGCCTTTTTTGACAAGCGCCGCTTTTTCTTTGGCAATCAGCGCTTTAATTTGTTTGGCGTGATTGGCTGTTTGTGTAATCAGCTTTTCTTGTGTAGCAATTTGCGCACTCACTCGCCGCGGAAAATCTTCTCGACCAATGCCGATTCCTCTGCTTTCGACTAAAAATGAAAACGATGGATACAAGCCTAGTGAGTTTCGGCCGATTCGCGGTTCAACTGAGCCTTCTTCTACTTCCAGCTGCCCTTGTTTATTCACTTGAGACGTATAGTATACTTCTCCTGAATAGCCTTGCTTTTCAATGGCTGTAAGCGTACTGTTCACAAACAGCTCATCCGACACGTCGCGAATGTTCTGCGGAATATTTAAGTTTCGACCGGACTGCAGTAAAATATCGTGATACTTCCACACGCCTTCTTTACCGATATTTTTAAATCCGCTGCTGTAAGGCGTATATTCATGAGCGTCGATGACGACTTCTGGTGAAAAACGGTTAAATTCAGCTCGTACGCTCTGTACTTCCGGGCTTTCAAGCTTTATGTAGTCGCGGTTTCCGTCTAAATTATTTGCTAGCTGACGTTTAAATGCATAAGATCCGTCAGGATTAATGCGTGGCACAATGACAATGTTGACTTTATTTAACACATCTTTTCCAAAGTCTTGTGTCAAACGCGTTGCAACGGCGAGTACGGATTCACCGCTTGCCGGTTCATTACCATGAATTTGACTTTGAAGCCAAATCGTTGGCTTTTTAGATGTCTTTCCATCAGCAAACTTCTTTTCCTTCGAAAAATATAGAGCTGGAATGTCTCGCCCTTGCTGTGATTTACCAATAATCTTCAGCTTTACGTACGGACTTTTATGAGCAAGCGTTTGAACATAGCTCATCATTTCTTCTTGAGTCGTAAATGCGTCTTGCCCTTTCAGAAATGCCGGCGTTGCTTCATCCACCTTTATTTCTGGATAAAGCGCTTTAATTTTTTCCGGCTGACTGTAGTCTTTTCCGTAGTAAGGCATCTCAGCTTGTACCGCAAGCGGCGACAGCAATAATCCAATTGACAAAATCGCCGGCACGGCCGTTCGTTTTACAGTTTTTTTCATTCATTTACTCCTCCCCATCCCCTTGATTAGACATTTTAAATTTTTTAAATATTTAAAATGTTACATAAATAATTATACCGTTTAAGGAAATAACTTCAAGATAAGGGAGCTGAACCTTTTTGACTATTTTTAATGTATCAAATGAGTGCATTTATATAAAAAAGGATTGAGACATAGCAGAATCAATTCAATATGAAGACAAATAATCTGGATTAACAATTCGGACTTCTTGTTCAACCTAACAAAAAAACGAACCACTAATCAAACATGTTGATCAATGGTTCATTTTTCACTTCAGCTAAACTATTTTTGTCCTAATCTCTTTTTTTTATGTATGAACTGTTATAAAATTCAGGACTTCTCCTAGGAGCTATTGTAAGCTGAGTCGTATTCCGTGCAGCTATCTCTACTATTAGTCAGTTCTTTACAGATTCTAACGTCTCTAAATCATATCGACCAATTTCTTTGTTATTTCTTGTAATGACGAGCTTTCCATGCCTCGCGACCTTTTGGAGGTTTTTTAATTTCTGATCGGAAGGAGCGAGAGGCATTTCTTTGTTTTTAACAGTCGCGCCCAGATCGTAGTGCACGTCGACTTTTCCTTTTTTCATATAGTTAAACTCTTCAATAAAAACTCTCTCCATAAGGAAAGAGCTACTCGATCACAAAGTCCGCTTCTGCTTTTACCACTCCGTTTACAATAACAGAAAGCGTATGCGTACCGCTGTAATGTTTTCTTGTACTTAAATCTTTAAATGCATGCTTTTTTATGACGGTAAGCGTTTGGCCTGCTTTTGCTTGAACATTTTTTAGCATAAACACTTTTTGAGTGCGGTTTCCTTTTGCTTTTACGTAATGAATTCCATACTCTATGCGAAGCGGCATGGGTTTTTCCACGGATAGCTCAAATGAAAAGTCAATGCTATCACCGATTGTAATCGTATGTGGATGTAAGCCAAGACCTGTGACAATTACGCCTGGGTCATCTCCATAGCCAAAAAGAGACAGAGCTTCAGAATCTCCTTTTTTCAGCAGTGAACGGCACGCGTGTTTAACAATCCAGTCGGTTTTAGCATCTTTTCCGTACCAGCTTTTCATCACATCAAGCATCCAATCTTTTTCTATGTACGAAATATCGTTTAAATGATTGGCTACGCTTTTGCGGACATAGAGCGATTCATCGCGTTTTAACTGCTCTAAAATCGGCAGCGTTTGTTTTGGATCCTGCTTTAACGCAGGTACTGATTGTCCCCACGGAAGTCTAGGTCGGCTCCCTTCGCTTGCTAATCTGCGAATATGATGGTTTTCATCTCCTGCCCACTCAATCATTTGCTGGAGCATTCGTTTTTGATCTTGAATTAAAAACGGACGCACCCCAAATTCTGATGTGGAAAACGGTGTAAAAAACGCGAGTGCTTTTATGGAAGCTTCCCAAGCGTTTAATCCGTATAGTTCAACGTAATCTGGAAAAATCGTGCCTTGAAGCCCTCCTACCGTTGGAGCCGCTTTATATAAAATATGAAGCGCTTCTTCATAATCATCTGGCAGCACTTCATGCATGGAAAGCGTAATTCTTCTCATGCGCTCTTTCAGCGCTAAGTCTTCCCAGTCCTGTTGAAAAACCAGCTCATGAAACGCTTTTTGATCAAATGAGCTCATTTCACGTGAAAAAGTGTCGCTTAAGTGCGTAATCAACTCTTCATTAAATACGCTTTTACGTAACTCTTCAGCCATACCTATCCCTCTTTTCCAGGCAGTATTTTATTTTCTTTTGAATAAAGCGCCCGCTCGTACATGCCCTTTTTAAAAATTTGCATAAACAGCTGTTTGTTTTTGACTTCTTTGAATCCGTACTGACTGTACAAACCGTGAGCATCTTTTGTCGCTAGTAAAATTTTTCGTACGTGTTGAATCGGCTGATAGCGAATCATTTCTTGTATCAATGCTTTTCCAAGGCCATTGCCTCGCGCGTGCGGAAGAATAAACACATCCGCCAAGTAAGCAAACGTCGCAAAATCTGAAATAATCCGTCCAAACCCTACTTGTTTATCGCACTCATCATACACGCCAAAACAAACGGAATGTTCAATAGATGTTTGAACAAGATGAAACGGAATTCCTTTTGCCCAGTATGATTCATGATGAAGGTACGAGTAGATAACATCTATATCAAGCTTTTCTTTATCTGTATGTATGGTAAACTGATGATTTTCTTTCATGCTGTATCCTCCTTGCTTCTCTATCATAGCACAAATGTTCGCCATAGAAAAAAGCCTTTTATAGAGAAAAGGCTTTTTTCGTTAGTATGATATTTTTTTAGAAGCGGAAGGATTTTTTCGATAGCGTCTTCCGACTAAGTAAATAAGCGGACTGCCAATAATCGTCGGCAAAAACCAATAAAAAAGAGGCGGAAGCATATTTAACAGCGGAATACTGTCTCCAATATTCACAAGCAGCGCGGTAACCGCTCCGATATAAGACCCCAGCATCCCGCGAATATGATACTGAAGCCAGCTCTTCCATTTTTGCTTGCGTGCTAAGTACCCGTATACCGCTAATCCGTATGAAAACACCGCAATATAAAATAAATAGGCAATTTCATTCCATTTCCAAATCGCTAACATGATAGCTGTAGCGGCTAGGGCTGCGTAAACACCGTGGTACACTTCTCCCCATTTGGTATGCCCTCCTTTTTTCTTAGCCGCTAACATGGACACCGCTCCTGAAAGCAAACAAATCATTCCGAGTCCAATATGGATACTCAATATAACTTCAAATAAATCCAATACGCTCTCTCCTTTTACGTACTTCTCTCTTATATCTTCGGCTAGCGCACTTAGTTTTTAACAAAATATCCCTATTTCCTTTCCGACTCTTTACTTACATGATGCATATGCTTCACGTTAAAAAGCGCATACTAGCTGTAGAAAAGGAGGCGGATAGGCAGTGGAAAAAGCTCGAATTAGCGGATGGCAGCTGTTTGTGTTAATTACGCTCTTTGAGATTGGCAGCGCCTTTTTGGTCGGCTTAGCAATGGACGCTAAGCAAGATGCTTGGATTGCTATTTTAGTTGGTATGATCAGCAGCTATGCACTTATTTTTATGTATTATCGCTTGCACCGCTATTATCCGGATTTAGCCCTGACGGAGTATATCGAAAAAATTATTGGAAAAGTGCCGGGACGCATACTTGCTTTTCTTTACATATTATATTTTGCGAATGGAGCCGCGCGGGTGCTGCGCGATTTTGGCGCGATGCTTCTTACGTTCGTCTATCCCGATACGCCGCTTTTTATAGTGAACGCTTTACTGATGCTCGGAATTATCTATACCGTTCGCCAAGGAATTGAAGTAATGGCACGTTCGGCGGAACTGCTGTTTTTCTTCATTTACGTACTCGCCGTTGCTGGCTTTATTCTTATCTTTGTTTCCGGCCTCATTGATTTTACAAGCCTGCGGCCGATTCTTGAAAAAGGCATCGCTCCGGTGCTTCGCGTTGCCTACAGCCAAACACTTTATTTTCCTTTTGGTGAAGTGATTGTATTTGCAATGATTTTCCCGTATACAAAAAATGTGAAAAAGACCGCTCTGATTGTATTCAGCGCAATCACATTAAACGGTATTAATCTTATGATCACAATGATTGTGAATATAGGTGTGCTGGGCGTTACCTTAACATCGAGGTCTGCTTTTCCGCTTTTAAGCACCGTTCAAAGCATTCAATTTGCAGGGTTTTTAGAGCGGCTTGATGTGTTTTTTATGGTGGCTTTAATCACTGGCGGCTTCTTTAAAATCGGTCTGTTTTTCTACGCCACCGTGCTGGGCCTTTCTCACGTGTTTGAGCTTAAAAACCCGTCACCGCTTGTATTTCCAATCGGCTTGGTCATTTTGTTTTATTCATTGTCTCTTGCTCAAAACTATTTCGAACATGTCTATGAAGGTTTAAAAATTATTCCGTTCACTTTACATCTTCCGTTTCAAATTGTCATTCCTGCTTTTTTACTCGTGATCGCCTTTTTAAGAAATCGAAAAAAAGTACAGTCCGTCACTGTGAAAAAGACCGCAGAAAATTCGTAGTATGTCCATTTCTCTATTGGATTTAATCTCCTAAAATTATACAATATAGTCAAGAAGCCAAAAGGAGAACCAATATGATTGGATTAATTCTTTCTATTTTAGTATTTAACGTTCTTGCTTTTAAAACAAACAAGCGCTTCACAGCAAATCAAATTGTACACATTTGGATGTTCACCATTGCTGCTCAGCACATCTTTGACGTCTTTATTAATTTCAAATTTCACGGCTACTGGTATTTTACACAAGAGACGGACTGGCAAGGTATTTTTGCTTATACTGTTCTCATTCCGCCTGTAAACATGCTTTTTCTTACCTACTATCCCCTTGCCGGGAAACTCACAAAAAAAGCCGCCTATATTTTATTTTGGTCGGTTGCTGTTTTACTTTATGAAGTAGTGGCTCTTCTCCCTGCTCCTTGGGGTTATTTTCACTACGGATGGTGGACGTGGTGGTATTCGCTCCTCTTAAATCCACTGTTGTTTTGGATGGTGGTGCAGTATTACCGGTGGGTGTGTAAAATTGAAAAAAGAGCGATCACTTAAAAATAGAATAGCCTTTGGACCAGCACATCATCATTTTCAGCACGCGCAATAAAACGAATGTCTGCTTCTCCGCTGGCTATTCCCTTTTTATTTAAAAACGTCTTTGGACAAGGAAACTTGCTTTTCTTTTCCAACTAACGACACAAGAAATCCTGCTATTCCAGCTATACATAGAACCACCAATAGACCAGTAGTACCTACTAACAAGCTCACCGCAGCTGACGCTAACATTCCTCCAATATAACGAAAAGTGGAATAAATGCCCGATGCAGTCCCTGATTGCTCTTTTTTGACAGATTGAATATTCATAGCCTGCATAGATGAAACACCGATTCCTGCTCCCACTCCTCCTACTAATAAAGATACAATGGTATAAGAAATGGATGCATTCGCTAAGTGGAAATAAAGCATCGCCGCAAGCAGTGAAATAAGAAACGATAATCGGATCGGATGTTCTTTCCCTACCTTTTCCGCTAACAATCCTCCTAGCCAAGAAGAAATAGACATGGCTAATGAAAAAAAGAAAAGAAGCAAACCAATTAAACGAATATCATACTGCTTCTCTAGCAAAAGAGGAACAAACAAAATAGTACTATACATCATAAAATTACTGCATAGAATAGAAAGATTTGACGAAAAAAAGGGACGAACCTTAAAAAGCTTAAAATCAATCAGTGGCTCTTGGACTTTGCGTTCTTGCACAATGAAAAGAACGATAGACGCTATGCATATAAAAATAGTCCAAGCATTAAACAAATCACGGTGCGTCAGCATTAGCGTAAAGCTCGTCATGCTTACTCCAAGCAATAAAGCGCCCACTATATCCAGCATTTTTGCTTTTTGTTTTACGTTAGACGGCACGTATATAAATGAACAAATCAGCGATAACACAGCAAAAGGAACGTTAAACCAAAAAATCGACGTCCATCCAAGATACTTGATTAAAAAAGCACCTAATACAGGCCCTACAGCTGCTCCTAGCCCCATTGATAATCCAAATAACCCAAGCGTTCTTCCAAGCTTTTCTTTTGGTAAACTGTGTCTCATAATCGCTGTTGCATTAGGAGTAGCCAGTGCACCTCCTAATGCTTGCAGCGTTCGAAAAACGGTGAGCGAAAGTAAGTTATATGAAAACACACAGGCGGCAGATCCCACTAGAAAAATAATCATTCCAGCTACGAACATCGTTTTATTTCCATATAAATCCCCAAGTTTCCCCGCAATGGGCTGAGCAACTGCCATCACAATTAAATAAATAGTTACCACTACTGATACATGTACGATGGAAAGATGAAGCGCTTTGGCAATAGACGGTAAGCCTACCGCAATCATAGTGGAATTAACGGGAATTAAAAAAGTTCCCGTTAAAATAGAAAAGATAATCAAAGACGGCTTACTGCTGTTCAATCGTCACCACTCCGTTAGTTCCGTCTACGGTAACAACATCTCCGTCTTTTAGTAGATCCACGGCTACTTTTGTGCCAAGAACCGCTGGAAGTTTATATTCACGAGCCACTGTTCCTGCATGAGATAAAATTCCTCCTGCATTGGTTACAATCGCGCCAGCAAGCGAAAATAACGTGGTCCAAGCAGGTGCTGTTGTTTCACATACAAGAACATCTCCTTGTTTAAGCTTAGAAAATTGACTTGGATCTGAAATGATTTTTACCACTCCCGTATAAACACCTCTTGAAGCGGCACTTCCTTTAAAGATTTTTTGCGTTTCATCTACTTCTGGAGGCCCCATTTTTCCGAATACCCGCTCCAATAAAGGATCTTCTCCTGTTTGAGGAGGCGTTCCATAAGCAGGCGGCGTTTTTTTATGACGATTTTCTTTAAACTCCTGCTTTCTATTGGCGATAAGTTCATGAGATGCCACGGGTTTTTTTAATACTTCCAGCAATTCATCGTAATAAAAATGAAAAATATCTTGAGGCTGATGAATCACTTGGTGATCAGCTAAAAGAGTTCCTACATTCAGCAGAAAAAGTCTTGCTGTAGCAGGCAGCATCGCATCGATATAAAAATGATGATCTTCATCCAACCCCCATGCGTCCAAAGCCCATCCATAAAACAGCTTAAACTGCTCTTTTTCTTCGCACTCCGGCATGTTTGCGAGTACATCACGATAGCTTTCTTCTCTCTTTTTTACGACGTCTTCATAATTTTTCTTGAAGTCGTAATCTTTACGCACATAGCCAGCAATAATCGATAGCGCATGTAAAGGATTTTCTACCCACGTCTCATCAATAAACTCGTGCGAATTTGCAGAACGATAGCCATACTCATTTAAAAAGCTTTGCAGATTCTTTAAAAATTCTCTGCCTTCAGCTGTGCCTAATAGATTTGCTTCTATTTCTTCTGACCTTTGTTCCGTAAAAGCTTGTTTTAACGGGCCGGAACGCTTTACCGTGTCAGTTAGTTCCCACAGTGCTTGATCACTTTCAAGTGACTTGTTCATCACGCCTTCCAGCAGATCATATACGTAAGCGGTATTCGCGTCTCCGGTCAAGTTTCCATATAGCTCTTCTAAAATCATTCCTAAATCACTTCTTGGCATGACAATTTCAAAGTGAAGCTGCCAAGCTTTTTTATAAAAATCATGCAGCTCTTTTACTTTTTTTCCTGCTTCTTTTAAAGATAAAGGACGTTCTGCATTTCTTTTGACTTCCGTATAAAAAGGTAAAAACACCTCATTAACGTACTCGTATAATCTAGGTTTAAGTCGAGGCAACAGCGGCTTCACTGCTTCTTGGTGCTCCTTTAAGCGATCATTTACGTCACCGGGAAACGGGATATTTTGCTGATACATTTTTCCATCAGCTAATTTCACTACAAATTGAGCAATAGGCAGTTTTAACGTTTCAAAACCTTGCTTTGTCCCATACGTCATTGCCGGAAGCTGAAAAGAAGCGTATAAAGGGCTTAGTGCATGTGCGATATGTAAATTATCTTGTACCCAAAACCCCGTTTGTTTTTCTTCCTCACTTAAAAATAGGTCGTTTTGAAATGCAGATAATACGTTCATTTGATTTCCCCTTTCCTTTTCATTATGTAGTAACCGGTCTTACTTGAAGCAGATAAATATCTTCATTTTTTATGGCAAATTCAATGTCTACAGCGTACTGACAATACTCCTCTACTTGATTCGTTAGACGAAGCAGCTGTAGTGCTGTTTCATCTGATATAGAAAATTCATTTTTTTCTTTATTCGTTGTCATCTCTTTTGTTATTCCTGTAAAACCTGACACTAGCTTATATTCTTTTAATCCTAGTTCTTTCATTATATTCTTTGTCTGTTTATGAATAATAAATAAATCCGGCGTAACACCACCTGATACGATTCCTTCTCCTAAGCCGTACGCCACGTTAATGACCACTTCATCTTCACTTTCTGTAATAGGATTTACGCTAAAAATTACTCCCGATACATCGGCTTCAACCATTCCTTGTACAAGGACACCCATCTGGGGATTAGAAAGCGAAATTTCCTTATCTTCGGCATACGCTTGAACCACGGATGAAAAGTAAGAAGCCCAGCATCTTTTTATACTTGTCAAAAGTTCTTCTCTGTTTCTTACGTTTAATATCGTTTCATACTGTCCGGCAAAAGACGCATTTTCCAAATCTTCAAGTGCGGAAGAAGATCTTACGGCTACGCCTTTTATACCAGCACCTTGAACGTTAGCATACGAAGAAACAATTTCTTTTTGCAGAGCTGCAGAAAACGTGCCGCTTTGAATCTTCTTTTCTATGACGCTGCTATCTTCTGTTTTTATTTCTATTTGGTTAAATGTTAAAAAGGAAAGTAATGCGTGAGATGTTAAAACAAATCCTTTAGGGATATGAGAAACGTGCTGAATCATTTTTGAAAGATTGTAAGCTTTTGAACCTACTGCTTGTAGTTCTGCATAACATGCTTTTTCTAAAGAGACGATATGCAATTACTTCACCTCCTTTCATTTATGTCAAAAGATCATCAAATACAGCGATAAAATTCCACTTAAATCCATGGTGAAGTTTTATAAAATTAACCTAATTTTAAATATCTTTACAAAAAAATCACAAACCACATTCACTAGAATATGATTTGTGATCTTTTTTATAACTAACACATTTGAAATTCGTATTGTTTTGACAAATTAAACTGTATCTCTATCCTTCTTCTCCCTCACGAACTCCACCACAGGCCCGACAATAATACAAATACCTGCGATAATCAGCCAGCCAAACGCCAGATACGTCCAACCTTTAAAAAAGGAAAGCGTATATTGATAGCCCGTTAAAAACATCACGCCTGGAAACAAGAGGACAAATAAGAATGTAAGTCCCAGCGCCCAGCGCGTACATAGCTTTGCGTCTTTATTTAACTGTTGTTGTGGATCCATACGCCACTTCCTCCCTTAATGGTTCATCTCCATGTTCATCAAAGCTTTTGAATTTGTCTTTTAGTTCATCAAAGTCAAATTCTTTTTTAGCAAGCAAGCCGTGTCCAATTGATATGACCCCACTGATGATAAAAACGGTAGAATTTCCAATAAGCATTGGATACAGTCCGCCAAGGGCTTCCACATTAATGTGACCATTAATCACGTAAGCAGATGTGTTCCATGCGATAACGCCTCCGATCATTCCTAACAGCGCGCCGTAAAATGCACCTGTGTTCGTCGCTTTTTTCCACATCAGTCCAAGCGTGACGGGAATAACGGCTCCGCTGACGAAAATACCCATGGCCATATACACAAACCCAAGGCTAATTCCTAAGTAAAACAGTAAAATGGAAAACACGCCCATCGCCAGCCCAAAGCCAAGCGTCACTTTTCGCGACGTGCTTAAGATTTTTTTACTGCTTGCTTTCGGGTTGATAGAACGCAGGTAAATGTCCGTTACGATAATATTCGTGATCGCCGTTAATTCAGCCGCTCCTGTCGACATTACTGCCATAAACAGCATCGTTAAAAACAAAATAGAACCTAGATTTCCAAGCACGTGTGACGCCATAACGGGTGCAATGGAATCTGGTGAATCAACCGCAATTCCAAGACCAGCGGCACTTACGCCAAGGAAAGTGGCAACGGCAAAGGGAATCGAAAACCAGGCAATTCCGCCGTAAATATACGCTTTTGAAGCAGCGCTGTTTTTACTTGCGATGGCACGCTGCCAGTAAGCTTGATCCACAAAGACCGTACCGAAGTTCCCGATAATATTAATCATCCCAAACAAAAGGCCCGGCACCGATGCCATCGTAAGCATATGCTGTGACGAAGGCAGATTTTTCAGCCCTTCGTACACGCTTGTTACGCCGAACTTATAATAGACGGCAGCAGCAAAAATAAATAAAATAATGAAAATAAAAACAGTGTTAAAATAATCAGCAACAAATGAGGCTTTTAAACCGCCAATCATGGTGTAGATGGTAAACGTAAGAGGAATTAAAAAAGCGGCAACAAAAATATTCATCCCAGTAAGAGAGTTTAAAGCAATGGCTCCTCCTAAAATAACCATGGCGGTCACAATAATATTTGTCATAAGAGCAAAGCCAAGCATTAAACGATGATTTTTCACGTCGAAACGCTGTGCAATAAATTCTAAAAACGTATGAGCGTTCGGTGCTTTTTTCTTCAGGTTAATCGCTACAATGGCAAACAGCAAAATTTGAATGCTTGCTCCCGCTGCGTACCAATACGGTCCGCTAATGCCGTACTGATACCCTGTGGATGAAGACATCATTAACGTAGCGGCCCATGTCCACGCGGCGATAATGGATGCACTCGCCAGCCCAACGCCTACATTTCTTCCGGCTGTACTAAACTGCTCAGCCGTCATTTTCTTTCCTTGACGGCGCTGCATCATAATTGTAACGGCCGTAAATCCTCCTCCAAAAATCAGTAAAATCAAATATCCGACGCTTGATGAAAGCATCTTATCCCTCCTCTTTCTATAAATGTTAGATTTACTAACATAAATATGTAAATAAAAGTAACATTTGTTAATAAAATACCACGTCGTAAAATTATTAACAATACTGTATTTTCTGATTATTAAAGAGTATAATTAGATATTTTCTCCTTTCACACACAAAAAAGCCGGCACATTTGCACCGGCTTAAGCATAAATTTTCGTTTTCATCGTGTGCTATTTCCTCACATGAATGGTCTGAGTAATAAAAAACGACAACCACTCCGGCTGTCGTTTTTTTATTATTGAGATACCATTACTTTTTGGCGAACGTGCTCTAAGTGATCACGAACCGCTTCTGCTGCTTCTTCTGGCTCTCCATTTTTAATCGCTTCAAAAATGCGTTCATGGTCAGCATCCGTTTGCTTGCGATTTTCTTTTTGGCTTTTATTTAACGAATAAGCAAGCGCTTTTCGATATAAATGCCCTAAATCTTCTACGGCATGAAGAAGGAATGAATTATGAGCTGCTTTCACGATATCATGGTGAAAACGATAGTCTGCTTCATGTCCAATTTCTTCACTGTTATGAACCGTCTTTTTAAATGCTTCTAACGATTCTTTAATTTCAATCAGTTCTTCATCTGTGCGGCGCAGCGCGGCTAAGCTTGCTGCCTGCGACTCAATGATAATACGCATTTCAATTAATTCAAGAACCTGATCTGCTTCAACCATTTCAAACGTCATTGGATCAAGCATCCCCACTAAGTTTACACGCTTTACGTAGCTTCCTCCGCCTTGTCTTGATTCAATCAATCCACTGGCAGAAAGAACGCTTAGCGCTTCACGAATTGGTGCGCGGCTCACTCCAAACATTTTTGACAGTTCATGTTCCGACGGTAAACGAGACTCTGGCGGGAACGTTTTCTCTTTAATCATCTTCTTTAATTGATCAAGCACTTGACTAGATACTTTTTTACGCTCAATAGGTACAAACATACTTCTATTCCTCCTCCAAGTAATTATCTCTCTCTCTTTTTTTAGTGTTCATCGGACCCAGATTAACTATGTGTATTCCGATTTATGTAAACGCTTCAATCTTTGTATTACAAGTATACATTATTTCAATTCAAATGTGTTGATAAAATTTTACTATTATTGTTATTATACCATGAAAACAAGTTATAAATGAATAACGATTCATGGTTTTTTGATATAATACCACTATCTTACATATAATCCGTATACAATCATAATCGCCGCATCCGCTAACGCATGACTGATGATGGCCCCTTTGATACCATATCGCTCTCTTATATACGCCCACATCATACCTGCTGAAAAGACGCCTATTACCGAGATCATATTAAACGGAAATACGAAAACAGGAAGGATAATGAATACGTGATAAAGCGTATAAAAGCTTGATGTAACAGCGCTTGAAGCAAGTACAGAAACATGCTTTTTCACTTTATTTTGTATATACACCCGCCAATACATTTCTTCTAAAACAGGATTAATAAAAATCAAAACGACGGCTAAAACGATAACTTTCCACCCGCTAAATCCCCATATTTGCAAAACCGCTTGCATATCTTTCACATGAAAGATTTTACCAGAAAAAAGCAGGCTGCTTCCAATTATCGCAGCGGCACATAGAATTCCGCTGAGAGTTCCCACATACAGAGATTTCTTTGTAAGCGCTACCTTAAAGTTAATTTTATTATTCGCATATAAAATCATAAACATCCAGCCGTAAAAGCAAACAAATGTTACCAACACATTTTGGATAAGCCACAAACCGAAAAAAACAAAGATTGTAGGCATGAACAGCAAAAACAAAAATTTTATCACGTTTATGGCGCACCTTCTTTAAAAGCCGCTTTTCTTTTACCAAGTAAACCTTTCGTCTTCAAAAGGTTTACTATCTTTTATCTTATAAAAGTCCAGTGGTATTTTCAATTATTTTTTAATTCTTGCTCCAGCTCGCGAAGACTTTCTGCCAGCTTTTTCTTTTCTTCTTCAAAGTGAGCATCGTCTTTAAAAGCTGAAGCCAAAGGCGCTGCCTCTTCATTTTCTCTTAGCCAATCCGGCGTCAATTCTCTGCGAACGACACGCTTTTTATTGACGTAGGAAATCGGCTTGTCAGTCTGTTGACTCGCTAGCGCTCGCTGTGATGTTACGTAATGCTTATGAAAAAGATGCTGTTTGATATAGGCAAACGCTCGAATGGTATCGCCGCTGTATTTAGGCACGTAGTGATCGAATGCTTCATGCAGTCCTGATAGCGCCGTTTCTAGTGGTATTTCGCTTTTTGCGACTTCGTACATATGCTTCAAGTCATTCGCTGAAGGATACACCCCTCGGTTTCTTCTAGCAATAAAAGCAGCTTCTAACGTTTGGACGTAAGCGTCATGCGCGTCTTCTTCTCTTTTTATTTGATTTGTATTTTCTGCTGTAGTCTCTGTTAATGACGCCTTCACTGTGACCGGCTCCGCTGCTTCAATTTGACTAGCCCTTTCTGTCAAATTGACATCTTCGAGCTCTTCAAATTCATCGCTTGGCATAAGCTTTTCCAATTGCTCATAATCAATTCGGTACCAAACCGTGTTGTTAAATTTAGAGCGGTTGTATTTTCCTTTTATAATCAACCCTTCTTTTTCAAGCTTTGAAATGATGCGTTGAATCGTTGAAAGCGACCAAAACGGAAACTGCTGCAGCCACTGCTGATTGGTATTGTATACCCACGTATATCCGTCCTGGACGTTTACGCTTTTTTCAAGCCAGTAGTGAAGCTGCTGAAGAAACAGCGCTCCGTTCACTCCTACTTTGACTGCAAGCGCCGGCAGTACAAGTAACGGCTGATCTTTTAATAATAATTTACTCATTACGTCATCTCCTTTGTTATGTAAAATAGCTACTATATATATACAAAGAAAACGGAAAAACGGGGATACCACCTTTAAATTTATGTTAAAATATAGAAAAAAACGAGGTGAGCAGATGATACGTCAAGGGAGAATTGGTGATGAAGCGGGCATTGCCCACGTACACGTAGAAAGCTGGAAATCGACTTATAAAGGACTTGTTCCGGATTCTTTTTTACATTCGTTGAACGCTGAAAAGCGAAAAGCCGTCTGGAAAAAGCAGCTGGAATCAAATTCTGTTTTCGTTGCAGAAGAAAACGGTCAAATCGTAGGCTTTGCTTCTTATGGTAAAGAAAGAACCAACAAGCATCCTTCCTATACCGGAGAACTGTATGCCATGTATTTACTCACAGAGCATCAGCGAAAAGGAATTGGCAAAGCGCTTATGCATAAAATAGCGCAAGAGCTTGTAGACCGTGATATACATACGATGCTCACATGGGCTTTTGAACAAAACGGCGCCTGTCAATTTTATGAAGCGCTTGGCGGAAAAAGAATCGATCGCGCTGACGTTATCATTGATGGTACATCTCTATCTGAAGTGGCTTTTGGGTGGGACACACTTGAAAATTTGTAGGACAACTCTCTGGACAGATTTTTTTCTTCACGGTAAACTGTTTAGTTGGTATAAAAAGAAAGGATGACTTACCGTGACGAATTCTACTTATCGAAACATTATTTTGCTCGTTCTTTGCGTAACAGCAGGTATCGTCGATGTGATTGGCTACTTAAGCCTTGGCCATATCTTTACTGCAAATATGACGGGAAACATCGTGCTGCTTGGGTTAGCAATCGGAAACTCGCTTGAAACAACTGTTTTTCATTCCCTCACAGCTTTAGGAGGTTTTATTGTAGGAGTTGTAGGAGCTGCAATCCTAGTTGGAAACAAAGAAAAAACGTTTTGGCCTAAAGCCGTAACGATTGCCCTTGGAATAGAAGGATTGATTTTACTTGTTTTTGCACTTTTATCTTCGTTTTCTCCTTCTTTACACTTAACTTACTTATTTATTTTCTTATTAAGCTCAGCAATGGGTCTTCAAACAACGGCTGCTCGAAAGCTTGGCGTAGCCGGAATTTCTACAACTGTATTGACAGGGACGCTTGCTAACTTCTTTGAAGACGTAACGGCACGTTTTCGCAGCTCTCGCTACCGCAAAACGTTTAACACCGATGCGATTCTTCGCGCGCTGTCTCTTGTGCTTTACTGCTTTGGCGCTGTTATCGCCGCACTTGCAGAGCCAGCTTATAAATTTGAAATTATTTGGCTGCCAATTGTGATTCTATTAGCTATTATCATTTTTGTCAGCACGAAGTTTCGTTCTGATTCAGAAAACAAATAATAATAAAAAACCCGTTTCAATAAAGAAACGGGTCTTTTATTTTCCCGATAGTGCCCCTAACACGCCAAAAATAATGGCGACCACAGGTCCTACAATAAATAGTCCAATTAAAATTGATCGTATAGCTTCCCATAGAAACCATAAAGGGCCTTGCCTGGACTCTGCTTTTTCCACTCTTTCCTCTAGGTGTTCGACTCTTTGCTGAAGCTTCGCTAATTCCTGCGTAACATCTATTTGTTCGCTCATCGCTCAAGCTCCTTTTTACTCTACATTACCATATACTTCCTTACTAACACTACTATTTATTTGTGATTACTTCAATACCGATTTCGCGGTAAGCATTTAACACGGTTTCGTTCACATGTTCTTCTGTAATGAGCCAATCTAGGGAGTTGGCTGAGCTGAACGTGTACGTTGAAGACGTATTGAGCTTTTTTGCTGTTACAATAGCCGCTACTTCACTCGCGCTTTTTATCATTTGACTTTTGATGTGCATTTCTTCAAGCAAAGGAATGCTCATACCGATTTTAGGATCGATTGCGTATACGCCTAAAAAACAAAGATCCGCTCGAATTTGTTTAAGCGTATCAACCACGCTTTGTCCTACCGTGACCATCGATTCTTTTCGAAACGTTCCTCCAAGAGAAACAACTTCTACAAAGTCATGTTCCGCTAATGCAACGGTAATTAACGGACTGTTTGTAATAACCGTAACGTTTAAATTCTTTGGAAAAGCTTTGACGAGCTGAATATTTGTTGTACTTCCGTCCATCAAAAGCACCTGCCCGTCTTTAATTAACGGAAGCGCCGAAACGGCAAGTGAATGCTTAACATCCATCAATTCACGTTTTCGCTCTTTGTAATCAACCGCAGACGTGGAACGCGGAAGCGCTCCTCCGTGCACGCGCTGCAGCAAACCGAGCGCGTCCATTTCCCGCAGGTCTCTGCGGATTGTATCTTCTGAAACGTTCAGCGTTTGGCTAAGCGTCGTAGCTACAATGCGCCCCTCTTTTTCAAGCAAATTCATAATTTGTTTGCGTCTTTCTTGTTTTAACATTACTTGTTCACCTGTTTTCTTTCTGCTTTTTACTTTATTATACTTGTTTCTTTTGTAAAAACAATGTAAAAACGCTTGATTATCAGTGTTTTTTCGTTTATTGTAGGATAAACAAGATAAAACACGCAAAAACAAGTAATAATAGTCAAGGGGAGAGATAGTTTATGAAGATGATTTTTACAGACTTAGATGGAACTCTTTTAAATAGCAGCAGTGAAATTAGCACAATGAATGCAGAAGCAATTAAAAAAGCGCAAAAACACGGAGTTGAAGTCGTGGTTGCTACGGGGCGCGCTTATTTCGACGTGCAGGAAATTTTAAAAAAAGCTGAGCTTTCCAACCTTTGGGTGATTGCCGCAAACGGAGCGACTATTCATGACCCGGACGGACAGCTCAGACATTCTGTTCCAATTGATGACCAGCACGTAAAAGAAGCGCTTCAGTGGCTGGATGCAAACGAATTTTATTATGAAGTGTTTGCTGAACATGCGATTTATACACCAAACTCAGGCCGTGAGCTGCTCGCCATTGAAATTGACCGGGTAAAAAGCGCCAACAAAAACGTGGACGAACAAAGACTTCATCACGCGGCGGCTAAGCAGTACAGCCAAACGGGATTTGCCTTTGTTGCATCGTATGAAGATATTTTAAATACAAACGCTGAGCTTTATAACGTATTAGCTTTTTCATTTGATGATGAAAAACGAAAAAAAGGCTGGGATCACTTTAGCAAGCAGCACGACATAACGCTTGTCTCTTCCGCTGATCATAACTTTGAACTCGAACACAAAGATGCGTCAAAAGGAAACGCATTAAACTACGTTGTAAAAGAGCTTGGCGCTTCTCTTCACGATACCATTGCCATTGGAGACAGCTTTAACGACGTATCGATGCTGCAAAGAGCTGGAAAAGGAATCGCTATGGCAAATGCGCACGCAGAAATTAAAGCACTAGCTGATGACGTTACATTAACAAACGATGAAAACGGAGTAGCTTCCGTTATTGAAAACGTGTTAGAAACGCAGCTAAAAGCACATTAAAAAAACGCTTGGCGTATGCCAAGCGTTTTTAAATGGTCATGCGATAAAGACCGACAAACCAGCTGAATAGCGCAACGAAAAACAGCAGCCACGCGCTGGTTTTCTTTCTTTTTTGCCACTCAATTGCTCCTAAAACTAGCATCGTTAAGCCTAGAAGTATATTTAAAAGCGAAAGGAACTGGTCATTGTGAGTGAGCATCATATAAAGAGCCAGTCCAACGGTAATAATTGAAAAAATAAGCTGTAATGCTTTTAACAAAAAATCTCTCCTTACTTGTAGTTCACTTCTTCATTCACGCACGTCACTAAAGGCTTTTTCTCAAGACCTAAAAGTAGGTTTTGGACGGCTAAATCTGCCATGCGATTGCGCGTTTCGTACGTAGCGCTTCCAATATGCGGCGTTACTAGCACATTTGAAAGCTGCAGCAGCTTGTGATCTGCCGGAAGTGGCTCTGGGTCTGTTACGTCCAGTGCGGCATACGCAATTTCTTCATGTTTCAGCGCTTCGTACAGTGCTTCCGTATCCACTAATCCTCCGCGCGCTGCGTTCACAAAATACGCGCTGTTTTTCATAGCTTTAAATTCCGCTTCTCCAAACATGCCTTTGCTTTCATTTGAAAGCGGCACTAAGCATACGATACAGTCAGCTGTGTGAAGCAGCTCTTCAAACGAAAGGTATACGGCATCAAGCTCTTTTTCGGCTTCATGCTTGCGGCTTCGGTTGTGGTAAACGATGTTCATCCCCGATGCCTTTGCTCGTCTGGCAACGGCGCTTCCGATATCGCCCATTCCAACAATACCAAGCGTTTTTCCAAATAAATCGACGCCAAATACCGTTTCCCAGTTTCCTTGTTTCACTTTTTCATAGCCTTCATGAATGCGGCGAGCTGCTGACAATAAGAGACCAAACGTTAAATCAGCCGTCGCTTCTACTAACACGCCCGGCGTATTGCTAAACGGCACGCCTTTTTTGGTACACGCTTCGACATCTACACTGTCATACCCGACGCCTGATTGAGAAATAACGCGCAGATTCGGTGCTGCTTCTAATAGCTCTTCGTCCACTGTAATGTGGCCGATATTAAAAAAGCCGTCAGCATCACGAAGCCAGTCGCGCAGCGTTTCTTGTGGAATCTTCCCTTCTCCTTCCCACATTTGAATATCGCAGTGTTCCGCTAGCTTTTCGTAAGCGTTTGGCCACGTCTTTCCAGACATAACAACTTTGTATTTCCCCATGTTGATCTCTCCTTTTCCTTGTTCACTCATATGTATGAATAGTAACTAGCTATCCTATCATAAGACTACTATAAAGATGAAACTTTTTCCATTCAGGAACCGTATTTATAGTAAGGGGGAATACGAATGTTTGAAGATGAAATGATATTTGAAGATGATCCGTCCGGAGATGACATTGTTTTTGAAGGTGATGCTGACCTAAGCGGAGGCGCTTTTTTTCCAGACGATGCGTTATTTAACGGAATGCCTACGTTTGTTATGCTATTTTTTGTTATTGTTATTGGTATTTTCTTGTTTTCTATTTTTAAAGGAATCAGCACGTGGAGCAAAAATGAGCAGTCTCCCCGTCTATCTGTAAAAGCAAAAATTACGGGCAAACGGACAAACGTTCATCACCATAACAGCCATGCTCACGAACATCACCACTCTCACACGTCTACAACTTACTACGTAACCTTTCAATTTGAAAGCACCGACCGCTCTGAATTTACTGTTTCAGGCAGCCAGTACGGCAAGCTTGCAGAAGGAGACGAAGGAATACTGACGTTTCAAGGAACTCGTTTTTTGGATTTTCAAAGAAATCTCAGTGAAGAACATACAGATGCGTAGCTTATGACCTCGTGCTTTTAGAGGTCTTTTTTACTGGAGTGAGGCATTTATACAGCAAACGACCTATTTGTGCCCTTTTTACACTGTAGAAGAACGTTAATCCGTATAAAAACATACCGTGTAACACATTCATTTAAGCAGGCAGGTGATTTTATGTATTCTCCTTATTCAGGAAGCGGTATCTACTACGGACATTACGGAGAGGCCCCTCATTCGCACCCTATTCAAACAATACTGACGCAATACTGGCACGAAACCCACTATCCAGGCCCACACAAAAAATATGTTCACGTGTATTATCTCAACCCATCTTCTCTTCATTATTATCCAGCCTATCGAACATTTTTGTAAAAAATTGGTGATTTCAGGACTTTTATATTGTAAAATTAATCCATATACTTTTAATTTGGAAAGGAGGTTAACAAACAGTGCGTAATTCTACAGCAAAAAATAGTGTGGCGATCACCACTTTGCTTTCCGGCCTATTTTTCTGCTCTATCATAGTTCTTGCTTCGCTTTCTCCTCTAGCAGATTCTGGTCCCAATGTTAACACGTTCGGTTCAGTTGGGATGTGGTTATCTCTTGGCATGATTCTATTTTTATATCTATTGCCTTTAGCATTTTATCTGCTAGGAATGCATTTCTTAAAATTTGTGATGGCTGCTTTTTGCAGCATTGGACTTTTAATCGCTGCTAGTACTCTATTACTAATGCCAGCTCTGTTTTTATTTGGACTGGAAGATTTCTCAGGAAACTTAGCTTCCATCATAGGTGTAATGATTTCTTGCTTAGGCTTACTGATTACGAATATTGTGTGGTTTGTTGCTGCGTTTAAAAGACCGTCAACTACCGTGCAGGAAAGCGTTTAAAATGGTGAAGAGGAGCAGCTACTGCTCCTCTTTTTATAGCTTGGTAGGTAAAAAGTGCAAATATATATCGAAGCAGCCTTTGTGCTTACTGTTTTTTATACATAACATCAAATTTCACTACATATTTTTATATAATGAAAGACCACTTAAACGGAAAACGATAGTAGATACGAGATTGAAAGAGGTTTTGTTTTTGGTGACGTTATTTTTAACAAATGTGCTGCTCGGTCTTTCGATTGCCCTTCCCGTTGGTACGGTAACGATTGAAATGACAAAACAAGGTTTAAAAAATGGTTTTCTTCACGGCTGGGTTGTGGGACTTGGAGGCATGACGGTTGATTTGTTGCTAATTGTGCT
Source organism: Priestia sp. FSL R5-0597 (assembly GCF_038006305.1). NCBI lineage: Bacteria > Bacillati > Bacillota > Bacilli > Caryophanales > Bacillaceae > Priestia > Priestia sp. FSL R5-0597. Next base: position 3,387,034 of record NZ_JBBOUZ010000001.1, read on the forward strand.
TCTTTACTCTGGACTGGCTTCTTTTTTGTCTGCTCCTTTTATCCAGCTTGTTATGTGGCTTGTAGGGGCACTTTTTTTACTTTATATTGGCTATGACAGCATTAGACACGCGGATCATGATATAACGGCTCCTGGAGAACACGTAAAAAACTCGTTTGCCTCTTCTTATGTGAACGGAATCTTTGTTGCGATTTCTCCTAGCAATCTCATTTTTTGGCTGAGCGTGTTTGGGACGGTGCTGACAAATTCGCTTCAAGCCTCTCACTCGTTTCATTTCCTAGTGATTGCTGCCGGAATATTAACGGGAATTTTAATTCATGATCTGGGCTTAATGACAATTGTCTCTGGAACTAGAAAAGTGCTGAATCAGCTTTATATCAAATGGGTTTCTATTGCAGCTGGATGTATCTTAATTGGCTTTTCATGCTATTTTCTCTACCGATTTATCGGGAATCTGCGCATGTACTTTTAATGTTTCTACATATTTTATGACTTACTATATCCCCTCTTTATCTAGTATAGAGAGGGAATTTTTATAATCTATCAGGGACTATCAGACAAAAAGTTCACAATTTCGTCACATTTCTATTGATTTTTTTCTCTTTTTATACGAAAATATAAAAAAGGGAGGAAATATCATGAAAATCAAAAAAGCACTTCGCATCTTTATTGGATCAAACGTCCTTGTATTATTAACATTTGGCCTTCTTCCAGCACTGTTAGTTAACCCCGATATTGACCTAATTCAATCATTTATTAATTATATAGGCAAGGATTAATTCCACTTAAAATAGTCAAAATTTTCAATCTATTATTTTTATAAAAAAAGACAGCGCAGGCTGTCTTTTTTAGTAGGTTTTTTATTTAGTTGAAAACAGCTTTTTAACATCTACTTTTTGATCTTTAACAATCGTATACGTCGCCTGTTTTTTATCTTCAAAGTTAAACGCTTTTATGTAATCGTCATCGTAAATCGTTAATCCGTACGCATCTTTTCCGTTTTCAACGATTTTTACCCAGTAAGACTGGTCAAACTTTGGATCGAGTTCCTTGCTTTTTTTCACTTCTACTTTTGCTAAAGAATGTACGATTTGCTTTATCTCTTTTTTGTCATCTACTACACGTTTTCCTTCGTCCGTATCTATTTCAATACGCGTAACGTTTGCTTCCTCTACTTTTATGACGTCTTTTAACTGATAGGCTTTCCCGGTATATGTAAAATAAAATACGATGATAAATAAAAGTGCAGCTATAATAATCGTTCTTTTTTTCAAAAGGAACCTCCTTTTCCGCATCACGCTGCATTCAGGTGATACACCTTTTTATTCCTCCTGTTCCGCATCCTTTTAGTAGAATGCTGCTTCCTACAAGTAAACTATAGATTAATCCCGGAACAGGAAGTATTAACGTTATCATCAACAGTAACATGCCCATGCTTGTAAGAGCTACTCCGGCAGCTCGATTTTTCATTCATTTCACCGCCATCTCTTGGTGAATTTTTTATATGAAGCAATAGAAATAGTATTAATCTTCTACCTACTTATGTATTGTTCGCTTATAGGTCAGAATCGTCAACACGCCTACTAGGAAGATCGTTGCTTCACATTACCTTTTTTTTACTAACTCATGATTTATGAAATAAAAACAGCTCATCTACTGTTGCTCCCAGTTCTTGGGCCAGCTGGAAAGCTAGCGTTAAGCTTGGATCATACTTATTGTTTTCAATTGCATTAATCGTTTGTCTCGAGACGCCGCATACTTTTGCCAGTTCATCCTGAGACATTTTTTTGATTTTACGCAGTTCTTTAATTCGGTTTTCCACCATTCATCACTCATCTCTAAAATGTAAAAAACTTTTTACACCCATATCTTATATTATTTCCTTTGTTACTGTCAAATATGTTTGACAAAGTAGAGTCTTTTACATAACTGAAATAGAGGTTAGAACAAAAGTAGGTTAGTTGAAGGACAAGGCGAACGAGTTTGATTAAGAATTCATCTCGTGCTAATTTTTTTATGGGTATGGTGAACGTAGGTTTCGTGTATGTAGGTGCTTCTAGCTGATGATTGGAGGGCAAGGCGAAGACTCCTGCGGGAAAAAGCGGAACAGGTGAGACCCCGCAGGAGCGCAAGCGACGAGGAGGCTCAGCGGCCGCCCGCGGAAAGCGAAGCCTTGCACGGAAATCATTAGCGGTGTAACAAGCAATCCATAGTAGTAACATTAAAGCTCCTTACTCATATTAAACCACTGCACGCCTGCATGCTGGGACTGCGCAACTCCTTGATTCACATATCCATTTTTTTCGTAAAACGGAATCAATTCTTCTTTACACGTTAAAGTCACCGTTACGCGCTGTTTGTTCCGTGCTTGTTTTTCAAACTCTTTTAGCAGCATACTGGCGATTCCTTTGTGATGATGCTTGGGATTTACAACGATACCCAAAATACTTTGATAACCGCCTGTCTCAGGGTTCGAAATCGTTTTTTCAAACAAATCATCCGTAATAAACGGAGCTGAAATGACGGGTCCGTTCACATATCCGATTATTTCGTCATTTTCTTCAGCGATGATAAACGTATCAGGAATGGTTTTAATTCGCGTGATAAATGCATCTTTTGAGGCAGCTTCTTCAGGTGTAAACCCTTTGTTTTCTAACGTAATTAATTGGTTTAAATCTTTTTCATCCACTTGTCTTATAATCATTGAAACGATTCCTTTCATTATGTATTTCTCTTTTTTCTCTAAAAGCTTCTATTATATATAACTATCTCTTTCTACTATATATAAAAATGCCCAAATAAAAAAGGATTGACCTCTGCATCATACAGAATTCAACCCTACTTCGCTGTTTAATGAACGTCTTGATTATTTAATAAATGCACCAAATGGCTTGCCCACCGGAAGCACAACTCGACCATAGTGAGTATTTAATACAGCCGCTGCAGATCCATAGAATGAAAACAAAGCGATTAATAGCTCTGACACTGCTGCTAGTAAATGCGTGTATTCATATGCCACACCAAATGTACTTAGCGATAATCCAATAAATAAGAAATCAATTAACACAAAAATAATAAATAATACTTTATGAGTGCCCATTGCTCCAACTGTCATAAAAACGCTGAAAATCAAATAGCCGACAAAAGCAAATGCTAGTTGCTTCGGATCCGCTTCTTTTGCGAGCGCTTCCCCAAATGCGCCAAGCTGAATAAGCCATGTCATAGCTACACCTAGCCAAAATAAACCGAAGGCACCAAAAGCAGTTGCGCCGAAGGTATTATTATGTTTGAAATCTTGCATAGACGCAATTAGCTGTCCTATCCCGCCTAAAAAAATTGCCCATGGCAATACCAATGAAACACCATCGGTTACCCCAAGCTTTTGAAACGATGCAACAAGTGTCACCATGGCAAGTCCGAATAGGCCTAGCGCTGATGGATCCGCTGTTACAATTTTAACGTGCTGCGTGCTGTTGTTACTCATGTTGTACCTCCCTGATTTTAAAAACACCTTTAAAAAGATACAAAAATCTACGGGAAGTGTCAATGGATATTTTTGGCCTTTAAAAAACCTATAAGACCAAGCAGTGTAGCGTTTACAGTGCTTGGTCTTTACTTTCTTGTTATTAAACGTTTTGTAATAAATTTTGTCTTGTTTGTTTTGCAGACTCAACCATCACTTTTAAAGCTTCAACCGTCTCGCTGATTCCTCTTGTTTTAAGGCCGCAGTCGGGATTAATCCAAAACAGTGCAGGGTCAAGCACCTTCAGAGCTCGGTCAATGTTTCGTGTCAGCTCTTCAAGCTTCGGTACGCGCGGACTGTGGATATCATATACGCCAAGTCCAATTCCCTGGTTATACGTATGTTTTTCAAACGCATAAATTAATTCACCGTGGCTTTTGGACGTTTCAATGGAAATCACGTCGGCATCAAGCGCTTTGATCGCATCAATAATCTCTTCGAACTCTGAATAGCACATATGCGTGTGAATTTGCGTCTCGTTTTGCACCGATACCGTGGCTAGTTTGAACGCATACACCGCCGCGTTCAAGTAGCTTTCCCAGTTTTCTCGTTTTAACGGCAGTCCTTCACGCAGCGCCGGTTCATCTACTTGAATCATTGAGATGCCCTGACTTTCAAGTGCTTCCACTTCTTTTCTAAGAGCAAGCGCAATTTGATTGGCCACGTCGTAGCGTGAGATATCATCACGTACAAACGACCAGTTTAAAATTGTAATTGGCCCCGTCAGCATTCCTTTAACAGGCTTATTGGTTAGAGACTGTGCGTAGACCGTTTCTTTGATTGTCATCGCCTGCTCGTACGAGACATCTCCGTAAATAAGCGGCGGCTTCACGCAGCGAGAACCGTATGATTGCACCCAGCCAAACTTCGTAAACTGAAAACCTCCTAATTTTTCACCGAAGTATTCAACCATGTCCGTGCGCTCAAACTCTCCGTGCACAAGGACATCTAAGCCGATGTTTTCTTGAATTTCAATCCATTTTTTGATTTCAGCGTTAATGTACGCTTCATATGCTTCATCGCTTAACTCTCCTTTACGCCACTTCAGACGCTCTTTTCGCACTTCTTTTGTTTGCGGAAAGCTTCCAATTGTTGTCGTTGGAAGAAGCGGCAGTTGAAATGCTTCTTGCTGAACGCGTTGACGTACGTCAAACGGCGCTTGGCGCTCCGCTTTATAGCTGTGCAGCTGCTTCAGCTCTTTTTGAACGTCTTGATGGTTTCGAAAAGATGATCCATTTAATGCTTGAATCGCTTGTTTGCTTACACTTATTTCTTTTTCAATTGCTTCTTTTCCTTGCTGCACCGCTTTTGTTAAAAGCGTGATTTCCTTCAGCTTTTCATCTGCAAAAGACAGCGCGTTTTTTAGAATTGGCTCAATGGTTTTTTCGCTTTTCACCGTGACAGGAACATGTAATAAACTTGATGAAGGCTGCAGAATCAAACGGTCTTTTGATACAGCTTCTTCAATTTCACTGATTGTTAAAAGCTGTTCGTCCAAGTTTTCACGCCAAATGTTTCGTCCGTCAATCACTCCTGCTGCCAGCACTTTATCAGTTGGAAAACCATATTTATTAAGCGCCGTGAGATTTTCGCCTCGGTCATGTACAAAATCCAATCCAATTCCGTGAACAGGAAGAGCAACTACTTCTTTATAGTAATCTACGCTGTCAAAGTACGTCTGCAAAATGACTTTTACATTCGGTGCCGCTTTTTTCAAAGCTTCATAGACTTCTTTATACAGTGCCAGGTCTTCTTTTGATAGCGTTGTAGCTAAAATCGGCTCATCTATTTGTACCCACTCGACCCCTTCTGCCTCCAGCTCCGCTAAGATTGTTGCATAAAGAGGAACAAACTGTTCAACTACTTTTTTAAACTCACTTTTTTTATATCCTTTTGACAGCTTCACAAATGTTACTGGACCTAAAATAACGGGTTTGCCTTTGATATTCAGCTTTTGTTTTGCTTCTTTGTAAAATTGAAGCGGACGATTTTCTACAAGGGCAGGCGTACATTCGTCAAGCTCTGGTACGATATAGTGATAATTTGTGTTAAACCATTTTGTCATCGTAGAGGCTACCGCACCTTTTGTTCCTCGGGCGATGTCAAAATACGTTTCAAGGGATACCGGGCCTCCGTTATATTCAAAGCGCTTTGGCACCAAACCAAACATAGCGGCTGTATCTAACACGTGATCGTATAAGCTAAAATCGCCGACTGGAATTAATTCAATTCCTGCGTCACGCTGTTTTTTCAGATGCCCAAGACGAAGAGCTTCAATTTCCTGAAGAAAGATATCTTTCTCTATCTTTCCTGCCCAAAACTGCTCAAGCGCTTTTTTCCATTCTCGTTTTTCACCAATTCTTGGATAACCTACATTTGAACTTTTTACACTGCTCATTTTTTCCACTCCCTATATATTTTTTTATCGCTAAACTAAAAAATCTCCCTTTTCGAAATGAAAAGAGAGATGATACGCATACTTAACTAAAGTTGAGATAGCCTGTTTTTCTCAACACGTATTCCTCACTCCTCTCTATATCCCGTAGAGCTTAAGTGCATACAACAGGCAGGTCTCCTGACTTAGGTTCATCGCTTCCTATCCCTTCCCATTTCAACATGAAACAGTGGTTAATAAGTTGCTCCCCATTACAGTGGCGGGACCGCGCCGGCTTTTCACCGGTCTTCCCTTTTAAGCTGCGTACATTCGTTACACAGCACCTGATGCATTTCTATGAAATTGTTCATTCAAAACATATTCACATAAAATAAAAAGCCTCTCTATCATGAATAGAGAGGCATAGTATCTATGAAATCCTCTCTTATTTTTCAAAGCTGTACGCTTTGCAGGATGTAGCACCTTTTTAACAAGATTGTTAAATGGTTGCCGGGCTTCACAGGGCCAGTCCCTCCGCCTCTCTCAATAAGAGTTTTAATTGTTTATAATATTTTGAATGTAGAGTCATCTTAACACCTTACATTTATGTTGTCAAAAGAAATTTCAAAAAAATTAGTTTTCAGGAGGCGTTGACGCTAATTTTTGCCTTAATAATTTGTAATCATCTTTTCGATGTGTTTCGATCAAGTCTTTTGCTCCTTGATGATACCCTGAAGAATAGATGTACTCTACCGCCGTTTCGATAAGCATTCTCTTTTCTTCCGCACATTCTCGGTCCATTAGGGGGAACAGTCTACCTAAAAGGTCATTTAAATCTTCCTTAATAAAACGATTGAGTCCTTCTTGCATCTTTTCGTTTGCCATGATAGCTCCTCCATTTGCTGTGTATGTTTTAAGCCTCTATAAACACGCATTTCACTGTGAATGTTAAGATAAAGTTAAGTCATTAAACAGTATATCAAGTGAATGTTTTTCTTCAATTACATATGTAATACAAATATATGACAAATATAGAGAATATATCATCATTCATTATCTATTATAACGTTTGACTGAGCCTTCTGCTACAAGGTTTCGTACGGTTTTCCAAAAGAGGTTGAGACATAACCAAGTGAATCCAATCTAAAGGCAAATGGGATACATGAGCTGAATCGCTTGTGACACCGCAGTTGATTTCCGTACAAGACTTCGCTTTCCGCGGGCGGTCGCTGAGCCTCCTCGTCGCATACGCTCCTGTGGGGTCTCACGTGTTCCGCTTTTCCCGCAGGAGTCTTCGTCTTGTCCTCCAATCACCTGCTAGAAAGACCTATACACATGAAATCTACGTTTACCCTAATAAAAAAATGAACCACTAATCAAGATGCTTGATTAGTGGTTCATTTTTCATTTCGCCTAAAACCCTTTTGTCCCAGCCTCTTTTTTTTGAACCTAGCTTTCTACTTTCTTGTTTTTACAAACAACTTCTTCGAGGTCGTCCAAAATCCTTCCAAAGAAGAGGTCCTAAAATGTCGTACCTGCTAACAAAAAACTCCGTAAAATTATAATTATTTAAAATTAAAGGCGGTTCAAAATCAAGGGGAGCACCCGCGCCTCCTGATAATACAAAATCAGTACCTCTTCCAAGCGTAAACGACCCGTTTCTGTTTTTTCTAATAAACTGCTCGTCATACGCATGCACGTGGCTGACTAACACTTTTTTCACGCGATGTTCTTGAATTAAATCAAAAAATTCTTGACTTTGAGGAGTCGTTACAGGAAAACCTCCCAGGTCTGACCACCGGCCAATATTTGGCTGCGCATGCATGGCTACAACGGTATTACGAGGAGCATCCTCTAGCTGCTGCTCTAAATAATTCAGCTCTCTATCTGTAAATCCATATATTTTATTCTTGGGGCTGATGATATTATTTAATGCGATGCACCGGAAGTTAAAGACAGGAATATCAATGACCCAGTGCACTTTTCCGATAGTGGCTCTGAAGTTTTCGAGGTTGCTTTCTTCAAGGTTTAATTCATCGTGATTCCCTACGCATACAAACACGGGAATGTTTGGTGCTATTTTTTCGACAACTTTAACAAAGTGCTCCAAATACCTCTTTTCTCCTGTATACACGGTGTCTCCCCCATGAATAATAAACAGCGGATTCAATTCCACCGCCTTTTTTAACACAAGCTCAAATTCACCGCTCATCGTGTAACAATTATCGTTTGGTCCGTCACCTCTGCTGTCGCCCATAAAAACAAAGTTGAATGGATCTCTCGGATTTAATTGTTTAATTCTTTGCTTTAATAACTTTTCAGAACGTTCATGAAGCGTCAAATTCATCAACTAGTTAATCCCCCTATTAATAAATAAATTTAGTTAAAAGTAAACAAGCTTACTTATTTATATGAGAATTTGTTGATGAAGGTCACTACCTTCTTGTAAGAAGAACGCACATTTAAATGAGTTTCCATAGCCTATCTATTCTTTCATTTTGTTAAGCACTAATAGGACAACATAAAAGCTAGAATCTCAGTATCTATTAATAAGAGCTGGAGCATAATCCAAAGACGAACAAAGACCGACATGAGCTGAACCGCTTGTTGCCCCGCAGTTGATTTCCGTGCAAGGCTTCGCTTTCCGGGGGCGGTCGATGAGCCTTGCTCTCCAATCAGCTGCTAGAAGAAATGAAACAGCTGAAACCTGCGTTCACCATAAAAAACGAACCACTAATCAAAGTGTTTGATTAATGGTTCGTTTTTCACTTCAGCTAAAATATTTTTATCTCAGCACCTTACATTTAAAACATTTACGACAATTAAACATATTTATTACGCTCAACGGGACTTAACGAATTTCTTTCAGAACGAGCTGCCATGTCCGTTTCAATTTGCTCTAGGCTACGTCCTTTTGTTTCAACAACTACAAAGCGTATGAAGAATAATCCGAGAACACAAATGATCCCAAATGTTGAAAAGATTACGCCTAAGCTAAACTGATCGGCTAAAATAGGAAACACAAGCCCTACTGCCAGCGATCCTGTCCAGTTAAAGGCAGATGAAATTCCAGCACCGATTCCGCGTACAGAAAGCGGGAAAATTTCTCCTACAATGATCCACGTAAGCGGCGCCCAAGAAAACGCATAGCAAAGGATAAAGCAGCACAGTGCAATTAACGTAACCCAGTTAACAACGGATTCATTAACGCCTACTGCTCCAAGAATAGCCGGGGTAAAAAAGGAAAGAGCCATTCCCGCTCCGCCAACCGTAAGAATGGTACGGCGGTTAAATTTATCAACAAACTGCAGAAAAATAAGTGTTGTCACAACGAAGATTACCCCAACAATAACCGTAAAACCAGCAGCTACCTGCGGCGCTAAACCAACTTGACGGGCAATGCTTGTTGCATAATAAACAATTGAGTTGGAGCCTTGAATTTGCTGAAAAGTTGCCATTCCGACACCGATAATTAAAGCTAAACGAAACTTTTTCTGAAACAGCTGTTTAATGCCTGATTGTTCATGCACAGCTACGCTTTGAATTTCAGATACTTCAGCTTCGACTTCCGCTGCTGAGGAACGAAGCGTGCGCAGCACTTCACGCGCTTTATCTGCCATTCCGTTTTTAATTAAGTAGCGAGGTGACTCCGGAAGCTTGATCATCCCGATGCATAAAACGATCGCAAAAACACCGGCGCTGCCAAGCATTAATCGCCAGCTGTTTGGAACCGGCTCAAAAATAAAGGCTACGATATAGCTTAATAATAATCCAATTACAATCATTAGCTGATTTAAACCTGAAAGCTTCCCGCGAATATGAGCAGGTGCGATTTCTGACATATAGGCAGGAACTAAAGAAGAAGCCGTTCCCACTGCTGTACCTAAAAAGACGCGCGCAATCGTTAACGTAATTTCCTCTGGTGCAATCGCTGAACCGATTGAGCCTAACAGAAAAATGATAGACGAAATTAAAATTAACTTTCTTCGTCCAAACTTATCACCTAATAATCCGCTTAAAATAGAACCGATAATGGCTCCGCCCATTAGCGATGAAACCACAATCCCCAGCCAGAGCGGGCTTAAATGAAACGCTTCACGGATATGACCTTCTGCACCAGCAATAATCCCAATATCATAACCGAATAAAATACCGGCAAATGAGCCGAAGAAGAAGATAAACTTACTTGATACTTTACTCATGATTATATCCCCTTTGTATTGTCTTAGTTTTTCTTCCTGCCACACTTATTTAAAACGCTTTCATTTATTTCTAAATACGGCGTTCTTTTACTGACGCTATATTTTCACTTCCAAGGAAGCAGCGCTCCCTTGGAAGTAATGATGCTTACTTAATAATGACGTACTCTAAATTCACAAGCTTTGCATAGCTCACAATTTGATCCGTAGTTAAATTTAATGAAAGAACTGTATGATGTCCTCCTCCGTTTTCAATCCACGCTTTAACGCCGTCTTGGAAGTTCGGCTTAATGTTCCAAAGCACGCGCGCCACAGGAAGATTTGGAGCTGGAACTTCCGGCTCAAATGCCGATACTTCGTTAATTAACAGCTTGTAATGCGTGCCGAAGTCAGCCATAGAAACGACTACGCCTTCTCCTTGTTTACCGTCAAACACTAAGCGGGCCGGGTCTTCGCGGTTGCCAATTCCTAGCGGAGAAACGATTAGTTTTGGCTTGTTTACCGCTAGCGTTGGGTCTACTTCAAGCATGTGTGATTGAAGCACTGACTCACGTCCGGGAGCCAATTCATACGTGTAGTCTTCCATAAAGCCCGTTGACTGATTATGGCTCATCACTTTAAGCAAGCGGTCAAGCGCCGCTGTTTTCCAGTCTCCTTCACCAGCAAAGCCGTATCCCTGTGCCATCAAGCGCTGTACCGCTAGACCAGGAAGCTGCTTCATGCCGTATAGATCTTCAAAGTTAGTCGTAAAAGCATTGTAGCCGCCTTCGTCTAGAAAACGTTTAATCGCAATTTCATAGCTTGCCTGTACTTTTACGCTAGATTCCCAGTCTTCTGCAGAATAATCGCCGTAAACAAATTCATACGCGTCGGCATATTCAGCAAATAAATCATTGATTTCTTCTTCCGTAACGGCATTGACATATTGAACAAGGTCACCGATTCCAAAGTAGTCAACCGTCCAGCCAAATTGAATTTGCGCTTCGATTTTATCTCCTTCTGTTACCCCCACGTTGCGCATATTGTCACCGAAACGCGCAACTTTAATGTTGAAGCTTTCGTTATAAGCAGCGGCTACGTCCATCCACTGTGCAATTTGCTGCTGTACGTCGGGGCGCTCCCAGTAGCCCACTACAATTTTATTTTGCTTGTTCAAACGCGCGTTGATAAAGCCGTATTCACGATCACCGTGAGCGGACTGATTCAAGTTCATAAAATCCATATCAATCGTTTCCCAAGGAATGCTTTCGTTAAATTGTGTTGCCAAATGAAGCAGCGGTTTTTGCAGCAACTTGGTACCGCGAATCCACATTTTTGCAGGCGAGAACGTATGCATCCACGTGATTACACCGGCAACTTCATCTCGGTAATTCACTTCTTTCATCATGCTTGTAATCGTATCAGCGTTCACAGCTAAATCTTGCAGCACAAGCGGATAAGGTAAGACACCGCTTTCATTTAAAGCATCAGTCATACTTTGCGCGTGTGCTTTTACTTCTGCTAGCGCTTCTTTTCCGTAAAGATGCTGTGAACCAACAATAAACCAAAATTCTTTTTGAGTCGTTTTTAACATGATAATCCCCTTTTCTGTATGTAAGTCTTTTACTGTCCTTGCCCGTAATACGCATTTTGTCCGTGTTTTCGTAAATAATGTTTGTCTAATATACGCTGCGGCAGCTCTTCAGCCAGCACGTTTAATTTTTGGGTAAAGAAATTCATTTTGGATACTTCGTCTAATACGACGCTGTTCATTACCGCCGTTTTGGCATCTTTTCCCCACGTAAACGGCCCGTGTCCTTGAAGTAAAATTCCAGGAACCGCTAGCACATCTAAACCGCGCTTTTCAAACGTTTCAATAATTACCTTGCCCGTTTCCACTTCATATCCGTCATTTACTTCTTTTTCTGTCAAAAAGCGCGCGCACGGTACGGAACCATAAAAGGTATCAGCATGAGTCGTTCCCATTGCCTGCACATCAAGTCCTGCTTGAGCCCAAATGGTCGCCCACGTTGAATGCGTATGAGCAATACCGCCAATTTCGGGATAGTGTTTATATAGTACGGCGTGTGTCAGTGTATCAGAGGACGGATTAAGCTCACCTTCTACCACACGGCCATCTAGGTCTACGACTACCATATCTTTGGCCGTCATTTTTTCATACGTCACCCCGCTTGGTTTAATCACAAACAAACCGCTGTCTCGATCAACTGCACTTACATTTCCCCACGTGTACTTGACCAGTCCCTGTTTTGGCAAATCGAGGTTTGCTTGAAATACTTCTTCTTTTAATTTATCTAGCACAGTAACTCCTCCCGTTCTTCGCTGTGATGCTCGGCAGCTGCTTTTTCAATGACTAGCCCTTTTTTATATCTTTTAATAAATGCTTCAAACCCTTTTACATCGAGTTCGTCAGGGTAGATTTCCTGTGCGGTCACTTCTTTAAAAACTTTATCATCCAAGAAATCTTCTAAACTTTCATTCTCACTTTTATTGAGCATGTAAGAAGAAAGAATAGCCATTCCCCACGCGCCGCCTTCTCCTGCTGTGTCCATAACGGAAACCGGGGTATTAATTGCCGCTGCCATCATTTTTTGACCCACTACCGGCGTTTTAAATAACCCTCCGTGCGCTAAAATACTATGAATCTTTACGTTTTCTTCTTTGACTAAAAGATCCATTCCTATTTTTAAAGCACCAAAGGCTGTAAAAAGATGTGTACGCATAAAGTTTGCTAGATTAAAATTGCTTTTTGCTGACCGGACAAATAGCGGACGTCCACTTTCTACTCCGGTAATATTTTCACCTGAGAAATAGCCGTAGCTAAGCAAGCCCCCTCCATCAGGATCAGCTTCTAACGCTTTATTTAACATCACTTGGAACAATTTATCCGACTCTACTTTTTGCCCCATCGCCTCCAAAAATTCACGAAACAATCCGAGCCAAGCATTCAAGTCGCTTGAACAGTTATTCGCATGAACCATGGCAACTGGACTGCCGTTTGGCGTGGTAACCAAATCAATTTCCGGATAGACGTTTGAAAGCTTTTTATCTAGTACAATCATCGCAAAAACGGACGTTCCTACTGAAACATTTCCCGTGCGTTTTCTTACGCTGTTTGTCGCCACCATTCCCGTTCCTGCATCTCCTTCTGGAGGACAAAACGGAATGCCCGGCTGCAAATTTTTTGATTGATCTAAAATACTAGCTCCTATCGCTGTTAACGTACCTGCTTGCTCGCCTGAAGTATGAACTGCAGGCAGAATATCTGATAGTTGCCACGGATATCCTTTGTAAGAAATGAGCTCGTCAAATTTCTTCATCATATCTTCACTGTAATTTTTTGTGCGTTCATCAATCGGAAACATCCCCGAGGCATCTCCAATCCCAAGCGCCTTAGTGCCTGTTAGCAGCCAATGAATATAGCCGGCTAGCGTTGTTATGTAATGGATGCGCGGCAGATGTTTTTCTTGATTGATGATTGCCTGATACAGATGCGCAATGCTCCATCGTTCAGGAATATTAAATTGGAAATGTTCAGTTAATTCTTTTGCTGCTTCGCTTGTTGTTGCATTACGCCACGTTCGAAACGGAACAAGCAGCTCACCCGTTTTATCAAACGCCATATATCCGTGCATCATAGCTGAAACGCCGATAGAGCCAACTGTTCGAATGGTGATTCCGTAGCTTCGTTCCACTTCTTGCTTCATTTCACGGTAAGCACTTTGCAAACCTGTAATAATATCAAGTAAGTTGTACGTCCAAAAACCGTCTTCCAAGAGATTTTCCCATTCATAACTGCCTGATGCGATCGTTTCAAAGTTTTCATTAATCAGCACCGCTTTAATACGAGTAGATCCAAGCTCAATTCCAAGGGACGTTTTCCCTTTAGCAATTGCTTGTTTTATGCTTTCTTGAGTTGTTTTCACGTTTAATCTCCTTTCTGATAGCTATAAAGATACCTATAGCAGTAAGGAAGCGCTTTCCGTTTTATGTAACGCTGTTTGAATTTGTTAACAACCTAAGTATATTTATTTGTACGTACATTTGTCAATAATAAAATTATATATGCACACAAATACTCAAAACACCCTACTATTCTCTTCTTAAACTTTTAAAAAATCGGTATTCAACCCTTAAATCATTTTCCTTTTGATTAAAAATTACGGAAATCTTTTCATTTATTCACGTTCATGATAAAATATGTCCATACAAATTTTTCACATAAAAAAAGTTGAATGTATACAACTACGAAAGAAGTGAAAACATGAAGCCAAAATATCAGGTGATTATTGAGGATATAAAAAGCAAAATTCTTTCAGGCGATTACAGCATTGGCGAACAAATCCCGACTGAATCGGTCATGCAAGAAACGTATGGTGTCAGCAGACATACGGTTCGAAAAGCGATTTTAGAGCTGTCGAATGAAGGATTTTTAAGAAGTGAAAAAGGGTCTGGCACCTATGTGAGCAATCAGTATCAATCCAAAGCGAGCGGGGCTTCTGCCAACAAAACGATCGGCGTTATTACCACGTATATTTCCGACTATATTTTCCCTTCGATCATTCGAGGAATTGAAAGCAGATTAAATAAAGATAATTATTCGCTGCTGCTGGCGAGCACGAATAATGATGTGGAACAAGAAAAAAAAGCGCTGGAAATGATGCTTTCCTACGGAGTAGACGGCTTAATTGTTGAGCCTACAAAAAGTAATTTGTACAATCCAAACATCTCGTATTATTTATCATTCAAAGAGCAAGACGTTCCATTTACAATGATTAACGCCTACTACGAAGAATTAGAGGTTCCGTTTTTTTGTTTAGATGACGTTCAGTCAAGCTACCTTGCCACAAATGAATTAATTTCAAAAGGACATACACAAATTGGACTCATTGCCAAAATGGATGACCTGCAGGGAAAATACCGAATGAAAGGCTACATAAAAGCGCTTGGTGATGCAAAACTCCGCTTTCAGCCTGAGCATATTTTGTCTTTTAACACCGAAACAAAGCTCGATTTGTACGCTAATTTAAAAGAGTTTCTTACTGAAAATCAAGACGAAATGACCGCTCTTGTCTGCTATAACGATGAAGTCGGATTAGAAGTTGTAAATGTATGCAGACAGCTTGGCATTTCCATTCCGGACAAGTTGTCAATTATTGGTCAAGACAATTCGTACATCGCTAAAAATGCGACGATTAATTTAACAACGTTAACCCATCCGCAAGAACAAATGGGACGCGACGCGGCGGACTGGATCATTAAAAAGCTGCAGGGCAAAAAAGAGTTACCAAACGAAACTTACTATCAGCCGGTGTTAGTTGAAGGCGAAACGATTAAAGAACTAACTGCGAAGCGTGATGAAGTTCGTTAAAAGAAGGCTTCCTTAGAGGTCTATAAAACTTCTTATAAGATAAGGGGATGCACATTATTGCATCCCCTTTTTATATAACGATTTCTTTTATAACGAAGCCTGAACGTTGATATATACTCCTTTTTCTATCCTTTGTTTCGTTTCTTCTATTACTCTTTTAGCGGTAAGTGATAGCTGAGATACAGGAGCCGCCCCATCTGAACCAATAACAAGAGGATCAACCCAGCGCATTTTTGTCGTTTGGTAAACATCATAACAAGACGCAGTTCCTGTTTCTATTTTACTGTCAAAAAGAGCAGATAACATCCCTTCAATGCTGCTATCTCCAGTGTTTTTCAGCAACCTAATCACATCGTCATCCTGCTTTAAAAAATCTTCCATAGACACTATATCTTTCTGCAAAGCAAGCTTGATAATTTCCGTCAGCTGATAATTCCCAAACATATTAAGCGGATTCATAAAAAAGCCAATGACTTCTTTGTAGTAAGCATCCACAAACCACTCTGCCGCTGATAAATTACTGCACGCCATTTGTCCCTTAAATCCGACAAGCTGATCCAAAAACGCATGCACTTCTTGTAAAGTAATCTCGCCGCATACGTACAAATCCCGCAGCGTATAATCCACGCGGTCAGCGCATAAGCGCGGAGCGTTCTGTTCGAGCAGCGTCCACTGGCTTTCATCAAGTAAGATATCTCGCCAGTCTAAACCGGCGCTCGTTAAAATAGAAGGAATAGACGACCCGGTCACAATTTGTTCGTAAATCATTTCATGATAATTTTCTTCTTTTTGTTCCAAAACATAGTCAATCACATGAGAAAATGCCGTATGTGAAACGTCATGTAATAAAGCCGCTATTTGCTCTTCCAAAGAGCCTCCTAGCCTATGTACAAGCATCATCGCACCAACGGAATGATCATATCGAGTAGTATTCCATTTTTCATTTACAAACCGGCTCGCTCCGCCTTGGTAAATTCCTTTTAAACGCTGTACGGGGTCACTTTGAATCAGTTTTAAAAGAACGCCTTCTGCTTCAAAATTTCCGTACAGTTCATCATAAAGTGTAAGCATATCCTTCTCTCCCTTTCATAGCTTATTATGTTTAATCCTAAGGTCAAGACACAATGTTGTAAAGCAGCATTGTGATAGTAACCTATTTTTTGTAACAAAATGTTCAATTTTCTTGCCGTCACACTCATAAAAAATCACTCATTGGGATGATTTTATTTTATAACTTAAGTGATAAAGTTTTATGGAGAAATTTATTTACTAGTAGAAAGTAAGATAAAAAGGAGATATTTATGAAAAAGCTTAGTATGCTACTGCTCATTTTAGTTATTGCCGTAGTCGGCTGTTCGAAAGGAAATGAGCAAAAATCACAGGAAGTTAAAGGAACAATTGAAGTCCCTCAAACCATTAAAGCAAATGAAAAAACAGCTATTAACGTGCTCGTTACACAAGGAGACAAAAAGATAGAAAATGCAGATGCCGTACAGATCCAAGTCGAAAAAGAAGGCTATATTAATCAAGAAATGATCGATGCAAAACATCAGGATAACGGCGCATACAGCACCGACTATACGTTTAAAGACGACGGCGAATATACGATTACCGCTCACGTTACGATAAAAGGCGACATGAAGATGTTTACAAAAAAAGTGACGGTTGGCGAGAAAAAGTAAACTGCCTATTAAAAAACGACCTCTGACAAGCAGAGGTCGTTTTTATTATTCCTTGGATTCTTTAATACGGTCAAGATACTGCTTCGCATGAAGCAAACCGAGATTTTTTTCTTTTCGTATGTATTTAATAGCCTGAACGTCACTTCGGCCATTCATCATCATCAAATTGACTCTGTTTTCAAAAGCCTCGTCTTTCTCTATTTCTAGCTGCTTCCACTCTTTCTCTAAATCACGTTTAGGTGTTTTGAGCAGGAATACCACTAGTATAACAAGAACGCTACTTGTGGTGATATAAAGCCACAGCCACTCGAGAAACCAGCTGTTAATCACATTGATTATGATGAGAACAGTGAAGCAAGAATACAGCCTTGTTTGATACTTACTCCTCTTGTTTGAATCTATTTTATTAAAAAATATCCCCACCGTCAGCCTCCTTTTAGCATTTCATTGGCGCTTTTTTCTATTAATCTCTTTTGCGCATTAAGCAAATCTATATCATACAAATTACCATTTAACCTAACAAATAGCAATCAAGTTCACCCTATCATACTCTTTATCTCATTGACTACTCATAAAAAATACAGGACTTTTCGCAAAGCCCTGCACGTTTATTTCATATTTAAATAAGGTTAAACGCTTTTACCACTTGAGCAACCGCAAACGTAACCCCAATCGCAATCACTGTTGGAATCGCAAAAGCAAGAAACGTCCACTTAACATTTTTGGTTTCTTTATAAATGTTCACAAGCGTTGTTCCGCACGGAAAATGCAGAAGCGAAAACAGCATCATGTTAAGAGCCGTTAGCCACGTCCAGTGGTGATCAAGGAAAATTTGCTTGAGTCGAGTCGCATCTTCGATTTCAATTAATGAACCCGTTGATAAATACGCCATCAGTAAAACTGGTACAACAATTTCATTAGCCGGCAAGCCAATAATAAAAGCAGCTAATATATACCCGTCTAGTCCTAGCGTCTTGGCAAACGGATCAAGAAACTGAACGAAGTGCATTAAAATACTCGTATCGCCAATATAGATATTAGCCAATACCCACGTTAATACCGCTGCGGGTGCTGCAACAATAATCGCGCGTTTTAACACAAACAGCGATTTATCCAGCGTCGCACGCACAATTGTATCTACAAATTTTGGCTTGCGGTAAGGCGGAAGCTCCAGCGTATAGTGTGTTGGAACTCCGCGCAGCGCCGTTTTAGACAGTGCCCATGATACGAACAGCGTCACAACAATTCCAAATAACACCGTTCCGACTACAACAAGCGCCGTTACAAAAGTTTTAGCACTCCCTGTAAAGCCTGTTGCCATAAATAAAGAAGCTAACAAAATCAGCGTAGGCCATCTGCCGTTACACGGAACAAAGTTATTTGTTAAAATCGCCATCATGCGTTCACGCGGCGATTCAATAATACGCGTTGACATAATCGCTGCGGCGTTACATCCAAATCCCATCGCCATCGTCAGCGACTGCTTACCGTGTGCGCCTGCTCGTTTGAACAAACGATCCATATTAAACGCGACGCGAGGCAAGTAGCCGTAGTTTTCTAAAAGGGCAAACACCGGAAAAAAGATAGCCATCGGAGGCAGCATGACGCTAATGACCCATCCCGTGCCGCGAAACAGTCCTAGTACAAGAATTCCGTGCAGCCATTCTGGTGCATGCATCGCTTGAAAGAAAGCTGTTAAATATCCTTCCGCCCAGCCGAACCCTTCTGCAATTAATCCAGAAGGAACGTTTGCCCCTGCTATGGTGATATAAAAGATGACTGATAAAATACCAAGCATAATCGGAAAGCCCCAAATTGGCGAAGTGAAGACTTTATCCAATTTCTCCGTACGCTGAAGCTTTGAGCGGTCTTGGTATACAACGGCTTTTTTACATATTTGCTGTGACGACTGATAAATGCTTGCGACCATATTTGAACGATGATCTTTTTCTTTTGCCTGCTGCGCATAGCGCGTTAGCTGTTCCATCGCTAATGAGTTTTCAGGAGTTAACGGATTTCCCATATGCGCTGTTCCTCCTTTCTGTGTGGCTGATATCTTGCTGCTGATGCTGCTGAATCGTTTCTAAAAACGACGTGTCTCCATCAAGAACCCGTAAAGCAATCCAACGGAGAGGAAATTGTTTTCCTACAATAGAAGCAACTTGAGGTTCTAGCTCCTTTAGTGACGCTTCAATTTCTTTTGTATACTGCACCTGGTAAGGAGTAAGCTTTACTTCCCCGCGCACGACTCCTTCAATCGCATCCAGCAAATTCGTAATGCCTTTTTTATTGCGAGCTGATATAGGCACAACCGGTACCCCTAACGATTCAGCGAGCTTTTTTTCGTTAATCACAATTCCTTTTTTCTTTGCTTCATCCATTAAGTTCACGCAAATCACGACGTTTTCCGTCATTTCCATTACCTGCAGAGCTAGATTAAGATTTCGTTCCATCGCCGTTGCATCGACCACAACAACCGTCACGTCAGGTCTTTCAAATAAAATATAATCGCGCGCTACTTCTTCGTCTGCCGAATTTGAATAAAGTGAATACGTTCCAGGCAGATCGACGATTGTGTAGAGCTGCTGGTGATGTTCAAACGTCCCTTCTGCTTTGGCTACAGTTTTCCCCGTCCAGTTTCCCGTGTGCTGCTTAAGACCGGTTAATCCGTTAAATAACGTACTTTTCCCCGTGTTCGGATTTCCTGCTAATGCAATGCGATACTCACTCACCGTCGTCACCTACTTTTTTTACAAAAATTTTTGAGCTTTCTTCTTTCCTCAGACCGATTGTTGTATGGCTGACTTGATAAGCAACAGGATCTCCTAACGGGCTTTTTTGAAGCACTTTGATGATGGCTCCTGGAATAAACCCTAAATCTAACAAGCGGCGCTTTAAGGCACCTTCGATTTCAATTCGCTCTAGCTGCACCGTTTCACCTGTCGTAAATGTAGACAGCGGAGAATTTTTTACACTAGCCATCTATTTTTCACCCCTTCTTGTTTTTTATACAAGGTTATATTTTTTTCATTAGACCAACTTTTAAGGTAAAAAAATATACTCGTTGATTTGTAATAGGCTATTCTGCTTAAGCAGAAAAGTGAACCTGTCTGCATCAATTATTTAAAAATTTTAGTTTTCACTTATAATAATACCGAAAGTTTACCACAGGAAACTTTTTTAGTCCAGGGTAAATAACTGACTTTTTTCTTCTTTTTACTGAAGGCATAAAGTGGTAAGTGCTGGTCTATTTTTTCTAATAAAAGTAAGTCGAAAAATAATTACGTAAAAAGGAATTAACAAAAGTAAAAAAATGTAAAGTTGTGCTATACTAGTGAATGAGCTTTTTTGGAAAATAAAGTATGTATTAGTTTTAAAACCTACAAAAATCACTTTAGGGGGCTTTTATGAAAAGGTTCAAAAGGGTTAGCGCAGTTGTTTTAGGTTTTGCTTTGTTATTTTCACCGCTTGCTCCGCAAACAGTTGCAGAAGCAAAAGTCGTGTGGGGGAATCAGGAACTGGTTAAAGGGCAAATAGGACGCGTTACCGTTTTAAAGAACACGAATCTTTACAACATTAAAAACAACAAGTTAGCAGCGGCTAGAAAAGTGACAAAAGGGCAAGTATTCCGCGTGTATTCTGAATCTAGCAAATTTGGTGCTCTGTATGGGGTATCAAAGGGTACCTATGCTCAAAAGTCATCAAGTATTAAGTATGAAAAAGCCCCTCGTGACAAAATTCAAGCGTTAGGGGTAACAGTTACGAAGAAATCTTTAGCAAGCAACATTAGTTACCCTCAGGTATCTGCTCTTATCAATAAACCATTTGAGGCTAGCTATAATCGAAAGTTCTTAAATATTGCGAAAGAAGCACAAAAAGAACATAACGAGCTAAAAGAACAAGAGAAGGAAGACCGCAAAAACGGCTGGGCGCCAGGTCCTTATTCTCGTAATATGACATACTCTGTACCTTACAACCAAGATAATATTTTAAGTGTTGCTGTTACGAATGATGCGTACGCTGGCGGCGTTCACGGCAACGCTTGGATTGATACTTACAATTACGATTTGTTAAAAGCTCGACAAATTAGCTTAAAAGATATTATTAACAATAATACGAAGTTGAATAAAGTTAATAACTATATCCGGAATGAAATGATTGCGCGTAATAAAAAAGGTGCTCAGTTCTGGGTTAATGAATTTAAGTCTGTAAATGTAAAAGACGATCAGTTTTACTATACAAGTAGCGGCATTGCCATTATATTTGGTGAGTATGAGTACGGCCCGTATTCTAACGGCATTCATACGTTTAAAATTCCGTCCACCATTTATAAATAAGATAGTCGTACAAAAAAACATAAAAAAAGAAGCATGCGAACCATCAGTTCACATGCTTCTTTTTCTTTTTTTCTGCAGAATAAGCGGAGTAAAAAAGAAAGGTGAGCCCTATTCCGCCTCCAACCATCATTGAATAGGAAAACGTATCTCTTAACGCTAGACCGCCTATCATTGACAATACAAACAGAAAATAAAACAGTAATGTGTAGTTCCTCTTCACAATCTCTACTCTCCCCTTCCCCATCATTTTCCGAAAACCAAATCATACAATACAACCACGAAAGAACTCAGGGTCGCATGTATTACGCTTCTTGTAGCAGACGAAAAACCGCTTTTTAAGGTATTTTTATAGCGTTTGAAAAAGTGAAATGGTCAGAGCTAACGTCAGCAAGGAGCCTGCGGATGTTAACATCATTATTTTTCGGTTACTCTGATTCTTTTCAGGTTTTAAAAACTCTTGAATGACTACAAACCAGATAACAAAAGTGATTAAAGAAAGTATCCCCATAGACATACGAGCATCTCCATTCATATATGTATTTAAATTTTCAACACATCTAATCAACAAATCTTCCCGAATAAGTTATTAAAATAAATGCTACTCTTCATCCAATATTAACATAAAATTCCACAAACCTTTAATTGTGTAAAACCATAATATTTTAAAACAGGCTATTTATAAAACGCTCTTTTGAACTAAAAATGAATATAAAGCTGTCTCTGGCTATGCTCCACTTTACAAATGATATACTTATTTATAGAAAACCCTCTCAGATCTCCCCCAGTACTTACCCTACCCTCAGAGGAAGAAAGTGTACATTGTTAGGAGGAAACGAAATGATTAAAAAATTAGACCATTTTGTGTTAACAGTAAAAGACATTGAAAAAACCATTCACTTTTATACGGTTATCTTAGGCATGCAAAAAGAAACGTTCGGAGAAGGAAGAGTAGCGCTTCGTTTTGGTGAACAAAAAATAAACTTACATCAAGCAGGGCATGAATTTGAGCCTAAAGCAAATCACCCTCTTCCGGGTTCCGCTGATTTATGTTTTATTACAGAAGAAAAGATCGAAAGCATAATCCATCATTCACAAAAACATAATGTAGAAATTGAAGAAGGGCCGGTCAGACGTACAGGTGCTGTAGGGCCTATTGTTTCTGTTTATATTAGAGATCCTGATTACAATTTGATTGAGCTGTCGAACTACGTAGATTAAGGCGACCTTCTTAAAAAACGCTGTTTTCATAAATATTATTGCTATGTTATAGAGGCTCAAAAGAAAACTCGCAGTAGAAATTTGCGAGTTTTCTTTATTATATAAGGGACCCCGCTTCTTATAAACTGCGTCCTTACAATCTAATTAACAACCAAATTGATCGTATCTTTTTGTATTTCATACTGACCCTTTATTTCTCCAATACCAGTGATAAAAAGTGAATCACCCGTTTCCAATGGTTTATCCTGTAATACGATAAGTAATTTATTTATATTTTTCAATCCAACCGCACAATAGGAAAGGGATGGTTGTTGAATAAGGTATTCTTGGTTAATTATCCTTACTTTTATATAATTTTTATGTAATAACCTGCCTTCCAAAGGAACAATATTCATCGGATCAAAGGATAAAGCAATGATTTCTCCTTCAATGAAAAGATGGGTTCCTATCTGTGCTTCGAATTCATCAAGTTCTTTCTTCCTTGATTCAACCGCAAAATTTACTGCTGCTTCTGTTTCCGGGCTTATTTGAACCTCTTCAATTGCCTGTTTTCGAGGGGGAATATCAAGAATTTTAATTAACTCAAATAGTGTTGTTTTAGCCTCAAAAAAACTTTCTTTCCAATCAGGTAACAATTCATCCAGCAACAAACACATAAATAAGCCTGAACTATAACAGCTGCGCCTTATATTAGAAGTGGATTCAACCACGTCTATTAGATTTTTTCCATATTTTTTTAAAACCAAATCATTAGGAAGCGAAGATTTTTCTGAAAAAGCCTTTAGTTCAACGTACCAGGCTGGTCCTTCAACAGATTCAATTAAGTTTTCATATGTTAAATGCTCTTTTATTCCTTCTGTCCTTTTTTCCCTTAGGCTGATAAATTCGTTCAAATACTGCTTCTTGTTACTGATACTAGTTTCTATCAATGCATTATAAAGACTTTTTCTTTCCCGATTTCGAATTTCTACATTCTCTTTTGTTAAGGGATAGGTTATTCCCATCGTTTCATCAGGAAAGCGTTTTTCCCCTTTTACATATTGATTTCCGTGGAATAATTCGTGAACCAATATCGAAAAAAGTCCTTCATAGTCATCGTACAGTTCCATATCAGCAATAGCCGTAGGATAGCCAT
The DNA here is from genome assembly GCF_038006305.1 of Priestia sp. FSL R5-0597. NCBI lineage: Bacteria > Bacillati > Bacillota > Bacilli > Caryophanales > Bacillaceae > Priestia > Priestia sp. FSL R5-0597. Next base: position 3,410,873 of record NZ_JBBOUZ010000001.1, read on the forward strand.
CAAATAGAATAAGCGTATTTCCCACAAACTGCTCGTCCCGTTTTAAAATTTCATATGATTTAGGAGGAATGTCATTATACCTAGGATGATTGAACAGGAATACACTGTTTTGGTCGTACAATGCATAGGCAACAAGTTCAAAATTTGGCCAATACCTTTCTAAGTTCGTATTAGTTAAGTCCTTGGCAATTTGATTCAGAAAATGGTTCATTCTTTTCATCCCCAATTGTTAATTCCCTAAGGAAAGAGAATATTCTTTTTTAGAAAAAAGGGTTTGTTCAACTTGACTGTCCCGTTAGTTGAATAAGATTACTGTTATTATCCTAATTTTAACATAAGTTTCCTAACGTTTGGTTTACTGTCTAGGAAGAAACGAAATGATTAAAAAATTAAACCATTTTGTGCTGGCGGTAAAAGACATTGAAGAAGCGACCTTATGAAAAAAAAGAGAATGCACAAGGCATTCTCTTTTTAAATGGCTATATAAGGTACTACTCTTTAGACTTGCCTACCTCTACTTTTTTCGTAAACATTTTCATGTCACCATCTACCGTAACATGAGCGGTAATCATATATTCGCCGTCTTCTTTAAACGTATAGTCCGTGCTGTAGACGCCTTTTCCTTCGTGCGGTGCTTTTGTCATTTCTTGATTGATGTAGCCTTCTTTTTCAACTTGGAACTGTACGTCGTCCGCGTTTTCTACTTTTTTATCTCCTTGTGTCACAAGGACTTTAAGCTTGACTTGTTCATTTGCTTGAATGGATTCCGGTACTTCAATCGTTCCTTTTACTTCTTTTGAACGTGAATCATTTCCTTTTGAACAGCCTACTATAGCTATCATTAAAACAAATAATACGATGGTGAGTTTTTTCATTATGTTGTTCTCCTTTGTTATGTAAATGTGAAGTCTTCCTGCAATTTCATATTATACTCATTTATCCGGTAAAAAGAGAAAAAATGATTATTGTCCACATAAAGTTCTTATTTCTACAGTAGCTTTTGCATCTTTTCATTTCTCTAATCGTCATTTCCTTCACAAAAAAGCTGAAGAAGCGTATTGCCTTCTCCAGCTTTACCTTTATCTCTGCGGTTCTTCTAGCGTATAAGCAGACAGTGCGTTTTCGACCCATCGTACAAAATCTTTGCTTGCTCCCCAGTCAATATTTAATACTCCTTCTGCGCTTCCTGAAGGAATACACTTAACTTTGTTTGGACCCGACACATTTTCTAGAATAATGGTTAGTGATCCTCTGCCGCCGGTGCGGAAAAAATAGCGTTCAAACACAAGTGTGCACAGCTGCTTGCCGTCTCCAAGGTCATAATATTCTTTGTATAGTAAGTCACTTTCCGAATTATTTGCGTTCACAAGCTTTTTTGCTCCATCAAAAGGAAGCAGCGTCGTTTTAAATTCAATTACCTTTCCCATCACTCAAGCCCCTTTCTATCGCAACAGATACCTACTACTTCTCTTTTTCCCTCTAAAAAACCTGCCGCTTCTCTTTATGTACAATATGGTACAATAGAAAAGAAAAAGAATTGTTTGAACGGAAAAAGGAGCATGCAACCTCTATGAATACACGAGATCAACTTATCCAAAATGTGGTTTCCACGATGCGAAACCAAACGAAAAAAATGCAGCTGTCGGTTATCCCCACTTTAAAATCATATATTCCTTTAAATGAATTTTTAGCGCTTCGCCTGCTGTATAAAGAAGGCAATCATATCGTTTCTGAGATTGCCGAGCATATGCACATCTCAAACAGCAGCATGACGTGCGTCAGCGACCGTCTCATGGAAAGAGAATTTGTCACGCGCGTACGCAGTCAAAAAGACCGCCGCGTTGTCTACTTATCGATTACGGATAAAGGAAAAGCGTTTGCAGAAGAAATGGAAAAAGTGCTCACTAAAGAATACGGTGAAAAGCTTAGCCATTTTACGGATGAAGAATTACAAACGTTTCTTCGCTTGTTAAATAAAATGGATATTTAATAAAAAACCAGATGCCCGCTAAGCAGGCCTCTGGTTTTTATTTTGGTTAGTTGTCATTTACCTTCAAATTAAAGGCGTCTGAAGTTAAGTCTTTTGACCAGTCTTTTTCGTGATCACTTACATACGGAATAAATCGAAGCATAGTGACGTCCTTATCATTTCGGTACTCTCCGTCCATCTCTATCACTGTGTCTGTTCCTCCTCCACTGCCGCTTTCAGAAAGATTTCTTCCGTTTTGATCTTTTATGTCTACACCGACATCCGTTCCGCCTCGGATGCTTCCTTTTGATGATGTAAACGTATAGTGCATTTTAATCGAAACAGGCGATACGCGAACTTCTTTAATAGACAATACGCCTTCTATTCCCTTTTCGCTAATCGGAATTTCCTTGTTTAACGGATACACTTTAGTATCAGCAATAATTTTTGAGCCGTTTACGCTGGTGTGTACAGTCCAATTCCCTTTAATTTCTCCGTACGAATCCCGGTAGTTCCCACTTTTCGTCTGACCAGGATTCTTTTCAAATTCGAGGCTTGTGAACTGCGCGCTGATTTGATAGTTTTTGTTTGGATCAATATGATCTAGCACGCTGTAGCCTTCCACATCGATTTTCCCGTCTCCGTTCGTGTCCGCTTGCGTTAATTTTAAAGCGTACAGATAGTCCCAGCTTCCGTCTTTGTTTTTGATTGGTTCCTCTCTAATACTTGAAGCAGAATCAAAAAACGACATATTGCCAATTTTCACGCGCAGCTCTCCCGGTCGAATTGGGGTGTTTCGGTTAAGACCTAGTGCCGTTCTTCTAAATTCATCTGCGCTAATGGTTAACCCAAGCAGTACCTGTCCGTCATCAAGCATCATTTCATTTACTTTTACTTGAATGCCTTGGTCCGTTGCCGTTTCATTTACCGCTTTTTTATAGCTGCTCAAACTGCCTTCAGGCTTGTTCATAAGCAGCTCAATTTGCTGACCGAGCTGCTGACTGATTCGCACAGCCGATGCCCATACCGTTTCGTTTTGCATCATTACAGGCGTCACAGCAAGCAGCAGCACCGCAGCGGCAATCAGCGGACGCGCTTTTTTCCGCGCCGGCTTTATTTCACGTTTTAAACGTTTTTTCATTCGTTTTTTCTCGCTTGCCGTTAGCTCGATTTCTTCATATTCATCAACGTCTATAGAAGATCCATTTAAAAAGTCGTACTCATTTTTCATCTTTGTCCCTCCTTATTTCTTATTTAAAAATGGCTTTTAATTTTTTTCGTCCGCGCGACAGCCGGTTGTATAAATTGCTGATGGTGGTCTCTTGTTTTTTCGCAATTTGCTTCAGCTCGATTTCTTGTAAGTAATACGCTTTAAACAGCTCGCGGTCTCCTTCACTTAAGTGACCTAAAAGTTCTTCCACGTCGTCCCTTTGAACGTTATGAACTCCTGATGTTTCACCAAACTCCGCTTCGCTAAGCGATTCATGCTGTGTTTTTATGTATTTGCGCTGATAGTCAATGGCTTTGTACTTAGCAACAGCCGCAACCCAGTTTTTAAACGTATTTTTCTCCGAATCAAAGCGGTGAATATGGTGCCATACCGCTAATAATACGTCGTTTATACATTCTTCTTCATAGCTTTTTAACGTGCCTAAATGCTTGCGGACGATAGCCGTAATTAATCCTCCGTACTGATCAATTAACAGCTCCAGCCCTTTTTCTTTTTTACGCATTATACTCGCAACAATCCAGTCATCTTCCATGACATTGCTCCTTTCTCCTTGCTTTTACATCTATTAATACGCATTCTTTTTACAAAACCTATCAATCTTCTTAAATTAAATAAAAAATAAGCTTGTTCCGTATTTCTCTCGCTGGTAAAATAAGCTAAAACCTTTGAAGGAGGCTGCTATGATTACTTATCCTTTCCTTACACCTAACCCAACTATTGGCGTAACCGCACCGTCTTCTGGTGTACCGAAGCCTCTTCACTCCATGTTTTCTTTATCGTGTGAACGAATGGAGGAAAAAGGTTTTTCTGTTATACCCGGAGAAACCTTGTGGACGCAGCACAAAGCAAAATCTGCTTCTCCTAAAAAACGTGCAAATGAGCTTCAAGCCATGATTACTGATGAAAACATTGATATCCTTATCCCGCCTTGGGGAGGCGAGCTGCTCATTGAAATTCTTGAACATCTTGACTTTACAAAATGGAAAACAAAATGGGTGCTTGGTTACTCTGACACCAGCGTTCTTCTGCTGGCTATTACACTTAATACGGGAATCGCAACGGCTCATGGAACGAACTTTGTGGATTTACGCGGAGAGTACTGGGATCCAACGACTGCGATGTGGCAGCAAGTATTAACGACCAAAGAAGGCGAAAGCGTGGTTCAAGTTTCTTCTGATTCCTATCAAACAGAATGGCAGCACGATAACCCGTCACCATGCGTGTTTCATTTAACGGAACAAACGGCTTGGAAACATACAGAGTCACGTGACGTTCACCTCGAAGGGCGCTTGCTTGGAGGATGTATCGACGTGATCAGACACTTAGCGGGAACTCCTTTTGGAGATGTAAAAGCTTTTCGAGAAAAACATATTCCTGCTGAACCGGTGATTTGGTATTTTGACAACTGTGAACTGACGACTGTAGACCTTCGCCGTTCGCTTCTTCAGCTTAAGCTAGCGGGCTGGTTTGATAACTGCTCGGGTATTTTATTTGGCAGAAGCATAGCTAATGAACCCGTTGATTCCTACACTGCTGAAGACGTGTATCATGACCTCGCCTCTGACTTACATATTCCAGTTATCTATGACATCGACTGCGGCCACCTTCCTCCTCAGCTCACGCTTATTAACGGCGCGTATGCTCGTGTTAACGTAGAGAAGAATAAAGGCACAGTTGTTCAATGCTTTACGTAAAAAAAGAGGCTTGTATATAAGTAGTTTATTTAATTGAAGAAAAATTCGAACGAACTTGATTCTTGATGCAGAATCCAATTCGTTCGGATTTTTTTATGGATATGGTGCATGTAGGTTTGTTTCATATATGTAGGTGCTTCTAATGGTTGATTGGAGGGCAAGACGAAGACTCCTGCGGGAAAAACGGAACAAGTGAGACCCCGCAGGAGCGTACGCGACGAGGAGGCTCACCGGCCGCCCGCGGAAAGCGAAGTCTTGCACGGAAATCAACCGCGGTTCGTTTCGTCGTTTCACAATTTTGTTTTACATATCTGTCATCAGTAGTATAAACGTCCCAAACAAGAAAAAAGTTGCACCAAACCACGAGTGATAGTGCTCTTTTTGTTTTCTTTCAAACTTCCATTCTTCAAATCCTCGAATTACGTACAGGAAAAAAAAGAAAAGAAACATAAAAACGGAGGTATAGGCTGGAGGTATAACAAAGATCAGCACTACAAACGCAGCAAGCATCACCATTTCAAGTGTGATAAACAGCGGACGCCTTCCTTTAAAGCTTCTCCAATAGCTTTTTTTCATCTTTGTATTCAGCTTCTTTCGCATGGCAAGATCCAGAAAGATATAAACGACTGCCAGAATCAGCAAATACACAAGCGTCATTTCCGTCCCTCCTTCCGACTTAAAATATCCTTATACTTCCATTTTAAAGGACTTTCCATAAATTTCAAGTCTCTAAAAAACTTTATCCAACTTATTAGTGCAAGCATTCATATATTTAAAAATCGCTAATATATTGACTAATGTACAGGTTAAATTCTCTGTATAAACTCACCTAGAGGGGGACATCAAGTTATGAGAATAAAAGAAGTGAAGCAAGGTGCACTCACAGCGCTGAAAAACCGCTGGGGATTCGCCGTACTGCTTACGTTCGTTACGTACCTAATTGCTGCCGGTATTCCAGGACTTATTGACTTTCTTGTTAACGGATTTCCAAGCGGGTCTGAAACCGAATACTCACAGTCTACCTTAGCTAATATTGTATCTCTGCTGCTCGTACCGCTCTTTTTTTCTTACTACTGGGTACTATTGCGTCTGGTGCGAGGAGAAAGTGTACGTGTAGGAAACGTGTTTGATTCGTTTTCATCTGCGGGATTATACTTTAGAACCCTCGGACTTTACTTGCTAACGATTATTTATACCGTGCTGTGGAGTATTTTACTAATCATTCCCGGCATCATCAAAAGCCTTGCCTATTCACAGGCTTACTACGTATTCCGCGATAACCCAGATTATTCGGTGAACCAGTCTATTACTGAAAGCAGACGGTTAATGAACGGCTACAAGTGGACCTACTTTTTACTCGTTTTAAGCTTTATCGGCTGGGGAATTTTAAGCTTGATTACGCTTGGCATCGGGTTATTATGGCTTGTTCCGTATGTAACGACTTCGCTTGGCGTATTCTATGAAAAGCTAAAAGCAAATGAAACAGAAGTTGCTGAATAGAAGAAAAACCGTATTCGAGTTGCGAATACGGTTTTTTATGGGTGATTTCAAGCTGCCTGGTCTCCTCCAGCAGAAGGTCTTGCCTTTTTATTCTTCGCTTTTTTATTCACTAAATAAATACTGATAATAATAAGCGCTAACCCTACAAGAAGTGACGATGTAAACGGTTCGTCTAAAAAGAGTGTTCCAATGACAATTGAAATAATCGGAACAAGAAAATTAAACGACGCCACTTTGCTGGCATCTCCGTGGCTGATTAAATGAAAATAAATAAGCCACGCAACGGCAACGGAAAACAGTGCTAAAAATAAAAGCAGCAGCACAGATGATGAATTCCACACCATATGAGACCACCCTTCTACTCCACTGCCTGTCGCTGTCATAACCACTCCGCCGACAAGACTTTGAATGGTAATAAGCCAAATGCCGTCTACGCTGTCGCTAATACGTTTGATATAGACCGTTCCAATCGCCCAGCTCAGCGCTGTAAGGACAGCAAGAATAATTCCAACGGCTGAAGCATTAGCAGATAATTCCCCCATGCTGATAGTGGCTACGCCCACAAACCCAAGAAGCAAGCCCCCTACTTTCACAGCGTTCATGCTTTCTCCAATCCATAGCCATGCAATGATGCCAATAAGCACGGGCTGCAAGTAGACAATCACGCTGAAGACACCCGCTGGCATAAACATAAGTCCGAGCGTTTGCAGTCCGTAGAATAAGATGGCATTAAATAAACCTGATACCATGTATTTATGCCAGTTCTGCTTCCAGTGAAGCCGTTTATATCGTGGCAGTGCAACTGCTAATAATACGATTCCTGCAAGTAATGACCTCACGCCAGATAACAAAATGGGCGATGAATACCCAAGCGCCAGCTTCGATACCGGCCACGTTAATCCCCAAATCAGTACAAGAGCAGCTAAAAGAATCCCGTTAATAAAAGATGATGACTGTTTCATACAACAACCACTCCTACATATATGAATGTAAATGACTCACGCGTTCATTCCTCCTTGTATACTACGCCTCTTTTTTACTCGCTTCAATTGCATGTTTTTTATGTAATCGATGCATAGTAGTTATAAATAATGATTTTGTTCTTTTCTTTTATGAAAGCTTATCTTTCTTATTTATAAGCTAATCCAGAAAAAGATAACGTGGATTCCCAATGACGATATCGTTTTTTATCTATAACCTTCATGCATAGTTTTAATAACTAAGTGGTAATAGATTTAATATAAAAAAGTAGATAAGCTAAATAGGCAGATGACAAAGAAAAGCTTAAAGGAGTCGTTTTATGGAGTGGCACCAGCTAAAGTATTTTCAGACGCTAGCGCGCATTCAGCACTATTCTAAAGCAGCCGAGCAAGCAGCAATTTCGCAGCCGGCTCTTAGCAGGTCGATTGCCAAACTCGAAGCAGAGCTCGAAGTTCCTTTGTTTGAACGTATCGGACGAAATATCAAGCTCACGAAATACGGAGAAATTTTTCTTCATCGTGTGGAAAATGCGTTAAAAGAAATTGAAATAGGAAAACAAGAATTACAGGACTTTACAGATCCTGAATACGGACATTTATCGATTGCATTTGTTCAATCGGATTTTGTGGTGGGGCTTATTCACTCTTTTCAGACTGAATACCCTCACATTGATTACCGCTTAACTCAAACGGGCTCAAACGGCATTATCCGTATGCTGCAGTCCGGCGAAGCAGATATTGGCTTTGTATCGTTAATTCCGATCGAGGACAAACTGATAAACGTTGAACCCGTTTATAAAGAAGAACTTTTTATCGTGGTTTCACGGAATCACGCTTTAGCTAAGTATGATCAGCTTGATTTAAAGTCGTTAAAAGATGAGCACTTTGTCACTTATAAAGCAGGCTATGGGCTTCGTACGCTGATGGATACGTTTTGCGAACAAGCCGGTTTTACTCCGCGCGTCATTTTTGAAGGTGAAGAGCTTTCTTCTATTTTAGCGTGCGTCTCTACAGGTTTTGGCATTACGCTGACGCCGGACCTCCATTCGCTCGACAAAACGACGTTCAAACTGATTAAAGTCATTCAGCCCTACTGCATGAGGACAATTGGCATCGCATGGAAAGAAAACAGCTATTTGTCCCCCGCGGCTAAAAAGTTTATTTCTTTTATTCCATCTTAACTAATTAAAACATCTAAGGAGGACACATCATGTACCCAAATAAATTGTATATTAACGGAGAATGGAAAACGACTGAAGACACAATTGACGTAGTAAATCCCGCAACAAAAGAAGTGATTGGCCATATTCCAAAAGGCGGAGAAAAAGAAGCCGCAGCGGCTGCTGATGCCGCGGCGACAGCTTTTAAAACGTGGTCGAAAAAAACGGCGCAAGAACGCAGTACCATTTTAATGAAGTGGCATCAGCTCATTGAACAGCATCAAGATGAATTAGCTGAAATTATGACAACGGAACAAGGAAAGCCGGTTGAAGAAGCAAAAGGCGAAATTCAATACGGAAATGACTATATCGCTTGGTTTGCTGAAGAAGGAAAACGCATCTACGGAGAAACGATTCCAGCACCTTACGAAAACAAGCGCATCACTGTAAAAAAACAGCCGGTTGGCGTCGTTGCAGCGATTACACCGTGGAACTTCCCGGCAGCCATGATTACACGTAAAGTAGCTCCGGCTCTTGCTGCAGGCTGTACAATCGTGTTAAAACCATCTGAAGAAACGCCGTTTACCGCTTTTCGCTTGACTGAACTGGCAGAAGAAGCCGGCGTACCAAAAGGTGTACTAAATGTTGTAACAGGAGACGCAGCGGCAATCGGTGATACGTGGCAAAAAGACGGACGCATCCGCAAGCTAACATTCACAGGTTCAACGGCTGTCGGAAAACATTTAATGCGCGGCGCAGCGGATACGGTCAAAAAATTATCGCTTGAACTTGGCGGACATGCCCCGTTCATCGTCACAAAACACGCTGATCTTGACGCAACCGTTGAAGGCGCAGTCGCATCTAAATTTATTAATGCCGGCCAGACGTGTATTTGTACAAACCGTATTTACGTGCACGAATCGATTGAAGCAGCTTTTGTTGAAAAATTCAAAGAAAAAACAGCTGAGCTAAAAGTAGGAAACGGCTTGGAAAAAGACACGGACGTAGGCCCTCTTATCAATGAAAAAGCTGTTGAAAAAGTGCAAAAACAAATTGAAGATGCCAAAGCAAAAGGCGCTGAAATTGTTCTCGGCGGACAAGCTGTGACAACGGAAAACGGATTTTTTATGGAACCGACTATTTTAACAAATGTAACTGATGACATGAACTGTATGTTTGATGAAACGTTTGGCCCTCTGGCTCCTGTCGCTACATTTAAAACAATTGATGAAGCGATCGAACGAGCAAACAACAGCCCTTACGGCTTGGCGGCATACGTTTTCACAGAAAACATCAAAGAAGCAACGTATATCTCTGAAGAATTAGAATACGGAATTGTTGGGGTAAACGACGGCTCTCCATCAGCCGCACAGGCTCCGTTCGGCGGCTTCAAAGAAAGCGGTCTTGGCCGTGAAGGAAGTCATTACGGCATCGAAGACTATTTAGAAGTGAAATATATTTCAATGGGACTATAACCCTAAAAACCAGCAGCTATTTAGCTGCTGGTTTTTATTTTGCACCCTCTTTTTTAACGGAAAAACGGAAAAATTCCATCCTCCTTACATATTTTCTAATAAATCTATGAATCTCCTAAACATTTCTACCTAGATGAATTGTCAGAATTATTACAGAGATGGTGACAATTCTACTTATATCGCCCTTTAATATTAAAACTATGTTACAAAATGTCGTAATTTGGAATTAGATGTTTACTTTTCCTGTCAGGATTGATAGACTCACAGTTGTGAATAAAACAAGTTATGGAAAGGGAGAAAGAACATGCTAAAGAAAGCAAATCGTACAGTTATGAATATGGGGTTAGCAGCATTACTTGTTCCCGCTGCCCTAACATTTAGCACAACTTCAGCAAGTGCAAATGACGGAGGCGCTGCACCAGCACCCGTACAAGAAAAGGTAACGCCAAGCGTACCTCAACAACAAGCAACTACTACTAATCAAAAAGTCATCGTAAACGTGAGTGCGTTAAATATTCGTCAAGGAGCTAGCTTTTCATCTCCAGTTGTTGGAACTGCAACACAAGGTCAAGAGTTTGCTATTTTAAAAGAAGCAAACGGCTTAGTTGAAATTGCACCAAACAAATGGATTTCAAAAAGCTCAAGCTACGTAACAATTGCATCAGGTAAACCTAGCGCAAGCCAAGTAAAAGGTGTAAGCACATCAACTCCTTCTACTTCTACAGCATCTGCAACTACATCAGCAGCAAAAGAAACTAGCACACCAGCACCTGCTCCAACAACAAGCACGGCTTCTGGAAGCACAGTAAATGTTGCACGTAGTTTAGTAGGATCACCTTACCAATGGGCAGGAAACACACCAAGCGGATTTGACTGCTCAGGCTTTATCGCATACGTGTTCAACCATAGCGGTCACAGCATTTCACGTACAAGCGTAGCCAACTACTGGAACATGGCGACAAAAATTTCGTCTCCACAACCAGGCGATCTAGTATTCTTCCAAAACACATACACAAGCGGCCCATCTCACATGGGAATCTACATCGGAAACGGCCAAATGATTCATGCTGGTTCACACGGTGTAGCAGTAGCTGACCTAGATGTTTCTTACTATCAAGATCATTTCTTAGGATACGGACGCTTCTAAGAAAAAAATGCCCTCCAATCGTTAGATACGTTCTAACGATTGGAGGGCATTTACTTTTTATCGCTGCGCGACAGAAAGAGCCTTTTCAATCCGCGTTTGAAATTTATTTTTCCAGTCTTCCGCAAGTTCAGAAACTTCTAACGCTCGCTTCATCCCTTCTACATCTTTTGAATGATGGAAATATAAATCAAGCGTGAACCAAACGGATACTTGGTCTGGATGGGCTTGAATTAATTTCACTTCCGCGTCTTTCGTAATTGTGCCTTCTTTCAGCACGCGGCAAAGGTAGCCGGTATAGCTTGTCTCAATCATTCGTTTTAAAAGACCTTTAACGCCTGTTCTCTTTGTAATCGTGTCACATGGGTTTCGCCCTTGCGTCACTTGAATAACGGCGTCTCCCACTTGATAAACGTCTCCAATACATACGTCTTTTTCAACCATGCCCGCTAAGACAAGATTTTCTCCAAACGCAGACATTGGCAGCTCCGTATCAAACTCTTCGTTCCATTTTTTGTAGTGCTCATACGGATACACGCACACCGCACGATCCGGTCCGCCGTGATACCTTAAGTCAGCTACGCCGTCGCCTTGAAACCCTTCTTTTGCTAAAAACGTTTCGTCTACTTGCTTTTTGCATATACCTGTCCGCATTTCTTTGTCAGAGCCGTATGCCATTTGTTCGGGCATGCCGGTTGCTAAATGAATCAGCTTTCTCTCGGGTGTTGTCATTATGTTTACACCTCTTTTATCATTTTTACTAGTTTACCACATTTATAGAGCATTTTATTTACTTGTTAGCTCTCTCAGCGGCTTCCACTTAAGTCCTAATGCATAATTAATAGCGGTAGCTGCGACAAATCCAAGCAGCACTCCTGGAACGGTCGGCATAAACAAAGATGGAAACATCGCTACGCACGCCAGTGTTACCACAAAATTTCCGGTATACGACCATTTGGGATGCTTTGAAAAAAATGTTTGAATACTATTCATTGCTAACGCCTTTATACAACTACTTTGTCATTCCTCATGAATATTCTACCATTAAAAAGGAAACATTTCTCTCAAACGACGTATTATAGGTCATTTTGTCTCTTTTTTACTTCTCATATTAGAATTCCAAGAACCGGAAGTATCATAAATTTTTAAAAATATTTCACAATTATATTAAAAATATCTTCATTTCCCCTTTTTCTTTTGTTCAAAATGATTTAAGATAGTAGAGGCTGTCGAAATATAAGTTATTATGTCAGTTCCGCATGTTTTTTTACATATTAGCACATAGTAAATATTATTTTACAATTACGTCATTTTTTATAATGGCCTAAAAAATTTTGCCCATTTTTAACAAAATTGGCGTAGAAGTTCCGTTTTTGTATAAAATAGAGGCCGATTTATATAGTCATTTCTATGCACGTCCCTCTTTTATAAATATAGGATACATGTAAGGAGAAAAGTAAATGTCAATTTTAATGGGAATTATCGGGATTGTAATTATCTTAGCAGTTGCATTCCTCATGTCAAACGACAGGAAACTTATCAACTATAAAGGCATCGCAGTTATGCTTGTCATCCAGCTTGCTATCTCTGCTTTTATGATGAATACATCGATTGGTCGCAAGGTGCTTGACTTTATCACAAGTGTATTTACAAAGATCTTATCATTTGGTAACGACGGAATTTCGTTCGTGTTTGGAGATCTTGCAGGAAAAGGCATTTTCTTTATCCAAACGTTAGTTATGATTGTATTCGTTTCAGCATTATTAAGTATTTTAAACTACTCTCGTATTTTACCCTTTGGGATCAAATATATCGGAGGACTTGTTTCAAAAATTACCGGACTTCCCCAAATTGAAAGCTTCACAGCCGTGAACGCAATGATTTTTGGTGATACAACGGCGCTAATTGCGGTGAAAAACCACATCGGAGGTTTAACACCAAACCGTTTATTTATCGTTACAACAACGTCTTTAGTATCCGTTTCTTGTTCGATTCTAGGCGCGTACATGCAGATGATTCCGGCTGAATACGTATTAATTGCCCTTCCGCTAAACGTATTCTCTGGCTTAATCGTTTCTTCTATCGTTGCACCAGTAAAAGTAGAAGATGAAAACGAAGTCGATATCAAAGCGCCTGCTAAACAAGGCACGCTGTTTGAAGCAATCGGTGACGGTGCCCTAGACGGCGGACGCGTTGCGTTAATCGTAGCAGCGATGCTTGTTACATACGTTGGTCTTTTAGCATTAGTGAACTACGTATTAAACGGCGTAATCGGATTAACGGTTCAAGATATTTTAGGTTATATCTTCTACCCAATTGCCTTTATCATGGGTATCCCGGCAGACGAACTGATGAGAGCGGGCGGCGTAATGGGAACAAAAGTAGTAGCAAACGAATTCGTTGCCATGCTTGACTTCCAAAAAATGATGCCTCACCTTTCTGAAAAAACGATTGGTATCGTATCAGCTTACTTAATCTCATTTGCAAACTTCAGCTCAATTGGTATCGTTCTTGGTACGATCCAAGCAATCAACGGCGAACAAGCTTCACGCGTTGCAAAGTTCGGCTTGAAGATGCTGTTAGTAGCGACAATGGGATCGATTTTAACAGGTATTATGGTTGGATTGTTTATTTAATGAGAAAGCACTCACTTGTGGTGAGTGCTTTTTTAGCATTTTCTATCTGTTTTTAATCCATATCTACAATAGAAGTAACGCGGTAGTTATCATTGTAGCTGACGTTTACTACGTATTGCTTCGATTCGCCTTCTTTCACCTTTCCCGTTACCTCTATATAATCAAAACCACGGTCCGCAAAATCTGCCTTTTTCACCACCAGGTCTTTATGTCTCTTTTCTTTAAAATATGTAACGGCTGCCTCCTCTGCCTTATGGAACATTTGATCATATTGTTTTTGCTCCATTTGTTTTTCTTTAGAATGATTCATGTACATTCCTGCTCCTACGAGTAGGAGTATAAGGACTGAACAAAAAATGAGAGCTTTTTTCATTGCTTTTCTCCTTCTTCAGCAATACTACAAGCTTTCTGTTGGATTTATCCTGTAACCTGCCTCAACCTTTTAATTCTGGTTTACTTACTTTCATTAATAATAGAGATATTAAGAGAAAACTCCTCAAAACTTACTTGTCCCAAGGCAAGCTTCATACTTTCAACAAATATACGTTCATTTTTAGTTAGTTCACGCTTTGCTTCCTTTTCAATCCATTCATGCTCAACGTCCAAAACATCTAAAACATGCTTTTGTTTTGAAAAAGCCTCATAGTATCTTAATCCAAACTTTCTTTGAGAGACGGCATCAATATGAATGCCATCTGGATTTGCTGTTAAGTCTTTTGATGTTACAAAATAACAATTTTTTTCAGTATGAGCAACTTTAGATAATATCTCGTTTATTTGTTTATATTCTACGGCGCTTTTTCCAAATCCGACGTCTCCAAGGTAATGTCCCAACTCACCAATAATAATCGGGATATCTGGTGCATTCAATTCTTCTCTCAAGTGTTTAAATAATGAAAGCAGTTTATCTTCATACGTCTTATAACGTTCTCCGTAACTGTCGCTTTCTCCTTGATGCCACAGAATTCCCACTAACTCACTTGTTTCCATTGCGAATTTTGCTTCAGAAATCGCGTGTCTGGTTAATAGTCCGTCAATTGTCCACTCATCAATTGAGCTTCCTCCCTCGGCACATGGTATTAACCCAATGGACTCGCCCGGATGATCCTCTGTCCAAGCTTGGGCAAAAGAGGCTGCCGGCCCAACACCAGATATGTGACGATCAAAATTAAGTGGTTCTGCCATCGTTTGCCATCTACCGTTTCTCAACATATGTATATGCTCATTATAAATCGGCGGTACATCCTCAATAAATCCTCTGCCTGCCATATTTGATTGTCCAATTAATAATATAGATTTCATAGAAATACCTTCTTTCTCTTCCATGTTGATCACTTTTTTCTAATTTGCTCGTGCTTATACTTATAGAATTAATTAATGGCTTCAAGAGCTTGTTTCAAATAATCCATTTCAGAGGTTATATCATCTATCTGTTGGTTTAACTGACTTACTTTATCAAGAGTATTCCGTGCATCCAATAAATTGATTTCTAACATCAAACGGCTTGCTTCACTCTCAAGCTTCAATCTCTTTGCAAATAATACCTCGTGCTTTTTTATAATTTCCGATTTTAAATTTTCACTATTGTTTTCTTCCATACTTCTACCTCACTAACTTGTAATAACAGTATTTTATTGAAATGTAAATTTCCCTATATAATTTAATAATTACCTACAGGGAGGTTTATAACATGGTTAAAATCCCCTTTTTCACCTACAGGAAAACCACATTTATTTCGTATTTACATAAGAGAAATAATAGGAACCAATTAAAATAAATTCCATTATTCGCTTTCCTTGGATGGCGTTCATAAGTTTTTAGTGTTGGCATTTAAATACATACTGAACGTTCAGAAGCTCCCCTAACTGTCAAAAATAAATGAATTATTCCATAATAAGGGAAATTTGAAATCATTTTGTTTTTTTTGCAGGAAAAAAAAGCAAAGTATATAAAGATAACAGTATGCATCAAAAAGTGTTGAGAATATTTTATGATCATTTTTTATCAGCACGAGATCCATAATTTGAGAAAAGAGCTTATATCAGTCCGTGTCTTAAGTATGCCTATTATATAGAATGGGTTACTTAGTAAATAAGGGAAGGTGATTTATATGTTAGGGGAAGAAGATTTAAAAGTAAATTGTATATCAGCTGCTATAGGTTTACTCATCCAACATAATATCATCACTCACCAGGAACTGGACAAACTAACTAAAACAAATTATCACGTTTTTTATCATTTTCTCATGGATAAGCTAATTGAAGAAGAGTTTAGTAAGGATAGGGTTGTACAAACATAAGTGCTTCAACAAAAAAAGAAGCGCAAGATCCAAAGCAGGAATCTCCTATTTCAAACGTAATTCGTATAGGGCTCCTTACATATTAGACATATATAATATGTAAGGGCTTTCTTGTTCAACAAAGCCTCCTATAGTTTAAATGTATTTCTTCACAGTCTATCATTTTAAAAGTCATTTTATCAAAGGAAGCCTGCCAATATTGTTACAAAAAAGTCCTCTCCTCGTTTCAGGAAAAGAACTTATATGCAGTGAATTTTACAAGCTACTTCCAAGTCTGATCAAGTTTATCTGAATAGAAATGTAAGGCTCTTTTATAACTTAGTATTTCATTGTCATTTGTCGTATTTAGTAAGCATTTCAGTATCAGTTCCATCGCTTTGCTATGCTCTTTTAAATTGTATAAGGTCATAGAATAAAACACTTTAATTACATGATTATCTGGGAATAATTCTATTCCTTTTAAAAATGTCTCTTTTGACTTTTCATACTCCCCCAAGGCTCTATATGTGCTGCCCAATCCTAATACTGCACCTTCCATATCTTTAGGAGGTAATCCTATCTTTATGGCATTTTCGTAAAAGGGCACTGCCTTTTCTTCTTCTCCTAATACGTCAAAGCTCCAAGCACATTGATAGTTATATAAAGCATTGTCTGGACATTCCTTAACTAATTCACTTAGCAATTCGTTAGATTCTTTGTGATTTCCATTCTTTCGTAACGCTAATGCTTTATCTAGTTTGTTATTCATTATCTAAATCTCCAGCCCTTCTTTTTCCCCCTATTTATCTCTTAACACCCTTCCATATCCGGAAATTCAGCGTATTCATACACTTTATCCAGATCTATTTCTTGCTTTAACTATCCTTGATGTTTAATTTTTAAAGGCTAACCCATTGTTCTTTAAAGCTTCTCTAAGTTTAGGTAAAGAAGCTGGCCCATACCATGAAATTGTAATATCTCTTTTTCACTAAATGTTGATAGCTGCTGCAAAGAAGTTATCCCCTTGTTTTCCAATGCTCGTCTTGCTGGTGCTGATAGCACGGAAAGAAATCCATTGTCAGGTTTTCGTTCTTGCTCACAGGTTGGGCAGGTCGGACAGTTACTGCTTTTATAATATTTGTGTCCTTTATGACAGATTCTTAGATTTCCCTTTTGGATTTTCATTTTTATTCTCTCCATTTCACAAGAGTTTTTTAGCTTTTATCCCCTGCCACTTCTTCAATGGATGATTTATGGAGAAACAAAACATCATGCGTATAGTAAGCTAATTATCATTAAATACTTATGAGTCTCGTTTCAGGTAGTGCAGCTCCATTACAAATTATGCTAACACCTTACATGTTTGCGTTTGAAACCAAGTCGTCCTCTATCTATATCCTTTTGAATGTTTTCAGACGCAAGAAGAATACTACTTTTTTTCTTATCCTTCTTAACTTCGACTGGACCTACTGTCTTTGCCGTTTCAAGGGCCTTTTCATGAAGTGGCAAATATGAAACACCGACTGTATAGATAAAATTATTCATAGCCGATTTCGTTCGATCTGGAGAATCGTGAATCGTATTTTTCACTTGATTAAGCATATCGGCAATCTTGCTTGTGCTAAATTCATCGTCAGGACGATTACCCAAAAGCCAGCAGTAGCAACTCCAACCTGCCGACATTTTCAATTCTTCACCGCTTGCCACCCATTTATCAGCAACAACTTGCGCAAAATCGGTTTCTGACAAAGTTACTGCAACTACATAATCGGATAGCATGTAGAAATACGCTTTATCAATCCAACGCTCAAAATCCTCCGCAGTCATCTCTGTTGGGTCTGCAATGATACCAGCAAAATACATAGCATCGTAATTTCCAGACGCATAAAGCTGCTCGGCTAAAGCCTGATTTTTCTTGATTTTCTTTGCAATCGGCTTCATTTTTCCTGTTGCTACTCCAAAAAGTGGATCGTATGCACCATTGTTTATGTAAGTCTTTTTAATTCGTTCTGTGCCAAGCGCTTCAAGTTCTTTCATAACCATTTCAAAGTCCACCGTTCTGTACCCTCCTTCTTCTCCGTTCATAATCTGCTTTTTATTTACGCCAAAAAGTTGAACAGTCTTTCTTATCTAACATATTAAACTCGATTATTTTCTTAAGTAATTCATAGTTTACCCGCTCAGTCCATAAAATTCGAAACAGACCTTTGGTAGCGCTGTATCCAGCCTGATCAATGTCATGATTAAAGTGCGCCATGCCTGTTTCTTCAGGTGAAACGCTCAAATGATGTTTCGCTGAGGCAAAGCCGATGATAAATGTTCCATGATCAGTAAACATTGGCGTATTCCATTTCATTTGTGGTTCCAAATTCGGGAAAGTATTAGCAACCCAAGCCAAAACCTCCTCCATTCGGTCACGGTGGGCAGGGCTATCTATACGCGCTAAATATTCTGCAAAAACTTCCATAGCATCTTCTCCTCAAATAAAAAATTTTTTAATCTACTCTACTTTTATACAAATGGAACACCAGTCAGTTCACTTAACCTTATTTCATTTTTAACTCAAATACATTAACAATTTATATTGGCCATGTTTTAAATAAAATGTACTAATCATTTAATCCTTTTCCATTAAGAATGTTTGGAATGCATTTTTCAACTCTTGATGCTCGAGTCTTAGATTGTTTGGCCGCAGAAAAATGAAGAATATATGCTCTTTGCCGTCCTGGAGTCAATGTAGTAAAAGCAGTTTCTAAAGCAGGTATTTCATCAAATTTATACTGTAGCTCTTCAGGAATAATGAGTTCTTCAGGCTTTTTAACTTTGACTTTTAATCCGGCTTTTTCCACCTCAATAGCCTCATAAATATAAGCTTTTAAGATGGCTTCCTTTTCAATTATTTCTTGCACATTGGTAAACCGAATTTGTCGCGCCCCTTGTACATTCTCCGTTTGTTGGATTAAAATACCATGAGAATCTTGTAGCAGAGAACCTTTAGGAAACAGCAGCGCACAGTATTCTTTAAATCCATGTATTAAAACAATGTTTTTTTTCTCAAACGTATAACAAGGATTCATCCACTTAAAATCTTCGGTCAACTCACAGTCAAGAACAATCTTTCTCAACGTCTCATATTCTTCTTTCCACTTTTTAGCTTTAGTTAAAAATTCATCGACCTTAGGATTCATTTTGCTATTTGTCATCAAGGAACACTCCTATTCAATTTTTTAATCTGTGGCTCTCGCAATGATATAGTCAGCCGTCAATTCATTTAATGGTGTTACTATTCTTCAAATGTAGGAAATGCCCTTCTTCAATTGACTTGATAGTTATTAAAATTATAAACATTTTAAGTATGTTTGCTCACTATACAAAGCGGACATCGATTGGTTCACTTAACCGCATGTGATCCATGAAGGTAAATAAATTACCAAGAGAATCAACAAACTGAATGAATCCTGTCTTTGTTACGCATTGGCCTCTCTTATAGTACGTAAGGTAAACTTGTTTATTTGTATGTAAGACTTTAATCGTTGGGACTCTCGAAGTATAGCTTTAAGAATTTTTGACGGGGGAAATTGTTCGCATCGTTCGTCTCAACAAAATATTCTAATTGCCATTTTTGTGTTTCAATAGCTTGTTTGCTAGTTGGTTTATCCCATATCGGATACACTCTAATTGCCATCTTACCTTTTGTGGTAGCCGTTTCAAGGATTTTTTGTTTTAAAAGAATTTCTTTTGGAAAAATGAACTGTCCAAATCTATTTGTACTAGTGAAGGTATTAATAACTAATAGATCGGTAGCTTTTCCATCCGAAAAGGCCTGGTTTTTATGAGTCGCATCTTTTTCCCAAAAGGATACAAACTGTCCTACCTTATTAGGTGTAGTTTTCGCCACCCTAAATCGTACAGATTTTGAATTTAACTGAAAGATACCAGCGCCATAATCTGAATTTTGAGCTTCTTCTCGAATAGCTTTTATAGCGAAGTGATTGGGTTTATAAAAATTCTCATTTACATAGGTTAACGCCTCATAAAATTCCATTGTTTTTACCCCTTATGTTTATAGCCCTCTTCAATTAATAATACGTGGTTTGTATTTCTTTCCTCGAATCGCGTCTTAAATATTCCAAATGATATAGCAAAGCTATCCTCGTCTCGTAACACCTCTTGATTCCTTAAGCGTTACTCCCCTCTTAATATAGTTAATGTGCTACATATTAACCTCATTTTTTCACTTTGGTTCGCGATCTCTTTGTATTACTGAAATACTTGGAGGTTCAGTTGAAACCACATCAATTATATGATTTAAAGCATGTATTCCATAGTGTTTAAACGGGCCAGGGTGTATATCGTCAGCTATGGTACCAATTTCGATAAAATCTAGATATCTGGACTTTGAATAAACTGCAAAAGCGCTTCCTGTATACATTTCATATTCATCTATTACAGTAAAACTTTCGTTTCTAACAGAGTATGCAATGTACCAATCAAATGTAAGTCGAATTATAGGGAGTGCGTAATCCACATCAATAGAGGCATACGAAGAAGAAGTGCTTTCTCCTGTTATCTCTTCAGCTGCATTTCCATTAACTTTGCAACGTTCAATATCCACTATTAACGCGTTATCCTCAGGTTCAAATATAGAGTTTAAATAAATACAGCCTTGATATTGAAGCAGTTTAGAGTAATTCATAAAACCCTCCTTTTTTAAACTAAAGCATCGAGTGAGTTCAATAACAAGTAAAAAAGCGTTCATTCTTGGATTACATCTATTCAAAAACCTTTAACTTTAAACTAACAGGCAAAAAAATGACGCGTTATTGGTTCGCGGCAAGATTGTCTAAACTTTAGAAAAATATAGGCAGGAAGTTAGGATTTATTTTATCTTGAATATGGTCTTTCTATGATCCTGCTTTATACGTTTCAAGCGCAGCTCTATTTTTCTATCTAACATTTTATGTGCGGTTTGGAAAGTTACACATATGAACAGTAAGATAACAGTAATAATTATAGCCTCTGGCACTTGGAAGCAAAAACATAATACTGCTAAAAGAAAAGATATAGTACAAGTAAAGTTGATTATCCATTTTTTATTTCTATGAGCTTGAAGACTTTTTTCAAGCAGCTGCTTTTGTCCTTCTTCCCTTTTTATATCTTCTGAATTATTGAGTGTAGAGTTCAATGTTATTTCTCCTTAGAAAACTAATTTTATATAATTTATATCTTGGTTATCTTTTCTCTTTAAGATGATGGTATAGTTGGGTGTTCTTGAAGGGAAAGCCAAATTTAAACAATCGTTTTGGCAAGCGCATGGGCTTCTTTTACGCTGATTACAATATCCTCCAACAATCTCATTTTCTCCTCTTCTTCAACGTTTGCATTTAATATAGAGAAACAAAACAAAGCAAGGAATGTCTTCATGTCGGTACATATAATGACTCTGTTTGATAGCTACTCATACTAGATTCAAAGAACCTACAAAAAAGAACATTCGTTCTCTATATTATATAGGAACAAATGTTCTTTTTTCAATGAAAACTATAAAGTTTTCCAAATTATTTCTATGAATAACGTCGAATCTATAATAAAGAATATTTCAATTGTTGGACATTGTTCTACAGGTACTATTAATAAACATTATATAATTGTAGAAAAAATTAGTTAAACAACAACTCATGTTTTATAAAACATGAGTTGTTTGATTCTAGCACAATAATTGTATCTATTAGAAAAAATATATAGCTTCCTTTCAGAATATTGATTTTCTTTAATCATAGTTAAACCAAGGTCACTACATGAATACATAGCTGTATATAGATTGTATCTTTAATGTAAAATATTATTTTTTGGTAAATTTGGATTTTTTATTACATTTATATGATAATATAGACAAAAAAGGAGGGTAATATGAAAAAAATACTTAGTTTAGTTACATTATTTGTTTTTTCTATGGGAATAGCTTTACCAACGTTTGCAGAGGCGGCTTCGCAAAAGTTAATTCAACCAATTAATAATGCACGAATTACAGCCGGATACCTCAATACTAAATACCAACAAAAGTTTGGCTTCAAACATTACGGTTGGGATTTAGTCTCAGCAACAAGTAATCGTACAGTTTGGGCAAGTGGTAAAGGGAAAGTTTTAGCCACTGGATATGATGGGGTTCTAGGTAATACGATTATAGTAAAATATCCTCAAGCATACATTCATAGTACAAAAGCGACCAAAGACATTGTAATTCGTTATAATCACCTCGCATCAATAAAAGTAGCAAAAGGTCAAAGCGTCACAAAAGATACGTCTTTAGGTATTTACGGAAACACAGGAAAGTATTCTACAGGAGCACACTTACATTTTGAAATTGATACAGATACTGTAAACTATCAATACTCTCCAACTTTAGGTTCAAGTTCTAACATTATCAAAGCAGGTACAGCTAGCACTGTGCTTTCACCAAAAAGTGTCTTATACACTAAGAACTCCGCACCAGATAATCAGCAAATTTGGATTTTAGGTGATGGCTATCAATCATCGACTGAAGATAATTTACCTATTTTCTAATAGAGGTTCGTTTTTAGACTGTCTTATTTGAGACAGTTTTTTTGTGTCCAAGTTATTGACTCAAGTCTAGTATGTATGTTCTCTTTATAAGGTATACTTCTAAGGAGAGGAGTAGTGATTAATATGCATTATAGTAAAAGAAATCAAGAACCTCCGATTCAAGAGGAAACAGAAATTTGGGAATGTACAGTAGAAGAGTGTAAAGGCTGGATGAGGAAAGACTTCTCTTACGATAGTCATCAGAAATGTCCTTTGTGTAAAAGTCAGATGGAAGCTAAAAAACGGCTTATTGATAAAATCCCCCGTAATCCGCATAAAAAATAATATAAACCTATGCTTTCTAAAAGATTAAACACTATTTATCCATAAAGAAGTCTTGGTTCCTATTTGCTTTCTATTTCTGTTGTATGTTATAACTAGTTAACCTTGTACCAATCGTCTTGTCTAAAACCCAGGCTTTTTCAAAGCCTGGGTTTTCTATTGAACCAATAGTATGCTAATTATGACACCATAAAAAAAAGACCCCTTCACAGGAGTCTTTTTTTATCACTTTTAATTATGCTTTGTGAACGTTAGCAGCTTGTGCTCCGCGTTGACCTTGCTCGATATCAAAAGTAACTTTTTGACCTTCTTCTAATGATTTGAAACCTTCACCTTGAATAGCACTGAAATGAACGAATACATCTTCTCCGCCTTCAACTTCGATGAAACCGAAACCTTTGTCTGCATTAAACCATTTTACTGTACCTTGTGTCATAATGTTGCCTCCTGCTGTGGAATACTCCACAAATGTATTACTAATCTTGCCCAAACATACTATTTCAAGATAAAAACTTCTACTTAGGGTTTTTTCTTTTCTCAATATACCGAACAAAAATAAGTTATCTGTAGTGTAACACATAGTAGGATTGATAGCAAACAAGAAAAATATCCCCTTCAACAAGTTCTAGCTATTCATCTTTCCGTTACCAAGACTTATGATAGGCATATGTAGCATGGCTTATGAATATTCGAGCGTATTGAATATGTGTATATCTTCATTTATTATAGCTATTCCTAATAATTCATTATTTAATCTTTCTTATAAATGAAGAGCATATGTAATCCAAAAAACACCTGTTAACTTTACTGAATTATAAAGAGGCTATTGGGATATTCTATTTAGGGAAGAAGGAAAACAAGTTATTGATTACAACTAATCATTACAAAGCTTCTTACATTTAGGATGAGGTGTCTACAGCAGGCCTATTTCAGAAAACCTTATTGTAAATCGATGTATGTTTGATTCATAAGGGGATGGTAGTCATGAACGTAGTAAGAATATATATAATGGGTAGACAATAATATTCATTTATCACTATACAAATGAGGTGTTTGTCCCAGACCAAGAACGATTTCGTTCACATTGTATATTTTTTTAGCTCAATGCTTAAATGAGGTGTTTGTTAAAGAGAATATACTTTTTCAAGTTACTGTTTCATTAGGCAATGTAATTACGTAAATGAGGTGTTCCTTAAAGATCATATGCTGCATTAAAAGCTGATTTTCCCTTCTTCACATGACGGGATGCATAATCGTTTGCATCTCGTTTTTGTTATACATACTATCTAAGGTATACTTGTTTATTTGTATGTAAGGCTCCCATTAAGGTGTACAGAGTTTTCTTTAATTGTATCCATTTCAATGGATGGTTTATGAAGGAACAAAATGAGGTTAAGCGATTTAATCGATGTTCGCTTTGTATAGTGATTCAAAACAAAAAAATAGCCAACGTAAAAAGCCACTTGTATAAAACAAGTGGCCTTTTGCTACGTTAGATATGAGACTTTTATTTTTCTATACAAAGATTGCTCTGAGCTTGTTTAGTCTGTTTTCGTTTAGATAAAACGTTGTCGACAACAATTACTACGACAGAAACGGCAAGAGCAAAAGCCCCAATCCAAGGAATATAATTCAACAAGCCATTTTTGACAGCAACACCGCCGATACCAGCTCCAGCTGCCATTCCAAGTTGTCCAAAAGCACTGTGTAAACTAAGTACAATGCTTGCTGCAGCAGGAGCAAGGCTTATAAGCTGAAATTGTATTGGCGCACCGGAAGACCAAGCTGAAAGCGCCCAGAAAATAAGCAATACATAGAAAAGAAAAGCAAAGTGACCGATAAACGGAAATAGCATTAGTGCAATAGCATGGAGTAATATTCCTCCAGTTAATGTACGAAATGATCCCCACTTATCTGTACTAAAACCTCCTAATTTGGATCCAATAGCGCTAGCAATACCAAATATAAAGAGAGCTGTAGTTACCCCTTGATTGCTCATTCCGAATGTATTTAAGAAATACGGTGAAATGTACGTAAATACAATGGAATATGAACCTAACCATAGAAACGTGATGAGCAAGTATGCTGAGATTCGTGGTTTCATAAGAAATTTAAACTGCTCACGCAAAGGTACAGGTTCTTCAGCAACTGTTTTTGGTATAGTAAACGACGCTAAGGCGGTGAAAAGTAAGCCTACTACACCAAGCCCAATGAATATTACATTCCAATCATAATGCGAAGCCACAACTCTTCCTATAGGTACACCTACAACCAAAGCAGTACTTTGCCCCGTAACAACTGTAGCAATCGCACCTCCCTGCTTTCCTGGAGCTGCTAAAACTGCAGCAAGGGTTAGAAGCGTAACTTGAATAACACCGGCACTCAGAGCAGAGATGATTCTAGCTGCCATTAGCATTTCATATCCTGTTATAATCGCAATAAGAATATTAATGACAGAGAAAACGGTTAAAGCATAGACAAGCAGTTTTTTTCGTTCCAGTCGAGCAGTCATAGCAATTAGAAAAGGTGTCCCTGCTCCAAAAGCTATTGAGAACACAGTAATTAGCTGTCCTGCAGATGAAACTGAAATGTTATTGGCCTCAGCAATTCTGTCTAAGATTCCGGCAATAACATATTCTGATGTGCCATTAAGAAAACTAATGGCAGCTAATAAATAAATTTTCCATATATTTGACAAAATAAATCACACCTTTTGTTTTTATATTTCGGTATTTCTAGAAATACAGATTTAAGTTCGTAAATTAACCGAGTGTTTGAAAAGTTAACTGTAAAGAGCTGATCTTTGCGCGTAGACAAAGTGACCTTTACAGTTTCTTAAAAAATGTTTTATAAAGGTGACACACCATGAATTTAACGCGCTTATGATAACGATAAGTGATTTGCTTTAGCCTTTTTATCTAAAGTACCAGTAATGGATATACTCAGAATTTAGATGAGGATACCTATTAAGCACTTTAGCCATAATCCAGACAAGAAAAATCATACCTCTTATTTCTATATTTCCTTAAGTATAGAAATAAGAGAAATTACTCCATCACATATGGAGCATACTTTCCAATTAACTCACGGTCTAGGCTGTAATATATATATGTTCCTTCTTTGTAAGTAAACAGAAGTCCGCAATCAGTTAATTGTTTTAAGTGATGGGATAAAGTTGATCCAGCAATTGATTCAAGTTTTGTCCCAATATCCGAACAACATAAATTTGCTTCATTAGCAAGCAAACGAGCAATTTTTAATCGTGTTGGTTCACCGAGTGCTTTATATATTTTTATCGCCTGCTGTAACTTCGAGTTATTCTCCATTTGTTAGCACCCCGCTTTCCTAAATCAATTAGATACATCATATGAGTACAAGCTAACATTACAGTAGCAAATACACTATTGAGATCTCATTTACTAAAGCCAAATGCACTTTAAAAATAAAATCCTCAAAACAGTACTATAAGCACAAATGAAAATAATTTATTACAATCGCTAATCCTAATTATCTTCGGTTAATTTCTTGAAGTTTAATTCTCTTTCATGATACATTGGATTCTAATACAAATGAAATGCATATTAATTATACAGGAGATAACAAAATTGATATGAACAAATCACAAATTGAACTTATTGTCCGGATATCAGAAACAGGAAGTTTTACAAAAGCCGGTGAAGAGCTACATATGACACAACCTGCGGTAAGTCGCGCTGTAGCAACAATTGAATCGCAACTAGGAACGAAGTTAATCAAGAGAGATAAGAAGAATGGATTATCTTTTACAGATGTAGGAGAGCGCATATTAATTACTTTTAGAACAATCCTGAGTGAATTACAAAAAGTAGATGAATTAATTGTGGCTGAACAGGGGTTAGAAATTGGGAAGGTACACATTGGCGCTTACCGAACTGCTTGTACGAGGTTTATTCCTAAAATCATACGTACAATGGAAAGTCAGTATCCTGGTATAGAAATCAAGCTTTCGGAAGGTAGTGTAGATCAAGTAAAAGAGTGGTTACGTTCCAAATGCATTGATGTAGGAATTATTATTCCTCCTGATAAAGATTTTGACACCGTACCTTTGATAAAAGATCAACTGATTGTACTTATGCACTCAAGCCATCCTTTATCTCAGAAAGAAACAATAAGTATCCCTGACCTACAAGGTGAAGATATACTAATTGGAAAATGCGGTTATGAGGTACAAATTCATGCTTTATTCAACGAGTATAACTTGACTCCTAAAGTACGGTTTGAAATGGATTATATAGAGACAGGATTAAGTATGATACAAGAAGGATTAGGAATTACCATTACAACGAAACAAAATATTTGGTGGTTGCCAGACCAAGTCGTTTTTCGTGAATTAAAACCAGATACGTTTAGAGATATCAATATAGCAGTGCTAGATAGTAAAGATACATCCAAAGCAACAGATGCCTTTATTCAAACAGCTCTCACTCTTTTTGCTCAAGAAGATGCTTAAATAGCACTTAAAGAAACATGTGTTGCTATTTAGTGCATATAAAAAAGACAGCCGGTTGATTCAAAAAGTGGCTGTCTTTTTTCTTTCTACTATTTTTAATCGTTGTTGATCAAAAAAAAGGATGATGGAAGAATCCGTATACGTCCTGATTAGAGAAAGGAATATTCAGTAACACGGCTTATTGTATACCGTTATATACTTTGTTTAACAATGTCTTTAGTTGAGTATTTTCTTCATCACTTAATTGACGCGTGACGAAGAGGTGAACGTCTTTAACTAAAGGTGAAAGAGTTTCCTTTAACTCTTCTCCCCTTTCTGTAAGAAATAGATAGTGTAAGCGACGATCTCGTTCACTGTACATTCTTTTTATGAGTCCTTTTTCCTCCATCGCATAAATCATTTCTACAATAGTTGTTTGTTTCTTATCAATTGCTTCTGCTAGTTCTGTTTGGGTTATCCCTTTGTGAGAGTCTAGAACACTAATGATGCTCCATCGTACTGGAGTCATGCCATAAGGTTTGAGCTTTTTCTTGAAATAATTCATTGCTCTTACATCTGTACGATGAATAAGATGGCTTGTTAAATCATGTAAATCCATAACGTCACCTCAGAAAGATAGAAAAATATATCTTTAGCTAATAATCGAATAATATAAAGTCTTATTAGTAGGCGATACCCACGCGTGATTCTATATAATCGCTACTATTTATCTGATCAAATGCATTCATGGGATCTCCCCCTCTTGCACACAGTAATATCACTCTATACTTTAAAAGTTGTTATATAGGCTTTCTCAAAAGTTAAAATAAAAACCACGATTTACTTCGTGGTTTTTATTTCACAGGTAGACCCTCTGCTTTACCCCTAGCTGGTTTTGTGATTTTCCATCCTAATAAGATGGCAATGAACCCTATAATTATAAGAAGATATAACGTCGGAACAAAACTTCCTAGATAATCACGCAGAAATCCAATTATGAACGGGCCGACTGCACCGATCATATATCCAATTGCTTGAGTCATTGCTGACCAAGTACTTGCTTCCATAGGGGAAGATGCCATATCTAATGGTAACAACAAAGTTAGCGACACAAGACCACCGGCACCAACTCCTAAACATATACTTGAAACAATAGGTGTTACGTTTGTAAAACATAAAAGGGATAAACCAATTATTATACTCAAGGTAAAGGTTGTAATCCAAAACCTTCTGCTCGGTAGCACTTTTAAAAGACTAGGTAATAAAAGCGTAGCTGGTAGCTGTGCAATCATAGCGATTGTACCTACAAGACCACCAAATGCTGGCGTCCATCCTTTTTCCTCTACAATGGCTGGTAGCCATGCTGCAAAACAATAAAACAACAGAGTTACAATCCCTACAAAAGAAGTTAATAGCCAGGCTTTTTTATTTTTTAATGGTAAAGAAACCTTCGTCTTTTGTGAAAAACTACTTGCAGGAATACGAGATTGTTTTATTACCACAAGCCAAAGTGGAATAGCGAGTAGCGCAAGAATACTCCAAAATGCTAATCCATTTTTCCATGAATGATTGAACCAGTGTTGAAGTGGTGTCGTTAGCCCAATAGAAATAGATGCACCCACTACCATTGAAGTAGAGTATATGCCTATCATCGATGCTGCCTTGTCTGGAAAATGACTTTTAATGAAACCAGAAAGCAAAGGGCTTACAACACCAATTCCTGCACCAATTAATAAAGCCGTTATTAACAGGTAAATTGAGGAATTCGTAAAGGCCCTTAGAAACGTTGCAATACCTATGCAAGTTATAGCAAAAGTAATCATCTTCTCTGGTTGATAGCGATTTGCTAAACGACCAGCAAATAACGAACAAAAACCAAAACATACCAAAGGAATGGAAGTGAGCAAACTAGCTAAAGTTGAACTCATACCTAGATCCTTCGTTATTCCATGCAATACTGGGCTAACTGAAGTTAGACCCGGCCTAAGGTTAAATGCAGCTAGTATAAGTGCAAGCAGAAACAATTTATTACGATTGACCATACTAATTACCTCCGGTTGATTTCTTGAAGTTTAATTCTCCTTTATGGTACATTAGGTTCCAACATAAATAAAATGCATATTAATTATATGGTATATAACAAAATTGATATGACAAAATCGCAAATTCAGCTTATTGTTCAGATATCGAAAACCGGAAGTTTTACAAAAGACGGCGAAGAACTACATATGACACAGCCTTAAGTATGGTACAAGGAGGATTAGGAATTACGATTACAACAAAAAGAAACTACTTGTCACTGCCAGAACAAGTAGTTTCTAGAGAGTTAAAGCCCAACACGTTCAGAGAAATTAATATAGCAGTGCTAGGAAAGGTACATCAAAAGAAACGGATGCCTTTATCCAAACGGCTCGTGACCTGTGTACTGATGAAGATGCTTAGATACTTTTATCACTTACCCAATAAAGGAATGCTCCTATTAATGCTCCCCATTATCCGACTTTATCTCTAGTTTCTTCGACATTATAAACTCACTCATATGTTGAAAACCATATAACAGAAGTTGTCTAACAGTCAAAATGGTTACGTACTGAAAAGGATTAATTTTCTTAAGCTTAAAGATGCTGCCCTTTTTTAATTTAGGTACAACTACAAATGTAAATGTAGTATGAATCATAAAGTTTACAGCTATATACACAGGCAATTTACGGTATGTGGATTTAAGCACCCACATGGATACAGTAAAAAAGGGCCCCCATGTCCACACATCTTCACCAGGAATTTTCGGATGTATACTTTGTTTAAAAGACCAAAAATTCTTTCTTTTAGCATAAGAATTAAGGTATTTAGTTACCATACAAATAGCAATGGACGCTGGAAGAAAACGTTTAAAATCCTTGCCTTTCATAAATGAAAAGCTGGACCAACAAGTGATAACTAACAGTATTAAAAATAGTCTATTCTTTTTCATGATTTTATACACCTCTCTATTTTAAGGTGTACATCTATTCTAAAATTACACAACGAATTATCTTAAGAGCATGCTGCCTAAGGATTATAATATGTAATCGGTAAAAATTTGAACAACTTATTGACGGTGTTTTCTTGTACATGTTGCCTCATAGTGGTATGCACAATACTTCCTTAAATTTCCATTTTTTCTTACCAGGTACTTCTAAGGATACTGTCTCTCCACTTGGATATATTAATTCTTGTGGAGGTGATAGTAATGGAAAACAAATACTCTAACAAGACAGCTTCAGGAACAGATGTACAACACGTGAAGCAAAAGAATGCTCAAGCATCTTCTGGCAAATACGGTACGGAATTTGCTAGCGAGACTGACGTACAACACGTTAAACGTCAAAACGCTCAAGCAAACAAAAACCAAAAATAATGTTAAAAGGGTTCTTTCATGCTCGTTGAAAGAACCCTTTGTGATACAAGGTTATTCTTCGGGAAGTAATAAAATCTTCCCTAACTTCCCTTTATTTTTAAAATACACTTGGGCTTCTTTTGCTTTGTCTAAAGGGAAAATTTTATCGATAACCGGTTTAATTTCCCCCTCAGAAATGGCCTTAAGCATATCTTTAAACTCTGCTCTCGTTCCCAACACAGATCCATACATTGTAATATGTTTTAGATACAATGTTCTAAAATCAAAATTTGTATGCTGACCACCAGCAGAACCTGAAATGCAAAATTTCCCGCCGTTTTTTAACACTTGAAGAGATATGGAAAACAAAGCATCTCCTACAACATCTAGAACGGAATCGACCGGACCTCCGTTCAGTTCTAAAATGTCTTCTGAAAGAGCATCAGATTTATATGATAATACGTGTGTGGCTCCCAATTCCTTAATTCTTTCTTGATTCTCTAAGTCCCCCGTGATTGCAATAACTTTAGCACCAAAGACTTTAGAGGCAATCTGTACATTTAATGATCCCACACCACCATTTGCTCCAGTTACTATAACTGTCTCACCTGGTTGAGCTTGAATTTGGTTGACCATGTGCCAAGCAGTTAACCCACTTACCGAAAAAACAGCACTTTCTGAATAGCTTGATAGGGGCATGTCAAAGCAAAGTTCAGCAGGCCAAACCACATATTCAGCATAACCACCATCGTATTCTGAACCTATAAAGGACATATCATCAGAAATATGTTCGTACCCTTCTTCTCCACTAGATATAAAAGGGAATAACACAACATCTTTTCCCACTATAGAATCCTCTACTAACTTTCCTGCTTTTACTACTTTTCCCGTTATATCAGATCCTGGTGTACGTGGAAACTGGACTCCTTCCGGTCGCCATCCAGATTTTGAGTCAGTACCGTAAGCACCCTCTCTCATCCAAATTTCTGTATTGTTAATAGCACAGGCCTTCACTTTTATAAGAACTTCATTTTCTTTCGGTTCAGGTATAGGAATTTCTACTAGGCTTAATTTACTTACGTCTCCATACCCTGTTACTTGTACAGCTTTCATAGAACAGTCCCCTTCTTTTTTACGAATATAGTTTTAATATATTTCATACGGCTGCTTATAGTTTAGAAAAAAACATGCATATTTCATTATGCACTCTTCTTTCTATTATCATCAAGTTTGGAGTCAGTATACTTTTACGGCCTTTTCTTTTTACTTCTGTTTCGCAGTGTCAAAAACCATTGGATCATTAAATTTAGAAATATTAATAAACTCTCTTTTTTATTGTTTTGTAACATGGCGCTACCATATAATAAAAAACACCAGCAAAAGATTTTGCTGGTGGAAAGAGATTATTTATTAGTAAGCGCCTTGTGAATAAGTTAACTCATAGCTATGCGTATAAATTTCAAAAATATTTCCAAATGGATCTTCTACATAAACCATTTTATATGGTTTTTCTCCTGGGTAATATTCTCTGATAGGCATACGTTGTTTACCACCATGTTGCTTAATTTTCTCTACAAGACCTTCAATATCTGGATCCTGAATGCAGAAATGGAAAATTCCTGTTTTCCAATACTCAAAGTTATTTTCAGGTTTTTCATTTTCAGGGAACTCAAACATTTCTACGCCAATTTTATCTCCCGTAGCTAAATGTGCAATTCTGAATTTATCCCAGTCATCTCCAAATACATCTCGACACATTTGACCGATAGGTGTGTCATCATTTTCTACATCTGAAGGTTCCATAATAACGTACCAACCGAACACATCAGTATAGAATTTAATTGCCTCATCTAGGTTAGGTACTGAAAGACCAATATGAGAAAATGTTTTAGGATATGTGAACATAATTTATATTCCTCCAATATTTTTAATGATTTTAGTGTTTGCTGTCGAACACATAAATAGTGTATTTCACAATTTTAAATTATGGAAGAACGCACTTTTTTGTAAGAAACTAACCTAAAGGTAAGAAAGGACTGAAGAATGGAATGAGCACTCCGATAGACGATACAGGAAAATTAAAATGTTCTATTGAATATACATTAGGAAAAATAGGTAATAAATGGAAAACGTTGATCCTATGGCATTTAGGCGTAGACGGGACATTAAGGTATAGTGAATTACGTCATTTGTTACCTGGTGTGAGCCATAAAGTAATGACGAAACAATTAAAAGAACTTGAGCAAGATGACTTAATTAATAGGACTCAATACAATACTGTACCACCTAAAGTGGACTATTCCTTAACCAGCAAGGGAAAAACGTTAATGCCCATCTTAGACCTGATGCATACATGGGGGAAAGAACATGGAGAAGGTTTTTGATTAGAGAGCTTTGACAAAAATATTTGCCTATCGTAAAATACTCTAAATCTTGGGAATCAATTAAGAACTGGTATATAGGAAGCAATACCGTTAAAATGTAATCTTGTACATATTAAATTAAGTTGTACTAAGGGTTATACAGTATTAGGAAATCTAACTCACCCTTAAAAGTGGTTAAGAGCATCAGAAAATGAGATGGTCGAAAGCTTTGAGTGAAAATTAGAACTTGAATAACGTTATAAAAAAGCAACCTCGGCATGGAGTGGCCAATGAACGAGGTTGCTTTTTTATAAGGGTTTGTTCATACGTATCCGAAGTATTGAAATATAAGTATATTACCATTTTATATAATTAAAGGATATTTTTAACGTGTTGCTGCATATGAATAAAAGGTGCGCTTTTTATGCATCATCTCTTCAACTACTTGTAAGGAGAAATTCGTCATATCAAGGATGTATAAAAAGCTGAATATTCTATAAAAGTGACCCTTGTAGAACCCTTACTCCCATAAGGGTTCTCTTTTTTCGTGTCTTCTGGAAAGAGTGTTTATGTAAACTAGCTTTGTATATGGTATACATTTTCTGATGATGACTCATGATTGTATAAGAACTCTTCTTTTAATATTGAATACATTTTTAAATTTTGATGTTTTCCCTTTATAAACATGGCTTTTCTAAGGGTTCCTTCAAAGGACATGCCCAATTTTTTCATTACACATGCTGATCCTTTGTTTTCTACAAAGCATCTTGCTTGGACACGAATAAGTTCCATATGGTTAAAACCAAATTTAATCACTTCGTTTGCGGCTTCTGTTGCTATACCGTTTCCCCAATAATCTTTAGAAATGATATATCCGATTTCAGCTATATTGTGTTCTGTATGCCAAGAGATAAAATCAATAGTACCTATAAGTTTGCCATTTTCTTTATACTCTATCGCCCAGGGAGCAATTTTTCTATTCTCATATTGATTTAACACGAATTTAACGAAGTTAGTAGTATCGTCAAGTGCTTGATGAGTGTCCCACGTAACGTATTTAGATACTTCTTCGTTAGAGCAATAAGAGTACATATCTTCAACATCATGTAACGTTATTTTTCTTAATATCAGACGTTCTGTTTCAAGTTCGGGTAAATCGCCAAATATTTCTTCAATCTTCATGAAAAACGCCTCCATAATTGTTATTTATTAACATTATATATGTAATTTGTATAAAATAAAAAGTATCATTAAATTTTAGTAGAATGATACTTTTTATTTCCGATAATATGTTTTATGTTAACTAGAAAGAAATAGCTGCTGCCATAACATCAAATGCTATTCGATTTCTAAAGTATTAAAAATTAAAAAAACTGTTAAAGTTACAGGTGGTGCAACTAAATTTGCTAACAAACTTGCTAAATCTTATGATTACTATTCAAGAATTAAAAAGCCTGGTAGCAGAGTTGCTAAATACTCCAAAACAAAAGCTATGAAATTAGCGTTGAAAAGGACAGCTAGAGCTACACCAGGTGCTTTTGACGCATTATAAGTACCCCTAGAAATAGATACGTTTATTAATGATTTTCTAAAGTAAGTTTCACTACACCCTTGGAGTAGCTTATTCAGGTAAAGGGGATTGTTTTGTATGTTTAGTAAAAAAAGAACATATCAAATATTAATAGCTATTGTTGCGATTGGACTTGTTGTTTACAACTACACATTAAAATCTAGTGTGAGTGAAGCGACAGATTCCTACGTTATTTTCCCTATTAGTATTGTGTTACTTTTATTATTTGCCTTTATGTACGTAAAAATAGATAAAAAAGATGATTAAAAACAGCTTTTGTCTCCCCTACTTAAACCCCAGATAATCAAAATATCTGGGGTTTTTTATTATAAAGGTTTTAATGTTTACATTAGATAACGACAAATACATAGCTTTTCTACAAATTGCATATATCTTAGATTACTAAATATTAATGGATTTAATACTAATTCTGTTTATCTAGATGAATTAAGGAGATACTTATTCCTCAGGTTCATTAAAAGAAGTATTTTTTATCCACTCTTTTTTCAATAATGCATACTGAAGAGTATTTTCATACTTAGGTGTTCCATCTTCGTATTTAGTAAACGAAATAAACTCAACAAAACGTCCTTCTTTACGCATTCCTAATTTTTCACATAGTTTTTGTGATTTATAGTTATCCTCCTCAACGTATGCATAGATTCTTCTTGCATCCAATTGAGTAAACAGATACCTAAGGCACTCCTTCACACTCTCGCTTGCGTACCCTTTCCCCTCATATTGAGCATTAAAGTGCCAACCAATGGAATAAGTATCTGGATCTTCCTTTAAGTAGAATATTTCTCCTATTAGATAATCACTGCCTTTTAAGCAGACTGCAACAAAAGAGTCATCTTTTCTTCTTTTTTGAGCTTTTAAAGTAGCTTCCTCTATTGTGTGAACTTTGTCTTCAAGAAAGCAGTTTACCCTTGGATTAGCCAAGTATTCCAAAAGAGCTTGAGAGTCTGCTTTAGAAAAGTTTCTCAATAGTAATCGATCAGTTTCAATCTTTTTCATTAAAATTCCTCCTAACCTATATTTACGGGCTTATTTCTCTGAAAAGACAACAACAATAATTTAGGGGATAACATAGCAATAATGGTTGGCTAAGCTTTTGTAGTTTTAGCTGTTAACGTCTTCAGCAACGCGTTCACCAATATCAAGTACACGCGAAATATTTTGCACAATTTCAGGAAGACCAACTACTGCCTCTTGAAACATCCAAATATAAGCTAGAACTGCATAAATAGCACCAGGCGTAGTACCCTGAACACCTGTAAGTCTAAGTAGTGTAGCTAGGGTTAAGAGAATGACGACAATCTCCATCATCCCCCATGTTTTAGCCTCAGCGTTAGAAATAGCAACACGCCACAAACGTAATCGTGCAAAATGTTTTTGAACAATGGTAAGTGGACGATGAACGACTATATCTGCCTCTTCTTCAATCCGGTTGTTAAGTGCGTGATTCAAACGATAAGAACGTCGACCGAACCAATGGTTTATGATTAGTATTGGAATTAGTGCCAATAAACTTAAGAACCCAATAAACTGGTCATAAAGAAATAACATGATAATAGCGCCTAAAAATCGAATAACCGTTGTTACAACTGCTGGCAGCTCCATCTGAAAGAAATCTACTACCTCTCGAGACAATGAGACACGCCCTACAATTCGAGTTCCTTTTACTCCATCAGCACGCTGGCGCTCTACCATTTCTGCAGCAACATTAGAATAAATTCCAACGAATACTTTGGTATCGTAAACGTGTCTGAACAAGCCAACCCCTAGGTGAAGGATCCATAGTAGAGCAAGTGGTATAAGGCTAGCCGGATTCCCTTTAAGCAACCCATCGATTGCAAAACCAATTGTTGCAGCGTAAAGAAGATCGCAAACATTTTCAACAAGAGTGAGCATATAGGTAAGGCTAATTCCTTTACGATTTTTTGACCATATACCTTGAAGGAGTTGACCTACGGAGGATTTTTTCTTTTTTATCATTTGCATCTTATCTACTCTTTCTTTTCTCTAATTAAACAAACTTTAATTCTATTCATTGCTTTATCTTCAAATTCATCATCAATTTGCCTTTTCACTTACTTTAATGAAATAAAGGACTCGTCATTGCTGTTTATATCCCCTTTCCAGTACAATGAACATCATAAAGTATATGGTTACCGTATAGTCAAGGAGGATTTTATGAGTGAAGAGTTGGAAAAGTACTTTAGTACTGGTGAATTCGCGAATCTCTGTCGTGTAAAAAAGCAAACTCTATTTCATTATGACGAGATAGGGTTACTTTCACCTCAAATAAAAAAAGAGAATGGATATAGATACTATTCGTATGAACAATTTGAAGTCTTTCAAGTGATTGCCTTATTTAAAGAATTTGGTGTTCCATTAAAAGAGATAAAAGTTCTTTTAAAAGATAAAAAACCAATAAATATGATTACTCTTTTAAAGGAAAAATCTCTTGAAATTGAAGAAAAAATTAAGAGCCTTAATCATTTACAAGCAATTATTCAAACGCGTTTACAGTTAGCAGAACATGCTTTAAAAACTGATTTTTCTTCTATTTCATTGCAATATTTAGATGAAGAAACCTTTATGATTAGTGAAAATATTTTAGAAGAAGCCGAACAAAAATATACTACAGTTATTCCGGAGCTCATTCATTATACTCAACTTCATAAATTAGACCGAGGATATCCAATTGGAGCAATGCTTGCGAGAGAACAAATTCAAAAAAAAGAGTTTTACAATTACGAACATTTGTATATCAAAATCCCAGAAGAGATAGAAAAAATTCATTGTCATACACGTCCCCAGGGACTATATGTTGTTGGGTATCAAAAAGGTGCCGAAACTGAACATGCTTACGATCGAATTATTCAATTCGTTAGAGAAAAAGGGTTAAAAATAGGGGAGTATGCATATGAGGAATACGTGATTGATGAGGTAATGGCAGATGGAATAGAGAATTCAATTACAAGAATTCAACTTCAAATTCAAAGCCAATAACGTTTTTTTAGTTTGTATTGCAAAGAGGTATCATATTTACTAAACATATGTGGCGTATACAAACTAAAAATAGAAAACCCAACCTGTGAGCTCTAAAGGTTGGGTTTTCTGTTTTTGTAAACGGAGTATAGGAGAATTGCTTATTGATTTTTCTAGATGGCAATTCTAGATGGCAATAATGAGGAAACGTTATTCTTCATAAAGACGGATTGCTTCTTTTAGCACAATAACATCCTTCTCATTAATCCTCAATCTCAATTCCAGCTTGCTTAAATGGTTCTAATACTTGTGGATCACACATTGAAATATAGTCCACTGTTTTTAAATTCGTTAAGTTCTGAAATCCTTCAACAGACCGTACATCAAATAAACTATCTTCTCCATCCCAGTCTGGCTTTAGAATATGATAAATTTCATTACCTCCATCAAAGCAAAGGCATTCAACCTTTTCCAAATCACTCTTTTCCAGAGTTAACTCTTCTAAATAATCTTTGATCTCAACAATTGGGCCAGCACCAGAATACCATTCAAAATTATTGGTATACTTATCTTTTAAATCGGTTAATTCTTCTAGAAATAATGGCTCTTGATCTAATAAAGCTTCAATAACCACTAATTTAAAATTAAAATCTGTAAACATTGCACTTTTCCCCATTTTGCTACCTCCGATTTTATCTCTGTATTAGGCTTGCAATCGCCCCTGCACTATTCGTATTATAACAATCATCTATAAACAAAACCTGCGTTTTCACGTATATTTTTCGTTTTTATTATTTTCTCGTTGACGGCATAACTGAACCAAACATTCAACCACAACTTAGTTGACTTTACTTTTATTCCGTGTTAATTTGTATATGCAAATGAAGAAAAGGAATGATTACATGAATAACGAAGAAGAACAAATATTAATACACTGCCTTTACTTTACAGCTAGCCGATTTGCTCGCAACATTACAAAATTAGCTGAAAAAACATTTGATTTTGGTGACGTCGCTCCCTCCTACCTTTACATGATTATGATTGTAAAGTTTCATCCGGATATCACTCAGAAAGAACTGTGCCACAAGCTATCAATTGCTCCTTCTACAAGTACGAGGTTTATTGATAAACTTGAAAAATTAAAG
The DNA here is from genome assembly GCF_038006305.1 of Priestia sp. FSL R5-0597. Lineage (NCBI taxonomy): Bacteria > Bacillati > Bacillota > Bacilli > Caryophanales > Bacillaceae > Priestia > Priestia sp. FSL R5-0597. The sequence continues at coordinate 3,449,744 of NZ_JBBOUZ010000001.1, forward strand.
CTTGTCGTCAAAAAAATGGATGGAAAGCAGACGCGGATCTCGTTAACGGATGAAGGAGAAAAAGTGTATCATCAGTTTCGCGTTTCTTTAAAAGAATTGTTTACTAATTACTCAGAAATATTAGGAGATGAATTTAGTAAAGACTTAAGTAAAATGCTGCATGAAGCGAGCAATAAGTTAGAGAAAGAATCGTAATTTTTTTACCCCTTCATTTGCATATACAAATATAATGGGAGGATTCAATGTGTCTGAAAAACTATTACTAATTGTTGGTTCTGGTCCAGGGATTAGCTTAAATACAGCAAAGAAATTTGGAAAAGAAGGGTTTAAAGTGGCTATGATTTCCCGTAGTATGGACTCCTTACAGAGATATGAAGATGAGCTTAAAAACGACGGAATTATAGCAAAAGGATTTCCAGGTGATGTCTCTTCTGAAGAATCTTTAAGAAAAGCCATTGATAAAGTAATTAAAACTTATGGAAAAGTTGATGTTCTTTTATATAATGCTGCTTCAGGAAGACCTGGCAAACCAACAACATTGAGCGCTGATCAATTAGTAGAAGATTTTAAAATCAGTGTAGCTGGAGCTCTTACTGCTGTTAAAGAAACAGTTCCCCATATGCAAAACGGAGCCATTTTGTTAACAGGCGGCGGATTAGCTCTTCATCCATATGCTGACTATTCTTCATTAGCGATTGGAAAAGCAGGCATTCGTAATTTAGCATATAGCTTAAATCAAGAACTTGCTCCAAAAGGAATTTACGTTGGAACGTTGACTATTAAGGGTTTTGTTGAAGAAGGAACGTACGTCTCACCTGCAAATATTGCTGAGGCCTTCTATCACATGTTTGAAAACCGAAAAGACGTAGAGGTCACTTTTGAAGAAAAGTAAAAATTTTTAACACATCATTTGTATATACAAATATAAAAGGAGTTTAGTTATGAAAAAAACATTAGTTATTGTTGCACATCCCAATTTAACCACTTCAACCATTAACAAAACATGGAAAGATCGCTTGAGTCAAGAGAGCGACATTACTGTTCATGATTTATATGCCACATATCCAAACGGTACTATTGATGTTGCTTACGAACAACAATTGCTGCTTGAACACGAACGGATTGTGTTTCAATTCCCGCTCTACTGGTACAGCAGTCCTTCTTTATTAAAGGAGTGGCAGGATGTTGTTCTTAGTTATGGTTGGGCATACGGATCTGAAGGCACAAAATTGCATGGAAAAGAGTTTATGTTAGCCATTTCAACAGGCGGACCTGAAGCAGCCTATCAAGCTGGTGGATCTAACCTTTTCAGCATGAGTGAACTAACCAAACCGTTTCAAGCAACAGCTAACTTGACCGGTATGCGATTTTTGCCCTCTTTCATAAAACAAGGAGCACGTATCTTAACGAACGAACAAGTCCATGAAAGTGCTGAAGAGTTGTTGCATCACCTCAAAATTACCTTTTAAGCGCGGGCAATCTTTGTACAAAACATCTGATATATTCTCACAAAAATTGTAGCGCAAATAAAAAAAGACTAACGCGAAGGCGCTTAGTCTTTTTTGTTACCTCTTTTCACTATTCTACATGCAGACACCATTATCTTCTATGTTTGCCGAACAATCAAATCGTACCAATAACATCTTGACTACTAACTCTCTCCCTTTTAGTCAGCGTTAATTCTCTTGAATCATCAAGTTCTGGAAAAACCACATATACTTCTGTTCCCTTACCCTTGTCTTTTATATAATCAAAGTCAGCAGTACCGAGTAAGTCACCTGGTTTCACATAGTCTCCCTCTTTAGCACTGAGTTCAAAAGGGATGCCCTCTAGCTGTACTGTGTCGGTACCAATATGAACCAAAATGCTGATTCCACTGTCAGTTTTCATTGTAAAGGCATGTTTAGTTGGAAAAATAGAATCGATTACTCCTTCGATAGGTGCATATATTTCTTTGGCATGAGGTAACGCATAGAACCCGTCTCCCATTATTTTTTGTTTAAAAACGAGGTCTGAAGCAGTTTCTAAATGATGAATAATCCCTTCTACAGGTGAATATATCTCGGTAACTTTCTCTTTCTTTTTGAAAATATTAAACATTATTCTCCCATCCTTTTACATAATTATCGAAGTAATTCTTCGTCAAATCCAATAATGATCGTTATGATACAAGCTGAGACAATTGAGACGATAATAGCGGTTACAATTGCCATGATAGTTTGTTGGAAAATTGGAATTGCTAGTATAGTAGAATAGCCGTATACATATGCTGTTGCACCCATTAGTCCTGCTACAATCCCCCCTAAAGCACTGCCAGCCATTACGCCATACATGGGCTTTTTTAATCTTAAATTCACTCCATAAAGCGCTGGTTCAGTAACGCCAGCTAAAATACACCCCACCGCCAAACTATAGCATTCTGCTTTTAAAGCCTTGTCTTTCGTACGTAAAGCTACCCCTAAACAAGCTCCGCCTTCAGCCATGTTATGCAGCAGATATGCTGGTTTGAATAATCCGTCATATCCAGGGTTTGTAATAGCTTGTACCATAAATGGTGTGACGGCATGATGCATACCTGTCATTACTAGCCAAGGCATACATGCTGCTAAAATACCCACAGCAAAAGGTCCAATATTTACTGATGACCATAAGAAAATATGAACAACATAGCTACCAACTATATCACCTAGTGGCCCTAGTACTGTAATTCCAAGGATATATGCAGCTGTAATAGTCAGCATTCCAACAAATACTGGACGAATGATACCAGGAATTACTTTCACTAAAAATTTCTCGCAATAATAAGCAAATATACTAATTAATAATGCTGGAAGCAGCGTGCTATTATACTTTACGAGTGTCACTGGGATATTTAAAAGTGATAAACTTGTCCCTTCCGTAACAGCAGTCATAAAAGTAGGATAAACAAGTGCTGCTGCAACAGTCATACTATATAAAGGCGTGCCTCCTAGCTTTTTACTAGCACCATAAGCGACAAAAATAGGCATAAAGTAAAATGGTACATCCGCTAACATATTTAGCATCGAATACGTAGAAGAGCTCTCGAATGCTGGAAATACAAGTGTAGCTAATAAAAGAAATACTTTTAGCATACCTCCAGCAACAAGACCAGGAATCATTGGTGTAACTGCAGCCGATACAAATGCAAGAACTTTATATAAAAATTTACCGATCGTCTTCTTACCAGTTTCCGTACTCTTCGTCGTATGACTACTTTGACTAGCTTCTTGCGTTTCATTTGTGCTAGCACTACTATTTGTTGATTGAGATTCAAATGTTTTAGAAACGCTTTCATAAATAGGTATCATATTTTGACCAAGCACAATTTGCAGTTCGTCTTCTGGGAAAACCACTCCTAAAACTGGCTTTATAGCTTGTATTTGTTCTTGATTTACTTTAGACTTATCCTTAATAAAGATTCGTAATCGAGTAGAACAATGAGTGACGCTGGAAATGTTCTCTATACCGCCACTTTCTTCTATTATTTTTTTGGCAATCTCTCTATGGTTCATTGTTGTTCCTACTTTCTATTAGGTGATAAATATGATTTTTGATAATTTAAAACAAACAAATAATCTTACGAGTACAGAGAATGTTATTGCATCATTTATTTTAGAATATCCAAGAATAGTAGTTAACATTTCATTAGAAGAACTTAGTGAAGAATGTCACGTCTCTCAGGCCTCAATCATTCGTCTTTGTAAGAAATTAGGTGTAAAAGGTTTTTCTGATTTTAAGATTAAACTTGCTTCTGAATTGACATCATTTGCACTTGATGGACAAATGCCGTCTGTTGATTTACCAATCCCAGAGGAAGCTACAACAGAAGAAATTGCTAATACGTTCTATCGCCTGTCACTTCAAGCCTTAGAATATGAGTACAAAGCACTGAACATTTCTGATATTAAAATGGCTGCGCAATTGATTAATAAAGCAGACATCACTTATATTTATGGACGCGGAGAATCATTAATCATTGCGGAAGACTTACACTATAAAATGATTCGTTTAGGACTTCTATCCGTTCTTGAGCCATTAAATGGATTTCAGGAAGCTCAAAGTTTTCGAGATGATAATCCTACAAATATTAAAAAAGCAGCAGTGGTAATTTCCCAGTATTCTAATAGTCATCAAATGCATTACATTATCGATGAGCTAGTAACAAACAACATTCCATTTATTTTATTGACTGCTTCTAAAAACGCTTGGCCCTATGAAAAATTAGCTCATGTGACGTTGCGTATTCATTCGACAGAAAGCAGATATAAAATGGGATCGTTTACATCGAGAAATGCGATGCTCTACGTCCTTGACTGCGTCTTCGGTGAATTATTTAGCCTTAACTATAAGAAAAATAGTAACAATTTATCTACTTTTGCCAAAAGAAAAACAGAAAGAGATTACTTTTACAAAAACAATAATCTTGAATAGAAAGCAGAAGGCACTGAGCGTGCTTTCTGCTTTGTGCTTTCTAGATATTGTTTCCATTATTTTTTATTAAGTTTGCATACCAATCAAATGAAGCTTTCTTTCTTCGCTCCATGGTGCCGTTCCCTTCGTTGTCACGATCAACGTAAATGAAACCATACCTTTTTTTCATTTCAGCCGTCCCGGCACTGATAATGTCAATGGGTCCCCAATAAGTATAGCCCATAATTTCTACCCCATCTTGTAAAGCTTCTTTCATGGCTTTCACATGATCCCTCACGTATTCAATACGATAAAAATCGTTAATTTCACCATTCTCATCTATTTCATCGATTTGACCTAGTCCATTCTCCACAAGAAAAAGTGGAAGCTGATATCGATCATAAAGTTCGTTAAGTGTATATCTTAACCCTAGAGGATCAATTTGCCATCCCCAAGGGGTAGTCCCAATATACGGATTTGGCGTTCCTTGATCTCCTCCTGTATCACCATAGAATGGCTGGCCATACTCATGAGTTGAAGTTCTGTAGTAGCTTAAAGCAAGGAAATCACTCGTATAACATTTAATAATTTCTTCATCTCCCGGCTGCATGTTTACTTCTACGCCTTCTTCTTCCCAAATTCTTGAAGTGTAGCTTGGATACTCCCCTCTGATCATTACATCTCCAAACATCAGTGACCTTCTGCGTAACTCCATTGTTTCAAATACATCTTCTGGCTTACATGTATGCGGGTAAACATTGCTCAGTGAAAGCATGCAGCCAATTTTACCATCAGGAATAATCGTTCTAAACTTTTTAATAGCCAAGCTGTTCGCTACAAACATGTTATGGCTAGCCTGATAGACTACTTGCTGTCTGTTTTCACCTTCTTCAAAAAAGATACCGCCAGCTCCCCCAGGCATTCTTCTCATATTATTGATCTCATTAAAAGTAAGCCAATATTTCACTTTGTCCTTGTATCTTTCAAACACTGTCTCACAATAATTTAAAAAGAAAGTAATTAACTTTCTGTTTCTCCAGCTCCCATATTTTTCAACAAGGTGTAAAGGCGTTTCATAATGACTTAACGTAATTAAGGGTTTCATGCCCCTTTTAATCATTTCATCAAATAAATCATCGTAAAACTTTAGTCCAGCCTCATTTGGCTCTACATCATCTCCATTTGGAAAAATTCTTGACCAATTAATAGACGTGCGAAACACATTAAAATTCATTTCTTCCATCAAGGCTAAGTCTTCTTTGTATCGATGATAAAAATCTATCGCTTCATGGTTTGGATAGAATTTATTCTCGTCAATTACTTTATCATGAGCATGCTTAATCCCATTTGCAAATCCAGATGATATATCTAAACCTTTTCCGTCCTCCAGATAAGCTCCTTCAGCTTGATTGGCTGCGATTGCACCGCCCCACATAAAATCTTTAGGAAATTCTTTTAATGACTGTTTCATAGTATTCTCCTTTTTTATTGATTTTGTATGTATACCATATTATGAAAACGCATACTCCACAATATATCTGAAAGATTCAGAAAGAAAGTAGCAGAGATTTTTATAAAAACAGAAAAATCCTGATAGTCATCTTGCAAAATTTCTAATCGAACGACCTCGTCGGGTTCTGGTGCAAAGTATTTGTATGTGTTTTAAGTAGCTTGTTTACCATAAAACAAACGCCTTTGGAATCTAATTATGAACATAGGCAATATTCGTTTATCAAGTGAAGGTATTCACACAAAATAAAAAGCTACCTCAACATTAGAAGCGAGGTAACTCATTAAAGAAAATAGAAATATACTCTAGTTGTTTCATCTTCAAAGCCTATAATATGGATGATTTCATGTATAACAACTGGAGTTAGTATGGATTCATGGACACCATTTAATTAAGGTCTTACAATGACTTTGAGACGATTTGTCCAAAATGGAGCTGCATAATTTTTTTTGCTTCTTACTTAATTTGTTGTTCTTGTTTCACTTTTAACAATTTATCAAATGCTTGCCAGGGCATTAACGCACAATTATGTCTTGCAGGCAGCTTATGAATATCTTTTAAACTAATCGCATCTTGTATTTGAGGATCTTCTACTTTACTTCCACGTACAATCATATTTTTTATAAGGGTAGAAATATCCTTGATTTCTTCTGTTTTTTTATCTTTCGCTATGGTTGTAAACATTGATGAAGAAGCCATACTAATAAAACAACCTTCTCCTATAAAAGATATATCTTGCACTCGATCGCCTTTAATGACTGCATACATTGTCATGATATCCCCACAAGTAGGGTTTTTATAATGCACTTTATGAGTGTAGGATTCCATCGTTCTGTGGTTTCTTCTATTTTTCGCATGATCCATTATTACATGCTTGTATAAATGATCTAGGTTCATTTATTTCCCCCCTTATGCTTTTAAGGAAAACGATCTACTGATAGAAAATTGAGGCTTTTCTTACACCTTTTCTTCTACTTTAATCAGAACCAAACAACCTATCCCCCTTATTGGATAGGTAAATTGTGAAGATGTCGTCTTTTTTATAAAAAGCTTTTTTGCTTCGCGCTTTCTTCTAAGCTTTTTAACTCTTTGTTTAACTTTTCTTTATCAAATCTTTCGCCAATAAAGACGAGATTGTTTGGAAAGGATTTTTTTTGTGGAAAAGAGTAAGGAATTCCATATGAATATTGAAATAAATAAGTATCTTCCTCACTTCCTACAAACTGTAAAAAGCCTTTTATTCGATAAATAGTACCAGGCAGTTCTTTTATCCATTTTTCAAATTCTTCTTTTATAACTTTACCTTCAAATTGATAAGTCATCGTTTGAATATGCAGATGGTGATGAACGTGTAGTTCAGTATGATTATCCACAGAGGAATGAAAGGAATGATTAATTTCTTCTAGGGATGAAATATTCCCATATGTTGTTTTGCTCATTTGAGCCTTAGTATTCACCTCTCTTATTTCCTCTTGTAGAGATAATTGATCTTCTTTGGTCACTAAATCACTTTTATTTAAGATTAAATGATCACTATATTTTATTTGTTCTACAAGCAGCTTCTGAATTGATTTATTCAATTTCTTACGATCTTTCCATCTGCTTAAATCAATGACGCTAATAATAGACTTAACATCAATATATGGCGCAATAATAGGGGATAAACAGGCGTCTAAAACTTCTAAAGGATGTGCAACTCCCGTTGTTTCTATGTAAATAACATCTGGTTGATGCTGTTGATAGAGAGATAATAGCTGCAGTTCTAATTGATCCTTCATCGTGCAGCAAATACAGCCATTTAAAAGCTCTCTTAACGGCGTTTCTCTTCCAATAATATCTGTATCAACAGAGTGCTCTCCTATTTCATTTAATAAAACAGCCACTTTTTTCTTTCGTTTCTTCTCTTGTTCTAAAATAGTTTGTAATAAGGTCGTTTTTCCACTCCCTAAAAAACCACCAAGTATATATATTTCAATTTTTTTCACCTATCTTCACTCATTTCTTCTTTTATATTCAATGTTTCGTTTCTTTCATATGACCTGAGCGCTTACTTTTAGTTTCAATATATCTTTTGTTATACTCTGTTGTTTCACATCATACCGGAATTCTTCTATTAATCTTAATTCCTCTATCTACCCTCATCTAAGAAAATTTTACTGCCGGTAGCATTCTTTTGTCCCTGATATTTTCCTCTGTAAGGATTAATGGTCGATTGATCCATTTGGGCAAATACTAGTTGGCAAATTCTCCACCCTTTAATTAGCCTTATGGGCAGGCGGTTAGCATTATATAGTTCAAGAGTAATTTGTCCTTCAAACCCTGGATCTACCCAGCCGGCATTTTGGATAAACAACCCCATTCTGCCTATAGAGCTTCTGCCTTCTACAAAAGCAGTTAAATCGTTGGGAAGTTTAATGTACTCCAATGTAGTTGCCAGCAAGAAAGAATGCGGCGGAATAATTATTTCATCACTTTTTAGGCGTTCATATTTAATTTCTTGGTCTAAAGACATAACACCTACTTGATGCTCTTTAACCTTTAAATAGCTAGATCCTATTCTTAAATCCACTGAAGCAGGTTGAATTTGATTATCCGTTAACGGTTCAATATGTAATTGTTTGTCTTTTATTTTCTGTTCGATAGTTTTATCAGATAAAATCATCATATTCTCGCTTTCTTTACGTTTTATTATAAAAAAACAATGATTACACCTTATGAAGAATAAGCAGGTTAAAAAGTATTAACCTGCTTCCTTCGATTGCAGTATACATCAAACCTTTTGACATTTTAGAAGCCACAAATGAGAACAAATGAGATAAGATATTTTCTACTACGCCTGTTGTAACTTCCAAGTGAAGGAATCTGTAAACTCACTCCAATCCTCTTCCAGCTCTTCCTCCGTTAGAAGACATTGGTCTAATTCCTTTTCAATTTTATCTTGTTCTAAATCCACACCGATAAATACTAATTTGGTATGACGGTCACCAAACTGATCATCCCATTCATCCAATAAATGCGGATTTTGTTTAATAATTTGCTCTTGTTGGTTTCTTGGCAAGGAGGCAACCCAATAAGAAATAGGCTCAATACTTACAGATGGTCCAGCTTGAGACATTAAAAGCGCTACATTATTTCGGCTAGCGCACCATGCAATCCCTTTAGCTCTCACTATTTGCTTTGGCATTGAATAAACCCATTCAGTAAAACGTTCTGAATGAAAAGGCCTTTTTATGTCATAGACAAAAGAACTGATTCCATATTCCTCTGTTTCAGGTGTATGCGCATGATGACCTTCATTGAGTTCCTTTATCCAGCCAGCCGAAGCGCTCGCTTTATCGAAATCAAATAAGTTCGTATTTAAAATTTTCCCTAACTCAACTTGTGAATGACTAGCACGAATAATTTTAGCACTAGGTTGTAATGTTCTTAGTACGTTCTCTAATTTCAGCAGCTCATCTTCTGTTACGAGGTCACATTTGTTTAGAATCAGCACATCACAAAATTCAATTTGATCAATTAGCAGATCTGCTATTTCCCTTGTATCCTCTTCTCCTAACGATTCTTTACGATCAAGTAAAGAATCTCCTGACTCGAAATCTTTCCAGAAGCGATTTGCATCTACAACCGTCACCATCGTATCAAGTTTACAGAATTGAGTTAGATCAATTCCTACTTCTTCATCGATATATGAAAACGTTTGTGCTACAGGAACGGGTTCACTTATGCCTGTAGACTCAATTACTATATAATCAATATTTCCTCTTTTAGCTAATTTCTCTACTTCAATTAGAAGATCTTCTCTTAAAGTACAGCAAATACACCCATTTGACATTTCAACAAGCTTTTCTTCAGTTCGAGATAAATCTCCACCCTGCTTTACTAGTTCAGCATCGATATTGACTTCACTCATGTCATTTACAATGACTGCTACTCTTAATCCTTGTCGATTCTTTAAAATATGATTTAATAATGTAGTTTTTCCAGAGCCTAAATAGCCACTTAAAACGGTAACAGGTATTTTCTTCATTAGAACACTCCTATACACAAATCGTAATTATTACGATTTAAATATACTATGTAGATTAGATGAAGGCAAGAAATTTAGTAAAATTGTTATTTATTTCTCTTGCATTTTTATATGAGCTGTAAGGCACTCTTTTTATTAACTAGTGATTGGAGCCCCTCTGCTGTATAGATATACTCAAGGATCATACTAAAACCCAAAAAAACTTATTAAAAGAATCCATAGGTCCTTTTAATAAGTTTTTTCCGTTACCAGTGCCTTTACAGTTTTTCCGTATAACCTCTTAAATTTCGAATTAAAAAAGAGATCCCTGTCAGTAAACAATTAAGAAACAAATATTTAGTCAGATAGTGTTGAAAACTGTATGTGAAGTAGAAGTATAAGAAGAACACAAAACTAAAATAGAAAATAAACTTTAAATATCTTTTTAAAACTGCGTTATGAGGAGAATTCACGTTGACTACTCCTTTTAAAGTCATATAATAAAATTATTTTTTCAACCTATATTGAAACGTTTTTCTGTGTTATTTTACAAAACAATTAGAAAAATGATAGGCAATGTAGCAAGGCTTAGAGAGGTACTAATTAACGTTGCGCTTGATACAAACTCCGGCTCTGTATTAAATTGCAGCGCGTACATAGTTGTATTAGCAGCTGTGGGCATAGCAGCCATAATAATCATGATTTGTTTCACCATCTCATCCACAGGTAGCAGAAGCGTTAGTATATAAGCAATAAACGGCGAGATTACAAGCTTGATCGCTAATGACCATGAAACTTTGGCTTTGGCTAAATTTCTAATTGATATTTTAGCAAGCTGCATGCCAAGTACAATCATGATGGTAGGAATAGCTGCACCGGCTACTAAATCAACCGCTTCTTTTACAGAGTTGCTTAACGGAATATGAAGAAACTGAAATATAGCTCCTAAAAGTCCCCCATACACAATTGGTATCCGTCGGACTGCGTCAATAGCTGATTTTATACCATTTCCATTTGGACTTCCTTTCGCAGCATAGTAAACTCCAACTGTACACATGACCAGTTGCTGTATGACCATGAGAATAATGGCAGAGTCTAAGCCGGTAACGCCAAAAAGTAATAAAACAACAGGTGTACCGTAGTTTCCATTATTCATAAATGAAGACGCTAATATCATTCCACAGGTTTCTGAAGTAGAATATCGCTGAAAATAAGCAATAATATAGACGACAGCAATTAATGCAAAGCAAAGTGCAAATGTGTATAACGTAAGATATAAGTAATCAATCGTAAATTTGGTTGTGTAAAATGTTTTGAACACTAGAACTGGAGACATCAAATAAAGTGCCATTGTTGAAATCGTTTTGGTATCAAATCCTATTTTCTTTTGTCCAATAAATCCAAGTGCAAAAATCCCGAAAATAGGAAGAAGGATTGTTAGGAACTCCATGTTTGTTCACCTTCGTCATTTTTTCTTTGTTATTTTCCAAATGAAAGACCTAGAAAATTAAGAATCTAGGTCTTTCATTTAAACTAATACATTATAAATTTAGAACAATGATACGTTCTTCCGTCATTTCTTCAATTGCATATTTTGGACCTTCTTTTCCGTTACCGCTCTTTTTCACACCGCCATACGGCATATGATCGACACGATACGCTGAAGCATCATTTACAATTAATCCGCCTACTTCGATTTCACGAGCTGCCTTCATAGCAAACTGTAAGTCGTTCGTAAAAAGGCCTGCCTGTAACCCATAGTCAGAATCATTTACTTTTGAAATCACTTCATCAATCTCATCATATTGAGCAATGGCTACTACTGGCCCGAATACTTCTTGACGACAAACTTTCATCTCATCATTTACATTAGTCAAAATTGTAGGAAGATAAAAAGCACCGTCACGCTTTCCTCCTAGTTCAATTTTCGCCCCTTCTTCCACCGCTTCTTTTACCCATTCTTCCACTCGCTCTGCTTCTTTAAGACGAATCATAGGTCCAATATCAGTTTGCTCATCCATTGGATTACCGACTACTAACTTTTCTGTTTTTTCTTTTAGCTTATTAACAAAAGCAGTATAAATATTCGTATGAACATAAATTCGTTGAACGGAAATGCAAACTTGTCCTGCGTTATTAAAGCTTTTTTGAGAAATTAAAGATGCAGCTTTTTCTAAATCAGCGTCTTTATGTACGACAGTAGCCGAATTATTTCCTAGTTCAAGTGAAACTTTACGTAAACCCGCCTTAGATCGGATAAGTTCTCCTACTCTTGGGCTTCCTGTGAACGTAAACATATTAACATCTTGGTTTTCTAATAACCATTCACCAATTTCTGCCCCATCTCCAGTCAATACTTGAAGGCGCCCTTTTGGCAGCCCTGCTTCTTCCATTAACTCAGCTAGCTTGAGCGCACAAATTGGAGTGACTTCAGCAGGCTTTAATACTACGCTATTCCCAGCTGCAATTGCCGGTCCAAGTTTATGACAAACTAGATTGATAGGTACATTAAACGGTGTGATAGCTGCAACAACTCCAACCGGGACTTTTACTGTAAAAGCCATACGATTCTCTGAGCCTTGAGCTGATTCAACAGGCACACCTTCTCCATGAATACGCTTTGCCTCTTCCGCTGAAATTTGTAAAGTTGTAGCGGCGCGCTCAACTTCTCCGCGAGATTCACGAATAGACTTTCCAACTTCAACAGCCAAAATTTCAGCAAATTCTTCTTGACGGCTTAGTAATAACTCAGCTGCCTTCATTAATACCTCGTAGCGTTCATATGGTGAAAAAGTGTTTTTTAACGCCTCTTTCGCGCTGGCCACAGCTTTATTTACATCGTCTTTTTTGGCTACTGAGATTTCAGCTGCAGGCTGCTGCGTATATTTATTTAAGACTTCCATTTTTTCTGCTGTTGTTTCCCATTCCCCATTTACATATAAACCATATTGTTTGACTTGAGTTAAACTTGTCATTATCTCCACATCCCCAATTGTATTAGCGTTTTATCTTGTAAGCTCAATATTGTAATGATATTTGTCACTGCGATATTTTGTTACCGTAAATTCGAGTGGCTTATCATCAAAACCGTAACTTACTCGTGTCATTTCAAGTAAAGCTTCTCCGCCTCGTATGCCTAACAGATCGGCTTCATAAATCGTTGCATTAATCGCAGATATCTTCTCTTTAGCTCGTTTCAAGAAGATTTCATTCTCTTCTAGCACTTCGTAAAATTTTGCACGATTTAAATCTTGTTCAACTAGTGTTTTTCCAATATGCGTAGGCCAACAAGAACGTTCAATAGCGATAGGCACTTCATCGGCAAAACGAATTCGTTCAATAACTAAAACTTCTTCTCCAGCATCCAATTCCAGCATGGAAGTTTCATAATATAAATCTTTTTTAAAATCAGTACGAATGAGTTTTGAATTCGGTGTTAATCCTTTTTCCGCTACTTCTTCTGCTAGTCCTTTAAGCTTGCCTAAGCTGCCGCCAATAAGCGGCTGAGGTTTTACAATTGTTCCTCTGCCTTGTTTTTTTTCCAGCAGTCCATCCTGTACTAGCATAGAAATAGCTTGTCTTAAGGTAGTACGGCTTACATCAAATTCTTGCATTAATTCTTGTTCTGTTGGAATTAACGTATTCGGCTTCCAAGTTTTCTCTTGTATACGTTTAATTAAGACATCTTTTACTTGAAGATAAAGCGCGATATTTTTATTAGAACCTATTGTATCCTTCATGTTCTCAAACTCCTTTTAAGTTAGCGTTTGGTATTATTATATAGTATTGGCTAACTTTTACTGTAGCGGAGAAGTACGATTTTCTTAGATATAGACCTTTGTTTCTAGATTAAGCATACGTCCTAGTTCAATTAGATGTTCTGTCACATCACCATACACTAGTGCAAAGTGAGGTTCATATCCTGCATGCATAAGTTCATAAAGTGTGTCTGATGCATTTGTCGCCAGTTCCACTTCTACAGACGTACCTGTAAAAGGCTGCTCTACATCTAAGGCATCTCCTTTCATCACTAGAAGGCGATACCCGTCAGGCGTATGACTTACCCTGAAGATCGTTACTTCTCCTGCTTTTAATCCAAAATCCATCGCAAAACCAATTTTTCTGTTAGGATGCACCCCTGCTGTTGCTCCAGTAGAAGGGTTGGCAAGCGAATATGCTCCTGCACCGCAGTGCCAAAAAACAACTGAGTTTTTTTCTTCGTCTATGTGAACTAAATCCCCTAGGTAAGGTGCATTTCCGCCTGCTAACTCACGCAGGATAAACATGGAGATTGATCCGTGAATATCTGACTCACAGGATGTCACCATTCCGTCTTCCGTAAACTGAGATAAAGTTGAGCACGGAGCAGCTCCTAAATCATTAAAGAAATCTGGCCAGCATCGCATAGCTAATGCATCTAACTCTTCACGTTGAATGTGCTTTTTAATATAAGTGGAAAATTGAGCAAATTTAGCAACGGTTTCATCGTTTCGATTTAGACCAATCACCTGCTTTTCTGCCCGCTCAACTTCCCCTATCCATTCGTGTTCTGGAAGTTTTACGCACTCTTTAAACGCTTCTTGTAAATCCATCTTATGAAGAGTTACGCCAAGTGCACTTTTTAATTCATCTTCGTTAGCTTGTGAAAAGAAGAATCCCGGCGGATAATCTCCCACTACCCCAATTTTTAATTCATTTAATGCTTTTAACACGCGCATAACGTTAATTTGTCTTAATAGACGCTCCTGCAAGGCTTTCTCATCTGGATTTCCAAATACAAACGCAAACGGATGCTGATGATTACGCAGCACATTACTGGTGCTATTTCCGCCTGTTAGAGAGTTTAAACGTAAACGTCCCCCTACACTTGGCTCACGTACGGACCAAACAATTACAGGCTGTTTAAAATACTCCAATATCTTAACCATAAATTCACCGTCGGCAAACGTAACGCTTTGATATAGAACGGTATCAATCTTATCCCCTTTAATTGAATCAAGAAATCCCTGTAATTCTTCAACTGAAGTTATAATTTGCTCTGGCGCGATAAGAGTACTGCAGTTGCCGTTCAGCCACTCCATACTTTTTTGACGATACATTTCAGCCGCTTCAATATCAAATGTTTTTCTACCTATAGGCACATATAAAACTGTTGTATTTTGCATATAGAGTTCCCCTTGTCGTAAAACTATTTGTTATAACCATTTTAAAATACATCATTACCTTTATCAACACTATTTTCCGTTTGACTACATTTCTTATATAAATAGCTCTTAAATTAGATGTGAAGTAGTTTAGAAAACAACTCACTCCATATAGATTTTTTACGGTAAAATACAGGTGGATAACCTAATGGCGCTTGAACAGTAACCGATCCTCCTGTGTGCTCTTCACCGCTCCATACATGGACCCACTGATCTTCTGGTAAATATACTTCCCACTCTGTTTGGTTTTCTTGATGAACCGGCGCAACAAGTACATCTTCACCAAATAAATATTGATATTGAATATCATATGTTTTTTCGTCTTCTTCATAGTGCATAAACAAAGGTCGCTGAACAGGAATTCCACGTCGCGCATTTTCTTCTACAAGTGATCTAATATAAGGTGCCATCGTTACATAAACATTAGACATTCTTGCTAAATGCTCTAGTGTCTCCTCATCACCGTCAAACTGGAAACAATCATCCGGACGATTTCCTTCATGTGTTCTCATCATAGGCGTGAAGGCTCCCATTTCTGCCCATCTCATCAGCAGCTCTTTTGAACGTTTATTACCATGTAGACTTGTGTACCCGCCAATATCACTATGGTGTAAGCCACAGCCACTCATTCCTGATGATAAAGCTGCAGGAATAACGGAAGCTAAACCATCATCCAGCGACCAATCTACGCTTTGATCTCCGCCCCAAAGAAGCGTACAGTATTTTTGTATGCCCGTATATCCGGCGCGCATAAAGTATACAATTTCACCAAGTTTTCCTGCTTCTGATACCGCTTCATAGTTCGCTTTTGCCCACATTGTCGGCCAAGCATTATGCATAATCTTAGCGTCGACTCCATTTTTGAGCACAACATCCGTTGGTAAGTATTCGCCAAAGTCGGCCATCCATCCGTCTAATCCAAAATCAATCATGTTCTCTTTAATAACTTGTTTATACCATTGGGTAGCCTCTTCGTTGGTAAAATCCACAACTCCGCAATAAAATTCACCGAAATCCACTAAATACGTATTTCCTTCCGTATTTAATGCTAAGTATCCTTTATCTTCAGCTTCCTTATATAAATCACCTTCAATGGCTACATATGGATTAATGTAACCTAGAAAACGAATATCATTTTCTTTCCACTCTGCAATTTTTTTATCTAACTCCGGGTATTCACTCTCGTTCCATTTCCAATTCCACATTAAACGTTTGCCGAAAGAAGTAATACGTTTGCCCTGCCAATCTTGGCACCATACTCCAGATACCTTCATACCTTTCGCTAAAACTTTTTCTAATTTTTGTTCAACAACATCTGTACCGCCTTGAATACCTAAAACCACGCCGTTATATACCCAGTCTGGTAGCTCGGGCTGTCTTCCGAATAAACCCGTAATTTTTTCAACTAATTCAAGGTACGTATCCGCCGTTTCAAACAGCATATATTCAGGTACTTCCCAAACCTGCAGTTCATGGAACGTCTCATTACGAAAATCAAAGTCCGCGTATGCCGTTGTTTCTACGTGACAATAGTACTTTTTACTAGATACATATGTAGGCTGAGGAAAGTTGGTATTATAGTAATCTCCTCCAGCTCTATCAACTACATCAGCTTGCCATGTTACATATGTCTGTTTGTTTCTTCCTACGCCCGGCTCAGATGTCCATAAAGGAAAGTTTTTTCCTCTCATATTAAAATGAGAAAGTTGTTCTCCGCATCCATAGACTTTTTCCTGTTCATCTGCAGCTACTCGTAACCAAAAGCGGTTAATGTTCGCATCGTGTTTTTGGTATTCTACTTTTAGACGATCCTCTTCTTCCTTAACTATAAGAGACAGCATAGTATCTCCATTGTTAAAGCTGGAGAAATCAATTTTATAAGCCCCTTCTACTTCTTCAACATTCGCGTAGCGAAGAGCTGTACGTTCAGTCACATAATCTTTAATATCAAAGTTCCCTCGATACATTTCAATCGTTTCTTCTCCATAACCAACAAACAGCATTGGCTTTTGTATTGTATGCTGAAGTAGAACTACACCGTTAAGAGCAACTTCAAATCCATCTTGTAAGATCTCCACATTTACCCCTTTAGTCACGTTTAAGGTACCTGACATTTTTCTCTCTCCCATCAATTAATAGAGCTTAGTCTTTTGTCTAACATTCATGCGCTCTATTGATAAACTTTAATATTTTCTCCTTTTATACCTGGGTGTGCACCTTTATTGATTAATTGCTCTCTTTCAGGATGAGCAATTAACCATTTATTTTTCATAAACAATAACTCATCTTCTTTTGTTCTTTTTTGAATATTAGTTAATAACGGATCATTTGTTCCTTTAGGTAAAATGACGACTGTTTTAAACCCTTCGTTATTGACCTTACAAGGAGCAAAATGTAATGTCGTACCATACAATTCAACTGCTGTTCCCTCAGGTACAAAGAGAGCGATTACATCACTTGAATTAAAAAAGTTATTTTCAACTTCCTGTACCTTACCTAATAAAAGAACCATATCCGTTATAGCGATGTTAATTTCACTGCTTTTATGATACTCAAGACCATTCAAAGTTGAATTAGGACCATTACAATATCCAATTTGAATAGGCATCTCACCATAAAAAGCTTCTTGAAGCTGATCTTTAATAATGGTATTTTCCATCTCCGTGACGGATGCTACGTATACATTCTGATCTTGAGGAATAGTTAAACTATCCATATATGTTTCTAGTTCACTGAAATCGTATTCATTAATTACCTTTCCATAAGGCTTAAATTTGCTGTCCTCTATATGATAAAAAGGTACATGTTTATTTAAGTCTTTCATGTATTGAAAGCTGCTCAACGTTTTCTTCTCTCCTTTTGCTATATAAAAAGCCCCTCCAAGAAGATAATAAGATTCTAAGAGGCGCCTTTTATAAAATACATATGTTTATTTTAAGACAGGAGCTTCTGTGACTGTATTATCCCAAGCGTTGCGGAATTTGTTTAAACCATAGTCTGTGAACGCATGCTGGAAGCTTTCTTTATATACATCAAATCCGCAAGTCACAATATGCGCACCAGCTTTTGCCGCATCTACAATTTGTTTACCATTACGTAAAGCAGCAACAATGATTTCTGTGTTGTAATCGTAGTTTTTATAGATATTCACAATATCCTGAATGTATTGAGTTGTATCATCTCCGCTATTTTCTTTCCAGCCGACAAATGGAGATACAAATTTAGCTCCAATTCTTGCAGGCTGAAGTGCTTGTGATGGCGAGAAGACAAGAGTGACGTTAGTAGAAATACCTTGTTTTTCAAATTCCTTTGCTGCAATTAAGCCAGGCTCTGTGCATGGAATTTTAATAACAAAGTTTGACGATAATTTAGCAATCTTTGTCCCTTCTTCTACCATATCTTTAGCATTATCTAAATGAGGATTGATTTCCACTGAAATCGGGAAATTTTCGACTCCTTTAAACTCACTTGCAAATTCATCTAAAACCGTTAAGAATGGTTTACCGCTGTTCATAATGTGGCGAGGGTTTGTTGTAACTCCATCAATTGCCCAGTTTTCATACGCGTAACGAATTTCCTCTAAAATTGCACTATCTAAAAAATACTTCATCTTTATACCTCCAGTTAAGTGACTATTACCCTTAAAAGATAATGACCTTTATATAATTTGTAATAACCTTTGTATTTATAATATGAAAACGCCACCAATATTTCAAGTACTTTTTGCTAGATTATTAAATTAATTTTGTATTTCGTCCATTTTACCTATCATCTTACATTGGTATTCTATTTTTACTTTTAGCAAGATCCGCTACGATTTTATTGTATTTTTCATCTGAAAGTTTATAAAAGAAAAACATGACAACAATCGTTGCAATGGCTAATGCACTTGGATAAATAAACATTAACCCTCTGATTCCCTCCAGTACATTTGCACTTTGCACCGCGTTTGGAACGTAACCCACAACTCCTAACACAACGCCAGGAATAAAGCCTGCAAGCGCTTGAGAAAGTTTACGGAAGAACGTAAAGAAAGAATACACAACACCTTCAGATCGATTTCCAGTCTTCCATTCGCCATACTCTACAGCATCAGAAACTAATGCCCAGTTTAAACTGTTTACAAATGAGCTTCCGAAGAAAGCAAAGCAAGCTAATGTAATAAAGATCACTGCGTTATCTGCAAAAACATAAGCTAAAATATCTCCTACAGCCCAAATCGCGCACCCTAATATGTACGTAGATTTCTTTCCAATTTTTTTAACCATGAAAGGAACCATTGCTACGCCGATAAATACACAGCCGATACTAAAAAATCCCATATAAGGAACGATTGCTACGTTTTTTAAAACGTACTGACAAAAATAGACTTGTACAGCAAGCTTGACGTTAAAAGCTGAAAAGGTAAACAAATTAACTAAACAAAGAATGAGTAAAGGCGTATTCTTAAAAAGACCTTTATAGCTGTCAGTCAGCTTTACATTTGTGTTTTGGGGTTTTTCATACACATATCTTTCTTTTACATTGGCATAACAATAGACTTGTAATAAAACGCCCAAAAATGCAAAAATAGATACAGCCACTAAATAACCAGTAGATTGATTGTTAAACATTAAGACAATCGGCATAAACCCTACAGTTGTAATAAGAAGGCCTAAATTTGATCCTGCTTGTCTAAATGATGCCATTTCTGCTCGTTCAACGGGATCTTTTGTCATCGCAGGTACCATTGATCCATAAGGAATATTTGAAATGCTATAAATCGTTCCAAATGCCATATACGTTACATATGCCCATATAATCTTTCCGGTTATTGAAAAATCAGGATTAGTAAAGCTGACTATCGTTATCAAAGCAAGCGGTATTGCAGCATAGAGAAAGAATGGTCTAAATTTGCCTTTAGGGCCTATCTTCTTACGGTTATCAATCCAAGTACCTACTGTAATATCAGCGAACGCATCCCATATTTTCGTAATTAAAAATACTAAACCTGCTGTTGCAGAAGGCAAGCCTAACGCATCGGTATAAAACTTCAGCAAATAAATTTGACCCAAGTCTAACATAAAGTTATTTCCTACATCTCCCAATCCATAAGCAACCTTCTCTTTAAGTCTTAGTTTCTTAGGCGTATTAATTGAATGTTCTACATTTTGAACCAATGGCTGTTCCATAAGTTCTCCCCCTTTGATTAACACATTTTAAGACTTCACATTAAACATGCATCACACAGAAGATTACAATTTTGATACACTTCCAAACTTATAACCTCCTCTAAGTTGATACTAAAATCACCCCTCTTTCATAACATCACAATGTTTTCAAAAAAGTTACTACCTTTTTATTTATAATATGAAAACGCATACAAATTATCAAGTGTTTTTTTATTTTATTTTTAAAAAAAGAGGAACAATAATACTAAAAATTAGAATGGATGGATCAGAACCAATCAAAAATCCACTATCTATTCGACCCAATAAGCCCTAATGATTATAAGAATGTAACTGTTACATACAAGGAATATTAAATATCTAGATATACTAACAGCCTTTAGAGTTGCCAATCTAAAGGCTGTTTTGATTGTTGAAACAGGTATTACATTAGCTTCAACTTATTTTTTTACTTCTTCCAAAGTAGGTAGCTTTAATATCACATTATAAATCTTATTGTTTTAAAAAGAGTATTCCTAAAAATATCCTAATAAAAATAAGTTTGATCGATAACACAAAAGAATTAGTCATCATTACAGGAGTTCCTTTTGATAGCAATAGCACTCATGCACTCTATCGTATTCACGAATAATCTTTTCCTTTTCAGGCCCTGTATAATGGGCAAATGCCTGAACTGGCTGTAAATAGTGGACTGAGCTACTAAGGGCTTTTTTATTTCCGTAGATGTTTCAAGGAATACATGTAAATAAGATGCCGTGGTTTTAAAATTGTTTTTTAAATACCATTTATTTACCCAGTGATCATCCCGAGTCCACGCTTCAAGATAAGTAATCCCTAGCTTTCTAACTTGATTTTCTGCTGCATAAAGTAGTTGATTGGCAATTCCCTTGCGACGAAAATCTGGGTGAACAGCAAGATGCCAGATCATACCTCCAAGCCTGCTCTCTAAACCGGAACAAACCGTGCCTTTTTGAGATTCACATTCAACATCAATAAGTCCCACAATTTGCTTATTGTCTACAGCCACTAGCTCAACAGCTGAATTTTTATATTTCTCTTTCACTCTAAGAACGTTATCAAAATAAGCAGTGTCCAAGAACGATAATACTCTACACCGAAGCCATCCAGTTTCATCTGTTTCTTTATAATCTCTTATATACAAGGAACTCCCCCTAAACTTATTAATCTCTTAAGAAGACTTTTCTTTTTTCACTTATAAATTTCCTCGTTTATACCAAAAGTTTTTATTTAGTGGGATAAGAAGGTACTATTACGGATACTTTTTTAAACGTATATCTTTCCAATCCATATGCATTGTAACCTTAACGAATCAACGTTTAGGAGAGCTATTAAAATCGTTAATGCTAAAAAAGCTAAGTTTCTTAGTGCGATAAGTAAGAAACTTAGCTTTATCTTTTATTTAGATACTTTTATGACTGTACCATTTACATTGATTGCTTTGATTTTTGATAAATCTAACGGAGAAGAAGGTAGAAATTTAGCTTTAACGCTTTTATTATCACTAAAGTTTTGTAATGAGTCGAGTGATTGAATGCTTCCATTTTTCATTTTCACACTCACTTTTATGTTATCAGTATCTTTAAATTGGCCTTTTCCATATAGCGTTACACCTAGAGATGAAAGGGTCATTTTAGTTGCTTTCCAACTGCCAAAGTCTTCATTAAAGTTCAGGCTTTTTTCATTTCCTACAGAATGCAGTTTAAATGTAGTGCTCCAATCACCTTTTGTAAAATTACCGTTAGATACAAGGTGTCCCATCAGCTTTAACTTACTAAGATCTTCATTATTTACATCAAAAATATATTCTACATATTTATTTCCATAAACGGTTTTACCTGATTTATCTACTCCATAATGGACGCTAGAAGAAGCATTTATCTTCTTTCCA
Organism: Priestia sp. FSL R5-0597; assembly: GCF_038006305.1. Lineage (NCBI taxonomy): Bacteria > Bacillati > Bacillota > Bacilli > Caryophanales > Bacillaceae > Priestia > Priestia sp. FSL R5-0597. Next base: position 3,471,972 of record NZ_JBBOUZ010000001.1, read on the forward strand.
AAGGAATCAACTAAGTAAAAATCTCCGTGGCTATCGATATCGTCATCGGACCATTTTGTTTGAACGTGAAGTTGACCATCCACAATTCCAATGTTCGATACATGCATAAACTTTATTTTTGGCAGGGAAAGAGTGGTTTCGTTAGGTTTCAAGATTTCTATCTTTTCACCTTTTTCAAGTTTATCAAACATCTCTCCACCACCTCCAGACGTACTATCTGAGTTAATAGAAACTGTCGCTACTTCTTTATTTTTTAAATCTGCTAAGTGAGTGTCTACATAAATACCATCATGGTTATGCTTGTGGCTAAGGAAAGAGCTTATTTGGAAATTTATTTTTTTATGGTTTAAGTTTGTGCCTCCGTTTGCTTGAACTCGTAACGTCGCTGTGTTTGTATCTTTATCGTAGTCAACAATTTGGCTATTAAACATATGCGCTTCAGTTAGTGTGTAATCATAAAGGTCCAACGTTTTGTCTATGCGGTTACCGGTTAAATCTTGCATCGTAACATAAATAACAGCCATTTCATCATCATTCATGGCACCTATAACCTTCATTTTTATTCCTTTATCTTCACTAGTGGTTTCAATAGGCTGAAGAAACAAAGCAATGTCAGGACTAACAAGAGATAGTAAGTGGTTAAAACTTGGAAAGGCCGCTGCACTTACACCTACGGAACCGATAAGGAATAAAGCTGCGGCAGCTGGAAACACAATTGCATTTTTAAACGTTCTTCTTTGTTGCTCCAATTTAGCCTTTTCTACACCGAGTTTGGCTCTCATATGTAATTCTTTTGGAATTTCAATTTGTTCAAGTTCTTGTTTTAGTTTATTCTTCATAAATACCAACGCCTTTCACTTGTTTACGAAGTTTAGCTAAAGCACGATATAAAATAGATTTTGCCGTGCCCAAAGGAATGGTTAACGTCTCAGCTATTTCCCTAAAAGAATAGCCTTCGTAAAATCTCAAAATAACCACACTTTTTTCATCTTCATCTAATTCTTCTACTAGTTGGTGAAGGGACAATGTAAGGGGAATATCTTCAATGTCTGAACCGATGATTTCCTCATGTTCTGGATGTAATTGAACGACCTTGCTATTTTTTCTTAGATGATCGATTGCGCACCTAATGGTAATCTTGATTAACCATGTCTTAAAGTATTCAGGCTTTTTTAATGTATCTATCTTTTTAAAAGAACGGTATGCTACTTCTTGTACTACATCGAGCGCATCGTCCTTATTTTTGACATATACATAAGCCATTCGATAAATATCTTGTTCATATGTCTGAAAAAGCTTCAAAAAGGCTTTATCATTACCTTTTTGAGCTTTTTTAACGATCCTAATAATTGAAATTCATCCTCTCTGCTTTTTCCTTTTATACCTATTAGACAAAGTTACTTGGCATTTGGCTTAAAATTTTAATAAAAAAATGAACTAACGGTATAAAAAGACTCTAATTACCTTTTTTTTAGTCAAGGTGTTTTTAACTAAGAGCATGGTAAAGATTGTAGAAAATATAAAAAGCTACCCCGCCATTGGTAAACGAGATAGCTTTCTAGTAGAAATGCATTTAATTTTCTTTGTTTATTGTTTTCATTCTTCCGTTTATTAAAGATAGTATAAGCTGTAGAATTCTTGTTGTAATGGTATACATTAATTATTTACTACTTACCTAAATCCCATTTAATAAGGTGGCCTGCGTGGGTAAGGCCTCCTCCAAATCCGTAGAGTAAGAGAACATCTCCATTTTTTAATTTCCCGTCGTTTATCCCTATTTGTAATGCTAGAGGAATGGAAACGGAAGAAGTGTTTCCCATGTACTCAACACTAGTTAATGTCTTCTCGACTGGAAACTCTGATCTTTCACATATAGATTCAATCATTCGTAAATTGGCACTGTGTGGAACGAACCAATTTACTTCTCTCTTTTGTAGATTTGCTTGTTCTAGCAATTCAGATATACCTAAAGGAATTGTTCGAGATGCCCACTTATATACTTCCCTTCCGTTTTGCACCATCTTGCCACTCGAACTCAAAGGTTGTCCATGCATAGTAGTAGATAAATTGGTGCGGTATACATGTTTACCTCCCTTTCCATTTGTACCGATATGCGTAGCAATAAAACTCGGGCGCTCTACATCACTTTCGACCAAAACAGCTGCAGCTCCATCCCCAAATAGGACACATGTAGTGCGATCTGTATAATCTGTAACCTTTGATAACGTTTCTGCAGTTACGATTAGGACTTTATGATGAAGTCCTGATGTAATAAAAGCGTTTGCCATGTGTAATCCGTATGTAAAACCAGCACAGGTAGCATTAAAGTCTAGGGCCCCTGTTGTAGGAATATCAAAGTAGTCTTGTATTTGAGCTGCTACGCTTGGAAATGCATAGTCCGGTGTCGTAGTTGAGACAATGATACATCCTACATCCTTTAACTCTTTCTGATACTGCTCCACTAAGTTTTCAATTGCTTTAACAGCTAGATCAGAAGAATATTCGTTTTCATCAGCAATTCTTCTTTCCCTCATGCCAGTTCGTTTCACGATCCATTCATCGTTTGTATCTACAATTCTTTCTAAATCGTCATTGGTAAGTCTTTTTTTCGGTACATATGTACCTATTGCTGTAATACGTGCAGTTGATTTCATTGTATTCACCCTTCTCTTATTTGTTACCAAGATATACAAATTGATATTAGTACTAGGTACTAATAAAGTCAATGATTTTATATGAAAAAATTGTAAATTAAATTCATTCAAGCTTAATAATAAAAATATAAACCTCCCCCGAATTATACCTGGAAGAGGTTTATATTTAGTAAGCTTATTAGAGGGTTAAGGTAATGACCATATGCATAAAATGCAAATTTTTTATTCATTCATTTTATTTTTTCTCTTGCATCAAACCTTTATAAATAAGGGATCTATAAAAAGCTGTATAAACGATAAACTCAAAAGGCGAACAAGCCCTTGAGTACCAAGGGTTTGTTTTTTGCATGAGTTCCGGAAACAGGTATTATGGTAACTACAAATTTATGAAGTATAAGTCTTATTAAGCAAATTTTTTATTTATTGTTATATTGTTTTATAACTGTGACTATAACTGCCATTAACAGAACAATTGCGCTATTTATAAGTAAATAGTATCCAACTTGTAAACCATAAAATATTGCAAAAGCGTCTCTAATGATCAACAGTGCTAATATACCACCTATTGCCCCAAATAAAGCCGCCAATAAGTATTAAGAAAAAGGTAGCCATTTTCTTTAATTCTCCTCTACGGATTATTAATTGGTTAAAATACCCAACACCTAATATCACTTTAACATAACATTCTATGTGAAAATTTTGCTTCTTATAACAGGTTTGATATTCATCCAAAAGAAGATGACTTACATTTTAAGATCTTTCTTTATATTTTTCCTTATAGTTAAACTGGCTAAGCGTTTACGCGCTGACTCCATAGGACCCATTTTAAAATAACGAAGCCACAAAACAGCAAATAACATTTGAAACAAGCAGATTAATACCCAAACAAAGATGACGAAGAATGAACGTGGGTGTCCACCCAATCCAAGGCCCCATCCATAAAATAAAATGGAGCTTAAAACATTCTGTAACACGTAGCAACTTAAAGACATCTTCCCTACTTTCTCTAAAACGCTCCATAACGAAAAGGCCTGAAATTTCTCAATTAGAAAACTAATTCCCCCCATGTATCCAATCGACAAAATAGGGGCAAATACATACCTTACTGGAAAATCAAAGTATCCTCCAGGAACAAATAATAATAGGTTTAGAGGTAGCCCAACTAAAAGTCCTGTCTTCATCATCCTCTTTCTGATATTAATACCCTTGGAGTTATTGTCAAAAGCCCCTATTCTCACTAGTAAAACACCCATTAAAAACATACATATATTAAAAGGAATGATGAAAATTGCTTCTGTGCGCAGCTCCCAAAAATGAAAAAGTCGATACTGAATTTGATTCATCCATGATCCATGTTGATAAAGGTTCATCACTTCTTTTTGGACAGCAACTAGCTCATCTCCTATTGAGTTAGTTAGCACACCTAAGAACACAAGTACTATAAAGAAAAGATGAATCGCTGCTGCACTAATCATTGTTATTCGTATCATTCTCTTTCGCATTTTTACGATAAACGATACGACAATGGCAGTTACTGCATAAGACATTAAAATGTCGTACTCTAAGACAAAAATAAAGTGCAAAAGCCCTTCCATTAATAAAAGTAAAGACAGCCATATGTACCTTCCCGGCCAAGTCTGATTTAATCGTTTTGATTGCTGATATTTCAGTTCTAAACCAACACCAAACATAATGGCTAAGAGGCCAAGTAATTTTCCGTTAATTAAGGACAGAAAAAGGATTCTCAAAAAGTCATCTCCTGATAACCACCATTGATTATGGTTAAAAGTAAATATATAATTTATATCTCCCAGATAGGTAAACAGCCAAATATTTGTTCCTAATGTTCCCAGAATCGCTAGTCCTCTTAATATATCTAAAGAGCGAATTCGTTTTTTATTCTCCACTTCCCATGCCCCCATCCTTTACTTTCATTCTAATAACGTTCCGAATACATTTCTAAAAAGGATTGTTTATTTTCGTTACTCTCCTTCTTGATATGTCATAGTTCAGCTATATTAGATTACGTCGCGTCACCTTCAACCCTTATTTTTAAATGAATGAATGAATGAATTATTTTTAGTGCAATAAAGAGAGCGTAGATACGTTTTGAGAAGTGCGAAGGCTGCCTGCTTTGGAAACAGGTTTAGCCAAAATCCAAAAGATATACTGGCTTACGCAGAGTACTAATTACAAAAAAAGAAACCCTAGTATTTTTAAGGTTTCTTTCTTTCTGATATTCCACTCTAAGCGACAATTGAAGATAAATTAAAATGCTTTTACTGCAATATAACGTTTTCCAACGTTTTGTAATTCATATTCTAAAAGCTGGCATCTAGCTTTTAGAAAGTTCGTTTATCTCCCTTTCAATAAGAGCTACTGAAAGTTCGAATGCTTGTATCCTTCTTTTAGCTAAGGTTATTTGAGATTTATATCTATTCGCATTTTCTTTAGCTTCAAACGTTTTTACAGTCTGCCTAAGCTTGTGCAAAGTTGAATCAATTTGACGTTTTGCTTCAACTAATTCAGGGACATCAAATTTCATTTGAGTCTCTCCTTTTTATAATTTTTATCGATAAGATGGCTTTCTTTAAAAAGGTTGTTTATCGGCAGAGCTACTGTTATCTATATTTCCTGTACATGAGTAGCCATCCAAAAATGTTTATTATACCAAATATAGTGAACACAAACTTACCACTTAAAACTTCTCTTAACAATATACTTGATAAACTAGTGTTTGTTTGTCTATAGAAATTGAAAGGTTCCTTTAAAAGAAGCAGGTTTTTTTGAGGTATTGAGAGGTGACGTCAATTTTTATTAAGATGCTCAGCTGTTCTAAAATAGCCTCTGCCTAAGGGTCACGCTAAGTAACCCATTCAAATTCTCTCAACGCAATAAAATTTGTCATACAAATTTCAATTTTCATCTTCACAACAAAAATAGTTTGTGATATACTTCACATGTAAGGATGTTCACATGAACTAACAAACTCTTGAATGTAAAGTAGAAAAAGCTATTTCACTCCGATGCCAATACGATTGAAATAGCTTTTTTTATGCTCTTATTTTGAGAACCCCCACCATTTCTACTGCTATGGCCTTCTGTACAGTTCTCTAGGAGAAGTAGTTACATCTATCTTACTCGCTTGCTTTTAGAGTTTGATGTTCCTAACCTATCACTCAAAAAATAGAGAGGGTTCTATTTTCCGCTTATTGCAGATCAACCCTTATTAATTGCCGCAATCGCTTTTGTAATACGAGCATCGTCACCTACTGCATCTAAGAGAGCTATTCCTTCAATTGTAACAAGAGCTAGTGCTGCTACTTGTTCTTTATCCTCTCCTTCGTCTACCTTAATGATATCTAGGTAGAACTGATAAAAGCTGTCGCAGATTTCCTTTGCTACAGAATGAAATGGGTCCCCTTCTTTTGATGCAACCGCAACTAATTCAAGCCACAGCTTAATGTATGGACGAACTTCAGGATCTCTCATCATGTTATACAAATGGGGAACTAGCGTCTGAAATGAATGCTTCTCCATTTCTGTATTGTGAAGCATGTAAATAAGCTTTTGAGAAATAAAGGATAGCACAACCGTAAATAATTCCTCTTTGTCATTAAAATAATGAAGTAGCATTCTATCGCTGGTTTCCGCTGCTTTCGCAAGATTTCGCAAACTGGAGGCCTGCAGACCATTTAATAAAATATAGTCAGCCGTTTTTTCTATAATTTCTTGTTTTTTCTTTTCACCTTTTTTCATATAAAGCTCCTTACTGTCTTTTTCTGTCGTATAGATACAATTATGAAGGAAACTTAGCTGCTTTGCATTATTCCCATTCATTTTTTTGTTGATAAAAAATGTAATGAGTGCTACATTTTAAGAAAGGGGGATGATTGAATTGGTAAGTAAAAACGACAAATCAATGGACAGTAACACATTTTCTAGAAATAATCGAATACCAAAAGCATTACTTATTTTAGTATTAGTATCTTTTTCTGTTTTAACAGGTCTGGCCGTATATCATTATGGCTTCCTTGGTATTTTTTCTCAGGCATTTAACAACTATGCTTCTATGCAAATATTCTTTGATTTATTGATAGCACTAATTCTAGTGCTTGTATGGATGTGGCATGATACAAAAAAGACAAATCGTTCTTTTTGGCCATGGGCACTAGTCACACTAATAATTGGCTCGTTCGGTCCCCTTTTGTATCTGTTGCTGCGCAAACGCATTTAGCAGATTAAAAGACTTTGTATTGCAAAAAGAAAGCCTTTTGCAAAATAAAACAAGGCTTTCTTTTTATCTAATTAAGTATTAATCAGCTGTTTCCTCTAGTACAACTTTAATAGCCTTTGCGAGCATCTTTGCTGTACGTGTTTCTTCCTTCGAGGAGTGGTTTAGAGATTTATATAAGGTTCCATCTTATAACACTATCATTTGGAAAGATAATAAAATAAAAAAGATTCTTTTAGATCCCCAAAAAGTAAAGATAATAAAGCAGGATCAAAATCATGCAATGAAGTTTATTGAACTTGTTAAAAAATCATCTAAGTAAACCTTTAATTGTTAAATTAAAGGTTTATTTCTATATATTGTGTTATACTCTTAAACATGTATTACGGTTGTAGAGGAGTTTTAAATTGAAACAGAAAGAGATTTTTTCGTGGATCAAATCCATCGTTATTGCTTGTATCCTGGCTTTTGTGGTGAGAGAGTACATATTTACGCCTATAGTAGTAGACGGTGAATCGATGATGCCTACTTTAAAAGATAGTGAACATATTATTCTTAATGAAATGGGTAAAAATAACGCAGATAATATAAAAAGATTTGATATTATCGTTTTTCACGCTACAAAGGAAAAAGACTATATTAAAAGAGTAATTGGTTTACCGGGTGATCATATAGAATATCGCAATGACACGCTATATATAAACGGAAAAAAATATGAAGAGCCTTATTTGGATCAATACAAAAAAGAAATAGTAACAGGCCCGTTAACTGAGGATTTTAAACTTGAGGATTTTACAGGCAGCAAAACAGTTCCAGAAGGTCAATTGTTTGTCATGGGAGATAATAGAATGTATAGCTTAGATAGCAGATCACCTCAAGTAGGAACAATCTCCGTAGACAAAATCGTAGGAAAAGCAAAATTAGCTTATTGGCCTTTAAAAGAATTTCAATGGATTAAATAAAGTCTTTAAAAGCTCCCTTATTAAAGGGAGCTTTTTCTATTAAATACAAACTAAAAAATAACGATATTTATGTGCTTTACCTTTATTATTTCTCCGCTACTATATTCAGTACTGCAGCTGCTTTTGGCCACCCCACGTAAAAAGCCATATGAGTTATTAGTACAATAATTTCTTTTTCAGTCACTCCATTCTTTTTTGCCAGCTGCAGATGAAAAGACATTTGTTCAGTGTTGCCAATACTGATTAAAGCAGAAAGTCACAAAGTTAGGAGCAAGATCTCTCATGTCGTTCAGCAGCTTAGAATTAATACCGTTATTCATATTTATTGTGCCTCCTTTTGATTAACCATTTGTGCGATTCCTTGCCCAAATGACCAGTTTTCAAGGGTTGTTTCGTTTACTGTAATAAAGATATTGTTTGTAGAAAGGTCTAAGTCAGTGTGAAGTCCCTCTGCAATGGACTGATGTAGCTTCTTTTTCTGCTCAATAGTTCTCCCCTGCCCACATGTAATAGAAGGAAACTTATTGAACGTAATGAATTTATCTATAAAAAAATCCTTTGCTTCCAGGGCAAAGAATTTTTTTGCAGTTATAGAGAGCTTTGTCCCTTTTACAGATTAATATAATACTCATCCACTATCTCTATCATGAGCATAGTTTTTTGATAAGCTGTCTTTAAAGTCTTGAGAAAGCTTCATATTTCTAAAATTTAAGCCAATTAAATCTTCAACATCTTCATTTAAATACGACCATTTAGATGGTGATGTCATTAAATGGTCTAACAAAACAGATTCATTAAAACCTATGACACATATATCTAAGCTCCTTTCTCCCCATATCGCCCACTGCTTAGAAGAAGAAAACCATACCACCTTCTCTGAATTATAGTAAGGGGCATCCGCAGGGTAATCCTCCGGTCCAATTTCTAAGGCATTCCTATACTCTTCACTTGATAAAGAAGTAGGAAGCTTCAAGTAATTAAAATAGCCAAACTCTTTATAAAAATAGTTTGTGGGGTGTGGATCTAAAACCGCAACTGTAACTTCCTTTTCACTAAAGATTTTTGTTAAATATTGTACGGTAGGCCAAAAATCATCACACATCACCCAATAGAACTCTTCAAATAAATAATAATCACACCTTTGGTTAAATACTTGGTCAGGCAATTCTTTATTTGTGTTAAAGATACTTTTTAAATTTTTATTAGTGGATTGAAATTCTTGGATATCTTTAATGAAAAAATTTGTGGGCTTCACAGTTTAGCCTCCTTTTTTATTAACTGGGCGTATGTTTGAACGGCGTGATGTTATCAACCTCGCATCTTAGTTCATAAAATTTCATGATTAAGGGGGGGGGGACATTAGAATCATATCTTAAAGCTTCCAATGTCCTCTTGCCTAACCTTCTATCTACTAATGCAAGAGCTTGAAGAATAATATTCTCAGAATTTAATGCTCGATGAATGGTCAGCTGAGGATACTGGATAAAAGCGCCATAAACATGTTCAGCGTTAAAAACGCCTCTATGTTTTAGAATACTTGCAGTGTAGTCCATATCATCTACCTGGCCAATGAATTCTGGGAAACATTCATATAAACACTCGGGAAAAGGTTTGCTTGTTTTTCTCTTCACTTCCTCCCAGAGGTTATCATGTTCCATTAAATATTCTGCTGAAGAAGCATTAAAAACTTCCTTTTTATCTAAAGTAATCCAAATACGCGTCCGCTCTCCACGAGAAACGTTATATTTAGTTAGATGAATACTCAATCTATGCTTCAATTTACCACAGATTAAATTCCCCATATCTTTCTTTACTTTTGTCCATTTCATACTATCCTTGTACCCCTATTCTTTCCTAAAACTATACGCTTCAGCTTATAGAAACATTATATTATATAAGATATTTGTTTTTCCTAATGTATTCAGCATATCCATATACCTTATCAAGATCTATTTCTTGCTGCTCTTTCTCTTCTAAGTCAAGCACTCTTTTCTATCTGCGTACGAGTTATGCTAAACCGAATATTCAAACCCCATCAACGCAATAAAGAAGCAGCCTCTCGCAAATAATGAGATTGCTTCTTGCACCTTAAAATTTGTCATACAAATTTCGTTTGCTACCTTCACAACAAAAATAGTTTGTGATATACTTCACATATAAGGATCTTCATATGAACTAACAAACTCTTGAATGTAAAATAGAAAAAGCTATTTCACTCCGATGCCAATACGATTGAAATAGCTTTTTTTATGCTCTTATTTCCATCACTCCATCCTTTCTTAGCTGTACGTTGTTTGGGTCTGTTTCCACTTGCTTCTGCATGTGAAGCGCAACCTTTTCAAAATCTATTTCATCATACTTGCTCATAGTCATACTCCTTTTAAATAAAAAACGTAAAAGCCGCCTCGGTTTGTCAGATAAGGCAGCTTTTACGAGAAATTTTATATAGAATTTGTTTTACTATGAATTATAGTATATTTTTCCTGCAAAAACTATATTTCCCTGTAGAGACACACTCGTCTAGGTAGAGAATATAGTTAACTATAAATTTAATAATAAATATGATTTAGTTATTGATCATCATCTATTTCATTTTATAAAGCGTAACCGATGGTCTACTATAATTGAATGTCTGAAATGTTGAGCACTAAAGAAAGAGAATGAATGATGGTTGGTCTATAGAAATGTATCAATCTTATTCGTTTAAAGACGACCATAAAAATAAGAGTAGGATTGTCATGAAGTTAATAAGGTTGTTGTAAGAAAATTATAGTTAAAACACTAAAGCCAAAGAAATGTATAGCCTTCTATGGCTTTTTTACTGCTGGCAAATCTGCGTCATTCTCTAGTTTAAAAAATCCCTTTTATATCGAACAGCAAGATATATACCTGAAGCAATGAATGCAATGGAATATTTAAATAAGAAGAAAATTTGCCACATATATTCTTTTGGGAAAATCAAGTCGCACAAAATGACTCCATACAGTACAACGAGGGCACTTTTTAAACCGATTTGACTTGTTCTTTCGTCAGACACACTCATGCCCATTTTCTTTTGAAAAACATATATTAAAACTGCTCCTACTATAAGCGATATAAATCCAATACAAATAAGCATATTCCAGTTACTATTTGATTGTTCTGTCCAGGTTCTCAAAGGAGTAAAAATGGCATTTTCTATTTTGTCAGTTATCATTTTAATCCCTTCCTTTCACATAACTAAAAATATCGTTCACATCTACGTTAAAGAAATCAGCTATTCGAAAAGCTAAAACAAGAGAAGGCGAATAATTATTCTTCTCCATCACATATATAGTTTGTTTAGATACTCCAACTGCGTCAGCCAATTCTTTTTGAGACATTCTGTTTAAAACTCGGTGCTCATACACTTTATTTTCAACGTAGTCACCATTTTTTTCTTTCAATGTAATCACCTTCCTTTTTTCGACTACAAGTATATAATACAACAAACTTTGATAAAGGTAAAGTAAACTTATACAAAAGATAAATATTATTATACAATTTAGGGAAATAAAAAGAGTTAGACTCTTAGCGAGGAGTCTAACTCTTTTTCTATTTCAACATCAAAAAATAAAGTACTCATTTCCTTTTACTGTTTAAAAACGGTTCATTTTCGTTTCTTCGCTAAAAACAATATTTGTTGATTAGTTAAATCCCATTAAGTTTTTCACCTGTTGAACATTCTCTAAAGAAGTTAATTTTTCTAATAGTAAAAAGGCCACATCAAACCCGGTGCTGGGGTTTGAGGAAGTAATTATATTGTGGTTTACGACAATATAATCATCTTGAACAAGTACACCAAATTCTTTTAACTGTGCCCTTCTTATACTTTTAGGGTGATTATAGGTAGTAGCTTTTTTACCTTCAAGAATCTCTCATCGTAAGCATTTTCGTAAAAATTTGCTTCTTCAAAGCCACTTGGTATAGCAAGCGCATCAAATTCTTTTACATTAATATCTGATACTAGCATTTCTGGAATTACAGTAAAATTCCATGTACATGTTAGTTTTGGATGTAAGCCCGCTGTTATTAGTTCAGTCGTGCCGTCTCCCTCAAATTTATTCCATCCAAACACATCTGTAAAAACGCTTGCTTCTACAGCTTCAAATCCATTTGCTAAAAGTAATAATATTTTCTTCATAGAATCATCTCCTTTCAGTAAATTTTATGAAATATTTATGCAATGTTATATACAAATAATTAGGTTATTTCTAAAGATAGCTATACTAAATTAGGTAATTACTTGATAATAATTAATAAAAAAAGGTTGACGATAAAATGGACGTAATAGATAGAAAAATACTTCATGAACTGCAGGCAAATGCTAAGATTTCAATGAAAGAATTAGCTCAAAAAGTTTACTTATCTTCTCCTTCTACCATTGAACGAGTGAGAAGGTTAGAGGAAAACGGGATTATAAAAGGCTATAAAACAATTGTTGATGCAGAAAAATTGAATAGAAACATAACTGCGTTTGTTTTATTTGAAACGACAAAATGTAAAAATCTTGCCGCGTTTTGTAGCGTTCATCCTGATGTAATGGAATGTTATCGTGTGGCAGGAAAAATAAGTTACATAGCAAAAATATGTACAGAGTCCGTACATACTTTAGAAGAATTTATTGATAAAGCTATGGAGTTTGGTACACCTTCAACAAACATCGTTTTATCATCACATACGAATATGGAACTTAAATTATCTCAAGATACTAGCAGTGGATAACTTTAAAAAAGCATGCTTATATATTTGTTAGTTAACAGTATCCAAATTGATTTTTCAAGAGAGCTAAATCAATCAAATTTCATATATGAGCTTGTTGTAATAAGGATTTTTAAAAGCAAGGAGGAGTATATAAGTGCAAATAAAAAAACATGAAAGACAGTTATTTTATGCCGGATGTCAATTCGTAGATATAGAAAATCAAGAACATGAAAACGTCTGCCTCTGCTTATTATGTATCCTACATACAAAGAAGAAAAAGTTGAAAAGATGGGACCTTACACGATAAGCGCTGCGCAAGATGCTCCACTTTCAGACGGATTATTTCCTTTAGTCATTCTTTCCCATGGAGATGGAAGCACGCCTCTTGCTTATCGAACCATTGCTCAATTTTTAGCACGTAATGGTTTTATTGTAGGGGTACCTCAGCATCCGTTTAATAATAGAGAAAATAATACGCTATCTGGAACAATAGACAATCTAAAAAATCGGCCTACTCATATACGTACTGTAATCGATTGGTTTTTAAAAGAAAATTCCTTTTCTCCATCCATTCATTCAAATAATATTTCTCTTATTGGCCATTCAATAGGAGGATATACGGCTCTTGCCGTAGCAGGTGGAGTTCCCACTTCTTTTCCTTCTGAATCTCCTGATCAAAAGCCTTATTGTTTATCTGTTGATCATGATAAGCGGGTTCAATCACTTATTCTTTTAGCGCCAGCCGCCGGATGGTTTAGAGAAAGAGGAGCTCTTGAAGACGTGAATATACCTATTTTAATGATTACAGGAGAAAAGGATACGATTACTCCTTCTTTTCACGGGGAATTTGTGTTAAATGGGGTTTCTGATGCGGAAAAAGTTCAGTATATCGTTGTAGAAAATGGAGGACATTTTTCATTTCTCAGTCCATTTCCGGACTTTATGAAATCTCCTACCTTCCTCCCTTCTCAGGATCCGGAAGGCTTTAATCGCAAAGAGTTTCATGAGGACCTGCAAAACACTATATTGAACTTTTTATTACATTCTTTTTAACAGATTAGTCAGTTGTACCACCTTTTCTTTTGAAGCAATTATATCTAAAGAAGAGCAGTTAAAATCCCTTAGAAACTGATGAGCTTCTAAGGGATTTTATTTGTAACCTTATGCTTACGAATCAGATGCGTCACCCTAAAGAATCCTTGAAGCGGTCAGAATGCCTATGTTAATTGCATGAACTGATAATGAATGGATTGACGATACTACTTCAAGCTCTTGTCTATCATTTTTTATTTCTCAACTTTTTTGTAAGGCACTGCATGACTTTCTTGCTTGCGTATACTGGCCAAGATCATTATCAGTAACACTAAACCAATACCAACCATAATGGTAGTTTTTCCACCGAAATGAGCTAGCCCACTCAAGAATAGTCCCACTATACCGAAGTCTGAATCTGAAAATGTAGCATTTGATAGACCCAAATCTCCCAACACGGGTATTAATAGAATTGGCATGAAACTGATTAAAAGGCCGTTCACAAATGATCCTAAAATCGCACCGCGTACACCACCCATTGCATTTCCAAACACCCCTGCAGCTGCACCGGTAAAGAAGTGAGGTACTACACCTGGCAAAATAATGATTCCTCCTGATAAAACTAGTATTAACATACTAACAATGCCGCCTAAAAAACTTGAAAAGAAACCAATTAATACAGCGTTTGGTGCATAAGTATAGATGATTGGAACATCTAATGCTGGCTTTGAATTTGGCACAATTTTAGAAGATATCCCTTTAAATGCTGGTACAATTTCAGCTAATACCAATCGTACACCAGCTAAAATGACGAAAACGCCGGCAGAAAACATTCCTGCTTGAAGTACCGCAAATAAAATATAGTTTTTTCCGTCACTTAATTTACCTTCGACATAACCAGGCCCCGCAAAAAGAGCGACAATAACGTAGAAAATCGCCATAGTTAATGCAATACTAACCGTACTGTCTCGTAAGAAGCCGAGACCTTTTGGAAAGTTAATTTTTTCTGTTGATACAATCTCTTTCTTTCCCTTTACAGCCATCCCCACGAGACCACCAACTGCAAAACCAACTGCTCCAGAATGTCCTAGTGCCACATTATCATTACCTGTTAGTTTACGGATAAAAGGCTGAACGAGGGCTGGAGAAAGCGTCATAAAAATTCCCACTGTTAAAGCACCAAAAAGAATTAATGAAAACGATGTAAAACCACTTACGGATAAAATGATGGCAATCATACATGACATGTACAAAGTGATATGTCCTGTCAGAAAAATATATTTAAATCGTGTAAAACGAGCAATCAGCAGGTTTACAATCATACCAAAAAACATAATTAATGCGGTCGAAGAACCATATTTACTCAGTGCAATCGCAACGATGGCTTCATTATTTGGAACGACACCGTTTACGTTAAATGCTGCTTTGAACATTTCTCCAAATGGAGCGAGTGCTTGCTGAAGAATCCCTGCACCTGCTGTAATAACCAGGAACCCAACAAACGTTTTTGTTGTTCCTTTTAGTGTATCTGAAAGATTTTTCTTTTGTGCAAGTAGACCTACTAGAGCAATTATGGCTACTAAAACTGAAGGTTCACTCAGAACGTTAACTAATACATTTAACACCTGATTCATCGCTATCACCTCTCAATTTCTTTACAGTAGATTTTTTTCTTGCAGAACCCCTTTTAATTTAGCGCGTAATTCTTCTAAATCAATAATATTATCCAAAATTACGACGTTTCCTAAGCTTGCCCCGCCCTCTGCAATATCTTTTGCAAGGAAGAACACGTCTGCATCCTCTGGTGTTGCAGAACCTAAATCAGAATGATCTACTTCTACGCCGCTTACTCCCATCTCATTCAACAACTGTTGAATATTCATTTCCACCATAAAACTTGTTCCTAATCCTGATCCGCATACTGTTAAAATTTTCATTATTCATCTTCTCCTTTTTTTCGCATCATAGCTATAATTTCAGCTGAAGTTTCAGCTTCTTTTAAACGTTTTAATGAGTCTTCATTTACTAAAAATGAGGTCAATTCTGACAGTGCTTTTAAATGTAATTTGTTATCAATGGCTGCTAGACAGATAAACAAGTCAATTGCATGTTCTTCTTGGTTCAGTAACAAAACTGGTTTCTTCATTCGTAAAAGGGACATACCAAGCTCTTGTACACCTTGTTCTGGCCGGGCATGAGGAATAGCAATTCCTTTCCCTATATGAATAAAAGCTCCCATTTCTAAAACTCTATCAATCATTGCTTGAGTATAGGCTGAGGTAATATAATGCTGTTCCTCCAAAGGTTTTGCTGCCAATTGGATTGCTTCTTCCCACTCTAGAGAATCGTCAGAGAATTGAATCTTATCCTCTGTTAAAAGTTCAGAAAGCATAGGGGCGTAACTCCTTTCACGTGTATGGCTTTGTCTTAAATGTTTCGTTAAATCTTCATAAAGCGCTTTTTCATTTTTAATAGTTGCATATTTTCGTATGGTCGCCATTAACTTATCCATTGGGATAGTTGATTGAACCGGCAAATTGAAATCGGCTGCCACGGCCTGCTGCAAATAGTTTTCCTCTAGCGCTGTTAATAATGGACGTGTTAAATAAACAGGCTTGGATGATTCCAAATAAATAGTTGAAAAAATCATATCGTAACTGTCTGGTGACAGTTTTTCGATTTCTGCAGCCGAATATGATTCTGTAAAATGCAATTTTGGAAACAGTTGTCGTAATTGCGTTCGTAGCATCATAGAGGAACTAATCCCGTTTGGGCAAACGATTGTGGCTCTATACACTTTAGGTTTAGCCTCCAGTTTTCGAACATGCCCACCGAATAAAATCGTAAAATACCCTATCTCTTCATCTGAAATACATTTTCCCGTATATTCAGAAAGCGGCTTCAACGCCTGTTTAACAAATTCAAAGAGTACACCGTGCTCTGTTTTAATTGTGTCAATCAACGGATTTGATAATGGCACTTCACAGATGATTCTAAAATAGGCTGGTACCAAATGTTTATATAAGAGCGATTTTAAAATATGCCTTTCCTTAAATGGTACTAATATTAAGCGCTCTACTTCTGAAATAATAGTACTCGATACAAGGTCAAGCTTTTCATCAATATGGAGCTCGTCTATATTCTGCATAGCAGATAACAATTGAACCGTTAGATAGATAACCTCTGCTTCAGCCACTTCATCAAATAAATAAGCTGATAGCTCTTCCCCCATTTTTAGTAAGGGCTGTTCTTTCATTAATTTAACTTGCTTGATTGGTAGAATCAGTTTATGATGCCCAGACCTGCACTGTAGAAATAAGAGTTCATAAACTAGCTGATCTAGCCGGTTACTAACAAAATCAATCCGATATTTTTTAGCTAAATCATTTACATTCTCTCTAATTGCTGAACCCGTATTTTCATAATTCCAACTATTAAGAACCTGCTTCATCCCTGAAATGCCCATTGGCAATTGCAAAAGTGTTCCAATACAAATAGTTGCAAATCGACGCTTAAGCCTCTCTTCTCCCTCTAGATGAAAGCCATCTGTCCGGTTATAAGATAACTGAATGCCTTCTTTCTCACAATACGAACGAAGCTTTTTAATATCCGCTAGTGCTGTATTCCTGCTTACCTGCAGAAAAGACTGATAATGTATATTTGCTATCGGCTCTTTTCTTATATACGTGTATAAATAAATTAAGTATATCCGCTCAGTCTCTTGAAAAACTGACTGCTGACGGTTAAGCGATGTGCCTTCTAGTTTCCAATAATTTTTAATTCTTTCATCAACCTTAAATTCTATATCAATCACTTGAATTTCCGGTAAATCTAAATTGCTTAATGCATTGTTCAACTTATCAAGCGTATAAGCAAATTGTCGAGGTGATAAATTTATTTGAAGTCTCAACTCCGGAATTGATAACTTCGGGTAATTAATCATCTGCTCAAGCAGCTGCAATGATTTATGATCAAACATCTTATTATCCTCCTCATGTTTATTATAAAATAGAAGTGTTAGCGATTACATAACTGTTCAATCCAATCTTTGTTGTCATTTTAGAATAGCTGTTGGACTGAAGGTTATATTTCCCATTTAAAAGTTTAACATAAGCTCTCGCACCACAGAATAGCAAACGTTTATTATTTGATTTTTATCTTTTAAAGCTATAGTAAAGCAATTTAAATGGCCTCCCTTACTATAGTACGCTTTTCTATCGGCGTAAAAACAAAAAAAGAAGCGACCCTTCGGCAGCTTCTTTTACTATTTACCATCATGATTGGAACTATTGTCACCTACAAAACATTCACTTACATTCAGTCTCTTAAAAACGAAAGCAGCGCTTCGTTAAATTCATGTGCATGCGTTGCATTTAAGCCGTGAGGACCGCCTTTTATTAAAGCTAATTTCGAATCAGAAATGGCTTCATGCGTTCGCTTTCCGCTATATTCAAATGGAACGATCTCGTCTGCATCACCGTGAATAATAAGAGTCGGTATTGTAAACTTAGCTAAATCGTCTCTGAAATCCGTTTTGCTGAAAGCAGCTATACAGTCTAATGTTCCTTTGGGCGATGCAGCTGCTGCAATATCCCGGTTGTACAGTCGAAATGGTTCGCTGACTAAGCCCTTTCCGTCTTCAGCTCCAAAAAATGTTTTTGTAAAATCATCAAGAAAAGCTAAACGATCATTTTTTACGCCGTTTTCAAATTCTTGGATTCCTGCATCATCCAATGCTCCTTCAGGATGATCCTCTGACTTGTAAAGAAATGGTGGTACGGCTCCTGCAAATACGGCTTTTTCTACTCTATCTGTGCCGTATGTTCCTACATAACGGGCTACTTCTCCGCCACCCATTGAAAACCCAACTAGTGTCACATTTTTTAAATCCAAATGTTCTAGCAACTGATGTAGATCAGCAGCAAATGTATCATAATCGTAGCCGTCCCATGGCTGAGAAGACTTGCCGAATCCTCGACGGTCATACGTGATGACTCTGTGTCCAGCCTCAATAAGAGCCGGAACTTGATATTCCCAAGACCGTCCGCTTAGTGGCCAGCCGTGGATTAAGACGACCGGCTTTCCTGTCCCGTGATCCTCATAGTATAGTTCAATAGGTGCTTCATTTTCTGTTCCTACCGTAATTTTTGCCATTTCGCTACCTCCATTATATAGTCGTTCTTTATTTGGTTAAGTGGTCGTAAACCTAGCGTAGATCATAAAAAAGATCGCTAATTCTCCTATAATAACAGTGCTGGGAACAATCAGTATTAAGTTAATAATAAAAAACAGCGCTAAAATCCCTAAAAACATTCCCAAGTGATACACTTTCAAACGATGTTGTTCAAATCTATATTGGTGAAACACAAGAGTGGTTGCCATGAAATAAAGCAGCACGGATCCGAATACAAAATATAAGCTGAATGTGTACTGAACTTCATGTAAAAACATGAGCTTAATCGATGCTGCAATCATGCTTAGAGACATGAGGATAAGTAAGTGTCCGTAAATAATCGTTTGTCCGGCTCTTTGAATAGACTTGTTTACTTTCTTTTCTACATTCTCAAAGTACTGCCACCACATGGCAATAATCAGGACAAATGAAATAACCGAAAATAAAATGGTATTCCAGTCCCCTTTTTGTGGCTGTATCACAGCAAGAATGCTGACAACGGATTCTCCAAACAGGATTAATGTTAACAAAGCAAAACGCTCTAATAAATGAGCGGTGTTGGTCGGTAATTTTGCCAGTCTATTATGCCCTAAAATAGGTAAAATCATATCCACTGCAATTCCTGTATACAACACGGCGTAGCGAATCCATGAATCAAAAAGAAGAGAAAGAAGTGAGATAAAAATCCCAATTCCAAAGCATGTACCTAAAAACACAGCAACTTTTTTTCGTTCATCTCGTTCAAATTTTTGAACAATAAGGTATTGAATCGAGGTTAATGCTCTTAGCCCAATATAGCCAATCAAAAAAGACACGTAATATTGATCAAAATCTACGGACAGGCTTGAGATCATGATAAGAACAAACAGCATTTGAAGAATCATAAAGATGCGCTGATGCAAAAAATCTTGTCCAAACCGATTGATAAACATCGTTTGTCCGGTCCACGCCCACCATATAGGAATAAAAATTAGTACAAACTTTAACAAATACTCTCCATGAATATACCCTTGTTCAACGTGAAGCAAAACATGCGTAGCAGTAGCAACGGCTGCCACAAATAACAAATCATAAAAAAGCTCCAGCCACGTAACTTTTTTTTCTTCCACTACTCCGCATCCCTTCCTATCATTTACCAGGCTGTCGTGAATGTACTTTATTTTATATATAAGAGACGCATACTTCATGAAAGGCAGCTTAGTAAAAGATAGGTGAGCCAACGGTTCATCAGTCGGCTCACCTATCTAACAATTACTTTTATGTTGTTACATTTTCTCCATCACATAAATGATCCATAGATGCCATTCTACTTTCGTGTCTTATATGTAAAGAGAACGACCGATGCCAAACATAAGCTCCGCTATGTTAGACGCTCTGCTTGCTGAAATCGCGCTGAGCTCCTCTATAGCTGCCCATCAAGTTTTGATAACCAGGAAGATGACTAGAAATTAAATTGCCAAAACCTTCAACGTCGTTGCGCCAGTCACGCTGCAGCTCGCACGCTACGCTAAACCAGTTCATAAGCTGCGCGCCGCCGTGAGCCATACGCGTTAATGCTGCATCTGCGACTTGCTTATTGAACGTCCCGGAAGCGTCTGTCACAACAAACACTTCATAGCCTGCTTTAATGGCAGAAAGCGCAGGAAAAGCGACGCAGACGTCTGTCACTACACCCGCGATAATCAGCTGTTTTTTCCCAGTCGCTTTAATGGCTTTAACAAAGTCTTCATTGTCCCACGCGTTAATTTGTCCAGGACGAGCTATTTTTGGCGCGTCAGGAAACAAATCCACGAGTTCCCCCATTAGCGGGCCGTTGGGTCCATTTTCAAAGCTAGTTGTTAAAATAACCGGTAAATCAAAGAATTTAGCCGTATCACCAAGAGCCAATACGTTGTTTTTAAATTCATCAACACCATAATCACGTACAAGGCCGGAAATAAGGCCCGTTTGGTGGTCAACTAAAAGCACGGCAGCATCATCTTTTGAAAGGCGAGAGTAAAGATCAGACATTTTATCATCCTCCTTAAATTAAGGCAAGTAAGGACACGTACCTTTTCCGTTCCTTACAAGCGGTCTATCATTTGAACGGTTTTTTGGATTTCATTTATGATCTGTTGAGTAAAACATCTATAGAAAGAAAAGCTATTTCTGAGGTGAAGGTTCGTGAGGTGTGTTCTCTTTCTTAATCTAGAACAGGAACAGGCGCTTGATCAATCCAATGAATGAACTGCTGTAAGTAGCGCTGAAGATAGCGTTTCGTTGACTCATCAGTTAGTACCTTTTGTTGAGCATCAACTTTTTCATGAACTTGCGAAATCAGCATTTTTTGAAAGGGTAAAACATTGACTTGCATCGCTTCTAGTACTTCTCTCGTTTGCTTTTGAGCAAAAGCCGTACCGAAGCCTCCTGGAGTTGCTCCAATGAGACCAACTGGTTTTCTGTTTAAAACAGAAGAAGTCCGAGGCCTTGATGCCCAGTCCAAAGCATTTTTTAATACCCCTGTAATTCCGGAATTGTACTCTGGACTTACAATGATAACACCGTCAACATCTTGAATCGCAGCTCTAAAGGATGCGACAGATTCTGGTGATCCGTCAACTTCTAAGTCTTCATTAAAAAAAGGCAGGCTGCTTATTTCAATCCAGCGATATTGAGCTGAGTCATCTAATGTAGTCAATGACTCAGCAATCATTCGGTTATACGAATTCTTTCGTAAACTTCCACAAATAAGACCAATCGTTTTTGTCATCTATTCACCTCCTTACTTGGAATTAATTTCATATTACCACGGTGTTTCAAATATAGATATTAGTTTTATATATAGATAAATTAATTCCTTCTTTGTACCTAATTTGGGATCGAACTAGCGTTTTACTATTACTAAAAGAATTATTTCAGTAAAATTCAGTCTAATTCTCTCACTTCAAAAGGAATCAAAGCTCTTTCAATTTGATCTCGATGGGTTTCGTACTGTTCAGGAAGCATGAGCTTTTCTCCCATTGTTTCAAGTGACTCATCATGTGCAAAGCCTGGAGGGTCTGTTGCAATTTCAAATAGAATTTCTCCGTGTTCTTTAAAGTAAATCGCATTAAAGTAATTTCGATCTCGAACAGCCGTCACTCCGTATCCGCTATCGGCTACGTATTTCTGCCATTCTAATTGATCTTCATCATCTTTTGCTCGCCATGCAATATGGTGAACCGTTCCAACGCCCATTTGCCCGCGCCCAATGGTTGTTAATTTTAAATCGATGACATTTCCAATGTCAGCTGATGATTGAAAACGTATAAAATCTCCTTCTTGACCTACTTTTTTTAGCCCCATTACGTCTTCTAATAATTGAGCTGTTTCATCAGGTCGAACCGATAATAACGTAGCGCCTCCGAACCCTTTAATAGCAACATCCGAATTAATTTCACCAGCTTGCCACGTATTCTTTTCACCTTCTTCTCTTTCCACAATCTCTAGATGCAAACCATGAGGATCGTCAAACTCTAAATACTGCTCTCCAAATCGCTCCATCTTTGTAGCTGGAACTCCAAACTTAGCTAATCGCTGTTCCCAAAAGCCCATCGCACCTTTTGGAACCACATAGGAAGTTACGCCAACTTGCCCGTCGCCTATTTTTCCTTGTCGTGCATTTGCCCACGGAAAGAATGTGATAATCGTTCCAGGTTTTCCGCCTTCATTCCCAAAGTAAAGGTGATACGTTCCTGGATCATCAAAGTTTACCGTTTGTTTGACCAAGCGTAACCCTAACACGCCCGCATAGAAATCAACATTTTCCTGAGGATGACCTACAATCGCCGTGATATGATGAATACCCGCTGTTTTTTTACTCATTGCTACCATCTCCTTCGATACATTTTTCGTCATATATTTCGTTATCCCTCTTAAAATTAAAACTATTTATCATAAATATCTCGAATTCAAGATATTGGTCAAAAAATAAAAGCACCTTTCTTATTCCAACCTATTCTCTCTTTTAGAAAATAAAAGTATCGAGTGCATAATAACCTGGTCCAGCAATTGCTACACCAACCGCTACAACTAGAAGTGTAAGATTATATTCATACCCATTTTGTGTTGCCCAGTATCCATTTGGACCGTGTACTTTCACAATAGCCATGACCATTGTTCCTGCAATTAAAAGCGCTCCAAGCGGCGTAAGAAGTCATGCAGCAAATAAAGCCCCGCCTACCAGCTCTGATAATCCAGCCATTAACGCCATTCTAACACCTGGCTTCATTCCGATGGATTCAAACCAGCCTCCCGTTCCTTTTAGCCCGTGGCCGCCAAACCATCCAAACAATTTCTGAGTTCCATGGGCCATAAAAGATAATCCAATGACTAAACGTATTAACAATAAACCAATGCTCACCATTTTTTATTCCTCCTATTTTTTCATCACTTTAAAATCTCGAATTAAAATATCTTGAATTAAGGATAATTATAAAACCTTATAATTCCACTGTCAATATAAATTTTTATATTTTTTTGCAGCTAGTTGAAACGCTTAGCGACGTATTAAAAACATATTCATGATTTTGTGTGGATATGAGCATGGAAGTGGAAAATATAACGGCTGAACTTTGTTGTTCTTACTAAAAGTGAAGTGGTTTTTGAAACGCAACTATACTTAATGATTCTGAGCTAAATTGAGGCCCTTTTTTGTATCAAAACTTATTTCAAGACCTATAAACAGAAGCGTATACATAAATAAAAGAAGCAATCCCGTATCGCCAGAGTTTGCTCCTTCTATTTGGACACATAGAGAATACCCAACTGTTAGATAGTACTTGTGTGTATAACTAACCGAAGTTTTTTTCTACTTTCAAATATTTAAGACCTTTTATTAAATAAGCTCAGACACTCGGAGCCATTTTTATTTTAGTTCTTTAAAGCCAACTGCACTTTACACTAAATTATAGTTTAACTCTTACCTCAGTACCGTCAGTAGCTTTAACATCTACTAGTACCATTCCCTTATGTTTCTTCAGTTCCTTGACGATAGGCTTTAGCACACTTTTATCTATTAGCGGAAAAGTAAAGTTCAGCTCTTTTCTTTTAAAATGTTCTTTTGTCCATTTATCTATATGCTTCTGGATAAATTTCGAAAAAGCAACGCTAATAGCAACGTTTAAAAGAGCATATGGAATTGGGATACTAAACCGAGCTTCTTTGGTTTTCACTTTTACATGAATCATAAGCAAGCCGCTACTCAATGATGACTGAAACGGTATCTCCGTTCGCCGATTTAATATCAACAATCTGGCCATCTAACTCGTTTTCAATTGCTTCAACAATCAGGTTTATGTCTATATCTTTTACATATTTTTCTGATTGAGGAATACTTGCTGCGATGCTGTGTCCAGCCATTAATACCAGCTTGACAAGCTTTATTGGCAAATTAACCTTCACATTATCATTTTCAGTTGAAACAACTCGAATTTTCAACGTTTTATCTAAATACTCATTCGGTTTCTTCAAAAGCTTATTGCCTGTTTCTTCTTTTTCTTTTAACACTTGAATCAGTTCTGATCCCTTTTCTGCATCAATTTTTCCTTCTTGAACCATTGTTAACACTTTTGTAATTTCCTCTTTCATAGACAATCCCCCTATTCTTCTTTTAAGAGCTTGATGGCTTCTTCTGCTGTAATTTCACCATTTTCTAACATAGACACAACTTTTTTCTCATCTACTTCGTTTTTCTTCTTTTCTACATATCCAAGAGATGAAATGATGTCAGTCAGCTTGCCTCGGACGGTTGGGTACGAGACGCCCAGTTCTTTCTCAACTTCTTTGATATTTCCTCTGCACGTTAAAAACACTTCTACAAAATGAAGCTGATCACTCGATAAAGATGCCAGCTTAGATAATTCAAACTCATTTTCAATCGTCGTGTGACAATGGCTGCACTGCAGCTTTGTAATTTTTAACGTTTCACTGCAGACAGGACAATTTGTAAGTACTTTATAAGCCATAATCAAATCCCCTTCTTTTAGTTAATTTGATTATACAACAATTATTTAATATTAAAAACAATAAAATTAAATAATTTTAACTAATAAATTAAAAATTTAAATGTAAATTTCAATAATATTAATAATCCGTTTTAACTCATCCACAAAATTAAATAAAAAAGAGAAGGATAAAAGCCTTCTCTTAAACTACATAATGGTTTTTTAACTATCATTTAATCAATCTATTCATCCTGCAATTTGAGCCCTAGTAAAAGTCCCCTTTATATTTCCTTCTACAACGATACTATGTCCTGCAAACATATCTCCATCAGAAAAATAAAAATCAAAATCACCTTCTGGATAAACGGATATAGTGTCTAAACTCATAAAATCTATAAACATTCCTTCGGTAATTTCCTCTATTTCATCCTCTTCCTGTAGCCAATCGTTTGCTAAATCGACCAGTTCCGCTGCGGCATACATTCTAATTTTTTGGCTCCATTTATCCTGCTCCTCAAAAAGTGTATGTGCTGTCTTCAGCGCAGACTTCATCATACTTTCATCTTCATGCCAGTCGAAATACAGCTCGCACTGTTCATTCTCCCAAGCAATGTTTCTTTCAAAAACTTTAATACCCTTTTCAAGTGTAAACTTGCCAAATATCTCATCATGATAATAAACCGGCTTTACTGATTCTTTTACTATCGTTTCTAACTCTCCGTCTTCATACTCTGGTTCCAGAATGTTAACGAGCATCATTGAATCCGTTCCCGTACGTACTTGTAGCTTTACAACGGTATTACTTTGCAGTAGATTCATTGCTTTTTCCACTTCTTCCTCGTCCACTAGCCATCTAAGCTGTATCTCTTCTTTTTTGACAGCTTCATTTTCATCTAAACTTTTCCATGCGATTAAATCAATTGATGCTGTCCATAACGTCTCTTCACTGGACATTCCAGCACCAATCCCTACTGAACCTGTAACCGCTGCTATGTCAATTACGTCTTCTGAGAACTCTTTTTTTCATTGAATTCACTCATTTAATATACATTCCCCTCTTTAACTGCTGTTGAAAAATTCGCCCTAAATATATAGTCACAAACTGATATGTTAATTCTCTGCTTTTATCTCTTTATAGCGGTCCACCTTCAAAACCAATAGGCCATCCGCTTCTGTTGAACTTTACTTTATATTGAAATACATTGGGATAATCGCCGTAAACAAAAGCTAAAGAACATCCTGCAAGAATATGTCCGTCAAAATTTAAAAGCTGCCCAAAACTTACAGCGGACAGATAATAGACACTAAATTTTTGTGCAGAAATGAACTGCTTTAAATACTCGAATGACCTTTTAAGATAGATATGTAATTGTTTCAATATACAATCCGCCATTTCAACAAATTCCTCATATGGCTTTTCACTATTTCCCTCTATCGTAATTTCAACTTCTTCCCATTCTCCTATATCCGTACTCCACAACCATCGCCTTGTAACTGGGACTTCAGCTTCATTTTCATCAACTGATTTAGATAGAACAAGTTTTTCATACCCATTTTGTTTGAAGTTAGAGATCGTATAGGTCCGTTCAGAGAACTCAAAATCACTCATTTATTCCTCCTCCCTTCTATGCTTTTACTACTTATGTAGAAATATGTTTTTAGGTTGCTACATTTAATTTTAGTATTACACAAAGCAGACATCAATTAGATTACTCAGCCTCTTTCAATAAAAACTCTTACGTTTTTCTGATTACTGTTACTATAATAAGAAAGAAGCACATTACCTATAAATTATAAGTTGGAGGGCTAACCAATAAGTAAGAAAATCGCTAATATTATCGTCTTTTTTGTGTGGTTCCTTTTCTTGTTCCTTCTATGGATCATCTTCTCTTTTTCTAACGGGCAAGATGGCCAATGGTGGTCCATGTATCATTTGAACGCGAATCAATATGGCCCTTGGGCTTTAGAGATTTCTTATATAAAGATTAGTGTTGCTGCTGTTATTTTCTTAGTAATAGCCTCTATCATAAGTTTTCGATCTAAAAGAAAAAGATAAAATCAACTAAGATACTGCTCGAAAAAAAGAGTTTCTACCATAGTTTTTATCTTTCTAACTTAAACCCTTCCCCAAACCTAAAAAAACACCTCCAAGTTATTGTTAGGTACTACATACCCGTTTTTTAACTTAAAGGTGTTTTTTATTTGTCTCACTCCATGGGGTCAGTCCCTACAATGGTCTGTGTTTTTTATTAATGCGCCTTCTGTTCAACGTTGACTCTCTTGATAAAGAACGAGATAACCAATCCAACAATTGAAACAATAATCGCAAAGACGAACGCATGTTGAACACCGTTGGTAAAGGCAAGAACTTGGTTTAATGGATCCATTTTATCTGATACCGTCTCAAGGAAGCTCCTTGAACCTGATGACAGAATCGAGATTCCAACAGCTGTTCCAATTGCGCCTGAAACCTGCTGCAAGGTGTTCATAATCGCTGTTCCATGCGGGTACAGCTCCGGTGGAAGCTGGTTTAAACCATTTGTTTGGGCGGGCATCATAATCATCGAAATGGCGATCATAAGCGCAATGTGTAACCCAATGATAAACCCTGTTGACGTTTCCAGCGTTACGGTTGAAAAACCATACATAGTGCCAGCTACAATCAAAAGTCCAGGAATAACTAACCATTTAGGACCAAAACGGTCAAATAATCCGCCCATAACTGGTGAAAGAATTCCGTTAATCACTCCTCCAGGAAGAAGCATTAGGCCAGCGGCAAAGGTTGATAAAGCTAATGATGTTTGTAAGTACAGAGGTAAAATCATCATCGCAGACAGCAGTACCATCATGCAGACTAGAATTAATAAAAGACCAATTGTAAACATTGGATACTTAAAGGCTTTAAGGTCTAACATTGGCTCTTTCATCTTCGTTTGACGAATAGAGAATGCAACTAACGCGATCGTTCCAATGACAAGAGTTAGAATAACCTGTAGACTTCCCCAGCCCCCGCCTTCTCCAGCGCTGCTAAATCCAAATACAATTCCTCCAAAACCTATTGTTGAAAGAACAACAGAAATCATATCGATTTTTGGCTTTGTTGGTGTCGTAACGTTCTGCATAAAGAAAGCTCCAAACACCAAGGCAACCACTAATAACGGAAGTGAAATCCAGAAAATCCAGTGCCACGTTAATGTTTTTAAGATTAAGCCTGATACAGTTGGTCCAACAGCTGGCGCAAACATAATAACGAGGCCGATGATTCCCATTGACTTTCCACGCTTATGCGGTGGAATAATAACAAGAATTGTGTTAAACATAAGCGGTAAAAGTAAAGCAGTTCCCACGGCTTGCACGACACGGGCAATCATGAGTACCCCAAACGTTGGTGCAATAGCTGCAATAAATGTTCCAATAATCGAGCAAATTAGCGATGCTATAAAAAGCTGTCTGGTCGTAAATCGTTGAAGAATAAAACCTGAAATAGGTACCAAAATTCCTAACGTTAATAGATACCCTGTTGTTAGCCATTGTGCCGTTGTTTCGTGAATACCAAAGCCTGAAATTAGCTCTTTTAACGCCATATTTAGCGCTGTTTCACTAAATAAACCGATAAACCCGGCAATAAGAAACGACGTAATAATCGGCAGCACTTTGATGTTATAGCCTTCGGCTGCTGTTTGTTGATTACTCATATTAAATTGTCTTCCTCTCTTTTACGTACTCTTTTTGGTGAATTTTTTCTATCTCAATGATAAGTTGATTAGCAGACAAACAATACATACCGATATAAAGATTAGTAATAAGTTTAAGACATTGTGCTGATTAAGCTTTTTCCTTCTCTTCTCTTTTGACCGGATTGCTTTTTGTCTTCTAAATTCGTTTCTTTCCACAGATACCTCTCTCTCCATTTCATTTCTAAATTACGTATGTAAACTGTTTCCCATTTATGTATATGCTTTTTCAATAAGCAAGATAGAACTAAAAAATGAAAAGAGGAAAGGCACTTATTTATACCATTCCCCTGCACAAAGGAAAAATGAATTTCCACTTTGCATACCAGGAATATTGTAACACATCTATAAGTACTGTTTCTATCTAAAATATACTAAATAATGATATCTATATACCTATGAATAACTAATAGTTCTGAACAGAATGATTGAATTCAGTGTCTCCATTTTAAGATATGTTCATTTTCCGTTTGAAGCAGCTTCGTCATATAAACGATTTGTCCCGTATGATAGGCATAATGTTCAACGGCATATAAGATAACACTTAAGCAAGACTGTATTTTACTTGGTTCTGGAATTAAGGTACTTGTTGTAGAGGGCATTTGTATGGATTTTTCTAAATCGTTAAAATCAAAATTCCCGATAACTTCTTTACTTTGTTGTCGTGTAAGGATTAAATTTTCTATCAGCTGATCAGCGTTCATTACTCTGTTGTCAGTAAACTCTTTAGATCGCTGTCTAATAAAAGGCTTACCACCAATTATGCTGGCGATAAATGCATATTCGCTGCCGGCAAGATGTAAACACAAGTTTCCAATACTATTCGTTTCTTGACGGAACTTTTTCCAAATGTCATCATCTTCTAGTCTACTAATACAAGTTTGAATTATATTCAATTGTGTATCAAGGGATTCAATACTTTCTTTTATGAAGGAATTCATCTAGGTTCTCCTTTTGGATTTTTATTCTATTTTATAAATAATTATACATATTTCCAGCTATATTTGCACTGTATTTTTTGTATTAGTTATTAATTTACATAAAACATACCTGTAAAGCGTACATGTAGAAATGAAAAGAGCAAACTCTCTTACACGTGAGTTTGCTCTTTCTCTTCTTCATTCAAACTTCTTCAGTTTAACTTATTGTCCTATATCCTTCATCCTTTTAAGAGCTTTTCTATATTCTTGATCTCTCATATGCAGCATTTTATCAGGAGAAGGTTTAGGCTGGCCAAACTTTTTCAAAGCTTCTCTATACTCGCTGTCACCAATGACTCCATTCGAAACAATCTCTTTAGGCGAACGCTCAAAAACAGGTGTAGCTTTTTTACTGTGAACCTCTTCGGTACTCAGCTTTTCTTTATTTTTTTCTTTATCATGCGGCTTGTGAGCCAGCTTGTGTCCTTTACCTGTTAAAAACATCAAAAACGAGAGAATGAATACCACAATGCTTAATACACACGAAAACGTAGAAAAGGTATGATACGTAATGATTTCAGATTTTACATGTAGAGACTGAGTAAAGTTTTCTTTACTGGCAACTTGGCTCTCTGCGCTTACTGTCGCCAGGTGATCTTTATACACCTTTGCAAAAACAATACTGCTGATTACAGGGATGACTGCCGATACTGTAACTCTTATAAATTGAACCGTGACCATTCGAGGGACTAAACTTGGTAGTGGTCCGCCTAAAGCCGCACCCATAAGACCTGCAGCAACTGTGAACCCTACTCCTGCGATTAAAGCGGCGAAGCTGATAACAAAGAGAAAAGCTGAAGCATGACCGTCCACATACATCCACTGTATGTTTACTCCCATAATAATGACGGCTCCTATAATACCTAATACGCCCGGCCCAACTTTATCATATAATACGGCACTTAATATGGCCGCAATTACTATCCCTGCAAAAAGCCCGATATAGATCAGTGACATCTCTCCTTTATCAAAACCAGATCCACTTTTAAGCAATCCTTGTAGGGATAAAAGAGTGAGACTCATACTAATATTTCCTATAACAGCAATTAGGATAGCAAGAGCTGGTTTTCGAGAAGCCACTAATCGAAAGGGAATTAAAGGATTTTTAATATGCCATTCTGCTATAAATAAAAAACATAAAAAAATGATGCTTCCTACTATGCCTATCCATACATAAGTAGATGCCCACCCTGATTTTTGGAGATTAAGTAATGTAAACGTAATAAATGCAGTAACCATAAACATTAACGCTACACCGATGATGTCAAATGGTTCATGATGTTTGTTCTGTTGCTTGGCGTGATCATTTGTTAAAAATTTGTAGCTAAAACCTATTCCCAGTAAGGAAAGTACGGCCGCTATATAAAATAACCATCTCCAGTGTCCGTAGCTGTTCACTAACATTCCGAGAAAAATACCCACAACGCTAGAGCCATAAAATCCGCCAATAAGAATCAGTAATGCCAAGTTCCGTTTCTGAATCGGAAAAGAAAGAACCAGCATTGGAATCATCATCATAAGTGCTAAACCCGTTCCTGTCCCTTGTAAAAAACGACCAATTCCCATTCCTAAGAAGCTGTTAGAAGCAATACTTACGATAGCTCCTACAAGAAACAAACACATCGAAAGAACATAATTCCTTCTCTCCCCTAACTTGTGTCGCAGGATAGGTCCAAACGGAATACAAAATGCAAAGCTTATAACCCCTATTAAAACCGGTGTTATCGAAATATAAGATTGATTGTTAAACGTTTGTTGGAGAATTTCACGTATAGAATTTAATGACGTGTTTAACATTAAACCAGGACCAATAGCTAAAACTGCCAGTAAGGAAATCCCCCAGTGTTTTTCTATTTTCATACTACAATTCCTTTCTGCCTTTCATGATTGTAAAATATCTTTATTTCAACAAACTAAAAAATAAAGCTTCAGTAAGGAAGCTTTATTTTATTTTCTAAACCTGCCACTCGAATTGGCCCTAGAAGGGTTAAACGGGTTAATTTATCAGCCATAAATGCAGGGCTAAATTTCATATCGCTTTCTAACCAAGAACAAATGACACCTATATGAGCTGATGTGATATAGCTAATCAGGATATCTTTAGGAATATCCAGTCCATCCTCTGCTTCTCCAATCGAAGAGATTAGCTCTCCGTACACTCTTTTCTTTACAATTTCCGTCATATGACTTCTGAATTGAGGCAATCCTCGGTCACTTAGCATGACTTTAAAATAATCAGCGTGTTCGTAGATAAATTCAAAAAGCTTTAAAAAAGAAACAGACTCATCTTTTTCTTCTACTTCTGAGGAAGCCTCGTTATTTTGTTTAGGCTTTACCTGCTCTATTAGTTCTTCTAAAACTTCATTCATGATCTGAACAAGAAAGTCTTGCTTATCTTGATAGCGTAAATAAAATGTTCCTCGCGTTAATTCCGCTTTTTCCGTAATTTCTTGAATCGTAATGGACGTGACATCTTTCTCTTTAAGAAGTTCGACTAAAGCGTCTCTTAAGTATTTGTTTGTTCTTTTTATCCTAGGATCTACTTTTGTTTTTTTAGACATAGTTGATCTCCTTGTATCACTTTTATTAAGACATACGATGGACTATTTAAACTATCCTGTATCATCAGCATATATTCTATACATAATGTAAACTAATGAACATTATGTATATTAAGTCTCACAAAGTATTGCCAATCTGTCAATATCAAAAATGGGTGCAGAACAAATCATTTCGTTGTTAGACACCGGTGGCGTGAACTCAAGAGTGAAATCTTTTGTAAAAACGTTCAAAAGAAATGGTATTAGAAATGAGGTAATAGTAAAAATTGATATTATGGAGGTGTTTTCTTATGAAAAAGTTTGAAGTAACGTTTCATTTAATCAATGGTGAAATCAGTCATATAGTTGAAACTAAATCACTTATTCGTGCAAAGAACTACATACAATATAGATTTGAAGATAAAAGTAAAGTATTGGACTTAGCAAATGACTTGGTACTCGTTAAAAGCAGCGTTCAATACTTTACCGTAGCTGAAAAAGAATAAGTAATGATATAAAAGGGATAAATGATCGAGTATGAATGGCTTGTTACACCGCTGTTAATTTCCATGCAAGGCTTCGCTTTTCGCAGGCGGCAAGTGAGTCTGCAGGAGTCTTTCGCCTTGCTATCCAATTAACGGCTACAAGCACCTACATTCCCCCTCATAATAAAAAGATCCGAACAGTTTATCGTTCGAATCTTCCTTCCACTAAACTTCTTTTAAGCTCTTTTCTCGCTATTTTTTCACCCAGTTGTCATTACTATCCTTTTCGTACTTTGTTTTTACTGCATTCCAAGCGACTTTATGCGCCGTAGCTTCTTCTTTGTATTCGTCACTCGCTGAGTTAAATGCTTCTTTATAAATTTCCTGAGCATGATGAGGAAGGTTATCTTTTACTCCATCAGGCAATTCTTTTAATGAATTGTAAGGCATATAGTATTCCTCCTTGAAAACGTCTTTTACTACTGATTTACCTGTTTTTAATGAGTATAAACATTTAATAAACTCTGAAAATGAATTGGAGTTTTGACTCTATAAAAAAGAACAGCACCTCTCTAGGAAGCCTGTTCTTCAAGTGAATCTAATTACCCTTTAAACATCAGCGGGGAAACGCCCTTACTTAAGTTCCATTTGCTTAAGGTAATCAATTCAATTTCTTGATCAGCAAAGAAACAAATACCTTTTGCATTTTCTACAGGATAGATTCTGCTCGTCATCACTTTCTCGCCTTCATTAATAAAAACTTCAATTGAAACCTCGTAAGAAAAAACAATAAAAGATTTTATCGATTCGACTCGATCTTTAATTGGAGTAATAGCATTAGAGGAGATTTTTGTGCACTATCTCTTTTAATACTTAATGTAGGGTGATTCAAAAAAGTAAAAAGAGCTGGATATCAGCTCTTTTTACAAAATAAACTTATTGCGGTATTTTCACTTTAAAAGGTTTAAATTTGACTAGTTTTAAAGAGCCACCTTTAAAACCTATATCCCTTGACTCGCCGTTTTCATCGAATTCAACTCCTCCCCCGTCTGTTGGAAGAGATAAATAAGGAGTAACGGTTAATTCAGTAACATGTGAGTCAATTGGATCAAACTTTTTATTACTCTTAAACACTAGCTTATCTTTCACTTTTTGACCGCTTGCTCCACCTGAATGGCTTGTAATTTCCTTTCCATCTTGATCAAATACTTGGAATTCTATATATCCAGCTCTGCTTAGTTCAAAGTCCTCTCCTTTTTCAGAACTCTCATAAGATATGTTCATACCTGTTTTACTTAAAGATAAGTCCTTAACATTAAGAGTGATGCCATCAACATTCTGTAATTGATTAATAGGAACCTGCTTAATATCCGTAATTTTTTTGATTGGATTTGAGAAATACCACGTTTCCCCATTTTCACCGTGTAAGATTAATCCAAGCTCAAAAGCATTTGGCATATCTTCGGATACGTTTATCTCCTGAATGGCCGTTCGAGTTGTGGCAGATTGAACTTTTTCTTCATATCCACCCGAAGATCCGTCAGGTGATTTTCCATTTATGGTAAAATCCATACCGCTACCAAAATAATATTCTCCCAATTTTTTTTCTGATTTTATGATATAACTAAGGCTAATGCCACTTTGGTCGTATAAAATTTCATCAAGCGTAACAGATATTCCATTAACAGTTTGGGTCTCTCCAACCTGGCTGGTCAGTCCATTTTTTTGAGCTTGTTTCAAACCAACGGAATTAGAATCTGCAAAAACAGAACCAATAAGAGGTATTTGAGACAAAGTGCTTGCTAAAGCTGGAGATTGATAAGAAGAAGCAACTAATAGTCCAAAAGCGACTGCCACACTAGACAAAGCATATAAGCCTTTCCTTTTTTTATTACTGATTTTATGGCTATATTTATAACTTACCTTGTTACCACTCATTTGTGATTCTGCTTGACTGATACCTGCTTGAATAGCTGACCGAACCTGTTCTTGTGGGAAATTTTCTACATGCTCATGAGATTCTTTCATTTAATTTATAGCTCCTTTCTAATTCACTTCTCAATTTTTTCTTTGCTCTACGTAGATACGTTTTTACTGTACCAACCGGTTTTTCCATCACGTCCGAAATATCCTGAATGGATAGATCATGGTAGTAAAATAAGATAATAGACGTTTGATAAGATGAATTAAGTTTAGATAATGCCTCAGTTAAATGAAAAGATTCAATTTCTTTTTCTTGTTTTTCATCTAACCTCTTTAATAATTCGTGTTCTTCATAAGGTACGATTTGTTCTCGTTTCTTTAATAGCTTGTAACACTCTCGAATAAGGATTTTAAATAGCCAGGTTGAAAAATATTCTGGTTCTCGCAAGTGACCTATCGCCAGAAAGGCTTTACATGCTGTTTCTTGGATAACATCAAGAGCATCTTCCTTTGTTCCAACATAAGAAAGAGCTTTATAATAAAGCATTTTCTCTTTTTGAAAAAGCAGCTCTTCAAAAGCTCTGCTGTCTCCGTTTATTGCTTGTTTTACTGTATGTATATTATGTTTCACAGTATTATCACTCCCTTCATTAATTAGAGTCGTCTCAACAAGCAAAAAGTTTCATTATCTCCATTTTTTTCAAAAAATATTTTATTTTTACTATCTATAAAGTAAAATATCAGCGATAAATACCCTATGCTCTTGTGAAAACGATTCGTGACATCTGTACATGCTGCATGAGAAGAATGGTGTGCTCCAAGTTTCAAGTTACTTAGATAATTGGATGGATGAGTCTGTTGCTTTGGATAAAACACATATCCCTTGTTTTATGATTAAAAGCATCATTATTTCTGATCCTCTTGCAGTAGTCATTTCTCGAATAAATTCAAAGCCTTGCAATCCACATCCAAGAACGAAGAACAAGATGTTGTACTTACATAACAGTACGTGGAACTAAAAGTACGTATCTTTCGAAGGAGATTATAAATAAAAAATAAAACGCTTTCATTTCTTATTCTATTCAATTGTTTTCTTTGTTAAAATGACATTATAGGGATTATAGCAGAAGGGCAGATGGGACATATGAGTACAAATCTATTGATCATTTTAGGGGTTATATTTCTGACAACAGTTGCTATCACTATTTTAATTAAGATTCCTGAAGAGGAATAAACTACATCATAAAATAAAAAGCCACCTCATTCTTTTGATATTAAAAAGTGAGATGGCTTTTTCGAATTTTAAGCATTGCAAAAGTTTAAGAAAGATTAGGTCTATAAATAATTATAGCATATTAATTGAAAGGTTGTCATACAATTTTAGATAGAAATAATCCCCTTCTAGTAAGGTATATACGTAAACATTGTGTGAAAAAACAAGAATTTTATTATGTCGTTGCTGTACATACTACATTTTAAGGAATTCATATGATAGTTAATTAAAAAAGAACTCCACTTATGGGAATTAATGATATAATTACCTTTAACTGTATAAGAGGTGATTTTGTTGATAGAAGATTTATTTAAAGGAACACTACCGTTTTTGCCTTCCAAGGAAACAATGACTGCTAAAAAGAAACTTAGTC
The DNA here is from genome assembly GCF_038006305.1 of Priestia sp. FSL R5-0597. NCBI lineage: Bacteria > Bacillati > Bacillota > Bacilli > Caryophanales > Bacillaceae > Priestia > Priestia sp. FSL R5-0597. The sequence goes on from NZ_JBBOUZ010000001.1 coordinate 3,508,020, forward strand.
TATTACGTAAGCAAGAATGGTTTAGAACTGCTTAACTGAGGAAGGATCTACGAACAATGAAAAAATCGAATAAAGATCATTTACTTTGGAACATGTTAAAGCTGTGGATTTCTATACCTAGAAATATTCGTGTAGCATTTCTTTGGGCTTTTATTTTAGGAATCTCTTACTTGGGGTGGGTCAAGCTAGCCCACAGATTTATTTAGCATTAGTGATTTACCTCTACTAAAATTCATTTTAAGCAAACAAGAAGACTAGAAAAGATAAAAAGCTGAACTAAGTATAAAATTAAAGGAGAACTGCCTTGAGTCGCTTTATAAAACTAGTTGTTACATCCCTTTTATCTACTGCTATTTTTAGTGCTGTCTATGGGATAATCAGCTTAACACCTGAAAGTGAAAAAGAACCTAATATTTATTACTTCAGCTTTACAGATACATTCGTATTTACATTCATGTATACTTTACCCGTTTATATAGTTGTTGGAATTATTTGTTCCTATCTAATTGATATGCTAGCACATAACATGCAGACAAGAAAAATGTACTTTTCTAAGCTATTAATGTACTCGTTAGCAGGATTAGTTCCTGCTTTAGCATTTTACTTTCTGTTTGAAGGAATTCAGTTAGATTACCAATTGTTATTTTATTTTTTTGCACTGGGTATTCTTGCATCTAATACTTTTTATCATACTTTGCTACTTATAAATAAGGTTTTTAACAGAAAGAAAATTTAATTAAGGTTTGCTTTTGCTTCTAACGAAAACGTACATTATGATACAGAAGGATTTTCATATATATTATAGAAAAGAATAATTTCAGAAAGAGGAAAATGTGTGAAACGTAGTCGATTGTTGCTTTTGTCGTTAGTTAGTAGTTTGTTAGTTATTCTAGTATCGTTATTCCAGTGGGATCTGGTTGATATGATAACGGAATTTTTAATGTTGCCTGTTTGGTTATTTGTATATGCCTTTTTTATCATCATAACTGTATGGGCATTGATTCATCTTTTTAAAAATAGAAAGTGGCAGCCGCTTGTTATTCAGCTCATTACTATTATATTATGGTTCTTCTTTCCCTTTACTCAAGTCAACTTGGATTTGAACTTTAAAATCCATCAAGAGAAGAGAGAAGAAGCTGCGGCTAAAATAGAAAATGGCGTGATTAAACCTAACGTACCCGATAGTCCATCACTTATTCAATTGCCAAAAGAGTATACTCAATTGTCTAAAGGCGGAGGCGACATTGAAGTAGAAACAAAAGGAAAGTCGACATCCATTCTTTTCTTTACGTACCGCGGAATGCTAGACAATTTCTCAGGATTTGTTTATGACCCAAATGATCATAAACCTTCAAAAAGCGATTTTGACGGAGATTTTAAACAGATAGAAAAAGTACATAAGAACTGGTATTACGTATCTTCTTATTAAAAATAGATACTGCTTAAAAACTGGCCCCAAATCGTTAGACACTGTCTGACAATTGGGGCCGGTTTTTAATTTTCATTCTTTAATTCAAGCTCTCTACTTCAGAATGCCGTTTTTTATCTACACGGTCAAAGTAAGCTTGTTCAAGAATTTGCATATAATCAGCCTCGGTAATTAAGCGGACGTTACTTGGCGTTGAGTTGTTTTGCATAGCCAACTTTACAATGCTCGGAAAGTCTTCTTTCTTTACACCCTCTAGCTTTTTTAATTTAGGAATATTTAATGATTCTGTTAATTCTATAATTCCTTGAATTAATTTTTCAACAGCTATTTCATCTGAATCTGAATCTTTGGCAAAATTCATATACCTTGCTAATGTAGCATGCAGCTGCTTATTCTCCATAGAATTAAAACGTAATACGTATGGTAAAAACACTGCGTTAGCAACTCCATGCGGGGTATCATAAAGCCCTCCAAGCGCTTCTGCTAAGCAGTGTACCGAAGCAACATCTGCAGATCCGAAACACAAGCCAGCTAAGAGACTTCCTTCCAGCATATCTTGACGAGCCGCTTCATTTTTACCATCGCGGAAAACGATAGGCAATGCCGAAACAATCGTTCTCATTGCTTGAGCCCCAAGCGCTTGTGAAATAGGATTTGTGACTTTACAGGTATAACCTTCAATCGCATGAACGAGGGCATCAATGCCAGTCGCAGCCGTAACAGAAGGAGGAAGACTTAATGTTAGTTCAGCATCAAGAATCGCCAAGACAGGTCTTAATGAAGCATGTTTGAGCGTCATCTTTCGATGTGTAGATGCTTCCGTAATTACAGCAGACCGAGTAACCTCTGAGCCAGTACCTGAAGTAGTTGGAATACAAATAACTGGTGCAATGTTTGAATACAGAAGTCGGCCGTCTGCATAGTCAGATGGTTCCCCGCCGTTTGGGCCGCACAGCGCAATAGCTTTTCCTGTGTCCATCGCACTCCCGCCACCAATGGCAACAACTGCATCCGCACTAAAGTCACGAAATAACTTAGCACCTTCCAAGCAATTCGTATCTCGAGGGTTTTGTTCAATTGAATCAAATACCAGCACTCGATAACCAGCAGCCTCCAGGGCAGTTACAATTGGTGAAACTAATCCCGCACGAACCACACCAGGGTCACTCACGACTAAAATTGATGAACCAATATTTAAAGATGTCAGCATTTCTGGTAATTCTCTAGCTTTCCCCATTCCTACCTCAATTCGAGTAGAACAAAAATAGTTATAAGATTTCATTTATACCCCTCCCGTTGTCTAAAATCAAATACATATCTTAAGAAGTACTAGTTTTTAAAATTTCATCATGGCCGGTAAGCTTACTTATTCCACTCTGAAGCTAATATACCCATAAAATATGTATCTACGTATTTCCCATCCACATAGGCATGGTTTCTTAATTTTCCTTCGGTAACAAAACCAATCTTTTCATATAGTGTAATGGCCTGTTCGTTTATTCCCCTTGTGGTTAAATAGATTTTATTTAGACGAAGCTGTTTAAACCCTAGATCAATCATTTGCTCCATAGCCATTCGACCATATCCGTGACCTCTAGATTCTGAAGATAGAAGAATTCCTATACTAGCTCTTCCATGTGCATAGTCTATATCCTTCAGAAATACCCATCCGACTAATTCTTTTTCATCGCTTTCAATTCCTAAAATTAAATCGTTGTTCATTCTTTTCTTTTCTACTTCTTGTACTACCTCTTCATAAGTTAAAGGTGTTCTGCCTATCACTCGTATTGCCCGTTCATCATTTAACCATTTATGTAAGTATTGAATGTGCGTAGTTTCAAATGGCGTAAGATGTATTCTTTTTGTACTCATTGATTTATCTTCTCCTTCTAAAGAAATGCAATCACAAATTACAATTCATTCCATACTTGATTCCATAAATATCGCTGACAAAGCTAAATGTGTATTTCTACTTACGATATACAACAGCCAAATTAAAATAAGTAGATGCATAATTGAATGAAGCCATTAATCTGTTTAAATAGAACACTTTTGTATATAATTCTGGAATCAATAAAAAAACCCTCTCTTACATTTTACGTATAGTTAATCTTTGTCTTTAATTAGGGTTAATTCATCGGTTTGAGCTATTAAATCAATTTTCTCTAATCTGAGGTTGGTTCTTCTAATAAACCCCATTACGTTAATCCGATGTAATAGAAGAAGGATTTTTACTTTTTAAGGTAGAATAGTTCCTTAAAGAATCATAAAGGAGTTGATTTCATGTCTAAACAAACAAAAGATAGAAAAGAAATAAAACTTTTGGATTCTCAAATTTACTTATGTGAGGAAATTAGAAAGTTGTTGAGGAAAAAAGAAAAAAGAAGTCTAGCCTTTGAACAAGAGTATACAGAACATGATATATTACACATTGCTTTAAACAGATTAATGAGTGAGCTAATCTCTAGACATTAAAAATTTCATCTATTATATTTGATATTATTCGAAATAGATACGTTTAATATAAAAATAGACAGAATATTTCATTAATATCTTTACTTTGTAAACGTTTTCTTTTATACTAAGTATAGGTTGGATGGCATGAGTGGCTGTCATAGTATTTAGCGTAGGCGGGGCTGATATGAGGGAACAGGGCATAGAAGAAATGTCCTTTTTTTGTTTGGGCAACATTTGTTAGAAACTAGGAAATGTTATAAAACTTCTTTCAAACGCTTTTTTTGTTTCATATGCCCTATCCAGTCTAGAAATTGAAAAAGACCACCTCTTCCCAGTCAAAAGAGGTAGCTTTTTTTAAAAATTGAATGAACAGTAGTCGTTAAATAATGCTTTATTGCTTCTTGAGTAAGTTGCTTAACTTAAGAAATGGTATTCGTAGACAGCATATTAACCGCTTTTTCCAACAGTAAAATATCTTCTTCAACCATTTTTTTCATATCATCGAGATCAAGTTGAATATATTCTTCTTTTAAACGTTCTAATTCCCTGACGAACAGGGATCCCGTATAGTACCTATAATTTGTCACTACTGTTTATCCCCTTTGTATGCTCTTACTAGATGTAATTCCCCTTTATTCAGATTAACAACCAATAAATGCAAAATTTTTTAAAAAAATCCTTCCCTGATGTAGGCAAAGGGTTTTTAACTTTATTAGAATAGGAAAAATACGTTATTAATGTGCCAGATTTTTAGTTTCATATACATACAACGTTTTATCGTTTTACTTTGATGTTAAATCAAATTTATCTTCTTTACCATTCCATTTTATTGTCACATGAAAAGGAGCGTTGCTGCTTTGGGTCGAACACCCACTGCAGCTTCCATTTAAATTAATTTTCCCTTCTGTCTCGTCATCCGCACCTGATAATTTGCTTGTTTCCCCTTCCACAACATAAGAAACTTTTCCTAATTTCTCTTTGTCTTTTCCTTTATAAATGATACTGCCTTGCCCGTTTTGAGTATTCTCGCCTTTATTTAAAAGATACAAAGCTTTCCAATGATCTCCTTCACCTTCAAAACGCACACTTTCTTCTTTGCTGCCACAGCTACACAATACTAATAAAAAAATAGATATAAGTCCTAAAAACAAAAACTTCCTTTTCAATTTAAATCCTCCTACACGATAAAAAAGCACCCAACTATCCTATTAGGTGATTTTTTGTTAGTATCTATTCTTCTTTTCAAGTAATTTAATTAATCTATTATTTTGTTTCACTATCGTTCTTAGCTTAGCTTCTAACGAACATAAAGTGATAAAGACGGCTATAAATCCTATAATGACAAAAAACATATTAGCTGATATCCCCTATACATTATTTTATTTTTAAATCAATATCTATATAATAACATTTTTTCTATATTTTATATCATAATGTTGTTTCTTAATTAACATAATAAATAGAAGGAATAGGAAAGCGTTCTCCTAAAGGAATCCTTCAGGGCCGCCATTTAAAAATTCTAGCTATACCAAAATACATAATGGATATGCCTTCACCCATGAACTCAACAGCTTTCCTTTATAATAAATACCTTTTCTCTAGCTAATAATAAGTAAGTAAAATATGTATATACTATCAACTAACACCATTCTTAAAAGTATGACGTTTACGAACATCTACCTATAATTCAGCAATGTTTCCATCTAAATCATGGTTTCTCTTCTTCTATTAAAGGGAATTAAACCCTAAAAGTGAACCTTAAAAGGAGACCATCATGGTTACAATTGAATCAATTATAATAGGTATTGTTTTTATCCTCATTCAATTATACGCATTAACGATTGTCGAACGTTCTCCAATCGGGGAGCAAAAGCTGCTCTCATTATCAGGTGGTGTAGCTATTGCTTATGTATTTATTTATATCTTACCGACGCTTCATAAGAAACAAGAAGAGTTTGGAGGATCGCTAGCCCTTGATACTGAACTATATTTTCTTGGTCTTCTCGGCTTACTCGTCTATTTTTCGGTGTATTCATTTGCTCAGACAAAAGCAGCCACACACCTAACGGAACTGACCGTTTATATGGTACAGGCTAGTTTTTTTATGATTTATTCTTTTATCATTTCTTATGTCGTGTTTTCAACCGATGTTAAGCGAGTTGAATCAGTATTCTACGGACTGGCTATCAGCCTTCATTTTATCGGATGGTCTTACCATCTAGGAAAAAAACATCCGCGCTTACACAAAACTAGAGGTCGCTATATGCTGGCCGGAGCAACTTTTCTTGGGTCAATTCTGGGCGTTTTCGGACCCTCATCAGGACTGCTTATTGAGTCGATGATTGCTTTTAGTTCAGGTGCAATGTTATTTAACGTAATCAGTAAAGAGCTCCCTTTTGAAAAACATGCGCATTTGCCTACCTTTTTAATCTCATCTCTTGTCTACGCCGCTACAATGATTTCGTTAAAAGCTTTTTTCAATTGGTAGTTGCGAGGTGTTGGGACAAAATAAAAAGAGCAGCCATAAAGGCTGCTCTTTTAAAGTATCGTTTTTATTACTAGATATACTGCAGCAATCGATGCAAGAACGATAAGTACATTCAAAATGCGATGTTGAGTAGCTAAGTGGCCCCGCTTCATTTCAGCACGAGTCAATGGTTTATTTTCATCGTGATTTCCACTCACTCTGTTACATCTCCTATCCTGTTTAGGTATTGGTTGTGCCAATTTAAGCAATAAGCTGATCTTTGTCAGCTGCTTCTTCCTTTTTTATCTTCCCTCTACATAAGATATAGAAAACACTAAACATAACAATCGACCAAATAAGGTTAGCTCCTGGCTCAGTGTTAGCTACCTTAAACAAACTCGGTATAGATCCGAAAACAGAATCGTCCGTTGTAAGGAACAGGGCGAGAAACATGTTGTTGGCTGCGTGTGCGCCAATGGTAATTTCTAAGCTTTTTGTTTTAATCGCGATATATGTAAGAGCAAAACCAGCTACAATATAATCTAGTCCCACCAATATAATCGATTTATTCATTTCAGGATTAGCAAAATGACCTATTGAAAACATTAGTCCCACAATAATCGCAAGTGAAATTGGACGCTTCACTTTCTTACTCACCCATTGAAGAAGAAGCCCTCTAAAAAACAGCTCCTCTGTTGTTGTTTGAATAGGTACTAATAAAAGCGTGATCAGTACTAACAGGGCATACTCTTTTAAACTTACATGATTCCATGAATAATCCGAGTGGTTAAACACGACATCAATTAATTGTGAAACGATTAGTAACAGACTAAAAGCTCCAAAAGACCATATTACTTTCTTCCAGTTCACACGTTTGTTAGCAGTGATTAATGATTTCATTTTTCGTTTGTGAATAAAACGAATCCCGATCCATAAACCAAAAATCCAGCATATGTACATAATATGAGACAACAAAAAATCAAGATTAGCATTGATTCCTACAGCTACTCCGCTATCAAAATCAACATATGATTTTCCACTTTCATCAGCCGCAACCATTATCATTTCAGCAATAATATAAATAATGGATCCTAACAGCATAAACACAGAAGCAAGGATTGTTGTACTTACATAACGCTTCCAGCTATTTTTGCCTTCTTCCACATTTAAATAGTTTTTCATTTTATTCTTACTCCCTCAGCCTTCTCTTCTCAACTACATCGTTCTTCTCTACTTCGTTGTTGTCTAGGCAATGTAAAAATCTATTAGGACTTGAAGTCCTGCAATCATGTTAACTACAGCCTACTTTTTACCTTTAAAGATAAGGAAAGAGGCTGACAAGATTAAGAAATCACAACTCTACCCATTACCTCTTTATATAAAATTTAGCGCCTTAAAAGCCGTTAAAAAACAGCTTCTTCTAAAAGAAGACTCGACACTAAGTCATCGTTAACCTTTATATCCTGCTCATACGTGCCCGCATACACATAATTTTGAAGAAAATACTTGCTACTCAAGAATATATATCCTAGAACAACCAAAATAAATATTTTTTTCAACATTGTCCTCACCTTTTTGTCTAAAGTTTTCACCTTACGGCTGCTACCACAACCGCTAAGGGCTTATCCATAAACAGCTTTTCATTTTTTAAAATTAGCTACCATTCTATCTAACACCGCAAAAATGTATATAAGTTACAATTATATTACATTATTATTACAAATGTAACAATTACATTATAACTAAGAAAAAGAGGATAATCAATATGAAGTGTTTAGTAACGCAAATAAAATTGCTAGATTACTATAATGCATCTAAATAAATCAAAACATTATGCAAAAGTGCACACGTTTTCTGGCAGGAATATTTAAATATTACATAAGAGTGCTTTTAACTCTTTTCATCTCATTATGGACTGATCTTTGATCTTATAGCATTTTTGGATTTTAATTGAAATTTTGGTTGTATATTCTATAATAATGAAGGTGAACCAAAGAGGCTGGTGAAAAAGGTAGGTTTAATATGGCTGAACAAGTAAGTGGTGTAAAGTACTACTGACATAGTCAAAAAGTTTAGAGCGTAACAAAAAATTATTTTATAGAAAAGGAAAAAACAACAGCTTTAAACGTTGGAGGAATAAGTATGAACAACAGTCTAGTGTCTAAAATTAAGCTATCGGAGTCCTTTAGGTGGTTGGAAATTTGTGAAATAATATGGATGATTTGATTTATCTTATATGTGGAACAATTCTTTTAGTAATCTTCCTTTTTAAAATTTTAATGGATAAACAATTTATTTGGCTTCTTGTTTTGCTTCCTATAGTAAGTCATTTTCTTTTTATTAAACTTCCTATTTTTGATTTTATAAACGATGCTTATATAGGGTGGACTATTTTATTTTTATACATAATAACTTTCTTATTTTTAATGCTTCATGATTCGTAAAAAAACCGTATAGATCATACTTCTTCTCAATATACCATATATAGCTGAATTGGTTCTGATGCAAAAGCTTCAAGGAGGTTGCAAGTAATCTCTTAAATGGGAACATAGTGGTGATACTACTAGCGTACATATTGTTACGGAAAAGCATAGAAAACAACTATGCTATAGCACTTTAGAAGAAGGTGGAAATAAAATGATTTTTATACCTATATTATCTTTAATAATTGGTTTGTATCTGTTGGTTTCAGGAATTTTTATAATTATAAGGGATAAAAACATAAAAGGAAAAACTAAAAAAGCGTTAGTTTTTTTAGCAGTAGCATCGGATATAGCAACCGATCCAGTGTCATCTTCAGGATTCCGGATTATGCTGGGTGCTGTTTTATTAATAGCTGGATTCATTTTATTATAAGAAATAAACGTTAATAATTCATTGTATTTAAAAAGGTTCCATCCATTTAGAGATAGGAACCTTTTTTATGATTAAATATACAGCCTTGATACTGATTTAGCTTAATCATTATTTGCGGCTATAACCATTCTTTAATTGTTTTGGATCTAATGGTGGTACACGAAATAGCTGCTTTAAAAAATCATCGAAAGTGTCTGCTATTTTAATATACTCCCATTCTGTAGTGTCGTATGTTGAAGTTGAAAAGTTTTCTGCGATATACATAACAGCAGGATTTTGTGATCTATTGCGATAATCCAACACGACCCAATAGTGAAAATCCGTCCATAACACCACAAATTCACCGGTGAGGCTGACTTCTTTTAATAGTTCTTTAGAAGACAAGATGCTTATATCATCCTTTTTAAAATGTATAGGATCAATGTCACTAATCCTTGCTCTCTGCCCGTAAGGAATACTGTCGGTATCTCCATCAGGTAGCATAAAGTATGGGTAGTTAAGTCCTCCACCATTTCTTATTTTCATTAAATTCAATAATGAACTAGGTAACTTAACACCTAAAATAGCTTCAGCTTGCTTTACGATTTCATCATTTATCGGATAATCTATACGCTTATATTCACTATCGTCGCTCCAAAAATTCTCCCCTTGATAAAATTCTTTTTTCAAGACTTCACCTTCTTCCAACTTAAGTATTAAGTAACTGTTTTAATTCCTTTTTTAAGCTTTTATAATGCCAATGAATATGATCAAGTTCTATCTCTATTTCAATCAATTGTTCAATTAGCTTTTCTTGATTTAGTGAAGAGCTAAGAGTTTCTCTAATTAATCGATCAAGTTTATTACTGCCTTCGTAAATATCGTTTAAATCAACTGCTAATTCCACACACTCCTTTTTTAAACCTAGTAAGGAAAACTTCTTTATTAGTTCATCTACAATGATCGGCTTCACTACTTTCTCTCCCTTTTAAACTCTATGTATTTTAGATATCTCCATCCTCTATAAAAGATTATTAAAACTGGTTAGAGTAGCTTATTAGAATAGTTAAGTTCCATATTTTTCTTTATTTGTAATATTATTTACTCATTTTATCATACAGTGTGTACCTTTTCTTCTAATTTATTTGTTTGGAGAAAGATATTTCAAATACAGATCTTAATAAAATAGCACCTTGGATATTTCAAACTCAAATTACTAATAATACTGTCACATGTATTTTGCGTAAAAGGAGCTAAGTAACGATGAAAGTGAAAAAAATAATAGGCATCACCTTTTTATCAAGCGTTATCTTATTTTCGGAACCTTTATCATTGGTCAATGCATCAGTAGATGATTCTAAAATGACTGTAAAACATTCAGTGAAAGAAGAGCTGCCCAATATAAAGGTTTTGGCCACTGGAGGTACGATTGCAGGTTCTTCTGAAAGCAGCACAGACACAACTGGATATGAATCAGGAGCCCTTGATATTAAAACAATCATTAAAGCTGTTCCTCAGTTAAAAAAACTAGCGAATGTAAGCGGAGAACAAGTCGTAAATATCGGAAGTCAAAATATAAATAACAGCATTTTATTGAAGTTAGCCAAACGAATTAATACACTATTAGCGTCTAAGGATGTTGACGGTGTTGTCGTAACACACGGATCTGATACGATGGAGGAAACGGCTTATTTTCTAAACTTAGTAGTAAAAAGTGAAAAACCTGTAATTGTGGTTGGTTCAATGAGACCAGCTACCGCTATAAGTGCAGATGGGCCGCTAAACTTGTATAATGCAGTGAAAATTGCTTCTACAAAAGAAGCACGAAATAACGGCGTTTTAGTAGCGCTTAACGATCGAATTGGCGCAGCTCGCTATATAACAAAAACGCATACAACAGCAGTTGATACGTTTAAATCTCCTGAACAGGGATATGTAGGAGAAATAGCTGGAGATCAGGTATTATTTTATAACAAACCAACTCGCAAGCATACAACACAATCAATATTCGATGTATCAAAATTAGATAAGCTTCCTCAAGTAGACATCATATATGGGTATCAAAACGACTCTAGGAACTTTTATGACACGGCCGTAAAAGCCGGAGCAAAAGGAATAGTCGTCGCAGGAGCAGGAAATGGGCTGCTATCTGATGCTGCCCTAACAGGTGCTAGAGATGCGGTAAAAAAAGGCGTAGTTATTGTTAGATCTAGCCGCGTAGGCAGCGGGGTTGTGACACATGAAGAATCAGATGATAAAGATAAGTTTGTTACATCCGATTCATTAAATCCACAAAAAGCCCGTATTCTTTTAATGCTTGCTTTAACGAAAACAAAGGACCCTAAAAAGATTCAAGAATATTTTAATGAGTATTAATCAAAAATATCTTTCCTCCTCTATTTTGGTGCTTTAAGAACAATCGGTAACAAAAGTATAAACAGGCTGAGACACCACTAGCATACTTTTGTCTCAGCCTGTTTTCATAAGAAAAAACATCAGCAGGTCCCTTATTCATTTCCCCAGTTCTTGCTTTCCATAATTAAATGATGGGATGTGTTATCTAGGACACGCCATACCACGGTCTTACCTTCTATATCTTTTAACTCAATAGTTCCCTCTAGCTTATTGGTATTCACATGGACACGTTTCTCATCTATTCTTTGTGCACTTTTTAATCTCGTTCCAAATGTTGCAGGACTTTCTTCTGTTAGCTTTACAATTACATCTATCATACGTTTGTCAGAAATATAGTTTTCGCTGTTTTCATAGTTTTCATCAGCAGGTCTAATAGCGTGTTCTAACCCATTTTCGTACTGGCGCCAATCAACAATTAAAAAAATCGCAAATACTAAAGACACTGTTAGTAATAAGCCATACACAACATTTCGTTTCATTTACTTTTGCTCCTTTCGCAGGAATAGGTTGTATCAGAAAATAGTATCGTTTTATTTAAACAAATATTCCTTTTTTGAAGAAAAGATAAAAGAAGATATATTTTTTTTAGACCTTCCATGCTCAAATTACAAGAACCAAGAGAGATTTGTATACGGCTCATTTTTAGCTGCCACTATTACTTTACTTCACCATATACTAAATTTAAAAAGGTTCCACTCATTAACGTTCAATGAGTGGAACCCCTTTAATTATCTGAGGCTAGCTCTGTACCTACCTTTTTGTAGGTGAGCTTATGCCATATAACAAATAGTTACTTTACTACTGAAATATTGCCGTTGTGGGTAGCTAGTTTAATAATATTCTTTCCTTTTCCAATAACAGCGTCCCTATCATATTTATTCAGAATATCGACTTTTCCATTGTCGACAGAAACGTTAAATTGAACGTTACTTGGTTCTTTTTCCGTCGTAATCTTAATCTTTCCATTGTTCGTTTTAAAGTCAATATCTCGATCAAGTTCTTCTGTTTTGAGAGCGATACTTCCGTTATGCGTTTCGCCTTTTAAACTACCTTGCACGTTACTCAGCGTTATTTTCCCATTATTTCCTTTTACTCCAACTATTTTTGCCGCAGCATTTTTTATGCTTGTGAGTCCATTGTGTACGCTGGTGGTCAGGTTTTGTGAATCAATGTCCTCTAATTCCACACGTCCATTGTTTGCACGGACAGAAACATCCGCTGCACGTAATTTTTTAACAGACACATATCCGTTGTTGCTGGAAATCACCAATGAACTATACTGTTTTTTAGGCAGATAAACGTTGATGGATAGCGGTTTTAATACACTAACAATGTCAAAATTGACCCAGCTGCGCTGCTGTTCATTATAGGAGATAAAAAGCGTTGAATTTTTAACGTCAGTAGTGAAGTCTCTTTTTATATTAGGAGATGTTTCGCCTTTTAATGTTACTTTGATATTATCACCTTTGACAGGATACACATGAACACGAGTATTATCCGTATCGATGTTTACCTTGGATACTTGATTACTGTTGATCGTTTTTTCTTTTGAAATAGGTTCAGGATCAATAGCACGATAAGTAAGGAGACTTCCTATAACCCCAATAAGAATGAGAATGCCTGCAAGAACGGAGAGTTTCTTTTTATTCAACACGTTTTAAACCGCCTTTCACCAGTGATACATTGTATTTCAGATAACGTACAAAGCCTTTTATAGCTAGCTTCGTTACAACGAACATACCTAGCATAATAAAATATCCAATTCCGCAAAATGCTAAAGACATAAATAAATTAAAGGAAAAAAAGCCGCTCCAATGTACAATAGCCTCACCGAGAACTAGAATAGGAGATAGCAAGAAACATAGACCTATGGCCCAAGCTGATAAAATAAAGCCAGCTAATGCAACGGCCGGACCAAGAACAATTACTACATTAAAAAAAGCTAAACCAATTACGGCCCAAGTGGCTCTCAAAATATTTTGAGTTGTTGCCTTAGCTGTTGCTTGCTCAACGTGATAATCTGCCAGTAATTCTTTGGCTATTTGATTCGGGGATCCTAGCGACGCTACAATTTCTTCTTCTGTTTTTCCTTCTTCTAAGCCAATGGAAAAATGTTCTTCATAATCTTGTAAAATGTCCGCTCGTTCTTTTGAGGACAATGGTTTTAAGGATTCATTTAATTGCTGTAAAAATTTACTCTTCGACATTGTTCACACCTTCTTTAATTAATTGATTAACACCTCTTGAAAATTCGTTCCATTCATCGATAAGTTCGTATAAATACTCCCTTCCTTTAGCTGTAAGCTGATAATATTTTCTTGAAGGACCTTCTGTAGATTCTTTTAAGTACGTTGTAAAATATTCTTCTTTTGTTAATCGGCGCAGAAGAGGATATACGGACCCCTCTGATATTTCAATTTGATCGGAGATTTTTTGAACTAATTCATATCCATAGCGGTCTTTCTTATCAAGTAACACAAGGACACATAGCTCTAAAACCCCTTTTTTAAATTGCACGTTCACTGCTCTTCACCCTTTTCTTTTCACAGTCCACTACTGTTTATTGTATAGTACTGATTTATAATAACTTCCTAATAATTACAATATATCACCAGCTATTGTTTATTGCAAGGTACTGTTTAATATTTTTTAAAATTTTAACCATTTTATATTCATAAGGTATTTTTTATAAAGCAAGGTTCAACCTTCTTTTTCTAATTAGCTTATATATGGAATTATTTTTAACGCGGCCAAAAGAAAAAGCAGCCTATAACTATAGACTACTCAGCAGCGAACATTCTAGGCTATTTTTCTTTTGCTTGCTTGATAAATAAAAAGAAAATCGTAATTAAGATAAAATAATTTAGCGGGTTTTTAAAGATATTACCATCTAAAGCTAATTGTAATAAGATCCATAAAGCGAAGATAACTAATATGGCTGGTATTGTAAGTTTGTTCATACATTGCTCATCCTTAGTCTCAGAGTAATACAGTAATCATGACTCTCAATATTTTTTATACTGTAAAAATTAAATCCACAAATGGCTTTGAAAGTATATTGATTGAATTCCTGTAAGAATATCACTTTTTAAGATAAAATTTAACAGTTTTCGCCACAATCGATAGAAATGGATCAATTTCATTTGATTTTTTTGTAATAAGTTCAAGAAAAAAGTAACCGTTATTTTACATTTTCTAATAATAAAAACAGTCAATTTTATGACTGTTTTAAGTAGAATGCTATCAAAAATTTCATTTCCTAGGTGGTGTATCATCTTTATAAAAAATGCAGTTCTTATAAATTCGTTTTTTATTCCCCCTACTGAAAAAACGTCCATAAATCAATGCTGGCTGTTCATATCAGTACTTTTGATAATCCACACTTAATTATGAAGCCAGTCACTTGCATCCTTAGCCTATGTGGTTATTTTCGCGTTGATATATCATCGTATTCATTCTTTACTTTGAGTAGATCTTCTTTGCTCAATCTTCTTCTCCTGATAGCGTTGATAGAACCAAATAGCAATAGCTAGCCAGCAGCCGCTAGCAAAATAGCCTCCAATAACGTCGCTAGGATAATGCACGCCTAAGTAAATACGACTAATACCTATTGCTAGAATCATTGTAGTGCTAATAACGATTAAAAGTGTACGTCCCCAGCGAGTAGAAATATGACGCCAGAGCAAAAATGAAAGGACGCCGTAAACAGCAAAAGCACTCATTGCATGCCCACTTGGAAAGCTATAACCATTGATTTCGATTAATCGATGGAAATCAGGACGTGCACGATGAAAAAGTAGCTTTAGCAGCTCATTGAGGATTGGAGAACCTACAATAATCGCGATAAATAAAATAAGCTCCGTTCGATGTTTTAATACTTTATAGAGAAAAAACAAACTAAAAAGAGAAATCACTGCAACAGATGGCGTAGAGCCAATAAAAGTAAAGCACTTCATAATAGTCGTTAGCCCAGGAGTTTCGAACCCTTGAATTAGCGATATAATAGACCGATCAAATGCGACAATTTTTGATCCATTAATTAAAAGAGCCATCCCACTAAAACAAATAAGGGACAACAAGCTTAATATAAAAGCAAGTGTAAATTGAAACTTCAACTTCATACTAGACACCTCTACTTTCTGTGCTTTATCAAGCTGCTTTTGATGAAATGTGATAAGGTCTTTTTACTTTTAGATTTTGATGCTTCTTTGCTTTTGAAGTTAGGAGTATTAAAAATAAAGAGCTTGTTTTATATGCACATTTATAGAGAGTTAGTAAACAGAGGCAATACAGCCGTTACATTTGTTCCTTCGCCCTCTTTACTCTCGATGTTAATCGTACCGTGGTACTTTTCAATCCATCGTTTGGCTATAGCCAGTCCTAAGCCAAGTCCTCCTTGTTTTCGGCTCCTTGCCTTATCCACTCGGTAAAATCTATTTAAAATATAAGGTATATCCTCTTCTGGAATTCCAATTCCTTTATCCATTATTTTAAGGGATACCTTTTCATTGATGAGAGAACAGTCTATAACTACCTCTTTCTCTTCCTTCTTAGAATATTTGACTGCATTATCTAACAAAATGATTAATATTTGTTCTAGATGGCGAGAAGAAATATTCACGTACAGATTTTCATGTGAGTGTCTTATTTTAAACTCATAGTTGTCATACAGTACTTCAAAATTCCTTACAACATGTTGAACAGTGGCCAATACGTTAATAGGTTCAACATCTACAGGATTTATCAGACTATTTTCAGCTCGAGATAGCTCCAATAATTCTTGCACAAGATTCGTTAAACGCTCTACTTCTTTCAGACTGGATTTCAAGGATTTATCTAATACTGCTGCATCATTTTTCCCCCAGCGATTTAACAATGTCAAATGTCCTTGGATAATGGCTAACGGAGTTCTTAATTCATGTGAAGCATCCTCTACAAACTGTTTTTGCTGTAAAAAAGAGTCTTCGAGGCTATCCATCAACTCATTAAATAAACTGCCTAATTGAGCAAATTCATCGTTTTTTTCATTAACTGGAACACGTTCTTCAAGGCCATTTGTTTTTATTTTTTTCATCGTCAATGTTAACGCTTGAACGTTAGATAGTATTTTCTTTGCTAGAATGGTTCCACCTAGAATACTAAAGATTAGTGAGCCTATCCCTGCAGCAAGCATTAATAAAAAAATCTTGTCCATAAAAGCATCAGACATCTCCATATTTCTAACAATTTCAACCGTTCCAGTGAAGTTGTCGGTGACAATTGGAGAACGAAGAACGAGTAGACGTTCATCGTGGTTTCGAATCACTTTATACTCTTTGTGCTTCACCGCCTTCGGTTGCTGCCAGTTTGGTGAAACATTGTTTGAGGTACTGGTTATAATGTTCCCTTTCCTATCAAGAACACGAATCAACTGATTCTTTTCATTAATTTTCGATAAGTATCCTTCACTGTTTTCAATTTGTTTTAAGGATAAAGGTTCATCATCAGATTGAATAAAAGCGAGAACCTCGTTTAATTGATGAATACCATTTTGCTTCTCATAATTTAAAATACCGTTATCGATCACAATGTATTGAAAGAGGTTATAAGAGAGAAAAAGAAAAAATAAAAACATGGAAGACCATAACGTTATCTTCCATCTTATAGGTAAATCTTTTATACAATTTATCCACTTTCTCATTTAAACATCACGCATCACGTACCCAACCCCTCTGATGGTTTGAATATATAACTCTTTGTCCTGCGCACTTAATTTATTTCTTAAATATCTAACATATACATCGACAACATTCGTTTCAACAACTGAATCGTACCCCCACACTTGCTCTAAAAGTATGTCTCTCGTTAATACTTTGTTAATGTTACGCATAAAAATGGCTAGGAGTTCAAATTCTTTATTTGTGAGTTCAATTAGTTTTTTTTCTTTTATCACTGTTCTTGATTCCAAATCAAGTTCAATATCTTTAAATGTTAATAGTAGCTTCTGATTCAGCATCTTGTTGTTTTCTTGACGTCTAAAAATGACTCGCATTCTTGCAAATAATTCTTCAATTGCAAATGGTTTGGACAAATAATCGTCAGCTCCATTATCAAGCCCCATTACCCTGTCCATGACACTATCCTTAGCTGTGAGCATAATAACAGGAGTATCCTTAGTTGTTCTTAGTCTTCTGCATACCTCAATTCCATTTAATCCAGGCATCATTAAATCCAATAATATAATATCGTACTTCTGCTTGGTTGCTTTATCTAAACCAGTACGACCATCGTAAGCTACGTCAACTAAATATCCTTCATATTTTAGTTCTAATTCTAAAAATTCTACTAATCCTTCTTCATCCTCTACAATTAGTACCTTTTGCATATAAAGTACTCTCCTTTGTCTAAAAATTAAAAACGTAAAAACTGCTTCTACAAATGAATATGAGTACTAGTACTATATCCCTCAATTTTGAAAGATAATAAGAAGAAATATGAAATAAGTTTTCTATGACTTTCTTCTTTATAGGCTTTTCTTCAATTTATCAAATAAAAATTAGATTTGAATAAAAAAGAGATTAAGAATAAATGAATTTATTTCTTAATCTTCTTTAATGAATCATATAAAGTTGCTTTCCTTGTTTCTTTAATTTTCTTTAATGGTGTATCCTATACCTCGAACAGTCTCAATGAGTGAGGGACTAAATCCTTCTTCAATTTTCTTTCTCAAATAACTTATATAAACATCAAGTATATTTGTATCTCCTTCGTATTCATATCCCCATACATTTAGTAAGATTCCTTCACGAGTAACCGTCTTATTTTTATGGATGACTAAGTAAATTAATAAATCATACTCTTTAGGGGTTAAGCTGATTTTTTGCCCAGCTCTAGTTACTTCTCTTGATTCAGTATTTATAACCATATCTTCAATTAATAATAACGAGTCTTTTTCTACCTTATTCCTAATAACAAGGTGCTTATAACGTAGTAAAGAACGTATCCGAGCCAGCAATTCTTCAGTTTTAAATGGCTTAGTTATATAATCGTTTGCGCCATGATCTAACCCCAGTATTTTGTCTAGAGTTGAGTTGCGAGCTGTCAAAAGAATAATAGGCACGTAATTTTCTCTCTTTCTTACTTTACGCAAGACCTCTATACCACTCATTTCCGGTAGCATAATGTCAAGTAAAATTAAATCAAACATATTTGATAAGGCCATTTCGAGACCATCTCTTCCATTGTTTTTAATTTTCACTTGGTAACCTTCATGTTCAAGTTCCATTTTTAATATATTGCCTATTTCTACTTCATCTTCCACAATTAAAATACTTTCTTTCATCTAACTAACCCCTCTTTTCAATCTCTATATTTTTGCTTTGCATATCGATCGCTCTTTCCAATAATAAAGAGAAGTGTATAGCTATCAAAAACCAACATCTCAGTGGACAATAAGAAATTTTAAGTGCTGAACATAAAAACATAAGATAAAAGACTTCTATATAGAATGTAATATTAAATTCCCTACCCATTGTTCTTTGCTTTAATAACAATTACTTCACTAATATCATTAAAGTTGGATGAGGGTTTTACAACGGCCAATTGCGTTAATCCATATTCATCAGGCTTTACTTTGATGACTTTTCCTAAGGCTAATTTCCTTTGAAAGATTGAACTGATAGGAGAGGTTTGAACTTTATCTCCTACATTAACCTCAGCCTCACTAGGGATTTTTCTAATAATTAAATTACCTTTTTTATCATCGTAGCCTTCTAATGTTCCATTCACGCTTTTCCTATCCTTTAACATTACCGCCATACGGTTTGTCCTAAGGTTTGAGCTAATTAGTTCTACGATAGAGGTTGACGAAAAAACTTTGGATACCTTCCCAATGACTCCATTTGTACCTAGCACATTCATATCTATTTTTAACCCCTGCTTCTTTCCTTTATCAATTGTTAATTCATTGTTCCAGTTGTTCGTTGAGCGGCCAATTACGGTAGCTGTTACAGGATTATAGGTTTTCACCTGATCTTCCGCTTTTAAAATTTTTTTTAAGACTTTATTTTCATATTCCAACTTATAAGCATTTGCTTCCTCCTGATTTTCAGTGGCTAGCTTATTCTTTAAGATAGAGTTTTCTTTGTAAGTGGAAAATAATTGACTCACTTGTTGAGGTTCACTCCAAGAAAGATTGTCTAAAGAAAGTAAGCTACCTTTGTACAAGGTTCCAACAAAAATAAGTCCTCCTACAGTAAGAATCCCTCCTATCAAAATATATGTATGTCTTTTCTTCTTTCTTTGAAAACGTATCACAATGGCACCTTCCTACCAATAGTCATGCTATTTATAATCTTACTAGCTGTTTCTTAAAAACTTCTTAAGTATCATCATCTTTGACCTCTTAACAACTGTTCAACGTTCTCCTTCTTTTAATGAATTGTACTTATTTTCTAGTTTCAAAAGCTGAAGGCATAACGTTATGTTTAAAAAACTTGGCTCACATAATTTAAATTTAATACTGTGTAATGAAATTTAAATGAAATTAAAATGAGAATCCGATAAAAAATAAATATTTTATTTTTATAAAAACATCATGGTGCAACAGAGTTGATAAAACATTTAATTAAAACATTAATAAAAAGTTTTTTATAAAAATCTCATTAAATTCTTATTTATTTTTCATTTTGATTTTAGAAAAAGACTGTACAGTTTGAATTGCAGCGATGAAGCTTTTAAAAAATTTCTTTAAGAAAAACGTTAGGCAAGTGTGCCGTTTATTTAAGAGAATAAACAGTTAGCACAAGAAGGAGAGAAAAATTAAAAATGCAAGCATCTTCGCCAATGAATAAAATTGCACAAATTACCCTTGTTTTTTGGATTATGAAGATTTCTGCTACGACACTGGGTGAAACCGCAGGTGACTTGTTAGCACAAACATTAGGAGTTGGATATGCAGTTAGTACGCTGATCTTTTTTAGTATATTTTTAATTACACTTGTAGCTCAACTAAGCTCTAAGAGGTATATTCCGGCCCTTTATTGGACTGTTATTCTGTCAACTAGCGTAGCTGGCACAACTATGTCTGATTTTATGGATCGTACACTGGCATTAGGTTACGCAAAAGGCTCGATGATATTAATCACTATATTGTTGTCGATATTTGCATACTGGTATTTTAGCGAGCGTTCATTAAATATCAACTATATTAGAAACCGCAAGGCTGAAATACTTTATTGGATTGCCATCCTTTTCTCAAACACATTAGGTACAGCTTTAGGAGATTTTTTGTCTGATACGTCTGGCCTTGGATATATAGGTGGAGCTATTTTAATTGGCAGCTTACTAGCATTCATTGTTATATGTACCTTCTATACAAAGATTTCTCGTGTGTTTTTATTTTGGGTAGCATTCGTTTTGACTCGCCCTTTCGGAGCAACATTTGGAGATCTTTTGACAAAGCCACATGAAAAAGGTGGTTTAGACTTAGGTACGGCAGGCTCTTCTCTAGTCCTAGCCTCCATTCTTATTGCCTTTATGATTCATACGACATTTAAACAAAATAACGTAAGCTCAGAACAAGCGCTGTAGATTTCCTTTTTTATTTAATACATTACAAAACCCATAAAAAGAAAAAATCTAACGAAGTGACTAATTGCATGAACCACCTCTTTTTCGCACATACTCGTAAGGAGGTGGTGTTTATGGTTAATCAGTTAGAATTTCTTACCCAGCGTGTTAATGATAAACAATACGATTACTGGCTTCATCATGATTTATTTAGTGCTCAATGGTGGCTAATTATCATTTTAAGTGCGCTTTTCTATTCGTTTTTTATCTCCTCATTGACCGACAACGAATAATATTTATTCTCTTAGTATTTTTCATTAGCTTTGTTTTAGTTGGTACTGTGGATGAACTCGGAAAGTTCTTTGGCGTATGGAGCTACCCTCATCAATTATTGGTCTTTACTCATCGTTTTAATTCCGTTGATTTTGCAGTTATCCCGGTTATACTTACATTAGTTTACCAATTCTTTAGCAAATGGAAGTTTTATTGGATTGCTTCTCTTATTGCTTCAGCTTTTATCGCTTTTATTGGAGTGCCTATATTTACTTTTTTCCATATTCTATGGAGCATATTAATTGCAGACACAAAAAAAGCTCACCTTAAAAGGTCAGCCTAAATAGGGGAGTTCTATAGAAAATGTTGTATTGCATTACTGATATTTATACTAGCATCTAATAGTGAAAAATTAGTGAAATGTTCGTCTCACTTATCTTTTTAAAAATTTCTTCTTTGAAAAATGAAGTCTACGTTTTAAGCTCTCACTATAAAAGCGTGAACTCGTGACAGGCTACGCTTTTATACATCTATATTCCATTAAGATCTATGAAAGTTAACCGGTCTCTAATCAGCGCTTACTCGTTCAAGCCTGCTATTTTTAGGTACGTCTCTTTTATCTTCAATCGCTCTCCGTAAAGGAAGCTAAAAGAACTGTAAAATATATGGACGAAAAAGCTAATCATTATCTTGATATTATTAACGGTTTATCGCCAGATGACACTAACCCTGGCGAATGGGAGTTAATACATCCTAATAAAACATCCTAAGGCTCTTAACATCACCTCCATACCTGCAGTAAAAAGACTTATCTACCATACCGTATAGATAAGTCTTTTTACTCCATTTGTTTGAACTAGACCGATGCGCTGTCAGTTTAGAGTTTGTGAAAATCCCCCCTGCAGTTCTTTTAAAAACGCATCAGCTGCAGCTGAAAGAACATGATGCTTTTTCCACACAATATTTAAACCTGATTCAAGTCTTGGCTGTAACGGCCTGAAACAAAGGTTGCTATTAGTAGACGTATTGACTATTTTATCAAGTGTTATGGCATACCCAATGCCTTCTTCAACCATAATGGCAGCATTATATGCAAGATTGTATGTAGTAACGATGTTTAATTTATGAAAGTCTTCGCCAAACCAATCCGAAAAATCATTTTTTGAAAATGTCTGCTTCATGGCCTGTCGTGAACAGATTAGTGGAGCGTTTAATAAATCCGCAGCTTGAATGCTTTCTTTGAGGGCAAGAGGACTGTCTCTTCTCATCACAACGCCCCAAACATCTTTGGCAGGGATATTAAGATAATTATATTTTGAAATATCAGCCGGTTGAATTAAAATGCCAAAGTCAAGCAGCCCCTTGTCAAGCCGTTCCGTTATATCTTCTTCGTTTCCGCTGTAGAGGTGATATCGTATATTGGGATAACGTACCTGCACATCTTTTGCGACTCGTGCAATATGTTTCATTGCTTCTGTCTCCCCGCCCCCTATATAAATATCACCACCTATTGTTTCTTCCATGGAACTAAACTCCGCCTCCAATTTATCGACCATATTAACAATTTCCTCTGCCCTGTTTCGCAGAAGCATTCCTTCATCTGTCAAAATGATACTGTGACTGCTGCGAATAAATAATTTTTTGCCCAACTCTTGTTCAAGATCTTTTAATTGCCTAGACAGTGTTGGCTGTGTCACATGCAAAACATCAGCGGCCTTCGTGATGTTTCCTTCTCTTGCAACCGTAAGAAAATACCGCAAAACTCGAATTTCTATATCCCTCTCCTCCTTTCATAAGCTTTAGTATATACACTCCAGAAATGCTTATCAAACATATCATGATATAAGATATAAGTATTTTTTATATTTGGAAGAAGCCGTTAGAATAAACAACAAAGAAGTTCATATCACACCATCAACATCTTTAATAATTCAATGTGGAAAGGATCTTAAGATGAAAAAAATGTTATATCTGCCTTCTATCTTAGTAATAAGCGCTGCACTCGCTGCTTGCGGCAACAATAATTCTTCTGCAACCGACCATAATGCCAGTAAGCATTTAAACCGAGTACCAGAACAAACAGAAGAAGATAGTATTTCAAATACAAGAATAAAGTTAACGTTCAACAACAAAGAAGTGTTTGTTAGGATGTACGATAACCCAGCAAGTAAGGATTTTCTAGCTCAACTGCCTTTAACCGTAACGTTTGAAGATTATATAGGTAAAGAGAAAGTTAGTATTTTACAAAAAAGATTATCTATAGATGATGTACAAGCCGGAGACCTATCCAAAAAAGGAGACTTTGCTTATTACGCTCCTTGGGGAAATGTAGCTATTTTTTACAAAGATCTTGAAGATGCTACAAACGACCTTATCATACTAGGTCAAATTGAATCAGGAAAAGAAAATGTTGAAAATGTTGATGGTAATTTTACAGGTAGAATTGAAAAAGTGACTAAATAAAAACATGACAATACACCTTTAAACAACCCGCTTTACAACCACTAGAGCACAACATTTTTTAGAAAGAGGGATCTTTATTTTATGTCTAAACAAAATAAGCTACTTATATTTGTCTTAACCCTAGGAGCTTTCGGGATTATCAATACCGAAATGGGGGTTATAGGGATACTGCCCTACATTGCTGACCACTTTCATATCAGTGTATCAAAGGCAGGATGGCTGGTTAGTCTCTTTGCGCTTACTGTGTCAATATCCGGTCCAACGATGCCATTATTATTTTCAGGAGTCAATCGCAAGAAGGCAATGTTACTTGTACTTGGTATTTTCGTTTTAGGTAACATTATTTCTATCTTTACTTCTAACTTTGCTATTGCCATCATTGCGCGTATGATTCCAGCTATTTTTCATCCAATTTATTTTTCAGCAGCTTTTACAATGGCGACGAACTCAGTCAGCAAGGAAGAGGCTCCAAAAGCTGTTTCAAAAGTCTTTATTGGCGTATCTGCAGGTATGGTACTTGGTGTGCCGATCGCAAGTTTTCTTGCAAGTACAGTCTCGTTTCAACTATCAATGACGTTTTTTGCTGTTATTAACGCGATAGTATTTATTGCTACGTGGGCATTCTTCCCTTCTATGCCTGTTATAGAAAGACTTTCATACGGAGAACAGCTCAGCGTATTAAAAAAACCTGTTACTTGGCTTTCTATTATTGCCGTCCTTTTACTGAATTCAGCAGTATTTGGGGTATATAGCTATCTTGCTGAGTATCTTAAAAGCGTTACGAACCTCTCTGGACAATTAATTAGTTTCATGCTGGTTCTGTACGGTGTGGCAAATATTATCGGAAACATTATCGCAGGGAAATTACTTACGAAAAATGCCATTAAAACTGTAGTCGTTTTTCCTTTCGCATTGGGAGTCGTTTACATCATTTTATTCTTTATCGGACAATTTACTTGGCCAATGGCTATCATGACTTTAGTTTGGGGAATATTTGCTGGTATAGGAACGAATATTAATCAATATTGGATTTCATCAGCAGCTCCAGAAGCCCCTGATTTCGCGAATGGACTATTTTTAGCATCCGTTAACTTAGGAACAACCATTGGTACAGCCGTAGGTGGACTATTTATATCAGGAATGGGTATACAATACGTTGTACTAGTAGGCATCTTGTCATTAATATTGAGCGCAATATTTATTTTACCAAGAAGTTATATGAAACGTCCTGTAAGTCAACTTTCAAAATAAGACATCAACGCAACTTTCTTTCGTTACGTTTATCATACAAATGAAAAATCCGAACGAGTTAGATTTCATACCAAGACCCTAACTCGTTCGGATTTTTTTAACACAAATAGGCTTTTGTAGCATATTAGAAATTAATCCAACTTCTTTATAATCTTTGCGGGATTCCCTCCCACTACTACATGATCTGGAACATCTTTTATTACAACAGCTCCGGAAGCGATTACAACATTATGTCCAATTGTAACGCCTGGATTGATGACGGCTCGTCCCCCAATCCATACATTATCACCAATCGTGACGGGCTTGGTATATTCAACTTCTGTAATTCGCTGTTCTGCATTCACAGGATGAGTATTCGTATAAATATGTACGCCCGGTGCCATCATGCAGTTCTTACCTATTGTAATTCGTCCCCCATCTAAAAGTGTGCAGTCAAAGTTCGCATAAAAATTTTCTCCTACGTGGATATTGTATCCGTAGTCGCATCGAAAGTTAGATTCAAGGTAAATGCGTTCTCCTGTTGAACCAAATAGTTCCTTTAGTAACTCCGTACGCTTTTCATAATTCGTCTCATCTGTACCGTTAAACGAACGAACAAGCCTTCTTGCATCTTCCCGGTCCTTTACTAATTCTTGGTCTGCTGGAAAATACAGCTCGCCATCCACCATTTTTTCTTTTTCAGTTTTCATTGATTCATTCTCCATTCTTGTTATCAAATTTCCCACTAGATTGAATTCGTTTACATTTTATCATGATAGTCAATACAAAAATAAGATGTTTATAGATTCCGGTCAATAGCTCGAACACAAAAAAGCTAAGAAACCACGCTGCTTTTGTACCATGGACAGTTACTAATTAGTTTGTATATGTTTCCTTAATAATCGAAACAGACGCTGCTCCCGTAGCAAGTAAAATACCTGAGATTAAAATCATGCCCGGCATAGAAGATCCGATTATTGGGAACAAAGCAAAACTCAAGCAAGAAGCTATAATTTGCGGCAAACAAATACTTCCATTAAATAACCCTAGATATGTTCCCATATTCTTTCCTGACAGGGCGTTGGTAAGCATCGTGAACGGAAACGTCATCATAGCAGCCCAAGCGATACCAATTAAAATAAATGAAGCAATCAGCATCCATTGATTGTGAATAAAAAAGACAGATCCAAAACCAATACCGCCTAGCAGTAAACTAAAAGCATACGCTGGCTTACGTTTGTTGTTGGCTACGCGTGACAAAACTAGTGACCAAATGACTGCGGCAATCGACTGTACAGCTGATAAAATGCCGAACCAGTTGCCAGCTGCTTGATAGCCTGAGCTAGACGGCTGATTCGTATACCAAACGTTTTCAGCGACTGCACCTGTACCGTATGTCCATAAATATTGAAAGCCCATCCAGCAGAAAAATTGAACAAGTGTGACCGTCCAAAAAACCTTTGGAGCGTTGCGAAGCAGTTTAAAAACGTTTACATTTTCTTTTGTAGCTTCATCTGGAATACCATGGTATGCTGCAAATTCTGCAGGTGAATATTCTTTTACTTTAAGTATTGTAAATAAACTACAAATAATTAACACAACGGCTCCAACATAAAATGAAATAACAACTGATTGTGGTACTACCCCTTTTGGTGCACTATTTGATACGCCTAATACCGTTAAAACAAAAGGGAAAATACAGGCTAGCACAGCACCGCTGTTTGATAGAAAACTTTGAATAGAATAGGCAAACCCTTTTTGCTCTTCATTGACCATGTCTCCAACCATCATCTTAAATGGCTGCATGGCTACATTTGATGATACGTCCATAAACAAAATAGTGATGGCGCCAAAAGTCATAGCAGCCACCGCACTAAAACCAAAACTGCCGGCGTTTGGCAGCAAACACATAACAATTACGGCTACAATTGCGCCAATCAGTAGATAGGGGATACGACGGCCAAGCCTTGGCATCCAGGTACGATCTGAAAAATAACCAACTAAGGGCTGAACCACTAAACCGGCCAACGGCGGTAAAATAAAGAAAAAGCCTAATGTAGTTGGATCAGCACCGATTGTTTGAAATATGCGTCCCATATTTGAACTCTGTAATGAGAATGCCATTTGTACACCTAAAAATCCAAAGCTAATTAACCATATGGTACTGATCGGTAGATAAGGTAAGTTTGGCTGAACGCTTTTTTCACTGGTTTCAACGATTCTTTCTTCTAACATAACTGCCTCCTATGATTCAATTAACAGCCGCAAAAGATAGATGTTCTGATGTAAAGTGCTACGACATTCGTTGTGAACGTTTTCAAAACAACGATGAATACTGTAAATGTTAGTGTCTTTGGCTGGCTGTTTTCTATTTTGCTAGATTACCTCAGGAATACGGCATAACTAATAGTGCTGTCTAAAAATGCTGTTTGAGTATGTAAGAATTTTCACTATCCGCTCATCCGTAAGCTGCTGACTATCGCTTATACCTTCTTAAAAGTTTCATAAAATCTAATTATTAAAAACATTAGAATACTTTTATTTGAACATTATATACTAAACTAATAATTTAATGCAATCGTTTGCACAAATTATTTTTTAAATATTTAAAGACCTTCGAATCTCGTGACACTATGCGTACATACTCATTATCATTGCTTTAATATTTCTAAGTCAAAGGAGACTTTACTCTTGAAATCTTATAAAAAACCCAAAGAATATACGTATTCCTTGGGTTTGAGTTCCTTTAATTCACTTAATTTCCTTCTGGAGCAATCCATAATAGAACAGAGATTATCTGTAATATAACTTTAACTGAAGGTTTTTGTAACCATAAGGATTATAAAGAAGATAACCGCGAAGAAAAATCCTTGACTGACAGGGCTAGTAGTCTTTTTATCTAAGGATTTTCGGGTAAATAGCTTGAAGAACAATGGAAACAGAATGCCTCCAATGATTGCTGTAATTAGTGCTTTAACTAACATCCAATACTCCTTTCTAAAAACTGTTAATATCCGGATATATCTGGTTCAGTAGAGAAAACAACATCCCCCCATTTCCCGGGCAAATATTTTGGTAACCAATAGGAATGTTTAAGAGTTGATCCCTTTAGCTATCACACTACTTTCTTATGTAAAAGGTTTTACAATTAAAAGCATAATAAACATGATAATCGCAAACAAAGCTCCCTGAAGAACAAAGTTTATTGGCCTATGAGTAGCTTCATTTGCTTTTAGAAAATACTTTGACCATCTTGTATGCATCATTACTTTTGCACATAGGCTAAATAAACCCCCCCCAATGATTGAGGCAACTGCTGTTTTTAAGATATAAATTCACTCCTTTCTAAAACAATTAGAGGATACCCATAACTTAACATAAAAACCTAAATCATACAAAAAAACCATAGAGTCGAAAACGTATGGTAATCGCCCGTACACCATTCGTTTACAGACAAAACTGTGAATTAGACTACGAAATTTTGTGAAAAACCGTTCGTTTCCTTACTACTAACATCTTTATCTATATTACTCATATTTAATAAACCCTCTAAAAGAAAATAATAGCCAATGTTAATGTTTGTATGACTACAAGTACAAAAACAGGCTTTAAGGTTCCTTAAAGCCTGTCCACTTACCTTTCTTCCTTAAAATCTTTTTTTATATTCCAAAACGTTTGTTTTAATTCGTTATAAAAAAGCATAATTGCAAACCCTAGTATCGAAATACAGAATGAAAATTTACCTAAGTCAAAAAATATTCCTATAAATACAATGATAATCCCTATGACGAACCCTGGAGTAGCTGGCTCCTCTTCCTCTTCGTCTATTGCAATTTTCTTTTGAAACTTCTGATCTCCCTTAATCAATTCATCCAGCGTCACATTATAAAGCTCACTTAACTTAATAAGGTTCTCAATATCCGGATACCCTTTATTATTTTCCCACTTATAGACGGCTTGTCTAGATACATTCATTTCCCCAGCTAGGTCTTCCCTGGACATCTTTTTTTCTTCCCTTAACTTCTGCAGCTGTTCCCCTAAATTCACTCTCATCACCTCTAAGGCTTAGCTTACAATAAATATGTAAAAAATTCCATAAACGCTTAGTAACAAGCTGTAAACCATTGGTTAACGCGGCAAATATAAAGCGTAATCACTGGACATGTACAAATTCAACACAGAAAAAAAGCTAGCATAAAGCTAACTTTTTTAAGTTAGAGATAAAGGCAGGCTAATAATTAGCAACCGCCAAATCCTCCCCAACAAGCACAGCCAATAATGATTAATAAGATAAACAGCACGATAATTAAAGCAAAACCACTGCCACCTCCGTAACCGCAGCCGCCGCCATAACCATAGCCACAACCTCCGCCATAACCGCCAAAGAACATAAACTCCACCTCCTTCTTCTTCATACATTTAGCATATGATAAAAAACGAAATGTGCTCCACGAAGTGGATAGACTACGTTTTATATCACTATAAAAAAACAATAACCTTTTAGTTTCTTTTACATACAATGAAGCATCCTCAGATCCCATATATGAGTGGTACACCCTCTGCAATAGATTGTTTGAATTCCGCCCAATCAGTTCTATTGCGTATAAAAGCACTCCCTGCACAACCTAGAATAAAAAAGTCTTTCTCTAATTAGAGAAAGACTTTTTTATTCTTATTAATAGCCAAATCCGCGGCCGTAACAGCTGCATCCAATAATGACAAGAAGAATAAACAGAACAACTAATAAAGCAAAACCAGAACCAGCTCCACCATAACTAGACATATAAACACTTCCTTTCGTGATATTTAACTAAAGGAAAAAACTTTAAACTTACATGGGTTAAGGTATTATATGTAGACACAGCTCATATCGATTGGATTTTGGTCTAAAATGGGCTATTTTGTTTAACGATAGCTAAATAACATCCTAAATTTCACATAGTAAAAACCCTTCATTGTTAAAATGAAGGGGCTTTTTTGGCTATCAGCACCACGGACGAGGTCTAGGAGGACAGCTTGGAGCACAAAAATGTTGGTGCGTTTCCTGACATACAACGGATTCTGTATGCGGGAATGAGTGCATATATTTATAATTTTTTTGATAAACATTTGTAGTATGACTCGGATGCACCACTGGCACAAACACATCTTGACCAGTAAAAGATGTATTTTGTTTAACTGGGTCATACTGAGCAGGCATGGTTTGAGGAGGCAATTGACCACAAGGTTTAGCTTGAGGATAACCGCAGTTACCTTGCTGAGGATACATAGCCCCGTGATAACCACCGTAATTAGAGTTCTGATAAGGATAGTTGTTTCTCATATTAAAAATCTTCTCCTTTCTGTTAGTAGACTCCTATTACTGTATGTGAAACAACCATAGAATGTTTGGACAAATACCTAAAAAAGACCCTAAATAGTTAGGGTCTTTTTTACTAAGAGAAAAAATGTGTATCCTTAGTAACATAGCTATGATACTAAGAAATAAAAGGTTTTTTAATGCCCATTATTCCTCAAGATTAACATCCATCGCTCCGTTATCAATATTATTTAAAATGGTTTTGTTTTTATCGTCTAATTCATTACGTAAAAGTGAATTACGCGTCGCTTCGTATAAATCGTAGCTTCTTTCATCAACTGGAGAATTATGATCTTCACATATCATTTTTTCTGATTCTTTGGATTGACCTCCCATATCAGTCACCTCCTCTGTATAGTATGTGAGTTGATTAGAAAAAACATAAGAGCTTTATCTGGCTACTGTTAGGTAAGGTTTAATCAACGGTTAGCTGTTTCTGTATATTTTGTTTACATATGACCTTAGGTGGACACAACCGTTTCTTGAGCGTGCTTTTGAATGATTTCTGGAACTTCCAGCAGTGAATGAACGGTTATCATTTTACCTTTTGGCGCAATATCAATTTCAACTTGGTTATAGCTCCACTCCAGTTCAGAAGGTACATGAATCGCATGTATCCCAACTTCTACTGCCGGTCTTATATCGGTTTTTAATGAATTGCCAATCATCCAAGTCTTTTTTGGATCGTACTTAATTTGGTTTAGTATCTCTTTTAATGCAGATGTATCTTTTTGTTCAGAAATAAATACCCTTTTTTCAAAGTATTTAGCTAGCTCTAGCTGAACAATTTTTCTACCTTGATTTTCCTCGTCTCCACCTGTGTGTAAGTAGAGATCATGTCCTTGTTCTTTAAGCTTATCTAATACTTCATACATATTTGGCAGAGGCTCTACCGGTACTTCAAATACACTTTGGCCAATTTTTTTGACTCTTTCGACTCTATCTTCATGAATATCTTGATGATTTTGTTCACTAAAAAACAAATAAGTAGCTACTAATGATTCTGGAAAACGGGAAGAGTGAAGGCCGTACTTTTCGATGCTTTTTAAATCTATCTCTAACTGCTTTTGTTTTATTTCTTCCTTAGTCAGCTTCTCAAACCATTCCTGCAATTGAGCCACAAAAGCATTTATGGTGTCTCTAAAATATTTATTACAGTGAACAAGCGTATCGTCTAAATTAAAAAGTAAGGTTTGCTTCTGCATTTCGTGAAATCCTTTCTACAATGGATGTACAGACAATATATATATATAAATACTAACCGCTTTACCTATCCACGCCTAAAACCAAGATGAATTTTCCAATACCTTAGGCACAAGCAATTGATTACTACACTGAAATGAGAATATTTAGTGGAAAGATCCTTCTAACATATAAAATAGAAGGATCTTTTTATAAAATAAAACGCTGCAGAATATTCCTGCTAATAAATATAACGTTCAAAATGTTCTCTATTCATATTTGTTTTGAACGTAGAGGTACTCAGTCCTGAACGATTTATTAGCGGTTGGCTGCCTTCGTCTTCTTTAGGTATATTCATTTCAAGACCTTGTATAGTGAAAGGATCATACATATACGTTGTTCGTTCATTTTCTGTATGCGACATTAACTTCACCTCTATTAATAGCCCTCGTTTTTTTAAATCATGTTAACTCGTTTACAGCAGATCCTCTAATAAAAATAGCTACGTTTCATAGGTCTTTTCGCTAAAAAAGAGCCGCCATTTTTGACTTTTTTTATTACGTTGTAATTTCTTGTGGCTCTTCGCCTTCAAGGTCAGTAAAGAAATTTTCTAAAGATTCCCTTGGGTCAAGAGCACGTCCGTCTTCTTCGACAATACGGTTAAGCGTAGGGTCATTATTGCTATCTTTATTTTTATAGTTGTTATAATCAACTCTTTCTGCAATTCCTGAATTATCAACGTCTTTAAAGTCTTTCTTTGGCATAAAAACACCTCCTAGCCCTATTGTTTGAAAATTTGAAGATAAAATAAGTGGAAGGTTAAGTTATATTTTTATTTCCCCAGAATTAATTAGATACTTGTTGCTAAGAGATATGTACAACATGCTTAATTGTTTTACGAAATAGGGAAACTAAAACGTCAAAACTGAATTTACAGAGGAAGAATAACTAAACACACTTCTTAAAATAGCTATAAAAAGTAATCATTTTTATTAATCCAAAGACTAATTCTTTAAAGAGTTAGTCCTTTGTCATTCAATTAGTATACTCTTGAACATGAAAAAAGAATGACAAATGAACTGTCATTCTTTCTCCTACACATGGCAAGCGTATAGTTTTCTTCACAAGGAAATGAAACATGTAATTCCACTTTTCACAGCGTAACTTGTTTCTACTCTTTAGTATCATTAAATGATAAGGTCTAAACACCCACAAATTACCATGTATATACTTCTTGCCCTCTAGGAAACTTAAGGAAAACAAGGAGGTGACACAACATGGCAAACAACAAAAGCAGCAACAACAACGAATTATTAGTATACGGTGCTGAACAAGCAATCGATCAAATGAAATATGAAATCGCTAGCGAATTTGGTGTAAACCTTGGTGCTGATACAACTGCACGTGCAAACGGATCAGTAGGCGGCGAAATCACAAAACGTCTTGTTCAATTAGCTCAGCAACAACTTGGCGGCGGACGCTTCTAAGACAACTTTATAATTGATGGCTGAAGGAAGAATGGATCTCCATTCTTCCTTTTTGTACGAATAAAAAAGGAAGGAGAGATTATATGCAGCAAAATCAACCGGCTAAAGAAAATGCGGGCTTTACTGAAAAATCAGCAGCTTCTGCAACAAATGCTCAAAAAGTAAAACAAGAAATCCAAAGAGACATAAATGAAGGACAAGGTGCAATGACTTCTCGAGAAGCAGGCGCAATGCGCGATTAAAAAAACACTTTAAGCAGTTTTTAATCACGGACTCTTTGTATAAGAACCTATAAAAGTACCTCAATTAACCGAGGTACTTTTAGCAGTCTACTCTATTTCGACGGGGGAAATACTGTGACTTCGGGTGTGTTTCATCAGGTCTATACTGGTGAAACTCAAAGGCAAACGGTCTAATCCCCAATGTATAAAAGGCAAGCCTGCCTTGTCCACCTGAAAAATAATTAGTTTGTATTTTGTCCCTCGCCATTCAGCCCTTCTTTTATGTACGCGTTAACCTGACTATTTGAAAGCAACCCAATATGTCCAATGTCACAAAGTTGAATATATTTCTATATCTTGAACAAACGAATCAAGACGCCGTGAAGCATTTAACCACCTCTTTATTAACATAATACCAATTGTTAGAAACAACATGTAAAAAAGCTCTTTATGGAAAAATAAAGAACGTTTTCTTGTCAAAGAACTCTTCATTTAGATAAAGATTAGGAGTATATCAATGAATTGCATAAAATAAATGAGCAAGACCATATTAAATACGGATGATAGGTATACAAAGTATCTTTTTTTCGAATCCATAGGAGATCGTAAATGAATAATTATAAAAATGACAATACTGCAAGACGCTATATTGCTCATGTCAGTATATTTGGAACGACTCAAATCCATTTAAGAAACCCTTATATTATCGCTTGGTGGTCAGCAGCTTTTCCAGGGTTTGGGCATCTACTACTGTCTAAATACCTTCGCGGCTTTGTGTTATTTGTATGGGAAGTCGTCATAAACCTTAAATCTCATGTGAATTTAGCTATGATTTATTCTTTTCAAGGAAACATTGATATGGCCAAAGATGTTCTTAATACAAGATGGCTTCTTATTTATATTCCCGTTTATATTTTTGCTATATGGGATAGTTACCGAACAACCGTTGATTTAAATAAAATATACGTGTTAGCTGAACGAGAAAACCATCGGTTCAACACCTTTAGTATAGGAGCGATGGAAATAAACTATTTAGATAAACGGAATCCCATCCTATCCGTTGTCTGGTCCTTGCTGATGCCAGGTCTAGGACAACTCTATATTCATCGGATCATTGGTGCTTTCTTTGTTATTGTCTGGGCGGTTGTTTTCTTTTATTATTCTCACCTGCTTGAAGGGATTTCTCTTCTATTTTTAGGAGAAATAAAACAGGCTACTTCCGTTTTAAATAAAGAATGGCTGTTATTTTTCCCTTCTCTATATGGTTTTGCTACCTTTGACTCCTATATAAATACGGTGGAGAATAATAAACTTGCTGAAAGAGTGCAGAAAAACTTCTTTGAGAAAACGTATCAACATCCAAGCTTTTGTATTGCGAAAGGAAAAAAGGTGGAGTGAAAATATGCAGGTCTTTTCTACATTTGAATACTCCAGTTACATAGAATTAGCTGTTTCAGAGCTAGAAAGAAAAGGGATAAAGAAAGAAGATATATTTATTGTTCCTCTCAATAATCGAACGGAAGATCGCCGGATTTTTGATAGCCTTCATCGAGCCGATGGAGTTTCTCTTATTGATTTAGGAATGACTCTAGCCACAGCCTTTTCAGTCATTGGTGCAAGCATTGGTTTTAAACTAAGTTGGGGACCCATCTACTGGGGGCTAATTAGTGCTTTTATCGGATTTATCTTAGGACTAGGAATTAAACTATTTATGTTTAAAGTAGTCAGGAAAAATCAACGGCTTTTACGCGGCAAACATTCGGAAGTCATACTCATTGTTGATTGTCATACGGTGGACGCCGGAGTGGTTGAACAAACTTTGTGGGAAAACCTTGCCTTAGGTGTTTCGAAAGTCAAATCGGATGGCTTATAAAAATAAGTCACCATCGTACAATACAATAGCGAGATGCAGGATGAATGAATCACTATTCAGGATTAGAGATAACTTCCTTAACGGTTTGAGGGATTGAGGGAGTTTTCCTGTTTTTAAGCTGTATACTCTTTAATTAGCATAATGTCATTTATTAGAACCAAAAAAGCTCTTAAAAAGAGCTTTTTTGGTTCTAACATATGTTAAATGCCATTCTACCATCCTCTTTGATTTCTTAATGTGGTAATATGAGCAATATGATGCTTTCCATGCCAAGCGTAAGTGGCTATTAATTGCTCAATCGTCACTTCCCCATTTTCAGGATGGTGGATCATTTTCTTCAAATCTTTTTCATCAAGTGAGTTTAAAACTTTATGAAGACGCTTATGTAAAGCTGAAAAAAGTTGAAGAGAAACTTCTATCGGTAAATCATTATCAGGCAGAGTTGACCAAGCTACTTCATCATAGGCCTTAATAGTAGGTGCTTGCTCTGTTAAGCCTAATTTAAAACGAGTATAAGCATTCATATGTGAGTCAGCTAAATGATGGACAACTTGACTTAATTTCCAGCCGCCTTCTCGGTAAGGCGTAGCTAACTGCTCGTTTGTCAGCCCTTCTACAGCATAAGCTAATTGCTTTGGTGCATCTCCAATGTCATGAATCCAACCTTGAATATCTTCTTTTTGAATATTTTTCTTCACGGTAAATTTTCCAATGGGATATTGATTAAACATACTTCTTCCTCCCTTTCTAGTTTTGTTAATATCTATTATATCAATTTTAAATATAAATAAATTCAAATATTCAGAATTAAATATAGGTGAAAAATTATAATTTATAAATATGGTGTGTACTTTCAGTTACCCTCATGTACCTTCTACGCAGTACAAAGACCTGCCTTTGCTATAATTCATGATAATTCCCCCCCCTAAATTAGGCCGTTTTTAATAAAAACAATAAACATATAGAAAAACTTGGCGTAAAATTAAGTTGAGGTGAGTAAAATGAGCAGTGATTATAAAAGCTATTTCTACAAAAAGTTCTTTTTAATATATTTTATTACCCTTTCATTATTTATTATCGTTGATATTATAGAATCAGGAAGAATTACACTTTTTTCTTTTGCAGACAGCTGGAATTTCATTTTGTATCAAATTGGTTTTTGTTTAATTGCTATTGGCTTTTTTAGTGCCTTCCTTGCAACCTTATTATGGAAAATAAAAAAAGTTAAATAAATACGTCATAGCTCCCCACAGAAATAACAAAAGACCTTCAGCTATTAGAAGATCTTTTTTGGATAGTTGCTTTAAGCGCTTATAATCTTGACTGAGAATCATTGGTTTGCCTAATTACTTTTTCCACAATGTACTGATATCCATATAAAACAATGGCTAAAACCGTAGTCATCCCCCAGTACATGCTTGGCGACATCTTTTTCATTTTAAATATGCCCGCTTTTTTCAAAGCACCGCCAAAAGGGAAAATATTAAACCAGTCTAACACCGTATTGGCAAGTAAGTATTTTAGAAAAGAGCCGTACGTTAGCTTAAATATCCAAAGTGTTCCTATTAAGTGCGGACCTAATATATAAGTAAAATCTATGGGTGCTTTAGGAAATAAAGGATTGTTATTTCTAAACCATTTTTTCTGATTGGCAATGACGGTAAACACAATGATGAATAAGTTAGCGAAAGTAGCTACAGGCAAAAAACGGACAAATGATTTTGTTCCTATAAAAGGCGCGGTTAACCATGGGAAGATTAGCACGCTTAAAGAAATGATCAATTTTCTTTTATACTTACGCATGAATTGTCTCCTCAAACTTTATTTTCGTAAATATTATTACCTAAAATTGAAAGTTTATGTAATATACCACAACGATTCCAGGCAAAGATAACTCAGCTAACGATGACATACGTTTATTTCTAGTGGCAATGGCATTAGCATCCAATCTTCAAAAAAAGAAGCATCTAGTCTTTAAAGACTAAATGCTTCCCCTCCTTTACACCTTATAGATTTCATTAGACGACAGCCAGTCAACGAATTGATGATACGGATAATATGTAGTCCCTTTCAGCTCTATTTTTGGAGCTCCAGGACATTTAGTTAACAGTTCTTCAATTTCACCCTTACTCAAATGAAAGTGATAGTGCAGATCTTTTTCTTTAATCAAATAAGGATATTTTGATTTCCTTTGAGGTTTACTAAAATTTTTTAAA
This sequence comes from Priestia sp. FSL R5-0597, assembly GCF_038006305.1. Classification (NCBI taxonomy): domain Bacteria; kingdom Bacillati; phylum Bacillota; class Bacilli; order Caryophanales; family Bacillaceae; genus Priestia; species Priestia sp. FSL R5-0597. The sequence continues at coordinate 3,545,476 of NZ_JBBOUZ010000001.1, forward strand.
CCATCGCCTATAAAATAACCAAGGGCAGCTAATCCTAACGCTAACCAAAAAAAGTTCATTTCCAAAACAGGATACCCTCCAAACATTTCTAATAAATACATTCTAGCGTAAGATTCATAACAAAGAGATCTTACTTTATAAGATCTCTACAAATTAGCCAGTTTTTCATCAGCTATAAACTTCATAAGTATACCTGCCCCTGAAACATTTAATAATATGCTGCTTCCTAAAATAACACCATATAATAATCCAGCTATATGTAATGTTAAAGCTAAAATCAGAAAGACTGTTCCTATACCGACTAAAAATAATCCCAAGCTTCGATTATCCATCTATTTCACCACCAAAAAAGTAAATATAGTTATATTTTAACATAATTATAATTATTTCACTTATCAAAAAGAAGGAGAAGCTAAGCTATGTTAGTTTCCCCTTCTTTTTGTAACTCCAGTTTTCATTAAAAACCCTGCGGATATAATACAGGCAGCAGATAAAAGCAACCCTGTTAATCCCTGTTTTAAAATAAACCCAAAGATTATAATAGAAAATGATCCTAAAAAGAACATCAACTTGACTAAAACATTTCTTTTGCTCATTTATCCAATCATCTCGATTCTATATACAAATAATACATATAGTTACTCCCTCTGTTCTCTTTGTCCAGCACTCCAAGCTAACGCTAATATAGAAATCGTTACAACTAGTGCAGTCACCATAACTATATCCACCCCTTATTCCTTATAATTACATTTTAACATAATTTTAGAATACTGTTTGAACGGAGGTTACCCGAAACTAACTAGTATAAAACGGATTACCAGCACAAAAAGGGCACCTAATTACTATAGGTGCCCTTTTTAGGTATTAGTACAAATAGACCCCTGTCCTACTACTTTACTTGGTAATAACCTCTGCAAAAAAACGAGTTCTTCGGTTTAATCGCAATTAAAAATGAGTTATAGATATCTGAGCCAGAAATGAATGTATTTATCCAACATACAAATAATAGGATGGATCTAATATTTCCTGATACATAGAACGACGTAATAGCAGGAACTATCGATAATACAAGAAAAGGCAAGCTCATAAAGATCCAATATCTCGTTTTAGATAGAGTTGCATTTGTATTGAGCCAGAAAAATATTCCGCTAAATGTCAAGCTCACATCACCTTTTTTATATACGACTAAAACGTGCAGACATTCATGAATAGCAAAGACAATCATACCCATTATAATAAGATAAAAGAGATTGATGTGAGTAAAGTCTGCTCCAAAGAAATAAGGTATCAATAGAATAATAATTTGAAGTAAATATACAAACTTCATATAGTGTTTTCGATACCACGTATTCTGGATAAAAGGCGTCCATTCAGAAAAGTCCCTGCTTATTTGTGGCAAGTGGCGAAACCAAATGATGATAAGCGTTCCCTCCCTTGTCCAAACTTCCACTAATTATGCGTTTGTTTTAACGTAAAATCTCCTAATATATATTACACTTTATTATTTAAATATTGAGTAAGTAAATACACTGCAGCATTTGTAAGTTGATCAATATGTCCCTCCCCCCTAATATAAAGAATATATTGAATATATTGATTATATTTCCATTTTATCATAGGTTAGTGGATGAACACGATATACGAACTTGATCAACATAATGTACTAACTTAAAACATAAGGAAGAGACGCCGCTTGCTTTAAATGGCGTCTCTTCTTTTAGAATATTTGAGTAAAAGCTACAATTAAAATCGTAATCCCGCTGATTAACGTTCCAAATTGACCTAATGTAAACTTCCCAATTTGAACATTTGCTGCTTTTTGCCCCACCATTACTCCTAGCCATACCGTTATAAAACTACCAAATGCTGATGTAAGCGAAATAGCTAAAGGTGATAAACCAAGTAAACCCGCTCCTAGACCGTTTGTAAGTGCATTGGCTGAAAGTGCAACACCTAGCACACTGCTTTCAACCCAGCCAATATATCGTACGTTTTCTTGACCACTACTATCTAATTCATCAATTTCATTATTTTTTTGGGAACCAACTAATAAAATAATTCGAATTCCAATTAGCGTTAATAATACGACGGCTACAATAACATGGAACACCCCTGGTAAAATCGTTGAAAGCCATCGGCCAAACATAATCCCGGTCATGCTAAAGAGGAAACAAATAGCTGCTATTAGTAAATTAGAAAGCCATTTTATCCTGATTTTTCGTACTCCATAAGATATTCCTACACCAAAGTTATCTATACTTGATGATAGGGCAAAACCTAAAATGAATAACCATTCCATTTTGTATTCTCCTTTTGATGATAATATTGAGGAAATTTGCTTACTTGTTGCATATATTGTTGATAAACCTTCAATAAAATGAGTACTGCGCGTTGAAAAATATAAAGAGGTGAATCGCAATGTCTAACATCCAAAATGAACAAAGCCTTGGTCTGTTATTACGGTCTTTATTAAAGGAAAATGCTTTATCTATGCGGAAACTAAGCTCACTTACGGGGATTGATACGGCAACTATTTCACGGATTATAAATGGAAAGCAGCAAGCAAATCTACATCATTTAAAGCAATTTGCACACTATTTAAATACGCCTCTTGAAGCATTGATTGATCCTGCTGAAGCTGCTTCAAACCATACAGAAAATGAACTAGAAACAGGCATTCATTACTCCATCGATAAAATTCAAGAAATACTTAAATCTTTTAATATAGCAGATACCAACTTTACGATTGAACGTGTAAAACAAGAACTAACAAAATATAAGCAATATGCACAGACAGACGAAGGACACAGCATGATCATAAATAACTTTCAATCCAAAATAGAGCAAGTAGGAAGCGTTGGTACTTTCATCGACCAATTAAAGCAAATGTATCTTGAATATTGTAGCGAAGAAACCTCAGCCGCCAAGCGCTCTATATTGGGAAGTGCGCTATTGTATTTTATTTTGCCTACCGATATTATTCCAGACTACGTCTTTCCAATCGGTTATTTAGACGATGCAATAGCTGTACAACTAGTGATGAATCAACTTACGGAATAAAAACTGAGTTTTATTAAGGGAACTGAACGCGGCATTCCGCTATTTATTGTGAAAATGGAACTTTTTCTGAACCATGACGATGAGCAGGCAAATACTCTATTGCCTTCTTTAATTTAGATAATTCCTTTGGCACAATCTTTTTAATAATTTTTTCTTTTTTACATGGCTCGCATGACTCATGGTTGCATCTATGTGCACACATACCTAAAGGGATTTTCTCTCCTACAAATGGATCTATATAGACTCCATTTTCAAATAACTTACTCTTAATAAGATGTTCATTTTGCAATCTGCAGCAATTAACACAATAGTACATTTGTTTTCACTCTCTTTCTTATACTTGATTTTGAAACATCTTATGAGAACTCATCAACAGAAGTGCTTGTTCCTACATGAAAAGTTGAAAAAATCTCAACAGGCGTTGATGAATACTCAACACACGTTACTTCCAAACATATAGTTTAATCATGACATCACTACGAGTATCATAATTTGAGGAGAGATAATGATGAAAGCAAGAGGAATTGCTAACGCTGTAATCGGTATTTGGTTTGTTATGGCCCCGTGGATGCTTGGGTTTTCATACGATGCAGGGGCTACGTCAGCAAGTATTGTATTTGGAACCCTTCAACTGGTTATGTCTTTTTGGGGAGTTACTAAACCCGGATGGAATTCATGCCAAAATTGGATTTCGCTCATTACCGGATTATAGTTTATTCTTTTTCCCTTTATTTATTCATTAACAGACGGTGTGCTTTGGTCTAGCGTCATACTTGGGTTAATGACCGTATTACTTAGTTTATGGAGCTTGAACTCTAAAGCAAGATTAAAATTAAAAGCTGTAAGTTAAAAAGCGAATAATATTCCAGTGTTTGCTTAAACTACTCAAGATACCGCAACGTATCGACTATGTGAGAAATAATTCTCCTAGCAGAAAAGCTCCCTACGGAAATAGGGAGCTTTTTCTGCTTTTTATGTAAGGACGGTACATATTTATTTAGTCAACGTAATGTAGTTGATAGAAAGCTATAAAGTAGCAAAGGTAGATCACATTTGCGATCTACCTTTGCTCTCCATTACGGAGTCATCATTACTTTTTTAACACGGGTATCCATATTTCACTTTTAAAGGTTGGCGACGTTACATTTTTATGTTCATTCCATAAGATTTCCGGCCCTTCTACTTGTTCATAAGTTGAGGCTGGAAACCATTCTGAATAAATTCGTCCCCATACATCTTGTAATGTGTCAGGAAATGGTCCGACTGCTTCGAATACAGCCCATGTTCCAGCTGGCACTTCAAGTTGTACTAAATGATGGGGACAATCCTTAGTTGTGGCTACACCGATATAATGGTCCAGCTGCCCTTTTTCCTCCATTCTCCCTTCAGAAAAGTTCACAGATGCACTAAGCAAACCCAGTGGTGTAACATTAGAAAGTTCTTTTAATTCACGTATTGTTTCATCGTTCAAGCTTTCCCACATAGCAGCAATCTTTGGATTGACTCCATGAAAGATTATTGGAACTTTTTCTTTAATACCGACTATATGAAAGGCCTCTTTTTCCTCAATACGATAATTCATCTCATTTCCCCCTTTAATTGATAACTGAAAGGTCATTTTTGGAAATGCTTTAAGTGAACTGCCGCTCTTTTTAGCTTCGGAAGGAGTTATACCATGCAAATTTTGAAAAGCTCTTGTAAACGAATCCGGGGAGCTGTAATTGTACTTGATCGCAACATCAATGACTTTGATGTTACTATCTTTAAGTTCAAATGCTGCAAGTGTAAGTCGTCTTCGGCGAATATATTCTGATAAAGTAATACCTGCAAGAAAAGAAAACATTCTTTTAAAGTGATACTCAGAGCAAAGAGCCAGCCTTGCTACTTCTCTAAAATCGATATCATTGGTTAAATTCTCCTCAATATAGTCTAAAGCTCTATTCATATTTCTAAGCAAATCCATTTATATGACCTCCCTTATTATCAGAATAGCAGGATTTGAATAGAGCTATCCGACATTTCATGCACAGTTATGCAGGCTTTTTTCTTCTGTTCATAAGTTTTCACAAACTTAAACAAGCTATTCAAGATGCAATTTTAGTTAACATAATAACTTTCGAAAACAACAAATAAAGAGCCTTAAAGTATAAGGCTCTTTATTTGTTCTCTATTCACCTGTGTTTTTATGAGCAAATCCCAACCAAAATAGCAATTACACTGCATCTGTCATTACATATAAATGGGATGGCGCAATTTTATTTTCTAAAATTACGTATGGATGGCATTTCATTAAAGCGAGCTTAAGAACTTCTGGTACTCTCTCTTCATCATAAGCGCATACTAAATACAATCCGCCTTTATTTACTAATTTATCGGCTTCATTTTCAAACTCTTCTAGAATAGGTATAATTCCTTCTTGCTGTCCCCATTCTACATGAGCCCATATTTGAAAAGATGTATTGTTTTTATAGAAAGGATCTAAGTGTCTAGAAAGGTGTTCAAAGATTATGGCAGGCTGAAAACTTCCACTTGAACAGTAATAATCAAAATTATTAATAGTATGTATATAGGTTAATTGATCTTTAGTTAGAATTCCCTCTAATTTTTCAAAAATTAATGGAATTAATCTTTCACTTTCTATAACTAAAGTATGTCTCTTCTGTTCAATACCCGAAACAATATAAGACACAAGATTGTCTAAGTAACTTTTCATATCGTCAATGTTGTAGTAAATATGAACGCTTTCATTATTCTGTATTAATTGAGCAAACTGATTTTTCAAATATGTACGCTCCCTTATATAAAATCAACCTAAATTTTAAGCCTCTTAAAATAGTAATTTGTTTATCTGTTAGAAAGATTCTACGCTTTGCGTTCCTGCATGTCAAAATTGGATGTTCTTCCCTTTGTTTTGGGGTGGACAGCTTTTTTAGAACAGTGTATCTATATTGATTGCAAACGTTTGCGACAATTATTCTAGCAGCTTGACTAAAGGATACTATACCCTTTTCAAATACGATTAAAACCTAACAAGAAATAATTATGGAATTAAACTTAAAAGAGAAGCTCTAACGTTTCTTCTATATTCACTTATGTCCTCTCAAAACCTTCAATTAAGAGAGTTAGAAAAAGACGGGATTGTTCACCGTGAAATCTATAAAGAAATCCCCCCAAAAGTAGAGTACTCCCTAACCGAATTCGGAAGATCTCTCGAACCAATCATTTTACTTATGAAAGACTGGGGAGAAACGCATAAGCACAGAATTATTAATGCGAGAGCAATGGAAAAAGAAGAAATTTAAATATAAATTATATTTATTAATAGATTCGTGTACTTTAGATATAGCCTATACACGAGTAGTTACTGTAATGTAATAAGCTAAAAAAGTGCTTGGATAATGTTTATCCAAGCACTTTTGAAATTAATTATGTATGACTTTTCTTTTTAATTTGTACACCTGTATAAATAGAATTACCTGTTAATATTGCGGTTCCTAGAAGCCACCCTACCGTAGGAGAGTACTCAAATACATTTTTCAAAGCCATCCCTAAAGAAATAGCTGCCATTCCTAACATTAATAAAAGGACAGTAATGCCTTGCTGTCTTTGCATATATACCACCTCAGATGCTTTTTCTTCTAATCATTGTTTCCTCGGCTGCTCTTTTTCCCCTACAATCCAAGCTAAAGATAAAATTGAAACAGTTACAACTACTGCCGTCAACATCCCTATATCCACCTCTTCTTCCTTATAATTACATTGTAACATACCTATCATAATTAGACTTAGTTAACTTAAAATATGTTGTTGGTACAAAGAAAAAAACCATATTTCTAGGGCTTTTTATTTTAATACATATAGAGCGTAACTCTCTTCATTAGAAAATCCAAGTTTACTAGCTAATACTTTTGACGCTTCATTATTATTATCGCAATCCCAAGCAGGCATAACGTTCTTTTCTAAACACTTTTTTACAAACTCTTGACCTACTATCTTTCCCAGTCCCTGTCCTCTATAGCTAGGATTAGTCACAATATCGATTTCAGCTATTGTTCCACTATGAAAGATCGACACACATTCAGCGACAATATTTTCTTTATGGATAACACAAACGCCTAATCCGTTTTTCAGAAAATGACTTTCTGATCCCCAGTAATCCACTATATATGATTCGTTAAAATTCTTACTTTTTCTTAAAGCGTCGGAGTTAAAATCTTTTAACTCATAAAGATCGGGAAGATTATACTGAGAAGGAACTTTTGAAGGAACAAATCTATACTTAGAACGCATCATTTTCTTTACGTACGGTTCGAAAGTCTCGTCAAAAAAAGCCTCCCAGTCGGTGGATGGAGTAAAAACAGTAAAACGTTTTTCCTTACCATAAACATTCTCAACGAAGTAACGATAGAGAGATTTATTAAACACCCCACCATTTCCTTTACCAAATACATAATAGTCACCTGCAGGTATTCTAAGAAATCCTGACGTTGGCCTCATACGATCATTTACATACACAGATCCTTCAATAACATGATTAACGACAGAAAAAGCAAATGTAGGAGTCTTAAATGATGCTTTTAAAATGTTATGTATCTTATCATAATCTTTTGGTTCTAAATAATACATTTTATCTACTCCTCCTTAACAAAGTATATGTTTACATATTTGTTAATTAATACCACACAAGATTATTTTACTGTAAACTGAATACTATACTTTTTAGATTTACCAATATCTAATTTATTAAAATATCGTACATCAACATTTTAATAGGAGGAACTTATGATCTCGCTTCATAGAATTTTAAAATTGCGTGATTTAGAAATCTTCCATGTATCAAGGAATGGAAGAATCATATCTTATGTAGTTATTGAAGACACTCGAAATCCGTTTACAGAAGAAGATAAAAAACTAGATCCATTGTGTTATATGGATGCAGAAGATATTGACGCGATTTTAAACGTTTTTAGGATTTCGATCATTAATGATGAAAAATTAAACGAAAAAGATTCAGACCTTATAACATCGTTCTTTTCAGACTTTGTTAACAATACAAATTTAACAAACTTTATTATAAAAGAATACATTCAAGAAGATTTGTATGATCATGAAGTTAATCTAAAATTCTTCAATAAAATATTAAAAAGCATAGGCGCAAATTATAGTATTGAAGAATTTGATGAAATGAACTGGATTTATTTATCTCAGGATTAAGACCGTGTACACAAACCACCCTCTTAGGCACACAGGAAAAAAGAGAACCCCTAGGGAAGTAAGGGTTCTGAAAGAGTCACTTTTATAGAATATGCCGCTTTTTATACATCCTTCATTTAGTTGGCTTTTGATTAGGAGAACCAACGTAATTGATGAATTAAAAGCGCACCTTTTATTCATATGTTAGAACACATCCAAAGTAGTATTTATATTCAAAAACATGTTAAAATTTAATAGTCATTTATACTCGAATACGTATAAATGAACCCTTACAAAAAAAGCAGCCTCGCTTGCCAATGCCGAGGCTGCTTTTTCTTATTTTCAAAGGACTTTTGTCTTGAAAATGGGTGTATGTCCTGCGAACAAATACTTAGAAATCACATATGATAATATATCTTCTAAGTGAAGGAGGTATGCAATTATAGAAAACTTGGTTAGTTATATTAAAGAATTAGGCTTTCCAGTTGCGCTATCTTTTTACTTACTCGTGCGCATTGAAAGCAAATTAGATCGAATTACAGAACTGCTTCAAATTCTTATTGAAAAAAAGGACAAGCAATAAGCAGACTTCTGCTTTTATACCCAAAGCGAACTTGTACCTTCTTTTTCAAGATGCAGCACATCCACTTCTATTCCCCTATCGTATCCATGCTCTCCACCCGGAAGAACAATCAAGCCGTTCGCCGCAGCTAAAGATGAAATAGCACCCGACTTGTCCATGCCAACAGGCGTTACTAAGAGCCTTCCCCCTTCGTCTGTCATTTCTCCTCGCACCATTCTTGTGAATGCGTTAGGCTCTTTAAAACGGCCGTTTAACACCGCTTTTGTTTTATGTAAATGAGGCGCCGGTGAATGTAAAAAGCTGCGAACAATCGGACGTACAAACAGTTCAAACCCGACATAGCAAGCAGATGGGTTTCCTGATAATCCAAACAGCAGCTGTCCGTTTCGTTCTGCGACTGTTGTGACGCTTCCCGGTCGCATCGCAATTTTGTTAAACAGCACATTGGCACTAAGCTTTTCATAAATAGCCGGCAAATAATCATAGTCACCAACGGATACCCCTCCGGTTGTCAGTAAAATATCCACTTCTTCAAGTGCTTTTTCTACCGCTTCATAGCAGCGGTCAAAATCATCTTCAAGCTTCCCTAAATATTTCGGAATTCCCCCGCTTCTTACGATTTGCGCAAGTGCCATATAAGAGTTGCTGTTGCGGATTTTTCCTGGCTCTAGCGGCTCGTTTACATCAAGCAGTTCACTTCCCGTTGTTAACACGCCAACCACCGGCTGCTTCACCACGGCTACATCCGCATAGCCAAACGTAGCTAAAAAAGCCGTGACGCCCGGATTAATGCGCGTTCCTTTTGAAACGAGCACGTCTCCTTTTTTTGTTTCTTCTCCTTTTAACGCAATGTGTTCCCACTTTGAAGCAGGCCTGCTTAACGCCATATACGTTTTGCCTTCTTTTTCATACGACTTCGTTACTTCAAGCATCACAACCGCATCACATGAATGAGGCACTTGCGCTCCTGTCATAATGCGCACTGCTTGAAACGGCTTTACTTCTTCTTCAAAAACAGAGCCAGCGCCGATTTCACCTACAACTTCGAACTCTACAGAATGTCCATTTGATACTTCTACGCAGTCTTGTGCTCGAACCGCAAAGCCGTCATAAAGCGATTTATTAAAATGAGGCACGTTTTGGTCGGCAATAATATCTTCTCCTAAATAGCGCCCGTAGCTTTCGGTGATCGATACGCGTTCGATGCTGCCTTTTCTTTTATATGTCATAACTTTTTCAATTGCTTCAGGAATTGAAATAGGTGTTCTGCTTTCTAACATACATTCTTCACTTCCTTTATGTCTGTTCACTTTTTACGCTATGGTGTAAAATCATAGCATATCTCACTGTTTCTATCATACAACAAAATTTACTGAAAAAGGATGAAAACACCGATGTCTTCTTTTACACATTTTAATGACCAAGGCCGTGCCAATATGGTCGATATTAGCGAAAAATCTATCACTCGACGCGTTGCAACAGCTCGTTCAAGCATACTTGTTAACAAAGAAATTCACGAAGCCATTGTAGAACATAAAATCGGAAAAGGCGACGTGCTTGCTGTTGCACAAGTAGCAGGGATTATGGCAGCAAAACGCACGTCTGACATTATTCCGATGTGTCACCCTCTTTTATTAAAAGGCGTAAACCTTTCATTTGACTGGGATACAAGCAATGACAAGTATCGTTTATTAATAGAAGCAACGGTTAAAACGGAAGGCTCAACGGGCGTTGAAATGGAAGCTTTAACTGCCGCTTCTGCCTGCGCTCTAACCGTTTATGATATGTGCAAAGCCATTGATAAAGGCATGATTATCGGCGAAACATATCTGCTTGAAAAATCAGGCGGCAAAAACGGTGACTACAAGCGTACGGAAGCGTAAAGGAGGTACATAATGAGCGTACATGAACATAAATCCAAAGCAACTCAGCCCGTTCGCTGCAAAGTCATTACGGTATCCGATACACGTACAAAAGAAACCGATAAAAGCGGCGCGCTAATGATTCAACTTCTGAAAGAACACGAGATGCAGGTCGCTTCCTATGAAATTGTAAAAGACGATCAAACGTCGATTCAACAAGCGATACTTACCGGATGCAGTGCTGAGGACATTGACGTTGTTCTCACAAACGGCGGCACCGGCATTACAAAACGAGACGTCACAATTGAAGCCGTTCAAGCGCTGATTCATAAAGAAATCGTCGGGTTTGGCGAGCTGTTTCGCATGCTGAGCTACACCGAAGACATTGGCAGCGCAGCGATTATGAGCCGGGCAATTGCCGGGACGATTAACGAAAAAGCCGTTTTTTCTACACCAGGATCAAGCGGTGCTGTTCGCCTAGCTATGACCAAACTGATTTTGCCTGAACTTCGCCACGTTGTGTGGGAATTAAACCGCCAGCGCTAACAAAATGCCTATGCACACGCATAGGCATTTTTATTAATCATAGTCTTTATGTACCCACTCATCTTCTGGAATGCCTAAATCTTCTCCAGAAAAACGCTCTTCTTTAAACGGATCTCCTCTAAGATGAAAGCCGTTTTGCTCCCAAAAGCCCGGATGGTTTTCATCAATAGCTTCAAAGCCCCGAAGCCATTTGACACTTTTCCAAAAGTACAAATGCGGCACAACCAATCGCAGCGGATATCCATGCTTAGGTGTAAGCGGCTCTCCGTTAAAGGAATGAGCGAGAAGAATATCGTCTCTCAGTAAATCTTTTACTTCAATGTTTGACGTATAGTCATTATCTCCGTGCAGCATGATGTATTTACTTTTCAACTCCACGCCAACTGCTTTTAAAAAGTCTGTAAACAGCACGCCCGTAAATTCATTATCAAGTCTTGTCCATCTCGTTACGCAATGAATATCACATTTCACCGTTGTTTGAGGCATGTTCAATATATCTTGATACGAAAGCGTCACTTCTTTGTCTACCAACCCAAACACGCGAAGCGTCCACTCCTCTAAGTTATACTCCGGCACGTCGCCTTCATGTAAAATGGGAAAGCGCTCTGTTACTACCTGACCCGGAGGCACTCGTCCTTCATACTTTGGATCAATTTCCGGTGTTTTCATTCGTTTAATACGGTCTGCTTTGTTCATAGGTACCACCTCTTTATTTTTTTATCAGCGTGCACTTTGCTGACTTGTTTGATTCGTTTCGACTCCTTTATCTCGCAGGAAAAACATCGCTGCTAATGTAAGTACATACGGCACCATCATCGTGAACTCGGTCGGTATTGAAAAACCTTGCAGTCGTGTGCTCACCGCATCCATTAAACCGAAAAGTATACTCGATGCTAAAATACCGATCGGATGAGACTGACCGAGCATCATCGCAACAAGTGCAATAAATCCACGCCCTGAAGTCATGCCTTCTGAGAACATCGTGACTTGCCCTAATGAAAGCTGTGCTCCTGCAATCCCACACAGAATTCCGCATGCTGCGATCGCAAACAGCTGATATCTTATTGCTTTTAACCCAAGCGTACTTGCTGCTACTTGATTGTAGCCTACTGCTAGAAGACGAAAACCAAAAATCGTTCGATAAAAAAAGATATAAAAAGCAATAGCTGCTAAAAATGCAAAATAGACAAGCGGTGACTGCCCGGAAACAATGTCGCCGATTATAGGTATGTCTTTAATTAAAGGTATATCCCATGTGCCTATCCCGTGCATGTTTTTATCGTAATAGGCACCTTTTGTATGAAAAATAGTCCGGAGTAAAAATGTCGTTAAGCCCAGTGCTAAAAAATTAATAGACACCCCAACAACAATTTCATTCGCTTTAAACATCACGACCATCATTCCAAAAAGCAACGCAAAAAGTAAGCTTGCTCCAGCCGCAATCACGATCGCAAAAAAGACATTGTGAGTATAATAGTTACCGGCAATTCCGCTAAAAGCCCCAATCAATATCAGACCTTCTAGCCCTACATTAAATATGCCCACGCGCGCGCAAAGCATTCCGCCTAGCGCCGCTAATAATATAGGCGCAACCATTCGCAGCGTTGCATTTAAAAGTGACCAATCAAGCAGCTCCACGAATATCAGCTCCTTTCTTTTTTGCTTTCCACCACTGCTTTGTGAATTTTGCCGAGATAAATAGAATGAGTACAGCTTGCATAATACTCGCAATTTCTAACGGAATTTCTGTATTACGCTCTAACCCCATCGCTCCTGTTTGCAAAGCGGCAAGTAAAAGAGACGTAAAAATAATGCCGATTGGATTCGATTTTGCTAACAGAGCAGCCATCACTCCAGTCCATGCATATCCAGGAACGGTAAGCGCACCGTCTACAAATCGGTACTGTGAACCAAGCACTTCAAACCCTCCTGCTAATCCAGCCAAGCTCCCGCTAATAAACATACTGAACAGCATTACTTTTACTTGATGAATGCCTCCATACGCTCCGAACAACGGATTTTTTCCAGATGCGTTCACTTCGTACCCAAACACAGAGTAGCGAAGCACTGTCCACAGCAGTAGCGCACCAATTAAAGCAATGATAAATCCGATATGAAGAGGCATTCCTTGAAACACTTTTCCAAGCCATGCTGATTGCTCAATCATAGGCGTCTGAGCGAGAGCAGCTGAGCCTGTTTTATCTTGAAAAGGGTGACCTGCTAAATAACTTGCAAATAAAACAGCGATATAATTTAATAAAAGGGTCGAAATGACAAGCTGAATTTTAAACGCGGCTTCCATCCATCCTGCTAAAACGGAAAGCAAACCTCCTGCCACAACAGCAGCGACAATAGCCGCTATCAGCTTGACTACCCCTGGAGCCGGCAGGTAATAAGCAACAATCGCTGCACTGATAGCTCCAACGACCATCTGTCCTTCTCCACCTAAATTAAACACACCTGCTCTAAAAGCAAATCCGACACCTAACGCAATTAACAGAATAGGCGTAGCGCGAGCCAGCGTAGTAGTGAAGAAATAAAAATTACCAAACGCTCCATTCCAGAGCTCTGTATATGTTTGGAAAACCGAACCACCTGTTAAGGAGATAATAATGCCTCCTATTGCTAAGCCAAAAATGACCGCAACAATTGGTTGGATCAATGATTTAAGAAGTTTCTGCAACTGTATCACCTTCTACCGTTCCTCCTGCCATTAATATGCTTAGTTTCTCTTCCGTCGCTTCTTCTCTTGTAAGCTCTCCAACAATACTGCCTTCGTACATCACTAAAATTCGATCTGATAGTGAGATAATCTCCGACAGCTCAGAAGATACAAGTAAAATAGCCGATCCATTATTGCGTTTTTGAATCAAAGCGTCGTGAATACGTTCCATTGCCCCAATATCCACTCCTCGCGTTGGTTCGGCAGCAAGTAGAAAAGAAGTGTTTTGGCCAAGCTCTCTGGCAACAATCAATTTTTGCAGATTCCCCCCTGACAGTTCTCCTGCTTTTTGCTTAGATGAAGTGGCTTTAATCGAAAATTCATTTATCCATTCCTCCACGCTCGAATTGAATATCTTTCTTTTCAGCCAGCCCATTTTCGAGTAAGAAGCTTTATACTGATAGCCCATCAGCGCATTTTCTTCGATCGTATCGTCTTTAGAGGCTCCCCACATATAGCGGTCTTCTGGAATATGAGCGATTCCTGCTTCTCTTCTTTCACGCACAGATTGCCCTGTAAGATCTTCATCTCCAAGTTTAATACTTCCGCTGTCTGTTTCTACTAATCCAGCGATTGCTTGAAGCAGCTCTGATTGCCCATTTCCTGAAACGCCTGCAATACCGACAATTTCTCCTGCTGAAACGTGAAGAGACACATTTTGCAATACGTTTTTTTGTCCTTTTCCTTTTAAAAAGAGATTTTGTACGCTTAAATGAGAGGTGCCTTGTGACGGCACTCTTGCAGGACGCTCTTTTAATTCTCGTCCTACCATCAGCTTGGCTAAATGGTGAGCATTAGTAGATTCTTTATTTGTGACGCCGGCTACTTTACCATTTCGCAGAACCGTGATGCGGTCCGCTACTTCCATCACTTCTTGCAGCTTATGTGTAATAATAATGATGCTTTTTCCTTGTGAAGCCAAAAAACGGATTGTTTTTAATAGTTCCTTCACTTCATGAGGAGTAAGTACAGCGGTAGGCTCGTCTAAAACAATGATTTCTGCTCCTTGATACAGCACTTTTAAAATTTCAATCTTTTGCTGTTCTCCAATTGAGCAATGCTTTACTTTTTTATGAACATCTACTGAAATCTGATAGGTTTGGGTTAATTGCTGAACATCCTCTTTCGCTTGCCTTCTATTAAAAAAGAGACCTTTCTTTGGCTCATGCCCCAAGACAATATTTTCAGCCACTGAAAAATGAGGAAAAACCATAAAATGCTGATGCACCATGCCTATTCCGTTTTTAATCGCATCCGCAGGAGATGAAAACGAGACGGTTTTCCCATGTAGCTGAATACTTCCTGAACTCGGCTTTTCCATTCCGTAAAGCATCCTCATCAACGTTGTTTTACCAGCACCGTTTTCTCCGACCAGCGCATGAACCTCGCCTTTTTTTAGCGTAAAAGACACGTTATCGTTTGCTAAAAATGAACCGTATTTCTTCGTTAAATTCGTTAACTGCAGCAGCTCACTCATTCCATTCATTGCTCCTTTCCCCTTTAGGTTTTTTTCAAAAATAAGAAAGAGAAGCCAGCCTTACTCGACTTCTCTTCTCAACTCACTTTGCTAACGGATCTTTTACCACTGTTTTTCCATCAATAATCGAATCTTTAATTTCTTTTAATTGATTAATCACATCTTGTCCTACAAAGTCACTAAGAGGCGTCTTGCTGTCTTGAGTCACATACGTTAACCCAACACCTTTTTCTTTTAAGCCGTATGTCACTACGCCCGATTTAAATTTGTCATTTGCGAGTGCTTCTACCGTTTCATAAGCAGCTGCATCAGATCCTTTTAACTGCGATAAAACGATATGCTCTGGATCTACTTCCGTACGGTCAATATCTTGTCCTGCCGTATAAAAACCTTTTTCTTTTGCTGCTTCAAATACACCCAAGTCGCCTACTGCTGATGCTCCGGCGATAAAATCAGCGCCTTTTGAAGCTTGTAAAATAGCAAGTTCTTTTGCTTTAGCTGGATCAGAGAAGCTTCCAACATAGTTTACTAGAAACTCTGCTTTTGGATTTGTTGATTGTAATCCTTCTTTAAAACTTACCGTCCATTTTTTTAATAATGGAATATCATCAGCTGCAACCATTCCTACTTTATTCGTTTTCGTAATCAATCCTGCCGCTGCTCCTAATAAATATGAAGCTTCTTGCTCACGAAATACAACGCTTCTTACATTTGGTAAATCGACCACTGTATCAATAATCGCAAATTGACGCTGCGGATTTTCTTGAGCTACTTTTTTCAACGCATCTTCGGATTCAAAAGAAGATGTAATAATCAAGTCATAATTTTCGGCTACCGCAGCACGCAAATTACTTTCAATGGCTGCTTGGTCCGTAGATTCAATTGTCTTTACATCAATGTTATACTTCTTCCCAGCGCGCTTTGCTCCATCATCCATTTGCTGAAAAAACGGGTTAACTCCAATCTTTTCAGGCAAAACAAGAGCAATTCGCTTCTTTCCTTTCTCTTCACTTCCACTGCTTTTTGTACTTTTTGACTGACAGCCCGTTACGAGTAGTACAAGCGCAACTGCTAAAATAAGAAATCTCTTCATTTAACTTACTCCCCCTATAATATAAAAAAAGCTCTTCCTTTATATAAAGGAAGAGCTCGTTAACCAAACGTCTCTTCCTCATCTTCAAGAACATACTGTTCTTAAGGATTTGGCACCATTCTGTCATAGACAGCGGTTGCCGGGTTTCACAGGGCCAGTCCCTCCACCTCTCTTGATAAGGAAAACAATAGCTATTTGTTTTATGTAATATAGTCAATATTAATAGTTTTTCAACAATTGTCAATATTATTTTTCTTTTTCACGCAAAAAAACTTCAAAAACAGATAGGATTATACGGTTTTAGTCTACTAAAATATAAAATAAAAGTTAAAGCCTTTACCTCACTTCTTGAATCATTCTATACTTCTTCACAAAGCACTTATACTGAATCTGTTGACGGTCAAGAGGGTTTAGTGGTAGCAAATAAGTTCTATTATACCTCTTCGGTTAATGTGTTATTAATTGAAACCACTTTACCAATAATGTTAGACTTTTCCTTAGTAATATTGTTAAGAGGTGTTAACGGTGAAATTAATGAAAGAACTATCTGGCATAGCTATTGGGCTTATTATCGCTTTAGCCATTTCAAAAACATTTTTTGATACCCCGACCAACATTGGAATCATAGTTATTTTTATTACGAGTATGGTCGTAACAGGGATAGCAAGAGTAAAACTAAGATGAGATAATCTAACAAAAAACACCACCTTTTATTCGCAAGGTGGTGTTTTCTTTTAATGATTTTAGTATGTAGTAATTCCAAGTGAAGGCTTTTACCCTTCTCCATCAATCATCGTATACTTCCTAGCAAAGCGCTTGTAGTAAATTTGCTCATCCTCTTGTCCATTGTTAAAAACAAGTCGGTTATGATCAATATCTTTCTCTTTTAACACATAGCCTTTTTCATTCATCAGTTGAATATATTCATCTAAATGTCCTTTTTTCACCATATAGTAAAGAACATTATCTGAATCCGTAGTCTTTGCTACATCTTGACTTCCCACTTCTAACTTGAATACGGCTGTTGCTGTTTGAATGGGACGGTAGTCTCCAAACACCTTTTCCCAGTTTAGTAGCAGCAGCGCGCCGAAGATTATGATACATCCTCCAGCGGCTACGGTTAGTACAAATCGTTTTGACACTTCTTTCTCTCCTTTACATTCTTTTTCTTCTATTTAACACAACAGATTGCCCTAAACTTGTTTTGACGCCAAGCCCTAGATACACAGCAGCAATATATATTTTTAACAAATACTTGATTTATTGTATCATACTTACAGTTATTATCTAGTTTTTTATAAAGACTTAGAATCCTCCCTATATTACGTTTTTTTACATAATAAAGGAATAAAAACCAATCTTTTCACCTATGAGAAATGAATCGTTTTTTGCTTTTCACCTTACCTGACGTTTATATTCTGAAAGGCGTGTTACATTATATATATCAGTTACCAACTCAACTAAGACTCCTTGACCATTCTGGCCTACCTTCTCTTTTAGGTAGACTGAGATTGCTAAATCGTTATATATAGGAGGAAAAAATCATGAAAATGAAACAACGACTATCAAAAGCGGCTGCTGCTGCGACGATTACAGGAATTGCTGCGTTTGGATTTGCTCCCGTGGCTCAGCTTGATACCCCAGCCCACGCAGCTACATCTCAAGAAACAAGCAGTCAAAGTCAAACAGCTGTAAAAAACATTAACGAAATTTATAACGCCGCGGTGAAAGGTGAAGTGCCGCGATTAACAGCAGACTTAAAAATTGGCAAAAGCCTGCGTCAAGATGTTCGAGATCAGTTCGGTCCTCCGCCTGAAGGTTCATCAAATAACTTTGACTACTATCATGCGGAAATGGGTCACCCTGGATATGCATTTGGTTATGACCAAAATAATGTCATTAACGAAATCCGCTATTTTGGTACAAATGTAGAGCGTCAAACAAATTTAGGGTCCATCACACAAGCTAACTTAAAGAAAGAATTAGGTCAGCCAAACTTTACAAGCAAAGTAAAAGGTGATGGTACGACTCAAACGAGATACACGTATCACGCCGGCGCCTATGATCTTGAATTTATTTTTGATGATAGCAAAACGTTGAATCACGTAAACTTAGTTGCAAAACCTTAAGAAATAGAAAAAGTAGCAGGCAGCCTGCTACTTTTTTTCATGAAATAAAACTAATGCGGAATCAGCTACGTGTTCATACCCAATCTCCATGTAAATCTTGTTAGACGTAGGGTTTGTCGTGTCCGTGTATAGACTTGTTGTTTGAAAACCGCTGTCTAGCATAAGCTGAGAAAGCGTGGACACACAGCTTGATGCATAGCCTTTTTTACGTTCTTCCCGCGGCGTATACACAAAGTTAATCGTAACGTTGTGGGTTGTCGGACGCGTAGCATTAGCAATTGACACATACTTCCCGTTCACTTCCCATAAAAATAGCCGTTCTGCTTTAATAAAAGCTTCGCCTGTTTTGACAGCTTGCTCTTTTGATACAGGCTCTCCAATGACGCCCATAAACTCCCAAATCCATTCCGTCACGAGCGGAAGATGCTCCAACTTTGCTTTTATCAGCACTCCTTCCGCGTCCGCAGCTTTTTTCACTTTGTCTAACCGATAAATGCGCTGATCCATTTTCAACGAAGCTTCTTGATTTTTTAGCGCTGCTAGTTTTTGAGAAAGATATAAAACCGTTTGCCTTTCTCCAACTAAGCCCGGTACGGCGGTTTCTTGTAACAGCTCCGCTACTTCGTTCAGCTCATCATTCGTTAGCTTCTGTATTTGAGACAGGATGATTTGCTGAGGATGGGTTTGCAGTAACACAAGCGCAGCACGGCTGTCTTTTAAAATAACACCCATAAAATTTGGTTTGCTGTTTTCCTGCAAGCTGTGTAAAATGCCAAGCGCTAAGTTGTGAAGAACTTCATTTTTCTCTAAAAGCGGCTCGACTTGGTTTTTAAATTTCTGCACTTCCCTGTATCTATGTAACTGGATCATTTTCTTTCTAACTCCGCAAATGCTCTTACCGGAAACGTTCCGGCTCCTTTTATTTTAGGAGGCACGGCGTAAAATAAAAAGGACTCCGTTAGTTGATCTAAGTGACATAAGTGTTCAGCAATCACAATGTCCGCTCCTAACAGCAGCGTATGAGCTGGTCTTGCTTTTCCTTTTGTGTCGTCAATATTCATCGAATCAATTCCGACAAGAGCGGGCTGTTGAGACACTAAATAAGCTGCCGCGCGTTCTGTTAAGTATGGGTGGTTTTCTAAATAATCGTCTGTATCCCAGTAGCGATCCCATCCCGTGTGAATTAATACCGCTTTGCCTTTTACGTCTATATGGTGAAAATGAGATTCATCAATAGCCGTTAAAATCGGGTCGACTGAAACTACTATTCCTTCCAGTCCGGCTGTTTTATCAATAGCTGTTTGAGATAAATCCGCTCCGTTTTTATATCTGTGAAACGGCACGTCAATATACGTACCGGTATTCGTGACCATTTCAATTTTACCGATTTGAAATTCAGTCCCTGGTTCATAAAGCTTTTTAGACTCTTCTCGGCTTAAATAGTCGCAAATGATCGGTGCCGGCAAGCCTTTATGTGTGATAACTCCGTCTTCAATGATGTGGCTTAAATCAATATACGTTCTTTTTTTCATACTACCACCCACTTTTTCGATATTTAGTAAAAATATTCTAACACAAAAAAACTCTTCCTAGTTTCCTAGAAAGAGTTTTTTTTAGAGAACGTTATTAACTTGATTAACTTGATAAACATACATCGTACGCGTGCTTTGTATAAACAAATCCTTCAAAAATAAGACGGGCCGTACGCACTACTTTGATTCCATTAACCTGTCCTTCTTTTAGATCTACACTGGTTTCCATAATTCCCATTGGATGAGCAAGTCGAACCGTATCGCCTTTTAGTTGAACCATTTCTGACAGAAGCGTGCCTTTTGTATAGATAGCCGCCGTTGTACAAATTGCTCCTGTAATCGCAAGCGTTTGATGCGGTTTTTGCATCGACATCATGCGAATTAATACGTCCATTTGAGAAGCAGCTTTTTCTCTGCCAGTCCCGTCGCGGTGGTCCATTGGAGGAGCAATAATCGTCATTTTTGGAACCGCTGGTGATAGTTTAGTTGCTTTGTCTTGAGGTGCGAGCCCCGCTTTTTCCGCTGCAATGGAGCGAATTTCTTCAAATAGCTTCAGCTGTTTGTCCGTGTATTCATGCGGAAGTTCTGTTCCTTTTAGGCCAATATCCGCTGCTTTAACAAATACAAGCGGATTTCCTACATCAACAATTGATGCTTTTACTGTTCCGATAGATGTTTGCAGAAGATCAATAGCGTTCCCGGTCGGAAGCAGTTTTCCGGTAACGGCTCCTTCTCCGTTTTCAAACGAAAGATAAATAGGTGAACCCGTACCTGGCACTCCAGGAATCATACATTCTCCTTCTGTTTTCACTTTCCCGTTTTCTACTTCTACTTCCGCTACGATTACTTTTTTAGTATTCGTATTATAAATCCGCACTTTGGTCACCGGTTCCACAGCTTGTACAAGTCCTTGTTCAATTGCGTAAGGCCCCACTGCTGAGGAGATATTGCCGCAGTTTCCTTTAAAATCAACGAGAGATTCGCTGATGCTGACCTGCGCAAACGTGTAATCTACGTCAGCTTCTTCTAAATCTGATTTTTTAATAATCGCAATTTTGCTTGTCAGCGAATTGGCTCCGCCTAACCCGTCAATTTGACGTTGATCCGGACTTCCCATTATATCTAGCAAAAACGGTTCCCAATCCGATTTGTTCACAGGCATTTCTTCATGATTGATAAAGACCCCTTTACTCGTTCCACCTCTCATAACCGTTACAGGAATACGCGTCATCTTAATCACCTTTCTCTCCTACTAACAAACGCCGAGGCGTTCATCAAACCATTTTATTTTTTTACTATTTAGAACCGGTTCATTTGCCATTTATCGTATAATAGAGGTGGTCATAAGTAAAATACATAAAATTTATTGTCTTTTTAAAAATTTTTTTATAATCTAAATACAAGGGGGAATTGGAATGGATCAAAAAGATTGGATACTAATTAAAACGCTTCACGAAGAAAAGAACATTACGCGAACGGCCGAAAGGCTCTACGTATCACAGCCTTCTTTAAGCTACCGCCTTAAAAATCTTGAAGAAGAATTTGGCGTAACGCTTTTTTTCAAAACGAAAAAAGGAATTGAGTTTACATCTGAAGGTGAGCATCTTGTTCGCTATGCAGAAAACATGTGGAAGCAGCTGCAAGAAACAAAAGACAGCATGCGTAATATGAGCGAAACCGTTACAGGCACGCTTCGCTTAGGGGTATCGAGTAACTTCGCACAGCATAAGCTTCCAAAGATTTTAAAACAGTTTTCTCTTCACTATCCAAACGTACAGTTCAGCGTAAATACAGGGTGGAGTACGCAAGTTATGAATCTATTAGACTCTTCGCGTGTTCATGTTGGTATTTTGCGAGGCAATTATCCGTGGAACGGAGAAAAATCACTGCTGACAAAAGAGCGGCTTTGCTTAATTTCAAAAAAAGAAATTGCGATCGATGACTTGCCGAACCTGCCTTATATTAACTATAAAACCGATACGTCGCTAAAAGATCTCATTCAAGACTGGTGGCATGACAAGTTTTCAGAGCCTCCGTTTGTGGCAATGGAAGTTGACCGGCAAGAAACAGCTAAAGAAATGGTTAAAAATGATTTAGGCTTTGCGATTTTACCAGAAATTTGCCTTCACTCCAGCGACAACTTATATACATACGGACTTTCATACCGAGATGAATCACCTTTGCTTCGAAACACGTGGCTCATGTATGATCCTTCTTACTTAAATCTATCGGTCGTGAAAGCATTTATTGACTTTTTAAAGCTAAGTGAACAATAAAGCAAAAAGCTAAAAAGTTTGGGTCTTTAGAGAATCTCTCTTTTGGACCAAGCTTTTTTCTAGACTACCATTATAAATTTTTTTTATGAACTTTCTAAAAAAACCTATATTTCCTTTATTTTTCAAAATGTACTAACATGAAAACAAGAAACATCAGCGGGGGTAAAGAGCGGATTTAAAAATTCTTAATAATCAAACTACAGCTCATACATGGGGATGAGAGATGTTAGTCACGTTTTTTTACTCTAAAAGTAAACGCTTTCAAAGAAAAGAGGGAAAATAAAGGAGGTTGTTTGAATGCTAGCACTACTAGGTTTTACAATGATTATTGTCTTTACGTATCTCATTATGTCAAAAAGGATGTCTCCTATCGTAGCTTTAATGGTCATTCCACTTCTTTTTGCCGTGATTGGAGGGTTTGGCAAAGGCGTCGGAGACATGATGCTAGAAGGGTTAAAACAAGTAGCTCCGTCAGCTGCGATGCTGCTGTTTGCCATTTTATACTTCGGCGTTATGATTGATGCCGGCCTGTTTGATCCATTAATTAAGCAGCTGTTAAAAATCGTAAAAGGCGATCCGCTCAAAATCGTGATTGGAACCGCTCTTCTATCGCTTTTAGTTGCACTAGACGGAGACGGTACAACTACTTATATGATTACGGTTTCTGCTCTTCTTCCACTGTATAAACGTCTGAATATGAGCCCGTTAGTGTTAACGACGGTTGCGATGCTTTCTCTTAGTATTATGAGCAGCATGACACCTTGGGGAGGCCCGGCTACTCGTGCGATTGTCGCCCTTCACCTCGATGCATCAGAGTTCTTTATTCCACTTCTTCCAACGTTAATTGGCGGAGCTTTGTGGGTGATTTTTACAGGCTATATTCTTGGAAAAAAAGAGCGCAGACGACTTGGTGCTATTGACATCGAGCAGTTTGAATTAAAAAGCTCGCTTGCTTTTGCTGAAGACGCGTCTTTAACTTCTCAAGAAGATATTACGCAGCCTAAAAAAATCTGGATTAACTTAGCCTTAACCATTGCACTTATGGTCGTATTAGTTTCTGGTATTTGGTCCGTTTCTGTTTTATTTATGATTGGTTTTGCGCTTGCTCTTATGATTAACTATCCAAAACTTGAGGATCAAAAAGAACGTTTAATGGCTCATGCAGGCAACGCGTTAACCGTTGCAGCTCTTGTCTTTGCAGCGGGTATTTTTACAGGAATACTCTCCGGCACTAAAATGGTTGACGAAATGGCAAGCCTGTTAATTCATTTAGTTCCTGATTCACTCGGTTCGTTTTTACCAACAATCGTTGCTTTGACAAGCATGCCGTTTACATTTGTGATGAGTAACGACGCCTATTACTTTGGTGTTTTACCAATATTCGCTGAAACAGCTGCTTCCTACGGAATTGATCCAATGGAAATTGCGCGAGCTTCAGTACTCGGACAACCTGTTCATCTATTAAGTCCACTCGTTGCCTCTACTTTCTTACTTGTAGGTATGGTAGGTGTTGATCTTGGTGAACATCAGCGCTTTGCATTTAAATGGGCCGTTTTAACGTCTCTTGTTCTCATTGTCCTTGCTATTGTCACAGGCGCACTTACGCTATTTTAATAGGGAATAAAAGCTGCTATAGCTTTTTATTAATAAATTCTACATGATAGGTGGAGGTACTTCTAAAATGTATGTGATTACGTGTTATGTCAGAAAAGATGAAATAAAAATGTACGAGTTTGATAGTAAAGAAGAAGCGCTTTCTCAGCTCAAAAAGCTGAAAGGCTGCAGTATTCTTTCAGAAGTTGCTTACTTTAATGATTCATCGGTTATTCCGATAGCTATTTAATTATGCACCACTCAACCCTATAGGTACAAATTTGATAAGCTTCCTTTCGCTCAAAAGGAAGCTTCTTTTTTTTGTTCTTCTCAAGCTCCGGCCCTTTTCTCTCATCAACGTTTTGTTACGTCTGGTTCGTTTTGTTTTCTTGCTTCAATCATATCAATAATTCGATTAGTATGTGGAGTTAATGCTGTACATTTTTGATAGAAAGCTCCGTCTACAACAAGCAGCTCTTCGTCCATCCCGCAAAACTTGCAGCGGAGCTCTTGTGGTCCTGCGTATGAGGTGTGATAAACACTATCATTAAAGATGGTATAAAAAGTATTTCGTTGCTGCGCGTCGTAAAAGCCATATTCTTTATTACTGTCATCACGGTAGTTAACTCCATAGTTCCGTTCAAATTCTTCTTGAGTAAACCCATCCTGCAAAAGTTCATTTTGTACTAGTTCTCTTAAACAATCCTCTATTTCTTCATCGTTAAATGAACAATTATGCGCGTAAACATCCAGTTCTTCAGTGCTGTTCTCTTTTACCATCACTTCACTGCCGCAAATCTTACAGGGGTGTTTAGGACGCTGTTGATTAAAGTAAGAGAGAGTTTGTACTTTTTCCACTGCTATTTCATCGCTCACCTTTTTAAATTTAATCATCACATTTTCTGTTTGACTAACGTTTTCGTTATACAACATCACTTCATATTCATCTATATTCTTTCCGTTTTCTTTTCGACTCGAATGCTCCATTACTTCATACGAAGAAATGGTAAAAAACTCGTTAAAATTCACCACTAGCATGCATCCTTCCAAAAAATTTGCGTTCTCTATGTACCTGCTCTATACTACCATTTTTTCAAAGGCTCGCACCACTAAACGAACTTCTTTTAAATTCATGCATGTATAGCAGTTCACTATAACTCCCAAATATCCGATCAGTTCGCTATTTCACATTCACATCAAATAAATAAGTTGCCTTTCCATGAGGCCATTTACCCGATACTTCGTAAAGATAGTAACCGCTCTTTGAAGACACTTCAATATGATTATCCGTTATTTTAATTTTTTCTTTTTGATTATTTTTGTTTAGTTGATAAATTGTAAGTTTTGGATTGTTTTTTAGTAGAATTGTAACTTTGGTATCTTTCTCTAGTGTGAGGTCATCAAATTCTTTAGCAACCTCTTTTGGTGAGTAAGAATCCGTTTTGGTTATGTGCGCACCATCGTCACCGT
Organism: Priestia sp. FSL R5-0597; assembly: GCF_038006305.1. Taxonomy (NCBI): domain Bacteria; kingdom Bacillati; phylum Bacillota; class Bacilli; order Caryophanales; family Bacillaceae; genus Priestia; species Priestia sp. FSL R5-0597. The sequence continues at coordinate 3,571,012 of NZ_JBBOUZ010000001.1, forward strand.
TCCATTCATATTCTCCTACTCGCATTTCATACTCTTTGTCATTAACCACAATGCTTCCTGACACTGGAACTTGTTCATCATTAGGTGTAGATACATTGACCTTCTCTTGGTTGCAACCAACTAGTAAGAAAAAGAATAACGATGTAAGAACTACTTTATTCATACTTCCCCTCCTCTTAAGACTCGCTCTTCTCCTCATCTTATTTTTCATCACAAATATATAATACCAAAAATATCCATAAGAGAAACCATGAAAAATCGTCACAATTATGATTTACATCAATCTGTTTGGTTACAACGTCTTATGCATATTCTTTTACTATGCGTCATACGTAACACTAACCCTTTTATAAGGAGGATTCCATGAATACGTATGTAATCATCAGTATTGGCGTTGTTGCCAGCGCATTTTTATTTCGTAAATATCGAAAGCAAGTCGTTGAAATATATACAATCAGTGAATTTATTCATGCTAAAAACGGCGCGGTCGCTACAGGCTCCACGTGGCTTGAAAAGTTTTGGAAAGAACCTTACGCTACCGGACCAAACTATGAAAAAACAGAGGATGACGTTAGCGAGGATGGAGATGGGGATGGCGGAGAATAACTAAAACAAAAAAAGAGATTGTGATATAACTACATCAATCCCATCTAAAGATCAACAGATTGGATACATGAGGTGGACTGCTTATTATACCGCTGTTGATTTCCGTGCAAGGCTTCGCTTTCCACGGGCGGCCGCTGAGCCTCCTCGTCGCTTCCGCTCCTGCGGGTTCTCACCTATTCCGCTTCTCCCGCAGGAGTCTCCGCCTTGCCCTCCAATCAACAGCTAGAAGCATCTAAATGGATGACACCTACGCTCATCCTACCAATAAAAAAATCCGAACGGTGAAGATTCTCCATCAAGAATCTTCACCGTTCGGATCGCCCTTCAGTTAGAACACTTTTGTCCCAGCCTATTTCTTATTAATCATCGCTGCCTAAAATACCAAAAAAGCGAAGCAAGTTGATGAATAGATTAATAAAGTCTAAATAAAGAGATAGTGCCAGCAGTGGAACAAGCTCTTCTGTAATTTCACCATGCTTCATTTTGTTAAAATCATATAGTACGTAAAGTGAGAAAACGATGGTACCAATCACTGAGAATGCCATGAGTCCAGGCGTTGTTAAGGGACTAAACAGCGAGAAAATACTGATGCACACTAGTGCTAACAGCGCCACTAATAAAAAGCTGCCTAAAAACCCTAGATCTTTTTTCGTTTTTGCGCCAATTACACCCATCACCGTAAAAATAACGAACGTGCTTCCAAACGCATAAAGAACGACTTGCGCTCCCGCTACTGATGCATAGTAGCTGACAATCGGAAACAGCGTGATGCCTGATATAAATGAGAAAGCATATGTAAAGCCATATCCTACGCTTTTTTTCTTTCGTAACATAAATGCCGCAACCAGCATCACAAGTTCAGCAATCGCTAAAGGAAGAAAATAAGCCGGCGGCACATATTGACCTACGTATAAGCCAACTGTGGAAATAAATAACGAAAAAATAAATGTGACTAATACTTTTTGAAACAGAGACCGCTGCTCTACTCCAATCACTTCTTGCATGTGTAAAACCTTCTTTCTAAAATCTGTTATATTTTATATAATACCTACCTTTTCAAGAAAAATAAAGATAATACTAAGGTCTTTTTTCTTATTTCTATAGACAAGCAAGCATAGACGCTACCGTCTATGCTTGCTTGTCACCTCTTTATTTCGGCAACAGAATGCCATCAATAATTCCGTAAGTCATTGCTTCTTCAGCGCTCATAAAATAATCTCGTTCCGTATCGTTTGCCACTTTTTCAACCGGCTGCCCCGTTCGTGTTGATATGATTTCATTAATATGCTGCTTCAATTTTAAAATCCGCCGGGCGCTAATTTCAATTTCAGTCGCCTGCCCTCTAGCTCCTCCTAGAGGCTGATGAATCATAACTTCACTGTTCGGAAGCGCATAGCGCTTTCCTTTTGCTCCTGCTAGTAGAAGCAGTGCGCCAAAAGAAGCGGCCATGCCCGTGCAAATTGTTTGAACGTCCGGCTCAATGTACTGCATCGTATCATAAATCGCAAACCCTGCTGAAGTCGAACCTCCGGGGCTGTTAATATACAGTGAAATATCTTTTTTAGGATCATCTGCCGCAAGAAATAAGAGCTGCGCGACCACGCTGTTAGCAATATGATCATTGATTTCATCACCAATTAAAATAATTCGGTCTTTTAACAGCCTTGAATAAATATCATACGAACGTTCACCGCGGTTACTTTGTTCAATTACATATGGAATGGTACTCATATATATCCTCCCTATCACACGTAATATGGCTATGCAGCCATGTAGAGAGTGCATGTCGGAGTATACGTCGGTTTTTGGATGATGCTTTTTAAGGAAGGTAAAGCTTGAATCAAAAGAGCTGGATCCTGCGATTCTAACGTTTTATAAAACAGCTCTGACAGCTTTTTGCGTTCTTGTTCATTCCAAAAAGAATCTGTAGAAAACGGCTCACTGTCTTTTTCTAACCGCTGCTTAGCACGATGTAAATTGCTTTTCACCGCTGTTTCTGACGTTTGTAAAATCGAAGCGATCTCTTTCAGCTGATAGCGAAAGCCTTCTTTTAAGAAAAAGATAACCGCTTGCTTCGGCGTAAATTGACTAAGCAGCAGTTCGACCGAGTGTCCCTTACTATCAAACGCATGCTTGTCGGCTTGTTGTTCCAAAGCTTTTTCTTCGACTATTCCTTCACGCTTTCGTTTTCGCAGCAGGTCAATCCAGTGGTGGTACGCAATTTTATTTAACAGCGCAGAAGACAAATTGTGCTCTTCGCCTTTATATCGCTGAGCTTTTAAAAACGTTTCTTGCGCGATATCATCTCCGTCCCACACATTTTGTGCTAAAAAGCGGCAGTACTGCTGCAGTTTTGGGTAATGCTCGTTCCAGCAGGCATCGTTAAAGCTTTCTGTTTGTTTTTCAATTTTTTTTGAATGTGACATGGTTTTCACTCCTTTTGCACTCTCTATTTACTAAACGATTAAAGGAAGTTCAAAAGATACGGGGAATCAAACTTTTTTATACATTATACGCTTAAGCAGCCATTTTTTTGTATTATAATGAAGATACTTTTATCTAAGGAGTCTAAAATGATATGCGAAGAAGACGATTATACGGCAAAAAGAAAACGAACAAACTTCACTATAAAGACTTAACTTGTGAACACTCTCTGCCCGCTTTGCCTATGAGTTATACAAGTGAAGCTCCTTTTTACTATTATGAGGCGTCAGAAGACGAAAAACAAAACGACTTTGAACTATATTCAGAGATTTGTATCATGAATCAAGAACATTTTTTCGTCAGAGGCTGTGTTGAAATTCCCGTTCTTAATGAAGAAGACCCTTTCATTTGGAACATTTGGGTTTCTTTAAGCGAAGAAAATTTTCATCGAATGATAAATTTATGGGAAAGTGACGAAAGAGAACATGAACCGCCTTATTTCGGCTGGTTTTCAGTTTCAATTCCAGGCTATCCTGAAACGTTAAATTTAAAAACAAATGTGCATACAAGACCTGTTGGAACGAGACCTCTCATTGAATTAGAACCAACCGATCATCCTTTAGCCACCGAGCAGCGGGAAGGGATAACGCTAGAGCGAATCAAAGACATACAAAAACAATTGGCTACCTATTAAAAAAACAAGACAGCCCCAGACTGTCTTAGTTTTTTACCTTTATGGCATGCGCTTTGCTCCGTAGTATTTAGGCGCCCAGTAGCTGTCTACTTTATAGTTTGTAATTTTCACGCCCTCAGATGTGGATACGTGAACGACATAGTCATTTCCAATATAGATAGATGGAATAAGTGAACTTCCTTCAAAAAAGACGAGATCTCCCGGCTTCAAGTCAGATTGTGAAATGGTTTCTCCTGCTTCCCACTGCTGACTTGCATAGCGCGGAATGTCTTTTCCAGCTGCTTCTTTATAAATGTATTGAACAAAACCAGCTGTATCAAAGCCTGTAGAAGGACTTGTCCCACCTTGTGCGTAAGGTACTTCTCCTACATATTTAAGAGATTCCGTCACAAATGGATTGTCTTTTGACAGCGATAAGCCATCGTAGCGCCTTGCTCCGGCGTACTTAGACGTCCAGTAGCTGCTTGTTAGGTAATCAACCGTCACATTTTCGCTGCGCTTGGCGTGAATAAACTGATTGCCGCCTGCGTAAATGCCTACGTGTGAAATCCCTTCACGATACGTGTCTTTAAAAAAGATAACGTCTCCTGGCTTTAAATCTGCCCGTGCAACTTCTTCTCCAACTTGCCACTGCTGATCGGTTGATCGCGGAAGGTAGACGTCCGATGCATGTTGAAATACATAGGCAACAAATGCGGAACAGTCAAAACCGTCTGTTGGCGACTCGCCTCCAAATACATATGGCGTGCCGAGATGTTTTAATGCTTCTGCAATGACTTCATTATCTTTTGCAATTTCCGGTGCTCCTGTAATGCGCTTTGCTTTGGCGAAATGTGATGACCAATAGGCGCTGCTTGAAATGTTTTTCACCACGACTTTTCCGTCTGAAGAAGATGCATAAATCATCTCATCGTCTCCGATATAAATAGCGGCTACGTTCACTTCACCGTTTTCATTAGTGTCAAAAAACAATACATCACCCGCTTGCAGCTCGTTTTTATCAACGTCTGTCCCAAGCTCTGACTGTTCTTTCACGGAACGAGGCAGCGTTGTATCCAGCGCTTGCTTAAACACATATTGAACGAAGCCAGAGCTGTCAAACCCTTCGCTTAGCGTCTCTCCTCCAGATGTATAATCGGCTCCTTCATACGTTTTTGCTTTATCAGCAATCACGTTTTCATCTGTAGCAGCCTGTACTTGCACAACTTTTTCTGCAGGAAAAGCGCCTTCATAAAAAGTGGCAAGACTAAGCCCTAACGCTGTGACCATAAGAGGTTTCATTACTTTCATGTTTGTTCTCCTTTGTTTTTTATTTCATCCAAGAAGTTTTATATGTAAATGGTTCCCCTGTTAAAGTATGGTGCAGATGGATAGGAATTGGCTAGTACCTTTTGACTTAAATATGCTTCCCTTCCAAAGTCCTGTAAAAAATCCATAAAAAAACTCGGCGCATATTACGCCGAGCTTTTTTATTTCATGCCCACCTGGATATTTGCTGCTTTTTGTTTTTGACGTAAATTTGCAATCCACTTGTAGTAAAGTGTAATCAAAAGAACAAAAATACCAAGCGCAAAGTACAATTTTGAATAGCCTAAAGCACCTGCTGCAATTCCTAATACAAACGAACCAACTGCAATTCCGCTATCATAAAACGTAAAGAACGTGGCAGTTGCATATGCGCTTCGGTGAGCAGGCGCTGCTTGAATCGCCAGCGTTTGGAAGCTAGGAAGCAGCGTTCCGTAGCCTAGTCCTACTAATGCACCTGAAAACAGCAGCATCCAAGAAGAATGCGTAAAGCTTAAGCTAAATAGACCAATCGCAAAGACAACGCATGATGGAATAATCACGATGTTTGGACCAGATTTATCGAATAGTCTTCCGGTAAACGGTCGTGAAATCAGCATCGCAGCTGCGAACACAACAAAGAAAAAGCTTGCTGTTTTAATTAATCCAAGCGACTGTGCGTACACAGAAATAAACGAAATAATACTTGCATACGAAAAAGAAACGAGAATACCTACAGATGAAATCGGCATGGATTTCTTTTCAAACAAGTCGCTCAGTGAAAATGATTTCTTCACTGGCGAAGCAGCGTTTTCTTGAAGATTTTTGACCATCATTCCACACAGCCAACCAACGAGCATAATCACGCCAAATACAAGGAAAATAATGTTGTATGCCATGTATTGATGAAGCGTTAATGCTAAAAACGGCCCTGCAACTACAGCTAAGTTCATTGACATTCCGAAGTAGCCAAGCCCTTCTCCTCGTCGTTTAGCGGGAACTAAATCCGCTGCAATCGCTCCGGTGACGGTTGTCGCTAAGCTGAATGAAATTCCTTGAAAGAAGCGCAGTAATAAAAGCACGTTAAAATGGTGGATAAACATATATAAGAAGGAAGAAAGCGCAAAAATGAGGGTACTAAATACAAGCGTTTTTTTCTTTCCAATGTTTTCAATGACTTTCCCTGAAAACGGTCTAACAATAATCGCAGATAATAAAAAGATGGTAACAACAAGCCCTGCCTGCGTACTCGTGCCGTCCAAGGCGTCTAATACATAAATCGGCAGCAGCGTCAGCAATGCATAAAACACGACAAAAATAAAAAAGTTGGTAATCGCAATGCTGATAAAGCTTTTAGTCCAGATTGGCTCCTGCTGGTTCGTCATTCATTTCACCCTTTTCTGTAGATTTACAAATTTTCTTTAATAACGAAATAAGCTGATCCTGTTCTCTGTCGGATAAAGCAATCAGCAAATTTTCTTCTAAACGTTCAATTTCTTGCTGAATTTCTGGAAGCTTTTTCTTCGCTTGAGGAGACAAATAAACGATGCGCTCTCGTTTATCACTGCCTGCTTTTCGAACGATCCATCCGCTTTTTTCAAGCCTTGTTAACGTGCGGGTAACCGTTGGCGCTTCGACATTTAAATACTGCCAAATCTCCGTTTGCGTCATCGAGCCGAATCGCTTTAAACAAAATAAAATCGAATACTGTGAGCTGTATAGCCCGTACGCTTTTAATACTTCATTTACTTCTTTAATAGACAATCTCGACTTTTGATGAAGCTCATGAAACACCAAGTTATTCACTTTTCTCACCTCACCTTTTCATTTTATTTACCTAGGTAACTAATTGCTCTTTTATTAGTATATGTGCTGCTAGTTGATGTGTAAAGGCGGCCAAAAAGAGTAAAAATCAGCTGTTTTCTCTTATTTTCTACTAATGATTTACGCTTACACTTCTGTTTTCTTATTCTTTCGTATCACGAAACTTTTTGTATAGATTTACATGCACCTGCAAACTCTGTTAAAGAAGACGAAACAATATGCGGGAGGCTGGTATATGTTTTCACTGCGCGGCGATGCTCATAAAGTCTACCTTAAACTGAAAAAAGCGGCTCATCAAAATCAAAACGCAGCAGATATTGATGAATTAGCGGAAATGGAAGAAATCCGGCAGCTTTACCTTACGCTAGAAAGCGCTACTTTGCGAAAAGTGTATTACCGAATGACCAAAGAAAAAAACGGCTCCGGCGTCATCCCTATCCTTGTTTCTGCCTTGCCTTGGCTCTTTTTTTTATTTTCGCAGCGGCTGCAGCAATTTTTATTTAAAGACGGCAGCTGGCTTTGGATTATTTTTGTCGTGCTGTATGTTTTTATTCTCATTCCAAGCGTGTTTCTCCATTTCCGTGAACAATCGTGGGCTTCTGTTCATATTGAAATTATTCAAGACATTTTAAAAGATCGTGAAAAAGAGCCGAAACCCCTTTGAGGTCCGGCCCTTTTCTATTCATGTAGCTTATTCATCACTTTTGGAATGACGTGAGACAGTAAAAACCTACCTAAAAGAATCAGCAGGTAAATCATAATGAATTGAAAAACAATGAACACATGATGCGTATGTGCCCAAGCAAGCATATGAGTCGTAGAATAAGCCAATACAACAATTAATAGTAAAAAACACAGTACGTATAAAATACGCTTACCCCAAGAGGTAGCTTTTATTTTCTTTTTAATAAGCCTGCGATGTTGAATTCCCTGTAAGCATATGTAGAGGGTCAATACAAATGTAAGCATATCTCGCCTTACGAAAAAAAGAATAAGTCCGATTCCTACAATCATCCACGTTAGCTTGTCATGATGCTTGTCTAGAAAGAAAAACATAAAATCCTCCTTCGAAATTAACGTGCTATTAGTTTAACACATAAAGGAAATTATGGTAAAAACCTAAATTTGTTAAATATTTCAGTGCAGAATAGACACCTATTCAATAAAAAAAGAACCTTATTATCCAATAAGGTCCTCTTTACCTATTATGAAATAGCTTGTCTGCTTTCTACGTCTCGACCTAACTTTCTTTTGATACGCTGCAGCGCGTTGTCAATTGACTTAACGTGCGTATTTAATTCTTTCGAAATTTCAGCGTATGAATGGCCGTCCATATACAGCGTCAATGCTTTTCTTTCCAATTCACTAAGTGTTTCCGCAATTTTTAACTCGCGGTCTTCCACTTTTTCTTGATGAATCAGCACCGCTTCCGGATTAGCAATTTGATCGCCAGGAATCATATCCATCAGCGTATAGTTTGATTCTTCATCATACAGAGGCTTGTCCAATGAAATGTACGAATTTAACGGACCGTGCTTTTGACGAGTAGCCGTTTTGATCGCCGTAATAATTTGTCTTGTGATACATAACTCCGCAAACCCTTTAAAAGATGTTAGCTTGTCTTCGTTAAAGTCGCGAATTGCTTTGTACAGTCCAATCATTCCTTCTTGGACGATGTCTTCTTTTTCAGCACCAATCAAAAAGTATTTTCTTGCTTTTCCCCTTACAAGATTTTGATACTTGTTGATTAAATACTCCAATGATTTTTCGTCTCCGCTGTGAACCATTTCAACCAAAACATGATCTTCTAACATAGCATAATTTTGAACTTTTTCAATTACGATGCCTACGCTCACTCATATCCCCCCGTTACACTTAGTTGAGTTTTGATGTGTTCTAAACTGATGCATGATCTACTTGTTACGACGCTACTGCAATACGGTCCAGAAACGTAAAAAGCGTACAGAGTAAACTGTCGCTTTCCTCTCTCACTTTATGCTCCCCTGCATCTTTCTATAATCTATTATAAAGAAGTATAACCGATAAAAATCAAAAAGGTTGTCGAAATATGAAAGTGTTTGCAAAAAAAATCAATTTTTATAGAAAATTCACACAAATCACTTTATTATTTCATATAGTGACAGCAAACTGTAAAAAAAGCAATAAAAAAATACTTCCAATATGAAATAAACTTACTCAAGCAGAGTAAGTCGAAGTTGCAGATGATACTGCGCATATAGGATTAGTTGCCTTCCGGCTTATCAGCATTTTTTGTTCCCTTACTTTTATAAGGCTTTGCATTTTTCTTCTTTTTTGCACTCGCCTGCCAGCGGTTCCATCCTTTTTTGCCGGTGCCTCGCCCCGTGCCGCCTTTACCTTTTGCTTTACTCATACGTATTCCTCCGTTACCTGCGTGTTTGCTACAATAAAAAAAGACCCCGTCCAAAGTCGGAGTCTTTTTTGGATTGCATAAAATTATGCTTTTACAACGTTAGCAGCTTGTGCACCGCGTTGACCTTGCTCGATGTCGAAAGTCACTTTTTGACCTTCGTCTAAAGATTTGAATCCGTCGCCTTGAATTGCGCTGAAATGTACGAATACATCTTCTCCGCCTTCAATTTCGATGAAACCGAAACCTTTTTCTGCATTAAACCATTTTACTGTACCTTCAGTCATACTATTTCCTCCAGTGGTGGAATTACTCCACACATATATTACTACCCTTGCTCAATCGTACTATTTCCAGATAAAAATTTCTATTGAAGAATATTTCTCTTCTTTCAATTTCATACCGAACAAAAATAATTAAACTTAGTGTAACATATCAATTTAGAAATAGCAAGTCTCTGTTCTAAGACAGGCTTTATCCTAATTATGTATGGTTAAAACCCTCTGTGTAAGCTTTGAGGCTACCGACATTTCTGGATTGTGATGCGCCATAAAGTTTTTTCATTCGGCAATATGTATCATTTGCACAAAAATAAATATTTCATACCCTGCTTTCTAAGAAACTACGACGCTTATAAATGGACATGCACATTTTTTATCAATTTATTTTCCACTCTCTCTTCTCCCACGCAATAAAATAACCATTAATTACAAAAAAAGATAATAATAGTATATAATGATACGTGATTTATAGCTAAGGAGGAACAACATGATTCGTGAACGATCACTTTTTACAAAGGGACTCATTTTTTTACTGATTGTTTTTATTTTAAACATCCCTTTCCCTAATTCAACACCGCTCAGTCATTCTGTCTTTTCTTTTTTAGGTCTTCCCCTCTATGGAGATGAAGAAACAATGACGGGAATTCAATATGCTAACAATGCGTGGGGAATTATACTTTTACTTGGTCTTTTTGCACTTTACAAAAGTTTAAATCGTCACCGTTTAAAATTAACGATTTTAGCTGCGTTTATTGTCATATCGGGTCCTGGTCATATAGTTGAAGCGATGCAAAAGACCGTATTACCAGGTATGTATGCCATTTCTTACGATGTGGAAAACAGCATTTGTACATTTGAGAGAAATAAAAAAGAAACCGTATTAACGGGTACCTGTGACCTTTCATTTGAAAATCACAGTTCAAAACCCGTTACGTTTGAAGTAGCACTGGATGAACGCTTCTATTTTAAAGAAGATACCCCTTTTTTACTCATGATGAATAAGCCTAGGCTTCATACTGTTACGTTGGAACCAAAGGCGTATCAAACTGTCGAAATCACTTCATCTGTCAAAACAGCCGACTTTCCTTCTAAAATCTTTATGGATGAAGTAAACGGCTTTCACGTAAACATTTATCAAAACGGGAAAAAACGTTATTTATAAGCATTGAAAAAAGCCCTTATAGGGCTTTTTAAATGAGTGAATTACCAGCCAAGGCCTCCGCCGTAGCAGCTGCAGCCGATGATTACTAATAAAATAAATAATACAACTAATAAAGCAAAACCAGATCCATATCCACATCCAGCGTTTCCAGACATACGAACACTTCCTTTTCTTTAGTTACTCTTTCCTCAAGAAAAACGCCGCTTGCATTTCGCTTGAGTTGGATTATCTTATGCCTGAACACGCCGATTTGACTCTGGTTTTTTCTTTTTTCTTTTTCCTTCTTGCCATGCACCTCATTAGTAAAAAAAGAAAATGCTTTTCAGCCCCTCTTACAAAATCATTTATTTCACTAGCTTACGTCTTTCAGAAGACCGTACTTCCGTGCGCTTTCCGATACCTAGTACATAGTAGCTCAGCACGACAATAGCTAAAAAGATAAGCCCAACAATCAGCGATATGCGCGTTTCATCATTAAACCACATGCCTACAAGCACCATAAGTAAAAACGCGATGGTTACGTAGTTCGTCACAGGAGCAAAAGGCATTTTAAATGGATGCTGATCCATCGCCGCTCCTTTTGCTTTTCGAAAACGAATTTGACTAATAAGAATGACAAACCATGGAATCATACCTGGAAGCACGCTCGCGCTGTACACGTACACAAAAACATTTGGCGGAGCAATATAATTTAAGACAACGCCCGCAGCTAACCCAATCATTACCGCAACGGTACTATAAATAGGTACACCGTTTCGAGAAACCTTTGTAAAAAACGCTGGAGCCTGTCCGTTTACGCCTAACGTATAAAGCATGCGTCCTGCGCTGAAAATTCCGCTGTTACATCCAGACATTGCCGCTGTAATGACCACAAAGTTAATGATTCCCGCAGCTGCCGTAATCCCTACTTTCGCAAATGTAGAAACAAACGGACTGCCGAGTGAGTCCAGCTCGTTCCACGGATATACCGTTACAATGATAAAGATGGCACCGATATAAAAGATTAATATACGCCAAATCAAGCTTTGAATCGCGCTTGTTAACGTTTTTTTAGGATCTTTGGCTTCTCCTGCTGTAATTCCAATAAGCTCTACTCCTTGATAGGCAGCAATCACAAGCGACAGCGCAAAGAAAAAGCCGGACCATCCGCCTGTAAAGAAACCGCCGTTTGCCCACAAATTCGATAGTCCAAGCGCTTCTCCCCCGTTTCCAAGACCGAAGAAAACAAGGCCAAGACCGGCAATAATCATGAGAACAATCGTCACGATTTTAATCATTGCAAACCAAAATTCAAACTCTCCAAAAGATTTTACTGAGATTAAATTTGCCGCACCGAGAATGATCATGGCGATAATTCCCGGAACCCACGCCGGCAAATGCGGGAACCAGTACTGCATATAAGCTCCGACGGCAATAATTTCTGCCATGCCGACAATCACCCACTGAAACCAGTTGCTCCAAGCCGTAATGTAGCCAGCTAACGGGTGAATATATTTATGACCAAATGTCGCAAATGAACCCGTACTTGGCTCTAAGTAAAGCATTTCACCCATTGCACGCATAATAAAGAAAATAAAAACGCCGCAAATAGCATACGCAAGCAGGACGGATGGCCCCGTCCATTTAATGGTGCTTGCTGAACCCATAAATAACCCTACCCCGATCGTTCCTCCAAGAGCAATCATTTGAATATGACGAGATTCAAGCCCTCTTTTTAACTCTTTGTTTGCCAATTTACTTCCCCCTAGCCCCTCGTGATGATTTTCTCTTCTATTAAGAGATTCTTTTATTCCCCTGTCCTGATAGGGAATGATCATCTTTTTTCTTTTTCATAAAGAAGTACGAACATACCACAAATACAGCAATCAGCAGCGTGAGATAAAACTGAGTGCGAAGCGAATCAATAAATGCCATCGCAATAAAGATGCTTGTGATCGCCGCAATTGTTCCATACGTTAAATAAGGAAACAGCCACATTCTGATTTTTAAAGCTTCTGGCTTTTCTTTTTCGTATTTCTTTCTCATGCGAAGCTGTGAAAAAGCAATAACAAGGTACACAAGAAGCGCTACGCCTCCAGATGCATTTACTAAAAATAAAAAGATTTTATCAGGTGAAAGATAGTTAAACCCAACGCTGATGTAAGAAATCACGGTACATCCTACAATGGCATTAAACGGAATGCCTTTTTTATTCACTTTCAAAAACATACGCGGCGCGTCTCCTTTTTGCGCCATTGAGTACAGCATACGAGAACTCGTATATAGACCTGAATTTAAGCAAGAAAGAACGGCAGTCAGTACGATAAAGTTCATGATTTGAGCAGCTGCCGGAACGTTTACCAGCTCTAATATCGAAACAAACGGACTTTTCATCAAGCTTGAAGAATCCCAAGGAAGGATCGTTACTAAGATTAAAATAGACCCAAGATAAAAAATCAAAATACGATAAATAACGGTATTTGTTGCGATGGTGATCGCTCGCTCAGGCTGAGCCGATTCTCCAGCCGCTGTTGCGACAATTTCTGTTCCCATAAAGGAAAACATGACAATCGCCACTCCTAAAAAGACGGAGCTGATTCCATTTGGAAGAAATCCGCCTCTATGAAGAAGGTTCGACGCTCCCGGAGACTCTACTCCCGGTATTAAACCGAGGATGATCGCTCCTCCTAAAAGTAAAAACAGCACTAAACTAACTACTTTAATAAGCGAAAACCAGTATTCAAATTCACCAAATGATTTAACAGAGTATAAGTTCGTTAACGTTAATAAAAATGTCAGGAGCAGACTCACACCCCAAGACGGTAGAGATGGAAACCAGTATTGAATAATCGTTGAACCAGCAATCGCTTCAACAGCAATAACAATTACCCAGAAAAACCAGTACAGCCAGCCGATTGTGTAGCCAGCCCACGGTCCAAGCGCTTCTCTGGCATAGGTCGCGAACGAACCGCTTGAAGGATTAGCCGTAGACATTTCCCCCAGCATTCGCATAACTAAGATCACCAGCAAACCGGCAAACGCGTACGAAAAGATGGAACCAGGACCTGCTGCGTTAATAAGCGATCCGCTTCCAATGAACAAACCGGCACCAATGATTCCTCCTAAAGAAATCATGGTTATGTGTCGAATTTTTAATTCTTTTTTTAACTCAGGCGGTTGATGACTCATATTAAAATCCTCCTCATAGAAACCGTCATTTAAAGAATTACACGTTCTTCGCATCGCGCGTTAAATATGTAAGCCCTTACAATATCGTGGACAAATAACTGCCGTTTTCCTACCCTCCTTCTATCTGTGCATGCAAATGAAACTTTCACTTAACGCAAAAGTCAGCTTCATTCGACAAAATTACTTTTCGAATTATATGATAATTTATTTTGAACAACTTTGTCTATTGTTTTTTGATCGAAAAAGTATTTTACCTTACTATCGATAAACTCTTTCTTTTATCGTAATTCTTCACTTCAAAATATCTTTTCATCTACTTACTCATATCCCTTTCTTTTCTTTTTGTTCAAAATCACTATAAAAAACATCGTTTTATTGGCTTTTTAAACAAAAGTGTTTATTTTAAAAATTTTTGAACATTTTTGTTAAAAAACTATGTACAAAACGAGAATAAGGTGATTATAATACAGGTATAGGGTGTTGGAATATTAATTATGTTGTAAATTTTCTAAAAAAGGGGTAATGAAAATGAACACAATGAATATTAACGAAATCAAACAATACAAACACGAGCCTTTCACGGACTTTACGGTTGCTGAAAACAAAGATGCGTTTGAATCTGCATTAGAACTTGTACAATCAGAGCTTGGAAAGGACTATCCTCTTGTAATTGGCGGAGAATTCATTACAACAGAAGATCAAATTCAGTCCATTAACCCAGCAAATAAAGCAGAAGTTATCGGACGCGTGTCAAAAGCAGATCAAGACCTGGCTGAAAAAGCAATGCAAGCAGCACTTTCTACATTTAATACATGGAAAAAAGAAGCGCCGGAAGCTCGCGCTGACATTCTTTTCCGCGCAGCGGACATCATTCGCCGCCGCAAACATGAATTTTCAGCTTACCTTGTAAAAGAAGCAGGAAAGCCGTGGAATGAAGCAGATGCTGATACAGCAGAAGCAATTGACTTCCTTGAATATTACGCTCGCCAAATGGTGCAGCTAAAAGACGGCGCGCCTGTTGAGAGCCGCGAAGGTGAAGAAAATAAATTTAACTACATTCCGCTTGGTGTCGGCGTTATTATTTCACCGTTTAACTTCCCGCTAGCGATCATGGCTGGAACAGCAGCAGCAGCAATCGTAGCAGGAAATACGGTTCTATTAAAACCTGCTAACAACACACCGGTTATCGCAGCAAAATTTGTAGAAGTAATGAAAGAAGCTGGCCTTCCAGACGGTGTACTGAACTACGTGCCGGGAAGCGGAAGCGAAATTGGCGACTATTTAGTAGATCATCCAAAAACACGATTCGTTTCATTTACAGGTTCTCGTGAAGTAGGCTGCCGCATCTATGAACGCGCAGCAAAAGTACAGCCTGGTCAAATCTGGCTAAAACGCGTTATTGCTGAAATGGGCGGAAAAGACACGGTTGTTGTAGATAAAGATGCTGATTTAGATTTAGCTGCTTCTTCTATTGTGTATTCAGCGTTTGGCTTCTCTGGACAAAAGTGTTCAGCGGGCTCTCGTGCAGTTGTTCATCAAGACGTATACGATATCGTTCTTGAAAAAGCAGTTGCGCTGACAAAAACATTAACAATGGGCAGCCCTGAAGATGTAAACACGTATATGGGACCTGTTATTGATCAAGCTTCTTTCAACAAAATTACAAAGTACATTGAAATCGGTAAAGAAGAAGGCCGTTTAATGACGGGCGGAGAAGCAGATGATTCAAAAGGCTACTTCATCCAGCCTACGATTATTGCAGATGTAGATGAAAAAGCACGTTTAATGCAAGAAGAAATCTTCGGCCCAGTCGTAGCATTCTGCAAAGCGCGCGACTTCGATCATATGATGGAAATTGCGAACAACACTGACTACGGTTTAACAGGTGCCCTTCTTTCAAATACGCCTGAACACATTGAGCGTGCGAAAGAAGAGTTCCACGTTGGAAACCTTTATTTCAACCGCGGTTGTACAGGTGCCATCGTTGGGTACCAGCCGTTTGGCGGATTTAATATGTCAGGAACAGATTCAAAAGCTGGCGGTCCTGATTACTTGATTCTGCACCTGCAAGCAAAAACAACAAGCACAACGCTTTAATACTCAGTAGAGCAGCCCTAGGCTGCTCTATCTTAAAACAACAAGGGATTTTTTCTATAGGGGGAGATATTTATGTTAGCAGAGGTATCTAAAAATGTGTTTCTTCACGCTTCCCAAAATAAAGCGCTAAACAAAGCGGCGAAAAAATGGGGTCTTCGCTTTGGTGCAGCTCAAGTGGTAGCTGGCGACACAATTGAACATGCGATCAAAAAAGTACGGGAATTGAATGAAAAAGGGCTTGTTTGTACGCTTGATCATTTAGGGGAATTTGTTTCAAGCAGAGAAGAAGCTATCGAAGCAACTCAATATAACATCAGAACACTAGAAGCTATGGGCCAAGCCGGTGTAACGTGCAACTTATCTGTCAAAATGACGCAGCTTGGTTTGGATATTGACCGCAGCTTTTGCGTTGAGAACATGCGCCGCATTCTTGAAACGGCGAAAAAATACGATAACTTTGTTCGAATCGACATGGAAGACTATGCTCACTGTCAAATGACGCTAGATATTTTACGAGAGCTCCGCGAGACGTTTGATAATGTTGGAACGGTTATTCAAGCTTACCTATTCCGCGCTGAACAAGATGTAAAAGAGCTAAAAGGCATTCCTCTTCGATTGGTAAAAGGCGCGTATCAAGAATCACCAACGGTGGCGTTTCAAGACAAAGCCCAAATTGATGAGAACTATATGCGAATTATCGAAGAGCATTTGCTCAGTGGAACATACACGGCTATTGCATCTCACGACCACAATATTATTGCAAAAGTAAAAGAGTTCGCTCACAAAAATAACATCCCGCGCACGCAGTTTGAATTTCAAATGCTGTACGGATTCCGAACAGATATGCAGCTTAGCCTTGCAAAAGAAGGCTATACAATGCGCGTATACGTTCCCTTTGGCAACGACTGGTTTGGCTACTTTATGCGCCGCTTAGCGGAAAGACCGCAAAACGTCGCATTTGCTTTAAAAGGATTCTTTTCTAAATAAGCAGTTCGTTTAGTAAGGTTCGTAATGAAAACGCTATCATTTCTTTGTGCCCTTTGCGGATGCTTCTGCAAAGGGGTTTTTTTATACGATTTCTCTTCCCTTTTCGTATGTATTACGATAAAATACAAGTACGAACAAACGTTCTTTTTATTCCAAACAAAAAGGAGAGTACATATGAATCCTCTATCAAAATTAGCACTGCCTCTCAAGCTAGAACCTTACCGAAAAGAAATCGAAAAAACATGTAAACCTTATATCCACATCCATACGGTCAGGAATAGTCCCAAATTATATGACAGCAAGTTCGGCGGCAACCCTTACCTGCCTCTAGAAGCAAATCATCCTCTCGACTCCGAGGGCAAGCCTATGTTAATGATGGCACAAATCAATTTTTCTGACGTGCCTCCCTATGAAAATATGCCTTCTCAAGGCATGCTTCAATTTTTCATTTGCGGAGCTGATAACAAAAACACCGGTGATGTGTATGGTCTGGATTTTGACCAACCCACGTCTCAAAAAGACTTTCGCGTCGTTTTTTATGAAGACATAACAACCGACGAAAACAAGTTAATAACCGACTTTACGTATCTAGAAGACGTTGACCGAGATATGTTCCCTATTCCTCAAGAAGTAGGCCTACAGTTTGAAATAAAAAGCGAACCCGTGTCTCCTACTGACTATCGATATAACGATATGGAATCAGATTTATTTGATGATGAAGAAATGGAAGAGATCTACTGGGATGAGCTTACGGGCGAGTATCATAAAATGGGCGGATACGCTTTTTTCACTCAAAGCGATCCTCGAGACTACGATGAAGCGCTGCGCGCATATAACGTTCTGCTTCTTCAATTCGCCATGGACGACGAAGCGGATATTATGTTTGGTGATGCGGGAGTGGCCAATTTCTTCATTAAAGAAGAAGACCTTCGCAACCGTAACTTTAAAGATATTTTGTACAACTGGGACTGCTGTTAAAAAAACACCCTCTTAGAAAAGTATCTAGGAGGGCGTTTTTTTACATTATTATTATTTACTACTCAGCCTGTTTTTCCAGCCCTTGCAGCATTCAGCGTTTCTTTAAACTGCTGTAGCGCTTTTACATCTGCAAATGCGCTTGTAGGAATAACGTATCCGCTCATTGCACTAACAAGAATAAAGATATGTTCATCGGTTTCTCTAATTTGAGTGATGCTTGACCAAGGAGTCTTCACTTCTCCTTTTGAGCTTTTCTCTACCAAGCCATCTTCCGTCACCATTATAGTATGCTCACCCGTCAGACTGCTGTTATCTCCTTCATTTATTACCTTTATAATGTTCTTTTTAATACTTCCATAAAAATACTTCGGATAAAATAAAAACCAAAGAACCGCAAGCAGCGCAAATGCTACGAACATACCAAGTAAAAACTCTCCTTCAACCCACGAAACAAGCAAAGGAATAAGAAGAAAAATAAGCGACATCCATCGCTGAACTTTCAGCACTTTTTGTACTCTTTCCGAATGTTGAGCATGATGCATATTAAAAGCCACATAATCATCTTTTGTTAACGTATAGTGATATTCCATATTAATCTCCAATTCTTCTAAATAACAACAAAATAAAATATACCTCATTTGGTGTTATATGTATATAAAATAATAAGTTTTTCTTATGAAACACATCAACTTTTTATCATTTATTTACAGTGATACATCACGTAAACTTAACTAGTACTCTACTAGTTAAGGGGGAATGTTTATGACTTTTACACTAACGCATATTGATCATATTCAGCTAGCTGCACCACCGCATTCAGAAAGCAAAGCACGACACTTTTTTGGAACCGTTCTTGGCTTAACAGAAATTGAAAAGCCGGAAAGTCTTAAAAAACGCGGCGGCGTGTGGTTTGAATTTGGTTCTTATCAGCTGCATATTGGTGTTGAACCTACCTTTTCACCTGCCAAAAAAGCGCATCCAGGCTTTTATGTTAAAAACCTCCCTGCGTTCAAAAATCATCTGAGTAGCTTTGGTATTTCTTTTATAGGAGACAAAAACATTCCCGGTACTGAAAGAATTTACGTGGATGATCCATTTGGGAACCGTATGGAGTTCTTAGAAAGAAAAAACCTTCCTTTTCCCAGCTGAAATTCGGACAAAAAGACTGTGACAAGCGTATTTTAGTTGAAGGAAGATCCGAACGATTATTCGTTCGGATTTTTTTATTGGTATGGTGAACGTAGGTTTCGTGTATGTAGCGGCTTCTAGCGGTTGACTGGAGGGCAAGACGAAGACTCCTGCGGGGAAAGCGGAACAGGTGAGACCCCGCAGGAGCGTGCGCGACGAGGAGGCTCACCTGCCGTCCGCAGAAAGCGAAGTCTTGCACGGAAATCAACCGCGGTGTCAAAAGCGCTCCATACTAGCTCCTTTACCTCATTTGTTCGTCTTTAGATTAAATGCCTCAATCTCGTTGTTTTCGCCCTTCTTTTTGCTTTTCTTTCCACAGCATGTATAGCAATAGCCCCAGTACACAAAATGCCACGCCAAACATCGTTAAAGGAAATAACAGTGTATTAATAAAATGATGATAAACCCATGAATCGTTCATCTAACCAGCTCCAATATGCACCGTTTTTTTATAGTATGCCCTACTATAACCTTTTTTATATTGTTTTAAATATCATGGTTTCTATCATATTTCTTTTTCTTTTTAATAGAGTAAATAGTAGATACATAACATTCTCCTCTTAGAGTTCTTATTCGCTGATTTCAAAATTTTATTAGAGGAGGTTTACTCTATGAAAAAAAAGTTCACTGAAAAGCCTAAAAAGCTTTTTTGGATTCTTTCTTATAAATCATTAATTATCGCTATACTATTTGTTCTGTTAACATCTGCCGCTATTTTTACCGTCACGTATTCAACTCTTCAGCATACGCTGCGCTCGAACGTTGTCTATCAAGCGCTATCAAATTATAAAGCTCAAAGCTTGTTCTACTTCATGCATACGGAAAACCATCATTTCTCTCATGCCTTTGAAGAAGACTTCTCCCCGCCTCCTCTTTCTTCTGTCGCCCTGCAGCTTGCAACGAATATTCGCGTGGCGGATACAAGAAGTCTATTTGGATCAGAACTGCCCGGCTTTTCTATTTTTGATTCTCATATTCTGTTAGCCGGTGAAGGAACGGATTATACCACGATTCCTCATGAATCGGCTCCTCCTCTCGAAAGCATTTCTGGAGAGCGTGATTTGGATCCTGCTGAAAGCAAAACGTACGAAGAAAGCAAAAAACAGTCTCAAACACAGGCTAAGCAAAGCACGGGAGACAGAAAAGTTGTGTACATCTACCACACGCACAGCTGGGAATCTTATTTCCCTTTACTTGGTATGCCAGGTGAAGCGAACGAAAATAAAGCAGTAGATAACAAAACCAACATCACGCTCGTTGGTCAAATGCTAGGAATGGAATTAAAAGCAGACGGAATCGGATCGGAAGTAGATACAACCAACATGACGCAAAAGCTGAATGAAAAAGGCTGGGGTACAGGACGAGCCTATGCGATGTCTCGAAGCGTGGTGGAAACAGCTCTTCAGCAAAACCAAGACGTCGATTATTTAATTGATATTCATCGTGATTCACTACGTCAAGAAAAAACAACGGCTACTATCAACGGCAAATCGTACGCTAAAATAATGATTGTATTAGGTGAAGCGAATCCGAAATTTGATGAAAATGTAAAAATGGCTAAAGCGATTCATGAAAAGCTAGAGGAAAAATATCCAGGCCTTAGCCGCGGAGTATTAAGCAAAAAGAAAACAAGCGGCAATAACGGCCTGTATAATCAAGACTTATCCGACCGCTCCATTTTAATTGAAGTAGGCGGCGTCGATAACAATATGGAAGAACTCACAAATACCGTCAAAGCCTTTTCTGATGTGTTCAGCGAGTATTATTGGCAAGCTGAAAAAGTGAATGCGCAGTAAATAAAAAACTAGCTACTCAAGGTAGCTAGTTTTTGTTTTTATGAGAGTCACGCTTCTCCTTTTCTTCACACGCAAAGCAGACAAGCTTCCCTTCAACAACCACACCGTTCAAAAATCCCTCTAAACAGTACACGTTCTTTTGACATATCGTGCAGATTCCAACGTACTCTTTCACGACTTTCTCACTCCTTACATACGATTAAAAACCATAAAAAAAAGCTCTATTAAAGAGCTTCTTTCCGTACATAGGATTTTCCTTCATTTCAACAAACGGCTCATTTCCTCAGGAGAAAGCGGCTTATCAAATAGATAGCCTTGACCGATATGACAGCCTTGTTCCGTCACAAACTGCAGCTGTTCTTCGTTTTCGATTCCTTCTGCGGTTAGGGCAAAATTAAGTTTTTTCCCCATTTGAATAATCGTTTCCACCAGCACTTTTCCAACTTCATCTAAGTCGTCAATAAATGATTTATCAATTTTTAACGTATTGATTGGCAAGTGTTTAAGATAGCTGAGAGAAGAGTAGCACGTTCCGAAATCATCCATCGCCACTTTTATCCCTAGACTCCGCAGGCGGTTTAGCACTTTTTTCGATTCTTGACTGTTTTGAATAACGCTTTCGGTGATTTCAAGTTCTAGAAAGTGCGGCTCAAGGCCCGTTTTCTTCAAAATTTGTTCCATGTCCGTTACAAATCGTGAGGACTTCAGCTGAATAGGTGACACGTTCACCCCTATTTTACTCGCTTTTAAATTTATCTCCGTCCATGCTTTCATTTGCTGACATGCTTCTTCTAATACCCATTTGCCAACCGGTACAATCAAACCAACTTCTTCTAAAATGGGCAAAAATTCATTTGGATAGACAGTACCAAATTTTGCGCTATTCCAGCGGATAAGCGCTTCTGCCCCTATGACATCAGACGTTTTCAAATCGATTAACGGCTGATAAACGAGCTGAAACTCATTTCTTTCTAACGCATACTTTAACTCATTCTCCATGCTGATCGTTTTAATGATTTTTTCATTTGATGAAGAAGAACTCATTTCATATGTGTTTCGCCCATTTCGTTTTGCTACATACATCGCAATATCTGCTTGCTTAATTAACCTGTCAATTAGTTCATCTGCGTCTTTTGGAATAATATGCTGCTGACATTCCTTTGAAAATAGGCTGATGCCAACGCTTGTAGAGGTTAGCACTTTATCTCCGTCTATATAAAAAGGAAGCGACATTTCTTTTACAATCTGCTCGGTCATTTCTTCAATTTCCTCAACAGTTTTTAGTGTATGAAGCACTAAAATAAACTCATCGCCCCCGTGCCGCGAGATAAAATCAGAGGACGGAATACATTTTTTTAATCTTTCTGCTACGCGCCTCAGCAGCACATCGCCGTGATGATGGCCAAGCGTATCATTTATTGATTTGAAGCGGTCTAAATCTAAAAATAAAATAGCCAGCAGTTCTGGAGATTCTTCATCTAAAAACAGTTTTTTTAGCTGTTTGTTTAACCAGTAGCGGTTAGGTAAATTAGTTAACGGATCATAATAAGCCATTTGCTTAATTTTTTCTTCATATGCTTTTCGCTTTGTAATATCATTGCGAATTGATACGTACTGATACGGTTTTCCTCGTTCATCTAAAAATGGAACAATGGTTGTATCCACCCAGTAATACGAACCGTCTTTTGCCTTGTTTTTTATTTCTCCGTGCCAGACCTTACCTGAGCTGATTGTACTCCATAACTCTTTAAAAAACCGTTTTGAGTGATGTTTCGAATTAATAATACGATGATCTTGACCGAGAAGCTCATGTCTTTCATACTTAGAAATTTCACAGAATTTATCGTTCACGTGATTGATGAATCCGCGACTATCTGTAATCGCTACAATCGATGATTCATTTAACGCAAGTTCAATATCATTTAGTTTTTTCAGCGCTTCTTTAAATTTATATTCAAAATGCCTGTTTTCCATATCCTATACACCTTTATCAAAATTTTAACGATAAAACAAAACCCATGACGAAATGATAGAGAGGAATCGTGAATAATGAATACAATTTAATTAGCAATGGACAGCGAATTAGTTTGTCCGATTGCCTTACATTCGTAAAATAGTAAGCGTACAATTGCCGCTTTTCCTCTTTACACCTTTACAAACTTCTTACACGCAGTTTGTAAAAGGATTGATAGATAGTTTCGTTTATCCATATCTGTTATCACAACTTTTCTATGGTAACATTAAAATGATTTTTATAGAAATGAAAGTGTACTTTCTTCACGTAATTGACATACCTTTTGATGGTAAACAGAAAAAAGCCTCTGCTTTAGACAGAGGCTTTTTTCACTTTCTTCTCATGAGCTCGTACGCGTCAGCCACGGAAGAATAAGATATTGAAAGGTTTTGTTGTACACAACAATCCGGTTAAGATAATACGGATCGTTGTCTTTTGTAATAACATGAGGGGCTAAAATAGCTGCTTGGTGAAAACCAGCATCTTTCACAATCTTAGCTACGTCATCATTTGTATTGCCGTATGGATAGGCAAAGTAAACGGGGTCTATTCCTAAATGGTTCTTAATCGTTTCTTTGCTTTTTCGTAAATCACGAGCAAACGCGCTGTATTTAGCAGGCGTCAGAAATAAAGGCTTGTCTTCTTCTAAACGGTGCATATCATATGTATGCGAACCGATTGTCGCAAGGCCGCTGTCTTTCATTTCTTTTAGCTGACTCCATGAAGCCATATTTAAATTTTGAAAGTCCTCTGCTCCCACTTGTCCTGCGATTACATATAGCGTAAACGGAATGTTTTCCTTTTTCAAAATTGGAAAAGCGTTTTGATACACGGTACGGTCAATATCGTCAAATGAAATCCATACGCAGCGTTTTGGAAACGTGCCTTTTTGCTGATACGTTTCAATATCTTTTGGCGTAACAAACGTAGCGTCAAGTTCCTTCAGCTTTTTTAACTGTTGTTCAAAATCATTGCTGTAGACGCTGTACTCTGTCAGTTCGTCAGACTTTGTAACTGAGCTGACAATTCGATTAAACCAATTATGCTTGCGCACGCGATGATAATTTAAGCCTAAGCATCCGTTCGTCTCAAGCGCTGGCTCCACGGTCGTTGTTGCTTTCGCCTTATCTTCCCAGTTCACTACTTTAAAGAAAATAAAGCCAACTACCGCTGCCGCAACTAAAAGAAAGAATACATATTTCTTCATGCGTGCTTCCTCTCCTCAGTATGTTTTAACGGATTAACATCAAACTCGATGTACTGTGCACGCTGAAGCTCTTGAATTTGATCCTTCGATAAAAGCTCAAGACGCTCTAAATCTTTAATACTCGTATACGCCGGCTCTTTTCGTCGGTTTAAGCTTCCAAATCTCTTTTTGTTGTAGAATCTCCATAAAAACAGAGCTAGGAAAAAGAAGCAAAAAATAGCGAGTCCAATTACTAAAAACGTTCGAATTTCGCCGTTCGTCGTTTTGAACGCAATTTTTAATACCCCGCTGTAACGGTCATTTACGCCGATAACAGCTGAAAGGAAAAACCAAAGAACAATGGCACAATACAGCCAAAAAACAGATGAAACAATGATGCTAATCACGAATCGAGCAAGAGGCTGCTTAGCTTGAATCATGATTTGCTCTTCGTTAAGCCGCGGTCTGGACTGCTCCATGTGGCATAGCCTCCTTTCACTCTAGATCTGATAGCACGAGGAAATGCGCCCACTACCACAATCGTATTCACAATCCAGTAAAGCGCTGGGTACCATGCAGCCCATACGTAATACCGCTTCACGTTGTCGTATTTCGAATCAATTTTCAACGCAATAAACAGCTGAATTAAGCTCATAAATACAAGGGAAAATGACGTAAACGTAAACCAAAACAGTATGTCTTGAGGACTGCTCGCGGTAACAAGCAGCATGATCGTCACAAACAGCCATGCGAATGACCAAAGAGTACTGATCCACTGCTCTAGGTATACAATCCAAATTCTGCGCTGCTTCCATTTTAATAACACTTTCCAGTGGCGAAGCATTACCTCTTGCCCACCTTGAGCCCAACGTACTCGCTGCTTCCAAATTCCTTTTAAGGTTTCGGGCACAAGCATCCAGCACAATGCCCGCGGTTCATAGCGGATATCCCAAAAGCGCTGCTGCAGCTTCCAGCTTACGGCGATATCTTCCGTAATCATGTCACGATCCCACAGCCCGACGTCCACAAGTGCTTTCTTTCGAAAAGCCACTACTACGCCTGAGACCGTCATTACTTTTCCTAAAATTCGCTGTGTTCGTTTAATAGAACCGATAATAGAAGAATACTCAACTAGCTGAATGCGACTCAGCAGCGTATTACGGTTTCGAATGCGCGGATTTCCGGTAACGGCTCCCAGCCGTTCCCCTTTATGAAGAAAATGATGGATTAGATAATACGGAGCGTCTTGATCTAAAATAGCGTCTGAATCTAAGCAGATTAAAAACTCAGCTTTAGATGCGTGCGCACCTAAATGCAACGCGTTGGCTTTTCCTTTATTTTCATAAAGCTGAATCACACGAACTTCAGGGTGATTCCTGCTGATTTCCTTTAAAATATCAGCTGTTCCATCGGTGCTTCCATCGTTAATAAGAATGATTTCTTTAGACGGATAATCTAACGCCAAAAGGTGCTTAAGCGTTTCTTCAATCGTTTCTTCTTCATTATAGCAAGGCACTAAAAAGCTCACTAACGGCCAATCAACTGTTGAAAAATCAACTTTAGGATCTCGGTCGCGATAGCGTATGTAAATAAGCGTGCCCGCAATCCAAAATAAAGACATAATAAATGGATACCAGAAAACAAAGCTCGCGAGCTTTTCAAATCCAGGTATTAATACGTGTTGCATATTCATTTTTCTGACTCCTTCATACCAATTAAAATTGCACAGAGTGACAATTTTATCATTAAATTGGTTAAATAGAACATAGTAATTTTAACCATCTAAAAAAAGAGTCTTTTAAACTACGTTTATTCCTATATTATACAACCCCTTTATGTAAGTAAGAAGCACCAATAAAGGATGGGCAAGTTACCTACTTAAAGAAGTGACATATAGTATCACTGTAGATTTCTTTCACCATAAAAAACGTGAGGGTTGCAGCTAGTATATGAAAGAAATTCTTTCCCTAAGGAGGAATAACAAATATGAACGAACAAATTCAAAAACTGCTCAATAACTTAATTCAACTTGAACACGTCTCTTCAACTTTGTACCTAGCTATGTCTAACTATATGAATCGATTAAACTATAAAGGAATGGGCAGCTGGCTACGCCTGCAGTCTGAAGAAGAACGCACTCATATGCTAAAACTTATTGACTACTTAGTTGACCGCGGCGGAACGGTTGAATTAAGTTCTTTACCTGCTCAGCCAAGTGAGTTTGGGACACCGTTAGAAACGTTTCAAAAAGTATTGGAGCATGAAAAGTTCGTCACAAATTCTTATCGTCAAGCGTTTCAATTTATCAGCCAAGCGAACGATCCTCAAACCCTAGTCATCGTGCAGGACTTTTTGAGAGAACAAGTCGATGAAGAAGCTCAGGCTCAGACAATTGTAGACCGCTTAAAAATTGCTCAAAATAACCCTGCAGCTATTTTTATACTCGATCAAGAACTAGGACAGCGAAAAGCTGCGCCGGCAGCGGGCGGAGCAGCTGCGCAAGGTTAAACGCGCAGAAGAGCACCGAACAATGTACAAAAACAATAACACGCCTCCCGTTTCCTTGCTTCGAGTTGGGATTCATCACGGCTATTACGGCTATCCGCCCAATGTGTACGACGCCATTCAAAGGCTTATGAATCAATATATGCATCAGCTTCACTATCATCGTCCTCAGTACGTTCACGTGTACTACGTGCACCCTTCTCTTATTCACTACTACCTTCACTGAGTGGAGGAAAACAGGAATTTTGTTTCATGAAGAAATTCACCGCTTTTCCACCTAATTCAGGAATTCCAATCAAAAATATGGATATTTATGCTAATATAAAATTTGTTAATCATATAAAGAAATAATATTAGCGGGGTGTCATATGGATAATCAATACGTTGTAGGATGGGGAACGCTGGCTCTAATTAATGCCGGATTAGCGCAAGGTAAAAATCGAACCGGTCTGAACTGGTTCTTATTATCTCTTGCTTTAGGACCGCTTGCTACCTTCATCTTACTGCTGGTTGAAAAACGATAAAATTAGCTCAAAGCTCATTACATTGAGCTTTTTTCTTTATTCTTCAACTATAACTGCTCTCCAAAACAAGTAAAAAAAGCACTGCTTGAAATTTTTTTCTAGGCTTAATATGCATAAATCTATTCATCATTCAGACTGAGTTCCGCGGCATTTTTTGATTAAAAACCTACATCTACTCTTTAGAAATAGGGTATTGGCCCTTTTTAAGCCTTTTTTTCTTTCTCTTCTTGCGATAAAACCAAAAGAAAGAATAACGCTTTTATTCTATGCTTTTTCAATTATAGATTAACTTGTTTTCTTCAGATGATTACCATTTACACGGGAAAGCTGTGCATCTACTGAATGAGGTCAAACTTCCTGTATTTCTCAATCTGTAGGATGAATAAATACTCATTTGCTTCATTTGACAAAGAAATAAATGCTGTGTAATTTAAGTAACATACCCCATCTAAACTGTTTTTAGAAAGGATTAAGTAGCAAGATGCGTACAAAAAAAGAAGAGTGTATAATTGATGAAATGGGAAGAGTATCCCTTCCTTCTTTGTTTAT
Organism: Priestia sp. FSL R5-0597; assembly: GCF_038006305.1. NCBI lineage: Bacteria > Bacillati > Bacillota > Bacilli > Caryophanales > Bacillaceae > Priestia > Priestia sp. FSL R5-0597. The sequence goes on from NZ_JBBOUZ010000001.1 coordinate 3,598,668, forward strand.
GCAAATAACGAAACTCGAGACGAACGACAAAGTTCTTTTACGGAGCTGTGATGATTGGATTATTATTGATCATCATGATGAAAATGTCCCCGTTCCTTCTCATATCTTCATTCGAACAATTGACCATATGGGTAGAATAGTCATTCCCAGATCCCTACGAGATGACTATGAACTTAAGCCCTTTGATTATGTAGAACTATACTTAGTAGAACAGCAAATTGTTGTGAAAAAAAGAGACGAAAAATCGATAGCGCTTTCACAAAAACCTGCGGCGTCTCCTCCTTATTATGCATCATTAACCGGACGGCAGATTCAGCTCACTTCTGAACTGTTAACGTCAGTCGAATTGGGTGCAAACATGGAGGTTCAATTTTTTATTAACCAAGAAAATAACATTGTGATTCGAAAATATGAAATGAGTTTTGGTCAGAAAACGTCTTTAACATTTACGGCTCAATCTCGAAAAATTGATGACCGTTTTCGACTTACTATTCCTAAAAAGCTGCGAGATGATTTCTCTATTCACTCAGGTACAATGTTAAAAATAAAGAAGGGCAATAAGCAGCTAATTTTAGAAAAAGTGGAAAATGAAAAAGAGATTAGCAGCGTATTATCTCAGCAAATAGACGCAGCAATTGTTGAAAAATTACCGAAATAAGAACGACGCCAAAAACAAATGGTTTCCTACGGATTCAAAGCAAAAGCTAAGAGTTACGCATAGACTGACCCTTTCTATACTCAACTCTTAGCTTTTAGACTTATCTTTTTATTTCTTTATATATTGTCTCTACTGGATAATCGCTAAAGCGGCTCATCCACTCTTTTACTGTGAGTGTGATACGATCTCGATATGCAGGATTATTCGTGTAGAATTTCACCTTGTCACTGTCAACAATTAACGCTACGTAATAATAGCCTTGCTTATCATACTCAATGATTCCTTCCATAAGCGTATACAAACCGGTTACTCCACCTGACAGCGCTGTCGCTCCTAAGCCGTCTAAATCTTTTTCTTCATGGACGATTTGAAAGTTATCAACAAGCGCTTCGTAGTCATTTCCTACAAGTTTTTTCACATTTTCATCCTGTTTACTTGGAAGGATATCGAGTTCTGATAAGGTTTTCGTATGTTCTGTGATCTTTCCTTTTTTATACGTGCCGTCAAAAGAAACATTTAACCCACCGTAATAGGAACAGCCTGGAGTAGCATCAATTTTGATTTCTTTTTGACTTAACGTGAAGTTTAGTACGCATTCCGTAGCTTCTTCCATGTCTTTATAAATAGCTTTATTTCCTTTCACCTCTGCTTTTCCTTCTATTCCTCCTGCATGCGCACCGTATACTGCACCTATTGTAAAATTAAAAGAGCCGCTTGTTGAATTAGTGATGGTTAACCCTGCTTCTTGATGATGAATATCTCTTGACCATTCTCCATCATAGTTGCCGCTGCTTTGATTCGATGGTGCTGATGTTTTTGTTGAAGCAGTGTTCTCTGCCTTAGAAATATCCTTTAAGCGTAATTGATCGCCCGACCATACCGCTGAATATACCCAATCATACTCCTTTATCTTTTCTGAACCATTAGGCTGAACAATCATAATCACTTCATGAGTTTGGATATCATAAGCAGAGCCTGCTTTTTTAAAGTCAACCACTTCATAATCTACTAATCTTTCTTGAATTCCTTTGCCATGTAAATGACTAATTAAAGACTGCTGATCTTTATAAAGAGAACTTCCTTTCACCAGATAGCTGTTTACTTCTTTAAAAGAACCGTTGTTGATTCCTTTTATTAAACCTTGCAAATAGGACTTGATTAATATATTAGCCGTTTGTTTTGTAGGGGTGGATATGTTGTTTTCATCTTTAACAGAGGCTGTATTACTTGTTGAAGAAGTGCTTGACTTTTGATGGTTGCCCTTTTCCTTATCATCATTTTGCTCCGATGTATGAATAGCACTTTCTTTTTGTTCAGAATGTTGAGCACTTGAAGTGATACTTTCTTTTTCGTCGCGGGAAGATACCTCATTTTGCTGACAGCCGCTTATGAATAAACTAACCGACAGCAGAATACTAACCACACTGACGCTTATAGTGGAACGTTTCATGACTTCTCCTCTTTTCTTCTCTAGTTACACAGAACGATTCATTAACACTTATAATTATACTAAAATAAAACACTATTTCCATATCCATCAAAATAATTGTAAATAATTTGAATATATGATTATAATAAGATACTTTGCATAGAGGAGGCTGATTTAGTTGAAGATCTCAACAGGAGCTGAATTTTACGATAATGACGAGACGTTTTTGGCTTATACAAAATGCAGGCAGCAAAAAGAAAATGCCAACGATACGATTGAAAAACCAGCTATTCTACAGCTTCTAGGTGATGTTACAGATGCAAACATTTTAGACTTAGGGTGTGGAAACGCTGGGTTTGGCGTGGAGCTTCTTGAACAGGGATGTTTCTCTTATACCGGAGTAGACGGCTCGATCAATATGATAAACGCAGCTCAGCAACAGCTTTCAAACTATCCAAATGCAAGAGTGCTGCATGAATCGATGGAGCATTATACTCCACCTCGTGACACCTACGACTTAGTTACCGCAAGACTGTCTCTCCACTATATAGAAGACTTAGCTTCCATGTTCATCAAAGTGAATCAAGCACTCAAACCTGAAGGAAGATTTGTTTTTTCCGTTGAACATCCAGTCATTACTTCTACTCTTCAGCCTTCCGCTCTCCGCACAAACTGGACGGTGGATAACTACTTCTTCACGGGATTCCGTCAGCAACACTGGATGGGTGGATACGTTCAAAAGTATCATCGCACCCTTGAAGAGTACTTTTCTTTGATGCAGCAAAGCGGATTCACCGTTACAAATTTAACAGAAGCATGTCCTCAAAAAGAACATTTCGACAGCGCTGAAACTTACGAGCGTCGAATGCGTATTCCTTTGTTTTTACTAATGAGCGGTGTGAAAAATAGATAAACGAAAGACCCTTTGCTTTCCGGCAAAGGGTCTTCGTAACTTTCTTTAATATATGTTATTTATTCACGCTCACGTTATAAAATACAGGGCCTAAATTAAAATCATAGCCTTTTACATGTGTAGACACGGCGTTAATATTTACTTTATGACCAATTAACGTAAACGGAAGCTCATCCCATACGTATTTCTGCGTAGCATCAATAGATGGTCTCGCATCTTTTACAGAAGCAGCCGCTTTAATTTTATCTAAGTACTTTGTTGATTTCTCAACAGGAGCGCCCCCTGACGTCCAAAATCCTTGGAAAATGGTTGAACGCGCCGCCCAGTCTACCGGGTAAATATCCCATGCTTTAGGATCATTTACTTTATCTGTAAACGTTGCCCAGTCATACACTTCTAGCTTTACTTTTACACCGATTTTTTCAAGCTCTTGCTGGACGATAACAGCCGTATTGTACTGATCTTGATAATCGCGTGAAGTTAAAAGACGCAGTTCCTGCCCGCTGTATCCAGCTCTTTTCAAATAGCTTTTTGCTTTCTTTTCATCATGCTGATTGTACTCTTCTTTTCCTGCTTCACTGTAATAGTTAGGAAATTTTTTATTCACAATCGATGAAGTCAGTTCATAATAATCGGAATCGCCGTATGAACTTGATAAAATATCTTTTGCATTAATCGTGGCATTTACAGCTTTTCTAGCATTTAAATCGCTAAAGAACCCTTCTTGCGTGTTATAAAATAAACCAATAAATCCTCCTGGAGCCAGCTTGTTCTTAACGTTTTGCGTACTTTCAATTTGTGACGCATTGTCGCTTGAAACCCCTAAGGCAATATCAAACTGTCCAGCTGTAATGCCTGAAATTCTAGTAGATTCATCGCTTAAAAAACTAATTTTAATTTCATCTACGTGAGGAGTCTTTTTAATTTTTCGTCCTTTTGAAGAATAATCTTTAAATCTCTCTAGCGTGATATATTGATTCTTTTTCCATTCCTTCACTTTAAATGGCCCTGTGCCAACGAACTCAGTAGCTCCTTCAGCAGGTGCTTTTTCGATAATTTCTTTTGGAAAAATAGCGGCTGCCGGAATTGGATCTGCTAGCAGTGCCAGCGTATTCACGTTCGGTGTTTTCAAATGAAGCTCAACCGTATAGTCTCCTGTTCTTTTAACTTGTGCACCAACAAAGTTTGTTTTGCCAAGTGAAGACAGCTTAATCCAGCGGTTAATCGAAGCTTCTACATCGTCCGCTGTCATTTCCTTTCCGTTATGAAACTTTACGCCTTTTCGCAGCTGAAACGTGTAGACTTTTTTATCATCGCTTATATCAATTTTTTCTGCTAAATCAGGCTCTACATTGCCTTTACTATCAAAAATAACAAGTCCTTCGTAAATATTTCGCGCCGCATCTTTAACTGAAGAATTTCCAGTAATCTGAGAATCTAAAGTTGTTGGCTCGCTTTGAAACGCAATGTTTAGCGTACCTCCGTCTTTTTGAGCGGCACTGGTGCTTTTATCGCCTGAGCTTGCTTGATTATTGCTGCACCCGGCAACAAATAAAGCAATCACAATAAATAATAACCATTTCACCTTAACCTGTTTCAACGTCATTCCCCCAATAATTAAAATCACTTTTTAAAACCCACTATTTTTGTAAGGTTAGTAGGAATATAAACCATCCTACCACCTTTCCATTTGTTTGTGAAATTAGCAAAATTAAACTGTTTCTTTGCAATTACTGATTCAATTTTTCTTGTTTCAATTCTCAATTCTTAGTATGTTTATAAGTAAAGTATTTTATCTAAAGGAGGATATTATGAACTCTGCCATCCGTCTTCATACTAAAGAACATATTGCAACGATTGAACACTACAAACAAGCTTTATCTCTTCTATCATGGGACGCAAAAACATCCGCTCCTCTTAACAGTCAAAAGCAGCATGCAACCATTCAAGGCACGCTTTCCAAAGAGCTTTATTTGCTGCAAACAGATCCAGCCTTTGCAAAAGAATTGCAGCATCTTCAAGAACAAAATCTAAGTCAACTACAGCAAAAACAAGTACAGCACTATTGGAATATCTATCAAAAACTTTCCGCTGTACCACTGGAAGACTATCATCAATTTTCTGTTTTAAAAGCTTCTACTCATGCTCTTTGGTCACAGGCTAGAGAGCAAAATAACTTTAAGCTCGTTGAAGACAACCTGCTGCAGCTGATTCATATGCATAAAAGATTTGCGGAGTACCGTAATCCTCACCTCGCTCCTTACGAACAGCTTTTAGAAGAATATGAGCCTGAAATTTCTAGTGAAACCATCGATTCGCTTTTTCAACAAATTAAAGATGCTATTCTTCCTTTGCTGACAAAAATCAAACGCTCCTCGGTTACACATGATACATCGTTTCTCCACGAATCGTTTTCGGTCGAAAATCAGCAAAAGCTCGGAAAACACCTGCTAACTGCGATTGGCTATAACTTTAAGTCGGGACAAATAGGCACCACTACCCACCCGTTTAGTGCAGGCATTCACCCTCACGACGCAAGGCTTGCAGTAAGATACGACGAACACAATGTAAAACTGGCAGCTTTTATGTTTTTACATGAAGGCGGACATTCTATTTATAATCAGCAAATTAGCTCTGAGTTGCTTGACACAGGGTTAGGCGCATACACGTCTATGGGACTGCATGAATCTCAATCTCTTTTTTGGGAACGCATCATCGGAAAACATGAAGGGTTTTGGAGAAATCACGCTCACTTATTCAAAGAGTTAGAACCTGCGATCTACGGTAATATTTCATTTGAAACTCTTTACTTTGCCTTAAATGAAGTCACACCTTCTCTTATTCGTTTGCAAGCAGATGACCTTACGTATCTGCTGCATATTATCATTCGCTACGAGCTAGAAAGAGATTTATTCGCTGACAAGCTTCGCGTCTCGGATCTTCCTTCCGCATGGAATACAAAATATGAAGCGTACTTAGGAATCAAACCAGAAACGGACATTGACGGAGTATTGCAGGATGGCCACTGGTACGGAGGAGCGTTTGGCTACTTCCCTTCCTACAATCTAGGATTTATTTATGCAGCTCAGCTACAAGAAGCCCTAATCAATGACCATCCTGACTTTGATAAAATCATTTCGAGTCAAAATCTATCGCTTATAGCAGACTGGCAAAAACAGCATATTCACCAGTATGGAAAACTAAAGACGCCAAAAGAGATATTAACTGGTCTTTCTATAGATAGAATTGATGCTCAGCCGTTAATTAATTATTTGACGAAAAAGTATGAAGAGTTGTATAAACTTTAAATTTACCATCATAAACTCCATTCACATTAATCAATCCAACTATTCCATAACATTTTGATGTTATAACAGTAAATTCCTATAGACATAATGCATATAATTTATCGTTTATATGTATTTTACGAAAGAAAAAAATCAAGTTACAGTATATAGTGTAGCAATCATAATTCCACGCGGTATTATCAATCAAAATGGATGACAATTTTCACACAACACAAAGGATTCACAAATGAACAGCATATACAGCAACAATTGAGTTGATAAACGTGACAAAAATTAAAAAGCTTTAGCACTAGGTGCTAGAGATTTTATTTCATTGGTATACAGAAATGAATACCACATTTAGATGCCGTCCTGCTGCGTGACGGCTCTTTTTGTAAAAAAGATTGTGAAAAAGTAAACAAACTAATTTTTAAAAGGATGGCTATCACATATGAGGTTGATCATAAAATTTTTTCAAATATGTTTTCTTTACGTTTTTCTCATGATAGGGAATTTTTTAAGTACCTATCTACATTTGCCTGGCAGTGTTTTAGGACTGCTTCTTTTATTTTTGCTGCTGCAGGTCAAGATAGTGAAGGTAGAGTGGGTAGAACTTGGTGCCGCTTTACTTTTAGCACAATTACTTCTTTTTTTCATTCCTTCCTCTGTAGGTATTATGCAGTACAAGCAATTTATTGGTTTTCAAGGAGCAAAAATTATTTTAGTCATTATACTAAGCACCGCAGTTGTGATGGCCTCTACCGGACTCTCGTCTAAATTTTTATCCAAGCTTAGAAAGGATGTAAAACATGAATCTACTTCTACAGATCGTTAGTATTGCAGGAACGTTTTTTATATTTGAACTGTGCAAAAAAGTGTACGGGCGCTGGAATGTTGTATGGCTTTCTCCTATTTTAACTTGTTCTGTTATTCTTATTTCTCTTTTAGCAATTTTCCATATCCCCTATCAAACTTATAACGGAGGAGCTAAGGTGCTGACAAATTTACTTGGTCCAGCCACCGTTGCTTTTGCCGTTCCTATGCACAAGCATTTTCAGCTTTTAAAAAAACATGGAGTTGAAATTATTGTGAGCATAGCAATTGGTTCTGTAGCCGCAATCGGATCTTCGTTTCTCTTTGCTAAATGGATGAAGCTCAGCACGTCTCTTATTAATAGTTTAGTACCGCGTTCCATTACCACGCCTATTGCGATGGATATGTCGAGAACCGTTGGAGGAATCCCTACAATGACGGCTATTTTTGTTATCATTACCGGTTTAGCAGGAACCATTCTAGGCCCTTTACTAATTCGAATTCTTTCCATTCAAACCATAACATCAAAAGGACTACTTCTTGGTATGGGCGCCCATGGAGCAGGAGCCTCTAAGGCATTCGAAATAGGAGAACAAGAAGGAACGTTTGCAAGTCTAGCTATGGTAGTAGCTGCAATTATTAGCATCATCCTCGCTTATACGTTTTTTCCTTTTTTTACTGAATATTCTCTTACTGATTAGAGATGAAAAAAGCATCACAACCTTTGTTAATGAAACAAAAGTTGTGATGCTTTTTTAAATAAAGATTTACTTAGCGTTTGTGCTGATATAGTGTTTAATTACTTCATAAACATAGTCTTGGCAAGCGGCTGCTGTATTTGGATTATATTTTCCACCGTTTACTTTGTTGTTAGATAACACTCTGATACCCAAGAATGGAACGTCGTAGCTTCCTGCAATTTGTGCTGCCGCTGCGCCTTCCATTTCTTCTACAGACGTCCCGTACTTAGTATGGAACCACTTAATTCGATCCACTTCGTTATTCCACGTGTCTGCTGATCCTATCGTTCCTTCAACCACTTTACCTTTTTTATATGTATCTTTTACTGCATTTGCAGCCGCAAGTAACTTCTTATCTCCTTCATAATAACGAGCTTTTTCAGCATCAGGATCTTCTCCAGCGCTTCCTTCAGAAGCCATTAAATCCATCGGCTTCCACGCAGTAGGATCCATTCCTTCGCCTTCTTTTTTATCTTCTGTTTTTAAAGAGCCTATATTCGTTGTTCGCTTTCCTAATACAATATCAAACACGTTCAGGTTTTCATCATGCCCGCCCGATGTTCCTTGGTTGATAATTGCTTTAGGATGGTATTTTTCTATAGCTATCGCTGTAGCAGCTGCCGTGTTTTCCATTCCTTTTCCTGTTTTAACCACGATGACTGGATAATTATCGACAGTTCCTTTGTAAAAAACAAAATTCCCTGACTTTTCTTCTTTTACATTTTCTAATTTTTTAGCGAATTTCTGCGCTTCTATCGGCATCGGTCCTTGCACAATAATAGGCTGCTGCTTCTGTTTATCTCCGGCTTCTTTTTTTGAAGCTGAATTACACCCGGCAAGTATAGATAGCAGTAAAACCATACCAATAGTAAATAAAGCACCTGTTTTTAACATCTTGTTTTTCATAGATCGTTACTTTCACTCCATTTCGTTTTGCTGTTTCATACACTCGATGATTGGACAAAAGAAAAAAACCTAGAGCATGTTTCATGGTCTACGTTTTTTAGAGTCAAAGTATAAGAAATTAAGTACGGAATACAGCTTCTGTCTGGGTAAACCGAACATTTTTATACTTTAACTCGTAGTCCAGTTCTTTGAATGGGAACCAGGTAGAGACACTTAGACCATATTTCCAAGCATATACGAGCAATATTTTTCACTTTCTAAATGTATCAAATACAAAATGGTTATTCAATATAAAAAACGAATATTTTAATATTATTTATTTAAATTGTTCGTATTTAACCAATTCTTACTAAATATATGACAAATCCCTATTTCAAAACAAAAAAAACGAACCACTAATCAAAGATTTTGATCAATGGTTCGTTTTTCACTTCGTCTAAAATACTTTTGTCCCAGACTCTTTTTCTACTTACTATTTACCGTTCTACCTTCATTTAACGTTTATTGGCAGCGGTGCATGAGACGCTACAAGCTGCTGTTCACGCATTTCTTCCCAAAAGGCTGCCGGAATTACCGTGTTTAATGCCGCTTTGTCTTCTGCAATACGCTCTGGACGACTGGCCCCAGGAATAACGGCAGCAACCGCTGGATTAGCCAGTGAGAACTGTACAGCAGCAGCCTTAATGCTGATCTGATGACGATCTGCAATGGCTTTGATTTTTTCTACTTTTTCCATAATGTCTGAAGACGCTTTTTGATATTCAAAGTGTGTACCTCCAGCAAGAACGCCTGAGCTGTATGGTCCGCCGACAACGATGTCCATATTATGCTTTACAGCTTCGGGCATCACTCGCTGCAGCGCACGTTCATGATCTAACAGCGTGTATCGGCCAGCGAGCAGCGATACATCAGGCTTTGCTTCTTCTAGCTCCAGCATAATTTCGATTGGTTCCACTCGGTTTACTCCAAGTCCCCATCCTTTTATAACTCCTTCTTCGCGCAAACGTGTAAGCACACGAAATGCGCCCGTTCGAGCAGATTCAAATTGTCCTACCCACTCATCTCCATAAAAATCTTGCGCAACATCATGAATATACACAAAGTCTAAGCGATCTGTTTTTAAACGGTTTAAGCTTTGCTCAATTGAACGAAGAGTTGCATCAGCGCTATAGTCATTAATAATTTTATTTTTACGGCCGAATTCAAAAAGCCCGCCTTTTTCTCCCATATCACGTGAAGATGTGTCTTCCAATTCATCTGAAATGACGCGACCTACCTTTGTACTTAGCACATACTCATCGCGGTTTCTTTTTGATAGTGCTTCACCAAGGCGCATTTCTGCTAAGCCAGCTCCGTAAAGAGGGGCTGCGTCAAAGTATCGGATGCCGCTTTCCCAAGCAGCATCAACCGTTGCGATGGCCTCTTCTTCTGGAATATTGCGATACATATTGCCTAGTGGTGCTGTTCCAAAACCTAGTTTTCCTTGCAGTATCTCTCTCATATGAATAAAACCTCCTGAAATTTTTATACCTCTATTTTAGAATTTGATTCGTATAATCAATTTATTAAATGTCTTATTATTCCCTGACAAAATTTATTATGAAGCATGGAAACACGAAAAAAAAGTACGCACTTTAAAGTAATATGGGAACTAAAAAGTAACCTACTAAGATGCAAATGAGCTTTTTAGACTCTTTTTTCTTTATACCCTTTCTACTTCTTACTCATGCAAACAAACATTTTGCATACAATAAGCAGAAAGCTACTTTATAAATGAGGTGAGAATTTTGAGAGATGAATACTTCAAAAAAATTGAAGATAAGCTCGATAAGCTCGATGAAATGGACGATTCCACAATGAAAGAAGAACAAAAAGATGAGTATTTTCAAAGTTTGCTAGATGATATGGATGATTTGTTAAAAGACATGCGCCAGAGAGAAAAAGACTCCGACCATCTTGTCAGTGAACATATGAAAACGGTTAATGACATATTTGATAACGCAATCAAAAACTTAAAAAAAGACCGAAATTAGCGTTACCATGCTTCTCCTTCTTTTCAATATACTGATTTTTCTGTTTTTTTAATATAAAAACATAGAATTTCATATGTAAAAATGGTATTTTCAGTATACGTAAACTGTAGGAGTGAAAAAAGGAATGAAAAACAGTCACTTTAAAGAACGAGTAAAAACGAAGGAAGAGCTTCGACGTATAGTCGGCGCGCCTAACAAATTGGCACATCAAAAAATAATTCCTTATTTAGATCGACACTGCCGGGAATTTATTAAACATTCCCCTTTTGTTATCATTGCTACAGCTGATCATAAAGGAATTTGCGACAGTTCTCCGCGGGGTAATCACCCTGGTTTTGTACAAGTCGTCGATGAGAAAAGGCTGTTGATTCCAGAGAGGCGCGGCAATCAAAAAGTAGATTCATTGGAAAATATTTTATCTAATCCTCAAATAGGACTGCTTTTTTTGATTCCAGGCGTAGAAGAAACGCTGCGTATTAACGGCAAAGCTTGCATTGTCAAAGAAAAAGCGATGCTTGAAACAATGGCAGTTCACAATAAAGCTCCGCTGCTCGCTATCGGCGTCGAAGTACAAGAATGCTTTCTACACTGCAGCAAAGCGGTCAAACGATCAAAACTGTGGAACCCAGAATCTTGGGAAAGAGTCGAAACACTTCCTTCCGCAGCTAAAATAGTCGCAGAACACGCAGGCTTTTCCACCCTAGAAAGCCGCAACGATCCCGAAGGAAGCAAAACTTAGCACCTCTATGAAAAAAAGCCGCTATAATGCGGCTTTTATCATTTTACCATCAAAGAAAGTATACCTCCGGCAATGATCAGAACGGGTAACAAAGCAAGAAGCACGCCCTTTTTCGAAGACCCTGTGTATTCATGATCACCATAGGCGCGGCCTGCTCTCAAATCGACTTTCACCTGAGATTCTTCTTTTTTATGTTCTTTTTTCATCCTCTTTGCCTCCTAGCGGCATTTGAGCGTCGATTTGCTTGATATGATGCTCCAAATGAGCGATATAATCTTTAGCCAACCACTGGAGCGAAACGAACTTTCCATCTCCTAGTTCGAATTGATACATATGCTTTTCTATTGGTATATGCAAAAGAACGGAAGCAATTTGCTTATTTAAGCTGCTCCATAGGGCAACTACTTCTTCCATGGACGTATCTTGATAGTGCTGCAGCTCTACCCATTCATCTTGTTTGTAAGGTAACAGGGCCAAAGGTGTTTTTTCATGTTGAACGTTGATAAAGCGCTGTAAATTGTGAATGGCTGAGTCACATAAGTGCCCCACAATTTCTTTTGGTGACCATTTCTTAGGAACAGGACGGTTTGACGCCGCTGCTTCAGAGAGTACCTCAAGCTTTTTAGGAAGCTTTACCACCCATTCATTTAACTGAACAATCGTCGTTTCCATGTTCATTTCTCCTTTAAGCACGTTTTTTTCAAAAACCTTCCCCATATAATATTCATCGACTAATTTTTCATCTACAACGAGTGAACATACTTTTTTCCCTTCTATTTCAAAACCCATCTTTTTATACAGCGAAATGGCCGGTTCATTGTGGGCCATCACCGTTAGCTCTACTCGTTTAATGCCGCTCTGCGCTGCCCATTTCTCCATTTCTTTAAACAACGAAGTGCCGATGCCCCGGTTTCCGTAAGATTGAAGCACCCCAACAGCTAAGTATGCGCTGTGTGTTTTTCGCTTAACGCTTCCGCCAATCACAGATAGGTGACCAACAAGCTGTCCGTCTTGTTCCGCCACTAAAATGGTCGAGTTCGGCATTTTTAAAAAAGTGATAATCATTTTTTTCTGCTGTTCAAGCGTAGTCGCACGCTCATTTTCCTCGTACAGCATATAGGCGGTTTCTTTATCAAGCTTTTTATTTAACGTTAAAAAAGCGGCTGCATCGGAAACTAAAATTTCTCGAATCACGTTTACCCCTGCTTTCGTAAATAGTAGTTAACTAGAAAAAAACGTTAAAAAGCGGATGATATCATGACACACGCGGTGAACGTTTTCCTAGAAACGCAGTGAAGATGAAGCATATACTAAAAGCGACGGCTGAGACGAAAAAGCCAAGCATCCATCCTAAAGCTCGCATAAACGTATCTTCATTGGGATACAGAGGCTTAACGCTTAGCCACTGGTTCACCATAATCAATGCCAATATTAAATAAAAGCTGCTTCCTGTTAAAGCCATTTTAAGACGGTTTTTAAATGACCCTGTCCACGCTGTACTAAAAGCGCTCCACGTGAAAATACTTACAATCGTCGCTAAAAACATAAGAACAAGATGTAAATAAGGGATATCTGTAAACATAAGAAGATAGAGTAAAAATATCGTAGTGCCAAAATATAAAGCATTAATGCCAAACAAATAGCCTCCGCTCAGCCAATGGTTTTGAAACCACTTTTTCTTGCTGAGACGTTCTACCACTCCGCTGGGAACCCACAGCGTACGCGAAAAAATAATCATCGCCAGCACAAGTATCATGCCGACCAAAAAGAATGTTGACACTTTTTCATCAACCTTTCTATTTAAAGTAAATATGGTTAATTATACAATTAATAACAAAATTAAACTATTGTTTTTTTACTAATGAAGAGCTGAAACAAACGTATTTTATTAGTGGTAGGGAAATTTGAACGATGCATTGAGATTCTTGGTAGAGAATTAAATTCTTTCGGATTTTTTATGGATAGGCTGAATGTAAGTTTTATGTAGGTAGCTGCTTCTAGCTGTTGATTGGAGGGCAAGGCGAAGACTCCTGCGGGAAAAGCGGAACAGGTGAGACCCCGCAGAAGCGTAAGCGACGAGGAGGCTCACCGGCCGCCCGCAGAAAGCGAAGCCTTGCACGGAAATTAACAGCGGTGTCACAAACAATTCATATGAGCGTATTTATCCTATTTGTTCGTCTTTCAATGGGAGTAATTTAGAGATGTCTTAATCTCTATTTACATTCTTCCTCCAGTAAACGGATTGATTTCTCCTGTTAAATCACGTCCTGCTTTCTTTTCTTCGTAAGCAATGCGCTTGCCAATCGCAATTTTATTCCAAATTAGTGGCACCCAAATACACGCTCCGAAAAAAATCATCCAAAAAAGTTCTCCCATTTCTTCCACCCTTTCATTTTTTGCTTTTATTTTGAAGACAATAAGAAACGCGCATACGGTTTTTATTCTTGATTTGAATCACTCATGCCGTATGAAAAGAAATAAACCAGGACTGATAAAGCCATTACGTAAGCGGTCCAAGCCGCTAGTAAAATGGCGTACTGATGATTGATAAAAAACACTCCGCTTGAAATCAGCAGCAGTATAAAACTAATCCATTTTATTTTTTTCATTGCTCTATCCCCTTTACTTAACCTTTTACAGTAAGTTTCTTATTGTCTACTTGTTATTACGGACAAACTGTATAAAAGTTCCATTTTTTTAAAAATAACCGAAAAAGAATTTGATAAAACGTTCAACTATCGATTATCATATACCTTAAAGTAAGCTTTACGATTCATAAGTGGGAGTGAACAATCTTGTCTTATAGCATGAAAGAAATGAATGAAAAAACCGGGCTTTCCGCACCGACTTTGCGCTATTATGAAAAAGAAGGAATCCTTCCTTTTGTAGAACGTGATGAAAATGGAAAGCGCCTCTATAACGATACGAATATTGAGTGGATCCGTTTTATCTTAGCTCTGCGCTCAACTGGCATGCCGCTTGCAGAAATCAAGCGCTATGTAGAGCTCTATAAACAAGGGGAAAGCACGATTAAAGAACGAAAAAACATGATGCTTCAGCACAAAGAAGCGGTAGAAGAAGAAATGGCCAAAACCTTTAAATACCTCGAGCAAATTAACTACAAGTTGGCTTTGTACGACTCACTAGAAGCAAGGTTAGAGCAAAAAGAAATTAAAATATAAACACAAAAGTCCGCAGGTGCACCTGCGGACTTTTTATTAATACAGTGAATTTACGGTGTTTAGCAGTTCTTCTGACCATGTCCAATCGCTGATTTCAACTGCATCTGTTACGTGGTGCAATTTACTAGCTCCGATAATGCTTGATGTCACAGCGGGCTGATTTAGCACCCATGAAAGAGCAAACTGAGACAAGCTTACTTCATGTTGTTCTGCTAGCTTGCGATACTGCTCCACCAGCTGAAAGTTTCGGGCAGTAAAGTAGTTTCGCAGTAGCTTTTCACCATGTGCAGCACGGCTTTCTGGCGGCACGTCATTTGGTGTTTTATATTTGCCTGAAAGCATGCCACGCGCTAACGGACTGTATACCATAACGCCTACACCTTCGGATTGACTAAACGGCAGCAGCTCTTGTTCAATTTCACGAGAGAGAAGATTGTACTGAGGCTGAACGGAAATAAATTTTTCAAGATTCATGTTGTCACTAATATGATGAGACTTTGCGATTTGCCACGCGGCATAATTGGAGCAGCCAATATAACGAACTTTGCCTTGACGAACTAAATCATCTAGCGTGCGAAGCGTTTCTTCAATAGGTGTATGGTGATCAAAAAGATGAACTTGATAAAGATCGATGTAGTCCGTCTGCAGTCGTCGCAGCTGATTATCAACTTCTCTCATAATATGTGTACGTGAAAGACCTTTATCATTTTTGCCTTTTCCTACGGCAATGCCGACTTTTGTTGCAAGCACAACATCATCTCGTTTTCCTTTTAACGTGCGTCCAATAATTTCTTCAGATTCCCCTGTGCCATATCTAAACTCTTCATCCTGCCCTTTTCCGTAATAGTTGGCTGTGTCAATGAAGTTAATTCCGTTTTCAATGGCGCTATGTAAAATAGCTGCCGACGCTTTTTCGTCAATCCATCGTCCAAACGCCATGGTACCTAGACATAAATTTGATACTTCCAGACCTGTTGTTCCAAGCTTTCGATATTGCATCGATACCCTCTCCTTTTTATTTCTGTTTATAGTCACTATTATCATACACCTTAATGTGCACTTTAAGACAAGCCGCAGCATGCATACATCTATAAAAAACGGTTAGAAGCAGCAGTGCTTCTAACCGTTTTTAGTTCATTTATATTACCATTCTTGGTGTACAGGACGAATGATCATTTCGTTTACCGCCACACCAGCTGGCTCTTCGATCGCAAACGCAATCGCGCGTGCGATGCTTTCCACTTCAATTGCACCTTTATAAAATTCATCGATACCTGATTTTAAATCTGTATCCGTGATCGTTTCTTTTAATTCAGTTGCGATCGCTCCTGGAGAAATATTTGTTGCACGAATGTTGCTTCCGCCAGCTGATTCTTCTAGACGAAGACCTTCTGTGATCGCTTTAACCGCAAATTTGGTTGCACTGTACACGGCACTTCCAGCACCTACAGCATGTCCAGCTACAGAAGACAAGTTAATCACATGTCCATCTTTTTGCTCTCTCATCGCTGGAAGAACTGCTGAGATTCCGTAAAGAACACCTTTAATGTTCACATCAATCATTGTATTCCACTCATCTACTTTTTGGTTGCGTAGAAGAGATAATGGCATAAGACCAGCGTTGTTCACAAGCACATCAATACGTCCAAATGCTGAAAGCGCATCTTGTGCTAGCTCTTGCATTTGTTCGTGAGACGTTACGTCTACTACTTTGTAGATCGCTTCTCCGCCGTTTGCTTTAATATCTTCTTGTAATGCTTTTAAACGATCTTCACGGCGAGCTGCTAAAACAAGCTTTGCTCCTTTTGCTGAAAGCTCTTTTGCTGTTGCTTCGCCGATTCCGCTAGAAGCACCTGTAATAATGACTACTTTACCTTGTGTATTAGACATAACTGATAACCAATCCTTTCGTTTGATAAGCTTTTTATAAACCAACATCACTTATCATTTTTGTTTTTGTAAAAACTTATACAACAAGCTTACCGGTTAAAGTTCTCTTTAACGCAACAGTTTTATTAAAATTTTTTTTAGTGTTGTTCTTCATTCCTTCAAAGCCTTGTCAACCAAGGGATTACATGCTTCATATTTTCAAACATAAAGCAGCTATTATACGAAAAACGCCCCCAATGACATACGCAGCATTACGCTAGGCCAATATGTACGTGTCCCTTTTCTGCCTTGTCACAGAAGCGGTTTTGAGCATTTATTTTTATGTTTTTCTTGTTATAGGTACCTTCAAGTACACTTTATCTGTTTCGCTTATTTTTTTACAATCCGCTTCTTCATTAGACATAATATGGTAAGATAAATCCATAGCTTACACATTATCGAAACTACATTAAGCTGCCGCCGTTAAAATCACGGCAATTCCATTAAAACAAGCGTGAATGATCATACTAGGGAGCAACGACTTTGTTTTTTCGTACACCCAAGCGAATACGAGACCTGAAAAAAAGTTAACGGGCAAGGTATTGTACGTTGGAATATGCACCAGCATAAAGATAAACGAACTTCCTGCCAATCCAAATACAATCCCTCCTTTACGTTTCAGCCATGTATAAAAAAAACCTCGGTAAATAATCTCTTCATAAAAAGGTGAGATCACAGCGGCTGAAACAAAAGCAAGTATAAATGAAAACAGCGACAGGTCATGCTGTAAACTGGCTGTTTTTTTATTTTCATACGTCATACCAAACCATTCCATGAGTACAACAATTGCCACACTTCCTAAGATCAGCACAAAAAGCCAAAAAAGAATGAGCGGCCAGTGACGTTTTGAAAACGATTGAAAACCAATTTTTCTATCACCAGCCTGCACCATCAGCCCATACAGAGCTGATAAAAACACAGCTGCCATAACAAACCCAGTAGCTGTTCCAGCATAAAGATCATTTTTTAACAGGGAATGTAAAGCATCCTGCAATATGCCTTCAATTAAGATAGGCACACCAACAAACGTGACGACTAGCATAATTACAAATGATTTTATTGTCCATAATCCTTGATTTTGTTTTTTCAATTTACTTCGCCTCCCTTTTACCTATATTCAGTGTAAAAGGTGACGTAACGTTACCTGCAAGCATTTTTTTGGAGGGATTAAACATGATTTATTTTTCTACGGGGCAAGCCGCTAAAAAATTAGGACTCACGGTGCGTACGCTTCGTTACTACGATCAAATCGGATTGCTTCATCCATCGTCAAAAGCCGAAAATGGAAAACGCTCCTACTCAGAAACGGACTTAGTCACACTAGAGAAAATTACCCTGTTAAAAAACTTAGCCGTTCCTTTGCGAGATATTGAACTTATTCTTCATCAAGTAAGTATTGATGAACTTTTAGCGATTCATCAGCAAAAACTTCAGCAGAAAGCTTCAGAAATTCAGCGAGCTTTAGAACACACCCACACTCTTCGCAACAGTATAAAAATAGAAGGTGAACTAAACTGGAAGCAGCTCCTTCCTTTAGTTCACAATCAGCCTACTACACAAAGCAGCTGGACTGATCTGCTTTCAATAGAAGAAAGTGAGATTCTGCAGCGTGATATGCCTAAACTGGAGAATGAGAGCGCTGATAAATGGATCAGCATCATTAAACGAATTCAGCTGTGTTTAAAGCATCAGCGTTCACCACAGTCTGAAGATGGCCAGCTGATTGCGGCGGATATACTACTTTTATCAAGTGAGCTATTTGGCCCTCATACCGATTTAGAGAAAGCCTTTTGGGATATTCGCAAATCTCCTGAGGCATCCAGTTCACTTAATCTCTATCCTATTGACAGCGAAGTCCTTCAATTTATTGAAGATGCGATTATTTTTTACGAACAACACATAAAGGAATGAAAGTATTGAAAAAAGAAAAGCTGTTTGCTAATTCTTCTTATAAAAAATTATTTATTTCAAGTACTGCGGCAAGCTTCGGAGATTTATTTGATATGTTTGCGGTGATGACGCTTTTTACATACGTGTGGCACGCAAATTCCCTCTGGATTACGCTTATTCCTGTCGCGTACGCTTTGCCTAGCATCCTGCTAAGTCAAGCAGCTGGAAATTTAGCAGACCGCTGCAATAAAGTACAGCTGATGTTTCTGTCTGAACTAGTCCGTCTTCTGTTTACATGTCTGTTATTTTTCACAAATGAACCGCTTTTGGCACTAGGGGTGCTGACGCTGCGCTCTATGAGTTCTGTTATGAAAGTGCCCGCACAGCTCGCTTACGTTCGAGAAGTGGCCAAAGAAGACCAGCTGCTGCAGGCCTCTACTTTACAAAACATTATGTTTCAAATTGCCAAAGTTGTGGGACCGTTTCTCGGAGCCGCCGCGCTGACGTTTACAACACCTAAAGCATGTATTTTAGTTAACGCCGCAGCTTGTATGATTTCTATCGGCGTGCTGTTTTCACTTAAAAAAGCAGGTAAAAATATTCAAGGGCAAGCTGCTCGTTCTTCCCATCAACCGAAAGAAACGTACTCAAACGGCTGGAAACTCGTTTTTCAGCACCCGATTCTTTTACGTGTCGTTGTTTTGTTTCACGTTTCATACTTTGTCATCATGCTTGTTGATGCTCAAATTAGCATCTTTCTTCGAGATGTGCTCCCTCATAACCCGGAAATGCTCGGCTGGCTGCTTTCTGGAATCGGGCTGGGAGCGCTAGCAACAGGAGTGTATCTTAATCGAAAAAAACAGGTTCACCATCCATTTAGACTTTTATCACTTGGACTGCTTCTATTTGGAGGTTCTTTATTTTTTATTAGCTGCTTTAACCCAGCCGTTATGTCGCGCTATTTTATTTTGATTGCTGCACCTATCGGTGGCGCCGGAGTTGGACTTAATTTGCTGCTGTTTAACTATATCGTTCAAAAGTACAGTGACAAAGAGCATCTAGGGAAAGTGTACGGATTCATTAACACCTTAACGAGCGCCGTTTTACTTACTGCTCCTGTTCTTGGAGGCATGGTCGTAAAGCTTGCAGGTGCTCAGACGACTTTTTTAACGGCGGCAATCATCGTAGTAGTCGTTGGATTTGTGAGTATGGTGATGCCGCTGCGTGATAAACCGGAAAGAAACGTTCAGATTGACGCATAAAAAATATCTTTCCTTATTCCCCTGCAGCTGGCTGGATTTTAGGGACACTGCTTTTGCTAGGAAACTCTTTTTATACGAGAAGATACTTACATAGAAGAACAGCCCAAAAGTAAATATCAGTCCGGAGCCGTATATACAAACCTTCATTCGGTTATGGTAAAATAGATAAGCAAAAACTGGATGTAAGGAGATTTTTAGTTTGAAAACGGGATTAATATCTGGCATTATATCTTTAATTATTGTGATTATCATTTCTATTACAGCAGGCAACTGGCAGTATATTTACTATATTTCAGGCCCTCTTGGCATATTACTTACGGCAATTGCACTCGTAACCTTACTGGATACATTTCGATTTGAAACAAGAGGACCTTACTTTACCCCGGTCCGGCAGCGAGAGGATACAGAATGGATGAAACGTTTTATTATTGCAGCTGTTCCTCATTTAGTTGCTTCTTGTATTTGTATTTTATTTTTATAGAGCTCAAAAAAAGGTTAAAACATAACGAAATGAAGCTAACCTAAAGACGAATAAATGAGATACATGAGCTGAACCGCTTGTTACACCGCAGTTGATTTCCGTGCAAGGCTTCGCTTTCCGCGGGCGGCTGCTGAGCCTCCTCGTCGCTTGGCTCCTGTGGGGTCTCACCTCTTCTGCTTGTCCCGCAGGAGTCTTCGCCTTGCCCTCCAATCAACTGCTAGAAGGAACGAAACAGATAAAACTATATTCACCATCGTAAAAAAAACGAACCACTAATCAAACATGTTAATTAGTGGTTCGTTTTTCACTTGCGCTAAAGTACTTTTGTCACAGCTTCTTTTCTCATTTACGAAATGCCGCGCGACATACCGTAATAATCAATACGGTAGTCCACAGATCCCTCTGCAAATACATTTACAGCTGATTTAGAATCTTTTTTCGGGAATACGCGGGAAGTGAAGACAATTTTACCGCCGTTTATATAAATTTCGACAATGCTTTTGTCGACAAATACGCGAACATCGACTTCATTTGACGCTGTCCATTTTTCAGAGCGAACGACACCGTATTCCGTTGCATATTGATGGTGGAATGAAGAGCGGTCAAGTCTCACTTCTTGCTTTTCTGTATCAAACACAAGGCGAAGCTCTTCTTCTTTACTATTAAACAGCTCTAAACCAAACTGTTTGGCCCCTATCTCGCGGAACGTCATATTGATTTCATAGGCATTGTTTGTTGCTTCATCAATAATCACTTCTTCATTTTTTAGCGTGCCTCTAAAATGAACCGCTTGATCTCGAAGCTTATTTAACTCTTCTACAGGCTTTTGAACAAGTTCATTTCCTTCAAGCGAAAGCTCACGAGGAAGCGTTAAGGCATGGGCCCATCCATATTCGTCTGACGGATAGTCAACGTCCGGGTTTCCAATCCATGCAAACAGCAAGCGACGCCCGCTTTCATCTTGGAACGTTTGCGGTGCATAAAAGTCAAACCCTTTATCAATTTCACGGTAATACTCCATTTCAAACGTTAAACTTTCCACATCAAAGGTTCCCACCGCGTAAATCACATTATAAATATTATGAAAATCGTGGCCCTCCGCTTTGATTCCTTGCGGTGAAAAGACAAACACGTCTTTTCCGTCCAGTTTAAAGTAATCCGGGCACTCCCACATATAGCCAAAGTCAGGAAGCGATGTTTTAACTTCGCCTTTAAATGACCACTGAAGCGCATCGCTTGATTCATACACAATTAATGCGCCCGTTTCGTTTTCACGCTGAGCGCCTAGCAGCATATAATATGTATCATTTTCTTTCCATACTTTCGGATCGCGCACATGTCCTGTATACCCATCAGGAACGCCTCGTACAGCTGGATTATGCGTGTATTTTTCTACACTTCCATCCCTGTTTAGCATCGCGATACACTGATTAGCAGAACGTGAGCCGTCTTCGTATTTTACATTCCCCGTATAAAACAGCAGCCCTTGACCATCTTTTTTGATAGCGCCGCCTGAGTATGCGCCGTGCGATTCATATTCTTCCGTTGGCGTTAGGGCAACCGGAAGGCGTTCCCACGTTACTAAATCCGTAGATTTCACATGAGCCCAGTGCTTCATTCCATGCATCGCACCGTACGGATACCACTGATAAAACACGTGATATTCACCGTTTAATTGAATCAATCCGTTTGGATCATTCATCAGCCCGTACTGTGGATGAATATGATAAATCGGCTGCCAGCTGTCTTTGATTGCTTTGTCTTTTAATGCTTCTAACTCTCCAGATTTTGCTTCTAAAATCGTTCTGTACTTCGATTCAGCCATTTCTTCAATCCCTCCAGCATTTAAAAAAAGAGAACGTATTCCCCTTGCCCTCTATGATATAAAATTTCAAGTGAAAATGCTACCAAAGAACGAATGTTGTCGTTTTCTTGTGTCGGATTTTATAGATAAGTTTTTTTCTGTTTTTATAGCAGAAAAGAAGGTTTTTCTGTCAGGTGGTTGAATACTATATACAATCAAATTTCACCAGCCTGTACGAGCGTCCGACGGCACTTGCAGATTTTTTTAGCGAATCATTTGCGTTTTGCAGGAAGTATTCAACAAAATGGTAAACCCTTCATATTACATATTATAAAAGGAGGAAATGTCATGACAAAAGAAAACGTAAAAGAAACAGTGGGTAAAGAAACAAAAGGTGGAAGCAAAGAGTTATTAGTCGGCACTTTAGTAGGCAGCGTAGTGGGTGTAACAACAGCTTTACTAGTAGCGCCAAAGTCAGGAAAAGAGCTGCGTGCTTCTATTCAAGACGGAGCGAATCAAGCACTTGCTAAAACAGGTCAAGTGAAAGAAACGGTATATGCAAAAGGCCAAGATCTCAAACAGCGCACGGCTCGTCTTTCACAAAAAGTCTCCGAACAATCTTCGCAAGTTGTCAACAAAGTGAAATCTCTACGCACTGCTAAAGAACAGCCGCTTGCAGAAACGGCTGCAGCAGAAGAGCTTGAAACGACAGAAATCGTTCAAGATCCTGTTCTTGAAGCTGAAGCGGTGCAAGAAGAATTAAATACAATTACGCAAGAAGTAAGTGACTTAGAACAATCTGTCGATGAAACAAGACGTTAATAACGAGCTGTAGAGATATCTCTACAGCTTTTATGTATATTCGCTATCCTTCCTTCCACCCTTCAAAAAAATAGCCTCCATACGGACACGGCTCTGATTCCGGCAGTTCTTCATAACGCTGTCCGCTGTAATACTTCGCCAGCACAATCTTAGGCTTAAAAGCCGCTACCCCTTCACTGTCTTCTTGCTCCGCTCCGCGTTCTCTCATCAAACAAAAAATATCCATTCCCGCAAACTCTCCGTACCCTTGATAGCACGACTCATAATAAACTTTACCAGGTGTCACCAAATAACACTCCCGCTGCCACGACGGCTGCTTACTGTAGACACTCGCAATACTTATTCCACTCACTGCACACTTCCAGCTGCAAATTCCAACCATATAACGCCTCCAACGACTTAATAGTCTATTCATCTACAACTTTTGATGAAATCAAACGTCCTGAGAAATGTACAGCATTTTATCGTCGACCAAAAACCTACGCTACCAGATTCCCTGACCCCTTGAATTCCCCCAAAAAGGTCCACCTAAGCGGAAGTTGGCAGGCCGCAAGGGAGGACAACTTCCGCTTAGGTCTAGTTCTGTCTCCTTGGCTGCTCTTTAGCCACGGA
The DNA here is from genome assembly GCF_038006305.1 of Priestia sp. FSL R5-0597. NCBI lineage: Bacteria > Bacillati > Bacillota > Bacilli > Caryophanales > Bacillaceae > Priestia > Priestia sp. FSL R5-0597. Next base: position 3,622,168 of record NZ_JBBOUZ010000001.1, read on the forward strand.
GACAGAGCTACATCGATAAAAATAAAAAAGGTCTGATAAATCGACCATTTCTGGTGATTATCAGACCTCAAGTTTTTCTGCATTTGAGCGGCTTATTTGCTGTTCAAGCGATTTAGCCAGCAGGACAATTTCATGATCTACATATTTTGTTTTGATTTCTTCAATTTCCATTAATGTTTTAGAAAAGCTTTCTGCATTATTTCCCTGTCTGTGCTGCACATCTTTAAAGAAATCAAGCAGTGCCTCGTTAGACTGCGTTGGACGGCTAAAATCAATCGTGTACATTTTGTACCCCAGTGTTAAATTTGTTGTAGTTGTCATAATTATTTCCCCCATTCTTCCTATAGTGATATATCTTCTACTCTTTACCCTTTAATTCCTTCTTTTTAACCTAAATTAATTATTTTTTTCAAAAAAACTTCCCATTATAAGAAAAAACACCCTTATAACAAGGATGTTAGAGTATTCTTCCCTTCGGTACAATTCCAGATGCAAAGTCATCTTTGAACTTAAAGCTAGCAGAATTGTTTTCCTCTAGAAAATGTATTTCCCATTTAAAGACGGGATATTCAGGCTTGTACATTTCGACTTTCTGATTAGGATTTTCTTCTAATCTTGCAATTACTCGTTTGAATCCTTCATATGCAATCCACCAGTCGCTTCCGGTTTCATCGGTAATAAAACAAATAGAACCGTCAATTAAATGAAGGTTTTGCTTGATATCATCAGCATTGGTAAAATACGCATTTCCAAACGTTTGAAGACAACGATCGCAATAACCTGCTTTGCCTCCATCTTTATAAATCCAGTGTGCGATTGGCTCACTGCAGTCTTTACATGTATTCGTCACTTCTTGAAGAAATGTCTTGCCGCTCCACTGTTCTTTTTCATTTTCAAACACGGTCCATACTAAATAATCCCCCGTTTGCTCTGAAATAAAAAGGCGAAACGGCTCGTCTCGATGCCAAAAATGAATATTCTGTTCGTCTGATTCTTCAAAGTCTATGACAAAATTATCTCGTTCTAATATATGTCGAATAACATTGGTTAAAAAGGTAACATCCATACAAGGACCTCCCGTACTAAGCATAGCTTCTAGTAATATAGCGTTTATGAGTTAAAACATATCACGCGCGCTGAAATAACGTCAATGATTACCTCTTGCTTCCTCCGAAAACTGGAAAAGAAATGGTCAAACGCGCTATAATGGTAGTCATGTTAAAACGGAAAGGAGATTTTATGAAGTTTAACGTTCAATCAGCTGCACTTTTTCTTCTCTTTTTTATTTGTTTAAGCGGCTGTTCGGATAACGCCGAGCAGTCAAAAAAGCCAGCCGGCTATTTAGTTCAAGGGCGCATTTTACAAGTGAAACAGAATGAAATTCTTATTGCAAACGTCATTCCGCGAGATACCGCGCTTGACTATACAACAAAAGAAATACTTGGTTCAAGCGATGTACAGCCTATCTATGTAAAAGTTGCGGATGATCAAACATACAAAAAAGGACAGCTCGTTAAAGCATGGCTCAAAAAAGACAAAAGCGTTCAGTATTCTGTTCCCGCAAAAGGCGAGGCTGTGGAAGTCAACATTTTAAAACAGCCGTAGAAAAGCTCCTGTTACAGGAGCTTCCTTCGCGTCAGCGGACGTTCAGTCCGATTCATTTTATGCTGTTCAAAATCCCACTTTTCTAAAAAGCGCTTGGCTGATATATAACCAGATTCATATAAAAACTCGATTTCTTCTTCCTTTAAGGCAAAATCCGTTGCCGTAATCACACCCGTTGGAATTTGTACGGTTCGTTCTTTTGTCTCCGCGTTCAAATACCGCAAATCGTGAGCTTGCAGCATCGTTGTAAACATGCTTTTAAATAAATGGACAGGTGTTGGAATAATAGCAGCTGTATCAATTTCTTCTTTTACAAATCGAAAACCAAACGTCGGGAAACGCGGATGCTCCGTATCAAACAGCCAAATCGGAAAATTGCTTAAAAGCGCTCCATCGACAATGTATGACCTCTTGAACCCTTTGGATTTCCAAATGACGGGACGAAAGAAAAAAGGAATGGACGCACTCATCATCACGGCTTGTGAAATCTTCATATCGCTTGGCTGCATTCCGTATCGGGGCAAATCGTCAGGGAGCACAAGCATCTGTCCGTTCGAAATATCTGAGGCAATAATTTTCAGCTTATCTGCAGGCAAATCTGCAAACGTTTCGATTCCTTTTTCACGCAGCAGACCGTACACCCATTTTTCCAAATAATCATTTTTATAAAAACCTAAATGAACCATCAGTTCAATCAAGTTGCCAATGAGAGGAATTCGGTTAATGATCGTTTTTCCGCGAAACTTGGCATAGTCCATGTTTTGAAGCTCCTTGCGAATTTCCCCGCTTTTATAGCCGCTCGCCAAAAGTGCCGCAATCAACGCTCCGGCTGACGTACCTGCTAGACGCTGCCATTCTACATTGCTTTCTTCCATTGCTTCAATCGCACCCGTGAATGCAATTCCTCGAACGCCTCCCCCTTCAAACACAGCATCTGCTTTCACATTTTTCCCCTCCCTTGCAACTCTCTAGTTTTTATATACCCTTTTTTATATTCAGGTTTTCGCTACTCCATACCTTTTATTTTTTCAACAAAAAAGACTGTTTCATTTATCGAAACAGTCTTTTCTTTACAGTCGCTTTATTACCATTCGATAGTAATTCATTGTCAGCCAGTAGAAAATGAAATAAATAACGCCGTATACTGCATCCGCTATTAAAACAGGAACGATCAGACTTTCACCGGTTAGATTCGTAATGACCTTCAGCGCAAATAGACTGTGCAAGATGCCAATTACTAAAGGCAAACCAAACGTAAACAGCTGCTGCTTTCGAACGGCGCTCATCATTTGAGACACTGAAAACCCAAGCTTGCGCAGTACTTCAAATCTTTTGCGCTCTTGTTCGGCTTCGGAGATTTGCTTAAAATAAATAATACTGCCCGTTGCCATCAAAAAGACGAGCCCTAAAAATCCTCCAATAAAAATAAACAATCCTTTACTCATTAAGCCTGCCTGAAACACATCATAGTATGAAGTACGGCTTTCTCCAGCTTCTTTTGCGATTTGATGATAGTTCTTAGTAAGTTCATTTTGTTTGTTTCCATCATCGGTATTAAATACGTACACCGCTTGCTTTTTTCCAGCCTTTGAAAGTTTGATAAACGTGTCGTGATTGACTACAAACTGATAGCCGGCACTGTCAGAATCAAGAATGAGCAAAGGCTCGGATTTAACGACTTTTAAAGCAAGCTGTTCTGATTCCTTCAGCTGCACAGCTGCGGTTTTACCTGTACTAGGCTTAAACACTTTTCCTTTTGCCATTGAATCAAAAATAACGGTTTCGTTTGCGCTTAGCGCAGGAACCGAAACGCCATTTTTCCGCACTTCTTCTTCATCTAAAAAGCTGATTTGTTCCCTATCTTTATAGTAGCCCGATGTAATAAATCGAAAATCCGATAAATCAGCGGAATGCTTCACGATGTGATAGACATACTGATTTGATTGGATATCTAACTCACGCAGTACATCCATAAAGCCTTGCGCTGCGTTTTTACTGTGCAGCGTATAGTCATAAGGCTGCATGCTTCTGGCATCGGCTTTTGTGTTATAGTACGAGGAATACGTCACACCAACTGCTACAAGTGTAGTAGCCGACAAAATCGTAATTAGGGTTAACACTCGTGCATTTGCTTTAATGCGATACATCATCGTAGAAACGCTTAGCATATTTGCAAACGAATAATATCGGCTTGCATGCTCTCGGTAAAGTCCCATCAGCCACTCAATTGTGGCTTTAAAAAGTAAAAATGTACCGAAAATGACCGAGAACAGTACAACGGCTACAATTAGAAAAAAATTAGGCGTCACAATGTTTCCCGATGAAAGGTAGTACCCATAGCCAACGAGTAAGATACCCAGTCCTCCCACTGCAATTGAGCGTTTCGAATTCATTTTATTTACGCGTTCACTTTTGCTTTCTGCTTGAAACAGATCTAATAGCGTATAGCGGTACATAATAAAATAGCCTTGAAACGAGATAAAAATGGTAACAATCAAAAACACTACGGCTGTTTTTAAAACCGCTTGAAGAGAAAATGTGAGCGTAATAGAAAGCGACAGTCCCATAAGCTTTAGTAAAAACAGCACAAACAGCCTTGAAAACACGGTACCTAGTAAAATACCGACCACCAAAGAAAAAATCCCCAGCAGCATATTCTCGTAGAAAATCATTTTCCCAATCGTACGTTTTTCAATACCGACTAAATGATACAGTCCGAGCTCTCTCTTACGCTGTCTGATAAAAAATGAGTTTGTGTACCAAATAAAGACAACAATAAAAGTAAGCAGAACGTAATTTGAAGCATTAAAAATGCCCTGCAGCCTCATCTCTTCTCCAATCACTTTTGAAATCGATTGGTCGTACTGAAGCGTAGCAAACACATAGTACACAACAATACTAAAAATCATTGAAAAGAAATAAAGGCTGTACCGACTAATGTTTTTGCGCATATTCTTTTTAACAAGATCAAATACGGTCATAGCCTTCACCGCCTAATGCGCCTTGAATGTTCATAATTCGTTTGAAAAATTCTTGTCTCGTTTGTTCACCTTTAAACAGCTCCGTGTAAATTTGTCCGTCTTTAATAAACAGCACGCGGCTGCAGTAGCTTGAAGCCAGCGGATCATGCGTCACCATAATAATGGTGGCACGGTCTTCTTGATTTAACTGGGACATCTTTTCAAGCAGGCTTGAAGCGGCCTTAGAATCAAGAGCTCCGGTAGGTTCATCGGCGAAAATAACGGCTGGATTCGTAATCATTGCTCTCGCTGCTGCAACGCGCTGTTTTTGTCCACCAGAAATCTCATACGGATACTTATCCGCTAGCTCATAGATGCCCAGTCGCGTTGCGGTGTCTTTCAGCTTCGCTTCCATTTCTTTCTTAGACATTTTTGTAACCGTAAGCGGCAGAAGAATATTTTCTTTTACAGTTAACGTATCCAATAAGTTATAATCTTGAAAAATAAATCCTAAATGATTGCGTCTAAAAGCAGACAGCTTCTTATCTTTCATGAGCGCCACGTTTTCTCCTTGAATCCATATCTCGCCGTCGGTGGGACGGTCAATCGTTGAAAGAATGTTCATCAGCGTCGTTTTTCCCGCTCCAGATGGTCCCATAATACCGACAAACTCTCCTTCTTCGATTGTAAAATCAATTCCTTTTAGCGCTTCGTATACGTTTCCTCTTGCTCCAAACGTTTTGGTTACATTTTTCCCTTCAAGGACAATACTCATTTCCCTTCCTCCTTTCGTTCTTTTGTAGGCCACACGCTTTTCACCCGCTGCGGCAGCTCATTTTTTGTTATAATGTCATATTTCCGAACTTCGTTACCTCGAACAAAAAGGTCAATAACCGTTCCTTCTTTTAACTGTTTAATCGTCGTAAACGTTTGAAACGTTGTTTGTCCTTTTTCGTTTATTACTGAAATGGTATATTGAACTCGTCCATAGTCGTCCACTTTTTTTGCTTCTTTTGGGATGATCCCGTATTGATGCTCCGTTGCGGCGTTTTGATAAATCTTTATTCCTCCTATACATGCTCCCACAATAAAAATCAGGGCTAAAAGGCTAATCCACTTTCGCTTCATGTACGTTCCCTCCTTGTGTATAGCTCTATCTTACTTCGTAACAAGGAAAGATTCGTTTGAAGCAGATGACAATCTCGGCTTTCAACCTTACATTTTTGAAAGGTTATCAAAAGAATTCGGTTTGTAGAAGGTCAAAATTACCGTGGTTCCTTCGTGTAAAAGTGAATGTACCTCTATTCGATGGCCAAGAGCATCTGTAATTTTTTTTGAAAAATACAGCCCTAGCCCCGTAGCTCCTTTCGATTTTCTTCCGACATTTCCTGTAAATCCTTTTTCAAATACGCGCGGAAGGTCTTGTGGTGGAATGCCCTCCCCTTGGTCAACGATAAATAACTTCACATACTTCGGCGTTTCTTCACTAAAAAAAGAAAGCTTTCCTTCTAGAGGGCTATATTTAATTGCATTGGATAACACTTGCCTCACAACAAACTGCATCCACTTTGGGTCAGTGTGCACTAACGTATCTAGATTCTTTTCATCAATATGCAGTCTTTTCTCAATACACCATTTCGAGAAATACGCAACGTTTGGAAAAACAAGTTCGCTTAGCGACACTGCCTGCACCTGGTAATCTTTTTCTAAGTGACGCAGACGTGCGGCATATAAATTCTGATCTACTAACCCATCAATTTTCATCCATTCATCTTCAATATCCTTAAGCCAAGGCCATTTATAAAGCTCTGTACGACGAGCGTTAATAAGCAGCTTCATAGCAGTAAGCGGCGTTTTGATTTCATGAACCCACGTCGTTATATATTCCTGCTGTTCTCGCTGCTGTACGTGAAGAGCGTGAGTTTGTCTGCGATAGACACGATCTATACGCTGCAGCAGACTCAGCATGTCTTCATCTGCTTTCGTCCGCACGTATGAATGCATTTCTTGTAAATCGTACGCGTCATTCTGCAGCATTAAACTTAATCTTTTTATAAATCTTCTTTCTTTTACTCCTCTCCATAAAAGAAACAGAATTAACATACACAGCGTTAAAAGATTCAAGTACCAAAACGAAGTAGACGATACCTTAATATCATACTCGAGAAGCAGCAGAGCATCGATTACACTCAGCCATAGAAGAACGAATAGAATCCAGCTTAGCCTTTCTCTTAAAAAACTTTTCCACATCTTAATTCACCAGATATCCTTGACCTTTTTTGGTCACGATTTGATCATTCAGCCCGATTTCTTCCAGCTTGGTACGAATGCGTGTGATGTTGACTGAAAGCGTATTGTCACTTACAAATTTCTCATCTTCCCATAATCTTCGCATAAGCTCTTCTCGCGATACAATCTTGCCTCGCTCTTCCAAAAGAAGCCGTAAAATAAAAAATTCATTTTTCGTTAAATGAACTTCTCGATCGTTATAATGCAAACTTCCTTTTTTTAAGTCTAGCACCGCACCGTTCCACTCGATAACGTCTGAAATCGTGTCTCCATACGAATACGTTCTGCGCAGAAGTGCCTGCACTTTAGCAATAAGAACATCCAAGTTAAACGGCTTTTGGATATAGTCATCCGCCCCAACATTCATTGCCATAACAATGTCCATTGGATGTTCACGAGACGACAGAAATACGATAGGAGTTTTTGAAACTGTACGTATTTGCTGACACCAGTAAAACCCGTCATATACAGGTAAATTCACGTCTAAAATGACCAATTCTGGGCTTTCTGCAATAAATACTTCCATTACCTTTTGAAAATCTTCTACTCCAGCCACTTCAAATGACCACTGTTCGAATTTTTCTTTCACTAATTCATATATTTTGCTATCGTCTTCTACAATTAAAATTTTCATACCTTCACCTCTGTATTCTCCTATGTATTATGTATACCCGACTGTTGAGGGTTTTCTTAAAAGTTCATCTAACCCATTAGCATGACGGCAATTTTCTTAAAAATAAACTTTTTATGTCTGTAAAATGAAGAATGAACGAGTATTATCGTAGTGTAAACTTGTGCATGATACAAGTATCTCTGTTTAAATACTACAAAATAATGACAATATCGTTAATAAGTAATCTTTAAACTCCATTAAATGCTCATTTTTTGTTACTATAGTATATAAGATGAAAACTTAAACTAATTTGACATGTGGATATGTAAAAAGGAGCTAGTTATCAATGAGTGTACCCAACAAATTACGCGACAACGCAATGGTGATGTTAAAAGAGACAAGCCGAACATTTTTTATTCCAATTAGCCACTTGCCGGCAGAATTGCAAGATGCAGTAGGATCTGCTTACTTATGTATGAGGGCAATTGATGAAATTGAAGATCACCCTGAGCTAGAAGCCGGTGTAAAAAGCCGCTTGCTTTACGCCATTAGTGACCTGTTAAAAAAGTCTTTTAACGAAGACGACTACATGGCATTAGTAGGTCCTTATCAAGCTAATTTACCTGACGTAACGCTTCAGCTCGGCAACTGGATTGCGCTTTGTCCGACTGGAGTTGCAGATCAAGTATTAGATGCAACTTCTATTATGGCCAAAGGAATGGCCGATTGGGTAGAAAAAGACTGGCATATTCAAAATGAAGCGGATTTAGATGACTATACGTTCTATGTAGCTGGTCTAGTAGGCGTGATGCTTAACGACATTTGGAAATGGTATGACGGCACGGAGACAGACAAAGAATTAGCCATTGCATTTGGACGCGGCTTGCAGTCTGTAAATATTCTGCGCAATACCTCGGAAGATTCAGAGCGTGGAGTCAGCTTCTTCCCTAACAACTGGAGCAGAGAAGATATGTTTGCCTATGCTCGCCGCAATCTGTCACTAGGAAAGAAATATTTAGAAGATGTCAAATCGCTTCCGATTCTTCATTTCTGTAAAATTCCGTTAGCGCTTGCCGATGGAACGTTAAACGCCTTAATGAAAGGAAAAGAAAAAATGACGCGTGACGATGTAAATAAAACGGTAAGTGAAGTTGTGGATATGTAAAAGCAAAAGCACGGAGCCCATTGGTTCCGTGCTTTTTATATTTCTACCTGCAGACTTTCATATAAAGCAGTTATTTCCCCTTGAATAATGGGGTAGCGTTTCAGGGTCGGAACACTTGAAAGCTTTGGCGCTCGCTTTTGCTCTGCTGCTGCGGCTAGCTGAGCAAACGTTTCTTGAAGCTCTCGCTTTTCCGTTTCTGACAGCTCATATCCTTCATACGACGCAAGAAGCATATAACCTAACTGCTGCGTAGCGACAACTGCCGGCCACAGTCCTTCAAGCTTGACGGCCGTTTTAGAATATTCCCCAATCACATTATCATAAAGCGCCCGAAGATTAACTAGTTCCCCTTGAAGCTTATTTCTTTCTTGTTTAATTCTTTCTTCATCTTGTTCAGTGCTTAGCATTTCTAAAAATTGTCCTTCTTTCCGAATGACATCTCCAAGTAAATACGGCAGACGAAGCGAAGAAGCTCGTTTAAAAACTAATACCGTACCGACCACTCCAATAACAGAACCAATAACAATATCAATCACCCGAGCGGACGTAAAATAGCTAATCGCTTTGTCCGGATGACCGCTTTCAGCAATTAAAAGAGCATTCGGTGTGATAAAAAGCGTACCGAGCGCGTAGTTTTTAACAATCACAATTTCAATCGTTGACTGAAGCACAAAGACAATGAGCGCAATGACAATTCCCGTTGGTTCAAGCATGAGAATCCCGGTTCCAATTAAAATACCTAAAATGGTTCCGACAGAGCGTTGAATACCTCGCTGAACCGTCGCACGAACGGTTGCCCCAAGCATCACTCCTGCACACGTGAGAGGAATCCAGTAAGACCTTGGAATGTCTGTCGTGTAGGCAACAGCTGCGGCGATAATCATAATAATTCCGTAGCGCAAAGCGTTTTTAAGTACATACGAACGTTTGTGAAAAGCAGCTTTTAACCGTGCTTTTACGCTGCCTTGTGAAAATTGAATATACTCCGTTTCTTTTAATTCCTTCATTTGAAGAACGTCGTTTACATCTAGTAACAATGTGCGCAGCTCTTCTTTGATGGACAGCTCTTCAATTTCTTCTCGCACGTCTCGAATTTTTTTATGTTTTTTTAACGTGGCCATTTCGGATGCGAACGTTTCAATTACCGCTTGTGCTTTTTTCGAAACAGCCGGATTAAAATCATTCGCAGCGGCCATCACAAAAATAAACAGCCCTTCAGCTTTTTGGTTTAATAAAAACAGGCGGTGAGAAAACGAGGATTTTTTTCGATTAATTTTCGCTTGCTTCATCGCTGTTTCCGCTGCCCGAAGCTCTACAACCGTTTTGTGCTGCTCAGCGTGAAACGATTCCGTGCCAAGTGATCCAACAAATGAAGCTAGCTGCCTATAAGCTTTCGCCACAGCGGCCGTTTCAGGCCCGCGCGGATTAATAAGCCAGCCGCTCATGCTAATACACCAAGATAGTGCTCCTCCTAAAAAAACGAGACCTGCATGCAAAAAAACTGCCTGTAAATTCGGAGCTGGAATGCTTGTACTCACTGCAAATGAAAGGACAAAAAACATCGCGGAAGGTCCCGGAATTTTTAAAGCTCCGAAGATATAAACCGATACGGCTCCAATCACACCAAATAAAATAGTTTTCATCCACTCCACGTCAGCAAATAACGAGCCTAGCGTAAAGCACAGCGTAACGCCAAGCAAAGCTAAAAATAACTTAACGGCACGCTGCGCGTAAGGTTCATCTTTTGTATACAAATATGTAAAGCCGCCAATACTTGCAATGAGTCCGTACTGCAAATGATCAAACAAAATTCCTATTAAAATCGGCAAACTTGAAGACAAGCCCGAGCTGATTCCTCTTACCCACGGAGAAGAAGCGTGGTTAAAGCGAAAAGCAGCTTTGATTCCCGGCGCTTTTGGAGAAGCCTCAATTTTATGATGAATTTCCGTATGATTATATGTTGGTGACTTTTTGTCATCACTCACCTTGACCTCCTCCTTTCTCTTCATATATCTTTCCTGTTCTTAAAACGAGATAAACCTAAAAAAGCGCTGTTCCTATCCGTATTGTGTTTAGGAACAGCGCTTTTTATCCTTATGAGCAGCGTACAGTAAAAACAAAAAGCAGATGAAACGAATGTCTCATCTGCTTTTTACTAACAGCTCTACTGCTTCTTTTACTAAGTTTTCGGTATTCTCGCCTTTTTCAATGCTTTCTCTTACGCATTGTTCAAGGTTTGTGCTGACAATAACACCCATCGTGCGATCAATTGCACTTCTGGCTGCTGAGAGCTGTGTCACGATGTCGCGGCAGTCTTTTCCTTGTTCCATCATATTCAAGACGCCTTTTAACTGACCTTCAATTCGTTTCAAGCGATTTTTAACTTGCTTATCATATTCCATCATACTACTACCTCCGCTCATGCATGATTGCGTTTCTTGCTTTTAAGCTATACGCAAGAAGTAAATGTATACACAACTTTATACCTATTAGGGTATGATGTCAAGTAAAGGAATTTGACTCTTTTTTTCACCTAGGACTCACCCACATGCAAATAGACACTTCACACTCCATTTAATCTGAATCGTAAGTAGATAAACATCAGAAAGTATAACTCTCAGAATATTATGGGGGCTTTTTACATCTTACAGACAAGACAAAATGATCATTTTTACATAATTGTTAATACTTGTTTACACCGTATTTATTGTCCTGTAATCTAAACTTAGCAATCTGAGAGTATAGTTAAGCTGTAAAAACGACTACACTGGAGGTTTGAGATGAGTACATACGGGAAAAAATTAATGGCAAGTCTATTCATTATCATTGCATGCGTTTTAGGGTTTATAGGACATGCAGCGTTTTTAGCTCCTGAAAAAACGGAAGCCGAAGTAAACTATGATGCAACGCTTTATTTTCCACTGGACCGATATCCTGAAACGGGTGATCATATTCGCGACGCGATTGCCGCTGGTCACTCTTCCGTTTGCACAATTGATCGCGACGGTGCTGAAGCGAATCGGGAAGAATCGCTGAAAGGATACCCAACAAAAACAGGATATGACCGCGATGAATGGCCAATGGCTATGTGCGAAGAAGGCGGAGCGGGAGCTGATATTCGCTATATTTCACCTTCTGATAACCGCGGAGCGGGCTCATGGGTTGGAAATCAATTAGAACAATACCCAGATGGTACACGCGTACAATTTATCGTGCAATAATAGCTGAACAAGCTTTACTTTGAAGAGGTGAAAAGATGAAAACAAAATGGAAAGAACAAGAGCTAACGATGTCATATCATCAGTTTACGCTGTTTCAAAAAGGACAGCCAAAGCCCCATCACGACTGGAGTGATGAAGATATTCAAAAAGGATATGTCGCAGATGATAAAGCCATTTCGTTTGAAGCCGTGTCGAACACAAAAGCCATTGTCGAAGTGTGGGTAAACGAAACTCCAGACGCATCACAAGCTGAAAAGACGACTCGCCTTCCATTTCACGTCGAAAGCGATGGCATTGAAATCAAAAGCGTCCTATCTGAAGCCTTAAGCTATGATATTCCAAAAGGATATTATTACGTTACATGCCTGACCATTCCTCTTCAAGAAAAAACAAACTCAGGCCTTTATTTAGTGAAGTATTTGCTGCATTTTGAAAGTCAATAAAAAAAGACGACCTACTGTAGACAGTTCAGGTAATATACAACACTAATAACTCATAAAAAGCTCAGAGCGATATATAGCTCTGAGCTTTTTGGTGCAAGATACTAAAATATCCATCCGTTAAAGACCATGCCTAAATTAATAATAAAATGAAAAACTACGGCTGGGTATATGCTTTTCGTCTTTAAAACGACAAATGCATAGAAAAGTCCACCAAAAGAAAAAAGTAAACTTGTTACCACAGGAATTCCTATTGATATGTGCAAGAGACCAAATCCAATACTCGTAATAAAAACAGCGTAAAAAGTCGATAGATTACTTTTTAATTGAGATAACATGATCCCTCTCCAAAGCACCTCTTCTAAAATAGCGTTTATGATTGAGAATACTATACCGTATATGACGAATGATTTTGTATAGCTTATATCTTCAGCGAATAGTAAAGGTACAAAAATTGTAGCCGAACCAATTAGACCAAACAGTAAAAAATACGTTAGCTTAATTGAATGATGTGGCATCACTATGCGTTTCTGCCAGTCTGGTAATGATGCAAAAAGAAATACCTTTTGCTTGGACAATAAAATTGAAAGCAATAGTCCACCTATGATAAACAAAAGTAAAACTCTGTTTACAATGATTTTCATCTCTTTAGATAGATCCCATTCAATGAAATAATTGCTTCCTACTTGAAACATACATGTCCCTACTAAAAAGAATAGAAACAGAGAAACAGTTGAACGATATTTAGAGGTTAAAGCGTAGATAAAAAGCAAGCCTATGATGGGCAACATTCCTGCAGCAAATAACTTATAAGAAAAAAGAATAATACCCGAGAAAAATAAACTTATCAAAGAGGTGAGTAATACATTTATTCGTAAATATTGGATATAAAAATCCTCCTTTCACTGTCTTTCTAATTCGTTTTATAGTAGTGGAAACTTAATCAAACAATTTTTATTTTGGCAATGAACAGGAGCTGAATCCATATAAATAAAAAATCGAGGGGAAAACCTTTGCGATTTCACCCTCGATTTTCCGTACTACTACTTCTCCACTTTCTCAGATACTCAAGCCACTGGCCGTTCTCTTTTTATTGTGCTTGGTATTCATAAGTTTCTTTATTTGATATAAACGGGCTGATTTCACCAAGTGAGAACAAGTGCAGCTCATGCATCGCTCTTGTACATGCTGTATAAAATAAATTTCTCTCATATTCATCCTGATAACATTCACTCGAGGCATTGTAAATGATGACTGCATCAAACTCAATTCCTTTTGCTAAGTAGGCTGGCAGGACAAGCATGCCTTTTTCAAATGAACTTGTTTCTTTTGTCAGCAGCCTTGCAGACATCGAATCAGGCAGTGCTTTGAATGCTTCTCGGCTTTCTTCAGCAGTTTTGGCAATCACAGCAATTGTTTTATAGTTTTGCTGCTTCAATTCATTAATTTTGTGTATAATTGCCTCATGCAGATCTTTGACGTTACCTGCAGCCGTCACGGTCGGCTTCGCTCCGTCTCGATTAAACGGATCGATTAAATGGCCGTTTGCCACCATATCCCTTGAAAACTCGACAATTTGACGCGTTGATCGATAGCTTCTTGTAAGAGTCAGCGTTTCTGCTTCTTTCTCTTCGTACAGTTCGCTTGAAAGAATGGTCGGTGCGTTCAAGGCGTGCGCATAAATCGCTTGATTCAAGTCTCCAAGCAGCGTCATTCTAGCATGTGGAAACAGCTCTTTTAAAAACGCTAGCTGAAACGGTGAATAATCTTGTGCTTCATCAATAAACAAATAGCGAATGACAGGATTGGCTTTTCGCCCTTCAATTTGATCTTTTATATACAAGTAAGGCGTTACATCTTCATAAGACAGCCTCATGTTCATAACTCTTTCCACCGTGTTTTTAGCTGTTTCGTCCCATCCTTCTACATGTGAAAAAAGGTGATGTCTTTCAAACAGCTGCATATAGATACGGCGAATATCGATAAATTTAAGCTGTTTGATGGCCTGCTTAATAAATTTCATTTTCTTAGCTACAACGGCTTTGGCTAAATACGCTTGTTCCCGGTCAAAGTCATCAAATGAGCTTTCCGTATAGCCTTCCTTTTTCTGCAGATGCTGATAGGCCTCGACATAATCTTCTTTTTCTAAAAGCTGAATTTCTTCTTGAACCCAATCTTTTTTACGTTCAAGTTTTTCAAGCTGGTTGATGAGCTTAAGCGTCCACTCGGCTACGAGCTGCATTCTGTTAGGAATGGAAATTCCCTTATCAAGCGAATAGAAATAAGATAACAAACGCCGAGCAGATAACACGATTTCGCCGCGAAACTTAATATTTTTAAAAATGATGTCTTTAGTAGACAGCTCTTCGATATACGCATCTACCTGCTTTTTAAATTCACGGCTTGCTTTGTAGCGGATTTCCTGCATTTTTTGTTTTTTTGCCGCGGCATCTTTTTCCGTTAGTAAATATTCAATTTGAACGAACAAATCCTCCACGTCAAACTCGTTTCCTAACCGTCCGTCGGCATATTGCTGAAACGTTGTTTGTTTCATATTGTCTTCTCCAAGCTCCGGAAGAACAGTTGAGACGTAGCTGTTAAAAAGCGGATTTGGCGAAAACAGCATCATGTTTTCTGCAGTCAGCTGCTTTCGATGATGATAGAGAAGATAAGCCACCCGCTGAAGAGCTGCAGACGTTTTACCGCTCCCTGCCACTCCTTGGACGATCAGCACTTTATTTTTTTCATTTCGAATAATTTGGTTTTGTTCTTTTTGAATGGTCGCTACAATACTTTTCATTTGACTGCTTGCATTATGTCCGAGCACTTCTTGAAGCAGCTCGTCTCGAATGGTAATTCCTGTATCAAACATGCTTTTAATTACGCTATTTTCGATAATAAACTGACGCTTTAGCTTCATCTCGCCTTTTATCGCTTCACCTGGCGTTTCGTACTGCGCTTTTCCCGGTGAATAATCATAATAAAGACTCGAAATAGGCGCACGCCAATCATAAATTAAAAACTCTTCATCTTTTTGATCCATTAAAGAGCCTACGCCCACATAAATAGCTTCCGCTTCTTTTTCACCATTCTCTATAAAATCAAAACGTCCAAAATAAGGGGATTGCGTTAGCTTTTTTAATGTTTTTAATTGATCATACGCTTGTCTATGGGTAATTTCACGTTCAGCTAAAAGTTCTGCCTGCTGCTTAATGCTCGTAAATGTCTCAATCACGTCATCCGGCTCATCCATATTAACCGTGACATCGTCCCAAAACGTGCTTCGCAAATCGACAATTTCGCCTTTTACGCTTCCTACGCTTTTGCCTATTTTTTCAGCTTTTTGGCTGATTTCTTCGACTACCCAATCAACTCGCTGCTGTTCTTCTGTTAAATTTTTATCTTTCACTTATCCACACCCCTTACACACGTTACCCGATAACAAAACTTGTTACCGGGTAAAAGCGATCATTGTTTATTTTTTCAGAGTCTACATACTTCCCTACTGAGTTCGTAAATCCCTGCTATGTAACCATATTATGTCTTAATTTCCACCGTTAGTATACTGAAAAATAATGAGCTCCACAACAAAAAGGGCTGAGAAAGTCTCAAGCCCCTTATCTTTATAAGTTGTTTCTCTACTTATTAGCTATTACTGTTTCCAAAAAGTTAGCAGATGAATGATGGCTGACACCACTTCTACCCCTTGAAACGCCAGTAAACCTGCTGCTGCCGCTGTAAACAATCCGACTACCGCTTCTTTAAAAATGAATGGCATTGATACCAGCTCCTTTGCTTATTTAAAATAAGTAGATTTGTTATCATTCTACTCCTTTTTTCAGAATTTTCAATACCTTTTTATCAACAAAATAAAATAAAAACGCTTTCACTTTATAAAAATAAAGTGAAAGCGTTTTTTAAGCTTCCTTTTCTAATGCGTTCAGCGCAAGCGAATAGTCCAACCCTTTTCCTTTTTGCACAATATGCTGCACTTTACCCATGTTGCATGCTTCTTGCGCACTAACGGTCATACCGTTTGTTAACTTCAGCTGCACAGATTCTTCTGCAATTCGTACGTCGCATGCTAAAGCTAACTCATACCCTCCGCCAAACGTAAAGTTTGTAAGAAGCGCAATCGTTTGTTTGGAGCTGCATGAAATGCACTGAAAAATCGCTCGAGCTGTTACTGCATGAATCGGCTGATAAAGCCTTCCTGTTTCTTCACGTAGGAAAGAAGTTGTTCTATGATCGCCGTTCATTTTATAGTACTCTCCCATAAATACAATAGATCCAACCGACGCATCGTGCTGCAGCTCATTCATCGTTTCTTGCAGCTCATACATAACTTCACTGTTCAAACGATTAAGCATCGACTGATTCATTCGTACAACCGCCACGTGATTTCTTTTTTCTACTTTGATAAATCTTTTCATCGTTCCTCCGCCCTTTCCCCTGTCGTTCTTTATAAATAAAGCGCTTTCAAAATATTTCGCTTTTTAATAGAAAAGTTATTTTCATAGTTTTATCATACAACAAACTCATAATTATTTCCATTACTTTTTTAATTTTCCGTCAATAATTCCATGAATCATTTCCATGTTTTTATCAAATAAGACGTGCTATAGTATAAACAGCACAAATGCAGCTGAACTCACGGATAAAAGGAGTAATCACTATGAAATACGACTTAACAAAATGGGAGCCTCACGGCTATTCTTGCCCTGTGGAAGCAGCCGTTGATGTAGTCGGAGGCAAATGGAAAAGCGTCATTTTATATCAATTATCGAAGGAACGCCGGCGCTTTAATGAACTGCGCAGACTCATTCCAGGCGTGACGCAGCGAATGCTCACGCTGCAGCTTCGCGAACTTGAGCGCGACGGAATTATCCACCGCGAAGTCTACAAACAAGTTCCGCCTAAAGTAGAATATTATTTAACGCCTTTTGGAGAAACTCTCATTCCTATTATCGAGCTGATGTTTAAATGGGGATATGATCATACGGATAAAATTGCTGAAGCGAGAATTCAGGCAGAGAAAGAGTAAAAAGCACGCAAAGCGTGCTTTTTTTATACATGTTTACGAATCAATAATTCTTCTAACCCGTATACAAACGTGCTTTCAATCGGCTTTAACTCAAATGCCGGGCTCCAGTCCATATGCGGATAGCGGTCAATCAGCTCAGCCAGCATAATCTTTGCTTCGATTCGAGCAAGCGGTGCTCCTAAGCAAAAATGAATCCCTCTTCCAAATGCCATATGCATATTTGGCTTTCGGTCGATTTTAAATACATCCGGGTCTTCAAAGTACTGCGCGTCTCGGTGCGCGGATCCCATCCATGGAATAACGTGTTCGCCCGCTTTTAGTTTTTGACCTGCAAGAGTCACATCTTTTTTTACGATTCGGTGAAGAGCCTGAACGGGTGAACGATAGCGAAGAACTTCTTCGATCGCAGAAGGCAAAAGCTCTTTCTCACGTTTGAGGTGTTCAAAAGAAGCCTTATCTTCCATTAAACAATAAATTGTATTTGAAATTAAGTTCGTAGTTGTTTCGTTTCCTGCAATCAGCAGCAAAATGGAAAACCCGACGATTTCTTCATCCGTTAGCTGCTTCCCTTCTTCTTTTGCTTGAAGAAGCACGGAAATAATATCATCTCCTGGCTGCGTGCGCTTTTCTTCAATGATTCGATAAAAGTAAGTTTCTAACTCATCGTTTGCTTTCATTTTCTCTTGCTGCAATTTTTCGAGCGTTTCACGTTCATTATTCGATGGACCCGCTACGATAATATCCGACCAGTCTTTAAACTGACGCTGATCTTCTATCGGGACGCCTAAAATATCGGCAATTACCATAACCGGAAGCGGATAGGAAAGATGCTCGACTATATCAATATCTTCAAGATGCTCAACTTCTTGTAATAATTCAGCCGTAATGCGCGCAATTTTAGGCTCCCATGCTTTCATTGCTTTAGGCGTAAAAGCTTTATTAACAAGCGCTCTCATTTCAGCATGCTTAGGCGGATCAATATTAATTAGGCTCGTTCCTAGAGCAGTTTGTCTTTGGTTTTGTGGAGGTCTTCGATCAGAAGAAAAAATATTTTTTTGTTCCAGCACTTCTTTGACCCCATCATAGTGAAAAACATCCCATACCTGCCTTTCTTCATCCCATCGCACAGGCGCGCTGTTTCTCATCTCTTCATACCATGAAAAAGGATTAAAGCGCTCTTCTTTTGTTTGAATCGTATTCACTTGACGGACGATTCCGTTTTCTCTTTCGGTTTTCATGTTAAAACCTCCCCGTATCGTTCAAATAGAATGACTGTATAGTCATCTATGACCAAATAGTACCATATATACGAATTTTCTTAAAAAGGATAGCTGTATATTTTAGTAAAAATGAATCGATAGAAGGATATATTTTACAAAAAAGGGTAGGCGCATAGCGCCTACCTTTTTAAGAATAATGTTCTTCTGGTTTTTGTAATCGGTTGTCTAACGCGTACGCGCCGCTTCCTGCTAGAATCATATGAAGCGAAACGACAAAAAGGGCAACCTCAAGCTCATAGCCACCTGTAAAACCAGCACCGCTTTTCGCTGTAAAAATAGCGCCAATCATCACAATCGCAAACAGAACACCTATTAAACGCGTTTGAAACCCAAGAATCATAGCGGCTCCCCCTACGAATTCAATAACCGCAACCGCATAAGCGAAAAACGCAGGAATGCCCATGCTGTGGAAAAAACCGACCGTATTATCAATACCGCTTTGGAATTTGCCAAGACCATGAATAAAAAACGTTAGCCCTAACATAAGACGAAGTAAAAACGTTCCAAGCTGATAGCTTTTCATTTCTTTTCCTCCTTTTTTACTTTTGTCTGCACATGTAACAATTTTAGTTACAACTGTGAACAAATTCAAGGGGTTAGAACAGAAAAACAAGATATCAGCAAATTTTCTTATCTCATTTTAAAACGTTTTTTTGAAAATAAGGCCATACTCTCTGATCAGTCACGCTGAAGATAAGAGAGAAAAGCAAAAATATGATCGTGAACAATGAGTTCTGCCGTAGGAGAATGGCTCTTCAATGATAGGTGTTCAGAATATCGAAACCTATTAAATTTATTTACGTCAACATGATGAACGGCCTGCACATGAAAATTTTCTATTATTGCTTTTACTTGAGCAAAAGGCGGCATCACAAGAGATTCAGCTCCAATTTTTTGCAGGCACTCTCTGCTTATGGCATGAGGAACAGCTGTCATCGAGCTCATTAATAAATCTTTTCTTCCTACTGTCTCATTTAACACGTACTTCCACCCCTGCACAACATGCGTGAGCTTGGCTTCATCTTCACATACGTTTAAAGCTACATCAACACCGCTCGCTACCGCTGAAGCAAATGGATACAACTCTTGAGCTGAAAGAACAAAATCCCCGTCTATAAAGAGAAGAATATCTCCCGTTGCTGCAAGGGCCCCCGCAGCTCTTCCGCAATCATGCCCTAACCGCTCATCGTAAACAATGGTTTTAACACCCTGTTCTTTGGCATACGCCTCGGACTGATCAGTAGAACCATTAATCACGACAATAATTTCTAATGGCTCGAGTTTTCTTGCTTCTGCAATCACTTGTTTGATTGTTCCTTCTTCGTTGCAAACCGGAACAATAACAGACAGCTGTTTGCCTCCATAAAAAGAAGATAATTTCCCCCAGCCGTGCTCCACAACTGGAAGAGGCTGTGCGAGCATATCCACTCGCCTTTTACGATTTGACGCAAGCGTATAGTATGTTTGAAGAAGCTGCTGGTAGGATTGAATTCGTTCTCTGCTACGCAGCGGGCGATCAAACGGACGAAAGCTTCCCTTTCCCTGCGTTTCAATCGTAATATGCGAGCTTACACGATACTGTGTTAAGAACGTCACAAATAAAGAAAGAGGCGGCAACTCCCAGTGGTTCTTTAATACGCTTACTAGCACACCGTAAGGCGCTTTTAAACAAGCGTTGGCACGATGAGGCTTTCCAAGTGCATGATGCAAAACCGTACTCCACGTAAGCTCGCTGCGGTTAAAAGTATTCATCTTTGTTTTTTCCCACTTGTTTAGCACCACATCGCTATGCCCAAATAACAGCGCCTGCACAAAACGCTCAATCTCAGAAGACGAAAGGATAATGTCTCCGTCTACAAATAAGACGGCATCTCCTTTAGCAGCCTTTGCCCCTTCCATTCTCGCTTCATGTGGAGACATACGCTTTTCTATTACTTTTACCGTGCACCCTTCTTCTTTCGCTATTTTAACTGAAGCATCGGTACAGCCGTTTGCAACTATGATAATCTCAAGCACGTTCACTTTTTTAATTTGTTTAAGCACGCTTTTTAGCGTTTCTTCTTCATTGTAAACGGGCAGCACGACAGAAAGAGTTTTCATTGATATCACCCCTAAAAAAAGAACCACTGAACAATTCAGCGGCTTCATTTGTTTAAAATACCTCTTGTATCGACAACTTTTTTTGCGTATTTTACAATCGACCAATCGATTTGACTGTGATCGGTTAACACAAGTACAACATCGCTTTTTTTAACTTCTTCTTTTGTCAGCGGGACAGAGAAATACGTTTGCTTATTTAATATAGCGGAGTCAATGTAAGGGTCATGATACGTCAGCTCATATCCTTTGGCTAAAAGACCTTCACATACCGTCAGCGCCGGCGATTCACGCATATCATTTACGTCTTTTTTATACGCGATGCCTACAACAAACACGCGTTTCTCATTTGCTGCGAGCTGCTTTTCAACACGTCTAATTACTTTATTTGGCATTTCTTCATTAATATGATGAGCAGCTTCAATAAGTTCGCTCGTTAACCCATTTTGCTTTAGTTTCCATAAAAAATAAAGCGGATCAACGGGTATGCAGTGCCCTCCAATTCCGGGTCCTGGATAATACGGTGTGAACCCAAACGGCTTAGTAGATGCCGCCTGTAATACCTCATGAAAATCAATCCCTAATTCCTCGCACAATTCATTTGTTTCATTCACCAACGAAATATTAACAAGGCGCTGAATGTTTTCAAACAGCTTGCACATTTCCGCTACTTTTGGAGAAGAAACAGGCACCACCTGCTGAAAAATACTTTCATAAAACGTCTGCACGTGATAAAGGCAGTCTTTGCTGTAGCCGCTAATCACTTTTGGAATATGCTCAATATCGTATGATTTGTTTGCCGGATCAACTCGTTCTGGAGAATAAGCTAGATAAAAATCTTTACCTGCCTGTAAGTTGGAATCTTTCAAAATAGGCAAAACGACTTCTTCAAGCGTGCCTGGGTAAGTAGAGCTTTCATAAATAACGGTTTGCCCTTTTACCATATGTTCTTTCAAAAATTTAGATGCGCTAATGACTGGTCCTAGATCGGGGTTATGATTTTCTGTAATAGGAGTTGGCACGGTCACAACTACATAATCGCATGCTTGAAATGCGGAAATACCTTTTTTTAATTCATATGCTTGAAAATTTTTCTGGGTTTGAATCACATCATTACGTACATCTGGAATATAGCTTTTCCCTTGTTTTAGCGCGTCAATTTTTCGTGCGTCAATATCAAGACCAACGACGCTATAGTTTTTCTTTGCAAATAAAAGAGCAAGCGGCAATCCCACATACCCTAGACCAATAACAGCAACTTTTTTATTCATTCTTCAACACCTCAAACAAGATATCATGTCTTCGTATGTCCGGAAGAAACTCGCCTCTTTCACTTGTTTGACTAATATAGTATGCAAGGGCCTCAACATAATCTCCTAGAATACGCTGCGTTGATGCCGCCAAACCTTTGACTTTCATGTGCTCCTTTCGAATCCGGTTCGTTCGCGCCACATCAACAAAATGAACGGGCTGAACCATAAAGCCGTACATAATACTTTTTAATTGAAATAAAGGCGGAATAATAAGAGATTCGTAGCCAACCTTCTCCATTACATCCCGTTTAATTGCATGCGGAATCGCCGTCGTTGTATTGATTGTCAAATCAGGACGTTTACAAATGATATTAAGAAAATATTTCGCCGCACTTACAGAGTGAATAGGACGCACTTCATCCAGCAAACACTCTAAATTATTAAGCGCTACATCAATGCCTTGGTCAGCTGCTTCTAAATACCGTCGTAAATCTTCCGCGGAAATCACAATGTCTCCATCTATGAACAAGCAAATCTCACCGCTGCTGTACATCGCACCAATTGCTCGAGGGACGTTATGCCCAAGCCGCTGTTTGTAATGAAGAACAGTAGCACCCGCTTCAATTGCTCGTTTAACCGTCACTTCATCGGCTCCGTTGGCAACCACGATGATTTCTTCCACTCCTGCTTTTTTCACTTCTTGGATCACGCTTGCAATCGTTTCTTTTTCTTCACCTACTGGAATAACGGCGCTGTACTTAACGCCTGTTTTCCGTTTCACATTCGGTGTATAAGCCGAAACAACTTCCCGGTTTCGATCGCCGTCTGTTAGTCCGCCTCTTATTCCTTTTTCTTCAATAAGATGAGCTAACGCTTTAATGTGATCTCCAATGATATAGTTAGTGGAAATAGGAAAAGGGGAATTGGTAGGAATGGTTTTATGAGTGTTTCGAATCTTGTTTGTATAAATAACGTCTGAAGAACACGGTGCAACAATTGACATTCCTTTTAAAAGAGCAATCGTATGAGCGAGGGGCGGATGAGCTAAATTCTCATATCCGATTTTAGCTGCTGATGTTTTTTTGATGGCATGAGGAATGGCTGTTAAGGCTTGAACAGATAAATCTTCACGCTGTAAGCACAAGTTCAGCATATATTTGGCAACAGAAACAGGATGAGGACGCACCTTTCGTTTCATAATCCATGTAAGATTATTTAAAGCGATATCATGACCGGTTTCTATAGCTTGCGTATATTTCATCAGCTCCTCATGAGGAACCGCTATATCTCCGTCCAAAAAAAGCAAAATATCTCCTTTTGCTTTTTTAGCCCCAATGGCTCTTCCAATATTAATACCAAGAGCTTCTTCATAATAAACAACGCGGCATCCTGCATCCTCAGCTATTTCCTTTGTTGTATCACTGGATCCATTTACTACGACAATAATCTCAAACGGCTTCATTTTTTGAACTTCTTTAATGACAGGTAACAAAGAATCGGCCTCGTTACAGGCTGGAATAATCACTGATACTTTCAAACTCACTCAACTCCGCTAAAAATTCGAACATACGTAATGGATACTAGTGGAATGGTTACATCCGTTGGCTCACCATATGAGCTTGATGTACGTACAACAGCAGCTGCGTCCGTAACAGCAAGCAGTGTTCCATTAATAACGTCAATAGCTGTGATGATTTGCACAAATGAACCCACATTTTCTCTTAATGCATCTTGAAACATACTTTTCTCTCCTTTCGTTTAAGCACTTTGAATGGTGACGATGCTTGTAAATGGCAGTAATACCGTTGATGTGGAAGACTCTATCAATTCTAAATAGTTATCCCCAACAAACGTCACGACGCCCTCAAGCGGACCAGCCGTTGTTTCAATTACAACTTCTTGTCCGATATACTGCTTGGCAATTTCTTTAAAAGGTGATTCTTGAGCTTCTTTAATAATACTGATCACATATTCTTTAAACGTGTCGGAATAAACAACGTCTTCTACTGCTTTTTTTGTGTTTTCCTGAATAAATTCAGCAAATCGATTTGAAAACAACAGGTGTTTTATCTTTTCTACATAGCGACGGTAACAACAAAAAAACATAAATTTTGTTCCTCCTTTTTATGCTGCTATCCCTTCAAATTACCTATAACCATTGACGTAACTTAAGAGATTACTTTACCAATATATACAAGCTTTATCAGAAAGGTGACAGAACTTTTATCACGTTTTTATACAAATACGCACATGACCAGCCCGTTTTGCATAGGATTATTTCCTACTTCCTCCTACCTACTGAAACCCAAACAAAAAAAGACAAAGCTCCTAAGCTTTGTCTTTTCTTATCTATTAAATGAAGAATCAGTTGACTGCAATACGCTTTGCTCCTATATAGCGCTCTTTCCAATAGCTTGAATTTTTATCGCTAATTGTAACGCCTTTAGAAGACGATGCGTTAATAAACTGCCCGTCTCCAAGATAAATGCCTGCATGAGAAGGACCTTCTTTGTACGTTTCAAAGAAAACAAGATCTCCTACCTGCGGTTCACTTACATTTTCACCTGCTTTATAGATATCTTCAACCGTTCTTGGAATATCAACGCCTACGCTTTCTTTATATACATACTGAAGATATCCGCTGCAGTCAAATCCCGAAGGTGTAGTGCCGCCCCATTTGTACGGGGTGCCCATTAAGGATTTTGCTTTGCTGATTACTTTATCCGTATTCACTTCTGATTCGCCTTCTACAACGCCGCCTTTACCTAATGCATTGTATGTATTCTCTCCAACAATTCCATCTGCTTCTAGGTTATGTTTCTCTTGAAAAGCCATAACCGCTTTTTTTGTTTCATAATTAAAATAACGCGATACTTCGCCTTTTAAAAATCCTTTATCTTTTAACACCGTTTTAACTTGTTCAACATCATCATTTGTCATCCCTTGTTTTAAAACCGTGTCGCCAAACGCAGCATGTCCCATTGCCGGACTTGCAAATAAAGCTCCTCCTACAAGAAGCGCCGATAGCATTTTTTTCATTTCGTTTCCTCCCCGAATCATGTTTTAAGCACCGTACAACCATAACATCTGCGGATAACAATTCAATTAATAGAAGATAACAATTTGATAACAATCTTTTTAAACAGCCTCAACTCTTAGACGTAAAACGCCGAAATATAAGAAGAAGAGAAAAACAACTATTCTAGCAAATAAAGGTGATAAACATGAATTGGTTTAAACGAAACAACGTGCACCCCGAAGCCGCGGCTGTCGAATCCATCACTGTAAAGCTTCATGTATCGGACCCGATGATAAAAAAGCAGATTAACATGATTTCCTTAACGGCAGAGGATCTCGAACGCATTGCCAGATTTCAAGTTCACGCGCTGAACGCCATCGAAGAAATCGTGAATGATTTTTATAAAGCTATTGGCGAACAGGCTCATTTGGTTGCGATTATCGAAAAGCACAGCAGCGTCCATGCATTAAAACAAACGTTAAAACAGCACATCTTAGAAATGTTTGATGGACAAATAGACGACGCTTTTGTGGTAAAACGTCAAAAAATTTCCAAGATGCACGTTAAAATTGGACTTGAGCCAAACTGGTATTTGTGCGCATTTCAAAATTTATTTACGTCGCTTCTTTCAGTATGTGAACGTACGATGGAATCGAAAGAAGATTGTCTTGCTTTTATTGCAAGTATGACAAAGCTTATTAGTCTAGAACAGCAAATTGTGTTAAAAGCCTATGAGCTTGAATATGACGAGCAGCGCGCTGGACTTCAGACTCAAAAAGAGAAAATTCAGCTAGAAATCTCTCGTACATCATCTATCCTTTCTTCGTTATCTGAAGAAACGAAGAAATTTATGAATCAAATGCACAATCAGTCTTCTGACGTCGTTTCTTATGCAAACAAAAGCTCCCAATTGGCAGAAGTCATTGAGAAAGAATCCGTTACGAGTCAAGCAAAATTAAAAGAAGAACAAAACATGCTGGAAAGCATACAAAAAAATACGTCGCTCATTCAAAACAAAATGAAAACGCTCGAACATACATCACAGCAAATTCATCAAATCGTTTCGATTGTTACTTCTATTGCGGAGCAAACGAATTTATTGGCATTAAACGCTTCAATTGAGTCTGCTCGAGCAGGTGAGCATGGAAAAGGATTTGCAGTGGTAGCACAGGAAGTACGGAAGCTTGCAGAAGAAACGAAGAAATCGATTTCTAATATTTCTACTTTTATCGGAGACATTCAAAAACAAATCGAAAGCGTTTCGGCGTTAGGTGGAGAAGTCGCTACATTAACAAAAGATACGGCTGACAATATGAACAACATTACTTCTTTTTTCACGAACGTCCTTAGCATAACAACCGAGAACAAACAGCAAACCGTTCTAACAAAAAAAGAGCTTGATAAAATCGCTGACGCAATGAAGCAGCTATCTCTGCGGATTGAGAAGATGGCCCATTCCTCAGAAGAACTTGAACGGTTAACTGAAAAAAGTTGATATGCAAAAAAGCCTTCTCAGCTTGCACAAGAAGGCTTTTTTATTTTTTCAAGCTAGCGGGCTCTTGAGAAGAACGTTCGATGAACTGGACAAAATCATCTCCGTATATGCTTCGAATCAGAGCCGTCAGCTCAACAAAGTCAGGCAGCTCTCCGTAAACATCTCGCAGCGGCATCGCTCCTTGAAACAAAGGATTTTCAAGAGGGTTATAATCCTCGATCGTTTTTAAAAACATCTTTTTTCCTTCTTCTGTGAGCTGCACGTATGTATTCCGCTTATCTTTCTCATTTTTAGAAAGGGTAAGATAGCCCCGCAGGTGCAATTTTTTTGCAAAGTTAAAAGCTGTGGATAAATGCATGACGCCTAGCTTTGAAATGTCGGTCATCGACGCAATTTCCAGCTGATAAGCAATCCCTAAAATGTGATGCTCATTAATGCTCAGATCGTACGGCTTAACCCACTGTTCCCAATCCTTTTCAGTAGACTTCCAAAGAGCTTTGCTTACTTGCATCACAAGCTGATTAAACAGCATGGCATCTTTAATCGTATCTTGATTTAACGTGCGTTTCACCTCTTCACTTCCTCTCTAGAAATGCAACCGTTCACATCATTTGTCCCTAAGTCTTTATAAATAAAAAGAATGAAAATATATACAGAATATTATACATGATTGCTTATATATTTCAACTTATTTTGCATAAAAATAAATTTAAACGTTTCTTTATGTAAAAAAACCAGATGTGAACGTTCAGTGTTCACGCCTGGTTTTTAATGAATATACCGTTTACCAACTAGAAGGTTTGAAATAACGTCTGTCGGAATTTCAAACTCAATGTTTCCCATATATCCTGGAGCGACTTTGTATTTATCAAATACAATTCTAAGCTTGTGATCTTTTGTAATGTAGAAGCTTTGATTTTCAGCAATCTCTTTAAAAGGATCCATATCTTCTTCAGTCAGCCAGTAGATTTTGCCTTCTTCATGCTTCATTTGATCTTTCATTTGCTGTTTAATATTTTCACTAATGACCTTTATATAGCTTTTATCTTTGAACAAACTTGGAAGCGTAACGAGCACTTCGTGTTTTTTATCAATCGTGTCGTACTGATTAACGCTCGACGTTGAAGCTCTCGATTCTTCCACATATCGATGAACTACAAGCAAATCATCGGTATCCGTCATAATATCATAGCCGCTGCTGACAGCCACGTTTCCTTTCTCTTCTTTTCGTAATGTTTTCATCTCTTTTTTAAACTGTTCATACAGCTGTTCATTTTCTTTTATATACTTTTCATTTAAGCTTGTTTGAAGACCTTTGTTTTCCAAGCCTGAAATCAATGGTGTTTTCACGTCAATACGAGAATGCTTTTCTTCTTGTTTCAGTTCCTCAAATGTAATTACTTCTACTACTTTTCCCAGTACAGGAATTTTTGCCATTGCATTTGCCGCATCTGGACTTACATTCACCGTTGTGATAAAAATCATCGCTGCTGCCGCAATCGAGCTCGGCCAAATATAGAATTTCTTTTTACGAGGGTGTGAAGAAAGTGCCTGTGCAACAACACCATCTAATTCGTCTGGAATAGGAATGTCATGATACTGCTTCTTTAACTTTTCTATTTTTTCATTCATTGTTCTAAGTCCTCCTCCGTCATCGTAATCCGCAACAGGTTCAACGCTCTGTATAGCCTTGTCTTTACCGTATTTACATTTTCCTCAATGATTTCCGCAATTTCGTCCATTTTTAAATCTTCGAAAAACCGCAGAATAATAATGGTCTTATATTTAACCGGCAGCTGATCCATTGCTTGCTTTAAATCAATATCTTCATACTGATCTTCACGTCCGCTGCTCAGATACTCAAGCTCTTCATCGACCATAAGCGTTAAACGTTTATGCTTACGTAGGAAATCGATTGCCGTTCGTACAACAATTTTATAAAGCCAGCTTTTAATCGATTGAATATCTTTGATACTGTCTATTGAAATGAGTGCTTTTTTAATCGATTCTTGCACAATATCAAGCGCATCTTCTTGATTTTTTACATAGCTAAAGGCAAGCCGGTAAAAATCTGCTTTATGCTCGGTTATGCATGCTACGAGCATCTGATGTGCATCGTGTTTTTTCATTGTCTTTCATACCCCTTCTATTTTCTCTTGCTGAAGTACATCTATAAGGTAGACGGAATGAGTAGAAAAATAGTTTGGTTTTTTTTAAAAAAAGTAAAACTAAATGATGGTCTCATGCGTCTATTAGGTAGATATATACAAAAAGGGGAATATTACTACATGAAAACCATGGGCTACAAACGTATTTTGACACTGCTCGGATGCTGTATTTTGTTTCTTGGTACAGCAGGGTATATCGTCAAAGCAAACAGTACAGAGAAAAAAACGGCAAGTATTCAAACAGATCAAACCTATCCAGACGTTGAAATTCAAACGCTAGTTAAGGACCTTACCGACGGAGGCTATGCCATTAGCTACCCTTCCTTTGGTAAAAAAGAAATTGATCAATCCATTCAAGCTTACGTAACAGATCAAGTGGCACACTATGAAAAAAATCTGAAGAAGCAGTCAAAAAAGAAAAAATCTGAATTAACGATTACATATAAAATCGTCCATTACAGCAAGCAAACGCTAAGCGTTGTCTTTGATGAATATGAATCTATAAATGGAGAGAAAGGAACGTCTTCTCTCAAAACCTTTACATTTGACCTGCCTGCTCAAAAACAAATGACGTTAAAAGATTTATTTAACGAAAATGCAAACTATTTAGATCGCCTTTCGGCTATTTCATATGCTGAATTAAAAAAACAAATGAAAAAAGCTGATTTTGACCCGGGCCTTCAAAAAGGAACTCAGGCAGCCAATCAAAATTTCAGTCAGTTTGCGCTGCTTGAAAACAGTATTGTGATCTACTTTAAGCCTTATCAGCTAGGTGCTGAACAAACGAAAACCAAAACAATCGCTATCCAAAAAGATTTATTTAAAGACATGCTGAGTGATGCTTACAAAGACGAAGCAGCAAATAAAAATAAAGTCAAAGAAACGCCTCCAAAACATATCGTTAACGAAATACCGCAGCAAGGAGCGCCTATTGATCCAACTAAAAAAGTCGTTGCGATGACCTTTGATGATGGACCTAACCCTGCATCTACCAATGTGATTTTAGATGGATTAAAAGAAGTGAACGGACACGCTACCTTTTTTGTGTTAGGAAGCCGCGTTCAATATTATCCTGAAACAATCCAACGTATGGTGAAGGAAGGCAACGAAGTCGGAAATCACTCTTGGGACCACCCTCAGCTCACACGTTTAAATGAAGCGCAGGTCAAACACCAAATAGGCGATACCCAAGCGCTTATTAAACAAGTGAGCGGCTATGAACCAATGCATGTACGTCCTCCTTATGGAGCTGTGAATGCAAATGTAAGACGTTATGTCGGAAATGTTGGCGTGACTCTATGGGATATCGATCCTGAAGACTGGAAATATCGAAACGTTCCTCACTCCGTTCAAGCAGTTATGAGCCAAGTCGGAGACGGAAAAGTTATTTTAATGCATGATATTTACCAAACAAGTGCCGAAGCAGCAGTTGAAATTATGAAGCAGCTTCACGCACAAGGATATCAGCTTGTTACGATTTCACAGCTAGAACAAATAAAAAAAGAGCGGGAACAGCTGCACTTGCAGTAGAGGATCGCAGACGAATGCGCTGCAGCCATTAGGATGGCTGCAGCGCTTTTGTTTTTTTTATGCGATGTTTAATAAAGGCTATACAGAGCAGCGTAAGCGGAATCACTACGTGAAAAGGGATAAAAAGTAGCACCGGCATAATCGTTAAGCCTTCTTTTAAATGCTCTTGAAAATTACTTGCAATCGTCAAAGAAAAAAATAAAATCACCGTGCCAACAGGATATGTCAGCGCAGAAGGTCGTTTTACCTTAAACAGCGTGGAAAGCCCCACAATTACCGCGTAAAAAAAGACGCTGATTTTAACAAATCCTCCAATGACTAACGCAATCATAAAAAACACGTCTAGCCGCTCTAAAAAATCAGCTACTCTAATGCTCTCTACCGTACTTAAAAGCGGAAAGACCGACCTGTTAGTCAACCCTATCCCTAATACACTCACGTTAATCGCCATGGTGATTGCTAAGTTAATGCCGCTTAGTACAATGCCGCAAAGGCCTACAAGCTTTACTTTTTTAGGATCTTTTACATATGGAAAAATCATCGTAAACACAACAGCTTCTCCATACGGAATATACAGAGTCTGAGTGGCGACTGTTTTTAAAACCGGCCAAATCCCATCTCCAAGTATCGGTTTTAAAGAAGTAAAATCAATTAATCCTGAAACAAAAATAAGCACAAATCCTGCTACAGCCAAGATATACATCAAAATAAACATGAGCTCTCCTGCCCGAGCCACTACTTCAAGTCCTTTGTGCACAGTATAAATAATCAACAGCATCAGCATCGCGTTCACGACAAACAAAGGGCTGTCGGGGTAGCCAAATGTCAGCAGCATTTCTCCAAAATCACGAAGTACGCGAGCGGCAGCATATGAAAAATGAAGCAAATATAAAAAAGCAAGTGCAGATCCCAAGACTTTCCCTAGCAGCTTTTGCATGTATTCTGTCGGCAGCATGTTAGGATAGTACCTATACAGCCGGTAGTAAATGAGGTAAAGCAATAAGCTCCCAAACATACCGAGTAAAATAGCAAGCCAAGCGTCTTGTTTTGCATCCATTGCAAGCGGAATGAGCAATGCGCTTCCATGTTCAAAAAGGACAATTAAAATAAAAAACTGCACAGAGCTAATTTTCACTTTTTCCACTCATTGCTCCCTCCTGTTTACTGGCGTTGTTTTACCGCATCAGACATAAACGACTTGTTTCGCAAACCTGCTCGTCTTACATACGCTTCTACTTTCACATCCATCTCCACTTCAGGAAAATACACATCGCTCCACTCATGCTGAAGCCTTTTCCACTGCCTCGGATAATTTTCGTGCACGACTTCTCCAAATCCCACAACGTCCGTCTGTTTTTTTTGAGCAAAAGCAAACGCTTCTTTTATTTCGTTTTCAATGGCTGCTTCTATTTTTTTTTCAATATCAAGAATCACAAATGGATTTTTAATATCTATAGGTACTTCCATTTCACCAATATCTCCTTCTACTCTAGTTCGTACAATCATCTTTGGTTTGCCGTTTACCATATTTGCACTCACGTTTGTTCGCTGACGGACGACTTGATAAGCAATGGCTTTCTTTTTATCTTTCCATGAAATATTCACATCTGTTCCCTGCACTTTATCCCGCAGCCACATCACGCCTCGCGCTTTTTTTCCATATAAAAATGTAATCAACTTCCCATCTTTAAACATGCCGAGTCCTTCTGCACGAAGAGTCGATTCAGGAGCAGTTTGCTGAAGATTTTGCAGCGTTTGGGCTTTTTGAGCGCTACCTCTTATTCCAAACCCTGACATCAGCGCTTGACTTCCCGGGGATTCAAGGTTTTTCATAACTTCTTGAGCCGATACTTTCATATGTTCTCCCCACTTTTGTTCGGTGAGCTCCAGCGTTTTAAGGACTTTATTAGCTGGAATTTTATCAATTGGCGTAAGAGATTTTACAAAACTGGAAGCTTTTACGCCGTTTGCAATGACCATATCAGATGTAATTCGAAATTCCGGATCTCGGTCAATGCCATCAATAATGACATCAATGCCCTCCGTTCTCGCTAGGCTTTCTCCGATAACAATTAAGTTTGTATGAGCGTAGTACAGTCTTCTTGATACCGTGCTCGATGCTCTTCTACTTGCTTCCACTAGGTTTGCGCCTTTTGCTCCGTATACGGAAACAGACGGACTTTGGGTACCACCCCCGCCGCCTTGAAGACCGCCGGCTACGTTACCTGGATTAATAATTTGCAGCGTGATTTGATACTGACCATCTTTTGTTTTATCAATTCCCATCGCTGCGACAATCGCTAAATCGGTTAATTCCTTACTGCTCCAGCAGCTTGAAAGGATGCAAATCGAAAATGCCATAACTGTACATAAAAGCCCTTTACGCATCACTTTGATCGCCTTCTTTCACCGTAGTGTTTGCCATTCCCCGGCTTTTAGGAGGCATTGGGCGCTGGTCTTCTCCTTCTCGCGTCATATTTCCACTGCTAATGAGCCTTGGTCTGTGTCTGAGCATCCACCACGGCATGCGAACAATCGTATCACCTGAGTTGCTCGGAATAAACGGAGCAAGAGGCGTCATATATGGAACGCCAAATGAACGAAGACTGCAGAGATGAACAATCATCATTAAAAAGCACAGGATAATGCCATAAAACCCGAAAGTAGCCGCTGCAATCATAAAAACAAAGCGAATGAGCCGAGCAGAAATCGCAATGGCAAATGAAGGCGTCGCAAAGCTTGCAATCGCCGTCATCGCTACAACAATAACCATCGCTGGAGATACAATCCCCGCTTGAACCGATGCTTGCCCAATCACGAGCGCTCCTACAATTGAAACTGCAGAACCGATCGCCCTTGGAAGTCGAATACCAGCTTCTCGCAAAATTTCAAATGTGACTTCCATAATGAGCGCTTCAACCAAGGAAGGAAACGGAACATCTTCCCGCTGTGCAGCAATGGCGATGAGCAGCTTCGTCGGAACCATTTCTTGATGAAAAGTTGTGATCGCTACATACGTAGCCGGTGCAATCAGTGAAATAAAAAAAATAAGAATGCGTAAAAAACGAATCGACGTGGCAATATCAAAGCGCGAATAATAATCTTCAGGAGACTGAAAAAACTGAATGAAGACAGCAGGTGCAATCAGCACGAATGGCGTTCCGTCTACAAAAATCGCAATACGCCCTTCTAAGAGATTTCCTGCAACGATATCGGGACGCTCCGTGTGATACATTGTAGGAAAAGTAGTGTACGTTTGGTCTTCAATAAGCTGCTCTACATAGCCTGATTCTAAAATGCTATCGATATTAATTTGGTTAAGACGCTGCTTTACTTCTTTTACGATTTTGTCATTGGCAATCCCATTAATGTACATCATTGAAACGTCTGTCTGCGTTACTTTCCCAATCTTCATCGTTTCTACCCATAAGTCAGGCGATTTGATAATTCGCCTGACCATGGGCATGTTTTTAGCAATCGATTCCGTGAACCCTTCCTTAGAACCCCGAACGACAAGCTGTGTAGTCGGTTCTTGAATTGAACGCCACTCCCCGCCTTTCGTACCTGCACTCATCGCATGGTTGTTTCCATCTATCAAGATAAGCGTGTCTCCTGACATCAAGGCGGGAAACACTTCACTCCACGTATGTAAAATCGCAATGTCTCCAATTCCTACTACATCTTCTTTTAATAACGTAAAAGCATTTTGAGGTGTTATTGGTTCAGAAAACACGTCATCTTTCATCATGGTGTCTACTAAAAGCTCTTGGATAGACTGATTGTCTACAATTCCGTCTATATAGATAACAGCGGCTTGAATGGCTGCCCTTTCCCCAATTTTTATATAGCGAATCACCATATCCGAGCTGTTCCCCGTTCGCTTTTTTATGTTAGCTATATTACCTTCAAGCGACTGCATCAGCAGTTCTTGTTCCTCTGGTAGCGAACCTTCTGTTTCCTTTTTATTGTCTTTGCTTTTTTTATTTTTAAATAAAGAAGGCACGATTAAAAACACCTTTCTTTTCTTTTTTTTAGCTTTTTCCAAATAAATGCTTTGTATGCAATTTTTAATAGAACAATCAAAGCGTAAGACCAAAAAAATAACAAAAACTATCAGTAGAATGTTTTTAAGAAAAAAATAAAAACGGAGAGTGAGACATATGAAAATCGTTTGGATATCAGCTTTGCTGTTAGGATGCTTAATGGGATTTTCTATCGGCGTTGATATGATGCAAGGATTTAGTTTTTCCATGGCCTTGCAAAATGCCTACAGTCCGTTTCGTGTTATGGAGTTTGCTGAATTATTTGTCCTTTTTTTCCTTTTGTTCTGTTTTGTAGTTGAAGTATTTTACCGCTCGTTTAAAGTAAAAAAAGCAAAACAGCAGCAAAAATAAAACTCCGTAAAAAACACATATTTCTCCTTTTTACCACCTATTCTCCTTTCCATTTAAATGTTATAATTTTCATAATTGGAGAAACTTTTACACGCCTTTCTTCATGGAAAGCTGTACGCTTAAACTACAAAATAAATATTAACTTTGAACTAAAAGGTGAAGAAATGATGAAAAAAAAATTAGCCGTTATTAGTACAGCTTGCTTACTTATTCTTGCAAGTGACCCCATCTCTTCTTATGCTACTCCTGATTCCCCGGATTCCTCTTCCGATGTTTTGGACCAGTCAACGGACGTGGATACAACTGAAGATGTAAAAGCTATTTTTGACTCTCTCTATCAAGAAGGCTATTCGCTCGGAGAAGAAGATGGATACGCACAGAAAAAATTCGAGCAGTTCGATCAAACAACAGGACTGGACAAATCTTCTGAAGAATTCACGTGGTTTATGATGGGGTATACGGTAGGATATAAAAAAGGACAGCAGCAAAAAGAGGAAGAACTCAAGACTGAACAAGAAAATGAAATGGCTGCCGGCGAAGAGGAAGGCTATCAGCAAGGCGTCCTTGATTACAAACATGCTACTATTCGATCGGAAATCGCCCCCTTCCCTTCTAAGTCATCCGACTGGAATAAAGGTTATGTTCAAGGCTACAAAAAAGCTATTTCTTTAATGGACCTATCTGTTAAAGCAAAAAAAGAAGGCTATGAACAAGGTCTTGAAAATGATTCGATGAGTGTTCCCAGCATGTATGATGATGAGGATGTCACACGTCAGGCTTTTACAGAAGGCTTTGAAACCGCTCAAGCCGAAGTACTGAATCAGCAAAAAAAGCAGTTTGAAAAGCAAGGCTACGTACAAGGCTTTCACGACCTTCCTCTCGAAGTACCTGCAGAAGCAGAGGGCGAATTGCAAACAGCCTTTGAACAAGGATATGAAAAAGGACAGAAACAAAAACAAAAAAACGTAAAAGCAGATGGATACGACTCAGCTTTCACTTATCAGACCTATAGAGCGCCTAAAAGTCTTCAGGACAAGCCTCAACTAGAAAAATGGTACAAAGCAGGTTTTTATTCGAATAAAGATGTGAAATCTTTACAGCAAAAAGCTTATAAAGACGGCTGGAAACTAGGAAAAGAAATGAGCGTTCCGAAAAAATACAAGCAAAATAAAGCTGCGGTGGCGATGTACAAGAAATATTTTGAACAAGGCCAAAAAAAGCAGGATAAAACAGTGAGTCATATCCTGCTCGGCAGCGGTATCGTTCTTACACTGCTTGCCCTTATCACGCTATGGAGACTTCGTCGCCGTAAAAATGAAGATACAACACCAGATAGCTAAAGACAAGTACATAAAAAACCCGGAAAATCATGATTTTCCGGGTTTTTATGTTAAATAATCATTCGTTTATTTTCCGCAAGCTGAACTTCTTGCTCCTGTTTTGACTGATTTTGTTTTCGAATTTTCAAATAATAATAAACATAGCAGCCTATAAAGAAGATACCTCCGCAGTATAGAGCCATTCGCTGCTCAGGATCAAACGCAAGACTGATCATAACAATACAGTTCGTAATAAGCGCTACGATAGGCAGAACCGGATAAAGAGGTGTTCTGAATTTCAGATCTTCTACTTTTCCACCTTTAGCCACGTAAGCACGACGGAACGCAAGCAGTGAAGCTGTAATCGCAATCCAGCCAATTTGAGCGCCAAGTCCAGCGAGTGAAATCAGCCATACGAAAACGGTTTTAGCTGCCACTACGCTTGAAAGCAGCGAAAAACATGAAATCACAAGCGTAATTAATAGTGCATTAAACGGTACACCTCTTTTGTTGACTTTTCCAAGCGCAGGACTTGCCATTCCTTCTCTTGAAAGAGAATAAAGCATACGTGTAGCCGCGTAAAACCCAGAGTTTGCGACTGAAAGAAGAGCTGTTAAAATGATAAAGTTCATAATATCCGCCGCATAAGGTACACCTACACTGTCTAACACAACAACAAACGGGCTTTCTACAACGCCTGCTTTTTCACGAGGAATCATACTTGCTAAGACAAACACGGATAAGACGAAAAAGAAAAGCGTACGCCAAACCGTTTGCTTGATCGCTTTTGGAATTGTTTTTTCCGGATTTTCACTTTCTCCCGCCGCAATTCCAATCAATTCTGTTCCTTGAAACGAAAAGTTCACCGTAATCATTGTAATCAGTAAAGCCGTTACACCGTTTGGAAACAGCCCTTCGGCAAAGAAGTTTGATAGAAGCGGTGCTTCCTGTCCGCTTTTCATATCAATAAGTCCAAACATTGCCGCTCCACCTACCACAATGAACATAATGATGGCGAAAATTTTAACGCTTGAAAACCAAAATTCTGTTTCACCAAATGCTTTAGCTGAAAGTGCATTTAGTGAAAAAATTAACGCTCCAAAAATGGCGCACCATAACCAAACAGGCGAGCCTGGGAACCATCTTTGCATTAACTGTCCGGCAGCTAAAAACTCAAGTGCAACCGTTACTGCCCATCCTAGCCAGTACAGCCATCCAATCGCAAAACCGGTTGCAGGGCCGATAAATTTAGTGGAGTACGTTTGAAACGATCCTGCAACTGGCATAGCAACGGATAATTCTCCAAGACACAGCATCGTTAGATACATAATGATCCCTCCTACTAAGTAGGAAATCATTGCTCCCATCGGACCTGCTTCATTGATGGTATAACCTGACCCAAGGAAAAAACCGGTACCAATACATCCCCCTAGTGATATCATAAAAAGATGCCTTGTTTTCATCGTTCTTTTTAATTCTCCTGGCTGTCCCTGTGGAATATTCATCCCATTTCCTCCCTTTGCTGCACAAAAATGAAATCGCTTTCATTTTTTTAGGTTTATTTTGTTTTTATAGCCGCTTATTACGCAGCTCTTCCTGACTGAAGTCAATTGATGCCGGATGATTTTCAAATGGCGCCACCCCCGTAGCGAGGATGGCAGCCGCTTAGTCCTGTATGACCGTTTCTTGGATCATAAAAGATTTTCTCCACACGATACCTGTAAGTAGCTTTTTCTTATAAAAGCTTATCGCCAAACAATGAACTCATTAACGCAACCGCTACTTCTGCAGTTTTGTTATGCTGATCTAAAATGGGGTTCACTTCTACAAATTCAGCGGATGTGACCATGTCTGCTTCCGCTAACATTTCCATTGCTAAATGACTTTCTCGGTAGCTGATGCCGCCTTTTACAGGTGTACCTACGCCTGGTGCATCATCTGGATCTAAGCCGTCCAAGTCCAGCGACAGGTGCACACCGTCTGTACCGCTTAAATAATCAATCGTTTCTTTCATCACTTGCGTCATACCTAAACGATCAATTTCATGCATGGTATACACTTTAATTCCTTTTTCTTTAATTAACTCTTTTTCACCATCATCCAACGAGCGTGCACCGATAATAACTAGATTTTCAGGTTTAATTTTTGGTGTATACCCTCCAATATTTAAAAGTACAGGATGTCCTATACCCAGGCTCACCGCTAACGGCATGCCGTGAATGTTGCCCGATGGAGATGTTTCAGCGGTGTTTAAATCACCATGAGCATCATACCAAATAACGCCTAAATCTTCTGAACCTTTCGCGACTCCTGCAAGCGTTCCAATTGCAATACTGTGATCTCCGCCTAATATTAACGGAAAGCGGTCTTGCTCTTTCACTTCTTCAACTCTTGCAGCAAGCTGTTCATTTCCGCTGGCTACAGCCGCTAAGTTTTTCAAATTCGTGTTTTTATCCACGTCTGCCCGTTCTTTAATCTCTACTTTAATATCGCCTTCATCATGTACGGTATAGCCAAGAGCTTCTAAGCGTGTATTCATGCCCGCATAGCGGATTGCGCTCGGCCCCATGTCTACGCCCCTTCTTGTTTGCCCGTAATCCATTGGTACACCGATAATTGAAATTTCTTTTTTCATTTTCTATACCTCCGTTGCATGTTAGTCTGTGTGAAGTAAACATAGGCGTTTATTTAACTATGTATTTTTTCATTGATACAGCCCCTCATCTATTTCTTATGCAAAAATGATGCCAACTTTGTTTGTAGCATTCTATCAGTCTTTTTATCACAGTTTTTCTTACGCATGCCAAAAAAACTGTCGATTTCTACAACTTTTTGGCAAACTACGCAAATTTTTTTGTCGTTTGGTTTAAAATCGCCAATTTTATTTGCTTTCTTAAAAAGGAGTGAGCCAATATATAAATGAAACCTACGTTTACCATCGCAATAAAAAAATCCGAACGCTTTAGATTCTCTATCAAGAATCAAACGCGTTCGGATCTTCCTTCAACTAAGCTACTTTTATCCCATTTAATTTGTAATAACGTCTCCGTCTTCATCATCGCCGGTATCGTTTTCACCAGGATTTTTTTCTAATGAGACTACTTTCTTTTCTTCATCCCATTTCACTTTGTAGCCAAGTGATTTGGCTACTTTGATAACCGATAAATAGGAGTGGTGATTTGGTTTATACAGCTTTAAATCACTCGAATCAATGACGCCTAATCCTAGCAGCAGGCGGTCGGACTGAACGTAAGGCTTTCCATCAATCAGTTTTACTTGCTTATCAGTAAATGGATACACGGCACGGTTGACTTCGACCGTAAACTCTCCTTTTTTCTCTTCTTTAATTGGTTTCGGCTGTTTGGATACATATTTAATTGCGTCTACTCCTAATACAGTGCCTTGGCGCGTATTATCAGCACCTCCGTACATTTTCCCCGTTTCATAGTCATAGATAACCGCTTGGACATTTCCAATATGCTCTGGCTTTTCTTCAAACGCATGTCCTTTAGCCATCATTTCAAGGAGTGTATCTTGGCTAAAGCCAGGTTCCCATCTTACGGTTGGATAGCCGCTTGAATAAATACGAGGCGTTAAAATCGCTTTTTGAATCGGCATCTTATGGTCAATAACATTCATAATCGTTTCTGCTACAGACGCAATAATGGTTGGGCCTCCCGGTGAACCAATTGCCATGAACGGCTTTCCGTCTTTTAACAGCATCGTTGGAGACATGCTGCTTCGAGGACGTTTTTTAGGCTCAACCTGGTTCACGCCTCCCGGAGTGGCATCAAAATCCGTCATTTCATTGTTGAGCATAAATCCGTAGTCAGGAACCATAATTCCTGAACCAAAAACTTGTTCAATGGTAGTCGTGTAAGAAACCATGTTTCCCCATTTGTCTACAACAGAGAAATGAGTCGTTTGGCCGATTGGATTTTCTTCCGTTATCGTTGCTTTATTTGGATTTTCTTTTCCTTCATATTTCCAAGGGTCTCCTTCTTTAACATTAGGCGTTGCTTTATTTGGATTAATTAATTTACGACGTTCTTTAATATAATCTTCATCTAACAGGCCTTTTTTCGGCACTTCGTAAAAGTCTTCATCTGCCATATACGCCGCGCGGTCCGCAAAAGCTAAGTGCATCGCTTCCGTTAAATGCTGCAAATACTGTGGCGTATTGGAACCCATTTTTTCTACATCATAACCTTCCATTAGCTTTAAAATTTGCTGCACGGTTAATCCGCCGGAGCTAGGAGGAGCCGCACTAACCACATCGTAGCCTCGGTAAGTTGTTTTGACCGGCTCGCGTTCTTTTACAACATAATTTTTTAAATCATCCATGGTCATGCTTCCATCGCGTTTTTGAACTTCTTTAACAAGCGCTTTTCCAATTTCTCCTTTATAAAGAGCGTCTGACCCTTCTTTTTGAATAAGCTTTAATGTTTTCGCAAGATCAGGCTGAACAAGCTTAGCTCCTTCTTTTAACGGCTTGCCATTCGGTACAAATACATTACCGGCCGTTTGGTATCTTTCAAGCTTGTCCGCATTTTCATCGATATACTGAGCCATCGACCAATTCACTTTAATTCCTTGTTCCGCTTGAGTAATAGCAGGTTTAATAACATCTGATAAGTCCATGGTTCCATAATCTTCAAGGGCTGTTTCTACTCCTTTTAACGTGCCAGGAACTCCAACTGCTTTTCCTGTTATGTGACGTTTACTGAAAGGAATGACTTTTCCTTTTGAATCTAAAAACAGCTTAGGCGTGACATCAGCCGGTGCCATTTCACGGCTGTCTAGCATCGTAATTTTATCTTTCTTTTTTTCATAAATCATCATAAAACCGCCGCCGCCGATACCAGACATCATCGGTTCCACAACGTTTAGAGATAGTTGAATGGCCGCTGCCGCATCTACAGCGTTTCCGCCTTCAGCTAACACTTTCCTCCCCGCTTCAGCAGCCAGCGGGTGAGATGCCGCTACAATTCCTTGTGTAGCACCCCGTTTCATTGAATGGTCGACACCCGGAACTTCAGCAGCAGCTGGTGTGACAACTAAACATAAACTAAATAACGTAATAGCCAACATCTTCATAACCTTCATCTGGGTCTACTCCTTCAAATACATTATTTCACATCGCCTGAGACGATGGATTTCACGAAGAATAAATTGGTTTATTATGATATTTTTTACATATGCGTATAAATAAAAAGCAAAGTAAATCATACCTTTGCTTTTTTAGTTAATCGCATGTTTAACTTTTCTCTCTATTC
The DNA here is from genome assembly GCF_038006305.1 of Priestia sp. FSL R5-0597. NCBI lineage: Bacteria > Bacillati > Bacillota > Bacilli > Caryophanales > Bacillaceae > Priestia > Priestia sp. FSL R5-0597. Next base: position 3,663,336 of record NZ_JBBOUZ010000001.1, read on the forward strand.
ATTTACAATTATCTATATTTTCTAACAATTTATCCATAGGCTGATAGTTTCTTACTATTTTTGGAACTATGTAGACTGAACGCTCTAATAATGTAGAAAATCTAGCAGTTAAGAAGTCGTTCGACTTACATGCACTTCTTAAATTTTTTATAAATATTCTTATTGTTATATAAAAAGCAATCCTTTATGAAAATCAGCATACGTTTTCTGAAAATCAAAAATAAAACAGGACTTTAGATTCATCGTCCTGTTTGGAGCATGTTTTCGACTTTTTTAATGTCCGCGTGCGTAGGATTGATTTCCCGAGCATAGGCGATTTGTTCTTTCGCTTTTTCCATTTCTTTTAATTGAATATAGGTTTTGGCGAGTTCGAGCGGCAGCATAATCCCTTCAAAACCAAGATCTTGCGCCTTCTGCAAATAAAACAGCGATTTTTCGTAATTCCCTCCAAACATAAGCGGAGTTTCCCGATATTTTATTCCTCGAACGAAGTGCGCCAAGCTTGAAGATGGATTTAATGTTAATGCCTGATGAAGAGCCCGGTCCATTTCTAAGTTCAATACCATTTTTTCAAAGATAATTGATTCTTCAATTTGCTTTGCTAAACAAACGGCTAAGTAACAGTACAAATCAGATGCTTGAGGTTTTTTCTTCATTTCTTGTTGAATTTCGCGCTTGATCTCTTTCCACTTTCCCTCTTCTAGCTGATTCATGACGTATTGTGCATGTATTCCCACCTGTTTGCCCTCCTTTTCCTCTTTATCATAAAGGATTTCTGCGCAAATGAAAAAAGTAAGTGTTCTTCATTCTTCACAAAAAACGTTACCATTAAAAAATAGGCAAATTTCTCAATCACTTAACCCAATTAGTACATAGGATATAGAGACTTTTATTAAAGGAGGTTACACATATGGGCGCAAAAGGCGGTTTTGGTTTTTCATTTATCGTTGTTTTATTTATCCTATTAGTAATCGTAGGGTGTTCTTGCTACTACTAATTTTTAGAGAGGATGAACATCATTCATCCTCTCCTATTTCAAAAAAAACCATGCTTTCGCATGGCTACATACCGATTAGATGAATGAGTAGAGGAACTCATTGTTCGGCAATATTGAAGAAATTTTTGGTTTTTACTTCCGCCTAGTATGCCCTTTTTGACGGGGGCTATGCGCAAATAAAGTTAACGTTTAAAAGCGAAAGCCAGACGCACCTACAATAACAAGTAAAACAAATAACACAACGATTAACGCAAAATTTTGTTTTCCCACGTACCATCCCTCACTTCCTGTTATCTGCTTTTAGTGTATGCAACAGCTTGGCAAAATGTTTAGGACAGGGGTGCGGATTTTTCCAATGAGAAAAACCTTCAAATTTCGCCAAAAAAAGTGAATCATATTTTTGTTTCTTTCGTTATATATAGTAAGAGATTTTTTTACTATAAAAAAGGAGGGGCTTTAATGCGCCGACATTCCAAATTGCCCATTGTTCTTGTTTTTGCCTTCTTTTTATTCATCGCAACTGTTTTGTGCGTAACCTCTTATATGTCTTGAACGTATAAATAATATAAAAAAATCGCCTCATCGAAGGCGATTTTTCTATCCTAGCATTATATCTTCGTTTGGATAGCGAACGGCTTCACGCTTTTGCTTAGATAATGAAAACGCAAGCGTTAATGGCCCCACTTTTCCTAAAAACATGATAAAGATAATAATCACGCGTCCAAAGTACGAAAGTTCAGGAGTCGCTCCCATCGATAAACCTACTGTTCCAAACGCAGAAACAACTTCAAACATAATTTTTACAAACGGCAGGTTTTCCGAAATATTTAACAGGAAGATGGCCCCAAACACAAACATAATTGAAATCATCGTAATGGCTAGTGCCTTAAACACATGAAGAGGAAGAAGTCGTCTCTTTAGCAGCACAATATCTTCCCTGCTTCGTAAAAATGCCCATACAGAAAAGACAATCACCACAAACGTCGTGAGTTTGATACCCCCTCCTGTTGACGCACTCCCTGCACCAATGAACATCAATAAAACCATTAAAAACACCGTTGCGTCGTGCAAATGAGCTAAATCAATTGTATTAAAGCCAGCGGTTCTTGTTGTTACCGCTTGAAAATAAGAAGCCCATACTTTGTCTCCTAATGATAAATTTCCGAGCGTATGCGAATTGCCGTACTCTAAGAAAAAAATAAAAAGCATGGCAATCACGTTAATGGCGAACGTGCTGATAATCATAATTTTTGAATGCAGCGTTAGTTTTTTATACGATTTTTTCACCCACATATCAGCAAGGACGGTAAACCCTAACCCACCAATAATAAAGAGAAAAGAAATCGTGATGTTAATAATAGGATCTCCTACATACTGAACTAAGTTATCAGACAGCAGTCCGAACCCTGCGTTATTAAAAGCCGAAATCGAATGAAACAAGCTAAAGAACAGCCCCTTAGACCATCCGAATTCCGGAACCCAGCGTATCGCTAAAAAGAGCAGTGCAACAAACTCAATTAAAAATGAAAAGATGAACAACCTTTTAACTAGCAGCACAACTCCACCGACGCTCGTCTGATTTAATGCCTGCTGAACGAGCATACGCTCTTTAAATCCAATTTTTTTACCTAGCATCATAAAAATCAGCACGGCAAATGACATAATGCCGAGACCGCCTATTTGAATTAACAGCATAATAATCGTTTGACCGATGACGGTAAAACGCGTACCTGTATCTACGACGGCTAAGCCGGTCACTGTCATAGCGGAAGTAGATGTAAAAAGGGCGTCTACCCACCGGATTGGCTCAGTAGTAGAAAAAGGCATCATCAATAGAAGAGCACCAATAATAATTCCTCCGCCAAAAATGGAGACAAGCAGCTGCGGAGGAGTGAGTTTAATGATTTGTTTTTTCATGAGTTAAACTCCTTCTTCTTCAAAACGGTTCAAATCGCGATTATGTCCGATAACAATCAGCATATCTCCTTGTTCAATTATTTCATGCGCGGTAGGCGAAATCACCATTTCCCCGTCTTTTCGCTGAAAGCCGATAATATTGCAGCCGTACTTGGCACGAATGTTCAAATCAAACAGCGTTTTATTATGAAGCTTTTTAGAAGCGACAATTTCGACAATACTATAATCCTTTGACAGTTCAATGTAATCAATGATCTTTTCTGACACCACGTGATGAGCAATCCGCTTCGCAATATCGCGCTCAGGATGAATGACTTTGTCCGCTCCTATTTTCTCCAGCACTTTTTGATGATACATATTCACCGCTTTTACCCATACTTGCTTAACGCCCATATCTTTTAAAAGCATCGTTGCAAGCACGCTTGCTTCAATATCGTCTCCAAACGAAATAAGAGCATGATCAACGTTACGAATGCCTAGCCCTTTTAAGCTAGCTTCATCAATTGCGTTCGCTTGCACGACATATGTAGCTGAGTTGCTATATTTCTTTACTACCTCCTGATTGCGGTCAATAGCGAGCACATCCACATCCAAATTAGCAAACTCTTCAACCAAACTGCCTCCAAAACGACCTAATCCCAATACAGCAAACTGTTTTTTCATAATGTATTTATTCCTTTCTTCAACTGCTGTGTGTTCTCTTAGCTTATACTTTTTCTAAAAAATTACATGTTTTTCTTAAAAAAAGCGCAAAAAAACACAGGAAGGCTCCTGTGTTTTTTCACACTCTTCCCCCTCAAAACGCTTGCGAAGTTAGCTGTCGGGTTCGGGTTTTAAGAGTAACCCTACCTTTTTAAGGATTCACCCCGGAGCACAATATGTGCGTAAATAATGGGTCCTCCGCTCCGTAATGGATTAAGCGATTTTTATTCAAATGTCTATGATCTATTTTTTAGAATAATCGATTCGATTCATGATACGTTTCACTTCACGAAAGCTATCTTACTCCTGTGGATTTTGTCTGTCAAGATATTTTTAGGGAAGACATCACTTGCGCTGCAAACTGCAAAAATCATATAAATCTAAACCGACAATCAGTTTGTGAAATTGATCAAACAAATTAATAACGGCCAAAAGCTCTAATAGCTGCGTATCACTGTAAAATTTCTTTAATTGATCCATATCAGCATCCGTCAAATCCCTTGGACGCACTCGGTATACATCTATAAATCGAAACAGCAGTCGATCTTTTTCTTCCAGCTCTTTTTCTCTTAACACTTTTTGATTAAGCGTCTTATCGCCTACATATGACATGCTCATACACGTCTCACAGCCGTTAACACCTGCTAGATAAAGCCTGATTTTTTCCTTAGTCTCTCTTTTTACTATATCACTGTTCCAAAGCTTGTCGTATAGCTCATCATACAACCTTTTTACATCTGGAATTAAATTCAGTGCTTTTTCAAAATTTGTTCCCTCTTCGTTTGTTAACAAAACTCTTGCCATTTTTTACTCACTCCTTTTTAATTATTATAGTAAGAAAAATGGAGATTTCAGATAACAAATAAAACATATTATCTGCTGTTACTAATCAAATGAAACATTAATATGAAAGAAGGTTTTCAATTGAAAATTGATGAAATTGATTTATCGATTTTGCAGGCACTGCAGCAAAACAGCCGTCTTTCCTTAAGAGAGCTAGGAAAACAAATTAACCTGTCTCCTCCTTCAGTGGCAGAGCGAGTAAGACAGCTAGAGAGCTTTGGTATTATAAAAGGATATACAATCGATATTGATTATGAAAAGCTGCAGTTGCCCGTCTCGTGTTTTATTGAAGTAACCATGAAAAACGGAGAGCACGAGCGTTTTAAAAGATTTATTTCTCAGTATCCCTATGCTTTATTCTGTGAACGCATCGCCGGACAGGCTTGCTTCATTACAAAGCTTCAGCTTCCTCACCTGCACGTACTCGAGCAATTTATTAACGAAATTACACCTTATGCCAAAACGATTTCACACATCGCCCTTTCTCACGTGGAGATGTCTTCTGCATTATTGAGTCATTTAAAAGATGAAAAGTGATTAAAACATACGTTCACCGTACTAACGAAAAGATCCGAACGATTCATCGTTCGGATCTTCTTTCCACTAAACTACTTCTGTCCTAGCCTCTTTTGTTCGTCCAAAAGCATAAAAAATAACCCTCCAAAGCTGGAGGGTATAAATTTTCCGAATAATGAAAGTTTTACAACTTCATTCTATCAGGTACCGACATTTCTGTCTACTTAAAAATGTAAAAGAGCTCTCTATTAATAGAAAGCTCTTTTACCTGCTTGTTTTTTGAAAACAATCAATCTATATAAAAGGGAACTACCTAAGGTTGAAAGTCACGTGAAACCTTGGCAGTTGATCCTGGATATACCGGTTGATATGATTCAAAACAAGTTCTTTCATCATTTCTTCTTTGACTTCTGATTCCGTTTTTTTATCTTTTTGTTTTAAAATAAGAATATAATAGACTTTACCCATTTTAATGGGCTTACTACACTCTCCGATGTGCTGTTTTTTTAAAACATCTATAAAAGAGGGAGATAGATTCGAAAGCTTTAGATTATCATCATTCTCTATTTTGCTGATGGTCTGGACATCAGCATATTTTTTTTGAACGTCTTGAAGCGATGTTCCTTTTTGCAGCTCAGCCGCAACGGTCTCGGCATCATGTAAAGTTGTAAAAGTTAGCTGCGAAAAAGATACGCGCGTTACATCATTCTCAATACGTGTATAGTAAGCGTCTAGTTCATCAGACGTAATTTGTTTACGGAAATATTCTTCTAATTTAAACTGATTTATTAGCTGTTTAGTTACATCGCTAGAACGAATGTGCAAGACTTCATAGCCTTGTTTTCTTGTATCTTCGTCATATGAACGTTTGATTTGTTTCCACATATCCTCGACTTTTTTCTGTACCCTGTCACTTGTCTTTAGATGCGAAATTAAGATTTTTTGCATGACAAGCTGCCGCAACAACTCTTTGCGGTAGCTTGTATCATTTAGCGGAGCATCGGGATTTAAGAACCCTTCAACTGCTAAAAAACGATTGAATTCAGCTCCTGTCACCTTTCCTCCTTCATACGCTGCCACTTCTTTAGCAGAAGATAGCTGACTAATTTCTACAGAAGGAAACATCGTGTTTGAATGCTTCCCTCCGCAGCCTGTTAAAAATCCGAACGCTGTTAATACTGCTAGCAGCAGCTTTAACGGTGCTGAACTCATCCATTGTTATCCTGCTGCTCTGAAAGCTTCAGAGAAATAGTTTGTTTTTTTCCATTTCGGTACACGTCTAATTTTACTGTGTCTCCTACTTTGCGTTTTGTGTATAGATATTGACGTAAATCACTGGATGTTTTGACTTCATTTCCATCGATGGCAACAATCACGTCTTTTGATTGTAAACCAGCATCAGAAGCAGAAGAGAATGGTTCAACCGTCGTTACGACAACTCCTTCAGACGTATCGCTTGTTAGGCCTAGCTGATCTTGTTTTGTTGCAGCTGAAAGCTGACCTACATCTTGAAGACCTACCCCCATATATGGACGCGTTATTTTTCCGTTTTTCATCAGCTGTTCAATTGTTGGCTGCACTTCATCACTTGGAAGAGCAAAGCCGATTCCTTCTACATTGTCTTCTGAAATTTTCATACTGTTGATACCAACTACTTCACCGGAAGAATTGATCAAGGCACCGCCGCTGTTTCCTGGATTAATCGCCGCATCCGTTTGAATTGCATCTACGTTCCAATTCTCTGAAATAGGGACAGAGCGTTTTGCTGCGCTCACGATACCTTGTGTGACCGTACGAGAAAATTGTTCACCAAGAGGGTTTCCGATTGCAAGAACCGTTTCACCCGCCACTAAATCTGATGATTTTCCGAACTTCGCCACTTGTTCAACATTTTTGTCGGACATTTCAAGCACCGCTAAATCCGTTAGCGCGTCAGCTCCGACAATTTTAGCTTTTTCTTTTTGTCCGTTTGAAAGTGACACTTCTACTTCGCTTGCGCCGTCAATAACGTGGTTATTAGTCACAACGTAGGCTTTTCCATTTTCTTTTTTGAAAATAACACCGGAACCCGTTCCTGCTTCTTGCGTTTGGGTATCTCCAGAAAATGGATTTGTTTGCTGTTGAATATTGTTCACGCCTACAACAGCAGCTGATACTTTATTTACAACTGAAACAAGATCTGACTGATTCACGGTTGTACTTACTGTTCGAGGCGTTGTGCTCGTTGTTGTTGCCGTTTGAGTCTGCGTTGTTTGATTCGCTGTTTGCGTATCCGCTGAATCCATTAACCCTAGCTGCGGAGCGCCGTATAGCACAATTCCTCCCCCTAGCACTGCTCCCGCGATGGAAGATGCGATCACTGGAAATAAGCGTCTTCTTGGAGGCTGTGATGATGACGCAGGCTGATACTGATCATAGCGCTGCTGGCGGTTTTCATATTCTTCTTTTCGTTCTTGCTCTCTTTCATAATCACGTGGATCCATGAAAAACACTCCTTTTAACGTAGCAAATTTTATGTTATCTATACTATAAAATAAAAGTTTGGGATAAGTATCAAAACAATGTGTGAAATTGTGAAAAATTTCTTTATAACAGCAAACACGTAGTATAATAGCGGGTACATAAACCTTTAAAAAAACGCGCATAGATGGCGCAATATGCTTTATTTACCTTAATTTTCATATATTCAGAGGAAGGTGTCAAATTTGAGCTTTACACTATATTTAGTAGAGGATGAACAAAATTTAAACGAAGTTTTAACCCTTTACCTTCAAAAAGAAGGCTGGGACGTTCGCTCATTTTTTAACGGCACGGACGCAAAAGAAATGATTGCAACTCCTCCGCACCTGTGGATTTTAGATATTATGCTGCCTGATATCGACGGGTATCAGCTCATTCGCGAAATCAAGCAGCAAACGCCACATGTGCCTGTTATTTTCATTTCAGCACGCGATGCCGATATTGACCGGGTTCTTGGACTTGAAATGGGCAGCGACGACTATTTATCAAAGCCTTTTTTGCCTCGTGAACTAGTTATTCGAGCAAACAAACTGCTAAACCTCGTATATGGTTCCAATCAAAAGAAAACCGATACCATTACGCTGACTCCTTATGAAATCGATTTACATACGCGTACAGTCAGTGAAAATGGAAAGCCGATTGATTTGACGTCTAAAGAATTTGATTTTCTTGTCACTATCTCAAAAGACCTTGGACAGGCTTTTTCAAGGGAGCAGCTGTTGAATCTCATTTGGGGAGAAGATTATTTCGGCACAGACCGAGTGGTGGATGATTTAGTGAGGCGCGTGCGTAAAAAAATGCCGCAAGCACGAATTGAAACGATTTACGGATACGGATACCGGATGATGAAAGCATGAAAAACAAGTCGCTTGCATTTCAAATTTGGCTCGTCATCTCGGGTATTTTACTGCTCATTTCAATTTTGCTCGCTATTTTATTCCCAACGACGCTCAGGCAGTTCTTCACGAATGAAATTTATACCACTATTGAAAATGAACAGCATATTTTAAAAGAATACGGCCTGCCAAGCCGCTCAGGTGAATACTACTTTAGCAATGAAGACAGTGAACCAACGCTTGGCAATCGAACCGTGGATCATATTTTATTGCCTGAACATGCGGATATCTCTTATTTTTCATCACGGGTGTTGCCTCAAGACTTTTTGAGAAAAGCACAGGAAGATGCAATCAGTCAGCGGAAAATCGTCGCTCGCTATGAAAAAGATCTCGGCAACCGGACGCTTTTTTATGTGATTCGAAAAGTAAGCGTAAACGGACAGCCTGCTTTTTTACTTTCATTTTCGTGGGATACGTATCGCAACGCGCTCACTTCTACTCTTTTTAAACAGCTGCTTCTTGTCATTTCAATTGTATTTCTATTCAGCTGGCTTCCATCTATTTGGCTATCAAGATACTTAAGCAAGCCGCTTGTATCGCTTGAAAAAGATGTAAAAAAAATCGCCGAACAAAATTGGCATGAACCTGTTACAGTCAACCGTTCCGATGAAATCGGCAAGCTAGGCGCGTCCATCGAGCAAATGCGCAAAAGGCTCGTATCTAAAGATGAAGCACAGCAAACGCTGCTTCAAAATATTTCACATGATTTAAAAACACCGGTAATGGTTATTCAAAGCTACGCTCAGTCGATTCAAGACGGCATTTATCCAAAAGGTGATTTATCCCAAACGGTAAAAGTCATTGAAGATGAATCCAAAAATCTTGAGAAAAAAATCCGCGATTTGCTTTACTTGACCAAGCTTGACTATATGTCCACTCACCAGCTTGCACAAGACGACTTTGATTTTACTGCACTTCTTCATGAAGTAGTGGATCGCTTGCGGTGGAGGCGCCCTGAAATACAGTGGGAATTTGACGACGTAAATGCAACGATTAAAGGAGACAAAGAGCTGTGGACAAAAGTCCTTGAAAATGTACTCGACAATCAGCTGCGCTATGCTGATACGAAGGTTTCACTTTCACTTGCTAAACACCAAACGAACGTTCAATGTACCATCAGCAACGATGGTCCGCCGATTGATCAAAGCGTGCTTCAACACTTGTTTGAACCGTTTAAAAAAGGAGCAAACGGTGAATTCGGTATTGGCCTAAGTATCGTAAAGCGTATTGTTACGATGCACGATGCAGCCATTACGGCTGAAAACACAGACGCCGGAGTGACGTTTTCACTTACTATTCCTATATAAACTAAAAAGGCAAGGGACTGGACTCCCTTGCTTTTTTATGAAAAAACCGATGTATATGCATAAAGAGCTGGTGAACCCCCCGAGTGAATGAACACCACATTCTCATCTTTTTTAAAATAACCTTTTCGAATTAAATCAATCAGGCCGGCCATCGCTTTTCCCGTATACACAGGATCCAATAAAATTCCTTCCGTACCGGCCACAAGTTTGACTGCTTCCACCATCTCTTCTGTTGGAACAGCATAGCCTGGACCGACATATTCATCCATACAAACAATATCTTCTTTTTTAAAAGGCGTTTTGCTATGTAAATGATCATAAAGTTCACTCGTCAGCTTGGCAACTTTCATTTCTTGCTCTTCTTTAGCACGACTCACATTCATTCCAATAACAGACACCCCGCTTTGAAGGCCTTGAAAGCCTGCCACTAGCCCTGCGTGCATGCCTCCGCTTCCGCTTGTGCAAACTACGTGGCTAAGCTTTATTTGTTGCTCATAGCTTTGCATAAGCAGCTCCTGTGCGCAGGCAGCGTAGCCTGTTGCACCGATAACATTTGAACCTCCTACGGGGATTAGGTACGGCTTATGACCTTTTTCACTTAGCTCGCGCGCTACTTTTTCCATTTCCGCTGTCAAATCCGAACCTTCAGCGACAAACCGCATGTCATGAGCGCCTAATAAATGATAAAGAAAATAGTTTCCCGTCGGCTGATCACTTGCTTTATTTTCCCCTTCTTCTAATACGAGCACGCATTTCATTTGCTCTTTTACGGCAGCAGCAAGCGTCAAACGACAGTGATTGGATTGTATCGCACCGCACGTTACAAGCACGTCTGCCCCTTGTGCTTTTGCATCAGCTACTAGATATTCAAGCTTACGCGTCTTATTTCCGCCCCCTGTCAGTCCAAGCATATCATCGCGCTTCATATAAATTGAAGGTCCGTTTAACTGCTGAGATAAAACCGATAGCTTTTCTAAAGGTGTAGGGGAATCCGTATATTTTCTTCTAGAAAATTGCGTTAAGTTCATGCTCTCATCCTCTCTTTCATATTTGTTCTATTTTACCATATAGAAGCTTTTGAAGAGCTTTTTACGAAAGGGCTTTCTATAACTTGTATACATAAGAACAAGTAGTCAACATACATTAAACCATATAAACAGTTTGAAGGAGTGTTTTCAATGAGTGAAAAAGCAGTACTTTGCAGCGTCTCACGAGTAGTCAAATCACAGCACATTTTTCCAAATGACCTAAACAATCACCACACCCTTTTTGGCGGCAAAATTGTCGCTGACATGGACATGACGGCTTCTCTTTCAGCAGCTAAACATTCCAGAAAGTCGTGTGTTACAGCTTCCATTGATCATGTTGACTTTATCGAGCCCGTCACAGAAGAAGATTTTATTTCATATGAGGCATTCGTTGTTGTCACAGGAAAAAGTTCCATGATTATTTTTGTTAAAGTCATTGCCGAAAATTTGTTAACGGGCATTAAACGTATTGCTGCTACTTCTTTTCTTACCTTCGTCGCATTAGAAAATGGGAAGCCTGCTCCCGTTCCTCAAGTTATTGCTCAAACTGAAGAAGAAAAAAGCCTTCAAAAAGTAGCTCTTGAACGAAAAGAGTCCAAAAAAACGCAGGTTGAGCACAGCAAAGCAATTGCGCGCATCTTATCTAAATCTTTGCGCAGCAGTAATTAAGCTCTTCATCTAAAAAGCAGCTGTCTGCTTTTTAGACGAAGTTTTTTAGATATCACATTGTTATTTAATGTGATATGCGATATATTGGTTTTATGAAAAATAACATTCAACCTCTCAAACGACTTTCCCTACGGGAGGAAGTCTATCAAACACTTAAACACAATATCGTTATGCTTGAATTTCAGCCGGAACAAAAGCTTCAGGATAAAGAACTGGCTGAGCAATTTGGAGTTAGCCGCACTCCTGTTCGAGAAGCATTAAAAAGGCTCGAAGATGAAGGCCTTGTACAAACGACACCTGGTTCTTCTACAAAAGTGGCTCCATTAAACCTTGAGGAGGCAAAACAATCCTTTATTGTCGTCGCAGCTCTTCATGCACTTGCTGCTAAGCTGGCTTGTACTTCATTGCAAGAAGAAGATATGGGCGAACTAATCAAACATAATCAATCTCTAGAACATGCAATCAAAACAAGAAATGTACTGAAAGCGATCGAAGCGGATGAAGCATTTCATTCCGTTTTTTTAAACCGGGCGAATAATTTAGAGCTAGAACGTGTTGTAAAACAAACAAGCGCCAAAATTCAACGTCTGGAAATCGCTCGCTTTTCTTCTCTTGCTAGCCTTGCTTCCGTTGATCAGCACAAAGAAATCATAAATGCTTGCCGTCAAAAAGATTCCGCACTGACATCACAGCTTGTCGAAACAAACTGGCTGACACTAGGTGAAGCGCTGACAAGTGAGGAGGAAGCAAAGTGAAGCCTCTTTTATTAGGCGTTGCTGCATCATTCTTTTTTGCTTTTACATTCGTTTTAAATCGAGCGATGGATTTATCTGGAGGCAGCTGGGCGTGGAGCGCATCTCTGCGCTATTTTTTTATGGTACCTCTTTTGCTTATGCTTGTTTATTTTTGGGGTGGCATCAAACCTGTGGTGGCAGAAATAAAAGCCCAGCCGCAAAAATGGCTGCTATGGAGCACGGTCGGATTTGGCTTATTTTACGCTCCTCTTTGTTTTGCTTCCGCCTACGGTCCCGGCTGGCTTATTGCAGGAACTTGGCAAATCACGATTTTATCGGGGTCTCTCCTAGCTCCTTTGTTTTACAAGGAAGGAAAAAAGCGAGGAGCCATTCCTTTCAAGCAGCTAGGTTTTTCGTTTATTATTTTAATAGGAGTTGTGCTCATGCAGCTTGAGCATGCGACTGAACTGTCGGCGGCTACTGCCTTGCTTTGTACGATTCCCATTTTAATTGCGTCTTTTGCGTATCCGCTTGGCAACCGTAAGATGATGGAGCTGTCCTCGCTTAATACGTTTCAGCGTGTGCTTGGAATGACGCTTTCAAGCCTGCCGTTTTGGATTATTCTTTCTGTCTATGCCTACTTGACCGATGGACTACCAAAACCAACTCAGATGTATCAAAGCAGTTTAGTTGCTTTACTTTCAGGAGTGTGTGCAACGGTTTTATTTTTTGCGGCAACTGACCTTGTGAAAAAAGATTCTCACAAGTTAGGTGCAGTTGAAGCTACACAATCGATGGAAGTTTTATTTGCCCTGCTAGGAGAGGTCTTCCTTCTATCAAGTCCTTTGCCATCGATTCTTTCTTGGGTTGGAATGGGAGTTATCGTATCAGGCATGGTGCTTCACAGCTACCAAACGAGTCATAAAAAAGCTATACCTCAAAAAGAATTGACCTACTAATCAATAACAAAAAAGAGCGTCTCAGTCGGCGCTCTTTTTGTTTATACAACAGATCTTCTTTCTAAATTGAAGACATTAACCTGCTCAGCATCAAAGCGGCTTAGCAACGAATCTACTCCGTACTCAAGTGCAAAAGCACGTTCATTTTCTGAAATCGGAACGGCCTGCAGGAACGTTACTTTTTTATCAGATAGTTCAATCGTTGAAAAATTATCCCATAAAAACGGCGGAATCAGCAAAATGTGCTGCATATGAAAGCTGTCATCAAGGACTGCAATAACGTCTTTATAAATGGCTCCTGGGAAAATGGAGACATGAGATTTCATCATATGGAAAATACAGTTTGCTAAAATAGCAGAATAAATACCGAACTCCTCATGACAAGCCCCAACGATTTCAATTCGAAGCGGGATTCCTCCAACTGTATAACCTGTCGGACATTGATGTCCACCGAGCGTTGCATACGCGGTTACGTCTTGACGCGGATGATTTTCACATGCCACAACGTGAATACCATGCTTTTTTCGTTCATCTGAATAATCTTCAATTCGGTCCTTTTGACCAAATACATCTATTGCTTTATGTATAATTAATTCTTCATCTTTTGTAAAATTACTCATAAAAAACCTCCTTGCTTGCGACCTTAAAAAGTCCCCTACTGTACAGCATATACTACCGCACTCGCTTACGATATAGTTTTTAGAAAATGTGATAGAAATGTTATCGTTTCGTAACATACTATGAAATTGTCTCAAGAAGCAAACAAGAAACCTTAACCAATTTTTTCTTTTCCCATAAAAAAATAGAGCCTGCACCATGGCAGCCTCTATTTTTTATGACATTATTATGAAATAATTTGTAATTCTTTTGGGTACTTCGTTAACGTTTCGTATCCATCTTTTGTGATGATTACATCATCTTCAATACGAACGCCTCCGAGTCCTGGAATATAGATACCCGGTTCAATCGTATACACCATGCCTTCTTGAAGCACATCATCATTGTTGCGGCTCATTGAAGGAAACTCATGCACGCTGATACCAAGGCCATGACCAAGACGATGCAAGAAATACTCTCCATACCCTGCTTCTGTAATAATATTGCGTGCTACCATGTCCAAGTCGCCAATGCGAGTGCCAGGCTTGGAAGCTTCAAGAGCTGCCTGCTCGGCGCGCTGTACCGTTTCATAGATTTCTTTTTGCTTATCATTAATCGACTTGTACGCGACTGTACGCGTAATATCTGAACAGTATCCATCTAGCACTACACCTAAATCGAAGAGAACCATATCTCCTGGCTTTAACGTGCGAAGACCTGGGTTCCCGTGCGCTTCTCCCGTTTTTTCACCAAATAACACCATCGTTGAAAACGACATCTCACGAATTCCTTTTCGCTTTAGCTCGTATTCAATTTTAGCCAGAACATCCATTTCCGTAACGCCTTCTTTTAAGGCAGCTACGCCTACTTCCACGCCAAAATCAGCTAATGCAGCTGCCTTTTGCAGAATCTCAACTTCACGCTCATCTTTAATTAAACGCAGCTGATTTAATTTCTCTTCTGCTCGGACTAGCTCAGCATTTGGATATAAATTAAGCAGTTCTTCAGCTCTCGCATACAGCAGCTGCTCTTTCTCTACAGCAACTTTTTTCACATCCATTACGTTTCGTTTATGTAAAGCTTCTTTAATAAGTTCCCAAGGATTTTGATGGTCTTCATATCCGATCACGTCAAATTTCCAGCCGGCTTCTTTTGCTTGACCCACTTCCATTGATGGACAAACAAGCATCGGCTCCGCTTCATTAAATAAAAATAAACCAAGCAGACGCTCATGCGGATCCGTGTGAAATCCAGTTAAATAAAATACGTTTTCAGTTGACGAAATAAAGGCCGTTTCTACATTCTTTTCCTTCAGCCATGATACGACTTTTTGCAAACGTGCTTCCATTAAAAAAACCCCTTTCATTGTGCAATATTACTATTATAACATAGTTATTTAGCAATATTGTACAATGAATAGAGGTTAAGACAAAGCCGCGTGAAGAGTAGTAAGCTGCTCTTTAATCGCTTTTCGCTGAATACTTACTTTCATCAGCCAGCCATTTTCTCCGTATCTATAAATAAATTCGTACGTACCTTTAGGAAAATATTCTTTTACCAGCATGTCTCGGTTTTCAACAAATCCCGGATCGCCAATAAAATAGTTACCTTCTTCAAGCGGGAGCTCATGAACTTTTTTTTCTAGCTGCTTCTCTTCGTCTTCGTCATCATCTATCACAATGTGAAGACCACCTTCATCACGCACAACGTCAAATTCACCGTTTTGTTCAAGCTCAAGCACCGGTACCACTTGTCCATTTACCGTTAGCAGCTGCTTGGTTCCTTCAAGGACCTGGGACCAATGATCATCGTATAAGGTAGAAGAATAAAAAATATAGCCCTGAGATTTATATAATAAAAGCAGCTGTTCAAAATGATTTTTCACTTGTTCTTTATCAAATAGAATAACAAAATGCTTTCGATAGAAAAAACTTGTAAAAGGCAGAATAGACGATTGATTAAGCTCTCTAATTATTTCAGCACTATCCTTACCTGAAATAATAGCTCCGGTCAATTCCCCCGCGCCATAAGGTTTCCAATGACTTAACGCCGCTTCTGGAATCAGCACAAGGTTCGAAGATGACACATATATACTCATTCGCTTCACTCCTTTTTTCTACACTTAGACCTATATTTAACTCTCAACAAACAGAGACTTTTCTCTTATACCCTTCTTAAAAGACAGAACTTTTTCCCTAACTATGATAGATTATAACAAATATCCTCGAAAAAAATAACCTTTATTTCCTCTTTCTTCTATTTGTACACTTCTCTTATTTTAGCTGTCTTCGCAGATTTACTAGTGAACGTACTTGCTAATCTAATTCCTTAGTGTTAATTTTATTATGTCGTTTTATAATTTTTTGCATAATTGGTTTTAGACAAAAAAGTATTAATATTTTTGAATGCGATGGTGAGACATTTGGAAGAACGTACAGAACGTAAACAACATAAAAGAAAAAAGCAAAGAAAAAAGAAACGCTTTAGAAAGCTACTTCTTTTCTTTCTCATTCTTGTAATCGCCGCTGGTGCATATGTGTATTATCAATACCAACAAGGATTAGCAGAAGCAGACGGAGCTTTTGGGAAAGATGGACAGTTTGATTTTAATGGTGCAAGTGCCAATTTAGATAGCATGAATGTGCTGCTTCTCGGAATTGACTCTCGCGGTGAAGAACATTCGCGTGCCGATACAATCATGATTGCTCATTATGACAAAGACAGCAATCAGCCTAAAATTGTTTCTTTGATGCGTGATTCATATGTGGATATTCCTGGACATGGCAAAAACAAATTAAATTCAGCCTATGCATTTGGCGGGCCCGAATTAATGCGTAAGACAATTAAAGAAAATTTCGGCGTAGATGTAAACTATTATGCCGTTGTTGATTTTAAAGGTTTTTCTAAAGTTGCCGATACGATTGCCCCTGAGGGAATTACGGTTACCGTGCCACACGAAATGTCGTCAGGAATTGGCATGACGCTAAAACCTGGAAAACAAACTCTTCACGGAGATAAATTACTAGGATACGTGCGATTCCGCCATGATAGCCAAAGTGATTTCGGGCGCGTGAAGCGTCAACAAGAAGTGATTGGTAAATTAATGGATGAAGCTCTTCAAGTAAAGACACTGGCGAAAGCTCCTAAGCTATGGGGTGTCATTGATCCATATGTGGATACAAATATTCCGCCAAAAACATTTATTGTGATAGGAAAAGATTTTTTAGTTGGAAATCAGCCAGATTTAAAATCTCTTCGTTTACCGGTTGAAGGTTCCTATTCAAATGAACGAATATCCGGTATTGGTGCTGTTTTAAGCATCGACCTTGAAGAAAACAAACAAGCGTTACAGTCATTTTTAAATTAGGAAAAGGTGTCCATTAGAGGACACCTTTTTTTATACTATTCAAAAAAACTTCTGTTTTTCCTCCCTATCCTTCAAAAAATTTTCAGCTTCGACAAAAAATGGAGATAAAATGGAGTTGTTTTCTAGAAAACAGCTGTTTCTTTGGAGTTCTATTTTTTCTCCTGTATGCGTATATGAAAAGAGAAGGACTTCTTTTTTATATTTTTTAGTCAAGGAGATGAAATGATGAAATTATATGGTTTTCAATCTGAAGAAGAGCGTTCCTTTCTTCATTCTACCTATAAAGTAAACCCATTGCTTTCTCATACTGGAGATGTCAAAATCAGCTTTTTATCTTTTCAAGAAAATGATTATACCCCCCGTCAAGAAGCTACGATTCCACAGCTTCTTTTAGTCGTTCACGGGGAAGGCTGGGTAGCTGGCGATAACGGACTGAAAATTTATATCAAACAAGGTGAATCAGCATTTTGGAGAGCTGGGGAATCTTTTGAAGTCGGGAGTCTAACGGCTATGACAGGACTACTGATTGAAGGATTAGATATTGCTCCTCAAAAGCTGCTTACTTCTTTCTCGCGAACAAACGCAAATTAAAAAGCCGCTTTGACGCGGCTTTTTTTATTATCTTAGTAATTGAGCGTAGCTTTCTGCGCTATCTTGAATAACTTTGTCACTCAGGTCACCGCCTGCTCCTTGAAATAAAAATGGAGTTTGGAACTTCATACCTGTTAAATTTGCCATAGCTTGAAAAGGAAGAAGCAGATGATTCATTGGGTAACGGTTGTATCCCCCTTCTTGATAAGCTTCTGCAGGGCCTCCTGTCGAAGTAGCTACGACAAACTCTTTTCCCTGAAGTTTAGTACCTTTGCTTCCATAAGCCCATCCGTATGTTAAAACAACATCTTGCCACTCTTTTAAAAGTGCTGGTGAGCTGTACCAGTAAAATGGAAATTGAAAAACAATACGATCGAATTGAACAGCTAACTCCTGCTCTTTTTCTACATCAATTTTGAAATCGGGATAGTTTGCGTATAAATCATGAACGTACACATCCTCCTCTTTTTTTACTCGCTCTGCCCACGCTTTATTAATACGAGAAGATGCTAGATTTGGATGCGCTAAAATAACCAGTGTTTTCATTTTGATACTCTCCTTCTGATGTCTGTGCTTGCTTTTTTCTTTTCTATTTTTTACGCTTGCCTCTCACGTCTTGTTCACTCATTCTTTCCTTTTCCTTCAGGAAATCCGAGTTCGTTTACACTTATAAATTACCAGTATTATCATTCTGCTTCAATAAAATTGACTTTGCTTTTATCACCTTTAATTTTTTTATGTACCCAAAACGGAAGATAAAGGACAAGAAAGCTAAGAATCATGATTCCTTCAATCCATACTAAATACCAAGGATGAGGTCCAAGAACATCCAGCAAGGAAGCGTGCTCTGGCTTTTTCATCATGTATAAATAATTCGCACCGAGTAAACGATTCATGACATAGATAAAACCTCCGTACAGATTAACAAATACTACGCTTACCCATAAAGAACGAAACGTCGGCTCATATCTGCAGGCAGCAATTAGCATACAGCAAGCAAGTACCACACCGCCATGCGATACATAGAACTGCACATAGCGAAACTGGGCATACGCATAGCCGCCAAGGTCTGGGGTAATCATCGCTTGAACAGAGCTGCTGATCCCTGCGAAGTACACAAAATAAAAAAGAAATCTGCTTTTGGTTATCAGCATAACAACAGCCAGCAGCACGACTATATCACTCAGCTGAAGAGGCAAAGAAGTTTCAACGAACCACTGATGACATCCGATTTCCCAAGCCTGGTAGGCCGTTTCTGAAGCAATTAGAACGAGTGAAAGCAAAACGAACACAAACCTCTTTTTTCGCAGCTGCTTTCGACACAAAAAAATAACTGTTCCTATGATCACGATAATGGCTAAAGTTACAAGGTGTTCAACTGAAAAAAGCTGAAAAGAATGTTGTACAGGATGACACGCAAAAAATGAATTCATAACGGCGCCTCCTCTCCATCAAAAAACAAATTTGGTACCTTTAGCTTGTTCATAAAATCGTATTTTCATTAATGCTTCTCTCACAGCAAAAAGAGATTGAAACATAACGAAATCACGCCAATATAAAGAAGAACAAATGGGGTAAATGATCGAGTATGAATTGCCTCTTGCGCTCCAATCAATTGCTAGAAGCACCTACATATATGAAAGCTACGTCCACCATGCCAATAAAAAGATCCGAACGATTTATCGTTCGGATCTTCTTTTAGCTAAAATACTTTTGTACGGATCGTTTTGTCTTCATTTTTATTTTTTAATTAATCCTTTTTTTACTAAGAATTGATGAGCGACTTCTTCAGCCGTTTTTCCTTTTGCATTTACTTCATAGTTCATTTCACGCATTTCGTCGTCACTGATTTTACCACCCAGTTGATTTAAGATTTTTTTCAGTTCAGGGTGCTCTTTTAGCGTATCTTCACGAAGCACAGGCGCTCCTTGATACGGAGGGAAGAACTGCTGGTCGTCTTTTAAGACTTTTAAACCAAACTGTTTGATTTCAGGATCCGTTGCGTAAGCATCAAGCATGTTAATATCGCCTTTTTCAACAGCGCGATAGCGAAGCTTCGGCTCCATCGTTTTAATATTCGGGAAAGTAAGGCCATATTCTTTTTGAATGCCTACGTAGCCGTCTTCACGATCTTTAAACTCAAGCGTAAATCCTGCTTTTACTTTATCTGTTGCATTTGCCAAATCTGAAATATTCGTTAGATTATTTTCTTTGGCAAATTCTTTTGTCACGGTCAATGTGTACGTATTATTAAACTTCATTGGATCTAAATAGACAAGCCCGAATTTCTTTTTAAATCCTTCTTTTGCCTGCTTGTACACCTGTGTTTCATCTTTGCTGTCCGGCTGTTCCTTTAGATGCGTCACAATGGCTGTCCCCGTATATTCAGGGTACAAATCAATTTCCTTGTTACGCAGAGCCTCAAATACAAATACCGTTTTCCCAAGCGACGAACGAAGGTTTACTTTCATATCGGTTTGATCTTCAATTAATTCTTTGTACATATTGATTAAAATATCTTGTTCTGCGCCAATTTTCCCTCCGATAACAAGGTCTGGTTTTGTTGCGCTCATTGCTGCAAACGGAGAAACAAGAATAAGTATTAATACGATGATCATGATGAACGAGCGTTTTTTGGACCCTTTTTTAGCAGAGTGTTCAATCGTTCGCAGAATTCCATCAAAAATAAGCGCTAATAATGCTGCTGGAACGGCTCCTAATAAAATCAAACTATTATCGCTTCGGTCAATACCAAGCAAAATTAAGCTTCCGAGTCCGCCTGCTCCGATAAGAGCCACGATTGTCGCTGTACCAATAATGAGTACCATCGCTGTGCGAATTCCGGCCATAATGACAGGAAGCGCTAGAGGAAGTTCTACTTTGATTAATCGTCTCCACGAGTTCATCCCCATGGCTTTGGATGCTTCAATTAAAGATGGGTCCACTTCTTTAATTCCGGTATATGTATTTCGTACAATAGGAAGAAGCGAATATAAAAACAGTGCAATAACCGCGGGAAAGGTTCCAATTCCGACAAGAGGAATCAGTAATCCTAATAAAGCGAGTGAAGGAATGGTTTGCAGTACGGCTGTTACGCCAATGATCGGTTCAGCAATGCGGTCATGCCTCGTTAAGTACAGTCCAAGCGGCACTGAAATTAATACGGCGATCACAAGAGCCAGTACTGAAATTTGAATGTGTTCAAGAAGAGCTTGAAACAGGGCATCTCCTCGTTGATCTAATAATGTGCTTAGTGCATTCATTACAGCGTTCCTCCTTCTTTCGTTTTATCAGAAAGAAACGCTAATAGAGTTTTGCGCGTTACAACGCCAATGCGTTTGCTCCCTTTTTTCACAGCTATTGCTTCATGGTCGTAAAGGGCGTCCATTGCCTGCTGAACAGTGGCGGTTGAAGCTAGCTCTTCAGTAGGTTCTACGTCTGGCTGTTCACTTTCTTTGACAAACATATCCAATGTCTCAAATAAAGTATTTCCTTGATTTCCAATAAATGTTTTTACAAACTCATTTTTAGGCTTTTGAATGAATTCCTCCGGGGTGCCAACTTGAACGATTTCCCCATCTTTCATCAGGCAGATACGATCTCCAAGCGTCATGGCTTCGCTCATATCATGCGTAACAAACACAAATGTTTTTTTGATTTTTTCTTTTAAGCTAATAACATCTTGTTGAAGCTGTTCGCGGCTTAACGGATCGAGGGCGCTAAAGGGTTCGTCCATTAAAATAACGGGGGGATCAGCTGCGAGGGCACGTGCTACACCTACACGTTGCTGCTGGCCACCTGAGAGCTCAGACGGCTTTCGGTTTCGATATTGCTTTGGGTCTAGTCCTACCAAGGTAAGCAGTTCATCAATACGCGTTTTGATTTTGTTTTTCTTCCAATGCTTCATCTCCGGTACAATGGCTATATTCTCAGCAATGGTCATGTGAGGAAAAAGAGCAATCTGCTGTAGCACATAACCAATGTTCCAGCGCAGCTCATGTATGTTGTGGTCCAATACGAGCTTATCTTTTATGTATAGTTCTCCTTCGGTAATATCATGAAGACGGTTAATCATTTTTAAGGTGGTTGTTTTCCCACATCCACTCGGACCAATTAAAACGAAAAACTCTCCTTCTTTTATTTCTAGATTAATATTTTTCACGGCGGTCGTACCGTCTGGATATTGCTTTGACACATTCTTAAACGTAATCAAATTATCGTTCACACTCCCTGTTGAAATTTAACCCCTAGTTTCGTGTACCCAATACTTAGAGGCAATAAACATTCTTTTAAGAATATTTCTAAATATGATTCATAAGACATAGTGGAAAAGATACACATGTTTTCTAACAGCCTCCTAATAAGGCTATCAAACTGTTAAAGTTTTCACAAGGCGGGGAAGAATAATTCGGAGAATAAATTTAAAGCCAATCCAAATAAAAAAACCTTCTTTCAACAAGAAAGAAGGTTTTTGAGTATGCTAGCGACAGGGATCGAACCTGCGACCTCTTGCTTACCATGCAAGTGCTCTACCTACTGAGCTACACCAGCGTCTTGGAAAATTATATCACGTTTAAATTTATTTAGGAAGCGCTTTTTAAATTTTTTTTATTGGTATATTCTCTAATTTGAGTCTTCTGAAATTCGCACTTTCTACAAAGTTCCATATTTCATGTTAGAACTTCTTACATAAATTGTGTGAATTTTCTTTTTTTATATTACCCTTAGTAAAATAGCTTACAAAAGAAGGGAAGAAAATAGATGGAACAACAACCAACCATGACAAAATCAAAAACGGCAACTCCCTACCCAAGAGACTGCACGTTCAGCCTGGAAGATTGGACGACGCTTGCTAAGTATTGGTACCCCGTCGCACGCTGCAGTGATGTAACAGAAAAACCAACGTCCGTAAAATTACTAGATGTAAATCTAGTTTTATACCGCACCACACACAAAGTTGTAGCGGCACGTGATTTATGCGTTCACCGAGGCACTCCGCTTAGCATGGGCTGGGTGGAAGATGATGAAATTGTCTGTCCTTACCACGGCTTCCGCTACGCAACGGACGGCGCATGCACGTCAATTCCAGCTCACCCTGACGCCAACATTTCTCCCCGTCTCTGTATGGCCGTCTATCCAGTTATTGAACGATATGGATTAGTGTGGACGTCCCTGACAGGAGAACAAGATAACCTGCCTTATTTCGATGCGTGGGAGGACCCTGATTTTCAGCAAATTGTTTGTCCGAGCTTTGATATCATGGGTTCAGCCGGTCGTCAAATGGAAGGCTTTTTAGACGTAGCTCATTTTGCTTGGGTTCACACAGACACATTTGGTGATCGAAACAACGCCTTTGTGCCTAAATATAAAGTAAGCGATACAGACTATGGGCTTCATGTAGAATATACGAGCACCGTGAGCAATTATTCCAAAGAACAGCAGCATTTAAATCCACCTGATTTTAAATGGCTTCGCGTCTTTGATGTTTATCCCCCGTTTACAGCTACGCTAAAAGTATACTTCCCAGAAGGCGCAGAGCTGTGGATTATGAATGCAGTCTCTCCTATTTCAGCCCGCGAAACACGTTTATTCGCGCCAATCGCTCGAAACTTTGACAAAGATTCTCCCGTTGAAGGTGTGTATGACTTTAACCTTCGCGTCTTTGACGAAGACCGTGAAATGGTTGAAAACCAAAAACCTGAAGACTTGCCTTTAGACCTGCAGATGGAAGCGCATATTATGGCTGATCAAACGTCCATCGGTTACAGGAAATTATTAAAGAAAATGGGCTTAAGCTTTAGATATACAAGCTAAAAAAAATCCCCGCTGTCTCAGCGGGGATTTTTTTATTTAGCAAACTGCTCGCGTGCTGCTTTTTCCTTTATCACTTCATCTTCACTTGCCGGCGTTGCGCGTTTCATGAAGAATGAAAGAATTAAGGCAACCACCACTAGGACTACTGAGACAGCAAACGCATCGTTAATCCCTTGTACCATTGCCTGCATCCCAATCTGTTCTTTCATTTGAGCTGCCCCGGCTGCGGTTGCATTAGCTGCTCCTGCTCCGCTCATTGCATCTTGAGCGAGCTCTTTTGCATGAGTAGCTGTACGGTTTGACATCACCGTTACTAAAAGAGCCGAACCAATAGCTCCCGATACTTGTTGAAGCGTATTGTTCATCGCAGTACCATGCGGATTAAAACGCTGCGGAAGCTGATTTAATCCGTTTGTCATAACCGGCATCATCACCATAGACATTCCGAACATACGAAGCGTGTAAAGCGTAATGAGGGTTGTATAGGTCGTATCAAGCTCTAAGTTACTGAAGAAATACGTCGTAACGGCTGTAATCGTTAGACCCGTTACAGCCAATGCACGCGCTCCGAATTTATCAAATAATTTTCCGGTAATCGGTGACATCACACCCATTAGCAGCGCACCTGGAAGCATTAGTAATCCTGAATGAAGCGGAGAGATGCCTCGTACCGTTTGAACATAAATTGGCATTAGCAGCATGGCTGAGAATAATGCCATTGTGATCACCATCGAAATCGTTGATGATAAAGCAAACATTGGATATTTAAAAATGCGGAATTCAAGCATCGGTGTTTTAAGCTTGAACTGACGTGTAATAAATAAAATCAGAGCCACAGCTCCTACGATAATGGTACCGTATACTTCCACAGAATCCCAGCCTTTATCCCCTGCTGAGCTAAACCCGTATAGAAGTCCGCCAAATCCAATTGTAGATAGCAAAAGGGATAAAAAATCCAAATTGATTTCCACTTTTTCTTTTTTGTCTTTTAATAGGAAGAAAGCGCCTATTAATACAATGGCTGCGATTGGCGTAACAAGGTGGAACAGCATTCTCCACTCATAGTGTTCAATTAGCCATCCTGATAATGTAGGACCAATTGCCGGAGCAAAAATCATAACTAAACCGAAAATCCCCATCGCAGCTCCGCGTTTTTCTAATGGAAAACTTGTGAGCAATACGTTCATTAAAAGCGGCATCATAATAGCTGCGCCTGACGCTTGAATAATACGAGCGGTTAACAAGACCGAAAACACGGGCGAAGCACCTGCAAGTATTGTTCCTGCTGTAAATAAAGTCATCGCCGTTAAAAATAAGCCTCTGACAGAATAGCGCTGAATTAAAAAAGCGGTAGTTGGAATCATAATACCATTCACTAACATATAACCAGTAGAAAGCCACTGGACAGTTGACGTTGTCACATCTAAGTCTTTCATAATAGACGGCAGCGCCACATTTAATAACGTTTCATTCAATAATGAGATAAAAGCGCCAATTAACAAAATAGCAATTATGCCATAAGGCGGCTTTTCCATTTGATTTATCGATCGACTCATTATTGTACCTCCTTATACTTTAGGTTCATTTTTTTAGACACGTGTTCTACATAGAGTATATTATACTGTGAGTTCAATTTATGCAAGTGAAAAATCTTACGTTCACGTTCTTTATTTTCTCAACTTTTTTAGTCCTATAATCCTTTTATACCAATATATTGTAGTGATATCGTTCAGTTTTCCGAAAAGAACATTTGTGTAAACGTTTTAAATCATGTATCATAAAGTTGGACCATGAGTCTAATTTTACATTTAGGTGATAATAATGAATAATCGAAAACAGCAAGTTGTAAAAAATGCACACCATCTCTTCGTTGAAAAGGGATTTCAAGCTACATCCATTCAAGACATCATTGATTATAGCGGCATTTCAAAAGGAACATTCTACAACTATTTTTCTTCAAAAAATGAATTGTTAATCGCTGTTTTTACCTGGCTTCATACAACAATTGAACAAGAGCGCAATCAGCTGCTGGTTGGTAAAAGTCTGACCGATGTAGATGTATTTATTAAACAGATCGATGCGCAGATGAAAAACCATCACAAACATAAATTTTTTACGTTACTTGAAGAAGTATTTGTTTCTAATGATCCTGATTTAAAAGCATACATAAAAAAAACCCAGTTCATTGAAGTAAACTGGTTCTACAAACGGTTTATTGATTTATTTGGACAAGAAAAGAAACCTTATCTGCTAGATTGTGCAATTATGTTTCTTGGCATGCTTCACCGCAACTTTCACTATAACTTTATGGTCAATGGTACAAAGACTGATCCCCATGAGATTATAACTTACAGCGTTAAGCGTCTGCTTCCTCTTGTAGACGAAGTAGCAAGTTCAGGAGACATTTTGCTCGATCCGCAAACGATCAAAGAATGGCTTCCATCTTGCCCAAATACTAAAAATCAAATAGAACAGGACATTTCCGCAGCACTTATCGATTTAAAAAAGCAAGCTCACAAACAATTTACGGATGAATTCGAACGTCAAAAATGCACAGAGCTTATTAGTTTTATTGAAGAAGAGATGTTTAAACAATCAAATCCACGCAAGTTTGTTGTGGATAGTGCCCTTCATTCATTAAAGCAGCTGCCTGTTAACAACAGTAAAACGAACCTAGAGGAACTGCAAACGATGATTGATCAGTATGTGAGTGAACTTCATTAAAAAATCCGAATGCGTTTGATTCTCCCTCAAGAATCAAACGCATTCGGATCTTCCTTCAACTAAATAACTTTTGTCCCAGTCTCTTTACTCACAAAGGGGAAATTGAAGTGAAAAGCACGTTTCTTTTCCTTTTACGCTAGACACACTTACTTTTCCCTTCATATAATGAATAATACTGAAAGATACCATCGTTCCAAGCCCCGTACCTTTTTCTTTTGTTGTAAAATACGGTTCGCCTAACCGGTTGATTTGTTCTTGCGTCATACCGCAGCCTGTATCCATAATATCAACGATCACAACTCCGCCTTCTTTTCCTACTTTAATAGTTAACGTGCCTCCGTTTTGCATGGCTTCAATACTATTTTTAAATAAGTTGATTAGACACTGCTGAAGCTTTCTTCTTTCTCCCATTACGAAGAACTTCACTTCTTCATCGAATGTAAAATCAATCGCGACTCCGTTCATATTGGCAAGAGGCGTCATAATATGGGTGACGTGATGAATTTCTTCTGACATATTCATTTTTTCATTTCGTTCCGGAGCGGAATTGGCAAACAGCAAGTAATCATCAATGATTTCTTTTGCGCGGTCTAGTTCATTAATAGCAATCGAAATGTAGCGTTTTTTAGCAGGTTCTTTTTCATCTTCTTGCAGCATTTGCATAAATCCTCTGCTTGCAGTTAGAGGATTTCGCACCTCATGAGAGATGCTGGCAGCTAAATGACTGACAATTTCTAGCTTTTCTGCTTTCATCAGGCGCTGCAGCACTAATAAATTTGCCCGTATCGCTTCCCACAGTATGGTAATCACAAACATGCCTGCCACATCTAAAACAGCGAACTGAACCCACACGCTAATAGGAATGCTTGTTACGTGTAAGACAAAAATAGATACAAGCATAGCTAATAAAGAACCAATTACACTAAGACAGGTGCTCACGATAATTCTATTTTTTAATGAGAAATGTAAAAAGTATTTTGTTATGAAAAATAAAGGAATGGATAAAATCGGCAGAGCAATTAATGTTGATAAAAACCCTACATCATACCCGCCAATTAGCAAGCGCAGCAGTAAAATAAAGACGAAAAGCAAGCTTCCTAGCGGCCAGCCTCCATATAACGTTCCTAAAATATAAGGAATTCTTCGTAAATCCATTCGATAGTCATCCGGGACATAAGCTCCGTTAACCGGAAACAAAAGGCAAAAGGTAATAGCTAAAATCGGAAATACCGCGATATAGTGGTCTTTCCACCAATGAACTTTTTTAGCATACTTGATCAAATAAAACATCTGCACTAAAAACAGCGCCAATAAAATAAATAAAAAATTAATTAACAAATCTTTCGTAACAAAACTCATGCATTCACCGGTCTTTCAAATGAGATAAAAATAAACTCTTTTATTGCATTTACATTTGTAACACAAATTAGAGCGTAATCATAGATAAATAAACGTATTCTATTTACTTTTTTATAACTTCCTATGACTTTATCGTCCGTTCCCTAAAATAGTGAAGACTAAGAAAACCTTTTCAACTTCACTAAAAATATTCAGAATTTTATTTACATATGAGTTACAATGCTCTATAATCAGATCAATGTACTTGGTTTTGAGAGTAGGAGGACAAAATATGGAACTATCAATTACCTTAATGGGATTATTCGTTGGAACCCTTGTAGGCTTAACGGGGGTTGGAGGTGCCGCTTTATTAACACCTTTACTGATTGTACTCGGCATTAACCCTTCCATTGCCGTAGGAACAGATCTTGTCTACAATTCTATCACAAAATTATTCGGAGTCGCTCAGCACTACAAACAGCGAACCATTAACTTTAAATTAGCAAAATATTTAGCTTTCGGAAGTATTCCGAGCGCTGTGCTGGCTATTGTCACACTTCATGCATTCCCATCTTTTCACGAGCATCAAGAAACGATTATTAAGCACGCTCTCGGGTACGTCATGACGCTGGTTGCCATCTCAATTATCTTTCGCGTCTTTTTTGATAAATTAATTCGCCCAAATCGGTTTCAGGAAATGGACTTAAATCAGAAAAAAGGATTAACAATCGGAATTGGCGTAGTCTTTGGGTTCATTGTCGGACTAACATCGATTGGTTCTGGCTCATTATTTGCCATTGCAATGCTGTACTTATTTAAGTTAAAAACATCTGAGCTGGTTGGTACTGATATTGCACATGCGTTTCTTCTCGTTACGGTGGCTGGTATTTTAAATGCAAGCTTTGGAAGCGTTGATTATATGTTGACTGCTAACCTATTAACTGGATCTATTCCGGGTGTGTTACTCGGAAGCCGTTTATCAACGAAAGTGCCTTCAAGACCGCTTCAAGCCATTATGGCGACCATCATTTTAATTAGCGGAATTAAACTAATTTAATAAATAAAAAGCACATGCCTTTGCATGTGCTTTTTATTAGTTTTTTTAAAGATCTACATTAAAAATAATAATGTTTGAAACCACTCCCTTCCCTTCTTATACACTTCAACTAATATTTTTATTGAATTTTAGTCAAAGAGACCAATGACACCTCAAACAACCTTACGTTAAAATGTAAAAAAACATAACATCTATTGTAACATCAAAAAAATTGTACGACGAAGGGAGAACACATGACACAAACAGCGGCAAAAAGTAAGCAAAAACCTTTTTATAAAGGTCTTTTCTTTCAAATTATGATGGCAATTGTACTTGGCGTAGCCGTAGGATATCTATGGCCAAGCTTTGGAAATGCTGTGAAACCGATTGGAGACGGTTTTATTAAGCTCATCAAAATGCTGATTGCTCCTCTTATCTTTGGGGTAGTCGTTGTCGGAATTGCCAAGGTTGGAAACATTAAAACAGTTGGGCGTATCGGTGGAAAAACCATTCTTTACTTCGAAATTGTCACAACATTCGCTCTACTTATCGGTCTATTAGTAGCAAACGTAATGAACCCCGGGGCCGGTATGAATGTTGACCCTTCAAGCTTAAGCACAACTGAAGTGGACGCGAAGACAAACGGCTCCGAACTTCCGAGCGAAGGTGATTTTTTTCTTAATATGATTCCAGACAGTGCAGTTGGTGCTTTTTCAAACAACTCCATGCTTCAAGTGCTTTTAATTTCGTGTTTGTTCGGAATCGCTCTTGTCCATATAGGTGGAAAAACAGCGGAGACCCTTCTACACGTATTAGAAAAAGTAAATGATGTGTTATTTAAAATTATGGGATACATCATGAAGTTAACGGCTCTTGCCACGTTTAGCGCCATGGCATTTGCAGTCAGTCAGTACGGTCTTGGAACACTTGCTGCATTTGGAAAGCTATTTATCGCTATGACAATTGCTTGTCTAGCATTTGTTCTTGTTTTAGCTGTTATTTTACGAACCTATTTAAAATTAAGCTTGTGGAAAGTTATTCTATATATACGAGAAGAAATTATGCTGGCATTTGCTACGGGTTCTACTGAAGCCGTTATGCCGCAGCTCATGGATAAATTTGAACAAGCAGGATGCAACAAAGCAGTCGTTGGCCTTGTTGTGCCTACGGGCTATTCGTTTAATCTAGACGGTGCTTCTATCTACCTGTCTCTTGCTCTCGTCTTTTTAGCACAAGCAACGGGCGTGGACTTGAGCCTCACTGATCAGCTTTTAATGCTTGGTGTTCTTCTTCTTACGTCTAAAGGAATGGCTGGCATTCCAGGATCAGCTTTTGTTGCTCTTTCTGCTACCGCAGCAGCAACCGGATCCATTCCGGTAGCTGCCGTTGCTCTGATGCTTGCTCCTGATCGCTTTATGGGTAATTACCGGACCACAGTTAATATTATTGGTTATGCGGTAGCTGCTTTTATTATCGCACGATGGGAAAATTTATTAGACCTACAAAAAGCCAATGATGTGCTGGACGGAAAAATTACGTATCAGCCCAAAAATGCTGAAATTTCTCTCCCTGAGAGTATTCCAGCAGCCAATGAAAAAGCATTTTAATAAAAAAAATTCCTGGCCGAGACAAGTCTATTTTACTTGTTTTTCGGGCAGGAATTTAATTGTTACATGAAAGGCCTTTTGCTGAAATTTATTTTCTTCCAGTATTTTATATACCATTTGTTTAATCGTTTCTTGCGTTTTGGCATCAGCTGAAACGGAAGGCTCCATATACACATCCAGCTCTACTCTGTCTTTTGAATAAAGGGAAGAATTCACACCCCTTGATTCATAGCCCGCTTCAGTTAAACCGCTGCTGATTTTATGCCAAATATCCAGTTTGTCCATTTGTTTAATAACAGGCTTTGCTTCTTCGTACACTTGTGCTTGCTGAGTCTTGGAAACTTCTTCTTTTTTAATAAAAACTGCATATCCTGAACCTACTATTAAAAACGTCATGATAGCAAATGCTCGCATTCTTTTCATTCTCTCACCTCATTTAGAGATATAGATTATAAATATGCGAACAATTGCTACAGTATGACGGCTTGTATCTCTACTTCTTTTCTACTATACTCAACAGTCGTTTAGAACCGGCGTGCACTTCTTCTATCATACTGTCAAACAGCTCTTGCACCGTTGGAATACTATCAATCAGTCCAACGACTTGGCCTGCCCATCCATAGCCTTCATCGATTTTATTTTCATAAATATACCGGCAGTTTGCCCCTCCGCTAATGACGTCTTTTAACTCTTCGTATCTCTCTCCTTGCTCCTCACGCTTAATAATGTCAAGAGTATAGTGGGACTTCAATACGCGTCCAGGTGCCCCGAACGAACGTTTAATAACCACAGTATCCGTTTCTTTTGCTTCTATAATAGCTTGTTTATACGCATCATGGGCATCTACACATTCTTTTGTCGCGATAAAACGTGTTCCCATTTCTATCCCTTCAGCGCCTAATGATAACGCTGCCAATAATCCTTGTCCGTTTCCAATCCCTCCGCTTGCCAAGACGGGAATTGACACAGCCGCAGCTACTCGAGGAATTAATACCATTGTGCCTAAATCCTCACGTCCGATATGTCCTCCAGCTTCTTGCCCTACTGCCATGACAGCATCTGCTCCTAGCTTCTCAGCTTTTTGAGCTTGACGTACGTTGGCTACCAGCACGAGCGTTTTAATTCCCGTTCCTTTTAATCTTTCAAAAATAGGTGCGGGATTTGCTCCTGTTATGGAAATAACCGGAACACCTTCTTCTACTGCTGCGTCGAGAAGTTCTTTATAAGAACCTTCTGTTTGACCTCCAACAGCAAAATTAACGCCAAAAGGACGCTCAGTTAAAGAACGTACTTTCTTAATTTCAGCTTGAAGTTTCTCAGGTGTTCGGAGCGTCATAGCTGTAATTTGTCCAAGCCCGCCTGCATTTGAGACAGCAGCCGCAAGTTCTGCGTACGCTAGATACGCAAGACCTCCTTGTACAATTGGATATTGAATTCCTAATAAATCTGTTACCCGTGTTTTCATCTATGTATCCCCTCTCCTTTT
Organism: Priestia sp. FSL R5-0597; assembly: GCF_038006305.1. Classification (NCBI taxonomy): domain Bacteria; kingdom Bacillati; phylum Bacillota; class Bacilli; order Caryophanales; family Bacillaceae; genus Priestia; species Priestia sp. FSL R5-0597. Next base: position 3,694,984 of record NZ_JBBOUZ010000001.1, read on the forward strand.
ATTTTTGTATTTATGAATACTTATTCATAATCATAACAAGAAAATAACGGATTTCCTACGAAAAAATTCCAACATTTCTGTTTGCTTCAACTTTTGACAGGGTACACATTTTGTAATGATTATTAACTGAAGATCAAGGAGGAAGACAAGTATGACAAAAAAGCACCCTGTAAATGAAAAAAGCAAGCAAGAACAGCTCGAGCAGTTTAAAACAGACGATCGAAACCAAGCACTTACAACCAATCAAGGGTTAAAGCTTTCCGAAGATGAATTTTCTTTAAAAGCAGGCGAACGTGGTCCAACCCTTATGGAAGACTTTCATTTCCGTGAAAAAATGACGCATTTTGACCACGAGCGCATTCCTGAACGCATCGTTCATGCACGCGGCTTCGCTGCTCACGGAGAATTTGAGCTGTATGACTCGCTCAGCGAATATACAAAAGCTAATTTTTTACAGAATCCATCTGTAAAAACACCTGTATTTGTCCGTTTCTCTACTGTAGCAGGTTCTAAAGGTTCAGCTGAAACGGTTCGCGACGCACGTGGTTTTGCAACGAAATTTTATACAGAAGAAGGAAACTATGACTTAGTTGGAAATAACATTCCCGTGTTCTTTATCCAAGATGCGATTAAATTCCCTGATTTAATTCACGCTGTTAAGCCTGAGCCACACAACGAAATGCCGCAGGCGGCTTCAGCACATGATACGTTTTGGGATTTTGTCGCCAATAACCAAGAGTCCGCTCACATGGTCATGTGGTCAATGTCAGACCGCGCAATTCCTCGCAGCTTACGTATGATGGAAGGCTTCGGCGTACATACTTTTCGCTTAGTTAATGCAGAAGGAAAAGCTCATTTTGTCAAATTCCACTGGAAGCCTGTGCTCGGAACGCATTCCCTTGTTTGGGACGAAGCTCAAACCATTTCTGGGAAAGACCCTGATTTTCATCGCCGAGATTTATGGGAGTCAATTGAAAACGGAGACTATCCTGAATATGAGCTAGGGCTTCAAATCATAGCTGAGGAAGATGAATTTAAATTCGACTTTGACATTCTCGATCCAACTAAGCTTTGGCCAGAAGAAGACATTCCCGTCAAATTGGTTGGAAAAATGACCTTAAATCGAAATGTAGACAACGTATTTGCCGAAACGGAACAAGTCGCATTCCATCCGGGGCATGTAGTACCGGGAATTGATTTTTCCAATGATCCTCTCTTACAAGGAAGATTGTTTTCATACACGGATACCCAGCTTATTCGTCTTGGCGGCCCGAATTTCCACGAACTTCCAATCAACCGTCCAGTGTGCCCGTTTCATAACAATCAACGCGACGGTTACGGACGTCAAACGATTAACAAAGGGCCTGTCAGCTATCACAGAAACTCTCTTGCAGCCAATACCCCGGCTCCTGTACCAGAGTCAGAGGGCGGTTATTCTCACTATCAGGAAAAAGTGGAAGGAAGAAAAGTTCGAAGCCGAAGCGAAAGTTTTAAAGACCACTTTTCACAGGCAACGCTATTTTGGAATAGCATGAGCGACCCTGAAAAAGAGCATATTATCAGTGCTTTCAGCTTTGAGCTTGGAAAAGTGAAAAGCAAGTCTGTTCAGCAACAGGTTGTTGATATGTTTGCCAACGTCAGTACAGTGCTAGCTAAACAAGTGGCACAAGCGATTGGTGCAACGCCTCCATCAGGAGAAGACGCGCCAGTGACCAAGTCGTCTCCGGCTCTTAGTCAGGAACAGACGATTAAAAAGCCGAATACGCGTAAAGTAGCTGTCATTGTAGCTAATGACTTTAGCGGTGACCTACCACAAGTGTTAAACAGTTTAAAACAACAGGGCATTCAGCCTGAAATTGTAAGCACAACCCTCCAAAACGTAAAAGGAACAGACGGGTCAGAACTTGAAGTACAGCACACGTTCTTAACAAGTGATTCTGTCTTATTCGATGCGGTTTATGTTGTCGGAAGTTCGTCAGCTGATGAGAAGTTTCGTAAAGAAGCACTGACGTTTGCTCAAGAAGCATTCGAGCATTTTAAACCAATTGGCGCCACAGATGAAGGTGTTAAGTGGCTAAAAGCTGCTGGCTTAGATAGTAGTCCCGGTGTCGTAACTGGAGATTCTACACGCTTTACAGATGAATTTATTGAAGCTGTTTCAGCTCACCGCCACTGGAATCGTCACGTTATATAAATGACAAAAAAGATAGGGATCTTCCCTATCTTTTTTACATGGAGTCACAGCAATTGAAGAAAAGCCGATTTTTTGCTTATACTAGATAATGCACCTTAGATTTTCAGGAGGCAAAAGGAAGACATGCTCACAAACAAATCATCTTACTTTTTACAATTAACGAAACGATTCAAAAAAGCTGCAACGGCAAATTCAGTTATCCTTGGAATTTTGTTAGCTATTGTGGGAGGTTTTCTTGATGCTTATACGTATATAAGCAGAAACGGAGTATTTGCAAATGCACAAAGTGGAAATATCGTTTTATTAGGTGTAAAGGCAGCACAAGGTCAATGGACAGAAGCTTTTCTTCATATTCCCCCTATTGTAGCCTTTATCCTAGGCGTTGCTGTAACCGAAACATTTAAGCAGCCGCGATTTGTATCTGTACTCCCTGATACTTCTCGTATTGTATTGCTTTTAGAAATTGTCGTACTCATTATTGTTGGGTTTTTACCACCTAGTGTTCCTAATATGTTGGTTACAGTAACAATTTCATTTGTTGCTGCTCTTCAAGTTTCTTCATTTAGAACTTTGATAAAATGGTCATATAATACAACCATGACAACTGGAAACCTTCGTACTGCTTCTCAAGCAGCATACTATGCTATATTCAAACGCGACGAAAATGCTGCTTATCAGTGCCTTCGTTTTACGGCCATTATCCTCTCTTTTTTGAGCGGGGCATTGTTAGGTTCTATTTCTACTTTCACCCTGGGGACAAAAGCAGTTTGGCTAGCTTCTGCTATTCTTTTTCTCGCTTTTGTCATTTTAAATTCAGAATCTCAAAAAAGCCTTTGAAGTCAATGATTTCAAAGGCTTTTTTATTAAACTGATTTTCTAAATGCCATAACGTGCAAATCTTTTACCGGATAAAAATCGTTATCAGGAAAGCGAACGTAACCTCTTTTAGTGTACAGCTTAATGGCATGTTCCATTGAATGATCTGTATGTAAACCTAAATAAGAACACCCTAGCTCCCGAGATTTTTTTTCACACGCTTCAAGAAGCGCATTGGCGACTCCTTTTCGGCGATGAGATGGAGCAACTGCCAGCAGACGAATTTCAGCCCATGGAAATGGTTTTAATAACCCTCCATATACATCCGTATTCGGCGGATAAAACAAAACGCTTCCTGCCATTTCTCCATCGATTTCAGCTACCATGCATTCAAATTTCTTTTCTTCACTCAGGGTATGTAAAATTCCCTTTCGATATCTTTTCCAGTGTGCTTCCGATTTTACAGCTGCATATTGCTCATAAGCAGCAAGCGTTACTGTTTCAATAGATGATGTTTCTTCTTCTCTAGCTTTTCGAACGATCAATTTTTTCTCCTCCATTTACCTTCTTCGTTAATTCTTATTGTCTATGGTGAAGAATGTTTATGCAACACATTTGCATTGCGAAACAGCTTCCTTTGCATATATTTAATCCGTGCATTATGGTTTCTGAAGCAGTCTTTGTGCTGAAACTCTGCTTGTCTTCATATACATATAAAGAGATTCATAGACAAGGATGAGACAGCATGTACAAAAAATTAATTGCAATTGGAATTGGCAGTGTGTTTGTTAGTATCGGAATTAACGTTTTTATTCTTCCGCTTCAGCTTGTAACAGGAGGCATTACGGGAATTAGCTTAATCATTAATTATTTACTTGGCTATAAAGTAGGCGTGATGATTTTTTGCTTAAACTTGCCGATTTACCTTCTCGCTCTAGGTTTTAACCGCTCTTATTTTTTAAATGCTATCTATGGCATGGTTCTCTCAGCCGTTATGATTGATTTGCTGTTTCCGCTTCACGGAATTTTTCACCTTCCCATTATCTTAAGCGCTTGCCTTGGAGGCATTTTTAACGGAATCGGAACTGGCATCATGCTCCGGCAGCACGCAAGTCAAGGCGGGGTCGACTTATTTTCTCTGATACTTGCGAAATGGTTATCGTTAAACCCTGGCATCATCATTTTAGTGATTGACGCATCTATTATTATTTCAGGTATTTTACTGCTTCAAAACGATACAGCTATTTATTCATTATTTATTGTTGTATGCTCTGGTATAGTGACCAGTTTAATTACGTCATTCAAACGCATCATCGTCTATGTATAAAGAAAAAGCCTCGAGACATGCGTCTCGAGGCTTTTCTTTATTTGTCATTTAAGAATTCTTGCAGCGCTTCTTTATTTTTATCTAAATCAATATCAAGCACCATACCAACGCCGCTATACGTTTTGTTTTCAAATGATCCGTCTAAAGGCAGTCGCAGGCTTTGAACGTCTTTCATGTTTCCTGTTACCACATCTTTAGCTAGAAGCATCATGCTTTTTGTATCTAAATTTGTATCGATGTAAGGATCCATTACGCCGAGAAGCTTCGGTATTTTAAACACGCTGTTTAGGCTTGCTACTTCATCTTTGAGCTTTAAAACGACTTCTTGCTGACGCTGAACGCGTCCAAAATCACTCATGTTATCATGGCGAAAACGTACGTAGCCAAGCAGCTGTTCACCGTGTAAAACTTGGGTACCTTTGTGAAGCGTCATACCAATTCCTGAAGACATATCGTGAGGCACGTTTACTTCAATGCCATCAGGCGCAATCGTATCTACAATTTTTGAAAATCCTTCAAAGTCCACAACTGCATAATAGTTAATATCAATATCAAAATTTTGTTTGATCGTTTGACGCAGCAGCTCAGGACCTCCGAACGCGTAAGCAGCGTTCAGCTTTTGCTTGCCGTGTCCTGGAATATCCACGTACATATCCCTCATAAGAGAAACAATTTTCGGGTGTTTGCTTTTAGAATCGTAGTGAGCAATTAAAATAGAGTCTGTACGAGAATGCTTTTCCCCGCGCGAGTCACTTCCTAACAGCAGCATATTTACTTCTCCGTTATTCGGGAGACTGCCTTGAAACTGTTCAAATGTCGTGCCGTCATCCGCAAATTTACCATCGCTTGCTATCGATAGCCCTTGCTTATATTGGAAATAGCTGTATATGCCCCCAACGATAATAAAAAGGAACAACAAAGCAAAGAACACTCTGCCCCATCGAACTCTTCTTCTTCTTTTGCGTCTTGTTCGCTCCACGTTTCTGTCACCAGCTTTCTTTTTCAATGAAGTTCTCATAAAACAAGCAAGTAGCTAAGCTTTTAAAAAGCTCCTCTACTTGCTTGTTTGGATTGTATGGTGTGAAAGCTTACATTATTTTTCTGTTTCTTGGTCTTTTCCATACATGTATTTTGATGGATCGACCGGTTTAAAGTCATCTAATTTATTAAATCGTAATAAATCACCGTATAACACTTTATCAGAAAGTTCTAGCTCTCTTCCAACTTTCTTTTTATAAGCTTTCGCTTCATCTGTTGCTGTGATTCTTTCTCCTGTGTTTGTATCGTAATACTTGCCGTCAATTGACGTGTATTTCGGAGAAACATAATCACCGTTTCTAAATGCTACTACCTGATCATGGTCTTTTGATAATAAATCTGTACCGAATTGAACATACTCTTTACTATCAATTCCCACTAGGTGAAGAAGCGTAGGCACTACGTCAATTTCACCGCCGTACGTATGGTTCACTCCACCTTTTACACCTGGTACGTGAAGGAAGAACGGTACGCGTTGAAGCTGAGCGTTTTTATATGGCGTGATTTTCTCGCCAAGAACTTTTTCCATTGCTTTGTTATGATTTTCAGAAATACCGTAGTGGTCACCGTAAATCATAATAACTGAGTTGTCATATAAACCTGAAGCTTTTAGCTCTGTAAAGAATTCTTGCAGTGATTCATCCAAATAACGAGCCGTTTGGAAATAACGGTCTACCGTTCCATCTCCTGTGTTCGCCGGTTCAATGCTAGCATCACCTTTATCAAGAACGAATGGGAAATGGTTTGTTAATGTAATCATATGCGCATAGAACGGCTGCTTCAATGACTGCAGCATTGGCATAGATTCTTTGAAGAATGGCTTATCTTTTAATCCATAGTTTACTTTGTTATCACCAGTCATATTGTAATAACTTGCATCAAAGAATTTATCCACACCGAACTGTTTGTAAATTTCATTACGGTTCCAGAACGTTTTATAATCTCCGTGTAACACAGCACTTGTATAGCCGCCCTCTTGATCTAAGATCGCTGGTGCTGCTTGGTACGTGTTGCGGCCTTTTAAGCTAAATGCTGATCCTTGAGGCAAGCCATATAATGACGTATCCATCATAAGCTCTGCATCAGCTGTTTTACCTTGTCCTGTTTGATGGAAGAAGTTATCAAAATACATAAATTCATTTCCATTTGCTAATGAATTTAAAAACGGCGTTACTTCTTGTCCGTTTAACTTGTAATTAATTAGGAATGACTGAAATGATTCTAGATGAATTTTAATAATATTTTTTCCTTTTGCTTTACCCGCATACTCAATATTCGGAGCTGCATAGTGACTTGTACTGAAGTTTTTCACTGTTGTTAAGTCATCACTGCTTGCGAATGCTCGTTGCTTTGAGTTTTGAAACGTTTGAACTGCATCATACACCGTGTAGTTGTATGCTCCTAAATATTTCACTAGGTAGTTGCGATCAAATGTTCTTGTTAATAATTCAGGGCGATCTTTTTCAGCATAGTGCAAGTTAATTGCAAATGCGACAGCTCCTGCCGCTAACACCATGAACGTATAGCGGAATTTAAGACGTGCTTTTGGCCATTCGATTTTTCTAACAAACAATAGCGCAATCAGTAAAATGATATCTACAAAGTAAAAAATATCGTGAGCTTTTACTAAATCAGCGATACTGCCTCCTAAATGACCCACATTGCTTGTTTGCGTTAAAGTAGGCAATGTCACAAAGTCATTGAAGAATCGATAATATAAAATATTGCTGTACAAAATGACCGTCATGATTGTACTAAGGATAAGCGTCCAAACGATGGCTCTTTTTCCTTTTGCAAACAATGCTAACCCTAAAAAGATCAAAGTTGAACTAATTGGATTAATAAACAATAACGTTTTTTGCATTGAGTCACTTATATCTAAGTTGAACTCCACTTTGTAAGACATGTAAGACTTGATCCACATGAATAAAACCGCTATAAAAAAGTAAAACAACGGCTTTGAAAATAGTTTTTTCATTTTCAAATTCCTTTCACTAAAAAGTAGAGATTTCATGTTCAGCTAACCTCAGGAAAGTCCCCTACATTAAATCGTAACGGTTACGTCCTGCAAAAGATTACCTGAAAATGATTCAATTTGTCAAACAATATCATCTTCATCTCTTTTTTTAGTCATCTACAAAATTTACATTTTAACTTGTAATCTCTTATTTTTCATCGTGATGTTAATATTACACAATTGTTAATTTGTAAATTTTGTTCTCCCTATATTGCATACATATTAATTTACCACATTTCTGCTCTGCAATAAAAGTATTTTTATTTTATTAGGCATAATATTTCACTTGCTGAATGAAAAGGTACTATTGTACTGGACGGTATTCTTGGCTTACTGTTAGGACTAGTAAAAATAGACCTATCTATGCTTATTATCTTCATCAACAGCTATGCGGTCTCCTTGTGCAAAAGGCTGTGAAATCACAAGAAACTCAATCTCCTCACTCGAACGATTCATCATTTGATGAAGAATCGAAGGAAATACTTCTACTCCTTCGTGTGCTTTTACATCGTAAATAACTCCGTCTATTTCTAGAGCAGCTGTTCCTTTTAGTACAAAGAAAAATTGATGTGCTTTCAAGTGATAATGCCTTACCTCTTCCGTATAAGGGGGCATGCGCTCATGAATAATACTTACGTCTTTATTTTTCACTAGGTGCCACCCATCGCATTTTCCTCCCCACACGTAGTGTTCTGCGTTTTGCTTACTAACTTTCATGACTAGCTCCCCTTTTTCTAATAAATGAACACCTGCAGATGAAATAGAAATTCTATGTGATCTTTTTAATCTTGCTATTGGAAATATTTTTTTCAGATGAAGGTTTTGGCTTCAAAGTAAAAAGCATTCCTAAAAAGATCAAAACAATGCCTGCAAGCTGCAAAAGCGTAGGGCGAAATCCCGTGAATGCTGTATCTAATAAAATGGCAACGGCTGGATCTAAAAACACCAGAACCGAAATCACCTGAGTTTTTAAATAGCGCAGGCTGTCGAAAAACAAATAATACACTAAACCAGTATGTACAAAGCCTGTTACTAAAATAGATGTCCAGTTGGCCGTTGTTAGGAAATGAAAATCAGTAAAATGAACAAACGGCAATAATAGAAAAATTCCTAAAAAAGTCTGAAGAAATGTAACAGCATAAGCACTCGTATGAATAATGCCTTTACCAAGCAGCGTCGTGCATGCATAAAACAAAGCGGCTAAAAGCGCCCAGAGTATTCCTGAAGACATGAAGCCGTCAATCGTAAGTTGCTCCACTCCAATAATTAGAAGTGTTCCTCCAAAACAAATGAAGATAGACATCACGCCAAGAACCGTTAATTTCTCCTTAAACATAAAGCTCCCCAGAAGCAATACTAAAACGGGTGCAAGATGATAAATAGAAATAGCAACCGTAACGGACATCATTTCAAATGCTTTAAATAGAAACACCCAGTTAAACACAAGAAATATCCCACACAGTAAAATCTGCTTTATTTCTTTGGCATTCCATTTTTCCCTTTTATATTCACCCGTTACGAACCAGCACATTCCGAGAAAAAGTGTTGCACAAATACAGCGAACGAATACTAAGTCAAAAGAAGGCAGTCCAGTTTGTGTGGAGAAAAAGCCAATTGAACCAAAAATACTCATTGAAATCATCATTTTCACCATTGGCCCTGCTTTCATTCTCTCACCTCACTTTCAGAAAACTATTACTATTCAAACATAAAGAAGCCCATTTGTAAATTAATGGTTCAAAAGCGCTATTCCATGAAAAAGCAAAAAGCGCAAAGACATGGGATCAGTCCCATCGTCTTTGCGCTTTTCTGCCTTTCTTTTAATCTTCAACCGGGAACCAGCCTGGTGTGTTAATAACGGCTTGCCACAGCGGGTCAGGAATCACAAGCTTTTCCTGATCTTTTTTGCTTAATGTTGTCACAATTTCATTTTCACGGCCTTCTTTTACTTTTTGAACCCAGTCTGGATCCATAATTAATTCGCGGCCAATCGCAAGCAGTGGAATGCCCGTTTCAAGAGCGGCTGCTGCTTCGTCTGCTGTATGAATAGAACCTACGCCCATTACAGGTACGCGGCTTCCTACTCGCTCTTGAATAATTTCAATACGTGAACGAGTATCTTCCACGCCTCGGCGCGGTTTTGACCAGAATTCCATTAGCGATACGTGAAGGTAATCAAGGTCTTTTTCTGCTAGTGCATCGACTAACTTCAACGTATCAGCCATTGTAATTCCTGGCGTTTCAGGCTCTTCTGGCGAGAAGCGATAGCCTACTAAAAATGATTCTTTTGCATGCTTAGAAACGGCTTGCTTTACTTCGTCTACGATTGCAAGCGGGAATGTTAAGCGTTTTTCTACGCTGCCGCCCCATTTATCTTCGCGGCGATTAGAATGCGGAGAAAAGAACTGCTGAATTAAATAGTTATTTGCTCCGTGAATTTCAACTCCGTCAAATCCTGCTTCAATGGCACGGCGCGTCATTTCACCAAAATCGTGAATAATGCCTTCAATTTCTTCATTTGTTAACTCTCGAGGTACCGGAGCTCCTTCTTGTTCTGCAGCAACAGCACTTGCGCTAACAACCTCTCCATTTGGAACAAGCTCAGGCGGACACATGCGGCCTCCGTGAAAAATTTGAAGAACTGCTTTTGCTCCTTGATCTTTAATGGCTGTTGCTAATCGACGCAGGCTAGGAATCATTTCATCGCTGTCTGCAGCAAACTCTCCGTGAAATCCTTTTCCGTTCGCCGTTCCGTATGTACATGCTGTAATGACCATGCTAACACCTTTTGAACGTCGTACGTAGTAGTCTACTTCTGCATTTGATACTGTCCCATCTTCATTTGATGAAAAATTTGTCATAGGAGCAAGAATAACGCGGTTATCTAATTTGATGCCATTTGAAAAAGTAAATGGCTGTAAAAGCGGCTCATACTTTTTATTTGTCATTTTATTTCCCTCCAAAAATGATACGGTCAAAAATAGTGGCATATTATAGGTAGAGACTGTTTTCCTTCCTATAATATGTGTCATTTAAAACTGTAACTTTAAAATATACTGTGATTTTAATCTGTACAGTTTTACCTGTCAAAGAATAAGACTTTCTAACACAAAAAAGCACTCATATACTGAGTGCTTTTTTATCATTGCGAAAGAGGTTCCTGATTATACATAAATGATTTTACTTTTACATATTGAGCTTCTAACTCTTGAAGTGTCAGTTCGTATAGATGCCGATTTCCTTTTTTATAAATACCAAAATTCAATAGCGCATTAATAAACCAATTTTTCTTATGTTCCGTTTCAGGCTGTGTATGTTGTTTCACGATCTCCACCACCTAAGGTTCTCTCATTTTAATTTTGCAAAGCATTCGCTTTTACATAAATGATTTTACTTCTATACGATGAAAAAACGGTGAAATAGAAAGCTTTTTCATTTTAAATTTCCGCAGCAGGACCCGTTATTTTTTTACGTCTCTTCACACCTGCTAATATTTTTTCAATATAATAAATAACAATAATAAAAACTGACATAATAGCAAAATAAGTACCGATTACAACAAAAGGATTTGGACTTTCAAAACCGCTTTCTTTTCCTTTCATTCCTCTTTCCGGACCTCCGCCATCGTGATCAAAGTTTGGACGTTCGTGACCAGCAGATGCCGTCGCAGAAGATTTGTTCTCGCTAAATGAATGGCGATCAAAATCCGGCTTCCCACCGCCTTTTTGCGGCATATCTGAGGAACTTACATTCAGTACTCTCGCTACTCCTCCAAGTTTTCCAAGAAAACCCGTTTCGTTTATTTCGTATATGCCAATGACTAACAGCGCAGCGGTTGTGAGCTTAGCTGCTATGCTCAAGCTTTTCTTTGACTTTTTGAATTTCGTCATATTTTTACATACATTTATAACCCATTGCCAATGAAGACCTATGTGAGCGGCTACTAAAATTAACACTAAAAATGATACGGAAATATGCGAAACCTTAAACCACTGTTCGTTCCCAACATTAATATTTGGAAATACTACTCTTGAAATAAAAATACCGCTAATCATAATAAATGACATCGTAATCAACAGCATGATATTTAAAAAGTAACCGAACTTTGTTCTGCGCGGAAGCCTGCGGTCAAATAACTTAACCGTAACTTTCTTTACCCACTGCCAGTTTAGCAGCACGTGGGTAAAAAAGGCGACGGCAATCGCCAACCCCGCAATTTCATGAAATGTTAACCCTCCCAATACTTGCTTGTTAAAAAACAAAACAAACGTAACGGCCATTAAAAGATCCAGTCCAAACCGGACGTACATCATCTTTTTCACTCTATTCATTCTCCTCACCTATGTATTTGTCAAAACAACTCCTTTTTCATATTTCTTAATGTAAGCAGAGTTGGTGAAAATTAGGTGAAACGACTGATTTTTTTACCAAAATAACCAGTCCTTAGTTCTATAAAAGTAGAATGGAATCATTTTTACTTTTTCGAAAATAGCTGTTGACAAAGAAAAAAGAAGCACGTATAGTAATGGTTATTCATCAAGAACTTTCAGATTTTAATCAAAAACACAGCGATTGGGAGTAGTAAAAGCTTATTATTCGGTCAAGAGAGCTACGGGTTGGTGTAACGTAGTCCAATAATACTTTGAACTCGCCCAGGAGTGGTAATTCAGAAAGAATGCAGAAGTGTTCTCTAAGTTTTAACGTCTAACCTTCGTTATCAGGTTTTAAGCAGGGTTCTTTAAGAGCCAACAAGAGTGGTACCGCGGTTAGCTAAAGCTTATCGTCTCTTCTCTCATTTGATAATGAGGTAGGAGACGATAAGCTTTTTTTATTTTATAAAAAAGTGGAGGGAAAAGTCATGAAGAAGGACAACCAAGGTTTGCAGCGAACAATGACTTCACGTCATATTATGATGATGGCGCTAGGTGGAGCAATTGGCGCTGGTTTATTTAAAGGAAGCAGCTCGGCTATTGATATGGCAGGACCATCAGTTATTATTGCCTATTTAATTGGCGGAATTATTTTACTATTCATCATGCAAGGTCTTGCTGAAATGGCGGTTCGAAATAGTGAAGCACGAACGTTTCGTGATTTAGTTCAGTCGATTTTAGGAAGCTATCCCGCTTACTTTTTGGACTGGATTTACTGGAAAATGTGGGTGTTAAACATTGCAGCTGAAGCCGTTGTAGCCGCTATTTTTATTCAGTACTGGCTTCCTGATTACCCAATTTGGATGCTTGCTTTAGGCGTATCCGTTATTGTTACAGCCATTAACTTGCTTTCAGTTAAAGCATTTGCTGAAACGGAATACTGGTTAGCTTTAATTAAAATCACGGTCATTGTGATCTTTATTATCGCTGGACTTTTATTATTGTTTGTATCATTCGGTCATCATACCGCAGCGGGTTTTTCAAATTTAAGCGATCACGGCGGTTTTTTCCCAAAGGGACCAACCGGGCTAATTACGGCGATGTTAGTTGTCATCTACTCATACGGTGGAACTGAAATCATCGGAGTAACGCTAGCTGAAACAAAAAACCCTGAAAAAGTAGTACCTAAGGCTGTGCGCAGTACATTAACGCGTATCATTGCTTTTTATCTGTTCCCGTTTTTTATCATCGTGAGCTTGATTCCTTGGAATGAAGTGAACGGCGTTTCTCAAAGTCCTTTTGTAATGGTATTTAAAATGATTGGCATTCCCGGAGCAGATCATATTATGAATGCCGTGATCTTGTTAGCCGTTATTTCTTCTATGAACTCAGGACTTTACGGTTCATCACGTATTTTGTATACGCAAGCAGTAGACGGTCGAGTGCCGAAGATATTTTCGAAACTTTCTGTTAACAAAGTTCCTGTCTATGCAATTTTAATGTGTACATCATCCCTTTATGTCGGCGTATTGATTTCCTTATTTGCAGGAAGTAAGACATTTGATTATTTGATGGGATCTTTAGGGTATACCGTGTTGTTTATTTGGTTGATTATTGCGATTGCACACTTAAAGTCCCGCAAAGTTCAGCCAGAAGCATCGAGCAGCTACTCTGTTAAATGGTTTCCTTATACAACGTGGGCTGCCCTTATTGCACTAAGCGCTATTTTAATTGGTGTTATCTGCACAACATCCGTTGTTATTACGACTATTACATTAGCTATCTATTTATTTATTACAGCTACGTATATCTTTAAAGGTCGCTTTTATCAATCTTCAGCAGTCAAGCACGCTAAATAAAAAAACGCCTCCTTTGAGTCATCAGAGGAGGCGTTTTTTTATTTAAAATGTTAAGTACCAATAGCCAAGTGCAAAGCCGATATAGTTACCAATAATATAGCCAAGCGTTCCTACTACCAAGATAGGACCAACCAAACTTCCCCATCCTTTAGCAATCGCCATCGCGCTTGCTGTCGTAGGTCCCCCTACCGTTGCATTGCTCGCCAGTAAAATATGTTCTAAATCAATTTTAAATACTTTTCCTAAAAGCAGTCCCACTATCAAATTACTCATCCCCACAATGAGCACAAATAGAATCAAAAGAGGTGCTTTTTCAACAATTAATGGAATGGACGCCGGCACTCCAATGACAACAAAGAAAATATAAATGAAGTATGTGCCGATTTCTTGGCTTCCGCTAATGGTTTTAAAGTAAGAAGGAAACAGATAAATGACAAGAAACGTAAGTGTGGAAAGCAATAAGTATTTTTCGCTCAAAATAGTATGTAGTAACGTTTGAACTACGGAAACATTTGGACCGGCTGGAATGATTGTTCCAAACCATTCGGCTAATTTAAAAGATACAACCACTAGAAAAAATGATGTACCAATTGAAGCTGCCACGTCTTTTAACGAAATTTCTTTTTTTGCCCAATATTTTTCTGCAAGCGTATGACGATCATTTTCTCCATATTGCCCAGCCTCTACTTCTTGAATATGAGGCGTCTTAAAATGTTTCCTAAAAAACTTCATAGAAGGAACAAACATATACACGGCAAACAGTAAAGCCATGACCATATTATCAGCAACCACCGTCGCGGAAACCATTTGACTTGATGGTTCAAATTTGGCCGTAACGGTAGCAAAGTTAACCCCTCCGCCTACATAAGAAGCGCCGATAGCAGCTGCAATTTTTGCTAGTTCAGGAATATAATCTTTTAACAACAAGAAGCCTGCCGTGCTCCCTATAACCGTTCCTACTGCACAGATTAAGAAAATAAAAAGCAGTTTCCGGCTTTCTTGAAATAATTCTTTCATATTGACTTGAAATAACAATAATGGAATGGCAAGCGGTACTAGATACGCCCAAACAGCATCATAAACCGGAGACTCTGTTGGAATGATTTTTAAATTTGATAGGATAAGAGCTCCTGCTAGCGCAATAATAGCTCCTGACAGAAAAGAAGCCCACTTATACTTTTGTTCGAGAAAAATACTAACAGAAGCCCAAATCGCTAGAATTCCCCATAGTGCCCACGTATCATCAGCTTGAATAATAGTAAAAATCACACGCTACTCCTTTCTTTCTTTTTCAATAAATAGAATTTTCAGAAAATACACCTTTAAATTTTATCAATATATGCCAAATTCCGTCAATCTATAAAAAAAGCTTTCCACTCTAAAAGTGAAAAGCTTTTTTTTATTTGCGAATCAAAACCGGAATTTGCTGCTGAATCTGCTGCAAAGGAGCACCTGTTTTCTCTGTTAACGAACGCAAGATTCCTCCTTCGATCATACAGTTAATCACAACTGCAAGCTCTCCTGCCTGCTTATCTTGAAATCCGCTCTCTATCATTTTTTCTCTAAAAAGTTTTTCCCAATCTTGAAACGCTGCATAGCAGACTTCGCGAAGCGGTTCATTAATAAGCGCCGTTTCTCCAGCCATCAGTCCAACAGGCATACCAGCAATACTTTCTTCGTGTTCAAACTGCTTGGACAATTCTTCAATAAAATACTGAATAGCCTGTGCCGCGTCAGAAGATTTATTTAAACTTTCTTTAATTTGAACTTGGACGTATTTATTCGTATATTGAACAGCGTGAATCGCCAGTTCTTCTTTCCCTTTTGGAAAATAATAATAAAGAGACCCTTTTGGCGACCCGCTCTCTTTAATAATTTGATTTAATCCCGTTGCATGATAGCCTTGCAGCTGAAAAAGCCGCGATGCTGTTTCTAAAATCTTATCGCGTGCATTTGCTTTCTTCACAAAACGATGCCTCCCCTATATAATAAGTGGTTTCTATAACACTACTTATCATATAAGGAAATGAAATTTTTGTCAAAATAAAGTGAATATTTTACCATTTATTTTTCCTTATTTTCATTTCTTATGACCTAATAATTGTTTTTCTTACTTCTTCCGCTAACGGTTGAAGAGGCGTAATAATACGGTCGCTTACCTCCTCAGCCGCTTCTACCATCGAGAGCTGGGCCACTGAAACAACAGTGTTATGGTCTTTTACTAGCTCATCTAAGACATGTTTCACCTTCTGTTTATACTTCTCTATGTTTCCAGTCATTACTAGTTCAAAAGCACCTTCTATCACAACAGGGTGAACTTTTATCTTTACATTTTGATAAAATGCAAATTCGTCTAGACGCTTCATCGTTCCTTCTACGGTCTCCGGATTTGTAAACACGATAAGCTGCGGTTCTTCTATTTCACATATTCGGCGAAAATAAGGCTCATCGATTTTAATAATTGGAACATCACTTGTAAATGCTTCTGGTAAAAGAGCAATGTAATTCGTACACGTAAGTAAAATGGCATCCGCTGAACATTCTTCCATCCACTTTAACTGCTTCTCTACTTTTGCACCTGCTGACTCCGCTGCAAATTTAGGATCGGTTTTTACCCGATGTACAAGTCCAGGGTCTACGAAATGCATACAGCTCACAAACGGCAGCGCTTTTTCTATATAAGAGATGTTCGAATGATGAGCGTGCAGGCAAGCAATTTTCTTCATCGTTTTCCTCCTGTATGATGGTCTTTGAAATACTGAATTAAAAATTCCTGGAACTTTTTCGCAACAGGAGTTAAGTATTTATCCTTGTTCCACGCAATCCCAATTACCCTTGAAGCTGTGTCTTCTTTGAGCTTTATTTTTTTAATGCCTCGCAAGTCCACTCCCTTTATTTCAGGAAGCAAGGCAACCCCTAAATGAGCCGCTACAAAACCAATCACCGTCAAAAATTCTTCTCCTTCAAACGTAATATTTGGGACAATTTCAGCTTCTTCGAACAGCTGATCAAAAATTGTTCGGCTTCCGTATCCTTTTTTTAACGCGATAAACGATTCATGAGCCAACTCTGAAATCGAAAGCACTTGTCTTGAGGCAAAAGAATGTGTATCAGGGACATACGCGTACAGCTCGTCTTTCCATAAATATTCCCACTGAATTCCTGCCCTAGATTCCGTTACGGAAGACATACAAAAATCAATTTCTCCCGTTTGAAGCTGATCGAGCATGATGTTCGTCGCGTTCTCAAAAATTTGAAATTGAACGTTCGGATACTCTTGTAAAAAAGCATGAACTAGTTTCGGGACGGACGAAGCGCCTAATGATTTTAAAAAAGCAAACGAAATGCTGCCGCGATGAGGATGAATCAAATCTGAAAGCTCACGTTTCGCTTCTTCCATTTCGTTTAATACTTTAGCCGTTCGTTCATAAAAAAGCCTTCCGTATCGATTTAAAATAACTTGCCTTCCTTTTCTTTCAAATAGCGGCACGCCAAGCTCTGATTCTAATTTAGAAATTGAGCGGCTGAGCGTAGGCTGCGCAATTGATAATTGTTCCGCTGCCTTTGTGAAATGTTCCGTTTGAGCTACAACATTAAAATATTCGAGCTGCTGCCATTCCATTTTTTTCACATCCTTTACTTATTACATAATACTATCGATTTCATATAAATTATACATTGGACGTCATAAAAAATTCATGTTTAAATGAAGAACGTAGCACTTGCCGAAAATGTTATGTGTCTGCATAGAATAAGTGTTGAAAGAAGGAATTCGTTTATGGATGTTTCAATTATTTTAACAATGTTAGCCGTCGGACTGATCTTAGGATTTGTCGGAGCAGGCGGATCAGGTTTTATTATTTCAATTTTAACGCTGCTGTACGGCGTATCTGTACACGTTGCACTCGCAACGGCTCTTACCGCAATGATTTTCTCTTCTTTATCTGGCGCCGTCAGTCATTATCGCGAAGGTAACGTATCTTTAAAATCCGGTATCTCTGTTGGTATCCTCGGTGCATTAGGCGCTTGGATTGGGTCTAACCTTTCATCCTTTATCCCAGAAGGCGAGCTAAAATGGCTCACAGCCGGCATGCTTTTATTATCTGGTGTTTTACTTTGGCTGCGAATGTTTTTATTTTCCCGTCAGCAAAAAGAACGTACTGTTCCAACAGGAGCTAAATTTGTCGTTTATTCTTTACTAATCGGCTTAATTACGGGCGCTCTGTCCGGAATGTTTGGAATTGGCTCAACTCCATTTATCCAGCTTGGCCTTATGATGGTGTTAGGCTTGTCTATTCGCCAGTCGGCCGGAACGACGATGCTCGTTATTATTCCGATTGCAATTGGCGGAGGAATGGGCTATTATCAGCAGGGCTTTTTAGATATCCCGCTGTTGATTCAAGTAGTTGTCGGCACAATGGTCGGTTCATATATTGGAGCAAAATTTACAAATCGTGTACCTGCTCCCGTATTAAAAACGTCCCTTGTAGCGCTGCCTATTTGCTCTAGCTTTCTCCTTGTTATATAAGAAAAAAGCTTGAACTCTTGTTCAAGCTTTTTTTATGTTCATCTGATAAACAAACTGCTTTCCTTGGCTTCCAAAAACATGCCGGTCTGTATCGACAAAGCCGCATCGTTTGTATAGGTGCTGCGCCGCCGTGTTTTTATGGTTCACGCCTAGCACCACTTTATTTTTAGTGCGAAAGTGATGGTTGATAAAAGAAGGAAGAAGTTTCAATGACTTTTTGCCAACTCCCTTTCCTTGATAGTCAGGATGAATGGAATAAGACCGTATTAAAAGCGCGCCGGATCCCTCGGTATATGCTTTAACGGCTTCCCCTGCGTCGAGCACGAAAAAGCCGGCTAGTTTGTTTTCTGCCAAAATCAAAACGGGCGTTCTATCTCTTTCCTGCTTACACTTAGCCATAGCTTCAGCGGGAAGTGCCGTGTAAATGAGCTGCTCTTCAGGCAGCGTATAGCTATGTATAGATGACTCGTAGGCTTCACTATAAAACGTTAGTGCTACGTTTTCTTTATTCTCCATTTTCTGCTGGACTCCTTTTCTTTTTCCATAGTATAACATGCACAAAAAAAGCCGCATAAAGCGGCTTTTCCTTTATCTAGCGTCGGATACAACGGTAAAGCGTTCGTTTACATGCTCTCCTCGCTCAATTTCATCAATAACCGCAATGGCGTAATCCGCATAGCTGACATGGCTGTTTCCTTCTGAGTTTAAAATAACATGATCTTTCCCTGTTTTATAAGCATCCGTTCGTTTTCCTGAAGGATTAAAAAATGCTGCTGGGCTAATGAACGTCCAATTAATATCGCTTGTACTTTCTAAGTCTTTTAAATTTTGGGCTTGGTTGTCAGCTATCGCTTTGTACTCTTTTGGAAAATCAGGCGTATCTGCTAGACGCGTCGTTTTCTCTTCATCTACAAACAAACTTCCTGCTCCTCCTACAACAAGAAGACGAACGTCCGGAGCTTGTTTAAATACATGAATTAACGATTGCCCCGCTTCTACATGTAAATGTTCTTTTCCTTCGGGAGCTCCAAACGCATTGACCACGGCATCCAAGCCTTCGATATCTTTTGCCGTGATATCAAAAATGTCTTTTTCAAGTGTACGAACATCTCGTTCCTCTACTTTGCTCGCATCACGTACAATTGCCGTTACATCATGTCCGCGATTTAAAGCTTCTTTCACGATAAAACTTCCTGCTTTTCCTGTAGCACCTACAACTCCAATTTTCATTTTATAACCTCCAGTAAAATTCTCTATATTTAGGTAATAGCCTTTTTTTGCTATGATAAAACACAGCAAAACGGTTTAAGCAAGATAGAGAGAACAAATTGGATAAATGAGTTAGTATGGATTACTTTTAACACCGCGGTTAATTCCCGTGCAAGGCTTCGCTTTCCGCGGGCGGCCGCTGAGCCTCTTCGTCGCTTACGCTCCTGCGGGGTCTCACCTGTTCCGCCAACTAACATACGTTTCTTCCAGTCTCTTTTGAAAAAATAAATGAGTGCTTATTCAATTTCAATAAATAACACGTGAGCCATAGAGTGAATCGATTTAATCAATTCTACTTTATTCCCTTTCTTTTTTGCCTTTCCTTTTATTTCAACAAAATAGAGCAGCTCACCTTGATGATGATCTTGGTGAATTTCGTAAGACGAAATCATAATATTTTCTTTTTCAATCTTATCAAGCAGCTCATAAATATCCTCTTGATTTGCTGCACGAAACTTAATTAAAATGGAATGAGTAGAAAGAGATGTAAACATTACGTTCAATATTTCTAAGCCAATCAGCACTAATATAGTTGCGCTAATGCCGACTGTATACATACCGGCCCCAATGGTTAAACCAATTCCCGACGTTGCCCATACGCCTGCGGCTGTTGTGAGCCCTCTAATATGCTGCTTTTGAATAATAATCATACCTGCTCCTAAAAAACCAATACCGCTTACTACTTGTGCGGCCACCCGGCTCGGATCAAGAGCCATATGATCTTGATGAAGCACATCTGAAAAGCCATATTTCGAAATTAGCATAATCAGCGTGCTACCGACAGCAACTAAAAAATGAGTGCGAAACCCCGCTTCTTTTGCTCTAAACTCTCTTTCTAAACCAACCAAAGCCCCTAACAAACCTGATAGGGCTAGACGACTAATAAAAGCTGCGGTCATTTTTTCCCTCCTTTCTCTTCACTTTTTCACAAATGAACCTATTAACTATTTCTATTTTTGTTATAATTTACTATAACTAATTTTTAAAGTGGAGGCTAATCAAAGTGGATAAAGTTATCGATTATTACAGCAGATTTGATGAGTGGGGACGGTTAGAACGAGAACCTATTGAGTTTCAAGTAAACTGGCATTTTATCAAAAAGCAAAAAAATTAATAATCACCTCTATTTATCATAGAATAAATAGAGGTGATTATTAATGAACCGTTTATTCAAATGGAGTACAAGCATTTTGCTATGTTTGATGTACTGCTTTTTGATTCCCCCTCCTTCTTATGCAAGCGGTGACTATTACTCTTCCTATGCAGAACTGCAGCAGCACGAAATTTTTCACCAAGACTACGACATTCGCTACGAGCAGCGCTTTAGCTATTTATCCATTATGGCCATTCACGGCGGCGGAATTGAACCAGGTACATCAGAAGTTGCCAAAGAACTCGCCGATCGCTTTTCCGCTTCTTATTATTTATTTGAAGGCATCAAGTCCACTAACAACGGAGTTCTGCACATAACCTCAGAAAACTTTGATGAACCGACGGCTAGAGGAATGGCTCAGCAAAGCATGTCCGTTTTGACGATTCACGGCTACAGCGGCAGTCAGCCTATCGTGTATATAGGTGGAAAAAATCAGCTTTATAAAGAGCTGATGAAGCAATCACTGCGCAAAAACGGCTTTACCGTCCGTGAAGCTCCTTCTGACATAGCGGGAACAAGCGAACAAAACATTGTGAACGATAATCTGCTAAAAGCCGGAGTGCAGCTTGAACTCACAGCCGAACTAAGAAAATCATTTTTCGCAAACCATGACTGGTCGAGAAACAACCGCATGAATGTAACACCGCTTTTTTATACATTTGTTACTTCCTTACAAGAAGCATCTTCTTCCTATCAAACTTTCCTTTACCTTCAAGTTCACTAATTTATCGACTCTTGCCTTATTCCTTGATTTCCAGACAAAAAAACCAGCGCAGTCTGTGTAATCAAACGCGCTGGTTTTTATCTATTTCTCTCGCTAAAATAGATCGTTTAAAGCCTTTTTGCTCAAAAAATTCTTTGATTTCACTTGGACTTTGATAAGAAAGTCTAATCACATAGTAGTTAATATATTCAATCCAAGCAAACGCGTAAAGGCCTAGAAAAAAAGCAAGTCCCTTAACCCCTAACTGCATATAGTGGTAAATGAGTACACCTAAACCTAACGTAAGAAGAATTTTATTCATTTTTTTAAAAAGCAGAAACAACTGAATGTAGCTGGAGGGCAAATGAGAATCTTCTTTTCGGCTCACCCGCCTCCATTTCATAAACCAGTACAAGCTTCCTTGAAACAGGATAAACTCAAGTATAATAAAAGCATACACACTTGAAAACGTTGTTAAATAAAAAGCCAGATGAGAAAACTCATTTAAGTACCCTATCCACAGCGCAGCAAACAGTAAAGCTGCCGTAAGCTCTCCTGTCCATAAACCAAACAATTTTCGCTTTACTTTCATAGAAATCCCCCCAGCGTACCTCTCAATCCTGCTGTTCAAACCAAGCTTTAAACAGCAGGTTTACACCTGTTTTTATTTCTCCATCAGACAGTCCTGCAAATCCAAGCAATACATAAGGCGTGTTGTTTTCACCCGCACTATGATAATAAATAGATGTTGGATAAATCGTTACCCCTTGTTTGGCAGCTGCTTCAATTAGTTTCTGTTCACTCATTCCTTTTTTTAACTTAAGAAGAATATGCAAGCCAGAATGTTCTCCAATAACATCTACACGTTCTCCCATAATAGTAGTCAAACAATCTAGCAGCAGCGCTTGTTTTTTACGGTATGCTGTTCTCATTTTATTCAAGTGACGTTCCCAGTGCCCTTCTTTCATAAACAGAAAAAGCGTATGCTGATGAAGCCTTGAAACAGGCTGTTTAAAAAGTCCACAGTGTTTCATATAACTTGTAAGAAGCCGGTGTGGCAGCACGGCATAACTTATTCGAAGAGAAGGCATCAACGATTTTGAAAACGTACCCGTATAAATAACGCGATCGTCTTGATCTAATCCTTGAAGGGCCGGAATCGGTTTTCCTTTATAGCGAAATTCTCCGTCATAGTCATCCTCTATGATATAGCCATTCGTTTCTGCCGCCCACTCTAATAGTTCAAGTCTTCTTGCTA
Source organism: Priestia sp. FSL R5-0597 (assembly GCF_038006305.1). Classification (NCBI taxonomy): domain Bacteria; kingdom Bacillati; phylum Bacillota; class Bacilli; order Caryophanales; family Bacillaceae; genus Priestia; species Priestia sp. FSL R5-0597. Next base: position 3,717,516 of record NZ_JBBOUZ010000001.1, read on the forward strand.
TCGGCATGACCATCCCAACAGGAAATTGATGAGACGGCGTAATGTACACCGCATCCGCTCCGCTTTCTTTCAGTTCCTTCACTTTCAAGCCAGAACTATCAAGAGAAATAGGGACGACCGACATGCCTTGTTCTTGAAAAACGTGCCTCGTTCGGTGAAAGCCTGGGTTTTCGAACCCAATTATCTTTTCTTTTCCTAGAATGACAGAAAGCAGCCACATGAGGTACTGTGTACCTGCACCTATCACAATTTGCTCCGCTGTGCAGCGCACTCCTCTTGAATGATAAAGATACGCTGCAATTTCTTGACGAAGAAGCAGTTCGCCCTGTGGATGTCCGCTATAAAAAAGCTGGCTTTCATCATGATAAATTGTTTGAACCGTTAGCTTTTTCCACGTGTTATACGGAAATTTTTCTACGTCTACCTTTCCATGGCTAAAGTCAATGACAGTTGATTTCCCTTCTTCTTGCGGTAAAGAGACATAGGCGGGAGGCTGTTTTTGAAGCACGACTTCATTTTTTATCTCTTTTACAAATGCTCCTTTCCTGGCTAGTATCTCGATATAGCCTTCAGCTTCTAACTGTACATAAGCCGCTTCAACCGTATTTTGGCTAATGCTTAAATGAAGAGCTAACTTTCGTTTAGAAGGCAGTTTTTCATGAGGCGGAATGGTGCCTTTTTGAATTTGTTTTTTTATGTAAGTATAAAGCTGCATGTATAAGGGATCTGCTTTTCTTTTATCGAGCAAAGGCATTAACTCTAACATGATGTTCTTTCCTTTCTAACTGACACTATTAAATTTACTGTTTCTGACACTTATTCTCAATTCAGATTCTTCATATACTGGACTATATCTTATAAATCAAGGAGATGACACAATGACCATTACTTACAAAACCAACGTCTCAATCCGTGCCGAACAAGCTGCTGAAGTGTTTGTACATTCAGGTATTAAACGTCCGGCACAAGATCTTGATCGGATTCAAAGAATGCTTGATTATGCTTCCCTTACTGTTACCGCTTGGAAAGACAGCGAACTCATTGGCATAGCCAGAGCGTTAACAGATTTTAGCTACTGCTGCTATTTATCGGATTTAGCTGTCGTAAAAGACTATCAAAATCAAGGAATCGGCACACAGCTCATCAAGCACGTTCAATCAGAAATCGGTGAAGAAGCCGCGCTCATTTTACTTTCCGCTCCTTCTGCAATGAACTACTATCCAAAAGTCGGCTTTCATCAGATTGATAATGGGTTTAAAATTGGGAGAATTCGGTAGACGCGAAGAAAGGAGCTTCTCCTTTCTTTTTATCCAAACGCCTGAGCTGCTATAGCAAAAAGGTTGCCCTGTCTAGCAGATAGGGAATTGACGCCATACGCCATAACAGGAGGCTCATTTTGAAGCTGAAACCCGTGATTTTCCACAAGTTTCTTTAACGTTTCCTCATGAGAAGACAGGTCAATTCTCAGCTTTTCTTTGTAACTCTTCGCTAGTTCATCAATGACTAGCATTGCTGCTTCAGCGTGTGGAGCAACTACGGGACCAATCACGATATTGCTCGGGGTACGAACCGCTAAACCATAACCCATTATTTTATTTTGTTCGTTTTGTAAGACAACTGCTTTTTCAGCTTGCTGAATTCTACTTTTTAAAAATAGCTTTCTATTATCTCCAAATGCTGCTTCATCAAGCTTTAAAACCTCTTTGAAGTCCCTTCTCGTTAAGGATCGTGTATAAAACCCTGAAGCTTTAAATGCTCTTGGTATGTATTCACTGCTTATATATTTACTTACATAGTCCACGGTTTTGAACCCTGCTTTTTTATATAAGTGCTCACCTTCTTTTGTCGCAATTAAGTAGGCATTCACCTCAGGAGAAAGAATTTGCAAACAGTGCTTCATGAGCTGCCCGGCTAACCCTTGTTTTCGATAATCTTTTCTCACAATTACCATTCCTATAAAAGCTGACTGATTTTCATATAAAACTACTGCTACGCTTGATACAATGTCACCTTTCTCATTTCTATGTCCAAATACGTCTCCAGTTGAAAAAATCGTATGTAAATCCGCTTCGCTATAATCCCATTTTTCCAACTTAGATAGCACTAGCAAACCCTTTATGTCTTTTTCACTAAATCTTTCTATCATTTCTGCCTATTTCCTCCCAACTTTTCGATGCACTGTGTGGCGTTAAAAAACGTAAAACTACCATACTTATCCACTTCCAATTACCATTTAATCATTAATGAATTCTCTAACTAAATAGTACAGAATAAATAGAATATTTTCTACATTATTCATATGTATCAATAATCCCTTCAAAAAAACTAATCATTCGCACATAAACTAATGAAAAAAGACCTCTTTCCAAGAAAGAGGTCTTTTCGTTCATTTCACTAGCTTTTGCTCAGTCCCAGCTGAACCTTGACTTCGTTTATGAAATCCTTTTGCGTAGTACGCGATAATAAGACCGATAAACCATAGTGGTCCGATAACAACTGCAATTCTTGTATCTGGATTGTACGCCATAAGAACAACCACCAGCGCTAGGAACGCAAGTGACACATAAGACGTTAACGGAAATAAAGGCATTTTGTATTTTAACTTTGCCTCTTCACCTTTTTTTAGCGTTTTGCGATACTTAATTTGAGAAAGCAAAATAATTCCCCAAGTCCAAATCGCACCGAATGTTGCAATGCTTGTTACCCACGTAAATACTTTGGCAGGCACAATGTAGTTTAACGCTACTCCGACTAATAACGCACCCGCTGATGCTAAAACAGCTTTTCCAGGTACGCCGCCTTTTGTCAGCTGACCGTATCCTTTTGGAGCTTCTCCGTGCTCTGCTAAGTTAAACAGCATACGGCCTGTACTAAAAATACCGCTGTTACAAGAAGAAAGAGCTGCTGTTAGCACCACAAAGTTAATAATGCCTGCCGCTGCTGGAATCCCGATTTTTTCAAATGTTAATACAAACGGGCTTCCCTGTGAACCAATTTCTTGCCAAGGATAAATCGACATAATGACAAATAATGCACCAACGTAGAAAATAAGAATACGCCAAAAGACCGAATCAATCGCTCTTGCTAGAGATTTTTCTGGATTTTTCACTTCTCCCGCGGTAACGCCGATCATTTCAATTCCTAAATATGCAAACATAACCATTTGCAGCGACAGTAAAATACCTTTGAATCCGTTCGGGAACAGCCCGCCGTTGTCCCATAAGTTTTTAATACCCGTCGCAACGCCGCCGTTCCCGATTCCAAACACAATCATTAATAATCCAACGGCAATCATTAACACAATCGCTAAAATTTTAATAAGTGCAAACCAAAATTCCAGTTCACCATATGCCTTAACAGCTAAGAAGTTAACTGTTGTCATGATGACAAGCGCCGATAACGCCCAAATCCAGTTTGGTACATCCGGATACCAATATCCCATATAAATACCAACGGCTGTAATTTCAGCCATACATGTTACAACCCATAAAAACCAGTAGTTCCAACCTGTTAGATAACCAGCAAGGGGCCCTAAATAGTCGCGCGCGTACTTGCTGAATGAACCTGCAACAGGTTTTTGAATCGCCATTTCTCCAAGTGCTCTCATAATAAAAAACATAATCATTCCGCTAAATCCATACGCCAATAATATTCCCGGCCCTGCTAATTTAATAGCAGATGCAGATCCAAGAAACAGCCCTACCCCTATGGCTGCTCCTAAGGACATCAGCGTCACATGTCTTTCTTCTAACCCGCGTTTCAATTCTTTCCCCTGAGTTTTCCCCTGCATAAACGTCTCCCCTTTTTCCAATCTGTCAAAACGAGATGAATACAGCTTTTTGTTAGCGCTTTCATATAAATTTATGCTAAAAGTCAGCTAGGCTGTATATTTTTATTCTATCACCTTTCTCTCGTTTTTCTTTTGTCGAAAAACAAAAAAAATATCGTATCATTTTGTTTAAACGCACAATTAGACGTAGACACTGCTTTTTTACTATGTATTTATTATCGCACCTAAGTAATAGTATTTTTTTAAAAATAGAAAAACGCCGACTCAACTCCGTCAGCGCATCGTTCATTTTATGCTTTTTTATAAAACTAGCATTTATCTCGCGGGTTCAAAAGTTTTACAGCCAGGTTCTTCCGTTTCAGAAACATGGTGACTACTTTCAGGACTCACAACGTAAATGGACTCTGCACTGCATTTATTTCCCGATTTCCAATACATGCACTCATTCACTTCACATAATACACCTTGGGCCACTGTTATCCCTCCTTTTTTTGTCTTATCTATTTACTACCCGAAATAGAACGCTTCTAACATTTACATGCAAAAAAACCGCTTGTTTATCAAGCGGATCCTTTTACTGCGTGTGTTCAACATACTGTTTTTTAGCTAAATATAATTCACGACTCAGCGTGATCCGCCGTTCTCTCAAGTTCCTTAATTTAACTTGAAACTGTTCATTAGTTGGCTCTTCTTGAATTAAGCGATACGTAAAAGAAATATCTTCATTTAACTGTTTAAAATCTTCCCATATTTCTTGAACGAGTGCGGATTGTTTGTCTTCAAATGAACGATTTTGCTTCGTTTTTAGCGCGGCTAAAATTTCCTGCTGCCACGTTTCGTCTTTTAGTTCTTTTGCTAACAAGTATAGATCTAAATAATCATCAACGCTTAGCGCCTGTTGTGTATTTTTCAATGTCATCACCTTTTCTATACGAAATGTTTCTTCCTAAGAAGAGGATTTCATCATAGAAAAAGATTCCTCTTCTTATCTGTCAGAGCTAGGCTATGCTGGAATTAGCACCATTCAATAATTGTGGTTGCTGAGGCTTCAAAGGGCCAGTCCCTCCACCTCTCTAGATAAGAATATTTCGCTTTTAAATTATTTCTGACTATTCTAATATGTTTTATAGGTTACGTCAATAGCTTTTCAATAAAAAGAAAAAAGAAGTAAAATATGGTATGATTTTATAAAGGATGGTGAGCACATGAAACGATATATGTTATCTGCTTTTTTGGGAAGCTTGCTGCTGCTTCTTAGCATTGCTTTTTCATCTACTTTCCATATTGCAATTGTCAAAACAACCGGAAGCATTGGAGGGATTATTTTAGCAGCGGCGGCTCTGATTATGAACGCACTTGAAGATCCCCCCGCCTCAGATCATACAGGTAGAGGAGCTGTTGAAGTACTAGATAAAGGCGCCGTTTGGGCTACTTATTTACTTTTACTTTCATTACCGAACCTCATCGCATGTATAACATCTTATGTTTTATGGACTCGCTGACATTCACCAACATTACGGACGTTTTGCCACCTGTAGGCTCATTGATATTTGTTTATCTACAAATCCAAGTTCACGGTACACATGCTGTGCAAAATTCCCAGCATGAACGCTGAGTCTGATTTCAGGGTATCCTTTGATAGACAATTCATCAATTGCTTTTTGCATTAACGGCTTGGCTAGACCTTGCCCGCGGTATTCTGGTAAAACATATAACTCGTAGATAAAGCCAATTTCTGCTTTTGAAAAGAAGTCGGCAGATGGACCGACAAAAACCCAGCCTGCAAGTTTATTTTCTTGTCTAGATACTAAATAATAACACCCTTTTTCAAGGGCATTATCAATTAGTTCATTTACGCGTTCAGTTGACGGTTGAAACTGATGCGTTGTTCCTTCAAACAGCGCATCAGCAGATTTCGTCCGAATTTCCTGTATTTCTTCTTCAGTAGCTTTTGCAATCATCACAATCTCTCCTTTCGTGTTCGTTTTCCACATACAGAGATAAATTCCTGCAAAAAAAAGTCTTCGCCTAAGCGAAGACTTTTATTTAAATTCAAAATGTTCTTGATGGTTGCCTTGTTCATCCGTCCAGTTAATCATGATGTCTAAGCCTGCCGCTTTTCCAGGAACAGCAAAATTGGCATAGCGAAAACGCTGACCGCTTTTGCTTAAGTTAGACCTTTCAATAGGAGAAAACAAGCTGTATTTCGCCTTATTTTTTCCTTCGTGCCGAAAAGCTTGGACCTGCACACGCTCTACGTCTTTTCCAATGTTTTCAACGGTTAATCCATATGTATGATAGACGTTATTTTTCCACTTTAGCTGATTATCTCCCGTCATGCTCGCTTTTGTCAGTTCGACCGACCATTGTTCAGATGATTTCTTCATTGGAAGTTTCTCAATCGAAAGAGCGCTGACATGAATGGTTGCAAAAGCAAGCCAAACAAAACAAAAAGTGCTGACTGTATAAAGTAGTCTTTTCATAGATTTTGATCTCCTTAGAAATTTTAGTAGTAGCATCTCCTATTACCTTAAAAATTATGATAAACACTTTAACAAAAAAGCCTCTCCATTCAGGAGAAGCTTCTTAATTAATGCATCAGCAAATCTTTTTGTGTGTCTAACGAGTGTTTTGTATATAAATCTCTTTCAATCGCATATTTAGGACGCTGTTTCACTTCGTTGAAAATCTTGCCAATGTATTCTCCGACAAGACCTATTCCCATTAGCTGCAGGCCGCCTACAAGCCAAATTGATAAAATAAGAGACGTCCAGCCAATTTGCGTATGATCTAAATATTTTTGAATCAGCGCATAAATGCCAAACAAAATACTAAAGAGAAACGAAGCTCCTCCAAGCAGCGTCAGTAAGCGTATAGGTGCTACGCTAAAAGACGTAATCCCGTCAAATGCAAAAGCGAGCATTTTCTTTAGCGGATATTTTGACTCACCCGCCGTCCGTTCTTTGCGGTCATATGTGACTTCCGTGGAGCGAAATCCTACTAATGGTACAAGGCCCCGCAAAAAGACGTTTCCTTCTTTATATTTCATGAGTTCACCAAGAGCACGTTTGCTCATAAGGCGAAAATCAGCGTGATTTTGAACGAGCTGAATTCCTAGCTTGTTCATAAAACGATAAAACCCTACTGCCGTGGTTCGTTTGAAAAATGTATCGGTTTCTCTGCTGTCTCGAACGCCATATACAACTTCATACCCAAGCCAATATTTCTCTACAAAAGTACGAATGACGCTGCTATCATCTTGCAAATCCGCGTCAATGGAAATGACGCAGTCAGATTGCTTATGAGCTACTTCTAGTCCTGCAAGCAAAGCATTTTGATGTCCTACATTTCGCGCTAACTTTAACCCTTTTACAAACAAATTGCTGCAGCTTTCTTTTTCAATAAGCGACCACGTGCTGTCTTTACTTCCATCGTCTACAAATAAAATGGTACTTTCACTTGATACAAGTCGTTCATTAATTAGTTCTTTTACTACAGTAGTTAATTGAAAAGACGTCTCTGTGAATACTTCTTCTTCGTTGTAGCATGGAACCACGATCGTTAAAATAGGTCTGTTCATGTTATTGCCCCCTTACTTTGCTTCATATACATACACTTTCCAAGCGGACTGTTTATCGTTAAATGCTTTTAAAAAGTGCAAACCGTCGCTTTCAGCATTTTCAATTGGCACAGCTGAAAAAATATAGCGACCGCCCATTTTCTTAAATTGGCTGATATTAAGCTGCAAATGACGGATTTTTTTCGTTGAGTCTTTTCGGTAATCATATTTTTTCCCTAGCTCACTAACAAACACATAGCAGCGATTGCCCCAATGATCATAGTAGCTTTCTAGTTTTTTATTTTTATCAAGCTCTTTGGCAATAATTTTGCGAAACTCATGTTTATATGTTAACGGATAGAAGTTGTTATACGTATCTAGCGTATAAAAGCCGTTATACTGAGCAATTGATGGATGAAGCCCTATGCTCGCTACGCGATAAGATGATTTAGGTTTTCCAATATATCTGCTTATTTCATCAAACTGATGCACAGCATAAAATTCTTTGACTGAAGGCTCGTGATTGTAGCGATAGTAAAGTTCAGGATTTGCTATAAATAACACAAGCAGCTGTAAAATCAAACATACCCACACAAACTTTTTCCACGCCTTGCTCCTTTTCCATAAAACATAGCTGCCAACGGCAAACATCAAATAAATAATGAGCGGGCGTAAAAAGTGAAATCTAGCAAAGTTGAACGTATTAAAAAGCTGATATTTTTCTTTTAGCGGCTCCCAACCTTTATAAAACCAAAACGCATACCAAATCGACAGTAGTAGATTAAGAATAAATAACTGCAAAAACGTTTTGTCAAGCTTTTCCTTGCGATTTCGAGCAACAAACCACAATACGACAAAAGAAAGCGGTAAAATGACAAAAGTATGAAGCGTCATTACATGCGTATGCCCGAGCGTATAGTTCTTCAAAGCAAGGCGAACGGAATGTCCAAAGCTTAGAGTAGAGCTTAAAAATTCATTTCGACTCGTCGGGGCCTCCGGAAATAAAAGCGAATCAACAAGTCGGTATTCAATGAGCAGAAAGACAGCAGTCATCGCTGCAATACTGCTTAAAAAAGGAATATTCCACGCTCGTTTTTTTACTACGTCTCTTAGCCATAGCAGCCCCATCGCTGCTAAAAAGAAGAAAAACCCGAGCACAAAGCTCGCGTAAAACGGGAGCAGTAAAAGTGTAAGCCATTCCTTCCACGTTCCTTCGCGGTTTCGAATGGTTAAAAACGCCCACAGCGCTAGCGGCTGTCCTAATGTACTCAGCATGCCCGAAGGCCAAAATGGCGTAAGTGCAAAAGCAAGCGATACAAGCACTCGAATCGCATACGCATCCTTGCTTTTAATAAAATGCTTTTTTAATAATAAATACATTCCAATTAAAGCAAATACGCGCGTGATCGTTTGACTCAGGCTGTATGCAAGCATGGTCGGGAATACACCATACAGCCACTGGATACCGCTAAATTCTGTTCCAAACGTATTCCTCGGCAATCCGTTAATAATTTGAGGTAATACGGCATGACTGGAGCCAAACAGCTCTCCGCTTCGATGCAGAACTTTATACCACGTAATATTTGAGTCTAAATTATCATGCACGCGTATATGTGAATTTTCCCCAAGCAAAAACATAGGAGATACATACGCAAGCAGCAAAAGGAAAGCGATAATAAGCAATGTTTTTTCTTTATTCATAGCTGTTTCTTTCTTCATCTGTTAACACCTATTTCCATTTCATAATGACTAAAAGCTAATCGTGGACGACTGCTTCTTTTTTTGTATTAAATACAAAGTATTTTTGACCCGTATAATTTAAAAGCGTATACAGACCTGTTCCAATTAATATACCGACGTCTTTTTTGAACGGACGCACCGCAACAGGAAGTTGATGCAATAACCAGCTGGAGAACTGCAGTCCAATATAGTAAGACAAGCCGTAGCAAATGCCAATAACTAAAATAAAACGCAGTATGCTTTTTGATAAATGAACTCCGCTTTTAAACGTAAATATTCGATTTAACACGTAGCTGACGACTGCCCCCGCTGCATTGCCGACGAACGTCGCTATCCAGTAATGATGAAAGATATGAAGCAGCACATACATAATGGAGAGACCTACTGCTGTATTGACCAGTCCCACTACTAAAAAACGTACAAAAGATCCTTTCATATAAACTCCTTTTGATTTTGATACTTTCATAAAAATTACATATTATGACTTTAAATACAGTTTCAGTGTAGCAACTCCACTTAAAAATCTAATGAAAATAACATTAAAAACAGATGAAAAAAAGCTAAAAGAATCAATAAAAATCAGGATTCTTTCAGCTATTTAGTAGAGCCTTCAATCATTAATTTTTGATCGCTTTGATTATCAAACGCATCCACTGCCGCTACTTCTATTTGATACGCAGTATGAGGCTGCAAACCGGATAACGGAAGACTTAAAACATCCGGAACAGGATCGCTGTAATATTGAGAAAATGCATTATATGTTTTGACCACTTTTCCAGTTTCTTTATTTTTGACGGTAATGCGATAAGAATGAACCATCAGATTATCCACCGCTTGCGTAAACTGGATATAAAGCTGATTTGCTGAAGCTTTTTCTTGTATAACAGAAATAGTAGAGCTTGGAAGAAAAATCGGTTTTACTAAATCTCGCTCATTCGTGTAGTGAAATTTTTTTGTATCTGCAGGTATGTCAATTTCCCACGCTTCTCCCGTCCACTTATTTGCGTGAAAATCCCGCCTTTTAACGACTACTTTTCGATTATAAACCTCTACAAGAAGACCTTGACTCACATCTCGGTAGCCAGGAGGAAGTTCACCTTGTAAATATCCAGCACCAGGCCATATATACCGAACAGAAGACGTTGCAAGAGAGGTGAAATCTCTTTGAAAAATAGTACGAGGGTCGTCCAACGGATGGTGGGTATGACCAGAAAACGTAATGACCTGCGGATAAGGTTTTAACGTATTGTAAAGAAGCTGTTCATTCACTTCTATCCCCCATCTGTTTTTCCCGTACAATGTATTGTTAATAGGCTGATGAATAAAGACAAAAATCGGTTTTTTAGGATCGTCTCGCTTTGCTATCTTCAACTGTTCAGCAAGCCAGTTAATTTGTTTGATTGAATAATCACCGGCGGTCAGACGGCTTTCTGTTCCAAGCATGATAAAATGATATCCTTTTATCACTTGATGAAAGTAAAGAGACTTCATTTTGGTTTTAGATAAAAAACGCTGCTGCGCTTGCTGATTGGTTACACTGTCCCGGTATTCATGGTTGCCAATTGTAAAAAGAGACACGGCCTGCGACTGTTTATTTTGATTATAAATAGAAAAAAAGCGATCGTATTCTTTTAACGCGCCTGTGTCGGCCAAATCTCCTACGACTACAAATGCATCTTGTTTCGGTGCCTGTTCATTTAATTGCGTTAATGCATGTTGAAAAGTACGCAAATCAAGCGTTCCTGTTTCCTTAATATGAACATCACTGATCACAGGAAAAACTAGCTTTGGTTCGATGTATCCGCTTCGTCCGCTCTTCTCTTCAGCTCGTACATTTAAGGTAATCCCGCATATAAGAACACTTATTAATACTAAAGCGAGCCAGTCTTTTTTCAGCGTTTCCATAAAACCGCCGAGCATGATGCTTCCTCCTTCCTTCACTGCTGCGTCTCAGTCATTTTCTCTACGTGTATGAGCTTTTATTTTATGTAATTTCAAAATATCTAATCGTATAGTTTCAATATTTCTTTTCGTGTTTGCATACACTATGTTCACAATCAATTCATTACACTTTTCCTAGTCATAGTGGTATGATTTTCGTATATTACAGACTAATTGTTGAAAATGTAGGAGTGAATATTTTGAAAACGGTCGCTGTTATTGGAGGAGGAATTACGGGCTTAACCACTCTGTACTATTTGCAGAAACTAAAACGAGAACGTAATCTTCCGCTTAAATTATTATTACTAGAGAAACATCCCCATCTAGGAGGGAAAATCAATACGCGTGAAGCTGGGGAATTTATTATGGAAACAGGGGCGGATTCTATTGTGGCTCGAAAAGAAAACGTTATGCCTCTGCTAGAAGAGCTGTACTTAACAAACGATTTAGTCTATAACGAAACGGGCAAATCATTTATTTACTCTGCTAATGAGCTGCTTCCAATTCCTGAAGATACCATGTTCGGTATTCCAACAAGCGTGGAATCTCTTTTTAAAAGCGAGCTGATTTCTTCAAAAGCTAAAATTACAGCTTTAAAAGACTTAATTACTAAAAATACAACGTTTACGAAAGACAGCTCGATTGGACTCTTTTTAAAACATTTTTTAGGAGAAGAGCTAGTAGAAAAGCAAATTGCACCTATTTTATCGGGCGTCTACTCTGGCGATTTAGACAAGCTCACGATTTCTTCGACTCTCCCGTATCTGCTCGACTACAAAAACACGTACGGCAGCATCATCAAAGGAATGGGCGCCAATGAAAAAAAATTTAAAACGGCAGGAAATAAAAAATTCATTTCGTTTAAACAAGGTTTATCAACGATTATTCACCGCTTAGAAGAAGAGCTTTCTGATGTAACGATTTTAAAAGATACGCCAACCACCAGTATAAAACGGAACGGTGAACGCTACCAAATCAGTACGCCGGGGCAAGCCCATTCAGCGGATTACGTGGTGTTAGCTACACCGCACACGGCTGCTCAGCACCTGTTGAACGATCCCGAATTAAACGAAGACTTTGAACAGTTAAAAGATTCTTCTCTCATTAGCGTGTACATCGGCTATGACGTTCCAGACGAATACCTTCCCGCTGAAGGCACCGGGTTTATTGCTTCTCAATCAAGCAACTTAATCGCCAATGCCTGCACGTGGACGAGCAAAAAATGGGCTCACACCTCTAAGCGAGGGAATTTGTTAGTTCGCCTGTTTTATAAAAGCACGAGTCACCACTTTGACAGCCTGCGGACGATGTCAAAAGAAGAGCTGCTAGCAGTGGCACAAAAGGACATTAAAAACAGCTTAGGGATCAAAGAGCAGCCCATTGAAAGCGACGTAACAAATTGGGATAAATTGATGCCTACCTATCACCTTAAACACGGTGAACTCGTACGCAGCTTGACTCAAAAATTGTATGACAAGCACCCCGCTATTACATTAGCCGGCTGTTCTTACTATGGAGTGGGGATTGCAGCGTGTATAACAAACGGCAAACAAACGGCCGAAGCTATCTCTCAACAGTTGACTTAAACAAGGTTTGAAAACAATAAAAGGCCTGAAAATAAATATATTATTTTCAGGCCTTTTATTACCTTTTCGTTAGCATATAAAGCTACTTTCCTTACTATTAACAATTCTTTTATCGCTTTTCTTTTTGCAAAGCAGCAGTAGCAAACAATACAAGATAGCGCTCGTCTGAAGTTAATCTAAGCCAATGTTTCACTTTATATCTCACAGGTTTCCGCTCCCTTCCTTCAAGGTTTTATATGGAAAGACTTTATATAAAGATTTAATAATGATAAGAAATGATGCTTGATATGTATTTTATTCCCACGCACGCTTGTTTACAAACTTTTTTAAGCATAAGACTCTTCGTTTATTTCCCTGAAAATAACACTATTTTCGCCATTATCATCTTACTATTTGAGAAAAAAGTGTACATTTCTTGCCTATTTTGACGAACATTGCGATAAATAAAAGCTGCCAACTGCGGCAGCTTTTATGTTAAAGGACTAATCTAATTATATTTCCTGATGGATCTTTTGTGATGAAATCTTGGTTTTCTTTAGACACAGCTGCTCCAATTTCACGAAGCTGATTTATTGCCTGCTCCCTTGCTTCTTCATCTGGAAAAACAAGTGTAAATGAGTCCAAACCAACGCTGTTTTCAAGAGGACTAGGCGCTCCAATTCCATTCCAAACGTTTAGTCCGATATGATGATGATAGCGCCCAGTTGAAATAAACAAGGCTTGATTATGGTAATTGCTGACAACCTCAAAACCTAATCCATTTCGATAAAAGTTTTCCGTTTGCTCTAATTCAGAAACGTGAAGGTGAATATGTCCCATTAAGGTAGCTGAAGGTAATCCTGTCCATGGTTTACCGTTTCCTTCAGATAATATCGCTTCTGCGTCTAAAGGTTTTGTAGCCATTACTACTTCACTGTCGTTCCATTCCCATGTACTTGACGGACGATCTCGATAAATCTCTATGCCGTTTCCATCTGGATCTGCCAAGTACAGCGCTTCACTCACTAGATGATCAGACGCCCCTTGAAGCGGATAACCGCTATTTAACAGATGCTGCAGAATACTTCCTAAATCAGAACGAGTCGGCAACAATAGAGCAAAATGATATAAGCCTGTTGTACGAGGCTGTTTTGCTGTAACGTTTTCCGGCTGTTCAATCGATAAAAGCGCCGTGCGTCCATCAGCTGTTAACAAGGCTTTGTTCTCTTTTCTCCCTAAAAGTTTAAACCCGATTATTTGCTGATAAAAAGCAAGTGAACGCTCTAAATTTTCTACTTTTAAATTTACTTTCCCAACAAATACATGGGGTGCACGGTGAAAGTTCATGATTATTTCTCCTTTTAAATAGATCATTTTTTAATTAACTTACTTTATGTAACTTATTATATTTTTATAACTTTGTTTCGTCAAGTTATTTATTTTACTATCATAACTTAAAACTCATATCACAGCATAACCAATTAAATAAGCCCGCCTGCTCATAATATAGTATGAACAGGCGGGCTTACTTACCATTAGGCTATGCATAAACTATCAAAACAGTTCTCTGCTTTTACGTTTGACATTTCCATTAACAAAATACTGTATTCTCTCTTTTTGCTCATTTGTTGGCTTCTTATACGTTTCACATTCAAACTGAAAACATGCTTTTTCTAAATCGACTTCATTTCCTACAATTTCTCCAATAGCACTCAATTGGTTTAAATCTCTCCAAAGTTCCTCAGAAGTTTCAGGGTCAAAATGAGATGAAAGATAATACTGCGCATCATATTTTTTAAGTTCTCTCTGAATCCGCTCAAGGTCTTCTTTATCATAACTCCAGTCACCGCTATAAAAATCTGGACATAGACAATCACCTAAAAACAGTACTTTTTCTTTTGGGACGTAGACAACGGACGAGTCCTGCGCGTGTACCCCTCCAATATGCTGAATGCAACAAGTGATTCCACCTAGGTCAACTTCCATATGATGATGAAACGTTACGTCCGGCTCCCGTAAAATTAACGTCTCTCGACACGGCATTTCTTTCTTTATCATATCCCGGCAAAATTCGATTTCCTCCCCTTCCTGGACGCGTTTATCCAAGGAATCATCGTCCCAGCGCAGTGTCTTTAAATAGGCCAGCTTTTTCTTCGTCAAATGATGGCTGATTGTATATTTGTTCATTGCATGAATGCCAAATGTATGATCCCAGTGCCAATGCGTAATAGCTACTCCTTTGATTGGAGGGGCTCCCATTTTTTCCACTTCTTCTAAAAATGATGATGCATGCGCAGGAGAATTCCCAGCATCTACGAGGAAACTATACTTCTCCCCGCATATAAGCCCGAGCACCGGCCGATCCGTTTCTTCAGAATGAGGAAAGTAATAAACGTGGTCCGTTAGTTTTTTCAGCATATTTACACCTGCTTTATGTAGTTTAATAAAAACCTCTTTACTAAATGGTAAATAATGATAAATAAACTGTATCATACTCGGTGCTGCTTGCCTATCCCATTAGCTGATATTCGACTTTTCTTGAAAAGCTATAACTTTTTCGGGCTCTGCTGCTTTGTACTTTAAGAAGATCATCACACTAATCATCAAAATCATTCCTCCCGCTAGCTGAGAAATGGTTGTCATTTCTCCAAGCAAGAAATAGGCGAGAATGATGGCACCAATTGGCTCGCCTAAAATAGCCATCGAAATCGTTGTAGCACCTACATACTTTAACAGCCAGTTAAATAAGGCGTGACCAAAAATATTAGGAATAAGCGCTAAAAGCAAAAAGATCCACCAATCCTTTGTGTCATACTGAGTCAGCGATACGTTTGTACAAATATTGTAGACAAATAGAACCAGTCCACCGATTAAAAAAACGGCGAAGCTATAGAAGATTGGAGGCATTTTCCTGCATAGATCTTGCCCCGCCAGCATATGAACAGAAACGGCCACTGTACCTAAAACAGAAAGTAAGTCTCCGTAAAGAGCCGTTTTAGATACTCCGATATCGCCCGATGCGATAATCACCGAGCCGCTAACAGCCATTAAAATACTGATGACTCCTACTTTGCTTGTTTTTTCTTTAAATAAAAAATAAGCTCCAATCACTACGAAGACCGGCTCGAGCGCAGTCAAAATCATAGCGCTAGCAACTGTTGTATGTGAAAAAGATTCCATCCAAAACAGAAAGTGAAGCCCTAAAAACACGCCTGATACAGCTAGCATTAGCCATTCTTTTACCGTGCTGTTTTTAAAAAGAATTTTCATTTTTCTCCATGGTAAAAACGGTAAAAATAAAAGGACGGTAAACAGCAGTCTATACATTCCTAAAATAGAAGCAGGCGCATCCGACCATTTAATTAAAATAGAAGAAAAGGAAACGGCTAATACACCGATTAAAAGAAAGACAGGAGGCGGTAAAGGAAGAGTTAATTTATTCATGCCATTACTCCTTTTAGAATCTCTTTTTTCATATTTACTACGGGAATATTCACTCCCCCTCTATGTACGATTTCTTTTTCCTCTATGTAAAAGCCGATTGATTCATATAAAGCTATATTACGAGAAACACTCATTCTCACCTTGCATGATAAACTTTCCTTACCACACTCTTTGGCGTATGTTTCTAACCATTGAATAAGCCGTTTAGCCAGTCCTTTTCCTTGAAAAGCAGGAATAACAGACAGACGGTAAAAATATAAGCTCGTTTCTTCTAGCGTAAAGCGCGCCATCGCTACGGGCTTATTTTCGACGTATAAAATGACAGCTTCTTTTCCATGCTTTAACGATTGCATAATAGATTCCGTTGTTTCATCAAGAGCACTGGAAGGTGGGACAGAATCGCGATAGACGGAGAAGGCTTGCAGCATAAGATCGTGAACTGTAGCAGCGTCCTCCGGCTGTGCTAAACAGTAGTTCATAAATTTTACCTTCTTTCTATAAAAATTAAGTATATCGAATTATTATACAACACCACCTATTTTTTTCCTACACCTTTTATTGATTTTTATTAAGGAGAATAACCTCTTTTTACGCTCTTATACCTTCTTAGCTTTACTCCATTAAACCATTAATTCATTAGCACACACTCTTGAGAACTTTTTGTCAAAATGGTTAAAATTCTGTTGGGAGGGAATTATCATGACATTTTCTTGGCTTATACCTTACATAGCCGTGTCACTTATCATTGTCTTAATACCAGGACAAGACATGATTTTTGTAATGACACAAAGTATTGCTTCAGGCGTCAAAGCAGGCATCAAAACCGTACTGGGATCCATTACGGGAACATTTGTACATACTCTTTTAGCCGCAGTGGGGCTATCTATTATCTTTCAAAAATCAATTATTGCCTTTACGATTCTAAAGGTTGTAGGTGTTCTGTACCTTCTGTTTTTAGCCTACCAATCGTTTCGCGAAAAAAGCGGTCCGTTGGAATTAACAGAAAACGTTCAGCACCACCATCACTTTAGAAAAGGATTTGTTAGCAACTTAACCAATCCAAAAGTAGCTATTTTCTTCATTACGTTCTTACCGCAGTTTGTTAATTCGTCTCTTGGACATGTAAGTTTGCAGATGATTTTGTTTGGGATCATCTTTATCGCCGAAACGCTCATCATCTTTTCACTTATTGCGCTATTTGCTTCTGGCCTTGGGAAAAAAGTCAAAAGAAGCCGTATCTTTCAGCACACATTAAAATATGTAAAAGGAACCGTTTTTGGGGTACTTGGCCTAAAACTTTTATTTTCTAGCAACAATTAAGTAAAACAAAATGAAATTTCTTTCATCCCTGCTGTTATCACCTTTTCATACCCGCTTCATTTGTCATATCACCCTATTTTTCCATGTGAGGTTAGTTGACAAAAGACCAAAATTATTATTTTATATATATATAAGGTTCAGATTTAGCAACAAGATTCGACAAGGATAATGAAGAAAAACAGCGGGGAAATAGGGAGATCTATCTAAATAGAGGGAAAATTCTATAAATTCACGTTTTTTATTATTATTCTACTATAATTCATGAAGAGGTGAAACTATGCAAGAAGTAGTTCAAGGTTTTGTTAGTTCAATCAACGAATTTCTTTGGTCCTACTTACTGATTGCGATGCTGATTGCATTTGGTTTGTTTTTTACATTCAGGTCAAAGTTTTTACAAATTCGGTTATTAAGAGAAATGATTCGTGTATTAAAAGAAGGTGCGGACAGCTCTTCTAAAGACGGAATTTCGCCATTCCAAGCGTTTTGTATCAGTATGGCAGCCCGCGTTGGTACGGGGAATATTACAGGTATTGCGATTGCGATCGCTTTAGGGGGACCTGGTGCTGTATTTTGGATGTGGGTACTTGCCGTTATTGGTTCAGCTTCAGCATTTGTCGAAAGTACGTTAGCACAAATATACAAAGTAAAAGACAAAGACGGCGGCTTCCGAGGCGGACCGGCTTACTATATGGAAAAAGGGTTAAAAAAGCGCTGGATGGGCGGACTGTTTGCTGTCTTAATCACTTTATCCTTCGGCTTAATTTTTAATGCTGTACAATCAAACACGATTACCCTTGCGTTTGAAAATGCGTTCGGAACGAATCGTCTAGTGTTAGGAATTATTATGACAGTGGCTTTCGCTGCCATTATTTTTGGCGGAGTTAAGCGTATTGCAAAAATGTCAGAATACATTGTTGTGGTACTAGCTGTTGCCTACATTGCAGTAGCACTCTTCATTATTATTATGAACATTCAAGAAATGCCCTCTCTTATTGCGTTAATCGTTAAAAATGCATTTGGTTTCGAGCAAATTGCTGGCGGTTCTCTTGGAGCAGCTCTTATGCAAGGAATTAAACGCGGATTATTCTCAAACGAAGCGGGTATGGGTAGTGCGCCAAACGCAGCCGCAGCTGCAACAACAAGCCACCCGGTAAAACAAGGATTAATTCAAGCCTTTGGTGTATTAACGGATACGCTTATTATTTGTAGTAGTACTGCCTTTATCATTTTACTTTCAGGTGCTTATACAAATAAAAATTTAAGCGGTATTGAATTAACACAAGCTGCTTTAAGCACTCATATTGGTTCTTGGGCAACAGGTGCTCTTGCAATTATGATTTTCCTATTTGCGTTTAGTACATTAATTGGTAACTACTACTACGGAGAAACAAATATTGAGTTCTTGAACACAAATAAAGCTTGGCTGATGACTTATCGTGTTGCTGTGCTTGCAATGATCGTGTTCGGTTCTATTTCTCAAATTCAGCTTGTATGGGACTTAGCAGACCTGTTTATGGGCTTTATGGTAGTAGTCAACTTAATCGCAATTCTCCTGCTCTCGAAAGTAGCCTTTGCCGCACTCAAAGATTATCTTGCCCAAAAGAAAGCTGGAAAAGACCCTGTCTTCTATCAAGACAGCATTTCTGGACTTGATAATATTGATGCATGGGATCATTCAAAAGATAAATCTAGCTCGAAAGAAGCGATCTAATAAAAAAAGCCGTGAATATTCACGGCTTTTTTTATTGTGCAAATTTACTTCTTTTTTTCTTCTAGTGAAGCAGTCTAAGACTAACCAAATACCTATAGTATAAATAAATTACGCTGTACGGAATCCAGTAGGAAAAAAATGTCCAGCCGAGATTCCATCCGTTTCCGTATATAACTCTTTCCATATACATATACGTTCCTTCTAAAAATGTTGTAAACAGCGCTATAAGAAAAATAAAAAAATGAGGCTTTCCGATTCGCTGGATTAAAAAAATCATATAGCTGGCCAATACAGGATAAACACCTAAATTAAAAGGCAGCGCTTCTAATGCTTCATTTTCTAAAGAAGTCCGGAGTTTCCAAAAGCCATAATAGCTCCCTAATTCATTGATAACGATTGCTAAAATGCAAAAAGCAGTTCCTACTAAAGGCAGTAAACGACGATTTCTAGGATGTAAATAGAGGGTGCCAAAAATCCAAGGTAAAACAAACGCCAGCGCTATATTGATAAGCAAAAATATCCGACCTTTTTCTTTCTAGTATGCCACACCGCACCTTTTTCTAATCATCTCATTATCTTGAACGCAGCAAGTGTAAAAGTATCTTATCTCTGATCGTTAAAACAGAGTGCTTACTTTATGATTACTGTGGTTCGTCCCTTGCTTTTTTCATTTATTTTAATGAAGCAAATTCAGCGTCTTTTTTCTGGTAATAGTTTTGAACTAAACGCCCTGATAAAGCAGCTAATACCTGCTGAAATAACATCCCTAATACGACCGGTACAGCAACGGGAGCTGGAAAATAAGATACGGCTAATACGGCTCCGGCGCTAATATTTCTCATGCCTCCGCAAAACGTAAGCGTCACAACTTTTGCTCGGTCCCATCTTAGCCATTTGCCAATCATCCAGCTGAAGAAATAACCAGCTGAACTCATTAAAAAGACGATCACGATAATAAACAGCAGTTTTTTATCAATATGTTTTAAATAAGGTGCAATCACTCCCCCGTTTACCATAACCATCACACTTAACCCTATTTTCGAAACAGGTGCCAGCTTTGGTCCTAAGGTCTGCTTAATTGTTCCTTTTGTATATTGATTTAAGCACATGCCTAACAGAGATGGAAGGACAATCATAAAACATAAATCTTTGACTAACTTTAGCGCTTCCAAATGCACAGTGTCTCCAACCACCAATAAAAGCGTATAAGGAACGATAAGCGGTGCTAAAAGAGTATCAATTAAAATAATGGATAGTGCAAGAGGAATGCTTCCTTTGTAAATCGAGACCCATATAAAACTAGTCACTCCCGTTGGAATAATTGCTGCTAGCAAAAGACCCGTGCTTGTAAATACATCATGTGGAAAAATCACTTGGCCAACGCTCCAAGCCCATGCTGGCATAAAAATATGTAAAACAAACAGAGCCATAATGATTGGAAATGGACGGTGTATCGTGGCATTTAACTGGTGAAAGTTTGAATTCAAACTTCCGGCAAACGTCATTAATGCAAAAAGCCATGGAATTAAGAAGGTATACTGACTTAATGATGAACCGATAAGAACTCCTATGAGCAAGCTGACCGGCGTAATAAACGGCATCAATTTTTCTAGCATTCTATTTAATTGACTTAACAAAGCTTTCTCCCTCCAACGAACGTTTTAAATAAATAATAAGATAAATTAATGTTTATAATATCACCTATTTATTATACAACTTATTTTCAGACTATTGTCTGTCTCTTTTACTAAAAAGAGATATATTCATAATTATCACTTAAATAGATTTACAGGTATTTTTGTGCTATTTTAATAGGGAAGAAGCTTTTAAAAAGCATGAATTTAGGGTAAAGAACACTCTACATAGGAATGCTTTCAATTGACGGATATAAATGGACTGTAGCACAGTTTTGGTAACTAGGAGGATTGTATGGATTTTTTGAAGTCTCTATCATCATTAGATGATTGGAAAAAAATCGTGATTGCGATTGGGATCTTTTTGATCTTTTTAATTCTTCGCAAGCTTTTCACGACTTATTTGTTTAAGTTTATTATTGGTTTTGTCAAAAATAAAAAAATCAATTTAATTACGAGCGTTTTAGAAGCTTTTGAAAAGCCGCTGCGCTGGATTTTTGTGATTATTGGTTTCAAGCTTGCTCTTCCCTATCTTCCCTTTGATGTTTTAACAGCCGACACGGAAAGACATTTAGTTCGTTCAGCTTCTGTTGGCCTTGCAGGATGGGGCTTGTATAATTTAGCTGCTTCTACCAATTTATTTTTTGCAACGTTTGCCAAAAATTTTGATATCCAAGTGGATCGAATCATTATTCCTTTTATTGAAAAGTTTATCCGCATCGTTGTTGTTATGCTTTCTATCTCCATCATCGCAGAAGAATGGGGTTTTAACGTAAACGGCTTTGTAGCGGGTCTTGGCTTAGGTGGTCTTGCTTTTGCCCTAGCCGCAAAAGACACCGTTAGTAATTTATTCGGCGGAATCGTAATTATTACTGAAAAGCCTTTTACCATTGGAGATTGGATTAAAACACCAAGTGTTGAAGGCGTTGTAGAAGATATTACATTTCGAAGCACCAAAGTTCGAACGTTCGCTCAAGCAGTCGTAACGGTTCCAAATGCTACTCTTTCTAATGAACCTATTATTAACTGGGCTAAAATGGGGAAACGTCAAATTGCCTTTCATTTAAACTTGAATTATAATACACCAAAAGAAAAGTTAGAAACCGTAGTGGCAAGAATTAAAAAGATGCTGACTGAGCACGAAGAAATTCACAATGAAACGATTCTTGTAAATTTTGACGGTTTCTATGAATCTAGTTTAAATATCTATCTGTATTTCTTTACAAATACAACCGTTTTTGCTGATTACTTAGATGTAAAAGAAAATATAAACTTCGAAATTATGGACATTCTTGAAGAAGAAGGCGTAGAATTTGCTTTCCCTACGCGCACACTCATCGTTGAGCAGGACGGAAAGCTTTCTGGCAATCCAAAAGAATTTCTAGAAAGTGCTCGAAGCTAAAAAAAGCTGACTTAGTAGTCAGCTTTTTTTCCTTTCTTCTTTAGTTTGAAATGAACATTTGAGTCCAGTAATGACCGTAGCTTCCGCCTTTAGCGTAACCTACTCCGATTTCGGTAAATTGACTTGATAGTATGTTTTTACGGTGACCTTCGCTATTCATCCATGCGTTAACCACTTCTTTTGGAGTTGCTTGTCCAGCAGCGATATTTTCACCTGCTGTACTGTATGTAATGCCAAATTTTTTCATCATGTCGAACGGACTTCCATACGTAGGCGATGTATGACTGAAATAATTTTTATCAATCATATCCTGCGATTTATAGCGAGCCACGCGAGCTACTTCCCAATTAGACTTTAAAGGCTTAAGCCCTACTTTAGCACGTTCTTGATTCACTAGCTGAACCACTTGCTCTTCGTATGAACTTCCCGCTTTATCTGTTGGTATGGTAATTTTTTGTCCCGGATAGATCGAATTAGGGTTTTTAATAGCAGAATTCGCTTCAATCAGCTCGGAAACACCCACCTGATATTTTACTGCTATTTTCCACATCGTATCTCCCGATTGAACGGTATGTACGGTTGCTGCTTGCGCAGTGTTATTAAGACCAAAAGCTAGAGTGACAGACAACAATGTTACTAATAAAAGTTTTGATAGAGTTTTCATACTTTTATTAAAGCAAATTGATTTCAAGATTCATAGCGGTAATATTATCCCATAGTTCCATCATATGACTTTGTCATCTTCCCTCCACACTTTCTTTATAAAAAAGACGCACTGCTCTTTCGCAATGCGCCTTCTTATTATGAAGATAAAGCCTGTGACTGGTTCATGTCCGACACATTAACCGCTTCATCCGTACTTTGATGTACCTGACGTTTTTTAATCACATCAATATATTGAATGTGATGGCCTTCCATTTTCGTAACGGTAAAATCATACTGATCAAAGCTAAGGCTTTCTCCTTGTTTGACGTCATATTTTTCCGTTAAGACCCAGCCTCCAATTGTATCAACATCCGTATCATCAATTGTCGTGCCAAGCAGCTCGTTAAGCTCACTTACTAATAATTTTCCATCTACAATATAATGATCGGGTTTGACTTTCTGAATTAATGGAAGTTCATCCGCATCAAATTCATCACGAATTTCACCGACAATTTCTTCTAAAATATCCTCTACTGTTACAATCCCTGCTGTTCCACCGTATTCATCAATTAAAATAGCCATATGGATGCGTTCACGCTGCATCTTAAGCAATAAATCATGAATAGGAATCGATTCAATTACTTCAATAACAGGACGGATATACTGTTTTAAATCTATTTTTTCCTTGCTGTTGTTCATGACAATCTCGGTTAAAATTTCTTTCATATTGACCATTCCAATAATATGGTCTTTATCTCCATCGATGACCGGATAGCGGGTAAACCGTTCTTCTTGGACCATCTCAAGGATGTATTCGACCGTATCTTCCTGGTCAATTGAAACGACTTCCGTACGCGGCACCATAATCTCCTTGGCAACGCGATCATCAAAGTCAAAAATTTTACTTACATATTTAAACTCCGATTGATTGATTTCACCGCTTTTATAGCTTTCTGATAACAAGATGCGAAGCTCTTCTTCACTGTGTGCAAGCTCATTTTCTGAAGCAGGCTTTAGACCAAATAACCCTGTTATTAAACGAGAAGAACTGTTTAATAGCCAAATGAAAGGATAGGTTACTTTATAAAAGAGTATAAGCGGACGAACAAATAATAAAGTGACTTTCTCTGCTTTTTGAATTGCAAATGTTTTCGGAGCAAGCTCTCCGACCACAACATTTATAAATGTAACAACCGCAAAAGAAATCGCAACAGATAGTACTTTTGTTAACGCTCCGCTTATCCCTAGTTGATCAAGTAATGGTGACAGGAGATGCGAAAGCGTAGGCTCTCCTAACCAACCAATTCCCAGCGCAGTAATCGTAATACCAAGCTGGCACGCAGATAAGTATTCATCTAAATTTGAAATAACTTGCTTCGCAGCTTTTGCATTGCTGCTCCCTTCTGCTATAAGCTGATCCACTTTGGAACTCCTCACGCGAATAATCGCAAACTCGGTAGCAACGAAAAAAGCAGTTAATGCAATCAGTACCGCTAGTAAAATCAAGTTAAATATGTCCAATCAAGTTCCTTAGCTCGTTTAAAAACGAGTAAGGACTCACCTCCTAAAAAATAAAAAATTTGGATAAAGAACTCTATCCCTGTACTGATCACTTGGAAAAGTGCATATAAGGAGGAATCACATGATAAATGTATAAACATTTTTATATGGAGCAAAACTGCCAGCCTTTCTTCCTTATCTCACGTTTCACTCGTTAATGTAGCAGGTCATTCTTTATTCTGCTGTTCTAGATGTGAAGCAATGGCTCACATCGCTTCATTTCATGATGTTGCTTCAGCGCTGATTCTCTCTTCCAATTCATTTATAAAAAATTTAGTAGTTTCCAATCTTTATAAAGTTAAAGTCTGTTAACGCCTTAAAAGAGCGATTATGTGATAAAGAGCGATATGCGTGAAGCAAATGTAGGTTTGTATAATACTGTATTGTACGCTTTGACACTGGTGCATATAATGCTACTTCGCCAACGTGGTACACTGCCCCATCCAATCACCTCTATTTCCGTATATCTAAAAAGATTCAGGAATAATTATCCTATTTCTTTTTAAACTTATTGACTTTATTTTAAATGTTAAAAACTTTGCAGTCAAACGTTTTAGTTAGTCTCCTGCCCTTGCTATTTACTGGTGCGGCGATTTTTAGCAGGCAAATAAAAGCTTGCTGCTACACAAAAAAAACCAAGGACAAAACAGATAATGGGGAGTTTCATACCTATCGCTTCAGCATAATAAGTGAGACTCCTTCCGTGAATAGGGACAAGATTCATTTCAAAAATCAAAGTCAAAACAGCTGTCACTTTGAGTGCAATACCAACAATGAAAAGACAAACTCTCAGGCCTCCACTCATATGCAAAAACATCCCTTCTATCCATTAGCGAATGGATGATGTACTACACCATATGATACATCCCTACACTTTATCACTAAATGCTAAAAAAGCGCTATGTCCATGCATAGACGCTTATAAATTTGCAACCACTTGTCCAATGGAATCATAGATAACCAAATCAAACAAATAATCGTAATGCGTAGGTTCTTTATTAATGATCACCATATTTGTACGATTGTACCGGCTCACAAGCAGCGGAATCTGATTAATCGGTGCTACTTCAAGCGATGAACCAAGCACGATGAATAAATCAGATGACAGCGCTGCTGTAACTGCTTCATCGAACTGATGAATGGCATCTCCAAAGAGAACAACATTTGGCTTTAAAAGGCGCTCACACGCTGTACATTGTGGAAGAGCTGACTGATTTAAATACGCTAAGTCATACTCTTTTTTACACCTCGGACAATGAGCTCTCTTAATGGAACCATGAATTTCAAAAACGTTCGTGCTTCCTGCATCTTGGTGCAGCCCATCGATATTTTGCGTAATCACATGCACGGTTTTGGCGTCTTCTAGTTCAGCAATAAAGCGATGGCCCGTATTTGCTTTATAATGATGCAGCATTTTAATATGAAAAATTTCTTTAAACAGCGGCCAAAATTCATGAGGATACTGTTCATAGAAGTCAGCAGCTACTATGTCCACAAAGCTTTTGTTTTGGCGATATAAGCCATTTTGAGAGCGAAAGTCAGGTATGCCCGACTCTGTGCTCATTCCTGCTCCCGTAAAAAAACAAATGTGTTTAGCATTATCAATGAGCTGTTTTAATTCTTTGTACTGGTTTGACATTGCATTTCTCTCCTATTTAACAATTAGCACAGGAATTGTTACTTGCTGTGCTATCTTAGAACTAACGCTTCCAAGCAGCATGCCTTTTACAGGATTTAACCCTCTGCTTCCTATTACTACAAGGTCAAATGAATTTTGATTAGCAAATTGAATCACTGTTTTAGCCGCGTCTCCGTGCATAAAGGTAATCTCATACTCCACGTTTCCTTGCTTTAAAATTTCATCCGTTGTATGTATCCGACTTTCCCGTTCCTCGTCGCGGCTAAGTGATTTTAATCTTGAATCACCTTCTACTGCATAAATAACTTGAATAAAACTGTTTTCCGTAAGCTGAGCCAGCTGAACGGCTTTTTCTGTTGCTTTAGCTGCATGCTCTGAGCCATCTGAGGCAAGTAAAATTCGTTTAAACATCACGCTTCCTCTCCTCTTTTATAAAATGGTCTTCTCTCTTTACTATATCACTCGCTGTTCAAATGTAATCATTTTTTTGATTATTTCTATAATTTTTAAAATTATTTGTCTACTTTTATGATAAACTGAAAGAAAACGTGTACAGAGGGGATGAACCAATGTTTGGTTTTGAATTAATTTGCACTTTTTGCAAAGGGCTCGGAAAGCTAGCTGTTATTCCTGGTATCGGTTACATGAAAACATGCAAACACTGTGAAGGGACAGGCATGCAATCAAAAAAAGACGAAACTCCTTCTATATAAGAAGCTTCGCCTCAGAAACACTGGGATTAAATTGAAAGTTCTTTAGATAAACGGTACATATCAGCATTGATATGGTGAGGTTCACCTAAAATTTCCATAATATCATAATCTACAATTTCATTTTTACGGATACCGATTGCACGGCCGCCCTTACCTTCTAGTAGAAGTTCGACTGCGCGACCGCCGAAACGGCTTCCTAGCACACGATCTTGAGCAGTTGGAGAACCACCGCGCTGAATGTGTCCTAATACTGTTACACGCGTTTCAATACCTGCAGCTTCATGAAGCTGCTTCGCTACTTCATTACCATTAGCTACACCTTCAGCTACTACGATAATGCTGTGCTTTTTACCGCGCTCTTGTCCTTTTCTCAAACGATCAACCATTTCTTGGAACTCATCTTTTGCTTCTGGGATAAGGATTGTTTCCGCACCGCCAGCAAGACCTGACCAAAGAGCAATGTCTCCTGCATTACGACCCATAACTTCAATAATAAACGTACGCTCATGAGAAGTCGCCGTATCACGGATTTTATCAATTGCATCGATAACCGTATGAAGAGCCGTATCAAATCCTAGTGTAAAATCTGTTCCTGGAATGTCGTTATCAATTGTTCCTGGAATACCGATACAAGGGAAACCAAGCTCTGTTAGTTTTACAGCTCCCATATATGATCCGTCTCCACCGATAACTACTAAGCCTTCAATACCGTGCTTCTTAAGGTTTTCAATACCTTTTAAACGCCCTTCTTCTGTTTTGAATTCTGGACATCTTGCAGAATAAAGCATCGTTCCGCCGCGTTGAATGATGTCACCAACATCTCCAACTTCTAGCTTTTTAATATTTCCTTCTATTAATCCTTGATATCCTTGGAAGATACCATAAACTTCCATACCTTCATGAATTGCTTTACGCACAACAGCACGAACCGCAGGATTCATACCTGGAGAATCTCCGCCGCTTGTTAATACACCTATTCTTTTCATTACTTTCACCTCATCAAAGTCACATATATGACTACTATATTATAGTTCTACATTTTACCCGAGTTCGAACTTTTTGTGTAGTAATTCACAACATATTTCTTTGTTAAATTTTAAATGTACATACTTTTTCATATCTTTTAGTTATTTACCGTCAAATATTCAAAGTTTTTCTAGCAATATTACACATCTAAAGAACCCTTTTAATTACAGCTTTTATAAGACTATATTCACCTTTATATTTCATTTTTTTCATATATGTAATGAAATTGTAACGTAGAACACTGTCGAAAGATGATATGATGAATTTACTCAAATCAGGAAAAATTTTCAGGGGGTACTAGTTTTATGAAAAAAGTAATAGCAGCTCTTACGCTTGCTGGCGTTATTGTTTCTACTAGCCCGATTGTCAGCCAAGCGGCTCTAGGCGACCAAACGCTTCGCCAAGGCATGAATCACCAAGATGTTAAACAACTACAACAAACGTTGAAAAATAAAGGTTATTTTAAAGGGAATACGACTACATACTTTGGGACTGTTACAACTTCTGCTGTAAAATCATTTCAGCGCAAAAATGGACTAGCAGCAGATGGTATTGTCGGAAAAGGAACGTACGCTAAACTAGGCGTTTCAGCAAAGGGCAAATCGCCTTCTAGCTCAGCGCGCTATAACCCTAACGCAGTGATTAACAAAGGAAAACAGTACATGGGCGTTCGCTATCGCTGGGGCGGAACAACGCCAAGCGGCTTTGACTGCAGCGGTTTTATTGGCTATGCGTTCAAACATGGCGGCGGGGTTCAGCTTCCTCGAACAGTAGCTCAGATTTATCAAAAAGGAACGCGCGTCTCAAGTCCAAAAGCTGGAGATATTGTGTTCTTCCAAACCTATACAAAAGGGCCTTCTCATGCAGGAATTTATTTAGGAAACAACCAGTTTCTTCACTGTTCTTCATCTAAAGGTGTGAGCATCTCTTCTCTAAAAGAGAGCTATTGGAGCAAACGCTATTTAGGTGCTAAAAGAATGTAGTTTCGATAAAAAGGGCAAGCTGTGCGATTTTGATGCGGCTTGCTCTTTTTCTGCATGTAAAAGATTTGGTATAGTAGAAGCAGCGCATTGCAAAACCAAGCGTGTAGATGAATACTGTAAAGGAAGTTGAATAAATGCACACCCTTTTAATTGACATGGATTCTGTCATTTGTGATCTTATGACGGATTGGCATAACCAATATAACAAAGATTATTGCGACAGCTTATCGGTTGAAAAGTTAAAATGCTGGGAATCAGAAAAGTATGTAAAGCCGGAATGCGGCACAAAGATTTATGACTACCTCGATCAGCCGGGGCTTTTTTTACATTTACAACCTCTGCCTCATGCTGTTGAGGTTCTTAAACGACTTTATGAAAGGTTTTCCATTTTAATTGTCACAAGCAGCCGTACCTATGCTTATACAGAAAAAGAGCAGTGGGTTGAAAAACACCTTCCGTTTATCGGAAAGTACAATATCGTGTTTACACACCAAAAAGATAAAATATACGGAGACTTGCTATTTGATGATGCACCTCATAATTTGAAGGCTTTTCAAGCTACAGGCCGCCATGCTGTTGCCATGAGCTACCCGTATAACGAAGAAGTAAATGTTCCTCGCGTGGACGATTGGCTTCAGTTTGAACAGTACGTAAATACTTATTTTAACGAATGTTAATCAAAAAAACACGTAGACTTTGTCATCAGAGAATGAATGCAGTGCGTTTGTGAGCACAGCTATAAGCCTAAAAAAACCGCCTTTTGGGCGGTTTTTGACGGATAGCCCGCTAAGGGCTATCCGCTTTTTATTTAAAAAAGATATCGTTTTTTAGTACTTATCAGCTGATGAAAAAAAGTCCATAATGGCATGGATAATTTCAACGGACTGAAAAGAAAACAATGATATGGCTGTTAATGAAAAGAAACCAATCATGGCCATACGTACAAGTAACATAGACTAATCGCCTCCCTGTTTTGAACTAAATGAACGCACCCAAAACAATTCGCTATCTGTCTTTGTTTGTACGACGTTTTCGCCAAGCAAAGGCAGCTCATTCACTGCGTGTAACAATGACAATGAATCTTCATCTTTCTCTTAAAGACTAAGCGTATAGTTAGTATATCAAATGAAACTTTTTCTTCAAGGCTATACTAGCGGTAAAAAAGGAAATAGTATGAAACGATGCGTTTTATCTTTATTTCATACAATTCAGTACCCTAATATTTATTATATTAAACCTTTTAGAAAAATTGCTACTATTATATCTTTTTTATAAAAAAGATATTAAGACCTAACTAAATTATTCCAATCCAAAGACGAACAAACGAGATAAATGATCTCAACTGCTTGCTACGTTGCTGTTGATTTCCTTGTAAGACTTCGCTTTCCCCAGGAGGCTGATGAGCCCCCTCGTCTACATACATAAAATCTACGTTCACTATATCAATGAAAAAATCCGAATGCGTTGGATTCTCCAGCAAGAATCTAACTCATTCGGATCTTCTTTCAATTAAAATAATTTTGTCTCAGTCTCTTCACTTTACCGACACGTACTGTAATACTCGTTGACAATGTCTAAAATAGTTGGGTATTCTTCCACCCATGTAAAATTTGTTTTTTCGTTTTCTTTTTTTACTGTTTCTTGTTCTGCACCTATCTTTTCCATTGTTCAATCTCTCCCTTTAACTGTTATATAACATTTATATTAAACTAACTTTGTTTTATAACAATTTTCAGAAAAAAGTTGGACAATGACGTATGAAAAAAAGTTATTGTAGGGATAAAATTTTCACATAATACGTACGAGTCCTCGGTCCATCAAACTCACAAAAATAAATTCCTTGCCACGTTCCTAGCAGCAGCTGCCCATCGTGAATGATTATATGCTGAGAGGGGCCGACCGTGCTCGCTTTGAGATGTGCCGCCGTATTTCCTTCCATATGAAGATCTAACTTATGTTCCCAAGGATATACTTCATCGAAGCGTCGGATCATATCCGTTTTTACATCGGGATCCGCATTTTCATTAATTGTTATACCAGCGGTTGTATGAGGACAGTAAACAACTACAGCCCCTTCTTTTAATCCTTTTGTTCTTATTACTGCTTGTACCTGACTCGTAACGTCGATCATTTCGTCACGCTTATTCGTTTTTAACGTAAATGAATGTAGCATACCATCACCTCTTTTCTTTACCATAACATATCTTTTCTATTCTTCCACATTTTTCGCATAACTCGTTTTTACATCGTAAACACTAAGCTCATTAACACAACAGGCGGTGAGTTTATTTATGCTTGATTCAAAATTTCAGCCCAATGCAGACTACACCGTTCAAACGTTTCTAGATTTGGTGGGTCAAAATACAGATGTTGGTTCCAAAAAATTATGGCTGTCCCCCACAAAATATATATGCATTATTTATCTCCAAGGATTAGTCGACGGAGAAAAACTTGATAATCTCACTCAGCATATTGTTGAGACCAAAGCAAAAAGTGAAACGCAAACACTCGATGACATCGATTCATTTATTTCTGTCATTAAAGACAAAGAAGTTTATACATACAAGCAAGCGATCTCGTGTTTTTTTAAAGGTCAGCCCTTGCTGTTCATTAGCGAAAGCACCACGGCATATTCGCTGAATATGTCTATGACCAAACAGCGCTCTTTAAGTGAACCTACAACAGAAAAAGTAGTGCGCGGCCCTAAAATTGCGCTTATCGAAAACTTAGATGAAAACCTTGGTCTTTTAAGGCAGCGTTCTACCGAAGAAGAAATGGTTATTGAAGACATTTACATTGGAAATACAAAGGAACATCGAACAAGTATCGTTTTTCATAATAAACACTGTCAAACTCACATCGTGAATCAAGTCCGAGAGAAATTATTAGACATTCCTTTAGATAACATTCAAGACTCAGGAATGATTGAAGAATTTTTAGAAGAAGCACCCTACTCACCGTTCCCTCAAGTGCAAAATACAGAAAGACCGGATCGCGTTCTCGCTGCGGTGAATGAAGGGCGAGTAGCCATTTTAGTAGATGGCTCTCCTTTTGCTCTTTTAGTACCTACAACTTTCGATATGATTATGAAATCACCCGATGATTATTACGAAAGATGGATAGCGGGTTCGTTGCTGAGATTACTAAGGTACTTGTCTATTTTTATTACCCTATTCTTTTCAGCTATTTATATTTCACTCGTTTCGTTTAACCAAGGTCTGCTTCCGACGGAGCTAGCTATTACTATTGCGGCTACACGAGAAAACGTTCCTTTTTCTCCTTTTATCGAAGCAGTGGTCATGGAAGTGACGCTTGAATTGTTGCGCGAAGCCGGGCTGCGTCTCCCTACTCCTGTCGGACAAACAGTTGGACTTGTAGGCGGAGTTGTGATTGGTCAAGCAGCGGTGGAAGCCCATATCGTTAGCTCCGTTATGATTATTGTTGTATCCGTATCGGCAATTGCGTCCTTTACTGTTCCTCAGTACGGAATTGGCCTTTCGTTTCGAATTTTGCGTTTCGTATCTATGATGATTGCAGCAATCTTTGGATTATACGGAGTTACCATGTTTTTCCTTGTTCTTGTCATTCATCTAACCAAGCTCGAAAGTTTTGGTATGGCTTACTTCAAACCGTTTTTTGCGTTAAATAAAAAAGCGTGGAAAGACTCTTATATTCGTCTGCCAAACAAAAGTCTAAAACAGTCTAAAAATAAAGCGAAATAAAACTGACAAAAGGAGGACCATATGGAACAATCACAGTCACAATCAAGCAAGCTTCTTTCAGACTTTTATGCCATTTCAATTATCTCTTCAACCATGCTTGGCGTCGGTTTATTAACACTGCCAAGCAGCATTACAAACCAGACAAATAATGCAGACGGATGGATTGTACTTATTATGGACGGCCTTTTGTTTATTGGAATTGTTCTTTTTTTAGTCTGGATGGTTAAGTATTTTGCAATTAGCTGTATGTTTGATTTCACGCAAGAAGTAACCGGTAAGCTGATTGGAAATATCTTCAATTTCGCCATAGTCGTTTATTTCACATCTGTAGCAAGTTTTGAAGTAAGAGCTATGGCAGAAATGATTCATTTTTATTTACTGGAAACGATGCCCATTGAGTTAATTATCCTTTCGTTTATTTTGACAGGCGTCTATCTAATCACTGGCGGTATCAATTCTATCGGAAAAGTAATGGCGCTATGTTTTCCTGTAACGGTCATCATTCTTCTTATCTTATATCTTCTTAGTATCGGAATGGTCGATTTAAAAAACTTACAGCCCGTTTTAGCCGATGGATTCAGCCCGCTTCTTTCTGCCTTTACAACCGTCTCTGTTTCTTTTTTAGGAATTGAAACGATTGTCTTTCTTCCAAAGCATATGAAAAACAAAAATCATTTACGAAAAGTTTCTATCATCGGATTTTCCATTCCTTTGCTTTTATATATTATCACTTACGTATTAGTTGTCGGCGCGTTATCCGTTCCGGAGGTAAAAACGACCGTCTGGCCTACGATTGAATTTGTTCAGACACATGAAGTAAAAGGAATTTTCTTTGAGAGGCTTGAATTATTTTTACTTATTGTCTGGCTTCTTCAGTTTTTTTTAACTTTTGTAATGTATTTCTTTTTAGCTGTTTCAGGATTTAAAAAGATTTTCAAAAACCGGTCAACTACTAATATTATCTTTCTTGTACCCGTTTTATTTATGAGCTCTTTAGCGCCCAAAACAGCAAGCGACGTGTCGAATTATTCAACTGTTCTAGGCTGGGCATTTTTAGTAACATTTTTGGTTATCCCTCTTTTTTTCAGCATGTTAATGAAAATAAAAAAGGTTGTGTTCAAATGACGAAAAAATGTCTTCCTGTCATAATGACCATTTTTTTATTGTGTGGCTGTACAAATCATCGAAACATTGAACAACTTGCTCTTGTTATAGGAGTGGCAATGGATATTACATCGAAAATCGAACCAAAAACAGGAAAAAACCAGCTTGTGCTGACTCATCAAACGTTAACCGAAACGGAATCCGGAAATATGTCTTCTTCCATCCCATACAAAAACATTACAACAGCCGGCCCTACCATTCATGAAATCACACGAAATATTTCGCTGAAATCTGACCCTATATACAGCCAGCATCAGCGAGCACTTTTAATAGGAGAAAAAGCGAGCAAGACAATCCCTCTTGATGCGCTTATTAATCAGTTTGTACGTGATAACGAGATACGGCGCAGCAGCCTTGCGTTTGTTACAAAAGGCGATGCTAAAAACGTTTTAACGATTCAAGGAATGTCTGTGCCTCCAGTCAACTTAATTTACGAGCTTGTTTACAATAAATTCAAAACGAATAAAATTCTAAATCCCTTAACTATGGGAGAGCTATCTGCTAAGTTAAAAACAGATCAAAGCTTTTTAATACAGCGGCTTTCTAAAATTAAAAATAGCGTTGAAATAGACGGTGCGGCAATTATAAAAGATAAAAAAGCAAAATTCATCTTAACTCAGCACCAAGTAGAGGCTTTAACGTGGTTAACGGGGAATATTAAAGGCGGAATTATTTACGGCAAACACGGTCCATACCCCTTTTCCTATGAAATCGGAGATGTTCAGCAAGATGTGAAGGCCCGCATTGATTCAAATCACTCCGTTCATTTTGACATCAACGTTCAAACAAGCGGCAGGCTATCAGAAGATTGGGAGACTTCAAAACAGGCTCTTGCCGCCTCTAATGTAAAAAAGACCGAAAAAAAAATAGAAAAAATTATTCGAAAAGACGCAGAAAAAGCACTTCGCTTATTACAAAATAATTACAAAGCTGATGTGATTGACCTGCATAATTACGTACGAATTCATCATCCTCATTTTTGGAAAAAACATCAGCATGAATGGGATGAAATATTTAGCCAGTCGACCATCGACTATCATATTGATGTTCAAATTAAAGATTTTGGTACACAGGGCAGAGATTAGTCTTATTACTCAACGCCAGCTTCAGTCAGCTCTTTTTTCTTTAGTTCCATAATCGTGAACTTATCGGTATAGTTTTTGCTGACGAACAGCTGGCGTTCATCGTCGTTATTAAAATAAAACTTTTTATCGTCTTGATATTGAAAATTCACTTTTTTCTTTTTCATTTGTTTAATAAACGTTAAATAGTCATTTGAATGAATGAGATACCTCTTAGGCTTATCGGATATTTGAACAACATCTTCACCTGAAGACTTTAATTTTACAATACTCCATGCAATGGGAAGAGGATTACCTTCTTGAAAGATCGTTTTGTGAAAAATAAGCACAAAGAAAGCAGCTGTAACAATTGAAATAAGAACAAGCTGTTTTTTCACCGTCTATCACCCTTTCTTCACGTCGTTACTACGTTAAGTAATACGACAGGCGTATGAAAAAACCTGTTCATCCGCAAAGGTTGTGTAAAGAAATAATGCAAAATCAACAAAATATAACAGTTTGGTTACCTTTTGATTAAATAACATTACTTCTTTACAAATTTAGCTAATCACGTGATAGACTAAATTCAACATATTAAGTCAGGACTAAACTAAATGAGGTGTTGCGTATGACCACAATGCGGCTTCAATCATACTTAACAACAATGTTTCCAAATGTTCAAATGAAAAGACCTCTTTTTTATAACGCGCCCGCGGGTATTCGCTTTACGCTTACCAATCAAAAAGGCGTATGGGAACGAGAATACATGAAAAATGTGTACACACGCGCTTACGAAATTTTTGAGACACTCCATGAAAAAAATGATGAGCTGCTGCTTGTTTTCAAAGCGAATGCTGCACAGGATGATTTACTTTTAAAAAAGAAAAAAGAAACAGCTATTAAAAAATTCATCCGCTCTCGCCTGAAGAAACAAGAAGTTCAATCCGTAGCATTATTAAATAACGCTGAGTATATTATTGCCTGTAAAACAAATGATGTGAAAGAAAAGCTTCTTTTGCAATCAATTGCCAACCGTGATCTTCATATTCATCCGGCTATTGAAGAAGAGTGTTACATTGTGAATTTGAATAAAGAAACCATCTTCCACCTATACGACGAGCGCGGCCTGGACATCGTATCAAACAATCAGTCTTCTCTTCAACTGCTTCAGCAAAAGTTTCACGACTGGATTCTAGATATTGATGCAGCTTGTTCAAAAAAAGTACAGTAAAAAAGCAATCATTCAGTAAAGGAATGATTGCTTTTTTTATTAGGCTTGATGGACAGGAGACGCTTTTTTTAAAAACAGCCAGTTGATAAGAAAGAGTAGGAAGCTTACGATAACCATTGTTCCGAATGTAAGCAATAACGACCCGCTCGAAAAGCTTTTTATAAAATGAATAATCGGTTCTTTTGTTACTGGAATTGTGAACAGTAACACCAGAACAGCACCGCTGATCATCCCTCCTGTTTGCCCGAATTTGTAGACAATGCTGCCAAGCAAACATGCGGCTGCTGTAATAAAAAAGATAAAGACAGCGTCCGTTAAAAAGTGAACAGCGAGAGTAGGATCATGGAAGATAAAATCACTTGCATAATAAAGCTGAACATTCATTAAATTCAAACTATTAATCACCTTCATTGAAATGCTCATGATGACAACATTGATAAAAGACATTACAATTGCAAATAGAGCAAAAACACAGGTCATCGTTGAAAGATATGCTTTACGAGTAGCTCCTAACTTTAAGCAAAAGGAAAAACTTTTTCGAATGATAATAAAACTTACAATACCTGAAAAGATATACTGCGGCATACTTGTTACTAACAGAAGATGCTCATTCACCTGACTGAACACTAAAATATCTACTGCAACAAAAGCTAGCAGAATCGTCCAAAAGCGAATCATTAAATACTTTAGTTCAACGTAGAGCGAATAACTAATGGCTGCAAACTGTCCTTTCATTACGCTACACCTCCACGATTGGCTGTAAGATAAATCATAATATCCTGTATGTGAACGGCTTCTACATGAAACGAACTGTCGACAAGTTCTTCAGCATAAATATCTTCATTAAACAGCACTATTTTTTTCTCTCCCCCGAATACTTGTTCATGGATGACTTGCTTTCCTTTTTCATATTCTTCAATTTGACTTTTAGGTCCTTTCACACTTACACAGCGCTGCTGCAAATTTTCTGCTGTATCCTGAAGAATCAGCTTTCCTTTTTGCATAATAAGTACTTCTTCAAACAAATTACTTACTTCATCAATTAAGTGCGTTGAAATAATGAACGTGCGTGGATATTCTTCATATTCATCCAATAAAAGCTCATAAAAGCGGGCTCGCATCGCAGCATCAAGTCCAATATAAGGTTCATCAAAAATTGTGATGCTTGTGCGAGAAGATAACCCAACAATAATTCCTAACGCTGATTCCATACCTTTAGACAATGCTTTCACTTTCCTATTACAATCTAAATCGAACTCTTCCATAAGCCTCTCAGCAGCTTCCTGGCTCCAATAAGGATAAAAAAAGGAGGCAATTTTTAGCACGTCTTTGACTTTTAATGTTTTTTTGAAATTTCCGCTTTCGTTAATTAAGCAGATGTTTTGTAGAACAGAGCGGTTTTCAAACGGAGATTGATTTCCCACTTTTACCTCTCCTGTTGTAACTGGAATATGTCCGGCTACAATTTGCATCAGAGTCGTTTTACCCGCTCCGTTTCTACCTAGCAGTCCGTATATTTTATTTTGTGCTAGCGTAAGTGAAATATCCTTTAACACTTGCTTAGATCCGTAGCATTTATTTAACAGCTGCGCTTCTATATTCATTCTATTTCCCCCTTGTCTAACAGCTCTTTTAACTCGGTTACCGTAATTCCTAAATGCTGTGCTTCTTTTTTCAGCGGAACGATAAAACGGTTATAAAATTCTTCTTTTCTTTGTGTAAGCAACACTTCTTTGGCACCCGCACATACAAACATCCCGATCCCTCTCTTTTTATACAATATTCCGTGGTCAACTAGCTGATTAATTCCTTTAGCTGCCGTTGCAGGGTTAATGCGATACATTTTGGCAAATTCATTCGTAGACGGTACTCTTTCTTCTTCTGGAAAAGCATCATTTAAAATATTCTCTTCGATGGTTTCTTTGATTTGTTGAAAAATTGGTCGCTGATGATCTAATGATTGTTTCATTTTGACTACCTCACTTAAGTGGTTCATTACTCATGTAACTAACTATATAACTAACTGGTTATTTTTTCAAGTATTATTTCCAAAAAAAGAAAAAAAGTCCGTCAGTTAGTTACTGACGGACTTTTTCATTTGACTGTTTAACCACTTGACCGTTCTTTTTACGAGCTCATCCTGCTGCTCTTTAGGAGAAATACTGGCTTTGTTGTCGCCTTTTTGTTTCCCGTACATTCCAAACTGTGCGTGATTAGCTCCTTTTACTTGGACCAGCTCCGTATTTTTTGAAAGTAAATGCTTGGTTTCTTTAATTTTTTCAGGGGTCGACAAACCATCTTTCTCACCGGTTAAAGACAAAATAGGGTAAGTGGAGGTTGAAAAATCATTTTTATTCATCGGATACGATGCTAAAAGAACTAAGCCTTTTATTGAGTTTTGATGATCATACGCATAAGACGCTGCACTCACTCCTCCAAGGGAATGCCCTCCGATAAA
Source organism: Priestia sp. FSL R5-0597 (assembly GCF_038006305.1). Classification (NCBI taxonomy): domain Bacteria; kingdom Bacillati; phylum Bacillota; class Bacilli; order Caryophanales; family Bacillaceae; genus Priestia; species Priestia sp. FSL R5-0597. The sequence continues at coordinate 3,755,824 of NZ_JBBOUZ010000001.1, forward strand.
CCATGCGGCAATCTTCGGGTAGCTCTTCACAATATCCGTCGCTTTATTTTGACTAAAGAAGCTCATATTAAACGGAGAATCTACAACAGCAACAAGATATCCTTCATTTGCAATTTGCTGAGCATAATAGCCATATGCTAACGGCTCTACTTTAGCACCTTGATAAATAATATAGCCGGCCTTTATCTCTTTGTTCGTTTGAGGCTTAAATACGTAATAATCGTCTTTTTTCACTACTTTTTTCTCATCTACCAGTGAGTGAAGCTGTTTTGAAGGTTCATAATCAAAACCCGACCATATAACAAAAAAAGCCGCGGTTACTGCAACAAGAACGGCAAGACTGACTCCTAGTATTTTTAACGTTTTTTTCATGTCACTCCCTCTTTCTGTTTTTTTACTATGTACTCTTTTTATATCTTTTAGACATTTTACATGTTTGTTTCAAAGACATACAAGAAAAAAGAGGGGCTCAATATGCATGAAGCAGCAAAAGTAACGTAAACCATTACAAACAATCAAGCAGAGAAAGCTAAAAATTCGGCTGTAAGCTATAATAAGGGGCAGTCTCATTAGCAGACAACCTTCATTAATGAATATCTCGTTTCTTAAACCTTCCTCCCCTGACTTCAGCAATAGCTGCTACAGCAAAAAAAGCAGATGGATCTATCTCATCGATAATTGCTTTTAACTTTGCTTCTTCAAGCCTGGTAATAACACAAAAAATCACTTTTTTATCATCTCCCGTATACGCACCTTCCCCGTTTAAATACGTGACGCCTCTCCCTAAACGAGCAAGGATTGCTTCACCAATTTGTTCATATTGTTCGCTAATAATCCAAGCTGACTTGGACTCATCTAAACCTTGAATCACAATGTCAATCGTTTTAAAAGCAATGAAGTAAGCCATTAAAGAATACATAGCGCGGTCCCAGCCAAATACAAAACCGGCACTTCCCAAAATAAATAAATTAAAAAACATAATCGTCTCACCTACGGAGAACGGCGTACGCTTATTAAATAAAATAGCTAATATCTCGGTGCCGTCTAAAGAACCTCCGTATCGAATAACAATTCCTACTCCCACACCGAGAACAATTCCGCCAAACACAGTTGCTAAAAGAGGGTCGCCTGTTAAGACCGGCAAGTCGTGAAAAATAGAGGTAGCAATGGATAGAATGATAACACCTAATAGCGTAGATAGCGCAAATGTTTTTCCAATTTGCTTGTATCCAATAAAAAAGAATGGAAGATTTAATACGAAGATATAAAAGCCGATTTGAACATCCGTTAAGTGGGATAAAATAATAGATATACCTACAATTCCACCGTCAATAACCTCATTAGGGACAAGAAAAAATTCTAGCCCGACGGCCATTAAAAGGGCCCCCACTAAAATAAATAGCATACGCTTTACAATCATTTTAGCTGATAGCGAACGATGAACAACCTTTTTTATTTCATGATTCGTTTGCAGCACATAACTTCCCCTCCTTTTTGTGATAGAGACATCAATTACTAACTAAACGCTCTATTTTAATATTATCACAAAATTCAAACTATTTATCTGCTCTTTTACAAAAATTTCATCTAATGAAATAAATTATGCATATATTGGATAAAATTGTAGATGATAACAAGTGAATAAATGCCCGAGTACGTTCAAAAGTGAATGCACCCCGACCACTTTTCATACGGGATTAACAGGACAAACTTAGATTAAAAGGAGAGTAAAACGTTATGAACCGTGTAAAGATTATTGCTGCTTCTTTACTCGCAGTTTTATTGCTAGCTTTTTCAGATAATTTCACTTCTGCAGCTGTGCAGGAGGCAATGATACGAGTTGTGCATGCATCACCTGATGCACCTGAAGTAGATATATATGTGGACAATCAAAGCATCGTAGTCGGCGCATCGTTTAAAGATGTGACAGATTACCTTAAGGTACCTGCGGGGTCTCATAAAGTAGAGGTATATGCTATAGGTACAAAAGGAAAAGAAAAACCTGTCATTTCCACTAATGTAACCGTCGAAGCAAACAAAGCCTATACCCTTGCTGCTATTAACCAAGTTGCACACTTAGAATTAAAAGTAGCTCAAGATGATATGAACGTAGCTAAAGGAAAGAGTAAAATCCGAATTGCTCACTTTTCTCCAGATGCTCCCGCTGTTAATGTAGGTATTAATCACGGCCCTGCTTTGTTTAAAGACACTGCTTTTAAACAAATGACAAATTATTCTGAAGTAAATGCCGGAACTTATGATTTAACCATCGCAACTAGTCAAGACAATAAAAAAATACTGGAAATTCCAAACCTTAATTTAGAAGCCAACACGGTCTACACGGTGCTCGCTATTAACAAAGCCGACAGCCTTGAAACGCTGTTATTAAAAGATAATACCGCTATGCCTTCCGAAATGCCAAAAACCGGTATGGGCGGTGCTTCAGAGGATAATTATAATTCAATTGTGCCGGTTCTTACTTTATTGGGAATTGGAGCGGTCGCTATATTTGTTGTTCGTCGTCACAGAGGATACGAAAGCGAATGAAATGGATAGGAGGGGTTTTCACCTTTTCTTTTATACTATTCATGAGCAGCTGGTTTGCCCAATCAACATTTGCAAACAGCTCGACGGATTTTGTTGTGAAGATGGCTGAAACAAAATCGGCTCAATCCTTGAAATCTTCAGGGACCGCTTCTACACCTCTTCCATCTCAGCTTATTATTCCGAAGCTTCATATCAAGGCTTTTATAAAAGGAATGGGCCTTACTAATCAAGGTGAAATGAGCGTTCCTGATAATGGTCATGATGTAGCATGGTTTAAGCTTGGAGCAAGACCCGGAGAGGAAGGAAATGCGGTCATTGCAGGACATGTTGATGACCAAAAAGGACCCGCTATCTTCTATCATCTCGACAAGCTCACAAAAGGAGATGAAATTTTTGTAACCGATCAGCAAGGTCAGCAGCTGGCCTTTGTTGTTACCAATAAAGCTTCTTACCCCCGAGAGTCTGCTCCTATCAGAGAGATTTTTGGTCCAACTTTTCAACACCAGCTTAATTTAATCACCTGTACGGGAACATTTGATCATAAACAGAAAACTCATGAGCGCAGACTCGTTATTTATACAAGCCTCCGCCCGGAAAAAACAGCCGATGTTTCTCACTAAACATCGGCCTTTATTACTTTTAATTACACACTGGTTCGTTTTATTTAAATATTTACACAGCCTTAATATGAACACAACATCTCGCTGGTAAACTAATGCACGACCCCTCAATAAAAAGGAGTTTTGATATGAGACGAAAATGGTGGTTTGTAAGCTCACTCACTTTTTGTTTATGCGGTATTTTTATGTTTATACATACGCAGGCAGCTTCTACTCAAGCAGAAAAAGTAGCCATTATTGCTCATCGAGGCGCATCAGGATATGAGCCAGAGCATACGATGCAATCTTATCTCGCTGCCGTACAGCAAAAAGCGGATTACATTGAAATTGATCTTCACATGTCTAAAGATCAGCAGCTTGTAGCCATTCATGACTACAAAGTTGACCGCACGACAAATGGAACAGGATATGTAAAACAGTATACAGTGAAGCAGCTTCAGCGTTTGAACGCAGGAAAAGGTCCTAAAAAAGCCGTCATTCCAACTTTAGAAGAAATATTCCGTAAGTTTGGCAATCGAACAAACTATTATATTGAAACAAAATCTCCTCATGAATATCCAGGTATGGAAAAAGAATTGTTAACGCTGATGGCTAAGTACAACATTCATACCAATCACGTCATTGTACAATCATTTAGTCCTGAAAGCTTAAAAACCGTCCATCGATACCGACCTACTATGAAACTAATTCAACTGATTCGTTCCAACCAAACCAATATATTAACAGATCAGCAGTTCAGACAAATTAAAACATACGCGAACGGCATCGGTCCTAACGCAAGCACGCTGACAAAACCATATGTACAAAAAGCTCGCTCGTATGATTTAGACGTCCACCCGTATACAGTAAATGATGAAAAACAAATGAGAACACTTATCGAGTGGGGCGTAACCGGCATGTTTACTAATTACCCGGATCGTCTTTATAACGTGCTTCATAAAAAATAAACACTTGCCGCGGCAAGTGTTTATTTTTTATACATCTCTTCTATTCGCTCGCCACAAGTACAGGCTAATTAATGCTATGGCATAAAGCAAAGCCCAGCCAAACACCAAAAATTTATTTAATCCTTCGTTAACAAATTGAATGATTGCAGATACGGGCGGCAGTACATACAGCAGCAGTCCGCCTCCTTGATACGGAAATGAAACGCCTGCCGCTGCAAGCGTAATGATTAAAATAAATAGAGGTCCAAACCACGATAAGCTGCCTTCTCTTACAACATCTCTTGTAAAAACAAGACCTATGCTCATACCAAGCAAACTAAACGTCCAGTGAATAATAAACCCAAACACCATTTGCTTAGTGGATATATCCACTTCAAACATATCAAGCAGCACGGGATAGGCAATTGAAACCGCTGATAAAAATGTAAACAGCAGAACACAGCTAATAAGTTTGCTCGTAAAGTACTTATTCTTTTTCCCTACGTGAAGTTTTGTAATAACTTCTTGACTGGAATCTTCCGCGTGAAACAGCGACATTGTAAACCAAGTGGTTAGAAAAAAGAGGAAAAGCGCCGTATTAAAAAAGCTATCAAGCACCGGGTTCGGTCTATATGTATAGTTCATACACAGCGAAATAATATAAAGTGCAAGCGGCGGAATATATCGATACGATTTAATATATGTAATAAAATGATAGCGAATCAATGCACCCATCTTAAATTTCTTCCCTTTCCATATGATATAGCTTTACAACTTCACCTTGAACAGCAAGTAATTCTGCAAGAAACTCGTTTACATATTTTTTATCTATATAAAAAATCCAGTAGTTTCCGTGCTGTTCAATTTTCGTGCACTTTTCTTTTAATAAACGAAGTGGCTTATTAAGAATCACATTTGCCTCAATAACCGTTAAATGCTCAATGAGTTGAACGCGCTCATTTTTTAAAATGCGCTGTGACCCAATAGTGATAACACGATCTGCTACAGCATGTATGAGCCTTTCTTCATGACACGTAAATACAATGGTCATCCCTCGTTCTTTTAGCTTTGTAAAAATTCGTTCTACTTCTAGCTGAGCACGCGCATCTAATCCTGATAGAGGTTCATCAAGCAATAGCAGCTTAGAAGAACTCAGCAGTGCTTGCATCATGTTGACTTTTTGCTTCATTCCTTTTGAAAAAGAAACGATTTCTTCATGTCTAAACTCTACCATTTCGAAAGTTTCGAGCAGCTCTTCAATTCTAGAGCTGCGCTTTTTCTTAGACAATCCTTGAATTCGTCCCATGTGCTGCAAATAACCTGCTAGGGTAAAACGCAGCTCCTGAGGAAATTGCTCTACCACAAATCCAGGCGTACCGGTTTCTTTATCAAGGTGAATTGTTCCTTTAGTCGGTTTAGATAATCCGCCAATTAGCTTTAAAAACGTACTTTTTCCCGCCCCGTTTTTTCCAACAATCGCAACAGTCTCTCCTTTATAAAGGGTCGTATGAATGTTTTCTAATACGGTATGTTTTTTGTATACTTTTGCAACATTTTTTAATTCAATCAGTTTTTCCATCCGCTGCCTCGCCTCTCCATAATCCTATATGTTAAATCATAGCATATTTATGGGGAATGTGCTTCCATCTCTATACGTTTCAGCTAAATTTTTCCCATACAAAAAAGCCTTTGATATGGTCAAAGGCTTTTTATAGACAATACCATATGCTCTTCATCAATAAATTCACCATCTACTTGAAGAGCTCTTTTTTCATACGCATAAGAAGTAAAACCGAGGCTTTTGTATAGGGCTTTTGCCCCTTCATTTTTAGCAGCGACAGCTAGGTAGATTTGCAAAACATTCGTTTTGGAAAAAGCTTGTTCAACAGCGGCTTTTAACAGCTTCTTCCCAAGACCTTTCCCCCTTGCTTCAGGGGCTACGTACATGCCCCAAATATCTCCTTTATGCTGAACTTTTAAAGGCTTTTGCTGCTGAAACCCTACAATCCCTACAAGCTGGCTTTCCATAAAAGCTCCTACTACAAATTCTGATTGGCTGCTTGGAAAATAATTTCTGATATCAGCAATTTCTTTTTCATATTCTTCTTCATAACTTAAAATAAAACTTTCGGGATGATCTTTTAAAGCACGAAGACGGAGTTCAAAGTACACGTCAGCGTCTTCTTTTGCCAACAATCGTATATTCATCTTTTCACCTTAGTTTCTTATGTTTTAATTAGCTATTAAGGACTGTACACGCTAAATACTTCATTCCACCGATACAGCTCATAATAATTTCCCGGCAGGTCTAAATCTGAAATGAGTACCTTGTCATTTTTCGTATCTTTTACGCGCGTTAAAAGATTTGCTTGTTTTCGATTTGTACGAATCCACATCGTTTGATTCGTTGCTTTATGATAAACAGGCGCGTAATCGCCTAAGCCTTTTTGCGGAAATGTGAACTGACTTTGCTTATTGGTCTTTACATTCATGCTATATAAAAAAGGCAGCGGCCTCTTTTTTTCATCATTCGACCACCCTGCTTCGGGCACACGTGAAATGATGATGTTATCTTTTTCTGTCCAAGTGAAATCCCAATCTGCGAAGCCTTTTGGCGTAAACACATGTTCTTTAAAAACGGGCATCTCTTTTAAAGTGAACTTTTTATTTTCGGTGGCAAATCTTCCTTCTCCATTAATAAATGCCAGTACTTGCTCTTCATTACTCCACTTAAACCAATTGGGTACATTAAGCATATCTCCCACCACTTGAAAAGCTTTTCCTTCTTTTGTAATGATGCACAGCTTATTTGCATCTGCAGACATCGAAGCCGTTGGAATAGCGATAAAACTAATCCATTGACCGTTAGGAGACCATTTAAAGCTGCTTGTTGTATACGCAAAAAATGAATCATTTTCTGCTGGCAGCGTCGTAAAAGCCTCTACTTTTTTCACATCTAACCCTGCATATTTGCTCACTGTATATAGCTTTACCGGTCCCCATCCCGTGGGCGCCAGCGCAGCAGCTGACGTAATTAAAAATCGATCTCCTTCCGGAAACCATGAAAACTGATCAACTCCTATGGCTACACGCTTCTTTTCATGCGTTTTAACGTTGTAATATACTAAGATTCCATTCGAAATATACGCAAGCTCCTCGGCAACCGGTGACCATTGATAATGAGTCACATCATGTTCAACAAGCAGCGGTTTTCCTTTTAACGGTGCAATCATTAAAGAATCATTTTCTGCATACGCAACTATATCTCCATGTGATGACCATTGAGGTATAGAGGCATGACGGGCATAGGATAACTGCCTTTCGGTACCGTTATCATATACCCATAGGTTTCCTTGCCGTATAAAACTGACCTTCACTGTATTGGCAGCATTTATTTGCATAGGGAACAACATAAGAAAAAGCAGACATAACGCTATTTTTTTCACCATGTTCACTCCTGTCTTTTTTTATAGCGTTACACAAATCTCCTCATCTCATCACATTTTTGAAAAAATAAAAAAGCGCAGCGGATAGCTGCGCTTTTTGTATATTATGATTTTGACTTAGATTTTGGTGATGGCTTTGTTTTAGCTTGTGCTGCATTATTAGCCGCATCTTTTTCTTTTAATAAACTCATACGTTTTTTCAAGTAGTAACCTTGTCCAATTCCGAATAAGTTACCAATTACCCAATATAGTGCAAGAGCAGATGGAAGTGAAATTCCCGCTACTAAGATGAAGATTGGCATAATGTTCATCATCATTTTCATTGGAGGTTGAATTTCATCCGTCATACTTACACGAATTTGTAAGAATGTCGTAATCGCTGCAACTACCGGTAAAATGAAGTAAGGATCTGGCTTTCCTAAACTTACCCATAAGAATGAATGCTGCGCAATTTCATGCGTTCGTGCAATGGCATTATAAAATGCGATAATAATAGGCATTTGAATAAAGATTGGCAAACATCCGCCAACCGGATTAATTTTATGCGTTTGGTAAAGCTGCATCATTTCTTTTTGCTGCTTTTGCTGTGTTTCCGGATCTTTTTTACCAGCATATTTCTTTTGAATCTTTTCCATCTCTGGACGAAGTGCTTGCATAGCCATCGTGCTCTTTTGCTGTTTTAAAATAAGTGGCAATAGAACTAAACGAATGATAACCGTTGCAATAATAATAGACAGACCATAGCTTCCGCCTGCCCACTCAGCAATTTTCGTTAATGCCATAGATAAAGGGTAAACAAAATAATGATCCCAGAATCCGCCACTTGTAGCCGTAACCGGTGTTTTTGTACTGCTACAGCCGGCTAGAGCTAAAAGAAGCGCTCCCATTAAACCAAGCAATAATAATTTTTTATTTCTTTTCATATTCTTTCCTCCTAATAATGACTAAATGTATGAAGTGTTTTTCAGAAGGAAAGGATCTTCTTCATCATTATTCTTCTCTTTAACTGGTGTTTTTCTATACACATGTATAAATACATTTCGTCTTTTCCATATCGTTAATACTGAAGGATCGATCCCTGCATTCACATGGTCAGTGACAGGTTCCGCATGAAAAGCCGTAAACCTAGCTTCACGAAGCATATAATAACAAAGGATGTATAAAACGAAAGCAGATAAATACGGCGCATATAGAAAAAGATCGTGATAAAATTCCATGTGCCAGCTCTCTTTCTGACTATAATAGTACAATCCAATATATGTAGTGTAGCATTTACATTCCTGTTACACAACATCAACTTATCTCTTTGACTGTTCTACGTATTACTTTTTAAAAAGTTTCATATTTACGACACAAAATTTGCTCATCATAAAATATGATGAGCAAATCTAATCCCATTCTCTATTCTCGTATGCTTAGCGCTGGTTCTCAGTCTTCTTTTAGTTTCATGAACCACGTAACGCCGAATGCTACACCCACAGAAATAATCATACCGATGATATAGTGAATTAAATTGCTCATACCAAGCGGTGCGGCGATTGCCATCATTGGAATACCTGTGAGTCCGTATGCATTGGCTACTACGTGCATAAGTACAACGTAGCCTCCCCCGGCTGCCCCGCCTATAGCCGCAGCAATAAATGGCTTGCGAAGCCGTAAGTTGACGCCAAAAATAATCGGTTCTGTAATTCCTAAGAAAGAAGAAATAGCCGCCGGAATCGCAATTTTCTTCGTTTTGGCATTTTTCGTCTTAAAGTAAACAGCCAGTCCTGCTCCTCCTTGCGCTACATTCGCGCAGGCCCAAATAGGAAGTAAGAAGTTAACACCAATCTTCGGGTTAGCAAGCAGCCCTGCTTCAATAGCATGAAAACTATGCTGCAAGCCTGTTAATACAATGGTTGAATATAAGCCACCAAACAAAATTCCTGCAAACACTCCGGCTACATCGTATAGAGACTGAAGGCTAATGGAAATTAAATCTCCAATATAACGGCCGAAAGGACCAATAAACACAAGTGACACAAAGCCCGTGATAATAACAGTTAAAAAAGGCGTAACAAGTAAATCAACCGAATTCGGCACAATTTTCCGCAGGCCCTTTTCAATTTTACTCATCACGTAAATAGCTAATAAAATTGGAACGACCGTACCTTGATAGCCAATCAGCGGAATACTTAAGCCAAACAAATCCATATATTCTGGCTTAGCATCTGCTAATGTCCATGGATTTAATAACATCGGATGCGTCAAAATCCCTCCGATAACCGCTCCAAGATAAGGGTTTGAACCAAATTCTTTTGCAGCTGAAAACCCGATTAAAATCGGTAAAATGATAAATGCTGCTCCTGAGAACATGTCCAATAAAACAAATAACGCACTATCTTCTGAGACCCAGTGGAACGCTTTCATCATACCGAGCAATCCCATTAATAAACCGCTTGCTACAATGGCTGGAATAATCGGAACAAAAATATTGGAAAGCATGCGAGCAAAACGGGCAAATGGGTTCATCTTCTTCTTCATTTCTTCTTGGTGATCTACTGGGGCAGCAGCCTCTTCAGCGCCTAATTCTTTAACAAAAGCAGCGTGGATTTTATTAACGAGACCGGTTCCAAAAATGATTTGAAACTGTCCTGAATTTGAAAAAGCCCCTTTTACATCCTCTATTTCATCCAAACCTTTTTGATCGATTTTGCTTTCATCTCGAATAACGAGGCGCAAACGCGTAGCACAGTGCTGGGCACTAGCAATATTTTCTTTTCCTCCCAAAAGCGGAACAAGCTTTTTAGCAATTTCTTTTACGTCCATCTTACTTCCTCCTTGTTGTATGTCATAAAAAAAGCAAGACCTAAAACACGCTTATAAAAGACACACTTGTCCTTTATGCGCATTCTAGGTCTTGCCTGCTTTACCAGTCACAATCCCGATTATTCAATTAATACGCTTTCATTGTACTCAATACAACAATATTCGTCAATGCTTTTTTCTATATTCTTTGCTCTATTCGGCAAATGTGAAGCGTGATGTAGCCTAACTCCGCTTCTGGAAAATTAATATCGTACTCCTCTTTGACAAATTGCTTTATCGTTTCAGCACACTGATACGATTTTTTATATTTGACTTTTAATACGTCGAGCATCTCTTCATCCATCTCATGAAAAGGTTCATTTTGCGCTAAACGATTTAACGCAAAGCGCAAGTGAGTCAGCAGACGCTGATAGGACATGCTGTTTTCATCAATCTCCATATTCAGCTCTTTTTTTATAATCGTAACCATTTCATTAATAATCGTTGTATTCATCATGAGCTGCTGCATTCCCGGTGAATTCAGTTTCGCCGTATGAATATGAAGCGCAATATATCCCGCTTCATCAATCGGCATCGTGATGTCTAACCTCTTTTTGATATGCTGAAGAGCCCACACTCCTATTGCATACTCAGGCTGATAGAGTGATTTAATTTCATTAAGCAATTTATTTTGGATGGAAATTCCGCGGGCTATCCTTTCGACAGCAAAGGATAAATGATCGCTCAAAGCAATATGCACATGATGACTTAGCGTAGCAGAAAGCTGCTGCTCAGCATACGAAATGATTTCTTCCGCCACTTGAATATGCTCTTCAGGAAGATTTTTTAATAGTTCTTGAAACTTTTCCTGTTCTTCTTTCATGACAAAGACTTTCTCCACTTTTGTAGCATTAATAAGATCATTTTTACCTTTTTGAAAAGCGATGCCGGGACCCATCGCAATCTTTTCAACTCCGCCTTCCTTAAAGACAACGGCGTTGTTATTTAACACTTTTAATATCTTCAAATGCGCTCTCCTTTCTTAAAGGAAAAGGCCTTGCTTATTACTTCATCGTTACTTTTGCACAAGCAGTTTCGCCTTTTTGAACCGTCCCTTGAGCCAAAATTTCGAAACTTTCACTTGCATCACTATTTGTAATAACAATTGGTGTGATAATGCTTTTCGCTTTTTCTTGAATAAGCGCTAAATCAAATGTAATAAGAGGTGTTCCTACACTTACTTTGTCACCTTGTGTTACGTGAGCTTCGAATCCTTCGCCTTCCATTGCCACTGTTTCAAGGCCGATATGTATTAATACTTCTGTACCGGCTTCTGTTTTTAAGCCTACCGCATGTTTTGTATGAAAAAGCTGAACGACTTCCCCAGCAACGGGTGAAACAACTTGTCCTTCTGAAGGTTCGATTGCAAAACCGTCTCCCATCATCTTCTGTGCAAACACTGGATCTGGCACTTCGCTGATTGGCAGGATATTACCTGAAAGCGGAGCTAGAACGGTTGTTTCTTTTGATTTTGTCTTATTACCAAATAATTTTTTAAACATCTCAATCACCCTTTTTTAGATTGTACTTGTAGCATACCCCAATGATTCTGCAGAAAAACTTCCCCTATCCTGATGGTACATTAACATGGTCATTATTTAACCATGCTTTTTTTATCTTGTAAATAAAAATGTATAAGCGCTTTTATAAGAAGCACGTTCCCTATGCTGCACTTTATGTAACCCTTTCTACATCTTCTGAAGGGTGGATATTGAATTTTAACCCTAAAAAAGAGGTTAAGACATAAACAAATGAATCCAATCTAAAGACGAATAACTCGTATACATGAGCCGAACCGCTTTTGACACCGCAGTTGATTTCCGTGCAAGACTTCGCTTTCCGCGGGCGGATGCTGAGCCTCCTCGTCGCATACGCTCCTGTGGGGTCTCACCTATTCCGCTTTTCCCGCAGGAGTCTTCGGCTTGCCCTCCCATCAACTGCTAGAAAGACTTACAAACATGAAACCTACGTTCACCGTAACAAAAAAAACGAACCACTAATCAAACATCTTGATCAGTGGTTCGTTTTTCACTTCGTCTAAAATCCTTTTGTCCCAGCCTCTTGAGATTAGAACATTGACGCAACTTCTTTTGCTTTTTCAGATGCTTTTGCTAGAATATTGTCTGCTTCTGCTGGCGTGTAAGCCATGCCTTCTGCAACAACCAGTTGGAAATCTTGAACACCAATGAATCCCATTACTGTACGTAAATAGCTTTGAGTAAATTCTAGCTCTGCCGCAGGGCCTTCTGAATACACGCCTCCACGAGCTTCTAGTAATACTACCTTTTTATCTGAAGCTAATCCTACTGGACCATTTTCAGTATATTTAAACGTTTTTCCTGCAATTAAAATGTTATCAATATATGCTTTCATTAGTGGAGGGAAACTTAAGTTCCACATTGGAGCTGAGAAAATAACTTTGTCAGCTTGTAAAAACTGCTCTACTAATTCACCCATACGCGTTACTTTTTCTAATTCAACAGCTGATAATTCGTCACCAGCTCCAGCTTTTCCCCACGCCGCTAAAACATCTCCGTCGATGAATGGAACTGTTTCTTTATACAGATCAAGCGTTGTCACTGTATCAGTCGGGTTTGCTGTTTTATACTCATCCAAGAAAACCTGTGCTAAACGAGTTGAAAATGATGCTTCATCAACCTGTGGATTTACTTTTACATATAATACATTTGCCATAAATGTCATCTCCTAAAAAGTGTATATTATTATCAATTCGAGATATTACTAAACAAATTATCTTTAATTCGAGATTTATTATATAACGTCATTTTTTATGCGTCAACCTTTTCGCACAAAAAAACTCCGCAAGCGGAGTTTTATACACATTGAAATTCTCGAATTTGATTTACATCTACCCCAGCATACACCCAGAAAGATCCTGTCCAGCGATATCCTGCAACTGAGCGTCTGCCCACAAAGGTTGGGTAAAACCAGTAAGGTCGACCATTTCTCGGCCATATATAGGTGTATCGGTATAGGCATCCTGAAATAGCGCCTGGATCAACAGCATAAAGCGATGGACCTCCTGAACCTAGCTTTGGTGCAGGTGTAAAACCTGGCGGCGGACTTGAAGGTGGCTGCGCTCCTCCCTGCGGCGGAAACCCTTGGCCCCCTCCTCCAGGTGGTGGCGGTGGAAAGCCTTGACCTCCTCCTCCAGGTGGCGGCGGCGGAAAGCCCTGACCTCCTCCTCCAGGTGGAAACGACGGAAAGCCTTGGCCTCCTCCAGGTGGAAACAAATTTTGAAAACGTGGATCGTATTGATATGGATACATACGCACTCCCCCTTTATAATGCTTGCTACGTTACAATATGCATCATAATGAAGATAGGTGAATGTCTACTTTTACCTTCTATAGACTAATGGAACGATGTCAAACTTGGTGAGCTTAAAGGAGGCTTACCCGAAGAAATAATAAATCCAACACGGAAACTACTTGCGTGTTGGATCTGCTTGCGGAAAATATTTTTCAATAAAATTATACAGCCAAAATACGGTAATCAAAATAGGCGCTATCAGAAAAGGATGTTGAACCCACATTTTCACCAGTACCTTTTCAAATGACGGAATCGATTTTAACACTTGAAATAACGAGCTTCCGCTAAAAATAACGCTCGTTCCTATCAATAAAAAAGACAGCGAGTTAAATTGATCTATCCACATACTCATAGAGATATAAAAACTAACACTCGTTCCTATGCCCCCCATTATTCCGCTTAAAATACTTTTTACCGAAAAAGGAATCCCTACAAACCATCCGGCTCCTAGTCCTGCACACCCTGCTAAAATGCTAGAAAAAAGCAGCGGCTGCTCAAGCCAGAGACATGCATTCACTCCAACCACTAAGGTAACATGTATTCCTACGTGAAGGGAAATTCTTTTGCCAACAGGCTCTGAAACATAATGGTGGTAGCGCCCGCTATAAAAAATTGTCCACCATAATAATAAAAATGCTGTCAAACTTGCCCCTATAATCATAAACACACCTCTCTACGTTATGATTCTATTAATCTCTATCTATTATTTTCCTAATATCCTGTGTCTCTTATTCGGTAATCTACCCTATGCCTTCCATACGTTCATCAGTAAGAAAGTAGACTATGACTGTTTACTTGTAGGGAGCTAAGAAGTTGAATGTCTGCATGTAGAAAAAGATAGTGTAGAACACTTTCTCTTACCTTTACTATTATTCATATGTATAGCTTGCTAGATTTAGTCCTTGCAGTTTAGAATTTTTCAGTCGTTCATATGAAACTATTTCCCCCTTTCTTTCGTTATATATACACGTTTCTTTATCTTTTCACGTGCAAAAAAAGATAAATTCCTATAGTATGTTTTCATATTAACCTTTAAGGAGATAAAGAAGATGAATTGAATAAATCTCTGCCAATAGAGTTTTTAGAAAAAAGAAATTGTTATCATTTCTCCTATTTATGTTATAGAATAATTCATGTATAATAAAAGGCTGTATGGTAACGCAGCTTGCGACATATCTTTTCTTACTTTTAGCAAGTCTATATTCAAAGTAAAAACTGCAAAGTGAGGTTAGTGCGACTCTTCATTAATCAACTTTGCACTAAAAACAGCATTTTTCTTTTATCATAAAGAAAGAATGAGATTTAATAGTGACAGGTGAATAATATGGGTGAAAATCAAAGAAATGTTAGTAGATTTGACTGGAATTTGGCTTTCCTAATCTTCCTATTGTTTTGCGTAAGCGTCGTGGCAATTCATAGTGCTGAAAAAATTGGGCAGTATGATAAGAACTTCGTAGCGCAACAAGTTGTTTTTTATATTATTGGAATGGTGATTATAGGATTTGTCATGCGTTTTGACTCCGATCAGCTTCAAAAGCTAACGTGGGTTTTTTATGGATTTGGGAACTTTTTATTGCTTCTTTTACTAGTGGCTCCTTCAAGTATTGCCAGAGAAATTAACGGGGCAAAAAGTTGGTTCACACTTCCCGGCTTCTCGTTGCAGCCATCAGAGTTTATGAAAGTGTTTTTGATTATCACACTGAGTACGGTCATTGTTAAACACAATGAAAAATATCGTATCCGAACAGTAAGAGAAGACTTTTTACTGCTTGGTAAACTAGGCGCTGTACTTGCTTTACCTTTATTACTAATCATGCAGCAGCCTGACTTAGGTACCGCTCTTGTGTTCTTAGCAATCACCGTTGGACTTGTATTTGTTTCAGGCGTAAGCTGGAAAATCATCGCCCCTGCATTTTTAGGCATTACAGCAGTTGGCTCTGTTATTTTGGGACTTGTTGTTTATGCACCTAACTTATTGGAAAAGTATTTAGGGGTTAAGCAATACCAATTTGGACGTATTTACTCTTGGCTGGATCCTGAGTCGTACAGTTCCGGAGAGGGCTATCATTTAAAGAAATCGTTAGATGCGATTGGCTCAGGAATGGTAAACGGTAAAGGAATCGGAAATGGAGTTGTCTATTTGCCAGAAGGACAGACCGACTTTATTTTTGCGGTTATTGGAGAAGAGTTTGGCTTTATAGGCGCCAGCATTGTTATTAGTCTTTTCTTCGTACTCGTTTATTACTTGATCAAGCTAGGGCTTGAAACAAAAAATGAATTCAATTCTTACTTATGTGTAGGCGTTATTTCAATGCTTACGTTCCACGTATTTCAAAATATCGGTATGACCATTCAAGTCTTGCCTATTACCGGAATTCCACTTCCTTTTATTTCATATGGAGGTAGTTCACTGATGGGGAACATGTTTGCAATGGGTCTGATGTTTGGAATCTCATGGCATCACAAACGCTATATGTTTGGAAATGATTAAAGAGAGACAATGGTCTCTCTTTTTTCTTTTATCTCCCTATTAAGCATGCTACAATAAAGAAAACGCTTTCAAAATCTGTTTTAAAAGGAGTAGATATGCATGCTTGATTACCAATATCGTCGCAAAGCCTATGCTATTTTGTTAAAACAGACATCCGCACCTTCATCTACAACTTCTTTTTCCACCTGGTTCATACAGCTACTAAAACGAAACAAGTAAAAAAGGTGTGCTACTGCACACCTTTTATTTGTTCGACAGCGACGTTAAGCCAATCTGCCTAACGATTTTTTTACTGTCTTCATTTAATCCTTTTACAATAACCTTTTTATTCAATCGCTCATACTTATCGATAATTTTTGAGATGCCGATCACGGCCGATTGATCCCATATATGAGAAGAACTAAAATCAATAATGATGGTATCCGGGTCTGTTTCATACTGAAATTCATCCATAAAGAAACTGATGGTAGCAAAAAATAATTGCCCTGAAACCCTGTATTGCTTCATATTGCCTTCTTTTTGTGAAGTTGTTTTGATTTTAGCCATCTTCCAGCCAAATACAATCGTACTTAAAACAATACCTACCATTACTCCTAATGCTAAGTTATGTGTAAACAATACGATAACCACCGTAACAACCATTACAATAGCATCCGATAGCGGATATTTCGTTAAGTCTTTAAGGGACTGCCAATCAAATGTACCGGCAGCTACCATAAACATAACGCCTACAAGAGCAGCCATTGGAATTTGTTTAACAACATCGCCAAGCACCATAATTAAGAACAATAAAAAGACTCCGGCGACTAAGGTAGATAACCTTCCACGTCCCCCTGATTTTACATTAATCATAGATTGTCCAATCATGGCACAGCCAGCCATCCCTCCAAAGAAACCTGTTACAATATTAGCGATGCCTTGACCGCGCGCTTCTTTATTTTTATTTGAAGGCGTATCTGTAATTTCGTCCAGCACCGTTGCCGTTAGCATAGATTCAAGTAGGCCTACAATCGCTAAAGGAAGCGAATAAGGTAAAATAATGACCAGTGTCTCCACTGATAAATCAACCTTTGGAAAGTGAAGAACCGGCAGCGAACGCGTAATATTCCCCATATCTCCTACCGTTTTTAAATCTAAATGAAAGACAATCGCTACAATCGTCATCAAGACAATGGCAACAAGCGGAGATGGTATTGCCTTGGTCATGAGCGGAAATAAGTAGACGATGAGCAGCGTTCCGGCTACCATGGCGTACATCATCCAATTTGCTCCTTCAAAATGCGGAAGCTGTGCGGTAAAAATCAAAATACCGAGCGCATTTACAAAGCCAATCATCACTGTTTGAGGAAGAAACGATAAAAACCTTCCTACTTTCAAAACACCAAGTAAAATTTGAATAATTCCGGTTAAAACAGTAGCTGCAAATAAATACTCAATGCCGTGATCTTTGACTAAGTTAATCATCAATAAAGACATTGCTCCTGTTGCAGCTGAAATCATAGCTGGTCTTCCACCTGTAAAAGCAATCACAATTGCCATACAAAAAGATGCATACAGACCAACCATAGGATCGACACCGGCGATAATGGAAAAAGCAAGGGCTTCTGGAATAAGCGCAAGAGCAACTGTCATCCCTGACAAAATGTCTGCTCGAACATTTGAAAACCACTGCTGTTTAATACTTGCCATCATGATGGTTTATCACCTCTTATGAATTTTTTATACGATTTTCGACTTTCACGAAAATCAAGGCCGTTTTTAACGTATCAAATCGTACCATACAATTTCCTATTTGGAAACAATTAATTTTCGCAAATAAAAAGACGAGAAGCTTGATTGCTTCTCGTCTTTTTATTTGTTACGCGGCAGCATTTCGCTTCCATTCAGCAAATAAATGAAATTATGTTCATTCATTAATTGCTGCTTCAAGCGCAACAACAATCATATCGTTGAACGTCGTTTGACGTTCTTCTGACGTTGTTTCTTCACCAGTGAAGATGTGATCACTTACTGTTAAAACCGACAAAGCATTACGGCCGTATTTAGCGGCTAGCGTATACAGAGCCGTCGTTTCCATTTCAACTGCCAATACGCCGTGAGCTGCTAATTTTTCTAGCTGGCCGTCTTCATTGTAAAATTGATCAGATGTAAATACACTTCCTACTTTTAACTGAAGGCCTTTTTCAACACCTGCATCGTAAGCGCGCTTTAATAAATCAAAGTTAGCTGTCGGTGCGTAGTCAATAGGACCAAATTTAACCCGGTTCATTTGTGAATCACTTGACGAAGACATGGCTAAAATAACGTCACGTACTTTTACATCTTTTTGGATTGCTCCGCATGTACCCACGCGAATTAGGTTTTGAACACCATATTCATTCATTAGTTCATTTACATAAATAGCAATCGATGGTACACCCATTCCCGTTCCTTGAACAGAAACGCGCTTTCCTTTATATGTTCCTGTAAATCCAAGCATACCGCGCACTTCGTTATAGCAAGTTACGTCTTCTAAAAACGTTTCTGCAATGTATTTTGCACGAAGTGGATCACCTGGAAGTAAAATCGTTTCTGCAATATCACCTTGTTTTGCCCCAATATGTACGCTCATTTCGTACCTCCTATATGTAAAAAATCTTACGCTTTCACTATACCATATTGTATCCCTTGCATGTCTATTTACTTCTAACATTATGCGTCAAAAATAAAAAGACATACTGCCCAAAAAATGGCGTAGTATGTCTTTTTATATAAGGGTACGCTAATAGCGCAAGGGATTTACTAACTTTAGCTGAGGTGATATGTATGGGGAAAAAACATCGCAACCGAATTAATTCGCCTAAAAAGAATAATCACATTCCAAAAGAAGCAATTATAGCAGAACATGAAGCCCATGGAGATGAATATTCAGCAACAAACCGAAAAAATGGCCCTGGTCATCATACTCGTGATTACTAAGAGTCAACATATAAATAAAAAGCGGCCAGATAGGTCGCTTTTACCTTATGTTTAACGTACGTGCAGGCGATTCACTTTTTGCCATCCGTCTGTCCATAGCTTGTAGTAATACTTCCCTCGAGTACCTTCATCAATTAACAAAATATCGCCTGTGCTAATAAATCTCGCATCACAATCTTTTGGCAAATTATCAGCAATATTAAACATCTGAAATACTTGTGTTGCTGCGTCTTGATGATCGAATGCTGTAATCGTTAGACGATGGACAGGCTTATATCCGCGCTTTTCACCTTTTTCTTCTGTTTGCATAATGGTTACATCATATTCTGTGCTAATATTAAATTGTTTTTTTATTGTGGTCCACACACTCAACATTCTTCCCTCCACCCAAAAGCAAGTATTTACTCTTTTACGTCATGTATTCTTATATAATTAGTGATAAAATCCGAAAACCCTTTATCGAATCAAAACGTTTTTTGTCGAAATTACTAGTTTTTTCTTATTAAACATGTACATAAAATATTTGTTTCCCATTTTATCATTAGTTGTTTTTGAATGGATGAATCAATAGGCCTACTTAAACAAAATGAAATATTAACGAAAAAAATGTAACCATTGCTCCTATTTTTGGTTATATAGGCGCTTAGAAAGGAGGTAGACTCCTAATGACCAAGCAAGTCCTACACAATATCCTGCTAGTATATCCGTTAAAAAGTGTACGCCTAAATACAAACGGCTAAATCCAATTAATAAAATAATAATAGTAATTACGCATGCAGCTGCCGTTTTAATAGCCCTGCTTCTTGTATACATCCATATTAACAAAAGCACTCCGCTGTAAAACGCCATTGAGTTCATGGCATGTCCGCTCGGAAAACTATAGTGAGAGGCGGGAACGACTTGACTCCAATCAGGTCTTGGTCTTGCAAAAATCTCCTTTAATCCCCAATTTAAAGCGCGAACTCCCCAAAAAACAAGCGTGATATATAAAGCGAGCAATCCTTTTCGTTTATAAAGAAGAAATACTATAATGGCAAACCATATTGGCGCAGTGACATACCAAGATCCTACAGTTGTTATAAATATGATGATGGGTGTTAACGTATCCGTCCTCCATCCTTCAATGGTATGAAGTACATTAAAGTCAAGCTGTTTCACCCAAGGTGTATTAAACGTAAATAAAATGAGTAAAAAGAAAGCTAAAAGCGATACAATAAATAGAGAATATTTTGTAGTGCGATTTACCATTTTTTATTTCCTCCAACCTATTAAAAGAAAAAGCATGTAGCGTGCTACATGCTTTACTTATTCACACGTTTTGGCTGAATATAGTCTTCCGGCTTGGGAGCTTGATGAACGACAAATTCAGCCGAAAATTCCTCTTTTGCATTTATTTTTTTCGTTTGTTTTGATTGCGGCATATACCTCTCTCCTTTCTTTTTACTGTCTTTAATATACGAAAAATAAAGGAGAGCTATGCACGTTAGCTATAGCGTGAAATAATATTGGTTAATCTATTTTTTAACTGAGGAATTTCTTTTTCAGAAACATGAACATGAACGAGCGACTCATCTGCATCCAGCATTTCAGATAAAAACCCCCCGAACCCTCTGGCCCGTCGATCTACTTCTATAAATAAATCGTAGTCATGTAAGCCGCTCGGCTGCACGATGATTTCAATTTCATCTACTTTCCCAGCGTACACTCCACCGCTTGGAACAAATTCAAATTCTTGAACAAAAGGAAGTCTTTTTCTCATCCTGCGAGGAGCTTCTTCGCACTCGACTTGACGCAAGCGAAAGCCAAGCTGTTCCATCGCTTCAATTGTGCTTGTTACCATAAGGTTAGGGAGCACTTTTACATGATCAATATCCGACGGATCAACCGCATCTTTAATATCGAGGCTCGTCGCCACCCACACTCGGGTTCTCCCTAATGTAACAGGCGTATCATCAGGTAGCTGAAAGGTAAAAGGAATAGACTTGGTTTCAGATGGTTGGATCGTAAACGGGTCGTTAATCTTAAACGTATTAAGTTCAATGTCCTGCTTGTATTTTTTATCGTCTCTTTCTTTTACATAGGTTGTGAATAGACGCAGATAGATGCTGTCAATTTTCTGCTCAACATTTCCGCCGTACACTTCAACAATCCCTTCAATCGTTTCACCAGCACGAAATTCATCATTGACAAGCTTAGCATCCACTCGCGCTGCACCAATTCCAATGCGGGCTAACGCTTTATTAAATAGCGCCATGCTTTTCCCTCCCCGAGTTCTTACTATTTATATAGTCATAAATGTCTTTTTGTAAACTTTTAATACTTTCATACGCTTCATCTGCTCTCAGCATTTTTTGAATGATGGTTTTAATGGGCGCCGACAAGCTTAGCTCTTGTTCCCAGCTTTTTTCTTGTTTATCCGTCGGCTCATAACCAGAATACAATAAAAATAAAAGAAAATGACCAAGCGCATAGATATCGCTTGCAACCAATGTTTGTCTCATAAACTGCTGTTCTTCTATAAGGCTGCTTGTTTCTTCATGAGCTCCCAAAAATCTTGCAAGACCAAAGTCAATAACATAGATGGTCCCGTTAACATCAATAATGTTTGGAATACGAAGATCACGGTGAACGATTCCTTGCTCATGAATAACGGAAACTACTTTTAGAATATCAAGTAAAATGTCAAGCGCTTTTTCTTCTGTATATACGCGCTTCTCTTCAAAAATTAAATCTTCAAACGTTTTTCCTTGAATCAACTCCATCACTAGAAAACACCCTTCATCTATTTCAACAGCTTCATACAGCGAAGGAATTTGAGGATGATCTAGTTGAGACAGCAGTTTTGCTTCATAATGAAAAGACTTCAGCCCCTGAGGCGTGCGCTGCTTCGTTTTGCGGAGTTGCTTTATTACTACCTCTTTTTGTTGCACAATGTCACTAGCAACATATGTTATACCATAGCTCCCCATTCCCAGTACATTTATGATTTCATAGCGCTCACAAATGACTGTGCCTTTTTTAAAAGGACGGTCAACTAGCCAGCGATGAAAGTGTTTGAACATTCGATTTTTCATTCCAAATCAACTTGAGAAAAAGCTTGAGAAGAAGCTTCCGCTTTTGCGTTTACGCTTGTAATGGTGATGACCATATTTTGAATGACTGTGGCTGTCATAATATTTGCTTCGTTTATAATCGCTACTGCTGCTATGGTGACGCGGACGTCGGTGATGATGATCACTGCTGCTGTAGTGGCGTGGACGTCGGTAGTGCCGATCACTGCTGCTATAGCGGCGATGTTTAGATCCAGTTAATGATTCAAATATTTTTCTGAACATAAAGAAAACCTCTTTTCTTAACATTTGTTACCCTTTATACGTACGAAATGTTATAAAGGTTTCAAAAAGTCCCTTACCCTTTTTTAAAATAGTTAAACGTTTCAAAGGAGGCTTAACATGACTTCTACTGACACAAATCCCCTCATTAGATTGGAGGATGTTCTTCGTCTGCAGCAGATGATGCAGCACAAACCTCCTGCTATTCTCCCGCTCTCTTTTATTGGAGAAGATGTAAAATGGATTAAAGAAATTCGAAGAAAAGTAAAAAAAGCTAATCAAAACAATGTTACACGTACACAAGCTTATTTGGACTATTATCAAAAACACCCTGAAATTCACTGGGCTCTTTTAGCACACTTAGTTTCACGAAACGGCGGCTATTATATGACAGATCTCTCCACTACCTTAATAAAATCCCTGCTTTCATCAGAGAAACAGCACGCATACTTCTTGTTTTTAGAACATTCCAACTCAGCGATATTTCATGATGCTTACGCTCAGCTGTTACTCTATGAAAAAAGCAAAGAGCAAAACAGCAATCTGTTTCATTTACTCCCCGCCTTTCACATATCTTCTTTTATGAAAGCTGTTTGGAATGACTTTTGGCAGCATAGAAACAAAACGCTCTTATCAATAGCCCTGATTGTGAACGAACAGTATCATATCGAAAAAAATGTTCTCTTTAAAAAAGAGTTTCAGCGTAATGTTCTTCACTCTTGGCAGTTTCACACTCAAAATTTTCTCGGTATGACTCAAATCGTCTTTCCCTATTATTCAGGTAATAAAATTGATTTATGTGGAACGAAAGTGTACCATTTTGAGTCTGTGATAAGACGGATTGAAGTGGGAAAAACCCTATACGTTCTTCTTTTTTATTCAAACTTGCATGATGCTATTTATACCTTTAGCCTTAAACACCCTCATACAGGGTCTCGAAGCGATTATAATTCAGATATATTTACAAATGACAGAACTCATTCCAAAAAGCTCTATAGCCCGACTTTAACTATGAGCTGGGGAGACCGCGTACATCTTTTTTTAAGAAAAGAAGAATGGTTTGAAGACGAAAGCATATTTTCTCTTCTTGACTCTATTCCCGATTCTTCAGTTAAAAAAATTCCCCTTCAGCATCATATAAAAGTGCAATCCGCTATAAAAGCTGCTAATCCTTTTTCATAACCGCTGTCTCATAAACAAAACGACGAGTTTCCCCGTCGTTACAGATGTATCTATCTTTTTATTCTTCATCTTGCTCATCAATAATACATTTATCAATGAGATAATCAAAAGTTATATCCGCTAATTCGCCTAGCTCTTCTTCAGCGGGAACA
The DNA here is from genome assembly GCF_038006305.1 of Priestia sp. FSL R5-0597. Lineage (NCBI taxonomy): Bacteria > Bacillati > Bacillota > Bacilli > Caryophanales > Bacillaceae > Priestia > Priestia sp. FSL R5-0597. The sequence continues at coordinate 3,779,658 of NZ_JBBOUZ010000001.1, forward strand.
TAGCCTCGCTTGACTAGTTCATTGTAAAAGAACTCCGCAATTTCTTCCGTATCAATGACCACTTCGATTTCTTTCACAATATCACTCCTTATCCCGTTTGAACGGATTAGCGTACCTTATTTTTCTTAAAAATAGGTTCACTCCATCTTCTGCTTGAAGTTTTACCTTATACACATTTATGAACAATTTGGCAATAGTATGTCTAAAATTTCAGCAGTTTAAATAGAAAGGTAATTATACCCATTCTTTTTTCATTACCATCGCCGTATACACAATAAAAGATAGCTAAGAGAGATGTGATGATCTATCTCGGCTATCTTTTATTTATTAGGCATCTACCTGCTATTTTCCTTGTTCGGATTTTGCTATCTTTTTTAAATGTTTCAGCACTAAGTTCATGACTTCAGCGTATTCTTCATCTTCAAAAAGCTCATACAAAAATTTATAATCATTGTACACATACAATGGTTTAGGCTATATATAAAATTCATAGTTCGGCAGATAAGTAAACTAAGAGTGAGCTAGTGAAATATATAAATATAGGTGGCTAATTCAAGTTAAACTATATCGTCTTTGGTGAACACGCCGCATGTAACACCTTTTTCTTCACAATATTTCATTAAACGTTTCTTTCTCGCTTCAGTCATTGTATAGAAGACAAGAACGCAATCAACGTTGTACTCTTTTTCAAGCAAAGGGAAAAGTTCAGCATAAGAATCAATTTTGTTCATATTTCGAGTCATCATTTGTTTATGGTCCACTTCTACAAAGAAGTATGTTTGATCTTGGCTGAAAAAAGCATCTGAAATAATTTTCTTTTTGTTTCGTTGTCTATCTCTCCACTCTATCGGATGTTCAGGTTTCCAAGTGTCAGGGAAATCATAATACATGTACATATCGCTTCTCATTAATTTATGTTCAATTTGGTTAGGTTTAGCAGGGTTTCGGTCTGTACCAATGTATTGTCTTCCAGCTCTGTTTAGATAATAGACATTTTCATGCAACCTTTTTGAATTGAGGTACTTACTCATGTTCATCAGGATACGGTTCATATTTCGCACATTAGAGATGTTTAATAATTTTTGGATTTGACTCCGACTCATGAACTCCATTTTCTCCAAATTGTGTAATACTTGATCCACTCTCTCGTGATACTTCTTTTCGTTCGCTGATAACATAACGATCAATCCTTTCCATCATTTCAGTATCTTCTATATAAGGCGTTTGAACTTCCATCACTTCATGCGTCTTCACTAAAGCCCTACCAGGGATATTAGAAGGTAGCTTTTCAGCACCGTGTTCATCGATAGCAACTTCCGAAGCGTATCCTGTAGGTAAACGGAAACTAATTTTCATATCTGCATTTTGTTTAATTTGGCGTGGTAGGGTATCCGATGTGGGATATTGAGTGGCGTACACAATTCTCGTCCCCAAGCCCCCTGCTACCCTTGCTAATTCAGATAAATAATATTGACAAGCACTCATAATTTTCTTTACTTCAGGCTCCATGAATTTATCAGGGGCCAGTTGAGCTGCTTCATCCACAATGACAAATAATCGTTTCTTTTCAGATGTCTTAACAACATTGTTCCATCCGTTACCTAAAAACTTTTCCATTGTATCTTTTACTTGTAAATGTAATTGCGAAAGCTCCTCATAAGCTTCAAATGGATCACCACAAACCGCTCTGACCTGTTTTAAATTGCGATAAGGGTTAAACTCCAACTTTCCTTTTAAATCGATAATAAGAAATTCTACGTCTTCAGGGTGATGTTCAATAAGATATGTCATGATGTTTTTGAGCATTTGTGTTTTCCCGAACCTTGTTGTTCCCGCAATTGTCGTATGGGGTGTTTTATCGAAGTCGTGGAAGTGCCAACCTTCTAAATTCATTCCAAGAGGCACGACCCACCCTTCTTTACTTGGTACATCTTTATACGGAACAATTTCAGGCATTTCGATATCATACACAGTGATACTCAAATACTTCTTATACTTTAATTTCAAGGGTTTGTTCAGCGTAGAGGACAATACCTCTTTAAGTGGTTTTAACGTCTTGTCGGGTAATCCTACAGTCGTAGCATAGACATACTCTTTTCCGTTTTCTACACTGTGTTCGTGGACGAGTTTAGGGAATACGAAGGTTTGTTTCTCTTTACCGATTTTTCCACCTACGCCCAAGTTCCGAAACACTAACTCAATTTGATCTTTATCAGTTGGTTTTTTCTTTCGACCAAAAGCTACAGCTAGACCACAAACAGCAGCAGGAAATAAGAATTCAATCACAGAAACCACTCCTTCTATTTTTAATCTTCTGAATTTTCTCCAGCGTACTTTCCTGAAATGAGGTTGGAAAAAGATTGAGGAAGAAAGAAAATAGCTAACGGTGGACGAATCCGCGTTGAACCCTTGCTACATCAACTATTTTACCATACCTAGGAAAATACTGCATCAGTCTTCCAATGGTCATACCTATAAAAACATCGCAGCTAACTTCGAAACAAAATACAACAAGCTACCCGCTATACCAGCACTCATACCAATTTTGATGAACCCTTCTACTTTCTCAAAATCTAGTTCAAGCCAACCTCTCTTCTCAGCAATCGCCAACCCTACAAATAAAGCTCCTGTCCCTAACATTGCAATCATAACTCATCATCCCCCTTTAAATATTCTTCCAAAATGGATCGCGGGATTTTTACCCACTCGTCTTCTTGTGGATGTAACCAATTGTCTATTTCGTTGTACAAACCACTGTAACCCTTGTATGATTCATTATTCACATCAAATCTGTCCATGTAATCCATTAATGCGTGACGTTGACCGTTATTGCTTGTGCGATTGTATAAGCCTCGTAAGTAATCTGAGCTATAAAGGTATTCGGTATGTTCCAAATGGTCGAATTCAGATTGTTTCGCCCGTTTGCTACGGTGTTCCGACAGTCCATCGAAGAAACCTTTTAGCATTAGTCATTACCACATTCAGCTTCATGTAACTTTTTAGAAAAATCATGTAAGACTGCCATTCTTCTTTCTAATTCCATTTCAGAAAGGTTTTCAGCTTCTAATCGGTCAATCATCATAAATAAAACATCCATCATACTGAAATTTGTTTCTTTCATCATTTCGATAAATTTCATTTCAAGTGTAGTCATCCTAAACACTCCCTGTTGGTTGGTATACTTCATGGTATGACAGTTGGGTTGTACATGATTCAACTATTTGTTAAACTTTTTATCTTTTTTAGTATACAAAGGCAATCATACTTGTTATAATGAGTATATGGTAATAAAATGAAGGGAGGGAAATATAATGAATAGTTTAGGAGTGGTTACCATGCCAAGCAGTAAAGAAAGCAGAAAAGATGATCTTAAAGCCAAATTAAAAATCAGATTCGCAGAACTGGATATTCCACAGCATAAGGTAGCTGAAGTAATGGATGAAAGTAAGCAAACAGTTAGCGCTTGGGCTAACAACCATAAAGAACCTTCTTTAATAAAGGCTTTTAGGTTAGCTCATTTTCTTGGCTGTAAAGTTGACGACTTATGGGAGTACATCGAAGAAAAGGATAAAATTAAATAAAAATAGGTGTTGTGATATACAGCACCTTAAAAACGGGAGGAATATAAAATGGCTCAGAAATTTAAAAAAGGTCAACGCGTTCAGATTACAAGAGGTTATGTAGGAAATCCTGTTGGAGAAATCGTTAAGTACAAGAAAAGCTTTAATGCTTATAACGTTAAAGGTGATGATGGTCGTAATTACGATTTGCTTTTTGAAGACCAAATTACTCCTATAATCCCAAGAGAAGAAACAGTTATTGAAGTTAATGCTTCAAAACTTCCAGAAACACCTGCATACGAAAAGGTTACGCCTGATAGCGCGATTGAACAACTTAAATTAATTTCAGCTCTTAACCAAGAAATCACTTTATCCCCTGCTCAAGCACAAAAATTAGTTTCTGAAATTTTAGAATTAGAAAAGGAAGAGAAACGTCTCCAAGATGGAATGAAGAAAATTAAAATGTCTGTTGATTTCTACTCTAGTGAAGATGTGGAGGAAGTGAAATGAACGAATTAATCGCTAATGATGTTAGAATGACGAGTTTAGATTTAGCTGAATTAACGGGTAAACTTCACAAAAATGTAATGGCTGATATAAGGAAAGAAAGTGAGGAATTAGGAGAAGAAATAGCCCAGCTTATTTTTCAGCCCGGCTCCTATCTCGATAAAAACAATCAAGAAAGACCTTGTTACGAATTTGGTAAAGAAGGCGCAATGCAATTAGCTTTAAAATATGATGCGAAAGTTCGGTATAAGGTTATCAAGAAAATCGAGGAATTAGAGAATTCGCGGGTTAAACCGACTGAAAACATTAGAGCTTTTGAAATGCACTTGATAGGCGTTGACTACACATCGAGAATTTTACGTGTAGATGATACTTCTAAAATTAAAATGCTTGAAGTTGCTCATAAACATCATGGAGTACCTACCGATCACCTTCCGAAATACATTGAAGATGAAACAACTAAATCGTTGACAGAGTTATTGAAAGAACATGAAGTTGGATTGTCTACTGCTAAAGTTAATACAAAATTAATTGAAGTAGGATTATTGGAGATTAAAGAACGTCCTAGCTCAAAAGGAAAAACAAAAGAGTTTAAGTCCATTACAGAAAAAGGATTAGTGTACGGGAAGAACTTAATTAGTCCGAATAATGCAAAAGAAACGCAACCGCATTACTACCCTTCTAAATTCGAAGAGTTATTAAGGGTTTTAGACATAAATAAAGAGCAACCTGCAAAGCAAGTTACTCAATAAACCAATACAGAGGGAGCTAGTTTGGTCGCTCTCTCCCTCTTTTGAAAAGTATATCATAAAATAAAGGTAATACAAATAGGAGGAATGATAATGAACGTTATCTGTAATATATTCCATCGTAGACATTGGTTCAGTAATGATTTTGGGACATGGTGGACATCTTGGGAAGAACATAGGGGTGAATACACAATAACTTGCACGAAATGCGGTAGAAAATATCAGAAGCGGCATGAGGAGGAAATCTAATGAACAAACAAGAGTTAACAGATATCGTTAAAAACCTTAGACAAATACAATCCAACAAACCCATTAGAGTCAAAGTAAATGAATCGTGGTTAAATGAGCAATTAAGTGATGTAATCATGATTGATGATCCAAAAACAAAAGGAACAAGTAGTTTTTATGGATTGCCTTTAGAAATAGACAACGGTATTCAGACGTTTGAATTTGTATATAAGGAAACAAAATAAAAAGCACCCTCACGACAAAGGGTGCTCTAGCAAAGAACGTACACTAGATGTACAAGAGAGATTATATCATAGTTTGGATGAATGTAAAGGGAGTGGATGGAATGGCTAGTCCTAAAATAGAAAATGAAACAGTTTATGTTGTTTATTATGAAGGCAAACCCTATTATGGAAACGGAAGTCGAATAGTTTATACAAAAGAATCGTTAGCTAAATCCACTATTACAAAAGATTCATATGAGAAAGCAAAAGAACTTTACAATAAAAAACGAGAAAAAGAAGGATATCACCTTGATGATTGGGAGGATATCAGTATCGAACTCGAACAGGAGCTGATAGAATCAGTGAAGAATAAATTTTCTATCGTTGAATATGCACCTAAAAAATAAGCACCTTTCGCACCCTAAACCAAGCATGTAAGAACCTTTATCTTGCATGTTTTCTTTTTGCCTTTATAATAAAATTTGCCAACAAATGAAAATAAAGGGGATAAAACAATGAAAAAAGCAATGGGTATCTCACTCTTAGCATGTGGATTATTACTTGCAGGGTGTGGGAATGAACCAGCAAAGGAAACAACGAGTAAATCGGAACCAAAACAAGAAGCAGTCAAAAAGGAAGTTAAGCCTGAAGATATTAAAATTACGAACAAAGAAGAAATCTATTACACGTATGACGATGATTACACGGGCGAGAAACAAGCAAGTTATTCTGCTACGATTAAGAATGACAGCAAAGAAAACATTGATGTATCAGCTATTAATATTACGTATTTTGATAAAGAAGGTCATGTCATCGGTTCAAGTGACGATTCAACAGCATGGGTTTCCCCTTCTGTCTTAGCACCAGGTAAGATTGCACATGTACAAAATCAAATAGATATGAACCCTGACTATGAGCTAGGTAAGGCTGAAATGACGATTTCTCCTGAAGTGACGGATGTAAAAGTGGTTGAGCTGCCGATGTCGAATGAAGCACTAGACGCGAACGAGGATCAAACGTTTATCTTTATGCGCGGCCAAGTGAAGAACGATACAAAAGAAGCGACTAACGATATTACAATTGGCGCTGCCGTTTACGATAAAGACAACAAATTCCTGACAACACTTTACGGGCAAATCGGCGATACGTTAAACCCTGGTCAGAAGATGTCGTTTAAAGCTGAGTCTCCATTTTTAAATTTTAATAAGATGACTCAACCGGATCACTATGAATTCTTTGCGTACAAATACGTGTACCCTGAAGGAACCGCTGGCGAAGGTGGGGATGGAGAAGTAACAGAATAAAAAGAAGCCCTGTCGCTCGTAGTGAGTAACAGGGCTTTTGTGTTAGAACAATTTATTAAAGGTGTTTACACCGACAACACCATCCACTGATAGTCCTTTATCATCTTGGAACTTCTTCACCGCTGCTGTTGTTCCGCTACCGAAAATACCATCTACCCCTTTTGTGTCATACCCTAGTGCGTACAATACAGCTTGTACAATATAGGTAATATTCCCTCTTGCTCCTTCATGTACATTGACCACTTTCGAAGCAGTAGCAGGACCATATAAGCCATCGACTGTAAGGTTCGCACGATACTGTTTGTTTAATTCAGTTTGTAAGCCTGTAACAAGCGCTTTTTTTGTAGCTGGTCCGTATAAGCCATCAATCACTAATTTCGTGCCATATCGGTTGTTTAACGTTGTCTGAATGGACATCATCACCGCATTACCTTTTGTTTTTGGTTGTTCAGATGGTTTAGTTGGTTGCTTCACGATTACGCTATCCACTTTATTTGAAGGTGCAGGAATAATTGTAGGATCATTCCCTGCTAACTCATTTTTCACAAATACTTTAAACGCTTCAAACTGTGATTTATCCGCTACCCAAGGAGCAGGACAATTCTTCGCTGTTACATCGTAATGACGGACGATATCTGTAAGTGGGTCTAGCCCGTATTTCTTACATAACTCAACAGCGATGGCAGCCGAACGTTTAACAGTATCAGGATGGATTGTACCGTCTTTCTCGATACACATTTCAATACCAAGCGAAAGAAGGTTAGCATTTGGTTTCAATGCCGCTACTCCACGATAAGCAACCCCATTCACACGCTTTTGAACATCATTCGCATGGTAAGCTACTTCATTAAGTGGAACAATACAAAGTGAGTCTACACGATCCACAAAGAAGTGAGCTGATGCATAACGGTCTTTTAGGTTGTTGAAGTATTTATAATGATTCATCGCGCTTGCACCCGGATTGGCAGTATAGTGCATCAAAATTTTGCGAACCGCTGTTAACTTCTTACCTGAACGAGCATATTTATTTACGTTGATAAATTTATTTTCCCATGCAGACATTTATATTCCTCCCTAAAATAAAATAGCCACCCCGAAAGGCGACTACTTTAATCCTTTTTGTTTCAAGACTTCCTTTTGTTCCTTCGCTTTTTCCGTAATGCCGTAATGGTTTTTATAAATGGACACCAGCACCGCTACAAGAGGAATAGCTGCGATTAACACCGCTTCAAAGGCATTGATGCTATCTACCGTAAACCATTCGAATTTCACGTTTAATGTACCTAGAAACAGCAAGATTGCCATGAGGAACGCTGTAATTTGTTTTACGAAGTCTTTGTTCATGTGTATCTCTCCTTATCCGAATAATTTTTCTGCAATCCATGAGCCGAATTTGTCCATGAATAAACCACCACCGACTAGGGCAGCTGTAATAATACCGATGACGTTCCACTTGCCTTTTTCTTTCTCAATTTTCACATCATCATCACGTTGCAAGTCATTAATGGCCATATCGTGTGTGTGGATCTTTTCGCGATGTTCTTTTTGTTCACTGACAAACTCTTTCATCGTGGTGTTTAACTCGCCTGTGTTCTCTTTGATGGCTTCTAAAGCAACCACCATCGGCAACACAATTTTTTCTAAGTTGTTTACATTCTGCGAAACATGATTAATACTCCCCTGTAACTCTTTCTTGATGAGGTCTGTATGCTCGTAAAGCTCGCCTTTGGTTACGAAATGTTTTCCTGTTTCCACGCTCTCGCCCCCTTTAAAGCAATGGTTAGATTCACCCCTGCAAATAATAGATAGCGAAAGGCGTTAATTTTATAAGCTGATGTGTCAAACGACGCAGTGGCGTACAGTAAGGTTAAAGCTAACCCTACTGTTCCTGCTGCGATAAAGAAGCCATACTGCAACCGTTTGTATTCCAAACTCACCGCTAATAAGTGGAGAATGGAATTTAAGACAAATAAAAGACCCCATAGCTTAATGCTCATGAGGTCTTGCATACGGTTATAGGTGCTTTCATTGCTGATTTCGTCACTTCCTAAGAAAATGAAGCAAACTCCTGTGATTAGTGTATAGAACATAACAACAATTGATAGGGTATCTAGTGTATTGTCACGTACTTTTTTCTCCATGTTATCCTCCGATGTATTTGGCATCATTCGCCCCCCCCTTACATCAAAAAAAGAATTATATAGCCTTCTTTTTCCAAAAAACATTTTACATAAAAAAGTGAAGTGATCTTCTGAATCTATAAAAATTTGATAGAGAGTTGAATATTTTTAATTACTAAAGTCGTTTTAAAAAAACAAAAAAAGAACCCAAATAATAAGGTCCTTTCAACTCACGATATTTCTTCATTTTTCCAAAAAAAACATTACTGTTCAACAAGCATTTATCCGATTTTCTTTTTATCTTTTACATTCCAATTTAAACGCCCATTATCGCTAACTTTTTTAGCGGGCGCACCTGCTATAGCGATGTTCTCTTCATCAAAAGATTTATTCACTACAGAATTCGCTCCAACAGCTATATGTTTAGCAAGATGGACATCACCTAGAATAACAGCTCCAACTCCAACTACAATATTATCACTTAATACCGGCGTATGATCATTAGACCCTCCAGCAACTAAAGAAGTATTTATATGCAAAGCTATATCTTTGCCGGCCTTTACTTTAGCATTTACAAGGATAGGCCCCAAGTGCATCAGTCGTAAACCTTTATCGAAAGTATTAATAGGAATGTGAATTTGATGTTGGTTTTGATAATGAGATAACCAAGCTCTATAAATTAAACTCCTTATCTTCTTTCGCGTATTTGTATAGTATTCAGATTTTCTAAGCAGCACATTATATTTCCAAAGGTACGATTTCTCCCTAACACAAATCAAAGGCATCTTTGTGTTTTTTCTGCCATAGTTTTTCTTTTCGTAATTCAGAAATTCCATTAGGTCTTGTCTGCTTTTTATATACATTTTTATTCTCCTCCGATAAAAAACTGAAAATATTATCAATTAATTATACAACTTTTTTTACAGAAGAGGTATATTTTTCAAAATAAAGATTTTATTATCAAGGATTTTTCAACTATTCATTAATCCTTTGTTTTTTAGATTCTGCAACAGAGAGTTGAAATCATTTTTCAAAGTTGCGACGTCTGTTGCAGTGCTATCGGTTTGTGTTCCTGCTTTACCATAAATAGTTTTCATATCATTTGTGCTTGCTATTCCTTTTGAAACACCTAAATTCGTATGAGTTTCAAGAAATTGCCCGTTGAAGAAATTTAAACATGTACTATCAATTCGCAAAGCTTTTGCAATAGTTGGGGTTGTTTGGTCATCCGTGACTGTATTCGTTCCTAATACCATATTGGGTCCCTGCATATAAAAAGCATAGCTATTTGCCTCTAATAATTGACCGCAATTGTAAGAGATATTACCATCTAAAATTGAATTTGCAGAGCTAACTAAGAAAGCATACTTTCCAGCATATAGTGATTCGTTATTAAACATCTTAACTCTGGCGCCACCGACTAAAAAACCAGTTCTTCCTCCGTAAGCTTTAACAGACTGAATTTTAACACCATTTGCTGAGGAATAAATGTTATATGCATTAGCTGTATTATTTAAGGTGAACTCGCTATCAGAAATAATAGATCCAACTGCTTCTGGTCTAACCATTATTACGGCTTCACTAACACCTACACGCGTTTTGGCATTTGTAATCTTTGTGTTAGGACTAGCGATATATAAAGCGTTTAGCAAAACTGTAGCATCTAGAGTTCCAAGAACTTTACAATTATAAGAGGTACATTCTCCACCAGTTCCCTCTAACAAAAAACCATAATGCGTTCCCTGGTATGGATAAGTAAAACTTCCTGAAGCTCCATTCCAATAATTCGGATCACCAGTGTCATATGCGGTACAGTTTTCAAAGTTCGCATATTTACCGGCTAACCTAAATGTGAATCCGTATCTTCTTGATTGATAACTTTTACAATTTATAAAATCTGTGAAAACTTCTGCCGATCCTTGTGTTCTGAAACATTCGCTTCCACCACGATAGCTTTCACAGTCCTTAAAAATAGTATATTGAGCTGTGTCATTTAAGAAACCGTACCCTACCGCTTTGTCATCTCCATCAGGATAATAATGGGCATCGTATGATGCACAATTTGTTACTTTAGAATACTGAGAATTGCCACCAATAAAAAAACCAGTATAAGTTTTATTAGCATTACTATCTAGAATCCTGGCATTTTTACAACCTTCAGTCCTATAGGCTGTGTGAATTTCTTCTACATAACAGTTTTGCACTACAGTATCTATACAGTTTTTTAGATAGAAACCAAGTTGTTTGAAGTTGTCTCCACCATTCGCATGGAAATGTTGTCCTTTAACTCGAATGTTTTCAAATATAACATTAGTACAACTATCTATATTGAAAGTATAGCGGAGCGAAGTTCTTGAATTAGTTGTTTCGACAGGTTGTTCAACTTTTACTATTCCTACACCTACTATTAAGTTATTTTTTTTGTTTAACACACTAATACTATGGGCTGTATAACTCCCATTCGGTATAACTAATTTGTCACCATCACCCAATGAGTCTATAGCTCTTTTAAACCTACCATTATCATTGTTCTCTAAGATAATACGAGGGAAGTCTTCTAGATTGTAACCAATAGCTTTTTTTGTTGTATTTTGAGATTCCTGCAACGTCTTAATTTTATTACCTTTATCATCTAGGTGTTCTTTCAAAGTATTGAAACTATTGCCTCCTTCATCAACTCGCGCTTGAACTGTCTCAGCAGGAGAGGTATTAGAACCAACAACAAGTGCATCAACTTGTTTTTGGATGTTATTTACTTTTTGAACCGCAGATCCAGAATCATTAATCGCTTTTGTTGCATCTGTTTGTGCTTTATAGGTGTTTGATGTAGTCTCTTTGAAATTATCTTCTACATCACTCATCAATTGATTTACTTTGTTTCGAAAATCCCCAAAAAGTGCGTTGGTGACTCGTTCAAATGATAATTTCATATTTCCACCTCACTTTATTAATTGGTTGGTTCTGTAGGTGTTTCCGTAGGTGTTTCTTCTTTCAACACTAACGAAGGTCTAAAACCATCGATTTGAATTTTGTATTTACTGATATTGTCGTTTAAGATATCCCCTTCTTCTTTTGTGACCACAAAGAAAAAATCTGCCGGATCTAATCGAACAATCATTTGCCCGTACTCAGCAGATGTAATGTTTCCTTCATCATCGCACGTGATGAATAACTGATATTGGTCACCGTATATATTCGGTTTCGCTTCAGCAAACGTGACCATATGATTACCCCCTTAAATAACCCCTAATGTGACGTACTGCAACGAATTTATCTGCGACATCTGAGCGAATTCGAACGTATACACTTCTTGTCCCACCTGTCGGAACACCTAAATCAGCCACAAATACACGCCCTGAATTTGCATACTTATTTCCGATTGAATGGTTTGTATAGAAACTAGCGTATGTTGTTCCTATAAATGGCCCGCTTCCTTCGACAGTGATATAACCAGCACCACCATCTTCAGCATGAAAAGCTAGTTGTAAGTAAAGATAACGGGTAACATGTTCAAAACTGTAGTAAAATACATCGCCTTTTTCAGTGTTTGCGTTTTTATACCATCTACCTTCTTGGTATACACCATTACTGATCGGTGGAGGCATCGCCATGTCAGTCGCATAACTAAAGTTGGCATATCCATCATCAATAAGTTTGAACCCATCCCCACGTTCGATTGTCGAGGAACCCTGAGCCATGTAAATACCACTTGAGTTTAACCGAACGAATTTGTTTTGGTTATCAGGGTTAATAGCAATTAACTCTACGCCATCCCAATAAAACAAGTTCTCCGTGCCGATGATTTGAATGTTCTCCGTGTAAATTTGTCCGGCTGTCAGTTTGTTGGTTACGACTCCATCAGCTGTAATGGCATTATCAAACGTTACACCTCCGTTTGTTGTAACACCTAGACCTGAACTACGCAAGACAACAAAACGGTTATAGTCGTTGGGATCTCGTGCTAATATCCCCATTCCAGCCGGATACTCTAACTCAGTAAGTGAATTCGTAAGCGCTTGGGTTGCGAGTTTCACCGCTTCTTCTAACACGTTGTTTTTAATTTTCTTTTTACGAGAATCAAATATCTCGTCTAGCTGCTGTTTACCTGAATTAAATACCGCTTCTCCGAAGTCGTCACGACTATTACCTAATACAAGGGTGGAGGATTTGAAGTCTTCAGGGTATTCATCGATTTCCATAATACGTACATCAGGTATCATGATATCTAGCTCTTCTACGATATACGGCACACTATCACCTATACGTGGTTTAGGTGATGGATAACCAGCTTTTCGAAGCTCAACGAATGTCATTTCTTGACTAATCTCTAATTTGTCATTGATTCCTTCTTTTAAGTATTCAAGTAAGACTGCGTTATCAGTGAAGCGCTCATCAAATACAGGGTCTTGTATACGTATCCCGTACTTAGCTGCTAGAGGAGATGTGTATTCAGCAACCGCCATATATTTTTCATCATTCGTTCGTAGTCGGTATGGATCAAACGTTTTGTATTGGTTTGTATCTGAAAAACGAACCCACCCTTTTGATTTGCCAGCACCGGTACTTGGTTTGTGTTTTTCGTCATCCCCTTTAAACGTAGCAACAATGGTATGAGATTGTTGTGGAGCATCCATAAATAAATCTAATGATTTTAATTCTGATGTTGCCCCCCACGTACTTAATGTTGCAGTTTGATCACCATCTAACTTAAATTCCCAAACGCCACCATCAGGACTTTGAAGGTATCGGAATTTCAAACCTGTTCCATACCAGTACATTTTGAATGTTGAACCTACAGTAGTCGCATACGCATACGGGGAGTCCGATTGATTCACCCACGTTCCTGTTTGCGCTTCAAGGTTCTTCGAAATTCCTTGTGTGATGTTTTGATCTTCATATTCCTTCCCGAACCCTCGTATATACGTCTTTAAATTACGCGCTGAACCGTTTTCGGTAACGTCAGATATATTATGTTTATACCGATACGGATAGGCTGTTTGTGAGCCAATACGGTTATACAAACGGATATCTGTGCCAACTACTTCAAATTCAGCTTCGAACTTATTTAATAACTCGTTAAGTAAATCAAGAGGATTACTAGCGCCGAAGTTTTCAATTTCTTTGCTATCGAAACTGCCGATAACCGAAAAGCTATAGCCGGTATCAGGGATAATGAAGCTCATATACGCATTCAAGGAGCGTTTGGCTGTTGAAAGAACTGTATACACATAGGAACGACTTCTGAATTCATCATAAAAAACATGTTCTGCTGTTATATCTACTGTTCGTGTATCGCCAAAAGGAGAACGATCCATATCTTCGATAACGTAAGTGGTTCCATCGTATTCAATCCACGATTTCTTTTCCATTAAATCAAAAGCTCGTTTATTTAATTCGGTTCGCTCAATAGAAAAGGAAATGGAGTTTAGGTTATTCACCTTCCATTTCCTTAATAAGTCATCATATCCAACTAAATGTTCTTTCTGTGTTTTATCTAAGCTCCATGCATACATATCAGGCATATATCCACCTCCAATCAAACATAATAAAAGCGATGTATGAAGGATACTTTCGATATTCCGCTATTTCGTGAAATACTGTTGTATCCTGGAACCAGTGTGATTAATTTATAATTCGTTTTTAACGCCACAGAAGCTCCACCTGAGAGCGTTTCAACATTCCTTAACTGAATGATTTGCCCTGCAGTTGTCGCGCCTGTATAGCTCCATGTTTCGCCTGTCGTATTGTTTGTTAAACTCAATGTAATGTTGCTTGATGTTTGAGCAGCTGTGACTTCAATAGTTAAAGGTGTATGAATAAAACGCGGGTCAATTTTCACATCGCCCGCGTTGTAAATTTGAAAATCTTTATTTGTAGTAGAGTAACTAAGGTCTTCTGCGATTAATCCCTGCCCAACCTGCCAAACCTCCGCATCAAAAGATAAGGGATCTTGTGTAGTTCCAATACTTTCAGCGAAAGGTGAATCTGACATAAATGAGATATCGAACTGAGCAAACACCATTGCAATAGGAGCCACATCGTAATTGGATTCGACCTTTACTTTCCACCGCTTACCTGGTTCGCGCTTGTCCACGATGTAAACAAACTCAAGGCCATTCAGCACCTTGAACACTTCATTTCGAACAAGAGGAAAGTCGTATGCGTCTCTCGCTCGTATATGAAACGTAACAGACATAGAACGTGCGCCAAGCGTAGAACCTAGCGTCACAGTTCCGTGCTGCCCACTAATTTCTTGTCGTTGATGACTAGGAGAGGGGGAGTCTAAGATGAAGTTCGTTGTAATCACATCGTATTGCTCCAAGTCGATTAAGTTAAAGTTCTTGTCGTATAGGTCTACTCTCATCATTTCATCCCCCTCTTATATGAATCTTTTTTGATGTCATTGACTAAATCTTTTTTGATATATGGCGATGTTACTTGTGCCACCTTACGGCCATCCATAATGACATCACCCATTTGAACGTTCACATCGACTGTCAGCGCGTTTTGGATGTCTTTTAATGTGTAGTTATTCGTTGTTGTACTTCCTACGCCAGCAGACGAAATGCCACTTAAATCAACAGAAGGCATGTTACTTCCTAAGATAGAAGAAGCGCCGTTGTTGAGTTGACCCATGAAGTCCTCAACACTCTTCCATACAACCGTTCCTTTCGGTAGGTCTTTGAATAGAGTGGAGATTGCAGGACTCAATCCCATTAAGCCGTTCGGCATTAGGAATGGTTCGCGTTTATTTCCATCACCCATAATTGCATCGCCACCTAAGTGACCAAGCAATCCTGTTCCGTTTTTGTACTTACGATTACCACGCGGCCCCCAACCTCTTCGGCCATAGGGCAAATCACGCCTCCAAGTCGTATTGTTGAAGAAGGCAAGTAATTGATCGTAACCGGACATAATGTTGCTGTGTCCTTTTAACGCGTAAGCACGGAACGTCTGCGGGATGTATTGTAATACAATTTATACCGTCCCTTTCGAGATATTTAAACGGTTTAGACTATATCATCACTTATAAAAGTGTTGGGCGCTGTCGCATCATCACCATAGCGTTTAGCCGTAGGTTAAGCGTAGTCGTTGAACCTTCTCCACTCTTTCGAGACAGGAGCTTGGCTGCTGATTGTCCAATCTATCTACTTTTCTAGCATTCACGCTTACCGTTTCCAGTTACGTTGTAGCAAGATAGCTTTAGGATGTTCCAGCAATTCACCCAATTTAAACCGGACTATTTTACAAATCCGCGTGCGGGATTACCGTTGCGAGTATTAATATCTCTCACTTTTGGAGACTGAATGATACCTTGATCTCCTTTGGATTCTCGATGTATCTGAGCGATAATACCATTCAATTCAGAAGGTGATAGCGATTCTTTCATTTGGGCCGCAGCCTTCTTGATAGAAGAACGCCATCTTTCAGCACCTTTACCTGAAGGGCCTGATTTACCGCCACCACCGCCACCGGTCATGAAGTCTAAGTGAACGTGATCCGTATGAGGATTTTGCCCTGTATATTTACGCCACTTGCTACCCATACCCGGCCCTGCAATACGTCTGTTGTAAATCGCATATTGAAGGTTGTTCATGTGTGTACGCGCCCACTCCGCAATCTTAGACATCGTTTCATGAGATCCACCAATGTCAAACGCTCGTCCGTATGCGTGCATGGACTTACTAGAACCACCGCGCACATTACGGTTGTTGTACCCACCCATAAACTTCGTAGGTCCGAACTTATCTTTTACTTTTTTGTACCATGCTTCAACATATGGATGCATACCGCCATATCCGCTACCTGGACCGACTGTAGAACCGTCACCGCCGCCATCATCAAAGGACATATACTCATCTAACTTCGACTTGATGAAATCGATTGACTTGTCTTTTACGGTTTTTACACCGCCTTTTAACATGTCACCAGCTGCGCCAGCTAGGTTAGGTAAGTCGGGAATGAATTTACCGAATACTTTTTTCATCAATGCTGCAGGGTCATCCATGTAATCCCACACATCAAGGGCTAAATCTTTGACTTTACCAGCTGTTTCAACTGTTTTATCCTTAGCGTGTTCGTATACCTCTTGACCTTTATCAGCTACCCATCCAGCACCTTTTTTGATGCCACCAATAACACCCGAACCCTTGTTATACATCGGAACACCAGCAGCAGAAAACGCTTGTTTCGTTTGTTTTCCACTTAACACTTCTGTGCCTTTAGGTAAGTTCATGAGTGTATCAGTATTAGGAGATAAACCAACTTGCCCTTTCGGTGTACGGTAAAGCTCATGTTCGCCACCATCACCAAGCACAGCTAATCCACCAGGGTGTTTTCCGTTCCCTGTACCTTTTGCGTACTGAGGGACTTTCCACTCTTTGATTTTTGGCGCTCCCACTTTTTCAAGCACCCAGTTTATACCTGTGATTGTTCCATTTAAGCCTTTACCCATCGCTTTTACAAGGGTATTTGCAAAAGATGTAACCCCTTTTTTCACGCCGCCAGCCATTGCTTTAATTCCATCGCCAATACGACCCGGCAATTTCTTAGCCGCGCCTACAATGTCATCAAAGATGGAAGTTACTTTTGTTTTAATGTTATTGAACATTTCAGTCGTGCGGTTTTTCAACGTGTTCCAAGCATTGACTACACCGTCTTTTGCGCTGTTCGCAAGTTTAGATACGGTGTTTTTGATAGCATTCCAAGTATTAACTAAGAAATTTTTCACCGCATTAAAAACAGAAGTCGTGATGTTCTTAATATTGTTCCATACTGCTTTCACACGGTTAAACACATCATTAGCCGCTTTTTGGATGGTGTTTTTAATTGCATTCCACACACTTGTTAAGAATGACTTCAACGCATTGAAGATGGAGGTTGTCATACTCTTTAATGCGTTCCACTGCCCTTTTACATAGTTAACAATCGCACTAACAACTGAATTGAAGAAACTCTTAATGCTATTCCATGTATTCGTTATAAAAGCCTTCACAGCATTGAAAACAGATATTGTTATACTCTTCAGCGCGTTCCATTGACCTTTTACATAGTTCACAAGAGCGTTGACTACGGCGTTAACAGCTGTTTTAATCGTATTCCATACTGAAACAAGGAATGATTTCACCGCATTAAACACTGCGATTGTAGCAGATTTCAATGCGTTCCAGTTTTGTTTCACTTGGTTTACATACGCATTCACAATAGAGATAACCGCTGACTTGATTGCGTTGAATACGGAAACTAAGAAACTTTTCACCGCATTAAACACAGCAATTGTCATAGCTTTAAATTGATTCCACTGATTTTTAACATCATTAACCATTGCACTAATGACAATTCCTGTAATTAGTTTGATTCCGTTTATTGTGTCAGATATAACTTTCTTGACTGCGTTAAATGCTGTAATCGTTGCATTTTTAATCGTATCCCAATGTTTGATCACTGCGTAAATCGCTAACCCAACCGGACCGGCTAAGGCGGCGAGTAATAATGGACCCCATTGTTTAAAGAAGGAAAGTACCGAATTAAAAGCTGTAATTGTAGCCGATTTTATCGAACTCCAATGTTTAACAATTAACGCAACAGCCATTCCTATTGGACCCGTAAGGACAACGAGAATCGTTTTCCAGTTTGTTTTGAGCCAATTTAGAACAAATAAAGCTCCATCTTTCACACCATTTAACGCTTTGTTGACAACGTTACGGAATGTTTCAGACCGCTTATAAGCAACAACAAAGGCTGCCACAAGTCCGGCAATTCCTGCGATTACAAGACCAATAGGGTTAGCTAACAACACCGTATTCAGAAGCATTTGGGCAACCGCCCACGCTCTTGTTAATACGGATATCGTTTGGATAACCATTGCTGGTGCGCGCATAGCTAATAAGTATAATTTAAATGTGGCAAACGCCGCTAAAATCCCTGACATAATAGGGACGAACCCTTTCATGTTTGTGAATTTAGCGATTAAGAAGGAAAGTGCGCCTGTAATCGGCGGTAATGTCGCTTCCATTGCTTTAAATGCCCCGTAAATCGCTACACCTACCACTTCTGCAATTGGTTTGAGCGCTGACCATAAATTTTTAATCGTAGGCTGCATCTTCACAAAGAAGTTAGCCATACCACCAAACGCGTCAGAAGCAACTTGTTTGATTTGTGGTAGGTTCGTTTTAAACTGTGAAATCATTTTATTGACGAACGGCAAGACTTTCTTCTGCATTGGGTCTAGCATTTCAACTAGAATGACACGACCAACACCACGGATAGCATCGCCAACCGTGTTGAACTTTACGTCATTCATCTTTTTAAGGGTGTCTGCGCTTTTGTTCGTCTTTTTCTCAACATCCGCAAAGAATGTAGCAAACTGTGGCCCTAAGTCCTCAATAGGTGTACCGAACGCTGCGACTGCTGCTTGATTTTGTTTTAAAGGGTCTTTGATTGTGGCAATAGCTGCTGAAACTGCGGTAAAGGCTTTTTGTGCATCTTCTCCACCGGACGCGATTTGTCCAGTGACTTTATCTGCATCTAAACCCATAGCCGTTAACGCTTCTTTTGTTTGGTCAGATCCTTGTCCTAATAACAAGAAACTTTCCTTAACACTGTCACCCAATTTATCCATTGAGAATGCGCCACTTTGACTTCCTGAAATTAGGATATCCATAAAGCCTTCTGCATCGTATCCGAGGTTTTTGAACTGGATCGAGTACTCCCCAATTACATCAAGAAGATCGTCATTCTGATTTGCTCCTTGTTGTGCGCCCTGTGCAATCAATGTATAAGCTTCTTTCCCCGTTACGCCGAACTGTTGCATCATTTGTTTAGCTGCTCTTGTACTTTCGACTACTTCAAAACCGAATGTATCACGCATACTAATGGCGTACTTTGTTAAATCTTCTAACTCCTTGCCTGTCGCACCTGTCGCCTGTTTAACCGCAGTCATTGAATCCGCTACATCTTGCATATCTTGACCATAGTTTGCTGCGTATACATTCTTAACAGCATCACCTAGCTGCTTCGTTTCTTTCGCGGTTGCGCCGGTTGCCATCTGCATTTTATTCATCGCCGCTTGATATTGGTCAGCAAAAACAAATGCCCCTGTTAATCCTGCGCCTATCCCTGCTAATGCACCCGTAACCAGCATAGCCCCTTTACGAATTTGCGCGAACCCTTTAGAAGCCTGAGAAGAAACGTTAGTTGTTGTTTTACCTAAACCGTTCATTTCACGTTCTACGTTTACGATGTCATTTTGCAACGCCATAAAACCGGATACGCCAAGCTTTTCAAAGTTCTTGGTATCCTTACCCGCTGCCTTCATCGCTTCACGCAAACGATTCATAGACGCTTCACTTGCTTTTCCTGTTCGGTCCATTTCCGCCGCTACTTCATGAGCAACAGCTTGAAGTTTGTTTAGACTCTGCGTTTTCTGTCCGGTTCCCTGCAACTCTTTTTGCAACCCCAACAAAGACGTTCGCATTTTACCGAAGTCTTTATCGGTTGATTGCGCTGTGTTTCTTCCGGATGTTTGGATGTTTCGGAAATCCCGTTGCATCCCTTGTGTGACAGAACGAAAGTTTCCTGCTTGAGCTGTAAAGACTGTTCGTACCTCACGTATAAATCCACCAGCCATTTATGTACCTCCCCTCTATTCGTCCTTTTTCTCAAAGTCCCACTTGTAATCTTGAAGCGTTCTGATTTTCTTGCCTGCCCCTGCGCTTCCTCTGAATTTACGCGGTGTAATTTGTCTTTCAAATTCTTGGAGTGCTCGTTTTTTATCAACATCTTTCTCATCTACAGGTCTTGCGAATTGCATGGAACGGAAATTAATGAAACGTTCAATTTCTTTCTCATCCCTTTTCACTTCTTCTTCATCTTTCAGTAAACACATATGACCGAGCGCTTCCATTAACGAAAGTTTTGCGACTTCTGAACGTCCACCCAAGATAGGAGAAAGTTTATATATCATCGCTTCAGCAGTGGTAATCCCTACTGTGTCACGTTCGTTACTAACGCTTTCAGCTTGAACGCTTGTTTCGTTAGTTCCGAAGACTTTTTTACACGATCTACAAGTTTTTGGATGTCGTTTTCAGCAATAACTGCTTCATATACATCCATAACCGTGAAGAAGTCTTGTTTACCAAGAACAGGCTTTTCGATGTCACTAAGGATAGCTAACAGTTCAAACGCTTTGTCCGGTAGTTTATACGCTAATGTTTCGAAGCTGCTTGTTAATTTACCAGCAAATTCTAAGTCCCGCTCTTCTTTTGTTTTTTCTTCATCCGATGGAGCTTGTCCAATGAACATGGTTTTGGCTACACTGATTAACTCTTCATCATCTTTTGCAATGACCATGATTTCGTTAATCAATTTGGTAACATCGATGAATTTAAAGAAATTCAGCTTTTCAATTTCGTACGACACGCTTTTTGTAACTGTCTCGCCGTCTACTTTTTCTTTTACTTTTAATTTAATTTCAGTTGCCATCTTTTTTCCTCCTAATAGAAAAAGCACACTCGTTTGAGTGCGCGTGTTTTTTGTTAAGCCATTAATAAACCTGAAGCGTTCACGTTACCGCCGCTAATAGCTGTTACATTTGCTTTGACAGACGTATAACCTTGAACATCGATATCGTAAAACCCTGCTGCGGTAATGTTTTTGCCGTTTGCAAACTGATTATTTGTATTATCCCACGCTTGAAGTGTGCGAGCTGTACCGCTAGGACCTACAGCTTGAATCTGAACTGTATACGTTCCTGTCCCCCATACTTCAACACGTAATGTTTTGAATGACTTAACTTATACCGACGTACCAGCACCGGTTGTCGTTTTATCAACTGATAATAAAGGAACCATCTTTGTGAAACTCCCTCTATTAACCGTATCTGTTACAACTTTACTAGCAGTATCATCGATATCGCGTCCTGAAGTTGGTACAGGACCTGCGTAATTTAAAGGTACTTCAGCCATGTTATCCCTCCTTCAAAATAAAAAGCGCCCCGATAAAGGAGCGCCATACATTATGCGTTAGCCAACTGTGTAGTTGCCAGCGCCGCCTACATCGACGGCGAAATTAGGGCGTCACCGCATTTGGATCTTGTGGGCCAGTGAAGTAGTAGTTACCACCTTTGCTGAAGTCAGCACCTTCGCGTGGAATCATAGAGAAGTTAATCTCAATTTGGTTGATTTCATTTGCGAATGCGCGTGTAAATTCACTGTCAGCAATCACACGATAGAATGTGATGTCTTGTGATTTATCTGATTCAGGTAAGATACGAGGATGAACCTCTACTTTGTATGCGTTATCGCTCGCTTTTGAGCCGATTGGTGCGTCAGTAAACCCGACAACATCACCGCTTGTTGTATCTGTGATAGTTTGTACAGCGTTTAACGCCATTTGCATCAAGCTAGGAGAGTATTGACCGATAACAACCTTTACCGCTCCTTCTTGACCCGTTAACCATTTTTCTACTACGTTTTCAGCTGAATCAGCCCATTGCTCATCATAGTAGCTAGGTGTTAGCGTGTATTCGCCGCCTTCTGCTTGCAAGTACTCTTTACCATTAAAATTCAGGACTTTACCTGATTTAATGTGAGTGAATTTAATGTTGGCTTGTCCAAACATCTTGTCTACGCGTTCTGTTGCTTCTGCCATTATGATTCCTCCCTTAATGTCACTTCTAAATTGAGTGAGTACACCATCACGTCATCGACTTCACCAATGAGGATGGGTTGACTCATGAATTGCATAAAAAAGACCCGATACGAAGCATCGAGTTCTGGAACGTGAACAACATCATCCACGCTTTTTTTATGGAATTGTTTATATAATCGATACGCTACCTTTTTCGCTAAGTCCCAATCCTCTTTCGAAGATCGAATCCAAAACTGATACGTAGGATATCGAATCTCTGCATCATTGTTTATATCGCCATTTGAGCCGCCTGTGTCGTATACGGTTCCTGTCGCTTCCATACCGGTTACGTAGTTGACCGTCCACTCTAACTCAGGCGTAATCTCTTTGGCTTGTTTCATGAGGTATTCTTCAATCATGATTGCGTACCCCTTTTACCGTTGATCAATTGTTCTTGAATACGTTTTTGCATTTCATTGTATTCAGGTTCCGAAATGGTTACGGCATTTTGTAAATACTTTCTGCCAGGTTGGAAACCGCGCAAACTGGACTTGGTGCGCGTACGTTGACCTCGACCATTTACATAATAGTGAGGGAATTTCGCGCCGTTGTCGTATTTATCACGGGTTCCTTTTTTGTAAGGAGCTTCGTGACGGATAAGAGCGTGTTCAGCACTCGCACCTATTTCCACACTGATTTCATTACCCGCTAATTTCGCAGGATCAGCAGAAATGGAATCTTCTAAATCCCCTTCATCGTGAGGTGCGAGCGCTTTAGCTCTTTCTTCAACAAGTAGGCCGAACTTCGTCATTTTTGGTTTTGTGATTTTGACCCAATTCTTGTACATATCCCCCATCATATCCGCTTGTCTGTCCAATCCTTCAAACCGAATGTCGATTCCGTCTCGTCTAGCCAACGCTCACATTCCAATAATCAATGAGTGTACCCGCTAGGTTCGGAACATCTTCTAGTAAGATGACTGAACCTTCCGTAGTTACACCGTTTTGAGTGTAGGAAATCTTCGTGCCAAATGAGACAAGAGTTTCAGCGGGTAGGTCAATATCCAAAATGGATTGATACGCTACCCCTTCTTTACTCATAATCGTTTTAGTTGAGAATTGAACACGCGCTTTTGAGGTGATAGGTTTTAGAATGGGTTTACCATATTTGTCTTTCTCCCCTGTTGGTGAGTAGACTTTTACTTCTTGATTCATGAGCGGTCTCATATTAAACGCCCCACTCTTGCACCGCTTGTTTTAATCAGTCCTAAGACCGAAGGTGCGATATCCGATGTAGATCCGTTAAAGGTAGCAGATACCCCTTTATTAGCGTACTGCGTAATCCCTTGACGTTTTAACATCGCATACCCTTGTTGTTCCCCCTCTAACATGTACAGCACTTGCAAAGAAACAATCCGGTCTGTGAGTTTATCCACTCCGAATTCATCCGTTAGAAGCTCCGTAGCAGTAAACACAAGCGGTTCTTTATTCTCTTGTGCTAATTGTGTGTAGAGGTCAGCACCATGCAGCTTGTTTAAATAGGCATCAACAGATACGAAATCCATATCTTCACCTACTCTTCAGCAAGCTTTTCAACTAATTGATCTTTCTTCATATCGGAATAGCCTTCAAGTTCCTTCTCTTTTGCTAACTCCTTTAACTCCGGTACTGTTTTCTTTTCTAGCACCGCTTCAGGAGCAAGAGACACCTTATTGCCAAGTTTTTTAGCTTGTTTCTCAGTAAGAATCAACTTCTCACCAATTGCAACAGGCGCACCGTTATGAGCTAACAGTTCATTCGCTACGTATTTTGGCATCTTTATCCCTCCTAATAGAAAAGGACAAAGGTATTAGCCCTTGTCCTCTTTTTTAGCAGCTACGCGTTTCACGTAACCGATTGATTCTAGGTGTTTAGCTTCCGCTTCTTCCACCGTTAACGTTTCACCATGCTTCTTCCCACCAACGACAGCGTTTGTTACTTCAACTTTAACTTTCGCCATCTTACAGCACATCCGCATGAAGAATTAATGATGGTACTTCGATAACAGGGAATCCAGCAGCGTAACCTTCAATGATTGAACGTTTTGGACGTTTTTCATCTTCAGCACGAACTGTAATGCCAGGCTCGAAGTTTTCAGCTTCAGGGTTTGGACCATAGTAGAAGTTACCAAGCCCTTCACCTAATAACACGACACGGCCAGCAGGATAGAATTCTACTTCTTCCGTTTCACCTGTGTACATGTTTGTTACAGTCGTTTTACGGCTCTTAATAATTTGAATTGCTGGTAGACCTTGATCCGCTAACACTTCATTCACTTCTGAGTCACGTAAACGAGTTGCTTTGTCTTGTGTCATCGGACGCGCTTCAGCAATGATAGAAAGATTTGTCTTCATCGCTTTGTACACTTCACGCGGCATTAACATAACAGCCGGTGATTGTCCGTCATTCGACTCTTCAAACGTTTCGTTCCACGCTAATAAATCGCCTAAGATATCAGCATTTGGATCAGACCATTTATCTGTACCTGTTAACGCGATTTTATGTTCAGCAGGAACCATGTAATCGAAGTTAATTTTCACTTCACCTTTTGTATATTGTAATTTACCGTTTGTTAACGCTTGAGCGCGTAAAACATCTGTAAATTCTTGAATACCATTGACGATATCCACTGTCTTTTTCACCAAACGATTTACAAGAGCTGTTTTCTCAGCGTCTGTTTTCGCTTGTTCGATTGCCATTAACTCTTCAATCGTTGCAATGTACTGTAAACCAAACGCAGCCATTGAACCGAATTGAGTTGCTACCGCATCACGGTCCATTACCGGTGGTTCAGCACCATAACCAATGAACGCTGCTAAGTTCTTTGTCTTTTTGATGATGTCATATGTGAAGTTTGAGCTGTATACCGTTAAGTTTGGCAAGAAACGTTGTCCGAATGTTGGAGTTTCTTCACGTAATGCCACACTTTCATCAATTAACCCGCGAAGGTATGGTTTTTCAAATTGTTTTAGACCTTGTAAACCAGCCATCTAAATTCCTCCTCAATAAAAAAGACCCTCTATGAGCGCCTTATCCTTTGTGTATTTGATTTTTTATTTGTTTGAATAGGTTTATTGGTATACGTAACGAATCATCGGTGTAGCGGCTTTAAATTCGTCTGTTACACCCACTAATTTCGCACCATATACAGAACCACGAACGATTAACTCACCTACGATTGTGTCATTTACGCCGTCATTGACGAAATCAACGTTTAAAATCACAGGATCATCGTAACCGCTTGGGAATGTACCTGCTGTCGCTTCTTCGTAAGGCTCAAATTTACCTGTTGTTGTGTTGCGAACGATACAAGTACCAACTTCCACTAGTCCAGTATCGAATTTTGTAGCATCTAATGTTCCACCGACTTCACGGAATTGTAAGTGAGTGCTGGCTAAAATATTTTTACCGCCTGTAAACTCTGTACGGCCACGGTTTAAATTGTATGGCATAAGTATTCTCCTCCTTATTTACGTCCCATTAATTTTCTTACTGCAGCTTGAGCGGCTTCATACCCCTCATCACCGCTGTTACCTGGTTCTGGATTACCTTTACCTGAGCCTGGATTGTAACCACCTGAACCACCTGGATCTTGTTGCTGAACTGTATCAAACAGATAGCTATCCGATTCTTGAATCTTTGATAACTGTTCACTAAGACCTAACAGCTTGCCATCCTCTAGCTTAATCAACTCAGGGTTTAACAGAGCTTTCACCGCTACAGGATTACGCGCTTTTGCTACCAGCAATTCCTTGTCTAGTGCAAAGTCATAAGCTTGTTTGGTTAACTTGGCTTCATATTCAGATGTAGCTGCTTGATTCGCTGCTTGCAAATCTTGAATCTGCTTCTGTAAGTCGTCATTGCCAACCGCTTTTGTTTTTAAATCGGCTAATTGTGTGTCGCGATCACCCAACTGCTCCTTTAAATCCTTGATTTCATTGTTCTTATCATTTAAGCGGGAACGAGGAACCATGTTTTTGTTCTCTGTTTCAATGGCTTGTAAGACTTCATCCACACTTTTATCGCCTTTTGCAAGAGCTTCTAATAGTTCTTTCATTTCCATTTCCTCCTATATACGTTTATTACGGACAACGCTCCGATAGGTATTTCCGACTTTTATAGCGTCATTCGGCAGGACAAAATAAAAAGCACCCTGTTAAGGACGCTTAAAGTAGTAACTCTAATTGTTCATATGTGCCTTTAATTTTCTTGAATACTTTGTTTAATTCATTTTCTAAGTAACCTTCAACATCTTTTTCGTAGTACGGTACCTCAATAAGCGGTATCTTGTTTCTTTTGCAGTAATCGCGTTTTATGTTGTCTCTTCTCTGGCTTTTCTTAAAACCTTCTTCGCCACCAAAGAAACCCACCGCTCTATAATGCTGTTCACCTTGATATTCGATTAGACATAATACTTCATCGTTATTCATTAAAGCGAAATCGAACGCTAATGTTATTTGGTCTTTACAATCATTAAATCTATATTGTTGTAAAAAGTTATATTTCCTATCTTCTAATATTCTTTTAACTTCTTTTTCGCCCTTACTCTCATTACATCTAGGACAACGAGAACTTTGGTCTAGAAAGTTATTTGGTGTCACTCCCCATTCATGACCGCATTTATTGTGGCGCATTAAGATAGGCTTTTTTCTAGTTTTATAATCACCTAGAACTGTATATTCCTTACCGACAGCTTTTCTAACTCTTTTTTCAAATTCTTTTTGGTCAAGCGGTAAAACTCCTGAACATTTAGCGCACCTAGATCCGTGTACAAAACTATTAGCTGTTACACTATATAACCTTCCGCATTTGTTATGTCTCAATGAAATTTTTTCTGAGTCATTAATATACTCACTCAGTAGAACGTACTCTTCACCGACTAAACATTTCATTTTAAAAACGAATTCTTCGTGCGTCTTTTTGACTCTTCCAACACATACCGGACAACGTCCGCCTCCACCTAAAAAATTTATAGGTTTTGTTTTATATTCAAGACCGCATTTGTTATGTTTGAGTAAAACTTTTGTTTTGATATTGGTATATCCATCAATAAGTTTGTATTCATCACCTGTCAGAGAACGCATATTCATTTCAAACTTTTCTCTATTTTCTTCAGGCCTTTTAGAACAGATTGGACATCTGCTTCCCCTTAAAAAATCGCTAGGTCTAGGTTCGAATTCTTGCCCGCAAACTCTATGCGCCATCTTAACATTCACATTATTCGCGACATACTCACCTAACACCATATATTCATCACCAGTTAACTCTTTTACCTTAGTTTTGTAGTACTCTGTTGTTCTTTTCGAGTTACTCGCACAATTCGGACAACTTTTACCCACTATTAAAGATTGTGGGAAAACCATCCATTCATGATTACATATGTTGTGCCTCATAAGTATTTTAGTATGACTGTTGATGTATTCACCTATAACAACAAACTCCCCATTTGTTAATTCAGTGATTTTGTTCTCGTATTCTTCTTGAGTCAGTTTCATCAATCCTGAACATTTCGGGCATCTTCCACCTGAACTGAAAGTGTTAGGAAAAGCCTCATACTCCCAACCGCAAACCTTATGTTTTAAAAGAATCTTAGTTCTTCTGTTTTTATACTCACCTAAAACCTCGTAATCTCCATTACCTTGTTCATTAACTCTATTCACAAATTCTTGATGAGTCATTTTTCTCGCCAAGTTTATCACCCTCGTATATTTGATACCTTAATTATACCATAATTTATCCTACTTTTACATACTTTATGTGTCATTGTAAGATATTTATGTTAGAATATATGAGAGGTGATGAATAATGAATAAAATTAAAATATCTTTAACGTTAGATAAGGATGTTTACGAACAAATTAAACAAATAAGCGAAGAAGAAGAACGTAAAGTTAGCCAACAAGTAAACAAAGTGTTGAAAGAGTATTTGAAAGGCAAGGAATAGACCTTGTCTTTTTTTTATTGTGCTTTAAGTTCTCTGTTAGCCTGTCTATACTTTTGTTGCATTAATTGCCACGACTTACTATTTGTCCGCTTTGCTCGCCTAAATGCCCCAATCGTTTTGAACATATCGTTTCCTAAAAGACTTTTATAGCGTTCAAACTGTTTAAGCTCATCGTTTGCTTTCTTTCTAATATCCTGTTCCTTTTTATAAGCACGTTGCTGAGCGGGTGTTCTTTTATCAACATCCTCTCGCCAGTTCTGCCATTTGTTTTTCTCTTCTTCAATTTCTTCTTGTGTCTTATAATCCTTGACCCAACTTTTCACAGTATGTCTGCAATTTGGATGGAAAGGCGGGAGTTCTATACCCTCATCTTTTATGGACTTGAAACCTTTATTGCTGCCATCTAAGCAAATAACCATACCAGCAAACCGCCCACACTTAGCGCAACTTGGCGAATGCTTGCTAACCTGAACAAGTGTTACGCCACTTTCAACGTAGCGGTTGACAGCTCCTTGTGTATTCGCATCACGCATTTTGGTACGAACTACTGTCTCAGCGTACTTTTCAATGCGAATAGTAACGTCTCGTCCGTTTTTGTCCTTTGTCGCAAATCCAGTGATTCCTTCTTCTTGAAACATCTTAGCTACCCGCTTCTTTACGATTTTGCTATGATTCCCAAGGATTAACCCTTTAGCGATTTCAGACTTTGTACGAGATACCACTCTGTTTACCATTGTTTTGGCGTTATTCTTCGCACGAGCAACAGATTTCCTTATATCATCCATCGTTTTGAAGATGATTTGTTTTACTGCAGCCATGTGAATTTTCTTTTTAATAGGTGGTGGAGTAACACCCATATCTTTTAATTCTTTAGATGCAATGTCTAATGATTTGTTATATACCTTTTGTAGCTCCATAGGCATCACTTCATTTGATTTGATACCTAGAGTATCTAAATCTTTTAAAATCGCTGTAATGAGATTCTGAGCGTTCTTATCTTCTGTTAAGTTAGACGCTCCACCAATTCGATTCATGATAGTCTGAATCACTTTAGCGAAATACTCTATCAGTTGTTCACTGTTCATTCTTCATCATCTACAATCGGATTACCATTTTCATCGCGGTTATCGTTTAACATATCCAATGAAGGAGTACCCGTGCTGTCTACGCTTGCCTTCTCCATTTCAATGCGTTCTATTTCCGACTGAATCCATTCCTCACTCGCATAAGGATTAGTCCGCCTTACAAACGTTTCAATGGACATCGCGCCAACTTCAAAAGCCGGAAGGTTTTCAGCGATTAAGTCTGTACGAGTGACAGGAACCATTTCGTTTAACGCAATTTCTGGCTCTTCAATCTGCACAGATCCTTTTGAACTTTTATTCGCTAACCACATGCACCCTTCAAACAGTTGTTTCAAAAAGTACACGTATTTAGATTGGATATGCTCCGCTTTTACGATGGATACAAATAAGTCATAGAACTTCGCTACACCACTAGCGGCGTTATTCGCAGCATCACCTGAGAAATAGTCGATAGCCTTTTGGCTCGTACTTGTAGACACTAACATTTCACGAATAAGTGTATCAGCCCATTCCACACCACCAATGTTTTTCACATCCACTTGGATTACTTCCATCGACTTTCCGTTTTCGTCCATCGTCACAATCTCAAGCATTTCATGATCGATAAACCCACGGCCTTGTTCACCGAATTTATCTTCTGCAGCATCTTGTAAAGCGGCAAAGATATCTGATGTAACCGCTAGGCGTGGTGTTGAGTTACGTTCGAACACTAACCCGTTACGTGTTAAGCGCCAATTGATTTCATCTTGGTGAGCAAGTTGCCCCTCTAAAGCGGATACCCCTAACTCATCCATGAATGTCTCATCATTTGGTAGATACTGAATGAACAGCTGTGAACGCTTTGGATAATCCTTTTTCAATTGACTCATTTGAAGGATTTCTCTAGCAGTTACATCATCAGTACGTGTTAATTGCCCACCTACCAATTCATACAACATGTTTTCTGTATTCAGGTTCACTCCATCTGTACGTTCGCGGTACACATGTAAGTATTCCTTTTCGCCCACCTTTTTGTAGTAGGCTAAATCAGCGCCCATACCATCCTCATGCGGATAATACACATCACGCGCTTTAAACTCAATACGCAAGCCCTTGTCATCATCAACAGGCACACCAACTAGCCCACCATCAAGCTGATGCTGAACAATGTTACGTTTATGTTTTAGCGTTAACTTACTATTCTTTTCAATTTGACGAATGGTTTCGTTCTGTAAATCATCGAATTCCCCTGTACCATCCACAATTTCCTTTGCTTCCGCTGTTGCTGCATCATTCTGTTCTTCATTACTTGGAATAGAAGATGAAATCTTTCCGATGGAGCGAGAAATGAGAATAGCGGGTGTATCTACGATTAATTTTGAAATATTCATCACGATATACGGTGTGCGGATGTTTACTGGTACACCTGGACCTAATACTTTGTCGCTTGTATGATCGATGACTTCACCTTTTTCAATCAGTTGTCTTGCTCGTTCGAAGTGTTTTGCGTGTTTCCCTTTGTAGATATCACGGTATAAATAGATATCACCATGCATTGATGCAATGGTTTGTTTCGTCCATTCTTTCCAGTTAATCATGTGTTCACCTACTCTCCTTATCTAGTAAAAGCATTTTTGCCACTGATGCCCGCTTTAGGCTTAGTAACGTGTGTATATATAGCGTATCTAAGACTGTCGAGAACATCGTCATTCTCTTTTACTGGTTCGCCTGTACGTTCATTCCAAATGTATTTGTAAATCTCTTCTCTGAAACGTTGAGCTACATCATACACGACAAATAAGCGCTGGTTTTTAATTAACCGCGCTACTTCTTCAATCCCCGATAACACTCTTTTGTTAGCGTCTATCGCTCGTATTCGTTCTTTCTTGAATCTCGCTATATGCTCAGGCCTTGCGCTATCCGCATAGAAATTAATATTGCCGTAGCGGTCTTTAATATCTTTCGCAACCCCTACCCAATAATCAATTTCCTCGTACTGTTTAGCGTGTTCTTCTACCATGTAGTAGTTCCCTTTGTTATCTGTACCGATAACCACAATTGAACCATAGTGAGAGTAGCCCCAATCCACTCCTGCAAAGTAAGACGAAAGGTTTAATTGTTCCGCTTGTTCTTTACTGATAAAGTGAATATCTTTATTAAAGTCACTGTACACAACACCGTCACCGCTAACCCATAACCCTTTAATCCCACGGTCATAGAACATACCTGAAGGTGTTGACTCTTTAATATTCTTCTTGTACCGCTCACTTAGAAACGTGTTATCGTCTAATTCAAAGTGAAAGTCTACAATCGCATCACTTGGATTCTGAATGTAATCTTTCAGTAACCAATGTTCGGGATGGTCAGGGTTTGTATCAACCAATATCCTTGCACCTTCACCTGAACAGCGGTCTTTGATTTCATTGAATACTTCTTCATTAGCAAGTGAACCCTCATTAATATACGCACCGAATGATGTCATACCACGAATAGCACCTAAACCGCCAATGGTTGAGTGCCCTGTACATACAACAAGCACACCGAATAACTCAAAGCGGTTGAATTTATCAAACTTAAATTCGATACCGTATTTATTTGTTATCTCAATGAGTACGTTTTTATTAATGGTTCCTAGTGTTGCACCCGCTAAAATGTACTGAGGTCTATCAATCCCTAGCTCTTTAGCGATACGCCCAACTCTTCGCAACTCCATTAAGAACAGATCGTTATTCAAAATGGTTTTACCTGTACGTTTAGCCCCATGATTAATGAGCATAAAGTAATCATTGTTTGTTACATAGCGGATGATATTACTTTGTTTCTCAGTGTATAAATCCTTAACGCTCAAGGTACTCACCTTCAATCGCATCAAACAATTTACTCAACTTATCTTCAGTAGAGCTGCTTGTTTCATTCTCACGTTTCAACTTCTTCACTTGTTGGCCCATGATATCTAATTTCAAACGTCTTTCGTCCTCGATATGGGCGATTTCATCAAACTGCTTAATCAAACTACGCAACTCACTCATTGCCCTAGATTGGGCGTTCATGAAGCTTGCGTGTTTATCCCAAGCAAATTGGATTTCCCACTCTGTTTCAGAACCACTATCGCTATACTTTTCCTTTTTGACTTCTCTTGTCATGTCCTCTTGGTCAGTGACAAACATAATCTTCTGAGCGCGAATGATAGCGGTGTACTGGATAACGATTTGATCCCATATCATATCAGCGGTGCTTTTCGTTTCAAGCTCCTGCATGATGTCGAGTGTTTCTTGTGGGAGGTACTTCGAGAACAAGCCGTGCTTCACTGATTCTGTGTTGCGTTTTGCGAATTTAGGCGTTGGGTTTGGGTTCCCTTTGTTTCCTACAGCGTACTTATTGCCCTTTGGCGCTCTGTGTGGTTTCCCTTTCGGTGCATCCTTTTTCTTAGAGGTTGCACGTTTTCGGGTTGCATCCTTTTCGGTCGCGCGTTCCCATCCCTCACGACTCTTCCTGCTCTTCAATGTCCCTAGTTTAATCTCATGTTTCTCTGCTAATGCCTTGAGTGTAATATCACTGCTTTCATACTCTTTGCGTATTGCATCCCAATTCATTATGTCATCACTTCCTCACTCCATCCGTTGTGGTTTGTTTTATGTATTAAATGAATTTACTGTTATCCTCTTCATTAAAGAATAACAGTTCGTTTTCTGTCTTATCCTCTACATATACGCCTATACGGCCTACATCAGAGGTGATATACATATTGTATTCCTTCTCTAACTCAATGAGATTATCAAGGAATTCTTTTTTTCTATCCATTAATGCTTCACCTCGAACGTACATTCATGTGTTCCGGCGTTCTCCGTTATTAGTCTAGCTTTTAAATCTAACCAAAAATCGGGATCATAACCGAATTGTTTTCCTAACTCTCTAACCCTTTTGCCTGAATGGATTATAAAAGCGATAGAAGCGAGTTTCAGCGCTCTTTCTTCGTTTTCAGCCATAACCTCTACACTAACAGGAACATATCCTTGATAGCCGTTTGTCACTTCGTATAGGTGATATTGTTGTTTAGGTGTTTCTAATTTCTTTTCTAGGTACTCAATGTATTCATTTTGCTCTTGGTACGCTTCCACTAGCCTTTTTGTGCTGTTCTTCATAGATGTTTCGAAAGCTTCGTTTTGATGTTCTGCGAATAAAACAGAATACTTCGCCAATGATTGCAGTCTGCTTACAAATCCTTTCGGGTCATATGTTGGTTTCCTCATCACTTCAGCTCCCTTATGTTCATTCCTTCTTCTAGAGACACAACCCATTCCTGCGCGCTGTATTGCTATCCATAGAACAGAGAACGAAGCTCTGTTTTATTAATCACCTATACATTTATCCATATTTTCATTTAGAAGCTCTCTAAGAATTTTACGTTCAAAAGTGTAAATGCTATCACCTTTAACGTAAGTGTTTCTTTCCATTGCTTCCGTTGCTACTTCTGCAAACTCCGCACTAATTTCACCATGGACACGAATGTTTTGTTTAAGAATCTCCGCCGCTTCTCGTAATTGCTTATTGATTTCTCTTTTAGCAATTTCTTTAGCAATAGCTTTTGTTTCTTCTTTTATTTCCTGTGATTCTTTTTGTTGTTTTTTAGCGTGTTTTTCCAACGTATCAAATTCCCAATTATACTCAGGTTTCTTTGGCGGTCTACCTGTAAGTAGAGAAAGAGCTTCTTCTAAACACCTTTCAACATTAGCAGCTTTAACAGGGATTGAAATTGCTATGCCGTTTTCATACCTAACGATTACTTCACCTTTGCTCATTTAATCTCTCCTATTCTCATACCAGGATTGAATGTAATTTTCCGCTTCTTGAAACAGTTCGTCAGCTTCCTTCACGCTATTGTTATACTTCTCCCATAACTCATGAGTCTTTTTAATGGATTCGTTTATACCTTCAACGCTCGTTTTTAGCTTTTCATCCATCCCACTCACTCCTTGTCAGTCTTATTTAAGTCGACCTTAAAATACAAGCGCTGGTCATAGAGGTTAACCAAAGTTAAACGTGCATAGGCGGCGCGATTGGATTGTTTGTTAAACGAGCTGTTAGCATACTGTTTAGCTCAATCTCCTGTAAACAGGCATCCTTCCACTTATCCCTATCTTCTCTGATGTGTTCAATCTTCGCTTCCGCACGTTCTAATTTCTTTTGACAACCTTTTAACATCGTCTTCGCTGCTCCATACATGGTATTGCTGATTTCTCTTCTGAACCACGTTTCTACTTCGATACTAAATACTTCTTGGATGCGGTGAATCAAATGATCCTCATGATTTTTGAACGTCTTCAACTCTAATCGTCCACTCATGCATTAATCTCCTTCACCTTGTCTCTTACGCACGTTGCAGGGTATCCGCAAAAGACAATTGTATTTTGATTTAACCACTTGCCCCATACGCAACCTTTGCATTTGTGTTGCTCATATGCTTCTTTGCGCTTTTTCTCTTCATCGTCTAATTGTCCTTTGCGCATACTCTTTCACCTCTATTCCACTTAGTGGCATGTAAGTTGTTTTCTGTTTCTTACTTAGCAGATAATTTAATTAAATGAGGGTTAGGATTCGCACCTAACATAGTATAGGATAGGCGTGTACCGACGCCTCGTTTTACTTCCTGCTAGTTCAATGGGAACTCATTCCATCCACCGTATCCCTTGGATAAGGGGTAACACACGTTATACGTGCCCGATCAATTGATTCGGGGAGATTTTCTCGCTATCTCGACTAGCCTACCCGTTACGCGGTCTCACCGAGACGGATCTCCTATACCTGATTAACGTCTACCTATTCCGCCACCTCATGATATAAAGCGCTCAGTCGCGCGGTGCGCTAGGCACAAAATAAAAACGCCTACCCGACAGCTTCCGCTAACTGCTGGATAGACGTTTGTTAGTTAGTTCAAAGAAAAACTCTATTCCCTGTGATAAAAAGAAAGTAAGTTAAACCGAACCAAAGTATTCTGAATGTAGAATTTAGCACCGTCCTAATATTTTTCCGAATATTAAGACACCGTGAAGTTGTCGTGTATTTCAACGACCTCACTTACTCTCTTCCATTTTAGCCCACTTTTGCTATGTTTTTCAACTGAGTAAGGAACTGGTCTTGCGTGACTTTGTTGCCGATTATGCGAATAACATTTACCTTGTAATCTCGCACCTTATCACGTGAACATCTGAGGTATTGAGCAATCTCTTTGTAGGTCATTCCTCGTAACATACAATCGTAGGTTGTCCACTCTTTATCATCCTCAATAATATCTCGACACTTCCAAAGATAATCTGTAATCTCTATAAAGCGATACAGACGTTTTTCATCATGACTCAATGCACTTAACTCTTCCATGCTCTTTCCGCTGCTTCCTTTTGGCATTCCCGCTTCATCACCATACGTGGCTGTTAGCTTTTGGTTAGGTACTTCCACTTTATTTAAGATTTTATTTAAACGATTGATTTCTCGCTTGAAGTATTCATAATCACGAATCCAATCCTCTACTTGCCAATCTGTTAATTGTTGAGTCATTTTGCTTCCTCCTTATCGTGTACGGCTCGAACCGTCTTCTACATCAATCTTCACTTTATATTTCAAGGCATTTATTTCTTCTTTCGTACTTTCAAATGCATTCTTCCAACGTTGCATATTACCGTAGGCTTTCGCTTCTTGCTTCCGTAAATCTCGAACTGCTATTTCTGCATAAGCCTTTTTATTCTTTTCTGCCTTTATTTCCGCTTCTGCGTATGTGTACTTGCGTTCTGCATAGATATTTTTGTATTCTTCTGAAAATGTTGCAGCTAACTTACCGATGAATACAAGCATTCTTGATAATATTTCAATTCTTTGCACCTTCATTTCTTTAGGTGTACGATCTAATTGTTTTTGGTATTTAGTAATTTCTTTGAGGTGTTCTACTACCCAATCTCTTTCGGTCACTTAGACACCTTCTTTTCTTCCTTCTTGAACTTCTTGTATTCCTCTATCGTTATCCACCCGCCAAATTTCTTTACGTACTTTACCACTTTCAACGGCATTGGATACTTTTTCTCGAATAACTTTCTCTTAATCTTAAAATCTGTTGTTTCCATTCCCTTTACGTCCACTACTTCACCGTGTCCATCTGCGTACTGAACCGCGAAATCTGCTACATATTCAATTTTTCTAAACAGGATACCGTTCTTTCTGAATGATTCTTGTAGTAAGTATCTAGGTTGAGGAATAATTGCTGCTACAATTCCTTTTTGCATGAGGTCTGATAAGTATGTGTAATATCTCGCTTCTGCTTGGCTATCAAATGTAAGACCATCTATTTCAATTTTCTTGTTTTTGTATTTACTCATGTTCTCTCTCCTTATGAGGGATGCAGCCCCGTTTGAGGATGCATCCTTTTTATTTACTTCATGTCTACTCGATTTACCGACGCTTCTTTATCAAATCCGTTTGGATAACGTTTCATAAGCTTGTCCACATTTGCGGTTGCAATCTCTTCTAGCGTTAAACCAGCTAAGGTTGCAATATTAGCCAAGTACCAAAGTACATCCCCTAATTCTTTTTTGATTTCACTTTTATCTACTTTATGACCATGAAACATAGATTTTTTGATGAGATCCGCGACCTCTCCTGACTCTCCTGTAAGACCTAACCCGTAATTCGCTAATTCATAATCGTGTCTGTTTGCTGTACGCCCTGAAATTGTTTGGTAATCATTTAAAGATAATTGCACTTTATTACCTCTTTCTATTTCTTCTTTCAACTGTTTGTTTTCTTTAATTAAGACAGGGATTTTATTAACTAATCTGTTAGCTAAGTCAACATCAATGACACCTGTTTCCCAATAAGCGTTGTAGGTTTGTAATAATGCTTCGTACCCTCTATTTTCCATCATTCTTCCTCCCCAATTACATTGATACCAGCAGCACCGAAATTGTACGCAATCCCTCTATGTTTCACATACCATGCATCATTCAATTGTTCTTGCATTTCTTTATCTGTTAGCACCTTTTCTTTTACAATTGTTACTGGTGCTTCATATCCTGAGTTCATTGGCGCTTCCTTGCTAATGATTGCCGTTACCTCTGCTACTAAATTGTTTGTATTCATATTGACATCCCCTTTAAATTAGTTTTTGTAATAACTTCGCCCATCCGAAAATACTGATCCATAACGGGATGGAGAAGAGAGCGCCGAAAAGCATCCCTCTTGCCATATTCATTTGACTTCCCATATTGTCTTTTGTTCTGTTGGATAACGTTCTGCTTTCACCCTTGGCCTTGATGGTGTATTCCACCCTTTAGGTCTTGCGGTTGTTTCTCCAATAACCTTCCACCCTGCAGCCTTCAATGTTGTTCCTGGTTCGCTTTTCAACGTGTATGTGATCAATCTGCTATAACCTAAGTTCCTTGTTACTCTCCACGCAGCTGCGTATAATTTTGAACAAGCGTTTTTATGTCCCTCTAGCACACAGTTTCTTGTAACTTCAAGTGTCCAACCATCATCATTGTGTCTAGCTATTGGCCGGCCCACCATTATCACACCAACTACTTTTTCTCCGTCACTTAGACCAATACTGAACTTATGTCCTTGTGGTGAAACATTGTGTCTGTGATGTTCATTTACAAATGCCTGAGCTTCTTTCAATGTAATTGGTTGTAGCTCTAATTCCATCCCTTCACCCTCTCTCAAGGACTAATCGTGTTTTCCATAACTGCAACTGTTTTGCTTTTTCACCGACCTGACCAGGATTCACCCGTAATTCCTTGGCGATCTCTCCTACACTTGCCCCTCTCGCCCACATGAGGACAAGAGAGGAAATCATATAGTCTTTCCAGTGTTTCTGTATTTTGCGTGACTCTAATTCTTTCACCGCTTCATATCTATCTTCTAAACTGTTAGTCTCATCAAATGCGATGGTTAGTAATTGGTTTTTAGATGCACCTGTATAGTCGATCATCCACTTACACCAAACGCTTTATCGAAGTGATTGACTAATTTAGGAATTAGCTCCCAACCATCTTTATATTTGTTATATTTGCTGTTCGTACCAATGTTTAATGTGACTATTTGAACGTCTCTAGCAGGGATAATAAAACAACTCTCAGTCTTTTCTTGTTC
The DNA here is from genome assembly GCF_038006305.1 of Priestia sp. FSL R5-0597. Lineage (NCBI taxonomy): Bacteria > Bacillati > Bacillota > Bacilli > Caryophanales > Bacillaceae > Priestia > Priestia sp. FSL R5-0597. The sequence goes on from NZ_JBBOUZ010000001.1 coordinate 3,818,159, forward strand.
GTCCAAGGCCACGCATACATAGATATCGCAACTTGCGTATTTCTTATTGAGAGCAAATGTGTGCGCTCTTGCACCGAAATGATGATGAGCTGTACCAACTTTCACATCGATTTTCACGCAGTCATTAACAAGTAAGTCATAAGGGTGTTTAGTACTCATACTTTTCGCATCAAGACCCATAACCTCGATGAGTTTTAGAACTTTACCTTCATACTCATTTCCTTTTGTTGTTTCACTACTCTTCAAACTGACACCTAGCTTTTTCGCCCATCCACTGTACTTGAGTTTTGATTTTGATAAAGCGCAATGTAAATCATTACGCCCTATCCCTGTCAATTCACTAGCAACCGGCATTCTTTGGATTTGCAGCACCTTCATACACTTACGAACTTCTTCTTCTATTCTTTGATCGGACCACAGAACTTTTTTCTCTTTTACTGGTAGATTCATTTTCTTGGCCCAATGCGCTGTACCACCATTTAAACCTATAGCCCTTGATAACCCTGATAATTTATGTTCTCGCATTTCCATACTGGTAGGCATTCTTTTGATGCCTATTTCTCTCATAAGCCTATATATCGCAATAGTTATTTCTTCTTCAGTCCATTTCATTTATTCATCCCCTTTACTTTATTGGAAATATTTTCTAAAAAGGCAAACTTTCGTCATCAAATTGAACTGTTTCCCCTTGGTTAGCAAACGGATCGTTATTCGTCAGAGGATTGCTTACATTCGTGTTTCTGTTGCTGTTTGATGTATTTGTATTACCTCCACCGTTTGAGGGCTTAGAAGGGAAATCAAACCCATCTACTAATACTTCAGTGAAATACTTTTTCTCGCCATTGTCTTTCTCCCATACACGATTTTGTAATTTACCTTTGATACCGAACTTATCACCCTTGTTTACATGATTGGCGATAATTTCACCAAGCTTGCCGATCACCACATAGTTGTGGAAGTCTGTTTCGTATTCACCTTGCTGATTTTTGTAATCTCTTCTTACTGCGATTGTTCCGTTGCAGATTGGTGTACCACTTTTGTTATATCGAAGTTCCTGTTTAACTAAATTACCTGTAAGAATAATGACGTTCATAGTTATTTCCTCCTAAAAATGTTTGGTTGCTGTTCGTAAGCACTTTGTAGTAATGTTTTAAATGGATTAGTTTTGCTTATTTCTGAATGAACGTTAAAGCTTGTCCCTCTCCCACAATCACTCCACCGGATTTGCGTTTGTTCCAATCCTGTTTGATGTCTTGTTTACTTACGCCGTTTTCGTAAATCGTGATGATGCTGAGTGGTTCGCGGTCTATGGATATCCATTTCTTTTCGATAACACGCCGTACCATGTGATCACCCCTTCATAATCTCGATAACTGCTTGTACATAAGCTTGATTCAGATGGCTAATGTGTTCCATGAACTCAAATAGTGTCATAAGCTTTCAACTCGATTCCAAGTTAGAAGTTGAATGTCATTTTGGTTATCTAACTTCATCATTTCACTGAATCTAGGGAAATTCATGGTAGCTTCATATACTTTGTTATTAGAGAAATCAAACCACATTGTTTTTGTCATAAATCCAGTCATTAGTAACACTCCTTTATGTGTTGTGCTTCTTCTTCTAAACAACTAAGACAAATCAACTCACCTTTTTCAGCGTACATAGAATGCCACTTACCATTACCCATGAATACAACAGATTTAGGAATTAAGATTTCATTTTCGCTTGTTTTACCACATTGACATTCAAAATTTTTCATAGTTTCATATCCCCATTCTCGTTTAGTTTGGTTTCTTGTTCTCTCATGAATTGCTCATATGATTCATCTGTCGTATTGTTTATCAGCCCTAATTTAAAGAGTGACCATTTATCCTGTCCAAAGTGTGGACCATATACTGCAGCCCGTTTCTCTCTGAGCATTTCAGCGAATTCAGCATCCTTATGCGCTCGATCATGACATTTGGTGCAAAGTGGACAAAGATTGCGCCAGTTTCCTGTGCCAATGCTTGACCTGAACACGAGATGATGGGCGTGTATTGGTGTATATCCGCACTCTTGACACCAAGATCCAAACATTTCAATCATCTTGTTGTAGTTATCAGGCGTGATTTTGGTGCGCTCTTTTCGTTCAGGAATGAGACGACCTCTATATAAATGCGGGTTTTTCTGCTTCTTTGGACGCTTTTCTTTCGGTTTAGGCTTACGCTTCTCTTTTTGATGACCTTTTAGCTGCGTTTCTTTGGAATAGGGCCGGAATTCATTTAACATGCGATCACCCTCTCTTTCCTTGAGCGCTATAGGAATAGCCATCAATACGTGTGAAGTGGATGCCTTTGAATTCAATCTTTGTCACCTTTCCGTTTTTCTCTTTCAGTACTTTAGGCGCGGATACTTCAAGTTCTTCTCGCAACCTTTTATTCTCTCTCATTAGCAATCTCAAATCTTTTGCGTACCCGCTTATATCTGCATACTCGACATCGTATTCCAAATCATGAACCAAACGTTCAACCGCCTTTTGAATGTCCTCCATCCCCTACATCTCCCTTATATAGTCCATGACCGCTTTGGACACTTGATTGTGATACGTGCAATTACTGCAATAAAACTGACTGATGTTGTGCTGGATGAAATAGTGATTCAGTACGTATTGAGTGAGTACATTGGGTAATCCGCAATTAGTACAGAAGCATAAGTGTTGAATATCCATCCGATCAGCTCCCCGATTAAAGTATTGTTTTTAACACCGTGCGTAGCGCTTCATTTTCTTCTCTGAGGCTATCACTCTCGTATTCTGATACATTTACATTCGCCTGACTCATTTCGTCTAATACAGCGAAATAAACAGCCTGTTTCTTTTCAGCTTTCTCCACTTCCAAACGTCCAATCATATCTACAGCTGCTTCTATTAAATCTTGGCGAAAAGGTGTTGCTTTAGCTAATTCACAAAGTAACTCTTGCACTTCTTGTGTTTGTACTGGTTTCATATCATTACTCCCCCTAATGTTTTCTTAATACGTTCATTTGCTAACCTCACGTATTCAGGTTCTATTTCGAATCCTATCCATTTCCGATTTGTATTTACTGCAGCAACGGCGGTTGTTCCACTTCCGATACAGTTATCTAAGATGACATCACCTTCGTTTGTGTATGTCTTAATCAGATATTCAAAGAGAGCAATAGGTTTTTGTGTTGGGTGCAACGCTTCTTTTTGTTTATCTGTCGGAAAAACTTGAACACTTCTCGGATATCTCTCTGTACTGTCGTAAGTGCTTAATCCGTAATCGTTATAATTAGATGATTTAACACAATTTACTTTGTGTTCGGCTTTACTTACTTTCCTAACATGCCCTGTTGTTTTTATAGGGTTATATATTGGTAGTTTTTTATAAAACACCAATATGTTTTCATGCGCTTTCATCGGCATTTTCTTTGCGTTTAAATGACCAGAAGCTGATGTTTTTTCCCAAATCCATTCATAACGCAACATTTTTAAGTTGCTCATGCCAAGCACTTTATCAAATGGTGTTTGTGCAGTAAGAATAATCGCTCCATTCTCTTTAATGATCCGGTTATATTGCTTCCACAACTCATCTAAAGGAATAATCGAATCCCATTTATTACGCGTTGTCCCATAAGGTAAGTCGCACAAAATCATATCGATGCTGCAGTCAGGTATCTTCTCCATTCCTAGCAAGCAATCCCTTTGATAAATCTGATTTAACTCTAACTCCCCTAAACTCCCCATTCTCCGTTTCCTCCCCCTGGTGCAAAGGTGTATGTCTACGTATGTATGTCTGATGCACCGTGTTATTGGTTAACCTGTTATGATACTTTGCCGCGTTCCATCTTTTTCATAGCACCTTTATACTTGCCAGCTTTTCTCAAGTCATAGCGTTTTCGGCGTATATGGTGTTCTTCTCTCCCTAGTTCGTAAGCAATCCGCTTAGTGGTGTAACCTTTTTGTTCGTACTCATAGAGCAGTTCAACTTCTTTCTCTGTCCAGCACAACTTGATTTGGTCAGGTGGGATAAGCCCTTTATCCGTTAACATCTTTTTTCGAGAATGCACACTAGAAACGGTTCGCTTTAATCGTTCGCTTATTTCTTTTATGGAATATCCTGCTTTCTTCATGGAGATTAACAGTTCGTCTTGTTCTTTATCCCACAATTTACTTTGTCTTTTTGGTGTATCGTAGTATTCCTTTTTGCGTTCTGCTTCCACCCACTCAGGTTCAGGTGCAATACTGTTTGGTTCAATACGTAGGAAGTTCACTTGATCTTTGTGTTTCTCTGCGAACTCCCAAAAGTTATCAGCTTTAATGAGGTAATATTGCCGTTTAAAAACCACTTTTCGTTTCACATAGGCTAACCATCCATTTTCAATCCAGCGTCTTATTGCTTTATGATCCGCGCCGATAAGAGTACCTAGCTCATTCATAGTCATTCGCCCTGTTTCTTGCAGCATATTCGTAATACCTAATCGTTTTAATCGTGCCTGAACCCCCGAAGCTGTACGATGATTCCCGAACTCTTCCGATATCCGTTTCGCTAAGGTTGGTATGGTCATCTTTCCGGCATGTTGTTCGAGAAATTCATTTTCTTCATCCGTCCAAACTTTCGCCATAAGACATCCCCTTTTCGAAATCTTCTATTTTTTGATCCAATACCTGTAATTGTTGTTCTAATGTCGGGTAGCCTGTCATATCTTTTAGACATGTACATCTTTCAAATGTGGTTAATCCAGGGTAGGGGGAGCTGGTGACTCTCCCTGTCCCGTTGCAAGTGTTACACATTGTCTTTACCTTCCACTTTTCTAAGCAAGTTCTTATATCCGATAATCGTCAATGAAGTTGAAGCAGCGCCCATGTGATCTCCTTGACGTTCTAAGGCTTCTTTACACAATTCCAAAGTAGCTATACTTTCTTTGATTTCTTGAACTGTCATTTATTCATCCTCCTATTCAACAAACCGTTTCATACGCTGTTTCGCTTTCTCTCTGCGGTAACTCGTTGCTTTATTCTCAACAGTTTGACTCATTTCAGTTAACCGATCATACGAACGTTCACCGATTTTATCCGCTAATAATTTAGGTTTCAGGTTTGATGTAGCAGCAATTGGTTTTTTCTTTCTATAACGTCCATCAACAATCCGAAAGATAACTTCTTCCACCCATTCTGTTACTCTTTCCGCTCCTATATCATCAATAATGAGTAAGTCACAAGCGTGTAAAGCCCTCATAATTTGTTCTTCTGATTCAGAACTATCTTTATTGAAAGTCCCTTTTATTTTTTCCAACAAATCGGGCATACTAATGAATACAACAATCTTCCCTTGCCTATCTAGTTCATTGGCCACCGCAGCCACTAGATGGGTTTTTCCATTTCCGGGTACTCCCCAAAAGATTAAAGATTCTTCTTCCCAAGAATCGAAATCATTTACATACATCTTCGCAAATTTATAAGCTTGTTCAGCACCAGGTCTTGGTATAAACGTTTCAAATGATGATTCTTTAAACCGCTCACCCAAGTTATGAATGGAGAACAGTTTTTCAACATCTTTCCGTAGCTGGTACTTCTCAGCTTCTTCCTTGAATTTATCCTGCTCTTTCGCTTCACATTCACATACAGGCTGCACCATTCGTTTACGTCCTAACACCTCTACTTCAATCGGTGGTACTTCTTCGCCACAATGTTTACAAACATGCGGTTCAGAGTGAGAGGTTGTCGTACTCGCTTGTATCAGTGTTTCCACTGTTTTGTTGAGTGCGTTCATTTGGATACCCTCCATTCTGTTTGTTGTGAGTACCGATATTTACTTTTGGTTTGTGTTCGTTCTGTAAGGCTAGAGCATCTTTTAAGCTTTTAGCACCTTTATCATGCCAATCTTTTAAAACGCCTTTAGTGTAGCCCCAACTTCTTTTATTGCGATCAATAGCAATTTTCATGGCTTCAATAAGGATTTCATCTTGTCCATTAAAATCATCTAACCAAGCTCCTATATCTTGACTAAGGTGTCCGTTTATTTGACTGAAATTCTGTTCATAAAAGCTAAAGGCGTTTTCGGTAGTAGTAGTAGAATTATTAGTTGAATCATTATTAGTACTTTCATTATTTAGTAGTTGCGGATTTCCCGTTGTCGGATTATCCGTTGTCGGGTTTTCCGTTGCGGTAAATCCGTTACGGTGAGGTATTTCGTACACCTCGTATTCATAACCGCCAAACTTCCCTTTTTCAGCACGTTTCATCGTTCTTGAAATATAGCCAGTTTCCAGTAATTCTTTAATGCCTGTTTTAACAGCATCTTTTTTATCCTTGGCATGTTTCACGATTTCAGTTTCGTATATCTGCCAATCATCAGGACGACTGAAGATATAAGATAAGATCCCTTTAGCTTTAAAGCTAAGTTGATCATCGTATATAAAATGTTTATTCATCATGACGTAAGGATTATCTTTATCCTTCACGACTCTAAAAGTTGTCATTTAAAACACTCCGTTCCGTGTGATATAATATCTGTACAAATATTTTCTAAATGTTTCGACTCCATGCGCCAACATGGGGTTACTTACTTTGCTTTCGTTTCTTCGTAAATCTCCATTAGAGCGAAGTACACTTTGTTTTCAAGCTTACGCATCTTTTCAATTACTTCGCGTGGATGCATACCATCCTCTTCCACCAATGCGGTCATACCTGTAATAATCATCATTTCACCTTTTGTAAAGTTCATTTAATACTCCTCCTCATCATCTTCAATCACTTCTTTATCAATCAGATAATCGAAAAAGATATCCGCTAACTCTTCGACCTCTTCTTGTCCTGGTGCATAGCCCCGTTTCGCTAAGTGGGTATAGAGGTAATTCGCAATTTCTTCTGTATCGATGACAACATCTTTGAATTCCATGCGATCAGCTCCTTAAACTGGAATGTACTTACCTTTTTGCATAGGTGTTTCTTCACCAGTTTCCACATTGACGATTAACCACTCTTCATAATGATCTAAGTGCCAAAATGCAATTTCGTTAGCATGAATGAAAGTTGTGTACTGTTGCGCTTGATTGATGTCAGAAACTAATTCCCAAGGATACTCAACGTATTGACCGTATCCGTTTGTTTCACCAGTGTGTTTAGCGAATAACTGAGATTTCTTATTTTTGATAGCGTACATATTAGCTCCCCCTTTAAACTGCTTTTTGAGATTCAACTTCTTTAATCAATCGATTCACAATATAAGCTTGACCTTTAGGTGTGATACGCATTGTCAGATAAGTGAATGTACCTTTGTGCGACTCCCTTACACCTTGACTGACAGAGAACAAACCGTTATCGATGTACCTTTGCATCGGTTCATTTTTGTTTTTAAAGATAAGGCCCCAATCACGCAGCTTTTGAAACAACCGCTTTTCTCCAATATTTAAACCTTTGTTCTTGCATAGCTTGGATAATTCTCTAACAAGTAAATCTGTTTCGGATCTCATGCACATTTCAGCGAAATCAACTAAAGGCTTTTGTTTTTGTACTGTTGTACTTAGCTGCTTGTTCTTTTCCTTTTCTTCTTTTAAGTTGGTTAGAAGTCCAATGATAAAGTCAGGATTCGCAACTGCTTGTTCCAATGCTGCTTCCGTCATATAAGCACCATGTTTTCTGATGCTAGGGATGACTTCATGTGTTACCCACCGTTTGAATTGTTTAGCTTGTGGTTTGCGACTTGTTAGAATCAAGGAGTAAAGACCCGATTCATTAATTGCGGTCATTTTCTGTTCGCCACCAAGGGTGTCCATTAATACCGACTCCCTTTCATCTTCATCAAGTCGAGATACAGCATCACGATACTTAGTGATTTCTAATACTTCACAAACATCTTTAGCCACAAACCAAGGTTCATTATTTTTAACAATTGTACGAACTGTCGTTTCTCCATAATTGAAAATTTTCTGAATTGAGTCCATTTAACTCGTCCCCCTCGCTATTCCAATACCTTCATTTACATCTGTTGCACTTTGACGTGAATCTTTTAACGTTTCAACTAAGATGCAATCGTAAGAAGCAGCCATTGAATTAGCAAAGTTTCTTGCGTATTCTAAAACACCATGACTTGTTAACCAATCAACCTCCATTTGTTGTGTGTAGATGTTAATACCTTGACCATAAACGTTGTATGATCCGTTTTGGTTTTGAAAAATTGAAATGATATGGTAAACCTTATCTTTACTGTGCATTTCCCCAGCTCCTTTTAAGAAACTTGTCCATCAACTTCCAAATAGAAAAGCTCTCCGATTTCAATATCAAAGTACAAGCAGATTTTCTTGATTAACTCAGCGTTGATGATCTCATGACGTTCGTTGTAAAAATTACGAAGTGTTGAATACGGAACATCCAATTCGCTGCTCAAGAATAAAATTGACTTTACTCTCTTTTGCCCCATAATTTCGGGTAATCTGTTTTTGATTTTAGCGTTCATGTTTTTCACCTCCGGTTAACTTGTTAGTATTATGTTACAACATGTTAGTAAAAAATGCAACGAAATTATTAGAACATTTTAGTAATTTTTATTAACATCTTACTATTTCTTATACTTCTCGGTTATAATGGTTAGGAAACAGACATAATATAAACGAGAGGAGGACAAACCTCTATGGAAAATGCTATTGTTAAAAATCGACTAGCGATCATAATGGCTGAGAAAGAAATCAGAAGTGTGTCCAAGTTGCAAGAATTGATGGAGTTGAAGGGCCACAAAATTGCAAGAAGGACACTCGACCGACTTTATAAAAATGACAACAATCAAATTCACTATGATACGATAGCAGCCATATGTGTTGTTCTTGATATCCAACCTGGTGATTTTTTTACATTAGTTGAAGTGCCGAAAGAACAAGATAGCAGTGGGGAGAGCGAGTAACACCGCTCTCTATTTAAAAGAAAATAATTTTCGTAAATACTACGACTATTCCAGCTCCAAACATTAAAGCTAATGCTGGTATAGGACCTAAATCTGTTTTATCACCATCACGGATTATCAAAGCTACAAACCATGATCCGAAAACCATTAAACCAACGCCAATAATTAGAGCTGAAACCTTTAATACAGTACTGAAATACGGCGGTTGAAATATGATGTGATATGCCCATGCCAACGCTAAAATAGCGAGGGTTACACTCATTAATATCGTTTTAAATGTTTTCATGTTTCTCCCCCCTCAATACATCCTCGAACTCAGTCGTTCCCTAATCGTTTTCTGCTTGGGTTTCCCTCCGCACTTTTTCTGTGACAGGGTATCATTTAATTGTTTGATTTCTTTTCGTAGACAAGCGATTTCTTCTTTTAAGGTGCGGGCGCAATTCAATTTGGTTTCATCCTCTCTTATACGGCTGCTAATTCCATATTTCTTTTGATTTTGTTCTGTATCTTTTTGATCATTCGTGACACATGCGCTTGGGTTACGCCTAATTCATGGCCGATTTCACGCTGTCTTTTATCATCCAGCATAGCTTGTACAATCCGTCTCTCTTTATCGTTTAAGACGCTTAGATGTTCTTCTATATGGATGCCGGAAAAATCGACCACGTAACCTATCTGCTGTTCTAACGTGATAGATCCTTCCTCTTCATCTTGAAAAACAACTTTGCTAAGAGAATCGGGTTGACTGTTTAAAATGAACTCAAAGATACTATGCGCTTTGTAACGCGTAATGCCTAATGTCCTCTGAATGCTGTCAACACTAAATTCTTCTTCTTTACTGACTTTGAACCGATAGGCTAAATACTTAACGTCTGCGGAAAATTTAGCGCCTAGATTGATGTTTGATAATTCTTTTTGGATCACACTGTTAATGACAGGAACCGCAAAGGTAGCAAACTTTACATCGAATGAATCTGTATCAAAACGATTAAATGCTTTTATCGCTCCAACAACACCAACATGGTAAAGATCATCGTATTCATACCCTAGACGTTTTGCTCTTGCTGTAAATGGCTTGCAAATCGAATGAATTAAACCAACGTTAGTTAAAACCGCTTCTGTCACATCCATTTCTTTTCCGTTTATCAGCTTTTTCATTTTTCTATGACCTTCCTCTCTTTTACATATCCAGGTAGATACTTCTTCTTGAATCTTGAAAGTGCGGGACGACTCATATTCATATGTTTGGCAATTCGTTCATCATCCCAACTTTTCTTTTTCATTTCGATGTACTTACGTCTTAAACGACTAACTTCTGAATCCGACAAGACTACAGGTTTCCGACCTACTTTATTTAAGCCCCATTCACGCTTGTAGACACGTTGCAACCGTTTATGAGGTAAACCCATAGCTCGTGCTGTTTCGTAGTCATCTAAGCCCATGTTCTTATACATGAGGTAAGCTTCTTTACTGATAACAGGTTCTTCTTCTTGTGAAACTACTCTCATGAACATGAATGATTCTCCTTTGTCATTTCTAAAATACTGAAATAGTCACCACTGGACGTAAGTTTGTCCAATTCTCTCGAAACGCTCATACGACTTCTTCCTAATAAAGCACCAATCATTTCTTTCTTATGACCTTTGTCGTATAGAGTCACCAATGTGACACGTTCACCTTCTGACCAAGGGATATACTTCTTACAATTACGAGATGTCTCATACTGATCTTCTGTGACTTCATATGTTTTAAAGCGAAAATGGCAGCTATCACATTCGCGTTTGCGTTCGATTGTCTTACCTTTGGAACGTGTATCGTATACATGAGATTCATTGACTAGACCGCATTCAGGACACTTCACGTTTCACCCTCCTAATCACCATGCCGTGTAAACGCCTGCAAATATCTCTTTTATGTCTGATAGGCATGTTGTATTTATATAAGCGTTTTTCTTGGAGTCTCAGCCGTTTTGCTAAGTCAGTTAAGCTCATGTTCAGTGTTTTGGATATAGTGTGTACATACTCTTTAAAATGTTGGTCTGTCATCACTCTCCCTCCTTCGTCAAACGCATGAACCGTTCTTTATCACCGTTAGCTAATGCTTCATCAATCCAGTGTTTACGTGCGTTCTCTTTCACGTTTTCTTGCAAGAAGGTGAATAGGTTGTCCACATCTGTTTTATCCTTGAAATACAGCACCATTTCTTCATTTGGTAGCATTTCGATATGCTTGTAATTTTTATAGCTGATGTACTGGATAGAACCTACTGCAATGGTTGGTTCTTCGCTTGCTGATACCTCTACACTCATATAGCTGTTGACTTCGTTTTCTTCATTAAATACACAATGAACTTTGCCCTCGTACCCCATTAAATGATATTTGATTAAATCGCCTTTCATATAACCAACTCTCATTTTCCCCACTCCTTCTTTTTATTTAACTGGTGTATATTCTTCTGCCGGAACCCAATCCCAACCACTCAAGGTATAGACTAAGAACTGAACTTTTCCTTCATTACTTTCTCCAACTGCGTAAACCATGTAAGTAGACCTTTTATCTTCTTTCCAATAAACCCGAAACGGCATTTCTCTTCTCTCCTTTTTATTCTTGAATCTCTTCACGCTCCACGTAACAACCGCAAGAGCATGAGAGTTTAACTTCTATCTGACACGACCACAATTCAAACTGACATATGTTACAGAAATACCGGAACACTTTATATTTGAATGCCTTTAGCTTTTAGAGCTGCTTTACATATAGCCAAAGGTGTTGTTGATGACTGAGCTTTATGCCATTCTCCATTGAACAGAGAAGCATGTATGTTGCCTGTGAACGTATCTTGAATTTTAAAAGAGGTAAACTTATCTAAGATAATCCAAGCGTCTTGAATATATTCAGATGGGTTAAATTCGTAAGCGCCTACAAGTCCCAAACGATTACCTTTTTCATCAAAATAAGCTTCGTAGAAAGAACCATCTTGCTTGAAATCAACAGCCTTAATCTCCCAACCCATTACATGAACAGCAATTAAACGATCTATTTTGTCATAATTCATTTCTCTTCTCTCCCTTTATTTGAATGTTCAGTCTTAATCACGTGCAACTAAGATACAAGACACGATAAGAACTGCAATAATAGCAACGTAGCAACAAATCATTTGTCCCTCACTCATTGACTGGAACCAACTTCATAATGGATTCATGACACGTACCGTTTTCGACTGCTTCTAGGTAGCAAAGAACTGTTGTGTTACTTTCGCTTAGCCATTTATAACCATCAACTGCTTGCTGCAACTTATCACTCATTCCCCTAACTCCTTTTTATAGAAGTTCATGACATACTCATAAGCTGTATAACCGCCAACTATCACAAATGCCAGTGTTAACATGATCAAAACTGCCATTGCTGCACCCATCAGCGTTTCTCCCCTCTCATTTTGACGCAGTATAAGGTGTTATCATCGGTATGTGAGAATTCATCGTATTTCTTACGGTAGTTGTCATATTTGAAGTTGCGATAGCCCCGTGTGATTTCGTGGATCTGACCTACCACGGTAAACCCGCGTTTGATATTGTCTTCAATGGCTCTTTCTAACTCTGCGCGATTATGGCGTTTCATGGTAATTTCCATCAGTAAATCCCCCTGTTTTTGATTTACCTGACTGACTTTGAAGTATGTAGGAGAGCCGCGGCTCCCCTTGTTTATTTGTCCTTGCGTGGTTTTTCGTGTTTAATGCCTTTGTACCAATCAATCGTGCGCTGTAGCTCTTTTAGGAGTGCTTCACGTTCACGCGCTTTCATGTTGTTGCTCCTGTTCTTCTTTAGCTTTATCAATCCACGTTTTCAATGAAGCTAAATGCTTTTTAAAATCCGTTTCGCTCAATTTAGTGATGTCTTCAATGTTTAACGCTTTGTACACTTCTTTATCTGTACGACCTCGCAACTGAGCAAACTCTAATGCTGCCGTTTTTAATTCTCCGACCTGTTGAGCAGTAATAGGTGTAGCGTGTGTGTCAGAAGGCAAGTCCTCACCAGCGTATATATACAGTCCTAAACCATGTAATGCGATTGCTTTTACTAAGCAACGTTGAATCGCTGTGTTGATATCAAAGGCATTTGGCTTTTCGATTGGTTTGTTTTGATGATTAAGCACCGGATGAATCTGACTTAATGTAATCCCTTGTACTGTGACAGCTACTTCTACAAAGTAACCGCACTCTGTTTTCATGTAAGGCATACCGTCAAATCTGATTGTTTCCCATGTTGCTGTAGGATCGTGCTTTCTAAGAACATCAACCGCATAAGCCCAAGAGAGATACGAAAACTTTCCTTTTTTCTCAATGTGTTCACCGACATCTATTTTTGCTAATTGTGTATAGTAGTTAGTTTCAGTCATGATCTACATTCACGCTCCCTGTAATTTCGTTTGCTGCATCAAGTTCAGCTAATTCTGTAGGTAGTACCTCTCTGTATCCGTTGCCTGTTGAAATATGAGGTTTTCCGTCCAACCAATAAATCGTCATGTATTTTTCTTCCTTCCTATGGTAAGATTAATTTCTAATATATTTTCCAAACGACTCTCCGGCTGTTCCAGCAGCTAGGGAGTCTATTTCTTTTCTGCGTAATGCTTTTCAAGAACCGCAATCACTTCTTCGATTTCCTCAATTTCTTTTGCCACCTTTGGCATGTGTTCGCGGTAGAACTGAATCTTTTCTTCCATATGAGTGATGTTATCTTGCTTTGATTTCAACTCACTCTTCAGCTTCTTCAGAGGATGCATTGTAATGAATCACCCCTTCCGCTGGTATAATACGTTGCATAAAGCCTGAAACAACTGCTGGTATACTTAATGCTTGATCGTGGCTTATGAGGTCTTGTAAATCCTCTTCGATGATATGCCTTGCCGGAACCACACCCTCTTCATCCCACTTATCCCAAAGGTAATTTGTAATGATACCCATTTAGATAACTCCTTTCGCATGTAATTCATCTAAATAACTTTGCGTGTCATCCACCCATAATTGAAAGAACAAATCTTCTAAGGTGTTTAACTTATCCTTTAAGCCGTTTAAGTGAACCTGTTCAGCTAATAAGAATGTAAGGGCGAAGTAATCACCGTCTTTTAACTCGTTGATACGTTGTTCAGAACGTTTGATCAGGTGTTTCACTTTTTCGATTTCATTAATAAATTGATTTTCCATTTAACTCACCTCTTCATCATTTGTTAAGCAATCAACAGCAGCGTCTACAATGTCACGTAACACCGGATTGCCTTTTTCCCATTCACTTTCAAACCACTCATATTGTTCTTGTGGCGTCATGTTGACTAACGGTGAAACAATCTTCACTTTTGTATTGCCGTATTGGTATGTCTTAGATGGTTTACTCATTTCAACCGCCTCCTTGTTTAAGGCTATGCGCGTTATCATAAGGGGCAACCTCCTTCATTTTGTGTCAACTACTTTTCAAACCGTTTTTCTGACCATTTGGAAGCAATTTGACTCTTTTCAAATTCAGTCATTATTTGATACAATCAAGTAACTGAAAGTGATTTTCAATTATGAGTAAAAAAGTCAATTTGTTGAATGATATTCATTGAAATATATTCAACATCAGGTTAAAAAAAATCTTTAATGGATACACCGAATTCTTTAGCAATTCGTTCTAATAAAGGAATGCTTGCGTTCGCCTTACCTTTTTCAATCTTATTAATGTGTGAACGAGTTACTTTTAAACGTTGTGCTAACTCAGCTTGTGACCAGCCGCGTTGCTCACGAAGTTCTGTAATCTTGCTGCTCATGTTTTCACCGCCTTTCTGTGGTACGAAAGCTAAGATCAACATTTAAACGTCGTGGCGTAACCGTTCATGTATTATGGTGTGGCTCATATCATCGCCTACTCCGCTCGGTTTAAGTGTTCATTTTAGCTTCCGTAACCTGTTGAAATATATTCAACCGTTTCGTTAAATTTAGAATACCACAGGTGTAGAATATAATTCAACCTTTTTTAAAAAAATTTTAAGTTTTTTTCTGAATAGCCGATATAATGAATAGTTTTTTAACAAAAATACATTATTTTACCTTTTTTAATTATTTATTCTGAGGAATATTCAACAATTTGAAGTATAATAACATTTGATACCACTTCCACTTTTCCACACAGATATGGAAGTGATTATTAATAACTTTTTTGGATATGAGAGGGGAAAGTATGAATAAGAACAATGATGTCTATATTGATCCCGAAATAGGAAACAAATTAAAAGAACTTAGGAACGAAAAGAATTTAAGCATGAGACAAGTGGGAGAAGAATTAGGAATAAATTATACGTATATTAGTAAGATAGAAAAAGGGTACATACCGTCGATGAAACTCCTAAAAGATATATGTAACATCTATGATATTGAGATAAAAGACTTATTCGGAGAGAGTCAGCCTGTACCTAAAGAACTAAGAGATATAGGTGTTGAGTGGATAACTTTCGCTAAAGATATGGAAGAACAAGAAATAACTCCTGAAAAAATAAAAGAATATATAAAAATAATAGAACAATTTAAGAAAGTATAAGGATAATTGAGGGATAATTGAGGATTAATTGAGGATATGTATAAAGATAAAATGAGGATAAATAAGAATATAACTTTTAATAATTCGGCATAGATTTGTAGAATTTTGTAGTATAATGTAGAAAATTCACACACTTCCAAACGCTACCTTTTGATAGAAAAATTAGACGATTCGTTATATAATAGTAGTTAAGACTTAGGAACGAGTGTTCGTGAAATAAAAGGAGTTGGGCGGATGAATGTAGTGGAAAGCTTGGAAATTAAAAATATCGTATATAGTGATGATTTACCAAAGGGAGAAACAATCTGTGTGGGCGACCTAATAATCAGAAGTGCTTCTGATCGATATATAGAAGAACAAGAGGGAGAGGTTTTTTAACCTCTTTTTTATTTGTCATATTTATCCTTAAAATGGTACAATAGATTCAATATACCCCCCACCCTTTTAGGTGAGGTTCATTGCGATGTAAACAAATAAGACAATTAACCGAATTTATTGAAAATAGGGAAAATATGGACTATTTATGTGTATAATGGGTATTAAATAAAAGGAACTCATGTTCTTCTTTTATAAAAAACGTCAGGGGCTGATTGTGTGGTAAACATTGTCTATAGTGAGGAAATGGATAAAGGGGTGGCAATTAAGCTAGAAAACGGTGTTATTTTAAAAGGGACAAAGGAAACAAAAGGCAAATAGCTCTAAAAAGAAAAAAGTCCCACTTGAGGGCTTTTTTTATTTGATGTTTAATAGATAGATAGAGGTGATCACATGAAACCTTCACATTTAGATGTCTATATTTATCTACGTAAAAGCCGTAGTGACATCGAAGAAGAGAAGAAAGCAACTGAGGAAGGCAGAGACTACGATACGTTAGATCGTCACCGTAAGCGTCTGTTAGCTGTAGCAAAACAAGAACATCACAACATTGTGAAGATTTTTGAAGAAGTGGTATCCGGGGAAAGTATTTCTGAGCGTCCGATGATGCAGGAAGTGCTGCGTTCGGTAGAAAAAGGTGATATTGATGCGGTGATGGTGATTGACTTAGATCGTCTTGGCCGTGGGGATATGTTGGACCAGGGATTGATTGACCGTGCATTCCGTTATACATCCACTTTAATCATTACCCCTTCTGATGTCTATGATCCTGAAGATGAATCATGGGAATTGATATTTGGGATTAAGTCACTGATTGCAAGGCAAGAGTTTAAAATCATCAACAAACGTCTGTACAATGGCCGTGTGGATTCAGTCAAAGAAGGAAAACACATCGGCAATCGCCCTCCATACGGATACATACGGGATGAAAAACTGAAGCTCTCCCCTGACCCTGAGACATCGTGGGTAGTGGAAAAGATATTTGAACTCGCTAGAAGTGGTTTAGGAAGACGTAGGATCGCAGAGGAACTAAACCTATTAGAGATTGTTCCAGCTTCAGGAAAAGGAACGTGGAGTGCTGTATCGGTACGTAACATCCTGGTCAATGAAGTATACAAAGGTGATTTGGTATGGGGTAAGTTTAAGCATATCAAGCGTAACGGGAAATATACACGCAAAACCCTCCCGCCTGAGTCATGGATTGTTCATAAAAACGCGTTTCCTCCTATTATAGATCCAAAGGTATTTGATGAGGTCCAGAAGCTTTTACAGAATCGCTCGTATACATCACATGTCAACGATGAGAAAGTTATGCGAAACGCCTTTGCCGGCATATTAAAATGTGAATGCTGCGGGAAAACGATGTGGCGACAGAAGAACGCATATCAGCCGAAGAATGCTGCAGTTGAGTCAGCTACCCTTATTTGTTCCAACGATGAGTGTAGAAGACTAAAGAAAAATAAAGGAGCTTCTTATAAACGGGTAGAAGCAGCTGTGATTCAAGCGCTAGAAGAAATGCTACAGGAGTTCCAAGCAAAAGATAAGATGCAAAAGAAAAAGAAAAAAGAAAACTCCCTTCTTCCATTAAAAGAAAAAGCATTGAAACAAAAACAAGATGAACGTGGTGAAGTAGATAAACAACGCGAAAACATTCATGACCTTTTAGAACGTGGTGTATATACCATTGAAATGTTCATGGAACGTCAACAGTTGTTATCTGATCGCATCAAAGGAATTGAGCAAGATATCCAATCGCTCGAGCAAGACATCGAAAGAGAAAAGAAACGCTCGTCACACGAAGATCAATACATGCCAAAAGTAGAGCGTGTGATTGATGCATACAAAAAAACAGACGATATCTCGAAAAAGAATCGCCTGCTGAAGTCCATATTAGAAAAAGCTGATTACTACCGGTCTTATTCGTCCAAGGGACCGGATGACTTTATGATTACATTATACCCTAAAGTTTAACGAAGATACACCTGGTAAATGGTGTATCTCTTTTTATTATATATAGGTTCGATTATTCGATACATCTAAAAGACCGTTTATAATCTCATGCTTTTCTTTAGTTAACCTCACTTCTTCTTTTTCAGAACCGTTTTGTTTTTTCATCTTTGGTAGCAACTCCGTCTTTTTAATTTCTTTACCTAAATACAACATATCAACACTTTGAGCGTAATTTTCTGTTTCCTCATGAGGAGTTACGAGAATGAGTTCTTCTTCACTAGCCTCAAGCCATTCTCCATCTGTTACACGTGACAATTCATAGACAATATCTTCCCATGAATCCTCTTTATAACGCCATATTTCTGTTCGAATACCAATGATTTTAAATAACTCTTTTCCATAATTAAAAACCTGGACGATATCGCCGAAGAAAAATTTATATTCAAGCTCTACTCTTTCCTGTACTAATATTTGACCTTCATATTCTTCTAGAAGTTCAATTGTATCTTCTAAAAAAAGACCTTCACTATGGTTGATTTCGTATACAAAAATCCCATCCATCACTTTTATATCGGTAATAGTGCCAACGGTCCCGTATATTGTTACAACGACTGTTTCACCAATTCCGTATTTAGGTTTTTT
Source organism: Priestia sp. FSL R5-0597 (assembly GCF_038006305.1). NCBI lineage: Bacteria > Bacillati > Bacillota > Bacilli > Caryophanales > Bacillaceae > Priestia > Priestia sp. FSL R5-0597. The sequence goes on from NZ_JBBOUZ010000001.1 coordinate 3,836,588, forward strand.
CTTCCCTGCCATCGTCGCACCTCCTTAGTAAACATACACCTACTGAAAAGTTACAATATTATATGCAGTAACTAAAAAAGGGGAAGTATAACATCTTTAGAACCAAGCCTTTATTATCTATTGCCCTCTATCATTTTTTTCTGCTTATTGTACAGGCTAAGGAAAATAAAAAGATCCGAACGATGAATCGTTCGGATCTTCCTTCAACTAAAATACTGTTGTTCTAGCCTCTTTTTATTTTCTCACGCATTATTTTGATAAAGCTCCCATGCTTCATCAAATACGGTCATACTTGATAAATAATGTCCGTTGAGCTCTAAATAAGAACTCAGTTCGTCATAGTCTGTTGAAGATTTCGGGAAGCTGTGATCATCATAAGCACTTCGCGCAAACTCTCCCATTCGATCATGTTTTTTATTTGATCGGAATTTCATTATATAGTGATAAAAGGATTTCATCGTACTCCCCCTCCAGCGGTATGTGTATCTTTTCTATCATTTTTTCAAGAAATCTACAACTTTCTTCTGTGATATGTAGATGTCGAACACTGCAATATGAGTGTTTTACTGGACAAAAAATATTAAATTCATGTTACAGTTGCAAAACAAATTTCACTATTAGCGTAACGAATAAATATTGTTATATCAATATTTTTCTTTTTTCAAAAAGACATTTGTAACAAAAACACATCGTTTTTATAACAAAAGCGTTGATTCGACAGGTTTCTCAAGCCTTTATGTAATTGCAAAAAAGAAGAATTCATGTTTTAATTCCGTAGTGAAAGGTTATTCTAACAATAATCGCCATTTAAATAAATCTTGTTGGTGGGAGGTTTACATCAGCATATGTTGAGGAAAAATAATACTATGAATACTCGAAATGCTTACTTTGATAATGCTAAATTCGTATTAATTTTTTTAGTTGTATTTGGGCACATGATTTCTCCGTACCGAACAGATAGCAGCGGAATGCTGTCCATTTATCACTTTATCTTTATTTTCCATATGCCTGTCTTTATTTTACTAGCAGGTTATTTCTCGAAAAATTTCCATAAAAAAGGATATTACAAAAAAATATTTACAAAGGTGGCTCTTCCTTACTTAGCTTTCCAAACGATCTATACTCTTTATTATAGTGTGCTTTATACAGATGAAACGTACACGCTTCAATATTTGGTTCCTAGATGGGCAATGTGGTTTCTACTGAGCTTAATTTTTTGGAAATTAATGCTTCCTTTCTTTGCAAAATTCCCAATGTGGATTAGCTTAACTGTCTCTATTTCGCTTGGACTTGCAATGGGCTTCATTGATATTGACGGATTTGATAAAATTCTAAGCATTAGCAGAATGTTTGTCTTCTTCCCGTTTTTCCTTTTAGGCTACTATTTGTCACAGCGACAAGAGCCTTTTACAAATCTTTTGACAGCGCGAAATCGAATCATTGCATCCATCGTATTACTAGTTACATTAATTGGAAGCTATTCTTTCTTAGACGACACGGCTTACACAGATATGCTGTATGGAACGAACACGTACGACAATGTGGCCGAATTTTTAATGCGCGTTTCTCACTATGGAATTGCTTTTCTTGTATCTTTTGCCTTTATGGCTTTAATTCCAACGCGCGGTTTTGCTTTAACAAGCATTGGACAGCGATCACTATACGTGTATTTATTGCACGGCTTCATTTTAAAATGGTTCTTTACAACTGACTTCTCAAAAAGTCTAGAGCCAACATCATGGGGTATTATCGTCTTAATCGCACTGTCCATTTTAGTAACGATGCTTCTTGGCAGCCGTATTGTCGATTGGTTCATCACCGGTACCAAGCTCATCGTTCAGTTTGTTACACCTAAAAAAGCCATTCAGAAATTTTCATTAGCATTCAAACGTACGTTTTCATAAAAGTCATACTCCTAAAGGAGTATGACTTTTTTCATTTTCTTTAGAGAAACCAAGTAAATAATTTCATTTTGCTGAATTTTATGTTAACGTTTTAATATCTAAAGGAAGGGAGTTTTTCAAGATGGAATTAGCATATTATGCTGGAGAGTTTAGAGATATTAACGAGGCTGTTATTCCAATTGATGAACGCGGTCACCAGTTTGGAGACGGTGTTTATGAATTTATTCGTGTATACAAAGGAGTTCCGTTTTCGATTGAACGTCACTTAGACCGCTTAGAAAGAAGTGCAAAGGCAATCTTTATTGAACTGCCAGTTTCAAGACAGGAACTAAAGGACATCATTCGTCAAGGAATGGAAAAATCAACGTTAAAAGACGCTGATATTTATATTCAAGTTACGCGCGGGATTGCTCCTCGAAATCATTTATTTCCTGATGTACCTGCACAATTAGCACTCACAATACGCCATCCTCGCCAAACACCTGAAGAAGCCTATGAAAAAGGCATCTCCACTCTTCTATTGGAAGACGAACGATGGGCTAATTGCTATATCAAATCATTGAACCTACTTCCTAACCTTCTGGCCAAACAAGCTGCGGCTTCTAAAGGGTGCAAAGAAGCTATTTTAGTAAAAGACGGATACATAACCGAAGGGTCGAGCAGCAATGTATTTGCGATAAAAGACAACGTCTTGTTCACGACTCCTGCCACAAGAAAAATTCTATCCGGTATTACGCGCGCTAACGTACTGGAATGTGCGCAGGAACAAGCCATTCAAATCCGAGAACAAAATATGACTCCTTCCTTTTTAAAAGACGCTGATGAAGTTTTTATTACGAGCACGTCTGTTGGTCTTTTGCCCGTTTCGAAAATAGACGAAGTCGAACTTCCAACTGTTCGTCCTGTTACAGTAGCTTTAAAGCACGCATACAGCCTACGTACTGCTGGAACAAAGGCTTATCAATAAGAAAATCCGCCCCTTACAAAATAAGGGGCGGATTTTTAGAATTTAAAGTAGTTGCGCTTTAATAATCTTGGCACTTTTAATAGCTCATCATACCGAATGGATTCATCAAGTTTTTTTGTATCGACAAGAAGCAGCTGTGTTTCCACTTCTTCTATGATCTCTTCTTCTTGATATGACATCCCGCAACCTGAACAGCTGATACATGGCATATGAGTAATTTCGATACTTCTCGTTCCATCTGGCAATTCCCAGTATGCGGTATTGGTTGTTTCTACCGCTTTTTCTTCTTCGCACCATGCGCATTGAACAGTCATATTACAGGACCTCCTTAAGATGATGGAGCATCGTCGCTTTTACCGTCTTTTTTCAATTGAGCTTTAAACTTTTTATCTTTTAATTCATCTCTTTTTTCACGTTTGTCTTTTAGGCTTTCGTGAGCACTGTCACTTTCATATGTTTTACGTCTTTTTACTCTCCCTAACCCTTCCGGTACAAGGTTGAATTGAGCATCATTCATAAGACCCGAGATGCCGATGGAAGAATCTTTAGCATCCGATTCTGGATAAACAGCTCGAAAATAATCATCTGCACGCCCAGGCACATAGCTTTCTGGCTCCGGATACGTCGTAATCACGCCTTCAAAGTTTCGCAGAACAACTTTACTTGCGCTTTGACTAATAATATAGTTTGGTTGAACGGCAATCTTTCCTCCACCTCCTGGCGCATCAATAACAAACGTTGGAACAGCGTAGCCAGACGTATGACCTCGCAGCCCTTCCATAATTTCAAGCCCTTTGGAAACAGGTGCTCGGAAATGCCCAATTCCTTCTGATAAATCACATTGATAAATATAGTAAGGACGAACGCGTATTTTTACTAAATCGTGCATAAGCTTTTTCATGATAGCTACGCTGTCATTAATCCCAGCTAAAATAACCGCTTGATTGCCAACTGGAACGCCTGCATCGACAAGCATTTCACATGCTTTTTTTGTCTCTTCCGTAATTTCAATGGATGTATTAAAGTGAGTATTTAACCACACTGGATGATATTTTCTTAAAATGGCACATAAATTTTCCGTTATTCGCTGTGGAAACACAACGGGTGCTCTGGTGCCAATTCGAATAATTTCCACGTGGGGAATAGCTCTTAAATTTTTCAAAATATATTCTAAAATGTTGTCATTAATCAGCAAGCCATCACCGCCTGAAATGAGTACATCTCGTACTTCAGGTGTTTTGGCGATATAAGCAATCGCAGCATCTAACTGCTTTTTTGGAACGCCCATTCCAATTTGTCCTGAAAACCTTCTTCGAGTGCAGTATCTGCAGTACATGGAGCATTGATTGGTAACTAAGAACAAAACGCGATCCGGATAGCGATGAGTCAATCCTGGCACTGGAGAATCTTCGTCTTCATCTAGCGGATCTTCTAGATCGTATTTTGTTTTATGAAGTTCTTGGCCAACCGGAACAGACTGCATACGGACGGGGCAGCGAGGATCATCTGGATTCATTAAAGATGCATAGTAAGGCGTAATATTAAGCGGAATGGTTTTGGTTGAAATGCGCACTCCTTCTTCTTCTTCAGGAGTTAAATTAATGACTTTTTTTAAATCATCTAGCGTTCGAATTGTGTTTGTTAATTGCCAAATCCAATCGTTCCACTTTTCCTCGGGCACATCTTTCCATAATTCGATATCTTTCCAATGTCGGGACGGCTTATATAAATCATATAACATACAATCGCTCCTTTATGAAGATTTACTATTGTTATATGTTACAGCCCATAAATTGGTTAATTATTTCTCATCCTTTACTTTTTGATAGATCCTTCACCCATACGTTCATATCTTCTAACGATTTATAAATGTAACAATTATTCGTTAACCGTCCCGTATAGGTATACCCAAGCTGATGAAAAGCGGCATTCATCCCAAATGAAAGCGCTCTCGCTATTGTGTATGCACAAAAAATATGCCTCTGTTTTAGCTCCGCCTCTAGTGCGCTTAATAAATGCTTCATGAATCCATACTTTCGGTAAGCAGGGAGAGTCGCACAATCCGTTAGTTCAGCATTGTGATAGACATAGTCAATTTCAGCAGAAGCAGCGCTAACGATATCGTTCTTGTCAACGATGATATAAAACAAACTATCTTCTTGAAGCAAACTAGAGAGATACTCTTCTTCATAGAGGGGAGTCGGATACACTGTGAAGATTTGACGGTAGAGCTGAGAAAGTTGTTTAGCGTCAGATGAAATGGCTCGGCGCATGATCAGTTGATTCGATAAAGGAGAATAATCAGATGTCGGCAAATTCAAAACATCTTGAAGCAGCTCTGTTTCTTTTAACGTCTCCCCGCTGTCTCGGCGGGATTGAGACGTATAGTAGCATAAAAGATACGCGTCGCTTCCGTTAAAATAGTAGGGAACAGTTGCTTCTAAAGAAAATCCCAAGCTCATCCAGTCCAACAGATGTTCGGCACGTGCTTTTATAATCCACTTTTCGTACGTTACCTTATCAATTTCTTTATATATATAGCTGCAAATATCGTTCACATTTCCCCGGTAATCATCCATTCTCAGACGCTTGTTACATTCATCTAAAAAAAGAGTCATAGCAAAGGTTGGTTGACAAATAGTTTCTTGTTTCGCCATTTGTTTGTATCCTCTCCCTTTTTAGCTTAGTCCGCAATACTGCACCAGTCTGCTACGGTGAGCGCAATAATTTCTGCTGCATCAAGCATCGTTTGAATACAAATATACTCATTCGGAAAGTGGGCTACTTCTGTTACTCCTGGTCCAAACACAACTGTTGGAATATCTCCAACTTGTGACAATATCCCTCCGTCCGTTCCCCAAGGAGATGCTTCAATGATCGGCTGTTTCTGTTTCACTTGATAAAAAGAGGACGAAAGAGAGGTCATAAGCGGATGCTCTAATTCAATTTCACCAGGAAGCCAGTGGGCCCCAAACCATTCCAAGTCGACAGGATGCTCAGCAAACCACTCATCACACTGAGGCAAAAGTTCAAGCCACGATTTCATTTCCGCTCTGACATTTTTCATTTTTTCATGCGGAGCAACTCCTATCCTGCCTTCTAATACTACTTGATCAGCAACTGAAGAAGGCCACGTTCCTCCTTGTATATTTCCGATATTAATGGGCACGGGAATGGGAATTTTATTATAGAGCGGGTCTGTAATTCGGCTGTTTCTCTCTTTTTCAAGACCCTCAATATGTTTAAGCACAACAGCTGCTTTTTCAATGGCACTCACGCCTTCATACCGAGTCCCTCCATGTGCTGCTACTCCATGTACGGTCACGCGAAACCACATCGACCCTTGCTGTTTAGGAAAGATCTTCATGTTGGTTGGTTCTGGAATAATGGCACCATCTGCTTTATACCCTCTAAGCACGCAGGAAAGTGTTCCTGCCCCTCCGCTTTCCTCTTCTACTACGCTTTGAAAAATAACATCTCCTTTTAATGAAATACCTAGCTCTTTTAATGCTTGAATCGCTAAAAGTAACGACACATTCCCTCCTTTCATATCTGTTGCACCGCGCCCATATAAGTTTCCATCTTTTACAACGGCCGTATAAGGGTCTTCCTTCCACTGTGAAAGATCGCCGGGAGGCACAACATCAATATGTCCGTTTAAAATGATGGATTTTCCCCCACCTTTTCCTTTTAACACGCCTACCACATTCGGGCTATCTCGGAAACTAGAACGGTTGGAGGCAAAAGCTTCATGGGTACGAAGTGTTTTTTCGTCTGGTTCCCATATATCAATATCTAACTGCAGCTGTCGAAGGCGTTCAATGACAATTGCCTGCGCATGCTTTTCAGAACCCTGTACGCTTGCTTCTTCTACGAAACGCTTGAGTAAACGCACTGCACTTTGACGATGCTCTGTCATCCAGTTATGAATAGATTGCTGTATGTTCATGTAATGGTCCTCCTTATGGTATCGTAATCAATTGATCACTCAGGCGAACTGTCGCTTCTGTTGAACTCAAAATATCCTCTACGGTATAAGGAGACATTAACTCGGTTAGAAGAAGCGCATCTTTTTCTACTTTAAAAACCGCCCGATCCGTAATAACTAATCCCACGCAGCCCGAAGCAGTAAGAGGTAAAGAGCATGTCTTGACCAGTTTTGGTTCTCCTGTCTTGCTCGTATGATTCATTAGCACAATGACTTTTTTCGCTTTTTGAGCTAATTCCATCGCTCCTCCCATCCCAGGAACTCGCTTACCTGGCACAATCCAATTAGCTAAATCCCCTTTTTCACTCACTTCTAACGCACCAAGAATGGTCATATCGACGTATCCTTTTCGAATCATCGCGAAGGCTGTAGCACTATCACAGTATGAAGCCCCTTGAACAGTAGTTGTTGGATAGCCTGCTGCATTGCAGACATTCTCATCTTCTTCACCTAAAGGAGGCGAAGATCCTAACCCTAAAATTCCGTTTTCAGCATGAAACATCACATGAACAGCGCTTGGTACATAATTAGGAATAAGAGAAGGAATGCCAATCCCTAAGTTAACAATCATGCCGTTTTTGATTTCAGCCGCAGCACGTCTTGCAATACGATGACGAATATCTATTCCCAAACCCATTTCCAATTCACTCCTTTTGAAGGCACAATATAATCCACAAATACGCCTGACGTCATCACATTCTCTGGGTCAATGTCGCCAAGAGGAACGATTTCCTCCACTTCAGCAATAGTTATACGACCTGCCATAGCCATTAATGGATTAGTGTTTCGAGCGCTTTTATCATAGAGCAAGTTGCCGAATGGATCTGCTTTTTTTGCATATACAAAAGCCACGTCGGCTGTGAGCGGTTTTTCAACTAAAAATGTCTTGCCGTCTACTTCCACTTTTTCTTTTCCAAATTGAATAATGTCATTTTCTATTCCTACATCAATCAGTACTCCTCCAAGTCCAACTCCCCCCGCTCGAATCCGTTCAGCAAGCGTTCCTTGAGGAGAAAACTCAACTTTCAGCTTTTCTTCTGTCATCAGCGTTCCAGCCACAGGATTCGATCCAATGTGAGAAGCGATCAGTTTTTGAATTCTTCCTTGACTTACTAATTTTCCCGCACCAATATGAGGAAAGCCTGAATCATTGCATATCAGTGTGAAATTTGATTTTTCGCTTTCAATAAGGCCGTCAATGAGAGAAGGCGGACTGCCTACGCCTCCAAACCCTCCTATCATCAGCGTAGCAGCATGATCCACGTATTCAATTGCTTGTTCCACAGTTGTAATCTTTTGAAATGAGTTTTCGACCTTTGTCACTTATTTCACCTCATCTCCCTGTTTTTCATTTTGTACTTCATACAATGTTTTCGAAAGCAACACGACCGCTTCATCAAGTTGGCGATGAGTAATCGTAAATGGTGGCGCAATAATAATACCGTCTCCTTCTACTCCATCTGTTCCTGCTTGTGAAGGATAAAGGAGAAGACCATTTTTATGGGCTTTACTTATTACGCGCGCCGTCATATTTTCGGAGGATGAAAAAGGCTCCTTCGTTTTTGGATTTTGTACAAGCTCAAGACCAACTAGTAAGCCTTTGCCACGAATATCACCAATGATAGGGTAAAGAAGTTGAAGCTCCTTCAATTTTTTTACTAAATAGTCTCCTTTCAGCGCTACTTGTTGAACAAGATCGTTCTTTTCAATATAGGCTAAGACAGCTAGCCCTACAGCGGCTGACAGCGGATTAGCGCTTAGCGTATGGCCGCTCATAATTAATTTGGATCCGTTCATGATAGGTTCAATCGTTTTGCTGCTAGCTAACGTAACGGCTATCGGTGTATATCCTGCTCCCACTCCTTTTCCAAGCGTCATGATGTCTGGTTTAGCTCCCCAGTGCTCATATGCAAACATCACGCCTGTACGCCCAACTCCAGTCATGACTTCATCGGCTATCCATAACACATCATATTTATCACAAATTTCTCTTATCACTTCATAATAACCGGGTGGAGGTGTGAGAGCTGCTCCGGCAGCTCCTACAATGGGCTCTGTAATAAAAGCAGCAATATGTTCAGGGCCGGTTCGTTTGATAACTGTTTCCAATTCGTGTGCACAAGCAAGATTACAGGATGGATAGGTTTGATGAAACGGACATCGATAGCAATAAGGAGGTGAAACCGAAGGATAATCTTCAAGCAAAAACGAGAAACGTTTTCGTCTTCCAACGTGCCCTGACATAGACAGCGCTCCTATTGTAATACCGTGATAGCTCATCCAGCGTGACAAAACCTTTGTTTTGGTTGGCTTTCCTTGCTCTTGAAAATGCTGAATGGCTGTTTTCATAGCCGTTTCAGTCGCTTCTGTCCCGCTGTTAACAAAAAAGCTCCACTGGAAATGATTGCTGCTTAATTCACATAGTTTCTTAGCTAAGGCTTCCGTCGGATCGCTTGTAAACTGCGACCGATATACAAACGCAACTTTCTGTGCCTGATCCGTCATCGCATCAATAATTTCTTTTACGCCGTGTCCGATACTTGCTGTAACTGCCCCTGACGAAGCATCTATGTACTTTTTTCCATCTTGGTCGTACAAATAAATTCCTTTTCCATATGAAATAACTGGGTAGTCGTCGTCGAGCAGCGGCTTTATCACATGGGTTTTATTCATTTCCGCACTCTCCTTTCAAACACACACTCTTATTAAACTGTATGCTGAAAAGAAGAGTTTCTTGCCAATAAAAAAAGCCCTAGCATATAGCTAGAGCTTTTACACATATTAAGCTGATTGCGTTACAGATTTATCGATACGCTTTGCTTCTGACTCAGCCACAATAACGGCACACGCAGCGTCTCCTGTAATATTTACAGACGTACGAAGCATATCAAGCAAGCGATCAATTCCGATAATTAATCCGATACCTGCTACAGGCAGGCCAACCGAACTCAGTACCATCGCTAGCATAATAAGACCAACTCCCGGCACGCCTGCTGTACCAATACTAGCAAGCACCGCTGTCAACACAACCGTCACAAGAGCGCCCAACGACAGATCAACCCCGTATACTTGCGCAATAAAAATAGTCGCTACACCTTGCATAATTGCCGTTCCATCCATGTTAATAGTTGCACCTAATGGCTGAACAAAACTGCTGATAGACTCGGGGACACGAAGATTTTTTTGCGCCACATTCATTGAAATCGGAAGCGTTGCATTACTGCTTGATGTACTGAATCCAACTGTCATCGCAGGAGCAAACCCCTTAAAAAATTCAATAGGGTTACGTCTGGCCATAAGAGCGACTGATCCCCCATATGTTACGATTGAATGGATGAACAGCGCGAGCACGACTACAATCATGTATAGCCCCATCGCTTTAATTGCCTGCCAGCCTTGACTTCCAACCGCGGTTGCAAGAAGCCCAAATGTTCCGTACGGAGCAAACTTCATCACTAGATTCACAAGGTACATCATCAATTCATTTCCTTGCTCAAGTAAATTGTAAAGTCCTTTTGTTTTACTTCCAAGCATCGTGATACCAAAACCGATAAAGATAGAGAAAACGATAAGTTGAAGCATATTCCCTTCAGCCATCGCTTGAATTGGATTGACTGGAATCATATTTAAGAATGTCTCTCCAACAGGTGGTGCTTTTTCAGCTTCAAAAGAAGCGTTTTGTGTATCAAAAGATCCAAATGTACCCGGTTTAATTGCATACGCTAAAATTAAACCGATAATAATTGCAACGGTTGTTGTCACTAGGAAGTAGGAAACTGTTTTTGCCCCGATTCTTCCTAATTTTTTAGGATCTCCTAAACCTGCTACACCTAACGTGATAGAGAAAAACACAATTGGTACAACAAGCATTTTAATTAAGCTTAAGAAAATTTGGCCAAGCGGTGTAAACAAGTACTTGTCCAGCGGAGCAAAAGCACTTGGAGCAAAAGCATTGATTAACACTCCTACAATAGCACCAGCAATTAGCGCGATAATAATCTTTGTCGATAGCTTCATAGATTTACCTCCCGTAAATAAATTATATTAGAATGATTCTAACTACCATACTTATTTTACCATGCATTGAGGGCGATAACACTCAAAATATACAATATATTAAAAATTTTCAGATTAATAGTTTAGGAATATTTTTAGCTATACAAAAAACCATGAGAATATCATGGTTTCATAGACCTGTTATTCCCTCACTGAATGCTTACGGAGTTAGCTGTCGGATTCGGGTATGTGAGTTACCCTACTTGATTCATTCAAGATTCACCCCAAGTACATTACGCACAAATATGGGTCCTCCGTTCTCTTATAAAACAAAAGAGATTAAGCAAATAATTTTCTTTAATATTTTTGCATGATAATAATTGTTACTTTAATTAAAATTCATTTTATATGTTTCTGTCAAGTTTTTATTCAAAAATAATGCATGATTTTATCGTAAAAAGTTGAGAATTGTTATATTTTAAAATATTTACATCATATTTCAATAAACTAAAAACACCTATTTAACAAGACTTACAATCTAATGAATAAAAAATTAATTCAAAAAATAGTTTATAAAGTGAACTTTCTTCTCATTAATATCATTCATAAATATGTATAATTATTCTAACATCCATGTACTTTACTGCTTCCATAAATATTTTACTTATCAAAAAAATAACTCTTTCCAACTGTTGATTTTATCCTTGTACTGCTTGATATACACTCCTTAAAATTTCACTGACTTTATTGATGCGAAGAAATCGACATTATCAATTCCCCTTATTCTACTTAATTCTGCTCAAGATAGAAGTATAGATTTCCTACTATCTTTTAAAAAAGGAGCGGGTAATTATCATATAAAACTATCGGAGTTGGAACGGTACAAGTTCTTTACTTTTTACTTATTCCCTCTCGTTATTTAACCCATAAAAAAAAGAGGCCGTGACGGCCTCTTTTTTTTATACAGTAACAGGTTCAGAACTTGCTTTACGATTCTTTAATTTTTCAACAATGTCACGAGCTACCCACACACCACACGCACTTGCCTGCGCGAGTCCTCGCGTAATACCAGCTCCGTCTCCTCCCACGTATAAACCGGAAATTTCAGTTTCAAACTTATCGTTTAACTTCGGACGGGCGGAGTAAAATTTCGCTTCCACACCGTAAAACAGCGTATGTTCAGATGCTAACCCAGGCGTTACATGATCCAGTGCTTCTGTCATTTCAATTAAGCTTTTCATTGTATTGTATGGAAGCACTAAACCCAAATCACCAGGGACAGCTTCTTTTAACGTTGGTTCTAAAAAGCCTTCTTTAATTCGATTCGTTGTTGAACGGCGCCCCTTTAAAATATCTCCATACTTTTGAACAACTAAGCCTCCGTTTGACAGCATATTAGCTAATCTTGACACTTCGTGCGCATATTCGTTCGGCTGATCAAATGGATCCGAAAATTTATGAGAAACAAGCAGCGCAAAGTTCGTATTTTGACTTCCAAGCTTCGGATCTTTGTATGCGTGTCCATTTGCTAACATAATCCCTGAATGATTCTCTACTACCACATGCCCTGAAGGATTGCTGCAGAACGTTCTGACTCTTGTACCTACAGACGTATTGTAAATAAATTTCCCTTCGTACAAGTGCTTGTTGATTTCTTCCATAACAACGTTAGATGTTTCTACTCGAACACCGATGTCTACTTGATTGTTAATCATTTTCAAACGGCGTTTTTTTAGTAAGTCGCTCATCCACTTCGAGCCGTCTCGACCTGGTGAAACCACGACTTTATCAGCCGTAATTCTGTCACCATTCTTCAATTCAATACCGCGTACGATATGCTGACCATCTTCTTTTTCTGTTATTAAATCGGCTACTTCCGTTTTATACTGCATATCAATTTTTTCTTTTAAGTATTCATAAATGCTTTTTAAAATTTCTAAATTTTGCTCTGTTCCTAAATGACGCACTTGGGCACGCAATAGCTTTAATCCTGCTGCGTATCCGCGTTTTTCAATTTCACGAACTTTATCAGTTAACGGATCCGTAATCGTATCGGTTGCTCCGTGTTTTAAATTAATTTCATCCACGTATTTAATTAAATCTACCACCTGTGATTCAGACAGATAATCCGTCATCCAGCCTCCAAATTCACTGGTGATATTAAACTTCCCGTCTGAATATGCGCCGGCTCCACCGAAACCATTTGTGATAGAACAAGCAGGCAAACAGCCAGCAAACTCTTTTCTGCCAACTGCAGGCGGACATTTTTCAATTTTTTTCTGAAGAATCGGACAATTACGTCGATAGATATCGTGTCCTTTATCGATTAACAAAATAGTTGCTTCCGGTAATTTTAACGTTAGCTCATAGCAAGTAAAAATTCCAGCGGGTCCTGCCCCTACCACAATAACATCATAATTTGAGTTCATTGTACATTCTCCCATCATCTTTTTTCTTTGGGTAAAAGATAAAAGTTATTGACCGAATTTTCTTTTTTTATTATCATTCGGTTATTTTCTAGCCATTTGATAATATATCAAAAACAAACCCTTTAGTCAACAATATACACGAACATTAAAATAAAAAAAATAAAAAACATTCGTTTTTATTTCAACCAAATAAAAACCAGCGAACGAATAGCAAGCGCTACGAAATGTTCACTGGTTCTTTAATATACGGAAGAGCAATTTCTACTTTTGTTCCTACTCCTACTTTACTCGCAAATGAAATATGCCCTTGATGCTGTTCGATTATTCGGTAGCTAATCATTAATCCTAGCCCAGTTCCTGTTTGTTTGGTGGAATAAAATGGTTCACCTAGCCGAGCTAAAGATTGCTCATCAATTCCACATCCTTCATCCTCGATAATGACCATGCCGTATTCATTTCTTTTCTCAACGGTAACTTTAACTGTACCTTTGCTCATTGACTCAAGCGCATTTTGAATTAAATTAATAAAAACTTGTTTAAGCGCATTTTCTTCACAAAAGATTGTAATCTCATCACTAATCTCATTAATAATACGACAATTTTTATAATTGGCGTGTGTATCTAATAGTAATGTCACGTGACGTATGATTTGATTGAGACTTTTCGGATGGTATGAATTTTCAATTTTAGGCTTGGCCAGCGTTAAAAATTCTTGAATAATGGATTCGACGCGATTCAATTCTTCAAGCATAATATCATTGTATTCTTCATTATACTGTTTCGATGCTTTTAGCAGCTGAATAAACCCTTTAATCGCCGTCATTGGATTACGGATTTCATGTGCTACTCCTGCCGCTAGCTTGCTCACCATTGTAAGCTTTTCAGATTTGCTTGCCATTTCATCATATTTTTTTCGATCCGTTACGTCGCGAATAATATACTGAATGGCATCCTGTCCTTCAAACTTAATTTTGGTTGCCGAAGATTCAATAATGACGACCCCTTTTTTAGTCAATAGTTTCACATCAACACGTGGCCTCACGGACATTCCATTCATCAGCTGAACCATTCGTTCTTTTACAATTTCTAAATGTTCGGGGTGAATAAAGTGAAGCCAAGGACGCCCGATATACTCTTCTTTTTTCTCGCCGCCAAGAAGTTTAACACCAGCGGGATTCAAATATTGAATTCTGCCTTCTCTCGTTACAATAAATGCATCTTGACTCTGCTGGACAAACTGCTTATATTGCTTCATTTTCCGAATGACTTCCTCTTGCTTTTCAATACTTGAGGAAAACTCTTTCCACTGAACAACTAAGAGCGGAATATCTTCTTCCGTGCGCTGAATATGGATATGCATCGGAAACTGCTGATCTACTTTTTTCTTAAGTAAAACAACTTCTTCCTCTTGCTTTCTTAACGGTTCCACTTCATGCTTTTCAATAAAAAAGCGATTTGGCTCTTCAAATACATTACAGGAAAGAAGCCGTTCCTCCGTCGTTTTAAAAAGGTGGCAGCAAGCTTCATTTAAAATTTGAATATCGCCATCCATATTCATTACGAGCATTGGTGTAAATGACATTGAAAATAGCTGTTGAAATACTTTTTCCTTTTCCATATATTCACCTTCGCTTATTGAGTTACTAGCTATAGTATAATATGGTAAATGTTGATTTGGCAAAATTTTTTTATTATTTAAACAATTTATATGTAAGTTTGTCCTTTTCCATCTTTTATAAAAAGCTCGCACATGCGAGCAAATGAGACCTAATCAGCAAAAACAAGTGCAGCCAATGATGATTAATAAAATAAATAGCACAACAATTAATGCAAATGACTGGCCCGTTCCGCAATGATGATAACCGCCAATTGGATAGTGGCAAGTATCATATAGGTGGTGATAGCCTCCGTGATGGCATGGGTCGTAACAATCGTAGTTATACATAGCAATCTCTCCTCTTGTTTTTTTCATTTCGTACACTGTACTTTATATGCGTTAGTTGATTGTCCTGTATGTGCATTCGCCCATTTTTTACTTTCTCTTACGCCATATTCGCCTTTTGGGCTGCAGCGTATACGAAAACAACAAAAGTAAAATACTGCCCATCACCAGTAGCGTAGTAAAATCTTTCATAAACTCAATAATGACCCCTATATACGGGAGATGGTATGCGTAGCTTCCAATCACTTTAAAAGAAGCAGGCAAAGAATTTCTTTGAGCTGTAACCAGTACATCAGGGTCTTGATTATGGGCCAGTACAAGTTCATTCTTTGAAGAAGATGATTCGTCTCTAAAGACAACCATATCTCCGCGATGCAGGTGGTGATAATCCGTTTCTTGAACGGTTACAGTGAAACCAAATAGGCTTGGAACTGTGCTAACAAATAAAAATGTAAAGCAAATTGCATAAAGAACAAGTACATATCGAAACGCAGAAAACATACATTTATTGATCATAGGTAATCAGCTCAATTCGCTCGGTTACTTTATTTAGCGCGGGGGTAATTTGATTAAATGAAGTAGAGCGCTCTGTAAATTGAATTAAAAGTAGCAGCAGTAAAAAACTTAACATGATTAACCGTAGCATCCGAGCATAAAAATCACGCATGCTCTCACTCCTTTTTTCTATACTAAATTCGGTCGTACAATAAGCCTTCAGTCAATAATTTGATTCAGTATATGCACATAGAGGGCGTTTGGCTCATTGTTTCTTCTTGGAGGTCTCGGGAGTGATCAGTGATCGGCATAAATTATGAGTTTTAGCATATGTTTGGTTACGTATGGAAATGTTTTTATACTCCGACAATAAGGGAGCTGAACATATGGCTAATTATTCCTTTGATCAATATATTAAAAAAGCAATGAAATACGATTTTCTAGCTAACTACTATAAGTATAGTGATCCATCTAAGCATATTCATTATTATCAAAAGCATTTGTACTATATCCAGCAGGCCATCTTAACTTCTTCTGAAAATACGAATTTACGCGTAAATCCGCCGCAAATTCGTATACTTCACGCTTCTCCAGATTCTCCATCTGTAGATATTTATATTAACAACAAACGAGTGATTCGCAACTTAACTTATAAACAAGAAACAGATTATATTGAATTACAAGAACCTGGAAGATACACAATTTCTATTTATCCCGCTGGAGAAACGGGAAGACCTGTTTTAACGGAATCATTTACATTTGAAGGAAACCAAAATTACACGGTAGCGGCGGTAGATGAGCTAAACAAGCTTGATTTATTATTTATCTATGACAATACGGATGTACCAAGTGGAGAAACGAAGCTTCGGTTTGTGCACCTTTCTCCTGATGCTCCTGCTGTGGATATTGCGGCTAGAGGTGGAGACGTCATTTTTTCTGGCGTGCAGTTCAAAGAAGTCACAAAATATTTGCCTTTATCCCCCATGCATGTTCAACTTAGTGTGCGCATAGCAGGAACCAAAAATGTAGTACTCGAAATCCCAGCACTGAACCTTCGCCCGAATCGAACATATACGGTATATGCCGTCGGATTTGCTAAAAACCGTCCTGCATTAGAAGCGCTGATTTCCCAAGACCGTTAACAAAAAAAACCTTCCAAATTGGAAGGTTTTTTTTATTCACTGCGCGAAATTAAACGTACGCGAATATCATCATTTTTTAAATCAAACTTTTGTACTTTTACAGCAAAATCACTCTCTAACTTCATCTGCTGTAACGCTACGTATACTGATTCATTCTTTGGATCGATTGTTACCCATTCTGGTAGCGCAAAATTATTATTTACGTATCGAAGCACTGTGCGGACAGGCAGCTGCAGCTTCCCAACAGAAAGTGACTGCTGTTCAAGCACAATATCTCCATTTTTTTGTACGATCGGATCAAATGTCATTCGAATATTAATATCATCGCCGAATACTTGAATCGTTCCGTCTACTCTTACTACATCGGTAAGAGTAATTTTGTAGTTAAGCGGCTGATTCTTAAATTCTTTTTTTAAATATTTATCAATCAGTACATTTAAGTCCGCTTTTTTAGCCAAAATAGTTAGTTCTGCGTCTCCTTCTACTTTTTCAGAGGGAGTTGGATTGACCTTGTCAACCGGTTGAAAAATAAACGCAATAATAAGGATAGCCCCTAGAACATTAATCCCTAATAACGCGATAAATAGGGTTTTCCACTTCTTCATATAACAATCTCCTTACTCGTTCCCACTCTCTTTCGTGTTTTTCTCTTTTTCATCAGATGTAACTTCTTCTGCTGTTTCCTTTTTCTGGTCTCCAACGAGAGGATCTTCTTCCTCCATTGATTTACTAATGCGCTCAGCCATTAGTTTGTACCCTTTTTTATTAGGGTGAAACTCGTCTTTCCCTAATAAATTTACGTCAGAATCATAAAAAATATCATCAATTTTTACATAACTTACATTATCATATTGAGAAGCAATTTTCTCGCTTGCCGCATTCCATTCATTAATAACGACATTAATTTCTTTCACATCACTTAACGATTTAAAGAATGGATTATAAAAACCGATTAAATAAATATGGGCATTAGGATTAAGCTTACGTATGCGTGAAAACACGTCATTTAGACGTTTTTCATATTTTGACTGCTGTGATTCAAACGTCTTAATTGAGATATTGTAAAAGTAATCCCTTACCACTTTCATCACGTCATTGCCGCCAATCGTCAAGAAAACGATGTCTGCTCTTGATACTTCAGCTGCTACTCCCGGCTGATTTAACCTCGCTAATAGCTGATCCGTCCGATTTCCTCTTTTGCCTAGATTCTCTGTTCGTACATTTTGCACTTCATTTTGTTTAGAAAGGTATTTAGTTAAGTATGGTACATAACCGCCTTTTTTAGACTCATCTCCTACTCCTTCAGTTAATGAGTCGCCAATGGCTACAATATCTAAATCTACAGGGAAAAAGCCTTTCGGAATATGCTTTTTAGGTGTTAAATCCACTTCTTTCTGAACGGCTTCTTCTTTATTGTCCGTTGGCAAAAAAGTCGTTGTCGAACAGCTCGCTAACACCACCGCACTCATACTGCTTATCACTATACTTTTCCATTTTCTCATCATAACACCTACTAACTATGCTGTATTCTCGCTGTCACAAGCAATACTGCTTACCGCTCTGAATAACTATATCTTTATATCTTATCATACTATGTCAAGTTGATATTTTACTACGTTTCTTATATATAGTATATGTAAAAAAAAGGATAAGCATGTTTCTTTCATAAAAATATCCGCTCACACATCACTGTAAAGATAGCTGTGTGAGCGGATAGATTTGACGATTTTATAGCTCTTACTGAAGGGTTTTAATATCTTTTATCATATCATCATAAGGAGGATCAGTCACTCCCTGATAAGATTTTTGAACCACTCCATCTTTGTCAATTAGAAAAAAATACGTACCGTGAATAACCTGCGGATCTTCTTGCGGCTTTTTCACAATCATCTTAAATTGATCCAGCGCAAACTTTTCAATTTCCGCTTGTTTATAGCCCGTTAAGAAATCCCAATTCGAAAAATCAGCGCCAAATTTAGTCGCATAGTCCTTCATTTTCTGAGGAGTGTCCACTTCAGGGTCTACGCTAAATGAAACAAAGTGAACGTCCAGGCCTTCATCCTTAGCCATTTTTTGTAATTTAGCCATATGAGCCGTCATTGGGGGACATACGGTTTCGCAGCTTGTGAAGATAAAGTTAGCTACCCAAACGTTCCCTTTCAGCTGACTTAGCCCTACTTTCTTTTGATCTTGGTTAACATAAGAAAAAGAGTCCATCTTCCAATTAAGCGGATTTTCTATTTTGGAACCACAGGCTGTTAACATCATGCAACTAATAAGCAGTAAAAAAAACAATTTATAAGACCAGCTTTTCATATGTTCCTCCTGCACGGTTAAAGTTTAGTCATAGCTAGGGAAAATCAAGATAAACGTTGAACCTTTTCCTGGTATGCTTTCCACTTCAATTCTTCCATTCATTTGTTCCACCAGTTGATAAGAAACCATCAGACCAATCCCTGTTCCTTTTTCTTTTAAAGAATAAAACGCTGTTCCCAGCCGCTTCACTTGTTCACTGGTCATGCCTATACCAGTATCTTCAATTTGAATATGTACATGCCCTTCTCGCTTGTAAAGCCCCACTCGAAGCGTTCCCCCAGCTCTCATGGCTTCAATTCCATTTTTCATAATATTAAGCAGAACTTGATTCAATTCGTTTCGGCTGCCGCGAACATACATCTCTTCTTTTGCGTCTAATTCTATGAGTATATTGTTTGTTAATAAAGCATAAGAAGATAATAAATCTACTAAGCTTGTAATACACTCCAAGCAGTTAATAAAACGATGCTGGTGAACATCCGGCTTGGCTAACGATAAATAGTCATGAATAATCGCTTCTGCTCTGTCCATTTCATTAATCATAAGATGAATGTAACTTAATTCAGTGTTTGAAAGCTTTGTGTTATCTTGAAACAGCTGCAAAAACCCTTTTACCACCGTCATAGGATTTCGAATTTCATGCGCTACAGAAGCAGCTAATTGGCCAATTGCATTCATTTTCTCCGCTCGCTGCAATTCCTTTTGCATCCTCGTTTTTTCCATAATAACTTCCAATTCATCAATCGCTTTGGTAATTCCGTCTTTTGTATGACTGAGATCTGTTTCTACATTCAGGTGTTCTTTTGTTACTGACACTTGATGAAAAAGCTGCTGCAGCCGCTCGGTCATTTCATTAAATCTTGTGTGTACATTCCCTAACTCAGAATCATCTTCGTGTGTCAGCTTCACATCAAATTTCCCTTGACTAACCGCTTGAATTCCTTCTATTAATTCCCCAAGGGGCGACATTAATCGCCTTAGTCCCCAGTCTTGAATCACAATAATGAAGGTAAACAGAAGCGTAAACGCAACGACCAAAGACACAATTAAACGTTTTTGATAGATATAGATAGCGCTTGCATCTACATCTACACCAAGAATAGCCACAACTTTTCCAGAGCTGTTTGTAATAGGCGATAAAACGGTTATCCACGTCCCGAATTCGTCTTTGTATGTAGATGTTACGATATTTTTCTTTTTTCGTTCTGCTTCCTTAAATGATTTGTAAAATTCTTCTCCCCCATAATAAATCATGGACGGCTCTAGCGATTGCTTAATTTTCTTATTCGCTGTTACGATAATCTTATTTCCATGCGATTTAAATTTTTCGGTCGTCATAATATATCCCTGCAAGTACGACGGATGCAATTCATAAATCTTTCTGAACTGCTTTTCTAGCTCGTCTTTTTCAGGAATCGGCCCGTTCCTTGAATCCACTGCTGCTATTACGTCTTGTTTAGATAAAGACTCCCTCCATAAATCGGCCATAATTAACACATGCTGCGTTAACGTCTCTTTTGCCATTTTTTTTTGAACTTGATAGCTAATGGCTAAAGAAATGACTCCAAGGGCAACTACAATTAAAGTAGAAAATAAAACCGTTTTGTTAAACACACTCAAATTTCGAATATATTTTTTCATCGGTATACTCCGGATTCAAAAGAATAGTAACCAGCACAGCATTCGCTGGTAGAAAGTTGATTCTATTATATCACACGTTCGTCCACTTCTCTTTCTCCTTTTTCCAAAAAAGAGAAAGCCAAAAAAGTGACTTGCAAAAAGCAACTCACTTTATTCAGCAAAATACATAAAACCAATTGCACCAATACCCGTATGCGTCGAGATAATAGGCGTCGTATCTTCAATCGAAAATTGCGTATAGCCTCTTGCCTTCACGATTGATTCTTTTAGCTTAGAAGCGAGCCCAAGTCCATCTGCATGTACAAGCCCTACTCCTTTAATACTTTTTCCTTCTGTATGCTCTTCGAACTGCTTCGTTAAAAACTTAACAATTTGAGAATGACTGCGCACTTTAGCAACAGGAGTGTATACTCCGTCAGCTAGGGAAGCAATTGGCTTAATATTTAAAAGAGAACCGATTAGCCCTTTTCCACGTCCAATACGTCCACCTTTAACCAAATTTTCAAGCGTATCGACTACGACAAAAAGATTCGTATTTTGACGCACCTCTTCCAAGCGCGCGACAATTTCTTCTACCGTATGCCCCTCTTCAATCATTTTCACCGCTTCAAAGACTTGAAACGAAAGAGCTTTTGTAATGTACATAGAATCGACAACGGTGATATTTCCTTCCACCATTTGAGCCGCGCTTTCAGCTGCTCGAACGGTTCCGCTCATTCCTCCAGTCATATGAATGGAAATGACGTCATACCCTTCACTCACTAATCGTTCATATACTTCAACAAAAGAACCAATAGCCGGCTGAGAGCTTTTTGGTAATTCTTTTGAATTTTTCATTTTTTCAATAAAATCTGTCGGCGTTAATTCCACGCGATCCAAATATGTTTCATTATCAATATTAATACATAAAGGTATCATCTCAATACCGTATTTTTCAGCTTCTTCCAACGTTAAATCAATTGTTGAATCCGTTACCACTTTAATTTTCGACATGTGTTCACCCCTATAAGATGCATTGCAAACTAGTATAACATGAACGCTTACAACAATATAGTTATAATAGAATGCAAGTTTTGCTAATTCGTAAAATGCATGTTCAACCTTTTAGATCAACAAAAAAAGTTGACTCTGCTGAAATATTCAGAAAAGTCAACTTTTACGTTTATGCATTATGCTTTAATACATGAGACTTAAAGAGCTGTTCGTAATCTTTCCATTTCAGCACGCGTTTTAAATATTCTTGAAACGAGTAGGTTTGCTTCGGAACTGATTCGTTCGTGATTTGTCTAATAAATAAATCAAGTTTTGCAGATAACATGAACCGAAACGTGCTATTTTCCTCTAAAACTGGAATTTCAGTAATTTTTACTTTTTGACCACTGACATGTTTAAATTCAAGGCTTTTTAATAGCAAGGCGATCAACCCTCTTTTTACCCGTTTATTTTATTATAATGCTTGAGGTACTTTCTGTCTTGATAAAATAAAAAGAAAACACAAATATTTTTTAAAATAAAAATGCTTCATCAACTTATTCGACAGTTGATGAAGCATTCCTTTTTAAAACGACCTTCTATTTAAATAAATAAGTGAAACAAGTTGCTTTCTTTATTAATTTCTGTGTAAGGAAATCCTTTTTTATCCATACGATTAATTAGTGGATAATAATCTTCTTTATGCTTAAGCTCGATTCCCACAAGTGCAGGCCCGCTGTCTTTGTTATTCTTTTTCGTATACTCAAAGCGCGAAATATCGTCTGTCGGTCCAAGCACTTCGTCTAAAAATTCACGAAGAGCTCCTGCGCGCTGAGGGAAGTTAACGATAAAATAATGCTGTAATCCTTCATAAATCATCGAACGTTCTTTGATTTCTTGCATACGTCCAATGTCATTGTTGCCTCCGCTGATGACGCAAACAACCGTTTTTCCTTTAATTTGCTCACGGTATGAGTCAAGAGCAGCAATCGAAAGAGCTCCTGCTGGTTCTGCTACAATCGCATTTTCATTGTATAGAGATAAAATGGTTGTGCAAACCTTGCCTTCAGGAACAACTACAATATCGTCCACAAGCTCTTTACTGATGTCATACGGAAGCGTTCCAACTGTTTTAACAGCCGCTCCGTCTACAAATGGATCGATTGCCGGTAGCGTCACTACATTTCCATTTGCTAAAGATGTCTGCATACCAGGCGCGCCTGCTGGTTCTACCCCAATCACAGCTGTTTGAGGCGAGATGCTTTTTACGTATGTGCCGACACCGGAAATTAATCCGCCCCCGCCGATACCCGCAAATACGTAGTCAATTTCATCTTCACAGTCATTGAACATTTCAACGGCTACTGTACCCTGTCCTGCAATAACGTCTACATCATTAAATGGATGAATAAATGTTCGATGCTCCTCTTCACTGCATGCAATAGCTTGTTCATAAGAATCATCAAACGTATCTCCGATTAGTACGACCTTTACGTTATCTTTGCCTAGAAATTTCACTTGATTAATTTTTTGGCGTGGCGTTGTGCTCGGCATAAAGATTTTACCATCGATATTTAAATGACGGCACGCATATGCTACACCTTGTGCGTGGTTTCCTGCACTTGCACAGGCAATTCCATTTTCTAATTCTTCTGGGGATAACTTTTTGATTCGATTGTACGCACCGCGGATTTTAAATGAGCGCACCACCTGTAAATCCTCACGTTTTAAATAGATATTACATTCATATCGTTCAGACAAAACGTCATTACGCTGTAGTGGTGTATGCACAACAACATCTTTAATCAATTGATTTGCAATCATGATGTCCTCTAAATGTACGTGTTTTGTTCGATTATCTACTTGTTGTTTCATAACCAACTTCCTTCCTCTTCTACCATTATTAATTTGTACATTATATCACATAAAATTTAGAAAAATCATTATTTTTCATTAATAATGACTAAAAAAACTTTTCCAACTATTTTACTGTCCACATACTTTACATATGTTTAGCAAACGCTAAATAGACTTACAAAATTGCCCATACTTTCTACATGCAGCTGATGCTATAACAGGTATAAATTAAGAAAGGTTGTGGAATAAATGGAGTTTTCACTTCAAAGTTATGAAAGTGCCATTCCATGCGAAGTAACGGCAGATGAAGAAAACGGTAGATATATGCTTCGCAAAGCAGATACAAGCGGAGAAGTTTTTAATACACCAAGCGAGCTGATTCAATGGATTGAAGCAAACTGGAGCGCTGAACAGTTTGTTAGCACAGCCGCTTTTCACGAAATGATGAAGCAATTAAAATCAATATAAAAAGAGATTGAGACATAACGAAATAGCCCCCACCTAAAGACGTCTAATATGAATCGGTTTTTACACCGCAGTTGATTTCCGTGCAAGACTTCGCTTTCCGCGGGCGGTGAGCCTCCTCATTGCTTCCGCTCCCGCCTGAGTCTTCGCCTTGCCCTCCAATCAACTGCTAAAAGCACCTACAGACATGAAACCTACGTTCACCATCACAAAGAAAGATCCGAACGATGAATCGTTCGGATCTTTCTTCAACTACCATACTTTTGTCCCAGACTCGCATTTTTTTAATAAGGGAAATCAGCTTCGCTCGTATACGGTAAAATAATACGTGTAGGGATTTTTTTCATCTTTAATTCCTTGCTGCTTCGAAATAACTTTCCATTCGCTCAAATCAATCGCAGGAAAATGTGTATCGCCGTCAAAAGATTCTTCAATATGCGTAATATAAAGTCGGTTTGCAACGTCTAATGTTTGCTTATACAGAGTAGCTCCACCAATCACAAAGAGCTCGTCTTCTTTTTCAGCATCTAATGCTTCTAGTTCCTCAACTGAATGAATAACGGTTGCTCCTTCTTGCTGATAATCTTTTTGACGCGTAAGAACCACATTTTCGCGATTAGGGAGCGGTCGTCCAATTGATTCAAATGTTTTTCTTCCCATTACAATCGTATGACTCGTTGTGATGCGCTTGAAATACTTTAAATCTTCCGGAAGACGCCATGGCAAATCATTCTCTTTACCGATCAGCCTATTTTGATCCATTGCGACAATGAGGGAAATCATACGCTCACAGCTCCTTTAATGTGAGGATGCGCATTATAATCTACTAATTCAAAGTCTTCAAATTTAAAGTCAAAAATTGATTTTACGTCTGGATTGATTTTCATTTTTGGTAATGCATGAGGCTCGCGCGTCAACTGCAGGTTTACTTGTTCGATGTGATTGCTGTAGATATGCGCATCACCAAACGTATGAACAAAATCACCTGGCTCTAAATCACACACTTGTGCCACCATCATTGTAAGCAGCGCATATGAAGCTATATTAAACGGTACGCCTAGGAAAATATCAGCTGAGCGCTGATACAATTGACAAGACAATTTGCCGTCCGCTACATAAAACTGAAATAAGCAGTGACAAGGCGGCAAAGCCATATTGTCTACATCAGATACATTCCAGGCGCTTACCATTAAGCGGCGCGAATCAGGATTGTTTTTGATTTGATTAATAACATTTGTAATTTGATCAATTTTTTCGCCGTCCGGCGTTGGCCATGAACGCCACTGATGACCATATACAGGGCCAAGCTCGCCGTTTTCATCCGCCCATTCATTCCAAATGCGCACGCCGTTATCTTGTAAATACTTAACGTTTGTATCTCCTTGTAAAAACCAAAGCAGTTCATGAATAATTGATTTCAAATGAAGTTTTTTTGTCGTTAATACCGGGAAACCTTCTTGTAAATTAAAACGCATTTGATAGCCAAATGTGCTAATTGTACCTGTTCCTGTCCGATCTTCTTTTTTTGTTCCATTTGCTAACACATGCTCGCAAAGTTCAAGATATTGTTTCACTTCCGACACTTCCTTTATTAAAAAGTCCTTTTCTATTGTATAAGTGTTCACGGGCTAAGTAAACAACTAAATCTCAGCTCATATAGAAAAGTTCTTTATCATGTAGGTACGCGATTTCCCCGAAAAAAAAACGAGAATGAGACCTAATGAAACCTACGTTTACCATGACCATAAAAAAATCCGAACGAATTTCATTCTCTCTCAAGAATCTCGATTCATCGTTCGGATCTTCCTTCGGCTAAACTACTTTTTAACAGCTTAGTCTTTGTTAATTAAATACAATTGTGCGGTTTTCATGCACTAAAATGCGGTCTTCTAAGTGCCATTTCACAGCGCGTGCAAGCACCGTACGTTCAATTAAGCGGCCTTTTTTCTTTAAGTCATCCGCATCATCACGGTGATTCACGCGTTCAATATCTTGTTCAATAATTGGTCCTTCATCCAAGTCGTCCGTTACATAGTGAGACGTAGCACCAATTAATTTTACGCCTCGTTGATATGCACGTTCATATGGACGTGCTCCAATGAATGCCGGTAAGAATGAATGGTGAATATTAATAATGCGATACGGATTTTCAGCCACAAAGGTCGGCGTTAAAATTTGCATATAACGCGCTAAAATAATTACATCAATATCATAATCTTTTAATACTTGAAGCTGTTTTGCTTCTGCTTCTTGACGAATGTCTTTTGTCGCTGGTATATGCTTAAATGGAATGCCAAACGATTCAACTACTTCGCGCGCATCTTCGTGATTGCTTACAACGACAGCGATGTCTGTCATCAAGTCTCCGCTTTCCCACGCCCACAGCAGCTCTAGCAGACAGTGAGGCTCTTTTGACACAAAAATAGCTGTTTTTTTCAAATTATGAGCATATGTAAACTGCCAGTTCATCGAAAATGTATCGGCAATCTTTTTGAAGCTTTCTTCTAGCTTTACTTCTTTAGCTAATAAATCCTCACATTCAAATTCGAAACGGATAAAAAACATGCCGCCTTCATGGTTTGTTGAATGTTGACTTGATTCTACAATATTTGCACCGTGCTCATGTAAAAACGTAGACACAGCGGCTACAATACCCGGTTTGTCCGGACAGCTAATTAGCAGCCGACCTCGGTTTTTATATTTCTCTTTATATGAAGTTAAATGTTTTTGAATATGCGATTTCATGTAATTCCCTCTCTTTTTTTAAATATACAGACAATTGTACCATTATCCTTGTAGCGATGCGACATTGAAATAAGGCTTTGACAAAAGAAAGCCGAAACGTTTGCTTCGGCTTTCGTATTTGTTGTTCTACCATCTACTCCATCAAATCGTTCATTCACTGATCTTTACGTTCTACACATACATAAAATGAGTGTTTCCTAAAGTGCTGCCGCTCATCCCCTTAGCTTCCTGCTTTAGAATTAACCATAAAAAAGCCGCTAGTACAACACCAGCGGCTTTTCCTTATTATTGCACGGCTTTTTCACTCACTTCATGCAAAGCATTTCTCACCGTACCATATTCACTTGCGTGAGGACGATCTCCGTCATCTTCGTATCCGTAGTCAAACATTCGATTTCGATTTAACGTTAACTTCGTAATCGTTGGACGCAACAAATCAAATAATTCAAATCGTTTTTTCAAATGTGGAAATGATGCTTGATAATGCAAGATTTCTGCTCGTACACTTTTCCAAAAGTCCTCTTCTTCTACACCTTCATGCTCTTCTAAGATGCTTGCTAAATAGCGGAAGTGACAAACAAATAACCCTGTTAAAATAAACTGCGTCAATCCTTCCGGCTCTTCGCTGCGCAGCACTTCTTTTAATTCAAAAGATAGCTGCTGCAATTCTTCAAACGGCTGATCGCTAATATTCACGTCGTCTACAAAATCTTTCATAATAATTCGAACCGGCTTGTTGTTTTTAAGAACCAGTACCGTATTTTGACCGTGCGGGGAAAATACAGTGCCGTATTGATACAAGTAATGAAGTAGTGGCGGCAACACAGCGCTGGTTAGCGCATTAATCCACTCGTTAGGAGTTAAGCCTGACTTTTCAATATATGACGAAACTAAAGCCTTCCCTTGACCGTCAACATGTAATAGCGCAGCTAGCATAATCGCATGCTCTCCTTCTTCTAGCTCTTGATAAATGCTTTCACGCCAAACGACTCCAAGCATCTCTAGATACTGATAAGGCGCATTTTTAATAGAAGCGAACGTCGGCTGAGTGACGTTTAACGTAGCCACTTCTCCTAAAAGTCCTACTTTGCACGTATCTTTTAAAAACGTATCACGATCTCTTATACCTTTTATATGCTGAGTGACTTGAGGAGCAATGACCGTCCTCTCACTTGGAAGGCCTCTGTACACAAGCGTATTTAATATACTCATTGGAAGCTTTACGTGATACTTATCTCGATTTGTTGTATTCACAAATGTACGAATCGACTGCTGAGGCAAGTATTGATCCTGCCCTTCTCCTAAAGGAACAATTAAATTATTTGCAATGTATTCAGCGAATAAAGGAACAATTACGTTCAGCCACTGCCATTCATGGACAGGAATATAATAATAGTCCGCAGGTAAAAGACTTTGGCTTGTTAACTCTTTTTCAAATTCAGCTAGCGTCTCAGCGCTTAACTCCTTCTTCATGACATCATCAAAACCAAGGGTATCCAACGAATGAAATGAAGCAATTTGCTTCTCTACAGCAATCCATGAAAGCTGAATTTCTTGTTTTTGCTCGGGCGCAAACCGAAGATAGTCATCATAACCAAACCCAATGCGCCCTTTATTATACGTAATCCAAGGATGCCCCGTCATTTCACCTTCTAGCTCTGCATAATCCATATCTGCTAATTCATCAGCTGATTTTCGATTTTGCAAATGCAAATCTGCTACTAATGTATGAAAATATTCTTTTGCTAAGTGGCCTGCAGTTGAGCTAGACATTCCTTTGTCTTCAGATAAGCTAATTAACAGCTGCAGTGCTTCTGAAAATGTGGGGTTTGACGTTTGAGATGTTAGTTTAATACTTTCTGGCAGTACAGAAAAACTATCAAACATTCGCTGTTTCGCTTGATATGTATACGTAACGCCCCGATGGTCTTCCCATTGATACATAGCAATCGCACCCTGTTTTTGCAGTTGTTTCGGCTCAATAATATGTTCATACATGAATTCCTGCAGCATTTTAGCTAAAAGCTGTCGATTTGCTTTTTCCCATGATTGCTTATTAAATACAGAAAGATTCGTTTCTTTGATTTTCATCCTTCATTCTCCTTTACTTGTCTTAGAATAGGGATTGTTTTATTACGCAGCGGCATTACAGCGCTAGCAGCTAGCAAAGCAGCTGCTCCCGCTACTAAAGGAAATGCCAAATCCACTTTGCTGATTTCTAATGCTAAAATCGGTGCAATCAGCAGAGCGATATTTTGAACAGCAATAAGCCAGCTGTAATAGTAAGCAGCCGCTTCTTTACTTTTTCGAAATAAATAGATATCCAGTATAACCATGCTGAGATAAAACCCGGCTCCATATAAAATTCGGCTGATAATAAACACGCTGAGATGATCAGCATATGCCTGCAAACACAGCACCAAAACACTAGCACCCGTTATGCCATAAAAAAGCGGTATAACGTTGCCGTTCAATAGTTTGGTAGGTACCGTAAGCTTTAAGACAATCGCCATAATACTCGGCATCGCATACAGCAAAGCGCTGCCTTGACTGCTCATGCCATATGTTTCATGTGTAAACAATGTAAAATAAGGGCGAATGACATTGTGCCCAAGGTAAAAAAAGAAAATCGCCAGCAAATAAAAAAAGATGGGCTCGTTTATGCTTTGAATGGATGGCGTTTTTTCTGCTTTTAAAGGTAATGCTTTTCTTGTTAAGAGCCATACGGCCAGTACCATATCAATTAAAGCAAAGTATTGATATACGTTAAGCGGCATTTCCCATGCAATAACCGTACTTCCAAACAAGCTAGCGACAATAATAGCCGTATGAACAATAAATACATACGTTGTTGCAGCACTTGCCTTTTTCTGTCCTTTTTTCATGTGGCCTACTAAATAGGGGTACAAAAGATATAAACTGCTTTGAAATAGGAGCAGCACTAAGGAAGTAGCTAAAAATTCATAAAAAGTAGAAACTTCGCTCAAAATGACTTTAATTAAGGCCGTCATTAAAAGTGACGTTACAACTACATATTTTACGTTCCATTTCTTAAACAGCATTCCCCATAAAGGTGTCATAACAATGACCACAATCCGGCAGCAAATAATGAAAAAAGACGTCATCGCCACTCCATCTACATGAAATGCATGTGTAAAATACTGTGGATAAAATGGTGATAATAATACTTCTGACGTCATGGTCATAAACAAGCAGATAAAAACAAAACGCGCGGAAATCATTTCTTAAAATCCGAACTTTTGGAAAACAGTATTTTTATATATTTTGTACACGCTTTTGCCTGCAATTTGGTTAATCAAAACAGCATTGCGATAAGCGCCTAAACCTAAGTCCGGTGCTCCAACTCCGTGTGTATGAAGCTCTCCGTTTTGCACAAATAGCGGGGCTCCTTTCTTCTTCATCTCAACTTGATAGCGTTCGTTAATTTTCAGCTGGCCTTTTTCATCGAATAGTACATGTTCTTTTAAACCTTCCATAAAAGCAGGCTCTTTTGCATGATAGCCAGTAGCCATAATGACAATTTCACTTTCTTCTTTTTCAAATGAGTCTTGCTCGTATTGGTGAAGAGTCAGAAGATGTGTATCGTTTATCTTTTCAACGCCTGCAAGTTCCGTAAGCGCGCGCATCGTTAGAGGCACTTCTTTTCCTCCAATTGTTCGTTCGTAAATCAAATCATAAATATTCCCGATTGTTTCAAAGCTTATTCCTTTATAGAGGAGAGCTTGATTTCGTAAAACGCTCTCTTTTTTCTCTTCGGGCAATCTGTAAAAATAGCGGGTATAATCCGGTGAAAAATGTTCAAGGCCAAGCTTTGAATATTCCATTGGATAAAAACCTTTTGAGCGCGTATACCAATTCAGCTTATACTCAAACTCAGGCTGCTGTTGAAGTAAATCATAGACAATTTCAGCTGCACTTTGACCAGAGCCAATTACGGTTATGCTTTTAGCCTGCAGCGTTTGCTGACGCTTCATTTTGTAATGAGCGGAGTGATAAAACGTATCGCTTGCCACTGTTTGAAAGTCTCTTGGCACTACGGGCTGCGTACCTACTCCAGTAACAAGATGATAGCTGTAATAGGTATAAAGCTTTCCTTCTTTTTCAACTGTTACTTCGTAGTAAGGCTTAGCGTCTTCATGCATTTTTACTTCTTTTACTGTGCTGTTAAATTCAAGCCCACTCAGCTGGCTCGCTACCCAGCGGCAATAGTGATTGTATTCATTTCTCGGAATATGAAACTTTTCAAAGAAATAAAACTGATACAAGCGCTCATGCTCATGCAAATAATTTAAGAACGTGTATGGACTCTTCGGATCCACCATCGTGACCACATCTGCCATAAACGGCACTTGAAGTGTTGTACCTTCTAAAAGCATTCCTGGATGCCAATTAAACTCATTCTTTTGTTCAAAACATTTATATGTACAATCTTTTTTATCAATTAAAGCGGCTAATCCTAAATTAAATGGACCAACTCCTACTCCAATTACGTCTAAAATGTCCCGTTGTTCCATTCGCTCCACCTTCTTTCAAATACTTCTCTTTCACATTTCATCAGTACACCCGTTTTATCAGGCAGCGACACTTCTTTCATGAATTGAAACCCGCATTTTTTAAATACTGCAATCATTTTTTCATTTCGTCTATCTGGCTCCGCTATTACTTTAGCAGTGTCTGCTACGTTAAACTTATGCTTTAGCAAACTAAGAAGGAGCGGATAAATATAGCCTTTTCCTAAAAAAGCAGGTTCTCCAATCAATAAATGAATTCCTTGATCTCCTTTTTCATAAGGATAATAGTTACTGATTATGTCACCTTCAACCATATAAGATTCCCAATAGCTCATAGGTACACCATCAATTTCTCCGATTAGCAGCTTTTGATGAGAATCAGCTAAAAATGTTTTTAAATGCTGCTCGTACGCCTGTTTTGAAATATTTAAATTCCAATACGGAATAACATGCGGTTCATGCATCCACTTGTACAGCCGTTCGAAATCTTTTGCAAAAGAAACAGAGCGAAAGGTAATGCTCTGCTCCTTTTGCTGAATCATAAATGGATACTGCGTTTGCAAGGCTGATTTCATACACGTACACCTGCAGATTCGAACAATGGATTCTCGACATTTACATAAACAGACTGTGTTTCAAGAGATCCTACCAGCTCATCCATATCATGAACGCGCGTTAAGAAGTTGGCTTTGCAAGGAAGCACTTTCTCTTCTAACATTGATGAAACAAGCCCTGTATGATCTTTTTCTTTGTACATCTCGATCTCTTGTCGCAAAATCAATAGCAGATCTGATTCTTGAGTGAGGCCAGCTGCACCAAAAGCGTTAACTAATCCTAAAATATGATTAAAAAATACGTAATAACGAAATCTTTCTTCTGCTACAGCGTCATCACAGACCGTATCGCTTTCTCCGTTTAAGAAAGGAAGCAGCTTGCGAAGCTCTTGTTCCTTTGATTTCATAAAGTAATAGCCTTGGTTATCGCGGTAGTAAAACACCGATGGATATCCGTTTTCATCAAGTTTAATAACGGAGTTTTGCTGATGAGCTTCCAGCGCAATTCCTTTTTGAGTGTAAAGCCACATCATAGGATGAAAAGATACGTCTAAATAGCGTTTAAACCAGCGCTTGCTTACATCTTCAGTCGTGCTATTTTCACTTGCAGCAATGTGATGAATAATATTTTCAATTTGAGAAGCTTCTCCAAACACATGATCTTGACACAAACTGGCTAGAAGTGTTGTACGATCCCCTTGCTTACCTTGAAAAGGATTGCTTCGAATCATAACTTCAAATCCAAGCTCCTTTTCTCCAAGCGTGATGTAAGCAGGGTCTTCAATTACTTGAAAAGCCGGATGATTTTCGTGAAGCTCCGCCTGTAATCCCTTTTGCAATAAACGGCTAACTTCTACCCCTCTGCTTAATTCTTTGCGTTTGTTCACTCTCAGTGAATTAGTGATCTTTACCGGAATGGAAAATTTGTACATCACATCTGCATTGTTACTGTATACGGTTCGAACAGACGAAGTCGGATAAAACAGCTGACCGTGTGGCCCTAGATAAGCAAGCCTGCCTTTTTGAATCCATTGGCACACTTCTTCTTTTCCTAAAAGATAACGAGCTTGCAGCGGATGCATAGGTATAAGTGAATAATCGTCCGCTTGGCAATAAGAATGTATGAATTCTTCAGAAACCGTCTTATCTTTTTTCAGCTGCTCTTTAATAAGCTGTGAAGCGGTTTGATTTCCAGCGGACTGTTCTGCAACGAGAGATGCATGCGCTTTAAAATAATGAAGCTGAAATTCCCCGTTCACTTCAGGTCCAAATACCTCTTCTTCTTCAGGTAATATCCCTTGGCGGCTTTTAGGTGTTGGATGCAGCTGGTGCCCAATAAGCAGGGACTGTTCAGATTCTAAGAACGTTTTGTCCCATTTATAGCACGTCTCTAACTCTTTCTGCCTTTTTTCAATGAATAATTTCATATTTTCATAGCTTAATAGAACACGTATAATTAGCTCATTTACTTGTACTAAATGATCCGTTACTTCTTTTAAAAGAAAGGCCAAAAGAGTGACGATATCTAACTCCTTAATCTCCTCTTGCTGAATACGATAAGAAAAGTTTGAAAAGAACAAGTGACGTCCGGTGGCTGAGCGGTACTTTACTGGAAAGTAAAGAGTTACCGGCTGTTTTTCTAGTCTAAGAACGAGCGTTTCCTCACTTTTTATTTCTGAAACGGACTCCCATACTCCCTTACCTGTCTCTCGAATATAGCAATTAATAATGTTTTGCATCGTAATAAAATTAGCCGATAACTGAGCGTTCACGTAATCGCTCCTCCTTTTTCTCCAACTGTTTGCCTAAAGCAACAACTTCCTCTAAATGAGTGACAACAGAATCAAATGTAATCATAGGATTTAACATCGTTAGTTTTAAATAGACTCGTTCTTTATGCTTTGTTTTTGCCATGATAAACGTGCCTTTTTCGTATAAGTGCTGCTGAATACGCTGATTCAACCTATTTTCATAATGCTGATGCTTTTGACAATCACTATATAAAATATCTGGTACATAGCGAAAGACAACCGCGTTCATATAAGGGTCATTTAACACTTCTACATTGCTTTGTTTTTGTAAGTAGTCAGCTGTTTGCTTAGCAGTTTCAATCGTGTGGTCAACCATTTCTCCGTATTCATTTGCACCTACTGCACCGAAAGTAAGCCAGAGCTTCAAGGCGTCAAACCGCTTTGTCGTTTGAATGCTGCGGTCTACTAAGTGCACATGCTCATCTTCTTCAGGATTTAAATAATCTGCATGAAGCTGAATGTGTTTAAACATAGCTGAATTTTTCAGTAAAAATGCTCCGCAGCTTACAGGCTGATAAAACCATTTATGAAAATCCATCGTGATAGAATCCGCTTGTTCAAGAGCTTGTAAGCGTTCACGGTACTTATGGGAAAACAGCAGCCCTCCTCCATAAGCGGCGTCAGCATGGAGCCAGAGCCCTTCTTTTTTAGCAAGCTCACTTATTTCAAAAAGAGGATCTACGCTGCCAAAATCTGTTGTACCTGCCGTTGCTACAATAGCAAAAGGGAGGTTGCCCTGAGCTTTCACTTCCTGTATTGCTTCTTCTAAGCTTTTTATATCCATTTCATGCTGCTCATTGCACTTTACACTCACCACTGCACGCATGCCCAGCCCAAGCTGAGCTGCAGATTGTTGCACCGTAAAGTGCGCTTTTTCCGAGCAGAAAATCCGCAGTTTTTTAGCTTGGAACGGTAAGCCTTCTTTACTAACATCCATTGAAAAGGCAGAATGGCAATATTCATTACGAGCAAGCAGGAGTCCCATATAATTTGACTGCGTCCCTCCGCTTGTAAAAATGCCTGAAGATGAGCTTGGATAACCAATTTGTTGTGTTAACTCATCAATCACTTTATCTTCTATATACGTAGCTGCCGGACTTTGATCCCACGAGTCCATAGATTGATTCAAAGCAGAAATCATCACTTCCGCAGCAAGAGCGGGTATAATCGGAGGGCAATGCAAGTGCGCCATTGCTCCGGGATGCGAAATATGAAGCGAATGATTCATCACTACTGCTTGTACGTTATCAAATAAATCTTCTAGCGGCTGTTCGTGCTTGCTAAAATAGACAGAACGATTGACTAAGTTTGACAACTCTTCAACGTCGATGTGAGTATAAGCGGACTTTAATTCATAGTAGTGACGTTTGATCATCTCAGTCATTCCGCCTATCATCGCTTCATAATTCTCGAGGCTTTCCTTTGATGATGATAAAAACCACTTTTCAAACGGTGCCATTCTATTTATTCACCCACTTCTCTTCTGCTGCTTTTACCGCTTCTTCAAATTTCGTTAATATTTCATCCGTTTGTTGTTTCGTTAAAATTAATGGAGGAAGCAAACGAATAACAGCACCATGCCTTCCACCGACTTCTAAAATGACGCCTCTGTTAAAACATTCTTTTTGAATCAGCTTAGCTAACTCACCGTTTGCAGGATGACTGCCGATTTTATTAGCCGGCTTTGTCGCGTCGATGATTTCAACACCCAGCATCAAACCTCTTCCACGTACATCTCCAATCGACAATACTTGCTTTTGAATATGTCTTAGCTGGCTTTGAATGTAGGCTCCCAACTCGTGAGCATGCGCAGGTAAGTTTTCTTGTTTTATAAATTGCAGAGTAGCCCGTCCTGTAGCCATTGCAAGCTGATTTCCTCTAAAGGTGCCGATATGTGCACCTGCTTCCCATTGATCAAGCCTTTTATCATACAGAACAACGGATAATGGAAGGCTTCCTCCAATTGCTTTAGACAGTACTAATACATCTGGTTCGATATCAGCGTGCTCAAATGCATACAGTTTTCCTGTTCGTCCAATTCCAGTTTGAACTTCATCCACAATAAGCGGAATATTTCGTTCTTTTGTAATTCGACGAAGCTCTTTTAACCATGGAATCGGTGCTGGAACAGAGCCTCCTTCTCCTTGTACAATTTCTACTACAACACCGGCAGGAGTAACAATTCCGCTCTCAGGATCATCCAGCATATTTTCAATATATGTACTAATATACGTGTGTCCTTCAGCACCTACGCCAAAAGGGCAGCGATATTCATATGGGTAGGGTAAAAAATGTGTATCTGGCACTAGCGCATGAATGTGCTTTTTTGGACTCGTTGTACCGCTGATGCTTAATGTTCCGTGTGTGGAGCCGTGATATCCCCCTTGAAAAGATAAAAGCGTTCGGTTGCCTGTTGCTGTTTTCACAAGTTTCAAAGCCGCTTCAATTGCGTCTCCTCCAGTGGGACCGCAAAACTGAATTTTCGCTTTGTTTGCGAAATTTTCCGGCAAACTAGCGAACACTTCATCGATAAAAGCTTCTTTTACAGGCGTTGTTAAATCTAATGTATGTAAAGGAATAGATTTTGCTAAAACGTCTTGAATTGCTTCATGAACTACGTGATGGTTATGACCAAGAGCAAGTGTGCCGGCTCCTGCTAAACAATCAATATACTCTTTTCCATCCATATCCGTGATCACGGCGCCTTTTGCCTGCTTAATCGCAATAGGAAGGCGTCTAGGATAAGATCTTGCATTGGATTCTCGTTCATTTTGCATAGCAAGCAGCATTTCGTTTGATGTAAGTTGTTTCGTTGACGTTGACATATCATATCCTCCTGTTTGTTCAATTGATAATGATTTTCATTAACAATTACAACAATAAATGATAATGATTATCACTGTCAATAATTATTCTGAAAATATGAAATTATTCCTATTTCACTCTACAGTCGTAAAAACTCAGTATTTCTCTTGTGTATCAAGGGTTAAAAGAGTTTTATGTTGTTTTCCAATTAGGGAAAACTATGTAATAAGTCCCTTTCTATTTCCAAATAAAAAAGTGCTACAATTTCTTGTAGCACTTCTGTTACTTTTGCTTATTCATCGTTTCTTTTGCAGCTTTTACACTCCTTGGGTCAAGCGGTTTCGTATATTGACAATTTACTCGAACCCCTGAACCAATACGAATTTCTTTCACGGGAGTAACGGATAAGAACGCTTGAAGATTTTCAGGCTTCAGCCCTTTTGTCCCGATTAAAATAATATCTTTATCTTTCATTCTTCTTAACAGCTTTTTAATATGAGGAATACCGTTTAGCGCACTTTTATCCGCTCCTGAAGTCATGACACGCTGAATTTGCTTATAGCTTAAAAGCGTTTCAAGCGCCTTTTCTTGATCACTGATTTCATCAAATGCTAAGTGGAACGTTACGTTCATTTCTCCTGCCGCATCCAGCAGTCGCTTTAAAGCTTGCTCATCGATAATTTTGTCTTCTGTTAAACAGCCAATTTCAATTCCATCAATGCCAATTTCTCTTGCATAGTGAATATCTTCAATCATTGTTTGCAAATCATCTTCATCATATTGAAAAGATTGATTATGTGGACGAATCATCACAAATATTGGGATATGTATCGTTTCTTTCACTTTTTTCATCAAACCGTAGCTTGGGGTTAAGCCGCCTTCACCGATTCCAGTTACAAGACTTATACGATCGGCACCATGTTCCTGGGCAACTTTAGCATCATGCAAGGTTGCAGCTGTGACTTCTAATATCATTCTAAAAACACCCTTTCCCCTTTAATATAGAGCTTTTGCCTTCTTTTCCCTGTATTTATACTTAAAAAACTCTACCAAACTCTCTTATGTAAGAAAACACCCAAAAGATGTGATTAATATTTTCAAAAAATTGAATGTCATGGAAAAAGAGTAAGAACTATTCTTTTTCTCATGACGTTTCAATTAATAAAATTCTATATTTATACTAAAGATCCAAAAATACATCCCTTTTATCTAGGGTAAAGGGTTTATTAAAAAGAGCGTGGATTTGTTTGTTGCATGAACATCCACTCATTTAAAGAATGAGGCTGCTGATGACCAACGGGTGCTGAGACATCGCGGCATCCGCAATCATGCATCGGCATTTGACCCATCCCTCCGTGCATTGGCGGCATTCCACCTTGCATCGGCATTTGACCCATTCCTCCGTGCATTGGCGGCATTCCTCCATGCATCGGCATTTGACCCATTCCTCCGTACATTGGCGGCATTCCACCTTGCATTGGCATTTGACCCATTCCTCCGTGCATTGGCGGCATTCCTCCATGCATCGGCATTTGACCCATTCCTCCGTGCATTGGCGGCATTCCACCTTGCATCGGCATTTGGCACATTCCTTCGTGCATTGGCGGCATTCCACCTTGCATCGGCATTTGACCCATCCCTCCGTGCATTGGCGGCATTCCACCTTGCATCGGCATTTGACCCATTCCTCCGTGCATTGGCGGCATTCCTCCATGCATTGGCATTTGACCCATCCCTCCATGCATTGGCGCCATTCCGTCTTTCATGGGCATTTGATCCATCCCTCCATGCATTGGCGGTAGTTCTCCGTACATTGGCATTTGATTCATGTCTTTTTGCATAGTTGGCATTTGACTCATTCCGCCATGCATCGACGGCATTCCGTCTTTCATCGGCGGCATTTCTCCGTGCATCGGCATTTGCTTTGTGCCTTCTTGTATCGGCATTGCCTGCATTTCCTTTGCAGAAGGCATCGGCGGCATTTTAGCAGGCTTAGGTGCTGCTTGCATATATGGATTGGATATCGGTTGTCCGGTTTGTTTCATTCCATACGAATTTCTCATTTTTAAGGGCTCCTTCCCATTCTCTTACTCTGTTTACGTTATTCTTTTTACCATCAATCTGAAATTCGTCCATAAGAAAATAGGCCTTCTACACATTCAAAATTGTAGAACGTATGAGAAAAAAGCTATAATCGAGGCGAATTGCAGATAGAAAGGTGGCACATGATGAATAAAACCATTATCGTATGGATTCGAAAAGATTTTCGGCTGGTTGATAACCCAGCTCTATTTCACGCAGCTAAAGAAGGAATGGTTGTACCTGTTTATATCCATGACGACCATGAAGAAAACTCAATGGGAAGTGCAAGTAAATGGTGGCTTCACCATGCGCTAAATGACTTTAAAACTTCGATCGAACAAATACAAGGAACGCTAATTGTACAAAAAGGAAACCCTAAAGATGTGTTGCAAAAATTACTCCATGAAACGAATGCGCAAGATATTTATTGGAACAGACGCTATGAACCATATGCGCTAAAAAGAGATAAAGAGCTTCAAGCTTTTTTTTCAGAGCAACAAATAAATATTCGCACATTTGAAGGATTTCTCCTTCATGAACCTTGGAAAATCACAAAAGAAAATGGAGATCCTTATAAAGTATTTACAGCTTACTATAAAGCTTCTCAAAAACATGCCGTATCTTCTGCTGTAAAAAAAGTTACTTCCATACAGGCCTTCTCTAAACCAATTGAATCTCTTTCGGTCTCAGATCTCGATTTACTTCCAAGCATCCCCTGGGACGAAACGATTAAGTCGACGTGGGAAGCTACGGAAAAAGGCGCTGTTAATGCCTTTAAAACGTTTTTAAAGAAGAAGTTGCTTCACTATGAAAAAGGACGAGATTTTCCCGCTGAAGCATTAAATTCATTTCTATCTCCTTATTTTTCTACAGGACAGCTCTCAGCTCGAGTCCTTTATCATTATTTGAGAACTAAAGCAGAAAAAGTAAGCTCTGATGCCTTTGACCATCAAGCTGAAATGTTTATTCGTCAACTTGTATGGAGAGATTTTGCTTATCAGCTGCTT
Source organism: Priestia sp. FSL R5-0597 (assembly GCF_038006305.1). Classification (NCBI taxonomy): domain Bacteria; kingdom Bacillati; phylum Bacillota; class Bacilli; order Caryophanales; family Bacillaceae; genus Priestia; species Priestia sp. FSL R5-0597. The sequence continues at coordinate 3,876,238 of NZ_JBBOUZ010000001.1, forward strand.
TATCATTTCCCACACACTACAAGTGAACCGCTGAATGAAAAATTCAAGCAATTTCAGTGGGCGGACGGCAATGAAGAGCTTCAAGCTTGGAAAAATGGAAAAACCGGCTATCCCCTTGTCGATGCCGGAATGCGGGAGCTGTGGGAAACAGGTTTTATGCACAATCGAGTTCGAATGGTAGCTGCTTCCTTTTTAGTAAAGCATCTTTTAATTCATTGGAAACACGGAGCCAATTGGTTTTTTGATACCTTAGTAGATGCAGATTTAGCTAACAACACAATGGGCTGGCAGTGGGTTGCAGGCTCGGGAGCAGACGCCGCGCCATATTTTCGTATCTTTAATCCAACTGCTCAATCAGAAAAATTTGATAAAGAAGGAGAATATATTAAAAAGTGGCTTCCAGAGCTTAGAGATCTGCCTTCCTCCTACATTCATAAACCTTGGGAGGCTCCAGCAGACGTATTAGAAAAAGCAAACGTTACGCTTGATAAAACATATCCGACTCCAATTGTTGATCATAAAGCAGCTAGAGAGCGTGCGCTAGAGCATTATCAAGACATCAAATAAGAGGTATTATTCACCTCTTATTTGATGTCTTGATTTTTTAAATGTGTAAAAATTCCCATTTCGCATCTATTCGCAACTAAAAACATGTATTTGAAATCCATTTATAGGGTTTTCAAGCCCAGTTTCCCTCTCTATAGCACATTTGATTTTTCATATTTTTTCCTATAATTTGAATATATAATAATGATTATATGTGCTTGAGAACTCTCTCACTGCATAGATCTGATTGGAGTGATTCGATGCCCGTTTGTCCTTCTTGTAACTATAAGGAAGATTATAATTTTTGCAGAATGTGCGGCACTCAAGTTCGTCACACCTTCACCAACCAAGAAGATCAGCTTTTTTATCCATTAAAAGATCGAATCATTGCCGATGACAATGAACCAAAGCATCAAGCTATTTTATCTCATACCCATGATTTAGTATGTGCTATTACTGAAGATGGCATTTATGAATACGCTTCTCCTTCTTACGCTAAAACATTAGGGGTTTATCCTGATGAACTTATTGGACAACATGTGCTTATCAATGCGTTTCCTGAAGACAAGCACCTAATCTCGACTATTTTAGCTAACATGAGCAAAACAAAAGATGCCTTCACATTTGAATACCGGAAGTTTCACGTGAATGGCACCATCGTTTTATTAGAATGTAAAGGCGCTCCAATTATCACAGCTACTGGAGAAATCGAAGGGTTTGTATTTATCTCACGAGACGTAACAGAGAAAAGACAAGCAGAGAAAAAGATCCAGAATTCAGAAAAACTCTCTGTCATTGGTCACCTTGCTGCAAGTATCGCACACGAGGTTAGAAATCCTTTGACAACCATTAAAGGGTTTATACAACTGTTCAGTGAGACACAGCAGCCGAAAGAAACAATGGTTTATCGAGATCTCATTCAGCACGAACTCTCACAAATTGAACATATTATCGCAGAATTTATGAGCTTAGCTAAACGAGAGTACGCATATACAGAAAGCCTTATTATGACAGACTTGCTAGATGAGGTATTAAAGCAATTTGAACCAGTTACCGAAGTCAAAAACATCCACATCATTCGCCATTATCCAAAAGAATATCCCCTGCTCATTAGTGGGCAAAAAACACAGCTAACCCAAGTATTTATTCATATTATACAAAATGCCATTGATTCTATGGAAAGCGGCGGCAAGCTGGCTGTATCGATTGAAAAATCAGCTAGAGAAACGCTATGCATTGTGATAAAAGATAGCGGATGTGGAATTGACTCAAAGCGTATCCCTCATATAGGAGAGCCTTTTTATACAACAAAAGAACGAGGAATAGGCCTGGGACTAACCATTTGCAACAAAATTATTAACGAGCATAATGGTTTTTTCCACGTATCAAGTGAAGAAAATGACGGCACAAGCATTACCATTACCCTGCCTATGAAAACGCCTGAACTTTATGTGGTAGAAGTGTAAAAGAAGCCATCTAATTTACTCAGATGGCTTCTTTCTTTAAAACAGCTGGGTGTACAGCTGATACTTATAAAGCATATAGAAACTTCCTATCACTGCCAGGTAAAAGATGAGAGTCTCTGCTCCACCACCTGTTTCATATGTTAAAGGAGGCTTAAACTTCTTCTTGCTAAGAGGAGAGAAAAAAGGTACCCCTCGTTTAGAAAAGAAATCTCCAAGAATATGAAAAGCGTATCCATAGGCTATCCCTAATGTAAAATCGTTGTTATACATCGTATGTAAATAAAAAATAAGTCCACTTGCAAGAATAGAATGCGTGATACCTCGGTGTCCAAAAATAGATTTAATGACTTTTGCGAGACCAAGAGATCTTCTACCAATATATGAATTTGGTTCATCTATATCAGGAAGCAGCGCTCCAATCGCAATGCCTACAACATAAGGAAATGTAAACGAAGCGTCTCCTGTTATAGCCACACCGGCACCGGCAGCAATCGATGTTGCAATATGTGTGTGATATCTCAAATATGCCACCTTCTTTCTTTTTCAACTTAAGGCAAGCACCGTAACCAAAATCATACATATGTTCGCCCAACGTTAACTATAAGTGAAGGTGGTAAAAATGTCAAAATAATCTATAGTTATGTAAACTGCATACCGACTAACCCGATAAGCATCACAAGAAAACTAATAAGAGTACCCTTTCCATTTTTCTTTGCTCTTCCATCTTTTTTGACAATGGAATAAATCCACGTACTCGAATACACAGCGAATCCAAGAAAACCAAATAACGTAATATATGTAAACATGCCGAAACTCCTTTGCTTGTCATTACTATTAACTATACGAGATTTTTTCAAAAAAACAAAGTAGTATGACGGCTTGTTTAATATCTCTTTCTTTTTCTTATACTAAGAAGAGGAGGGATGGCTATGCACCAAAAGCAGTTGGAAGATATATTTGACTTTTATGGACTGAGCGAGGTTTATCGAGGCAAATTTGAAGATGTTGAACACCACTGGTTATTTAAAGACGCCGAACCAACTATACTAGAAGATTTTTTTAATTCTCACGATTGCGAAGACCTTGCATGCTGTACTCTTGAGGAGTTTTGTTTTTCATTCATGAATTTTCAATCAATCCATGCACAAATTCCCCACGTGTACTATTACTAAAAAAGTGATTTCGCAGGAAAGCGAAATCACTTTTTATTAAAAGCCTAAAGAAATATATTTTACTTCTAAATATTCTTCAATTCCGTAATGTCCGCCTTCACGTCCAAGTCCACTTTCTTTAAAGCCGCCAAATGGCGCTTGTGGTGTAGAAGGTAGTCCATCATTTAGTCCTACAATACCATATTCTAAAGCTTCAGCAATACGAATAGCTTCTGAAATATTTTCAGTGAACACATAAGCTGCTAATCCGTAAGGCGAGTTATTTGCACGGCGAATAACTTCTTCTTCTGTTTGATACGTCGCAATTGGAGCAATCGGTCCGAATGTTTCTTCGTACATACAAAGCATATCATCCGTTGCACCATCTACAACCGTAGGCTCAACAAAAAGTCCGCTTCCCTCTTCGCGTACAGCCCCTCCAGTTAAGACGTTTCCACCCTTTGCTACAACATCATCTAAGTGGCGCTTTACTTTTTCTAACGCTTTTTCATCGATTAAAGGTCCGATATCCGTACCTTCTTCTAAGCCGTTTCCGACTTTCAGCTGACTAACGGCTGCTGCAAACTGCTCTGCGAACGGTTTAGCAATAGACTCGTGCACGTAGATGCGGTTTGTACATACGCATGTTTGACCAGCGTTACGGAATTTAGAAGCAATTGCATTTGTTACTGCTTTATCTAAATCAGCATTTGCTGTTACGATAAACGGAGCGTGTCCTCCTAATTCTAAAGACACTTTTTTAACCGTATCAGCTGCTCCGCGCATTAACAGTTTACCTACTTCTGTAGAGCCCGTAAACGATAGTTTGCGTACGCGTCCATCTTGAAGCCACGCTTCTCCAATCGCTTTTGCATCTCCTGTAACTACATTCATTACGCCTTTTGGAATACCTGCTTCCTGCGCCAACTCTGCTAGACGAAGAGCCGTTAGTGGCGTTTGTTCTGCCGGTTTAATAACCGCTGTACATCCAGCTGCTAGAGCTGGGGCTACTTTACGCGTAATCATAGCTGCCGGGAAGTTCCAAGGTGTAATAGCTGCCATAACTCCCACAGGCTGCTTATGAGCAAATAATCGTTTATTAGGAGAAGAAGCTGGAATTGTTTCTCCGTAAATGCGTTTTCCTTCTTCTGCGTACCATGAAACGAATCCGTTGGCATAGCCAATTTCACCTTTTGCTTCTTTAAGAGGCTTACCTTGCTCGACTGTCATGATTTCAGCCAGTTCATCCGTGTGTTCTTCGATCAGCTGATGCCATTTAAATAATAATTTGCCGCGCTCTTCTGCTGTTTTTTTAGACCATGTTTGAAACGCTTCATAAGCAGCATCTGCTGCTAGCTTTGCTTCTTTTTCTCCGCCTTTTGCAACGGTAGCTACTACTTCATTTGTTGCTGGATTTACCACTTCGTATGTATCATTTGCCGAAACAAATTCTCCGTTAATATATAAGTTTGCTTGCTTCATATTTCTTCACTCCCTGCTTAAATTTATCTACTCACTGTTCGGTACTGTCCGACACATATTTTCTAATTTTACGGCTCGCTTGTGATTGACTAATACCAAGCTGTTCGGCTACTTTGTAAGATGACCTATGCTGTTCAAACGCCTTGATGACCATTTCTTTTTCCACATGTTCAATCATTTCAGGAAGCGTATGCACAGGTGGATCGATAGCAAACTCTTTTGCAAATGGCAAGTCTTTAAGCGTAATCATTTCTTCTCCTGTAACAACCAGACGCTCAATGATATTTTCCACTTCGCGAACGTTTCCTTTCCATTCCTGCCCTAAAAATGCATCTAATGCCTTTGGTGATAAGCGTACATTACGTTCGTATACCGTATTAAAATGATGAAGAAACTGATAGACAAGAGGCAGAATATCTTCTTTTCGCTCTCGTAAAGGTGGGATCGTAATTGGCACCACGTTAAGTCGATAGTACAAATCACGTCTAAACTTTCCTTCTTCGACCATTTGCTCCAGGTTTTGATTCGTAGCAGCAATAATTCGTACGTCTATTGATACTGCTCTTGTTGAGCCCACGGGACGAATTGTACGGTCTTGCAGTACATGGAGCAACTTACTTTGTGCTGAAAGAGAAAGTTCACCAATCTCATCTAGAAAAAGCGTGCCTTCGTTCGAAAGCTCAATGATCCCTTTTTTCCCTTCGCGAAATGCTCCAGTGAAAGTACCGCCTTCATAGCCAAATAGCTCTGACTCAATAAGCTGTTCAGGAAGCGCTGCACAATTAAGCTCATGATACGGCTGCTGTTTTCTTGTACTAAGCTGATGAAGCAGTTTTGCTACTCTGCTTTTTCCTACCCCTGTTTCTCCAAGTAAGAGAACGGTTGTATTTACAGAAGCAACTCGTTGAATGGTTGAAAAAACTTTTTTCATCGCTTCGCTTTTTGTTACGATTCCTTCTAAATCTACGGATTCGTTTAACTCTTTTTTATAGTTTTCAAGCTGTTCTTCCATCTCTTCTACTTTTCGTTTTAATTCCATTAAGTCTGTGAGATCTCGAGAATAGCTAATAACACTTTTCAATTGCCCGTCATTAGTAAATACTGGCCTGGTCCGCACATGAAGATATCGGCCTGAGTTTGTTTTTTGAACCAATTCAATTGCTTGATTAGATTCAATCACCTTTAACGTGGCCGAAGGATAAAAGATGCCCATTTCCTGAAGTTCTTTTACGTGCTTTCCAATAAAATCTTCCACTTTCAAAGCATAATTTTTTTCACACTCTGAATTTACAACTAATACATACCCATTTGCATCAGTTACAAAGATTTCATCAAATGATGACTCAAATATATCGTAAAGTTCGTCGTTAATTTGCTGAATCTGCTTTTTATGAATGGTCATTTGAATCACCTTTTCGTCAAAAAATAATTATTATTTTATTTTATCAGAAAATGAAAAATCTATAAATAGAGTGTCCAAACATATCCATTCTTTGTGATTTATGAAGAATGAGTGAAGAGTTCTCTCTTCACTCATGCCTCAATTTCTCTTATACTTCAACCGTTTGCTGCACGCTTGCTTCTAGTGCTGCTTCAAAAATAGCTAAGCCTTCTTCTAGCTGCTCATCTGTAATAACAATCGGCATTAAGATACGAAGAACGTTTCCGAATACTCCCGCGCTAAGCAGTAATAATCCACGTTTGTTTGCTTCTTTTACGATGCGCTGTGTAAGCTCTTTATCCGCTTCTTTTGTTTCGCGGTCTTTCACAAGCTCGATAGCAGACATAGCTCCTAATCCGCGGATATCACCGATACAGTCATATTTTTCTGCTAATTTTTCAAATCGTGATGTTACCACTTTTCCAAGGTACTCACCGCGTTCATTTAGCTTTTCTTCTTCAATGATATCAAGTACAGCTAAAGCCGCTTCACATCCAAGAGGGCTTCCGCAGTACGTTCCGCCAAGCTCACCAGGATTAGATTCATCCATGATTTCAGCGCGGCCGATGACACCACTAATCGGTACACCAGCTCCTAGTGATTTAGATACTGTAATTAAATCTGGTGCAACGTCAAAGTGTTCAATACCGAAGTAGCGGCCCGTACGTGCAAAACCAGCTTGAATTTCATCTGATACAAATAAAATTCCGTGCTCTTTACATAATTGATACACTTCTTGCACAAAACGTTTACCTGGAACAATGAAACCACCTTCGCCTTGAATTGGCTCCATTACAACAGCTGCAATCGTTTCTGGTGCTACTTCTGTATTTAAGAAGTTTTTGAATTCAGTGATCATAAACTCTTCGTATGCTTCAACTGATAATCCTTGTGGGCGGCGATACTCATAAGGATATGGAGCTTTGTATACTTCAGGAGCAAACGGTCCAAATTCATATTTATATGGCTTTACTTTACTTGTCATTGTCATTGTCATTAATGTACGGCCGTGGAAACCGCGGTTAAATGAAATAATTCCTTGACGCTTTGTATATTTACGAGCAATTTTCACTGCATTTTCTACAGCTTCTGCTCCGCTATTTAAAAGTAATACTTTCTTGTCAAATTCACCAGGTGCAATTGCTGCTAATCTTTCTGCAAGCTCTACATATGACTCATACATCATGACATTAAATCCTGTGTGAATAAAACGGTCTACTTGCTTGTGAAGCGCTTCTTTTACTTTTGGATGACTATGTCCTACATTGATTGTGCCAATTGCCCCTACGAAATCAATAAACGTATTGCCATCGACATCTTTAACGATCGCCCCTTCAGCCGTATCAGCAAATGTCGGAATGCCATAACTTACACCTTTCGGAATGGCACGGTGTCTTCTATCTAATAATTGCTTTGCATTTTCTCCCGGTAAATTTGTTGCTACTTTGCTAAAAGTTTGACTCATTTTTTATCTTCCTCTCATATTAAATAATTCTTCAATTAGTTTATATGCAAAAAACGTGCCAACTTTTAAAAGGCTGAAAAATAAGCATTTTTAGATAATTCTAACGATAATTCACTCATTAATGAGTCAATATAAACTTATCAGTAAGTCAAAAATGACTCTCTTTTCACATAAAGTGCAGGAATTTTATATTGCCATAAAAGGAACAAGGCTTTTATAATAAATGTATAAATATAGTAATGTTATGATTAATCTCTTTATAAAGGAGTGAAAAATATGCTAGAGGGCTGGTTTTTATGGGTTATTTTATTTTGGGTTGTCTTTTTAATGAGCATGTTTGCTATCGGCGGATTTTTTATGTTCAGAAAATTTTTAAAGCGCTTACCAAAAGAAGACGGCATGTCTGAACTTGATTGGCAAGATCACTATCTTTCCAAAACCATTCACCTTTGGTCAGCGGATCAAAAGCAGCTATTAAACGTTCTTGTTGAACCAGTACCTGAACTATTTCGCGATGTGGCCAAACAAAAAATTGCAGGGAAAATTGGGGAACTCGCACTTGAGGAACAAGCCGCCTCTATAACAGAAGACTTAATCGTACGTGGATACATCTTAGCTACGCCTAAACGTGATCATAAATTTTTATTAAAAACATTAAAAAAGCAAAAAATAGATGCCGTCCCTTATCAGCATTTATTTTAAATCAAAAAAGGTGGCTGCGTAGCCACCTTTTTTAATTTAATATCGTTGTATTTCCAAGACGATCATTGTGCAGCTTTCGTTCGAGCTTTTTGTACGATGTGTACATCGCAATGCGCCAAGGTACAATCATACCAAATGCTAAAATCCAGAACATACCGCCAAGCTGGCCAACATCAATTGAAGAACTTAAATATATTTTCATTGCAATTCGAATAATAAGCAAACCAATAATAATGAATGCAAAAGCTTTTGAACGCTTCAAGTAAATATGATCGTCACGAATTTCAAATTTAGACGTTTTAATTAACAGGATTGAGAAGATCATGCCTGCTATTAACGCCTCAAGCAGTTCTGCACCCGTTACTCGAAACATTGGAAAGATAAACATTAACGCTCCCGTACTCATAAAAAAAGGCGGAAGTATAATTTTTTTTGCATTCGTTGGTTTATCAGCAGCTTTCATTCGAACAACTAATATGAAAGAAGCCATAAAAATTGCGACAAGTGTTGAAGCAATAACCAATGAAATCCTTCCTTTACTATAGTTTAGTGTGTACTTATATTATAATCCAAAAAACATCAGAAGTAAAAGTGCAACAAAAAAACAGAAGAGGATCTCTTCTGTTTTTATTTAGTAGAGGTAATATCTGCTTTTGCTTTTTGCTTTTGTTTTTGCTTTTTCATTGCTTTTAGTAAGAACCCGCCTTTAAATTTACGCGGCTCGTATGAAATAATGAAAGCACGAGGCTCATATTCTTCAATGAATGCTAATAGCTCTTCTTCTCTACTTCTTTTTGTTAAAATGTCTAATCTATAGCGTGCACTGTCTCTTCCTTCACCTTGGTACACAGTAACACCAAAACCTTCCTGTCGAAGGCGGTTAATTAACTCTTCATTTTTGGTCATAAGGTTAACTAAGAATGTTGTATATCCGATAGCAAGCCTAGATTCGATATAACTTCCAAGTATAATTCCCACTCCAAATCCAACTGCGTATACAACCATAGCAAGCGTGCTTTGATCTCCTGAAAATACTAGGGATAAGCCAAATACATAAATTAACGCTTCAACAAATCCAAAAACCGAGGCATACATACTCATACCTTTGACTAAAAAAATTGTGCGCAGCGTCAAGATCGGTACATAGATCAGTTGTAAAAGCAAGATTAACAAAATATCTTTCAATTTATACACCTCTTTTTAACAATTAAAAATATGACGATTTCATTGTATCACTCCGTATTTATAGAAGATATAGTAAAAATAAATTTTTTCTATATATTTTTTCGAGTCATATTCTTGCTTCTTTCCTAAGAGCTAAAATGAACGTTTGGTCTTTAAAAAACAAAAAAGAACCTGCCAACTTCCAGATTCTTTTTTGTATCATTTTCCCTTTTTAAAAGCCCGTAAACCCTCCAAATACGCTCGTTGTATAAATAATAATTTTTGTCATCCAGTCAAAATATAAAATAAACCCCATGCCAATCATTGCGTATCCGCCAACTTTCATCATGGAATTCATATGTTTTTTTAACCAGTTCATTTTTCCAATAAAGAATGTCATGATAAAGAACGGAATAGAAAACCCAAGTGAATACGTTATCATGTACAAAAGACCGGAGCCTGGGTTTGTCGCTGCAAGCGCCATAACCGATACTAAAATAGGTCCCGTGCAAGGAGTCCAGCCGGCAGCAAAAGCCATACCAATAAAAGAAGAACCTAAGAGTCCAGCCGGCTTATTGGCGAATTGAACTTTATGTTCCTGCATAAGAATTCGAGGCTTAAAAATCCCTAGTACAACTAGACCAAAGAAAATAATAAGAATAGCGCCAATCTGCCGAATTAAATCCTTATAGTTAAAAAACCACTGACCAATAAAGGATGTCGCAAAACCAATCATAATAAAGATAACAGAAAATCCCAGCAGGAAAAAAGCTGTGTGAATAAAAGCTTTGCGCTGATGTGACTTAGCGCCTTCCTTTAGCTCGCTGACTGATACTCCCGTTATGTACGATAAAAAAGCTGGATACAAAGGCAAACAGCAGGGTGAAATAAACGATAAAAAGCCTGCGCCAAATGCCAAAAATAAATTTAAATCTCCCACATTTCCCACTTCCCTTTTTTGTTCTTTTTGTTCTTTTTCGTTACCATTTTGTAACCAAATTGTCTTATCTCACTTCTTTCAAATAGTACCATTATCTTGTATAATTAGGTAAACGACTTGTTAGAAGGGATACATAGCATTGGCCAAAAAAGATATTCTATTAGCGATTGAAAAGAAACGAGAAGAACTCATCCGCATAGTCCGAGTAAGTGGATTAAACTCTCCACCTGCTATTAAACATAGTCAAGAATTAGATCATTTATTAAACGTTTACAATGAATTCCCTGCTCAAACAACAGAAACAACCTCTTCATGAAGGTTGTTTCTTTTTTTCACCTTCACTCTATCAATTCTTTATAAATCTCTTTTACTCCTGTTTCTTTATTGAAATTTTCCTCTTTTTCACTGTGCTGAAGCTGATACATATTATAGTACAAACCGCCTTTATCTAGCAGTTCAGCATGCGTTCCTTTTTCGACGATTTTCCCTTTATGCAATACTAAAATACAATCGGCGTGTTGAATAGTTGATAAACGATGGGCAATCGCAATCGTTGTGCGGCCTTTTCCCATATCTCTTAACACTTCTTGAATCGCTTCTTCCGTTTCTGTATCGATATGGGCTGTTGCTTCATCAAGAATAAGGATTTTAGGGTTTCGAATCACCGTTCTTGCAAATGCTAAGAGCTGACGCTGACCGCTTGATAAAGTTGAACCTCTTTCCACTAGCACTTCATTATACTTATTAGGAAGAGCTTCGATAAATGCGTGAGCTTGCACAAATTTCGCCGCTGCTTTTACTTGCTCATCAGAAAAATGGTCTTCATGCAGCGTAATATTTCGCTTTACGGTATCGGCAAATAAAAAGGCATCTTGCAGCACCAGCCCTACCTGATCTCGAAGCTGTTTATTTGAAAAGGACGACAGTGGTTTATTATCGATCAAAATGTCTCCTTTTTGCTGCTCATAAAAACGCATTAATAAATTAATGATGGAGCTTTTCCCGCTTCCAGTATGGCCTACTAAAGCCACTGTTTCTCCTTCGTTTACCGTAAATGATATATCAGAAAGCACATCTCGAACACCGTCATAGGAAAACGTGACGTTTTTGAATTCTACCGTTCCTTTTTGTACCCCCTGCTTTTGTTCTCCTCTCATCACTGGATTTTTTTCTCCCTCATCCATCAAATCAAATACCCGGGAGGCTGATACCATCGCTTGCTGATACATAGAAAGACGCTGCATCATTTCATTAACGGGCTCAAAAAAACGATCCAAATAGTTGATAAACGCGTAAAGAACACCAATTTTAACAGGACTGTCAGCTACGGAAATGCCAAAATAACTGAGCACAAGAATAACCGCTAAAATATAAAGAATTTCGACAGCAGGCCTCAGTAGCAAACCATCTAACTTAATATTGCGCATGCCCGCTTTGTAGTGCTCATCATTAATTTCTTCAAATTCCGAGCGAAGCCGCTTTTCTTGACGAAATAATTGAATAATGGACATGCCTTGCAAAGACTCATGAAGCTTGGCATTTAACTGACTTAGCTTTTCTCGGAGCTGTCCGTAGTAAATAGCGCTGTAATGCTGATAAAGCTTCATAAGTCCCCAAATAAACGGGAGAAGAACTAAACAGTAAAAAGCCAGCTTCACATCTAGCATAAACATCGCTATAAAAATACCAATCAAAAATACCCCATTTTGAATAAAAACCGCGATGACTTCTACAAACATTTCTTTCATAGCTTCCGTGTCATTTGTAATTCGAGAAACAAGGCTTCCCGTTGGCGTGTTGTCAAAAAAGCGAAGCGCCAGACGATGAACATGAGAAAAAACGTCAATTCGAATCTGCTGAATAATTTGAAGCGCAATTTTCTGAAACTGCAGAAGCTGAAAGTATTGAACGACAATTTTTAAAAGCTGTAAAAGCAAATAACTGCTTGCAAGCCACACCAGAGGCTGAAGAGGCAAATACTTAGGAGTTAAATAATCGTCAATGAAAATTTTAATCAAAATGGGCCCTAATAAATCAGCAGCCGTAGCAATTAATAATAGAGTGAACGCTAAAAAAAATGATTTTTTATGCGGAATTGTATAGTGAAACAGACGTTTATGTACCGAAGAATGCTCAATTTTCATTTTTCGTCTCTCCTTCTTCTACCGCACGTTCAAGCTGCTGTCTATCGTACATATCCTGATACCAGCCGCTCACGCTAAGCAGTTTTTCATGATTTCCTCGCTGAATAATTTTCCCTTTATCAAGGACAAGAATCAGGTCTGCATGAGTAACCGAGCTCAGCCGATGCGCTGTAATAATCGTTGTTCGATTTTGACGTTTTTGCCTCAACGCTTGTAAAATACCCGCTTCCGTTTTTCCATCTACCGCTGATAGCGAGTCATCTAAAATTAAAAGCTCAGGATCTAATAGAAGAGCTCTTGCAATCGAGATACGCTGTTTTTGTCCACCAGATAACGAAACGCCTTTTTCACCTACTATTGTTTGATAGCCATCTGTAAAATCGAGGATGTCTTTATGTACATTTGCAACTTTAGCCGCTTCTTGGATTTCTTGATTGCTTGCGTCTTCTTTTCCGAACGCGATATTAGCAGCGACTGTTGTTGAAAACAAAAAGTGATCTTGAGGAACATATCCAATGCTTTTGTACAGTGAATCAAAAGCATAATCTTTAATGTCTTTTCCTCCCCATAAAACAGCTCCGTCGCTTACATCAAATTCACGAAGCAACAGCTTTAAAAGCGTGGTTTTCCCAGCACCCGTCTTTCCGACAATCCCTAACGTTTGACCGCGAGAAAGTGTAAAGTAAATTTCGTTTAACGTGTATTCGTCTTCTTTACCATACGAAAACCTATGAATAACAGCTTCAATATTTCCTGTTGGCAGTTCAACACTAGGATGCGCTGCTTCTTCAATCGAATTTTCTTCTTTTAATAAAGAAAATACCCTGTCATATGATGCTCTTCCTCGTTCCACAATGTTAAATAGCCAGCCAAACGCGAGCATCGGCCAAATAAGAAGGCCCAAATAAGTTGTAAAGGTAACAAGCTGTCCCAGTGTTAACTCTTCACTAATCACCATCTTGCTGCCAAAAATAAGAGCAAGTAAAAAAGAAAGTGCTACAATAATCGAAATGGTCGGATCAAACAATGCATCTACTCGTGCTACTTTCATGTTCTTTTGAACAACATCTGCAGACTTCATACGAAATTCTTCGATATCAGCTGCTTCTTCCCCAAACGTCTTAATGACTTTAATTCCGCTAATGCTTTCTTGAACCTTATCATTTAAAGTAGAAAATGCTGCTTGTGCGTGATGAAACCGCGCATGAAGCAATGTACCATAGTAACTTGTTAAAACGGCCATAAGCGGCATAGGAATAAGGCAAATAAGCGTTAATTTCCAGCTGATTGTTAGGGCCATTGTGCATAGAACAAGCCCTCCTGTGACAATGGAATCCACGAGCGTCAAAACGCCCGAACCTGCAGTTTGTTGAATAGCTTGAATATCATTCGTTGCATGGGCCATCAAATCCCCAATTCGCCGCCGCTGATAAAAGGCCTGATTCATCCTGGTAAAATGAGTGTAGAGAGTATTTCTCAGCTGCTTGGCTAGTTTAACAGATGAACCAAATATCATAATACGCCATATGTATCTTGTGAAATAGGCCACAACAGCAGCTCCTAGCAAAATGCCAACCATCTGCATTAAGCGCTTTCCATTCAGCGTCCCTTCTTTAATGCCATCTACCGTTAAACCAATAATTTTAGGCGGGAGAAGTTCTAATGCTGCCACAATAATGAGCAGCGCTATCCCCGTTATGTAAGACTTTTTTTCCTGTTTGAAAAACCACCATAACTCTCGAAAAATTTTCATCGTATCCCCCTAGCCCCACAACCATTTTCTTATCTCTATCATAAAACAAAAGACACCCTTCTGAATAGAGAGTGTCTGTCCAATTAACCATTATTTAATTTGGCCGTTCATTGCTTTCATCATTTGGTTAATTTTTTTCTGCGATGGTTTCATGCCCATTTGCATCATCATCATTTTTAACATTTGTTCATTAATTGGTGGATTTTTCTTCAGATAGCTCATCATATACTTACGAGCAATGAAAAATCCTAGCGCTATCCCAACAATTAATGCTAGAACACCAACTAGAATATACATTCCCATGGTATTACTTCCTCCTTCGTGTTGTCTAACTTACAGTGTACTAGACCATACGCTATTATACAATATTTCCGTTCCAATTTCCTTAAATAATTACACAAATTTTCTTGTTTTCACAGGCCTCAGCCAGCCGTATTCATCCGTTCCATAATTCACTGCTAAAAAACAAGGATCTAGCTTGCGTAATACTTCAAAAAAAGCTGTCTCAGCATCAACATTGCCATCTCCTTCAATTGTTATACAGCGATTCGTTAATTTTATAGATGCTCGACTTTTTTTATGAGGATATTCTAGCACAAACGTCTCTTGATGAGTAAAAAAATGAGGATAATGAGAAAACGCCTGAAGTAATTCTCGTTGAATAAATGAATTGGGCAGTTGGCGAGTAATGTAATGAACTTGTTTTTGTAAATGCGTTTCCTGCAAGTGACGTTTCATTTTATATTCAATCAGCAGCTGATAAATGAGCTTTTCTCTTCGAAAATAGGATGATGCAACTTCTTCCTCCATTAAATATACTTCATACGTTCTCACGATTCATCCTCCCTTTCGGCTCGTTCTTTTTTGTACCATTATACCGAATGGTGTACGCAATGCTTGTCTATCGATGAAAAAATTTCTTTGTTTTTTTGTCGAAAAAAAAGAGCAGACCATAGGAGTCTGCTCTTTCTTGTGAAAAAGAATTATGCATTAAGCAAGCTTTTCACTTTTGCTACTACATTTTCAACTGTAAAACCAAATTCTTTCATGATTGTTTCACCAGGAGCAGATGCACCGAAGTGATTAATACCAAGAACTTGTCCCTCGTCTCCAACATAGCGTTCCCAGCCAAGTGTAGAAGCCATTTCAATACCTAAACGTTTTTTCACTGATTTAGGGATAACACTTTCTTTGTACTCAGCAGATTGCTCTTCGAAACGATCCCATGCAGGCATACTTACTACAGATACATCAATGCCTTCTGCAGCTAATGCTTTTTGTGCTTCTACTGCTAGGCTTACTTCAGAGCCTGTTGCAAGTATTAATGCATCCGCTTGGTCTTTACCAGCTTTAGATACAACGTACGCGCCTTTAGACACGCCTTCGTATGCATTTTCTTTTGTACCTTCAAGCGTTGGCAAGTTTTGACGAGTCAATACAAGCGCCGTTGGGCGGTCAGTTGATTCTAATGCTAAGCGCCATGCAGCAGCTGTTTCATTTGCATCTGCAGGACGAACCACTGAAAGACCTGGCATTGCACGAAGTGATGGCAATTGTTCAATTGGCTCATGTGTTGGGCCGTCTTCTCCAACTGCGATACTGTCATGTGTGAATACATATGTTACAGGAAGCTTCATTAAAGCTGCTAAGCGAATTGCTGGGCGAAGATAATCAGAGAATACAAAGAATGTTCCTCCGAATACTTTTACACCGCCGTGTAGAGCCATACCGTTTAATGCAGCTCCCATTGCAAATTCACGTACACCGAACCAAATATTACGTCCGCTGTAATCAGCTGCAGTGAAGTCTTCTGAACCTTTAATCATTGTTTTATTTGACCCAGCTAAGTCAGCTGAACCGCCGAAGAATTGAGGTACAGCTTGTGCTACTGCGTTTAATACTTCTCCAGAAGAAGCACGGCTAGCTAAGCTTGAACCCGTTTCGTATGCTGGAAGCGTTTCTTCCCAGCCTTCCGGTAACTTTCCTTCTACTGCTAGTTCAAATTGACGACCTAGTTCAGGATATTTTTCTTTATACTGTGCAAATACATCGTTCCATTCGTTTTCTTTCTTTTGGCCATCTTCAGCAATTGTAGCTTTGAAGTGAGCATACACTTCTTCTGGCACATAGAAATCTTCTTCAAATGTCCATGCATAAGCTTCTTTTGTTAATTTTGTTTCATCGGAACCTAATGGAGAACCGTGCACGCCAGAAGTACCCGCGTGGTTTGGAGAACCAAATCCGATTGTTGTTTTTACTTCAATTAGCGTTGGGCGTGTTAAATCGCTTTTTGCTTCTTCAATTGCGTTTGCAATCGCTGTCAAGTCATTGCCGTCTTCAACGCGAATTACTTGCCATCCGTAAGCCTTGAAACGATCTTCTACGTTCTCAGAGAACGAGCGATCTAAATCTCCGTCTAAAGAAATATCATTTGAATCGTATAAAACAACTAAGCGTCCTAATTTTAAGTGTGCCGCTAATGAAGCTGCTTCAGCAGATACACCTTCCATTAAGTCTCCGTCACCACAAATACCATACGTAAAGTGGTCTACAATTTCTAAACCTTCTTTGTTGTATGTTTCAGCTAAATGACGTTCTGCCATTGCTTTACCAACAGCCATTGCAATACCTTGTCCTAGTGGACCAGTTGTTGCATCAACACCTGCTGTATGACCGAACTCTGGATGACCTGGTGTTTTGCTTCCCCATTGACGGAAGTTTTTAAGGTCTTCAATTGATAAGTCATATCCAGCTAAATGAAGCAAGCTGTATAATAGTGCTGATCCGTGTCCTGCTGATAATACAAAGCGGTCACGGTTGAACCAGTTTGGATTCTTTGGATTGATGTTCATAAATTTTGTCCACAATGTATATGCCATTGGAGCAGCTCCCATTGGCATACCTGGGTGACCTGAATTTGCTTTCTCAATCGCATCGATTGATAAAGTACGAATTGTTGCAATCGAAAGATCTTCAATACGTTGTGTCATACTCTTCATTCCTTTCAAAACTATGTACATATGTTATCATACTAATGATTTGCTTATTTGTACAATACTTGAACCAAAAAAATTTCCACTTTTACAGTTTTTGTGTGCCTTATTAAAAATATACAAAAAACTAGAGGGAACTCTCCCTCTAGTTTTACTAGAACGTCTTAGTGAAGACGCTTCTTTTTGCTCTCTTTTAACTTCTTAGGCGTAACATCTTTACCTTCCTCGTCCACAACTTTAATCGTATGAAGGTGGTTTGTCATAGATTGTCGGAAAACTTTTAAATATTCCTGACGTAGCTCTTGCTGTTCTTTCGCTTCAGATTCTGTCAGACCTTCAGCCTTTGCCTTTTTTGAAAGAGCATTAATACGAGCAAGTTTATCTTTTGATAGCATATAAAACCTATCTCCTTATAATCAATAATTAAAATTACCGAACCGTTCCGGCAACATGTAGTCATCTTACTAAATCTCTTTCGTTTTATCAAGAGATTGAGCACTCTCTTGATACTCTTGATAGCGACGATGTACCGTTGCTTTTGAAATATTATAACCAAAACCTTTTAGCGTAACTGAAATTTCAGCAAAGGTTAAGCCCTTATGACGAAGGCGGACAATTTCTTCAATCGGCGCTTCTTTTTTTTCTCTTCCTGAGTTAACTCCTTGATTTTTTAAATTTTGCTGCGGACGATAACCGTTTTCTACGGCTCTTTTCATTCCTCTTTTAATTTTAGCATTATGTAATTTCCGCTGATGCTCTTCCACTAAGCTAATAATATCTAACACCATCGAATCAGATTCTGAAAGCTGAAGCTGACCTTGATGACTAATCGTATAAATCGTAGCATTTTCTTTATGAAAAGCATGAAGAAGCGCAATTCGGGCATTTCCTCTGCCTAATCGCGTTTCGTCTTGAATGAGCAGCACAGATATTTTTTCTTCTTTCATTGTATGAAGAACATCCAATATACCCTCTCTGTCTACGTCATATCCGCTTGCTTTTTCCATTACGACTTTTTTTACTTTTAGATGGTGAAGATCAGCAAGCTTTTTTAATTCTTCTTGCTGGCGCTGTAAAGATGTTTCTTGGGTTTTTTTATCCGTACTTACACGGCAATAAATAATGGCGTCCACTTTTATCACGACCTTTTCGGCTTCTAACAATATTCAGGAACGGCCGTTACACACTACTGTTCAATTGCCACTTGATTATGTAACTCTTTTTTTAAAACAGGAATATATAATTTATCTCCAGGAGATAAAGACTGGGCAGTGTCTGAGTTTAGATCATTGACGTCTTCAACCCATTTGACAAATTCATTGGTGGTCAAATGATGGTGATTATGATACTTGTTGGACAAGTCCCAAAGCGTATCTCCTTTTGTAATAGTAACCGTTGAATATTTGTCTAAATCTACTTTATCCGCTCCTAAAACCAGCGTCAATACATATGTAAGTGCAGCGATAACTGCAAAAAAAATAGCGTAATGTTTCATAGAATGTAAGAATTGGTGCATATTATGATCCCCCTATCAGAATATATGTTCTTATTTTATTGAGAACATTTGTTTCTGTCAATGGAATTCTTCGAACTTATGTTTGTATATTGACACATCACGTGGTATAATTCACCTAAAGAATAGCTAAAATCGAGGTGAAAAATATGAAGCTATCAAAACGTCAACAAGACATACTAGATTTTATTAAGCACGAAGTAAAATTAAAAGGTTATCCGCCTTCTGTTCGTGAGATTGGGGAAGCGGTTGGATTAGCCTCTAGTTCCACTGTACACGGGCATTTAGCTCGTTTAGAAAGCAAAGGGTTAATTCGCAGAGATCCAACAAAACCAAGAGCAATCGAAGTTCTTCAACTAGACGAAGTAAACATCCCTAAAAGCAATGTCATTAATGTTCCTGTTATCGGTAAAGTAACAGCGGGTCTTCCTATAACAGCCGTTGAAAATGTGGAAGAATATTTCCCTCTTCCAGATAAATTCGTTTCTCCAGATGATCATGTATTTATGCTTGAAATTATGGGAGAAAGTATGATTGAAGCAGGTATTCTAGATGGCGATATGGTAATCGTACGTCAGCAGCAAACTGCTAATAACGGAGATATTGTGGTCGCTATGACCGAGGACAACGAAGCAACGGTAAAACGTTTCTTTAAAGAAGAAAATTTCGTTCGTTTACAGCCTGAAAATTCAACGATGGCGCCTATTATTCTTCGCCACGTAACGATTTTAGGAAAAGTCACTGGTGTATATCGCACGATTCACTAATCACACTGTATGTAAAACCAACTAATCATGATGTTAGTTGGTTTTTTTTACGTTTGTTTTCTAAAAAAATTGGCATATTATAAATGATACGTCGAATCATTACAGGCAGGTAGAGCGGTTTTTATAAAGCCTGTTTTACCTTTTACTTTCTGTCTGCATTTTTTCGACTCTCAAAAAAAATACAACCGACTATAAGAAGGATGTAGTTTATGACCAATACACCAAGGAAAACAGAACCATTTCAAACTATTATGCCTACCAAAGCAATGAACATGTTTCTTTTTCCTTTTTCCTTTGATCGAAAAAATAAAGAGCAGCTTGTTCATGCACTAGAAGCAAATATGTTTGAGTTTTTTTCCATTCAAAACAAACATGTAGAAAAAGAATACTACGGAGAACAGTATTACGTATCTCATGATAGCTTGGATCAATATTTTCTTCCTTACATTGAATGTATTCTATTTCCTGATTCGTGCGAAAAAGAAGGCTTGCTTCGATTTTCAAAAAAAATAGACCATACCGTTACGCTACAAACTTCCTCCACCACCGTGTCTAGCAACGTGCTGTCTGTGGATGTTTTTTTATGTCCTTTTGAAATTGGCGTCATGACCATTCGCACTGAGATGAGTCATAATCATTACACCTATGATGACATTTTAGAATTCATGAATCATTTTCGTGTATTAGAACCGAAGCTTGCTGAAGAGCATGGATCCACCATTACCTATGAACATCATCGCTATAGCAAAGTACAGGATTATATTTTTTCACAGCTCGCGCCATTTTTGAACGAACACATCAAAAAAGAAGCGACGCGTGAACAGCACGTCGGGAGTCTTCCTTATTTTATCGATGAACGGATGTTTGTATTAAGTTATGTAACGGTAAATCAAGAGCAAGAGATTAACTCCACAACTTTATTTCGTACTGGGCAGCTAAATAGCTATACGCCTGACGGGAAACCGTTTATCTCTGCACACAACCATGAGTATATTAAAACGTATAATACCAAACACGTGTATTCCAGATGGGCTCCTGAAACCTATTACGTTATAACAGACCATGTGTTTTCGTGTATTTCTAAATCGACAGACTCTAAAACGGATCAGCTTTTGATGAATCATCTATTTGGCCAACATTACTATAATTTATTTTTGCATTTTTTCTATAAAATCGTGTTGCTAAAACTATCCTATGAGTATTCTCAGCTCACGTTTCATAAAAATTCAGAGGGCATCGAGCGACTAATTCGCTCTATTACTGTATTTTCAGGTAAATATTTATTTTTAGAAATTAGCTCTCGCACGGAAGGTCAAGAGTTTTCTGAGCTCTTTAAAAAAATCTTCCACATCAATTCTCTTTATCAAGAAGTCAAAGAAACCCTTGGTACTTTGTATCAAAATCAAGAGAAAATCGCGGCCAAGCGTCACAATTACTTATTATTAATTTTAACGATTTATACCGTTCTTTCCGGTATTTACGGAATGAATTTAGTTATTAGCAAGCTAAAGGGAAACATCAATTGGGATAGTATGAAGCAGTTTTCTATCTTTGAATATATCGCTTTAATAGTAGCTTTATCAGGAATTCTGATCAGCATTAGTCTCGGAGTGAGTTCCCTATGGAATTTATTAAAAGATCGATTTAAAACATAAAAGCTGTTCGCATCAGAAAATACATGATAAAAAAGAAGAGATTGAGACATAACTAAATTAAGCAAGTCTAAAGGGAAACAAATGAAATAAATAAGCTAGCAGGGATTGCTTGTGACACCTCTGTTGATTTCCGTGCAAGACTTCGCTTTCCGCGGGCGACCGGTGAGCCTCCTCGTCGCTTGCGCTCCTGCAGGGTCTCACCCCTTCCGCTTTTCCCGCAGGAGTCTTCGTCTTGCCCTCCAATCAACTGCTAGAAGTAGCTACATACAGAAAACCAACGTTCACCCTAACCATAAAAAAATCCGAACGAGTTTGATTCTCCATCAAGAATCAAACTCGTCCAGATTTCTTTTCAACTAAAATACTTTTGTTTCAGCCTATTGTTTTTATTCTTTTTGAAGCTGTAAATCGCTTGTCACCCAGTCAGGAATTCCATCATCTTCATCAAATTCAATAATGACATCCGTTATTCCTTTTTCCTGTAAAATACGATTTTCGAGACGATCTTTAATATCATCCGCTTCTGCTACTGTTAAAGAAGGATCAATTTCTACTTTTAATTCAACGTGAAGCTCTTCTCCTTCTTTCATCACCATTAACGTTTGAATATCACGCACTTGTACATCTTGCATAACAATGGCGCCAATTTTCATTTCCATTTCTTTATCTGCTTCACCAAGCGCTCCAGCAGCGTTATCTAAAAATACTCGTCCTACTACAAAAAACATCATAAGACCAATTAGCATAGAAGCAATTCCTTCAGCTTGATGAAAAGGCGTAAACCGCGAAATAAAAACGGCAATTAAAGCCAATACGCCTCCTCCAGTGGCTACCAGATCTTCCATAAAAACAAGCTTAGTTGCTGGCTTTGCTTTCTTTAGATGAACAAAGCTTTGCGTAAAAACATTGACCTCTGCAGTATTCATTCCGACATCGTGCAAAATTTCTTTCATTGCCTTAAAGAGGACAAACATCTCAAGTAATACCGAGATGCCAAGTACTGCAATATTTAAAATAAAGCCTGAAGACTTCGTCGGATGAAGAATATGATGATACCCTTCTTTAATCGTTTCAAATGCCATAATTCCTACTACAAGAACCGCCCCTAATAAAACGAGATTAACCAATCGTCCAAATCCGTTTGGAAATCGTTTGGTCGGAGCTTTTTTGCTTAATGCTGAACCTATAAAAACAAAGAACTGATTTGCTGCGTCTCCTAAGCTGTGCATCGTTTCAGCAAACATCGCTACATTTCCCGTTAAAGCAAAAGCAATCCCTTTAATAATGGATATAATGGTATTAACTATAGCGGCCATCATGGCCGATTTATTTCCTTTTCGCAATAACTTAATTAATTCACTCATGCAATCCCTCCGTTTGTGCCTTTGATGAGATTCAATTATGGTTAGTGTATGTGAATTTAAAAATTAAAAACCTCCAACATATAAGTTGGAGGTTTTTAGTCATGTTTCATTATTTTTTAAAACGATAAGGTACCGTTGTAACGATTACGTTTTTACGGTAAAGCAAATGTGCTTTTAACAGCAGACTGGACTGATTATGAAGGATGTTTTGCCAGCTTTTTTTCGTGATGAACTGCGGAATAACAACCGTAATAGCCATATTATTTTCCCGGGCTTTTTCTTCAGCCATATCGATGAATCGAAACAGCGGACGCACAAGACTGCGGTATTGAGAGTGAAACGTAACAATACGAATATCAGGCTGCCACTTTTCCCACTTCTCTTCCATTCTCTTTTCGCTTTCTCGGTCAAAAGCAACGTGCACCGCAATAACGGTATCACCAATCGTTCTTGCATAGTTCAATGAATTTTCCACTACCTTTGTCATTCCTGCTACAGGAACAATGACCACACTTCCTTCAAGCTTTCCAATCTTTTCTCCTTGCTTAATACGAAGCTGCTCTCCTACTGCTTCATAATGCGTATGAATGCGATGAAAAATATAAACGATAACCGGTAAGAAAACGAGCACGGACCATACTTGTGAAAACTTCGTTGTAAACAAAATGATTAGCACCGTTAAGGTAATGAGGGCACCAATTAAGTTAATGGTTAGCTTTCCTTGCCAGCCGGCCGGCTTTTCTCTAAGCCATTTGACAATCATGCCTGTTTGAGAAAGCGTAAATGGAATGAACACTCCAACTGCATAAAGAGGAATTAATTGTTCCGTCGCTCCTTTAAAGGCGACAAGTAAGACAATAGAAGCAATTCCAAGAATCACAATTCCATTTGAATAGCCTAGTCGATCGCCGCGAATTTGAAACATTCTTGGCATGTATTTATCAGACGATAAGTTTACGGCAAGCAAAGGGAAAGCTGAAAAACCCGTATTCGCTGCTAGCACTAAAATCAGAGCTGTGGTGCCTTGAATAAAATAATAAAACCCATTTCGTCCAAATACACTCGATGCAATTTGTGATACAACCGTTTCATCTGCTTTTGGAGAAATGCCAAGCCAATAAGCTAAAAACGTGATGCCAGAAAATAAAACGGCTAAAATACCGCCCATCAGCATTAATGTATGAACAGCATTTTTTGCACCTGGATCTTTAAAGTTAGGCACTGCATTCGAAATAGCTTCTACACCAGTCAATGCCGAACAGCCTGATGAAAAAGCTTTTAATAATAAAAACAAACTAATACCTGGCACCACGGTACCGAGAGATGTATGAAGCTCAGGTGAAACTTGACCTGTCACTATTTTGAAGAAGCCCACCGCTATTAACAAAATAAGAGCAATCACAAATAAATAAACCGGATAAGCTAAGACAGAAGCGGATTCTGTTACACCTCGTAAATTTAAAACCGTAATAAAAATCACCAGCAAACACGCAATTACTACGTTATAGTGATGCAGCGTTGGAAAAGCCGAAGTTAAAGCATCGGTTCCTGCTGAAACACTCACGGCAACTGTTAAAATATAATCTACTAACAGTGATCCCCCAGCGATAAGTCCAGGATTTTCTCCTAAATTGGTTTTCGAAACAATATAAGCTCCTCCGCCTTGCGGATACGCATAAATAATTTGACGATATGAAAGAATTAAAGCCGTCAGCAGCACCAATACCCCAATCGCAATTGGAATCGAATACCAATAGGCAAGCACGCCCACTGTTGCAAGGACAATCAAAATCTGTTCTGTTCCATAAGCCACTGAAGATAAGGCATCTGATGATAAAATAGCCAGCGCTTTAAGCTTACTAAGCTTTTGATCGCCTAACTCTTTTGTTTTGAGCGGCTTTCCAATCAATAATCTCTTGAGAACTGAATAGTTCACGTAATTTCCCTCCGATGATTGCTTAGCTACTATTCACTGTTCGTTGCTAAGCTCCGTTACAAGTTCATGAATAAGTGATATTATCCCTAAAAAATACCTTTTTATGTTAAAAAAGCGCACAAAAAAAACACTAAGGGTTCTCAGCGTTTTTACACAGCTTAAACCTCCTCTCCAAAACGCTTATGGGGTTAGCTGTCGGATTCGGGCTATGAGAGTAGCCCTACCTTTTAAAAAAGGATTCACCCCAAGTGACAATGCACAAATTTGGGTCCCCCACTTCTGACGAATTAAGCGATAACAGGTCAATATAATTTTCGGTTAAAGGGTATGATTGATAACAAGTTTCTTTCATAACTATCCTTTGTTCTTAGATAATATACTCCCGTACAAATGGTTTGTAAAGCATTATTTTACGTAAACGATAAAATAGTGCTTAAGGCGCTTTTAAGGGGAAAACAAAAGGCCTTCTGCCTGCTTACAGAAGACCTGCTTTCTTTAACTTTTTGCTTTTAAAACGGCTGCTAGCTTGTTTTTCGTTTGAGGACCATAAATGCCATCTACATCATAAGGAAGATACACAAGCTGAAAACGTCTGACTGCATCTTTCGTTTGTACTCCATATATTCCGTCTACTGACCCTACTTTAAAATTAACCGCGTTTAATGCTCTTTGAATCTGTTTCACTGCTTCTCCAGAATCTCCTTGTTTTAAAATTCCATTGGGAAGTGGATATTGTTCAGAAGGTGGTGTTGGAGTAGGTGTTGGTGAAGTTCCTGAAGGAATAACAATTGTTTTTCCAACCTGTAGTGTTAAAGGATCAGAAAGCCCTGTATTCGCTTCTTGAAGCGCTTGTACTGTTATGCCGTACTTCTGTGCAATACTGTACAGCGTATCTCCTTGCTTAATTGTATACGTTTTTTCACCTGGTTCAGAAGGTGATGGATTTGGTGTCGGTGTTGGAGATGGAGATGGATTTGGAACTGCACGACGAGGTAAATTTAAATATACGGCAATTCCTTTTGCATACGATTCACCCATGCTTTTTAAAAAAGCTTCATTTTGAAGAAGTGCTGCATCGGCGCTCCTATCAATAAAAGCTATTTCAGTTAGTACTGCAGGCATATTTGTTAAGCGAAGCACCGCATAATTGGCCGATTTTCGTCCACGATTCGGATGATTATACGACAGCAGCGTTGGCTGTACTTGCCCGTGCACAATCGATTGAAACGTTTTACTAGCATTGCTAGCGCTTCTATAAACATAATCTTCGTATCCTGTTCCTCCACCGGCATTTACGTGAATAGACATAAATGCATCTGCTCCCCACGAATTAGCTTGAGAAGCGCGCTGAGATAACGATAAAAAAGTATCTGTGGTACGGGTGGTTTTAATCGTAAAGTCACTGTAAGTGCTATTTAAATAGCTTATTAAATATTGTTGAATTTTTAACACTAAGTTTTTTTCATACAGTCCATTCGCTCCAACTGCTCCTGCATCTGCCCCACCATGTCCTGCATCAAGATAAATTTTTTTCATATTACTTGTCCCTCCTTATTGTTAACATATGCATGAGGGAAAAAAGTGCTACGTATACTAGCCTACTTAGTGAAAAATTACTAAAAAAGGAGATTGAGACATAACGAAATCACTTCAAACTCAAAACGAACAAATGGGATAAATGCGCTAGTATGGATGGCTTGTTACATCGCTGTTGAATTCCGTGCAAGGCTTCGCTTTCCGCGGGGGGGCTGGTGAGCCTCCTCGTCGCGTGCGTTACTGCGGAGTCTCACCTATTCCGCTTTTCCCGCAGGAGTCTTCGCCTGCCCTCCAATCAACTTCTAGAAGCAACTAAATAGATGAAATCTACGTTCATCCTACCAATAAAAAAATCCGCACAATTCATCGTGCGGTTCCCTCCTCCTAACATACTTTTGGTCCAGATTCTATTCTGGTTGATTAAATAGATCAGGAGGGTCTATTATTTATAACGTTAGGACCTATTTAAAAAGCAGAACGCCTACAACAATGAGAATAATCCAAATTGGAATGCTTATCAATATCCCTATCACTAAACCTTTAAAGAAATTTCCTTCTTTCATTTTTATTACATTCCTCTCCAACAGTATTTTCTAACGATACTATGATTGGCTGAAAACTCTCTGAAGTTATACTGAAATACAGTGCAGAGTGAACACATAAACAATCTCACTATCTGTTATACACTACTTTTACTTATAGATTCAATGAGACAAAAAGCTCATCCTTTTTGATTCATGTAAACAAATTCTTTCTTGTATGTAACAAAACAATAAAAAAGCTCCCTGTAAATTATACGACAGGCAGCTTTTTTATAAACAAGCTATATTATTCAATTTACGTATGTAGAATGTTATTTATTCATTGTGAAAAACAAAAAAGTCGGAGAGAACGTACAAACGATCTCTCCGACTTTTAAAAATTAATATTGGCTCATGTATTGGTCACGTTCCCAAGGATGAACTTGTGTACGGAACATATCCCACTCGATTTCTTTCGCTTCAACGAAGTGCTCTGCTAAGTGTTCACCTAATGCAGAAACCATCACTTCGTTTGATTGGAAGCTATCTAAAGCTTGAGCTAATGTTGCAGGTAAATCTACGATACCTTCTTCAACACGCTCTTCTTTTGTCATTACATAGATATTACGATCGATAGGTTTTGGAGCTTCAAGATTGTTCTTGATTCCATCTAAACCAGCTTTTAATAGAACAGCCATTGCTAAATATGGGTTAGCAGCCGGGTCTACGCTACGTACTTCAACACGAGTTCCTACGCCGCGAGAAGCTGGGATACGGATTAATGGGCTACGGTTGCGAGCAGACCATGCAACATAACAAGGAGCCTCATATCCAGGTACTAGACGCTTATAAGAGTTTACAGTAGGATTTGTTACTGCTGTAAAGCTGTGTGCGTGCTTGATGATACCTGCGATAAATTGACGAGCAGTATCACTTAGCTCTAGATTACCGTTCTCATCATAAAATGCGTTTTGGCCATCTTTGAATAATGAAACGTTACAGTGCATACCTGAACCGTTCACACCAAATAATGGTTTTGGCATAAATGTAGCATGTAAGCCATGTTTACGTGCAATTGTTTTTACAACAAGTTTGAACGTTTGGATATCATCACAAGCTTTTAATGCAGCAGCATATTTGAAGTCGATCTCGTGTTGTCCAGGAGCTACCTCATGGTGAGATGCTTCAATTTCAAAGCCCATTTCTTCAAGCTCTAATACGATGTCACGACGGCAGTTTTCACCAAGGTCAGTTGGCGCTAAGTCGAAGTAGCCACCTTTATCATTTAATTCTAATGTAGGTTCGCCTTTTTCGTCTAATTTGAATAAGAAGAACTCTGGCTCAGGTCCAAGGTTAAAATCAGTAAATCCTAACTCTTCCATCTCTTTTAACACACGTTTTAAGTTATTACGTGGATCGCCATCAAACGGAGTTCTATCTGCATTGTAGATGTCACAAATAAAACGTGCTACTTTACCTTTTTCAGATGTCCAAGGGAAAATAACAAATGTATCAATATCCGGGAATAGGTACATATCTGATTCTTCAATACGTACAAACCCTTCAATAGAAGAACCGTCAAACATCATTTTGTTGTCTAACGCTTTTTCTAATTGACTTACTGGAATTTCAACGTTTTTAATTGTTCCTAAAATGTCAGTGAACTGAAGACGAATATATTTTACATTCTCTTCTTGAACTTTGCGGAAAATATCTTCTTTTGTGTACTTTGCCATCGTGTGATCCTCCCCTAAATCTCTATATAATATTTATAATCTATACCCCTCATATACGAACGGCATAAATATTGATAACTTTATTAATGAAAGAACCTGGACATATCTCCTTGATTTAAAGTTGCTCGATTAAAACGGCCTGCTTGCATAAGTTCTGCACGAAGCATTTTTCGCAACTCATCGTCCGTTAATTCTGGCTTTGCTGTTTCTGCCACAACTTTTTCTTCTTGCTTATGCCCTTTTTGCTCCTTTTGAAGATGAAACAGCTGTTTTACACCTGCTAAGTTTACACCTTGTTCGATTAGATCGCGGATTTCAAGCAGCTTATCAACATCGTTAAATGAGAATAGTCGTCGATTTCCTTCTGTTCTTACCGGTGCAACTAATTCATGTTCTTCATAGTAGCGAATTTGGCGAGCAGACAACTCAGTTAACTGCATCACAATTCCAATCGGGAAAAGTGGCGTATTTCTTCGAATGTTGTCACTCATTTCAGTTCCTCCTTTGGATTAACTATTTACATTGTATGCTATGTTAGTTCACCTGTCAACCGAATGTTAGTAATTCTAACATAAATTTTTCTGAACATTTTTTCTATACAAATAAATAGCACTTCGTTTATTTTTATAGCTTATTTTTTTCCTTGTTAACGGGGAGAAATAATCTTTCTATCTTATAAAAGTTCTTTTGTCAGTAATTGATCTACCGCCATGCATATTGCTACTTTTACATGAGCATACGTTAATCCGCCCTGCACGTAAGCGACATAAGGCGGCCTGATAGGACCATCTGCCGTAAGCTCGAGGCTCGCTCCTTGTATAAACGTTCCTGCTGCCATAATCACATCATCTTCATACCCTGGCATATAAGCAGGATACGCCGTTACGTGTGAATTAATTGGCGAAGCGAATTGAATTGCCTGACAAAAAGCCACCATTTTATCGCGGTCATCAAACTGAACGGATTGAATTAAATCTGTTCGTTCACTGTCCCACTTCGGTTCACTTTGCATACCAAGCTCTTCAAACATAGCGGATGAGAAAACCGCTCCTTTTAAGGCTTGACCTACTACGTGCGGCGCCAAGAAGAACCCTTGATACATTTCTTGCAAGCTATACAGCGTCGCTCCAGCTTCTGCACCGATTCCAGGAGTTGTCATTCGGTATGAACAAGCTTCCACTAGGTCTTTTCGTCCTGCAATATAGCCACCGATTTTAGCGAGACCTCCACCAGGGTTCTTAATAAGCGACCCCGCCATCAAATCCGCTCCTACATGCGTTGGCTCGATTGTTTCTACAAATTCACCGTAGCAGTTGTCAACAAATACAACAACGTCAGGCTTAATGCTCTTTACAAACGAAATCATTTCTTTTATTTGAGCGACTGTAAAAGAAGGACGAATGCCGTACCCTTTTGAACGCTGAATGCCTATCATCTTTGTATGCTCATGAATAGACGCTTTCACTTCTTCAAAATCCACTTGACCTTCCTCAGTTAAATCTACTGATTTATAGCTAATGTTATATTCTTTTAAAGAACCTACACCGCTTCCTCGTATGCCAACGATTTCTTCAAGCGTGTCATAAGGCTTTCCGGTTATATATAATAGTTCATCTCCAGGACGCAGTACACCAAACAGCGAAATGCCGATTGCATGCGTGCCTGAAATAATTTGCGGACGCACTAGACATGCTTCTGTTCCAAAAACGTCCGCATATACTTTCTCCAACGTATCGCGGCCTAGATCGTCGTAGCCATACCCCGTTGTTGGATTAAAATGTGAATCACTCACTCGGTTTTGCTGAAAGCTTTGCAGCACTCGAAATTGATTTGCTTCAATACGCTCGTCAATTTTCTCATGTACGGGCTTAATCTGCTTTTCTACTTTTGCAGCAAGTTCCCGAATGCGTGCCCCGTTTTTTAACTGATCAAACATCATTTCTTTGTTCCTCAACTTTCTTCAAGCGTTTGTAGCTTTTTGTAAAGGGGATGCTCTTTTGCAATATACCCTTTGCACTGATACTTCTCAGTTTCTTCATTGAACTTTAACGACTCAAGAATAGAGACCGTTTTTAGTTCAGCGAGCATTTTTCCTTCATAAGCCGGCAGCAGCACATGAAAAAACGCCATTTCTTTTTTCATTTCTTCTTGAATTCTTTCCCCAAGCTTCACTAAATCCGTAGCTTTAAAAGCGCTCATTGATAACGATGTTGAAGCGGATGGGACAAATAGTTCATGCTGCATATCTTCTTTATTGTAAACTGTTAGCATCGGAATGTCCGTTACGTTCAGCTCTTCTAGTAAGCGATGCACTGTTTTTTCGTGGTTGTTGTAATCTGGATTAGATGAATCTACCACGTGCAGAACAAGGTCAGCTTCGGTTACTTCTTCAAGTGTTGAACGGAAGGCGGCTACTAACGTTGTTGGAAGATCTTGAATAAATCCAACCGTATCCGTTAACAGCGCCGTTAATCCTGACGGAAGCGTATACTGTCTTGTCGTTGGATCAAGAGTTGCAAACAGCTGATTTTCTTCAAAAATACCAGCTTCTGTTAAGCGGTTAAAGATCGTCGATTTACCAGCGTTCGTATAGCCCACAATTGCAATTTGATAGACATGATTACGCTTACGTCTTTCTCGATAACGTTCGCGGTGACTTACCACTGTCTTTAACTGACGCTTAATTTCATCAATTTTACGGCGAATATGTCTGCGGTCACTTTCAAGTTTCGTTTCACCAGGACCTCTTGTTCCAATTCCGCCTCCAAGACGCGACAAAGCGGTACCTTGTCCTACTAACCTAGGCAGCAGATAATTTAATTGAGCAAGTTCCACCTGCATTTTTCCTTCTCGCGTTTGAGCACGCTGTGCGAAGATATCCAAAATCAGCTGCGTGCGGTCAATAACACGCGCAGATAACCCTGCTGACAAATTGCGGATTTGACTCGGTGACAATTCATCATTAAATACAATTAAATCAGGCTCTAACTCTTCTTCAAGAGCCACAAGTTCTTCTACTTTCCCTTTTCCAATATAAGTAGCTGGATGAATGCGATCGCGCTTTTGCGTTAACCTTACCAGCACTTCGCCTTTTGCAGTCTCAGTTAAAGATGCTAGCTCATCCATTGAATATTCAAAACGTTCGTCATCGTCATGAAGCTGACATCCGACTAAAATTACGCGTTCAAGTTCAGTATTCATTTCTGCTGTCAAAGATTTTTCCTTCCCTTACTATTAAATTGACAAATCATTCATATCATATCAAAAAAATGTCCATTTCTCCATCTTTGCAAAAGAGACAGAATACATTGTCTTTTACTAGTTTAACACCCTTTTTAAAATCTATAAAACGATGATTAAAAAAACATTGAAATATCACGAAATTCTGTATACAATTTGAATTGGTTTACTTATCGAAATTTGAATCAGGCTGCCTGATTTTAAAATAATAGTCGCTACTTGGTGAAAACAGAATAAAGGGGATAGCATCATGACTTGGGACGTACTTAGCATTATTGGAACGATTGCTTTTGCAATCAGCGGAGCTTTCATTGCCATGGAAGAGGAATATGATATTTTAGGCGTTTACATACTCGGAATCGTAACGGCTTTTGGCGGAGGAGCCATTCGAAACCTGCTTATCGGTGTACCGGTGTCTGCCCTTTGGGAACAAGGACTCTTTTTTCAAATTGCTTTATTATCTATCACTGCCACTTTTTTATTTCCAAACAATATCTTAAAACATTGGAAGCGATGGGGAAATTTTTCGGACGCCATTGGCCTTGCAGCATTCGCGATTCAAGGAGCGCTTTATGCCACTCATATGAACCATCCGCTTAGCGCGGTTATTGTAGCTGCGGTCTTAACAGGAAGCGGCGGGGGGATTATCCGAGATTTATTAGCACGCCGAAAGCCTACTGTTCTTAAAGATGAAATTTATGCCGTATGGGCGATTATCGCAGGATTTAGCGTAGGGCTCCATATTACAAACACGCCTGTAGAACTTTATACGTTATTTATCTTGCTTGTAGGCCTTCGGATGTGTTCATACATTTACAAATGGCGCCTGCCGATTAAAACGATTCGACAACCAAATATGTAGAAAAAAGCCTTTCATGACGAAAGGCTTTTTTTCACAGCTGAATATCGCTTGACGTTAAAGTTAAAAGCTCGTTGCGTTCAAAGCTTTCTTCTTCTAAAAGCCTCATGGATTGAGTACGTATGGAACGTTCAATAATGTTTCGCACATATCGACCGTTACTAAAATCCCTAGGCGTCTGATTGTACTTCACGTCCATAAAATGATCTTTTAGCTTTTTATAGGCCTCTGTACTAAACTGATACTGCCTGTCATTCATCATGTGACCCGCAATGTCCATCAGTTCATTAACATCATAATCCGGAAAATCAAAAATAAACGGAAACCTAGAGCGCAGTCCTGGATTAAGACTTAAGAAATTTTCCATTTCTCTTGGATAACCAGCTAAAATCAATACAAACTTATCATTTGAATCTTCCATATGTTTGACCAATGTATCAATCGCTTCTTTTCCAAAATCTTTTTCTCCCCCTCTTGCAAGAGAATAAGCCTCATCGATAAATAAAATACCTCCAAGCGCTTTTTTTACAAGATCTCTCGTTTTCTGAGCGGTATGACCAATGTATTCTCCAACTAAATCTGCACGCTCTGCTTCAATTAAATGTCCTTTAGACAAGATGTTCATATTCAAAAATAATTTACCCAGCAGGCGGGCTACCGTCGTTTTCCCTGTTCCTGGATTTCCTTTAAACATCATATGCAGCGCCTGCTTTCCCGCTTTTAAGCCCTGTTCCTCTCTTTTTTTGTTAATATATAGCCACGCATATATTTCTTTTATCATTTTTTTCAATTCT
Organism: Priestia sp. FSL R5-0597; assembly: GCF_038006305.1. NCBI lineage: Bacteria > Bacillati > Bacillota > Bacilli > Caryophanales > Bacillaceae > Priestia > Priestia sp. FSL R5-0597. Next base: position 3,909,406 of record NZ_JBBOUZ010000001.1, read on the forward strand.
TCCATTCCAACCAGTCCGCTCATTTCTCGTTCAATTTCCCGAAGCGGCTCATGATTTATCACAGCTTTTTTGGCAGGACGCGGAATTGATGTCGTATACGATTTTTCCTTTTTTGTTTCATTATTTAAAATGATATTAATTTGCCCATTATTTTTAAGAGTTATCGGCTGTTCCACCATGTTCACCTCTCGTTTCATCCCACTTCTCTGTATCGCATAGCTGCATGCGATGAACGATACGAAGACAATGATCTCTTATTACCGAAGAAATAATCGTCTATTATAAGGTTTATGTTCAATGAGTAAAAACAATGTTAAGAAACTTTTCTAAGCCTTTATTTACATAAAAAAAGCATCCGAATATGCGGATGCTTCTCTTTAATCTCTATTCAAGTTCTACTGTAATATTTTTATTTGGTACAAATGTCGAAATCGCATGTTTATAAATCAGCTGCTGTTTTCCTTCAGATTCAATTAGCACAGTAAAATTATCAAATCCTTTAATTAGTCCTCTTAATTGAAAACCATTTAAAAGAAATACCGTCACATAGATATTTTCTTTACGTAATTGATTTAAAAATTGATCTTGAATATTAACTGATTGTTTCATTATTCGGCCTCCTCGTTTCTCTATCTGTTTACTTAATTCGCTTCTTTCTTCAGCTTTCCTGCAATATATGTAAAAATTTCAGCAAACTTTTCGGGAAATTTGTCAACTTCCATCTCTATCCATTTTACAGGCATTTTATTTCGAAACCATGTTAACTGACGCTTTGCATATCTGCGTGAATTTTGTTTCAACTGTTCAACGGCTTCTTCGAGCGTACAGCGTCCCTCAAAATAAGCATAAAGCTCTTTGTAGCCGATAGCTTGAATTGATTGTACATCATGCAGACCACTTTCGTACAATGATTTGACTTCCTCAAGCAGTCCAGCCTGCATCATCATATCGACTCGGTGATTAATTCTCTCATATAATACGTCGCGATCCATTGTAAGTCCAATAATGGTTACATCGTATAATAACTCTTGCGACTGTTCTTTTGTATAGTCACTGAATTTTTTGCCGGTTACTTCATAAACTTCAAGCGCTCGAATTACACGGCGATGGTTATTTTTATGAATAGCAGCCGCACTGTCTGGGTCAATTTCTTTGAGCTTCTCATACAGGGGATCAATGCCATGAGCTTTAATAAATACTTCCATTCGTTCACGAACTTTTTCATCACTAGGCGTTTCTGTGAACTGATAATCATAAATAACGGATTGAATATAAAGACCCGTCCCTCCAACAATCATCGGCATTTTTCCTCTAGCATGAATATCATCGATTTGTTTTCTTACAATCTCTTGAAATTCTGCCACAGAAAACGATTCATCCGGCTCCTTAATATCGATCAGGTAATGGGGAACACCCTGCATCTCTTCTTCTGACACCTTTGCTGTTCCGATATCCATCCCTTTATAAATTTGCATCGAATCACCTGAAATAATTTCTCCGTCTAACTGTTTGGCAAGTTCAATGCTTAATTTTGTTTTACCAACCGCAGTTGGTCCAATAATGACAATAAGTTTTGGTTTCTCTCCCGTCATAACAACACTACTTTCATCTATAGGCATTCACATCATTCCATTTTATCCAAATGGCTATGATTTATTCAACAAAACGGCTAGCTGCAGCTAGCCGCATTGCTTACATCACTCGCTTAAACATTTTTTCCATTTCATACGTCGAATGATGAATAATAATTGGTCGTCCGTGCGGACACGTAAATGGATCCGTTGTTTTTCTTAACGTTTCAAGTAAAGCAAAAATCTCATCGTTTCGCAAATGATGATTCGCTTTAATCGATCCTTTACAGCTCATCATAATAGCCGCTTCTTCTCGTAACTTTTCGATATTGACTCGCTTCATCGTAAAGATTTGCTGAATCATCTCTTCAATGGTTTCCTGTTCCTCTCCTTTTGGAAACCACTGCGGATGTGAACGAACGATATAGGAGTTTTGTCCAAACGGTTCTAAAAAGACTCCTACTTCAGCAAGCATGTCTTTGTATTCTTCTAAAATCAAGGCTTCATTTCCCGAGAACTCTAGCGTAAGCGGCATAAGCAGTTCTTGAACTTCTGAATCTACTTCTCCAAGCTTTCGCTTAAAATATTCGTACTTAATTCTCTCCTGCGCCGCGTGCTGATCAATAATAAATAATCCTTTTTCATTTTGTGCCAAAATATACGTTCCGTGCATTTGTCCAATTGGGTACATCGCAGGAACACGCGGTTCTGGCTGCTCTTTGGCTGAACGGTTTGGTTCTGGAATAGGTGCGTTTTCTTCCACCGATTCTTCATAGTGTTCTATTTCTCGAAACGTTGGTTCAAGTTCTTCATCTTGACGTATGACCTCTGTTTTAACAGGCGGCATGATCTCGTCTACACGAGCGGTAGTCTCCTTAAAGCTAGGCTCGCGAACCGTATCAGACGGCTGATAGCCAGACGGTTTAGACTGATGATCAAATGTAAAGGTCTGCTGCTCAGTTGGCTGCACAGCTGATTTTGACTTGGTTGGTACTACAGCATCCGGAATTAACTGCTGCTTTTTAAAAGCAGCTTTTACTCCTTGTTCAATAAGCTCAAACAGCTCCGCTTCTTTACTTAAACGCACTTCTAGTTTCGCTGGATGAACATTCACGTCCACTAACAAAGGGTCCATTGTAATGGTTAAAAACACGATTGGAAAACGGCCGATAGGTAAAAGGGTATGATAGCCCTGCTGTACCGCTTTTAACAACCCGTAGTTTTTAACAAAACGACCGTTAATAATGGTGGACATATAGTTGCGAGAAGCTCGTGTAATTTCAGGAAGAGCAACGTAACCATTCACTTCATAATCAAGAGACTGAACGTTAATTGGAATCATTTTTTTGGCCACTGCCATTCCATAAATAGCTGCAAGCACTTGGCGCACATCTCCGCTTCCGTTCGTATACAGAAGCTGTCTTCCTTGATGCATCAGCCGAATTGAAACTTCAGGATGAGACATCGCAAGGCGATTGACGACATCCGTTACGTTACCAAGCTCCGTGTTTACCGTCTTCATATATTTTAAACGTGCAGGTGTGTTAAAAAATAGGTTTTCAATAACAAGTTCGGTACCTTTTCGGCTTGACGTTAATTCGTGATGAACGATTTCTCCGCCTCTAAGTTTAAGGTGAGTGCCGGCTTCTTCTCCCGTACTCGTTTTGAGTTCAAGCATTGAAACCGAAGCAATACTTGGCAAAGCTTCACCGCGAAATCCTAACGTTCGAATTCGAAATAAATCTTGTTCTGTTTTGATTTTACTTGTCGCATGTCTTTTAAAAGCGGTCAAGCAGTCTTCAGAAGCAATGCCGTCTCCATTATCCAATATACGAATTTTTGAAAGCCCAGCTTCTTCTAGTTCAATTTCAATAACTGTACTGTTTGCATCAATAGCATTTTCGACTAGTTCTTTCACCACCGAAGCAGGTCGTTCAACAACCTCTCCGGCAGCAATTTTATTTGAAAGTTCGTCTGAAAGCTGCACAATTTTACCCACAGACTCACTCCTCTCAATCTATTTCTTTTTTAATGATTTTTGCAGTTCATACATCGCATTCATTGCGTCTAAAGGCGTCATTTCTAAAATATCGAGCTCTTTTAAACGATCGATAATTGCTTTTTCACGTTTTGAAAGCGCAGGCTTTTCTTTTTTCTCTTCTATTTCAAAGAACGAAAGCTGATTGGCTTCATCTGCTTTTTTACGATCTGCACGTTCTTCTTGAACCAAAGAAGCACCTTCTTGTGGAACTTGTTGTGTTATCTCTTCTCTTTTTGGAGCCTGACGTACAGGTTCACGCTCAGAAAATTGTTCTAAATCGTGTAAGATGACGCGAGCTCTCTCCAGAAGCGGATCTGGAAGTTCTGCTAGTTCCGCTACGTGAATACCATAGCTTTTATCTGCGGCACCATCTTTGATTTTGTGTAAAAAGACGACTTTCCCATTTTTTTCAACCGCGCTTACATGAACATTTTTAAGCGCAGGAAGCGACTCATCGAGTACGGTTAATTCATGATAATGAGTAGAAAATAGTGTCTTACAGCCAATATGTTCATGAACGTATTCAATAATTGCTTGAGCAAGAGCCATTCCGTCATACGTAGACGTGCCCCGTCCAATTTCATCTAACAGGATCAGACTCGACTGAGTGGCATTTGTCACTGCATTCTTCGTTTCTAGCATCTCGACCATAAACGTACTTTGGCCTGAAATTAAATCATCAGCTGCTCCGATACGTGTAAACACTTGATCAAAAATCGGCAGAACCGCTTCGTCAGCTGGCACAAAACAGCCAATTTGAGCTAATATCGCCGTTAAAGCGACCTGACGCATGTACGTACTTTTACCAGACATATTTGGTCCTGTAATCAGTAAAATTGAACTATCATCCGTCATTTGACAGTCGTTTGGCACATATTCCTGCGAATTCATTACTTTTTCTACTACTGGATGGCGTCCATTTTGAATTGAAATGTCTTCACTTGAAAAAATAGGCTTCGTGTAATGACGTTCTTCACTGATTTTTGCAAAGCACTGCAGTACGTCGAGCTCACTTACTTTTTTAGCAAGTTCTTGCAGCCTTGGAATATATGCTTTTACTTCTTCACGAATTTGTAAAAACAATTCATATTCCAGCTCTACAATTTTCTCTTCCGCTTCTAAAATTAGCGCTTCTTTTTCTTTCAGCTCAGGCGTAATAAAACGTTCTGCATTGGTTAACGTCTGTTTTCGTTCATACATTCCTTCAGGCAAAAGATGCAGATTTGCCCGCGTTACTTCTATATAATAGCCGAACACACGATTATAACCAATTTTCAGTGAGCGAATCCCTGTTTTCTCACGCTCTTGCTGTTCAAGTGACGCAATCCACGTTTTTCCGTTTCGGCTTGCATCTCGATATTGATCAAGCTGTTCATGATAGCCGTCATTAATAATGTCTCCTTCTTTAATTGACAACGGAGGGTGCTCTTTTAATCCTCTTTCAAGAAGATTAGCTAATCGCTCACAAGGATCAATGTCTTCAACAAGCTTTGTGGCATAAGGATGATTCAAACGATTCACAACCTCTTGAATATGAGGCACATTTTGCAATGATTTTTTTAATTGAATTAAATCACGAGCATTTACATTCCCAAAAGCTACTCGACCAGCTAAGCGTTCTAAATCATATACGTCTTTTAGCAACTCACGCAGTTCTTCTCGTTCAAAAAACTGTTTCATTAAGACATCTACCATATTCAAACGATTATCAATATCCGCTTGTTTTAAAAGCGGACGGTCAATCCAATTTTTTAATAAACGGCCGCCCATCGCCGTAACGGTCTGGTCTAATAGCCATAGAAGCGAGCCTTTCTTTCCTTTTGAACGAATCGTTTCGGTTAACTCTAGGTTTCGCTTAGAGAACAAATCAATTTTCATATATTCATTGATTTGATAAAACTGCACGGGCTGTAAGTGCTCAAGCGAACGCTTCTGCGTGCGAGTTAAATACTGAAGAATACGCGCAAACGTTGTAATAAGCTTTTGCTGCTGAAGCGACTCTACTAAATAATCTAGTCCTTCTACTTGATCTGTACTATTTTCATAAGAAATGGTAATCGTCATGCGCTCTTTTAGTGTTTGTAATAAGTCAGCAGGAAACTCAGAGCTTACAACAACTTCTTTTGCTTCTTTTGCATAAATTTCTGAGACGATATCGTGAAACGAACTAACAAGCGTTACGCTGTTTTCTCCTGTAGACAAATCAGAAAGAGCAAGACCAAACGTTTGATCCTCGAACGCAGTAACAGAACAAATATAGTTATTTTCCTTTTCATGCAGTCCGCGTTCGTTCATCAGTGTTCCGGGTGAAATCACCTGCACCACTTCTCGCTTTACAACACCTTTTGCATGCTTAGGGTCTTCTACCTGCTCACAAATAGCTACTTTAAATCCCTTTTCAATTAAACGCTCGATATACGTAGGAGCAGAGTGATACGGAACCCCGCACATCGGAATTCGCTCTTGTCCTCCTCCGTCTCGACTTGTTAATGTTATTTCAAGTTCTTGAGAAGCTGTCGTAGCATCTTCAAAGAACATTTCATAAAAATCACCTAATCTAAAAAATAAAAAGGCATCTTGATACTCTGCCTTAATTCTCAAATATTGCTGTATCATTGGCGTATACGCTGCCATACTATTCCTCCATACCACATCTAGTTGTGCGTTTTTGCTACACGTATTATAACATAAGTCTTTCTTAAACTTAATTTATTCAAATAGAACAATCTTCAATTTCTTTTCATCAAACAAATAAAAAAGCTTCGGACGAAGGAAGAAGCTTGTCCGAAGCTTTTCATTATTTACTGCTGTTCAAATGACTATGCTTACGTCCGTATAAGAAGTAAACCACTAGCCCTAGTACAAGCCAAATTACGAAACTAATCCATGTTAACTTTGGAAGCTGAAGTGCTAAGTATAAACAGAACACAAAAGCTAAAATTGGAACCACCGGCACGAACGGTACGCGGAAACCAGTCGATTCTGAAGTTTGTTTTGATTTACGTAAATATAAAATTCCAATTGATACAGTCATGAAAGCAAAAAGAGTACCGATATTTGTTAACTCTGCTAATCTTCCTAATGGTACTAAACCAGAGAAGATGGATACTAGTAAACATGTAATCCACGTATTTACTACTGGCGTTTGTTTTTTCTCACTGATTTTTGAAAAAGGCTTCGGCAATAGACCATCTCGACTGATCGCATAAAATAAACGAGTTTGTCCATACATCATAACGAGTAATACCGTTGTAATACCAACAATTGCACCTAATGAAATAAATCCTGCTACCCAGTCTTGATTAATGTAGCTTAAAGCAAATGCTACAGGGTTTTTAACATTTAATTCAGTATAAGGGACGATTCCTGTTAAGATAAGCGATACGACGATATAAAGGACTGTACAAATCGCAAGAGATGCGATGATTCCAATTGGCATATCTCGCTGAGGCTTACGTACTTCCTCGGCCGCTGTTGCTACAGCATCAAATCCAATGTAGGCGAAGAATACAGTTGCTGCTCCTGTCGCTACTCCCGAGAAACCAAACGGCATAAACGGCGTCCAGTTTTCTGGCTTAACATAGCTAACTCCTACCCCGATAAACAGAAGTACAACAGCCAGTTTAATAATAACCATGATAGCATTAAAACGTGAAGATTTTTTTACTCCTTGTGTTAAAAGCAAGGTAATTAAGAAAACAATCATAATTGCTGGAATATCAATGTACGTGCCGTTTGCAGGATTGTATGCACTTGTTAAAGCTTTTGGAAAATGTATGCCAAACCCTGCTAACAATCCTTGGAAATACCCCGACCATCCGCTCGCTACAGCAGAAGAAGCAAGACCGTATTCCAAGATAAGATCCCACCCTAAAATCCAAGCGATTAATTCACCAAATGTTGCATAACTGTAAGTGTATGCACTTCCTGAAACGGGAACTGTTGAGGCAAACTCCGCATAACAAAGAGCTGCAAACACACACGCAAGTCCTGACATAATGAAAGATATAACTAAAGCTGGACCGGCATGTTCAGCGGCGGCTACGCCCGTTAATACAAAAATTCCGGTTCCGATAATGGCTCCAATTCCTAACATCGTTAAATCGAAAGCGCCTAAATCCTTTTTTAATTTAACACCTTTGGAGTTGGTTTCACTAATTAACGTTTGAATTGATTTTTTACGAAATAAGCTCATAGTAAACCCCCAAAAAATACTTATCTGATATAACTAAATTTTCTGAAAATTAATGCATTATTTTCTTTAGATTTACTATACACTGCGCATTCGACAAAAAGCAATATATTTTTTTATTTTTATAAGAATTTTCTTAAAATAGTAAAAATAAAAAAACTAGGAAGAACTTCTTCCTAGTTACTCATCGTCTCCTAATATAAAATCAGGATCTAAATCTTCAAATTCATCGTCATCTACGTCTAAATCAAACTCGTCTTCATCATCGCAGCCTTTCGGATTTACTGCAACACAAACCTTGGTTTCGCCAATCACTTCCGCCAACAATTCTCTCTCTACTTGAACAATCGTTTTATTGCCATTTGGTGAAATTGTGCACTCTAGGCAATTTGGCTGCTGCAGCACGCGAACAATTACTTCGTAATCGTCTCCAATCGAATCTTCGTCTTTATAGCGCAGCTTAATATTATCTTTGTATGATACGGTTTCCGTCCAAACTTCGGTTTTTGTATTATTATTGTACGAATACCAGATGTTAATATCATATCTGCCGTCAACTTCTACATTGCTGCCGCTTTTCTTTGCTTTGTACTCATGGTTAATCACCCAGCATCCTAAGATGCTTGTTGGTCGATTTTTCGGTGCAAGCGTATGAGACGATTGTGTAAACTTGCGACCTTTACCTACGACTGCTTTTGTAATAATTTCTCTATAGTGTTGTGACATGTGAGCATACCCTCCTCAAACTATCTTCATTTCATCCTATGCAGGCTCATTCACTTGTTTGCACATTATTTTTAAGAAACTAGGTTTAAGGCATAAAAAACCTATGTTCCATTGTATGCAAGGATATAGAAAAACGTGACAATTATTAGAGAGAAAATCTGCCCAATTTTCGTGCAACGTGATGCACAAAAAAATGCCTCAGCAATTTGCTAAGGCATTTTTTCTTTATGAGCAGCTAGATCCAGGGCTGTTTCGCACCTGTGAACCTGTTTCACCGCGCAGTAAATCACCATCTGTTGACACAATAATTTCATCTGTTACTGTGTTTGAAATAGTGTTAGCGACAAGTTGAAGCAAATCATTCACGTTTATTTGAGACTCTTGAAACTGCTGAATAATCGGCAGTTCATCCAGCTCTTCCTGTAAACGATCGATTTTTGCCTCCACTTGTTTTAACGCTTCTGTCTTACCATAATGTTGGAAATTAACAGCTTGTTTTTGCAAACTTTTAATGCTTGCAATGGTTTCACGCACTTTTTGATTTTCGTTAAGCTGAGCTTCGGCACGCTTGAAGAAATCTACTTCTTCCGTTTCAGCGATCATTTTTGCCAGCTCTTGAGCACGTTTAATTACGTCACTCTTGTTATACTGCGCCATATTACTTCACCTCTGCTGTTTCTTCTACCATTTCCCCGTTTAATGTCCATGTTTTGGCTTTTGTAACTTTTACTTTTACAAGTTGCCCAATCACTGACTTAGGTGCTTTGAAGTTTACAAGCTTACTTTTTTCCGTGTAGCCTGCTAATACTTCCGGATTATTTTTACTTTCACCTTCTACTAATACTTCGACAACTTTACCTTCATATTCCTTCAATTTCTTTGCAGAAATTTCATTTACAAGAGCATTTAAACGCTGAAGACGCTCTTTTTTCACTTCCATTGGTACGTTGTCTTGCATCTTAGCAGCCGGCGTACCTTCACGAGGTGAATAAATAAACGTATAAGCACTATCAAATTCAACCTCACGATATAGCGACATTGTTTCTTCAAACTGCTCATCCGTTTCATTTGGGAAACCAACAATAATATCAGTTGTTAATGATGCCGTTGGAATGGCTTCTTTAATTTTACGAACAAGCTCTAAATAATGTTCACGAGAATATTTTCGTGCCATAATTTTTAAGATATCACTGCTTCCTGATTGAACAGGCAAGTGAATGTGATCGACAAGATTTCCACCTTTAGCAAGAACTTCAATTAAACGGTCATCAAAGTCACGAGGATGACTTGTTGTAAAACGGATACGAGCAACGTCAATTTTACGGATTTCGTCCATTAAGTCGCCTAAGCCGTACGTCATGTCTTCAAAATCTTTTCCGTATGCATTAACGTTTTGGCCTAGAAGCGTAATTTCTTTGTAGCCTTGAGCAGCTAAATGTCGTACTTCTTGGATAATATCTTCTGGACGGCGGCTTCGTTCTTTTCCTCGCGTATACGGAACGATACAGTACGTACAGAACTTGTCACAGCCGTACATGATGTTAACCCATGCTTTGACGCTGCCTTTACGTGCTCTTGGAAGGTTTTCAATAACGTCCCCTTCTTTAGACCATACTTCAATCACCATTTCTTTTGCTAAGTATGCTTCGTTCAAAATGTGAGGCAAACGGTGAATGTTATGTGTACCAAAAATCATATCCACGTGCTGATGTTTTTGTAAAATTTTATTTACAACTGACTCTTCTTGAGACATACATCCGCAGACGCCGATTAATAGCTCAGGACGCTCGCGCTTTAAGGCCTTCAAGTGTCCTAATTCACCAAACACTTTATTTTCCGCATTTTCACGGATCGCACACGTATTCAATAAAATAACATGAGCATCTTCAACAGAGTCAGTCGGCTCGTAGCCAAGGCCTAGAAAAATACCAGCCATTACTTCTGTATCGTGCTCATTCATTTGACAGCCGTACGTACGGATATAAAACTTACGTCCCTGTCCCATTCCATGAAACTGTTCATCGATTGCAAAATCGTTGTGATAGGAAACTTCTTCTTTTCCTCGTTTTTTCGCATCTTTTAAAGAAGGTGGCATGTATACTGTTTGAAAATATTTGCTGTAATCCTTTTCGGATTTTTTGTCCGCTGGATTAACTTGGTTGCTTTCTAAACGTTGTTTTTCGTTCATAAAAAAATCTCCTTTCGCCATGACAATTGTCACGTTGCACCTGTAAATCGCAAAAAAATGTGACAGCCTTATGCTTATGCATAAAACTCATCACATTAACATAGTATATAACTTTCAAGTAGCGAACACAATCATATACCTATTTTCTATACCTATCACTATGAAAAAATCCGAACGAGCTGGATTCTCCATTAAGAATCTCAATTTACCGTTCGGATTTTCCCTCTACTAAACTGCTTTTATTGCAGCCTCTTTTACATAAATTCAGCCACTAGCTCATCAAATTTTTCCTCAGTCATACCTAAGTCTGCTTTTGACAGCGGCTCTTCACTATAGCCGTGAACAAGCTGCTGATACGACGGCTGATGCGCATTTTGATAAATAAGCCCTGTTACTAAGCCATTATGCTCCATTAACGTCTGCATAGCTTGCATACGATTGTTTGCATCATAACCTTCAATTGTGCTAAGACTAGTTAGGTTTTCTTTAAACCAATCATACGTGTTCACTTTGTTATACGTTACGCACGGGCTAAATACGTTAATTAAAGAAAAACCTTTATGCTGAATGCCTTGTTCAATTAAGCTTGTTAACTCTTTTAAATTCGTTGAAAAGCTTTGCGCTACAAACGTTGCCCCGGAAGTTAACGCCAGCTCCATGACAGATAAAGACGACTCAATTGATCCTTCAGGCGTACTTTTTGTCTTGAATCCTACTTCACTGCGAGGAGATGTTTGTCCTTTTGTTAAACCATAGATTTGGTTATCCATTACGATATACGTTACATCGATGTTTCGGCGAATCGCATGTACCGTGTGTCCCATACCGATAGCAAACCCATCTCCATCACCGCCAGATGCGATAACGGTTAAATCACGATTAGCCATTTTTACACCTTGAGCGATTGGAAGCGCACGTCCGTGAATACCGTGAAAACCATATGAATTAATATAACCAGAGATACGTCCAGAGCATCCAATACCTGAAATAACAGCAAGCTCATGAGGTTCTAAACCTACGTTAGCAGATGCGCGTTGAATGGCTGCTTGTACGGAGAAATCTCCACACCCCGGACACCAGTTAGGTTTTACACTGTTACGAAAATCTTTAAACGTTGCCATTTAACACAAACATCTCCTTACTTTTTGCGTATACTTCTTGCGGAAGAAATGGATTTCCATCGTACTTCAATACGCTTTGAATTTTATCATGACTTGCGATATTCATTTTTAAAATATTAGCAAGCTGTCCAGTAGCATTGTTTTCAACGACAACTACTTTTTTAGCTCCTTGCACGTAAGGAAGCAGTTCGTCAGCTGGGAAAGGATGAATTAAACGAATGTGAGCGTGATTTACTTTTATACCGTCCTGTTCCAAACGTTCCATTGCCTCTTCAATAACTCCACGCGTCGAATTAAATCCAACAAATAAAATATCAGACTCTTTTTCATGAGAGTGAACATGAATTGGCGTATTAAAACGAATTCCTTTTGTTTTACGAAGACGCTTATTCATTTGATCATCGCGGTTCACCGGAGATTCAGATGGCTTTCCTGTCTCATCATGTTCTACTCCCGTTACGTGATGAATGCCATGCTTCATTCCTGGAATGACGCGTGGTGATACGCCGTCTTCTGTTACGCGGTAGCGCTTGTAATATTGTTTTTCTTCCAACTCTTCTAGCTCTCCTTGCTGAAGCTTGCCGCGGCGGATTTCAACGCGGTTATAGTCAAGCGGTTCTACAGACTGTTTCCCAAGTGAAAGCTGTAAATCCGTTAGCATAATAACTGGACACTGATATTCTTCTGCTAAGTTAAACGCTTCAATCGTATCGTAGAATGCTTCTTCAACCGTACTTGGCGCCATGACGATCTTCGGAATTTCACCGTGCGTACCGTAAATCATCGCCATTAAGTCAGACTGTTCTTGCTTAGTTGGAAGCCCTGTACTTGGACCGCCGCGCTGCGTATCAATAATCACAACAGGCTGCTCAGTGATGCCCGCTAATCCAATCGACTCCATCATTAATGATAGACCAGGTCCAGCTGATGCTGTCAGCGCACGTACGCCTGCATAGTTAGCTCCGATAGCCATCGTACATGCTGCGATTTCATCTTCTGTTTGAATAACAGTTCCACCGAATTGAGGAAGCTTTTTAATTAAGTATTCCATGATTTCTGAAGCAGGGGTAATTGGATATGCTGGCATAAAACGAGCCCCACCGGCTAAAGCACCTAGTGCAATCGCATCGTTTCCAATCATAAACATACGTTTTTTACCATCCGCTGGATCTAGTTTCATTGTTTCTAATTGTTCGCCTAGCTGTTCACGAATGTAATCTGCACCTTTTTTAATAGCTTCCATGTTTTTTTGTACAACTTTTTGGCCCTTTTTACCGAAGATTTCAAGCACTACTTCTTCAAATACTTCTGTGTCAATATGAAGCACAGCACTTGAAGCGCCTACAGCAACCATGTTCTTCATTAGCGACGTTCCTAGTTCCGTTGCAATTTCTGTAAACGGAACAGCGTATAGCGTAGCAGTTGTACATGTTTCGGGCAGACTTGGGTTGAATTTCGCATCTGCAATTACAACGCCTCCTACGCGCAGCTCATGGACGTTTACATCGATTGTTTCCTGATCGAACGCAACTAAAATATCCAAATCATCTGACACAGATCGAACCTGAGTTGTACTCACTCGGATCTTATTATTTGTATGTCCACCTTTGATACGAGAAGAAAAATGACGATAGCCGTATAAGTAATAACCTAATCGATTTAAAGCGGTTGAAAAGATTTCTCCCGTACTTTCGATTCCCTCACCCTGCTGTCCGCCAACTTTCCATGAAAGTTGCTGTACCATAAATCAACGCCACTCCTTTAATTGCTCTTAATATAGAAATCTATTTTATTGATAAAAACTGAAAAAAGTAAATTAGCAAACGATTTCATTTGCTTCTGCATTTCACGAACAAAAATCATCCGCAAAACTCCCACAGCACCTTGTCGCTGTGCAGGATACGTTTCTGCTTGAACAGCTCCATAATCCGTTTTCAATTTTATTCCGATTGCCAGAAAAATGCAACCCTTTCCATTGAATTCTCAATCGTTTTAATTATATTTATATTTAATGAATAAGATGAAGTTTTTTAATGATCTTTTCTGCCTTCACATGAGGTATTATTATATAAATAACTTCTATAAAAAGAGCTTTCCAAAAAGAAAAAGCTCTTTTTTTATTAGTTGCATACACGATCGGCAAAGTTTTGAAACAGAAAACGTTTTACCTGCTCCTCAGTGTAATACTTAAGGAGTTCTTCAATTAAATTCGTATACTGTTCATATCTTCCGAGACGATAAACCGTTTTGTCAATGCCGTCAAAGTCTGAGCCAAAACCAACGGAGTATTCGCCTCCTCTTTCACATATGTAATCAAGATGACGGATCACATCCGCTATGTGCGCTTTGGCAGAACTCGTTAAAAATTCAGGGACAAACGTAATACCAATCACGCCGTTTCGCTTTATTAAAGCATGAATTTGATCGTCTCTTAAATTCCGGGGATGAGAACACAATACGTGTGAATTGGAATGAGTAGCCACTACATATTGTGCTAGCTCAATCACATCCCAAAAACCTCTTACTGATAAATGAGAGACATCCGTCCATACTTTATGTTCATTATTCAATTCAACAACTTCTCTTCCAAAAGACGATAACCCCGCACCTCGAGGTTCTAAAATACCATCACATACAGCATTGCTGTAATTCCATGTCAAGCCTACTGAACGTACACCCAGTGAAAAAAGTGTCTTTAAGCGAACTAAACTTGTATCAATGGCATCGCACCCTTCAAGCGTCAGCATGGCTCCAAGTTCACCTTTTTTCAAGCTATCTATATCGCGCTTTGAACGAACCCATTTTACACCGGGAAGCGATAAAATATGACTCTGAAACAGCTGAATCATTTCTAACGCAACATCAAAGCGCTGAGCTGCCGGAACCGCTTCTGGAATATAAATAGCGAATAGCTGAACTTTCCCTTTTGCTTTTTTTATGCCTTCTAACGTAACATGCAGCGCTGAATCATATGTAAAAGATAAACGTTTATTTAACCAGAGCTTCATTAATACATCACAATGAGCATCAAATATCACAACCAACACCCCTTTAACTCTATACAAAAAGGACCTGTTTGGCTTCTATGCTTTACAGGTCCGTGGTTTTTATAATTATCGCGGCTCTACAATTAATTTAATGGCTGTTCGCTCTTCTCCATCAATTTGAATATCTGTAAAAGCTGGGATGCAGATTAAATCAACCCCACTTGGTGCAACGAACCCTCTTGCGATTGCTACAGCTTTTACTGCTTGATTAAGTGCCCCGGCCCCAATGGCTTGAATTTCTGCTGCGCCGCGTTCGCGCAGCACGCCTGCTAAGGCACCAGCAACTGAATTTGGATTAGACTTTGCTGAAACTTTTAATATTTCCATATCTAGCTCCTCCTTATTCTTTACAATGTATGATGAGAGATCATTAGACCAATGACTTAATTGATTTCAATGTTACTATATTCACGATATGTCAAACGTATTCCTGCTTGTTTTTCCTAAATATTCAAAAACTTATATTTCTACACCTTTCTTTTTTCTTTTTACGTTTTTGACAAAATAAAAAAGCCAATGTATCGCCTTTCGACACATTGACTTTTTCCCTTTATTCAAAAAACGGATGATCTTCGTTAATTAAAATTCGCTCTGTTTTTGTTGCTTTCCCCGTCTTTTGATCAATATCAATAACGATTCCACTAAGCTGCGTTCTTCCTTCTTTTGGCACTTCAAATCGAACAGGAAGAGACGTTAAAAAACGCTTAATAACAGCTTCGCGCTCCATCCCTAAAATGCCGTCATAAGGTCCCGTCATTCCTACGTCAGAGATGTAGGCTGTTCCTTTTGGCAATATACGATTGTCAGCTGTTTGAACGTGCGTATGAGTGCCGACAACAGCGCTGACACGACCGTCCACATACCAGCTAATCGCTTGCTTTTCACTTGTTGTTTCAGCATGAAAATCAATAAAAATAAGCGGAGTGCGCTGGCGTGCTTCTTCAATTAATTCATCTGCTTTTTGAAATGGACAATCGAGCGGAGCCATAAACGTACGCCCTTGTAAATTAATCACGGCTACCTCAAGCTGATTGTACGTAAAATACGTAATTCCTTTGCCCGGTGTACCTTCAGGAAAATTTGCTGGACGAACAAGATTTTTTGCATCGTCAATAAAATCAAAAATTTCACGTTTGTCCCACGCATGGTTACCAAGAGTAATAATGTTAGCCCCTGCTTGTAAGAACTGACGATAAATCTTTTCGGTAATTCCTTTTCCTGAAGCTGCATTTTCTCCATTCACAATTGTAAGTCCCGGAGAGTATTTTCTTTTTAATCTCGGTAAATATTCTTCAACCATTTCACGGCCTGGAGAACCAACTACGTCTCCAATAAATAAAATTCTCATGTAAAAGCTCCTATACTTCATTCTTAATCTGCATCTTCATCTCTACGAAAAAAAATAAAGTGGCGAAACGCCACTTCATTTTTATTTTGCATACTCTACTGCTCTTGTTTCGCGAATAACCGTTACTTTGATGTGGCCAGGATAATCCAGCTCATCTTCAATTCGTTTTCGGATATCTCGAGCAAGTCGATGCGCTTCTAGATCACCAATCGTATCTGGTTTCACCATAATACGAACTTCACGCCCTGCTTGAATTGCAAATGATTTTTCAACGCCTTCATAAGACTCTGAAATTTCTTCTAACTTTTCAAGACGACGAATGTAGTTTTCTAACGTCTCACTGCGAGCACCTGGTCTTGCAGCAGATAATGCATCCGCTGCTGCAACTAGTACAGCAATGATTGATGTTGGTTCTGTATCTCCATGGTGAGAAGCAATCGCGTTAATAACAACCGGATGTTCTTTATACTTTGTAGCTAATTCAACACCGATTTCTACGTGGCTTCCTTCTACCTCATGGTCAATTGCTTTACCAATATCATGTAACAATCCTGCTCGTTTGGCTAACGTTTCATCTTCACCTAATTCAGCAGCCATAAGTCCTGATAAATGAGCTACTTCCATTGAATGTTTCAGCACATTTTGACCATAGCTTGTTCTGAATTTTAAGCGACCAAGAATTTTCATCAAGTCTGGATGCAACCCGTGAACACCGACTTCAAACGTCGTTTGTTCACCGACTTCACGAATATATTCGTCCACTTCGCGGCGAGATTTTTCAACCATTTCTTCAATACGTGCGGGATGGATACGACCATCTTGAACGAGTTTATCAAGTGCAATTCTTGCTGTCTCACGACGAATTGGGTCAAATCCTGATAAAATAACTGCTTCTGGCGTATCATCAATAATAAGATCAATTCCTGTCAAAGTTTCAAGCGTACGGATGTTTCGACCTTCTCGACCGATAATTCGGCCTTTCATTTCGTCATTTGGCAAGTTAACAACTGAGACAGTCGTTTCAGCAACATGATCTGCTGCGCAACGCTGAATAGCAAGTGAAAGAATTTCTTTCGCCTTTTTATCGGCGTCTTCTTTTGCACGGTTTTCTGTTTCTTTTACCATTATTGCAATGTCGTGGGAAAGTTCATTTTCAACACGATCTAAAATAATCGCTCTTGCATCTTCTCTTGTTAAGCTTGAAATGCGCTCTAGCTCTGTTTGCTGTGCACGTACTACTTCTTCAACTTTGCTTTCCATCTCTTCAATATGCTGTTGTTTAACAGTAAGAGAATCATCTTTCTTTTCAAGTAACGCTTCACGTTTATCAAGTGATTCGTCTTTACGATCAAGATTTTCCTCTTTTTGCATTAATCGATTTTCTTGTTTTTGAAGTTCTGCTCGACGATCACGAATATCTTGTTCTGCCTCTGTACGAAGCTGATGGATTTCATCCTTCGCTTCTAGTAAAGCTTCTTTTTTCAAAGCTTCCGCCTCGCGGGTTCCTTCATCAATAATTTGTTCTGCACTAGACTTTGCTCCCGCAATTTTAGCTTCAGCAATCGATTTACAAACAAAAAAGCCAACAACTGCACCGACGATTAGGCCAAGCAAAGCGAAGATGATTGTATTAGTATCCATCATTTCACCTCCCCTTGCTATAAACTTGTAAGTTTTAAATTTCATGTCGGCATGTACATCGTATTCACCTTTCAATATACACACAAAGGCTTTTAAACGCTAAAATGTTTTAAAAAGGGAAAATATACATCTTAATTGTAAATCTGTGCATTTTTATTGTCAAGCCTGCCTCTACAGTATATATTGAAATTTCGTATGTTACTTTTCTAGCATTAACAATTTTTACAAAAAAAAGACCCCTTCTTTGAAATAGAGGAGTCTTTTTTTATCTCGCAGCAAATTAAATATTTAAATCGCCTTGATCGTCATCCTCAGGAGCTGGCTCTGCATCTTGGTCTAAACCATGATGTTCACGCACTTGTCCCGCAATTTCCTGACGAATATCAGTATTTTCTTTTAAGAATTGCTTTGCATTTTCACGACCTTGACCTAGACGCTCGTCATTATATGAATACCAAGATCCACTTTTTTGGACAATATCTAGTTCAGAAGCGATATCCAAAATTTCACCCTCTTTTGAAATACCTTCTCCGTACATAATATCTACTTCGGCAGCACGGAAAGGCGGAGCTACTTTATTTTTCACAACTTTAATTCTTGTTTTGTTACCTACGATATCATTTCCTTGCTTTAACTGCTCTGCACGACGCACTTCTAGACGCACTGAAGAGTAGAATTTAAGCGCACGTCCACCAGGAGTTGTTTCAGGGTTACCAAACATTACGCCGACTTTTTCACGAATTTGGTTAATAAAGATAGCGATTGTTTTAGACTTGTTAATAGCTCCAGATAGTTTACGCAATGCTTGAGACATTAAACGAGCTTGTAGACCCACGTGAGAGTCTCCCATTTCTCCTTCAATTTCCGCTTTTGGCACTAACGCTGCTACTGAGTCAACAACAATAATATCTACTGCGCCGCTTCGAACTAAAGCTTCTGCGATTTCTAAAGCTTGTTCTCCTGTATCAGGCTGAGATAATAACAGCTCATCAATATTAACACCTAATTTTTGAGCATATACAGGATCTAACGCGTGCTCCGCATCGATAAATGCAGCCTGTCCGCCCTGCTGTTGAACTTCTGCAATCGCGTGAAGAGCAACTGTTGTTTTACCTGAGCTTTCTGGGCCATATACTTCCACCACACGTCCACGTGGATATCCACCTACGCCTAAAGCTATATCTAATGCTAATGAACCACTTGGAATTGTAGAAATTCTTTTTTCCGTTTGTTCACCTAATTTCATAATTGAACCTTTACCAAATTGCTTTTCAATTTGCTTTAAAGCCATATCAAGGGCTGCTTGACGATCGTTCACTCAATTTCCTCCTCTATCTCTTTGAAATCATCTATAAACTGCAAACTTACTACGATGTAGTAGCAATGTCGAATTAACAACTTTCTATAACTTACTATACTAGTTTTTGGGTCGTTTGACAAGCAAAAAGCGAATAAATGTTCGTTTTTTATAAAATTAAAAAAAGGCTGCTTTGGTAAAACTAAGCAGCCTTTTTTCTTTATTTTTTTATCGTCTTCAATACGTAATGACAGCCGTAATTAACCGTTCGTGAACGAATTCCTTGGCGGCTTCCAGATAGCTGCAAGCTGTAAACTTGAGGAGTTTGATCCTTATAAGCGACCCCTATATGCACTGTTCCTACAGGGTGTCCTTCTTGTTTAGAGGGTCCAGCTACACCCGTAAAACCGATGCCAATATCCGTTTTGTATAACTGTTGAATACGCTGAGCCATTTCAGCCGCGCACTGCTCGCTAACGGCTCCGTACTGATTCAGCGTGTGTTCGCTCACTCCGAGAATATTTTGCTTGATTTCATAATGATAGGCTACCAGGCTGCCTTTAACAACTTCTCCAGCACCTGAAACAGTTGTTAAACGTTCGCTGAATAACCCGCCGGTTAAACTTTCGGCTGAAGCAATCGTCAAGCCTTGTGCCGTTAATTCTTTTACCAATTCATTATGTAAAGAAGTTGCTTCGTATCCATATAAATACTCGCCTACGCGCTCTGAAATGGTTTTTTCCACTTCGTCTAACATGCGCTGTGCTTCAGCAGCATCAGCGTGCTTAGCAGTTAAGCGAAGCGTCACTTCTCCATCTCCTGCAAGCGGTGCAATCGTCGGGTTTGTTTGCGCATCAAGCAAATCTTCAATTTCCGTCTCAAGCTGTGATTCTCCTATTCCGAAAAAACGAAGAACGCGTGATTCAATACTTTCTTTTAATTCAAGCTTTTGAGCTAAAAATTCTTGACCATATGCTTCATACATTGGATAGAGCTCTTTTGGCGGCCCTGGGAATAGCATATAGTGTTTTCCCTCTACTGTAAGCCCCATACCTGGAGCCATTCCGTAATCATTAGGGAGCACTGTCGAACCTTCAAGTACAATTGCCTGTTTTTTATTGTTAGGTGTCATGATACGATTTGACTGTTTGAAATAGGCTTCAATGCTTTCAAGTGCTTCCGCATTTGTTGTCAACTCTACTCCTAGCACACTCGCAATTGTTTCTTTTGTTAAATCATCTTTTGTAGGACCAAGCCCGCCTGTGAAAATAATTAACTCTGCACGTGTTTGAGCTGTAGCAATCACTTCTTTCAAGCGCTGTGCATTATCTCCTACTACTGTATGATAGTAAACATTAATTCCAAGTTCGGCTAATTTTTTCGATAAATACTGAGCGTTTGTATTGGCAATTTGCCCAAGCAGCAGCTCAGAGCCGACTCCAATAATTTCAGCGTTCATCATATCATCTCCATCTTACTTATTTTGAATTAACAAAAGCCTGTTTGTTTTTAGCAAAGTAGTCCCAGCCTGAAATAACCGTAAAAATCACTGAGATCCAAAGCATTACGCTAGCAAACGGAATGGAAATCCATTCAAAAGGCAAGTTGTACAACAGAATAGCTGAAATAGCTAAAATTTGAGTCCATGTTTTAATTTTACCTAACATATTGGCTGCTACAACTTCTCCTTCCCCTGCTAGTACAAGTCTTAAACCTGTGATAGCAAATTCACGGCTAATAATGATGATAGCAGCCCATCCTGCACCTGCAATTAAATCTAAGTCAACAATAGCTACAAGCGCAGCTGAAACCAACAGCTTGTCTGCTAGTGGATCTAAAAACTTGCCCAAGTTCGTGACTAAATCGTACTTTCTTGCATAGTATCCGTCGATCCAGTCTGTTGTAGATGCAATAATAAATAATGCCGCCCCTAATAGATGAGCGATCGGAATCTCTTTTCCTGCTGCCTCTACTGTGCCAAATGGTAGCGGCACCATCATAAAAATGAGGAATACGGGAATTAGAAAAATTCGCGAAATGGTAATCTTGTTTGGTAAATTCACTTCTTCTGCCTCCAATTACTGTTACAAACTGAAAGCGTGCAAACGAAGTTGTTTGCACGGCTTTGGTTTTATTATAGCGTGAATGAGTGTTTAATTCACATATTATCTTTATTTACACCCTGACCACTTTTTAAAACAGGCTGTTTACTGTGCTTCTGCCGGCTGATATTGAATCGTTACAACTTGTCGAACTTGCTTGGATGAATCAAACGGCAAGTCAACCGCTTTTCCATTTACTTTTAACTCTACTCCAGGTGAATAACCGATGTTGACACGAGCTTCCGTTTCTTTCGTCAAATCAAATTCTTTTGTTTCACCTTTTTTTAGAATGGAGCTAAAGAGAGCATTTCCTTTTCCATTTTTCACATCTAACCAAGTATCTGCTTGAGTGGATGTTACTTCTAGGTTAAATGCATCTGTACCGGAAAGAGCATACGTAGCACTTCTGCCTGTTTTTTGAACTTCCTTGTATTCTTGTTTACCGCTGTCTTTCTTTTCTTTTTCAGCTTTTTCTTTTGCGGCTTTTTCTTTTTCAGCTTTTTCTTTTTCTTGTTCTTTCTTATCAGCAGCACTTTGTTCATCTTCTGACTTGCTATTGTCATTTTTTGCAGTAGTTTCATTCGTTTCTTCCTGCGTGTTAGACTGCTGAACTTCGCTGTTTGGAGCTTCTTGGTTAGCCTGCTCCTTGTTTTTATCCGAGACGATATTTTGAGCGATTACCCAAATAATAATCCCAACAACTACAACTCCCGCCACCACTAGAACAGTTGGAAGGTAGTCATATGCTTTTGAAACTCCTTTTGTATGCTGAGGAATTTCTTTGCGGCTGCGAACGCGCGAAAGCTGCTGCGGCATGTCTTCTGTTTGAGTTGAAGGAATGTCTGATTTGTATTCTTCAAAAATAGCATCTGTGTCCAACCCAATTGCTTCGCAGTATTGCTTAATAAACGCTCGTACGTAAAATTTCCCTGGCATAACCTCATAATTGCCTTCTTCAATGCCAAGTAAATAGCGTTTTTGAATTTTCGTTAGTTTTTGTAAATCCTCTAACGACAATCCTTTGCTTTCTCGTTCTTGTCTTAACCTTTGTCCTAACTCTGTCAATGCTAACACCTACCAATTATGCTAAAAATCAAACATCGATAATCCACCGTCTTGAAACATTTGAGGACCTTCCATTATTTCATATGTAATCTTCTCATTGGGGTCATTTCTTATTTCAATAATGTAGGCAAAATCATCTAACGAATACTCGGTATTTTGTACAAATACATCCGGATGCTCCACGATTTTTGTCGCGGGTACATTCATTACTTCTCGAACAAGCTGCCAGTGCTTTTCATTCGCTCGTTTTGTCGATACAATCCCGTCAATGATAAAAATATTATCAGCGTTGTATTCGTCAGCAATAAGCTGACTGCGAATCGTTTGTTTTAAGAGTGTAGAAGACACAAAAAGCCACCTTTTGTTCGCACATACGCTAGCTGCTACAATCGATTCGGTTTTGCCTACTCGCGGCATACCTCGAATACCGATAAGCTTATGACCGTCTTGTTTAAACAGTTCCGCCATAAAATCTACGAGCAAACCTAATTCATCTCTTACGAAACGGAATGTCTTTTTATCATCTGCGTCACGCTGAATATAGCGACCGTGACGCACTGCTAACTTATCACGCAATTTAGGCGGTCTCATTTTTGTCACAATAATATTATCCATTGTTTTCAAAATAGATTCAAGCCTGTCTATTTGCTCATGTGAATCACAGCGCAGCAATAATCCACGGCGAATATCATCCACTCCATTAATTGTGACAATATTAATTGACAACATTCCAAGAAGCGATGAAATATCACCTAAAAGACCCGGACGATTTTTTTGTATTTGATATTCTAAATACCACTCAATTTTCTCCATCAAACCCCTCCCATTTCTTGGCTGGCCTTCGAGAGGTGCCCCCTTTTTTTCACCTAGTTTAACTATAAATGATTTCCATTATATTATAAACCCTAAAGGCAAGTAGTTCTACATTTGTTATGTATGTAAGCGCTTATTTATTTGTACTATTTAATTCTAAGAAAAAAGGAGCTTTCACACGCGGTGAATTAGCTCCTTTTTAGAAACGATAACTTATTTTACTGATCCGTTATTTTGAACTAATTTCACCATGCTGCTCGCAATCGCATGCTGCTCTTCTTTAGAAGCAACGCTCCAAAGGTCTGCTAAAATTCGCTCTTGATCATTTTTTGCATCAACTTGGTTTGCTAAATATCCACCAATTTGATAAGCAAGATCATGAATAACTTCTTCTTGCATTCCTTCGTTTTGTGCATGATGTAAACGGTCGCCTAAAAAATCTTTCCAGCTATCCCAGTTTTCTAATACTGACATGAGTAGCCCTCCTTAAGGTTTATTCATATCATAGTTTGTACCTTGTTTTTAATTTTATGCACACTTTATATGTACCAACCGCCATTAACCGATAATATTTGTCCAGTTATATACGAAGCACGTGAAGATATTAAATATGAAACCGCATCTGCCACTTCTTTTGGATATCCTATTCTTCCTAAAGGGATCTCTTCAGCCAGCTCTTTAACCTCTTCTTTTGAATAGCTGGCCATCATATCCGTTTCAATCGCTCCGGGCGCAACTCCATTGACGCGAATTCCACTTAATGCAACCTCTTTTGCCAAAGCTTTTACAAACGTATTTTGGGCGCCTTTTACCATTGAATAAAGAACTTCAAACGAAGCTCCTGTAAGTCCCCAAATGGAAGAAATCATGATAATTTGTCCGCTTTTAGCACTGATCATTTTAGGCAGCAAAGCTTTTGTAATAACAAAGGGAGCCGTGATGTGAAGATAGATCATTTCTTCGGTTTCATTTGCCGAAGCATCTGTCATTAACCCGCTAACGCTTCGTCCGCTGTTATGAATAATAACTTCTACCGGAACAATAATCTCCTTTAACAACTTCTCCACTCCCTCTTTACATGATAAATCCGCTTGTACTGTAAACACGGTTTTCACCTTTTCAGCTAGCTCATGTGCAAGCGCCTCTATTTTGTCTTTTCGTTGATGATAGTGCAAAATAAGCGAGTATCCATCTTCAGCCAATTGCTTAGCAATCGCTGTGCCAATTCCTCCGCTTGCACCTGTCACAAGGGCAAATTTCTCCATAGCCTTCTCTCCTTTACATGCAAAAAAGCTGATGAACATCAGCTTTTTTGGCAACAATCATCTTTATTTAGGTACTACTTCACAAACCGTAAAGTTCTTTTCATCAATAATCTCGTTTAGCACATCTTTTATTTCGTTTACCTTCAGTTTTTCTAGCGTTTCAACAATATCAAATAAATTCATATCATTAAACGCATAGCGTGTAAACTGATTAGCGATAAACTCAGGTGAGTTTAATGAACGTAAAAATCCGCCGATTTTCTTTTTACGAATACGTTCAAGTTCCTCTTCTGTTAGTGATTTTGTTTTCATTTCAAGTAAAATTTGTTTAACTCGATCATACAGCTGTTCCGGTTGATCCGTATCTCCTCCGATAAGAGCAAAACCAAATCCTCTTTCCTCCGTATAATCATACGCAAACGTTTCATCAATGAGTCCGTCTGCATACAACTCCTCATAGTACGAAGAGCTTTTTCCAAATGCATAATCTAAAATGATATTCATTGCTAACTCGTATTTAAGCATTTCTCCGCCTGAACGCTGCGGATTTTTCGCTTTTAGACCCACCATACATTTCGAAGACTGCACCGGCATTTTTAATACTTGTTTTTCTTGATCCACCGTTTCAGGCTCTTCGTCAAAATGACGCTGTATGTCAGAGATTTCTTTATAATCTTTTTTCTGCTGATTGTCTCGAACTTGCGTCATTACTTTTTCCGCATCAACAGGACCTACAATGAACAACAGCATGTTGCTCGGATGATAAAACGTTTCATAGCATGTGTACAGTAAATCTTTATTAATATGTGAAATTGATTCGATCGTGCCAGCAATATCAATTTTAACAGGATGGTTTTTGTACATATTTTGAATGGTACCAAAATACAAGCGCCAGTCCGGATTGTCGTCATACATTGTAATTTCTTGACCGATAATGCCCTTTTCTTTTTCTACCGTTTTTTCTGAGAAGTACGGCTCTTGTACAAAGTCCACTAATGTTTCAAGATTTTCTTCAAAGTTAGATGTACAGCTGAATAAGTAAGCTGTGCGGGTAAAAGAAGTAAATGCATTGGCCGAAGCACCTTGTTTACTAAACTGCTGAAAGACATCTCCGTCTTCTTTTTCAAATAATTTATGCTCTAAAAAGTGGGCAATTCCATCCGGAACTTTTGTCATTTCATTTTCATTTAGCGGTACAAATTGATTGTCAATCGATCCGTAGTTTGTTGTAAAAGTGGCAAACGTTTTGTTAAACTCCGGTTTTGGCAAAATGTATACCTGCAGCCCGTTATCCATTTTTTCATGATACAGCTGTTCTTGAAGCTGCGAAAATTCAATTTTCTCCATTTTCTTCACCGCCCGTTCCTGTTAAGAAATAAATTGTATCCATTTCAATTTTCTCAGCCACTTTAATAATTTCCTGCTTAGATACCGCATCAATATGCTTTAAGTATTCATCAATTGAAATATCTTTACCCGTTAATTCATTATGATACATAACCTCTACTAGTCCTCGTGGAGTATCCACCGTTTCAAGCAGCTGGTTGTGAATAACGGCTTTCGTTTGAGCGATTTCGCCGTCTGTAAACGATCCTTGTTTCATTTCCTGCATTTGTTCTTTAATAATCGTAACAGCTTGGTCGTAATTTTTAGCATCAATACCCGACATGACCATTAGTAATCCTTTATGACTCTCTACTCTCGAAGCAGCATAGTAAGCTAAGCTCGCTTTTTCACGCACGTTAATAAATAGCTTGGAATGTGAGAACCCTCCGAATATCCCATTGAATACTTGAAGAGCAAAATACTGTCTATCTCCGTATACAACGTTTGTACGATAGCCAATATTTAATTTCCCTTGTTTGACTTCTTGTTTTTCCACCACTTCATTTACGTTTGAGATCTCTTTAGACGTGATAGAATCTTCAATGTCTTTTTGCTCGCGCTTTGGTAAAGTAAATGTTTCTTTTACTGTTTGTAAAACCTCTTCGACTTGCAAATCTCCAATAGCATAAAGGTGAATGGCATCTTCTTTTAACACCTGCTGATAATAAGCGTACAAACTTTCACCTGTAATTTCTTCCACATCGTCAATTTGACCGTTTACATGTAAAGAGTAAGGTTCTTCCTTACACATTTCTTCAACTAGTCTTAAATTAGCATAGCGCATTTTATCATCAAATACGGCTTGAATTCGCTGACGAAGCGAACGCTTTTCTTTTGTCATAATATCCGTTAAAAAAGAGTCCCCTTCAACTGCTGGCTTTAATAAAATATCGCCAAGAAGCGCTAACGCTTTTTGCAAAAGCGGAGTTGAATCTTTCAAATATTTTTCATTCGCTATATCAATGCGAATCGTAATATCGTGGTTATCACCTTTTTTTGTTAAGTCTACTTGTAAAGTAGCACCATAAAGCTCATCTAAATATGTACGAAGCTTTGTCGTAGACGGCAGCGACTCGGTAGCGCTTTGAAGCACATAAGGTAAAAGGGCACGCATTGTCACCGTTTTCTTATCTAAAGGGGCATTTAGTTTTAAAATGAACGTGTTTGTTTTGTACTTAGCTGTTTGAATGGTATGAACAGTCAATCCTTCTAGTTCATGTTTTTGTTCAGTCAATAATTTCATATATAAACCTCCTTTTAAATTTTGATGTATTAACTAGACAATACTTCTATTTTGAATCTTTAACGCTAATTTTAGTCTTATAACCACTATATCGAATTCAAGGAAACATTTTCAAGTAACTTGCCGCGCGCTTCCTCATTTCTTTTCATATTCTTTCTCTCAATGAAAAAAAGGCGGAGAAAAGAATATGATTTCTTTGTCTCCACCTTCTATATTTATCCAACTTTAGTCATTGTTAGACCTCGTATAGAGGATTTATTAGCGGCGGCCTTTTTCATAAGGAACGCCCAGCGCTTTAGGAGCCTCAGCACGTCCTACAAAACCAGTAAGCGCTAAGATTGTTAATACGTACGGTGCAATGGTTAAAAGGACGGATGGGATATCTTGAATAACCGGAATCTGAGCTCCCGTGATACTCAAAGACTGTGCTAATCCGAAAAACATGGCTGCACCTAAAGCACCAATAGGATGCCACTTCCCGAAAATCATGGCCGCAATAGCAAGGAACCCTTGTCCAGCAATCGTTCCCGCTGCAAAGTTTGTAGCGATAGACGTGGCATACACCGCTCCGCCGATTCCAGCGAACATGCCGGAAATCATAACGCCAACGTAACGCATTCTCACAACTTTGATCCCCATCGTGTCTGCTGCCATTGGGTGTTCACCAACTGAACGAAGACGGAGACCAAACGGCGTTTTATAAATGATGTACCATACACCAAAAGCTAGCGCAATCGCAATATAAGACGTAATAGGAACGTTCGAAAACAGAATTTTACCGATTACTGGAATGTCTGATAAACCTGGAATACTTACTTTATCGATACGGAATTGAATAAAATCTGTTTGTCCTTTCCCAAAAATCTTTTTGATTAAAAAGATTGAAAGACCCGCAGCTAGAAAATTCAGGGCTACACCACTTACAGTTTGATCTGCTTTTAATGTAATGCTTGCAACAGCATGAATCAGCGAGAACACAGCGCAAACAACAGCCGCAATTACTATTGCTACCCACGGGGCCCAAGCACCTAATGAATCCTGAAGTAAAAGGGTTGAAACAATACCTGTGAACGCGCCAAACATCATCAGCCCTTCTAATCCAATGTTCACGACCCCGGAACGTTCACTAAATATCCCTCCGAGCGCGGTAAAGATAAGCGGTGCAGCTGAATATAGCGCCGCTGGAATAATAATGGCTAACACCTCTAAGAAGTTCATTTTGCTCCCCCCTTGCCTGCACGGCCAAGCACCCAGCGAATTAAATAACTAGATGCAACAAAAAAGATAATAAGCGCAATGACAATTTGAATTAATTCAGACGGTACGCCTGTCATAAAGTTCATTTGAGGAGCCGCAGTTTGCAGTCCTCCGAAAAAGAATGAAGCTAATAAAATTCCAATTGCGCTGTTAGCTCCTAAAAGGGCTACGGCGATACCGTCAAATCCCGTACCCGTAAACGCAGTGAATGTGCCCATATATTGAAATGTTCCAAGCCCTTCCATAGCTCCGGCAAGCCCGGCAAAAGCGCCTGAAATAGCCATGGATAACACAATGTTTCGGCCTACATTCATTCCTGCATACTGTGAAGCATGCTGATTAAAACCAACGGCTCTTAGCTCGAATCCCTTAGCTGTTTTATTCAAAATAAACCACATTACGACGGCTGCAGCGATGGTAATAAGAATGCCGTAATGAAGGCGGGAGTTATTGGTTAACTGTGCTAAAAAGCTTGATGCTAAAGATGCCGATTCTTTAATATCATACGATTTTTCATTACCCGCGTATAAATACGTACGGATTAAACTGCTCGTGGTGTAAAGAGCAATATAGTTCATCATGATGGAAACAATTACTTCATGAACATGAAATTTTGCTTTTAAAAATCCTGGAATAAACGCCCAAACTGCTCCAGCTGCAGCTGCTGCTAATACAGCTAAAGGAATATGAATGACTGCTGGTAAATCAAACGCATACCCAACCCATACTGAAGCCAACCAGCCAACTAAAAGCTGTCCTTCTACTCCAATGTTAAAGAGACCGGTTTTATAAGCAAACGCAACCGCAATACCGGCCAGAGCAAGAGGAGTCATGGCACGAATCGTTTCTCCAATGGCTTTTGGCGTTCCAAACATCCCGTCAAAAAGAGATTGATAGCCAAGCATTGGATCATAGCCGCCTAGTAACATAATAACCGCTCCGGCAATGAGTCCTAATATGGCCGATACAACAGGGATCAAAATCATCATTACACGTTCATTTTTCACAAGTTTATTCATGCTGTTCCACCCGCTTTCTCACGCGTACCGCCTGCCATTAATAGACCTAACTCTTGTTCATTCGTTTCTTTTGGATCTACAATGTCAACTATTTTCCCTTCATAAATAACCGCAATGCGATCGCTTAGATTCATTACTTCATCTAGTTCTAGCGAAACGAGCAGCACTGCCCGTCCTTTATCTCGTTCTTCAATCAGCTTTTTATGAATAAATTCAATGGCTCCTACATCCAGCCCCCTCGTTGGCTGAGCTGCAATTAATAGTTCCGGACTGCGGTCTACTTCACGGGCAATAATGGCTTTTTGCTGATTTCCGCCCGATAGCGATCGCGCTTGCGTATATTCACTAGGGGTTCGCACATCATATTCTGCAATTAACTCTTTTGCTTTTTTATACAGCTCTTTATAATTCAAAATACCTGATTTAGACATCGGCTTTTGATAATACGTTTGAAGACCGATATTTTCACCAATTGTATAATCTAATACAAGCCCGTGCTTATGGCGATCCTGCGGAATATGTCCTACTCCTGACTCCGTAATTTTACGCGTGGATAACGTAGACAACTCTTGATTTTTTAACGTGACCGAGCCCGACTTTATTTTTCTTAGACCCGTAATTGCCTCAATCAGCTCTGTTTGGCCATTTCCATCCACACCCGCGATGCCTACAATTTCGCCTGCTCGAACGCTTAGATCAAGTGAACTTACAGCCTCTACTCCTCGGCTGTCTTCTACTACTAATTCTTTTATTGTTAACACAGCTTCTTTTGGAGTCGCTGTTTTCTTTTCAGTTTTAAAATGTACTTCTCTTCCTACCATTAAAGCAGCAAGTTCATCAGGGTTGGTCTCTTGCACATTTACCGTACCAACCCCGACACCTTTTCGAATAATTGTACAGCGGTCACACACTGACATAATTTCTTTTAATTTATGCGTAATTAAAATAATCGACTTTCCTTCTTGAATTAATTTTTTCATAATTTGAATTAATTCCGTAATTTCCTGAGGTGTTAAGGCGGCAGTAGGTTCATCAAAAATAAGAATGTCGGCTCCTCTGTAAAGCGTCTTTAAAATTTCCACTCGCTGCTGCATGCCAACTGAGATATCTTGAATCTTCGCATATGGATCTACCGATAATCCATATTGATTTGAAAGCTCTTGAATATCTTGAGCTGCTTTTTTAATATTGATTTTCCCCGTTCGCGTCGGTTCGTTCCCAAGAATAATATTTTCTGTGACTGTAAAGTTTTGAACAAGCATAAAATGCTGATGAACCATTCCAATTCCTAAGTCATTCGCTACGTTAGGGTCCGTGATTTTGACTTCTTGGCCGTTTACACGAATCTGCCCTTTTTCAGGCTGATAAAGCCCAAATAAAACGTTCATCAGCGTTGACTTACCTGCACCATTTTCTCCTAACAAAGCATGAATTTCTCCCTTTTTCACTTGGAGTGTAATATTGTCATTAGCGACAATACCGGGAAACTCTTTGCGAATATCTAGCATTTCAATAACATATTCCACTACTTTCACTCCCTATTCCTGCCTGCTACAGGATTCTGTCTTCCGTTTTTTGGCTATGAAAAAGGCTAGTTTTCACTAGCCTTTTATACTCATATAATCATTGCTTAACAGATATCAGCTTATTTTTTAAGCGTTTTTTCAAACTCTTTAAATTCTTTATCCGTTTGAGGCACTGTAATGTCACCGTCTAGAATTTTTTGCTTATACTCATCAACTGCTTTTAACGCATCTTTGCTTACATTATCTTGTGATGGAGCAATTCCCACTCCGTCTTCTTTTAAGCCAAACACAACCTCTTTACCGCCTGGGAATTTGTCGTCCATTGCTTGTTTTGCAACATCTTCTACAGCCAGGTCAACGCGTTTTACCATCGAAGTTAACGTTACGTTTTCAGGCATACCTTCTTCATGCTGATCGCGGTCAACTCCAATTACCCAAACCTTTTTGTCTTTACCGCCTTTTGAACGGTTTTTAGCTTCTGTAAATACGCCGTTTCCAGTACCGCCAGCCGCTTGATAAATAATATCAGCGCCTTTGCTGTAAATGGTAGAAGCGATAGCTGAGCCTTTTTCTGGAGAGTTAAAACTTTCCGCGTATTGAGAAATAACTTCAGCGTCTGGGTTTACAGATTTAACACCTGCTTTAAATCCGTTTTCAAACTTCTTGATTAATGGAGATTCAACGCCTCCGATAAAGCCGATTTTGTTCGTTTTCGTTTGTTTCGCTGCCACTACACCTACTAAGAAAGAGCCCTGCTCTTCTTTAAATAGAATGCTCGCCACGTTATCTAAGTTTTCTGATTTTAACGTATCGTCTACTAATGCAAAGTTAGCATCTGGATACTGCTTTGCTGCTTTTTTAATGTCTTCTTTTAATAAAAAGCCAATTCCATACGTCAAGTTGTAGCCACTCTCAGCAAATTTAGAAAGGTTGCTCTCGTATTCAGATGCTTTTGTAGACTGCAAATATTTGTATCCAGTCCCTTCATCAAGTCCGTTGTCTTTCCCAAACTTTGTTAGACCTTCCCAAGCAGATTGGTTAAACGATTTATCATCTACCCCGCCCGTATCTGTTACCATTCCCACTTTAAAATCCGCTGCTTTTTTATCTCCGCTGCTCTTATCTGCGTCGTTTGAGCCACACGCGCTTAAAAGTGTTCCTGCCGCTAATACTAGTGATAATGCAAGTCCCGTTTTACGTTTTAACATGTTTTAACCCCCTGAATAGTTTTAAAAGTATAAAGCCAATTTTCTATTTCGTCCCTGTGACCTACATTTGACACCTCCTTAAAAGGACAATGTTAAATAGTTGTAAATTTTCTGACATTTAACCATAAAAAAACTAGACGCGTTTACGCAGTACTTGGAAACTAAATTGATCTGCTTTAAAATAATTGATGGAATATAAAATAGGTTCATCATACTGGTCATAATGCATTTGTTTCAGCACAAGCAAAGCGGTTTCTGGCTCGCATTGTAAAATAGGAGAAACTTTTTCATGATAGCCTAGAGGCTCAATATTTGCCACGGCGTATGAAATGTGCTTTCCTGCTTGTTTTTCAAGAATTTCTAGCAAAGATTCCTGTTTATATTCGAAATTTTCAGGCAATATTTTTTGAGGAACCTTGTCCATGCAATATACAACAGGCTCTCCGTTTGCCGTTCTCACCCGTTCAACAAATAAAATCTGTTCGTCTTCCCCGCAAGCAAAACGTGTTAAATCATTTTCAGACAACTCTTGTATTTGAGAAGATAAGAAGATTGTTCCGGCCTTCATACCAGCTTGTTCAATCATATGTGTTATACTATTTAATTGCTCAATCCCTGACAAAAAAGTAGGCTTCGTGTTGACAAATGTTCCCACGCCGTGTCTGCGAACAATAATATTCTCTTCTTCTAATATGCGAAGTGCCTCACGTAGCGTTGCGCGGCTAACCCCTAGCTGCTTTGATAAATCAAACTCTGAAGGGAGTCTTTCCTTTTCTTTAAAAATTCCTTTTTCTATATTTTGTTTAATTTTATCAATCACTTGTAAATACAAGTGCCGATTATCCGCACGTATAGACATCACTCTTCCTCCATATTAAAAAGTCATCAGACCTCTGATGTTCGACTACTTAATCGAAAATAATATATCATTTTTCGACAGATAAATAAATAGGTTATATTAATTTTTTGTTAATATTTTTAATATTTTTTTAAAAAAATGAATTTTTGTTATTTTTTAATGTCAGCATACCTAACAACCTACTTTTCTTCTAATATTAGATAAAACCCAAACATTTTAGTCATTAAATTTTTTAATATTCGTTTTTATTTTATTTATTTAGCATGACATATTTTTGTATAATACTATTCTTACCGTCTCTTCTTCCATAAAAAAATGAGGTTGAGACATAACTAAATGAATCCAATCTAAAGACAAACAAATAAGATACATGAGCTGAAACGCTTGCGACACCGCAGTTGATTTCCGTGCAAGACTTCGGTTTCCACGGGCGGGCGATGGGCCTCCTCGTCGCTTACGCTTTTCCCGCAGGAGTCTTCACCTTGTCTTTCAGTCAACTGCTAGAAGGAACGAAACGGATGAAACCTATATTCACCCTAACAAAAAAAACGAACCGCTAATCAGACATGTTGATTAGTGATTCGTTTTTCACTTAGGCTAAAATACTTTTGTCCCAGCTCCATCTTTTCTAATAACCTTATTAAGATCCAACATCTTCATTTTGCTGAGAAATCAGCACCGAACGCGGCTTACTTCCTTCGTAAGGCCCAACCACTCCACGATCTTCCATCGCATCGATTAAACGTGCAGCCCGGTTATAGCCAATTCGAAAGCGTCGCTGCAGCATAGAAACAGAAGCTGTTTGCATTTCTGCCACAAGCTGAACCGCTTCGTCATACAGCTCATCTGCAAAATCATCGACTTGTTCAGGAGCATCTGTTGGAATCATTTCTTCTTGATACTGTGCTTTTTGCTGTGCAATTACAAAATCAACAATCTCTTCTACTTCTTCATCTGATAAAAAGGCACCTTGCACACGCACAGGTTTTGAAGCTCCAACAGGCATGAACAGCATATCTCCTCTTCCTAGAAGCTTCTCAGCTCCTCCCATATCTAGGATCGTACGAGAGTCAGTTTGTGAAGATACACTAAAAGCGATTCGGGAAGGAATGTTTGCTTTAATAACTCCAGTAATAACATCTACTGATGGTCGCTGTGTAGCAATAATCAAATGAATGCCGGCAGCACGAGCCATTTGAGCAAGACGTGTGATCGAATCTTCGACGTCAGATGAAGCAACCATCATCAAGTCAGCCAACTCATCAACAATCACCACAATATAAGGAAGAGTCGGCTGTTTTGCATCGACGTCTCCATCATCATTCATACGTTTTACTAAATCGTTATATCCTTCAATGTTTCTCGTTCCGCTGTGTGAGAACAACTCATACCGTCGCTCCATCTCACTTACAACTTTCTTTAATGCTTGAGAAGCTTTTTTCGGATCTGTTACGACAGGAGCCAATAAATGCGGAATACCATTGTACATATTCAACTCAACCATTTTAGGGTCAATCATCATTAATTTTACTTCATGAGGCTTTGTTCTCATTAAAATACTAATAATAATACCGTTGATACACACACTTTTTCCGCTTCCTGTTGCCCCTGCTACAAGCATATGAGGCATTTTATTAAGCTCTGCTAGCACAGCTTCGCCTGAAATATCTCTTCCTAAACCAACTAATAGCTTTTTATCAGGTCGGTTATTTTCAGTCGCTTCAAGTACTTCTCTAAGTGAAACCATCGCTACTTCTTCGTTCGGCACTTCAATTCCTACCGCTGATTTCCCGGGAATTGGAGCTTCAATCCGAATATCTTTGGCAGCTAATGCAAGTGCTAAATCATCACTTAAATTGACAATCTTACTTACTTTTACTCCTACATCAGGATATACTTCATATTTTGTAACAGCTGGTCCAAGGTGAACTTTTGCCACTTTTGCTTTTACGCCGAAACTTTGAAACGTTTTTTCAAGCTTTTCGGCATTTTTATAAATGTTTTTATGCTCTTTTGCCTGGTTACTTTTCTTTGGCATCGTCAATAGCTTGATAGGAGGAAGCTCATACTCTTTATTTTCCGTTTCAGTAAAGGTAATCATAGGAGCTTTTTCTTCTTCCTGTTCCTTTTGCGGCCTTGGCTGTTGCGGTGCAGCAGCTACAGGCTTCGATTCCATAACCGGAGGCACCGGAGCTATAGGAGCAGCAGGAGATTGACTAGACTCTTCCTCTCCATAATCAAAGTGTTCAATAATTGGAGGCGAAGGTGCTTCCACTTCTATTTCCACGCTTTCTTCTGGTTCTTGAACAGCTTTTTCTTGGCGTCTCTTTTTTGTTGTTTTAGGGGCTTTTTTCTTCTTATGTTTCCACGTCCGAATATCTTGCCAGCCTTCTTTTAACTCCGTTGTTAAAAAATTAACTAGAGGTGACAGAAGTTTTAATACCGTTTCGTGAAGCGAACGTCCGGTAATGAGCAGTACCCCAATCACAATAAGCAAGGCAGCGATAAGTTCTGTTCCTAAGCTATCAAACAGATAGTAGAACATGGCAAACATAATAGCTCCTATCATCCCTCCCCCTAAATCACTGTGATTCGATTGTCCCGTTGCTTCGAGCATATACAAATCCCACGTATTCATAATGACAGATGGATCTGTAAACGTTCCGTTTTTCGATAAATTTTCAAATAACGTCACGTGACTAAACAGTAAAATAGATAAAATAATGAGGTATGTACCGATAAGCTGCCGCGTCACTAAAGGAGGCATTTCTCTTTTCCAAATAATATAAACAGATAGAATAACCATTCCGATTAAACACAGCATATACCATTCGCCAATAAATAAGCGGACCACGAGCACAAGAGCCTGTCCTACAGCACCGAGTCCTGCCATGGCAATTAACGTTAACGCTAATAAAAATAATCCAATAAGCTCAAAGCGCAATATGCGTTTCCATTCATCCTTTTTTATTTGACCTCTTCGTTTTTTCTTTGCCATTTTTCCACTCCAATCAACGTCCAACACCCTATGTTGATTTTGTTTCTTTTATCAGTTGAATAAAAAAGCAGCCAATACAGCGGCTGCCTTCTTCGTCATATTCATTATACCATATTCACCATAATTATACTGAAATCCTTACGACAAAATTTGACCAGGATAATAATTTTCATTCAAATAATCTTGAGGATTCGTGCTTAAAACCCTTACAATTTGCTGTTGTTTTTGTTCATTTTCTTCAACGATAACCGGGATTCCATTATGATTAATAAGCTTTGGCTGAGATTGTTCTTGATGATAAGACTGCTGAAAAATCAGTTCTTGTGGCATCATTGTATATAAAATCATTGCAGCAGCTGCTCCTCATTCTGACGTCCTTGCTCAATCAGTTCATTCAATTTTTTGATTGCTTGAGCAACTCCGCCTACTTCGTTAATTAACCCGTATGAAACAGCATCTCCGCCAACTACATTTGTCCCGATATCACGCGTTAAGTTCCCTTTTGAAAACATAAGTTCTTTAAACTTTTCTTCTGAAATATGAGAGTGTTCTCTCACAAAGTTAATCACGCGCTCTTGCATTTTATCTAAGTATTCGAATGTTTGCGGTACACCAATAACAAGACCCGTTAAGCGAATGGGATGAATGGTCATGGTCGCTGTACCGGCAATATACGAATAATCAGTTGAAACCGCAATTGGAACACCGATTGAATGTCCGCCTCCTAGCACAATGGACACAGAAGGCTTGGATAACGAAGCAATCATTTCCGCAATGGCAAGACCTGCTTCTACATCTCCACCTACTGTATTCAAAATAATAAGCAATCCTTCAATTTTTGGATTTTGTTCAATCGCCACAATTTGCGGGATGACATGCTCATATTTTGTCGTTTTATTTTGAGGAGGCAGCTGCATGTGCCCTTCGATTTGTCCTACAATCGTTAAACAGTGAATATTAGAATCCTGAGGAAGCTGAGCCACGTTGGTCTGTCCCAATTGTTGAATTTTATCTAATATTCCGCCCTTGCTTTCTTCATTTTTATTAGGCTGCTGAGGCGCTTCATCAGAATGTAATCTTTCGTTATTTTCAAACATATTCTAGCTCCTTTCACTTATTGATAGTAGTAGTATGAACTTCTCATAGTTATTACATCCGCATCAGCTGCAAATAAAAAGCCTTCCCAGCGGGAAGGCTTCACATTAGATTTCCATGATAATCGGTAAAATCATCGGTTTACGACGGGTTTTTTCATATAAAAATTGATTTAAACTTTCTCTCATTTTTAATTTTAATGAAGACCACTCGATCACTTTGTCTTCCATACACTTTTCTAAAATTTGCTGAACAATCTTCGTTGCTTCTTCTAAAAGCTTTTCTGATTCTCTTACATAGACGAAGCCTCGGGAGATGATTTCTGGCCCCGCTACTACTGTTTTTTGACGTTTATTAATCGTAACTACTACCGTTAAGATTCCGTCCTGTGACAGCAGCCTGCGATCCCTCAGAACGATATTCCCAATATCGCCGACTCCTAGTCCATCAATGAGCGTATTTCCCGCTTGAATAGAACCGCTAGGGTACATGCGAGCATCTTTAAACTCAACTCGCTCACCTTTTTCAAGCAAACAAATATGATCTTCTGATATTCCTAATTGACCGGCTAGCTTTGCATAAGCTTTTTGTTTTCGGTACTCTCCATTCACAGGCATGACATATTTCGGCTTTGTTAAGTTAATCATAAATTTTAGTTCTTCTTGACTGCCGTGTCCGGAAGCCTGCACTTTCTTCTGAGCAAACACTACGCTTGCTCCTAAACGAAAGATGACGTCAATTGTTTTTGAAAAGGTCGTTTCGTGCCCCGCCACGGGTGTAGCAGCCAGCAGGACCGTGTCATCTTGTTTGATTTGAATCAATTTATGGGACTGTCTAGCCATTCGAGTAAGACCTGAAATCGGCTCTCCGTGATGACCTGTTGTTAAAATAACCGTTTCATGTTCTGAAAGATCCTTTAGCTTTTGCACAGGAACAATTAAATCCTCAGGCAGCTGCAAATGTCCAAGTTTTGCTGCAATATCAATAATTTTCAGCATACTCTTTTCCATAACGATCAGGTTACGGCCATGCTGATATGCGGCATGAATAATTTGCTGAATACGGTGCAGATTGGAACTGTATGCAGCAACAATGATTCGACCTTTGCTTTTATAAAAAGCGTCGGTAATATTTTGTCCGATGACGGCCTCGGAAACTGTATAGCCTGGCTTATCCGCATTTGTACTGTCTGAAAGCAAACACAGGACGCCTTTTTCCCCAATGGCAGCCATTTTTCCAATATCAGCGCTTTGAATGCTGACTGAGTTTTGATCAAATTTAAAATCACCTGTATATACAATCGCACCTTGA
The DNA here is from genome assembly GCF_038006305.1 of Priestia sp. FSL R5-0597. Taxonomy (NCBI): domain Bacteria; kingdom Bacillati; phylum Bacillota; class Bacilli; order Caryophanales; family Bacillaceae; genus Priestia; species Priestia sp. FSL R5-0597. The sequence continues at coordinate 3,947,725 of NZ_JBBOUZ010000001.1, forward strand.
TTGGTTTGTAAACAAATGCCGACTGAATCTTGTATACTGTGCTGCGTTCTAAAAAATGAAATATCCACTCCTTCAAACGATAAAACCGTTGACGAAGTGATAGGATGTAAAGCTTCATATTTTTTAATTCCATACTCTTTTAACTTTTCTTTGATAAGCGCTAGCGTTAATTCTGTACCATATACCGGCACGTCCAATTTTTGAAGTATAAAGGGAATCGCCCCAATTTGCTCTTCGTGTCCATGAGTAACAAAAATGCCTTTTACGTTCTGCTGATTTTCTACTAAATATGTAATGTCAGGAATGACAATATCAATTCCTAACATTTCCCCTCCCGGAAACTTTGACCCTGCATCTAACACATATATGTTTTCATTGATTTCCACCACATACATGTTTTTTCCAAGTTCTCCGACTCCACCCAAGGCTGAAATTTTAATATTTTCTGTCTTTTCTAGTACCATAAGTTCCTCCTACTTACTTTCACCCGTACAATTTCATTTGCTTACATTATAACTGAAGTAAGAATTGGAATACAAGAAATTTCATTCGTCTATTTCCGTCATCTGCTCTTCTGTTATCTTATAAGAAAAAAACGTCTCTTCATCAACTCGTATATACGGTCAATGAAGAGACGTTTAAAAACATACTTATAGCTTATAGCGTATTTAATGTGCTGACTAACGTTTGGCGTTCTTCTTCCGTTAACGGAACTAAAGGTAATCGTACCGATCCTACGTCTAACCCTTTTAGCTGTAAAGCTGTTTTAACAGGCGTTGGACTTGGAGCCGCAAAAAGAGATTTCATCACAGGTACAATACGCTGATGAATTTTTGCTGCTTCTTTCGGATTTCCTGACTCATACAGCTTAACCATCTCTTGCATTTCATTTCCAATAACGTGAGAGGCAACAGAAATAATCCCAGTTCCTCCAATTGCTAATACCGGCAGTGTTAAGCCATCATCACCGCTGTATAAAGCAAAATCATCGCTTGTTTGTGCGATAATAGCTGTCATTGCGTCAAGGTCGCCGCTTGCATCTTTTAACGCTACAACATTTGGCAGTTCAGCTAGGCGTACAATTGTATCCACAGACATATTGATCACGGATCGCCCTGGAATATTGTATAACATGACAGGCAGCTCTGTACTTTCAGCAATTGTTTTAAAGTGCTGATATAAGCCTTCCTGATTCGGCTTGTTATAATAAGGTGCTACAATCATAATCGCATCTACGCCGATTTCTTCTGCCTTTTTCGTTAATTCAATTGATGCATACGTATTATTGCTTCCTGTACCTGCAACAACAGGTACACGGCCATCTACTACCTTTACTGAGTGGCGGAACAGCGCCAGCTTTTCTTCTGTTGAAAGCGTAGGAGATTCACCAGTTGTTCCTGCAATAACCAACGCATCTGAACCGTTGCTGATTAAATAGTTAATAAGCTGCGTTGTTTTTTCAAAATCAATATTTCCTTTATGATCAAAAGGCGTTACCATCGCTGTTGCGACTTTCCCAAAATCAATCATGTTTTCACTCCTTGAAATTGCATTATCCCTATTCATGTAATGAACCGTTAGCTTATAGCTAACGGAACATGTAGTTTATCTTTTTTGCGGTGCTTTTGACAAGTCAAAGGCACCATGAAGAGCATTAACGGCTTTCTTTAAATCCTCTTCTTTTACAAGCACCCAAATCGTCGTATGGCTGTCAGCAGATTGTAAAATCTGAATACCTTCGCTAGAAAGAGCTGTAACAATTTTAGATGTAACACCAGGCACCCCTGCAATTCCTGCTCCAACCGTTGATACTTTGGCACAGTTGCGAATAACAGCCGGCTCATACCCTAGCGCATGAAGCACATCGATTGCTTTGTCAGTTGCTTCATCTGTTACCGTATATACAACACCCTTCGGTGAAATATTGATAAAATCTACGCTGATTTTTTCTTGTGCCATTGCTTTGAATACCTCTGCTTGCGTATCATAATGGCCTTCTTTACTAAAAACTTTAATTTGAGTCACGTTAGATACGTGGGCGATTCCTGTTACAAGGCGTTCTTGCACATCGCTTCCACGCTGCTGTGCTTCACCTTGAGATGTAACGAGCGTACCTTCTGAATCAGCATACGTGGAACGGACGCGCATCGGTACTTTTGCTTGCATGGCGATCTCTACGGCACGTGGGTGAACTACTTTTGCACCTTGATAAGCCATGTTGCATATTTCGTTATATGTGACAACGGATAGCGGTCTTGCATCTTCTACAATACGCGGGTCCGCTGTCATCACACCTTCTACATCCGTGAAAATGTCAATGTAATCAGCCATAAGGGCTGCACCTAACGCTGAAGCAGATGTATCGCTACCTCCGCGTCCAAGCGTTGTTGTATCACCTTCAGCAGTTGCCCCTTGAAAGCCTGTTACGACAACGACATCATATTCTTCTAATTCTTTTAACAAACGGTCGCATTTCATTTCTAGTATCTTGGCATTGGTAAAATCATCATTCGTCACAAACCCTGCCTGTGCACCGTTTAATGCTGTAGCTTTAATCCCATTTTCGTTTAATAAATTTGTAAATACAACCGATGAAATTAATTCTCCGCATGCCATAAGCATATCAAGCTCACGTTTGTTAAGAGACGCTTTATTTCCATCAACAAGTGAAAGCAATGTATCCGTTGCATACGGTTCACCTTTTCGTCCCATTGCCGATACAACAACGACTACTTTGTAACCCTCACTTAATGCATTATTTAAATGATAGATTGCTCTTGCTCTTCCTTCTTCGTTACGAACGGAAGTTCCTCCAAATTTTTGGACGATTATTTTCATACTTACACCTCATCATGTTCCGAGACACTCTGGTTGCGCTTATTTTACTAAGCTAAGCTTAATAAGTGATTCTGCAATTTGTACAGAATTCCAAGCTGCACCTTTTAACAAGTTATCAGAAACGATCCACATATGGAAACCGTTATCGCGATCTAAATCTTTACGAATACGGCCGACAAACACATCTCGTTTACCTACACAATCTGCTGGCATTGGATATACTTGATTTTCTGGATCATCTTGCAATACGATACCAGGTGCATCAGCCAATAAATTTTTCACATCAGCTACCGTTACACCGTCTTTTTCAATTTCAATGTACACTGACTCTGAATGACCTGTTACAACCGGTAGACGAACACAAGTAGCAGCTACTGGCAATTCAGGCATGCTCATAATTTTTTTCGTTTCATTAATCATTTTCATTTCTTCAAATGTAAAACCGTTATCTTGAAATTTATCAATTTGCGGAATGGCATTAAAAGCAATTTGATAATGTTTTTTATCTCCACCAACCGGTAAAATCTCCGGTGTAAACTCTTTTTCTTCTAAAATAGCTTTAGCTTGTTCTTTTAATTCATTAATTGCAGCAGCGCCTGCTCCAGAAACGGCTTGATACGTTGATACTAGCACTTTAGATAAGCCGTATGTTTCGCGTAATGGTTGTAATGCTGCTACCATTTGAATTGTAGAGCAGTTTGGATTAGCAATGATTCCGTTATGTGCGTGTAATGCATCTTCGTTCACTTCCGGCACAACTAACGGGACATTTTCATCCATTCGATAAGCGCTTGTGTTGTCTACAACGATTGCTCCGCGTTTTACTGCCTCTGGTGCAAGTGCTTTTGAAATGCTGCCGCCTGCACTGAATAAAGCAATGTCTACGCCTTCAAAGCTATCAGGAGTTGCTTCTTGCACAACAACTTCTTCTCCGTTAAACAACACTTTTTTACCAGCTGAACGAGCTGAAGATAATAACGTTAATTTACCAACTGGAAAATTACGCTCCTGTAGGGTTTTAATCATTTGTTGTCCTACTGCACCTGTTGCTCCTACTACTGCTACATGTAATTCTCTTGTCATTTTAATACCGCCTCCAACAATTTTCAACTACTCAACATTTATCTGCATATACTGACTATTTTAACATATTATTATGCTTCATTGCGTCAAAGAAGAGAAGATTTTTAAAATCTTCTCTTCTTTGAGATTGAGAGTTCTCTTACAGCCGCAGTATTGAACAGATTCATACAACAGCAAGAGGCATATATGTCCTATGACTCTTGACCGTCGCGGAACCTTTCGACAATAACAGGCTGAATCTGTTTATCTTCAAGCGCTGCGTACACCGTGTCTGATAACATCGTCATACGCGCTACCATTGAATTTGGTTTAAGCACCGGGTCATCTTGACCAAATGGAATAAAATAAATATTTTTAGTCGCCATTAGCCTCATTAAGTTTACACCATTTAGCCCTAGTGCGTCATTAGTCGAAATTCCCAGTACCACTGGCTTATTATTACGAAGCGTTGCTTTAGCTGCCATGAGTACCGGAGATTCAGTCATTGCATTCGCAAACTTACTCATCGTATTCCCAGTGATTGGGGCAACTACCATACAATCAAGCGGAATCTTTGGTCCTAGAGGCTCTGCTTTTACAATTGTATTGATGACGGCGTGACCTGTTAATTCCTCAATTTTCTTCACCCAGTCTTCTCCATCTCCAAAACGAGTATTTGTGGATTGTACAGTGTAAGAAACAACCGGTAACACTTCTGCTCCCAAATTAACAAGCTTTTCAATTTCTGGCATAACCGCATCATACGTACAGTGAGATCCGGTCAAGCCGAATCCTATTCTTTTACCTTTTAATGACATTATTTTTTCTCCTCTCTCGCATCCGCAGCGTCTTTTAATAAATTCACTAATACATTAGCGACAATCTGACCTGCTGTTTTTGGAGCCACAATCCCTGGAAGACCAGGTGCTAAAATAGCTTTAATTCCTCGTTTTTCTGCATAGCGGAAATCGGTTCCTCCAGGCTTTGAAGCTAAATCAATAATGAGCGCGTGGGTCGGGACATTAGATAATGTCTTAGCCGTTAAGATGGGGTATGGAATGGTGTTAATACATATATCACTATCAGCAATTTCTTTATCGAGTTCAGAAAGATAGAAAGGCTGCAAACCCATTTCAGCAATACGTGCTAAATGTTCAGATTTTCTAGCTCCTACTTTTACATTGGCACCAAGTGCAGCAAAGGACCTCGCCACGCTCATTCCTACTCTTCCTAAACCTAGGACAGAAATATTTGAACCGTGAATGGTAAAATCCGTATGTTGAATAACAAGCATGATGGTACCTTCAACAGTAGGAATAGAGTTATAAATTGCTACATCATCACGCTCAAATAGCTGAACGAGTTTACGGTTTGTCGTTTTGACTAATTCGTTTAAATACCCATTGCTAATACCAGAATAAATAATGCAGTGCTCAGGCGTTTTTTTAAGTATTTCTTCAGTCAATACTACTTTTTCATTTGAAAAAATAGTATCTACTTGCCCTTCGTGATTTGTTCCAGGCACTGGAAGGATGATGGCGTCAACATCTGAAAAATCCAGCTCCTCTATCTGATATTTCGTCGCACCTGTAAAACCATGATCTAGCTGATCAAAACCAATAAGAGAGGTTTTTGCATCTAATTGAATTAATTTTCGAATGACTTCAAGCTGCCTAGCATCACCGCCAATTACAGCTATGTGCAAATCCGTTAACATGTTTCATTTTCACCTTCTTTAACATTAAATAGATGTATCCTTCGCTTAAACCATCGAGATGTAAAGTGCTATCATTACGCCCTAGAATGCCTATTGCTTTTCTTCAACATACTATGTAAACACACAGGAATCGGTGAATCTTTATCCTTGAAAATAAAAGAAACGAGATGCAGGAAGCATCTCGTTTGTTATTTTGTTGACTCATTATTTATGTCTTCTAGCTGATGAACATTTACAATCACCATATCCGTACCAATTTTTTCGATATTCCCCCACGGCACTCGCACTTCATCTCCTTGTTTTCGAAATCCAAACCACTTCACAGATGGAATAATAAGCGCATTAATTTGTCCCGTATGTTCATTAATTTCAAGATCTGTTTGCCCTAAAATACCCAAACGCTCTGCTCGCTTAACATCTACAATTTCTTTTCCACTCAGCTCACTTAATCTCATGAAATCCCTCCTTTCATCTAATTTATTGAACAACCATACAAAAAATGACATAAAAATAAGGCTGGCTCAATTATTTTAGCCAACCTTACTTTTATGGTTTAATTTCCCTTAAAACCCTTAGGTAAATCTCCACTCGGGCTTATTAATGAAAGCGCAAATTCGTCTTTGAAAATATCTCGTGCAAGACCATTTACACTATCTTTAGTCACGGCATTAACAAGGTCTAAAATCTCATCTAATGAACGGTGATAGCCCAGCATTAACTCATTTTTTCCGTTTCTGCTCATACGGCTATTTGTACTTTCAAGACTCAGCATTAAGTTTCCTTTCAGCTGCTCTTTGCTGTTAGCAAGTTCTTTATCCGTAATACCCTTGTCTTTCAAATCATAAAGCGTTTCTTGAACCGTATCATATAATACGTCGAGCTGATGGCTTCCAGTTCCCCCATAAATCGTTACAAGACCGCTGTCTCGATAAGAAGAATGATAAGAGAAAACAGAGTAAGCCAAGCCGCGCTGTTCACGGACTTCTTGGAACAAACGACTGCTCATACTTCCACCAAGCACGTTGTTTAATACAATTAAGCTATATACATCTTCTCCGCCGATTGGCAAACCTTTAAAGCCAAGGCAAAGATGAGCTTGTTCTGTCTCTTTTTTGCGCGCAATATGATTTGTATGGAACTCTGGCTGAACATATTGATGAGCGGAATGACTTGACGTATATGTACCAAAATAGTTTTCCACCTGTTGAATAAAACTCTCATCAATGTTTCCAGCTACTGAAATAACGATGTTTTCAGGAATATACATTTGCTCCATATACTGACGAAGCGAATCACCGTTAAATGTTTTTAACGTATCTTCCGTTCCTAAAATTGGATAGCCTAATGGATGATTGCCATATACGGCTTTTCCTAATAGATCGTGTACAATATCATCAGGTGTATCTTCATACATTTTAATTTCTTCATATACAACATTTTTTTCACGAGCTAATTCCTCTTCATCAAATGAAGAATTAAAGAACATATCCGCCAGCACATCTAGCGCTTGATCTGCGTGTTCGTCTAATACTTTTGCATAGTAGCACGTGTATTCTTTAGAAGTGAATGCATTTACTTGTCCCCCAATGCGGTCGAAGCTTTCTGCAATTTCACGAGCAGATCTTGTTTTTGTTCCTTTAAAAAACATATGTTCAAGAAAATGTGATACACCATTAATTTCAGGGTGTTCACTTCGAGAACCCGTTCCGATCCATACCCCAATGGCCACAGATCGAACAGTTGGGATATTTTCCAATACAATTCTTACACCATTTTTGCACGTATATCGTTTTATCAAGCTAGTGCCTCCCTTTTGCTTATCTCACTTACTTCTTAGTAGAAGAAGGTAGTTTCATCATTCGTTCTTCATCTAGCATTGTTGACACATCGCTAACTTTCAGGCCTTTGCGTTCAATATCGGTTAACAATTGGTCAAGCGATTCAGCCGTTGATTCAGTCGGGTGCATCAGTACAATAGCCCCTGGATGAATCTTTTTCATTACTCGATTAATTAACACTTCTGAACTCGGCTTTTGCCAATCGATTGTATCAACTGTCCACATGATGGTACTCATTTTTAACTGAGAAGCAAGCGTTACTACTTCGGGGCGAAAACTGCCGCTCGGCGGAGCAAACCATTTTACTTTTTGTCCCGTAGTAGATGTAATAATATCATTCGTTTTTTTAAGCTGCTGATTGATTTGACTAGCCGATAAAGTGGCCATATCAGGATGAGAATAAGAGTGGTTTCCCACTTCATGCCCTGCGTCTACAATCATTTTTGCCATATCTGGATTATTTTTAACCCATTTTCCTTCTAAAAAGAAGGTTGCTTTAGCATGGTGCTTTTTCAGCACTTCTAACATTTTAGGCAAATACTCGTTCCCCCATGCTACGTTCACTGTAAACGATACCATAGGCTTTTCATCGTGTCCACGGTAGATAGGTTCCTGTGGTAAATCCTTCAAGTGAACCTTTGGTCTAACCTGTTTGTACACTAATTTTTTTTCATCAAATTTACCCGCAGGTTTCATATTTTTATAAGAAGCAGCAAGATCAACTTTTATGCCGTTATAGCCAGGAACCCGTTTCCAAACGGGATCGATTCGTGCATTCGCTGCTGGCTTTTCATAATCTTTTGCTTTTTCTTCAATCTTTTGATATAACGCATCATGCTGAGCTGATACAAATTGTACATCGGATTTAAGTGCTTCTATATATGCTTCAGCAAAAGGATTATAAATAGATTTATATGTAATTGCCAGTAAAAATAGAAATGCTGTAAATTGCACAATGGTTCTCTTCACTTATCCTTCCCCCTTTACCATTTAAAATATGTATAAAGAGGACAAGGTAGAACAAACATCTACAAACGATAAAATCGCCCTACACATGGATTTTCTTCATGTATGGACGATTTCACAATATCTATATAGTAGTAAAAGAAGATTATTTTGTTTCTTTTGCTTTTTCTTCTTTTTCTTTTTGTTCTTTTAAAATTGCTTTACGAGATAAGTTAACGCGACCTTGTTTATCAATTTCCATGACTTTAACTAAAAGCTCGTCACCAATCGCTACAACGTCTTCTACTTTTCCAATACGCTCTTCTGCAAGCTCTGAAATATGAACAAGCCCATCTTTTCCGCTGAAGATTTCTACAAATGCACCGAATTTTTCAATTCGTTTTACTTTTCCTAAGTACATTTGGCCGACTTCAACTTCGCGTACAAGATCTTCAATAATTTTCTTCGCTTTTTCATTCATCGGCTGATCAATAGAAGAAATGAAGATTGTACCATCTTGTTCGATATCAATTTTAACGCCTGTTTCTTCGATGATTTTATTGATTTGCTTGCCGCTTGGTCCAATAACATCACGAATTTTATCAGGGTTAATCGCCATTGTAAGGATCTTAGGCGCATATTGAGAAAGCTCTTGACGAGGCGTAGCAATCGTTGACATCATATGATTTAAGATTTGCATACGGCCTTTTTTTGCTTGTTGAAGGGCTTCGTCTAAAATTTCACGAGATAACCCGTCAATTTTAATATCCATTTGAAGCGCAGTTACGCCATTTTCGGTACCTGCTACTTTAAAGTCCATGTCTCCTAGGTGATCTTCCATTCCTTGAATGTCCGTTAGAATCGAGTAGTGTTCACCTGATTTGATCAGACCCATTGCAATCCCTGCTACAGGTGCTTTAATTGGAACCCCAGCATCCATCATTGCAAGCGTGCTTGCACAAATACTTGCTTGTGAAGTAGAACCGTTTGACTCTAATACTTCAGATACAAGACGAATTGTATAAGGGAAATCTTTTTCATTTGGAATAACCGGTTCAAGTGCACGTTCACCTAGCGCACCATGTCCAATTTCACGACGACCCGGTCCGCGCATCGGTCTAGTTTCACCAACACTAAATGAAGGGAAGTTATAGTGATGCATGAAGCGTTTAGATTCTTCTACACTTAAACCATCTAAAATTTGCACATCGCCAAGTGCACCTAATGTACAGATGCTAAGCGCTTGAGTTTGTCCACGCGTAAATAATCCAGATCCGTGTGTACGTGGAAGCAAGTTTGTTTCAGAAGAAAGTGGACGAATTTCGTCAATACTACGGCCATCAGGACGTACTTTTTCTTCTGTGATCAAGCGACGCACTTCACTTTTAACAAGCTTCGACAAAATTTCATTCACTTGATTTAGTACTTCTTCTTCTACATCTTGCTCTTCAAATTTTGCAGCTACAGCGCTTTTCACTTCTTTAATCGCATTTTCGCGCGCATGCTTTTCTTGAACTTGAACAGCACGATTCATGTCACCTTCTGCAATTTCGCGAACTTGACGCTCAAGGTCAGCATCAACAGTATAAAGCTCAACTTCAACTTTTTCTTTGCCTACTGCTGCTACAATTTCTTCTTGGAACGCAATTAATTTTTTAATTTGCTCGTGTCCAAACATAATTGCTTCTAACATTACTTCTTCCGGTACTTCATCAGCGCCTGCTTCAACCATGTTGATCGCGTCTTTTGTACCAGCAACCGTCAGATGAATATCGCTTTTTTCAAGCTCATCTACCGTTGGGTTTACAACAAATTCATTGTCTACACGGCCTACGATTACGCCTGCAATAGGACCTTCAAATGGAATATCAGATACTGATAATGCTAATGAAGAACCAAACATTGCTGCGATTTCTGAAGAACAGTTTTGGTCTACGCTCATTACAACGCTGACAACTTGAACTTCGTTTCGGAAACCATCTGCGAATAAAGGACGAATCGGACGGTCGATTAAACGGCTAGCCAAGATTGCTTTTTCACTTGGTCTGCCTTCACGCTTAATGAATCCACCTGGGATTTTACCGACTGCATATAAACGCTCTTCATAGTTTACTGTTAACGGGAAGAAATCTACATTTTTAGGCTCTTTTGAAGCCGTTGCTGTACTTAATACAACTGTGTCTCCATAGCGGATTAATGCTGCGCCATTTGCTTGTTTTGCCAACTGGCCAACTTCAACTTCTAGCTTTCGTCCAGCTAGATCTACAGAGAACACTCGTTTTTCTTGTTCCATATCGACGAGTACCCCTCTCTACATATAAAATATGTATGTAATCAAATGTGATAGTTTTATTATAAACGAAATATCCAAAAACAATAGCTTTTTTCACATTATGTAGCATCTTTAATGTTTCTTAAATGTACATACTAAAAAAGCGGGAATGCTCCCGCTTTCTTCTTATTATCGACGTAAACCAAGTTTGTTGATTAACTCACGATAACGAGTAACGTCTTTGTTACGTAGGTAGTTAAGTAAGTTACGACGTCGACCTACCATTTTTAAAAGACCACGACGTGAATGGTGATCCTTTTTATGAGTACGTAAGTGACCGTTTAGATTGTTAATTTGCTCTGTTAGGACAGCGATTTGAACTTCTGGAGAACCAGTGTCGTTCGCATGAGTTTTGTACTCACTAATGATTTCATTTTTACGCTCTTGTGTGATAGCCATCCTATTCACCTCCTTATTATTAAACCCCAGTTACCGAGCAAAACGTTGGTGAATCGTAATGCCAAGCAATGGTTGTTTTACATACAAGTGTTATGTTACTACTTATTAGAACAAAAAGCAAGTCGTAGCAGCTATTTATATATATTTTTTTATTTCTTGTTTTTTTGAATTCCTTCAAAATAAGCAAGGGCTTCTTCCTTGTCCTTTGAGATCTGACCGACAAGCTCTTCGATGCCGCTGAACTTTTTTTCTGAGCGAATCATTCGGTGCCATTTCACCGTTACGTGCTGATCGTAGATTTGCTCGTCAAATGATAATAAGTGGACTTCGATTGTTGGCTTTTCTAAATTATCGTGAAAAGTCGGCTTGTAGCCCACGTTGCACACTCCTGCATACCACTTACCGTGAAGCTGAAGCTCAACAGCATACACGCCGATGCGTGGAAGTAAATACTCATCGTCTAAAGCGATGTTAGCAGTAGGAAAACCTATTTGCCTGCCTCGCTTTTCTCCATGAGTCACTGTACCTGACACTTCATAATAGCGGCCAAGCAGCTCTTTTACTCGATGCATATCTCCATTTGCTAAACTTTCGCGAATAAGCGTTGAACTAATTTTTTCTTCGCCATTTGTTAACTTATCAATTGTTGTTTGCGTGAATTTTGATCGAGAATGAAATGGTAGTATTTCCATTGTTCCTTTACCTAACTTTCCATACGTATAGTCAAATCCAGCTACCACATGCTGTACATTCAGTCCAATAATATACTGATCAACAAACTCTTGAGGCAATAGTGCTGCAAACTGTTTATCAAAATGAACGATATATAAAAAGTCAATTCCCATTTCCTCAATGAGTTTCTTTTTTTCTTGAAGCGGTGTGATCATATCAATGTGCTGCACATTGCGCCCGAGCACCACAGAAGGGTGAGGAGTAAACGTCATCACAGCACTAGCTATGCCTTTTTCATCGGCTAACTGTTTTGCTGAATTTATCACTTGCTGATGCCCTAAATGCACACCATCAAAATAACCAAGCGCTAACACTGATTGTTGAACAGCTTCTCGTTGAAAGTGGTGTGGATGTCGAATTTCAATCGTTTCCAAAACACAGTTCACCTTTTCCCTAACCGGTCTAGTCGATTGCCAACACTTTAACCGGCTTCATTAAATGTTTTTTTGTTGGGTGCTGAGCATAAATTGCTAAGCACTTGCCTGCAGAATTTACCATTAAAAAGAAGGGTTCTTTTTTTAACTCTTCATCTTCCGTACACGGCAATACCGCGCCATTTTTCACTTTCTCTGCTAATGTATCACTAATTTGAAGTTTCGGCAAATGATTAAGAGCTTCTTCGATCGAATGTAGTTTCTCATTGATCGTTTCTTCTTCTACCGCCCGTTCAATATCTTCAAATGTCACACAATCTTCGAGTGAAAACTGCCCGGAACCCGTTCGCTGCAAATACGACATATGAGATGGATAGCCAAGAGCTTCTCCAATCATCACAGCAAGCGTTCGCACATATGTACCTTTGCTGCACGTTACGCGGAATTTGAAGGAAATTTGTTCTCCCTCAAATGTAGCGCGATCATCCAGCAGTTCAAAGTTATAGATATGAATGGTTCTAACTGGGCGCTCTACTTCGATTCCTTGCCTTGCATATTCATATAGTTTTTTACCTTTGACCTTTACCGCTGAATACATTGGAGGGACTTGCTGAAGTTCTCCTGTCATCGAAGACAGCACTTCTTCGATTTGAGCACGTGAAAAAGAATCCGCTACTTTCTTTTCTTCTACAACCTCTCCGGAAGAATCTTCTGTTGTTGTAGAAAACCCGAGTGTAACTTCCCCTTCATAGGTTTTAGTAGCTCCTGTTAGATATTCTACAATCTTGGTAGCTCTACCGATACAAATAGGCAATACTCCTGTAACGTCTGGGTCTAATGTGCCTGTATGCCCTACTTTTTTAGTGCGAAGCAGCTTTCGGACTTTAAACACACAGTCGTGCGAAGTCAGGCCAGCTGGTTTATGTAAAACTAAAACACCGTCCACTCATTCTTCATCTCCTTTTCATTTAAAAAAGGGTGTCTCAGAAGCAAAAACCACTTTTGAGACACCCTTTTTTGTTTCTACATTCACTGATCTTATTCGTTCTCTTGATGGTCATCGCTTTCTTTTTTTATTTCATGAAGCAATGATTCAATTCGATTACCATAATCAATTGATTCATCAAACTCAAACGTAATTTCAGGTGTTTTACGTAAGCGAATGCGCTGACCGATTTCTGAGCGGATAAATCCCTTTGCTTTCGCAAGGCCTTTTAACGTATTCTCACGCTGTTCAGCATCTCCTAAAACAGAGATATAAACTTTCGCTTGCTGTAAATCGCCTGATACTTGAACATCTGTTACAGTCACAAAACCGATGCGCGGATCCTTGATTTTACGATTTAAAATCTCGCCCATCTCTTTTTTCATTTGTTCTCCGACTCTAGTTGCTCTTATGTTCATCTGTGTCACCCCTTTTATAACCAATCAAAAGTTGTAATGGTACGTTCAATCTCTGGAAAAGAATCAATCAAGCTTAGCGCTTTTTGCAGTTCTTGTTCCGTTGTGACACGGCTAGATGAGACTGCGACAATGCTAATTTTTGTTCGTTGCCACACATCTTGAAAATCAGTTTCTGAAACCGATACGTTAAACCGCTGCTTCAAGCGCATCAAGATGCGCTGAAGCACGGCACGTTTTTCTTTAAGAGAAGCAGCATCGTAAATTAAGCATTCACACTCCACTAGTCCAATCATTTAGGATCAATTTGCTCCATTACATATGCTTCAATAATATCTCCTTCTTTAATATCATTGAAGTTTTTAATTGTAATACCACACTCATATCCTTGAGCGACTTCTTTTGCATCGTCTTTAAAGCGTTTTAGCACATCTACTTCACCTTCAAAGATAACAATTCCGTCACGGATTAAACGAATTCCACTGTTACGCGTAATTTTACCGTCTGTTACGTAACTTCCTGCGATTGTACCAACTTTTGATACTTTGAATGTTTGACGTACTTCCACTTGACCGATGATTTTTTCAGCAAACTCAGGGTCAAGCATTCCTTTCATCGCAGATTCAATTTCTTCAATTACTTTATAAATAATGCGGTGAAGACGAATATCTACGTTTTCTACGTCAGCTGTACGTTTTGCTCCAGCATCTGGACGCACGTTAAAGCCGATAACGATTGCGTTAGAAGCAGTTGCAAGAATGATATCAGATTCTGTAATTGCGCCTACACCCGTATGGATAATACGAACATTTACACCCTCTACATCAATCTTTTGAAGAGCAGCAGCCAATGCTTCTACAGAACCTTGTACGTCTGCTTTTACGATAAGGTTTAAGTCTTTCATTTCACCTTGTTTAATTTTTTCAAATAAATCATCTAAGCTTACGCGAGATTTTTCACCGCGCTGTTGTTCAAGCTGCTTTTGAGCACGAGCTTCTCCGATTTGACGAGCTGTTTTCTCATCTTCAAATACTAAGAAACGATCTCCAGCTAATGGAACTTCGTTTAAGCCAGTAATCTCAACCGGAGTAGATGGTCCTACTTCCTTCACACGGCGGCCGATATCATTTACCATTGCGCGAACGCGGCCAAACGTATTTCCGACTACGATTGGATCACCTACGCGTAGTGTACCAGTTTGAACAAGAAGCGTTGCTACAGACCCACGGCCTTTATCTAGCTGTGCTTCTACAACTGTACCTGCTGCACGACGGTTAGGATTTGCTTTTAACTCTTCTACTTCACTTACAAGTAAAATCATTTCAAGTAATTGATCGATCCCTTCACCTGAAATGGCTGAAAGCTTACAGAAGATTGTTTCTCCGCCCCACTCTTCAGCTACAAGGCCGTGCTCCATTAGTTCTTGCATAACGCGATCTGGATTTGCTGCTTCTTTATCCATTTTGTTAACCGCAACAATAATTGGCACTTCTGCCGCTTTTGCATGGTTAATCGCTTCAATTGTTTGAGGCATTACACCATCGTCTGCTGCAACAACAAGGATTGTAATATCCGTTACTTGCGCACCGCGAGCACGCATTGTTGTAAATGCAGCATGCCCTGGTGTATCAAGGAATGTAATTTTCTTTTCATCAACCACAACTTGATAAGCACCGATATGCTGCGTGATACCGCCTGCTTCTGCAGCCGTTACTTTTGTGTTACGGATAGAGTCAAGAAGCGTCGTTTTACCGTGGTCAACGTGACCCATGATTGTAACAACTGGAGGACGCACTTGAAGGTCTTTTTCGTCGTCAATAATTTCTAATGATTCAAAAGCAGTGTCATCTACTACTACTTCTTCTTCAACTTCTACACCGTATTCTCCGGCAATTAGTTCGATAGAATCTTTATCTAACTCTTGGTTAATTGTTGCCATTACACCAAGCATAAATAATTTTTTAATAATTTCAGAAGGCTCTTTGCCTAATTCTTTTGCTAACTCAGAAACCGTTAAGCTTCCGACAAACGTTACTTTTTCCGGTAACTCTTTTGCAGCTGCTGGAGCTGGTCTACCTTTTGGTGCCTGTGACTTTTGTGCCTGTGGCTTTTTGTTACCTTTATTGTTTCCTTTGTTAGCTGTTGATTTTGTATTTTTATTCAATACTTTCACCCCCATAAAATTAACCGAGCATCGTTGCTAGCTTTTTAGCAAATCCCTCGTCCATAACGGCTACCACAACTCGAGCATCTTTACCAATCGCTTGACCTAGCGTGTAGCGATCGGGAACCATTCTAACCGAAACGTTGTAGTAAGAACATTTATCCGTTACTTTTTTCTTTGTGTTTTCAGACGCATCGCTTGCTAAAAGTACTAACTTTGCTTTTTGTTTCCGAACTTCTCTAACCACAAGTTCTTCTCCAGAAATCAATTTGCGTGCACGGTTTGCAAGCCCTAAAAAAGAGATCCACTGTTCATTCATTAGCGTGACTGTTTCTCCTTTTCTACAAGCGCTAGCAACTCTTCATAAACCGCTTCATCTATTGACGCGCCTAAATGTGTCGAAAGCACATTTTTCTTTTTTGCCAATAAAATTGCTTCTTTATCCTTGCTTACATAAGCTCCGCGCCCGGACTTTTTACCCGTTACATCAACTGAAACGTCGCCTTCTTTTGAACGTACAACGCGTACTAGCTCTTTTTTAGGCTTCATTTCTCCAGTGGCCACACATTTTCGCATCGGGACTTTTTTACGATTGTTCACCTTGGCTCACCTCTTATTCCATATCTTCATCTGAATCAAATGCATGTTGACTTACTAGCATATCATCGCTACTTTTTACAACCATACCTTCTTGCTCAGCTTCTGATTGACTTTTAATATCAATTTTCCAGCCTGTCAGCTTAGCGGCTAGACGTGCATTTTGTCCACGCTTACCAATTGCAAGTGACAGCTGATAGTCAGGAACGATAACAGTTGTTGCTTTTTCATTTTCATCTACAATCACATCTACTACCTTAGATGGACTTAGGGCATTGGCAACAAATTCAACTGGGTCATTTGACCAGCGAACGATGTCAATTTTTTCACCTTTTAGTTCATTCACAACAGCCTGTACGCGCTGACCTTTTGGCCCAACACAAGAGCCGACCGGATCTACTTCAGCATACTCAGAATGAACAGAGATTTTTGAACGGTCTCCAGCTTCGCGAGCTACTGATTTTAATTCAACTGTACCGTCATAGATTTCCGGAACTTCTTTTTCGAAAAGACGTTTTAAAAGACCTGGATGCGTACGTGAAACATAGATTTGTGGTCCTTTTGTTGTTTTTTCTACTTTCGTAATATACACTTTAATACGATCATGAGGTTTATACTGCTCATTTGGCATTTGCTCGCTTTGAGGAAGCAATGCTTCAATTTTGCCAAGGCTCACGTAAATGAAGCGAGAATCTTGACGCTGAACAATACCTGTCATAATATCTTCTTCACGATCGCTGAACTCTGAGTAGATAACGCCGCGCTCCGCCTCACGAACACGCTGTGTAACAACTTGTTTTGCTGTTTGAGCCGCGATGCGTCCAAAGTCTTTTGGCGTTACTTCGATTTCAACCACATCGTCTAGCTGGAAGTTAGGGTTGATTGTTTGTGCTTCTTCAACCGAAATTTCTAGACGTGGATCATATACTTCATCAACCACATCTTTGCGAGCAAACACGCGCATTGAACCTCTTTCTAAATTTAAATCAACGCGTACGTTTTGCGCTTGGTTAAAGTTGCGTTTGTAAGCAGAAATTAGCGCTGCTTCAATTGCTTCAATAATTACATCTTTGCTAATGCCTTTCTCTTTTTCAAGAATGACTAAGGCATCAAATAACTCACTGCTCATCGTTGGATAATCCCCCTTTAATATTGGCCCCTACACATTAAAATACAATCGCTAATCGAGCAAAAGCGACTTTGTCATATGGTAAAATCACCGTTTTTGTGCGTGTTTTGATACGAATAGATAATGTGACAGTTTCTCCGTCAAATGATTGTAATTCGCCTTCAAATTCTTTTGCACCTTCAATTGGTTCATATGTTTTTATGTATACATGCTTACCAATTGCACGTTCAAAATCTTTATCTTTTTTTAATGGGCGTTCCGCACCAGGCGATGATACTTCTAAAAAATAGTTATGAGGGATTGGATCTACTGCATCCATTTTCTCACTCAATTTTTCACTTACTGCTCCGCAGTCTTCGATATCCACGCCGGTATCAGAGTCGATAAACACACGTAAAAACCAATCTTTTCCTTCTTTTACGTATTCAATTTCAACAAGCTCTAAATTCATTTCCTCTAAGATAGGGGAAACCATTTCTTCCACTGTTTGTTTTACATTTTTACTCATTCTAATCCTCCCTTCGAGACATTGCATGGTATGTTTAGGTTACGCGTTTTTTATGTCTCTTATATCAAAAAAGAGTGGTTTATTTGCTATTTTTATTTTGCACTCTATAAGAGGTCTAACCTACTAGAGTGGAAATGTTGTCATTTGTGTTGCAGGATTTTAAACGTCACATAATAAATCAATCATGGTGATTGAAAATCTACAGAAAAAACGAATCATGCTAGAAGCCGATTCGTTCTCCATACTACTTACTATGACAGTAAGTTCATATCAATAAGAAAGAGCGGGTTTCCCCACTCTTTCTCGTCCGTATCCTTAGCATTTCCACAATTACTATATCATAACCGCTTATTTTATGCAAATGTTAGAAAAGAGAAAGCTGGTTCTGATCAGGTAATGATTCAAGGCATCCATGGTTGTCTAGATACTCTAAAATCGTCTTCGATACTTTGCCTCGCTGCTGCAAGTCTTCTTTCGATAAAAACTCTCCCGTTTCACGAGCTTTTACAATGTTCAGCGCTGCATTTGTGCCAAGACCAGGAATGGCATTAAACGGTGGAATTAAAGATGTGCCGTCAATTAAAAATTCGTCTGCGCTCGATTCATATAAATCTACTTTTTTAAATGAATAGCCTCGTTCGCACATTTCCAAAGAAAGCTCAAGCACCGTTAATAAGTTTTTCTCTTTAGGAGATGCATCTAAACCTTTGGCATTGATTTCTTCCATCTTCGCTCGAATGGCAGTTGATCCTTTAATCATCGTATCAATATCAAAGTCATCTGCACGAACCGTAAAGTATGCTGCGTAATAAAGAAGCGCGTGGTGCACTTTGAAATAAGCAATACGCACGGCCATCAATACATAAGCAGCCGCATGGGCTTTAGGGAACATATACTTAATCTTTTTACAAGAATCAATATACCAGTCCGGAACACCATTTTTGATCATTTCTTCTTCAAATTCAGGTGTTAGCCCTTTCCCTTTACGCACAGACTCCATAATTTTAAAAGCAAGTGAAGGTTCAAGACCTTGATAAATTAGATAAACCATGATGTCATCACGACAGCCGATTACTTCACTTAAGTTGCAAATATCATTGCGAATTAGCTCCTGCGCATTACCAAGCCATACGTCCGTCCCGTGCGACAGTCCCGAGATTTGAACAAGTTCTGAAAACGTCGTTGGCTTCGTATCTTCTAACATTTGACGCACAAAGCGCGTTCCAAATTCAGGTATGCCAAGCGTTCCTGTTTTACACATAATTTGTTCTTCTGTTACGCCAAGTGATTCCGTTCCACTAAAAATTTTCATCACTTCAGGATCATCCGTCGGAATTGTTTTTGGATCAATTCCACTTAAATCTTGAAGCATGCGAATCACGGTCGGATCATCGTGTCCGAGTATATCAAGTTTTAATAAATTATCATGAATCGAATGGAAGTCAAAATGAGTTGTTCTCCATTCGGAATTACGGTCGTCAGCTGGAAACTGGATGGGTGAAAAATCGAAAATATCCATATAGTCCGGTACAACAATAATTCCTCCTGGATGCTGACCAGTTGTACGTTTTACGCCCGTACATCCTGCTACTAAACGATCCACTTCTGCGTTTCGTAAATGTAAATCACGGTCACCAGCATAGCCTTTTACATAGCCATAAGCTGTTTTTTCGGCAACTGTACCGATTGTTCCCGCACGGTATACATTATCTTCTCCAAACAGTACTTTTGTATAGTTATGAGCTCGCGGCTGATACTCTCCGGAGAAGTTCAAATCGATATCGGGAACCTTGTCTCCCTTGAATCCTAAGAACGTTTCAAACGGAATATCGTGTCCATCTTTAATAAACGGTACGCCACAATCGTCGCAGCTTTTGTCCGGCAGATCGAATCCAGAACCTACGGAACCGTCATTAAAAAACTCGGATTTCTTACATTTTGGACACACATAATGCGGCGGCAGTGGGTTTACTTCTGTAATTTCCGTCATCGTCGCAACAAATGAAGACCCTACGGAACCACGTGAACCAACTAAGTAACCATCATTTAATGATTTTTTAACGAGTTTATGCGAGATCAAGTAAATAACGGCAAACCCGTGGCCGATAATACTTTTCAACTCTTTCTCTAGACGAGCTTCTACTACTTCAGGCAGCTCTTCACCGTAGATGCTGCGTGCCATCGCATAACTCATTTCACGCATTTCTTCGTCCGCACCTTCAATTTTCGGCGTATATAAATCATCTTTAATTGGTTTAATATCATCGATCATATCGGCTATTTTTTGCGTATTATGAACAACAATTTCTTTCGCTTTGTCCCCATCTAAAAATGAAAAACAATTCAGCATCTCATCCGTTGATCTAAAGTGAACATCCGGCAGCTGATGACGGTTTAAAGGATTAGCCCCGCCTTGTGAACCAATTAAAATTTTTCGGTAAATTTTGTCTTCCGGATTGAGATAGTGAACATTTCCTGTTGCTACAACCGGCTTTCCAATCTTTTCACCAAGCTTCACAATATTGCTAATAATATCTTTTAAGGCTTTCTCATCTCGCACTAAATCTAGTTCAATTAAGTGCTTGTAGTTGTCAGGAGGCTGTACTTCGATGTAATCATAAAATTCAGCTACTCCTTCTACTTCATCAATTCCTTTTTGCATCATGCCTTCGAATACTTCGCCTCGGTCACATGCGGTTCCAATCAAGATGCCTTCTCGATATTTGTCGAGCTGAGATCTTGGAATTCGCGGAACTCGATAAAAGTAATTTAAATGAGAAATCGAAACAAGTTTAAATAGATTTTTTAATCCTACGTCGGTTTGTGCTAAAAGAGTCGCATGATAAGGACGGGCCCGCTGATAGGCATTCCCTTCTCCCATATAATCATTTAAGCGATCATGCATTGTAATTTCCCGTTCAAATGCATCTTTCAGCATTTTATTTAACAAATAGCCAGTTGTTTCCGCATCATAAATCGCGCGGTGATGCTGCACAAGTTCAATATCAAACTTTTTAGCAAGAGTATTCAAACGATGGTTTTTCATATGCGGGTACAAAAATCTTCCGAGTTCAAGCGTATCAATAACGCCGTTAGCTGCTTTTTCTAAACCGATTTTTTGCAGTCCCATATTTAAAAATCCCATATCAAAGCTTGCATTATGAGCGACTAAAATACTGTCACCCATCCACTCGTGAAAATCACGAAGTACTTCTGAGATTTCAGGCGCATTTTGGACCATATCATCTGTAATACCCGTCAGCTCAATTGTTGTTGCAGACAGAGGATGATGAGGATTTGCAAACCGTTCAAATCGATCGATGATTTCTCCTTCTTTCATCTTCACGGCAGCAAGTTCAATAATGGTATCGTATACGGCTGACAAACCGGTTGTTTCGACGTCAAATACTACGTAAGTTGCTTCTGTTAAATCCACATGCTTCGGATTATAGGCAATCGGCACGCCGTCGTCTACTAAATTAACTTCCACTCCGTACAGTATTTTAATGCCGTTCTTTTTCCCGGCTCCATATGCTTCAGGAAACGACTGTGCAACCGCATGATCAGTTATCGCTACAGCCGGATGTCCCCATTTTTTAGCTTGTCCGACTAAAGCTCCAACAGATGAAACGGCATCCATTTGACTCATTGGCGTATGCAAGTGAAGCTCCACACGCTTTTCATCTTCAGGCGCTGTATCTTGTCTAGCAGGACCGGTAATCTCGTTGACATCATTTCCAATCATAACTAAATCACGGACAAATGTATCATTTTGTACACTTCCGCGAACCTTTACCCACATTCCTTTTTTAATCGCTTGAAGTAAAGGAATATCTTCTTTGTCACGTGAAAACATTTTAACCATAATAGAGTTTGTATAATCTGTCACTTTAAAAATAAGAAGCGTACGTCCGCTTCGTAATTCTCTAGTTTCTGCATCAAATACGTATCCTTCAACGGCAATTCGCTTTTCTTCATCCACAATGGAGTCTAGGCGAACCGTCTCGTCTTTAATCGTATATCCAATTGTAAGCGGACCTTTTGGTAGGTCTGGTCCATCACTTTTTTCATTTTCTTTATTTTGCATTTCTGTGATGGCTTGTAATACTTTTTCTGTATCTTCTTGTTTTCGTTGCTCTACAAACTGCTGAAATGCTTCTTCTGAATGTACAACTTCCGTCATTAGCTGAAGGTTCGGAAAGCCATAGGACGCATACTGATCAGCAATTAACTGACTGTACTTTTTACGTAAAGCCGTTCCTTCTGCATCATGTCGTGCGTTCACAATCAATTTGGCACCGTTCAATCTCGGCATTTGATCTTGTAAAAGCGACTGTAAAAGCGGGGATATTCCCTGCATTTCTCCAATACAATGCTTCCAATATGACTGTACATGCTCTTCCGTACATTCTTTATTAACGGTTTGAACAGAAAAAGAAACACTCGCAATATGAGAAAAAGCTGAAGACATGCGAGCATGGAATAACTCATAGATCTCAAAAGGTAATAACCCTTCTAAAGAAAAATGAAAATGCCATTTTTTTTGTTCTTTCTGAATGATGAGCTTTTCAATCGCTGCGTTTTCAAAATAAGGAACAATTTGATCACTCGTCAGCTCTAACTGCTGCAGCAGCAACTTAAAACGCTCTTTTTTTCCTAGCGTTTGTGCTTCCAAGTTTTCTGCCTCCTTTTATAAATGAGTGCAATCTATTTTAACATAAATGACTTCTATTCTGTCATATGTTCTGTTTATAAACATAAAAACAGCAGGGATACAAATCCCCGCTGCTTCATTACTTCGCTAGCAGTTCTTTCACTGTTGAAACAAGATTGTCAACTGACACTTCTAGTGACTCCCCAGTTTTCCGTACTTTTACTTCTACAATTCCTTCAGATGCACGTTTACCAACTGTTACTCGAACAGGAAGACCAATTAAATCTGAATCTGCAAATTTTACTCCTGCACGCTCTTGGCGGTCATCTAACAGCACTTCAAAGCGATTATCTAATAACTCATTATATAATTTCTCACCTAGTTCACGCTGTTCATCATTTTTCACGTTAACTGGAATAACGTGCACTTGATAAGGCGTAACAGCCTCTGGCCATAGAAGACCGTTTTCATCATTGAATTGTTCTGCAATCGCAGCTACTGTACGAGAAACACCGATACCATAGCAACCCATAATCATTGGCTGGCTGCGTCCGTTCTCATCTAGATACGTTGCTCCCATCGCTTCACTGTAGCGAGTTCCTAGCTTAAAGACATGTCCGACTTCAATACCTTTAGCGAACTTAATAACACCTTGTCCATCCGGTGACTGATCTCCTTCTTGGATGAAGCGGAAATCTTCGTAAGTTGCATTAAAGTTACGTTCATTCACATTTGTATAGTGATAACCTTCTTCATTTGCTCCGCATACACCGTTAACGATTGCTTTTACCGCATGATCAGCTACCACTTCTACTGAATCACTTACACCAATCGGTCCTACCGAACCAACTGCGCATTTTAATGCTTCTTTTGTTTCTTCTGGAGTTGCCAGTTCAACGACGGAAGCTTCAAAATAGTTTTTCACTTTAATATCGTTTACTTCGTGATCCCCGCGAACAAGTACAAGCACAAAACGATCATCTACTTTAAATAAAAGGGACTTGATACAAGAAGTCGCTTCAACATTTAAGAAAGCAGCTACGTCTTCAATGCTATGCTGATTTGGTGTTTCCACTTTTGTTAATTCTTTTTCAGCTTCATCTGATTTTTCATACGTATTTACAACCGGTGCCATTTCAACATTTGCTGCATAAGAAGATGTATCTGAATAAGCAATTGTATCTTCCCCGATTTCAGAAAGAACCATAAATTCATGCGTATCTTTTCCGCCCATTGCACCTGAATCAGCGATAACCGCACGGAAATTTAATCCGCAGCGCTCAAAGATGCGGCTGTAGGCAGCAAACATTTTATCATACACTTCATCTAAACTTTCTTGAGAAGCATGAAACGAATATGCATCTTTCATAATAAATTCACGACCGCGTAATAAGCCAAAGCGTGGACGTTTTTCATCGCGGAACTTCGTTTGAATTTGATATAAATTTAGCGGTAAACGTTTGTATGACTTCACTTCGTCACGAAGCAAGCTTGTGATAACTTCTTCGTGTGTTGCTCCCAAAGCAAATTCACGGCCGTGACGATCTTTCATACGCATTAACTCAGGCCCATATGAATACCAGCGGCCAGACTCTTGCCACAATTCAGCTTGTTGTAAAGCAGGCATCAATAATTCGACAGAACCTGCACGGTCCATCTCTTCACGAACAATTTGTTCAACTTTTTGCAATACACGCTTACCAAGCGGTAAAAAGCTGTACACGCCGCTTGCATTTTGGCGCATATAACCTGCGCGCAGTAGAAGCTGATGGCTTTTTATATCCGCATCAGCTGGCACTTCTCTTAATGTAGGAATCAATGTAGAACTTTGTCTCATAACCTCGCACCTCTTTGCTTACTTCTCTATCTTATTTTTTAAGGCGGACCATGCCGCAATTTTCATATAATCAGCGAGGGAATATCCCTCGCTGAGCGTATGTCTTATAAAAAGAACTTTTGAATATCGTTCCACGTTACAACGAGCATCAGCAGCATTAATAAAGCAAAACCGATAAAATGAACAATCCCTTCTTTTTGACGATCAATTGGCTTACCGCGAATTCCTTCTACAGCGAAGAATAATAGTCGTCCTCCATCTAAAGCAGGAAGTGGAAGCAAATTGACAATCCCTAAGTTAATACTTAAAACGGCTGCCCATTTCATTAGGTAATAAATGCCTGACTGTGCTACTTGATCGGTTGCTGCGTAAATACCTACAGGACCAGAAAGCATATCCAGTTTGAACTGTCCTGTCACAAGCTTCCCAAGGCCCGTTAAAATTTCTTTCATCCACGTATATGTTTCAGTAGCTCCGTGCGTGATCGAACCAATGAATGACTTTTCAACCGGTGCATATACGCCAATTAATCCAATTGTCTGTTCCCCAACCTTGCGGCTTTCAGGTGTAATTGGAATATCTAGGGTTTTGCCGCCGCGCTGAACCGTGAATGTAATTTGCTGTTCAGGATGTTTTTGAATTACTTTTACGACATCATCCCACGTTGAAACACTTTGTCCATCAATTGCTTGAACTTTATCTCCTTGTTTAAGTCCCGCATCAACGGCTACTCCATCTGATGTTAATTTGCCCATCACAGGTTTGTCAACAACATATCCTTGAGAAATCCCAAGAACGATAAAAATAACAAAGGCTAATATAAAGTTCATTAGCGGACCAGCGAAAATGGCTAGCGCACGCTGACCAAGAGTTTTGGAAGCAAACTGACGGCTGTAAGGTGCAATTTGAATGTCTTCTCCGTCCATAACAAAGTAAGATTCTTCTGCTACCTCGAATTTTTGCAGATGTTCATCTTCACCTTCTTCATAACCTGAAATAAATAGATTATGCTCTAAGTCTGCTTGCTCTACCTCAATAACTTTTGCATTTGGATGCTGTTCCTTGTTATTAATAATGACTTTATTTACTTTGCCTTCCTTATCAAACATGAGGCCCACCATTTGACCAGGCTTAACTTCAATCATTTCCGGGTCTTCTCCAGCCATTCGAACAAATCCACCTAGAGGCAGTAAGCGAATGGTATAAACTGTTTCATCTCGTTTAAATGAAAAGATTTTGGGACCAAACCCAATGGCAAACTCACGGCATAAGATGCCTGCACGCTTTGCAAAAACTAAATGACCAAGCTCATGAAAGAATACAAGAGCTCCAAAAATGACGACAAACGCAATGACTGTGTTCAATGGGTATTACCCCCTTCATGTAATAGAGTCAAACCTCCACCCACCAAAAATAAGGGAGTGGCTTCTCTCGCACGCACATTATCGAGAGATGGCGGATCTAACAAACTCTCTTGCTTCTAAATCTACTTCTTTAATAGTAGATAAACAAGGTTTCTGTATTACAGTATGTTCATTCATTGCTTTTTCAATCACATCTTCAATTTGTAAAAATGTAATGTGACCATCTAGAAAGGCTTGAACAGCTTCTTCATTAGCTGCATTTAAAACAGTCGGAAGTGTTCCACCCGCTTTGCCAGCCTCAAATGCAAAAGCTAAACAGCGAAAACGCTCTTCATCCATTTTAGCGAAGTGAAGCTGACCAATATCCGCCAAACTTAAACGCTTGGTGTCAGGCAAAGACATGCGTCTTGGATACGTTAACGCGTATTGAATTGGCACGCGCATATCGGGCGTTCCAAGCTGAGCAATAACGCTTGTATCAGAATACTCTACCATAGAATGAATGATGCTTTCCTTATGTAACAATACATCAATTTTCTCATAGGGAAGATCAAAAAGCCAATGTGCTTCAATCACTTCTAGTCCCTTATTCATCATCGTTGCCGAATCAATTGTAATTTTAGCTCCCATTGACCAGTTTGGATGATTTAACGCATCTTCAACCGTTACTCCCTGTAGTTCTGCTCTCGTCTTATCTCGAAAGCTCCCTCCAGAAGCCGTTAAAATTAAACGGTCTATTGCTTTTTGATCTTGCCCTTGCAAACTTTGAAAAATAGCTGAATGCTCACTGTCTACCGGTAAAATATCAGCGCCATATTCCTTGGCTGCTTCCATGACAAGGTGACCAGCGGTAACAAGTGTCTCCTTATTTGCAATAGCAATTGTTTTTCTCATTTTGATTGCTTCTAGCGTAGGAGTCAACCCTACACTTCCAAGAACAGCGTTTACCAACACTTCTGTAGAAGGATGAGTTGCTACTTCCACAAGTCCTTCTTCTCCATAAACAAATCGAATAGAAGGGAATTCTGCTTGCAGTGACAGACAATCTTCTTTCTTCATTACAGAAACAAGGGCTGGCTTACACTGCTGAATAATCTTTCTTGCTTCGTTAATATTTCGACCTACAGAGATTGCTGAGAGCTCAAAATGCTCAGGATGCGCTCGAACAATATCAACGGTTTGAGTACCGATTGAACCTGTAGCTCCTAACAAGGAAATTTTCTTCAAGTATATTCACTCCTATTAAAACAAAGACATCTTTTTTATAGAGATAATAAAAAAGCTAAAATTGGCATGATGAACATTAAACTGTCAAAACGGTCTAAAATCCCACCATGACCCGGTAAAATTTTTCCTGAATCTTTTACGCCATAGTGACGTTTGAACGCTGATTGTACAAGATCACCCATCTGTCCAAATAACGATACGATAATACCAATTACAAGTAGCTCGATCATAGTTTGATCAATATTTGCTAACAGCTTAAATACAACGGCTACTATAATAGCGCATACGACGCCACCAACAAAACCTTCAATTGTTTTATTGGGACTGATTTCCGGCCATAGCTTTCGTTTCCCCATTGCTCGTCCAATAAAATAAGCTCCGGAATCCGTCGCCCAAATAATAAGGAAAGCAAAGAACAAATAAGCTAACCCGAACTCTTGACGAACCTCGATAAAATAATGAAAGCCAAAACCAACATATACTGTTGTTAATAAAATAAACCCAACGTCATCGAAGGTAAATTTATTTTTAACTACAACCGTGTACATTAATAAAAGAAGGACAGCAGCAAGCGCTACTTCTATCTTATGTTCACTTAAGAATTGAAATGCAACATCTCTTCCGTTTGGTAGTAAAAACACCCAAGTTAGTAATAAACTAATGATACTTGGAAAAGACATTGCTTTCAAATGTTTCATTTTTAAAAGCTCAATTACACCAACTGTTCCGATCACATACATGATAAGGGTAAAAGGTAACCCTCCAATTAAAACAATCGGCACAAATACCGCAAGTGCTACAATCGCGGTGATAATGCGCTGTTTCATCTTGTTTTCCACACCTTCTTATACACCACCAAAGCGGCGACCGCGCTTTTGAAACGCCTCGACTGCTTCGATTAAATGATTTTCTTTAAAATCTGGCCATAATACTTTTGTAAACCAAAACTCTGTGTACGCTAGCTGCCAAAGCATAAAGTTACTTAAGCGAAGCTCACCACTTGTGCGAATAAGCAAATCCGGATCTGGAAGGCTTTTGCTCATTAAATAGGAAGAAAATAAATTTTCTGAAATAGAAGAGGAAGCCACTTTTCCCTGTTCTACATCTTCTGCCAATGACCGAATAGCGCCCACAATTTCGTGACGGCTACCGTAATTAAGCGCGAAGTTTAAAATCATCCCCGTGTTATGCTTTGTTTTTTCAATTGCCTTATCCACGGCTCGAATCGTATGGGCAGGGAGCTCACTTTTATCTCCCATAATACGAACTTGCACATTTTTTTCAATTAGCTCAGGCAAAAAGGTTGTTAAAAATTCCTCTGGCAGTTTCATTAAAAACTCAACTTCAGTTTTGGGGCGCTTCCAATTTTCAGTGGAAAATGCATATAAAGTTAATACTTTAACACCTAATTCATTGGCCAGTCTGGTCACATGACGTACTACTTTCATTCCTTCATGATGGCCCATCATGCGAGGAAGAGCTCGTTTTTGCGCCCAACGACCGTTCCCATCCATAATAATTGCAATATGTTCAGGAACAGGGTGCTGTTTCACTTGATCTTTTCGTTCTGACAAAGACAGTGTATTTAAATCTTGACTTTTCTTCCATGCTTGAAATTTTCTTAACATGCAAAGGTCCCCCGTTGTACGCTCTCACATAAACGTGTAGCTTATGTGAGTTTTTTCTTACTACACATTATTAACAAAAAAACCCCCTGTAAACAATAGAGGGTCTTTTACAATATATTTTACCTTGAAATGACTTAAACTGCCATAATTTCTTCTTCTTTATCTTTTGCCACTTTATCCACTTTTACGATATGGTCATCTGTTAGTTTTTGAATGTCATCACTGTAGCCGCGTAGATCGTCTTCAGTAATTTCACCTTTTTTCTCTAACTTTTTGAAATCATCGTTTGCATCACGGCGTACGTTACGAACCGCAACTTTTGCTTCTTCAGCATATTTTTTAACCATTTTCACTAACTCACGACGACGCTCTTCCGTTAAAGCAGGAATCGATAAACGGATAATAGTTCCATCGCTTGTAGGTGTTAATCCTAAATCAGATTTTAAAATAGCTTTTTCAACTTCACCAATTTGTGATTTGTCATAAGGCTGAATAACAAGCATACGAGCTTCCGGTACGCTTACTTGCGCCAATTGGTTAATCGGTGTTGGTGCACCGTAGTATTCTACCGTTACGCGGTCAAGAAGTGACGCGCTTGCACGTCCAGCGCGAATTGATGCTAGTTCGCGGCTAAATGATTGAATTGCTTTTTCCATTCTTTCTTTTGCGTTTTGCAACACTTGTTTTGGCATGTTTATTTCCCCTTTACAATTGTTCCAATGTTTTCGCCTGTAACGGCACGTTTAATATTGCCTTCTTCCGTAATTGAGAAAACAATTAGCGGAATATCGTTGTCCATACATAATGAAGAAGCTGTAGAATCCATAACAGCTAGTCCATCTTTTAAAACATCAATATATGTTAATGTTTCATATTTTACAGCATCAGGTACAAGCTTAGGATCTGCATTATAAACGCCATCTACGTTGTTTTTAGCCATTAAGATAACGTCAGCTTCGATTTCAGCTGCACGCAAAGCTGCTGTTGTATCTGTAGAGAAATAAGGGTTTCCTGTACCCGCAGCGAAAATAACAACGCGTTTTTTCTCAAGATGTCGAACAGCTTTTCTTCTAATATAAGGCTCTGCTACTTGTCTCATCTCGATAGAAGTCTGAACTCGTGTTTGCACACCAATGTTCTCTAAGCTATCTTGAAGAGCCAGCGAGTTCATTACTGTTGCTAGCATTCCCATATAATCAGCAGCTGCACGATCCATACCCATTTCACTACCAATTTTACCACGCCAAATGTTTCCACCACCAACGACTACAGCAATTTCCACACCTAATTCATAAACGGCTTTTACTTGTTCAGCAACAGATTTGATGATGGATGGGTTAATACCAAAACCATCTTCACCAGCTAATGCTTCTCCACTTAACTTTAATACGATACGATTATATTTTGCTTGACTCATGCTTACCTCCATCGTTAACGGTGAGATCTCTTTTGTAAAAAAGGGAACACACAGTGTTCCCTATACGGTCAAACCCTTACTTTTTAACTTGGTTCATTACTTCTTCAGCGAAGTTGTCTTGACGTTTCTCAATACCTTCTCCTACTTCAAAACGAACGAAGCTTTCAACAGTAGCGCCTTTGCTCTCAACGAACTGACGTACTTTTTGATCAGGATTTTTAACAAATGTTTGATCTAGTAAGCAAATATCTTCGAAGAATTTGCCAAGGCGACCTTCAACCATTTTTGCAACGATTTTTTCTGGTTTGCCTTCGTTTAATGCTTGTTGAGTCAATACTTCGCGCTCACGCTCAGTTTCTTCAGCAGAAACTTGGTCACGAGAGATGTATTTAGGGTTGATTGCAGCGATGTGCATAGCAACGTCTTTTGCAACAGCTTCTTCAGTTGTACCAGATAATACTGTTAACACACCGATACGTCCGCCAGCATGTAGGTAAGCACCGAATGCATCAGCATCAGTTTTTGTTGCTACAGCGAAACGACGTAGAGATAATTTTTCTCCGATTGTAGCGATTGCAGAGTTGATGTGTTCTTCAACAGTTGCACCGTTTTCCATTTTTTGAGTAGCAGCTTCAGCAGCGTCAGCTGGTTTGTTAGCTAAGATGTGAGCAGCTAATTCTTTTGTTAATTTTTGGAAACCTTCGTTTTTCGCAACGAAATCAGTTTCAGAGTTAACTTCTAAGATAACAGCTTCGTTACCTTGAGTTTCGATGTAAGTTAGACCTTCAGCAGCAATACGGTCTGATTTTTTAGCAGCTTTTGCAATACCTTTTTCACGTAAGAAATCGATTGCTTGCTCCATATCACCGTTAGTTTCAGTTAACGCTTTTTTACAATCCATCATACCAGCGCCTGTTTTTTCACGTAGTTCTTTTACCATTTGAGCAGTAATTGCCATAATGTGTAGCCTCCTTGTTTGGGTATGTAATTAATGTATATAAATGGGTTAAATCTTTTCAAAAAAAGGTGATAAAAGGCTATTCCCTCTTATCACCTTTCACGGAATTAAGCAGTAGTTGTTTCAGTTTCAACTGCTGTTTCTTCACCTTGTTTAGCTTCTAGAATAGCATCAGCAACTTTAGAAGTTAAAAGTTTAACAGCACGAATTGCATCATCGTTTGCAGGGATTACATAATCAATTTCGTCTGGATCACAGTTAGTGTCTACGATACCAACGATTGGAATGTGTAATTTTTTAGCTTCCGCTACTGCAATACGCTCTTTACGAGGGTCAATGATGAATAATGCATCTGGAAGTTGTTTCATATCTTTAATGCCGCCTAAGAATTTTTCAAGACGCTCTAACTCTTTTTTAAGTTGAACTACTTCTTTCTTAGGTAGTACTTCGAAAGTACCGTCTTCTTGCATTTTTTCGATATCTTTTAAACGTTTGATACGTTTTTGGATAGTTGAGAAGTTAGTTAATGTACCACCTAACCAACGTTGGTTAACAAAGTACATACCAGCGCGAGCTGCTTCTTCTTTAACAGAATCTTGAGCTTGTTTTTTCGTACCTACGAATAAAACAGTACCGCCGTCTGCAGCTAATTCTTTAACGAATTTGTACGCTTCTTCTACTTTCTTAACTGTTTTTTGAAGATCGATAATGTAGATGCCGTTACGCTCAGTGAAGATATATTTCTTCATTTTTGGGTTCCAACGGCGAGTTTGGTGACCGAAATGTACACCAGCTTCTAGTAATTGTTTCATTGAAATTACTGACATGTGTTTTTCCTCCTAATGGTTTTAAGTCTCCTCCGCTTATATCATCTTCAGCCGAAACTACAAAAAGTAGCACCATCAACCGAATCAACAAGCGTGTGTAATAACACCAAAAACTAATATAGCATACTCCTTTTTCACAAGCAAGCGTTTCATTAAGTTTATTGATGAAATTTCAATAATAATTCAATTTCAGTTTTCCCTCTGTGTAAATGTTTTGCAATTTCTTCAATTGTTAAACCTTTTCCCTTTAAATAAACGGAAAATTCTTTTATCTCTTCACCTGACAAATCTTGAATTTGGTCTGTAGTTAATTCATCAAAAGATGTGCTTATATGTTTCTGATTTTCTTCTATAGAGAGAAGTTCATGCAGCGACTGGGAAGGCTCACTTTTTAGATCCACCCTTTGAACAGGCACGTCTTCTTCATCTACCAAAGGTGATTTGGCGCTGCTTTCTTCCATTTCGGAAGAAAGCGAAGTTGAACGCTCACGAAGCTGCCGTAAAAACTGCTCGTTTTGTTCCTGAAATTCAGCGAGATATGAACTCATTGCAGCTTCCATTTTATTTATATTTTGCTGGTGCAAGCGTTCAATCCTTTTCACTTTGGTCACTTGCATATATAAAAGAATAATGCAAAACAGTGATAGACCATGAATTAAAAAACTAACTGTGAGTAAAAACCCCATCACTTTACCTCTTTGTTAAATTATTTTGCTTAAACTCGTACGCATTTTAAACAGCGCTTTCGAATGAATTTGAGAAATGCGTGAAGTGGATAGCCCTAACAGCTGCGCGATCTCTGTGAAAGTCAACTCCTCTTTATAAAATAATGAAACAACAAGCTGCTCTTTTTCATTTAGCTGCCCGATAACTTCAGCGAGCTCTTGATATCGTTCGTCGTTAATTAGCTCCTCTTCAGGAGAGAGCGTTTTTTCATCTTTAATCGTGTATTTTTGCTCTCCATCTTCATACTCTTTTGGCTGTTCTTCCATTGACAAAACGTTAGCTAAGAAGCCTTCATTCATTGTATGAACAACATCTGCTTCTGTCATGCCTACTTCTTTTGCAACCTCACTTGGTGCAACTCTGCGCAAGTATCTTTGTTCAAGTGCTTCTGTTGCTTGCTCAATTCTTTTCGTCTTTTCCCTTGCGCTTCTTGATAACCAATCTTCTTTACGAAGCCCGTCTATTATCGCCCCTCGAATTCGAAAAGACGCATATGTATCAAACTTTAAGTCTCTACCGTAATCAAACTTTTCCAAAGCATCGTAAAGGCCGATTAATCCTAAACTACGAAGCTCTTCTTTATGAATATTCTTCGGCAGCCCTACACTAATCCGCTGAACGTGATAGTTAACAAGCGGCATATACTTTTTAACAAGCATGTTTCCCGCATGGGAGTCTCTCGTCTCTATCCATTCCTGCCAAATTTTATGTTCTTCAACTTCTTGTATACTTTTCAAGGGTCTTTCAACTCCTTTTTATAGCGCTATTAAACGGTCAACGGTCAGAGCGCGCTTTATATCGTTTTTATCCCTTCATTAATCGTACGAACCTTTAAAATAGCCGTTTGAGGATCAAATTCAATTGTGCGTCCGTTGTGTCCTCCTGTAGCTTTTGCTGCAATTTCTACACTGTTTCTATGCAGTTCTCTCTCCACTGCTTGAACATTTCGAAGGCCAATTCGCATCACATCATTTCTTGGTTCAAATTGAAACATCTGTGCGCCCCCTGCTATTTTTGCTTTTAATAATCTTCTATGTGCACCTTGTTTAATCAACATATTTATCAAATCAAAAATGGCTGTATCTGCATATTTAGCTCTATTAAAAGGACATTTAGCCCCGCTTGAATCGGGAAGCATTACATGAGCGAGCCCAGCTACTGAGTGAACAGAGTCGTAAACGACAACTCCTACACATGACCCTAATCCCGCTGTTCGAAGCACTGCGGGTGCATGTGTAACATTCATCTCGGCAATTCCTACCTTAATCACTTGTTTATCATCTCTCACGATTCTTCAACTCCTACAAACTTCAGCGTGATATCCATTATTCGCTTGGCTCACTGGAGGTGGTCTTCTAAAGAGAGCACTTTAGGTAAATTTAGAAGAACAATTAAACGGCTATCTACTTTAACAACTCCGTTCAAGTATTCTACAGCTGTTCCTTCAACTGTTTCAGGCACTGAAGCAATCGTTTTTTCATCAATGTCTACTACATCATTTGCCGCATCCACAATCAAACCTGCTTCTACATCATTAAGACGAACCATAATAATACGTGTCAGCTCATGGTTAAGCTGTTCTTGTAAGTTAAAACGAGTGCGCAAATCAATAATCGGTGTAATAACACCGCGAAGATTAATAACACCTTTTACATATTCTTTTACTCCAGGAACGCGTGTTATGTGCTGAATCTTTTCAATCGATTGCACTTCTTCTACTGAAATTCCGTACTCCTCGTCCCCCAATTGAAACACAATAATTTTCATGCCTTTCTCCCTTTCTTTTTACAGCATTTGTTATTTGATCAAAGCGTTGCAATCAATGATAAGTGCTACTTGTCCATCGCCTAAAATCGTGGCTCCTGAAATAGCAAATACACCCGGCAGATAATGACCTAAAGATTTTAAAACGATTTCCTGCTGACCGATAAAAGAATCAACAATTAGCCCGGCGGTCTTTTCTCCTTTTTTCACAATAACGACGGAATAATGATCTCTTTGTACCGAGTTAGGCACAGTAAATAGTTCTTTTAAATCAATAAGAGGAATAATGGCTCCTCGAAAGTCAATAACCTTTTGACCATGTACATGCATGACCTCTTTCGGCTGAACAATAGCTGTTTCAATAATCGAAGAAAGCGGTAAGGCATAGCGCTCTTCACTCATTTGCACGAGTAAAGCAGAAATGATAGACAGAGTGAGCGGCAGTTGAATAGAAAAACGCGAACCGTATCCTTCGTTAGAATCGATCGTTACAGAACCCCCTAGCGATTCAATCGTGTTTTTCACGACATCTAGACCTACTCCTCGTCCGGAAACATCTGAAATTTGTTCAGCCGTCGAAAAGCCCGAAGCGAAAATGAGCTCGTACACTTGTTTATCCGTCAGCGTTTCAGCAGTTTCCCCATCGATAATTCCTCGATCTAACGCTTTTTGCAATACCTTTTCACGATTGATGCCCGCCCCGTCATCTTCTAAATCAATAAAGACATGATTTCCGCTATGATAAGCTTTAAGGCGAATCGTTCCCTTTTCATTCTTTCCGTTCTTTAAGCGTGCTTGAGGCATTTCAATTCCGTGGTCAACGGCATTTCTTAATAGGTGAACAAGCGGATCTCCAATTTCATCAATGACGGTCCGGTCCAACTCTGTATCAGCTCCGACAATTTGAAGTTCAATTTGTTTCCCTAAATCTTTTGAAAGCTGTCTCACCATACGGGGAAACCGATTAAAAACGGTTTCTACAGGCACCATACGCATATTTAAAATAATCGTTTGCAAATCTCCAGAAATACGGGACATCCGCTCTACCGTTTCGTCTAATTCGCTATTATTCAATTCTTTTGATATTTGTTCTAACCTGCCTCTATCAATAACTAGTTCTTCAAACAAGTTCATGAGACTGTCCAAACGGTCAATATTGACTCGAATCGTCTTGTTATTTGAGAGCTGTCTTTTCTCTTCAACAGGCGATTTAGAAGGTGCTGACACAGTAACTTCCTGTATAGCTGCTGCTTCTTCTTGTGAAACAAGCTCCTGCATTTCTGTCTCCTTTTTTATGGGGACCGCAGCAATTTTCACGCTTTCTACTTCAGAGACCTCCATAATGCTCGCCTTCAGCTTTTCTTGCGATTCGCTTGTTACTAATATAACGATAAAAGATGATTCAAATTTTTCTTGTTCGATATCTTGAACAGTTGGCGCTGATTTAATGACGTCTCCCACTTGCCCTAACACATCAAATACCATATATGCACGTGCAGCTTTTAACAGACAGGTGCGTTCGAGCTGTACGGTTATTTCAAACGCATTAAATCCTTGCCCTGCTGTTTGACTGAGCAGCGTTTGTACGAACTCATCATACTCAATAGAAGAAGCCGCATGCTCTGCTGCGGGTTCCTCTGCTACAATACGCTGCAGCTTTTGAACAAGCAATTTGACATCAAGCTGACCATCGCCGCCTTCAGAAATAGATTGAACCATTATTTCTAGCGCATCGACTGATTCAAACAAAGCATCAAGAACTTCCGTGTGAGCGTCGATTTGATGATTTCGAACGGCATCTAGCACGTTTTCCATTTTGTGAGTTAATTGTGCTAAATCATCAAATCCCATTGTTGCAGACATACCTTTTAACGTATGAGCAGACCGAAAAATTTCATTTACATAACCAAGATCATCGGTATTTTTTTCAAAACGCATTAGCTGGTCGTTAACGTTTTGAAGATGTTCCTTGCTTTCTTCAATAAACACTTCTAGATATTGATTCATATCCATCGTAACTTTCCCTCCTATTTCTGTGCGTAGCGAGAAATAAAGCTTCCAACGTTTCGCAGCGGTTCAATATAATCAACAAGCTTTGTAGAAACAGCTGATTTGGGCATCCCATAAATGACAGCTGTTTCTTTAGATTCAGCCAATATAAGCGCGTCTTTATTTTTCTTTAAATCAATAATGCCTTCCGTTCCATCCGCCCCCATTCCCGTCAACACAATAGCAAGCTTTTGATAACCTGAAATTTTACTAATCGACTGAAACAAACGATCCACTGAGGGGCGATGTCCCTTTACAGGTGAAGAAGTGTCTAAACAAATGCTGAGCTGTCCTTCTTTCTCTACAACCGTCATATGAAAACCTCCAGGCGCAATGTACGCACATCCTGAGCGCGCGATTTCATTGTCTTGTGCTTCTTTCACTTCAATATCAGCTAGCTGATCTAGTCTAACCGCTAATGATTTTGTGAAATTTGGAGGCATATGTTGCACAATAAAAATAGGTGCGTGTATGTCTTTTGAAACAGTTGATAATACTTCTTGCAGCGCACGCGGTCCTCCAGTAGAAGTGCCAATACAAATCATTTTGTTCACTTTCGTCCCCATCGGGAGGTTATATACACTTCTGTTTTGCACGTGCTGATGACTGCTTGAAGATATGTTGGCTTTACTAGCAAGCAATAGTTTAGAGATAAGCTCATCTTTCACTTTATGTAAGTCCAGCGAAATAGCTCCCGAAGGTTTAGCAACAAAATCAACTGCGCCGTACTGCATAGCGGTCAGCGTATTTTCAGCCCCTTCTATTGTTGTACTCGATAACATGACAACAGGAAGGGGCTTCACACGCATAAGCTGCTTTAACATATCTAAGCCATTCATTTTAGGCATTTCGATATCAAGTGTCACAATGTCTGGCGACAGCTCGAGCGCTTTTTTCAACCCTTCTTCACCGTTACGTGCGGTACCCACAACGTGAAAACGACTGTCACATGCTAAAAAATCGCCGATTAGCTTTCGCATAAATGCAGAATCATCTACAATAAGCACCTTTATTTCATTCACTCTCATTTCCTACCTTTCAAGAAAAAATCGTTTGAGGCGCCGAATAAACATTCCCTCGTTTTTAGCCGTTATCCTATTGTCTTGAGGAATAAGAATATTCACCATTTCTATTAGTGATACACTTGCTTTAGATGTTGGGTTTTGAAGCAAAAAAGGCATTTGGCGATTGACCGCTTTCTGGACAGCTTGATCGTTTGGCACAATACCTAATAGAGAAATAGATATGTTCAAAAACTGCTGAACAGCTCGGTTAAATCGTTCATACGTCTCATTTCCTTCTTTGTCAGAAAGCGTTTTGTTAATAATAAGACGAACCGGTGCTGATACAGAATAGGAAGCTGCTAGCTTAATAGCAGCGTAAGCATCTGTGATAGATGTAGGTTCGGGTGTTGTGACCACGATCATTTCATCTACAGCTTTTAAAAACTTAAGCACACTCTCTGACATGCCCGCTCCCATATCAAAAATCATGTAATCGTATTGATTTGTCAAAGAACTCAATTCTTGTATTAAATGAGCAAGGTCCGATGGAGACCATTCAAATACAGAGGAAACTCCCGTTCCACCAGCCACATAAGCTAAATCTTCAGGACCTTTTTTAATAATTTGCTGGATGGAAAGCTTTTTTTCTAGCAAATCAACCATCGTATAGGAAGCAGTTTGTCCAATCAAAATATCAATATTTCCCATCCCTATATCCATGTCAAAAAGAAGAACTCTTTGCTTTTGCTTCGTTAGCGCAAGAGATAAGTTTAATGATAGATTCGACTTTCCAACTCCTCCTTTTCCGCTTAACACGGCTATCGTTTTACAATTCCTTAAAGAGTTTTGATGTTTCTTTAACACTTTTTCTCTTAAAACTGCTGCTTGATCATTCATCTTTCCAATCTCCAAACACATCGTCGATAAACTCTTCTATTTTAAATGACGAAACATCTTCTGGTACATCCTGCCCGTTTGTTGTAAAAGCAGCTCGTTGGCCGTAACGATACAACATATTTAAAAGCGAGCCTTTGTGAGTTGTTTCATCTCGCTTCGTAAAAATCAGTTGATCAACAGGGAGACTAGCAAAACGTTCATATATAGCTTTCATATCTGATGCTTTTGACGTTAGTGCTAGAACAAGAAACGTTTGCAAATCTTCTTGAAACGTAATAATTTTCTTTAAATCATTTACATATTGCGGTTCTAAAAAGTTACGGCCTGCTGTGTCAATAAAAATCACATCGTATGCTTTTGTTTCCAGCAAAGCTTTTTTAAAATCTTCTCCGTTATAGCAAATCGTTAAAGGCGCATTTAAGATCGAAGCGTACGTCTTGAGCTGCTCAATCGCTGAAATTCTATAGGTGTCCGTTGTGATAAATGCTATTTTTTGATTTTGTTCTAGGACACACTTTGCAGCCAATTTAGCAAGAGTGGTTGTTTTACCGACACCTGTTGGCCCTACTACACTTACATATTTTTTGAAAGGACCGCTCCATTCACTTGCTTTAAACTGATTGGTAAACCAGTTTTTCGTCCACTTCATGAGTTGGTTTGAGTTAGGGCGGCGATGTAAGTAGTAGTACTCTAGCATAGGAGCCTCCAAGTTTTCTAAAATAGCTTCGTCTATTTCTTGCAAACGCAAATAAGCAAGCACATCTTCCACTACTTTTGGATATGAACCTGAAGAAACCTTTGGCATTTGACTCATTTGTGAGACAAGAGTATTTAACTCACTGAGCTGCTGCTTCATAAAAGATTGATTATCTTCCATACTGGGTTCTGGCGGCGCTGAGTTCTTCTTTACGCTCAGCTTTTCTACGGGATCGACAGCTGCCAATACTTCTATTTTCGCCTTAGTAAATAAGCCAAGAAAACCTCCTGTTCGAATTTGTTTCGAATGTAAAATAACCGCTTCCTCACCTAAATCTGAACGAATGGCTTTCATAGCTTGCGGCATAGATTCTACTACATATTTTTTTACTTTCATCAGATATCCACCACTCCAACACTTTGAACTTCAACATTTGCTTCTAACTCGTTATATGATAAAACCGCCATATGAGGAAAATACCGCTCAGTGATTTGACGCACGTACATCCTCACTGCAGGAGAACATAACACAATTGAAGACTGTTCTTGAAAAGAAAGTGTTTCTATTTGCTTAGCTATACTTTCCACAATAGCTTGTGAAACGTTAGGGTCTAGTGATAAATAGTTCCCATGCTCCGTTTGTTGAACAGCTTCCGCCATCGTTTTTTCAACTTTTCCTGAAAGGGTAAGAACTCGAAGCAGACCTTCTTGGACCGTATATTGACTGGTAATTTGCCTTGCAAGTCCTTGCCTGACATATTCAGTTAACAAATCGGTGTCTGACGTCATTTTTCCGTAGTCGGCCAGCACCTCAAAAATAATGGGTAAATTTCGAATTGAGACGCTCTCTTTTAAAAGTTTTGCCAGTACCCTTTGAATGTCTCCAACGGAAAGCGGATTAGGCGTTACTTCCTCAATTAAAATAGGATACGTTTCTTTTGTGTGATCAATTAGTTGCTTTGTCTCCTGCCTTCCAATCAGCTCATGCGCATACGATTTTATAACTTCTGTTATGTGCGTAGACACAACCGACGGTGGGTCCACAACGGTATACCCAAACATCTCAGCCTGCTCCTTCACCGACTCGCTAATCCATTTCGCAGGCATTTTAAAAGCTGGTTCTAACGTATCAATTCCTTCAATCAACTCATCATCCATTCCGGGACTGATTGCTAAGTAGTGATCGAGCAGCAGCTCCCCTTTCGCCACTTCATTGCCCTTTATTTTAAGACAGTATTCGTTGGGCTGAAGCTGAATGTTATCTCTGATACGAACAACTGGAATGACTAATCCTAGCTCAAGTGCCAGCTGGCGCCTAATCATAACAATTCGATCGAGTAAATCGCCTCCTTGATTCGTATCAGCAAGCGGAATTAATGCATACCCAAATTCAAATTCAATCGGATCAACGCTTAATAGATTGACAACACTCTCTGGACTTTTCATTTCATTGTCTTCTAGCTCTTCTTCAGTAGGGGCCATTTCTTCACGAACCGCCTGATTTTTAGCCTGAGACAAATAATAGCCTCCCACACCTAATAAAATAGCAATAGGCATTGTAATGACATCATTAATTGGCGTGATTAAACCAAGAGCGGCAATTGTTCCTCCAGTTACATAAAGCATAACGGGAAAAGCAAACAGCTGCCGTGTAATATCTTCGCTCAAATTGCCTGTTGAAGCAGCTCTCGTGACGATAATTCCCGTCGCTGTTGAAATCATGAGGGCTGGAATTTGACTCACTAATCCATCGCCTACTGTTAACAAAGTAAACGTTTGGGATGCTTCAGTGATGGACATTCCCATTTGCAGCATGCCGATAATAATTCCAAACAAGATGTTAATAAGGGTAATGACAATCCCTGCAATGGCATCACCTTTGACAAATTTACTAGCTCCATCCATTGCTCCGTAAAAATCTGCTTCGCGCTGAATTTTTTCACGGCGGTCAATTGCTTGTTTTTCTGAAATCATACCTGCATTTAAATCTGCATCAATGCTCATTTGTTTCCCTGGCATCGCATCCAAGGTAAAACGTGCGGCTACTTCAGAAACACGCTCCGCTCCTTTTGTAATAACGAGAAACTGAATGATAATTAAAATAATAAAGACAACAAACCCCACTAACGGATTTCCACCAATCACGAAGTGGCCAAATGTTTCCACTACTCCGCCTGCTTCTCCTGTTCCTAAAATTGAACGGGTTGTCGATACGTTCAAACCTAATCGAAACAGCGTAAGAACCAGCAGCAAAGACGGAAACACCGATAGCTCTAAAGGTTCTTTCATGTTCATGGAAACGAGCAGTACAAGCAGCGCAAGAGAAATGTTAATCATGATTAAAATACTTAATAACCATGAAGGCAACGGAATAACAAGCATAACGATAATGAGTACAACACCTATAACAACTGGCAGTTCTCTTGCAGACATTAATTTTTCTCTCCTTACAATAGCGTAACGTTACATTTTATTTTGAATGCGGTATACGTAAGCTAATATTTCAGCCACCGCTTTAAAAAACTCTTCTGGAACCGCATCCCCTACTTTGGTTTGATCAAAAAGCGCTCTTGCCAGCGGGCGGTTCTCTACCATGATAATTTCATGACTTTTGGCAATTCCTTTGATCTTTTGAGCAATAAAATCTACGCCGCTGGCTACAACATAGGGAGCATCCATTTTTTCTTCATCATATTTTAAAGCAATGGCATAATGAGTAGGGTTTGTAATG
Organism: Priestia sp. FSL R5-0597; assembly: GCF_038006305.1. Taxonomy (NCBI): domain Bacteria; kingdom Bacillati; phylum Bacillota; class Bacilli; order Caryophanales; family Bacillaceae; genus Priestia; species Priestia sp. FSL R5-0597. Next base: position 3,989,540 of record NZ_JBBOUZ010000001.1, read on the forward strand.
ACGACATCTGCTTTTGGAACTTCTTGCATCATGCGAGACATTGCCATTTCACGCTGCTTTTGCTTTATTTTTGATTTGATTAGAGGATCTCCTTCAATGTTTTTATGCTCATCTTTGATATCTTGCTTTGACATTCGAATATTTTTCTCGAAATCAAACTTTTGGTACAAATAATCAAGCAGCGATAAAAATAAAAGCATAAGCGAAGCTGCAAGTCCCATTTGAAAAACAAGCTTAGACAGAACAACCAGCGAGTCCCCTATACTTTTTTGAGATAAATTTAATACATCTTCTATGTGAATCCATAAGATAAAAAACGTGACGGCTCCGATACACATAATTTTCAGCGTTGACTTGATTAGTTCTACCAGCGCTCTCATGGCAAAAATTCGTTTGGCTCCGCTAATAGGGTTAATCTTTTCTAACTTAGGCTGAAGGGACTCCGTGGAAAAAAGAATGCCAACCTGCATATAATTCGCTCCGAGCGCAGCAACAAAAGCTGCGAGCATGACAGGACCCGCTGCAAGAGCAATTGAAGGAAGAAGATGCTTAAACATCGCAAATACGCGCTCTGCCGTCACTTCCTCAAGCATATACGTTTGAAAAGCTTCTCTTAACAGCTTCATCATTTGCTGTAAAAATTGTTTGGCTCCAAACAAAAAATAAAGAAAAACCATTAAAAGAATGAGCGCAGTGGTAACGTCTTGACTTTTAGCTACCTGTCCTTTTTTTCGAGAGTCCTGCTTTTTTTTAGGTGTAGCTTTTTCCGTTTTTTCTCCTGCAAAAAATTGCAAATCAACTTTTACTAAAAACAAAGCTACACCCCTCCTAATATGCGGATCATCGCGCGCATCGCTTCTATCATTTGTTCAAATATGATTTGCATCATATAAAACATGCTCCCCATCACTACAATTAGTAAAATAAAAGCAACGATGATTTTCACCGGAAATCCAACTACGAAAATATTTAACTGCGGAACCGTTCTCGCGACGATGCCAAGCGCGATATCGACTAAAAATAATGAACCAACCAAAGGCAAAGACATTTGAACGGCTACTAAAAACATCGATGAAAAAACAGTTATGATGTGTGTAGCAAATGCTTGGCTTCCCACAGGGAAAGCTACTTTGTCTAACGGAATAATTAAATAACTATTATAAATGCCATCTATTAATAAATGATGCCCATTGGTCGATAATAAAAATAGAAGAGCAAATACATATAAATATTGACCTAGTATCGGACTTTGCGCCCCTGTCTGCGGGTCTATTACATTGGCAATGGCAAACCCAATTTGAAAATCGATGAGACCTCCGGCGATTTGAATAGCCATAATAAATACATACGCAGTCAAACCAATAAACAACCCAACAGCACATTCTTTTACTACTAAAAGTACAAACTGTGCATCTAACGAAACGACGGGTAAATCAATCGTTGTCGCAATAATGACGGATAGCGAGGCAGACAAACCTACCTTATGAACTGCGGGAATCGTTTTGTATGAAAATAGCGGAACAGTGATGAAAAAAGACGTTACCCGCACTAGTACTAGTAAAAACGCGGGATAGGATAAGATCAACTGACTCATAGCTATCCTACGTACCGATACAGATTTGCAAAAATTTCATATGTAAATGAAATCATTTTCGATAACATCCACGGACCAAAAAATACAATCCCTACTAAGACCGCTACAATCTTAGGAACAAAAGCAAGAGTTTGCTCTTGAATTTGGGTAGTTGCTTGAAAAATACTAATAATGAGCCCAACTACAAGGGCCAGCAGTAATAGAGGACCAGATACAATTAAAATCGTATACACGCCTTTTTCTGCTAACGAAATGACAAATTCTCCATTCATTGTCTATCACCTATTGAAAACTTATTAATAATGATTTAACAACTAAATTCCAGCCGTCAACCAGTACAAATAGTAAAATTTTAAATGGGAGCGAAATCATAACGGGAGGAAGCATCATCATTCCCATAGACATCAGCACGCTTGCTATAATCATATCGATAATGAGAAAAGGAATAAAAATCATAAATCCAATTTGAAATGCCGTCTTTAGCTCACTGATCGCATAAGCTGGAACGAGCGCAGTTAAGGGAATATCTTGAACAGAGGATGGTTTATCTATATCCGCATATTCTAAAAAAAGAGCTAAATCTTTTTGTCTTGTATGAGCACTCATAAATTCTTTCATTGGTTCAGCTGCTTTTTTATAGGCTTGATTCAACGTGATTTTTTCTTTTAAAAGCGGCTGAAGCGCCTGTTCATTTACCTGAGAAAAAGTTGGTGCCATAATAAAAAATGTTAAAAACAGCGATAAACCAACTAATACTTGATTAGGAGGCATTTGCTGTGTCCCAAGCGACGTACGTACAAATGAAAGCACAATGACAATTCGTGTAAAGCAGGTCATCATGATTAAAATTCCAGGAGCTACTGAAAACACCGTCAGCAGCAACAAAAGCTGGACAGAAGTTGAAATATTTGTAGGACTGCTCGAGTTAAAGAGATTCATCACTTCATTCATCGTTCTTTTTGTTCCTTTCTAACTCTTTCAGTGCGTTTTGTCTTTTTATTTTCATTTCATTCATTTCTCGCTGAAAAAGCTGCTGAAAAGAATGACTAGATTTCTCTTCTTTTTTAGAAGTGAATTTTTCTAAAAAAGACGGTAGTACGACTTTATATTCGCCCTCGTTTTTCTGTTGTTCCTCATACTGCGTAAGCAGCTGCTGTTTCTCTTGCCCTGTAATTTCTGAAAGAAGCTGCACATTTTCACCGACTCCAATAACAAAAAGCTGATTTCCAACTTTGACTACTTGTACAGACTTGCTGCTTCCAACATTTGTACCACCCAAGTTTTGTACGACTTTATTTTTTTGTAGCAGCCTTCCTTTTTTATTTACAAATTTTAAGAGCGCAAAAAGCAGCCCAATTACAAGTAAAAACGCGAATATCATCTTCACGATATCTCCAGCTGAAAGCGCAGGCGTCGCCTGGAGTTCAGTTTTTTCTTTTGAATCAGTACTCTCACTCTCTGAACACTTCTCCGTTTTCTCCAAACATTCTTTTACCGATGCAGATCCACTTTCTGCATAGACGATTTGATTTGATCCTGCTAATACGCTTATTAACAGCGCAACAATTACGAACTTTCGCAGCAATGTCTGCCACCTCTTACTTCAACATAGTGTAAGATTAGCGGGAAAGTCCCGCCAATCTGTTGTTTATCCAATTGCTTTTGAAATTGCCTCTAATACACGATCTGCTTGAAACGGCTTAACGATAAAATCTTTTGCCCCTGCTTGAATGGCATCAATCACCATTGCCTGCTGTCCCATCGCTGAACACATGATCACCTTGGCATCACTTTTTATGTTTTTAATTTCTTTTAAGGCCGTAATTCCATCCATTTCAGGCATCGTAATATCCATTGTGACAAGATCTGGTGCATGCTCTTTAAATAACTCCACAGCCTGCTGGCCATCTGCCGCTTCCGCTACTACTTCATATCCATTTTTCGTTAAAATATCTTTAATCATCATGCGCATGAATGCAGCATCATCTACAATTAAAATTCGGTTTCCCATCTCTACTCCTCCTAAAAATCATTACTTTAGTTTGTTAATACGGTCTCTTTGACTAATAATATCAGTTACGCGAACGCCAAAATTCTCGTCAATGACGACCACTTCACCTTTTGCAATTAATTTGCTATTAATCAAGATATCTACCGGTTCGCCTGCTAGTTTATCAAGTTCAATGATTGCACCAGAAGATAATGCTAAAATCTCTTGAACCGTTCGCTTAGTCCTTCCAAGCTCCACGGTAACTTGAAGCGGGATATCAAGCAGCATGTCTAAATTTCGCGAATCCCCTTGAGGAGAAGACACGTGCTCGAACTCTGAAAACGATGCGGGCTGAACATCAACTGGTACACGAACAGGTTCTGCCTGCTGTGTTTCTTCATGCTGTATGTATTCAGCTGCCGGCGGTTCTGTTTGCTTTTCGTTAAGGTCTGATTCTTTTTCAATAGAAGCTGCGGTACCTTCTGCGCTTGGAACTAAGAGCTCTTCCACCAAACTTTTGGCAAAAGATATCGATAACAGCTGCATAATATTCGAATCGATTAATGTGCCTACCTTCAAATTAAAAGAGACTTTTACAAAGACGTCATCTTGGGGAATCAGCTCTGTGCCTTCCCCTTTTTGAATATTTAAAATATCTAAGCTCGGCGGAGAGATATCAATTTTCTTTTGAAATACCGTAGACATAGACGTCGCTGCAGAACCCATCATTTGATTCATCGCTTCCTGCACTGCACTCAGCTTAATTTCATCCATGATTTCCGTCGGATTCTCTCCCGTTCCACCAAGCATCAAATCTGAAATAACAGCTGCATCTTCATGTTTAATAACTAACAAATTCGTACCAGAAAAGCCTTCTGTGTACTGAACTTGCACAGCGACATGAGGATTTGGAAATTCATCCGTCAGCTCTTCTTTATACACGAGCGATACAAACGGTGTGGTAATATCGACTTTTTGATTCAATAAAGCCGACAGCGCTGTTGCTGAACTGCCAAACGAAATATTTCCAATTTCGCCAAGCGCGTCTTTTTCCATTTCCGTAAAGTAATCGTCTACTTGACTTGACTTATTCGGCTCTGAAAACTCGTCAAGTGAAGAAGTTCCTTTTAACAACGCATCAATTTCATCTTGCGAAAGCATGTCATCGTTCATTCCTTTCGTTCCTCCTCTTAACATCATCTAGAATTTGCACAGCGACTTTCCGACTGACTTTTCCAGGCTGTGCAATAAATTTAGGTTGTTCTCCGACGTAAATAGTTAACGGATTATGAACGCTTGTTTGCAGTCGAATAACATCTCCCTCATCTAATGCTAGGAAATCTTCAATGGAAATATCCGCTTTTCCTAGCTCGGCTACAACCTGCAATTCCGCATCATTGATTTGTTCCTTTAGCTGCTCAACCTCTTGTACGTTAGGTTCTTTTTTCGAAGATTGCATCCAGTAATGAACGGACAGTTTGGACACAATCGGCTCAAGCGTCACGTGCGGAATACATAGATTGATCATGCCCGTTTCATCTCCAATTTGTACGTTTAATGAAATGACGATGACAATTTCATTTGGTGAAATTACCTGCAAAAACTGAGGATTCACTTCAAACTCTGATGTTTCAGGTTCAATTTCCGCAATAGAACTCCAAGCTTCTCTCATACTGTCTAACGTTTTCTCTAACAAGTTTCGAACCAAGCTCGTTTCAATCTCCGTTAAGTTACTAATTTTCCCACCGCTCTCGCCTTGTCCCCCGAGCAAGCGGTCAAGCATCGCATAGGCAATGTTCGGATTGACTTCCATAATGATATGCCCTTCTAAAGGAGGGACGGCTATCACGTTTAAGATGGTTACTTTCGGAACAGAGCGAATGAACTCCTCATACGGAATTTGATCCACTGATACAACGGACACTTGTACAACGTTACGAAGCTGCGCCGAAAAGACGTTAATTAACATGCGCGCATAATTTTCATGAATTCGCGTCAAACTGCGAATCTGATCTTTCGAAAAACGCAGGGCGCGTTTAAAATCATATGTACGAATACGCTGTTTTTTATTTTCCTTTTTTAACTCATCCGCATCCATCTCTCCGGTTGATAACGCGGATAATAGGGCATCAATTTCATTTTGTGATAATACATCCCCAGCCACTAGCTTCCCTCCCTTTTTCTTTACTGCAACACTTTAGACGTTGTATAAATTTTAACAACATGTCCGTTTTCCATTAATTGATCAATTTGCTTTGCAATATCTGTTTCTAACGTACTGAGCCCTTGCGTTCCTTCAAAATCTTGAGCACTCATATCGGAGAGCCGTTTGATAATAATGTCTCTTACTTGAAAGTCTCTTTTTTGAAGCTCTGCTGCCGCTTTTTTACTATCCATTTGAATTTTAAAGGAGATGCTGATGTAGTTATTGCTTTTTAAATTGGTTTTAATATCCGTTACATCTGCAGAAGCTTTAATCACATCGTCGATAGATGGACCTTTTTCAGTACCTGCCTGCTCCGTATACTTTAACGTCACAATAACCGCAATGCTTCCTATTAAAGTAAGAGAAAGCAGGATAATAATCATCTTACTAATTAGCTTATTTTTGAACACACTTTATTCCTCCGTCGTTTGCTGCAGTCCTAATACGTTAATTCGCTGATAATAACTCGTCACTTTCTCATTCACTTCTTCAACTGAATCCTTTACCACTAGCTTTTTGTTATTTGTTAGCGTAATAGTTGTATCGGGAAATGCCTCAACCTGCTCGATGTAAAGAGCATTTAACGTAAATATTTTGCCGTTTAGCCTCGTTAAAGTGATCATAATCAACCGGAGTAATACCTACTCCTTCCTCCCGCCTATCGTTTTAGATTCACTAATTCTTGCAGTATTTCATCGGATGTTGTGATAATTCTTGTATTCGCTTGAAATCCGCGCTGTGCAACAATCATGTCCGTGAATTCCTCGGATAAATCAACGTTGGACATTTCAAGGGCGCTTGAAATTAAAGTTCCTGTACCGCTGTTTCCAGGAGTAATGTTTGCAGGAGTTGTAACCAGCCCAGCATTTGGAGTATTAGCGAACAAATTTCCTCCTGCTTTTTGAAGCCCTTCATTATTAGCGAACTTTGCAAGCTTGATAGTCTGAGGATTCGGAAGCATAGTTCCGTTTAGACCAACAATATTAACAGTTCCATTTGCTCCAATGCTGTAGCTTTTAGCAGTAGTTGGATCAATCCTAATTTTTCCATTAGTAGCCTGTACAAATAATCCATCACCTGTCACTAGATAACCATCTTTATCTAAATAGAAGTTCCCCGCTCTTGTGTAATAGTCTGATGTTCCATCATTTACAACAAAATAGCCGTCTCCAGAAATAGCTAAATCTAGAGGGCGTCCTGTTGACTGAATGCTTCCTGCCGTTTGAACTGTATCAATTGTGCCAATTTGCGAACCTAATCCCACTTGTTTAGCGTTAACACCTCCACGGTTCCCAGCCGGCCCTGTTGCTCCTGCTACTTGCTGACTTACTAAATCTTGAAACGTTGTACGTCCTTTTTTATAGCCGTATGTATTAACATTGGCAATGTTATTTCCTAGGACATCTAATTTAGTTTGAAAATTTTTCATGCCGCTGATTCCTGAATACATCGAACGTAACATAAAATCACTCCTTAAATTTGGTTGGTTAACTGCTTACTTCTAAGATATCGTTTAGCGAAAGTACCGTATGATTTTCATCGTTGATCGTAAACGATATCTCATTGTTTTTGACGGATGCTGTTGAAATGACTCCTTGCTTTTTATTTCCTTCTTCATCTAACCATGCAGCGGTTTTACCAATTAATTCGCTTCCTTTTAAAATAGGAGAAGCCTGAGACTGCGTTACAAACGTATTGAGCGATGTGCTCATATTTGTCATTTGTTCAAGGGATGAAAACTGAGCCATTTGAGCAATAAAGTCTTTGTCTTCCATTGGATTCATTGGATCTTGATTTTGAAGCTGAGCAATCAAAAGCTTCAAAAAGTCATCTTTGCCAAGCGAGCTGTTTCCCGTTTGCTTCACTTGTGTGTCCCTATTGCTTAAATACAAGTCAGACGTAATTTCATTTGTCATTGTTATCACCTATACGTTGTAGTTAATGAGCGCTGATTCAAAAGAAGATAGAAAGGAAGCCGATTCTTCCAATTGTTGTGAATCTTGATCTTCTTCTTCTTTTTTAAACGCTTCTTTTTCTTGTCTTTCTTTTTGCTGGTCGTTTTCATTGTTATACGACATCGCTTGTTCTGACAGTAGCACATCGATTTTATCAATTGATACATGCTGAGACGCGAGACCGTGCCGCAAAGTTGAAAGATTGGAGTCCAATAACTCTTTTGTTTTTACTGACGATACGACAATTCGCGCAACCGTTTCGCTGTCTTTCTGAAGCATTTCAATTGAAATCGCACCTAGCTGTTTAGGAAATAACTTAATGAGAAGCTTGGATGTTCCCTCTTCGGCACTAAACGAAGCTTTACTCCATACTTTCTCAAGCTCGTTTACCAAATTGCTAGACTGCTGATAGTCAGATTTTGCTTGCCCTAGATAAATAGAGAACTGCTGAAGCTTAGGCATTTCTCCACTTCCAAAGGATGATGGCTGATTCTCTACTGGCGCCCCGGTTGTGTGTGTACCTGCCGAACTTTCGCTATTTTTCGAAAAGCTATTGGTATCTATACTTCCGCTGGGTACAACCACATCTTTTTTCCATGGAAGCTGATTAAAAAACGGTACTTTTTCTTCTTTAGGAAAAGCAGTCATATTTTTCACAGAACTTTCTGAATCTGTATGAACAGCGTCCACATCCCCTTGTTCAACCGATACATGCTGAGACCCGAGAGCTTGCCGTAATCTGAAAAGATTGGCATCTAACAGCTCTTTTGTTTTCGCTGACATTACCACAACCTGCGCAATCGTTTCATCGTCTTGTTGAAGCACTTCAATTGATATTGTCTCTAGCTTCTTTGGAAATAGCTGAATGGAAAGCTTGGATACTCCCTCTTCAGAACCACTCGAAGCTTTACTCCATATTTTCTCTAGCTTGTTTACCAGATCGCTAGACTGTTCATAATCTGATTTCGCTTTCCCTAAATCAATAGAAAACTGCGGCCTTTTTTCTTCTTTACCAAAAGCATTCATCTCTGTTACAGAGCTTTCTGGAGCTGCTTGAACGTCCGCCGCATCCACTTGTTCAACCGATACATGCTGAGAAGCGAGAGCTTGCCGTAAACTGAAAAGGTTGGCATTTAACAGCTCTTTTGTTTCCACTGACGATACAGCTACTTGTGCAACCGTTTCATTGTCTTGTTGAAACACTTTAATTGAAATCGTACCTAGCTGCTTTGGAAACAGCTTAATGGAAAGCTTGGCTGCTCCTTCTTCAATACTGATGGAAGCTTCACTCCATATTTTTTCCAGATTATTTACCAAATCCCTAGACTGCTGATAGTCTGATTTTGCTTGGCTTAAATCAATAGAAAACTGCGGCTCTTTTTCTTCTTTACCAAAAGCATTCATCTCTGTTACAGAACTTTCTGGAGCTGCTTGAACGCCCGCCGCATCCACTTGATCAACCGCTACGCGTTGAGACGCAAGAGCTTGTCGTAAGCTGAAAAGGCTGGCGTCTAAAAGCTTTTTTGTTTTCGCTGACGTTACCACAACCTGCGCAATTTTTTCATTGTCTTGTTGAAGCACTTCAATCGAAATCGTACCTAGCTGCTTTGGAAACAGCTTAATGGAAAGCTTGGCTGCTCCTTCTTCAGTACTGATCGAAGCTTTACTCCATACCTTTTGCAGCTCATTTACCAGATCGTCAGACTGTTGATGATCAGAGTTTGCTTGCCCTAGATCAATAGAAAACTCTTGGATCTTAAGCATTTCTCCAGCTCCAAAAGCTGATGGGTTATTTTTTAACGTCAACCCGGCTGTTTTAGCAGTGAAAGAACTTTCACTATCTATACTTGGGTTACCTAAAACCACATCTTTTTTCCATGGAAGCTGATTAAATAGCGGCCCTTTTTCTTCTTTACGAACAGCGCTCATATCTTTTAGAGAATTTTTTGAAGTTGAATGAACAACGGCGAAAAAACCAGCTGAGCGCTTTTCATGTAAGGTATCGGTTAATACACGTGGTTGTTTATGAATTTTCTCTATTTTTTCAACAGCAGCTTTCTCCAAGCCTTGAAGCTGCGAATCTGAAAGCTTCACTGACTGTAGCTGCGGTTTTTGTAGTTCTTCCATCAGCTGAGCAAACTCTGTTTGAAACGCAGACGACGTGTTTTTGCATATAGTCAACAAGCTAGAAATAGAAGACAAATATTGTTCTTGACTGTCTGTTTTAGATGAAACAGGTTCCTGCTGCATTTCTGTTAACACGTGCTGCAGCTTTAGAAGCGGCTGTTCCAAATCTAGACTACTTGGAATACTACTGATCATTTCGGCTAGATGTTCGTATAAGACAGACGGTTCATCTCCTTCATATTCTGCTTCGCTTAACTGAATCGCAATTAACCCGACCGCGTTAAAGACGTCTTGATTTATCGCTTGTTCATTCAATGATTTCTCCCGGCTCGCTAAAGGTTGCGCATTTAGCTGCTGAAGCTGTTGAACGATTTCTTCAAAAAAACCCTGAGTCTGAATAACAGCCGCTTTTTCATCGCAGTTTACCTTTGATGCAGCTGCTGGACGTAGTGAAATTTCCACTGTTTTCACCTCTGCTTTTATTCATCAATCTGATCTGTTAACAATGTCGTATAGCGTGCAGCTACTTTCGGATCCATTTTTTCTAAGATTGCCGTTCTTGTACTTGCTTTGAACTGCTTAAGCATCGCGACCGCTTTGTCTTCTTTTAATTCGGCAAAAATGAGCGCTGCATTTTTAGGAGACATGTTTTCATAGGTAGCAATGACATCTTTTTTCGCCAGCTGATTGTTCTTTTGTTTTTTCGCTTCGTCATCGGCTTTTTCTTCCATATCACGCATTTCAATTTTTAGTTCATCCATTTGACGATCTTTTGTACTGATCGTTTTCTCATAGGCTGAAATTTGCTTTTCTTTCGTGCTCAGCTTCTTTTGAAGGCTCTCAACCTGCTTTTGTATTTCTTCATTGCTTTTTTGAATATTTTCATTTTTTTGTGACTGCTCACTTGATACAAATGGAATGGCGTGTGTAACAGCAGAAACCTTATCATTTATATTGACGCCTAAAAGTGTCAGGACAATGTAAGCTGCCAAGATGAGGAACACCGCTGGAATAAAGATTAAAAATAAAAACACCTGGCTTTTACTGTAAGATTTCCCATCTTCATAGTTTTCTTCTTCGTACTCTTCTCTTAATTCTTTTCGTTTAGCCATGTTTTTCACCTAATTTCTATGCAGCATGTACTGCTGTAAAGACAGCTCATCCATTTGCTTCGCTTCTAATTGTTTTTCCGCTGTTATATAAGAATCGTAGTCTTTCTTTTTTAATTTTTCATACTTCTTTACTTCTATATTCTTTTCTTCTAGCTTCAGTTTCTTTAAGTTCATTTGCTGTCTGGCAAACATGACCTCTTGTTGCAGCCTTTCAATCACTCGTTCGGCACTTGTTAAAAACTGCTGAAATGATGTAATTTCTAAAATAGAAAGCCCCTGCTTCATTTTGCCCGTATGCTGTTCAATCAGCGTTTCTTTTTCTTTTAACTTTTTATAAAGCTTTTCACCCGCTGTTTCAAACTGCTGTAAGGACTGATTATATTGAGATAGCAGTTCATCTTTTTCATTTGACTTAATTGCCATTATTTTAGATAACCTAAATTCATATGCCATATTTACTCACCTTTCACAAACAGTTCACAGAGCTTTGTTACACTTGTTTCAAACGATGGATGTTCGTTCGTTTTTTGCTTTAAAAACGCCTCAATGACAGGATGATAGTGGATTGCCTCATCAATGTAAGCAGAAGATCCTCTTTTGTAGGCACCTATGTTAATTAAGTCTTCAGAATTAGCGTAGATAGCCATTAATGAACGCAGTTTTTCAGCTGCTTCTTTATGCCGTTCACTTACGATATGGTTCATCACGCGACTAACGCTTTTTAAGACATTGATGGCCGGATATTGACCTTTATTGGCAAGCTCCCTGTCTAGTACAATATGTCCGTCTATAATGCCTCGCACCGTATCCGAAATAGGTTCGTTCATATCATCACCGTCTACTAATACAGTGTAAAAAGCGGTAATAGATCCATGTTGATTAGTCCCTGTACGTTCAAGCAGCCTTGGCAAGCTAGCAAAAACAGATGGTGTATAACCTTTGGTAGTCGGAGGTTCACCTACGGCTAATCCAATTTCTCTCTGAGCCATTGCTACACGGGTAACAGAATCCATCATCATCATGACGCTCAGCCCCTCATCTCGAAAGTATTCAGCAATAGAAGTAGCTGTATATGCTGCTTTCATTCGAAGTAGAGCAGGCTGATCCGAGGTAGCAACTACTACAACGGAGCGCTTTAACCCTTCCTCTCCAAGATCTCGTTCAATAAATTCTCTAACTTCTCTTCCTCGCTCGCCTACAAGGGCAATGACATTGATATCTGCTTTTGTATTACGAGCAATCATCCCGAGCAGCGTACTTTTCCCAACACCGCTTCCTGCAAAAATACCTATGCGCTGCCCTCGGCCTACGGTTAACAAACTATCAATCGTCCGTACACCTACTTCAATAGGCTGTTCAATAGGCGGGCGCTCTAAAGGATTAGGGGGGTCTTGATCGGTTAAAACAAAAGGCAAATAATGAGAAAGTTCAGACCCATCTAAAGGGTTGCCTAACGAATCAAGCACTTGACCTATTAACTCTTTCCCCACGCTTACCTGCAGAGGTTTTTCTGTTGTTTCCACTAGGCAGCCAGGTCCGATATATCGAACAGACGTATAAGGCATTAAAACGACGTGCTCACCGTTAAAACCAACAACTTCTGCACGAATTTTATCTCCTCGTTCACTGAGATGAATAAAACAAACATCTCCTATTGACGTTCTAGGTCCTTTAGATTCAATCATCATTCCTACTACTCGGCTGACTTTCCCGTACCGTTTAAAAGAAGATGTGCGCGGGATTTCATGAATGAGTTGTGCGACTTTCATGTTTACTCCCCTCTAACAAACGTTCTTTTAATTTTTTCTTCATTTCCATTAACTGACTATCAAAAGAAGCAACAAGACGCCCATAAGAGGAATCGATGACACAATCCATTTCCTGAAGATTTTCATCTGCATAAATAAACAGCCCGGTTTCTCCGTTTAATAAATCGAACAGTTCTCGTTTATGTTCACATACATATGCATATTTTTTGGGAGAAACAAAAAGCTGGATTTCTTTATGTTCTCTAACTTCTTTTAAAGACCTTGCAACAAGTGATAAAAATGATTCATCTCTTTGAAGCTGCTCATTTAAAAGCGTTTCTGCTAGGGTGAAACCTAATTCAAAAATGACTTCTTCAGATTGATTTATATATTCGTAGTACTGATTCTTTGTTTCGTCAACAATGTTTCGCGACATGGCTAATACATGTTCGTACTCTTGTTTCCCTTGAAGCAGCCCTTCTTCGTACCCTTCTTCATAGCCGCGTTTTTTTTCTTGTTGAAACAGCAGCACCTTCTCTTCTTCCCACTGCTTTTTCAAACGTTCAACTTCGTTTTGAGCTTGTTTGCGGTAAGCGTCTGCCTCGGCCTTTATCATTTCAGCTTCACTATGCGCTTGTTCAATAACGTGCTGTGCATTTTCTTGCTGAAGATGTTCTTCTGTCGGCTCATCTTGTATCGGAAAACCAAATGGAATGACTTGAATGTGCTTAGCATTTTCGTCTGAAAGTTTGTTCATATAAGTTGATTTAATGATATTAGACAATAATATCGTCTCCTCCACCTCGAGCTAGTACAATTTCACCAGCATCTTCTAAACGTCTAATTGCAGCAACGATACGTGACTGGGCTTCCTCTACATCTTTCAAACGCACAGGGCCCATAAATTCCATTTCTTCTTTAAACGTTTCCACCATACGGCTAGACATATTTTTAAAAATAATAGATTTCACTTCTTCACTTGCTACTTTTAAGCTCAACAATAAATCATCATTTTCTACATCTCGTATCACACGCTGAATAGAACGGTTATCGAGCGTTACGATATCCTCAAATACAAACATTCGCTGTTTGATTTCTTCTGCTAATGCCGGATCTTGAATTTCAAGCGTATCAATAATAATTTTTTCAGTCGCTCGGTCCACTCCATTTAATACTTCAACTACTGCTTCTAAACCACCTGTTTGAGTATAGTCTTGGGTAACGGTAGCTGAAAGCTTTCTCTCTAAAATTTGCTCCACTTCATTAATGACTTCCGGAGACGTACTTCCCATCGTTGCAATCCGCCTTGCAATATCCGCTTGCCTTTCCTGAGGCAGTGATGATAAGATTTGTCCTGCCTGCGGCGGTTCTAAGTAAGATAAAATAAGGGCAATCGTCTGAGGATGCTCATGCTGAATAAAATTTAACAGTTGCATAGGATCAGCTTTTCTGGCAAAGTCAAACGGACGAACTTGCAAAGATGAAGTTAATCGATTGATAATCATCATAGCCTGCTCTGGTCCAAGTGCTTTTTCTAACACCTGTTTCGCATAGCTTACTCCTCCTTTTTCAAGGTAGTTTTGAGCAAGCGTTATTTGTTCAAACTCATGAAGCACAGCTTCTTTTAGGGAGGGCTCTACCTTTCTCACTGAAGAAATTTCAAGCGTTAGTTGCTCAATTTCATCTTCACTGAGATGTTTATAGATAGAAGCTGATACATCCGGACCGAGAGAAATCAACAAAATTGCTGCTTTTTGCTTTCCAGTTAACTCATTTTTTTGCATAGCCTTTACCATTAGCTTTCCTCCTAATCCTCACTAATCCATGTTCGTAGCAGCTTTGCAAACTCTTCCGGGTCTTGCTTCGCTAACGTTTCAAGATTGCTTTTTGTTTGCTGTTCAGCACTTAAAACAGGGGCTTTTTGTGCCGCTTCATATGCTTCAAAAGTTTCATCATACTCTTCATCATATTCGTCTTCATCTAAGTCTTGACGCCTTTTCCTAACCAACAGCACAATAAGAACAACAATAATAAGCAGCAGTGCTCCTCCGATTATATACATCCACAATGGAATCGAACTTGCTGTGCTGTCAGCTGTTTCTTGTCCATTAAACGGCTGAACGGAAACGGTAATCTTATCGCTGACCGCGTTATCCGAGAGAGCTTTCGTATTTGCATCTTTTGAAATAGAAGTACGGACAATTGTACCTAACATTTTTTGAACGTCTGACTCAAGTGTATCGGACACTTGTGATTTCCCTTTTGCATTGGAGGGATCTATCATTACTTGAATGCCAAGGTCTTGAATTTTGTATGGACTTTCAACGATTTCTTTATGAATTCGATTCACTTCATAATTAATACGTTCTTCGTTTTTTTCGTAGTCTCCGTCTCCACTTGCTGTGCTAGATGAGTAATTTGTTGTATCTTCTTCTCCTGTTCCAGCAACGCCTCCATCTTGAGCATTTTTACCAGAAAATGTTTCATTGATTTTTTCAGCGCTAACGGCAATTCCTTGCATATTATCTTTATCAACAGGCTCTACTAGCTTTTCTTCGCGATTTTCCTGTGTAAAATCAAGATCTGCTGTAACAGAGACCATTACTTTGTCTTGACCGACCAGTCTTCCTAGCATTTGCTGTACTTGACGCTGAATATCCCGCTCAACTTCTTTTTTCGCTTCGTTCTGCGAAGCAAATGAGCTAGAAGCTGAATCCGTTTCATTTCCTTTTAAATCAAAGTACTCAAAATATTGGTTCATAATGACGATATTATCTGTAGGAAGGTTTGGCACACTTTTGGATACTAAATGATAAAGAGATTTAATTTGCTGATCATCAAATTTATAACCAGCCTTTGTATTAAGCACAATCGATGCAGAGGCTTCTCCCTGCTTTTCATTCGCCCATACACTTTCATTGGGAAGGGTAATCATCACTTTTGCATCGTTGACTCCTTGAATGTTTTTCATTAAGTTAGCCAATTCAGTTTGCATCGCATCGAGTTTTAACACATCAAATTCATTGTCTGTCATACCAAAGCTCGCATTTTTTCCAAAAAACGAATAGTCGATACTTCCGCTATCAGGAATTCCTTGTGCAGCTAAATCAACTTTTAGCGAGTCAACGCTTTGTTCAGGCACCGAAATGGTTGTTCCATTATCAGAGATTTCTGAAGGAACGCTTCTAGCATCAAGCTCTGCTTTGATTTGTCCTGTTTCTTGAGCCGATAGATTGCTATAAAGAGGGACAAATTTATCTTTGTTTAAGAAAACAGATGCTAAACTAATGACTAGAATAGCCGCAAGAGGAGCAGCGATAAGGGCTATTTTCTGTCCTTTTTTGCGGTTATTCCAAAAGACTTTCATTTTATCTCGATAAAGAGCTATTCTTTCATTCATGGTATTCCTCCGGTTATTACTATTTTCATTTTCTTTAATAACCGCTCAATTACATTTGCATTCTCATCATTTCCTGATAGGCTTCAACAGCTTTATTTCGTATTTCAAGAGCCGTTTGCATCGTAATACTTGCTTTTTGAGCAGTAATCATTACATCTTGGAGTTCGACATTTTCTCCTTTAGCAAGCTTTTCAGTCGCTATATCCGAAGCGCGTTGAGCATTGTTTAACTCATTGATTGAGTCTTTTAAAAACGTTGAAAACTGTTGAGTTGTTTGTCCAGTGCCAGTCGAAGCGGCTGTTTTTGCTATTGCTATTTGATTGCTGATACCATTAATCATTTTATCGCTCCTTTATTTTCCAATTTCTAACGCCTTTGTTAATATACTTTTGTTTGTATTAAAGACCGTCACGTTTGCTTCATAGGATCGAGTAGCACTAATTAAATCCGTCATTTCCTTTAAGGGATCTACGTTCGGCATCTGCACGTACCCTTGGTCATTAGCATCGGGATGCGTCGGATTATATACTAAATTAAAAGGAGTATTATCTTCTACGATATCTGTGACTTTTACACCATTGTTTTGACTTTTATTGATTTCGGAGTGTAAGAGAGACGAAAAAGAAGGCGAACGATCAGACTGCATGACAACCATTTTTCTTTTGTAAGGCTGCCACTCACCATTAACGTACGTCCCTCTTGTCGTTTCAGCATTCGCCATGTTAGATGAAACAACGTCCATCCTTAAACGATTGGCAGTTAAAGCTGAAGATGTAATATTCATATTTTGAAAAATTGTCAAACTTATTCCCCCCCTCTAATGACTGTTTGAAGAGAATTAAATTTTCCGTTTAAACGATCTACTAGCGCCTCATAGTAAATTTGATTTTCAGCCATATCCGCCATCTCTTTATCCATATCCACATTGTTTCCATTTGCTTGATAGGAAGTGTTTCCTTGCTGGGTAATCACTCGCTGGGATGAATCGGAAAATGGGATATGTTTTGAATCAGTCTGATATGCTTCTAACTCGTTATGTAATAAATCTCGAAATTCACTCGTACGCGATACTGTTTTCGATTTATAATTTGGAGTATCAACGTTTGCGATATTTTGTGCAATCGTCTGCTGCTTTTGTGACGCGTAGCTAATTCCATTTTCAATTGTTTGAAAAGTAGTTGAAAACAAACTCAATTCTTACACCTGCTTACCTATTCTATTTTTCTCAAAAATGAGACAAATTTCGACTTTAGTACCATAGAACTTATTGTAAGAAAAACTTCATGCAATGTCTATCCTTTTTTAAGAACTTTTGGACTATAAACCAAAATTTTCATTCGATTTCCAAGCATATTTTAACATCAATGCTGTACTTTAGCTCTATTTTTTTAATTTAAAATCAAAATACATACCATAAGTCCTGAACAATATGTAATAAAAGTAACGATTTGTAATCAACTAGTATCTTTTTACTATTTAAAGATTCTATAATATAATTTTTAGATTTTTATATGAAGTTTGTTAAAGATTTATAAAAATAGTGAACGAATCGTCTTAACCCAGAGCGAACCTTTTCATACTGAGAGCATATAAAAAAAGCACACGGGCTTTGCCCGTGTGCTTTTTGGTTCATAAACTTAGTTAGATTTTAATTTTTCAAGCTCTACTAAGAATTTGTTGTTAAGAACTTTAATGTAAGTTCCTTTCATTCCTAGCGAACGTGATTCAATAACGCCAGCACTTTCTAATTTACGTAGCGCATTTACGATTACTGAACGTGTAATTCCAACGCGGTCAGCAATTTTACTTGCGACTAATAGTCCTTCATTTCCATTTAACTCTTCAAAGATGTGCTCAATAGCTTCTAACTCACTGTATGATAATGAGCTAATTGCCATTTGTACAACAGCTTTGCTACGCGCTTCTTCTTCAATCTCTTCTGCTTTTTCACGAAGAATTTCCATACCTACTACCGTTGCACCGTATTCAGCAAGGATTAAATCATCGTCTTCGAACTGACGGTCTAAACGAGATAGTACAAGCGTACCTAGACGCTCTCCGCCTCCGATAATTGGAACGATTGTTGTTAGTCCTGCATCAAATAAGTCTTTATTTTCAACTGGGAAAGCTGTATATTGACTTTCAATGTTTAAATTAGAAGATGTTTCTTGAATGTTAAATAGGCTTTGAGTATATTCTTCTGGGAACTGGCGTGCTTCTAACATATCTTTCATGCGCGCATTCTCAATTTGCTGTTTAACAGCGATTCCTAATAATTTACCGCGACGACTTACTACGAATACGTTTGATTCGATCACTTCGCAAAGTGTTTCAGCCATTTCTTTAAAGTTTACTGGTTTACCAGCTGCTTTTTGTAGCATTGCATTAATCTTTCTAGTTTTCCCTAATAAATCCATTAGTACTCTTCCTCCTGCGATTTCAGTTCTATAAAATAAATTGACTCAAATCTTTGTTTTTAGCGATTTTTTCTAATTTTTCTTCCACATACTGCGGAGTAATCACAATTTTCTCTAATGTTACTTCTGGTGCTTCAAACGATAAATCCTCTAGCAAACGTTCTAAAATCGTATGAAGCCTTCTTGCACCAATATTGTCTGTATCTTGATTTACCTGATATGCAATTTCTGCAATCTTACGTATAGCATCGTCAGAAAATTCAATTTGTATACCTTCAGTTTCCAATAATGCCGCATATTGCTTTAATAACGCATTATCTGGCTCTACTAAAATGTTTATAAAATCTTCAACGGTTAGCTTCGTTAATTCAACGCGAATTGGGAATCGACCTTGCAATTCTGGAATTAAATCCGACGGTTTTGATACATGGAAAGCACCAGCTGCTACAAATAAAACATGATCAGTTTTGACTGCACCATATTTGGTAACAATCGTTGATCCTTCTACAATTGGTAAAATATCTCGCTGCACGCCTTCACGTGAAACATCAGCGGAAGATGAATTACCACTTTTTTGAGCAATTTTATCAATTTCGTCAATGAAAATAATTCCGTATTGTTCTGCACGATTCACAGCTTCTTGCGTCACTTCATCCATATCAATCAATTTTTGCGCTTCTTCATTTGTTAATACTTTTCGTGCATCTTTAACAGTAAGTTTGCGCTTTTTTTGTTTTTTAGGCATAAAATTGCTTAAGGCATCCTGCATGTTCATGCCCATTTGTTCCATACCCGAACCTTGTAACATATCAAACATAGAAGGCTGTTGCTCTTCTACTTCAATTGTGACATAATGATTTTCAAGCTCTCCTAGAGCAAGCTGATGAGCAATCTGCTTGCGCTTCGTTGCAATATTCGTTTCCTCATCTTGATCAGGATCCGCATCGCTTGACTGTGTACCGTTTGAAAAAATCATTTCAAACGGATTTTTAAACGATTGCTGCTTCTTTTTGCTTGGAACAAGAAGCTCCACTATCCGCTTGTTTGCATTTTCTTCTGCACGATCACGCACGCCGTTCATTTTTTCTTCTTTCACAAGTCGAACTGACGTTTCCACTAAATCACGAACCATTGATTCCACATCGCGTCCTACATATCCAACTTCCGTAAATTTTGTTGCCTCAACCTTAATAAAAGGTGCACCGACAAGCTTAGCTAAGCGGCGTGCAATCTCGGTTTTACCCACACCTGTAGGACCAATCATTAAAATGTTTTTCGGCACAACTTCATCACGTAAAGATTCGTCTAGCAGACCGCGGCGATAGCGATTTCGCAGCGCAACAGCGACCGCTTTCTTTGCCTTCGTTTGACCAATAATATACTGATCGAGCTTTTCTACAATTTGTCGAGGTGTTAAATGAGAATTCATAAAAAAATCCCCTTTCCTACAGTTCTTCTACAATAATATGATCATTTGTATAAACACATATCTCACTTGCTACATCTAAAGCTGCTTTTGCAATTTCTTTAGCTGTTAAATGTTCGCCTGCATGTTGTTTTAATGCACGTCCCGCTGATAAAGCATAATTTCCGCCTGATCCAATTGCTAAAATGCCGTCGTCCGGTTCAATAACTTCACCCGTTCCTGATACTAACAGTAAGTTATCTTTGTTCATAACAATAAGCATTGCTTCTAACTTTCGCAATACTTTGTCACTTCTCCATTGTTTAGCAAGCTCCACGGCTGCACGCTGAAGATTTCCGTTATACTCTTCAAGCTTCGTTTCAAATAATTCAAAAAGAGTGAATGCATCAGCTACTGAACCTGCAAAGCCGGCAAGAACTTGCCCTTGAAATAGACGTCTTACTTTTCGAGCAGTATGTTTCATCACAACAGCATTTCCAAACGTTACTTGTCCGTCCCCAGACATGGCACATTGACCGTTATGCTGAACTGCAAAAATCGTAGTAGCATGGAAAGTAGACAAATTAACTCCTCCTTTTATGCGCGAGGATGGTGATTCATATAAACTGCCTTTAAACGATCCTTCGTCACATGTGTGTATATTTGAGTGGTTGATAAATGTTCATGACCTAGCATTTCTTGAACTGTACGTAAATCTGCCCCTTCATTTAACATATGAGTCGCAAAAGTATGCCGCAAAACGTGTGGACTAATATGTATATTCTCAGCGGTTTTCTTTACTAACTGATCAATGACTAAGCGTATGCCTCGGTCTGTCAACGGTGTCCCCTTATAATTTAAAAAGAGCGAATGAGTATCAGAAGGAGCCTTTTTTAAAAGAAGCTTTCTTCCATTATCTATATATACTCTAAGAGCGTCCTTGGCATAACAGCCAAATGGCACGTACCGTTGTTTTTTCCCTTTGCCATATACGAGCAAAGTTTGAAGTGAAAAATCTATATCGCTAAGCTTAATAGATGCACATTCACTCACTCGTATTCCGGTGGCATACAGCAATTCTAAGAGAGACTGATTACGCTGCCCTAACGGAGTTGTTAAGTCATTCATTTGAAATAATTTCACAATCTCCTCTTCATACAGGAAGCGAGGATTTCTCTCTTCCTTTTTAGGAAGGGTAACGAGCGCAAATGGATTATCTTCTACTAATTCTTCTCTATTTAAGTAACGATAAAACGTTCTCAAACAAGAAATTTTGCGTGACATCGATCTTTTTGAATACTGCTTTTCATATAGGCGTGTTAAAAACAGCCTTGCATCAGCATATGTAACACTTTGTAGGTTTTGTATTTGCTCTTCCTGCATAAAAGACATAAAGATACCTATGTCTTTTTCATAGCAGTCAACTGTATATTTTGAATAATTTTTCTCAATTTGTAAATATTCTAGAAAGGAATTTAATACATCTTTAACAAATTCCAATGTTATCACCTCACAAGGGCTACTAAATATTATCACAATTAAGTAGCCCTTGCAAACAATTTTGATTATTTTGTTGTAAAATTCTGAATAGTTTCCAATGCTCGTTTAGCCAGCGTTTCATTTCGTTCTTGTTTGTTTTTGATTCGCACTTCCAATTCTTTGAATAAGCCAAAGTTGGCATTCATCGGCTGGAAGTTTTTGGCGTTTGTATGTGTGATATAGTGAGCCATACTGCCAATCGCTGTTTCCTGCGGCAATACAACCAATTCTTCACCAAGCACGAGTCGAGCCGCGTTCATTCCTGCCATTAATCCGCTCGCAGCTGATTCTACATATCCTTCTACTCCCGTCATTTGTCCAGCAAAGAATAAGTCATCACGCTCGCGATATTGATACGTAGGCTTTAACAATTTAGGAGAATTAATAAACGTATTTCTATGCATAACTCCGTAGCGTACTACTTCTGCATTTTCTAAACCTGGGATTAAGCTTAATACTTCTTTTTGTGCTCCCCATTTTAAATGTGTTTGGAAACCTACAATATTATATAGTGTACCTGCTGCATCATCTTGACGAAGCTGAACAACTGCATAAGGTCGCTTTCCTGTTTTCGGATCTTCTAACCCAACTGGTTTCATTGGTCCAAAGAGCATTGTTTTTTCTCCGCGTGAAGCCATTACTTCAATCGGCATACATCCTTCAAAATAAATTTCTTTCTCAAATTCTTTTAAAGGAACCGTCTCTGCATTGATTAATGCTTCATGAAAGCGCTGGAATTCTTCTTTTGTCATCGGACAGTTTAAATAGGCAGCTTCCCCTTTGTCATAGCGAGATTTAAGATATACTTTATCCATATCAATGCTGTCTTTTTCAATAATAGGTGCAGCCGCATCGTAAAAATATAAATAATCTTCACTTGTTAACGCGCGCAGCTGTTCCGATAAATCTTTTGACGTTAGCGGACCTGTTGCAATAACAGTTGGTCCCTGTGGAATTTCCGTAATTTCTTCATTAACAACCGTTACGTTCGGATGGTTTTTAACGCTTTCCGTCACACGAGAGGCAAATTCGTGACGATCAACAGCCAGTGCTCCACCTGCTGGAACCGCACACTCGTCTGCTGAACGAATAATGACAGAGTCTAATAATCGCATTTCTTCTTTTAGCACACCCACTGCATTTGTTAATGTATTCGCACGCAGTGAATTACTACATACTAATTCAGCAAATTTGTCCGTATGATGAGCAGGTGTTTGCTTTACTGGTCTCATCTCATAAAGACGGACTTTCAAACCGCGCTTTGCGATTTGCCAAGCTGCTTCACTTCCAGCAAGACCTGCTCCAATAACATTAATTACTTGTTCATTCATTGTAAATCCTCCAACTTCATTTCTATCTTTTCTATCATTTTACTTATTCATTCACTTGTCTTTTCCTTTTTTAACGGGACAAAGAAAATGCGACATTACTCAATGTCGCTAATAACGTTTCCATTTTAGCACATGAAGCAATGTCGCCGCATCTTATATAACTGCTATTTTTAAATTTAAAGTGTGGGAATTCATCCCATTCTCTTTTACTGCTGAGCTTCCTCTTTATAATCACAACTTGTACAGACCACTTGAGTTCCTTTTTTCTGTTTCTTCTCTACAAGCAGATTTTCACATTTCGGACATTTTCTTGCAATCGGTTTATCCCAAGATACGAAGTCACAGCCCGGGAATCGATCACAGCCATAAAATGTACGCTTTTTCTTCGATTTTCGCTCAACGATATTTCCTTCTTCACATTTCGGACACTTTACGCCAATCTCTTTTACAATTGGCTTCGTGTTGCGACAGTCAGGGAAATTAGAGCATGCCATAAATTTTCCGTAGCGTCCCATTTTGTATACCATAGGTGAACCGCACTCTTCACAGTCTTCTCCGGCAGGTTCATCTTTAATCTCCACTTCGCGCATTTCTTTTTCAGCATGTTCTAAGCGTTTTTCAAAATCACTGTAAAATTCGTCAATAACACGCACCCATTGAACATTACCATCTTCCACTTCATCCAAATCGTTTTCCATTTTAGCTGTAAACTCTACATCTAAAATTTCCGGAAAAAACTCCAATACAAGCTCTAGTACAATTTCTCCAAGTTCTGTTGGAACAAAACGCTTGTTATCGAGCGCTACGTATCCGCGCTTTTGAATCGTATCAAGTGTTGGAGCATATGTAGACGGTCGGCCAATGCCTAGCTCTTCTAATGTCTTAACTAAACGAGCTTCTGTATATCTTGGCGGCGGCTGTGTGAAGTGCTGCTTTTCATCGATGTCCTTAGAATAAGCTACTTCTCCTTCTTCTAAGTCTGGAAGAAGATTTTCTTTTTCCTCCACTTGATCATCATTGCCTTCAACATACACTTTCATAAAACCTGGAAATTTAACTTTTGAGCCGTTCGCTCTAAATGTTACGTCTCCATTTTTCAAATCTACAGCCATTGTATCCATAATGGCAGGTGCCATTTGACTAGCAACGAAGCGCTCCCATACTAACTTATACAGTCGATACTGATCACGCGATAAGAACTCTTTTACCTCTCCTGGTTTACGAAGAGCTGAAGTTGGACGAATCGCTTCGTGGGCATCTTGCGCATTTGAATTCTTCTTTTCTTTACGCTTTTCCGTTGCCACAAACTGATTTCCGTACGCGTTCGTAATGTAATCTCTAGCTTCTGTTTGAGCTGTTTCTGAAATACGAGTAGAATCGGTACGCATATACGTGATAAGACCTACTGTACCTTCTTTTCCTAAATCAATTCCTTCATATAATTGCTGCGCAATCATCATCGTTTTTTTCGCTCGGAAGTTCAGTTTCCGCGCTGCCTCTTGCTGTAATGAAGACGTGGTAAAAGAAGGAGCCGCATTACGCTTTCGCTCACGTTTTGTTACTTTAGAAATTGAAAATTCGTTTCCATCTAATTGTTTAACAATGTTGGTTACATCATCTTCATTCGATAGCTCTACTTTTTTCCCTTGATATTCGATTAACTGGCCTTCAAACTGGTCGTTCCCTTTTTGAAAAGTTGCTTTTACCGTCCAGTATTCTTCTGGGATAAACTTTGCAATTTCTTTTTCACGATCAATAATTAACCGCACTGCAATTGATTGAACCCTTCCGGCACTTAATCCTTTTTTCACTTTTTTCCACAGCAATGGACTGATATTGTAGCCAACCAGCCTGTCAAGAATACGTCGTGCTTGTTGAGCATCTACTAAATCCATATTAATTGCTCGTGGATGTTTAAAAGATTCTTTAATCGCTTCTTTTGTAATCTCGTTAAATACTACGCGGCAGTCCGATGCAATGTCTACATCCAAACTGTGCGCCAAATGCCATGCAATCGCTTCTCCTTCACGGTCTGGATCGGCTGCTAGGTAAATCTTTTTTGCTTTTTTAGCCGCTGTTTTTAGTTCTTTTAAAACCGGGCCTTTCCCGCGAATTGTAATATATTTCGGGTTGTAATCTTGTTCAATATCAATTCCCATTTGACTTTTAGGTAAATCGCGAACATGTCCCATCGATGCTTTTACTTTATATTTCTTTCCTAAATAACGTTCAATTGTTTTAGCCTTTGCAGGCGATTCTACAATTACTAGGTAGTCAGACATCTATTTGTTCCTCCTCAAGAGGTAGAATAAAATCTTCATTATTATTAAATATTTGGTTCTTGTTTGTCAAATGTCAAAAAGATAAGTCATACGATTTTCCTACGTATCTCACTAGTATTTCATACCATGCAAGAATATGACTACTTTGAAACATTCATCTTATATACATCATTTCATCTGTAATATCAGCAGCGCTTTGCACAAGTTTTGCCCCTAATTGGATTAACTTATTCGTTCCACATGATGTTTCTTCAAAAATAGAACCCGGTATGGCAAATACTTCTCTTCCTTGCTGAAGCGCCTGGTCGGCGGTAATAAAAGATCCACTTCTTTCTTTTGCTTGCACCACCAACGTGCCTCCTGTTAATCCGCTAATGATTCTGTTTCTGCGAGGGAAAAACCATTTCGTCGGCTTCATAAACGGGGCATATTCAGAAAGCAGCAAATGATGCTGCGCAATTTCTCTTGCTAAATTTTGGTTTCCTCTTGGGTAAATATTATAAAACCCTCCGCCTAAAACTGCAATCGTTTTAGCTTTTTCAGCGATAGCCAGTTCATGAGCAGCCTGGTCAATTCCTAAGGCTAGCCCACTCACAACGACAAATTCTTCATGCAGCATCGGCTTAACAATACGAGTTAAAGCTGCAGTTCCATATGAAGTAGGATTTCTTGTTCCTACAACGCTTAAGCTTGCCGGAGCGTGTAAAAGAGACAAGTTCCCCCTTGCAAATAATACCCAAGGCGGATCATAAATATGGCGCAAAAGTTCAGGATATTCATCATCTAAGATGGTGACACATCGAATATTCTCAGCGTCATATTTATCTAGAATATCTCGTATTGGAATAGTTTGCAAATCTTTTTTTATTTGATTAGCACGTTCAATCGAGAGAGTCAATAGTTTTTGAAGCTGTGATGGAGAGTACTCGTAGAGATTTTGTAATGAAGAATTCTGTTGAAGTAGCGTAAAAATTTGTTTCCAATTAACAGATGGACAATGTGCTAAATGAATTAATTTTTCCCGTAAACCAGACATTCTACAATCTCCTTTTTAAATGGACAAAATAGCCCCCGGTCAAAGGAGGCTATATGTCTTCTATTAATGAGTCTTACACTGCTCGTAAATGCCTTGTTCTTTTAACACCTTAATAAGTGTTTCTCCCATAACAGATGGTGTTTCAGCTACTTGGATACCGCACTCATTCATTGTTTTAATTTTTTCAGACGCTGTCCCTTTACCACCTGAAATAATCGCACCAGCATGGCCCATACGTTTTCCTGGAGGCGCTGTTTGACCGCCAATGAAGCCGACAACAGGTTTTGTCATATTTGCTTTTACCCATTCTGCCGCTTCTTCTTCTGCTGTACCGCCGATTTCCCCAATCATAATTACTGCATACGTATCTTCATCTTCATTAAACGCTTTTAATACATCGATAAAGTTCGTGCCATTCACCGGGTCACCGCCGATACCAACAGCTGTTGATTGGCCAATTCCAGCTTCAGAAAGTTGGTGAACAGCTTCATATGTTAATGTACCAGAACGCGAAACTACACCTACATGACCTTTTTTGTGAATGTACCCTGGCATAATGCCAATTTTACATTCTTCCGGTGTAATAACACCTGGGCAGTTAGGCCCTACAAGACGCGTACGTTTTCCTTCCATATAACGCTTTACTTTTACCATATCTAATACTGGAATACCTTCTGTAATACAAATAACTAAATCTAAATCTGCGTCAACTGCTTCAATAATGGAGTCAGCTGCGAATGCTGGTGGAACATATACAACAGAAGCCGTTGCGCCTGTTTTTTCTTTCGCCTCGGCAACCGTATTAAATACCGGAACACCTTCTACTTCTAAGCCGCCTTTACCCGGCGTTACGCCACCAACAATTTTCGTTCCATATTCTAACATTTGCTGTGTATGAAAAAGGCCAACTCCGCCTGTAATTCCTTGTACAATTACTTTTGTATCTTGATTAATAAATACGCTCATTCCTATCCCCCAGCCTTTCTATTTCACTAGTGAAACGATTTTTTGTGCGCCGTCTGCCATAGATTCAGCAGCTGTGATATTTAAGCCTGATTTTTGTAAAATTTCTTTTCCAAGTTCAACGTTTGTTCCTTCTAAGCGAACAACTAATGGAAGGCTTAATCCAACTTGTTTTGTTGCTTCAACAACACCTGTTGCAATAACATCACATTTCATAATTCCGCCGAAAATATTAACGAAAATACCTTTTACATTTTGGTCAGATAAAATAATTTTAAATGCTTCTGTTACTTTTTCAGCAGTTGCGCCGCCCCCAACATCCAGGAAGTTAGCAGGGTCGCCTCCGTAATGCTTAATAATATCCATCGTTGCCATCGCTAAACCTGCACCGTTTACCATACAACCGATATTACCGTCTAGTGAAATGTAGCTTAAGTCGTATTTAGATGCTTCAATTTCTTTAGCATCTTCCTCTTCAAGGTCACGATATTCAAGAATATCTTTTTGGCGATACAGCGCATTTGAATCAAAGTTTAACTTCGCATCCAATGCCATAACGTCTCCGTCACCTGTTACAACTAGAGGGTTAATCTCTGCAATTGAGCAGTCTTTTTCAACAAATACTGTATATAAACCTGTCATGAATTTAACTGCTTTTCCAACTAATTCTTTTGGAATATTAATATTAAATGCAAGTCTGCGAGCTTGGAATGCTTGTAAACCAATCGCCGGATCTACATATTCTTTAAAGATTTTTTCAGGCGTTTTTTCCGCCACTTCTTCAATTTCAGTTCCACCTTCTTCAGAACCCATCAATACAACTTGAGACGTTGCACGATCAAGAACTAAACCGATGTAGTATTCTTTCTTAATATCGCATCCCTCTTCAACTAACAAGCGCTTAACTTCTTTTCCTTCAGGGCCTGTTTGGTGCGTTACGAGGGTCTTTCCTAAAATATCTTGTGCATATGTACGAACTTCATCTAAGTTTTTTGCTACTTTGACACCGCCCGCTTTACCGCGTCCACCAGCATGGATTTGTGCTTTCACCACTGATACTTGTGAACCTAATTCCTTTGCTGCTTCAACTGCTTCTTCAACAGTAAAAGCTACTCGACCGTTTGGTACTGCAACCCCATATTTTCTGAGTAGTTCTTTTCCTTGATACTCATGGATATTCATTTCCCATCCTCCTAACATAATCAACCACAAAACTATACTGCACAAAATAGACTGCGCTTTCATTGTATAAAAATAATTGTCTAATTGTCTACTATTCTAGTGAAAAATATTGAAATAATAAGAAAATTGATATTTTTATGGAGATAGTACTTAACCATACCTTATGAAGTAGATGAGGCTCTGCGGACGTTAAACGTGTGGTTGATCATGTAAATCAACCTTCATAACTAAAGCAGACTGAGAGGAAAATAATTTACGAATTTTTCCCGCTGCAATATCTCCGCTTACATAGGCTATATTCTTTTTAAGCCTAGAATCCCGCATTGAAACATGCGCTAAAAAGCAGAGATATGCTCGGGTATCATGTTCTAGTTTACTTGGTTTTTTATCGGTGCAAAAGATCGGCGGTGTTCTGGCAAAATTCCATATTGTTCGATTGCTTCTAAATGTTGTTTTGTTCCATATCCCATATGTTTTTCGAATCCGTATGCAGGATAGCGTTCACCAAGTTCTTTCATCATTCGATCTCGCGTCACTTTTGCAATAACAGAACTTGCAGCAATTGAAATGCTTGTAGCATCGCCTTTAATGATTGACTGCTGCGAAATAGGCACCGGCAGCTTCATCGCATCAATGAGCAGTTCATCAGGCTGAACTGCCAGCAGTTCAATGGCTTCAGTCATGGCCTTTTTTGTTGCTTCGTAAATATTAATAGAATCAATGACCTCTGCGTCTATAATCCCTATACCGATAGCGACAGCTTTTTTACAAATTTCTTCATAAAACGCTTCTCGCTTTGCTTCTGATAACTTCTTTGAATCCGTCAGACCAGGGAGAAAAAAATCGGGAGGCAAAATAACAGCAGCTGCTACTACCGGTCCTGCTAACGGTCCCCTTCCTACTTCGTCTACTCCGGCAATATAAGTTGCTCCTTGCCTATATAATTCATTTTCATATGCCATCATTTCATCAAACTGTTGCTTCAAGCGCTCAGCCGCTTCAAATTGCCTTTGTTTTTGAATAATAACCTGCTGCACACCTTTACGCTCATCTTGCGCATATGCCTTAAATAAAGCATCTTCCGGGCTTCTCACTTGCTTTAGTTCCTCTTTTATTTCCTTAATACTCTTTTTCATTAGCTCCACCTTCTTTATATCAACATTTTCACGCGGCACTTTCACATAAAAAACGCCTCATGCTGAAAAGGCAGAGGCGTTTTTTGCTTCAGTTCGCAATGTGTTGCTTACAGCTGTTGTTCAGCTTCACTTGGATCATCAAATGTAAAGGTGCCAATTTTATCCGTTCGAATTTCTCGAAGAACAAGCTCAGCTGTTTTATCGTAATCCACCATGCCGCCACCCATTAAACAGCCGCGGCGCGACCCAATTGCATCAAAAAGCTCTACAATGTCTTCAGGGATTTCATTTAAATCATAACGCTGCTTTAATTGTTCTGGGTAATGGCTAGTTAAGAAGCGCAGCGCATAAACAGCGACATCTTGCATATTTAAAATGGTATCTTTGATAGCACCCGTTGTCGCAAGCTTATATCCAACTGTTTCATCTTCAAACTTAGGCCACAAAATACCTGGCGTATCAAGCAGCTCTAGCTCGTTTCCTACCTTAATCCACTGCTGTGCCTGCGTCACACCTGGACGATCTCCCGTCTTGGCGATTTTTTTGCTGGCAAGGCGGTTAATTAGCGTTGATTTACCGACGTTAGGAATCCCTACAATCATCGCACGGATAGCGCGGGGTTTTTTAACTCCTTTTGCGCGCATGCGGTCAAACTTCTCTTGAAGAAGTTCTTTAGAAGACGAAACAATTTGTTTCATTCCTTTACCTGCTTGTGCGTCAATAGCTAAGGCATAAATACCTTGTTCTTTGTAATAATCTAACCACTGCTGAGTGACGCGCGGATCCGCTTTGTCCACTTTATTCAACAATACGATTCTGGGCTTGTTCACAATAATCTCATCAATCATTGGATTTCGCGATGATTGCGGAATGCGTGCATCAACCAGTTCGTATACAATATCAATCAATTTTAGCTTTTCAGTTACTTGTCTTCTGGCCTTGGCCATATGGCCAGGAAACCATTGAATTGTCATATTTTACTCACCTTTTATATTTTACTTTGCAAAACGCGCTTCTTTAATCGGCCAGTATACGGCACTCGTTTTACCAAGCACCTTGTCCATGCTCACAAAGCCAATCTGACGGCTGTCTTTACTGTAGCGTCGATTGTCTCCCATCACGAACAAATAGCCTTCTGGCACGGTCTTTTTACCCGTTACGTCTTCTAGTTTAAAATCTTCGGTTAAATTACCGTCAATCACTTCTTTTTTATACTGATCTAAATAGGGCTCTTTATAAGCTTTTCCATTTACATATAGCGTATCATTTCGATACTCAATATGATCACCCGGCAGTCCGATAATACGTTTTATGTAATCTTTTTCCGCTGTAGCATGAAAAACAATAATATCAAAGCGATCAGGATCACCAATCTTATAGGAGAACTTATTTACAATCATTCGATTTTGGTCATGCAGCGTAGGCATCATAGAAAGTCCATCTACTACAATCGGTGCAAACAAAAAATAGCGAATTACAACAGCTAACAGTACGGCAATGGCGATTGCTTTTATCCATTCCCACAGTTCATTTTTCTTTCGAGCCATCTTCAGTCCTCCAACTCTTATGTCATACCTTTATTTTAAACGATAATGTTTGAAACGCCTAATAAATAAATAGAATAAAAAAATGATGACTTGTACGTCTATTTTTCACTGTCAGAGAACGAATCGTTCTAAAAAAACATTTGAAAAAAGGAGCTTGTATAAACAAGCTCCCCTTTACTATTATCGAATTTCTTTAATACGCGCAGCTTTACCACGTAATTCACGTAGGTAATAAAGTTTCGCACGGCGTACTTTACCGCGGCGCATTACTTCGATTTTTGCAATTTTTGGCGTATGAAGTGGGAATGTACGCTCTACACCTACACCGTAAGAAATCTTACGTACTGTAAATGTTTCGCTGATACCACCGCCACGACGCTTAATAACAACACCTTCAAATACCTGAACACGTTCACGAGTACCCTCAACGATATTTACGTGTACACGTACAGTATCACCAGGACGGAACGTAGGAAGATCTGTTTTTAATTGTTCTTTTGTAATCTCTTCGATTAATTTTTGCATCGCGTGTTTCAACTCCTTCCAACAGACGCTCATACCAATGCTTTTCAATCATTGCAGCGGAACATCGTTATAGGTGACCAGACATCTGCCCAAGCCACAAAATCTATCTTAGCACACTCTTATACCGTATGCAACAGAGTTTATGCATAAATTTCATGGATTTACGAAAGGTTGTTTTCCTCTTTTAATTGAGCTACTAGTTTCTTTTGTTCTTCCGTTAGCTCCATCTTTTCAAGCATATCCGGTCTTCGAAGCAACGTGCGCTTTAAAGACTCTTTTTGGCGCCACTGTTCAATTTTTTTATGATTTCCTGACATAAGTACTTCAGGAACTGTTAAGCCTCTAAAATCAGCAGGACGCGTATAGTGGGGGTGCTCTAGTAAACCTGTACTGTGTGAGTCTTGCACAGCTGAATGATTATTGCCAAGGACATCAGGAAGCAGGCGAACAACGCTATCGATCACAACCATTGCACCAAGCTCTCCTCCAGTTAATACATAGTCACCAATTGAAATTTCATCAGTTACCAGCTGCTCACGAATTCGTTCATCATATCCTTCGTAATGACCGCAAATAAAAATTAAATGCTCTTCTGCTGCTAGTTCTTCTGCTTTTGCCTGTGTATAGCGTTCGCCCTGCGGACAAAGCAAAACTACCCGGGGCTTCTTAGCTGTTTCAGTCAGCTTTTCTACAGCGTCAAAAATAGGCTGAGGTGTTAATACCATTCCAGCACCTCCGCCGTAAGGATAATCGTCCACATTTTGATGTTTGTTCGTAGAATATTCTCGGAAATTAACTACATTCAGTTCAACCGCATTTTTTTCCTGTGCTTTTTTCAAAATTGATTCACCAAAAACACCGTCAAACATAGAAGGAAATAGCGATAGTACATCAATTTTCATTAGTCCAATAACCCTTCCATTACTGTAATAACAATCTCTTTTTCCTCTATATCAATAGATTGTACAACGTCGTCGATGTAAGGAATAAGAACTTCTTTTCCGCCTTTTTTAACGACCCACACATCATTAGCTCCCGGCGTTAAAATTTCTTTGACCGTTCCTACCTCTACTCCGTCTTCTGTTTTTACTGTACAGCCAATAATTTCGTGGAAATAAAATTCACCGTCTTCTAAATCCGTTAGCTGCTCCTCAGGAATTTTCACTTCGCAGTTTTTGTACTGCTCAACATCATTTACGTTGTGATAGCCTTCGAATGTAAGCAGATCAAAATTTTTATGCCTGCGATGGCTTGCTACCGTTACTTCCACCGGCTCGCTTTGCTTTTCTTTGAAGATATAAAGTTTATTTCCTTTTTCATAGCGCTCATCAGCAAAATCCGTAGTTGATACAATACGAATTTCTCCTTTTACACCATGGGTATTCACAATTTTTCCAACCTTAAACCATTTCATGCTTCTTCACCTCTATCTAATCTCAACAACTTTGCTATCTTTTATAATAATTGTTTTACTTTCTTTTATCTTTTCCCAATCATCGCCGATTTTTACCTCTACTAAGGCATCCAGTTCCGTTTCAACGAGTTCGCTCCCTAAAGGAAGCTTTTCTAATTGCGTCAGCTGAAAGTTCAACACTTCAATTTTTTCAAGGCGAGCGGATTTTTCTTTTTCAAATTGACTATGTAATAAAGAAGAACCTTTATTGGCTTTTTCCATGTGCTTTAACTGAAATTTCAGCTGTTCCATTTCCTTTTCAAGCGCCTGCTTGCGGTTTATAAAACGATTTTCAAGATCTTGTTTGCTTGCTTCAGTTAACACTTGTTTCACAACCACTTTTTGAATAATGTTCAAAACGTTCCCTCCGCCCTCAAGATAGTGACCTTGTGCTTTTTACATGCATATTGAAATAGCTGCTTCTTGCTCGCAAAAGACTTACTGTGATCAAAACGTTCATCTTATCATAACATAAAAAAAGGGGGAGGTTATCCCTCTCCCTTTTTGATTACTCTTGAATTTTCACATACACTTTTTTACCTTGCTGTGATGCTGCTGCATTCACAACAGTTCGAATCGCTTTTGCAACGCGGCCTTGTTTGCCGATTACTTTGCCGACATCTTCTTGGTGAACAGTAAGGATGTAAGTCACTTGACGTTCATCTTCTTGTTCCTCCACTTTAACATCAGCTGGATAATCAACAAGCGGCTTTACAATTGTTTCGATTAGTGATGTCATCTCGAGTGAAATTATTTTCCTAATTTAGCATTATGGAATTTTTCCATGATGCCTTCGTTAGAGAAAAGGTTACGAACTGTATCAGATGGTTTAGCACCATTTTGTAACCATTTAAGAGCTAGCTCTTCATCGATTTTAACTTCAGCTGGTTGAACTACAGGATTGTAAGTTCCAACTACTTCGATGTAACGTCCATCACGTGGTGAACGAGAGTCTGCTGCTACGATACGATAGAAAGGAGATTTTTTAGCTCCCATACGTTTTAAACGAATTTTTACTGCCATTTTATAAAGCACCTCCGAATATGTTTCAACAAGATAATATAATATCAAATAGGTAAAATGTTTGTAAAGGTTTTTTTCTTAACACTAGAAAAATATTTTATTTTCTTTGGTTTTTTCAGTTCAAATCAAGCATTTTATCATGAAAAGAATGGAAGTTTCATACCCTTTTTCTTGCCTTTTGACATATTTGTCATTTGTTTCATCATTTTTTTCATGTCTTCAAATTGTTTAAGCAAACGATTGACTTCTTGTACAGAACGTCCGCTTCCTTTTGCAATACGCTTTCTTCGACTTGAATTAATGATTTCAGGGTTTGTTTTTTCCGCTTTCGTCATCGAACGAATAATTGCTTCTACATGATTAATTTGCTTTTCATCAACCTGCAGGTTTTTGAGCCCCTTTACTTTATTGGCGCCCGGAAGCATACCAATTAGCTCATCAAGCGGTCCCATTTGACGCACCTGAGCAAGTTGATCTAAAAAGTCATCAAATGTAAATGACTGCGTGCGCAGCTTAGCTTCAAGCTCTTTTGCCTTTTCAGCATCTACATTTGCCTGAGCCTTTTCGATAAGCGTCAGCACATCACCCATACCTAAGATACGGGAAGCCATACGCTCTGGGTGGAATGCTTCAATAGCATCCATCTTTTCTCCAAGACCGACAAACTTAATTGGTGTATCAGTTACTGCACGAATAGAAAGCGCTGCACCACCGCGCGTATCGCCGTCTAGTTTCGTTAATACAACGCCAGTTAATCCTAATTGCTTATTAAAGCTATCCGCAACGTTTACTGCATCTTGACCCGTCATCGCATCGACAACAAGGAAAATTTCGTCTGGGTTAGAAAGCTCTTTGATCTGTTCTAACTCCTCCATTAGATTTTCATCAACATGCAAACGTCCCGCTGTATCAATTAATACATAATCGTGATGCTCTTCTTTCGCATGAGCAATAGCTTGTTTCGCAATCTCCACAGGACTTACTTGATCACCTAATGAAAAAACAGACATGCTAAGCTGTTTCCCTAGTGTTTCAAGCTGTTTAATAGCTGCCGGACGATAAATATCTGCTGCTACAAGCAATGGATTACGGTTATATTTTTTACGTAATAAATTGGCAAGTTTACCAGTTGTTGTTGTTTTACCTGCACCTTGAAGTCCAACCATCATAATTACAGTTGGAGCTTTTGGAGCTACTGCAATCTTGCTTTGCTCTCCGCCCATAAGTGCAGTTAATTCTTCTTGTACAACCTTAATAACTTGCTGTCCAGGCGTTAAGCTCTTAAGAACGTCTTGACCTACAGCACGTTCGCTTACGCGCTTAACAAAGTCTTTTACTACTTTAAAGTTTACATCGGCTTCTAAAAGGGCAAGTCTAACTTCACGCATCATTTCTTTAACATCAGCTTCGTTAACTTTTCCTTTTCCTTTTAACTTTTGCAGTGTGCTTTGCAAACGGTCGGCTAATCCTTCAAATGCCATATACGCCGCCCCCTAATCTAATTTCTCGAGCGAATCAAGAAGAGAAGAAAGCTTACTGTTCTTGTGTAAGTCGGCTGCAAGTTCGTCTTTCAGTTGTTGAACAATTGATTGACGCTCTTGAAACCGTTGAAATAACAATAGCTTTTCCTCATATTGTTCAAGCATTTGCTCTGTACGTTTTATATTATCATAAACTGCTTGACGACTCACATCAAATTCTTCCGCTATTTCACCGAGGGAATAATCATCCAAGTAATAAAGTGACATATAACTTCTTTGTTTGGGCGTCAACAGCGCCTGATAGAAGTCAAATAAGTAATTCATTCTTGTTGTTTTCTCGAGCATATGCACGCTCTTTTCAACCATCTGACCGCCCCCTTGTTAAGTGAAAAGCCTTTACATGTTATTAGTTTAACTAGGCGAGGTTTGAATGTCAAGTTTTTTCCTTAACACCTCACATTTTTCCACTTAAAAGAGATGGAAACATAACTAAATTACTTCAATTTAAAGACGACTAAATATGAAACCTGCGTCCACCCTACTAATAAAAAGATCCGAACGATTAATCGTTCGGATCTTCCTTCAACGAAGATACTTTTATCCCAGCCTCTTTTTAGATTACGCCTCTTTTTCTGTTTCTTCTTCTACAGCATTGGCAAATAACCCATAGATATATTGCTCCGTGTCAAACGGCTGAAGGTCGTCTACTTTTTCTCCAAGTCCAACGAATTTAACAGGAAGCTTCAGTTCGTTTCGAATGGCAAGAACAATCCCGCCTTTAGCCGTACCATCTAGTTTTGTTAACACAATTCCAGTCACGTTCGTTGCTTCTGAGAATGTTTTAGCCTGACTTAAAGCGTTTTGACCCGTCGTCGCATCAAGTACGAGAAGCACTTCATGCGGAGCACCAGGAATTTCTCTCTCAATAACACGCTTTACTTTCTCTAATTCTTTCATTAAATTCACTTTGTTTTGAAGGCGACCTGCTGTATCACATAATAAAACATCTGCTTTTCGAGCCTTGGCTGACTGAACAGCGTCATACATGACAGCGGCAGGGTCAGAGCCTGCAGATTGCTTAATAACATCAACACCAACGCGTTCTCCCCATACTTCTAACTGCTCAATCGCACCGGCACGGAACGTATCTCCTGCCGCCATTACGACTTTTTTGCCTTCTTGTTTGAATTTATGTGCAATTTTCCCAATTGTTGTTGTTTTCCCAACGCCGTTTACCCCTACAAACAAAATAACCGTTAAATCATTTTGCTGCATATTTAATTCACCAATCTGCTCTTCACCAGATTCATAAATATCAATTAATTTCTCAGAGATGACAGCCTGTACATCTTGAGGGTCCTTAATATTACGGCGTTTCACTTCCGATTTTAAGTCATCAATTAAATCCAACACGGTAGCCACGCCGACATCAGCGCTAATTAAAATTTCCTCTAATTCCTCAAAAAACTCTTCGTCTACTTGACGATAGCGAGACACTAGATCATTCACACGTTCCGAAAAAGAATTGCGTGTTTTTGATAGTCCATCTTTAAATTTTTGTGTAACAGAATCCGTTTGCATTGTAATTTTTTCTTTTAATTTCTTAAAAAAGCTCATTCGTACCACCCTTTCATTCTATGAGTTAAACATATTGCTTTGATTCTTCTAAACGAACAGAGACTAATTTCGATACGCCAGATTCTTGCATTGTCACACCGTACAGTACGTCAGCTTCTTCCATTGTACCTTTTCGGTGAGTAATAACAATGAACTGTGTTTGATTACTAAATTTGCGTAGATACGTAGCGAAGCGATGAACGTTCGCTTCATCAAGCGCCGCTTCCACTTCATCTAGCACACAAAACGGCACCGGACGTACTTTCAAAATAGAAAACAGGAGGGCAATGGCTGTTAACGAACGCTCGCCGCCTGACAGCAACCCTAGATTCTGCAGTTTTTTCCCAGGAGGCTGGGCAACAATTTCCACCCCTGTATTTAATAAATCTTTCGGATCTGTTAATTTCAAATCCGCTTTTCCTCCTCCGAATAGTGAAGAGAACACTGTACCAAATTCATTGCGGATACGAGAGAACGTATCAGAAAAACGTTTCTTCATTTCCTCGTCCATTTCTTCAATCACTTGATACAGGGTATTTTTCGCTTCGTCGAGGTCAGCTCGCTGCGTATTTAAAAATTCATAGCGTTCTGAAACGCGTTCGTATTGTTCGATAGAACCTAAGTTTACGGTTCCTAATTCATCAATTGCCAGCTTAATGAGCTTGATTTTTTTCCTTGCTTCTTGAATATCTAATGTTAAAGGATACTTTTCTTTTGCTGCTTCAAAGCTAATTTCGTACTCTTCTGTCAGCTGCTGGAGACGGCTGTCTAGCTCTACGTCAATTCGATTGATTTTGACTTCTTCATCTTTTAAAGCATCCGTAATTTGTTTGTACTGACGCTGGAGCTCTTTTACAACCCTTTCTTCGTCTTCAAGCTTATTCTGGGCTTTCAACCGCTCTGATCTGCAGTCATCCATTAATTGTAACGTTTCTGTCTTTTCTTTTATTCGCTCATGCGCCGCTTCTTCGAGCTGAAGTTCACCCGAGTCGTTGCTCGTGATTTCACTCGTTAAAAGAGAAAGATCATCTGTAGCTTCAGACAAACGCTGAATGGTTTGATCAAGCTCAAAGCACACTCTTTCGTATTTTTCTTGCTGATTTGTGAGGAACTGTTCTTTTTTCGCAAGAAGCACTTTTACTTCTGTAAGCTCATGTTGAACCGTTTCTTTAGACGTTTGCTGTGTATGCTTGCGTGCAGCTAACTCTTCAATGTTTTTCTCTAATACATTTGCCTGCTGCTGATTTCCCTGCAAACTCGTATGCAGCTCATCAATTCGAGCGGACAAGCTTGTTTGATCTTGTCTAAAGCTAGCAATATCATGATCATACATGGTTAAGCGGTCATTCACTGCTTTTTCTTCGATGTCAATTTGCTTTACTTCTCGGTCAGATTCCTGCTCTTTGTCTTTCAAGCGTTCCACAAATGCCTGCTGTTTATTAATTTCCTGTTGAAGCTCTTCAATCTGTGACTTTTTATCTTTCACATCTTGCTCGAGCACAAGCGTCTTTTGTTCCATCTCTTCTATTTTTGCCGTAATGGCTTCCACTTCACGCTGACGGCCTAACAAAGAGTTGGACTTTTGCTTCATTGAACCGCCTGTCATCGAACCACCGGGGTTGACCACATCCCCTTTAACGGTCACAAAACGATAGCGATGCTGCACAAGGCGGGCAAGTTCATTCGCGCCTTTTAAATCATTGACAACAATAACGGTTCCAAGCAAATTTTTAATAACTCGGTCGTAAGTAGCTTCGTATTTAACAAGAGATGAAGCGATTCCTACATACGCTTCGTGACTCTCTAGCATAGAAATAGTTTGAGCCGGAACATAACGGTCTTTTACAGACGTCAGTGGTAAAAATGTAGCTCTTCCGTAACCGTTTTGTTTCAAAAAGCCAATTGCCTGACGGGCACTTTGTTCGTCTTGAACGACAATGTGCTGAGCTGCTCCTCCAAGCGCAATTTCAAGCGCTGTTTCATACTCTTTTGGGACATTAATTAGCTCAGCAATGGCACCTTTAATACCTGCAAGCTTCCCATCACGCGCTTTTAGTACTTCTTTTACACCGTGAAAATAACCTTCATAGTCTTCTTGCATCTCTTCAAGCATTTCTTTTCGTGATTTTGTCTGTTGCACGTACTGATAAGCTTGATAAAGCGTAGACTCTTGTTTACGATAGGCTTGCCTTAATGACTCAAGCTTCTCTCCTTGCTGCTTATACACTTGTACAGCCTGCTGAAGCTCTTGACGAAACTGAGCGAGCCTTTTGATCGCCGCTTCTTTTCGCTGCGTTAATTCACGGCGCTGTTGGACGTATTGCTCGTTGGATTTTGTTAAGCGCTGCTCTTTTTCAAACGTTTGCATTTTTTGCTGCTCTAAAAATGAAATTTCATTTCGAGCGGATGTTTGAGCGTTCGCTAATTCAAAATATTCGCTTTTCATCTGTTCAAGTTTTTCTTCTAGATTCTCACTGTACTGCCTGAACAACTGTTCCTGCTCAGTAAGCTTCAGACGTATCTCTTGCACTTCTTTTTGAGATTGCTCAAGATCTTTTCCTTCGCTGTCTTTTGCTTTACTTAGCTCTTGATGCTTATGAGTATACTCTTTTACTAAACGTTCCAGCTGCTCTTTATTTTGAAAAGCATTTTTCTTACGCTCTTTTAATACTTCTTTTTTGCCTTCTAGCTTTTCTACTTCTTCACTTACATATAGTAGTTTTTTATGTAAAGAGTCTAGCTGTTCATCGATTTGCTGAATATGCGAACGAAGGGTCTGAATTTCTCCTTCACGCGTGCGAATATTGGTCGCGAGAGATTCTTCAAGCTGCTCGTGCTGAGCCATTTCAGCTTTTAATTTTTCCCATTTCTGATGAAGATCTTCAACTTCAAATACCGTAACAGCCACATCAATGTGCTCTAATTCTTCTTTTTTCTGCAAATAATCTTTTGCAATAGACGATTGAATCTGTAAAGGCTCTAACTGACCTTCAATTTCATGAAGAATATCTACTACTCGATTTAAATTTTCTTGCGTTTCGAGAAGCCGAAGCTCCGCTTTTCGTTTACGCGTTTTGTATTTTAATACACCTGCTGCTTCTTCAAAAATTTTACGGCGCTCGTCAGATTTACTGCTTAGTACTTCTTCTACTTTTCCTTGACTGATAATCGAAAAAGCTTCTCTTCCAAGTCCTGAGTCCATAAATAAATCGACAATATCTTTTAAACGGCACGGCTGGTTGTTAATAAAAAATTCACTGTCTCCTGAGCGGTACACGCGCCTTGTAATACTAACTTCATGATAATCAAGCGGGAGAAATTGGTCATCATTTTCCAAAGTCAGCGTTACGTCAGCCACGTTTACCGCACGGCGTGATTCGCTTCCTGCAAAAATAATGTCCTCCATTTTCCCTCCACGAAGCGATTTGGCTGACTGTTCTCCAAGCACCCAGCGTATAGCATCCGTAATGTTGCTTTTTCCGCTCCCATTCGGTCCTACTACCGCCGTTACACCTGGCACAAAATCTATCGATACTTTTTCTGCAAACGATTTGAACCCTGCAATATCTAATCGTTTGAGGAACATAGAAATCCCCCCTCACACATGTAATCTTTTCATAGCAAATCCCCCTTTATAACGAATGCGTTAAGAGGGGGATCATTTTATTTCGTTTGACTTGCTCTAATTTTCATAATAGCTACTTGAGCTGCTTTTTGCTCTGCTTCTTTTTTCGAACGGCCTACACCAACGCCGAGCTCTTCACCATTTAACGATACGCGAGATAAGAATTCGCGATTATGCGCTGGACCTTTTTCTTGCAAAACTTTGTATTCTAATTGTCCAACTCCATCACGTTGAATCACTTCTTGAAGCTGGCTTTTGAAATCCATCACATGAGAAAAAGCACCTTCATTAATTTTTGGAAAGACAACTTTTTTTAGAATCGTTACTACCGTATCAAGCCCTTGGTCTAAATAAAGAGCTCCGATAAATGCTTCAAACACATCGGCCAGTAAAGCCGGTCTAGATCGGCCGCCCGTCATCTCTTCACCTTTTCCAAGTAACACTAGTTTACCAAAATCCATTTCATTTGCAA
The DNA here is from genome assembly GCF_038006305.1 of Priestia sp. FSL R5-0597. Classification (NCBI taxonomy): domain Bacteria; kingdom Bacillati; phylum Bacillota; class Bacilli; order Caryophanales; family Bacillaceae; genus Priestia; species Priestia sp. FSL R5-0597. The sequence continues at coordinate 4,030,706 of NZ_JBBOUZ010000001.1, forward strand.
AAGTAACAAGCGACGGTTCACACACAACTGCTGCACGAAGCTTCGTTAACTCACCTTCACTCATCGTTGGATACTTTTTAAATAAAAATTGTGATACGGTTAGCTCTAATACGGCATCTCCTAAAAACTCAAGACGCTCGTTGTCTTCATACGGTCTTCTGCGATGCTCATTCACATAGGATGAATGTGTAAATGCTTGAAAAAGAAGCGCTTCATTTGTAAACTGAATACCAATTTCCTTTTGAAACTCGGCAAAATTTTGCTTGAATTTCACGTTCATCTTTCGATCTCGATTTGAATATTGTTTAGGCATAAAATACCTCCGCTTACCTGCTTCAATTGTTTCGTAGTTTTTCCCTACCATCTCTCATTATAAAACGAGGTATCCTAAAAGATACACTACCTTTTCAAAAAAAAGAGGTCTTTTTTTGAAATTCTTAAAAAGAAGAGAAAGCCCCGCTGTTTAACGGGGCTTTTCATACATATACTACAGATTAAATTTGGCTCTGTATGTAATTAACTGCATCTCCTACAGTTGAAATTTTTTCAGCTTCTTCGTCAGAAATTTCGATATCGAATTCCTCTTCAAGCTCCATTACAAATTCAACTACGTCTAGAGAGTCAGCACCTAAGTCTTCTTTGAAACTAGATTCTAGTTTCACTTCACTTTTGTCTACACCAAGACGATCAACAATGATTGTTGTTACGCGTTCTAGTACCTCTGCCATTGTTCTTCACCTCCCCTCAAGTCATTATAGATGATTTCCATCTAAAATACTATGGTTGAATAATAAAGTTTATCGGTCGCCTAGTAAACGTCCCTTTGTACTTTATCACCAAATTGCACTTTTCGTAAAGTGCCTTTTTTACATCACCATTCCGCCGTCAACGTGAATCGTTTGACCGGTAATATAACGGCTTGCATCTGATGCTAAAAACGCAACTGCGTTCGCAACATCCTCAGGCTGGCCAAAACTTGCAAGAGGAATTTGCTTTAACATTTCCGCCTGAACTTCTTCATTCAATTTATCCGTCATGTCTGTTGCAATGAAACCAGGAGCAACTGCATTCACTGTAATATTGCGGCTTGCTAATTCTTTGGCAGTTGTTTTTGTTAAACCAATCACGCCTGATTTTGCTGCTACATAATTTGCTTGTCCAGCATTACCGCTGACGCCGACAATTGATGAAATGTTAATGATGCGTCCTGCGCGCTGCTTCATCATTTGACGAGTAACCGCTTTTGTACACAAAAACACGCCTTTTAAGTTTGTATTAATAACATCATCCCATTCGTCTTCTTTCATACGCATAAGAAGATTATCACGTGTGATGCCCGCGTTGTTTACTAAAATATCTACTGAACCAAATGTAGAAATCGCTTCTTTTATCATTGCTTGTACAGAATCACTTTCTGCCACATTTGCTTGTACAGCAATTGCATCCGTTCCTAGTCCTTTAATTTCATCCACAACTTCAAGAGCTTTCGCTTCGCTTCCAGAATAGTTTACAACTACTTTAGCACCAAGCTTTCCCAGCTCAATTGCAACGGCACGACCAATTCCGCGAGAAGCGCCTGTTACAACTGCAACTTTCCCTTGTAACATGTTATTCTCCCCCTTTTAGTGCGTCAATCGTTGATTTTAATGATGTAAGATCATTAACAGCGTAAACAGCCGCACGGCGATTTACTTTTTTCACAAGACCTGATAATACTTTTCCTGGTCCAATTTCAACAAATGTATCTACACCTTCTGCAAGAAGTGTCTCAACTGTTTCTTCCCATCTCACTGGAGAATACAGTTGTTCCACTAGCTTGTTTTGAATATCTTGACTGTCAGTAACCGGCTTTGCTGTTACGTTTGCTATGACTGGAACTTTCGCATCGCTAAAGCCCACTGTTTCTAGCGTATCACGTAATTTTTCAGCAGCTGGCTTCATTAAACTAGAGTGAAACGGACCGCTTACCACTAGAGGAATCACGCGTTTTGCACCTTTTTCTTTGGCAAGAGCTCCTGCTTTTTCTACGCCATTTACCGTACCTGAAATAACAATTTGACCCGGACAGTTAATATTTGCAAGCTGAACAGCGTCGCCTTCGTTTGTAATTTGAGCGGTAACGGCTTCTAGATCTTCCGCAGACATGCCAAGCACTGCTGCCATTGTACCTTGACCTGCTGGTACAGCTTCGTCCATATAGCGACCTCTTTTGTGAACAGCCACAACAGCATCTTTAAACGATAAAACCTCAGCAGCCACAAGCGCACTGTATTCTCCTAGACTGTGACCCGCAACAAAATCGGGTGTAATTCCGCTCGTTTTAAACGCTTCAAGCAGCATTGTACTCGTTGTTAAAAGAGCAGGTTGAGCGTGATAAGTTAAAGTCAATTCTTCTTGAGGCCCTTCAAAAATAATGTTTGAAAGACTGAACCCTAAAGCTTCGTCAGCTGTATCAACCAGCTTTTTTGCTTCCTCTGTTTCATCATATAAATCTTTTCCCATACCAACAGTTTGTGACCCTTGGCCTGGAAAGATAAAAGCAATTTTCCCCATTTCTTATCTCTCCTTTTCTTCATTAGCAGTTTGTTCGATTGCTTTTTGAATAGTGGAAGACACATTGTTTTCCACCATATTCACAGCTTGCTTAATCGCGCTAAATACTGCATTCGCATCCGACGAACCGTGCGCTTTGATAACAGGCGCATGCAATCCAAACAGCCCTGCTCCTCCATATTCACTGTAATCCATTTTCGCTTTTAAACCCTGCAGCTGAGGCTTGAGTACCGCTGCGGCTAACTTGCTTTTTAACGTGCTCATTAATTCTTGTTTAATCATTGAAAACAAGGAAAGCGCCGTTCCCTCAATGCTCTTAAGAGTCATATTTCCTGTAAAACCATCTGTTACAACCACATCGGCTACGCCGTTTAGCAAATCACGAGATTCTACGTTGCCTACAAAATTGAGATCAGCGTTTTTTAGTAGCTGAAAAGCTTGTTTGGTTAAGTCATTTCCTTTTTTATCTTCAGTTCCAATGTTCAACAGTCCCACTCTAGGAGCTTGAATGCCGCGTACTTTTTCGGCATACACCGACCCCATCACAGCGTACTGGAGCAAATGTTCAGGCTTGGCATCAACATTTGCACCAACATCTAGCATTAAAAAGCCTTTTCCATCTAGTGTCGGAAGCGTCGGAGCAAGTGCTGGGCGTTCAATGCCTTTGATGCGACCTACAATAAAAAGTCCGGCTGTCATTAACGCACCTGTATTTCCTGCTGAAATACAAGCATCGGCACGACCTTCGGCTACTTCATTTGCCATTAATACCATAGATGCTTGTTTTTTACGACGCACAGCTCGCACTGGCTCGTCAGTTGCATCAATGGTTTCTTCTGTATGAATAATCGAAATACGATCTGAATTCGTTAAATACTTTTTTATTTCTGATTCGTTTCCAATTAACGTAATATGTAATTCTTTAAATTGAGCAGTAGCTTTTTCTACACCTTCAATAATGGCTTTCGGTGCATGATCTCCGCCCATTGCATCAATAGCTAGTTTCATGTTGGGTCTCATCCTTTTTATTATTTATCCTTTGTAGAACGATACATTTTAAAAGTGCCAGAGAACACTTGCTCTTGCCCTACATAGCTGTTTACCTCAACGGTGGTTCGCACTTCACTAGTTGACAGAACTTTCGCTTTTGCTATCACTCGTTCATGAAGTTTAACAGGGCGATGATAACGGATCGACGCATCTGCTGTGAGCGCTAGTTCGTTGTTAATAACAGCGACAGCTAACGAATTAGCCTGCGCAAAAAGGTGGTGACCACGAGCAATTTGATTACGCTGAAACACATGCTCTGTTTTCACATCAAAAATAGATATCGCTGATTGATCTAGTTCAATGTCGATAACTTCTCCAATTACTTCTTCAATCGGAAGCGAACGCACTTCCTCGTCTAGTTGTTTTGAAGCTACATGCTTAATACGTTCTCGCAGTTCAGGAATCGACAACTCTAGGCGGTCTAATCGAATTGTTTGAACGCTCACTGAAAAACGGTCTGCTAGTTCTTCATCCGTAATAAATGGGTTTTCTTCAATTGTCGTTTTTAATAGCTGCTGTCTTTCTTTTTTACTGCGCTTCATTGTCCACCATCCGAACTTTTAATACTAGGTACTAATAGCAGTATATAATCATTGCCTTCTAATTGCAACATTTTTCACATGCTGTATTCTGTGCATCACACTATGGATATTCATGACTATTAACAGCCGCTAAAAGTATCTACATACATGAAACCGACGTTCACCCTGCCAATGAAAAAATCCGAACGAGTTGGATTCTTCATCAAGAATCTCGATTCATCGTTCGGATTTCCCTTCAACTAAACTACTTTCAGCCTCTTTTACTAATCAAATTTTTCTCCAGTTAATACGCCCGTTGCTTCTAATTGTATTCTCAGCAGCGCAAACTGCTCTTCTGTCCAAAAACTGTCGGAATTTACAAGCTTAGCAGCATCTTCTCGAGCTACTTCAAGCGCACGGTAATCGTGCACCATATCCGCTACTTTAAACTCAGGCATCCCGCTTTGTTTTCTACCAAAGAAATCACCAGGCCCACGAAGCTCTAAGTCTCTTTCTGATAATACAAATCCATCGTTTGTTTCCGTCATAATGGTCATTCGTTCTTTTCCAACTTCTGATTTCGGATCCGCGAGTAGAATACAATATGACTGTGCATCTCCTCGTCCTACGCGTCCTCTTAGTTGATGAAGCTGAGATAACCCAAAGCGCTCTGCATCATAAATGACCATTACGGTTGCATTCGGAACGTTCACTCCTACTTCTACAACCGTTGTTGATACTAAAATCTGCACGTCATTTACGCTAAACTGTTTCATCACTTCTTCTTTTTCATCAGGTGACAATCTTCCGTGCATGAGACCAACGCTTGCTTTTCCATTAAAATAGTGAGTGAGTGTTGCATGCACATCAATTGCATTTTGAACATCCAGCTTGTCCGATTCTTCAATCAACGGACAAATAACATAAGCTTGTCTGCCATCGTGTATTTCTTTTTCAACGAAATGTAAAATACGTTCAAGCATATCATGTTTTACCCAGTACGTTTCAATAGCCTTACGTCCTGCTGGCATTTCATCGATAATGGACACATCCATTTCTCCAAACACCGTAATAGCAAGGGTTCTTGGAATAGGAGTCGCCGTCATAAACAGTACATCCGGACTTTCTCCTTTTTCACGTAAAACCCGGCGCTGTCCAACTCCAAAGCGGTGCTGTTCATCCGTAATGACGAGCCCTAAACTATTATATATAACTTCGTCTTGAATTAAGGCATGTGTACCTACTAATACATGAACATCTCCGTCTCTCACTCGCTGAAGCAGCTCTCTTCTTGCTTTTCCTTTAACAGACCCTGTTAGCAAGCCTACGCTGATGCCTACCTTTTCAAGCATCGCAGTTAATGACTCTGCATGCTGTTCAGCTAAAATTTCAGTCGGTACCATTAAAGCACCTTGATGTCCCGCTAAAACAGTGGCGTATAAAGCAACCGCTGCTACGACTGTTTTACCTGACCCTACATCACCTTGCAGCAAGCGATTCATGCGATAAGGCGATTTCATATCGTGCGTAATTTCGTTTACTACACGTTTTTGAGCGCTTGTTAACGGAAACGGCAGCAAGTTCGTGAAGTTTACCAGCTCAGTTGAATCAAATGCTTGCTTCATTCCAGGCGTTTCTTCTCTTTCGCGCTTTCTCAGCGCCTGCATTTTTAATTGAAAAAGTAGAAATTCTTCATAGACAAACCGACGTCTCGCTTGTTTTAAATCTTCATGATCACGAGGTAAGTGAATACTTCTAACCGCTTCTTCACGCGTTACTAGTTTGTACCTAGAACGAATAGAGGCCGGGAGCATATCCTGAATGCTGCTCCCATAATTCTTCAACGCAAGAGAGACGAACTTCCGCATTCCTTTGACCGTTAAGCTGCCTTTAACTGAGTAAACAGGCTCAATCGTTTGATTTTTAACAAACGGAGAAAATTGAAGCTCCTGCAAGTTAATCGTTTGCCGATGCTGATCCCATTTCCCTGTAACCGTAACAGTTTGATCGATTTCTAACTTTGATTTATAGTAAGGGCGATTAAAACAAGTAACCGTAATCAAATAGCGGTTTACTAGCAGCCGAAACGTAAGGCGCGAACGTTTTTTGCCGTAATACGTAAGCGAGGGGACGCTGTGAACCTTTCCTTCTACGGTGACCTTTTCGTCGTGCTTTGCTTCAGCCAAATCTTTTAACTCATAATCTTCATAGCGGTATGGGAAATGTTCTAACAAGTCATGCACACTGTGAATATGCATATCCTCTAATGCTTGTGCTGTTTCATCTCCAATACCTTTAATGGTTTTAATTGAAATAGTTGTTAGTTCATTCACTTTTATTTAATGCAATACCAAAGATCTTCGCTTCAAGCTCGCGACCTGTTGGTGTTGCCGCTGAGCCTCCTTGTGCAGTTTCTCGTAATGCAACCGGCATTGTTTGACCAATTTTATACATAGCATCAATGACTTCATCACATGGAATACGACTTGTAATGCCTGCTAAGGCCATATCTGCTGCAATCATTGCATTCGCCGCTCCCATTGCGTTTCGTTTCACACATGGAACTTCTACTAGCCCCGCTACTGGGTCACATACTAATCCTAGCATATTTTTGAGAGTAATTGCCATTGCTTCAGCTGCCTGACTCGGTGTACCTCCTGCCATTTCAACAATCGCTGCCGCTGCCATACCTGAAGCTGAACCAACTTCTGCTTGACATCCGCCTGCTGCTCCTGAAATAGACGCATTATTGGCTACAACAAACCCAAAAGCACCTGATGTAAATAAAAATTCAATCATTTCTTTACGAGTTGGGTTTAGCTTATGTTGCACTGCAAACAGCGTTCCTGGCACTACCCCCGCAGATCCAGCAGTAGGCGTTGCACAGATTGTCCCCATTGCCGCATTTACTTCGTTTGTCGCTACAGCTTTGCTGACTGCATCTAAAATCAAATTTCCAGATAAAGATTTTCCGCTTTGAATATAGTTTTGAAGCAGCACTGCATCCCCGCCTGTTAAACCTGTAACAGACTGTACCCCTTTTAAACCGCGTTCAACCGCTTCTTCCATAACCGTTAAGTTCCGGTCCATTTTTTCCATGATTTCTTCACGAGTAACTCCCGTGATATCTATTTCCTGTTGAATCATAATTTCTGCAATTTTTACATTTTGACTTTCTGCTAATTCTACTAGTTCTGCTACATTTCGAAACATAGTAACCTCCGCTATTATTCTGTCTTATTTTCACTTTAGAACCATATATAATTATTCGATTTATTCTCCTAGGCCTTTCCTATTCAACCATTCTTGTTACTTGAATAATGTGAGGCAATGTTTTTAACTCTTCAATTACATCATCTTCAATATTCGTATCCATTTCAATTGCCATAAGCGCTACTTCGCCGCGCTCTTTGCGAGATACTTCCATATGTCCGATATTAATTGAATGTTTCATCAAAATATTTGTAACGGTCGCAATGGCACCAAATCGATCATTATGCACAACGAGAATAGCTGGATTCATGCCTGATAAATTTAATTCAAATCCGTTAAGCTCCGTAATTTGAATTTTTCCTCCGCCAATTGAAATTCCAACAACTTCAATTTCCTTTAATCCGTCGCTCATTTTGATGCGAGCAGTATTCGGATGGTCTGTGATTGCCGCTTCCTCAACAAATGTGACGTCAATTCCTTCTTTTTTAGCCAAGTCCAAAGACTCCGGAATACGCTGATCGAATGTATCAAAATCTAAAATACCGCCAATCAACGCTACGTCTGTTCCGTGCCCTTTATACGTTTGAGCAAAAGAACCGTACAATGAAACCACAACTTTTGTGGGCTGCTTACCAAAGAGTGTTCGGGCAACGCGTCCAATACGCGCTGCACCAGCCGTATGTGAACTAGATGGTCCAATCATTACCGGACCAATAATATCAAAGACAGATTTATATTTCATAAGGATTTTCCCCCTGCTATTTAGACATTGTTATTACTTATATGTTACTTGAGCTTTTGACTTTTTGGAAGCTTTGTTTCACGCTCTTAAAAAATTTAAAAATTCTCATTTTTGTTAGAGATTCACGCACAAAAAAAGCGGTGTATTTATCCATAAAAATAGGATAAGTACACCGCTTTTTTTGCTATGTTATGCAGGAAAAGATGAATTACTTACGCTGCTTCTTGCTCTGAAGCTACATCGTCTACTGTTTTAATTTTAAAGTTTTTAAAAACAACTGAACCTATAAACCCAGCTAATGCTCCCGCTAGTGCACAAAGTACTGCACAAATTGTGACCTTCATAGGGTCATTAAACCCAAACATCACTGCAAGTCCTGCGATTGGCGTTGCCGTGCCTGCAGCATCATTTACTAATCCGAACAGAGCCACAACTACACCCGCTAGTGCCCCTCCAACAAAGTTGGTAATGTAAATAGGAATTGGATTGGCTGAAATAATATTCGCTTGTGTTAAAGGTTCAACTGCAACTGAAATGGTTGTACGACGATCCCCAATTTTTAATCGATCAAACAGCACATAGTTCATGAAAGAAGAACCAAACACAGCAAGAGCTCCAATCGCCATAGGCAATCCCGTTAACCCTAGCATAGCCGTTAAAGCCATTGAGCTAAGCGGAGCCGTTGCTACTACTGTAATAACTCCCCCTAAAATAATTCCCATCAAAATAGGGCTAGCACTTGTTGTATCTTTAATAATTCCTCCAATATTTAAAAGCGTCGCATCTACAATAGGTGAGAATGCATTACCAATTAATCTTGTTAAAGGTGCTGCAATTAAGATATTGCCTAATAAGTCTAGACCAGCAGGTGCCTTTTTCTCAATAAATTTCACTACAAATGCCATGAGGTATCCCGCAAAAAATCCAGGGAGCAAGCCTAGTCCTGAACACACCACGCCCATCATAAGAGCATATACAGGAGATACTCCTAACGCCAAAGCAACTAGTGCAGCTGCTGCAACTCCTCCCATTCCTCCTGCAGCCTTTCCAACTTCACCTAAGAATGAAATACCTAGTAAATCTCCTCCTACATATGACTGAAAGGCCTCTACGAGAAACGCAGCCACCGCTCCGCTTGCCAGAGCCCCCATCGCTTTCATGCCATAAGGTGCCTTGTTGCTAAACAACCAAAATAAAAATAAAACTAATAACAATAAACCTGTTCCTTTTAAAATATCCACTGTTGCCTCTCCTCTCATGCTGTTTTCTTTCACATTTGACTCAATCAGTTTTCAAAACTACCATACAAACGGGTTCTTTTCAACTAATATACCTAATATAACGAACGATTACAACATGTAAAAATAAAATAGTTCGTATTTAACTTAAAAAACACAAAAAAAGAAGCGCCCCTTGAGAGGAGTGCTTCTTTTTTTGTTATTCAATTGCAAAAATGTAAGAATATAAAGGTTGATCTCCTTTATGAAGCTCTACCTCAACTTCTTCAAACGTTTCTTCTACAAACGATGTTAGCGCTTCAGCTTCATCGTCTGAGACATCCTCTCCTTGAAGAATCGTAAGGATTTCCGCTTCGTCATCAATCATATAAGTCAATAGCTTTTTCGCTGCTTCTAATTTCTCTGAATCTTTTACGACGATTTTCTTTTCGGCAATACCCATAAAATCGCCTTTAGCTAATTCAAGACCATCAATATTTGTATCGCGAACTGCATACGTTACTTGCCCTGTTTTTACGTGCTGCAGAGCTTCTGTCATTGCTTCCTCGTTTTCTTTTAAGCTTTGCTGAGGATTAAATGATAGCAGCGCTGTCATTCCTTGAGGAACCGTTTTAGACGGGACAACCGAAACGTGACTGCCCGCAACAGCAGCCGCTTGGTTAGCAGCCATTACAATATTTCCGTTATTAGGTAAAATAAGTACCTGTTCTGCATTTGTTTCTTCAATCGCTTTGACAATATCCTCCGTACTTGGATTCATTGTTTGTCCGCCTTCAATGACAACCGTTGCCCCAAGGCTCTTGAACAATTCAGCAATTCCTTTTCCCATTGATACAGTAACAATGCCAAAGGGCTGTTTTTCAGCCTTTTTTACTGCAGGCTTTTCTTCATCTGAAACAATGCTGCTATGCTGTTCTCTCATGTTTTCAATCTTCATTTTAATTAAACTTCCATATTGCTGCCCGTAGTTTAACACTTCTCCAGGATGCTCGGCGTGAATATGAACTTTCACAATTTCATCATCAGATACTACAAGCAACGAGTCGCCCCATTTACTTAAATCTTGGCGAAACGTTTCTTCAGAAAATGTTTTAGCTGCGGGCTTATCCTCTTCCAGCCTTACCATAAATTCTGTACAATAGCCAAATTCAATATCTTCTGTATTCATATGGCTTTGCGCATGCTTATGATGCTCAGCATTTACAAGTTCATTCATCGAAGGAGCTGACATGGGTACACCCGGAAGTTTTTCACCTTTTAATTCAGCTAAAAACCCTTCATAAATTAAAACAAGCCCTTGACCTCCGCTATCCACTACGCCTACTTCTTTTAACACGGGTAAAAGATCTGGCGTGCGATTTAACGAAGCATTAGCTTCCTTAAGTACTTCTTCCATGAACAGAATCATATCAGATTGCTTTTTAGCAACAGCCGCTGCTTTTTTAGCAGTATCCTTAGCTACTGTTAAAATGGTTCCTTCGATTGGTTTCATAACAGCTTTATAAGCAGTTTCTACACCAAGCTCAAGAGCTTCAGCAAACTCAACTGTTGTAATCGCTGACTTTTGCTCAACCGATTTCGCAAAACCGCGGAATAATTGAGATAAAATAACTCCTGAATTACCGCGCGCGCCCATCAATAAGCCCTTAGACAAAGCTTGACTCACTTGACCGATGTGATCAGATAGTTTATTTTTCACTTCTTTAGCACCAGACGTAATCGATAAGTTCATATTTGTTCCAGTATCACCATCTGGTACAGGAAAAACGTTCAGCGCATCCACGTAATCTGCATTGTTAGATAGATGCTGGGCTCCTTGAAGCACCATTTCTCTAAACCGCTTTCCGTCCAACGTTGTCATTGACACGAATCTTCCTCCTTAATTAAACGTTCGTTACACGAACACCCTGCACATAAATATTTACTGAATCAACCGTTAGACCAACCGTTTGTTCCAGCGTGTATTTTACTTTTGTTTGCACATTATGAGCAATTTCAGAAATTTTTGTTCCATAGCTTACGATAATGTACATGTCGATATGTACGTCATCCTCTTCTTGTCTTACCACAATACCTCGTGTAAAGTTTTCTTTGCGAAGAATTTCTGTAAGACCATCTTTAAGCTGATTTTTTGAAGCCATTCCGACAATCCCGTAACAATCAACAGCTGCTCCTCCAGCAATTGTTGCAATTACATCTGTAGAAATATCAATTTGACCATACTTCGTTTTCATTTCGATGGACATACTCGTTCCCCTTTCTACTTTCATAGGTTATAAATATTCTACTATAATCAATCTCGTTTTAAAAGAGGCGTCCAGCTTGTCCCTTTTAAAGATGACAGTATTGGGTATCAACTTGTCTTAAAATAAGTAATTGTCCAAGTTATACCTATTTCTACTCTCTATATTATTGAACATAGATTCATTTTATATGTCAAGGAAAATTTCTTGAAAGCTTTTCTCCAGAACTATTGCATTCTCTTTAAGGCTGTGATAAATTAATATAGTATTTCTCAAAACAGAATTGAGTAGTTTTTTTGGTGTTAGGAGGGAAAATCATGGCACGCAAATGTGTAGTAACTGGTAGAAAAGCTCGTTCAGGTAACGCACGTTCTCACGCAATGAACGCTACTAAGCGTAAATGGGGTGCTAACGTTCAAAAAGTACGTATCTTAGTGAACGGTAAACCAAAACGTGTGTACGTTTCAGCTAGAGCCCTTAAGTCTGGTAAAGTTCAACGCGTTTAATCTTTATAATGAAAAAGCACCATATTTTATGGTGCTTCTTTTATTATTCCGGCGTTGTTAATCTTTTTTAAACGAATTAAGCATGACCTTTACGATCCCACCTAAAAACTTTGGAAGTTTGATTGTATAGAATTTCATACTGTCCCTCCTAACCGTCTCCACACTTTATCTCCTTTTAAAGAAAGCCCTATGTCCTGCTCTCATTTTCCATACTTCATCACAAGCAACGTTTATCATTGCTTCTTACCATCATTAATATGCCTTTTGTAAATGAAAAAGTACCTCTTTGTTGAATAAGTTCATTGCTAATACATAAAGTTGAGCCGAGTTCTACTTCATGCTTATTGAGCGGATATTTGAAACCTTCTAGCGTAAGCTCTTTTACACCGCCTGCAAAAGGAACGAATGAAATATAGTGAAACTCCTTTAAACGATCAACATGATAAGTGCCTGGTTCAAACAATTGAATGATATTTTGATTGTCAATCATTTGTACATTCGCTTTCTTTTTTAAGCCTTTGTACAGGAGCTGAATGCTTCCAAACATGTGGTCAAGTCTTCCACCTGTTGCTCCAAAGATACAAATACTGTCCGGTTTTTGCTCTATTGCCCACTCAAAAGCAAGTTCCAAATCAGTTGCATCTTTTTCCGCAGGATACAATTCAACATCTTGTAATGCTTCTCTCACTCGCTTAAGCTGCGCATTTGTAATGGAATCAAAATCTCCGAATGCTTTCACGGGCAAAATGTCTTGTTGAAGAAGCAGGAATACGCCCCGGTCTACTCCTACCCACTTTACATCATTTGATTGGTGCAGGAGTGGCATATGTTCATCCGGTCCCCCTGCTAGAATATGAATTTTCATTATGTATATGCTCCTTTTCTATTAAAAAATGAACGAAATAAATATGTTTTCTTTATCCTAAAAGAAAAAGCTGCTGTGTACAAGTTCTACCCGTTGTACACAGCAGCTTTTATTACTTACGCTTGAACAGTTGTGCGAATTTGGCTGATTGCGCCAGCTCGATCTTCTTGATTATAAATAGCTGAGCCAGCCACTAAGACATTTGCTCCTGCTTCTACACATTTTCTTGCTGTTTCTTCATTAATTCCTCCATCAACCTCTACTTCAATAGAAAGGTGACGGATTTCAATAAGCTGAGAGATTTGCTCAATTTTCGGCAGTACACTTGGAATGAAGTTTTGTCCTCCAAAGCCTGGGTTCACCGTCATTAATAAAATAAGATCGATATCTTCTAAGATATGCTTTACCACGTCAATTGGCGTTGCAGGATTTAAAGCAACGCCTGCTTTCATGCCGTGCTCTTTGATTAATTGAATGGTGCGGTGCAAATGAGTACACGCTTCAGCATGTACCGTTAAAATATCAGCACCCGCCTTTGCAAACATTGGAACGTATTGATCTGGGTTTTCAATCATTAAATGCACATCTAATGGCAGTGTTGTGACAGGGCGTACAGCCTCAACGATAAGCGGTCCAATTGTAATATTAGGAACAAAATGGCCATCCATGACGTCTATATGGATGTAGTCTGCTCCACCTGCTTCAACTTCACGAATTTCTTCAGCAAGCTTTGAAAAATTGGCAGATAAAATGGAAGGTGCGATTTTTGTCATTTTTAATACCTCGGCTTTCTTTGCTTAATTTCCTCAATAAATTGCAAGTAATGTTCGTAGCGATAACTCGGAATTTCTTTTTGTTCGTATGCTTCTTTCACCGCACATTTTGGTTCTTTCACATGCAAACAACCTCGAAATTTACACTGTTCACTCAAACGCGACATTTCAGGAAAACAATCGGTCAACTCTTCTACTTCTAACGTTAAAAATTCCAGTGAGCTAAAGCCTGGCGTATCAGCTACTAAACCTTCACCAAACGAAATCAGTTCTACATGACGTGTTGTATGCTTTCCTCTTCCAAGTGACATTGAAATATCATTTGTCTTTAACTCAAGCTCTGGTTTAAGCGTATTTAGCAGTGAAGATTTACCTACACCTGACTGTCCAGCAATAACCGTTACGCGATCTTCAAATAACGGCTGAATTTGTTCCATGCCTTTTTCTGTGACTGTCGACGTTAAAATGACCTCATATCCTATTTTACGATATTCTTCGGCATATTGCTCGATTTCTTGCTTTTGCTGCTGTGATAAAAGATCTACTTTTGAAATACAAATAATAGGTTCAATATGATTAGACTCCACTAACACTAAAAATCGGTCAAGAAGCATTGTACTAAAATCAGGTTCAATCGCTGAAAAAACAAGCAGCGCCTGATCAACATTTGAAATTGGGGGACGAACTAATTCATTTTTACGTTCTTTAATTTCAAGTATATATCCTTCAAGCTTATTTTCCGCCTGAAATACTACATTGTCACCGACTAAAGGCGTTACCTTCTTTTTACGAAAAACACCTCGTCCTCGACATTGCGTTACTTGTCCGTCATGAAGAACATAATAAAATCCGCTAAGGGATTTAATAATTCTTCCTTCTGGCATAACCTCACTCCTATCACTCTGGATATTCAACGTCTTTTTCTTCAATAACTTCCCCGTCTCGGACAATTTTATAAGACGCTTTTTCATTTTCATCAACTAAAACATCGAATGATTCTTTTGTTGTTTCAGTAATCGTTAGTTCTTTAGCAGGAACCGACATATCGTTATCTGCATCTTCGATATAAATTTGTACTTTTTGCGGCTTTGGCTTTTCCTCTTCTGTTTCAGTGGCATCGCCTGTTTCCGTTGCGCCGCCTTGTTCCGTGCTTGCTTCGGTGTCAGCCTCTTCTTTATACGGAATGGTAACATCCACTGACACCGTTTGAGGAGCTTTTGGCTCTTTGCCCATTGAGACCGTAATGGTGAGCTTATCACCTTGCTCAATACTCTGCTCCGCTGCAGGCTTTTGAGACATCACAAGACCTTTTTCAACAGTGTCGGAATACGCTGTTTTTACGTCCACTTCAATATCTTCATCTGATGCATAATCTTTTACGCTTTTTTCCGTCCAGCCCGAGAAATCCTTTAATGCAATCTTCGGCGGACCTTTACTTACCCATAGCGTAACCGTTGTATCTTCCGGCACGACTTGTTCGGTTTCTTTAGGCGTCTGATCTGTAATATTGCCTTTTGGTTCTGTGCTTTCAACTTCGATGGATTGGATATCTTTATAATTCTGCTTTTCTAACAGACTTTTTACTTCCGTAAAGCTTCTTCCAATGTACCGGTTAAATGCTTCTTTTTTCTTTCCTGTACTTCGATAAATAATGACGTTAGAGCCTTCTTTGATCACGTCTCCCGCTTCTGGCATCGTTTTAACCACGTCGCCTTCTTCCACCTCATTATCAGATATATCTTTAGGATTCTTCACTTTAAAGCCTAAAGAAACTAAATCGGTTACAGCTGATTCATAATCTTGATTATGTAAATCAGGAACCTTTACGTCTTTTGGCAGTAATAAAGCCGGAATGAATGTAACGGCGGCTACGCTAGCAGCTGCCAGCAGCAAAAAAATTAAAACAAGCGTTACAATCAGCTTGCTTTTGCCTTTTTTCTTTTTCTTCTTTTTTTTCTTCGGCTTTACTTCTTCTTCTTCTTGTTCTTCGCGCTCTAAGTGAGGTGGTTTTCTCACAGGTACGTGCGTTTCTTCGGATTCAACAAAATCCTCCTTAATAACGGGAATGGCTTTTGTCACTTCTTCATCATCAGGCACCGTAAATCTTTGTTCATTATAACGATTTGGATGAACAGCAGACTGTAAATCCGCTTCGAGTTCTTCGACGGAACTGTATCGGTAAAATGGATCTTTAGTTGTTGCTTTTAATACAACATTCTCCACGCTTTGAGGGATAGATGGATTCCACCTTTTTGGAGAAGGTGTTTCTGTCTGTAAATGTTTTAATGCAATTGACACAGCCGATTCCCCAGAAAAAGGGACTCGACCCGTTAGCAATTCAAATAGGACGATGCCAAGCGAATAAATATCAGAACGCTTATTCGCAAGCCCTCCCCTTGCCTGTTCAGGAGATAAATAATGAACAGAGCCCAAAACAGAATTAGTATGCGTAATGGTTGTAGAACTTAGTGCTACGGCAATGCCGAAGTCAGTAACTTTAATGGTATCATCATGATCAATTAAAATATTTTGAGGCTTAATATCCCGGTGAATAATTCCGTACTGATGAGCATGGGCAATAGCTGATGTAATCTGCGTCATAATATGTATGGCTTTATCAAGAGATAATGGTGATTCTTGCAGAATGTATTGCTTTAATGTCATACCCGGTACATATTCCATGATGATATAGTAAATATCTTCTTCTTCTCCAACATCATAAATGCTGACAATATTAGGATGAGCAATACTCGTAGCAGATTGAGCTTCTCGATGGAAACGCTTTATAAACGCATCGTCACTTGCAAAGTCTAAACGAAGCACTTTAATTGCCACATCACGATCCAAAATCATGTCGCGACCTAAATAGACGTTTGCCATTCCGCCTCCACCAATTACTTGCAATACCTTATAACGGTCGTTTAGCCGTCTACCTATTAGCAACACTCTCACCCACTTTCAGATGTAAAGTCCACAATTGCAAGTGTAATATTGTCTTCTCCACCAAGCTCATTTGCTAATTGAATCAGGCTCGTACCCTTTTCGTGAAGTGATGAACTTGTTGATAACGTTTCGTTCAGCTTTTGTTCCGTTACCTTATTTGTCAGTCCATCTGAACATAATAATAATCGATCTTCTTTTTCCACTTCAATTGTTTTTACATCTAAACTAACATTTTCTTCGGTACCTAGTGCTCGCAATAAGATATTTTTTCGCGGATGATGTTCAGCATCTTCTTTTGTGATTTGACCATTTTTTACGAGTTCATTCACAAGAGAATGATCTTCTGTTACTTGTTGAAATCCATATTCATTGGAAATATAGCACCTGCTGTCTCCTATATTACCAATCGCACAAAACGTATCGGCGCATAAAGCAAGTACAACTGTCGTACCCATGCCTTTACACTCTTCATGCTCCTGAGCATACCGATAAATATCTTGATTAATTTGCGAAACATGCGTACGAATCCACTGCGTCGCCTCATCAGGAGACGTTACTTTGTTCGCTTCTTCCCACGCTATTTGCAATTTTTGAACCGCCATCTCACTGGCGATGTCGCCAGCTCGATGACCTCCCATACCATCAGCCACAATTGCAAGCAGCTGATTATGTTGGTTCAAAAATACCCCTCCGTTATCTTCATTGTGTTGTCTAACTCTCCCTCGGTCTGTCATGAAGACAGTTGCCATACAATCACCTCGTCTCTTCTTTACGCTCCTTCGCACGTAATTGGCCACAAGCTGCATCGATGTCATGACCTTGCTCACGTCGAATAGTCACGTTAACGCCACGCTTTTTAAGCGTACGTTCAAATGCAAAAATCTGTTCACGCGGTGTACGAACATAATCACGCTCAGGCACATAGTTTACCGGAATCAAGTTCACGTGACATTTAACGTCTTTAATCAAATCCGCTAATTCCTCCGCATGCTCTACTTGATCGTTTACTCCTCCGAATAGACCATACTCAAAGCTAATACGTCTTCCCGTTTTATCCGTATAATATTTAATGGCTTCCATCAAATCAGGAAGTTTATACGCGCGGTTAATCGGCATTAAGCGTGAGCGGATGTCATTGTTTGGAGCGTGAAGTGAAATCGCAAAATTGATTTGCATTTTTTCATCAGCAAACTTATAGATTTTTGGAATGATTCCACTTGTCGATACTGTGATATGACGTGCACCAATATTTAATCCATCATCACTGTTAATTGTTTTTAAGAAGCGCATCATTTCATCATAGTTATCAAATGGCTCCCCAATACCCATAATTACGACAGAGCTCACGCGTTCTCCTTGTTCATCTAGCGCTTTTTGTACTTTTACTACTTGCGCTACGATTTCTCCAGCTTCTAAGTTACGCTTTAAACCTCCAAGAGTAGACGCACAGAACGTACAGCCGATGCGACAGCCAACTTGAGTTGTTACGCAGACAGAATTTCCGTATTCATGACGCATAAGCACCGTTTCAATCGTATAACCGTCATGGAGTTCGAATAAAAACTTCATCGTGCCGTCTCCAGACGTTTGCTGAACAACTGTTTTTAATGTCGTTAATGCAAATTTGTCTTTTAATTGTTCACGTAATCCTTTAGATAAGTTTGACATATCGTCAAAGTCCGTTACGCGTTTAACATATAACCAGTCAAAAATTTGTTTAGCACGGAACTTCTTATCACCATGTTCCACTAACCAATTTTCTAGGTCGTGCATTTCTAATGAATAAATAGATGGTTTTTGCGTTTTTTCTTCTGCTTTTGCTTTTCTTTTAGCTACTTCTTCCATTTTTACACCTTCTTCTGTAAACATGCAATATAAAATCCATCGCTTTGTGCATCTGGCAGCAATTGAATTTCACCATGTTTTACGTTTTGTTTAAGTCTTTGCGGCATGCGTGCAGCAAGCGTTTCGTCTTTTTGAAAATCAGCATGATCTGCTAAAAATGCTGCTACAACATCCCCATTTTCATCCCGATCAATTGTACATGTACTATATACGAGGGTCCCACCTTTTTTTAATAAAGGCGCAACCGCATTTAAAATATCTTGTTGAATACGCGCCAGCTGCTTTACATCCTGCTCAGTTTTTGTATATTTCAAATCAGGTTTACGTCTCATCACACCAAAACCTGAGCACGGGGCATCTACTAAAATGCGGTCAAACATTTCTTTATCAAACTGTTCACCGGCTTTGCGGCTGTCTTGAACCGTTGGCTCAATATTGGTAAGATGCAGACGCTCTGCCTGCTGGGCAATCAGCTTTACTTTATGGTCATGAATGTCCAAGGAAATAACTCTACCACTGTTTTTAAGCTGCTCTGCAATATGAGTTGATTTTCCTCCCGGTGCAGCACAGCTATCTAAAATCAGCTCTTCTGCTTCTGCACCTAGTGCATGAGCTACTAACATAGAGCTTTCATCTTGAACGGTAAACATTCCTTCACGAAATGCTTGTGTATGAGCTGCATTTCCTTTTTGAACTTCTAGCGCTTCTTCTACAAAATGGCCTGGTTCTACAACAATACCTTCTTTTTCTAGCGCTTCTTTTACTTCATTTTGCGTAAAGCGTGCACTGTTTACTCGGATTGTTTGTTTAGGGGCCATTAAATTAGCTAAACAGATTCCGCGTGTTTTGTCCAATCCATATTGTTCCACCCAGCGTTTTACAAGCCATACTGGATGACTCGTTTCAATTGCCAAGCGCTCCACAGGATTTTGTATTTCTTCTAAAGAAGGCGTGCCGCTGCGCTGAATATTTCGTAAAACGCCGTTTACCATTGAGGCAATTCCTTTGTGACCACGTTTTTTAGCAATTTCTACTGCTTCATGAAGGATTGCCCGGTCAGGTACTCGGTCTAAATACATCATCTGATAAAGAGATAAACGAAGCAGCACTCGCACCCAAGGCTGAAGTTTTTTGGGATTTTTCAAGAAAGGGGCTAACCCGTAATCTAACGTATCGCGTCTTTGAATCGTTCCATACACGATTTCCGTTAACAGCCCTGCATCTTTCCCTTGAATACCACGTTTTTGTATACTGTTATTTAACAATAGATTGCTGAATGCCTGATTTTTTTCAATAGCTAGTAAAATATCTAAAGCTATGTCTCGAACGTTGTACTTACTCATTGACATCCCCTAATACTGTTCCGACTTCAACAGATGTACCTCGTAAATACTGCGCTGCATCCATACGTTTTTTTCCAGCCGGCTGAAGTTCCGTCACTTTAATAGCTGTTTCATTTCCAGTTGCTACTACAAATCCGTCCTCTTCAAGTGATAAAACGGTACCCGGTTTGCCTGATGCGGATAGTTTCTCTCCCCACCAAATTTTCATGACTTGACCGTCTGCTGTTGTATAAGCAACGGGCCAAGGATGAAGTCCGCGGATATGATTATAAATTTCTTCTCCTGTACGGGCCCAATCAATTTTCTCTTGTTCACGCTTAATATTAGAAGCAAATGTCGCTTCGCCATCGTTTTGTTTAACCGGCGTAATTTCACCTTTCACAAGAGAAGGAATGGTTTCTGAAAGCAATTTTGCACCAGCAGCGCTGAGTTTATCGTGAAGTGTGCCCACGTGATCACGTTCTTCAATCGGAACTTCTACCTGTGTTAAGATATCACCTGCATCTAATTTTTCTACCATATACATAATTGTAACACCAGTTTTCGGCTTACCTTGTAGAATTGAATAGTGAATCGGCGCGCCTCCGCGCAGTTCAGGTAACAGAGAAGCATGTACGTTAATACAGCCGTATTTAGGCGCTTCTAAAATAGGAGTTGGTAAAATTTGACCAAAAGCCGCTGTTACAATTAGGTCAGGCTCATACGCTAACACTTGCTGATATTCTTCTTCTAAACGAATCTTTTCTGGCTGCAGTACAGGTATTTCATGTTTTAACGCCTCAACTTTTACAGGAGGAGGTGTTAATACGCGCTTGCGTCCTTTTGGTCGGTCCGGCTGTGTAACCACTGCGACCACTTCATATCCATCTTTAAGTAATGTTTGTAAAACCGGCACTGAAAAATCCGGCGTTCCCATAAATACGACTTTCATCGTGTAAAACCTACCCTTCTAGTTCATCCTCTTCGTAATACTTTGTTACTTTTTCCGTGAACAATACACCGTGTAAGTGATCAATTTCATGTTGAATGGCTCGTGCTAAAAAACCTTTTGCTTCTATAAAATAAGGTTTTCCTTTACGATTTTGCGCACGTACTTTCACATAATCAGCTCGAGCCACGTCACCAAAAAGGCCCGGAAAACTTAGGCAGCCTTCTGGACCGATTTGTTCGCCTCGTTGCTCAATAATTACCGGATTAATTAACTCAATTTTACCGTGTCGATCGTCCACGTCTACCACTGCCACTTGCTGCAGAACTCCTACTTGAGGAGCAGCTAGACCCACACCGTCTGCTTCAAGCATTAAATCATACATGCCGTTTAGTAATTTCGCTAATTTATTATCAAAGTTTTTAACGACTTCACACTCTTGTTCAAGTACTTCATTAGGATGGTAAACAAGCTTAAGCTTAGCCAAATAGGCACCTCCTTTATTCTTTCTATTTATATCCAAAAAGCTTCTTCTTTAACGCCATCAAGACGACTAGTTACATCATCGAGTATGGATTCAAATCAATTGTAATCGTTAAATTTTCCTTCTGCATTTCCGCTTGATAACGTTCTAATATATATTTCAACAGCGGAATCAGGCTTGGTTCCAGCTTGTATTTTAACATGCATTGATAGCGATATCTATCTTTTATCTTAGCAATGGGAGATGCGACTGGCCCTAAGATCGTTGTTTGCGGCGAAAGTTTCTGACCCAGATACTGCGAAATTTTGTCTGTAACAGACACCACTTTTGCAATATTTTCATGAGATACGGTGACAAGCGCCAAGTAAAAGAAAGGCGGATATTTATGCATTTTACGAATTTCCATCTCCTGCTTATAAAACGCATCGTAATCATGCTGACTCGCAAGTTGAATGCTGTAGTGCTCAGGCGTGTACGTTTGAATCACTACTTCTCCTGGAAGCTTGTGGCGTCCTGCTCTTCCGCTTACTTGTGTTAAAAGCTGAAACGTTTTTTCAGATGCACGAAAGTCAGGTAAATTCAGCATCGTATCTGCTGTTAAAACGCCTACAAGCGTGACGTTTGGAAAGTCTAGCCCTTTGGCAATCATCTGCGTCCCTAGTAAAATTTGCGCTTCTCCACTTGCAAACTTGTTCAGGAGCTTTTCATGCGCGCCTTTTCGGCTTGTCGTATCAACATCCATTCGCACGACTCTAGCCTCAGGCAGCACTTTTGTTAATTCTTCTTCCACTTTTTGTGTACCAGATCCAAAAAAGCGGATATGTTCGCTGTGGCATTCCGGGCACTCAGTGTGCACATGTTCTTCGTGTCCGCAGTAATGGCATTTTAATTTATTTTGATAGCGGTGATACGTTAGTGAAATTTCACAGTGCTCACATGTCGGAACGTAACCGCAGTCCCTGCACATAACAAAAGAAGAATGGCCTCTTTTATTTAAAAATAAAACGATTTGCTCTCCTTTTTCCAAACGGTTTTTCATCTTTTCAAACAGCATAGTTGAAAACATAGAGCGATTGCCGCTGCGAAGTTCCTCTCTCATATCAACAATATCCACCGACGGCATCGATGACTTATTCATTCTTTGCTTTAACGTCAGTAGCTTATATACACCTTTTTGCGCTCTTGCAAAGGACTCAAGCGTTGGGGTTGCACTTCCTAAAATGACTGGACACTGATGATGCTGCCCTCGGTAAATGGCTACATCTTTTGCATGATAACGGGGGTTTTCTTCTTGTTTATAACTCGTCTCATGTTCTTCATCGATAATAAGAAGGCCTAAATTTTCAAATGGAGCAAATACAGCAGAGCGGGCCCCTACCACAACGGATACTTCTTTTCGCTGAATTTTTCGCCATTCATCGTATTTTTCTCCAGTAGACAAGCCGCTATGAAGCACAGCAACTTTTGAGCCGAACCGCTCTTTAAACCGCTTGACCATCTGAGGGGTAAGTGAAATCTCCGGAACAAGCATAATCGCTTCTTTTCCTTTTTTTAATACTTGATCAATCGATTGGAGATACACTTCTGTTTTTCCGCTTCCCGTTACTCCATACATTAAAAACACATCGTGAAGATTTTCTTCGATGTCCTGCAGAATCGGTGAGATTGCCTCAGCTTGTTCATCGGTCAATTGAAATGGCTTTGACGGTGTAAAGTATCGATCTTGATAAGGATCACGGTATATTTCAATTTCCGTTTCCTCTAAGAGTCCTTTGTTAATCAGCGCTTTTATAGGAGCGGAGGTAATCTGCAAATCTTCCGCTATTTCTTTTATGGCTACTTCTTCATTTCGCTCGAGCATAAAAGACAGCACTTGCTTTTGCTTTTCTGCCTGCTTATTTAACTCGTTCATAAACTGTTGAATGTCTTCAAGGCTTTGATTCAGTTTTACGCCTTTTGTCGTTTTTTTGTTTCCTTTGTTTTTCACCACGTAGACGACTTCAATTAGACCTTTTTGAATATCACGGTGAAAAGCAGGAGCAGCGGCTGTTTTTTCCACTTCACTCCACTTCAGCGAGGATCTTGACTGAAAAAACGGCTTGACTTGCTCATGAAGCTGTTCGTATGCCTCTTTTGAAAGGAGTGACAGTTCTTTATCATATTTTGCTTTCATCGCCGCAGGCAGCATGACTTGAAAAGCCGATATCATAAAACAAAGCGTTTTTTCTGTTAGCCAGTGCCCAATCTCTAACAGTTCAGGAGTCAGAACCGGCGTTAAATCAAGCAAGTCAGCGATTGGTTTAACACGCTTAACTTCAGCCTCTTCTTTAAGAGCCACCACAAACCCTTGAACTTTTCTTGGACCAAACGGAACGACAACTCGCATACCCGGAACAATAATTCCTTTCCATTTGTCAGGAATGGCGTAGTCAAAAGCTCGATCTGTTTGTTTAGCAGCCACGTCCACAATTACACTAGCTACACTCATTTTCTCAGCCCTTCTAACATTTCCTTCACTTCTTTTAACACCTCGGTAGCTACATCGTGTTTTGAAAGAATGGGAAGTTCTTTAGACTCTCCGCTTCGCTTATAGAGCGTCACAATATTTGTGTCCGTCCCAAAACCTGCTCCTTCTGTCGTCACGTTATTGGCTACAATCATATCCAAGTTTTTAGATGCAAGTTTCTTTTGTGCATATTCATCCACTTGTTCTGTTTCTGCTGCAAAGCCGACTAAAAGCTGGTGTTCTTTTCGCTCTCCAAGCGTGCGTAAAATATCTGTTGTTCTCTCTAGCTCTAATACTGCTTCACCAGGCTGCTTTTTCATCTTTTGATCAAACACATACTTTGGTCGGTAATCTGCCACTGCGGCTGATTTAATGACAACATCTGCTTCATGATAGCGCTGCATAACAGCTTCAAGCATCTGCTGCGCACTTTCAATTTGAACAACCTGCACCCCTTTTGGATACTCTAAATTCGTCGGTCCCGTTACAAGTGTTACCGATGCACCTAACTTAGCAGCTTGTTCTGCAAGAGCATAGCCCATTTTCCCAGTAGAGCGATTGGTGAAAAATCGGACGGGATCAACGCGTTCTACCGTAGGTCCTGCTGTAACCAATACATTGATACCGTCAAAGATTTTTTGTGTATCTGATACTTTGGAAAAATAAGAGCCGATTAGTGAAACAATTGTTTCTGGCTCTTCAAGACGACCTTTTCCTACATAACCACATGCCAAATACCCTTCTCCTGGTTCTACAAAAGAGTAACCAAATGATGAAAGAGTGCTCATATTTTTTTTAACAGCGGGATGATCGTACATATGAACATTCATTGCAGGCGCAATCCACACAGGTGCAGTAGCAGCCAGCAGCGTTGTGGAAATCATATCATCTGCAAGACCATTTGCTATTTTCCCTATCATATTAGCCGTAGCAGGAGCCACTAAAATTAAATCGGGCCAATCGGCTAAATCAATATGTGCAATCACAGATGGATCTTTTTCATCAAACGTATCTGTATAAACTGGGTTTCGAGACAGAGCTTGAAACGTAAGCGGCGTTACGAACTCGCGTGCTGAAGCAGTCATCATTACTTTAACTTCCGCTCCTGCTTGTACTAATTTACTTGTTAAAGCTACGGCTTTATATACGGCGATTCCGCCGCTAACACATAATAAAATTCGTTTTCCCTTCATCATTATGCCCCCATCTATTTATCCCGCTCAACCAGCATCCGCTTGTTTACTCGGGTAACTATCTAAAGCTTTTCAATTCAATTATTATACCATTTTTGTAGTGAGACATTCACTATCCTGCTTGAATACAAACAAAAGCATCAAAAAAATAACAACCTATAAAGTAGGTTGTTATTTTTTCACTTACTGATGTTTAGAATCTTCTTCTGCTACACCTTGCTTATAGCTTAATTGTTCAGCATTAATTTCTTCTAAAGCACAGCCTACAAACTTATAAGAAACCGGCTTTTCAATCGGCGTATCATTGTGAAGCTGTAATTGACGAGCGCGTTTTGCAGCTACTGTCACAAGCGTGTACTTAGAATCTAATTTTTCCATTAGGGAATCAATTGATGGATAAAGCATGTTTATTCTACCTCCAGCATTCTTTTATAGCGCGCAGAAATACGATCACGACGGCAGTGTTCAGCCGTTACGATAGCACGGATGCGAGCACAAGCATTTTCTACTTTGTCATTTTCTACAACATAATCGTAGGCGTCCATAAGTTCAATTTCTTCTTTTGCCACGCGCATACGGTTATTGATTAAGTCTTCTGTTTCAGTACCGCGGTTTACGATACGACTTTTAAGCTCTGATAAACTCGGCGGTGCCAAGAAGATGAACAAACCTTCTGGAAATGCTTCTTTCACTTGAAGAGCACCTTGCACTTCAATTTCTAGAAATACGTCTTTTCCTTCAGATAACGTTTGTTCTACATAATCAACCGGGGTACCGTAGTAGTTGCCTACGTATTCAGCCCACTCTAATAATTTCTTGTTTTCAATCATGCGCTCAAACTCTTCGCGTGGTTTGAAGAAATAGTCAACGCCGTCTACTTCACCTTCGCGGGGCTTTCTTGTTGTTGCAGAGATAGAATACTGCAATTTAATGTCTTCTTGCTCAAACAATGCTTTTCGTACCGTTCCTTTTCCAACACCTGATGGTCCGGAAAGAACAATTAATAAACCTCTTTCAATCATCGGTTCAAGTGACCTACCCTTCTAATAATTCTTCTTTGTTTATAAGTCGCTGCGACACAGTTTCTGGCTGTACAGGAGCTAAAATAACATGATCGCTATCCATAACAATAACAGATCGTGTTTTACGTCCTTGCGTTGCATCTATTAAAGAGCCTCGATCTTTTGCATCTTGAATAATGCGTTTGATTGGAGCTGATTCAGGATGAACGACAGAGATTATACGATTAGAAGAAATAAAATTTCCAAATCCAACGTTCACTAATTTACCGCTCATAAGAAGCCTCCTGCTATACCAATATAATCTTTATCTTACACGAAGGCTATTCAATATTTTGAACCTGCTCTTTTATGCGTTCTAATTGTGCTTTCATACTAATAACATACTGAGCAATAGTACCATTATTTGCCTTCGCACCGATTGTATTCATTTCACGATTCAGCTCTTGAACAAGAAAATCCAGCTTGCGTCCCACTGAATCAGGTGTATTTAATGCTTGAATAAATTGTGAAACATGACTTTGAATTCGCGTAAGTTCTTCGCTAATATCTGCTTTTTCAGCAAAAATAGCTACTTCAGTCAGCACTCGCTGCTCATCGAAAGTACCTTCTAAATAGTCGCTCAGCTTTCTTTTAATACGCTCGCGATATTGTTCAGCAACTTCAGGAGCAAGCTGTGTAATTTTTTCGCGAATGTCTTGAATGTCCTGTAAGTATCCCATTAAATCGTGATACAGCTCTGATCCCTCTCGTTTCCGCATATCCACTAACTGATGAACAGCAGCTTCAACGGCTTCAAAGATTGCACCATGAATACTCGTCTGATCAGCTTCTTCTTCATAAGTTGTCATCACTTCAGGCATGTGTAAAATGTCTTGAATTTGAACAGATTGTGACAGCCCGTGCTTTTCTTTTACTTGCTGCAACGCATTCATGTATTCATCAAGCAGCTGCCAATCCGTCTGCAGTTTCTTTTTTGCCATTTCTTCACCTGAAATAGTAACAAATACTTCTACTCTACCACGTTTTATGTATGTTTGAACGATTTTTTTTATTTTATCTTCAATTTCAATTAATTGTCTTGGCATACGGATAACAATTTCACAAAAACGATGATTAACAGACTTCATTTCCACTGTTACTGATCGATTTTCCACTTCCGCTTTTCCGCGGCCAAAACCAGTCATACTTTTTATCATTATCATCACATCCACTATGTACATCTTACATAAAAAGTATCGTAAAAGAAAGTGTTAGCAAAAAAAAGAAATCTCTCTTCTTTATTCAACCTGTAAAGGCTGCCTTCATGAGTTTTCTCATTTGGGACAGCCTGTATTAAAGTATAGCACAATTTATGAAGGTTTTCTTGTTAAAAGTGAACCAGCAAGTAAAAAAGTTGGAAGGCTTGCAAGTCCTAAAATAACGAGCCATTCCCGCGGTGCAATGGCCATTGTATGGAAAATAGGCTGCAGCGGCGGATAGTAGATGGCCACCAGCATAAGGATAATAGATGAAATAACAGCCCCTACAAGATATAAGTTCTGAAATGGATTCCGATCAAAAATTGATTTTTCACTTCGGCAGTCAAATACGTGAATAAGCTGTGCCATGACAAGTGTGGCAAATGCAATCGTCTGAGCATACTGCAACCGATCTGGGTCATTGTCGTAAACAATCATAAACGCAGCAAGTGTAGCAGCTCCAATTAAAAATCCACGGCTGACTACTTTCCATCCTAATCCTCTTGCAAAAATACCTTCGCGCGGATGCCTTGGATGGCGCTTCATCACGTTGTCCTCTGGCTGGTCTAAGCCAAGAGCCATCGCAGGCAAACCGTCTGTTACTAAGTTTACCCATAGTATCTGAATGGGCACTAGCGGAAGCGGAAGTGCTAAAATCATCGCAAAGAGCATAACTAAAATTTCTCCTACATTTGATGCAAGCAAGTAACGGATAAACTTCCGAATATTTTCATAGATATTTCGCCCTTCTTTGATCGCTGATTTAATAGTGGCAAAATTATCATCAAGCAAAACGAGTGAAGACGCTTCTTTTGCTACGTCTGTCCCGGTGATGCCCATCGCAATTCCTATGTCTGCTGCTTTAATAGCCGGTGCGTCATTTACGCCGTCGCCCGTCATCGCTACAATGTGATCTTTTGCTTGAAGAGCTTTAACAATTTTAAGCTTATGCTCAGGTGATACCCTTGCATATACATAAACATCATCTACTACTTCTTCTAGCTCTTCCTGCGTCATTTTGGATAAATCCGTTCCTTCCAAGACTTGACCGTTTTTCGGTAAAATTCCGAGCTGTTTTGCAATCGCCTGTGCTGTAATAACGTGGTCACCTGTAATCATAACGGTTTTGATGCCTGCGTCTAGGCATTCTTTGACCGCTTGCTTGACCTCTGGTCTTGGCGGATCAATCATTCCTTGAAGCCCGAGGAAAGTCAGGTCTTTTTCTGCTTCCTTCTCTGTATGAACGCTCTCATGTTCTCCTAACGGTCGATATGCAATAGCAATGGTTCGAAGCGCTTGGCTAGCTAACTGATCAATCGCTCCTTTTACTTCATTATGAACCGTTACCGACAGCGTTTGTTGTCTGCTTTCCCACAAAATATTTTTGCTGTTTATAAGCAGCACATCCGGAGCACCTTTTGTTATCACATAGCGTTTATGAGATGCGTCTTCAATGACTACACTCATCATTTTACGCGTTGAATCAAATGGAAACTCTTCAATAATCGTAAACTGCTTTTGAATATTTTCTTTTGTCAGCCCCGCTTTCATCGCGGCAACAAGCAAAGCCGCTTCAGTAGGATCCCCGTCGATAACATATTCTTTATCTTTTCTCGAGATGGACGTTTGATTGCAAAGCAGACCAAACACCAAAAGCTGCTGAAGCGGTTTTTCACTCCGTGTATCAACTTCCCTTTCCTCTCGTGAAAATACGCCCGTAGGTTCATATCCTGTCCCTGATACTCTCCACGTCATTCCTCCCGACCAGAGGTGGGTAACCGTCATTTTATTTTGCGTTAATGTGCCCGTTTTGTCTGAGCAAATGACTGACGCGCATCCTAGTGTCTCAACAGCAGGAAGTTTGCGAACAATGGATCTTTGCTTAATCATGCGCTGTACACCAAGAGATAGCGCCACGGTTACGATGGCAGGAAGACCTTCGGGTATGGCAGCAACAGCTAAGGAAACTCCCGCTAAGAACATACTGTATAAATCATGCCCTTGCAGCACACCAATCCCAACAACTAATACAGTAAGTGCAAGAGCTACAACAATTAAAATTTTGCCCAATTGCTCTAACTTCCGTTGAAGAGGAGTAATCATGGCTTCAGCATTTTGAAGTAAATCAGCAATTTGCCCCATTGCTGTTTTCATTCCAATCCCTACAACGATACCTGTTCCGCTTCCTCTGGTTACAAGGGTACCCATAAACGCCATATTGTCCTGATCTCCAAGCGGCACTTCATCTCCTGACAATGCTTTTATTTGCTTACCAACAGGCAAAGACTCTCCCGTAAGCGCTGATTCTTCAATTTCTAGACTTTTGGCTTCCATAATCCGAAGGTCAGCTCCAATACGGTCTCCGCTCGAAAACTTTACAACGTCTCCTACCACCAGCTCTTTAGATGGTAACTTAACCCATTTCCCTTCACGCATGGCTGCTACTTGAGGAGCCGAAAGCTCTTTTAATGCATGAAGAGATTTCTCTGCTTTTCTTTCTTGGAAGAACCCGAGAAATCCATTAATTACCACAATAGCAATGATAGCAATTGCATCGATGTATTCTCCTAAAAGCCCTGAAATAAGCGTGGCAGCTAGTAAAACCAGTACCATAAAATCTTTAAACTGCTCTAGAAACACAAGAATGGCTGGTTTTTTCTCTCCTTCAGTCAATTCATTAAACCCTTGTTGCTGCTGACGTGCTTTTACTTCTTTGTGTGTAAGACCATGCTGCCTGTCTGTTTTTGTTACTTCTACTATTGCTTTTTCACCTAATTCATACCATTTCATTGCATCTTTTCACACCCTTTTATTTGTAAATGCACCTATTAGATTGTTACAATCTTATATCGTATGCTTATTCAGACTCGTCCTAAAAAATGCTATACTTTTCTATAGGACAATTTTCAATTACTTAAGGATGTGAGCACTGTGTCATTTGATGGTATTTTTACATATGGCATTTTACAAGAATTATCTGAGACCTTGGTTTCAGGACGAATTTCAAAAATATATCAGCCGTTTCCAAACGAGTTGATTTTACAAGTACGCGCTAAAGGTGAAAACCGCAAACTTTTAATCTCAGCTCACCCTAACTATTCACGCGTTCATTTTACAAATGAGCCCTATGAAAATCCATCTGAGCCTCCTATGTTTTGTATGCTTCTTCGCAAGCATTTAGAAGGAAGCATTATTGAACAAGTGTATCAGCTTGGATTAGACCGCATTTTAGTCATTGAAACAAAAGGACGAAATGAAATTGGCGACGTGACGTACAAGCAGCTTATTATTGAAATCATGGGAAGACATAGTAATGTTGTACTTGTGGATAAAGAAAAACAAACGATTATCGACAGTATTAAGCATGTTCCAATGGCCTTGAACAGGCATCGTACGCTTCTACCCGGAGCTCCTTACGTACTGCCTCCTAGCCAAGATAAGCTTCATCCATTTGAAGCGGACGAGGAAACCGTGGTTAAAAAAATTGATTTTAATAGCGGAAAGCTAGCTAACCAGCTAGTGCAGACCTTCTCAGGGCTTTCTCCTTTAATTGCAAATGAAGTAGTGTTTCGCTCTGGCTTAGCGAATCGTTCTACCCTTCCAAAATCATTCGTCGAAACCATGACGCTGATCAAAGAAGGTCAGTTTACACCGACTCTGACAACCGTTAATCAAAAAGACTATTTTTATTTACTCGAATTAACGCATTTAGAGGGTACGAAAAAAACGTATGCAACTATCAGCGAGCTTCTTGACCGCTATTACTACGGGAAAGCAGAGCGAGATCGTGTAAAGCAGCAAGCGCATGATTTAGTACAGTTTATTTCCACCGAGAAAAAGAAAAATGAGAAAAAAATAAAAAAACTTGAGCAAACGCTGCAAAATGCAGAAAAAGCATCTGATTATCAGCTAGCCGGTGAACTCCTTACGGCAAATTTACACCTTGTCAAAAAAGGAGATGCGAAAGTGGATGTTATTAATTATTACGATGAAAATAGCGGTACACTTACGATTTCATTAGATCCGCAAAAATCACCGTCTCAAAATGCTCAAAGCTATTTTACAAAGTATCAAAAAGCGAAAAATTCCGTTTCGATTGTAATCGAACAGATTGAAAAAGCAAACGAAGAAGTACAGTATTTTGAATCACTTATTCAGCAAATGGATACTGCTACTCACAAAGACATTGCCGAGATTCGCGAAGAGCTTGTGGAAGAAGGATATTTGCGCAACCGTCAGCAAAAGCAAGCAAAAAAACAAAAAAACACCACGCCTACACTTGAACAATACGTTTCAAGCGACGGCACGACGATTTTAGTTGGAAAAAACAATAAGCAAAATGAGTATTTAACAAATCGCCTTGCTGCTCGTGATGACGTTTGGTTTCATACGAAAGATATACCGGGTTCTCACGTTGTTATCCGCAGCCAAGAGCCTTCAGAAGAAACAATTTTAGAAGCGGCTCACCTTGCTGCTTACTTTAGTAAAGCCAAGAATTCAAGTTCGGTACCAGTGGACTATACAAAAATTCGCCATGTAAAAAAACCAAGCGGTGCTAAACCTGGTTTTGTGACGTATGATAATCAGCAAACGGTGTACGTAACGCCTAGCGAAGAACTTGTACTGAAGCTGCGTCAGTCATAACAAAAACCCCCTTTCTATATAGGGGGTTTTTAGTTTAGTTCATCCATGAAGGATCTGAAGGATTTTCACGCCATTTAAATAGCTTTTCCATCGCTTCTTCTTCAATGTATCCCGCTTCGTTTGCCGCCTCTACTAGCGTAGAGTAGTCTGTTAAAGAATAAACTTGAAGTTCTTTTTCTTTAAACAGCTGACGCGCTTTTTCCAGCTCATATGTAAAGATAGAAACAACTCCCAGTACTTCACAACCCTGCGCTTTTAATGCATCGACTGCGGTAAATACACTTCCGCCAGTTGAAATCAAATCTTCAATCACAACTACTTTTTGACCTTTTGTTACTTTTCCTTCAATTTGATTTCCTTGGCCATGTTCTTTTGCTTTGCTTCGCACATAGCACATTGGAAGCTCTAGCGCTTCACTTACCCATGCTGCATGAGGAATACCAGCTGTAGCTGTACCAGCAATCACTTCTGCATTGGCAAAATACGTTTTAATTAAATGCTGCAGACCTTTTGCAATTTCTTTTCGCACTTTTGGGTAGCTAAGCGTTAGACGGTTGTCACAATAAATAGGCGACTTAATTCCAGAGGCCCACGTAAACGGATCGTTCGGTTGAAGGCTTACTGCCTCAATATCAATTAATTGTTTTGCAATTTCTTTTCGTAGTTTTGTCATCGCGTAATACGCTCCCCTTTCCACTGCTGTAACATCTCATAATATGCTTTAAGCGGGTCTTTTGCTTTAGTAATAGAACGGCCAACCACAATGGCACTTGAGCCATATTCTCTCGCTAGCTGAGGCGTTGCTACGCGGACTTGGTCATCTACTGAATCTGCGCCCATACGAATACCCGGCGTTACGGTCAAAAAGTCCTCTCCTGCTGCTTTTCGAATCGAAGGCACTTCATGAGTAGAACATACAACGCCGTCTAGTCCGCTTTTTTTAGCAAGCGCTGCATAATGCGTAACCACTTCTTGCATCGAGTGCGTAATCAGCTGCTGCTCTTTTAGCATTTCATCCGATGTACTTGTTAGCTGAGTAACCGCAATACAATCCGGACGTTTTTTGCCAGCAGCGGTTCCTAAGTCAAGTCCTTCAACGGCTGCTTGCATCATATTCGTTCCGCCGGCTGCGTGAACGTTAACCAAATCCACTTCAAGAGAAGCCAAAGACTTCATTCCTTGCTTTACCGTATTGGGAATATCATGAAGCTTTAAGTCTAAGAAAATCTGGTGGTTTTGCTCTTTTAATGCAGAAATAATGGATAGCCCTTCTTTATAAAACAGTTCCATGCCTACTTTCACAAATAATGATTCTTGTTGAAAAGGCATTAAAAACTGCTGTACATCGTTAATTGATGAAAAATCAAGAGCAATGATTAACGGTTGCTTCACGCTTTTTCCAGCTCCTTCCAATACATTCTGAAACATGCTCGTATCCTAATGATGTTAATAGCCTTGGCAGTTCGTCAATGATGGTTGGGCATACATACGGATCGACAAAGTTTGCTGTACCAACCGCTACGGCACTTGCACCTGCATATAAAAATTCAAGT
Organism: Priestia sp. FSL R5-0597; assembly: GCF_038006305.1. Classification (NCBI taxonomy): domain Bacteria; kingdom Bacillati; phylum Bacillota; class Bacilli; order Caryophanales; family Bacillaceae; genus Priestia; species Priestia sp. FSL R5-0597. The sequence goes on from NZ_JBBOUZ010000001.1 coordinate 4,064,109, forward strand.
GCATCTTCAGCAGTCGTCACTCCGCCCATACCGATAATTGGAATGTTTACTTTTTGGCTCACTTCATACACCATTCGAATCGCTACCGGTTTAATTGAAGGTCCTGACAGTCCGCCTGTGCCGTTCGCTAAAACCGGCTGAGCTGTTTTCAAATCCAGACGCATCCCGAGAAGCGTATTGATCATCGTTAAGCCATCCGCGCCAGCTTCTTCAACAGCCATTGCCATGTCTACAATATTGGATACGTTTGGTGATAGTTTAACATAAACTGGAACATTTGAAACATCTTTTACCGCTTTTGTTAAACGAGCAGCGATGACAGGATCTACGCCAAACGCAATTCCGCCTTCCTTTACGTTAGGACATGAAATATTCAATTCAAGTGCTTTCACATTTGATACGGTTGAAATTTCTTTTGCTACGTGCACATATTCTTCAATTGAAGCACCGGCTACGTTCGCGATAATCGGCACATCATATTGCTGAAGCCAAACGAGCTCTTCATTCATTACTTTTTCTAGCCCAGGATTTTGTAATCCAATCGCATTTAACATTCCTGCAGATGTCTCCGCTACGCGAGGAGTTGGATTGCCAAAACGAGTTTCAGCAGTAGTCGCTTTAATCATAATGGCTCCAAGTGCATCAAGTGAATAAAATTGAGCATACTCACGCCCAAATCCAAAGCAGCCGGATGCTGGCATAATTGGATTTTTCAAATCTAACCCTGGCAATGTCGTTTTTAGCATACTCATAGAAGCACCTCCCCTGCTTGAAAGACGGGACCGTCGCTGCAGATTTTTTTATACGCCGTAGAATCTTCACTTTCCCTGCATACACATGCAAAGCAAGCCCCGATTCCACAGCCCATTCTTTCTTCTAAAGAAATGTAAAGCGGCTTGTTTGTATAATTATTTTCTAGTGCTTTTAACATCGGAGTTGGACCGCATGAAAACATAACGTCATATGAAAACTGATGCTCGTCAATCACCGTTGTGACAAAACCTTTTGTTCCGTAAGAGCCGTCTACCGTTGCAATATATGTTTCTCCTAAAGCTAAAAACTCTCGTTCATAAAATACGTCTGCTTTTGATTGAAAACCCAGGACGTGGATAACCTGCACGCCTTTTTCACGAAGTCTTTTTGAAAGCTCATAGAGCGGAGGCACTCCAATGCCTCCCCCTACTAATAAAGCCGTTTGACCTGACTCTATTGCATCTAATGGAAAACCGTGGCCAAGGGGACCTAACACGTCAATCGACTGTCCGGCTTGTTTTTCAGCCAGCAGCGATGTTCCCGCCCCTTCTGCACGGTAAATCATCGTAAATTGTTCGTGCGTTTGATCAATTTCTGCAATACTGATTGGTCTGCGAAGCAGTGGCAAATAGTCGTTGTTGACGCGGATATGCACAAACTGTCCCGGCTCATTCATGAAACGAACAAGCTCGCCTTGAAGGGTTAATTCATATACATTGTGTGTTAACGGTCGCTGACTGACGACTTGCATCATTTCATGTTTGATCATACGGTTGTCACCTCTTTGGTTGGACGAACTTTTTTCATTGGCGTTGTATGGAAGCTGATCGTTTCAAGCACTCGTAAAATCGCTTCTGCTGTATCAAGTGATGTTAAGCAAGGTACGCCATTTTCAACTGCTTCACGGCGAATTTTAAATCCGTCACGCGCAGGCTGTTTTCCTTTTGTTAGCGTGTTGATGACCAGCTGCGCTTCACCTTTTCGTATCACATCTAAAAGATTGTGATCTTCATGATGAATTTTATTTACTATTTTTACGCGAATGTCTTCTTTTGTAAACGTTGAAGCTGTTCCTTCCGTTGCAATCACCTGGTAGCCAATATTAGCAAAGCGCTTTGCTAACGCTGTTGCCTCTTCCTTATCTTTATCCGCTACTGTCATAAGTACTGAACCGTACGGCTTAATGGACATACCTGACGCAATTAGTCCTTTATATAATGCTTTTTCGTACGTTGAATCTTGCCCCATTACTTCTCCAGTAGATTTCATTTCAGGTCCAAGCGTAATATCTACGCGGCGCAGCTTTGCAAATGAGAAGACCGGCACTTTTACGTAGACGCCTTCTTCTTCAGGGTGCATGCCTGATTCATAGCCAAGATCTTTTAAACTTGTTCCTAAAATTACTTTTGTTGCCACATTCGCCATCGGAATACGCGTGATTTTACTTAAGAACGGCACCGTACGGCTTGAACGAGGATTTACTTCAAGAACAAACACTTCTCCTTTTGATAAGACGAACTGAATGTTAAGCAGTCCAATAATGTTTAAGCCTTTTGCAATTCGTGTTGTGTAATCAATGATCGTATCTTTTACGTCCTGTGACAGAGTTTGCGGTGGGTATACAGCGATGGAGTCGCCTGAGTGGACACCCGCGCGCTCTACATGCTCCATGATTCCTGGAATAACCACTGTTTCACCGTCTGAAATGGCATCGACTTCAATTTCTTTTCCTGTTAAGTAGCGGTCGATTAATACAGGATGATCAGCGTGTACTTTTACCGCGTGTTTCATATAATGAAGCAGCTCTTCTTCTTTATACACAATTTCCATCGCGCGTCCGCCCAGTACGTATGAAGGACGTACAAGCACCGGATAACCAATTTCTTTTGCGACAACCACTGCTTCTTCAACTGAAGTAACCGTCTTTCCAAGCGGCTGAGGTACTTCTAAACGCGCTAGCGTCGCTTCGAATTTTTTACGGTCTTCCGCTGCATCTAAGCTTTCAAGCGACGTACCTAAGATCTTGACCCCTCTTGCTTCTAGCTCATCCGCTAAGTTGATTGCTGTTTGACCACCGAACTGTACAACCACACCTTCTGGTTTTTCTAAATCGATGATATGCATCACATCTTCAATCGTCAGCGGCTCGAAGTATAATTTATCTGAAATACTGAAGTCAGTTGACACTGTTTCTGGATTGTTATTGACAATAATCGCTTCGTATCCAGCTTCTTTAATCGCCCACACCGAGTGAACCGTTGCATAGTCAAACTCAATTCCTTGCCCGATGCGGATCGGACCTGATCCTAACACCACAACGCTTTTACGATCTGTAACAATCGATTCATTTTCATCTTCAAACGTGCCGTAGAAATATGGTGTTGTCGATTCAAATTCTGCTGCACATGTATCTACCGTTTTGTATACTGGCATCACGCCGTTTTGTTTGCGGAAGTCGTATACTTCACGCTCTGTTTGATTCCATAGCTTAGCAATCGTGCAGTCTGCAAATCCCATTTCTTTTGCTTCCTGTAAAACTTCTACATTATGAATCTCTTCTTTTAACACATTTTCAAAAGCAATCACTTTTTCAAGTTTTACTAAGAAGAAAAGATCGATTTTGCTCCACTCGTGAATTTGCTGAATTGTTACGCCGCGGCGAATGGCTTCTGCGACGTAGAATAATCGCTCATCGCCAGCTTTGCGAATACGTTTTTCAATAATGGCATCATCAAATTCATGCGCATCTTTTAGCTCTAAGTGATGAACGTTTGACTCAAGTGAGCGTACGGCTTTTAAAATTGACTCTTCGAACGTGCGGCCAATTGCCATTACTTCCCCTGTTGCCTTCATCTGTGTACCTAGTTTACGGTTAGCTGATTCAAATTTATCAAACGGCCAGCGTGGAATTTTAGATACGATGTAATCTAGTGCAGGTTCGAAACATGCGTATGTCTTCCCAGTTACCGGGTTCATCATTTCATCTAATGTTAACCCTACCGCAATTTTTGCAGCTAATTTTGCAATTGGATACCCTGTTGCTTTTGATGCTAAGGCCGACGAACGGCTTACACGAGGGTTTACTTCAATTACGTAATACTGGAAGCTTTCTGGGTCTAGTGCTAGCTGAACGTTACATCCGCCTTCGATTTTAAGCGCTCGGATAATTGTTAGTGACGCATTTCTAAGCAGCTGATACTCACGGTCGCTTAGCGTTTGGCTTGGTGCTACAACAATTGAATCTCCCGTATGAATACCGACCGGGTCAAAGTTTTCCATATTACATACTACAATCGCATTATCGTTTGCATCGCGCATTACTTCATATTCAATTTCTTTAAAGCCTGCAATGCTTTTCTCAAGTAAGCACTGTGTTACAGGACTGTGTTTTAACCCACTTGTTACAATTTCAATCAGCTCTTGCTCGTTGTTACAAATTCCGCCTCCCGTACCGCCAAGCGTATAAGCAGGACGCACGATTACCGGATAGTTTACTTGTTCAACAAACGCATACGCTTCGTCTAGTGAATGAATGATTTCACTTGCTGGGACAGGCTGATTTAGTTCATTCATTAATGAACGGAACTGCTCACGGTCTTCAGCTTGTTCAATCGCTGATAATTTTGTCCCGAGAATTTCTACGTTAAATTCTTCTAAAATGCCCGTTTCGTGTAATTCTACCGCTAAGTTCAGTCCCGTTTGACCGCCAAGCGTTGGAAGCAGTGCATCCGGGCGTTCTTTACGAATAATTGAGCTTACAAATTCAACCGTTAGAGGTTCAATATATACTTTGTCTGCCATTTCTGAATCTGTCATGATTGTTGCAGGATTGGAGTTCACAAGAATAACTTTGTATCCTTCTTCTTTTAACGCAATACATGCTTGCGCTCCTGCATAGTCAAACTCTGCCGCCTGTCCAATGACGATTGGTCCTGATCCGATTACGAGAATTGTGTTAATATCTTGACGTTTTGGCATTAGCAATTACCTACTTTCTGATTGTTTTTCATAAGATCCATAAATTCGTTGAACAATCCGTTTGCATCTTCAGGTCCCGGTGATGCTTCAGGGTGATACTGAACCGTAAATGCCGGATATTCTTTATGCTTTACTCCTTCAACTGTTCCATCGTTAAGCGCAACGTGCGTCACTTCTAATGGCGTGTTGACAAGAGATGGCTCACACACTGTATAGCCGTGGTTTTGAGATGTAAGAGCTACTTTATTGGTTTTTAGATCCTTTACAGGATGGTTGGATCCACGATGACCAAATTTCATTTTTTCTGTATCTGCTCCGCATGCTAGGGCAAACAGCTGATGTCCTAAACAAATTCCGAAAAGCGGAACCTTCCCTAAAACCCCTTGAATCATCTCGATTGCTTCCGGTACGTCTTTTGGGTCTCCAGGTCCGTTGCTTAACATGATGCCATCTGGATTTAATTGAAGAATTTCTTGCGCAGTTACGTTATAAGGAACCACAATCACGTCGCATTGACGAGCTGTTAATTCACGTAAAATTCCGTGTTTCATTCCAAAGTCAACGAGTACCACTTTTTTACCTCTGCCTGGGCTTGGGTAAGGCTTCACCGTTGATACTTTTTTAACTGAATCAGTCGGAAGTTCATGATTTTGAAGCTGTGCTACCACTTCTTCTACATTGACTTCCATGCTGCACACGCGTCCGCGAAGCGCACCGTGCTGACGAATTTTTCGCGTTAATTTTCGCGTGTCGATTCCAGCTAATCCTGGAATATCTTTTTGTTTTAAAAATTCATCTACTGATAGTTCGCTTCTGAAGTTTGAAGGAGCATCACAAATTTCTTTTACAATCAAACCGTGTACAGCTGGTTCAATCGACTCAAAGTCATCGCGGTTAATACCGTAGTTTCCGATTAAAGGATATGTTAATGTCACAATTTGTGCACAGTATGATGGATCAGATAGAATTTCTTGATATCCTGTCATTCCCGTGTTGAAAACAACTTCTCCTGTCATTTCTTTGTCGCTGCCGAATCCTTTTCCGATAAATACTGTTCCATCTTCTAAAATTAGTTGACGTTGCATGCTTTAACATCCTCCCATACTCGTTTACCTTCTACTAATGTCATTACCGGCCAACCTTTGCATACCCAGTTAGCAAACGGCGTGTTTTTACCTTTGGATACAAATTCTTCTGGATTAATTGCTTTTTCTGTTTCAAGATCAATGATGGTTAAATCCGCTGTTTTTCCCACTTCAATCGTGCCATAAGGAAGATTGAATGTTTCAGCCGGCTTGTTTGTTAAATACGATACTAGCTGCTCTAGCGTCATTACTTCTTTTAATACCAAGTTTGTATAAAGAAGCGGGAAAGCTGTTTCAAGTCCCACAATTCCAAACGGCGCAAGCTCCATGCCTTCTGCTTTTTCGTCCGCTGTGTGCGGTGCGTGATCAGTGGCGATAAAATCAAGCGTTCCGTCTAATAAAGCTTCAATTAATGCCTGTTGATCATCTTTTCCTCGAAGCGGCGGATTCATTTTGAAATTCGAATCAAGTCCCGGGATATCTTCTTCATTTAGTAACAGATGATGAGGCGTTACTTCTGCAGTTACGCGAATGCCTGCTTTTTTCGCATCACGAATGGCGCGAATGGATTCTTTTGTACTTACGTGACACACATGGTAGTGACAGTTTGCTGCTTCAGCAAGCAGGACATCTCGTGCAATTTGAACGGCTTCGCAGATAGATGGGATACCGTTTAGTCCATGTTCTTTTGCAAATTTCCCGTCGTGTACGCAGCCTTTGTTAATTAAATCATTATCTTCACAGTGTGCAACGATTGCTTTGTTTAATGAAGCGGCTTTTTTCATCGCTTCTAGCATCATTCCTGTTGACTGAACCCCTACTCCATCATCTGTAAAAGCAAATGCTCCCGCTTCTTTTAAGCCTTCAAAGTCCGTTAATTCTTTTCCCAATTGACGAGTAGTAATCGATGCGTACGGTAATACGCGCACATGTGCTGTTTGTTCAATGCGCTTGTTTACCCACTCCATTTGCTCAACAGTATCAGGCACTGGACGCGTGTTCGGCATTGCAGCAATTGCTGTAAAACCGCCCTTTGCAGCTGCTAGAGTACCTGTTTCAATTGTTTCTTTCTTTTCTCCCCCTGGCTCACGCAAGTGAACGTGGACATCGATTAAACCCGGTGATAAGAAGTTCCCGCCTGCATCAATGACTTCTTCATTCTCTACGTCAATGTGTGAAGCTATTTCAGCAATTACACCATTTTCAATTTTCAGTTCGACTTTTTCAATTTTTCCTTCATTTAACCATGTAGCATTTTTGATAATTGTTGTCATTATTAAGTCCCCTTTCAATTGGTTGTAGCGCTCTTGCTAATACTGCCATGCGAATGTATACGCCATTTTGCATTTGTTTAAAAATTCTTGAGCGTTCACATTCAACGAGCTCATCTGCAATTTCGACTCCTCTGTTCACCGGAGCTGGATGAAGAATAATGCTATGTGATTTCATTTTCCGCTCTCGTTCAACGGTTAACCCGAAGCGGCTATGGTAGTTCTTTGCAAGCTCTGAAGTGTTCTCTTCATGCCTTTCAAATTGAATACGCAGTAGCATCACAACATCGACCGTTTCGATTGCTTCATCGATATCAAGATATGTACCGTGTCTGTTCTCTTCATCTTTCCATTCTTCAGGTCCCGCAAAATATACGGTCGCCCCTAGTTTTGTCAGCATTTCTGCATTCGATCTCGCTACGCGGCTATGTCGCAAATCTCCGACTATTGCGACTTTTAATCCTTTAAACGAGCCGAACTCTTGGCGAATTGTCAGTAGATCAAGCAGACACTGAGTTGGATGCTGACCGCATCCATCTCCTGCATTAATGATGGGAATCGATACTTTTTCCTGCAGTGCTTCATAATAACGATCTTGCGGGTGGCGAATAACAACTGACTGAACGCCGATTGAAGCTAATGTTTCAATCGTGTCATAAAGCGTTTCTCCTTTTTGGACGCTTGAAGTTGTTACTTCAAACGGAATTGTTGTTAATCCTAGCTGCTGTTCTGCCATTTCAAAGCTGCATCGAGTACGCGTGCTCGCTTCAAAAAATAAGTTGGCAACAAACATTTTCTCTTCCGGTTTCCATCCTTGTTTATTCGTTCGATAGTTTTCAGCGCTGTCTAAAATCTCTAGAATTTCATTTGTTTCTAGTGTTGAGACTGTCACTAAATGTTTCATATCGATTCCCTCCATTTTTGCTTTCCTCGCATTTCTTTATAAAAAACACCCTTTCTAACTTAGAAAGGGTGTAAGAAAACAAGCTTCGTCTATAACGCGCTTTTCACACACCCTTAGAAACCTCTCTGGATTTCAATTAAAAGGCGTTCTATGAAATTTTTCGTGCTGACGTTTGTTGAACGTTTTCTGCTTCTTTTATCTTCTCTTTCGGCAGAACTAGATTCAGCAGAACTCCCATGATAGCAGACAGTGCCATGCTATCAATCTTTACATGTTCTGAGATATCTAAGTGTGCTCCTCCGATTCCTAACACTAAGATAATCGAAGCAATCATTAAGTTTCGTTTTGATCCAAGATCTACCTTTGCATCCACCATCATGCGCAAGCCTGATGAAGCAATGATTCCGAATAAGAGAATTGAAATCCCACCCATGACCGGCGTTGGTATACTTGAAATAAGAGCGTTGATTTTGCCGACAAACCCGAACAAAATCGCGAAGACTGCTGCTCCTGCTATTACAAATACGCTAAGCACCTTTGTGATGGCTAACACTCCGATGTTCTCACCATATGTTGTGTTTGGAGGTCCGCCGATCAGCGCAGCAAGCATAGTGGCTACTCCGTCTCCTAAAATCGATCTGTGCAGCCCTGGCTTTTCAATATAGTTTCGATCCACAATCTTATTTAAAACAAGAATGTGTCCAATATGTTCTGAAAGTGTTACGACTGCTACAGGTACCATGATAAGCACAATCCCTAATGAAATGGACGGCGTGTATGTGACGAACGGCACGTAGAAGTGAGGTATTTCAATCCACTCTGCTTTCATTACCTTTGAAAAGTCTACCAATCCTTGTGTATAAGCGAAGATGTATCCGCCGATAATTCCCATCAGTACCGGAATCAGGCTGATAATGTTTTTAAAGAAGATTGAGCAAGCAACTGTTATCGCTAGTGTCACAAGCGCAACCATCAGGTAAGTTAAGCTGTAATTTCCTTTTGCATCGTTCATCGCCATGCCTACTGCTGTATTAGCTAATCCTAAGCCTATAACCATAATAACTGGTCCTACTACAACCGGAGGAAGCAGCTTCATAATCCAATTAATTCCTGTTCCTTTTATAATCAAAGCAACGATTCCATACACAAGTCCGGCTAAGAAACAGCCAACCATCGTTTCTTCAGGTCCAAACGAAGCTTTTGCGAAAATGATTGGCGTGATGAACGCGAACGATGAACCAAGGTAAGAAGGAATTTGACCTCTTGTAATGAGCAGGAAAGCAAGCGTTCCTACCCCGCTTGAAATCAAAGCAATTGCCGGGCTGAATCCGACTAGGAACGGCACTAGCACCGTCGATCCAAACATTGCAAACAAATGCTGCAGACTCAATGTTAACCAATTTACTGCTTTTGGTTTATCATGTATATCAAGTACAAAATCTCGTTGTTGACTCATATGTTTTTCCTCCTATCACTATAAAAAAACCTCTTTACGCAGAGGCAAAGAGGTTTTCAGCATACAAGGAAGACGCTATACCGCAGTATAGTTTTCCTTGTATAGTGACCCCCCTTTTGCAGCCTCACGGGACTACTATTTAAAAGGGTATATAATTTATTTTTCGTAAATAGACACGTGGTCTTTTTCGTCTACTTCCATCAAATGCACCGCAATTTTTTCACTTTTAGCTGTCGGTACGTTTTTACCAACATAGTCTGCTCGAATCGGCAGCTCGCGGTGTCCTCTATCCACTAAAACAGCCAGCTGAATGAGTTCCGGTCGACCGATATCAATTAGTGCATCAAGTGCTGCTCGAACCGTACGGCCCGTATATAACACATCGTCTACTAAGATGACGTTCTTATTTGCAATATCTGTCGGAATATCTGATCCTTTTACGAGAGGCTCATCATTGCTTGTCACTTTCGATAAATCATCTCGGTAAAGCGTGATGTCTAGTTCTCCGACTGGCAATGTGTTTCCTTCAATTTGTGCAATTCGTTCTGCTAAACGTTTTGCGATATAAATACCTCGCGTTTTAATCCCCACTAGCACACAATTTTCGATTCCTTTATTCTTTTCAATAATCTCATGTGCAATTCGAGTTAAAGCGCGGCGGATAGCCTGTTCGTCAAGTACGGTAGCTTTTACGTTCACTGTTTTTCACCTCAAGTTGTTGACATAAAAAAATCCTCTTGCCTTGAGGCAAGAGGATTTGGTTTTAGACATATTTCTTCAAAAAGGCTATAAGCATGCCTTTTCTGCACCGTTTCCTTCTCAGCCTCTCTGGACTGTTCTTAAAGGTTCTTATTAAGTTAATACAAGTATGCCATCACTTATGGCAATTGTCAACTTCTTTTTTCAATAAGCTCTAGCATCTCATTAAACTCTTTTGGAGCCGGTGCTTCAAATTCCATATACTCATTTGTACGAGGGTGAATAAAGCCTAATACACCTGCATGAAGCGCTTGTCCGTCAATCGGAAGCGTTTTTTTCGGTCCGTACTTCGGATCTCCAGCAAGCGGAAAGCCAATATACTTCATATGAACGCGAATTTGGTGTGTTCGCCCCGTTTCTAGCTTACATTCGACTAGTGAAAAATCTTTAAAACGCTGCAATACAGTAAAGTGCGTCACTGCATCACGACTATTTTCATCAGTCACCGTCATGCTTTGACGATCTTGCTTATCTCGGCCGATTGGCGCATCAATTGTACCGTGATCGTGCGCAATTACTCCGTGAACGATAGCTTTATAGCGACGCGTCACTGTTTTAGCTACAAGCTGACTAACTAGTGATTCATGAGCTAAATCATTTTTTGCAACCATAAGTAAACCTGACGTATCTTTATCAATTCGATGAACGATACCAGGGCGCATAACGCCGTTAATACCGGATAAATCTTTACAGTGAGCCATTAAGCCGTTTACAAGCGTGCCGCTATGATGACCTGGAGCTGGATGTACAACCATGCCGCGAGGTTTATTTACAACAAGCACATCTTGATCTTCATAATAAATATCTAAATCCATTTCTTCCGCTACCACATCAAGCTCTTCTAGTTCCGGCACTTCAATAATAATAGCGTCTCCTGTTTTACATTTATAGTTTCCTTTAACGGTTTTATCATTCACTTTTGCATGACCTTCTTTGATCCACTGCTGCACTTGTGAACGTGACCATTCTGCATTTACAGTCGAAAGTACTTTATCAATACGTTCTCCCGCTTGTTCTTCATTTATAACTGTTTCAATTACATTCATTCTTTGTGCTCCTTCTTCATTTTCCCTTCAAACAGCGTCATAATAAACATGATGATTACTCCGACGACAAGTGCCGAATCAGCTACGTTAAAAATCGGAAAATCATACGTAAAGATGTATGTATTTACGAAATCAACTACTTCTTTACGGACCACTCGATCAATAAAGTTTCCAATGGCGCCGCCTAACATTAATGCTAGCGCAATACCGAACCATTTATCTTGTTTTTTGAGCTTTTGAATATAAATTATTAAACCGACTACCACAACCACCGTAATAAGATAAAAGAACCACATCTGTCCTTGTAAAATCCCCCACGCGGCTCCTCTGTTACGATGAGAGGTAATGTAAAGAAAGTTTTCAATTACGGTAATGCTTTGTCCATAATACATTTCTTTTACAATCATCCATTTTGTTACCTGATCAATAAGTATAACAGCTAAAGCGATAAGATAATAAAACACAAACGTTTTCCTCCCGCAATAAAATCAAACGAATCCATACTAAAGCATTTTAGCACATAATTCATTTTTTTTCTCGCTTCTCACCAGAAAACAAATAAATCTTCGTTTGTGCGGGCCGTCGGCATTACTTTTAATTTATGAATAGACATCACTTCGCCAGTTAGTTCATCAATTCCAAACGCACCAACGTCAAGCTTTGCTAGCGCGTGTTCTACATCTTTTAAATCGGCTTTAATCATTTCTATTACGTAACGTTCCTTTTCATCTATATAACCAGATTGTTCTGTAGCATATCTCAATAGGCGATCTTGTAATTCTTCTTTGATAAGAGCTAATTCCTGTCCAATGGAAAGATAATTTTCATACATGCAAACGCCTCCTGTGCTGATAAGATGAAGTATTAATGATGTTAGGTTTACCGAGTTTTCCATCGAATCTACAACACAAGTTTTTCCTAAGGCTTTGAATGCTTTATACCATTGTATTTGGGAATTTCGTACAGCAAAAAACACGCCCAAAAAGGACGTGCTTTTGTTCATTACTGCTGAACGTAGTGATTTTTCACAACATCCGCACAGCGTGTACATAAAGTTGGGTGATCTTGATCTTCGCCAACTGTTGGTGATACTACCCAGCAGCGCTCACACTTCTCACCTTCTGCTTTACTTACAACAATTGAAGCATAGCTGAATTTTTGTGCTTCAGCAGGCGCTTCACCTTCTGCTACCTCGAGATCTGAAACGATGAAGAGTTGACCTACATTTTCAGAAATAGAGGCTAACAGCTCTTTCGTATCTGCTGTTGGATACAGCGTTAATTTTGCTTCTAAAGACTTACCGATTACTTTTTCATTACGAGCCTGTTCTAGCGCTTTTAAGACTTCATCGCGAAGCTCCATGAACGCATCCCATTTCTCTACTAATTGATCTGCTCCTTCAATTTCTTGAACCTCTGGCATATCAACTAGCTGCGCGCTTTCTTCCGTTACGTTCGGAATGTGAACCCATACTTCATCTGCTGTATGAGAAAGAATTGGAGACACTAATTTCGTTAACGATAATAACGTTTCATAAAGAACCGTTTGAATGCTGCGACGCTCTACATTATTTTCTGCTTCAATGTACAATACATCTTTTGCAAAGTCTAAGTAGAATGAACTCATATCAATTGTACAGAAATTATGCACTGCGTGATAAATGCTTGAGAATTCATATGAATCATAAGATTTTTTCACTTTATCAATTAATTTGTTCAGCTTCACAAGCATGTAGCGGTCTACTTCACGAAGGTCTTCAACGGCTACAGCGTCAGTTGTTGGATTAAAGTCCGCTAGGTTTCCTAGTAAGAAACGGAACGTGTTGCGGATTTTACGGTATACTTCTGCTACTTGTTTTAAAATGTTATCAGATACACGAACATCCGCTTGGTAATCTACAGAAGCTACCCATAGACGTAAAATATCCGCACCTAGTTGTTTCATTACTTTTTCTGGAATTACAACATTCCCTAATGACTTACTCATTTTGCGACCTTCACCGTCTAAAGCAAATCCGTGGCTAAGTACGCCTTTATAAGGTGCTTCACCTGTTACAGCTACACTTGTAGAAAGACTTGAATTAAACCAGCCGCGGTATTGGTCAGAACCTTCTAAATACAAATCAGCCGGACGCTGTAAGTCTTCACGCTCTTCAAGAACAGCTTGATGTGAAGAACCAGAGTCAAACCATACGTCCATGATGTCTGTTTCTTTTGTGAAACGGCCATTTGGGCTTCCTTCATGAGTAAAGCCTTCTGGAAGCAAGTCTTTTGCTTCACGCTCAAACCATACGTTTGATCCATGTTCTCTAAATAGATTTGATACGTGCTCAATTGTCTCGTCCGTAATGATCGGCTCATCATTTTCAGCATAAAATACCGGAATCGGAACGCCCCATGCACGTTGACGAGAAATACACCAGTCTCCGCGGTCACGCACCATGTTATAAAGTCGCGTTTCACCCCAAGTAGGCACCCATTCTGTTTTTTCTACTGCTTTTAATAAATCTTCACGGAAATCTTTAATAGACGCAAACCACTGTGCTGTTGCACGGAAAATTGTTGGTTTCTTCGTACGCCAGTCATGTGGATATGAGTGGGTAATGAAACTTAATTTTAACAGCGCGCCTTCTTCTTCTAGTTTGTCTGTAATCGGCTTATTCGCTTTATCATAGAATAATCCTTCAAATCCTGGTGCTTCATTCGTCATATGACCCTTACTATCAACTGGACAAAGAACTTCCAAACCGTATTTTTGACCAACGATAAAGTCGTCTTCCCCGTGTCCCGGTGCTGTATGAACACAGCCAGTACCAGCATCAGTCGTTACGTGATCGCCAAGAACAACTAAAGAATCACGCTTGTAGATTGGATGTTCAGCTACCACGCGTTCAAGTTCTGAACCTTTTACTGTACGAAGTGTCTTATAGTCAGCCCATTCAATTTCTTTAGCAACTGTTTCAATAAGTTCAGTTGCTACTACATATTTTGCTCCATCTGCTTCAACTACGCTGTACTGAAGCTCGGGATTGACAGCAATCCCTTGGTTAGCTGGCATTGTCCATGGTGTTGTCGTCCAAATGATGAATTTTTCATCTTGTTCAAGCACGCCTTTACCATCTTTCACATTAAACGCTACGTAAATAGAAGCTGAACGCTTGTCATAGTATTCAATTTCCGCTTCTGCTAAAGCAGATTCACTTGAAGGGGACCAGTATACAGGTTTTAATCCTTTGTAGATATAGCCTTTTTTCGCCATATCGCCAAATACTTTGATTTGCTGCGCTTCGTACTGTGGCTGAAGCGTTACATATGGATTATCCCAATCTCCGCGTACGCCTAAACGCTTGAACTGCTCACGCTGGCCGTTTACTTGTTCCCAAGCATACTGTTCGCAAAGCTTACGGAATTCAGCTACTGTCATTTCTTTGCGGTTTACTTTTTTATTTTTTGTTAAAGCCGTTTCAATTGGCAAGCCGTGTGTATCCCAGCCTGGCACATAAGGTGCGCAGAAGCCTGACATCGACTTATAGCGAACGATAAAATCTTTTAAAATTTTATTTAAGGCATGTCCCATGTGAATATCGCCATTGGCATATGGAGGTCCATCATGCAGGACGAATAGCGGACGGCCTTCCGTACGTTTTTGTACTTTTTCATAAATATTCATTTCAGCCCACTGTTCTTGCATTTTAGGCTCGCGGTTCGGTAAATTTCCACGCATCGGAAATTCAGTTTTTGGCATCAATAATGTATCTTTATATTCCATGTTTTACCCTCCAAAAAAAAACGTAAATTTCATATCTTTTTGCACCATAACAAAAAGACCTCCTCATCCCAAAAAGGGACGAGAAGGCCTCCCGCGGTACCACCCTAGTAGATTTGCTGCACGCAAATCCTCTTTGCATTCGTAACGTGAATAAACCGCCACTGCTTACTATCATCATTTCAGCAATGGTACTCTAGGGTGATTTTCACTTTTTTGTTTGTTATCGAGCTCGCACCATCCTCGATTCGCTTTGACAAACTAAAAAAGCTACTGTCCCTGTCTCCGTACTGTTTGATATGAAATTTCATCTGTTACCAAATTATATGACAACAAAACGTGAGAAGTCAAGATGATGTCTTGACTAGTCAATTTTTTCTTCTAGCGCTGGCATCTCATAATCCATCAACTGATCCCAGTCATCGCTGTTTAACATTTCAAGCTGTGCTTCAATTAACATTTTGAAACGGGTTCTAAATACTTTAGACTGCTTTTTCGTCTCCTCAATGTCCATTGCAATTTTACGAGACTTAGACAGTGCTTCATTAATAATACGGTCCGCATTTTTTTCTGCTTCTTTTATAATGAGCTTCGCTTCTTTCTCAGCGTTTCGCTTTACATCTTCCGCTGCTTCTTGAGCAATTAAAATTGATTTATTTAACGTTTCTTCGATGTTAGTAAAATGTCCAAGACGATCTGTTAATTCAGATACTCTTCCTTCTAACTCCTTTTTATCACGCATTACCAGCTCATAGTCTTTAATTACTTGGTCAAGAAACTCATTTACTTCATCTTCATCATATCCGCGAAACCCGCGATTAAACTCTTTGTTATGAATATCCAAAGGGGTTAAAGGCATCTAGGCCACCTCCGTGTTGTCTCATTACATCATTAGTAATGGTTTATTCGACATATTTTTAAAATTTCCTGCTAGTAGATTTCTTTATTTCTGCTTCCCTACAACAATTCGCCATTTTTCTTTTTTGGTTTTGCCTTCAAGTGAAACGATACGACTTCTGCCGTGGCCACGAAGCGACAAAATATCACCTTCATGACATTCAAAAGAAGGCTGTTCAATGACTTTAAAATTTACTTTTACCGCTCCATTTGCAATAAACGGCTGGACTTTTTGTCTTGATAAATTGTGAATGGTCGACAGCAAAACATCAAGCCTCATTGAAGAAACTGTATAAACGTGTTCAATCAACTCTTCTTTTACCACATGCAGCTGCTCTCTTTGAATAGAAGAAAGTGAAACTTTGGCTTTTCCAATTGATGTTAAATTCATCTCAATATAAGAAGAAATTTCCTCTGCGGCTACAAGCTGAATATCGTCTCCCGCGACCAAAATATCGCCAAATTTTGAACGGCGCAGTCCTAAGGACATCGCCGAACCAAGAACTTGAGGATGTTCAATCGTCACAAACTTTTTAGGATAATTCAATTCGTACATATGCAACTGAAAATCTTCGCTTTCAGGCACATAGTAATCCGGATATAGCAGCGCACGCTTGCGTTCAGCAAACGGTTGTCCACCATCAAATGAAACTTGAACCTCTCCTTCAGTCCCAACAATAGCTGTCACAATCTGCTGCTCTCTTGGATCTAAAAAATCCGTTAATTTTGGGCTGTATTGATGTAGGACATCTTCTTTCCACTGAAGAACCTGGTCAATAAATCCATGTTCTTCTTGCCTAAAATGTTCATAAATAGACATATTATTACTCCTACTATTGGTATGTAAAAAAGGAATCCAGCGATTCCTTTTTAAATAAATCCAACCATACTGTGAAGTGAACGTACACCTGCTTGCGCAAATCGTAGTAAAAAGATTGCAACAAGAGGTGAAATATCAATCATGCCAATAGGCGGAATGATTTTACGAAAAGGCTCTAAGTAAGGCTCGCAAATGCTGCCAAGCAGCTGACCAAACTTAGAGGCCCTTACATCGGGTACCCAAGACATCAAAATGTAAATAATCAGTGCCCATGAGTAAAGACCTATCAATTGCCCAAGAATCCCAAAAACGATGTCCAAAAACTACCACCTCTTTACGTTTGTTGTATCGTGTTCTCCCATCATATCTGAAATGCTTCCGCTTACGTCTACATTATCAGGTGTACATAAAAAGATGTCGGTTCCAATTTTTTGAATGTCCCCGCCTAAAGCATAAACTGTACCACTTAAAAAGTCGACAATTCTCACTGCTTGATCTCGTTGAATGCGCTGTAAATTAACAACTACGACTTTACGATTTTTTAAATGATCCGTAATTTCTTGTGCTTCGGCATAGACGCGAGGTTCGCAAAGCATCATTTTTGATGATTTTTGAACGCTTTGCAAGCTAATCACGTTTTGCTGCTGATTCGGCTGCTGACTAGCTTTCACTGGTCTCGACTGCTGTACAGGCTCTTCTACCGACTCTTCTTGTTCGTAATGTTCTTCTACATATTCAGTATCGTCATCAAGAGCAAAAAAACTTCTAAAGCGATTTTTCATACTCATCTTGAATTACACCTCCTTAACGTTCATTCCCAACTAGCGTGGTTCCTAGTCGAATGAATGTTGCTCCTTCTTCAATTGCAATTGCATAATCGTTTGACATTCCCATTGATAGCTCCGTACAAGGTGCATACGGGAGGTTTAGTTCTTGTATACGATCCTGCAATTTCTTTAGACCTTGAAAACAGCTGCGAAGCAAGGACTCGTCATCTGTGTGAGGAGCCATGGTCATTAATCCAACTACTTGGATATTTGTAAATGTTTCAAGAGATTGAATAAATGGAATTACCTCTTCTACAGCAAGGCCATGCTTTGATTGTTCTTCGGCAACATTAACTTGTACAAAACATTTTATACGATGTCCTGCACGTTTATCAATTTCTTTTGCTAAAGATAATCGGTCTAGTGAATGAATATAGTCAACTTTATCAATCACATGTTTTACTTTTCTTGTTTGCAAGCTTCCGATAAAATGCCAGGTCGCTTTCTCACCGATTGATTCATACTTTTCTAGAAGACCTTCATCCCTGTTTTCTCCAAGATGTAAAATGCCTGCATCCACTGCTTCTGCTGCTCGTTTTGTGGAAACGTATTTTGTTACAGCAATCAGCTCTACATCTTCTCGATTTCGATTAACTTTTTTACATGCTTCAGCAATTGTTTGTTGAACTGCTTCTAGATTTTCACTTACGCTAGCTGTCACTATGTAATTACTCCTCCTTAAAGCCTATGAAGTTAAACATGCGTCCTGTTTTCCCTTGGTCGCGGCGATGTGAGAAGAACAGGTCATCTTCACAGCTTGTACAATACGACGATGTTAAAATTCGTTCCGGCAATACGCCTGCGTTTTGAATCAGCAGCTTATTGACTTTTTTTAAATTAAGCGCGTATTGTCCAGGGCTTACTTCTTGATATCCATTTTGGCCAACTACTTCGTTTACTTGTGTAATGACGCGGTTATCGACAACATAACAGCAATCTTCAATCGAAGGGCCAATCGCCACGTAAATATCTTCAACCGGAACATTTTCTTGCTCTACCCAACGTCGAATCATATTTCCTGCAATATCTTTTACTGTTCCCTTCCACCCAGCATGAGCAAGACCAACTAAATGGTGATCAGGCGCATAGAAGTACAGCGGAACACAATCTGCATAACATAAAGCTAACAAAATATCAGATTCATTTGTATAAATGCCATCCGCTGCTTTTATGCCCTCTTCATACTTGTAGAGTCCTTTTGCACAGTCGGCTTTTGTTACTTTTTGAACAGTTGCTTCATGTACTTGTTCAGCACATACAAAGCTTTCAAAAGACATGTCTAGTTCGGCTGCTAAAATTTTTCTATTTGTAATAACATCTTCTACGTTATCGTTTACGTGAAGCCCTAGGTTAAAAGAAGCAAATGGAGGTTTACTCACGCCACCATTTTTTGTGGTGAAACCAGCAACAAGCATATCATTCTTTTCTACCCAAGGGCTCAGCCACATAAACGACTCGTGATGGCTTTTTTTTAATGGCTCAGGATTCATGTATGTGACACATCCCTTGTTTCATTTGTTCTCACATATTGTACCACAGATTGCTAGGTGCTGTTGACAAAAAACTAATTCTCTTCAGGCTGAAATGCGTCTTTATAACGTACTAAAATGACATCGGAACCAATTTTCACAATATTTTTCCATGGAATCACAATTTCATCATCTTTTCCAAAGAAGCCCAATACACGAGAGCCTCCGATAATGACGGCCTGTATTTTTCCCGTTGTTAAGTCAATATCAATATCCCCTACATTTCCAAGTTTTTTGCCATCAGCTACATTCACTACATCTTTCAGCTGAAACTCTGAAATCTTTAACATGCTCTCTCCTCCTATAGCCAACTTTATTCCTTAGCCTATATATATTTTCAAATTTTCATTTCATGAAGGAAAAGCTTATTTTTTCTCTGCCATTCTCTTTCTATAAGCATTTTGTTCACTAATTACACAGTTTTTCATCAAGAGACATTCTCAACAAGCAGCGAGAAGTCCTCATAGCAATAGGAAATCTAACATGAATATCTTTTGGTTATGTATTCATTGATACATACAAAATAAGCATCGTGTCTGTTTTTATAGACACGATGCTTATTAAGTTGAACATCAAATAAAGTGAATGGTATTGATTGTATGAACAAGAGCAGCTGCCAGTTTAGAGAGCTTTTGTTAACTTTGAATATTTTTATTCATCTGTTTAATAGCAGCTTTTTCTAAACGAGAAACCTGCGCTTGAGAAATACCAATTTCTTCAGCAACTTCCATCTGTGTTTTACCTTGGAAGAAGCGCTTTCGTAAAATTAGTTTTTCTCGCTCGTTCAATCTTCTCATACCTTCTTGCAAAGCAATTTCTTCAATCCAAGTTGAATCACGGTTGCGTTCATCGCTTAGCTGATCCATCACATAGATTGGGTCTCCGCCATCATTGTAAATAGGTTCAAATAAAGAAACCGGATCTTGGATAGCATCTAAAGCAAACACAATTTCTTCATGCGGTACTTCTAGGACTTTTGAAATTTCCTCAGCTGTAGGTTCCTTGGATGTTTCACTCATAAGCCTTTCACGAACTTGAAGAGCTTTATAAGCAATATCACGAAGGGAACGAGAAACACGGATTGGATTATTGTCACGTAAATAGCGGCGAATTTCCCCTATAATCATTGGGACAGCATATGTAGAAAACTTCACGTTTTGACTTAAATCAAAATTGTCAATGGATTTCATTAATCCAATACACCCAACCTGAAATAAGTCATCAACAAATTCTCCACGATTGTTAAAACGTTGGATCACGCTGAGTACGAGACGTAAATTTCCGCTTACTAGCTTTTCTCTTGCTGTTCCATCTCCAGCCTGCATTTGTTTAAACAACTTTCGCATTTCTTCATTTTTTAATACGGGAAGTTTCGAAGTATCTACTCCACAAATTTCTACTTTATTTCTTGTCAACTCTTTCCCTCCTAACAGGAGATGATGTTCTGAATTCAGTATCTCCTCCGGAGGAAAAAATATGCACTTTTACAATTCTGACAATTCCACGCTAAAAAAGCTGATTGTATAAGATGCTTCTCAGCCCTTATACAATCAGCTTTTTTACTTAAACCATTTTATTAAATTCTTTTCGCAGCCGTTTAATAATTCGTTTTTCGAGCCTTGAAATATAAGACTGAGAAATGCCTAGCATATCGGCTACATCTTTTTGCGTTTTTTCTTCTCCGCCGGCTAGCCCAAAGCGCAGCTCCATAATTTGCTTTTCACGATCATTTAATTGGTGCAGTGCTTTCAGCAAAAGTTTTCGATCTACATTCGCTTCTAGGTCTTTTGTGATGATATCTTCTTCGGTTCCCATCACGTCAGACAATAACAGTTCGTTTCCATCCCAATCAATATTTAACGGCTCATCAAATGAAACTTCAGATCGAATTTTATTGTTGCGGCGCAAATACATTAAAATTTCATTTTCAATACAGCGAGAGGCGTACGTCGCTAGCTTAATTTTCTTTTCAGGATTAAACGTGTTTACTGCTTTAATTAAACCGATGGTGCCGATGCTAATTAAATCCTCAATATTGATTCCCGTATTTTCAAACTTGCGGGCAATATAAACAACAAGTCGCAAATTACGCTCAATCAACAGTGAACGTGCTGCTTCATCTCCTGATGGAAGTTTCTTCAAGAGCACTTCTTCTTCATCTTTTGTTAAAGGTGGTGGAAGAGCTTCACTTCCTCCTATATAGTACACTTCATCTGTTTTTAGCTTAAGTTTAATTAATAATTTGTACCACCATAATTGAAATCGAATTCGATATGTAGCCATTGTGTATCCTCCTTTATTTGTTCACACCTTTTACGATGCGGAACTTACTTCTCCAATAACGATAAGCTTCGGATGAACAATACATTCATATTGCTTCTCCACTGAAAGCGTTGTATGACTAATACCTACTAATACTTTAGTGACTTCAATCGTGTTGGACTGATGAACCAGCCTTACCATATCTGGCTTTAGAGCAAGCAGCAGCTGATTGGCTTGGCCTACGCTTCGATAAGGGACAAAGCGGACTTTTGAATACCACTCTTGATCAATATCTTCGCTGTGTGAAAAGGATTGAACATTTTTGCTTAATTCCATTAAGCCTTCAGGCAATATTTCTTTTAAAGAATCTGCTGTAACAATCATAACCGGGGTTTTCGTCAGCGGATCTACAAGCTGATTCCCACTATCAATAAGTCCTTTCATCGACAGCGTCTGTTCGTTTAAAATAACTTCTACATCTACCAGCTGATCAAATGTAATATTTTTCATTCGCAAATCATCAACTCGTGCTTTTGAAAAATAAGATAATAGCGGAAAACCAATAAGAACAAATATCCAGCTAATAGGATCACCAAACTGTGGAGATTTCGTATCAACCATTTGATTAAGAACAAGGAACTGATCTTGAAATAAAAAGTGAACGCCCATTAACCCTCCACCCACAACAAAGGTTGCAAAATAAAACGTTAATAAATTCTCAAAGAAAAAGCGCAGTCGTTTATAACCAAACGCCATCAATACCATAAAAAACGAGAATAAAATTTTAATAGCAGGGTGAACCATAAGATGAGAAAAAGGTGTAAACATAAGAAGGACAATCAATGAACCGATAAAGCCGCCAAGCAAAAGCCGCCACCACTTATAATTCCGTTTAAGTACAACAGCACATAACATTAGTAAGATCGTATCTAACCCAAAATTCAGCATCCATATTAAATCTAAATAGATTGGCAATGTTTATAACCTCTCCATTCTTTCTGAATTTTTCTGTTAAAAATTAGTATATAGTACATCCTATTAGAAAGTCTGTCAGTTCATGCCGAGAAACAAGCAGTATTTTTGAGGAAATCATTCGATATTTGTCACACTACTTTTAGAAAGAAAACACAAACCCTTTGAAGGCGTCATATTGACCATGTCGAATGTTTTTTATACTCTTTTTGAGTTTTCTAGATTCATTGCATAAAAAAAGACCTCTGTATAAAACAGAGGTCTTGGCTTTTTATTTTCTTAGCGTCTACGATTACGGTTTCGTAAGAATGTTGGAATATCTAGCGCATCTTCAGACTGTGGCTGAGATGGACGCGTATATTCTTGCTGTACAGGTTCTTCACGCTTTACTTCACGCTTCGGCTGTGGAGCCGGTTGCTGTGTCGATTGCTGCATGCGATTCGCCGATAACGAAGGACGACCTGGTTTTGGCTGTGATAAATCTTGGTCACTAAAGCCAGTTGCAATAACTGTAACAACAATCTCATCTTTTAGGTTTTCGTTAATAACAGATCCAAAGATCATGTTCACTTCTTGGTCAGAAGCCGAAGCAACGATATCTGCAGCTTCTTGTACTTCGTAAAGACTTAGGTTTGTACCGCCTGTGATATTCATTAATACACCTTGAGCTCCATCGATAGATGTTTCAAGAAGTGGACTTGAAATAGCTTTTTTAGCTGCTTCAGCAGCGCGGTTTTCACCAGTCGCAATACCGATACCCATAAGTGCAGATCCTTTGTTAGACATAATTGTTTTCACGTCCGCGAAGTCTAAGTTAATTAATCCAGGAACTGCGATTAAATCTGAAATACCTTGCACACCTTGTCGTAATACGTTATCCGCTTCACGGAACGCTTCTAGCATTGGCGTGTTTTTATCAACGATTTCTAATAAGCGATCATTTGGAATAACAATCAGCGTATCCACTGCTTCTTTCATTGACGCAATGCCGCCTGCCGCTTGAGTAGAACGCTTACGGCCTTCAAACGTAAATGGACGAGTAACAACGCCTACCGTTAGTGCTCCTAGCTCACGAGCAATTTGGGCAATGACTGGAGCTGCACCAGTTCCAGTTCCTCCACCCATACCAGCTGTTACGAAAACCATGTCTGCACCTTTTAGTGCTTCTTGGATTTGTTCCTTACTTTCTTCAGCTGCTTTTTTACCAACTTCTGGATTAGCACCTGCACCTAATCCTCTTGTTAATTTAGCGCCGATTTGCATTTTTGTTTCAGCTTTTGATAAATTTAATGCCTGTGCATCTGTATTAACTGCAATAAATTCTACACCTTGGACGCCATGTTCAATCATTCGGTTAACCGCGTTGTTACCGCCGCCTCCGACACCGATTACTTTAATCGTCGCTAATTGGTCTACACTTGTATCAAACTCCAACATGATAGTTCCTCCTAATTCTTCGAAATTACCAATCCGTAACGTTAATCAAAGAAGTATCCAAAAAACTTCTTCATTAAATTTTGGTCATTTTTCTTTTTCGGCTGCTCAGCTGATTGTTGCGGCTGCTGTGGTTTCGGGCTAGGTTTAATCATTTCTTGCTCAATCGGCTCTTCTTCCACAACTGGCGCTCCAATTTCCCGGCCTTGTATTTTAGCATTTTTGTATGCAAATTTTATTAATCCTACGCCTGTTGTATAATGCGGCTCACGTACTCCAATATAATCAGGCACTGCTATGCGCACGTTATTCTTTAAAATCACTTGAGCTAGCTCAAGAATACCAGGCATCGCTACTACTCCGCCTGTTAGAACAAATCCTCCTGGAATATCTTTGTATCCTAGGCGGTTTACCTCCTGCGTAATCATATCTAAAATCTCTTCTAATCTAGCTTCAATAATATCAGAGATTTCGAGCTGATTAAACTGCTGATGCTGATCGCTTCCAATGATCGGTACACTAAATACTTCTTCTTCAGAAGCATGATCGTAGAAAGCATGTCCATGCTTTATCTTAATATTTTCCGCGTCTTCAGTCGATGTGCGAAGGCCAATCGATAAATCTTTGGTAATGTGCTCTCCGCCAACAGCTAGTACATTTGTTACTTTCAAATGTCCTTGGTCAAAGATCGCAACCGTTGTTGAACCTCCACCGATATCTACCAGTGCGACACCTAAGTTTTTTTCATCACGAGATAATGCAATTGAACCAGCGGCTAGAGGCTGTAAACAAATATCACTGATTTCTAAACCAGCTCTTTCTACACAGCGTAATAAGTTATGTAAAACCGTTCTAGATCCTGTTATGATTGTGCCTTCCATTTCTAAACGTACCCCAATCATACCTCTAGGATCGTTAATACCTTCTAAGCCATCTACGATAAATTGCTTTGGAATAACATCAATGATTTCACGATCTGGCGGGATAGACATGACTTGAGCAGCATCAATTACTCGATGAATATCTTCGTTTGTAATTTCACGATTTTCGCTTGACACGGCTACTACTCCGTGACAATCCTGTAAAAATACATGATTTCCGCTTATGCCCACTACAACCTTTTTAATTGTAATGCCTACCATTCGTTCAGCTTGTTCTACTGCTTTTCTAATAGATTGAACTGTTGCATCTATATCAACGATAGAACCTTTTTTTAGTCCGTGTGATTTAACATTCCCTACACCAATGATATTCAATGAATCGTTACTCATCTCTCCGATGATTACTTTCACACTGGATGTACCGATGTCTAAACTAACGTATATTTCATTGCTGTTCATTCTTTGGCACCTCCTTTTTCTTTCTGCACATGTCATCTTAAATAAATTAAGAAGAACAACAATATTAATTTTTTATTATATGAAAATATTCAACAAATACATCTGTTTCCCTTTTGTAAAATCAATTTTTTTCAAGTTTTTCACAGACTTTATCTCTTTCAAAGAACAAAACGTTCTTGTTTTGACTTTTTTTTAGATTTAAGCCTCAAATTCACTGAAAAAAAGCTATTTAACTACAAGTCTACACTAAGATGTACACTGAGAAAAGCGAAACTTACCTAGAACAAATATTACATTTCCATTTCACAGCAGCGGAGAAGAAAATCATATGTATGCAGAATACTTGCATGTGATTATACAATGTACAAGGGCTAGTTTGCCAGTCTCAACTCATCTATTTCCTTTAATTAACACTTATAAAAAATAATTACTGCTTGCTCTTTTTATAAGGTTTAAATGCATATCCTTCTTCTAAATCAATAATGCCTTTTTGATCATCACTCAATTTACTTGCAATAGCTGGGTAATGAATAATTTTATCAGAGAAGTTGCTAATTTTCCCGCTTACTTCACGCGTATCATTCATAAACACCTCGATGTGAAGAGGTTCTGATTTTGTCGGCGCGTAGTAAATCTCAGAAATAGCCCCTTTTATGCTCTTAGGCGTTTTAGCTAATTCTTGAACCATGCTTTGTATAGCGTCTCCGTCTTTCCAGTCAATTAGCAACGGAGCGTCGGATGACACTTTCTTAGCACTTACTTCTTTTAAAACTTTTCCATTTTCATTCACAGGGAAATATTTATTCCCCGAGGTTACATATGCAATTCTTGCGTACTCTTTTACGTCGATTACAACCTTATTAGGAAATGTTTTATGAATGACAGCTTCCTTTACCTCAGGGTTTTTTTCGACTTTTTCTTGAATTTGATCAGCGTCAGCTTTCCAGTAGCTGGTTTTTTTGGACAGACCACTCGCTTTGACAATATCCTTATCACTTACATGTTTATTCCCTTGTACTTCAATGTTAGAAACATTACTCAGAGAAGATTGAGAATATACAATAAATAAAATAAGGATGAAAAAGAGTGATAAATACAAAATAAGCCGTCTATTTGCTTTTTGCTTTCGCTGTTCTTGCAGCTTCGGTACACGATCTTCTAAAACAATTAACTTACCTTTTTCCATTTTTTTCACCCTTATCCATTTGAGAAAATAAACGAGGACTTACCATCTATTTATTTCCAATCTTTGCTTCATGAGAATATCCCCATTATAGCATAGAATAAACACATAAAAGCTACCTTTTCACGCATAACCATACAGCGAAGGGCTGAGTAATTAGCGACCGATAATCTCAACTTCTGTATGAATATCAATATCGAATTTCTCTTTAATTGTTTTCTTAACATGAGCAATTAAATTCAGCACGTCTGAAGCCGTTGCATCTCCTGTATTGACAATGAAGTTCGCATGCTGTTCACTAATTTGCGCACCGCCTACTGAAAAACCTTTTAAGTTGGACTTTTCAATTAAGTCTCCTGCATAATTTGGAAGCGGATTTCTAAAAATACTTCCTGCACAAGGGAAATTCCAAGGCTGTGTTTCGCGGCGATAGTCTTTATTTTTCTGCATGACCGCCACAATATCATCTTTCGTTCCCTTTTTCAAACGCAGCACAGCTTCTACACATACTCCAGGACGGTCTTTTTGTAGAATGGAATGACGATACGAAAATTGAAGCTCTTCATTTGTCAGCCACTCCAGAGTGCCATCTTCAAATAAAATCAGCGCTTTTTCGACTACATGAGACATATCAGAACCATGGGCACCTGCATTCATATAAACAGCGCCTCCCACAGATCCAGGAATTCCACTTGAAAACTCCAATCCAGACAGACCTTGTTTTGTAATAACTGTTGCAAGCTTGATGCTAGGGTATCCCCCACCTACAGTAACCGTCTCTCCATCTACTGTTAAATCATCTAATCCGGCTCCGAGCTTAATGACCACACCTTCAATTCCCTTATCAGAAACAAGAAGATTAGATCCTCGACCAATCGCTCTCCATTTCACGCCGTGTTTTTTAATCATATCCATTGTAACTTTTAAGTGATCAACAGAATCAGGTTCTACAAGCACATCTGCTGGACCACCAATTTTCATTGTTGTATGTTTTGCTAGCGGTTCATTTTCACGAACCTTTCCAATATTCGCTTCGACTAACTCTTTTACTAACGCTTCCATAAGAACCTCCTAAAACCCTCTTTGCTGTTATAAAACTTTCATGTCAATGCGCCCTTACTTCTAATGCATAAGAATAATAAGAACAGATTCATAACTAAGCAGCAGCACCTTGTAAGATACCTTTTTTCTACGAAGGCACTCTATTCTGTTGTCAATTTCATCATTTTTATTTATCGTATGACATTCACCCATAGAATGTACGTTCATCTGCTATATAAAGTAATTTTGATTGTTTTTTTATCGTTTTTCATTTAGAAGTTAAACACATGCTGACAGTCATAAAAAAACGCTACGCTCATAAGTGCACATACGTTCACCTACTCACTAAGATAAAACATTTAACCTTACACATCATACCATAGTTGGACTCAAAATTGGTTATCACAACATTACATTTTAAAAACATTTCATACAAAAATATCATCTATCTGTAAAAAATCGAAAATAAACCGCCAACAAAATCCGGCGTGCACTTGGATTTAAGATGACGGTTTACTTCAGTAGACCATTGCCTACTTGACATTATACAATTTTTTTCAATTAATAGCGAGAATATCTACTAACATTTAACAAAACTCCAACTGCTGCCAGCATGAGCGTCAGCGACGATCCGCCGTAACTTAAAAATGGAAGCGTAATTCCCGTAACAGGCATAAGACCTGTTACCACGCCTATATTGATCATGACTTGAATCGCAACCATTGAAATAATTCCTAAGGCTAAGAACGTTCCGTAAAGATCAGGTGCTCCCAGCGCTACTTTAATTCCTCTCCAAAGCAATAAGCTAAACAAAAGTAGCACAAGTGTTCCGCCGATAAAACCGAGCTCTTCTGCCAGAATAGCAAAAATAAAATCAGTTTGAGGCTCCGGCAGATAAAAGAACTTTTGTCTACTTTGCCCTAACCCTAATCCAAGCAATCCCCCCGGCCCAATTGCATAAAGAGATTGAATGATTTGAAACCCGCTTCCAAGCGGATCTTCCCAAGGATTTAAAAATGAGGTGATGCGTTTAATCCGATAAGGAGCTGATAAAACAAGCCCTACAAAACCGGCAACGCCAAGCAACCCAAGACCTGCAAAGTGACTTACCTTTGCTCCTGAAACAAAAATCATGACTAAACAAGTTCCAACAAGCACCGTTCCAGTTCCTAAATCCGGCTGCATCATAATAATGCCAAACGGTAAGAAAACCAGTAATAACGCCGGTAACATTCCTTTTCTAAAGGATGTAATTTTCTTCTGGTTTTCTGATAAATATTTCGCTAAAAATATAATCATAGCAAACTTCATAAATTCTGAAGGCTGAATCGAAAACGCTCCAACTCCTATCCAACTTTGCGACCCATTCCGTACTAGCCCTACTCCCGGAATCAATACAAGTACCAGCATAACAAAGCAAATGATTACAATTGGCTTTGCCCACGTACGCCACATCCAATAATCAATATTCATGATGACAAACATCGCGCATACTCCAAGCCCTGCAAATAAGAGCTGGCGTTTAGCAAAGAAAAAAGAATCATTAAACTTGTATGTAGCCCATACCGCACTTGCACTGTATACCATGATAAGGCCGATGGTTAGCAAGGAAAGCGTAACGATTATGAGAAAAAAATCTGGGGTAGACCTTTTTGTCGACACTGTCACACACCTCTAAAAATAGATTAGGGCTAGTGTATTTTCTAGGTGTTTAGACAAGCCCTTATTTCAGTTTATGCACAGATTCAATAAAGATGTCACCACGTTCTTCAAAAGTTTTAAATTGATCCCAGCTTGCACAAGCAGGAGATAATAAAATAACATCTTCTTCATCTGAACAAGCATATGCTTCTGAAACTGCTTGTTTAACATTATCGACACGTTTTACAATTTGTATTCCCTCTTCTTTGGCTACGCGTTCAATTTTAGGAGCCGTTTCACCAAACGTAATAACAGCTTTCACATTTTTAAACTCTTCTTTTAAATCATCAAACTCATTGCCGCGATCGAGTCCGCCTGCAAGTAGAATCGTCGGCTGTGAAAAAGCGGAAAGAGCTACTTTTGTAGCAAGCATATTTGTAGCTTTAGAGTCATTATAAAACTTACGTTTGTTGATTGTCGTGACATATTGAACGCGGTGTTTAACACCAGCAAACGTTGTGAGCACGGAGTAGATAGCTTCATTTGAACAGCCGTACAGCTTCACAACGGATACAGCTGCTAAAATATTTTCTTGATTATGTTTGCCTGGCAGCACCACATCTTTTAACGACATCACTTCTTCATCTTTAAAGAAAATCGTTTCGTTTTTAATATACGCTCCTTCTGTCGTTTGAGC
Organism: Priestia sp. FSL R5-0597; assembly: GCF_038006305.1. Lineage (NCBI taxonomy): Bacteria > Bacillati > Bacillota > Bacilli > Caryophanales > Bacillaceae > Priestia > Priestia sp. FSL R5-0597. The sequence goes on from NZ_JBBOUZ010000001.1 coordinate 4,093,769, forward strand.
TGTAACAGAAAAAGGTACTTTTGTCGCTTTAATATTTGCACTAGCTTTCATCACTAGCTCATCATCCGCATTAATAACGGCAAAGTCTTCACTTGTTTGATTGTTAAAGAGATTTGCTTTCGCTTTAATATATTCCTCTTTTGTACCATGATAGTCTAAGTGAGCATCAAACAAATTCAATAATAAAGAGATTTTCGGACGGAATTTTTCAATTCCCATCAGCTGAAAAGAAGAAAGCTCCGTTACAATTACATTGTCCTTTGTTGCTTTTTGCGCCACTTCACAAGCTACTGTTCCAATATTTCCAGCAATCAACGGCTGCTTTTGATCTTCTTCTAACATTTTATAAATGAGCGTTGTTGTTGTTGTCTTCCCATTGCTTCCCGTAATTCCGATAAAAGGAGCTTCGCTAATTTCATAAGCTAATTCTACCTCTGTTAAAATCGGAATATGTCGCTTTAATGCTTCTTGCAATAGAACATTTGAATACGGAATCCCAGGGTTTTTTACAATAACATCCGCTTTGTCTAAAAGCTCAAGCGGATGATGTCCACAGACAACTTCAATGCCCGTTTTTTCTAATTCCTGTGCTGCTGCGTTCTCTTCGTACGGTTTTTGATCATTAACGACTACTTTAGCACCAAGCTGTTTAACTAACTGAGCGGCTGCTAAACCGCTCTTGGCTAATCCTAAAATAAGTACTTGTTTACCTTGATACGTATTGACTGATTTCATTTAAATCCACACCTCGATATAAATTCCAAGCATTGCAAATAATAGTCCTACAGCCCAAAAAGTCATAACTACGCGCCATTCCGACCAGCCGCTTAGCTCGTAATGGTGATGAAGCGGGCTCATTTTAAACACACGTTTTCCTGTTGTTTTGAAAGATGCGACTTGAATAATAACAGATAATGTTTCAATAACAAACACACCACCGATAATAACAAGCAAGAATTCCATTTTCATTAAGACAGCCACCGTAGCGATAGCTCCTCCTAGCGCTAAAGAACCCGTATCTCCCATAAATACTTTTGCAGGATGGGCATTAAAAACTAAAAATCCTAACACAGCTCCTACTACAGCAACTGAGAAAATAGATAGTTCAAACTGCTCTGCATTCCAGGCGAGAACTGCAAATGCACCAAAAGCAATCGCACTTGTACCAGATACAAGTCCGTCTAATCCATCCGTTAAGTTGACCGCGTTTGAAAAACCAACAAGCCAGATGATGAGGAAAACAACATAAAACCAACCTAAATCGATTGGGTCTTTAATTCCTGGAATCGTCACTTCAGTTGAAAACTCAAACTGTCTTGCAATAAAGTAAAAAATAATTGAAATGACAACCTGACCTAAAAACTTTTGTTTAGATGTTAATCCAAGGTTACGCTTTAACACTACTTTTATAAAATCATCTAAAAATCCTAATAAACCAAATCCGATTGTGACAAATAATAATAGAAACGTCTTATATGTAAGTTCTGCATATTGATTGACCATAATAAGAGTTGCCACAATAATAGATAATAAAATCATGATACCGCCCATTGTAGGTGTACCTGATTTTTTCTGGTGAGATTTCGGGCCTTCATCACGAATACTTTGACCAAACTTTAATCTTCTTAAGAAGGGAATAAAAATCGGCGACAATACAACCGTAATCAAAAAGGCTACGCCGATTGTCAATAAAATTGATTGTTCTAGCACGATGCCCCCTCCTTAACTTCTAACTCATTCCGACTCATTTTGTTCTCTACCCATTTCATTACTACTTTCGCTCCTCAATCATTTTGCGTGCTACTTCTCGATCGTCAAAATCGAATACTTTTTTACCAATAATTTGATAGGTCTCGTGCCCTTTTCCAGCAATGACAATAACATCATCTGCATGCGCTGTTTCCACTGCATAGCGAATAGCTTCTGCACGATCAGCAATCGTCACATAGTTATCTGTATCCAAACCTTCTTCCATATCTTTTAAAATAGCCAATGGATCTTCACTTCGTGGATTATCAGATGTCAAAATAGCTTGTGTACTGTATTCAGCTGCAATCCGAGCCATGATTGGTCGTTTTGTACGATCTCGATCTCCGCCACAACCAACAATAACATATATATTGCGTTTTGCGAATTCTTTTACAGTTTTTAACACGTTCTCTAAGCTGTCCGGCGTGTGGGCATAATCCACGATAACCGTAAAATCTTGCTGCGCATCAACCACTTCAAAACGCCCAGACACACCTTCTAACACTTTTATTTCCTCGACAATAACTGACAGAGGGAGACCAGATACTAAACATGCAGCCGTAGCCGCTAATACGTTGTAGACGCTAAATTTCCCAATAAGCTTCATTTCTACAGAAACCGTTTCTGTCGGTGTTGTCAAATCGAACGTTGTGCCGCTGTTTGTAATTTGAATATTCGTTGCACGAATATCACTTTCACGGTCAATACCGTACGTAATCACTGTAGCAGCCGTGTTTTTAATATATTCCTCGGTTGCCGCATCATCGACATTAAGAACAGCAAATTTAGGACGAGTATGGTTATAAGCATTTCCTAACTGTGCAAATAGCAACCCTTTCGCACGACGATAATCTTCCATTGTATGATGATAGTCGAGGTGATCTTGCGTTAAGTTACTAAATACCGCCACGTCAAAGTCGCACCCGTGTACGCGTCCTAAGTCAAGCGCGTGAGATGATACTTCCATCATCGCTACTTCTACATTCTCTTCCACCATTTGATTAAATGTTTTTTGAAGAGTCAGCGATTCAGGCGTTGTGTTTTTCACATCATAAGACGTATCACCAATACGAATTTCAATCGTTCCAATTAGACCCGTCTTTTTATGCTGTGATTTAAAGATATGCTCAATTAAATGTGTAATCGTTGTTTTTCCATTTGTGCCTGTTACACCAATTAAATGCATTTTTTGTGTGGGCTGATTGTAGAAAGCATCCGCCAGCACTGCCATTGCTCGCTTTGTACTCTTCACGCGTACAACGGGCACTTCTACATCCACAGGCTTTTCTGCTAAGATTGCTACTGCCCCTTTTTCCACAGCCATCTGTGCAAAGCTATGACCATCAACCGTATAGCCGTCTATACAAATGAACAATGCTCCGGGCTTAACTTCTCTTGAATCCATTTCAATTGACGTAATATCAATATTCTGTTCAGGAAGCTGAACAAAATCATGTAAATGTGTTAGTAGTTCTCGTAAATCCATTCCTACCATGTCCTCTCTATTTGTAAAGTGAAACGTTTGTTATAAGACGCTATGGCAACTATTCTTCTTTTTCTAGCACCTAACCTATTACATTTTACAGAAAAAGAAGCCCGGAGGGAACACCCCCAAGGCTTATTTGTTGATTTCATGTTCACACGCAGCGTAACCTGCTGATTATCATGCAAGGAAGAATAATAGTTTATAGAGATTTTTATTTTCCCATATAAATTCTAACCGTTTCGCCTTCTTTAACTTTCGTTCCGGCTGCAGGAGACTGCTTGACCACTTTATCTCCTTCGCCACTCACATCTAATTTTAAATTAAGTAGCTGTTCTTGTAACTCTTTTTTTGACATTCCTACGACATTTGGTACTTTTATCATTGGTGTGTCCAGCCACGTTAACTCTTTTTCAATTTGTCCTTTACGCGGTTTAACGTCCATCACACGCAAACTGTCTTCAATCATTTTACCTACAATCGGAGCTGCTACCACTCCACCAAACTGAATGGTGCCCTTTGGATTATCAACCGCAACATACACGACAATTTCAGGGTTATCTGCTGGTGCAACACCGATAAAAGAAACGATGTGATTATTTTTTAAATACTTTCCATTTTGAGCTTTCTGCGCCGTACCCGTCTTTCCTCCAACGCGGTACCCTTCCACAAAAGCTCCTTTTCCGCTTCCTTGTGCGACTACACTTTCAAGAGCAAAACGCACTTGCTTAGACGTTTCCTCGGAAATAACTTTTCGCTTAGCAACCGGTTTATGACTGCTTACAACTTTTCCGGTAGTTGGATCCACCCACTCTTTTGCAATATAAGGTTCATAAAGCGTTCCACCGTTTACGGCTGCTGAAACAGCAGCTACTTGTTGAATAGGAGTAACAGCAACCCCTTGCCCAAAAGCTGTTGTAGCTTGTTCAACCGGACCCACGCGCTCAAGCGGGAACAAAATTCCTTTTGCTTCCCCTTGTAAATCAATACCTGTTTTTTGACCAAAGCCAAATTCTTTAATGTATTTGAACAATTTCTCTTTTCCTAAACGTTCCCCAAGCTCCACAAAACCAGGGTTACATGAGTTCTGTACAACTTCTAAAAAAGACTGCTGTCCGTGTCCGCCTTTTTTCCAGCAGCGAAGTCTCGCTCCTCCAACTTCCGCGGCTCCATCATCGTAGAATTGATCTTTTAGTAAATCCACTTTCTTTTCTTCAAGAGCAGCTGCCAGTGTAATAATCTTAAACGTTGATCCGGGCTCATATACGCTCCAGATTGGAAGATTGCGATTATACACCTCAGGCTTCACATTTTTAAAATCCGTCGGATCAAAGCCTGGACGACTTGACATACCTAAAATTTCACCGTTTTTAGGATTCATGGCAATGGCAATCATACCATCTGGATTATAAGCTGTCTGAGCATTATCCAACTCACGCTCCATGATTGTTTGCACACGTGAATCAATGGTCAATCTCAAATCGAGCCCGTCCACAGGCGCTGTGTAGTCATCGGCTATATTGGGCATCTTTTTACCTTTAGCATCAGAATACAATTTAACTGAACCTTTTTGTCCTTTTAGCTCTTTATCATAATATAATTCAAGGCCCGTTAACCCTTGATTATCTACTCCCGCAAAGCCTAATACATGCGACAAATAACTTCCAAACGGATAGTACCGCTTCGAATCCTCAGCTATATATACGCCTTTTAAATTTAAATTTCGCACTTCATTTGCTTTCGCATGTGAAATTTTTCTTCCTTCAGGACGCAAATATACGCTAGAAGAAGCTTTTGTTATTTGTTCATATACTTTTTCTTTTGATGCTCCCAGCACTTTTGCTAACTTTTCAGCCGTAACAGCTGGATTTTCAACTTGTCTTGGCATAACTAAAACGGTCGGTGCACTTTTATTTGTAGCAAGTGCCACATCATTGCGATCTAGTATCTTTCCTCTTTCAGGTTCAAAAGGAATATTCCGACTCCATAAGTCTTTGGCTTTTTCAGTTAGCGTATCCCCAGTCAGCAACTGTACATATCCAAGCCTTGTATCAATAATCAAAAACACAATAAAACCGACAAACAAAACAATGGCTAGCCTTTTACGAACTGTGACTCCTGATACCCGCATATATTAGAACCTCCTCTGAATCGGCTCGTTCCAATATATGCTTGTACAGGATTCACTAGAACTTATTTTCTAGTCAAGTTGCTTATCGTCTTTTTTACTGTCAGATTCACTTTTTTCCGTTTCTTTTAGCTTATTTAACGTGCTTGAAAATTCTTTAGGCGTTTCAAGTTCCACTTTCAGGTACGTTCCTGCTTTTAGCGGATCTCCTGCTTTAATACTTTGACTTACAACATAACCATTTTCAAGTGCGCTAGGTCGAACGTTGACAAATTCACTAAAGCGAATAACGTCACGATGTGAAAAACCTGTTAAATCAGGCATTGTGGCTTTTCCGTTTGTCTTAATGAACACGCGTTGACCAGTGACAATGGTATCAGAAGTCGGTGATTGGCTTTCTACCGTATCTCCTTTACCTATTACAACAGGAACAAGCCCTTTTTGTTTTAAGTCTTTCACGGTACTATCAACTGATTCATTAACGTAAGATTTAAGCTTGATTTCTGAATCCACTTTCTTTTCTTTCGTTTCTTTTCCGTCTTCATCCGTTTTTTGAGGCTCCACTCCTAAATACTGCAGACTATTTTTCATCACCGGATTAAATACAGCTGTAAGCGGCGCAGTACCCGTTTCTTGAGGCGTGAGAGTTGGATTTTTAACGGCTACATAGACAAGGAGCTTTGGATCCTTAGCAGGTGCAAAGCCCATAAAGGAAATGAAATTTTTCCCGTGTCCATGCAGGTAACCTCCGGTAGGCCCAGGAATTTGAGCTGTTCCCGTCTTTCCAGCGACATCGTATCCTTCAATCGCGTAAGGTTTGCCTGTTCCATCATCAGAAGAAACAACGGTTTCTAAAATACCTAGCGTTTCGTTCGCTGCTTTTTTAGAAATAGGCTGGCCTACTACGGTAGGTTTTGTTTTCTTAATTGTTTTCTTATTTGTTTCATCGACTACTTGTTTAATCACGTAAGGCTTCATCATTTTCCCGTCATTTGCAATCGCAGTAGCCGCTTGAATTTCTTGAATAGGCGTAAAAGCAGACGCCTGTCCAAACGCAGTGGTTACGCGGTCTCTCGGGTACTTCGTCACTAACTTGCTAGAAGCTTCGTTTGGCAAGTCAATTCCCGTCTTATCCATAAAGCCAAACTTGTCCAAGTATTTATACAAACGGTCGGTACCTAATTTTTCGTTGGCTAAAATGGCAACCGCTACATTTGAAGACCTTTGAATTCCTTCATTAAATGTAATAGCTCCCCAGCCGACTCCGCCGTTGTGATCGTTAATCGGAACGCTGTTTTTCGTTACTTTATAAGATCCCGACTGATAGCGGTCTTCGCCGTTATAAACGCCTGCATCAATCGCGGCTGCTAGCGTAAAGATTTTCATCGTTGAACCAAGCTCATAGCTGTTTTCAACAAACGGATTGCGATAAGAAGTGATATCACGAATATTTGGATCAAATGAAGGTCGGTTTGACATCGCCAAAATTTCACCGGTTTTCGGATTCACTACCGTTGCCATTAGCTCTTCTGGTTTATATTCTTTAGCAGCAGCTGTCATCGCATCCTCTAAAAACGTTTGAATTTTTTCATCAATCGTAAGCGTAACGCTGTCTCCGTTTTTAGGAGCTACAATTGACTCTTTTGGATCCGGAAGCTTAATTCCGTTTTTAGCAGCTTCGTATTTCACATATCCATCTTCTTCAGAAAGCTGCTTATCAAATACTTTTTCAATTCCCATTTTCCCTACGATTTTACCCGTATCATCTTTTTGTGCATATCCTAAAATACTTGAGGCAAATACACCGTTTGGATAGAAGCGCTTCGAATCGCGTAAAAACGTGATGCCCGGGAGATTTAGCTTCTCAATTTTTTGCTTTAGCACGTTATCAATATCACGTCCGCCTGGGCCAAGTTCTACTTGGAAGGTACCACGTTTAATTCCTCTCGTTAACATGCTTTCAATTTTCGATTCGTCCATCTTCAACAATGGGGCTAATTTTTGAGCCGTCTTTTCTGGGTCTACCACATGTTGCGGGTGATCTTTATCTTTTGTTTGTTTTTTATCTAAAATCGCCACAACCGTATAAGCACCCGTGTCTTGGGCGATTGCTTCTCCATTTCGATCGTAAATCGTACCGCGCTGTCCTTCAATTTTAGACGTTCGCGTATGCTGTTTTTGTGCAATTTCGGCTAAAGCTTCTCCGTCTGCTTTGCCCGTCGCTTGGATGTAAAAGAACCTGATGGCTAATACAAAAAAGAGCAATGCAAATATTAAAATTAATATTGCTGCTCCTGTACTAATATTGCTATTTTTTCTTGGCGTAGTCATCGCAATTAATCGTTAACGACTTTTACGTTATTTTCATTCAATTTTAGTCCAAGTTCTTTTGCTTTTGTCCAAATACGATCGTATGCACTTAACTCTGTTACCTGTAATTTTAACTCATTGTTTTTTGCTTCTTGCTTGTCAATCTTTCCATCGAGTGATTGCACTTCTTCACTGATGCTATAAAGCGAAGATTGATTTGAAATGATTTGCACAGACCCAAACAGCATGAGTGCGACAAACCCAGAATACACAATTTTTTCACCAACCGTGATTTTTCTTTTTGTCTTTCGAACAACTTGACGTACCGTCTTTTGCTGCTTCTGCTGCTGGTCTTGCTCTCTTACTTTGTATGCTGCATTGTTCATTCTCGTCCCCTCCTCTTTGATTAAACCCTTTTATTAGACTAATTTCTCAACAATTCGAAGCTTTGCCGAACGCGCGCGCTTATTTTCTTCTACCTCTTCTTCTGAAGGTAAAATAGGTTTTCTTGTAATGACTTTCATTTTAGGTTTAAATTCTTCTGGAATAACCGGCAGTCCATGAGGAAGCTGCGGAACCGTGCTTGCATTTTTAAACGCTACTTTACAAATTCGGTCTTCAAGTGAATGGAAGGTAATAACACTTACACGTCCACCTTTTTTGATTACATCCATGGCCTGTTCAATTGCATCTTCAAATACTTGAAGCTCATCATTTACAGCAATTCGAATAGCCTGGAAAATCCGTTTTGCCGGATGTCCACCCGTTCGTCTAGCTGGCGCTGGAATACCATCTTTAATAAGATCAACCAGCTCTAGCGTTGTTTCAATTGGTTTAGACTCTCGATATGCCTCAATTTTGCGGGCAATTTGTTTCGAAAACTTTTCTTCTCCATATTGGAAAAAGATTTTTACAAGTTTTTCATAAGGCCATTCATTTACTACGTTGTACGCAGAAAACTTTGAGTTTTGATCCATGCGCATATCAAGCGGGGCCTCATGATGAAAGCTGAACCCTCGCTCTGGTGTATCCAACTGAGGAGACGAGACGCCTAGGTCAAACAATACTCCATCTACTTCTTCAATTCCATGTTTCATTAGCTGCTCTTTTAAATAGCGAAAATTACTTTTGATTAGAATAACTCTGTCTAGATACGGGGCTAATTTTTCTTTTGCATTTTCAAGAGCAACATCGTCTTGATCAAACGCAATTAATTTCCCTTTTTCTGATAGCTGTTTTACGATATATTCACTATGACCTGCTCCGCCAAGCGTGCAGTCGACATATACTCCATCCGGCTTAATATTTAAGCCTTCCGCTGCTTCTTTAAGCAAAACAGTTGTGTGATTAAACATTATGACACCTACTTCTTTCTAAACTACTTAGTTATGTATACAAAAAGCAAAAAACGGTGTTTTTCTTTGATATATATACACGTTTATATTATATATCAAAGTTCAACATTATTTCAGCTATTTATATAAGAATTAAGTAGAATTTTGTCTTTTTGTCACAAATAGTGTCATTTTGTTAAAAGTAGGACATATTCGTAGAATAAAATGTAAGGAATATAAGGTTTTTTTGTGTAATTAGAAATAAATACCTTATAAGGATTCAATTGGCTGACATTCACCTTGTAAACTTGTTCTCTTTTTCAAAATAAAAATCCTGCTTTTCAGCAGGATTTTATTAGACATAATAGACTTTTAACTGGTGATTTAATTCGACTTCAGCACTTAGTAAATCTGACACAAATTGCATACCATAGCCGTTTAAATAATACATAATATTCCACATGCGTTCTTGTGGAGCATTGTAGGGACGAAGAGCAAGTTCAATTTGAGCATATTTTGAATGCTTCACATCGTGCTTAATGAGCTGTTTGGATTCGACAATCTTTTGAATGGTTTCAAACTGCTTTTGAATAATCGCTCGATTTTTAAGCATGACTTCATCAAATGTTTTGTCTTCTTTTTGAATATTTTCACGAAGAGTTTTATGAATTTTTTCAAAATCTTCTTTCGCTTTTTCAAAATACATTTCGTACGGGTTGTGAACTTCTGTCTTAAGCCAGTGCTCCCTCTCTGCATCTACGCCTTTGTTAATGACATTCGAAAGGTCTAACTGAAGTTCATCCATATACTTCTCGATATGTCTTTCTACGATTGCATAGGATAACCTCGGAACCACGGGAGGCATTTTAAAGCTAAATAAAGAAAATGCTTTTTCAAGCTCTGCCCAATACGCTACTTCCCCTGGACCTGCAATAAACGCAAGGGTAGGAAGTAAGTACTCCTGCATAAGGGGTCTAGTCACAACGTTATTACTAAGAAGCTCTGGCGTTTGTTTAGCAATTTGAACCAGCTCTTCTTTAGACAGCGCGAGTTCATTTTGCTTTCCAACAAACTGCTCTTGCTCTGCGTCTCTTTCTAAAAGTACTCTGTTTTCGTTGTGTGAATAAAAGAGATGGGCCGTTTCTTCTCCCACTTCAATCATTCGTCCGTATTGTTTTTGAATCTCTGTTTGCTGTTCCACAACGGCTGACGATAATTTGTCATTTTGTTCAATTAACGTCACAAAGAAAGAAGATTCAATGCTGCGCACTTCTTTAGAAGCTGCATCCATTAAAATAAGACCTGACTCTGCAAACAATGTGGTAACCAAATGAGCAAAGAAATCGACATAGGTACGTGATTTATCTAACGCCTCTAAAACAAAGTGTAACACCTGATTTGTATGCGCCGTTTCGTTAAACGTTTGAAAAACATCACGAACCCAGCTTCTACAGGCTTCATGATCTAATTCGATTTGAGAAACCATTTGCTTTTTCTTTAAAGAATGCTTTAACGTTTTCTTTAAAAGCTGGTTTTTATGCTCTGTGTATACATGGTTGATCTCAGCAAAATCATGATCTTCTCCAGCAATCCAAAATACCGGAAGCACGGGCACGTTTAGAGCTGCCTCTTGTTGTTTAGCTAGCAGCACAATTGAAATCACTTTATGAATGGTGTACAAAGGACCCGTAAGCAGCCCCGCTTGCTGACCTCCAACGACCACTACGCTGTTAGGATCTTTTAGCTTTTCAATATTTTCAATCGTCTTAGAAGATGCTCCGTAGCGCTTATTAAAATCAAGCAGATACTCAGCAAGCTGTTCTCTTGGATAAGACTGCTTTTGAACGTCCGCTAAACGTTTTTCATATACGTCTTTTTCGTGTATATTATAATGAAAAAAGGAAAGTGCTTGCTTTTCACCTTTTATGTAATCGTTCGTTAGTTTGTTTCCCGCCTTTAAAGAGACGTCTGTAATCTCCATGAAAGAACTTCCTTTCTTTTCCTAATACTTATATTCTCTACATATAGCTTCATTATCCATAATGTAACTGCTCACGTCTAGTAACATGCTTTACAGAGAGGAAATACGAAAAGCGATTCCACCTATATTTAACACAATATGTGCAATAAGAAACAAAACGAAATTCATCCGAAAGAACCCTTTCGCAATAAGCTTCATTTCTAAGTCATGTTTGACTTTCCAATGTACAAACATCATAATCATTGCCACAACTAAAAGGACTAACGCAATCAACCACAAAAAAGAGTGCCCGAAAATTTCCACAGCTGCATAATGCACGGACAAAATAAGAAAAACCGTAGTAATGTACGTTGCTATGTGGACAGATTTCCTTTTATTTTTCGTCAGTTTGCGTAAAAGCATGTATAGAATAAAAAAACCGACGAGCGGCAGAGTGACAAACGTCGCAAAAACGCCAGCAATAAAACTTCCCATGTTACTCACCCTTTTCTTCTTCGATTCCTTTTATTGACCTATATAAAAAGTCAACAATAGGCGTCGACGTTCTTTTTTCAGCAGCTTGTGTTTGGATATAACCTAAGATAGCATCAATCTCGGTTTGCCGCCCCTCCTGTATATCTTTTAGCATAGAAGATTGATTGGTACTCGTGCGCGAACAAACCCCCAGCGCATTTTCCCAATAATTAAAAGCTGAATCTAGTTTTAATACATCCGCAATCTCTTCAAACAATAGACGCATCGTTTTATAAAAATAGCTGTTGTGAATCAGCTGCCCATTTTTCACGCGATACAGCGCCGTAAGAGGATTAATGAGCGCATTTACAACTAATTTCTTCACCAGCATCGCATACCAATCTTTTTCAATTACCCAAGGAAAATTCACAATTGGTAAGATAGACTCCATTTCTCCTCTGTACGAAGCAATACGGGTTGTTCCTATTCCTGTATGATGGACGCTATCCATATTTGTACGCATTGCCCCATGTTCAACTGTACCCAAATAGAGAGTGCGCTGCGGGAGGTTTTTGAGAATTTCAATATGGCTCATACCGTTTTGGATAAACAAAAGGGGAGTATGTATAGTAAGGGTTTTAATAAAAGGAATAATCTCTTTTAAATGATACTGTTTTACAGTAATAATGATTAAATCTGCTTCTTTTATGTTTTTTTCCAGAGGGATAGCACTGACTTTTTTCGTGTGATGTTCCCCTTGTCTATGTAAGGTAATTCCATTTTCGTTAATACACTTTGCTTGAGTTGGTGTTTTCGTGTACAAGGTTACATCATAACAATCTGATAAATACGCGCTAAACAACAGACCTAATGATCCGCCTCCAATAATACCTATAGTTTTCATCGTATTTTTTGTTCCTCTTTCTATTATTGAGTTTCATTTTAGCAAAAAAATGCTTTGAATTAAATGCATTCTTTAAATTTTACCTATTCATATAGCCCGTGTGATTAAAAATCACCGGGCTTATTGTAAATTATTTAGAGTGATCCCGTTTTTTTCTATTATACGGGATACACCGGATGTTTACGACGGCTAAAGGTCACATTCTTTGTTTCATATAAGCGAAAGCGGTCAATTAACGTTCGACGCAGTTCGTTAGCAGGAACGATGTCGTCAATAATAAGTTCAGATGCCAGCGTATAGATATCGATGTGTTCTTTATACTCTTGCTGTTTCTGTTTAACAAACATGAACCGCTCTTTCGGATCTTCAATTTCATTAATTTTATTAGAATAGACGGCATTTACTGCAGCTTCAGGACCCATTACGGCAATTTGAGCAGTAGGCAATGCAATGCAGCAATCTGGTTCAAAAGCCGGACCAGCCATAGCGTAAAGCCCTGCGCCATAAGCTTTACGCATGACTACGGAAATTTTAGGAACTGTAGCTGAACTCATCGCTGCAATTAATTTGGCTCCATGTCTAATGATGCCAGCTCTTTCTACTTTGGTTCCAATCATAAATCCAGGCACGTCAGCTAAAAACAGCAAAGGAATATGGAATGCATCGCACAATTGAATAAATTTTGCGCCTTTATCTGCTGAATCTACAAACAGCACTCCCCCTTTAACTTTTGGCTGATTAGCAACAATCCCTACTACTTTTCCATCTATTCGTGCAAGCCCTGTTACCAATTCGGCGGCAAACAGTTTTTTTATTTCAAAAAAGCTCCCCTCGTCAATAAGGGTATCAATTGCTTCATAGATATCAAATGGAACATTTTGATTCTCCGGAATTAGTTCTATTAAATCTTTTGTCTGCTTAGGCTCTTTAGCTTTTTGTACTTTAGGCTTCTCTTGATAGTTTTGTGGAAAGTACGTTAAATAAGATTTGGCATACGAAATAGCTTCTTCTTCAGAATAAGCCAGCACATCCCCGCACCCGCTAACGCTGCAGTGCATATGTGCTCCTCCCATTTCTTCTAGCGTAACCTTTTCTCCAATAACGGCTTCCGCCATACGCGGCGACCCTAAGTACATAGAAGCGTTCCCATCTACCATCACAACAATATCACAAAATGCAGGGATATAAGCCCCTCCAGCTGCTGACGGACCGAAAAGCAAACAAATTTGAGGAATGACGCCGGAAAGTTTTACTTGATTGTGAAAGATCCTTCCAGCTCCTCGGCGGTTTGGAAACATATCTAATTGATCCGTAATACGCGCTCCAGCAGAATCCACTAGGTACAGTAAAGGCACATGCAGTTTTTCTGCAACTTCTTGAATCCGAATAATTTTTTCTACTGTTCTAGCTCCCCAAGACCCTGCTTTTACAGTAGAATCATTAGCCATTACACAAACCGTTTCACCGTTTACTTTTCCAATCGCAGTTACAACACCGTCTGCCGGCAACCCTTCGGCTTTATTATTTGCAAACATGCCGTCTTCTTCATATTTCCCGTCATCGAATAAAAGGGCTAAACGATCTCTTACAAAAAGCTTCTGTTGTTTTGCAAGTTTCTCTTTGTACTTTTCAGCGTTGCCCCGCTCTACTTTTTGACGGTTTTCATCATATTTTTTCTGAGATTCACCTGTATGTATCATGATATCTCCCCTTTATGAGTTATGAAATAGTCACCAAAACGTCGCCTTCGTTCACAAAATCCCCCACGGCTATATGGACAGTCTCTGCAATACCAGCTTGATCGCTTTCAATAGGAATTTCCATTTTCATAGATTCTAATACAACAACAACTTCTCCTTTAGTTACACTTGCTCCTTGCTGAACAAACACATTAAATACCATGCCTGCCATTGTCGCTTTGATTTCACTCATTGTGGTGCTCCTCCTTTATTTAATACTGTTGATAATAACGATGTGTTATAGGTGCCCTTTTCATATAACTCTTCATTTAACAACTGCTTAAATAGAGGAATATTTGTTTTGATTCCCTCTACAACAGCTTCTGTAAAATATGATTTAGCTAGTTCAATTGCATTTGAACGCGTACGACCAGTAATGATAACCTTTGCAATCATTGGATCATAAAAAGGTGTAACCGCATTCATATCACTGTAGCCGCTATCTACGCGCGCGTAGGTTCGCTCCGGCAAGTGATAACCCGTAATTTTCCCCGGAGCCGGTAAAAAAGTAAACGGATCTTCTGCATAAATTCGAAATTCAATGGCGTAGTTATTTGCTGCTATTTCCTCTTGCATACGAGGAAGCTTTTCACCGCGCGCAGCTAAGATCTGCCACTTAACTAAATCGACCCCTGCAATTTGCTCGGTGATCGGATGCTCAACTTGCAGCCGCGTGTTCATTTCAAGAAAATAAAAATTTTCGTCTTCATCCACGATAAACTCCACCGTACCCGCATTATAATAGCCGATTGCTCTAGCCGCTTGAACGGCTTGGTTTTGCATGGCTTGTCGCGTACTTTCTTTTAAAGAAAGCGCAGGGGCTTCTTCAATCACTTTTTGATTTCTTCTTTGTACAGAACAATCGCGTTCAAAAAGATGAACGACATTACCATGCTGATCTCCAAAGACCTGTACCTCGATATGTTTTGCGTTTGTTATAAGCTTTTCAATAAACATTCCTTCATGACCAAAATATGCTTTTGCTCTTGCTTTTGTTGAGGCATATACTTGTTTTACTGCTTCTTCGTTATCGCAGCGCACCATTCCAATTCCTCCGCCGCCTCCGCTTGCTTTTAACATAACGGGATATCCAATTACCCCCGCTACTTTACAAGCCTCTTCAACCGACGTCACATCACCTTCGCTGCCGGGGACAACAGGTACACCCGCTTCTTTCATCGCAGCGCGGGCAGCAATTTTGTCGCCCATCATCGAAATGATTTCGGGAGAAGGACCGATAAAACAAAAACCTTCATCAATCGCTCTTTTAGCAAATGCACTATTTTCCGATAAAAATCCATATCCAGGATGAATGGCGTCTACTTTTTCTTCATGACTAATTCTAAGCAGCTCTTCCACATTCAAATATGACTTTTGCACAGGAGGCTCTCCAATTCGACGTGCTTTTGTAGCCGCTTGAACATAAGGAAGTTCTGCATCTGCATCGGAATAGACAGCCACCGTTTCAATGCCCATTTGTTTGCATGTATGAATAATACGAAGAGCAATTTCTCCTCGATTTGCAATCAGTATTTTTTTCACCTTTCTCTCCCCTTTCCTCAAATTTCTACTTTCCCCCATATAATTCTACAATAATTTTAAAACTCCTCTACAATTTTTGAAAACGCTTTCTATTTGAATTCTGTTTCCCTTTTGCCTCCTTTCTAAAAAGTGATGTTTATAGTAATGTATTCTTCGTATTTAACCGAAAGAATTCATTTTTCTTTGTGCGCATTGAATATTCGTTCACCAATCATGAAAACAGAATATTTTGTATTTTTGTTATATAATATTAGATGAACGAACCAATCCAGTTCGTTCATCTAGCAAGGAGACATAACAAGGGGGATATGGGATGAATTACGAAGTGAAGCATTTAAAAATTAATTTTAAAACGCTAGAAGAGTTCAAGAAATTCAAAGAATATGGCATTCAAGAACTTTCAATGCTAGAAGAATTACATGCCAAGATTTCCGATAATGAAATAAATTCTCCGTTTTACGGCATTTATTTTGGAAATAGCTTAGTGGCTCGCATGAGTCTCTATAAACGAAACAAACAGTACGATCAATATTTCGAGCCGCCTCAAACGTATATTGAAGTGTGGAAACTTGAAGTGCTCAGCGATTTTCAGCGCAAAGGATTAGGTCAAACGCTCGTTGAATATGCCAAATCCTTTCAATTACCTATCAAAACAAGCCCGCGAGTAAAATCGAGTGATTTTTGGTCAAAAATGGGGTTCGTACCTGTAACGTATGATATCGATCGTGATTTGGGAGAAAACCCTCTTATTTGGCTACCAAACGGTGTAAGCGAACAAAAATAAACAGCTGATTTCCAGCTGTTTATTTTATATCTATGTGGTATATATGATTAACATGAAGTAGGGAGCATTCAAGCTTTCGCTTTACTTTTGAACTTTTTCTAAATTTAAATTTTTATCCACTTGAAATTTCACTTTTCTACTTTTTTCATCCTCTTTTAATACAACCATTTTACGAGCCCTCTCCATAATTTCAATAAGAGCTTTATAGTCATCTTCCACAATTAACAAATTGTTTTGCAAAGCTTTTTTTTCTTTTTCCAAAATCGTTACTTTCTCTTGTAAACGTTCAATCTTTTGCTGCAGTTCTTCATTAGCTTCGAGAAGCTCCGACGAGTGTTTTTGCCCTTGATCTACATTTTCTAAATACTTAATTACCTCATTAAGCGAAATATGTTTCTCTGCTTCCATATATGATAAGCGTGCAGGCTGCTCGTCGTCTTTTGAAACAGTTCTTGCTTTTAATTCTTTTCTCTGTTTTTTCGCAAGGTCAATACCAGTCTTGTATTGTTTGCGCACAAAAGAATTCCAGCGGAAGCCACAAGCTGCTGATGTTCGTGTAAGTTTCTTCCCCACTTCTTCAAATGCAGCTAGCTGAGTGCCACCTTCACGTATATGACGCAGTACAATTTCTGCGAGTAATAAATCTTCATCATGAGTCCATGCATCTTGACGAGAAGAAGTCATTTTTCTATCCCTCCTTATCCGTACTTATTAAATGAATATGCACCTACTAGATAAGATAGACTATTGTTCCTCTTCTCAATCAAGAAAATCTTTCATATACTTTGAAGCAAAATGGGAAATCCGTGATTCTTTCATCTTTTGCTTATTAACTATATTGCTATGGAAATGCAGTTCATAACTATGTTTTTTTAACGATGACCTTTTGAACCGCTTCTTCATGCTCAGGCGATTCCCACAATATCGAACAGCGATGAATTTCTTGTTCCATTCGATTCCAAACCCGGCTTTGCTCCCATTTCTCAATAGCGATTTCTTTGTAAGCTTGCAATACTTGGGTCGATTTATGAGTAATAGGAGCTAACCACTCCTCACACCTCATAGTTAGCTCTTTAAACGACGTAACATAGGAAAGAAATCCAATTTGCTTTGCTCGTTCTACTCCATACAGCTGAGCACTGTAGATCATTTCCATCGCTTCTTGATACCGCAGCTTTTCAAGAAGAATGGTTCCTCCTCCCCAGCCTGTTGTAATTCCTAAATTCCCTTGAATAAAGCCTATTTCGCTATGTGTTGCACTTATACGGAAGTCACATGCAATCGCAAGCTCACATCCCCCCCCAACCGATGTTCCATTCAAAAGGGCAACTGTTGGTTTTGGGAGCGTTAAAATTTCATAAAGAATTCTCCCCATTTTCGTTAACATTTGAGACGCCTCTTTCGAAGTCTTTAGCTCATGAAATACGCTTAAATCTCCTCCACTGCAAAATGCGTCTGAACCAGCACCTGTAATTACAAAAGCTTTTACTAACTGATTATGTTTCACATAATCTACAGCTTGCTGCAGTTCATTCATCACATCATAATCAATGGCATTACGCTTTTCAGGGCGATTAATCACAAATGTAGCAATGCCTTGGCTTGTAGTAAACAGCTCGCTTTTTTTCATGCTTTTTCCTCCTTATGGACAAGGTATGAATCCTTTTACAACAGTAATTGTTTATTTAAAAAGAGTTCTTGTTCTATAAGAAAAATCCTTCTCTTCCAAAGGGCAGAGAAGGAAAAAAGGCAAAAAAAATAAAAGACCCTTTAAGAGGGTCTTTTATTTAAATAAGCAATTATTTGCTTACTACGTCATTTCCTTTGTAAGTACCACAAGCTTTACATACGCGGTGTGATAGTTTCATTTCACCACAATTTGGGCACTCTACCATACCAGGAACTTGTAATTTAAAGTGCGTACGACGCGTTCTTTTCTTCATTTTAGATGTTCTTCTAAAAGGTACAGCCATTATTCCCACCTCCTTAAAAGAATTTTAAAATCATATGAAGGCCCGAAAGCCGGATCTTCGCATTTTTATTTCTTTTTGTCTTTAAAGAAATTTTCGAGTACGGCTAAGCGGGGATCTACTTTTTCCTGCTGTTCTTCTTCGGTAACAACTTCCCAGTCTTTTCCTGACTGTGGAGCTGCTCCTGCCGCTTGCTGATTTTCACTAAATACCTGCAGAGGAATTTCAACAATAATTAACTCTTGAATCAAAGGTTGTAAATCAACCGTTTCTCCCTCTACAATGCGTACTTCAGCATCTTCTTCATAATCAGCATTCACATTCAATAAAAACGTTTCAGTTGCGTTAATTTCAAACGGATACGGAACGTCAACTAATGTACGAGCACAAGGCAACGTCATTTCTCCTGAAATTTTAAGGTGAAACGTTACTTTCGAAGAGCTAATGTCGGCTCTTCCTTTCACGTTTACATCTGACATTCTACGAATTTGAGGATCAGCATTCATAAACTCTTTGCCGTCAATCACTTCGTCAAATGTTAGACCTTTATTTTGCAGCTGATACAATTGATGTATTGTCCATTTCATTGTTAATCACCTCAAGGCAACAAAGGTTATTATAGCTTTCACAAGATTATTTGTCAATATTTTTTCTTTACACTATAATGTACTTAAATATGCTTTTTTGTAAAAATTTCTTACTTTCATAAAAAAACGTTTTTAAAACAAAGAGCTAGACTAAAAATAATAAATTAAAAGGAGACATTATGCAAGCAGTTGGAATAATTGTCGAATATAATCCTTTTCATAACGGACACGCTTATCATTTGCAGCAAGCCAAACAACAAACCGGAGCAGATTGTGTGATTGCTGTGATGAGCGGGCACTTTTTGCAGCGCGGAGAGCCTGCTCTTGTATCGAAATGGTCCCGCACAAGAATGGCTTTAGCCGCTGGTGCAGACTTAGTCGTTGAATTACCCTATGCTTTTTCTACTCAAAAAGCTGAAACATTCGCAAGCGGCGCTATTTCTATTTTGGAATCCCTTCACGCTGACTTTGTATGCTTTGGCAGCGAAAATGGCAATATTGACTCATTTACCCGCACCGCTGATTTGCTCGAAGCTCATGAATCAGAACTATCTGCCTTAATTCAACAAGAGATGAAAAAAGGAAACAGTTATCCAAAATCAGCTTCCAATGCTTTCTTACAGCTTTTCACGGAGGCTCCTATTGATCTATCTCAGCCAAATAATGTGCTTGGAATGAGCTATGTAGCTGCCATAAAAAAACAGCATGCATCTATTAAACCATATACAATCACTCGAATTCAATCACATTATCACGATGATTCCCTGTCTTCCTCTTTTATTTCAAGCGCTACAAGCATACGTAAAGCTATTTTTGACAGCAGCAGCCATGGGGACCTGGGCAAGCATATGCCAGTTAGTACAGCAAACGAATTAGCAGCTTACAAACAAGCACACGGACAGTTTCATCATTGGGAGCACTATTTCCCATTTTTAAAATACAAATTATTAACTACTCCACTTTATGACTTACAGCGTATTTATGAAATAGAAGAAGGTATTGAACATCGACTGCTATCTTATATTTCTTCATCTACTTCATTTGAAGATTTTTTAACAAATGTTAAAACGAAGCGATATACGAGAACCCGTTTACAGCGCATGTGCGTTCACCTTTTAACCAATACAACAAAAAGTGAGATGCAACAAGCTGATCCTTATATTCGCTTATTGGGAATGTCAAAGACCGGACAAGCCTATTTAAAAACAATTAAGAAAAAGCTGTCCCTTCCTATTGTATCCACTGTATCGCAATGTAAACTAAAAGAAATTGATACCGATATTAAAGCGACACATGTTTATAGTACGCCGTTTCAGGAGCCTCTGCGCTCTCAGTTTATGAAACAAGAATATACGCAGCCTCCTATCATTTGGCCATAAAAAAATCGTCTGCAAGAGACGATTTTTTTATGGTTTCAGCTTTTCTAAATAGGTTACGGCATCCGAAAATGAATCTACGGGTACAATTTTCATATCACTGTTTATTTTTTTGGCTGTCTTCACTGCTTCTCGGTAGTTAGAGCCAGCAGCCCCTTTTTCATTTGGTGCAAAGAAAATCTCTGCTCCTTCTTTATCTGCGGCTACAATCTTTTGTGAAATACCTCCGATTGGTCCTACCTCTCCTTTATCATTGATAGTCCCTGTACCTGCAACGCGGTGGCCTTTTGTCATGTCCTCTTTAACAAGCTGATTATAGATTTCAAGTGAGAACATCAGTCCCGCTGAAGGCCCTCCTATTTTTTCAGTATCAATATGTATATCGGGCTTGACTTTTAATTCTTGGTTCGTTTCTAAGGCAATTCCTAGGCCTACTCGTTTCGGCTCGTCAGGAAATGCTTTAACTTTTAGAGTATGTTTGCTTTCTTTGCCATCTCTTTTTACATAAATTGATACTGAATCTCCTGCTTTTTTAGTCGATACGTAGTTGATTAAGTCCTCAGCAGTTTGAATTTTTTTCTCATCTACTTTTGTCACGACATCTCCAACATGAAGTTTTCCATGTGCAGGCATATTTTCTACAACATATGTAACATATACGCCTTTATTGTGGTAGGAAACGCTCTTTCCAGCTGCTTCATATGCTACTGAAATAGCGGCATTTTTTGACGTATCCATCATATGTAATTGCCTTGTCGAGTAATCTTCATCGCTTTCACCCTGCTGCAAAATTTGCTTTGTAGGGAAAATTTCATGAAAGTCCTGTATTTTCGCAAGACCATATGAAAGAGGAGTTGCTCTGCCCATTCTTACAGTTGTAAGCATAAACGTCCCTTTTTCATGGTATCCATCTTCTACCTTAATAATAGGCGCAAGTTCTTCTGCCATTCCAGGCTTTGTAATGTAGTACGGTAATGGATAAAAACAAAGCATTGCCACCACTGCAATAACAGCCAAATATACCAAAATTCTAATTCTAGATTTCACTTTTTTTGTTCTCCTTCCAATGATCAATTGCTTGTAGAATAGAAGGCAACTGCTCATGTGCTGCTTGTTCACCAATTGACATCATTTCTTGAATGTTTGTAAATGCTCTGGAACTAAAAGTATCGAGATTAGGACGAATCATAACGTCTGAAGCAATAGTTCGGTGAGCTACTAGCTCATCTTGCAAAATATCTAAACTTTGCATAATGACATCAAAAATGGAGCTGATTTCTGCATTCACTTTCGCTTTTGATACATCGACTCCAATGACAATATCAGATCCCATCTCTTTTACAACCGATACAGGAATACGGTCCACTACCCCGCCGTCTACAAGCAATCGCCCATCAATTACTTCGGGAGCAAAAATTCCTGGAATTGAAATACTTGCTCTCACCGCTTCAGCGATAGGTCCTTTTTTAAACACCACTTTCTCTCCTGTTTTCAAATCTGTCGCTACAATGGCAAACGGTATAGATAACTGTTCAATGTTTCTATTTTGCGTAAAAGTGCGAACCAACGACTTTACTCTGTTGCCCGTAATAAATCCCATTTTTGGCACGGTAAAATCCAAATAATACTTTCGTTTGAACGTTAGCGCCATTTTATAAAGAGTTGCCAGTTCAATACCTGACGCATATAGTGCACCAACTAAAGCTCCCATGCTGCTGCCAGCTAGAAAATCAATAGGAATGTTATTTTCTGTTAGCGCTTTGATTACTCCTAAATGTGCAAAACCTCTAGCTCCACCTGAGCCTAACGCAACTCCTATTTTTGGGCTTTCCACTTTACCTGCCCCCCTCGTTTTACCTTATAGACTTCTAAAAATGTAAAAACTTTTGATGAGCTTCTCTATCATTGTTGCCCTGTCTTCAATAGGACTATTCTTCATTTTCTATTTGTTCATTTTGTATGAAGCTAAAGATATGTTTTGCTCAATCAACGGTGGTTATTAAGCATTATACTATACTGAAGGTTGTTTTAAGAAATTCTTACTCTTCTCTTGCTGCGTATACGTTTTTTTACTCCTTGACTATTCTAGAAGTGCATTGATTTATGTATATGAATTGTATTTCCAAATGTGACAAGACGCCTTTTTATTCAGTATGAATTTATTTTCTCCTTACACATAGGCATAAAGTCGATGCATAGCTTCGTATATTGATATATAGAAGAACTTGTACATTTGCCTAAAACTCCTCATTTCATTCCTATCAAAATGACGTGAGCTTAGAAAAGGAGATGAATCGTTCGTTGAATAAATCGATGGTGAAAACACTTCTGCTCGGGACGAGCGTAACACTTCTCGCTATTGCGCTTATTGTATATCCAAAAGAAGCGCTAGAAGGTTCAGTAAGAGGTCTCAACACATGGTGGAAGGTCGTCTTTCCTTCTCTGCTGCCCTTTTTTATTGTTTCAGAAATGCTTATTGGGTTTGGCGTAGTGAAGTTCATTGGGATCTTATTAGAGCCGTTTATGAGGCCTTTATTCCGAGTACCTGGAGTAGGGGGTTTTGCTTTAGCAATGGGCATGGCTTCTGGATTTCCTTCAGGTGCAAAAATCACTTCCCGGCTGCGCCAAGAAAAACAGCTAACAGCTATTGAAGCTGAAAGGCTCGTATCATTTACTAACTCATCTAACCCTATTTTTATTTTTGGAGCTGTGGCAGTTGGCTTTTTTCACAATCCAGCTGTCGGTATCATATTAGCTCTCTCTCATTACATAGGGAATATTTGTGTAGGACTGGTGATGCGGTTTTATGGATCAGCAAAACCTAAAGGACAAGTAATTCAAAAACCTTCTTTATCGTTAGCTTTTCACGAAATGCATAAAACGCGATTAAAAGATAAGCGTCCTATCGGGAAGCTTTTAGGAGATGCGGTTACTTCTGCAGTTCAATCTCTCTTAATGATTGGCGGTTTTATCATTTTATTTTCTGTATTAAACAAACTTTTATATGTGACTCATATCACGGCCGTTTTAAGCAGCGGTCTAGCTTATTTATTTTCCCTTTGTCATATAGGGACTGAGCTGAGCCTTCCCTTTATTTCGGGGCTTTTTGAAATTACGTTAGGAAGCCGCCTAGCAAGCGAAGCACCGGACACGCTGCTGTTTCATCAAATTATCATCGTTAGCTTTGTATTAGGCTTTAGCGGTTTCTCTGTTCAAGCACAAGTAGCTAGCATACTCGCCGAAACAGATATTCGATTTTTTCCGTTTTTTATTGCCCGAATTTTTCACGGCTGTTTTGCGGTAGTATTCACTATCTTTCTATGGGGTCCTCTTCGGGAATCCATTACTACTTTTCAAGCATCTGAAGGAGCACTGCCGGTTTTTTCTCACTTGGAGTCCGTTACGATTCTATCGCAGTGGCTAAACGTGTACGGCCCCCTCCTAACGATTTTTACGCTGTGCTGCTATATTTATCTATATTCAAAACGAGCGTTTCTTCATCGTTCCTAGTAAAAAAAGAACGTGACGTTTTCTTATCGGCAAAGAAAACGTCACGTTCTTTTTTATCTTATTTTTGAGACAGCTGTTCAAATTTTTCTGCAAGCGCTTCTCTAACAGGGGGAGGAACTAATTCAGAAATATTCCCGCCATATTTAGCTACCTCTTTTACAATACTAGAACTTAAAAACGAGTATTGATTATTTGTCATCATAAATAACGTTTCGATTTCTTTATCTAATACGCGATTTACAGATGTGATTTGCATCTCGTACTCAAAATCTGATACTGCACGCAAACCTCTTAAAATGGTCTTTGCCTGCTTTTCTTTTGCATACTCCATTAATAATCCGCTGTACGACTCTACTACCACATTAGGAAGTGATTTTGTTACTTCTTTCAGCAAAGCTACTCGCTCTTCCCCTGTAAATAGAGGACTTTTTGAGGAGTTATTTAAAACAACCACATAAATCGTATCAAATACATTTGCGCCTCGTTTAATAATATCAAAATGTCCATTCGTAACTGGATCAAAGCTTCCTGGACAAACAGCTATACTGCCCATACGTATCCCCTTTCTACATCTAACAGCTCATTGATTTATTCAACTGATTCTTCTTTCTTGTATGTATAAATAGAAACACCAATGATACCGTACGTTTCGCTTTTTATTTTTTCAAATAAACCAATCTCATTATCTAAATGTACATCATGAGAATGCTCCGCTACAATAATTCCTGTTTTTGCCAGAAGGTTTTCTTCACTTACCGTTTCGATAAGCGCTTTCAACTTTTGTGCTTTATACGGTGGGTCAAGCAAAAGTAAATCGACAGTCAGCTCCCTTTTCTTTATCGCTTTCAGTGCACGCTCTGCATCATTTCGATACACTTCAGCGCGGTCTTCTAACCGACAGGATGCTAAGTTTGCTTTAATCGTCTGAATCGCTTTGCCATCCCGATCCACAAAAATGACTTTATCTATTCCTCGACTTAGAGCTTCAATTCCCAAGCCACCGCTTCCACCGAACAAATCAAGAGCTGTTCCACCTTCAAAAAACGGTCCAATCATATTAAAAATAGCTTCTTTCACCTTATCTGTTGTAGGGCGGGTTGAGTATCCTGGAACCGCCTTTAACGCATGGCCTTTATATAAACCTGCTACTACTCTCATCCTTATCACTACCTTACTTTTACTTCCTTATTCTTCATTATCCTAACATATTTTGAATTACAAAGACTAGCAAAAATCCTCAATTTATTCAATGCTGTATGCATTCTGTGCAATAACCCAGCAGCTTGCTTTTATGCTGGACTTTTACGACCGTCTCCTTAGATACACCTATGCAGATCATTCGGCATTTCGTTCATAAAAGATTTCCTTTACTTTAATATGTCATCATAAACGTAAATTTACCCTTTTTCTCTGTCATGTTATCAGTCTTTTATATTTTAAAAAGTGAATTTCACGAAACAGGTATATGAACGTTTAAAACGGACATACTGACTAGTAACAACATCATCTAACCGATGTTGTTGCCAACCGCGGAGAAGACTTACGTTTCCCCATAAGTTCTTCCTCCGGTTTCTCCTCTCCCTTTGCCTTCATCAAGGTGCTTGTAATCGCAGAGGTGATTACACCCCTTTATTGAAGGGCCCTACAATGAGTAGTTGTAGGGATTTTTTTATTTACTCCTAAAATATTCAGTGATACATTAAACTACGTGAGTTTGCTTTTTTAATACATAGAGGGGGAAATACATATGATTCAGCGTTTTATTGAGCTCGGAGAAGGGTATTCAGATATTTATGAGCTGTTAGAGATTGTCAAAAGCAACAAACATCGTCTTGCCCATCTTATTATGCTGCGAACAGTAAAAGAAGATCGACAAGTAGCTTCTTTTGTCGCTGTCTTGCATCCAACAGCTGAAGGGAATTTCCAACCGCTTTACGTTTGCCGAGAAGGAATTGTTTTAAAACAAAACGACAGCAAGCGCGTTGAGTTATTTAAACGAGCAGCTGAGGAAGCGGGAAAAGAAATTGTGGTACTCGATGTCAAACCATCTACTACCTTTCCAGAAACAGCACTATACTATCAGCACCTTATTGGCATTTTGCGAATGAACCGCTTTATTCCGCCAATGCAATAACCTCATCCCTGCCTATTCGTTTGCTAAGGCCAAGTAAAATAAAAAAAGGAATGTACATTACATTCCTTTTTTGTTTAAATTCCTATCTTATAGTCATATTCCTTCGCTTTATCCGGCTTTGAATTTTCGAATTCTGTTTTTAAAAACGGCCGATAAGAAGGATCTACTTTCTTCACAAAAGGTAGAGACTGAAGTTTATGGATTGTTTTTTCAATGCCATCTTGGTTGCAATATAAGACAACATACTTTAATTCTTTAGATACGTAATGTACATTTCCGTACTTTCGCAATGCTTTTGCTTGCTTAACAGAATGCACATACGCCACAATTCCTTGACGTTCAACAAACATATTTAGTTCCCCTTTTGCATACGTTATATTGGTTTTCTTTATCATAAATTCTTTTATATGAAGTAGGTGCTTTATGTATGAATTTAGATGATATCTGGATGCTCTTTCTTACTCATTTTAACGAGCACAGAGCTATTGAACAAGTCATTTTCAAAAAAATCACAAATATACCCTTTTTGTATATAAACACATCAATTGAGCGTAGAAAAATAGATGAGCTTCTAGAAGCTTCATCTATTTTTGCTACATCCAATACAAATGCTACGTGGCGCTCAAGTTTTGTCAGAAGTCAGCATCTTACTTATGTCTATCAGCACAGGTTTTACGTTCCACAGCGTAAAATGGCCTGCTGCGGAAATTCCTGTGCTGATTGCGTTCGATTTATACAGTGAACGGCTTATGCGCTGCACCCGCAGCTTCCACCAGATCCGCAGCCACCGCCGCAGCTGCTTCCCGTATCAAAAAACGGATTTCCCGTCGGTACTTTAACATGCTCTGAAACAGCTTGACCAAGGATAACGCTAATTTCATCAAGCAGTTTTTGCAATTCATTTTCTGCTTTTTTGAACGCAGCGATTGTCGCATGTAAATCAACTTGACGCTTTACATCACGTACTTGTCTCGTAATGGTTTTATAGTCAGGATGATATTTTCCAAATCGCTGAACATCCTCATACTGTTCCTTTATTTTCACAAATTGAGCAATTAATGCCTGTGCATGTGAATCTTTATTTAATCTATATAAACATTGACGATAGTTCTCGGCTACGTCTGATTGTAACACCATGTTCGCTACGTGATCAGACTCGTCGAGTAATTCAACAGTTCTCATTGTTGTCAGCATGGCTGTGCACCTCCGTTTTTATCTTATCACGTTTTGGATCTAAAGAAAAAGAACTTGCTAAAACAGCTTACACTGATTTACTACAAGTTCTACTTTTTAACTATATAATTTCAACTGTAAAGGTATTCCTCACTTGATAACTTTCTTCTTTAGATTTCATCAGTTCAATCGTAACAGTATGAGATCCTTTTGGAAGATCACTTAAAACAAAGGCTGCTTGCTTCATTTCTTTAAATGGTTTTCCATCTACTGTGATTTGAAGGAATCCACTCTCTGTTGAAAATGAAAACCCGCTTAGAATACATTCGACATATACGTTCTGTCCTTTCACATGCTGGTGTACCATCAGTGAAGGTTTTGTATTCATTGCACCAAACGTTTCAGCTGCCCGCGGTTGAGAGGAAGTTTTAGTCTCAGGTTTTGGTTTATCATGGTTGCATCCTAGCAGAGAAACTACACATAAAGCCGTCGTTAATAGTAAGCGCATAATACCATTCCTTTATCATTCGTTTCTCCATAGTGTTTACAAACTCTTTATTTTTACTCATGACGTGCAAAAATCTCTGCATCGCTATGTATGCAGAGATCATTGATTTTTCATGGATTGAAACATATGAAACATCATGTTTGCCATTTGAATCGAATTCGAAAACTTTTCAACTTTATGAGGAATGGTTTGTTTGTAGTAGTGTTTGGATTCTAATTCAAATTTCTCCAGTTCTTCAGGATTCCTAGATAAACGCCGGTACCACATTGGCTGTTCACGAACGAAGTCGTTGAGTTTAGGACGAGACTGCATATACTCGTATATATCTTTTCTCATTGCGTTTAATCTTTCCTAAAGCCAAATGGATTCCCTGGCCCGGAAGCTGCTCCTCCACCGGATGGCTTAGATGGCTGAAATTGCTGCAGTACTTGTTGAATATTCGAAATAGCGGAATTTACATTTGTGATATGATTTTGCATTTGATTCAAGTCCATGTTTTTCAGCGAGGATACGATTGTACCCATAATATCTTTTTTCTCCTCTGTGGTAGCAGCTGGTTCAGCCTTTTCACTTTCTTCTGAACGATATGCCTCCCACATTGGGTCTTCTGCACCGAATAAATACCAATCTTCATAAAGCTCTTTCCACGTTTTTTGCTGCTTTCGAACCTGTTCTACTAATTTGGGATGTGATTTTACAAATTGTTTAAATTCCACAACGGACGGATGAAGCTCTCGTTTGGTTTCCTTCACAGTCACTCACCTCATACTTAAATATAGCCTACTATATCTTAGAAAAAGAGAGCTCGTTTCGTGCGCCTATTTCAAAAATTTTTTATAGCTGTTTTTTTGAAGAAGCACGAACTGTGAACCAGTATGTAATGAAAATAGATAAAATGCTTAGCCAAAATGTAAAATAACCAATTTCAGACATATACGCATTGAGCATGCTGTATCTTGGCATCATAGAAAAAACGTAATCAATGATATCATTATGTACGGCCCATACAGCGGCAACCGCTACATGCCATAACTTAATCCGGTAAAACGGTACGTATAAAAGCCCTTGAAAAGCCATTGCTGCATGAGAAGCCATTAACATAAGCATCATCCAATCAATGTATCCTGTTAACACATAGACCAATACATTCATTATAACGGCCCAAATCCCGTATTTAAACAGCGTGACCATGGCTAAAGCTTCAAATAGTGAAAAATGTTTTCCGAGTAAAAGACCGATAAGTACGATAACAAAAAACAAGCTTGCCGTTGGACTATCAGGTACAAATAATAAAAACTTCTTAGGTGTTTCCGCTAATTGACTCCCATACCAAATATATCCGTAGATTGTTCCTAGTATATTTACAATCAGCAAAAGCGTTAAAAAACGCTTATCTTTTAAGGTATACCATAACCAAGCCATTCAGAAAGTCTCCTTTACATTTAATCTCTTCTTTATTATGTACAGTTTTTGGACAATAGCAAGCACCTATCTCATTGATATAAACCACAACATTAAATAAATTCAAAAAAAACCAGCCTTTTGGCTGGTTTTCATTATTCTTTTCCTAAGTTTCCGACAAACTCCGAGAGCGTTTTCAATTCTTTATCTGAACCTTTGAAAACACCTTTTGGCATATTGCCTTTACCATTTTTTGCGATATTGGCGATTTCTTCAGGAGATAAATCAATTCCTGTTAAAGCCGGAGCCGCAGGGCCTCCCTGTAAATTATCACCATGACAGGTCAAGCACGTTTGCTTTTGCATAATTTTGTAGCCTTCTGAATTTTTGTCAATCGCTACTTCTTCTCTAATTTTCCCTTGCTCTTCACGTGCTTTCCAATCTACCTGTGTCGCTGACTGCCACGTTAGGAAAAAGACTGCTGCTATAGCCAGAAGCATGAATCCTGTCGCAAACGGTCTCTTAGCCGGTCTTCTTTCTGGTCCGCGATCAATGAAAGGAGCAAGCATTAATGCGCCAAATGCAATCCCAGGAATAATAAATGCACCTATAATATTATATGGACCAGAAGCAAATGAATATTTAAGCAATTGATATAGGAACAAAAAATACCAGTCGGGAAGAGGCAAGTAGCCCGTATCAGTCGGATCGGCAATACGTTCAAGCGGAGATGGATGAGCGATGGTTAAACATAAATAACCAATTAAAAAAACTGCTCCTACCATCCATTCTTTTAGTAAAAAGTTTGGCCAGAATGCTTCTGTTTTCCCTGGAAATTCAGAGTAATCTTTTGGAATATTGGGTTTTCGTTCTGCAGGAACACGTGAATCTCCAACAAACTTCATCCCTTTACCACGATGCATGTTCTCCCTCCTTTTTCTCACTGTTCTAGTGAAAGTACTAACAACGGAGTATGTGCTTGATGCATATGATGACTAGTGTGATTGACTAACTGAATAAAGCGTATACACTTTTATAGTGGTCCTGAAATTCCTTGTTTACGAATCATTAAGAAGTGGGCACCCATTAAGCCAAGCAGGGCTCCGGGTAAAAAGAATACGTGAATGGCGAAAAAGCGAGTTAGTGTTTGAGCACCAACGATGTCTGGATGTCCTGAGAGTAATGTCTTCACTTGCTGGCCTATAATTGGTGTGGATTCAGCAATTTGCAAACCTACTTTCGTTGCAAATAGCGCTTTCATATCCCACGGCAACAAATAACCTGTAAAACCTAAACCTAACATAACAAAGAAAATTAACACACCCACAATCCAGTTTAACTCGCGGGGTTTTTTGTATGCTCCTTGGAAGAAAACACGAAGTGTATGTAAAAACATCATGACGATAACCAAACTTGCTCCCCAGTGATGCATACCTCGAACAATTTGTCCGAAAGCGACTTCATTTTGCAGATAATAAACGGATTCCCATGCATTTTTTATATCTGGTACATAATACATGGTCAAAAACATGCCTGATAAAATTTGAATAACGGTAACAAAAAACGTCAATCCACCAAAACAATACACAAATGCTGAAAAGTGATGTGCAGGATTTACGTGTTCTGGCACTTCATGATCGGCCACATCTCGCCATAAAGGAGTAATATCTAGCCGTTCATCCACCCAGTCATAGATTTTATTCAACATTTTCTATGCCCCTCCTTGTGGTTTGGCTTTTCCTAGATATAACGTACCGCCTTTTACCTTTTGAACGTATACATCTAACGGTCCCATCGGTGGTGTCCCCGGTACATTTTTACCGCTTTTTTCATACATTCCCCCATGACAAGGGCAGTAGAAACGATGTGGATAGTTTTTGTCACCAGCCCAGTTAACCGTACAGCCTAAATGCTTACAAATTGGTGACAGCGCGACGATTTCACCTTTATCAGTTTTGTACACCCAAGCCGATCTTGGTTCTTCTGATTTATGCCACGCATCCACTTGCTTGATTTTAAAATCGACACGTTTCGGCTCTTTTGTAATGTCTTTAACCTGCGCTACAGCTACTAAATCCTGACCCGCTTCTTTTTCCAAAATTGGATCTACTGCAAAGCGCACCATTGGCATTAACATTCCAGCAGCCATAAATCCCCCTACACCAGTGAGCGTATAGTTTAAAAACTGTCGTCTTGATACCCGATCACCCATGCTTTTCCCCCCTTTAAAAAAGTTCAGTCCAGAGAATTTTGGACACATGATGGACCATTCTATTAAACTAGGACATAATCATGATATATTAATATTTCTGGAAGGTCAATACAATAAAAACCTAAAACATGGAAATAATCTTTATTTTTCTAAATTTTTCGTCATTATTTTGTTTGCGCTTCCATTGCTTATTCTACAGCCTTTTTAAACACTCCATTTCTCTACAAAAATCGGCAGGAGCTGTTGGACTTGTTCATGTATGAGCGTATACTTATGCGAGTCGTCTATATGCTCAAGCGGTAAAGCAGGTATCCAAATGCAGTGAGCTCCTATTTCTTTTTCATACTGCAGCCAATCTCGGTCGCTAGTAAGCACAAAAAGATGTTTGACTTCATTGTCATTTATATGCTCATTCCAACGAAGTAATGTTTCATAAACAGCAGCTACTCCATCTTTTTTTAAGTATGTAAAACTAGGTGTTAAAATCACTCTTCCTTTAAATTGTCTCTCTAACTCTTCAGTAAGAGCAGTCGTATATTCACTCATAGATGCAGTAAGCTTTAAATCTTCTCCGAAATCAATGGGAATGAGTGGAACCAATACGGTATCAACATAACTTTTGGATTGTAAATACACATCCATTTCCTTCGCCTGCAGCTTCAACTTTCTTCTCCTCTCAGCAAGCTTGCTAAGGCTTGTCTTATTTATTTTTCAAACTGAATAAGGAGATAAAAAAAGAGATTGACCTTTTTCTAAGAAGCTAGCCAATCTCTCGTTTATCTACTGTACATAATGGTTATTTAAATATTCGCTTAAGCGCTGAAATTCCTCTTTATCATTTTCATCTAATGCTTTATCAATTAGTTCCATGATTTTTGATCGTTGAAATTTCTGAATAGATTCTTCCAATATTTGCTCAGCTAATACTCTGTCTTTTTCATTTGTTTGATTAGCTTTTGGCATATACGGATTGTCTTCCAGTACAGCCACATATTGAGGCGATGAATACAACGATCGGAAGTTTAATTGAATATAAATGTCTTCTTCTCGATTCAAACGAATATCATGAAATGATTTTTCTGCATCGGTTGTCATGATATTTTCTTTATAAAAACGAAATGGAGGGTCTTCCACACAGTGCGTAGACATCACCATCCCGCGAGGACAAAACTGTGCTTGCTCAACGAAGTGAACTCGTTTCATCAATTGATCATGGCTCATCAAATAATTTAAAATCCATACACATTCTCTGCGCTTCAGCTGATAATTCGTTAAAAACCAGCGAACAAATTCTTTTTTCTCGTTGACAGTAACAGGGGTCGTCATATTCTCACTTCCCTCCTCTGTGTTTAAACTCTCAGTTAAAACACCTTTTACAGTTATTTATTCCACACGGCAGCAATAAAATCCTCTGAACTATTATTTATTCTTCTAATTGAAATAATATGTCTTGAATTTCATCTACTGTTGGATCCATGGCTAATAAAGCTTGGAAAATCCCCTTCGCTTTCGAGCGCTGTCCTTCTTCTAATAAGAAATAGCCATACTCTTCTAAAAACGCATACTCTTCTTTAAAAACAGTATATGCAGATTCGTAGTATTTTAGCGCTTCTTCATAATTTTCTAATTCCTGATAAGCTTTTGCTAAATCCCATTCAAAATGAGGGTCATGCTCATTATATTCTTTGGCATGCTCGATATTCTCTACTACATCTTCATATCTCTCTTGACTCATATAAAGTTTAGAGAGAGTTAAAATAGCTTCAATGTACCCTGGATCTAGTGCAATCGCTTGTTGAAACGCCGATTCAGCCTCTTCTTCTAGACCGCGCTTTAATGCTATTTTACCTTTAAAAAAGTAAAGTTCTTTTTGAAATTCATCCTGCGCAATACCTTCGTTGACAGCCACCGCAGCCTCTTCTAGCATCTCTTCATGTTCATATGACTTTGCTAAATATAAATAAAGAGAATGGTACTCACGGTCTAACTCTTTTAGTTCTGTAAACTTTTCAATAGCGGTCTGATAATGACCTGCTTGATACGCTGAAATCGCATATTCAAATAGTGTGTTAATCTCAAGCTTATCTTTTAACGCTTGATCAAAGTAAGGAAGCGCTTCTTCGAACTGGCCGATACCTGCTAGACTTTCAGCTAATCGCTGACGAAGATCCGTACCGTTAAATTCTTTTTCTGTTTTTAGCAGCGTTTGATAAAAAGGAATTGCCTTTTGATAAATTCCTTGACTGCTGTAAAATTCACCGAGCCCAAAATCGATAACCGGCTCATTTGGAAGCATTTTTTTCGCTTCCATTAACTTTTGCTCACTTACTTCACTAAGGCCTTGCATTTGATATAAGTCAGCTACAAGAAGCAGAGCTGGCACATAATTATCGTCTTCGCTGCTAATTTGATTTAAAATATGAATGGCTTCTTCTTCTTCTTCTAAATCAA
The DNA here is from genome assembly GCF_038006305.1 of Priestia sp. FSL R5-0597. Lineage (NCBI taxonomy): Bacteria > Bacillati > Bacillota > Bacilli > Caryophanales > Bacillaceae > Priestia > Priestia sp. FSL R5-0597. The sequence goes on from NZ_JBBOUZ010000001.1 coordinate 4,127,498, forward strand.
TGAGCATTTCAGCTTTTAATAAATACAGCTCGCCTTCTTCTGGGTATTTAGCGATGAGCTCGTCTATTAAAGGCAGCGCATCATTTACTAGTCCCCACTCCTGCAGCTGTTCAGCCATTAAAAACTTTTCTTCGTCTGTAGCTTTATCTTTCAATTCATGAATAAGGGCAAGACCTTTTTCAATTTCATTGGATTCTACGTAACCTATCGCGCGGTCTAGTTCTTTCACACACAATTCTCCTTTATTATTACATTCACTTTTTATATAAAAATAAAACGAATTAATTTTCTATTTTTCCAAACTCGAAGCAAGAACACATGCTTCTATACACAATGATAAAATAGTTTGAGCGTTTGTTCAACAAATCAATTTGAATACGCTTACATTTTTTTAGGTAAAAACGAGATTGAGACATGAAACCTTCGTTCACCATCTCAATAAAAAATCCGAACGAGTTTGATTTTTCATCAACAATATCAATTCCTCGTTCGGATTTCCCTTCAACCAAAATACGTTTGTTCCAGCCTCTTCCTTATTGGCTTAGCTCATCAAGATCTTCAAAAAAAGTAGGGTAGGAGACGTGAATGGCATCACTTCTCTTTAGCGTTACCTCTCCCGTTGCAATGGCTGCTGCGACCGCAAGCATCATTCCAATTCGATGATCTCCGTAGCTGTCTACTTCCCCGCTTTGTAAAACCGTCTTGCCTTCGATAATAAGTCCATCAGGTGTTGGCGTAACAGAGGCACCCAGCTTGCTTAGCTCGGTTGCAACCGTATCGATGCGGTTCGTTTCTTTTACTTTTAGTTCTTCCGCATCTTTAATCACCGTTTTCCCAGTTGCCTGAGTCGCCAAAAGAGCGATTACCGGAATTTCATCAATTAAACGAGGAATTAAATCGCCCCCAATTTCAATCCCTTTCAACTGAGACGTTTCAATCGTCAAATCGCCAATAGGCTCTCCATTTTGAATACGTTCATTGGAAATTGTAAGGCGTGCACCCATTTGCTGAAGCACATCAATAATACCTGTTCTTGTAGGATTGAGTCCGACGTTTTTCAAAACGATTCGGCTGTTTGGAACAATGGCTCCTGCAACAAGAAAGAATGCAGCTGAAGAAATGTCTCCAGGGACGTACACATCCGTTCCGCGCAGGGATTGTCCCCCTTCAATACTTACAGTCGTTCCATCTACCTCTACGTCTACTCCAAATGCGCGAAGCATACGCTCGGTATGGTCGCGTGATGTAAAAGGCTCGGTTACTTTTGTTGTGCCTTCGGCATGAAGTCCCGCTAGTAAAATCGCCGATTTTACTTGTGCACTTGCTACAGGAGAATGGTAATGAATTGCTTTTAATGCTCCTCCTCTAGTAGATAAAGGCGTATATTGGCCATGCTCACGCCCATCAATCTTTGCACCCATAGAGCGCAGCGGCACCGTAACACGGCTCATTGGACGCTTGGCAATCGACTCATCTCCAATTAGAGACGTATGAAATGGCACACCGGCAAGAATCCCCAGCATTAAACGAGTAGTTGTTCCTGAATTTCCTACATCTAAGATGGAAGTAGGTTCACTTAATCCTTCGATACCTTTACCTTCCACTTCAACATACTCGCCTTCTCTTTTAATCGATACGCCCATCTTTTCAAAACAAGAGATGGTACTTAAGCAATCTTCACCTGCTAAAAAATGATTAATCGTAGTTTTCCCTTCTGCCATCGCTCCGAACATCACAGCTCTGTGAGAAATCGACTTATCCCCGGGAATAGAAATTTCTCCTTGAAGAGATGAAAGATTCGTTTTTAATGGTTTTCCACTCATTTCATTCACACCTTTCGTACATTAAGAAATAAACGTCTGATATTGATGCTGATGGAGACACGCTCTTGCCCGCTTTCTATCTTCCTCTGTTTGAAAGCTCAAACGTAATACTCCGTATATATCTTCTCGTGTTTCTAAAATTCGAATGTTTGTAATACTGATTTCATCTTCTGCTAAATAACCGGTTACTTCTGAGATAATACCCGGATAGTCAGGAACATCCACATAGAGATCATAAAAGGATGGAATCGCTCCTTTGGTTCGTACAGGAAGCTGATCTCTAAATTGTTTCGCTTGTGAAAAATATGTATAGATATCATTCGCATCTTTTCGTTCGATCATATTTCGCACGTCGTTCATTTCTTCAAGCCAGTGGTCAAACATTGAAAGAAGCGCATCCTGGTTATGAAGCAAAATATCTCTCCACATCGCTGGACTGCTTGAAGCAATACGTGTAATATCACGAAACCCTCCAGCCGCAAGCTGCGAAACTAGCTGATTGTCTTGTTGGTAATATTCTGCTTGATGAACAAGGCTTGCAGCAATAATATGTGGAAAATGGCTAATGACACCTGCTAATTTATCATGTTCTTTTGGTGACATTACAATAATTTTAGCTTTTGTACCACTTAGCAATTCCTTTAAGCTGTTTAAAGCCTCCGAAGAAGTAGAAGATGAAGGTGTTAATACATACATTGCATTTTCAAATAAATGAGCTTTAGAAGCAGCTACTCCGCTTTTATGAGACCCCGCCATTGGATGACCCCCGATAAACTCAATGCCTTTAGAAATAAGAGCCTCGGCTGTCTTCACTACTTCTTCTTTTGTACTTCCTACGTCTGTTACGATGACAGACTGTTTGAGCGTAAAATGTTCGAATTGTTTTAGCACTTCCGCTGCTTGGGTGACTGGAATGGCAATAACAATATAATCCGCTTGCTCAGCGCCTTGTTGCAAAGAAGAAGCCGCTTGGTCAATTACGCCTAGAGTTTTAGCGAGCTCCAGCTGCTCTTGATTAATGTCAAAACCTATTACATCAAGATGATGATGCGTCTTTTTTATATTAAGTGCAAGAGATCCTCCAATTAATCCTAGGCCTATAACAAAAACATTTTCTTTCACTTTCCTTCACCTCATTGTGCATATGAAGATGAGAGTGTGAAATCACACTCTCATCTTTTACTATATTAGGTATTAAGCTTTCGCCGTTTCTTGGTTAACAAACTGCTGAAGCAATTCAATGATTTGTTCATTTTGTTCTTTTGTTCCCACCGTAATACGAACGGAAGTTGGGAAGCCTAATGCATTCCCTGAACGAACGATAAATCCGCACTCCAATAAAAATTGAAACACTTCATCGCCTTGACGGCCAAAATCAATTAGAACAAAATTAGTGAAAGAAGGATAATAGTTTAAGCCATTCTTATCACAGAAAGCATAGTACTGCTGCAAACCTGCTTCATTTTTCTTTTTGCACTCTTCAATGAACGCTTGGTCTTCAAGAGCAACGATTGCTGCTTTTTGAGCCATGCGGCTTGTATTAAAAGGTTCGCGAGCCGGCTCAATTTTTTGTAGCAATGATTCGTTTGCAATACCGTAACCAATACGCAAAGAAGCTAAGCCGTATGCTTTTGAAAATGTGCGAAGTACAATTAAGTTTTCGTATTCATTCAAAAGCTCTACCGTATTCGGATAGTCGGCTTGATCTGCTGCATACTCAAAATACGCTTCATCCATAACGATTAACGTATGCTTAGGAACTTGCTTCATAAAGGAAATTAACTCATCGCCCTTCACATACGTTCCCGTTGGGTTATTAGGACTGCATACCCATACAATTGTCGTATTTTCATCAATTGCACGAAGCATAGCATTTAAATCATGATCTCCGCCGCGCAGCGGTACTTCACGAATTTCTGCACCTTCAATTACGGCATTGTGCTTATATTGAGGAAATGATGGCGTTGGCATGACAGTGTTTGTATCAGCCGATAGTAAAGCTCGGCAAATAATTTGAATGACTTCATCAGACCCATTTCCAAAAATTAGCTGATCTTGCTCTACACCTACGTGTTTTGCTACTGCTGCACGCAGTTCAGCTGCATAACCGTCTGGATAAAGCGCCATATTTTCAATTTCTGCAGCAATCGCCTCTTTTACTAAAGCAGAGCTGCCGTAAGGATTTTCATTGGATGCTAATTTTACAACGCGATCTAAATTAAATTCACGCTTCACTTCTTCAATTGGCTTACCTGGTTTATATGGAGATAAAGTTAGTAATTGTTCTTTTACCTTCACCGTGTTACACCTCGCATTTTTGTATAGGCGAAACGATGGATGCAACATACTCCTCAATTTGATTTAATCCGTCTCGGCGTGTATCCTTATTTAAAAGAACTTGTTCAAGCTGGCCAATTTTATTAACAATTGCACTTCCAATTACAATGCCGTCGCTGTGTTCTTTTAATACCTCTACTTGTTCGCTTGTTGAAATCCCAAAACCGACGGCAACCGGTATAGAAGCTGCTGCTTTCACATCTTCTAAAAAGGTGCCAATATCAGCCGGCAGCGTAGAGCGAACCCCAGTAACGCCTAAAGACGACACGCAGTATAAGAAGCCCGTTGCATCTGCAGCAATTTTTTGAATACGCTCTTTAGATGTAGGAGCAACCATTGAAATGTACGCAACTTCATTTTCAGCGGCAAGCTCCCGGATACGGCCACTCTCTTCGTACGGTAAATCCGGAATTAGCACTCCATCTATTTCATTTTCTCGCATTAACGCGAAAAAGGATTCTAAACCTAATTGTAACACAGGATTAAAATAGGTAAAGAGAATTACCGGTATTTTCACACCTTTTTTTCTCATCACCGATACAAGCTTAATAGCTTTTGAAATAGACATGCCGCCAGATAAAGCTCTTTTGGACGCCTCTTGAATAATTGGACCATCTGCTAAAGGATCGGAATACGGTACGCCCAGCTCTAAAATAGAAGCACCTTGCTTTTGCAAAGACAAAGCAATCTCCACCGTTGCATCTTCATGAGGATCTCCTGCTGTAATAAATGGAATAAATAATGTTTCATGTTTAGGTAGTCTCGCTTCAAACGTATTCATGTTCTTCTTCCTTCCCTTCTAGCAAGTTTACTAATGTATGAACGTCCTTATCTCCTCGACCTGATAAGCAAATTAAAATGGTTTCTTCTTTCGTCATGCTTTTAGCCAGTTCAAATGCTTTTGCCAGCGCATGGGCGGATTCGATAGCCGGGATGATTCCCTCCGTTTTCGCCAGCAGCTGAAGAGCTTCGATTGATTCATCATCCGTTACACTTTCATATTCTACTCGTCCAATAGATGAAAGGTGAGAATGCTCTGGACCGATACCCGGATAATCCAAACCTGCTGAAATAGAATAAGGCTCTGTAATTTGACCATTTTCATCTTGAAGTAAATACGTGAGCGTTCCATGAATAACACCTTTTGTGCCTTTAGCCATTTTAGCAGCATGAAGAGCTGTATTTAGTCCTTTCCCCCCTGCTTCTACTCCAATCAAGCGTACATTTTCTTCTTTAATAAAATCATAAAACATACCGATTGCATTACTGCCGCCTCCGACGCATGCCACGACAGCATTCGGAAGTTTTCCTTCTACCGCTGTAAACTGTTCTTTTGCTTCTTCTCCAATAATTTTTTGGAAATCTCGAACCATTTTAGGATAAGGATGCGGTCCAATTGCCGAACCAATTAAGTAAAAATGATCTTCACAGTGTTGAACCCAGTAGCGGATCGCTTCATTTGTTGCATCTTTTAGCGTTTTTGTTCCAGAAGTTGCAGGAATAACTTCCGCTCCTAGAAGCTTCATGCGAAAGACGTTCAACGCCTGACGTTCAATATCTTCTTCTCCCATGAATACTTTACATTCCATTCCGAACTTTGCAGCTACTGTAGCTGTGGCTACCCCGTGCTGACCCGCTCCTGTTTCAGCAATAATTTTTGTTTTGCCCATCCGTTTAGCAAGTAAAATCTGTCCAATGGCATTGTTGATTTTGTGAGCACCCGTATGATTTAAGTCTTCACGTTTTAAATAAATTTTTGCCCCGCCGAGTGTTTCGGTAATATTATCAGCATATGTTAAAGCCGTTGGTCGCCCTGAGTAATTGACGAGTAAGGATAGATACTCATCTTTAAATGCCGGATCTTTCATTGCTTGATTCAAAGCTGCTTCTACTTCTTCAAGTGGTTTCATTAATGTTTCAGGTACGTATTTTCCGCCAAATTCACCAAAGCGGCCAAATTCATCAGGATGATTGTATGTCATAGTATGGATCTTCCTTTCAATCTCTATAATTTTTGTATAGTCCTTCGTTTCATTTGTTTCAATACCGCCAGAAATATCAATCGCCCCAGGTTTGTAGGGTAACAAGTTCTCAATGTTAAAAGCATTGATTCCTCCAGCAATAAAGCATTTTTTACCTAACTTTCGTGCAGCTGATTCATACTGAGGAACGAAGCTCCAATCAAAAGCGACGCCCGTTCCTCCGAATTGTTCTTTAACCTTGCTGTCAATTACATAACCGTCAGCTTCTTCATATACATGCATTTGCTGCAGCGTATCTTTATTGTGCGGGAGTGCTTTCCATACTTCATATCCACGCTGCTTTAACTCACGTACTTCAGCAGCTGTTTCTTGCCCGTGGCACTGAATCACATCTAAATTTGTCACGGAGGCAATTTCAAGTATTTGATCCACCGGTGTATTGACAAATACCCCTACTAGCGAGACTTGTTTTTTTATTTCATCCGTTACAAACTCATTTACTCGTTCAGGCTTTACATATCGTTTACTTTTAGGGTAGAAAATAAAGCCAATGTGAGTAGCAGCCGACTTTTCGATTAAAGCTATATCTTGTTTTGATCGAATACCGCAGTACTTAATAAGCATATTCACTTTCCCCAAACAGCTTTTTAATCGCTTTGGTTTGATTATCCTGTCTCATAAGCGATTCTCCTACTAAAATAGCTTTTGCTCCGGCTTCTTTTACGTAGGAAACATCATCGTATAAGTAAATGCCGCTTTCACTTACTAAAAGCTGATCTTTCGGCACGTGCTTAGCGATTTCTTTTGTCTGCTGCACGCTGGTTTCAAACGTATGAAGATTTCGATTATTAATCCCGATAATCTTCGGTGTAAATACAGCTAACAGCTGTTCAAGCGTTTCTAAAGAATGCACTTCTACTAAACAATCTAACTCTTTTTCAGCAGCTTGAAGATAAAGCTCTTGCAATTTTAATGGTTCAAGTGCTTCTCCGATGAGTAAAATAGCATCGGCACCGATTCTTGCACTTTCTTCCACTTGAATGGAATCAATGATGAAATCCTTACGAAGCACAGGAATAGAGACATGCTGTTTAATATCACTTAAAAACGTTCGGTGTCCTTGAAAATAGTGCTGATCCGTTAACACAGACAAAGCATCTGCTTTTCCTTCCTCGTAGGCTTTAGCAATTTCCACAGGCTGAAAATTCTCCTTTATTAATCCTTTGGAAGGAGAGGCTTTTTTTACTTCTGCAATAAGAGCCAGCTCTCGATTTGGATTTGATAAAGCTTCTAAAAATGATCGTTTTGTAACATTTTGCTGTTCGGGTAACTGTAGGTTTTGAATTTCTTCTTTTTTTGTTTCAATAATTTTATTGAGCATGTTCAACCACCTTTTTCGATTTCAATCGTTGTAATTGCGTGTATGCAGCACCTGATTCAATTGTTTCTAAAGCTACAGCTACTCCTTCTTCAAAAGTAGAAACGTTTCCGCTAACGTAAATAGCTGCAGCAGAGTTCAACACGACTGCATTTTTAGCAGTTACATTACTTTTATTTAAAAATAGCGATTCAATGAGCTCTGCACTCGATTTCGCGTCTTCTACCACCAAGTCTTCAAGCTTCCCTCTCTGTAAGTGTACATCCTCTGGTGCAAGCGTATATTCTGTAATAACATTGTCTTGCACTTCTACAATATCCGTTACATCCGTAGCACTAATTTCATCCAAACCGTCCCTGCCCGCAACGAGAAGAACGTGGTTAGCTCCCAGTACAACAAGGGCTTCTGCTAATTTCCGTGCAAGCTCAATAGAATAAACGCCAATTACTTGCTTTGTGCAATTAGTAGGGTTTGCTAACGGACCTAATGCATTAAAAACGGTTCTAAACCCTAATTCCTTTCGAGTAGCAGCAACGTGCTTCATAGCAGGGTGATAAAGCGGCGCAAATAAAAAGGACATGTTGAGGTCAGACACCGCATTTTTCACTTCTTTTTCATTTCCTTGAATCCATATATCCAGATGTTCTAACACGTCTGCACTTCCGCTTTTAGAAGACACCGCGCGATTCCCATGTTTCGCAACCTTTACTCCAGCAGCAGATGCCACAATCGCACTAGCCGTCGAAATATTAAACGTAGAGGCGCCGTCTCCTCCCGTACCGCACGTATCTACTACGTTTAATTCTTCTAGAGAAATAGCATTCATATTGTTTTTCATCCCCCGGACAAAACCAACAATTTCATCGACGGTTTCTCCTCGGTACGTTAAAATGGTTAGCACGCTAGCAATTTGAGCTGCCGGGACTTTACCGTTCATAATATCATTCATAATTTTTTCTGCTTCTTCCGCTGAAAGTGACTCGCCGCGCAAACACTTTTTCAACAATTCTTTAAACATATACATCCTCCTTTTTATCGTAGATGTCTTGAGCTAATTGAATTGTTTTAATTAAAGCGCTAGCTTTATTGCGGGTTTCTTTCCACTCAAGCTCCGGTTTTGAGTCAGCAACCACTCCTGCTCCAGCCTGTATATAAGCGGTTTGGTCTTTCAAAAGAATGGTACGAATTGCAATGCACGAATCAATGTTTCCATCAAATCCGAGATATGCTACGGTTCCTGCATATACATTTCGCGCAACTGGTTCAATTTCATTTAAGATTTGCATCGCCCGCACTTTTGGAGCGCCAGATACGGTACCCGCTGGAAATGCAGAAAGCAGCGCATCAATAGGATGTACTTTTTCATCTAGGCGTCCTGTCACTTTAGAAATCAAGTGCATGACGTGCGAAAAGTTAACCTGCTGCATTAATACCGGCGTTTGGACACTTCCATACTGTGCAACTCGGCCGATGTCATTTCTTGCTAAGTCCACGAGCATATAGTGTTCTGCCCGCTCTTTTTCATCGTTAATTAAGTCTTCATACAAGCGCGCATCTTCTTCTGCATCTCTGCCGCGTCTTCTCGTTCCTGCAATTGGATGAATTTCTAAATGGCCGTTTTCAATTTGAATCAACCGCTCAGGGGAACTTCCGATCAATTCCACTCCCTTTACTTTCACGTAAAATAAATAAGGAGATGGATTAACTAATCGCAATACTCTGTAAATATCAAATCCAGCTACGGTCGTATCAATTTGAAATCTCTGCGACAATACGGCTTGAAAAACATCTCCGCTTTTAATGTATTCCTTAATTTTTTCCACATCTTGCACAAATTTATCTTTTTGGTATGACGATGTCACACCTTCAAAGCTAACTTCGCGCTGCTCGCTTTCAAACATCATCGGCTTTTCTTTCACCGTCTGCGCTATTCTTTCAACATATCGATTGATCTCTGCTAGAGCTTCATCATGTTTTTCTTTTTTCTGCTGTTCTTTATCTTGCTCATCAAGCTGAATGTAGTGAATCACCATAAGCTCTTTTGTTTGGTGATTATAAGCGAGCATCGTTTGACAATAGATAAAGTGAAAAGTAGGCATGTTCAAATCGTTTTGGGCATGTACGTTTACTTTTTCAATTTGCGATACTGCGTCGTAGCTGATAAATCCTACTGCTCCTCCTTTAAAAGGAAGTGCAAGGTCTGGTACTTTCACTTTCAGCTCTTGCTGAATTTTACAAAATACCTCTTTAAAGCTGTCTCCTTGCAGCACAGGTTGAAGCTGCTTGTTTTTTGCTAGATAGGTTCCGTTCTCTTCTTCTACATACAAAAACGGATTCAAGCCAATAAAAGAATAATTGGACCATGGTGATGATTCATCATTGCTTTCAAGCAAATATACAGCTTCATCTTTTACTTGCTGAAAAAGATCAACAGGTGTCATGCTATCGATAAATATTTTTTTTATGATTGGAATGGTTAAATACTTTGTAGAGTCTTCTAAAAAAGAAGTATACGTGTTCGTCATATCTTTCAATCCTCCATTTCATGGAGAATGAGAATAGATGAGGTTATATAAAAGAGGATATAATAAATAAACCCAAAGACACATCAAAAATGGGCCTTTGGGTATACGAATGGTAAAATTCACTCAACTAAACTCTGCTCAACTGTCTCATTCTCGTCTACCCTAATCTCAACTAAACTGTCTATTTTTTTCTCATAACTAAAATCTCTAAACTAACTTGTTACCAATTGTAGTACGTTTCAAATTCATTTGTCAACTACTATCTACTTGGCTTTTTAAGAAACTACGCTTGAAGCTCTTCATTCAGCAGCTTAAGAATCACTTCATCTTCTACTTGTTGAACAAAAGGTTTTCCTACGCCTTCAAGCAGTACCATATGAACATTGCTTGATTTGGACTTCTTGTCTGCTTTCATTCTCACGAGCAGCTTTTCAGCTGAAAGGTGGTTTGGAACAGACGTCTCATAGCCAAATTTTTCAAACCATTTCGCAATTTCAGCTACAGGGAACTCGCTTTTCCCAAGCGTATTGCTGACTTTCATAGCAAACAGCATCCCAATGGCTACGCCTTCTCCGTGACTGATTTGTCCATAGCCGCACTCTGCTTCGATCGCATGACCTAACGTATGTCCAAAGTTCAGGTGAGCGCGAACGCCAGCTTCTGTCTCATCTTCTTTTACAACAGATGCTTTGACTAAAATACCGCTTTGAATAGCATAAATTAATTTTTCATCTTGTAAATCAGTCAGCGATTGTATATTTTGCTGAAGCCATTCATAAAATGCTTCATCGTGAATAAAAGCATGTTTAATCACTTCTGCAAAACCAGAACGCCACTCTCTTTCAGGAAGCGTTTTAAGAAGATCAATGTCATAAACAACCGCTTCAGGCTGATAAAAAGCGCCAATCATATTTTTTCCAAGCTCATGATTAATGGCTACTTTACCGCCTACAGCACTATCGTGAGCAAGAAGCGTCGTTGGCACTTGAATAAACGAAACCCCTCTCATGTATGTAGCGGCTACAAATCCAGCTAAATCGCCAACTACCCCTCCGCCGAAAGCAATAACGAGCGCATTGCGGTCAAGCTGCTGCTCGAGTGCAAAAGTCTGACAATCGTAGTAATGTTGAAATGACTTTGCGTGTTCACCGCTTGGTACTACGTATTTAGCCACTTTAAACTGCGTCTCAATCGCTTTTACAACCGCTTCTCCATAATATGAATCTACAGCTGAATCAGTGATGATTAACACCGACGACAGATTAGGTTTTACACTCTCAATAATAGAAGGCAGCTTTTCAATTAATCCATTTCCTAAATAAAGAGGATATGTTTTGGATAAAGTTTGAATATCAATTTGCAACATTAAAACTCCCTCGCATGTACACGCATTTTCTCAATATTTTCAGCAATTAAATCAATTCGGTCTTGTCCAAACTGTTCGATTAGCGCATCAGCCAATTCCCAAGCTACAACGGCTTCTGCTACAACGCTTGCTGCCGGCACAGCACAGCTGTCTGAACGTTCGATGCTTGCCTCGAAGACTTCTTTTGTTTCAATATCAACACTTTTTAACGGCTTGTAAAGCGTTGGAATAGGTTTCATTACACCGCGTACTACAATTGGCATACCTGTTGTCATGCCACCTTCAAAGCCGCCTAAGTTGTTTGTTTTACGGGTATATCCATTCTCTTCATCCCATAGAATTTCGTCATGAACTTCGCTTCCTGGTCTGCGAGCCGCTTCAAATCCAATCCCAAACTCAACGCCTTTAAATGCATTAATGCTCATAACAGCTGCAGCAATCTTCGCATCTAATTTACGATCGTAATGGACATAGCTGCCCACTCCTGCTGGCACGCCTTCAATAATAACTTCTACTACGCCTCCGATCGAATCGCCGTTTTTCTTAGCATCATCGATTGCTTGCATCATGTCTTTCTCAACAGCTGAGTCAAAACATCTTACTGGAGAAGCTTCAGTGACTTCTTGAAGTTCCTCTAAGCTTTTGTATTGAGGAGGATTTGCCTGTACGCCGCCAATTTCTAATACATGTCCAGCTACAGAAATCCCGAACTGAGCAAGGATTTGACGAGCCACAGCACCTGCTGCTACCCTTACAGTTGTTTCACGAGCTGAAGAACGTTCTAATACATTTCTCATATCGCGATGACCATATTTAATAGCGCCGTTTAAATCGGCATGCCCTGGTCTTGGTCTTGAGATTTTACGCTTTACTTCTTCTGATTCTTCTTCAGAAATTGGCTCGATGCCCATAATTTTTGTCCAGTGTTTCCAGTCGTTATTTTCTACCGCTAACGTAATAGGAGATCCTAGCGTATAGCCGTGGCGAACACCGCTTAAAATTTCCGCTTGATCTTTTTCAATTTGCATACGTCTTCCGCGACCATGACCTTTTTGTCTTCGCGCTAAATCTGTATTGATGTCTTCGGCTGTTAAAGGAAGCCCTGCGGGAACACCCTCTAAAATAGTAGTCAACTGTGGACCATGTGATTCTCCTGCTGTTAAATATCGCATAATCGTACCTCCGCTTAATATGTATTATTCGTCAGAATTTTTCCATTTTTAAATATGACTATACCATACTATAACATAAGAATATATAAAAAGTTTCACCTCAGCTTGTAAGAAATCGCTTCAGGTTATCTCTATTAAATGGTCTTTACTTTTCTGTAAAAAAACGTATCAGCCGTTTCAAACCCATACTTTTGCGGAGTGAAAATCTGCTCTGTGCTCCCTACAAATAAGATGCCTCCAGGTGCTAAAGCTCTGCTAAACTTTTCATATAAAGCATGCTTTGCTTCATCGGTAAAATAAATAAGCACGTTTCGACAAACAATCAAGTCAACGTTTTTAGGAAAAGAGTCTGACAGTAAGTTATGTTTTTGAAAAATAACTGTTTTTTTGATTTTTTCATCTAATAAGTACCCGGTTCCTCTTTGTTGAAAGTACTTATTTTTCATCGAAACAGGCATTTCCTGAAGTGAACGTTCATCATAAAAGCCTATTTTTGCTTTTTCTATCACTTTTTCATCCAGATCGGTCGCCAATATAGAAATACGCGAAAGCGGAAAAAATGTTGATAAAACCATCGCTAGTGTATACGGCTCTTCCCCTGTTGAACAGGCAGCGCTCCACACTTTCAGATCTGATTTTCCTTTTACAAGAGTCGGTAAAATTTTTTGCTCCAATATATCCCACCGCTGATAGTTGCGATAAAACTCTGACACGTTAATCGTCATCCGATCTAAAAACTCCTCAAGCAGTTCGTTGTTACTGTTCATTGCTCGATAATATTCAAAAAAACTAGAAAAACCTTTTTTTTCATACAGCGAGGTGAGGCGGCGGTGCATTTGAGACTGCTTATATAGTGATAAATCAATGCCTGTTTTTGTTTTTATTTTCTCCACAAACGCGTCGTATTCATCTATCATTTTTGACTCTCCTTTCTCATTCCTATACGTTTATGTTAGACGTATAAAGAAATAAAACCTTTATATACGCTTATCTTCTTATTAATATATCGGAATACATTATGAAAATGTTTATGCGGGGAAATCTTTGCACTTAATAGCCTAGAAGCTTGTTTATACACACAATAAAAAAGACGAATGAAAATTCATTCGTCTTTTTGCGCTATCTAAATTAGTAAATCCAAGCGTCTGCGTCTTTTTTATAGAAAGTCAGCTCTTCACTTTCAAAGAATAAGCTGATTTCACGCTCCGCACTTTCTGGTGAATCTGAGCCGTGAATAATATTCTTATCCACAATCAGTCCATAATCACCTCGAATAGTTCCAGGAAGCGCTTCTTGAGGGTTAGTTTTCCCCACCATTTGACGTGATACTGAAATCACGTTTTCACCTTCCCATACCATAGCAAAAACTGGACCTGATGTGATAAATTTCACTAACTCACCGAAGAAAGGTTTCTCTTTATGTTCACCATAGTGTGTTTCAGCTAATTCCTGCGAAATATGCATAAGCTTAGCTCCAACTAATTGAAAACCTTTTTTCTCAAAGCGAGAAATAACCTCACCAATAATGCTTCTTTGTACCCCGTCTGGTTTGACCATTAAAAACGTTTTTTGTATCATTTTACTCTCCACCCCTGAAGTTCATGATATGTAAACAAGTTTTGAAAGCGCAATCACACCTCATGAAGATATTAACATTGTTTCGAGCAGTTTACAACTTATGAAAGTAAATAAATCAAAATTTCCGTTTTCCAATGTACTTCGCAATTTGATGCAGCGTTTTTTTCGCCTTGTTTGGCGGCAGTTCTTCTAAAATGCTCATCGCTTTTTGCAGATAACGATCGCTCATTTCAAATGAACGTTCAATGGCGTTAGAAGATTTAATATCAGAAATAATTTCATCGATCAGCTCTTGCTCATATTCCCTCTCGAAAAGCTGTTCTACTTTATCTCGAAACTCAGCATTTTCAATGGCATACAAAACTGGCAGCGTAATATTTCCTTGCAGTAAGTCGCTGCCAACTGGTTTCCCAAGCTGTTCTTCTGATGAGATAAAATCTAAAATGTCATCCGTAATTTGAAATGACATTCCCACGTAATATCCAAACCAAAATAAACGTTTATGTATATCTTCAGGAGCTCCCGCTGCAATTGCGCCTAACTGACAGCTTGCAGCAATTAGCAGTGCCGTTTTACGTTTAATTCTACGCAGATACACGCGTAAGTTTTGGTTTAGGTTGTATTTGTCCTTAATCTGTTCAATTTCACCGAGCGTTAATTCCACCATCGTATTAGATAAAATTTTATGTGCTTCCACATCTTTAACCTCACTCATAACTTCAAGTGCACGAGCAAAGATGTAATCCCCTGTATACATAGCAATACGATTGTCCCATTTTGCCTTAATTGTTGGTTTTCCCCGTCGCTTATCAGCGTCATCAATAACATCATCATGAACAAGAGACGCCATATGAATCAGCTCAAGCGCTACTGCCACATGTTTGATTTGGTCGATATTGTAATGCCCAAATTTAGCTGCCAACAAAACAAATACAGGGCGAATTCGTTTCCCCCCTGCTTGTAAAAGGTGAAGAGAAGCATCTGTGATAAGTGTTTCATCGGTATGAACAGTTTGTTCAAGTTCTTTCTCAATAAGGGTAATATCCGTATTCAAAAAAGCGTACATCATTTTTAGTTTCATTGGACTCACCTTGCATTATATATTCATTCTTTACTCCTTATCCTACAGGCTGTTGCACCTGTAGGACAAGCTTTTTCTCTTTTATCGTTTGTACCCTAGATGCATCGCCGCTACTCCACCTGTGTAAGATTTCACTTCAACATCTGTCAAACCGGCTTCACGGAACATATCAGCCAATTGCTTTTGACCTGGAAAGTCCCTAGCTGACTCTTGAAGCCATGAATATTCATCATAGCTTTTAGCGACCATCTTTCCAAGCGCAGGCATAATATACTTAAAATAAAGCAAGTACATTTGTCGGTAACCAATCATCGTTGGCTGAGAGGTTTCAAGGCAAACCACTTTTCCGCCAGGTTTCACGACGCGCTGCATTTCCTTTAAAACTTGAAGGTAATCGGGCACGTTGCGCAGTCCGAATCCAATCGTTACATAGTCAAATGAATTATCTTCAAAAGGAAGCTCCATTGCATTGCCATGTAGTAAAGTAATATTTGAAAAAGGTGAGTTTTTTACTTTCTCTCCACCAATCTTTAGCATATTTTGACTAAAATCCAGGCCAACTGCCTCTCCTGTTTCTCCAACTGCTTCAGCCATAGCTAGCGTCCAATCCGCAGTTCCGCAACAAACATCTAAAGCTTTTGTTCCTTTTTGAACATTCATTCGCTTCATCGTATCTTTGCGCCATGCCTTATGACGCTGAAAACTAATAACAGAATTCATTTGATCATAATTTTTGTATATTTTTTCAAATACGCCATGGACACGCTGTTCTTTTGATTGCTGCATATCTCTATCCTTCTCCTACGACATTTTTCAACACTTCTAAGCTAGATGTAAGTTCATCTAAGTGCTCTCTTAAAAACTCATTCATCGCAAATTCACTTCGTAAGTACCCTCTAACAATATTTACAGACTGTTGAGTATACGAATAAAGGTATTCTTTTATTTGTTCTTGATTCATGCCAATTTGTTTGCAATAGTTTAGCAAGAGAGTAGGCTCTTTATGCTGTAATGACTTTAATTGCTTTAATATCCCATTCAAATACGCTGCATGTTTTAAAAGTTCTTTCCACTCTTCACGTTCAAAATAGTCACATAAGCATCTTACAAACGATGATTCTGCTGCTAAAAAACTATTCATAACGTCGTGTGGATTAGTAGAGCGATTGTTATAAATGTGTATCTTAGCGATATTAATTTCTTTAATAGCAGATGCTATAACTTTCATTAAATTCAGCTGGCTGCTTTGAGCTAAATAGTAATAGTACAGGCCGCTGTAATAATCTCCGGCCAAAACTACCAGCTGCCTCTCATGCAGCTTCCCTTCATTTCCGCTAACATTTTGAGTGGAGACTAGATCGTGGGTATCAAGTGCGGTTTGAACGAGCATCACAGATAGCACAGAGCTGTTCTTTTTTTCTTCTTCCATTGAAAGAGTATCTAAGAACGAACACATGTACAGTAATCTATTTTCATCAATACGCGGATGATGAATATATTTTTTTACATATGGATGACTTAATTCAACATGAAGCTGTTCTTTCATGTTGGCCACAATATCATAGATGGTTTTTACGCTCATCATCCTTGTCTCCCTTTCCATCACTATTTGTTTAAAGTTCTTTCAACTCCAAATCGATAGTGTCAATTATAACATAATTACATTATAAAATATCCTTTAAATTCTTTTGAAGCTTTTTCACGGTTTAAATCCTTTAGCTGCTCATCCGCTTGAACACCGTTCATCTACATACCATCTTGATTTCTTAGACAGTAATTTAAGATATTGCTTTTAGTTTCACCATGTTTTTCCTGTTCTTATTCATTTATTTTAAATATAAATAAAAGCAGGAAAATCCCTGCTTATTTTTTCGTATCGGATTCAATTTCTCCGTGAACAGTCTGAACGACGGCTTTGCCACGAATTTTAATTGCGGATGTATGCTCAGTAAACTGCGCAATCATCACTTCGCCTTTATCTAGTTTTTCTGAATGATGAAATCGCGTATCTGCTCCTCGCGTTAAGCCAATTACGTTAACTCCATCTTCGACCGCTTTAATGACAATATACTCTGGCGTTCCTTTTTGTGTCATATTCTCTTCTCCTTCATCATCCACATTATGATTTAATCAATGATAAAACTTCAGCTCTAGAACTTGCATCGTGTTCTAACACTCCACGCACAGCAGAAGTGATTGTCATAGCCCCAGGCTTTTTAATGCCTCGCATGGTCATACACATGTGCTCTGCTTCCACTACTACCATTACCCCGTGCGGCTCTAATGTTTCTACAATAGAATCCGCCACTGTAGATGTAATTCTCTCCTGAAGCTGAGGACGTTTCGCAACAGCCTCTACCGCTCTTGCCAGCTTACTTAAACCGGTCACTCGTCCGCCTTTTGGAATATACGCAACATGAGCTTTTCCGTAAAAAGGCACTAAGTGGTGTTCACACATAGAGTAAAAAGGAATATCTTTTACAAGCACTAGCTCTTCATGATCTTCTCCAAAAACTGTTTTAAAATGCTCTTTTGGATCTTCATTCAACCCGGAAAAGACTTCCTCATACATTTTAGCTACTCGCTTTGGTGTATCTAATAATCCTTCACGGTTTGGATCTTCGCCAATTGCTTCTAAAATTAGTCTCACAGCTTGTTCGATCTGTGGTTTATTTACAGATGACATGTTGTTGCCCTCCAATTCGTTGCATTACGACTTTATGAAAAAAATTCTAGCATATGTATATACCAAAGGCAAAAAAGAAAGGTCGCAAATGTGCGACCTTTCAAAGCTCTTCATCAACGGCTATGAATAAAGCCATTTTATGTAGATATTATTTTACAGCATCTTTAAGAGCTTTACCTGGTTTGAATGCAGGAACTTTGCTAGCAGGAATTTCGATTTCTTCGCCAGTTTGTGGATTGCGTCCTTTACGAGCAGCACGTTCACGTACTTCGAAGTTACCAAAACCGATAAGTTGAACTTTGTCCTCAGCTTTTAAAGCTTCTAAAATTGTATCGAAAACAGCATCAACTGCTTTTGTAGCATCCTTTTTTGAAAGCTCACTTGCTTCTGCAACAGCATTAATTAATTCTGTCTTGTTCATGCCATTCACCTCCTCCCAAAATCGGATCATATAATAACTAAAAACCTTGTTAGAAAAGGAATCTAGTAATTCGTTATATCTCATTCTTTAACAAAACAAATGGATATTATACATAACCTATGTATCGACAAGCCTAATCATAAACGATTGAACTAAATAATTCAATGTTTTTCATTCATCTGCCGTATGTATGTAGTGAAAACAGTATGATCGATCGATTTCTGTTAAAAGATTAACATATTGAACAAGGCATAGCAAGCAGAAAATAACGCAGGAATAGGATAACCACGCGATCTATCACAATATATGTAAAGTTTTGTATGATCTATCCAAAAAGAAGAGGCTCCTTTATGAGGAGCCTAACCTTGTATTCTTATAAAATAATCGCGATTAAACCTCCAGATCCTTCGTTAATAATCCGTTCTAGCGTTTCTTTTAACTTATATCGCGCATTTTCAGGCATCAGCGACAGCTTTCCTTGAATCCCTTCTCTTACGATTGAACTTAGAGAGCGGCCAAATATATCTGAATTCCAAATTGAAAGCGGATCATCTTCAAAGTCTTGCATCAAATAACGAACTAATTCTTCGCTTTGCTTCTCCGTTCCGATAATCGGCGCAAATTCTGATTCTACATCCACTTTAATCATGTGTATAGAAGGTGCCACTGCTTTTAAACGAACTCCAAAACGCGATCCTTGGCGAATAATTTCAGGTTCATCAAGGCTCATATCTGAAAGCGAAGGTGCAGCTACACCATAACCCGTTTGCTTAACCATGCGAAGTGCATCAGAGACTTGATCATACTCGGTTTTTGCATGCACAAAGTCTTGCATTAACTGCAGCAAATGATCTCTTCCGCGAATTTCTACTCCCACGATTTCTTTCAAAATCTGATCATATAAGTCATCTGGAGCGTATAAGTCAATTTCGGCAATCCCCTGCCCCATCTCAATTCCGGCTAATCGAGCCTGATCGATAAACTCAAACTGGCTAAATTGCTCTACTACCCGTTCAACGTCTCTCAGTCTCTTAATATCTTTTACCGTTTCTTTAACGGCTTCTTGATAGCTTTCACGCAGCCAATGTTTATCTTTTAAAACCATTACCCAGCTTGGTAGATTAACGTTGACTTCTAATACAGGGAACTCGTATAGTGCTTCTCTTAATACGTTCATCACATCAGTATCGCGCATGCTTTCCACACTCATCGCTAATACTGGGATATCATATTTTTCATTAAGCTTTGCACGAAGCTTTTCTGTATCGGGATGATATGGCTGTACGGTATTAATAACCATGATAAAGGGTTTGCCTACTTCTTTTAGCTCATTAATGACGCGCTCTTCTGCTTCCACGTAATCTTGACGAGGTATATCTCCAATTGAGCCATCTGTTGTAATGACGACACCAATCGTTGAGTGTTCTTGAATGACCTTTCTCGTTCCAATTTCAGCCGCTTCGTGAAATGGAATTGGTTCTTCATACCAAGGTGTATTGATCATTCGAGGTCCATTTTCATCTTCGTACCCTTTAGCGCCTGGCACTGTATATCCTACACAATCTACTAACCGTATGTTAACTTCTAGCCCGTCATCTACCAAAACATTGACTGCTTGATTCGGTACGAATTTTGGCTCAGTTGTCATAATCGTTTTTCCAGCTGCACTTTGTGGTAGTTCATCTTGTGTGCGAGCTCTTTCTGCCTCGTTCTCGATGTGAGGCAGGACCACCAGCTCCATAAACTTTTTAATAAATGTAGATTTTCCTGTTCGAACTGCTCCCACCACACCTAAATATATATCGCCTCCTGTACGTTCAGCGATATCTTTAAATACATCCACCTTTTCCAAAAGATCCCCTCCGATCTATGAGTTCATGGAATATGACATCCATTGCGAGAGTAAATTAGGACACTATATAGTTATGACGTTGTCCTATTAAAATATGACTTTTGATAGAAAAATTTATGATTTTTTTCATGCACATGCTGACTTAGTCATTCTGATTTTCATTATTGGTGTACAAGAAAGAGAAAACCCCTTCTCTCTGAATATTATTCAAGGAGAAGGGGTTCATGACTTATTTTTTAAAAAATATTGGTTCATTCTTATCGTTAACTGTATAAGGAAGAGAGTAAGCAGGTACAAAATCACTGTTTTTCACAAGGAGCTTTCGGATATCTTCACCCGGTTTGTAGGAGCTTTTATGCTTTTGAATGGCATCATACAAATCAGGACGATAATCTACAAATACATCTCCCTGCCCATTAACAATTAAAGAAAGACTATTCCCTGTATACGGGCTAGTAACGACAGGGGGTTCTTTCATATTCAATTTCTTATAGTTAATAGAGAATACGCCGGGAGCGATGACGTCTTTAAACGGTACGTATCCTTTATGGTTTTGACGGTATATATTCAAATGTACATTAACATCTTGAATCGTATCCGCCATCCGTAAGTCTAATAATTTAACCGTGGGCTTTGTTTCTGCATCCACAAGCACGTACGCAAATATCCCTCCGCTTTCATACGAATTCCCAGGTGCGTCTTGCATGTATCTAGGAACAATTTTTGTAAAGTCAATCGGATATTTTTGATAAATCGGCGTGTCCATATCTTTCGTTTTTATCGGCAATAAGCCTCCGCTTTCTTCTTTAAATTGATCAACGGCCGTTTGTACGGAAGCAACTTGATCTTTATAAGGAACTTGATTTTGAGACATTCTTTCCGTCGGGTATAAACAACCGGATAATACAAAAATGGTTAACCCAACCATAGACGTTAGCATGAATTTTTTCATTTTCCTCACCCTACCATATGTACATTAAGCATCTGTCGGACCGCTGAATACAACAATTACCATAATAAGACCTGCTACAATCATGAGCGAATAGGCAATGAAAGCGAGTACAATTTTACCAACGCGGTTCGTGATTTTATAACGACTAAAGTAAATAGAAAATACCGCAATAAACATAAATACAATGGAACCCAATGAAATCCACATCTTTAACAAACCTGGCGACAAATTGCATCCACTCCTTTTTTCACCGTTATTATAACATAAGGACTTATAGTTAAGACGGATATTAATAGAACTTTCTAAATTAACTATTTATTCACCTTCCATTGATTTACGCTCTATAGTAATTACTTTCCTATTAAATTGACAAATTCCTGCTTTTTCACATAAAAAAATCGAAGCGAAGGGGGCTCTTCGCTTCGACCGTAACTAAATATTCCCATACTAACAGTTCTACTCATCTTTATTTACACGTTATTTTATGCAAGTAAATGATTTTGGGTATCACCAATTGCCTATTTTTTCATATTTCTTTGCACTTAATTTAATTTTTCTCCTAAAACATTCGCTAAATCTTCCATTTCATGTGTTTTAGTACGAGACATAAGCGCGTCTACTGCATCTTTTGCCTTCACATCATTAAACAGTACATTATATAAAGCATCAGCAATCGGCATTTTTACGTCGTATTTTTGAGATAGCTGGTAAGCTGCTTTCGTCGTGCGTACACCTTCTACAACCATTCCCATATTTTCTAATACTTCGTCTAAATTTTTGCCTTTTCCAAGAAGATTACCAGCGCGCCAATTTCGAGAATGAACGCTTGTACACGTTACAATCAAATCTCCAATCCCGGTTAAACCTGAGAACGTCAGAGGATTGGCACCAAGCACCGTACCTAAGCGAGCGATTTCAGCTAAGCCACGAGTCATAAGAGCGGCCTTCGCATTGTCACCATATCCAAGTCCATCCGTGATACCAGCAGCAAGAGCAATAATATTTTTTAACGCTCCCCCAATTTCCACACCAATCACATCAGGATTTGTATAAACACGGAAGTACTGTTGATTATTAAATAAATCCTGTACTTTTTCTGCTGCTTGTATATTTGTTGAAGCTGACGTCACGGTTGTCGGCTGCCTTCTACTTACTTCTTCAGCATGACTCGGGCCTGATAAGACAACGATGTCTTTTGTATCAATTTCTTGTTGAATCATTTGAGATATACGTAAAAGAGAATCCGGTTCAATTCCTTTACTTACGTGAACAATTGTAAACAGTTCATCGGTAAGGGATTTTAGCTGTTGCAACACTTCACGAATGGCCTTCGTTGGAACAGCTAAAATAAGGGTTTCAACACCCTCTATTGCCTTTTCTAATGACGTAAAACCTTTAATCTGATGAGGAAGCTCTACACCAGGCAGATATTTTTCATTCTGATGCGTCTCGTTGATTTGATCAATGACTTGTTGTCTATGTCCCCAAATGCGAACATCGTGTCCATTTTCTGCCAATACGAAAGCTAATGCAGTTCCCCAACTCCCTGCTCCTAGTACAGCTATTCTTTCCACGCCGATCACATCCTCTGTTATTTTCTTGGTCTTGCAATAATTTTAATTGGAGTTCCTTCGAATCCAAAAGCTTCACGAAGCTTATTTTCTAAGAAACGTTTATATGAAAAATGCATTAGCTCAGGATCATTTACAAACACAACAAAAGTTGGCGGCTTGATTGCTACTTGAGTTGTGTAATAGATTTTTAAGCGGTTGCCGTTGTGAGTAGGCGTAGGGTTCATTGCTACTGCATCCATAATTACATCGTTTAAGATGCTTGTTTCTACACGCACCGCATGGCTTTCGCTTGCAAGATCAATCATTGGCAATAGCGTATGCGTACGTTTTTTCGTTTTAGCTGAAAGGAATACAATTGGAGCATATGTTAAGAACTGAAAATGCTCGCGTATATTTTCTTCAAATTTTTTCATTGTTTTTTCATCTTTTTCTACTGTATCCCATTTGTTCACAACAATGACGACAGCTTTTCCAGCTTCTTGTGCATAGCCAGCAATTTTCTTATCTTGTTCAATAATACCCTCTTCAGCATTTAATACAATTAAGACAACGTCTGAGCGTTCAATTGCCTTTAATGCGCGAAGTACGCTGTATTTTTCAGTACTCTCGTACACTTTTCCACGCTTTCTCATTCCAGCTGTATCAATAACAACATATTCTTGATCTTCTTTTGTAAACTTCGTATCAATAGCATCGCGTGTCGTACCGGCGAGATCACTGACAATAACACGATCTTCACCTAGAAGAGCATTAACTAATGAAGATTTCCCTACGTTAGGACGACCAATCAATGAAAATTTAATGACTTCTTCTCCGTAGTCTTCGTCTTTTTCTTTTGGAAAATGCTTAGCTGCCTCGTCTAACAGGTCACCTAAACCTAAACCATGCGTTCCTGAGATTGGGAACGGTTCTCCATATCCTAGTGCGTAGAAATCATAGATTAATTCTCTCATTTCAGGATTATCTACTTTATTAACGGCTAGGACGACGGGCTTTTTGGATTTGTATAAAATTTTCGCCACTTCTTCATCAGCTGCAGTAATTCCATCGCGTCCATTCACTAGAAAAATGATTACGTCCGCTTCATCAATTGCAATTTCTGCCTGCTGTTTGATCTGTTCTAAAAATGGCTCATCTCCAATATCAATACCGCCAGTATCAATAATGTTAAAGTCCAAATTCAGCCACTCACCTGAACTATAGATACGATCACGAGTTACACCCGGAATATCTTCTACAATAGATACTCGCTCTCCTACAATTCGGTTGAAAATTGTTGATTTTCCTACGTTGGGACGACCAACAATCGCAATAATTGGTTTTGGCATACGATTCTTCCCTTTCCTTGATCTTTTTTATGTATCGGCAACCAGTCTTTAATCGACTAAAGGTATTTATCTACATGTACAAATAAATAAGATCATTCGTTTTTCAAAAATTGAGGCCATGCAGCGTGGCATGACCTCTACTAATCGATCATAAGCGATAAAGCAGGATTTTTATCAGCTCTTTCTTATACTGAACTGATTAACTGCCTATCCGCTGAATAAGCATTACTCTTTCAATCAAACAATTTTATCAAAAATCACCGGTAACAACAATATAATTTTACGAAATCTCTTCTTCTATTTGTAAGTACTTTGCTTTTGCCTGTGAGACTTCAGCACGTACAAATCTAAATAAGCAGAGAAATAAACCAGCATCTCCCAAATAAACATCGCTCCTACTGCTGTGGCTAAAACGTCGAGTGTACGAAGAGACCCTATTTCATAAGATGCGATATCCCGAATGACAACTGCGTATAAAAAGTCTCCTCCAACTACACCTAAAATGATTGCTGCGAATCTTTTTTCAGCATCTTTAACCACCATAAAGCAAATATATAAGATAAGTCCAGTCAAAATCCACTTACGATCAATAAAAATCCAGACAGGATCATAGAGCTCAAGTAAACAAAAACTAGCATAGGCAATTATTATAATGCCGCATACAATAACATAATATAACTGCTGAAATCGGCTGTAGCCTGAAGCATACACACACGCTACTCCCACTAAAAACAAAGCGGTGTAGCTACATGAAAACTGAGTCATATGCATGTTCATTCCGCTTAGGAGTATACTGATTAATATAATGGCTGCTACCTTCCAACGCCTAGCTGTTTTGGGCATAAGAAAAGTCGCAACAATCCATCCCATCCACGAAAGCCAATAAAAGAAAATTCCGTCCACTGAATATGGCACCTCCCCTATCTGTCATCAGTATGTATCAATTTTGGAAAACTTAATCGGGGTTTTAGAATAGAACCGCTTATTTTGGACAACCTATCAGAAAAAAGGAGGGAATATAAAATGGGAAAAGATCGTCAAGAGAAAAAATTAAAGGAATCAAAACGAGTTGAATCTGACCGTGATCAAGGACTTCACTATCCGGGAGCAACTAGCTTGCAAAGTCCTGAAGAAGCGCGCGAGTTAAATGAGCATAAATAAAAAAATGCGCTGACTAAGTCAGCGCATTTTTTATTTTAAAACTGGATGTGAAACAGGATAGGAACGTTCTTTCTTTCCTGTAAACAAAAAGAGAACTCCTCCCACTAACAATAGTGCTCCTGACAAATAAAATCCGAATTCCATACTTCCAAGTTTATCTGCAAAATATCCGGTAATGTAAGGTGCAAAGATCGATGACAGCATGCCGCTGAAGTTAAAAAAACCGTACACTTTAGAGTACATGGAAGAGGGAGTAATATCCGCCATATACGAAATTAAAATCGGATCTAATGCTAATTTCCCTATCAGACCGTACACAATTAAGCCGATTAATAGCCAAGAATAACTCTCTGTATAGGGAATAAAAAATTGACATAAAGCGCCCGCTACTGACAAACTCACAATTAATGCTTTTTTATTTGCAATTCGATCCGATATATATCCAAAGAAGATTGCTCCTGGAATAGACGCCCACGGTACTAAAGATGCTATGATGCCTGTTTGAGACCCTTCTAAGCCGCGCGAGTGCTGCAAATAATAAGGAAGCCACGTCAGCATCCCAAAAAATCCGTAAAGAGAACAGAAGATTAAAATGTATACGAAAATATGATTTTTTGTAAATAATACTTTTAGCGACTGCTTTGTTTCTTTATTTAGCGAATTTTTTTCTTGATCCCTTTGCTTATCTTTTACAAAGAAAGCTATTAAAATAGCTATTACTATAGTCGGAATAGCAAATAAGTAAAAAGTAAACTGCCAGTCTTTTTCTAACGTATATGTAATGTATGTAGAACCGATAAAACCAAGCGATATACCAAAAGCCATTCCACTATTGATGAGCGCAGACACTAGACCTCGGTATCGTTCAGACGTGATGCTTGAAGAAATTCCGTATTGTGAACCATAATACGTTCCTTCTCCAAGTCCTGTCAGCGCCCGCATGAGCAAGAACATACCGAAAGTAGTCGTAAGTCCTGTAAAGAATGTGGCAACTCCAAACAAAATGTATCCAGCCACTAAGATCTTAACGCGACCAAATCGATCTGCCAAAAAACCCGTTGGAATCTGCATAGCTGCATACGCTGCAAAAAACACAGTAGACATTAGACCAAGTTCAGCTTTATTAAGGTCCCACTGCGCACCGATATCTCCCATAACTGGAGATAAAATATTACGATCTGCATACATGAAAACCCAGCCTAAAAAGAAAAGAAAAATTGTAAATATAGGATGTCCCTTTTTCATTACGCCACCTCTTTTTCTGATTTTTCTGTTTATTTAACTTATTATAAGTGGCTAACGTTTGGGATTTCATGCTTTTTGTCACTTCTTCTGCCAACATTTTTTGTTTTTTTTAATGAAAACGCGATCATTCATCTTCTAAGGAAATAAAAAAGCAAGCAGTTAACTGCTTGCTTTTTTATCATCTGTTATTAAATGCTTCTATAGATACATTTCGCTGAGTCAGCCAGCTATGGGTATCCCCTGTAATAACTAGAGGCATTTGCTGAAGCTTAGCAATAGAAGTTGCTCCTAATGCAGCCATGATAAACGTTAACTCCTCATGCAGCTCGGCTATCTCTTCTACGACTGCTTCTAAACCAGACTTCATTAAAATGGATAGAAAATATCCTGCCATTCCCGTTGCAGAAGCTCCTAACGCAATGGACTTAGCAACATCCATAGAGGTTTGAATACCTCCTGAACCAATAATGGATATACCTTCTACGTGCTGAGATACTTCCGCTAAAGAAGCTGCTGTGGAAATTCCCCAATCATTAAAGAAGTGAAAATGTTTTGCTCGTCTTTCATTTTCGATTTTCGAAAAATTGGTACCACCGTACCCACCAATATCAACGATTTCAACACCAACATCTTTAAGTTTTTGCACTGCTTGAGCGCTCATCCCAAAACCTACTTCTTTGACAATTACAGGAACGGTTACTTCTCGGACAATTCGTTCAATACGACGTAATGCATCGGTAAAATCACGATCTCCCTCTGGCATGACCAGTTCTTGTATAACATTTAAATGAATTTGAAGTCCATTTGCTTCAAGCATATCAACCGCTTTTTTAGCTTGTTCAACTGTAGCTTCACTGCCTAGGTTGGCAAAAATAATTCCGTTAGGGTTTTCTTGACGCACTACTCTGTATGATTGTTCTTCCTTTTCATCTTTAATCGCAGCCATCTGCGATCCAACGGCCATTGCTAATTGACCATGATGAGCAATTTGAGCAAACGAACGGTTAATCCGTTCCGTTTCTTGTCCGCCTCCACCCGTCATAGCATTTATAAAAATTGGCGAACTTAACAAAAGTTCGCCAATTTTTGTATCAATATGAACATCGTGCACGCCTGTATTTGGTAAGCTATTATGAACGAAGCGAATATCATCTAGCCCGTGCAGCCGATGCTGTCCCGTTTGAATCGCATGATGAATGTGATCAATTTTACGTTTTGCTCTGCTCACAAATCATCACCATTACTTATCTTAATTTTTTTAATTGATCCCCAATCATATCACCTAATTGGAAGCCTTTTGACTCTTCTTGTAATTCATAGTCACCGTAATCTTCTTGCTCTTCTTCCTCAAGGTCACGAATGCTTAACGAAACGCGTCGTTCTTGTTCATTCACATCAAGTACTTTTACCGTCACTTTTTCGCCTTCAGAAAGCACTTCATGCGGTGTCCCGATATGCTTATGTGAAATTTGAGAAATGTGTACAAGTCCTTCTACTCCAGGTAGAACTTCCACAAAAGCTCCAAAAGATACAAGTCTTTTAACAGTTCCATCTACTACATCACCTTGGCGAAGCTTCGTAGAAATGTTGGACCATGGACCTTCTAACGTATCTTTAATAGATAATGAAACACGACCCGTTGATTTGTCAACAGATAATACTTTGACTTTCACAGTATCTCCCTCAGCTACTACGTCTGAAGGCTTTTCTACACGCGTATGTGAAAGCTGAGAGATATGCACTAGCCCATCTACTCCGCCTACATCTACAAACGCACCAAAGTCTGTTAAGCGCTGAACGGTTCCTTCTAAAACCTGACCTTCTTTTAATGACTCAAGAACATTTTCTTTTTGTTGTACAAGCTCTTCTTCTACAACTGCACGATGCGAAAGGATCACGCGATTTTTTTCTTTATCTAATTCCACTACTTTGACTGTAAGAGTTTGATCTTGATATTCTGCGAAATCATCAACGAAATGAGTTTCAACAAGAGAAGCTGGAATGAACCCTCTTACACCAATATCTACTACTAATCCGCCTTTGACAATTTCTTTGACTACCGCTTCAAACACTTCACCTGAAGAAAGTTTTGCTTCTAAACCGTCCCATGCTTTTTCAGCATCTACAGCCCGTTTAGATAACACAAGCACATCGTCTTCCACTTTAATTACTTTCGCTTCGACTTCGGCACCTTCTTGGATTACATCCCCTGCTTTTTCAATATGTAAGCTCGCTAATTCACTAATTGGAATAATACCGTCTAGTTTGCTGTTAGGCACATCTACATACACTTGCTTTTCTTCTACTTTTGTAATAGTACCTTTTACTGTTTCTCCTACTTCTAATGACGTTACCTCTACTTGATTCATATCTTCTGTCATCGTCTTTTCCTCCTCCAATATCCATCTACAATATGTATTCCCTTGTAAGAGTTCTTCACTCTTTTAGCTCATCATTATTGTATATAGCTCTGTATAGAAAAAACTCTCTTTGTTACTAACTTCTAATAAATAGAATCTTTTGTCAAGTCATAAGGTTACAAACTATTGATATTTTTCAATTAATTCACCAATGCTTTTCATAATAACTTCGGTTACTTCCTCGGCTGATGCCTTTCGTTCACGAAGTTCATCCATCTGAATTGGCGGTCCGTACACTACTTTTAACCTTGCAAAACGCTTATATGGACCAATAACAGCACAAGGAACAACAGCTGCTTTTGAACGCAAAGCAAAAAAGCCTACTCCAGCCATTCCTTTTCCTAATTTTCCATCTTTACTTCTTGTTCCTTCTGGAAACAATCCAAGCACTTTTCCTTCTTTTAAAATCTTTAACCCTTGGCGCAAAGCTTCACGATCTGCCATCCCCCGCTTTACAGGGAACGTTTCTAACTTTGGCAGAACCGTCTTCAGAAAAGGTGCTTTAAACAGCTCTGCTTTTGCCATAAACGAAATAGGCCTTGGACATGTCACACCTACCGTAGGCGGATCTAAGTTGTCAATATGATTTGAACAAAGCAAAACTCCGCCTTCTGAAGGGATATTTTCTGCACCGATTACTTCATAACGGTAAACTGGTGTTAAAATACCTTTTACAATGCCACGTGCAAACATATAAAAGCTCAAAATCATCCAATCCTTTCGTTTGTAATAGAAAGTATTTTTTCTACAACTCCTTCAATCGATAAGGAAGTTGTATCGATTTCAATTGCATCTTCAGCTTTTTTAAGAGGTGCTACTTCACGCTCAGAATCCAGCTTGTCTCTGCGGGCAATTTCTTCTTTTAAACGCTCTAAATTTGATTCAAAACCTTTTTTTATGTTTTCATCATGGCGTCGCTGTGCTCTTTCATCCACAGACGCTAATAAAAAGATTTTAACTTCTGCCTGAGGAAGCACGTGTGTACCGATATCACGTCCATCCATTACAACGCCTCCATCTTTAGC
Source organism: Priestia sp. FSL R5-0597 (assembly GCF_038006305.1). Lineage (NCBI taxonomy): Bacteria > Bacillati > Bacillota > Bacilli > Caryophanales > Bacillaceae > Priestia > Priestia sp. FSL R5-0597. Next base: position 4,157,404 of record NZ_JBBOUZ010000001.1, read on the forward strand.
AAGACCCTGCTGTCTCGCTACCATCTCTTCACGAACTGCACGATGTTTCGCGACGATGGATACAGAATTGGTTACTTCTGCGGAACGAATTTCACTTGTAACATCCTGTCCATTTAAAATGACTACCTGCCCAGATTCAGACGGTTTTAAATCGATTACTGTTTCGTTAAGCAAATGCAATAGCTCTTCTTCATTTTGCAAATCTACCTGGTTTTTCTGCGCTTGATACGTTAGAGCACGATACATCGCTCCTGTATCAACATAAATATATGATAAGGTTTCTGCTATAATCTTTGCCACTGTACTTTTCCCAGCAGCTGCAGGGCCGTCAATCGCGATTGAAATTTGTTTTTTCATAAGTGCCTCCCTTAATTTCAAAACAGGAACAAACCACTTTCATCTTTTATACAATGAGCCATTTTATATGAAACGTTTATAAACGAAAAAAAGAGCAGGGGGTCTTCTCCTGCCTGGTGTTCACTGCATGTTTCTTTCCTAGTTATTCTACCATACGTCCGACTACTGGTCGAATGTTTCAATAATTTTATTAAAATTATTTTTGCTAACTCCCTCATACTGAATGACCTTTGAGAAATATGTACTGTGACTGCTAGATAGTAAAATACATTGGGCAATTATTAAAAACACAAATTGAATAACCACTAATTTAATTAAAATTCGTTCTATTCGATTCATCTTTTTCTCCTTTTGTAAGAAGTGATACCTTTGCTTACAGTTTAGGAAAGAGAAGTTTTTTTTATACGCTAAAGAAGACCTTTTCTCCTTAGGTCGAGCTGACGCTTTAAGGTATAACGAATCATCATTTCTTTCGTTTGTTTTTCCATGTCCATAAATTTAATAGATAGCTGACCTACTTTACAGGAAGTCGGGGCGGTAATTCGTACAACTTCCCCTTTTAATTCAAGATGCTGCAAAGTTCCCTCACGATTAGGAAGACTTAATCGTACAACAACGGAATCTTTCTCATTAAAAAGCAGCGAATGATGGAAGGAGCCGGCTACTCCACCTGCACTGATGTTTTTAGTCATGATTTCCATTACGACCTGCTGTTCTTGTTCACTTTTTATCACCGCCTTCACTGTAAGCGGCACACGGAAAAAATTTCTTCTTTGGATGGACTTTAACTTTTTATCGCCCGGGTAAAAGAGTTTTACAACAGGCATGCCTTTTATTTCGCGTCCTGTTACTTCAGTTGGAAAGGTATATACATTTTGATTATATCCAATAAACGTAGCCAGCAATTTTGTACCTTTTAGTAAAAAAGCACTTCGCTGCGTTTCTTCATTTAGCGGATAGCTAATATAAATCACGTCTTCCGTAAACTCAACTACCTTACATCGATACGTTTGTTGTAAGGTAGACTCTCTGTGCCCGCTCTCTAACGTCAACCTCATTCCCGCTTTTATCATCTTCTCTCTCCTTCAGTTCCACTATATACACTTTTTCCCTTTATTTAAACATAGTCAAATATATTTATTTTGTAAATAAAAATTAGTCATTTAGACTCAAAAAAACTTATATAATACAAAAAACCGGTGTCTATAGACACCGGTTTCTCAGCTTTATACTTCATTATATAAAGGTTCTGAGTTTTGCAGTTTTTCGACTTTCTCTTCAAAACCCGTATCGGCATTGATAAAAATACGATACGTATCATTTTTAATTGTCCCTAAAAACTCATAGCATAGCACTTCTTCGTTTAAATCATTTGTAATAATTGCCAAGCGGTCTTCCATCACTTTTACATTCGAGTTTAGCTTGGTTTTTGCCTGTTCTTTCGAAATTTTAGGTTTTGGAATATCTCTTGTACGATGTTTTAATAAGAAGTCTTTAGCTGAGAAGCCAATCACAGATCCATCTTCTAAAGACATTTTCATTTTAACTGAATCCGGATAAATCCGAACTCCACTTTCCGTTTGCTCAACGAATGTAAAGACTCCCATGTTATCGTATTGAGCGCTTTCAGCCATCACTAGGCTTTCAAAACGATGATCTTTTAAAAACTTAGTCGCTTTGTTCATAGCATCGTTTAAACTAATATTTTGTTTTTTAATATCTCGATCTTCGAGCACCCAAAGCGGATATCCACCTTTTTGGGTAATATCCATATACGTCTCTTGTTTAGTCTTTGGATCTGTAATGGTTAAGCTGTACACCTCATAATCGGCATCTTTTCCGCTCTTTACAATATGAATTTGTTCATTTCCTTTTAAATTCAAAAACGAACGCGCCACTTGTTTGGCAACATCTTCACTAACTTCTCTACCTTTTAATTGATGAAAAGCGTTTTTTTCCTGTTCATTCGTTGCATTCATAACCCCTAAATCTGTTTCGGCAAAAGAATCCATACTTTTTTCAACGGTTTTTAATCCGTCAATAATCGTATTGTCCCCTTGCTTTTCTTTTGTGGCTAGAGCTAGCTCAACATCCATCCAGCGCAAGTTATTATCAATGACTAGATGCTGTACTTGACGCATTTCATTTTGAATTTCGCCTGACTGATCATAAAGCGAATTTAACGTTTTATACTCTTTATCTGTTAAGGGAGATTTGCTTAAATCCCTTACCGCCACTTTGTACGTAAAGTCACCAACATCTGAAAGAAACTCTTCTGTTTTATTGAACGGTAAAAGCGATAAAGGCAGCTGTCCTACATTGTTATGAGCTTCAGAAGTTAAACGCCATACTTCTGCAAGCGCGGGCGAAAGCTGATCTCTCGAACTCATGGCAAGCGTGCCACCGATTTTATCATTTAATAAATCTAGCTGATATGACAAATCATGAAATGCTCGTTGATACGTATTCTCCGCTTGAAGCAGCACAGCATCTTTTTCTTGATGTTCGCTGTACCCCCAATACCCTACACCTACAACACCAATAGCTAATAATACAATTAAAATTGTTCGAATCATGTTTCCTTCACCTCTCTTTATCGACAGAAAATGTGTTTCCCGATTTGCTTAATTTGAGGACGTGACCAAATCCATGCGCTTGTTGCTGTATCCGGATTAAAGTAATAAATAGCATTCCCAGTAGGATCCCATCCGTTAATCGCATCCATAACCGCTTTTTTAGATGTTGGATTGGGTTCAAGCCAAATTTGCCCATCTGCTACGGCAGTAAATGCACGCGGTTCAAAAATAACTCCAGCGACTGTATTTGGAAATGACGGACTGTTAACTCGGTTTAAAATAACGGCCGCTACGGCTACTTGGCCATTATATGGTTCACCCCGTGCTTCACCATGCACAGCATTTGCCATGAGCTGAATATCATTTTGTGAAAACCCGCTCGGTACATTCACCGCTGTTGGCTTTTGTGCTTTTTCTTTCTGTTGTTCAGAATTTCCTTTAGACGTATTACGTTGCGGCTGACTGGCAGGTTTTTTTGCTTGAGAAGATCCGCTTTGTGCTTTTTGCTGACCATTGTTCCCGCTGCTTTTTCCACTGCTACCGCTTCCTTTAGACTGCTGATCAAGAGGCTTACCACCATAGTGCGTAAACTTATTGCCTTTTCTAATTTGATTTTTCACATAGCTTTCGTGATATTTTGTTGCGTTAGCTAATTTAATCTTTGTTTGCCAGCCTGCTAAACCGTCAATCTTTTTAATGCCAAATTCATATTGAAAATTGCGCAGTGCCCAGTATGTGCTCCATCCAAATACACCGTCAATTTTCCCGTTATAATAACCTAAATACTGAAGTCTCGACTGCAGCTCAATAACGTCATCTCCAACTGCTCCGTGTTGAATGACTTGATTTGAAAACGCGTGAGCGGCCTTTGGACTCACAACGGACGCTGCAATAAATGAACATATGCATATGAGACATGCATACTTTTTAAAACATCGAAATGATAACATGACAAAACCTCCTACATCGTATGTAACTGATAAGATGATAGGAGTATTTTTTGTAAAGGTTGTTTTTTTATACAAGATGCGCAAAATTTACCGAAATGAAAAACCTCAGCTTGTAAATCTCTCAAAAAAGATTTACAAGCTGAGCCTAGACAATCGATGGCTGTTTGGCCTTTTTTACTTTTCTTAATGCCAGCCACCATAAATAAATCATAAATGGAATAATAATAAATACCCAATGATCCATTGTTTTTAAAATATAATCATATGTTCCATGTAAAATGAGCGGCGCAAATACGGAATACAGCGTCCACTTCGTTTTTTCCTTTCCTTCAGAAAACTTTGCTTTCCCTAAATAATACCCCATAATGACGCCGAATAAAGCATGACTAGATACGGGTAAAATGGCTCTTCCTAGCGCTGATTCTAAACCATTTGCAAATAAATATAAAATATTTTCAACGGTAGCAAAACCTAATGAAACAGCTGCCCCGTAAACAATTCCATCGTAATGCTCATCAAATTCCACATGCTGATAAATCGTGAAATATAAAATGAACCATTTGAAAAATTCTTCTAAAAAGCTTGTCGTAAAAAATGCTTCAAGAAAAGGTGATTGAAAAACGTGTTCTTCACCAAATACATATTGAATAAACATAATTGGCAAAACAAGCATTGCTCCAAAAATAAATGTTTTTAATACCATTGAAATAGGCTCAGTTTCATATTCATCTTTCAAATAAAAAAAACTTAACAATGCCAATCCTGGCGCAATGCCTGCAGATACAATCGCCAACATAAATAGCGCCTCATCTCCTCTATTTTTTTTAATAGTAACATGTTATCTTTAGGATGAAAATCTCCGTCTATAATGTCCTTATCTTTATATGTAAATGCTCACATAACTTGCTGTCGATTTACAAAGCCTAACAAAGACCTTAAACAAGTATACCAAAAAATGTATCATACTTATACGAAAAATTGAAAGGAGCTCTCTATGAAAACTGTTTATATTCTTCACACCGGCGGCACAATCTCGATGAAAGAAGACATGGCAACTGGAGCGGTAGCACCAGATATTCAAAACCCGCTTCACCGCTCAACATCATCTGTTTCAGGTATGGCCAATGTAATCGTAGAAGAAGCATTTCATCTGCCTTCTCCTCACATTACTCCTAAGGAAATGCTTATACTTTCAAAAAAAATACGCGATAAAATTAATGAAGGCAAAATTGATGCAGTCGTGTTAACCCACGGCACGGACACGCTGGAAGAAACCGCTTATTTTTTAGATTTAACAGTGCATACAGATATTCCAATTGTCTTAACTGGAGCTATGAGATCAAGCAATGAAATCGGTTCAGACGGTCCTTATAATTTTATATCTGCGGTTCGGGTGGCTATTAGTGAAGGGGCAAAAGGAAAAGGTGTCTTAGTTGTAATGAACGATGAAATTCATACCGCTGAAAATGTGACCAAGACCCACACAAGCAACGTGGCGACATTTCAAAGCCCTCAGTACGGGCCAATAGGATTAATCACAAAACGCGGCGTATCTTTTCACCACATGCCTACAGAACATGAATTTTATCCTGTTAATCAAATAGATAAACAAATCACTTTATTAAAAGCTTATGCAGGAATGGACGACCATTTATTTCAAGCAGTGGCTTCAATGAATGTTGATGGACTTGTAATTGAAGCCCTCGGTCAAGGAAATCTGCCTCCTCTCACCATTCCAGGAATTCAATTGCTTTTGAAGCGAAAGATACCCATCGTGCTCGTTTCTCGCTGTTTTAATGGAATTGCTCAAGATGTATATGGGTATGAAGGCGGTGGCAAGCTGTTAAAAGAGATGGGCGTTATTTTTTCAAATGGCTTAAATGGTCCTAAAGCACGCATTAAACTGTTGGTTGCTCTCCAAGTAACAACGAATCATGATGAGCTGCAGCAGCTATTTAATCATTAGTAAAACAACGCATAGAAACCTATGCGTTGTTTTTGTTGATAATATGAGAAGCGATTGATTTCCCATGAAAACGTCCATTTTCAATAAAAATCTCATTAGCATTGTTTCCTGCAGCAATCACACCAGCGATATAAATTCCTTCCACGTTTGTTTCCATCGTCTCTTCGTTAAAAGAAGGGCGGCCTGTTTCATCATCTAATTCCACACCCATTTTTGTTAAAAACGAGTGATCAGGGTGATAGCCAGTCATGGCAAAAACGAAATCGTTACTAATCGTAAATTCTTTCCCTTCCTGCTCATATGTTACCGTTTCATCCGTTATCTTTGTTACATGAGCGTTAAAATGCATCCCAATCGTTCCATTTCGAACCAGCGCTTCAAATTCAGGCAATATCCAAGGTTTTACGCTAGGGGAGTAATCTGAGCCACGATAAATAACCGTCACCCTTGCATCACACTTCACCAATTCCAGAGCTGCATCGACGCTAGAGTTTTTTCCGCCTATAACGACTACATCTTTATCAAAATACGGATGCGCTTCTTTGAAATAATGAAATACCTTTGATAAATCTTCACCAGGAACATTCATATAATTAGGATGATCGTAATAGCCCGTAGCTATAATGACATTCTCCGCTTCATATGTCTCTTTGGATGTTGTGACAATAATTTGGTTTTCCGCTTGTTTGTCTACTTGCAAGACACGTTCAAACGGCTGAATTCGAACTTGCTTGCGCTTCACCACTTCTCGGTAGTAAGCAAGAGCTTGGTTGCGCACAGGCTTACGATTTTCGGTAATAAAAGGGACATCCCCAATTTCTAGTTTTTCACTTGAACTAAAAAACGTTTGGTGGGTCGGATAGTTATAAATTGCATTCACAATATTGCCTTTTTCAATTACAAGGGCATCAATACCTGTATGTTGAAGCTCAATAGCTGCTGAAAGCCCGCATGGTCCTCCGCCAACAATAATTACTTTTTCTTTCTTCATGCCTGTCACTCCTTCAGTTGTAAACGCACCTTTTTTTTATTTTAACGCAGTGTAAAACAAAAAAATCTCCTCATTAATGATAGGAGATTTTTTCTATTTACGCAATTGTTCTGCTGTTCTGCTGTTCTGTTTTTAAATCCAGCCTCTGAAGCGAGAGCCTTCTGCCATTTTTCTTACGCCTATCATATAAGCAGCTAGACGCATGTCGACTTTTCGAGTTGTAGAAGTTTCGTAGATGTTATTAAATGATTTCACCATTACTTTTTCAAGCTTTTCTTCTACTTCTTCTTCCGTCCAATAATAACCTTGGTTATTTTGCACCCATTCAAAATAAGAGACTGTTACACCGCCCGCACTTGCCAAAACGTCTGGAACTAATAAAATCCCTCTCTCTGACAAGATGCGCGTTGCTTCAAGAGTTGTTGGTCCATTTGCTGCTTCCACCACAATACTCGCTTGAATGTTATGGGCATTTTCTTCTGTAATTTGATTTTCAATCGCAGCTGGAACTAGGATGTCACAGTCAAGTTCAAGCAGCTCTTTGTTGCTGATAGTATTATTGAATAATTTCGTTACTGTACCAAAGCTATCGCGTCGATCTAATAAATAATCAATGTCTAAACCATTAGGATCATGCAGCGCTCCGTATGCATCAGATATCCCTACAATTTTAGCACCAGCGTCGTGCATGAACTTAGCTAAAAAGCTTCCTGCATTTCCAAACCCTTGTACTACTACCCGTGCACCTTGTAATTCAATGCCTCGTTTTTTCGCTGCTTCACGAATACAAATAGTTACTCCTTTTGCAGTCGCTGTTTCACGGCCGTGCGAACCACCTAAGACAAGGGGCTTTCCAGTAATAAAGCCAGGCGAGTTAAATTCATCAATCCGGCTGTATTCATCCATCATCCAAGCCATAATTTGTGAATTTGTAAACACATCCGGCGCTGGAATATCCTTTGTTGGTCCAACAATTTGGCTAATCGCACGAACATATCCGCGGCTTAAACGCTCTAATTCTCCAAAAGACATATTTCGAGGATCACAAACAATTCCACCTTTTCCTCCACCGTAAGGAAGGTCAACGATTCCACATTTTAAACTCATCCATATAGATAGAGCTTTTACTTCTTTTTCAGTTACGTTTGGGTGAAAACGAATTCCACCTTTCGTAGGACCAACTGCATCGTTATGCTGCGCTCGGTGACCTGTAAAAATCTTAACTGATCCGTCATCCATACGAACAGGAATTTTTACTGTCATCATTCGTAATGGCTCTTTTAATAGTTCATACACTTCATCAGGATAGCCTAGTTTTTCTAACGCTTTATGTATCACTGTTTGTGTAGATTTTAAAACATCATGCTTCTCTTCTTGACTATTTTTACTGTCTTGCATCTTGTCGGCTACCATCTGTAAACCTCCTAAAATGTATCGAAAATTATTCGTTTTTAATTGAATGGTGCTTCTTTCATGACATAGTATACACCCTTAGTTTTACATTGCAAAGGAAAATATCGAACTTTTAGTATTTTTTGTGTTCTTCTAAGAAAACGCTTCCAATAACTTTACAAGGTATGCTACAATGTTTTAAGTCTGCCTCTTTCCTAGTATGCGTTAATCGTCTTAAAAAAATAAAAAACACCCGGTGATAAAGAGCACTTTCAACAACTTTGTACAAGCTGAAAGTGCAGCCACTCTTATTTTAATAAAAGTGCTTTATCCTTCACGGGTGTAATTATTTCAATTAAACAGTTAAGAAAAGACAGAGTTAATATACTCCAGAGCTCTCTTTTCTACTAATATTTTTCCATATTCATTTACGCGGTGCTTTGTAATTGTAGAGGGATTTCCATACTCCGCCAAAACCGCAATCATATTCCCAACTTCAGCCGGTGACAGCATGTGATAATCCAACAGCACGTAAAAACGTTTTTCGAATGAATAGAGCACGCTATCCGTATCGTAAAAGTTTGACATGCGCTTGGTCAGCTGAATGACATCTTCAAATGAATCAAACTCAAAAAACATGTCTTCGCTTTCATCTAGCATGACCTGCATTTCAATGAAGTCCTCGAACTCGTCTTCATCGAACTCACCGTAGCTGGTTTCTTCTTCATACTGCTTTGTCACAAATACAACCATTCCCTGTGCTTGAAGTGAAAAAACTTCTACCGAAAGAGAATTTGTAGGTTCAAAGTTCAGTTCTTGAGAAGCTTGCTCTATCATTTCACGAAAGAGCTGTTTTACTTTGAATGTATCTGTCCATAGATCTTCTTTTGTTAACCCTCTTTCTTTTAAATCATCGTAGGTCAAAAAAACTTTTAGCTTATTATAGTTTAATCGTTCAAGCCTCATTAGCGTCCCTCCCCGCTTGCACTCATAACCACATGGTTCGATAATGCAGTATATGTATTTTTTGGAAAACGGTTCGTGATGTTTACTTACGAGTTTACAGGTTTATGAAAGGAAAGACAAGCTATTCTCAATCAATTTCTGCTAATTTTTTTGTTAGCCAGCTGTTCCACTCTTCTTTTGTATTTCCTAAAATAAACGGCTGAGCCTCGCCTTTTCTTTTGCTATCTAAACCATCAAACACATAACCGCCTAATCCTACTTTAAGATGCGGGAATTTCTTTATCATTTGGTTCGTCAAATTCAGTGTTTTCTCGGCATTTTCCATCATTGTGCATGACATAAATAAAAACGTTGGGTCTACTTCTTTAACAATTAGCTCAACATCTTTATCTTCAATGCTGCTTCCTAAATAAATAACCTCAAACCCTTTACGGCGTAAAAATAGCGTAAAGACTAGAAGTCCAACTTCATGTGTCTCATTAGGCCCACATACAGCAATCGCTTTAGGCAATAAGCCATTTGAAGGCAGCGAATAAAAAATCATGCTGATACGCGTTTTTAATACTTGAGTCGTATAATGCTCATGAGCACTTGTGATTTGCCCTTTTTCCCACATATCTCCAACCGTCACGAGTAGAGAACCCAAAATATCAATAACCACTTTTTCTACCGAATACAGGCTAAACGCATGATTAATTAAATCCTGTGCTTTTCCTTCTTCAAAAGATAGAAGCATCGTTAACAGCTCATCCCTAATTTTCTGAGGGGAATCTACTTCTCCTTCTTCTTCAAACGCTCCTACTGTACTACTTTCCGTTTCTAATAACGAAACCGCTTGACTAATCGTAAAACCTCCGCTCACTTTTTCCGTGAGCCATTTTAATTTCCGCAAATCTTCCTCTGTATATAACCGATGCCCCGATTCATTGCGGACAGGATTTAAAATTTGATAGCGTCGTTCCCATGCACGCAAAGTTCCCGGCTGGATCCCGACCATATTTGAGATGGCTTTAATATTATACTTCCCTTCGTGAGCCATACGTAACCTCCAACTACTCTTCGTGAACTGTTTCTATTAATTGAATTATAGGATAAGTTATCCTGTGTGTAAAATTTGTATATGCTATGTAAAGAGTTTGTTCAAGGCTATTCTTTCCTTTTTAAAGTGATATAATGCGTTTGTGCTCTAGCTTGTAAACGGAGAGGCAGGGAGGTTGTACCATATCCATTACTAACAAAAAGAGGAATCTGTCTTTTCTCTTTCAGCCCTCCTAATTCATACATACCAAAATTAAATAAGCGTATCTGTCCTCCGTGTGTATGTCCGCTCAAAATTAAATCTACTTTTGATTCTTCATCTACATAATAGATAACATCAGGATTGTGGCTTAGAAGAATGGTAAGCTGGTCAGGTTCAATGGAAGAAACAGCTCGCTTTAGATCCATCTCACCTTCGGATAAATCATCTACTCCCGCAAAATTGCATGTAGTACCATGTTTAGAAACTGCAGAGACATGCTCGTTTTTAAGGGTAATAACTCCCTCATCCTTAAGCATCTGCTTCAATTGCACTTGACTTACTTCGTAATCATTATTTCCCCATACAAAATAGACCGGTCCAAGCGTTTTAAGCTTTTGAATATTTTGACGAGCACGCAATAAAGGTACTCCTCCTTCTAGTAAGTCACCGCCTATGATCACAAAATCTACTTCACCAGGTATTTTTTCCAACAACTTCGACGAAACTGTTCGCTTATGTACATCCGATATAAAAAACAGGCGTAAAGGCTGCTGATTTCCGGGAAATGTTGATAAATGAATCGTTCTTTCTTCTACATATGTACGATGGGCTTCCGAAAACATAAAAATCAGCAGGCCTATGCCTAACGCTAAAATAATTAAAGAAATAACCATATATTCTCCTTCTTTTCATTTTATACACGGTGTGTTTCTGTTAAAGAAGAAAGGGCATAAATTGTCGCAATTGTTAACAAACCTACTACTTGATAAAGCGCAACTGTACTTAACGATAAAACTCCTATCACACATAGACATGAAACAAGATATTCATGCCATTTTACCTTATAGCCTTTTAGAAACAACCGACTTTGCAGAAACACTTTACGAACTGCCGCCGACAGACAAAAAAGAGCCGTGAAAAATAAGATTATAATACCAAACACATCTAACGGATGTAAAATCATTTGAATAAGTAAATAGGTTAACGAAGCTTTTGAGCCTACAGCCGTTAAACTGCTGATATAATAACTGCATAACCACGCAGCCAGCAAGTTAAACCAATCTCTCACAAAAAAACCCCCTTCACTAAACTTCTATGTAAAAAGAGGCTTTTTCATGCGATTCTATTTATTTTCATGATATAAATTAATTCCATAAGTGGACTGCATCCAGCGGAACGTTTCTTTTCGGTTCTCCCATGTTTCAGGCGTCGCCCATAGCTCTTTGCTTCTTTTAATAATCTCACAGCGCAAGTCTTGAAAAGTCTTTTCCGCTTTCTCGCTTTTTTTCTGCAGCTGTACAGTATAAAAATAAAGGGAGACGGTAAGCAATAGAAACATCAAATGCCCTATGTTACCTAACAAAAATGAGAAAAATTCGCTAAACGTCGTAAAAAAACCGCTTTGAAATATGAAAAAAAAGTAGCTAATAACAGCCGTTACGCTGGCTAAAAACAAAAGCTTCCATCTTTTCTCTTTAGCTTTCAGCTTATTAACCGTCTCTTTTCTTTTGATAACGCTCGCTAATATATATTGAAGTGTTTCATCGCTTTCAAAGTCTATCAACTTGTTTTCCAACATTCCACCCCCTCGTATGCTAGTACAACATATGAGTGAATATAAAAGATTATGTGGATAACACTGAAAATAATGGCTGTTTCCTTAACCTTTACTGCATGAGTTCTTCTGACTGTACAGATTTCCCTTTTGACTTTCGTATCTGCAGGCCTAATAAAAAATCAATGAGAAAATGAGTAAAAATCGTGACATACAAATTTTCAGTCCACCAAAACAGCAACCCTATTAAAAAGCTTAAAACCACAACCGAAATAAATAGAAACCACTTTTTTAAATATCGAATGTGAACGAGTGCAAATACGATACTCGCCCAAAAAAGGCCAAACTGAACTTGTATAACCCCTCGAAATAATATTTCTTCTGAACAGGCAACGATTAGGCAAATAAGGGCTAGATGAGGAATGGAACGATTAGCAAATAAACGTTCATTAATCCCTCCGTCATCATATAAATGCTCGGGTACACACTTCATTAGAAGCATATCTCCTCCTACTACCAAGAGAGCTGTACCTCCCCCGTACAATAAAATAGAAGCCCAATCCAGCTCAAAAAACTGTAAAAAGGAATGCCACGAATCAAATGTGAAAAAACCGATGCCTAAAGCAATAAAGCAGATGAGCAGCTGCGTTACATATAAATTTTTAACCAGCTCTGCATCCGTCATGGATGAAATAAGCTCTTGCTGTGACTTTGCCATTATATCTCTCCTTGACGAAGCAAACGAGCTAATTCTAATTCCCAGCCTTGAAATGTCCATTGCTCTTGCTCACCATTTGTTTTTTTATAGGCTTCTAAATCCAATCCGCAGCAATCGCAACAATTCTGAAGCTCTGATTTTCCCAGCTCATTGAAATAGCCAAGCAGCACCTGACGACGGCATTCTTTTGCCTCAATAAACTCCTTCATCGCACGGTACTTGTCATGTTTGTTTCGAAGACGTTTATTTACAGCTGCAACAATCGTTTCATGCAGCGATTCAGGGATTTTCCTAGGTTCAACATGTTCATTTTCCACTACATTTTCTCTGTACAAATAATAACGAATAAATCGCCAATGTGTTTCTTGAATACCCACTGTATAAAGAAAATGAGACTCTACTTGTTTTAAAGGAATGGCCTGATCATGATTTCGTAAATACGACAGGCAGTATAAGATGATATCTGAAGAAGGAAGCTCAATTTCAAGTAAAGAATGAGCAAAATCATCGTCTCCTTCAGCATAAAGCAAAATCGCAATACTGTTTTGCTGATCGCGTCCACTTCTTCCAATTTCCTGTACGTATGCTTCTAGCTGCGTAGGTGTATGAAAATGAATAACAAAGCGAACATTCGATTTATTAACCCCCATTCCAAATGCACTTGTGCAGCAAATGATATCCAGCTGATTTTCTAAAAATTGCTGTTGAACAAGCATTCTTTCATTCGGTTCCATTCCCCCATGGTAATACTGCACTCGCTGTATCCCATTTTCCTTTAGAAGCTGTGTTAATGCTTCTGTCCAAGATCGGCTGGAACAATAGATAATTCCTGGACTTTGCAGTTCACTAACGTACATCAGCAACTTCTCTTTTTTCTCTTCAATACTTGCAACAAAATCAACTTTCATCGCAATATTACTTCGATTCATGGAATAGATGTGCTCGTTGACAGCAGGCAGCGATAAGTAGCGCTTAATATCTTCCACTACTTCCCTAGTCGCAGTTCCTGTTAGTGCCAGACATAGCGGACTGCCAAGTTCCTTCCATATATCTCCTAACTGAAGATAATCCAAACGGAAATCATGTCCCCACTGAGAAATACAGTGCGCCTCGTCCACAACGAAAAGGCCTACCTTTGCCTGTTTTAATGCTTCTACCACAACAGCGTTTTGCAAAATTTCAGGAGATGCATAAATAAAACGATAAAAAGCTAAATCTTTTAGCGCCCGTCTTTTTTCTTCTTGTTGTAGGAAACTATTTAAGGCAATAACTCTCTTTTCTCCACTTGCCTTTAGTTGTTGAACTTGATCTTCCATCAGTGAAATTAAAGGAGATACAATCAGCACCGGTCGGTTCAACACATAAGCGGGGAGCTGATAGCACAATGATTTCCCTGTTCCTGTAGGAAGAACCGCTAACACATTATGACCTGTTAAAATATCTTGAATAATCTCTTTTTGTCCTAGTCGAAATTGGCTATAGCCAAATTGTTTCTGTAGAAGTTGTTCTATCTTCACATCAAACACCACTTTTTTTAGTATCAGGTAAAATGTTTTGCTAATACGAGACGAATCTGAAAATAGGTAACGTCGTCTTTTACTTCTTCCTTTATCGCCTTTAATTTATTTGTACGCAAACTTTCAAAAGCCGAGATAATTTCTTCCTGCTGCTTAGGCGATACGTATGCATCGATTGAAAAAGATGGAACAAACAGAGCTAATTCTGCAATATGATCTTCAATTGTACTTTCTTTTAAACGCCTTATATAAGCAATTTCTTCAAGCGCCTTTCCTTTTTGAAGCCAGCTATACGTTTTTAACGTCGAGCTTGTCAAAGGCAATTCTAAATATAGATCATGCAAAAAAGAAGAAAGTACATGAAAGCTTTCATTATTTTGACTCACTTTTTCAATGATATGATGAATAACCCCTAAAAGTTGAATATGCACATAATGCTCATCGAGTTCATATTGATATGCTAACTGATTTTTTGTAAAGCCTACTCTTTCGTATCCAGTCAGTTGCAAAACAAAAAGAGACGCATCCCGTTCCGTACAATCTTTCAAGCACGTTCGGAGCTCTTTGAATAGCTCGGCGGCTAACTCTTGACGCGTTTGCTTTTGAGACATAATATACGTTTTGACCCATTGAATGACCTCAGGATTTTTGGAAATGGGTAAAAACCCTTTTTGAAAATACTGTAGGTTTGATAAGGTCTGAATGAACAAAGTGATTCTTGCTAAAAATAATTGAGTACTGCTTGCGAATTTCCATCCGTCTAAAGCTGGATGAAAGGGCCGAGCCGTCAGTTCATCTTCAAGGCGTGTTCGTCCCTTATCTGTCATCACATACTTTTGATTTTCAGTTTCTTCGATATACTGCTGTTCTTTTAAATATGCAACGCAGGTTTCAAAAGACCGTTTATCTAAGTAAAAAAATGACTGAAAAAGAAAAGAGATTCCAAAAATTTTTCCGTCTTGAATTGTTTGCGCTGACTTTTTACCTGTTAATAAATGATAAATACCATAGGCGGTTCGCTCACCTTTTAACTGTTTTATACAAAATAAAATGCTAACTTGAATATAATTCAAAGGTGTCAACTTCCTTTCTCATTCATTGTACCAAAAGTGACCAATAGCATGTGAGATAAAGGCTTTTTAGCTCTTTCCTTTATGTATCAAAACGTTTGGATAAGTGAAGAAACCTTGATTTGATAAGCATTCTCAGTGACTTTTCTATTGAAAAGTTTTATAAATCATTTTACAATGAATAAGGAGAAATTTCACTCTTGATTCGCGAAGAGATTATATAATGAGAAATTTTCGAACACTTTACAGGAGGTCTTGTTATGCCAAAATATACAATTGTTGATAAAGATACTTGCATCGCATGCGGCGCTTGCGGAGCAGCAGCACCAGACATTTATGATTATGATGATGAAGGTATTGCATTCGTAACATTAGATGATAACCAAGGTGTAGTAGAAATTCCAGAAGATCTAGAAGATGATATGATGGATGCAATGGAAGGCTGCCCTACGGATTCAATTCGCGTAGCGGATGAAAAATTCGAAGGCGATGCTAATAAATTCGAATAAGTATTGAACAAACCTGTAGTATAGTACATGCTGCAGGTTTTTTTATATATAAAAATCGCTCTCCCCGGGAGAGCGATTGAATTAAACAGCAACGCGGCGCGTGATCCATTGCTTCATTTTTGAAAACAATAAGACAAAAATAACCCCTGTTGCTGCTCCTTTTATTAAGTTAAACGGCAAAATACCTGCAACGATATATTGACGCGCTTGTTCACTAGACATTTCTGGCGATTGTAAGAAGATTGTATACGCTGGTAAAAAGACATAATAATTTAAGACAGCCATGAGTACCGTCATTACAACCGTACCCGTAACCAAACCTATCGTTACGCCTTTAGCTGTTTTAAATCGACGGAACATATATGATACAGGAAGAACGAACAGTAAACCAGCTACAAAGTTCGCCACTTGACCAACCGGAACCCCTGTAGCACTTCCTTGAATTAAATAATTCAATAAATTTTTTATTCCTTCTACTATAACAGCAGCCATAGGTCCAAATAGAAGTGCTGCTACGAGTGCAGGAATTTCGCTAAAATCAATTGTTAAAAACGGAGGTAATCCAGGAATCGGAAAATTAATCATCATTAAAATGTAAGCAATACTGCTTAACATTCCTAGTATAACCAGCTTTTGAGTTTTCTTACTTTGTTGCATCTTGCCTCTCTCCTTCTTTGTGATCCACTCTTCAAAGAAGAAAGGTTCAACTTCATATCCCCACGCAAAAACCTCCCAACAAATGATTCGTTGAGAGGAGACATGGCAGGCATATTTAATAAACGTTCATCACATTAGGTTTTGAACGCTGAACCTCCACCTTCTCCCATCCAGACTGTACTGTCGGCTTTGGAATTTCACCAAATCTGCTCGTATGTATTACATATAAGCTCGCGGGCTCAAAACAATTTGTTTTTTTACCGCCGGTCGGGAATTTCACCCTGCCCCGAAGATAGACCAATATTTAATTATGAATTTATTATATGTTATCTCGAATTAAAAGTAAATAAAGAAGTTTTTTTAATTCCTATTAAATTGATGTCTTTTATAAACTTCATTACTGTTTTATATGTAAAATAAGGAAATAAGTGCATAACCAACAGCATTATGACATATTTATAGTTTCAATTTTACGTTTACAATTGTGTATTTGATAACTAATTGTAAAGTTTAAAAAATATAATTGACAGAATTTTTTTAACATGGTAAATTATCAAATATTTGATGATAGTAAAATTCAAGGGAGATGTTCACGTCATGTATAACGTATTAGTAGCTGATTCAATTAGCAATGAAGGTCTTGCTCCACTACTTGAAGCTCCTCATGTGAATCTTACGCGAAAAAAAGTTGAAGAAGTTGAGAATGATTTGCATACGTACGATGCGCTTTTAGTACGGAGTGCTACGACGGTTACAGAGGATTTGCTGGCAAAAATGCCGAATTTAAAAATTGTTGCTCGCGCTGGAGTAGGTGTCGATAATATTGATATTGAAGCCTCAACCAAACGAGGGGTTGTCGTTATTAACGCGCCGAACGGAAATACCATTTCAACGGCGGAACATACATTTGCTATGATGGCTAGCTTGTTTCGGCATATCCCCCAAGGAAATGCTTCAGTCAAAGCGCGCGAATGGAACCGCTCAGCATTTGTTGGAACAGAGCTTAATCGCAAACACCTGGGCATTATCGGATTTGGACGAATTGGCTCAGAGCTTGCTAAACGCGCAAAAGCCTTCAATATGAGCGTTCACGTTTACGATCCTTTTTTAACCTCTTCCCGAGCTGAAAAGCTAGGCGTAGAATTATTATCCCTGGATGAATTACTAGCAGCAGCGGATGTAATTACCGTACACACTCCGCTTACGAAAGAAACCAAGGGATTGCTCAATCATGAAACATTAGCCAAAACAAAGAAGGGTGTATTTTTATTAAACTGCGCACGCGGCGGGATCATTGATGAAAAAGCCTTAGTTCATTATTTAGAAATTGGCCATGTTCAAGGTGCAGCTATTGACGTATTTGAAGTTGAACCGCCGATTGATAACCCTTTGTTACATTTTGATCAAGTTATTACAACTCCCCATTTAGGAGCTTCTACAAAAGAAGCCCAGCTTAACGTTGCTGAAGACGTGGCACATGACGTTCTGCGTTTTCTAGAAGGTAATCCTGTAAGTTCATCCATTAATTTACCAACGCTTTCTAAAGAAGTTTTTGAAAAAATTCAGCCGTTTACGAGCCTTACTAAACAAATGGGAGCTATTTTATCTCAATGCATGCGAGAACCCGTTCAGCATATCTCGATCTCCTACGGAGGTACAGTGACGGATTTAGAAACCACTTATATTACACGGAGCTTGTTATCAGGCTTTTTAACCCATCGTATTGACTCACCTGTTAACGAAGTCAATGCTTCTATGATTGCCAAAGAACGAGGAATTACATTTGGTGAAAAAACATCGGAAGATACGCAAGGATATTCTAATATAATTGACGTTACAGTAACAGGCGAACAGCGTACATTTACCATTACGGGCACTTATATAGCAGGATATGGACCTCGAATTGTTAATATTGATTCGTTTGATATTGATTTTTATCCAGAAGGACATCTTCTTTATATCCGTCACAGTGATCAGCCCGGAGTTATTGGAAATGTAGGGAAAGTACTTGGAGATTTACGTATTAACATTGCTACCATGCAAGTGGGCCGTAAGCAAAAAGGCGGAGAAGCCATTATGATGCTCACGTTTGATAAACTTTTAGATGATTCTGTCATCACTTCATTAAAACAAACAAGCGAAATTGTGACCATACAGCGCATTGAGTTGTGACATTGAAAAAAGAGCCTTAGCGGCTCTTTTTTTATGGACTTATTTTTAACACTTGTCCTGCATTTAAAGCGGTGTTCTTTAAATGATTCCACTTTCTTAGCTGCTCCACATCGACTTCATATTTGGCCGCAAGTTCAGATAATGTATCTCCTTGATGGATAAGAATACAGTTATCAGAAGCCTGATGTAACTGCTGAAAAACCGTGGCAGCTAAATCGTTTTTTACGTATGCCGATAGTTTTTGCTTGTCCAATTTGGCGAGTGGGTTTACCGCATTGGTTTTATCCGGATTCCAACTTCCTTGATGAACTTCAAAATGCAAATGTGCACCTGAAGATCGTCCTGTATTGCCAACCCATCCAATGTTTTGACCTGCGGCTACAGAATTTCCTTCTGCAACAAGTCGTTTCTCTAGATGAGCATAGACCGTTTCGTATCCATTCGTTTGTTTGATAAAAACAACTTGCCCGTATGTATTTGAATAATAAGAGCGGCTCACCACTCCTTTTGCAACAGCATACACCTGTGTACCAACAGGTGCTGCTATATCGATTCCAAAGTGTTTGGCGTGACGAGAACCAAATATATCAGTTAAGACTCCTTCAACCGGCCACTCCCACTGCTTCTCTTCTGCCTTTACCATTTGTCCGCCCAAAAATAAAAGACCTATACACAATCCCATCACTAATACAACCAATATTCTTCTTAACACGTCAATCATGAAGAAAGAACCTCCTATGTAGATCATTGCACACAAAACATACTATATGCCAATTCCTTCTCTTTTAGACTTGTTTATAGAAAAAATAAAGAGATGTGATTCTCCAATGAATCACATCTCTTTGCTATTCTTATTATTTCAGCCGAAGACAAACTGTTATTTAGCATGTGTTTACTTTGGCAGTTTGATAAAGAAAGTTGTTCCTTCATTTAATTCACTTTCAACCGCAATAATCCCTTGATGTGCCTCCACGATATTTTTAGCGATCGCAAGCCCAAGACCAGTTCCTGACTTTCCTCTCGTTCTGGCTTTATCAGCTTTATAAAATCGCTCAAATACAAACGGAAGATCTTCTTTTGGAATCCCTGCTCCCGTATCTTGAACAGAAAGATGGATTTCGGATTGACTTTTATCAAGATGCAGCTTTACTTCTCCGTAGTCATCCGTATGACGAATGGCATTATCAATTAAGTTTGTCAGCACTTGTTCCATACGGTCTGAATCAATCATCGCTTCAAATTCATCTTCTATTTTTCCATTAAGAGACAGTTTAATATGTTTTTCTTTAGCTAACCCTTGAAACTTGCGCAAAACACGTTCTGTAAATTCAACCATTGCTACAGATTCTAAGTGAAGCTGCACATGTCCCGCTTCCATTCGCGCTAAATCTAAAAGTTCATTTACAAGCCGGCCCATACGGAGTGATTCATCATAAATCACCTGTGCAATTTCTTTCTTTTCTTCATCCGTACTTGCAATATCGTCAATAATAGCTTCACTATAACCTTGAAGCATAGAAATAGGTGTACGCAATTCATGAGACACGTTTGCAATAAAATCTTTTCTCGATTTATCAAGTTTACGCTCTTCAGACATGTCTCGCAGTACAGCTACAGCACCGCGGATTTTCGTTTGATTATAGAGCGGTGACATTAAAATGACCCACGTTTTCCCTTGAATTTTCAACTCTGCACTTCGCTCCGTTTCAGTCTCTACTACCGTTTGAAACAAATGCACGACGTTTGCTGGAAGCTCAGGCACCTGCTGGTTGTTCACATCCTGCTCGTAATACCAAGTCTGAAGAAAATGCTCCGCTGGGGGATTGGTAATTAAAATCGATCCGTCTCTACTAAACGTAATAACACCGTCTGCCATACTGCTTAAAATACTTGAAAGCTGTTCTTTTTCCTGATTGAGCGCATTGAGATTAAACTTTAACTGCCTGCCCATTTGATTAAAAGCAATCGCTAACTCTCCAATTTCATCGTGAGTTAAAATAGGTACTTTTGTATCAAAGTTCCCTTTTGTTACTTCAAATGCCGCCTGCCTCATTTTTCTAAGAGGTGCTGTAATTCGAGTGGATAAGAAAAAAGCAAAGATAGTAGTTAAAATAATAGCAATACCTGCAGCCAATAAAATGAACTTAGTCGTATATTGAGCGGGCTCTTCAATTTCAGAAAGAGATTGATACAGATAAACGCCGCCTGTCGGTTTATTATCTTTCATTAAAGGTACACCGACAACAAACATTAAAGGCTCATCACTCGTGTCTTTCTTTGTGGTCATGTACATTTTTTCCCGTATTACTTTGCCTTTTTCAACCACTTGATTTAGCTGATCGTTTTGTTTAACAATGGCCGAAATAGCTTTCTTATTTTCTTTATCAGGATGTGTGGAATGCCAATAGAAATCTTTATCTTGAACAATAACTACACTTGCTTGATCTGCAAGTTCACGAGCAATGGATAGTCCTAGCTTTTCATCCTCTGTTTCCTGCACAATGGTAGAGATTTTAGCAGCCGTTTTAGTTAAACGGTTTTCTGCGTCTACAACATGATAATTTTCAAAAAACTGAAGCAGTAAAATGGTCAAAATAAATAAAACAAGCGTAACGAGCAATAGGATAGTAAACCATAGTTTACCAACTACACTTCTCCAAAACATCAGTTATTTTCAACCTCAAATTTATACCCTACTCCCCAAACGGTTACGATCATTTTCGCCGCTTGTGACGATACGCGATTTAACTTTTCACGCAAACGCTTGACGTGCGTATCTACCGTACGAAGATCTCCAAAGAAATCATAATGCCACACTTCACGCAGCAGCTGCTCTCTGTCGTATACTTTATCTGGCGTTTTTGCAAGGTAGCATAATAATTCATATTCTTTTGGAGTTAAGTTAACTTCTTTTCCGTCTGCTGTAACGCGATGTGCATCATTATCAATGGTTAAGTGATCAAAGACAATAAGGTTTTTCACGCTCGTTTCTGGCTGAATAAACGTTGCTTGAGAAGAACGTCGAAGCAGTGCTTTTACGCGAAGAACCACTTCTCTTGGGCTAAACGGCTTAACGATGTAATCATCTGTACCTACTTCAAACCCTTGGACTCTGTTTACTTCTTCACCTTTAGCTGTAAGCATGATAATAGGAGTTGCTTTTTTCTCGCGAATTTGTTTACAGACCTCAATACCGTCTATGCCAGGCATCATTAAATCTAATACAATCAAATCATAATCTATGTGTAACGCTTTTTCGATTGCTTCATGCCCGTCGGCTGCTTCTTCAATGATGTATCCTTCTTTTTCTAAGTACATTTTTAACAATCGTCTAATGCGATCTTCATCGTCTACTAGCAGTAATCTTTGTTCGTTTTGCATGTATTTTCAACCTCCTAGTCTTAGTGTACAAAAAAAAACCGGCGAGTTCTACTTATGTTACCCAAACAATGTGACAATTCGTGAACACCTTTATGAAAAATAGCTTTTTTCCTCAAAAAAGAGGTTGAGACATATCGAAATCCATCCAATCTACAGATGGACAAATAAAATACAGGAGCTAGAAGCAACTACATATATGAAGCCTCCGTTCACCATGCAAATAAAAAATCCGAACAAATGTGATTCTCCATCAAGAATCTCAACTCATCGTTCGGATCTTCTTCAACTAAAATATCTTTATTTCAGCCTCTATTCTATTTTTAAAGGTTACGCATATGAATGTAAACCTGCAATAACTAGGTTCACGGCCACTAAGTTGAACATGATGATGGCAAACCCGCCAACTGCCAGCCAAGCTGATTTTTCACCGTGCCATCCTTTAGACAGCCGAAGATGAAGAAAAGCGGCATAAAATAAAAAGGTGATCAGCGCCCACACCTCTTTGGGGTCCCATCCCCAAAAGCGCGTCCAGGCCATCTGAGCCCAAATCATAGCGAAAATAAGTGCTCCTAATGTAAAAATAGGAAATCCAATCGCCACTGCTCTGTAGCTTACTTCATCAAGCAAGTCGCTGTTTACCTGCTTCACAAGCGGCTGCAGCGCGGCTCCAATTCGCTTCCGTAAAATAAGACGAATCAGCCAATATAAGACAAACCCACCGGCTAACGACCAAATAACCGTATTTAATTTTTTAGCATTGATAATAGCCGGCATATCAACAAGCGGCTGTATGTCGTTCCCGTCTGTCCACTCACTTTGATGAGGCCCCACTAGCGGAACCATATGATATACGACTTGCTCTTGTTCGCCACTTTTATTAACCCAATTAAATGATGACTCGTAGTGAGCCACATTAAAAGCCAGCGTCACCGCTACAAACCCAAGCGTACTAATAAGCGTATACAGGATGAATTCCAGCCAAAATGCTTTTTTATTTCGCTTGGATTGATCAATTGTTTTGATTAAATAAATCAATCCTGCAACAAAGCTAATGGAAAGCACGGCTTCACCCGTAGCTGCCGTTGTAACGTGAATATGCAGCCAATTCGTCTGGAGAGCTGGTATCAGCGGCGTAATTTCAGTTGGAAACATGCTTGCATAAGCAATGATTAAAAGAGCCACCGGCAAGGCAAAAAGTCCAAGCATGCTAAGACGATAAATAAAGTAAATAACAATAAATGCGCCAACAAGCATCATGCCAAAAAACGTCGTAAATTCAAATAAATTACTAACAGGAGCGTGGCCTGATGCAATCCACCTTGTAATGAAATAGCCAATCTGTGCAATAAAACCGATGATGGTAACCGCAATTCCAAACGTTGCCCACTTTGTTTTCTTTTGAGCTGCTCGCTTATCTCGAATAGCTCCTCCGAAAAAAAAGGTTGCAACTAAATAAGCAATAAACGCCACATACAGTAAATTACTACTTATACTCGCGTAATCCATGCTTTTTCCTCCTATTTTGTTTCTTTATCATTTTGGTCCTTCAGCTGTGTGAGGGATATGGATTCTAATAAACCATTTAATTCTTTTTTAAGACCATACCAGTTTTTATTTGTATGTGCGGCCAACCATATCTCATTATTGACTTTTTGAATCCACATGCGGCGATGATTCCAATACATCCCTTGAATCACACCAATCATAAAGATGGCTCCGCCAATCCCTAAAAACCAAAGCGTATAGTCTCTGCGAACGGTTAATCCCGTTACATTTTTCGTTTCCACACCAGCAAAGGTCATTTTATAATCGTTATTTCCTAGCGGTTCCAAGTTCTCTCTAATTCCAACAAAAGCAACTTCGCCTTTTTTATGCTGAGGCGTAATCATTTTAAATACAAAAGCCGGGTTGTTAGGCACTCTTGTTTTTGTATTTGGGTTTCCTTCATCATCAAAGAAAAAGTCTGGAAAGTAGCTCATGAGCTTGACTTTATATCCGTTTTTTAAATCATATGTTGCTTTTGGATTATGTAAATCTACTGTAAGTGAACCAACGTTTTTATTTGCATTTTTATCTGTTAAATGGAAAGACATAGAGCTAAACTCATTTAACTTGAAGTCCACTTGGTACATGGCATATCCTTCAAACTTAAGCGGCTGATTCACACGAATCTCTGAATCTTTTATTTTCTTTAGCTTTGGATCTGCTCCCGGTATAAGCTTTCCTTCGCGCTTATACAGACTAACATCCGCTTCATATTTTTTGGCTACTTTATTATTCCCTGCACGATCAATTGCTTCTTGAAACACGGCGCTTTCGCTATCTTTATCATACGTTTCCACAGTAAAACGATGGTTTTTCAAAAAATACTCTCCGTTCGTCCCAGGAATAACTTTTGTTTCACCTTCACGGATCCAAAGAACTTCATCTATATACATACCTGGTACAAATCTAAGCATAGCACCTAGTAAAAAGATAATGAGACCGATATGATTAACGTATGGACCCCATCTTGAGAAGCGTCCTTTTTCAGCCAGCAGATTGCCCTTTTCTTCGCGAATAGAGTATCTTCTTTTTTTCAGCATGCTTTTTACATGTTCATAATCTTGATCCGTCCACGATGATGAAGTGCTGTATAAACGCTGTCTCTTTAAGAAGTTTGGATGTTTTGTTACACTCTGCTTTTTTAGAGCTCGGTACAAAGGCACTACTCGATCTAAACTGCAAATGACTAACGACATTCCTAAAGCAGCAATTAAAAGCAAGTACCACCACGATTCATAGAGATGATGAAAACCTAACTTATAATAAAGCTCTCCTGTCCATCCATATTCCTTTTGGTAATACTCACCTGCTGTCACATTAGGAGGTATGTAAGCTTCTTGAGGATAAATGGTTCCGACTGCAGACGCAACAAGCGTCACAATAATGATCCAAATGCCTACCTTTACAGAAGAGAAAAAATTCCATATTTTATCGATAACTGTTTTATTGTACGTTTGCGATCGCCTTGCGCTTCCTTCATAACGCATATCTACTAATTTTTCAGTTGTTTCTTCTGCAATTGGTTTACCACAGGCTTCACACAAAATCGTACCATGCGGGTTAACGTGTCCACATTCACATTTTACGTGTTTCATTGTCAACACTCCCTATGGTTTAATTTCTTCCATATATTCTTTTATTTTAGATTCTTCTAATCCGCCAATAAAGCTGTCTACAATCTTTCCGTTTTTATCAATTAAAAACGTAGTCGGAAGAGGATCTATCCCGTACGCACCCAACACTTGTGAATCTTTATCCATCAAAATTGGAAAAGATAGCCCATACTGTTTAGCAAACTGCTCTACCGCTATATTCGTTTCTGCAACGTTAACAGCTAAAATTTCAACGCCTTGCTTTTTATATGCTGCATACTGCTTTTCCATCGCCGGCATCTCTTGTTTACAGGGCTTGCACCATGTTCCCCAAAAATTCAAAAAAACTCCTTTGCCTTTGTAATCTGATAGCTGATGAGTTTCTCCATTAATATCTCTTAATATAAAGTCAGGTGCCTCATCTCCTACCGATACCTTTTGTTTATCAGCAAAAAATTGAGCATAAAGGGTATATCCAACCGCGCACAGTAAAACTGCTAATATAACTGTTCGAATAATCAAGCGCTTTTTTTTCATAGCACGAACTCCTTTTAACCGCTTTCAATACGCTTTTTTTCTACCATTATATCATTTTTTTGGTAGTGGCTTTCCGATAATATTTCGACGTTTCTGTGAAGTCTTCCTCTCATTCTACAAGTTCGACATTTTTTCAAAAAACCTTGCTTGATTTTCTAATTCACGACATTTTTCATAAAAAAAACAGGTAAGTGAAAATTACTTACCTGTTTGAGACATTGAATATAATTGTTTGACTTCATGAGCCGTAAGCTCGCGTGCTTCTCCTGCATTTAATCCGCGTAAGTCTAAAGGTCCGTAGCGCTCACGTTTTAACTTTAATACAGAATGTCCGATTGCATCGAACATGCGACGTACTTGACGATTTTTCCCTTCGTGAATCGTCAGTTCTACGATCGCCGTCTGCTTGCTTTTATCAATGGAAAGAACTTTTGCACGAGCTGGTGCTGTTTTTCCGTCTTCAAGCATCACTCCGCGCTGCAGCTGTCTGATGCTTTCACGACTTGGGATTCCTTTAATTTTAGCCACATACACTTTATCCACTTCAAATTTCGGGTGCATTAGCTGATTAGCAAATTCACCATCATTTGTTAAAAGAAGTAAACCCGACGTATCATAGTCCAGACGTCCAATCGGGTAAATTCTTTCTTCTACATGCGGAAAGAAGTCAACGACTGTTTTTCTTCCTTTGTCGTCGTTAGCAGCTGAAATCACGCCTCTTGGTTTGTATAGCATAAAATAAACGGGCGCTTCGCTTTCTACCGGCACTTCGTCTACTTCAATTTTATCGTTAGGACCTACTTTCGTGCCCAATTCTTTTACAACTTTTCCATTTACTTTCACTCGGCCTTGGCCGATTAATTCTTCAGCTTTACGTCTTGATGCTACACCTGCGTGAGCAATCACTTTTTGTAATCGTTCCATTAACACTTCACCTCTTGTAACATCTTACTTGTTTACGAAGTAATACACAAGTCTATTTGCCACACAGAGGTAGAATTTTCGATTTCTTACCGGCCAAATACAAGGATTACGATCACAACTGAGGCAATAATCCCTACCAAATCCGCCAGTAAACCAACCTTCAGCGCATCTCCCATTTTTTTAATGCCAACCGCTCCGAAATAAACCGTTAAAATATAAAACGTGGTATCTGTACTTCCCTGCATGGTCGATGCCAAACGACCGATAAAAGAATCAGGTCCATATGTAGAAATTAGATCCGTTGTGATACCAAGGGCAGCCGTTCCAGATATCGGTTTAATAAGAGCTAAAGGTACAATTTCAGCCGGAACGCCGACTGCTTGCAGCATAGGTTTTAAAACAGATAAGAAAAAATCAAGGGCTCCTGAAGCTCGAAAAATAGAGATGCTCACTAACATGCCGACTAAGTAAGGAATGATGGAAAAAGCAATTTGTAATCCGTCTTTCCCTCCCTCTACAAACTTTTCATACGTAGGAATTTTTTTGTAGGTTCCATAAAGTAAAATACAGCCTACGATAAGAGGAATAAACATCAATGATACTTGATTAAGCATCGTCATTTTCGTTTTCCTCCTTTTCGCGTACGTCGATAATAAAAGAAGCGATCGATGATGATAGCTCCTATCGTAGCTACAACAGTTGCTAAAAGCGTAGTACCCACAATTTCAGTAGGATTAGCCGAGTTATACGTAATTCGAATGGCAATAACTGTGGTCGGTATAAGCGTTAAACTGGTTGTGTTAAGTGCTAAAAGTGTGATCATAGAACGGCTTGCTTCGTCTCTGTCGCCGTTCAGTTTTTTAAGCTGCTCCATCGCTTTAATACCAAGAGGAGTTGCCGCATTTCCCAGCCCAAACATATTCGCCATCATATTGGACAATATGTATCCTAAGGCCGGATGATCTTTTGGAACATCAGGGAAAAGTCTAGTAATAATGGGTCGAAATAGTTTCGCTAACTTGTCGAGAAGCCCTGCACTTTGAGCAATATTCATCATACCTAACCAAAAGACCAGCACGCTGATTAATCCAATGCTGATGGTCACCGCTTCGCCTGCTCCTTGAAAAATTGCTTTGTTTACATCACCAATTTTCCCATTTATAATTGCAAAAACAATTCCGATAATGGTCAGCAGCATCCAAATAATATTAACCATCTGTTTTGGCTCCAGACTGAATAAACATTAATCGCTTCACTCGATTAAAGAAACCTTCTTGCTGCTCGGCCTGCTTTTCGAAATAAATAGGAACACTGTCAATCGTTTCTCCACTTCTATAAATATCGAGCTTCCCTACAACATTAGGAACTTTCCCTGTTTCTTCCCACTGCTTTTTAGGCTGAATTAACGTTGTTTTCACTTCTACAGAGCTCTGTTCTTTCTTTGTAAGAGGATAGACGACATTTCGTTTAATATACAACTGATCTTTATAGAAAGAATCTTTTATATCTGCCAATTCGCCTTTTGCAGCTAAACTGGTCATATCATATTTATCAAATGCATTTTCATACATGGAAATGTGATCGTTCCAATCATCTGGCGCATTAATCGTTACGGCGATTAAATCCATTCCATCTTTTGTAGCAGTTGTCACAAGCGTTCGTTTTGCTAATTTTGTATATCCTGTTTTTCCGCCAGTACAGTATGCATATAGTGTTGTCAGCAGTTTATTTTTGTTTTTCCACACTCGATCCCATTTCTCTTCAGGGTGCTTCATTCGATAGACTTTTGTTCCTGAAATCTCTTTGAAAATTTTATTATTCATTGCATAGCGCATAAGCAGAGCCATATCGTGCGCTGTTGAGCGATGATTTTCATGATCGTCTAATCCATGCGGATTTTGAAATGTTGTATTCGTCATGCCAATTTCTTCTGCTTTTTTATTCATCAAATAAACAAATCCATCTTCGCTTCCTCCAACGGCTTCTGCGATAGCTACAGCAGCATCATTACCTGAGCGAAGCATCAAGCCATACACTAAATCTTTTAATTTTATTTTTTCACCTTCAACTAAATACACAGAAGAACCTTCAACGCCAACTGCGTTGTGGCTAACGGTAACTTTTTTATTTATTTTGCCAGATTCAATCGCCAGTATTGCTGTCATAATTTTTGTGATGCTAGCAATTCGGCTAACTTGATCTGCATTTTTAGCGTATAACACTCTTCCTGACTTCTGTTCCATCAAAATAGCACTATGAGCACTTACACTCCCTGCTGCAGATGATACGGAAGGCCAACCGCTGAGACATAGCAATACAATAAATAGATAGATGATACTTTTTTTGCTTCTTTTCATGTCATCCCCGTCCCTCTACCTGTTTGTACAAGTTTATGCTCGTCTTTTTTGGTTATGAATGAAAAGATTTGTCCATACAAAAAAGAACATAGAAAAACTCTATGTTCTTTTACGGTTTCACTTCATTTCTTGAAACGATTGAAAAAATAAATCTGCCTCTTGATCGGTTCCTTCTTGTAACAAATCTTCTGGAAGCGGCGGCAGCTCTTCGATACTTTTAAGCCCAAAATAGCCTAAAAATTCTTTTGTCGTTCCGTATAAGATGGCACGCCCTGCGCCTTCCGCTCGTCCCACTTCTTTTAACAGAACCTTTCCAATTAAAGTTTGAAGAGGTCTTTCCGTTTTCACTCCGCGAATCTCTTCGATTTCAGCTCTTGTAATTGGCTGCTTATACGCTACAATAGCTAACGTTTCAAGCGCTGCTTGTGACAATGATTGATTAGCAGGAGCTTCTACGAGCTTCTCAATATATGGTGCATGCTCTTTTTTTGTAACAAGCTGATAGGCCCCGCCTATTTCAACAAGTGTAACTCCTCTGAACTTACACTCTTGCTCTAAGCTTTCCAAAGCACCTTGAATGTCTTCATGAGGCTTTTCTATAATCTCAGCTAACCGGCTAATAGACAGACCTTCATCACCAGAAACAAAAAGTAAGCTCTCAATAATAGCCTGTAAATTATTCGTTGTCATTCCTCTTCATTCCTTTCTCGATACGATACATAAAGCTCGTCTAGATTGTGCTGCTGTTCCACAACGATTTCATTTTCTTTCATTAATTCCAGCACAGCTAAAAACGTTACAACAATATGATCACGCTCTTGATAAGGAAACAGCTGATAAAAACTTTTTTTCCCTTTAAAGGCTTTTAATTCATTCACAATTTCACTCATGCGCTTGTCAATTGGAATATCTTGTCTTGCTATTTTCGTCTGCATAGGCTTTTTGTTTTGCTTTCGTTTCATTAACTTTTGAAAAGCACTTAGCATATCATACAGTGATATATCCAACCCTTCGTCCTGAGGCTGCGTACGTTCTTCTGCATTTATTTGCACATTACTTGGAGGTTTTGTATACACATGACTTTGGTCTTCTTCCAGCTTTTGAAGCTCTACTGCCGCTTCTTTAAACTTTCGATATTCAATTAAGCGCTGCATCAATTCTTCACGGGGATCTTCTTCATCGACCATTTCAATTTCATCCATATCTTCTTCATACGTAGGCAGAAGCATTTTACTTTTAATTTGAAGCAAAGTTGCTGCCATGACTAGATACTCACTGGCAACGTCTAGCTGAAGCTCATTCATTGTATGTATAAACATCATATATTGCTCAGTAATTGTCGCTACTGGGATATCGTAAATATCAATTTCAAATCGGTTAATCAAATGCAGAAGAAGATCTAAAGGTCCTTCAAACGCATCTACTTTTACACTGTACTCCACTTTTATCTCACCAACACTTTTCAATTGCTTATCATTTCTGCTACTTTATATAACGTTACTATCATTAGTATAGAGGATTATAGACACATGTCCAATACAAATTAACGTAAAAATAGGTCATTTGCCCATACAAAAAGTTTAAACATACATATGATGTCAAGGTAATAACATTTTCAAATGGCTGAAGGAGGAACTCGCATGGGTGAAAAATCTTGTGGATACGGTAGCGGTTTCGCTTTAATTGTTGTACTGTTTATTTTATTAATTATTGTTGGTTGTTCTTGCTTACGCTTCTAACCACACATATTGAATAAAAACAAACGTGTTCGCCATACCTTGAGCACGTTTGTCTCTTTAAAGGCACAGCGCTGATGAATAGCTAATTTTTGTGATACACTACATATAGAGTCTTACCAGGAGGGAACAAGATTGTATTCACAAGCCTATATTGATTATTTAGTTCATTTTCATGGCGACCGGGATTACTTTGAATGCCATGAACTGCTAGAAGAACACTGGAAAAAAGACGAAAGAGGACACCGCAATATTATTTGGGTTGGCCTTATTCAAATTGCTGTTTCACTCTATCATCATCGACGTCAAAATTTCGCGGGAGCCAAAAGAACGATGCAAAAGGCGCTGGCAATTTTAACGAAGGAAGAAGAAAATATTGCACAGCTTGGACTTAATTATCCTTCACTGCTTAAACTTCTTCGCAAACAATTAGCTTTAATCGATACCTATCAGCCATATAAAAGCATTAACTTACCTATTGAAGATCCAGCATTATTACGAGCTTGCAAACAAAGAAGCACTGATAAACAGCTTGTCTGGTTATCAGCTTCTAATCTGCAAAATGATGCGATTGTTCATCGTCACAGCACGCGAGATCGTTCAGATGTGATTGCGGAAAGACAAGCGAACTTATTGGCAAAACAAAACAACAGGTAGCTAGAAGCTACCTGTTGTTTTATGATGACTAGGATGTGAAAGACGCTTTCGCACCTCAACTAATCATGCTTTTCTTTATTCATCCGCCTGACACTTTTCATAAAAAGGAGCGATGATTTCACTCGGCTTAATTTGTGCAGTCGTATACATTTCTTTAAGAGCTTTAATCATTTTTTTGCCAATGCCCTGTTGGCGGTGTGAAGGGTTTACACTGACGTGTTGAACCTCAATCAAACTTTTATCGAGCATGGAAATGCCAACAATTCCAATAATATCTTCTTCTTGCTTCCAAAGATACAGCTGCCAATGTTCGTTTTGCTCATATTCTTTCATCGTTTGTTGAAGTTTTTTTAAATCTTTTTCCGTAGGTACAAACGATAGAAGACCCATGGCAATTTTTTCATAGTTTCGTTTATAGCGAATAAGCATACGATTCTCCCTCGTCCTCAAACTTTCCTACAAATTAATGCGCTGCGTTTTTTACTGCTTTTATCATACAAAATTTATAAGTAAATAGCAATATTACACAAAAGCTTGTCATATGTCACGCGTGTATGAGAAACCTAATCTATTACGCTTTTTGAGCTGTTGCGCGAAGAAAAAACGCCGTAACCCCCTGTAAAAGGTTGTTATGACGTTTTATTAGCTGATATCCATTTATAGCAGTATACTCTTATTCTTCCCAGACTTTTACTTCTTTCATTACGTCGCCATTTTTCATTTTCAACACTGTATCAAGTCCTTCTGTTACTTTTCCAAATACAGTGTGAACACCGTTCAAATGAGGCTGTGGCTCATGAACAAGAAAGAACTGACTGCCGCCTGTGTCTTTACCAGCATGCGCCATTGATAGAGAACCCGCTTCGTGTTTGTGAGGGTTTCCTTCTGTTTCACATTTAATTGAATAGCCAGGGCCGCCAGCACCTGTACCAGTTGGGTCTCCTCCTTGAGAAACAAATCCAGGGATAACGCGGTGGAACGTTACGCCGTTGTAGAATCCTTCATTAGCTAACTTTTCAAAGTTTTCTACTGTTCCTGGTGCTTCGTTCGGAAATAAATCGATTAGAATTTTTTCACCATTTTCCATTAAAATACTTGCTTTTTTCATATAAATGACCTCCAATATATGTATTAGTACCGCTACAGGCTCTATCTTCCCCGTCAAAGCGGCAAAACGTAAAAGTTGTAAATGCCACCTAGAGGCAGAACACTTACATTTATAAACTCACTCTATTCTACTACAAACAAGCTCATGAATTCAATGAATGCACTTTTTCACTTTCTTATCGTAGGGCTCTAAATAAAAAATAGTAGTTGTGAGATGAAACTTTTTATAGTATCATCCGTCTAATACAGTGATGGAGATACATAGATTTCATTTTATATAGAAATCTACGCCTCTAGACTGATTTATGGGAAAATGATGAATTGACTCTGTTACTTCAGACCTGCCCGTATTATAATAGGGCAAGTATGGGATTAAAGGAGGAAAAAGGTTTGAAATTAACGATAAAAGCAATGATGGTGACATTAGGTCTTCTTCTATTCCTAACCGCACCCTTAAAAAGTTTTGCAGATGCTGCTCCGGGCGATGTGATTATTACATTAGGTCAGGACTTAACCAGCTCTCAGAAGCAACAGGTATTAAATGACCTTGATGCACCAAGCAATGCTCAAACAGTAACCGTGACAAACCAAGAAGAGCATGAATACTTAGGTGACTTTATTCCAAAGGCTACTATTGGATCTCGTGCTATTTCATCTTCTAGTATTACCCTTGGCTCAAAAGATTCTGGTTTAAGCGTATCAACTCAAAATATTAATGGTATTACAGATGACATGTATATTAATGCTTTAATGACCGCCGGCGTTAAAGATGCAAAAATCCAGATTACTGCTCCATTTGAAGTATCTGGTACAGCCGCTTTAACAGGTATTATGAAAGCATATGAAGTTCAAACAGATCAAAAAATCCCAGAAGAAGTAAAAAAAGCAGCCAACGAAGAGATGGTCCAAACATCTGAACTTGGTGAAAAAATCGGTAAAGAAAAAGCAGCGCAGTTTATGGCAACGATTAAAGAAGAAATTGCTAAAGAAAATCCTCAAACAAAGGACGATTTACGCACGTTAATTCAGCGCGTGGCTGATGATTTAGGTATTAAATTAACAGATTCAGAGCTTAATACACTGGTTGACTTTTTCAATCGGTTAAAAGATATGAACATCGATTGGAACCAAGTAAAAGACCAGCTTTCTGCGACAAAGGAAAAAGTAACAACATTTCTTCAGTCAGAAGAAGGCCAATCATTTCTTGATAAATTAAAACAATTCTTTGTTGATATTATTGATGCTATTAAATCGTTATTCTCATAAAAAAGAGCCTCTTGAACAAGAGGCTCTTTTTTTACGTTAATCACTCGTTACTTTTTTACCGTCACTTTGTATTTCACGTCATTTTTTACAATGTCTTCATACGTTTCGCGTTTTACGACTAGCTGTGCTTCTCCATCTTCTACGAACACGACAGCTGGCTTTGGCAAACGGTTATAGTGACTTGCCATAGAATAACCGTATGCGCCTGTACAAAACATCGCTAATAAATCATCTGGGTTTGCTTTTGGAAGATGTACATCCCACATCAGCATATCCCCCGATTCGCAGCACTTACCTGCGATGGATACGAGCTCATCACTCTCATCATTCATTCGATTGGCAATGACCGCTTCATATTTCGCTTGATACAGTGCGGGACGAATATTGTCGTTCATGCCTCCATCAATCGCTACATATTCACGTACATTCGGTACGTGTTTACGAGAA
Organism: Priestia sp. FSL R5-0597; assembly: GCF_038006305.1. NCBI lineage: Bacteria > Bacillati > Bacillota > Bacilli > Caryophanales > Bacillaceae > Priestia > Priestia sp. FSL R5-0597. The sequence continues at coordinate 4,191,589 of NZ_JBBOUZ010000001.1, forward strand.
CCGATTGAATACAGGGTCGTTCCAGCATCTCCTACAAGAGAGCGCCCGGGCTCAATCCAAATTTCAGGAATTTCTACTTCTAACTGTTTGGACTGCTTTTTGACCTCTTCTATAATAACTTCCACATACTGAGAAACAGGGATAGGCTGATCTTCTTCCGTATAACGAATGCCAAAACCCCCGCCTAAATTTAATACCTGCGGAACAAATTTTATACGTTGTTTCCACTCTTTCATTTTTGCAAAAAGCTTTTGAGTCGCCATAATAAATCCCGTTGTTTCAAAAATTTGCGATCCTATATGACAGTGAATGCCTAAAAGTTCTAGCCCCTTGCTATTTTGCACAAGATGCACAGCTTCGTCTGCTTGACCGTTTTGAAGATCAAATCCAAACTTCGAGTCTTCTTGCCCTGTCAAGATATAATCATGTGTATGAGCTTCAATTCCAGGCGTTAATCTGAGAAGAACAGGCATCTTTTTTTGATACTGTTCCGTTATTTCCTCAAGCAATGCAATTTCATAAAAATTATCAACTACAATGCATCCTACATCTTCTTTGACGGCCATTTCTAGTTCTGCTCGGCTTTTATTGTTTCCGTGAAAATGAATCCGTTCTTTTGGAAAGTCAGCTGCTAAAGCCGTATACAGTTCTCCCCCCGAAACAACGTCTAACGAAAGACCTTCTTCATGAACGACTTGGACCATTGCAATTGTCGAAAAAGCTTTGCTTGCATAAGCGACCTGTGCTTTTACCCCATGCTTTTCAAATGTTTCTTTAAATCCTCTAGCACGCTGCCGAATTAAAGCCACGTCATATACGTAAAGGGGTGTCCCAAAATTTGATGCTAATTCAACCGTATCAACTCCACCAATTTCCAGATGCCCCTGCTTATTTATGCGACTTGTTCCGTGTAAAAACATGTTTAGACCCCGTTCCTGTGTATAGTGTAAAAAAGACAGTTAACGGCAATTCGCTGCTAACTGTCTAAATATTTATTATTTTCCATATTTAAAACAAATCTATCACATCTTCATACAGGTTTCAACCACATATTTTGTTTAAGGTTTTGCAGGCTGGCGGTCTTTATCCTGCGGATGCACAATACTAGGTCGCGGATTCGCTCCAGGAACCGGTGTGCGGATGAGAATCTGCCACAAAGCCTGCGGATTAAATGGAAGAAACGGCCACAAATAAGGCGTATTTAATGATTTTAGTCGCGCCATGTAGAGAATGATACACGTTGTCGCAATAAGAAACCCTGGAGTATGAAAGGCCGCCACGAAAATTAACAGAAACAATCGCAGCATTTTATTTGCTACCGCTAACTCATAGCTTGGCGTCGCGAATGAACCAATTGCTGCAATAGCCACATACAAAATAACCTCCGGAACAAAAAGACCTACATCAATAGCAATTTGCCCAATAAGCGCGGCTGCAATCAAGCCCATCGCCGTGGCAAGCGGTGTCGGCGTATGAATCGCCGCCATCCTCAGAAACTCAATCCCAAAATCAGCTAAGAAAATTTGAACAACAGTTGGAATATTTGTTTCTTCGTTTGGCCCAATAAATTGCAATTTTGCCGGCAGCAGATCTGGTTCAAGTACAAATAATAGCCATAGCGGTAATAAGAAAAGAGAAGCAAGAATTCCTAAAAAACGTATCCAGCGGATAAACGTTCCTACAGAAGGAGACTGCCTGTATTCTTCCGCATGCTGCACGTGATGAAACAGCGTAGTTGGCGTAATAATAACGCTTGGAGACGTATCGGTAATAATGATCACATGCCCTTCTAGCACATGAGCTGCTGCTGTGTCCGGTCGTTCTGTATAGCGTACCATTGGAAAAGGATTAATTCCTTGTTTGACTAAGAACTCTTCAATTGATTTGTCAGCCATCGGCAAACCATCTATATCAATTGCTTCCAGTTCATCTTTTATCAGTTTAACCAGCCCTGGATCAGCTACGCCATTTATGTACCCAATCGCTACGTCCAGTTTTGATCGTTCGCCTACCTTCATAATTTCAAAACGAAATCTTCCGTCACGAATTCGTCTTCTTGTTAACGCTGTATTGATAATGATGTTTTCAGTGTATCCATCTCTTGCTCCGCGAATCACTTTCTCTGTATCCGCTTCTTCAGGGGATCTGCCAGGATATGTACGCACATCGACTTCAAAGCCAACTTCTTCACCGTCAATTAAAACGAATAGCAGTCCTGATAAAACCGATACCATTCCATCATCCAGCGTCTTTAAAGGCTTGACTTGCTGATGAATAAGACGGTTTTCAACAATATCCTTTAACTTTGCTCGTTCAACTTCATTATCATTAATTTGAATGAGTACTTTTGCAATTTCAATAATAAATGAACTATCACACAGCCCCGTTACGTAGTAAATATGAACTTCTCGATCCAAAATAAGCAGTTTACGTACGCCCACATCAAAGCTTGTGTTCATACTAGCGTTTTCCTTGAACCACTGATCGTTTTTTTGCACTTTTGAAAAAATAGCTGTTTTCTTCTCTGCTAGCTTACCCAAACGAACCGCTCCTTTCTAAAATAAGTCTTGCTGCTTTTTCAGTAATAGGACATCCCAGTTTGACATCATCCATCCTAGCCATTTTGCCGATATCTCCTATTCCTACAACTAAGGGAATATCGAGCTGATCCAAGCAGTAAACTGTATCTCCATTAATTCGTCCGACTTCTAACTCTTGAATTCCGCTTTTATCCACGCCGTAATGCGATATTTCCCCAAAACGATCAATGGTCACGTCCACTCTTGTCCATTCGCTTTGATGAGTACGTGATGCAACGGCAATCACTCCAAGAACTTCTACTTGAGGATGCTTTGCTACATGCAGCAAAGCAATTTCCCCAGGTCCTTCCTCTAAGAAACCGCTATCGTCGAACATCACAAAGACGGGATCATATGGTGCTTGAAGAATTAAATCTACCGTTTGACTACCTGTTAACGTAGTAGGGTTTCCATATGACCTCGAAATGCACCTGCCACCAACGGATTTAGCTACATGCTCAATTGCTTTGCGCGCATATTCATCGCCATCGGTTACAATAATGATCCTTCTTTTTTTCATAATCTTTTATCCTTTCGGTTTAAAGATTAACGCGATAATAAAAGCAAATAAAATAGCTGCTGAAATTCCAGCGGAGGTAAGTTCAAAAATCCCAATCCCAATCCCGATAAATCCATGGTCATCTGCTTGCTTCATCGCTCCGTGCAGCAAGGAATGACCAAAGCTTGTAATTGGAACCGTCGCTCCGGCGCCAGCAAATTCAATCAACTTATCATAAAGACCAAATCCATCTAAAATCGCTCCCGCAACTACAAACGAACTCATAACATGCGCTGGAGTAAGTTTAGCAAGATCCAGCAGCAGCTGCCCAATAACGCAAATGATTCCTCCTACAGCAAAAGCTATTACATACTCCATTGATCATCCCCCTCCCCAATATGTTCTAAGACGACGCCATGAGCAATTGTTGGAATTGACTCTTTTTGCTGAATCATCGTTGGACTTAAAAGAGCTCCTGTTGCCACCATAAACACTTTCTTTAAGTTTCCCGATTTTAATTCATTTAAAATATGACCATACGTGACAATAGCCGAGCAGCCGCAGCCGCTTCCTCCTGCAAATACATTTTGGTCGGGGCGATATACCATCAATCCGCAATCATTATGATTGGTTGATATATCGTAGCCTTCGTCCTTGAGCAGCTGTTTTAAAATTGGACTGCCTACACCAGATAAATCTCCTGTTAAAATAAGATCATACTCGCTTGGCGCGACGTTTAAGTCTTCCAAATGCCTTTGAATGGTATCTGCAGCAGCTGGTGCCATAGCAGAACCCATATCGTTTGCGTTTTTAATCCCATAATCCATTACACGCCCAACCGTTGCAGACGTGAGACGCACAATACCTTTTTCTTTCGAGACTAGCGCTGCCCCTGCTCCCGTAATAGTTGCCGTTGCCGTATCTGGTTTTTGTCCTCCGTACTCGGTAGGATTTCGAAATTGGCGCTCAGCGGTTGCGTTATGACTGCTCGCTGATGCAATAACACGATTAGCAAATCCCGCATCCACAAGAGCTGCCCCTGTTGCCAGCGTTTCCATTGATGTGGAGCAAGCGCCAAACATGCATAGAAATGGAATTTGGTTATGTCGAGCTACAAAATTAGCCGTTACGTTTTGATTTAATAAATCTCCAGCCAAAAACAAATCAATGTCTTCATAGGATAAATTTATTTTTTGCAAGCAGGAGTCAATGGACTCCGTCATCAGTCTTCTTTCAGCTAACTCCCAGTTGTCTTCTTCACAGTGCAAATCTTTATGTGTAATATCAAATGTTTCTCCCAACGGTCCATCTGCTTCTTTTGGCCCTACTGCTGTTCCTGTAGCATTAATGTAAATAGGATTTTCATAAACCCACGTTTGCTTTCCAGTTTTTCTCATAATCCCCCTCTTTTCATAGCAAATAAGTTTTAAAAAGGTAGCGAATGATTCCTACAACGTAAGCCGAAACCGTTCCAAATACAATGACGTTTCCAGCCAGCTTGAACATGTTGGTCGCAACGCCGAGAACAATTCCTTCACTTCGATGTTCAAGCGCTGCACTCGTCATGGAATTGGCAAAACCCGTAACAGGAACGGCTGAACCTGCACCTGCGAATTGACCAATACGATCATATATCCCAAACCCGGTTAAGAGCGCAGATATTAAAATAAGGGTTGCGACGGTAGGATTACCTGCATTTTTTTCATTAAAGTCAAAAAATGCAATATAGAAATTTTGAATTGCCTGTCCTAATGTACAAATGATTCCCCCTACCAAAAAGGCCTTTAGGCAATTTGCCACATATGAAGGTTTAGGCTGAAATGGTTTAATGCTTTCTTGATAGTTATCTTTTAATTTTTGATTATTTGCCATGTTACATACATCCTTTTCTTATTGATTAACAAAATAAATCCAATGAAATAATGACCCGCATACTTTGCCTAGTACAATGGCCATTAACAATAAAATAAGCTTGCCTTCCATTCCTATTCGTTTCGTTAACGTCGGCAATACATTAAGCACTTCTGTTAACGCTGCTGCCAGCATCCCAATAAAAATACCGCTCGTTAGACCTATGATCATAATAAGCACCGCAGGAAACTGCCACGTGTATTGATGAAGACTGCACCAACCGCCTGTAACGGCACCACCTACGACTCCCCACTCATATGCTTGAATGTATTTCATGGTTTTGGTCAGCTGCATCAAACGCGGAATAATGCCCAGCACCGTTAAAAATGCTACAAATCCAGCACCTGCAGCCAATCCTCCCGCAAGTCCAATTACAATGGTCATCACAATGTTAATGATCATCAATTTTTTTCATACTTTCTTTATTCTCGTGCATAATGACGTATTGATCTAAGTCTTGCTGGTAATTAAACATTTCGACTTCGAGAGGACTAGGCTCTTCATTAATTCGTTTTCTAAAGACGTGGTTAAAAAACAGAATCATTCCCAACCCTAAACCGATAGAGTAAGGTACTTGAATCAGCAAAGGCTGCTTATCTCTCAGACCGGTCAGCATATAGAACAATTTTTGATGTACTTGTCTCATACTCACATCTTCGTGAAAGTTCATAATTGCTAAAGCAGCTCCGATGAAGAGAAGAAACCAAACAGCTAGAAAAAACAAAAAGGAATATTGTCTCTTTTTATACACGACCTCTACAATTGTTTGAGCGGGTCCAATCGTCTGAATGTCTAAGTGCGGATACTGAGAGGCAACTTTTTCAATTACCTTCATTAAATCAACAATGATAATATTTCGATCACTCATACTTACTTGATAGACAATTAGCTTTTCAATTTGCTTTTGAACAGAATCTCCTGCTATAACCATTGCTAATTGTCCAATATTTACAGCTTCATCAGGTTTTACTTGAATACGATGCCTCATTTTAAGATAAAGAACGTTTTCCATTCATATCACACCTTACGATTCATTATCTCCCTGTACGTGTAGTATGGATTTTCTTAAATTTTCTAATTCACGTTTCTGAACAGACCATTAATTACCAAATAAAAAAAGCAATCCGTTTCACTATTCTTCTTTGAATAGCAAAACGGATTGCTTCTTAAGTATTACGTGTCATTCATATGCAGCTTCATTTGTTTTAAGATTTTCTTCTCAAGCCTCGATACCTGAACCTGAGAAATTCCCAGCCTTGCGGCCACTTCGGACTGAGTTTGATCTTTGTAATACCTCAAATAGACAATGAGCTTTTCACGCTCATCAAGTTCTTCAATTGCTTCTTTTAATGCAATTTTATCAAACCACTTCGCTTCCGTATGATCAGCAATTTGGTCAAGAAGGGTAATTGGATCTCCATCATTTTCATAGACGGTCTCGTGAATAGACGAAGGAGCACGATTAGCTTCTTGAGCCAGCACTACTTCTTCAGGAGTGAGATCCAAATGTTCTGCAACCTCAGCGACTGTAGGGACGCGTCCAAGCAATTTGGAAAGCTCATCTTTTGCTTTACGTATTTTATTGCTCATTTCTTTCAGAGAACGGCTAACCTTTACCGTGCCATCATCACGAATAAACCGCTGAATTTCACCAATAATCATCGGAACAGCATATGTTGAAAATTTAACATCATACGATAGGTCAAATTTATCAACGGACTTTAATAGTCCTATACATCCAATTTGAAATAAATCATCGGGCTCATAACCACGGTTAATAAAACGTTGAACAACCGACCAAACGAGCCGCATATTTTTTTGGACGATTGTATCTCGTGCAATTTGATCACCTTGCTGACTGCGCTTGATGAGGTCTTTAACTTCATGATCCTTTAAATACGGTTCGTTTTTATTTTTTTTGACCTCCACATCCATTGGCAAGTCTCCTTAATTACATAGCGCTTTACTATTTGTTAAGTGCTTTTTTAAATATAAGGTCGTACCTTCTAATACAGTAGACTCTACTCGAATTTCGTCCATAAAGTTTTCCATTATGGTGAAACCCATTCCAGAGCGTTCTAGATCTGGTTTCGTTGTGTATAAAGGCTGCTTTGCTTCATCCACGTTATCGATACCAATTCCTTCATCACGAATCATCAGCTCCACTACACCGTCTTCATGAAGCGTCACAGAAATATATACCACACCATCCGGATTGCTTTCGTAGCCGTGAATAATAGCATTTGTTACTGCTTCAGATACGACTGTTTTAATTTCTGTTAACTCATCCATTGTTGGATCTAACTGTGTAATAAATGATGCTACCGTGACACGGGCAAACGATTCATTTTGACTAAGCGCGGAAAATTGGAGGTTCATTTGATTTTTCATTATGCCACCCCCAATTTTTGAAGCGCGTTTTCTTCATTAGGTTCAAAACGAATAATTTTAAATAAGCCTGACATATTAAACAAACGTTCTACAGCGGGAGAAATAGCGCATACAACCATTTCCCCACCGTTATTATGAACTTGTTTGTATCTCCCTAAAATAACCCCCAAGCCAGAGCTGTCCATAAAGGTTAAATGCTGTAGATTTAAAATCAAATGGCTGATAGATTCCTTCTCTATCGCTTGGGTGATTTTGCTTCTTAGCTCTTCTGCCGTATGATGATCTAATTCTCCTGTTAATCGAACCAACAAGACATCTTGTTTGAATTCCAGTTCAATTGAAAGACTCACTATACAAACCTCCTCGGAAATCTTATAGTCAATCTTTCGCTGCCAACAGAATAGAATCCTTCTCACCGACAAAACTAGTTCTATTTCGTCACATTTAGCTGTTTAAGATGTTTGAGAGAAAATAGAGAACGTACGTTTAAATAGCTTCCACCAAGAAGCAGCATCGATATCTTCTTTTGCAAGAAGCGGTGAAGAACTCATTACTTTGTTATCCTTCTTAATGGTCAACGTTCCAATTTTGTCGCCTTTTTGAATAGGCGCATTTAACTTCTCGTTCATTTTCACTTCTGTTTTAACATCTTTGGCTGCATTTCCTTTTTTCAATAAAACAGAAATAGGCTCTGACGTAACGGCTGTTACCTGATCTTCACTACCCTTGTTTACATCTATCTTGGCAATAACGTCTCCTTTTTTGTATAAAGGCTTCGTTGTATATTGACTGAATGCGTAGTCTAACATTTTGGTTACTTGATTATTGCGATCTTTTGGCGTGCTTGCACCGAATACAACCGCTAACACACGCATATTTCCCTTTTTAGCGGTAGCTGTCAGGCAATACTTAGCTTGACCTGTAAATCCCGTTTTGAGTCCATCAACCCCGGGATAAAACTTCACTAAACGATTCGTATTTACTAACCAAAACTTCTTATCTGTATCCGTGCGTAAATAAGCTTCGTATTTACTTGTATAGTTAATAATTTTTTCATACTTTAGTAGCTCTCTGCCCATCATGGCCATATCATGAGCTGTACTATAGTGATTTTCTACAGGCAGGCCTGTCGGATTTTGAAATTTTGTATGAGTCAAACCAAGCTCTTTCGCTTTTTGGTTCATCTTTGCTACAAATTTTTCTTCTGATCCAGCTAAATATTCAGCCATTGCCATAGAAGCATCGTTACCAGAACCTATCGCAATCCCTTTTAGCAAATCATTTACCGTCATTTCTTCTCCGGGCTCTAAAAAGATTTGTGAGCCTCCCATTGAAGCGGCATATTCACTTGCTCGCACTTTATCTTTTAAGGTAATTTTCCCTTTATCCAAAGCCTCCATAATTAAAATCATTGTCATAATTTTAGTCATACTGGCAGGGGGAAGTTCTTGATTACTATTTTTTTCGTATAGAATTTTTCCTGTATCCCGTTCAATTAAAATAGCTGACCTAGCACTGTCAGCAAGCTCAGAACTCTTTTTTTCTGCGGCTAAAACAGGTTGCGTCATAAGTGGAAATAAAAATATGACAACGAGTAACTTTACAATAGTTCGCTTCATCTCCACAAACCTCCATTCTTTATACAACCTATTTTTTCCAAGGTATAATCGATTTATACTAAACGAAATAAAAAAAGCATCGAGAAATTCTCGATGCTTGAAGTCATATTTTCTTCTTATTTTTGATCAGCTGGAAGTTGCTTTACTACTTCTTTTACAAGCGATAAAAACTGCTGTTTTACTTTTTCAGTCGTTTCAATCACTTCTTCATGATTTAACGGCTGATCTAAAATACCAGCTGCCATATTAGAAATACAAGAAATACCCAGTACTTTCATACCTGCATGGCGTGCTACAATAACTTCTGGTACTGTAGACATACCGACCGCGTCTCCCCCGATAATGCGAAGCATTCGTACTTCAGCAGGCGTTTCATATGTTGGACCTGTATTTCCTACATATACACCTTCTTGTAAGGCGATATTTAAATCAGCTCCTACTTTCTTCGCTAATTGACGAAGGTCCTTGCAGTAAGCAGTTGACATATCCGGGAATCTTACGCCAAAATCAGAGTCATTAGGTCCAATCAAAGGGTTCGTTCCAAAGTTATTAATATGATCAGAAATAATCATTAAGTCTCCTGGATTAAAGGATTCGTTTACTCCGCCTGCTGCATTCGTTACAATCAACGTTTCTACACCGATTTCTTTCATTACGCGCACTGGAAATGTTACTTTATCAAGGGCGTACCCTTCATAAAAGTGAAAACGTCCTTGCATAGCTACAACCGGTACGTCATGAATAGTACCTATTACTAATTGACCTGCGTGACCTTCAACTGTTGAAACCGGGAACTCAGGAATGTCGTTGTACGGAATTTTTACCGCGCCTTCAATTTCGTCAGCTAATACCCCTAGCCCAGAACCTAAAATAAGCCCAATGGTTGGTGTAACAGCTGATTGATTTTTAATATATGCTGCTGCTTTTTCAATATATTCTTTTTTCATACTCCATTCCCCCTGCTTAATTCAGCTCTTGTAAAAAACTTTTTCCATGCTTAGGCATTGCTACGCCAAAATTTTCTGCTACCGTTGCGCCAATATCCGCAAACGTTTGACGAATAGAAAGTTCTTTTCCTTCTTTCATGCCTTTATTGTACACAAGAAGCGGCACGTATTCACGCGTATGGTCTGTCCCATGATGAACAGGGTCATTTCCATGATCCGCTGTAATAATCAATAAATCATCTTCTTTTAATAAATCAAATACTTCTTCCAAGCGTGCATCATATTCTTCAAGCGCTTGCCCATATCCTTGTGGATCGCGGCGATGGCCATAGAGAGCATCAAAATCAACTAAATTTAAGAAGCTTAAGCCTGTGAAGTCCATGTTTAATGTATCAACTAGCTTATCCATGCCGTCCATATTCGACTTGGTACGAAGAGATTTTGTGACCCCTTCTCCGTCGTAAATATCAGAAATTTTACCGATAGCAATAACATCGATGTCATTGTCTTTTAATTCATTCATTACTGTACGTCCAAAAGGCTTTAATGCATAGTCATGACGATTGGATGTACGAGTGAAGTTACCTGGTTCACCTAAAAACGGGCGAGCGATAACACGTCCAATCATATATGGATCATCAAGCGTTAATTCACGAGCAATCTCACAAATTTTGTACAATTCATCAATTGGAACAATTTCTTCATGAGCAGCAATTTGCAAAACAGAATCCGCTGATGTATAGACGATTAAGTCACCTGTTTCCATATGCTGTTTTCCTAGCTCATCTAAAATTTCTGTACCAGATGCTGGTTTGTTTCCAATAATTTTACGGCCTGTTTTTTCTTCTAATTGTGAAATCAGCTCTTCTGGAAATCCGTCTGGAAACACATTAAAAGGCGTATCAATATTAAGACCCATAATTTCCCAATGACCTGTCATTGTATCTTTTCCGGCAGAAGCTTCCTGCATTTTTGTATAATAAGCCAACGGTTTTTCGGCTTTATCAATTCCTTTAATTTCACGGATATTGCTTAGACCAAGCTTAGCCATATTAGGCATATGAAGACCGTTGCAGTGTTCTGCAATATGACCAAACGTATCGGCACCTTTATCATTGTATTTTTCAGCATCCGGTGATTCACCGATACCTACTGAATCCATGACAACTAAAAATACGCGTTTATATGTATGCGCCATTTTATTCCCTCCAAATATCAATTTATTTATTCTCTATAAAATTCCCGTTTGGAAATAATTTAACCATCTTCTCTTATTGGTCAGAAGTCTGACCTCTCTATTAGTATAGACGCTTTTTATTTTTTTGTACACAGGAATGAAAGTGTTTTCAATCAAAAAAACCAATGTCTATGAACTTACTGGACATTGGGATCTTCCTACGCTCGCGGGTGAAACTGATTGTATACATCTTTTAAACGCGCTTTTGTGACATGTGTATAAATTTGAGTGGTCGAAATATCCGCATGCCCGAGCATTTCTTGAACAGCTCTCAAATCCGCGCCGTTCTCTAACAAATGAGTAGCAAACGAATGCCGTAACGTATGTGGAGTTAATTCTTTTTCAATTTTTGCTTCAGAAGCTAACTTTTTTAATATTTTCCAAAACCCCTGCCTTGTCAAGCGCCTTCCATGATGATTAACAAAAAGTGCTTTGTCCTGTTCCTTTTGCTTTGTTAAAATACTCCGGCCATGCTGTAAGTACTCTTCAATCGCCTCTGTTGCCAACCTTCCGATGGGGACAATTCTTTCTTTATTCCCTTTTCCGATACACCGAATAAATCCCATCGTCAAATGTGCATCATCAATATTTAAGTTAACGAGTTCAGATACACGAATTCCAGTAGCATAAAGCAATTCAAGCATCGCTTTGTCTCGTATGCCAAAAGGCGTCGAAGTATCAAACACATTTAACAGCGCCTCTACTTCCTCTGCATTTAGCACTTTTGGCAGCTTGCGCTCAAGCTGCGGAGTATCAATATGAACGGATGGATCTGTATCCGCTGCTTTTTCCCTTAGTAAGAATTGATGAAAAGATCTAGTTGAAGCTACATGTCTCGCAATCGTTTTAGATGATTTTTGCTGATCACTTAAATATTTCAGAAAATTAACGATGTGGAGTCTTGTTACTTCATTAAATGATTTCAGCTGCTCTACATGCTCTAAATATTGAGCATACTTTTTTAAATCTCGTTCATACGAATCAATCGTATTTTTCGCCAGTCCCCGCTCTACTACTAAATAATGAATAAAATCTTGAATTTGATCATTCAATAGCCTCTACTCCCCGTTTTGATAAAACATAAATAAACGCTCCAGCCACGTCTGATCTTTGTTCACACTTGCTTGCATGACCTTAACTGCTGAACCCGACGGCTCATCATAACGTTTATAATTTTGATACTCTTGAGATACCCATATCATTCCAAAATAAAACAAAAGAGTAAACCCGGTAAATAAGATAAATACTTTACATGTATTATATACCATTTCAGCCCATGATTTCATGAAACAATTCCTCCAATTTTTGATTCTATTAGAAGATATGCCAATTGGGACAGGTTTTATACATGTTTCTTGCCTTTATACGCTGAGTTCTCTCCTTGTCATTTCCTTTCTTTCTATAAAACCATATAGCTTGTAACCTCTTTATTTTTTCTATTTATGTACAACAAAAAACCTTCTCCATTATGGAAAAGGCTTTTACTGCTTGTCTTCTTTATCCTGACAGCGATGGCAAATGCCATGAAATGTCAAGCGGTGATCTTTAATTTTAAAATTCCATTGCTTTTCCACAATTTCTTCAACGTCTTCAAGCAAATCTTCTTGAATTTCGTCCACAGATCCACATTCCATACACACAAGGTGATGATGAAAGTGTGCGGCTCCTTCTTGTCTTAAATCGTAGCGAGAAACGCCATCGCCAAAGTTTATTTTATCAACAATTTTAAGTTCAGTTAACAATTCTAACGTACGATAAACAGTTGCCAATCCAATTTCCGGAGACTTTTCCTTGACGAGGAGATATACATCTTCGGCACTTAAATGATCCTCTTCATGTTCAAGAAGTACTCTTACAGTCGCCTCACGTTGAGGTGTCAATTTATAGCTAGCTGAGTGCAACTGCTGCTTAATTCGCTCAATTCGACTTTCCATAATTATTCCCTCCCTCGCCATTCACTAATCCATTATATCAGATGTGTCGAGGGTGTCAAAATAAAGTTATTCTTAATAAGAAAAAAGAATTCTTTTTATTTAATACTTATTCTTACTTATTTAATAGAGCCATTACACTTTTCATTAAAGTAGGTGATACATAAGCTTCAACTGTAGCTGCACAGGCAACCAAGCATACCATTGCAATCATCGTGCCGCTATAGCGTAAAAAGGATGCAGAAATAGGCTCCGCTGCTTTTTTAAAAAACTGCTGCCGCACGAGCTTCAAAGAAAAGGCAACTGAAGCTGCAGACAGAATCAGAAATGCCGGTATGAGAAAGATATTTTGCGGCATAACAGATACAAAAGATAGCGCAAACCCAGAGAGTCCCATTTGATTGACTAAAAAGCCTACGGTAAAACCAATCACCATTCCTTTTAAAAACAGCAGAATTAACACTACAGGCAAACCAATAATAGCAATTCCTAGTATCCAAATGAGCCCTAAGTATTTAACATTGTGAAAAAAACTTTGCTGAAACATTTCAACGCTGCTTGCTACTTCCCCACTCTTTACCTGTCCGAAAAACCGGTTTAAATAGAAGTACAGGTCTTCTTTTTGATCAAGCGTCAAACTATTTACAACAATAGCCCCAAAAATGATTCCCATTAAAAACAGCACGGTTACAAATAAATAAATAGAACTGTTTTCTTGAAAATGTCTTGCATACGATAATGGCAATTGTTTTTTTCTCATCGTCTTCCTCCTATTAATCGCTTAATAGAGTGTATGATAGAGTACAAAAACTATGCCAAGAATCTTTTAAATCTATCACATAAAAAAGAGATTAAGACATAATGAAATTAATCTAATCTAAATAAGAACAAATGAGATAGTATGGATAGCTTGTGACACCGCTGTTGATTTTCATGCAAGGCTTCGCTTTCCGCGGGCGGCCGGTGAGCCTCCTCGTCGCGTACGCTCCTGCGGGGTCTCACCTATTCCGCTTTTCCCACAGGAGTCTTCGCCTTGACCTCCAATCAACCGCTAGAACCAACTACATAAATGAAAGCTACGTTCACCATCAACTTAAAAAAAATCCGAACGAATTTGATTCTAAATCAAGAATCTCTATTTATCGTTCGGATTTTTCTTCAACTAATATATGGTTGTCACACATTTTTTAAGCTAGAGATACGCGCATGCCTGTTTTTTCTCACATCAAATGACGTTTCAATGTAAACCTCTAAATTGCTAGATTGCCGTACGTATGTAAAAGAAAAAACTCTCTTACTCTCCTAATCCGCTTTTTAACTGTAAGTACTGCACAGCATATGCTGTTTTTGCATCGTAAATTTCTTTGTTTTGAATAAGAGTAAGGGCCTCATCTACAGTAACTTCCATCACTTCAACAAATTCATCTTCGTCCAATTCCGCTTTGGTGGTCATCACTTTTAAATCTTCTGCTAAATAAACGTGAACCAACTCATCTGCAAAACCTGGCGATGTGTAAAAAGAAATAATATGGCTAAGGGAATCTGTTGTATAGCCCGTTTCTTCTTCTAACTCACGTTTTGCCGTTACAATCGGCTCTTCTCCTTTTTCCAGCTTGCCGGCTGGAATTTCCACTAAAATACGATCCATCGGTCTGCGATACTGTTTGACCATAACCATTTTATGATCGCTTGTTAACGCAATGACAGCGACAGCTCCAGGATGCTTAACTACTTCTCTTGTACTCGTTTTTCCGTTCGGAAGCTCTACTTCTTCTAAGTACAAATCAATCACTCTGCCTCCAAACAGCTTTTCAGAAGACCGCATTTTTTCTGTTAAATGATCCATTTTCTCCACCTCGTTCTATTTTTTTGACTCTTACATATATTCTATCATACGAATCTTGGGAGGTAGAAAAAATGAAAGTTTATGTTCACGAGAAGCAAATCATTTTAGTCGGTAAAGCATGGGAAATTAAGCAAAAGTTAAAAGAATACGGCGAACAATTTCAGTATGTTGATGAGTGGACGAACGCTATCTCTCAAAATTTTAATTCTTACAAACAACAAGCAGACTGCAGACACTAATTGTGCTGCAGTTTTTTAATCTTCTTATTTGAGTTTCTCTCTATCATAGCGCTACAATAGATAGAAACAAGTAAAAAATAAGGAGTGGCATATATGGAAAAAAGACGCTTAGGTACTTCAGATTTGCTGGTCAGTACATTAGGTTTAGGATGCATGTCTCTTGGCACGGAACAGAAACACGCTGTCAATATGATTGATGAAGCTCTGGAATATGGCATTAATTATTTTGATACAGCAGATTTATATGACTTTGGCTTAAACGAGGAGTTTGTGGGACAAGCTTTAAAAAACCGCAGACATGATATTGTTTTAGCCACAAAAGTAGGAAATCGCTGGAATGATGCAAAAGACAGCTGGACGTGGGATCCGTCTAAAGCTTACATAAAAGATGAAGTAAAAGAAAGCCTGCGCCGGCTTCAAACAGATTACATCGATTTATATCAACTGCACGGAGGGACTGTTGAAGACAATATTGAAGAAACGATTGAAGCATTTGAAGAATTAAAACAAGAAGGCGTCATTCGCTACTATGGTATTTCATCTATCCGGCCGAATGTGATTCGAGAGTATGTGCAAAACTCTTCTATTGTCAGTGTCATGATGCAATATAGCTTGTTAGACAGACGTCCTGAAGAAAGTGCACTTCCCCTTTTGCACGATAACGGCATTAGCGTTGTAGCCAGAGGTCCAGTAGCCAAAGGGCTGCTAACCGAAAAAGGAGAGCAAAAGCTTGCTGCATTCGAAGGTAAGGGATACTTAGACTATAGCGGTACGGAATTATCAAAAACGATTGAAGCATTTCGTCACGTACGACCAAATCACTCTCTGAATTCAACTGCACTTCAATACTGTTTAGCTAATCCTACGGTAGCCTCAGTTGTAGCAGGAGCAAGCTCTTCTTCACAGCTTCGTGAAAACGTAAAGGCTGTCGAGACCTCCCCCCTACAGCCTACTGAAGTTAACAAACTGCACTCGATTTTTAAAGCAAATCAATATGAAGCTCATCGTTAAAAAATAAAAGCGCCTTTATCGGCGCTTTTATTTTTTAAATTCGGACCAGTTCATATCACTTTCATTTAACAGTTCTTCAAACGATTTATTTTTTTCTTTTTCTTTTCGAATTCGAGCAGCTTCTTTACGTTCTGTTTCTTTCTGCTCTTCTTCTTTTAAAGAAAGCGCCTGTTTTTTAGCCTGAAGCTGTTTTAATAAGCTATCATTTAGCTGATCTTTGATACTAAGCTGATCATTTTGTTTTTGTGCTGATTGTTTTTGCTTTTTTTTAGCCATCACAATTCCCCCGCTACTTTAATTGAGAGATATTGTATCATATTCTTGCTTTTGTTACCAAAAATCAAAATGCATCTAGTTTTACATGTTCATCAATGATTAAAGTTGGCTCTGTAGACTGTTGAATATCTTCTACCGTATAGCCTTTCGCTACTTCGACAAGTTTTAGGCCTTCTGCCGTAATGTCAATGACCGCTCGATCTGTAATAATACGATCTACTACCCCTTTTCCTGTCAGAGGGAGGGTGCACTCATTTAAGATTTTAGGTTGGTCTTTTCTCGTCACATGTTCCATAATAACAATGATGCGCTGCGCTCCATGAACTAAATCCATTGCACCGCCCATTCCTTTAATCATTTTTCCAGGAATCATCCAGTTAGCTAAGTCACCAGTTTTTGAGACTTCCATGCCTCCTAAAATCGCAATATTAATATGCCCTCCGCGAATCATGCCAAACGATTCAGCACTGTCGAAGTAAGAAGCCCCTTTTGTCGCCGTTACGGTTTCTTTGCCTGCATTAATTAAATCAGGATCTACTTCTCCTTCTTTCGGATATGGTCCAATGCCTAACAGACCGTTTTCGGACTGAAGCACAACCGTTTTATTATCTGAGATATGATTAGCCACAAGCGTTGGAATACCAATTCCAAGGTTTACATAAAATCCGTCCAAAATTTCTTTTTCAGCACGTTTTGCAATTCGCTCTCTCACGTTCACGCCGTTTTCAATCATGAAAAATCTCTCCCCTTTTGTTATTTTTGAACGGTTAAACGCTCAATACGTTTTTCTTGTTCACCAATAATTAACGATTGAACATATACACTAGGTGTGTGGATAATATTTGGATCAAGTGAACCTGTTGGATGAAGTTCCTCTACTTCTGCTATCGTCACTTTTCCTGCTGCTGCAATCATTGGGCTGAAATTGCGCGCTGTCTTGTTATACACTAAATTCCCCATATGATCGGCTTTCCAAGCTCTAACCAAACTAAAATCAGCTTTTAACGCCTCTTCTAGTAAATATTCTTTCCCATCAAACACACGAACTTCTTTTCCTTCAGCAATGGGTGTTCCCACTCCCGCTGGTGTATAAAATGCAGGTATGCCCGCTCCGCCGGCGCGAATCTTTTCAGCTAGCGTGCCTTGAGGTAGCAATTCTACTTCAATTTCTCCTGACAATACTTGTCTTTCAAACTCTTTATTTTCTCCCACGTAAGAGCCAATCATCTTTTTAATTTGTTTGTTTTTCAGAAGCAGTCCAAGTCCCCAGTCGTCTACGCCGCAGTTATTTGAAATTACGGTTAAATCTTTTACCCCTGTTTCAACTAACGCTAAAATCAAATTCTCCGGAATTCCACATAAACCAAAACCACCGACCATCATCGTAGCACCGTCGTGAATATCTTTCACCGCTTCTTTAAACGACGTATGTACTTGTTTCATACATAACCACCCCTTCGTTATTTTTGAAAACGCTTTCTAATCTATTATAAAAGATTTTTATTTCTTTTTAAATATATATATAACTAAAAATTATAATTTAATCATTTTTTTGTCAAAAAAGTTATATTAGTAGACAAAATTCAAAGAAAAACAAAAACGCCACGAGTTCCAAAGCAGTATGTTTGGAATCTGTGGCGTTGTGATATAGCTTTAATGTTTGTTAAAGCTATATCAAAAATTAAGGACGTTCAACGATTGTTGCAACACCTTGGCCTCCGCCAATACATAACGTTGCTAAACCAAGTTTTGCGTCGCGTTTTTGCATTTCATGAATAAGTGAAACCAGGACACGTGTACCACTTGCACCAATAGGATGTCCAAGCGCAATTGCTCCACCGTTTACATTTAAAATATCATGGTTAAATTGAAGTTCACGATCCACAGCGATTGACTGTGCAGCGAATGCTTCGTTTGCTTCTACTAGTTGAACGTCTTCTAATGAAACAGCAGCTCTTTCAAGCGCCTTTTTCACTGCGCTTACAGGACCGATTCCCATAATGCTTGGGTCTACTCCAGCAGTTGCATTAGCTTTAATAGACACTAATGGTGTTAGGCCTAACTCGTCTGCTTTTTTACGGCTCATTACCACTACTGCAGCTGCACCGTCATTGATACCAGATGCATTACCAGCTGTTACTGAACCGTCTTTTTTGAAAGCTGGACGTAGCTTTCCTAGACTTTCAGCCGTTGTGCCTGCGCGTGGGAACTCATCTTGTTCAAAAATTGTTACTTGGCCTTTTCTTCCAGGCACTTCTACTGGCACAATTTCATCTGCGAAACGGCCAGATTGAATAGCTGCTTCTGCTTTTTGCTGACTTGAAGCTGCAAATGCATCTTGTTCGTCGCGAGTAATTTCATATTTATCACACAGGTTTTCAGCTGTAACGCCCATATGGTAGTCGTTAAATGCACACCATAATCCATCTTGGATCATGCTGTCGACTACTTTTTGATCGCCCATTTTAAACCCGTTGCGTGCATTTTTTAATAGGTATGGTGCTTGGCTCATGTTTTCCATTCCACCAGCAACAATCACATCAGCATCCCCAGCAAGAATCGCCTGTGTAGCGAGATGTACTGCTTTTAGTCCTGATCCGCATACTTTATTGATGGTTAATGCTGAAACAGTTTCAGGTAACCCTGCTGCTAAAGTTGCTTGTCGTGCTGGATTTTGTCCTAAACCTGCTTGTAAGACATTTCCCATAATAACTTCATCTACTTCGTTTGCTGATACCCCTGCTTTGTTTAAAGCTTCTTTGATTACAGTACCACCTAAAGTTGTTGCGGATACATTTTGTAAGCTTCCCCCAAAGCTGCCGATTGCTGTACGTACAGCGCTTACAATGACTACTTCTGTTTGACCCATGTCGAAAACCTCTCCTTACTGTTTGATTACTGTGATTAACTGTCACTTGTATTAATTTCGACATCGCTTGCGAAATTCCTCTTTTTTTGTAAAAATTTATAATTTTTATTGAATTTTAATTTTTTAGAATTAAAATAAATATTAGTAAGCGTTTACATCGTGGGAGGAGAGCGGTTTATGGGATTTCCTGAAAAAGTAACAATTATAGAAGTTGGTCCACGAGATGGACTTCAAAATGAAAAAAATTTTGTTCCAACTGATAAAAAAATTAATTTTATCAAAAAATTAAAAGAAGCTGGACTATCTGAAATCGAAATTACATCCTTTGTTTCTCCAAAATGGGTTCCTCAAATGAAAGATGCTTCTACTATCGCACCTATATTCCAGCCTGATACATGCCGAAACATTGTACTGGTGCCGAATCAAAAAGGCTTGGAAAAGGCACTGCAAGCTGATTGCCGCTCGGTTGCGCTTTTTATTGGCGTAAGCGATACTTTTAATCAAAAAAATATTAACAAAAACACCGAAGAAGCTGTCCAAACGCTGCTTCCTCTCATTCAGCAGCTTAAGCAGCAAGAATGTTTTATTCGCACCTGCATTTCCACCGCCTTTTATTGCCCATATGAAGGAAAAATAAATGAACGTGACGTGCTGAGCCTTTGCGAAAGCTTTGTGGAAGCTGGAGTAGATGAGCTAAGCGTTGCCGATACAATTGGCATGGCAAATCCTAAAGATGTATTTTCACTTTTCTCGAAATTAAAACAAAGTTTTTCCCACACGCTACTTGCTGCGCACTTTCACGATACGAGAGGATTGGCTATTGCAAATATCTATGCAGCTCTGCAAGCCGGTATTAACAGGTTCGATTCATCCGCTGGCGGGCTAGGAGGATGTCCATTTGCTAAGGGAGCAACGGGAAACGTAGCTACCGAAGATCTTGTCTTTATGCTTCATGAAATGGGTATTTCCACTTCTATTAATGAAGAAAAGCTGCTCGAAGCGGTCGATTTTATCGCTCCTTACATTTCAAGACCGATTGAAAGCAAGCAATACTCTTTATTTGCACAGCGTTAAAAATTAGGTTTTTATGAGAGCGATGCTATAATAACTAATAGCTATATTAACAAAAGGAGCCGCTAATCATGAAAAAATGGCTATTATTAGTAGGAAGCGTTCTCGGAGCATTTGCCGCTCTTGGCATCTTTTTTACAAATCAAATGATGTACATCCGTAAAAAGACCGACAAAGTTATTATTGACCGCGATACGGAAGATGGCTTTTATGATGAGAAAGTCTATAGCACTCTTCCTAAAGAAGCATTTGTACTTCCTTCTTCTCTAGGCTATAACATAGCTGGGACCGTTATTAAACAACACGATCACAACCGATTTATGATTCTTTCGCATGGAGTCACAGTTCATTCACTGAATTCTATGAAATATGCTCGGCTTTTTCTGAAGCTTGGATGGAACGTCGTTCTTTATGATCATCGCCGTCACGGCAAGTCTGAAGGGAAAACAACGAGCTACGGCTATTATGAAAAGCTGGACCTTCAATCTGTTGTTCACTGGGTAAAAGAACAATTCGGTTCAACTATTTCCCTTGGGATTCACGGGGAGTCTATGGGAGCTGCGACCACTCTTTTGTATGCTGGAATGGAAGACGGAGCTGATTTTTATATTGTCGACTGCCCTTTTTCAGACTTGGAAGAACTTCTTGCCTATCGCTTAAAACAAGATTTCCATCTGCCCAAACAGCTTGTGATGCCAGCAGCCAATATTATTTTAAAATGGCGAGAAGGCTATTCATTTAAAGACGTATCCCCCATTTCAGTCGTAGATCAAATAAAACATCCTGTTCTGTTTATCCATAGTAAAGAAGATGACTATATTCTTCCTAAAATGACGGAGCAGCTGCATGCCAAAAAAATGGGTGCAAAACGGATGTATTTGGCACCTGTAGGCACTCATGCCCGCTCGTATGCTGATAATCCAGGGGAATATGAACAAGTTATTGAATCATTTTTAGAAAAAATACAAAAAGAAGCGCATTAAAGCGCTTCTTTTGTTTTATCGATGAATGACATGCGCGGATTTAAAATTTGAGAAGGACATTTTAGCATAAACGCATATGCACTTTCATTGTAGTCAACCGTCATATTATCATCTAGAAATACTTGCTTTGTTTTTTCGACAAGAACGGGAACAAAATTCGTCTCGATGGTCACATCATCGCTCTCTTTTTCATCAACAATCCATAGCGTCGTTACACCGCTCACCACACAGCCGCATCCATCCGTATCGTATTTCAATTTTAAATATAGTGAAGAATCTTTTCCGTACTTTTCTTGTATTTTTGTTATTGCTTTATCTGTAAAGGTAATATTCATTTTCCTTTAACTCCTTTTAAACTAATTGTATAAACAAACGAAAATTGCTTATATAATGAGTATAATACACATCTTGCTTTCATTAAACTCTGGCGCTTCATATAGGTGTGTACAAAAAGGAGGTTTTTCTATGTCAAAAGTACAAATTAAAGTAATGGATAACGGTTCTTTCCGTGTCACTGGAGACGTTGAATTAATTGATGCAGACGGCAATAAATTTGAAACAAAGCCGACATTTTCACTATGCCGATGTGGCCAGTCGCAAAAGATGCCCTTTTGCGACGGAAATCATAAAGGAAAATTCGACTCTTGTGTGCGCGCTGCAAAAGTTTTAGACGAGCAGTAGATTCATAGAAATACAGCTTTACTGAACGAAAGCATTAACGAAAACATTGATAACCTGTGATTAAAGCACAGGTTATTTTCTATTAAACGCATCCCCTGCCAATTTTTCTACGAGCCCCGGGGCAAGCTGATACACCTTCGAACCCATGTTCATCCACTTAGGCAAGTTGACTTCTCGTTTTGGTTTCCCAATAATATTGACCGTTTTTTCAGCTACGTATTGAGGTGTTAACATAAACTTTTCTACACTTTTTTCATAGTTTCCTGACTGATCCGCTATTGAAAAAAAGTTGGTTTGAATAGGACCTGGATTCACTGCGGTTACATAGATATCCGTTTTTGCTAATTCCATTCGCAGGCTGTTGGTAAACCCTAGCACGGCATGTTTAGAAGCTGAATAGCCACTGGATTTAGGCGTTGCCAGTTTGCCTGCTTGAGAAGCAATGTTAATAATATGTCCTTTGTTTTCTTTTAGCATATAAGCTAAAATTTCTTGTGTACATGCAATTAATCCAATAACATTGACTTGAAACATTGATGCAATTGTCGAAATGGATGCTTCTTTCACTTCTTCAAATACACCAAAGCCTGCATTATTAATCAGCACATCAACACGCTTAATTTCACTTATCATTTTCTGAACAACACTTCTGACTTCCTCTACGTTCGCTACGTCAGCTTTATATATGTAAGAGGTAATCCCATACTTTTGATTAATTTGCTCAGCTACTCGCTGCAGCTTTTCTTCTGTACGTGCAAGTAAAACGGGGAAGCCCCCTCTTTTGGCCACTTCATAAGCTAAATGTTCTCCAAGACCTCCTGAAGCGCCTGTAATCACGACATGTTGGTTCTTTAACGAGGATTTCAAATATAACACACCTTTTTTGTAAGTTAAGAGCACACAGAATAAATAAGCGTACTTTCCTTTTCATGTGTACTGATTTTATTTGCATCTTCTAAAAAATCGAGCTGACCAATTGTTTCAGAAAGAGTTAGCCCTAGTTCTTTTTCATAAATAGTAGGAAATAGCTGTTTGCAAATATCAAACGCTGTTTGAGGGCGTTCTTTTATCATGCTAAGCACTTTATCCGCTCGGTCGCTTTGCTTTTGTAACCTCTCTTGTACAAGTTCACGGACATGTAATACTTCATCTCCATGACCTGTATAGATACAGCTTATCTCTAAGTCAAGCAGACGTCTTAACGAATGATTATATTGAAGAAGCGTTTTAGGCCGCTCGCCGCTTGGTTTCATAGGAGGTTCAATAAGCGGATTAGATGAAATATGCTTTAACAGCAAATCTCCTCCAATCATAACCGCTGTTTTTTCATTGTATAATGCAATATGGCTTTGAGCATGACCGGGCACTTCAAGCACTTTCCAACTCTCTAGGCCCGGAATGTAATCTCCTTCCTGCACAGAAGTCGTAAGAGAACGGTGACATGAATACTTCATTGATGCTTTTAAACGTTTTAAATAGGGGCGAAATCTTTCATCTACGCCCGCTTTCATAAAGTGATCTTCAAAAAACGCATCGTACCACTCAAAAAAATCCGGATTCTGAGAGATCCAAGGCTGATTTTTCGCATGACCGACTATGGCGATATCTTTATCAAAAAAATCAAGCATTCCTACGTGATCAGGATGGTGATGAGTTAGGACAACTTGTTTAATATCATCTGGTTTTAATCCTATTTCATTAAGCTTTTCTTTAAATACAGACCACGCTGCCTCCGTTTTAATACCAGCATCGATTAGCGTAACGGTCTGACCTTTTATAACAAAAACATTCACATCTCCTACCGCAAAAGGAGTAGGCAGCACAATTTTATACAATTGCTCATTCATCTGTATTTTTGCTCCTTTACCATCGCATTTTCTTTTAAGTTTACACGATTTTTCCCCTTATTTATACAATTGCTTTCGTTTTCTGAAAATTACATTGACATCCCTCTCTTTTTCATTGCATAATGACAGAAATATAGTGAAGTTTTATTCATATCTTTAGATAACTATGCATTTTATAAAGAAGAGATACACAAACACAAACCTTTAACAGATACTGAAATTTCAGTATCTGTTTTCATTGGATAGCAAATGACTGGAGGAAATTTTAATGAAAACGGATTTAAACATCGCCTTTATTGGAGCTGGATCAATGGCTGAAGCCATGATCTCAGGGCTGCTGTCAGATAAAAAGCTTCGCCCCAATCAAATCACCGTAACAAATCATAGCAATGATAAAAGACTTCACGAACTTCGAAACGCCTATGGAATTAACATTACGCGTAATCATGCCTTGTTAATAGAAAAAAGCGATATCGTCGTGCTTGCTATTAAACCAAAAGACGTAGCCGAAAGCATCAATACGATTAAGTCCTATATTCGTCCCCATCACCTCGTTCTCTCTGTTTTAGCGGGTGTATCGACTGCCACAATTGTAAACTTGTTTGACCAAGAAGTAACGGTTGTAAGAGCTATGCCAAATACATCTGCTTCTATTGGATTATCGGCTACAGCCATTGCACCCGGGAAGTTTGCTACAGCGGAGCATATGAACGTTACTACTGCTTTATTTGAAACGATTGGTACGGTTACAACTGTAGATGAAGAGCAGCTTCACGCTGTAACAGGACTATCTGGAAGCGGCCCAGCGTATGTCTATTATCTAGTAGAAGCAATGGAAAAAGCAGCTGAAAAACAAGGCTTGGATACGTCAGTGTCAAATGAACTAATTCTTCAAACGCTTATCGGTGCTGCAGAAATGCTGAAACAGTCACCTAAAACACCGGCCGTACTTCGAAAAGAAGTTATGAGTCCTGGCGGTACAACAGAAGCAGGAATCGAACAGCTTATTTCTCATAACTTCCAAGAAGCGATGATGCAGTGTATTGAACAAGCTACCATTCGCTCTAAATATTTAGGAGATACGATTGACGAAAAAATCTCGAGTAAACGTTCGTAAAGGTTCACCTCTTTCTAAAAAAAGAAAGAGGTTTTTTTATGATTAAAAATGGATAAGCAGATTATGTGAAAGATATTTCAATGCGGTGATATAATAACTTTTGTTTAGAGTATCGAAATAATTGGAGGTTAAACCGAATGACAACAAAACTATTTTCACCTTATACAGTGAAAGACGTAACATTAAAAAACCGAATTGTAATGTCACCAATGTGCATGTATTCATGCGAAAAAGAAGACGGAGTAGTAACCGACTTTCATATGGTTCACTACACAACTCGCGCGGTTGGACAAGTAGGTCTCATTATGGTTGAAGCCTCAGCTGTCGTCCCACAAGGTCGTATTTCAGCTCAAGACTTAGGGATTTGGAATGATGAGCAAAGAGATGGATTAACAAAACTTGTGACACAGCTAAAAGAAAACGGTGCAAAAACGGCCATTCAACTTGCACACGCAGGACGTAAAGCAACTGTTGAAGGCGATATTTATGCTCCTTCTGCGATTGCTTTTGATGATAAAAGTAAAAAACCTGTGGAAATGACCACAGAACAAATTCATGAAACGATTTCTGCCTTTAAAGAAAGCGCTCGACGCTCAAAGGAAGCTGGATTTGATATTATCGAGCTTCACGCGGCACACGGTTATTTAGTACATCAATTCCTATCACCGCTAAGCAATAAACGCAGCGACGAATATGGCGGCAGCGCAGAAAACCGCTATCGTTTCTTAAAGGAAATTATTGACGCTGTGAAAACAGAGTGGGACGGTCCTTTATTTGTCCGTGTTTCTGCTTCTGACTATACAGAAGGCGGATTAACAGTCGATGATCACGTTGTATTTGCAAAATGGATGAAAGAACAAGGCGTCGACTTAATTGACGTTAGTTCCGGTGCTCTTGTACATGCTCCAATTAACGTATACCCTGGCTATCAAGTTCCGTTTGCAGATAAAATTAAGCAGCAGGCAAATATTGATACAGGCGCAGTTGGATTAATTACAACTGGACGACAAGCTGAAGAGGTTTTACAAAGCGAACGCGCTGATTTAATTTTTGTTGCGCGCGAACTTCTGCGCGATCCGTACTTCCCGCGCACGGCGGCAAAAGAATTAAATGAAACACTTTCAGCACCCGTTCAGTACGAACGCGGATGGTAAAAAAAGACGAGGATATCCTCGTCTTTTTTTATGAAATCGTAAACCTTTTTAAGTCTTCTGCTATATCGGTATTCGGAAAAATTTCTTTTGCTCCTTCTGCTAACTGGCTGACTGCGTCTCCTTGGTAACGCGAACTGATATGAGATAAAATAAGACGCTCGGCCGATGCTGTTTTAGCAGTTTCAGCGGCTTCTTTTGCAGTAGAATGAAAATAGTTGTAAGCAAGCTCCTCGTCTCCCGCTGCAAACGTAGCTTCATGGATTAACACATTCGCATGCATAGCAAGCTGAACACTTTGCGTGCACCTTCTTGTATCTCCTAAAACCGTGATGACCTTCCCTTTTTTAGGTTCTCCTACAAACTCTTGTCCATTGATTAGACGCCCATCTTTTAATACTACTTCTTTCCCTTCTTTTAACTGCTGATAATGAGGCCCTGGGGGAATATTCATTTCTCTTAAACGCTGAACGTCCAGTGACCCTGGCAAATCTTTTTCGACAACGCGATATCCATAAGATAAAATGCCATGTTCAAGTTTGCCAAACTCCACTGAAAAAGTTTCATCTTCAAAAATCGTTCCACTTTCACTTTCCTCTTCTATTTCAACAACCTCTAGAGGATATTGCAGATGAGTTTGACTTACAGCAAGCGTGACTTCAATAAATTCTTTAATTCCTTTTGGCCCGTATACAGTAAGCAGCGATTCTCCGCCTTGAAACGAACGGCTTCCAAGGAGTCCAGGTAAGCCATAAATATGATCACCGTGAAGGTGCGTAATAAAAATTTTCTCAATTCGTCTCGGTTTAACGGTTGTATGTAAAATTTGATGCTGCGTTGCTTCTCCGCAATCAAAAAGCCACACCGCCCCTCTTTCTTGCAAAAGTTCGAGCGCAAGAGATGAAACATTCCGCTGTTTTGCTGGTACTCCTGCACCCGTTCCTAAAAATAACAATTCCATTTTCTACTTCCTCCTTCACACGCACAAAAAGCCTGTAAGTATATTATACAGGCTTTTTGCAAACTTACCTATTTGATGCTGTCAAGCGCATACGTAATAGTAGCTAATAACAGCTCAATATCACTTTCCTCAATGTTGAGCGGCGGCGAGAGCGTGAGAACATTATTATAGCCGGCTACCGTTGCTCCATTTTTCCCAATAATGACTCCTTTGCTTTTACATTTAGCAATCACTTCATTTACAAGATTAACGTCTAGCGGTTCCTTCGTTTGCTTATCAGCTACAAGTTCAATTCCGATTAAAAGCCCTTTACCTCTTACATCTCCAACGTATGGGTGGCTATCAATAAGCGGCGTTAGCTCACTTAATACGTAAGCCCCGAGCTGTTTAGAACGATCAAACAGATTTTCTCTTTCCATAATTTCTAAATTCTTTAATGCCAGTGCACACGCAGCCGGGCTTCCTCCAAATGTATTAACGTGGCGAAAATACTCGTACTGATCGCTATCTTTGAACGCTTCATAGATTTCTTTTTTAACAGCAGTTGCCGAGAGCGGAAGATATGCGCTTGTAATTCCTTTTGCCATGGTAATGATATCTGGTTTTACATCATAGTTCATAAAACCAAAGGCTTCTCCTGTACGTCCAAAGCCGCAAATAACTTCATCTACAATTAGAAGTGCACCGTGTTTTTCACACGTTTCTTTTACGCCTTTCATATAATTTTGAGGCGGTAAAAGAATTCCTCCACCTGTAATAATTGGCTCCATAATAACAGCGGCAATCGTTTCGCTTAGCTCCCACGTCATGACATTGTCAATATCTTTTACAGATTGAAGCTCTTCTTTTGGCGCATGGTAGTCATCTTGCCCTCGGTATGAATCAGGCGGCGCAACGTGAATAAAGCCAGGAGCAAGCGGTTCATATTTATATTTACGCTGAGCTTGGCCCGTTGCTGCTAGTGCGCCCATTGAATTTCCGTGATACCCTCGGTAACGCGAAATAAATTTGTAGCGAGAATGCTCTCCTTTTTGCTGATGGTATTGACGCACAATTTTAAAAGCCGTTTCATTTGCTTCAGATCCGCTATTTGAAAAGAAGATAACATAATCATCACCTAGCATTTCATTTAGCTTCTCTGCTAGTTTGATAGCAGGTACGTGAGATTGAGTGAGCGGAAAATAAGCCAGTTCTTTTAGCTGCTCATAGGCTGCGAGCGCTAACTCATCCCGTCCATACCCGGTATTTACACACCAAAGCCCTGCCATTGCATCTAAATAGCGATTTCCTTGTTCATCTGTAATCCAAGCACCTTTTGCTTTTGTAGCTACCATCGTTGCATCCGGACTGTATGGTTTCATTCCATGCCATACATACTGCTCATCTTTTGCACGCAGATCTTTTTCATTTTGACTGACCTGTACCATCTTATCCACTCCCAAATCGCTAGCGCGGTATTTTTTTCTGTATGAAAAGACTTCGACAAAATGCCGAAGCCACTTGCTATATTCATCTATATGTTAAAAGTCAAAGCGTGATGTAACCATCTTTTTACGTGTAAAGAAGTTCAAACCGTCTTTGCCGTTTACATGCAAATCTCCGTAAAAAGAGTCTTTCCAGCCGGAGAATGGGAAGAAGGCCATCGTAGCAGGTACTCCTACGTTAATGCCGAGCATACCCGCATCTGCTTCTTCTCTAAATTGACGCACCGCTTTTGCATCTTTTGTATAAATCGTTGCTCCATTTCCAAAACGAGATTTTTCCATATAGCGAAGTGCTTCATCTAATGTGTCAGCGCGAAGCAAGCTTAGTACAGGTGCAAAAATCTCTTCTTTAGCAATGGTCATATCAGGAGTTACGCGGTCAAAAATGGTTGCTCCTAAGAAATTTCCTTCTGCATGTTCATCCATTTCTTTACGTCCGTCACGAATGAGTTCCGCCCCTTCTTTCATGCCAAGTTCAATATAATCCAGCACCTTATCACGGTGCTCTTTTCGAATCACGGGCGTTAGAAGCACTTCATCATCAAATCCGCTTCCCATAATTAATTCATCTGCTTTTTGCTTTAATTTTGCGACGAATTCATCTCCTTTTTCACCAACTACGACCACGGCGCTGCAAGCCATGCATCGCTGGCCGGCACTTCCATAAGCCGAGCTGATAATATGGGATACCGCTTTATCCATATCGCAGTCTGGCATCACAACATGATGATTTTTAGCTCCGGATAAAGCCTGAACTCGTTTCCCTTGAGCTGCAGCTTGTTCATAAACATACTTTGCTACCGGCTGCGATCCGACGAATGAAATCGCTTTAACTTTTTCGTGCTCTATTAATCCATTCACGACATCATGTGCCCCGTGTACAATATTTAATAATCCATCCGGTGCTCCTGCTTCTGTAAAAAGTTCAGCAAGTCGCGTTGCTAAAAGCGGCGTTCGCTCAGACGGTTTTAATACAAACGTATTTCCACATACAATGGCAAGCGGGAACATCCACAGCGGTACCATCATTGGAAAATTAAAAGGTGTGATGCCTCCGACAACACCAAGTGGGAAACGGAACATTTCAGAATCAATTTCTTCCGCTATGTTATTTAATGATTCTCCCATTAATAAAGTAGGAGCACCCGCAGCAAACTCCACGCATTCAATACCGCGCTGTACTTCACCGTAAGCTTCTTTAAAAGCCTTGCCGTTTTCTTGTACAACTAATTTCGCTAACTCTTCGTGATGCTTAACTAGTAAATGCTGAAACGCAAACATTAATCTTGCTCGTTTTGGAGCAGGAACGTTACGCCATGTTTCAAATGTTTTTTGCGCTGTTTCCACCGCATTGGCTACGTCTTCTTTTGTAGAAAGCGGTACTTTTGCAATTACTTCGCCCGTCGATGGATTAATTACCTCTCCAAATTTTTGCCCTGCCGTATCAACCCATTTTCCGCCCACGTAATTTTTTAAAACTTGCGTATCATTATTCACAACTGACATATCGCTTGGCCTCCTCAAAAAATAAGAAATGACAAATCTACCTTTATTATTGAATAAATAAATGGTGGTTGCATTAGACAAAATGTGAAACAACTCTAGATTCTCGTTTCACATTTTGCGCAGTGAACTCGGAGAAAGCATGAACTAAAATGAACATATAGTAAAATCATCCTCAACATAAAAAAACAGCTGTTTCCAGCTGCTTACTTATCCGTTTATAAATTCCGCACGCGACTTTTTCATCATAAACAAATATTCATATGCCATAATCATAAATTCAATCGCCAATCGTTTTTCCGGCTCCATAAAATCTTCACCCAGCAGCTTTTCTAGTTTTTCAATGCGGTGATACAGCGTTTGCCGCACAATGTATAAACGCTT
Organism: Priestia sp. FSL R5-0597; assembly: GCF_038006305.1. NCBI lineage: Bacteria > Bacillati > Bacillota > Bacilli > Caryophanales > Bacillaceae > Priestia > Priestia sp. FSL R5-0597. The sequence goes on from NZ_JBBOUZ010000001.1 coordinate 4,222,126, forward strand.
AGCCGTCTCTTGTTTAGATCCGTTGCATGCTAAATAAATTTTTAATGTTTCCATGAGTTTTGCATTGTACGTTTCATCATATGTAATAACGGGCTGCAGATATTCAAACACCACTTCCTGTAAGTCTTCATGCTGATGTAAAAGCGAAATAATTCGGTACATATGCAAATCATCATAAAAATGAATAATGGTTTGTTTTTGCAGCATTTCTTGAATCGAAATTGTTTCTTTAGCCGTTTCATAGCTTTTATGCATACAGTCAAGCTGTTCACAGTATTGGCCAATTCCGATAAAGCTAATAGCGTTCCGCTTTGAGTTTTCATCCGATTCGTATTGATTCATCCAGCGGTGAAGGCTGCTTTCTAATCTCTCTCTCCACGTGCTAACCATTCGTTTGTTCAAAAGAATAAATAACACTTCGCGATTTCGCTCGGAGACTAATAAGTGAAAGCCTTCTTGTTCAAAGATGCTTCGTAAGATCAGCTTAAAATACGTTCGATCAAACTTTTCCCGTCTTTGCCACTTACAGCAAACAACGATACCCCCGCGAATAGGAGAATCTGAACACACCTCGTGCATAGAATCTTTTATTTGTTCAAGAGTTAGCTCTCCGTTCATCCATTTCGTCATCCATTCAGTTTCATCTACTCTTTTTTTCTCTTCGACATACAAGTCCTTCAAAAAATGCTGAGCAAGTGCAGTTGCCGTCCGGTCAACGGTGAGCACTTCAAGTTCTGTTAACGCTTCATTTATAGAGGCGACATACAGCTGAGCATAATCTTGTCCTAATAAATGAATAGGCTGCTCAGTAAAATGCGGACTCTCATTTTCCCTGCTTATATAATGAAGTAGAAGCTGCTGTTTGAGTAAGTCCATCTCCGGAGCAAAGGTAAATAATTCATTTGAAACTTTAAGGCCGACAAGAAGCCCTGTAGATTCATATAAACACTGTAAGATAACGGCCGGGTCATTAACTGTTAACAGCAGCTGATTTAGCCGATGAGAATACTGTTCTAAATCGGAAATCATTTGATAATGCTGATTAATTAAAAGTGAGTGAACATCTTGCGTAATTTCAACGAACGGAACTTCTTCGTGAAATAAAATAATCGGAAAATCACATTCGTTCGCTTTATCAATGACAATTTGCGGAATCTTAGAAGTATAAGTGCCAAGTTCAATACACAGTCCTGATGCCTTACAAGAAATTAATTGCTGAAGAAATGATAAACAAGATTGAGGATCTTCTCCCCAGCCTACCCCTGTTGATAAAATGAGCTCGTTTCCTTTTAGCAGCTCATTAATGCGCGTCACTTCCATCACGTGCACCCACTTCACAGAATTAGTAAGCCCTTTCTCTCCAGCTATTACTTCACAGTTTACAAAATGTTTCCTTGTTAAAATCTCTGTTACTGTTAAATATGATTTCAAGTCAACACCGCCCCTAGCGAATTTCACATCATGTCTCCTGGATCATTAACGCGTATTTCGCATATGTGTAGAACAAAAGCTATATCTTCTTACATTATATTAAATATTTAGAAGAAATAAAATATTTAATAAAAGAAACGAAAAAAGCTGTAACGATAATGGATCGTTACAGCTTCTGAGCCGTTTGCTGTAATTTATTAAAAAAACCGTGGCGCTTAACCGCTTGTTCTTTAATTCGGTGAATTTCTTTTTTATAAAAACGCAAATCTTGTAGTGACACTGCATTTAACATTTCCATTTTTAATTTATCAATAATTTTTGTTTCTTCTTGTGTCATACACTGCGTAGCTTGATCCATCCGTGTCACACCCTTTTTATATTTAATAGATTTATTGTGAAAACGTTCTACTATAATATTTACTACAATTTACTAGATAACTAAACCTTTTCTCTTTCGATGTAAACGAAATGTAACAACTGTAATACAGTCAATGGATAATATCTAGTTATTTTGTTTCACATCCAAAACGAAAAAAACACAAAAACGGATCACTTTTGTCAGCCAATATAGTAAAAAACTTATAGGTCTTAGTAAACAAAGAAAGGGATTGAGACATAACTAAATTACTTCCATCAACATCTAGGAGCTCCTGCATACGTGAAACCTACGTTCACCCTACCAATAAAAAAATCCGAACGATTCATCGTTCGGATCTTCCTTCAGCTAAAATAATTTTGTCTCAGCCTTCGTTTTTATACTTGTTGAATCAGTAAGGATGAAAAATACTTTCTAGCATCCGCCGTCAATATATGAAGCGTTTCTTGTTCGGTTTGATTCTTTTCGATGTGTTCAAACGTCACAAACGCCCCGCTTAGATTCTCTGTTACAGCCGTTATTTTAAATCCTTTTTGCAGCAAAAAATCAATCTTTTCCCGCTCTGCCATATATTCATGGTAACTTGACATTCCCCTGCCTCCAATCTATTTTGGCATCTGTTTTTATAACGTTAATTTTTCAGCTTCGTTAGCCGTGTTTAACTCATTAAACTTTGCTCTTTTTGTATACTGTCCATAGCCTTTTTGACCGACAAACTGCTTATCTTTTACGACAAATTCTCCTCGGCAAAGCACTGAAACCGGCTCACCTGTAACTTTCATTCCCTCAAATGCGCTATAATCAACTGCCATATGATGCGTTTTAGCTGAAATCGCACGTTCAACAGAAGGGTCAAATATAAGCAGATCCGCGTCTGCACCAACTGCTATCGTTCCTTTTTTCGGATACAGTCCGAACAGCTTCGCGATTTTTGTTGACGTTATATCCACAAACTGATTGATATTAATTCGGTTTTTCACTACTCCTTCTGAAAATAAAAGGCTCATGCGATCCTCGATAATAGGTCCTCCGTTTGGAATCTTTGTAAAATCTCCTTTTCCTAGATCTTTTTGACCGTTAAAATCAAACGAGCACTGATCTGATCCAATCGTTTGCAAGTCGCCATTACGCAGGGCATTCCACAAAACATCTTGGTTCCATTTTTCACGTAAAGGCGGCGACCATACGTATTTTGCTCCTTCAAAATCCGGTTTCTCTAAATAGGTTTGGTCAAGCGTCAAATACTGCGGACACGTTTCGCCCCAGATATTTACGCCTTTTTCCCTTGCTTCAGCAATCTTTTTAACTGCTTCAGCGCAAGATACGTGAACAACATAGAGCTGTGAGTCAGCAAGCTCGGTTAGCACTGCGGCTCTTCCCGTAGCTTCTCCTTCTATTTCCGGAGGACGAGTGAGGGCATGATAGATAGGATCAGTTTGTCCTTGCTCCAGCGCTTTTGCCGTTAAATACTCAATAACATCTCCATTTTCAGCATGTACCATCACAAGCGCCCCTAGTTTTTTAGCTTGCACTAGCGTTTGGTAAAGGGTAGCATCGTCTGCTTGAAAAACATTTTTATAGGCCATGAACACTTTAAAAGAAGTAATTCCTTCTTTTTCAATAATCGTAGGAAGCTCATTTAATACATCTTCCGTGATTTCTCCAATCATTAGATGAAAGCTGTAATCGATAGCCGCTTTTCCTTTTGATTTTTCATGCCATGTGCCGATCGCTTTTTGGAGCGGTTCGCCTTTATTGGTTAAGCAAAAATCAATAACAGTTGTCGTACCTCCAAAAGCTGCTGCTCTTGTACCTGTTTCAAAGTCGTCTTTTGTAACGGTCCCTCCAAACGGCATATCCAAATGAGTATGGGGATCGATGCCTCCTGGGAATACATAGTTGCCTTTTGCATCAATCACTTCGCATCCCTGTTCTTCAAAAGCTGAGCCAATTGCCGAAATCACTCCATTTTCAATTAAAATATCGGCTTTATACGTATCTGTTGCTGTGACTATGACACCATTTTTAACGATTTTCTTCATTTCTTCATCCCCTTTGTATTTATACGTCCAATCGCTGTGCAGCCGTCGCTTGTAAAGCAGCTTGGCGTTCATTCCACGTCATTGGCGGTTGTTCATTTGGTAATTCAACCATAGATATAGCTCCGTCCACAGGACATACAATCGAACATAAATTACAGCCTACACAATCTTCTTCTCGTACTTTTAAATAAGGTTTCCCTGAAGGATCTTTCAACATATCAATACATTGGTGAGAAGTATCTTCACAAGAAATATGACACTTATTGCAGTTAATACACGTATCAGGGTCGATGCGAGCCACTACTTTATAATTGAGATCTAAGTTGCCCCAGTCGGAATATTTTGAAACGGCTTTCCCTACAATATCGCTTACTTTTTCGATTCCTCTTTCATCCAAGTAATAGTTGAGACCTTGAATCATATCCTCTACAATGCGGAATCCGTGATGCATAGCAGCTGTACATACTTGCACACCTGTAGCACCCATGAGCATAAATTCCACTGCTTCTTGCCAGTTCGAAACGCCTCCCATACCAGATATTGGAACGTTAATAAACGGACTTCTTGCACATTCAGCAACCATGTTTAATGCAATCGGCTTAACAGCCGGGCCGCAATAGCCTCCGTGAGCGCCTTTTCCCGCTACGTGTGGAATTGTATTCCATGAATGAATGTCTACTCCTGCTAAACTATTAATGGTGTTAATCATACTAACAGCGTCGGCACCACCTCGAACCGCTGCTTCTGCTGTAACGGTAATATCTGTGATATTTGGGGTTAGCTTAACAATGACCGGCGTTTGGGCTACTTCTTTAGCCCAATACGTTTGTTTTTCAACTAAATCAGGGACTTGCCCAGAGGCAGCACCCATCCCTCGTTCCGCCATTCCATGCGGACAGCCAAAGTTCAGCTCTAATCCATCTACTCCTACATCTTCTACTTTTTTGACAATCTCATGCCATTTTTCTTGCTGAGGCTCTACCATAAGAGAGGCAATAATTGCGTGGTTAGGAAACTTCTTTTTCGTTTCATAGATTTCCTTCAAATTAACTTCAAGCGGACGATCGGTGATTAGCTCAATATTGTTAAAGCCGGCTACGCGCTGACCGTTGAAGCCAACGGCAGCAAATCGAGAGGAAACATTTAAAATCGGATCACCAAGCGTTTTCCAAACTGCGCCTCCCCATCCTGCTTCAAATGCACGCTGCACTTGATAACCTGAATTGGTTGGCGGTGCGGATGCCAGCCAAAACGGATTTGGTGATTGAATACCTGCTAAATTTGTTGTTAAATCTGCCATAGATTTCTCCTCCTCCTGATTTTAAGCTGTTTCCATTGTTTCTTTTGTTAACTGCATATGAATATTTAACGCCGTTTGTTTTCCTTGCTGAGCAGCGGTCACAACCATTGCTTCTCCTTGTCCTTTACCAAAAATAACGTCTCCACAAGCAAATACTTTTGGATTTGATGTTTGGAACGTCTCTTGATTGATTAAGACAACTCCGTCTTCATGGTTCAGCTGGAATTGTTGAATCAAAGACAGGTAACGTTCTTGACCAATTGCTTTAACAACAGCATCGACTGGAATCGTAAACGTTGAACCTTCAACAGGAACAGGCTTCCTGCGGCCGTCTGCATCTGGATCTGTTAGGGTCATTTTTACACATTCAATCCTGCTCACCTTACCATTTTCATCTCCAATAATTCGTATAGGAGCCGTTAACCAGCGGAATTCAACACCATCTTGTTTCGCAAATTCAAATTCAAAATCATAAGCCGTCATTTCTTCTCGTGTACGACGGTATAAAATTTGAACATTTTCAGCCCCCAAGCGCACGGAACACGTAGCACCATCAATCGCAGTATTTCCCGCTCCAATGACGGCTACACGCTTACCAACAAATTCTGTTGATAGCGCTTTTGACTTCGTTTTTTTCACAAAATCAATCGCATCATACACACCGTCTAGCTCTTCACCTTCAACATGTAGAGAAGGCACCTTACTCATACCAATAGCTAATACAACCGCGTCATATGACTGCAGTAATTCGCTTGGAAGAATATCTTCTCCAATTCTTACATTTGTTTTAATTTTTACATCTAAGCTTTTTACTTGTTCAACTTCCCAGAATGAAATCGCTTGAGGAAGACGGAACGACACGATTCCATATGTATTTAACCCTCCTGCTTGTTTTTCCGCTTCAAAAATGGTTACGTCGTACCCGAATCGGGCCAGTTCTCTTGCTGCAGAGAGACCAGCCGGACCTCCCCCAACAATCGCTACCTTTTTGCCGTTGGCTTTTCCTTTCTCAAACAGCACCTGTTCATTTTGAATAGCCCAATCCGTTGCGTAGCGCTGCAAATCTCCAATCATAATTGGTTTGGTTGAATGGTTTAGCACACACGCTCCTTCACATAGTTCATCGGTTGGACAGACTCTCGAACAGCTTGCTCCTACTGGATTCGAAGACATAATCGTTTCGGCAGAGCCCTTTAAATTGCCCGATGCAATTTTTTTAATAAACGTCGGGATGTCAATTCCTGTAGGGCATGCCTGAATACAGGGTGCATCATAACAGTACAAACATCGATTAGATTCTTCGACTGCTTCTCTATTGGACAACCCTTTTTCTACTTCATTAAAGTTTTGAATGATGGACTGCAAACTTTCCGGTGATCGCATTGCATCAACCTCCCAAGAATATCTGTTGATAAAACTTAAATTGAAAGCGCTTACATATTTTTTTATATACGTTATTTTCAACTTCTACTTTGTAAAATGTATTACTAACTTTATTGTACAAAACGACCGTCTTTTCTTCATTATACATTATGTTAAAAAATTCAGACTATTTACTATTCACTATGTAAAAAGCCTTGCTTTTATATAAAAGCAAGGCTTCAACTATTATTTTGCTACTTCTTTAATAATCGACACTACTAGTTCAGATGTCTTCACCAGTTCTTCTACCGGAATTTTTTCATTGGTTGTATGAATGTCTTCATAACCAACTGCTAAATTTACTGTTGGGATATCAAAGCCTGCGATTACATTTGCATCGCTTCCGCCTCCGCTTTGAAGCAGGCGTGAAGGACGATCGATATTAGCCACGGCTTTTTTAGCAACTTCGACAACATGATCTCCATCGCCAAATTTAAAGCCTGGATACATCACTTTAATATCAACTTCTGCACGTCCGCCCATTTCTTGTGCAGCTGTTTCAAACGCTTCTTTCATTTTCGCTACTTGTGCTTCCATTTTTTCTGGAATTAATGAACGAGCTTCTGCTAAAATATCGACGCGGTCACACACGATATTCGTTTGCGTTCCACCTTCAAAACGTCCAATATTCGCTGTAGTCTCTTCATCAATACGTCCAAGCGGCATTTTAGAAATGGCTCTTGAAGCAATCGTAATAGCAGAAACGCCTCGTTCAGGAGCTACACCCGCATGAGCTGTTTTTCCATAAATTGTTGCATTTACTTTTGCTTGCGTCGGCGCAGCAACAATAATGTCTCCCACTTTGCCATCGCTATCTAAAGCATAGCCGAATTTTGCCGTTACGAGACTAGAATCAAGAGCTTTAGCACCCACTAAGCCAGATTCTTCTCCTACTGTAATAATAAATTCAATTTTGCCGTGCGCGATGTTTTCTTCTTTTAATACGGTGATTGCTTCTAGCATTGCTGCTAAGCCTGCTTTATCATCCGCTCCAAGAATTGTCGTGCCGTCACTTTTAATATAGCCATCTTCAATAGATGGTTTAATACCATTTCCAGGTACGACTGTATCCATATGAGAAGTAAAGTAGATTGTGTCTACGCCTTCTTTTGTAGCTGGCAGTGTGCAGATTAAGTTGTTGGCTCCGTGGCCTGTTTTTTCTTTGGCATCATCTTCTACTACTTCGACGCCTAATGCGGTAAATTTTTCTTTTAGTACAACAGCGATTTTTTCTTCATGCTTTGTTTCTGAGTCTACTTGTACTAATTCAATAAATAAATCAACGATTCGTTGTTCATTAATCATAATATGTAATCCCTCCAAAAATAACCTACAATGGTATGTTACCATGTTTCTTTGCTGGACGCTCTTCCTTTTTATTGTGCAACATTTCAAGCGCTTGTATTAATTTTATTCGTGTTTCCCGAGGATCAATCACATCATCGACCATTCCAGCGCTTGCCGCTACGTAAGGATTAGCAAATTTCTCGCGATACTGCTCAATTTTTTCGTGTCTTGTTTCATCTGGGTTTTCGCTACCTCGAATGTCGTTTGCAAAGATAATATTTGCAGCACCTTGAGGACCCATAACAGCAATTTCTGCATTCGGCCACGAATACACAAGGTCGGCTCCAATCGATTTACTATTTAAAGCTACATACGCACCTCCGTACGCCTTTCGCAAGATCACCGTGATTTTCGGAACGGTAGCTTCGGAGTATGCATATAAAATTTTAGCACCATGTCGTATAATTCCGCCATGTTCCTGCTTGATACCTGGGAAAAAACCTGTAACATCTTCAAATGTAATAAGTGGGATATTAAATGAATCGCAAAACCGAATAAACCTTGCTGCTTTATCTGAGGAGTTAATATCTAAACTGCCTGCCATTACTTTAGGCTGGTTACACACAAGTCCGACAACTTTTCCATCTATGCGGGCAAAACCAATGACAATATTTCTGGCAAAGTCTTTTTGCACTTCAAAAAAGGAGTGCTCGTCCACTACTTGGTGAATGACTTGACGCACATCGTAAGGACGCACGGCATCAAACGGGACAACGTCTAATAAATCCGGACGGTAATGATCACTCTGTGCCTCTGAAGCTAAAGGAGGCTGCTCTTGACTAGACTGCGGAAGATAGCTTAAGAGCGTTCGTACTTGTTCTAGTACCTCTTGTTCTGTTGAACCTCTGAAATGGGCGTTACCGCTAATTTCGTTATGAACAGCTGCTCCTCCAAGATTTTCAGAGGAAATGCTTTCCCCCGTTACGGTTTCAATTACTTTTGGTCCGGTAATGAACATTTGACTTGTTTCTTCTACCATAAAAACAAAGTCCGTAATCGCCGGTGAGTACACGGCTCCGCCTGCACAAGGACCCATAATAACAGATATTTGAGGCATAACACCTGAATAAATGGCGTTTCGATAAAAAATATGACCGTATCCATCAAGAGACATGACGCCCTCTTGAATACGAGCCCCGCCTGAGTCATTTAAACCAATAAACGGCACGCCTGTTTTAGCCGCTAAATCCATTACGTGCGCAATTTTTTTAGCATGCATCTCACCTAACGCGCCTCCAAATACCGTAAAATCTTGCGAAAACAAATAGACTGAGCGACCGTTTATCTTGCCGTAGCCTGTTACTACCCCGTCTCCTGGTCCTACTTGATTATTCATACTGAAGTCAGCACACCGATGCTCAATAAACGGATTTAACTCGACAAATGTATGTTCATCCAAAAGAATTTCGATTCGTTCACGTGCCGTTAGCTTCCCTTTATGGTGCTGTTTTTCAATTTTTTCGTCTCCACCGCCTAACTCGATTTTCCGGCGCTTATCGTACAATTCATTTAATTTATCATAAATGTCAACCATGCTTCTTCTCCTCCTCTAGTGTTTTTTCACAGAGCTCATAAAGAACACCGTTTGCTGACTTAGGATGCAAAAAAGCAATGGATGCTTCCCCTGCGCCTTTTCGCGGAACATCGTCAATCATTTGTACACCTTTTTCTTTTAACTCGTTAATCCGTTCTTCAATCGTACGTACACCTAAAGCAACATGGTGAAGACCTTCACCTCTCTTTTTGATGAACGCACCGACTGCACTGTCTTCAAAGAGCGGCTCTAATAATTCAATTTTTACGTTGCCGCACTGAATAAAAGCCACTTTTACTCCTTGTTCTTCTACTTTTTCTACTTTTAATAGAGACAGTCCTAATACCTTTTCGTAAAAAGGGAGGCTGCCTTCAATTGATTTTACAGCTACTCCTATGTGATCAATTCCTTTTATCACTTTCTCACCTCTTTAAAAAAGCGTTTTCATTTACACATATTCTTGAAAACAAAAGAAATCTCCTGCTCGCGTATGTACAGAAAGTTGCTTGTCTAAGCAGCGGAAGACATGTAAAATAAGAAAAAAACGTGTAGGAGGACTTTGGTTGTATGTCTAATAAGAAAATCCAAAAAACCATTGTGTTTTTAATGCTTCTTGTCATGTTAATATCTACGCTTCTAGCGGGACTTGCGATGTGGTTTTAATCGAGACTGATGACTAAAAACATAGATGCACTGCTGTTTCTTTGTGCAATGCAAACATATAAAAAAGACTGGTGACTAGTCACCAGTCTTTTGCTGTATATTCACAATGCCTTTTTGAGCGGCTAACTCTTCAAAAGATTGATCTGTAGATACAATCCATACTTTTGTACCTAACGGGACTTGATCGTATAAATGGCTTACTTCACGATTTTCTACGCGAATACAGCCATTCGATACATATTTACCGATGGAATCCGGCTGATTTGTACCGTGAATGCCATAAATACGTCCGTCAGTCTCTCTTGCATCAAACCCAATCCACCTTACACCTAGAGGATTTTGAGGAGCGCCTCCTTCAATGTTACTTCTCCGATAATAAGGATTAACAGCTTTTACTGTTACCGTGAACTCCCCTTCGGGCGTCAGATTAACTGTTTTCCCCGTTGCTACTTTAATAATTTGTTTAATTTCTTTATTTTGAATGTAAGCAAGCTCATTGCTTTGTTTATTAATAATAATATAAGGATCATTTGGCAACGGATTTTCTCCTAATGGCCAAACCGGAGATAGTAGTAAAAGGATAAAAGCAAACACATGCACGTAATCCACCACCTTACGTTAGTCCTAAGTAAAAGACAAGAGAGACATCTCTTGTCTTATTTAGTGTTCGTAAGCAAGATACACAACATGCATGCTGTTTAACTTATTTTTAAGGTTTGTTTAATAACCAAATATTGTTCAATTTCTTTGACTACGTGCAGTAAATCGGCACGCGCTTCAAACTCTTCCCGCGTTTTGGGAAGCGGCATCTCTGCAAACGCTTCTCGTAAATGCTGAAGTTTGGCTAAAAATAATTTTGCTGTATTACCGGGGTGGATGGATAGACTTAATTCTTCAATGAAATCGGCAATCATGTAGCGCTGTTCTACCACCAAATCAATAGCGGTAATGAGAGGAAGCGTACGCTCAATAATTTCAAGCTGTTTTTCACGAATTTTAAAATAGCGGTAATAATAATTTTCCCCACGTACAAAATGATTTTCTACATCACGAAACGCAAGGCTTTTTGCTTTTTCTAAAATTTTTACCGTATCTGCAATTTCCTTACCGTCCCAGCTGCTGTCATTGGTTCTGAGATACAGGGCAATTTCCTTTAACATCGATCGGAAATTTTCTTCAATTTCTTGCTGATACGTGCGAAGCTCTTGATCTAAACTTGGCATATATAAATTCACAAGCAGGGCAACCCCTATCCCAATTACAATTAAGCCAAGTTCATTAAAGACGATTCCCCACGTCATATTGCCTTTGGAGTAAATATGAAGCAAAATAACGGAGCTTGTAACAATGCCTGCATTAACTTTGAATATAACCGTAACCGGAATAAACAAAAGCAGCATCAGTCCTATAACAAGTGGATGATAAGCAATCCCTTCAAAGAATATAAACGAAAACAGAATGGATAAAGAACAAGCAATAAAACGATCGCTTGCGCTTCGCAGCGATTTTTTCTTTGAATTTTGAATGCACAAAATGGTGATAATTCCAGCTGATACAAAAAACTCGAGGTGAAAGAACTGAGCTATAATAATAGCCAGTGATGTACCGACGGCTGTTTTAATTGTCCGGTACCCAATTTTAAATTTCATTTTCTAGACTCCTACATGTTGGTTTCTTTTTAGTGTGATAAAATACTCTATTCTTTATTAACACGAATAGAAAAATAACACAACCTTAAATCTTGCTGTACTTTATAAATTTCAATAAAAAAAGTGCAGAAAAGATCGTACTCTTCCTGCACTTTTTTTATTATAAAATCTTTTCTAAGAAATCTTTAGCACGCTTGCTTTTAGGGGCTGAGAAAAATTCGGCCGGAGGCGCATCTTCAACAAGCACACCGCCGTCTAAAAACAGCACACGATCCGCTACTTCTCGTGCAAATCCCATTTCATGCGTTACAATGACCATCGTCATTCCTGTTTCTGTTAGCGACTTCATTACATCTAGCACTTCTTTTACCATCTCTGGATCCAATGCTGATGTTGGTTCGTCAAACAGCATTACTTTCGGCTCCATTGCCAATGCTCTTGCAATAGCTACACGCTGCTTTTGACCGCCCGATAAGCGACTTGGAAACTCGTTGGCTTTTTGAGCAAGTCCAACTTTTTGGAGTAATTCTTTGCCTTTAGCAACAGCCGTTTCTCTTGACACGCCTTTTACCGTCATCGGAGCATACGTCAAATTTTCAAGCACTGTCATATGTGGAAACAAGTGAAAATGCTGAAATACCATTCCTACATTTTCACGCACACGCATAATGTTTGTTTTTTTATCTGTAATCACTTGACCGTTAATGGAAACTAATCCGCTCGTCGGTTCTTCAAGCAGGTTCATACAGCGTAAAAAAGTAGATTTACCAGAACCAGAAGGGCCAATAACAGCTACGACTTCTTTTTCCTTAATCGTAGTTGAAATACCTTTTAAAACGTCATTCTTACCAAATGATTTGTGTAAATTTTCAACGTTAATCACCTTTTCTCATTCTCCTCTCGACTGCTTTACCAAGGAGCGTTAAGCCCATTACCATTACATAATAAATCAACCCTGCAAAAATTAACGGTTCAAGGTAGGCGAATTTTTCTCCCCCTACAATGTAAGCACGGCGCATAATGTCGAGTGCTCCAATAACTGTAACGATAGCTGATTCCTTTGTTAATGTAATGAACTCATTCATTAAAGCAGGTAAAATATTTTTAAGTGCCTGTGGCAAAATAATTTGTCCCATCATGCGGCGATAAGGAATTCCTAACGCTAATGCCGCTTCACGCTGTCCTTTATCAACAGCTAAAATACCAGCGCGAATAATTTCAGATATATATGCTGCAGAGTTTAGCCCGAACGCAGCAACGGCCGCTGGAAACGGGGCAATATCAAACCCGAGCAGCTGAGGTAATCCAAAGTATATTAATAATAATTGCAGTACAAGCGGTGTTCCGCGAAACACGGACGTATATGCATCCGCAAACCATTGAAGAGGTTTATTGCGGCTGATTTTACATAAAGATAAAATAACTCCCAGCACAAACCCTAAAATTGCTGAAGCTAGGACTATCTGTATCGTTACCCCTATCCCTTTTAAAATATAAGGCATAGAAGGCACGATTTGCGAAAAATCCAAATTCATGCCTAGTTCCATTCCTCTCTAACTATCATTCTTATTTTTGGTCGTCAAACCACTTAACGATTAATTTATCCAATTCACCGTTTTCTTTCATTTTCTTTAATTCACGGTTAAAGTCATTCGTTAGCTTGCTGTCTTTAGGAAATGCGATTGCTGATCCTTTACTTGAATCGGGACGTCCTGTATCAGACATTTGCAAGCTTTTGTCTTTGTTCACATACCCTTTAGCTACTGTATCTTCAATAATCGCTGCATCGATACGATTTGATTTCATTTCTTGAATTAGTTCTGGAATACGGTCACGCGTTGTTACATTTACTCCGTCAACTTCTTTTGCAATTTCTTTTGCTTCGTCTGCTTGAATAGAAGAAGTTTGTACACCGACTGTTTTTCCTTTTAGTTCTTCTGCGTTTTTAATTGGCGCATCTTTCTTCGATACAATCATGTTTTTTGCTTCATAGTATACGTCTGAGAAGTCCACGTTCTTTTTACGCTTTTCAGTTGGCGTCATACCGGCTAAAACTAAATCGACTTTATTAGATTGTAAAGCTGGAATTAATCCGCCAAATTCCATATCCTTTACCTGCACGTCATAGCCTAACTTTTTACCGATTGTTTTTGCTAAATCTACGTCAAATCCGATTGCTTCACTATCACCTTTTGCCGTATCAATATATTCAAAGGGTGGGTAATCTGCTGATGTTCCCATTACAAGTACTTTTTTATCTTTGTCGTCGCTGCTTGCTCCGCCATTAGACGTTCCTTCTCCTGCTCCGCATGCAGCTAAAACGCCTGCTGTTAAGAGACCAATTGCCGTTACCGATAACCACTTTTTCAATTTCATCTTCGTTCCCCCTAGTTTATTCCTTACATTATTTTTTAAAAATTAATAATATTATGAAATAAGTTTTTTACTATTGCAAGTAAATGTCGAAATTTAAATATATATTCATATAAATGTATTTTAACACAACATTATAAATATGCAATATCTTTTTTAAATATAAGTTTCACTATTTGAAAATACCTTTTCTCAACATTTTCCACTCATTAGAAAGCCTGCATACAGACGGATAAAAAAATGCATAAAAAAAGAAGCCGTTCAAAACGGCTTCTCTCTTACACTTCTTCACAGTTCTGTTCGAACGCTTCTTGCAGCTTCATCACAACTGACATTGGCTCATGGCCTTCAATTTCGTGACGCTCTACCATTGTGATAATTTTTCCGTCTTTTAATAAAGCGAAAGATGGAGATGAAGGCGGATAACCTTCAAAGTATTCGCGTGCACGCGCAGTTGCTTCTTTATCTTGCCCAGCAAATACTGTAACCAAGTTTGTTGGACGTTTATCATAATGTACAGCGTGCGCTGCAGCAGGTCTTGCAATACCTCCTGCACAACCGCAAACTGAATTCACCATTACAAGCGTTGTGCCAGGCTGTTTAAACGTTTCATCTACCGCTTCAGCCGTCGTTAATTCTGTATAACCAGCAGCTGTAATTTCTTTACGGGCCTGACGAACAACGTCGTTCATAAACAAGTTAAAATCGATATTCATTTTCATACCTCCCTTTTGCTATCTATCCTTTATCATAGCAAACGAAAACTAAAAAGGCGATTGCTTTGACTCATTTTTTCTTGGTAATCAAGATTAAACAAGAAAAGAAATGGTGATACTGTTTTTACAGCTAGAAAAACATACTCTTAACTCCCTAGTGTAGAAGGATCCGCATAAAATGCAGGATCCTTTTTTACATTTCTTTCATCGCCTGCTGATAGATTTTAATCAAGTGTTGGAGAGCTTCAGCCATTGTGGCATCTCCGGTCATCATTTGTTTTTCAACATCCCCTAATGTTTGCTTAACTAAAGGATGTTCATAAAATGATTCTTGTAAATATTCGTTAACACTTGCTTGTAACCATGCCTTCATTTGCTTTTGTCTTACTGCATAAAACAGATCTTTTTTATTCATCCATTCCTTATAGTCACAAATTATCTGCCATAAATGTTGAAACGACGCTTCTTCATAAGCAGAAGTTGTGATGACCTGTGGTTTCCACCCTCCGGAATGACCGTGAAGAAAACCAATGACACTTTTGTATTCTTTTGCAGTCACTTCTGCTTTTAGCCGGTTATCCCCGTCTGCTTTATTTACACAAATTAAATTAACCCATTCAAGCAGCCCTTTTTTAATTCCTTGCAAATCATCTCCTGCTCCGGTTAAAGCAAGCAAAACAAAGAAGTCTACCATCTCTTTTACAATCATTTCACCTTGGCCAACACCCATCGTTTCGACAAATATGATGTTATACCCAGCCGCTTCACAAAGAAAAATGGCTTCTCTCGTTTTAAGATGAACACCTCCAAGCGTTCCTTGAGAAGGTGAAGGACGGACAAAAGCGTTCTCTTGTTTGGCAAGCAGCTCCATTCTGGTTTTATCTCCTAAAATACTTCCTCCAGACAAGGTACTGCTTGGATCGACTGCTAAAACTGCAACGGAATGGCCATTTTTGCATAGATACGATCCAAATTTGTCAATCAGCGTACTTTTTCCTGCTCCTGGTACGCCAGTAAAACCAATGCGCACTGAATGCCCCGTATGGGGATAGATTTCTTTAATCAGCTGTTGTGCTATTGCTTTATGCTTCGGCGCTTTACTTTCAATTAAAGTAATGGCTTGAGCTAACGCTGTTCTTTTCCCTTCAAGCAGCCCTTGTTTATAATCTTGTACCGTTTTTAATTTCACCAATTGTCTTCACCAACTATTCTTCTAACCGTTTCTTTATTTCATGTAAGACGGAAACGGCCGCTTTTGGGATTACTGTTCCAGGTCCAAAGATTGCAGAAGCGCCGTGCTCTAAAAGAAATGAGTAGTCTTGTTTAGGAATAACGCCTCCGACAATAACAACGATATCGTCGCGCTCTAATTTCTTTAACTCATCAACAAGCTGCGGCAGTGACGTTTTATGTCCGGCTGCCAAAGAGCTTATCCCAATCACATGTACGTCGTTTTCTACAGCTTGCCTTGCTGTCTCTTCAGGCGTTTGAAATAAAGGGCCAATATCCACATCAAATCCAAGGTCAGCAAAGGCTGTTGAAATCACTTTTGATCCTCTGTCATGACCGTCTTGCCCCATTTTCGCCACTAAAATCCTTGGGCGTCTTCCTTCTTCCTCTAAAAATTCAGCCGTGAGCTTTCGAACTTCTTCGATTTGATCTCGATGCGCAAACTCCGCACTGTATACCCCGCTGACTGACTTAGAAGTAGCCTGATGTCTTCCAGCCACTTTCTCAATCGCTTCTGAAATTTCACCTAGTGTAGCTCTAGCTCTTGCAGCTTCAACCGCAAAAGCAAGGAGATTCCCTTCGCCTGTTTTGGCACAAGTGGTCAGTCGATTAAGCGCTTCAAGTACCGCTTGTTCGTTACGTTCACTGCGTATTTTCTTTAGCTTTTCCAGCTGCTTCATTCGAACTGCTGTGTTATCAATATCAAGAATATCAAGCGGTTCTTCTTGCTCCGGCTGAAACTGATTCACACCTACAATAATTTCTACCTGCGAGTCTATTCTTGCTTGTCTGCGCGCAGCAGCTTCTTCTATCTTCATTTTAGGTACGCCTGCTTCTATTGCTTTTGTCATTCCGCCGAGCTGTTCTATTTCTTCAAGGTGCTTCCACGCTTTTATCATTAATTCATTCGTTAATGATTCCACATAATAAGAGCCTCCCCAAGGGTCAATGACGGAACAAATCTCCGTTTCATTTTGCAAATAAAGCTGCGTATTTCGAGCAATTCTAGCTGAAAAATCAGTCGGAAGAGCAATCGCTTCATCCAGTGCGTTTGTATGAAGCGATTGCGTATGTCCTGACACTGCAGCCAGAGCTTCGACGCATGTTCTAATAACATTATTAAATGGATCCTGCTCGGTTAAGCTCCATCCGGACGTTTGAGAATGCGTTCTAAGAGCGAGTGATTTAGGGTTGTCCGGCTCAAACTGTTTCATGAGTTTTGCCCACAGCAGCCTCCCCGCTCTCATTTTCGCTACTTCCATAAAGTAGTTCATTCCAATTGCCCAGAAAAAGGATAGTCTCGGTGCAAACGCGTCAATTGAAATTCCTGCTTTCAAGCCGGTTCGTACATATTCAAGTCCATCTGCAAGCGTATAAGCAAGCTCTAAGTCTGCTGGAGCGCCTGCTTCTTGCATATGATAGCCTGATATACTAATACTGTTAAATTTCGGCATATGCTCCGCTGTATATTTAAAAATATCCGCAATGATTCGCATGGACATTTCAGGAGGATAAATATACGTATTGCGCACCATATATTCTTTTAAAATATCGTTTTGAATCGTTCCAGCCAGCTTTTCTTTTTTTACTCCTTGTTCTTCAGCTGTTACGATGTAGAAAGCTAAAATAGGAAGAACCGCCCCGTTCATCGTCATCGACACGGACATTTGATCAAGCGGAATCCCTTCAAACAGCTGCTTCATATCAATCATTGAATCAATTGCCACTCCTGCTTTCCCTACATCTCCAACAACTCTTGGATGATCAGAGTCATAGCCGCGGTGGGTAGCTAGGTCAAAAGCAACAGACAGCCCTTTCTGTCCAGCAGCTAGGTTTCGGCGGTAAAAGGCATTGCTTTCCTCCGCCGTTGAGTATCCTGCATACTGTCTAATCGTCCAAGGCCGATTCACATACATCGTTGCATACGGTCCTCTCACAAACGGTGGAATACCAGGTGCAAAGTGAATAAAGTCGAGGTCATCTCTGTCTTTTTTTGTATATAATGATTTTAATTCAATTTGTTCATTTGTTTGAAAAGCAGTGAATGTACTTTGAGTCACGTCATCTTCCCTTTGCTGCTTTGAAAATGATAATGGAATATTAGAAAAAGAAGGCTTTTTATACATGAACTTCTACCTCCAAAGCACATAATAACTTCTTAACGCATTGAATAACATTTGTCTTAGGATGTATGACGCTCATTACACCTTTTTGCTGCCACTGCGTTTTGCGTGATACGTGTTCTTCCCCTACTACGTACACATAAACGGAATCTTCCTCAAAATAAGTCATCGCTTTTGTTAAGAGCTTTTCCACGAGTTCATCACTTCCACAGATTACATATGCTTCGTGCTTTTGTTCATTCATCCAATCTGCTATCTCGACGTAGGAATCTATGTTTTTAATTGTTTCACACGCAAAGCCTGCGCTTTCAAATAAAGACCGGGCAATCTCAGCTTTTTTATGGCTGCTAGGATCGGCGAGCTCCATAATGCCAATGCTCATTCCCTTTGTATAAACCCGTATTTTTTCAAACTTCTCTGCTGCTCTCCACTTAGTGAGCGGCACAACACTGTCTGGCTGTGACTGCTTCGCCATTTGTTTTAGCATCCACCCTGCTGTTACCCCTTTAGATGCTAGCTTTGTATAGTCCTCTAGCGAAAGATTTGATAAAAATTCCGAAGTGTTCTGGTCACTGTATTTATTCATTTTTCTTTCTTCTTTTTTAGACAGAGTGCTTTTTATCTCTTCAGATGCAGCGTGTTGCTTAGGAGCATAGTGTGTGACTCCGATCAAGCGCTCAATTCGGCACTCTATATCTCCTTGTCTTTTTACTCTCATTTGTTCAACTTCATCTTGAATTCGCCCTTGTTTTAAAGCTTCTTCCATTCCGCCGTGGCCTTCAATGTTGCCAAATAACTCCCAAGCTTTTGTCATTAATTCATGTGTGTAAGCTTCAACGTACCAAGAGCCTCCGGCAGGATCCATTACTTTTGATATATGTGTTTCGTGCTGCAAAATTAAGTGAGTATTACGGGAAAGGCGATGAGCGAACTGAGAAGATGAGGATGTAACGGAATCATATGGTTCAATATGCAGACTATCCGCTCCTCCTACAATAGAAGCAAACGCTTGAACCGTGCTCCTTAATGCATTTGTATACATATCTTCTTTAGACTGTGTAAGACGTGACGTTTCCGTATGAATAAACGGCACTGAAACGGCCGTGTCATCAAAAGCACGAACCACATTTGCCCAAAGCATGCGAAAAGCACGAAGTTTTGATATTTCCATAAATAAATGTGAGCTAACTGAAAAAGAAAAGGTCATGTGAGGTAAAACTTGATGTAAGGACAGACCGCGTTTCATGCATTCATCAATATACTGCACTCCTGTAGCAAGCATATAAGCTAGTTCTTGAACAGCGTTTGCACCGCTGTTATGGTAAGGAATGCTTGATACAATGATCGTTTTGAGCTCTGGAACATTACTGTGAGCCAAACGCGTTGCGTAAGCTAAATGATCGTATAAATCTCGAGTAGAAAGTGGAACTCTCCCGTATTCAGCAAGAGTGCCGAGCGGATCCATTCCAACCGTACCTGTTAGCTGTCTCATATCAAAGTTATGATCAACACAGTATGCTTTTAGAAACGAAAGAAGTGGAACGGATGTACATCCCGTATTTAAAAATAAAGGCACAGCTTCAAGAGCTACATGCTGAAACAAATGAGCAACATCCTCTAAAGTAGAAATTGTAGCGCCTGAGGCTACTTCAGCTTCAGTTGCTTCATCAACGTCTTTTCCTTGCCTCATTGCTTCACTGCACGTAAAAGCGGCCGTATTTTGTCCATTTCTCAAACTGTGTAAAAGAAGTTTATTGCTTTCTTTAATAGAAGGTAAGTCGATTTTTTGGGTGATTTCCCATTCCCCTAGTATGTATGATTCTTTACCGGCTCCTCTTAAACAATCTATTCCCGCCGGACTCTGCTGCAAGTAGTCTAAATGTGCCGTATCACTTTCAAAATAAAGCGGTTTCAAAAAGATGTTTTCTAACGTTTCTTTTGAGCGGAGCGCGGTGTTTTTGCTAACTTCCTGTGCCCAATCTTCTTTAGGTGTACGTGTAAATTCATGAAATGATAATGTATTTGTTTTCATTTCCATGCCCCTTTACAGTTAATAGCTGCCTGCTAGACCTAGATGATTACACTTTGAAGTTTGATGATTCTTCTTTTATTTTAATACATCTTTTACAAATTGTTCAATCATTGCTTCAAAATAAAAAAGCAAATGGAGAAAGCTCCATTTGCTTTTTTTAATAGACGGACGTATTCTCTTTAGACGTAGATTCTAAAATCTCTTTAACTCTTGCCAAGAACCTGCCGCACACCAAGCCGTCCAACACGCGGTGATCAAGTGATAAACATAAGTTAACCATATCTCGAACAGCAATCATGTTATCAATAATAACCGGACGTTTTACAATAGATTCTACTTGTAAAATAGCCGCTTGCGGGTAATTAATAATCCCCATTGATTGCACGGAACCAAATGAGCCTGTGTTGTTAACAGTAAACGTTCCGCCCTGCATGTCTTCAGACTTCAATGAACCCGTACGAACTTTTTGCGCAAGCTCTGTAATTTCACGCGCAATGCCTTTGATTGTCTTTTCATCGGCTTGTTTAATAACCGGCACAAATAAAGCATCGTCTGTTGCAACAGCAATAGATACATTAATATCTTTTTTCTGAACAATACGGTCTCCTGCCCACATTGAATTCATTTGAGGGAATTCTTTTAAAGCCTGAGCCACTGCTTTTACGAAGAACGCAAAATAAGTTAAGTTAAAACCTTCTTTTTGTTTGAACTCCGTCTTTAATGCATCACGATAAGAAACTAAGTTCGTTACATCAACTTCAACCATTGTCCATGCATGCGGAATTTCGTGTTTACTGCGAAGCATATTTGCTGCAATAGCTTTACGCACGCCTGAAACAGGGATTTCTTGATCTCCGGCTGCAGACACAACCGGCGCGGGTTGCTTCGTTTTTGGAGCAGCTGCCGCTACGGGTGCTTCTGGCTGAACTGTTGATGCAGGTGTTTCTTTCACTTCAGCAGCTCCGCCTTTTTCGATAACAGCTAAAATATCTTTTCTCGTAATGCGGCCGCCCGCTCCTGTTCCTGTCACGGTATCTAAATTAATATTATGTTCTTGTGACAGACGCATAACAGCTGGAGAGTATCGGCTTTTATTGGATTGACTGTCCGCTGTTTTTGGCGCTGATTCTTCTACAGTCTTATCAGACGTTTTCTGTTCTTTTTGAGGTACAGTTCCTTCTACTTCAATTAAACAAATCACTTCTCCCACGGGTAAAGTATCATCTTCACCTGCAATTAACTCTTTAATTGTTCCACTAAAAGAAGAAGGCACTTCAGCATTTACTTTATCCGTCATGACTTCAGCTAACGGGTCGTACTTATTTACGTGATCTCCAACAGAAACGAGCCATTTGCTAATTGTACCTTCTGTTACACTTTCACCGAGCTGCGGCATCGTAATTTTTTCAATAGCCAATTGATACAACTCCTTTTAAAATTGAGCTAATTCTCTCATTGCTTTTTCTACTTTATCTGGATTCACCATAAAATATTTTTCCATTGTTGGTGCATACGGCATAGCTGGAACATCGGGGCCAGCAAGGCGCTGAATTGGCGCATCTAAATCGAATAAGCAGTGTTCAGCAATAATAGCTGCTACTTCGCTCATAATGCTGCCTTCTTTGTTGTCTTCCGTTAAAAGCAGGACCTTACCTGTTTTAGAGGCTGCTTCTATAATAGCTTCTTTATCAAGTGGATAGACCGTTCTTAAATCTAAGATGTGTGCTGAAATACCGTCTGCTTCTAGCTTTTCAGCAGCTTGAAGAGCAAAGTGTACACAAAGACCATATGTAATAACCGTGATGTCGTCTCCTTCTCTCTTTACATCTGCTTTGCCAATCGGAAGTACATAATCATCTTCAGGGACTTCTCCTTTAATCAAACGGTACGCACGCTTATGCTCAAAGAAAAGAACTGGATCATCATCACGAATAGCTGCTTTTAATAATCCTTTTACGTCATAAGGCGTAGAAGGCATCACAATCTTTAACCCTGGCGTATTGGCAAACAGTGCTTCAACAGATTGAGAATGATAAAGAGCACCGTGAACTCCACCGCCGTACGGAGCTCGAATTGTAATTGGACAACTCCAATCATTATTAGAACGATAGCGAATTTTCGCTGCTTCTGACACGATTTGATTGACTGCAGGCATAATAAAATCAGCAAATTGCATTTCCGCAATCGGACGCATGCCGTACATTGCCGCTCCGATTCCTACGCCTGCAATAGCAGATTCTGCAAGAGGTGTGTCAATAACTCTTTCTTCCCCGAACTGTTCGTACAGTCCGTTGGTTGCTTTAAATACGCCGCCTTTTTTTCCTACGTCTTCTCCTAATACAAACACGCGGGAATCTCTTTCCATTTCTTCACGAATGGCCATTGTTACTGCATCAATATATGAAATAACCGGCATATGTTCTCCTCCTTACTCACCGTACACGTATTTTAAAGCCGATTCCGCTTCTGCATAAGGAGCGTTTTCAGCATAATCTGTTGCATCATTAACGATGTTCATAATATCATCAAGCATTTGTTTTTCTCGTTCATCGGTTAACACGTTAACCTCTTTTAAATAAGTCGCAAAGTACGCAAGCGGATCACTCTTTTTAGCTTCAGACAATTCTTCTGCGCCGCGATATGCACGATCATCGTCATCACTTGAATGGGCAGTCAAACGCTCTGAAACAGTTTCAATAAGAGTAGGCCCTTCTCCTCTGGATGCACGATCTCTTGCTTCTTTTACCACTCGATATACTTCAAGGACATCGTTTCCATCAATTGTGTAGCCTGGCATACCGTATCCAATCGCACGATCAGATACTTTTGCGCACCCTAGCTGCTTTTCAACCGGAACAGAAATCGCATACTTGTTATTTTCACACATAAAGATAACAGGAAGCTTATGAACACCTGCAAAGTTCGCGCCTTCGTGGAAGTCTCCTTGGTTAGAAGATCCTTCTCCAAACGTAACAAACGTGACTAAGTCTTTTTTCTCCAATCGTCCTGCTAAAGCGATTCCTACTGCATGAGGCACCTGTGTTGTAACTGGAGAAGATCCTGTTACAATTCGCTTTTCCTTATGGCCAAAGTGACCTGGCATTTGACGACCTCCTGAGTTTGGATCTTCTGCTTTAGCAAACCCAGAAAGCATTAAATCGCGCGCAGTCATTCCAAATGCCAGCACAACACCCAGATCGCGGTAATAAGGTAATATGTAATCATTCTCTCTGTTTAAGGCAAAAGCTGCGCCAACTTGAGCGGCTTCTTGACCTTGACATGAAATAACAAAAGGCACCTTCCCTGCACGGTTTAATAGCCACATACGCTCATCAATTTTTCGTGCAAGCAGCATAGTGCGGTACATTTCAAGTACTTGTTCATCAGTTAATCCTAATGATTCATGACGGTTTTTTGTCATGTTTAAACCTCCTTTAATCATCAAAAATGAATCGCTTTTCCATCTACAGCTAATGAAGCTTCTCCCATCGCTTCTGAAAGGCTAGGATGAGGATGAATGGTATGAGCAATTTCCCATGGTGTAGCATCCAATACCTTTGCAAGACCCGCTTCAGAAATCATATCCGTCACGTGAGGTCCAATCATATGCACACCAAGAACATCATTTGTGTCGGCATCGGCAATAATTTTAACAAATCCCTCTGCCTCTCCATATACAAGAGCTTTTCCAACGGCCTTAAACGGAAACTTTCCAACCTTCAGCTGAAATCCTTGCTGTTTTGCTTCTTGTTCTGTTAATCCTACACTTGCTGCCTCCGGGCTGCTGTATACGCATTTAGAAATTGTTGTGTAATCAATCTTCAAAGGCTTGTCACCGTGTAAATGCTCAACAGCTACGATTCCTTCGTGAGAAGCTACATGTGCAAGCTGCAGTCCGCCAATTACATCTCCAATTGCGTAGATATGAGATTCTTTCGTTTGATAAAAATCATTTGTGGCAATCACACCGTTTTCTACTACAATATCGGTATTCTCGAGACCAATTCCTTCGACATTCGCTTGACGCCCTACAGATACAAGCAGCTTTTCTGCTTCATATTCTTGCATATCGTCTCCTACTTGAGCAGAAATTTTCACCTGACCACCAACAGACAGTGTATCAGCCATTACTTTAGCAGAAGTAATAATGGTAACTCCTTTTGCTTTTAAAAGCTTCGTCATTTCACGGGAGATATCTTGATCTTCTGTTGGTAAAATTCGATCGCTGTATTCAACAACCGTTACATCAACATCAAAATCTGTGAGCATTGACGCCCATTCAATTCCAATGACGCCGCCTCCCACAATAATAATAGAAGCAGGAAGTGTTTCCATCTTTAATGCTTCATCTGAAGTGATTACTTTCTCTCCATCGATTGTTAAACCAGGTAATGTTCTAGGGCGAGACCCTGTTGCGACAATTACATTCTTTGGAATAAGCATTTCGTTTTCTTCACCGCTTTTTAATTCAACGGAGATGGTTCCTGGCATAGGAGAAAAAATAGAAGGTCCTAAAATACGTCCAATTCCTTCATATACGTCAATTTTACCTTTTTTCATTAGCTGTTTGACACCATTATGTAACTGTGAAACAATTTCTGACTTTCGTTCTTGTACACGAGCATAGTTCAATAGTACATTGGACGTTTCTACGCCAAATTCACTGCTTTTCTTAGCCGTTTGATAGACTTCTGCACTTCTTAGTAAAGCTTTGCTTGGGATACACCCTGCGTGCAGGCATGTGCCGCCTAACTTATTTTTTTCCACAACCGCTACCGATAGACCTAACTGAGAGGCACGAATAGCTGCTACGTACCCTCCGGTTCCACCGCCGAGAATGACCAAATCATATTCTTTTGCCACACTGCTTCACACCTTTCTGCAAACGCTATTAAGCGCCTTTATATTCCTTTACTTCTTCTTCACCTGTAAGCACTCGGAGAGCCCCTTCAGCTAGCGCTTGAAGCTCATTTTCTCCAGGATAAACAATGACATCTGCAATCCACTTTACATGATTAATAATCAGCTCAACAAACGCTTTTGAATAAGCAATGCCTCCCGTTAGAATAATGGCATCTACTTTTCCATGCAATACCGTACTGGCAGCTCCAATTTCCTTCGAAATTTGATAAGCCATTGCTTCGTAGATAAGCTTAGCTTTTTCGTTTCCATTTTTCACTAGCGCTTCGACTTTCTGCACGTCAGATGTGCCCAAATAACCGACAAGTCCGCCTTTTCCTACAAGCATTTTCATAATCTCCTCGCGATAATACTGACCTGAAAAGCAAAGACGAACTAATTCACCAACCGGTACACCGCCAGCGCGCTCTGGACTAAAAGGACCGTCGCCGTGCAGGCCATTGTTCACATCAATTACTTTTCCGCACTTGTGAACTCCAACCGTAATGCCCCCGCCCATATGGGTAACAATAACGTTCATTTGTTCGTATGTGCTATTCATTTCTTTGGCCACTTTTCGAGCCACCGATTTTTGATTCAGCGCATGAAAGATGCTTTTCCTTTCCATAAAAGGAGTTCCTGAGATACGAGCGATGTCACTTAGCTCATCTACCACCACTGGATCAACAATGTATGCTGGAATATTTAATCCAGATGCAATCTCAAACGCTAAAATCCCGCCTAAATTTGAAGCATGATGGCCGGCATAACCGTCTTTTAAATCTTTGAGCATGGCTTGATTTACTTCGTATGTGCCGCCTTCAATCGGGCGTAAAAGCCCTCCTCTTCCACATACTGCACTTAATTTAGATAAATTAATCCCTTCTTCATCAAGTGCCTCTAAAATCGAGTTTTTACGGAACTCATACTGTGCATATATCGTCTCAAACTGATTCATTTGCTGTGAATCGTAGCGGATTGTTCGATCAAAAATTGGTTTATCGTTGTGAAACACGCCAATTTTTGTGGACGTTGAACCCGGATTTATTATCAGCATTCGATATTCGTGCATATCCAACACATGTCCTCCTACCTTATCATTCTCATAAACGAAGGCTAGGTCGAAAGGATTTCATTTATTCCTTTTGCCTAGCCTTCAGCTCAAACATTAGCGCGTATGACGTCTACTTAAAATATGCTGTCCATTTTGTAAAAATTGACTGCGTGAACGACGCAGCTTTTCAATTCTTTCTTCAGCTAAGCGATCTGCTGCTAGATAGGTTGGAATGCCATCTCGCTTTGAGATTTCAACTACCTTTTCAATATTATCATAAATACCTTCAACTTTTTTCAGCGCACGCTCACGGTTATATCCAACTAGCTCATCAGCTACGTTAATAACGCCTCCTGCATTAATAACATAGTCCGGTGCATATACAATGCCTAATTCATGAATTAAATCACCATGACGCGTTTCTTTCAATTGATTATTAGCTGCCCCTGCAATAACTTTTGCTTTTATTTGAGGGATCGTTTCATCGTTAATCGTTGCTCCGAGTGCACAAGGAGCATAGATATCACATTCTACACCATAAATATCATTTGGGTCTACTGCTTGCGCACCAAATTCTTCTACCGCACGCTGAACAGCTTCTTTATTAATATCCGTTACAATAAGTTTTGCCCCTTCTTCGTGAAGGTGGCGGCATAAATTATATGCTACGTTTCCTACACCTTGGACAGCTACTACTTTTCCTTCAAGCATATCTGTTCCAAATGCTTCTTTTGCTGCTGCTTTAATTCCTCGGTATACGCCGTAGGCTGTGACTGGTGATGGATTGCCTGATGAACCGAAGGCAGGAGATACACCCGTTACATAATCCGTTTCCTCATATACAATATCCATATCCTCTACCGTTGTGCCCACATCTTCTGCTGTAATATATCGACCATTTAACCCTTGAATAAAGCGGCCAAATGCACGGAACATCGCTTCATTTTTGTCTTTGCGAGGATCTCCGATAATAACCGTTTTTCCTCCTCCTAAATTCAAGCCTGCTGCTGCATTTTTATAAGTCATTCCGCGTGATAAACGAAGCGCATCTTCAATTGCAGCCTCTTCTGATTCATATGTCCACATTCTCGTACCGCCTAGAGCTGGTCCAATTGTTGTATCATGAATCGCAATAATGGCTTTTAAGCCTGAATCTTTATCTTGGCAAAATAATAACTGCTCATAATCGTATGTTTCCATATAGTCAAAAATTTTCATTGTTAGTGCCTCCTAAGAATTCTGTTGAGCGACGCTGATAGCAAGCGCCAGTGAGTATAATTTACTTTCTGATGAATCTGCTCTGGATGTTAAGACGACCGGAGCTTTTGCCCCCGCTAGAATAGCTCCAACTTTTGCTTTAGCAAAATAAATAAGGGATTTATATAAGACGTTCCCTGTTTCAATTGCTGGAACGAGTAATATATCTGCTTGACCGGCAACTTCACTTTGAATGCCTTTTTGCTTGGCTGCTTCTATGTTAATGGCATTGTCGAGTGCTAAAGGTCCATCAATAACGCAGCCTTTAATTTGTCCTCTGCGGTTCATCTGTGTAAGAAGTGCAGCCTCTACTGTGGCAGGCATCAAAGGGTTCACAACTTCAACCGCTGCAACAGGAGCTACCTTTGGCACCTCTATCCCAATCGAGTGAGCAACGTTCACCGCGTTTTGAATGATTTGAACTTTCTCTTCCAGAGATGGCGTAATATTCATAGCTGCATCTGTTACAAGAATAGGGCGGTCATAGTGAGGAACATCAAACACAGCTACGTGTGATAAAACATTTCCCGTACGCAAACCATGCTCTTTATTTAACACAGCTTTTAAAATAAGCGATGTGGATAAATTCCCTTTCATTACGATATGAGCTTGACCTTGCTGAACTGAACGCACAGCCAATTGAGCCGCTTCTAAAACGGACTCCGTATGTACGACCGTCACAGCCTTATGAGTGAGTAAGGATGGGCGGTACTGCCTGAATAATTCATTAATTGTTGTTTCGTTGCCAAACAAAATAAATTCAGAAACTTCCCTTGACACAGCTTCATACACTGCCTCAATTGTTTCTAAGTCTTCAGCTGCAGCAACAGCAACAGTCAAAGAAGACTGCTTAGCAACCCGAGATAAGATGGTAGCAAGAGTCATGGAATGTTCGACCTCTCCTTTTTCATTCTTTCTTTTGCCCCTTTTTAAAGAGCATACTGCGCGTTTATGCAGTCACTTAAAATATATGCAAGATTTGTGCCACACTCTGCATATATTACATAATATAGCTGCTTGTATCCGTTTCTACGCACAAAAAAATTTTTTTATTGATTCTAACGACAAACAGAAAAAAAGAATACCTCTCTATTTATATGCAATAACTTGCACACCATGCATTTTATTGCATGCTGTTATTTGCAAGATTGTATTTTTCCAACTTATAATACAGAGAACGCAGGGAAATATTGAGCTGTTTTGCTGTTTTCGTTCGGTTATACTTGTTTGCAATCAGCACTTTTTGAATAAGTTCAGCTTCATAATTTTCCATCATGTGCGCTAAAGTCTTCCCTTCGAATACTACCTCTTCATTCGCCTGATTTTTTTCTTTTTTGCCCTTGCCTTCAAGTGAAGGGAGATGAACAGAATCAATCATTGTTTCCGTATAGTGCATATAAATAATAGCTCTTCCTAATATGTTTTCAAGCTCTCTGACGTTTCCTGGCCAGTCGTATGATCTCAATGATTGTAAGGCCCGATCTGTTACCCCTTCAACATGTCGGCCGTAATCTTGATTAATTTTTGTAATTAAGTGTGTAACAAGCGCTCCAATATCCTCTTTTCTCTTCCGAAGAGGAGGTATGTGAATCGGAATTTTGTTTAGCCGATAATACAAGTCCTGTCTGATGCTTCCATCAGCCATTCCTTTTTCTAAATTCACATTCGTAGCTGCAATCACGCGAACATTCACCGGAATGGGGGTCGTGCCTCCAACGCGAATAAGCTCTTTTTCTTGAAGCACTCGAAGCAGCTTAGCCTGCATATGAGCTGAAAGCTCCCCGATTTCATCCAAAAAGATGCTACCGTTATTGGCTTCTTCAAAAACACCTCGTTTTCCGCCTCGTTTTGCCCCGGAAAAAGCTCCTTCTTCATACCCAAAAAGTTCACTTTCAAGCAAAGACTCAGAAAGTGCAGCACAGTTGATCCGAACAAATTTATTAAACTTTCGGCTGCTCGCATTATGAATCGCATGTGCAAACAGCTCCTTACCCGTCCCAGATTCACCTCTAAGCAAAACAGTAGCTGGTGTTTTAGCAGCAAGTCTAGCCTGCTCAATTGCTAACTGAAATTCTTCAGACTGACCAATGATATCAGCAAATGAATATTTCGCTTCAAGCGTTCGGATAATTTGACGCGCTCTTTTGAGTTCATTTGTAAGCTCTTGAATTTCAGACATATCATGAATAACGCCAACGCTGCCTTTTAATTTTCCATCGACAATAACAGGGGCAACATTCACAACTACGTCTCTTTTACTCGGACCAAGCCTCATTCTTACACCTCGAACAGGACGTCTTGTTTGCAGCACCTTCATGTGCATACTGTCTCCTTCAGAGATATCGGCAGTCGCGGGCTGACCAATAATATCCGTCTTTTTTAAACCCGTAATTCTCGTATAAGCAGGATTAATTAAAATCCCTCTTCCTTCTTCATCGACAACCGAAATAGCTTCTTCAGAAGATTGAATAATAGCTTGAAGCATAGTTTGTACTTCTTTTAAGTTCGTAACTTCTTCTGCCAATCCGACAACGTCCGTAATATCTTTAAAAATCGAAAAGGCACCAAACAGCTCTCTATTCTCGTCGAGTATTGGTATTCTAGTCGTAATGACCTTCCGTCCGCTATCTAACACAAATTCACTATTTTGATCAATCGTTTTTGTATGAAGAACATCAACAAGTTTACTATTTGGAATAACTTCATGAAGATGCTTACCAATTACATCTCTGTGTGAAAAGTTCGTCAAACGCTCGGCACTTTGATTAAATAGCGTAATATATCCATTCCTATCAATCACGACCATCGCATCATGAGCCGCGTTAAAAATAAGATCATATTTATACGATTCTTGCTTTAACCGCTGAATTAACTCTTCTTTTTCCTCCATCAGATTGGCCATAATTTCAGCAACCAATCCCGGAACTACCAGTGCATCAGCAGGTTTGCTTCTCTGCAATTGTTGAAAAACACCTTGTTTACCTGTTGTTTCAACAATGACATCGAGCTGCTTTGTCATATAAGGCTCCCAATTCATTCCGGTTGAAATATCTTGTTCTTTCGCATGCAAAACAGCCGGCGCGTCAGCTCGTACGTCTACTACACCAATCACTTTCATAAATTCGGTTTCCAACAAGATTTTCAGAATAGCTAATCCGCCTTTTCCTCCTCCAACGATCAACACATTTTGCATATTTTTTCACCTTTTCTACTTAATATGTACATGTTCCGTGCAAAATATTGCATATACCTATCATATAAAAAAAGAAACGCTCTTGACAATTTATTTAGTTCTTTTATGATTCAAGTATAACGGTTTTATAATGTAAACGCATTCATTTTAAAAAAGAGAAGCGAAAGGAGAAGCTATGGTTCGAATTATTGCCCTGCTAATCTTACTTATTCCTGGTATACTCGCTGGATATGGCATTAAACTTATGAGAGATATGATTTTTGGCATCCTGCAATCCCCGTTCCCTTCTTTATTTTTGCAATTTTCAGTCGGCCTTCTGTTATTTGTAATCGGCCTTGGATTTGTTGCTGGCTTTATTCTGCACAGAGACCGCAAGCGAAACAAAGTTCAAAACAGATTTCAAAAAGATAAAAAAACATCGCATTAATGCGATGTTTTTTTACGAAAAGCGTCCCCCAAATTGCTTCACCATTTTTTCAGGATAATCAGTAATAATGGATTCACATCCATATTTCCGAAGCTGCTCAGCTACTTTTACATCATTTACTGTGTAAGGTCGCACTGGAATTTGACAATCTTTTGAAGCGGCTACATTTACTTCATTCACGGTACGCTGATTAGGGTGAAGAGCTTTTGCGCCAAGATGCTGCGCATATACCCAAGGCTCATACATCGGATAAGAATACAAAATAGCTGTTTCAATCGTAGAATCCAAAGAACCAATTCGGGCTAAGCTGTTATGATTAAAAGATGAAATCATCGTTCGATCCTTCATCTTGTATAAATAAATTAAATCCAAGACTTTCATTTCTAAGTATGGATAGTCAAATATATTGTTTTTCAACTCAATATTTACACTAATTCCTTCACTTGAAGCCCACTCCATTACTTCATTTAACATGGGAATTTTACATACCCCGTACTTTTTTTTGAACTTATAGCTCGCATCTAATTTTTGTAAATCTTGATACGTAAAATCTTTTACATACCCTTTTCCATTCGTTGTTCGATCTAATTTTTCATCATGAATTACAGCAAGTTCTCCATCCTTTGTCATATGCACATCAAGTTCAATTCCGTGTGCTCCGACTCTCGCTGCTTCTTTGAAGGAAATCATCGTATTTTCAGGAAACGTTCCAGCTGCGCCGCGATGACCTATTACAAACATACTTGCTCAACTCCTCTATTATCACTTATTATTAACTTTAGCATTACTTAATAGTGAAAGCACGAATTTACTGTTTATACTTCTTCACTTTCATTACTTTATATGCAAAAGGAGGTCGTTGTGTATGAGACCACTGCAAATTTCTCCGGATACAGCCGTAAAATTAGCAGAACAATTAAATATCCCCCTCGAGCAATTGATGCATATGCCTCAGCATATTTTGCTGCAGAAGCTTGCTGAATTAAATGCGGGCGAAGATAAAAAAGGATCTGAATAACAGATCCTTTTTTCTTTCGAATTTTCGTTTCCAAAAATAGTATTACTTTCTTACTTCATTTTCCATAACATATATTAGAATATTTAATAATATAAATGTATTTTTAAAAATGCTTTTAAATAAGTAATTTAATACTTTTTTGTGTATATTTAATTATTTTTTGATTTTTCCATATAATTTCATTGACGAAATTATTGTTTTTCTACTAAAATAAAAATACATTATATTTATTCCAGTACTTATATTCTGATTTTTTGATCAATTCAAATAAAAGAATTAAATAGTATGAGAGAAATTTTAGGGGGACTTCATTATGCAAGCAGCTGTACAACACGAAAATCAGCAGCCAAATGAGTCTAGGAAAAAACACCCTCCTGGACTGTACTTATTATTCGCGACTGAGGCATGGGAAAGATTTAGTTATTATGGAATGAGAGCCATTCTTGTTCTTTATTTAACTGCTACCGCTGCTCAAGGTGGACTCGGGGTAGATAAAGCAACTGCACTGAGCTTATATGGAACATTCACTAGTGCTGTTTACATTACGCCGATGATTGGCGGATATTTAACAGACCGCTTCCTCGGAAGAAGGCTAGCCATCACAATCGGTGGTGTGATTATGGCACTCGGGAATTTTTCCATCTTCATTCATCAAAGCGTAGCCGCTTTGTATATCGGACTTGCTTTATTAATTATCGGAAACGGATTTTTCAAACCAAATATCTCCACATTGGTCGGAGATCTTTATGCAGAAAATGATCCTCGCCGTGACGGTGCTTTTACCATTTTTTATATGGGTATTAATTTTGGTGCATTTTTTGCCCCATTAGTTGTTGGATTAATGAGTTATAAATACGGATTTTTAACAGCAGCTATCGGAATGGTTGTTGGACAAATTTTATTTAACCTACTGGCTAATCGCTATTTAGGTGATATTGGGAAAGAGCCTACAGGAAAAGTTCATGCAGCAGCATCTCAAACATCAACTGCTCCGCTGACAGCACGAGAAAAGAAAAGAACGGTTGCTATCGTTATTCTAGCTTTCGTTGTTATTGCTTTCTGGACAGCTTTTGAACAGGCTGGAAGTTCTTTAACGCTATATGCTCAAGATCAAATTGATCGTCAAATCGGTAGTTTTACGGTTCCAACAGAGTGGTTCCAATCATTGAATCCACTGTTTATCATGATTTTAGCACCAATTATGTCACTTGTTTGGTACAAGCTAGGAAATTCAAAACGCGGTGATTTTAAAACACCAACAAAAATGGGTATGGGACTTGTAACAGTCGGATTAGGATTCTTAATTTTAATTCCAGCCGTTATGTATACTGGTAATGACCCAGCTTTAAAAGTAAATATCCTGTTCATGATTTTCACTTACTTCCTGCACACGCTGGCTGAGCTTATGATTTCGCCAGTAGGGTTGTCTATGGTAAGTAGACTGGCTCCATTAAAGCTTGCTTCTCTTTTAATGGGCGTATGGATGGCAAGCTCTGCTGTTGCTAATAAGCTAGCGGGTGTTCTTGCATCTTATACACAGTCGTTAGGTTATTTCGACATCTTCAGCTTAATCGGAGCTGTAACAATTGTACTTGGAATTATTGTTTTGTTCCTTTCAAAACCGATTGCTAAATTAATGGATTAAAAAAAGCAGCCTTTTCTGAAGGCTGCTTTTTTTATCATTTACTTATCCATATATGTAGATGAATTTTTTAACACATCTTCTAAATCTTCTTTCAAACACAAAGCCCTCATAACAATTAAATAAATTATTTCAATAAAATACACTACTATGGATCACAAGATGTACATTCCCTTAACCTCCCTATTTCCAACTCTTAAAACAAAATGAAAGGACCCATGAATGATTAAAATTCATCGGCCCTGCAGTAAAAAGTTTATTGATTTTCAGTTTGCTATCTAGTGTAAATTCCAAAAGTTTATCGGCATGTACTCTGTATTACAAAAGGTATCAGCTCACTCAAAACCCCGTAATTCCAGCAGTCCTATCCCTTTCAACTCGCTTTATGTTCAAGGCGTAATTTATCCGCAACCATGGCGATAAATTCACTATTTGTCGGCTTTGCTTTTGACATGCTGACAGTATATCCGAATAATGAAGAAATAGAATCAATGTTCCCTCGGCTCCATGCTACTTCAATGGCATGACGAATGGCGCGCTCAACGCGGCTTGCTGTTGTATTGTATTTTTTTGCAATGTCAGGATACAGCACTTTTGTAATCGACCCAAGCAGCTCAATATCCTTATATACCATTGAAATGGCTTCTCTCAAATATAAATAGCCTTTAATATGAGCAGGTACACCAATTTCGTGAATGATGCTCGTAATGCTTGCATCTAAATTTGCTGGTTTGCTGTCGCGATGCGAACGCATGGAAGAAGATGAACGTTGCATAAATGAAGATGTTTGTCCGCTAACTTGACGAATATGATTCACTAAGTTTTCCATATCAAACGGCTTTAGAATAAAATAAGCAGCTCCTAAATCAACCGCTTTTTTCGTTACGTCTTCTTGCCCAAATGCTGTTAGCATGATGACATTTGGATAATTTTCTTTTTTCATTTCTTTTAACTGACCTAAAACTGCTAATCCATCTAGATGCGGCATAATAATGTCTAATACAAGAACATCCGGATCTTTATCTTTTAAAATGGATAAACACTCTTGTCCATTGTAAGCTACTCCGATTACTTCCATGTCTTCTTGCTCTGAAATATAATCTTCAAGCAAACCAATTAGTTCCCGATTATCATCAACCAAGCATACTTTAATTTTTTTCAATGCAGCTTCCTCCTCAGTCCTTTATGTTATACGTCGTTTCCTACGTGTCTCTATTCTTTATTCTAAAGGACAAATTCGACAATGCAACATTATTTCCTTTATTTTTTTAGAAAAAAGTCTTTTAAATGGAATTTATTCGATTTTCTCTTATTTTCTTTGTTTTTCGACGTTTTTCTCGTACATTTACGACAATAATTTTTATCAAAAAAAGCGAACTAATGACAACATTAGCTCGCTTTTTTTCGATTATTTTTATAAATATCGATTCCTGCTTCGTTAAGCATCCATTCAATATGGACACCGTAACCGGAGGTAGGATCATTTACAAAAACATGGGTAACCGCTCCAACGACTTTACCGTTTTGAATAATCGGACTCCCGCTCATTCCTTGAACAATTCCACCTGTTTTCTTTAACAATTTAGGATCTGTAATTTTAATAACCATTCCTTTAGTAGCCGGAAACTTTTGAGGTATAGTACTCATAATTTCAATATCAAATTCTTCCACTTGATCATCATCTACTACCGTTAGAATTTTAGCAGGTCCTTCTTTTACTTGATGAGATAGAGCAATTGGCATTGCTTTATCCATTATTCCGTTTTCCATCGTTGAAGACAATTTTCCAAAAATACCGAAAGGACTATTTCGTGTAATATTCCCAATGATTTGTCTATCTTCAGAAAACCTCGCTAGCTTTTCGCCGGGAACGCCGTTCGAACCTTTCTCAATTGATGTAACGGTCGAACGGACAATTTGTCCATCTTCTACTACGATTGGCTTTTTTGTATCCATATCCGAAATAACATGGCCTAAAGCGCCGTATTTTTTAGATTTTGGATCATAAAAAGTCATTGTGCCAATTCCTGCAGCTGAATCACGGATGTATAAACCGATTCTGTACGCATAATCTTGCTTATCTTTTAACGGATACAGCTTCGTGTCAAACTGCTTTTTTTCTCTTAAAATATGCAGATTTAATGGTTCACCCGTTTTCCCTGCCTGCTGAATAAACGGTGTAATATCACTCATTTTTTCAATGGTTTTACCATTAATCTTCGTAATCATATCTCCAACTTGAATACCCGCAATTTCGCCAGGAGATTTTTTACCTTTTGCTGTATCTACCTGATGATAGCCTACAACAAGAACACCTTTTGAATTTAATTTCACACCGATTGATTGTCCACCAGGAATGACTTTAAAATCAGATAATACCTGCACGTCTACACGCTTTACAGGAATACCGGCCAAATGAAGCATCAACTCTTCTTTGCCTACCTGTTTGCCTGCTACGGTCAGCTTCGCCTTGTTACTTGTTACATCGTAAACAGGTGATGAAGCTTCTACGCTAAGCGGTAATGTCGTATTAATTTTTTCTTTTTGCTGTTCAAATAAGACGATTTGTTTTGGAATGTGTATATATTGTTGCACAACTGGAATAAATCCTACAAAAATGAACGAAACAAGGAGAATCGCACCAATTATATGTCTGTATCGATTTTGCATGTTTTCACTCTCCTCGCTTCCTCGCCTAAATGGCTACACATTTAATTTAGCCTTCTTAGAGCGCATTTATAACAGAAGTTCAGAGAAAAATGAAAAGAAGTGCAAGGAAACATTTTCAGTTCCTCCATTTTGTATAAAAAAACACCTTTAACACATACTGTTACGTGTTAAAAGGTGTTTTGTTAAATGGTCTGCTTCATCTTATCCGCTAAATCTAAAAGCTCTTTGGCATGCTCCTTCGTTAAGCTTGTAATTTCAGCTCCTGCAATCATTCGACCAATTTCTTTTACTTTTTCATCAAGAGTTAATGGAAGAACAGATGTCGTTGTACGATCACCTTTTATCTCTTTAGCAATAAAGAGATGAGTATCTGCCATAGCTGCTACCTGCGGCAAATGAGATATGCAAAGAACCTGCGAATCAACGGAAATGGCATGTATTTTTTCACCGATCGATTGAGCTACTCTTCCACTTACGCCTGTATCAACTTCATCAAAGATAATGGACGTCACGCCTTGATGCTTAGAGAAGATGCTCTTTAACGCCAGCATGATCCTTGACAGTTCTCCGCCTGATGCTACTTTCGCAAGAGGCTTTAACGGTTCACCAGGGTTGGTAGAAATATAAAACTCTACGTTGTCAATGCCGTCTTTGGTGAATTTTATTCTTTCGCCATTTACTTCAACGTCATTTTTACCTGCATTTACGACAGAGAATTTAATTTGAAATACGGTTTTAGCCATATAGAGTTCTTGAAGCTCATGATGGATGCTGTCCGTTAACTCCTGAGCAAGTTTTTTTCGAATAGCTGAAACGTTGTTAGCTTCTACTAATAAATCCTGTGCTACGCTGTTTAACTGTTCTTTGATCTTGCTCACGTGCGTATCTCGATTTTCAATACGATCAATTTCATCTTCAATTTGCGCTGCATATTCTAGAATTTCATCTACACTTTGACCGTATTTACGCTTTAAATGATTAATTTCATTTAAACGCGCTTCAATAAAGTCTAAGCGTTTCGGATCAAATTCTAATAAATCTAGCTGCTGACGAATTTTATAAGATGCGTCTTCTAACTGATAGAAGCTCGATGAAATAATCTCCGAAATTTCGGCATAGTTTTTTTCCAGTGACGAAATATCCTCCGTATGATTCATTGCTACGCCTACCCAATCCAGACCTTGATGTTCACCGTGCAGCGCATTGTACGCATCGTTTAGCGACGTATAGATCTTTTCAAAGTTGGAAATCTTCAAACGCTCTTCATTTAGTTCCTCGTCTTCATTGAGCTGCAAATTTGCGGCTTTGATTTCATCTAATTGAAATTGAATAAGATCGAGGCGATGTGCCATCTGCTGCTCATTTTCAGTTAATTGATCCAACTGCTTTTTTAGCGACGTATACCTCGAAAATACCTCTCGATACTCCGTCAAAGCCTCTTCTACTTTTTCTCCTCCATATTGATCAAGAAGAGTTAAGTGACGATCTTGATTCATTAAATCTTGGTGCTCGTGCTGTCCATGTATATCAATTAACGTCTGTCCGACTTCACGTAGGATAGCTAACGTTACGAGCTTCCCATTGATACGGCAAATACTTTTCCCATTTGTAGTGATATCTCGGCGAAGCACAATCATTCCATCTTCCACTTCCAAACCGACTTGTTTGGCTTTTTCGTGACTCGGATGCTGTTCTTCATCAAATAAGAAAAGCCCTTCAATTTCGGCTCTGTCTGTTCCATGGCGGACAAACTCCGAAGAGCCTCTTCCACCTACTAACAATGAAATGGCATCAATAATAATCGACTTTCCCGCTCCTGTTTCGCCTGTTAATACCGTTAAGCCTTTTTCAAATGAAACAGAAAGTTCATCAATAATCGCAAAGTTTTTAATGGATAATTCAGCTAACAACCTGCTTCACTCACCTTTATAACATTTCTAAGAATCGGTCTGATATAATTTGCGTATCTTCAGGAGTACGGCAAATAATCAAACATGTATCGTCTCCACAAATTGTTCCTAATATTTCATCCCAGTCCAAATGATCAATTAATGCGCCAATCGCATTTGCGTTTCCCGGCAATGTTTTCATCACCAGCATATGCCCGGCTGAATCAATTTTTACAAATGCGTCCATAAGAGAGCGCTTTAACTTTTGTAAGGGATTAAAACGCTGATCTGCAGGCAAGCTGTATTTGTATCGTCCATCCATCAAAGGCACTTTGACTAAGTGCAGTTCTTTAATATCACGAGAGATTGTTGCCTGTGTTACATTAAAACCTTGGTTTTTTAAAATATCTACCAATTCATCCTGTGTTTCAATATCATTATTCGTGATAATGTCACGAATTTTAATATGTCTTTGCCCTTTATTCATGTTGGCACCTCACATTAATATGTAATCTTCTTTTTGTTTTGTTGTTTATAAGTCTTTCACTAATTAAGTATCATAATGTGTTCAACTTGATTATGCACCTTTTGTATAAAGAGTCATAATCAAATCGCCAATGCTAAGTTTTTGCTTAACATTGGCCATTATTACTTTTTCTCTTTTAACGTCTTATGTGCTTCTTCGACCACTTCACGCACAGTAAGCGGAGCTTGATTTTCACCAAGTTCACGCTCGCCTTTCCAGCTCAGATGAAGAAGAAATTCGATATTTCCATCTCCTCCTGTTATCGGTGAATACGACATGTTATATACATCGTATCCTTGACGAAGGGAGAAATCCACCATTCCTTGAAGGACTTCTTCATGCACTTTTGAGTCACGCACGATTCCTTTTTTCCCAACTTGCTCTCTTCCAGCCTCAAACTGTGGCTTAACAAGTGCAACAACATCGCTGTATGGAACAAGAAGTGTTTTTAACACAGGGAGAATGAGTCTTAAGGAAATAAACGATACATCAATAGAAGCGAATTCAGGCAAGCCTCTTGATAAATCAGCTGGTGTCACATAACGGAAATTTGTTCGTTCCATTACTTCTACTCGCTCATCTTGACGAAGCTTCCAAGCTAGCTGATTATAGCCTACGTCTAGCGCATAGGACATCTTCGCTCCATTTTGAAGCGCACAATCGGTAAAGCCTCCAGTAGAAGAACCAATATCAATCATGATTTTATCCGCTACATGGACATTAAATTCTTTAATCGCTTTTTCAAGCTTAAAGCCGCCTCTGCTGACGTAAGGCATCACTGCACCTTTAATTGTCAGCGGCGTATCGCGTTCAATTTTCTCTCCCGGCTTATCCAAACGAACTTCATTCGCATAAACAAGTCCTGCCATCACTGTACGCTTTGCTTTTTCTCTTGTTTCAATCAAACCTCGTTCTACTAATAATACATCTACTCGTTCTTTTTTTGTCACTTAACTTCAAGCCTCTTTTGTGTTGGTGTTACGAGTTTTTTAACTCGATTTATAATCTCTTCTTTGGTTAAGCCAATTTCTTCTAAAAGTTTTGTTACGCTGCCGTGCTCGATAAAGCGATCTGGAATACCCATACGTTCAACGCGAGTATCATAATAGCCGTGCTCTGATGCAAACTCTAACACCGCACTTCCAAAACCGCCTTGAAGTACCGCTTCTTCCACCGTAATCACAGGCTTATTCGTTTGGAAAATCTCGTGAAGCATTTTTTCATCCAGCGGTTTAATAAAACGAGCATTGACCACTTTGACGCTGATTCCTTGCTTCTCAAGTTCTGCTGCTGCATCCATCGCCATTGAAATCGTTGTACCAAACGTTAAAATGGTTGTATCCGAACCTTCTTTTAATACGTCCCATGTACCGATCGGAATGTTTTTCAGTTCTGAATCTAGTTCAACACCTAATCCGTTTCCTCTCGCATAGCGCATCGCAATCGGACCTTCTTCATAAGTCAAAGCAGTGTGAACCATGTGCTGACCTTCATTCTCGTCTTTTGGCATCATAATAACAAGGTTAGGCAAATGACGTAAAAACGCAATGTCAAATACACCTTGGTGCGTTTCACCATCAGCACCTACTAGTCCAGCTCGATCAATCCCAATAAATACATTTAGCTTCTGACGGCAAATATCATGAACCACTTGATCGTATGCACGCTGTAAAAACGTCGAATAAATAGCTAAAAAGGGCTTCATATTTTGAGTTGCAAGACCAGCGGCCATTGTTGTTGCATGCTGCTCTGCAATCCCAACATCAAACATGCGATGCGGAAACTCTTTTTGAAACGCTTCAAGTTTTGAACCTACAGGCATTGCTGGCGTTACTGCTACGATACGCTCATCTTCTCTAGCCATTTTCAATACCGTATCACTTACTAATTTACTCCAAGCAATCGGAACATTTTTGTCTTTAATAAAGTCACCGGACTCAATTTTGTAAGGGCCTGTACCATGCCACGCTCCGCTTTTATCGCTTTCCGCTGGCAAGTACCCTTTCCCTTTTTTCGTAATCACATGAATAAGTACCGGTCCTTTTGTTTTCTTTGCATATTGTAACGTTTCCAATAAATCGTCATAGCTATGGCCGTCAACCGGTCCTAAATACGTAAAGCCAAGATCTTCAAAGAACATGCCTGACACAACCATGTACTTTAGGCCATCTTTTACACGTTCTGCCGTTGCCGCGAGCTTACCGCCTACCGCAGGCACTTTTTTCAGTAGAACTTCAAGCTCATCTTTTACCCAGTTGTATTTGCCCGCCGTGCGCAAACGCCCCAGAATGCTGTGTACAGCCCCGACGTTAGGAGCGATAGACATTTCATTGTCATTTAAAATAACGGTCATATCCGTTTGCTCGTGCCCGATGTGGTTAAGCGCTTCAAGAGCCATACCACCTGTTAAAGCTCCGTCACCAATGATAGGAACAATGTGAGCTTTTGTTTTTTGCAAATCTCTTGCAGCAGCCATTCCCATTGCGGCTGAAAGAGATGTAGAACTATGTCCCGTTTCCCATACATCATGCTCACTTTCATCTCGCTTTGGAAAACCGCATAATCCTTTATATTGACGGATTGTATCAAACTCTCCCGCTCGTCCTGTTAAAATTTTATGGACATACGACTGATGCCCGACGTCCCATAAAAATTTATCTTTTGGACTGTCGAACACTTTATGGAGTGCAAGCGTTAACTCAACAACCCCTAAATTTGGCCCTATATGACCACCAGTTGCAGAAAGCTTTGTAATTAAAAAACGACGAATCTCTTCACTTAGTTCTTCTAATTGTGTTACTGACATTTTCTTTAAAAACTCAGGATTTTTTATCGTTGTAAGATCCAAGGTGGATCACTCACTTTCGTACTTGTTATAAAGTTACCTTAATACATTGTCTATTGTTTTATACGTATAGTCAATTTTTAGTATTTCCTTATTACTTACAATACCTTTGATATTCTATCAGTAAACCAGTGATATTCAAAGGAAAATAGTGAAAAAATAGCCGCTAACACAAATGTGATAACGGCCACCAAGATATTGTATATGTCTTTCAAACCTATGCACTACGCTTTTATACAGTAGTAAAATCATTATAGCATAGCCCCTATTGGGACTCAATCTTATTTTACTGTATCACTCAAAAAACCTGACAGAAATCGTCATTAACTATCACGTTTTGCTATATATAAACAAATTTCTTCTAGTAATCCGTGCTTAATTTGAGCTTGACGTAACGAGAGAAGTGCTTGTTCAACATGATACTGTAACTTTTCTTTGGCCGCTTCCATACCTAATAAAGAAGGATATGTCGTTTTTTCATTTTCTGTATCACTGCCAATTGGCTTTCCTAACTTTTCTTCAGACCCTTCCACATCCAAGATATCATCTTGAATTTGAAACGCTAACCCTACATGCTTACTGAAT
Source organism: Priestia sp. FSL R5-0597 (assembly GCF_038006305.1). NCBI lineage: Bacteria > Bacillati > Bacillota > Bacilli > Caryophanales > Bacillaceae > Priestia > Priestia sp. FSL R5-0597. The sequence continues at coordinate 4,264,369 of NZ_JBBOUZ010000001.1, forward strand.
TCTTCTAATAATTCTTGCTGTAGAGGCGTAGCTTTTGCAAGAATTGCTCCTGCTTTTACACAGAATCCTAGCAGCTTCCCCGTTTTATGAAGATGAATATATTCAAGCTCATCTAGCGTGAGCTGCTTTTTTTCACCTTCCATATCTGCAACCTGTCCGCTGATCATACCTTCTGTTCCGCTTGCTTTTACCAGTTCTGTAATGAGCTGAAGTTTCATATGTGATGTAATTTCAGGATGTACCGCTTCAGAAATGAGCTGAAAGCTATTTGTTAAAAGAGCATCTCCAGCTAATATAGCCGTTGCTTCGCCGTACACCTTGTGATTTGTCGGTTTACCTCTTCTTAAGTCGTCATCATCCATACTAGGTAAATCATCATGAATGAGCGAATATGTATGAATCATTTCCACTGCACAGGCTGTTTCTAATCCCATGCTCTCGTCTTTTCCAAATGCATGTAGCGTTGCAAACAACAGCACTGGGCGAAGTCGCTTTCCTCCTGCCGTAAGCGAGTAAAGCATGGATTCCTTTAAGTTAACCGGAGCATGTAATGCCTTTACCACTTCAGGCAAGCGTGTTTCTACTCGATCTTTTGTAAAAGAAATATACTCTTTTAAATTCATTTCATTCACCATCACTCTTCCTCCTGTACCGAGAATGGCTCAAGCGTTCCGTCTTCACGTAAAATAGTTTCCATTTGCTTTTCAATATGCTGAAGACGATCGTGACAGAATTTTGAAAGAGTCATTCCTTCTTGGAATTGTTGAATTGCTTCTTCTAAAGGCACGTCGCCTTCTTCTAGCTTGTTTACGATGGTTTCTAACTGCTCCATCGCCTCTTCAAACGTATACTCTTTATTTGTCGCCATTTTTCATCGCTCCTCTATTTTCGAAACTTCACACTGCAACTGTCCATCGGTCAAACGAACGTTTACCACATCACCTTTGGATACTTGTTTGGTTGATTTAATTAACTCTTTTTCTTTATCGTATACTAAGCTGTAGCCTCTTTCCATTGTTTTTAATGGACTAAGCGTATGTAATTTTGACGTTGCCGTGGCAAATAAAAGCTGTTTTTGCTTTAGCAGCTGCTGCATCTCTTTTGTCAGCATTTTCGTCAGCTGCTGTTGACGGTCTGCCGCTTTCGTTAACTGATGCTCGGGGTGATTGCGCAACAAAGCGGCTGTTAGCTGCTCGTAGTTCGTCCGTTTATGCTCAATGTACCTTCTACCTTCACGATAAAAACGCTCCATCAGCTGATCTAACTGCTGCTCTTTTTGCTCGACCAACTTTTGAGGGTAACGAAAAGCATATGATTTCTGAGATCGTTCAAGCCTGCGGCTACTAGACTGAAGCATCTCTTTCATCGAACGAAGAAGACGGATATTTCGCTGAGTCAATCTTTCTGTAATTTCACTGATATGAGGTACGGCCAGCTCCGCAGCACCCGTTGGAGTAGGGGCTCGCAAATCTGCTACAAAGTCTGCAATTGTAAAATCGGTTTCATGTCCAACCGCTGAAATAACGGGAATAGTAGAAGTGAAAATTGCACGAGCTACGCTTTCTTCGTTAAACGCCCAAAGCTCTTCAATTGACCCGCCGCCGCGGCCGACAATTAATACGTCTGCTTCTTTACGACGGTTTGCTTCTTCAATTGCCTTGATGATAGACGGTGCCGCATTCACTCCTTGAACAAGAGCGGGCATAACAATAATGTTCGCGTTATATCTGCGCTTTAATGTCGTAATAATATCACGTACGGCGGCTCCAGTAGGAGATGTAATCACACCTATTGTTGTTGGATACTTCGGAAGTTTTCGTTTTCTAGCATGATCAAACAAGCCTTCTTTTTCCAGCTTTTTTTTCAGCTGTTCGTAGGCCAAGTATAAGTTTCCAACGCCGTCAGGCTGCATTTCTTTTACGTACATTTGATAATTTCCGCTTGGTTCATAAACCGAAATTTCAGCTCGAATCAGTACATTCATTCCTTCTTCAGGCTGAAAATTAAGCTGACGGTTATGCCCAGCAAACATAACGGCTGCGATGCGAGCATTTTGATCTTTTAAGGTGAAATACATATGTCCTCGACTATGACGTTTAAAGTTAGAAATTTCTCCTTTAATCCATACATCTTGCATGTGAGGGTCTACGTCAAACTTGCGCTTGATGTATCGTGTAAGAGCCGTAACGGTTAGATAACGCACTTCACTCATCATTTTGCCTCCTTTGCAGTCACCCTCTCCCCTTTATATAAAGGAGAGAAGCATTTTAGTCACTTGATTTGGCAAGATGAACGTTTATTTAGATAAAGTTGTTAACACTTTAGACAATACGCCGTTGATAAACTTGCTTGATTGATCATCGCCAAATGTTTTTGCTAATTCAATCGCTTCATTTAACGTAACGCTCGTAGGAATTTCTTCTTCATACTTCATTTCGTATACGGCAATACGCAGGATTACGCGGTCTACAGTAGCTACGCGGTCTAACGTCCATTTTTCTAAATGATTGCGTAAAAGTTCATCAATTTCTTGCTGATGCTCAACTACACCTAGCACAAGACTTTCTAAAAATTGATCAGACTTTTCGTTTTGTACAACATTTCCGATTGCCTCCATTGGCTCGGTTTGCCCTAAATCATGCTGAAATAGTGCTTGTAATGCTTTTTGGCGTGCTGTATGTCTTTTCATTATTTTTGCTCCTTTATTTATCTTCTTCAACTAGTATACCTAGATAATAGCATAGTTTATGAAACGATACTTGATTGTTCTTATACGAAGTTTGTAGAACACGAAAAAGACCGTCTTTATGACGAGACAGTCTTTTTCACTTTACCATAGCTTGTGTTGAAAAGGAACAAGTAATCATACGTTATTCCATTTTAGCAACAGCCGTTAGGTAAACGTTTGTTTTATTCAACTTCTTCAATATCAGTTTTTTGCGTATCAAACTGAATCCCTACGATATGAATGTTTACTTCATCGAGATCAATAGCTGTCATATTTTTAAGGGCTTGACGAATGTTATCTTGTACTTGCTGCGCTACGTTTGGAATAGACACACCAAACTTCATCATACAAAACACGTCTACTTTTATCCCGTTTTCTGTTAAGTCCACTTTTACACCTTTACCGTGGTTTTTCTTTCCTAGTTTCTCCACAACGCCAGCTGCAAAATTTCCTCTCATTGCAGAAACGCCTTCTACTTCAGAAGCAGCAATACCCGCAATGACTTCAATAACCTCAGGAGCAATTTCTACTTTGCCAAGAGAATTTGGGTGTTCTTCCATTTCTAATACATGATTTTCATTCATGTACAGCACCTCCTATAGTTTATATTATACTAAGAATTCATTACGTCATATAGCTCAAGAAACTTCGTGTTGAATTCACCGCTAACAAATTTTTCATGATTTAATAGCTTTTGGTGAAAAGGAATAGTGGTCGCAACGCCATCGATAACAAATTCATCTAACGCGCGCTTCATTCGTTCAATAGCTTCCTCACGAGTTGGCGCATGAACAATCAATTTAGCCACCATTGAATCATAGTAAGGTGGGATTGCATAGCCCGGGTATGCAGCAGAGTCTACGCGCACTCCGTAGCCACCTGGCGGCAAGTACATTTGAATCGTACCTGGTGATGGCATAAAGTTTTTCTCTGGGTTTTCTGCGTTGATTCGGCACTCAATTGCCCATCCGTTAAACGTCACTTCTTCTTGCGTAAACGGTAAAGTTTCACCATTTGCCACGTTGATTTGTTCTTTAATTAAGTCAACTCCTGTCACCATCTCTGTAACAGGATGTTCTACTTGGATACGCGTATTCATTTCCATGAAGTAAAATTTGTTTTCACGATAATCATAAATGAATTCCACGGTTCCGGCTCCTGTGTAATTAACGGCTTGAGCGGCTTTAACAGCAGCGTCGCCCATTAATTCACGCGTTTTTTCGTCCAACGCTGGAGAAGGCGTTTCTTCAATTAATTTTTGAAGACGGCGTTGAATCGAGCAATCACGCTCTCCTAAATGTACAGTATTTCCATGAGAATCAGCCAACACTTGGATCTCAACGTGACGGAAATCCTCAATGAACTTTTCAATGTACACACCAGGGTTACCGAAAGCTGTAGCAGCTTCTTGCTGCGTAATTGTAATACCTTTAATAAGCTCTTGTTCATTTTTCGCAACGCGGATTCCTTTTCCTCCGCCTCCTGCCGTTGCTTTAATAATAACAGGATAGCCAATATCATTAGCGATTGACATACCGTCTTCCACTGACTCTACAATTCCAGTAGAACCAGGAACAATTGGGACACCGGCTTCACGCATCGTTTCTCTCGCTACGTCTTTTGTTCCCATTTTGTTAATGGCTTCAGGACTTGGTCCTACAAATGTAACGTTACACTCTCTGCATAGCTCTGCAAAATCAGCGTTTTCAGCTAAAAAGCCGTATCCAGGGTGAATAGCGTCACAGCCCGTTAGCATCGCAACACTCATAATGTTTGTAAAGTTTAAATAGCTGTCTTTAGATGACGTTGGTCCAATACAATACGCTTCGTCTGCTAATTGTACATGCAAAGAATCGCGATCAGCTTGAGAATGAACAGCTACTGATTCTACACCTAACTCTTTACACGCTCGAATAATTCGAACCGCAATTTCTCCTCGATTCGCAATTAATAGCTTTTTAATCATATTTACCGCTCCTTATTCAGGCTTTACTAAGAAAAGAGGTTGACCGTATTCTACAAGTTGTCCATTTTCAACTAATACGTCAACGATTTCACCTTTAACTTCTGCTTCGATTTCATTAAATAATTTCATTGCTTCTACGATACATACAACCGAATCTTTTTGTACTTTATCTCCAGGCGTTACGTATACATCTGTTTCTGGCGATGATGACGCATAGAATGTCCCTACCATCGGAGATGTAATTTTATGTAAGCTTTCATCAACCGCTGGGGCCGCTTGTTCTTCTTTTGGCTGTGCAGACTGTGCTGCCGGGGCTGGCGCTGGAGCCGCTGCTGCCTGCGGTGCAGGTGCTGCTGCTTGTTCAGGTGCCGAAACCACTACTTGCTGCGCTTGTTTGGAAACAATTGCGTCTTTTTTCTTCATCTTGATTTTGGAGCCTTCGTGCTCATAGGTGAACTCCTCGATTGATGATTGATCAACTAGTTTAATGATCTCACGGATCTCTTGAATTTTTAACATATTGAACACTCCTACCTCATGAAAATAGAATTCTCTACAATGTTAATAATACGATAAATGGCTACAGCCATTCAATTCGTTTGGCAAACATTAAAAAGAAGTTCCACTTACTCTATAATAACTTTTTAGCGTTATTGTTTTATAAATGGAAACATAGCTTTACAGATGACAATACTTATGAAAACATTTGTCACCTAGTACTAATATAAGATTATGAAACCTATTATAACCGAAGTAAAAAAAGAAAGCCATGTTAAAATTTTTCCCGTCTCGCTTAGATTTTAGTCATTTCATAAAAAAAGAAGTGTAAACAACCCCAATTTGCGGCTGTTTTACACTTCTTTTATTCCCTTTATTTAGTTGGCTGAAACTCTACCGCTACTTCTTTTGGACCCATTTCTTTTTTGACTAGCTGAATGATTTGATTGGCTTTTGTTTTTGAGTGTTTTTCTGTCTTAACGGTAATTTGCACTTGTTTTCCATCTGCTCTTACTAGCGCGTCGCTGTATCCTTTTGCTTTAATTAATGTTTCCAGCGTTGCTTCTTTTTCCCCGAGCTTTGATAATTCATCGATTTTATCCATCGCTTTGCTTACTTCTGCAGGCGTTACATTTTTTGATGCCGCTACTTCCTGATACTCTTCTTTCAGCTGACTTCTTTCATCATTTAATTCCAAGCGGAGCGCCGTAAATAGCTCGTCGCTATCTGTGCTTGATACAACCGCTGATTCTTTTGCATTTTTAGCCGTTTCCTTTTTTACATCTTCTGCTGAGCCTTCGGTTTTTGAATCTTCTTTTGTTCCTGATTTCTCATCTGCCTGTTGTTTTGTATCTTCTGCAGGAGCCTTGTCATCAGCCTGTTTTTCGCTTTGTTTTTCATTGTCTACTAGCGCAACATTACTCTGAGGATTTTCTGGCGTTGTCATATAGTACACCGATAACACAACAACTAAACTTAACATTGTTAATAACCAAACCGTTTGCTTTTTTAATAACATATTCATTTCCCCCTCATCCTTTTTTCGCTAATACTGCTACTCTATGACTTGGTATATCGAGCGCTCTTGTCACGGCTTCAATAATAGATTTCTTTACCTCGATATTATCAGCTCCTTTAGCGACAACTAACACACCTCTGACTTTTGGCTTTTCGGTTTTGACTACAACAGGCTTTTCTTGTTCTCCACTTCTTACAATGACCAGCTGTTCATCTGTTGAGGAATCTTCAACTTTACGAGTCCCTCCTTCACGGTCCGTCTCGTTGGTCGTTTGCGATTTTGTCACGCTATTTTTTTCATATATTTTGGATTCTGTTGCATCTAGGTTCACAATTACTTTTACCTTACTTACGCCTCTAACTTGATCTAAAATATCTTTCAATTCTTCCTCATACCGCTCTTCATAACCTGTCATCGTTGTTGTCTTTTTGGAGCTAAAAGCGGGAACATCCTGTGATACGGGTGGTGCGCTGGTTTCTTTGCTTGCACTCTTTAATAATCCGCCTGAATTCATAGATGTTGTGAGTGAGTTGCTAAATACCATAAAGATAACGCCTGCAGCTAGTAAAATACCTATATACATTAACTTTGAAGGTTTCTTCGTAGTTGATGACTGTTTAAGTGAAAAGAACCGCTGAAAAAATGATGGGTCACCTTTTTCTGGCTTTTGACTCATTTCGTGTCTCCCTCCTCCATATTCACAACAACTTGGCCTTGTTTTACATCCCATTTTGCTGCTAAATAGTTGGATAATTTCTTGGATTCTGTTGGTTTGTTTGTTTCGATCGGTGTGGAGGTATCAATAGAAATAACTTTCACAGCTGAAACAACCTCGGAATCACCCGATGCTTTTTTACTTACGGCAACTGAAATGGATTTAATATTATCAGCGGTAGGTTCGTCGTTCGGCTTTTTTGTTTCAATGTGAATTCGATCAATTGCTACACCATACTGATCCATCAACTCCTCTTTTACATCTGCCTCCATTTGGACAGCCATTTGTTCTAAAATATATGCACGTTGTGAAGCTTGTATTTCTTTTTTCTGATTTTCTATTGAATTTTCTACCTGTTGATCGGATCGAATAGATGATAAGCTAAGTGATTTCAGCATTTGATTAACATCCACTTTAAAAATTTGAAAAACGGGTGTAATAATAATCAGCATCAAAAGAAGTCCAACCACCAGCTTCGTATACTTTTGAAAACTAGAATTGGGCAACAGTAAATTAATAATGGTAGCTAATAAGATAAAAAGAACGATATTCGTAATCCACGTCGTTAAGGCCTGCAATTTCTTCACCTCACCATCATTGTGACGTTGCTCGCTGTAATGATGACCGTTAAACATAAGAAAAACATAAGCGAGACAACAGCAAGCGCCGCAAAAATATAGATGACGCTTTTGCTGATAATGCTCAAGCAGGAAATAACCGGTCCTCCTCCAATGGGTTGAAGAAGAGCTGCTGCTAGCTTATAGATAAAAGCGAGCGTTAACACTTTAATAGCCGGAAATGCGACGATTAACAGTAAGACTGCTACTCCAGCAATCCCTACTGAATTCTTTAATAGAAGCGAGGCACTGATGACTGTATCAGCCGCATCTGTGAACACACGTCCTACAACAGGTATAAAGTTCCCTGTGACGAACTTTGCCGTTCGAATCGTAATACCGTCAGCAACAGCTGATGTGGCACCTTGGACGGATAGCACACCTAAAAAAACAGTTAGGAATATTCCAAGCACGCCAATGCTTATATTTCTCAACAGCTGAGCAAGCTGTGTAACCTTATGCTCATCTGAAATCGTACTCACAATGCTAAGCAGTGCTGAAAGAAAAAGCAGCGGCATCACTACGTATTGAATAAGCAAACCGCTGGTGTTCATTAAAAACAAAATCATCGGATGAAAAAAGGCTGCCGATACAACTCCTCCTGATGATGCCATTAAGGCAAGCAGCAGCGGCACCAGAGCTAAAATGAATTTGGTCATGGTCTCGATCGCTCCTGTTGCATAAGAAATAGCAATTTGAAAACTATTAAGAGCAATGATGATCAAAACCATATATACAAGCGCATACGCTACTTTACTTACGGTTTGCTGATTAAACGCACTTTGGAGCGTTTGCAAAAACACGCTAAAAACCGTTAGCATAATGAGTGTACCGAGGAGCTTTCCATTCGCTAATACTTCGTGAAATAAAAACTTTACAAGACCTCCTAGCCATTCTTTAAGAGAGAACTCTTTTTCTCCTTTTAAAAAATCGACTAAACTTCCCTTCTGACTCTCGGGTAAAAAGCCGCCGTATTGGGTAATAATATCGTCCCAAAACTGTTTGACTTCATCGATACCGAGCTTATCAATTTGTTCATTGACAAGTTCTTGCTGCTTCGGGGGTTCGGAAGCTTGTACATTTTCTGGAAAGAAAAAAAAGAGGAACAAAAGAAGAGCGAGTATATTCACTTTAAACGTCCACCGCTTCATTTCGTCACCTCATATTAAGTAAAATTAATTGGGCAGCATTGAAATAATCGTTTCAATAATGACCGTCAAAATAGGAATTGCCATGGAGAGAATCAGCACTTTTCCACCTAATTCAATTTTAGAAGCAATGGCACCTTGTCCTGCATCTTTCGTAATTTGAGCACCAAATTCGGCGATATAGGCAATACCAATGATTTTCAAAATGGTTTCCACATAAATCATGTTAACGTGAGCATTGATCGACAGCCGCTCGACCATCTTAATAATCTCGTAGATTTGATCAATTAAAAAAAGAAAGATCACGGATCCCACGAATACGACAAGTAAAAAAGCAATAGGTGATTTATGTTCTTTTAAAATGAGTGCCAAAAATGTCGCTACTAATCCTAAGCCCACAATTTGAAGCATTTCAATGGCAAATCACCCCTCTACCCTTGAAATAAAAAAACCGATTTGATTTTTTGAAATAAGTCCTCCACAATCGAAGCAACCATAAATAAAATATAAATAAAACCGATGAGGGTAACCCAATTCGCGTAATCTTTTTTTCCCATCTGTTCGAGTACGGTGACTAAAAAAGCTACGACGATACCAATCCCAGCAATCTGAAAAATGGTGTTCATATCAATTCCCACATTCAATCCTCCTCCATCGCTACATCAATAGGATGACCAGTAGCAATCCAGATAGAAAGCCTAAACTTTTAACCATTTTTTCATAGCGATTCTGCTTATCAACTGCATCTTGTTCTTCGCGTTCGAGATGGTTCAGCGTCAGCAAAATATGCTTTTGCTGCGAATAACGATCATGCTGACCAAGCGTTTCACCAAATTGTTTTAAGATTTCCAGTTCTCCTGTTTTAAGTGCGGTTTGTTTCCAAAATTGGTCCAACGTCTTTTCCCAAGCTTCCTTGACACTTTCAGTACCTTCTTTTAATTTCATTGAAAACTCACTAAATAAAGAAGCTAAAGGGTTAGGAAGCTGTAGAGATAACAAATGAGCAACTTCTTGAAGAGGCCGGTTGCTATACATAATTTCCGCTTCTAACGACCGAAGAGCCGTTTTTAATTGCCTGAGCTGCCTAGGTCTTTCGCTAAGCTGCTTTGCAAACTCAAATCCTGTGTAAGTGGAAGCAAATAAGATAAAGATGGCACCAAACAGTTTCATACACCATCACCCTTTACTATTTTCAATAAGCGACTTTTCAGCGGTCAATTTCATGGAGTTATAATGCTCATCATAGATAGCCTGAAGTGTTCCAGGACCTCGGCTGTTCGATAGCACAACATACCTTTTAAATACGTGAAGTTTCATTAAAGCTTTCAAAGTGGGACGCTTCATTAAATCGTCAATGTCATACCCATGAACAGTCATAATGACACGAACACCAGCATTAACGGCTTCAAGTACGGCCTTACAATCTTCTTCACTTCCAACTTCATCCACGATCAGTACATCGGGACTCATGGAGCGAATCATCATCATCATGCCTTCAGCTTTCGGACAGCTATCTAATAAATCCATTCTAGATCCGAATGTATGCTGAGGAACCCCTTTAACAGCCCCAGCAATTTCTGATCGTTCATCTACAATCCCTACTTTAAACGGAGGAATCTTAGAGCGCTCTATGCCAGTGCTTATTACTCTGGCTAAATCACGAATCATGGTTGTTTTTCCTGTTTGAGGAGGTCCTATAATGACCGTACTTTGCCAATAGCGATTGTATAAAAAAGGAATAAGCTGATTCGAAATGCCAATCTTTTGTTTAGCAATCCGGATATTAAAGGATGATACATCACGAATCACACGAACCTGTCCATTTTCCGTTACAACTTTTCCCGCTAGTCCAACCCGGTGTCCGCCTTCAATGGTGACATATCCTTTTTTTAATTCTTCTTCAATCATATAAATCGAAAACTGGCTTAGTTTATTTAAGATAAATAAAGCATCTTCTGCACTTGGAAGATACGATTCGAAATAAGGCTGATTGTTGATTGTAAATTCGACAGGTCTTCCTATGCGCACTCGAATTTCTTCTAGCACATGAGAATGGTTTGTGACATAAAATTCAACAGTCTTTTTTAAATTAGGCGGAAAAATTGCAAGTATTTCGTTTAACATATTCATCCCCTCATATTTGAACTCACTTCAATGTATTATGAGCTTGACCATTTTATGCCTACCTTTTATTTAAAAACACCGATTAAAATGAAGAGCACTCCTATTACAATCATGATTAATTTTCCAAAAGATAATTGATCTGCTACGGACACTAAACCAATGGTGAAAGAACTCACCATTACAATCGGACCAACAAGCGCTAGCATTCCATTAATCATTAACGCTTTTTTCACATCATTGTTTGTGACAATTAAAATAGCGGCAATAAACTCAATAAATGAAGAAATAAATCGAAGGCACGCCATCGTTAATACCGTACCGTTTAAATGATCCAACCACTGCTTCATAAGCCCCTCCTATATCTCTGCGTTGTTTAGTACAACCTATGCAAAATAAGGAAGGGTTAGCACAAAAAAACACACAAAAAAGGCAGAGAATCATTCTCTGCCTTTTTCGTGTGTTTGCAGCTTGCTTACACGACCGAATTACGCGCGTGATACGTAGCTGCTGTCTGTTGTGTTAATAATTAATACGTCGCCTTCATTTACGAAGAAAGGAACGTTTACTGTTAAACCAGTTTCAACAGTTGCTGGTTTTGTACCGCCAGAAGCTGTGTCACCTTTAATACCAGGTTCAGTTTCTGTTACTTTAAGCTCAACTGTGTTTGGAAGTTCAACACCTAATGTCTCACCTTGATACATCATAATTGCGACTTCCATATTTTCTTTTAAGAATTTTAGCTCATATTCAATTGCACTCGCCGGAAGCTCTAATTGCTCATAAGACTGGTTGTCCATGAATACGTGCTGATCGCCGCTTGCATATAGATATTGCATTTTACGATTATCAATTTGAGCTTTTCCTACCTTTTCACCTGCACGGAACGTTTTTTCTTGCACAGCTCCTGTACGAAGGTTACGTAGTTTTGAGCGAACGAATGCAGCGCCTTTACCAGGCTTTACGTGTTGGAAATCCATTACACGCCAAATACCCCCGTCTACTTCTACTGTCAAACCTGTACGAAAATCATTTACTGAAATCATGAAGAAATCCTCCTACATTTTATAAAATAATGAACTCTTTTGATGAGTGCGATAATGCCTCATTACCTTCTGCTGTGACGACCGTATCATCTTCAATACGAACGCCCCCTAAGTCTGGTATGTAAATACCTGGTTCAACGGTTACAATCATACCTGGCTGCAGTACATCTGTAGATTTCACAGAAAGCGATGGGCCTTCGTGTACTTCTAACCCTACGCCGTGACCGGTCGAATGTCCAAAATACTGGCCGTATCCGTGTTCTGTAATATAATCACGCGTTAGCGCATCTGCTTCTTTACCCGTCATACCTGCTTTGATACCGTTCATTCCGTTAAGCTCTGCTTGCAGTACGACATTATAAATTTCTTTTAGCTTATCACTTACTTCACCGACGGCAAATGTTCGTGTGATATCTGAACAGTAACCATTATAGTATGCGCCAAAATCAAGCGTTACAAGTTCGCCTTTTTCAATTACTTTGTCAGAAGCAACACCATGCGGTAAAGCCCCGCGATGCCCTGAAGCAACAATTGTATCAAAAGATGAAGATGTTGCGCCTTGTTTTCTCATAAAGAACTCCAGTTCATTCGATACTTGAAGCTCTGTTAAACCAGGACGAACAAAGGTTAAAATATGTTCATATGCTGCATCTGCTATTTTTGCAGCTTCCTTTAATATCTTAATCTCTGAGTCACTCTTTATCAAGCGTAAGTTTTCGATTGCGTGCGAGATTGGAACAAGTTCCGCGCCGATATGCTTATCAAATAATTGATGCTGTCCATATGTAACATAATTCTGTTCAAAACCAAGCTTTTTAATTCCAAATTGTTTCACTACATTCGCTACTTCTTCTACAATAGGACCCTTGTGCTGAACGATATCAAAACCTTCTGTTTGACTAGTTGCTTGTTCAACATAACGAAAATCTGTTACAAATGCCGCTTTGTCTTCAGAAATGATAACGACACCAGCAGATCCTGTAAAATTGGTCATATAGCGTCTGTTATATTCACTTGTAACGACAACACCGTCTACATTCAACTTTGAAAACTGTTCGCGTAGTTTTTCGATTTTCATTTTATTTCCCCCTTAATTGTAAAAGTGCCTGCAGAGCAAGCTCGTATCCGTATAAACCTAACCCGACAATTTGACCATGCGTAACAGGTGCCGTCACCGAATGGTGGCGAAACTCTTCACGCTTATGTACGTTCGAAATATGCACTTCAATAACAGGAACAGATATACTGGCAATCGCATCTCGAATGGCATAACTGTAGTGAGTAAAAGCACCAGGATTGATCATAATCCCATCAAACTTCTCATCCGCTTCGTGAATCCAGTCGATAATTACACCTTCGTGATTAGACTGTACGCACTCAACTTCTACCCCATGGTCTCTGCCTGCTCGCTGAAGCTTCTCTTCAAGATTTTGAAGATTATCTGTCCCATATACCGCTGGTTCGCGTACGCCTAAACGGTTTAAATTAGGACCGTTTATTACTAAAATCTTATTCATCTTATTTCAACACTCTCCCCTACTACGAACCCTTTATGCAGCTCACTTGTGTGAATTTACACTTTATTTTTCTTTTTAAATCATTATATAGAATATATTAGCATACGTTGGAACATTCACACTACTTATTCGCCGTTTGAAAATCTGTAGATTCATCTTTTGTTTGAAGCTCTGCCGCTTCAAAAGAAATGGAATATCCGATGAATACACCATATAAAATATAAATACAGAGGGATGAAATAATTGTGTTAGCTGGAAGCTCTCCAATTGTTTTCAAGTTAGGAAAGAGCGGATTCAAAACAACGAATACGATTGCCCACCATAATAAGCCGTAAGCAAAACCTATCCAAATTGTTTTAAACTTCTTTAATAGGACGTAGTATAACAACCCGACAACAATAGATAATACCCCTATGAGAAAAATACTGACGATAACACCTATTCCTTTATCCTTCCAATTACCTAATGCCCATGGATCTAAAAGCATATTTGGATTGATAACACTAAAGCTAAACAGATAATTTAAATAGCCAATAAAGCTCCAGAAAACCCCTCCAAAAAAGGAAATAAAGATGGCTTTAAATAAAAAAGATATTTCCTGTTTATGCGTAGGTTGGTTATCCTGTTTTTTTTCATGCTGTTCTTTAGGTTCTGACATATTAATCACCTCTTGATGTAGTATGAACTTTTTTCTCATTTCCTACCGACTCATTTCTAAGTTTTTACGTTTATTACTCTTCCTATACGCAAGAAGGGCGCCTGATATCGCAGAGACATTTTAAAACTACTTCGCACAGAGTTTCATAAACAAATTTTATAAATGAAAGGAAAAAAATTCATATGAAGGGTGTGGAGATGAAAAATATTGGCTAAACTAGATAACATGCATCCGCCTAGAGGTTTATTTGATTTTGCTGTAGAATATAAAATACTAAGAAGTCTAGTCTAGTTAAGTTAGGTTGGTGCCTGAAATGTCTAAATTACAAAAACCTGCGTATGGTGGTCAAGCCGTTATAGAAGGTGTCATGTTCGGTGGCAAACGTATGATGGTGACGGCTATTCGCCGCAAAGATCAATCTATTGATTATTTTCATTCAAAAAGAAAATCAAATTCCGTACTCACTGCTTTTAAAAAAATTCCTTTTTTACGAGGAATTGCTGCTATTGTTGAAGCCAGTGCAAACGGTACGCAGCACTTGAACTTTTCCTCTGAACGCTATGACGTGAATCCAGAAGATGATGCTCAAGTAGCAGCAGAACAACAAAAAGAGAAAAAAGAATCAAAACTATCTTTAATATTTGGCGTTGCAACTATTGGTGTAATATCCTTTCTTTTCGGGAAAGTACTATTTACATTGATTCCTGTGTTTTTAGCACAATTGACACGTCCTGTTTTCACTTCAAGTGTAGCTCAAGTTTTTATTGAAGGAGTATTTAAACTATTATTGCTCCTTGGCTATATTTATGTGATTTCACAAACGCCACTTATTAAACGGGTGTTTCAATATCATGGAGCAGAACACAAGGTCATTAATGCATATGAAAACAATGCTGAACTTACGGTAGAAGCCGTTCAAGCACAATCTCGACTTCATTATCGCTGCGGAAGTAGCTTTATCCTCTTTACCGTAGTTGTAGGAATGTTTGTCTACCTACTAGTTCCAACGGATCCTCTTTGGTTACGAATTGTGGATCGCCTTGCATTAATTCCAGTTGTCCTTGGTTTATCATTTGAAGTGTTACAGTTAACCAATAAAGTTCGTCATGTCCCTCTTCTTCGCTTTTTAGGTTATCCCGGTTTATGGCTTCAGCTTTTAACAACCAAAGAACCAAAAGATGATCAAGTTGAAGTTGCGATTGCTTCATTTAAAGAACTTTTACGCGTTGAAAATGAACTTTCTTCTACCACTGACGAACAAGTTGTCTAATCCACACCGTTTTGCTTTCTTTTTTTACTATTTTAGGAGGTGAACAAAATGAGACGTCCATTCGTGAAACCACTTGTATATGGTCTAATCGGGTTAGGAGTCATTGGCTTTGCATTTACGTTGATTACAGATCCAGCTGTTTTATTACGTCAAGCAGGTTATATTTTTCTGTTTATCATTTTGTTTTACTTAGTTTATCGGTTTATTCTCCGCCCTTCTCAGACAAAAGGTCAAGATAGAGGCTATGTGCGCGCAGTAAAGCAATCGAAACTGCGTCAAAAAGAAAAAGAGCGAGGAAGCAACAAAGTTGATATGCATACGTACCGAAGCTCAAATAAGCGCCCGGTATCCAAATCAACGAAACCGCTAAAGAAAAAGAAAAACAACTCACACTTGACCGTCATCGAAGGTAAAAAAGGAAAAAAGAAAAATAGAGCATTCTTTTAAAAAAACAAGGAGAAAAGCCTCCTTGTTTTTTTAATAGCACCATTTTTTCAAAAATGCCCTTGTACGCTTTTTGCCAAACGCAATCAGCTCTTCCTTCCGTTCTTCTGTGAGGGTAAATTCTGTCGCAAAAACTTGATTAACAGGTAAAAAGATAATATTTTTTTCGTGACGTTTTGAAATATGTCTTGCATCGTGCGCATCTTTCATCGTCTCAAAAAGCGCACTGAATAAACCAACGGCATTTTTAATTTTATTCCGTTCTCTCTCTTCGTCCTTCGGACTCAGCTTCACACCAATTACCGGTCGTTTCTTCAAACTTTTATCATCATCAAATAAAAAAATTGGAAAGTTGCTTAACACTCCCCCGTCGACTATTAAACTGCTTGGAGTAGATTTTAATTTAACCGGCTCAAAAAAATATGGAATGCTGCAGCTCATCCGAACGGCTCTTGCTACAGAAAAACGATTCGGATCAATGTGATATTTAGGCAAATCATCTGGAAGAACAAGCATCGTACTGTTGGTCAAATCTGACGCAATAATACGCAGCGACTGATCAGGCAAATCAGCAAATGTACGAATTCCTCTGCTCCGCAACTTCTCAGCAATCCACTTTTCAAGCCTTTCTCCTTTATATAATCCCATTTTCCAATATAAAAACAGCCATTTTGTCAAGCTCGATGGTAAAAAGGACATTCTTTGATCTAGGAAAGAAGATAACTCAATTTCATTCATCATTTCAACAATTTCTTCACTTGTATAACCAGCTGCTACAAATGCACAAATAATGGAACCCGCACTCGTTCCCGCTAACCGCCGAAAAATAAAGCCTTTTTCTTCTAGAGCTTGTAACGCACCAATCAGTGCAAGCCCTTTAATACCGCCACCTGAAAATACTCCGTCGACGTACACAGCCTCTCCTCCAAACTACCTACTCTACATTTGTAGTCGACTCAGCAACAAGTTATGATAAAAAGAAAAAAAGCAGTGACGCTATTGGCCGCTGCTTTTTCCTTATAATTTTTGCTCTTCTTCATTTCGTTTTTGTACATTGCGAAGATCTTGAATACGGTTATGATTTTCTTCAAAGTATTGAACTAAGTCCCCAATTCGATCAATGGAATTCCAGCTTAAATGATGTTCAATTCCTTCTACGTCATCATAAATATTCTTCTCATCCACGCCAATGATTCGCAATAGCTGCTCTAAGAGCTCGTGGCGATAAACAAGACGTTTTCCAATCTTCTGTCCCTTAGCTGTTAAAACAAGGCCTCGATATTTTTCATAAATTAAGTACTCATCTTTGTCTAGTTTTTGAACCATCTTTGTTACAGATGAGGGGTGAACCGCCAATGCATCAGCAATATCAGACACTCGAGCGTATCCTTTATCTTCAATTAGCATATATATTTGTTCAATATAATCTTCCATACTCGGTGTAGGCATGAAATCTCCCCCAATTAATATTATGTATTGCTAATAATAAGTCATAAATGTCTGTTTCTTATAGTGATATCGTGTTCATGTTTGATAATCTATGTGAAAAAAACGTGTAAATAAAGCGATGTCATAAGATAAAACTGGATAAAAGACATTCAATTAAAATCATACTACAATGCTTATTCAAATACAAGAACCGTTCTCTCTCGCTTCTTATTTATGCCCCATTTTCATACATAATAAAAGCCGACTCACTTGAGTCAGCTTTTACTAGTCAATCATGATTAAAAATTAAAGGCCGCATTTCAGCTGTGCACCACAGTTTGTACATGTGTTGCATCCGCCCATTTCCTCTACCGTTCCTTGACGGCAAACCGGACACGTATTACCTACTTCAGAACCGATTGTTACATCAGTTGAACGAATTTCATTAATTGTATCAACTAACACAACGTGTGGTTTTGTTTCTTCTTTTGGCGCTTCAATTTCTTCATCAAATGTATTTTCTTCTGCTTTTAGCGTTAAGACTTGTGCATCACGGCTTCCGTCTACGTACACCGTACCGCCTTTTGCTCCGCCTTTATACAGACGCTCGTACACTTTTTGAACTTGCTCTACCGTGTAACCACGAGGAGCGTTTACTGTTTTACTAATTGAGCTATCAATCCAGCGCTGAATCACACATTGCACGTCCGCGTGAGCTTGTGGTGCAAGTTCCATAGCTGAAATGAACCATTCAGGAAGATTGTTTGGATCTGCTTCTGGATGCTGATCTAAATACTCTTGAACGATATCAGCTTTCACTTCAATAAACTTACCTAAACGACCGCTTCGGAAGTATGAGAATGAGAAATAAGGTTCAAGACCCGTTGATACTCCAACCATCGTTCCAGTACTGCCTGTTGGCGCTACTGTTAATAAATGAGAGTTTCGGATACCGTGCTCTTTAATGTTTTCACGAATATCTTCAGGCATTTTTTTCATGAAGCCTGTATTTGTGAATGCTTCACGTAAAGAAGCCGTTTCAGCATCTGTTTCGCCCACTAAGAACGGGAAGCTTCCTTTTTCTTTTCCAAGCTCTACAGACGCGCGGTAAGCCGTCGTGGCAATTGTTTCAAACACTTTATCTACTAACTCATTGCCTTTGTCAGAGCCGTATTCTGTTTCACAATAAATAAGAAGATCGTGAAGACCCATTACACCAAGACCAACGCGGCGTTCGCCAAGCGCTTGCTTTTGGTTTTCTTCTAAGAAATAAGGAGTTGCATCAATAACGTTATCTTGCATTCTAACGCCCGTTTCAACCGTTTGACGTAGCTTTTCAAAGTTAACTGTTTTTGTTTCTTTATCTGCCATTTGCGCTAAGTTAACAGCAGCTAAGTTACAAACAGAGAATGGTGCAAGTGGTTGTTCACCACATGGATTCGTTGCAACAACGTGCTGACCATATGCTTGAGCATTTGTCATGTCATTGGCATTGTCGAAGAAGAAAATGCCTGGTTCAGCTGAGTACGTTGCACAAATATTAATTAAGTTCCATAGCTCTTTTGCACGGATAGTACGGTACGTACGAACTTTGTTTCCTTGTTTTGCCCACTCGCGCACGTCGCCTACTTCGTGCCAGTTTTCATTGTAGTTAGCCATTTCTTCTTTTGAATAGCTTTCTACGTCTGGGAAGCGAAGTTCGTATTCACCGTCGTTTTCAACAGCATCCATAAAATCTTTTGTTAAGCATACAGAAATGTTTGCTCCTGTTAAAAACTCTGAGTTATGAACGCTGTACGTTCCGCCAGTTTGCAGCTTTTCTTCTGCATCTTTAATGATTTTTTCATTAAATCCACCAAGACCAGGAATTTGTTTATAGTTAATGATTCCTTGGTACATTGCTTCTTCAGACTCTGTTAGCGGCGTGAACTTCAATTTATCTTGCGCGTGCTTTTTAATCATTTCGTCATTTGTGTTTTCAATTAAGAAACGTAAAATGCGAGGGTTTTGCATTTTAGAAATAATAAACTCTACAATGTCAGGATGCCAGTCGGCAAGCATGATCATTTGAGCCCCACGACGTGACCCACCTTGCTCAACAAGATGCGTCAGTTTAGCAATATCATCTAACCATGAAACCGAACCAGATGATTTGCCGTTTACACCGCGAGCCAGCGTGTTGCGCGGGCGAAGAGTTGAACCATTCGTTCCAACACCGCCTCCACGGCTCATGATTTCCATTACTTGTTTGCGGTGTTCTGAAATACCTTCACGTGAATCTTTCACATAAGGCATTACGTAACAGTTAAAGTAAGTTACGTCCGTGTCAGCACCTGCACCGTAAAGAACGCGACCAGCGGGTACAAAGTTTAGCTGAACAAGCTCTTGATAGAACTTTTCAAACCACTCTTTGCGCTTTTCTTCTGTTTTTTCCACAGAAGCTAAGCCTGTTGCATTACGTTTTGCAATTTGCTCGTAGAAGACTTCTAGAGGCTTTTCAATGACATCTAGCGAACGAGTAATTAACCCGTTTTCTGCTTCTTCAGGCGATAAAGCACCTCTAAACTCATCTTCTACCTTGACAACAGCGGTCTTTTGCTCAAAATTAATGCTTTCCACATAGCCAAGTCCTCGTGCTGGAAATTTTGGGTCTTCCTTTACAGTTAGAACAACAAAATCTCCTTCTGATAACGTTAATTTTTCCGTATCTTTAAACGCATAGCGGTCTAACATTACCAATCTTGAAACACCTTTATGAGTTAACTTCATATCCGGTGTAATCGGATGTACTTGCGGAAAGCGTTCAATATCTGAATTGAGCTTTTCAACATTCATATTCACTTTTTGATTTAACAAAACAGTCATTCTCACAACTCCTTACCTATCGAACATCTATAAATTTATTAACTCTATTTCCTTTTAAAGGAAATAGAGTTTTTCAATCAACTATCAATAACTTACCACACGGCTTGGACGAATTCAATATATAGTATTTGACACTTCTCCAAACATCTACATATAGAAGGGTGTCAAGTGAAATATTTTTTTTTTCGTAAAAAAAGTGTTTGACTTTTCTTCCCTATGTATTCTATTAGCCAAGCATTGTTTCTAAAAATCCCAATAAAAAGTGCAACTTATAAGAAGTTGCACTTTTATCTATTTACCATCCGCATTCGTTTAGCGCTTAAAGTTCCATTCATCCGATCCGTACTTTGTGCGCGCTAGTTCTTCTACATATGCTTCCTCTTCTTCAGACAGTGTATACGGTTCTAAATCGATATCAAGAGCAGAAGCAAATCCTTTATAAAACGCTTCTTTTGCTTCTTCGATAGAAATTTTGCGGCCCGCAATTGCATTGATCGCTACCGCTTTAGAACGAAATGCGCGCTGCATTCTTTCTTTCACGCGGTCATTTGGATAATTAAACACGCTGAATAATTTATCTTCATCAATCTCTAACAGAATAGAGCCGTGCTGTAGAATAACTCCTTTTTGTCTAGTTTGGGCACTTCCAGCAATTTTGCGGCCCTCTACAACAAGTTCATACCAAGAAGGAGCATCAAAGCACACGGACGAACGAGGGTTTTTTAAGCTATTTTTTTCTTCTTCTGAACGAGGAATAGCAAAATAAGCCTCGAGCCCTAACGAACGAAATCCTTCCAGTAAACCTTCAGAGATGACGCGATATGCCTCTGTAACTGTCTTAGGCATATTAGGATACTCTTCAGATACAATGACGCTGTAAGTAAGCTCTTCATCATGAAGCACGCCCCTGCCGCCCGTTGGACGTCTCACAAAGCCTAATCCTAATTCTTTTACTTTATCAAAGTTAATTTCTTTTTCAGCTTTTTGAAAATAACCGATCGACAGCGTTGGAGGGTTCCATCCGTAAAAACGAATCGTAGGTGGAATTTCCCCTTTACTATGCCATTCTAATAACGCTTCATCTAACGCCATATTGTAATAAGGCGAACGGTTGTTGGAATCAATAAATCTCCACTTTGCTTTCATCTACCTCATCCTCAGCTATATGTAATATAAAAATAAATCCGTTTTTTAGTCTACCAAAAGATTGAGCTAAGGAAAAGCAAAGAGCAACATAAAACTGCGAATTCAAATGTGGTAGTTTTTTCATTTTCGGGAAGAAATCCGCTAGATTCAAGGCAAAATCGCTTTACTTCTAATTTCATTCACTTATATAATAAGAGTATGGATTTTGTCGAAGAAAGGAAGAATCAGCATGTCAGCAATTACAGCAGTACTCATTTTACTTGGAGTAATCATCATATACTCTGTCGTTATGTTCTTTGTCCAACGTCGCATTATGAAAACGTTAACTGAAGAAGAATTCCGCAGCGGCTACCGCAAGGCACAGCTAGTTGATATTCGTGAACCGAATGAATTCGAAAACGGACATATTTTAGGCGCACGAAATATTCCTCTGTCACAGTTCCGTATGCGCATTAAAGAATTTCGTTCAGATCAGCCTGTCTACATCTATTGTCAAAGCGGAATGCGCACAGGACGCGCAGCACAAATGCTTCGTCGCCACGGTGTTAAAGAAATCTATGATTTAAAAGGCGGCTTCAAAATGTGGAACGGTAAAGTGAAAAAGAAAAAATAATGGTATGTATATAGAAAAACCTCGCCTTTGGGCGAGGTTTTTTGTTAGACGTTTTGAACAGCCTGTTCTTTCTGATAGCGAAGAACTGGTTTTCTCGCTGCCAGCGTTTCGTCAAGGCGCTTCACAACCGTTGTATGCGGAGCTTCCTGTACGAGTTCAGGCGTCTCTTCTGCTTCTTTTGCAATTTGAATCATCGCATCGATAAACGCATCTAGCGTTTCTTTCGACTCCGTTTCCGTTGGTTCGATCATCATGCACTCTTCTACGATAAGAGGAAAGTAGATAGTCGGCGGATGATAGCCAAAATCAAGCAGTCGTTTCGCGATATCCAATGTGCGCACGCCAAGCTTTTTCTGACGTTTTCCTGATAAAACAAATTCGTGCTTACAGTGACGGTCAAACGGCAGCTCATAGTGTTCTGCTAAACGACGCATCATATAGTTGGCATTTAGCACAGCGTTTTCCGTTACGGCTTTTAAGCCGTCTGGACCCATTGAACGAATATACGTATAAGCGCGAACGTTGATACCGAAGTTGCCGTAAAACGGCTTTACGCGTCCAATTGACTGAGGACGGTTATAGTCAAAGTGATAGCCTTGTTCTGTTTTCACAAGCACTGGTTTAGGCAGATACGGAATTAAATCTGCTTTTACCCCTACCGGACCAGAACCAGGACCGCCGCCTCCATGAGGACCTGTAAAGGTTTTATGAAGATTTAAATGAACAACGTCAAATCCCATATCTCCAGGACGAGCTTTGCTTAATACTGCGTTTAAATTTGCACCATCATAATAAAGTTTTCCACCTGCTGCGTGAACAATTTCAGCCATTTCTAAAATATCTTCTTCAAATAACCCTAGCGTATTTGGGTTTGTTAACATTAAAGCGGCTGTATCTTCTCCCACTACGCGGCGTAAATCCTCTAAGTCCACTAAACCATGTTCATTTGATTTTACCGTTACCGTTTCAAATCCCGCAACTGTTGCCGAAGCAGGGTTCGTTCCGTGAGCTGAGTCTGGAACAATGACTTTTGTTCGCTGCGTCTCACCATTTGCTTCATGATAGGCACGAATCATCATAAGCCCGGTCCACTCGCCATGAGCACCCGCTGCTGGCTGAAGTGTTACTTCATCCATTCCCGTAATTTCTGTTAAATGCTCTTGTAAATCATATAAAAGTTCGAGAGCACCTTGAACCGTTTGCTCATCTTGAAGCGGATGAATATGCGCTAACCCAGCAATGCGTGCTGCTTGTTCATTCACTTTTGGATTATATTTCATCGTACATGAACCAAGCGGATAAAACCCTGAGTCCACTCCGTGATTTCGTTTTGAAAGCGCGGTGTAATGACGCATAATATCGAGTTCTGATACTTCAGGAAGCTCAGGAGCTTCGGTACGGACATACGCTTTTCCAAGCAGCTCTTCAGCATTTACTTGCGGAACATCTAACTCCGGCAATGAATAGCCGATTCGCCCTTCTTTACTGCTTTCAAAAATAAGTGATTGATTTTGATTAAGCATGAAGATCCCCCAATTCATTTACAAGTTGGTCAATTTCCTCTTTTGTACGGAGTTCTGTAAAAGCAAGCAGCATGTGATTTTCAAGCGCTTGGTTATCACGGCTAAGATCATAACCGCCAATTATTTTTGATGCTAATAAATGATTGTTTGCTTCTGTTACCGAAACAGGAAGCTTCACGACTAATTCGTTAAAAAACGGTCCTTCAAATGCTACATTTACTCCTTTTGCCTTTAACGCTTCATATGCATAATGCGTTTTTGATAAGTTTTGCAGCGCCATTTCTTTTACACCTTGCTTGCCTAAAGCTGTCATGGCAACTGATGCCGCTAAAGCATTTAACGCTTGATTTGAACAAATGTTAGACGTCGCTTTATCACGGCGTATATGCTGCTCACGAGCTTGAAGGGTTAAAACAAACCCTCGCTTACCGTTTTCATCCACCGTTTGCCCTACTAATCGTCCTGGAATTTTCCGCATAAGCTTAGACGTAGTTGCAAAGTATCCGCAGTGCGGGCCTCCAAATTGACTTGGAATACCAAATGGCTGTGCATCTCCAATGACAATATCAGCTCCAAATTCTCCAGGAGGCGTAAGTAAACCTAATGATAAAGGATTGCTTGAAACCACAAACATACATTTTTCTTGATGAGTAATTTCTTCAATTTCTTTTAACGGCTCGATTTGTCCGTAGAAATTTGGATACTGGACAATAACAGCTGCCACGTCACTTCCCATCTCTTTTTCTAATGCAATCATATCTGTTACGCCGTCTGCTGCAGGGATTTCTACCACTTCAATATATTGACCCTTCGCATACGTTTTTAACACATCTTTTGACTCAGGGTGAACGGCCGCAGAGACAAGTACTTTTTTCTTTTTCGTTTGACCCGCACTGAGCATAGCGGCTTCTGCTAAAGCAGTTCCTCCGTCATACATAGAAGAATTGGCCACGTCCATCCCCGTTAACTCACAAATCATTGTTTGAAATTCAAAGATGGCCTGAAGTTCTCCTTGAGAAATTTCTGGCTGATACGGAGTATAGGCAGTATAAAATTCCGAACGAGAAATAACATGGTCAACAATAACCGGCATGTAATGATCATAAACTCCCGCTCCTAAAAAAGAAGAATATTCTTTCAAATGAGCATTTTTTGCAGCCATATTATTTAATTCTTTTAACAGCTGAGGCTCTGAAGCCGCTTTTTTAATATTGTATTCTCCTTGAAAACGAACGCGCTGCGGAATATCTGAAAATAAATCATCAACGGATGAAACACCAATTGCTGCTAACATTTGCTGCTGATCTTGTTCTGTCATTGGTAAATAGCGATGTAACATGTTAAATTCCTCCCCAAAGCTTACTTTGAACGTTTATAAAAAGGTGTTGAAACCACTTTTGCTTTTAAGCGTTTTTTCCGAACCTGCACTTCCACTTCTTGACCAAGCTCTGTATACTCTGCTGATAATAGCGCTAAACCGATGTTTTTCTTTAATGTCGGTGACTGTGTACCTGTTGTCACAAATCCAATTTGTTCTTCATCTGCAAATACTTCGTAACCGTGTCTTGGTATACCTTTATCAATCATTTCAATTCCTACCAGCTTACGAGGTGCCCCGCTTTCACGCTGTTCTTTTAACACTTCTTTTCCAATAAAGCTGTCTTTGTTCGTCTTTACTGCAAATCCAATTCGAGCTTCAATGGGCGTAATATCTTTTGAAAGCTCTTGGCCATATAAAGCCAAAGTAGCTTCAAAACGAAGCGTATCGCGAGCTCCTAGTCCGCAAGGCAACACACCGTCCTCACTTCCTGCTTCTAAAATAGCCGTCCACAAGTGAGAGGCGTCAGCTGAAGAACAATAAATTTCAAAACCATCTTCTCCGGTATATCCAGTACGTGAAACGAGAGCATTTACATTCGCTACTTCTACATCATCAGCAAATGTAAATGGCTTTAATGAAGCTAAATTTTCATTCGTTAACGTTTGTAAAACTTTTTCTGCTAAAGGACCTTGTAATGCTAGCTGCGCAGTTTCATCAGATTGATTAACGAGCGTTACATCTTTTTGCTTGTGAGACACAAGCCACTCATAGTCTTTTTGAATATTAGCAGCGTTTACGACCAGCAAATACTCTTGATCTGCTTTTTTGTAAATCAGCAAATCATCTACCGTGCCTCCGTCTTCATAACACATAGCCGTATACTGCGCTTTTCCATCTACAAGGGTAGAAACGTCATTTGTCATCGTATGCTGAAGAAAAGCTAAGCTATCAGCTCCTGTCACAAGAATTTCTCCCATATGAGAGACATCAAAAAGACCTGCCTTTGTACGTACAGCTTCATGCTCTTCTTTAATAGAAGAAAATTGAACGGGAAGAGCCCATCCTCCAAAATCAATTGTTTTGGCACCATATCTTTGATAGGTATCATAAAGCGGCGTTTTGTGTAATTCTGTTGTCATATTTATGTCCTCCTCTTTTTCACGTGAAACTTTTCATAACGGGGAGTTTTCAAATAGTGTGGGGATCACTATGTATCCAAACAAAAAAGGACAGAAAACCCCCTACTGTATTTAGTAGGAAGTCTCTGTCCTTTTCACCTGAAAGTTTACCTATAAACGAATAGGTTTGCCTCGTGGGTGGTCTATAAACGCATAGACACTCTCCAGAGCTGCGTCAAACAAGAGTCTTTTTGCCTGAGAGATTCACAATTTTATTGCTTGCTCCTTCGGCGCTACATTCAAGTAGTCTCTCCCCGTGTCGTCATTCGCTTCTATAAAGTTGGTAAAGTTGGGCATACTACTGAAAGATGTATCTATCTTTATTCACACAATCATTTGTAAAGTGCTAATCTATTTTCTTTTTCAAATTTTCTAAATATATTTTTATCCTACCTGATTCTTATCATTTGTTCAATAAAAATTTTTTACAAAGGAGCATTTTTATCATGAAAGTGAAATTAAACATCGATGAAACATGGGAAGCAGCCTTCTCAACTAAATTGGAGCAAGACGGCCCTTGGTCTGCATGGGATTTGTATAAACTTGCCTATGAAATAGAAGACCAAACGCTTATCTCAGAATTTGAAGGGCTACAAAGCCCAACACATCTAGCCGATTTAACGCCGCTTCCTCATCAGCTCGAAGTAGCCAAACAAGTAGTCGAAACAATGAATGGGAAAGCCATTTTAGCAGATGAAGTAGGACTAGGGAAAACGATTGAAGCAGGGTTAATTTTGAAGGAATATATGATTCGCGGGCTTGTTAAAAAAGTTCTCATTTTAGTTCCAGCTTCGCTTGTTTCACAGTGGGCTATGGAATTGAATCAAAAATTTTATATTCCCGCGGTCCCTCAAAGAAAATCATATGTGTGGGATCAGTGTGACATCGTTGTATCTTCAATTGATACAGCAAAACGTTCCCCTCATCGAGAAATTGTGCTAGAACAAGACTACGACCTCATCATCATTGATGAAGCTCATAAACTTAAAAACAACAAAACAAAAAACTATGAATTTGTTCAAAGCCTGAAAAAGAAATTTTGTCTGTTGCTAACCGCAACACCGATTCAAAATCGAATTGAAGAAATTTTCAACTTAGTCTCTCTTTTAAAGCCTGGCCATCTCGGCAATAAAGACTATTTCGAAGAATTATTTTCTGCTAAAAAACGATCTTTGCAAAACGATGAGCACTTAAAAGAGCTTGTTAACAAAGTTATGATTCGAAATCGCCGCCATGATACTGGTATCGAATGGACGAAGCGAATTGTTCAAACCATTCCTGTTGAATTTTCACCGAAAGAACGCGAGCTATACGATGCGATTACGTCTTTTAAAGGAAACGGACTGCACCCTTCAAGTGCTTTTTCAATTTTAACCCTGCAGCGAGAGGCCTGCAGCAGCCGTGAAGCGGTGTATATGACATTAAAAAACATGCTGGAACGTCAGGAAGATCAAAACAGCGCATTAACGGAACATATGATTACTCCGTTAATGCAACTACTTCAGCAAGTGCCGCAAAATGCAAAAGCAGAAAAAGTTCTGGAACTCGTTCAAAAAATTGATGACAAAGTTATTATTTTCACTGAGTACAGAGCAACTCAACTGTACTTACAGTGGTATTTAAAACAGCATGGAATTACCTCTGTACCGTTTAGAGGAGGATTTAAGCGAGGTAAAAAAGACTGGATGAAGCAGCTTTTTGAAAGCCACGCGCAAGTATTTATTGCCACTGAAGCGGGCGGAGAAGGAATCAACCTTCAGTTTTGTCATCATATTATTAACTATGATCTACCGTGGAATCCAATGCGTCTAGAACAGCGAATTGGAAGGGTACATCGTTTAGGTCAAAAACATGATGTTCACATTTACAATTTAGCGATTCAACATACGGTCGAAGAACATATTTTAAAATTGTTATACGAAAAAATAAACCTTTTTGAACGAGTTGTTGGAGAGTTAGATGATATTTTAACAAAGCTTGATTTAAAAAATATCGAAGAGCATATTCAAGATATTTTATTTCATTCACGGAGTGAAGGAGAAATAAAAATCAAAATGGAGAACTTGACGTCTATTATTCAATACGAAGACAGCGAGGAGGATCAGCATGCAGCAAACTGATATTCATCAATTTTTAAAGCGTTACTTTCTAGCTAATAATTGTTCTATTGTCACAGAAACACCATCTTATCTAAAGGTTCAATTAACAATCGAACTTGACAAAGAGTTGATGAATCGTCCATTTTATTGGCATTATGTTGAAAAGACAGGCGGAGAAGCAAATCCTGCTTCACTCACTTTCATTACAGATCCCGCGTTTGAAGACGATTCTGTTCAAGGAGAACGAATTCATTTTGGCTCACCTAGGCTGCATCAAATTTTCGCTTCTACTCAAAAGCTAGGCGGGTTTATTCATCTGTATGAACAAGTTTCATCAGCTCAACCAACAAATCAGCCTTTACACCCTTGGCTTGCGTTAAATATTAAAGTCTCATACAAATGCGACCGTAAAAAGGATGAGCTCTTGTCGCTTGGCATTAATTTAATTAACGGACAAATCGTTGAATCATTTCATGAATCAATCATTAATCAAAATTTATCATCTAAAATCTCGGACTATTGCTTTACTCTTTCACCTTTTATTAAGCCGAAAAGTGCGATTGCACGACTCACATCATACGTGACTGACTACGTTAAAACTCAACCGACTGAATGGGCAGAAAAAGCGCAGGAAAGATGGTACGAAGACTTAGCACTGCTTGATCATTTTTACGAAACAGCAGAAGAGCTGCCAGAAATATATATGACCGAAAAAACAGCGCTTCAAGAGCTGTACGAACCGACCATCTTATTTAAGTTTATAAACGGTGGCTTATTTTACATATCGCCCGAAACGATGTCACGTCAATTTAATAAAACACAAGTCGGTTAAAAAAAGATGAGCATATGATATGCTCATCTTTCTTTTTTCTTTCGGTACCACAGCATAAACGACAGCGGAATCATTCCAAACCATCTGTTCGCAAAAGGTGCTCGCTCTTCTTTTTTTTGAATCTTTTTCGTTTTCCTCTCTTCTTTTGGCTGATCCATATATTGTACAAATTGCTGAGTCATATATTTTACATAATCATTCGTTTTCATATAATCATCTCCTCAGCACTATTATATCCGGAGAGAAAGAGACTTAATCCGTCCACTTCACAATGTGCTGATCCTTTTTTTGAATATATGCGGTTTCTGTCAATGCTCTTCCTTGCAGTGTTTGACACTTTATTTTTAGGATAATCATCTGTTCATCTTCACTTACTACGTCGTATGAAACCGTACCCGTTTCTAACACTAAGGGTGCAGATGGAGATTTATTATGTTCTTTTATTTCTTTTTTTACATGTACAACCGCGTTTTCTAAAAGATGCTGCAGACGATTTTTCTGCTCTACTTCTTGATAAAATGAACTTTTCGTCACAAAATAAGTAGTTTGCTGAGCTACTAACAGAAGAAAAAGCGCACAAAATGCCAACACAACCGGGAGAATAAACCCTTGCTCATTATGTTTCATAAGCAAGCATCAAAAACGTCGTAATGGTTTCTTCTCTAACTTTGTTAACACCGTCTGTTGAACGAATCAGCAGCCTTTCTTTTTGCTGTTCATACATGATATTCTTAATATGCTGCAGCACAACTTCATGACCGCTTTCATCCACTCGTCTTCTTATCTTGTCTTCGTATCGTTCATAAGTGATGATCTGATTATTTTCCATTTTCAACGTAAGCGTAGTCGCATGAATTCTCACTTCTTTTGCTTCTCGATATTCCATAGCAAGTTGATTCACAAAAATTTCCCACTCCATTTCATTCATACTAAAGTCTGGATTATATGTTTGCTTAGCTAGCGGAATGATAATGGGGAAAAATGAAACAATGATCAAAAAAAGAGCAAAACTGACTAACATCTCTACAAGCGTAAAGCCTTTTTCACTTTTCACTTCAACATCACATCACACTTCTTTTTCATTTTATCAGCCGAATCTGTCCATTCTACACAAAGCTTTTGAGCACTTTCTCCGTTCCACTTCAGATAAAACACAACGTTTTCTTTTACGATTTTTTCTCGCCGTTTATATCCTGTTTCATATTTATATTTCAATAGTTCTTCGTGTAAGATAGCATCAGCTTGATACGAAACATATTGCTTCTTTTCTTCTTCCTTCATCTGAACATACAAAGGAATAATTGTACCGGTTAGGAGTAAAAGCATGCTAAATGAAACAAGCATTTCTAACAAGGTATAGCCCTGCTGACCCTTACATCTTGTCCACATAAAAACGCCCTCTACCTATTTGAAAAGTAACTTTGTATTTAAACTTTTGACTGCTGATAAAAATGGTCTTTGCTTGAGAAATATTGCCGTTTTTGTTGTATTGTATCGTGGAATTGCCGCTTCCAAACGTGATATGAATGGTGGAATCATAGGCGCGCTTATAAAGAACGGCACGAGAATCAGAAACAATATATTCTGTTCCCTTCGGTGCGAAGTTAATTTTAATTGGAGATTCTCGGTTCATGGCTGTCTGCTGCACATAAAACGTGTCGCTTTGCAGCTGTCGCAAGAATAATGTGATTTTGTAATATTCCACAAGCGGCCGAATGGTTACGATAATGGAAAACATCATCACTTGCACAATAAATAAAACCATCAGCATCTCAATGAGGGTAAATCCTTTTTGCTTAAGAAGAACCACTAGCCGTAACCTTTCCGGTACCGTCAATTTGAATAGCTTGACCATTTGGACACACGGTGCCTTCTTTTAAGTAGCCTCCTGCTTCAAGCTCTTCTAGACTTGGTTTTTCGCCGTTTTCAAGCTCATATACTTGTACCTCAGCCTCTACGGTTTTGACAAGAGCTGAGCAGCCTTTGTTGTTAATAACCGTATTATGCTTTAATACATTTGGAATCATAATGAGCAAAAGCACGGTAATAACGAGCATAACGATTAACATTTCAATAAGGGTAAACCCTTTATTACCTTTTAGAATCATATTCTTTCACCCTTCTACAAGCTCGACATCACTTCTAACATCGGAAGCATAACGGACATATACATAAGCAGAATGACCATTCCGATGAACAAAAATGTAAGCGGCTGTACATATTTTAAAATACGAAAAATAAATTGTTCCATTCTTTCCATCATAAATAGACTGTAATCATACAGCTCTTGAGAAAGCTCACCGTTCTGCTGGCCATGCACAATAACATGAGCCAAGTCTTTTTCATAATGAGATTTAGCTGAAACGATATGATCTAATCGCATTCCTGAGGAAAGTTGATCTGTAAAAGCAAAAGCTTCCACTTGAAAGAACGGATGATGCTCCTGCTTTTGAAAAAGAGCAAAACATTCATAAATAGATAAACCACCGTTTAATAAATTGCTCATATGAACAGAAAAAAAGTAGGAGTTAAATAGTCGTGTGAACGTTCGGATAACGGGAACTCTCATAAAAAGCTGCATTTGAACTACTGGAGGCAATTTTTTAATGTAAATTACATAAAACAAATAAAGGATGATTGGCATACTGATGACTGCAGGTAACACAAAAGGAAAGAACGACATCGCCTGCATAAATAAGAGGATAAACGAAGACTGCTTGTTTCCAAAGGATAAGTACAGAGCTTCAAACTGCGGAAGTAAAACCGTACTTAAAACAAATAAAATGGAAAGAATAAACAGAAGTAGCAATACGGGATATTGAACAAGCTTTTGAAATTTTTTACGATGCCTTACTTTTTCTTCAATCATTGAGCTACTTTCTTTTAAAGCAAATTGAAGGTTTCCATGCTGTTCCGCAAAATATAAATAGCTTAAAATATCACGGTGAAACTGAAGTTTAACAAAAGCATCGTGCAAAGATTCTCCTCGTTTTAACTGCTCAAGACATTTTTCAATATCCGTTTTTTCTTTGTTAGATACTTGAAACGTCAAAAATGAAAGAGCTTGAGAAAGAGTGTAGCCTTTTTCTAAGAGCTTGGAGACCTGCTTAAGAATTTTTGCTTGCTGAGCTAGAGACCACCTTTTTTGTCTATTTGTCTTTACCCCCATCCGTCTAGCGAATGCGGATATAAATAGCCTAGCGCGATTCCTTTTAGAATAACATCTCGGAGCGTCTTATAATCATAATCCGCATTTTCTCCTTTCACTTCTCTCATCACTGCGCTAAGCTCCTTGCCATAAAGCAATTCGTATATGCTGGACTGACGATGCTTCCTCATTTTTTTACAAGCAGGGTGGCATTTTCCCGAACACAGCGGACAGCGAATTTCTACAAGACGCTGTGCAGCTACTGCTACAAGAGTCTGCTCCATTTCTTGAAAGCTAACGCCAAACTCAAGCAGCCTGTACAAAGATCCTTTTGTATCTTTAGTATGCATCGTTGTCAAAACCAAGTGTCCGGTAAGCGCTGCTCTCACAGCAATTTTGGCGGTCTCACTATCTCTTATTTCTCCCACCATGATAATGTCTGGATCATGGCGCAATATAGCTTTTAAACCAGTCGTATACGTAATCCCTGCGCGTTCATTTACCTGCACTTGAAGCACGGTTTCACTCGGTTTTTCAATAGGATCTTCTAGTGTAATAACATTTCGATTAAAAAGGTGCTTTACTTCGTGTAAAAGAGTATATAGAGTAGTGGTTTTACCTGATCCTGTAGGACCGGTAAAAATAATTAATCCATGAGAGAATTTCAAGAGAGAAATAAGCTTTTTAGTATGTTCAGGAAAAAGAGATAAATGTTTGAGAGAGGTAGATTGTTGATGAGGCAAAAGCCGAATAACAAGACTTTCATCATGAGAAGTAGGAAGAGTTGATAAACGCAAATTTACTTGATAGTGATCAACGGAAGTGGTCAATGCACCATTTTGAGGTTTTCTGCGCTCCCCAATATCCATTCCCCCTAAAAATTTAAAATGCGAAATGAGCCGTTCAGACATTTCCTTTGAAATAACCCTCTTTAAAATAAGCTCCTGGTCAATTCGCAGCTGAATCACAGCATCTTTCTTTCGGGGCACAATATGCACATCAGAACTTCGACACTCACATGCATCTCGTATAACGTAAGTAGCAAACTGTTCAATTTCGGTCAAACGATCATCACTCCTTTATTTGTAATGAAGATGATTCTTAAAACACCTAGAAACAGTAATTTCGACCTTTTTCGAGATTTTCCTCCTTCTTTTTTCATTTTTATAATTTTTTTCGTATACGCTTCTTTTCTTCGCTTCAGTCCTTGTACACGATGTACAACTTCTGTACACCTCTAAACGATTACATAAAAAAAGACAACGTGATGTAAAACTCTACGCTGTCGTTTTATTCGTTATTTACTGAATTGAGCTTCTTCATCATGTATGCTTACACAACTAGAGACGCAAGACTTGTTTTTTTCTTGACCAAATTTTTAAGTGCAGATTCGTTATAACCTACTACAAGCTTTTTGCCATCCGTTAAAATGGGGCGGCGAAGCAAACGAGGATGTTCAATTAATAGATTGACTACTTGTGATAACGTCATGCTGTCCACATCAACATTTAACTTTTTATATTCCTGACTTCTTTTAGCAAGAAGTTCATCCATCCCTTCTGTTGTCATAGAAAGAAGTTCAAGCATTTCTTTATGAGTAGGTGTTTCTCTAAATAAATGACGCTCTTTAAAATTTACATCTTCCTTCACTAGCCACTTTTTCGTTTTACGACATGATGTACAGCTCGGGTACGTATAAAATTTAATTTCTTCCATATGAAACCCTCCCGTTTTTTAGTTATAGATTGTTTATATACATTGTACACGTTTTGTATAACCTTTGTACAGTATTTTGCATACGTTTTGTATAACTTTTTTTCTTCTGTCGTATTTCAAGGAAAAGATAGCGTTTTCAGGAAAGAAAGGATGTATTATAATGGAAAAGTATCGATATAGTTTCATAAGTGCTTTCTAGTGCTTACACAGCGATGACATTCATCATGACACTAACTAAGTTTGATAAAGGAGGAAATGGACGTGGAACGAATGTACCGTGTAATGGGGTTCTGGACAGCAATTTTCACTGTAATGTTTTACCTCGGTCACATGCATAAGACTTCTTTACTCTTTTTAGCTCAAACAGGCTTTTTTGTAATTCTTAGTTATTTAAAGCTGTCTGAAAGAATGTACATTTACGTTTTTGGAGCATATTTGACCGTCTTTTTTGTGGGGTTCACGTACTGGTCAACTTTTATGATGACACCAGGACAGTAAAGAGAAAAGCGATGGGCTTCCATCGCTTTTTGTATTCTTAAAACCCATTTAGAAAAGGATTTTGATCCATTTCGTGTCCCACAGTTGTTTCAGGTCCGTGACCGCTTAGTACAAGCGTATCTTCTGGAAGGGACAGCAATTTCGATTCGATGCTTTCTAACAGCTGAGCTTGATTACCTCCAGGTAAATCTGTGCGCCCGATGCCGCCTGCAAAAAGCGCGTCACCAGATACTACAAAGTTACCCGGTTTGAAATAATATGAAACGCTGCCAGGAGAATGACCAGGCGTTTCATACACCTCAAATTGGAATGAACCGATTGTTAAATTGCCTTCTGATGAAATAATATCGGTTGCATCTGGAGCTGTAATTTCTCCTAGGTCAAAAAATTTCGACCCGTTTAAGTCACTATTATGAAGCCATTCTTTTTCGTTTTTATGTACATAAAGCGGGATAGAGTAGTGATTCATCACCTCATCTACTCCTCCAATGTGATCGAAATGAGCGTGTGTCAGCAAAATAGCTAATGGTTTATACGTTTGTTTTTCGAGAAATTCAACGAGCTGTTTTCCCTGAGCTCCCGGATCAAAAATTAAACATTCTTTTTTTTCGTTAGCAACGACATAACAATTCGTTTGAATAGGTCCTAGCGGTATACGATGATAGTTCATAATGTGTCCTCCTTGTGTAAATTTATTTCCGTTATATGCATTATCATACACACATCATCTTATAAATGAAAGTAAGGACCTTTCTAAGCCAAAGAAGCAAAAGAAAGATTGGTTTTCATCTCGACAAACGGTTAGAAAAGTTTTACAATTGAAGGGATAAGCTAATGATAGCGCTTTAATTTTAAGTTACCTAAAGGAGGTTTCTTCGAGTGGGTCTTATGATTATTTTTGCACTAACAACATTGCTAGGCGTATTTGCAGCTATTTCATCTTTGAGAAATAAAAACATATTAGGCATTGGTTTTTCGGTACTAACATTCGGTGTATTCGGATGGTTTACCGTGATGACAATCATACATCACGGCTATCCGGCGGTACATCATTAAAAAAGCCATGCAAAGCATATGCTTTGCATGGCTTTTTAAATAGACAGATAATCCATTGCCGCAACTAAAATAGCTTTAGTCGGATTATATACGCGCGATATTTGAGATAAAGGCAGCGGATTAATCCCTTTTCCCAATTCTAGGGTGAACCCCAGCTTTTTCTTTTCTAAAATAAACCAATCCTTAAATCCCGCGTGACTATCAATCGTTTTGACAGCTTTATAACCGCTTACCCTTTCAAAATAGCTTGCTATTTCCTCTGCTTCCTCAGGCTCTTCATTCATATACCCCCAATAAAATTCTTCTCCTTGGGTATGTAAAGCAATCACACAATCAAAATCATGACGCTCAACGAGTTTTACCATTGCCTGAGCTTCAGGTTCAGAGAGAGATTCATAGCCTGGAAAATCTCGATAATGCGGCGCTTTAGGTTCTTTACGCTTTTTTTCGATTTCCCAATAAGCCGGAAACTGATTGTTTAAGTCCACCCCTCGGATATTTGCTTTCCAGCTTTGAAAATCCGGAAAATCTCTCCCTATTTTAGAAAGAAAAGACGCATAAGGTTCGCCTACACCAGGACCTTTTAAGACCAGATCTACTCCGTCTGGGTTAACAATTGGAACTGCAGAAAGCGTAATTTGATTAAAAAGAGCTCTTGAATCTTGCCCGTTCAACGCCTGATCATAATGAAGAGCAGCTAAATAATCTTCCATAAACTGTAGAAGAACATTTGTCGTAATCCATTCATTAGCATGAAACGACGCATTGATATGAACCTTTCTCTTTCCGTTTCCAATTAAAATATGAGGAATCGGCTTTCCAAGCACGCTGCACCCTATCCATTCAAGAGAACCATAGGGATAATAAGTCAAAAGTGTTTGTATGTCTTTTATGGTTCGCTTGTAATCGTAAGGCTTTTGGATATCTATAATTCGCATAATCTTCACTCCTTTACACTATGTATATGTAAAGATTGAAAAGATGCATGATAAAAAAGCGCTTTGACATTTAGTCAAAGCGCTTTTTTATCTCAGTTAGATTCATGCTTATTATTCAAAATAAGATTTAACTAACCAAGCTCCTCCAATAATTCCCGCATCGTTTCCTAAAGTAGCGATTGCTAGCTCAGCACCTTGCGCTACGCGAGGAAATGCAAAACGTTTGAAATAATCTCTTACCGGTGCAAGTAATACCTCGCCTGCACGAGACACACCGCCACCTAGAACGATTTTCTCAGGGTTTAATGCATTAGCAGAGTTTGCTAGTGCTAGGCCTAAATGAAAGGCAACTTTATCTACAACATGCATAGCTAACTCGTCTTTTGAACGAGCTGCATCAAATACATCTTTAGATGTAACTTGTCCGTTTTGTTCTAACACTGTGCGAAGCTCACTTGGTTTGTCCGTTTCCGTTAACTCTTCCATCGTTAAACGTACAATCCCAGTTGCTGAAGCAATTGTTTCTAAACAGCCGGTTTTGCCGCAGTTACACGGTGCCCCGCCTTCAGGAATAGATGTGATGTGGCCAATCTCACCAGCTGCTCCATTTACGCCTTGTACAATTTCACCGTTGGCAATGACACCGCCGCCAACACCTGTACCAAGCGTAACGCACAGCAAATCTTTTGCTCCGTCTCCAGCACCTTTCCACATTTCTCCAATGGCTGCAATATTTGCATCATTGTCTACTACAACAGGAAGAGAAGTTTCTACTTCCAAGATATCTTTGATAGGGAATTTTTCCCAACCTAAATTGACAGCTACTTCAATCGAACCGTTTGCAAAGTTGACAGGCCCCGGTGCACCAATACCAATTCCCACCAACCTTGACTTTACTTCTCCAAGATCGTTTAACTTTTTATCAATTGCTTTTGCAATATCTGTTGGAATTTTACGGCCTTGCTCGCTCACATCCGTATTAATTTCCCACTTGTGAATGATTTCTCCATAATGATTAATAAAGGCCATTTTTATTGTTGTACCGCCTAAATCAACTCCAACTAACCATTTGTCATCCATGTTCATTCATCCTTTTTCTCTTTTTGTTGTTTTAACTCTCGACGAAGCAAAAGAATTGCCATTTGGTAATCACGTACATCAATCAAATTAGACTGATATAATTCTTTTACTTCCGCTTCCATCAGCTCTAAATCAGCAGTACGATCGCCTACGTATATAAAAATGCCGAAGGACTTTAATAATTGTTGTACATCATATAACGTATTCATTCTGTCACCTTTATCCTATTTTCTAGGTGATATGATTCATTTATTTTGAGATAACTCAACAGTCATTCAGTCATAAACAGCGGCCGTATTTAACGCCCACTGCTAGGTCTACATATTAATATTCTAGTAAACGTTCTCACAATAGTAAAGTATAAAATATTAAATTCGTCATTCAACAGTTTTAATTTTCTAGCTGTTGCTTCAGCTTTTCATATTTTTTACTTTGTGGTTCAAGCGCAATTGCTTTGTCGATATTTTGTGTGGCCGCTGAAATATCGTTCAGTTTTATATTCACCAAAGCTAAATTGTAATACGCCTCATGAAAAGTTGAATCATACTTTACAGCCTGATTCAATTGCTGTTTAGCTTCTTTATAATTTTCAAGATAAAGTTCTGCGCTAGCACTGATAAAATATATGTCACTATTGCTTGTCCCTTTTTCAATAAAAAGCTTGATGGCGTCTTTTGCTTCTTCATACTGCTTCTGCTGAAGATACGTAGCCGCTACGCTGAGTGCATATGGCTCATCTTGATAAACAGAACGCTCATGATATCCATAAAAAAGCAGACTTCCTACTAATAAAAGCGTGCAAATGAAAGCCGGAATCTGAATATACAGCTTTTTTTGT
This sequence comes from Priestia sp. FSL R5-0597, assembly GCF_038006305.1. Lineage (NCBI taxonomy): Bacteria > Bacillati > Bacillota > Bacilli > Caryophanales > Bacillaceae > Priestia > Priestia sp. FSL R5-0597. The sequence goes on from NZ_JBBOUZ010000001.1 coordinate 4,302,394, forward strand.
TTCGGTAAACTGACGATGCTTGCAGCTAAAAATCCGCCAACCAAACCGCCAATATGCCCTGCATTATCGACGTTCGGCGCAACAAATCCAAAAATCAAGTTAATCACAATGATGATAATGAAACTCGATCCCATTGTTCGAAAAAAGAAGCGTGGATTTGTTCTTGCTAAAAACAGTAAAGCTCCAAAGCAACCGAAAATGGCCCCTGAGGCTCCTGCGGAAATAGACGTATTCCATATAAAACTTCCTAGAGATCCTGCAAACCCGGCAAATATATAAATAAAGACAAAACGCCCGCTGCCATATATCCTCTCTACAAGCGTTCCTAAATAATACAGGGCTACACTATTCATAAGCAAATGCAGAAGTCCTATATGCAAAATTATAGGTGTAAAAAAACGCCACCATTCGCCTTCTATAATTAAGGGGTTATATTTAGCTCCGTATTGAATCAGAGTGAGCGTATTTTGCGTACTGCTTTTCCACTCCAGAAATAGAAACATTAAGATTTGCATCGCTAAAAATATATATGTAAAAATAGGCTTTCCGTATCCAGCTATTTGCTGTTCTTCGCTTTGTTTTTTCTGCACAAAAAGCACAATTTTATGTTTCCACTGTTCTATCCGCTGAGCTTCTTCTTCGGAAGAGAAATTGTCTGCGCTTTCTAATGTAAGACCCAGCCGTTCGAATAGAGGTTCATAAGCGCTTGCTTTCTCTGCCGTTAGTTGTTCAACATAACTATTCACTTTAGAGGGACTCGGCGCACTTTCTAAGGACTGCTCTGTATAAAAAGGATCAAAATCAGCAAAGTAAATTGTGTTAAGAGTAAGCGTTGATTTACCGCTCTGCTTTCGCACATTCTCAGCTCTTTGTAATGCATACAATACATCTTTTTGCTGCTCAACGACTGATTTGAAATTACGGCGGACTATGCGGATTATTGACTTATCTTTGCGATAGTGAGATTGAAACCATAGCTCTGAAGCATCAGCTTTCATCGAAATCAGCTCATATGAAGAATGGCCAAGCAATTGCTGTGCCACCTGCAAATAATAAAAATCTTGCCTAGACAAATAGTCACCTCCTCACACTCTCTATATGTAAAGATGGCAGAAAGCCAGGAAAAAAGCAACGATTTTCCCTTTTTCTTTTTCTACGAAAAAACACCTTACATGTCTGTAAGGTGTTTTTTATGTATCTTTCGCTCTTAGCGGAAGACCTGCTTCATTAAACGATCCCGAACAAACGGCAAATTAAAAAATGAACGAACAGCTAGACTGCGGATAAATGAATTTCCAAACAGCGAATTTAAAACACGGTATCTCATTTGGTAGCCCAGCGTTCCAACAACTAAAAGCGTAAGTACTAATACAATATGTCTCATTTTCAAGCCTCCTTACGTTTACTTTGCTCCTGTGACGAACATTTTATGCTCTTATATAGGTAAAAGCAGGATAAGGATTCCGCCTGTAAAAGCAGCAAGCAAAATAGCGGCAAGGTTCACAACATCATTGTTAAAGAACGTTATTCCTTTTTCTTTTACGGTTGGCTTGCCGCAATGATCTTTCCGTTCCGTTTCAATACCGCAGCTTTGACAGCGAAAGCGAACTTGCACACTTGCTCCAAGAAGAGTGTCTATAGCGTTTCCAATAAAACCAAAGCACCCAACTAGCAATATACTACTCAGCGATACGGATGGAAAAGCAAAATAACAAGCGGCAGCAATAAGAAAAGCTCCGGCTGCTCCGGCTGCTGTACCTAAAAGTGAAACGGCTCCTGAAGTACCCGCTTCTACTCTCTTTAACGTCCAAATGTAAAACGGCGGCTTCTTACTAAGAGACCCTATTTCAGATGCCCATGTGTCAGCATTAGCAGCTGAGATACTAATCATAAACATCCACATGTAAACAGGCAAAGCTGTTGCAGCATATAACAAACCGCAAGCAGCAGCTACACCTCCATTAGCAAGGACTTGAATGTAATCTCGCCTGTCGTGCTTCTCTAGCTTTTCTTCTAATGCGCGTTTTTTTTCTTTTTTATACTTACTACACAACGTAGAAGTGCTAAAAAATAAGAGTAAGAGTAAAAAACCTTGAAGCGAAAAACCGATATAAACGCTCGCTCCTACGATGAAAGACATGCAGGCTCCCGATACTGTCAGTGCTTTTGCTATGTAGCCCGCTCCTGCCATGAGTAATATCACGATTATCATGACAGCATCAAACGGATTCACAGCAAATAAGCTCCTTCTCTGTCAAAATATATTCAACGGGAATATCATGAGATTCATATGGAACCTCTGAAACGACTTGACAATCAAACGCAAGGCTTAGCTTCTGTCCGGTATAATCTGTTAAATAACGATCGTAATAGCCGCCTCCATAGCCGATACGATATCCATTCTTGCTATATACCACGCCAGGCACAAGGAGTAAATCAATTGAAGATTTTGAAATGGGAACCGTTTCTTCAACAATTGGTTCGGCTAACCCGTAGTACACTGTTTCAAGCTGTGAAAAATTCGTAATCTCGTAGAAAACCATTTGAGATGTTGTGGGGTTGCATTTTGGAACAGCTACTTTCTTTCCATCTTTCCAAGCCCGTTCAATGATGGCTTTCGTATTAACTTCTTTATTTCTTGAAACCGTAGCTGCAATGACTCTAGCCTCTTTCCATAAACAAGTTTCATACAGTGCATTTGCTATGCTCGTTGAATGTGCCTCGTGCTGCTCTTCAGAAATTAAATTAAGAACGCGCTTCATCTCTTTGCGCAGATGAGATTTCATTTTAATTCCCCCCTATAAAAAAAAACAGCAGGATTGTACTCCTACTGCTTACTTTGTTTCACGATGAAGTGTAACTTTTTTAAGTCTTGGGCTGTATTTTTTTAACTCAAGACGATCTGGGTTATTACGCTTGTTTTTAGTTGTAATGTAATTACGGTCACCAGTTTCAGTGCAAGCTAATGTAACGTTTACGCGCATCTATTTTCCCTCCAAACATTATAAACATAAATCAGACTTTAATATAATATCATTTTTCGAAAGGAAATGCCAGTCTGTTTTTTTGAAGAAAGTCATTTAATTTCATTTCTTCACTTTTTCTTTCCTCTTAGAGTCCTGAGCTCCTTCTCTGCTACGCCTTATATATAGATGAAGTTTCTTAAAATAGGCGGAACTCTTTTTATGAGAGGCGTACTTCCTTTCTTTTAAATAAAATCCATTATTTACACTCTTTGATATTCTTGTATTTTTTCTACAAAATATGCCGACAGCTTCTTGGCAGTCTGAGTATTTAACGCCTCTGAATAAATATTTAATACAGGCAAGTGACCATCGGGCAAAATAAGCGTCCATTCATGAGGATCATGGTAAATTTTTAAACCATCAATGACATACACTTGTTTACCGATTGCTTCTTCTAATAACTTCTTCATCACTTGTTCTTGAATTTCTAGCGGACATGAAATATAGCGCCAGTTCATATAAGCGTGGGGGACATATTGAATCATTTCAGAAATTTTCCGCTGCTGCACCATAATTAATTCGATCAGCTGACATAAAGCGTACATGGCATCTAACTGAAATTGAACAGGCCCCAAAAGACTAAGCAAATCACGTTTTTTTGCTTTTGTCCTCATAAATGATTGATTGAGAGATTGAGCAAATGTTTCTAATGTGGATGAATAGTGTATAGGAATAGGAACGAATGCTACTTTTTTTGTCATGTATACGCTATAAATATAAAGCGACATAATTTCTGAGTCATTTACGCTGCAGCCTTTTTCATCATATAGAGCAAATGTTTCTCCATCTTCTTTAATCTGAATACAAAAAGACAGCTTATTTCGTTTAATTATTCGTTTGGTTTCTTCTGTTTTCTCCCACTTGTTTAAAAATAACACATGGATACGAAGACGCTTACATAATAATTCGACAACTTCCTGTATAAACGGTGAACAAATCACACCAATCCGCGTACTGTCTTCTAATAAAACATGCTGATTAATTGATTTTACTAAAGCATCACAATATTCTTCCCTGATATTTCCTATGCTTGTTTCTTTAAGTGAAACAGAAGTCGTTATGTTTGCTTTTTTAGCTTGAAGATACATCCGCTCAATCTTTTTTTCAATAAGCTGATTAACTAATTGTCCTTTATTATCATATATTTCTAAAAACAGACCGCTGTTTTTGCTATCCACACCAATATAAATACCAATGCTCGCTTGTGAAGTCATCATGTAATATCGAAATACCGGAAGAGCTTCTTTTTTAATATCATACACAGCTGAATGATTACTCCGTAAAAAAGAAAAGCATTCTTTGCGAAGTTGAGTGGCTTCTCCTTCATCATCGCTTGCTAGACAGAACGATCCTTGATGTTTGCATACAAGTAATAACGCATTGTATAGTCTTTCTCGATCAACAGATGAATGTACATACAGGCGACCGTTTTTGAAGATAGAAACATCTGGCTTTACAGAAAGTTGAGGTAGCACTTGATTTTCAGCTACTGTATCTTGGACATACGTAGTCATTGCTTGAACATTTACATACGGACCTATCGTAGCGTTGTATAAAAACGATTCTGCCCCCACCGTTACGTTTTGAAGCAAAATCGTTTTATCGATTGCAGCATGTGCTTCTATGATACTATTGGTTCCGATAATCGTGTAAGGACCAATTGAAGCACCTTTTCTAATCACCACATTTTCTCCTACGTAAACCGGATCGTAAACAGTCACCCCTTCTTCTATAAGCGCGTCATCTGAGACAATACTTTCCTGTCTATCGCCAAACCACTTGCTCCACAGATCATAGTGTGCTTGACGATAATGGTGGATTTGCCCAATATCAATCCAATAATCCTCTGTTACAAAACTGCACACAGTATGATTATATTCCAAAAGAAGCGGGATAATGTCAAAGCTAAAATCTGTAGGACCATAAGAATTCACGTAATCAAGAACGGATTTTTTGATCACATACACTCCCGTATTAATCAATCGGCTATTGGCCTGTTCGTAGGTCGGTTTCTCTACAAATCCCGTGACTCGATTCCCTTCATCTATCGTCACCACTCCATAACCCCGCACGTCGTTTACTTCTTTTGTAACAATGGTCATTTCGCTTTTTTGTTCATAATGAAAATGAATAACGTCTTGAAGATTAATTTCTGTTAAGGCATCTCCACTAATAATAATACAGTCTTCCTCAATAAAGGCCTCTGCTCGCTTAATTCCGCCCGCTGTTCCAAGAGGCTCTTTTTCGATAAAATAAGTAAGCGTCACTCCCCACTGAGAGCCATCCCCAAAGTATTCAATAATTTGTTCATGCCTATACTGCAGCGTAATCCCAATCTCTGTAATTCCATGTTTCTTAAGCAGTTCAATGCTATATTCCATCACAGGTTTATCGTAAAGCGGCAGCATAGGCTTTGGAATCGTATAGGTCAAGGGCTGCAGTCTTGTTCCTTTACCGCCAGCAAGTATAATGGCTTTCAATTTTTTGCCTCCCTCCTTTTTTTATCCTGGCAAATGTGATGTTGAAACAGCTTACTTGTATCAATAGCGATTTTCTCCCAGCTAAACATCGTTGTTGCTTTTCTATACCCATTTTCGCTGATTTTCGCAGCTATTTTTTCATTTTTTAACAAAAATTCAATACAGTTGATTAATTCGAGCGTATCTCCTCTGGCAAACGTCAGGCCCGTGTCGAAATGTGAAACAATATCGCTTAGACCTCCTGTATCCGCAACGATGGTTGGCTTCTTGGCTACCATCCCCTCTAAAGCCACAATTCCAAAAGGTTCATATAGACTTGGAAAAACAACCATTTTACAAGCTTGAAGAAGCTGATTTCGTTCGTTATCGGTAATGTATCCAATAAAATACACGTATTTGTCTAATTGCTTTTCACTTACCTGTGTTCGAAACTCATGAAGTAAAGGCCCTTTTCCCGCCACAACAAATTGAACATCTATTTGTTTTTTCTTAAATAGTTCCGCTGCTTCAATAAATAGCTGAAATCCTTTTTCATATACAATTCGTCCAATTGAAAAAATAATAGGGGCCTTTCTAAAATTATATTTCTTTTGTAAACTTTCTTTTAACCGCTCATTTACTGCGTCGACTACCAGCTGCTTGTCAATTCCATTTGGAAATATAGCAATTTTATCCTGTTCTACGTGAAATAAAGTGATTAATTCTTTCTTCATATAGTCGCTGCAGACAATGATTGAGTTTGATTGTCGAATCAGCTCCTCTTCTTGCAAGTGAATTTTCTGCTGCATGTCATTATGAATACCATTATTGCGCCCATGTTCTGTCGCATGAATGGTCGTAATTAGCGGCCTATCCGTTTTATCTGCTAAACATTTTGCTGCGGATGCAACAAGCCAGTCATGAGCATGAATAACGTCAAAAGACAGCTTGTAGCCTAACTGCAGTCCTCTAAGAGCCATAGCCACGTTCAAACTGTTTACCCATGTCAAAAAATCCGGATGATGAGGCTGCAGGCTTTTAACTCTGTAAACGTGAACACCGTATAAACGTTCATATTCCGGCAGCCCCTCTACATAGGTCGTTAATACACTAACGTGATGGCCCGCTCTAGCTAACGCTCTGGATAAATCAAATACATGTCGTGCAAGTCCTCCGATAACTAGAGGAGGGAATTCCCATGCAAGCATTAAAATGGAGAGACCGCCTTTATATTGATTTACTGATAAAGCCGACGGCTCTATCTCTTTTACAGGGTATAAAAAAGAACTTCCTGAAAGAAAACTGTTTTCACTATCCATCCTTGGATTCTCTTCGTGACAGAGAAAATCAAACAGCTTTATTTGCCTTTCGTATTCACCTCTGACTTTTTCAAAAGTATAAAGCCAATCGCTGCTACTTAAAAGGAGCCACTGTCGGTAGATGGCATTCACCACGCTAGGATGTTTAAAATCGATCACACCTAGCATCGCCTCTGACTTCTGTACGGTTGAAATAAACAATTGATTGTTCTCACTGACAAATTCGGCGCTTTTTGTTGCACCGTAGAGTGCAAGAGTTTCGTTTTGATGAAACTGTATATCCCTCGCGTAATCTAAAGGATATTGAAATGTACCGCTTGCTGCTTGCATTCGCTGAAAGCCAAGCGTGTCCTTCGCTTTCAAATCCAAAACAGCGCTCGCTTTATTCATTGTTCCTTCCTCAACTTGTTTTCCTTGCTTAGGATATGGAAACAAGATAATACCAGCAGGGGACTTTTTTAGTTCATCTGTTGATGACTTCACAAAGGTGTAGCGCATTTCATGAGATTTCAGGAGCATATCTACTTGATGAGTATACTCTCCTTGCTGTATAAAAAAACCGACGGGCTTTTTTTCAAAAAACTGTTGAAAAACACGTATTGCTTCTGTAATTTGGAGATTTAATGTTTGTTCTGTTTTAAGGATGGAAACGAACGCGTTCGTTACGGTAGTAGGAATACATTCCAGCATGTCATGCTGAAAGAAATATTTGCAGGCTGAGAACAAGCTCCCGTCCCACTTTTTTAAAAAAGTGAGTGCTCTCTGATGCTGCCGGCTTGAAAACTGGTGTAAATACTGAGCGTAACGAGTATTAAACTCCTCGTCGTTTAATACGTTCAAAAATACACAAGACATCACAGCTGTTGCACCTATCAATTTTTCAGACTCAATTTGATCTAAAAAAGGGATGAATTCGTTCGTTACTTGTTCAAACAGCGGATACTCACTCTCTGCTTGAAGTACATGTAGCAACGGATAATGCATATAAGTTAAAAGAATACAGTCATCACTATTCATATTGCTTCTTCACCTGCTCCAAGTCATTTGAATATAAGGAATATGTGCTAAATTCATTTTGAACACCCTGGTGAACTTTTACAGGTTCGTACATCCAGCTCAACGACGTTACATTCACTTGTTCATGCTGTTCTTTCATCAAATAAACCGGATTCGAACGAAGAAGGGAAAAAAAACTTCCTTCTTTATCTTGAATACCAATATCTATTACATACGTGCGCTCACTTTCCAAGCTATTCATAAATATGAAGTCTTGCTTAGGAGTAAGACCCTTCATATAATAGCGGTTTGATTCATGGCCGTTAAAATGAAGGCCTGTTATATCATACGTACACATAGCTAGATTCAATTCTTCCCATCGTGTCGAAAACATACTTTCTACCATTTCTCGAATATGCTCTGAAAACGACCAGTGAACATAAATACGAGATGAGTCAAGCTGAGTAGCTATACACACATTTAAGTTTTGAATAAGATTAGGAGCCACTGTTTTATCACTTCGTTTCTTAGATTGTTTTTTCTACATATAAATGCCGTATAAACTTATTAACATCTTACCATTCAGAAAAAGTTGCCACAATAAACGCAATTTGTCGATTTGTGTTAAAAAATCCAGGCCAGCAAATTGGATGCATGGGCCCGTATGAATCGTTTGTTACACCGCTGTTGATTTCCGTGCAAAATGTCGCTTTCCGAGGGCGGCGATGAGCCTCCTCGTCGCTTCCGCTTTTCCTGCAGGAGTCTTTGCCCTTCCCTCTCATTAACAGCTAGAAGCAGCTACATTAAACCTACGTTTCTCGATACAATGAAAAAAATCCGAACGATTCATCGTTCGGATCTTCCTTCAACTAAAACACTTTTGTCCCAGCCTCTTTTTCCACTATTCATTTAAATCGTAGCGTTTGCCTTTTACAAGGTAAAATACGCTTTCTGCTACGTTAGTGGTATGATCAGCCATACGCTCTAAATAACGGGCTACAAATAAAAGCTGTGTAATTTGGTTCATAGCCTCCTGCTTTTCTTTAGCAAGACTTAAAAGTTCTTTAATTGTTATTCCGTAAAGCTCATCCACTTGATCGTCCATTTCCGCTACTTTTTTAGCCAACACAAGATCTTCTTCGTGATAAGCTTTTAACGAAAGGCTCAGCATTTCAATCGAAATATCGTGCATTTTCTTTACATGTTCTAACGGCTTAATTAATTCTTCGTTTCCAATTCGTATAGCTGATTTTGCTACATTAACGGCAAAATCTGCCATACGCTCAACATCCGAAGCAATTTTAATTGCCACAATAATACGTCTTAAATCAATAGCCACGGGCTGCTGCTTTGCAATCAGTAGGATAGCTAGGTCATTAATTTCTTCTTCTAAGTCATCCACGTATGAATCACCGTCGATAATTTCTAGCGCCAGCTCAACGTTACTTGTTTGCAACGCTTCAATTGATTTTGATAACGCCTCATGCGTTAAGCGCCCTATTTCTAATAATTTTTCACGTAATATCTTTAAATCACCATGAAACTTTTCGCGTACAACCACTCATCCCATCTCCTTGTATGTCTTAACCGAAACGACCTGTAATATAATCTTCTGTGCGTTTATCAGATGGCATTGAGAAGATTTTATCTGTTTCTGCGTACTCTACCACTTCTCCATTTAAGAAAAATGCTGTTTTATCTGAAATACGTGCCGCTTGCTGCATATTATGTGTAACAATAATAATGCTGAAGTCTTTCTTTAATTCTTGTACTAACTCTTCTACTTTTAATGTCGAAATTGGATCGAGTGCAGAAGTAGGCTCATCCATTAAAATAACGTCGGGTTCAATAGCCAAACAGCGCGCAATACAGATACGCTGCTGTTGTCCACCTGACAACCCATTCGCATTTTGATTCAAACGATCTTTAACTTCGTCCCAAATAGCTGCTCCTCGTAAACTTTTTTCAACAATTTCATCTAGTTTTTTCTTGTTGCGAACGCCATGAATTCTTGGACCGTACGCGATATTATCATAAATAGATTTTGGGAACGGATTTGGTTTTTGGAAAACCATTCCTACTTGCGTGCGCAGCTCTTCCACATGGTACGATTTATCAAAAATATTTTTTCCTCTATACTCAATTTCACCTGATGTACGGACAATTGGCGTCATTTCTACCATACGATTTAACGTTTTAATATATGTTGATTTTCCGCAGCCCGATGGACCGATGATCGCGGTAACTTCGTTAGCATGAATGTCTAAATCAATATTTTTTAAGGCATGTGTGTTGCCATACCATAAATTCAAACCTTTTGTTTTATATACAATTTCTTTTGTTTGCGGAGTATTTACTTTTTCTTTGTTAGTCAATTCCATTGTTATTGCCATTGGATAATCCTCCTTCATCGTCTTTAACCGTTTTGAGCACAATAAAAGTCTCTCTATGTCTATTTAATATCTATTGTTTACTATTAGTGTAAATACATACGAGAAGCCGAACGCTTCCCCTTATTTTGATCATTTCTATTAATCCTTACACTTACAGAATAATAGCCGACTATTAATTGTGTTTTAACTCAATGTAAAGCTTTTGTAAATGAAGGCCTATCTGCGTGTTTTTTAGGTAAAAAACTAGTTCTTACGACCCTTAAATTCAATAAAAAACCATATATGTAAAGATTTCTAACAAAAAAGAAGAGGTTGAGACATAACTAAATTAATTTGATATAAAGATAAGTAAATTAGATAAATAAGCCAGTACGAATCACTTCTTCTGACACCACTGTTGATTTCCGTGCAAGCAGGCGGCCGGTGAGCCTCGTTGTCGCTTCCGCTCCTGCGGGGTCTCACTTCTTCCGCTTTTCCGGCAGAAGTCTTCGCCCTGCCCTCCAATCAACCGCTTAAAGCACCTACTTACATGAAATCTACGTTCACCCTCTCAATAAAAAAATCCGAACAGCGTTAATTCTTAATCAACGTCGTTCGGATCTTACTTCAACTAATATGCTTTTTCCCAGCCTCTTTAATTGGCGTCGTTTGCAATGACAGCCTGTTGATTCTCTTCTTGATCTTTTACTTCTTGTTCACCTTTTTTCTTTAAATCAAAATACGTATCGAGCGCAGAACGAGCAAGCTCTTTTGTAATGGTATTTGGTGCACTTGGCACAAATGCCGATGGTACCACGACAGCTACTGCAATTTCAGGATCATTTGCCGGAGCAAAGGCCACAAAGTTTGAATTATTAACTTTAATTGGATCCCCTCCGCTTGGGTTTTTCTCATAGGCTTGTGCCGTTCCAGATTTACCAGCAGGATTATAGTTCGCTGTATGGAAAGCTGCGTACCCTGTACCGCCTTGTTCCTGCGTAACCCGCTTAAAGCCATTTTGAACATCTTTAATGTATTCTTCTTTCATCGTGATACGATTTAACACATCAGGTTCAAATGAATGCTGCGTACCGCCAATTTCATCGGTTTTTATCGTTGGCTTTCGGATTTCTTTTACTAGCTGCGGCTTGATGCGATACCCTCCATTAGCTATTGCAGAAGTATATTGAACAAGCTGCAGCGGCGTGTACGTATCATACTGGCCAATTCCTAAATCAAGCGCTGTACCTGGAACATTGCTTCCGCCTTGTACACCTGTTGATTCGTTATCGAGGTTTATGCCTGTTGATACGCCTAAGCCGAACTGACTGTAGTACGAACGCAGTTCGCTGAATGTGTCAGGTTTAATCGGTAAAGTCATGTTCTTGTGGTACTTTAATCCAGCCATCGCCATTACCGTTTTAAACATAAATACGTTGGATGAATATTTTAACGCGGATGAATACGTTAAGGGTCCTAACCCCTCAGCCTCAGCTGATTTCTTAATTGGTGTTCCTTTAATTTTTAACGGTTCATCAACGAACACTGTGTTTGGCTTAATAGCTCCTGAATCTAAGCCAGCTAGAACCGTTGCCCCTTTTACAACAGAGCCCATTGTATAAGATGTTGAAATATTCCCTAATGCAAAATCTTCTATTTTAGGTACCCCAGTCTTCTTATCAATGGTGTATTTTTTACCTGCCATTGTTAAGATTTCTCCTGTGTGAGGATCCATCATAATCACAAAAGCACGGTCTAAAAACTGCGTTCCTTTCATTTTCTTTTTGGCTAAAAGCTGGTCCGTAATTTGTTTTTCTACCGCTTTTTGAAGCTCCATATCAATAGTTAAAACTAAATCACTGCCGCGTTCGCCTTTCGACACTTGAATTGTATCAAGGAGATTTCCTTTATCATCTGTTACATACTGGACTTTTTCTTTTTGACCGCTGAGCTGAGCTTCGTATTGCTTCTCTAAATAGCTCGTCCCAACTTGGTCATTTCGACTATAGCCTCTTGATAAGTAATACTGTACTTTATCTTTGGGCAGACCCTCGTTGGCAGAGGATACATTTCCAAGCAAAGTACGGAGAGTGCTGTTTTCTGGGTATGAGCGATCCCAATACGTTGTTGTATCAACACCCGGAAGTTCATCTAAATGCTCACTTACAACGGCATACTCTTCATTTGTCACACCGCTTTTAACAATTTGCGGGGTGTTAGAATAACCTGCCTCCATTTGGCGCTTAATAGCTAGAACTTCTAAATCACTCTTTAAACTTTCTAAATCTTTTTTAGAAATGCGGTCTAACTGACGTTGATACAGTTCGTCATCAGTCATTTCACCATCTTGAACTTTTTTACGATCAGCTTTCGTAATTTTCTGCTCCGCTTCTTTAGGGTGAAGCATAATCCAATAATCCTTCATGTCGCGTTCTGTAATTTTTACCACGTTTTTAGCATCTTTATTCTTTCTATTTTCTGGAATATCAATCACATTTGTGGTGTAAGGAACATCGATCATAGTGGCTAACTTTTTAGCGATGCGCAGCCTTTCTTCAGCTGTATTTCCTTGAAAACGAGTATATGTAATCGTATTTAAAGAGGTATTATCTACAATTACGCGGTTATACCGATCGTACATTTTCCCTCGAGGAACAGGCGTACTGACTGTAACGTCCTGTGTTTTTTCGACTTCTCGTTCGTAATTCTCACCGTACACAATTTGAACAAGTCCCAACCGCAAAATTAATACGGAAAATAGGGCAAATACGGTCAAGAAAAGTAAGTTCACACGAAAAGGCACGTGACTTTTTCTTCTTTTTTTCTTTTTCATACCAACACCTACACTTTATAAAACATATATACCATAACACCATAAAATCAGACATTTAGCAAATAAATAGACACCTGGCAGGTGCCTATTTACACAACGTATTTATTCTAAAAGAAAAGCGAGGCATTTTCCATAGTACAAATGAAGGAGCTGATAATACTCTAAGCTGGAGACTCTCCGTCTCCTTCATTTAATACTGGAGGAGCAACAGTCGTTTCTTTTTTGTGCAGAGGCTGTGAGATATGTCTTACACAAAAATAAATGATCGTATGCCCTGCTCCAACAATAGCTAATAAAACGGGAATACTTTTTGCTTCATCAAAAAATAGTACGGCTATTAAAAATAAAGATATGGAAACAACGCGCCCAATATTCAGAAATACTTCTCTGACAACAATGTATTCGATTCTTTTTGAAACAACGTCCTTTGCTCGTCCAATCACATCGTACGTTAGAGAAATGAATGGAACCAACAAAATAGGATAGGCAATGGCAATACAAACAGCATATATAATTAACTTTGGATACGATAAGTTAAAGATAAGCAAAAAGACTGCTCCATAGAGAAGGAGGCCCCCGGTGAAAATAAATCGAAGGCGATTTTTTTGCTTAATAAATCTTGAGGCTACATAGTATCCTACAAACGCCACCGCTGAATTCACCAGTCCATAAGTTCCTAAAGCTAATTCACTTCCCGTCGTAATAAATACCATGACGGATACGACAAAAATGAACGTACCTTCACGCAATCCTTGAAAGAAATGAGCCTGTAATATTCGATTCCAGTCTTTGTTGACTTTTCGTTCAGCCCACACTTCTTTAAATTTGTATACTCCTTCAGCTGCGCGTCTTGTAATAAAAAAACTAAGCACAACGGCACCGACAAACAATAGCAGAGATACACCAAACACAATTTTATATCCAAGTGATTCATACAAAGCGGAAATAACAAAGCCCGCTCCTAAAGGACCAATCATCCCTGCAAAAGAGTTTAAGATCCCTAAAAATCCGTTAAAAAAGTCTCTTGTATCAGGTTCTGTAATTTCAAAAGTTAGCACATTAAAAGCTAGCCAATAAAAGCCATATCCTATACCCAGCAGTCCACCAAGCAATACTAAATACTCGGCTGCGTTAGCTCCACTGACCAATACAGCGATATAAAAAACAGCTAAAAAAGATACGCCTAACCTTAAAACCACAACCCGGTCAATTCGTTTGGCCCATTTACCTGCTAAAATAAACGTAAGGGGCTGAAGCACCACTACCGCTAAATTATAAATAGCGAGATCCGAAAATTCGCCTGATTGTTTCCACAGATAAATGTTAACAAACGAATTGGAAATTGAAATAGCCAAGGCATAAAGACCGCCTATAATTAAAAGCAAAAGTAAATCTTTACTAACTTCTACATCTCCAACTACTTTTTTTAATAAAGGCATATCAAAAAACTCCTTTTCTCTTCTACACCTAGTGTGTGAAAAAGAAAAGGAGATATGTAAAAGAATTGGAAAACAAAAAAGCCAGTAAAGGTAATAATTACTTTACTGGCTCTTAAATACGTCTTCAGCTTATTTTGCAGCGTCGTAACGCTTAGCAACTTCGTCCCATTTTACAACATTAAAGAATGCTGAAATGTAATCTGGACGGCGGTTTTGATAATTTAAGTAGTAAGCGTGCTCCCAAACGTCTAGACCAAGAATTGGCGTTTTGCCTTCCATTAATGGGCTATCTTGATTTGGTGTGCTTGTTACTTCTAATTTGCCGTTGTTTACAACTAACCAAGCCCAGCCAGAACCGAAGCGAGTTTTAGCTGCATTTGCAAATTCTTCTTTGAATTGATCAAAGCTGCCGAATTTGCTAGCGATAGCGTCTGCTAATTCACCAGTTGGAGCACCGCCGCCGTTAGGGCAAAGGATTGTCCAAAATAATGAGTGGTTCGCATGACCGCCACCGTTATTGCGTACTGCTGTACGGATATCTTCAGGAACAGCATCTAAGTTTGAAATTAACTCTTCAATACTTTTGCTTTCTAAATCCGCTTTGCCTTCAACAGCAGCGTTTAGGTTTGTAACATATGTGTTGTGATGTTTTGTGTGGTGAATATTCATTGTTTCTTTGTCGATATGTGGTTCCAGTGCATCGTATGCATAAGGTAGTTCTGGTAATTTGTAAGCCATGAATAATTCCTCCTTCAAAATATGTAAGCATTTTGGCGCAAAAGCACCATATACGTTTAGATTAGCAAATTTACCCTACTCTTTCAAATAAAAAGTACCTAATCCATGATTTATATTTACCTAATTCCCATTCGCTATTCTTTTAAACATAAAAAAAGCTTCTTTTTCTCAAAAGAAGCTTTGAATAGACAATAGTATGGCGGAGGAAGAGGGATTCGAACCCCCGCGGGCTTTAACACCCCTGTCGGTTTTCAAGACCGATCCCTTCAGCCGGACTTGGGTATTCCTCCAACCCTATAAATGGTGGACCCTGCAGGACTCGAACCTGCGACCGGACGGTTATGAGCCGTCTGCTCTAACCAGCTGAGCTAAGGGTCCACGTGGCTCCACAGGTAGGACTCGAACCTACGACCGATCGGTTAACAGCCGATAGCTCTACCACTGAGCTACTGTGGAACAATATGAATTATGTATGTCACAAACGTAAATTGGAAAATAGCGGCGGAGGGGATCGAACCCCCGACCTCACGGGTATGAACCGTACGCTCTAGCCAGCTGAGCTACACCGCCATGGCTCCACAGGTAGGACTCGAACCTACGACCGATCGGTTAACAGCCGATAGCTCTACCACTGAGCTACTGTGGAACAATATAACATTTACTAGCGACATTAAAAATTTAACATGTTTCTGGCCTAAAGTCAATATATTATTTTAAAACAGCGTATAAAAAATAGGCAATCATCAACAGTTGAATAAATCCTTTCGAGATAGCGCCACTAAAAAAGCCAATAACCGAACCTACTCCAATTTTTACTGCGTTGCTAATTGTGGTCCGATGAACAATCAGTTCTCCTACAATCGCTCCGATAAACGGCCCTAAAATAATTCCAAATCCCGGAATAACAAACGGACCCACAAGCAATCCAACTGTACTTCCCCAAACGCCTGCTTTAGTGCCTCCGAATTTTTTCACACCAATAATATTAGCGATATAGTCTGCTAAAAAAAGTGCGACAACTAACAATCCTTGTATCACCCAAAATAACCAGCTATAGGAGCTAAAATCATAAAATAAACCGTATATGACAAATCCTAGCGCTACAAATAGCACGCTTGGGATGATGGGATAAACCAACCCAACAAACGATACAACAAAGCTAATGATAACTAATGCCCAACATAAAATAGCCATGCCCGCACCTATCCTTTTTATTATTACTATTTATCATACAATAACCACTCCTATAAAGAAAGACCTTGCACCACGAGACCTTCCTTTATTTTACTTTCGAATATATCTTCAGATAACGATTTTCGAGTGTACCACTGCACTATTAACAGCACAGTCCTCAAACTGCCCGTAATAACCCCCAAAAACAATGACAGCAAAATCTGTACATATAAAGAAATGCTTTTGACAAAACGCTCCATCGCACCATTGTAATTGGTAACGTTTTCTAAAATCTATTGTAAACCTTAAATTTCCGCTATAAAATAAGGTATAATCAGAATTTTCAATAATAGGAGGCTTTACAATGAGCATGCTGAAAAAGATAGCATGGAGTTTTACTTCCTTTCAAAAAATAAGGTCGCTTCGCTTTGAGCATACGAATAAAACAATTGGCTTTGTGCTGTTTTTAACATTCATTTCTTTGCTGCCTACATTTTTCTTTATGACTTTGACGATTGTAAACGGCTATCATACCGCGACTACAGATCTCCCGAAATCTGTTTCTTCTTTTTCTATTTCAAATTCACAGCTTACGTCAAGCCAACCTTTCACAAAAAAAGTAAACGGTACCGCTTTTATCTTAGACCCCTCACAGTCTATTGAACGGTTTCATTCCCCTGCTCATGCAATTGGTTTTTTAAAGGATGGAATTTATATCACGACTAATTCACAAACACAAACGTATTCATATGAGTTGCTAAACTGGCATCATAAAGATAAAAATGAACTGTTAAACTTGCTGCACGAACAAAAATTTTCTTTATACATACTTGTCCCTATCGCTATGCTTTTACTGTACGTATTAACATCTGGACTAAACTTCCTTTCTATTACCTGCCTTGCTTATCTTGGAAAACTGATTGGACTCATCACTAAGAAGCAGCTTCCTTTCAAACAGCTATGGGCACTGAGCGCTTATAGTACGGTAGCCTTCACGCTGCTTTATACGCTTTTTGAAGCTTTTTCTTTGTCTCTAGCAACACATAGCTCTCTTTACTGGATAGGAACGTTCTTCATTTACTTATTGCTCGTCACAAGGGTTCCTATGAGAAAAAAGGTAAAACCTAATAAAGCGATTGAAACATAACGAAATGAATCCAATCAACGGCTAGAAGCACCTACATACATAAAATCTATGTTTACCCTGCCAATGAAAAGCTCCGAACGAATTTAATTCTTGATCAAGAATCAAATTTGTTCGGAGCTTCTTCAACTAACATACTTTTGTCCCAGCCTCTTTATTTCTGTACAACTTTTCTTCTCCCCATTGCAGAAGAAAAAATTTTCAACTGATACAAAACCCACAAACCTCCTGCTGCGAGCAAACTAAAGCTATAAATAAACATCAGCCTTTCAGTATGCATCCACACTTCAAAAACAACGGGTCCCAACGCTACTCCTAAAAATCTCACCGTTCCATAAATGGATACAATAAATCCTCTTTCTTCGTCTGAAGCCGCTGAAGTAATCATCATATTAATACAAGGAAGAACAAATCCTAAGCCGCCAAAGGCGACTGTCAAACAAAACATCAGCACAGGAAGCGTATAAATCACCGTTAATACTCCAAACATTACGAATAAAAGAATCATTCCTACTATCATCAATTTTTTCATGAGCACTACATCTGTTTTGATTCGCTGACCGGTCCAATAAGAAACGAGCGTCATCGCGCCAAGAGGAAATAAAAAAGCGGTTCCTTTGAAAAAACCGTCTATATGATACGTTTCCTCTATTAAAAAAGATAAGTAATATAAAATGCCAAATAATAAAAACAACCCCAGTCCCCCGACAAAGAATAAAGGAAAAAGCGATTTTCTTTTATCATAGACGATCCCAATGGCTCTCTTTAAATACTCTCCAACAGATACTGAATCTGAACCTGTTTTCGCTTCTCTCACATACATGGCTATACCTACTAAAGCAGCACCTGCAGCTAAAGGATACACAAAAAATGCGGCATACCATACAACGAGTGCCGCCGTTGCTCCAATTATAGGTGCAACCACTTTTCCAGCTCCATTATATACTTCTAAAATCCCAAGGACTTTTGCTCTTTTTTCCCCTGTAAATACATCTCCAGTTAATGCCATTGCCAACGTTGTAGTACCAGCAGCGCCAATCCCTTGAATCACTCTTCCAGCCATCAACACAGCAAAGCTTCCAGAAGAGACCAAAGCGCTACTAGCAGCGACAAGGCTACCGATTATCATCACGATGAGGGAATACATAATTAATTTTTTACGTCCATATCGATCTGATAGAATTCCTACCGCAGGAATACACAATGCAGCCGGAATCGAAAATACACTCAGTATCAAACTGGTTTGGACTCCACTTAAGTGAAGTGACTTTTGAATGCTTGGCAGCAGAGGAATGAGCATGGAATTTCCCAGCACCATGATTAAAGGCAATAAGCCTAATGAAACAATCATTAATTTTTCTTTCAATTTTCGTTCTCCAATCATATTTAAGTAAGACAAGCATAGGCTTTACACATAAGCAAAAGAATGAAGGAGGAGCATAATGAAAAAGCTATGTGCATTAGCCGCTTTCGCTTTTATCGGATATATTTGTCACTACGACATTAAATACGGGACCATTCCTACTGCGACTGAAGCAGTTCAAGTCAGCAAAGCGCAGCCTGCAGAAACAAAAGCCGCCAGCTCTTCTTCCACCTATACAAAAATAAAAATTAAGCCAGGCGATACAGTTTTGTCCGTCATTGAAGAGCTTACAAAAAAATCGATACCGGTTTCTATGAACCAAATGATTAAAGACTTTAAGAAGTTAAATAACGGTACAGCGCCTGAAGATATTCAAATTGGAAAAACGTATAAGTTCCCTATTTACAAGTAATGACAGCATTCTTCTTGTCAAGATGGGATAGTCATTGTTAAAATAGCTAAGGTAGTACTTTCTACTAGTTATTTTGTTCATAAAGAGTTATTCTATTAATGAATTCAAATTCTTGATTTCATTTTGAAGGAGAGATTATCACGTGAGTGAAATTATACATCGTACAAAAACACGCCCCGTTAAAGTTGGAGATTTAACAATTGGGGGCAGTAACGAATTAGTTATTCAAAGTATGACAACCACTAAAACACATGATGTTGAAGCAACGGTTGCAGAAATTAAACGTTTAGAAGAAGCAGGATGCCAAGTTGTTCGTGTTGCTTGTCCAGATGAGCGCGCAGCAGATGCAATCCCTGAAATTAAAAAACGCATTAACATTCCATTAGTTGTAGATATTCATTTTGACTATCGCTTAGCGTTAAAAGCAATTGAAGGCGGAGCGGATAAAATCCGTATCAACCCAGGTAATATTGGACGCCGTGAAAAAGTGGAAGCTGTTGTAAATGCTGCAAAAGCTAAAAATATTCCAATTCGTATTGGAGTTAACGCCGGTTCACTGGAAAAACGTATTTTAGATAAATACGGCTATCCGACAGCAGATGGCATGGTAGAAAGTGCACTTCATCACATTAAAATTTTAGAAGACCTTGATTTCCATGACATCATCGTTTCAATGAAAGCATCCGATGTTAACTTGGCAATTGAAGCATATGAAAAAGCTGCTCAAGCTTTTGACTACCCTCTTCACTTAGGAATTACAGAATCGGGTACATTATTTGCGGGAACTGTAAAAAGTGCAGCGGGTCTTGGCGCTATTTTGTCTAAAGGAATCGGAAATACATTACGTATTTCTTTAAGTGCGGATCCTGTAGAAGAAGTAAAAGTTGCACGCGAGTTGCTAAAATCATTCGGTTTAGCTTCCAATGCTGCAACGCTTATTTCTTGCCCAACTTGCGGACGTATTGAAATTGATTTAATTAGCATTGCTAATGAAGTTGAAGAGTATATTTCAACTGTAAAAGCACCGATTAAAGTAGCGGTACTTGGCTGCGCTGTAAACGGTCCTGGCGAAGCTCGTGAAGCTGATATCGGGATTGCAGGAGCACGCGGTGAAGGTCTTCTATTCCGCAAAGGTGAAATCGTACGCAAAGTTCCGGAAGAAACAATGGTTGAGGAACTAAAAAAAGAAATTGATAAAATTGCTGCTGAATATCACGCAAAGCAAGAAGCTGAAAAAGCTGCAGCTAAATCATAACCAAAAAAAGCGAGGCGCATATGCGCCTCGCTTTTTTTATGAAAAGAACGGTAATATAAACGTACCGACAATAATCGATACAACTCCGATCCCTATTGCCCATGCTCCTAGCGTAAGTGCTCCTTTTCTGCGTGCGATAAACCCTAGAATAATCCCAGCGGCACCAAGAATAATTGGTAAAAAGAATAGTGAAAGAATCGAAAGCACGAGTGCGAAACGACCGTATCCCGTTCCTTCTCCTCGTCCAGCGACTTCATGATTGCGATTGCGGTCAATATCTATAACTTCACGCTCTGCATGTGGCTCTCCTACTCGGTAAGGAACGCCCACTTCAGCTGCAGTTTCTTCCATGAAATCAGCTTCATATACATCTTTTCTACGCCTTTGTTCTTCATTCTCCATGCTTAATCCCTCGCTTTCGTAAATAAGGAGCATTTATAGTATCTGAATGCGAGAAAAAATTATAAGTGTTAATCTTATACAGCTGCTCATTTTCTTGCAAAAATAGATACCTGCACGATTCCCACACCGTATAATCATCCTTATCTTTTTTCTTAAGGAGTATAAAAAGTATTACTGTTTCTCTTTAGGCTTTATGTTACACTAGACAAGAATAATCAAGCACCTAAGTAGAATAAACGTATTAAAGGAGTGCACGTAGTTGACAAAAAAGTTTGGAATTGACATTGATGGAACTGTTACCTCTCCTGAAACTTTTGTTCCTCATTTAAATAAAGCCTTTAACTTAAATTTAACACTTGAAGATATTACAGAATATGATTTCAGCCCTTTTGTAAATGTATCACCTGCAGAACTCGGGAAATGGTTTAAAGCAAATGAACGCTCTATTTACGAAACCTCTCCACTTGCAGACGATGCAAAAGCGGTTTTGCAAAAGTGGCATCAAAAGCACGAATTATTCTTTATTAGTGCAAGGCACGATCAGCTATTGGACGTCACGGAAGAATGGTTTCAAAAAAATGAGCTATCGTTTCATCACATTGAGTTAGTCGGCTCTCATTTTAAAGTTGAGACAGCAAAACGATACGATGTTGATATCTTTTTTGAAGACAAACATGATAATGCTTGTGAAATCAGTGAAGAATGCAATATTCCCGTTATCTTATTTGATACTCCTTATAATCGCTTACCTGTTCCAAAAGGAGTGGTTCGCGTATATAACTGGCTAGAAGCAGATCAGTGGGTAGCCGACTGGTTAAAAGAACAGCAAAAATAAAAAAGAGAGGTGCATAGCACCCTCTCTTTTTTATTGATTACATTCTATACATTGACCGTAAATTTCGAATTTATGGCCTGTAATATTATACCCTCGCAAATCCTCGTCTACATACTCCATCGGACAAGCTTCAATTTCTTTTGTTTTTCCACAATCTAAACAAATGAAGTGGTGATGATGATGAGCAGTTGCACATTTAAATCGAAAGTGCTTTTCGCTCGAAAGCTCCGTCATTTCAAGTACGCCTAACTCCACAAATAATGATAAATTACGGTAGATTGTATCAAAACTTAGACCAGGATAATCAGGCTTCATATATTCTAATACATCTTTTGCCGTTAAGTACTTATTTGATTTTGAAAACAAGGCAAGCATTTCTTCACGTTTTCCTGTATGTTTATATCCTTGATCTTTTAATAAATGAATGGCTTCAGTTAAATTCATTTTTGTTTCCCCTTCCGTCCTTTATTAATCATAATAGATATGATTAAAATAACAACAGCAATGACAACAATTGTACCGCCTGGTGCTAAATCCAAGTAGTACGCTGAAAATAATCCGCCTAAAACAGATATTTCACCAAAAATCACCGAAAGCAGAATCGTTTGTTTAAAGCCTCTAGCTAAGCGAATGCTTGCTGCTACAGGAAGAGTCATAAGCGATGACACCAATAGAATACCGACGATACGCATCGATACAGCAATGACAAGAGCAACCATCACGATAAATAAAAAGTGCATCCACTTCGATTTAATTCCAGAAGCAGAAGCATGCTCCTCATCAAAAGATAAAATAAATAATTCTTTATATAAGAAAAAGACAATAGCTATTACAAATACCGCTATGACAACAACTGTCCAAAGATCCGAACGACTAACTGCACTCACGCTTCCAAACAAATAATTCATTAAATCATTATTAAAACCGTCTGCCAGCGAGATACAAATTGCACTAATACCAATTCCGCCCGATAAAATAATCGGAATGGCCAGCTCTTGATAGTGCTTGTAGACCCCTCGAAGCTTCTCGATAAAAAGAGCCCCTGTAACGGAAGACACCATTCCTAAATAGACGGGGTTCACTCCTTGCATAAACCCTATTTTCTGACTAAGAAGCAAGCTCGCAGAAATTCCGGCTAGCGTCACGTGACTTAACGCGTCTGCAATTAAAGAAAGACGTCTTACTACGATGAACGTGCCCAATAAAGGAGCTAAGACGCCAATAATCATACCTGTTAAAAATGCATTTCGCAAAAACTCAAATTGAAATAAACTGCTTATCATACGTGCTGCCCTCCATGATGATGATCATGGGTTAACACATGAACATTATGACCATAAAACATAGATACGTCATGTTCACAAAGCTGTTCGAATTCTTTGGCATTCCCATGAAAGTGTAAAAATTTATTTAAACAAGCAACGTGGGTTACTTTTTCCGAGACAGTTCCAATATCGTGAGTAACAAGCACAAGCGTAATTCCTTTTTCTTTATTTAACTTTTCAAGAAGCTCATAAAAAGTGTATACATTTTGTGCATCCACTCCGACCGTAGGCTCATCTAAAATTAACAGCTCGGGCTCACTTACAAGCGCGCGTGCAATAAAAATTCGCTGCTGCTGACCACCGGATAGCTCTCCTATGTTTCGATTTAAAAATTCGCTCATCCCCACTGCTTCTACCGCTTCTTTTACCTTTTGTTTATGAGAAGCATTCATAAAGCGAAACAAACCTAGTTTTGAAGTAAGGCCCGTGGAAACCACTTCAAAAACGGTAGCAGGAAAGCCGCTGTTGAAACTATTCGCTTTTTGCGATACATATCCAATTTTACTTCGTTCTTTAAACCTTCTCTGATCTTTTCCAAATAAACGAATTGAACCTTGAGATGGTTTTTGCAAACCAAGCAAACATTTGATTAGCGTTGATTTCCCAGAACCATTTGGACCAACGAGCCCCAAAAAAGCTCCTTTTGGAATTGAAAAACTTATATCTTCTAATACATTCACTCCATCATATTGAAATGATAAATGATCAATTTCAATGATATCAGGTGTATTCATATGCGCCTCACCATTCTTTTTTTATATTTCTCCATACAAAAGAGGGCACGGTTTCTATCGTATACTCCGTTACCCATTTACTTTCTCAGAATCATTACGATTTAGTCATTAATGTAGTATACAGGATTGTCTTTTATTTGTAAACTAAGCCGTTTCACTCTTTCGCTTTCTTACCCCCGTAGGTTCATCCGACTCAAAATGTTGTTTTATTACACAATATAGTCACATCTTTCTTTTTTATTCATAAACTGTATATGACGAGGAGGTAATCATATGAAAATTGTACAGCAGATTGTCAATAAGAAAGTAAACAATATTACCCCGAAAGAGCTTTTAAAGTATAGCAAACAATACAACATCCCCATTACAGATCAGCAGGCACACACCCTTGTATCTGTCATTAGACAGCAGCCCGTAAATATTTATAACCTTGAAGAGCGCCGAAATTTAATCAAACAAATTGCTCAAGTAACAGATCGTGAAACTGCCAGACGCGTGAACGAATTATTTCAGCAGTTAATGTAAAAGAAGAGGTCATGTCTGTAGACATGACCTCTTTCAATCACATATGAAATTACATAAGCTTTTGTTTTAACTCTGAATCAAAGCTTTGTGCACGAATCATATCAATTTCCAATTGATATGGCGCTTTTTTATTTTTCTTATCTTCTCCTACATAAGGAGTTTCTAGAATTTTAGGAACTTCTTTAAACGCTGGGTGATGAACAATATAATTCAGTGCACCAAATCCGATTTCACCAAACCCAATGTTTTCATGACGGTCTTTTCGAGCACCGCATACATTTTTACTATCATTGATGTGAAGCACTTTAATTCGCTGTATTCCTACGGTTTTGTCAAATTCATTTAATACACCGTCAAAGTCTTGAACGATATCGTAACCAGCATCATGTACGTGACATGTGTCAAAACAAACAGAGAGCTTTTCATTGTGCGTCACACCATCAATAATTTGGGCGATTTCTTCAAAGCTTCTTCCACACTCTGTTCCTTTTCCAGCCATTGTCTCAAGCGCAATTTGAACTTCTTGATCAGCTGTCAACACTTCGTTTAGACCGTTGATAATTTGCTGAATACCAGCATCTGCTCCGGCCCCCACATGAGCCCCTGGATGAAGAACAATTTGCTTTGCGCCAAGAGCATGGGTGCGCTGAATTTCAGACGTTAAGAAATCTACTCCAAGCTCAAATGTTTCGGGCTTTGTTGTATTCCCTAAATTAATGATATAAGGAGCATGTACAACAATATCTTTCATTCCATGCTCTTTCATATGCAAAAGACCAGCTTCAATATTAAGCTCTTCAATCTTTTTGCGACGAGTATTTTGTGGAGCGCCTGTATAGATCATAAACGTATTTGCTCCATAAGAAGCTGCCTCTTCACTTGCTCCTAAAAGCATCTTTTTGCCGCTCATCGATACGTGAGAACCAATTTTCAACATTCTTTTTTACACCTCTAACCTATTGCGATTAACGATTGTTGCGTCTTTCACTACGCTTTTTCTTTTGCACGTACTTTGTAATTTCACGAGCACGTTTTTTCTTATAGCCAGGCTTTACTTTCTTAGGCTTTTGAATAAAGCGATGTGCCTCTTCTCCCACTTCATCCGCTTTCTTCACACGCTTTTTACGGCGGTTACGGTCATCAATAGAAACCCATTCTTGCTTTTGAAGATCTTTGTTTACAAACTCGATTCCCATTTTCTCTAGCTTATTTACTGCATCTTCATCTTCCACATCGAAGATTGTAGCAGCAATTCCAGAATGACCAGCACGAGCTGTACGGCCTACGCGGTGAATGTAGAAATCTAGATCTGAAGGAAGCTCAAAGTTAATAACGTGTGAAATCCCTTCAATATCAATACCGCGAGCTGCTAAATCTGTCGCTACTACGTATTGAAATTCTAAATTATTAATTTGCTTCATCATTTTCTTACGGTCACGAGGAGATAAGTCTCCGTGAATTCTTCCTACTTTTAAGCCTTTAGACAGTAGGTCATCTGCTACTTCGTCCGCCATTTTCTTTGTATTTGTAAAGACGATAGCTAAATAAGGATTATACGAAATAAGCATATCGTGCAGCAGCTTAAACTTGTTACGATGACGTAGTGGAACTAATACATGCTCTAATTTAGCCGCTGCTGCTTGCTTCGGCGAAACATGCGTAAATTTTGGATTTTCCATGTATTTTTTTAAGAATGGCTTTAATTTTTCAGGAATCGTTGCTGAAAAAACAAGCATCTGTAATTTTTCAGGCATGTTGCTTGCCAAACGGTCCACATCTTCTAAAAATCCCATATCAAGCATTAAATCAGCTTCGTCTACTACTAACGCCTTAGTTGTATACACAACTAACGCTTTTTCATTTACTAAATCAAACAAACGAGCCGGTGTTCCTACAACCACTTGAGGCTGTTTCTTTAATTTGTCGATTGTACGCTGCTTATCTGTACCGCCGATAAAACATTTTGCTGAAATTTCTTCTCCTTCAGCACTGTGTTTTGTTAGCTTTAAGACTTCTTGATAAATTTGAGAAGCAAGCTCACGAGTTGGAGCGGTAATTACAACTTGTACTTCTTCTTTTTTAGGATCTACCTTTTCAAGTAAAGGCAACAAATAAGCGTGTGTTTTGCCCGTCCCTGTTTGTGACTGACCAATTACACTTTCCCCTTTTAAAACGGAAGGAATTAAGCGCTCTTGAATCTCTGTAGGCTGATAAAAACCTAATTGTTTAATTGCTTCTATTAAAAATGGTTGAAACTCAAAACGTTCAAAGTTTGTTTTTTCCATAATAGTCTCCTTTTTTACATTCACGTTCATCTTTTAAGGCACAATATATGATTATAATCGATTTTTCCTTCTGTGACTACTTCTCATTCATATTACTAAAACTTATTACCTGTTTCAAAAACATTTTATCGCGAGTTGCATACGATAGTAAAAGAAAATCTACTTTACTAAAGGAGGTGCGTCCTTTGCTACAGCGAAGACCACCATTTCCACCCGGTATGCAAAGAAGAATGATGCCAGGAATGCCACCGCAAAACGGTTTTGGGCAACAACCTGGTAACTTTGGCCAATTTAATCCATTACAGCAGTTTCGTAACTTTGCCCAGCAAACAAATGCTCAACAATCATTTTACCCGAATCAGCAAGGCCTGAACCGTGGAGGAGGTAACTTCTTAACTCGCCTATTCCGAAGAGGCGGGAATAGAAACATCCCCTTTCAACAAGCAGCAGCTGCTGCTCCTCGAGGTTCTTTGTTTTCAGGCCTTTCAGGAGCCCAAGGTGCTGCAGGAGCGACCAACTCTTCTTCCCTGCTTGGAGGTTTGCAAGGTTTAACGAACCCTGCTAACTTAAGCTCCATGATGGGAAATGTTCAGCGAGTATTAAAAGCTGCGGAAACGATGGGACCTATGATTCAACAATACGGACCTCTTGTCAAAAATGCTCCTTCTCTATGGAAAATCTATCAAGCCCTGCGCTCAAGTGACGATACAGATGAAGTACTCGAAGCAGAAGGAACAGAGGTTGCTGAAACTGATGAAAGCAAAGACAGTAAGGTTTTGTCAACAGGCTCAGAAAGCACGGATTCATCTGATGATGAGCTGGATTTCTTCGAAGAAGAAATTGAACTTTCCTCTAGAGATCGAGTGTCTAAACCAAAACTTTATATTTGATAAATCTGCTAGTTCCGTAAGTAAAGACAGTAAGTAAAAAAAGAATATCTTTGTATTCTTCCTTCCTCTTTTATATAATAGAAGCGAGTTGAATTGCTCGTCAGGATTATGATGAGGAGGAAATTGAAATGAAAGTTATTAAAATCGCACCGCGCGGCTATTGTTATGGTGTAGTAGACGCAATGGTCATTGCACGAAACGCCGCTTTAGATAAATCATTGCCTCGACCAATCTATATCTTAGGAATGATTGTTCATAATAAACACGTTACAGATGCGTTTGAAGAGGACGGCATTATCACACTGGACGGTGCTAATCGCCTAGAAATCTTAGACCAAATAAATGAAGGAACCGTTATTTTTACGGCGCACGGAGTATCTCCAGAAGTAAAAGAACGAGCAAAAGAAAAAGGTTTAACAACAATCGATGCTACATGTCCGGATGTTACAAAAACCCACGACCTTATTCGCCAAAAAGAAAAAGAAGGTTATGACGTTATTTATATCGGAAAAAGAAATCATCCTGAGCCAGAAGGTGCACTTGGCATCGCACCAGATATCGTTCATTTAATTGAAAAAGCAGAAGACGTAGCCCATTTAAATATTCAACGTGAAAAAGTCATTGTAACCAATCAGACAACAATGAGTCAGTGGGACGTTGCAGATGTCATGGAAAAAGTAAAAGAAAAATATCCGCACGCTGAAGTTCACAAGGAAATTTGTTTAGCTACACAAGTTCGCCAAGAAGCTGTAGCTGAGCAAGCAGGTGAAGCAGATGTTACAATCGTAGTAGGAGATCCTAAAAGTAACAATTCAAACCGTCTAGCTCAAGTATCAATGGAGATTGCCGGCACTGAGGCATATCGCATCGGTGACATCTCAGAGCTTCAGATCGAATGGTTGATGAACGCGAAAACCGTAGCTGTTACGGCAGGCGCATCTACCCCTACTCCAATCACAAAAGAGGTCATCAATTTTCTAGATCAGTTCGATCCGGAAGATGAAACAACATGGACACGTGAAAAAAGTGTGCCTCTTTCAAAAATTTTACCAAAAGTTCGAACAAAAAAATCGTCTTAATAGACGCAAAAGAAGGTGTTGACATTCGTCAACACCTTCTTTGTTACATAAACGTAAATGGGT
This sequence comes from Priestia sp. FSL R5-0597, assembly GCF_038006305.1. Taxonomy (NCBI): domain Bacteria; kingdom Bacillati; phylum Bacillota; class Bacilli; order Caryophanales; family Bacillaceae; genus Priestia; species Priestia sp. FSL R5-0597. Next base: position 4,331,061 of record NZ_JBBOUZ010000001.1, read on the forward strand.
TTGTGTCTACTTTTGAATCAAATACTTCACACTCAAAGTTTTTCGCTTCAAAAAGACTGTTTAATACGCGTGTTACACCTTTTCTCATGACTTTTTCAACATGATGACCAGGATCTACAACGTTTAATCCCATTGCCATTGCATCATGCGCAACGTGGAAATACAAATCACCTGTTACATAGGCATCTGCTCCGCTAAATTTTGCGTTTGTAATATATTTGTTTCCGTCTCCGCCAAGAACAGCTACTTTTTTCACAGTGGCATCCATAGACCCTACTACTCTGACACCATCTACATCCAATGCTTGTTTAACGTGATCGGCAAACTGTTTTAACGTCATCTCTTCTTTTAACTTACCAATTCGTCCAAGTCCAAGCGTTTCGCCCGTTTGTTCCACTGGATAAATGTCATAGGCTACTTCTTCGTAAGGATGAGCACTGAGCATGGCACGAATAATTTTATTTTGTTGACCCGCTTCAAAAATAGTTTCAACTTTTGTTTCATTGACACGTTCTAGCTCTCCTTTTGAGCCAATGTATGGATTGGCTTCTGAAGAAGGTTTAAATGTGCCTTCGCCTTCTGTTGAAAACGTACAGTCGCTGTAAAGGCCAACATGTCCAGCTCCCGCATCACAAATAGCTGTGCGCACTGCTTCAGCGTCATTTGAAGGAACAAATACAGCTAGCTTTTTCAATTGAATCGACGTTGTCGGAACCAGCACTTTTGTCTCTTGTAGCCCCAACGCTTCGGCTAACAAGTCATTTACTCCGCCTTTAGCTATATCTAAGTTTGTATGAGCAGCATATACGGCAATATCATGCTTAATGCATTTCTCTAAAATACGTCCTTCAGGACGATCTGTAACCACTTGTTTTAGAGGTCTAAAAATAGGAGGATGATGAGCAATAATTAAATCCACTTGTTTTTCAATTGCTTCGTCTACGACCGTTTCAAGAACATCTAACGTTACCATTACTTTTTTTACAGGCTTGTTTAACGTTCCAATCTGTAAACCAATTTTATCTCCTTCAACCGCTAAATGCTTGGGAGAAAATGATTCAAATGCCTCAATTACTTGAAATCCGTTAGGGATTTTACTCATTTTAACGCCTCCTCAATTAATGAGATGTCTTGGGTAAGTTTTTGAAGTTTTGCTTTGCTTTCCTCTGACTGAGCCTGTTCCATTTGACTGACAATTTGTTTAAGATGATTTAGTTCATGCGTCCACTTTGTCATAAAAGCAGAAGAGCGCTTTTCTTTTAAAATAGGGCCCATTAACACACCGGCTTCCACTTCCCCGTTATACGGAGCTAAAGGGTTTCCAGGTTCAGCGACGATGACTTCATACATACGACCGTCTTCTTCGATGATTTTTTCATCAATGATTTCCCAGTTGTGTTGAATCAGCCAGCTGCGAATATGATGTGAACCAATATTCGGCTGAAGCACCAGTCGTTTTACTCCTTCTAATTTTGCCTTTCCTTCTTCTAAAATCATCGTAATAAGCGTTCCGCCCATTCCGCAGATTGTAATACAGTCTACTTCATTCGGTGATATTACTTCTAGGCCGTTTCCTTTTCGAACATCAATAACATCCGTTAAGCTTGTTTTTTTCACCTGCTGAATAGCCGATTGCAGGGGACCTTCTGTAATTTCACCTGCTACAGCGCCGCTAATATATCCATTTAAATAAGCAAAACATGGCAAATACGCATGATCTGAGCCAATGTCTGCTATCTTTGCTCCCAAAGGAATCGACTTTACTACTTCTTCAAGTCTTGTTGATAAGTTTAATTCATTCATTTTGTCACCTATTCTCTATGTGATTACTGTTCATTATTTTAACATAGATAGCTGCATGATTCCTATTTCTCTTCATGTTTTCCTTCTAGCTGAATGCGTATAAAAACATCATAAAAAAAAAGCCTGCTTTATAAATGAGCGGCTTTCCAGAAAATCATGTTTCTGAACTCTATTTAATTTCGGATACCCATTTAGCCATTTCCTTCGCTTTTTCCGGTGGAACCAGCCCGGCCGGCATGTTTCCTTTACCGTTTACAACAATATCTGCAATTTCGTCTTGAGAAACTTTTTTCCCAATTCCTTTTAACGAAGGACCTACTCCACCTTGATACTGATCGCCGTGACAACCAATACAAGTTTTTTGATAAATTTCTTCTGGTTTAGCTGAAGCCTGCTGTTCCGCGCCACCGCCTTCTTTTTCAGCCGCGATTTCTTTTGCATTGTTCAATCCGTTGAACGAAAGCGTTAACATTAAAGCAATCCCGATTACCGCAATTAATAAAAATGGTATTAGCGGATTTCGCTTCACTCACTATACCCCCTTTATGTATTCCCATCCCTAGAAATAACAAAATAGTATAAGCACTTTTATTTTACTTGAAAATGCTCATAAGTGAAAGGGTTTTATTTACATAATTAACTAATTTCTTATTGCTTATCTTAACAGCCAATTTGCCTTGCAATAACAGAGCGCTGAATTTCCGAAGTTCCTTCTCCAATTTCTAAAAGCTTGGCATCCCGTAAATACCGCTCCACGTGATACTCTTTCATGTAGCCGTATCCTCCATGAATCTGCACAGCTTGACTGGCTACTTCCATACAAATTTCAGAAGCATACAGTTTACACATAGCTGCTTCTTTCGTAAATGGCTTTCCTTGGTCTTTTAACCACGCTGCTTTATACACCATATTTCTTGCTAACTCAATTTTCATGGCCATATCAGCTAATTTAAACTGAATCGCTTGAAACGATGAAATAGCTTTCCCAAACTGCTTTCTTTCCTGCGCATATGACAGTGCTTTCTCATAAGCCGCTTGAGCGATTCCAACGGCCATTGCCCCAATTCCAATTCTTCCCCCGTCAAGCGTCATTAGAAATTGTTTGAATCCTTCTCCTCTTACACCGAGTAAATTCTCTTCAGGCACTTCAACATCCTCTAAAACGAGTTCAGTTGTATTTGAAGCATGTAGACCCATTTTCTCGTAATTGTCTATTACAGTAAAACCTCGAGCTTCTGTGGGCACGATAATAGCTGAAATTTCTTTTTTACCTTCTGTACGGTTTGTAACAGCTGTTAAAGCTAAAAACTTTGCATAGCTGGCATTCGTAATATAGCATTTACTTCCATTAATCCTAAATGTTCCATCCTTCAACACTGCTTCGGTCTCCGTTCCCCCCGCGTCACTTCCTGCGTTCGGTTCGGTTAAACCAAACGCTCCAAAAGATTCCCCGGAGCATAAAGCAGGTAGGTACTGTTCTTTTTGCTCCTTTGTTCCGAATAAATAAATAGGTGCCCCCCCGAGCGAAACATGAGCTGAGTATGTAATTCCTGTAGAGCCACAAGCTTTACTTAACTCCTCTACGACAATAGCAAAACTAACCGTATCTGCGCCTCCGCCACCATACTCTTCAGGAAAAGGAAGGCCCATTACACCAAGCTCACTTAACTTTTTAAAAACATCAAGCGGAAATTGCTTACTTCGATCGCGCTCTAGTGCATTTGGTGCTACTTCAGCTTCTGAAAATTCTCTCAGCGTCCGTTGAATCATCTTTTGTTCATTGGTTAATTCATAATTCATTTTTATTCCCCCTAAAAATGTATACGCTTACATTATCTAATTATAATTCATTTTTGTAAATTTTCTCAACTTTTAAAACGTTTTAATTTTTTCATGTTATAATAGAGGAGTATTCATCAATGCAAGAATAAAATGAGAGCGATTCCATTTTTTTCGGATGTTTAAATGAAATTTGAACATCTTACGCTTCTATAACAAAAGAATATAAAGGAGCATTTGCAAAACGAAGGACAATTCAGTAAAATATATGAAAGAAGAAAAGTTGGTAAAAAAATCAATATACTTCTTTAAAATGCGTTTTCATGAAATTTATTCCATAAAAAAACAGACAGCCTCTTTCCGCAGGGAAAGAAGCTATCTCATAAGCGCTATTTACGCTTTTATCTATTCTAAGAAATCTTTTAAACGTTTGCTTCGACTAGGGTGACGAAGCTTGCGAAGCGCTTTAGCTTCAATTTGACGAATACGCTCACGCGTTACGCCAAATACTTTTCCTACTTCTTCAAGCGTACGCGTACGCCCATCGTCCAGACCAAAGCGGAGTCTAAGAACATTTTCTTCGCGATCTGTTAACGTATCAAGGACGTCTTCTAACTGCTCTTTTAATAATTCATATGCAGCATGTTCAGAAGGTGATGTTGCATCTTGGTCTTCAATGAAGTCACCTAAATGAGAATCATCTTCCTCACCAATTGGCGTTTCAAGAGAAACCGGCTCTTGGGCAATTTTTAAGATTTCACGAACTTTTTCTGGTGTTAAGTCCATATCTTCTGCAATTTCTTCAGGAGATGGTTCGCGACCTAAATCTTGTAGAAGCTGACGTTGAACACGAATTAGTTTGTTAATCGTTTCAACCATATGAACAGGGATACGAATCGTTCTTGCTTGGTCAGCAATCGCACGAGTAATAGCTTGACGAATCCACCATGTCGCATACGTACTGAATTTATAACCTTTGCGATAATCAAATTTTTCTACCGCTTTAATAAGACCCATGTTTCCTTCTTGAATCAAATCAAGAAACAGCATACCGCGTCCAACATAGCGTTTAGCGATACTTACCACAAGACGTAAGTTTGCTTCAGCAAGACGACGTTTCGCTTCTTCATCGCCTTCTTCAATACGTTTTGCTAAATTGATTTCTTCCTCTGCCGACAATAAGTCAACGCGTCCGATTTCTTTTAAGTACATACGAACTGGATCATTAATTTTCACACCAGGAGGTACACTTAAATCATTTAAATCAAACTCTTCTTCTTTTGACAGTTCTTGAATATCGGGATCGGCATCGTCATCATTTGCTTCAGATTCACTCATTACTTCAACACCTTGTTCTCCAAGGTATTCATAATATTCATCCATTTGATCGGATTCAATTTCGAAGTTCGCCATACGCTCTGCAATTTCTTCGTATGTTAGCACACCACGTTTTTTTCCGATTTCGGTCAATTGATCTTTTACTTGTTCAATTGTTAAATCTGAATCAAGTTGTTTTGATTGAGCTGATTTTTCAGCCATCAGATCCCCTCCTTCCAAAATTTTAAGGAAAACCTTCTAAAAGTGGGACTAATACGCAACATCGTTTATTTTAACGTTTTTTTCAACTGTAAAATTTCCATTGCTATTGTCGCAGCTTTTAAATAATCTTTTTGACGCTCTGCTTCTTGCTTTTCTGCTTCTTTTTTTTCTATCGCTACCCTTTGTGGATAAATCAATATCGTTTGGATATAATCATTCAAAGCTTGCTCCGACAATTCATCATTGATTGACATCATCGCCAATTCTGAAGCTAGACTAGACAACGAAGATTCGGGCAACCGCTCAATAAATCCGCTCGGATTAGGCTCGTGTCCTTCCTCGTAATAGGCATACAAATATAGAACAAGCGCACGATGTTCTTCGACATTGAACTGACCTTGAAGTCGGTCTTGAATTCTAAATGCTACATCCTTATCTTTCAACATATGAGCGATCAAAAAACGTTCTGCATTTTGATAAGCCGGTAATAAGCTTCTCTTTACGACTGGTTGTCTATTTATATTATTTCGATTTGGAGAATCATTATCCTTTTTCTTTTTTTCCGTTCGATACACTTGATACTGCTGTTCTTTAAGCGCATCTAATGAAATGGAAAACTCTTGTGCCAATTGGCGTAAATAATGATCTCGCTCTACAGCTTTTGTAAGGAGGCTTATTTCTTTCAAAACGTCTTCAATGTATTGCATACGTTCAGATTCATTTTGTAGATTTCGCTTTCGGCGGAGATACCTCATTTGAAATGCCATAAAGGTCAAGCTGCTATTAATAACATCATTTTGAAACTTCTCTGCCCCGTATTCTTTAATATAATCATCCGGGTCATAACCATCCGGCATCACAGCAATCTTAACGGTACAACCCACATTTGTTAAGATAGCAGTTGCTTTGTGCGCTGCTTCAATTCCAGCAGAATCTGCATCATAGCAAATGATAACGGACTCTACATTTCGACGAATAATTTTGGCTTGTTCTTCTGTTAAGGCAGTTCCCATTGTTGCAATTGCGTTTGGGCACCCCGCTTTAACAGCTGAAATAACATCTGCAAATCCTTCAAATAAAATAACCTGCTGATTTTTGCGTATATGTTTTTTAGCGCGGTGAAAGTTGTAGAGTGTGCGACTTTTGTTAAAAATAGAAGTTTCGGGACTGTTTAAATATTTAGGCTGCCCTTTTATCTCTTTTAGCAGGCGCCCTGAAAATGCAATTGTTTTGCCTTGCAAGTCAGCAATAGGAAACATAATTCGATCGCGAAAACGATCAAAGTACGTTTCATCTTGGTTGCGTTTAATGATTAAACCTGCATGTTCCATCTCTTGCGGATTAAACCCACGTTTTGTTAAGAACTTACTTACAAATTCCCACGAATCTAAAGCAAAACCTATCTCAAATTCATCGATAATTTCTCGTGAAAACCCTCGATTTATTAAATAATCATAAGCATCTTGGCCTTCTTTTGTATTTACCAATAAATGATGGTAAAATTTCTTTAAAAGCTCGTGTGCTTCAATCATTTTATTGCTAGGCTTTTGATTATCTTCTTCATGAGGATGTATCTCATGTTCAAAAGGAATGTCTCCTTTTTCAGCAAGCTGCTGAGCTGCTTCCGTGAAGGACAGTCCTTCTAATTCCATTATGAATGAAAATGAATTCCCTCCTGCACCGCATCCAAAGCAATGATAAATTTGTTTATCAGGCGATACTGAAAAAGATGGTGTGCTTTCCCCATGAAACGGACAGAGTCCAAAATAATTGCGCCCTTGTTTTTTTAGTTGTACATAATCGCTTATGACGTCGACAATATCTACTGAATGCCGAATACGGTCGATTACTTCATCAGGAATTCGATTTGCCATAGTAACAGCTCCGTATTTCATATAATATTCTTCACTAAGTGCTAAATTCCTGCAAGTTTCGACAACATTTTTTCAAAAGCTTGAATGAAATGCTGGCGATCTTCTTCACTAAATGCCTTTGGGCCTTTAGTATGACGCCCTGACCGTCGCTCTTTTGCAGAAACATAGCGAAAGAAAAGCACCGTATTCATTTCGTCGTCATTATAGTACTTTCCACGAGGAGACAGTGCGTAAACCCCTCGACTTACTAACATGCTTGCTAAGCCAGTATCTTGAGTTACGACAATATCCTGCTTGGCTGCGTGATTTAAAATATATAAATCTGCGGCTTCCTTTTCTGCATCTACATAGACCCATTTTCCTGGTGTAGGATTTGTTTGCATGTGAGCATAGGAAGCAACAAACACAAGCTCGATGTCATATGTATGTGTAAGTTCAACGATTTCTGCTTTAACAGGGCATGCATCAGCATCGACAAAAACTTTACTTTTTCTTTTGCTATAACTCTGTATTCTACATCCCTCCAGAGATTCCTTCTAACAATTTGTTATTTCCTGTAGATGGCATTTGTCGAATACTTTTTTGGATTTTGACTTGACTTTTATATAAATAGTTTATTCGTTCTTAACAAAGTCTAAACCTAAAACTATTCTTTTTTATCACAATTTTTTATTATAATATAAACAACCTATATTTTCTATACCAAAGTCACTTGTTTTTAAAAGTTCTGTCATATTCATCTTTGGTATATTTTCTTAGGCTTACAGCATACAAACATAAGAAAGCAATCTCCTTTCTGTCACGCACAGAGGAGATTCATCGTTTATTTCTTTTTGATGGTATTGAGAATGATACCAGCTGTTTCTTCTACGGCTCTGTTGGATACATCAACCACTTCACAGCCAATCTTATCTACAATTCCTTGGAAGAATTCAAGTTCTTCTTTAATACGGCCAATATTAGCATAAATTGCTTTATCGTTTAGCCCAAGAGACTTTAAACGCTCTTTACGAATATCGTTTAATTTTTCAGGACTGATAGTAAGCCCTATACACTTCTCAGGTGATACGTGAAACAGCTCTTCTGGCGGATCTACCTCAGGTACAATCGGAACGTTGGCTACTTTCAAACGCTTGTGTGCTAAAAACTGAGAAAGAGGTGTTTTAGATGTTCTTGATACACCGATTAATACGATATCCGCTCTAAGAATGCCTCTTGGATCACGCCCATCATCATATTTCACTGCAAATTCAATCGCTTCTACTTTCTTAAAATAATCTTCGTCTAACTTTCTAGCCATTCCAGGCTCATAGCGCGGAGAAAGTTGATAAGAAGATTGAATTTTATCAATTAAAGGTCCAATAATATCAAATACCTCTACCCCGTTTTTGGACGCTTCTTGAATTAAAAATTCTCTCATTTCGGGCTTTACTAGCGTAAAGCCAATAATAGCGTTGTTCAACTTCGCTACTGAAACCACTTCTGAAAGTGTTGCGATGTCCTCTACGTAAGGTACTCTTTTAATTACAAAGTCCGTCATATTGAACTGACTTGATGCAGCCTTTACAACTAGTTCAGCTGTCTCACCTACAGAATCCGAAATGACATAAAGACATGGGTTGTTCATATTTTGTGCATCCCCTTTTTAATCCTTTTTCACTTATAATACTTCATCATTTGCTAGTGCTACTAGTAATTTTGTAATATTTGTTTTGGTAATGCGTCCCACCACTTCAAAATTGCCGTCTCCCTCTTTAATAACGGGCATAGCATCAATCTGTTTTTCAATTAAGATCTTAGCAATATCAATTAACAAATCTTCGCGATAACAATATGTAATGTTGGGCATTCTCGTCATGATAATATGAACAGGAATAGATGTGAGCTCTTGCTTTCCGATACTCGCGCGCAATAAATCTTTACGCGACAGTACTCCCACTAGCTGTGATTTCTCATCCACTACAAAAAGGGTCCCCACGTCTTCTAGAAACATTGTACAAATAGCATCATATACCGACACATTTTCGTTCACGACTACAGGGATAGACTGATATTCTTGCACCTGTATTTTTTTTATTTTATCTGTAAGAAGCTGTGCTCCTGTTTTACCTGTGTAAAAGTAACCTACGCGCGGTCGCGCTTCTAGATAACCAGCCATTGTTAAAATAGCCAAGTCCGGTCTTAGCGTGGCCCGCGTAAGGCTAAGCTGATCTGCAATATGCTCGCCTGTAATGGGGCCTTCGTCTTTGACAATTTGTAAAATTTGTTCTTGTCGTTTGTTCAGTTCGATTGTACTCACCACCTAATCATTAAATGTGACATACTATTTATAAAACATTATATACTTTTTAAGCAAAAGTAAAAGCTATAACTTATTAATTTTAGCATTTTATCTTTTTAGAATGCCGTTTATTTTACCATGGCTTCTCAAAAAAAGCAGACATTACGCTTACAATAAGCGAAACTACCCCTTCGCTCCACAGTAAAAAGGGTGTCCTCTACACACTACGAGGCACCCTAGCGACAGCAATTCCTTGCATATCACTGATTATCTTTTCTATTTCTCATCAGAGAGCGATTGTTTTAAAGACTCCATCTGATTCAAAAACCGCTTTGTTTTTAAAAACAATCCTGAATATTCTTCATAATATTGATCAATTACAAACTTTAATTGTTTTTTTGTTTCGGGTTTAACAGAAATAGAACCTAACCGCTTTAAATCAATGTAATAAAATAGCCTTAATAGTTTAACCGTCATCGGACTAATTTTCAAATGATAAGGATCTTTTTCTAAGCATCGATGACAAATAAACCCGCCTTCTCGAATGGAAAAATGAAATGTTCCTTCACCTTGATGGCAGACTGCACATTCATTTAATGTAGGATGAAGACCTAGAACGTTTAACATTTTCATTTCATAAATAAATGTTAAGATCTCTGCATCATACTCTTCGTTCATATAATGAATGGTTTGGTGCAGCAGTTCAAATAGAAATGGATTTGGTTTATTGTTCTCAGTAGCTTTATCTGTTAATTCAAGAATATAAGAAGCATACGCTGTTGTGAAGATATCTTCGCGTATGCTTCTCATAGATGAGATAACTTCTCCTTGATGGAGAGTACCCATTCCTGAACCTGCTTGTATAAAAAAGTATCCATACGTAAATAATTGTGTGACGGAAGCTAAGCGACTACTGGGCTTTTTTGCCCCTCTTGCCATAAGACCCACTTTTCCGAGTTCACGTGAATAAATGGTGACAATTTTATTTGATTCACCGTAATCATTCGTTCGAATGACAATTCCTTCGCACTTTTTAAACAATCATCATCACCGCCATCTTACAGAAGGCTAAGACAAGGGAGAATTGAGACTTTCGCTGTTGTCCTCATATGTTTCGGGTCTTTCTTTCACTTCATTTTCAAGTTCCTTAAAAATGAGATAAGTATCAATGCTACCTGTTTGTGAAAAAATGTTCCAAGTAAAATTCAACATAGAACTCCCACCTTTCTAACCATAAAGATCAGATACATATTTCAATTCCTTATGTTTAGAATAGCCTTCCGACGTAAAATCATGTAACACAATTTTTTACAAATTACCTTCTTTTATGAAGGGGTATAAATCGACGCCAACAAGAACTCAAATGATTAATATTCGTCTTCTCTAAATCCAAAGTCACGGAGATGCGACGCTCGGTTTCGCCAATCTTTTTGCACTTTTACCCATAGTTCTAAAAATACTTTTGAACCTAAAAGAGCTTCAATGTCTGCTCTTGCTTTTCTTCCTACCTCTTTTAACATCTTTCCTTGCTTTCCAATTACGATGCCTTTTTGTGAATCTCTTTCGACGATAATTGTAGCGCCGACGTAAACAGCGCCATTATCTCGTCTTTGCATAGAATCCATCACAACGGCAATAGAATGAGGTATTTCTTCCCTCGTTGCATGCAGTACTTTTTCACGAATTAATTCCGTAATAATAAAGCGCTCTGGGTGATCTGTTACCTGATCTGCCGGGTAATACTGCGGACCTTCCGGCAATCGCTGCTTGATTTGATCAAGCAAGCGCTCCACGTTATTTCCTTGTAAAGCTGAAATTGGCACAATTTCAGCAAAAGGATATAAGTCTTTATAATTCGTGATAATTGAAAACAATTCGTCTGGATGAATTTCATCAATTTTATTAATCACAAGGAAAACAGGCGTTTTTGTATCTTTTAAACGCTCGATAATAAATTCATCGCCTCGACCTAAGCCTTCTGTTGCGTTAATCATAAATAAAATTAAATCTACTTCTTTAAGCGTATTTTGCGCTACCTTCATCATAAAGTCGCCTAATTTATGCTTTGGTTTGTGAATTCCTGGTGTATCAATAAACACAATTTGCGCCTGATCTTCCGTGTACACACCCTGAATTTTATTTCTAGTTGTTTGCGGTTTGTCACTCATAATCGCAATCTTTTGACCAATTACTCGGTTCAAAAAAGTTGATTTCCCTACGTTTGGTCTTCCAATAATTGAAACAAAACCTGACTTAAATTCATTATTACTCATGTAAATCCTCCGATGAAAATGCTCCTGGAAGTAATTCTTCCACAGTTAGTTCTTGTATGTTATTTTTTAAATTGGTTAATATAACTTTCATTTCTTTTGGACAAAGCTCAGAGATTACTTGTCTGCATGCTCCACACGGAGAAACAGGACGATCAGTATCAGCTACTACAGCAAGTGCTGCATACTCTTTATCTCCTTCTGAATAGGCTTTAAATAAAGCCGTACGCTCAGCACAATTGCACATGCTATAAGCTGCATTTTCAATATTGCAGCCGCGATAAACCTTTCCATCTTTCGTCAATAAAGCTGCACCAACTTTAAATTTTGAATACGGTACATAAGCCATTTCACGAGCTTTTTTCGCCTCATCAATCAGTCCGGTCTTATCCATTTATCCGCTCTCCTTTTGCGCTTCTACATGTCTTTTAACTTGTCCTTTTTTATTATACCACGGGGGTGTAAAGAACCAAAAAGAATCCTTTTTAAAACAAATACTTTAAGAAAATAATTCCTCCTATAAGGACAGCAAAACACGCATAGACCAACACCGCGGCTGCGGCTGCATCTTTTGCGTGTTTTGCTAGTATGTGATATTCAGGAGAAACTAAATCAACAACTTTTTCAACCGCTGTATTCATTAACTCTAAGCTGAACATGCCTGCAATCAGAAGCAGCACAACCGTCCATTCACCAGCTGTAATTGACAGCACGGCTCCTAAGAGAAGGACGATGAAAGAAGCTGCTACGTGAATTTGCATATTTCTCTGTGTTTTACAAACATAGAGAAACCCCTCTATTGCATAACCAAAGCTACTGACAACTTTAGCTATCCCTTTTTTATCGCGAGAGTCCATATTGTTCTAAAATATCTTTTTGACGTGTAAACATCTCTTTTTCATCTTCTGATGTTTCATGGTCATACCCAAGCAAGTGCAAGAAACCGTGAACCGTTAAGAATCCTAGCTCCCTCATAAACGAGTGATTGTATTCTTCTGCTTGCTCATGAGCTTTTGGAATCGAAATGACAATATCCCCCAGGACTCTTGGCATCTCATCTCCGATAATTTGCATTTCATCTTCGCCCATTTCTTCTAGCGCAAACGATATTACATCCGTTGGCTGATTTTTATGGCGGTATTGATGATTGATTTCTTGAATTCGATCATTATCCACAAATGTAACGGATACTTCTGCATCCTCTTGAAGATTTTCATATATAGCAGCGGCTTCAAGCAGCTTCTCAAGCTCTTTTTGCTGCTCTTTACTCACTTCGTTTGTTTCATCAATAAAATCAATAACTAAACTCATACCTTCACCTTCTCTTTTTTTATCTCTGGATATTCAATTCGGGAATGAAAAATCCCATTTAAAGTTTCACATAGTGCTTGGCGAATTAACTCTAGCTCTTTGAGCGTTACGTTACACTCGCTAAGCTGCTCATCCTGCAAGCGATCTTTAATAATATTTCGCACCAAGTTCTCAATCTTTTCCGGAGTTGGATTGGACATTGACCTTACGGCTGCTTCTACACTATCAGCTATGCAAATAACCGCTGCTTCTTTTGACTGAGGCTTTGGTCCAGGATAGCGATATTCTTTTTCATCAATTTTTTCTTCTGTTTGTTCAAGTGCCTTATGATAGAAAAACTTAAGCAGGGTCGTTCCGTGATGCTGCTCTGCAATATCTACAATCTCTTTTGGAAACTTGTGATTTCGCAAAATGGTCGCTCCATCTGTAGCATGTGCGATTATAATATTTTTACTAGTCTTCGGACTTAGTTTATCATGCGGATTGGTAATATTCATTTGATTTTCAATAAAATACTGCGGTCGCTTCGTTTTACCAATATCGTGGTAATAAGCCCCCACTCTCGCTAATAAACCGTTAGCTCCTATCGTTTCGCACGCCGCTTCAGATAAGTTTGCCACCATTACACTGTGATGATACGTTCCCGGTGTTTCGGTTAAGATTTTACGTAATAGCGGATGATTAGGACTCGATAATTCAATCAGCTTCATCGTAGATAAAATGCCAAATCCACTTTCAAAAAACGGAAGCAAACCTATAGCTAAAACGGAAGCAATAACACCAGATGCAATTGACATCATGCTGTAATAGCCAAGCTCTACAGTACCAATTTGGCCATTTTTAATAAAAATAATAGCAAAGCTAATAATTACGTTTACCATAGCCACAAATAGACCTGCCTGCAAAATCCGTGAACGCCTGTGCTGCCTGCTTAAAAATAAAATAGCAGCAATATTGCTAATTAAAAAGTAGATCCCGATGTTCATATTAAACGAGGTTGTCAATTCACCATTAAAAATAATGCTTCCACAAATAGCAAATACAATGCTTGATAAAATAGCAATGCGTTCATCCATTAAAATTCGAATCAGCAAACCTCCCACTGCAACAGGAGCTAAGAAACCTATTTCCGATAAATCAATTTGCTGAAACACGCTTAAGATTTTCATGAGGCCAATCGTAATGGTTGCTACCAATACATACAACAACAAGGGCTGATATGTCTTGGTGTGAAATTCACGCAAATAGTAAATGAGGCCCGCTATCATCATCACAATCAGCAAAGCTAATCCCGCAAAAGGCTGAATAGATCCTTTATTATTCAACAATCCCGCGAGCTGGAGCTGACGATATATATCAGGATTAATAAGCTGATTTTCTTCTACAATAATCTGACCTTGTTTAATTCGAACAGGCTCCACTTTTTCCACAGCTGCTTGACGGTTTTCAGCTGTTTTTTGGGGATCATAAATCACATTTGGAATGATAGCGAATTTAGCAATTGCATTCATTGAATCCTTTAGAGAGTTGCTGACATTGGTGTAAACAAGCTGACCTTCTACCTGGTCTTTTTTCTCTTCTACATCGCTAATCTTCACTTGATCTTTCATCACATGATGAACGGCTGTAACTACAGCGTCTTTCGCAATCGATAAATCACTGTTAGAAGACTGAAGCAGCTGCTTGATGGTATCCTTTGGCAAGTTTTTTTGAATGTCTTCAGGAAGCTTGTCCTCTAACATTTTTTGTTTGGTTTTTAATACGGCATCGATACTGTCATCTTCATGATCTTCTTTTTCATATTCTGTATTAACTTCCATCATCGCATCAAAAATAGATGCAACAAGATCGACTTGGTTCTGTGCGTATTCTGTTTTTTGTGTATACACATCTTCAACGGCTTGTTCTGCCTCTGCCCGTTTTTTCTCTGTGCTCTCTTTATCTTCAATGGTAACGGGTGAGTAAATGGTTTGCGGGGAAATAGACAATAGTCTGAGATCTAATTCCTGCGGCTTTACATTGCTATACATAGACGCAAACATCATTATACCTAACAAGGCATATAACCCAATTTGAATTAACCGTAATCGCTCGATCTGTGCCATTGTTTGCTTGATTATCCGAAACGTTGACACAAACGTACCCCCTTTACAAAAAATAGACCCTATTAAGAAAGGGTCTTTTGGTCAGCTTGTTCGTACGCTTGAATGATGCGTCCCACAAGTGGATGGCGCACAACATCTGACTGTTCTAGATGAACAAACGAAATACCTTTAACATTGGTCAGGATTTTCGAGACAGCCGCTAGACCAGACTGAGCTCCTTTTGGTAAATCAATTTGTGAAATATCTCCTGTAATCACCATTTTAGACCCAAATCCTAGTCGTGTTAAAAACATCTTCATTTGCGCCATCGTGGTGTTTTGTGCTTCGTCTAAGATAACAAACGCATCATCTAGTGTACGACCTCGCATGTAAGCAAGGGGTGCTATTTCAATAACTCCGCGTTCGATTAGGCGTTGCGTATGTTCTGTTCCTAATACATCATGTAATGCATCGTACAGAGGCCGCAAGTACGGATCTACTTTTTCTTTCAAATCTCCTGGCAAGAAGCCAAGACTTTCACCTGCTTCAACAGCAGGACGTGTTAAAATAATACGCTGTACGTGACCATTTTTAAGAGCATTAACGGCCATGACAACGGCTAAATACGTTTTACCGGTACCAGCAGGCCCAATTCCAAATACCAAATCATTTTTCTTAATAGCAGAAATGTAGTGACTTTGTCCTAATGTCTTAACACGAATAGTCTTACCTTTTACGTTTTTACCAATCTCTTCTTCATATACATCTTCAAAAAACTCGAGAGAATTTTTCTTAGCTAATTGAATCGCATACACAACATCTCGTTCAGATATGGAAATATTTTTGCGGATAATGTTCAGTAACTTTTTAAGCATTTCTTCCACTAGCTGAACATTTTCTGTACTTCCGGAGACTACAACAGTCTCACCTCTTGAAATGATCGAGACCTGCATTTCTTCTTCAATTCGCTTTAAATTCGCATCTTGTACGCCAAATAATGAAATGGCTTCGTTTGAATCATCAAGTTGTACGTTAATTGTTACTAGCTGTTCTGACATTCATCAATCTCCTTGAATAATTGGTTGAGTGTTCGCAATATTTTCTATAACTTGGTAATGTATTGATAATCTAACTTTACCATTGTCCTGTTCTTGGTGCAAAACTTTTTCACCTTTTATTTTAGCATCCTCACCTAAAGTTGATAGTAATTTTTTTCGACCGATTTCCAAAGCTTTTTCCACCGCCTCTTGTTTAGAATAGACGCGCTGCGAATTCTGTTCTTCTCGTACAGCAACTTTCTCATACGACAGAGGTAATTTCCATTTAAAAAAATAGAGTGGATGCTCCACTTTTTCTGTCACCTTTGAGCCGTATTTCTCTTTGTTAAAAGCCCAAAGAGGCATTTTAAAAGCTTGAAAATCTAAATAGTGCTTCGTATATCCATTACCCGTTAATACTTGAAAATCAGTTTTTAAAGGCACTTCCACCTCAGACTTATACCATGTTTCACCGTAGACTTTTCCTTTAGCAGCTACTACTTTTTTATTTTTTTCGTTTCCAATAATACCGGAAACTAAGACCTCGCCTTCGTTGACAAAATCATTAACCTTGACTAAAGGTTGTCCTTTTTCGACAAACAAATTCGTAATAATAGCTTTCTTTTTAGCAATTAAATGTTGGTAAGGTGTTTTTTGCTGAGGCTTGGGCTCATTTTTTTCAACCACTTGGAAGTGATAAGAAGTGCCGCGCACTTCTACTCCCACCCAGGTAATATTGTTCATATTATCCGTTAAATAGCGCTGAATTTTTTCAGGACTCTCTAACAGAAATTGAAACTCTCCTCTTTTTACACCTATTTTGGCCAGCTGCTTCGTCATTTGATGTTCTGTTTGTGGTTCTGCACCGCTAATTTCCACTTTCCACACCATGTTGGAAAGCAAACCAAGAATAATAAAAAAAGAAAGAAAACCTAAAGCAAATCCACTATTTTTAATCACTCGTTTTGTTAAAAAAGGAAAACCTCGGCCTCTTATAAAATAAATTTTACAGTCTGCGTTGCGAATTAGTATACGAATTTTCTTTACATCTTTCAATAATATCGTTGCTGTCGCTAGCTGACCGTCAACTTTATGGACATTCGAGATCATAATCTGTTGTCTCACACAATTATTTAAGAAACGTTCAATTCCTTTTCCAACAATTCGAATACGTACGGTACCAATAACAAAGTTTGTCCATCCATTCTTCATTTTTTTCCTCCTTGTGTTATTGTTCTAAATAAAGAACTTGATTGATTTTACCTTCTAAAACCAGTTCTTCTGGCAGTATTACTTTAATGACCAGTCCTTCACCTCGAATTAACATTTGTCCCTGTTTTAGTAACACGCGTATTTCAGTATCAGAAAAGGCTAATAAACCTTTATGATTTTCAATATAAATGTGTATTTGTCCAACTAACGTAATACGGGGAAGATCCATTAATACATCAGCGGGTAGTTCCATTGTTTTTGTCATCCATCTTTTCATTTGGTGTCTCCACTTTTTGCTCATAAAAAGAACCCCCTTTCATCTCATGTTTATGAGAAAGGGGGTTAATGTATCACATCTATTTATCGTTTATATTTACGTTGTTTCGATTTTGGCGGCCCTAGAATTTCGGACCATATCACTCCTTGAACAGCTTCTTTACGAGAAATGGGCTTAAAAACGTTTTTCTCATCAGTTATTTTTGGTTTTTCAACTGCGATTTTCTTTTGAATAGAAGGTTCATGATACGAACGGTTTTTTAGCTCTTCCAGTTTTTCTTGCAAAGGATTTGTTTCCGCTGAAGGAACAGTTTCTGGCTCCATACGAGCTGTTTTTGGCTCTTCTTTGACAGGGCGATATCTAGGTCTTTCCCGCCTTGAAGGATTGTTTACAGGAGGCATAGGAGCTCTTTTAGAACGCTGCTGTTCTTCCTCTTTTGACTGAGCCATAAAACGCTGCACAACGTTAAAAATAATCCCTCCAATGATGACAAAAATGAAAGCATTATTAATAATTAGTTTAATAAGCGTTTCAACGATATTCATTAGGAGAAAACCTCCTTGTTAAACTGATTCATTATTTCTCATCGTCTTCTTTAGACATTTTTCCAATTGAATCACGCATATCCGTATCAGCAGTCAAGTTTTGAATATTCATATAATCCATGACGCCAATATTGCCAGAGCGCAGTGCTTCTGCCATCGCTAATGGTACTTCTGCTTCTGCTTCTACTACTTTTGCACGCATTTCTTCTACTTTTGCACGCATTTCTTGTTCTTGAGCAACGGC
Organism: Priestia sp. FSL R5-0597; assembly: GCF_038006305.1. Taxonomy (NCBI): domain Bacteria; kingdom Bacillati; phylum Bacillota; class Bacilli; order Caryophanales; family Bacillaceae; genus Priestia; species Priestia sp. FSL R5-0597. The sequence continues at coordinate 4,349,317 of NZ_JBBOUZ010000001.1, forward strand.
CATAGCACGACGTTCTTCGGCTTTTGCTTGGGCAATATTTTTATCTGCTTCTGCTTGGTCTGTTTGAAGAACTGCCCCAATATTTTTACCAATGTCGATATCAGCAATATCAATGGATAAGATTTCAAACGCTGTTCCGGAATCCAACCCTTTTCCTAAAACCGTTTGAGAGATCATATCAGGGTTTTCCAATACTTTTTTGTGATCTTTTTGTGAACCGATTGTAGAAACAATCCCCTCGCCAACACGGGCAATAATCGTTTCTTCTCCAGCTCCCCCTACTAGTCGATCAATGTTTGCACGAACGGTAATTCGGGCTTTTGCTTTGACTTCGATTCCATCCATAGCCACCCCTGCAATAAAAGGTGTTTCAATAACTTTTGGATTAACGCTCATTTGTACAGCTTCTAGCACATCACGGCCTGCTAAGTCGATAGCTGCTCCGCGCTCAAATGTTAACTCAATATTTGCTCGGTGCGCTGCAATCAACGCATTTACCACGCGGTCCACGTTACCGCCTGCTAAATAGTGGCTTTCTAATTGATTAATGGTAATACCTAAACCGGCTTTACTTGCTTTAATTAACGGGTTCACAACGCGAGATGGTATCACTCGACGAAGTCTCATTCCGACCAGTGTGAAAATACTAATACGAACGCCTGCTGCTAATGCTGAGATCCATAACATAATCGGTACAAAAGTGAAAAAAACAGCTAAAGCAATAATTGCTAGGCCAATAACTACAAAAAACAATACGCTACCTGCTTCCATTAATTAAGGTCCTCCTTTTTCAAAGGCTCTGTGAGCTTCCGCACCACAACCCTTGATCCCTCTACTTTTATAATATTTACTAACACATCTTTGTCTAAATATCCGCCTTCAGTGACTACATCCACATACTCTTCATCGATGAGCACGGTGCCTGAAGGACGCAGCGGTGTTGTTGTTTTACCTTGTTTTCCTATTAATTCATACCGATTTTGATTCGATACATAACCAGATTCGGTATTAAGTGAATCATTAAGCACCATTTTTTTGAAAGGTGTAAGCTTTCTTTTAAAAAATTTCATCATCACAAACGCACCTCCCAGTGCCACCACTATTGCAATTACAAGAGAAATTCCCATTTCGACATTATTATCTGTTGACATAAAAAAACTTAAAATGATAGCTCCAAGCCCTAGCAGCCCTAAAACGCCGCCTGGCACTACAATCTCTAATAGAAGCAGTATAATTCCTGCTATAAATAAAACGAGGGCTTCCATTCCTGCTAATCCTGCTACCATATGGCCATAGAAAAATAAAAGAAGTGAAGCTACTCCAATGGAGCCCGCAATACCGAATGAAGGCGTAAACAATTCAATTACAATTCCTAAAGCACCAATAGATAATAAAATGGGAACAACAAGCGGATGGGTAAGAAAACGAGCAATTTGTTCACTTACACTCATTTTTGCATACGTCAGTTTAGCATCTTCATAGCCAAGCACGCTCAGGAGATTATCTAAATTTTTTACAGTTCCTTCTGAATAACCAACTTGCTCGGCTTGCTTCGGAGTTAGCGTCAACAATTCGTTTCCTTTTAAGTTGAGCTCAGGTATGACCATCTTTGTGTTTGCCATCGCTTCTGCATATTTAGGGTTTCGGTTATTTTGTTCTGCTGCGCTCTTCATAGCCGATAACCAGTAGGACTGAGCTTTTTTTCCTGCTGCATTTCCCTGTTGGTCAATCACAGCTGCCGATCCCATTGTAGAACCGGGTGTCATATAAATTTGATCGGCGTTAAGTGCAATATACGCTCCGGCCGATAATGCTTTTTTGTCGACAAAAGCAGCGGTAGGAATAGGTGTTGAGGTTAAGCTTTTAGCTATTTCAGAAGCTGCATCTACAGCTCCTCCAGGAGTATCTATGTCCAATATAATCAAATCTGCACCGTCATTTTCCGCATCTTCAATGGATCTGTCTAAAAAAGAAAGCAGTCCATTTTCTACCGTTTTATTGACAGGAATAACGTGTACACGCTTCACGTCAGCGGTGCTAATAGTGGGGAATAACCCAGTGGCTAAAATAAGAAAGCACACGAAAGAAAATAAGGTTTTCACCGAATACACTTCCCTCCTTCCATAGATAGTATGAGTATGTATCTGTATATACGAATAACTTTAACAATAGTTTCAAATTTTTTAAAATTTATCTATTTTATTCTTTGCACTAGAGAAACAAAACATACGTTCGGATATTATCTATATAAAAAACACCTTACACAAGGTAAGGTGTTTTTTATGATAAGTGTTGAAGGACAAGCTTATTAACAAGAGAGCCATCCGCTTTGCCTTTTACTTTCGGCATAAGCGCTCCCATAACTTTCCCCATATCAGCTTTAGAGGAAGACTGCGTTTCTTCAATCGTCGTTTTAATAATTTCAGATAACTCTTCTTCAGTTAGCTGTTTAGGAGCGTAAACTTCTAAAACCGCTAATTCAGAATGAATTTTATCAACAAGATCTTGACGACCTGCTTTCTCAAATTCATGGAGGGAGTCTTTACGTTGTTTGAATTCGCGAGAAATAACCGTCAACTCGTCTGCTTCAGTTAGGTCAGTGCCTAACTTAATGGCTTCGTTTTGAAGAGATGCTTTGACCATACGAATGACCCCAAGCTTCTCTTTCTCTTTGTTTTTCATCGCTTGTTTCATATCACTATTTAAACGCTCGAGAAGACTCATAAATCCACCCTCTTATTAGAACTTGCGTTTTCTAGCAGCTTCAGATTTCTTCTTACGCTTTACGCTAGGCTTTTCATAGAATTCGCGCTTTCTTGCTTCTTGTAACGTACCAGTTTTTGAAACTGAACGTTTGAAGCGACGAAGAGCATCTTCAAGCGATTCGTTTTTACGAACAACTGTTCTTGACATTCTAATTCCCTCCCTCCGAACAAAACCACTAACATCATAATGAAATGACATGTTAGACATGTCTTTTGCAATTATAATATAATGATTCCTTAAGGTCAACCGCTTTACATAAAGTAATGCAGTTATTCCCCCTTTATTTTATGAACTTTCTTGATAAAACATTACTCGCTCAGCTGTTTTATACGTATGAAAAAAGCTGCGCAAACACGCAGCTTTCCAATAAGTGTTATGAGCTCATTTTCACCTGATCTTGAAGATGAACCTCATCTAGCACGCGAACAAACTCACCTTCATTATAAGGATATCCAGCTTTTGAAATTTTCACTTTTACAAGCTTTCCAACCATTTCTTCAGACGCTTTAAACACAACCTTTAAGTAGTTATCAGTATATCCTACATATAAACCACTTTCAGGATCTTCTTTATATTTTTCTTCCGGAATTACTTCCAGTACTTCTCCTTCAAACGTTGAAGCATATTCTTTTGCCAATTGGTTTGAAAGTTCGATTAAACGGTGCACACGTTGATTTTTTACTTCTTCATCAATCTGGTCGGTCATACGAGCTGCTGGCGTACCTGTACGTTTAGAATACGGGAATACGTGAAGCTCTGAAAAACCGTGCTCTTTAATAAAGTTATACGTCTCCATAAACTCTTCTTCTGTCTCACCTGGGAACCCGACAATCACATCTGATGTAATCGCTAATCCAGGAAGAGCTTCTTTCAGACGGTTTAAGCGCTCGCCAAAGAACTCCATTGTATACTTACGACGCATGCGCTTCAATACCGTATTTGAACCTGATTGAAGAGGGATATGCAAATGACGTACAACCATTTCTGACTGATCTAGTACCTCTATCACTTCGTCCGTAATTTGACTTGCTTCAATTGACGAAATACGAATGCGTTTTAATCCTTTTACTTGAGACTCTAAATCACGAAGAAGCTGGGCAAGATTGTAATCTTTCATGTCTTCTCCGTATCCGCCAGTGTGAATACCTGTTAACACGATTTCTTTATAGCCTGCATCCACTAGCTGCTGTGCTTGTGCTACTACTTCTTTAGGATCACGAGAACGCATTAAACCGCGTGCCCATGGAATAATACAGAATGTACAGAAGTTGTTACAGCCTTCTTGAATTTTTAACGAAGCACGCGTACGGTCTGTAAATGCCGGTACATCTAGCTCTTCATATACGCGTGTTTTCATAATGTTTCCTACACCGTTAATCGGCTGACGCTCTTTTTTAAATTGTTCAATATACTCAAGCATCTTAACACGATCTTGTGTACCTACTACGATATCAACACCAGGAATGGCCATAATTTCAGCTGGCGAAGTTTGAGCATAACATCCAGTTACACAAATAACCGCATCTGGATTTTTTCGCACAGCTCTGCGAATAACTTGACGGCTCTTTTTATCTCCTGTATTTGTTACCGTACATGTATTAATTACATATACATCGGCAGTTTGTTCATATTCAACACGCTCATAGCCTTGGCCTTTGAACAATTGCCAAATTGCTTCTGTTTCATAGTGATTTACTTTACACCCTAGCGTGTGAAAAGCAACTGTTGACATAATCGTCACCTCATTAACTCAGTTTGATAAGATATAGCAGACAGCGCATATAATGGAGCTGTTTCTGCTCGTAAAATCCGCGGACCAAATCCGCTTATTGTAAATTCATTTTCTTCTAATACTTCTACTTCCTGCTCGGTCAAACCACCCTCGGGGCCTACAACCACAAGCACGGAATTGCCGGGTTTTAAAGCTGAAAGAACAGCATGCAGATGAGATGTTTCTCCTTGCTTTGCTCTTTCTTCATAGGCTACAACTTTATGAGTATAGTCACCGCTAATTTCTACTAGTTTCTTAAAAGAAATTGGGGCTTCTACTGCTGGTACAATCGTACGATGAGATTGTTCTGCAGCCTCTTTAGCAATCTTGTTCCAGCGATCTACTTTTTTTTGACTCTTTTTATCATCCCATTTAACAACTGAACGAGCCGCAATAAAAGGGATAAACCTATACGCTCCAAGTTCTGTCCCTTTTTGGATAATAAGCTCGAGCTTATCCCCTTTAGGCAGACCGTTCACAATTGTAACATGGACTGGAAGCTCTTTTTCTTCGCTTATCCATTCTATAATAGATGCTTTCACTTCGTTAGCGGAAATATTTTCAATTTCACACAAAGCAGCTTGCCCCTGTTCATTACAGGCAATAAACTGTGATCCTTCATTCATTCTCATGACGCGTGAGATATGATGGGCATCATCTTGTATCACTGTGACACTTTGCTCTTGAAATTGATCATTTGACAGAAAATAACGTTGCATCTTGACACCTTCTCACTTGTTAAGCTTGTTTTTGCGCAATAATTGCTACCCAGTCTTCCATAAGCGTTACTTCTTGAATAACAAAGCCCGCTCCCGTTAACGCTTTTTTGACATCTTCTTTTTTCGCACTAATAATACCTGATGTAATGAACATGCCTCCTGGCTTTAATACCTTTGCAGCATCGTCTACAAAACGAACGATTACCTCAGCTAGAATATTCGCCACAACAATGTCAACCGGCCCTTCTATGCCTTGCAATAAGTTGTTTTGACCTACTGTTACGATATTTCCAACTTGATTCAGTTCAATATTTTCGCGGGCAGAACGTACGGCTACTTCATCAAGATCTAGAGCTTGTACATTACTTGCTCCTAACAGGGCTGCGCCAATACTTAGCACTCCTGAGCCTGTACCCACGTCAATAACGGTATCTCCTGCTTTCACTGTTCTTTCCAATGCTTGAAGAGACATAACCGTCGTTGGATGCGTACCTGTACCAAAAGCCATTCCGGGATCAAGCTCGATAATCAATTCATCTGTGCTTACTTTTTCATAGTTTTCCCAAGTTGGTACAATCGTAAAACGCTCTGAAATTTTCACAGGGTGGTAATATTTTTTCCAAGCAGTGGCCCACTCTTCCTCGTTCACTTCACTGATCGTAACTTTGTTAGCTCCTAAATCAAAGTCGTAAACAAGCAGTCCATTAATTTCTTTTTTGATACCATCCACAGTTTCTGCTAAAAAGCTGTTAACTGGAAGGTATGCTTTAATCACTACACCTTCCTCTGGGTAGTCTTCTACGTTTAAATCATAGATTTCACCAAAAGTTGTATCTCTGTCCTTCACTAAATCAGCAGGATCTTCAATGACTACCCCGCTAGCTCCTGATTCATGTAAAATATGAGAGATGGGTTCAATTGCTTCTTGCGCTGTATGAATACAAATTTCAGACCATTTCATTGCTACCAACTTCATCCTTTCTGCCTTCAGTAATATAGGATTTTAAATATGAACATGACAGATGACAGGTTGGCAAAGTACCTTTACCAACCTGTCTCTGTTTATTATGAAAGACAATTATTCTCCTTTAATTGCTCGTTTTACTTTTGCAAAAAAGGAATCATGCTGCTCATCAACGGCTTCTTGACCGCTCAGTTCAGCGAACTCACGCAATAATTGTTTTTGTTTTTCTGATATTTTTGTTGGCGTTACAACGCGAACGTGAATATGCTGATCTCCTTGACCATACCCTCGTACGTTTGCCACACCTTTTCCTTTTAAACGGAATTTCGTCCCCGTTTGTGTACCAGCAGGAATCTTCAGCTTCACCTTGCCGTGTAGAGTTGGTACTTCTACTTCATCACCTAGTGCTGCCTGAGCAAACGTTAAAGGCATTTCGCAGTAGATATCGTCTCCATCACGTTCAAAGAATTCATGAGTGCGCACGTGGAACACTACGTATAAATCTCCCGGAGGACCACCATTTACCCCTGGTTCTCCTTGAGCACTAACGCGCAGCTGTTGACCATCATCTACACCAGCTGGAATTTTAACATTAATTTTACGTCGTTTTGTTACTTTACCGTCACCGTGGCACGTTGCACATTTGTCTTTAATGATTTTTCCCGTACCATTACAATGATGACACGCACGTCGATTTACCACGCGACCAAACGGCGTGTTTTGTTCAACGTTTAACTGACCTGAACCATTACAGTGCGAACATGTATCAACTTTTGTTCCAGGTTTTGCACCTGAACCGTGACATGTTTCACACGTTTCTTCACGTGGAATTTCAATTGTTGTTTCTTTTCCGAAAACAGCTTCTTCAAAAGAAAGTGTCATCGTGTATTGTAAATCGGCACCTTGTCTCGGAGCATTAGGGTCACGTCTGCGACCACCACCACCAAAGATCGAGCTGAAAATATCTTCAAAGCCGAAGCCGCCAAAGTCTGAGCCGCCTCCACCAAAGCCGCCAAAGCCTTGATTTGGATCAGTATGACCAAATTGATCGTATTGTGCTTTTTTTTGGTCATCACTCAATACTTCATATGCTTCTTTTACTTCTTTAAATTTGTCAGCAGCATCTTCCGCTTTATTAATATCTGGATGATATTGTTTAGAAAGCTTGCGGTATGCTTTTTTTATTTCATCTTTTGTAGCGCTCTTACTGATACCGAGTACTTCATAGTAATCTCGCTTACTCATCAATACTCACTCCCGAATCGTTTCACATAAACGTAATTGTATCATTATTAATAATTCCATAGCAACATAAAAGTTACTTTCTATTGCTCACGTGCACGCAGAGAGCCAAGAGAAAAACTTCCCCTTTCGCTTTTCCACGTTAAAAAAGTCAAAGCCAAGAAATAAGCTTGACTTTGACTTTTTAAAAAGATGTGAATCGCACCATGGCGTCATTCACGTTAGTCGTCAAGATGCATTATTTTTTGTCGTCGTTTACTTCTTCAAACTCTGCATCTACAACATCATCATTTTGAGCGCCTTGTTCACCTGCTTGCTGAGCTTGTTGAGCTTGCTCATACAATTTTACAGTTAACGCTTGAACGATTTCTTGAAGTTCATCTTTTTTCGCTTTGATTTCTTCAAGGTCATTCTTTTCAATCGCAGCTTTTAAAGCATCTTTTGCTTCGTTAGCTTTTGTTACTTCAGCTTCTTCTACTTTTCCTTCAAGATCTTTTAATGTTTTTTCAGTTGTAAACACTAGTTGATCTGCTTCGTTGCGTAGTTCCACTTCTTCTTTACGTTGCTTATCAGCATCTGCGTTTTCTTCCGCCTCTTTTACCATGCGTTCGATTTCGTCATCTGATAAACCAGTTGAAGATTTAATTGTAATCGCCTGCTCTTTGTTTGTACCTAAATCTTTTGCACGAACGTTTACGATACCGTTCTTATCAATATCGAATGATACTTCGATTTGAGGTACTCCGCGTGGTGCAGGAGGAATGTCTGTTAATTGGAAACGTCCTAGCGTTTTATTGTCTGCAGACATTGGACGCTCACCTTGAAGAACGTGAATATCTACAGCCGTTTGGCTATCTGCAGCCGTTGAGAATACTTGTGATTTACTTGTTGGAATTGTCGTATTACGCTCAATTAGCTTTGTAAATACGCCACCCATTGTTTCGATACCTAGTGATAAAGGCGTTACGTCTAGTAATACAACGTCTTTTACATCACCAGTTAATACGCCACCTTGAATTGCTGCACCAAGTGCAACTACTTCATCAGGGTTTACACCTTTATGAGGATCTTGACCAGTTTCTTTTTTGATTGCATCTTGTACCGCTGGGATACGAGTTGAACCACCAACTAAGATTACTTTATCAAGTTCGCTTGCAGAAAGACCTGCATCTTTTAAAGCTTGACGCACAGGGGCCATTGTACGTTCAACAAGACCTGCTGATAACTCGTCAAATTTAGCACGTGATAAAGATACTTCTAAGTGAAGAGGACCAGCTTCTCCAGCAGTGATAAATGGTAAAGAAATTTGTGTAGATGTTACGCCTGATAAATCTTTTTTCGCTTTTTCAGCCGCATCTTTTAAACGTTGAAGCGCCATTTTATCTTTGCTTAAATCAACGCCGTTTTCTTTTTTGAATTCAGCTACTAAATAGTCGATGATTACTTGGTCAAAGTCGTCACCACCAAGGCGATTGTCACCTGCAGTTGCGCGAACTTCAAACACGCCGTCGCCAAGTTCTAGAATAGATACGTCAAACGTACCGCCACCAAGGTCATAAACTAAAACTGTTTGATCTTCATCTGTTTTTTCTAATCCGTATGCAAGCGCTGCTGCAGTAGGCTCGTTAATAATACGCTCTACTTCTAAACCAGCAATTTTACCAGCATCTTTTGTTGCTTGACGCTCAGCATCATTAAAGTAAGCAGGAACTGTGATAACAGCTTTTGTTACAGGCTCACCTAAATACTCTTCAGCATAACCTTTTAAATGTTGAAGAATGATAGCTGACATTTCTTGAGGCGTGTATTGCTTGCCTTCAGCTTCCACCTTATGGTCTGTACCCATATGACGTTTAACTGAAATAATTGTGTTAGGGTTTGTGATAGCTTGACGTTTCGCTACTTCCCCAACTTGACGCTCACCGTTTTTGAATGCCACAACTGATGGCGTTGTACGGTTTCCTTCTGGGTTTGGAATTACTTTTGGTTCGCCGCCTTCTAATACAGCGACACAAGAGTTAGTTGTACCTAAATCGATACCAATGATCTTACTCATTGACAATGACCTCCTTCATAATATGTAGTGTTATTGATTCACTTTAACCATCGCAGGGCGGATGATTTTATCTTTTAATTTGTAACCTTTTTGAAGCTCTTCTACTACCGTGTTCGGTTCGTATTCATCGTCTTCTACTTGCATCACTGCTTGATGCTCGTATGGATCAAATGTTTTCCCAACTGACTCAATTGCTTCAACACCTTCTTTTTGAAGTGCCTCCACCAATTGACGGTATACCATTTCTACACCTTGTAGCACAGATTTAGTTTGTTCGTCCGCTGTGTTAACTTGTAATGCACGTTCAAAGTTATCAAGTGCTGGTAAAATATCCGCAACCAATGATTGAGCACGGTATTTTTGAGCAGCTTCTGCATCGAGACGTGAACGACGACGGAAATTATCGAAATCAGCTTGTAGACGTAAGTAGCGATTCTCTTCTTCTTCAAGCTGTTGCTTTAATTGATCATTTTCTTGTTGAAGAGGGTTTACTTCCTCAGACGCTTCAGCTTCAGTTGCTTCAGCAGCTTCTGTTTGAACTTCTTCAACCACTTCTTCGTTTTGTTCTTCTACTTGCTTTTCGTTTGACAATTCATTCACCTCCCTTAAATGTTTACACACATTTTCACATTTTAAACAACGATTTTTATTTTATCACAGGGAAAGGATGGAAGTAATATATTCCACCCGATTCCTTTATTCTTTATACAAGTTTGTTAACACTTGAGACATATCTGATGATAGCAGTGTAAGCAAACTAATCACACGCGCATATTCCATGCGGGTCGGTCCCAGTATAGCAATTGTGCCGAGCTGTTCGTGACCAAAAGAATAACTAGCTGTAATTAAGCTGCAGCCTACCATTTCATTCAACTTATTTTCATGACCAATTTTCACGTGTATGCCAGCCTCATTTGGGCTTAGCAGCTTATAAAACTGCTGTTCATGTTCAATAATGTTGAACAGCCCGCGAATTTTATTAAGATCATGAAATTCCGGCTGAGCAAACATATTCGTTTTGCCGCCAACTACTAATTTGCCATTCATGTTGAGCTTTAATGCATCATTGAGTATATCCATCGTCTGCTCATACCCTTGAATGTGGCTTTTTAAGAGCGTCGCTACTTCTTTGTACATTTTATCATGTAAATCAGTAATGCGAACGCCGATGAGCTTTTCGTTCAAAATGTTAACCATCTTTTCAATATCAGAAGGTTGAATACTGCTCGGTAACGTAATCGTCCGACTTTCAACGTGTCCTGTATCAGTCACAATAATGGCAACAGCTGACTGAGCCGTTAAAGGTAAAATCTGCAGCTGTTTTAACTTATGGCTGACCGCTTTTGGCCCTAGCACAATGGACGTTAAACTCGTTAAATCAGATAAAATTTGCGCTGATTTTTGAACGAGCTGCTCCAGTTCTACAATGCGCTCAGCAAATACCGAACGTACTGTAGAAACATCGCTTGCTTTCAAGTGCTGCGGGGACACTAGGTGATCAACATAATAACGATAGCCTTTCTCAGACGGAACGCGCCCTGAAGAAGTATGAGTTTTTTCAATAAATCCAAGTTCTTCTAGGTCTGACATCTCATTACGAATCGTAGCCGAACTAAAATTAAACTCTTCTTTCTTAGATAATGTTCGAGAGCCTACCGGCTGCGCAGATCGAATGAAATCATCAATAATGACTTGTAAAATTAATAACTGTCGATCAGTAAGCACGCTTCATCACCTCTGTTAGCACTCTAAAACTCTGAGTGCTAAATCTAATAATAAATTACCAAATCACTATAGCGATGTCAACGATTTGGTATTAGATTATCCCAATAAAGGCTTGAAAAACTTCATTCCCCAAAAATCGACCATTGTGTGTTAAAAAGACGGAGCTATTGTCTTCACCCAAAAGTCCTTTCTCTTTGTATTCTTGAATAGGTTCTCCAAATACATCTTTTAATTCTCGATTGAATTTTTGCTTAAACTCCTCTTTTGAGACTCCTTTCGTTTTACGAAGACCCAAAAACATTTCTTCTTCCATTTTTTCAGCCTCGGTCACGCTCACTTCATTAAGATATGCATTTCCTTTTTGCTCGACTGAATCAATGTACTTTTTTAATGGTCCAATATTTGCTCGTCTTATTCCGTCAATATAGCTATGTGCGCCTGCACCAATTCCGTAATAATCGTCGTTGTTCCAATATGTTAGATTATGAATACTCTCGTAGCCTGACTTTGCGAAATTACTGATTTCATATTGATGAAAACCTTGTTTGTCCATTTCTTTCATAAGCAGCTCATACATAGCTGCTTCTTCTTCTTGAGCAGGCAGCGGCAGCTTCCCTTTATTCATTAAATTATAAAATACCGTTTTAGGTTCAATAATTAACGAATAGGCAGACATATGCTCTACCTCTAATGAAAAAGCGGTTTGAAGCGTAGAAGAAAAATCAGCTACCGTTTGTTCCGGCAAGCTATAAATTAAGTCTAAGCTTATATTCGACATTCCAATCTTTCTCGCTTGCTCAATACAATCAAATACCTGCCTATTTGAATGCACACGTCCAATTTTCTCCAATAACCTTTCATTAAACGTTTGTACACCAATACTTAAACGATTCACGCCATAGTCATGGAGAAGCTGAAGCTTTTCTTTTGTCAATTCATTCGGATTCGCTTCAAATGTAAACTCACCTTTCTCATCATAAGGAAGATACATACGAATGGATTCTAAAAAATACTCCAGCTGCTGTTCATCTAAGGCTGTGGGCGTTCCACCCCCAACGAATATCGTGTTCAAATTGGTCGTTGGATAACGTTCGACTGTTTGTTTCATTTCTTCTCGCATGCTTTCCAAATACGGCATAACGGGCTGATTTTTGAAAAACACTTTATTAAAGTCACAATAGTGACAAATATGATGACAAAACGGGATATGCAGATATGCTGCCTTCACCATGGACTTTCACCTCAATCACATTTATAAATGATAAAAATACCGCAGAGTCTCTCTGCGGTATTTTTATCTATGTTCGTTCACACTTATTTACAGCGCTCAAAACTCTTTACCATCGTATCAGATTCGCTTCATTTTCAAAACTAATTTGACATGTTAAATAATAGAATTTCAGCTATTAATCTTCGTCCATGCGAAGCACAGCCATGAATGCTTCCTGCGGTACTTCAACAGAACCGACCTGCTTCATACGTTTTTTACCTTCTTTTTGTTTTTCAAGAAGTTTACGTTTACGAGAGATATCTCCTCCGTAACATTTTGCTAAAACGTTTTTGCGAATGGCTTTAATTGTTGAACGCGCCACAATTTTTTGACCGATTGCCGCTTGAATCGGCACTTCGAACTGTTGACGTGGAATAAGCTCTTTAAGCTTTTCTACAATGACTTTACCACGATCATAAGCTGAATCTCTGTGAACGATAAAGGACAGCGCATCGACCGTTTCACCGTTTAAGAGAATATCCATCTTCACAAGCTTCGAAGGCTGATATCCGATAAGCTCGTAGTCAAACGACGCGTAGCCTTTTGTATTTGATTTTAGTTGATCAAAGAAATCATATACAATTTCAGCCAGCGGAATTTCGTATACAATACTCACGCGATTAGCATCCAAGTACTGCATATCAATAAAGTTGCCTCGCTTCTTCTGACAAAGCTCCATCACAGCACCAACATAATCGTTTGGTACCATCATTGTGGCCTTCACATACGGTTCTTCCACGCGTTCAATCTTTTGTGGGTCCGGCATATTAGAAGGGTTATCTACAGACAGATGAGTCTCGTCTGTTAAATATACGTCATAAATAACGCTTGGAGCTGTTGTAATTAAATCAATTTTAAATTCACGCTCAATACGCTCTTGGATAATCTCCATGTGAAGCAGTCCTAAGAATCCACATCGGAAACCAAACCCTAAGGCCTGAGACGTCTCTGGCTCAAACTGAAGTGCAGAGTCATTTAGCTCTAACTTTTCTAGTGCTTCACGAAGATCGTTATACTTCGCTGTATCAATCGGATACAGTCCGCAGTATACCATTGGATTCAGACGACGATAGCCAGGAAGAGGTTCACTTGCTCCGTTTTTGGCAAGAGTAATCGTGTCCCCTACTCGCGTATCTCCAACATTTTTAATAGCTGCTGTTAAAAACCCTACGTCGCCAACAGAAAGTTCATCTTTAGCAACGGCTTTTGGCGTTAACACACCTAGCTCCGTTACCTCAAACTCTTTTCCTGTTGCCATCATTTTAATTTTGTCGCCTACTTTTACTCGTCCCTGTACGATACGAATAGATGCAACTACACCTCGGTATGCATCATAAAATGAATCAAAGATTAGCGCTTGAAGCGGTGCATCTGGATCCCCTTCAGGAGCAGGAACTTTTTCAACAATTTGTTCTAAAATTTCTTCGATTCCAATTCCTGCTTTAGCTGAAGCTAATACAGCTTCCGACGCATCTAATCCAATTACGTCTTCAACCTCTTGGCGCACTCGCTCTGGCTCTGCGCTCGGCAGGTCAATCTTATTAATGACAGGTAAAATTTCAAGGTTGTTATCAAGCGCTAAATATACGTTTGCTAGTGTTTGAGCTTCAATACCTTGAGCTGCATCTACTACTAGAATAGCACCTTCACACGCGGCTAAACTTCGCGACACTTCATATGTAAAATCGACGTGTCCCGGTGTGTCAATTAGATGAAAAGTATACTCTTCTCCATCTTTTGCTTTGTATTGAAGCTGCACAGCATTTAATTTAATGGTAATTCCACGTTCACGTTCTAAATCCATCGAATCTAAAAGCTGAGCTTTCATTTCTCGCTGTGTTAACGCATTTGTTTTTTCTAAAATACGGTCTGCTAATGTTGACTTACCGTGGTCTATATGAGCAATAATCGAAAAGTTTCTGATTTTCGATTGTCGTTTCAATCTTGCTTCTCTATCCATATTTTTTTCACTCCTACTGAAAATCGGCAAAATACACTAAACTAAATTATAACAACACATTCGTCAACATTCAATAAGCATTCCATTGGGGATTTTTCCATACAAAAAAGCAGAAAGAGATTCTGCTTTTAATTAAGAAGATGATGGATAGCCTTAAAAGCTTTCCCTATTGTACTTTTCACTCCTTCCGCTAGACTTTGACCTAGCGAGGAGAAAAAGTTAAAAGCCTTTCGTTTTTCTAAAAGCTGCTGTTTTTCATCAATGTTCACAACTTTTTTTGAACCTAAAACAGCAGCTTCCACCTGACCATCTGACGTTTTAGACACATTAATAACATGTTCAATCGAAGGATCATTATATCCCTTCATTTTAATCAGCCCTTGCTGAGCCGTCTGCATTCCTAAAAATACGACGAACAGTAAAAAAATAGTTAGCACTACTGATTTTAAAGTAAATTTAATCATATTATTAGGCCCCTTACTTCTTTATCTTCTGTAGTACTAACCATTATGACTATATTCTGAAGAACTCATTCATCTAAAAGCGTATTAATGAGTATATGCCCCAAAGTTCTCTTGGTCCACTTCATGATGCAAAGCAGCGTTAAGTCCTCCTGCAACTACATTAGCCATATCTTCAATAAACATATCCACTTCTTTTGGTGTAACCATCAAATTATGACCTAAAGGTGCAAGCACTTCATGAATAAGACGTCTTTTTTCTTCATCGGGAAGAGTGCCAATCATACCGAGATACGTTTGACGCTGCTCTTCATTGGGTAAATCATCCTCCGTGAGCTTCTTTTTTTCTCCAAACGTCATACCGGACGGAAGCAGCGACTTAGACGGCTTTCCCTGCTCTTTCATTTCTCGGCCAAAATGTTTTAAGATAAAGTCAATTGTATCGCTTGTAATGGACACAGCATCCACCACCGTTGGAATACCTATTGCAATAACTGGAATGCCAAGTGTTTCATAACTGATTTCTTTGCGCTTGTTTCCAACCCCAGACCCAGGATGAATACCTGAATCTGAAATTTGAATGGTAGCATTTACCCGTTCAATCGAACGAGCGGCCAGCGCATCGATTGCAATAATAAAATCCGGATTCACTTTCTTTACAACGCCAAAGATAATATCACTTGTCTCAATACCCGTCATTCCCATTACTCCCGGAACAATGGCGCTAACGGGTCTAAAGCCATCTTGCACGCTTTCAGGCTGTAACTCAAACAAATGTCTTGTAATCAACAAATTATCTACTGCCTTTGGTCCAAGCGCATCTGGTGTCACACTTAAGTTTCCAAGACCCACTACAAGACAGCTAGCATCATCTGGAATGTTGAGGCTTTTAATAAAAAAATTCAGCTCTTTAGCAAATACTTCTTCCATAGCCTCTTGCTTTTCAGTATCCTGCTCGCGAATGCCTACCGATTCAAGGGTTACATATCGGCCTTTTTTCTTACCGATTGCTTCTGCGCCCTCTTCCGTAATTTCTACCATTGAAATTTTGACACCTTGTTCTTCTTTTTCTTTTACAATTACGCCGTTGATTTCTGACTGGTTATTCGGTTTAGGCTGATTTTCTAACGCTATGTCTTTTGCTTCGACAGCTAAATCCGTGCGCACGCTATATTGACTTAAATCAAGTTCTTTTTCCATTTCTTAACCTCCTAGACAATCTTTGTTGAAATTATTGTCACCGAGGACTGGCAGATTCATGCATTTAAGAAACGAAAAGTAGAAGGAAGGGCGCAATATCAGCTACAAGCTTTTAAAGAGAGGTCTGTCATATAAAATTCCTTGTCAAGGCTATTGCATTCTGTCCTTGTGTTTGATAAAATATCTTTTGTTCTTATTGTGAAGAATGTCGAGTTCTATATAATCTCGATTGTTATCATTTCGGGAGGTGAAACGGATGCCAAACATTAAATCAGCTATCAAACGTGTAAAAACTACTGAAGCTCGCCGTGCTCATAACATTCAAGCTAAATCAGCTATGCGTACTGCAATCAAAAACTTTGAAGCTTTAGTTGAAAACAACGATGTAGATAACGCAAAAGCAGCATTTGCTGTTGCTTCTAAAAAATTAGACAAAGCCGCACAATCTGGTCTTATCCACAAAAATGCTGCAGCTCGTCAAAAATCTCGCTTAGCAGTAAAACTTAACGGTTTATCTGCATAATTGAGACAAAAACGATCCCATTAGGATCGTTTTTTTATTGCGCTCTTTTTAATAAAAACAGCTGTAAAATAAGCGCTTTATCCATTTTTCCCGTCTTCATTTCATAATCTGCCTCTGCTAAATCCTTTAAAATTCCTTTAAGCTGCTGTTCCTCAAAACTTCTGCTCTGCTGCAAAGCGATTTTCACACGAAACGGATGAACCTTAATCGTTTGAGCAATTTGCTGCTGACCGTACCCTTGACTAGACAGCTGCTTCGTATGATAAATTAAACGAAACTGCGTCGCTAACAAAGATAAAATTTTAATAGGCTCTTCGTTGTTACGCAGCAAATCCTGATACATATTTAAAGCGATAGAAACCTTTCGCTGAATAACAGCATCAATAAGCGTAAATACGTTTTGTTCAAGCGTTTTTGCCACAAGCTTAAGCACCACTTCTTTTGTAATGACTCCTCCTTGTCCAACGTATAACACCATTTTTTCAATTTCATTTGTCACGAGCGTTACATTAAGCCCCACAAGCTGAATAAGCAGCGTTTCAGCATCTTCATCCATATTCACTCCATCTTTTGAAAGCAAATTATGAATCCACTGCTTCATTTCTTTTTCACCAAATTCGTTCGCTTCGATGTAAGCTGCTTGTTTTTTTAATAATTTTGTTATTTTTTTTCTTTCATCCAGCTTTTCATAAGGGGCTAGAAGAATTAACGTTGAAAAAGACGGGGGCTGTTCGACATATTGCTGAAGTTTTGCCAGATCATGCTCAACTTTATCTTTTGATTTTTCAGCCGTTAAAAATGCTGCATTTTTCGCAACCACTACACGCTTGTCTCCTAAAAAAGGAAGCGTTTCAGCATCTTCTAGAACTTGATCAATCGATGTCTCTTCTAAATCGTATAGGGACAAGTTAAATTCTTTATCTTCTTCATTCAACGTATAGTCGACGATTTTATCTCTAATTTTTTTACTCATAAATGCATTAACCCCGTGTATTAAATAAACGGGGGCGATATTATTTTTGGTAATACTTTTTAAGCTATCAACTGCCAACGTATATACGCTCCTCTTTTTTTATTCATCTATATTGATTATGTATAGTTACTGATAAACAAAATACAATTTCTATCGTAAAGGTGTTATGAGTTTTTGGCAACAATACAAAAGGAATTGTCTTAAAACGACAATTCCTCAGTTTATGATAAACATCAACAATATAAGCCCTAGGTTACTTATTTGTTAATGATTAAACCCTTATCTCTATTTTCTCCTCATGCTCATAAAGTATAGTTGTTAACTGTTGTCAGTTTGTGAAAACGCTTTTAAATTGTCTAGATTTTTAAAAAAAGTTAGATTATACTGTAAACAGGAGGGGTGTTAATGAACCAATTTGAAGAAAGTGTCCAAAGTAAACGCAACGACGCTGTCGATTCTGCCGTAGGATTTGGTGTTTCATTTGGCTTTTTCACTGCCTTATTTGTTATTGCAACTGTGATTCACTACTTGGGTTCGTAAAATTGCTTCAAGGCTGCTTCTTAGCAGTCTTTTTCAGTTCGTTTTTCTTACTATAGACTATGGAAGTTGCTGCGAAAACGTTCCTGACTTTTTTGTAAATTCATACATTACCCCACCATCTTCATCCGTTCGGTAAATATACACCCCGTAGCTTTTCAGAAGCTCTAATATTTCTTGATGAGGATGACCATAACGATTTTTTTGCCCCGCTGAAACAAGCGCTACTTTAGGGTTTAAATGTTGAACAAACTCTTCTGAAGTTGAGGTTTTACTGCCATGATGCCCCACTTTTAATACATCTGCTTTAAGGTTGGGAAAGTCTTTCAATATTCTTTGTTCTCCTTCCTTTTCTAAATCTCCGGTGAATAGCCATCTTAAATTTCCTAACTTAGCGTCTATTACAATTGAGCCGTTGTTGCTCGTTTCTTCGAAACCTGTGGGAGAAATAACCTGAAATAAGACACCTCCTTCTTGCCAGCTATCTCCTTGTTGAACAATTTGAACAGGCACGCTTTGTTTTTGAGCAGCGATCACCAAGCCAGTCTCTACGTCATTTAATTCGGCTTTTTTCCCAAGCACCAGCTCTCCGACAGCCACTTGTGAAAATAAATGCTGTGCCGCCCCTGCGTGATCATAATCGCCGTGTGTAATAATCATTTTATCTACCTTTGTCATTCCTTTTGAATGCAAAAAGGGAACAAGTACGTCTTCTCCCACGTCAAAAGAAGAACGGCGTTTTTGCCATGGTTCTTTTGGAAATGAAACGGTTCCTCCGGTATCGATCATATACACGCCTTTTCGATAAGGAAGCTCAATGATAAAGCAGTCTCCTTGTCCTACATCGACCATTGTGACCGTTCCTTTTGGATTCAAATAAGGATACATACATTGTGCGGCTAACAATGCCGCGAGAAGAAACATATAGCGAACGAAAAATTTCCCTTCTTCGACCGCCACAAATAAAGCATAAATGCATAGGTACATGCCCAAAAACAGCAAAATATGGGGTTTTCCCGTTACGAAATCAGCGGGAATCCACTCAAAAAAATCAAGCAATTTTTCACAAGCAAGTAAAAGAACATGAAGAATTTGCTCCAGCAATTCACTCACTCCCGGCAAGATGATACGAACAAAAAGAATGAGCAAACAAAGAGGTAATACAACAAGAGAAAACAACGGTACAAAAACCATATTTAATGGCAAACTGAGGAGAGATACTCCATAAAAATAGTACAACAATAAAGGAAGTGAACTGACTTGTGCAATCGCTGAAACAGCCATGAGCTGGCTGAAAGAAGAATGAAAACGAGGTAAAATTGTCTGACTCGATAAAATCAAGGCAAAACTAACGGCAAAAGAAAGCTGAAATCCTACATCAAATAAATAGTACGGTTTGAAAAGCAGCATGCTCATAAAAGCAAGGCTGATGCTATCAACCAAAAGAATTTTTCTTTGTATTTTTATCGATATAAGCATCAGCATACTCATAAAAACAGCTCGGACAACTGAAGCGCTGCCACCGGCCAAAACCATGTATACAGGAAGAAGCAAAAGTAAAAGCATAATGGCTCGCTCGCGCGTTATTCCAATCCGAATAAGCAAATAAAAACACATCGCTGTCAGCAGTCCAACATGAAGACCTGATATGGCAAGCAAGTGTATTAAACCAAATTGCTGATAGCGCTTGATACTCTCTTCTTCGATCCCAGTACGCTCGCCGTAAATTAGTGCCTGCATAAATCCAGCGCCTGGATCCGACATGTTTTGTTGAATATAATTAATTCCTTTTTGACGAATAAAGGTAAGGTACGTAAGTGGAGTTAAGGTGGGGAGCTGGCATTTTGCCAAATCAAGTCTCTTGACGTTAAGCTGCCAATGAATAGACTGATGGTATAAATATTGCTGATAATCAAATGCATGAAGGTTGCGAGCAGCTGAAGGAGAAGTTAATTGCCCTGCTAGTTGACAAACTTGATGAATCGTTAGCTTTTCGAGCTGCTGTTTCTCTTCCAGCGTTTTTAGTTTATAAAAAGCCATGACTTCTTCATTTTGAACCGTAAACTTAAAAGTAAGCTTGTCGCCGTCACTATGCGGAACAGATGAAATTTCGCCTATAAAAGTAGAAGATTCAGCTAAAAGAACCGTTTTGTTATGGTTATTTGCCTCAGCTAATAGGTAGACGCACAAAACGCTCAACAGTGCAGAAGCAATAACCACTTTCCTCGGACATTGTAGCCATTGAAAAATGAAAAGCACGATTAGCAAAAACAGGCTTACAGCGGAATGATTATCATATACATATAAGGCTAGCATCATGCTAAAAGCACAGTAAATATAATATCCTTTCACTTTTAGCTCCTTTCTTCCTTAAAAGAAAGAGGCTTCTTACTGTTACCAAGTAAAAAACCTCTTTTACCTTTAATTTGCCGTAAACAAAGCGAGAGCTTCACGCTGTAAATTCATCACTTCTGCTTCGTCAGCTCCGCTTTTTTCTAAACGAGCGAGAACATCCGTTACAAATTGAAGCTTCTCTTTACTTTTTAAGTCAATGATTGCTTCATCAAGTTCAACTTTTGCTGTTTTCACTCCCGCCTGTTCAAATAACTCAACAGCATACGGATGATTTTTGTAATCATTAGCATAATATACTGTTTTAATTCCCGCTTGAATAAGAGCTTTACAGCAGTTTAAACAAGGAAAATGCGTGACGTATACTTCCGCATCTTCTGTCTTCACACCAAACTTAGCACACTGCAAGAGTGCATTCACTTCTGCATGGACAGTTCTTACGCAGTGGCCATCAATTACATAGCAGCCTTCGTCAGCACAATGCACGCCTCCGCTGATCGAACCGTTGTATCCTCCAGCTATAATACGTTTATCACGCACCACTGTAGCTCCAACAGCCAGACGTTCACAAGTGCTTCTTAAAGCTAGCAAATGGCTTTGTGCCATAAAATATTGATCCCATGAAATCCGGTTCATCTCATTCCCTGCCTTTTTATTTAAAACTGAATAATGATACTTTTCTCTTTCATAGTGTAGCGTTTTTTTTCCTTTTTCGTCAATAAGTCTCTACTGTACCGTAATTTGAGCTTTGATTTTTTCTAGCGACTTCTCGCCAATACCTGATACTTTTCCCAAATCCTCTACTGTTTGAAACAAGCCATTTTCCTCTCGATATGAAACGATGGCACTGGCTTTTGAAGGTCCAATGCCATTTAACGTTTGCAGTTCATCAGTGTTCGCTGTATTGATATTAACAAGGGGCTGATCATTTGAAGTTCCTGAGGAAGAAATTGAAGAAACTGGAGATGAAGGGAGGATTTCTTCTCCAGCAGCTGGAATATACACAGCCATTTCATCTTGTAGCTTGCTAGCTAAATTGAGCTGTCTTAAGTCCGCTTCTTTCGTAGCGCCTCCGGCTTGTGCTAGAGCATCTTTTACCCTTGCATCTTTCGGAAGCTGGTATACACCAGGCTTCTGAACAGCTCCTTTAATATCCACCATCACAAACGAGGAATCTTGGCTTGAAATTACTTGATTAGACGACTCTCCTTCTTTTTTTGTACCAGAAGATTCTGCCTTGATTATATCTGAGGTTTGAAGAGAACTTTCCGGTTTCTCTCCGCCTGTGCGATAGATATAAAAAGCCAACCCAACTGCTAAGCAGATACACCCAATTAGCCATTGTTTTTTTGAAAAAGTCAACTTGTACACTCCTTTGAATTTTGAAGTAACGTCATAAATTCCATTACGTCTTCATAGTGTTTAGAAGAAAAGGCTTTTGAAGGAGGGAATGAATCAGTGAACATAGGGTTTATCGGAACAGGAAACATGGGGAAAATATTAATTGATGCGTTTATTGAATCAAAAGCCGTACGTCCTTCTAAAATTACTATTATGAATCGTACAAAAAAAAGGGCCAAAGAGATTCAACAGCAGCATAAAAAAATTCATGTTGCTGATACAGCTGAAGAAGTTGTTCACGCATCCAAAGTCATTTTTATTTGTGTTAAGCCATTGGATATTCACCCCCTTTTAATAAAATTAGAACCACTGCTGACGAAAGATCACTGCATTGTATCCATTACCAGTCCAATTAGCGTAGAACAAATCGAACGCCTCATTCCGAGTCAAGCAGCTAGAATTATCCCTAGCATTACGAATCGGGCATTAGCAGGTGTTTCTCTTTTCACGTTTGGAGAAAGATGTACGCCTTTTTACCAAAATTATTTACATGAATTATTTTCATCTATGTCAAAGCCTGTGGCTATTGATCAAACGATTACCCGCGTATCATCCGATATCGTAAGCTGCGGTCCTGCATTCTTCAGCTTTTTGCTTCAACGCTTTATTGATGCAGCAGTTCAAGAAACAAATATTTCTGAAGAAGAAGCTACCGTCATGGCCAGCGATATGATTATTGGAATGGGAAAACTGTTGGAAAAAGAAATATTTACGCTTCCTACCTTGCAGGATAAAGTATGCGTAAAAGGCGGTGTAACCGGAGAAGGTATTAAAGTTTTAGAAGCTGAACTCGGAGAGATGTTTGTGCACGTATTTCAAAAAACACACGAAAAATTTGACGAAGACATTGAGCTTGTTCACAATCAGTTTGATAGTCTTATTCCATAATTTCTGTAGAAATCCTGCTTTGAAACAAAAAAAGAAGCCTCTACTCGGCTTCTTTTTTTTGCGCAGAGAAAAAGATGCGCTCACTGTTTGAAGTAGGCTTACTCATTTTGAAATCTGCACTTACTTCTATATTTATAAAACCAGCTTGGCTCAACCATGATCGATAATGGTCAATCGACCAAGTGCGCTGAGCATGCACCTCATCAAAGCGATGATATGCATCGATTTCTTCATCATAAGCAAAAAACGTAATATCATGCTCTACACGCATGTCTGTATCGTCATAGGTGCAGTTCCAAATATATGACACGTCTTCATCTACATAAGAAAAAGATTGATTTCCAAATACGTCCTTCATCTTGTGCACTGAATGAACATCAAATATAAAGAGCCCACCTGGTTTTAAGTGTTTATATACACGTTGAATGGTTTCTTGAACTTCTTTATCACTTTGCAAATAGTTCAAAGAATCACAAAAGATTACTACACAATCAAACTCTTTCAATAACTCAAGTTCCGCCATGTTTTGCTGAAAAAGAGATAGCGTTACCCCTGCTTCTGCTGCCTTCTCTTGAGCTACCATAAGCATATCATCAGACAAATCAACGCCGACTACGGAGAAACCTTCTTTTGCAAATCGAACGGAGAGTTCTCCCGTGCCGCAGGCAAGGTCTAATATACTGTTAGGCTTTGTTTTTGCTTTTGCCACCTGCTGATTAAAAAATTCAGCCCAATCGTCATACGGAACGTCTGCCATTAGCTGATCATATACGTAGGCAAATTCTCCGTACCTGCTCATAGCTGTAGCTCTTCTGAACTTACAAATGGTGCATCTCCCCATAAGCGTTCTAAGTTATAATATCCGCGCTCATCTTTATGGAAAATGTGAACCACAACATCTCCAAGATCAACAAGCACCCACTTAGCCTGCTCAAACCCTTCTAAACGCTTCACAGAAATGCCTTGTTCGTGTGCTTTTTCTTTAATTTCACGAGCAATTGCCTGCACTTGTTTATCTGAGTTACCGTGACAAATAACAAAATAATCTGCCACAAGTGAGATTCCTTCCATATTTAACGCTACGATATCGATTGCTTTTTTATCATCGGCTGCTTCTACAACAAGAGATAGCAATTCACGTTCTGTCATGTGTTTGACCTCCTAAGATTAAATCATTATATGTCATCATCGTATCGGGATAAACGGCCTGATGTTTGGTCATTAAAAAAGAAATAGTATTCTTTAATGATTGAATAAGTGCTGCATTTAAGTCGGTTTTAGCTAACTCCCGCACTTCATCAACACCTGGAAATCTCCTTCCAGGTTCAATATAATCAGCAACGTACACAATTTTTTCAAGTAACGTCATGCCAGGTCTTCCGGATGTATGGTAAGCAATTGCATCCAATACTTCCTTATCCGTAATCCCTACTTCATTTCCCACTAAAAACGCGCCTACTGGAGCATGCCATAATTCGGTATTGTATTCCAATAAAGAAGGGTTCATGTTTTGATCAATAATAATTTGCTTCATCTCTTCCTTTGGACGAAACTTGGCATAGTCATGAAAAATAGCAGCCAGTTCTGCTTTTTTTTCGTCTGCTTCAAAACGTTTAGCTAATTCAATTGCTGTTTCCATTACCCCGACAGTATGAATATAACGACGTTCTGTTAACTGTTTCTTTACGATTTCTAATGCCTCAGTTCGATTCATATAATTGATTCTCCTCGATATATTGTTTAACACCAGCAGGTATAAAATAACGAATGGTTTCTTTCTTTACTACTCGTTCGCGAATAAAGGAAGAGGAGACATCAAACTGCGGAACTTCTACTTCTTTTATCGGGTAAGGGGACGTAATGGTATACCCCGGGCGCTTTACACCTACAAATGTAACCAAATTGACTAATTCATCAATTTCATACCACTTCGGCAAATATTCTACCATATCAGCACCAATGATGAAATGAAACTGATACGTTGGATATTTCTCTGTTAGTATTCTCATCGTATCATATGTATATGAAGGCTCTTTGCGCTCAAATTCAATCGGCTGCAGGGTGAATTGATCATGTTCTTCAATAGCTAGCTTTAGCATTTGTAAACGATGATATGGCTCAATAGGCTCTTTGATTGTTTTATGAGGTGGAATATATGACGGCATGAACCATATCTCATCTAATTTCAAGGCATGCAAAACCTCATTTGCCATCATTAAATGCCCCAAATGAGGCGGATTGAACGTTCCACCTAAAATTCCAATACTCTTCAACAATCCCCGACTCCTTTAATTTACTTCATTTTTAAATAGAGCGGGTTTCCCCGCTCTATTTCATTTCACTTTTGGAAGCATTAACTGCTTATTTTCACGTGATTCTTTATATAACACAATTGTATTTCCAATCACTTGTACAAGCTCTGCTTTTGTTCCTTTTGTTAATCGAGCAGCAACCGTGTCACGATCTTCGTCACAGTTTTGCAGAATGCTTACTTTTAATAATTCTCTTGCTTCTAATGCATCAGCAATTTGACCAATCATATTTTCATTGACTCCACCTTTTCCTACTTGGAAAATTGGATTTAAATGATGTGCTTTTGAACGTAAAAAACGTTTTTGTTTACCTGTTAACATAAAAACCTCCGTTGTATCTTATCTCTTAGTTAGTGTTGAAAGAACAATGTGTTCCATTGCCTCTTCGTCAGGACGGACCTTCGTCCATTTTTCAAATGCAAGTGCACCTTGCAGTACAAACATACCGACACCGTTATGAGTGCCTGCCCCTTTTGCTTCAGCCTCTTTCAAAAGCTTTGTTTTTAAAGGGTTGTAAATAATATCGCTGACTACCGCTTCTTTTTGCAATAAAGTAAGTGCTAAAGGCAGCTCATCAACGTTAGGATACATCCCCACCGAAGTGGTATTAATAATAATATCGAATGTATCTAGTTGTTTTTCCGCATCAGAAATAGACATCGCCGCCGTTTTCGTCGAAAAAGGCAGCTCGTTAGCTAGTACAGCTGCTTTTTCGACGGTACGATTGCATATCGCAATTACATCGGGAGCGTGCTGAGCTGCAATTGTATAAAAAATAGCTTTCGCAGCTCCTCCAGCTCCAATAATTAAAATTCTTTTTTGGGATAAGCCGCCTTCTACTGCTTTGAGTAAAGAAGTCACATACCCCTCTCCGTCGGTATTGTATCCAATATAACGGCCATCTTGATTAACAACTGTATTTACAGCGCCAATTGCCTTTGCTAATGAATCGACTTCATCCAAATGATTCATAATATCAACTTTATACGGAATCGTGACATTAAATCCTTGAATGTTTTTATCTTTTAGCTCTCCAATAGCTGACTCAAAATGAACAGGTTCAATTGGAAAAGCCTCATAATGCGCATCCATGTTCAGACGTTTAAAGGCATCATTTTGCATCAATGGCGATAGTGAATGCCCAAGCGGATAACCAACTAGCCCATATAATGTACTCAAGATTTTTTCCCCTTTTTGTTTAAATTAAAGAATCGCGCACAAATACGCCGACTCCTTTTGGTGCATGCGCCACAACTTTTGAACCTGACTCATTAACCGTCACCCAGCCAAGCCCTGAAAAAACAATATCCGTCTTTTCATTTTTGATTGTAAATTCATGTGCAACAAGTTCAGGAAACTCACTCATTTGCTCTGGGCGCGGCGGCTGAAGCAGTTCACCTGCTTGCTTTTCATACAACTCATCTGCTTTTTCAAGCTTTGTACGATGGATATGCAAATCATTCGATACATAACATGTTAACGACTTGCGGCCTCCCTGTACATAATCTAAGCGCGCCAGTCCTCCAAAGTATAACGTTTGCCCTTCGTTTAGCTGATAAACCTTCGGCTTTATTTCTTTTTTAGGAGAAATTAACTTTAAGTCTCGTTTATCTACATAGTGAGCCATTTGATGATGATTAATAATGCCAGGCGTATCATATAAAGACGCGCCGTTATCAAGCGGGATATCAATCATATCAAGCGTTGTGCCCGGATATTGAGACGTAGTAATAAT
Organism: Priestia sp. FSL R5-0597; assembly: GCF_038006305.1. Classification (NCBI taxonomy): domain Bacteria; kingdom Bacillati; phylum Bacillota; class Bacilli; order Caryophanales; family Bacillaceae; genus Priestia; species Priestia sp. FSL R5-0597. The sequence continues at coordinate 4,376,172 of NZ_JBBOUZ010000001.1, forward strand.
ATCTTTTTCTCCCGTTACTTCTTTAATAATGGCATTAATAAATGTCGATTTACCAACGTTTGTACATCCAACAACATATACATCTTTACCTTCGCGATAATGTTCAATGGCTTCGGCAATTTCTCGAATTCCTTGTCCTTTTTGCGCGCTCATGAGGAACACATCCACTGATTTTAGGCCAAGCTCTTTCGCTTCTCGCTTCATCCAATGAATTAGTTTATTTTTCTTTATAGACTTCGGCAATAAATCTGCTTTATTTCCCACTAAAAGAACCTTATTATTTCCAACAAATCGATGCAAACCAGGTAACCAGCTGCCGTTAAAGTCAAAGATATCTACAACTTTTACAACCAAACCGTCCGTTTGACCAATTCCATTTAAGATTTTTAAAAAATCATCGTCTGTTAAGGAAACATCTTGTACTTCATTATAATGCTTCAAGCGAAAGCATCGCTGGCAAATAATAGCTTCTTTTTCTAATGCTGATTTTGGAGCGTAGCCAAGTTCATTCGGTCGTTCTGTTTGAATCTCCACTCCGCATCCTACGCACTGTATTTTTTCTTCACTCACGTTTTAATCCTCCCAGTTAATCATACCTTTTCGTTTCATCCAACCTAAAATTCTTCGTTCCATTTTACGGTTAAATTTCGTTACAAATCCATCTGTTTGCGCAACTGGTACAACCAAAACCGTATATACGCCTAGGCGATTTCCTCCTAATACATCCGTTAAAAGCTGGTCGCCAATGACCACAACCTCATCTTTTTGCAGCTCCATATCACGAAGAGCTCTTCTAAATGCTTTACGCATCGGTTTGCGTGCTTTATATACAAATGGAAGTCCAACTGGATCTGAAAACAGCTTGACTCGTTTCTCCACATTATTCGATACAATCGTAATTTTAATTCCACTATCTTTCATTAACTGAAACCACTCAATTAATTCCGGAGTGGCATCAGGGCGATCCCATTCCACCAACGTGTTATCTAAGTCGGTAATAATTCCTTTTATCCCGCGCTCTTTCAAATCGTCTGGCTTAATTTGAAACACGTTTTTCACATGTTCATTTGGTAAAAAAAGTTTCAACACGTATCATGCACCTCGAATATATAGTTACATACTAAAATTAACGCCGTCTATCATTATAACGACTTCTTGTTATTTTCCAACCTAAAATTTTATTCTCTTCAAAAACAGGTCTTTTCTTAGTATAAAGGATATGCCTTGTGAATGCTTTAACTTTATACAGAAAGTTATTGACAAAAGGCAGTAAACCTCCATTTGTTCGTGAGCTTACGATATATTTACCCACTGCAAACTTAAAATAAAAAATAGTGCAGAAAACGTTTATTACTTATCAAATAGGGTAAGTGGTAAACAAATTCTGTTAAAAGTTTTCGACAAAAAATGATAACCCCAACTATGTGGATAAGGTTATACACATTATCCTCTGTTATAGTTCAGCAATTAATGGTAATTATAAACAACATACCCACATTTTATCCACCGAAAGCTGTGGATAACAGAACGATTGTTCCTTTATTTGATTCATGTTAGATTATAAATAAGGAATTTATTAGCATTTAAATATAACTTTTTAGGATATTTATTTTAGTAGGAGGTGGCGGCAATCTTATGAGAAAATTATCAGATGAGCTGCTTATTGAGTCATACAGCAAAGCAACCGAACTGCAATTAAGCCCTGATTTTATAAAATTAATTGAAGAGGAAATTGAAAGAAGATCATTAAAGATTAGCATACAAATTCCTTCTTAACGAATAAAAGAGCCTTCTTAATAAAAGAAAGCTGCATCTTCATTTATCTATCTACTCTTTTATTATATAGGCTCTATTTTTTCAAATGAGCAATTGGTTCTCCACATTTTACGTAAGAACCTGAGTGGACGTTAGAATCAAAAGTGATTGAGTTCTTCTCAAATAATAAAATGACAGTCGAGCCAAACGTGAAGTAAGCCATTTCTTCCCCTTTTTCGACTACTTCTTTTTTAGAAACCGCTTCAATGCTGTTTATAAACATGGCTCCTACTTTTACCATCAGCATGTGACCATTTTCAAATGTTAACTCCGTGAGCTTCCGGAAATTTTTCACAAGCGGTTCTTTCCCATACTTGATTCCTAATGAATTTACTGGATAAGACTTTTGTCCAACGGTCCACGTATTCCCTACTTGTGCTTTAAGAGGACTGTGAATGCGATGATAGTCTTTTGGACTAAGATAGAGGATGATAAACTGTCCTTCTATATATTTTTCAAGAATGAGATCATTTGAAACCATTTCCTGTATAGAATAAGGTTTGTTTTTTACAATCATTTCTTTTTGAGGCGTAATGACTCCATATGCTTCTATCTTTGCATCTACAGGACTGACAACGCTGTCTTTCTGCTGATCGACCGGACGGGCAGAAGGCTTCAAACGACGAATAAATAGCTCGTGTAAGTTTTGATAATGATGCAGAGGCTTGTCCATTTCTTCTTTATTTACTTTAAAAACTTTTGTATAGGAGGGTATAATAAACCGACTCCATTTAGAGAAAGTGAATTTTCGAATGAGCTTCGATGATCCCTGGTGATTCGTAAGCTCAATAAACGTTCGATACAGGTGCTGCAACAATAATTTTACCTCCACATACTGAATAGTTCTTTACTAGAATAAGGTTTGCGTCTACAATGAAATTACCATTATTTTTTACCTTTAGTTCATTCCATCCTTTAAAGGAGTGAGGAAATTGTTTTTATTAGACTATCTAGATCATACAATTAAAAAGCTGAGATCCCAAGCGGCAAACTCCTTAACGATTGTTAATTTAAGTTTAGGAAGCTTTGCTATTTTATTTGTCATGAAAAATGAATTGAACTTAAGTTTATTACTAATTTTTTTAGCAGCGTTAGCAGACCGATTCGACGGCATGGTAGCCAGAAAGCTGCAAATTGAATCTGAACTTGGAAAACAACTGGACTCCATGTGCGATATTATATCATTTGGCATCGCTCCAGCTCTACTACTTTATCAAAGTATTTTATCTCACTTTGGTGCTGCAGGTTCAATTGTTACCATCTGTTACATTGCTTGCGGAGCACTTCGTCTTGCCCGCTTTAACATCACAGAAAATACTGGGTATTTTACAGGGCTCCCTATTACCGCAGCAGGTTGTTTATTAACTCTTAGCTACTTGGGCGTCCCTTATTTGCCTTCACACTTTTATATGTTTTTAATTATCGTACTCGCTTGCTTGATGATTAGTACGTTCAAGCTAAAAAAAGTATAGAGCTCCATTTACTTTTACAAAGGAATATTATCATCTTGCTTCTTTTCTTAATTATAGAATAAATCATCTTCTTTAAGAAACAAAGCGAAAATTCCTTAAGAATTCTTAAAAATGAATGGTTCTATTCGGTAGGATATGTCATCTAAAAAAACTCATGCACATGCATGAGTTTTTTTTAACACCAGCAGCTAAAAAACCAATAGAAGCTTCCGAAAATTAATAACAGAACAAATAGAACAATCAACAATCCAAGTCCCCAGCCGAACCCTCCTCCGCATGGGTAAGCTGGATAATTAGGATAACAGCAGCCTCCGTAACCGTACATACTCTCCCTCCTTACACTATGAACTACTACTAGCGTATGTACATACTTTTTCTCTGTATAGGCTGGTAACTATCTCTAAAGAAAAATCTGTGGACTTTTTCAAACTCTCTTGTCCCTGGGGGGAATTTTAAACGTACAGGCAAAGACATCCTTCTTTTTACATATAGTGTAATGTTAGTCTCTCACAGGTTGATATCCCCTTATGGAGGTGAAGAGATGTCTGCATTATTTACCGCACTAGGCTATTTCTTTAAAGAATTGGTTTTCCTTGTTTCCTACGTAAAAAACAATGCTTTTCCTCAACCCTTGTCTGCTGCTGAAGAAAAGAGATATTTATCTTTAATGGAACAAGGAGATCAAGAAGCGCGAAACCTTCTTATTGAACACAATCTCCGACTCGTTGCGCATATTGTTAAAAAGTTTGAAAACACGGGAGAGGATGCGGAAGATTTAATTTCAATTGGGACAATCGGTTTAATTAAAGCAATCGAAAGTTATTCGCAAGGAAAAGGAACAAAATTAGCTACTTATGCCGCACGCTGTATTGAAAATGAAATATTGATGCACTTGCGAGCGCTCAAAAAAACAAAAAAAGATGTGTCGCTGCATGATCCAATTGGCCAGGATAAAGAAGGAAATGAAATCAGTTTGATTGATGTATTAAAATCAGAATCAGACGATGTAATTGATATGATTCAACTAAATATGGAATTAGAAAAAATAAAAGAATACATCGATATCCTCGATGATCGAGAAAAAGAAGTAATTGTTGGCCGCTTCGGTTTGGATTTGCAGGATGAAAAAACCCAGCGAGAAATTGCAAAGGAGTTAAATATTTCAAGAAGTTATGTTTCGCGAATTGAAAAGCGAGCGCTGATGAAAATGTTTCACGAATTTTACAGAGCCGAAAAAGAGAAAAAAAAGAGCGGAAAGAAGGAGAATTAATCCTTCTTTCCGCTCTTTTTTTAAAATAATTTCCAAATGATAATCCGCAGCAAACACATCATTACTCCCCCTACTAGTCATTTAGGTGGAATCTTTCTCCACAAGCAGCCATACAACGATATATCCTTTTTGATTAATCATCATTCATCCACTCCTTTCCACTATTTAAATTAGAAATGACGATAAAATTCATACTTGCGGTCTTTTATTTCTTCTTCTAATTGTCTTACATACTGTTCATGCTTAATTTCTTCCTCTGAGTATTGACGGGACTTTATGGTAATAGTTAAAAAGAAAATATTCAGTGTCATTCCAATCACCTCCTTATACAAAAAAAACCACAGTTATGCATAAGCATCCTGTGGCTGAAAGACAATAAAAACCACAGGGCTACTATTCGCACCTGTGGTGAATTAACGTGTTTTAACGATCAAGGTAAGAAAGTTACTTGATGCAGGAACACGGCCGAATAGTATACATATATAGACGATTTTTGAACATAGCCCAAACTGAATGATCCATACCTGATAAACGTCTTAACATATGACTCGACCTCCTTTTAATAAAGTATTTTCCTTACAATGGTAATTATATCCACGAACTTATAAAAAGTAAACTGTTTTTTTGAAAAATAGGGAATTTTTTTATTTTTTTAACCCTCATAAAAAAAAGACGATGGATCATCGCCTTTTTGTATCTATTATTCTTTTTCTTTCATTAATTCTTTTTTTAGTTTTTTAGTTTGATAACTAAAATAAAAAGCAAGGGCGGTAAAAAGAATAACGATCGCTTCCATTATTCCAAGCTGCATATCACTTTTTTCACCTTGGCCAATCATAACACCAATATACAAGAATGTACTTACGGCTAGAAGGACGTAAATAAAGCGGCTGTAATCTTCAATTTTTGCTTTGATGTGTTGAGCTTTCATACAATCACCTTCTCAGTAGAATGTTATAACTCTACTCTATCATAGATCTATAGGTCTATAAAAATCCTATTTTTACCACCTTTATTCCAATGCTCTTTCTAAGTCTTCAATTAAATCTTCTACATCTTCAAGACCTACAGAAATACGAATTAATCCATCTGTAATTCCTAGCTCTTTACGTCGGTCGCTCGGTATAGAAGCATGAGTCATTTTAGAAGGAATGGAAATGAGGCTTTCGATGGCTCCTAAACTTTCTGCTAATGTAAAATACTTCACTTTGCTCAGTACTTCTTCCGCTTTCTCTTCGCTTCCCACATCAAACGAAACCATTCCCCCAAAACCTCTTGCTTGCTTTTTAGCAATGAGGTGGTTTGGGTGGGTTTTTAATCCTGGATAATATACTTTTGCCACAGCAGGGTGGGCAAGTAAAAATTCTACTATTTTCCCCGTGTTGAATTCATGTTCTTCCATTCGTATTCCTAATGTTTTAATCCCTCTCATTAAAAGCCAAGAATCCTGAGGTCCTAAAATGCCTCCAGTCGCATTTTGGATAAAATGAAGGTCTTCAGCTAATTTAGGCGAATTCACCACTGCTAGCCCTGCTACAACGTCACTGTGTCCCCCTAAATACTTAGTTGCACTGTGCAGAACAATATCTGCGCCTTTTTCGATAGGATTTTGCCAATACGGCGTACTGAATGTGTTGTCAACGATGGTAAGTAAATGGTGTTGTTTAGCTACTGAAGAAGCATGCTGCAAGTCAGTAATTTTTAGAAGAGGATTCGTTGGAGTTTCAATAAAAATGGCTTTTGTGTTAGGGCGAATTTCTTTCTCGATATTTTGGATATCGCTTGTATCAATAAAAGTAGCCTCAATGCCGATACGGCTTAGTACCTTTGTGATCACTCGATACGTTCCTCCGTATACGTCATCTGTAATTAACACATGATCTCCGCTGTTAAACAGCATGAACACGGCAGTAGTAGCGGCCATACCAGATCCAAACGCAAACCCAGCATATCCTCCTTCAATTTCTTTGATAAGTTCTTCTAGGGCATGACGTGTAGGGTTACCGGTTCTCGAATACTCATATCCCGTATGTTTTCCCGCTCCCTCTTGTTTATAAGTACTCACTTGATAAATAGGAACAGAGACAGCACCCGTCTGTTCATCGCCAACAATTCCACCATGAATCAACTGTGTTTTACGTTTCATCTTATCTTCCTCCACTGTAAATATTTTTACTTAAGTACCGTTCACTGCTATCCGGAAAAATCGTGACGATATGAGCCCCTTTTTCTGCATTTTTTGCTTCAATCAGGGCTGCTTCAAAGGCTGCTCCTGAAGAGCTACCTACTAGTAACCCCTCTTTTAAAGCCAGCTCCTTCACTCTTTGAAAAGCATAAACATCTTCAACAGTATGAATAGCATTAAAATAAGATCGCTCCATATAATCAGGGATGAACTCCATTCCAATTCCTTCAGTTAAGTGAGGACCGGATTTCCCCCCGTTTAAAATTGAACCTTCTGGCTCCACGATGACTGTTTTTAGAGAAGGATTTTTTTCTTTCAAAAATTTCGCTGTACCCATAAATGTCCCCCCTGTACCTGCTCCAGCTACAAACACGTCAACTTTTCCATCAAGCTGTTCATATATTTCTGGCCCTAAGGTTTTATAATAAGTCATAGGGTTGGCCGGATTAGCAAACTGTTGAGGACAATAAGAACCAGGGATTTCACGCAGCAGCTCTTGAGCTTTGTTTATAGCACCTTTCATACCAGCTTCAGTAGGCGTTTGAACCACCGTTGCCCCCAAAGCCTTCATAAGCTGCTGTTTTTCAATACTGAATTTTTCTGGAACACATAGTATGACGTTTATTTCGTACTGAAGAGCAGCTAAAGCCAGCCCGATCCCCGTATTCCCAGCAGTAGGCTCAACCAGCGTTCCGCCTCGCTTCAGTCTTCCAGAGCCAAGAGCTTCTTGCAGCAGTTCTTTTCCTAAACGATCTTTTACACTTCCTCCTGGATTAACATATTCCAGCTTGGCAAATATCCTGATTTCCCTAGGTAAATCAAATTGTGTAATCTCAATCATAGGTGTGTTTCCAATCAATTCATGAACGTTTTTGACTACCTTCATAATCTTGAACACCTCGCTATCGAAATAATATAACTTAACCTATAAATAAAGTAGGAATTAAGATAAAAATATAGTCTACACCCCATGTTATGACAAACGATGCAGAGTGTAGACGAAAACAAACTCTATATTTTATGAACAGCTTATTTTAATTTTGTAATAAAATTCAATACTAATTTCGTTGAATTAACAGCTGCTTTTTCTAAAAATTGCTCAAAAGAAACATTTGATTCTTTGCCGGCGATGTCAGAAAGAGCACGAAGAATAACAAACGGTACGCCAAATTGATAGCATACTTGAGCAACAGCCGCTGCTTCCATTTCAGCTGCATAAAGGTCTGGAAACTTAGAGCGAACAAACTCTACGCGCACAGGATCGTTCATGAACGAATCTCCTGTAGCAATTAATCCTTTTACAATTTTCATATCCGTTACTTCAAGAGCGCTTTCTTCAGCAAGGCGAACTAGTTTTTCATCTGCTTTAAAAGCTGCAGGCAAGTTTGGCACTTGACCGTATTCATAGTTGAATACCGTTACATCTACATCATGATGACGAACTTCTGTTGAAATAACCGCGTCCCCTACGTTTAACTCTGGATGGAAACCGCCTGCTGATCCTGTGTTAATAACGTAATCAGGTTTGAACTTCTCTAGTAAGATGGCTGTAGATAACGCCGCATTTACTTTTCCAATACCTGATTTTAATAATACAACCTCCACGCCGCTGATTGTTCCTGTTGAGTATTCACATCCTGCGATTACTGTTTCTTGACGATTCTCAATTTTATCGCGTAAAATCGTCACTTCTTCTTCCATTGCTCCAATGATTGCTACTTTCATTTTAAAACCTCTTTCTACTATTGTTTCGTTGCCTCCAATACCCACACAAAGTGATTAAATTGTGTAAAGGTTATGTGAAAACCATTGCTTTCAAAGATTTGCTTTAAGACAGGGATCGTTGTATAGTATTCCCTCTCTAGATCTTCTGCTAGTTGCGTATACCCTTTTTGTTTTGCCTGAACAATGGTATCAGCAAATGAATCCGCTGTTTCAAACATTGTATCGGCAAACACTATTTTACCACCGGTTTGAAGTAACTTTCCATAGTTTATCACAGCTTCTTCTTTTTCTTTATCTGTTAAATGATGAAATGCATACGTACTAACTAAGCTCTCTGCTGGAAACAACGATGTATCAAACTGTAAAAAGTCTCCCGGTGTGACTAAAACATCTGCTCCTAATTTCTGGTGTGCCAATTGTCTCATTGGCACTGACGGCTCAATTCCTACTACCGTAAGTTCTTTTTCTAAAAGTTTTTTTGTTAAGTTTCCAGTGCCTGTTCCAAATTCTATCACATGCCCTATTGAACGGTCTGCTACATATTCTAAGATTTCATTATAATTGCGAAACACTTCTCTATACTGTTCATCTTTCCCGCTTACCGATGCATCATACTCATTCGCCCACTTTTCAAAGATATCTAAAAACTCTAGCCCCATAAAAAACGCCTCCTCATAACTAATAATTCTTATGGATATAGTATGTTTTTAGTCATCGTTTGTTCTTCATTTACAAAGATTTTAAGCTTTTAACTTTCTATTTGCTATACTATAGTAATGAGGTAAGGAGGCCGTAAGATGAATTTTGAATTTGAAATGATTGAAGATAAAATAGAATTTTTTGAAGCGCCTGATGTTAAAATGCTTGAAAAACAAATTGCTGAAAAAATTGATCAAAATAAGGCGATTTTACTTGAGGTACATAGCGTATCTCATCAAATGTCTGTGGACTATGAACAAGGTAAAAAACTGTACTCTGCAGTTGTTCATTTCAAAATAAAAAAGCAGCGCTAGCGCGCTGCTTTTTTTATTGAAGCTTATCCACTACTGCGGGCTTCCAGCCTTCTCCATCTACCCATTCAATTTGAACGCGGTATTTTGTTGATGAGCTGCCTTTAGGACTAACCGTAGCTACAGCTTTACCTACGCCACCGTTATTACCTAGACGCCATACGGTCATATTGCTTGGGCTAATGCCTGACCCTTCGCCTACAGCTTTTAGCATTTCGTTCCAATCCGTTGATCCTTTTTTATATGTTGCTGCAGGAGCATCTTGTGATGTACCTACTGAATCCCATGAAGGATCTACCTTGCGTTCTGCCACGCCAGGCTCTGGATTTTTCTCTACTTCAGCCTGTGAATCTGAGTCGTTTGATTCTTCATCTGTTGCTTGATCATCTTCAGAGCTTTGGTCATCTTCAGAGCTTTGATCGTCCGTTGCTTGATCCTCTGTTGCTTGATCATCTTTCGAAGAATCATCGTCTTTTTTAGCCGTCTTGTCCGTTTTTTGGTCATTTGTTTGCGGATTGTTTTGAGTTGTTTCCGCTTGGTTATCCGATTTATCCTTGTTTCCAAGAATCATCGTACCACCGACAAATACAATTAAAACCGCTACGACAGCAATTAACAGATTATATAATCGGTTTACTTTTTTTTCTTTGTTTTCGTGTCTTGAAGAACGATTGTTATTCATTGCTACAATTTCCTCCAACTTTTATAATGCTTTATTCTAACATGTGTTTTCTTATACATGAAGCATCAAAATTTATTTGAAGTATATTTGTAATATTTTTTACAAATTCTTCTTGTTTTAACGTGTATTTAAGTCATACATCCCTTTAACAATATCATAAAATACGCTGTTTGTGGGAGATATCGCACTTTTTGTATTTAAATCCACTACTACCATTGCGTATTTTGGATCATCTGCCGGAAAGTAACCCGCAAACCATTTATTGACGATATCGGCCTTCACATTGATTTCAGCAGTTCCTGACTTTCCTGCCACTTCATAAGGAAGCGTTTGAAATCTTCTTCCTGTTCCTTTTTCGCTCTGTACGACGCCTTTTAAAAGCTGCTGCATAGAAGCAGCTGTGGCTTCATTAATCGTATCTCCTTTTAGCTCATGCTCTTTAAACGTATACAGTGACGTATTGTTTTTATAGTCCAGCGCATCTACCGCTTTTACCTGCTTCTTTTCTCCTCCCCGTGCAATTGTCGCCATCATATTTGCTACTGCAAGCGGAGTCACTTTTACGTCAAGCTGTCCAATTGCTGTTTGCGCTACAGCATTTGGTACTTTTTTTTCTCTATCATTTGTCCAAACTCTTCCCGATTTTTCTCCTAAAAACTGCTTAAAATGTTCAAAGTGAAACACATCACCCGTCCATCCTACAGGCTGAAGAAGCCCTAACTTATCAGCATATTGTTCAATGATATCCGGATTAGATATTATCATTTCTTTTGCTAGCTGGGCAAACGTTGCATTACAACTTTGCGCAAAGCTTTCTTCAAACGTCAGCTGCCCTTTTTGATGATCTTCTTCTACATTATTGCCATAAATACTTTTATCGCAGTTATAGGTAAAAGAAGGCTGAATTTTATTTTGTTCAAGCGCTGCAGCTGCTGTTACGGTTTTAAATATAGATCCAGGAGTTTGCGGCGTCAGCAAACGATTTTCTACGCTGTCTGAACCGTTTTGCTTTTTAAATGGATCTTTCTTATTAATTGAAGGCCTGCTGGCCATCGCAATTACTTTATTGCTTTTTATATCAATTAAGACGGCTCCTCCGTCTTTTAACTTATAATGATTCAATGTATTCTCCACTAGCTCCTGAGCAGACAAATCAAGCGTCGTACGCACACTGACTGGATAATAAGGGTTAGCTGTGCCCGTATATTTTACATCGATGCCAAACATAGGCCCACCTAGTCGATCAACATGATAAAGGAGCTTAGACTCTTGTTCAGGCAGCAAAAACTCGTCAAAAGCCCTCTGCATCCCTGAGATACCTACAGGCGTAGTTGATTTAATAGCTCCATTTCTCAATTTATCACTGTACTTCTCTTCAATTATTTGTTTGCTTTGTGCTTCTAGTCCGATTAAATGTTCAGCAAGAGGAACTGGACGCTCATCTTTTAGAGGAATTCCAAACACGCCAGGTACCTTTAATGCATTTATTTTTTCGACTTGTGCATGGGATAATTCTTTTGTAATAACAACCGGTGTTTTAGCATTCGCTAGTCTGTTCGTTAATTCCTGTGGTTGCATTCCCACAATTTCGCTTATTTGCTGAACGGGCCACTTCATTTTTTCTAAAAACGGAAATAGAACTAAGCGATTATGCGTGATAGATGTTAAAGACTGTCCATTTTTATCTTCGAATTTCCCTCGCCCGTCGTCTACCACCATTTCCTGCGTACGCTGTTTTACGCTTCCTTCAATTAAGTTAATATTTTTATCAGTAAAAGATTCCGTGCTGACAAGCTGGAGTTGAACAAGCCGTGCTCCCAGTCCACTAATTAATAATAAAATAAAAATAAGAGTAATATAAATTCGCTTGTGAATTATTTTCATGACTACACCTCACTCTTTACAAGTGTCGACGTTGCCATTACTTTTAAAACCATTATCTTAAGAAATATTCATTCTTTTTTTCATTCCATAAAAAAACTTGCTGATTCAGCAAGTTTTTATTATTCATTTTCCGTTAAAAATTGTTGAGTTGTTCGTAGCTTTCCTATTTTCGGAAAGATGTAAGAAAGAGTGGCTTCATGCTCTTCTTTTGTAAATGTCGCCATGGCATCCGTGATAAAAATTTGGTTATATCCATACTGAAATGCTTCACGAGCTGTGCTTTCCACACCAATATTTGTTGCAATTCCGCAAAGGACAATTGTATCAATTCCTCTTCGGCGAAGCTGAAGGTCTAAATCTGTCCCAAAAAAGGCTCCCCACTGACGTTTTGTCACAATGTAATCAGTCTCTTGAACATTAAGTCTTGGATCGAATTCTGCCCAGTCTGCAGGTCTTTCTTGAGGAGCAGATGGCTTTTGATCCGTTTCTGGCGTCAACGCATCTTTTCCATCTTGAAAATCTACTCGTACAAAGCTAATAAATCCATTTTGTTCGCGGAAACGATTCACAAGCTGAACAGATTTTTCTACAATTTCGTCTCCTCCAATTGGAACAATCCCTTTTTGTAAATCAATTAAAACAAGCGCTGTTTTAGTAAAATCGATATCTTTCATCTTCATCTTTCCTTTCCTACATATCTTTTCTATTCTCTCCGTTTTTTTAAATCATATAAAAAAAGCTGACGAGTGTCAGCTTTTTTACTTACGAGCATTCAGTAGAACGCTTCCAACCATATGTTTTACTTAACAGATACAATTTTCACTGACATATCTCCACCAGGAGTTTGAACAGTTACTTGATCTCCAATTTGTTTGCCCATTAGACTTTTAGCAATTGGCGAATCATTTGAAATTTTCCCTTCAAATGGATCTGCTTCTGCACTACCTACAATTGTATACGTTTCTTCGTCACCATCTGGCAACTCTACAAATGTTACAGATTTACCTAATGATACGATAGAAGAATTTTCTACATCTTCTTCAATAATTTTCGCATTGCGAATCATATTCTCAAGCGTTGTAATACGTCCTTCCACGAAAGCCTGCTCGTCTTTTGCAGAATCGTACTCAGAGTTCTCCGATAAATCTCCAAAACTGCGGGCGATCTTGATACGCTCTACAACTTCTTTACGTTTTACTGTTTTTAAATATTCTAGCTCTTGCTCTAGCTTTAGCTTTCCTTCTTCTGTCATTGGAAATACTTTTTCTTGTGCCATAATCCCTTCACTCCTTCTTGAACTCAAAATCTCTAGTGTATACAGTCGATTTCTGTATGTACAAAAAATTTTCCACTCTGTGGAAAAATCAGTTAATAGAGAAATGACAGCTTCAAAATAGAAGCTGCTCGTTTCTCTATTCTTTATAATGTTTGTGTTTAGTTAGCAGAATATGTCTGCATTGTCTTCAAAAAAATTCCTGCATCTATGCTATGTTATTATAAAATGGCATTTTGTTCAAGAATTGTTTGAATTTTAGTGACCATCAAGTCAATCGCTACGTGGTTTTGACCGCCTTCAGGAATGATAATATCTGCATAGCGTTTTGTTGGTTCAACAAACTGATTATGCATCGGGCGAACGACAGATACGTATTGATCAACAACTGACTCAAGCGTACGCTCTCGTTCTTTAATATCACGAAGCATACGACGAATGATACGAAGATCCGCATCTGTATCTACGTATAGCTTGATATCCATTAAATTACGCAAGCGCTGATCTTCTAGTACAAGAATACCTTCTAAGATAATAACATCTTTTGGTTCTTCTTTAATTACCTTCTCAGAGCGCGTATGAATTGCGTAATCATATACCGGTTTGTCAATGCTCTCATAATTTAATAAGTTTTGCAAGTGTTCAATCAGCAAATCATTATCAAATGCTAGAGGATGATCGTAATTTGTTTGCAAACGCTGTTCAAACGGTACATCGCTTTGATCTTTATAATAATAGTCTTGCTCAAGAAGCATAATAGAATGCCCTTTAAAATACTCATAAATAGCTTTGGTTACAGTTGTTTTACCAGAACCGGATCCACCAGCGATACCGATTACAACGGGCTTTTTCCCCATTTTATATTTAAATCCCCTTTCGCATCATGTTATATGAAAATAGAGGTTGGTCCACTTTAAATTTCACAATTTGCAGCGGATGACGCGCAGCATCTAGTTCATTGCCATCTTCGTCCCAAATTTTATCTATTTTTTGCGTAAAGTTTTTAATTTCCGGACCAAAAAATTCCACTTCTTCTCCCGGTTTAAAATAGTTACGCTGTTGCAATGTCACGATGCTTGTTTCTTCATCATAATTCAATACTAAACCAGCAAAATCAAATTTTGTTTTCTTGCCGTGTACGCCAAACATTTGTTCATCCACTCCAGGAACCCCTTCAAAAAAGGCGGGAGCCGTATCGCGGTTCGCACATTTGTCTAGCTCATCAAGCCATTCTTTTTGAATCACAAAATTCTCAGGATCTGCACAGTATGCGTCAATCACTTTGCGATATACGCTCACCACTGTTGCAATATAGTGGATCGACTTCATACGTCCTTCAATTTTCAAGCTATCAATACCCAGCTCAATCATTTGGGGGATAGATTGAATTAAATTTAAATCTTTTGGACTCATTGCAAACGGATCGTCTTGCTCATCAAATAAAGGCGTTTCCGTTTTACCGTCTTCTACTTTAAATAAATCATAGTCCCAACGGCATGATTGACAGCAGCCTCCACGGTTTGAATCACGCGCTGTCATGTGGTTACTTAGCACGCAGCGGCCTGAATAAGCAATACACATCGCTCCGTGAATAAAAGCTTCAATTTCAATATCCACTTTTTCTTTCATTTCGCGCATTTCTTCAGCACCCGTTTCACGAGCAAGTACAACACGTTCTAATCCTTCTTCTTTCCAGAATTGAACGGCTTTCCAGTTTGAAAGTGATTGCTGGGTACTTAAGTGTACTTCAAGCTTAGGTGCAACGCGTCGACAGGTTTCGATAATTAACGGATCAGCTACGATGATTCCAGAAACGCCAGCGCGCTCTAATCCCATTAAATAATCTTCAAGTCCGTCCATATTTTCATTGTGAGCAAAAATGTTTGTTGTAACATAAATACGTGCGCCGTATTTGTTTGCAAACTGAACACCTTCTGCCATTTCTTCAAATGTAAAGTTATCTGCATTTGAACGAAGGCCAAACTCTTTTCCTCCGATAAACACAGCATCTGCTCCATAGTGTACGGCAACTTTTAATTTTTCAAGGTTACCGGCTGGAGCTAACAACTCAGGCTTTTTAGTAATAACTCGTTTACCTTCTACTACAGTATCGATTTGAACAGCCATCGTTTGTACCTCCTTTGTTTATCTTTCTTTGCATGCTTTTTAATATACCGTTTCTTTAAAGAAAAACCCTGTGTCTAACGGGCGGTTAATTGGCTGCAAGCTTTCAATTTCTTCTAACAAATCGTCTTTAACGTTTTCGTATTCTTCACGGTCATCTACACATAAATCAATCGCTTGACGATATTTTTTTGTTACTTCTAAAATATATTGCGGTGACTTTAATACGCCGTCAATTTTAAATACATCTACTTCAGCGTCAATCATTTCGGAAAGCTCATCGATAATGCACATATCATTTGGACTCATAATGTGCGTTCCATTTTCATCTTCGAAAATTGGATACTTATTGTTTCGCTCATTATCAAGTAAAAACATATCTTTTTCTACTTTACGATTTTCAATTTCCATGACTTTTCCTTGATACTCAAAGTAGTTGCCAAGAAGTGAACGTTTCGATTGGAACATACACGTCATGCCATGCACCTGAACTTCAATTTCTACTTCGGCTTTTTCTTTGATATCAATGATGCTATCCATGCTTAGCTCACGAGCAAGAACTGCACGCTTAGCTCCTTTGCGGCCCCAGTAGTTACATGAATACCAGTTTGTTCCCGTTGTTTCAGTACTCCAGTGCATCTTCATTTCTGGAGCTGTTTCACGCACTGCCATTAATACAGCCGGATCTCCAAATACAATCGCATCCACGCTTGCTTCTTTTAAGAATAAAATATATTCATTTAATTCGGCGATTTTATCATTGTGAAATAATCCGTTCATCGCTACGTAGACTTTTGCATCATGCTGATGAGCAATATTTACAGCTTCTACGATATCTTCACGTTTGAATTCACCTGCTAAACGCAAACCGTAGCGCTGTTCACCAACCATAATAGCTGTTGCTCCAGCTTGTAGTAATGATTCGATTTCCGAAACTGCAGTTGGTGTCACTAATAGTTCTGGTTTTTTCATTCTTGGTCACCTCTTTTAATACTAATCGCGATTCCGTCTCCAATAGGGAGAATAGTTGTATAATAATCGGGATGATTCATCAGCCACGTATTGTATGCTTGAATTTTTTTAATTAAGCTGCGGCGTCGACGTGTTTCTACTTCCGCCAAATCGGTCGCTACGTGACCTTTAAATAGTACGTTATCCGAAATAATCATTCCTTTAGAAGATAGCATCGGCTCATAATGTTCGAAAAAACGCTGATACTGACCTTTAGCTGCATCGATAAAGACTGCATCATAAGGACCATGACGTTCAATTTCATCTCTAAGCTCAAGTGCATCTCCAAACAACGACACAATTTTATCTTGTTTTCCCGCCCGTTCAATAAACTCTTGCGCTTTTTGGTAACGCTCTTCATTTCGTTCTACCGTAACCACTCGTGCCTCTGGAAGCGCATGGGTGATTCGAATAGACGAATATGCAATCGCTGTTCCAATTTCTAATATATGTTTTGGCTGATGAAGACGAAGAATTTGCAATAGCGTTTCAACACCAATCAATTCCATAATCGGAACGTGATGTTCTTCTGCATAAGCTTCCATTTCTTCAATAAGCTCCTGGCGCTTAGGAATAAGCTTTTCCACATACTGCTCTACGTTTTGTAAAAGCAAAACACTTCCTCCGTTCTCAGAAGTACATTTTACATTATGTTTTCATAACGTTTCATTACTGCAAAATAGTAAGACAACTAGTCTATTATAAGTTTTTTTCGTTTTTACGTAAACCCGATATATTTTAACATAAAAGATGGGGAATGCGAAGTATCGCGATTCCCCAATTTTAAATTTCCAATTATTTTTCGGTATTTTGCTTTTCTTTACCTGTAATATGCTTGGCTTTTTCTTTGTTATGTTCTTCTAACGTTTTGGTAAAAATAACTTTTCCTTCAGGTGTAGCCAAGAAGTATAAATAATCTGTATTGGCTGGATGTAACGCAGCTTTGATTGACATCAATCCAGAGCTGGCAATTGGTCCTGGAGGCAACCCCTTTACTTTATACGTATTGTAAGGAGAGTCCACTTCTAAATGCTTATAGAACACCCGGTCTTTATGCTCTCCTAAGGCATATAATACGGTTGGATCCGTTTGAAGAGGCATGTTTTTTTCAAGGCGATTATAAAAGACGCTGGCAATTTTTTCTCGGTCGACTTTCGCAGTCGCTTCCTCTTCAATTAGAGAAGACATGGTTAACAATTTATGTGCACTAAATTTTTTCTTTTCCATTTGCCCACTGTACTGACCTAATACATTATTTGTTTTCCCTACCATTTTATCCAATATTTCATCTAACGACACATTTTTATCATAAAAATCATACGTAACGGGATATAAATAACCTTCTAGCGGATGTTTAATATCTTTTTGCATCACTTCATCCGTTACTAAATCTGGATACTTTTCTTTCATTTTATTGATGAATGCCTTATCGTCTAGCTTTTTCATGACTTCGTCTTTTGTAAACTTTGTATTTTTAGCAATGATATCAGCAATTTCGACAAGCTGGCGTCCTTCTGGAATGGTGACACGAATATCAGGTTGTTTTGAAACCTCGCCTTTTTCCATTTTTTCAACCATTTCCCCTAAGCTCATGGAAGGAGAAAATAAATACGTTCCAGCTTGAAATCCAGATACATGGGTTAATTTCACGTAATAGCGAAAGGCACTTTTACTTTTAATTAAATCTTCTTTTTTCAATACCGTACCAATCGATTGAACGGAAGAACCTTGTGGAATGGTCACATTTACTTTTTTATTGCTGTTTCGATCCACGGGTGTTAAGCGGGATTGAGCATAGAAAAATGCACCGCCAACAAGTAAAAGAAGTACGATAATTGTAATAAAAATAACTCGTTTTTTCCTTGAACGATTAGGTGGTAAAAATGTTTGTTGCGACAAGCAGCTTCCTGGTTAAATCTACTTCTGTAAAAGAAGATACAACCAGTTTCACCTCTTTTCTTCTTGATTTTTTGTAAGTATGAACAGAGAGGATACATGAGATTGCGATTCATTCGTATCTCCTATAGGTGTGAGATGGTATCGCTTCCTTAAACTATCGCCTCTCCTAAATTTTTTCCATGATTTATGTTATTGTCTGCCCAAAGTCTAGTTTCATCCGTTCAAACAATGAATTCTTTTATTAAAATGCACTCTCACACGCAGGAATTATTATACTACAATTTATCTCATTTTTCGTCATTATCATACAATCTCCCCTAAGAATGCAAGGAAAAACCTTTTTATATCTAAAAAGAACGGCCGCTATGTAAAAAAAAGCTGATAACGATTGTCATCAGCTTTTTCACTATAATTATTCGCCTTCTTCGTCAAGGAATGTGTTAACCATTTCCTCAACCATGTCCCACTCTTCTTCTGTTTCAATCGGTTGAAGCTCGCCGTCTTGACCGTCTTCACTTGGTGTGAAAGCAGATGCATGAATTTCAATTTCTTCTTCATCATCTTGGTCTGCTCCGATTGGATAGTAAATTACATATGATTTGTTATATTGATCAGAATCAAATGTGAATAAAATTTCGCATAGTTGCTCATTTCCATTCTCATCGACGATTGTAATTTTATTTTCTTCTACGCTCATGTTTGCACCTCATTTTATATTGTAAGCTCTTAGCTTAACTTTTTCTTCAGCGAAAAGCAAGCTGTTCAGTTATTTCACTTCCCTTTTACGTACAAAAGAATATGTAAAAGGGAAAGTCATAACTTGTCAGCTTAAGCAAAGCCTGCTGCTTTTCTTATTGCTTGCTGTCTAAGTATCCTTGAAGAATCATAACAGCTGCCATTTTATCGATTACTTTTTTGCGTTTCTTGCGGCTTACGTCGGCAGACAGCAGTACTCGCTCTGCTGCCATCGTTGACAAGCGCTCGTCCCACATCATCGTTTCAATGTTAAGTTTTTCTTTGACGTTGTCAGCAAACTCGATGCACGCTTCGCCTCGAGGGCCAATCGTACCATTCATATTTTTAG
This sequence comes from Priestia sp. FSL R5-0597, assembly GCF_038006305.1. NCBI lineage: Bacteria > Bacillati > Bacillota > Bacilli > Caryophanales > Bacillaceae > Priestia > Priestia sp. FSL R5-0597. Next base: position 4,395,606 of record NZ_JBBOUZ010000001.1, read on the forward strand.
GAAGACCCACTACGATTTTCTCTACGGAATATTCGTCAATTAACTGCTGTAAACGAGGATATGATTGCTCCATCTGCTCATCTGCAATTTTAATTGTTTCAATTCCTTGCGCTGTCCATCCCATTTCATCACTAACTGCCACACCAATTGTTTTGGTTCCTACATCTAATCCTAATACGCGCATTTATGAATCCTTTCGATGCTGTTGTAAATAAGATTTAACAAGTTCTTCAATGAGCTCGTCTCGCTCTAACTGGCGAATTGTGTTTCTCGCATCGTTATGACGAGGAATGTAAGCAGGGTCTCCTGATAACAAATACCCAACGATTTGGTTAATCGGGTTGTAGCCTTTTTCTTGCAGTGCGTCATAAACCGTAAACAATACTTCATGTACGTTTGTTTCAGCTGGCTCATCTTGAAAATTAAATTGCATGGTTTTATCAAATGAACTCACGGTCCCACCTCACTCTCTTAATTTGTGAACACATTGTGCACTATGCTAAGTCTTATTTATATTGTACACCAAGAAAGAGGAGAATTAAACGGATTTAACCCATTCTTCTACAGTGCCAAGTGCTTTTTCAATTTGGCTAGCGTCTTTTCCTCCAGCTTGCGCCATGTCAGGGCGTCCGCCTCCGCCTCCGCCGCAAATCGTTGCTACTTCTTTAACAAGTTTGCCAGCATGATGGCCTTTAGCAATTAAATCTTTTGTTACACCTGCAATAATATTTACCTTTTCACCTTGTGGAGAAGCTAATACGATCACAGCAGATTCTAATTTTTGTTTTAAATCATCAACCATTGCACGAAGGTTATTCATATCCGTTGCATTCACTTTTGCTGCTAGGACATTTACACCATTAATGTTTTGTACGCGGTCAACAAGATTGCCAGCTTCAATATTGCCAAGCTTTGTAGATAGTGAATCATTTTCACGCTGAAGATTACGAATTTCTTCTAGTAATCCTTCAACGCGCCCTACTAAATCGCGCGGGTTGGATTTTACTTTTGCCGCAGCTTCTTTTAGTAAACCTACTTGATCATTCATTAACTGATAGGCAGCTTTTCCAGTTACAGCTTCAATACGTCGAGTACCTGCACCGATTCCAGATTCTGATACAATTTTAAATAAACCGATAACAGATGTATTTGGTACGTGACATCCACCACATAATTCTAAGCTGTAGTCGCCTACTTGTACTACGCGCACGATATCTCCGTATTTCTCACCAAATAGTGCCATTGCACCCATCGCTTTTGCTTCGTCAATTGCTTTGTTTTCAATTTGTACAGAGATGCTGTCCCAAATCTTTTCATTAACGATTTGTTCAATTTTCTCAATCTCTTCTTGTGTCACTTGACCAAAGTGAGAGAAGTCAAAGCGCAAGCGATCCGCTGTTACTAAAGAACCCGCTTGATTAACATGCGTTCCTAACGTATCTTTTAATGCTTGATGCAATAAATGCGTTGCCGTATGGTTTTTCACAATCGCACTGCGGTTTTCTTCATCAAGCGTTGCCATGTATGTTTCACCTTTTACAAGCTCACCGCTTGTTACAGATACCGTTTGGACATTTTGACCATTTGGCGCTTTTTGAACGTCTTTTACTTCCGCTTTTCCTGAAGCACTTTGGATCGTACCTTGGTCCGCAATTTGACCGCCGCTTTCTGCGTAGAATGGCGTGTGGCTTAAGATGACTTGCGCTTCTGTTCCAGCTTCAGCACGGTCAACAAGCTTACCGTCTACAATAATTGCTTCAACAACTGTTTCTACTTCATTTTTATCATAGCCCACAAACTCACTTGCAACCGTTACTTCACCAAGTACGCCGCCTTGAACTTGCATAGAACTAGAATCTTGACGAGCAGCACGCGCACGCTCACGCTGTGCTTCCATTTCACGTTCAAAACCTGCATGATCGATTTTCATGTTCTCATCTTCTGCGTATTCTTCCGTTAATTCAACAGGGAAGCCATACGTATCATATAGACGGAAAACATCTTCGCCTTGTACCGTATCACTGTTTTGCGCTTTTTCTTTTTTAATAACAGTTGCCAAGATAGCTAGTCCGTCATTTAACGTTTCGTGAAAACGCTCTTCTTCATTTTTGACTACGCGCTGGATAAAATCCGTTTTTTCCTTTACTTCCGGATAGAAATCAACCATGATTTCACCTACTACCGGCACTAGGTCGTACATGAACGGACGATTAATGTTTAACTTTTTAGCATAGCGAACTGCTCGGCGTAACAAACGACGCAGCACATACCCGCGGCCTTCATTTGAAGGAAGAGCACCATCACCTACAGCAAATGTTACCGTACGAATGTGGTCAGCAATGACTTTAAATGCCGTATCTTGCTCATCATTTGTACGATATTTAGCGCCTGAAATATTTTCTGTTGCTTCAATAATTGGCATAAACAAATCTGTATCAAAGTTTGTTTGCACATCTTGAATAACAGAAACCATACGCTCTAAGCCCATTCCTGTATCAATATTTTTCTTTGGAAGCGGCGTGTACGTATTATCAGGATTATGATTAAACTGAGAAAATACAAGGTTCCAAATTTCTAAATAACGCTCATTTTCTCCACCTGGATATAATTCGGGATCAGTTAGGTCATTTCCATATGCTTCTCCGCGATCATAAAAGATCTCTGTATTTGGACCACTCGGACCTTCTCCAATATCCCAGAAGTTACCTTCTAAACGAATGATACGCTCTTTAGGCACGCCCATTTTTTCATTCCAGATCTTAAATGCTTCTTCATCTTCAGGGTGAACTGTTACGGATAGCTTATCTGCGTCGAATCCAATCCATTTATCGCTCGTTAAGAATTCCCATGCCCATTGGATTGCTTCTTCTTTGAAATAATCACCGATAGAGAAGTTACCAAGCATTTCAAAAAACGTATGATGGCGAGCCGTTTTACCTACGTTTTCGATATCGTTTGTACGAATAGATTTTTGTGCGTTACAAATACGCGGATTTTGAGGAATAACACGACCATCAAAATATTTTTTTAATGTAGCTACTCCACTGTTAATCCATAATAAAGATGGATCTTCATGCGGAACTAAAGATGCGCTTGGTTCTACATCATGGCCTTTTTCTTTAAAGAAATCTAAATACATTTGACGAACTTGTGCTGACGTCAGTTTTTTCATGATTGGTCCTCCTTTAATACTCTTCTTATTTATAGACAAAAAAATGATGACATAAAAGCATCTATTTTCCCTGTGTCCAAAAGTAATTGCTAGTTATTTGCACACAAAAAAACTCTCATCCCTATAGCAGGGACGAGAGTTGAACTCGCGGTACCACCCTGATTATAAATGCCAAAAGCATTTATCACCTTCATAGCGTTAACGTTGCTGACACGGCAGGTTTTAGCCTGCACTCTGGACTAGCGTTCAGCTGCTCTTTGTTTAGCGCTTCTTTCAGCCAAGGAAGCCCTTCTCTAAAAACCAGTGTGCAACGTACTCGATCCATCATTGTGTTCAAAATATGTAGCGTTTTCTTATGGCGATATTATGACAAATTAACCGCTCTTTGTCAATGTTTGAGCGTATAAGAGCGAATATGCAAAATAGATATTTTAACGACTGCTAAAATTGGCACAGCCAAAATGAGACCCAATACTCCTCCAAACTCTCCTCCTAAAAGGAGCGCAAGCATGATAAACAAAGGATGAATATGAAGGCTCTTTCCTACGATAAGCGGAGACAGCACATTTCCTTCTAGAAACTGCAGCACAAAGATAATAATGACAATGGTAATAACCAACTTTATCGAGATAGTTGCTGCAATAATAGCTGCTGGAACCGCACCAATAATCGGGCCAAAATACGGAATGATATTCGTTACGCCAATAATAAAGCCTAAAAGAAGTGCATAAGGTACATGAAAGAACCAAAGTGCTGCTGTGGCAATCACACCAATAATGAGACAAACAAAAAATTGTCCTCTAATATAATTGCCAAGCGATTCATTCACATCCGATAAAAAACGTTCGCCTGGTTTGTGCCACTTTTTAGGTGTGACATAAGCTGTTGCTTTCTTAATAGAGGAAAAATCCTTCAGCATATAAAAAACAATAAATGGAATAATGATTAAAATCAAAAAAGAGGTAATCAATGATTTTAATCCTTCCGCCACTTTTGTAAGCCACACGTTGAGCGTAGCCTCTACATCATCAATGCTGCCTTCAATTTTCTCATGTACACCGTTTGGAAGTGAAGTTGTACGATCATGAATCGATTCTACCCAATGTCTATATGTATTCGTAAAATGAGGCAGCTGTTCATTTAAATCTTTTACTTGTTCCACAAAAATAGGATACGACTTATAGGCTCCGAACCCGATTCCTCCAAAAAAGATAATGTAGATCAGTAAAATAGCTAGAGGACGAGGCACGCCTTTATCATGCGTTTTTTCAATAAGCGGATGAAGTAAATATGTAATGAATGCTGCAATAAAAAAAGGCAGCAGTGCTTTTAAAAACATGTAAATAACAGGCAGCCATAAAAACTGGACTTTAAAAAAGACTAATACGCACAGCAGTGCTAATAACAGCAGTCCGAATCTATAGAACCATTTGAATGAACTATCTTTCAACGTAAACTCCTCCTCCCTTCTATTTTTTGATAAAGAAAGGAGTTTATACATGCAGTTGTATCTTCTGCCTGCAAAAAAGCACTATTGCAGCTCAGTGCAATAGTGCTTTTTTATTAGTGAATAGCTTTCATCATACGTTTACGCATTTTTTTCATATTTCTTTTTGTAAACATCTCTCGATCATCTGCCATTTTAAATGCATAAGCTCCAAGACCGAAAGCGACTACTGACGGAATGATTCTGCCCATTGCTCTTCCTCCCGGTAAAAAAGAATTAGAAATTGATTGTGCGCTCGTCATCTGAGAACAAATCATCAAGCGAGCTCAATGTTCCATCTTCTTCTACTTGGTGAGTATTAATTTGTCCTTTTGAAATAGTCATTTCAATAAAACAATTCCAGCAGTAATACTGATTTACACCAATTTTGCCAACGTCAATACTTTTACAGTTTGGACATTTAAACAAAGTCGACACCTCTTTATACGTTCTACTTATATAAACGCATTATGTCCACTTTTTTTCACGCCCATACTTTATTTTCTGACAATTAGCAAAGAAGGATGGCAACAAAGGAGTTTATTTAACTCTTTGTTAGCATGCGAAAGGTTACATGAAATCATACGGCGTAACGTTTTCCATCCCAATATTTGCATCTTTCATAAATGGAATTTCGGGATCTTCTATGTCGTTATCCAAGCTTTCTCGAAGCAGGGGCTGTAAATTCGTTTGTCGAACGCTGTCTTCATTCCGGCTGACTCCAAGCTGAAACGCTTCGTCTTCGCCGCATAAAATTAAAAACTGTTTACTTCGCGTAACGGCCGTATAAAGTAAATTGCGTCGCAGCATTCGGTAATAGCTTTTGACAATTGGAAGCACAACAATGGGAAATTCACTTCCCTGCGATTTATGAATGGAACAGCAGTATGCATGAGTTATTTGATTAAAGTCTTGCTTTGTATAAGTTACTTCGTTTCCTTCATATGAAATAACCAGCATATCCTGTTTTTCCGTATTTTCTTTGGCAAAGAAAACTGAGACGATTTCTCCCATATCTCCGTTAAATACGTTGCTATCCGGCTGATTTACAAGCTGCAGCACTTTATCTCCGACTCGGTACGTAATATCTCCGTGCTTAAGCTCTCTTCTTTGCTCAGAAGCCGGGTTAAATAATTCCTGAAGAACTTCATTCAGTTTATCAATCCCTGCAGGACCTTTATACATAGGAGCTAGAACTTGAATATCTTTAGCCGTATAGCCTTTTTTTAACGCATTCCCGCAAACTTGTTGCACGACATTCGTGATGTGCTGTCCTTGACAGCGAATAAAGGAACGATCTCCTTGCTGCCTCGATAAGTCTTCCGGAAGCTTTCCTTTTTTTATTTCATGAGCCAAATCAATAATCGACGACCCTTCCGCTTGCCGGTATACATCTGTCAGACGGACGGTAGGAACTACTTCTGAACTCAGTAAATCTTTTAACACCTGTCCCGGACCTACTGAAGGAAGCTGGTCTTCGTCTCCAACTAAAATAACCTGTAAATTAGCAGGAAGAGACTTAAACAGCTGATGAGCAAGCCACAAATCTACCATCGATACTTCATCCACAATCAATAATTTTCCGTCAATTGGATTCTCCTCATTATGGTCAAATCCTTCTTGTCCGTTCCATTTTAATAATCTGTGAATCGTAACTGCCGGAAGTCCGGTCGCTTCGCTCATTCGTTTAGCAGCGCGTCCAGTAGGTGCCACAAGTAAAACAGGAAAAGCTTCATCTTTTTTATAATCCCCTGGATTTAACGAACATCCGTGAAGTTCTGCATAGAGTTCGACTATTCCTTTAATAACCGTTGTTTTCCCTGTACCTGGTCCACCTGTTAAAAGAAGCATTGGAGACATTAAAGCAGTTTGTATGCCCTTGCGCTGAGACGGTGCATATTGCACGTCTAATCGCTCTTCTAGTTCACCTAAAGCTAGTAAAAATTCTGATTCTGGAAACTGCTCTTCGTATTGCGTTTGGGCCATAATTTTTTGAATAGCTTTAACCAGCCCTTTTTCAGCATAGAAAAGGGGAGGAAAATAAATTTTTTCGTCTTGAATGATAAGCTTTTTGTCTGCTTTTAATGCGTCCACTTCTCTTGTAAGATCCATTTCAGACAGATTCTCATGCCTGCTTTTTCGAAGAAGCTCTGCTGTTTTTCCATACAGCTGATCTGCCGTGACGTATACATGTCCCATTTGATTACATTCTTGCTCAATGACGTATAAAATACCTGCACGCAAACGATCAGGATGGTTGGTTGCCATACCAAGCCTCTTTCCAAGTTCATCGGCCCTGCTAAAACCAATACCTTGAATATCTTCTACGAGCTGATAAGGATTATTTTGAACAATTTCAAGCGCTTCTTGTTTGTACGCTTGGAAAATCTTCATCGAAAGCTGCGGTCCAAACCCGAGGTCTGTCAGCTTTACCATTACTTCTTCTAACCCTTGATGTTCACGAAGCTGCGTTACTAAAGCCTCTGCCTTGTCGGCTGAAAGCCTCGGAACCTCTTTTAGCACGGACTCATTTTGCAAAATACGAAAAATAGCGCGTTCTCCTAGGGCGTCCACAATATTTTCAGCGGTTTTTTTACCGATTCCGTGAAATAAATCGCTTGATAGGTACTGAACAACCCCTTGCCTTGATTGCGGAAGTTCTTTTTTAAACTGCTCAACATGAAATTGCAGACCAAACTTTGGATGCTCTTTGAAGTCCCCGTAAAATGTGTATACTTCATCTTCATTAAGCTTAGGAAAATAGCCTGTAACGACCGTTTCTTTATCTTCAATCTCTAAATTTGTTTTTTTGATCCGTATCCGCGTAACGTTATATAAGTTTTCTTCGTTATGAAAAACCGTTACAATTGACGTGCCGCTTATATAATGACGTTCTGGCTGTGAAGGGTTCACTAGTTCTTCGTTCATGTTATCCTTCCTTTACCCGCTTTCTTAATGTTCTAATGTAGACAGAACTTGTTTAGCATTTGCTGCCATTACGTGATCTGGCTGCACGTTTAAAGCTTCATCTAACATCTCAATTGCTTTGTCCTTATCATCTTTCATGGCATACGCTACGCCCAAATTATAGAAAGCATCGGCATGTTCTGGCTCTTGATTTACTACCTTAAGAAATTCAGCAATCGCTTCATCTACCATTTCGAGCTGTGCTAAACAAAGACCGTACTGAAATTTTGCTTCTACATCATGTTCGTTTAGTTCTACCGCTCGCTGCAGATAAGGCATCGCAAAACGAATTTCTTCCATATGAAACAGCGTTAAACCAAGCATAAAGTAGGCATCGGATGAATCTAAGCCTTTTTTGATTGCTAAATCAAAGTAGTGCTTTGCCTGCTCAAGCTGCTCTGCATTAAAATAAATATTTCCTGCTCCGTAATACGCTGTTGCCGTTTCTTCATCTAATTCAATCGCACGTTCATAAAATTTCAAAGCACGATCCATCTCACTAACAGCCGCTAACAAATTGCCAAAATTCACATACACAATTGGATCTTTTGGATTATCTTCAATTGCTTCTGAAAATGTTTTAGCAGCCTCTTCAAATTTCCCTTCCTGCATATACTGAATTCCTAGCTGATTTTTATCTGTCATTTTTTCGTTCACTCCACTGTTTTAGTTATGATTTAAAAGATTTTCACATCATGAAAATCTAGAATATGTAAGTTATTAGTTTACCCAATAAGTAAAGTATATCATAGAAAAACCTCAGCTATATACAGCTGAGGTTTTTCGTTCTTGCTTATATAAATTATACGTACCAAATTTGCTCTTCTTCTTGAAATACTTTGTCAATAGTTGCTCCGCCAAGACATTCGTCATCTTTGTAAAACACAACTGCTTGACCTGGCGTAATTGCCCGCACGGGTTCAGCAAAAATAACTTTAATTGTATCATCATCGACTTTCTCAACGGTTACTGCTGAATCGGTTTGACGATAGCGGAATTTTGCTGTGCACGTCATTGGTGACGACCAGTCACGGTCGCTTACCCAGCTGACATTTGTTGCTGTAAGAGATGTAGAATAAAGCAGCTCATTGTGAAAGCCTTGATCGACGTATAAAACGTTTTTTTCTAAATCTTTTCCAACTACAAACCAAGGTTCGCCGCTGCCTCCGATACCCAAACCATGGCGTTGACCAATCGTGTAGTACATAAGGCCGTCATGCTTGCCTTTCACTTCGCCGTCAAGCGTTTGCATCACACCTGGCTGAGCAGGAAGATACTGACTTAAAAATTCCTTGAAGTTGCGTTCGCCAATAAAGCAAATACCTGTGCTGTCTTTTTTCGTTGCTGTAGCAAGGCCTGCTTCTTTTGCAATTTCACGCACTTTTGATTTCTCAATTTCTCCAATTGGGAACATTACTTTTGAAAGCTGATCTTGTCCTAATTGATTTAAGAAATACGTTTGATCTTTATTTCCATCTACGCCTCGAAGCATTTTATACTCCCCGTCACGATACGCAACGCGTGCATAATGTCCTGTCGCTAGATAGTCTGCTCCTAGCGTCATTGCATGCTCCAAAAAGGCTTTGAATTTAATTTCTTTATTACACATTACATCAGGATTCGGTGTACGACCTGCTTTATATTCATCTAAAAAGTAGGTAAATACTTTATCCCAATATTGTTTCTCAAAGTTGACTGCATAGTAGGGAATACCAATTTGATTACATACGCGAATAACATCGTTATAATCTTCAGTCGCAGTACAAACGCCGTTTTCATCCGTATCGTCCCAGTTTTTCATAAAGATTCCGATCACATCGTATCCTTGTTGTTTTAATAAAAGAGCTGCTACAGATGAATCAACGCCTCCGCTCATTCCGACTACTACACGTGTATCTTTAGGTGATTTTGTCAACTTCGCCACCTCCGTTTTCTTCATTTTAATTAAATTGTTCGCTAAAAAGCGAAAGAAACGACACAAACCATCAGTGAGGGATGAAGACCCTACTGATGGCTGCTATTTACATCGTTAGTCGCTTAACGATGTTTGCTGTTTGACGTGCGGTTTTTTCAATTTGCTCAGCAGAGTTTCCTAGGCCAAAGCTAAATCGAATAGAAGTTGTTAAACGCTCAGACCCTTTTCCAAACATAGCAACAAGCACATGAGAAGGATCGATTGCTCCCGCTGTGCAAGCTGAACCGCTCGATGCCGCAATTCCTGCTAAGTCTAAATTTACGAGCATCGATTCAACATTTGTTTTTGGAAATGATAAATTTAACACATGTGGCAGAGCATTTTCAAGATGTCCGTTAATTTCAAATGAAATACCTTCTTCTTTCAACACAGCTACCATTATTTCTTTGTATCTTCTATATTCATCTGCACGTGTTTGCAGCGTTTGTTGCGAAATTTTCACAGCTTCTTCAAACCCGACGATACTTGTCATGTTCTCAGTTCCAGCTCGTCGTTTGCGCTCTTGTTCTCCTCCAAATAGCAAAGGAGACAGTGAAACGTGAGCAGCTGCATATAAAAAGCCCATCCCTTTTGGTCCGTTAATTTTATGAGCCGAAACGGATAAAAGATCGACACCTAATTGTTGCACATTTAACGGAATTAATCCATAAGCTTGCACTGCATCCGTGTGGAAATATGCTCCATGCTCTTTTAATAGAACTCCAATTTCTCCAATTGGCTGAATAGCACCTACTTCATTATTTCCAAACATCACCGACACAAGAATTGTTTGATCCGTTAGGGCTGATTTTATTTCATCCACAGATACTTGTCCGTACTCATTAACTGGTAGGTAAGTCACTTCAAAGCCCTGTGTTTCTAAATATTCACACGTATGAAGCACAGCGTGGTGTTCAATTTGCGTGGTAATAATATGATTTCCTTTATGGCGGTTTGCAAGAGCGACTCCGATCAGTGCCATATTATCTGCTTCTGTCCCACCACTTGTAAAAATCAGTTCATTTTCGTGTGCTCCAATACTTGCTGCAATCGTTTGGCGAGCTTCGTCTAAATAGCGTCGACTTTCCCGCCCGTAGTGATGAATACTAGACGGATTTCCAAAGTACTCATGCATAAAAGTCGTCATTTTCTCAACGACTGCTGGATGTATTGGAGACGTTGCTGCATGATCAACATAAATACGTTCCAAAATAAACGCCTCCTAGCTCATTATTAAATATAAAACATATAAGACGCTTGATCATCATCAGAATGATTTGCTAAATCTTCAAGCGTTGTACTATCTAGCACTTCTTTAACTGCATCTCGAATACGAATCCACAGCTCGCGTTTTGCAGGCTCTTCATCTTCAATTCCTTCTACAGGACTAATAGGACCTTCTAAAACGGAAATAATATCGCCAGAAGTAATGTTAGCAGGTTCATGTGCCAAGATGTAACCTCCATAAGCTCCGCGCACGCTTTTTACAAGCCCAGCGTTACGCAGCGGTGAAATAAGCTGTTCTAAATAATGTTCAGATAAATCATGCGTTTGAGCAATAGTTTTAAGCGAGATAGGACCTTCTCCAAAGCGCTTCGCAAGCTCAATCATAATCGTTAAACCGTAGCGTCCTTTTGTTGAAATTTTCATACGATACACTCCTTCAATACACTTTTTTTATTTATGAAAAAAATAAGACCCTCACGTTGTCACTGAATGCTGTGATGAGTCGTTTTTTACTAAGCTATATGAACTTCTCTATACGCGTTTCTTGCAAATGTAACTGTTGATATTATAACATACTATGCCTATAAGATAAATTTCCACCACCTATTCACCTCTTGTGATACAGTGAAAGAAAAGAAAGGAGAAAAACATGTCTACAAAACCTCTCGCATTTCGAATGCGTCCGACTCATTTAGATGACGTTATCGGGCAGCAGCATTTAGTTGGCAAAGATAAAATGATTTATCGAATGGTAAAAGCAAATCACTTAAGCTCGATGATTTTATATGGGCCTCCAGGCGTCGGGAAAACAACAATTGCCACAGCTATTGCAAAAACAACCAACACGGCGTTTCGTCAGTTAAATGCCGTTGTAAACAATAAAAAAGATATGGAAATTGTCGCCGAAGAGGCCAAAATGTCAGGCAAAGTAATTCTTCTGCTAGATGAAGTTCATCGCCTTGACAAAGCCAAGCAAGACTTTTTGCTTCCTTATTTAGAAAACGGCATGATCATTCTAATCGGAGCGACAACAAGCAATCCTTATCACGCGATTAATCCTGCTATTCGAAGCAGATGCCAAATCTTCGAATTAAAATCTCTTACGCCAGATGATATCAAAATGGCGCTAACAAGAGCACTCAACGACTCATCCAATGGATTTGGGGATAGAAAAATTGTCGTAGAAGATGACGCCATGAACCACTTTGCCAACAGCTGTAACGGTGACGTGCGCTCGGCTTTGAATGCTCTGGAACTAGCTGTTTTATCAACAAGTGAAAGCGATGGTAAAATCGTTATTACCTTACAAACGGCAGAAGAATGTCTGCAGCAAAAGTATTTTTCACATGATAAAAATGGTGACGCTCACTATGATGTATTATCGGCTTTTCAAAAATCGATTCGCGGGAGCGACGTAAATGCCGCTCTTCATTATTTGGGACGGCTAATTGAAGCAGGAGACTTGATCAGCATCAATCGTCGCCTTTTAGTCATTGCCTATGAAGACATTGGACTAGCTGATCCGGATGCCGGCATGAGGACACTAGCAGCTATTCAAGCAACTGAGCGATTAGGACTTCCAGAAGCACGCATCCCGCTTGCAAACGCCGTTATTGAGCTTTGCCTATCACCGAAGTCCAACGCTGCTTACAAAGCATTAGATGAAGCGATAAGTGATATTAAAAAAGGGTTGTCCGGCGACGTTCCCATTCATTTGAAGGATGCTCATTACAAAGGAGCAGAGAACCTTGGACGAGGCGTTGAATATCAATACCCGCATGATTTTGATAACGGATGGGTCCTTCAACAGTATTTACCGGATCGCATCAAAAACAAACAATATTTTCATCCTAAACAAAATGGACAAGAAAAATACTTTTCAAAAGTTTTCAATCGTTTAGAGACATTAAAAAAAGAAAATGGCTGAAACTGTTGCTCAGTTTCAAAGCCATTTTCTTTTTTGTCTTTATCTATTAAGCTGCACTTTTAACGTCTTTTCGTTTTTTCGTTTTTGTTGAACCTTTAAAGTAGCTGTCTAAAAGTTTTGCTACTAAACGAGCGATGATATTAAACAACAGAACCATAATGATTAGAATAGCAGCTGACTTTGTTGCAATCAATCTCGCATCAGGTACAATTCCTTCAGAGTTTAATTTCCAAATGTGGACGGCAAGCGTCTCCGCTGGTCGAAAAATATTAAACGGGTTTACAGGACTCGTTAAGTCGGCATTTGAATTTAACATCGGCGTCGTTAAGCCAGCTGTATAAATCAGCGCAGCTGCCTCTCCAAAGATTCGTCCCGCTGTTAAAATAACGCCCGTGATAATTTGTTGAATCGCTGATGGAATCACTACTTTGACAATTGTTTGCCATTTAGTCGCACCCAAGCCTAAACTCGCTTCTTTTACACTCGCAGGAACAGATGCAATCGCACTTTCACATACGCGCGTTAAACCCGGTAAATTTAAAATTGTAATCACAAGTGCTCCGCCGATAAGCGTATAGCCCCAGCCTGAAAATGTGACGAAAATTAATAATCCAAATAAACCAACTACAATGGACGGTAATGACGCCATTGTCTCAATACATAAGCGGACGAAATTTAGGAAACGACCTTGCTTCGCGTACTCCGCTAAGTAAATTCCGGCTCCTAAACCAAGAGGAATAGAAATGATCAGCGTTAAAACAAGCATGTAAAACGAGTTAAACAGCTGCGGTCCAATACCGCCACCTGCCATCGTATTGCTTGGCTTTCCAAATAAAAAGTTCGGATCCCAAAATCCCCAGCCCTTGGCGATAATTTCAACAACTAAATACACTAATAGCGCCACAACTAGAGCGGCAATGCCATAAAAAATACCTGTCCATATATTATTTACTGTGCGTGCATTTTTGTTTCTCATTGATGAGCACCTCGTTTCCCAATTGCTCGGATAATTAAAATGAACACGAAAGAAATAAGCAGTAAAATCATGGCTAACGTCCACAATGCGTTATTCCATGCCGTTCCGTTTAACGTATTAGACATATCCATTGTTAAAATACCTGTTAATGTTGCCGTTGGGCTGTATAAGCTTTCAGGAAGCTTAACCGTATTTCCGATAACCATTTGCACAGCTAGCGCTTCTCCGAATGCACGGGCAAGCCCTAACACGATACCTGTTAAAATACCTGTTTTAGCAGATGGAATAATAACTCGGCTAATTGCCTGCCATCTTGTTGAACCTAGTCCATAAGAAGCTTCTAAATATTCAGGTGCTACGCTTCGAATTGCATCGTCAGCAATACTTGCAATTGTCGGAAGAATCATGACGCTTAAGACAATAATTCCGGCAATCAAACTAAAGCCCACTCCGCCGAAGTTATCGCGAAGAAGCGGCACTAAAATGGTAACCCCTAAAAGGCCGTATACCACTGAAGGAACTCCGACTAAAAGCTCTAAAACCGGTCGTAAAACCGTTGACCCAAATTTAGGCGAAATATAGTTGTTAAAAATGGCAATAGCAATTCCAATTGGAGCACTTATAATAACGGCTCCGATTGATACAAGCATTGAACCCAGAATAAACACAAGTGCCCCGTATTCTTTATTGTTTGGGCTCCATTTTGTTGAAGTCAACATTTCACCGATTGATATATTGCTTTGTAAAAATGACTGTATGCCTTTTTCACAAATAAATACGATAATAGCTAACGTAACAAGTACAATTAAAATACCGCAAAATGTAGAAAGCGTACGGCCAATGTATTCGCTTTTTACATAATTAATGGATTTTTTCCCCTTCATCGCTCTGTCTCCTTACATATTCAGTATATATTCGCTTTTCTTTTTATTTGCTATATACTTTATTAACATTCAAATAGAATAAGACTGACTGTGTTAGTCAGCCCTATTCTTTTTAAAAACACTTTTATTTTTTGAATTCAGTCATTGGGATATAGCCCATATCTTCTACTTGCTTAGCAAAGTCTTTACCAGATACATAATCAATGTACTCTTTTGCACCATCTTTTGGCTCACCGTTTGTAATCATGTACTCATAAGACCAGAACGGATATTTTTTAGAAACAATATTTTCTGTTGTTGGCTCCACACCATCAATATTAAGCATTTTTAAACTTTCTTTTTTATCGCCAATTAAATACGACATAGCAAGGTAACTTACTGCTCCTGGAGTTGAGTTTACTGATTGCTCAACCGCTCCGTTTGAATCTTGAGCTGTACCAACGCTGTCATTTACTTTTGCGTCACCCATTAATGTTTTCTCAAATGTAGCACGTGTACCAGATGATGCTGGACGGTTGATTACGTTAATTTTTTCGTCGTTTCCGCCAACTTCTTTCCAGTTTTTAATTTCACCAGAGAAAATCTTTTGAATTTGCTCTTTTGTTAACGATTCTACTTTTACATCTTTATTTACAACAAGTGCGAACCCAATGCCCGCTACTTTCGTATCGACAAGTTTATCTGCTTTTGATTTATCTTCGATTTTATCGGCTGCTGGAACGTCAGAGTTTCCAATGTCAACTGCTCCTGATGCTACTTGGTTAACACCAGTTCCACTACCTCCACCTTGTACCGTTACTGAAAGGTTTGGATATTTTTCCGTAATTCCATTCGCTGCTTCTTCTGCAAGTGGTTGTAAAGCTGTAGATCCCGCCGCTGTTAACGTACCTGACACTTCTTCTTTGCTGCCCGAACCACTGTCGTTGCTTGCTCCTTCTTTACCACATGCTGCTAGTGCTCCTACCATTAAAAAAGCTGCTAATGTTACTTTAAAACCCTTTGTTTTCATTACATTACCCTCCAATAAATATATGTGTAATTAGTACTAGTCCTTTGTACTCGAACAACAGGTACAAGACACATTATACGAGTAGATTGTTGTCTTTATATGAAGTGAATTTTAAGTTACTGTAAACTTACTTATTTGGGGTTTATTTTTTCTTATTTCTATCAAAACCCTTGATATATAAGACTTTCTGAATATTACTGTAGAAGATACAACAGAAAGAAAGCCAAAACGTAAATTTTATGTAAATAAAGCGTTAAATAAATTTACATAAATCTCTTTTTTTACTACAGTGTAAATTCACCATCAAGCCATATTTTTCAATTTATTAGTACTTTTTATACATATCAAACAGAAGATTCCATCCAAAGCATAAATAGAACAGATATTTCCATAAAAAAAAGAAGGCTGCGATAGCCTTCTTTTTATTGATCACCTACGCGGCGAATCTTAATATTACTTAATAATTCATTGATAACATGACCGCCCATAATTAATCCCGCTACAGATGGAACAAAAGCATTAGAAGATGGGGGCATTTTCGCTTTTCGAATTTGCGCTTGATCGTTTCCTACTTCTTTGCGAACTTCTTCGCGAATAACGATTGGACGTTCATCAGAAAAAACGACGTTAATTCCTTTGCGAATTCCTTCTTTACGCAGACGAGTACGAACCACTTTTGCAATCGGATCTGTATGCGTCTTTGAAATGTCTGCAATTTTAAAACGTGTTGGATCCATTTTATTCGCAGCACCCATACTTGAAATAATCGGAATATCACGTTTTAAACATTCTTTCATTAAATGAATTTTATACGAAATCGTATCGGATGCATCCACTACAAAGTCCGGTTTGTAACTAAAGAACTCTTCATACGTTTCTTCCGTATAAAACATTTGAAGAGAAACGACGTCACAGTCTGGGTTAATATCCAAAATACGCTGTTTCATTAATTCTGTCTTGGGCTGACCTACCGTCGAAAGCAGCGCATGAATTTGACGATTTACGTTTGTAATATCAACATCGTCTTTATCTACAAGAATTAAACGACCTACTCCTGACCGAGCCAAAGCCTCAGCAGAAAACGACCCTACTCCTCCTATCCCTAAAATAGCAACCGTGCTGCCTTTTAAAGTAGCTAACCCTTCTTTTCCTATCGCCAGTTCATTACGCGAAAACTGATGCAACATGTTAAAACACTCCTCTATTAAATACACCAACGTGTATGATTAATTCAAATAAACAACGAAATTGACTATACCATATTTTTAGCAAAACGAACATGAGCATTCGTTATTTCTCCATAAAAAAACTCTATGCAAATCATTACATAGAGGATTTCTTATATGTATGCTAGTCCCGATCGTGCCGTCTCGAGTGCCTTCGTTTTGAACCCGCTCTCGGCAGGTGGGTGCTCTGCTTTAACCATTGTAAGTCCTCGAGATGAGGCATGTACGCTCGTTAAAAACTCCGAGCTCCCAAGCAAAAAATTGTTCGGTCAAAACTGGATTAAGGACGAACACATCAGGACTATTTAGTTCTTGAAAGTATCTTATCACAGAAAAAATCACTTTGCAATTAATAAGTAAAACAAAAAAAATCGAGCCTGTCGTGCTCCAGTGACAGGCTCGATTTAACAGATGGTTTAATCGATTACGCTTCTGTTTTTTGCTTTTTTACCTGCAAATGCAGCTCGTCTAATTGCGCTTCACTTACTTCACCAGGTGCATTTGTTAATAGACAGCTTGCACTTGCTGTTTTAGGGAAGGCAATTGTATCGCGCAAGTTTGTACGTCCTGCTAAAAGCATAACCAAACGGTCAAGACCTAACGCAATTCCGCCGTGAGGAGGAGTACCGTATTCAAATGCTTCAAGTAAGAAACCGAACTGCTCATATGCTTCTTCTAATGTAAATCCAAGCGTTTTAAACATTTTTTCTTGAATATCACGCTCATAAATACGTAAAGATCCTCCGCCAAGTTCGTAACCATTCAACACTAAGTCATATGCTTGTGCACGGACTTGTCCAGGATCGCTTTCTAACATTGGTAAATCTTCACGAACTGGCATTGTGAATGGATGATGAGCCGCGTAGTAACGGTTGTCTTCTTCGTCATGCTCAAGAAGAGGCCAATCTGTTACCCATAGGAAGTTAAATTTCGTTTCATCAATAATCCCTTGTTCTTTTGCAAGCTTTAGACGAAGAGCGCCAAGTGCATCTGCTACAACTGACTTTTTATCAGCTACAAATAAAAGTAAATCTCCTTCTTCCGTTTGAAGAGCTTCAGCAAATTGCTTTTGCTCATCTTCGTTGAAGAATTTTGCAATCGGTCCTTTTAAGCCGTCTGCTTCAACTTTCAGCCATGCTAACCCTTTAGCACCGTAAATTTTCACGAACTCTGTTAAAGCATCGATATCTTTACGTGAATAGCTAGAAGCGGCACCTTTTACGTTAATCGCTTTTACTTCTCCGCCGTTTTCAACTGCTGCGCTAAATACTTTAAACCCGCAGTCTTTCACAAGCTCTGATAAGTTGACTAGCTCCATTTCAAAACGTGTATCCGGCTTATCTGAACCATAGCGGCTCATCGCTTCATCATATGACATGCGCGGGAAAGGCGTCGTTACATCTAAATCTTTTACGCGCTTCATTACTTTAGACATCATTTCTTCCGTCATTGTCATGATGTCCTCTTGAGATAAAAATGATGTTTCAATATCGATTTGAGTAAATTCAGGCTGACGATCTGCACGCAAGTCCTCATCGCGGAAGCAGCGAGCAATTTGATAATAACGCTCAACTCCGCTTACCATTAACAGCTGCTTAAAGATTTGCGGTGATTGAGGAAGAGCATAAAACTCACCTTCGTGTACGCGGCTCGGCACAAGATAATCACGTGCACCTTCTGGCGTGCTTTTTGTTAAAATAGGTGTTTCAACATCTAAAAAGTCATTTTGATCTAAGAAGTCGCGAATTGTTTTTGTAATGTCATTGCGCATTTTAAGCGTGTTAAACATTTCAGAACGTCGAAGATCTAAATAACGATATTTTAATCGAACATCTTCTGATACTTCCGTTTGATCCGCAATGGCAAAAGGAGGTGTTTTGGCTTTATTCAACACCGTAATTTGCTCAGCGTGAACTTCAATTTTACCTGTTTTTAAGTTCGGGTTAACGGTTCCCTCTTCACGAGCTACAACAGTTCCCTGCACTTCCAGTACGAATTCATTACGTACATCTTCAGCAATTTTTAGCGCTTCAGCAGATTTTTCAGGATTAAATACAACTTGCACAACTCCGCCGCGGTCGCGTAAATCAATAAAAATTAATCCGCCTAAATCACGGCGCTTTTGAACCCATCCTTTTAATAGAACTGTTTCGCCAGTTGCTTGTTCTGTTACATCTCCACAGTAGTATGAACGTTTTGTCATCATGGTTCCCCCTTATACTTGTTCCTGCAAATAGCTAACCAATTGATCAATTGATACTTCTTGCTGTTCGCCAGATTCCATATTCTTTACGTTTACAACTTGTTTTGCTAGCTCATCTTCACCTAGAACAACAACAAATTTTGCTTGTACACGATCGGCTGCTTTGAACTGAGCTTTCATTTTTTTATCTTGATAATCTTTATCTGCTACAAAACCTGCACGTCGAAGCGTATTTACAATTGAAACAGATTTTTCTTTCGCCTCATCGCCCATTGTCACTACATAGCAATCTACGCCAGTTTCTACCGGAAGCTCAATTCCTTCTGCTTCCAATGCAGATAATAAGCGTTCAATGCTTAAAGCGAATCCGATACCTGGTGTTTCAGGTCCGCCGATTTCTTGAATCAGCCCATTATAACGGCCTCCGCCGCAAAGAGTTGTAATGGCGCCAAATCCTTCTGCTTCACTCATTAGTTCAAATGCTGTGTGATTATAATAATCTAACCCGCGTACTAGCGTCGGATCTACAACATAGTCAATGTCTAAATCGGTTAAGTACTGCTGTACTTTTTCAAAATATTCTTTTGAATAGTCGTTTAAATAATCAAGAATAGACGGCGCTGTAGCCATCAGTTCATGGTCACGATCTTTTTTACAATCTAAAATACGAAGAGGATTTTTCTCCAATCGGCTTTGACAGTCGCTGCAAAACTCTCCGATGCGAGGTGCAAAGTGATCGATAAGTGCTTGACGGTGAGCTTGACGACTTTCTGTATCTCCTAAACTGTTAACAACCAGCTTTAATTTTTTTAATCCAAGCGATTGGTAAAAGCTCATTAACAGGGCAAGAACTTCAGCGTCGATAGCTGGATCATTTACCCCTAATGCTTCTACGCCAAACTGAACGAATTGACGGAAACGTCCCGCTTGAGGGCGTTCATAACGAAACATAGGACCGATATAAAACAGCTTTGTTGGCTGCGTTGGATTTCCAAACATTTTATTTGAAACAAATGATCGTCCAACTGCAGCTGTTCCTTCTGGACGAAGTGTTAAGCTGCGGTCGCCTCGATCCTTAAATGTGTACATTTCTTTTTGCACGATATCCGTTGTTTCTCCCACTCCGCGCAAAAATAATTCAGTGTGTTCAAACATTGGTGTACGAATTTCTTGGTAGTTGAACGCACGGCAGATTTCTCTTGCTCGCTGTTCAACAAACTGCCAATATTCTACTTTGCCCGGTAAAATATCTTGTGTGCCTCTAGGTATTTGAACTGACATAACGTGATATGCCTCCTATATTTAAAATTTACAATACAAAAAAACTCTCGCCTCTACTATTTTTCCATAGTAGGGACGAGAGTTAATCTCACGTGGTACCACCCTAATTGAAACATATGACATGTTTCCACTCATTTCGTTAACGCACGAACACGTTCATCTCCTACTAAGTTTCCCTTTTCAGAGTGAAGCCTCCTGAGTGTTCTTTCATAAAGTCATCATGTAGAAATGCTTTCAGCCTAAGACATTTCCTCTCTAGCCATGTGTCATCTTTACTACTTTTCTCGATCTTTGGCTTATCAATATAAAAATGTTATACATTCATTTTAATTTAGCAATTGCTTTCTATATTACGAATGAAATGAGCAGTTGTCAAGCACCTTTCATGTTAAGAGCGGTCTAATTGTTTTCTTAGTTTCTGAATATCTCGAAGCGTTAAACCAAATTCAGAAGCCAATTCAAGGGATGAAGCTTCACTTTCTCTATCAATAAAATCATGAAAATGAATGCCAAATACCGGATTTACCTGCTGAAATGATTGTTCACCTTTTTCACTAAACTTCATCGTTTCTTCCTCCCTGCCTACACTTACTTATCCTTTTATTAGCATTGCCCAAAAAAGATGTTTTTACATAAGAGAAAGGATTTTTTTTCTTTTCATCGAATACTCTATTTTGTTATAAAAAGGAGGTCTATCTATTCGCCATCTTAACATGAAGTCTGTATCTGTTTTGGCTGCAAGTATCCTTTTGTTACTGTGCTCTTCCTCATTTGAGCGCCCAAATGTACCGGTGCATCAACCCATTGTTGTAACAGCTGACTCTCTTCATGTACGCAGCGGTCCAGGACGTTCATTTTCAATTACAAATAAATTGACGAAGAATACAAGACTATCCGTTTCAGACCGTCAAGGAGATTGGTATTATGTAGAAAGCTCGGGTATTCAAGGCTGGGTGTTTAAAAAATTCACGAAAACCGTAGCGCTCCGCAGCGTTCAGCCTAGCATGCAAGTAGCGCAGCGCCAGCCTGTTTATACGCTGAGTAAAAGCTTGCAGCACCTAAAGGGCAAAACCATTATTATTGATGCAGGCCATGGAGGAAAAGACAAAGGAGCCATCGGCACACAGGGCACATATGAAAAAGATCTCACTCTCCGAACAGCGCTGATTTTACAAAACAAACTTCAAAAAGAAGGCGCACACGTCATTTTAACCCGCACCCGTGATGAGTACGTTCTGCTTTCACAGCGCACGCTGCAATCGACTAAAGCAGATGCTTTTATAAGCGTTCACTACAACAGTACGAACAGCTCACAGCTAACTGGCCTTATGACGTATTATTATCATCAGCATCAGGACAGTCCACTCACACATTCTATTCATCAGTCACTCATTGAACATGCAAAATTGAAAGACAAAGGAGAACGATTTGGAAACTATTATGTTCTTCGCGAAAATACACGTCCGAGTACATTAATTGAACTGGGCTTTTTAAGCAACGAACGGGAAGAAACGTATATTAATTCCATCAGTTATCAGCAAATGATTACATCCGCTATCGCTGAAGGATTAAATCACTACTTTCAAAACAAAGAAAAAACGCAGACTCATCTGTGAGCCTGCGTTTTTTCTTTGCTTTCTACAATAAGTGTGACCGGTCCGTCATTCGTAAATGATACGTCCATCATTTCGCCAAATGCGCCGGTTTCTACTCGAATATTTTTTCCTGATAATACTTTATTAAAATAGTTGTAAATCGTTACAGCATGATCTGGCCTAGCAGCTTCCATAAAGTTTGGTCTTCTGCCTTTTCGGCAATCTCCGTAAAGCGTAAATTGAGATACCGATAAAATTTCTCCTTCTACATCTAGAAGCGACAAATTCATTTTGCCAGACTCATCTTCAAACACTCGCAAATTTACAATTTTGTCTGCTACATACTCTGCATCGGCTTCAGTATCCTCGTGGGTAATACCGACTAAAAGCATATATCCGTGCTCAATCTCGCCGACCGTCTCGCCTGCAACAGTTACTTTTGCACTCTTTGCTCTTTGTACGACTACTCTCATGTATAACGACCTTTCTTAATGCATAATTCGGCGAACTGAATAAATGTCTCGAAGCTGCTTAATGCGCTCGACCACTTTATGAAGATGACTGATGTTATGAATAGAAATTGACATATGAATCGTAGCCATTTTGTTTCGGTCCGATTTTCCTGAAACGGCTGAAATATTCGTTTTAGTCTCGTTTACAACCTGCAGAACTTCATTTAGTAAGCCTCGACGGTCGTAGCCCGAAATTTCAATTTCCACATTAAACTCTTTGCCTTCTTTAATATGTGTTTCCCACTCTACAGGAATAAGACGGCTTTCAGCATCATCTGTGTGAACGTTTAAACAATCTGCTCTATGAACAGATACTCCCCGCCCCTTTGTAATAAAACCAACAATCTCATCTCCGGGAACTGGATTACAGCATTTAGACAAGCGAATCAGCATGTTCTCTACACCCGGTACGATAACACCGGAATCTTTTCGTTTATGCTGGCGAACACGTTTAGCCGCAGTGTCGCGTGCAATGTCATCAATTTGGATCTCTTGTTCTTGATCGCGCTGCTTTCTCCACTTCTCGGTTAAACGATTAGCTACTTGAGCCGCAGTTAATCCGTTATATCCAATAGCTGCATACATATCATCTTCATTTGAGAAATTAAACTTCTCCGCTACTCGTTTGATATTATCAGCTGTTAATACTTCTTTTAAGTCAAACTCCATTTGACGAATTTCTTTTTCAACCAGCTCTTTGCCTTTTTCAATATTTTCATCGCGGCTTTGCTTTTTAAAGAATTGGCGAATTTTATTTTTGGCTTGAGACGTTTGAGCAAGCTTTAACCAGTCCTTGCTTGGACCATATGAATGCTTAGACGTCAAAATTTCGATAATGTCCCCCGTTTTCAAACGGTAATCAAGCGTAACCATCTTGCCGTTGACTTTTGCTCCAATGGTTTTATTTCCGATTTCAGAATGAATACGATAGGAAAAATCAATTGGAACAGAACCCGAAGGAAGCTCAATGACGTCGCCTTTTGGCGTAAAAATATAAACCATGTCAGAAAACAAATCAACTTTTAGAGATTCCATAAACTCTTCTGCATCGTTTGCATCATTTTGAAATTCTAAAATTTCTCTAAACCACGTTAACTTTTCTTCAAATGAAGCATGCTCAGCTGTTTTTCCCTCTTTGTAAGCCCAGTGAGCAGCAATTCCATACTCAGCAATTTGGTGCATGTCAAATGTTCGAATTTGAACTTCTAACGGATCACCTTTTGGTCCGATAACCGTCGTATGAAGAGACTGGTACATATTTTGTTTTGGCATCGCAATATAATCTTTGAAACGTCCTGGCATTGGTTTCCAGCACGTGTGAATAATCCCTAACACCGCATAGCAGTCTTTAATACTATTTACAATAATGCGCACAGCTAGTAAATCGTAAATTTCATTAAACTGCTTGTTTTGCAGTGCCATTTTACGATAAATGGAATAAATATGTTTTGGACGTCCTGAAATTTCAACTTTAATCGACACTTCATCTACTTGCTCACGAACTTCATCAATAACTTCAGCCAAATATTGCTCGCGTTCCGCACGCTTTTTCTTCATCAAATTGACAATGCGATAATATTGCTGAGGATTTAAGTAACGTAAAGCTGTATCTTCAAGCTCCCACTTAATTTTTGAAATACCAAGACGATGAGCAAGAGGAGCAAAAATTTCAAGCGTTTCATTTGAAATGCGTCGCTGCTTTTCCTGCGGTAAATGCTTCAGCGTACGCATGTTATGAAGACGATCCGCAAGTTTGATCAGTATGACTCGAATATCTTGAGCCATTGCCACAAACATCTTGCGGTGATTTTCAGCCTGCTGCTCTTCTTTAGACTTATATTTAATTTTTCCAAGTTTCGTTACGCCGTCTACTAGCATTGCTACTTCTTCGTTAAAAGCTTTTTCTAAATCCTTTAGTGTTATCTCTGTATCTTCGACCACATCATGTAGAAATCCAGCTGCAATTGTTGCTGGATCCATATCTAGATCAACTAAAATTCCTGCGACTTGAATCGGGTGGATAATATATGGTTCACCCGACTTGCGATATTGTTCTTTGTGAGCTTCTTTTGCAAAATCATATGCTTTTTGTACAAAAGCCACGTCTTCTTCATTTAAATATCGCTTCGTATTGTCAATGACCTGTTCCGCTGTTAGGACTTGCTCATTTGCCATGAAATCACCTTTTATCAACTAGCATTTTTAATTCATATTGTAACTATTATCTTGAAAAAATCCAAGGATGTAAAGCCTTTGCGTCTAATTTATGAAATTTACATCATTTCCATTTTACGTATTCACGTTTTTTAACGAAAAAAGAGCACCTGTATCAGGTACTCTTTTTTATGTGATCGTTCTTCTTAATACGTCATTAATGTGAATACATCGTAACCGTCTAGTTTGTCACGGCCGTCAAGGTAAGAAAGTTCAATTAAGAACGCAGCTCCAACAACAATTCCGCCTAATTCTTCAACAAGCTTAATTGTCGCTTCAATTGTACCGCCTGTTGCTAATAAATCATCTGTAATCAACACGCGCTGACCTGGCTTAATTGCATCTTTGTGAATCGTTAATACGTCTTTACCGTATTCTAAACCGTAATCTACTTTAATTACTTCACGCGGTAATTTTCCTTCTTTACGAACAGGTGCAAAGCCAATACCTAACGCATATGCTACTGGACAACCAACGATAAATCCGCGAGCTTCCGGTCCTACGATAATATCAACTTGTTTATCATTGGCATATTTTACAATCTCATCCGTTGCGGCACGGTATGCGTCACCGTTATCCATTAATGTTGAGATATCTTTAAATGTAATACCTGGTTTTGGCCAGTCAGGTACAATTGTAATATAATCTTTAAAATTCATTCTAATGTTGCCTCCTCATTCAATCGAACGCTTAAAAATATCTTGAAATTGATTTTTAAGCTGTACATATGACGTATAAATAAAGTTTTTTTCTATTTCAATCTGCTGCTGCTTTTGGCGATAAGTCGCAGATTCTATTAAATCACGTTTCGTAGAATTTTTCACTAACGAAATTAAGCCATTGTTTATTGTAACAAATTCTAACTCAAAAAACACCTTTGCCATAAAATCAATCGTTTCTTTCGACCAGCCCTTATGAATTGCTAAATCTTCTTTGTAGCGTTTTAAATCAAAAGGACCCTTTTTCGCTAAAAAGCCGTAGAACCATTTAAAGTGATCGCGAGTTGGGATTGTATCAAAATAATGGTCTTCTTCCGTTAAGAAAATAGCGTATATCCTAGAAGGAATACCTTGGACAAACAAAGCTTCAAGCCACTTCTGTGACGGAGGCAAATCTAATAAAACGATCTGTTCTCCTGCAAACATGCATGCTTTTGCCTGTTCTTCATTTTGAATAAGAACAACATGTTCCATCGGCAGCATCGACTTGTATTTATCAATTGTTGAATCGTGAAAAGCAACAACTTTCATTTGATCTGTGAATACCTGTTCAAAGAAACGTTTGACATCAACCGCGCTGCGATAATCAAACATCTGCCACTCATCTACAGAGATATCTTCTACCATCAGCTGCGGTTTGCGCATATTGTTCCACTCATTAATAGATAGTTCACCTACTAATGATACCTTAGCTATAGGAGATACTTCATCTAATATATAGCCTAACCCAAATCCTACTGCATCAACCGATACACCGCTGTCTTCAAATACGAGTTTTAAATGATTTTTATTCGCGCCAATTTTCCGCATAGATGTTGTATGAACATCTTTAATGAGAACTTTTGGCTTCGGATTATGCATACCAAATGGAGCAAGCGCACTCATTTGTTCAATGTTTTCCAGCGTAATTTCCTCTGTTTTGCATACTGTATCAACTGATGTAATTGGAATAAAGTCCTGTTGAGTTAACACGTTGCTTGCTTGTTCATTAAGGCGTCTGCGCAGTTCTTCTACATCCTCGCTGTTTAACGTCATGCCAGCTGCCATTGGATGCCCTCCAAAATGCGGCAAAATGTCACGGCATTTAGATAAGTTCGCGAATAAGTCAAAGCCTTGGATACTTCTTGCTGAACCTTTAGCAATATGGTTTTCAGAGTCAACACTTAATACAATTGTTGGTCTGTAGAACTTTTCTACGAGCCTAGAAGCAACAATTCCAACAACGCCTGCATTCCATCCTTCTCCCTCTACAATAAGAACGCTATTTTCATCCGGAGGATACATACTTTCAACAAATTCAACGGCTTCTTCCGTAATATCATTTACGATTTGCTGCCTTTCCTTGTTTAACGCATCAATTTCTTTAGCTAAACCTTTTGCTTCTTCAGCATTTGTTGTCATAAGCAAATGAACAGCTGGATCAGCATCTTGAAGACGTCCTACTGCATTAATGCGAGGAGCCATGGCAAATCCAATTGTATCTTCAGTAATTTCTTCGCGTTTTACTCCACATACGCTCAGCAGCGCTTCAATTCCAGTACGCTTCGTGAGCTTGAGATAGTCAAGACCTTTGCGAGCAATTAAGCGGTTTTCGTCGACTAAAGGAACTAAGTCAGCAATCGTCCCAATCACTGCTAGTTCTAACAAATGTTCCGGAAGCTCCCCTAACAGCGCATGAGCGAGTTTAAAAGCCACTCCTACACCTGCCAGTTCTTTAAATGGATATGTACTTCCCGGAAGCTTTGGATGAATAATTGCATACGCATCGGGTAAAACCGGACCCGGCTCGTGGTGATCAGTAATAATTAAATCAAAATCTAATTCACGTGCATACGCCGTTTCTTCGACTGCCGAAATACCTGTGTCTACCGTAATCACCAGCTGATAGCCGCCTGCGTTTATTTTATCAAATGCTGCCTTATTCGGCCCATAACCTTCTGTAAAGCGATTAGGAATATAAAAATCAGTATCAGCGCCGAGCTGCTGTAAAGCAGATAACATAACTGAAGTACTGCTGACGCCGTCCGCATCGTAATCTCCATAGATCATAATTTTTTCATTATGATCAATTGCTTGCTGAATACGAGCTACTGCTTTGTCCATATCGTGCAATAAAAACGGATCGTGGAACGTTTGTGCATCAACGTGTAAAAACTCACGTGCCGCTTCTACTGTTGTCATGCCTCTATTAAGTAATAACGAAGCTACTAGAGGTGTAATATTGAGGTTTTCTACAAATTCATTAACAAGTTGTTCATCACATTCTTGAACATTCCAACGTTTTTTTGACTGTAACATGTCTCTTCACCCCTTAACCCACATTATTATACTAGAGTGGATGAAATGGAGCAACGAAAGAAAATAAGCATATTTTTCTGACAGTGCGCCTTAAATTTTCACGTACAAAAAAAACGTGCGAACACTTCGCACGTTTTTGAATTACTTGCTTTCTACTTCTTTTTGTTCCTCACGCTTCAACTGTTTACCTTTCCACACAAGCCATAGCTGCGCAGCAATAAACACAGATGAATATGCACCAAGAATTAAACCTACTAACAGGGCAATTGAGAAGTTTTGAATGGACTCACTTCCGAATACAAGAAGTGCTACAACTGCAATCACAACTGTTAACACGGTATTCATCGAACGAGTAAACGTTTCGCGTAAACTTAGATTTACGATAAATGCCAAATCGTCGAACGTTTTGGATTTGAATTTCTGCATGTTTTCACGAATGCGGTCAAACGTAACGATTGTATCGTTAATTGAGTAACCAACAATCGTCAAGACAGCGGCGATAAACGTTAAATCTACCTCTAACTTTGTTAAGCTAAAGACCGTAACGATAAAGAACGCATCATGCAACAGAGCAAGCACGGCTGCAAGCGCCATGTAAAACTCGAATCGAATCGTTACATAGATGATAATTCCAATTGAAGCAATCACGATCGCCATCATTGCATTTTTCGCCAGTTCTTTTCCAACTGTCGGCGAAACGGTGCTTACGTTTGGTTCAGAACCGTATTTGTCTTTAAAGTGGTCTTTTAAATTGGCAATTTCTTTTTTATTCAAGACCCCAACTACACGTACGACACCCGTATCATTACTTTTTCCTGTAATAACTATGTCATCCGTTTTGATATCAAGAGACTTCATTTCACGCTGTATCTCAGCCTGCGTAACGGTATGATTTGCTGGAATCTCTATACGAGTTCCGCTCGTAAAGTCAATACCGAGGTTCAGCCTAAACACAGCAACCGAGATAATACCGATAATCACGAGCACGCTTGAGAATGTGAAGAACGCTTTACGGTATTTAACAAAGTCAATTTTATCCCACGCTGTAGGTAAAACGGTTGTGCCGTCATCTTTGCTTAAATCGTGAATTTGCTCTTTCTTCACGCCAAAGTATCCTGGTTTTTTATCAAACCAGCGGCTGTTTACTAAAAGGCTCATTAATAAACGCGTACCGTATACGGCCGTAATAAAACTTAGCACAATCCCGATCATTAATGTTGTTGCAAATCCCTTTACTGAACTTTGACCATAAAAGAACAGTACAAGAGCCGCTAACATTGTTGTAATATTGGCATCAAAAATGGTCGCAAGTGAGCGACGATTTCCTGCCCGGTAAGCCGATATAACAGACCTTCCTGTTTTCAGTTCATCTTTAATCCGCTCGTAGGTAATAATATTCGCATCTACTGCCATACCTACGCCGAGAATAAGAGCCGCAATCCCTGGAAGCGTCATAACCACGTGCATCCAGTCAAATACAACTAAGTTTAAGTAGATATAAAAACTGAGTGTAATAACGGCAATAAGCCCCGGTAAACGGTAGAAAAACAGCATGTAAAGGAAAATAATTCCGATGCCGATAATACCCGCTAGTATAGTCGTATGAAGAGCTTCTTCTCCAAACTGCGCTCCAACGGATGTAGAGTATAGCTCATCTAATTTAACTGGCAGCGACCCGGCGTTTAGTAATTCCGCCAGCTGCGTTGCACTTTTCACTGTGAAGTTTCCACCTGAAATTTCAACATCTGGCTGTGTTAACACGCTGCTAACAGAAGCTGCAGACAGGTACTTCGGATTTTGTTTTGCTGATTCTTTTTGGTACGAGTCTTTTCCTTCTTCATAATCCAGCCAAATGACAATTAAATTGTTAGGTGCTGGTTTTTGAGAAAGCTCTCGCGTAATCTTTTCAAATTTTTTCGCATTTTTTAACTTTAGTGAGACGCTAGGCTGATTGCTTTGGTCAAACGATTGCTTTGCCCCGCCTTGCGCTAAGTCTGTACCATCCATCAGCACCTTATCGTTCACGTCACGGAACGTTAAGTTTGCTTGAGTTGATAACAGATCCCTAGCTTGCTTTTGATTCGTGACACCAGCTAGCTGAACACGGATGCGGTCGTTTCCTTCAATTTGAATGCTGGGCTCACTAACTCCCAGTACATCGACACGTTGACGCAGCGCTTCAACCGTGCTGTTAAGTGCCTTTTTGTCAATGACATCGCCTTTTTTAGCTGGACTGACTTTATATAAAATTTCAAATCCACCTTGAAGGTCGAGGCCAAGTTTAATATCTTTTGTAATTCCAGTCATCGTTGTTCCGATTGTACTAAACACAAGCAGTACTAAGAGGAAAAAGGCAACGATACGTCCTCTTTTAACCATCGACAGAAAATCCTCCTTCTTATGTAAAAAACATGAAATGATAACAATAGATAAATGACCAATCTAATTATCATTCATAACCTAATGTCTGTCAAATAAAGACCTTATCAAATTTTAATACATGTATTTTACAAACTCTACTTTAATAATTCTTTCCAGTCTTCTCCATTATTAACACTTGAGAACATATCAGATTTATAAGATTCAATGGTTACATAGCTCATCACCTGCGTGATCTTAACAGATAAAATATCATTTACAACTTGATGGAGAGATAGCTCCTTTTCTTTTTTCCATTTTTTCATTTCCAAATAACTCAATAAATCGTTCTCCGTTACTTCTTCATATCCGAGCATATGAAATTCTTCCATTTTGCTGGATACGACAGGCTGTATAAGTTCTTTCGAAGCTGAAATAAATGGATGTGTCATATTGATCCTCCTTTCCGTTTGACATTTTGCGTAAAATTTCTTTCTCGTATGAGGAATACTTGTCATGCTTGGACACCGACGGCGCATATATTCACTGTATAAACCTCAAGAAAGCAGTGAGTATATGTCTAAATTTTTACAGGGAACTATTATTTTAATAATTGCTGGCTTAATTACACGTGTACTCGGGTTTGTCAATCGAATTGTGGTGGCTCGAATGATTGGAGACGAAGGTGTGGGACTTTATATGATGGCGGTCCCCACGCTGGTATTAGTAATCACCTTAACACAGCTTGGGCTACCGGTTGCCATTTCAAAGTTAGTGGCAGAAGCAGAAGCTTTAGGTGACAGGCATAAAATAAAAAAAATACTTGTCGTCTCTTTAAGTATTACGTGTACGCTGAGCGTTTTATTTACGCTCGGACTAATATTATTCGCTCCCGTTGTAGCAAAAACCTTCTTTACAGATTCACGTACGATCTATCCGCTGCTTGCGATTATTCCTGTTATTCCGATCATCGCCGTGTCGTCTGTCATTCGCGGATATTTTCAAGGAAAGCAGCAAATGAAGCCCGCTGCTTATTCTCAAATTATTGAACAAGTGGTGCGAATTACGTTAATTGCTGTCTGTACAAAAGCATTTTTACCTTATGGAATTGAGTACGCCGCGGCTGGCGCTATGCTCTCTTCGGTATTTGGAGAGCTCGCTTCCCTGTTTTACATGGTGTTTATGTTCAAGCGAAAGAAGAAAATAACGGTAAGACGAAAATTTTTTGCTTCTTTACATGCGGGAAAAGATACGTTCCTTGACTTAATGCGAATCGCTCTTCCCACGACAGGAAGCCGCATGATTGGGTCAATTTCTTGGTTTTTAGAACCGATTGTAGTAGCTCAAAGTTTAGCAATTGCAGGAGTAGCGACAGCGGTAGCAACGAAGCAGTACGGAGAATTAACAGGCTTTGCACTCCCTCTCCTGATGCTGCCTTCTTTTGTAACGGTGTCTCTATCCACTTCTTTGGTTCCCGCAATCAGTGAATCTCTTGCACAGAATCAAATGAAACAAATCGAATATCGGCTTCATCAAGCTCTCCGCTTGTCGTTTGTAACAGGCGGACTGGCCGTTGTTGTTCTTTATGTATTTGCTAATCCGGTAATGGAATTGATGTATGGTTCTGACAAAGCTGCTATTTTTGTCAAAGTCATGGCGCCTTTTTTTATCTTTTATTACTTTCAAGGGCCGCTTCAAGCTGTTCTGCAGGCGCTAGACCTTGCAAAAGCCGCCATGATTAACAGTTTTATAGGAGCAGCGGTCAAAACGTCTCTTATCTTCTTACTCGCAACTCAGCCCAATCTAGGCATTATGGGAGCTGGCCTTGCAATTGTTGTGGGAATGATGCTTGTCACTCTTTTACATCTGTCTACGGTCATGAAAAAAATCACGTATAAGCTTCATGTGTTTGAGTATCTTCGCAGCTTTGCTGTAATGGGCATATCAGGCTTTATTGGACACTTTGCTTATATGAACCTTTTCACTTCCATCCCGTTAAGCTTACGAACCATTTTATCAATTGCACTGACAAGCTTTGTATATGTACTGTTTTTGCTGCTTTTTAGACTGATAACAAAAGAAGAATTAAATCGCTTTTCTGTTTTACGTTATTTTAAACGAAAATAAAACGCGGAGCACTCCGCGTTTTATTGTTTCACATCTATTAAGTCTATAAAAAATTTTCCGTTGTCGTAGCTGCAATATGAAATCTTGTCTAAGTTTGAATGCCCCAGTTTCTCTAACTCCTGCCTTAACCATTCCGTTGTTTTATGTTCATGCAACAGATGCTCTTCTTGAATAACGCCGTCAATGATAAAAGGCAAATTCAAATTGCCTTTTTTACCTGATTGCTGATCTTTTTCAAACACGGATAGCCTTCCTGAAGATTCTAAAATAGCAAATTCAACATCAGCTACATTTTTTATATTTTTATCTCGCAGCTGCACAAGCAAATCATTGAAGTTATATCGCTGCCTTTTCATTTCATGTTCATTTATTTTTCCATTTTCAATGATAATACTAGGTTTACCATCAATAAAATTTCGCATTCGGTTGCTTTTAAGAGACCATATAGCTAAACCAATTTGAATAATAAGAAGCGTTAACATCGGAAGAATTGA
The DNA here is from genome assembly GCF_038006305.1 of Priestia sp. FSL R5-0597. Lineage (NCBI taxonomy): Bacteria > Bacillati > Bacillota > Bacilli > Caryophanales > Bacillaceae > Priestia > Priestia sp. FSL R5-0597. The sequence goes on from NZ_JBBOUZ010000001.1 coordinate 4,428,235, forward strand.
ATACAGCAAAGGATCTTTTGGGTTTTCAATAGCCATTACTGCCATTTCAGCAATCATAATAAAGACAACTAAATCCAAAATGCTCAGCTCTCCTATTTCCCTTTTGCCCATAACGCGAAAAATAATTAAAACTACTACATACAAAAGCACGGTTCGCGCAACCATGATTAATAGTTCCACTGCAAAGACCTCCTTTATGTATTCCCTTGTAGTTTGTACCATTTATTTTAAAATAGCCTTACTTTTATGCGTCTATTTTGAAGTCATCCCGAATATGCTCGTACTAAGGGTTCACCTATCTTTTTATTTCATGAGGGGGAAACAAGTTGGGTGCAAAACGAATGAGCAACGCTGTATTTGCAGGGGTAGCAACAATCTTAGTGATGGCTTTAGCGATTAGCATTATCTTTTCGCTTATTTTAAAATTCACATCGCTTGAAGAACAGTCCGTACGTTTATTTTTACTTATTCTCTCATTTATTACACTGTTTATCGGAGGATTTATAGCGGGAGGACGAAACGGTTCAAAGGGACTGCTTGTTGGAGGAGCCACTGGTATTTCTTATTCTTTTTTAATGTTTTTGCTGCAATTCCTCGGCTATAGTCACCTGTTTTCTGCACAGCAGCTTTTATTTCACGCTGGGTTTATTGGAGTCGCTATTCTCGGGGGAATTGTTGGCGTAAACATTGCCGGTTCACGAGAAGCATAAAAAAACGTCACGTACATGTACGTGACGTTTTTTTATTAATCTACGCTTCTTACTTCACGAATAGCATTGCGGTCAAATGTTAATTTTGAACCGTCAGTGCTGCGAACCACAACTTGTGACTCATCGATTGCTTCTACCAAACCGTGCATACCGCCAATTGTAACAATCTTATCACCTTTTTTAAGTGCTGATTGCATTTGCTGTACGTTTTTTTGACGTTTTTGCTGTGGACGGATTAACAAGAAATAGAAAATGACAAACATTAAAAGTAATGGCCAAATATTTTGTAAAACACCCATGAAAACTCCTCCTTTTATTTATATTATCAACAGGTACTCATTCATAAATTTGATGAAAATTCCTGTAGTGACCTAGAAATTCTTTGCGTCTGGGCCGTTAAACCCATATTTTTCAAAGAACTCATCGCGGAAATCGCCAAGTCGGTCTTCGCGAATGGCTTCACGGACTTGCTCCATTAAGTTTAGCAGAAAATATAAGTTATGGTAAGATGTTAAACGAATTCCAAACGTTTCATTACAGCGAATTAAGTGGCGAATATACGCTCTTGAATAATTTTGACATGTGTAGCAGTCACAGTTTGGATCAATCGGACCGAAGTCTTCTGCATATTTGGCATTTTTAACAACAAGACGACCTTCACTTGTCATAAGCGTTCCGTTACGTGCAATACGCGTTGGTAATACGCAGTCAAACATGTCAATCCCGCGAATTGCTCCATCAATTAACGAGTCAGGTGATCCTACTCCCATTAAATAACGAGGTTTGTCAGTTGGCAAGTATGGCGTCGTAAACTCAAGCACACGATTCATCACATCTTTTGGTTCTCCAACTGACAGGCCTCCCACAGCATAACCTGGGAAGTCCATTGATACTAAATCAGCTGCACTTTGACGGCGTAAATCTTCAAACTCTCCGCCTTGAACAATTCCAAAAAGACCTTGGTCTTGAGGGCGGCTGTGAGCCTCAAGGCATCGCTCTGCCCATCGGCTAGTACGCTCTACTGAACGTTTTAAGTAGTCATACTCTGCTGGATAAGGAGGGCATTCATCAAATGCCATCATAATATCAGACCCAAGCGCATTTTGAATGTCCATCGCTTTTTCTGGAGATAGGAAAAGCTTGTCTCCATTCAAATGGTTGCGGAAATGAACGCCTTCTTCTTCAATACGGCGCAAATCGCTTAAACTAAAAACTTGGAAGCCGCCTGAATCTGTTAAGATAGGACGATCCCAGTTCATAAATTTATGCAGACCACCTGCTTTTTTAACAATTTCATGACCTGGACGAAGCCATAAATGGTACGTATTACTTAAAATAATGCCTGCCCCCATTGCTTTTAAATCTTCCGGAGACATTGTTTTTACTGTAGCTAATGTGCCTACTGGCATAAAAATAGGCGTTTCAAATGAACCATGAGGCGTGTGGACAATACCTAAACGCGCTCCTGTTTGTTTACAAGTTTTTATATGTTCGTAACGAATTGCTGTCATTGATGTATTCCTTTCATGTTAAATTACACGATTAGCATCGCGTCGCCGAAGCTGAAAAAGCGATACTTCTCTGCTACAGCTTGTTCATAGGCAGAAATGACGTTTTCTCTTCCTGCTAAGGCACTTACAAGCATAATGAGCGTAGATTTTGGAAGATGGAAGTTTGTAATCATTCCATCAATTGCTTTAAATTCATACCCTGGGAAAATAAAAATATTGGTCCAGCCTGAAGAAGCAACAAATTTTCCGTTATGCTCAGTTGCAATTGTTTCAAGAGTACGGGTAGAAGTTGTACCTACTGAAATAATGCGTCCGCCTTTTTCGCGTACGCTGTTTAGTAAAGCCGCGGTTCCTTCACTCACTTGATAAAACTCTGCGTGCATATCGTGCTCTTCTAAGTCGTCAACGCTGACTGGACGGAACGTACCTAATCCGACATGAAGCGTTAAAAATGCAATATGCACACCTTTTGTTTTTAACTGTTCAAGCATCTCTTCTGTAAAGTGAAGACCTGCTGTTGGCGCTGCTGCAGAACCTTGCTCACGGGCAAAAACCGTTTGATAGCGCTCTTGATCATCCAAACGTTCTTTAATATAAGGGGGCAGCGGCATTTCTCCTAACTGTTCAAGCACCTCATAAAAGATGCCTTCATAGTTGAATTCTAGCAAACGTCCGCCTTGATCGCTCGTTTCTTTGCATACAGCAGTCAGACGTCCGTCACCAAACGAAATAACCGTTCCTTCTTTTACTCTCTTAGCCGGTTTTACAAGCGTCTCCCACGTATCGCCTTGTGTTTGCTTTAAAAGCAATACTTCAATATTAGCACCTGTATCTTCTTTTGTGCCAAATAAACGTGCAGGAAGAACACGCGTATCGTTTAAGACTAAACAATCTCCTTCTTGCACATAATCAAGAAGGTCATGAAACATATGATGTTTCACATTTCCTGTTTCTTTGTTTAATACCATGAGTCTTGATGCATCTCGCTGCTCAAGTGGTGTTTGTGCAATCAATTCTTCTGGTAAATGAAAATCAAATAAATCTACTTTCAAAATGTTCACCTGTTTCTACTTAATTATTTAAACCTGCCAATTACATAAAAAATAAGTGATAACACAACGCTTACTAGGATACATGTCACAATCGGGAAATAAAAGGTTGTATTTCCTTTTTTAATAAAAATATCGCCAGGAAGCTTGCCAACGAACTGCCATAACAGCCCAATGACTACTAAAATGCCTCCTAATGTGATCAGCATCTTAGGCATATCATTCACTGATCAGGCACCTCCAGCTGAAAATGATCATAAACCAAAGGAGTCACAATTCGTCCTCGAGGCGTTCGCTGCAAAAAGCCAATTTGTAGTAAATAAGGCTCGTATACATCTTCAATCGTGTGAGATTCTTCACCAATAGTAGCTGATATTGTATCTAAGCCTACAGGCCCGCCTCTAAATTTTTCAATAATCCCTCTTAATAATTTATGGTCAATATGATCAAGACCTAAACGGTCCACCTGTAACATTTCTAATGCTTCAGTAGCAAGGGTTTCAGTTATAGCTCCGTCTCCTTTTACCTGGGCAAAATCTCTGACTCTTCGAAGCAAGCGATTCGCAATACGTGGAGTTCCCCTAGCACGCCTAGCCATCTCAAACGTCGCTTTCTGATCAATCTCTACATCTAAAATAGCTGCTGTTCTTTCTACTATCGAAGCAAGATCTTCTTCTTGATAGTATTCCAAACGGCTTAAAACGCCGAAGCGATCACGTAAAGGAGAAGATAAAAGCCCTGCTCTTGTTGTTGCACCTACTAGCGTAAACGGAGGCAAATCAAGACGGACAGAACGTGCACTCGGCCCTTTTCCAATCACAATGTCCAAACAGAAGTCTTCCATTGCTGGGTACAGTACTTCTTCAACAGAACGATTTAATCGATGAATTTCATCAATAAAAAGCACATCTCCAGGCTCTAAGCTGGTTAAAACCGCTGCTAAGTCGCCTGGACGCTCAATGGCTGGCCCTGAGGTCGTTCGGATTTGCACGCCCATTTCATTAGCGATAATAGTGGCAAGGGTTGTTTTACCTAATCCTGGAGGACCATATAAGAGCACGTGATCTAACGTTTCGCTTCGCATTTTGGCAGCTTTAATAAAAATGTCAAGATGGGATTTTACTTTATGCTGACCAATATACTGCTGTAAGGTTTGCGGCCGCAAACTTTGCTCGATGATTTCTTCTTCACCAAGAACATCTCCCGTTACAATACGATCGTCCATTTTACTCCTCCCTTACTTATTGTTTCAATAATCGTTTTAGCGCTTCTTTAATATACTGATCTGTTGTCATCGTTTCCTTCATTAAAGCTGGAACAATTTTTTTGATTTCTCTTTCTGCGTAACCTAATACTTTAAGTGCTTCAATCGCTTCATCGAGTGCTTCTGAACTTTGAGATTTGACTTGTTGTGCGTCCAAATCTGCAAATAAAGAAGGAACGGCATCTGGTACAATATCATGCAGCTTTCCTTTTAAATCTAGAATCATCTGTCGAGCTGTTTTTTTACCTACTCCTGGAAACTTAACTAAAAACTTCTCGTCTTCCTCCTCCACAGCTTGGACAACCTGCGCTGGATTACCTGACGCTAAAATAGCTAAACCGCCTTTTGGGCCGATTCCTGACACGCTAATTAACTTCATAAATAAATCCTTTTGTTCTCGCGAAGCAAACCCGTAAAGTGCAATTACGTCTTCTCTTACATATTGATAGGTGTAAACCGTTTTTGGTTGTTCATCAATTGAAAACACGTATGGATTCGGCGTAAAGACCTGATAGCCTATTCCGTTGTTTTCAATTACTATATACTCAGGATTTATATATGTAACCGTGCCTTTGATATAATCAAACAATAAGCTCTCTCCTTACTCACGTACGCGCGGGCAGTGACCTTCCATCTTACCTATGAAGAGTCCTGCCCGCATCGTTCTCTATTTTCCTTTACAGTTCCTTTTAAAAAGACGTTCAAGAGAACGTTCGCCTCTTTTCATCTTTCTCAACCCACTTTTACAATAGCTGTAAAAAATAGAACCGCCCACTTTTATTGATGAATGACCTTTTAAGTTATATACAATACTAGACTGCTGAATACCATTTTAACATATCGCCAAAAGCAAATAGAAGCAATTTAGAATGTTGAATTCAATAATTATTTTACCATACTAAAAAACGGCTGCTTGATCGAAAGCGGCCGCTGCTGGAGCTGATAGATTTTATAGAAATTAATGAGGGAAAGATATTCATCTTTTGATTGAACGCGAATACCTTTCTTTAATTGTTCATGCTGATAGCTTTCAAGCCTTTTGATGTCAATTTGAAAAAACGACTGTATAATGTGCTGCGACGAAGCTGGCTTGCCTTCAAATGCTGAGAGAATACCGTTAACAGAAAGCCCTACGTAGCCGTTGTCTTTTAAAATAGGTGAAATATCGTCTATGCTTGTTCTAAAAACTAGCTCTCGATCGGTTTCTTTAAGCAGTCGCCAATTTTTATATTTTTTCATTAATTGTTTTTTTGTCATAGAAGGGCTTTTGATCATCTCTTGACTTACGACTCCATCCACATACACGCGCTCAAGAAATAATGTCATCGGCTCCTTTTCATTCGCATCTGCACGGTATGGCATTATACAAAGCACAATACTTACTAGCATTAAAAAAGCTGCTTGATGAATGACTTTCTTCACTCACCTTCACCTCACACGTTAATCATACTCTTTTTAGTATTATCTAAAAAGGTTTTGTGAAAATCTACACTAATAGTTTGACCTACTTATTTTCTTTTATCCTCTTATTTTATGAAGCGAATCCTTTTCACGATATTATGTTAAGAAAACATGGAGTATTTGTTACATTTGCACACTATTTGTAAAATTTTCTCTTAAACGTTTTAATTAAATTTTCGCAGGGTATGTACATAGTGGAAGTAATTGTAAGGACTTCTATTATCTATTTTCATAAAAAAGGGAGCTGAAGTAATGAGAATGAATAAACGTGTAGTCGGAACTTTTTTTTCAGAAAAAGAAGCTTTAGATGTTATCCATAATTTAAAACGTCAAGGTTATCGAGAAACAGACATCATGGTCATTTCTAATAGTAAAAGCAATACATTTCAAATAGGTCATGATACAAATGTAATTATTGAAGCTGGTTCGCCTGCCGTAAGTTCATTAGCTGGCGTCATGATGGATAACTTTTTTACCATGATGACAGGCGGCATGGGGCTCAAACAAGGAAGCGGCTTGAAATCAAAATTAATCCGCATGGGCATCCCAGACATCTCAGCCGTGCAGTGCGAGACAGATGTAGCTGCTGGTAAAATTCTAATTTTGATAGATGCCGTAAGCTCTGAACAAACTCCAGCGTACGGAACCTATACGGAACACAACGAGCATAGAGCTGTCCAACTGCGTGAAGAAAAATTAGATGTCTTAAAAGAACGCGTTCAAGTAGGTGAAGTAAAACTCCACAAAAAAGTAATAGAGGAAGAAAGAACTGTACACGTTCCTGTTACAAGAGAAGAGTTTTATATTGAACGCCGCCCTGTAATTGACGGAGACTATAACGCTGGCCCACTTACAGAAGATGAAATTATTCGTGTTCCAATCATGGAAGAACGAGTAGAAATAACCAAAAGACCAGTTATTGTTGAAGAAGTAATTATAGGAAAAAAACTTATTCAAGAAACAAAAGAATGGACTGAAACGATTAAGAAAGAAGAAGCAAGCGTAGAACCTGATGGACTCGCGAGCCCTGAAGTATACGAAAATATGATGAACTATACAGACCATACTTACGCTCAAGTTTCTGCAGCTCTAGCAAGCGACGTGGAAGCTGAATACGAAAATAGTCAGACAACTAACAACGAGAAGCCAAACACACAAGCTAATAAGACAAGCTCTTCTGCAAAAAATGTTAAAAATACAAAGAGTGTCGCTACGGCACCAGCAGATACGAAAAAAAGAGAAGGTCGCCTCAAACAAAACGAAACTAACGCTCAAAATGAAGAAGCGGAATCTAAAACAACAAACAAATCTGCTTCTAACAAGAAAAATTAATAGTTACATGTTCGAGGAATAGCTGCCTGGCTTCAATGGCAGCTTTTTTATATGTATTCTCATCAAAAAAACAGCCGCCCTTCACAGACAGCTGCTTCTTCATTTAACGATGTTTATGATTGACATTCTCATCGACTGATTCAAATAGACCATTGAAATTAGTTTGAATCGTATTTCGGTCTTTTCCATTTCGAATATCGTCATCAAGAGAACGAGCATTCATAAATACATCGTGATCTACTTTTACTTGAACATTGTAGTCCTTCGCAATAGGCTTTACTTTATCGAGCACATTTTGTCTTAAACGGCCGTTATTTATGTCTTTGGCAGGATCCACAGCAACTAATAGCTGATCTCCACGGACAACGGCGCGACTATTTTCTACACCTTTAACGCTTGCAGCTCGATCAGCCACTTTTTCCGTAAAGTCTCTTGGATAATCTTCACCGTAATACATATTAGCCACGCCATTTGTACGATCATTTGTATTATTGATGTTTCCATAAGGGTTTGTCGGATTGTCAAAACGTCCATCACTTACGTTTAACGGATAATTAGGTGTTCCATTCCCATCTAAAACTTCAGTCATTGGACCTTTCGGATTATCTACGCGATGTTCATTCGCTTTTTCATTTGTATGATACCCAACAGGCTGTGTCGTATCTGTATAGCGTTGTTCCATACCTTGGTCTTTGTTATTGCAAGCGCCAAGTCCCATCATACATGCAAAAGCTAAAGAAGTTGCTACATACCTATTCAACATAATCGCCCCCTAATTTAAGCTCTATTTACTCTGAGCTTACTATTAGGATTAAAAGACAAGCCGTTTCTTATTCGATGAAGTGTTTATAAACTCTTTACATGTCATGTAGGTTTTGTAAGTGCTGGTAAATCACTCGATAAAACCGTGTACGCTGTGACCATTCTTCAACTGATTGCTGCATTAACCTTTGACGGTTTGCCCATGATAAAGCAGAGGGGTTTATATTCCAGTTTCTCATCAGCATCGATGGAAATAGCAAAGAAGCAAGAAAAAAACGCTGCTTGCTTAATTCTTTTATTTTCGAGTGTTGAAGTAGTTCTTTCATCGACCACTGGACGTAAGGCAAAAAGCGCTGGGCCAGCTGAACATAGTCATAAAGAGCAGGAGCTTTAGCCGCTAAGTCAAAATCAATCATAACAATACCCAAGTGGTTTGTTTTCAAGAAATTATGTGAAGCAACGTCACCATGAATAATGGAGTGGTTCAACTGACTATCTCTGAAACGCTCCATTAAAACTAAAGCTTTTTCCCCCCAAGTCACAATATCTTTATATACATGAAATTGATTACACTCTTTAAATATATACGACGTTTCTCGAAAAGAGGAAAGCCGCTTTTTCCATTTTAAAATAAGATCATATTCAGGAAGCTTTGTATACGCAGCTATTTTCTTTTTACGAACTTCTCCATGATAGCGGATCAATGTTTGTAATACCTCTTCCCGATCCTGAAAACTTTCGTACGTTATCTCTTTTACTTGCTTAACAAAGGGCATCATCGCCCAATACAAATGACGGTCCTTTATATAAAGTTCACCTTCTGGGTAAGTTTCGAAATTAACCGCATACCCCTGCTTAATTTGAGATAAAACGTGATAAACATGTTCAATTTTACCTTTGTCTCTGTATGCTTTTATTACTTTTCTTCCTTTATTCGTATCCGCGATGATGACGTGAGGCTTTTTCATACGGTAGGTCTCAACGTGAATATCTCTTTTTTTCAAATAGAGAAAGAGACGATTTAAATTAAAATCGTCTCGTCTATAATAATCAATCTTCATCTTCGTCGTACTCATCATATTCTGGAATACTAAATGCATTTGGGTCAAACGCAGGATACGGAGGTACACCAATCATGCCATATGGGGCTGGATAGAGTGCCCTTGGATCCTGAAAGCCGTAAGGTACCGGCTGCTGATACTGTGGATAAGGCTGCTGTGTGGCATAGTCGTCAGGTCTTGGTTCACCGCAGCCGCAGTCTCCTTGCTGCTGTGGGGCATAGTGCTGCCCATAATGGTAAGGCACGTTTCCAAAACCTTCCGAAGAACTTTCATAATGTCCACCTGTCATGGCTCCCTGCACTTGTGGATACATTGGTGCTTGATGATAGGCCGGATAAACGGGCTGCTGATATCCCCATGGAGGCGGACAAGGAGAGCATTGTACCGGTCCATAGCAGCTGTGTGGCATCATTGGATACATTGGCATCGGTGCCATATGAGCACCCATTGCATGTTCTTCAAACGATTCGTTTTCATAACCGTGATGATACATTGGAGCCTGTTGATACATTGGCATTGGATACGGCTGTGGTGCATACATTGGCGGATGACACGGCATATAATTAAATCCGTAGCCTGGCATCACAGGCGATATCGGCGTGATTGGATAACATGGCATTTGAGGAGGCATTTCGATACTCTCCATTTCAGGACTTTCTGGCGATTCATGCTTTGGCAGTTCTTTTGGCGCTTCTTTTTTTGGAGCCTGCATCGCCATATTAACCGTGTAATAGTTGTTAATATCAATCTCAGGTGCAATCGGCTTTAATTTAGGAAGCTTTGGTGCAACTGGCATTTCTTTTTTAGGCTGCGCAATTGGTGCCTCTTTTTTAGGCTGGGCGACCGGCGCTTCTTTCTTTGGCTGCGCAATGGGCGTTTCCTTTTTCGGTTGAGCAATCGGTGCTTCTTTCTTTGGCTGCGCAATTGGTGCTTCTTTTATCGGCTGCATAAAGGGCGTCTGAGCAGGCTGATTAGCTGATTTATTGTCATCTGAACTTTCATCAATTTCCGTTACTGGATAAGCTTTAGTGGATTGGTCACTATAAGGGTGTTGAACTTTAGGCATTTCTTTTATACCAGGTGAAGGAGCTCCTTCTTTTTGAACAGGCACTCCGCTTGTCGGCACTTTAATTTTCATTCCAGGCATGATCATGTCTGGATTGCTTAATTGAGAATTCGCTTTTTTTAACTCTTCAAAATTAACCCCATACTTTTCAGCGATTTTCCAAAGGGTATCCCCTTTTTGAACGATATGGATTTTCAACGTCATTCCCCTCCCGAGTAGAGTCTCTGCCATCTATATGTGCAAAATCAAAGTAAGTTCTGTTTGTTCATCACAAGATATGCCTTGAACCATTTTTTTATTCATTTTGCCCACAGTTTGGTTCAAGTTTTTATGATAAAGAAAAAAAGACTTATCAACACAAACAATATGTCAATAAGTCTTCTTTTAGACCTTCTCTTTTCAATTGTCTTAAAAATCTTTATGCTCGTTCTAGCATATTCGTTAGCGCTTTGATTGCACCTTGCGCTGTATGCTTATCTACCTTGATTTGATTTACTTCTATTCCTTCTTCAATGCTTTCTAAAGCCCACAGCAAGTGAGGCAAATCAATTCGGTTCATCGTCAAACAAGGACACATATAGGGATTAAGCGAAACAATTTCTTTATCCGGATGACTGTTGATAATCCGTTTCACTAAGTTCATTTCCGTGCCAATGGCCCATTTAGAGCCTGAAGGAGCTTTTTCAATTGTATCAATAATATATTTTGTAGAACCTGCATAATCTGATTTTTGCACCACTTCATAGGAACACTCCGGATGAACAATAATATTCATCTCAGGCTGCTTCTCGCGTAAATAATCAATATTTTTAACCGTGAAATTTTCGTGCACAGAACAGTGACCTTTCCATAGAATCACCTTGATGTTGTTTATATCGCCTTCATATTCAAGCATTTCTTCAATAGGATTCCAAATGGCCATTTCATCTAGTCCAACACCTAAATCATAAGCTGTGTTTCTGCCCAAATGCTGATCTGGTAAAAAGAGAATGCGCTCTTTTTTAGAAAATGCCCACTCCACCATATTTTTTGCATTTGAAGATGTTACTGTTGCACCATCATGTTCGCCTACAAAAGATTTAATTGCAGCTGTAGAATTTACATACGTAAGCGGAATAATCGTATCTCCGAAAAGATCCTGCAAGACAGGCCATGCCTTTTCTGTTTGCTGAATAGTAGCCATATCAGCCATTGAACAGCCAGCTCGCATATCGGGTAAAATGACTTTTTGGTTTTCATCTGTTAAAATATCAGCTGTTTCTGCCATGAAGTGAACGCCGCAAAACACAATATGCTCAGCTTCTCTATTTTCAGCCGCTATTTGAGCCAGCTGTAAGGAGTCTCCTACCGCATCTGCAAACTCGTACACTTCGTCTTTTTGATAATGGTGGCCGAGCAGAAACAATTTGCTTCCGAGTTTTTTCTTGATTTCTAATACTCTTCTTTTCATTTCATTTTCTGTGAGCTCCGTATATTTAGCGGGCAGCGTTTGCTGCTGAAGCGTTTGTAATAAACTCATCATTTTCTGTTCCCCTTTCTGTTAATAAGTCCAAGCTGATATCGATAGACCCTGCTGAATGCGTTAAAGCTCCAAGTGAAATATAGTCCACTCCGCTGTCTCTAAAAGAATGGAGCGTGCCAAGCGTAATTCCACCGGATGCTTCTGTGACAATATGAGCGGGAACCAGCGGTATCCAATCTTTAATGACTTCTGGAGAACAGTTATCGAACATAATGACATCTGCTCCTGCCTCTATTGCTTCTAGCAATTGACTTTTATTTTCAATTTCTACTTCCACCTTAACCATATGTCCAAGCTGATCTCTTACTCTCACAACAGCGTCTAGAATAGATCCTGCATGTGCAATATGGTTATCTTTTAACATGACGCCATCGTACAAGCCAAAACGATGATTATAACCTCCTCCAGCACGAACGGCATACTTCTCTAACATTCGCAGACCAGGCGTTGTTTTTCGCGTGTCACATATGCGGGTATGTGAGCTGCCAAGCATCGCTACGGCTTTGTGCGTCATCGTGGCAATGCCGCTCATTCTTTGAAGTAAGTTTAAAATTACCCGTTCACCGGTCAAAATAGATCGCACGGATCCTGAAACGGCAGCTATTTTATCTCCAGGCTTAAGAACATCTCCATCTTTTTTTTCGAAATCCACTTTCACATTAGGGTCTATTAAATGAAATCCTTCTTTAATCAATTCCACTCCTGCGATAATACCTGATTGCTTTGCCGTAAACACAGCCTTCCCTTGGTCAGACGGAGAAAAAATAGCTTCACAAGTTATATCTCCATCTCCAATGTCTTCTATAAAAAAAGACTGCAACAGTGTTTGTAATTTCAACGTGTTCATTATGCTACCTCACCTTTCTTTTTAGATTTCCTTGCTTATAAAATCAATGATTGTTTTGTTGAAGCGGCAGACTGCTTAATAATTCGCTTATGCTCCCACTCTTGCTTTTCATGTGGAAAGTCACTTCGGTAATGACCTCCTCTACTTTCTTTTCTTGCAAGAGAGGACTCGGCAATAAGCAGACCTGCAGTTAGCATATTGCAGATGGTTGCAGCTTCCCTCGAATATATAACTTCTTGATCAAGAGGTATTCCATCCAAATAATTTGTGAATTCATGCACAATGGTAGCCAATTCGTTTTCATGACGAATGATTCCTACACAATCCATCATTTTATGCTGAATTTGTCTTGTGGCAGGCAGGATTTTAGGCATGCCTTTATAGACGTAACGAACGGGAGTATAACGAGATACCGTTCTCGCTTTATGTAAAATATGACGCCCTGCCCGTTTTCCGAATACAAGACACTCTAACAATGAATTGCTTGCTAGACGATTTGCTCCATGAACGCCTGTAGAAGAAACTTCCCCCACGGCATACAATCCTTCAACACTTGTTTGTCCGTAAGCATCTACTTCAATTCCACCCATTAAAAAATGTGCGCCCGGAGTAACAGGTATTCGTTTTTTGTCCAATTGAATTTTATACTTTCGACACAGTGCCGTAATCGTAGGAAATTTTTGTTCAAAATGAGCCACTTTTTCAATGTCTAAAAATACGGATCTTCCTTTTTTCATTTCATTAAAAATCGTCCTTGCTACAACATCTCGCGGTGCTAAATCCTTAAAGAGATGAACGCCTTCCATTATACGTTCATTCCATTCATTTACCAGTACACCACCTTCACCTCGAACCGCTTCGGATACTAGACCTTTCGCTTCCTTTTGATACAAAAGGGTCGGATGAAACTGAACAAATTCTAAGTCCGCTAATTTTGCTCCAGCCCTGTACGCAAGCGCTAGCCCATCTCCTGTCGCAAGCGGCTGGTTAGATGTATGCTTGTACAAAGCGCCGATTCCTCCGGTAGCAATAATGGTTTGGCGAGCATAATATATAGTAATTTTGTTGTTTTCACCTTGTCCGATAGCACCTCTACACGTTCCATCTACAGTTACTAAATGCTGAATCATTTCGTTTTCAATCACTGTAATATATGGCAGTACTTCTTTTTTCAAAAAAGCGAACAGCGCTTGTCCTGTTGCATCCCCACCTGCATGCAAAATACGATTGACACGATGGGCTCCTTCTTTTCCAAAATGCAGCGTACCATCTGGATTTTTATCAAACTTCATTCCTTTATGAATCAATTCATTTACTACAGCCGCACCTTCTTCCACTAAAGTGCGTACCGCTTGTTCATTGCAATGCTTATTGCCCGCAATCAACGTATCATAGAGATGTTCACTCCAGTGATCGCTGCTTCCAATAGCAGCTGCTACTCCGCCTTGAGCAAGAACTGAGTTATTGCGGTCAATTTTCCCTTTCGTTACCATTACAACTCTGTTATGACGACACAGTTCATAAGCTGCAGAAAACGCTGCTAATCCGCTTCCAATAATTAAAACATCCGTCTCTAACATTTTACACCTCTTTATTTACATGTGTCTTGACACCTATATTTACATATTATTAAATGAAAGACAAGAAGTTTTTTTATCGGGGGGAGAAAATGATTTATCTGGACTATGCAGCAACAACGCCAATGAGACAAGAAGCAATTGAGGTATATACTGAAGCGGCAACGAGCTATTATGGAAATTCCAGCAGTCTTCACACACTTGGAACACAAGCAGAGAATCTGCTTACACTATGCAGAAAAAAATTAAGCCTGTTAGTAAATTGCCGAGAGGATGATCTTTTTTTTACAAGCGGGGGAACAGAAGCTAATTACTTAGCTATTCACTCTCTTTTAAAAGGAAACACTAGCAAACGAAAACATTTGGTTACAACGAAGCTTGAACATTCTTCAGTTCTTCATACGTTGCAGCAGCTTGAAAAAGAAGGCTTTTCCTTATCTTACGTACCTGTAGATCAAAACGGCGTTGTGTCTGTAGACGACTTAAAGAAGACGATTCGACCTGACACTGTGCTAGTAGCCATTCAGCATATCAATCATGAGCTCGGTACAATTCAGCCAGTTGAGGATATTGGCCATTTTTTATCTAAAAAAGAAATTCTCTTTCACTGTGATTGTGTTCAATCTTTCGGTAAGCTTCCTATTGATGTTAAAAAGCTGAAAGCTGATAGCATCTCAGTTTCTAGTCATAAAATTTACGGACCAAAAGGTGTAGGAATGGTATACATGAATTCAAGTTCTTCTTGGAAGCCTATTTACCATAAAGCAACTCATGAAAAAGGCTTTCGCCCTGGGACTGTAAATACCACAGGCATTGCTGCCTTTACTGCAGCAGCTGAATGCGCATATGCAGAAATGAAAACCGCCAGAAGCCATTATGAGCGCTTAAAATCGTACTTACTGGAAAAACTAGAATCTCTTGCTCCTTTTATAGAGGTAGAAGGCCTTGGGAACTCTCATTTTCCTGGAATTATTGGACTGACATTTTCAAACATACAGGGTCAATATGTTATGTTACAATGTAATCGTCACGGAATTGCTATATCTACGGGAAGTGCCTGCCATGTAAATCAGCAGGAACCATTAGCTTCTTTACTTGCGATTGGCAAATCGACTGCGAATGCTAAGAACTTTGTACGTCTTTCATTTAGTCAACATTCAACGTTTAAGCATATTGATCGACTCATATCCGTTTTTCATTTATTACAGCAAGAATTTATGACAGTGTAAAAGGAGGGATTAAAGGTGCCAGGAACTCAAAAAAAAATTCTTGGAGAAGAAAGAAGAGAACTTATTCTACAATGGTTACAAACAGAGAATAAACCAATGACGGGCAGTGAGCTTTCGAAAAGAACAAACGTTAGCCGCCAAGTCATTGTACAAGATATTTCGCTGCTTAAAGCTAAAAATGAGCCCATTATCGCAACAAGCCAAGGATATATTTATATTCAAAATCCATCTCAAACTACCGTGCATCAGCGAATTATTGCCTGTCAGCATACGCCAGAAGATGCTGAAAAGGAGCTTCTCCTGCTTGTTGACCACGGCGTTCTCGTAAAAAATGTAACCGTTGAACACCCTGTGTATGGTGAATTAACGGCTTCCGTTATGATTCAAACCCGAAAAGAAGTAGAAACGTTCATAAAAAAAATTCAAGAAACAAACGCAACTTATTTATCTCAGTTAACAGAGGGGATTCACCTTCATACGATTGAAGCAGATACAATTGAAAAACTGAATGCTGCCTGCTTAGCTCTTGAAGCGGAAGGTTATTTAGTTTCGAATGAGTAAAAAGGTGTTATAACAAAAAAAATCCCGCTTTAAAGCGGGATTTCTGTTTCAAGTAGTGTATGAGGATAGCTTCCTAACAGCTCTACGCTACAGCCTAGTGCCTCAAGTTCAGCCATAGCCCCAGGGATTAATACTTCATCCATTTTTTGTTCAATATCAACGATAAAGAAATAGTTTCCAAGCCCTGTTTTCATGGGACGGGATTCAATTTTAGACAGATTTAGCTTACGCCAAGAGAAAGCTGAAAGCACTTGATGAAGCGCTCCTGCCTGATCAGATGGAAGTGTAATCATTAACGTTGTCTTGCACCCGTTTCCAGCTAAAAATGGCACCTCTTGTCCTCCATCTTTATGCAAAATAACAAATCTTGTTGTATTATGATCATAATCATGAATGTTCGGGCAAGCAATATGTAATCCATATTCACGGGCTGCTAATCCATTCGCAATAGCTCCAATATTAAGCTCAGGGTGTTCGCTTACATATTTAGCAGCAAACGCCGTTGATGTCATCTCTTCTACTGCAGTTGACGTACATTCTCCGTGTAAAAATTTATGACACTGCGCAATTGCATGAGGATGAGAATAAATCGTTTCAATGTTTTTCCACTGTTCTGCATGAGATGGATGAACCATTAAATGCTGACGAATTGGAAGCACAATTTCTCCAACAATCGGCAGACGACGTTCATGAATGAGATAATCAAGTGTTAAATTTACAGATCCTTCAAGTGCATTTTCTAACGGTACAATTCCATACTCAATTTCTCCTTTATCCACTGCATCAATGCATGCTGGAATTGTTTTGTATGGAATATGGTCGTGCTGTTTAAATACGCCTTGGACGGCCACATGTGTAAATGTTGCCTTTGGTCCTAAATATCCTACTTTCCCCACAATCATGCCTCTCCTTATCTATATCTGTTTACCATTATGCCCCTGAACCAAGCACGTCCACTTTATCTACAAACTCTAAGCTTTTCAGTCTTCGCAGCATTTCATTTAACTCAACACTCATACTTGCTGTATCTAATGAAAGAGTTACGTTGGCACGCCCTTGTAAAGGGATGGTTTGGTGAATTGTTAGCACATTGCATCCCGATGATGCAACGGTGCTCAATAAATGTGATAAAGTTCCTGATCGATCTTCAATATGAAAAAACAGTGAAATAATGCGCTGTTTGACAACCGTCTGAAACGGAAAGACCGTGTCGCGGTACTTATAAAAAGCACTGCGACTCAAGTCTACGGCTTGTACAGCATCTGCTACCGACTCAGCTTTTCCCCGTTCAATTAACAGCTTCGCATCCAATGTTTTTTTCATCGCTTCTGGTAATACATCTTCGCGAACTAAATAAAACTGCTTATCGCTCTTATGCAAGTAAAGCCCCTCCCCTTATCCTATGAACAACAATTAGTCGATAAATTCAAATTCATATTCAAACAGCTTTACAATGTCGCCATCTTTTGCTCCTCGTTCACGAAGGGCTTCATCGACGCCCATGCCTCGAAGCTGGCGCGCGAATCGACGAACTGATTCTTCACGTGAGAAGTCAGTCATCTTGAATAATTTTTCGATTTTTTCACCGCTTAATACGTATGAGCCATCGCTATCACGCGTAATAACAAATTCCACTTCTTTCTTTTCATGCTTGTACAGTACGCGGTGCATAGATAGATCTTCCTCTTCTTGCATTGGGAATTCCGGCGTCGTTTCTACAAGATCAGCTACTGTAAATAACAGTTCGCGGATTCCATCACGCGTTGCCGCAGAAATTGGAAAGATTTTCACTTCGTCCCCTACTTTTTCTTTGAATGCAGCTAAATTCTCTTCGGCTTGCGGGATATCCATTTTATTTGCTACCACTACTTGCGGACGTTCCGTTAAACGCATATTATACTGACGCAGCTCTTCATTAATAGTTAAGTAATCTTCATATGGATCACGGCCTTCTAAACCTGACATATCGATTACATGGACAATCACGCGGGTACGTTCAATGTGACGTAAAAACTGATGACCTAATCCTACACCTTCATGTGCACCTTCGATTAGCCCTGGTAAATCTGCCATCACAAAACTGCGACTATCTTCTGTCTCAACTACTCCCAAATTCGGATTAATTGTTGTAAAATGATATTCAGCAATTTTTGGCTTTGCAGCAGACGTTACGGATAATAACGTTGACTTTCCAACACTTGGGAAACCAACTAATCCTACATCGGCTAATACTTTTAATTCAAGAATGACATTTCTCTCTTTACCTGGCTCTCCATTTTCTGAAAGCTCCGGTGCTGGATTTGCAGGTGTAGCAAAACGCGTATTCCCACGCCCTCCGCGTCCACCTTTAGCAATCACTGCGCGCTGGCCGTGCTCAACTAAATCAGCAATCGTTTCGTTCGTATCTTCATCCAACACAACGGTACCTGGTGGAACTTTTACAATCATCGGCTCAGCGTTACGTCCGTGCTGTCCTTTTGACATTCCATGTTCACCACGGCTTGCTTTAAAGTGACGCTTATAGCGGAAATCCATCAGCGTACGTAATCCTTCTTCTACTTCAAAAATGACATCTGCACCGTGACCACCGTCACCACCTGCAGGACCTCCTTTTGGTACGTACTTTTCGCGACGGAAGGCAACCATTCCATTTCCTCCGTCGCCACCTTTTACATATACCTTGACCTGATCTACAAACATTTCTTTTTCACTCCGTTCTATATCTTAGCTCTTGCCATAGCAAAAGCGCTTTTAACTTATTGTGAGCATAAGGCTAAATTCATCTTCAGACATATGCTGTTCAACTAATGCAACTCCTTGAGCGCACTCATAACATTGTAGCTTGTTTTGTAGCTTCTGTATATCTGTTAGTATTCCACTAAAGTCAAAAAAGAAACGAATTCCCTGTTCTTCAATGCATACTGAAATACTCAAATAGTTTTCTGCATGATAATCAACATATTTTTCGAGTGCTTCTGTCAAATAGCAACACCAGTTGTATACGAACTCATCGTATTGTGATAAATCCTTCAATTCTCCAAGCACTTCCACATCTAAGCGAACAGCATGGTTATTCCAATGATAGGTCATAACAAAGCCCGCAAACAGTCGCATATTGATGTTTGTTAACTTGGATTCATGTTTGGATTCATTTACAATTTCTTCAATGATTTCATTCGCTCGATCAAGCCGATTCAACGCTAGATTGCCTTTGATTAATTGCAGCTTATTTAACCAATCATGCCGCGCGTATCTTAATACCTCTACGACATCCCATTCTTTTTCCATCTTAGCACTCCTAACTTTGACTCGAGCATAAGTATTTCACAACGCTGACAAACATCTCGTATCAATCTTCTTAGATATGTTCGATTATAACAAATTCCAATGGGTAATAGGTGAAATATTCTACAAAAAGAAAACTCTAACCTACTTGGGTTAGAGTTTTCTTTTTGTATCTTATGCTTCTTGAGCAACAGGGTATACAGATACTTTTTTACGGTCACGACCGAAACGTTCAAATTTAACGATACCGTCGATTTGAGCGAATAAAGTATCATCTCCACCACGACCTACGTTTGCACCTGGGTAAATTTTAGTACCGCGTTGACGGTATAAAATTGAACCACCAGATACGAATTGGCCATCAGCACGTTTAGCACCAAGACGTTTCGAGATTGAATCACGACCGTTTTTAGTACTACCTACTCCTTTTTTAGAAGCGAAGAATTGAAGGTCTAATCTTACTAACATGACATCCACCTCCTGTTTAGTTGTCGTTAATTTTTATATAATTACTGTAATCTAATTCGATCGTTTTCAGTGAAACAACCATACCTTCTAATAGCAATTGAATCTGTTCCAATGTGAACGAATCCACATCTTTCGGAATCTCACAACGGAGATAGCCACCATCTCCACCTTGCTCTAAGTGCGGTTCAACCCCACTTATTGAAAAGATAGCATTAATTGTTCCAAATGAAACTGCAGATGCTCCCGCACAAACAAGATCTTTTCCGTGTTCGGAAAAGTCAGCATGTCCACTCATCGTGAACCCGTCAACTTTCTTATTTGCATCACGAGAAATCGTCACCTTAATCATTTGTTATAATTACGCGTTGATAGCGTCGATTACAACTTTTGTGTAAGGTTGACGGTGACCTTGCTTACGACGATAGTTTTTCTTTGCTTTGTATTTAAATACAGTGATCTTTTTAGCGCGACCTTGTTTTTCAACTTTAGCCGTAACTGTTGCACCTTCTACGAAAGGAACACCAACTTTCACGCTGTCGCCACCTACAAATAATACTTTGTCAAAAGTAACTGTTTCGCCTTGTTCACCAGCAAGTTTTTCAACGTAGATTGCTTGACCAGCCTCTACTTTAATTTGCTTACCACCAGTTTCAATAATTGCGTACATTCTCTGCACCTCCTCTAAAAACTAAGACTCGCCATCACAGGTGTTCAAGTGAACTTAAAACCTGTTCTGAGCGGTTGTAGCACGGGTGCTACAAACCAACATATTAAATCTTACTACAAATCAAAGGTTAGTGTCAATTGGAATTCATGTTTTCTTCTAAAAATTTATATAGAAGCAGAGACCCTTTTTTGAATCTGCTCTTTCGACCCCAATTGACGCAAAACAAATGCGTTTGTATAATCATCGCTTGGCGTAAGATATACGGTTTTTTTAACCATTTTCTCTAGAGCTTTGAGAAACCCTTGAGCTTTCATTTCATTTATAACATCACTTCGCGTCTCAATCCAAATAGCCTCTTCTTCCGCGCCGCGATGTTCCCAAATTACACGTTCAATTTGAAAAGCAACCGTTTTGGAATCAATCATTTTACCGGTTCCTTCACATACTTCACAAGGCATAGTTAATGTTGACCCAATGCTATTGCGCACTTTCTTCCGCGTTAATTGCAATATGCCGAGCTCTGTAAAGCCAACTACATTCGTCCGCACTTCATCTTGTTCACATAGCTTTTTCATGTACCTTTCTACTTCTGTCCGATCTTCTTTATGAGACATATTTATAAAATCAATTAAGATCATGCCGCCTAAGTGACGTAATTGCATCTGTTTGGACAGTTCATACGCAGCTTCCATATTTGTTTGAAGCATCGTCTTTCGAATATTATCTTTTCCGGAAAACTTCCCCGTGTTCACGTCTACGACCGTCATCGCTTCCGTTTCGTCAATAACGATATAACCTCCACTTTTGAGCCACACGATTCGCTTTAAAAGCTTCTCTATTTGCCGTTCCACATCATAAAAGGAGAAAATATTTTCATTTCCTTTATAGTACTCTATTGACGAGTTAGGGTAGGCAGCTTGAAGATGCTGATATAGGTCAAAGTCATCTACTACTATCCCGTCAATTCCTTGTTGAAGTGCAGCTTGCACTCTTGTTTCGAGAAAATCTTGTCCTTTGCTGACTAGGGCAGGAGCTTTCATTCCCTGTGTCTGTCGTTCAAGGCGCTCATATTTCTTCTGTAGCTCTTTTATTTTGTGTTGGACCGCAGCTTCTGATTTTTCCTCAATCGCTGTTCGAAATAAAAAGCCTTCCATCCCCTGTTTTAACCGCTCGCCAAGCTGTTTCCACTGTTGGCGTTTTGGCTCATCTATTTTTTTGGATACAGCGACATAGTTTCCGTGCGGTAAATATACAAGCTCATCAGAAGAAAATTCAATAATACCCGTCAGCTTCGGCCCTTTTGTTCCAATGCCTTCTTTTACAACTTGAACCAATACTTTTTCTCCTTCACGAATAAAAGCAGACATCGGCTGCTGATCCTTGTGAGGATTATCTGACTGCTGATAGGATACAAGTTCATTTCGATGAATAAATCCGTTCATTGATAAACCAATATCGATAAAGGCTGCTTGCATATGCGGCAGGACTTTTACGACTTTACCCCAATATATATCACCAATAATTTGATTCTCGCTTTGTTCTTCTAAATATATTTTTTCTAGTGTTTTATCGTTTATCACGGCTATACGTTTGGAAGAAGTAGCCGCGTTAATGATACATGCCTTCACATACATTGCCTCACTTTAATCTAAATTCATAGGAAAAAGTTCGGTCAGTGCAACCGAACTTTTTTCATTCTATTCTATGTTACTAGAAATCAGTAAACTGTTACAAGTTCATCTAGTGGGCTATTTGTTCTTTTTTCTACAAAGTAAGCGTGTAAAAGTTCATTTTCATCAATTTGTACATGCTCGCCTGTTTGAGATGTAGCAATAATCATATGCTTACAACCTCTTTGGAATTTTTGCAGGACTTGATGGAGCGTCTCACTGGTTGATACACTTAGCGTTTTTAAAGCTCCAATTGGATGCTCTTTTCCATGATACCTCTCCAACAAAAAGCGCATGTAGACAAATTGCCTGCTCTTCCATTCCAAATATCCGGATATAATTAAAAATGAAATAACAATCCATAAGTGCAGCTGAAAAGGATGCATAATGACGGCGTAGATAATACCGATAGCTAAAAAAAACGTTGATAACCGGAGTGCAAGCTTATGCGCTTCTAAAAATGGTAAAGAACGACTGCACATTAAAAAAAGCAGCTTCCCTCCGTCCAATGGCCAAATGGGCAAAAGGTTAAACAGTAAAATTACTGTGCATTGAAACATAAATTGCTCATACGTTTCCAAAGACAACACATTTATTTTCATTAATAAGAAAGCAGCTCCAAACATCCAAAGATGCTGAAGAGGTCCACTTATTGTCACAATAAACTCTTCTCGAAATGGACGATTACCATGTTCATCTACTTCTGCTACTCCTCCAAAAGGTAAGAGCATAATTCTACGAATTCGCCAAGAAAAACACTGAGCTGCTACGGCGTGGCCCAGTTCATGAATAATTACAATAATAAATAACAAAAAAAGCTGCTTTACCGTAGCCGTTAAGATACCAATTACGAAAATCCCCCAAAACAATGGATGAATGTGAATTTTCATCAATAACGAAAAAGCACTATTCAAATTGAATCACCTGACTAGGATCCACAAACTTATCGCCTTTTTTAATAGCAAAATAGAACGTTCCAGCATCGCCTTTTTTACTGTTTTCCACAATTCCTACTTCTTTGCCTTTATTCACAAAATCATACATGCTAACATTGATTTTTTTGAGCTGTCCATACCAAGTTTCAGTTCCATCGGCATGTTGAATAATAACCGTATTCCCAGTATCATCACGTTTTCCTACATACCTTACAATACCTTCACTCATTGCTTCTACAACAGAATCCACTCCTGTTTGAACCGTCACCCCTTGCTTACTTTGAGCAAATGTTTCCGTTACTTTCCCTGAAGCTGGAGTAGCGTATTCTCCGCTTACACTTTGCTCCGTTTTGCTAGACTCCTTATTCGGCAGGAGCGTTAACGGCTTCCCAAACTTATCTTCATACCAAGAGGAAACAGCTGCAAACTGAAATTCTTTATCCATTGTTTGTTGAACCACCACTCTGGCCTGTTCAAAAGCAGGAGAAGCGTTCTTGAACATAATCCCTACAATTAACACTAAGCAGGCCGAAGCTAAAATTTTAAATAAAAAGCGTTCTTTTCGAAATAACGGGTGATATTCCTTTGCTGATGGTGTGTATTCAACCGCAGAATAATCCATCGATCCATATTTTTCTTCTTCACTCATTAAGGACGTATGAAGAGGTTCTTGAGGAAGACGCTTCGTTGTATTTAATTGTTTTCGCTTGCGCTCAGCAATTCGTTTACGGATTTCATCAGCACGTCGATTCATGATTCATCATTCTCCTTGTTCTTATCGTATAATCAACTATATGACTTGTCCGTGGAGCTTATGACAGCTTGACTCTACAAAATCACACAAATAAAAAAAGCTTCCTCTATCGGAAGCTTTTTAAGAACGAACACCAAAGAATCGTTTAATACGTGCAAACATTCCCTTATCTTCTTCATCTAACGATTGAAGAGGAACCGTTTCACCTAGAATACGTCTTGCAATATTACGATATGCAATTGATGCTTTGCTTGATGGATCCATGACAATTGGTTCACCGTTGTTAGAAGCACGAATAACATTTTCATCGTCAGCAACGATTCCAATTAAATCAACAGCCAGAAGCTGAGAAATTTCTTCCACGTCCAGCATGTCTCCATTTTTCATCATATGACTACGGATTCGGTTAATAACCAGTTTTGGAGATTCGATATCCTCTTGCTCCAATAATCCAATAATACGGTCAGCATCACGAACAGCTGAAACTTCCGGTGTTGTCACAACGAGTGCCTTATCAGCGCCAGCTACGGCATTCTTATAGCCTTGTTCAATACCAGCTGGGCAATCAATAACCACATAGTCATAGTCTTGCTTTAACTGAAGAACTAACTCTCGCATTTGTTCTGGTTGAACAGCTGTTTTGTCACTCGTTTGAGCAGCAGGAAGTAAGTACAAACATTCAAAACGCTTGTCCTTAATCAAGGCTTTTTGCGGTTGGCATCGACCTTCTACCACGTCTACAAGATCATAAATAATACGATTTTCAAGCCCCATTACAACATCCAAGTTGCGTAAGCCGATATCAGTGTCTACTAGACACACGCGCTTTCCAGCTAATGCTAGAGCAGTACCTAAATTGGCTGATGTCGTTGTTTTTCCAACTCCACCTTTACCAGACGTAACAACAATAGCCTCTCCCACTGTCAAATTCTCCTTTCTACCCTGGTCAAATTCGGTCTTAGATGCGGTAAAGCTTGCACGCGATCTATCACCATTTGATCATTATCATCTAAGTATGCACATTCCATTATATTCTCTTCCTTCTCACTGCGCTCTTCTTCTGATCGGGTAATGATATCAGCAATGCGCAGCTGTGAAGGTTTCATTAACGATGCAGCAATAACGGCGTTTTTATTGCCGCGATATCCTGCATGAGCAATCCCTTTTAAAGCACCTAATACAAATAAATTTCCTCCAGCTACAACGGTTCCTCCGGGATTTACGTCTCCGACTAGAAGCAAATCGCCTTCTACATGGAGAACCTGTCCTGAACGAACTACCTTTGTAACAGATACTAATTCACTTTCTTCTCTTACTCGGACTGCATCTTGCTTTAAAATAACGTTACTATCAATTTGTTTAACTACTAAATACTGATTTTCTTCTATGAGCGCCTTCAATTCGGTTTCCTGCTCTGTAGTTAAATAACGATTTCCGATTTTGACATACACTGTGACGATTTGATCGGCATCGCCATGCTTATTTGTCAAAAGCTTCGTCTTAAGTTCCGTCAAAAGCTCTGCAAATGAACATGTATCATTGAGATGCAACGTTAATCCATCTTTTGTTCCTTTAATTGTCACATTTTGTTGCTTTTGTTTATTCAAGACGCTCACCTCAACGAATATATAATTTCGACAGAGACTTACTCAATTCCTTTTTTTCGTTTCTTCAATCAGCATTTTTATCACATCACGAACGAGAAGCGTAATATATTTTCGGATCAGCGTTCATCGATAAATTTAGCGAAATATTGAAAACATCTTTGAAGCGGAAATGCAAAAATGAGTGCAAATATGGCATTTAAAATGATGGTTGCGTAAAATCGCTCTTGCAAGAAGCGACCAATGGTCATATCGGATATATTAATAATGCTATTAATTCCATATACATAAAACTCAATAATGGCTACAGCTAATAGCGACATGCAGATTACGATAAGCGTATTTTGCTGAAAAATCTTCATTAGTTTTGATACGATATAGCATACGGCCGGCAATCCAAGCGCGTATACTCCTAAGACATCCGTAAAGGCAATATCGTACATGAATCCAAGGATTACCCCATATAGCATCGCTTGCTTTGGGTGATAATACACTGCCATAAAAGCCAGTACCACTACAACAAAGTGAGGCGATAGAATCCAGTCTCGCCATGGTGATGCCATGGCGACAAAATTAACAAAGATACTTTCAAACATAAAAACGACAAGCACGAGAATAGGAAGGACAAACCGCTTCATCAGTTAGCCTCCTCCGCCCCTAAATCGTCTTCAGCAGCGGGCGCACTTCTTTTAGCTACAACTACGTTATCTAAGTCATACAAGTCAGCAGCAGGTTTGATATAAGCTTTTTTCGTTAATCCATATTCATCAGGCTCAATTTTTGTGATAACGCCAATTGGAAGATTGCTAGGAAAAATGCCGTCTTCTTGTCCTAGACCGGACGTTACTACTTTTTGCTTTTCTTTAATATCAGCATCAAAAGGAATACGACGCATAACAAGCGCCTGTTCTTTATCATCATAGCCTTCAATTAAACCAAACACTTCTTTTTTAGCCTGAATTTTAGCAGATACACGGTTTGTACGATCTGATGAACTAATTAACTGCACAGTAGATGTGAACTTAGATGCATGCTTCACTTTACCAATCAGCCCTTCAGGAGTCATAACAGCCATATTTTCCTGTACATTATGAACCGTCCCTTTATCAATGGCAATTACCTCATGCCAACGGTCTGGATTACGAGCAATAACTGTTGCTTCGATTGGATTGTATTGACTTAAATCCGTTTTTTTGTCGAGCTGTGCTCTTAATTTTTTATTTTCTTGCTGCAAAGCGTTGGCTTTCGTTTCTAATTGCATGCGTTCGTCTAAACGGGCTTTTAATACCTCGTTTTCTTCGTATGTACGCTTTAAGTCACCTACATTCTGAAAGAAACCCGCTACAAATTGTGCGGGTTCATTAAAGGTAGCCTGAACAAGACCAACCGTATCTTTGACAAACTGCTCAGGCCACGTTACATTTTTACGACCATTTAACGAAAAACCAATCAATGCCACTAATACAATAATACTGACCAATAAAATAACTAAACGTTTATTTAAGAAAAATTGTGGCACGATCTACACCTCTTAATATTTAGCGATATGAATCGCTTGTACGATTTTTAAATAAATCAATGTGTTCTAACGCTTTACCAGTTCCAATTGCAACACAGTCAAGCGGATCTTCTGCGATGACAACCGGCATATTTGTTTCTTCACTAATAACTTTATCTAAATTACGTAGCAATGCGCCACCGCCTGTTAATACAATACCGCGATCCATAATATCTGCCGCAAGTTCAGGTGGTGTTTTTTCTAATGTACTTTTTACTGAATCGACAATAGAAGCCACTGTATCTTTTAGCGCTTCTGCAATTTCTTCTGCTGAAATTTCGATTGTTTTCGGTAGACCTGTTAGTAAGTCACGTCCGCGAATTTCCATGTTTTCAATACCTTCTGGAATTCCGGCAGAGCCGACTTCTACTTTTAATGCTTCTGACGTACGCTCACCGATCATTAAATTGTAATTCTTGCGAATATATTGAATAATCGCTTCATCCATCTCGTCCCCAGCGATACGGATTGACTGACATGTTACGATTCCGCCTAAAGAAATAATCGCAACTTCTGTTGTTCCTCCACCAATATCTACTACCATACTTCCCGTTGGCTCCCAAACCGGTAGATTGGCGCCGATTGCTGCAGCAAACGGTTCTTCAATTGTATACGCATCACGCGCGCCAGCCTGACGAGTCGCATCAATAACGGCACGCTTCTCAACAGCTGTAATGCCAGAAGGTACACAAACCATTACATACGGCTTACCCGCAAACAAACTTTTTGTTTTTTGAGCTTGATTGATGTAATATTTCATCATCGTCGCAGTTGTTTCGTAATCTGCAATAACTCCATCTTTCATTGGACGAAGGGCTACTACGTTCCCAGGTGTACGACCAATCATATTTTTTGCATCGTTACCTACCGCAACGATTTGTTTTGTATCAGTTTGCAAAGCCACAACAGACGGCTCACGCACAACAATTCCTTTTCCTTTTACATAAACGAGCGTATTTGCAGTACCCAAATCTATTCCAAGGTCTCTAGTACCGATTCCAAACATGTGTCTCTTCCTTTCTCTTACCAAAATGCAAAGGTAAAAATTCCATAATTCAATTTCTTCATTTCATAAGTAACATTTTTTATTTTCTATACTTTTTTCATAGATGTCAACGCCAAATATTGTATGATAAAAAGTCATACTTTGTCTATTAATAACGAATGATTGTAAAGAACTTGTCATTTAAAATCATGACTACTATTATAACCCAAGGATTTTAAAAAGCATAGCCTTACATGTATCCTTTTTCTTTTAAACTAATATATTTTCGATCTCCGATAATTAAATGATCTAACAATTCAATTCCTATGATAAATCCGCACTCTTTTAAGCGTTTCGTTACCTCTATATCTTCTCTGCTGGGAGTAGGGTCGCCGGAGGGATGATTATGAATACAAATAAGAGATGCAGCTGAACGACGAAAGGCTTCTTTAAATACTTCTCTTGGATGGACAATAGATGAATTGAGGCTTCCGATAAAAATGGTTTGCTTGTGGAGAACTTGATTTTTCGTGTTGAGGTATAAACAGACGAAATGCTCTTGGGACAGCACGCGCATTTCTTCCATCACATAATTAGCTCCGTCTTCAGGGCCATGAATGGTATATCGCTCACTAGATTTCCGCTGTACAATCCTCTTACCTATTTCAATAGCCGCTATAATTTGAATCGCTTTTGCAGGTCCGATACCTTTAATATTCATCATTTCATCAAGCGATGCATGCTGTAAAAGTTGAAGACCTTCAAAATGCGTTAATATGCGATTGGACAGCTGAAGAACAGATTCATCTTTGGTTCCGGTGCGCAGCAAAATAGCAATAAGCTCGTGGTTAGAAAGACTAGAAGCACCCATTGCCACAAGGCGCTCTCGAGGTCTTTCATCTTGAGGAAAATCTTTAATTAGCAATGATTGATCCAATTTCGTCACTCCTTTTTAGTAGACGAAACCGTATTGTTTTAGCTCACGTATTGTTCGGGAGAGCGGCAAGCCCACCACGGAGAAATAGTCTCCTTCAATTTTTTTAACTAGCGCAGCACCGAGACCTTGAATTCCATAAGAACCAGCCTTGTCCATAGGCTCTCCTGACTCTACGTACTGTACGATTTCATCTTGTTCAATCGGCCAAAACTCTACATCAGTTTGTTCATAAAACGTATGAACTTTTGCATTTGATACGAACGCTACTCCAGTTAACACCTGATGTTTTTGACCTGACAGCATCGTAAGTGTTTCAATCGCTTCTTGTTTCGTTTTTGGCTTTCCTAAAATACGATTGCCATATACGACAACTGTATCGGCGCCTAGGACCATATCCTCTTTATAATGCGAAGCGACGTCCACTGCTTTTTGCCTAGCTAAATCCATTACTACCTCGGACGGAGTGTATGATGGATTGACGATTTCTTCAATTGTACTAACGTGAACGGTAAAGGGAATGTGAAGCTGCTGAAGTAATTCTTTTCGACGAGGAGAGCCTGAGGCTAAAATTAATGTTTGTTTCATACATCTCACCTTTGCATTTTGATTTTAAAAAAGAAGGACACACCGTTATTTTAGCAATTTCATCTCTAAATGACAATAAACAAGTGAGGCAGCATTACACTACCTCACCTGTTAAGACGTTACAAGGCTTTCATACTGCTGAAGAGCTTTTAACACGTATCCCTGAGCAAGCCAAGCGTCTTTACTGCTTTTATTGTCTTCATATGAAGAAAGAGAAGCCGCAGCCTTTTGAAGGGTTCTCACCATGGTTTTAATGTCTTCATTTGACGCTTCTTTCTGAACTTTTGTCAGCTCTTTTTTCAAAGATTTGATATCGGCTACCCGCTCTCCCTCAATCGCTTTAACAGATTGATCTAAGAGATTAGCCATAAACGGCTGCGCTGTTGTTATAACCGTTTGATCTTTTTTCCCTAATTCGCTGGTGGGCTTAATTTCATAAGACTTTACATATACATCTTTACCTTGTTGTTTATACGTTTTACTAAGTGCCTTTGCTTTTTCTTCTCCAGTCGCAGCACCAACGACAAGAGAATAGGTTTTAGGTGAAAAAATCTCGCCTGCTTCGTTCTCTTCTTTCCATTTATCCATTGCTTTATTTGCAGCAGTTTTTGATGAAAAAGCACCTGCTTGCACAATGTAAAAGGAAAAAGGGTCTAAAGTAGAAGCAGCAGCTGACGTATCCTTCGATTCCTGTTCGCTTTTCTTTTCAGCTTTACCAACACTTTCAGTGGCAGACGCTGTTTGAGCAGCTTTTTCTTCTTTCGCTCGCTCACTTGTTTGTGCTTTTCCTACAGGCTGTTCGCTTCCTGTCATCATTTTCACACCAACCATACCGATGCCGCTGCCTATTCCGACTGCTAGTAATACAATCACAGCCGTTCGTTTGATCACACCGCCGTTTACTGTTTTAATCGAAACATTTTTAGGGTGTAATCGCGGCTTTTTCTTCTTTTCATTTCTTACATCTTCAATAAACACCACTTTATTTTCTTCCACATGAGAATCTTTGGATGCCGGTTCCGGAAGAACCCACGTAAATTCGTCTTTTTCCGGCGCTTGTTCTTCCTTCTCATCCTTAGATTGACCATTGATTTTAATTGAAATTTTTCGTTCCTGCTTGTCCACTGCCCCACCGCCTTTAGTTAACGTAGTCTTAGTACCGGTTGTAAGCTGAGGTAAACCGACATAAAACATACACTTTTTTCCATGCTATCATAGAAGAAAAAAAAAATAACAAGACATTTGTCGTCTTGTTACAAAAGGTTTTCGCTATTTAGTTACAGAAATTTTAACTTTGTCGAAGACTTGAAGCTCAATAAAAATAGTTGCTAACATACCAATCTATCAATTCGTTTCCATGAAAATAAGCAGCGATTGTCCCTATAAAAATAAAAGGAACGAAAGGAATTGGTACACCTACCTTTGCCTTTTTCATTAACAATGCTCCTATACTAACGGTTCCGCCTATTAATATAGCTAAAAAAAGTGATAGCAAAACAAGCTTTACTCCAAGCACAATACCAATCAAACCATACAATTTAATATCTCCTTCTCCAAGGCCTCCTCTGCTGAGAAATGCGATTAGAAAGAGGAGAAAAAATGCGATTCCTCCTCCCATTAAAGAATCACTCCACGAAGTTAATGGAATGAAAAGACGCTCAAGAAGAAAGATAGGCAAAAAGAAAAGCAGCACCTTATTTGGGACAATCATATAGGCTATATCTGAGACAACGATAATTGTTAAAAAAGAAACAAAAGTTAATATGACAATCAGTTCTAACGTCATATTCAATTTTAAAAAAGCATATACAAATAAACTTCCTGTCGAAAATTCTACGAACGGGTAGATGAAGGAGATTTTTTTGCGACACATACTACATTTTCCTGCATTTTTAATGTAGGAGACTACGGGGATTAACTGTTGTGGAGAAAGAACGTATAAACAGTGTGGACAATGAGATCTTGGAGATAAAATAGATTTTCCCTGAGGAATTCTAAGGCCTGCTACGTTGTAAAATGAACCTAGAGTGATACCTGAAACGAATAGATAAAGGTAAATTATACTCATACGACTCCTTCCATTTCAGGGGTATAGAATACTAACTGTAGATTTTCTTTTGAATGGGGCAATGTATCTTTTCCTTTTAAATAGCTGCCAATAAACGGTATGAGAAAAGCTGCTAGAAGACCTATTACGATAACCAGTATGATCACTTGCGTGAGAGAAAGTCCTTTATTCTCTTTTGACAGTTTATCCATTTCCACACCTCTCTTTTATTGATTAGTATCAAACAGCTCCTTCATTAATAAACTGAATCTTAATACCCATAAAAGTCATATTCTGTATGCCTCCTTCCTTAAAACACACCTTTTATAGGTAATAAGGATTATACCACTAAAAAACAAAAACAGCATAAAAAAACGTCTGCAAAAGCAGACGTTTTTTAATAGTAAGGAGCCATAAATAAGTAGACAATTACACCTGTAAGGCTTACATAAAGCCAGATTGGCATTGTCCATCGCACAATTTTTTTATGTTTTTCAACTTGCATTGTCCAGCCCCACACAAGTGCAAACAGTGCCAGCGGAACGATAATCGCTGCTAAGAAACTGTGTGTGATCAAAATAAAGAAGTAAATGGGACGAACAATTCCTTCTCCACCAAACGTAGCTGTTTCCGTTGAGATATAGTGGAACGTTAAATATGAAACTAAAAAGAGCAGTGTAGAAGTGAATGCCGCTAAGATAAACCCTCTATGAGCATTGATGTTTTTTCTAAAGATTGAAATCAACGCTGCAACTAAAAAAATAAACGTAAAACTATTCAAAATAGCATTTAACCGTGGAAAGATAGTCAAATCAAAACTTACTTTTCCTTGATAGCCAATATTCGAAAAGAATAGCAGTAAGATAATAACATTCGCTATCACTGAAAAGGTAAGAATAATACCGGTAAAGTTTTTATTACTTTTCGGTACAATTTTTTCATTATTCTTACTCATGTTAACAATCTCCTTATTTAGTGATGTACATGTTTATTATATATCACTTACCTAGGGGGTGAAAGTGACAATACTTTGAACTTAGTGCTTCCTTATTATTTGTATCCCTTTCTTACATTATGTTAAAAGCAGCAAGATTTCACTTGCTGCTTCTGCTCATTTGAGAAGAAAGGCCCGCACTTCTGATATAAAATACAGAGACCCTGTAATCACGACCATGTCTTGTTCACCTGTCGCCTTTTCCTTTACGTAAGCAATTGCTTTTTTCCACTCCTCGTCCATATGCTTATTACGATGAGTACTCATCTCATAAAGCTCCCCAGCTGCGCGAGCACGAGGAAAGTCAAACGACGTAAATGTAATACTTGCAGCGATTGTTTCAAGTTCTTGGACCATTCGATCAGCGCTTTTATCATTTAAGCAGCTAAAGATTAAATGAATGTTTCGATCTTCATAATGAAGGCGTAAAGTAGATAACAAGCTATCAATGCCTTCTGCATTATGAGCCCCGTCAATAATCGTTAAAGGATGCTCATTTACTATCTCAAAGCGGCCGTTCCACTTTGTATGCTGAATCCCTTTTATCATTTGCTCATTGGAGATAGAAAGCTTTTTCTTTTCTTTTAAATAACAAACGGCCATCACAGCCAAAGCTGCATTTTTAACTTGATGATAGCCAAGCATATTTAATTGCAAGTGTTCAAATGTACCATACGGCGTTTTTAACGTAAAGCCTTCTCCATTTGCTAAGGGCTCATAGTTTTCAATTTTAAATTCTTTTCCTAACACAAATAACGAAGCCTGCTTCAAATTTGCCTCTTCTGTAATGACGTCAAGCGCCTTTACTTGCTCTGCACCAGTAATAATAGGGACTTCTTTTTTAATAATCCCCGCTTTTTCTGCTGCAATTTCTTCTACCGTATCACCTAGTATCGCCATGTGATCAAATCCAATGTTTGTAATAATACTAACCATAGGATTCACAACATTTGTTGAATCATATCGTCCCCCAAGACCTGTTTCAAACACAACATAGTCAACTGAATCATGATAGCCGAAATAAAGAAAAGCCATGATTGTAATCACTTCAAATTCCGTTGCTGACCCTAAGTCCGTATGTTCTAGTCGCTCCACTACAGGCTTTACTTCCTGAACAAGAGCGGTCATTGCTTCATTTGAAATAGGCTGTCCATTCACGCTAATCCGCTCATTAAATGTTTCGATATAAGGGGAAGTAAACGTTCCAACTTTATACCCTGCTTCTTCTAACATATTTCGCAAATACGAAACAGTAGAACCTTTACCATTCGTTCCAGCAACGTGAATAGCATTTATATTTTGCTGCGGAAAATCAAGCTGCTCTAGCATCCATTCCATTCGTTCTAACCCCGGCTTGATTCCAAAGCGAAGTCTGTTATGAATCCAATCAAGCGCTTCTTCATATGTCGTTATCATCTTTTATTCACCTTTCTTTTCCATCGCTATTATTATGTAAAGAAAAAGCGTCGCTATACAAGCCACGCTTTTTCTGTTAGTTTATTAACCCATTGATTATCCGCGTAATTCAGCAATACGAGACTGAACAGCTTCACGTTTTTCAACGTAATCTTGCTCTTTTGCACGCTCTTCTTCTACTACTTTAGCAGGCGCTTTTGCAATAAAGCCTTGGTTGTTTAATTTCTTTTGTACACGTTCTACTTCTTTGTTTAACTTATCGTATTCTTTTTCTAAACGGGCGATTTCTTCTTCGATATTAATTAAACCTTCAAGAGGTAAAATTAATTCTGCGCCTGTTACAACAGCAGTCATCGCTTTTTCATCTAATGAAACATCGGTTGAAATCACAAGCTCACTTGGATTACAGAAACGTTCTACATACGCACGATTCTTTTCAAGCTGACTTTGAATATTTTCATCTTTAGCTTTAATAAATAATTTTACTTGTTTGCTCATCGGCGTGTTCACTTCAGCACGAATGTTACGAACAGCACGGATAATATCTACAAGTAAACGCATATCGTTAGCAGCTTCTTTATCCGAAAGCTCAGCGCGTACTTCCGGCCATTTAGCTACTGTAATTGATTCACCTTCATGCGGCAAGCTTTGCCAAATTTCTTCAGTAATAAACGGCATGAATGGATGTAAAAGTCGCATTGTGTTATCAAGTACATAAGCTAAAATTGAGCGAGTGGTCTTTTTAGCTGCTTCATCTTCTCCGTAAAGAGGAAGTTTAGCCATTTCAATGTACCAATCGCAGAAGTCATCCCAAATAAAGTTATAAAGAATGCGTCCAACTTCACCAAATTCATATTTGTCAGCTAATTTTGTTACGTGCTCAATCGTTTCATTTAAGCGCGTTAAAATCCATTTATCCGCAACTGACTTTTCGCCTGATAAATCAAGCTCTTCAAATGTGATGCCGTCCATGTTCATTAATGCAAAACGAGAAGCATTCCAAATTTTATTTGCAAAGTTCCACGTCGCTTCGACTTTTTCAAAGCTGAAGCGTAAATCTTGTCCTGGTGAGCTTCCTGTAGATAAGAAATAGCGAAGAGAATCTGCACCGTATTTCTCAATTACTTCCATTGGATCTACGCCGTTACCAAGTGATTTACTCATCTTACGACCTTCAGCATCTCGTACAAGACCGTGAATAAGTACATCGTCAAACGGACGTTTACCCGTAAATTCAAGACCTTGAAAAATCATACGAGATACCCAGAAGAAAATAATGTCGTAGCCCGTTACAAGCACATTTGTTGGGTAGTAGCGTTTGAAATCAGCTGCATCCACATCCGGCCAGCCCATTGTTGAGAACGGCCATAGCGCTGAACTGAACCATGTGTCTAATACATCTGAATCCTGTTCCCAGTTTTCGATATCTGCTGGAGCCTCATGATCTACGTATACTTCTCCAGTTTCTTTATGATACCAAGCTGGAATGCGATGTCCCCACCAAAGCTGACGCGAAATACACCAGTCGCGAATATTTTCCATCCAGTGTAAGTATGTCTTTTCAAAACGATCAGGCACAAAGTTTACTTTTTCTTCTTGTTTTTGAAGATCTACTGCTTTATCTGCTAACGGCTGCATTTTTACAAACCACTGAGTTGATAAATAAGGTTCAACAACGGCACCGCTTCGTTCACTGTGACCTACTGAATGCATGTGGTCTTCAATGTTGAACAATACGCCGTCTTCTTGAAGGTCTTTAACAATTTGCTTACGGCAAGCAAAACGATCCATTCCTTCATATTTACCTGCTTTGTCATTCATCGTGCCGTCTTGATTCATCACTAAAATACGCTCTAAATTATGACGGTTTCCAATTTCAAAATCGTTCGGGTCATGAGCAGGCGTAATTTTTACCGCACCAGAACCGAATTCCATATCTACATAATCATCGCCTACGATTGGAATTTCACGACCTACAATCGGAAGGACAACCTTTTTGCCGATTAAGTGCTTATAGCGATCATCTTCAGGGTGAACAGCTACAGCCGTATCTCCTAGCATTGTTTCAGGACGAGTTGTTGCGATTTCAATATGTCCAGAACCATCTGCCAACGGATAGCGCATATGATAAAACGCACCTTGTACATCTTTGTAAATAACCTCGATGTCTGAAAGAGCTGTTTTTGTAGCTGGATCCCAGTTAATAATATATTCTCCGCGATAGATTAACCCTTTTTTGTAAAGCGTTACGAATACTTCGCGCACTGCTTTAGAAAGGCCTTCATCAAGCGTGAAGCGCTCGCGTGAATAGTCTAAGCCAAGTCCTAGCTTCGACCACTGCTGGCGAATAAAGCTTGCATATTCTTCTTTCCATTTCCACGTTTCGGCTACAAAATTTTCGCGGCCTAGATCGTAGCGGCTTTTCCCTTCGTTGCGAAGCTTTTCTTCTACTTTTGCCTGCGTTGCAATCCCCGCATGGTCCATGCCGGGAAGCCATAAAACGTCATAGCCTTGCATGCGCTTCATACGCGTTAAGATGTCTTGTAACGTTGTATCCCAAGCGTGGCCTAAATGCAGCTTGCCCGTTACGTTTGGGGGTGGAATTACAATTGTATATGGCTCTTTTTCAGGGTCATTTGTTGCTTCAAAAAACTTCCCGTCTAACCAATACTGATAACGATTTTCTTCAACGGCTTTTGGATCATACTTCGTTGGAAGAGTCACTTCTTTTTCAGACATAATGTATACCTCCATAATATAAAGTTTCAGTCTTTAGAAACTGTGTAAAGCTTTTATAAACATAAAAAAACTCCTTTCCTAATAAAAGGACGAAAGGAGTTGATTTCGCGGTACCACCTTTTTTTATAGACGTATCCCGTTTGATAAGCCTATACACTTCATTTCATAACGGTTGATTAACCGGCTTTTTCTACTGAGCTATGCAGCTGTTCAAAAAAGCTACTCATAGGCGACATTCCGAGTGCACATTCTTAAGAAATCTCACAGCAGCTGATTTCTCTCTCTGAAAGACGAACATCCCGTACTCTTCCTATTCACTGTATTTATGTATGAATTTCTCTTAATTATACTATATGAAAAAATGTTGAATCGTCAATAATCTTCTCCATTTTTTTATGATTATATTCATAATTTTTTTGTTCTGCTCTTTATTTTTTCATTCACTCGCTAATTTTGGAAATAAAATGAAAAGTCCGCTCAAAAAAATGGCACCATTTCTTTCTTTTTTCATATACTTACTTTAACCTGGGCACGTGGATTGAAAGGGGCATGTACAAATGAAGAAACGAATAAATGTAAATTCGTATCAGCTGCAGCGGTGGCTCAAAACAGCAGGAGCGGCTTGTGGACAGTTTATTGTTCCTTTAACAATTTTTCAAGGTATACGTACACTATTCTTCCCCACAACCTTTGATGTACTGTTGTTGGCACTTCTTGCCATACTAGCGGTTGCTTTATATTCGGACTGGATTTAAAAACCCAAGCGCTATTCGTTCGCTTGGGCTTGTGCAGCTGCTTCCGCTGCCATTTTTTTTTGCTGATCTACTTCAAATATTTTAATATTGAGCTGTTCAATGTTTTTCGTCAGCCAGTATGCTCGAATAAATGACTGCATATGTTCAAGCTCCGTTTTACTTTCTTTATGCTGCCTATATTGAACGATACACTGATACAAGGGTTCTGGAAACGCTAAATAACTGTGCAAAAGCAGTCTTTCCTCTTCTCTGAGAGCAAAATGTTTTTCATACGTACTAAACCACTCATAGCTGTCATAGGTAGTTACTGGGTACGTGCGAAGAGTACGGAAATAAAATGAGACCAAATCATAAATCGGTGAAGCATCTTTTGCATGTTCAAAGTTAATAAAAAAACCATTTCCCCGTTCGTCATAGATAAAATGTTTAGCCGATAGCTTTCCATGAGACGTAACCAGCCGGATCTTTTCCTTTTCTTCCATTTCATCGTTCCACTGATCGAGCTTTCCAAAACCAAACTCAAGCGCTCTTGTCATTTCATAATAAAATGTACAGTAATGCAACTCAAACGGGGACATATACACTTTCTTCTCGCATTCTACTACGTACTGCTTCAGCTCTTCCTGACGTTTTTCCCACGTTTCTTTCATCGATGTATAATGATTTTCTATATCTTCTTTTTTTACTTCTACTTCCTGCGCCGAAGCACCGTGAAGCTTAGCAAGCTCTTGAAATAATTTATGATATCGAATATCACGCTCTTCGGTTGGGTTATTTGGGAGCCACGGCATTAAGTAATACGAGCCGCTTTCATCTGAAACAATGGGCTGAGAACGCTTCGTTTGATAAATAGGGACAAAGCCCATCCACCCTTTTTGATACACGTTCTGCAACTTTTGAATGAAGTTCTGATTTCGCTCTTGATGATTCGCCATTTCTTTAAGCGCAAATACGCCAGTTTTTGTATAGACTTTTTTTACTTTTCCGTAGTCTTCGATAAAGTCAACATCTAAGTCATATTCTTTTAACAATACTTTGTAGTCTGCTACTGTCCGCTGCATCTATATTCTCCTTCCTCGTAAAAAATAAAGAAAACAGTTAAGACATTATATGCGTCAAAACTGTTTTCTTTCCGACTTTAACGAACGGGAATATTTAAGATGCTTCCTTCTTCCAGCTCATATTCATCTCCTAAATTATTCACTCGTAAAATGTTTTGTACATTCGTATTATAGCGGTTTGCTATCGTATCAAGCGAATCTCCGTCTTGAACAATACAAAGCTTCCACGTTGAAAAAGCTTCTTCTTCCCGCGAAAAGAGCTTTGTTAAATAAAGGGCGTTTTCATTTCGGCCGCTTTCATTTTCTTCTTTCCGAAATTCAACAATAATCTTTTCCTTTTCTTGCTCAGCCTCTTGTTGAACGTCAGCATACGTATTTAATTCACTAGCTTGCGATTCTTCGAAGCTTTCTTGCTCTTGACGAAGCTGAAAGAGCTCAATCACGTTGTCTTCTCTTTCTTCCTCGATTGGTGCCTCTTTTTTCACTTCGACTTCAAATGGTTCATATGCTTCCTCTTCATATTCCACGACCGGCTCAGCACGAGATTCTTTTTTAAATACAGATGAAAAATAACTAGGAGGCTTTTCTGAATGATCTTCTTCAATAGCCTCTGCCTCTAAAAGTGCGGGAGCTTCACGATAGCTTACGTCAAACTCTTGCTCCTCTTGTTTCTCTTCTTCTTGAGCAAAGTTTTCAGTATATACCTCTTCAGCATCGTCTGCTTCTTCATAGGAGACGATGTGCTGTTCTTCCGCAAACTCTTCCTCTTCTTCTCGTTCTTGTTCTTGTTCTTCATGCTGTTCCCCGTACAATCCTGTGATGGACAAGTCAGCCATTAGCTGCAGCTGATTTGTGCCTGGTAATTCATAATCAAATAAATCAATAGATACATATACATCTTCAATACTTTGAATACGATTTTTAGGAATGGTAATATCAACAGGAAATTGATGTGATAATTCAGCCGTTCCGTCTTCACGGACAGAGATAGATTGCACTTGATTCTCATTTGTATATTCGCGTAACGAGTGCTCTCCCTCGTACGTTTCGTATTCACCTGTTAATTGTAATGCTCCTCGAATAGACACATATTGGTCATATTCTTGAATAGATACTTGAGGCTCTAAGGAGATAGACAAAAGTTGTGAGACTTCCTGTCCTTTTTGAAACCATACTGATTCTTCTACGGAAAAACGCAGACATGATAAATTATCCTGCGACAAATTGTTCTCCCCCTTCCAACACCCGCCAGGTAATAGCGCGGTCATTAAAGATGTATGAACAAATAAATTAAAATATGTCTTGAAAACTAAAAAAGCTTACGGAATCCTCCGTAAGCTTCTTTATAAAAGTTATTTCTATTTAGCTGTTTATCCACGCAACTTTGAAAAAGCTTTTTCAGCTGCTGCAATTGTATGTTCAATGTCTGCATCTGTATGAGAAGTTGATAAAAACATTCCTTCGAATTGAGAAGGAGGTAAAAACACGCCTTCATTAGCCATTTCACGATAGTAAGCTGCAAAATAATCTAAATTCGATGTTTTCGCTGTTTCGTAATTTATGACCTGTTCGTTTGTGAAGAAGAAACCGATCATTGAACCAGCTCGGTTTACGGTAAACGGCACATCATATTTTTCAGCTGCTGCCATCAATCCTTCTTCTAAGCGATCTGCTTTACGAATGAACTCATCGTAGGATTGAGGTGTCAGCTGTGTTAATGTCTCGTATCCAGCTGTCATCGCAAGCGGATTACCTGATAATGTACCTGCTTGATAAATCGGGCCGCTTGGTGCAACTCGCTCCATAATTTCAGCTTTACCACCGTAAGCACCTACTGGTAAACCACCACCGATTACTTTTCCTAAGCAAGTTAAGTCAGGCGTAATGTTGTAGTAGCCCTGTGCACAGTTGTACGCTACGCGGAACCCTGTCATTACTTCATCAAAAATGAGCAGTGAGCCATATTCTGATGTGATATCACGAAGCCCTTGTAAGAAACCGGGCTGAGGTGGTACCACACCCATATTTCCTGCTACCGGTTCAACGATTACTCCGGCAATGTCATCTCCGAATTCTTTAAAAGCATATTGTACGCTTTCTAAATCATTGTACGGCACTGTAATCGTGTTTTTAGCGATTCCTTCAGGCACTCCCGGGCTATCTGGTAGGCCTAACGTTGCAACGCCTGAGCCAGCTTTAATGAGAAGAGAGTCACCGTGTCCATGGTAACAGCCTTCAAATTTTAAAATTTTGTTGCGGCCCGTATAGCCACGCGCTAAACGCAGTGCGCTCATCGTTGCTTCCGTACCTGAACTCACCATACGGACGATTTCGATTGAAGGAACGCGCTCAATCACAACTTTAGCGAGCTCATTTTCAATTAATGTTGGTGCACCAAAGCTTGTACCAGATTCCGTTACTTTTTTTACTGCTTCAACTACTTGATCGTTGGAATGTCCGTGAATTAAAGGTCCCCATGATAAGACGTAGTCAATATATTTGTTGCCGTCAATATCGTAAATCGTAGCGCCTTTTCCTCGTTCCATAAAAATAGGATCCATATCTACTGATTTAAATGCACGAACAGGACTGTTTACTCCACCCGGCATTAGTTGCTGCGCTTCTAAAAAAGCTGCTTTTGACTTTTCATAACTTCTCATGTGTAAGCCTCCTTAATTACTTGTCAGATAACCAGCGTGCTGCGTCTTTAGCATGATACGTTACAATTAAATCCGCTCCTGCACGCTTCATGCTAATTAATTTTTCAAGAACAATCTCTTTTTCATTTACCCAGCCGTTTTGAGCTGCCGCTTTAATCATTGAATATTCACCGCTCACATTATAAGCCACTACAGGTAAATTAAACGTATTTTTAACATCGCGCATAATATCTAAATATGATAGAGCTGGTTTTACAATTAAGAAATCTGCTCCTTCTTCGACATCAGATTCCGCTTCTCGAAGTGCCTCTAAGCGATTAGCTGGGTCCATTTGATATGTTTTACGGTCTCCAAATTGAGGAGAAGAATGCGCTGCATCACGGAATGGTCCGTAAAAAGCAGATGCATATTTAACAGCATAAGACATCACCGGCACATCTTCAAATCCAGCTTCGTCTAGACCGTGGCGAATAGCTGCCACGAAACCGTCCATCATGTTTGAAGGCGCAATAATATCCGCTCCTGCTTTAGCTTGACTAACCGCTGTACGCGCTAATAAGTCAAGGCTAGGATCGTTTAAGATTTTTCCGTCTTCAATTACACCACAGTGGCCATGATCTGTGTATTGACACAAGCATGTATCTGCGATAACAACAAAATCTGGAAAATTTTCTTTAATTTGACGAATACCTTTTTGGACAATTCCGTGGTCATGGTATGCCTGTGAGCCGACCGCATCTTTTTCAGCGGGAACACCAAATACCATAGCTGACTTGATTCCTAAATCGACTAACTCTTGGATTTCATCATTCAAGTAGTCTAAAGAAATTTGATCCACACCTGGCATTGATTTTACAGCATTTCTTTTTTGTTCACCTTCTACAATAAAAATAGGATATATAAAGTCTTCCGGTTGTAAATGTGTTTCACGTACAAGCGCACGCATATTTACAGAATTACGAAGACGACGATGACGTGTAAATTGTAAATCTTTCATGTTAAAATCCTCCTTTATTATTCAAAACAACTAACCAACATATCTATCATACCATTTATTGTGTATGTGTTAGGAACAAGATGCTTAATTCCATATTCGCTCGCTGTCTGACTCGTAATAGGACCGATGCAAACAACTTTGGTTTCATTTATAAGCTCAAGCCAATTCGGAATATCTTTAACTGACTCGACAAAAAATCTCACTGTAGAAGAACTTGTAAAAGTAATGGCATCAATTCCTGTTTCTAAATGTTGCTTAACCAAGCGTTCAGAGCCTTGATTTCGAATGGTCTGATATACAACTAAATCCGTTACCTCACACTCTTTTAACCCATCTTTTAAAACAGAGCGGGCTAATTGTCCTCGTACAAGGAGAACTCGCTCGTGATGTAACACATTTGCTTTTAACGACTCAAGAAGTGATTCGGCAACGTATTCTTTTGGAACAAGTTGCACGTTAACATCGTATTTTTCCAGCAATTTTGCGGTTTTTTCTCCAACCGCAGCCACTTTTAATCTTTTTAAAGCACTCCGACTGATATTTAACTCTTTTAGCCATTCAAAGAAAAAAGAAATGCCGTTTTGACTTGTAAAAACAATCCAATCAAAACAGTCAATCGACAGCAGGACATCTTCCACTTCTTTTTCATTGTTAGAACGTGCAAACGTGAGGACTGGTAAGCTTAAAGGTATGCCTCCAAGCTTTTTAATCTGTGCTGCAAATGAATGAGCCTGCTTCGCTTCTCTTGTAATCAAAACTTTTTTCAAAAAAAGAGGAGCCTCATGACTCATTATTTGTCCAGCTCCTCTTTTACGCGGTCAATTAAAAGCTTAGCTCCTTGAGATGTTAAGCGACTAGCAGCTTCTGAACCGATAGCAACGGGGTCTTTTCCCGTAATGTGCTCTTTATAAATCGTTTTGCCATCAGGAGATGCGACTAGCGACGTTAGCTCAATATTTCCACCGTCTACTATACGCCCATATCCCGCAATCGGAACTTGGCATCCGCCTTCCATCTCTTTTAAAAATACGCGTTCAGCTCTAACAGCACGAGCCGTTTCATCATGATTTAGAGTTTGAAGAAGCGATAATAATTCATCGTCATTTTCTCGGCATTCGATAGCTAAAGCTCCTTGTCCTACAGCAGGAACACTTATTTCCGGCTCTAGGTACTGAGTGACCGTATCTCTCGACCAGCCCATACGAGATAGTCCTGCAGCGGCCAAGATAATCGCATCGTAATCTTCATTTTTTAATTTCTCTAGGCGTGTATCGATATTTCCTCGAATCCATTTAATTTCGATATCTGAACGCATAGATAGAAGCTGTGCCCCTCGACGCAAGCTGCTTGTCCCAATCACAGCACCGCTTGGCAGCTCCTCAAATCGCTCACCATTTTTTGAAATAAGCGCATCACGGTGATCTTCTCGTAAAGGAATACATCCAATCGTTAATCCTTCTGGCAAAACAGCCGGCATATCTTTCATACTATGAACGGCCATATCAATTTCTTTATCTAACATGGCTTGTTCAATTTCTTTTACAAAAAGACCTTTACCGCCTACTTTGGACAGCGTTACATTTAAAATTTTGTCCCCTTTTGTCACCATTTCTTTAATTTCAAACTCAAAAGGAAGACCTTGTTTTTTTAACTGTTCAATGACCCACTTGGTCTGTGTTAACGCAAGTTTGCTTCGACGAGAGCCGACAATAATTTTTCGCATGTTGTCCTCCTAATTACGAACCCCAAAAGTGAAAATTCGATAAACTGCCAAATAAAAAGAAATTAATAAGTAAGACTAAGAACAATCCAATATTCCACATCGCGATTGCCTTTCCTTGAATACCTCTACGCAGTCTAGCATACAAGTAAGCGCTGTATGCAACAAACATTAAAAATGAACCTAACACTTTTGTATCGTACCAATGAAAATCTACGTATTTAATATAAGCCCATATGATTCCTAAGATTAACGAAAGCAATAACAGCGGTACACCAATTAAAATTAATACATAGGACATGTAATCTAGCTTTGTTAAATCTTCAATTCTTAGCAAGCGCTTGCCCCATTTCTTCTTTTTCAATAAATTATACTGAACAAGATACAGAGCAGAAAAAACAAAAGAAACTGAAAAAGCGCCGTAAGATAAAATAGCCATGGTAATATGGATGATTAATAATTCTGACACAAGGCGCTCCGACTGGACAGCCGTGTATGTTTCAAGTGGAGCAAACGTATGAATAGCCATAATTAAGAAACCAATCACATTTGTAAAAAACACCATAAAATCAACGCGGAACAGGCGATTAATCACAAGTGAAAGAGTAATTAACACCCACGCGTAAAAATACAGCCCTTCAGAAACAGTAAGAATAGGAAACCTTCCCGTCTCAAACATTCGTAAAATTAAAAAGGCTGTTTGCAAAACCCATACAATAGAAAGTAACCAGAAGGCTATCGAGTTTGCCTTCCGGTTATTTTGTACAAAATCAATAAAATATAATAAAACGCTCACCGCGTATAAAATCACAATCAATTCA
Source organism: Priestia sp. FSL R5-0597 (assembly GCF_038006305.1). NCBI lineage: Bacteria > Bacillati > Bacillota > Bacilli > Caryophanales > Bacillaceae > Priestia > Priestia sp. FSL R5-0597. The sequence goes on from NZ_JBBOUZ010000001.1 coordinate 4,472,845, forward strand.
TAGATTCTGGTTAATTCCATATCAACCATTATTCAATCCTCACTTAAGACTGATAAGCTACTGAATGAGACGTAATCGATGTATGAAGCTGCTCTTCTTTTTCTTTTTGCAAAGCAACTTCCTGTTCAATATTAAAAATCTTCATGAACAGCTCTAAAGACTCTTCAGCATGTTTCTCTCCAGCCAATTCTTTCGCGTGTAAAATTGGATCGCGAAGAAGTTGATTAATTATACTTTTTGTATGTTTATTTAACACTTTGCGCTCACGCTCAGATAAATCTGGGAGCTTACGATCAATGCTTTTCATCGTTTCAGCTTGAATGGTAAGTGCTTTTTGACGAAGTGCAGAAATAACAGGTACAACGCCTAATGTACCAAGCCAAGACTTGAAAGCAACAATTTCAGCTTCAAGCATAATTTCAATTTCATCCGCAGCTTTTTGACGCTCTTGCAAATTAGATTCTACAATCCCGTTTAAATCGTCGATATCGTATAAAAAGACCGTCTCTAGCTCATCTAGTTCTGGATCTAAGTCACGCGGAACGGCGATGTCTACCATAAACAATGGACGACCTTTACGCGTACGCTCTGCTTCACTCATCATTCGTTTCGTTACTACATAGTCATTAGCTCCTGTTGAACTAATTAAAATATCTGCTTCGCTTAAAGCATGTTGAAGATCAGCAAATGGTTTGGCTTCTCCAGAAAAACGGTTTGCTAGCTCCTGTGCCTTTTCAAATGTTCGATTCACTACCGTTACTTTTTTAGCTCCGCTGCCATATAAATTCTGCACGGCCAGCTGACCCATTTTTCCCGCACCAAGAATCAATACGTGTTTAGATGATAAGTCTCCAAAAATCTTTTTAGCAAGCTCTACGGCTGCGTAGCTGACAGAAACTGCATTCGCACCAATTTCTGTTTCATGATGAGCTTTTTTGGCTAATGTCACAGCTTGTTTAAACAGCTGATTAAAAACCGTTCCAATTGTTTCTTCTTCTTGAGCAAGCAAAAAGCTTGAACGCACTTGTCCAAGAATTTGTGTTTCACCAATCACCATTGAATCTAATCCACATGCTACTCGGTATAAGTGTTCGATGGCTCCATCATTTTCATAGATGGTTAAATAAGGCGAAAACTCTTCTTTATCTATTCCGAACCATTCAGCTAAAAATGCTTTTACATAATAACGGCCCGTGTGTAATTGATCAACAACAGCATAAATTTCCGTACGATTGCATGTTGAAACAATGATGTTCTCCAAAATGCTTTTTTGGCCGCTTAACGTTTTCATGGCAGATGCTAGTTCTTGCTCATTAAAACTAAGCTTTTCTCTTATTTCAACAGGGGCTGTTCGAAAGTTTAAGCCGACTGCTATAATATGCATTTGTACATACCCCCTATAATTGAAATGTGCTTATTTATCCGAATTTGACGGGCAGTAACCCCTAAATTTCCAAAGAGCTACAGTGAGATAACTGCCCGTAAAATCCGGCGTTCTTCATTCTCCTATTAGTAAAAACCGGCGGACATTACACAGATGTAATCTTCGCCTTATCTCTAACTATTATAACATGTTCTATAAGTCATTCGAAAAAAAAATGTGAACAGTCTTTGAAAACATGTGTTAAGATATTAACTGTTATTCCGTAATAAATTGTATCAAAAAAGCAGCGTTTTATCACGTTTTCTGTTTTGAAACACCTGGAGGTTACTATGAAAAAGCAATCAATGTTTTTTGGTGTCTTACTAGTTGGATTTGGAATCTTTTTCTTACTGAATGAACTACATATGAGCATTGCAGCAAAGGTATACACGTGGCCTGTACTGTTAATTTTAATAGGAGCGGCACTGTTAACTGAGTCTGCTTTATCTCAAGATCATTCAAACTTGCTTGCAAGTTACATATTAATCACTTTAGGTATTCATTTCTATGTAAGTGAACAAATTCCCTTTTGGCCTACGAATATTAGCATGGTCGTTTTTATGGTGGCCATTAGCTTTTTACTCAGTGCTAGAAAAGCCAAATCGGGCTTTTTCCAAGGCGGCACCCTTTTAATTATTGCCATTTTAATGATGTTTTCAGACCGTCTTAAACTATTTTTGCCAAAAGTTGAAGACGGCGTAAATTATTTAACAACCTTCTGGCCTATTTTATTGTTACTAGTTGGGCTATATTTATTATTTTTCAAACGAAAGTAATCTATGTAAACAAGTTAAAAAAATGGAACGTTTGACTCACTTCCTGGTAGAGTGATGATAAACGTTCCATTTTTTTAGCTTCTATTCCTTTGTTTAGTGAGTCATGCGATACTGCAAAGATTTCCACGCTTTATCTTTTCCTTCACCTGTTTCAGATGAGAAATGAATTAATTCATCATTTGGATCTAAATCCAGCGTTTCTCTCACTACTTTTAAGTGCTTCTGCCATTTTCCTTTAGGAATTTTATCGGCTTTCGTCGCAATAACCATAACGGGAAGGTCATGGTGCTTCAAAAACTCATACATCATAACGTCATCCTTTGAAGGAGCATGGCGTAGATCAACAATCATTAACACAGCTTTAAGCTGCTCACGATTTGTTAAATACGTTTCAATCATTTTCCCCCATGCTTCACGCTCTTTTTTAGACACTTTTGCAAATCCGTAGCCAGGTACGTCTACAAAGTGAAGGATTTCATTAATTAAAAAGAAGTTAAGCGTTTGAGTTTTTCCAGGCTTAGACGACGTACGCGCTAAGCTTTTGCGATTGAGCATCTTATTAATAAAAGATGATTTTCCTACATTTGAACGGCCTGCTAACGCAAATTCTGGCAGGTTTTCTTTAGGATATTGTTCAGGGCGTACGGCACTGATAACAATATCGGCTTGAGTTACTTTCATTTTACCTCTCCTACTAGCGCATGTTCCAATACTTGGTCCACATGTGACACAAGAACGATGTCTAATTCCTCTTGTACACTGTCAGGGATATCTTCAATATCACGTTCATTATCGTGAGGGATTAATATTTTAGTTAATCCGGCACGGTGTGCACTAAGTGACTTTTCTTTTAAACCACCGATTGGTAATACGCGACCTCTTAGTGTAATTTCTCCTGTCATTCCTACTTCTCTACGCACTGGTTTACCCGTTAGTGCTGATACTAGAGCAGTGGCAATGGTAATTCCTGCAGAAGGTCCATCCTTTGGTACAGCTCCTTCTGGAACATGGATATGAATATCATGTTTTTCATAAAACTTCTCATCAATTCCTAGTTTCTCTGCATTTGAACGCACGTAGCTAAATGCCGCCTGAGCTGATTCTTTCATCACGTCTCCAAGCTTTCCGGTTAGCACTAGTCTTCCTTTACCAGGGGATAAGCTTACTTCAATGGCCAGCGTGTCTCCTCCTACAGTTGTGTAAGCAAGACCTGTAGCAACGCCAACTTGATCTTCCGTCTCAGCCTGTCCGTAGCGGAACCTAGGCTTACCAAGGAATTCTTCAAGCGTTTTGGCCGTCACCACCACGCGCTTTTTCTCACCAGAGACTACGATACGAGCTGCTTTTCGACAAATGGAAGCAATTTCGCGTTCAAGGTTACGAACACCAGCTTCTCTCGTATATAAACGTATGATTGCTGTTAAGGCGTCATCGCGAATCTGCAAATTGCCCTTTTGCAATCCGTGATTTTCTAGCTGGCGCAGCAATAGGTGACGCTTCGCGATTTCAAGCTTTTCCAGCTCCGTGTAACCAGCAATTTGAATAATTTCCATTCGATCGCGCAGCGGCCCCGGAATCGTAGCTAAGTTATTAGCTGTAGCCACGAACATCACTTTTGATAAATCATACGTTTCTTCTATATAGTGATCGCTGAAATTATGATTTTGTTCAGGATCCAATACTTCTAACAAAGCAGAAGACGGGTCTCCTCGGAAATCATTTGACATTTTATCGATTTCATCAAGCAGAAATACAGGGTTAATCGTTCCTGCTTTTTTCATTCCTTGAATAATGCGTCCAGGCATAGCTCCCACGTACGTGCGACGATGACCGCGGATTTCTGACTCATCTCTCACACCGCCTAGAGATACTCGTACAAAATGACGATCTAGAGACGTAGCAATTGAGCGGGCTAGGGATGTTTTCCCTACGCCAGGAGGTCCTGCTAAACATAAAATAGGGCCTTTAAGAGATTTTGTCAACTGCTGCACGGCTAGATATTCTAATACGCGTTCCTTCACTTTTTCAAGGCCATAGTGCTCATCGTTCAGCACTTGTTCAGCATTATGAATATTGAGCGTATCTTCCGTTTCGTTTGTCCAAGGTAGCGCAATCAACCACTCGATATAATTTCGAATGACTGAGCTTTCAGCGGAGGTAGCAGGAATTTTTTCATAGCGATCCAATTCTTTAAACGCCACTTGTTTGACATGGTCCGTCATCCCACTTGCTTCAATTTTTTCGCGAAGCGTTGCTACTTCTCCTGTCTTTCCTTCTTTGTCTCCAAGCTCTTTTTGAATCGCCTTCATTTGCTCACGAAGATAATACTCTTTCTGAGTGCGTTCCATTGATTTCTTTACACGCTGTCCAATTTTTTTCTCCAGCTGCAAAACTTCTTGCTCGTCTTGAATATGAGAAATGATCGTATTTAATCTTTCTTTCACATCAGTTGTTTCTAAAATTTCTTGTTTAAGCTGAATTTTTATTGGTAAATGAGAGGCTACAATATCTGCTAATCTTCCTGGTTCTTCAATGTCACTTACGGTTGAAAGAGTTTCAACGGACACCTTTTTGGAAAGTTTTATGTATTGTTCGAAATAGTCTAAAAGCGTGCGCATCAGCGCTTTATCTTCTACATCAACCTGATGTTCTTCATTTTGCTTTTCCACGTGTACAACAAAATATTCTTCGCTGTCTTCAAATTCTGTAACGGTTACGCGATTTAGTCCTTCTACTAAGACGCGCATCGTTCCATTCGGCAGCTTTAGCATTTGTTTAATTTTTGCCAACGTACCGGTTCTATATAAATCCTCTTTTGTTGGTTCATCGATACCCATATCTTTTTGTGATACTAAACAAACTAAGTGATCATCCATCATTGCTTTTTCTAATGCTTGCACAGATTTGTCTCGCCCAACATCTAAATGAAGCACCATTGTCGGATAGACGATCAAACCTCGTAAAGGCAGTAGCGGCATTGTCAATTTTTCTTTTTCTGCCATGCAATGAACACCTCCAATGCTCGTCAATTAAAGTATGTAAAGTGTGAATTCTTTTAACAATTTTATCTCATTTGTATACACATTGTCTAACAATAGTAATTACTAATTGTATCATGAGAAAGAATTAAAAGGCAAAATATATCTTTTTAAGCTCTTTTCATAAAAAAACGCCTTTTTCGTTGGCTGTGTATAAAGGTTTTATACGCGAAAAAGGCGATGAATATTCATCTGACCATTAATTTTTAATTATCATGATAGAATTAGCTAGATTCTCTATTTGGAATAGCTGGATCTACCGACAAATGTGCAACATGCTCATGTACAGACAATAGTGCTTGTTCAAACACCTCTGTTAAATGATGGACAGGAATAATATCGATACCTTTTACCTTTTCTACCATTGCATTCATATTTTCTTTTGGCACAATCACCGTCTGAACGCCTGCTTGTTTTGCTGCCTTGATTTTTGGAATTACGCCGCCAATTGGCTTTACGTTGCCGTGCAGACCAATTTCTCCTGTCATTGCTACCGTGTGTTTGATTGGGACTTCATAAATTGCTGAGTAGATCCCTGTTGCCATAGCAATACCAGCAGAAGGTCCATCGATTGGCACACCTCCCGGAAAATTCACGTGGATATCATACTCATCGGCTGGCACATCCATTGAGCGAAGAACCGTTATGACATTTTCAATTGAGCTTTTAGCCATACTTTTACGACGAATAGACTTCCCTTGAGTCCCTATACTTTCCTCTTCAACGATACCCGTAATAATAATGTTCCCTTTCTCTTTTGCAGGAATCGCTTTGACCTCAATTTCTAAAAGTGCTCCAGAGTTGGGCCCGTACACGGCTAATCCATTAATAAGCCCCACTTTTTCCTCATCTGCAATTTTCGGATCGTGTCTTGGAGATAGTTGACTAGAATGAACAATCCATTCAATATCTTCATTTTTAATGTCCGTTCGTTCCTCTGATATCGCTAGTCCAGCCGCAATTTGCATCATATTAACCGTTTCACGTCCATTGCGTGCATATGTAGAAAACAGAGATAAACCTTCTTCTGATATATCCATTCTGACTTTATTTGCTGCTTTTTTTGCAACTGTAATAATTTCGTCGCGATCAAGCTCACGGAAAAATACCTCTACGCATCTGGAACGAATGGCAGGCGGAATTTCATTAGGCGTTCTAGTCGTCGCACCAATCAAGCGAAAGTCGGCTGGTAAACCATTTTGAAAAATATCGTGAATATGTGTTGGAATTTGTGTATTTTCTTCGCTGTAATAGGCGCTTTCCATAAACACTTTTCGATCTTCTAGAACCTTTAACAGCTTATTCATCTGAATAGGATGGAGTTCTCCAATTTCATCAATAAATAAAATTCCCCCGTGTGCATCTGTAACTGCTCCTTGTTTTGGCTGCGGAATTCCAGCTTGGCCCATAGCGCCTGCGCCTTGGTAAATGGGGTCATGCACTGATCCAATTAAAGGATCTGCAATGCCTCGCTCATCAAAACGCGCCGTAGTTGCATCTAACTCTACAAATACAGCTGCTTGTTTAAAAGGTGATTTTTTATTTTTCTTTGCTTCTTCTAACACTAAACGTGCTGCTGCTGTTTTTCCTACTCCAGGCGGCCCGTATACAATAACGTGCTGTGGATTAGGACCGCAAAGGGCAGCCTTTAGTGACCGAATTCCATCTTCTTGTCCGACAATATCGGAGAAGCTAGACGGCCTCACACGTTCGGCAAGCGGCTCAGTTAAAGAGATGGCTCTCATCTTCTGCAGTTGCTCCATTTCTTTCTTTGAATCCCGGTCAATTGAGACTTTTTGCGTACGCTGATTGCGTAATAAATTCCAAAAATATAAGCCAATGATGATACCAAAAAAGAGTTGGACCATTAAGGCAATATTCGTCCAGTTCATAGATAAACCTCCTGCGCAGTTTAGTAAGATAATTATCAGTTATTATCTCCCTGCAGCAGTAGGAATAAACAAGATTCTAGTAAAAAGTAAAATTTAGTTGTCCTTCATCAACAGAAAAAAGCCGGGTACTCAAATTGAGTACCCGGCTTTTTTTATGCTGATGTTTTGCTGCCTTCTTGAATAGTAGATCCGTCTTCTAATACGAACTTAGGAGCCGCTTGATCACGAACTGTTTCACCTGTGATAATACATTTTGTAATATCATCACGTGAAGGAAGATCAAACATTACATCTAACATAATACCTTCAATGATTGAACGTAGACCACGAGCACCTGTTTTACGCTCGATTGCTTTTTTAGAAATTTCTACTAAAGCCTCGTCTTCGAACTCAAGTTCAACGTCATCAAGTTCAAGCATTTTTTGATATTGTTTCACTAGTGCATTTTTCGGTTTTGTTAAAATCTCAACTAGCGCTTCTTCATCAAGAGGCACTAAGCTAGCAGTAACCGGTAAACGACCAATAAACTCTGGAATTAAACCAAATTTTAATAAATCTTCCGGTAATACTTTTGCTAGTAACTCTTTTTCTGTAAAGTCTTGTTGTTTTGTTTCTGAACCGAAACCAATTACTTTTTTACCTAGACGGCGCTTAATAATAGGTTCGATTCCGTCAAACGCACCACCGCAAATAAATAAGATATTTGTTGTATCAATTTGAATAAATTCTTGATGAGGGTGTTTGCGTCCACCTTGAGGAGGAACACTTGCTACAGTACCTTCTAAGATTTTAAGAAGAGCCTGCTGCACACCTTCACCTGATACATCACGTGTAATAGATGGGTTTTCAGACTTACGCGCTACTTTATCAATTTCATCGATGTAGATGATACCTTTTTCAGCTTTCTCCACATCGTAATCAGCTGATTGAATTAATTTTAATAAGATGTTTTCAACATCTTCTCCTACATAACCCGCTTCTGTTAGAGATGTTGCATCTGCAATCGCAAACGGTACGTTTAAAATACGAGCCAATGTTTGAGCTAGTAAAGTTTTACCGCTTCCTGTAGGTCCAATTAATGCAATATTACTTTTTGATAACTCAACGTCATCAATTTTACTGTTTGAATTGATTCGTTTGTAATGGTTGTATACTGCAACAGATAACGATTTTTTCGCATCCTCTTGACCAATTACATACTCATCTAAAATGTCACGAATTTCTTTTGGTTTTGGTACATCTTTAAATTCTACTTCTTCTTCTGTACCTAACTCTTCTTCTACGATTTCCGTGCAAAGTTCAATACATTCATCGCATATGTAAACACCTGGACCCGCAACTAACTTGCGTACTTGTTCTTGTGTTTTACCACAAAATGAGCATTTTAACTGCCCTTTTTCATCGTTAAATTTAAACATAATTTTCACCCCTTGTAGTATTTACTAAAGTGCTCGAAGCTGATTTCTATCCGCGCTATAGCCCAACAACATGAACAACTCATCTATTTGTAGGTAAATGCCCCTCTTTATCACATAGTAAAAGCGCTATGAAAAGATTTGTATTGCATTTTACCATACATTTTCTTGAATAGATACTAAAACGTTTTATGTATATGTTGTTGATGAGCATAACAGAATGAAGATCTGCTATTATATAGTGTCCTCTTATTGGGCCTATTTCATAACCACGGATTTCAAACAATGGGTTAAAGCTGCTTCTACGGTGTTGGTTATGATATAAAAAAACTATTGAAGTTTATAAAACAAGGCACGATCAAGTCGCGCCTTGTTTCTTACTTACTATTATGCAACAGCTTTGCTGTTTTCTACAAGAAATTCAACTGCTTTACGTACTTTCATGTCTTCTTTAATGCTATCAAGACTGCCAAGCACTTTCTTAATTTCTTCGACAGGCATGTTGTACATTCCTGCCATGTTTTCTAATTCTTTTTCTACTTCTTCTTCGCTTACTTCAAGATTTTCAGCTTTTGAAATAGCTTCTAGCGTTAAGTTGATTTTCACACGCTTTTCAGCATCCGGACGCATTTGGTCGCGAAGAGCTTTTTCATCTTGACCTGAGAATTGGAAGTAAAGTTCAAGGTTAAGACCTTGCATTTGTAAACGTTGTTCAAACTCTTGCATCATACGATCCATTTCAGTGTTGAACATTGCTTCTGGAATTTCTACTTCAGCATTTTCAGCAGCTTTTTCTACTAAAGTGTCGCGAAGAGCTGATTCTGCTTGGTTTTCTTTATCGCTTTGTAATTTTTCTTTTGTTTTTGCTTTTAACGCTTCTAAAGTTTCTACTTCTTCATCTACGTCTTTTGCAAACTCATCGTCTAAAGCTGGAAGCTCTTTAGATTTGATTTCGTGTAATTTCACTTTGAATTTAGCAGCTTTACCAGCTAGCTCTTCAGCGTGATACTCTTCAGGGAATGTTACTTCCACTTCTTTTTCAGCGCCTACTTCAAGACCAACTAGTTGCTCTTCAAAGCCAGGGATGAATGTGTTAGAACCGATTTCTAAAGAATAGTTTTCGCCTTTTCCGCCTTCAAATGCTTCGCCATCAACGAAACCTTCAAAGTCGATTACAGCTGTATCGCCTTCAGCTACTGTTCCTTCTTCTTTAACAACTAGTTCAGCGTGACGCTCTTGAAGTGTTTTTAATTCAGCTTCAACGTCTTCATCTGTTACAGTTGTATCTACTTTTTCTACTTCTAAGTTTTTGTATTCGCCTAATTTAACTTCAGGCTTAACAGTTACTTTAGCAGTGAAAACTAGAGGTTGTCCTTTTTCGATTGTTTCAACATCGATTTCTGGACGATCAACCGGCTCGATACCAGCTTCAACAATTGCATTGCTGTAAGCTTCAGGTAATAAGATGTCTAGTGCATCTTGGTATAAAGATTCTACGCCAAAACGTTTTTCGAAAAGTGGACGAGGCATTTTACCTTTACGGAACCCTGGTACGTTTACTTGTTTTACAACTTTTGTGAATGCTTTATCTAAGGCTTTATCAAACTCAGCAGCTTCAACTTCTACTGTTAAAACGCCTTGATTTCCTTCTTGTTTTTCCCATTTTGCAGACATGAATGTTTCCCTCCAAAATCATTTTAAGTAGTGATTTCTAAATTAGATAATGCAGATAGCCTATCAGTTCAAACCTCAATCATTATCTATTTAACTCCCTACTACTTTAAAGTAAGTAGGAATGTAATGTAAAGATGAAATTCTACTATACGTATTTAAGTGCATTTTACAACCATTATATTATAACATACAACAATGACGTTTCAACTAAACACCACATTTTATATAAAAGAAATTTCTTCAATTTCTTTTAGCTCTTTAATTGCCTTTCGTAATTCAGCTGCGGAGAAACTTCCGTCTTCCTCTGCTACAGCTGCATCTGACTCTTCTCCTTGCATCATCAGACTAACAGCATACACCGCTTCTGTCCAAAGTTTTACATTATCACCCGGTAAAAACGGAAATGTTATAAATAAATGACGCTGCCATATTTCAACGGCAACCTGCAGCAATGTAGGATTTTCATGCTCCAGCTTTTCCGTCAGCTGCGCTTCTACTTGCTCGGCAAACAAATACGGTGTTGTTCGTTGAAGCTGAAGCGCATTTACTTTTTTCGTCTCTCCAAACTTACTAATCATAAAATCAATGTCTACTTCTTCTTCCATGACTGTTTTTAAAGCGACTGTTTTTACGATAGGGTGAATAGCTTCAGATGAAAATAGCTGTTCCAGAAAGAAGCGCTGCTTTTCAATTCTCTTTGTTTTTAATGAATGAACCCATTCAAGCTGATCTTGAATATTGTCTAGAGCTGTGAATGATTTAAACTGCTCTATCTGTTCTTCTTCTGTTTGTTCTTCTATGACTTGTTCTTGATTCATTCTATTTTTGCAGAACTCCAATAGCTGATAAAGCTGTTCAGCATGTTCAGAAGGGAGTTTGTGTTCTTGAATAACTGCTTGTAGAGTGACATATCCTTCATGATAATGACCAAGCTGAATTAACACCATGAGGTACATTTGCAAATTATGATAATAATCGCCAATATCTTCTTTCAGCATTTGCTCACATAATTCCTTAGCTATGCCTGCATCACCGAGCTCCACGTGACAAATAACAAGGCCAAGCAAAATTTCATGATGCTTATTATCAAGTTCGTAGGCCTGCTCAAATAAAGGAAGTGCTTCTTGAAATTGCTTGTGCTGCATATGTTCTGTAGCTTTTTCAACCAACCGTTCTTTTAATAGAGGAAAAGCTACAATTTTGTTTTGTTGTTCATTCGACATGTTTTCTCCCCACTTCGCGGTCCATTTGCTTTACAGTTTAGCAATTGAATTAACGGAACGCAAAAAAATCGAGCAAAATCATCATTTTGCTCGATTTTTGGTTAATATCTTACCGTTTTTGCTTCATAAGCAGAAATGTCGTCTTCAAAAGAAAGCGTATAGCCAATTTCATCATATCCGTTAACAAGCATATATTTCCAATGGCCATTGATCTCAAACGTACGTTCAAAACCTGCTTCATCGGTAATTTTTTGCTGATGAAGATCGATTGTACAGGCGTAAGAAGCACTTTGAGACTCTTTCATTAAATAGGAAACATCTTCTTTTGGTAAAACAATAGGTAAAATACCATTTTTTAGACAGTTTTGTTTAAAAATATCCGCAAATGACGGTGCGATAATGGCACGGAACCCATAGTCTAAAAGCGCCCATGGAGCGTGTTCACGTGACGAACCACACCCGAAGTTCTCGTCAGCTACAAGAATTGTTGCTCCTTGATTTTGAGGCTGATTTAGTTCAAACGTTTCATTTAACGTTTCATCTTCATTATATCGCCAATCAAAAAAGAGAAATTGGCCAAAGCCAGTACGCTCAATTCTTTTCAAAAATTGCTTTGGGATAATTTGATCAGTATCTACGTTTGCTCGGTCGAGACCTGCTACTTTTCCTGTATGGATTGTAAAAGCATTCATCTGTGTTCTCCTCCTTATCGCACCGCTTGTTCTTGTAGTTTGCGTACATCAACAAAATGTCCATATACCGCTGCCGCTGCTGCCATTACCGGGCTTACTAAATGCGTTCTGGCACCTTTTCCTTGACGTCCTTCAAAGTTTCGATTAGAAGTGGACGCACAGTGTTCGCCTTGTGGAACTAAGTCAGAGTTCATGCCTAGACACATGCTGCAGCCCGAGTCTCTCCATTCAAAGCCTGCTTCAATAAAAATAGCAGATAACCCTTCTTCTTCAGCCACTCGCTTTACTTTTTGAGAACCTGGTACAATCATCGCTCGCACATCTGGTGACACTTTCTTTCCTTTAATAAAGGCTGCCACGTCACGAAGATCAGACAAACGAGCATTTGTACATGAACCGATAAATACATGCTGAACTGGGATCTCTTCTATTGCCATGCCGGGCTGTAAGCCCATATACTCAAGTGCTCGTGACAAAGACTTTTTCTCAGCTTCTGTTGTACACTCTTCTAATGTAGGAACTTGCTTGCTAACATAAGAACTCATCGCCGGGTTTGTTCCCCATGTTACAACAGGCTCAATTGTATCTGCATCAATTTCTAGCGTTTCATCGTATGTTGCACCTTCATCTGTTGCTAAAGCTGCCCAAGCTTCCACTGCTTTTTCAAACTGTTCTCCTTTAGGAGCATACTGACGCCCTTTAATATAAGAGAAAGTAACATCATCTGGACTGATTAAACCAGCTTTTGCACCGGCTTCAATAGACATATTACAAATAGTCATGCGCTCTTCCATTGAAAGATCGCGAATACATTCGCCCGTAAATTCTACGATTGAACCCGTTCCAAAATTCACGCCGAATTTTTGAATAATTGCTAACACAATGTCCTTAGCATAAACACCAGGCTGTTTTTTGCCATTTACTTTCACTTGTAGCGTTTTTGGTTTCGCTTGCCATAGCGTTTGCGTTGCTAAAACATGTTCTACCTCACTCGTTCCTATACCAAAAGCAAGCGCTCCAAATGCACCGTGAGTAGATGTATGGCTATCTCCGCACACAATGGTTTTTCCAGGCTGCGTCAATCCTAATTCCGGTCCAATGATATGCACAATTCCTTGCTCTTCGCTTGTTAAATCTAAAAGCTTCACGCCAAACTCATGACAGTTTTCAGATAGTTTGTCTACTTGTTTCTTTGCAATCGGATCTTTAATATTAAAACGGTCAACCGTTGGAATATTGTGATCCATTGTAGCAAACGTTAAGTCCGGACGCTTCACTTGACGATTTGCCACGCGAAGACCTTCGAATGCTTGAGGAGACGTTACTTCATGAATAAGATGAAGATCGATATATAATAAGTCCGGCTTCCCCTCTTCTCGACGTACAACATGTTGTTCCCAAAGCTTATCAATAATTGTTTTTGGTTTCATACTGCTCCTCCTTTCTGATTATGAAAAACGTTTCTCACAAAACGTGAGAAACGCATGATTAACTGTAAGCTGTCATAATGCTTGAAATGGCAGAATCGTTGGCAATAACCGCAGTTATTGCATCCACCATTTTATCGGTACCTAAATAATGATTACCGTCTGCTAAGTCAGCTGTTCGATGACCTGCATGTAATACACTTTCAACCGCTTGTTCAATCACCGCTGCTTCTGTTTCTAATCCAAATGAATGTCTAAGCAACATTGCTGCAGATAAAATAGCAGCAATCGGATTAGCTTTGTTTTGTCCAGCAATGTCTGGTGCAGAACCGTGAACCGGTTCGTATAAAGATGGACCATCAACCGTTAAACTCGCAGATGGAAGCATCCCTAACGATCCTGTCAGCATAGAAGCCTCATCACTCAAAATATCACCAAACATATTTTCAGTTACCACTACATCAAAATATTTCGGATTACGAATTAACTGCATAGCAGCTGAATCTACAAGCATATGCTCAAGCTCTACATCCGGGTAGTCTTTTGCTACTTCTTCAGCTACTTCACGCCACACTCGACTAGACTCAAGCACATTCGCTTTATCAACCGACGTTACCTTTTTACGTCGATTTACAGCCGTTTCAAACGCTTGGCGAATAATCCTTTCTATTTCTGTACGCTTATAAAATAACGTGTCGACAACTGTCTCTTCATTTCCTTCTGTTCGACGCTCGCTAGGCTGACCAAAATATAAGCCCCCTGTTAGCTCACGAACGATAACGAAGTCAACACCTTCAATGTATTCTTTTTTCAAAGGAGAGGCATCTGCTAAGCTATCATAAAACGTCACTGGACGAAGGTTAGCATATAAATCCAATTCTTTTCGAATAGCTAGCAAACCTTTTTCTGGTCGCAAATGTGAAGGGTTACGATCCCATTTTGGCCCTCCAACGGATCCAAGTAAGACGGCATCCGCCTGCTTACAAATCTCAATTGTACTTTCTGGAAGAGGTGTGCCAGCCTCATCAATTGCAGCTCCGCCAATTAATCCATACGTAAACTCGAATTGATGATCAAAGCGCTCTCCAATTGCTTTTAAAACGGCAACAGCGCCTTTGGTTACTTCTGTTCCTACGCCGTCACCTGGTAATACAGCGACTTTTTTTGTCATGGTGGTCTCTCCCTTCAGTTCACATTACTTCTTGCTTTGTACGATGCTGCTGAATAGCGATTAATCGATTAATGGCATTTAAATAGGCTTTCGCTGACGATTCTAATACGTCAAATGCTACTCCGCGTCCGCTTGCTTCAGTTCCTTCGCTTTCAACCTTCACAAATACTTCAGCCAGTGCATCCGGACCGCCGTTAATAGACTGAATACGATAGTCTAATAGTTTGACATCTTGCTCAACACAGCGCTGCAGCGTATTATAGATAGCTTCCACGCTTCCAGATCCCGTAGCTGCTTCTTGAATCTCTTCGCCGTTTTCTTTGCGAAGCGTAATCGTAGCCGTAGGAATATTGTTCGTACCATACTGAACTTGCAGACTTTCAAGCTTATATTCACTGTCTTTGCTAACTTGCTTTTGAATGACTAATGCCAATAAATCATCGTCGGTAATGTCTTTTTTCTTATCTGCTAAGTCTTTAAACTTCTCAAAAAGCACGTTTGCTTCTGTATCTTCCAATGTGAACCCAAGCTCTACTAAGCGTGTACGGAACGCATGACGGCCTGAGTGTTTACCCAGCACAATCGGATTTTGTTTAACACCCACAAGTTCTGGGGAAATAATCTCATATGTTAACGGATTTTTTAAGACGCCATCTTGGTGAATACCTGATTCATGAGCAAAAGCATTTTTTCCGACAATTGCTTTATTTGGCGCAATATTCATTCCGGTAAGCTTACTGATAATGTCACTCGTACGCTTGATTTCGGGCAAGATCAAACCTGTGCTCGCTTGATAGAAGTCTTGACGGACATGAAGCGCAAGTGCTACTTCTTCAAGAGCAGCGTTACCTGCACGTTCTCCGATTCCGTTAATCGTTCCTTCAATTTGAGTAGCTCCTGCTTCAATAGCAGCCATTGAATTAGCAACAGCTAGCCCTAAGTCATCGTGGCAGTGAGCTGACAAATCGACCTTATGAATATTTGATACATGTTCTTTTAAGTAATTAAATACGGATTGATAGTCACCAGGCGTGATAAATCCTACCGTATCTGGAATATTAACGACTTTTGCACCAGCATCGATAACAGCTTCTACAATTCTAGCTAAAAACGGTAAATCTGTGCGACATGCATCTTCAGCAGACCATTGAACAACCGGGAATTTTTCACTTGCGTATTTCACCATTTCCACTGCTGTTTCAAGTACTTCATCAGGTGTTTTTTTCAATTTATGCTGCATATGAATTTCGGAAGTAGCGATAAAAACATGCAGTCTTGGTTCTGCACTTTCTTTTAACGCTTCCCATGCAATGTCAATATCTTTTGTAACAGACCTTGCAAGGCCTGTTACAGAAGAATTTTTGACAATAGACGCAATTTCTTTTACGGATTGAAAATCACCTTTTGAAGAAGCTGGAAATCCGGCTTCAATAATGTCGATACCTAATCGCTCTAACTGCTTAGCAATTTCAAGCTTTTCTTGTAGGTTCAAATTGACTCCAGGTGACTGTTCACCATCGCGTAGCGTCGTGTCAAATAGTTTAATTTTTTGCACTAGCGATCACCGCTTCTTTCTTTTGTTTTTTAACAAATGGCATCATTTCACGTAATTGAGCGCCAACTTTTTCAATTAAATGTTCGTTTTCACGGTTATTGATAGCTGTAAATTCTGGACGATTTGCTTGGTTTTCTAGGATCCAGCCTTTTGCAAATTTACCTGTTTGGATATCTTCAAGCACTTTTTTCATTTGTTCTTTTGAACGCTCATCTACAACGCGTGGTCCTGAAACGAAGTCACCCCATTGAGCTGTATCAGAGATTGAATAACGCATGCCTTCCATTCCGCCTTCATACATAAGGTCAACAATTAATTTTAATTCGTGTAAACACTCAAAATATGCAACTTCCGGTTGGTAGCCAGCTTCTACAAGCGTTTCAAAACCAGCTTTAACTAATGAAGTTAAACCGCCGCAAAGTACTGCTTGCTCACCGAAAAGATCTGTTTCTGTTTCTTCTTTAAACGTTGTTTCTAATACACCCGCACGAGCTGAGCCAATTGCTTTAGCATAAGCTAATGCTACGTCTTTTGCTTCGCCAGTTACGTCTTGGAATACTGCGAATAACGCCGGTACGCCAGCTCCTTCTTCATACGTTCTTCTTACAAGGTGACCAGGACCTTTTGGAGCTACTAAGAATACGTCAACGAATTCAGGTGCTACGATTTGATTAAAGTGAATGTTAAAACCGTGAGCAAATACTAAAGATTTTCCTGGTTTTAATCCTGGAAGAATTTCTTCGTTATAAACTTTTGGCTGATGCTCATCTGGAAGTAATACCATTACTACTTCTGCTTGTTGAACTGCTTCTTTTACAGATAATACAGTGAAGCCGTCTTGTTCTGCTTGATCCCATGATTTACCTTTACGTAATCCTACTACCACGTTTACTCCGCTGTCGCGTAAGTTTTGTGCGTGAGCGTGACCTTGTGAACCATAACCTACGATTGCTACTGTTTTACCTTGTAATAATTGATCCTTTGCATCTCCGTTGTAATATACCTTTGTCATAATAAATCTCTCCTCTTAGTTTATATAGTTTTATATAGTTTACTTTTTTAGTAACTAGCTAGAATTAAATGATTGATGAAAGTTTGGCTGCTGCTTTTTGCGTACCGCGCGGAACAGCTACTGTCCCTGTGCGCGTTACTTCTTTTAATCCATAAGGCTGAAGTAAATCAATCATCGCTTCAATCTTGCTGGATTCACCTGTTACTTGAATAATTAAGCTGTCGCGGCTTACATCAATGATGGTTGCACGGAAAGGCTCAATTACTGCATAAAGTTCGTTACGGCTCGCAGGTGTAGATGCTACTTTCATTAAAGCAAGCTCTCTTGACACCACGGCTTGATCCGTAATATCTTGAACTTTCAACACGTCAATCTGCTTGTTTAACTGCTTAATCACTTGTTCAGCAGCATTGTCATGCTCTACGTTTACGACAAACGTCATGCGTGATACATCTTCAGATTCAGTGTGTCCTACCGAAATACTCTCAATATTGAAATTTCTTTTTGTAAATAACCCCGTTACGCGATTTAAAACGCCCGCACGGTTTAATACAGTTGCTGTAATGATTCGCTTCATGGTTTCACCCCTACCATTTCATGTAATCCTTTTCCAGGTGCAACCATTGGATATACGTTTTCTTTAGGTGCGACAAAGAAGTTTAGTAAAACAGGTCCATCTGTTTCCATTGCTTCTTTCAGAGCCGCATGCGCTTCTTCTTCAGTAGAAGCTTGTAAACCTTTGATATCATAGGCTTCTGCAAGCTTCATTAAATTAGGCTGATTCGGAATTAAAGAGTGCGAGTAGCGTTCTTCATAGAAGATTTCCTGCCACTGACGAACCATTCCAAGCGACTGATTGTTAAGCACAACCACTTTAACAGGTAAGTTTAATTCTCTAATAACCCCTAATTCTTGAAGCGTCATTTGAAATCCACCGTCACCAACGACTGCTACAACTGTTTTATCTTTATTTGCCAGCTGAGCGCCGATTGCAGAAGGTAATCCAAAACCCATGGTGCCAAGGCCACCTGAAGTTACCCATCGATCTGGATTATTAAATGTGTAGTATTGAGCTACCCACATCTGATGTTGCCCAACGTCCGTTGTAACAACGGCATCTCCATTTGTATATTTGTGAAGCAACTCAACTACTTTTTGTGGTTTCAACACGTCCGCTGAGTTCTGATACCATAATGGATATTCTTGTTTCCACGCCGCTAATTTCTCATGCCATTTCGTATAATCTCCAACTTCTCCTTCTTGCAGAAGCAATTGCTTTAATACTTCTTTTGCATCTCCAACAATTGGAATCTTGGTTGGAACATTCTTTCCAATTTCCGCTGGGTCGATGTCAATGTGAGCAATTTTTGCATTTGGTGCAAAATGCTTTAAGTTACCTGTTACTCGGTCATCAAAGCGCGCCCCGATACTAATGAGAAGATCACTCTCATAAATTGCCATGTTTGCTGTGTACGTTCCGTGCATGCCAGCCATTCCTAAATGAAGCGGATGATCTGCAGGAAAACAACCTAACCCTAAAAGCGTATTAATGACCGGAATATTTTGACGCTCAGCATAATTTTTTAATTCTTCTGAACCTTTACTCAATAATACTCCCGCACCTGCTAGAATAACAGGTTTCTTTGCAGCTGCTACTGCGTCTGTTAACTTTTTAACCTGCAGCTGATTTGGAAAATAAGTTGGCTGATAGCCAGGTAAATCAATTTCTCCTTCGTAATTAAATGTTCCATCACCCTGTGCCATATCTTTTGGAATGTCGATTAAGACTGGACCAGGTCTTCCTGTTGTCGCAATATGAAATGCCTCTTTGATGATTCTCGGCATGTCGCTGATATTGCGTACTTGATAGCTATGTTTTGTAATTGGCATTGTGATTCCTAATACATCTGCTTCTTGGAACGCGTCAGAACCAATTACACTTGAAGCTACTTGACCAGTAAAAACAACTAAAGGAAGTGAGTCAATCATCGCATCTGCCAAACCTGTTACGATATTTGTTGCACCAGGACCACTTGTTGCGATAACTACACCGGGTTTACCTGAAATTCTTGCGTACCCTTCTGCTGCGTGAATTCCACCTTGTTCGTGACGAGCAAGTACGTGAAACATTCCTGAACCGTATAGCTTATCGTAAATCGGTAAAACGGCTCCCCCTGGGTAACCGAAGATGACGTCAACGTTTTCTCTTCTTAGAGATTCAATCAACATGTCAGCTCCATTCATTTGTGCCCCAGCGCTTACAGGTTCTTTCGTTTGCATATTGGCTCCCACTTTTCTCATCCTTTCGTTTTCTAGATAAAAGAAAAAAGACTTCTCACCCCTAAATAGACCCTATCAAATGATATAGGTCAAGGGGCGAAAAGTCTTTTGTACTTTACGCGGTACCACCCTCGTTTGTAATCGTAATGATTACCTTATGAATGTATACTGTACATTCTTTTTGATAACGAGTGCTTTGGAAGTACACTCGGTCGCCCTTACTGAATTTCAGGGTGACACTCTGAGGTGAGTTCATTTTGACTTGGTAACGCCGGCTTCCAGCAACCCGACTCTCTGTTGATACCTAAACATCAAAACTACTTATCCTCTTCAACGTTTTAAAACGCTATATGCTTTTTGAACAATGCTTTACACATCATATTTTAAATTAATTACAATTAATTAAAATTTTTAGAAAACTTATATTTGAGGACTATCTTACGCCCATTTCTATGCATAGTCAACCACTTTTCAAGATTTTTTTAGACAATTTAGACTAAACAGAATACTTGAATGCGTTTTCATTATTGATGCAATAAGGGTTTATAGCCACTCAAAAAGTTTTTCTGAAACGTTCATTTGTACACACTGAATGAACAAACATTCACTTTTAAGATAAATAAAAAAATCCCGGCTTTTACTAAAAAGTAAAAACCGGGATTTTTTTCTAGACGTCCCAGGAGAGATTCGAACTCCCGACCGACGGCTTAGAAGGCCGTTGCTCTATCCTGCTGAGCTACTGGGACATAATGTTAAACTGTATCAAAGACAATACTTATTATATTCAAATATAATTTAAAAGTCAACGTTTTTTTGAAATTTTATGAGAAGAGAGGTAAAAAACCTTCTCTTCTCCCTATATTTGGCTATATTATGCTGAAAGTGTACAGGTTAACTGCATGCTAGGAATATGTTTACCGCTTATATCGTAAAACTGCACGGTAGCTTCTGTACCATCCATTACTAGTATAGCATACGTACGTTCTTTTCTCATACGAGGAAGTAACATACTTCCTGGATTGATAAATAAAACTCCGTCCATGAGCTCAGCTCCCGCTATGTGAGAATGCCCAAAACAAACAACGTTTGCCCCCACTTCTCTCGCTTTGTAATGCAGATTCATCATAGACATTTTAACATTATATAAGTGACCGTGTGTAACCAGACACGTGGCTTCTCCAAGTGACTCTACTCGATCATTGACGTAAGATGCATCATAATCACAATTTCCTCGAACGCCTAAAAACGAAGACATTTCTTTGCTGTCTTGTGGCAGCTCAGAGTCACCACAATGAATCATCTTATCTACATCAGCATGTCTTTCTCTGATAGTGAGCAGTTCTTCTTGTAACCCGTGGCTATCGCTTACAATTAATAGTTTCACACGTCATCACTCCTTCTAAAATTGCGCATCAATTAGCGGTGCTAGTTTTTCTAACGCATTTGCTCGGTGACTAATTTGATTTTTTTGTTCTTTAGACAATTCTGCCATGGAGCAGTTCCATTTTTCTACAAAGAAAATAGGATCGTATCCAAAGCCGTTCTCGCCTCTTTTTTCTTCCAAGATGCGCCCTTCACACGTGCCTTCTACAAGCTCTGTTCTCTTTCCAGGCACTGCAATAGCAAGCGTACAATGAAAACGTGCCGTGCGCTTTTCAAACGGCACGTCATGTAATTTTTGAAGTACCTTCTCTATATTAGCATTATCATCTTTATTTTCACCAGCATAACGCGCGGAATAAACGCCTGGCTCTCCGTTTAAGGCATCAATAGCAAGCCCAGAATCATCGGCAATAACCGGCTTATTTAATGCTGATGAAATGGTTTCTGCCTTTAGCGTGGCGTTCTCTGCAAATGTAACGCCCGTTTCTTCCACGTCCTCAATTTCAGGAAAATCAAGAAGCGATGTTACTTTAAATCCCTTCGGTGAGAATAGTGTTTCAAAATCCTTTACTTTGCCTGCATTTTTAGTTGCAATAATGATTTCACGCACGTTAATCCCTTACCTTTCTTTAACCGGAATGTAAGCAGCCAGATGATCAAGAACTTCCTTTTGCTGTTCAATCAATTGATAAACACCCTTTTCCCCTAAATCCAGAAGATGGTTTAACTGTTCTCTCGAAAACGTCGATTCCTCTCCCGTTCCCTGTAATTCTACAAACTGTCCGCTTCCTGTCATCACAATATTCATGTCAACTTCCGCTGTCGAATCTTCTTCATAATTTAAATCTAAAATCGAATTTTCTCCATGGATACCTACTGAAGTCGCAGCTAAATAGTCACGAATAGGAATTTCTGTCAGCTTGTTCTCTTCAACCAGCTTTCCAAACGCTAAAACCATAGCCACAAATGCACCTGTAATCGATGCTGTTCTTGTTCCGCCATCTGCTTGAATAACATCACAATCAATCCAAATGGTTTTTTCTCCGACCTTTTCCAGGTCGACTACAGAACGAAGAGCTCGTCCGATCAGACGCTGAATTTCCATTGTTCGTCCTGTGACTTTACCTTTTGTTGATTCGCGTATATTTCTTTGTGCCGTAGCTCGAGGCAGCATAGAATATTCAGCTGTAATCCATCCTTTTCCTTGTCCACGCATAAAAGGAGGCACTCTGTCGTCTATGCTTGCTGTACAAATAACCTTTGTGTCTCCCACCGAGATTAATACAGATCCTTCTGGATGCTTTAAGTATGAAGTATGAAGAGATACAGGTCTCAATTCATTAAATTCCCTACCGTCCAAACGCATTAAGCATGTCCTCCTATTAATTCATTTATATGTAATAGCTTCTTCCATTTTAACTATAAAACAGCGGAAAGAGGTCGCTATTTCAGCAGACCTCTTTCTACTTAGTCCTTTACTAGTATAACAAAAATTTGTTTTTAAAAACTACCTGTGTTCACATTTTTAGGTCTTGAAACTGGCTCCGTTAGCTTTTTCCCTTTTTCATCTTTTAGCGTTTTTTTGCCATTCACCTTAATGGCAACGCTGTCTACGGCTTTTTGTTCCGTCAGCGATAACACCAAGGAGTCGAGAACATACTGAGAAATTTCCGTTCCTTTTAAATTTCCAAAGATGTTTTTATTAAAGTTCAGCGTTAACTGACCGTCCGCATACTTTGGAGCTGCTACGAGCTTTGCATCAGGATTAAAATCTGTCACTAAACCTGATGCAGGCGCAGGTCCTTCTACAAGCTCGTTCACAATTGCAGTGTACATATCTTTGTCATCAGAAGCAATTCGTTTTGTAACAGGAACATAGTAAGTTTGTTTGCCCTCTTGAGCTAAGTAATAGATCGTAACTGGCTTCGTTTGGGTTACGTCAACTACTCCAGTATTATCAAAGTTAATACCATCTGCTCTGCTCAACCCTTTACTGATTGGTGTATGATTTACAGGCATCTCATCTTTATCATAGCCGTTAATGCGAATTTTAACTTTATTTACGCCTTCAAACTGCGTCAGCGTCCACGTTACGGCCTGCAGGATACGGAGTTCATCTTCTTTTTTATATTCAGCAAATTCAGGTGAAAAATCTGCTACCATCGTGCCGTCACTTTCCAGCTTTGTCCCTAAAACTCTTGTATCAGCAGGAAGAACCGCTCGGAAATTATTTGGCAATAAGTTTGTGACTGGTCCACCCTCTACTAAATATTCAAGAGACTGTTTAGCGACACCTTTTGATTTAGGAATTTCAAGCGTCTGGGGAACAACGTACCCGTTTTTATCAATTAAGTAAATTTCTCTTTTGGTAGGCGCAGATGTTTCTGCCGCTTTACTTTGTTTTTTATTAGCTTCCGTTACTTTCGCTTCAGTCGCTAATGATTTTTCATCTTTCACATAGGTGACATCCTTTGGCGGATCAATTTCTTTTGCTGCGTTATCCCCTCCGAAAAGTCCACAGCCGGATAACAACACAGATGTGGTCACCACGGCGGATATGAGAACAAATTTGGTCTTTTTGGACATTCCTTTCCCTCCTCAGACTGTTTGTACTACTATGTATACGAGCTTATTTGCATTTTAGACCAGCTCAAACAAGTTTTTGGCCACAAAAAAAACCGAGCTTAATATGCTCGGTTTTAAAGCTTGATATGCTCAACATTATATACAGGGTGTTCAAACCATTTAGATGCAATAGATTGAAACAGTTCTATTGAGCCTGTTGTATAGAAGTAGTGTTCGGGCTCCATGCTTCTAGGAGCTAGTAAATTGCTATAAGAAAGAATGGCACTTACCTCTATTGCCGTTTCTTCACCAGAACTGATTAACTGAACTCGAGGCCCAATTGCTTCTTGAATAACTGGCTTTAATAACGGATAATGCGTACATCCTAAAATAAGGGTATCCATATCTGTATGATAAAAAGGTTTTAATGTTTCTTTTACAATTCGCTGCGCTTCCGGTCCTTCATAATTACCGCTCTCTACAAGAGGTACAAACAAAGGGCATGCTAAATTTTCCACTTCCACTCTCGTATGAAGAGCGCGGAGTGCATGTGTATAGGCTTGGCTTTTAACGGTTCCGTTTGTGCCGATTACGCCTATTTTATGATTTTTAGTTACTTTAAGCGCAGCTCGTGATCCTGGTTCAATGACGCCTATAACCGGAATATCGAGCTGTTCTTGAATTTCATCTAGTACAACTGCCGTAGCCGTGTTGCACGCAATAACAAGCATTTTAATATCTTTATCTACTAAATAATTAGTCATCTCCCATGTGAAAGCTCGTACTTCTTCACTGGGACGAGGACCGTATGGGCAGCGGGCTGTATCTCCAATGTACATAATTTGTTCTTTCGGAAGCTGTCTCATAATTTCCTTTGCTACCGTTAATCCGCCCACACCTGAATCTATAACACCAATTGGTCTACTCAAAACAATCGCCTCATTTTTCTTTCATTTCATCATGTAATTTTCGTAACGTTACTCGTAAAACTTCTGTTTCACTAGGAGAGAAGTTTGCCAGTACGCCATTTAAATACGTTTGTCGCTTTTCAATTACTTCTTCGATAACACGTGCTCCTTCAGGAAGCAAATGAATACGCACTACGCGGCGGTCTTTCGGATCTTTGACCCGAACCACCAACTTATTTTTTTCCATACGATCTACTAAATCTGTCGTTGTACTACAAGCGAGAAAAATCCGATTTGATAAATCGCCAATCGTCATATCTCCACGTTCAAACAGCCACTGCAAAGCAATAAACTGAGGTGGCGTAATCGTATAGTCTTCTAAAATTTCTCTTCCTTTTTGCTTCACAATAGCTGCAATATGTCGAAGTGACTTTTCTAATTCTGCCACTGTATCCTCATTATTTTTTGCTGTCATACCGTAATCCTTTCCACCTATAAGTCTTATTTTCTATTATTTCTTTCAGTTAAACCCGTCTCTATTGTTTCTCTTTTCTATTTTATATTGTGCTCTTTTTTCGGTGATTTTTCAAGGTTAACATGAGGATTCTACAACGTTCAGCATTAAAAAACAGCTGCTCCATAAAAGGAGCAGCTGTTTCTATTAATTATTGATATACAGCTCGAAAACTGAGCTGAAATCTTTTGTTGTGTAGGCTGTTTTTTTATCTAATAACCAAGAAAACGCGGCTTCGTTAATTTCTTTAAATTCACCAGCAACACTTCCACTTGTATTTCTTGTACTGCTTAGCGTAGAAGAAGCTAGCTGAATGCTTTGTTTAGCAAAATCGAGCGCAATTTCATTTTCACGCGTTATTTCAGACATTTTAAACAGCGCTTTATATAAATCTTTTACCTCTTCTATATGCTTTTTGTGTACATCGATAGAAAAAGTTTCCGAGCCAATTTTAAATTTAATTTCCACATCTAAATCGACAGTTCCAGCCGTTTCTAGCATTACGTTTGAAATGTGATTTGTGCTGTAGTTATAGCGGCGAAGCATTCGCTTTTTACTTGTAGCACTTGTTCCATCAAGGTGAATGAGCGCTTTATTGGTAAAGCAATATTCATCTGACTTTGATTTGATTAGAAAATAAATTTTTTCTTGTTCTTCATGCATAACGTAATCGTCTGCATCTACCTTGTCATAATCAACTGGCTTAATAACAGAACCAATATCACTTAGCCCCAATACATCAGCAGCTACTTTTCCAAACATTTCCCCATCTCCCTTTTAAAAACGATTGTGTTATTTTCATGTTTTAAGTGTACTGTGCAAATGAGGGGATGTAAATAAAAAAAGGAGCTTCTTTAAAAGAAGCTCCCCATTTATTAAAAGAACAAATTTAAAATCATATAGATAAGTGCAGCTAATGAAGCTGAAATTGGCAATGTGATAACCCATGTAATCACCATGCGCTGTGCAGTTCCCCATTTTACACCTTTCACTC
Organism: Priestia sp. FSL R5-0597; assembly: GCF_038006305.1. Lineage (NCBI taxonomy): Bacteria > Bacillati > Bacillota > Bacilli > Caryophanales > Bacillaceae > Priestia > Priestia sp. FSL R5-0597. The sequence goes on from NZ_JBBOUZ010000001.1 coordinate 4,498,787, forward strand.
GGTGAGCAGAACCTACACCTAAGATAGAAGATGAAATAACATGAGTAGTACTGACAGGTAGATGAATAAACGTTGCTCCAAAGATAATGGCAGCACCCGTTAAGTCCGCAGCTACTCCATTAACAGGACGAATTTTCATAATTTTACCGCCAACGGTTTTAATGATTTTCCATCCACCAATTGACGTTCCAAGCCCCATTGCGACCGCACAAGCCAGCTGTACCCACCACTGAATCTCAGTACCGCTTTGCATATTGTTAGCAATAAGCGCTAGCGTAATGATACCCATTGCTTTTTGCGCATCATTCGTACCGTGTGTGTAAGATTGTAGAGCTGCAGTCAGGATTTGAACGCGGCGAAAACGCTTATTCGTTTTCGTCAAGTTATGGTTTTTAAACGTTAGCTTGATAATCGTATAGACAATATAACCTACTACAAAGGCTAGAACTGGTGAAATTAGAAGGGCTTCGATGATTTTGATGAAACCTTTGTAATTTAAAGCACCAAATCCAGCAGCTGCAATAGCTGCTCCTGCAATCGATCCAATAATTGCATGAGAAGAACTACTCGGGATACCGAAATACCATGTGATTAGGTTCCACGCGATAGCAGAAATTAATGCTGCTAAAATAACGACAGAACCATTTTGAAGCGTATAAGGATCAACGATATCCTTTGTAATCGTTTTGGCTACGCCCGTAAACGTCATAGCCCCGACAAAGTTCATGGTTGCGGCTAAAAGAATTGCATGTCGCGGTTTTAAAGCTTTGGTTGAAACAGAAGTCGCAATGGCATTAGCTGTATCGTGAAATCCGTTGATAAAGTCAAAACCAAGTGCACCAACTACAATTAGAATGGTTAATATTAGCATTGAATCCATTATACTATAGCCCCGTTACGCATTCTTCATAATAACTGATTCTAAGTTGTTCGCAACCGTTTGACAATAATCCGCGATTTCTTCTAGCGTTTCATAAATTTCTTTATATTGAATAACTTTAATTGGATCTTTACATGTTGCAAATAATTGTTTTAGTGCACGACGATATAATGTATCACAATGTGACTCATACTCTTTAATTTTAATTGCATGCTCACTAATTTGAAGAAGCTTTTTCTCAGACAACAAATTAATAGTAATTAAAATTTCTTCAGCACAGCCTTGAATATTTTTAACAAATTCAGCTACATATTCATCAAATGTCGTAATTGAATGAATTTCCATTAAAGCAGCAAAGCTGTCGATGCCATCAAGTACATCATCCATGCTCATCGCTAGCTGTAAAATATCTTCACGCTCAATTGGAGTAATAAATGCTTTGTTCAACTCAGTAATCACTGTATGCACGTATTTATCACCTTTTGATTCATACGCTTTTAAAACGTTGGCAAATTCCTTTAGGTCAGATACATTTTGAAGTTCAAAGCTGCCTAAAAACTCCGCTGAGTCCTTAATATTTTGGGCAATGTCCATTAACATTTCAGAAAACTTGTCTTTTTTTCTTTTGATCACGTTGCAATCCTCCATCCAATTTATCGAAACTTTACCACTCGTTTTTTCTCTCTATCTTTTTATATGTGTTCTAGTTTCTTTTTTCATTTAAAGTAATGGATAAAACCTAGCTGTTCATTACTATAACGAGAGAAACCACCTCTCTTGTGTATCAAAAAATTCTAAAAAAACAAACGTTTACCAGAGCAAAAGTCCCAAAATGTGGTTCTTTTACCTATAGGTTATGCGATTCATTTTTTTACGCCAAGTCAAAAATTACTCCTATTATTGTTAATTGTCAATAACTTTTCAAACACATTTTTTTAGGCTTCTTTACAATACATTAACAATAATACGTTGATTCCTTTTAAAATAAGGGTTTTCAGAGTTTGTATAAAATTGGGATTTACAAAAACTTAACATTACTCCCCTTGTGTAAATAATAAAAGCCAGCTCTTTTAGAACTGGCTTTTATTATTTACTTATTATATTGCTGAAATACATTTTTTACTTTCGGCACGACGTAATGACTTCCGCCTTTATCCTCTACCCCTTCAACCATCATTGAAACGAGTAAGTTTTTCTGTTTTGTGTCCACAGCTACAAACCATCCGTTTTCCTGCCCTTTTTCACCTTGAGTTTTCTTTAGCTCTGCTGTTCCCGTTTTTCCAGCCAAGGTTAACCCATCTATCTTTGCTGCATGACCCGTACCGTTTTTATCTTCAATGACATCAACTAAATCATTTTGAATTAATTGCGCCGTTTCTTTAGATATTACTTGTTTTTTCCATATTCCACTCTCATCACCGTTCATAAGAATAGGCTTTACTATATTTCCATCGTTTACAATCGATGTATACATCAATGCCAAGTGGAGAGGATTCACTTGCAGTTTCCCCTGGCCATAGCCAGAGTTTGCTAATACTCCCTCATCTTTAATATCTTGATCACCTGCAATTTTAGACGTTTCAAAAGGATAATTAACAGGCAATTTTTGATTAAACCCAAACTGTTTTAAACCACTGTTAAATTTGTCTAAACCTAGCTTCAAAGCAGTCTGCGCAAAATAAATATTATCAGATGTAACATAAGCATCACGTAAATTAACATTCGGTTTGCTGCCCACTCGTGTTACGTAGAAATTTCCCCAGCTTTTATCTTTCTGCCATTTCTTCCCGCTGATTGATATACTTTCATTTGGATTTAGCACGTCTTCATCAACCGCTAAAGCTCCGGTGACTAACTTAAATGTAGATCCCGGAGAATACGTTTTGGTAAAACGATTCATTAACGGCTTATTAGGATTCGTTGAAAGGGATTGATACGTATTAGCATCGATTCCAAAAGAAAAAGAATTCGGATCAAAAGCTGGCGTGCTTACAAGACCTAATATTTCTCCCGTTTTAGGTTGAAGAGCAGTAGCTACTCCTTTTTCATCTTTTAACTGTTCATAAAGGGATTTTTGAACATTCGTGTCTACCGTAACCTGAATGCTTTCCCCGTCTTTTGGATTCACTTTTGCAATTTCATTCTTTTTATTACCATCTTTATCTACAGTATAAATCGTGACGCCGTCTCGAGCACGAAGCTTATCTTCATACAAAGACTCTAAGCCAATCATTCCAGCTTTAGACTGAGCATTATAACCTTCATCTTTATGCTCTTTTAAATATTCAGCTGTGACAGGCGCAACGTATCCAACTAAATGAGCACACGCTTCTTCACAAGGATATACGCGCGCATTCACCTTTTTTTGTTGAATGCCTTCTACTTTTTTCAAAGAATTCTCTAAATTAGAGGCGTCTTTTTGACTAACTGTTTTAATAGGAACAAATTGATTCTCTTTCACCCAAGAAGCGCTCAGTGCTTGATTAATACTTTTTTCTGAAAGAGCAAGAGTCTTGCTTAATTGTCGTATCGCTTGCTCGCCGCCTTTAGAAAACTGCTGGGGAACAACTCCAACTTGAATCGCTTCTCCGTTTTGAGCTAAATATTTCCCTGAACGATCCATAATTTCTCCACGCACAGCTGACTGAGTAGCTACTCTTACTTGCTCTCCTTGCTCAAGTCCTTTAAAAATCATATTAGGCTTCCAATTAATATACCAATTCTCTGTATCCCCTTGTTTTTCTTGAACCACAGCAGCATTTTCTTTAAATGAGATTTCACCGGCTACAGAGTTCATGTTTACTTCAAAAGGTAAAACAGCTTTATGGTCTTTTATTTCTAAGTCTTCTATTTTACTTGCCTTCACTTTAAGCTTGTCCGCTTCAATTGCATCATAGATATTTTTATATCGATTTACAAAGTCTTTTTCTGAAATCGTCTTTTTAGCATCTTTAGACAAGTATCCATACATACCTTCAAAATCTTCTTTATTCCACATGGCTACATATTTATCAAATCGATCCTGTGCTTTCTGTTGATCATTTGAGCAACCGGCAGTTATGAGTAAGAGAATTGCCATAGTAAAAAATAGCCACCCAATTCGTCTCATGATGATTTTCCCCCTTTTTTCAATACCATTTCTATCATATAAAATTTTACATAAACTTTCCATCAGAAAGTTACACCCAGGAATTAATTGGTATTACAACCCACTTAATTTACATATCGACAAAAAAATCAATAGGTAATTAAGAAAAAAATTGAACATTTTGTGAATATTTTGTGTCTTTTTTGGAAAGTATTTGATATAATAAGTGTAAGAAGAAAAAGAATAGGAGGCGACTAAAATGAGAAGATTCTTACAGTTTTACTTTATGTTTAGTTCTCTGTTCTGTTTTGGAAGCGTTTTCGTCCTACTTATGTCTCAAGAATATTATTTTGCACCGTTATTCCTCACACTGGGCTGTTTAAATATTTTTCTCTTTAAAGTATATATTCAAGAAAGTCGAAAAGATAAACAAGCTGCACCTGAAAAACCAAAACCAACAATTTAACGGACTCGTCTCTCGGCTGAGATGAATGTAAAAGAAGAACCGGTGAAAAATTCACCGGTTCTTCTTTTACGAGGTTGAAGCTTTTGGAAACCTATCGTTTGCAATAATCTCACCGATGCTTTCACTCTTTCCTTCACCCTCATCAATATTTAAAAGCGGGAACAATAACTCTCCTACGTGATAAGCTTCTTCTAAATGCGGATAGCCTGATAAAATAAAAGATTCAATTCCTAAAGCTTCATATTCTTTTATTCGTTTCGCTATATTTTCAGCACTGCCTACCAGGGCAGTTCCTGCACCTCCCCGGACGAGCCCCACACCTGCCCATAAGTTAGGGCTAATCGTAAGTTCCTCTCGGGTTCCTCTATGAAGGCTCGCCATTCGCTGCTGCCCAACTGAGTCATACCTTGCAAAAGTACGCTGTGCAGCTTGAATTGTGTCGTCGTCCAAATGCTGAATTAATCGATCGGCTGCTTCCCAAGCTTCTTCTTCCGTTTCCCGTACAATAATATGCAAACGAATCCCAAACTTAACGGTTCTGCCTTCTGCTTCTGCTTGCTTTCTCACAGCCGTTATTTTTTCTCTTACTTGTTCAGGAGGCTCTCCCCACGTTAAATACACGTCAGAATGTTTTGCTGCAACTTTTTGTCCTGCGGGTGAAGATCCGCCAAAATAAATAGGTGGAGAAGGTTTTTGAACAGGTGGATACAACAGCTCACTGTTCTCTACATGAATATGTTTTCCTTCATAATTAACCGTATCTCCAGCCAATAACCCTTTCCACACATCTAAAAATTCATCCGCAGCTTCATAACGTTCATCATGTGATAAGAAAAGGCCGTCTCCGGCTAATTCTGCTGGATCTCCTCCTGCTACTACGTTAACTAGTAAACGACCGTTTGAAATTCGATCAAGAGTCGAAGTCATGCGCGCTGCCACGGAAGGAGCCATAATGCCCGGACGTACAGCTACTAAAAATTTCAAACGCTCTGTTTCAGGTATAAGTGAAGCAGCCAATAGCCACGGGTCTTCGCATGATTTCCCCGTTGGAATCAGAACTCCTTCAAATCCTAACCGGTCAGCTGCTTGAGCAACTTGCCGAAAATATGAATAGTCTGCTGAACGACCTCCTCGATTTGTCCCTAGATATCTTCCATCTCCATGGGAAGGAATAAACCATAACATTTTCATGATTCAACACTCCTTTTCGTTTGTTCTAGATGATATTCAAGCTCTTTTAATGAACGTTTAATTCTCGCTTCTGCTTCTTCCGCAATAAACTCAATTTCATTTTCTTTCGTATAGGCCACCTCAGAATCAACAATATAAACTCCATGAATAAGAGCAGTAGCTCCTAAAACGGATAATGTCGGCTTAAATACATAATCAAGAGCCAGTAGATGAGCAATGGTTCCCCCTGTAGCTATCGGCAGCACGGTTTTATTGTGCAAACCTTTTTCAGGTATTAAATCTAAAAATGTTTTTAAGATTCCTGTGTAGCTAGCTTTATAGATTGGGCTGACAATAATAACGGCATCAGCATCTGCCACTTTCTTTTGAGCTTCTTGAATCGCAGGGCTAGAAAAGTTAGCATATAGTAAGTCTTCAGCTGGTAGATCGCGGACATGCACGGTTTTTACTTCATGTTTTTCATTTTGCAGATATGCTGCAATATACTCACTTAAAGCAGCTGACCTTGATTGTTTTGAAGGGCTTCCCGTAATAATTGTAAACTGACTCATTATCATCTCTCCTTTTAACTTATAAAACTGATAGATTTACAAGGATTAATAAGTATATAAATCCTTCTTTTATTTTTCACCTGCGTAGCTGTCTCTCCATTTAAGAAGACGCTTTTCTAATACTCGGACAAATGAATCAGTTAATTTGCCTACAACAGCAAAAATGATAATTCCGACAAAAACTACATCTGTTTGAGAAAACTGCCTAGCATCCATAATCATATATCCTACACCTTCACTTGCTCCCATTAATTCAGCTACTACCAGTCCGAGCCATGCAATACCTAAAGACAATCGGACACCAAGTAAAATATTAGGAAGAGCGGCTGGTAAAATGAGTTTCGTGATTTGTTTCCATTTACTAAATTGCAGAACACGCGCAACATCAAACAATTTCGAATCAACGCCGCGAATGCCTAAATACGTATTAACATAGATTGGGAAAAACGCACCGTTTGCAATTAGCAATATCTTTGAAATTTCCCCAAAGCCAAACCATAAGATAAATAAAGGAGCCAAGGCAAGGTGAGGAACAGTTCTAAGCATTTGAATGGATGGATCCATATAGTGCTCCGTTTTCTTTGAGAAACCGACAATAATACCAAATAGTAAACCTAGACCAGCTCCAACGGCAAAACCTATGGCAGCACGTAAAATACTGATTTGAAGATTAGCTCCGAGTTCTCCCGATACGATGAGCTGTTTGAAAGAAAGTACAATATCAACAGGTGTAGGAAGAACGGTTTTAGATACATAGCCCGCAGAACCAATGATTTGCCACACGACGATAAGCAAAATTGGCACGACGAGAGAACGAAGGAAAATTCCCTGCTTATTTTTCGCTTCTTCCTTTCTTTTTTTCACTTGTTGCAAGTGAGCTGCTGAAGACTGGACATGTCCTGAAACCACGGATGTTTTACTCATTTTCATCACCTCATTTTTCTTTTAATGCTTTTTCAATAAATGAATTATCAAAGACATCTCCCGTATCAATTTTCTTTTTAATAACGCCTAAAGATTGTTGAAAATCAGCTGTTCGCTGTTGTTCTGCAATAATTTCTTTAGAGGTTGGGCGATTATAGGCAGGATTATTTTTTAACACTTGTCTTACTACGTCTTTATCTAGATTTTTTTGTTTTGCTAGAATATCCACAGATTCTTCAAAATGTTCGTTTTGCCATTCAAGTGCTTTTTGATAAACTTGTAAAAACTTAACGACTAACTCTGGATGATCTTTTGCAAAGCCTTCTCTTACAATAGTAAAGCCTGGTGAAGCAACCTTTAACGAATCGCCGTCTGCTAAAATACGAGCTTCATTTTTTAAGTTTTGCAGGGAGATAAACGGTTCCCAAATTGACCATGCATCCACTGACCCATTTTCAAATGCTGGCTGAGCTTCGTCTGGCTGAAGCTGAATAATCTTTACGTCACTTGGCTTTAACCCATTTTGATCAAGAGCTCTGTACAATAAGTTAAAACCGCTGCTGCCTTTGGCAACCGCAATCTTTTTACCTTTTAAATCTTTTACGCTTTTAATCTTGCTGTTTTTTCCTACTAAAATAGCATTTCCTTTTAATCCGTCGCTCGAATTAGCAATTTCTAAAAATGGAATATCTGCCCCTTGACCAGAAATAACCGGTGAGTTTCCAACTTGGCCGAAATCCAAGTGTCCAGATGCTAACCCTTCAAATTGCGGAGGACCGCTTTGAAACTCTGTCCATTTAACGTTTACACCTATTTTTTTAAATTCTTTTTCAAACCATTTTTGGTTTTGTGCCAGCATTAAAGGTCCTAGGCTTTGTTGAATGCCAATATTGATCGTAACGTTTTTCGAATCTTCGCCGCTCGCTTTTTCTTTCGTCCCGCACCCAGCCAATGCGAGAACAAGTACAATAGCTGCAGTTAAAAGTAGCTTTTTCATCTGTTCTGTCTCCTTCTCTGTCTGATTGAATCTTTAATGTTCTCCTGCTTCTTCAAATTCTTTCAGCACTTGCTGCCTTAGCTGCTGAAAAGGTAGTTCTGTCTTTTTTCGCGGATGACTAATTTCTACTGGAACAACCCGACTAATTTCTCCTGGTCTGGCACTCATAATCACAATTTTAGTTCCTAAGTAAATGGATTCATCTAAATCGTGGGTAACAAAAATCATGGTTGTTTTTTCTTTTTTCCATATGTCTAACAGCACATCTTGCAGATGAGTGCGAGTGAAAGCATCCAACGCACCAAACGGTTCATCTAACAATAAAACCTCGGGATTTCTTAAAAGAGCACGCGCAATCGCAACTCGTTGAGACATCCCCCCAGATAGTTCCCGAGGATAAGCTTTTTCAAATCCTTTCAGCCTGACAATATCAATTAGCTCATCTACGCGGCGCCGAACGTTCGAATCTTTCAGCGATAAGTCAGCCGCTATATTTTGCTCCACATTAAGCCACGGGAACAAGCGGTGTTCTTGAAAGATCATTCCTTGTTTAATGCTAGGTCCGGCTATGTGCTTCCCGTTGATTTCAATGCGCCCTTCATAATCTATATCAAGTCCAGCGATCATTTTAAGCAGCGTACTTTTTCCGCATCCGCTCGGACCAATAATGGTAATAAATTCACCTTTATTAATCGTAAGATTTACATTTCGCAATGCTTGAGTTACTTGTTCTCCTTTTTGAAATGAGCGGTTAACCGATTGAATCACGACACTCACAGCAATTCCTCCTCCTTGAATTTTTAAATCAAAAGCTATTTCACCTAAAAACATAAAAGCTCCTACCTAAAAAAGGTAGGAGCTTTCGGTTGACCGATCAGCCCGTTGCTATAGTTAACTGATTTGTTATTGGATTATTTTGAATTTTATCATATTAATCCGATTTGTCAACTGTGTTTTATATATTTTATCCATTAGATTCTTGAGGATTTGGTTTTTTCCATTTAAATATTGAGTTTAAAAATCCGTATATATGCTTAGACTCCTTCGTTAACAAAGGACCAATAATAGCTAAAATCAATACATAAAGCGCAGCGAATGGCTGAAGGATGGCCGATAATCCTCCTTCAATTCCGATGTTAGCCATAATGATTGAAAACTCACCTCGTGACATGATTGTTAATCCAATATTGGTCGAAGCCTTGTGTGACAGCCCGCTTTTTCTTCCTGAAATCATACCGGCTGTAAAGTTACCAATAATCGTAAGCGCAACTGCTCCAAGGGCAAGCCAGCCTGCATCCCAGAGCGTGAGAGGATCAATACTTAATCCGAAGCTGAAGAAAAAGATGGCTCCAAAGAAATCACGAAACGGTACGACAAGATGTTCAATCCGATCGCGATGTTCTGTTTCAGAAAATACAAGCCCAAGCAATAATGCTCCAATTGCTTCTGCCACGTGAATTGTTTCTGAGAAGCCTGCCACAAAAAACAATACCGCAAAAACGACGATTATAAAGATTTCATTCGATGAAATATTTAAAAGTTTATTTAGTAGAGGCGTAGCTTTTCGAGCAATGATAAAGAACAGCATCATATAGCCAAACGCAATTAAAATAGATGTTAAAGATCCAGCAAGCGATCCGTGGTCTCCAAGCACCAACCCTGAAACGACAGAAAGATAAACCGCTAAGAAAATATCTTCAAACATGATGATCCCTAATATCAATTCCGTTTCTGGATTTGCCGTTCGTTTTAAATCAACCAATACTTTTGCGACAATTGCGCTGGACGAAATCGTAATAATTCCAGCGATAATCAGCACTTCAAGAAGAGGATTTCCTGTCAGGTATCCATACAATAATCCTAAGGTAAAGTTAATTAAAATATAAATAGATCCTCCCACCGCGATGGACTTACCTGATTTAATTAACTTTCCAACTGAAAATTCTAACCCTAAATAAAAAAGTAAAAAGAGAACTCCAATTCTCCCCATAAATTCAATAATCTCTTGGCTTTCAATAAACTTTAAACTGAATGAGCCAAACTCAGGAGCATGGGGACCAACCGCCATGCCCAGCAGAATGAGGAATGGAATAATCGTAAATTTAAATTTATGTGCTAGTATAGCCGCTAAAGCGACTAGTAACAAAGCTGTCCCAACTTCAAATACTAAATGATCCAATTATGAACTACCTCCTTGTGAAAGCAATTCTTTAATGAGCGTTTTTAAATTTCCTCTTTCACCAGAGATGACAAGCGTATCTCCTTCTTCAATTAACGTATCTGGTCCTGGGGTGGATAATTTTTTTTGCGTGTTTTTAATGACAGCGATGATTGTGACATCATAGTTGCTGCGAACGTCAATTTCGCCAATTGTTTTACTGTGAGCTTTCGCCTGTTTTTCAACTTTGTACCATTCAATCACTAAGTCATTGAATGCCACTTCAATGGTTTCCATTGCTTTTGGCTTGTAAATCATGCCGCCTAAAATTGCAGCTAGCTGTCTTGATTCCGTATCTGTTAACGTAATGTCAAAAATGCTTTCTTCTAAATCTTTTTGATCGAAGTGGTAGATTTCACGTCGTCCATCATCATGAATAATAACGACCACACGGTTTCCTCCGCTTGTCTCAATTTCAAATTTACGGCCGATTCCTGGTAATTCCGTTTCTTTAATCATCATTGAATGATCACTCCTATAAAGTTTTTAAGAAGAATATTAAATTTTCATTGCATTATTTGTATAGAAAATCCCCATGACAAATAAGCCTAAGAATAGTAGGTAATTTTAGGTTTGAAGAAAAGGCTGCTGAAATTTCAACCTTTTTTATTTAATTGAGGTAACTTGATTGAAAGATTTTTGGATAAAAAAGTGTTTTCTTGAGGAAAAAATACGCAATTTGATGCGTCGGAATGATGAGCTTGGTACTCACCCATACTAAAGCAAAAGTTACTATCACACTTTGTATTAGAGATCCTATTTGTTTGACGCTGTGCTTAGCTCCTGGAGACATGTGCACGATATCCGTGTAATGCTGTACCGAACTTTTTGTGACCTTTACTTTTTCAAAGTCATTATCAATAAATTTATCTGGCAAACTCGCAAAAGGCAAGCAGAATATCATGCATAATAATACCCCTAACCATACATTCTTCATCATCTCACCTCTCTTTCTTTTGAAGTAGTATCTCCTTACTTAAAAGTATACGTACTCTGAAATTCAATTTCAAGCAATAAGTTTCTTTTATAAAGATTTACCTTTTTTATAATATTTTCTTAATGATATTCTTTTTAGATACATATGCGATACTTAAAAAAATATACAAAAAGCTGGCTTTCTAAAAAGAAAGCCAGCTCATGTTATAGTTCAAGTTCTCCCATTCGAAGGAGTTCTACGACTGCTTGAGAACGCCCCTTGACTCCAAGCTTTTGCATCGCATTAGAAATATGATTTCGAACTGTTTTTTCGCTAATGAATAGTTCACTCGCGATTTCTTTTGTTGTTTTGTCCTGTACTAAAAGCTCGAATACTTCTCGTTCACGCTTTGTAAGTAGCGGTTTAGGTTGAAACTCTTTTTCTTTCAATGTAACCCTCCTTGCCTGATCCTGAGTTGAACTATCGGATGGGTGTAAATTTAGTCAACATATCTTATGTGCGGTATGCCTACGCGGTTACTAGTTTTAGAAAAAATATGCAAAAAACTCTTTTTTACCTTTGAAAAAGAAAAAAAGCCTGAAGAAAGAGCCTTCAAGCCATTTTTATATAGTCGATAAACACCTTTTCATCTCTTCATTCCAAGGCACGCTTTTTCCTGTTTCTTTAGAAATTTGCACCATTGTTCCTCTCCCCGTGAGTACAACCTCTCCTTGCTCATTTTGAATCATATAGTGTAAATCAACCGAAGAACGTCCGATTTTATGGGCCTTTACAAAAACAGCTAGCACGTTACCAAAATACACTTGTTTGACATAGTCGCACTGCAAATCAGCCACCACCGGTATCGTTCCCTCATACTCACTCGTCCACTTTTGCATAAAGCCAATATGGTGAAAGAATTCCGTACGTATTTGTTCAAAATAAACAAAAGGAACCGTATTATTTAAGTGCCCAAACATATCTGTTTCCGAAAATCTTACCTTGATTTTCTGCTTAAACGAAAATGACTCTTTCCAGTGATCCATGTCTTCAATATACGAAATATTATTCATCTGTATTTCCTCCGTTCGTCATAGACAAAATAAAACCTCTCCACGTGGAGAGGTTTTGAGTGGTTATACTTGATCGCTACCAAAGAAACTTCTGAATGCTTGAATTGTTGTGTCGCGGTTCAAAGCTGCGATTGAAGTAGTCAATGGAATTCCTTTTGGACATGATTGAACGCAGTTTTGAGAGTTCCCGCAGTTCGCTAGCCCTCCATCACCCATAATCGTCTCTAAACGTTCTCCTTTATTTAACGCACCGGTTGGATGGGCATTAAACAAGCGAACTTGAGAAAGTGGTGCTGGACCGATGAAGTTTGACTTGTCGTTTACGTTTGGACAAGCTTCTAAGCAAACGCCGCATGTCATACACTTGGATAACTCATACGCCCACTGACGTTTCTTTTCAGGCATACGCGGTCCTGGTCCTAAATCGTATGTGCCATCGATCGGAACCCAGGCTTTTACTTTTTTCAGTGAATCAAACATACGGCTGCGGTCTACCTGCAAGTCACGAACAACAGGGAATGTTTTCATTGGCTGCAAGCGAATCGGCTGTTCTAGTTTATCAACAAGAGCTGTACATGACTGACGAGGTTTACCGTTGATAACCATTGAACAGGCTCCGCATACTTCCTCTAAACAGTTCATTTCCCAGTTTATCGGAGCAACCTCTTTACCTGAAGCATCAACAGGGTTACGTCTGATTTCCATCAGTGCTGAAATAACGTTCATATTCGGACGATACGGAATTTCAAACTCCTGATTGTAAGGAGCAGATTCAGCTGAATCTTGACGTGTAATAATGAAGCGCACTGTCTTTTGGACTGTTTGTTGTTCACTCATTGATTAACGAACCCCCTCTTGTTGTTTTTTTGGTTTTTCATCTTTTTTCTTTGTGTAGTCGCGCTTACGCGGTTTGATTAACGATACGTCTACCTCTTCATAATGGAAAGAAGGAGCCGTTTTCTTATCAACGAAAGATGCCATTGTTGTTTTTAAGAATTCTTCATCGTTACGATCTGGGAAATCCGGCTTATAATGAGCACCGCGACTTTCGTTACGGTTGTAAGCTCCAAGCGTTACAACACGTGAAAGTTGGAGCATGTTTTGAAGCTGACGAGTAAATGTTGCCGCTTGATTACTCCATTTAGCCGTGTCATTAATGTTAATACGATCATAGCGTTCAATTAATTCTTGAATCTTTTCATCTGTTTTTAACAGTTTGTCATTGTATCGTACGACTGTCACGTTGTCAGTCATCCATTCCCCTAGCTCTTTATGAAGAACGTATGCATTTTCTGTACCTTGAAGATTCATGATATTGTTCCATTTCTCTTCTTCTTCTTTCACATGACGATCATATACGCTTGAAGAAATAGCATCTGCGCTCTTTTCTAAACCATTGATGTATTCAACGGCTTTAGGACCAGCAACCATACCGCCATAAATAGCTGACAATAATGAGTTTGCTCCTAAACGGTTCGCTCCGTGCTGCGAATAATCACACTCACCAGCTGCGAACAAGCCAGGGATATTTGTCATTTGATCGTAATCCACCCATAAACCGCCCATTGAATAGTGTACGGCTGGGAAAATCTTCATTGGTACTTTGCGCGGATCATCGCCCATGAATTTTTCATAGATTTCGATGATACCTCCAAGTTTAATGTCTAGCTCTTTTGGATCTTTATGTGAAAGGTCCAGATAAACCATGTTCTCTCCGTTAATTCCTAACTTCTGCGCTACGCAGACGTCAAAAATTTCACGAGTTGCAATATCACGAGGTACTAAGTTACCGTATGCCGGATATTTTTCCTCTAAGAAATACCAAGGTTTACCGTCTTTATATGTCCAAACGCGTCCGCCTTCTCCACGAGCAGATTCACTCATAAGACGAAGCTTATCATCTCCCGGGATAGCAGTTGGATGAATTTGAATAAACTCTCCGTTTGAATAGTATGCACCTTGCTGATACACGATAGATGCCGCTGAACCTGTATTAATAACTGAGTTCGTCGATTTTCCAAAGACAATACCAGGTCCACCTGTAGCCATAATAACCGCATCAGCTGGGAACGTTTTAATTTCCATTGATTTTAAATTTTGTGCAGAAATTCCGCGACAGCTGCGCTCATCATCAAGAACAGCACCTAAGAATTCCCATCCTTCGTACTTTGTCACAAGTCCGGCAACTTCATAGCGACGAACCTGCTCATCTAATGCGTACAATAACTGTTGACCCGTTGTTGCTCCAGCAAAAGCCGTACGGTGATGCTGCGTTCCGCCAAATCGTCTGAAGTCTAACAAACCCTCAGGAGTACGGTTAAACATAACACCCATACGGTCAAGTAAGTGAATAATACCAGGAGCTGCTTCACACATTGCTTTTACAGGTGGCTGGTTGGCTAAAAAGTCTCCGCCATACACTGTGTCATCAAAGTGTTCCCATGGTGAATCTCCTTCACCTTTCGTATTTACGGCTCCGTTGATTCCACCTTGCGCGCAAACTGAGTGAGATCTTTTTACCGGAACTAGTGAAAATAAATCTACTTGCTTGCCAGACTCAGCAATTTTTATTGTTGCCATCAAGCCAGCTAAACCGCCACCGACTACGATGATTTTTCCGTTACTCATCGGAACCCCACTCCTTCAAAACCTTAATTTTATGCAAATGCGAATAATGTACGAACACCTACGAATGTAAGTGCTAAGAAGATTGCTAATGTCACATAAGTTGAAATTCTTTGAGAACGTGGTGTTACAGTTAACCCCCAGCTAACTCCAAATGACCATAGACCGTTTGCAAAGTGGAAGATCGTAGATACAACACCAACTATGTAGAATGCAAACATTGCTGGGTTGCTTAAAATTCGTTCCATCATTTGAAAATCTACTTCTTTTCCAAGCGCAGCTTGTATTCTGGTTTCCCATACGTGCCATGTGATGAAGATAAGTGTGATTACACCTGAAACACGCTGAAGGATAAACATCCAGTTACGGAAAAATCCATAGTTGTTAACGTTTGTTTTAGCAGTGAATGCGATGTAAAGACCATATATTGCGTGAAAAACGATTGGTAAGAAAATAATGAAAATTTCTAGAGCATAGCGGAAAGGTAAGCTCTCCATGAAGTGAGCTGCTTGATTAAATGATTCTTCTCCCTTTGTCGCGAAATGATTCACAACTAAATGCTGTGTTAAGAAAATCCCGATTGGTATTACTCCAAGTAGTGAATGGATTCTCCGATATTGAAACTCTCTGTTTGCCGCCATCTGCGTAGACCCCCCTTAGTTAAATGAACATAGTTTGTGAAGAACTTTCTTACTCCCACTAGACAAATAGATTAATCGTGAATACAGGAAATGAAAACCTTTGCATTTCCTAATAAAGTATGTGACAGGTTAATTTTACTCCCATCGATTAAGAGCGTCAAGGCAAGATGTTTAAATCTTCTATAAAATATAAATTTATAAAATTTTATATTTGTTAACGCTTACTGCATTGATGTTAAAGATTTTTTCTTTCTATTATAATATCGCTTGCCACAGTTAAGTAAGCGTTTACTTTATACTTTTATTGTAAACAAGTTCACAAAACATTTACACAGGTAAAAGTACCCTTTTAAAAGTAATTTTATGGATTTTTTATCTTTACATCTAACTCTTTTTACCATAATAAAGATCCTCTTACATTTTATTAAAAAAATGCGTGAGAGGTTTTTTAGATTTGTATATAATAGTAGTAAAGAAAGAGGGGAAAGCATGAGCAATTTACAAACAGAATCACAGCAAGAACTTGAAGAGACGATGGAAACATTAGAACCTAATGCCGCAGCTGAAACAGAGAGAGCTCTTGATCACGTTCCATATTTCGGATACAGCCTTTTGCGTGACGTGTTAATTCCAGAGCTTCTTGGAGACGAAACGAATACCATCTCATACTGGGCAGGAAAACACCTTGCGCGTAAATATCCATTAAATACAATGGATGAAATCGTCGCATTTTTTAAAGCAGCTTCCTGGGGAACACTGACGCTTGCCAAAAAAGATAAATATTCACTAGAGCTTGAGTTATCAGGTGATGTGGTCAGCAAAAGATTTCAGCAGGAAACTTGTTCATTTCATCTTGAGTCAGGGTTTGTGGCTGAACAGATTCAGCGTCAAAACAACTGCCTAACAGAAGCCTACTTAACACCTAAAGAAAAGAACGGAAAAGTGCTGATTTCCGTGCAGTGGGACCGAAAAGATATCTTACCTACCGAAACCCGTGCGGAGCGTTATAAAAAGTAAGAAATACGTATATATAAAAGACGTGGAGATACCACGTCTTTTTTCTTTTCTTTATACTTGCACTGCCTGCTGCTCTTCTAATTCAAATGCTACGTGAAGCGTCTCAACAGCTTTTACCATATCAGCATGCGGTACAACTGTAGATACTTTAATTTCAGACGTGCTGACCATCTTCACTTCAATTTTCTCTCCTGCCAGCACTTCAAACATTTCGGCTGCAACACCTGGATTAGATATCATGCCAGATCCCACAATCGATACTTTGGCCAGACTGCTTTCATGTTCAATACGCGTATACCCCAAGGTAGATTTATACTCTTTTAAGACGGCAAGAGCAGCTTCTACATCTACAGTTTTAATAGAAAATGAGATAGAGAGGCGATTATTAGCCGTTACGTTTTGAATAATAATATCCACATTTAACTGTTCTTTTGCTAATGCTGTAAAAATAGTAGAAAGAGTTTGTAACTCGTTGTTTAACCCTTCAATTGTCACCCGTGAAATATTATCTTCAAACGCAATTCCTCTTACGACTAAGTTTTGTTCCATTGAAACTTCCTCCTCAACAATCGTTCCATTCTCGTTTTCTAAGCTTGAACGCACTTCTAGCGGTACCTGATAATTTTTTGCAAACTCAACAGCGCGCGGATGCAGCACCCCTGCTCCTAAATTGGCTAATTCTAACATTTCGTCATATGAAATAGAATGAAGTTTACGAGCATCTTCTACGTAGCGCGGATCCGTCGTAAACACTCCTGTTACGTCTGTATAAATATCACATTTTGCAGCTTTTAGTGCCGCGGCAAGAGCTACTGCCGTAGTGTCAGAGCCGCCTCGACCTAATGTTGTAATGCTTCCATCTTCTGAACAGCCTTGGAATCCAGCTACTACTACGATTCGACCTCTATCTAATTGGCTTTGAATACGAGTCGTGTCAATGTGCTGGATTCGTGCATTGCTGTGAACTGCTTCCGTCTGGATACCAGCTTGCCAACCTGTTAGCGAAGTGGCTTCATGACCTTTGAATTGAAGAGCCATTGTTAACAGGGAAATCGTTACTTGTTCTCCAGTTGTAAGAAGCATATCCATTTCGCGTTTACTTGGACTGTCCGTAATATCACTTGCTAATTTCACCAGTGCATCTGTGGTTTTGCCCATTGCCGATACAACAACTACTACTTGGTTACCGCGCTCTGCTTCTTGAATAACACGGTTTGCTACATGTTGAATACGTTCAACAGAACCAACAGATGTTCCACCAAATTTTTGAACGATTAATGCCATAATTTTGTTCATTCCTTTTCAATAAATTTGCATATGCAGGATGATGAGAAGCTAAATTTTTTTACTCAGACAATAAAAAAAGCAATGAGATGAGCTCTCATTGCTTAACGAACGAAAATTATAAAACATAACCGTCCACTGCCGTGAGATAGCTCTCCAAGAATCTACATCTTGACAATCCTACGTTTATTCAACGCAGAACCAGCAATCATTACTATGAGGTAATGTTCACTTCGGCAAATTTCCCTTTCCGCATCGTTCATAAGGGCTCATACCCTTCCTGATGCGTACTGATTAAATTTGCACCTCTATCTTCACTTCATTTGATGAAGTGTCGTATGAAATTAGTTAATAGCTTATCAAATATTTTCTATTATTTCAAGACTATTTTTGTAATGTTTCATAAATTTTTTCAGCAATGTTTTGAGGAACACCTGAATTTCGTATATCTTCAACCGTTGCTTCTTTCAATTTTTTCACCGAACCAAAATGCTTTAACAAAGCTTTCTTACGCTTTTCTCCCACTCCCGGAATGTCGTCTAGAACTGACTGAAAAGCGGACTTAGAGCGCACTTGACGGTGGAAGGTGATTGCAAAGCGGTGAACTTCATCTTGAATTCGCTGAAGCAAATAAAATTCTTGACTATTGCGTTCAAGCGGTATGATTTGAGGAGGCTCACCAATCATCAGGTTGGAGGTTCTGTGTTTATCATCTTTAACAAGACCTGCTGTAGGCACTAAAAGTCCCAATTCATTTTCGAGAACGTCCTGGACTGCAGCTAAATGCCCTTTGCCTCCATCTACAACAATTAAATCAGGAAGCGGAAGGCCTTCTTTTAACGCTCTGGAATACCGTCTGCGAACGACTTCCCTCATGGAACTGTAATCATCTGGTCCCTTTACGGTCTTAATTTTATATTTGCGATATTCTTTCTTTTCCGGTTTCCCATCAACAAAAACAATCATCGCAGAAACTGGGTCTGTTCCTTGAATATTTGAGTTATCAAATGCTTCAATCCGATAAGGAGCGGCAATTCCAAGCTCTTCTCCTAACCGTTCAACTGCGCCAACTGTACGCTCTTCATCTCGTTCAATTAAATAGAATTTTTCACCGAGCGCAATTTTTGCATTTTTACACGCAAGTTCTACTAATTCTTTCTTTTTGCCTCGCTTTGGATGCTGAACCTCTACTTCTACTAACTTCTCAGCTAACTCTGCATCAATCGTTGCTGGAACCATCACTTCTTTTGGCTTAATATTTTTGGCATAAAACTGACCGATAAAAGTTAAGAAATCTTCTTCTGGCTCTTTATAAAAAGGAAACATAGAAACTTCTCGCTCAATTAATTTCCCTTGGCGAATAAAGAAAACTTGAACACACATCCAGCCTTTATCGTAAGAATAGCCAAACACATCTCGATTAACAAAATCATTAAACGTTACTTTTTGCTTTTCCATTGTCGCTTCGATATGAGCAATTTGATCTCGGTATTCTTTAGCCCGTTCAAAGTCAAGTTCTTCTGAAGCTTTTAACATTTTTTCAGTTAACTCTGTTTTGACATGCTCATATCCACCATTTAAAAACCGCGTGATATTTTCAATAATTTGTTTGTTTTGCTCTTCTTTTACCTCTTTTACGCAAGGAGCTAGACATTGCCCGATATGGTAATACAAACAAGGCCTATCTGGCATAGTGGAGCACTTTCTTAACGGATAAATGCGATCAAGAAGCCGCTTTGTTTCATTTGCTGCTTGAACATTAGGATAAGGACCGAAGTATTTCCCTTTATCTTTTTTTATTTTTCTTGTAATAACAAGTCGGGGCTGTTTTTCAGCTGTAATCTTAATAAACGGATAGCCCTTATCATCTTTAAGCATAATATTGTATTTTGGGTCATGCTTTTTAATTAAATTCATTTCTAAAATAAGCGCTTCTAAATTAGAAGATGTGACGATATATTCAAAGTCGACAATGTCGTTTACAAGTCGAAGCGTCTTTCCGTCATGAGATCCGGTAAAGTAGGAACGTACTCGATTTTTTAATACTTTTGCTTTTCCTACGTAAATGACCGTTCCATATTTATCTTTCATCAAGTAACAGCCGGGCTGATCCGGTAAAATAGCCAGCTTTTCTTTTAAATAATCGTTCATACTTTTCTCCTTCCTCTTCTCTTACTCTGTCCATCTATACAATCGCTTATGAAGCGTAACCTACATTCTTTCCTGTCTTAATACATGTACATAAGCTGGATTTATGGCGGTGTTCCTTACATCTAGTATAAAACAAACGAACGCATATTCGCTAAATAAAAGTATTCCCAAAAGAGAAAAAGTGGAGAAAAAGTGGAGAAAAAGAAAAAAACCTAGCCTGAGCTAGGTTTTGACTTACGCGTGTTTATTAATTAATTCTGTTAATGCTTCTTTTGGTTGGAAACCAACTACTTGATCAACTTTCTCTCCATCTTTGAATAATACTAAAGTTGGGATACTCATAACACCAAATTTTCCAGCTGTTTCTTGATTTTCATCAACGTCTACTTTTACGATTTTAACTTTATCGTTAAGTTCGCCATCAATTTCTTCAAGAACTGGAGCAATCATTTTACAAGGGCCACACCATGGTGCCCAAAAGTCAACAAGCACTAGGCCTGATTTAATTTCATCTGTAAAGTTTTTATCTGTAGCATGTGCAATAGCCATTTTAATTCCTCCTAAATATATGCAATATCCAAATTCTACTCACAGTATATCACCTTCAAATAAGGTTTGCTAACTTTTTGCTTACATTTATACTGTTTATTCTCCGCTCTAGTTTGTACAATTTGCCTAAAAATATGCGTAGAAAATTTCATTTCCCATGAGGCTGAGACCTGACTAAATGAATCCAAAGACGAACAAATAGTATACATGGGTTGAACCGCTTGCGACACCGCAGTTGATTTCCATGCAAGACTTCGCTTTTCTAGCAGGAGCCTTGCCCTCCAATCACCTGCTAGAAAGACCTACCCTGCGTTTACCCTAACAAAAAAACGAACCACTAATCAAAAATCTTGATCAACGGTTCGTTCTTCACTTCGTCTCAAATACTTTTGTCCGAGAATCTTACGCAGACTGTACTTTCAGCTTTTTAAATTCTTCCGTTAGCAGAGGCACTACTTCAAATAAATCTCCAACGATTCCGTAGTCAGCTACTTTAAAAATATTCGCTTCAGGATCTTTATTGATTGCAACAATAATTTTTGAATTTGACATACCTGCCAAATGCTGAATAGCACCTGAAATTCCGCAGGCAATGTATAAATCTGGTGTGACTACTTTGCCCGTCTGACCGATTTGAAGAGAATAGTCGCAGTAATCTGCATCGCACGCTCCGCGAGACGCTCCAACAGCTCCATTTAACACGTCCGCTAGTTCTTGGAGAGGTCCAAAACCTTCCGTGCTTTTTACACCTCGACCACCTGCAATCACGACTTTTGCTTCGGACAAATCAACCCCTTGCGTTGCTTTGCGTACGACTTCTTTTACAACAGTACGCAGGTTTTTGATTTCAACATTTAAATCCTCTACATCACCTGTACGCCCCTCATCTTTTGCAAGCGGTGAAATATTATTTGGACGAATCGTGACAAACGTAAAAGCATCGGTCATGATTTTCTTCTCAAATGCTTTACCAGAATAAATTGGGCGAGTGAAGACTACTTGATCCCCTCCCACTTCTACATCCGTCACATCCGAGATAAGTCCTTTATCTAAGCGAGCTGCCAGTTTTGGCGCTAGATCTTTGCCAAGAGCCGTATGCCCAAATACGATAGCTTCAGGCTGTTCACTTTCAATGATGGCTAATAATGCCTGAGCGTAACCATCCGATGTGTAAGCAGCTAAATCTTCATGCTCCGTCACAACAACTTTATCTGCTCCGTATGCAATAAGTTCTTCACTTAAAGATTTTACGTCCTTTCCTACTAACGCTGCAATAATTTCTCCCCCATCAGCTACAGTAGACGCTGCGGAAATCGCTTCAAACGATACGTTTCGTAATCCCCCATCACGTGCTTCTCCAAGAACTAACACTTTGCGTCCCATTACAATACCCCCATTGTTTTGACTTTTGACTTATTAAATGACTTTTGCTTCCTTATGCAGTAAATTGACCAGCTCTGTTACTTGATCTTTTATATCTCCTTGTAATACGCGCCCCGCGTCTTTTTTCGGAGGTAAATAAATTTCAATTGTCTTTGTTTTTGCTTCTACATCATCTTCATCTAAATCTAAATCGTCTAATTCCACTTCAACCAACGGTTTCTTCTTCGCTTTCATAATCCCTGGAAGAGATGGATAGCGAGGCTCATTAAGTCCCTGCTGAGCTGTTACTAAAAGAGGAAGCGACGTTTCAATAACTTCCGAATCTCCTTCCACATCGCGTACAACCGTCACTTTTTCACCTTCAATATCCAGCTTTGTAATCGTTGTAATATAAGGGATTTCTAACTGTTCTGCTACGCGCGGTCCCACCTGGCCTGAACCTCCGTCAATCGCTACGTTTCCTGCTAAGATTAAATCAGGAGATTGCTCTTTTAAGTACTGTGCCAGCAGCCTAGAAGTCGTGTACTGATCGCCATCTTCTATGTCATCTTCCGTATTGATTAAAACCGCTTTATCTGCTCCCATAGCCAAAGCTGTTCGGAGTTCTTTTTCTGATTCTTCCCCTCCTACACTCACGACCGTAATCTCTCCGCCATGCTTTTCCTTTAGCTGAATAGCCTCTTCAACTGCATACTCATCGTAAGGATTAATAATAAATTCAGCTCCATCTTCAACAATTTGACCATTTTTTAGTGAAAGTTTCTCCTCTGTATCGAACGTTCTTTTTACTAACACATAAATATTCATTCAATTCCCCTCCTAAGCTTATTTTCCTAAAAATTTGGGCTGGCGCTTTTCAATAAAAGCGGCTACGCCTTCTTGAGCATCACTGCTTTTGAATACGCTTCCAAAAAATTGCGCTTCTTTTTTGATGCCGCTGTAATAAGCATCTGTTTTTACATGTTGAAGCAGCTGCAAAGTAGCTTTAACAGAGATTGGGCTTTTTTTGGCAATTTTTCTAGCAAGTAAAAATGTTTCATTGATAAGCTGACTTTCTTCAAAAGCTGCGTTTGCCAATCCTAACTCCACTGCCTCGCTGCCCGATATTGGATCACTTGTCAGCATCATCTCACAAGCCTTATGAACCCCTACATAACGAGGCAATCGCTGAGTTCCTCCAAACCCTGGTATAATTCCTAACTGAAGTTCAGGCAAGCCCAGCTTAGCATTTTCTGTTACCAAACGAATATGGCAGCTCATAGCAAGCTCTAATCCTCCGCCTAAAGCAGCTCCATGAATAGCTGCAATAACTGGTTTTGGGTAATTTTCAATATACTCAAAGAGCTCTTGGCCGTTAACAGCAAGTTTCTCGTAATCTTTTTCCTGCTGCAGTGATGTAAACTCTTTTATATCAGCTCCAGCACAAAAGAATTTCCCTTCGCCTTTAATGACGATAACCCTTGTCTCTTTGCTATCTTCTAAATGTTTTAAAACACTTGAAAGATCTTTTAATAAATCTTGAGACAAAGCGTTAGCAGGTTGTCTATTCAACGTAATGAAGCTTATTGCATCAACAGTTTCAACCTGGATAATCTCCATTTGTTTCCCCCACCCTTTCTTTCTATTTTCATTACCTTGCGCTTCTCCCCTCGCAAGGGAGCAGCAGGCTCACTTACGATTATGAGCCGCTGCAGCCGTTTAACAGCAGGGAATGGACTTTATCTACCGATTCTATTAGACCATATCGATGATCGTTCATTACCCATGTTGTGACAGTTTCATCAATCGTTCCAAAAATCATCTGTCGCGCAAGACGAATATCTATATTTTCAGAAAACTCACCCGTTTCGATTCCTGTCTGTAAAATAGAATCAATGAGAGTCAGATAATCTTTTAATACATCGTTAATTTTCAATCTTAAATCTTTGTTCGATTGACGCAGTTCAAGCTGTGTCACTGTAGCTAAATGATGATCCTCCGCTAGAAACGAAAAATGCTTGTCAATTAATACGTGAAGTTTTTCTGCCGCAGTTTCAATTCCCGCCAGTTCTTCATAAATTTTTTCTACAAACTGTCCCATCTTCTCTTGAAATAAGGAAATCAAGACATCTTCTTTGTTTTTAAAATATAAATATATCGTACCGTCTGCAACTCCAGCCTGCTTAGCAATTTTAGAAACCTGAGCATTGTGGTATCCGTTTTCTGCTATTACTACTACAGCTGCATCGATAATCTGCTTATACTTTGGCTTATTTCTTCTCAATCTTATACGCTCCTTTAAAATATGAATGATTATTCATTCATATCTTTATAATAAAGAAACCGCAAGTATCTGTCAATTATGTTTCAGCAAAAAAATCAAAGGCGACGATCGATTACGTCGCCTTTTTATGCTTTTCATTTTCTTCTTCAATCAGCGCTCGTCGCAGAATCTTCCCGACCGCTGTTTTTGGAAGCTCATTTCGAAATTCATAAAGGCGCGGAACTTTATAAGCAGCTAAATACTTTCTAGAAAACTCATTTAACTCTTCTTCAGTACATCTTACACCATTTTTTAATACAATGTAAGCCTTCACTGTTTCTCCTCTATATGGGTCAGGAACACCTACCACTACAGCTTCTTGAATTTTTTCATGCTCATATAATACTTCTTCAACTTCTCGAGGATAGATATTATATCCCCCGGCAATAATAATATCTTTCTTTCGATCTACTACATAAAAATAACCTTTATCATCCATATAGCCAACATCACCTGTTAGCAACCACCCGTCTCGCATAACAGCCTCCGTTTCTTCAGGCTGCTTCCAATATCCTTTCATGACCTGAGGACCTTTAACCGCAATTTCTCCTACTTCGCTTACAGCAGCTTCTTTACCTGTTTCAAACGAGAGAATTTTGGCATCTGTGTCTGGCCAAGGCACTCCAATGCTTCCTGGAATTCTCTCTTTCCAAAGAAAATTAGCATGAGTAACAGGAGAGGTTTCCGTCAATCCATATCCTTCCACTAGTTTACCTCCAGTGAGCTTTTCAAACTGCTCCTGCACTTCCACAGGCAGAGGAGCCGAACCGCTCATACATGAATCAATAGAAGATAGGTTGTATTTTGCTAAATCAGGATGGTTTAATAATGCGATGTAAATTGTCGGAGCACCTGGAAATAAAGTAGGCTGCTGCTTATGAATGGTTTTGAGCGTCGTTTTTGCATCAAATTTAGGCAGAAGCACCATCTCGTAGTTTTGCAAAACCGATAGAACCAGAACCGTTGTTAAACCATACACATGAAAAAACGGGATAATTCCAAGCACTTTTTCTTCTCCATGCTTGCAGCGGTATAACCAATGTGAACACATCGTTGCATTGGCTACCAAGTTTTTATGAGTAAGCATGACTCCTTTTGGAAAACCTGTTGTTCCCCCGGTGTATTGTAAAATCGCGATATCTTCGTCTGAAATTCCCTCAGCATTACATACTGCTGGAGAGGATTCACTTATAATGCGTTTAAATAAATGAGTAGTCTCCGTATGACTCACATCCACGCTTATCTTCTGCTGTTTGCGCTGAATAAATGGATAGATTATGTTTTTGGGAAATGGGAGATAGTCTTGAATAGAGGTGATGACTACGTGTTTTACACTTGTTAACGCTTTCATTTTTACTACACGCGGATATAGCAAATCGAGTGCAATAATCATGGTCGCTTCTGAATCATTCAGCTGATACTCTAACTCCCTTTCCGTATACAAAGGGTTTGTTTGAACGACTACTCCTCCGGCAAGAAGAACAGCATAAAAGGAAATGACAGCTTGAGGGCAATTTGGAAGCATAATGGCTACTCTATCCCCTTTTTTTAATCCCAGTTCAATAAGGTAAGATGACAGTTTCAAAGAATCTTGATGCAGTTGGGAAAACGTCATTTTTTTCCCTAGAAAATAGATTGCGTTTTTTTTAGGGGCTTTTTGAACTGCTTCTTCAAAAAGCTGTGCTAAATTTTTTTGCTCATAATGAAGCGTAGCAGATATTTCCTCTGGGTATTGAGAAAGCCATATCTTTTCGGTGGATTCCACACGTATCCTCTCCCTCAAAAAAATAAAAAATTAGAATTTTCTAATTAAAATTATAGTTCATTCTTTTTTTAGATGCAATCGTTATTGAATGTTCTCTTTCCTGTCTAATCACTCTTTCATCCTGCAGCGTAATAAATAAAAATTGGATTTATCCCTGTACATTATCCGAATTTTTTGTATATAATAAAAATTAGATTTTTTTAAGGAGCTGTATAAATTGATAACAACATTGACTAAAGGACCGTTCAAAGCAGATCACGTTGGAAGCTTTTTGCGTCCTGAGCGTATCAAGCAAGCACGATTACAGGTAGAAAACGGGGAAATGACAAAGAAACAGCTTCGAGCAATTGAAGATGAAGAAATTAGTAAGCTCGTAGAAAAGCAAAAACAAATTGGATTAAAAGCCATAACAGACGGTGAGTTTCGCCGTGCGTGGTGGCACTTTGATTTTCTATCAGAACTTGTGGGCGTAGAACTTTACGAAGCAGAGTCGGGAATTCAGTTTCACGGGGTCCAAACAAAAGCTCACGGTATAAAAGTTACTGGAAAACTAGATTTTAATCACCACCCTATGATTGAAGATTATAAATTTCTTCATCAAGCGGCCGGAAAAGAACACGTGGCTAAGTTCACCATTCCAAGTCCCAATATGCTGTTTTTCAGAGGCCATATTGAAGAGTCTGCTTACTCGGATACGGATGTATTTTTTGCTGATTTAGTTAAAACATATCAAAAAGCCATTCAAGCATTTTATGATGCTGGATGCCGCTATTTACAGTTAGATGATACTGCGTGGGCGGTCTTTTTCTCAGAAAAAGGACAAGAACAAATCGCGTCAAAAGGATTTACGCCCCAAGAATTACTGAAACGTTTTACGGATGCGATCAATGAATCCATTGCGCATAAGCCAGATGATATGGTTATTACAATGCATATTTGCAGAGGGAATTTCCAGTCTACTTATACAGCAAGCGGCGGATATGAAAATGCGTCAAAAGCTATTTTCAGTCAGTTAAACGTAGATGGACTATTTTTAGAATTTGATGATGAACGCTCAGGAGGATTCGAACCTCTTCGACATGTAAAGCGAAATGACCTTCAGATTGTCCTTGGTCTTATCACATCAAAATTTGGAGATTTAGAAGATCCTGAAGCAGTGAAAAAACGAATTGCTGAAGCGGCAGAATTTGTTTCTCTTGATCAAATTTGTTTGAGTCCCCAGTGCGGATTTGCTTCTACAGAAGAAGGAAATTTACTAACTGAAGAACAGCAGTGGGATAAAGTAAAGCACGTGATTGCAATTGCTGAAGATGTATGGAAGTAATCATTAAAAAAGCTGACCTGCTTTAAGGCCAGCTTTTTTGCTGTCATCACAATGTTAGGAAAAGCTATATAGATAAATAGATAAGACCAATAAGCATAAACACTCCGCATAAAATGAGTAAAATTTTCGCTAACTTCTCCATGACTCTCTCCTATCCTATCCCTGCTCCTATTACATAGGACATACCGATTGAAATAACAAGTGAAATAAACCCAACGGCTCTGTTATCTTGTTCAATTTCATCATCGATTCGAAATTTCGGCGTCAAAAATTCGAAAATAAAATAGCTGACTAGTAAAAGAACAAACCCATATATTCCCCATCCAAGCATTCTTAACAAATTGTCGTTGTGCTCAATTGAATAGCGAAAAATATTAGCTAATCCAAATATTTTCCCACCTGTTGCCATCGCAACAGCCATATTTCCTTTTTGAATCTCTTCCCAATTCTTATATTTAGTAACGAGCTCAAACACAACAAGAAAGACGACAATGCTCAAGACAACCACGCTGTAATAAGCGGCGGATTCAATATACGGGTCTTTCCAAAAATCCCTCATTTTTGCATCACTCCTAATTTATATTACACTCCACGTAATGAACTGACAGGTCTCTTTCCTTTACTTGCATCGTTCTTAAAAGAGATAGAAAACCCAACATAGTTCATGAGCCATGTCGGATTTTCCATCTTCATATATGCTTGTTCAGCGCATCCACTGACACCTTTATCTCAGCATTCTTTTACTTAAATTCCACAACCGTAACGCCAGAACCTCCTTCAGAAGCTTCTCCGAAACGAATATTTTTAACAGAACGATGATTTTTCAAATATTCCTGTACACCTTTACGAAGAGCTCCAGTTCCTTTACCGTGGATAATCGAAACGCGCGGATAGTTGGCTAACAAAGCATCATCAATATATTTTTCAACTCGAATCAGCGCATTTTCATAGCGCTCTCCTCTTAAATCCAGTTCTAGATTTACATGATAATCTTTTCCTTTTACCGTAGCAAGCGGCTTTGTTTCTACAGGTTTTGGGGAACTAATATATTCAAGATCTTTTTCTTTCACCTTCATTTTCATGATTCCCATTTGCACTTGCCATTCATTATTACTTACTCGTTCCACAAGCGTTCCTTTTTGTCCCCAGCTTAAGACTTTCACTTCATCTCCAGCTTGAAGAGTGCGCTCTTGTTTTTTCGGCACAGCCGGTTTCTTTTTACTTTTTTCAAGAGTTGGAACTGCATCTTCTAGACGCTTACGTGCTTCAATCAATTCATGCTCTTTTACAAGCGCATGATTTTTTTGACTCATTTTACGCAAATCGCTAATGATTTTCTCTGCTTCTTCAGATGCTGCTTGAACTGTGGCTTGAGCTTTTTCTTCAGCTTTTTCGTACAGCTTATCTCGTTTTTCATTAAACTCAATAATCTGACTCTGTAATTCTTTATGAAGCTTCTGAGCCTCTTTTCTTAGCTGTTCAGCTTCTTCTAGCTCATGTTCAGATTGACGGCGGCTATCTTCAAGAGAAGCGATCATGTTTTCTACTTTATTTGTTTCTGAGCCAATATAGCCTTTGGCACGTTCAATTACTTCTGCACTTAAACCTAAACGTTTTGAAATTTCAAAAGCATTGCTTCGACCCGGTACACCAATCAGCAGCTTGTAAGTAGGGCTCAATGTTTCAATATCGAACTCTACGCTAGCATTGACCACTCCTTCACGGTTATAGCCGTACGCTTTTAATTCAGGATAGTGAGTAGTCGCAACTACGCGAGCGCCTCTTTCATATACTTGATCTAAAATCGAAATCGCAAGCGCTGCACCTTCTTGGGGATCTGTTCCGGCTCCCAATTCATCGAACAAGACCAGACTTTCATGATCTACTTTTTGTAAAATATCTACAATGTTGACCATATGAGATGAAAAGGTACTCAGACTTTGTTCAATGGACTGCTCATCTCCAATATCAGCAAATACGTGTTTAAACACAGCCATTTCCGATCCATCCAGCGCAGGAATCTGCAAACCTGCTTGAGCCATTAATGTGAATAACCCAAGTGTTTTTAACGTTACGGTTTTACCGCCGGTATTTGGTCCTGTAATAACGATAGACGTATATTGATCACCTAGCTCAATATCATTTGCAACGACATCTTCCTGTGCAATAAGAGGATGTTTTGCCTTCACTAACTTAATATAGCCTCGATCGTTCATTTTAGGTTTTGAAGCTTTTAGCTCATGGCTATAGCGCCCTTTAGCAAACATGAAGTCCAGCTCACCTAACAAATAAACGTTTTGACGGAGTTCATTTGCCACTTCCGCTACCTGAACGGTTAGAGCAATAAGAATACGCTCAATTTCTTGTTTTTCTTTTACTTTTGCTTCTTGAAGCTCATTATTTAACGTCACAATCGCCTGTGGCTCAATAAATAACGTTGCTCCAGATGAAGACTGATCGTGCACAATGCCTCCATACGCACTGCGATATTCTTGCTTAACAGGAATAACGAAACGTTCGTTTCGAATGGTAACAATCGCATCTGACAACATTTTCTGAGCAGACGAGGAGCGAATAAGACTTTCTAGCTTTTCGCGAATACGAGACTCCGTCGAGCGAAGTTTTTGACGAATGCCTCTTAGCTGGTCGCTTGCACCGTCTAGTACTGTGCCATTCTCATCAATGCTCATTTTAATTGTTTGTTCTACCTCAGGAAGAGGCATTAGTTTTTCGATATGTTCAATTATAATTGGAAGCTGTAAATCTTCGTCTTCTACTACTTGCTCGATAAATTGCTTGACTTGTCTTGCAGCATAAATAGTACTTGCTACATCAAGAAGTTCATTAGAGCTTAGCGTTCCTCCAATTTCAGCGCGCTTTACGCTAGGTCGAACGTCAAAGATGCCTCCTAGCGGTACGTTGCCACGCAATCGCAGCACGGTTGTAGCTTCATCTGTTGCTTCCTGCCATTTGACTACTTCTTCATACTGAGTCGAGGGAATCAAATTCGCTACTTTTTCTCGGCCTAAAGAAGAAGCTACTTTTTTCTGAAGCTGTTCCTTAACTTTATTAAACTCTAGTACATGGAAAATACGTGATTGCAAAACTGATTCCTCCTGTTGCTTATTTATGTCGATTTAAAAAGGCGGTTAATTCTTTGAGGCTATACGTATTTAATACCGTTTCTGGTTTAAGCCAGCCTTTAATTCCCGTAGATATTCCAATTTCCATATGCTCTAGCATGTCTAGATTGTGAGCATCTGTATTAATTGCAATTTTAACTCCTGCCTCTTGTGCTTTTTTTATGTGCTCAGCGGCTAAATCTAAACGGTTTGGATTCGCGTTTAGTTCAAGAGCCGTTTTTGTTTCCTTAGCTAATTCAATTAGCATATCAATATCTACATCATATCCGTTGCGGCGACCAATCAAACGACCGGTCGGATGAGCGATTAAATCTACATGAACATTATTTAACGCTTGCTTTAAACGATTCATAATTTCTTCGCGTGATTGTGAAAAACTAGAGTGAATGGACGCAATAACAAAATCTAGCTCAGCTAGCATTTCATCATCATAATCAAGTGTTGCATCGGGCAAAATATCCATTTCAATTCCTGCTAGTATTGTAAAATCATCGAACTGTGCGTTTAAACGATTAATTTCTTCACGCTGTTTGCGAATGCGTTCAGGCGTTAGACCGTTAGCTACTTTTAAATACTGAGAGTGGTCTGTAATCGCCATGTATTCATAGCCTCGCGCGCGACATGCTTCCGCCATTTCTTCAATCGAATACGCCCCGTCGCTCCACGTGGAGTGCATATGCAAATCACCTTTTACCGCACCGTAGGTCACAAGCGTTTGAGGTTTTATAAATGCATCTACTTCCGTTCCATCTTCACGAAGTTCCGGCGGAATAAAAGACAGCCCAAAATGTTCATAGAATGCTTGTTCAGACTCAAATGTCATAACTTCGCCTGTCTCCGCATTTTCAACGCCATACTCGCTAATTTTTTCACCGCGTTCTTTTGCTAATTGACGCATGCGCACATTATGATCTTTTGATCCTGTAAAATGATGAAGCGTCGTGGCAAACGCTTTATCTTCTACAAGACGAAAATCCACGGACACATCGTACTCATAGGCTAACGTTACCGATACTTTTGTATCTCCATTTGCAATGACATCCTTCACATTTGGCAGCGATACTAGCTGTTCACGGACAGCATGAGGCTCAGCTGTTGAAATAATAAAATCAAGATCTTTTACAGTTTCTCTCATGCGGCGAATGCTCCCTGCTTGAGAAAAACGCTCAATGCTATGCATATGTTTAAGGGCTTCTAAAATTTCTTCCGCTATTGGAAGCATAAAAGCAAGAGGCAAACGATCAGGACGTTTCCCAAACTCTTCAATAGCAGCGATAATTTTCTCTTCCGTCTTTTTACCAAAACCGCTTAGTCCCTGCACTCGATTTTCCATACAGGCCTGATGCAGTGATTCCATGTCTTTAATATCTAGCTCTTTATATAATTTAGCGATTTTTTTACCTCCAAGCCCCGGCAGCTTAAGCAGAGGAATAAGTCCTTCAGGAACTTCTTGCTTTAGTTCTTCTAGTACGCTTGACTCATTTGTTTCCATATACTCTGTAATAACTGCGGCCGTTCCTTTACCAATCCCTTGGAGCTTGGTAAAATCCTCAATCTCTGTCAGCGTTCTCTCGTCCGTTTCTAGCGCTGCAGCTGCTTTTCGAAAAGCAGAAATTTTAAAAGGGTTATCTCCTTTTAATTCCATATATGTAGCAATTGTTTCT
Source organism: Priestia sp. FSL R5-0597 (assembly GCF_038006305.1). Lineage (NCBI taxonomy): Bacteria > Bacillati > Bacillota > Bacilli > Caryophanales > Bacillaceae > Priestia > Priestia sp. FSL R5-0597. Next base: position 4,530,939 of record NZ_JBBOUZ010000001.1, read on the forward strand.
AACAATTTAATAATATCCTTTTTATTCATCTCTTTTCACCAGCCTATTATCATAATAACGAAACTTTCAACACATGATGAGTGACATATGTACTCTCTCAAATTTTTATCTAGACATACTTTTATCTCCGTGAAAACCGCAGAACAGACTGCGATAAAAAAAGAGGGTATCTCAAAAGTATTATGACACTTTCGACACACCCTCTCAACAAGCTATTGTAATTTCATTACATTACACCATACTGAGTCCACAAATCTTGAATGGCAGACGATAAGTATGGAGTATTTTGTACGATATTGATTGCAATTGAAGACTGTTGAATTGGCGTTTGAATTTCACTTACAGGAATCACGGCTCCAATGTATAACAAAATAAAAACGATGATATACACTTCAACGAATCCAAGTGCACCTCCGCCCCATTTATTTAACTGGCGCAGAATTGGCAGTTCGGTTAAAGCCGTTAAAACAGAGCCTGCAAGGCGAAGTACAATGTGAGTAGCAAAAAATAAAATCGCAAATGCAATCATTCGATAAAAAGCGTCTTCTATCGTTCCAGAATCAAATACAAACGATGCGACACTTTGCTGCTGAATATTGTCTGGAAACGGAATCAACAAGCGAAGTCGGCTTGCCAAATCTCCACTAAACATATAAGCGACGATAAACGAAACCGCAAAACTGACAATATGAATGAGCTGCAAAATAAATCCCCTTTTAAGACCTGTTACAAAGCCTAAAAGAAGCAATATAATTAAAATGATATTAAGCATTGACTCAGTCATTCCTCTTTTCCATAAAGTTTTTGTTCAAGTCTCTCATAGTCTTCTTTCAGTTTTATATATTCGTGTACAGCATTCACAGCTGTTAATACTGCTAATTTATTGATATCTAAAGAAGGGTTTTTAGTACTGATTTCACGCATTTTTTCATCCACTATAGAGGCGACAAGTCGAATATGGCTTGTACTTTCGCTACCGACGATGCTGTACTGCTGACCAAAGATGTCAACTGTCGCACGTGTTTTATCTTGTCTTGACACGAGAAAATCCTCCGTTCCACGAAAAATCCTAATCCCTATCATACCACGAAGAAGACTTCAATGGAAACATATCTATATTTAAGCTATCATAAGGGATAGTGCTTATAAAGTAAACTAAAATACCCCGAAAGGAGTGAAGCATTATGTCACATGCTGTTATTAAGGTATCAGCTGATCAGATAGCTAAAATGAAGCTTCATTACACATCCTATTTGCAGCCTAAATTGCCGCAGGGAAGTATTTTTTCGGCTAAAACTCCCGGCTGTTCTATCACTGCATACCGCTCTGGAAAAGTACTTTTTCAAGGAAAAGAAGCTGAAACAGAAGCAGCTAAGTGGGGAGGTCCTTTAGATGCTGCTAAAAAGGCTCCCGTCTCACACCTCCCATCAAACTTCAGTTCACTATCGGTCATTGGTTCTGATGAAGTAGGAACGGGAGATTATTTTGGTCCCATGACCGTAGTTGCTGCCTATGTTCAAAAAGAGCAGCTTCCTTTGTTAAAAGAATTAGGAGTACGAGATTCAAAAGAGTTAACGGATGCTAAAATCATTGAAATTGCCAAGCAGCTTGTTTCGTTTATTCCTTACAGTTTGCTTGTCTTACATAACGAAAAGTATAATGCATTTCAAGAAAAAGGCATGTCACAAGGTAAAATGAAAGCTCTGTTGCACAACAAAGCTTTATCCAACGTGTTAAAAAAATTGGATCCTGAAAAACCTGATGCGATTTTAATTGACCAGTTTGTTGAAAAAAACACCTATTATAAACACATCGTAAAGGAAAAAGAGATTATCAAAGAAAATGTCTTTTTCAGTACAAAAGGAGAAAGCGTTCATTTATCTGTAGCCGCTGCTTCCATTATTGCCAGATACGCATTTTTAAAACAAATGGATTTACTAACGGAAAAGACGGGGATGGTCATTCCTCGCGGAGCTGGAGCACAAGTTGATATAGCCGCTGCTAAAATTATTAAAAAACATGGCGTCAATGCGCTGAACTCTTTAGCTAAAATCCATTTTGCTAATACAGAAAAAGCTTTAAAATTAGCTAAAAAATAAGAGATGTGGAAATCCACATCTCTTTTTTTATTCTTATGAACGAAGCGTTGCACCAAATTCTTTTTCAACAGCTTCTAAAACTGCACCATGTGCTTTTGCTACTTCTTCATCTGTTAATGTACGTTCAGGATCTAAGTAACGTAAAGAGAAAGCTACAGATTTCTTGCCTTCTTCCATACGCTCGCCTTCATATAGATCAAATACTGTCACGTCTTTTAAAAGTTCTCCGCCCGTCGTATAGATGACGCGCTGAACTTCTCCTGCAAGAACGTTTTTATCTACAACAAGTGCAATATCACGTGTAATAGATGGGAATCTTGGAATAGCTGAATAACGAACTTCTTCGACATCTGCAGCTAATAGCTCTTGAAGGTGTAATTCAAACACGTATGTTTCACGAAGGCCATACTGTTTCTGAGCAACAGGATGAACTTGACCCACGTATCCAATTTCTTTTTCATCTAACCATACAGCCGCTGTACGTCCAGGGTGCATACCGTCTTTTTTAACGGGAGCATATGAGATTCGTTTCTCTAAACCAAGCTGTGCAAATAACCCTTCTAGTACACCTTTAATCACATAGAAATCAACGACTTTCTTTTCACCTTGCCAGCCGTGAGCATGCCATAGACCCGTGATTGCACCAGCTACGCGCTCCTGCTCATCCGGTAATTCCCCTTCACCTTTAGATAAGAACACTGAGCCTGTTTCGTATAGCGCAATAGAATCCGATTGACGAGCATTATTGTGCTTCACTGCTTCAAGTAAATGAGGCACTAAGCTTTGACGAAGGATGCTGCGATCTTCACTCATCGGCATTGCTAAACCAATCGTACTTGTTGCATTGAGTGCAAACTGAGTAGCTTTTTCAGCGCTCGTTAACGAATAGGTTGTTGTTTGCGCTAGCCCTGCTCCCTCTAAGAAACGGCGAACTTTACGGCGTCCAAGCTGATACTCTGTTAATTTTCCTGGAGTTGCCACTGTTACAGGAAGCGTTGTAGGAAGGTTGTCATAACCATACATGCGCGCTACTTCCTCCACGATATCTTCTTCAATTGTAATATCGCCTCGACGAGTCGGTACCGTTACAACGATTGTTTCATCTTCGACTTTGCTTTCAAATTGAAGACGGTTCATAATATCTTGTACTTCTTCCATCGATAGTTCTGTACCAAGCACATTGTTAATACGTCCAAGTGACACAGCTACAACAGCAGGTTCCACAGTTAGTGTATCTACTTCTACAGTACCGCTTACCACTTCACCTGAAGCGTATTCAGCCATTAATTCTGCTGCGCGGTCAGCAGCTACACGCGTACGGTTAGGATCAATTCCTTTTTCAAAACGAGCACTTGCCTCACTGCGAAGACCGTGGTCTTTGGAAGCTTGACGAACTGTTAAACCTTTGAAGTAAGCTGATTCAATAAGAACATTTACCGTATCGTCTTTTACTTCAGAGTTTGCTCCCCCCATTACACCTGCAAGGGCTACCGGTTCACTGCCGTTTGTAATAACAAGCTGATTGCCTTTTAATACGCGCTCTTGATCGTCAAGCGTTACAAACTTCTCGCCTTCTGACGCGTGACGTACAACAATTTCTTTTGAACCAAGACGATCATAGTCAAAAGCATGCAGCGGCTGGCCGTATTCAAGCAAAATATAGTTGGTAATATCAACAACGTTGTTATGAGGTCGAATACCAGCTGCCATTAAACGCGTTTGCATCCATAATGGTGACGGAGCAATTTTTACGTTTTTCACAACGCGCGCTACGTAAAGGGGATTGTCTTCTTTTGCCTCTACTTTAACGGAAATATAATCAGCTGCTTGCTCATCAGACGTTTGCACGTTTACTGACGGATACTTCACTTCACGACGTAAAATAGCAGCCACCTCATGTGCTACACCTAACATACTTAAGCAGTCTGAACGATTTGGTGTTAGCCCTAGTTCTAATACTTCATCGTTTAAGTTTAATGCATCTAGCGCATCCGCTCCTACTTCAGCATCACTTGGGAAGACGAAGATGCCTTCTTGATAATCTTTTGCCACAAGCTTGCTTTCAATGCCAAGCTCTTGAAGAGAACAAATCATACCGTTCGATTCTTCACCGCGAAGCTTAGCACGCTTGATTTTAAAGTTACCTGGAAGTACAGCTCCCACTTTTGCAACCGCTACTTTTTGACCTTGTGCCACGTTAGGTGCTCCGCACACGATTTGAACGATTTCTCCTCCGCCAAGATCTACTTGACAGCGGCTTAATTTATCCGCATTTGGATGCTGTTCACGTTCTACAACGTGACCAATTACCACTCCGCTGATGCCTTTATTTAAGTTTTCTACACCTTCAACTTCAATTCCACTTTTTGTGATTTTATCAGCTAACTCTTCTGCCGTTACGCCTGATAAGTCAACATACTCTTGTAACCAACGATAAGATACAAACATCGTAGTCCCTCCTTTATACTTGTTTAAATTGATCTAAGAAACGAACATCATTTGTATAGAAATGACGAATATCATCCACGCCGTGTTTTAACATAGCAATACGCTCTACACCGATTCCAAAAGCAAAACCACGATATTTAGTTGAATCGTATCCAGCCATTTCAAGAACATTTGGATGAACCATACCGGCTCCTAAAATTTCAATCCAGCCTGTTTGTTTACATACATTACAGCCTTTACCTCCACATTTTGCACACGATACGTCTACTTCTACAGACGGCTCAGTGAATGGGAAGAAACTTGGACGAAGACGAATTTCACGGTCTGCACCGAACATCTTTTTCACAAATACTTCAAGCGTGCCTTTTAAATCGCTCATACGAATGTTTTCGTCTACTACAAGACCTTCAATTTGCATAAATTGATGTGAATGCGTAGCATCATCGTCATCGCGGCGGTACACTTTACCTGGGCAAATAATTTTAACAGGTCCTTTGCCTTCATTCTTGTTCATAACACGAGCTTGAACAGTTGATGTATGCGTACGAAGAAGCGTTTCTTCCGTAATATAGAACGTATCTTGCATATCACGTGCTGGGTGACCTTTTGGCAAGTTCAGCGCTTCGAAATTATAGTAGTCCTGCTCTACTTCTGGTCCTTCTGCTACTTCATAGCCCATTCCTAAGAATAAATCTTCTACTTCTTCAACCACGCTTGTGAGCGGGTGATGCGTACCTGCTTTAACCGGGCGTCCCGGCAGCGTTACGTCAATTGTTTCTGAAGCAAGTTTACGCTCTACCTCGGCTGCTTCTAACGCCGTTTGTTTTTCTTCAATTTTAGATGCAATCGCTTCACGTACTTCATTTGCAAGTGCTCCCATTACAGGACGCTCTTCAGCTGAAAGTTTTCCCATACCGCGAAGTACTTCTGTGATAGGGCCTTTCTTTCCTAAATAAGCTACGCGTACGTCGTTTAATTCTTTTAAAGCACTTGCTGCTTCGACTTTTGCAATTGCTTCTTGTTGAAGTTCTTGTAAACGTTCTTTCATCACTTATTCCTCCTTTTAACGTAAAAAATGACAAATAAAAAAACCTCCTCCCAAAAAAGGGACGAGGATTAGTCGCGTTACCACCCTTGTTAACTATATACACAGACGTATACAGTTCACTTCATTCAAGTTAACGGAATCTCCGGAACACCTTTACATCTATGTAAGATGGTCTAAGTGTCAACTCAAGAGGTGAATTCACTTATTACATTTATAAAAATGCTTTCAGTCATGGCATTTTCTCCCTGCATAAACGGACATAAGCTACTGCTCTCTTTCATCGTTTTTTACATATGTAACTATTGTATTATTATAGTGAAAACACGTTCTTGATGCAACTACATTCCGCGTAAATAATAAAGTAAGATTCCAGAAGCGATGGCAACATTTAACGACTCGCTCTTTCCATAGATGGGAATGTACAGATTCTGATCCGTTTGTTCCAACACTTTCTCGCTTACGCCATTTCCTTCATTTCCCACAATCAGCGCAAATTCGTTTGAAGGTTTTACGTGTGTGTAGACCTTTCCATTTTGTAACGACGTGCCGTAAACTGCTATTCCTCTTTCTTTTAACAATGAAATTATTTCGAGTAAATCGCCTTTTACAATTGGAAGGTGAAAAATAGCTCCTTGCGTTGAACGAACGACTTTTGGGTTGTACACATCCACGCTGCCCTCTCCAATGATAATAGCCTCCACTCCCGCAGCATCAGCGGTTCGGATAATGGTACCTAGGTTACCTGGATCTTGCACGGCATCTAAAAGCAATACTTTCTGTGCTGTATGAATAATTTCCGCATGCTTTGTTTGAAAACACACGGCAATAATTCCTTGAGGTGTTTCTGTGTCAGATAATAACTTACTAATTGCTTCGTTTACAACGATTATTTCGATACCGTCTATATCCCACTGTGCGGGCACTTCGGTCGATTCGCGTATAATTAGTTCCTTTACGCAATCCTTATTTTTGATAGCCTCTTCGACTAAATGAAAGCCTTCTACCATAAAAAGGCCCTGCTTATCACGGTCTTTTTTATTATGCAGTTTTTTCCACGCTTTTACCTGCGGATTTTTAACTGAATCAATTTGTTTCACAAACATAACTCCTTTATCTATACAAAAATAAATAGTTCGATTACATTTTGTTCAATAATCATTAGATAAGTTTCACTTTATTGTACATAGAAATCGCAAAGAAAACAAAAACTATTGGTAACTTTACGATAGCTGAGGTGAAAATGATGGATCTTAATTTACGAAATGCTGTTATTGCAAACGTTTCAGGAAACTCAAAAGAAGAGCTTGAGGCTACAATTTCTGACGCTATTCAAAGCGGTGAAGAAAAAATGCTCCCTGGACTTGGTGTTTTATTTGAAGTGCTTTGGGAAAAGTCTCCGGAATCAGAAAAAGAAGAAATTCTGACAACGCTTGAAAACGGTTTAAAATAAATAACCTTTTCCTATGTACAACAAAAAGCTCATTCTCCTAGGAGAATGAGCTTTTTTCAATTATACGTAATGGCGTTAACCGTATCTCGGTCTAAGCGCTTAATGACTTCCGCAATTAATTTAACTGCGTTTTCATAATCATCACGATGAAGCATTGCTGCATGAGAATGGATATAACGAGTTGCAATTGTAATCGAAAGTGCTGGCACCCCGTTAGCTGAAATATGGATAGAACCCGAGTCCGTACCGCCTCCAGCAATTGCATCAAATTGATACGGAATATTTAATTCATCTGCCACATCTACCACTGTATCTCGAAGTCCTTTATGAGAGACCATGGAAGCATCATATAAAATGATTTGCGGACCCTGCCCCATTTTAGAAGAGGCTTCTTTATCAGAAACACCAGGTGTATCTCCAGCGATACCGACATCAACAGCAAATGCAATATCCGGTTCAATAAAGTTAGCAGATGTTTTTGCACCTCGGAGTCCAACTTCTTCTTGCACCGTTCCTACACCATACACAACATTTTCATGTTTTTCATTTTTTAAAGCTTTTAATACATCGATAGCGATTGCACAACCAATACGGTTATCCCAGGCTTTCGCTAGGAGCATCTTTTCATTGTTCATAACCGTAAATTCGAAATAAGGTACAACCTGATCACCAGGTTTTACTCCCCACTCCGCTACTTCTTCTCTGCTAGAAGCACCAATATCGATGAACATATCTTTAATGTCAACTGGCTTTTTGCGAACTTCTGGAGGCAAGATATGAGGTGGCTTTGAGCCAATAATCCCCGTTACCTCTCCTTTAGATGTCACGATGGTTACGCGTTGAGCAAGCATAACTTGAGACCACCATCCGCCTACCGTTTGAAAACGAATAAAGCCGCGTTCATCAATTTGAGTCACCATAAAACCAACTTCATCCAAGTGACCGGCTACCATAATTTTAGGCCCTTGTTCGTTGCCTACTTTTTTTGCAATCAAACTGCCTAGCCCATCCGTCGTTACTTCATCTGCATAAGGTGCAATATATTTCTTCATAACCTCACGCGGTTCACGCTCATTTCCAGGAATTCCTTTTGCATCTGTTAGTGCTTTAAGCATCGTCAATGTTTCATCTAACTTTGTCATATGGATTACCCCTTTCATATGTATACCTCTATTATAGCTAAAAAGAGGTTGAAGTAAAATTTCCCATCCCTTTATTTCTAGTATCCTTGTTCTTGGCGTTTAAAATTCACTTCATTTTTTGACATGTACGCCTCTTCAATATGTTCAGCGGAAAAACCAAACATATCGCCAAGCTTCATGTAAGATGCAAACATGTTCACATAGTTTTCTTTTGACAGGTCCTGCTCGAAAGCAGAAACTTGTGCAAATACCTGTAAAAATTGTGTTGTTTTTGAATCAGCTGCTTTTACTTTTGGCAGCTCAGTTAAATCATCGTATCCTTTTTCAATACCTAAAGAAAGAATGAAATGTACGCCGTCCACAAATTCTTCTAAAATAACAGCATCTTCAGCCGGAGGTTTAACGCTCCAAAATTTGAAGCAGCGCGTTTCGTTTGCCAGCTCTCCCATTTCAACAAGCAGAGCTAAAAGTTTTCTTGGAACCAAGTCTTCCTTATGAAGCTGATGCTTGTCCTCTATATGCTGATCCAGCTGGCGCTGCATGGTAAATAGCTGTTGTAAATTCAATGTAATCACTCCTGTAATTATGTATATCTTCTTCTTTTTAAACCAATAAAGAAATTATATCAAAAATCGTGAAACTTTTTAGAGACTGAAACGTAAAGTAAGAAAACTGTGCCTTGTAAAGGAGGGAGCGTTATGTTTGTTATTGTTATCGTTCGCGTGTTCATTTTCGCGCTTGTTGCTTACACACTATTAAAGCTGGTTCAGCATTTTCGCAGTCCAAAGCGGAAGCTTGTAGCAGCTCAGGAACATCAGCAATTTTTTGTCGTTGACGAAAAAACGAATATCCGCAAAAATTTTCTACTAACGTATAAAGGTATTTTATTTGAAGGAGAAAAATACAGCAATCCCAATGAACCAGAGTCTTTGTCGATTACAATGGTGTTAACAGATCCATCTCGATTGCATGAACTGCAAAAACAAGATTTCAAGCTGCTGGAAAATCACGTACACAACATGTATCCAAATGCTCCTATTCGCTGGAAAAGCCCCGTTCGAGAATTTTTACACTGAGCACAAAATCATTTGTGCTCAGCTGATAACAAAAAAGAAAAGTAAATCAAGAGCGGCAAGAATAGGAAAACCTACTGTAAACGATGTGTGCTTCGTTTTATGACGATAGCAATACATACCAATCAGTCCTCCAATGGCTCCTCCGATAGCAGCTACCGTCCACAGTGTGCTTTCGGCAATTCTCCACTCATGTCTTTTCGCTTTTTGTTTATCTCTATACATCATTCCTATCCCTATTATATTAATAACAATAAAATAGGTAAGCAGCAGTTCATTCATGATATGTCCTCCGATAGCAAAAAAGCCTCATCATCTAAAGATGACGAGACTTTATATTCATTACTTATCTAAGCCTTTTTTAGCAGCAGTTGCTAATTCAGCAAATGCTTTTTCATCAGCTACAGCTAAGTCAGCAAGCATTTTGCGGTTAACTTCAATACCTGCTAATTTTAAACCGTGCATTAAACGACTGTAAGAAAGACCGTTCATACGAGCAGCTGCATTAATACGTGTGATCCATAATTTACGGAAGTCACGTTTTTTCTGACGACGGTCACGATAAGCATACATGTGAGATTTCATAACTTGCTGATTAGCAACTTTATATAATCTATGCTTCGAACCGAAGAAACCTTTAGCTAATTTTAAAACTTTTTTACGACGTTTGCGTGTTACTGTACCGCCTTTTACGCGTGGCATAATTGTTTACCTCCTGTATTGTTTCTATCTCAACCCAAATTACTTAATGTTATCTAATAAGTGACGGATACGTTTGAAGTCACCTTTGCTTACTAAAGAACCTTTACGTAATTTACGCTTTTGTTTTGTAGATTTGTTAGCGAATAAATGGCTTGTGTAAGCACGAGCACGTTTTAATTTACCGCTTCCAGTCTTTTTGAAACGCTTTGCAGCGCCACGATGTGTTTTCATTTTTGGCATGGGGTGTTCCTCCTCGTTCTATTACTTTTCGTTTTTAGGTGCCAAGACTAAGAACATGCTGCGGCCTTCCATTTTAGGAGCCGATTCAACTGAACTTACATCTTCGCAAGCTTGTGAAAAACGTTCAAGTACTTTTTGGCCAATCCCTTTATGAGTAATGGCACGACCTTTAAAGCGAATAGACGCTTTCACTTTGTCACCTTTTTCAAGGAACTTGCGTGCGTTACGAAGTTTAGTGTTAAAATCATGTTCATCAATTGTTGGACTTAAACGAACTTCTTTTAAGTTTACAACTTTTTGGTTTTTACGAGCTTCTCTTTCTTTACGTTGTTGCTCATAGCGGAATTTACCGTAGTCCATAATACGACATACCGGCGGTTTCGCATTTGCAGCAACCATTACTAAGTCAAGATTTACTCGTGAAGCAATTTCTAATGCTTCATTTTTTGATTTAATTCCTAATTGTTCACCATTTTGATCAATTAGACGAACTTCGCGAGCTCGAATGCCCTCGTTTACCATCATGTCCTTGCTAATAAGTAGCCACCTCCAAGGTTTAATGAGCGAATACGCTTGCTTAGACCGATTATTAACTCACACAAAAAAGTGTGAGTACATACTGCACCCACACTTCTATCGTTTTAATTAAGATACGATGTACCTGCTAACTGCTTTATGCGTCACTCAGGTGAGAAGCGGGTGCTTCTTCTTCTGTATAAACAAGTATTCAATTACTTAAGCTATTATAGTATCAACAAAGACAAAAGTCAATGATTTCGTTCTTTTTTCACAACAAAAGTTATTGTATCAAAGGAAAACCATTTATGCAACAGTTTTTTATAAATGTTAGATAAAAAAGCAGAGAATTTCAATTCTCTGCTTTTTTCATTAACGAGATGCTTCTGCTTTTACATTTTGTAAAAAGGCTTGGAAATCCACTGTTTCTGAATTCTGCTCACCATATTTACGTACGTTTACTGCTTTATCTTCTACTTCTTTATCCCCTACAACAAGCATGTAAGGAATTTTTTGCATTTGAGCCTCACGGATTTTATAGCCAATTTTCTCATCGCGAGAATCAAGTTCCACGCGAATACCCGCAAGCTGAAGCTGTTCTTGCACTTCTTTTGCATACTCAAGGTGAACCGTAGGTGATACCGGAATCACTTGAACTTGTACAGGTGCTAACCACGTTGGGAAAGCTCCTTTGTATTCTTCGATTAAGAAAGCTACAAAACGTTCCATTGTTGACACCACGCCGCGGTGAATAACAACAGGTCGATGCTGTTTTCCGTCTTCCCCTACATACGTTAAATCAAAGCGTTCAGGAAGTAAGAAATCCAATTGAACCGTAGATAGCGTCTCTTCTTTACCAAGAGCTGTTTTAACTTGAACATCTAGTTTTGGACCGTAGAATGCCGCTTCGCCTTCAGCTTCATAATAATCAAGGTCAAGCTCATCCATTGCATCTTTTAACATGCTTTGTGCTTTTTCCCACATTGCATCATCATCGAAGTATTTTTCTGTATCTTCAGGATCACGATAAGATAGACGGAATGAATAATTTTCAAATCCAAAATCTTTATAAACCGCTTCAACTAAGCGAACCACACGAATAAATTCTTCTTTGATTTGATCCGGACGTACAAAGATATGTGCATCATTTAACGTCATGCCTCGAACGCGCTGAAGTCCTGATAATGCTCCTGACATTTCGTAGCGGTGCATTGTTCCAAGTTCAGCAATACGGATTGGAAGCTCACGATAGCTGTGAATACCTTGTTTGTACACCATCATGTGATGAGGACAGTTCATTGGACGAAGAACCAGGTCTTCGTTATCCATTTCCATTGCAGGGAACATGTCATCTTGATAGTGCTCCCAGTGACCAGACGTTTTGTAAAGTTCTACACTTCCAAGCACCGGCGTGTAAACGTGCTGATAACCAAGGCTTACTTCTTTATCTACGATATAACGTTCGATAATACGGCGGATCGTCGCACCTTTTGGAAGCCATAAAGGCAGACCTTGTCCTACTTTTTGAGAATTTGTAAATAAGTTTAACTCTTTACCAAGTTTACGGTGGTCACGTTCTTTTGCTTCTTCAAGAAGACGAAGATGCTCGTCTAAATCTGCTTTTGTAAAGAATGCTGTACCGTAAATACGCTGCAGCATTTGATTGTCGCTGTCTCCGCGCCAATAAGCACCTGCTACGCTTAATAGTTTAAACTCTTTAATTTTGCCTGTTGACGGCACGTGCACACCTCGGCAAAGATCAAAGAATTCGCCTTGTTGGTAAATCGTCACCTTTTCACCTGCTGGAATCGCATCGATCAATTCAAGCTTTAGTTCATCGCCAACTTCTTTAAAAAGTTGAATGGCTTCTTCACGAGAAACTTCTTTTCGTTCAATTTCAATATTTGAATTAACGATTTTTTTCATTTCTTTTTCAATTCTACCTAAATCTTCAGGAGTAATTGATTCTTCCATATCGATGTCATAGTAAAACCCATTTTCGATAACCGGGCCTACACCTAGCTGTACTTTTACATCTTTGTATAAACGTTTGATTGCTTGAGCCATTAAATGCGCTGTACTATGGCGCATAATTTCAAGCGCTTCAGGAGCATCTTGCGTAATGATTTCAAGACTGCCATCTTGTTCGATTGGCGTACGTAAATCCAGCAGCTCGCCGTTTACTTTACCTGCTAATGCTTTTTTCTTTAATCCCGGGCTAATAGAAGCCGCAATATCTTCTGTTGATGATCCTTTTGGATACTCTTTAACAGCTCCATCAGGAAATGTCATTTTGATTACTTCTGACACAACTTTCCACTCCTTTAACATAACTAATAAACTTTTTGTAAAAACAAAAAACTCGTCCCTTATAAAAAGGGACGAGTTGTGTATACACGCGGTACCACCCTTGTTTCCTCTTCGTATCTTGGATAACCCAAATAACCCGAAGCGGCTCGAGGTTTTATAACGGAAATTCCGTCAGTAATTACTAGAGACGCTGCTCGTTTACTACTGAAGTTTAGAGGTGGTAAGAATATATTCCGTGTTAGGAGATTTTCAGCCTAGATCTCCCTCTCTATAAACCGTAAATATACACTCATGTCCTCATCATAACTTGTGACATATAGCTGTTTTTCAATATGCATTTATTATATTCATTTTCAAAATAGAAATCAACCTTTCACGTTATATTTTGCTTTTGATCAAACGGAAATTCATTTTTTTCGTATAACATCACTTTTTCTTGAAAAATATTTTGAATGGTATAAACAAAATCATGATCATGCTGGTCGCTATACAGATGAATAGCAGCTGGAGATAAACTCAGCAAAGGCGCGATGATAGTTGAGTCTATGTATACTGATTCTTGTTCAGATAGAAAGGCCTCTGCTAGGGCTGCACATTCACGCTCCGGAACATATCTACTGCTTTGGTCGTACAATACAAACTTGTTTTTATTCAAATGCATTACATACACATCGCCTGTAGATGACTGTCTTTCATTAGCTGCTTGACGCAGCTGATGAATAAGAATTTGATAGTCTTGTTCAAGCTTATATTCATCAATCGCCAGCTCAGCATAATAGCGCAGCCGCTCTTGATATTCTTTTAAACGGAATTGGAGAAAAGACTCAAAGGTGAATGTTACATTATGAATGAAGAAGTCTTGAAGAGCCTGGCGGATAAGTAATTCTCTTGGAAGGGAAAATGTTTTTTGCGGAATTTCGCCTCTCTCTCCTTCCATAATCCCCCCCATAATTTGAAGCAGCAAATCTTGTTCTTCCTCTTCTGAATAGAAAAATTGTTCTTTTAATATGTTTACCATCATCTTTTTTTCTTTCTTTTTTAAAATCACGTGCGTTAATACCGGTATCACCATGTCTTGTAAAATGGCCTCTCGATTGTATGTCTCATCAATAACTAAAAGCTGATTATTCACCAACTTCAAGCACTGTGAACCATATGATAAAGCGCTTCGCTTCGCGCATAAAGACTCATATACAATGACTGCGTCTTCTACATATTTAAAGAATATTTTCATTCCTCATAGCCCCCCTTTGGACACGCTTTATTAATGTATATGGGGCAACATGCAAAAAAATGAGCAAGTCGTTACAAGAAATGTAAAACGACCTGCTCATCTATTTCGCTTATTCTCTCCATTCATTTCAACGGGAATGGCTAGAGACTTAATTCGTTCCATGACACGAGCGGCTTTGAGCTCTTCCTGCTCGCCTCGTTGGGTATAAGTCAAATGATGTTGAAGCTCTTTAAAATTTAAATTCGAGCTGAAAAATGTCGGCAAATTTTCGAGCATGCGGAATTGTAAAATGGTTCCGAGCACATCGTCTCGCATCCAGCTCGTTACAGATTCTGCTCCGAGATCATCAAGCATAAGAACCGGTACTTTTTTGACATACTCTATTTTCTCATTGAAGCTTTGATCTTGAAACGAACCTTTTAACTCACGCAAAAACTCCGGGACATACAGAATCGTAGATTTCACTTTCTTTTCGGCTAACGCATTGGCAATTGCTCCAAGAAAATACGTCTTCCCCACACCAAACGAACCGTGTAAATATAAAGCTTTCATTTTCTTATTTGGCTCATATTCTCGCACAAAATCTCTTACTAATTTAATGGCTTCAAATCTTCCCTGCTCAATTTCAATATCAGACATCGTTGCCTGTAAAATTTCTTTGGGCACGTACATACACTGAATAAAAGATTCTTGTTCTTTTCGCTCATCTTCTTGTACTTTTCTAGGACAGCGTTCATACTGTAAATCAATATTACGGCCTTTTACAACCAGCTGAGGGTGATACCCCTTCACCATATTGACACAGCTTTGCAGAGAAGGGCATTTGTCACAGCATTTGCTCTGATCGATAAATTCATGCATCTTCATCAAGCCTCGGTCGACCATTTGCTCATCTAACTCATGGCGATGCTCTTGCAGAAACGTTTTAACTTCGGGATTAGACAGAATACTGTTTCTTAATGCTTCTAAACGTGCTTTAAAATCCTTTTTGTTCACTAACTGATTTAGTGAATCATTGATAGGCTTCATCTTTTTCACCTCATCTCTATCATACCTGCTTTTTATTCTTTATGCTTTTGTTTTAGCTCTTGATCTAACTGCTTGAGCTCTTCTTGTAGCTTTCGTTTTTCTTCTTCAAATCCATCCACTTCTTTTGAAGGCTGCTTTTTCTCTTCTTTTTCTTCATCGCTCAACCACTCTGGCACCATTTCTTTACGCACAATTTTTCGTCCGGCCGTTTTTTTATTTTGCTTTGCCTCGGTCCAGTTCTGATATTCTTTCTGTTCATTTTTAGCTAAATTCATGGCATCTTGAACAGTTTGTACCTTTTTGCGCGCCCAGTGTCCAGCAATTTTCTCTACATAGCTCTTAGATAATTTCATATCGGACCTTAGCATAACATAGTAAATCAGAACATTTACTACCCCTGGTGAAAGCTTTTGATTAAACATCACTTCTTCAATCATTTGCAAATCTGCTTTTGATGGCTCTGCCCCCCCTGAAAACTCGATCAATAGCTGTCGAGGAGAGGTGACTTCTAGCTGTTGAATGAGCTGCTCTTCCTTAGTCTGAGGCTGCTTTTCCTGCATAGTACGAAGCATAGGAGGCTGAATTTGTTCGCTTAGATTGGGAAGTGCTTCTCCATTTTCAAATTGGTAAAAGGACTGTGCTGCTTTTCTAAGCAATTCAATATCAACTTGATCATTCTCATTTAGCGAATCGAGCACTACATTTTTCATTTGAAGAGGATCAATGCCGTATAAAAAAGCTAACTTTTCAATCGCTTGTTTTACTTTAGATGTAATGGACCTTTTCGAAATCATTGAATCTGTTAGGCCTGCTAAAAATAAATCAAAATCAAAGGAATCCGGGCTCATCTCAATAGAAGCACGGTTTGAAGAATCTATAAAGTCCGTTTGAGCATCAGGAGAAAATACATCCTTGCTTTCAGACTGAAAACTTGGAGCCAGCTCCGTTGCTTTAACTGATTTAAATACATCGTTAAATGAATGCGTCACATCTTTGAACGATTGATCATCCACGAGTGAATCCGAAAAATAATTTTTTATTTTTTGAAAGATGGATTTTCCTAGTCGGTTATATAAATATACATTTAACACGCCATCGTTAAAGAACTGATGGGGCGTAAGAGGAGGAATGAGCTCATAAATGAACACACGAACATCATCTTCTTCCTTAATATATGTTTTTAACAAACCAATACCTTCTAATTTTAACCGCTCATGGTAAATAGCTTTCAAATTAATTTGCATCATTGACATTAGGTGATGATGCGTAGACTCTTTTCCCCATAAACGATCTTGTTCCAGCTCGCTCCATAGCGTCATATACAAACCAAAACACGTCGTACCCACCAACGGCTGATAGAGCATTGTTAAAATCTTTCGGTCGTATTCCTGCAGTATGCCGCTCGAACGAACAACATAACGATCGACCGGTATCATTTCTTTCCAATGTTGTTCTTTCATGTCGTTCCCTACCTACTTTTAAAGTAATAGAAATGACAAAAAAAGAGCCTAAAGAATACTTCAATAGCTCTTTTACAGTCGTTCCTTCTTAATTAAATCTTTTAATTCATCAATAAATACATTGATGTCTTTAAATTGTCGGTATACCGAAGCAAATCGAACATAAGAGACTTCATCGATAGCAGCTAATCGCTCCATCACCATTTCTCCTACCACATCTGACTGCACCTCTGATGTACCCTGACTGCGCAGCTCTGTTTCAATATCGTGTACGGTATCTTCCAGTTGTTTTAAGCTTACTTGGCGTTTTTCACACGCCTTAATTAACCCTCGAAGGATTTTGTCTTTGCTGAACTCTTCTCTCGCTCCATCTTTTTTTACAACAATTAACGGAAGTTCTTCTACTTTCTCAAAAGTTGTAAAACGATAGTGACACTCTTCGCATTCACGTCTTCTACGAATAGAGCGGCCTTCTTCTACAGGGCGCGAGTCCAGCACTCTCGTTCCATTGTAATGACAGGATGGGCACTTCATATTCTCAGCTCCAATAATAAACCTTGTTTTTCTTTTTATTTTCTCTCATATAAGTTAATTTTCATCTATGTTAGCCGGCTATTCGCCATTTATTATGATTATCATCATCATTTCCTTTATCAAACACGATGCTATATTAAAGGATTTACTTTATTCCATCTTATAGAAAACAAGGCTTGAATACAAGTAAAGGAAAAGGAATTTCCCCATTTTATTTCCTGAAATTCAAAAATGATAAGGAACTTACGAAGAAAGAGGAATAAGTTTTTGATCAAAGCTCTTATAAAGCGTACGTACAAGTTCTTTGCTAAAACCAAAATCAACTGGCACCACTTTTGACTCTGTTGTAGCAGAAAAATCGATAGCGGTTTCAAGAGGACGTACGCTAATAATGGTAATCACAACAAAAGCTTTTCTTCCTTTTACAACGTTTAAGCTAATTTCTCCTCGCTCTTCATACGCAGCAAGTATCTCTATCCCTTGCATATGCTTCAACATTTCATGAACTTGCTTAAATGCATTCCCAGCCGTTGTTTTGTAATAATGCGTTTTTAGAGTCGGATCTGAATGACGATCGCTTGTTTCTACATGATTAGAAAATAAAGATTTAACTACTTGTACTACCCCCATGTTGTTATCCCCTTTGTTTTTGCATATTAAAAATTTATATACTAAAAAGAGGTGTGTAATACACCTCTTAACTTACGTAATCAATCGACACTATTAAAGTGCATTCGCTTTAGTTTGTTTTACCTGAACAGGACCCATTCCACGTGGTAATTCAATTGTTTCACGTGTCTGTGCACTTAGAGCATCTGCAATATAATCTGCTGCGATTGTAGGATCTAAATGACCACAAGTATAAACATCGATACTTGCATAACCATGCTCTGGGAAGCTGTGAATCGTTAAATGTGATTCTGAAATAATAACAACGCCACTTACACCTTGAGGTGCAAATTTATGGAACGCTACTTCGCGAACTTCCGCACCAGATTTTAAAGCTGCATCAACAAACGTTTTTTCAATATAATCAATATCATTTAACTTATCGAAATCGCATCCCCATAATTCTGAGATGACATGACGACCCATTGTTTCCATAATGATATTTCCCCCTTTAACAATTTTTAATCGTTAAACATGAAGTTCTTTCGCCATATAGCATGTTAACTACCACGGGGGAAAGTTAGTCCAAAGAGGTCCTAACCCTTTAAGTAGCCACATCACCGAAAGGTACACAAGAAGTTCACGAAACATAGTATACTTTGTTTACATTTATTTTGCAATACGTGTTTTGATTTTATTAAAGATTGTTCCCGCAGATAGACCTATACAAATTACCCCTGTATTCTCGTGAGACAGTGTGTAAAAGCTGCTAAACGACTATTCATTTTTTTATTAAAATTGAGGAAAAGAAACACTCCTTTGCATGATTATCTTATTGCTTTTCCCTATTCTTTTGAATAAAAACAAAAAAAACAGGGCGATAGCTCCCTGTTTTTTTTAAAAAGCAATCTATAGCTTTCTTAGCTTACTCTTATCTTTGATCCATTACGCATTTCTGCAGCAATATATCTTACCAAATCGACTACGCGCTGAGAGTAGCCCCACTCGTTATCGTACCAAGCTAACACTTTAATTTTATGATCTTCCATTACGATAGTCGATAGTCCATCTACAATCGCTGAATGAGGATTTGTATTAAAGTCAATTGATACGAGTGGTTCCATTGTTAAATTTAAAATATTCTTTAATGGTCCTTCAGCAGCTTTAATGAACGCTAGATTAACATCTTCCATCGTCACAGGTTTCCTTACATCCACAACTAAATCGACAAGCGATACGTTCGGCGTAGGAACGCGCAGCGCCATTCCATGAAGCTTTCCTTTTAAATGAGGAAGAACTAATGAAAGCGCCTTGGCTGCTCCAGTTGTTGTAGGAATAATTGATTGAGCACACGCACGGGCTCTTCGCAAGTCTTTATGCGGGTTATCAATATTCTTTTGATCATTTGTATATGCGTGAACGGTCGTCATTAAACCGTTTTCAATTGTGAACGCTTCGTCTAACACCTTGACAACTGGAGCTAGACAATTTGTCGTACAAGAGGCATTAGAGATAATGTTATGCTGATTCACATCAAACTCTCGTTCGTTTACGCCCATCACAATAGTAATATCTTCTTGTTTACCCGGTGCCGTTAAGACAACTTTTTTAGCACCTGCTTCAATATGTAACTGCGCTTTTTCTCTTGAATTAAATTTCCCTGTCGCTTCAACAACTAAATCAATCCCAAGCTCTTTCCAAGGCAAATTCAGCGGATCGCGTGAATTTAATAGCTGGATTCTTTTACCGTTAACAATTAGCGCATCATCATCACATTTAACATCTCCATTAAATGGTCCGTGTATAGAGTCATATTTGATTAAATGTGCTAATGTTTCTGCTGGATAAGATGCATTTATAGCAATAATATCTAAATTCTCCTCTATAATCGCTGTGCGAAAAACCATTCTTCCTATTCTCCCAAAACCATTAATGGCAATACGTGCTTTCATGGCTATACCCCTCTCTATATGTGTTATACTATTTAACTTTTTATATTGAATAGTATAACATAAATATTTAAAAAGTGAATAATATTAATTTTTTTTAATAAATTATTTTAATTAAGTTTTACTATATGTATATAGCGAGAACAGATATTTAACACATTCTTTTTTAGAAGCTCGTAAATATTCTCAATAAAAAAATCCGAACGAGCTTGATTCTACCTCAAGAATCAAGCTCGTTCGGATTTCCCTTCAGCTAACATACGTTTATCTCAGCCTCTTTAATCTAGCCATAGGGCTAATATACTTAAAAGCTGTTGTTTTGTTTCCTCTACAGGTCCGTTGTTATTGATCACCGCATCGGCTAAGGCTACTTTTTGAATCAAAGGCAGCTGTGCGTGGATACGTGCATAGGCATCTTTCGTCGAGAGATCATTACGAGATTTTAACCTTTCTAGCTGCACAGGCTCATCGACATATACAACCACTACTTTATCGACTAAATGCGTCAAATCACTTTCAAACAGCAGCGGAATATCTAATACCACAGCATCATATCCTTCCTCGATATACCTTTCCTTTTGAGAAAGCATTTCTTTTCTTACCGCAGGGTGTACAATTGCATTCAACTTTTTACGTTCTTCCTCTTGAGAAAACACAATTCCCCCTAAAGCCGCTCGATTGATCTCCGCATTTTCGTGAAGAATGGCACGGCCGAACGTCTCTACGATTTGGTTATATGCTTCTTTTCCTGGTTCGACGACTTCTTTTGCAATGTGGTCAGCATCGATTACTGGAATATTAATATCTCTCAGCATTCCGGTTACCGTACTTTTTCCACTAGCAATTCCGCCCGTTAATCCAATTACAATTGACATTGGCCTCTCCTTTATCGCTTTATTTAAAATCTAAAAATACCTAAAATAATAAGCAGAACTCCCGGTAAAAAGGAAAACATTTTCATCCATGATAAACGTGAAAAAACTTTGCCAAACTGTATGCCAGCACTTAAAAAAAGTGAACTCATAAGAGCTACAGCAATTGCTAAAGCATACGGCGAATAACCTAATAAAGCTGCTCCAAACCCTGCTCCAAATGCATCAAGAGATAATGCAATTCCAAGTATAAATGCTTCAATCCCAGTGATGGAACCTGAATTATCTAAATCTGCTGCCGTTGGTTTTTTCAATACGTTAATGACTAAGCCAATTGACTTAATTTCAATTTTCACTAATGTTTTTTCTTCTTTCACTCGAGATGAATCTGCCGGACAAAAAAACTGGTATAAAATCCACATTCCAAGTAGAACAAGAATACCTCCGCCTACTTTATTTAGTACATCCACTGAAAATAGATGCGTAAGTACCTTTCCTAAAAACATAGAAAACATTAAAGAAAATGCTGAGCAACATGAAATAATAAAAATGGATTTCAGCGGGATTTTCACCTTTCGAAGTCCGTATGTCAGGCCAACGCTAAAGCTGTCAAGACTTACGGCAAAAGCAAGAATAAGTAAAGAAAATGTTATCATGATGAGAGGACTCCTTTCCTTTCTGTCTATACGTAGTATATGAAAGGAGCCCATCCATTGTTATTTTTTAGCCGGCTGACAATTTGGGCAGATATGTGTTCCTCTACCGCCTACAACAAATTTTTCAATTGGGGTACCGCAAATTTTACAGGATTCGCCTTTTCTTCCGTACACGTAAAGCTGCTGCTGAAACATGCCTATTTGCCCCTGTGTGTTTACATACGTGCGAATTGTGCTTCCCCCTTGTTTCACCGCTTCTTGAAGGGTCGCTACAATTTCTTCGTACAATTTTTCATACTCTTCGTCTGTTAATTGGCTGGCCACTCGTTCAGGGTGAATCCCTGCGCGAAATAGTGCTTCATCTACATAAATATTCCCTAGCCCAACCACGACATTTTGATCGAGTAAAACCGGCTTGATTTTTCGAGAGGTTTTGCCGATTCGCATTTTTAACTGACTTGGATTAAATGTTTCGTCAAACGGTTCAGGTCCAAGGCCAATAAGAGGAGGAAACAGATCTTCCTCTCCCTTTTTAAATAAGTGCATGGTACCAAATTTCCTTACATCCCGGTATCGTAATTCTGTTCCGTCGGTGAAGTGAAAAAAGACGTGTACATGCTTATCTGGTTCGTCTGCATTTTCATGGAGAGCATATTTTCCTTCCATACGCAGATGAGAAACCATCGTATAATCATCGAGTACAATTTTCAAAAACTTACCTCTGCGTTCAACATCTCGAATGGTTTGTCCAACAAGCGCGTCACAAAACTGCTCAACTTGCTCAGGACGTTTGATAATATTAGGCCATTTAACGGTTACACGCTCAATGGTCTTACCACTGGCTAATTCAATCAACGTACGTCTGACGGTCTCAACTTCTGGTAATTCTGGCACGTTTGTCACATCCTTTTTCCACTACTTTGCTTCGTACCAAGTCTTTCCGTAAGAATAATCTACTTTCAACGGAACTTCTAGCTCTAAAGCATGCTCCATTACTTCTGGTACGATTTTCTCTAAAATTTTAATTTCTTCTTCTGGGGCTTCAAAAATCAGCTCATCGTGTACTTGAAGCAGCAGCTTAGCCTGAAGATTTTCATCTTTTAAGCGCTTATCCATTTCGATCATTGCTTTTTTAATAATGTCAGCTGCTGTCCCTTGAATAGGCGTATTCATAGCTGTACGCTCAGCAAAGCTGCGGAGGTTAAAGTTTCGGCTCGTGATTTCAGGCAAGTAACGGCGGCGGTGCAAGAGCGTTGTTACGTATCCCTTTTCTTTTGCATCGCGCACAATCGTATCCATATACTCCTGTACACCCGGGAAGCTTTTTAAATAGCGTTCAATAAAAGTAGCCGCTGCTTTTCTTGTAATTCCTAAACTTTGCGATAAACCGTAATCACTGATGCCATAGACGATTCCAAAATTAACTGCTTTAGCCTGACGGCGCATATTCGACGTTACTTCTTCTCTTTCGACGTGGAACACATCCATCGCTGTTTTCGTATGAATATCTAAGTCATGCTTAAACGCATCAATTAGCTTTTCATCATTTGCAATATGAGCCAGTACGCGCAGCTCAATTTGTGAATAATCCGCCGCAAATATTAACCAATCAGGCTGTGAAGGCACGAACGCACCTCTTATTTTTTTACCTTCTTCAAGACGAATCGGGATGTTTTGCAAGTTAGGATCTACTGAGCTTAACCTTCCCGTTTGAGTTAACGTTTGATTAAAGCGGGTATGAACTTTTCCATCGCTTTCATGAATAACCTTTTTTAACCCTTCGATATACGTAGACTGTAATTTTCCTAGCTGACGGTATTGTAAAATCTCTGGGATAATATCATGGGCGCTAGCTAATTGCTCTAATACATCAGCTGATGTGGAATAGCCTGTTTTTGTTTTCTTTATGACTGGAAGCTGCATTTTTTCAAAAAGAACAACTCCTAGCTGCTTTGGTGAATTAATATTGAATTCTTGTCCAGCGTATTCGTAGATTTTCGCTTCAATTTTTTCAAGCTGTTCTCGAAGATCTTCGCCCATTTCATCCAAACGCGCCCGATCAATTTTCACCCCTTGATATTCCATATCGGCAAGGACAATGGCAAGAGGCATTTCAAGCTTTTCAAACAGCTCAAACTGTTCATTTTCAACCAATTCTTTTTCCAACACTTCTTTTAAATAAGCTACGGCGGCTGCTTTTCTTATAACATGCTCAGCTAGCTGAGCAGCTTCCGCAATGCTTCGCTTAGCTCCTTTTCCATACACAGCTTCATCTGATTGCACTTGATGATATCCTTTTAATTTTGCAATTGTCGCTAGGTCATCATTTGCTTCAGCGGGATTTAAGATGTAAGAAGCAACCATTACATCATGTTCAATTCCTTTAATTTCATGCCCCGCCCATTTTAACGATACAATCGTACGTTTTCCATTAAATACCGTCTTTTTTACATCTTCATCTTCTAGCCATGCTGTAAACTTGGAAGATGAAAGAGCTGTGTCTTTATCAATAAAATAGTGGCCGTTTTTGTTGCTGATTCCAAAACCGAGCAGCTGATTGTGATGATAGTTTTCTTCATAACCTTCTACGATCAGAGCTGCTTCGCTTGTTAACATATCATCGTGAACTTCCTGCACTATTTCAAACGTCAGTTCTTCAAAATCTGCTTCCTCTTCTGCTGATTCACCAAATTTAGCAAGCAGAGAATTAAACCCAAGCTCTTTAAATAAAGAGATGACCTTTGAAGATTCAAACCCGTCATATTTCGCATCTTCTACAGATACTTCAAGAGGCGCTTCGCAATAAATAGTTGCAAGCTTTTTACTCATGATGGCTGATTCACGATTATCTTCTAGCTTTTCTTTTAATTTTTTACCGCTGACTTGATCGATAGATTGCAATACATTTTCAACGGTTTCAAACTCTTTTAATAGCTTTAAGGCTGTTTTTTCTCCAACTCCAGGCACACCTGGGATATTATCTGAGCTGTCTCCCATAAGACCCTTCATATCAATGATTTGCGCAGCCGTGATTCCATATTTTTCATCAATGGCTGCAGGCGTATAGGAATCCACATCCGTAATTCCTTTTCTCGTAATATCTACGGTTACATGCTCTGACACAAGCTGAAGTAAATCTTTATCACCGGAAATGACTTTCACGGCCATTCCTTTTTGTTCTGCTTGTTTTGAAAGTGTACCGATAATATCATCTGCTTCGTACTCAGGCAGTTCATAGCGCTTAATTCCATATGCATCTAATAACTCACGAATAAAGGGAAACTGCTCTGAAAGTTCAGGAGGCGTCTTTTGTCTGCCTCCTTTATATTCTGTAAATGTTTTGTGACGAAACGTTGTTTTCCCTGCATCAAAAGCCACCAGTAAATGCGTTGGCTTCTCTTCCTCTAAAATACGTGTCAGCATTGTAGTAAAGCCGTATATGGCATTTGTATGTATTCCTTTATCATTGTTTAAAAGCGGCAAAGCAAAAAATGCACGGTAGGCAATACTATTCCCGTCAATTAATACTAGTTTTTGTGTCATTCATGTTCCTCCATTTCGCTCTCTTCTTATCTTACCTTTATTTTAGCAAACAATAAGCTTTAAGAACAAAAAGTACTCTTGAATTCAACGTTTTATTTTCATATGGTGATAAGATCTATACATCATAAAATAAAAAACACCGCCTGGTTATTTTAGGCGGTGTAGCATGTGAATGGATAGAAATTGTCAAAAAGAATCGGCGAAAATAGCACGGTTAAAGCTATTTTCGCCTTACATATTGGCTCCTTGGATGAAGGGGTTTCCATGAAAAATTGTATCAATTAATTATTAAGCTACATTAAATAAATTGTAAAAGGAACGTAAACATTTTACATCTGCGGCAAATACTTGTGCAGCTTCACCGAAAAAGTTGTCCCTTTATTGACTTCACTTTTCACTTCAATTTCCCCTTTATGAGCTTCAACAAGATGTTTAACAATTGCTAATCCAAGACCTGTTCCTCCGGAATTGCGGCTTCTTGCTTTATCTACTCTGTAAAAACGCTCAAAAATACGTGAAATTTCATCAGAATCAATACCGATACCTGTATCTTGAACATGAACCGTAATCGTTTCTTCTTCCTCTTCAAGCGAAACGTGAACGGTTCCTCCAGGCATTGTATACATGAGCGCATTGCCAATTAAGTTAACGAACACTTGCATAAGGCGCTGACTGTCACCATCAATCCACGCTTCTTCAGGAAGCGTATCTAACGTTAGAGTGATTTCTTTTTCATTCGCTCGGTTCGATAGCACTGTTATGACCTCATAGAGAAGGGTATTCAAATCTACTGAATGAATGCTTAGTTTAAAACCTTGCTGTTCAACTTTAGATAAATCCAAAAGATCTTGAATCAGGCTCTCCATGCGCTGGCTTTCCGTTAGAATAATAGATAGAAACTGCTCTCGCAGCTTTGGATCTTCCATGGCACCGTCTAACAATGTCTCACTAAACCCTTTAATGGACGTAATAGGTGTTTTTAGTTCATGAGACACATTCGCTACAAAGTCACGGCGCACTTGTTCTAGTTTTTTCAGCTCGGTAATATCATGGAAAACAAGCACAATGCCTTTCCATTCATCGTTTAAGCCAATAATCGGCGCTCCGTAAACATCAAAATATCTTCGTTCAATATTTAAAGGCAAAACGACTTGTTTTCGAACCTTTACTTCGGTCATAAATATTTTTTCCACAAGTTTAATGATTTCTTTGTGCTCAAATACCTCATAATACAAGTGATAAAGGAAGTCGTCCGGATGTATATGAAACTGCTCTTTATAAGCTCGGTTCACTAAGTTTATATAGCCTCGACTATCGATAAGAAGCATACCGCTTCCCATATTTTCAATTAGCGTGCGCAGCCTGTCCTGCTGCATTTCTTGATTAGTGATAGACTCTTGCAGATTACGAGCAAGTGCGTTAATAGACTGACTCAGCATCCCTGTTTCATCTACATAATCTTCATATGTACGAGCTTTATAATTCCCTTTTGCAAGTTCCATAGCCACCTTGGTTGCCGATTCAATAGGACGGGTATAGCGCCCCATAATCTTTACACCTAAGAGTAAAATCACAATCAAAGCTAGACCTAAGCTTCCAATAAGAAGCCCCCAGATTTGCTGATTTACTTGTTTTAATGAATCAAACGATGTACTCAAAACAACAAACCCCTCTTGCTTACCTTCTATAATAAGCGGGATACCATAGTAATATAAGTCGTAATCTTCTTTAATTTGATCAAAGCTTTTTTTGCTGTTTAACTGCTTTTTTAATACTTGTTGGATTACAATACTTTTTTCGATTCTTTGCTGCTTGCTACCTGGATTTGAGTCAACTAATATTTTTCCATCTTTTTGAACGACAGTCGTTCGTACACTTAGCGAATGACTGATTTGATCAACTTTAGATTTTAAAGCAGGACTTGTGATGCCTTCTTCACTAATGTACATTTCCACAAGCTTTGCTTCTTTTTCCATTCGCTCTTGAAACGTTTGAAAATAAAAGTTTTTAAACAACTGCCCCAGCAGCAGGCCAAGACCTACTAATACAATAATAATAAGTACTAATAGAGCCAAAAGTAGCCTTGAACGAAATTTATTCATCTACCTTTGGTTCCTCCAGCTTATATCCTAATCCTCTAATCGTTTTTATATAAACCGGTTTTCTCGTATTATGTTCAATTTTCTCACGCAGATGGCTGATGTGCACATCTACAATTCGCGTATCTCCGGCAAAATCATAATTCCACACTGCACTCAGCAGCTGATCACGAGTTAATACCCGTCCTTTGTATTTTGCCAAATATAATAATAACTCGAATTCTTTCGGAGTAAGCTCAAGCTGCTCTTGATTAAAGTAGGCCTCATAATGATCTGGAAGAATTTTTAAATCACCAATCATGATGCGTTCGCCATCTTCCTCCTGTTCATTTTCCTGAGCAATAATTTGTGTTCTGCGTAAAATGGCTTTTACACGGGCTACTACTTCTCGAGGACTAAATGGTTTCGTCATGTAGTCATCTGCGCCAAGTTCTAGCCCTAATACCTTGTCAAACTCATCGTCTTTTGCAGTTAACATTAAAATAGGCGTCATCACTTTTTGCTGACGAAGCTTTTTACAAACTTCAATTCCATCCATTTTAGGAAGCATCAAGTCTAACACAATTAAATCAGGTTTTCCTTCTAATGCCTTGTTGTATCCTTCTTCCCCGTCTTCAGCTGTTTCTACTGTAAAGCCAGCTTGTTGTAAATTATATTGTAATAATGTTGAAATTGATTGTTCATCATCTACGACTAATAATTTCTTACTCATATTAACGATATAAGCCTCCATCTAGTTAAATTAAACCGCAGCTTCACCCAAATGATATTATTTTCTATTTATCTTCTCTTATCATACAATGTTTTAGCCTCGTTCTCCAATACATTTCAACATTTTCAGAAAATATGGCTAAAGAGCTTCTTCTATATTTATCAATATTTAGGGCGTTTTAAAAATTTTCAAAGTCATGTGTCTCTACTGATGGAAGTCTAAGCGGCGGATACACAAGAAACCGAGCCGTTACTACTTTCTCTTTTTGTTCATTGACCGCTTCTACTTCAATCGTAACAGTTTTAGAAGAAACATCTACCTCTGTGACTTCAAATAAAAATTCAATCGTACTATAATGATGAATTTTTTTAGGAAAGGCAACCGTATGTTCTGCAACATGGCTTCCAGGTCCGGGCAAGTACTTTGAAATGGCTGCTGTCATAATACCGGTAATCATAATGCTTGGCACAATAGGTTTCTTAAAAGGTGTCTGAGATGCATAATCATGCTGAATGTATAAAGGGTTAGAATCATTTGTCAGCCCTAAGTACAATAAGATATCTTTATCTTCAATTCGTTCAGTTAGCGTTAATTTTTCTCCAACTTTTATATCTTCAAGACTTCGACCTATTTTTTGTTTTTTACCTAATACCATCATCATTCCACCTTTTGTATAAAGTAATAGTTTTTCTTTATATACAAGAAAAATTCGAGGTTTCCCTCGAATTTTCCTTGTGACTATTGTTTGAATATCTATAAAAACCTATACTCAAACCTACTTTATTGTATTAAGCTAATACACCCATGACAGTTTTGACTGATTTTGCTGATTGATCTAACGCAGCTTTTTCAGAATCAGTAAGTTCTAATTCAATTACTTGCTCAATTCCTGCAGCTCCTAATACGGTCGGAACACCTAAGTAGATGCCGTTATAACCATATTCACCCTCTAGGTAAGCAATCGCTGGTAAAATACGACGCTGATCTTTTAAGATCGCTTCTGTCATTTCCACTAAAGAAGCAGCAGGAGCGTAGTACGCACTTCCGTTGCCTAATAAGTTAACGATCTCGCCGCCGCCTTTGCGTGTTCTTTCAACAATTGCTTCAAGACGCGCTTTTGGAATAAGCGTTTCAAGAGGAATACCGCCAGCATATGAGTAGCGTACAAGAGGTACCATATCGTCGCCATGTCCACCAAGTACAAAACCTGTGATATCTTTCACTGAAATGTTTAACTCCTGCGCTACGAACGTACGGAAACGTGCAGAATCTAATACGCCTGATTGACCGATTACGCGGTTTTTAGGAAAACCAGATTCTTTAAATACTGTGTACGTCATAGCATCTACCGGGTTTGTTAACACGATAATGTGACAGTTTGGCGAGTATTTAACAACTTCTTGAGTAACAGACTTCATAATTTTTTGGTTCGTTGTGACTAAATCATCGCGACTCATACCTGGCTTACGCGCGATACCAGCTGTAATAATGACAATGTCAGAATCAGCTGTGTCTTCGTAGTTGGCTGTTCCTGTAATGTTAGCGTCAAAGCCTTGTACAGGACTTGCTTCTAACATATCCAGCGCTTTACCTTTAGCTGGATTTTCTAATTGCGGAATATCAACTAATACAACATCAGCTAATTCTTTTTGACCAATTAAAAAAGCAGTTGTAGCTCCTGTAAAGCCCGCTCCGATAACAGATACTTTTTTACGCATATTTGCCATTATAATTCCTCCCCTAAATGAATAGCTATTAAACTGTTACTTGTTTTCCTAGATTGCTAATTAATTCATCAGCAAACTCTGAACACTTCACTTCTGTTGCGCCGTCCATTAAACGTGCGAAATCATATGTTACTACTTTTGAAGCAATTGTTTTTTCCATTGATTTCATGATTAGATCCGCTGCTTCATTCCAGCCAAGGTGTTCAAGCATTAACACACCTGATAATAATACAGAAGATGGGTTTACTTTATCTAAACCAGCATATTTAGGTGCTGTACCGTGAGTTGCTTCAAAGATAGCATGTCCAGTTTCATAGTTGATGTTTGCTCCTGGAGCAATTCCGATACCGCCAACTTGTGCTGCTAATGCATCTGAAATGTAATCTCCATTTAAGTTCATTGTTGCTACTACATCGAATTCACGTGGACGAGTTAAAATTTGTTGTAAGAAGATATCTGCAATAGAATCTTTTACAATAATTTTTCCTGCTGCTTCCGCTTCTGCTTGAGCTTTGTTTGCAGCTTGTGCACCTTCTTTTTCAACGATGCGGTCATATTGAGCCCAAGTAAATACTTTATCGCCGAATTCTTTTTCAGCTAGCTCATAGCCCCAATTTTTAAATGCGCCTTCTGTATATTTCATAATGTTACCTTTGTGTACAAGCGTAACAGACTTGCGGCCCTGTTCAATCGCATAGTTGATTGCTGCACGCACAAGACGCTCTGTTCCTTCAGAAGAAATAGGCTTAATACCTAATCCAGAAGTTTCAGGGAAACGGATTTTATTTACGCCTAATTCCGTTTGTAGGAATGAAACAAGTTTTTGTACTTCTTCAGAACCCTTCGCATATTCAATACCAGCATAAATATCTTCAGTATTTTCACGGAAGATAACCATATCTGTATCTTCTGGGCGCTTAATTGGAGAAGGTACGCCGTCAAAGTAGCGAACAGGACGTAAGCATGTGAATAAGTCTAATTCTTGACGCAATGCCACGTTTAGAGAACGAATTCCACCGCCTACTGGTGTCGTTAATGGTCCTTTGATTGCAATTATGTATTCGCGAATTGCATCTAACGTTTCTTCCGGTAACCATTCGCCAGTTTGATTAAATGCTTTTTCACCTGCTAATACTTCTTTCCAAACGATTTCTTTTTCACCATTGTATGCTTTTGCAACTGCTGCTTCTAATACGCGGGAAGCTGCTGCCCAGATATCCGGACCAATTCCGTCACCTTCGATAAATGGAATAATTGGGTTATTTGGTACGTTTAAAACGCCGTTTGCTACAGAAATTTGTTCACCTTTTGTCATGAGAATGACCTCCTTAAAAAATTGTCTACTTTCACTTATGGAAAAGTGCTCAACGAACGTGAGCACCTTCGTCACATTGTTTAGCTGCGCTCTTCAAGCGGAATGTACGTTTGTTTTCCAGGACCGATATAATCAGCTCTTGGACGAATCAAACGATTGTTTGAATACTGCTCTAAAATGTGAGCAATCCATCCTGATACGCGGCTTACGGCAAAAATCGGAGTAAATAAATCGTGATCAATACCTAAGCTGTGGTATACAGAAGCTGAATAGAAATCAACGTTTGGCGGAAGCTTCTTCTCGCCTGTTACGATTTCCTCAATTTTCACTGACATATCGTATAGCGTTGTATCTCCTGCTTGTTTTGTAAGTTTTTCAGACATTTCTTTCAAGTGCTTGGCACGAGGATCACCCTGCTGATACACACGATGTCCAAATCCCATAATCTTTTCTTTTTTCGCGAGCTTTTCGCGAATGTAAGGTTCTGCGTTTTCAACTGTTTGAATGTCAGACAACATTTTCATAACAGCTTCATTCGCTCCCCCGTGAAGAGGACCCTTTAACGCCCCAATAGCGGCTGTAATCCCTGAATAAATATCGGATAACGTTGCCACACAGACACGCGCTGTAAAAGTTGAAGCATTTAGCTCATGGTCAGCGTGTAAGACAAGTGCTTTATCAAACGCTTCTACTTGGATATCAGTTGGCTCTTCGCCGGTTAACATATATAAAAAGTTAGCGGCAATGCTATAATTTTCGTTTGGCTCAATTGGCTCTAATCCGTTGCGAACTCTTGAAAAAGCCGTCACCACTGTTGGTAATTGTGCTTGCAAACGAACAGCTTTGCGATAATTTGCTTCTTCATCCATTAAATCAGCTTCAGGATCGTACAACCCCAATAGTGATACGACTGTTCTTAAAGCTGCCATTGGATGAACATCTTGAATTGGATAAGTTTTGAAATGATTTAAGACTTCTTGGGGTAATTTAGCGTTTTCTGCTAGTAATCTAGAAAACACAGATAATTCTTCTTTATTAGGTAATTTTCCGTGCCATAGTAAATACACCACTTCTTCAAATGTTGCATAATTCGCTAAATCATCAATATTGTAGCCTTGATATGTTAAAGTGTCATCAATAATTGAACTTACTGCTGACGTTGTAGCGACTACCCCTTCTAGACCTCGAGTTGCTGTCATAAATCTCCACTCCTTTACAGAAAAAATTCCCCATACCTTTCTGTGTAAAACGTGAAAAACAAAATTGAGCTTCTGCTCAACTAGACATTAAATGATATACGAAGCGCCTCTTTTGAATATATATCTTGGAAGAACATTCCTTCACCCCACGTAAAGAAAATGCTTACATTTCCATTTGTTTCAATAACACACAAAATTAAAACATCTGCATGTGTCATTGCTTTGTTACAGCCCTATAGGTAAAACATACAATTGTATGTAAAAAGATGCGGCCTCAAAATATATTATAAACAATTATCTGACTTTTGTGAATCAAAAGAGAGAAGAAATTTTAAAAAAATTATTATTATACAAAAATTTCTACGAAAAAAGTTCAGTTAATTTCATAAATAAATAAGCAATTCCAGCACCGATTAACGGACCTACTGCTACCCCTTGAAACAGCGCCACAGCAAGAATTGTGCCAAAAACTAAAGCGGTCGTAATATGCGGATCATCTTCCAAGAGCGTAAGCCCATATTTGGCAATAATTGCTACAGCAATGCCGGCTCCTAGAGCAATCCAGGCATAAGAAGATTTCACAGCTTCTCCTAATTGTTTAAACCCTATGTCTCCTGTTGCAATTGGCACAAGAACGGCAATTGTAATCACCGTTACCCCAATATTAATTCCTTTTGATTGTAGAAACGGAAAAACCTTACTGTCTAACCCGATTAATTTTAAAATAAGTAAAAATGCAACTGCAATGATTAATGATTGATTTTTAGCCACTAATCCAATTACGAGTAAAACAGCTAAAAAAAGCATCGGTTGTGAAAACATTTTACTCATCCTTTCTTTTTTTATTGTGATAATTCTAAAGCGTATTACGTAACTATTTTATGAGTAGCTTTTTCTTTTGTTGACTATCGTTTACAAGGAGGCCTCTATTTATTGTGTACAAGCTTCATTTACATCGCCTATTTCGCTTAGCTTGTGTGTTGGTAATTATTGCAGCAGCTGTATTTCTTAGTTATTATGTCTCTTCTCTCCTCTATCCATTTATTATCGCCTGCTGCATCGCTTTTTTTATAAATCCTATGGTTAATCTATTTGAATTAAAGCTGCGCTTACCACGCTACTTAGCTGTTTTACTGTCAATGGTTCTTATCTTCTCTCTTTTGGCTGGACTTATTACGTTACTTATCACAGAGATTATTGCAGGAAGTACGTATTTAGCGAAAGTTGTTCCCACAAATTTCAAAGAAGTGGTCATATTTATTGAAAATATTGCTACAGAACAAATACTTCCGTTTTATGAACGCATTACTTCTATGTTTAATAACTTAAATACCGGTCAGCAAGCAACTATTTTATCGAACATTAAAGGGGTAGGCAACCATATCGCTCAAACGGTGGGCGATTTTCTGCAAAATGTATTGCAAAGCATCCCAGTATTTTTATCCGTATTGCCTAATGCAGCTACTGTGATTATTTTTTCATTGCTGGCTACTTTTTTTATTAGTAAAGATTGGTACAAGCTGATGGCTAAAAGCAGCGTGTTTATTCCTAAAAAAGTAAGAGAAAATGGACAGACAGTTGTTATGGAGCTTAAAAATGCACTGTTTGGTTTTATTAAAGCTCAGCTTACGCTTATTTCGATTACCACCATCATCGTTCTTTTTGGTTTACTTGTTCTTAAGGTTGATTATGCTATTACAGTCGCTTTATTAATCGGCTTAGTAGATATTCTTCCTTACCTCGGAACAGGACTGGTTTTTGTTCCTTGGATGATTTATGCGTTTGCAACAGATAATGTGTCATTTGCTGTAGGACTTTCGGTACTATATGCTGTAGTACTTGTGCAGCGACAAATTATGGAGCCCAAGATTCTGTCATCGAGCATTGGTCTTGACCCTCTTGCTACATTAATTTCTTTATTTGTAGGATATCAATTGATTGGATTTTTTGGATTAATAGTTGGCCCTGTTATTCTTGTTATTCTAAAAACACTTCATACAACGGGAGTTTTTAAAGAAACGTGGCAGTTTATTATAGGAAAATGAAAAAGTGTGTGAAAGAAGCTTCTTTCACACACTTTCTAGTTAACGAATAATCGTCATTCGATTACGTCCTTGAAAAAATCTTCTTAGCCACGTTAAAAGGAAAGGCTTAACGATTTTGCGTGTAAACGGCAGTAAAAAGATAAAGCCTACAACATCTGTCAAGAAGCCTGGAAACAGTAGAAACAAACCGCCAAATAGTACACACATACCATCAAGGATTTCACCGCTTGGAACATGTCCTTGGCTCATCTGACGCTGTGCTTTTTGAAAAAGAGATGTTCCTTGTTTTTTCGCTAGAAACGCACCAATAAAACTGGTAGCAATAATCAGTAAAAATGTTGACATTACACCAATGAGATGACTTGAATAAATCAAAATCATCACCTCAACAGCAGGTACAATAAGAAGGAGCGGAAGAAGCTTCCTCACCATCATCACCTCTTCGCTTATTGAATTGCCTAAACAAAAAGAGAAGGATTTCCCCTTCTCTTTTTTTCAATCATCTACGTGTTTCTTACAGTACGCTTGCGTGTCCGTTGTATACAACACCACGTGAAGCATCAACTGTAATATCTTGATCTTCTGAGAATACGCTTGTTGCGTTTTCTACACCTACAATGACAGGAATGCTTAAGTTTAATCCTACTACAGCTGCATGGCTTGTTAGACCGCCTTCTTCCGTAATAAGAGCCCCTGCTTTTTCGATTGCACTGATCATATCGCGATCTGTGCTGTTTGTAACAAGGATAGCACCTTCAGTCATTTTTGCATTTGCTTCTTCAGCAGTTTTAGCAATAACTACTTTACCAACTGCTGCTTTACGACCAATTCCTTGTCCTTTAGCCAGAACGTCACCTACAACTTGAACTTTCATTAAGTTCGTTGCACCTGATTCTCCAACTGGAACACCAGCAGTAATAACAACTAAATCACCGTGTGCTACAACGCCTGTTTTTACTGCGTCATTTACAGCGTGATCTAACATATCGTCAATTGTACTTACGCGCTCACCAACAACTGGTGTAACACCCCATACTAGAGAAAGACGACGTGCAACAGAATCGTTTGCTGCAACAGCTACGATTGGAGATTGCGGACGATATTTAGAAACGATTTTCGCTGTATAACCACTTTCTGTTGGCGCTACGATTGCACTAGCGTTTAAGTTAAGCGCTGTGTGTACAACAGATTGTCCGATTGCATCTGTAATAGATGGGCCAACTTGCTTGCTGCGCTGTT
This sequence comes from Priestia sp. FSL R5-0597, assembly GCF_038006305.1. Taxonomy (NCBI): domain Bacteria; kingdom Bacillati; phylum Bacillota; class Bacilli; order Caryophanales; family Bacillaceae; genus Priestia; species Priestia sp. FSL R5-0597. The sequence goes on from NZ_JBBOUZ010000001.1 coordinate 4,566,189, forward strand.
GTAAAATCTCAGAGTAGTTTAGAGCTTGCTCAGCACGAGAAGCGATTGAATGCATTGTTTGTACAGCTTCAACTGGGTAAGAACCCGCAGCTGTTTCACCAGATAACATAATTGCATCTGTACCATCAAAAATAGCATTGGCAACGTCACTTGCTTCCGCACGAGTCGGGCGCGGGTTGCGTTGCATTGAATCAAGCATTTGTGTAGCTGTAATAACTGGTTTGCCAAGTGCATTACATTGTTTGATTAGATCTTTTTGTACTAATGGTACTTCTTCAGCAGGAATTTCTACTCCTAAGTCACCACGAGCAACCATTAAGCCGTCTGAAACTTCAAGGATTTCTTTGATGTTATCTACGCCTTCTTGGTTTTCGATTTTTGAGATGATTTGAATGTGAGCTGCATTGTGTTTTTCTAGTAGTTCACGAATTTCTAATACATCAGATGCACGACGCACAAAAGAAGCAGCGATAAAATCAATGCCTTGTTCGATACCAAATACAATATCGTTTGCATCTTTTTCAGTGATACCAGGAAGGTTTACACTTACGTTTGGCACGTTTACACCTTTTTTATTTTTTAATGTACCAGGGTTAAGTACTTTCGTTTTGATTTCACCATCAGTTTTATTGATGTCTAGTACTTCAAGACCGATTAAACCGTCATCTAAAAGGATTTTTGATCCTACGTGTACGTCATCAATTAGACCTGGATATGTAATTGAGAATTTTTCAGTTGTTCCCACTACTTCTGTCATAGAAACAATGATTTCAGCGCCTTCTTCTAACTCAATTGCACCATTTTCCATTGTGTTTGTACGAATTTCAGGTCCTTTTGTATCAAGTAAGATACCTACTGTTTTACCTGTTTGTTTCGCAGCTTCACGAATGTTAACGATACGTGCACCATGCTCTTCAAAGTCACCGTGAGAGAAGTTTAGGCGACAAACGTTTAAGCCTGAGTTAATTAGTTCAACTAATTTTTCTACACTTTCACTCGCTGGTCCAATAGTACATACAATTTTAGTTTTACGCATTCAAATTTCCTCCTATATATTTACTATTTACTCTTTAGGTAGAGCAAACAGCTATTTCCTTTACTAACCTTTTACAAGCAGGCTGTGAACAAATATTTTGTTGCCTTAACCTGTTCACCTTGCTTTACGTGTAACTTATGAAATACCTACATAGCGCTGAATCAAATAGCAAACAAATACACAGCACTTTAACGATGAATTTCTTCATCGTTTGCTTCTTGTTTTACTATTCCCTGCAATTCATACAGCAATACTTGCTGCCTGATTTGTCTTATATATCTCACGTTTTAGAGAAAAGACAAACGCTCGCACAGCTGCTAATAACCATAGGAATTTTTTAAAAAACACTCTTTTTCTACTTTTACTTAAAGGTTTTTGCTGTCTATAAAATACCACGAAGAACTTGTAAACACAATAGAGAAGGGCTATACAAACCGCACAAAAACGCGCACCCTTATTTTTCAAGAGTGCACGTTTCTTTATTTTATAGTAATGGCATCGTTTTCAGCTGCAAATTGTCCGATTTTTTTGTATTTTAAATAACGCTCTTCCACTAGCTCTTCTTTTGATAAATTCATCAGTTCTTTTAATGACTTCTTAATAATGCTTTCCATGTATCCAGCTTGTGCATCGATATCTCGATGAGCTCCGCCTTTTACCTCTGAAACCATTTCATCTACAATACCCAGTTCTTTCAAATCCGGTGCTGTAATCTTCATCGTTTCAGCAGCTTTTTTAGCAAGAGAAGAATCTTTCCAAAGAATGGCAGCCGCTCCTTCTGGAGAAATAACTGAATACGTCGAGTTCTCAAGCATATGAAGGTGATTTCCTAAACCTAATGCCAAGGCTCCTCCGCTTCCTCCTTCTCCAATGACAATACAAATAACAGGTACAGTTAAGCCAGCCATTTCGAAAAGATTTTTCGCAATAGCTTCGCTTTGTCCGCGTTCTTCTGCCGCTTTTCCTGGATAAGCTCCTTTTGTATCAATAAAGCAAATAATTGGGCGGTTAAATTTCTCCGCTTGCTTCATTAGACGCAGTGCTTTACGGTAGCCTTCAGGATGAGGCATACCAAAATTACGGCGAATATTTTCTTTCGTATCTTTACCTCTCTGATGTCCAATCACGGTAACAGGCACGCCATTAAACTTGGCAATTCCTCCTACGATTGCTTCATCATCTCCATAAAAGCGATCTCCATGACACTCTAAAAAGTTTGTAAACAAGCGAGTAATATAATCGAGTGTTGTAGGACGCTCAGGATGACGAGCAATTTGAACACGGTTCCACGGGCTTAGATGATTGTAAATATCGTTTTCTACTTTTTCTAAGCGCTTTTCCAACTTATCAATTTCGCTAGATAAATCCACTTCTGTATTTTTAGCAAACTCTTTCAGTTCTGCAATCTTGTCGCGTAACTCAACAATTGGACGTTCAAACTCTAATTCACTTACCACTCGATGTCACCTCCTGCTACGTGTATATCTAAAATAGTTGTTAACGTGTCTTTTAAATCGTGACGGTCAATAACTCCATCTAATTGACCATGCTTCAACAGAAATTCAGACGTCTGAAAATCTTCTGGAAGCTCTTCTCTAATTGTTTGTTCAATAATACGTCTTCCAGCAAAGCCAATTAACGCGCCCGGCTCGGCTAAATTATAATCGCCTAGCGAAGCAAAGCTTGCTGACACTCCTCCTGTAGTAGGATGTGTCATGATCGAAATGATTAAGCCGCCTTCGTCACTGAACATTTTAAGGGCTGCGCTAGTTTTAGCCATTTGCATCAAGCTCAGAACACCTTCTTGCATACGTGCACCGCCTGAAGCTGTAAAAATAAGGAATGGGACATGCATTTCCTTTGCTTTTTCAATGGCGCGAGTAATTTTCTCACCTACTACAGAACCCATGCTTCCCATACGGAAGTGTGAATCCATAACAGCAACCACTACTTTAATTCCTTCAATATCTCCTTCACCCGTAACAATCGCTTCACTTAAATTAGTTTTCTCACGATCTTTTTCGAGCTTTTCAAGATAGTCCGGGAATCCAAGAGGATTTTCTGACGTCATATCTTTGTCGTATTCAACAAACGTACCGCTGTCAATCAAGCTTTCAATACGCTCTGGTGCTGTCATTTGATGGTGATATCCACAGTTTAAGCATACTTTTAAGTTTTTATTTAACTCTTTTGTATACATGATTTTCTTACACTTTTTACACTTGGTCATAATCCCTTCAGGTACATCTTGTCTCATATGCTCAGAAGGAATCGTAGCATATTTTCGTTTTTTTGGAGTTTTTGTGTTTTTTGTAAATAAATCTCGTAACAAGGTGTAACCTCCTTTTGGTTCTTTTCTTTAACATAAGAACCTTTCTTCTTCCTCTTCTTCTACTTTACACGTTATGAAAGCCCGTCTCAAACGCAAAAACAAGCGACATATAAGAAAAAATTGGATGAATTATTCGCTTCACTTTATTAGTTGCTATTTACTTTACTAGATGACGGTTTGATTTTGTGTAGAAAGATGGCATGTCTCTTTCGACAAATTCCTTCTTTCACACTTGTTTGTAGCACTGATGGTGAAGATTTAATACAGCTGCTTCATCTTTTTTAACTAGCGCCTCTACTAATTCATTTATAAGAGTGTCGCTTGGCGCTGAGTTTTGTTGAAAGGTTTGAGAAAAACGGCAAATAATCAGCCAAATTCGGTGCAATAGCCGATTAGGCTGCAAAGAAAACAAATAGTCAAACAAGTTCTTTAAGCGATCGTCATTCTGCTTTTGAATTACTTTTGAAACATTGATTTTGTTCTGTTCCGCTAAAACAGAAAACAAACAGCTTTTTTCCAGAATATATCTCGTCTGAATTAAGTCTGACTTTGTTTTGCCGTCTTGTATTAAAAAAGTAGCTAATAAATCAATAAATTGATGATCTCCCACTTCTTTAATAAACGTACCTTCACCTCTTCTAGTTTCAATCAATCCAATTAGCTCTAACGCTCTGAGCGCTTCTCGAACGGAAGAACGTCCTGCGCCTAACCGTTCAGAAAGCTCTCGTTCTGACGGAATTTTATCACCCGTAGTTAAACGATCATCTTCCATTAGCTGGCGAATTTGTTTTAGAATTTCTACATATACTTTTGAACGTTCATTCTTCAAGTTTATTACCACTCACTTTACATTACTTTAACAGGCATGCTTGAAGCATCATGCCTGTCAAAGAACAGTTGATGTAACCTTATTCAATAATCGCTAAACGGCGTGTATTTTCAGCTACGGCTTCTGGCTTTACTTTTATTCGGGCAACGCCTGTTTCCATAGCTGCTTTTGCAACAGCTGCGGCTACTGCCGGAGCCACTCGTGCATCAAATGGCCCTGGAATCACATAGTCTGTATTCAAGTCCTCTTCCGTAATTAAATTAGCAATGGCCTCAACTGCAGCCATTTTCATTTTTTCATTAATATGAGTAGCACGCACATCCAGTGCACCTCGGAATATCCCCGGAAACGCTAAGACATTGTTCACTTGATTAGGAAAATCTGAACGTCCGGTGCCGATTACTTTCGCGCCAGCTTTTTTAGCTTCTTCTGGCATAATTTCAGGCACTGGATTTGCCATTGCAAAAATGATTGGGTCTGGATTCATCTTTCCAATCATTTCCGATGTGAGTGCTCCTTCAACCGAAACTCCAATAAATACATCAGCTTCTTCTAACGCATCGGCTAACGTACCTTCTACTTTGCTTCGATTTGTATAGGCTGCAACTTCATCTTTTATACGGTTCATGCCGTGAGGACGCTTGTCATAAATCGTTCCTTTGGAATCACACATAATAATATCGCGCACTCCATAGCTGTATAATAATTTAATAATAGCAATACCAGCAGCTCCTGCTCCATTCGCTACTACTTTGATTTGTGACATTTTTCTTCCTGTCAGCTTCAGGGCATTAAGAAGACCCGCTACCGTAACAATAGCCGTCCCATGCTGATCATCATGAAAAACCGGGATATTTGTTTCCTTTTTCAACCGCTCTTCAATTTCAAAACAGTTAGGAGCCGCAATATCTTCTAAATTAACGCCTCCAAAAGTTGGTTCTAGCAATTTAACAGTTTCTATAATTTTGTCCACATCTGTCGTGTTTAAACAAATTGGGAATGCATCTACGCCGGCAAAACTTTTAAAAAGGACCGCTTTCCCTTCCATTACTGGCAGAGCAGCTTCAGGGCCTATATTGCCCAAGCCCAATACGGCAGTGCCATCAGATACAACAGCTACCATATTTCCTTTCATCGTATATTCATATACATTGTTTACATCATCATATATTTCTTTGCAAGGTTCTGCTACACCAGGGGAATAAGCAAGGCTTAAATCCTCTGCGTTTCGAACAGGAATTTTGGACTTTGATTCTAGTTTACCTTTGTTAATGCGGTGCATATGCAATGCTTCTTCACGTAAAGACAATGAATTTCACTCCCAATAAACAAAATGATAACAAATACTGTGCCTGAACCATGTTCTTTCCCACACTCATATGATGTTATAAATCCAATTGCATTTCATTTCAAGAAAAACGCATCTAATTCGTATATTTTATAAAAAAACGGTGGTCAGACCACTTTTTTAACTATTTTACCATATAACATCACATGAAATCTGTAAAGACTATATCTTCTTGAACACAACGTGCTTCTCTCCAAGCATTGCTTTTAACGTTTTGATCAACTCATCGCTTCGTTCAACAGAATAGTGAACAGGAAGCTTGACCAATTGACGTTCTGCCTCATAATAAATTTTCACGGGGATTTTCCCTCTATGAGACTGAAAATGCTGATAAATAGTATGAAGCAGCTTTTCCGTACCTTGCTTTGTTTCTATACGTAAGTACAATTCTTCTGACGGTAATTTTTGAACCGCTTCGCTAGCAGCTTCAGCACGTTGACAAACAATTTGCTGCTGCCCATTTCTTTCATCTATCTTTCCATGTATCAGTAAAACCTTACCTTGTTCAAACAGCAGACGATTCTGCTCAAATACGCGGGGAAACGCAACAACTTCTCCTTCTCCACTTTCATCCGTAATGCGCAAAAAGGCCATTTGCTCTCCTTTTTTCGTGCGAATGACGCGAATTTCCAACACAAATACTAAAAGAGAGACCGCTTTTCCTGAAGCGTGTTCTTTCATATCGTGAAGAGAAACAACAGAATAAAAGGAATTCAGTGCTTCATACTGAGAAGCAGGGTGGCTTGATAAATAAAAACCTAGCATATCTTTTTCATACTGAAGCCGATCTTCTATTTTCAGTTCCTCTTTTTCCATATATTTAGGCTTTAACGAAAATTCAGCTCCAAATCCAAAGTCATCATCAGGGAGCACCAAGCTTGCATGTTCAAATGCTACATCAATGGTTGCTAATAAAGTTGCTCGATTTTCTCCAAATTCATCAAAGCCTCCGGACAAAATCAAAGCTTCAAGCGCTTTTTTATTCACGGCTTTTGGTGAAACACGTGCACAAAAATCAAATAAGTCTTCAAATCTTTTTTTCTTTCTCTCTTCTGTTATTTCCTGCATAGCTGCCGCACCAATATGTTTAATCGCTGCAAGGCTATATCTTATTCTTTCACCTTCTACATTAAACGAATACATGCTCTTGTTAATAGAAGGTGGGAGAACTTGTATTTTTTTTCTTTTGAGTTCATTAATATATTGAGCAATTTTCCCTTCGTTTCCAATAACGCTCGTTAACAACGCTGAAAAGAACTGTAGCGGATAATGTGTTTTTAAATAAGCTAACTGATAGGCCACCATACTGTAAGCAACGGCATGGCTCCGGTTGAAGCCATAATCAGCAAAGCGCACAATAAGGTCATAGACCCGATTAGCAACGGATAGGTCATATCCTTTCTTCTCGCTTCCTTGAACAAAATGTGCTCGTTCACGATCAAGCACGGATCGTTCTTTTTTACTAACTGCTCTTCTCAATAAATCTGCTTCTCCAAGAGAAAAACCGGCCATCTTTGAAGCAATCTGCATAATTTGCTCCTGATACACGATAACGCCATGGGTGGATTGTAAAATGCCTTGAAGCGTGGGATGGTCATATATGACGCTCTCCACTCCGTGCTTGCGCTTAATATAAGTTGGAATATTTTCCATCGGACCGGGTCTATACAGCGCGTTAACTGCTACAATATCTTCTAGCTCTGTAGGTTTTAATTGCTGAAGAACCCTTCTCATTCCATCTGACTCTAGCTGAAAAATCCCTGTCGTATCTCCTTTGCTCAGCAGTTCAAAAGTTTTCTGATCGTTAAATGGAATACGAGACAGTGACAGCTTTTGGCTCATGTCCCGCTCAATTTTCTTTAAAATGTGATCTAAAATGGTTAAGTTACGCAAACCTAAAAAGTCCATTTTCAAAAGCCCAACGTCTTGCAGAGCTTCCATTGGATATTGAGTCAGATATACATCATCATGTCCTTCTTGTACAGCTATAGATTGCGTCAGCGGCTTCTCACTGATCACAACGCCTGCTGCGTGTGTGGAAGTATGCCTTGGCAGTCCTTCTATCTTCATGGCAATGTTATACCATTGCTTTCTGGCTTCATTTTCTGCTAAATAAGTTTGAAGAACTCTTGAATCACGAAGAGCGCTTTTTAACGTTGTACCTGGTTTAGTTGGAATCGCTTTAGACATTTTATTTAACGCCTCTTGATCAAATCCCATCACTCTTCCTACATCACGTACGGCTGCTTTAGCCGCTAATGTTCCAAATGTAATAATTTGAGCTACATGCAGCGCTCCATATTTTTGAGCCACATACTGAATGACTTGATCCCGTTTATTATCAGGAAAATCGATATCAATATCAGGCATCGAAATACGTTCAGGATTTAAAAAGCGCTCAAAGAGAAGCTGATGCTGAATTGGATCAACATTTGTAATTCGTAAGGCGTATGAAACTAGTGAGCCCGCCGCTGAGCCACGACCTGGACCTGTTAAAATACCATGTTCATGAGCATAATTCATAAAATCCCACACGATAAGGAAGTAATCGCTAAAGCGCATACTTTCAATAATGTTCAGCTCATAATCTAAGCGTTTCTGGTATTGTTCCGTGATCACTTGAACTCTTTCTTGCAGTCCTTTCTCGCAAAGAGTGCGTAAGTAGGTTGATGATGTAACGGACGGAGGAACAGGGTATTTTGGAATAGACATGACGCCTAGAGAAATTTTAAGCTCGCATCGTCTTGCGATTTTTATACTTTCTTCTATTAAAAAATGCTGATCATGAAAGAGAACTTCCATTTCATGAGGTGATTTGAAATAGTACTCGCTGCTTTCTTCTTGCACCTGTTCACCGCTATGTAATTTCTCTCCGTCTCGAATAGCCGCTAAGCAATCATATGCGTCCCGATCTTCTTGTTTTAAATATTTCACTTGATTCGTTGCTACGAGCGGGACATTTTCTTCAGCAGCAAGCTCCGTTAACTGCTGATTTATCAAAGCTTCATCCTGTCCGTGGCGCTGTATAGATATATACAAAGACTGAGAATATACTTTTTTAAAGAATTGAAGCACTCGCTTTGCATCTTGAAGCTGGTTTTCTGCTAGCAGAGTTTCTACTTCTCCCCTTACGCCAGGTGTAATAGCAATCAGCCCGCTGCTATAATGCTGGAGCCATTTTTTCTTTACACCGTGTTTTTCCTTTGTTTGAACTAAACTGCTTAGTTTTAATAGATTTTCATAGCCTTTATCATTTTCTGCTAGCAAAACTAAAGGATACGCTTGCTCGCTTTCTTCATGTTCCAAAATTGATAGTGTAAGCCCAATAATCGGCTTAATCCCCGCTTTCACGCAGGCTTTATAAAAAGGAATGACTCCGTACATTACATTTTCATCGGTCAAAGCAATCGCTTCATAGTTCATTTTTTTAGCTGTTTCTACAAGTTCATGAATACGAACAGAACTGCTTAGTAAGCTATAAGAACTTTGAAGCTGTAAGTGAACAAAAGGCACAGGACTTCCCACCTTTCTTTAATTCTTTATTCTCATTATAAATTTTGTTGCGGGCGTAGACAAATTACATAACTCTGAACGTTTGTCCATATATATGTAGGAAGCATGAGTTATCAATAAAATAGTAAAGGAGGACGCGTCATGACAAAAGAGCCTTTTATGTCTCTTTTCATTTGGAGTTACTTTACTTCATTAGGTATTATTTTAGGCGGTTCATTAATCGGAGCATTTGCGGGGTTCTTAATTGGAAAATCTCCCCTGTACGTTATGCATACCCTCAGCAATAGCTTAAAAATCTGGGCAATTGTCGGAGCCATCGGAGGAACATTTGATACGTTTTACAGCTTTGAGCGAGGACTCTTTGAAGGAGCGACAAAAGATGTATTCAAACAAATTCTTTTAATTCTATCCGCTATGGGAGGAGCTCAGACCGGGGCTCTGATCATCAAGTGGTTAACGCAGGAGCACTTTGTATGAGAGTACCCAGCGAGCGAATGTTCAAGCGCTCCGACTGGCAGCGTTTTTTTGCCGGTATTGTCATTGGAGCAATTGTCAGCTGGGGAGTGTTTTTAACAATTTACGGCGTTTCAAGAGATAGAGAGCTAGAGGAGATTCGAATTGCTAATGATAAGCTAAAAAAAGCAAATTTGCAAATTAGCGCATGGCAAGAAGATGTAAAAGCATTAAACAAGGAAATGAAGCAGCATTTGATTATTCAAAATGTGAAAGTAAAATTAGTGAACGGCCATCGTTATAAAGTAAACTCTGTGGTGGAATACAATATTCAAAAAAGCGTCGACGAAGAAGCGCAGCACTTAATTGCCCAAGATATTGAAAGTGCGTATCGAAGCAGGGATATCTTAAAAAAAGCAATTGAAAACAAAAAATACGAATTCGATAAAACGATTTATGAAGTTGAAGTTCATCAAATTTATTTTTATACAACGCTTTCGATTGAAGTTCGAATTAAAAAGATGGAAAAAGTACTATAAAAAGCCGCTGATTTAAAATCAACGGCTTATTTTACAGATTACTCCTGACTGCAGAGCTCTTCTAAATCAAGTAGTAAAGGCTCTACTTCTTCCCATGAGTCAATGGAAGCGCCGGACGCAAGAGGATGGCCTCCTCCGTTGTATTTTCTAGCAATTGTATTAATCACAAGCTCTTTTGAACGCAGGCGGACCCGAATCTGATTTTCTTCTTCTACAAAAAATACCCACGTTTTCACTCCATCAATTTGTCCTAACGAGCCGACTAGCTGAGAGGCATCAGCAGGTGTCACATCATATTTGCGAAGAATTTCATTCGGAATTTTCATGTGAGCAACTCCCGCTGGAGACATCGTGAAGTTTTGCAGCACATATCCATGTAAGTGAGCGACGTTTTCTTTTGTTTTGTATAGCTGATCATATACATCCTTAAAATTGAAGCCATATTGAATCAATTCACTTGCATAGCAAAACGTTTTCGGCTTTGTATTTGGAAATAAAAATCGGCCCGTATCACCGACAATACCAGTGAAAATTAACTTTGCTCCTTCATCATTAAGAGCTAACCCCTTTTCTTTTCCTTCCAAGTAAAATTCATAAATCATTTCACTTGTTGAAGAAGCAGACGTCTCAACCCAAAGTAAATCACCGTAAGGAGTTTGATTCGGATGGTGATCGATTTTAATGATCATTTTTCCACTTGCGTAGCGCTGATCTGATACACGCGCTTCATTCGCCGTATCACAAACGATGACAAGCGCATCTTCATAGGTGTCATCGGCGATATCATCCATACGGTATAAAAATTTTAACGACTCCGCTTCTTCTCCCGTTACGTATACCTTCTTCTCCGGAAAAGATGTTTTTAACAATTCCGCTAATCCGCACTGAGATCCGTATGCATCTGGATCTGGACGAATGTGCCTGTGAATAATGATGGTGTCAAACTGCTTAATAGCTTCTAATATTTGTGCTTTCATTTTCTCTCTCCTGTCAATACTGTTCTTGTTTTATGTACGTACCACATGCACTTATATTTCCCCAGCGCTGTATCCATAATCTTTATTAAATCATATCTCTTCTCCTTTTTAAAAGAAGAATCAATCAATAGTAGAATTTTCTGTTATTGACCTGTAAAATAATAGATACTACTGTAAACACTTTCAACACTACGCATTACTAGCATCTAGAAACATTACGGATAGAAATACACCGGACTGGAGGGGCGTCTGTGCCATTTTTTATGATTTTAATCGTTGTGTCCTTTGTTTTCTACATGTATTTAAAAGTAAAATACGTACGTTCAAAACGCCCAATGGAACGAAAGTGGATTTCCGCTAAGTCGAGTATTTGTCTTGGCTCTTTTGTATTATTTTTTGGGATCAATCAATGGTTTATTTACGAAACAAACCTTTCGCTTATCATCGGCATATTATTTGTATTATTCGGTTCAGGTAGCATAATAGCAGGTGTCAAAGCTTATAAGTACTATCAGCCTTATGCAATAAAAGAAGCAGATCAAATGTAAAAAAGGCTGAGGCATAACGAGAGGAATCCAATCTAAAGACGAACAAATGGGAGACATGAGCTGAACCGCTTGAGACACCGCCGTTGATTTCCGTGCAAGACTTCGCTTTCCGCTGGAGTCTTCGTCTTGCCCTCCAATCAACGGCTAGAAGAATCTAAACAGGTGAAACCTACGTTTACCCTAACAAAAAAAAACGAACCACTCATCAACATGGTTGATAAATGGTTCGTTTTTCACTTCGTCTAACATACTTTTGTCCCAGCTTCTTTTTTTATACTCTGTCCAATAACTGAGCCATCATCATCGCTTTTCCTACTACAACTCCGGCGTTGTAGACTTCTACATCTAATTTAGCAAACTTCCGACCTAGTTCTAATAGCTTAGGGCGAATTTCAATTACACTTTCAATTTGAACCGGTTTAATAAAATAAACGGTAATGTTTTCAATAACCAAATCACCTTTTTTATATAAGCGCAGAACACGATTAGCAGCTTCCGTCACAATAGTAGTAAAAACTCCGTATGAAATAGTTCCCATATAATTTGTCATTTGTGGCGTTACTTCACAGCGATAGACAGGTGCTTCCTTTGTCTCTTGTACGTCCATAAATTGATTCGTTACAATGTCATCAATGGTTTCTCCTACCTGTGGTTGACGCTGAATCATTTGCAGCGCTTTTAAGACATCTTGACGGCTGATAATGCCTTCTAGTCGATGGTAATCGTCCACTACAGGCAGCACTTCAATCCCTTCCCATACCATCATATGAGCGGAAGAAGCGACCGATGTTTTCCCGTGAACGGTCATCGGATTTTTCGTCATCACTTTTTCAATCGAAGTGGAAAGATCATATCCAATAACATCTTTTGAGGTAACCATACCATGAACTTTCATATGCTGATCTACTACAGGAAAACGACTGTGGTGCGTTTGATCGTTACATTCGTGCCATTTTTCAATCGTATCGGTTAACTGCAAGCTAACCGCTTCAGAGACGGGTGTTAAAATATCCTCTACAAGCACAATTTCTTTTTTTATCAGCTGATCATAAATAGCCCGATTAATCATCGTTGCAACTGTAAATGTATCATAGCTCGTTGAAATAATAGGAAGCTTCAGATCATCCGCAAGCTTCTTAACCCATTCTTCCGTATCAAAGCCGCCCGTAATTAAAACGGCTGCGCCTGCTTCAAGGGCTAATTCATGAGCGTTTACTCGATTCCCTACGATAAGAAGGTTTCCGGCCTCGGTATACCTCATCATAGCATCAAGCTTCATCGCTCCAATAACAAACTTATTTAACGTTTTATGCAAACCTTCACGTCCGCCCAGCACTTGTCCATCTACAATGTTTACTACTTCGGCAAACGTGAGCTTTTCAATGTTTTCTTTCTTCTTTCGTTCAATTCGAATAGTCCCTACTCGTTCAATCGTTGAAACATATCCTTTATTTTCCGCATCTTTTATTGCTCGGTACGCCGTGCCTTCACTGACAGTCAGTTCTTTGGCAATTTGGCGCACTGAAATTTTTTCACCAATTGGAAGCGAATCGATATACTGTAAAATTTGCTCATGTTTTGTCGCCACGTGTACTTCACCCTTCTAAAACGTTTTTACGTTTCATATGTCTTTTCTTTTATTATACGGGGGAAGTGAAATGGATTCAATCTAACCTCTTTGACGCAAAGGCTTTCTCGCACTATTTTTTTGAATACCTGTCTTTTTACGGCGCGGTGCATAAAGTAGTGATGACAAATTGCCTCCGGCTACAAAAAGAGCAAAGGTAAGCCAGCTTATACTAAAAATCCCTTGCAAACTCGCAGTTGTTAACACTAAGTGCGGCATTGCATAGTAAAGCATCACTCCGCATAGTAAAAGCGATAAAATAACTCGATTTTTTTCCATAACTCTCCCTCCTTATTATTACTATCGTATGCGGGAAAGTAAAAAAAGCAGAACGTTTCTTTGCAAATAAAAAGAGATTAAGACATAACTGCATCGATTCAATCTAAAGATGAACAAATGTGAAACCTACGTTCACCTTAACAATAAAAAAAGAACGAGTGATCGATATTATCGATTACTCGTTCTTTTTTAACTTTAACTGAAATCGTTTTGTCCCATCCTCTATGATTAAAGATCCAATCCTTCTCCAACTTTTAATACTTTTCCTTCAATACCAGATAAAGACTCAACAAATTGATGAGGATCTTGCTTAATTACAGGAAATGTATTGTAGTGAATTGGCACAACAAGCTTTGCCTGCACCCATTCCGCTGCGATAGCCGCATCTTCAGGTCCCATTGTAAAGTTATCTCCAATTGGAAGAAATGCTACGTCAGGCTCATGGCGACCAATTAACTTTAAATCAGAAAATAAAGCCGTATCTCCAGCATGATAAATTGTCTTTCCTTCAATCGTTAAAAGCAAACCAGCCGGCATTCCTGTATAAATAATTTTCTCATTATTTTCTGTATAACTTGAACCGTGGAAAGCTTGTGTCAATTTTACCGTACCAAAATCAAATGTATAGGCTCCGCCTATGCTCATTGGATGTACGTTTAAGCCTTGCCAGCTAAGATATGTAGCTAATTCTGCTACTGCCACAACAAGTGCACCGCTGCGCTTAGCAATTTCCACCGTGTCGCCTACATGATCATTATGGCCATGAGTCAGTAAAATCACATCTGCTTTTACATCTTCAGCATTTAAATCTGTTAATTCATTTCCAGTGATAAACGGGTCAATTAAAATTGTTTTTCCTTTTGTTTCAATTTTAACAACAGAATGTCCATGATAAGAAACGTGCATCATATATTCTCTCCTTTTACACTAACCTTTTCTATATTCTACCCGTCTGTTTTGGTTACAAAACAAGTGAATACGCGGCTATCATATCACAAACTGCGCAAAAACATGCCTTATTATGCTTGCTCTAATAAAGTTGTTGCATCAGCGTAAGTTAGACCGTGTGCATCTGCAACAGCCGCGTAAGTGACAAACCCATTTAGGGTGTTGATGCCTTGAAGAAGGGAAGGGTTTTTTAAGCACGCTTTTTTATATCCCTGATTTGCTATTTGCAGAGCATAAGGAACCGTTACGTTGGTCAGCGCTAAGGTCGACGTGCGGGGAACAGCCCCTGGCATATTAGCAACAGCATAATGCAAGACCTCATGCTTCGAGTAAGTCGGGTTATCGTGAGTAGTAATACGATCAGTTGTTTCAAAAATTCCGCCTTGGTCAATGGCAATATCAACCACAACTGACCCTTTTGACATCGTTTGAACCATTTCCTCGGTGACAAGCTTTGGCGCTTTAGCTCCCGGTATGAGAACCGCTCCTATCACTAAATCTGACTCTTTTACAGATTGTGCGATATTGTAGTGATTTGACATTAATGTTGTCACTTCTTTACCAAACAAATCATCCAGCTGGCGAAGGCGATCAGCGTTTAAATCAATTATTGTGACATCAGCCCCTAATCCGACCGCAATTTTAGCAGCGTTGGTTCCCGCTACTCCTCCTCCAATAATTGTTACTTTTCCTCTTTGCACGCCTGGCACTCCACTTAACAAAATCCCTTTGCCACCTTTGGTTTTTTCTAAAAATTGAGCTCCAATTTGAGAAGACATTCTTCCTGCAACTTCGCTCATCGGCGTTAACAGAGGCAAGCTTTTATTTGGAAGCTGTACCGTTTCATAAGCGATACCCACTACCTTTTTATCAATCAATGCTTTCGTTAACGCTTCTTCAGCTGCCAAATGTAAATACGTAAACAAAATAAGTCCTTCACGAAAATATCCGTATTCTTCTGAAATCGGTTCTTTTACTTTCATAACCATTTCAGCATCCCATGCTTCTTTTGCAGTATTTACAATAGAAGCTCCTGCATTTGTGTAATCTTCATCATGGAATCCAGAGCCTTCTCCTGCCTGTGTTTCAATATATACATCATGCCCACCGTTAACTAAAGCTGTAACACCAGCTGGAGTAATAGCCACGCGATTTTCATTATTTTTTACTTCTTTCGGCACTCCAATTTTCACCTTTATCCCTCTTTTCTTATATCAGTGATTAACTGAAAAAAGAACGCCACACCAAATCCTTTAGAAAACCGGATTTACTATGACGTTACCTTTCGATAGAGCTCAGCATAATCCTGCTTTTCTTAGTCTATATACAGTATATGCATGTAGTTATTCATATAGTTCGTTATCACTCTGTGCTTCTGGATTTTCAACTACAGAAGCCATAGCATCGCCAATAACGCCGCTTGAATAAGAATCCATTAGCTGTCTTGATGTCTCTTTTTCTCCTTCAAAATCATATTCATATACATGCTGCGGATGTTTTTTGTCTTTCATATGTCACTTCTCCTTTTTCACTCTATTTTCTTTACGAATGTGAACTTTATTTCATAATCCCTTACATGATCTTTTCTATTTTCTTCTTAATTGCTCTAGTTATACCATTTATCTCACATCAAAAAACGCCCGCAGAATTTTCTGCGGACGTTTTGAAAACTGTTTTATATTGAAGCTTTTTCATGCAATTCATCTTTAGCTAGCTGAATTGCTTTTTTCACTTGTTCAAACCCTGTTCCTCCCGCGCTATTGCGGCGATTAACAGCTGTTTTTGGACTTAATACATGGTAGATGTCTTCCTCAAATAAATCTGACGCTTCTTTATATTGCTCGAGCGGCAAATCCATTAGGTAGATATTTTTCTGAATACAAACGAGAACTAGTTTCCCAACCACTTCATGTGCTTCACGAAACGGCATACCTTTTGCAGCAAGATAGTCAGCTAACTCCGTTGCATTTGAAAAATCTTGTTTCGTAGCTTTTTCCATAACATTTGTTTTTACTGTCATTGTTTCAATCATGCCAGCAAAGATTGTTAAGCAGCCTTCAATCGTTGTAACCGTATCGAACATGCCTTCTTTATCTTCTTGCAAGTCTTTGTTGTATGTTAAAGGCGTGCCTTTTAACACAGTCAACAAGCTAAATAAATGACCATATACTCGTCCTGTTTTACCACGAATTAACTCTGCCATATCAGGATTTTTCTTTTGAGGCATAATACTGCTGCCAGTTGCATACGTATCATCCATTTCAATAAATTGAAACTCTTGACTAGACCATAAAATTAACTCTTCACAAAAACGAGATAAATGCATCATTAAAATAGAACTGTTGCTTAAAAACTCTAAAATAAAGTCACGGTCGCTGACAGCATCCATACTGTTTTGATAAATTCCATTAAAGCCTAGAAGCTCCGCGCTGTAATGACGATCAATTGGAAATGTCGTGCCAGCTAAAGCTCCTGCTCCTAAAGGAGATAAATCAATACGCTTTAGTGATTCCGCATAACGCTCAGCATCACGCTTAAACATTGAAACATAAGCCATTAGATGATGAGCAAAAGAAACCGGCTGCGCGCGCTGTAAATGTGTGTAGCCTGGAAAAATAGTTTCGACATGCTGATCTGCTTTTGTAAGCAGCACATCTTCTAGATTTTCGATCAGTCCTACAATTTGCTGAACATGCTTTTTTAAATATAAGTGCATATCTGTAGCAACTTGATCATTACGGCTTCGACCCGTATGAAGCTTACCTCCAACCGGACCAATTTCATCAATTAATAGCTTTTCTAAATTCAAATGAATATCTTCATATTGAGCAGAAAATGTTAATTCTTTCTTCTTAGCTTTTTCAAGCAGTGTTTGAAGGCCTTTTTTAATTTGTGACGCTTCATCTCCAGAAAGAATGCTGCATTTCTCAAGCATTGTTACATGTGCTAAACTGCCTTCAATATCTTCTTCTACAAGATGCTGATCAAATGAAATGGACGCACCGAACTCGTCAATCCATTGTTCAGGGCGTTTCGTAAAACGCCCTCCCCAAAGTTTGGTCATACCGTTGTCACCTTCTTTTGATTTACCATGCTACTCACTTGTGTTGGAAGACCCCATAATGAGATAAAACCAACTGCTGCATTGTGATCAAATTCATCTTCTTTTGTATATGTTGCAAGTTTTTCATTGTATAAAGAATTAGGAGATTTACGTCCCTCTACGATAGCATGCCCTTTAAATAGTTTTACTCTCACTGTTCCGTTCACATATTGCTGCGTGTCTTTTAAGAATGCAAGCAGGGAATTTGTTAATGGAGAGAACCATAAACCCTCATAGATAACTTCTGTTAATTTTTTCTCAATCACTGGTTTGAAGTGCGCGACTTCTTTCACTAATGTTAAATCTTCAAGCTCTTTGTGTGCTTTGATTAATGTCATAGCAGCTGGACACTCATATACTTCACGTGATTTGATTCCCACAAGACGGTTTTCTACATGATCAATACGTCCCACTCCGTGCTTACCTGCAATTTCATTCAATTCTAGAATTAACTGAGCTAGCGTATAAGATTGACCATTTAATGCTACTGGAACACCTTCAACGAATTCAATTTCTACTACATCGGCTGTGTCCGGAGTATTTTCAAGAGAAGCCGTTAGGTCATATGCTTCTTCAGGTGGAGCTGCCCAAGGATCTTCAAGAACGCCGCACTCGTTACTTCTTCCCCATAAGTTTTGGTCAATTGAAAATGGGCTGTCTAAGTTAATTGGAATTGGAATATTCTTTTCTTTTGCATACTCGATTTCTTCTTCACGAGACCATTTCCAGTCACGAACAGGAGCTAAAACTTCTAAGTGTGGATTTAATGCTTTAATTGATACTTCGAAACGCACTTGGTCATTTCCTTTTCCCGTACATCCATGTGCGACAGCTACTGCATTTTCTTGTTCTGCTACTTCTACAAGCTTTTTAGCGATTAGCGGTCTAGATAGTGCAGATACTAATGGATATTTTCCTTCATATAACGTGTGTGCTTGAAGTGCTGCTAATGCAAATGTATTAGCATATTCTTCTTTTGCATCAATCACATATGACGATACCGCTCCAACTGTTAAGGCTTTTTCTTTAACGAATTTTAAATCTTTTCCTTCGCCTACGTCTAAACAGCAAGCTACCACATCGTACCCTTTTTCTTGTAACCATTTAATTGCAACTGATGTATCTAAACCTCCGGAATATGCTAAAACAACTTTTGGATTACTCATCATCTATTCCTCCTACAAATTATATATATTAATACAACCGTTTTAATTTTTATTCATTTAATCTACTATTACTTTAACAACTTTTTAATCTATTTTCAATAGTTATTCAAAAAAAAGTATATAAATTCACGTTTTTTTTAATTTAATAGGATAAAAGCTTTTAAAATACTGTAAAAATAGACGTGAATGAATATTCCTGCCTTAAATGCATTGTATATTTATATGCATAAATCAAGTATAAATGATTTATTTTTCACTTAAAGTAGCTCTGGCTTTTGTCATTGTATAAAATGGAAGGAAAGAGGTGAAAAAATGGAGCGCTTTTTTACTTATGACAACAGACTCGGTATAAAAATTCCTGCTCTTGAAAGAGAATGGACATTCTATTCTGAAAAAGTTCAGCAGGATATCCTCCTAAAATGGGAATCCATTCGAGGGCAAATTCCAGACAAAATTCAATCTGTAGAAAAGAGGATTAATCAAAAACAAGCGGCGTTAGAAGATGAGACTAATTTTATCCGCTCCTGTGAATTAAATAGCGAGATAGGAGAACTTGCTTCTATTATTAATGATTTGTGGATTTGGTATCGAACAAATGAGGAAATATCAAAAAAAGTTCACGGATAGACAAAAAAACGAGTCTCATGAAAAATTAATGAGACTCGTTTTTCTTATCCAGCAAATAGCGGTATTGGTAAAAGCGCTTCGCATAATCTGTCACTTGTTTGGCCATTCGATAATTCATCCCTCCGCCAACCATCATACTCACAATTGGCAAACGATTATAAACTTTTCGCTTCGCAGCAAATATAGCTAGCGTTTTTCCAATTTGCACAACGATTTTTTGCAGCCACGTCTTATCTACAATTTGATCAACACCTTCATAAAAATACGGGTCAAATTCTTGGCTTAGCTCACTCTTTAATTGATGCCACCCCTCAGCCTGAAGGTGTCTAGGTAACGTTGCTGCATGAAAAACTTTTAGCGTTAGCATAAGCTCTGAAGGAGTCTGGATATGATAGCCATAGCTCATTGCTGCCTGTTGCACCGCTTGAATATTCATGCATAAAACAGCGGGTATATCAATACCGACTAGCAGCGATTGGCCGGTTCCTGAAAGTGCTCCTTGACTCAGCGCATACAACCGCAGCTTGGCCATTTGCTGTTCGCATATATAAGAAAGCTGATCTACTTGAAGGGAATTCATTTCTGACAGATCTGTGATATCTTCTTTGAATACACGGGCGGTTTCAATAATTCGTTTTGTCGCTTGAGTTTGCATTTCCGTACCTTGAATTAATGCAGTTAACTGAAAGAGTCCCTCATCAATTTTATGTAAATAGGTCTCACGAACAGAAGCAGGAATTAAGTTAAGCCCTTTTTCTAACCATTCTTCGTACAATAACTCCATCTCAGTTGCTTCTACGCTCTGTAAGCTCTCTTCCCATTTATAGATTTCTTCTAAAAGCTGTTCTTCGCGATTCGTTAATATCATCATGTCACCCTTTCAAGAAATAAGTAGTTTTATTTTTATTATAACAAATAATGCATCCGTTACATTTTGCTTCCTATATTATTTCTTTCTTCTATACGTTGTAAACCTTCTTTCAACCGTCAGCTCCTTACGCTATATAAAAAAGCTGATTTCCTAACAAGGAAATCAGCTTTTCGTTAGTTTGCCTGACAATTTATGAGAATTCATGCATTGAAGAGGCACTTTATGAACTTAAATATTCGCTAAACGAGTAACGTCACGTGCAATCATAACTTCTTCGTCTGTAGGAATAACCATAACTTTAACTGGAGAATGAGGGTAGCTAATAAATGCTTCTTCTCCTTGTACACTATTTAAAGCTGGATCCCAATAAACGCCCATGAACTCTAAACCACGAAGAACGCGAGCACGTACAACATCACTGTTTTCTCCAATACCTGCTGTGAAGATGATTGCATCTACACCAGACATACGAGCAGCATAAGAACCGATATATTTATGAATACGGCTAGCAAATACTTCAAGTGCTGTTTCAGCGCGTTCATTGCCTTCAGCGCTTGCTTTGATTAGATCGCGTAGGTCACTAGAAATACCAGATACACCTAAAAGACCACTTTCTTTATTTAATACATTTAATACTTCGTCAGCAGTTTTTCCTGTTTTCTCCATAATAAATGGAATTAATGCAGGGTCAATGTTACCTGAACGAGTTCCCATTGCTACACCAGCTAATGGTGTGAAGCCCATTGATGTATCAATTGACTTTCCGCCTTCAATTGCAGCGATACTTGCACCGTTACCTAAGTGACAAGAGATTAAGCGTAATTGTTCAATTGGGCGTCCAAGAAGCTCAGCTGCACGCTCAGAAACATATTTATGAGATGTGCCGTGGAAACCGTATTTACGAACGCCATACTTTTCATAGTACTCGTACGGTAAGCTGTACAAGAATGATTTTTCTGGCATTGTTTGATGGAATGCTGTATCGAAGACTGCTACAGCTGGAACATTTGGAAGAATATCTTGGAACGCTTTAATTCCCACAATGTTTGCTGGGTTGTGAAGCGGTGCTAAATCAGATAAAGCTTCAATTTCCGCTAGTGTTTCATCTGTGATTAAAACAGAGTCAGCAAATTTCTCTCCGCCGTGTACGACACGGTGACCTACACCAGTGATTTCATCGTATGATTGAATGATGTTTTGAGAAAGTAACTTTTCAACTAAAATTTTAACTGCAACAGCATGGTCAGGGATTTCTGTAATATCCGTTTGTTTTTCACCATTTACCGAGATCGTGAAAACAGCGTTATCTAAACCAATTCGTTCTACTAAACCTTTTGTTAATACCGTCTCACTTGGCATTTCAAATAATTGAAACTTAAGTGAAGAACTGCCGGCGTTGATTGCCATGATTTTTGACATAAAAAAACAGCTCCTTCTTTATTATACGTGCATCATAAACATAACGAACAGAACATAAAAGTGTAATCTCTACAATATTCTATGCATTTCGACACGATTTCTATCCTTATTCATTTAATCATTCACGACAATAGATTTCAAGAGCTATACATCATGAAAACGCTACCGGCAAATATTCATTATTTTCGAAAAAGACTTACTTTTTATTAACGCGAAACCATTGGTCCATTTGAGCCATAATATCACTCATTGCTTCTCGATTACTGAACTTCGGCAAATTCACAAGCAGCGCGTTCTCAGGTGCCGTTACCCCTTCTCCTTGCTTTTGAAGAATGATAATACTCTTAGCAGCCTGCTCTTGTTTGAACATTGAAAGCGGCAGCTGAACGATTCCTTGAACGATTGCTTCCTCTTTTAGCAGCGGCTGTAATAAATGAGACTGTTCAGATTCGAACAAGTTATTTGGAATAAGAGCTACTACGTATCCTCCGTCTTTTACATGGCGCAAGCTTTGTTCAATGAATAAGTGATGAGCATAGGTATGACCTTCTTCAGCTCTTACTTTATACTCTTTTGCCCCTTCATCGTTTGGATAATAACCAACCGGCAGGTCACAGACAACTAAATCAACAGGATCAATAAAAAGCGGCTGTAAGCTGTCTTGATTAAATAATTGAACGCCGTGCTTCTGTAAGTTTGCATTTACATATGTCAGTTGAAGTAATAAATCATCCACATCTACACCGTATACATGTTCAATTGACGCAGCGTGTGTATTTAAAATGGTTGTTAATAAGTTTCCAGCTCCTACTGCTGGATCTAAAAGCGTATACTTATCTTTTCCTGCCATGAATTTTCCAACTAAGTAGCTGACAAATAGTCCTACAGCATCAGGGGTCATTTGGTGGTTAGGCTGAACTGCTTCTTTCATCCCTTTTAAAATAGCTAGCTGATATGCTTTTCGAATCGTTTCTTTTTCAAAATGATCAAGCGTGATTGAATCGTATTCTTTTTTTAAACGTTTTTTGGTTACCTCATCTAGCTCTTCTTGCAAAATAGTTCCTTGAAACAAGTTTTCTCCCGTTTCAGCTACTGCTTCTAAATATACGCAGTTTAGTTCTTTTCTTAAAATAATAGCTGTTTGATCAATTACACCAAATAGCTTTTCCATACTAGCTAATTGACTCATATTCTGCCTCCTGTGTAATGAAATGATATCTATATAAATGAGTAAACGTCCTATTTGGAACATCATATTTTATCATAAAAGCTTCTTAAAACACAAAGAAGGCGAAAAACATTGTTTTCCGCCTTCTGCCGAACGCCATCGACAATCTTACTTAGCTGCTTTAGCTGCTTCGATTGCTGCTTCGTAGTTCGGATGCTCAGTTACTTCTGGTAAGTACTCAACATACGTTACGTTGTCATTTGAGTCTACTACAAAGATTGAACGAGCCAATAAGCGTAATTCTTGAATAGCTACACCATATGCTTCGCCGAAAGATAAGTCACGGTGGTCAGATAATGTTTGAACATTATCAATGCCATTAGCACCACACCAGCGCTTTTGAGCAAACGGTAAATCTACGCTCACTGTTAATACTTTTACGTTATCTAATTTAGCTGCTTCTTCGTTGAAGCGGCGAGTTTGCGCATCACAAACTCCAGTATCAATAGAAGGAACTACACTGATTAGGCGAACAGAACCCTTTGTACTGTCAAGCGTTACTTCTGATAAATCATTTGCTAAAACGGTAAAGTTTGGCGCCTTGTCTCCAACCTTTACTTGATTTCCTAATAATGTTACATCGTTACCTTTAAATTTAGTCACGAATAATTCCTCCTTTAAATAAGTATGTACACTGTTCATATTAGCTTGTCTGTCTCTATATTGCAATTAAATGACATACATACTATAACGCTATATGCTAGAAAACATGCCCAATAAAAAAAGGCTTTGCTTGCTTCTTTTATCGTTCAAAGAAGCAAGCAAAGCTTTATTTTATCCCTACAAATTAAAATCATTTGCACCGTCATGATGCTGATTTTGTTGATTATGATGATCCTGCTGATGGTTATTTCGCTTGAACATTTGCTGCACGCGTTCAATTGCTTGAGGTGCTGTATCTAAAATCTTTTCATATAAATGTGTACTTTCATTAAGGTGAAGCATTTTAATTCCGCTTCCACTCACAATTAAAAAGGCAATTGGCGTAATTGATACACCGCCACCGCTACCTCCGCCAAATGGATGACCTGATTCTTGCTGATGCTGCCCTGGAGAAGATGGCGCATGCCCTTCTACTCCAAACTCGCTTCCGCCCGCTGCAAAGCCAAAACCTACTTTTGAGACAGTTAAAATAACGCTGCCATCAGGTGTTTCTACGGGATCACCAATGATTGTATTAACATCAATCATTTCCTTTAAATTTTCCATAGCTGTCGACATTAAACTTTTAATTGGATGTTCTGCCATTAAGATAACCTCCTTATGTTTTCACAGAGTGTGTCTTGTTCTTATTTGACGACTTCCATCTTTTGCGACGCTTTTTGGACGTATGCCGCCAGTATCTCAAGGTCCGTAAACCTACTAGAATAGCTTGACCAACTCGAAAAGAAATTATGCACTCAAATACCGTTTCTGACCAAAGATGTTGAAATACAGGGGTAACGCTCATTACAGGCATATCTTTTAGTTTCATATAACGGCTGATTATACCAACTATGCCCCCCTTTGCAGACCATACAGCCCCGGTAAGTACGCCTGTTAACGCAGCATCACCTAAGCCGAAACGGCTGTGCCATTTAATATCCCTTACCGTCACTTTCTGTAAGAAACGACGAAAAATTTTATGAAAACCGACTACCTGTTCAAGGAATTGCTTCGCATTTTCTAACATGCTTAACCCGTCTTCTACAGAATAATCACTCCATGAATTCTCGTCTTCTTTTCCTTGATCACCCATTCCTTTCTTCTTTTCAACAAGCAAACGAGGAGAATCTTTTTTTACTTTCACTACCGGAATTTCATATGTATAGCGAATAAGACCAAACCAAGCCCTGAGTCTCACTCTGTAATAATCGTTATCTCGGACATGATGAAGCTCTACAAATAGCGTGATGTTTGTCCATACAATAAGTACAATAACAATTAAAAGTGCTAGCAATATCCATAAAAGCCATAGCACATCCTTCACTCCTTCTTAGCTTCACATTATCTCCAACACACAGAATATTAAACCTTATGAAAACAATAAAAAGAGGTTGAGACATAACGAAATGAATCCAATTTAAAGACGAACAAATAGTATACATGAGCTTAACCGCTTGCGACACCGCAGTTGATTTCCGTGCAAGGCTTCGCTTTCCCTCCAATCAACTGCTAGAAAGACCTACACACATGAAACCTACGTTTACCATAACCAAAAAAACGAACCACTAATCAAACACCTTGATCAATGGTTCGTTTTTCAATTTGTCTAAATACTTTTGCCCCAGCCTCTTTTTATTATCTGCTTATTGTACCTTCATGTATAACGGTTGTATCTGCATAGTAATCATGCGCTCCTTGCTTTTTAGGTAAAAAAGCAACTAACAAATAGCCAAGTAAAAAAACTGTTTTAGAAATATAACGTCCAATTCCTTCACGAAACAGCACAACAGGCCAAGTTAAAGTGGAGTCTTTCAGTGATACTACTTTAAGCCCAAACACCATCTTTCCAAGCGTTTGTCCAAAATACTTGGTCATTAAAACAAAATAACCATAAAAGATAATCACCGTCACAATCGTATAGGGAGAAAAAAATCCATCCCCTTGAGGAATATCTGCTAAATGGAAAATGGGTTTGATCAGCAGGGAGTTCAAGCTAGCTACTACAGCTAGATCCAAAAGATATGCCCAAAAGCGCATCCAAAAGCCTGCATAATGGAATTCACTACCTATTGGAGCACTTACCGCTGGCTCATGTTTTATAGTGTCGTTTGATTCGGTTGAATGAGATTGATTTTCCATGTTCCCACCTCTATTCTGCATATAAATACATCAAGCGCGGAGAGCTTGGCTGCGCAAATGTTTTTAACATTGCGGTAACTTGTTCATCTCCACCAATTACTTTTTGCATGCTCATTGAAAGCCAAGAAGGCAGTCCGAATCCTTGATTGTATTGAATTACTTGTGCACCTTTTAACTTGTAATCTTTCTCCATTCCTTTTACCGTATCTTCAAAATAGCCTAGTTGATCGACCAGCTTCAGCTCTTTAGCCTGACGTCCATCGTACACTCGTCCATCTGCAATAGAACGCACTTTTTCTTTAGAAAGGTGACGTCCTTCAGAGATAACATTGACGAAACCATCATACGAGTTGTCTACAAGTGTTTGCATAATTTCTTTTTCTTCTCCGGTCATTTCTCTTGTTGGAGACATAATATCTTTATGAGCCCCGCTTTTAATAACAACAGATTCTACTCCTAGTTTATCCGCCAGCTTGCCATAGTTAACGCTTTGCATAATTACACCTAGTGAACCTGTTAAAGTGTCAGGGATTGCATAGATTTTAGTAGCAGCTGTTGAAATGTAATAGCCTCCTGAAGCAGCCATTGATCCCATTGAAATATAAACTGGCTTTTTCGTGTCTTTCTTCAGCTCTTCAATTTTTTTATGTATTTCAGCACTTTCAACGACGCCCCCGCCCGGTGAATTCACCTTAATAATGACTCCTTTAACTGCCTTATCATTTTTTGCAGCCTCTAGCTGCTTTAAAAATGCTTGGTGGTTATAACCATTTTGAGACATAAGCGGAGAGGAACCGCTTCCTGTATCTTGAATCGTTCCATTGACCTCTAGTACTGCAATTTTCTTAGCTGCATTCCCTTTTTCGATAACTGTTTCTGATAGTTCACTGTCGTCTCCTCCAAATATGCCTGCCAGACCGTCATCTTTTTCTTCTTTGACTGAAAAACCAACATTAACAATCGCAGAGAAAATGAATAAGCAGGCCGCAATCAAAAGAGCAATCCACCTTTTTTTGTTCATGAAAATCCTCCTTTTTAGGTGTCAGAATTAAAAGATTATTCTTTTAATTTTTAAAGCAATAATGCTATAATTATTGTAACAAACTTTTTTTAAAAAGTTTACTTTATCGCTAATATTTTACATATCAGACAAACAAGGGGGAACTATCTATGCCAAATCGTCGCAACGTTTATTTCTTTCATCCAAAAAACCAGGAAACAAAGGCGCTCGTAAGTCCACTTATTGAACTTGCAAAACAATATGATTTTCATGTAGTAGACCATTTCGACAGCGCTAACATCATTGTAAGTATTGGCGGTGACGGAGCTTTCTTGCAGGCTGTCCGTCAATCTGGCTTTCGAGATGACTGCTTATATGCTGGTGTCACAACTTCAGATCAGCTAAGCTTTTACTGCGATTTTCATATTGATGAAACGGATAAAATGATTGAAGCTATTACAACAGAAAATATAGAAGTACGTCGATTTCCCGTTTTACAAACTCAAATTGATCAAGGAACTTCTTTTTATTGCTTAAATGAATGTTCCATTCGATCAGGTGTTATAAAAACATTCAGTCTAGATGTTTTTATTAACGAAAATCACTTTGAAACATTCCGTGGGGATGGGATGATTATTTCAACACCAACAGGCAGTACGGCTTATAATAAATCGGTAAATGGAGCCGTAGTTGATCCGTTAATTCCTTGTATGCAAGTCAGCGAATTGGCATCGTTAAATAATAATAACTATCGTACATTAGGATCTTCATTCATCCTAAGCGCTGAGCATACGCTCACTTTAAAACTATCCAATGACAACAACCACAATCCAATTATTGGAATAGATAACGAAGCATTAAATGCACGTCAAGTTGATCAAGTTCAAATTCGTTTAAGCGACCGTCAAATTAAAACGGTTAAGCTGAAAGATAACT
This sequence comes from Priestia sp. FSL R5-0597, assembly GCF_038006305.1. Taxonomy (NCBI): domain Bacteria; kingdom Bacillati; phylum Bacillota; class Bacilli; order Caryophanales; family Bacillaceae; genus Priestia; species Priestia sp. FSL R5-0597. Next base: position 4,593,752 of record NZ_JBBOUZ010000001.1, read on the forward strand.
CTTTCTGGCAACGAGTTAAGCGTACATTTCTATAACAAAAAGCGCCCTTGGGCGCTTTTTATTTTTGATATACAATTTCTCCATCAATAGCAGTCATCTGCACCCGTACCCCTGGAATATCATCTGCAGGTATCTCAAACAGATCTCTTTCTAATACGGTAAAATCAGCTACATAACCCTTTTGAACGTATCCTTTTTTATGCTCTTGATGAATGGCCTGCGCGCTTCCTAACGTAAACAGCTGAACAGCTTCAAATACAGTCAGTCGCTCAGAAGGTATGTAAACGACCGAGCTGTTTGGAGAAGTTTTTCTTGAAACCGCTGCATGAATCGTTAACATTGGATTGATAGGTTCAATAGGCGCATCCGATCCACCTGCACACATAACGCCCTCGTCCAATAACGTTTTCCACGCATAGCAATAATCCAAATGCTCTTCTCCAATTTTTTCAATAACCCATGGAAAATCGCTGGCTAAAAACCGAGGCTGAATATCCAATACAACAGGAAGATTTTTTACACGATCAACTAAATCTTTTCGTAAAATCTGCGCATGAATGATACGATCTCTTCGCCCTGTTTGAGGAGGGTATTGCTCGATGCTTTCTACTACATATTGAAACGCTAAATCACCAATCGCATGAATTGCAACGGTCATGCCCAATTCTCTCGCTTTCCTCACTAGCTGCTTTAATTCATCTAGTGATTGAATAGCTACACCTCTTGTAGAAGGGTCGCTTTTGTAGGGAAAGCTTAAAAGCGCAGATTGACTGCCAAGCGAACCATCAGCAAAAATCTTCATTGGTCCTATTTCAATAAAATTGGATGTGTCTTTCTTTTCTTCACAGTATGTATACATATCATCTACAACTTCATGATGAACAAGTAAATGAGCACGAAACAGCTGCTTTTCTTTATGAATAACGTCTTGAAATGCTTGATATGTACGCAGAAAGCCTCCATAATAATTTAAATCTTCCGTATGTCCACCCGTTAATCCGTGCCGAACACAATCTTTAATGGCCACTGAGAGCGCTTGTCGAATGTATGCTTCTGATACTTGAGGAATATGAGCCGTTACTAATTCTTGCGCTTGATCAGCCAAAAAACCGGTAGGATTTCCAGCTTCATCCCTCTGGATAATGCCTCCTTCCGGATCACGTGTTTCAGCTGTAATTCCGGCTATTTTAAGAGCTGTTCCGTTCGCTACTAATCCGTGACGACAAACTCGCTTCAACATAATAGGATGTTCAGTTGAAAGCTGATCAAGATCTTGATACTGAATCAATGAGGAATCTTCCCACTGATTTTCATCCCAGCCTTCCCCGATCACCCATTCTCCTTTTGGTGTACTCTCTACTTTTTGTCGAACACGCCTCAACACGTCTTCCCGAGAAGTAGCTTGAGACAAATCAAGCCGAAGAAGCTTTTCACCGTGACCAATCAAGTGAAGATGGCTATCTACAAAGCCAGGGTACATTGTATATCCTTTGAGGTGTACTTCGTTTTCAATTGCAGGACCCCATTTGATTCTTAACTCTTCTTCTGCACCTATATCTTCAATAAATCCTTTTTCAACATATACGCTTTCTACATGTTCATCTTCTTTTCGCATCGTATATATTTTGCCGCCGTAAAATAAAGTTCCCATCGCCAACATCTCCTTTACTTTATAAAGCTTGACCTTTTCTCTATTATACGTGACAAAACAAACAAGACAAAAGAGTGGGGTTTCCCCCACTCTTTTTAGCCATCACTATTTAATTAATATGACTTATTTACCACCAAGTTGTTGCTCAGCTAGTTGAACTAAGCGTTTAGTGATTTCTCCACCAACAGATCCGTTAGCGCGAGCTGTTGCTTCTGGTCCAAGATTTACACCGAATTCAGAAGCGATTTCGTATTTCATTTGGTCGATAGCAGCTGCTGAACCAGGAGCTACTAATTTGTTTGTGTTTGCCATGTGTTTTCACCTCCTTGTTGAATATAGATTGTGTCAAAACACATGGCTTCATACATGATCTCTTTTGGTAATTTTATGAAATTTTACTTTTAAAACAAATCTTCGACGTTCTCTGCCGTATTTGTAGCCGAAGAAGCAGTCATTTCAAGCGTTTCTACATTATTTACCGCTTCTTGAATTAATGTTTCAAAATCATAAAATTGTTCGTATCGATTGATTTTTTCACGCTTTGGCTTCGTTTTAGGTGAGCTTGGCGTAAAAATGGTACAGCAGTCTTCATACGGACGATTCGAAATTTCATGCGTATCAATCTTACGGGCAATTTCAACAATCTCCGTTTTATCCATTGTCACAAGCGGACGCAAAATTGGCGTATTCGTCACTTCATTAATCGCATACATGCTCTCAACAGTTTGGCTAGCTACTTGCCCTAAGCTGTCTCCAGTTACGATAGCTAACGATTCATTTTTTTCACGAATGAGGTCCGTAATTCGAAGCATCATACGACGTGTAGAAGTCATCGTATAATTCTCTGGAATTTGTTTTTGAATCGCTTGCTGCACAGCTGTAAACGGTACAATGTGCAGCTTTACTTTTTCGTGATAAGCCGTTAATTTTTGCGTTAAATCAATTACTTTTTGCTTAGAACGTTCACTTGTAAAAGGCGGACTATAAAAATGAACCGCTTCTATTTCTAAACCGCGCTTCATAGCTAAGTATCCTGCAACCGGGCTGTCGATTCCTCCAGAAAGCATGAGCATCGCTTTTCCACTCGTACCAACTGGAAGACCCCCTGCTCCGCGATAATCAAAACATGTAATATACGTTGCTTCACTTCTCACTTCTACTCGTACATTTACGCTTGGCTCTTTTACATTTACTTGTAGATGCTCTGTATTTCGTAGAATATGACTTCCTACTGCATAATTTAATTCATTTGTATCAAGAGGAAATTGTTTGTACGCTCTTCGAGTAGATACTTTGAACGTTTTTCCTTCTATATCAAATTCTTTCATTGCTTCTAGCGCTGCTTCTTGAATGGCTTCAAGTTCATTTTCAACTTTTAATGCTAAACTAAAACTTTGAATACCAAAGATTTGCTGAAGACGTTCAATGATAGGCTCGTGATTTTCACCATTTAAGTGAATATACATGCGGTCTCTTGTGTATTTTACGTGAATGTTTTGGAATGCACTAAGAGCCGTTACAATATTTTTTCTTAGCTGCGCAACAAATTTTTTTCTATTTTGTCCTTTAGTGGAAATTTCTCCGTATCGAATTAAAATATGGTTATATATCATAGTTATTTACCTCATTACTTTCTTTAGATCTTCAATTACTGTGAAAATAGCATTTATAATGGGCGTTACTTCATTATAGTCATTTAATCCTGACAAGCTCAAACGAATGGACTGATCGGCTTCTTCGTAATTTTTACCGATAGCTAAAAGCGTTTTACTTGGCTTTTTTCGTTTTGATGAGCAGGCAGATGTAGTTGATACAAACACTCCTTTTTCTTCAAGAGCGTGAACAAAAACCTCACCTTTAATACCTTGCGCTGTAAAATTTATAATATGGGGAGCTGAATGCTCATTCGGCGTATTAATCGTGATTCTTTCGTGAGCAGAAAGTTTGTCCATCAGTTCTGCTTTTATTTTCTGCATTTTTTGCTGATTCTGAGCTGCATGTTCAAGTGTTAAACGAAGTGCTTTAGCAAATGCTACGATTCCCGGAACATTTTCCGTGCCTGATCGATGCTGCATTTCCTGAGAGCCTCCGCTAAGCAACGGATGAAGCTGAACTCCATTCCGTTTATATAAAATCCCCGTTCCTTTTAAGCCGTGAATTTTGTGTCCTGATAATGTGCATAAATCAATTTTATGATTTGCTAAAGAAAGCGGAACTTTTCCAATCCCCTGCACATGATCGACATGAAAAAGCACCTTCGAATAGTTCGTGAGCATCTGTCCAATTTCTTCAATTGGCTGAATGGTGCCAATTTCATTATTTACATGCATAACGGATACTAAAATGGTTTCATCCGTAATAGCTGATTCAATAGCCGCAGGTGACACAAATCCATTTGAATCTACCGGAACATACGTCACATGAAACCCTAGTGCTTCTAACTGCTTAAATGGTTCATGAACAGAATCATGTTCAATATTTGTCGTAATAATATGCTGACCTCGGCTTTTATATTGCATCGCTACGCCTTTAATAGCTAAATTATTCCCTTCCGTTCCTCCTGATGTAAAGATAATTTCATTTGACGATACGTGCAGCAATTCTGCTACTTGCTCACGTGAACGGCTCAACAAATTCTCCGCCTGTACGCCAAATTGATGGAGGGACGATGGATTGCCATAATAAGTTGTAGCTACTTTGGTAAAAGATTTTATGACTTCATTATAGGGTTTTGTTGTAGCGCTATTATCTAAATAAATCAAGGATGCGCGCCCCCTTCTTCATTTTTTCGGAACAACGTATTATCATACCACACCTTGGTATTTTTTTAAATTAGGCGTTCCTTTTATTATTGATAAACTATTTAGATTTTTTCAAAAAAACCTATATATGATTCCATAAATGTGGTAGTATGTATCACGTACTTTTAGTTTTTAAAAAGTCAGAAAATTTAATCATCAACATAAGAAACACTAGGAGGCATTATGAAAACCAAAGCACTCACTAACAAAGAAATACTCGCCATCGGTCTTATGCTGTTTGCTCTCTTTTTCGGAGCGGGAAATATGATTTTCCCTCCTTTGCTCGGACAGCAAGCCGGAACACACACTTGGAGTTCCATTATCGGTTTTCTCATTACAGGTGTAGGACTTCCGCTTATGGGGATAATCGCTGTTTCTAAAAGCAATGGAAACTTTACCGAAGTAGCTAAAAAAGTTCACCCTATTTTCGGGATTTCTTTTACTATATTGCTTTACTTAGCAATTGGCCCTTTTTTTGGTATACCCAGAACGGATACAGTAGCGTTTGAAATCGGTGTGACCCCATTTTTATCAGAAAATGCGGTTGCAAGCAAGATTCCTTTAATGGTCTATACCGTTATTTTCTTTGGACTAACACTTTATTTATCATTGAATCCAACTAAAATTGTTGATCGCATAGGAAAAATTCTAACTCCTTTACTGCTCGCAGTATTAGCTCTTTTAGCTATCAAAAGTTTAATGACACCTATGGGTTCTTTTCAAGAACCTCACGCCAAATATATAGCCTCTCCATTTACGGGCGGCTTTATTGATGGATATTTGACAATGGATACAATTGCAGCTCTCGTATTTGGCATCGTTGTTATCAACAGTATTAAGGAAAAAGGCGTAACGGACGAACGAACACTCGCTTCGGTATGTATCAAAGCCGGGTTGATTGCTGCTGCTGGGTTAGCTATCGTTTATCTTTCTCTCGCGTATGTCGGCGCTTCAAGCGTAGAAGCAATTGGTATGAAAGAAAATGGAGGAGCTATTTTAACAGCTGTAGCTACAACATTATTCGGTTCGTTTGGCACCATTATTTTAGGACTTGCTATTACATTTGCTTGTCTAACGACAGCCATCGGATTAACTTCTGCTTGCGCACGATTTTTCACGCAGCTGGTGCCAAGCATGTCATATAAAACATTTGTTGTCATTTTAATGCTGTTTAGTGCTGTTATTTCAAATGTAGGGCTTACTCAATTAATTTCTATTTCCATACCTATTTTGACCTTTGTATACCCTATTGCCATTACGCTAATTGCTTTATCATTAATTGAAAGAGCCATTTCGTTCGGTCGAGAAGTATATGTGACAGCCGTAATCATTAGCTCGATTCTGAGCATTTTTGACGGGTTAAAAGCAGCAGGAATTATCTTAACAAGCATAGACGATTTTTTCAAAAACTATTTGCCCCTTTATAGCCAAGGCCTTGGCTGGCTTATTCCAACAGTTGCTGCTGCCTTCATAGGCTATATTATTAGCATTGCAAGAGGTACACATCACACGGATAGTATACAAAGAAAAGCATCATAAAAAAGCTCGTGTCCAAAGGACACGAGCTTTTTAACTCTGTGAAGATACAATACGCTGTATACGATCAAGCGCACCAGGGTCCACTTGCTCAATAGCTGCAGATGCCTGTTTTAACGCTTCTTTGTATTCATAATGACGAAATGCTTCTTCTGCTTCTTCTAAAGACTGTGCAATCGAGTGATGAGTACTTCTATAACGGTTCCCGTATTGAATCACTCTTTCAACGAGTCGCGCTTCCTCTAACATTGCCTCTGTTTCATCAAATGTATCTTGAACAAAACCAACAGCATCTTCAAGTAAAGATTGAACAGCTTGAATATTAAGGGGTTTTTCTTTCAGCTTAGCGGTTACTTCATTTAAGATATGAACCGTTTTTTCAAGCTGCACTTTATATTCTTCAGGAACACCGGGAAGGTTGCTTTTTTGAATAAGGCGTCGTGCTTCAATCAACTGAGCTTTCAGTTCTTCTATTTTGTCCTTAGCTGAGAGCTCATCTTTGCGAAGAGCTTGTAGCATATCGCTATAGGATTCCTGAGATTCTTTTAATTGATTAAGCTGTTTGGAAACGTCTTCGAGTTCTTCTTGGATCACACTGTAGGCTAAATTGTGCTCCGCTACCTTGTCCGAAATATTATAGTACAAGTTAGTTAATCGTTTTAGTTCGCGATCCATTTTGTAATATACGTCTAAATCGCGCTCTTTAAAATGATAGCTCTGCTGTACAAATAGCGTTTCTTCACGAAGTTCACGGTTTCGTTCTTGAAGCATACGAAGGAAGTTAGATACCGTATGAGATTCACGGTTCATTTTATGATAGGAGAAAACCTCATGCTCAAGTGAGTCATATAACTGCTCTAAGCGTTCGTTAACATCATCTAGTTTTGTAATCGCTTCTTCCACATATAATTCTTCAATATCTGCAATAATTTCAGCAGTTTCTTGTTTTAAAAGCTCTACCGTTTCTTCTACTTGCAGATGATCTAACACATATCCCTGCTCACTCATTTCGCGGAACCCGTCAAGCAGCTCATTGAATTGAACAGGAAGAGTGGTCTGACACTCAACTAACACTTTCGGAATTTGTTCTAAATACGAATCAATAGCTGTTAAATCAGTTTTTAATTGAAGAACAATCTCACGTGCTTGAAGATAGTTTCCGTTAATCGTCTCTTCCTCGTATTTTTTAAACTGCTCTTTCGATGTATTAATTGCGTATTCTAACGTTTTTTCAGCATTTCCATAGGAATACCGATGTGCGAGCAATTTTTTCTTCACATGGCGGTGAAGCTGATTTAATTCCTCAATATCATATCGATTATCTTGTTCGCTACCAATTAAATTTTGAAGTTCAGTAAGTATGTTTTCAATATCTATCTTGGTTTGTTCTAAGGCTTGATCAATATGTATAGATAACTGCTTCGCTTTTTTAAATCGGTATTTATCTGCTGCTTCTTCCGTTTCAAACAGTTCTTTATCAATTTTGGGGAGATTAGTTGATATAATTTCATCCCACTGCTCACGCCAACGTTCAAATAGCTCTTCAGTTTGACCTGTCATGTTCAATTCTTTTACTTTTGAAATTTCCTCTGCAACTGGCGTATTTGCTAATTCGACTTTGATCGTTTCCAGGCGATCAATTTCTTGATAAATCTTTTTACGTGAAAACATTCCGTACACAACTAATCCGATAATGAGTATGATTAGTGCTATAATGAATTCCATACTAAGCCCCCTTACAGTGCGTTCTACATGACAAGTTTCTTATTTATAAAAAGGGTGAATTTAATCCTTTAAATTTTTTTGCGTCAATGTTTTTATGATACCATGTAAAGCCCAACTTTTGAGCAAAAAATTAAATTTTTTTATACAAAATATTGGCATGGAGTCACTTTGTGTCGTTACAATGGAAAAAGAAGAAAAAAGGAGGCATTTTTTATGAAAGTTGACAAACATATTCATACTCCATTTTGCCCACACGGTTCGCCTGATTCATTGCAACAATATGTTGAACAGGCGATTTCCCTGAACTTTGGCGAGATTTCGTTTACAGAGCATGCTCCGTTACCAAAAAGCTTCATTGATCCGACGCCTGATCGAGACAGCGGAATGGCTCCTGACAAACTTGATCGCTACATTCAAAACGTACAGCAAGTAAAAAAAGAATTTGAGCGCGATATTCGTATTAATATCGGATTGGAAGTTGACTTTATTGAAGGATTTGAACACGAAACAACAGAGTTCTTAAACGAATATGGTCCTTATCTCGATGACAGCATCCTTTCGGTTCACTTCTTAAAATATGAAGAAGAATATGACTGCCTGGATTTTAGCGCTGACGTATTTGCACATATTGTACAGAAATTCGGCAGCGTAAGCAAAGTATATGATAAGTATTACAACACGGTATTACGCTCTGTACAGGCCAATTTAGGCGTTTATAAGCCTAAGCGCATTGGTCATATGACACTCGTACATAAATTTCAAACTCGCTTTCCATATGAAGACACACTTTCCCCTATTATTTTATCAATACTCGATGAAATAAAAATGAAAAATCTGGCGTTGGATTATAATAGTGCAGGGTTGTTTAAACCTTTGTGCAAGGAAGCGTATCCAGCTCCCTTTGTCGTAAAGGCAGCCCAACAGAAAAAAATCCCTCTCGTATATGGGTCAGACGCCCACTGTGCGAAGGATTTAGGCCAAGGCTATGGAGAGCTCCATTTAGGATAATTGAACGCGCAGTTTGTTTGTCCGTTCATATGGCAAACATACCGTTGTGTGCACCCATTGCTCAAGCTCAATCGCATATTGCTGAACAAAATACGGTTCGTGAGGCAATATATGAAGAACTTCACTTAGATACTGAGGATGAAGATAAGGCATAGAGAGCATGCCCTTAAGCTCAATGATTGTAAAGGAAACGTGCAGCTTTCGAAACTCCTTTTCTTTCATCCCTCTTTCAAGGATTGTTTTTAAGTAGTATTTTTCCTTGGTTAAATACGTAGTCATAACTTCTCGAATTAAAATCGTGTCAAGAGAGATTTCTCTATATACAAGCCGGGCAATATGCCTATTTTCGTGCTGGTAATGTAAGATAGCTCGAATCATTACGATCATACTTTCTGTTGAAGACAGCTTTTTCATTTCTTGAAATGCTTGCTCCAGCACCCCAATATAACCTTCAAAATAAGAAATCACTAAACTTTCAAGTAATCCTTCTTTGCTATGAAAATAATATGAAATATTCGCTACGTTCACTTTCGCTTTTCCTGCAATCTCCCGCACCGACGTACCATCAAAACCTTTTACGTTAAAAAGAGAAACAGCCGCATCAATAATTTTCTCTTTCGTTTTTGACTGTACAGCCATCTATCTACACCTCATTTCGATTTATTTTTACCAAACACATATGATTGCAAAATTGTGTAGAAATCGTTACAGTATTTAAAAAGGATTTTAGTAGCCTCTCTACATAATTCGTGATAGGCTTTTTAGTTCCTGTAATCTTTTATCGACAAAGTAGCGTTAAAACTGACGTTTCCTGATAAAAATTCATTAAATCTTATGTTGAATGGAGGAGAATACATTGTTTAATGTCGAAAACTACAGCGGCTCAAAACAAAAAGATTATGAATTAGTAATTAAGCAATTACGCGCCTTATTAGAAGGAGAAAGCAATGCGATTGCTAATCTAGCAAATGCTTCAGCTTTGCTAAATCAATTTTTAAATGAAGTAAACTGGGTAGGTTTTTATTTAATGGAAGACGGGGAGTTAGTGCTTGGACCTTTCCAGGGACTGCCGGCTTGCGTTCGTATTCCACTTGGAAAAGGCGTATGCGGTACAGCAGCTCAAAATCAAAAAACAGAGCGAATTGAAGATGTTCACGCCTTCCCTGGCCACATTGCATGTGATGCCGCTTCTCAATCTGAAATCGTTGTACCAATTGTAAAAGACGGTCAGCTTTTAGGTGTTCTTGATATTGACAGTCCAATCAAAAATCGCTTTGATGAAATCGATCAACAGTATCTTGAAGAATTCGTCAAAGAACTCACTTCTTTTCTTTAAATATGAATAAGCAAAAAAAACCGCTGCAAATCAGCGGTTTTTGCTTATTAAACAAACGTTTGATTAGCCATCACCGCCGTTTTCTTACGTTCTTTCTTCTCTTTTCATACTTCAAATGAATATATCCTTTCTTTTACATTCTTTTAATCTTCAATCTTCCTTGACTTTATACGAGGAAACACCTATAATACTCGTTGTGTGAAATATTGCAGCTTATACAATCTTCTTTATGTTTTTTCATTTTGTTCCTCATTAAAAGGTTGTTTTACAGAAGTAGCAATTCTTTTAAAAAGATGGTGTATCGTGTAACTCTCTGCTGCTAGAGCGATGGTACATGAAAACAAAATGAGCATATCGCTAGAATGTGTCTGTTTTTGTTTTGCATAAAATAAAAACACAAACAAGGAGGAGTCATCATGGCTCGTTATACAGGTCCAAGTTGGAAAATCTCTCGTCGCTTAGGTCTTTCTCTAAGTGGTACAGGTAAAGAATTAGAAAAACGCCCTTACGCTCCAGGTCCACACGGCCCAGGTCAACGTAAGAAAATTTCTGAGTACGGTTTACAATTACAAGAAAAGCAAAAATTACGCCACATGTATGGTGTAACTGAGCGTCAATTCCGTAACTTATTCGTTGCTGCTGGTAAATTAACTGGTAAGCACGGTGAGAACTTCATGATTCTTTTAGAAGCTCGTCTTGATAACTTAGTATACCGTATGGGTCTTGCACGCACTCGTCGTCAAGCTCGTCAATTAGTTAACCACGGTCACGTTTTAGTTGACGGTAAACGCGTTGACATCCCATCTTACCGTGTACAACCTGGTCAAGTGATCGGTGTTCGCGAAAAATCTCGCAACCTTTCAATCGTGAAAGAAGCGCTTGAAGTTAACAACTTCGTACCAGACTACTTAACAGTAGACGCTGAGAAATTAGAAGGTACATTCACTCGCTTACCTGAGCGTTCTGAATTATCTGCTGAAATCAACGAAGCACTAATCGTAGAGTTCTACTCTCGTTAATAGTAAAAAGCCGTTCCCTATGGAGCGGCTTTTTTACTGTCTTTATACAAAAAAAGGCCTTTCGGCCTTTTTTTATGCGTATTGAATAAGCGTATATTTTTTCTTGCCTCGACGAATTACTGTAAATTGACCTTCAATACGGTCTTCTGCTCCTACTGTTTTTTGCAAATCTTGCTCACGCTCACCGTTTAAGTAAATCGCACCGTTTGAAATATCTTCACGCGCTTGACGTTTAGAAGGAGAGATTTTACTTTCTACAAGTAAATCGATTAAACCAATATCTTCACCTGTATGCGTGTAAGAAGGAACATCCTTGAATCCTTGCTTAATTTCTTCTGCTGTTAACTCTGAAATACTTCCGTTAAATAAAGCTTGCGAAATACGAATGGCTTGCTCAAGAGCTTCTTCACCGTGTACAAGCGTAGTCATCGCCGCTGCTAGTGCTTTTTGTGCTTCGCGTTTTTCAGGCGCTTCTTTTGCAGATGCTGCTAATTCATTAATTTCTTCATGTGATAAGAATGTAAAGTATTTTAAATATTTTATAACATCACGATCATCTGTATTAATCCAGAACTGGTAGAATTCATACGGACTTGTTTTTTCAGCGTCTAACCAAATTGCTCCGCCTTCTGTTTTACCGAACTTCGTGCCGTCTGCTTTTGTTACAAGCGGAACTGTTAATCCAAATGCTTTTGCATCTTCTTCTGATTTACGAATTAATTCTAAGCCAGCTGTAATATTTCCCCATTGGTCGCTGCCGCCAATTTGAAGCTTACAGTTATACGTTTGGTATAAGTTCAAGAAATCATATGATTGTAAAATCATGTAGCTGAATTCCGTAAATGAGATGCCTGATTCGATACGAGATTGAACAGAATCCTTTGCCATCATGTAGTTAATACCAAAGTTTTTACCGATATCTCGTAGGAATGTAATAACATCTAACGTGCCAATCCAGTCATAGTTATTCGCAATAACCGCTGCATTTTCACCTTCTTCAAAATCTAAGAAGCGTGAAAGCTGACCTTTAATACGCTCACTAAACATAGCAACCGTTTCTTTTTCATTTAACGTACGCTCTGCTTTTTTACCGCTTGGATCTCCAATAAGACCCGTACCTCCACCAACTAATGCAATCGGTTGGTGTCCAGCTTGTTGAAAGCGACGCAAAATTAAAACAGGAAGCATGTGGCCGATGTGAAGGCTGTCGGCTGTTGGATCGAATCCACAGTACAAACGAACAGACTCTTTACTCAAAAGTTCATTTAAACCTTTTTCATCCGTTTGTTGATTAATGAGCCCTCGAAACTCAAGATCTTGTAAAATATCCATGTTATATTCTCTCCTTTATCTAATTGCTCGTTACAATTTGTTGAACAACATAAAAAACGCCCCTTCTTAAAAAAGAAGGGACGAAAATATCGCGGTACCACCCTATTTGGAAATAAATTATTTCCCACTTAAATGATGTAACGGTCTACCCGTCTTTTGCTACTGTAAGTTCACAAAAGATGCTCAAGGACGTATTTCATATTTGTCTATGTACTGATTTTCAGCAACCATCAGCTCTCTTAAACAGGGAGACAAGTATTACTTCTTCCTATCACTGCAGTTTATTTTATTTAAAAGTTTACACCCCACAATTATGAATGATTTCATTTTAAAATTCAAGTCCAAAAAAAAGTTCAAACAGCTGGCTGTTTGAACTTTATAAAAATCACTTATTTTCCCTACAAAGATTGAAACGTTTACTCCTTAGTCTTCCATCGTCGACAAATCGCCCGTTGGCAAATCTAATTCCCACGCTTTTAAAACGCGACGCATAATTTTACCGCTTCGTGTTTTAGGTAGCTTATCTTTAAACTCGATTTCACGTGGAGCTGCATGAGCAGCTAACCCTTTTTTCACAAATTGACGAATATCTTCAATCAGTTCATCTGAAGATTCATACCCATCTCTAAGTGCGATAAACGCTTTAATAATTTCCCCACGCACAGGATCAGGCTTACCAATGACACCCGCTTCTGCTACAGCAGGGTGTTCAACAAGCTTACTTTCTACTTCAAATGGACCAACTCGTTCTCCTGCGGTCATAATAACGTCATCAATTCGGCCTTGGAACCAAAAATAACCGTCTTCATCCATATACGCGGAATCACCTGATACGTACCAGTCGCCTGGCATAAAGTATGACTCATACTTTTCCTTGTTGTTCCAAATTGCATGCATCATAGATGGCCAGCCTTTTTTAATTGCTAAGTTACCCATTCGATAAGGTGGAAGCTCTTGTCCTTGATCGTCAACGATTGCTGCTTGTACACCCGGAATAGGTTTTCCCATAGATCCTGGTTTAATTTTCATAGACGGGTAATTACAAATCGTCTGACCTCCAGTTTCAGTCATCCACCACGTGTCATGAATACGTTTTTGGAAAACCTTCATTCCCCAGCGTACCACTTCAGGATTTAATGGTTCTCCCACGCTTAATACATGTCTGAGGCTGCTTAAATCATAGCGTTTAACTAAGTCATCGCCAGCACCCATTAGCATACGAAATGCTGTAGGCGCACTGTACCAAACCGTTACGCCAAAGTCTTCAAGTGCTTGATACCATGCATCTGGACTAAAGCGTCCTCCTACAATCACATTTGTTGCTCCAGCAAGCCAAGGACCAAAAATTCCGTAGGAAGTTCCCGTTACCCAACCCGGATCTGCTGTACACCAATACACATCGTCATCTTTTAAGTCGAGCACCCACTTAGCAGTTTGATAATGCTGAAGCATTGCATTATGAACGTGAAGCACCCCTTTTGGTTTTCCAGTTGAACCTGATGTATAATGAAGCAGCATACCATCTGTTCTATCTACCCACTCAATCTCCACCTCTTTATTCGCCGCTTCTAATCGCTTCAGAAAATCTAGTTGAATGCCTTCTTCTGCTACATTTTCCCCTACAAGGAGAATGTGTTTTAAAGCTGGCAAATCCTTCACCGGAACGCGGCTCAGCAGTTCAGGCGTTGTAATTAACACTTTTGCATCACTGTCTTGCAAACGATCTTTTACTGCACCTTCCATGAATGCTTCAAACAAAGGCCCAACAATAGCGCCAAGCTTCACCGCGCCTAACAATGCAAAATAAAGTTCCGGAGAGCGAGGCATAAAGATAAACACACGATCTCCCTTCTCTACGTCTGCTTGTTTTAGCACGTTTGCGGCTTTGTTTGACCATTCTTTCATTTCTTTGAATGTATATTTTTCATTGCGCTGCGCATCTCGATAATAAAGCGCAACTTTATTTTTACGCGTAGAGTTTGCGTGCTTATCAATTGCTTCATAAGCTGCATTTAATTTACCTGTTTCATGCCATGAAAATTCCTTCTCCACTTGTGACCAGTCAAAGGTTTGATACGTTTTATCGTAGTCCTGTAAGTTGTATACCCCTTCAATTACAGGAAGCGCTTCCACCTTCATCACAAACTCCCCCTTATGTATAAAATTTACAAACCTATTATATAACAAAAATATACTTTTCACAATTTTATAAAAATTATTTGTCGGAATTGGGATAATAGTCTCCCTTGTTATATGACAACCTTTGTTGTATAAGTGTCGAATTAACAAGAATCTCTTTTAATTTCCTATTCTATGTTTTTGAAAAAACTCCTTTTCTTTTATTTAATTTTTTGAAAACGCTTTAATGTAGAGTTTTTTTTGTATTATAATACAGATAAGACTGCTTGAAGGTGGTGATTCATGTGAAACATTCCCAAACATACAATATGAAAGAACTAAAAACAGCGGTTGGAGCAATTGTTATTGAAGGACCTGTCTCCTCACAAACCTTGCAACAACTTGATTTTCATGAGCAACTAACGGCCTTTCGTCCACCTGAACAGCAAAAAGAAGCATTGATCGAGATTGCCAACTTGCCTGAAGGTAGAATCATTATTGCTCGTCATCATCATACAATCATTGGTTATGTCACCTTTTTATATCCCGATCCTCTAGAACGATGGTCGGAAGGAAATATGGAGAATTTAATCGAATTAGGAGCTATAGAGGTAGCTGCCCCGTTTCGCAGCTACGCTGTTGGAAAAAACTTGCTTATCGTATCTATGATGGATGATGCAATGGAAGATTATATTGTCATTACGACAGAATACTACTGGCATTGGGATTTAAAAGGAACAGGGCTAAATGTGTGGGATTACCGCAAAATTATGGAGAAAATGATGAATAAAGGCGGACTGACGTGGTTTGCCACAGATGATCCGGAGATTAGCTCCCACCCTGCTAATTGTTTGATGGTAAGAATCGGGAGCAGAGTCCCTCAAGAAAGCATACAAGAATTTGATAGCCTGCGCTTTCGAAATCGCTTTATGTATTGAGCTGACCTTTAAGAAAAGGAGCTGTGTCTGATGATTGTTGAAGAGATGATGAAAACCGATCTCGTTACCTTAACCCCCGACCATACGATTGCTGAAGCTATGAAACTTTTAGATACACATAAGATTAGACATATTCCTATCGTTAATGACCTTCATCACGTAGTTGGCATCATTTCTGATCGAGACGTAAGAGATGCAAGTCCATCTATTTTAGATAATACTTATACATCTGCTCTTCTATCCGAACCCGTGCGGATGATTATGAAAACAGAAGTCATTACAGCTCACCCTCTTGATTTTGTTGAAGAAATTGCAAGCATTTTTTATGAACACCAAATCGGTTGTATTCCCGTCACAAAAAACAAGCGGTTAGTAGGAGTTGTTACCGAAAGAGATCTACTACATACGTTTATTCAGCTTACTGGCACTAATAAGCCAGGTTCACAAATTGAAATAAAAGTAGAAAATAAGGCTGGCGTGCTCGCTGAAGTTACATCCCTCTTTGGTTCAAAGAGAACAAACATCTTAAGCGTACTTGTCTACCCTGATGTAGATGAACGATATAAAATCCTTGTGCTTCGCATTCAAGCTATTAACCCATTGATTAGTATAAATACATTAAAAGAAAACGGCTATGAGGTGCTATGGCCTAAATTACCGGAGATGACGTAATGACTAGTAATGCTGTATTTATTTATTCAGATGATATTCTTTCGTACAAATTCAGCAATAATCATCCGTTTAACCAGCTTCGTGTTCAACTAACATATGAACTGTTACGGGAATTTGGCGCTTTAGGCAATCAAGATATTGTATTACCGCGGATGGCATCTGATGAAGAACTTCAGCTTGTCCATGATACTAGCTATATTCAAGCGGTAAAATTAGCAGGAAGCGGCGAGCTTTCTGTTGAAAAAGCAGCAGATTTTGGTCTTGGAACAGAAGATACACCTATGTTTCCCAACATGCATGAAGCCAGTGCGTTTTTAGTTGGGGGTACACTTACGGCTGTAGATTATGTGATGACTGGAAAAGCTAAGCATGCTCTAAATTTAGGAGGAGGATTGCACCACGGCTTTCGAGGAAAAGCTTCCGGCTTCTGTATTTATAACGATAGCGCGGTAGCCATCAAATATATGCAGCAAAAGTACAACGCGCGCGTCCTCTATGTCGATACAGATGCTCACCATGGTGACGGCGTGCAATGGACATTTTATGACGATCCTTCCGTTTGTACTCTTTCCATTCATGAAACGGGACGCTACTTGTTTCCAGGCACGGGAAACGTTAACGAACGCGGGCACAGTGAAGGCTATGGTTATTCATTTAATGTGCCTGTTGATGCTTATACGGAAGATGAGTCTTGGCTCGACGTTTATAAGACCTCTTTAAAAGAAGTAGCTGCTTTTTTTAAACCAGATGTTATCTTGACACAAAATGGAGCCGATTCTCATTATTACGATCCGCTCACTCATTTATGCGGCACCACGAAAATATACCGTGAGATTCCTAAAATTGCTCATGAAATTGCCCATGAATACTGTCAGGGAAGATGGATTGCGGTTGGCGGAGGAGGTTATGATATTTGGCGGGTTGTTCCTCGGGCTTGGTCATTCATTTGGCTTGAAATGATTGAACGAAAGGCAGAAGGCATGCTTCCTCTATCATGGCTTGAAAAATGGACAAAAGTATCGCCTCACCCCATTTGCACGCAGTGGGATGATGAACCTAATATCTATCAGCCAATTCCAAGAAAACCAGAAATAACAGAAAAAAACGCTCAAACTCTTGAGCGCGCTCTTTATCCTATTCGTTCTCATACATCTCATTCTTAAAAAAAGGCTATACAAACGTATGGCCTTTTTCACTGTGCTTTGGGATCTGAAATAATAATTTCGACGCGTCTATTTTTTTGTAAATTGTCATTAGACGTGTTCGGAACAAGCGGCTTTGTATCTCCGTATCCAAGTGCTTCAAAGCGGTTAGCAGAAAGAGAAAAGTGGTTCGTTAAATAACGTATGACGCCGCTGGCACGCGCTGCCGATAGTTCCCAATTAGATGGATAACGATAGGTGTGAATAGGTCGATTATCGGTATGACCTTCTACTTTAATATCATTTGGAATAGTACTGAATAACCTTCCTAATTCATCCAGGAAAGGGGTACCTTTCTTCAAAATGTCTGCCTGTCCTGTTTCAAACAGCACCTGTTCTTGTAAAATAAGCACAACTCCGCGTTCATCTCGCTTAGCAGTAATAACATTCTGAAGCTTATTTTCCTTCAGGTAATTTTGCACTTTCGCTAAAATGTTATCCAGCTTTTGAGACTGCTGGCTCTTTTCTACAGAAGCTAATGAGCCACCGCTTGTAAGCGAATTGACAACGGTCTGAAACTTTTGATTATCAACGCTAGACATTGAAAATAGTAAAATAAAAAAAACTAATATTAACGTCACCAAATCAGCAAATGTTACCATCCATTTTGGCGACTGTGCCGAATACCTTTTTCTTCTACGCTTCACGAACGTGTTCTCTCTTTTCTTCCAGCTTTCGTTTTTCAACAGGGGCAAATACTTTTAGCTTTGCTTGCACAAAGCGAGAATTTTGCCCCGCCTGCAAGCCGATGACACCTTCAATAATCACTTCTTTAACAAAAAGCTCATGCTCCGTTTTACCAGCTAATTTAGCTGCGATTGGCTGAAAAAACAAGTTTGAAAGCAGCGCCCCGTAGAAAGTCGTTAAAAGAGCAATTGCCATGTTAGGCCCAAGCGATGAAGGGGTATTAAGGCTTTTAAGCATTAGTACTAGCCCAACGAGCGTCCCAATCATTCCCCAAGCGGGGGCATAATCGCCTGCTTTTTCAAACATACTTCGACCTCTCGTATGTCTTTCTTCTACTGCAGCTATTTCAGCTTCAAGCAGCTCTCGAATCATTTCTGGTTCTACTCCATCAATGGCTAGCAAAATACCTTTTTTCACAAATGAATCATCGATTTGTTCAAGCTCTGCTTCTAGCGATAGAAGCCCTTCTCGACGCGCTTTTTCCGATAAATGTACAAATGTTCCTACAATTTCTTCTACGTTTATTTCTTTCGATTGAAACGCTTGTTTCCCTACTCTTCCCATATTTTTTAATTGTTTTAACGGAAAGCTCACGCACAGCGTACCAAAAACGCCTCCCAGTACAATTAAAATCGATGGCACATCAATAAAAGCTAAAAAACCGCTCATTCCTCCACTTGAAATAACCCCAAACACAACCATAGAGATACCAATTAGTATCCCTATAGGTGTGAGCATATCAATTTTTTTCATATTCTATCTCCCCGTGTCTGAACTTTGGATTCGTTCTTATTCATTCACAGGTATTATTTTGTTGATTGTCTGAACTCGATGCGGTGAGGAAGCTGTACAATGCTGCTGTCTACCGTTTCTTTGTTCATGTATTTCGTTAAGAGACGCATCGCTACTGCACCAATATCATACATTGGCTGTACAACAGATGTTAACTGAGGACGAACCATTGTTGAAAGTCTTGTGTTATCAAAACCGATAACTTCTAGATCGTTTGGTACATTCAACCCGCGATCTTGTGCCCCGTGAATAACGCCTAATGCCATTTCATCCGTTCCAACGAAAATAGCAGTTGGCTTTTCATCTTCTTCTAATAGTTTTTCAACTGCTTCAATACCTGAATCGTACGTGTAGTCTCCTTCTACAATATAAGAATCGCGTACAGGCAATCCGCTTTCAGTAAGAGCACGCTTGTACCCTTTTACTTTTTTCGCATGATTGATCGGTTCTTCTAGCGTACCTGAAACGAATGCAATATTTTTATGACCGCTGTCAATTAGTGATTGCACTGCATCAAAAGCTGCTTGTTCATAATCAATAGTTACAGATGGGATTTGGTTAGTTGATTCGATTGATGCTGCAAGTACAACTGGAACCGGTGATTTTTTTAACTCTTCTACGTGTTCTTCCGTTACATTCCCACTCATGAAGATGATTCCGTCTACTTGTTTACCAAGCATGTTATTTAAAAGATGAAGTTCTTTATCTTGATTTTGGTCGGAGTTACTTAAGATGATATTATACTTGTACATTGTTGCAATATCTTCGATTCCACGCGCTAACTCTGCATAGAAAATATTTGAAATATCAGGAATGATAACTCCTACTGTCGTTGTTTTTTTACTGGCTAATCCACGCGCTACTGCGTTCGGACGATAGCCTAGTCTTTCAATTGTTTCTAATACTTTTTTTCTAGTTGATGGTTTTACATTTGGATTTCCGTTTACCACACGAGAAACCGTTGCCATCGACACGCTTGCTTCCCTTGCTACATCATAAATTGTTACGTTCACAACAAACACTCCTTATCGAAAAACATTTCGTTTATTTTATCCTTATTTCATTTCTTGTATTTACGTATATAAATCCATCTTCCTTTATAGAATGGCTATTTCTAGCTCCTTCACTCTTACATACAGCTTAGATACCCTGTATGCATCTAAATCATTCCTGTTATGCCCTTATTATTACGTGTGCAAAGACAATTTTACCAGTTTATATGTAACAATGTAAAAGACGGTGTATAGTAAGTAAATAAAAAAAGTGAATCGCGAATTTATATCATATGCACTCACAGAATGATAGCGAATATCTGTAACTACTATACGATACTATGTGCTTCACCGCAACGTATTTACCGCCTTTTTCCGACAAGTTTCACGAGAATTTCATAAATTCTTGTTTTTTGGATTTGCACTTATTCTTTCCTATTTTGACAAAAGTTATCGACTGTTTTCAAAATACGTGATAATTTCGCTTATCTTTATTATAACGAAAGGCAAACAAGCTTGAAACCATTAAGTGCCTCAAACTTGTCATAAAAGTATACGAATTTTTCTTTTTTACGTTTTTTTATAAATTTAAGTTACATATAGGTTTTAGCTGCTTCATAAATTCTGTAAATTGTGGAATATCCATTTGCTGAGCTGAGTCAGAAAGTGCTACCGCCGGATCTGGATGAACTTCTGCCATAATTCCATCCGCACCAATGGCAAGAGCCGCTTTAGCCGTTGGAACAAGCAAATCTCGTCTTCCTGTTGAATGCGTGACGTCGACTAAAACAGGTAAATGAGTTTCTTGTTTTAAAATGGGAACGGCTGAAATATCCAGCGTATTTCGCGTTGCTCGCTCATACGTACGAATTCCTCGTTCACACAAAATCAGCTGATCATTTCCTTTTGATACAATGTATTCAGCAGCATTAATAAACTCATCAATCGTAGCGGCTAAGCCCCGCTTTAATAAGACAGGCTTCTTCACCGCACCCGCTTCTTTTAACAGCTCAAAATTTTGCATATTACGAGCACCAATTTGAATCACATCTACGTATTCTACAGCCGTTTCAATATCAGCGGGGTCGACAATTTCACTAATAACGGCTAAATCATATTCGTCAGCTACTCTTTTTAAAATTTGCAGTCCTTCTAAGCCGAGGCCTTGAAAATCATAAGGAGATGTTCTTGGCTTGTAGGCTCCGCCTCTAAGCATCCGCACACCCTGCTGCTTTACGGCTTTTGCTACGGCTGCTACTTGCTCATAGCTTTCAACGGAACAAGGTCCTGCTACAAAACGCTGAAGTCCGTCACCAATTGTTTCTCCTTTTACCGTAACGATTGTATTTTCCGGCTTCTTTTTACGGGATACAAGAAGTGCTTTACGATGATCATCTTCTTGAAGCTCTAAATGAGCTTTGAAAATCTCTTTGAAAATATGTTGAAGCGTAGATGTTTGAAACGGTCCTTCATTCTTGCTTAAAATCGCATCAAGCATTGCTCGTTCACGAACAGGGTCAAACCGTTTGGTTGACTGCATTCCTTTTAATTTTCCTATTTCTTGAACAAGCTCGCCTCGCTCATTAATAAGCTTTAACAGTTTCATATTTACTTCGTCAATTTGAGATCGCAAATGCTGAAGATCTGAATTCGTCATGTACGTCCACCCTTTCACTGATTTTAAAAAATCCGTTTAGCAGGGTTACTACATAAGATGATAGGTGATGGAGGATATATGTAAGGGGCTTCTCTGCTTTTATGTGCTAAACTACATCTATTGTACGAAAAAGTGGATGAAACCGCAATCAGCTTACAAAAAAAACCGAACGATTAATCGTTCGGATCTTCCTTCACCTAAACTGCTTTTGTACCAGCCTCTTTCAATTAATGAGCTACATTTTTCGCTAATTCTTCTTCGTTAATGTTCCAGTGAGAAGCGTGCCACTTCACTTTTCCATCTTCAAACAGAAGCGCTTGAGGTGATTCATGCTTCACTTCATACGTTTCAGCAATATAGTTGGATACGTCTCGTGAATCTTGCACATGAAGATAATAAGAAGGAATGTCTTCATGACTAGAAGCAAACGCTGAAAATGCCTCATGACCAGCTGCACTAATTGGACACGTCGTGCTGTGCTTTAAAAATAAAAAGCGATGGTTTTCCTTAATAACTTGTTCGAACTCTTCAACTGTTGAAATCTTTTTCATTTTTTTCACCCTTTCTGTACTTACTCTTAAGTTTACATGGTTTGACCGTTTCCATACAAAAAGAGTGCTCAGCTTTATGTATAATGCTAATGAATTTATTTATAAGGTGAAGTTATTTTCAGCATAGAAAGAAAAGAACTTGTTAAATTAAAATCCCTCTGATGAAACTAACATTTACTTGCCGTTACCCAACCTAAATTACATACAAAAAAAGCGTTCACCCTATAGGGTAAACGCTTTTGATTCTTTATTATGGTCGTGGCACTGTGCTTTCCACTTCATCTAATGCTTTTTGAGCTTCTGTTAGCTTCTGTTGAACGTCTTCGTTGCTTTGAGACTCCACTTCATCAGCAAGCACTTCTAAGCTCGTTGGAGGTAATGCTTCGTGTTCAGGATCTACTTTACGGAAGTTTTTCACTTTGTCCACTACTTGTGAAGATTGCTCAGATAATGTTTGTGATAAACCAGCCGTTTTTTCTTTAGCCGTTTGAGCAAACCCTTGTCCTTTTTCAACAGCGCTGTTTTTCGCTTGCTCTGTTTTTAAACGAACGTAAGCTGCCTGCTCATTTAAATCCGAACGGAACTCTTTACCTGATTTTGGAGCAAGTAATAATGCCGTTGCAGCTCCTACAACTCCTCCAATCACTGTTCCTACTAAAAAGCCTTTATTTGAAGTGTTGTTTGGTTTATTTGGTTTGTTTGACATATGCGTCTCCTCCTTTAAAGTTCATCCTTATGAAAATGAGCGTGAGCGTTGAACCGCTTTTTCTTTTACTTCAACAGGTACAGGCTCCGCGTCAATTTTTTTCTGTTTTCTTAATTTTATACGTTCCCATACGTCTAATGCAACATTGCTCCATTGAACGACTTGAGCAACAGTTTCTTTATTTTCTTCTACTTTCTCTGAAACGCTTGATGATACGCTTTTAATCGACTTATTTAGGTCTTGGATTGAGTCACCTACGCCTTTAACAGAATCCACGACTGTGTTCAGCGCTTCGGATTTACGCTGAATATCTTCAGCTAACAGATTAGTCTTATGTAAAAGTGCAGTTGTTTCAGCTGTGATTCCTGTCATTTGCTTTTCTACACCGTCTAAAGTACCTGCCACTGAATTTAATGTGTGCTGAACGGATTTCAATGTTTTTGACACGGAAACCACCAGGTAAAAAATCGCAATGGCAACAATAGCAGCGCTTAAATAAAGAATAATAACCATCTGTGCAAGGCACCTCCTATTTTCATCTCTCTTGTTATAACTACTTTCCCAATTTTATAAACAATTAAACCTTCTATTCCCTATAGACTCTTTAACTTTACCATATTCTCTCTGCATTTATTCATAAAAAGGGAAGATTGCTACATTATTTCGCGATATATGAGTTATTTCCCTTCCTAAAGAAAAAAAGGATTTTAAAGCATAAAAACAAACAAAATAAGCTCAGTGGGGTACAATGGAAAGTGAATCATCAATCATTGTTATTTTAAGGAGGCACTATTTATGAAAGACCCTAGAATTGCAACATTAGCTAAAAATTTAATTAATTATTCTGTTCGCCTTCAAAAAGGAGAAAAAGTATTAATCGAAAACTTTGGACTTCAGCGCGAGCTTGTGACAGCACTTGTAGATGAAGCGTACAAGGCCGGTGGCTACCCGTTTGTACTGCTAAAAGATCATTCGGTAGACCGAGCTCTTTTAAACGGTGCACAAGAAGAGCAGTACAATATGATGGCAGACTTCGAAGCAAATGTGATGAAAGAAATGGATGCTTATATTGGCTTACGTTCTGGTTCAAACATTTTTGAACAATCAGATGTTCCGGCAGATAAAATGAAAATCCAAGGGAATACGATCGGTAAAAAAGTACATAGAGAAATTCGCGTTCCAAAAACAAAATGGGTCGTTCTTCGCTACCCAAACGATTCAATGGCGCAGCTTGCTAAAATGAGTACAGAAGCATTTGAAGATTTTTATTTCGATGTATGCAACTTAGACTATGGCAAAATGAGCAAAGCGATGGATGCTTTAGTTGAGCTCATGAACCGTACGGACAAAGTGCGTTTAACGGGTGAGAATACAGACTTAACGTTCTCTATTAAAGATATTCCTGCAGTGAAGTGTGCCGGAGAAATGAATATTCCGGACGGTGAAGTATACACGGCTCCTGTACGTGATTCTGTAAACGGAACAATTTCTTACAACACTCCTTCTAACTATCAAGGCTTTACGTTTGAGAATGTATCCTTAACATTTAAAAACGGTAAAATTGTTGAAGCAACCGCTAATGATACAGAACGCATCAACGGCATTTTTGATACAGATGAAGGCGCTCGTTTTGTTGGCGAATTTGCGATTGGCGTAAATCCGTATATTCAACATCCAATGCAAGACATTTTATTTGATGAAAAAATTGACGGAAGCTTCCACTTCACTCCTGGCGAGTGCTACGAAGATGCGTATAACGGAAACAAGTCAAATATTCACTGGGATATGGTGATGATTCAGCGCCCAGAATACGGTGGCGGTGAGATTTATTTCGATGACGTGTTGATTCGTAAAGACGGGCTATTTGTCATTGAAGAATTAAAAGCGTTAAACCCTGAAAATTTAAAATGAGTTTTGAAATAAAAAAAAGGCACTCAGGAGAGTGCCTTTTTTTTATGATACGGTTTGCTGATATAGTTTTTCAAACTTTTGAATGTCTCCAGCACCCATAAATACTAATACAGCTTCATTATGGTCTTTTAACGATTCAATTGTTTCTTCATTAATTAATTCAGCTCCGCTGATTTTGCTTCGTAGATCTTCAATTGATAATTTACCTTGATGCTCACGGGCTGATCCAAAAATGTCACATAGATATACTTTATCAGCGTGCTGTAAGCTTGCTGCAAAGTCCTCTAAGAACGTTTGTGTACGCGTAAACGTATGCGGTTGGAAAACAGCCACAACTTCGCGGTTTGGATACTTTTGACGAGCAGCTGAAATCGTTGCATTAATTTCCGTTGGATGGTGTGCATAATCATCGATTAGCACTTGTTTGCCAACGTTCTTTTCGCTGAAACGACGCTTTACACCTTGATATGTTTTAAAACGCTCTTGCAGCACAGCAACGTCAATTTCTTCATAATGACAAAGTGCAATAACGGAAAGTGCATTTAAGATGTTATGGTCGCCATACCCTGGAATCTCAAATGATGCGTGGAATGTATTTCGAACGAACACGTCAAATGTTGTGCCTGTTGTGCTTTTTACGATATTACGTGCTTGGAAATCATTTTCTTCGCCTAATCCGTAATAAAGAACAGGTACCTTCGCTTGAATTTGCTGCAGATGTTCATCGTCTCCACAGGCAATAATTCCTTTTTTGACTTGAAGTGCCATCTCTTGGAACGCGCTGAATACATCATCGATATTGGCAAAATAATCAGGGTGATCAAAATCAATATTCGTCATAATTGCATAGTCTGGCGTATAAGATAAGAAGTGGCGGCGATACTCACATGCCTCAAACGCAAAATACTTGCTGTCTTTTACACCTTTACCCGTACCGTCTCCAATTAAATATGAAGTAGGTTCAGCTCCTTGAATCACATGCGCTAACATACCCGTTGTGGATGTTTTTCCGTGTGCTCCTGTTACAGCTACACTCGTATACTGTTTCATAAAGTCACCTAAGAAACGGTGATAGCGTACAAGCTTGACTCCTTCTTTTGAAGCTGCTTCTGCAATTTCTTCATGCGTATCAGGAAAAGCATTTCCTGCAATTACAGTCATGCCGTCTTTAATATTATTTTTATCAAATGGTAAAACAGGAATTCCCTGCTGTTCTAGTGCTTTTTGCGTAAAAATTTCTTTTTCAATATCCGATCCTTGAACTTGAAAGCCCATATCGTTTAGGATTTGCGCAAGCGCACTCATTCCTGTTCCTTTAATACCTACAAAATGGTAAACTGTCATATAAAGAACCTCCAACATTCGTCTATCTGTAAGACAGTATATGACGGTTATCTAGAATTGCTCTTACAAACGTATATAAATGTCGTTTGATTGCTGATTTCACGATAACATTCGTACATTATATCACTTCTTATAACATAACTCCATGACTCCATTTCTACTCTCTTCCCTTGCGAAACGGCCTTTTATTTTGGCTTCATCACATAGTATATAGCCTGCTGTTTTAAAAACGATCGCCATGTCATTGCATTTTTTTTGTCATTATATTGGGTTACTAACTGTTCAATGCGTTGTTTATGTCCTAAAAAGAAAGAGTCAATTAACACGTCATATCCGATTGATTTTATTTTTCGAATCCAAATTACTTGTTGTTCCTCTAAATTTGCAAATCTTCCTCTTACATCTTTGATGATAACCTGCTCATTTGTCAATGGGGTATATCCTTTTAAGAAAAACGAATTAGGTACTTTAGACACAATAATTGGCTCTAGTACACTCGTCAAAAAAAAGGCTCCTTGAATTAAAAACGACTCTGTTTTCTGCTTCGCCTGATCAGCTAAAAACAGCTGCAGCAGGGTTTTCCCCTGAATGGTTACATATTCAAATGCAAACCACTGAAAAAATAATTGTTCATGGGAATCAGATAGAGCCGCCTCATGAGGCAAGTTTACTAACTCTTTAAATAGATGTGAAGCCCGCACTTTTTCTCGTATATTCGTATAGCGGTTCACAAAAAAGCAATATTGATTGTAAAAGTCGCAAATAGCATTATCAGACTGAAGCTGCTTTTGTTCACGAATTTCATTAAAGTTAATCAGTTCATGATTTTCTTCTGTCATTACTCTTCACTCGTACTCTAATTATTTTGGTTTGTCCTCTTTAAACGCCTTCAGCTCATATGTTTCAGCTGGTGAGAAATGATAGCAAACTATCACATGCTAAAAAAGCAAAACACACATTATCCTTACATATAGTAAATCATTTTACTAGTTCTGACAAACCTTTTCCTTTTTTTCCTGATGGATTTCTTCCAAAATCCCTACTCAAATTCTGTATAAACGAACTTAAAGCAGGAAAAAAAGAGGCGGCGGATACAGTGACAGAGCGTTAGCTCACATAAAGCTGTATCCTGCTGATTTTGCATAGCCTCTTTTTTTAACCTACATGCAGAAAAACAGCTTAAAATGTAGAAGTGGCTGTTTGACTTTCCATTTCCTGAAGCTCGTTTTCGGTAATGAGCACATCTCTCGGCTTGCTTCCTCTTGCTTCTGAAATAATTCCTTGCTGCTCCATCATATCAATTAGGCGCGCTGCGCGATTGTACCCCATTCTGAAGCGTCTTTGCAGACTGGAAGTAGATGCACCGCCTTGGTCTAGCACAAACTCGCATGCTTCATAGAAAAGCTCATCTTCTTCATTTGAAGCAAAGCTTTGCTGCTTTTTCAACAAATCTTCTTGATCAAATAAGTATGTTGGCTTCATTTGCTTTTTGACATGATCTACAACGCGATCAATTTCTTCATCTGAAACAAAGTTCCCTTGAATTCGAACGCTTTTAGAAGATCCGTTTTCAAGAAGCAGCATATCACCTTTACCTAATAGCTTCTCTGCTCCTCCTGTGTCGATAATTGTACGTGAATCAACTTGCGAAGAAACAGAAAATGCGATACGCGTTGGCACATTTGCTTTAATTAAGCCTGTAATAACATCTACGGAAGGACGCTGCGTTGCAAGCAATAAGTGAATGCCACACGCTCTTGCCTTTTGTGCAATACGGCAAATAGCTTCCTCTACTTCCCCTGGAGATACCATCATCAAGTCGGCAAGTTCATCAATAATAATAACTAGATACGGCAGCTCCCCGCTTTTTTCATTATGTTCTTTTACACGTTCGTTGTATTTTGTAATATCACGTACGCCCGCATGTGCAAACAGTTCGTAACGGCGCTCCATTTCCTCTACTGCCCACTTTAAAGCTGTAGTAGCTGCTTTCGCATCCGTGATAACCGGGCTGACTAAATGCGGAATGCCGTTGTAAGGAGCTAGCTCAACCATTTTAGGGTCAATTAACATAAGCTTGACTTCGTGTGGCGCAGCTTTATAAAGCAAGCTGACGATAATGGTATTAATACACACACTTTTACCAGACCCCGTCGCTCCAGCAATTAAACCGTGAGGCATTTTGTTCAAGTCAGTCACAACCGGCGTTCCTGAAATATCTAACCCTAACGCCACCGTTAAAGGAGAGTTATCTTTTCTAAAAGAAGGATGCCTCAAAATTTCGCGAATTAACACCGGCTTACTTTGACGATTTGGCACTTCAATTCCAATCGTATTTTTCCCTGGAATTGGCGCTTCAATTCGAATATCACGCGCGGCTAGGCTCAGTTTAATATCATCTGTTAAATTCGTAATTTTGTTCACTTTCACACCGGGTTCAGGATGTACTTCAAATCTGGTTACGGTAGGACCTTGCGTGACGTTTACGACCTTAGCTCGAACGTTAAAGTTTTTTAATGTCATATCCAAAAGCTCACGCTGCTCATCCGCCCATTGATTATCTTCTTCAATAGCAGCTGGAGGAATGTTAAGCAAGTTCATTCCAGGAAATGCATAAGGAGAAGAAGCTTTTACATTTACAGGTTCTTCAGATTTTAATGAAGCCTGCGGAACCACTTCTTCGGTTTTTTCACCGTGAACTTCTTCTTGCCTACTTACTTCCGTTTTTTTTTGCAGAGCTTCTGCCTCCTGCCTTTGGTATGAACCTTGGGACGACTGACTTTTTTCTCGAGCGCTGTTATCCATCTTCGTGCGGTCTTTTTTCAGCATCATTACGTTAAAAGGCACTAATCGCTTACCGCGAGCTCGTTCAGCATTCCCTGGCTGTTCTGCAGGTACAAGAGGTTCTACAGCTGACTCTTGCTGTACTTGTCCTTGTAACTCTTGACTTTCTTGCATCCTGCTCTCTTCCTCTTTTATCACTGAATTTTCAAGCTCTCGGTGCACAACAGCGGATACCGCTTCTGGTTGCCATTCATCAGCTGCGGGTTGCGATGGATGTAAACTTTCAGAATTCAGCTCATGTTCTGCTTCAACATGAACACTGTTTGTTGGCTCTTCTAGAATGACGTCACTTTCTTTTTCAGCGGCTGGAACTTCTTCTCTCTTTCTAGGCTTTAGTGCTTCTACTTCTTCTGCTTGTAAAAACGCTGGGCTTTCTTCCATCAACGTTTCTGCTTCTGCCTCTTCAGCTTCATTTCCGATCTCTTGTTGGAAAGAAACGGATGATTCAAACGGAGGCGTTTCCTTTGAAATTGGAGCCTCTTCAGCTACTGCTGTTTCTTCCGCCAAATCCCAGTCGGTAGCTTTCTCTTTTGCCACTAACGGTTCGACCGCATGTGATTCTTCAAAAGTTGGAACCTCTTCCTGTTCTTTTACGGCTACTGAAGAACTTGGCTTTTCTTCAGGAAATGATATCTTCTCTTTTTGATTCTCCTCATATTGCTTCCACTGAGCAAAACGCTGAGAAGACAGTTGCATCATTTCTTCCGTTTCTTGAATCTGTGCTTCTTCCGCTATAGGCTTAGAAACTGGTTTTCTTAACGGCTCTACAACAGACGTATTCATCGCTCGTCGGTAAATTTCATCTTCAAACGCTGCTTTTGATAACTGTGTACTCGGAAGCTCATATTCTACTACTTCCTCACTTCCGTTTTGTACAACATTAGAAGGCCGCTTATTAAACCCATAAACAGGTGAAGGGATTTCAGTCGGACGGAACGGACGTTTTCTTACTTGCGGAATCGCTTCTTTCTTTTCAGATACCGCTTTTAACGGCTGAGATACTGACTTAGGCTGCGTTAGCGCCGACTTGCGAACAGGCTCTTGATAAAACGGAGCCGGTGCCTTTTTTGCTACAGGCCTTGGTTCATTTTTAGGAGCTGCTGCCTTTTTTGCTTCTCCCGTATCATCAATTAAAGGGAAACGAAACGTTCCTTTTGGGTATTGATAAGCTACTTTTGTATGAACATCTTGCTGCTCTTCACTGTAATTCCGCTTTTGCGTTCTGGCCGAGTGTGGAACAGAAGGTTTTGGCGCTGCTTTCATCACTGGCTTTTGATGAACTGACTGCATTTGTTTAGGCTTAGTAGCCCTCTTTTTAGGAATTGTTTTTTCTCTATTTAAAGGGTATTCTTCCGTTGTATTTCCATGTTCGTCTACAACGATTTCTTTCACTTCGTATCCTAGTAAATAATCCATTACTTTTCGTACAAAACCCATTTTTATCACTCTTTCTATCAGACTATCTTACTTCGTTTAGCCTCTTATATCGCAGTGCTGCGACATCTACAAAAAGCTATCCATACATCCTTTATTTACCTTTGGCCTCAAAGTATTCTCTGAGATGGATATATATACTATCTTTTCATTTATCATTCTATCACGTATGCTTGAACTCTTACTATAAAATCTACTATTTTGCTTCCCTTATTTATACAGTAAAATTCCTCTTTGCAAAAATATTTTTTCATGTTTAATTAGCACTCATAATTAAACGCGAAAAAAGCCACTAGTCTAGACTAGTGGCTTTTAATTTTATCAAACCTTTTTAAGAATTGACAATTGCTTTTCAGCAACTGTAACGCTTTGAAATATACGTGTAAAAAAACATCCTGCTTTTGCCCTATAAATTAGTATCACACTCTGCTTTTATGCTTGAAAAGGCTGACCTACTTCATATTTGTCTTCAAGTACTAAAATCCCTTTTTCTTGAGGAGCGTTCGGAAGCGCCAGCTCTTTAGCAGAGCAAATCATGCCTGAAGAAGGTACACCGCGCAGCTCTGCATCTTTAATGATCATACCGCTTGGCATAACCGCTCCTACTTTTGCTACGACGACTTTTTGACCTGCGTCTACATTTGGTGCTCCACATACAATTTGAAGTGTTTCTGTGCCAACATCTACTTTACAGATGTTTAGCTTATCTGCATTTGGATGCTTTTCTTTTTCTTGAACATATCCAACTACAAACTTAGGAGATAAATCCACTTCAAGTTTACCTTCAAAACCACTTTCGCTAAGTACACGATTTACTTCTTCCACCATTTCTTCTGTTAATTCAAGAGAACCATTTCCCTCTACTTTTAACTTAGAAGAAGCATGAAAGATGTTATAGCCAGCCGTTGTATTTGATTTTTGATCAAAGATACGCACAACGTCGCTTTTTGTTTCAAACGTGCGATTTTCAATTGCAATATCTTCTAGCTTGACGATTAACGTATCGCCGATACCTTCTTTATTATAAAAAAGATTCATAATTAGTCCCGTCCTTTACTGCGATTTTTTCCTAGAATAAAAATAGGTTCTAGCTCACCGTTTTCGTATAAAAATGAAAGAGCTGTGATGGGTACACGTCCACTTGCAAAAAAGCTCATGGTCATTTGCGCAAGAATATCATAACCCGTTTCGTTTTGGATATCAGCTAGAATCAGCACATCTTGATGAGGTACTGCTACAGCCATTGTGCCCGAAACACTAGAAGCAAAATCTTGCAAAAATGCCTCGTTAAGAATTCGGCTTGCATCGTATCCATCGTTCTGATTTACAAAATAAAAGTCATTGCCTGCTACCGTATCTTTTTTATGTGAAATCGGCAAAGAGCGAAGATTAAATTTAGCCATTTCCCGCACTGCGGATAGATCTAAATTTTCCTTACGAATTAGTTTCTCATCTAATAGACGATATGTATTGCCTAAATCAAGCGCATAATAAATGCGTGTTTCAGCTGTATGTTCATCATAAATCAACGGCACGTCTTCATTCGATTTATCCGGAAAAGACGTTGAGCGAATAACTGGATAAATGCGCTTTTCTTTTCCCGTTACCTGCTGTTCATCGTTCATAACACGAAGAGCTTCTTTTATATAATATACCATTTCATCTAGAGCCGCTTCCTTTTTTTCTTCCCATTTTGCAATTAGTCCAGGTAAAGAAATGGTTACACCTTTTTTCGTTTCCTTATGTTCAACGCGAAGCGTATCTTTTTCACGGTCAAATAAAAATGACCAATCCGCACCCGTTAATCGCTCTTCAAGTAGCTTTCTCATCTTTTGACTATTCATTTTCGCCATATTTACGCCTCCTTTTCTCATTTTTATGTATGAAGACTGATAGCAATTTATCGCTATCAGTCTTCACTTGTTTTATGCATTTAAGCCGTTAATGAACTCTTCAATTTCTTCTTTTGTTTTACGGTCTTTGCTGACAAAACGTCCTGTTTCTTCTCCGTTGCTGTAACCAACAAAGCTTGGAATACCAAAGATGCTTAATTCTGCACAAAGATCGATAAAGTCGTCGCGATCCACATAGTGAAATGTATACTCGCTGTGATTCGCCTCAATTTCTGGAAGCACAGGCTCGATTACTCGGCAATCTGGGCACCAGTCTGCTGAAAACATCATGATATGCTTTCCTTCTTTAATAATTTCTTTGTATTGTTCAATTGTTTGCATTTTTTCCATTTTTCTTTCCTCCACTTTTTCTTTTACTTTCGTATTTAAACGGCTAAAGCCCCATACATTTTTTAATCCTTCTACATCAAAACATAGTATATGAGTTGTTGCAACTATCATACACTGATGCTTTTCTATTATAAAGGGTTACAAAGGAATTTCCTATTGAACAGCTTGATTTGTCCTAAAATCTAGCTGTCCTTTTAGCATTAAAACAACCTGATAAAACATAGAAGTCCGATCTAAATTCCCATTGGTGAAAATGCCGATTGCTCCTTCTTTTTTTCGAATATTTTTTTGGTTTGTATACACTTCCATAGCTTCGGCTAATTCTTTTTTATCATGACGAAGCATGTCGGCTACCGCTTCAGGAAGCCGAATACGAGCCCCTCCACCTAAAATCGGTTCAAGGTCCTTAGAGGTAACAAGACTTCCCCAATTGCAAAGGAATAAGCCATGAGGTGTTTCCTGTACCCCTCCTTCAAGTCCAATGCCAATATCAGCACCTGTCTCTTTAACAGCAGCACGCGCGCGGTTAATCGCTCCTTGGATGGTTTCTTCATCAGAAAAAGGCTGTGGTGACACCCCGGACTGCACGTCTACCTCTACATATGTAAAAGTATCTCCAAATACTTTTTTTACTGCATTTACTTTTGTTGGATTCTTCGTTCCGATTGCAATTTTCATTTTTTTCTCCTGTCATGATGAAACAAAGCAACCGCAAAAGCAGCTGCTTTGTTCTTCTTTATCCGTTTTGTTTAATCGTATCAAGCGTTGTTTGGTCTGTAGAGCGTACAAGTTTGACTAATAATTCTTTTGCAGCTGCATAGTCATCCACATGAATCATAGATGCATGGGTATGAATATAACGTGAACATACGCCGATCACTGCAGAAGGAACTCCGTTATTAGAAGTATGAACGCGCCCTGCATCCGTACCTCCTGGAGAAACGAAGTATTGATAAGGGATGCTGTTTGTCTCAGCTGTATCTAAGATAAATTCTCTCATTCCTCTATGTGTGACCATCGTACGGTCAAAGATACGAAGTAATACGCCTTTTCCTAATTGTCCAAATGCATTTTTATCGCCTGACGTATCGTTAGCAGGACTAGCATCTAGTGCATAAAACAAATCCGGTTTAATCATATTCGCAGCTGATTGAGCACCGCGAAGTCCTACTTCTTCTTGAACAGTAGCTCCAGAATATAAGATATTTGGCAATTTTTCATTTTTTACTTCTTTTAATAATTCAATCGCAAGTCCGCACCCATAGCGGTTATCCCATGCTTTTGCCAGTATTTTCTTTTCATTTGCCATTGGCGTAAACGGACAAATCGGTACAATTTGATCGCCAGGACGAATGCCCATTTCTGCTACTTCCTGCTTGCTATCTGCGCCCACATCAATCATCATATTTTTAATGGCCATTGGCTTGTTGCGCTGTGATTCGTCTAATAAATGGGGAGGGATAGAAGCAATTACGCCGGTGATAGGACCTTTTTTTGTCACAACATGGACGCGTTGAGCTAGAAGTACTTGACTCCACCATCCTCCTAGAGTTTGAAAACGAAGCATTCCTTTATCAGTTACAGACGTAACCATAAATCCTACTTCGTCCATATGTCCTGCTACCATTACTTTAGGACCTTTTTCTTCATTATAGCGAACGCCGAATAAACTTCCTAACCCATCTTGAATGACTTCATCTACAAGGGGTTCAATTTGCGAGCGCATAAATGAACGTACTTGATGTTCGTTTCCAGCGGCACCTGGTAACTCCGTTAATGTTTTAAATAGAGATAGCGTTTCATTGTTCATATATACTCTCCTTTATGTAT
The DNA here is from genome assembly GCF_038006305.1 of Priestia sp. FSL R5-0597. Taxonomy (NCBI): domain Bacteria; kingdom Bacillati; phylum Bacillota; class Bacilli; order Caryophanales; family Bacillaceae; genus Priestia; species Priestia sp. FSL R5-0597. The sequence continues at coordinate 4,628,081 of NZ_JBBOUZ010000001.1, forward strand.
CATTTTCTTTATTGTATCGAAAACCGGAAATAGTTGCTAGTTCCGTCCTTCTCTTCTATGACTCAACTTAACAAAGCATTCGACAATTTGATATAATGATGAAAACATATCCTTAAAAAGCAGGTGAATAACGTGAAATGGACTCAACTAATAGCAGGAGCTGCAGTCGGATTTGCAAGCGCTTATATTATTCAAAAAAGAACGTCGTCAATTTCCTCATCGGAAGCCCTTACGATTGTTAAAAGCGCTTTTAAACAAAATGGGGCAATCGACGGCTCATGGATTGAAACGACGACTAAGGTCATTCAAAAGCATGGTCTCTCTTTTTATGGTTATACAGGTGGAATTATCAGAACACGTGATGCAAAACAGGAACATTACGAGTTTTTCATTGATAAAAAAAGCGGTGCTATTATTGAATTGACGCTGAATACACCCGTTTAATTTCGTCAACTATTTCTCCTTTGTTATCCCATTTTACAGCTCGATAAAAAGCATCATGATAAAAACTTAGCCAAGCTTGATGCTCATAGGCATAAGCTAACCACTGCTGCTTTTGTTCAATCGAAGTCATTGGATAGTCATCATATGCCATTACCCATAAGACATTTTGATGTGCATGTGTTGGCAAAAGATCGCCCATGTGCATTAAGATGTCATTGTTTCCTTTTAATATAACTACAGCATGACCATCGCTGTGACCGCCGGTATGATGAACCGTTACTCCAGGCACAATTTCATCTTTGTCGCTAAATGTTATTACTTGATGCTGAATAAATTCCCAATTTTGTTTCCAATACGTATTTTTAGAACGTATATTAGGATTCCTCATTTCATTCCACTCGATGTCACTAACAAAAATTCTTGCATTTGGAAAAGCAGAGGAAAAGTTTCCGTTGATACATTTTGTTAAGCCTGACACATGATCAAAGTGGAGATGCGTCATAATGATATGAGTAATATCTTCGCACGTGAACCCTAACTTTTGTAAGTCTTCAGCAATAAATGATTCTTCCGTTACGCCAAAATGACGCTTTTTTTTCTCATCCAACATCCCATTTCCTATACCTGCATCAATTAACATGAGGTGTTTTTCAGTTTGAACGAGCAAAGGATCAGTCCTCATGGGAATTCGATTCCCGTCTGAAATGGGATATTTTTTTGTCCAAAGCTCTTTTGGAACAACACCAAACATTGCCCCTCCATCTAAATGATTATTCCCTCCACGAAGCCATGTAACTTTTAATTCGCCTATTGTTAGCGTTTCCATTTTACACCTCCATTATATTCCTTTTTATTTTATCACTATCCCCTTCTCTTTTTGAACAAAAAAAGACTGAGGAACTCAGTCTTTTTCATTCAGGTATTTTACTTCACAGCGGTAAATGCGGCTGCCTTTTTGTGAAAATTTCTCTTCATATTCCGTCATAACATTGCCTTCAAAATCGCTTTTATGCAAATCTAAGCTAATGTACTTGAGAAGAAGTCCATATTCTGAAAAGCTTGTCAATGAATACTCAAATAGCCCTTGATTATCTGTTTTAAAGTGAATTTCTCCACCATCAACCAGCAGATTTTCATACATGCTTAAGAACGTTTTGTATGTTAAGCGGCGCTTGGCATGTCTCTTTTTTGGCCATGGATCAGAGAAATTGAGATAAACGCGACCCACATCATTTTTTGCAAAAAACTCACTAAGATGGTTAGCATCTACATTCAACAACTTTAAATTTGGAAGCTCTTCTTCAATCAATCGTTCTAGAGCACTTAAGATGACACTTTCATACATTTCAATTCCAATATAGTTGATATGCGGATTTTGTTTAGCCATCCCTACTAAAAATTGGCCTTTTCCTGTTCCTACTTCAATATGAAGAGGATTTTCATTTCCAAAAACTTCTTTCCAGTTTCCTTTATACTCCGCTGGATTTGGAACCACGTATTGGGGATTTTCAGCAATTTTATCTTTTGCCCAAGGTTTGTTTCGTAATCTCATGTTGCACCTCTTTAATTTATTTTGACGCATTGAAAATGTCGGTTATTCGAAACAACCGACATTTTCATGCATAATTGTGTTTAGATAGAAAAAAATAAGAGCATCATACGAGAAAGGATGATGCTTAATGCCTTTAAATGCCGAACACCAAATGAATATAGTAAAAGATATTTTATCTAATCATCAAAGTGATTGCTGCGGAACGGTTGCGGAATGTGAACAGGTTGAACGTTTAATTCAATCAATGTTAGCAAAAGGATATGCTAGCACAGACGTACAAGCAACACTACAAAACGTTTATAAATACACGCAAGATGCAAAAAGTGCTGCTCATTTAGACGAACATATTCAAACCAATCAACAAAATTTATCACAATGGGTCCAAGAACTATCTACCTTGTCATAACCTTTGCTACTGTGCTTGAATGTCGTTGACGAGCAACATCCGAAGATATTCAAGCCAGTAATTCATTTCAGAATGTTCATTTTTCGAACGATGCCATTCAATGAATAAAATGGTTTGACTTATCACATACCACTTCATTCTCGTTTTCAAGTTCTCAGTTAGTTCAACCCCATAATGCTCAAGCCATTCTTCCCACTGAGATGGATTGATGTACCAATAAAGCAATAAACCTAAATCAATAGCAGGATCTGCAATCATCGCTCCGTCCCAATCGATTAAATATAGCTGCGTATTCTCTCCAAGCATCCAGTTATTGTGGTTCACATCACAGTGACATACCACATATTTATCTGTCTGAATGGACGGAAGCTCTGCTTGTAAATAGCTGATTCCCTGCTCTACAATACTCTCTTTTTGAAGTCGCTCGTCCACGTTCTCTAGAATATCGGCTAGCACGTCTCCGGGAAGAAGCGGTGTTTTCCCTAACCTTTTCAACATATCTAATAACTCGTTTGAATGATGAATTTTACTAAGCAATTCTGTCACTCGACTCGAATTCATATCTTTTGGTTTTAATTCTCGACCATCTAGCCAGTGCTGAGCTGTGATCACATCTCCATTTTCCATTCGTCTTGTCCACACGAGCTTCGGTACAATTCCTTCAGCTGACAATACTGCTAAAAAAGGTGATGAATTACGCTTTAAAAAAAGCTTTCGGTCTTGAAATTTTGCAAAATAAGCTTCTCCTGTCGCTCCGCCAGCAGGAGTAATTTCCCATTCGCTTCCTAATATATCTTCCAACCAATTCACCTTCAATTTCAACACACACATTTCGTTTAAAAATTTCACTCAATAAAGCAATCTATTAAGACATCATGACGTTATTTTCTTAGTAAATAAAAAAGACGGCTATTGAGGATATGTATCAATAGCCATCCTTTATAAATATTATCTCCATCACACTTTTTTCGTCAAGTGGTTGAAGACAATAATTACGTTTGAAATAAAATAAGAACGCTAAGCTTTGGAACATTTATAGCATTATCCTCTATAGTAGGATACCCATTTTTATATACTTTACAATGATCAAGTGCTATTTTCCATGGTCCTTCTGGCAAAACTACTTTTTCTTCCATTAGGCCTTGATTAAAAAACACAATAATATTCTTCCACGGACCGTAAGCCAATACGTTTGATAAGCAATAGCCAATAACGGATTTCGGCGTGTTTAGAAAAGAGACATGCTGCCTAATCGCTGAAGCATCCCCCAAGCGAAATGCATCGTGCTGTTTGCGAATACGAATCAGCTCTTGAACCCAATTCACATCAGAAGAAAATTCCCTTCTTCGATTCCAATCGAGTGCATTAATATCATCGGGTGAATTATAGCTGTTCTCTACGCCTTTTTTAGTGCGGTAAAACTCTTGACCACTATGAAGAAACGGTATGCCTTGTGAAAGAAGCACAATAGCAGTAGCAAGGCGATGACGACTTCTACGAGTGTCTTCGTCTTCTTCTCCGTTTGAATTCGTTAACTTATCCCACAGCGTATGATTATCATGTGATTCAACATAATTAATTGACTGTGCTGGATTTATAAATAAAGCGGGACTGTCTTCTTTATCCAGAATGCTACCCGCTATCACAGATTGCACTGCTTCTTTTTGATGAATATTCCCGCTGATAAAACCTTTTTCATACACATCGAACGTGCTTCCTTTTACAGAATCTCGAAAGCGGTCATTAAAATAGCCGATTTGAGGTGTTTGGCGGGCATTCGCCATCATTGCTTTTTGAGTGTGGGGAAGAGGCGTATTTAAATCCCAGCCTTCGCCAAACACCAAAATAGTAGAATCAATTTCATTTATTTTTTCCCGAATGATTTTCATCGTTTCTATATCTAAAATCCCCATGAGGTCAAAACGAAAACCATCAACATCGTACTCTTTTATCCAAAATAATACTGAATCGATAATAAACTTTTGCGCCATTTTCCGTTCAGAAGCAAAATCATTTCCTACTCCCGTCCCGTTCGAAGGCATCCCAAACTCATCATGTCGAAAATAATAGCCCGGAACAATTTTTTCAAAAGGTGATTCTTCTCGTACAAATACGTGATTATAAACTACATCTATAATAACACGGAATCCCTGTTGATGAAGCGTTGATATTAATTGCTTCACTTCAACAATACGAGTGGTGGAATTTGAAGGGTCAGCAGAGTAGCTTCCTTCCGGCACATTAAACAACAATGGATTATACCCCCAATTATAAGAAGCATGAGGATTTAATTCATCTACTCCGCCAAAGTCGTTAATAGGAAGAAATTCAAGATGGGTCACTCCTAGCTCTTTTAAATAATGGAGGCCTGTTGGTTTGCCTGGCTGACCGCTTGATTCAGTAACAGCTAGGTACGTACCTTTTTTTTCTATCCCGCTTGAAGGATGAATAGAAAAGTCTCGAACATGCATTTCGTAAATAACGGCATCCGTTGGCTGAAGGAAAGGCGGCTTTTCATGGGGATGAACATAGGCTGTATGAAGATTTATCAGAACTCCGTATTCACTATTTGCTGTAGCTGCAACGGCATAAGGGTCCACCGCTTCATTTGTCCGACCGTTTACATCTATTAAAAATCGATAATAATACCCTTCTTTATCTAAGGGAAGTTCCTTTTCCCATACGCCTTTTCTTTGACGAGTCATAACGTACAGTTCTTCTTCTCCGCTATTTGCATGTATTAATTTTAAAACCACTGCTGATGCAGTCGGGGCCCAGACTTTTATCATAATATGATCTGAATAAAAGGCTGCACCCAAATCATTTTGATTATAATAAAATCTTTCATCAAACTCTTTTGTTCGTATAACAGCCCCTACCTGCAACGGAACTTTCTCCCCGTGATTATCACAGATAACGTACGAATGTCCAATTTCTATGCTCTCTTCAACCTTACCTTCATATTTGATAAAACCTTCTAATTCATGTACGTTTTCAATAGAGATGGTCTCATGCATTTGTGCACCTTTAATCACAAAAAAATCAATTTGACCTTCATGATAAGAAGTTGGAACTAAAACAGTAATACGATCTATTTGATCTAAATAAGCCTGAAACTTATTATCACCAGTCATCCTTTTCTCCTCCTTATGCCAATTACCTCTTTAGTAGCATTATATGTAGCAAACGCAAAAACGAAAGCACTTTCATAGCATGAATGTTCGGATTATTCACCTGCTTCGAATTCCCGGTCAAAATAAATACTCTGGCTGTGTTCGAGCAGTACCTGAGCTGCTTTCATCTGTTTAAACTTTAAAGGCGCTTTAGATTTCCTAAGTTCATAAAACCATTCTTCATACTTTCTAGCATCTACAAATTCAACCTGATAAGGCTCCGCAGCGTAGTCAATGTATCCATTTCTGCTTAGTAATATTTTCTTTACGCTATGTTCAATATCGTGAGTACGATAGATACTTCGGACAATTTGCTCCATTCGATTTAACCCAATTAACGGATTTAATATCTTTTTTTGATCTCTTCCTCTTAACTCTGTCCAAAAATTTTCTTTTGAATACTGAAAAACAGCACTTTTATATGTTTCTATTAAACAAATACAGAGGGTTTCCGTTGGAGTAACAATAATGATATCCCCTTCTACCGGAGCTTTATTAATCAGGAAAACAGGCTTGTACATCACGAGATACGTATCAGGAAAGCGCTGAATAAAATAACGGAGAGCTTCATCATGGTAATATTTACGATCTGCTTGCGAGAACTCAAATAAAGTGGATGTAGCCCATTTCATTTGAAGATCAAATACATTTTCTAAAAACAATATTTTCAAATCTTCCGCTGTTTGTGGAAGAGTTGTAAACCTCAATAGCTCTTGATTTTCCACGCTATCGCTAGAGAACGCTTCTTCCACTTCAAGCGTTTCTTTTTTCCTTGTAAACCGCTCTTTTGCTTTTTGCAAAAATGAACGTTGAGCTTTTGTTTCTTCTTTTACAGGAGGGCCATGTAATAGCCCTTGTTCAAACAATTGCTTTGCTTTCTTCCAATTATGTTTTTTTAAATGATTAAACTGAGACGTGTAGTGATAAACGTCTTTTTCATAACGGGAAATATAATCTTGCACCTTAAGTAGCTGCGCCACGTTTACATCAATCCCCTAATTAAAATTCCTCTAACACTTGGTTCACCGATTGTTTCTCTATTATCATCGGCGTTTTCTTTCCTTTAATAAGAGTGATCTTTAAATAACCTCTCTCCATGCTTGTATGTTCATATGCTACTGTGACTGCAATGAAAAAGATAGTATTTTTTTATATTTAGGTTTGCTAGCAGGATGAACTTCAAAAAGGGCAAATGAACTTACTTGAAACTGTTCTTCAACCGACGTTTGCTTTAACTGCTCTTCCGAAAGCCCGGCTTCCCCTCCCCACTTCTTTGCAATCGTAATATGAGGACGATAAGGACGTTTTTCGTATAAGCCGCTTAGGTCTCCCCATACAGCTTGTATATCCCTTTGTAGATTCACAAGCTTATCATTTGGCTTAAGGCTTACATAAAGCACTCTAGGCTTGTTATACGCACCGAACACATCGTACTGAACGGTCTGCAGTGAAAAACTTGAATGACGGGAGGCTACTTCTTTTAAGCGGTTAATCAGCTTTTCCTTTTTGTTATCTACAAATCCTAAGAATTGTAGTGTTATATGATAATCGTCAGGGTATGTCCATTGTTTTAAAGGAAAAGGTGTTAATTCTTTTGCCCAATTTTCTGCCTGATATGCAATGGAGACTGGCACGTTGATTCCAATAAAATAGTGTTGATCACTTTTCATCAAATCCCTCCTTTTCTTTTCATTATCTTCCCCCAATTTGTCATGTTCAAAAAGAGCTAGATTTATTTTAAAGGTTTTCTGGATCAAATAGAGAGGTTTTTCTGAAAATTTGTCATGTGCTTAAAAAATAAGAAATTGTGTTATCATAGAAATAATACAGAGAATTTTTATAAGAAAAGGATGAGAAAAATGAAAGTTGTTAACAATATGGCTGATTTAATTGGCGAGACACCTCTTGTTAAATTGAATCGTCTTCAACCAGCAGATGGAGCATCCGTTTACTTAAAACTAGAATTTTTTAATCCGAGCCGTAGTGTAAAAGACCGTGCTGCTTTTAATATGATCGTGGAAGCTGAAAAAGCAGGCTTGCTCAATGAAAATTCCACCATTATTGAACCAACGAGCGGAAATACAGGTATTGGCTTAGCTATGAATGCAGCAGCAAGAGGGTATCGTTCTATTTTAGTCATGCCCGATACGATGACTCAAGAACGAATTAACTTGTTAAAAGCATATGGTGCTGAAGTTGTTCTAACACCTGGCGATGAAAAAATGCCTGGCGCAATCCGTAAGGCAGAAGAGCTTACAAAAGAAATTCCAAATGCATTTATGCCCATGCAGTTTGAAAATAATGCAAACCCTGACGCACATCGAAAAACGACTGCTAAGGAAATTATTGAGGCAATGAACGATTTAGGAAAAGACCTATCTGCTTTTGTTGCTACTGCTGGAACAGGCGGAACGATCACGGGCACAGGTGAAGTCCTAAGAGAAAACTACCCAAATATGACCGTTCATGTTGTGGAACCAGCTGGGTCTCCTGTATTATCTGGAGGAAGACCTGGAAAGCACAAGCTTGTAGGAACAAGCCCTGGATTTATTCCTGATACGCTTAACATAGAGGTTTACGACGAAATTTTAAAAATTAAAGATGAACAAGCCTACGATATTACGCGACGCCTAGCTTCTGAAGAAGGGATTTTAGTCGGTCCTTCATCTGGCGCTGCGTGCTATGCTGCTATCGAGGTAGCCAAAAAATTATCTCCTGATCAAGTGGTCGTATGTATTGCTTGCGATACAGGTGAACGTTATTTATCAAGCGACCTATTCTCATATGAATAATAAAGAGGCTGGAACAAAAGGATTTTAGCCCAAATGAAAAACGAACCATTGATCAACATGTTTGATTCATGGTTCGTTTTTTTGTGATGGTGAATGTAGGTTCATCGGTTTCGTTACTTCTAGCAGTTGATTGGAGGGCAAGGCGAAGACTCCTGCGGGAAAAGCAGAACAGGTGAGACCCCGCAGGGGCCCAGGCGACGAGGAGACTCAGCGGCCGCCCGCGGAAAGCGAAGCCTTGCATGGAAATCAACTGCGGTGTCACAAACAGTCCAGCTCATGTATCCTAGTTATTCACCTTTAAATTGGATTCGTTTCGTTATGTCTCAACCTCTTTTTATTTAGCCAATTCGTAAATAGCCTGTGCATAAATAGCTGTTGCACGAAGCAAATCTTCAATTACCATGTACTCGTCTTTTTCGTGCGCTACTTCTTCACGGCCTGGGAAAAGAGGTCCAAATGCCACACCCGCTTCTAATGCTCTGGCATATGTTCCTCCTCCAATTGAAATAAGCGTAGGTTCTTCATTTGTTTGTTCTTGGTAAACCTTTTGAAGCGTTTGAATAAGCTCATGTTTTTGATCGACGTGATGTGGTTTAGAATCTGTAAAATGTTTGATAGTCATTTGATAAGATTCACTTTTTTCTTTAATCGTATCAATAATATCGTCAATATGAGCTGATACAGGATAGCGAATATTTAAGCCAAAGTGCCCCGCTTCTTCTTGATTATAAGACATGATTCCCACATTTATCGTTAAATCACCCGTGACCTCATCTTTGCGATTTAAGCCCATTTTTTCTCCTAGTGCATCTTGGACTAAATACGCATTTGCATAACCTACAAACTGATTAGCTTGTTCATCAAGTTCTAATGTGTGTAAAAAGCGAAGAAGTGTAAGCCCAGCATTTTTCCCTTTATCAGGCACGCTTCCATGTGCTGAAACTCCTTCTAGAGTAAGTGTATACGCACCGCTCTTTTCGGTTATTGAACCTTTTAAAGACTGATCTTTTAAAAATTGATCATATTTATTTCTAATATCCGTTTCACTATGGAATTCAAGAACAGCTGTTGCAAGATCAGGAACCATATTGTAGCGTCGCCCAGAGACAAATGATGTAAGCTGGACGCTTCCCTTTGTTCCTTCAATGGGCTGCTGGCGAATTTCTACATCTGTAATGCCTTTTTCAGCATAAATGATAGGAAAATCCGCATCCGGCGCAAAGCCCATCGTTGGCATCTCTTCATGATTGAAGTAGTGGTCCACACATCTCCAGTCACTTTCTTCATCCGTTCCAATAATCATTCGAACCCGCTTAGATAGAGGAAGCCCTAAATCTTTCACAATTTTCATCGCATAATAAGCAGCCATCGTCGGGCCCTTATCGTCGATTGCTCCTCTAGCAAAAATTTTCCCGTCTTTTATTTCACCGCCGTATGGATCAACCGACCACCCGTCTCCTTCAGGAACGACGTCTACGTGACACAAAATGCCAAGAAGGTCTTTTCCTTCTCCCGCTTCAATATGACCTGCATATCCGTCTACGTTCTTGACGGAAAACCCGTCATTTTTTCCTTTGTTTAAAAGAAAGTGAAGCGCTTGAGCAACTCCAGGTCCAAATGGCTCTTCTTTTTTTTCTGTGCTTGTCAAAACACTTTTAATTTGCAAAAAACGCTGCGTCTCAGCTAGAATTTCAGCTTCTCTTTTTTGCACTTCCTCTTTCCAATTAATTGCTGTCATCTGTGTGCCTCCTTTGCCTGCTTTTACAGATTGTATCTATCATTACTATTGGTAAATTTAACTTTATCATACCTTTATATAGAAAGAAATAATTGTCTCTTTCCTTTCATATCAAAGGTTTACAGAGTCAAAATTCCGGGAAATAATTTGTAGGCACAATCGATAAAAACGGATTCTATTTGTTTATTGTTTACATATACTATAAAAAATGTGCAAATAGAGGAAGGAGATGTTACGAAAGGATTACATATTTATATCATTTTTTGTAAATATTGTGTTAATTTGCGTTTTCTCTTTTATTTTTCTGTCGATTTTGTGTACAATAAGGATAAGGACTGAAATAGTGCTTGACATCTCAGAGTTATAAAGAAGTTGTGCCTTACGAAAAACGAATAAGGAAGTGGTTTTTTGAAACCTTCAACTAATCGAATGCTAACTCGTATCAAATCGGTCTATATGTTCATTTGTAAAAATGGAACAGTTACAACGCAAGAGCTCGTAGACGAATTTGGTATTACACCAAGAACCATTCAGCGTGACTTGAATGTGTTAGCATATAATGATTTAGTTCGCAGCCCAAGTCGCGGTACATGGACGACTACGCAAAAGAAGGTCAAGATGTCATCCTAGTAAGTTTATTTCAAGGGTAGTAAGTGATTTATATATAGAGATAAAATTCTACGCAGTAGAAAGTCAAGACTTGGACGAGTGCATAGTCCCCCGCTCCATTTGCACGTCAAGCAGAGTTGGTACTCGTTTAAGTGCTTTAACGTGAAATGTTTCACTTGTCGAATAAAGTGGACAAAAAAAGGAACCATTTTAGACTTAGGTTCCTTTTTCTTTCGCCTCTTCTTAGGCATTTGATTTTTGTAATAAAGCTAGTTCTTCTTCCGTTAACTCCCTGTACTCTCCTAAATCTAACGACTCGTCTAATAGCAAAGCTCCCATAGATAAACGTTTTAAATACGTTACTTTTTTTCCTCTTGCTTCAAACATACGCTTCACTTGATGAAATTTCCCTTCAACGATCGTTAATTCAATTTCTGATTCCACACCGCTTGTTAGTACCTTTAACTCTGCTGATTTTGTTACGTATCCATCATCAAGAGTGACACCCTGTCTAAATGCTTCAGCATCTTCTTCAGTCACCGGCGCATTAATTTTTGCAAAATACGTTTTAGGAACGTGCTTTTTAGGAGATAGCAGCTGATGTGCAAGCTGACCGTCATTTGTCAGCAGCAAGAGCCCTTCTGTATCTTTGTCTAAACGCCCTACCGGAAATGGGTCATACACAGCATCGTCAATTTCCAATAAGTCCAAAACTGTTTCATGAAGAGAATCTTCCGTCGCTGATATGACACCTTGCGGCTTATGCAGCATAAAGTAAACAAATTCTCGGTAAGAAACGGCTTCGCCATGCACAGTTATTTCTTGTTCATCTGGATTAACATGTACCTTAGCACCTTTAACCGCTGTACCGTCTACCTTAACAGCTCCAGTCTTTAAAAGACCTTTAACTTCTTTTCGGCTTCCGTACCCAATGGTAGAAAGCAATTTATCCAAACGCATGTAATATCCTCCTTTTTTTGAAAAGAAGATGACTCTAACGAGTCATCTTCTTATGCACTGCGCTGTTTATTTCGGCGCAGTATCTTTCGTTCAATTGCACCTGTTACCCTCGCTCCCATTACTTTTTCAAGCAGGCTTGAACGATAGGTAATAATAAAGTAAATAAGGCCGCCTACTGCTGCTCCTATAATCGTAATAACCGTGGCAGAGAATCGTCCTGGGGTTGTAAACAGACCAATTACTACTGAAACAATTTTTACGCTGATTCCCATAATCGCAACAAAAATGAGAATGAGCACAGAGCGTTTTATAAACTCACTGTAGTTATATTTTGCGTGTTTTTGAATAAGCGCAAACATATAAACAAGAGATACGATATAGCCTAGTGCTGTCGCTAAAACTGAACCGATCTCGTGGAACATAAGAATAAATGGCACGTTCACGACAATTTTCACAATCAATCCAAATAATAGACTTAAAACAGCATATTTTTGTTTGTTGATCCCTTGTAAAATAGCTCCATTAACCGTGAAAAACGAGAACAATAAAGCTACGGGTGCATAATAAAGCAAGACATTTCCACCCGCATCCGATGCATCTGTTCCAAAGAAAAACGTATATGCTGGACCAGCTAAAGCCATTAACCCTACAGATGCTGGCAGCACAAGAAACATAATCGTTTGATATGTTTGATCAATTTGCTTTTGCAATACATTATAATCTTTATTCACAAATGAACGTGTAATCGTTGGTACAAGAGTCAAACCGAATGCAGTAGCTAATGAAACAGGAATCATCACAAGCTTTGGAACATAAGACTGAACAATTCCGTTCATGGACTCCGCTATTTCTTTTTGTCCAGCCGCTACCATCGCACGGTTAAATGTGAATTGATCCACATACTGATAAAGCGGAATAGCTAAGCTGACAAATACATAGGGCAATGAATACGTAAGCAGCTCTTTAAAAATGGATACGGTAGAAATACGCGTAGGCGTTACCGTCTGCTCGTTCACCATTTTATCGAGATGAGGCTTTCGTTTTTTCCAGTACCAAATTAATACGGCAAGTCCAGCAAGAGCTCCTACAAAAGCACCCATTGTAGCAAATCCAACGGCTAGCGCAAGACTCCCATGTACAACTTTGATGACGATATAAGTGGATGCTAATAAAAAGACAACCCGCACAAGTTGTTCAACTACTTGTGAAACAGCTGTGGGTCCCATAGACTGGTGACCTTGGAAAAATCCTCGCATTAAACTCATCATCGGTACTACAATTAACGCAACACTAACCATTCGCATAACCATTACTACATCTTCTAAGGAGTTATTTAAATCAGAGCCTCCAAGTGTAATTCTAGACATAACAGGCGCTAACGAATATAAAAGTAAAAATGCAAGTATTCCTGTGACAAGCATTAATTTCATGCCGGCCCGATACATTCTTCTACTCGTATAATAATCACCGAGTGCATTATATTTTGATACAAATTTCGATACGGCCATTGGCATACCGGCTGTAGCAATACTTAAATAAATAGCATATTGGTTATATCCATAACCAAACAGTGCTCCCCCTACGGTTCCAACAAGGATCGCAAATGGAAATAAATAAATCATTCCCAGAATTCGGGATACATAAGTGCCAAGCGTTAGCACAAAGGTCCCTCTTAACAATTTTGAATCAGACATACGTTTGCCTCCGATACTTAATGTTACATACTGATAATAATGATAGAATTGAAAAGAAGCAAGTGAGAGTATACACTAAGAAAGGTCTTATACTCACTCACACTCGTCAACAAGCTAAAAAACAAAGACTATAGCCCATTTTATCCAATGTTGAGAGATTTGTCAGTGAACAAACTAAAATTTTTTAAGAATAGACAGGTTGGTGAAAGTATGATATATGATGTAGTCGTAATCGGAGGAGGACCTTCTGGTTTGATGGCATCGATTGCAGCTGGTGAGTCAGGTGCAAACGTATTATTAATTGATAAAGGCAATAAACTTGGACGAAAGCTTGCCATTTCTGGAGGGGGCCGCTGTAATGTAACAAACCGCCTTCCGATTGATGAACTTATTAAACACATTCCAGGAAACGGACGCTTTTTATACAGTGCGTTTTCTGTTTTTAATAACGAAGATATCATCTCCTATTTTGAAGGCCTTGGAATTAAATTAAAAGAAGAAGATCACGGGCGTATGTTTCCGGTTAGCAATAAAGCACAATCTGTTGTTGATGCATTAATTAGTGAACTTCACCGTCTTCGTGTAACAATTCGCACAAACACAGCCGTTAAACGCGTAAACTATGAAAACAACACCGTGAAAGAAGTTGTGCTTCAAAACGGAGAAGCAATCCAAACGAAAAGCGTTGTGATTGCAGTAGGCGGAAAATCAGTGCCTCATACGGGTTCGACAGGAGACGGTTATCAATGGGCAAAAGATGCAGGTCATAAAATTACTGAACTTTACCCAACAGAAGTTCCTATTACATCTAGCGAACACTTTATTAAAACAAAAACGCTTCAAGGTCTATCGCTTCGCAACGTAGGACTAAGCGTACTTAATAAAAAAGGCAAACCTGTCATAACTCATCAGATGGATATGATTTTCACTCACTTTGGCATCTCTGGCCCTGCCGCTCTTCGCTGCAGCCAATATGTTGTTAAAGAGTTAAAGAAACAAAAAAGCAACACTGTTCAAATGTCTCTTGATTTATTTCCTAGCCAAAACGAAGAAGAGATTTTTCAACAATTAGTCAAAACAACAAAAGAAGAGCCGAAAAAAGTGATTAAAAATGTTTTAAAAGGTTTTGTATCTGAACGCTATCTATTATTTTTACTCGAGCAAGCAGACATTGATAGCCAAGCGCTAGCGGGACAGCTTCAGCATGAAAAACTGAGAGAATTCTCGAGAATGTGCAAACGATTTGAATTTGCTGTAAACGGCACACTTTCTTTAGAGAAAGCCTTCGTCACAGGAGGCGGAGTATCCGTTAAAGAAATTCACCCAAAAGAAATGTCTTCTAAATTTATGCAAGGCCTTTACTTCTGCGGGGAAATTCTTGATATCCACGGATATACTGGAGGATACAATATTACTTCTGCCCTTGTAACAGGCCGTTTGGCTGGCAGTAATGCAGGAGAATTTGCAACAAGCCTAGCATAATATGCTAGGCTTTATACATAACCATGGCTGAAAAACAGTACACCTGCTCATCACGATCAACATCCACTGTGACTTGGTACTTAATATCCACGACGTCTTCATCTTCTAATTTGCGTAAAAATCGGTTCACCGCAAACTCTAAATCTTTTTCATGCTCTTTATCAAACATTTTCACCTGTATCATAGCTTCTACCACCTTGTCCTATCAAATTTGTTTCAATCAGAATGGACTGCTTCTCTCAATGATGGCTTTCGTACTGATTTTCAACTTCTTCCTACCTCTATTTTTATGAAGACTTTTATAGATTTAGTCATCATTTGTTTTGCTACTATCATTTTAGTCGAATGGTAGAAGTTTCATTCCAAAAGAAAAAAGCGCCTGTCAAAGGCGCTTTTTCTTATTTATTAACCGTTTTTCCTTCCCACTCTAACATACCGCCAACCATATTTGTTACTTTATAACCTTGTTCTTGAAGGTAGTAACATACGTTTTCACTGCGGCGTCCAGAACGGCAAATGAAAATATATTCTTTTTCTTTATCGAAATAATCCACATTAGTTGGAATATCATTCATACGAATGTGTTTAGCAGTTGGAATCATTCCTTCTGCTACTTCCTCATCTTCGCGAACATCAACTAAATGAAGCTCTTCTCCATTTTCCACGCGTTTTTGAAGCTCTTCAGGCGTAATCACTTTTACTTCTTCCATCTTCGTCATTCCTCTCTATTCTTTCATTCAGCTTGCTATCGCTATTGTAGCAAATTCAAATACCTTTATGCCACTAAATAAGAAAAGCTTAAGCAGCAGCCTACCTAAGCTTTTCCAATCGTAGTTAAAGGTTTAACTAAGGGCCTGATGTCAACCCCGAAAGGGGGACATCAGACGCTTAGGTCTAGAACAGCCCCCCTGACTGCTCTTTAGTCAGGGGGGCTGTTCTACATCAATACTTAATTAGCTACGATGTTTACTAATTTACCAGGCACAGCAATCACTTTGCGTACTGTCTTACCTTCAATGAACTCTTGAACATCTTCATTAGCCATTGCAATATCTTGAAGCTCTTCACGAGATGCCTCAGCAGGTACGTTTAATTTTGCACGTACTTTACCGTTAATTTGAACGACAATTTCCACTTCATCATCTACAAGTTTCGCTTCATCAAACGCAGGCCAAGCTTCATATGAAATCGTATCTTCGTGGCCTAGTTTGCTCCATAATTCCTCAGTTGTATGAGGACAAATTGGTGCTAATAGCTTCACAAATCCTTCTACGTATTGCTTTGGCAGCACATCAACTTTGTATGCGTCGTTGATGAATACCATAAGTTGAGAGATACCTGTATTAAAACGAAGACCTTCGTAATCTTCCGTTACTTTTTTCACCGTTTGGTGATATACGCGTTCAAGTGTAGTATCATTGCTTTCTTGAACCTTGCTGCTTAATTCACCATTATCCTCGATAAGTAAACGCCATACACGATCTAAGAAACGGCGTGCACCATCAAGCCCTTTTGTTGACCAAGCAATGGATGCATCTAACGGTCCCATAAACATTTCGTAAAGGCGAAGCGTATCTGCACCGTGGCTTTCTACGATTTCGTCTGGGTTTACAACGTTACCTTTTGACTTACTCATTTTTTCATTGTTTTCTCCAAGAATCATACCTTGGTTAAACAGTTTTTGGAACGGCTCTTTTGTTGGAACTACGCCGATATCATATAAAAATTTATGCCAGAAACGAGCATACAATAGATGAAGAACAGCGTGTTCAGCTCCACCGATATAAATATCAACCGGCAACCATTCTTTTAATTTGTCTGCATCTGCTAATGCTTCGCTGTTCGTTGGATCAATGTAGCGTAAGTAATACCAGCAGCTGCCTGCCCATTGAGGCATTGTATTTGTTTCGCGGCGCCCTTTTTTGCCCGTTTCCGGATCTACAACGTTCACCCAGTCATCAATGTTTGCTAATGGAGATTCACCTGTACCTGACGGCTTGATTTCAGTTGTTTTTGGTAAAACAAGCGGAAGCTGATCTTCAGGAACTGCAGTTGTTGTGCCATCTTCCCAGTGAATAACAGGAATCGGTTCACCCCAGTAGCGCTGACGGCTGAATAACCAGTCACGCAGACGGTATGTTACTTGTTTTTCACCTTTTTCATTTGCTTGAAGCCACTGAATCATATTTGAAATTGCTTCTTCTTTGTCTAGACCATTTAAGAAGTCTGAATTAACGTGCTCGCCGTCGCCTGTATAAGCTTCTTTTGAAACGTCTCCACCCGCTACTACTTCTTTAATCGGCAGTTCAAATTTAACAGCAAACTCATAATCACGCTCATCATGAGCAGGAACAGCCATAATTGCACCTGTACCATAGCTCATTAGAACATAGTCAGCAATCCAAATTGGCATTCTCTCACCGTTTACAGGGTTAATTGCATAAGCACCTGTGAATACGCCCGTTTTGTCTTTAGCTAAGTCTGTACGCTCTAAATCGCTTTTGCTTTTAATTTGATCTAAATACGCTTCTACCGCTTCTTTTTGTTCGGCTGTCGTAATTTTATCCACAAACGGATGTTCAGGTGCTAAAACGGCATACGTTGCCCCAAACAGCGTATCAGGACGCGTTGTGAACACAGTAAATGTTTCGTCATATCCATCAATTGTGAAGTGAACGTGAGCTCCTTCAGAGCGGCCAATCCAGTTTCGCTGCATTTCTTTAATACTTTCTGGCCAATCAAGATCATCTAAATCTTCTAGTAAACGATCTGCATAAGCTGTGATTTTAAGCATCCACTGCTTCATTGGACGACGCTCAACCGGATGCCCACCGCGCTCACTTTTGCCATCTATAACTTCTTCGTTTGCAAGTACTGTTCCCAACGCAGGACACCAGTTAACAGCTACTTCATCCACATAAGCTAAGCCTTTTTTATATAACTGTAAGAAAATCCACTGCGTCCATTTGTAGTAGTTAGGATCAGTTGTATTAATTTCACGCTCCCAATCGTAAGAGAAACCTAACGATTTGATTTGACGACGGAAATTATTAATGTTAAGTTCAGTGAACTCAGCCGGATCGTTTCCTGTATCTAATGCATACTGCTCAGCAGGTAGTCCGAATGCATCCCATCCCATTGGATGAAGTACATTGTATCCTTGCATACGCTTCATACGAGATAAAATGTCCGTTGCTGTATAACCTTCTGGATGCCCAACGTGTAAACCCGCCCCAGATGGATAAGGGAACATATCTAATGCGTAAAACTTACGCTTTCCTTCATCTTCTGTTGTTCTAAATGTTTTATTTTCTTCCCAAACTTTTTGCCATTTTTGTTCGATCTTTTCATGATTAAAAGCCATACATAATCCTCCTTGTACGCTCCAGCTGTATTTAATTAAACTAAAAAACCCCTCATCCCTCAAACAAAGGGACGAGAGGTTGAATAAACTTCCCGCGGTACCACCCAAATTAGCACAATTATGTACTCACTCATTTTCCTTAACGCGGATAGACGGTAAATGTTACTTTACTTCACATTTACAACTCCAAGGTGAGTTCATGAACGCCCGTTTGCTGACTCGCACCACCCGTCAGCTCTCTTAGCTCGCTTCGTTCACTACTATTCCTTATCATAGTTTTTACATCATACTACCTTGTATTGTAAATAATATGTTCGCAAACTGCAAGTTGTTCAACGGATTTTGTAAAAGTTTCTACACTGCCTCACTGCTTTGTTGCTAAATCCCCTCTTTCATTCTTATATATGAACAACTTCTCCCAAAAACATACATACAACGCCAAACAAAGAGATTTAGACATAATTAAGTTAATCCTATCTAAAGCTGAATAAATAGGATATCTGGACTCCTTGCTACAAAACTGTTCATTTCCGTGCAAGGCTTCATCTTGCGCTCCAATCAACAGCTTAAAGCAACTAAACACATAAAAGCCGAGTTCACCATAATAATGAAAAGATCCGAACGATTTATCGTTCGGATCTTCCTTCAGCTAAAATACTTTTGTCCCCGCCTCTACTTTCTTTAACAGCTATTATTAAATACCAAATCCAAAAGAAAACAGGATAATCGCAAGTACGAGACCAACAAGCGGAACAATTACCGTCATCGCTGCAACTGATCCATACGCATCTTTATGAGTTTCTCCACAAATAGAATTAATTGTGGTGACGACATAACCATTATGAGGCAAGGAATCTAATACGCCAGAAGATATAGCTACTACACGATGGAGAGCTTCTGGATTTACACCAGCATCTAGATAGTGAGGGGCTAAAATTGGCAAAGCAATCGCCTGACCTCCTGAAGCCGAACCTGTCATCCCCGCGATAACACTCACCGCAATAGCTCCCCCTATCAACGGACTGCCTGGAATATGCGTCATGGCATCTACAGCCACTCCAAACGCGGGAACAGCCTTAGCAACCCCTCCAAAACCTACGACAGCAGCTGTATTCCCAATTGCAATTAACGCTCCAAGCGTCCCTTCTGATGCTGCATTCCAAAATCCTTTAAAGTGTTTTCGGTTCACAATGTATGTGACAATAATACCGCTTAAAAGTGCGACAATCAACGCAGATTGCTGAAGCGGCTTATGAAGTGCAAAAGAAATAATGAGCACGACCACAAGCGGAAGCAAACTTAATAACGGATTAGGAAGAGACTGATTTTCCGTTACTGCTGGATCTTTCTCGCGTGATATAAAACGCTCTCCATTTTTAACTGCTTTTGAAATCAAGCGCTTTAACCACCAGTAGCCGAATACAGCCATCACTACCGCTACAACTAAACTAACTTCCCATCCTGCATACGGACTAGTCTTTAAATATTCAATTGGAATCCAGTTTTGGATTTCAGGCGATCCAGCCGAGGTCATCGTAAACGTAACGGAACCGAATGCTAAAGCAGCAGGGATAAACCGCCTCGGCAAATCAGCTTGTTTGAATAAGCTTAAAGCCATTGGATAGACAGAGAATGCTACTACAAACAGACTGACTCCTCCATATGTTAAGACCGCACAGGCAAGTACAATCGCCAACACTGCTCTTTTCATTCCTAGTTTACTGACAATCCAGCGAGAAACACTATCAGCGGCCCCGCTGTCTTCCATCACTTTTCCAAAAACGGCGCCCAATAGAAACATTAAATACCAAGAAGCAATAAATCCTGTGAAACCAGACATATAATTCCCAACAAAATTTGCTTCTCCTTCTTTCACCAGCTGTGGAAATAAAGGCATTCCGCTTGTTAACGCAACAACTAAAGCACTAAGCGGACCTGCTATAAATAAATTCATGCCTCTCATCGTTAATACAATGAGCAGCAATAATCCTCCAATTAATCCAATCATACTAAGCATATTCTAGCCCCCCAAGAAGTTATATAATTAGAAAACGCTTACATTTTTACAGGTATATACTCCTTTCTTTGCTTGTCACGACCCTTACTATATTATTAAAGGAATACTGAAGACATTCCTACGTTTATTGAACAGTCAAAAATAAAACCACCTCTATTTATTTAGAGATGGTTAGTGAACGCTGACGTTTTTCTTTTAATTTATAATCGTATATCCATGTTGTACACATGCTAAATAACAATAGTGCAATTAATAAATAGCACAGGGTAGACATATTAAACGCATCGAAAATAATGCCTCCAAAGAGAGGGCCAATCATTTTACCTGCAGTAGCCATACTGTTGACTACGCCTTGATAAAACCCTTCTTTTCCTGATGGAGCTAACTGACTTGCGACAGCTGGAATTGCTGGCCAAACAAACATTTCTCCAACTGTTAACACAATCATTGCTGTTAAGAACTGCGAAAATGTTGTGGCATTCACCACGATGATGAAAGAAGCCACAAAAATAACCGTTCCAATTAGAACCTGTACTTTTAATGTCTTTGCTACTTTTTGAATGATAGGCACAATCAAAGGCTGACCGACTACAATTAAAATGCCGTTAATCGTCCAAAGCAAACTGTAGCTAGAAAGAGGTATATTCAACTCACGCGTATGCGTAGCAATCGTTGTTTGCCACTGAACATACGCGACCCAGCATAATACGTATCCTGTACATAAAATAAGAAGGGCCGTCAGTTTCGTTTTGTGCTGAATACTACCGGCTTCATTAAGGACATTCGTTTGCCCAACTGTAACCGAAATATGACGGTATGAAAAAATAGCAATAAGAAGAAAAATAACGTATAAAATTGTATTAGCTAAGAAAATATACGTAAATGAATAGGATGCTACAACGCCCCCTACCGCTGCGCCAATAGCCACTCCTGCATTTTGAGCAACGTACATCGCATTAAATGCTTTTCTTCCGCCTTGTGGCCAGACTGAGCCTGCCATTGCATACATAGATGGAAACACAATACCAGATCCAAATCCTACAATAACCAAGAGAACAACGTATGTAGGCCAACCATGAAAAAACACCAGTCCCACTAATGCAACAAGGGTAATAATAATTCCTGATAAAATGGATTTATATCCTCCAATTTTGTCAAAAAGCGTTCCCCCTAGTAAATTACCCACTACGCTTGCAGCAGAGTTCAGCATAAGAACCACTCCTGCAACGGATAACGACTTTCCTAAATGTTCATTTATATAAATTGTATTGAGAGGCCATAAAAACGAAGCTCCCGTTACGTTTACAAGCATACCAATAATCAAAAACCAAAGTGACTTGGGCATTGATCTCCCCCCTATCTATTCGAATGCCAACGTACATTCTAGTCTTTTCTTAAAGGGTTCGCAATGCTTTTACATATAGACAATTTATTTGAAATTCGCTGACTATTTAAAAAGGTGATTTCACATGACAATATCATGCAAAATCACCTTTTTACCGCTTATTTTTGCTTCGAACGAACCGGCTGGGCACGCTTGCTGTTCCGTGCTTTTAATTCTTTTACAGGATCAAAATCTTTTCCTAGCTCAATATCATTGCTGTTGATCCCGTTTTTTGTTTTTTGTTCCGGGTTATTTTGATTTGAACGAGTTGCCATAAAATCCTCTCCTTAATGCTGAGTTGTAATCAATTTATTTTGCAGCTGCTGAACTTGCAGGCGCATGCGATATAGCTGCTCTCTTTGCTGTGCATTTGCACTGTGAGAAAACTCTTCAATTTCTTTATAAGCATTTTCTAATTTTTCCTGTGCTTTTGTATATTCAGTGTCATTGTAATGTTCTTGTTTCATGCCTTCCTGTAACTGACCTTGTCCAAAGCGAATAGCATCTTCACACTGCTGCATAAGTTGATCCACTGCTTGACGAGTTGTCATTGTCTATTCCTCCTATTCGTTCATTTCTGTCTTATTTTGCGCAACTTTACTCTCCTTTACGACAAGAAGAACCTGTTAAATATAAGCATCCTTAAATTTGTTTGGCACTTTTTCACGTTTTTGATACAATTTGTTGATGTATATTGCATGTAAAAAGGAGGTTGCTGATTTGAATCAGACAAACCCATTTCCGTATAAATCTGAAAACAAACGTTATCATACCTGGAATTACCACTTACGTAACCACTTTGGCCATAAGGTATTTAAAGTAGCCTTAGATGGAGGATTTGATTGTCCAAACAGAGACGGCACGGTAGCTCACGGCGGCTGTACGTTTTGCAGCGCTGCCGGTTCAGGAGATTTCGCTGGAAACAGAGCGGATGATCTTGTGACACAATTTAACGAAATCCGTGAAAAAATGCATCATAAATGGAAAGACGGAAAATACGTTGCTTACTTTCAAGCATTCACTAACACTCACGCTCCTGTTGAGGAGCTTCGTGAAAAATATGAAGCGGTCTTAAAGCTTCCCGGAGTTGTTGGGCTTTCTATCGCCACGCGCCCTGACTGTCTCCCCGACGATGTGGTGGAGTACTTGGCTGAATTAAATGAACGAACTTATCTATGGGTAGAACTTGGACTGCAAACTGTTCATGAACGAACTTCACTGCTTATCAACCGGGCACACGATCATCAATGCTATGTAGATGGTGTAGCAAAGCTTCGAAAACACGGTATTCGCGTTTGTTCTCACATCATTAATGGTTTGCCTTTAGAAACACCTGAGATGATGATGGAAACGGTACGGGAAGTAGCAAAATTAGACGTTCAAGGAATTAAGATTCATCTGCTTCATTTACTAAAAGGAACTCCTATGGTCAAACAGTATGAAAAGGGCCTTGTTGAATTTCTTTCATTTGAAGAATATGTAAAGCTTGTATGCGATCAGCTCGAAGTAATCCCTTCTGAGATGATTGTTCATCGTATTACCGGTGATGGACCGATAGACCTCATGATCGGACCGATGTGGAGCGTAAATAAGTGGAGCGTATTAAATGCCATTGATCAAGAGCTCGAACGTCGCCAAAGCTATCAAGGAAAATATTACGAAAAAGAGTTGATGGAAAGATGAAAATAGAACGTATCCTGCCTTTTGCCCGCACGTTGCTCACTAATGCTGTGGCCGAAGGAGATGTCGCGATTGATGCTACAGCAGGAAATGGACATGATACATTGTTCTTAGCCAACTTAGTCGGAGATACAGGTCATGTATATGGATTTGACATTCAGCCCCAAGCCATTCAAGCAACTCAGCAGCGATTGACAGAACATCATGTAGAAAAACGAGTCACGCTTATCCAAGAAAGCCATAGCAATATAAGCATGCTTCCCCACTCTATTAATGGACGAGTGACGGGCGCTGTCTTTAATTTAGGTTATTTACCAGGTGGAGATAAAGACATCGTCACCACTTCTGAAACAACAATTTCTGCAATTGAGCAGTTACTTGATTTGCTAGCACCTGAAGGAGTGATTGTGCTCGTTATTTATCACGGACACGAACAAGGGAAACAAGAAAGAGACGATTTACTAACGTACGTCCAAAATCTGGATCAAAAAGACGTCCATGTTTTACAATATCGCTTCATGAATCAGCAAAACAATCCTCCGTTCATCATTGCTATTGAAAAAAGATAAGCCGCATATGGCTTATCTTTTTAACATTCGGTACAAGCGTCCGTTGATATAGAAAAAGTAGCTGAGTGCTCCCCCCGCTTTGATTAATCGACGTGCATTCACATGAACATGTTTTTGTGCCCTCACTTTTTGATCGGACAAATAAACGCCCAGGAGTCCCTTATAGATAAAGCAGTGAAAGTGATAATCCGGCAGTTTTTTAGCATATTCGTCCGCTTTTACAACAAAATGCAAAAAGCGGTCCATCATTTGCTGATAGTGAGGATAATAAAAACAAAAGTTCAAATCTCCTCCTGCTTTATCTTCTTCTTGGTCAATTAAATAATCGAGTAAAATATGTAAACCTTGAATATAAGGAAAATATCCCGCTTTTATTTTCTCCGTCATTTCTTTGGTCATCTCTTCTTGAAAACTGTAAGCGGCCAAACAAAAAATGCCTAACGTTGAACCAGAGCACGCTGAAAATTCATACCACTCCATTTCAGGAACACTGTGCCGGTGAGCATCAAACCAATTCTCTAATCGTGGAACTCTTTCCTTGATTTCAACATGCTTATGTATTTGCAAATCACAATAATAAGTAGCTAGTTCTAATAAATGTGAAGAGACGATATGGTAATTACAGGCTTTTCGCAAGGACTGCTGACAAGTCTGGACAAGTTCCGCTAAATATCCTCCATCGTCTTTATCCGTTCGAAAACGATAGTAATCCCCAAGAGGTGCATGAGGAGTCAACGCATCTGGCATCGATTCATGTAAGGCTGCAAAATCTTTAGGATCGAGCGAATTGCTGCGGTCACATAAGTTATCTAAGTAATCGCTGATTGTTTGGTAGGCAACGATAAATTTTACGCATTCAATCATGTTTTCTTTCGCTAAAATCGATAGGATGCCGCCTCCTTCACAATGAAAAGTTTTTGTATCGATACTTGCCAATGCTTGAGTGCGTAATTCTTTATTAGGAATCTCTTTTGCCCGTTCCCGCCAATGATTAAGCTCATGATGAACGACGGGAAACACTTCTCGATAAATTTTTCTCATTAATGAAATAGGACGAGACGGAATCTTCATTTATTTTCACCTCAATTTCTGACAGCACTCATTAAATGTGAAGATCAACAAAGCTTTTCGCGTATGTAAAAACGTATTCTCTTTCAGGCTCATTAAAGATTTCGTGATACAGCTGAGACCATTCTTTGTAGATTTTTTCACTTAGCTCTATTTCATCAAACCACTGTCTAACAATCAGCTTTTCAATAATTTTATCTTCTCCTGCCTGCATCACAAGAAGCGGAACATCCGGCAAACGATCGATATCTTTAAAAGCTAAGTTAACAGCTTGAATCAATTCTCGGTACCATCTTACAGAAACTTTTGTAACGTACAGTGAGTCGTTTTCATCTTCATCTCGAACTTCTTGGTTTCTTGTTGCTTTTTCAACAGTAAGACCCAAATCAAAAAGTTTGTTCGGCATGACTTTATTTAATCCTTTAGATAACATATCTAAGTAAGCTGGTACTTGCTCTTTTAATCCTAGACAAGGTGAGGAAAGAATCGCACCCCATATAGGAAGATTTTTTGTCTGCAGCGTACGAATAACCGCCAGTCCTCCCATACTATGTCCTAACAGGAAAATAGGCAAATCATATTTTTGCGCTTCACGTACCCATTCTTCCACTTCATATACATATTCATCAAAGGATAGGATATGTCCTCTTCTTCTCGTTGTTAAGCCTTGGCCAGGAAGGTCTCCCATGATTACGTGCATTCCAACCGAACGCCACATCTCAATCAGCCAGCGATAGCGCCCGTGATGCTCCGCTGCTCCATGGACCATGACAATAACGCCTTTTGGATTTACTGCTTCCCATTTATGCATTTGAGTTACTCCTTCTTCCTTTTTTTGTTTACCTGCTTTAAAAACCTTTGTACACTTACATTAGAAGATTTACTACTTTTTTTCAACTAATAAAGGGAGATGATTTGATGATTTATCCGTATAAAGAAAAAATGCCTAATATTGCACCCAGCTGCTTCCTCGCAGACTATGTCACGATTACTGGAGATGTCACCATTGGTGAAGAAAGCAGCATTTGGTTTAACACCGTTATTAGAGGAGATGTTTCGCCTACTATTATCGGGAAACGAGTAAATATACAAGATCAATCAACACTCCATCAAAGCCCAAATGCTCCTTTGCTTATTGAGGATGATGTGACAGTAGGACATCAAGTTATTTTACACAGCTCCATCATCCGCAAACGCGCGCTCATTGGCATGGGCTCTATTATTTTAGACGGTGCGGAAATTGGTGAAGGTGCTTTTATCGGTGCAGGAAGTTTAGTGCCTCCCGGTAAAAAAATACCACCTAATACTCTCGCACTCGGTCGACCTGCTAAAGTAATCCGCACTCTGACTGAGGAAGATTTAAAAGATATGCAGCGCATTCGTACAGAATATGTAGAAAAAGGGCAGTATTATAAGTCTATTAAGAAATCTGATTCTTCATTATAAAGGAAACGTTCCCTCAGAAAGTCATACTGAGGGAATTTTTTTAGTATCTCCACAAACTCTCTAATCATGTTCTATTCTCTCCACAATTGTAAAGAAATTTCCATATTAATTTACATCGTTTTAGTACTGCCTCCACAATTAAAGATTAAACTGAATAATAAAGACGTATTTATTAAAAAGGGAGCGACTCTATGAAAGCCAAGTTAATTCAGTATGTATACGATGCCGAATGCCGATTATTCAAAAGTGTAAATCAACATTTTGATCGAAAGCACTTAAATAGATTTTTACGTTTACTAACTCATGCCGGCGGAGCCACGTTTACCATTGTGATAGCGTGCTTGCTGCTATTTCTGCATCCTTCATCCGTCGCTTACGCCTGTGCCTTTTCTCTAGCCGTTAGCCATATTCCTGTTGCCATTGCTAAGAAGCTATATCCGAGACAACGGCCTTATATTCAACTAAAGCATACAAAAGTATTAGAAAATCCATTAAAAGATCATTCATTTCCATCGGGGCATACAACGGCTATTTTTTCGTTAGTTACCCCTCTGATGATTACTTACCCAGCCTTCGCTGCCGTTCTTTTGCCGCTTGCAGTAACGGTAGGCATTTCAAGAATTTATCTCGGTCTGCACTATCCGACGGATGTCATGGTAGGCCTGATACTCGGCATCTTTTCAGGTGCTGTTTCACTGAACATATTTTTAGTCTAATTGATAGGAGGAGTACTCATGAGAATTGCTTTATTTACAGATACATTTGCTCCGGAAGTTAACGGAGCTGCTAAAACACTTTATCAATTTACTCAGTATGTCAAATCAAAGCAAATTCCCATCCAGGTATTTGCTCCTGAATTTGCTCATAATCGGTCGTTTTCAACGTATGTTCACCGCTCGCCTAGCATGCCGTTTTTCCTTTATCCAAACAGCCGCTTTTCATTGCCAAACGTTTTAAAAATTAAAAAGCAGCTGCAGGAATTCAACCCTTCTCTTATTCATTTGGCCACTCCTTTTACAATGGGGCTTTGCGGCTCCTATTACGGGAAAAGATTAGGTATTCCTCTTGTCGGCTCTTATCATACCAATTTTGATGATTATTTATCTCACTATGAACTTGAAAAAATGCGTGTACCACTGCAAAAATATATGAAATGGTTTTATAAACCTGTACAAAAATTATTCGCTCCCTCCGAAGTGACCAAACAGCAGCTAGAAAAACAAGGGTTTCACAACGTAGCTATTTGGTCGCGAGGGGTAAATCACAAATTGTTCCATCCCCACTATGACCGCTTTGATATTCGTATTAAATATAATATAAAAAAACCCTACATCTTAACGTATGTAGGAAGGTTAGCTAAAGAAAAGAACGCTGATTTTTTACTAAAAATTGCCCGATCTTTACCTGATCATATCCGCCACCAAGTTCACTGGCTTATTGTGGGAGATGGTCCTTTAAAAGAACAAATGCAACAGCAAGCATCTGAGCATATGACATTTACAGGCTTTCTTGAAGGTAAGCAACTTGCTCATATCTATTCTTCATCTGATTTGTTTGTTTTCCCTTCAGAAACAGAAACGTTCGGAAATGTCGTACTGGAGTCTCTTGCTTCTGGAACTCCCGTGGTGGCAGCAAATGCAGGAGGAGTTAAACAGATGGTTCAGCACGGGCGAAACGGCTACCTTTGCAAACCTCACTCCTTAGAAGAATTCAGTTCGGCTATTACAGGTTTACTTGATGATTTGCACCAGCGGCTTCACTTTGGCCATGCAGCGAGACACTATGCTCTTACTCAATCATGGGACGCCATTTTTCAGCATTTGCTTTCAGAATATGAAGATGTCGTAGAAAAATCTGCTGAAGGTATTCAATGGGCATAAAAAAAATCTCCGTTTTCACGGAGATTTTTTTTATTATTTAGCTAAAGCTTGAGTTTTTAATGCTTCAGCTTTGTCTGTGAACTCCCAAGGAAGCTCCACATCTGTACGACCAAAGTGACCGTAAGCTGCTGTTTGCTTATAAATTGGGCGACGTAAATCAAGCATTTTAATGATGCCTGCTGGACGTAGGTCAAAGTTTTTGCGTACTACATCTACTAGTACTTCTTCAGAAACTTTTCCTGTACCGAATGTATCAATTGAAATAGATACTGGCTGTGCAACACCAATTGCATATGCTAGTTGTACTTCACATTTATCAGCAAGATCAGCTGCTACAATGTTTTTCGCAACATAACGAGCTGCATAAGCTGCTGAACGGTCTACTTTTGTTGCGTCCTTACCAGAGAATGCACCGCCGCCGTGACGAGCATATCCGCCGTAAGTATCAACGATAATTTTACGACCAGTTAAACCAGCATCTCCTTGAGGGCCGCCGATTACGAAACGTCCTGTTGGGTTAATGAAATACTTTGTATTTTCATCAATTAACTCATTTGGAACAACTGGATTAATTACATATTCTTTTAAGTTACGTTGAATTTGCTCTAACGTTACTTCTGGGTGATGCTGAGTTGAAATAACAATTGTATCGATGCGAACAGGTTTGTTGTTTTCATCATATTCAACTGTTACTTGTGTTTTACCATCCGGGCGAAGGTAAGGAAGAATTTCTTCTTTACGTACTTCTGTTAGACGGCGAGCAAGTTTATGAGCTAATGAAATTGGAAGAGGCATTAATTCTTTTGTTTCGTTACATGCATAACCAAACATTAACCCTTGGTCTCCAGCTCCGATTGCTTCGATTTCTTCATCGGACATTTGACCTTCACGTGCTTCTAACGCTTGGTCTACACCAGCAGCGATATCAGCTGACTGCTCGTCGATAGATGTTAATACTGCACAAGTTTCAGCATCAAATCCGTATTTTGCACGAGTATAGCCAATTCCTTTAATTGTTTCACGAACTGTTTTAGGAATATCCACGTAAGTAGAAGTTGTAATTTCACCGCTTACTAAAACTAAACCAGTTGTTACGCTTGTTTCACAAGCAACACGAGCATTTGGATCCTTTGCTAGGATAGCATCAAGAATTGAGTCAGAAATTTGGTCACAAATTTTATCGGGATGTCCCTCTGTAACAGATTCTGACGTGAACAGACGACGTTGTGTTGACATCAGTTTTCCTCCTTATAAATACGATACATTGTGATACGGTACTCATTCCCTTATTTTCATTACACGTTAAAAAATATAAAAAAACCTTTCCTTGTATCGAGGAAAGGTATCAAATTCTACATAAGCCTTTCACTCTTATCGATCAAGGTTGTGCCCTTGCATCAGGTTAGCACCTTATCGTCTACACAAAAAAATGACGATGGTTGCTGGGTTTCACAGGGCCTGTCCCTCCACCAGCTCGGGATAAGAGAGTATCCGTTCAAGGACATATAATACATGAAAAAGCGCTTCACTGTCAACAACATTCAAATGGAAATCATCTCTTTATGTTTGAATCTGTTTTAATGTAACATACTCAAATTTAAAAATAGTATACCTTATTAAGAATGATCACGAAGTTTGGTTAACAAGACAGACCAAAAAAAGGCTTTCACTTGAAATAGCTTCACTTTTTTCGCTTCTAGCACATATACATGTGTCTAAAATAGGTATAACGTACATTTTTTTATAATACACAAACATTTTTAGTTAAATAGTATAGAATAATTAAATAAATGTGTTATACTAATTATAAATTTCAAACATTAATGAATAAATAATAGCTAAAAAGGAAGGTAGTGCACATGAGTACTGTTGATATGTCTATCGAATTAAATGGTTTGCTTCAATTAAAAACAACAAAACACCAATTATCTGTTCCACAACTTGTTGAAAAAATTCTAGCTCGACGCGAAGGAACGCTGACTTCTACAGGTGCTGTGTCAGTCGAAACCGGAAAATATACAGGTCGCTCTCCTTTGGATAAATTTATTGTAAGCGATGCTGTATCTTCAAAAACGGTTGAATGGGGACCCGTCAATCAGCCAATTTCTGCTCAGCGATTCGATGCGCTATACAAAAAAGTCTTAACCCACTTAAAGAAGCAGGATGAACTTTTTGTTTTTAATGGATATGCTGGAGCTGATAAAAAGTATCAGTTACCAATTCAAGTAGTTAATGAATTTGCATGGCACAACCTATTCGCTCAGCAGTTATTCATTCGCCCTTCAGCTGAACAAAAAACAAATGATGATGTGAAGCCGTTTACAATTGTAGCAGCTCCAACGTTCAAAGCTGACCCTGAAACAGACGGGACGAATTCGGAAACCTTCATTATTCTTTCATTAGAGCGACGCATTGTGCTAATTGGAGGAACTGAATACGCTGGTGAAATGAAAAAATCCATTTTTTCAGTGATGAACTTCTTGCTTCCTCAAAACAATATTCTATCCATGCACTGTTCTGCTAACGTAGGAGAAGAAGGTGACGTTGCATTATTCTTTGGTTTATCTGGAACGGGTAAAACAACGCTTTCTGCTGATGCAAACCGTCGTTTAATCGGAGATGACGAGCACGGTTGGTCAAGCTCTGGTGTATTTAATATTGAAGGAGGCTGCTACGCGAAGTGCATTCAGCTTTCCGAAGAAAAAGAACCGCAAATTTTTAATGCAATTCGCTTCGGCGCAGTACTGGAAAATGTAGTGTTGAATCAAAATACGAAAGTAGCAGATTACAATGATAATAGTTTAACAGAGAATACTCGTGCCGCTTATTCAATTGACTCTATTGATAATACGGTATTGCCAAGCGTTGCTGGGCACCCTACAGCTATTGTCTTTTTAACTGCTGATGCCTTCGGCGTCTTACCTCCAATCAGCAAGCTTACAAAAGAACAAGCGATGTACCATTTTCTGAGCGGATACACTAGTAAGTTAGCTGGAACAGAGCGCGGCGTAACATCGCCACAGGCTACTTTCTCTACATGCTTTGGTGAGCCTTTCTTACCTCTTGCTCCAACAACTTATGCAGAAATGCTAGGAAAGAAAATCGATGAACATAACGTAAATGTCTACCTTGTAAACACTGGATGGACCGGCGGTGAATACGGCGTGGGTGAACGAATGAAGTTAAGTTACACTCGAGCTATGGTTCAAGCAGCTCTTGAAGGAGAACTAGCTAATACCGAAACAGTAACAGATGCTATTTTTGGTTTATCGATTCCAACTCATGTTCCGGGAGTTCCTGATGAAGTGCTTCAGCCTTCTAAAGCATGGAACGATGCAACAGCTTATAACCAAAAAGCAACTGAACTTGCCGCTAAATTCAAAGCGAACTTCAAGCGTTTTAATGATGTAGCATCGGACATTTCAACATTAGGCGGACCTAGAGTCTAATAAAAAACCGATCGTCTTATAGACGATCGGTTTTTTAGTTAGTCGAATGTAATTTTGTCAGTTCATATGTGACAATGGTTTTTTCCTGCTCCATTTCTACCTTACGCACAACAGCAGTTCCAATACATTCTCCATTTTTCGTTTTGTGAATGTTTAATGGAATATCCAACGGATACAAACGATATCCTTTTTTCTCAACTTGAAAAATGTTATCTGTTACACGCTTTTCGTTGCCTTTTGTCACAATCATTGTATTTAATTCTAGCGGCATCCCCATTTTCTCTCACTCCTCACTGTTATTCTACTTGTTTTTTCTATCGTAGCATATCTTTTATTGCGCTTTCATCCACTTCGTTAACTTCTTTACCGTTTCTCGGTTTTCTTTTGGTGGAAAAGCATGTGGAAAGTTTTCAAAATACCAGCTGGTAACTTTTTTATTGGACTTCTTTAGTTTAGATTCGAGCTGATAGGAATGATCAATTGAGACGTTTTTATCTTCTAAACCATGAATAAGCAAGACCGGCGGCTCGACGAGATGAGCACGATGCAAAGGTGTCCTCCATTCGTATCTTTCAGGATATTTAGAAGGAGTTCCTCCAATCACCCGCTTCATCATTCTTCTTAAATCTTCTCTTTCTTCATATGTCAGCACCATATCCGTGACGCCTCCCCATAGCACAAGAGAACGGCTGTCTTTTTTTTCAATGGCTGTGAGTAAAGCCATCACTCCCCCTCGTGAAAACCCAAAAATATGAATGCGGTCATGGTGGACGTTAGGGAGCTGTTTCAGTAAATCGTAAGCAGCAAAAGCATCGTAACGATCATCTCCTGCAAAATCTTCGTTTCCTTCGCCTCCTTGATTTCCCCTATAGAACGGAGCCATCACAATAAAACCTTGTGAAGCAAATTGAATGAGTCGAGCAGGGCGAACCGTTCCTACGTTCTTAATACCTCCTCTTAAGTATAAAAAGCCGTCATACATTCCTTTTTCTTTTGGCTCTGCAAGCATTCCTTTAATCTTAAGCCCTTGACATGCATATGTAATCACCCACAGCGTCACGCGAGGATTTGATGATGGGAAACGCTGTTTATGAAGAATTGTTCCATCTTTCATTTTTTTCCTCCATTCTTTATATAACTAGCCTACTTTCTTCCGCTAAGGTTTACTTTCTTCCGCTAAGGTTTACTTTCAGTCGTTGACTACTACTTCTTTGATTTTCCACATAGTTATATAGGCACTCACCTTCTTCCACTTCTTTACATACATTATCATAAAATATTTTATTACTTTAAGGAGGTTTGCTTTATGAAACCAATTAAATGGCTTTTTTCTTTGCTTGCTATTATGATTTTACTCATTCCACTAATTAGCTGCAGCAAAACAACATCTGTACAAACGGTTCGTGTCGGCGAAGTAACTCGCTCTATCTTTTATGCTCCCCAGTACGTCGCTATTTCAAAAGGCTTTTTTGAAGAAGAAGGACTAAAGGTAGATTTAAAAACAACTTGGGGCGGAGATAAGACAATGACGTCACTTTTATCTGATGGCATCGACGTCGCCTTAGTCGGCTCGGAAACGTCAATCTACGTATATGCACAAGGGTCTAGTGATCCCGTCATCAACTTTGCACAGCTAACCCAAACCGACGGAACATTTCTAGTAGCACGTAAAAAGGTCGATCAATTTTCATGGGATCAGCTTAAAGGCAAAACGTTTCTTGGTCAACGCAAAGGCGGCATGCCGCAAATGGTAGGGGAATATGTGTTAAAACAGCATAATATTGATCCTAAAAAAGATGTAAAACTCGTTCAGAACATTGATTTTGCTAACGTTGCGAATGCTTTTGCTTCTGGTACTGGAGATTACGTTCAATTATTTGAGCCAACGGCTAGTATTTTAGAGAAACAAGGAAAAGGACATATCGTTGCTTCCTTCGGAAAAGAATCAGGAACAGTTCCTTATACAACATTTATGGCCAAAGAAAGCTATTTAAAAGATAACCCTGAAGCAGCAGCTAAATTTACTCGAGCTATTTACAAAGCACAAAAATGGGTGAATACACATAGCACAGATGAAATTGCTGAAGTGGTTGCACCGTATTTTGAAGATACACCTAAAGACACGCTAAAAACGGTTATTGACCGCTATAAATCCCAAAAATCCTTTGCAACTAACCCTTTATTAGATCAAAAAGAGTGGGATCATTTACAAACAATCATGGACGAATCTGGAGAACTTCCAAGACACATTGATCACAGCAAGCTAGTCAACACAAAATTCGCAAAAGATGCAATGAGGGAGTAATATGACAAAACTTCACATTCAAGATGTTCAACATATGTACCTTACGACAAAGTCTGCTACCACTGCACTTGAACATATTAATTTGTCTATTGAAGAAGGAGAATTCGTTTCCTTTCTCGGCCCAAGCGGATGTGGAAAAACGACGCTTCTATCGATTATTGCAGGCTTGATTGAACCAACGTCAGGCTCTGTCACAATAGACGGTGAAAATATCGGAACATCAGTTCCAAACATCGGTTATATGCTTCAACAAGATTATTTGTTTCCGTGGAAAACCATTAAAGAAAATATTTTACTTGGGCTTGAAATTCGCGGACAGCTAACAGACAAAACGGAGAGTAAAGCACTGCTGCTCCTAAAAGAAATTGGTCTACAAGGCGTAGATGACCTATATCCACACCAGTTATCCGGAGGCATGAGACAACGCGTCGCTTTAGTCCGAACACTTGCCATTGACCCCGCTATTTTACTCTTGGATGAACCTTTTTCAGCACTTGATTTTCAAACAAAACTCAAGCTTGAAGAACTTGTCTCCAAAACACTGATGACTTATCAAAAAACGGCCGTTTTGGTCACGCACGATATCGGCGAAGCCATTGCTATGAGCAGCCGAATCTTTTTATTCTCAGCCAAGCCAGGAAAAATCGCAAAAACATTCACGGTTCCTTCTATTTTACGAACCCTCTCTCCGTTTGAAGCACGACAGCATCCTGTCTATAACGATTTATTTATGGACATATGGAAGGAGCTTGATCAACTTGAAACCCACTAGCTCCCTAGATACTCTTCACGAAAGCTACCTTCGCAAGGTTCGGGGCGAAAAACGATTAGTACTGAGCGTACAGCTGGTCATTTTCTTAGCCTTTTTTAGCTTCTGGGAACTGGCTTCTCGTTTAAAGTGGATTGACCCTTTAATCTTCAGTTCCCCTACTAAAGTATGGCATTTATTTTTAATTAAACTTGCCGACGGCTCGCTGGCAGAACATATTGGTTTTACGTTATTCGAAACAGTTCTTGGCTTCATTTTAGGCACAGTGCTAGGTATTTTACTTGCAACGGCCCTTTGGTATTCAACTAGGCTTGCACATATATTAGACCCTTACCTCGTTATTTTAAACGCCATGCCTAAAGTAGCGCTGGGCCCTATTTTAATTGTAGCAATTGGGCCAGGATTTTTCTCAATTTTAACGATGGGAGCGATTATATCCGTTATCATTACATCCATCGTCGTTTACACAGCCTTTAAAGAAGTGGATCCAAACTATATTAAATTACTAAAAAGCTTCGGGGCAACGAAAACCCGCTGTTTTAAAGAAGCAATTCTTCCAGCTTCCATGCCTGCCATTATTTCCACATTTAAAGTAAACGTCGGTTTATCTTGGGTAGGCGTCATCGTAGGAGAATTTTTAGTTTCTTCAAAAGGGCTTGGATATATGATTATTTATGGTTTCCAAGTCTTCAACTTTACTCTTGTTCTTCTCAGCTTATTATTAATTGCCATTTTCGCTACGATTATGTACCAAGGCGTGGCTTATCTAGAAAAGAAATTGATCCGACGCTCATAAAAAATACCCCCGTACAAACGGGGGTATTTTCGTTGATATGATGCTTTTACAAAAATGTTCGCTTTACATATTTCATTACATACTGCAAAACATTATCTTTCATAATGAAGCTGTACGCATCATCTTGTTGAATGCCCGAAGGTAGTTCGTCAATCATTACGGGACCATCTGTTTCCATGTAGTCTTCTTTTTTAATTACATTTCCAATCGTAGCAAAATAAATGTTTTTAATAATAGTCTTTCCTTTACTTACTACTTTATATTGACCAATATAAGTTAAAGAAGAGACTTCTCCGCCTGTTTCTTCAAACACTTCTCGAACCGCTGCTTCTTCTGGTACTTCATTGCCTTCTAGTTTTCCTCCGGGAAATTCTAAACCTCGTTTTGAGTGATTCGTTAGCAACCATTGATTTTCATACCTGCATACGACCCAAACATGACGTGGAGTTTTCGAGAATGGATTTTTTTCAAATGATAAAAATACTTGATTATGATATGCATCCTTAAATGTGTACATGGTCGACTCAAACTCCATTTGATTTTTCCCTTATTTTATCATACATTACGGCCATACCTGATAAGAAAAGTATGCTCGTACTTTTTTTCTTTGCATTTTACCCCTTATTCCGTTCTATCTGAAGATAAAATATTCATCTGTTTGATATGTGATTTTGTTTCATCGTCTCCCAGCTGATAAAGCATGGCATATATGTCAACTGTTGTTTTATCGTACATATCATTTTGAGAATCATGATGATATTCCAGATACGGAATATGGGATCGCCAAAAGCTTGACCAATCGCTTGAAGCGCGCTGATCTAAATAGGTTCTCAGCTGCTCCACTTCTTCATCTGTTGCTTCAATCGCATAATTCCAATCTGAAGCAGTATTTGACTGATTGATTTCCCCTGAACTCAGAGATACATAATATTTTTTTGTCATGAAAGATATTCAGCTCCTTCTTTCTAGTGCCAACTTATCTTTCTTATGTGTATCTTATTCTTTTTTTATACACTCTACGATTTAAAGCGGTCTTTTAAAATCGCTATTGCTTTTTTTAACGGCTCTGGAATTGGAACCCCTACAATTCTTGCGTTTTCTGTAATTGAAATCATTTCGTTTAAAATATAGAACAAAATAGCTCCATCTCGAATAATATGACCGTTTTCCCAAAATACAGAATCGATAAAGTTTGCTACAGCAATCATGGCAAAAATAAAAATTTTTTTGGCA
Source organism: Priestia sp. FSL R5-0597 (assembly GCF_038006305.1). NCBI lineage: Bacteria > Bacillati > Bacillota > Bacilli > Caryophanales > Bacillaceae > Priestia > Priestia sp. FSL R5-0597. Next base: position 4,664,891 of record NZ_JBBOUZ010000001.1, read on the forward strand.
ATTCCTTTAAAACCTACTTTGCTAGATAAACGTTTATTTATAAAAGCTGCAATCGTGCCTGTCAAGTAATCCATCGCCACTAATGCTACTAAAGCCATTAGTAAATAGTCCCACTCTCCAAATAAAAAAAAAGCCAGTGAACCTAAACTTGAAATTATCAAGACAGAAAGCTTCTGCATATCCACTTTTTTCACCCTTTCAGAAGTCATATCCCTACAGTATATGCCGGTGAAAAAAAAGTGTTCGTCCATCTTATCATAAAAAAACCTGCGATTGCTCGCAGGTTTTGCTTACTTGCCTAGGAATGATTTTAACATCCACGTATGTTTTTCTAAGCTTTGATGAATAGCTAACAGCATGTCTCCTGTTGTTTCATCGCCCGCTTCACCGGCTGCATCCATTCCTTCTTTTAATTCAGCAGTTAGCGTATCAAAATCGCTTACTAAAGAAGCAACCATGTCTTTAGCCGTTTCGCTTCCATCCGCTTCTTTAATAGAAGAAAGCTCTAACGATTCTTTCATTGTTGCCACAGGTTTTCCTTCTAGTGCTAAAAGGCGTTCTGCAAGGTCATCAATAATTGTAGCTGTTTCCGTATACAGCTCTTCAAACTTTTCATGAAGAGTGAAGAATTGTTCACCTTTCACGTACCAATGAAAATTATGAAGTTTTATGTACATTACACTAAAGTTTGCCACTTGTTTATTAACAATTTCATTTACATTTGCTGCCATGTTGTTCGCTCCTTTATGAACTCTTTATATAGTATAGTTGTACCCTTTTTTAGTTGATTAAAACATTTTTTTCATAAAAAGAGACATTTCCCTTTCTTTAGACTCGGAGAAACGTCTTCATCTTTTTCCAAATAAAATAAGCAGCCCAGCGGACTGCTTATTTTTAGCCAAATACTTTTTCTAAATCTTCTTTGTCCTGTTCTAACCAGAACTTCATCAAGCGTTTTGCTCCTTCTAAATCGTGAAGTTTTGCTTGACCGCACTGTTTTTCATTTGCTGCTGGAATTTCAGTAATGTTAATTGCATCTTTTAGCGTATCGTCCAACAAATCAATAATTTCACGTACAGTCGGCTCCCCGCTCACTACTAAGTAGTATCCCGTTTGACATCCCATAGGCGAAATATCAATAATATCAAAGTGATCGTATTTTTCTACATGAGTACGAATATTAAAAGCTAATAAATGCTCTAACGTATGAATAACGTCCGGCTTCATTGCTTGTTTGTTTGGTTGGCAAAAACGAATATCGAATTTATTTACAACGCCGTCGCTTCCCACTTTGTGAACACCGCAGTGTCTTACGTAAGGTGCTTTAACCGCATTATGATCTAGCTCAAAACTTTCTACTGATGGCATAATACCACTCCTTTTTTCTTCTTTCACCTATCATAACATGCAATTCCGATATATTTCATCCATTTAATAACCTTTATTTCTTTTAGTTGCTTTTTATTCCTTCTATCCCTTATAGTATGAGCAAACACGAAAGAAAGAACGTGATAATAAATGATTGCAAAGCTTTTGCTTTTACTTATAAAAGGATATCAAAAAGGAATTTCGCCTTTTCTTCCGGCAAGGTGCCGGTTTTACCCTACTTGCTCCCAGTACGGAGTTGAATCCATTAAACGCTTTGGTGCCGTAAAGGGATCTTATTTGACTATAAAACGCATTTTAAAATGCCACCCGTTCCATCCGGGTGGCATCGATGAAGTACCTGAGAAAAAATCACACTAAGCTTTAGTTGTTTTCGATTGCTTCATAACCATTTACAACAACATCTAGCTTTCCTGTATTTGGATCAATAACTAGTCCATGTACAGGAGTATCTTTTGAAAATAGAGGATGATTACGAATTGTCTCTACACTATGCTGAACAGTCTCTTCTACTGAATCAAAACCCGTTAACCATTTTTTCAAGTCCATAGAATATTCAATGGTATTAATCACTTCATCTGAGATGCCTTTTGCTCTTACTTTCTCTAAAAAAGGTTCCGCCTGAAGTTTACCTGCTCCGCAGTCATGGTGACCAATTACACATACCTCATCAGCTTGTAGCTCGTACACAGCTACTAAAATGCTTCGCATAATACTTCCAAATGGATGTGAAACAAGTGCTCCTGCATTTTTAACAATTTTCACGTCTCCGTTACGCAGATTTAAAGCGTGCGGAAGCAGTTCTACCAATCTTGTGTCCATACACGATAAAATAACCATTTTTTTATTAGGGAATTTGCTTGTTTCGTAAAGTTCATACTTCTTTTCTTCTACAAATTTTTTGTTGAATTCTAAAACATCTTGTAATAAGCTCATTTGCTGTCTTCTCCTTCATAAAAAAAATTCTTTCTTGTATTATAATACTTTTTCCTATAAGATGAAAAGTGTTAAATCGTAATCATTATTATTTAAAGACAAGAAAGTAGGTTATAACAGTGAAAAAAATTCCCGTTACCGTTTTAAGCGGATACCTTGGGTCAGGTAAAACAACTCTTTTGAACCATATTTTAAAAAATAAAGAAGGTTTAAAGGTCGCGGTCATTGTCAATGACATGAGCGAAGTAAATATTGATGCAGACTTAGTTAAACAAGGCGGATTTTCTCGAACAGAAGAAAAACTTGTTGAAATGCAAAATGGCTGTATTTGCTGTACGCTTCGAGATGATTTAATGAAAGAGGTAGAACGCCTCGCTGACAATGATGATATTGATTATATTGTCATTGAATCTTCCGGAATCAGCGAACCTATCCCTGTTGCTCAAACATTTACTTATATTGATGAAGAGCTTGGCATTGATTTAACTCAGAAATGTTCATTAGATACGATGGTCACTGTAGTAGATGCTAATCGCTTTTGGGAAGACTTTTCATCCGGCGAAAGCTTATTAGACCGCAAAGAAGGAACGGATGAAAACGATAAAAGAGAAGTGGTTGATTTATTAATCGATCAAATTGAATTTGCAAACGTCATTTTATTAAACAAAGTTGATTTGTTAACAAAAGATGATGCAGATGAGCTGCAGGCTGTTCTTCACAAATTAAACTCAGAGGCCACTGTTATCCAAACAATTAATAGTGAGGTAAAACTTGAAGCCATACTTCATACCGACTTATTCGACTTTGAAAAAGCTAGTCAAGGAGCCGGGTGGATTAAAGAATTAAATGAAGAACACCATACGCCTGAAACAGAAGAGTTTGGTATTTCTTCTTTTGTATATAGAAGGAATCGTCCCCTTCATCCTGAACGCTTTATGAAATGGTTAGAGGACTGGCCGGTTGATATTGTACGTGCAAAAGGATTTTTCTGGCTTGCTTCACGTAACCATATGGCAGGACTTCTTTCTCAAGCAGGTACGTCCATTATGATTCAAGGAGCGGGTGAATGGGTCGCAACGTACACAGCAGAGGAAAGGGAACAAACCTTAAAGGAAGAACCTGAATTACGAGCAAAATGGGATGAACAATTTGGAGACCGTATTAACGAGCTTGTATTGATTGGTATTGATATGAACAAAGCTGAAATAATTGAAACTTTAGACCACTGTTTGCTGACAAATGAGGAAATGAATCAAGATTGGGCTACTTTCAAAGACCCCCTTCCTAAGTTTACAGTAAGTGCGTAAATTTTTAGTTTTCAAATCGTAATAATTACGATATAATAACATAGGTCATAAATGGTTACGATACGAACGGAAGGAGCAACATAATGAAATTCAAACCACTTTTAATGGTGCTGGCATTAGGAATTGGAACAGCCCTTGCAGGGTGCAGTTCAAGCAGTGCAAATAACGCATCTGATAATAAAAATAAAAAATTAGAAGTTTACACAACAATTTACCCTTTACAGGATTTCACTGAAAAAATCGGTGGAAAATATGTAGAAGCTAAAAGCATTTTACCAACCGGTGTAGATGCTCACTCATTTGAACCTACCACAAAAACAATGGTCAAAATCGCAAACGCGGACGCATTCGTTTACTCAGGAATTGGGCTTGAAGGCTTTGCAGATAAAGCACAGTCTACGCTAAAGAATGAAGATGTCGCTTTAGTAGAAGCTGCAAAAGGAATTGAACTAGCAAAGAGTTCTGAAGATGAGCATGCCCACGAGGACGAACATGCACATGAAGAAGAGCATCACCACGGAGATACAGACCCTCACGTTTGGCTTGATCCTATTTTAGCTATTCAATTAGCAGAAAATATTAAAAATGAACTTGTTGAATTAAAACCAGATAAAAAAGCAGAATTTGAAAAGAACTTCCAATCCTTAAAGACTCAGCTTGAAGATGTGAACCAAGAGTTAAAAACAACGATTGGCGACGCACCTCATAAAGAAATTTTAGTATCACATGCAGCCTACGGCTACTGGGAAAAACGATACGGATTAAAGCAAATTAGCGTAGCGGGTTTATCTCCTACAAATGAGCCGTCTCAAAAACAATTAGAAAACATCGTAAAACAAGCAAAAAAAGACCATATCAAATACTTTATCTTTGACCAAAATTTAAAGCCTAAAGTGTCTACACTTGTAAAAAATGAAGTGGGAGCTCAAGCTTTAACACTTCATAACTTAGAGTCATTAACGAAAAACGATGTTAAAAATAAAGAAGATTATTTCTCCATTATGCAACACAACATTGATACGTTGAAAAAAGCATTATATTAATAAAAAAACTAGCCTCTCGGCTAGTTTTTTTATTGTAATTTATATTTTTGCTTAAAGCGTTCCACACGGCCGCCTTTATCAGCAAATTTTTGTTTTCCTGTATAAAATGGATGTGTATCCGAACTAATTTCAACTTTTAAAAGCGGATATGTGTTGCCATCTTCCCATTGGACGGTCTCATTTGATTGTTTTGTAGATCCTGATAAAAATGATGTTCCGCTATTTGTATCCATAAACACAACTTTACGATAGTCTGGATGAATATTTGTTTTCATTAAATATCTCTCCTTTAAAACAATATATACTTATTATAATCGTAATGATTACTATTTTCAAGTTATATGTTTTACCAATTCTGATGCATAAAGCGTGGTAAAAAGTGGACAATAAGGTTTATCAATACTTTACTGGAAAGGTTGAAAAATGAATGGATCATTTAGTTACTGCACGTTCAATGTTTGGTCTGAACATGGGAGTACATATCATTTTTGCCACTCTTGGCGTCGGCATTCCTCTCATGATTTTATTGGCTGAAATTCTTTACTACAAAACAAAAGATAAAGATTATGAACTTATGGCACAGCGCTGGACAAAAGGAGCTGCTGTCCTGCTTGGAGTCGCTATTCCTACGGGAACGATTGCTGGTGTGCAATTAGCGTTGCTTTGGCCGGGTTTTATGGAAATCGTAGGAAAAGTGATGGCTCTTCCTTTTCAAATTGAAATTTATGCTTTCTTTATTGAGGCTCTTTTTCTCTCTATTTACGTATACGCAGCGGACCGTATTTCTCGAAAAATGAGGATTATCAGTCTCATTTTAGTAGCAATAGGTGCTCTTGCCTCTGCCGTTTTAATTACAAACGTGCACGCATTTGAAGGAACACCTGCTGGCTTTCGAATTTTAAATGGCGAAATTGTAAGCGTAGATCCTTGGGCAGCTTTCTTTAATCCGAGTTTCTTTGTAACGTCCGGTCACGTAGCCGTTTCTGCTTATACAACCGGAGGCTTTGTCATTGCTTCAGTCGCTGCCTTTAAAATGCTTCGTGCGCGAAAACATAATCCAAGAGAATATAAATTTCATCATAAAGCATTGATGATGGGATTAGTAATCGGCGGGATTTTTTCTTTTGTAACAGCTTTGAATGGACATGAATCGATGCAAAAAGTATACGAATATCAACCCGAAAAACTTGCAGCAGCTGAAGGTCTATTTGAAACGCAAGATCATGCGCCATTAGCTTTAGGCGGATTTACAGATGAAAAAGAACAGCGAGTCAAGTATGGCATTGAGTTTCCATGGATGCTCAGCTTCTTGTCGGGTAATAGCTTTAATACAGTGATTACTGGACTCAATGACTTCCCTAGAGATTATTGGCCGCCGCTTTTTGTGCATACCTTGTTTAACGGTATGGTCATTATCGGATCGATTTTAATTTTAGTGGCGCTAGTGGGCGTTGTTTGGTACAAGTTTTTAAAGAAGAAAAGCTTCCCTAAAGTTTTCATGTGGGCATTTGTCGCAACGGGCCCTCTCGCGATCATGGGCATTGAATTCGGATGGATTTTCGCATGTACAGGCAGACAACCCTGGGTCATTTACCGCATCATGCGTACATCAGAAGCCGTTACTACTTCTGCTAATTTGCATATTTTATTTTTCTTGTTTTTGCTTGTTTATATCGTACTCGTGGCCGCAGTCGCCCTTGTACTGGTGTTTTATTTTAGACGAAATCCGCTTTCTAAAGAGCTTGCTGCGCAAGCAGATTAAAAAGGATGTGAGAATATGGGTGATTCATTACTAGCAATTACTGTAATATGGGGCTTCATTTTTATCTATGCTGTAATGGGAACGATGGACTTTGGAGCTGGTTTTTGGTCGATGGTCTATATTAACCGTACGAAAACAAATGCTACAGATGTAGCAAACAGATATCTATCGCCTACTTGGGAAGTAACCAATGTATTTATCGTTGCGATTGTTGTTGCGCTGTTTAGCTTTTTTCCGCGAGCTACATTTACGCTTGGAACAGTGCTACTAGTACCGGGGAGTATCATTTTACTTCTCTTATCTATTCGAAGCGGATTTTTAGTGTTTTCACACTATGCTGGCAGCTTCAAATATCGGAGAGCGTTGGTTTATGTATCTGGTATATCTGGCGTATTAATTCCTGCTTTTTTAATCGCCGTACTGCCCGTAAGTCAAGGTGGATTTATTGATGTAATTGACGGAACGCAGCGATTAAATTTAGCAAGAGTGTTTTCAAGTCCGCACGTCTATTCATTTATTGGTTTTGCCATTACCTCTTCCCTGTTTCTGTCGTCTCTTTTATTAGCAGATTACTCGAAGTCATCTGACGAAATGGAAGCTTATGCGGTCTATCGGCGCGATGCGCTCATTACAGGACCTCTTTCACTGCTAATGGCTATCTTTATTATGATTACAATGCAATCAGAAGCCAGCTGGTTATATGATAAAATGATGCAGTTTAAGCCTCTTCTTTACGGGTCTGTAGGTCTATTTGTAGTAGCTGGTATTGCTCTGCTGCTGCCTTCTCAAAAAGGAAAAGGAATGCCTCGTTTAGCCGTGGTATCAATCGTCCTTCAATATTTCTTAGCAAGTTACGTATACGGACGAAGTCATTTACCGTATGTCGTGTATCCAAACGTAACGATTGAGAATGGATTTACACATCCCGATGCGTTCCATTCGTTATTTATTGTGTATATTGTTGGCTTTGCGATTTTATTTCCTGGATTCTTTTATTTCTGGCGTCTATTTATGAAAGATAATAAAGAATACAGCAAAAAGAAGCCATATTAAAAACCCGGTCAGCACTTGACCGGGTTTTCTTATGAAGCAGCAGATTTTGCCACTACTTCAGCAAAGTCTTTAGCAAATACCTTACATTTTTCTACATCTTCTCCAAAGGGAGAAAGCTCGATTTTCAAACCAGGAACAGCTATATTTCCGTTGCGTCCCTTTATTTTTTCTTCAATTAAATCAACTGCTCCGCAAAAAACATCATATGATGAATCACCTGAACCAAATACAGCCATCTGCTTTTGACTGAGATCTATATCATCCATTTCATCATAAAGATCTAAAAAATCATCTGGCAGCTCTCCATCTCCCCACGTATAAGCTCCAAAGATAATAGATTCTGCCAATACAAGGTCCGAAGCATCAATGTCATATACTTCTGTTCGTTTCACATGCAATCCATGCTTGACTAATTCTTCTTCAATCAAATCGGCTATTGCTTCTGTGTTGCCTGACATACTCGCATAAGCTAGTAAGATTTCCTTCATTTAAATGACTCTCCTTTACACCAGTAGTGTGGGCCGCACATCCCCTTCTTCATCACATTCTTGCTTAAGAGGACAGTTTTCACACTCACTGGATGCATAGTTCTTTTGAAAATGTTTTGGTTCCATTAACACACTTTTGACAATATGTAGTTGAAGTATGGCTTTTTCATAATCGCCTGTTGCAATATAATAAGTTGTTGTTTCTCCGGTTAATAATGAATAAAAACGAATTTGTTCAGGAACCTTTTTAAAAGCTTGTTTCGAAAAAACGATAATAAAGTCTTTCATTGCGTTCTTCACTTCTTCATGGTCATCTAGAATGAATTTTGTTACCGTATAAGACTTCTCTGTCCATGCAGCAAAATCAATGGTCAGAGAAAGGTTGCTTTGAATTTCTTCTACATAAACGCTGTATTTCTCAAACACAAAAAGTGGTAGCTCCACATGTGTTTTCTCGCCTAAAAACCTCAGTAAATAATCACTTACTTTAGCTAACACATCGTAATAGTGAATGGGTGATGAAAACATATTTGGCTTTAGACGCCAATATTTTTCAATAAGCTGTAAAACATAGAGGTTTGAGCGATACTCAACTGGCTTGCTATAGTATGTTTTAATGATTTGATGGACGGTTACTTGAACATGCTGTTTCCAATCTATAGATGTCTTTTTCAAAAGAAGCTGCTGCTGATAAAATTTGTACGGACATCGAATAAATTGTTCGATGTGGTTATTGGAGAGTGTCTTTATATGCACTTTCATCGGTTCCATCTATGTCTCACCGCCCTAATTGAAATTCATTCTCAATAATGATCAAAAATTAAATCATGAAATTTGCTCAATCACTTTACGAATAGCACTCCATGAATGTTTGACGAAATAAATTGGTTTTTGCTGTTTTTTTGCTTTCTCTTTAATGACTTTTGCCATATTGTGATTAATAAAATCCGTAATAACTAATACAAACCCAATATGTTCGGGAATTTCTCGCTTCACCATATTGCTTTTACGGCCATCTAAATGAATTACTTCATTAAACCCTTCTCCCGCTAGACGATCTGTAATATGCTTTAACCTGTCTCCTCCTACAACCATGACTGATGACATGTTTGTTCCCTCCCAATTAATTATTCATTTAATGATTTGACAACAACCTGTATTCTTTACTATATATACAGTTTAATTGAGAATGATTCTCTTTGTCAATGTTTAATTGATAAAAATTCTCAATTAAAATGAAAGTCTACCACCTTTCTTATAAGTTAGTTGAATTTTGACCATACTATAGCTATCACATACAAAGGAGGGTTAACGTTGGAACAAAACATTCTTTGTGAAGTAAACAACTGTCACTTTTGGAAAAATGGAAATCACTGCAGTGCAGAAGAAATTTACGTAGTAAGTCATAGCGGAAAACATGCAGCAAGCAGCTATGAAACAGACTGTAAAACGTTCAAGCCAACTGAAGCGTAACCCGCAAAAGGACAGCCTCTGGGTTGTCTTTTTTCTCTCTTCAAGATTATAAAAAAGGAGACTAGTATGAAGACTGAACAACTGATTCATTTTTTTAAAGAAGAAGCCATAAAAGCAAATGAACAAACCTTTCCAATCTATGTACAATCATTTACTCATTTATGGACATACAAATGGGGAACACTTGAAAACATTCCAGAAGAAATTGATGACTTAATTACCACACGTGCGTTAGAACTTGGACTTATTCACTTAAAAAAAGCTGACTAATCAATAAGGAAATTAGTCAGCTTTTGTGTTTATAGATCATCAAATCCATTTGCATCTGATGCTTTTGTATATTGTCGTGATTTCTGTTCAAAGAAATCGGTTTTCCCTAAATCTACCTCTTGATAAGCAATAATCCAACGAAGAGGATTTTCAATCGGTGCTTCTGGGAAAGCAGCTCGACCGAAGCCTAACTGATTACAGCGTTTATTCGCCATATATTCAATGTACTGCTGCAGTTCTTTCATCGTAATGCCGTCGAATTTTTCTCCAATAACAGATTCCGCCCATTCAATTTCAAGACGAGCTGCCTCTTGGAACGTTTCAACTACAAACGTTTCTAGCTCCTCCGTACGATAAGCTGGATTTTCATTTAGTACTTCCTTGAAAATCTTTTCAAATAACCCAACGTGAAGCTGTTCATCACGATTGATATAATTAATCATCGTAGATGTCGCCACCATCTTTTGATTTCTCGCAAGATTATAGAAGAACGCAAATCCGCTATAGAAGAAAAGTCCTTCTAAAATAACATCATATACCATAGACTTCAAAAAGTTTTCAACCGTTGCTTCTTCGCTAAATGCTTTATATCCGTTTGTAATAAAGTCATTTCGTGCGCGAAGCTTTTCGTCTGTACGCCAGTATTCAAATACTTCATCTTGTTTTCCTTTTGGTACAAGACTTGATAAAACATATGAATACGAATGATTATGAACCACTTCTTGCTGCGCTAAAATAATCATTAGAGCGTTAATCGAAGAATCGGTTACATAGTCAGCTACTTTGCTAGCATAATCTGATTGAATACTGTCCAGTAGCGCCAGCAGGCCAATAATTTTTAGAAAGCTCTCTTGTTCGTCAGCGGTTAACTGAGGGAACTGTTTAATATCTTGACCCATATTAATTTCAAACGGCGTCCAGAAATTAGCTAGCATACGCTTGTATTTAGGGAACGCCCATGAAAATCGGACGTCATCCCAGTTTAGAATATTGGAGCTCTTGCCGTTGATGATTCCTGTCGAACGGTTCGGAGCTGTTTCGTTCATTAATTCTCGTTTTAACATGCTTGTCATCAATTATTCACTCCTTTTAACTATGACAGCTTTCACATTCTTCAATGACTTCACTTGATGTTGAACGTACGTAATAGGTCGTTTTTAATTTTTCTTTCCATGCCGTCATATGAAGATCCAGCAGCTCTTTTGCTCGGATATCATTTTGTACATATAAATTGAATGAAATAGATTGATCAATATGACGCTGGCGCTTGGCGTTTTGCTTAATGCTCCAGTGCTGATCAATTAAATAAACGGACTTATAATACCAGTTTGTTGCTGGCGATAAATCTGGTGCCGTCACTGGGATTTTATAGTTTTTCTTTTCCTCTGAATAAAACTTACGGAAAATCGGATCAATACTTGCCGTAGAACCCGCGATAATAGATGTTGATGAATTAGGTGCTACAGCCATTAAATATCCATTTCTTATCCCATTGCTTTGAACTTCGCTACGCAGTTCACTCCACGCTTCGCTCGTGTATTCACGTGTTTCAAAATAAGCGCCTGACTCAAAATCTGAGCCTTTAAATAATGGATATGCGCCTTTTTCTTTAGCTAAGTTCATGCTTGCCTGCACGGTTAAGTAAGAAATTTGTTCATACAATTCATCGCAATATGCTACCGCTTCATCTGTCTCCCATGCTATTTTCTTTAAGGCAAGCAAATGGTTCCAGCCAAATGTGCCAAGCCCTACTGCGCGGTACTTTTGATTCGTTAGCTTTGCTTGAAGTACCGGCAAATCATTTAACTCAATAACATTATCAAGCATGCGTACTTGAATTGGAATTAAACGTTCAAGTACATCTTCAGTTACGGCTCTCGCTAAGTTAATAGAAGAAAGATTACATACAACAAAATCGCCCGGATTCTTTGTAATAATAATTTTTCCGTCTTCCGTAATTTCCTCTGTTACGACCGTTGTACTTTGGTTTTGCGTGATTTCTGTACATAAGTTACTGCAGTAAATCATGCCCGCGTGTCGGTTTTGATTAGCTCGGTTAACCGTATCACGATAGAACATATAAGGAGTTCCGGTTTCAAGCTGCGAAAGCATAATGCGCTTGAAGATCTCAATAGCAGGCACTGTTTCTCTTGAAAGCTGTTCATTGTTTACACACTCAGCGTAACGAGTGCGGAACGAACCGCTGCCTTCTTCTTCATCATAAAAATCTTCTAACGAGTAGCCCATCAGCGTACGAACTTCGTGAGGATCGAATAAGTGCCAGTCTTCACGTGCTTCTACTTTTTCCATAAACAAATCTGGCAAACATACGCCAGTGAATAAATCATGCGTGCGCTGGCGTTCATCACCATTGTTCAAACGCGCGTCTAAGAATGAAAAAATGTCTTTATGCCAAACGTCTAAATATACGGCAATAGCTCCTTGTCGTTGACCTAGCTGATCGACACTTACAGCCGTATTATTTAGCTGTTTCATCCATGGAATTGTTCCTGATGATACGCCTTTAAAACCTTTTATATCACTTCCTCGGCTTCTAATATGACCGAGGTAGACACCAATTCCGCCTCCATTTTTACTAAGCGTGGCCAAATCTGTATTGCTATCATAAATACCGCGTAAGCTGTCATCAATCGTATCAATAAAGCAGCTAGATAGCTGTCCGTAGCTCTTTCCTGCGTTTGAGAGTGTTGGTGTGGCAACCGTCATATATAGACTAGAAAGCGCCCAGTACGCTTCTTTTACTAATGCTGTTCGATTTTCTTTCTTTTCTTGAGACATCAGCGTCATAGCAATGATAAGAAAACGTTCTTGCGGTAATTCGTATACACGCTTATCATGTGATGTCGCTAAATAGCGATCTGCTAATGTCAGCAATCCAATGTATGTAAATAAACGATCGCGTTCAGGAATAATGACTGAAGCAATTTCATTAATTTCTTCTTCTGTATATGTTTTTAATAGCTGTTTATTATAAATGCCGATTTTTGTTAGTTCTTGAATAAGCTCATAAAACGAACCGTACTTCTCTTTTTTATCATAACCTCGGTTGTCCGCTGCTTTTCGATATAGTTCGTTTAAGTAGACGTCTGCCGCCACGTACGTCCAATCTGGTTCTTCCATTGAAATACGCTCTAGGGCTGCCAAAATTAGTACGTTTGCAACCTTTTCGTCCGTCATATTTTCCTTTACTGTAACAGTTTGAATAACCTTTTCCTCATACAAAGAAAAATCAAGCTGCGTAAATTCTTTTTTTAAACGTTCAATATATGCAGTTAATTCATGTAGAATTGTAGGCTTTAATGTATTCACCATAAATATGGCTCCTCTCTTCACTTCAAAATAAAAAATCGCTCACCGTACCTCGGTGAGCGAATAGAACGAAGATAGAAGAAGACACTAAGTCTTTTCTCAATCCTCGCTCTACCCTCTCACCTCCCGAAGAAGATAAAACGACATAAAAAAGGCAGGTCTCCTGACTTATGCTTCTTTTTACTTTAAGGCCTTCCCATGATGTTTACTCACAGTGGATCTCCTTATTTCATCAGCATTCACAGTTGCGGGGACAGCTTTGGATTTTCACCAAATTCCCTTTTAAGTCTTTTTATCAGACACCTTTTTCACTGGAAAACACAAAATATAGTATTTTATTATTGTTTAACAAACAACATATTGTGTTATGTTATAAACACATTATATAGGACAACTTAGAAAACTATCAACCTATTTTCAAAAATAATTTTGTTTTTTACGATAAAATCCTTCGACTTTTTTCATCAAACTACTCCATCATAACATGTTTTGACACGCTTGATGGAACAATGTGCTCTTTTTAAAAAATTTGTCCTATTTTTCTACTAAACATTGCCAACATCAATAAAAAAACCGTTTTTCATAAAAAACGGTTTTTAATTATTTGTATTCTTTTTCAAATGCTGTGATTGTTTTGATAAACTTTTTATCAATATCGTATCCGATCCCCGGTTTTTCCTTCACCTTTATTACTCCGGCTTCTACCTCTACTTCGGGCTTAATAATATCTTTTTCCCAATAGCGAGACGACGCAGAAATGTCACCTGGTATCGTGAAAGAAGGCAGTGTGGCAAGGGCGATGTTATGAGCTCGTGAAATCCCGGCTTCTAACATTCCGCCAACCCAAAGCCTTACACCATGTAGGGCGCATAAATCATGAATTTTTTTTGCTACAGACATTCCGCCAACTCGACCGATTTTCACATTGATAATCTTGCAGCTTTTTTGTTCGATTGCATGACGTGCATCTTCATAGCTCACAATACTTTCATCTAAGCAAATCGGCGTCTTCATTTGCTTTTGTAATAATCGATGATCAAGGATATCATCCGAACTTAACGGCTGTTCGATCATCATTAAATTCAATTCATCTAGTTTTTTCAATGAATCACTATCGCTTAACGTATAGGCTGAATTGGCATCAGCCATAAGAGGAATGCTTGGAAATTCATCTCGAATTTGTTTCAGTAGCTCATAGTCAGCGCCTGGCTTAATTTTCACTTTAAAGCGCTTATAACCATCTTTCATATAAGTCTTTATTTGTTCTTTCATGATGGAAATATCATTTAAGCCAACTACCACTCCAGCTTCTACAGCAGGCCTTATTCCGCCAATTACTTCAGCTAAGGGCTTATTTTGGCGCTTTGCATACAAATCCCATACAGCACAGTCCAAAGCTGCTTTAGCCATGTTGTTCCGCTTTAGAGGTTTGAATAACTTTTGAACATCCTCTGGTTTTTGAAGCTGCTGGTGAAGAAGCGAAGGAATTAAAAAATCGTCTAACATATGAAAACATGTCTGAATCGTTTCTTCCGTATACCAAGGAGATGAAAAAGCAACGACTTCTCCCCATCCTGTAAATCCTTTTTCATCTTCTACTTCAAGCAAAATCAATTCTCGATCCTGGACCGTACCATAGCTTGTTGAAAAAGGAGAAAGAAGCTTCATGTCAATTTTATAAAGATGTACTTTTTTGATAATCATCGATTAAATTCCTTTCTGTATGAACGATGATAGCTTCCGGCGTATGATTTTATTAGAGGCCGTTCGCGGCAGCTCCTCTACTCGAACGAAATACTTTGGAAGTTTGTACTTTGCTAAAAATTGTTGAATGTGTAAAGATAACTCTTCATCTGAAACGTCTTCGTTTATAACAATGCATGCTGCAGGAACTTGTCCCCATTTTCCATCGGCTACTCCCGTTACACCGGCCTCTTTAACAGCGGGATGCTTCAACAAAACATTTTCAATTTCAGCTGGATATACATTTTCTCCACCTGAAATAATAAGGTCCGAACGTCTGTCTAATACATATAGAAAACCTTCTTCATCCACTTTCCCGATATCTCCTGTATAGAACCAGCCTTGTTGAAGGGCTTTTTTAGTAGCTTCAGGTTTATTTAAATATCCTTTTGTAACATTTGGACCTTTAACAATGATTTCTCCTGCTTCACGTGTTTCATTTCCATTCTCATCTACAATTTTCATTGCACACGGAAATAATGGTTTACCTGCTGATCCCAGTTTTCGCAAACTATCTTCAGGTGAAAGCGTAACGAACTGTGAAGATGTTTCTGTCATTCCATACGTTTGATAAACAGGAATTTCTTTATTCACACAAGCCTCTAAAATAGTAAGCGGTGCGGGTCCTCCTCCTAAAAGCATACAGCGAAATGTATTTGGGTATTTACGTTCAGCTAATTCATCCAGCATATTCGATAGCATGGAAGTGACAACCGAAATAATTGTTACTCCTTTGTTTTCAATGGCTTCATTCACCGCTCTTGCTTCAAATCGTTCTTCTAAAATGATTTTCATTCCGTAAAAGACGCTCCGCATTAAAATGGATAATCCGCTAATATGAAACAAAGGAACCGCTATAAGCCAGCAGTCTTTTTCATTTAATCCTAAATTAAGCGCTGAACCAATGGAACTCCACCAGTGATTTCCATATGTCTGCAGCACTCCTTTTGGATTACCTGTTGTTCCAGACGTATACATAATGGTGAACGTCTCCTCGAGATTCCACGTTTTCTGAAAATACGTTTCTGTTTCTGGAGAACTTTTTAAAGAAGATAAAGGAAGCTGAGTAATGGAACTTTGGAACTCTCTCGTTAAAAATGCTTCATCCGTAATAAGCAACGACACGTTTGCATCTGTTAGCTGATAATTGATTTCTTCATTTGTCAAACGCGTATTGACGAGCAGCACCCGAGCGCCAATATAAGAAACCGCATGTAAAATCTCAATAAACTCCACGCTGTTTTTCATGCATAAAGCAATGGTATCACCTTGCTTTACACCGTTAAACGAAAGCTGCTGCGCTACTTTTTGAACACGCTTATGAAGCTCTTGAAAAGTAAGCGACGTTTGCAGTGTTTCTACCGCCACTCGGTTTGGCGTCAAATATGCTCTTTGCATAAGCCCATTAGGAATCGTTTGGCCACTCATAAATTTCTCTCCTTTTTATACTAATTAACTAAATCAAATTGAAAAAACAGCCTGATGATAATCACCAAGCTGTTTCAGCTGTTTAAGGGAAACGTGGGAACTGTTGGAAGTCTGGATTGCGTTTTTCCTTAAATGCATCGCGACCTTCTTTTGCCTCGTCCGTTGTGTAATAAAGAAGCGTTGCGTCACCCGCAAATTGCTGGATACCAGCTAAGCCGTCCGTATCAGCATTAAATGCTGCTTTTAAGAAACGAAGAGCGGTTGGACTTTTTTCTAACATCTCTTCACACCATTGAATTGTTTCAGCTTCAAGCTGCTCTAATGGAACGACCGTGTTTACTAATCCCATGTCTAGTGCTTCTTGAGCGTTGTACTGACGGCATAAGAACCAGATCTCACGTGCTTTCTTATGGCCTACGATGCGAGCTAAGTAACCAGAGCCATATCCTGCATCGAAGCTTCCAACTTTAGGACCTGTTTGTCCAAAGACTGCGTTATCCGCTGCAATTGTTAAGTCACATACAACGTGAAGAACGTGGCCTCCACCAATTGCATAGCCTGATACCATTGCAACAACCGGCTTTGGAATTACGCGAATTAAACGCTGTAAATCTAGAACGTTTAGACGTGGAATTTCATCTTCTCCTACATAGCCGCCGTGACCGCGAACTCTTTGGTCTCCGCCTGAGCAAAATGCTTTATCCCCAGCACCTGCTAATACAATTACTCCAACGCTTGCATCGTCACGAGCATAAGCAAATGCATCGATCAATTCCATTACTGTTTTTGGACGGAATGCATTGTGCACTTCCGGACGGTTAATCGTAATTTTAGCGATTCCGTTATATGTTTCGTATAAAATGTCTTCATATTGACGTACTGATGTCCATTCAACTGTCATCTTTATTTCCTCCTAATTATGTAGTAGCTAAGAACTCACTTACTATTCTACCAAAAATCTCGGGTTGTTCCACGTGAATTGCATGGCCTGTCCCTAAAATAATTTTAGAAGTAGCATTTGGTATTAATGTTTGCATTTCTTTGGAAATTAAACAAAACTTTTGATCTACTTCTCCTGTAATAAGCAAAACCGGCATCAACAGATCGTCCAGCTTCTCCCAAAGGGACGGCTGGACTCCTGTTCCCATTCCTTTCAAACTGTTGGAAAGGCCGATTTCTGTATGCGAAAGTCTTTCTTGACGCACCGCTTCTTGAACATAGCTAGGCAATTGCTTTTGAGAACGAAAAAGAGGGATTTCCTCCCAAAAGTTCACAAATTCTTCAATTCCATTTTTCACAATGCGGCTCGCCAGCTGCTCATCTTTTTCTTTTCTTAGCTTTTGTTCTTCTCGCGTTTTTAAACCAGGCGATGCGCTTTCTAATACCAACTTTTTCACAAGGTGTGGATATCGCTGAGCAAATGAGAGAGCAAGCCTTCCTCCCATCGAATATCCAATTACATTCACCTGTGATAGAGATAGCTGTTGAAGCAGCTCATGCAGTGCTTCAACAACTGCTTCCATTGAATATGGTTTGATTTCTTTCGGAGCTGCTGATTGGCCATGACCAATAATATCAACAGCAATCACTTGATAGTCTTTAACGAATTTCTTCATAAAGGTACGCCAGGTTTGAGAAGAACCGGTAAAGCCGTGAAGAAGCAGCAGCGGCTCTCCTTTTCCCTCGGTGTGCACATAGTAAGATACACCATTTAATTGATACATCATTGCTTATTCCTCACCGTTTGACAAATTTATTTCCTCGGAAACAAGTTTCCACAAACTGCGATGAGTCTCTACATTTTCTGTACGAGTTGTGCGAATCTCTACAACATGTAACCCGCCTTTTGTGAAAGCATGGTTCATTGCATGTCGAAATTCTTCCCAGCTGCTTGCTGAAGAAAATGTGCCATCATACAGACGAGTGGCATGCTCAAAATTCAATCCAGTTGGCGTACCGAATAAAAATTCAAAGTGCTTTTCTTGTTTTGACTGCGGTAAAAATGAAAAAATTCCTCCGCCGTCATTGTTAACTAGCACAACGGTTAAATTTAAATTATGCATCTTAGCTGCCAGCAGACCATTTAAATCGTGATAAAAAGATAGGTCACCAATAAATAAAACGGTGTGATCGTAAGCCGTGCTTACGCCTAGAGCAGACGAAACCACACCATCAATTCCATTTGCTCCTCGGTTTACAAAAAGTGGAATATCTTTCTCCGTATTTAAGAAGAAAGAATCAATATCTCGAACAGGCATTGAATTTCCAACAAACAAAGCCGTGCCTTCAGGTACTACATCCACAATTTCTTGAACTACTTGTCCTTCGAACCATTCCTGGCCAGAAGTTAATGTTTTGAGAGCCTGTGCAGTTTGAGCATTAATCTTTTTCCATAGACTCAGCCATGAAGTAGACTCCTCTTGATTCGCTGAAAGGCGCTTGATCAGTTCTTCACAAAATAATGTTTCATTGGCTTCAATCATCACTGTTGAACGCAAAGTAGGATCTCTCCAGCCTTTACCTTGGTCAACTACAAACATTTCTTTCGGCTCGTGTGCTTTTAAAAATTGCAATAGCGGTTTCGATACCGGCATCGCGCCAAAACGAATGACAACTTCGGGGTAAAAACGCTCATCAACCTTATCACTTTTTAAAAATGTATCATATGTCTCTATTACATTTTCTTTTGAATGCTTGCCGCTTCTTAATTGTGATAACGGATCTGCGAGCACCGGAAAGCTTAAAGCGTCAGCTAAACGGCATACGCTGTCTACTGCTTTTAAAGACATTTGATCTCCGCATATAATAAGTCCTTTTGTTGTTCCCTCTAGGCGCTTCGCAATTTCTTCGAATCCTTTTTCAGATAGAGATGCTTCTCCATGAATAGCAGCCACATATGATTTACCGCGTTTCCCCTGACTCCATAAATCTTCAATAGACAAATCTGGTACAATCGGTTCACGTAAAGGTACGTTAATGTGTACAGGACCGCTCGGTATAGCTTGAGCTGTATGAACAGCCCTTGAAGCTACTGTTCGAATATAACGATTCATATCTGCACTTTCTTCTGGTAAAGCTGTATCTACAAACCACTTCGCATACTGACCGAAAAGATGATTCTGATTAATTGCCTGCGGGGCACCTATATCCCTTAACTCGTGCGGCCGATCGGCTGTGATAACGACTAAAGGAATGCGTGAGTAGTGAGCTTCAATTACTGCAGGATAATAATTCGCTGCAGCTGTTCCAGATGTACATACAAGCGCCACTGGTTTTTTCTTTGCTTTTGCTATTCCTAGAGCAAAAAAACCGGCAGAACGTTCATCAATGTTTAAGTGCACATGAATATCAGGGTGCTCAGCCATAAGCATCGCAATAGGCGTTGAACGTGACCCTGGACTGACCACTACTTCTTCAACATTTGCTTCTACTAATTCATCCACGAATGACGCAATATACGTTGTTAATGATTTAATGTGTTCCACGCATAATCCCTCCTAAAGCTGAAAGCATCGGGTTGAATTTAATTTTTGTTTCTTCATATTCACTTTCAGGCGTAGAATCTGCTACAATTCCACAGCCCGCAAATAAAACAGCTTCTTTTTGCTGAATAACAGCCGAGCGGATTCCTACTATAAATTCACCGTTTCCATTGATATCCATCCATCCTAAAGGAGCTGCGTACCACCCTCGGTCAAAGGATTCTAGCTTTCGAATAATAGGCAAGGCCTCCTGTTGAGGATATCCTCCTAACGCTGGTGTTGGATGGAGCTTTTGAATAAATGAAAATAGCGTCACATCTTCCTTTATACGCCCTTTCACAGGTGTATACAAATGTTGAATATGCTTTGTTTTATATAAACTTGGCTTACTTGGAATTTCTACTTCATAACAATAAGAATTCATCGCTTCTTTAATCATATGAACAACAACATCGTGCTCAATTAAGTTCTTAGGATCCTGAAGCAATTCCTCACCTAGTTCGTGATCTTCCTGCCTTGTCTTTCCTCTTGGAATCGAACCCGCTAAACAAGTGGAAAACACGTAATCTCCTTGTTTTTGTACTAGTCTTTCTGGGGAAGCGCCGATAAAATGCTGATGCTCTCCCTCTAAAATATATGTGTAGCTAGTTGGCTGTTCCTTTAACAGACGCTGAAGCGCGTATTCAGTAGAAATATCTTCATTAAATTTTACTTTTAATTGGCGAGCAAGAACCACTTTCTCTATAACCTGTTGCTTAATTAAAGTAGTAGCTCTTTCAATATTTCCTTTAAATTTCTCTACCCCAATTTCTTCTTTTTCCAACAGCAAAGGTGAAATATGAGATTCCCCGTCGTACTCTTCACAAAGAACAAGTTTTTGGACCTCTTCGAAATAATTGATGTGCTCTTTTACAGAATCTTGTCCTTTAACCATCATATTAACGGTAAGATATCCTTCTTTATTTACCTGGGTATATAACACAGTTGGAATCATAAATTTTGAACTCGGGAAATCACTCCAATAGTTTTCTCGATACTGATTTGGATCAAATGAAAATCCTCCAAATAAAAGAGGACCTGTCCCATCAGGGAAAATTTGGTTATTTTTATAAAAGTCTTCTTTTATAAAGCGCTTCCATTCATTTTCAATGTGGAAATAACGTTCTTTTGCCGCATTGGTGCAAATAGTATGCGCATATCCTAATCCAACAAATGTATAATAACTGTTGGGATCTTTCCAAAAAAAGCGTTCTTTATAAAACTGGTCATGTCCGTTCGCATAAAAAATAAGGGGGTCAATAGGTCTTACTTTTTTCACTAAACTGACCAATTTTGGCTGATTTTCATTTTTTGCACACTCAATCGCATCTTTAATGTATTCTTGTACTAACTGTTCGGTCGTTGCAATCACACTACGTCCCCCCGTTCATCTTTTTTTCTTAAGTCTGTAACTAACTTATTATAAACTTTCAGTTCAAAAAAATCTAGCATCGCGATTCATGAGCAAAAATTAATTTCGCTTGTCTAAATTACGCCTTTTCAGTAAACCAATAAAAAAATCTTTATGATCTATTTAGTACTCTTTAGCCCTCAAGAACGTTATTTTTATCATACCCTTTTCTATAACCTTTACCTTTCTTTAATTTTCCACTGCATTTCTCTCTTAGCTTCATGAATACCCCAAATCCTCCTAATATGAATCGTGTTTTTTTGAATTTTTAACACATACTACAAAAGCACACTAAATTTTTAAGGGGGAGCTTCATGACACTTTCAAAACAAGAAATCAGTCAGTTAAAACAAAATTTACAGCAGCAGCAGGCTGATATTCAATCGCACTTTGATCAAAATGATCATTTTGGTCTAACTCGAAGCGACGCTCACGATGCTGTAGGAGAACTTTCAAGCTACGATAACCACCCTGGTGACACAGCCACAGAAACATACGAGCGTGAAAAAGACCTTGCACTAAATGAACATGCAAAACAAGAGCTACATGAAATAGAAGAAGCACTGCAGGCAATCGCTCACAGCACGTATGGAACATGCAAAGTATGTGGAGCAGATATCTCGTTTGAAAGACTTCAGGCTGTACCAACTACTTTATACTGTAGAGAACATAGCCCATCACAGGATATTCCAAAGCACAGACCTGTAGAAGAAAATGTTCTCCATCACCCATTTGGTCAATACGACTATGACGATACCGAGACGACAGGATACGACGCAGAAGATTCTTGGCAAGACGTTGCGCGTTACGGGACGTCTGAATCTCCTTCTGATTTTATAGAAGATACGTCTAACTATAGTGAAACCTATATTGAGGCGGATGAAGCTATTGGGTACGTTGAAGATTATGAAAACTTTGCCGCTACCGATTTATATGGACAGCCTCTTCCTATTTACCCTTCAAAAGAGCATGAGCGATATGAAAATGCACTGGATGAAGAAGGTACGATGACCATATTTGGAGATTTACCGGCCTATGAGAAAGATCCATACACTGAAAAGGAGTAGTTCTTCATACTACTCTTTTTTCTATTTTTAGTAGGAGCTATGGGAGATGACATCGAATGAATAGGAGATTAGAATTAATAATGAGGTGAACATAATGAATGCACATGAAATTGATTATAAATTGTATGGAGATGACATGCAGTTTGTTGAAATTGAATTAGATCCTTCAGAAAGTGTGATAGCAGAAGCTGGAGGAATGATGATGATGGAAGATGATATTGAGATGGAAACCATTTTTGGTGACGGTTCTTCCTCCAACAGCAGCGGACTTTTTAATAAACTAAAAGGTGCTGGGAAACGCGTATTAACTGGTGAAAGTTTATTTATGACGGTATATACAAATAACGGATATCACAAGCGAAAAGTATCTTTCGCTTCACCTTTTCCAGGTAAGATTATTCCTGTCGATTTAGAGCAGCTCGATCATAAAATTATTTGTCAAAAAAGCTCCTTTTTATGCGCTGCCAAAGGCGTATCCGTTGGTATTGACTTTCAAAAAAAACTAGGAACTGGCTTCTTTGGCGGTGAAGGTTTTATTATGCAAAAATTAGAAGGCAATGGTCTCGCATTTTTGCATGCAGGCGGCACCATTCATAAGAGACAGCTGCAGCCGGGTGAACGCCTTCGTGTGGATACTGGCTGTTTAGTGGCCATGACCCGTGATGTAAATTACAACATCGAATATGTAGGGAAAATTAAAACAGCTCTGTTTGGAGGAGAAGGCATGTTTTTTGCTACTCTGTCAGGACCGGGAACAGTTTGGATTCAATCTCTTCCTTTTAGTCGACTAGCCGATCGCGTTTTATCAAGTGCAGTTTCACCAACGGGAGGTAAAGGTGAAGGCAGTATCCTTGGTTCTTTAGGTGATTTCTTAAACGGTGACAACAGATAAAATAAAAAAGGTGTAGTCGTTGACTACACCTTTTTTATTTATTGATTTAATAAATTTTTAGTGGAATGAATTCCCCAAATATCAGATGCATATTCCTCAATCGTTCGGTCACTAGAAAAAAAGCCGGAATGTGCAATGTTCGTCGCACTCATTTGAAGCCATTTATTTTCATTTCCATAAGCTTCGTTTACTTTTTGCTGTGCCGTAACGTATGAGTCAAAGTCACGGAGTACGTAGTATTCATCATTTTGCATTAATAATGAATCATATATAGGCTCGAATAAGTCATATGTGTCAGGTAAGAAGCCGTTTGTGAGCTGCTCGAGCACTTGTCGAATCCGCTTATCATGATGGTAATAATCATAGGCACGGTATCCTCCATTTTGCTGATAGCTCAATACTTCTTCGGCTTTTAACCCAAAAATAAAGACATTATCTTTTCCTACTGCCTCGCTAATTTCGACGTTCGCTCCGTCCATCGTACCAAGAGTTAACGCTCCGTTCATCATGAATTTCATATTTCCCGTTCCCGAAGCTTCTTTGCTGGCGGTTGAAATCTGTTCGCTGACATCCGCTGCAGGAAAGATATACTCAGCAAGTGACACTCGATAGTTTTCTAAAAAAACGACTTTTAAAAACGGTGATGTTTGTGGATCATGATTGACAACATCAGCTACAGAATTAATTAGCTTGATGACTTTTTTTGCATAATAATAGCCGGGAGAAGCTTTCGCACCAAAAATAAATGTACGAGGCACGATTTGAAAATTAGGGTCTTCTTTTAATCGATTGTACAAATACATAATGTGCAGTACATTTAAAAGCTGTCTTTTATAAGCATGAAGCCTTTTAACCTGTACATCAAAAATAGAATGTGAATCTATTTTAATTCCCGTTTGCTCTTGAATAATATCGGCAAGCAGCTTTTTACGCTGTTGTTTTACTGTTTTTAGTCCTTGTAAAAAGCTTGGATCTTCCACATACTCTTGGAGCTTTATAAGAGAATGCGGCTGTTTAATCCATTTATCTCCTATCACCTCGGTAATAAGAGAGGAAAGCTGCGGGTTAGCTTTTAACAACCAGCGCCGGTGGGTAATTCCATTCGTTTTATTGTTAAATTTAGCAGGATAAAACTGATAAAAATCTTTCATTTCTCGTTCTTTTAAAATATCAGTATGAATCTTTGCCACGCCGTTTACTTTATAACTTCCCACAATTGCTAAATGAGCCATCTTTACTAGCCCGTGCGCTAAAATAGCCATATTTTCAATCCGCTGCCAGTCTCCTGGATATGCTTCCCATAATTCTTTACAAAAGCGCTCATTAATTTCTTCAATAATCATATACACTCGTGGAAGCAAGGGTTGAAATAAATCAATCGGCCATTTCTCAAGGGCTTCAGAAAGAGTCGTATGGTTTGTGTATGAAATGGTATTGGACGTAATATGCCATGCATCTTCCCATTCCATTTTTTCTTCATCCAGTAAAATTCTCATTAGCTCAGGAATCGCAAGTACAGGATGCGTATCGTTAATATGAATGGCTACTTTTTCGTGAAAGTTTGTAAGTGTTTGATAGGTATTTCGATGTGCTCTGATAATACTTTGTAAGCTAGCTGACACAAGAAAATATTGCTGTTTCAACCTTAATATTTTACCATCTTCATGTGTATCATCCGGATATAAAAATTCTGATACAGCCTCTGTTTGACGCTTATACTCCATCACATCTTTATGTACTGGAAATGATGAAGGCTCCGCATTCCAAAGGCGAAGTGTATTCACTGTATCTGTTTTATACCCGATAACCGGGATGTCATAAGGAACAGCAGAGACGGGTTCTCCTTTTACATGACGAAAAGAGAATGTTCCGTCTTCCTGTACCATTTCAACTTCGCCCCAAAAGTTCACTTCGATTGCTTGATCTAATTTGCGTACTTCCCATGAATTCCCATGCCTTAACCATTGTTCTGGGAGCTCAATTTGAAAGCCGTTTACAATCTTTTGATCAAACAAACCGTGTTTATAGCGAATCCCATAACCGTGACCAGGAAGATTAAGTGAAGCAAGAGAATCTAAAAAACAAGCAGCAAGCCTGCCTAATCCCCCGTTTCCTAATCCTGCGTCTACTTCGATTTCCTCAATATTTTCAAGTGAAATATTCAGATCACTTAATCCTTCTTTTACAACTTCCCGAATTCCTAAGTTCAACAGATTTTGACCCAACAGTCTGCCTAATAAAAATTCGATAGAAAGATAATACACTTGCTTTGTATGTGAAGACCTATGAATTTCATTGGTTGAAATCCAATCGCTGCTAATATACTCTCGCACCATATTTCCTAATGTATGATAGTGATCTTGAACAGTAGATTCTTTAAAGCTCTTTCCATATGTCATTTCCAGCTTTTTTAAAAAAGCCTCTTGAAAGCTTTTTTTATCAGAGAACAATCTGCTCACCCTTTCACGATGGAGTAGATGTCAAATTTGAATACAATTGATTATATTTAAATGCCGATTGCCCCCAGCTATAATCCTGACTCATAGCATCCATCATTAATTTTTTCCATACATCTTTCTGGTGATAAAATGAAACAGCTCTTTCTAACGTATGAAGCATGTCATGAGCATTATAATTCTTAAAAGAGAAGCCATTTCCCTCTCCGCTATATTCATTATAAGCTTTAACCGTGTCATTCAGGCCGCCCGTTTCACGCACGACTGGAATGGTTCCATACTTTAAGGCTATTAATTGTCCGAGTCCGCAAGGCTCAAAACGGGAAGGCATTAAAAATAAATCCGTACCGGCATAAACTTTATGAGCAAGTTCCTCATTAAAACCAATAATGGCTTTTACTTGTTGCGGGTACGTATCTTCCATCTCACGGAAAAACTGCTCAAACTCGTGTTCGCCAGTTCCTAAAATAACAATTTGGGCTCCTAAGTTAACCGTCTCATGGAAAACGTGCTTGACTAAATCCAATCCCTTCTGCTGGGTTAACCTTGTAACCATCGAAATAATTGGAACATCCTTATTTTCCTCTAATTCAAGATAGCGCTGGAGCTCTTTTTTATTTTTATATTTTCCTTCAATCTCTTCTACAGAATAAGGATAAGATATAAGCTGATCTGCGTCTGGGCTATAAGCTTCTTCATCGATTCCATTTACAATCCCAATTAAATCTTGATTTCGCTGACGCAATAATCCATCTAAACTTTCTCCGTAATAGGGCATTTGAATTTCATCTCGATATGTAGGACTTACCGTGGTAATTTTATCAGCTGATACAAGAGCCGCTTTCATAAAATTAATATTCCCATAAAACTCGAGCTGGCTTGTAGTAAAATAATAATCATTTAAATTTAATAGCTCATATAAATTGCTTTTAGGGAAAATTCCTTGGAATTGCAAGTTATGAATCGTAAAGACCGTCTGGATATGATCATACATATCATAATTAGCACGAAGTAAAAATGGAATCATAGCCGTATGCCAGTCGTGACAATGAATGATATCAGGCTCATTCTCTAAAAATGGGATAGCTTCAAGCACAGCTCTGCTGAAGAAAGCAAATCGTTCAGCGTCATCGTAGTGCCCATATAAGCTATCTCTTTTAAAATAATATTCATTATCAATGAAAATATATTTAACGCCATCCATTGTTAACGATTCAATCCCACAGTACTGTCTTCTCCACCCAACCTGCACATGAATAACTTTTTCAAGCACCATTTCATCTTGATAATGTTGAGGAATGGTTCCGTACTTTGGCATGACTACACATACGTTCGTTCCTAACTTTTTTAATTCTTTAGGCAGGGCACCTGCTACGTCTGCTAATCCTCCTGTTTTAATAAAAGGTACACATTCTGATACAGCAAATAATACATTCACGACTTCATCAACGCTCCTTGAGTTGTTCCTTTAGCAATGACTCTAGGTAGACCTGACTCACCTAGCAACGTTTCATTACTTCCTATTTTCACATCTTTGTCTAAAACAACATTTTCTAATACACTATTTTCTAAAATAACGCCTTTTTGCATCACAATGCTATTCTTAACGACCGTACCTTTTCCAATTTTAACGCCTCGGAAGATAATACTATTTTCCACATGTCCTTCAATCACGCACCCGTTTGCGATCATTGAGTTTTTCACAACCGCTTTTTTTGCGTAACGAGTAGGCGGTTCATCTTTTACTTTAGTGAAAACAGGACGTTCGTTGATAAATAACTGCTTCCAAACATCTGGAGATAAAATTTCCATACTTGTTTTATAGTAGGCATCTAAGCTAGAAATCTCAGCCGTATATCCGTGGTGTTCGTACTTTTCTACACGATGAGATTGTGCCATATATCGAACCATTTCTTTAATCGTATAAAAATCATGCGATTCATTTTGCAAAATATTAACTAGAATAGATTTATTAATAATATACATATTAAGCGATTTATCACCCTGCTTCATTTCAGTAATATCTGCATTTGAAGCAATATGACGCTGCAGCACGTGCTCAAAGTCAACTGTACATATCGTATAACTATTAGCAATTAATACGTATTCCTGCTTACTTCTTAAGAAATAATCAATATGATAACGGAACTGCGTGAATAGTGATGGACTCTCTAAGTGTAAATCACTTGTCATAGGAGGGAAGATAAACAATCCATCTCGCTTCCGATCCAAATCCCATTCTTTTCCTGAACCTATATGATCCATCAATGCGCGATAGCGATCACGAGGAAAAATGGCAACGCTCGAAATTCCAGAGTTCACCATATTAGAAAGCGTAAAATCGATTAATCGATAGCGCCCTGCAAAAGGAATGGCAGCAATCGATCTATAAAAGGTTAAAGGCTGCAGCGCTGTTGTGTTTGTACAAGCATCAATAATACCAAGCATTTGATTATTCAATGTCGTTCATCCTCTCTGTTCGTTAAATGCATTTAGCAACTGATTCAATCAATTCTTGAGTAACAAGAATTACTTCTTCGCTTCCTTTGGTCGGTCGAATGATAGTACCGTCTGGAACTTCAATGTCCGATGGAACAATTGCGTTTTCAATATATACGTTAGAGCCTATCTTTGCAGTAGGCATGACAACCGTTTTCTTAACTTCAGAACCTGAACCGATTTGTACACCTGGAAATAACACGGACTGCTCTACGTTTCCTTCGACAACGCACCCTTCATTTACTAATGACTCCACCACGCAGGCGTTTGGCGCAATATATTGAGGAGGCTGATTAGGGTTAACAGAGTATACTTTCCATGAAGAGTCAAATAAATTAAGCTCGTCTTTATCACATAACAAATCCATATTCGCTTCCCATAAGCTTTTTACAGTTCCTACATCTTTCCAATAACCTTGGAATGGATATGCAATTAGCTTTTTCTTTTCATCTAGTAAAAGCGGAATAACATCTTTACCAAAATCATGGCTTGAGTATGGATTGCGTGCATCCATTTCTAAATATTCTTTTAAAATACTCCATTTAAAAATATAAATCCCCATAGAAGCTAGATTATTTTTAGGACGCTGTGGCTTTTCATCGAACTCCATTACATCTAGGTCACTATTTGTATTTAAAATACCAAAACGGCTCGCTTCTTCCCAAGGTACTTCAATAACAGAAATCGTTACATCTGCTTCTTTGTTTATATGATAATCAAGCATATTTTCATAGTTCATTTTATAAATGTGATCACCTGATAGAATCAGTACGTACTCAGGATCATATTGTGTCAAATAGTTTAAATTTTCATAAATAGCGCTAGCCGTGCCTTTATACCACTTTACTCCATCTGACTCCGCGTATGGAGGCAATACTGTGACGCCACCATTCCGTCGGTCCAAATCCCAAGCGCTTCCAATTCCAATGTATGAATTGAGAACTAGCGGTTGATATTGTGTTAATACACCCACTGTTTCAATACCTGAATTTGTACAATTACTTAAAGCAAAATCAATAATTCGATACTTACCACCAAATGGTACAGCTGGCTTTGCTAGATTTTTTGTAAGCGAACTTAGCCGACTACCTTTTCCTCCTGCCAATAACATCGCTACGCATTTCTTTTTTAACATGTTGTTTTCTCTCCCCTCGTTTTCTCTTTGCTCGTAGTATACTAATGCCAAACGGCGGAATATTCATTTCAATGCAAAAAGGTTGACCGTGAAACGATTCATCCACTGATTTTAATGCCTTTTTATTTACAATGCCTGAACCGCCGTACACTTCGTCATCACTGTTAATAACTTCAATGTACTCTGTCTCAACTGGAACTCCAACTTTGTAAGAATGATATGGATGCTCAGAAAAATTGCTAACAACTATAAAAATCTCCTGATTTTCTTTCGACTTGCGAATAAAGGAGAAAATTTGTTGATGATGATTGTTAACATCAATCCATTCAAATCCATCTGGATTATGGTCTAATTCATATAAAGGCTTGCTTCTTTTATAAATCTTGATGAGATCCTTCATATATCCGTTAAGATTGCGATGCATGTCAAAGTCATAAAGCATCCAGTCTAACTCTTCTAAATCTTTCCACTCATCAAATTGGCCAAACTCTCCGCCCATAAATAAAAGCTTTTTTCCAGGGTGTGCAAAGAAATATCCATATAGCAGTCGAAGCTGTGCAAACTTGCGCCAGTAATCACCTGGCATCTTATTAAGCAATGATTTTTTCCCATGTACGACTTCATCATGAGAAAGCGGCAAAATAAAGTTTTCGTTAAACGCATACATTAGTGAAAAGGTCATTTTATCGTGAAGATAGGGACGTCTTTCCACTCCAGCTTCCATGTACGTTAAAACGTCATTCATCCATCCCATGTTCCACTTATAATTAAAGCCTAAACCGCCCTCATACGTAGGTGCTGTAACAAGGGGCCAATCCGTTGAATCTTCTGCCATCATTAATATCGTTTCATCAGATTTAAAAACAGCTTCATTCAATTTTTTTAAGAAGCTGACAGCTCCATCATTTACTGCTTTTCCAGAAGAATTTTGCCAATAAAGCATATTAGCTACAGCATCTACTCGAAATCCATCTATGTGGAAGTACTCCAACCAAAACAAAGCGTTCGAAATGAGAAAACTTTGTACTTCAGGCTTGCCTAAATCGAAATTAGCTGTTCCCCAAACATAGTTTTCACGGTCGGGTTCTTTTTTGTATTCATAAGTAGGTTCTCCATCGAACATATACAGACCATGTTCATCCTTACAAAAATGCCCGGGTACCCAGTCTAAAAGAACGCCTATATTATTTTGATGACACTCATCTATAAAGTTCATCAACTCTTTAGGTGTACCGTATCGACTGGTAGCAGAATAGTATCCAGTTCCTTGATATCCCCAGGATCGGTCGAGCGGATGCTCAATGACTGGTAATAACTCAATATGTGTAAAACCTTGTTCAGCAATATAAGGAATAAGCTCCTGTGCTAATTCACTGTATGTATAAAGGCTGCCATCTTCATGAGTCCTCCAAGACCCTGCATGCAGCTCGTAAATACACAGTGGTCTTTCATATATATTTTGCTGTTTTTTCTTTCTACGCCAATATTGGTCGTTCCATTTGTACCCATCCAATGAGTAAACAATAGACGCAGTGTTTGGACGCACTTCACTGAAGAAAGCGTATGGATCTGCTTTTAATTTTTTTTGATTGCTTTGTGTGATGATTTCATATTTATAAATAGTCCCTTGTTCTAATTCAGGGATAAATGTCATCCAAATACCTTCTTCATTAACTTTAACCATTGAATGTTGAAAACCGTTCCATTTATTAAAATCACCTACAACGCTTACACCCTTTGCATGAGGTGCCCACACGCAAAATCGTACGCCTT
This sequence comes from Priestia sp. FSL R5-0597, assembly GCF_038006305.1. Classification (NCBI taxonomy): domain Bacteria; kingdom Bacillati; phylum Bacillota; class Bacilli; order Caryophanales; family Bacillaceae; genus Priestia; species Priestia sp. FSL R5-0597. Next base: position 4,695,864 of record NZ_JBBOUZ010000001.1, read on the forward strand.
CAATTCCTTCTACCGTTACCTGATGCGCACCGAAAATAGAGTAACTGCGAAATAAGTTTCCTTCGTGATACAAATGAACATCAAATTCAGTAGGCTGAACCGCTAGATTCACTTTTGCCACCCCTTTAACTTCAAACATAATATACGCACATAATATACGCTTCTTACCACTCATTCCCTTTTATAGTAAAAACATAAACCTTTTCTACAAATATAATAGAATAAATGTTCTTTAAAATTACTCTTTATTCCATACTCTTCATACTTTATTACTTTATGAATAATTCCATATGATATAGGGAAAATCCTGCTTAAAACTTACTTTTTATTCTGAAAATTCATGGTAATTATTCCTAACTATTATTCCTGTTTACTTAATCTTTAAAAAAGCGCAAATAAAAAAAGGTTTGCATATATGCAAACCTTTTTAAGATGACCCGTACGGGATTCGAACCCGTGTTACCGCCGTGAAAGGGCGGTGTCTTAACCGCTTGACCAACGGGCCATATTTAAATTTAAAACGACTGGCGGAGAAGGAGGGATTTGAACCCTCGCGCCGCTTACACGACCTACACCCTTAGCAGGGGCGCCTCTTCAGCCACTTGAGTACTTCTCCGTATGGCTCCACAGGTAGGACTCGAACCTACGACCGATCGGTTAACAGCCGATAGCTCTACCACTGAGCTACTGTGGAATATGGTGGGCCTAAGTGGACTCGAACCACCGACCTCACGCTTATCAGGCGTGCGCTCTAACCAGCTGAGCTATAGGCCCATTATTTGGAGCGGGTGATGAGAATCGAACTCACGACATCAGCTTGGAAGGCTGAGGTTTTACCACTAAACTACACCCGCGTTACTTAAGATGGGGCGACTGATGGGAATCGAACCCACGAATGCCGGAACCACAATCCGGTGCGTTAACCACTTCGCCACAATCGCCGTCTTAAAATGGTGGCTCGGGACGGAATCGAACCGCCGACACAAGGATTTTCAGTCCTTTGCTCTACCAACTGAGCTACCGAGCCAAACAAAATGGCGGTCCCGACGGGAATCGAACCCGCGATCTCCTGCGTGACAGGCAGGCATGTTAACCGCTACACCACGGGACCACTTTGGTTGCGGGGACAGGATTTGAACCTGCGACCTTCGGGTTATGAGCCCGACGAGCTACCGAACTGCTCCACCCCGCGATGATATGAATATGATATAAATAAATGGCGGAGGAAGAGGGATTCGAACCCCCGCGGGCTTTAACACCCCTGTCGGTTTTCAAGACCGATCCCTTCAGCCGGACTTGGGTATTCCTCCGTATATTTATAACAAATGTAACTTATATGGTAGCGGCGGAGGGAGTCGAACCCACGACCTCACGGGTATGAACCGTACGCTCTAGCCAGCTGAGCTACACCGCCATATTATTCGTTACAATTATTTAATTTCATTGGTGGAGCCTAGCGGGATCGAACCGCTGACCTCCTGCGTGCAAGGCAGGCGCTCTCCCAGCTGAGCTAAGGCCCCATAAATGGTCGGGAAGACAGGATTCGAACCTGCGACCCCTTGGTCCCAAACCAAGTGCTCTACCAAGCTGAGCTACTTCCCGTTTATGGCGCGCCCGAGAGGAGTCGAACCCCTAACCTTTTGATCCGTAGTCAAACGCTCTATCCAATTGAGCTACGGGCGCTTATTAAAATGGTGCCGAGGGCCGGACTTGAACCGGCACGGTAGTCACCTACCGCAGGATTTTAAGTCCTGTGTGTCTGCCAATTCCACCACCCCGGCAGGACTTATATATGTGGAGCGGAAGACGAGGTTCGAACTCGCGACCCCCACCTTGGCAAGGTGGTGTTCTACCACTGAACTACTTCCGCACATATATGAAATTAAGTAAAGATGCGGGTGAAGGGACTTGAACCCCCACGTCGTAAGACACTAGATCCTAAGTCTAGCGCGTCTGCCAATTCCGCCACACCCGCGTGTGAATATTAAATGGTGAGCCATGAAGGACTCGAACCTTCGACCCTCTGATTAAAAGTCAGATGCTCTACCAACTGAGCTAATGGCTCGAAAAAAATGGTGCCGGCAAGAGGACTTGAACCCCCAACCTACTGATTACAAGTCAGTTGCTCTACCAATTGAGCTACACCGGCGTGCAATCTCTGACTTAAATAGTCGATGATGGAGGATGACGGGATCGAACCGCCGACCCCCTGCTTGTAAGGCAGGTGCTCTCCCAGCTGAGCTAATCCTCCGATATAAAAGCCTGGCAACGTCCTACTCTCACAGGGACAAAGTCCCAACTACCATTGGCGCTAAAGAGCTTAACTTCCGTGTTCGGTATGGGAACGGGTGTGACCTCTTCGCTATCGCCACCAGACATATTATATTATACACTATTATATAAAGAAAGCAATACTTTTTTTCGAAAGATTTATTCTTTCAAAACTAGATAACAGTTTGCTGAGTAAAGCTTACACTTTTAAAGTTTGGTTAAGTCCTCGATCGATTAGTATCAGTCAGCTACACATGTCGCCACGCTTCCACCTCTGACCTATCAACCTGATCATCTTTCAGGGATCTTACTAGCTTGCGCTATGGGAAATCTCATCTTGAGGGGGGCTTCATGCTTAGATGCTTTCAGCACTTATCCCGTCCACACATAGCTACCCAGCGATGCCTTTGGCAAGACAACTGGTACACCAGCGGTGTGTCCATCCCGGTCCTCTCGTACTAAGGACAGCTCCTCTCAAATTTCCTACGCCCACGACGGATAGGGACCGAACTGTCTCACGACGTTCTGAACCCAGCTCGCGTACCGCTTTAATGGGCGAACAGCCCAACCCTTGGGACCGACTACAGCCCCAGGATGCGATGAGCCGACATCGAGGTGCCAAACCTCCCCGTCGATGTGGACTCTTGGGGGAGATAAGCCTGTTATCCCCGGGGTAGCTTTTATCCGTTGAGCGATGGCCCTTCCATGCGGAACCACCGGATCACTAAGCCCGACTTTCGTCCCTGCTCGACTTGTAGGTCTCGCAGTCAAGCTCCCTTGTGCCTTTACACTCTACGAATGATTTCCAACCATTCTGAGGGAACCTTTGGGCGCCTCCGTTACATTTTAGGAGGCGACCGCCCCAGTCAAACTGCCCACCTGACACTGTCTCCCGGCCCGATCAGGGCCGCGGGTTAGAATTTCAATACAGCCAGGGTAGTATCCCACCGACGCCTCCACCGAAGCTAGCGCTCCGGCTTCTCAGGCTCCTACCTATCCTGTACAAGCTGTACCAAAATTCAATATCAGGCTACAGTAAAGCTCCACGGGGTCTTTCCGTCCTGTCGCGGGTAACCTGCATCTTCACAGGTACTATAATTTCACCGAGTCTCTCGTTGAGACAGTGCCCAGATCGTTACGCCTTTCGTGCGGGTCGGAACTTACCCGACAAGGAATTTCGCTACCTTAGGACCGTTATAGTTACGGCCGCCGTTTACTGGGGCTTCGATTCAGAGCTTCTCCCAAAGGATAACCCCTCCTCTTAACCTTCCAGCACCGGGCAGGCGTCAGCCCCTATACTTCGCCTTGCGGCTTCGCAGAGACCTGTGTTTTTGCTAAACAGTCGCCTGGGCCTATTCACTGCGGCTCTCTCGGGCTATACACCCTACCAGAGCACCCCTTCTCCCGAAGTTACGGGGTCATTTTGCCGAGTTCCTTAACGAGAGTTCTCTCGATCACCTTAGGATTCTCTCCTCGCCTACCTGTGTCGGTTTGCGGTACGGGCACCTCCCGCCTCGCTAGAGGCTTTTCTTGGCAGTGTGGAATCAGGAACTTCGGTACTATAATTCCCTCGTCATCACAGCTCAGCCTTTATGATGAGCGGATTTGCCTACTCATCAGCCTAACTGCTTGAACGCGCATATCCAGCAGCGCGCTTACCCTATCCTACTGCGTCCCCCCATTACTCAAACGGCGGGGAGGTGGTACAGGAATATCAACCTGTTGGCCATCGCCTACGCTTTTCAGCCTCGGCTTAGGTCCCGACTAACCCTGAGCGGACGAGCCTTCCTCAGGAAACCTTAGGCATTCGGTGGACAAGATTCTCACTTGTCTTTCGCTACTCATACCGGCATTCTCACTTCTAAG